>NZ_RBKT01000001.1:0-4800000 GCF_003633685.1 Micromonospora pisi | reverse complement strand
GCAGCCGCAAGTGGGAGCGCGCCGACGAGCGCTTCGACCTGGCGAAGCACCCGAACGAGGCGCACCGGTTCGGCTGGATCGTCGAGGTCGATCCGCTCGACCCGGAGGCGAAGCCGCGCAAGCACACCGCGCTCGGCCGGTTCAAGCACGAGGGCGCGAACGTCATCATCGCCAAGTCCGGCCACGTGGTCGCGTACATGGGTGACGACGAGCGGTTCGACTACATGTACAAGTTCGTCTCGGACAAGAAGTACATCAAGGGCAACTCGTGGACCGCCCGGCAGCACAACCTGACCCTGCTGGAGTCCGGCACCCTGTACGTCGCCAAGCTCGACTACACCAGCGCCGACGAGATCGACGGTTCCGGGAAGCTCCCGACCGACGGGGCGTTCAACGGCCAGGGCAAGTGGATCAAGCTGGTCCGGGGCAACACCTCGTACGTGCCCGGCATGACCGCCGCCGACGTACTGACCTTCACCCGGCTCGCCGGTGACGCGGTCGGCGCGACGAAGATGGACCGGCCGGAGGACGTCGAGCCGTCGTTGCTCACCGGCAAGATCTACGTGGCGTTGACCAACAACACCAACCGGGGCGTCGGCACCAACCCGGCGGTCGACGAGGCGAACCCGCGCAACGGCAACAAGCACGGGCAGATCCTGGAGATCGTCGAGAACAAGGGCGACCACACCGGGGAGAGCTTCGTCTGGTCGTTGCCGATCGTCTGCGGCGACCCGACCGACCCGTCGACGTTCTTCGCCGGGTACGACAAGACCCAGGTGTCGCCGATCTCCTGCCCGGACAACGTCGCCTTCGACGGTGCGGGAAACCTGTGGATCTCCACCGACGGTAACCAGCTCGGCAGCAACGACGGCCTCTTCGCCACCGCGATCGAAGGTCCGGAGAAGGGTCACCTCAAGCAGTTCCTGACCGTGCCGGTCGGCGCCGAGACCTGCGGCCCGTTCATCAGCACGGACAACCGCTCGGTCTTCGTCGCCGTACAGCACCCGGGCGAGATCAGCGGTGCGTCGATCGAGAAGCCGGCGTCGAACTGGCCGGACGGTGACTTCGCCAAGCCGGGCGTGGTCGTCACCTGGCGCCTCGACGGCGGCCCGGTGGGCAGCTGACCCTCCTGTGACGGCCCGCCGGTACCGGCACCACGCCGGTACCGGCGGGTCGTCCCGTCTCGGGTCAGACCTCGGTGGCGAGCCCGTCGGCGACCGCGCGGGCCACGGTCAGCAGTTTCGCCCGGACCACCCGCGCCGACGTCATCATCTCCGCGGCCGGCAGCGCGCAGGCCAGCACCACCCGGCGTTCCATGTCCTTGTCGGGCGTCGCCAGCACGGCGGCGCACGCCACCCCCTGCCGGTACTGCCCCAGTTCCAGGTGCATCCCGCGCCGGTCACCGGCGGTCAGGTCGGCCTCGAAGGTGTCGGTCGCGGTCAACGTCGCCGTGGTGAACGGGCGCATGCCGTACTCCCGCAGATAGCGGAAGCGCTGCTCGGGCGTGAGCGTGGCGAGCAGGGCCTTGCCGAGGGCGGTCGCGTGGGCTCCCTCGTCGAAGCCCGGCACCAGATCCTCCAGGTACGGCGACCGTGGCCCCTCCGCCACCGCGGTGATCGCCACCTGGCCGCCGACGAACCGGCCGAGGAAGTGGCTGTAGCCGGTGTCGACCGCGGCCCGCCGGAGCGACTCACCCACCACCGGAGGACCCCGGAAGGCGGTCACCAGCTCGCGATAGCGGTCCGCCACCTCCAGCCCGACGATGTACGTGCCGTCCTCGCGCCGGATCACGTAACCCTCGTACGCGAGCGTCCGCACCAGGTGGTACGTGGTGGCGACGGTCAGCTCACACCGTCGCGCAATCTGCTTCACGGTCAAGCCCTTCGGGGCGCGCCCGACCGCTTCGAGAACACGTAGCGCACGGGACACGCTACGGATCAGGTCCGAAGGTTCCGCCAGAGGGTCGCGCACAACCACCTCCGCCGCTGGGGCTTACACCATATGAAAAATCCGCCGACTACGAAATGCCCGTTCGGATCGAGGATGCCAGATCTACGGCGACACTGCGTGCAGCGACAGACACGGTAAGTTCCTCCGCCCGGCCCATGTGCCGCTCCTGTCGCGCAGGTTGTCCCAAAGTGGGCTGGATCACGTCAACCAGTTCGTCGCCCGCCCGCGTTCTATCCCTCGTACGGCAGGAGGGAGCGGAATGGGGAGGGCCAGGGATCCGGCCGCCGCGCGTGACCAGGGCTTCCGTGACTTCTACGTGGCTCGCGGCACCCGGCTGCGCGCTACCGCGTACCTCCTGTGCGGCGACTGGCACCTGGCCGAGGATCTGGTGCAGGCCACCTTCACCAAGCTCTATCTGGCCTGGCCACGGATCTACCGGTACGAGCACCTCGACCAGTACGCCCACCGCACCTTGCTCCACACGTTCATCAGCGAGCGCCGTCGCGCCTGGCGGCGAGAGGACCCGGTACGGGAACTGCCGGACGACAGGGCCACGACCAGCAGCACAGCCAGCCGCACCGAGGACCGGATAGTTCTGCTCGACGCACTGTCCGGCCTCCCCACCCGACAGCGCGCCACCCTCGTACTGCGCTTCTTCGAGGACATGTCGGTCGAGCAGACCGCGGACCTGCTCGGGATCACCACCGGCGCGGTCAAGACACATACACACCGGGCATTAGCCGCATTACGGTCAAAGCTCGGCTCGTTGACCCTGAACCAGACCGACACCCTGAGCCTGGTTCCGAAGAAGGAGATCCGATGACCGAGCCGTCGATCCGGGAGCTGCTCTCGCGGGCCGTCGAGGCCGGCCCGCCACCGGGGATCCAACTACCCGTCGACGACGTCCTCGCCCGCAACCGGCAACTGCTCCGCCGCCGACGGATCGGCCAGACCGTCGCCGCCGCCGTACTGGTCACCGTCGCCGCCGGAATCGCCACCCTGCTCCCCGGTTGGCCACGATCGGCGCTGCCCACCGCACCGGCCGCACCCCTGCCGAACGCGGCGACCCCGATGGTCACGGCAACCCCACCGGCCACCGGCCCACCACCGGACTACCGCGCCCTCGCACTGGCCGCGATGGACCGACTCACGGCCGCCATCCCGGCCGGATACACCCTGCCCCAGGGCGACTCCACCCCCGCCCCCGGTGGCGGCACCTACGCCACCCGTGAGACCACCTGGCACTCCGCCACCCGGGCGTCGACCAACGAGCAGAAGCCGAAGGAGCTGTACCGGGCGTCGCTGGAGGTCCAACTCGACGGTCGCGCGGCCGTCCTCACCTTACGACTGCTGCCCGCCCAGACCCCATCCGGCGGGGTGTCCGCCAACCCCTGCGACACCCCGATAAACAGCGAGGAGCAGACCTGCCGGATGGTCACAGCCGGCAACGGGTCAGCCGTACGGATCGCCAGCTGGCACCCGGTGACCGGCCCGGTGGACGAGGCCGTGTACATCACCAAAAACCTACTCGTTACGGTGCAACAGGCGGGCCGCCCCCGCCCCGGCGTCTACGCGCTCGGCCGCCCCGTCCTCCCGGACCAACAGCTCGCCGACCTGGTCACCGACCCGGCCCTGCTCCCCTAGACACCCGCACACCCCCTCACAGACCGGACCCGTCACCCCATCCCACCCCGGAACCGACCCGCACCGACCCGACACGACCGGGCCGGTCGGCGCCGTACGCCCAACGGCCGGATCAGCGCCCCGATTCGCCCGAACCGCACCGGCGCCATCCGCCCGAACCACGAGGAGCCGTCCATGCCCGCCCGCCGCACCGGAAAGCGCCGCAGGCCCTCCGCCACCCGACGCCTGCTACCGCCCGCCGCAGTGGCCGTGGTCGTCGGCGTGGCGATCGCCGTGGTCGGCCTGACCGGGGCCGGCCGTCACCCCAACCCCTCCCAGGCCAACTCAGCCGCCAGCGCCGCCGCCAACCCGGCCGGCAGCGGCAGCCCCGCGCCCTCCGCGCAGGCCCCCAAGCCCGTCGTCACCCCGTCGCAGGAGGCCGTCGCGCCCCCGAAGCCGGTGACGTACCCCGAGACGGGCCCCCGCACCTGGCAGGTCGCCGACGGCCGCAGCAAGGTCTATGGCACCTCCGGACAACTGCTGCGGTTCCGGGTGTCCGTGGAGAACAAGATCGAGGGCATCACCGCCAACGAGTTCGCCGACGCGGTGGTCACCACGCTGGGAGACCCCCGAAGCTGGACCGGCAACGGCCAATGGCGACTACAACGCGTGGGACCGAACGAAACAGCGGCCTTCACGATCTACCTCGCCAGCCCGGCGACCCGCGACCAGCTCTGCCAGGACGGGTACGACCGCTACACCTCCTGCCGCAACGGCAACTCCGTCGTCATCAACGTCGCCCGCTGGGCGCACGGCGTACCCAACTACGGCGCATCCCTCGCCGAGTACCAGCTGTACGTCATCAACCACGAGGTCGGTCACCGGCTCGGCCATGGCCACGAACTCTGCCCCGGCAAGGGCGAACTCGCGCCCGTGATGCAGCAACAGACCCTCGGCATGCACGGCTGCACCGCCAACGCCTGGCCCCTCCAGAACGGCAAGTTGTACGCCGGCAAGCCCGGCCAGTACAACGACCCCATACCGGACTGACTGGCCTCGGCTGCGCCTCGGCTGGCTCGCTCCGCTTCGCGCCGCCCAATGCGGCGTCTTCGCCTGCGGGCGACGACGGCTTCGCCGCGTCGTCCTCGGCTCCAGACGCCGCGCGGCGCTCGGTCGACTCGCGACGTTGGTCGCGGTCAGAACGGACTGCCGCTCTCTTCGCCGTCCGGCTCTTTCTGGTCGCTGGCCCTGGTCGAATGCCGGGGTACGCCGAACGGGTCGTGACGGCTGATCTGTGGCCCTCAGCGCGCCGACAGCACGGCGGGGGTACCCACGGCGGCAAGCTGCTGGCCCGTACCAATGGTCCGGTCCTCCTCGCGGCATCGCCCACCGCCCACGCCGAACCGAACGGCGAACAAAACGTCAGTCAGCAGTAACCGCACCCACGTCGCGAGTCGACCGAGCGCCGCCGCGGCGTCTGGAGCCGAGGACGACGAGGCGAAGCCTTCGTCGCCCGCAGGCGAAGACGCCGCACTGGGCGGCGCGAAGCGGAGCGAGCCGCGCCAGCCCCGCTGGCGCCGGCTAACACGGAGCGAGCCGGCCGAGCGCAGCGAGGCCCAGCTAACTAGTCCGGTCGGCGATGAAGTCGCAGAGGGACTCGAGGGCCTGTCGGGCGGAGCAGCTTGGCAGCGGGGTGAGTTGTTCGCGCGCGTCTTCGGCGTAGCTGCGGACGGTTTCGCGGGCTCGTTTGAGGGCCGGCGATTCGCGGAGCAAGCCGAGTGCCTCGGCGTGCAGGGCGTCGTCGGTGACCGGGCCGACGGAGAGGATCTCGCGGAGCCGTACGGAGGCGGCGTCGTCGTCGTCGGAGGCGAGCGCATACAGCACGGGGAGGGTGGGCACGCCCTCCCGCAGGTCGGTGCCGGGTGTTTTGCCGGACTGGACTGAGTCCGAGGCGATGTCGAGCAGGTCGTCGGAGAGCTGAAACGCCACACCGATGGTTTCGCCGTAGCGGGCGAGCGCCTCGACGTGTGCCTCGGGGGCGCCGCCGAACATGCCGCCGAAGCGGGCGGAGGTGGCGATCAGGGAGCCGGTCTTCTCGCCGATGACGTTCAGGTAGTGGGCGACCGGGTCCTCGCCGGCTCGTACGCCGACGGTTTCGGCGATCTGTCCGTGTACCAGCCGGGCGAAGGTGCGGGCCTGGAGGCGTACGGCTTCGGGGCCGAGGTCGGCGGCGATGTCGGCGGCGCGGGCGAAGAGGTAGTCACCGACCAGGATCGCCACCGAGTTGGTCCAGCGCGAGTTGGCGCTCGGGGCGCCGCGCCGGACGAGGGCCTCGTCCATGACATCGTCGTGGTAGAGCGTGGCGAGGTGGGTGAGCTCCATCACCACCGCTGCGGGCACCACAAATTCGGAGGTCGGGTCGCCGAACTGGGCGCCGAGGGCGACCAGTAGTGGCCGGAACCGCTTGCCGCCGGCCTCGACAAGATGCCGGGCCGCCTCCGTCACGAGCGGGTCGGCGCTCGCCACGCTCGCCAGCAGTTCGGTCTCGACCGAGGCGAGGACCGCCAGGGCCGAAGCCTCGACTTTCTCGTCGACGAAGTCGAGCCCAATTCCCGTCAGGCCGTCAGCCGGTCTCCCCACGCTCTCAACCATGCCACACCGGCCCGACCACCCCTGGCCGGGGGCGGTCGGGATCCATCGTGCGCGGAGCCAGGTGCCGGGTCGTGATTCCGGTCACTTGACGAATTCTGCGGCGCCGTTGGCGAGGTCCAGCAGCGGTGCCGGAACCACTCCGAGGGCGAGCGTCGCGACCACGCCGATCGTCAGCGCGGCGGAGGTGAGGCCTCCCGGGATCGAGACGGTCGGGGTGGACTCGCTCGGCTCGGAAAGCCACATCATGACCACGACCCGGAGGTACGGGAAGGCAAGGATCATGCTGGTCAGTACACCGGCGATGACCATCCAGGTGTTCCCGCCGTCCAGCGCCGCCCCGAAGACCGCGAACTTGCTGGTGAAGCCGCTGGTGAGCGGGATGCCGGCGAAGGCCAGCAGGAGGAACGTGAAGATCCCGGCGAAGAGCGGCGAGCGGCGGCCGAGGCCGGCCCAGCGGGACAGGTGGGTGGCCTCCCCGTCGGCGTCCCGGACCAGGCTCACCACGCCGAATGCGGCGATCACGGTGAAGCCGTACGCGACGAGGTAGAACATCGTGCTGGAGAGGCCGTCGCGGGTGAGCGCGAGTACGCCGACGAGCAGGTAACCGGCGTTCGCCACGGACGAGTACGCGAGGAGCCGCTTCATGTCGGTCTGGGTGACCGCGAGGACCGCGCCGACCAGCATGGTCAGCACCGCGACAGCACCGAGGATCGGGGTGAAGTCCCAGGCGGCTCCGGCGAACGCCACGTAGAGCACCCGCAGCAGACCACCGAAGGCGGCAATCTTGGTGCAGGCGGCCATGAAGGCGGTCACCGGCGTCGGGGCGCCCTGGTAGACGTCCGGGGTCCAGACGTGGAACGGCGCGGCGGCGGCCTTGAAGAGCAGCCCGATGCTGATCATGGCGATGCCCGCGACCAGCAGGATCCGGTTGTTCGACGAGTCGGCGACGGCGTTGCTGATGGTGGCGAAGTCGACGCCGCCCGGCTCGTCGCCCGGCTGGCCGTTCGTCACACCGGCGGTGAAGCCGTAGGTGAGCGCGATGCCGAAGAGGAAGAACGCGGAGGCGTACGCACCGAGCATGAAGTACTTGAGCGCGGCCTCCTGGCTCAGCAGTCGCCGGCGACGGGCCAGCGCGCAGAGCAGGTAGAGCGGCAGCGAGAAGACCTCGAGCGCGATGAACATGGTGAGCAGGTCGTTGGCGGCGACGAAGAGCAGCATGCCACCGACCGCGAACATGGTCAGCGGGAAGACCTCGGTGGAGCCACCCTCCTCGTTCGCCTGCCGCCGGTCCTCCTCGGAGCCGACGGTCACCGCGGCGTGGGCGACGAAGGCGCCGCCGTGCTCCAGCGTCCGCTCACCGATCATCAGCAGCGCCATCGCGGCGAGCACGAGGATCGCGCCCTGCAGGAAGAGGGTGGGACCGTCGACCGCGACCGCCTCACCGGCGGTGACCGTCTGGGTGGTCCGCTCCAGCACCACCACGATCAGGGCGGCGACCAGGGCGGCGAGACCGAGGACGAGCTGCACCACGTGCCGGAGGCGCCGCGGGACGAACGCCTCGACCAGGACCCCGACGCAGGCCGTACCGAGCAGGATCAGGATCGGCGCGAGGGCCGCGTAGTTGATGGAGGGCAACTGCAGCGTGTTCATTTCGCGGCCTCCGGAAGGTGCCCGACCGTCGGAGCGGGGTCGGACTTGCCGACGTTCTCCATCGTGGCCTTGACGGCGGGGTTGATGACGTCGGTGACCGGCTTCGGGTAGAAGCCGAGTACCAGGATGAGCGCGATCAGGGGCGCGACCACGACCTTCTCCCGAAGGTTCATGTCGTGCCGCATTCCCTCGACCTCGGTCAGAGCCGGATTCAGGGTGCCCTGCGTGGTGCGCTGCACCATCCACAGCACGTACGCGGCGGCCAGGATGATGCCGGCCGTGGCGATGATGGCGACCGGCTTGTTCACCGTGTAGGTGCCGATCAGCACCAGGAACTCGGAGATGAACGGTGCCGTGCCGGGCAGCGCCAGCGAGGCCAGACCGGCGAAGAAGAGGATCCCGGCCAGTACCGGGACCATCTTGCCGGCCCCACCGAAGTCGCTGATCAGCGCCGAGTTGCGGCGGGCCACGAACATGCCGACCACCAGGAAGAGCATGCCGGTGGCGAGACCGTGGTTGAGCATGTAGAGCACCGCGCCGGTGCCGGCCTGGGTGGTGAAGGCGAAGATGCCGACGCCGATGAAGCCGAAGTGGGCGATCGAGGTGTACGACACCAGCCGCTTGAGGTCGTTCTGGCCGACCGCGAGCAGCGCCGCGTAGATGATGCCGATCACGCCGAGGGCGAGTGCCCAGGGGGCGAACCAGCGGGACGCCTCGGGGAAGAGCGGCAGGCAGTAGCGGAGGATGCCGAACGTACCGACCTTGTCCATCACACCGACCAGCAGTGCGGCGGCACCCGCCGGGGCGGCGCCACCGGCGTCCGGCAGCCAGGTGTGGAAGGGGAAGAACGGTGCCTTGATCGCGAAGGCGATGAAGAAGCCGAGGAAGAGCCAGCGTTCGGTACCGGTGGAGATGTCCATCTGCGGCAGCGTCTGGAGCAGCGTCTGCCAGTCGAAGGTCTTGCCGCCGACGACCCAGAGGCCGATCACCGCGGCGAGCATGAAGAGCCCGCCGACGAGCGAGTAGAGGAAGAACTTCACCGCCGCGTACTGGCGCTGGTGTCCGCCGTAGCTTCCGATCAGGAAGTACATCGGGACCAGCATGACCTCGAAGAACACGTAGAACAGGAAGACGTCGGCGGCGGCGAAGACGCCGATCATCGTGCATTCGAGGAGCAGCAGCAGCGCGAAGTAGACCGGCACCGACCGCTTGGACTTGTCCGCGTCGTGCCAGCTGGCCAGGATCACCAGCGGCACCAGGATCGCGATCAGCATCAGCATCACCAGCGCGATGCCGTCGGCCGCGAAGGTGAAGTTGACCCCCCAGCGTGGGATCCAGGAGTACGACTCGCGGAACTGGAGTCGGTCACCGCCGGCCTGGAACGCCACCCACATGAAGATCGAGAGCACCAGTACGGCGACCGACCAGACGAGCGCGACCCGCTTGGCCAGCTCCGGCTGGCTGCGTGGCAGGAACACCACGACCAGGGCACCGACCAGCGGCGCCAGCGTCAGTACGGAGAGGAAGGGAAAATCCTCCATCAGGCCAGCCATCCCATCTGCAGGGCCAGGAACGCCGCCACCACCAGCAGGGCGCCGGTGAGCATCGACATCGCGTACGACCGGACGAACCCGGTCTGCAGCCGGCGCAGCCGGCCGGAGCCGCCGCCTACCGCCGCGGCCAGTCCGTTGACCAGCCCGTCGATGCCGCGGTTGTCGAGGTAGACCAGGGCCCGGGTGAGGAAGATGCCGGGCTTTTCGAAGACCGCCTCGTTGAACGCGTCCGTGTACAGGTTGCGCCGCGCGGCCTGTACCACCGGCCCGACCGGCTGCTGCTGCAGCGCGGTGCCGTTACGGAACAGCAGCCAGGCGAGCCCGGCACCGAGCACGGTCAGCACCAGCGAGAGCGTGGTGATCACACCGTGCGAGAGCACGCCGTGTGCTCCCTCCTCGGCCTCCGGCAGCACCGCCGGGGCGAGCCAGTCCGGCACCGAGGTGGCGAGCAGCGCGCCGGCGCCGAGCGAACCGATCCCGAGCAGGATGAGCGGGATGGTCATGATCGCTGGCGACTCGTGCGGGTGCTCGATGTCGTCGGTCCAGCGCTTCGGCCCGTGGAACGTGAGCACGAAGAGCCGGGTCATGTAGAAGGCGGTGAGGCCGGCACCGAGCAGGGCCGCTCCGCCGTAGAGCCACGCGGTCCAGCCGTGCCGCTCGAAGGCGGCGGCGATGATCGGCTCCTTGGAGAAGTAGCCGGAGAACGGCCACATGCCGATGATCGCCAACCAGCCGGCGCCGAAGGTGAGCCAGGTGATCCGCATGTACTTGGCGAGCCCGCCGAAGCGGCGGATGTCGACCTGGTCCTTCATGCCGTGCATGACCGAACCGGCGCCGAGGAACATGTTGGCCTTGAAGAAGCCGTGCGCCAGCAGGTGGATGATGGCCAGCGCGTACGCGCCACCGCCGAGTCCGACGCCGAGGAACATGTAGCCGATCTGGCTCACCGTCGACCAGGCGAGGACCCGCTTGATGTCGTCCTTGGCCGCGCCGATGATGCAGCCCATCAGCAGCGTCAGCGCACCGACGCTGACCACCACGGTCTGCAGCGTGTGGTCCGCCGAGAAGATCGGGTTGGACCGGGCGATCAGGTAGACGCCGGCGGTGACCATGGTGGCGGCGTGGATCAGGGCGGAGACCGGGGTCGGACCCTCCATCGCGTCCGGCAACCATGCCTGCAGCGGGAACTGACCGGACTTGCCGGCCGCGCCGAGCAGCAGCAGCAGCCCGATCGCCAGTACGGTGCCGCCGGCCAGGGTGCCGGCGTCGACGCCGCCGATCACCCCGTTGAAGACCTCGTTGTACTGGGTGGTGCCGAAGGTGGCGAACATGATGAAGATGGCGATGGCCAGACCGGCGTCACCGACCCGGTTCATCAGGAACGCCTTCTTACCGGCGGTGGCCGCCGACGGGCGCCCGTACCAGAAGGAGATCAGCAGGTACGACGCCAGACCGACGCCCTCCCAGCCGAAGTAGAGCATCACGTAGTTGTTGCCGAGCACGAGCATGAGCATCGCGGCGACGAACAGGTTGAAGTACGCGAAGAATCGACGCCGGCCCGGGTCGTGCTCCATGTAGCCGACCGCGTAGAGGTGGATGAGGAAACCCACCCCGGTGATCAGCAGCACGAAGACCCCGGACAGCGGGTCGAAGAGCAGGCCGAAGTCGACCTTGAAGTTGCCGACCGAGATGAACTCCCAGAGGCTGCTCTCGACGGACTTGTTGTCCAGGCCGCGCAGCTGGAAGAAATAGGTCAGGCCAAGCACGAATGCGGCGCCGATACTCGCCACGCCCAGCCAGTGACCCCACCGGTCGGCCCGACGGCCGAGCAGCAGGAGGATCGCCGCGCTGGCCAGGGGGATGGCCACCAGCAGCCACACGCTGCTCAGTAGCCCCGTGGCCTGGGCGTACTCCACAGTCTCTTCCACTCGAGGGCCCCTTTAGTACTTCAGCAGGTTGGCGTCGTCGACGCTCGCCGAGCGTCGAGTCCGGAAGATCGACATGATGATCGCGAGTCCGACCACGACCTCGGCCGCGGCGACCACCATCACGAAGAACGCCATGATCTGGCCATTCAGGTCGCCGTTGATCCGGCTGAAGGTGACCAGCGCCAGGTTGGCCGCGTTGAGCATCAGCTCGACGCACATGAAGAGCACGATCGCGTTACGGCGGACGAGGACCCCGACCGCGCCGATGGTGAAGAGCACCGAGGCGAGGACGAGGTAGTACTCCGGTCTCATTTCTCGGTCCCCTTCAGCGCGGTCTCCGACTCGGTCATCTCCCGGGTCGGCAGGATCTCGGGCACGCTGCGCTCACTGAGCGAGCCGTCCGGGAGCCGGCCGGGGGTGGCGACCGAACTCGACGTGGCGAAGACACCCGGGCCGGGCTTCGGACCGGGGTAGTTACCCGGGACGAAGCGCGCCTTCATGGTCGCCACCTGGTCCATCCGCTCCTCCTTGCGCCGCTCCACGTGCGCCAGCACCATCGCGCCGACGGCCGCGGTGATCAGCAGCGCCGAGGTCACCTCGAAGGCGAAGACGTACTTGGTGAAGAGCAGCGACGCGATGCCCTGGACGTTGCCGTCCCGGTTCGCCTCGTCCAGTCCCACCGCGGTGGTGCCCTCCACCGCCCGGTAGACCCCGCTCGCCACCAGCGCGGCGAAACCGAGGCCCAGGGCGATCGCGGCGACCCGCTGGCCGCGCAGTGTCTCGATCAGCGAGTCCGAGGCGTCCCGACCGACCAGCATCAGCACGAACAGGAAGAGCATCATGATCGCGCCGGTGTAGACGATGATCTGCACCATGCCGATGAACGGTCCGGCCTGCAGCACGTAGAACACGCCCAGGCAGAGCATGGTCAGCACCAGCCAGAGCGCCGAGTGCACCGCGTTGCGGGCCACGACCATGCCGAGCCCGCCGATCAGGGCGAGCGGGGCGAGGATCCAGAAGGTCACCGCCTCGCCGGTGGAGACGTCGCCGGCCGCGGCGAGCACCGTCTGCGTCGTCATCACTTGTCTCCAGTCGACCCGGCGGCGTCCGCCGTACCGGTCTCCGACCAGGGCGCCCGCTCGGCGCCGGCCGAGGTGCCCGGATTGGTCAGCGCACCGACGTAGTAGTCCTTCTCGGTGTCCCCGAGCCGCATCGGGTGCGGCGGCTGCTCCATCCCCGGCAGCAGCGGCGCGAGCAGCTGCTCCTTGGTGAAGATCAGGTCCTGCCGCGAGTCCCGGGCCAGCTCGTACTCGTTGCTCATCGTCAGCGAGCGGGTCGGGCAGGCCTCGATGCAGAGTCCGCAGAAGATGCAGCGGGCGTAGTTGATCTGGTACGTGCTGGCGTACCGCTCACCGGGCGAGAAGCGCTTCTCGTCGGTGTTGTCGCCGCCCTCGACGTAGATCGCGTCCGCCGGGCAGGCCCAGGCGCACAGCTCGCAGCCGATGCACTTCTCCAGCCCGTCGGGGTGACGGTTGAGGATGTGCCGCCCGTGGTAGCGCGGGGCCGGCGTCGGCGGCTTGAACGGGTAGTCGGTGGTGACCACCTTCTTGAACATGTGCGAGAAGGTGACCCCGAAACCCTTGAAGGTCCCCGAGATGCCCACGTCACACCTCCTTCTCGTCCGCGCCAGCGGTGATGACGGCCTGCTCCCGCTCCGCGACCGCGCGCTTGAGCCGCGGACTCGGCGGGACCACCAGGTCCATGGGGGGCAGCGGGAAGCTGCCGGCCGGGCGGGAGCGCACCTGCTGCTGCAGGGTCTCGGTCGGTTCCGGCTTGCGGTTGGGCCAGAAGAGCACGATCAGCAACAGGACCGCGACCACGATGCCGATGACGATCCACCGGTCGGTCGCGCGCCAGCCGTCGATCGAGCGGATGCCGGAGAGCGCCAGGATCCAGACCAGGTTGATCGGCAGCAGCACCTTCCAGCCGAACCTCATGAACTGGTCGTACCGGAGCCGGGGCAGGGTGCCCCGGAGCCAGACGAAGACGAAGACGAGCAGGACCACCTTGCCGAGGAACCAGAGCAGCGGCCACCAGCCGGAGTTCGCGCCCTCCCAGAAGGTGATCGGCCACGGCGCCCGCCAACCACCCAGGAAGAGCGTGACGGTCACCGCCGACATGGTCACCATGGCGACGTACTCGGAGAGCATGAAGAGCGCGAACTTCAGCGAGCTGTACTCGGTCATGAAGCCGGCGACCAGCTCGGACTCGGCTTCGGGCAGGTCGAACGGCGCCCGGTTGGTCTCGCCGACGATCGCGATGAAGAAGATGATGAAGCTCGGCAGCAGCAGGATCGCGTACCAGGCCGGCGCGGTCGGGTGCCAGCCGAAGATGTCCCAGCTGGCCGACGAGTTGCCGGACTGCGCGGCGACGATCCCGCTGGTGGACATGGTGCCGGCGGTCATGAAGACGGCAACGATGGAGAGACCCATCGCGACCTCGTACGAGATCATCTGGGCGCTCGACCGGAGCCCGCCGAGGAGCGGGTAGGTCGAGCCGGAGGCCCAGCCGCCGAGCACGATGCCGTAGACGCCCATCGAGGAGCAGGCGAGGATCACCAGGACCGCCACCGGCACGTCGGTGACCTGCAACGGCGTCCGCTCGCCGAAGATGCTCACCATCGGGCCGAACGGGACCACCGAAAGCGCGGTCACCGCGCTGATCACCGAGATGGTCGGGGCGAAGAAGAAGACCACCTTGTCCGACGCCTTCGGCAGGATGTCCTCCTTGAAGGCCATCTTGAGGCCGTCAGCGAGGGTCTGCAGCAGGCCGAAGGGGCCCACCTGGTTCGGGCCGGGACGGACCTGCATCCGACCGACCACGCGCCGCTCGAACCAGACCCCGAGCAGGGTGGCCAGCACCGCGAAGACGAAGGCAAAGACAATCTTGAGCAGGACCAGCCACCAGGTGTCCTTGCCGAAGTCGGCGAGGGTCGGGTCCTGGGCCAGGTAGTCGATTCTCATTCGGTTCCACCTCCTGCTGCCGCGTTGAGCAGCGGGCCGGGCCGGTCGGCCGCGTCGGCGGCGACCAGGTGGGACGCACCGGCGGAGAGCCGGACGATCGCGCCCGAGGTGACGCCGAGACCGCGCCGGACCGTCGAGCCGGGCGAGTTGGTCGGCAGCCAGACCACACCGTCGGGCATGTCGGTGATCTCCAGGGGCAGGGTGAGCGCGCCCCGGTCGGTGCCGACGGTGACCGCGTCGCCGTCGGTGACGCCGAGTGCCTCTGCGGCGGCCTTGCCGAGCCGGACCACCGGCGGGCGGGCGGTGCCGCCGAGCTGTGCGTCGCCCTCGGTCAGGCTGCCCAGGTCGATCAGGTGGTGCCAGGTGGCGAGGACCGCCTCACCCGCGCCGGGCGCGACGGCCCCGGCCGGCTCGACCGCCGGGCTGGCCGGGCGCTCCGCCCGGGTCACCGGCAGTCCGCCCAGCTCGCGGCGGACGCTGTTCACGTCGCCGGTGCCGAGGTCGATCCCGAGCTGCGCGGCGAGCGCGTCCAGCACCCGGGCGTCGCTCATCGCGGTCGTGTCGAGCACGGCCTCGAAGGTCCGCAGCCGGCCCTCCCAGTCGAGGAAGCTGCCGGCCTTCTCCACCACCGGGGCGACCGGGAAGACCACGTCGGCGCGGCGGGTGACCGCACTGCCCTTGATCTCCAGGCTGATCAGGAACTGCACCTTCTCCAGAGCTTCCTCGGCGAGCCGGGGATCGGCCAGGTCGGACGGGTCGACCCCGGCCACCACCAGCGCACCGATCCGATCGTCGGCGACCGCGGCGATGATCTGGTCGGTGTCCCGACCCACCTGGCTCGGGATGACTCCGGCGGCCACGTCCCAGGCACCGGCCAGTTCGGCCCGTGCACCGGGGTCGGTCACCGGGCGTCCGCCGGGGAGCAGGTTGGGCAGGCAGCCCGCGTCGACCGCACCCCGGTCGCCCGCTCGCCGCGGCACCCAGGCCAGCTTCGCCCCGGTACGTTCGGCGACCGCCGCCGCGGCGGAGAGCCCGCCCGGTACGGTGGCGAGCCGCTCGCCGACGAAGAGGATCGCGCCCGGCGTGCTGAGCGCCTCGGCGACCGTGTCGTGCTCGGCCAGCACCCGCGCCTCCTCACCCGGGACGACCCGGGCGAGCTTGGCGCCGAGCTTCTCCAGCCCACGGCTGGCGAACGGCGCCAACGCGTAGACCTTGAGGCCCTTCTTCTGGTGCGCCTTGCGCAGGCGCAGGAAGAGGATCGGGCACTCCTCCTCCGGCTCGAGGCCGGCGAGGACCACCGCGGATGCCCGCTCGATGTCGGCGTAGGTCACATCGGTCACGCCGGCCACGTTGCTCGCCAGGAACTGGGTCTCCTCGGCGGCGACCGGGCGGGCACGGAAGTCGATGTCGTTGGTGTTCAGAGCCACCCGGGCGAACTTCGCGTACGCGTACGCGTCCTCGACGGTGAGCCGGCCACCGGTGAGCACACCGATGCCGTACGCGCCGTCCCGGGCCCGACGCAGCCCTTCGGCGGCGAAGGCGAACGCCTCGCTCCAGGAAGCCTCCCGCAGCTCACCGGTCTTGGCGTCGCGGATCAGCGGGTTGGTGAGCCGCTCGTTCGCGGTGCTGTAGCGGAAGCCCCAGCGGCCCTTGTCGCAGTTCCACTCCTCGTTCACCGCGGCGTCGTCGCCGGCGAGCCGGCGCTGCACCTTGCCCCGGCGGTGGTCGGTGCGCTGGGCGCAGCCGGCGGAGCAGTGCTCGCAGACGCTCGGGGTGGAGACCAGGTCGAACGGGCGGGCCCGGAACCGGTACTGGGCACCGGTCAGCGCGCCGACCGGGCAGATCTGCACCGTGTTGCCGGAGAAGTACGAGTTGAACGGGACATCCCCGGCACCGCCTGCGTCGCGTCCGGTGCCGTCGCCCTCGCCGCCGTAGACCTCGTCCCGGTAGACGTTGATCTGCTCGCCGGAGGAGCGGTCCATCAGGTCGATGAACTTGTCCCCGGCGATCTCCTCGGAGAACCGGGTGCAGCGCTGGCAGAGTACGCACCGCTCACGGTCGAGCAGCACCTGCGAGGAGATGTTGATCGGCTTCTCGTACTCGCGCTTCTGTTCGTGGAAGCGCGACTCCGGGCGGCCGGTGGACATCGCCTGGTTCTGCAGTGGGCACTCGCCGCCCTTGTCGCACATCGGGCAGTCGAGCGGGTGGTTGAGCAGAAGCAGCTCCATCACCCCCTCCTGCGCCTTCTTGGCGACCGGGGAGGTGAGCTGGGTCTTCACCACCATGCCCTCGGCCACCGTCTGGGTGCAGGAGGCGACCGGCTTGCGCTGGCCCTCCACGTCGACCAGACACTGCCGGCAGGCCCCGGCCGGGGCGAGCAGCGGGTGGTCGCAGAACCGGGGGATCTCGATGCCGAGCTTCTCGGCGGCCCGGATGAGCAGCGTGCCCTTGGGCGCGGTCACCTCGATGCCGTCGATGGTGAGGGTGACGGTCTCCACCGGCGCGGCAGCGCCGGCCGGGTTGACGGCCTTCAGATCGGTCATTAGTGCGCACCTACCAACTGCTTGTCCGACAGCTTCGGCGCGGTGCGCCCCTCGATGTAGTCGAGGTAGTCCTGCTTGAAGTACTGCAGGGACGAGGTCACCGGGCTGGTCGCGCCGTCGCCGAGACCGCAGAACGAGCGGCCGAGGATGTTGTCACAGGTGTCGAGCAGGGTGTCCAGGTCCTCCTGGGTGCCGTGCCCGGAGAGGATCCGGCGGTAGACCCGGACCATCCAGTAGTTGCCCTCCCGGCACGGGGTGCACTTGCCACACGACTCGTGGTGGTAGAACTCCAGCCACCGGTAGGTCGCGTAGACCGGGCAGTCCTGGTCGGAGAAGATCTGGGTCGCGGTGGTGCCGAGGATCGAGCCGGCCGCCGCCACCCCCTCGAAGTCGAGCGGCACGTCCAGGTGGTCGGCCGTGAGTAGCGGGGTCGACGAGCCACCCGGGGTCCAGAACCGCAGGTTGTGACCGGGCTGCATGCCGCCCGCCAGCTCGATCAGCTCGCGCAGCGTGATGCCGAGGCCGGCCTCGAACTGACCCGGGTTGTTCACCCGACCGGAGAGCGAGTAGATCATCGGCCCGGAGGACTTCTCCGTACCCATGCTCTTCCACCAGTCGGCGCCGCCGAGCACGATGTACGGCACGCTGGCGATGGTGCCGACGTTGTTGACCACGGTCGGCGAGGCGTAGAGGCCGTGCGTCGCGGGGAACGGCGGGCGCAGCCGCGGCTGGCCCCGGAAGCCCTCCAGCGAGTCGAGCAGCGCGGTTTCCTCACCACAGATGTACGCCCCGGCGCCGCTGTGCACGACCAGGTCCAGATCGAACCCGGAGCCGAGGATGTTCTTGCCGAGGTAACCGGCCCGGTACGCCTCGTCGACCGCGTGCCGCAGCCGCCGGGCGGCGTGGACCGCCTCGCCCCGGATGTAGATGTAGGCGCGGTTGGCCCGGATCGCGTACGACGCGATGATCACGCCCTCGACCAGCGAGTGCGGGTCGTGCGTCATCAGCGGCAGGTCCTTGCAGGTGCCCGGCTCGCCCTCGTCGGCGTTGACCACCAGGTAGTGCGGCTTGCCGTCGCCCTGCGGGATGAAACCCCACTTGAGCCCGGTCGGGAAGCCGGCGCCACCACGACCACGCAGCCCGGAGTCCTTGATCAGCTGGATCAGGTCGTCCGGGTCGGCGGCGATCGCCTTGCGCAGCGCGGCGTAGCCGTCGAGCCGCTGGTAGACGTCGAGTTTCCAGGCGTCCGGGGAGAGCCAGCGCTTGGTCAGCACCGGGGTCAGCTTCGCCAGCGTCTCCGGCCGAGGCGTACTCATGATTGAGCCTCCTTCAACGAACGCTGCTGCTGCTCTGCGTCGTCACCGGCCGGCTTGCCATCGCTGGCGGGCGGGTTGGTGGCGGTGCCTGCGGCGGCGGCGGCCTGGGCGTCCGCCGGTGCCGGCGGTTCGCCGTCGACCGGGGTGGCTACCCCCGGCGCGTCCGGTGCCGGCGTCTTCGCGTCCGGCGCGCGGGTCTCCGCGGTACGCAACTGCGGCGACTTCTGGTCCGGCGCCGGTACGTCCGGCGCGGTGCTGCCGGTCGCGGCGGCCGGCCGGGTGGTGGCCGGTGCCGGTGCGGCGTCCTGCTTGCGCTTGATCGGGGTGTTCGGGTCGAAGCCCTTCACCGAGATGCCGTGCTGTTCGGCCAGGCGCAGACCGCGCAGCGTCGGGTCGCCCGCCACGCCGTCGGCGACCGCGCCCTCGCGCTCGTCGGAGAAGCCGGCGAGCTGGAGCGACATCTCCTTGAGCGTGCAGAGCCGGGCGCCCCGGCTCGGCGCCGGTCGGTTGCCGGCCCGCAGCTCGTTGACCACACCGACCGCGCTGTCCGGGTCGACCTGGTCGAAGAAGTCGTAGTTGACCGTCATCACCGGGCCGTAGTCGCACGCGGCCAGGCACTCGGCGTGTTCCAGCGTGATGCTGCCGTCGCTGGTGGTCTCGTCGTGCCCGACGCCGAGGTGCTCGGAGAGGGTGTCGTAGACCTGCTGCCCGCCGAGGACGTTGCACATGGTGTTGGTGCAGACGCTGACCAGCCAGTCGCCGGTGGGCCGGCGCTTGTACATGGTGTAGAAGGTCGCGACCGCGCCGACCTGTGCCTTGTTCAGGCCGAGGACCTCGGCGCAGAACGTGACGCCGGCCGGGGAGACATAGCCCTCCTCGGACTGGACCAGGTGCAGCAGCGGCAACAGGGCCGAGCGGGACCGGTCGGCCGGGTAACGCGCGATGATCTCCCGCGCGCGCCCGTACGTCTCTTCACTGAAGCCCATCAGCGATCACACCCACCCATCACCGGATCCAGAGAGGCACCGCCCGCGATCACGTCCGCGATCAGACCGCCTTCGGCCATAGCCGGGAGGGCCTGCAGGTTGACGAAGCTCGGCTCGCGGTAGTGCACCCGGTACGGCCGGGTGCCGCCGTCGGAGACGGCGTGTACGCCCAGCTCGCCACGGGGAGCCTCGATCGCGACGTAGACCTGGCCGGGCGGTACCCGGAAACCCTCGGTGACGAGCTTGAAGTGGTGGATCAGCGACTCCATCGACTGACCCATGATCTTCGCGACGTGTTCGAGGGAGTTGCCCATGCCGTCGACGCCGATGGCCAGCTGCGCCGGCCAGGCGATCTTCTTGTCGGCCACCATGATCGGACCGGGGCGGAGCCGGTCGAGTGCCTGCTCCACCAGCTTGAGCGACTCGCGGATTTCGGCGAGCCGGACCTGGTAGCGTCCCCAGACGTCGGCGTCAGTCGAGGTCGGTACGTCGAACTCGTACGTCTCGTAACCGCAGTACGGCATCGTCTTGCGCAGGTCCCAGGGAAGCCCCGCCGAGCGGAGCACGGGGCCGGTGACGCCGAGCGCGACACAACCGGTCACGTCGAGCACGGCCACGTTCTTGGTCCGCTCGATCCAGATCGGCTGCCCGGAGAGGAGGTCCTCGTACTCCTTGAGCCGCTTCGGCATCATGGCGAGGAACTCGCGGATCTTGACGACGGCCGCGTCCGGTACGTCCTGCGCGACACCGCCGGGGCGGACGTACGCCATGTTCATCCGCAGGCCGGTGATCATCTCGAAGATGTCGAGGATGTACTCACGCTCGCGGAAGCCGTACAGCATGATCGAGATCGCGCCGAGTTCCATGCCCGTGGTGGCGAGCCAGACCAGGTGCGAGGCGATCCGGTTCAGCTCCATCATCAGCACCCGGATCGTGGTCGCCCGCTCGGTGACCTCGTCGGTGATGCCGAGCAGCTTCTCCACGGCCAGGCTGTACGCCGTCTCGTTGAAGATCGGCGCCAGGTAGTCCATCCGGGTCACGAAGGTCGAGCCCTGCACCCAGTTGCGGTATTCGAGGTTCTTCTCGATGCCGGTGTGCAGGTAGCCGACGACGCTGCGCGCCTCACGGACCGTCTCGCCCTCGAGTTCGAGGATCAGCCGCAGCACGCCGTGGGTGGAGGGGTGCTGCGGACCCATGTTGACGACGATCCGCTCGTCCGCGATCGGGTCGTGGCCGGCGACGACGGTGTCCCAGTCGCCACCGGTGACGGTGAAGACCCGACCCTCGGTCGTCTCACGCTGCGACGCGTATCCAGGAGTAGTCATTACTGGTAGCTCCTCCGCTTGTCCGGCGGTGGGATCTCCGCGCCCTTGTACTCGACCGGCACACCGCCGAGCGGGTAGTCCTTGCGCTGCGGGTGTCCCTCCCAGTCGTCCGGCATCAGGATCCGGGTCAGACCGGGGTGGCCGTCGAAGACGACCCCGAACATGTCGTACGCCTCCCGCTCCTGCCAGTCGGCGGTCGGGTAGATCGCGGTGACGCTCGGCAGGTGCGGTTCCTCGGCCGTGACGGCGACCTCCAGGCGGATCCGGCGCCGGTAGGTCATCGAGGTGAGCAGGTAGATCACGTGCAGCCGGCGCTCGTCGCTGCCGAGGTAGTCCGCCCCGGAAACCGAGGAGCAGAGCTCGAACCGGAGTGCCCGGTCGTCGCGGAGCACCTGGCACACCTCGGCGATCCGCTCCGCGCGTACGTGCAGGGTCAGCTCACCCCGGTCGACCACGATCTTCTCGATCGCGTCGGCGAAGGCGGGGTACGCCTCCTCCAGCGCGTCCCGGACCTCGTCGAAGTAGCCGCCGTACGGCCGGGGGCTGTCGACCAGGCCGACCCGGCGGCGGACCAGTCCACCGAAGCCGGAGGTGTCGCCGGAGCCGTGGATACCGAACATGCCGCGCCCGGCCGGGCTGGCCGGCGGGTGTTCGGCGGGTGCACCGCTGGTCGCGCCGACCGGCGGGGCAGTCGCCGGTACGCCGCCACCGGGCTTCTCACTGGGCGTGGTCACGGCTTGACACCCCCGCCGATGTGGTTCTGTGCTTTCATCCAGTTCTCGATCCGGAGCTGTTCCTCGCGGCCCTCGCGCACCGCCTGTGTCCACTCCGCCCGCCGGGTCTTGTCGGACCGGTACGACGACGGCATCGAGCCGTACGGCACGACCGGCACGTCACCGCGGGCCTTGCGGGCCTCGAGCATCTTGCGCCCGTTCGGACCGAGCGGCTCGTGCCCGATCTTCTCGCGGAGCTTCAGCACCGCGTCGATCAGCATCTCCGGCCGGGGCGGGCAGCCGGGCAGGTACATGTCGACCGGAACGATGTGGTCGACGCCCTGCACGATGGCGTAGTTGTTGAACATGCCGCCGCTGCTGGCGCAGACGCCCATCGAGAGCACCCAACGGGGCTCGGCCATCTGGTCGTAGATCTGACGCAGCACCGGGGCCATCTTCTGACTGACCCGACCGGCCACGATCATCAGGTCGGCCTGACGCGGCGAGGCGCGGAAGACCTCCATGCCCCAGCGGCCCATGTCGTAGTGCGGGCCACCGGCGGCCATCATCTCGATGGCGCAGCAGGCCAGACCGAAGGTCGCACCCCAGACGGACGACTTGCGGGACCAGTTGACCAGCTTCTCCACCGAGGTGAGCAGGACACCGGCCGGGAGTTTCTCCTCGATACCCATCTGACGTCCTCCCTCAGTCCCAGTCCAGGCCGCCGCGCCGCCAGATATAGGCATACGCGACGAAGACCGCGACGATGAACAGCACCATCTCCACGAAACCGAAGATGGGCAGCGCGTCGAACGACACCGCCCACGGGTAGAGGAAGATGATCTCGATGTCGAAGATGATGAAGAGCATCGCGGTCAGGTAGAACTTGATCGGGAACCGACCACCACCCGGTGGCTGGGGGCTCGGCTCGATGCCGCACTCGTACGCCTCGAGCTTGGCCTTGTTGTAACGCAGCGGACCGGCGAACCGCGCGGCGCCGACGGAGAACAGCGCGAACGCCGCGGCGAGGGCGAGGAGCCCGATGATGGGTACGTAAGGCGAGAGCGACATCTCTTCTCCTGCTCGTCCTTCCCTGCCCTCGGTGATTAACGAAATTCACACTATTCACAGTCCCCTGGGCACCTTCGCCCGGGGGGCCGCTGCTCACACCGCTGGTGCCACCTTGGTCATCGCGTTGATCACCCGGTCCATCGCGTCCCCATCGCGGGGGTCGGTCAGGTTGGCCAGCAGCTTCAGCACGAACCGCATCAGGGTCGGATGCGGCATGCCGTGCTTGGTGGCGATCCGCATGATCTGCGGATTGCCGATGAGCTTCACGAAGATCCCGCCGAGCCGGTAGTAACCGCCGTAGCGAGCCTTGAGTTCGGCCGGGTAGCCGGCGAGCGCGCGCTCCCGGTCCGCACCCTCGGCCCGGGCCAACGCCTGCACGATCACCTCGGCGGCGAGTTCGCCGGACTCCATCGCGTACGCGATGCCCTCGCCGTTGAACGGGTTGACCATGCCACCGGAGTCGCCGACGAGCAAGACACCACGGGTGTAGTGCGGAACCCGGTTGAAGCCCATCGGCAGCGCGGCCCCGAGGATCGGACCCTCCGCATTGGTCTCGTCGGTCATGCCCCACTCGGGCGGCGTGTTGGCCAGCCAGTCGGTGAGCATCCGGCGGTAGTTGGTCTTACCGAACGCGGACGAGGAGTTGAGTACGCCGAGCCCGACGTTGACCCGACCATCGCCCATGCCGAAGATCCAGCCGTAGCCGGGGAGCAGCTTGTCGCCGGAGTCCCGGCTGCGCAGCTCCAGCCATGACTCGAGGTAGTTGTCGTTCGTCTTCGCCGGTGACTGGTAGTAGCGGCGGACCGCGACGCCGATCGGCCGGTCCTCCCGCTTGGCCAGGCCGAGCGCGAGCGGAAGACGCCCGGAGACGCCGTCGCCGGCGACGATCAGCGGGGCCCGGAAGGTCACCGGCTCCTTGCCGGGGCCGGACTCGGCGTTGACCCCGACCGCCCGGCCGCTGTCGTCCAGCACCGGACCGACGACGTTGACGCCGGTGCGCAGCTCCGCGCCGGCACCCACCGCCTGCTTGGCGAGGAGGTCGTCGAAGTCGAGCCGGGTCCGGACCAGACCGTAGTTGGGGAAGCTGGCGAGCTCGGGCCAGTCGAGCTCCAGCCGCATGCCGCCACCGATCACCCGCAGTCCCCGGTTGTGCAGCCAACCGGCTTCCGGTGAGGTGTCGACGCCGAGCTTGACGAGCTGCTTGACCGCGCGCGGGGTGAGGCCGTCGCCGCACACCTTCTCGCGCGGGAACTCGGTCTTCTCCAGGAGGAGTACACGCAGGCCGTTGCGGGCCAGGTGATAGGCGGTGGTGGAACCTCCCGGCCCGGCACCGACGACGATGACATCCGCGTCGTATTCGACCGTGGCCATCAGCGCCTCCCTCCCGAGTGCTCGTGAAATGCTTCACAAGCGAATCCGGTGAGGAGTCTAAGACCGCCACGAGGTCGCCAGCGGGTTAGGTGAACCTAAGTTACCGAGGTGGACGCGGTCGGGAGCGCGCGGCTGCGTACAAGTCGGTTCAGGCCACTCCGGTCGGGCGCTCCTCCGACCCGCCAGCCTCCAGATCGGACAGTGCCACCGTTGGCTCGTCGTCCCCGGTCAACCGGTTGGCGGGCGGCCCATCCGACTCGGCTGCCCGGCCCAGCTCCGGGTATTCGCCGCCGGTCGGCAGGTCGACCGGAGCGTTCTCGTACCCGGCCGGCAGGTCGACCGGCGGCTGCGCCGTGCCGGCCGATGGTTCGGCCGCGGCGGATCTCCAGCCGTCCCCGGCCGGTTCCCACTCGCTTCGTCCCTTGGTCGGATCGGGAACACCGCGCTCCGGCGTGACGTGACCCGAGGGCGACTCCGGGTAACCGTCCATCCCCGGCAGTCCGTTCGGCAACTGTTCGCGTAACGCCCCCCCGGCCGCGCGGTCGAGCGCGGAGAGCACCTCCGCGACCACCTGTCGTACGCCGGCGGGGTCGGCGTCCGCGGCCAACTGCCGGATCTGCGCGATCAGCTCAGCCGCGTCCGTGTCGGCCGGCGCGCCGTTCTCCGCCGCCGCCGACCAGTCGTCGCGGTCCGGCTGCCGATATGCACCCGCCATGCGGGCAGCCTACTGGCCCAGACCGCACTAATGGGACGAAACACGAAAACCGGGTCGGCGGAGGGGCTCGTCCTCGGACAAGCCGGCTTATTCGCGCACGGCCCGGTGCAGCGCCACGATGCCGCCGGTCAGGTTCCGCCAACCAACCGAACCCCACCCCGAGGCGGCGATCCGCGCGGCCAGCCCGGCCTGGTCCGGCCAGGCCCGGATCGACTCGGCCAGGTAGACGTAGGCGTCGGGATTGCTCGACACCGTCCGCGCCACCACCGGCAGCGAGCGCATCAGGTAGGAGAGGTAGACGGTACGGAAGACCGGGTTGGTCGGCGTACTGAACTCGCAGACCACCAGCCGGCCACCCGGCCGGGTCACCCGCGCCATCTCCCGCAGCGCCGCCTCGCTGTCCACCACGTTGCGCAGGGCCAGTGAGATGGTCACCGCATCGAAGGAAGCGTCCGGAAACGGCAACCGCAACGCGTCACCGGCGAGCAACGGCACCTCCGGCCGGCTCCGGCGCCCGGCCCGCAGCATGCCGATGGAGAGGTCGAGCCCCACCGCGTACGCACCGGAATGGGCCAGCTCCTCGGTCGAGACACCGGTGCCGGCGCCGACGTCGAGAACCCGTTCACCGGGGCGCAGCCCGAGCGCGGCCCGGGTCGCCCGCCGCCATCCCCGGTCCTGGCCGAAGGAGACGATCGTGTTCGTCAGGTCATACCGGGACGCGACGCCATCGAACATCGCCGCCACCTCGTGCGGCTGCTTGTCCAGGCTGGCACGCTGTCCGTGTGGGGTACCGGTCACGCCGTACCACTCTGCCAGCCGCCGCCGTCGCGCCCGGAGCGGGGCGGTACCCCGGCGGGACCGACACCCGGCGGCCACCGACTCGAACCGCCGTCTGCGGCCGTCACGTGGCCGGGAGCACCGGGACCAGTCGGCGCTGGCGGGCCAGGAGCACCAGCCCACCCCCGACGACGAGCACACCGAGCCCGAGCCCACCGAGCAGCCCGGTCGGCGTACCGGTCAACGGCAGGCCGGCCGCCGCACCGGCACGGGTCACGGTCGACATGGTGAACCGGTCGCTGTCGGCGGCACCGACCGTCTCGGTCGCCACCAGCCCGGTGGCCCCCTCGGGCAGCCGCCCGCTGGGCGGCAACTGCCCGGCGAGCAGCGGTTCGACCTCGACCCGGCCACCGTCCAGCCGGGCCGGTGCCGGTGCGGACCGGGAGATCCGGACCGGGTGCCGGAACCGGACCGCCGAGAAGCTCCGATCGTCGCTCGCCCGATCCGCCCGCGCGCTGACCAGGGAGAGGTCCGGATAGGTGCAGGTGGCGTTGCGCCGAGCGGCGTCGTACGCGCACCCGGCGCTCTCCTCGGCGAACATGACGTGGTTCGGCAGGCCGATGGTCACCACCATGCCGCTGACCGATTCGGCGCCGTGGTTGCCGATCTCGAAACGCAGATCGGCACTGCCACCCGGCGGCACCGGCGTGAGCGTCCCGGCCCGGTCCGCCGGTCCGTCCCAGGCTCGGGCGTAGAGGTCGGGACCGGCGCCTTCGGCGAAACCGATCGAGGCGGTCGCGGAGTCGTTTGCCGGCACCCGGTCGGTCCCGCCGTGCGACACCCGTACGGTCACCTCGCCGACCTGACCGGTGCCGTGCGCCGATCGGACGATCGTGCTGGTGAGCCGGAGTGTCTGCCCCGGTGCGAGGTCCGGCAGGCCGCACTCGCCGCCGACCGTCACCTCCAGGGACGGCGCGGTGGTCGGCGGGGTCGGCGTCGCCGACGCCGGGCAGAAGGCGACACTGCTGGGATTGATCACCTCGCCGTCCACCCGACCGGAAAAGTGCAGCCGTACGCCCTGCGCGGTCGCGGTGCCGTGGTTGGTCACGGTCGCGGTGGCGGTCTTGCGTTGCGTCTGGTTGGTGAGGGTGGTCCCGTCGAGGGTGACCGCGAGGTCCACATCGGCGGCAACCGCTACGGCCGCCCGGGGTACGGCCGCGCGGGGTACGGCTGCGAACACCGGCGCGGTGACGACCAGCCCTGCCGCCATGAGCAGAACTGAACAGGCCGAACCGACCAGGAAAAGTTGTGTTCGCATGACTGCGTACTGTAGTCAAACAACTGACCCGACGCGCCCGACCAATAGCGTTTCACCTGGAGAAACAACAAAATTCGGCGGAAACACAGCGGGGGCGGGGTGCCGAGCACCCCGCCCCCGCCGCCTTGCGTTATGTGGACGGCCCCGCTGGGCCGATGGAGTACGGACGCCACTCACCACCGACACGGCCATGGTGGCGCGGCGGCGCAGAGAATCGTCAGGAGTTTCCCGGAGAAAAGGGAGCTACGACTGACGTTAGCGATCACCGCCGACCCGCCGCTACCCGCGTAACTCTTCCGTTATGACCTGCGGCGCTACCGATTCAGGAATGTCCCATTGATCGGCCCGACCGGCCGGGGGCAGCGCCCGACCGGAGTAACCGGGCAACCGGTCGGCCGGTGCCGGCCGGCCGACCGTCGGCCCTACTTCGCCTCCACCAACGGCAACGACTTACCCACTCCTCCGCCGGGCAGGGCGATCGAGGAGAAGTGGGAGACCACGCGGTCGTCCCGCGGGTCCTCGTCCGGGGTGCGGTGCACCGCCAGGTGGCGGTAGAGGGTGTCCCGCTGCGCCGGAATCCGGCCGGCGGAGCGGATCATCCAGATCAGGTCCTGGAGGTTGGACCGGTGCCGGGCTCCGGCCGAGGAGATGACGTTCTCCTCCAGCATGATCGAGCCGAGGTCGTCGACGCCCATGTGCAGCGCGAGCTGACCCGCCTCCTTACCGGTGGTCAGCCAGGACGCCTGCAGGTGCGGCACGGTCTCGAAGAAGAGCCGGGCCACCGCGATCAGCCGCAGGTACTCCAGGGTCGTGGCCTGGGTCCGCCCCTTGAGGTGGTTGTTCTCGGGCTGGTACGTCCACGGGATGAACGACCGGAACCCGCCGGTACGGTCCTGCACGTCGCGGATCATCCGCAGGTGCTCGATCCGCTCGGCGTTGGTCTCGCCGGTCCCCATCATCATCGTGGCGGTGGACTCGATCCCCTGACGGTGGGCGAGCTCCATCACCTCGAGCCAGCGCTGCCCGGACTCCTTCAGCGGCGCGATCGCCTTGCGCGGCCGGTCCGGCAACATCTCGGCGCCGGCGCCCGCGATCGAGTCCAGCCCGGCGACCTTGATCCGACGGATCGCCTCGTCGAGTGAGACACCCGACACCTTCGCCATGTGCAGGATCTCACTCGGCCCGATCGAGTGGATCACCAGCTGCGGGTATGCCGCCTTGACCGAGGAGAAGAGTTCCTCGTAGTACTCCACGCCGTAGTCGGGGTGGTGGCCGCCCTGCAACATCACCTGGGTCGCACCGAGTTCGACCGCCTCGCCGCACCGGCGCAGGATCTCCTCGGTGGGGTGGGTCCAGCCCTCGCCGTGCTTCGGCGCCCGGTAGAACGCGCAGAACTTGCACGCCGTGACGCAGACGTTGGTGTAGTTGATATTGCGGTCGATCAGGTACGTGACGATGTTGTCCGGATACCGGCGGCGGCGTACCGCGTCGGCAGCCTCGCCGAGGGCGTGGAACGGCGCCTCGGTGTAGAGCAGCAGCGCCTCCTCGGGCGTGATCCGCCCACCGTCGGCACCACGTTGCAGGATGTTGTCGATCTCGCGGCTCCCAGTCACAGCTCCGAGCGTACTGGCCGGCCCGGAGGACGCCCTCAATCGCCCGGGTCCGGCCACCGGCGGCCACCCCTCCCGGCGTCGATCATCCCGGTACGGGTGGTCCGACCGGCCACCATGAGGCGCTCGGGCTGTATCGCCGCACCGGACAGCGGTCAGGCGTCGTAGTCGATCACGAGGCGGTCGCCGACCGGGCTGGACTGGCAGGTCAGGACATAACCGGCGGCGACCTCCTCCGGCTCCAGCGCGTAGTTGCGCGCCATCGACACCTCGCCGGTCACCACCTTCGCCCGGCAGGTCGAACAGACCCCGCCCTTGCACGCGTACGGCAGTTCCCCGCGTACCTTGAGCGCGGCGTCGAGCACCCGCTCGGTCCGGTCCATCCGGAACGACGAGGCGCGACCGTCCAGCACGATGGTGACGTCGGTGCCGGCGGTCACCGCCGTGGTCGGCCGTACCGGCGGCGCGGGCGGCTCGTCGACATGGAACAACTCGGTGTGTACGACCTCGGCCGCCACCCCACGCGCGGCAAGCACGTCCCGGGCGTCGGTGACCATCCCGTACGGACCACAGAGGAACCACTCGTCGATCCGCTCGGCTGGCACCAGGTGGTCCAGGAGCCGCCGCAGCCGGTCCGCGTCGACCCTGCCGGAGAGCAGCGGGGACTCACCCGGCTCCCGGGAGAGCACGTGGATCAGGTGCAGCCGGGTCGGATAGCGGTCCTTCAGGTCGGCCAGTTCCTCGGTGAACATCACGCTGCGAGCGTTGCGGTTGCCGTACACCAGGGTGAAGGTGCTCGCCGGTTCGACGGCGAGCGCGGTCGCGATCAGCGAGAGCACCGGCGTGATCCCCGAGCCAGCGGCCACCGCGGCGTAGTGCCGGGCCCGGTCCGGGCGCAGCGCGGTGCTGAAGTGTCCGAGCGGCGGCATCACCTCGACCGTGTCACCGGCGCGGAGCAGACGGCAGGCGTTGAGGGAGAAGGCACCGCCGGGTACCTCGCGGACCCCGATCCGGAGGCGGCCGCGACCGGCCAACTCGGACGGGGTGGAGCAGATGGAGTACGACCGGCGCACCTCGTCACCGGTCACCTCGTCGCGTCGCCGCACGGTGAGGTGCTGGCCGGGCCGGAACGCGAAGGTCTCCCGCAGGTCGTCCGGGACGGCGAAGGTGATCGCGACCGCGTCGTCGGTGAGCCGGTCCACGGCGGTGACCGGTAGCGGGTGGAAGACCGGCCGGCGGCGTACCGGACGGGTGATCGTCACGCTGCTCATAACGCCTTCATCTGGTCGAACGGTTCACGGCAGGCGCGGCAGCGCCAGAGCGCCTTGCAGGCGGTGGAGCCGAACCGGCTGACCTGCTCGGTGTCGGCCGACTCGCAGCGCGGGCAGCGTACGGTCAGTCGCACCGGCACCGGCCCGTCCCCCGAGGGCGCGGGTCCCGGCGGGGCGATGCCGGCGGCGGCGAGCTTGGCCCGGCCGGACGCGGAGACCCAGTCGGTGCTCCAGGCCGGCGCGTAGACGGTCGCGACCTCGGCGTCCGGGTAGCCGGCGGCGGCGAGGGCGATCCGGATGTCCTCCCGGATGACGTCCATCGCGGGGCAGCCGGTGTAGGTGGGGGTGATCGTCACGGTCACCCGACCGGTCCCCGGCTCCTGCCGCACGTCACGCAGGATGCCCAGTTCCTCGATGGTCAGCACCCGGATCTCCGGGTCGGCCACCGCCGCTGCCGCTGCCCGTGGGCTCACCGTCGGCTCCGTCACGCCGTCACCAGCGCGCGCCGGGATGGGCCCGGTGCAGCACCTGCATCTCGGCCAGCAGGTACGAGAGATGCTCGGTGTGCACCCCGGAGCGCCCACCGCTCGGTGCCCAGCCGTCGGCCGGACGTACCAGCGTCGCCTCGGTCAGCACGGCGTCGACCGTGGCCATGAAGGCCGGCCGCAGGCTGGACGGGTCGACCGGCGCCTCCGGGTCGGCGGCGCAGAGTTCGTGCGTGTACGGCCAGACCTGGTCGATCGCCGCCTGCATCCGGTGGTGCGACTCGTCGGTGCCGTCGCCGAGCCGGACGGTCCAGAGTGAGGCGTGGTCGAGGTGGTACGCCGACTCCTTGCGAGCCTTGTCGCCGATGGCAGCGAGCCGCTCGTCGCCGCATCTACTCAGCGCGGTGTAGAGCGGAAGCTGGTACGCGGCGAGGAAGAGCAGCTTCGCCATGGTGACCGCGAAGTCACCGTTGGGAAGTTCCACCAGCAGGCAGTTGCGGTACTGCCGATCGTCGCGCAGGTACGCCAGGGCGTCCTCGTCCCGGCCGGCGCCTTCCCGCTCGCCCGCGTACGACAGCAGCAGCCGCGCCGCGCCGAGCTGGTCGAGCGCGATGTTCGCCAGCGCGATGTCCTCTTCCATCTCGGGTGCGGCGGCGGCCCACTCACCGAGCCGCTGCGCCGCGACGAGGGCGTCGTCGCCGAGCCGGAGCAGGTGTTCGACGGAGACGCTCACAGGTGGGCCACCCCGTCGGGTACCTCGTAGAAGGTCGGGTGGCGGTAGATCTTGTCGGCGGCCGGTTCGAAGAAGGCGTCCTTCTCGTCCGGGCTGGACGCGGTGATCGCACCCGCCGGCACCACCCAGATGGACACGCCCTCCTGGCGCCGGGTGTAGAGGTCCCGGGCGTTACGCAGGGCCAGTTCGGCGTCGGGCGCGTGCAGGCTGCCGACGTGCGTGTGGGACAGGCCCCGCCGGGCCCGTACGAACACCTCCCACAACGGCGACGACTCGCTCACTGGGCCGGCTCCAGGGTGCGGGCGGCGCGCTTGGCGGCGTACGCGGTGGCGGCCGCACGTACCCAGGCGCCATCGGTGTGCGCCCGACGGCGGTGGTCGATCCGTTGCCGGTTGCACGGCCCGTCGCCCTTGATCACTCGCATCAGCTCCGCGTAGTCCGGCTGGGTGTAGTCGTGTGCCTGGCGCTGCTCGTTCCAGCGCAGATCCGGGTCGGGCAGCCGGAGGCCGAGGAAGCCGGCCTGCTGTACGCACATGTCGACGAACCGTTGCCGCAGTTCGTCGTTGGAGAAGCGCTTGATCTTCCAGGCCATGGACTGGGCGGAGTGGGTCGAGTCGGTGTCCGGTGGACCGAACATCGCCAACGACGGGTACCACCAGCGGTCCACCGCGTCCTGGGCCATGGCCTGCTGGTCCGGGGTGCCGTGGGACAGGGTGTGCAGGATCTCGTAGCCCTGGCGCTGGTGGAAGGACTCCTCCTTGCAGACCCGGATCATGGCGCGGGCGTAGGGCCCGTACGAGCACCGGCACAGCGGCACCTGGTTGACGATTGCCGCGCCATCCACCAGCCACCCGATGGCGCCGACATCGGCCCAGGTCAGGGTGGGGTAGTTGAAGATCGAGCTGTACTTCTGGCGGCCTTCGAGCAGCATGTCGACGAGTTCGTCCCGGCTGATCCCGAGGGTCTCGGCGGCGGCGTAGAGGTAGAGGCCGTGCCCGGCCTCGTCCTGGACCTTCGCCAGCAGGATCGCCTTGCGCTTGAGCGAGGGGGCGCGGCTGATCCAGTTGCCCTCCGGCTGCATGCCGATGATCTCGGAATGGGCATGTTGGGCGATCTGCCGGATCAGCGTCTTCCGGTAGGAGTCGGGCATCCAGTCCCGGGGTTCGATCTTCTGGTCCGCCTCGATCACCGCGGTGAAGTAGTAGTCGAGATCACTTTCGCTCGCCTCGGACAGGTCGACGCCAGCGCCGGGCCGCGCCTGGGTGGCCGCGGCCCGCAACGCCGCCTCGGCCGCCTCGACCTGGTCGATCAAGCCACCAGCCGGCTCGTCGGACGCATCGGAGAAGTCGTTGCCGTACACGCCCCCAGTGTTACAGCTCAAACATGAGTAAGCCAGGGGGTGTCACAGGAAAAGCCGACGAACACATTCGGTAATCGATTGCCTACACAAACCTGCAAATCGGTCCAAGCTGGACAAACCACTCCCAGCCACCTGGTGATCGACTCGCGAAAACCCTTATCGCATAAGGGATATATCGGGGTGTCTTTACCAGAACTTGATGCGTCGCCGATCGAACACATCGACCCTGGTCACGTAAACTTTCCGGGTCGGCCCCTCCCCTCCCGGGCAGGTCACGGCCGGTGCGACCGGGCAACGACGGGTCGCCGGGACCGACAGACCAACGCAGCCAGACCAGAGCAGGACCACACACCCCAAGCGCAGGCCGCCCCGCTCCCCCGGGACCCGACTTTCTTGGAGTTCTACCGCTCATGCGTCCTCGTGTGATCACGGTGCTCGCCCTCGCGACCCTCGTCGCCGGCGGTGTCCTGCTCGTGCCGGCGTACGCCCGTGAGACAGCCGACCCGGTGACCGAGCCAACCCCGGCAACCCCGACCGGTCCCGCCACCCCGGTCGAGCTCACCCCCGCGCCACCACCGACGCTGGCCTCCGCGCCGGTGGACGTACGGGTCGACGGCGGCTTCTTCGCCTGGGCCCTGCTCGACCGCGACACCGGCACGATCTCCGGCTCGCCGAACCGGACCGCCACCAATACCAGCCAGTCGATGATCAAAGCCTGGCTGGTATCGGACTACCTCCGCCGGCTCGGCGACCGGCAACCCCCACCGGCGCGGCTACGCGACGCCTCCCGAGCCATCGTGGACAGCGACGACCGCGCGGCCGAAACCCTGTTCCGGCTCGGCGGTGGCCGGCCGGTGATCGACCGCATGATCAAAATGTGCCGGCTGACCGAGACGAAACCAGTGATCCCACCCGGCGACGACGTCGTCTGGTGGAGCTACACGGCGATCTCCGCCCGGGACGCGGTCCGGATGGGAGAGTGCGTCAAGAACGGCACCGCCGCCGGCCCGAGATGGACCCGCTGGGTCCTCGACGAGATGAGCCGGGTGAGAGGCAGCACCGCCGCCGGAGACCAACGCAGCACCAGCGGCGGTGGCCGGTGGGGAATCATCGACGGCCTGCCCAGGGAGATCACCGACCAGGGCCCAATCGCGATCAAGAACGGCTGGACGATGATCAACGCAGACGGGTCATGGCACCTCAACTGCCTCGCGCTGGCCGACGAGTGGGTGCTCGCGGTGTTGTTGCGATATCCACAGGCTCGGGGGCTGGACCACGGCGCGCAGCTCTGCGCCAGCGTGGCCACCCAACTGGTCACCCCGCAGCCCGGCGCCGCGCTCAAGGTGCCCGTACCAGTGGGCAGGGCGGCCCCGGCCGCTGCCGGAGGGGCGAACTGATGGCCGAGCCACAGGGAACCGGCGATCTTCGCGCCAGGGAGCTAACGCCGCTGCGGATCGCCGTCAGCGCCGGCGTACTCCTGGCCCTGGTCGTTGCCGCGCTCGGGTTGCTGCCGGGATCTCCACTGGCGGTCCGTACCGCCGTCGAGTGGAACGAGTCCCCGGAACTGGCCGACACGACCCCGACCGGCAACCCGGTGGTTCCGGCGACACCGACCCCGAGCCCGACCCCGAGCCCGGAACTGCCGCCGCTCGCGGTGCACCCCACCGACGTCAAGATCGACGCGAAGGGCTGGTGGGCCTGGGCCCTCCAGGACACCAGGACCGGCGAGATCCGCGGCTCCGGCAACATGGGCGAGACCAATGCCACCGCCTCCCTGATCAAGGCATGGATCGGCGCGGACTTCCTGCGCCGATCGGCCGAGGCCGGCAGGAAACCGACCGACGCCCAGCTACACCAGGTCCAGATCATGATCCGGGACAGCGACAACGAGGCCGCCACCGCGCTCTACCAGACCATCGGCGGGTCCGCCTCGATCAAGCGGTTGATCAGCATCTGCAAGCTGACCGACAGCAAGGCCAACGGCGGCTGGAGCCGTACGTCGCTCTCGCCCCGGGACGTCACCCGGCTCGCCGCCTGCATCGACGACGGCCGGGCCGCCGGCCCCACCTGGACGACATGGCTGCTCGACGAGATGCGGGCGGTCCGGGGCTCCGGCGACTTCGGTATCCGCAAGGCCTTCCCGTCGATCGTCCAGAAAACGATCGCGATCAAGAACGGCTGGGTCCAACGCACGGCCGAGCAGGAGGTGAACGTGAACTGCCTCGCGATCGGGGACGGCTGGACCATGGGCGTGATGACCCGGTACCCGATCGACCTCGGCTACACCCACGGCTTCAAGATCTGCCAGCAGGTCGCGGCGCAGCTCCGTACGGACTGAGTCCCTTTCTCAGCCGACGAAGAAGGCCGGACCGTGCTCCGGCAACGCGGGCGTGGCGCCGATCGCGGCGGCGCGGCGGGCGAACTCCCGCAACCCGCCAACCTGGCGGTCGCCGAGAGAGAAGTCGAGCACCCGGAAGTACGACGCCAGGGTGGCGGCGTCGAACGGCTCCCAGCGGGCCGCTGCCTCCGCCACCTCGTCCAGCCCGGCCAGGCAGAGGTCACGGGAGCGCAGGAACGCCTGGTGCACCTCCTTGACCCGACCCGGGTGGGCGGCGGCGAAGTCGCGCCGTACGGCCCAGACGGCGAAGACCATGGGTAGCCCGGTCCAGTCGCGCCATGCCTGCCCGAGGTCGGTGACCGACAGCCCCCGCCCCGGGGCCTCGTAGAGCGCGCGGAGCGCGACATCGCCGATCAGCACCCCAGCGTCGGCTTCAAGCAGCATCTGGGTCAGGTCGGGCGGGCAGGTGAAGTAGTCGGGCCGGACACCGTACCGGTCGGCGAGCAGCATCTGGGCGAGCAGCACCCCGGTACGGGAGGTGGAGCCGAGCGCCACCCGGGCCCCGTCCAGGTCTGCCAGCGGCCGGGTGGAGACGACGTTCACCGAGAGCACCGGCCCGTCGCTGCCGACCGCGAGGTTCGGCAGGAGGAGCAGTTCGTCGGCGTGGCGCAGATACTCGACCAGCGTGATCGGACCGATGTCCAGGTCGCCCGCGACCAGGGCGGCACTGAGCCGCTCCGGCGTGTCCTTGTGCAGATCGAAGTCGATCAAGGCACCGGACCGCATCAGCCCCCAGTAGATCGGCAGGCAGTTGAGGAACTGGATGTGCCCTACCCGAGGTCGCTGAAGATCACCCATGAACCCCACCGTAACCGGCGCTTCGGGCAGTCGCTCAACCAGTCACCAACGAAGTGGCCAACCACCCACAGCCCCGCGAAGGAAGGGCCCCTTGTTATCGGATTTTGTATAGGAAGGGGCCCTTCCTAACCGGAGGTCGCGTGGCGCGTGCCAGCCGCGGCCGCGCCCGACTGCGACCCGAAACCGGCGAGCGGCAACCCGAACCCGGCGCGGGTAATTCGGTGGATCGGTGCAGCGGGTGCGCGTACGCTGGGTGGTCGCTTGACGGCCGCGGTGAGGTAGCCACCGCAGCGGACGTCCCCGCGCCGGGTGTCGGCCAACCGCCCCCGGATACGCGAGCGAGCAGCAGGTGATTCCGACAGGACGTCAACGTGCCCGCACTCGAAACCGACCTCACCTCGGAACGCGAACATCTCGCCGCCTCCCGTGCCGCCCTGCACCGGATGCGGCAACGTGCCGAAGCCCTCTTCAGCACCGGCGAGAACGTCGCCGGTGACTCGTACACGGCGGAAATGCTCGGCCGTACGCTCTCCCGCCGGGTCGCCGAACTGGCCGACGACCCGACCACCCCGCTCTTCTTCGGTCGGCTCACCTTTCCCGAGGTCGACTACCACATCGGTCGGCGGCACGTCACCGACGACCTCGGCGAACCGATGGTGCTGGACTGGCGGGCGCCGGTCTCCCGGTCGTTCTACCGGGCCAGCGTCCGCGACCCGCAGGGCGTCGCCACCCGGCGCCGCTTCGGCTTCAGCGCCGGCGTCCTGACCAGCTTCGAGGACGAGCACCTGGACCGGGGCGAGGAGCTCGGCACCGCCTCCCGGATCCTCACCGCCGAGATCGAACGCCCCCGCGTCGGCCCGATGCGCGACATCGTCGCCACCATCCAGCCGGAGCAGGACGAACTTGTCCGGGCCGAACTGGAGACCTCGATCTGCGTACAGGGGGCGCCCGGCACCGGCAAGACGGCCGTCGGGCTGCACCGCGCCGCGTACCTGCTCTACCTGCACCGCGAACGGCTGCGCCGCTCCGGCGTACTCATCGTCGGGCCGAACCGGGCGTTCCTGTCCTACATCGCCGCCGTACTGCCCGCGCTCGGTGAGGTGGAGGTAGCCCAGGCCACGGTCGAGGACCTGGTCACCGCCGCCTTCGTCCGGCAGGAGTTCGGGGAGCGTGGACGCACCATCACCGTCCGGGGCAGCGACACCCCGGCCGTCGCCGGACTCAAGCACGACGTACGGATGGCCGAGGTGCTGCGCCGGGCGGTGGCCGCCCACATCCGCGAGCCGGAGGAGTCGATCACGGTCTCGGACGGCTCGTTCCGCTGGCGGATCGGGACCGAGGTGCTGCGCCGGGTGGTCGACGAGGCCCGCCGGGAGCGGCTGCCGTACGGCATCGGCCGCGAACGGGTCCGGGCCCGGGTGGTCAGCCTGCTGCAACGGCAGGCCGAGGCGCGCCGGGGCGAGTCACCGAACGACGCCTGGCTGCGCCGGATGGGCAAGGCCGCGCCGGTGACCGGGTTCCTCGACGCGGCCTGGCCGGCGCTCACCCCGGACGGGCTCGTGCACCACCTCTTCTCCGACCCCGACGCGCTCGCCACCGCGGCAGGCGACCTGCTCACCGCCGCCGAACAGGAACTCCTGATCTGGGCGAAACCACCTCGCACCGCGAAGGCGGCGAAGTGGAGTGCGGCGGACGCGGTCCTCATCGACGAGGCCGCCGGCCTGATCGAACGGGTGGCCAGCTTCGGTCACGTGGTCGTCGACGAGGCACAGGACCTCTCCCCGATGCAGTGCCGGGCGATCGCCCGCCGCAGCGTGCACGGCTCGATCACCCTCCTCGGCGACCTCGCCCAGGGCACCGCGCCGTGGGCCGCCACCGACTGGCGGGAATCCCTGGCCCACCTGGGCAAGCCGGACGCCGCCGTGGTGCCGCTGACCATCGGTTTCCGGGTGCCGGCGGCGGTGGTCGCGTTCGCCAACCGGCTGCTGCCGGCGCTCGCTGTCGACGTACCACCGGCCGAGTCGCTGCGCCGCGACGGCGCACTGGATCTGCGTACGGTGGACGACCTGGACTCGGCGACGGTGACCGAGGTACGGGCGGCCCTGGCGTACGAGGGCTCGGTGGCGGTGATCGCCGCGGACGTGGCGGTCGACCGGCTGGCCGGCGCGCTCGCCGGGGCCGGGATCGCCACCTCGACCGCCGACGACGTCGAGGCCACCGAGCGGGTCACCGTGGTTCCGGCGAGCCTGGTCAAGGGACTGGAGTACGACCACGTCATCGTCGTCGAGCCGGCCCAGATCGTGGCCGCCGAACCCCGTGGGCTGCACCGGCTCTATGTGGTACTGACCCGGGCCGTCTCCCGCCTCGCCGTGCTCCACCACGACCCGCTCCCCGACCCGCTCGGCCCGGTGATCGCCACCCGGTGATTCGGTGGCGCCGAGGCCGCCGGCTGCTCGGCCGTCGGCCGACCGCTCTCCGGCAGGCCGTGGTGTGCCTGCTCGGTCGGGAGTGAGGCGAGGACCGCGACCGGTGGTGTCGGGTGGGTGACGGGGTCAAGCGCGCCAAGGACTTTGTGCGGTAAAGTTGTTTGCGTGATCCTCGACGATGACGACCTGCCGCCAGCCAGCCCGGCCGAGACACTGCGGCTGATCCGCCAGCAACAGGCCGAGACGGCGCGCCACCTCAGCCCCGACCCCCGCCTGGTCTACTGGCCCTGGGGAGTCGCCTGGCTGGTCGGATTCAGTCTCTTCTTCCTCCGCTTCGGCCCGGACGACCGGGTCTTCGTGAACCTGCCCGAGTGGCTGCCACTGACCGTCCTGTTCGTCCTGCTCGCCGCCGCCGGGACACTCGGCGCGATCGGCGGCGCCCGAGCGTACGGGCAGGTCACGGGCGACTCCTCCCGTCGCGGCCAGTGGTACGGCATCGCCTGGATGCTCGGCTTCGTCACCTACGGAGTCACCCTCGGCCGAGTCACCGACCACCTGCCGGACGACCTCGCCCGACTCCTCTGGGCCGCCGGCGCGGTCGGCCTGACCGGGGTGCTGCACCTGGCCGGCGGGGCGATCTGGCTGGACCGCAACCTGTTCCGGCTCGGCATCTGGCTCACGCTGATCAACATCGTCGGGGTGTACGCCGGACCCGGCTGGCACGCGCTGATCGTCGCGGTCGCCGGTGGCGGCGGCATGCTGGTCGGCGGCGTGATCGCCTGGCTGAGGCGCGGGAGCGGTTCGTGAGCGGGCCACCCGAGCTCGACCCGATCATCCATGCGCAGGCCCGACTACGGGTGGTCTCGACCCTGGCCACCCTCGCCGAAGGCGACCGGATCACCTTCCCCCGCCTCCAGGAGATCCTGGGGATGACCGCCGGCAACCTCTCGGTGCATCTGCGCAAGCTCGAAGACGCCCAGTACGTCGAGGTCACCAAGACCCACCAGGGACGTACGCCAGCCACCCTGGTCCGGCTCAGCCGGCGCGGGCAACTGGCGTTCGAGGATTACACCGCCGCCCTGCGTGCCCTGCTCGACCCCACCACCCCCGCCAAGGAGCCGACATGATTCTCGCCCGCGCAGATCGGGCCACCCGCCGGTACGGCGACGTGACCGCGCTCAACCAGGTCAGCTTCGAGGTCGGGGCGGGCGAACTTGTCGGACTGCTCGGGCCGAACGGGGCCGGGAAGAGCACCCTGTTGAGCCTGCTCGTCGGCGTACGCCGGGTCACCGAAGGCCGGGTGGAGCTCTTCGGCGGCGACCCGCGCGACCCGGGCAGGCGGCAGCGGCTCGGCGTGACCCCACAGGAAACCGGCCTGCCCCCGACCCTGCGGGTCGGCGAGGTGGTCGACTTCGTCTCCGCGCACTACGCCAACCCGATCCCCCGGGCCGAGCTGCTCGACCAGTTCGGCATCACCGACCTGGCCCGGCGTCAGACCGGCGGGCTCTCCGGCGGGCAGAAACGGCGGCTCGCCATCGCCCTGGCCTTCGTCGGACGCCCGGAGCTGGTGATCCTGGACGAGCCGACCACCGGCCTCGACGTGGAGGCCCGGCACAGCCTCTGGGCCGCCATCCGGGCGTACCACGCCGACGGCGGAACGGTCCTGCTGAGCAGTCACTACCTGGAGGAGATCGAGGCGCTCGCCCAGCGGGTGGTGGTGCTCGGCCAGGGACGGGTGCTCGCCGACGACACGGTCGCCGCGATCCGCGACATCGTCGGCGTACGCCGGGTCAGCCTGACCGTCGCCGACCTGCCGCCGCTGCCGGGTGTGCTCGGCGTCGAACGGACCGACGGGCGTACCCACCTGCTCACCGCCGACGCGGACCAGCTCGTCCGGGACCTCGTCACCTCGAACGTCCCCTTCTCCGACCTGGAGATCCGGCCCACCTCGCTGGAAGAGGCGTTCCTGACCCTGACCACCGGGGCCGACCGACCGGTCGACACCGGCTCGTCCGCCGCCACCCAACCGATCACCGCCTGACCGGGGGAACCGCCATGCAGCTCGCGCTCGTACACGCCAGATACCAGCTCCTGGAGACGATCCGGATCCCGATCGCGGTGATCGGCAGCGCCTTCTTCCCGGCCGCCTCGATGCTCTTCTTCGTGGTGCCGTTCGCCGGCGACGACCCGGTCGGGGCCACCTTCGCCACCGCCTCGATGGTCACCTTCGCGGTGATGAGCAGCAACATCTTCCAGTACGGCATCGGTGTGGCCGAGGACCGCGCACAGCCCTGGGACCCCTACACGCGTACGTTGCCGACCGGACCGGCCCCGCGCTTCGCCGGCCGGATTCTCGCCGGCCTGGCGCTCACCTTCGTCTCGCTGATCCCGGTGGTGGTCATCGCCGCGGTCGCCACCGCGGCGACGATCACGCCCGGCGCGTTCCTGCTCGCGCTCGGCGCGGTGGTCGTGGCCGCGGTGCCGTTCACGCTGCTGGGGCTCACCATCGGGTACGCGTTGCCGAGCAAGGCCGCGATCGTGGTGGCGCAGATCGTCTTCTTCCCGCTCGCCTTCGGTGGCGGCCTGCTCTCCTCTCCGGGCGACGCGCCCGCGTTCATCGAGACGATCGCCCCCTACCTGCCGACCCGGGGGGCGGTCGAGCTGATGTGGGCGGCGGTGGGCGACTTCCGGCCGGACACCACCGCGCTGGTCATGCTCGGTGTCTGGGTCGTGGTGCTGGGCTCGACCGCCGGGTGGGCGTACCGGCGGGACGAGGGTCGCCGGTTCAGCTGACGAGGCCACCGACGGCTGCCCCGCCGACCGGAAACCGGTCGACGGGGCAGTGTCGCGGGGGTGTGGTCAGGAGCTAGTGATCGTCACGTTGTCCACGCCCGCCTCGACCAGGCTGGCACCGGAGGCGTCGGTCGCCTCCACCAGGATCCGGACCGACTGGCCCGCGTACGCGGAGAGGTTCAGGCTCGCCGACGTCCACGCGCCGTTGCGGTTGCTCGCCGCCCCGGCCTGGGTGAGCAGGGCGGTCGTACCGCCGTTGTGCACCAGGCTGACCCGGAAGAAGTCCGCCGAGGACGAGTTCGCACCGTGCGCGAGGTACCAGTTGAGCGACAGGGTCAGCGTGCCGCTGCCCGGCAACGTCACCGCAGGTGAACGGGCACTGGTCAGCCCACCGTCGATGTCGTAGTCACCGGCGGCGGTGCCGGCGAGCCGGCCGGTCACCAGGTCGTTGCTGCCGCCCGCCGGGGCGAGCTGCTTGGCACCGCTGGAGTTGGTCGCCTGCGCGGTCCCCCGCTCCCAGACACCGGAGGTGGCGGTGTCCGTGGCGGACGGGTTGATGGTCCAACCGGTCGCGGTCTCGAAGGTGTCCGACCAGACGGTGGTGCCGCCCCCGCCGCCGCAGTACTGCGCCTCCTTGCCGATCACCCGGTATGGGCAGTCGGCGGCCTCGCTGAGCAGCAGCACCGCCTCACGGTTGCGCGAGGTCTGCGCCGGGATGACCTCGTCGGGCGGGTAGAAGCCGCCGCCGCCGGAGGAGCCCGGGTACATCTCGAAGGTGTACGCCCAGATCTTGTGCTGGCCCCACATCCAGTCGATGCTGTCGCCGTCGGTGATGTAGAGGTCGGAGGACTGCTCCGGGGTGTAGCCGTTGGTGGCCGCCATCTGCTGGCCGAGGGTCCGGAACGTCGCCTCCTGGTCCGCGTCGAGCCCCGGCGCGGTGTTCGCCGTGGTGTAGCCGTACGGCCAGAGCACCAGTTGCGAGTACGTGTGGAAGTCGATGTTCGCCTTGATCTGCTGGGTGCCGCTGACCACCCGGCTGTTGACGAAGTTGCGCAGCGCCTGGGTCTCCGGGGCGGAGAAGGCGGACGGACCGCGGTACGTCTCCGACGAGGTCGAACCGGAGGAGCCGCCACAGCAGCCCCAGTTGTAGCTCCAGTTGCGGTTCAGGTCGGTGCCGACGTTCGACGAGCCGCTGTTCGGCTGCCGGTTCTTCCGCCAGGACCGGTACGAGCCGGTGGCGATGTCGTACTCGCTGCCGTCCGGGTTGACCGTCGGCACGATCCAGATCTCCCGGGTGTTCACGATGTTGGTGATCCGGGAGTCGGAGCCGTAGTTGTCGGTGAAGAGGTTGAGCAGGTAGATCGCCATCTCGACGGTCAGGTGCTCACGGGCGTGCTGCTGGGAGTTGAACAGGATCTCCGGCTCGGCCTCGTCCGTACCGACGTTGTCCGAGATCTTGATGACGGGCAGGTCCCGGCCCTCGTACGAGCTGCCGATGCTGGACTTACGGGCGATCGTGGGGTGGTCCGACACCACCTGGTTGATCACCGCAGTCAGCTCGGCGTAGTCGTGGTAGTTCGAGTCCGCGGGCGGGAAGGCGAACGTGCCCACCCCATCGGTGGCGCCGCGGGACGGGGGTGCCGGTACCGCCTCGAGCGTGAAGCCGAGTGCGGAGATCGCCTTCGCCTCGGCTGCGGTGGCGGTGACGTTCAGGATGCCGTGCTCGCTGTAGTTGATCGCCACGCCGGTCCGGGCGACCGCGTTCCGGTCGTCCAGCGTGCGCGGGCCGATCACCCGGTACTCGGCACTGGTGGCGGCGCTGATCGCGTCCGGCTTGGGGTCGGCGGAGACCGGGGCGGTCACCGCGGCGAAGAGTCCGATCGCGACGGTCGTCGCGAGGGCCAGGGTCCGGCGCCGGGACGACCGCCGGGGTACGAGGGTACGGAAGGGCATGCAAAACCTCCTGGGGGTGCGGAGATTCCCGCTCTGTACCGCACACTGCACCACCCCTCACATGGTCATATCAATAACGATCACTCTCTGTTCCATGTCAACATCGTCGTCACGTCGGCAAAAAGTGCCGCATGTACGCGAATCGGTGAAGGTAAATGCCAGCAGACCGGGTGCCACCAGGCCGCCCCTCAGAGCACCTGGGGCAGCTCCCACTGCTTGTCCGCACCGGTGACCTTGTCGACGGTGGGGCCGAGGGTCGGCTCCACGATGGTCTTCTTGATCACCCAGTTGGTCGCCAGAAGCTGGTAACCGGAACTGGTGGCGTACCGGGCACTCGCCCAGTTCTGCACCCCGACCTTGTGGATACTGGTCAGCTTGTACGTCCGGGCGAAATCGCTCATCTTCTTCAGGAAGGTCGCCACCTTGCGCAGCAGGTTGGCGAGCTTGACCCCCACCGCCGCCGCCCGGGTGCCGGCCACCGCCGCCTCCACACCGGTCGCCGCCGCCCCGGCCAGCACCGAGGCGCCCGCGGTGATCCAGGCCGAGGCGAGCGCCACGATGATCGTGATGATCGCCCAGGCGATCAGCTCACGGACGATCTGCTCGACCAGTTCCTGCGCCTGTCTGGCCCCCTCCGCCGACCCCTCCAACAGCTCCGCGGTCGCCTCGAAGTGCGCACCGATCTCGCTCAACGACTGGTTGACTTGGCTCATCTCGGCGTTGAACGACTCCGCCGCGTCGCCCTCCCAGTGGGCGAGCAGATTGCGGCGCGCACCGACCTCGTCCTGGACGAACTGGTCCATCCGGTCCGCCGCGTCCCGCCACGCCTTCGCCTGCGCGATCAGCGCCTCCGGGTCACCGGTCACCGCGTCCATCGGGTGAGCGAGGAACTCGACGATCGGCTTGATCACCGAGTACGCCGCCCCGGCCGGACCGAGGTACGTCTCGATCCGCTCCGCGCCGCTCGGGGCCCGGGTCACCGTCCGCCTCCGAACTGGTCGGCGGAAGCCTGATCGGCAGCCTGGTAGTTGTCCCGCATCTGGCGGAACGCCACACCCAGCTCGCTGAAGACCTCCTCGCCTGTACGCAACACCCCGAGGCCGTCGGTGGTGCGCTGCTCGTAGATCTTCGCCGCGTCCCGGGACTCGGGCAGGAGCCCGAAGCTGTCCTCGGTGACGTCGGCGTCCACCAGCAACGAACGGGTGTTGCCGAACGCGGTGCTGAGGTCGTCCATCGCGTCCGCGTACCGGGTCATCGCGTCGAGATAGACCTTCAACGGCTGGCTCACGCCTGCTCCTCCCCAGGGGCATCGACCGGTGGTCGTGGAATGCCGATCGCCGCCGCGGCCGCGAGCCCCAGCTTCGGCGGACCGCCGACCAGGGCGCACGCCGAACGATCGGCGAAGACGACCAGGAACCGGCCCCGCCGCAACACACCGGCCGGGGCCTCGACCGCACCGACAATAGCGGCCCGGAACACCGCGTGGACCAACCTGGCGACCTGCTCCACCGGACCGAACCACCGGTCCGTCCAACTCCGGCCCGGCCGCTCGACCATCTCCAGTTCGACCACGAGCAACCGGCTGTCGGTCACCACGAGGGTCGGCGAGGTCAGCCGGTCGACGGCCTCGAAGAGCACCCGTCCGCCGCTCCCCGGCGCGCCGACGACCGCGCGGCCGAAGGTCGCCCGTTGCAGCAACTCGCCGGGGTGACTACCGAGTCCGAGCAGGATGGTCGGGTCGAGCAGGTTCTTCAGCTCGTCGGAGACGGAGACGTCCTCGGTCGCGCCCGGATCCTTGATCAGCGGAGTCACCGCCAGCAGACGCTCGGCGGGCTCCAGCAGTGGACGTACCACCGGCTCAATGTGGATCGTGTAGTCCTTGGCCACCGGGCAAGGATGCCACCCCCCACCCCACGTCGCTATCCTCACCACCCTGACCCGTAAGGAAGGGCCCCTTCTTATCGCTTTCCGTAGGGGAAGGGCCCCTTGTTAACCCAGCACCGGCTGAGAGGATTCGACGACGTGCCCGACATGCGCAACCTGGAGAACCTGGCCGAGTACGCCCACGAGCAACTGGCGCGGATCCAGCGGATGCAGGACGACCTCGCCGCACAGTTCGGCACCGGCGAATCGCCACGCGGATACGTACGGGCGGTTACCGGCCCGGGTGGCGCCCTGCAGGAGCTACGGATCGATCCGAACGCGATGCGCCTGCCGGTCGGGGACCTGACGGCGGAGGTCACCGCCGCGGTCGTCGAGGCCCAACGGGAGTACGCCGAACGCGCCAACGAGATCATGGCGCCGATACTGGCGTCCGCGCCGAGCGAACAGTCCGTGGGCGACCTGGAGGCGGGCATGCACCGGTTGGACGGGCTCGTCAACGACCTGGACCGGGTGGCCCGCCGCCGCGGCCTCGACTCCTGACCACCGCCGCCAGCACGGGGCGGGTAGCGCGTCGACGAAGCATGCGTCAAACGTGACGGAAGCGGGCGTACGGCGAGGAGCCGCACGAAACGGGCGGGCGTTGACAGAAGCGTGGCGTCGCGCACGACCAAACGACCCGACACGTCACGCGGCGGGCGGTCCGACCCACCGCCCTGCGGTCAGCGGGTCGCCGGGCCGCCGTCGGCATCGGTCGTCGGCGGGTTGGTCGGGACCGGGCCGGCCGGCGACACCGGGGCCTCGGACGCCTCGTCCTCGCCGGAGAGCGCGGCCCGCAACCGCTGCTTCTCCGCCTGACGCCGCTGCACCGCACCGGCCACCTGCTCGGCCATCTGGTCGCGCCAGGTCCGGAGCAGGAAGAAGGAGGCCGCCGCCGAGAAGACCACGGCCAGCATGAGCTTCAGGAAGATGTTCATGGGGACCGGCAGCAGCGCCGCCGCGACGACCAGGAACAGCCCTATCCGGCCCAGCGTGTACTTCACCGCGGGACTCACGATTCCGTCTCCGATCAACCTGTCCGGCGGTCGAGCCACCGGACCCCGAAATACCAGATCAGCGTATATACCAGCGCGAACCCGCCAGCCGCCGCCGCGCCCGAGACCAGGGGCGGCAGCCCGGCGGCCAATCCTGCGGCGAGCAGCCCGGTGGTGAGGCCGACGACGGCGGCCACCAGCGCCGCCACGAGCCGGGCCGGACCCGGACCCCAGGCCCGGTACTCCTCCAGGAAGAGCCAGGCCGGCAGGATCACCGCCAGCCAACCGTTGGTACGGCCGAAGTCCGCCAGGCCGATCGACTCGAACGCCCAGTCGAAGACAAGCAGCGCCAGCACCCCGATGACCAGACCGGCCAACACCACGCCGACCAGATCGGCCAGGCCGGTGACCCGTCCGCTCTCGTCCCGCCGGGGAAAACTGCTCTGCGCTTCACTCATGACCCGTCGAGGGTACGTCAGACCGCCGCCCGGGCCCCCGGCGCGGCGATGCGGCTCACCCGGCCCGGTGGCCGCATCTACGCGACATGGTCCGATCTACCCGACGCGGCGCCATCGACGCCGCATCGCCAGGCCGATGGCAAACGCCGGCAGGACGAGCAGACCCCAGGGATACGAGTACGTGTGCGCGTAGAAAACCGCTGGCTGGTCAGCGCCGAGCAGTTCGCCACGGACCGCGTACCGGCCCCAGGTCGGCGCCCCGAAGGTGACCGGCAGATCGAAGGTGCGGCGCTGTCCCGGCTCCAGCAGCTCGATCCCGGGTGCCGGGACGATCACATCGGTCCGGCCGGGTCGGCCGCTGGTCAGCCTGAGCCGGGGCTCCGCCACGGGTGCCTGGCCCGGGTTGCTCAGGGTCACGGTGACCGTCCGGTGTGCCGGGCCGCCGAAGATCGACGCCCAGGACGATCCGGACGCGGCGACCCGTACGCCGGTCGCGGCGAGCGCGGTCGGCACCCGGCCGGCGGGCGGGGCGGGCTGCACCGGTACACCCCTGACCACCACCGGGACGGTGACCGTGGCACCGCTGAGGACCGGCCGTACCCGCACCACGCACGGGCAGCCGCTCGGTGGCATGGACAAGGTCAACGCCACCGAGCCCGATCCGTCGGCCCGGACGGCGGCGGTCGCCCCGGTGCCCACCGCGCAGTCGATCGAACCCCGATGCGCCCCGTTCCCGCAGAGCTCCACCAGCACGGTGCCGGGCGCCCAGCCGGCGAGCCGTACCGCCAGTTCCTCCCCGAGCGCGACCTCGGTCTGATCGACGGCGACCACCGGCTCAGCCCGCGCCCCGGCGGTCGCCCCGCCGGCCAGCCCCAGGACGAGGATGGCACCGACGGTGACCGCGAACCGGGCGGCCAGCGCCGGCCTAGACACGGACCTCGACGGCCGTGCTGTCGTCACTGGCGTCCGCCGCCGTGCCGTCCCCGGGCGCTGCCGTACGTTCCCGACGCCGCGACCACCGCCACAGCAACAACGCGCCCACCACCGTCAACAGGTAGAGCAGCGTCCAAGGCGGCGCGAGCACCGACTCGGTACGGATCGTCTCGGGCAGCGCGCCATCGCTGGTCGTCGGCCTGACCACCACCGAACCGTTGACCAGACCGGCCGGCACCACGCCGTCGAGCCGCCGGGTCAGGGCGACCTCGCCGCCCGGCAGTAACTCCGGCAGGTCGATCTGTGCAGCACCGGCGAGCGGGATGCCGAGCAGACCGGTGGCACGGAGCCGTACGACGCCGTCGACCCGGACGTTGCCGGTGTTCCGTACCCGGTAGGTGATCGTCATCGGTCCTCGACCCAACGGCAGCACCGGGTTGTCGTAGGTCACCTGCACCGACTCGACCTCGGCGGTTGCGATGATCGGACCGGCCACCCGCAGGTAGACACGGGCAGCGACCCGCCGGTCCACGTTGACCTGCTGTCCCTCGGCGTCGACCCGCTGCTCGCTGACCGACGCGATCACGCCAGCGGCGTGGTCACCGGGGGTCGCGTTGCTCGGCACAGTCAGCCGGAACGGAACGATGACCCGCTGACCGGGACGAATGGTGTGGGGCTTGCCGTCGAAACCGACCCAGCTACCCGCGTCCCGCGCCGGCTGGCTCGCCGGCAGCAGTGCGAACGCGCCGTCGGTCGCGGTGAACGCGTCGGTGGCGTACACCGTGAAGACCAGGGACCTGGCCGACAGGTTGGTGATCGCCACGTGGTCGTCGATCTGCTGCCCGGCGGCCACGTCGTAGACAAACTGGGTACGGCCGGCGGGCCCGTTCGCGTCGGAGGGTTGCACCGCCCACCGGAACTCGTCCTCCGGCGCGGCACGTGCCGGCGAGGGCGGCAGCACCCCGGCCAAGGCGGTCACGGCGGCGACGAGGAGCAGGACGGCGGCACGGGCGCGGGGGATGCGAGCTGCGGTCATGAGAGCCACTCCGGGGTCCAGATACGGGTGTGCGGTGGTGGTACCGCGAGCGGACCGCTCGCCGTACCACCACCGTGGTGCGTTCGGTCGGCGGATCGGTGGCCACCCCCGCAGAGGGCGGCCACCGTCCCACCGAACGGGGTCGGCTGACCTGGGTTGAACGGACCGGTCGGGTCAGACCAGCGTGAGGGTCAGGGTGGCGGTGTAGCTGCCCGGCACCGCGGTGTCCGGAATCCCGAGGGTCAGCCCGGCGCCGCACTCGAAGACGCCAGCGCTACCCCCCTGGGCGGCGCTGCACAACGTGCGCGCGTCGCCCAGGCCGGCGCCCGGGTTCGCCGGCGCGCCGGCCGCGACCGAACCGGAGCCCTGGCCGACCTTGGTCGCGCTCGGGGTCCAGCCGAGCTGGTTGGCCGGGATGGAGGCGCCGGCCGGCCCGGTGAAGTTCTCCACCTGGCCGGTCAGGTTCCACCCGCCGTTGGTGCCGCGCAGGTCGGTCACCGTGGCCTTGTTCAGCGCACCGGTCGCCGTACCGCCGACCAGGCCACCGGAGAGGGCAACCGCGCCACCGGCCACCCCGAGCGAGAACGCGCCCGGCGCCACGTCCGCGGTGATCTCCTGCTCGGCGCCGAGGCCACCCGGAACGGTGACCTGGACGCTGACCGGAGCCGAGGTGGACGGCTGGAAGTCCGCCGCGACCGTCGGGGTGAAGACAGCGGTCAGCGAGTTGAAGCCCGCGGCCAGGGTGTTGATGGTGATGCTCGCCGTGCCGTTGACCACCGGCGCGGTACCCACCGCGACGGCGCCACGGCGGAACTCGACCGAGCCGGCCGCGGCGGTCGGCGCCACGGTCGCGGTCAGGGTCACGTCCGTGCCCTGCTGCACCGAACCGGCCGGGCTGACCGCGAGCGTGGTGGTGGTCGGGGTGGCCGGCTGGACCACACCCTTGACCTGCCAGTTGCCGTTGTTGACCGTGATGGTGGTCTGGAACCGGTCCGGGTGCTTGCCGCTGCTCACCCCGAAGCACTCGACGTACACGTCGTAGTCGCCGTTGGCAACGGCCGTGACGGCGAGGCCCTGGGCCAGGCTGCGGCTGATCTGGCCACCGGAGAACGTGACCGGAGCGGTGTCGTAGCCGCCGGCCCCGAGCGCGACGCCGAGCAGGCCACCGGTGGCGGACCCGGCCGGGCCGACCCGCAGGCCGACGTTCTGCCCGTAACCGGCCGGGCAGGCCGAGGAGGTGGTCACGCTGGTGAATGCCGGGGCGGCGGTGGCGCTGCCGCTGGCCGGGTTGAGAGTCAGGGTGCCCAGCGGTGCCGCCTGTGCCGGCGCCGCGATACCAACCAGACCAACCGTCGACAGGGCGGCCGCGCCGAACAGCGCGACAACCCGGCCGAGACGGGACGTGGATGCCTTCATGGATCACTTCCTTCAGGAGAAGTGGTGGTGCGGCAGGCCCGTTGCCTGTTGGTGCCCGAAGACCGGCCGCGACTTCGATCAGGCTGCACACGGGCTGTGACCCCGCGTGCAGGCCAACGCCTACGCCAGACATGCATAAAGCGAATTGCGGGTTACGCCGTTACTGGCGCGGGATCGACAATCTAAAGAATCAGACAGATATCCGGCGTGAACGACAGACGTCAGACCCACCCGTACCTGGGATTTCACTCATTCGATGGCTCGCCGACCGGTGGCTGGCCGTCACCCGGTCGGCGTTCTCGGCTAACCGAACCGTCCGTGCACATAATCGGACGTACGAGGGTCCTGCGGGCGCTCGAACATCGCCTCGGTCGGACCGTGCTCCACAATGGCTCCCGGCGTTCCGTGTTCCGCGAGAAAGAACGCGCACTGGTGGGAGACCCGCGCCGCCTGCTGCATGTTGTGCGTGACAATGACGATCGTCACCTCCGCGACCAACTCCGCGATCGTCTCCTCGATCCGACGAGTGGAGGTCGGGTCCAGCGCCGAACAGGGTTCGTCCATCAACAACACCCGTGGCCGGATGGCCAACGACCGGGCGATGCACAACCGCTGCTGCTGCCCACCGGAGAGCGCCCCGCCGGGGGCGCGGAGCCGGTCCCGTACCTCCTTCCACAGCCCGGCCTTGGTCAGGCACTCCTCGACCAGGTCGTCGCGGGTAGCCCGGCTGGCCCGCACCCCGGTCAGTTTCAGACCGGCCAGCGTGTTGTCGTAGATGGACATCGCCGGAAAGGGATTGGGTTTCTGGAACACCATCCCGACCTGACGCCGGGCGTCGGTGATTCGCCGCGCGGACGCGTACAGGTCCTCGCCGTCGAGCAGCACCTCACCGGCGAGCGAGGCGCTCGGGATCAGCTCGTGCATCCGGTTGAGAATGCGCAGGAAGGTCGACTTGCCGCACCCGGACGGCCCGATCAGTGCGGTCACCTCCCCCGCGTTCATGGTCAGGGAGACCCGGTCCAGCACCTTGTGCTCTCCGAACCAGGCGGAGATCGATCGCGCCTGGAGCGTGCCGAGGTCGGGCGACGCGGCAGCCGGCGCCGACGACGACGGCGGCACCTGGTGGTCGACGGAAGTCGTCATGTCAGTACCTCACAGAAACGAGCGGTGGACGTCACAACAGGTTCGGCAGCAGTCGCATGATCTGGTCGGCGGTGACCATCCCGAGCCCCCCGACGACGGGAAACCCGACCACCCACGCCTGCGGGACACCCCATCTGACCCGGGCCCAGGCAATCCCGATCACAGCCGCGAGCAACGCCTGCGTCAGCAGCACCAGCCCGATCCAGGCGCCCTGGTCCGAGGCGAGCGCCCGCTCCGCGGGAAGCAGCGCCGCCTCACCCCGGCCGAGCACCCGCTTCGGGATCGGCTGTGCCGGGGAGGTCAGATCCGCGTCGACCCGGACCAGTTCCCGGGGCATGAACGGCCTGCCGGCCACGGTCAGCAGGGTTAGCCGGCCGGCACCGGGGGTCAGCGCCGGCGGAGCCGGATCGCCCGGCCGCCGCACCCCACGGACCACGTACGTGTGCACGCCCTGTCCGGTGGTCACGGTCAACTGGTCGCCGGGGGAGAGCAGGGCTATCCGGCCGAACGGGCCGCCGTACGTCGCCTGCCGCCCCATGATCACGCTGGTGCCCGCCTGGCCCGGCAGCACCGTGTCCCGGCGATGTCCCGGCCCGGCCATCAGCACGCCGGCCTCCGTTCCCTCGACCACGACCTGCCGCTCGCCGAGTGCCGGAATCCGCAGTACCGCGACCGAAGTGCCCGGCCGCAACAACCGCCCCTGGTCGTCGGTCTGCCCGACCGGAGCGGTCGCCTCGGCCAGGTCCGCCCGGAAGTCGGCGTACGCGAGTTGTTGGGCCCGGGCGTAGCGCACCTGGGAGAGCAGCACGACGTGCGCCACGAACCCGAGCAGGATCACCGCGAGGATGGTCAACGCCGTACCGGGCAGGTAGAGCCCGATCCGCTCGGTCCGCGGCGGCGCGGGTCGGGCAGCTCCGCTCTCGCGCGGCTCGGTGCTGGTGGTCATCCGGTCCGGCCCCACTAATCGCGCCACTGCGGCAGCCCGCTGGGGACGACCTGGTCGCGACGCCGCCGCGCGGCCAGCAACAGTCCGCTGCCGCCGCCGACCAGCGCTGCCCCGCTGCCGACAATCAGCATCAGCGGCATGCCGGTGACCGGGAGGTTGCCCCCGCTGGCTGTGGGCGTCGGGCTCGGACTGTCGGTCGGGGTCGGACTGTTCGTCGGGGTCGAACTCTCGGTCGGGGTCGGACTGTTCGTCGGGGTCGGACTGTTCGTCGTCGTCGGCGTCGGACTGGTGGTCCGGGTCGGCGTGGTCGTCGGGGTCGGACTGTTCGTCTGGCCCGGGGTGACGGTGTAGGCGACCGGATCCGAAGTCGACACCTCGTACGTGGGGTCGAGCGGGGTGAACCTGCCGACGAGCGAATAGCTGGCTGCGGGAAGGGTGTCGATCGTCACGACGCCGACACCGTTGACCACGTTGCCACTGGTGAGCGAGGCGGTGCCGTTCAGCAGCTGGAACTGCCCGCCGAGCGTGGCGGGAGTGACGTTCAGGGTGGCGGTGATCCGGGTTCCCGCGGGTGCGGAGTTTGCCGGCGACATCACCAGCGCGGTTGTCGTCGGCGTCTTGGTCGGCGTCGGCGACGGCGTCGCGGTCGGGGTGGGCACCCCACCACCGCCCTTGAGCTCCCAACTGCCGCCGGTCACCGTGATGGTGGTCTGGAACCGGTCCGGGTGCTTGCCGCTGCTCACCCCGAAGCACTCGACGTACACGTCGTAGTCGCCGTCGGCGACAGCCGTGACGGCGAGGCCCTGGGCCAGGCTGCGGCTGATCTGGCCACCGGAGAACGTGACCGGAGCGGTGTCGTAGCCGCCGGCCCCGAGCGCGGCGCCGAGCAGGCCACCGGTGGCGGATCCGGCCGGGCCGACCCGCAGGCCGACGTTCTGCCCGTAACCGGCCGGGCAGGCCGAGGAGGTGGTCGCGCTGACGAGCATCGGAGCGGTGGTGGTGCTGCCGGTCAGCGCGGTCAACGTCAGGGTGCCGAGCGGTGCCGCCTGGGCTGTGCCAGCCGTGCCGAGGATGGCCGCCGCCGCACTGGCGGTCACCATCAGCAGTACGGCGGCCGCAAACTGCGGGAACCTGGACTTTCGCACGATCATGTCCTTATCTGTCGGTGGACTGCGGTGGCTCTCGAACGGGTCAGGACCGGTCGTTCCATGTCGCCGCGCCGGCTGAACCGGTCGCGGCAGCGCGGCGACGACGGGCGACCAGCAGCGCTACGGCGGCGACGGCGACGGCGAGCCCACCGATCAGCAACACGGACGGAGCAAGGCTCGGGTCGTCGTCTCCTCCTCCGGCCACCCGCGACGGGCTGACCGGGGCAGCCGCGGCCGGGGTGGGCTCGATGGTCGGGGCAACCTCGACGGTCGGGCCGGGCCCGGCAGAGGGACTGTTCGGGGCGGTGGTCGAGGGCGGCTCCAGCGCCGGAACGGGCGTCGACGGACCGGCCGGAGCGGGACCACCGGTCCTGATCTGCCAGCGGTCGCCGGCGACGCTGATCGTGGTCTGGAACCGCTCCGGGTGCCGGCCGGTGGTGAGCCCGAAACACTCGACGTACACGTCGTAGTCGCCGTCCTCGGCGGTCTCGACCCCGAGCGCCTGCGTCAGGGTACGGATGGTGGCCGGAAACGTCACCGGGTTCGCGTCGTACCCCCCGGCGTTCTGGGGGGCGAGAAGCAGGCCACCGGTGCCGCCGGCCGGACCGATCCGCAGCCCGACGTTCCGCCCGTAGCCGGCCGGGCACGGCGCCGCCGTGGTGACGCTGGTGAACAGTGGGTTGGCGGTCGTGCTGCCGCTGGTCGGGCCGAGGGTCAGTGGGCCGAGCGGCGCCGCCCGGGCCGAGCGGCCGAGCCCAACCGGGCCGGCCAGCGCGGGCCCGGTGGTGCCGGCCGTGGCGGTGGCGGGTGTGCTGGTCAGCAGGAGCGCGGCCAGCAGTACGGCCGCTACGGCGACGGGAAGTCTGGACTCACGCACGAGCCGCGTCCTTTTCTCTGAGCGGGTTGCGCCGAGATGGGGTGGTACGGCCACCGCCGCCAAACCGGGAACGGCTTGGCGGCGTGGACGGGTGGCCGGCTACGGGTCGGTTGCGACACGTTCCGGCCGGGTCCGGATCAGATCGGCCGGACGATCAACCGATGACGATGTAGCAGATCGCCGAGACCGAAGGCTTGAACAGCCGCGGGTCATCGGGGGTGAACTTCGCCTTGACCTGGAGCAGCCCGTTGGGCAGCGCGCGGGTCTTCAGCACCGACTTGCCGTCGACGACCGGAGCGGTCCCGACGGAAATGCCGTCCACCAGGTATTCGACCGTGCCGGCGGCGCCTCGCGACACGTCCGCCGTCAGCGTGACCTGCTGCCCCTCGAAGGCGAAGAGCCAGGGCTTGGCCTGCAGGTTGGTGGTGGTGGCCACGGCCGCCTTCACCTGCCAGTTGCTGCCGGAAACGGTGACGAGGGTGGAGAACGTCTTCGGGTGGGTGCCGACCGGCACACCCGCGCAGTTGATGACGACCTCGTAGTCCCCGTCGGCGGGGGTCGCGCCGAGCGCGGTGGTCAGCGACCGGGCGGCCGGCAGGGTGATCGACCCGACGCTGTCGTAGTCGCCGGCGCCGCCGATGGGCCCGAGCAGCCGGGACTGCCCACCCACCGGACCGACCCGGAGCGACGCGTTCTGGCCGTACCCGGCGGGGCAGCCGGCGGAGGTGGTGGCATTCGCCACGAACGGCGTGTCGCTGACAGTGCCACTGGTCTGGCTGAGGGTGAGGGTGCCGAGGATCGGGCTCTCGGCCTGCGCCGCGCCGGCGAATCCGGTCAGAGCGGCGAAGGTGAGCGCGGCGGACGCGACCAGCACGCCCATCCGACGGGTGAGGTTGTACATGAACCACTTCCTTTTCTCGCGGGTGCGAAGCCAGAGGACCTGCGGTGTCATGGGCGAACCGGGGACCGGTCGCGGATGCGGTCCGGTCCCCGGGTCGTGGTGCGCGTTCAGTCGGCCGGCCCGAGGATCAGGAGTCGGCCTTCAGCAGGGTCGAGCCACAGGGCAGCTCCAGCAGGTTCGAGCTGGAACCGGTACGGAAACCGAAGCCGTACGCCTTGATGACGTCGTCCTCGTTGCAGACGGACGAGGTCGGACCGGCGAAGGTGTTCGAGAGCAGCGAACCCGTGACCAGGTCGGCGGTGGGTACGACGTTGTACACGTCGCGGCGGATCGGGAAGTTGATGTTCAGGGAGCCGTCGACGTTGCGCGGCGCGACGGCGTCCATCGAGAGCAGCTTCGACGGACCCCGACGGTTGGCGATGTCGATCGCGTGTCCGCCGACAACCTGCCCGGTGTTGCCCTGGGCGATCCACTGACCGACCGAGAACGGCAGCAGGTACTCCTCGTGGCCGGCCAGGACGTTGCCGTCGTGCTCCTGGACGGTGTTGCCCAGGTCCTGCAGACACGGGTAGAAGCCGGCGGCGATGTCCTGCTCGGCGACACCCATCTTCTGCAGCCAGAACTGCCGGGTGCCCGAGCCGGACTGGATCAGCAGCGGGACGACCGGCTCACCGGCGATGTCGTCGTCGAAGCACTGGTAGATCCGCTGGGCCTGGATGGAGGTGATGTTCGACGGCAGGAAGCTGTTCTCGTTGACCGCCACGGTCACCGCGTCCACGCCGAACGGGATGTAGGTGTAGAGGCCGGTGGTCTGCGGGACCGCGTTGGGGTAGCTGGACGAGCGGGCGAAATCAACGCAGTCGTACGTGGCGTTGGTGCTGCTCTGCGCGTTACGCAGCGCCGTCCGGCCAGCGCCGGAGCCGTTCGGCCGGGTCTGGGTGCAGTCCCCGTTCGGGCCCGACGCCTTGGTCTTGATGGTCGTCGTCGCGCCGGCCGGCGGCCGGGCGTCCCAGGAGGCGATCGTGCTGCCGCCGCCGACCACCTTGCCGAGGTGGTTCAGCACGTCCTGCGTGGTGTCCGACCCGACACCGGCAAGCTGGCGGTAGTCGGTGGCCGGGACCGGGTCGGCCGAGGCCGGGACGGCCACGGCGGTGAGCATGAGGGCGGCGGCCACACCGACGCCCATCGTGCTCGCGAGAGCCCTTACCTTCATTTGTTCTCCCCTTCTGAGAGAGACAAAAACGGTTAGCCCATTTCCGGTGATCAATGAGCTGGAAGCAAGTCTTTCTCACCCGTCCCGTCGGTCGATACTGCTGTTTCGCAAACGTTTCGTGCGCTACTTATCGCCAACGTTTAGGCCGAATGAACAGGATTGGCCACGGAGCGTCACATCAATCGAGGAACACATCAGGAATGAGGGACGGCTAGATTCGGCGGCGCCCGGACAGCCGGAGCAGCACCGGGCCGGCGGCACCGCCGAGAAGTCCGAGCGCGAGCGCGGCGACCAACGCGTACTGGCCCACCAGGCCGAGCGGCCCCCCCGGGGTGGTCTGACTGACCGCGGTGGCCGGTGGCACCGGCGCCGGGGTACGGGTCGGGCCGGGTGTCACCGGTGGCAGCCCCGCGTTGGGGGTGCCGGTGGAGGTGCTGGTGCTGGCCGGGGTCGTCGACAAGGTGGTCGGGGTGGTCGTTTCCGGCTCCGTCGGCTCGACCGACGGGGTCGGGCTGGGGGCCGGCCCGCGTTCGATCGCGTTCGCGGCCGACATCGTCTGCTGGCGCAACTTGTTGGGTAGCGGGACGTAGCCCCGGGGCAGTTCGCCCCGGCGGACGCCCTCGGTCTGACCGGCCCCGGCGGCATATCGCAGGAATTGCGCGTAGTCATCACGCGCCGCCTGATCCTGATTGCTGATATTGACCGCGGCATAGTTCACCATCGTGAGCGGATAGGCGCCGGGTGCCTTTTTCGTCGGGTCGATCATCAGGACATCGTCATCGGCCTCACTCGGCACCATGGCGTCGACCGCGGCCAGCATGCCTTCCCGGGTCGGCGCCACGAACTCCTGGTTCTGGTTGGTCAGGCTCGCCGCGTAGAGACCGTAACGGGCGGCCGACGCGGCGTCGGTGATCGACATGGCCCCCCGGAATCCGACCGGCCGGAGAGCACTACCGGCGACATAGTCCGGCGGTGTCCGGTTCGCGTCCCAGACCGTCTTCGACTTCGGGTCGGCACGTCGCGTCTGGAGCGCCGCCTCTTCCATGCTGCCGAGGTAGGGACGGAGGTGACCGGTTCCGAAGGGCTTGTCCTCCGGAGCGCCGGCACCGACGACCTCCGTGGCGTCGGCCTTGGGGAAGGTGTCGAGCGGCACGCCGGTGTTGAGCACATCGCGGTAGTAGCTGTTGACCACCATTCCGTGCTCGTCCGGCTCACCGGCCAGCCACTTCCGCGCCGTGGCATCGGCCAGAATCCACTTCCACACCTCGCGGTAGGCGGCCGAGTTGCCCTGCGCGACCATCAGTCCGGAGCGCAGCGCGGCGACGCGGGTGAACTGTACGAACACCGGGTTCAGCGACCGCAGTTCCGGGTCCTGGAAGAGGTCACGGGGGTTGTTCCGGACATGTTCGCTAACGGCGCCACCCGGTACGTCCGAGGAGTACGACTGGGTGAGCAGCTTCGCCACCAACCGGGGCGTCAGCTTCAGCTCGCGCAGCGCGCTCGCCCTCAGTTTCAGTACGTCCGGCGGCGCGCTGGCATCGACCTCCACGTCGATGTTGAAGGCGATCACCGCCCCGGAGAGCACGACCGGGGCGTGCAGCACTTCCGGCCCGCCCGGGAGGGGCACCGCGGGCTCGGCGGTGAAACCCATACCTGGGGCGCCCGGTACGGGGCTGAGCACCTGCCGTACCGCGTCCTCGTCGCTGGCGGCGGAGTAGCCGAAGGTCGCGCCGCCGTCCGCGCAGAGCGCTGGCTGCCAGGACCGGACCGCGTCGGCGACCAGATCCGACCCGACGGTGAGCCGCTCCTCGGCCCCCAGCTCGCAGCCGCCACCGAGCGACTCGAACTGCAACGGAATGACGATCCGGTCCCGGAACGTCGACGCCTGCAGCGGGCTGTCCACCAGCGCGCAGCCCGCACACAAGGGGTTCCCGTCCATGTCGTGATCGCCCCGTGGAACCACCACCAGCGAGCAGGGCCGTGGCGTCTGGCCGCCACCGGGGGCCGGCTGGGGTGCCCCGCAGCCCAGATAGGGCTGCGTGATCGCGTTCTGCACCTCGAAGACGACCCGGCCGGTGCCGTCGGCGGCCGTGAATCCCTGGTAGATCTCGTTGGTGTTGTCCGCCCGGAAGTAGTCGGAGAGCAGGGCACCGAGGTTGCAGCCCGCGTCGCATTCCGCCCCGTCCGACGACCGTTCGCCGGTCACCGCCAGGAACGGAATGATCTTGGCGTCCGGCGACAGGACCGTCTCCAGCGGATCGGGTACGAGCAACTTGGGGATACGGTTGACCGCCCCACCGGGACGACCGAATCCCTGCACGCAGGTCTCCCGGAAGTCGGCCGCCGCCGGGTCGGGTCCCCAACACTGCATGATCTGTAGATAGTTGGCGACCATCTGGACGGCGTCCCTCATCACCGTCGGCTTGCCACCGGTCCAACTGACCGAGATGCCCTGGCTGGTGAGGTTCCTGGTCTGCGAGACCGTCACCCGGAGGTCGGAGAAGTCGTCGCCGTACACGCCGTCCGCCCGGCCGCTCACGGTCACCGCCGAGTCGGTCGGCGCGTCCACCCCGCCGGACGGCTGCTGCGCCCCGGCCGGGTACTGCGGTGCCACCATCGCGGCTCCGGCCAGCGGCACGACCACCACCAGGGCCAGGGCCAGGCGCCAGCCCCGTAGCGGCTCGCGACCCGATCGCCGGACCATCGCCGTCATCGCGGGCTCCGCTGGTCGGTCCCGTTCCGGCCGGCCAGCCGGCGGGTGAACAGCGGCGGCGCGAGCAGCAGCCCGGCGAGCAACACCCCGGCCAGCAGCATCATGGTGTGCCGCAGCGCCCAGCCGCCCTGACCGTCGAGCGAGACCGGGGTGGCCACCACGAACTCGTCGTTGCCCCCACCGCCGGGGTTACCGAGAGACTCGCCGGTGTCGGGGTCCACCGCGACCGGGCCGGCGCTGGCCACTCCGGTCGGCGTGGCCCCGCCGGTGGCGTTGTTGCCGCCGGCAGCGGGATTGTTGCCGCCACCGGCGGGATTGTTGCTGTTCCCACCGACGGGATTGCTGTTCCGGGTCTCCTGGGTCGCGCCGCCGGTGCCGGTCACACACTGCGTACCGCTGGACTTCGCGTCGCAACTCGGCGGCTGCGCCGCGTTGCGTGCCAGGGTGTTGGTGCCGTCCCGGGAGAACGTCGGATTGTTGCAGTTCTCAATTTTGATGTCCTGTTTCTCCACCCCGTCGATCCGTGCGACCTGGTCGAAAGCGGCGGTCACCAGGTTGATCGGCAGCGGCGAATAGCCGAGCACCTCGGCCTGTTGCTGGCCCTGGCAGAGGAAGTAATAGGCGAACCGGCCAAGGGTGTAGCCCTTGTTCTTGGTGAAACCAAGAACGCTCTCCGAGACCGGCAGGACCATGTAGGAGTACGACGACAGCGGATAGGTCCGCGCATCAGCGCCGCGGTAGACGTTGTCGAGATTCTGGGTGAGGTCGCCGTTGATCGTCGCGCCGAGCAGGCCGACCGCGACATTGGCCGCCTTCGGCTCGATGTAGTAACCCGCGCGGTTGAGCACCTTCGCCACCGGAAACCGGTTCTCCAACGCGTACGAGTACTCGACATAGGTGATCGCGCCCTCGCCGTACCCCTGCGCCACGTAGCCGGCGACCCCGACGGACTGCGCCTGGGCGACGAAGCCCCGACCGGGAATCGTCGGGTAGTAGGAGGTGATCCCGCACGGCGTGGCCCGGCCGGCGGCCCGGCAGTAGTCGTTCCACAGGCCGCCGTGCTCCTTGCTCATCCAGAGCGTGAACTGGGCCGTGGTGCCCGAACCGTCGGAGCGGACCACCGGCACGATCTTGCGGCTGGGCAGGGCCAGTCCCGGGTTGTCCGCTTTGATCTCCGGGTGGCTCCAGTTGGTGATCACACCGGTGAAGATCTTGGTAATCACCGGTCCGGACAGCCGCAGGTTCGTCACCTGTCGGCCACCGATCTTCAGGTTGTACATGAAGGACGTGCCACCGGCGACGATCGGCATGTACGCGAACTTGCGGTTCGGCGGGGCATCGTCGGCGTTCGGCGTGGCCGGGTCGTCGATCCCGTACGGAATCTCGGACACGGCGAAGTCGACGGTGCCGTTCTTGAACTGGTTACGCCCGTCGGTCGAACCCGTACCGGCGTAGTTGATCGTCATGTTGTACTGGGTGACGTTGCGCCGCCAGGCGTCGACCGCATTCTGGCTCCAGGTCGAGCCGGCGCCACTGATCGGCACCAGGATGGGCGCGGCCGCCTGGGCCGCCCCGCCGGCGAGCACGGTGGCGGCCACCAGGCCGAGGGCCAGCACCCCGGCGGCCAGGCGGAACAGCCGCCGACTGACGGCGGACATCCGGAGATTCGTACGTTCAGGCATCTCGTTCCTCGCGATGGTCGGCGGGATCGACTTCCGGCTCGCGATGGCGGTCCGGAAGGGCGGGGGATGTCATGGCCTCGGTGGCGGGCGGCGTCGCCGACTGCCGCTCCAGGAAGCGGCGCTTGTCGCGTTCCGACTGGGCGACCCGGCGCCGCGCCTGGCGCCGGGTGAGTTGACCGGGACCCCGGCCACCGATGGTCCGGGCCACGATGAAGAGCACGAGCACCAGCACCATCAGGGTGGCCGCGGTCCCGAAGCCACGCGCGATCATGGTCGGCTGCGGCGACTTGACGAATTCGAATGTCTGTAGCGGCAGTGAGATCTGCCAGCCGGAGAAGGGGTTCGCGTTCATCCCCGCGTTCACCCCGGCGGTCAGCAGTACGGGCGAGGTCTCACCGACGCCACGGGCGGTACCGAGGATCACCGCGGTGGCCAGGCCCGAGCGCGCGGTGGGCAGCACCACGTGCCAGACCGTGCGCCATTGGGAGGCGCCCAGCGCCAACGACGCCTCGCGCAGCGAGCCGGGCACCAGCCGGATCACCACATCGGACGCCCGGATGACGATCGGCAACATCATCACGGTGATCGCCAGGGACGCGGCGAAGCCGGACTTGCCGAACCCGATCATCAGTACGACCGTCGCGTAGATGAACAGGCCCGCGACGATGGACGGCAGCGCCGTCATCGCCTCGACGATCGTACGGACGAACCGGCTGAACGCGCCCGGCAGTTCGCCGAGGAAGACCGCGCAGAGCACCCCGAGTGGCACGGTGATGGCCAGCGCGATCCCGATCTGCTCCAGGGTGCCGACGATCGCGTGCCAGATACCGCCGACGCTCAATGGCTCCAGCGGGCCCGCCAGCCGCATGTCCTGGACAAAGAAGTTGAGGTGGACCAGCGCCGCCCGTCCCCGGAACAGGGTGAAGAGCACCACCACGACCAGGCCGAGCAGGAGCAGGAATCCGAGGCTGTGCACGACCGCCGCGGCCATCCGGTCGCGGACCGCCGGACCGTCCTCGTCGAAGCTGACCAGCAGGGCGTAGATGCCGACGAACGAAAGCCAGGCGAAGACGACGAAGCCCAGCAACCCGTCGAACGGAGCCAACTGGGTGAATACGATCATGGTGAAGGCGAGCGCGGCGAGGGCGGCGCCGGCTGCCGCGAACCGGTCGCTGCGCCGGCTGGTTCCGGTCGACCGCCGTTCCTCGAGCCGCTCGGGCTCCGGGCCTTGAGCCGGTACGGTCGTCGCCGGCTGAGCCAGGTCCGGAGAATGGCCGGTATCGAGCTCGTCGGCGAGGTGTACGGTCTGCGGCACGAACTCGTCGCGTACCGTCTCGGCGAGCTGCCTGTTAGTCATCACCGCTCCTCACGCCTCGCTCGCCGCGCCGGACCTGGATCGCGCCACGATGCTGGAAGCGATGAAGTTGACCACCAAGGTCATCAGGAAGAGTGCGAGTCCAGCGGCCATCAACGCGGAGATGCCCATCGGTGTCGCGTCGCCGTAGCGGAGCGCGATCAGCGCGGCCACCGAACTGCCGCCGTTCTGCACGATGTTGGGCTGGATCGCGAAGACCATGGAGATGACGAGGTAGACGCCGATCGTCTCGCCCAGCGCCCGACCCAGGCCGAGCATCGTCCCACCGATCATGCCGCCCTTGCCGAACGGCAGCACGACCGAGCGGATCATCCCCCATCTGGTGGCCCCGAGGGCGTACGCGCCCTCCCGCTCACCGGCCGGCGCCTGGGCGAAGACCTCGCGCATGATCGAGCAGATGATGGGGGCGACCATCATCGCCACCACGATCCCGGCGATGAAGGTGGACGAGGTGTAGACCGAGTCGGTGGCCAACGGGTCCCTCGGGTCCACCCCGTCCACCCGGAACAGCGGGATCCAGCCGAAGTAGGTCGAGATCCACCGGGACAGCCCGAGCACGTTGCCCTGTAGCAGGAAGAGCCCCCACAGGCCGTAGACCACACTCGGCACGGCAGCCATCAGGTCGACCAGACTCACCAGGGTCTGTTTCATCCGGCGCGGTGCGTACTCGGAGATGTACAACGCGGCACCGATTGCCAGTGGTACCGCGATGACAATCGCGACCAGGGCGATGAGCAGGGTACCGACGAGCACCGCGGCGATGCCGAACCGGCCGGACTCCGGCTCCCACCGCTGCTCGCTCAGGAACGACCAGCCGGCGAATTCGATCGCGTCCAATGCGCGGTAGGCCAGGAAGACGCCGACCAGCGCCATGATGGCGAGCACGAGCAGCCCACCGGACCGGGCCACAGCGCGGAAGACCAGATCCGCCGGGCCGGGTCGGTCAACGGTCCGCCGAGGAACGTCCGGCGACTCCTCCGGTGCCGACGGCAACGTGGTACCCGCTGCGGCGCTCGGCGCCATCAGATCGCCGCCCTGGTTCCGTTGTCCGGGCCGTAGGGCCGGCGCAGGGCGGACGACCTGAACACGGTCCGTACGTCACCGCCCAGCCGTTGTCCTTTGCGGACCGCCCGAGTCCCGTCGACCACGTCGGCCTGTGGTACGGCGGCCAGGAACCTCTCCAGGTTGTAGCTGCACTCTCGGGCGCGCAGGTAGGACCGGCTGGAGACAGCGACCGTCTCACCGTCGAGTTCCAGCCGCCACACCCACTGGCCGGTCAACTCGTCGGCCAGGGCCATCGCGTCGGCCCGGCGGTGCTCGTCCCGCAGGCGTACGACCGCCGCGCGACACTCGGCGTACGTCCCGTAGCCCTCCTCACCGCGACCCAGCTGCCGATTGTTGGGCGAGACGAGCATCCACAACACCTCCTCGGCAGCCTCGTCCACCTGGCCGCCCGATTTCGCCGGCATGGATAGGAAGACGAAACGCGATTGCTGCACCAGTTCCTCCCGTCGAGCGTGGAACGCGCATGCGTGGGCCTCGCTGTCGGGGCGACCACCGCGATCAGGCTGCGCACGCACCGTGACCGGGCGCAAAGCCAAATGCTCACGCCAGACATGCACGGGGTGAACATCAGTTCACTCGGGGTGATCAAATAGGGCGTACCTTTGCATTGGAAAGATAAGGCGCAGTAGCTCCATTTATCGTCACCCAGGTAAATGCATCGATAGCATCTCGGATTCGGTCATTGACCCGTTGCCCCGATCATGAATGTCGATGTCCGATTCGCCGCGCAGATGCCCGCTGGTCAGCCACTCGCCGCTCTAAACGGACATTGGAGGCCGGTGTAAACGGCGATACCGCATCCACGTACGGGCGGCCCTGGCCCGCCGCGCAGGTCTGCCCCGGCCGCTCGGCCGGGGGGTTGACCGGGGCGGCTACCGGCTGGGTTCGGCGGACGACGGCCCAGCGCTCGATCGGCCCGGCCGGGTTTTCCTAGGCGGTCCGACGCTCCGCGGCGGCCCGCAGGCTGAGCCCCACCGCCACCAGGAAGGCGGCGGCGCCGAGGAGCAGCATCAGCGGCATCCCGGTTCGGGGCAGGACGCCTCCGGAACCGTTGCCGAGCGGTGCCGGGCTCGTCGAACTGGGCGACAGCCCCAGGCTGGCGGATGCGCTGGGAGTGGCGGACCCGGTCGGGCTGGTGGACGTGCTCGGACTGGTCGACGCGGTCGGAGTGGGACTGGTCGAGCCGGTCGGGGTGGTGGACGGGCTGGGACCGGTCGAGCCGGTCGGAGTGACCGATGGAGTCGGACTGCCCGACCCGGTGGGCGACGGGGGTCCGATCTCCACCGTGATGTCTACCGATCCGGGACCGCTCGGACCCGGCGCTGGTGCGGCACCCGCATATGCCGGCAGGGCGACCACGACGGCGGCCACCAATGCGGTCAGACCGCCGGCCAGTGGACGGCGGAACCTCTTGATCCGGCGTGCGGTCCCGACTCGACCACGCTCGGCAGCATCAATCATCACGGTGAATGGAAGCTACTGACGACCAGTGGCGTGACACGCACGCCAACACGCACGCCGGACATGGGGCAGGTTAAGAGCGGGCAACCCCGTCCAGGGTCAGGCCCAGACCTGCTGCGGCTCCGCCCGGCGCTGGGCCAGGGTCGGCGGGGCGTCGTACTCGCGTACCACGTTGTAACGGGTGTCCCGTTCGACCGGTTGGAACCCGGCGTCCCAGATCAGGTTGAGCAGGTCCTCACGGTGCATGGTGTTCGGGGTGCCGTACGAGTCCGCATCGTGGGTGATCTTGTATTCGACCACCGAGCCGTCCAGGTCGTCCACGCCGAAGTTCAGCGAGAGCTGGGCGACCGACAGCCCGTGCATCACCCAGAAGCACTTCACGTGCGGCACGTTGTCGAAGAGCAGCCGGGAGACCGCGAAGGTCTTGAGCGACTCGGCCGGGGACGCCATCGTGGTCCTGGCCTGGATCCGGTTACGGATCTTGCCGTCCGCCGAGTCGACGAAGTCGTGCTGGTAGCGCAGCGGGATGAAGACGGTGAAGCCCCCGGTCTCGTCCTGCAACTCACGCAGCCGCAGTACGTGGTCGACCCGGTGCCGGGGCTCCTCGATGTGGCCGTAGAGCATCGTCGACGGGGTCTTGAGCCCCTTCGAGTGCGCCAGCCGGTGGATCCGCGACCAGTCCTCCCAGTGGCAGGCGTGGTCCACGATGTGCTGCCGGACCTCCCAGTCGAAGATCTCCGCACCGCCACCGGTGAGCGACTCCAGGCCAGCGTCGATCAGCTCGTCCAGGATCTCGTCCGCCGGCAGACCGCTGATCTTCTCGAACCACTGCACCTCGGTGGCGGTGAACGCCTTCAGCTTCACCGTCGGCAGCGCCGCCTTCAGCTCGCGCAGCACCTTCGGGTAGTAACGCCAGGGCAGCGTCGGGTGCAGACCGTTGACGATGTGCAGCTCGGTGAGCTGCTCGTCCTGCATCTCCTTGGCCTTGCGGACGGCTTCCTCGATCCGCATCGTGTACGCGTCCTTCTCGCCCGGCTTGCGCTGGAAGGAGCAGTACGCGCAGGAGGCGCTGCACACGTTGGTCAGGTTCAGGTGGCGGTTGACGTTGAACATCACCCGGTCACCGTTGATCTCGGTGCGACGGTGGTGAGCCAGCCGCCCCAGCCACGCCAGATCGTCGCTGTCGTAGAGGTCCTCGCCGTCCTGCCGGCTCAGCCGCTCCCCGGCGTAGACCTTCTCTTCCAGTTCACGCTTGCGTCCGGCATCCATGGCGGGCCCGTCCTTCCCTACGATCCAGGGTCGAGCGTACGTGGCCCACCCGGGAACGCCCGGACGGCCACTGCCACAGCGACGTAGTTCACCGGACGCCCGCCGGCCATCCGACACTCAGGCTGCCGTCACCAGACTCTCAGGCTCTTGTTACCCCCGCCCCGATCGACTTCCTGGACGTGGTGAGGTAGACAAAAGTGGGACGCCGGGCACATCGCCGGACACGAGGGCCCCGGGGCGGTATAACCGGGCCCTCGATTGCTGGATGGGGAGCGGAATGGCACAGAAGACGGGCAATCGACGAGGACGACACCGCCGACCGCTGATCAGCCCGGTGCTGCGGCCGCTGGCCTGGTCCGCGCTGCTCAGCGGAGTGGTCGCGTTCGCTTTCGCCACCCCGGTCTACGCCGACCCGGCTCTGCCCACCACCGTGCCGGACACCGGCTCCCGCCCCGCGGTGGTCGGTTCCCTGCTGCTGCCCGGTGCCACCGCGCCGGCCGGTGGCACCGGCCCCACCGCCCCGCTGCCGCCGCTGCTGAACGGCCCGCTCGCCACCCAGATCCAGGCCAAGGAGACACAGCTCGCCGTACTCGGCGACGAACTGCTCCAGCTACGCCAGGACCGGGACACCGCGGCCGGCCTGCTGGTGACCGCTCAGACGCAGTGGCAGTCGGCACACGAGCAGTTGCTCAAGGCACAGCAGGCGGCTGACGTCGCCGCCGCCGAGGCGTTCAAGGAGGCCGCCGGTCTGCCGCCGGGCGCGCTCGGCTCCGACCTGGAAGGGCTGGGGGCGCTGAGCCGCCTACAGAAGGGCGCGCCGGCCGGCGCGGACAGCATCGCTCCCGCCCGTGAACTCACCCGGGCCCGAGCGGCCGAGCAGACGGCACGCGAGGGACAACTCGCCGCCGATGCCCGGGTCGCCACCGCGACCACGCTCTTCACCACCAAGGAAACCACCTTCAAGCAGCTCGAAGCCGACCTGTTGAAGTTGAAGCGGGACAACGCGGATCAGCTCGCCGCGATCGAACGCGCCCGGGAGGCCGCCGAGCAGCAGCTCGGTCCCGGTTCGCTCAACAGCGACAGCGTCGCCGGAATGGTTGCCGACCCGAGAGCGCTGCAAGCGGTGCAGTACGCGCTCGCGCAGCGGGGCGATCCGTATGTCTGGGCGGCCGAAGGACCGAACGAGTTCGACTGCTCCGGCCTGATGTGGGCGGCCTACCGCAGTGCCGGCTACCAGCTCCCCCGGGTGGCGAAGGACCAGTACTACGCGACCCGGGCCCGGGCGGTCGACCGTTACTCGCTGCTCCCCGGGGACCTGATCTTCTTCGCCTCGGGCAGCAGTTGGACCACGGTGCACCACGTCGGCATGTACATCGGTGGCGGCAAGATGGTGCACGCCCCGAACTCGGGCGACGTGGTGAAGGTCTCGACCGTCTGGTGGTCGCGTTTCTACGCCGCGACCCGGATCTACGGGGCCGTACCGGCGCCGACCACGACGCCCAACCCGACGCCGACGACCACCCGGCCCACGCCGAAGCCGACGGCCACCACACCGACCCCGAAGCCGACAGCCACCACACCGACGCCGAAGCCGACAACTCCGACTCCGACGCCGAAGCCGACAACCCCCACACCGACGCCGAAGCCCACGACCGGTTCACCCGATCCCACCACCGGCACGGGTACGCCGACAACACCGGGCACTCCGCCGACGTCGACACCGCCGAGCACGGCGCCTTCGCCGACACCGAACCCGACCACCGGCTCCACGCCGTCGGCCTCGAACAACGTGACGCCGAGCGGCACGTAGCCGCCTCCGGACCGGCCGGTCCGCGCCTGCGGCGCGCGGGCCGCTCGGCCGGACAACGGGCTCCGACTGTCCGCCCGTGCCCGGATGTGGCACGGTGAGGATCGAGGGCACTCCCGGTCCGGCGCCACCGGTCCGGGTGCGGGCGCGGGAGGCAACGATGGGCGAAGAGCAGACACCGCCAGCCATCGAGCTGGCGAGTTCGAATACCGGGACCTTGACCACGACACCACCGGACGCGGCGGACGACGTAGCGGAGCTGCCGCCGTTGGCACCGCCGCCGCCGGTGGGCACAGTCGTGCCGGAGGCCGCCGACGATGAGCTGCCGGAGGCGTACGAGCCGCCTCCGCCGCCTCCGGCCGGCACGCTCTGGGCGGGGGCGGAGAAGTCGGAGAGCACACCGGAGACGGTTTCCGAATCGGACGACGGCCCCGAGCCGGTCGACGACGACGCCTCGACCGACGACGTCTCCACCGGCCTCGCTTCGGTCGAGGACGCCCCGACCCGTGGCGACACACCGGACGAGACGACCGACGCGTCGACCACGCCGGCCACGTCCGTCAGCGCCAGCGTGTCCCCGCCGGCGTCGGCCCGACCAGCGCTGGTCGAGGCGGCCTCGGCGAGCACTCCACTGCAACGCCGTACGCCGAAGGTCCCCGCGGCTGACGTGCCCTGGTCCGCCTTCTCCAAGCCGGGGACGGATCCGGAGCCGACCGGTACGTCCACCAGGTCGACGGACGCCACGCCACCGAGGTCCACCGACCGCCCCTGGGGCAAGCCGACGATCGGTTACTCGATCCCGACGCAGCGCTCCGGGGAGGCGGGCGAGGCAGGTGTCCGCTCCGGCGGGAAGGTCTCCGGAGTCGGCACGGCGCCGGCCGACGGGCGAGCGGGCGGTGCGCCCACGTCGGGCGTCCAGCCCACGGTCTACCGGGCCGGTCAGACAAGCGGACCGGTTCCGATCCTGGACTCCGACCCGCGTCCGCCCGTGCCGCCGCAGCCGCCCGAGCCGGTGCACCCGCCCGAGCCGGCCCGCCCGCCGAGGCCGGAACCGCCGAAGCCACCCGGCCCCGGACCGGCGCCGGCCCCGTTCCCGGTTCCACCGGCACCCGGACCGACTCCGCCCGTACCGGTGCCCGCTCCACCGGCACCGGGACCGACTCCGCCCCGGCCGACTCCCCCGCCACCCGGACCGGGTCCGGTCCCGCCCGCGCCGCCTGCGCCGCCCGGCCCGCCGGTGCCGGCCCCGGTACCGCCGTTCCCTCCGCCACCGGCGAGCCGCGTGCCGTCTTCTTCCACCTCGACCGGCACCCCGGTGGGTTCGGACGCGGTGGCGACCCAGCGGATCAACACCTCGGTCTCCGCGCTCACCACCCAGCCGATCACGACGGCGACGTCCGCGCTCACCACCCAGCCGATTCCCACCTCGGCCTCCGCGCTCACCACCCAACCGATCCGACTTCCGGTGGGCGATCCCCGGAAGACGGCGGGCGAGCAGCCCGGCCGGGGGGCCGTGTACGGCGGGGAGGATGGTTCGGCGGCGGACGTGACGATCCCGATCCGGACCGGCAACCCGGGGGACCTGACGGTCCCGATCCGGACCGGGAACCCGGTGGAGAACACCGGTTCGCTGACCGGGCACATTCTGGCGCAGGGCTGGGCGGACACGCCCACGAGCAACACGGGCACGGCGAAGATGATCGGGGTGCTGGTCGCCGGACTGGCCGTGCTCGTCGCGATCGGTCTGCTCGTGGTCTTCGGGACCGGTGACGCGTTCAACAACCTGTTCGGCGGCTTGCTGGGCAGCTGATCCGGCGTGCCGTTCCCTTCGCGAACCCCGGCTGCGGCGCCCGTGAGAGGGCTCCGTGGTCGGGGTGACCCTGCCCACTGGCCGGGGTCGGTCGATGCCAGGACCACGGAGAAGCCGTACACTTGACGCGATTACTGACCTGGCGCGCACAAAGCGCGCCCCTGGGCGATCTTGCGGGCGATTCAGCGGCGGACGTTTGCCGCAGTGGGCCATTCGCGAAGATGTGCCCCGCTTGAGAGGTTTTTCTTGACGCCCTTCGCTGATCCCAGCACGTTCCCGTCCGTCTTCGACTCCCCGGTCGACACCGCAGAGGCCCCGAACGCAACCACGGCCCCGACCGCGCAGATCGATTCGACGGAACAGATCGAACCCGCAGCCCAGGCGGTAGCACCCAGCCAGCCCGCAGAGGTCCCGCAGCCCGCAGAGGTCGCACAGGTCGCACAGGCCGGGCCGGCCGAGGAATCCGAGCCGATCGCCGAGACCGCGCCGGCACCCGTACGCGACTTCGCGGCGCTTGGTCTGCCGCACCAGCTCGTCCGGGCGCTCGCCCGGGAGGGCATCAGCACCCCGTTCGAGATCCAGCAGGCGACCGTTCCGGACGCGCTGGCCGGACGGGACGTACTCGGCCGTGGCCAGACCGGCTCCGGCAAGACGCTCGCGTTCGGTCTGCCCGTACTGGCCCGGGTGGCCAACGGTGGCCGGGCCCGGCCACAGCACCCCCGGGCGCTGATCCTGGTGCCGACCCGCGAACTCGCGATGCAGGTCAACGACGCCCTCGTGCCGCTGGGCAAGTCGCTCGGCGTGTTCCTGAAGACCGCCGTGGGCGGGGTGCCGTACGACCGGCAGATCGACGCGCTGCGGCGCGGCGTGGAGGTCATCGTGGCGACGCCGGGTCGGCTCGGCGACCTGATCTCGCGCGGTGTCTGCAAGCTGGACGAAATTGAGATCACCGTGCTCGACGAGGCGGACCAGATGGCCGACATGGGCTTCCTGCCCGAGGTCACCGAACTGCTCTCGAAGACGCCCGTCAACGCGCAGCGGCTGCTCTTCTCGGCCACCCTCGACGGCGACGTCGACGCGCTGGTCCGGCGCTTCATGCACGACCCGGTGACGCACTCGACCGCACCGGCGACCGCTGCGGTGTCCACCATGGACCACCACCTGCTGCTGATCCCGCCGCACGACAAGTTCGCGATCGCCGCGTCGATCGCGGCCCGGCAGGGCCGCACGATGATGTTCGCCCGCACCCAGATGGGGGTGGACCGGCTGGTCGAGCAGCTCGCGGCGGTCGGTGTCCGGGCCGGTGCGCTGCACGGCGGCAAGACCCAACGGGTACGGACCCGCACGCTGGCCGAGTTCAAGGAAGGCCGGACGAGTGTCCTGGTCGCCACCGACGTGGCCGCCCGGGGCATTCACGTTGACGGTGTCTCCCTCGTGGTGCACGTCGACCCGCCGAAGGACCCGAAGGACTACCTGCACCGGGCCGGCCGCACCGCTCGGGCCGGTGAGTCCGGCGCGGTGGCGACCCTGGTCCTGCCGAAGCAGCGCCGGACCACACTCGCGATGCTGGAGAAGGCGGGCGTCGAGCCGGCCCAGACCCGGGTACGCCCCGGCGACGCGGTACTGGCCGAGCTCACCGGCGCCCAGGCGCCGAGCGGTGTGCCGGTGGTGGCCGAGCCGGAACGCTACAGCGACCGCCCGCGTGGTGACCGCCGTTACGGTGACCGGCCGCAGGGCGAACGCCGCTTCGGTGACCGGCCGCAGGGCGAACGCCGCTTCGGGGACCGGCCGCAGGGCGAACGCCGTTACGGTGACCGGCCGCAGGGCGAACGCCGTTACGGTGACCGGCCGCAGGGCGAACGGGCCACCGGCTCGCGTCCGGCGGGCGAGTGGCGCAGCGGTGGGGAATGGCGTTCCGACGATCGTCGGGGCGGATTCCGGCACGAGAGCGCGCCTCGGCCTGACCGGCCGAGCGAGGCTCAGGGCGAGCGTCCGCGCTCCGGTGGCGACCGCCCGTTCGGCAGCCGCCGTCCCACCCGTACCCACTGATCTTCAGCCGGCCTGACCGACCTTGCGGCGGGCGGACGACGTGGCTCGACCACATCGTCCGCCCGCCGTTTTTGTCGTTGCTGGCGGCAGCGCGGCCGGCGTGGGCGTCTTTCCGGCGGTAACGTCCCGGCTATGCCGATGATGCCGAGATCGCTGCTCTGGAACCGTACCGACGTGCCCGGCGCCGACCATGTGCTTCTCGACGACCGGCGCGGGCTGCTCGCCCGGGGTGTGGCGCTGGCGGTGGACCCGCTCCCCTACACCTGCCGGTACGAGGTGACCACCGACGAGACCTGGGCGACGGTACGTATGGAGGTCAGCGTCGAGGGTGCGGGCTGGTTGCGCAGCATCCGGCTGGAACGGGCGGCCGGGCGGTGGCGGGCCAGCACCGCCGAGCAGGGCGACCTCGACGCCGCGCTGGCCGCCGTCGGAAAGCCTCCGGCCGGCATCCCGGGGATCGAGGAGGCGCACCGGTTGGCCGACGCGCTCGATGTCGACCTCGGCGGTGCACCGCTGTTCAACACCCTGCCGGTACGCCGGCTCGGTCTGCGCGCCGCGACGCCGGGCGCCGTGCACCGGCTCACGGTCGCCTGGGTGCTGGTGCCGAGCCTGGTCGTGGTCCCCTCCGAGCAGGTCTACACGGTGCTGGAGGGCGGCAACGTACGTTTTGCGGACAACGGTTTCGACGCGGAGCTGCGGCTCGACCAGGACGGCTACGTGGTCGACTATCCCGGCCTGGCCGAGCGGGTCGGGACCGAGGTACGCCGCTGAGCCGGGACACCGAACCGGGACCCCGGACCGGGAGCTGAGCCGGGGAACGGGGCTCAGGCTGGGCGGTTCGGGACTTCCGCCGTGGTCGGCTGCGGCCGGTTCTCCCACTTCGTGGAGAGGGCGATCCCGGTCCGGGTCGAGGCGACACCCGCGGTCCGGTTGAGCCGTACGATCAACTGCTCCAGCTCGGCGATCGTGCCCACCCTTGCCTTGAGCAGGAACGACTCGACGCCGGCCATGAAGTAGCAGGATTCGATCTCGGGCATGTCGCGGAGCGCGGAGAGCACGTCGTCGGTGTCGCCGCCGGAATCCTGCACGATGCCGATCAGTGCGGTGACGCCGAGCCCGATCGCCTCCGGTTCGACGTCGGCCCGGTAGCCGCGGATGGCTCCGCTCGCCTCCAGTTTGCCGACCCGCTCATGTACGGCAGGCGCGGAGAGGCCGACCTGTCGGGCCAGTTCGGCGTAGGAGAGACGGGCGTTTGCCTGTAGGAGATTGACGAGCACCAGGTCTATAGCGTCCACGGACTGTAGACACTATCCCGGTGGATGGGACGGGTAACGACCGGTAGGCGGAGGGCCGCGCTCAAAGCACGTAAAAACCACATATCGGTAGAGCTAACTTCCCACTCAGGGCGTTTTCGCGTTCGCCGGACACGACACTCTGGCGGTGCTGTAATTGCCGTACGTCCCCACCGAAGGCTCTGGCAGGCACTTTTGTCCCGGGGGCGGTCTTACCAGTCCGGGGGCTTCGTGGACGCGAGGAGGGGGCTGTGGACACTGGAGATCGTCTGCTGACGCCGGGCGAGGTAGCTGCGCTGTTCCGCGTCGACCCCAAGACCGTCACCCGATGGGCTGCGGCCGGACGGATCGGCAGTATCCGGACGCCGGGCGGGCACCGCCGGTTCCGCGAGTCGGAGGTGCGTGCCCTGCTCGAGGGCGAGGGCATGCTCGACGAGGTCGACGACAACATCGCCAACCGGCCGCGCAACGCCGGTCCGGCGACGCCGACCGGAACTGGCCCAGCCAGTGCCGGCAACGTCGGCCTGCACTGAGAACCAACCAGCGAGTACCACCTGAGGATCGGGCCGGGGACCGGCCCGATACCCTCAATATCCCAACCGGGCCGTAACGGTCTGATTCAGGCGTCGTCGGCCGATTCCCGGCCGTCGCGGCCGGCGCCGAGTTCGCCGGCCCAGCGCCGGAACAACGAGTGCGGAACGCCGAGCGCGTCGAGGACCTTGCCGGCGACGAAGTCGACCAGCTGTCGCGCGGTGGCCGACGCACCCGCGCCGTAGAAGCCGGGGCTCGCGGGCAGCACCACCGCCCCGGCGTCGTGCAACGCGATCAGATGCTCCAGGTGGCTACGGGTGACCGGGGTCTCCCGGGGCACCACGACCACCGGTCGGCGCTCCTTCAGGTTCACCTCGGCCGCGCGTTGCAACAGGTCCTTGGAGAGCCCGATGGCGATCCCGGCGCAGGCTGCCGTGCTCGCCGGCACCACCGCCATCCCGCGCACCGGGTACGACCCGCTGCTCGGGCCGGCGGCGAGGTCCCCGGCCGGCCAGTGGACCAGGTCCGCCGCGGCGAGGTCCCGCCCCAGCCAGGTGCCCAGGTCGTCGCGCCAATGGGCGTCACGGAACGCAGAGCCGGTCTCGTCGAGGATGGTCAGCCGGGCCGCCCGGGAGACCACCAGGTCGACCGCCGCGCCGGCGTCGAGCAGCCCGTTGATGACGGCGGCCGCGTACGGCGTACCCGATGCCCCGGAAACCCCCACCACCCACGGCCTGCGCATGCACCCAGCCTGCCCGGTCCGGCTGACGGCCGTGGCACCGGGGGCCATCCGGTAGCGGAGGCGGGCCGATCGAACAGGGCAGGATTGCGGCGAACCAGGCGGGATTGAGTACCGCTGGGGCCGCCCGAACCGCCGTGGAACTGCCATGCTTTCCGACAGGCCCGGCACCGGTCGTTTGGGGAGGCGACGGCATGGACGGCGAGGCACTCTGGTCGATTGAGTTCGATTGTCCCATTCCATCGAGAATCTCGCCATATGCCGACTCCGTCCAGAATTGGCTGCCTGGCTGGCTCCGGCGGTCCGGGTTGCCCCTCGACGACCACGCCGCCGCCCGGCTGCACCGCCACGGCTTCGCCCGCTACGCCGGACGCCTCTACCCGACCGCCTCCCACACCGACCTACGCACCCTCACCGCGCTCTTCACCTGGTTCTTCCTGCTCGACGACGCCTGCGACGGCACCGCCGGCCCCGACCCCGACTACGTCCGAGGTCTACGCGACGGCATCCTGCGGATACTCCGCAACGGCCCACGCAGCCGCCACCCGGGCTTCACCGGACCGCTGCGGCGGCAACTCACCGACGCATGGCGGGTGCCGTCCCGACGGCTCTCCCCGGCCGCCCGGGACCGGTTCGTGGACGCGGTCGCCCACCACCTCGACGGGGTGCTGATCGAGGCGGACAACAAGGCGGTCGGCCGGCAACCGACCGTGCCCGAGTACGTGGAACTGCGCCGCGCCACCTCGGCGGCGTACGTCTCGTACACGTTGGTCGAGTTCGCCACGGGGCGACCACTGCCCGACGCGGTCTACCACCACCCGGCCGTACGCGAATACGCGACCACCGGAAACGACCTGCTCTCCTGGTTCAACGACGTGCTCTCACTGGCCCGGGACACCGCCACCGCCGGCGGGCACAACCTGGTGCTCGCGGTCGCCCGAGCCGAGGGACTACCGGAACGCGCGGCGGTGCAGGCGGTGGTCCGACGCTGGCAGCGGACGATGGACGGCTTCGCCGCGCTGCGGGCGGCCGTACCGTCCTTCGGGCCGGGGATCGACGAGGCGCTGGGCGACTACCTGGACGGGGTGGCGTACTCCGTGCGCGGCACCATCGACTGGTCGCTGGAGAGCAGCCGCTACCGACAGAGCGGCGGACGGACCGTCTCGGTGCCGCCCGCCGCACCACCGGAACTCCGGTAGCGCCCGAACCCAGCTCAGGCCCGCAGGTGGAGCCGGAACACCAGGTCCAACAGGGCGAAGAAGAAGAGCGCGATCGCGACGAACCCGTTGGCGGTGAAGAACGACCGGTTGACCCGGGACAGATCGGTCGGCGTCACCACCAGGTGCTGGTAGACGAAGGCCACCGCGGTCAGGGCCAGCCCGATCCAGAAGAGCCAGCCCAGGCCGATCAGCGCACCGAACCAGCCGAAGAGCACGAACGTCACCACGTGCGTCACGCTCGACAGGCGCAGCGCGAACGACTTGCCGTACCGGGCGGGGACGCTGCGTACCCCGATCTCCCGATCGATTTCGGCGTCCTGGCAGGCGTAGATCAGGTCGAAGCCGCCGATCCAGAGGCCGACCGCCGCACCGAGCAGCCAGGCCGGACCGGAACCGGAGAAGGTGCCGGTCACCGCGAGCCAGGCGCCGACCGGGCCGACCGCCTGGGCGACCGCCAGGATCGCGTGCGGCCAGTCGGTGAACCGCTTGCCGTACGGGTAGACGACCAGCGGGACGACAGCGAGCGGGGCGAGCGCGAAACAGAGCGGGTTGAGCGCGGCGGCGACGCCGAGGAAGACGATCACGGCGACGATCGCGCCGGTCCAGGCAGTCCGGACACTCACCGCCCCGGTGACCAGTTCCCGACCGGCCGTACGCGGATTGCGCGCGTCGATCCGCCGGTCGATGATCCGGTTCGCCGCCATGGCGAAGGTACGGGCGCCGACCATGGCGATGGTGATCAGCAGCAGGTCGAGCCAACGCACCCGACCGCCGTCGACGAACATCGCGGCCAGCGCGGAGAGGAACGCGAACGGAAGCGCGAAGACCGAGTGCTCGATCACGACCAGCTTCAGGAAGGACTTCACCCGCCCCGGCCGCTCGGCAACGGTGGTGGTAGCAGCGCTCACTGTGCCCGCCTCATATTCCGTACTCCTTCCAGCGCTTGTCGACCAGTGCCCGGATCTCGGGCGACATGGTCATCTCCTCCGGCCAACCTCGGGTGTAGCCCTCGGTGGGGAGCTTCCGGGTCGCGTCGACGCCCGCCTTACCGCCCCAGAACTGCTGGTACGACGAATGGTCGAGGTGATCCACCGGCCCCTGGGTGACGAGCAGGTCGTGCGAGTAGTCGACGTTGCCGAAGGCGCGGAACGCGACCTCGGAGTAGTCGTGCACGTCGCAGTCCTCGTCGACCACCACGATCAGTTTGGCCAGCGAGAGCAGGTGCGCACCCCAGATCGCGCTCATCACCTTCTGGGCGTGCTTCGGGTAGCGCTTACGGATCGAGACGATCACACAGTTGTGGAACACCCCGGCGGCGGGCATGTCGTAGTCGACGATGTCCGGGATCATCAGCTTGAGCAGGGGCAGGAAGATCCGCTCGGTGGCCTTGCCCAGCCCGTGGTCCTCCTGCGGCGGCTGCGAGGTGACGATCGAGTGGTAGATCGGGTCGCGCTGGGTCGTCATCACCTCGACGTGCATCACCGGGAACGGCTCGACCGGGGTGTAGAAACCGGTGTGGTCGCCGAAGGGTCCCTCCGGTAGCCGCTCGCCCGGCTCGATGTACCCCTCCAGCACGATCTGCGCGTTCGCCGGCACCTGCAACGGCACGGTCAGGCAGTCGACCATCTCGACCCGCTCACCACGCAGGAAGCCGGCGAAGAGGTATTCGTCGATGTCGCCGGGGAGTGGGGCGGAGGCGGCGTAGCTGACCACCGGGTCGCTGCCGATGGCGATCGCGACCGGCAACCGCTCCCCCCGGCGTTCGGCGACCGCGTGGTGGGCGGTGGAGTCCTTGTGGATCTGCCAGTGCATGCCGAGGGTGTTCTGCGAGTGCTGCTGCAACCGGTAGAGGCCGAGGTTGCGCTTGCCGGTCTCCGGGTGCTTGGTGTGGGTCAGCCCGTAGTTGTGGAAGATCCCGCCGTCGCCGGGCCAGACCTGCAGGCCCGGCAGCCGGTTCAGGTCGACGTCCGCGCCCCGGTAGACGACCTGCTGACAGGGGGCGGTCTTGACCTTCTTCGGCGGCACCGACTTGAGCTGGAGCACCTTGCCCAGGCCGTCCCGGATACCGGACCAGCCGACCGGCAACTCCGGCTTGACCAGGGCACCGATCCGGTCGCCGACCTCGTCGAGGCGGTCCACACCGAGAGCCATCGCCATCCGGCGCTCGGTGCCGAAGAGGTTGACCGCCACCGGCATCTCGCCCCGGGTCGGGCGCTCGAAGAGCAGAGCGGGCCCGTTCGCCCGTACCGTCCGGGTCACCACCTCGCTGATCTCCAGCGTCGGGTCGACCGGCACGGACACCCGGCGCAGTTCGCCCGCACTCTCCAGCGCGGCGAGGAAATCCTTCAGATCGGCGTACGGGAAACCACGGGCCACCATGACTGCCAGTCTCCCGCACCGGCGAGCGGGTCGACTCAGCCGGGGTGCCCTGCGGCGCGGGGCCCCGTCCGGCCATGACCGGTGTCACGAGCAGCCGGGTTCGGGCGGGCCAGGTCACGACCGAGAACGGGTACGGGGGCAACGGCGCGGTGCCGCTGCCCCCGTACCGGGAGATCGGGGAAGATCAGTCGACGACCGTGACGATCCGACGGCGCCGGGCCACCACGAGCGCCGTGACACCCGCGCCGAGCAGCAGGATGCCGCCGACCGCGATCGCACCGGCACTGGCACCGGTCACCGGCAGTCCACCGCCGGCACCCGCACCGCCGTCGCCGTCGCCGGAACCACCGTCACCGGAACCACCGTCACCGGTCGTGAGCGTGATCGCGGCAGTGTTGTTCGCGGCGTTCGCATCCTGCACCCCGCCGTCAACGACGATCGAGCCGGCCGCGCCGGCAGGACCGGTGATCTCGACGGTGAACGAGAACAGGTCGGTGGTCCCGACGGCGACGCTCTCCAGCGGGCGGCAATGGTAGACGAGGCCGTCCACCCTGCTCCCCTGCTCCCAGTCCGGCTTGCCGTCGATGACCGGTACACATCGCGAGTCGACCTTGCGAACGGCCAGGCCGGCCGGGAGGCTGATCAACGCGCTGGAGCCCCAGTTGTCGTCCGGGCCGAGGGTGTCCGCCGGCCCGTCGTTGCGGATACCGACCTTGACCGTCAGGGACGAGCCGGTGACTCCGTCGACCCCGGTACCGACCGCCGCACTGTCCGCAGCGTGCGACGGCACCTTGACCTTGAACTCGGCCACGTTGTCGTCGGAGTTCAGGTCGTCGGCGACCCCGCGAGCGGCTGGGTTGCCCGCCGGAATCAGCCGGAGCTTCTTGCCACCGGCGGACTTGGCCGCCCCGGCCTTCTGCGCCAGGGCTTCGTCGTTCAGCGGAACCACCACCGCGCCGGCCCCGTACGAGTACGGGCCCGGCGCCGTGTCGGACACCTTGAGCTTCAGCGGCGTCGCCGGGTCGACGACGAAGGTCTCGTCCGCGCCGACCGGCTGGTCGAAGAAGCAGACCACTTCCAGGAAGTCCGGATCGTCGGAGCAGTTGCTGTAGGTGTTCGGCAGTTCGAGGTTGTGGTCGTACGCGTGGAGTACGACGGCGACTCCATCTGCGGTGACGTTGCCCTCGTTGCGCAGTGCGATCGGCACGTCGGTCGAGGCACCGGGGGCAACCGCAAGATCGTCGATGCCGCCGATGACCAGGTCGATGCCGGGTCCGGTGAGCTGTACCAGCCCCTCGGTCGACTGCTCGCCGGGGCTGTTCGACGCCCGCGAGGTCACGCTGATGTTTCCGCCCCACTCACCGCTCTCGACGCCGCTGGGGCCGACACCCATGGTGTACACGTGGGTGGCGTCGCCGGCGAGTTCCGACAGCTGGCAGGTTGCCACCGCGCCAGACGCGGCGCAGCCCTGGTCCGGGCCGGGCAGCACGGCGGCGATACGTGCCGGCAACCGGGAGGCGTCGATCTTGATCGTGATGTCGCGGGCCGCCAGGGAGGTCTGATTGAAGACCCCAACCTTGATCGTCTTCGGCTTCGTGGCATCAGTGGAAACGTTGGTGAGCGGTGGAAGTGACGGGCTCACCCAGGTATGGGCCGGGGCGGCTTCGCGCGCGGCAGCCGGCGCGACGGCGCCTACAACGGCCAGTCCGGTCACGGCGGTGGCCAGACCGATCCGGGACAGGGTCATGAAGGGGCGCATGGGCACCTTTCAAAATGGTGTGGAAGTCGCCCGGAATGTTGATCACGGATGACTTGGCGAGGTTAAGGGGTTTGTGTCGGCCAGGCAACCCCGATAGGCCAATCCACACAAATCCGCTACGCCCGAATTTCCAATCATCGACGCAATTCACCGCTTGGAGTCGCTCGTCAGAGCAGGCCGATGCCGAGCAGCAGGGTTCCGGCGGTCAGGCTGGCCCCACCAACCCCCACCAGCCAGATCAGCTTGTTCGGCTTGGTATCCGACGGACGGACGACGGAAAGGAAGAAACCGAGTGGCATCAGGATCGGGGCGGCGACAAAGAGGACCCGGACCAGCGTCTTGAGTCCGTCCGAATAGTCCGCCTGGTCGAGATAGAGGAGAGCGACCAGGGCCAGGAGCACAAGAACTCCGGCGTGGGCGTGACCGGCGGTCCAGAGCGCGCGGCGTACCGGATTGTCCAGGTAACCGGGTATGCGGCGAACCAGGTTCATCAGCAGCGACAATCCACCAAAGGCGATGGTGCCGACCGTGATGAGCAAAATGGCGGCGCTGATGCGGGTTTCCGGTGTCACGGCGGGCTCCCGGGGTGAGTCGAACACAGCTTGTCAGTGTCAAGATTGGCGCGGACGTCGCATCTTGTCAACAGCTAGATTTCACTCGTCCCGGTCCGTAGATGGCTTGCGCCAAGGGGGCACCGGTCAGTCGCCGCCGTACAACCGCTCCAGGTCGACGAGGAGCACATCCGTCCGACCAGCCGACGCGGCCACCAACTGCTCGGTGAACCCGGCCGCGCTGGAGAGCAACAAGCGGGTCCGCTCGGCGTCCGCCCCTGGACGTCGCCGCAACAACTCGCGTACCCGGTCCAGTCGGTCGAGGTCCGGCTGCCCCAGCGTTCGGCCCCACTTGACCTCACCGATGGCGAGCACCGGGCGGGGCGCACCACCAAGCGGCTGCTCACCGAGTGCGACCAGGTCCAACTCATGACTGGTACGGGTCGCCGGATCGGTCATGGTCGCCGAGCCGACCTGCGCGGCGAGCCCACCGAGCGTTTCCGGCCCGGCGAACCGGCCCGCCCACTGGCGAACCATCTCCTCGAAACGCGGGCCCAGCACCGCGCTGGTGAACCGCCGTTGCGCCCCTCGCCATACGTCTGCCCCCCGGCGCTGCTCCAACGCGGTCCAGGCCGGCTTCATCACCGCCTCGTAGAAGGTGACCAACGGTTCGGTGATCCGGTACGAACTCCTTCCGCTCCGCAGCGGGTCCGGGTCGCGAACGAGCAGGCCGGCGTCTTCCAACACGGTCAGCGGATGCTGTAGGTCGGTCGCCTTCCGGCCGATGTACCCGGCGATCCCGCCCCGGGTGGCGTTTCCTTCGGCCACGGCGGCCAGCACCGAGTGGTAGAGCGCCGTTTCGCGCAGGTCCGGGTCCTCAGCCAGGAGGTAACGCGCTTCCCGGAACAGGGGTCGGGCGGGATTGAGGACGGCGCGGGTCACCCAGTTGTCGAAGTCGGCGGCGTCGGCCGGGGCGTCGTCCTGGACGTACTCCCGACGGTAGGCGGGCGTGCCGCCGACGATGGAGAAGACCCGTACGGCAAGGGCCGGGTCGGTGATGCCCCAGAACCCGGCGGCCGCGCGGAAGTCCAACGGCGCGACCGGCAATTCCAGTCCGGCTCGACCCCGCAGTGGCGCCGAGCCTGCCAGCAACCCCCCCATGAAGGAGAGTGCCGACCCGCAGAGCAGCAGGCGGGTTCGGGACCCGATCCGTTCCGGTCGGCCCGGTGTGAGGGCATGCTGGACGATCGACGGGAGGTCGTGGCTGGTCCGGGCGAGGTAGGGGAACTCGTCGATGACCACCGTGGTCGGCCGGTCGCGTCCAAGCGCCAGCAGCGCGTCGACCGCGTGCGCCCAGTCCGGCAGGTGGACCGGCCCCGGGGCGCCGGTGTGCTCGCCGAGCGCCGTGCCGAGGCGGCGGAGCGAGTCCGTCGCGGTCGCCTCGGTCGCGCCGAAGTAGAACCCTCCGGTGGCCTGTGCGAGCTGGTAGAGCAGCAGAGTTTTCCCCTGGCGACGACGGCCGCTGACGACGCCGAGCGTGGCACCGGGCCGTTCGTCGCCGACAAACCGGGCGAGTTCGTGCCACTCGGCGTCGCGATCGAAGATCTCGGCCGGTTTGGGTAGCGTCACGATGACCGCCCGGAGTTAGAAGTACACCTCTTAGAAGTGTACTTCTAACTATTGCGGCAGGGGCTCAGCCGCGAGGACTCAGTTGACCCCGGCGTACGAGTGCAGGCCGGTGAAGAAGAAGTTCACCCCGAAGAGGTTCATCAGCATGGTCAGGAAGCCGAGGATCGAGATCCAGGCGACCACGTTGCGCCGCACGCTCGGCGTGGCCCGTGCGTGCAGGTAACCCGCGTAGACCACCCACGAGATGAACGCCCAGGTCTCCTTCGGGTCCCAACCCCAGGCCCGGCCCCAGGCCGCCTCGGCCCAGACCGCGCCCGCGATCACCGCGAAGGTGAAGATCGGGAAGGCGAACGCGTTCAGGCCGAAGGTCAGCCGTTCCAGGGTGGCGGCGCTCGGCGACCGACGGGCCAGGACGTACGGGAAACTCCGCTTGCCGTCCTCGTACCCGGACCGCATCAGGTACATCGCGGCGGGAACGAACGCGAGCAGCAGGATGCCGGACGAGAAGCTGATCGTCGTCACGTGAATGTCGAACCAGTACGAGTTCAACGCCGGGACCAGCGGCACCACCGAGGTGTAGAGCACCAGCCCGGCGATGCCGAGCAGCAGCACCATCACCAACGTCAGGAGGAGCCCCAACTGGCGTACGGCCGGCCAACGGAAGACCAGGTAGAGCCAGCCGGCGGCGCCGACGAAGGTCACCGACAGCACGAACTCGTACATGTTGCCCCAGGGCAGGCGGTCAGCCGCCACACCCCGGGTGACCACCGCTCCGAAGTGCAGCGCGGTGGCGATCATGGTGGCGACCAGGGCGACCCGGGCGGCGATCGCGGCCCGTCCGGTCGACCCCGGCCGGGCCGGCGTCGATCCGGTGGGGGCGTCGGTGCTCTCCACGCCGGAGTCGGCCGCACCCACCGAGACGAGTTGGCGCGCCGGGCGGACGACCCGGGCGACCGCCCCACCGTCGAACGCGTACGACGCGGCGTGGCTGATCATCGCGATCAGGTAGCCCAGGATCGTGAAGACCAGGAGCTGATCGGAGAGTGCGGCCATCTACTCGGTCCCTTCTCGGCCCCCGGCACCGCGTTTCACCGCGGCGACGAGTTGGTTGAACTCGTCGGCGAATCCGGCATAGTCGGTGCGCGGCAACCCACCGGCCTCGATCAAACTACTACCGCCCGTCGTGGACCCATCGTCCGGGTCGGTCGGCGTCACCCGGAACCAGACCCGTCGCCGCCGACCAAACAGCGAGAACATCAGTCCGATCAGCAGCGTCGCCGAGCTGACCAGCATCAATGTCGAGGCCGGGGCGTACCGGACGGAGAGCGTGATGTACTGCTGGGTGCCGAGGAACTCGACCGTCGTACCGTCGTCGAGGGTCCACTTCTCGTTCGGGCGGAGCAGTTTCGCGTCCCCCACCTGGGTCAGCTTGCCGTCGCTGATCAGCTTCTGGTTCAGGCTGTAGACCGAGCCCGGCAGGCCGGCGTCCATGCCGAGGTTGCCCCGGTACGCGATCAGCATCAGCGCCGGATTCCGTTCCTCCGGGAACTGCGAGCGTACGAACGGAGGCTGCTCCGGGGCGGTCGGCAGGTAGATGCCCTCGAACGCGACCTGGAGCTTCGGGTCCCGCTTCCCGGTCGCCGGGTCGAGGTTGACGTCCGGGAACGTCGCCACACCCTCGCTGGTCAGGTTGCCGTCGTTGCTCAGGAACGGCGACGCGAGCGTCTGCGACTTGCCGTTGCGGTCGGTGTAGCGGATCACCGGGGCGTAGCCGTGACCGAGCAGGTAGACGCTCGCCCCGTGCAGGCGCAGCGGGGAGTTGACCGAGAAGTCGGCCGGGCGCTGCGCCCCACCGTTCTCGTCGACCAGGACCGAGGCGCTGAACGACTCCGGCTGCCCCGACGGCAGGAACCGGGCCTTGAAATCGGTCAGTTCCAGGCAGAACCGGGGCAGGTCGGTGGCGTGCACCCGGGGGCCGAGACCGGTCTCGCTGAACTGGTCCAGGGTGCTGCAGAAGGAGGAGTCCTTACCGGCGACGAGCAACCGGTTGCCGTGCCAGCCGTACCAGGAACCGATCGCAACCCCGAGCAGCATGGCCAGCATCGAGATGTGGAAGAGCAGGTTCCCGCTCTCCTTCACGTACCCCTTCTCGGCCGCGACGGTGTTGCCGCGCACCACCACCCGCCAGCGGCGCTTGCGCAGCATCGACGCGATCGCCGGCAGCTCACCGCCCGCGTCGGCGACGGCCTGACGCCCGGCTTCGTCGAGGTCGGTCAGGACCGCGTGCTGCGGCAGCCGGTCCAACCGCTTCGGACCGGTCGGCGGTACGGAGCGCAGCGTCCGGACGTGGTCGCGCATCCGGGGGGCGATGCAGCCCACGAGTGAGGTGAAGAGGAGCAGGTAGATCGCGGAGAACCAGATCGAGGAGAAGACGCTGAATCCGCCGAGCCGGTCGAGCACCGGGGCCAGGTCGGGGTGCGCCGTGAAGTACTCGTTGACCTTCTCCGGGCTGATGTTGCGCTGGGGCAGCACCGAGCCGGGAATGGCCGCGACGGCGAGCAGGAAGAGCAGGATCAGCGCCGTACGCATGCTGGTCAGCTGCCGCCACGAGTTGCGCAGCAGGACGATCGCCCGGTTGGTCCGCCGTACGGCCGGCGGGCCGCCACCGGCGCCCGCCGTGGCACTGTGCCCCGCGTTGGTCCCGGTACGTTCCTCGACGCTGGACATCAGATGCTGACCTCACCCACACCGAACGTGGTCTGCAACCAGATCACGAAATCGAGCCAGCCGCCGGTGACCAGGGCGAGCCCGACCACGACCAGCAGTGCCCCACCGATCCGGGTGACCCAGAGACTGTTGCGCCGGATCGCCTTGAAGACGCCGAGCAGCCGCCGGAAGGCGAGCCCGAAGATCACGAACGGCAGCCCGAGTCCGAGGCAGTACGCGACCGCCAGCAGCGCGGCCCGATCGGTCTGTCCGCTGACCGCGGCGAGTCCGAGCACCGCCCCGAGGGTCGGCCCGGAGCAGGGCAGCCAGGAGAGCGCGAAAACGGCGCCGAAGACCGGTGCCCCGATCAGCCCGGCGGCCGGCAGCCGCTGGATCCGGAACTCGCGTTGCAGACCGGGCACCAGGCCGAGGAAGGCGAGCCCGAGCAGGATGATCAGCGCACCGATGCCGATCTCGAGTGCCCGGCGGTGCGTGGCGAGCAACTGTCCGGCGCTGGCCGCGAGGATCGCGCTGAGCACGTACACGACGGTGAAGCCGGCGATGAAGAGCAGCGTGCCGGCGAGCACCCGACCCTTGACCGCACGAACGCTCCGGGTCGCCACCGCCTCCTCCACCGCCACCGCGCCGCCGCTGGCCGGTGCACCGCCTTCGGCGTTAGGAAGGGCCCCTTCTACAACGGAATCCGATAACAGGGGGCCCTTCCTAACCCGGGAGGCGTCGAGGTCGGCGCCGGCCAGGCCGGTGACGTACGAGAGGTAGCCGGGGACCAGCGGCAGGATGCACGGTGACAGGAAGCTGACCAGGCCGGCGAGGGCCGCCGCGCCGAACGCCAGTACCAGCGGCCCGCTCTCGGCGAGGGACGCGAACGAGTCGCCCATCAGCGGGCAACCGGAGACGGAGAGCCGGCCGACGGCGAACCGGCGTCGGAAGAGGTGGGGGTGGTGACGGCACCACCGGTCGCCGGCTTCTCCGCGGCGACCCGGGCCACCACCGGTTGCAGCATCGACTGGAGTACGGGCTTGCGGAAGACCGCCGCGATCTTGCCGTCGCGGTCGAGCACGATCGTCGCCGGGGTGCTGTTCGGCGGGATCTCGAAGTTGAGCGCCACCCGGTTGCCCGAGTCGAAGAGGCTCGGATACGTCACCCCGAGGCTCTGCTCGAACGCCTTCGCCTTGTCCCGGCTGTCCTGGACGTTGACGCCGATGAACCGGACCCCCTGATCCCGGGTGGCCGCGAAGGTGCTCTCAAGGTCGTCCGCCTCGGCCCGGCAGGGCGGGCACCAGGAGCCCCAGAAGTTGACCACGACGACCTGGCCACGGTCCTGGGTGATGTCGTACTGGCCGCCGTCGAGCAGTTCACCGCTGACCTTGGGGGCGGGTGCCCGGTCCTCCGGGGCGCACTCGATCGCCTGGTCGGCGTTGGTCGAGCACTTCTCCTCCCAGCTGCCACCGGAGCAGCCGGCGAGCGCCACCACCGCGACGGCGGAAAGCGCGGCGCCGACCCAGACCCGCGGCGACAGCCTCATCGTCAAGCCCCCTTGGCCGTCCGCGCGGTCGGCGACATGGCCACCAGGTGAGCGGCCGGCTCGGAGTAGCCGATGCCAACGATCTTGGCGTCCTCGAAGTGGAACGAGGTGAGGCTGGCCAGCCCGCACTGCCGCTTGCGCGGGTCGTGCCAGAGCCGCTTGCGCTCGATGTACCGGCGCAGCGTCCAGATCGGCAGCTGGTGCGAGACGCAGACGGCCTCGCGCCCCTCGGCGGCGACCCGGGCGGCGTGTACGGCGGCGAACATCCGCTCGGCGATGACCCGGTACGCCTCGCCCCAGGACGGGGTGACCGGGTCGCGCAGCACCCACCAGTTGCGTGGGTCACTGAACGACCCGTCGCCCGGCGACACCCGCTTGCCCTCGAACCAGTTGGCACTCTCGATCAGCCGGTCGTCGACCGCGACCGGGAGCCCGAACTGGGCGGCGATCGGTTCGGCGGTCTGCTGGGCCCGTTCCAGGGGACTGGCCACCACGTACGCCAGATCCCGGTCGGCGAGCGCCTGCGCCGCCGCCTTGGCCATCTGGACACCCAACTCGGAGAGGCGGAATCCGGGCAACCGACCGTAGAGAATCTTGTCCGGGTTGTACACCTCGCCGTGCCGAAGCACGTGGACGACCGTCTTGCTCACTCGACTACCCCCCGTGACTGGCCGCCGCCGCGGCTGCTGCCGCTGCCGCGGGCAGTGCTGCCGCGTACTGCTCCAGTGCGGCGTCATCCAACGCCGCCGACACGAACCACGACTCGAACGCGCTCGGCGGCAGGTACACGCCGTGGGCCAGCATCGCGTGGAAGAACGCCCGGAACGCGGCCACGTCCTGGGTACGGGCCGAGTCGAAGTCGACCACGTCATTCTCGGTGAAGAAGATCGAGAACATGTTGCCCGCGTACGAGAGCCGGTGCGGCACCCCGACGGCGGCCAGCGCCTCGCCGGCCAGCTTGCCGACGGTGTTGGCGGTGGTGTCCAGGCGCTGGTAGAGCGCATCGTCGGCGAGCCGGAGGGTGGCCAGCCCGGCGGCGCAGGCGAGCGGGTTACCGGAGAGCGTGCCGGCCTGGTAGACCGGGCCGGCCGGGGCCAGCCGCGACATGATCTCGGTCCGGCCGCCGAACGCCGCTGCCGGCAGGCCGCCGCCCATCACCTTGCCGTAGGTGAACAGGTCGGCGTCGACCGGTTCGTGCCCGGCCCAGCCGCCCTTCGAGACCCGGAACCCGGTCATCACCTCGTCCACCACGAGCAGCGCGCCGTACGCGTGGGCGATGCTGGCCAGCCGCGCGTTGAAGCCGTCGCGAGGGGCGATCACACCCATGTTGCCCGGCGCCGCCTCGGTGATGATCGCGGCGATGTGCTCGCCCTCGGCGGCGAACACGGCCTCGACCGCGCTCACGTCGTTGTACGGCAGCACGATGGTCTCGCCGGCCGCCGCGCCGGTGACCCCGGGCGAATCGGGCAGGCCCAGGGTGGCGACGCCGGAGCCGGCCGACGCGAGCAGCGCGTCCACGTGCCCGTGGTAACAACCGGCGAACTTGACGATCTTCGAGCGGCCGGTGAAGCCCCGGGCCAGCCGGATCGCCGACATGGTGGCCTCGGTCCCGGAGTTGACCAGTCGTACCTGCTCGACCGGGGTGCGCGCGACGATCTCGGTGGCCAGCTCGATCTCGCCCGGCGTGGGCGTACCGAAGCTGGTGCCGAGGGCGGCGGCGGCCTGGACGGCAGCGACCACCTCGGGGTGGGCGTGCCCGGCGATCAGCGGGCCCCAGGAGCAGACCAGATCGACGTAGCGCCGGCCGTCGGCGTCGAAGAGCCACGGGCCGGAGCCACGGACCATGAAGCGGGGCGTCCCCCCGACCGCCCGGAACGCGCGTACGGGGGAGTTGACCCCGCCCGGCACGATGGCTCGGGCGCGGTCGAACAGGGCTTCGGATGCCGGGGCTTCGGCCGGGTAGGGGCCGGTGCCGGCGGAGTGCGTATCGGTCACGGTGCCGCCATTCTGTCAGCGCCACCGGTCAGCGCGGTAACCACCCCTGGTGGGGTTACCCGGCTCACGTCCGGCACCCCGACCGCGCCCCGGTGTACGCGATCTTCGCAGCGCGGCGGTATGCCTCAAACCGGCCGAGTCACCTAGATCGCGATACGCTGATCCGGTGGAGCGAGCGGAGCTGACCATAGCGGTCCAGCGGACCGGCGAAGAGGTGATCCTGAACCTCGCCGGTGAGATTGACATGCTCACTGCGGGCCGGCTCTCCGCCGCCGTGAACGAGGTGCTTTCCGACGCGCCGCCGCGAGTGGTGCTGGATCTGAGCGGTGTCACCTTCTGCGACTCGCAGGGGCTCGGCACCCTGGTCGTACTGAGTCGCAAGGCCAGTCACGCGCAGACCCTGCTGGTGTTGACCAACGTGGGCGACTTCCTGCTGCGGGTGTTGGACATCACCGGCCTGCGCTCCGCTCTCATGATCCGCAACGAGCCCGCCAACAGCTGACCCGTACCGGGCACCGGCGTCATTCGCGGGTCAACCCCGGCGGGAGGGCGTCTTCGTCGGGCCCGACCGGGCGGGCGTTGACCAGCGGATTGTGGCGCAGGGCGGCGATCAAGGCCGCGCTGCCGCCGATGTCGGTCCAGGTGTCGTCCCAGAGCGCGGAGACGAGCCAGGACCGGTCCGCGGGAAAGAACAGATCGGGCAGTGGTCCGTCACCGCGCATGTGACCGGTCCGCCAACCGAGAGCCTGTTCGGGGCCGGCCTCGACCAGCACATAGGGCCAGTCCCAGTAGAGGGCCACCTTCGGAGCCAGGGGGAAGACGATGTCGTGGGCGCCGGTGTCGAGGTAGCCCAGCCACCAGGGCTGATCGGGGGTGTGTCTGACGAGCACGTCGACCACGGCGCGTTCATGCGCCTGGTAACCGACGCCGTCGGGCGGGAAAAAGGTGGCGTAGGCGTCGTACACCGGCGGGATCGCCGTGGTGATCGAGATGCCTGACGTGGTCTGGCCAACGATCCAGCCCACGTCGTCGGCCGTACCGATCCGCCAACTCCGCCCGCCCCTTGTGACGTCCATGGCACCCATCCAACCGGAGGTCGACAGCGAGCTGTGGCGAATTACTACCCCTGGAGGGGTACGAATCCGCCACAGCCCACGCGGCAGACCACCCCTGCAAAGGTCACGGCCGGGCGGGGGTGCCGACGAGGTGGCGCATCGAGGTCTGAAACTCGGCTCGACTGTCGCGAAGATCAGCGGTGACGGTCTCGTACGCCTCGTCCAGCCGCACGAGCAGTTCTGCGAGGTCTCCGAGGCCATCGCCGAGTTGCCAGGTCAGCCACTGCGCACGCAGCTTGTCGAGGGACTGACGGAGCAACTTCAGCGTGAACTCGTGTGCCGCGATTGCCGCCACCGCGCCGATCGCCTCGCTGACGCCCTCCGGTTCATCGGCAATCAGTTCCAGCAGGTCCCGCTCTTCAATCTCGTAACCGAGGTCGACCGCGAGTTTGCACACCTGTTCGCGAAGGTCCATGTCGTCCCCTACTCCACGGAGATATCGATAGACCAACTCTTGCAGAGAGTTAGAACTCTTGGCAAGAGTTATGCGGGAAAGCTGTACTCCAACTCGTAGGCGGAGGCGTCGAGCACCATCCGGGTCACCTCTACACAGCGGTCCGCCTCGGTGTACGCGTACCGAGTGATCTCGATAACCCGTGCGCCAGCGGTGGACAGAGCCAGTCGGTCCCGCTCGTCCGGATGGGGCGCCCGATCCGTCAGACGTTCCACGAAACGCGCTGGCCCAAAGCCCAACTCGGCAAGCCGGGCGTACGCACCACCCGGTCCGGTGTCCGTGTAGGTGATTGCCGTCCCACGTACCAGTTCGAGCGGAAGGTAGGAGGTGGCCAACTGCACCGGGCGCCCGTCGACCTCGAACCGGCGGGAGCGACTGAGCACGGCGGCGTCGACAGCCACGCCCAACGCGGTTGCGACGTACCCCGGAGCGGGCACCTCACTGACGACCACGTCCAACACTCTTGCCCGTACGCCGGTGTCATGGTCCTGGATGGCCTGGCCCTGTCCCCAGTGCGAGCGGGAGAGCCTCCCCGGCGAACTGCGGAGGATCCGTTCGAAGCGACGGATGAAGGCGCCCGCGCCCTGCCGGGTTACCACCAGACCCTCGCCACGGAGCACGTTGACCGCGCTGTGCGCGACGGTCGTGGTCACACCGAACTGAGCCGCCAACTCCGGCAGCGACGGCATCCGGTCGCCCTGCGCCAACTCGCCAGAGAGGATGGCTGCGCGGATCTCGTCCGCGACCCGCTGGTACGCCGGCCCACTGCCCACGATTCTGCCCAGATCCCTTTCCTCCGCCGAACAGTGCGACTCTACGCGGCTTCCACCGTCGCGGCGGTTGCCGACCGGATCAGCGGTGCCGGCCAGCGAGCGGTTAGGGGGTGGTGCCCCAGCGGGCCTGTTCGAGGATTTCCGCGGCCCGTTCGTGGGCGTCCGTGTTTTCCGAACGGAGCAGGCGGGTCGCCTCGTCCACCGCGTCGGTGAGGTTGCGCCACTGGGTGTTGCGCTCGCGTACCACCTCGGACTGGGCCACGAGCTGCCGGTTCTTGGTCCAGAGGTCGACGAATACCGACACCTTCGCCCGTAGCACCCAGGGGTCGAACGGCTTGGTCAGGTAGTCGACCGCACCGACGGCGTAACCACGCAGCGCAAGCTGGGCGTCGCGGTCGGCGGCGGTAAGGAAGATGATCGGTACGTGTCGGGTCCGCTCCCGCCGCTTGATGTGGCTGGCGGTCTCGAACCCGTCCATGTCCGGCATCTGGGCATCGAGCAGGATCACCGCGAAGTCGTCCACGAGAAGCTGCTTGAGTGCCGCCTCGCCGCTCTCGACCGCCACCGAGTGCACCGGCAGGCCCTGCAGGATCGCCTCCAGGGCCAGCAGGTTCTCCCGCCGGTCGTCGACCAGAAGTGCCTTCGCCACCTCGCTCATCGGACTACCGCTTCGCTGCCGTACTCACTCACTGGGCATCTCCCGTCCGCTGCCGTTGACCCAGGAGGCCATCAGTTCGATCAGCTCATCCAGGTCGACCGGCTTGGTGATGTAGTCACTGGCTCCGGCACCGAGCGCCGACTCACGGTCGCCCGGCATGGCCTTCGCGGTCAGGAAGACGACCGGCAGGTCAGTGAATCGGTGGTTACGACGAATCGCCCGGGTGGTCTCGTAACCGTCCTGATCCGGCATCATCGCATCCATCAGCACAATATCGACCTCCGGATGCTCGGCGAGCAGCCGTACGCCGTCCACCCCGTTGTCCGAGTAGAGCACCGTCATCCCGTGCAGCTCCAGCGCGCTGGTCAACGCGAAGACGTTCCGTACGTCGTCGTCGATGATGAGTACGGTGGCGCCGTCGAGTTGGCGGGTGACCGGGGCGTTCATCCGTTCGACCTCGGCCGGGCGCAGCAGCGGCGGCAGGTCCTTGCGGATCGGGGCGGCCGGCAACGGCATCGGGGCGACCACCGTGTCCGGGGCCAGCACGTCCGGTACGAACAGGGTGAAGGTCGAGCCCTGGCCAGGCGCGGACGAGACCGTGATCGTGCCACCGATCAAACGGGCCAGGTCCCGGCTGATCGACAGCCCGAGACCGGTGCCGCCGTAGCGGCGGCTGGTGGTCCCGTCCGCCTGCTGGAACGCTTCGAAGATCAATGAGAGCTTGTCGTCGGAGATGCCGATACCGGTGTCGATCACGGTGAACGCGACCACCTGACGGGCCGTGGCCAGTGCCGGCACGTCGAAGTACGTCCCCTCCTGTGCCGGCGCGATCCGGAGCGTGACCGCCCCGTTGTCGGTGAACTTCACCGCATTGGAGAGCAGGTTGCGCAGGATCTGCTGGAGTCGCTGGGCATCGGTGATCACCGCGGCCGGCAGGTCCCGGGAGATCCGTACCTGGAAGTCCAGGTGTTTCTCCTCGGCCTGCGGCGCGAACGCCTGCTCGACGTAGGCCCGGATCTCGTCGAACCGCACCTCGGTCGGCTCGACGTCCATCCGGCCAGCCTCGATCTTGGACAGGTCGAGGATGTCGTCGATCAGCCGGAGCAGGTCGGAGCCGGCACTGTGGATGGTGCGGGCGAACTCGGTCTGCTTGTCGGTCAGGTTCTGCTCCGAGTTGTCCGCCAACAGCCGGGCCAGCAGCAGCAGCGAGTTGAGCGGCGTACGCAGCTCGTGGCTCATGTTGGCCAGGAACTCCGACTTGTACGCCGAGGCGCGGGTGAGCTGCTGCGCCTTCTCCTCCAGACCGATCCGGGCCATCTCGATCTCCCGGTTCTTGGTCTCGATGTTGCCCTTCTGCTCGGAGAGCAGTTGCGCCTTGTCCTCCAGTTCGGCATTCGTACGCTGGAGTTCGGCCGACTGTTCCTGCAACTCGTGCGCCAGCCGCTGGGACTGGGCCAGCAGCTCCTCCGTACGCCGGTTGGCCTGGATGGTGTTGACCGCGATGCCGATCGTCGTGACCAGCCGCTCCAGGAAGGTCAGGTGCAGCTCGGAGAAGGCGGCGACGCTGGCGAACTCGATCACGCCGAGCAGTTCGCCCTCGAAGAGGACCGGCAGCACCACCAGGTCGGCCGGGGGTGTCGCGGCCAGCCCGGACCGTACGGTCAGCTTCCCGTCCGGTACGCCGACCCGGATCGTCCGGCGGGAGAGCGCCGCCTGCCCGACCAGTCCCTCACCGGGGCCGAAGGTGACGTTGTGGTGCCGGGCGACATAACCGTACGAGGCGGTCAGCCGCAGCCGCATCACCGCCTCTTCGGTGTCGGCCAGGAAGAACGCGCCGAGCTGCGCGTCGACCAGCGGGGTGACCTCCATCATGATCATCCGGCAGACCTCGCCCAGATCCCGCTGCCCCTGGAGCAGGCCACCGATCCGGGCCAGGTTGGAGTCGAGCCAACCCTGCTCCGCGTTCTTCTTGGTGGTCTCCCGGAGCGTGACGATCATCTGGTTGATGTTGTCCTTCAGCTCGGCGACCTCACCCTGCGCCTCGACCGTGATCCGCTGGGTCAGGTCACCCCGGGTCACCGAGGTCGACACCTGCGCGATCGCGCGCAACTGGGTGGTCAACGTGGAGGCGAGCTGGTTCACGTTCTCGGTCAGGTCCCGCCAGGTGCCGGAAACCCCCTTCACCTGCGCCTGACCACCGAGCTTGCCCTCGATACCCACCTCACGGGCCACCCGGGTCACCTCGTCGGCGAACGACGACAACTGATCCACCATCGTGTTGATGGTGTTCTTCAGCTCCAGGATCTCGCCCTGCGCGTCAACGGTGATCTTCTGCCCCAGGTCACCCCGGGCAACCGCCGTGGTCACCGAGGCGATGTTCCGGACCTGGGAGGTCAGGTTCGACGCCATCGAGTTCACGTTGTCGGTCAGGTCCCGCCAGGTGCCCGAGACGCCCTTCACCTCGGCCTGACCACCGAGCTTGCCCTCGGTGCCCACCTCACGGGCCACCCGGGTCACCTCGTCGGCGAACGACGACAACTGATCCACCATCGTGTTCACCGTCGACTTCAACTCCAGGATCTCACCCCGGGCATCAACAGTGATCTTCTGCGACAGGTCACCCTTCGCCACCGCCGTGGAGACCTGGGCGATGTTCCGCACCTGGGAGGTCAGGTTCGACGCCATCGAGTTCACGTTGTCGGTCAGGTCCCGCCAGGTGCCGGCGACTCCACGTACCTGGGCCTGACCACCGAGCTTGCCCTCGGTGCCCACCTCACGGGCCACCCGGGTCACCTCGTCGGCGAACGACGACAACTGATCCACCATCGTGTTCACCGTCGACTTCAGCTCCAGGATCTCACCCCGGGCATCAACAGTGATCTTCTGCGACAGATCGCCCTTCGCCACCGCCGTGGTCACCGAGGCGATGTTCCGGACCTGGGAGGTCAGGTTCGACGCCATCGAGTTCACGTTGTCGGTCAGGTCCCGCCAGGTGCCGGAAACCCCCTTCACCTGCGCCTGACCACCGAGCTTGCCCTCGGTGCCCACCTCACGGGCCACCCGGGTCACCTCGTCGGCGAACGACGACAACTGATCCACCATCGTGTTCACCGTCGACTTCAACTCCAGGATCTCACCCCGGGCATCAACAGTGATCTTCTGCGACAGGTCACCCTTCGCGACGGCGGTGGAGACCTGGGAGATGTTGCGGACCTGCGAGGTGAGGTTGCCGGCGAGCTGGTTCACGTTCTCGGTCAGGTCCCGCCAGGTACCGGAGACACCGCGTACCTGGGCCTGACCACCGAGCTTGCCCTCGATACCCACCTCACGGGCCACCCGGGTCACCTCGTCGGCGAACGACGACAACTGGTCGACCATCGTGTTGACGGTGTCCTTCAGCTCCAGGATCTCGCCCTGCGCCGCCACGGTGATCTTCTGGCTGAGGTCGCCCCGGGCCACCGCGGTCGACACCTGGGCGATGTTGCGGACCTGGGAGGTCAGGTTCGACGCCATCGAGTTGACGCTGTCGGTCAGGTCCTTCCAGGTACCGGCGACGTTCGGCACCTCGGCCTGGCCACCGAGCTTGCCCTCGGTGCCCACCTCGCGGGCCACCCGGGTCACCTGCTCGGCGAAGAGCCGCAGCGTGTCGGTGAGCGAGTTGAAGGTATGGGCCAGCTCGGCCACCTCACCCTTCGCCGACACGGTGATCTTCTGCGACAGGTCGCCCCGAGCCACTGCGGTGGCGACCTGTGAAATCGACCGCACCTGGTAGGTCAGGTTCGACGCCATCGTGTTGACCGACTCGGTCAGGTCCTTCCAGGTGCCGGAGACCCCGCGTACGTCGGCCTGTCCGCCCAGCTCACCCTCGGTGCCCACCTCGCGGGCCACCCGGGTCACCTCGTTGGAGAAGGAGGAGAGCTGGTCGACCATCGTGTTGACCGTACGGCCGATCCGGAGGAACTCGCCGCGCAGCGGCCGACCGTCCATCTCCATCGCCATGTGCTGGGACAGGTCGCCGTCGGCGACCGCCACGATCACCCGGGCGATCTCGGTGGCCGGCCGGGCCAGGTCGTCGATCAGAGAGTTGACCGCCCGTTGCCCGTCGGCCCAGGCGCCGTCGAAGCCCTCCTCGTCGAGCCGTTCGGTGAGCCGGCCGTCCCGGCCGACGATCCGGCTGATCCGCCGCAGGTCGAGGTTCTGCCGCTCCTGGAGGGAAACCACCTCGTTGAAGGCGTCCGCGACCTCGCCAGCGACCCCCGCGCGACGCGGCAGCCGCACCTTGAGATCACCGCGGCGAACCCGCCGCAGCGCCTCGGCGAGTTCGCCGAGCAGGGCCGCGTCATCCGAGGTCGACGGGTCCGCGACGGGCAATTGTTTCGCCGTGGTCATACTTCCTCGCTCAGTTCGCCGGAGGGGGGACAGGGCGCCTGACCGGCCCCGTGCCATGGCAGCACCCCCCATCATTGTGCTCCGACCGCGTCGATACCAGCCCGCGCTGACCTGCGGCGGCGTGCCGCCAGGCTTGGCACCGGGAGCCTGTCAGTGGAGGATGAAACCGTGTCAGCGGAAATCGGGGGGCCGTTCAGTGACCGCACGGACGAGCGCGTCCGGCGGATAAGGCTTCCCGCCGACCGGCGCACACCCGCCGCGGCGCGGGCGATCGTACGGTCGGTTCTGGCCGACGCGAAGCTGGACGAGCTGCTCAACGAGGCACTACTGCTGACTACCGAGTTGTCCACGAACGCGGTGGAACACGCCGGGACGGAACTGGACATCGAGGTCGTCGCGGACGAGAGCGGACTGACCGTGACGGTCTCCGACTTCGCCGTCGGACCGATCGAAAAGGTGACCGCCCGGCCGAAAAACGACCTGACAGATATTTCCGAGGTTTCGGAGCGAGGGCGCGGCCTCCTGCTCGTCGACCACTTCGCCAGCCGCTGGGGAACCACCCACCTCCCCACCGGCAAGGGCGTCTGGTTCCGGCTCGACCGCAAGACCCCGACACCCCCCGACACCACCCTGGCGCAGAGCACCCCGACGTCACCCGCCGCCGGTCAGGGCACCGGACCCGCGCCGAGCGCCGGTGCGCTCAGCGCGCTGATGCAGATCGCCCCCGACTCGTACGCGGACGACCCGTTGCCCGACTTCGCCGGCGACCTGCTGGCCCGGGTCGGCGAGATGGTCGGGGCGGCCGGCGGCACCGTACGGCTGGACCGGGGCGACGGCAACGGATCACAGGTGCTGGCCCGTTACGGCCGGCACCCCCGTTCCGGCGACGACCTGCTCCGGGTGCCGCTCGCCGTGCACCGGCCCTACAGCGGGGAGCTGGAACTCGACGCGGCACCATCGGGTTACGCCCAGCCACTCGCCGCGCTGATGGCCGAGCGGCTCTCGTTGCACCTGGAGAACGACCGGCTCCGCCGGGCCGACGTACGCCGGCAGAGCTGGCTGACCTTCCTGGCGGAGGCGTCTGAACTGCTGGCCCAGTCGCTGGACGTCGAGCTGACCATGGCGCTCATCCCGCAACTGGTCGTACCCCGCCTGGGGCAGTGGTGCGCCGTGCACACCACGGACGAGTGGGGGCGGCTCAAACTCGCCGCGGCCAGCCACGCGGACGAGGCGGTCCTGCCCGAACTGCACAAGGTGCTCAAGGACGAGGGTCCGGACTCGGTCCAGGCCCGCCTGCGGGAGGCGTCCCGCAGCGGGTCGCAGGTGCCGATCGGCGGCCCGATGGACGGCTTCGCCGTCCCACTGGTCGCCCGGGGGCAGCGGCTCGGCACCCTCGCGGTCGGCCGCCACCTGCGCCATCGGCACGACCCGGACGAAGTCGCGGTGCTGGAGGACGTGGCCCGGCGGGCGGCACTGGCGATCGAGAACGCGCGCATCCACGCCGAGCGGCGCCGGGTGGCGCACACCCTGCAACAGTCGCTGCTGCCACCGGTCCTACCGGTGGTCGACGGCATCGGCTTCGCCGCCGAGTACGTACCGACCGGCGACGACGCCGACGTGGGCGGCGACTTCTACGACGTACTGCCGCTGCCGGACGGCCGGTGGCTGGTCGTGGTCGGGGACGTCTCCGGCAAGGGCGTACAGGCGGCAGCGGTGACCGGATTGGTCCGGGACGTGATCCGGGTGCTGGTCGGGGACGGCAAACCGCTGCCCGAGGCGCTGGCCCGGCTCAACGAGACGCTGGTGGAGCGGGGCGGCGGGCGCTACTGCACGCTGGCCCTGGCGGCGGTGGCACAGGACCACGAGGGTCGGCTCGCGGTGGAGCTGCACCTGGCCGGGCACGACCGTCCGGTCCTGGTACGCGGCAACGGTCGCACCTCCTTCGTCGGCACCGGTGGGACCGCGCTCGGGCTGCTCGACTCGATCGCCACCCCGGCGATGACGGTGCCGATGGCCCCGGGCGACGCGCTGATCTTCTACACCGACGGGGTGACCGAGCGGCGGCGCGGCCGGGAGCTGTTCGGCCTCGACCGGCTCCGGGACGCGGCCGCGCCGTTGGCCGGCTACTCCGCCGACGTGGTCGCAGCCCGGCTGCGCTCCACCGCGATCGGGTTCTCCGCTGAGGCCCCCCGCGACGACATCGCCATCCTCGTACTGCGCAACGAGGCGGTCCCGGTCTGAGCCGTCGACCGGCCCCGGCGGCGGGCGAACGCCATGGAGAGCTCTGCTCCGAGCAGCCGATTTAGACTGCGGGCATGCCATCGATCACCCGACGCGCGACTGATCCCGGCCGCCGCGCCTCGGTCGAAGCCCAGATCCTCGCCGCGACCGAACGGCTGCTGGCCGGCGGGGCGAGCTTCACCGAACTCGGCGTACAGCGGATCGCCGCCGAGGCGGGTGTCGCCCGGTCGACCTTCTACACCCACTTCCGGGACAAGAGCGAGCTGCTCGTGCGGTTGGCCCACACGATGCGGACCATCGGCTACGACACCGGCACCATCTGGAAGCCCTCGGACGGACTGGACGTCCTGATCGACGTCTTCCAGCGGATCGTGCGGGTCTACCGGGAGTACGCCGCCGTGCTCGCCGCGATCAACGAGGTCGCCGCGTACGACGCCACGGTGCGCGATTTCTGGATCGCCGGGCACAGCCGGTTCATCGAACACACCGCTCAGGTGCTGACCGCCGAACGGGACAGCAACCGGATCCCCGACCTGCACGTGTCGTACGCCGCCCAGGTGATCGTGATCGGTGGCGACCGTGCCATCACCGAGTACGTGGCGACGACCCCGGGTGACAGCAGCGGCGACGACGCCTTCGGTGAGGAGCTGGCGAAAATCTGGTGGTACGGGGCCTACCAGCGCCGCCCGTAACCGCGCCCGAACGGACACCTGGCTGACGCCTGGCGCCCTGCTGGTGGGCGGCGCCAGGCGTCAGCGGTTCCAGGACCGGCGGCGGGCTCAGAGGCCGCCGGTGTAGCGGCCCGGCGCGAACCGGTGATCCGGGTCGAAGCGTTCCTTCACCCGCCGCAGCAACGGCAGGGTGGGCAGGGTGCCCCAGAAGTCGATCTCTCCCCGGGTCCGCGGCGGGGCGGCCAGCACCACACAGCGACCGTTGCGGGCCGACAGCACACGGCGCACCACCGCGAGGATCGGTCCGATCTGCTCCGGGGCGAGGTAGCCGGGCAGTGCGGCGTACACCACGCCGAGGCCGGCGGAGCCGCGGACCGAGATCGGGGTGCCGGCGGCGTCGCCCAACGCGTAGAGCACGGCGTGCAGGTCGGTCGAGGGTACGTCGATACGTACGGCGACGTCGTCGGCGGTGAACGGGTAGCGGCCCCACCAGGCCGGCGCCCTGGTGTCGACCCGACTGTCACCGTCGAACAGCTCGACCAGCCGGGCCACCCGCCCACCGACGTCGGCCTCGCCGCCCTCCAGCAGGACGGAGAGGGTGCCGGCGGCGGGCGGCCCGGTGCGGTGTCCACCACCGATGCCCTCCTTCGGCAGGTCGACCTCGATCGCCGCCGGGCTCAGCCAGGCGCCGTGGATCGACCGGACCAGCTGGTGCACCTCCAGCGGCGACTGGACCGGCCGGGACACCCAGATCCGGGTCGCCGGGGTCGGCTGGAGCCGCATCGTCGCGGAGACCAGCACACCGAGCGCGCCGTTGGAGCCGCAGAGCAGCCGGGCCAGGTCGTAGCCGGCGTTCTCGCCGGCCGCCCAGCCGCCGGCGTGGTGCAGCGCCCCGGTCGCGTCCACGTAACTGACCCCGAGGAGCCGGTCGCCGGGCGAGCCGTGCCGGTGACGCATCGGGCCGGTCTCGTCGGCGGCCACCATGCCGCCGATGGTCGCGTCGGGTGACGGCAGGTCGAGCGGGAGCCGGGTCCCGGTCCGGGCCAGCGCGGCCTGCACCGCGCGGACCGGCGTGCCCGCCCCGACCTCGGCCACCATCTCGTCGGCGGCGTGGTGCCAGATCCCGGCCAGCCGGCCGGTGTCGAGCACGACGTCCACCCGCGACGGCGGCGCGCCCCAGTCCATCTTGGTGCCGGCGCCACGGGGCACCACCGAGAGCGCGTGGTCGGCGGCGACCCGCAGCACGGCGCTCACCCCGTCGGCGGTGCCCGGCGCCGCCACCCAGCGCGCCGCCCTGCCGGCCACCCCGTCGGCCATGCCGGCCGGGCGGACGAACTCTTCTCCACAGATGTCGGCCAGTCGCTGACCGATCCCCCCACCAGCTGCCCGCTCCACCGCTGTCATCGATGTCCCCACGGCGCTTATCGTACACATGTTCTAATCTTTGCCAACGGTCGGTGCCGGGCCGGCGCCACCGGGAGCGGTAACGTGGCCGTCGTGAGCACTGAGACACCCGCCGCCCCCATCGCCGACCGGATCCCGAGCGAGCGCACCCACCACGGCGACACCGTCATCGACGAGTACGCGTGGCTCGCCGCGAAGGACAACCCGGCGACGATCGCCCACCTGACCGCCGAGAACGACTACACCGAGGCCGTGACGGCGCCACTGGCCGCGCTGCGGGAGACGCTCTTCGTCGAGACCAAGGACCGCACCCAGGAGACCGACCTCTCGGTGCCGGCCCGCAAGGGCGGCTACTGGTACTACACCCGCACCGTCGAGGGCCAGCAGTACGGCATCCACTGCCGACGCCCGGTCGCCGAGGACGAGACGGAGCCGCCTGCCACCGGTGACGGCGCCCCGCTCGACGGCGAGGAGATCCTGCTCGACGGCAACGCTCTCGCGCAGGGCCAGGACTTCTTCGCGCTCGGCACCTTCGACGTGAGCCCGGACGGGAACTGGCTGGCGTACTCCACCGACTTCGCCGGTGACGAACGCTTCACCCTGCGGGTGAAGGACCTCCGCACCGGGGAGGTGCTCGCCGACGAGGTGCCCGACACCTTCTACGGCAGCGCCTGGTCCGGGGACGGGTCGACCCTGTTCTACCTGACCGTGGACGAGGCGTGGCGGCCGAACCAGGTGTGGCGGCACACCGTGGGCGCGGCGGCCGCCGACGACGACGTGGTCTACCAGGAGGACGACGAGCGGTTCTGGGTCGGGGTGGAGCTGACCCGCTCGGAGAAGTTCATCGTCATCGAGGCGCACAGCAAGGTCACCAGCGAGGTACGGGTCATCCCGGCCAGCAACCCGACCGGCGAGCCGGCGGTGATCGCACCCCGCCGGCAGGGCGTCGAGTATTCGATCGAGCACCACGGGCACCGGTTCCTGATCCTGCACAACGACGGCGCCGAGGACTTCGCGCTCGCGTACACGTCGGCGGACAACCCCGGTGACTGGGTGCCGATGATCGAGCACACGCCCGGCACCCGGCTGGAGTCGGTGGACGCGTTCGCCAACCACCTGGTGGTCTCGCTGCGCAGCGAGGGGCTGACCGGGCTGCGGGTGCTCACCACCGGCAGCACCGACGCGTACGACATCGACTTCCCCGAGCCGATCTACAGCGTCGGGCTGGACGCCAACCCGGAGTACCAGACCAGCACCGTCCGGTTGCGCTACACCTCCCTGGTCACCCCGGACTCGGTCTACGACTACGACCTGGTGACCCGGACGATGGTGCTGCGCAAGCAGAAGCCGGTGCTGGGTGGTTTCGATCCGGCCGCGTACGAGCAGCACCGGGACTGGGCGTTGGCCGACGACGGCACCCGGGTGCCGATCTCGCTGGTCTGCCGTGCCGGTACGCCCCGCGACGGCTCGGCACCGTGTGTGCTCTACGGCTACGGGTCGTACGAGGCGAGCATGGACCCGTGGTTCTCAATTCCCCGGCTCTCGCTGCTGGACCGGGGCGTCGTCTTCGCGGTCGCACACGTCCGGGGCGGCGGCGAGCTGGGCCGGCACTGGTACGACCAGGGCAAGATGCTGGCCAAGAAGAACACCTTCACCGACTTTGTCGCGGTGGCCCGGCACCTGGTCAAGTCCGACTGGACCACGGCCGACAAGCTGGTGGCCCGGGGCGCGTCCGCCGGTGGCCTGCTGATGGGCGCGGTGGCGAACCTGGCACCGGAGGCGTTCGCCGGCATCGTGGCGCAGGTGCCGTTCGTCGACGCGCTGAACTCGATTCTCGACCCGTCGCTGCCGCTGACCGTGACCGAGTGGGAGGAGTGGGGCAACCCGCTGGCCGACCCCGAGGTGTACGCGTACATGAAGTCGTACACCCCGTACGAGAACGTGGCCCCGGTGAGCTATCCGGCGATCCTCGCGGTGACCAGCCTGAACGACACCCGCGTGCTCTACCACGAGCCGGCGAAGTGGATCGCCCGGCTGCGGGCCGTGGCACCGGAGGGGTCGTACCTGCTGAAGACGGAGATGGGGGCGGGGCACGGCGGGCCGAGCGGGCGCTACGACTCGTGGCGCGAGGAGGCGTTCATCACCGCCTGGATGCTGGACCGCTTCGGTCTCTCCCACTGAGCCGGCTCGCCGCCTCGTCCGGCGATCTACCGCCGGGGCCCGGCAACTACCGCTGGACCCCGGCGACTTGCCACTCTTGCCGGAATTGACGCAGTTATTAGTTAACAACCTTGTCAAAAAGCCGTCAGTTGTTATAGAAGTATTTCCATGCGTACACGACGGATCGCCCTGGCCCTCGCCCTGCTCGGGGCGAGCCTGGCCACCCTGCTGACGGCTCCCACGCCCGACGTCGCCCAGGCGGCGCCGGGCGCACTCACCTGGAGCGACGAGTTCAACGGAGCCGCGGGCACCGGCCCGGACGGCAACAAGTGGAAGTTCGACATCGGCGGCGGCGGTTGGGGCAACAACGAGCAGCAGTACTACACCAGCTCCACGCGCAACGCCGCGCACGACGGCAACGGCAATATGGTGATCACCGCTCGCCGGGAGAATCCGGCGAACTACCAGTGCCACTACGGCACCTGCCAGTACACCTCGGCCCGGTTGCTCACCGCGGACCGGTTCAGCCAGACGTACGGCCGCTACGAGGCCCGCATCAAGATTCCGCGTACGCAGGGCATCTGGCCCGCGTTCTGGATGCTCGGCGGTTCACAGTGGCCGGACAACGGTGAGATCGACATCCTGGAGAACATCGGCCGGGAGCCGAGCACCGTCTGGGGCACCCTGCACGGTCCCGGTTACTCCGGCGGGAACGCGATCAGCAGCAGCTACACCCTGCCGAACGGGCAGGCGTTCGCGGACGCCTTCCACACCTTCACCGTGGACTGGGCGCCGGACTCGGTGACCTGGTACGTCGACGGCAACCAGTACGCCCGTAAGACCCCGGCCGACCTGCGCGGCAATCGTTGGGTCTACGACCACCCGTTCTTCATGATCATGAACGTGGCGGTCGGCGGCTACTGGCCCGGCTACCCGGACGGCAGCACCCAGTTCCCCCAGCAGATGCTGATCGACTACGTCCGGGTCTGGGCCTGGAACACCGGCGGCGGCAACCCCGGCACCGGCGGGCCACTGATCGGGTACGGCAACAAGTGCGTCGACATCCCCGGCGCGACCCCGACCGAGGGCATTGCGCTCCAGCTCTGGGACTGCAACGGCACGGATGCCCAGCGGTGGAGTTTCCCGGGCGACGGCACGGTCCGGGCGATGGGCAAGTGCATGGACGTCGCCTGGGGCTCGACCGCCAACGGTGCGAACATCCAACTCGCCACCTGTAGCGGCAACGCGGCCCAGCAGTTCGTCCTCACCGGCGCCGGCGACCTGGTCAACCCGCAGGCCAACAAGTGCGTGGACGTACGGGACTGGAGCACCGCGAACGGCGCCAAGCTCCAGACCTGGACCTGCGGCGGGGGCGCGAACCAGAAGTGGCGCCGAGGCTGACAGCACGTTCAGCGGAGGCGGCGCCAGCCCGCATCGACAACGGCTGACCGGTGGTGGTCGCCCGGGTGGAAGAGCACTCAGGCGGCCACCGCGGCGGCGAGCACGGCCGGGTCGACGTTGCCGCCGCTCACCACCGCCACGGTACGGCCGGACGGCAGTTCGTCCCGGTGGAACAGCCGGGCGGCTGCGGCCACCGCGCCACTCGGCTCGACCACCAGCCGGGCGCCCCGGACCAGCCGGGCGGTGGCGGCGGCGATCTCGGACTCGGTGACCGTGAGGATGCCGTCGAGCCGCTCCCGAAGATGCGCCAGGGTGAGTTCGGCGAGGCTGGTACGCAGCCCGTCGGCGCTGGTGCGGTGGGTCCGTGCCAGGTCCCAGACCACAAGTTTCCCGCTGGTCAGCGACTCCTGCGCGTCGGCCGCGTACGCCGGTTCCACCCCGTAGACCCTGGTCAGCGGCTGGAGCGCCTTGATCGCGGTGGCGACTCCGGAGGCGAGACCACCGCCGCCCACCGGCACCAGCACCACCTCGACCTCGGACAGGTCCTCGACGATCTCCAGCCCGATCGTGCCCTGCCCGGCGATCACGTTCCGGTCGTCGTACGGCGGGATCAGGGTGCGGCCCCGCTCGGCGACGATCCACTCGGCGGTGGCGAGGCGTTCGGCCGCGGGTACGAGCACCACCTCGGCACCGAGTGCCCGTACCTGTTCGATCTTGATCGTCGGCGCCCCCTCCGGAATCACCACCGTGCAGGGCGCCCCGGCCGCCCGGGCCGCGTACGCCAGCGCCTGGCCGTGGTTTCCGGAGGAGTGGGTGACCACGCCCCGGGCCCGCTCGGTTTCGGTGAGTCGGGCCACCGCGTTGGTGGCACCACGCAGTTTGAACGAGCCGACCGGCTGGAGGCTTTCCGGCTTGAGCCAGAACTCCGGATCCCAGCCGGCGGGGAGCAGCGGGGTGCGGACGACCCGGCCGGCGATCCGCGTGGCCGCGTCCCGGACATCGTCCAAGGTCACCAGGTCCATCCGATCATTCAACCGCAGTGTGGGCCGGTGTGGCGGGGTCAGAAACCGGGATCTTGAACGGACAAAGGGGTTATCAACCCTAGAATCAGGCAAAGTGTTCGCGTGATCGGGGGACCGCGATGCCCACGCCCGACCGACCGGAGAACGGCCCGCCCGAACCCCGTCCCGAGCCCACCCCGCGCCCGGATCCGGGGCCCGGATCCGGAAGCGACCCCCCTGGCCCCCACGCACAACCGTGGAGCTGGTCGGTCGACCCGGACCCGCCCACCAGCGAACCGACCCCGGACCCGGAGGGCGGCTCCACGGTCGACGAGCCACTTCCGCCACCCCCGGTCGACAAGCCAGTGCCGCCGCCGGTCGACGGACCGGCAGCCGGCACCGGTCCACCCGACCCGCAGGCGCCGGTCCGGCCGCCGGACTGGTCCACCCCGGACACCCCCGTGGTGGCCCCGCCGATCGGCGGCGACTCCACGCTTCCCTATCCCGACCAACCACCGCCGTACGCCGACCAGTCGCAGCCCGACCGGCCGCCCGACGAGCAGTGGCAGACCGAGCAGCGGCAGACCGGGCAGTGGCCCCCGGAGCAGCCGCGATCCGAGCAGCCACCCCCGGACGATTGGTCACCGGGCCAGTCGGTCTCCTGGCTCGACGACCCCGACGCGGAGCCGCACCCGGTGCGTCCGGAACGCCGCCGACGACTCTGGCTGCTACTCGGGGTCAGCGTGGCGCTGGTGATCTGCTGCTGCGCCGGCGTTGTCGGCACGGCGCTGACCTGGGGCGGTGACATCTACACCCGGGTGGAGAGTCGGGGGCAGCGGGTTGTCGGCCTCAACCAGGCCGGCCGGGACGGGGATCTCGAGTTTCTGGTGAGCGGAGTCCGGTGCGGCGTCGACCAGGTCGGTGATCGCCTGGTCAACCAGGCCGCCGTCGGTCAGTTCTGCCTGGTGGAACTCGCCGTACGCAACATCGGGAAGAATCCGGCGTTCTTCACCGACGCGCTCCAGCGGGCGTACGGGCCGGACGGGGCGCTGTTCAACGCCGACAGCGAGGCGAGCCTGCTGGCCAACGCCGACCAGCAGGCCTTCCTCAACGAGATCAACCCGGGCATCCTGGTGACCGGCGCACTGGTCTACGACATCCCGGTCCGCGCCCGGATCGTCCGGCTACGGCTGTACCACGTACCCTCCTCGCCCGGTCTCGTGGTCCGCGTCGAATAGCTGCTCCAACCGCTCCACCCGTCCCCGGCGCGGCCGGAGCGGTGTCGGCAGGGGCGGCTCCCGGTCGCCACCACCCGGTAAGGAAAATGGTGTTCGCCAACCGGGCGTTCCGGTCCTGCCACCGCACCCCTCGGTGGAGTACCGTTTCTGTCGATAACAGGAGGTCGCGAATGTCCTTGACGGTGCACACGGAGCAGCGCGGCGACGTGGTCGTCGTAGCGGTCGCGGGCGAGCTGGACATGGCCACGGCCCCGCAGTTGCAGGACGAGATCACTGATCTGCTCGATCGGGGCAAGCCTCGGCTGGTCTTCAACCTGGCCGAGCTCACGTTCTGCGACTCGACCGGCCTTTCCGTGTTCGTACGCGCGAAGAACAGCTCCGACGAGGCCGGTGGGGTGGTACGACTCGCCGCTCCGCAGCGCGGTGTGTTGCGCATCCTGGAGGTCAGCGGACTGGTGGAGGTGCTGCAGACCCACCCGTCGGTGGAGCAGGCCATCGCCGCGGACCAGACTCCCGCCTCGTCCTAGTACGCCCATCGCCGCCCCTCGCGGCGGTGCCGCTCGGTGGTGGAACTGTCGCCGCCTGGTACGCCCCACAAGGCCGACCAGGCGGCACTTTTCTTCGCGCCTTTCCCGGGGCATAGGTTGTCGGTCGACACCGCCAACCTTCCGGAGACGCGAATGCTCAAGGGTTTCAAAGACTTCATCATGCGTGGCAACGTCGTCGACCTCGCGGTCGGCGTCGTCATCGGCGCCGCCTTCACCACCGTGGTCACCCAGCTCACGCTCTCGTTCCTCAAGCCGTTGATCCAACTGCTGGGCGGTTCCGTTGCCACCCCGGCACCGACCGGCACCCCCGGTACACCCGGTACGCCGGGCGCGGAGGCGCCTCCCACGCCCGGCGCCTGGCACCTCAACGGGGTCGTGTTCGACTGGGCCGCCTTCGTGAACGCGGTGATCACCTTCTTCATCACCGCGGCGGTGCTCTACTTCCTGGTGGTGCTCCCGCTGAACAAGCTGGCCGAGCGCCGCCGCCGCGGCGAGGAGCCGCCGCCGGCCGCACCGAGTGAAGAGGTCAAGCTGCTCACCGAGATCCGGGACGCGCTGGTCGCCGGGGGTCGGGTGCCGTCACAGCACCGGGAGGCGTTCGACAACCTGACCGGTCGGGACTACCCGCCGGCCGGACGGGACCACCCGGCGTCGGGCCGCTGACCGGCCACATCTCGAATTTCCCCCTCCCCGCACCCTATCGAACACACGTTCGATAGGGTGCGATCATGGAACAGCGGAAACACTGGTGGAACGGCAAATGGGGGCACCTCGCCCGGCGGGACGTCTACCTCCGTACGGATGCCGACCAGTGGCACCTGGAACAGCGGGCCGGCGGCGCCGAGGGGATCTCCCGGTTCTTCGAGTACGACAGCGAGGACGAGGCGTACGAGGCGGTACGCGGCCTGCTGGTCGGACCGGACAACTGGCGGGAGCTCTCGGCCCGGCCACCCGGACTCGGCTGAGGCAGCCGGTCGCAGCGCCCTTCGTCCCGCCCGGACCCGGGGTCGGGTTTAGCGCGGCGACCAGCAGGGAATCGCCCAGACATGCACAGCGACGTCCCAACCAGCCCCGAGCCCATCGCCCAGGTGACCACCGGCATGCGGGTCGTCGACCCGGTCGGTGAAGAGGTCGGTACGGTCGTCGCGGTCCGCGTCGGCGACCCGAACGCGGTGACCGCGCAGGACCCCCCGAACGGTGACGGCGTGCTCGGTGACCGGGTGCCGCACACCGAGAGCGGTGACGAGCCGGACGTACCGCCAGATCTCGCCGCCCGGCTGCTGCGCAGCGGCTACCTGAAGGTGGACAGCCCCGGCCTGCTCGCCCGTGACCTCTACATCGAGGCCGACCAGATCGCCGACGTCAACCAGGATGTGGTGGAGTTGACCGTGGGCCGGGCCGAACTGGTCCCCGAGGCCCACTGACCCGTCACCGCAGCGCCGACCGGTGCGCGCGGCGCCGGCCCGCCGGCCGGTCGCGAGGTGGCGCCGACGATCAGCGGGTCGGGGTTTCGAGCAGGGCGATGGCGCTGAGGCTGACCTGGTCGCGAATCCGGTTCACCGACGACTCCCACTGCCGGGTGAAGCCGGGGCGCCGTTCGAGCGCCTGCCAGACCGGGAGCACGGACTCGTCGAGCCGGGCGGCGGGCATCCAGAGGTGCAACAGGCAGTCGATCGCCGGCCGGAGCCGATCCAGCTTCTGCGACCGGCTGCCCGGCCCGGTGAGGCTGGCCTCCATCAGGGCGAGCAGCGTGGTCAGCAACCAGTCGTGCAGGGCGAGGTCCTCGCAGAGCTCCACGATCGTCTGCACGTCCCGGTCCGCCACGGTCAGTTCGAGCGTACGGAGGGTGTCCGACTCGACCCGGAAGGTGCCGCTCAGTTCGGTCTCGGGGTCTTCGGCTGGCAGCAGGACCCAGCGTAGGCAGGTCCGTTGGGCCCGGAACGGCGGGCGGTGGTCGAGCGTCGCGGACGCCTGCACGGTGTCCATGCTCCGGGCACTGATCGCACCGAGGTTGAGTGCCGGCGACTGGTACGCCGCGCCGAGGAACCCCCGGGTCATGTCCCGTACGTCAACTTTGCCGATCGTCTCCACCTGCCCCGGCCGGGAGAGGTAGTGCGACCAGACCAGCCGACGGTTGGCGGCGGCTCGGGCGATCCGGGTGTGGGTGGAACCCTGCAACACGTGCCCCCCGGTGACGGCAGCGTGCGAGACCACCGTGCCGACACCCCGGCTCCGACTGCCGGTGCTGGTCGGAAGTCGACAGTCGACTCCGGTGAGCTGGTCCGGCGAGACGGCGTAGGCGATCGGCCGTTCCGAGCGACGGACCCGTTCACCGGTCAGGAGGTCCAGCAGTTGGGCGGTCCGATCCAGCGACAGCGCGGTCGAGTTCTGGAGCAGCCCGGTGTGGACCTCGCCCACGGTCAGCATGGCACCTCCGCAACGTCACGCGCCGCCCCTGCCGCGGCTTGCGACCAGGACGTCTCATCGATCGACCGGTTTCATCCCATCATCGGACCGCCGTGCAACGTAAGGGACACGCGAACGCACGCGTAACTATCGTCGCGGTTGCGTACGGCTGGGGCCCGGCTGGTCCGCCCGGCCCTGCGGCGCGTCGGGGAGCGGGTGGCGTACCCGGGCGGGGTGGTCCGCGCCGAGCGGCGTCTGATTCCGCGCGGGTTTTTACGACGGAAGTCCCGGATACACCTTTTCACTGAACTTCCAGGGGTCGGGCGGCAACGCAATCCGCGCCATAGGCTCAAGTGGTGACGGCTGCCAACATGGACGTACTTGTTGTCGGCGCCGGGGTGACCGGCCTGACCACGGCGGTATGTCTTGCCGAGAGCGGACGGTCGGTTCTGGTCCGGACCCGGGAGCGACCGGCGGAGACGACCTCGTACGCGGCCGGCGCGATCTGGGGGCGGGTGATCGCCGCGCACGAGCGGGCGGCCCACTGGGGCCAGCAGACGCTCGCTCTGCTCAAGCCGCTTGCCAGGGCGACCGGGACCGGGGTGCGTCTGGTCACCGGCCTGGAGGCCACCCGCACCTGGTCGCCACCGCACCCGTGGCTGACCGAGGTCGACGACTTCGAGCTCTGCCGACCGGCCGAGCTGCCCAGCGGTTTTGTCTCCGGATGGCGGTACACCGCGCCGGTCATCGACATGCCGCGTTACCTCGACTACCTGGTGCACCGACTGAGCCGGGCCGGCGGCCGGATCGAGCGGGCCACGGTCGACTCGCTCACCGAGGTCGCCGCCGAGGCGCCGGTGGTGGTGAACTGCACCGGGTCCAGCGCCCGGGAACTCGTGCCGGACAGCGAGGTGCGACCGACCCGGGGGCAACTGGTGGTGGTCGACAACCCCGGCGTGGACTGGTTCTTCGCGGAGAGCAGCAACGAACTCGCCGAGTTGACCTACTTCCTCCCGCACGGGGACCACGTCGTGCTCGGCGGCACCATGGAGCCCGAACACTGCGACGCGACACCCCGGGAAGAGACCGCGGCGGCGATCGTACGCCGCTGTGCCGCCGTCGAGCCCGCTCTGGCACGGGCCCGGGTCCTGAGTCACCGGGTAGGTTTCCGCCCGGTCCGCCCACAGGTCAGGCTGGATGTGATCAATGTGGATGGTAGCCAGGTGATCCACAATTACGGTCACGGTGGAAGTGGGATCAGCCTTTCCTGGGGCTGCGCCCTCGACGTGCTGGACATGATCGAATCACGCACCGCAACCTTGTCTTGAAAATCATTAGCGCCGATGCCTTGTTCGGCCGCCGATACTGCTGTCGGGGGCCGGACGACGGGCAAATTATTCTTGCGCCCTATTGATACGGTTACGTCACGTGCCGCTCACGCCGCATAGGAGCCGCCGTGACCAAGGTCTACGTGTCAGCCACTTTCCGGGATCTACAGGAATGTCGCGCCGCGGTGCAGCTCGCGCTGCGCCGGCTCCGGGTCGAGGACATGGCGATGGAATCCTATGTCGCGGAAGATCGGCGCCCGCTGGAAAGATGCCTCGAAGATGTCCGGGAATGTGATGTCTACGTGGGCATTTTCGCCTGGCGCTACGGTTTCGTGCCGCCCGGCTATGGTCGCTCGATCACAGAATTGGAATACCGTGAGGCGCTGAACAGCGGAAAGCCCTGCCTGATCTTCCTACTCGACGAGGAAGCGCCGTGGCCACGGACCTTCGTCGACCGGGGCGCGGACGCCGAGCAGATCGAGGCGCTCCGCGCCGAGCTGGCCGATCGACACATGTGCAGCATGTTCACCGACCCGGCCGACCTGGCCGCCCGGGTCACCGCCGCGGTGGCCGTACGGCTGGCGGAGACCGGGTGGCCCGGGCACGGGCTGAACGCCCTCGGCCAGGACACGGTCAAGCGCTACTTCGCCCGGCTACGGCAGCACTACGGCGTACTGGACCTGGACGCGCTCACCCCGGCGCAGAGTGAGGACTACCTGCAGATCGGTCTCGCGTCGGTCTTCGTGGAACAGACCGTACGGGCGGACCCGCCGCCGGCCGAGGTGCCCCGGGAATGGCGGCAGCGGGTGCCGGTCGACGGCAGCCTGCCCCTGGAGAACGTGCCGGCCGAGGTGAGCCCGAGCGAGCTGGCACATCTGCAGGAGTCCTACCGGGCCAAACCGTTGCAGCGACTCTTCGACGTGCTCGGCTCACCCGAGCAGCGGACCGTGGTGCTCCTCGGCGACCCCGGCTCGGGCAAGTCCACCGCCGCCCGTTACCTGGTCCTCGCCCTGGCCGGCGGGCACCCCGACGACCGGCTGGCAGCCCTGACCGACCACCTGCCGCTGCTTGTCGAACTCCGCTCGTACGTCACCCTCGCCGCCGAGGGACGCTGCCAGAGCTTCGTCGACTACCTGGACCACCGGGCGCACACCGACGGCCTGGGCATCGACCGGACGGCGCTGCTGCGCCACCTCACCCTCGGCCGGACGGTCGCCGTCTTCGACGGCCTGGACGAGGTCTTCGACCGCCGCCGCCGGCAGGAGGTGGTCAGCCAGATCGCCGGCTTCGCCGCCGACTTCCCACAGGTACGCGTCATCGTCACGTCGCGGGTGGTCGACTACGCCCGACGGATCCTGACCGACGTCGGGTTCACCCACTTCACCCTCCAGGATCTCGACTCCGACCAGACCGCGGAGTTCCTCGGACACTGGTACAGGCTCGCGATCCACGACCGGCCGCAGGACGCGCTGATCCGCCAGGCGCGCCTGCTCGACGCCATGCGCCACTCGCACGCGATCCGGGAGTTGGCCGGAAATCCACTGCTGCTGACCATCCTCGCGATCATCGGGAAGCACCAGGCGCTACCCCGCGAACGGTGGCGGCTCTACGACCACGCGGCGACCGTGCTGGTCGAACACTGGGACGTCAACCGGCACCTCCGCGACCAGCACCAGGACCCGGACTTCATCGGCACCGAGGACAAGAAGGAACTGCTGCGGCGGCTCGCGTACCGGATGCAGTCCGCCGAAGGTGGCCTCAGCGCCAACTACATCGAGGCCGAGGAGCTGAGCCAGGTCTTCGAGGACTACCTGGTCGAGCGCTACCACCGGGACCCGGCCGCGGCCCGCGCCATCGCCCTGTCGATGATCAATCAGTTCCGGGAACGAAACTTCATCCTCAGCCGGTACGGCTCCCACCTGTACGGCTTCGTCCACCGCACGTTCCTGGAGTTCTTCTGCGCCGACGCGGTGCTGACCAAGTTCCAGCACGACCGGGTGCTCACCATCGGCGAGGTGAAGGACCTGTTCCGCCAGCACTGGCCCCGGCAGTCCTGGCGGGAGGTGCTCCGGCTGCTCGCCGGCGCGCTGCCCGAGGAGCGTACGGCGGAGATCATCGACCTGCTGACGAACGAGGTGAACCGGTCCTGGCCGCCAACCCCGTTCAGCCGGCCGCCCTGGAACCTGGCGCTGGCGGTGCAGTGCCTCGCCGAGGTCCGCACCATCTCGCCGGTGGTGGCGAAGCCCGCCGCCGCACTGCTGCGCAAGCTCATCCTGCTGTTGGAACACGGTGTGTCGATGCACGACCGCAAGACGGCGGAGCTGATCGAGGCGGAGATCCTGCCGGCGGCGCAGGCGATCGGCACCGACTGGCCGGACCGGGAGGCGTACCTGCGCTGGTACCGCCGACGAGGGGTCCGGGTGGCCTGGAGTCCGGTGTCGGCGTACGCAGCCCGGCTCGCCGCGATGCTCTCCACGCCGAACGAGCGGATCGACGAACTCTTCGACCAGGAACTCGGCGAACAGGACGGCAGCTCGGCCGCGTACGCCTGGGTAGCCGGGCTGACCGAGGTGGCGCAGCTCGCCACCGCCGCGGCGGAGAGCACCGCGCATCGGACGGCGGCGGAGCTGGTCCGCGCCCGACTGATCAGACGTGCCCGCGACGACGGCTACACCGGAGTACGGCTCGCCGCGGTGCAGGCCCTCGGAGAGCGTTTCGGCGCCGACCACCGGGCCCGCGAACTGCTCACCGAGCGGGCCTGCAAGGACGGGTACTCCGGGGTACGGCTCGCCGCGGTGCAGGCGCTGGGCGAACGCTTCCGGGGCGAACCACCCGTACGCGAGCTGCTGTTGGAACGGGCCTCCACCGACGAGAACGCCGGTGTCCGACAGGCGGCGCTGCGGTTGCTCGGTGAACGCTGCGGCGGCGAGGACGAACTGCGGGCGATGTTGCTCGACCGCCTCGACAGCGACTGCGACGCGGACGTGGTGCGGATGGCCGCCCAGGTCCTGATCGAACGCTTCAACGCGAGCGGAGAGGTCCGTGACCGCCTGATCGAGCGGGCCCGTGACGACGTCGACCCGGTGCTGCGTCGGGCCACCGTACGGGCCCTCGGCGAGCGACTCGGCGTCGACCCGGTGGTCCAGACGCTCCTGGTCGACCGGATCCGCTCGGACAGCGACGCCCTGGTGCTCCGGGCCGCCGCCCAGTCCCTGGTCGAGCGGTTCGGACCGGATCGGGAACTGCGCGAACTGTTGGAGCTCCGGATCCGGCAGGACGACGACGAGGTGGTCCGTCGGACCGCGCTGCGGATGCTGGTCGAGTGCTTCGCGGACGAGGATTCGCTGGTCGAGCTGCTGACCGTGGTGGCGGGGCACGACCGGGACGCGGACGTACGGCTGATCGCCGTCGAGGCGCTGGTCGATCGGCTGCGCGGCGCACCGGAACTGGTGGAGAGCCTGGTCCGGCTGGCCCGGGTCGACTTCGACCCCCGGATCCGGCTGGCTGCCGCGCGTGCACTGGTGCACCGGATCGGCATCGACCCGGGCGCCCGGGAGACGTTGGCCGGGTTGGCCCGCGACGACGCCAGCGCGGCGGTACGCCTGGCGGCGGTACGGGCGCTGGCCGAGTGGGCGGCCGAGGACGACGTACGACAACTGATCATCGAACGGGCTGTCGACGACAGCGGGGCGGAGGTACGCCTCGCGGCGTCGCGCGCCCTCGCGGCTCGGGCCGGGTCGGACGCGCAGGTGCACGCCGTACTCGTCGACCGGGCGCGCCACGACCAGGCCGGGGAGGTCTTCGCCCATGCCGCGTCGGTGATCGCCGGGCTGCCCGGGACCGACACGTCGGTGGTGTGGGAGCTGCTCGCCGGCCGGGCCGTCGACACCAGTCCCCGGCTACGGCTCGCCGCGGTGCGGATGCTGGTGGAGCGGTTCCGGGGCGCCCCGGAGCTCGCCACGATCCTGCTGGACCGGGTTCGTCTGGACCCGGACGCCGAACTGCTCCGGGCGGCGGCGACCGCGTTGGCCACCCACTCCGCCACGACCGAGCTCGGTGCGGTGTTGACGCAGCGGGTCGAGAGCGAGGAGGGCCTGGTCCGTTGCGTGGCGGTACGCATCCTCGGCGACCATTTCGGCGCCGAGCCCGGGGTCCGTGAACTGCTGCTCGACAAGGCCCGGCACGACACCGACGTGCAGGTACGCCGGGAGGTGCTGGGGGTGTTGGGTGAGCGGCTCGCCGAGCACCCCCAGGTGCGGGCGCTCTTCGTCGAACGGCTCTACGACCACGACTGGTCGGTACGGGTGACCGCCGTGCGGCTGCTCGGCACCCGGTTCGGCGACGACCCGGAGACCCGTACGCTGCTGACCGGGCTGGCCCGGCACGACGACGATCCCGGCTTCCGTCGGTTCGCCGGCCAGGCGCTGACCTGGCTACCGGGAGCGGATCCGGACCATCTGCCGGACATCCCGCGATGACCACCGGTCGAGGCAGTGGGCGGCAGCGGGTGCCAGCGCGGTCAGTCGGAGATGAACACGTACTCGATCCGTTCGACCAGGTCCTTGGGGAGGTCGACGTGCTCGTTCCGGCTCCGGGTGTGGATCTGGTCGAGCACCGCCGGGCCGATCGACACCTGGCTGAGGATCGTCCGTACGGCGTGTTCGATCGGAAGGAAACGCGACCCGAGCACGGAGAAGGTGCGGTACGCGCTGAACGGCGCCGCGCGCGGGTTCAGTTTGACCACGGCCGGCAGTTCGTCCCAGTCGTCCGGCCATTCCTCCAGCTGGTACGGGTTGGTCACGCCTTCGCCCTCGTGCCGCAGCAGGCCGAGGCGCATGAGCTGCCATACCCCGGCGAGGAAGGGGCAGGACCAGACCAGTTGCCCGTTCTCGTCGAAGTCCCAGAGCTCGACGTCCATGAAGATCGAGTGTCGGTTGGCCGCGTTCTGCACCGGCGGCTGCCAGACGTAGTCGCTCATCGCCTGGGCCGGCCCGCTGGCCGGGGAACGCTTGCCGTTGCAGAGCCAACCGGTCTCGGTGACCGGTGGCCGCTCCCCGTTGGTCTCCGGCACCGGGTCGGAGACCAACTGGTCCACCACCAGCTGGGCCAGCGGGATGCCGTCGGCCTCCGCGCAACCGGACTCGCGAGCGAAGTAGTCGATCACCAGCCCGGTGCCCTCGGCCGCCTCCTGGAGTTGCCGGACCACCTCGCCGGGGGTGCTGAACCGGGTGAAGTAGTCGTCGATCAGGAAACAGGTGCTGATCCTGGCCCGTCCCTTGGGGACCCGGCCGACGGCGGCCTGGCGGGCCGCGGCCACCCAGGGCGCCACCCGGGAGAAATGTCGGCGCAGTTGTTCGACGCCGCCGGCGAACTCCTCGATGTAGAGGTGGCCGAGTTCGATCGAGAGATGGGAGAGCGGGACCGATTCGACGCTTCGTCGGGCCGCCGTCTCTTCGAAGCTCACTTCCGGTTTTGTCACAGCGTCTCCCAGGCCGCGTCGTCGACTATGCGTTTGGCCAGGGAGGAGAAGGCTTCGACCGTCTCCAGGTTGGCGATCCGCCGGGCGTACACGTCGTTGTCGGAGATGAGCTGCTCGCGCCATTGCAGCACCGGGTCCAACGGCACCGAGCCGATCATCATCGTCCGGCCCACCCGGTTGGTGCTCGCCATCTCCAGCAGGTCCTGGTTGCACTCGCGCAGCCAGGCCACCTGGGGTGGTTGCAGCCCTTCCAGCTCGGGCGAGTCGGGGTCGACCACGGCGGTACGCACGAACCGCAGCCCGTTGAGCAGGCTGTCGTACGTGTGGCCGCGCCGTACCCCGGTTTCGAGGATGCCCTTGTCCCCGTAGACCAGACTGGAGGCGGCCAGCACGTGTTGCCGGGTCCAGCGGTGGAACACCAACCAGCGCGCCTTGACCGAACGCAGTTCGGGTGCGGCGGTGGCGGCGAGAACGATGTCGGTGGCGTACGACCGACCGGCGCTCAGGTCGACCAGGCTGAGTTCGAACTCCTCCTCCAGCCGGAGGAAGAGGCGGATGCACTGGCGCACCCGTTCCTCACTGCTCGGGAACTCTCCGCCGCCGACGTCGCCGGGAAGCAACATCAGTCGGCCCGCTCCCGGTGGTCGGTTCCGGAGGCTGGGCCGGTCGGAGTCGGCCCAGACATCGAGGCGGTGTGGTTCCGCGCACTCGGAGTTGAGGTAGTTGTGCAGCCCGGTCTGGGTGGTGGTGCCGTGCACCGCCCGGTCGATGTTGAAAATGGCACCGGCCGTGGGCGAGCCGAAGTCGAAGTCGAGGTAGCAGACGTCGGTGCCCTGCAACGCGCTGCGATAGAGCACGTTGCTGCTGGTCACGGAGCGGCCGGTGCCACCCTTGTCGGAAGTCGCGAAGATCAGCATGGTCAGCCCGCCTCGGAGACGTCGCGGCGGGCGGCGGCGAGTTCGTCGAGCGCGCGCAACACCTCGGTGGCCAGCGCGGCGGCGGTGCCGGGCCGGTCCTGCACGATCTCCCGGGACCGGCGTAGGTTCACCCGGATCAGGTGCAGGGTCTGCTGCATCTTCGGACCGCCCTCGGCGGCACCGCTGAGCAGCTCCATGTCGTACAGGTGCTCGGCCTCGCTGAGCAGGTCCAACGCGTAATCGGCCAGCTTATCGCTGCGTAGCGGCGGTCGGTTGAGCATGTTGGCGGTGGTGACCAGCCCCTGCACCACCCGTTCGGTGTAGTACCAGGAGGTCCCCTCCTGGGTGTGCTTGAGCTGTCGGAAGACCTTTGCCGGCTGGTCCCAGAGGCTCCGTCCGACACCGCCGTCGAGCCGCCGGGCGGAGAGGTGCTCCCAGACCCGGTCGGCGAGGTCGAGCAGGGTTCCCCGCTGCTCGGCGTCGCTGAGCAGGCCGGCGATGAAGGCCGTACGTTGCAGCAGCAGCGCCGAGAACTCGCTCACCATCCAGCGCAGTCGTGGGCCACCGAGTTGTTCGCTGCCGTTGAGGGTCAGCCGTACGCCGGGTGAGTGCAGGGTCAGCGCCGGGTCGGCGTCGAACGGCCGGCGGGTGATCCGGGCCCGGTTGGCCAGCTCGACCAGGGCCAGGCCGACCCGGCTCAGCTCGGCATCCGTACCCCGCTCCTGCACCAGCCCCTTCACCGCGAGCGAGGTGACCAGCAGGGTGTAGTAGTCGGAGGCGTCCTCGTCGGTGGTCCGCCACGGGATGTCCTCCAGCGGCCAGCGGTGACTGTCGCCGAAGGTCGCGACCGTGGCCCAGTAGGTCCTGGTCAGCTCCCACCGCAGTTGCAGCGCCCGGGAGAGCCGCTGCTGCTCGTCGTTGAGCAGGCCGAGGATGCGGGTCCGTTCGGAGAAGAGGTCCTCGATCGCGTCGACCGCGATGACCGTGAAGTAGAGGTACGGGGCGTCCTGCGCCACGCCCTTGGGTTGGTCGCCGACCGGTTCGTTGGTCTCGATCAGCGGGGCGTCGTTGACGATCCCCCAGGACCAGCCGCACTCGAACAGTCGGTTCGGGCTTTCCAGGTCGGCAACCTGGCCGGATCCGATCAGGACCTCACGGAACGTCGCCATCGTCTGGCGCAGTGCCCGGCGGAGCTGGGAGACGATCTGCCGTTGCGGCAGTTCGGCCTGGTTGACCGTACGGATCAGGGCCCGGCCCTCGGTGGAGTCGACGTCGAAGACGTTGACGGAGAAGCTGCGCAGTAGGCCGATCATGGCGGCGCTGAGCCGGGTGCTCGCCATCGTTTCCAGGGAGGTGATCTCCTGGAGGGTCTCCTCGCGCCGGACCGCGTTGCGGAACACCCGGAGGAAACCGATGGTCGCCAGCGAGAGGGTGACCGACATCGCGAAGGAGTCCACGATGTCGAGGTGCCGCTGCTCCTCGGTCGCGGGCTGGGTCGGGTCGTCGATGCCAAAATAGCTGTCACCCGAGAAAATGGGCGTACCGGACGGGTCGGTGTAGCGGGCGAAGTACTCGGTCAAGATCTGTACGAGTACCAGCGGTATCTGGGTCGCCGTGCCGAGCGGACGCAATACCTTGATCATTTCATCGGCCGTCTCGTCCGGACGGTCGATGTTGAACGCGGTCACCTGCGTCGACGGCAGGAGCAGGCAGAGCAGCTGTTCCGCGTCACTGATCGAATTGGAGCCGTCCGCACCGCCCCACACCCAACGGCCGTCCCGCCAGGACGACCTGACAACGGCAGCCCAGATCTCGAGAAGCTCCTGACGAGGTTGAATCCTCATCTGTCGTGCACCACCATCCGCCAATTGTCATGCAACCGGGTACACCAAGGGGCCCCGGAGAACGGGTGCTTATGGATCATGGCTCGGTGCGAATGCGACCGGAACCAGCTCAGCTGGTCAAGCAAAGACGCTGGTCAGCCCGCGGAATATATGATCTTTCTACAGTGGTGCCACGAATCATGGCGACCACCCCCTCTCGCGGGCCAGTCCTATCTGCCAATGATGGCGTACGCGTCAAGGGTGGAGAAATCGGGACCAGCCGCTGAGACAATTGATCAATAAGAACGGGACGGCGGCCGACCGGAGCGGTTCCGCCACCGCGCTCAGACCGGCTGTGTCGGCCCGGTGAGCTGCCGGCGTACCGCCCAGAGCGCGGCCTCCGTACGCGACGCCGAGCCGGTCTTGCGCAGCAGGTTGGAGACGTGCACCGTCACGGTGCGTACCGAGATGCCCAGTGAGCGGGCCACCTGCTTGTTCGACATCCCGGCCGCCAGACAGCCGAGCACCTCGACCTCACGAGCGGTCAACTCCGCGCCGAGCGGTTCGACCGGCCAGTCCACCACGGGCGACGGCTGCCCCGGCGACGGCTGCCGGACCAGCCCCTCCGGTCCGTGCCCGCCCTGGGTGGCGAGCAGCTCGGTGAGCCGGTACGGGTTCCCCCCGGTCCGTTCCCGCACCGCCTCGACCAACCGCGGCTCCACGACGCGGTCCGGGTAGACCTGCGCCAGCACCGCCTCGACCTGGTCCCGGGTCAGCGGGCCGAGGTGCTGGCGGATCGAGCCCGGCGCACCGGCGAGCCGGGCCAGCGTACGGGCGGCGAGTTCGGGTGCGACCGCCGCTTCCGGGGGCCGGCTGGCGACCACCAGCAGGGCCGGCAACTCGGGCGCGGCGGCCAGCTCGCCGATCAGGTTGAGACTCGCCGGGTCGAGCGCGTGCAGGTCCTCCACCACGAGCACCGCCGGCCCCGACCCGACCAGCGCCCGCACGGTCTGTACGGCGAGCCGGAGCAGGGTGCCGGGGGCGTACCGCTCACGGGGCGCGTTCGGGTGCTGGGCCAGCCAGGCCAGCGCGTCGGCCGGCAACGGCAGGTCGCCGGTGTTCCGCCCGGTCAGCACCGCCGCCAACCAGTCGTACGGCGCCGGACTGTGCACCCGGGCAGTGCCGAAGAGCACGGTCCCCGGCGCGGGATTGAACGCGTCCAGCGCGGCGGCGACCAACATGCTCTTGCCCACGCCACCCGCCCCGGTGATCAACGCGGTACGGCGGGCCGGCCGGGCCGAGCCGGCCAGGCTGGACCAGGCGCGGGCGAGCTCGGTCAGCTCCGCGACGCGCCCGACCATGGCGACCGGCATCATGGGCCAACCCTACGCAACAGTGCGTAGAGACGATTCGGTGCTCCGCTTGGCATGCTGCACTCCATGAACCTGAGCCTGCGTACCGCGATTGTCAGCGACCCCGGCCTGGTCCGCACCAACAACGAGGACGCGGCCCATGCTGGCGAGCGGTTACTCGTGGTCGCCGATGGGGTCGGCGGACAGCCGGCTGGCGAGGTGGCCAGCGCAATCGTGATCAAGAACCTGCTGCCGCTGGACCGGGCCCCGATCGGCCCCGATCCGCTCGCCGCACTCACCGGCGCACTCGCGGCGGCCAACCGCCAGATCGCGGCTGCCGCCCAGTCCGATCCGGACCAGGCCGGTCTGGGCACGACGGTGACGGCTGTGCTGCTCACCGGCGACCAGCTCTCGGTGCTGCACGTCGGCGACTCCCGCTGCTACCTCGCCCGCGACCCCAACTTCTACCAGTTGACCAGGGACGACACCTTCGTCCAGGAGTTGGTGGACCGGGGCGCGCTGACCCCGGAGGAGGCACACCGTCACCCGCAGCGCTCGATCATCACCCGGGCCGTACAGGGCGGTGAACTTGTTCCGACCACCGCGCTCGTGACGGCGGCGCCGGGCGACCGGCTGCTGCTCTGCAGCGACGGGCTCTCGGACGTGATCGACGACGACGCGATCGGCGAGGCGCTGGCCCAACACGCGGACCCACAGCAGTGCGCGGAGCAACTGGTCAAGCTGGCCCACCAGGGCGGCGCTCCGGACAACGTCACGGTGATCATCGCCGACCTCCTGCCCGCCTAGCCGTCCGCCGCCGGGCGGCGGAAGGGTGCGGGCTGGCCGGCCGCCTAGAGACCGAAGACGTCCTCGGCGGCGCCGTCGCGGGCGCCGTCGACAAAACCACGGAACGCGGGGTCGTCGCGGTCGGCGGTGACGCTGGTGACGGTCTCGCCGATGGCCTCGGCCACCGCGTCGACCAGCGGCGGGTAGTCGAGTTCGACGTCGCCGAGATCGTCGTCGTCCGCCTCGGCCAGGTCCAGCACCTGCTGAAGGTCGTCCGCCGAGGTGTCCTGGTCCGTCGCCCAGGCGTGCCCGATGGAGTAGCACTCGTCGTACAGGCCGCGCTGATCATCGGTCCAGTCGCTGTCGTAGTCCGGCACGCTGCGCCTCCTTCGGGGCCGTTCCCATGTGCAGCATGCCCGGCCGTGGCCGGAAGCCGCCGAGGGACGAGAAAACTCGACCCGACCAGGCGGGAACCCGCGTGTGCGGGCGATCCGACCTACGCCGTGACCGGCGACCCGGCACCGACCGGACCGGTCGCGACCGGCGGCACGGCCACGGCGGAACGTACGGCGGTGAGCCGGACGAGTTCCGGCAGTACGACACCGAGCGGGGCGTCGACGCTCAGCGCCGAGTATGCGTCTCCCCGGGTCGGGCCCTGGTTGACGATCACCACCGGGATGCCGAGCTTCGCCGCCCGGATGACGAACCGACGCCCCGACATCACCGTCAGGGACGAGCCGAGCACCAGCAGGACCCGGGCCTTCTCCACCATCGCGAAGCACTGCTGGACCCGGTCCGCCGGCACCGTCTCGCCGAAGAAGACAACATCGGGCTTGAGCGTGTCACCGGCGCAGGCGGAGCATTCGACCATCCGGAACCGGTCGATCTCCTCGTCCGACAGGTCGACGTCGCCATCCGGGTTGAGCGCGGTGACCCGCGCGTCGAACCTCGGGTTCGCCCACGCCATGCGGCGGTCGAGTTCCGTACGGGAGGTCACGTCGCCGCAGCCGAGACAGATCACCTTGGCCAGGCTGCCGTGCAGCTCGACCACCCGGTCCGCGCCCCCGGCCTGGTGCAGACCATCGACGTTCTGGGTGACCACGCCGGTGACGAGTCCCTGGCGCTGCAACTGGGCGACCGCGCGGTGCCCGGCGTTCGGGCGGGTCTGCGCCATCCGCCGCCAGCCGAGGAAACTGCGCGCCCAGTAACGTCGGCGGGCCAACGGATCACCGGTGAAGGTCTGGTACGTCATCGGGCTGGTCCGCACCAGCGCCCCGCTCGGTCCCCGGTAGTCGGGAATCCCCGACTCGGTGGAGAGGCCGGCGCCGCTCAGCACCACCACGTCACCGCCGGCCAGCAACCCGGCCAGCTCGGCGCAACTCTCGGCCGTACCCTCATGCACCGGTCCATGCTGCCGCACTCCGGGTCCGATCGCCCAGGCTCGGCCGACAACGTGGGCGATCACTCAACCCGCCACGGTCCCCGATCTGGATATTTTGCGCTGTTCATCCGTTTCACGAATGGCTGATCGCCCCCTCCATGACTCCCGCCCCGGCGGTAGGAGCGGTTAGCTGGAGGGAACCGGCCCCGTACGCTCACGCGGATCGGAGCAGACATGCCGTTCACCGGTAGCCACCCCGCCGCCGTACTGCCGTTCATGCGCTCCGGGCTCGTCCCGTCCGCCCTGGTCATCGGCAGCATGGCACCGGACCTGCCGTACTTCGTGCCGACCACCTTCGACGGGACCACCACGCACACCCTGGCCTCGGCGCTGACGGTGGACGTACTGCTGGGTGGGGTTGCCTTCGCGGTGTGGCAGGCCGCGCTGGCCCCGTTCGCGATCGCGATCGCGCCGGCGGCGCTGCGGGACCGGATCGACTCCCGGCTGCCCCGGGGGGCCACCTTCCACTTGCGGAGCCTGCGGCGGGTCGCGGTGCTCGCCGCCTCGCTGGCGCTGGGGGCAGTGACCCACGTGGTCTGGGACTCCTTCACCCACCTCGGTCGGTGGGGCACCCGGCACATCGGTTGGCTGGCCGAGATCCACGCGGGACTACCCGGATACCGCTGGGCGCAGTACGCGAGCGGCCTGATCGGCGGGGCGGCCCTGCTCGGCTGGTTCGTCCACTGGTGGCACACGAGTACGCCGCAGCCACGTACCGACCCGCGTACGGCCCCGGTCCCACGCCCGCTCGCGTACGCGATCTGGGCCTTCATCGGCCTCACCACGGTCGCCGGCGGCCTGCTCGGCGCCCGCGCCCACCTGCCCGAGTCCGGGCCGTACGTCACCGCGTTCGTGGTCGCCACCCGGGGCGGCGGTGCCGGCATGATCGCCGCCCTCGTGTGCGCCCTCTGCTGGCTGGCCCGCCCCCGCCCGCACGACCTCGCCGGCCCCCTGCCACCCGGCCGGTAGCCCGGCCGCGGTAGCCCGGACGGCTCCCCGGACCGTCTCCACCCTGGCTGGGCGGCGCTACGAGGCCAGGCGCTCGGGCAGGTGCACCGGGGCGGCGAGTTCGTCGACCAGGTCGTTGAGGTCCAGGCCGAGCACCTCCGCGAGGGCGGCCACGGTGAAGAAGGCCGGGGTGACGATCGCCCCACGTTCGATCTTTCGCAACGTGTCCAGGGAGATGCCGGCGCGGAGTGCGACCTCGGCCGCGCTGCGGGTGCCCCGGGCACGTTGCAGCGCCCGGCCCAGCGCGAGCCCTCGCACCCGCTCTTCCTCGGTCAGTGGCGTACGTACCATGGCCCGATACTAATCCTAGTATTAAAATACCAGGCATGGTTGTCCTGAAATCAGAAGCCGAGATCGCGACAATGCGCGAGGCGGGCCGGATCGTCGCCAACACCCTCGCCGCCGTCGCCTCGGCGGCCCGGTCCGGCGTACGCCTGATCGACCTCGACCTGCTCGCCGCCGAACTCATCGCCAGCGGCGGTGCCAAACCGTCGTTCCTGAACTACCACCCCGCCTGGGCCCCGACGCCCTACCCCGGGGTGCTCTGCCTCTCGGTCAACGACGTGGTCGTACACGGCATCCCGGACCGCCGGGTGCTCGCCGACGGCGACCTGCTTTCGATCGACTGCGGCGCGTACATCGACGGTTACCACGGCGACGCGGCGATCACCGTCGCCATCGGCGAGATCGACGACGCCGCCCGGCGCCTCTCCAAGACCACAGACCGGGCGCTCGCCGCCGGCATCGCCGCCGCCCGGGTCGGCGCCAGAATCGGCGACATCTCGTACGCCGTCGAGTCGGTCGCCCGCGCCGCCGGCTACGGCCTGCCGGAGGGGCTCGGCGGACACGGGGTGGGGACCGCCATGCACGAGGCCCCGTCGGTTCCCAACACCGGCGAGGCGAACCGTGGCCTACCGCTACGGGAAGGGCTGGTGATCGCGATCGAACCGATGCTGATCGAAGGTGGCGACAGCCGCTGCCGCACCCTGTCGGACGGTTGGTCGATCGCAACCACCGACGGCAGCCGTGCGGCCCACTTCGAACACACCATCGCGGTCACCGCCGCCGGCCCGGTGGTGCTCACCGCACCCTGACCCGCACCGGCTGGAGCGGTCTCGTCGCAGAGGCCCTCCAGCCGCTGTCGCGATCACCACGCCGAGACGGTCAGCTCTTGTGGAGCTTCCGCATGACCTCGCCGATGGTCGCGGTCATCTCCCGCATCTGGCGGATGCTCTGATCCTGGAGGCGCTCGACCGCACTGTTCAGCGCGTCGAGGTCCGGTACGGGCTCGTCCGTCCGGTTCTGCTCACCCCGCCCGTCAAGGGCCGCGTTCACCGCCGTACGGAACTCGTCGGCCAGGTACTCCGCCCCCTCGCGCAGCACCCGAGGATCGATCTCCACCGCGCCAACCCGTCCGTCCGTCCCCACAGTGACCCGGATCCGGCCGTCGGCCGCCTCGGCGACGTACTCCCCTGGCTCGTCACGCCCCTCCTCGGACGCCCTGCTGATGGTCTCGCGCAGCAGAGCGCGTACGTCCACCAGTTGACGTTCGAACCCGCCCTCGCCAAGCATCGCGCCTCCCCGACAACAACCAGCCCTCAGACTACTGTCCCGAGCAGGTCCCATCCGGTCCCGTCTGCTGTGGATTGTCGTATTCCAGAACCGGAACCCCCGACCACCAGGCCCGACACCGCCCCGGTTCACTCACAACGGCTGCACACCGCCCGTTTGCCGGCGATGGGTTCGGGTAGCCACGCTGCCGCAGGGATGGGAAGGGACACGAGTCTCAGGGGCGGAGAGGACGGACCATGGCCGAACTGTCGTTCTTCGAGAAGGTCGCCGCGCGAGCCGACGTACCAGCGGAAACGGCCCAGTCCCTGACCGAGGCGACCCTGCGTACGCTCACCGAGCGGATCAGCGGCGGGGAGATCGACGACCTGACCAACCGAGTGGCGCACGAGCTACGCCCGTTCCTCAGCAAGGAACGGCAGGCCGACCCGGAGGCGTTCGGGTACGACGAATTCCTCCGCCGGGTAGCCGACCGCGCCTCGGTCGACCCCAGTGCCGCCGAGCGGGGCGTACGAGCCGTCCTGCAGACCATGCACCGGGTCGTCGGACCCAAGGAGTTCGAGGACACGATCGCTCAACTGCCGGCGGAGTTCCGTACGCTCATCCAGCCCGTACCCCGCAAGGGGTGACCGGGCACCCCCCTCCCCCGCACCCGGTCACCACAATGCCGCTGGGAGCAGCACGAACCCCCGCCTCAGGCCGCGCCGAAGCTGACCGGGCCAGCTCAGCCCGCGAAGCGGGCGGGCGTGGCCGTGCCGTGGATACGCCGGGAGTGGTTGGCGTACGCACGCGGACCGAGGCGGGAGAAGACGAACCAGACCGGCGTCGGAACAGCCTCCTTCAACACCTGCACATGCTCGGGCTCCGCCTCGTAGAGTGCCATGCCGAAGGAGAGCGGCAGCTTGCCCTTCGGGAGCTTGCCCATGCTGGCGGCAGCGACCTCGGCCCATTCGGCAGCCGTCAGGTGCTTGTCGATCAGTGACAGGAGGTTGGCTTCCTCCGTGGCCAGGTGCTCCAACAGCGGCGGGATGAGCCGCTCGACGGCCGCCGCGAGCGCGTCGCGCTCGATGGCATCCGCCGTCCGGCGCCACTGGCCGAGCTTCGCGTCCACCTCATCCAGCGGGCCGTGGATCGCTTCGTGCTGACGCTCCATCGTCTCGACCATCGGAGCGATCTCGGTTGCGCCGCGCTCAAGCAGCTTCGGCCAGACCAGATCGTCCTCACCCTTGTGGTGCGTGTTCAGCAAAAAGGTAAGCAGCTCCACATGGTCGGCGACCAACCGTGCGCGCTTGACGTCCCCGTCCGCCACGTTCCGGATCACCTGTGGGGCCGCTCCGAACTCACGCCGGAAGACGGTGTGCACCATATACATGTCACGGCTGTCGGCCATCGGTGTGGCAGCGCTGGGCATGTCTCTTCACTCCAGTGTTCGTTGGTTGACTCGGCACCGCCCGACCGGAAACGAAACCGGCGGCGGTGGGCACGATTCGGACGTGACGAATGCCGTGTCACCGGTAACGTGTGCCGGCGCTGAGAACACCCGGTGTCGCGCGACGCGGGGAGCCTGCCGTGCGGTGCCCCCCGGCACCACCGGGCCGAGCACTCGCGGACAGTGCACGACGACGTTGGCTTCGGCGCAGGAAGCACCCAGGAAGGGCACGCGCGGGACATAACGCCCTCCGGGACACGGGTGTGGCATCGTACTGTTCAACCAAGCCTGATCCGTACCACTTGCAGCCAGCTTGGAATCTGCTAATCGGCCTGCCGGGGTCAGGCGGCGAGCGCGGACTCCGCCTCCGCCAGCCAGTACGGCGCGTCCCACCGGCGGGCCACCTCCGCCGCCAGCGCGAAGTGCCGCGCCGCCTCCTCGGTACGGCCCTGCAGGCGGAACAGCTCGCCGAGCGTCAACGCCACCGGGCGCAACGTGAACGCGGTGCTGGAGAAACCGGCCAACTGTTCCCGGACCGGAAGCAGCTCGTCGATGACGGGCTGCGCCAGGTCCGTGCGGCCCAGCGCCACGACAACCATCGCCCGCACCGTGAAAAGTGCCGACTGAAAGTAATCGGGACGATAGGAGTGAACACCGAACGGCGTGACCCTGGCCTCCTCGACCCGGCCGCTCTCGATGAGCGCCAGCGCCAGCAGGTCGTCGACGATCGGACCGAATATCCCGCGCGCGGCTCGGATCGGCTCCAGGTATTCACCGAGGCGCCGCTGCGTGGTCAGCAGGATCGCGGTGGAGAAGAAGCGGAGGCTGTCGGCGTGTAGTGAGCCCTGTTGTTGCATTTGTTCGGCGGCCTCGTCGTAGCGGCGCTGCGCGGTGGTGAAGTCGCCGGCGATGTGTGCGAGTGCGGCCTGGGTGGCGAGGCCGATCCCGATCGCCTCGTGGAGCCGGTAGGTGCTGACCATCGCTTCCTGCCGGGCGATGCTGGCGCGTAGTTCCTCTGGTTGGTTGAGCGCGGTGGCGCTCTGGCTCAGCGTCTGCTCGGCCAGCCAGTGGTAGGTCACCAGGCCATGCTCGGTGGCGAGATCGCGAAGTTCCCACGCCAGGTCCCGCCGCTGCGGCGCCTCCAGGTCGAACCGCATCGTACGGAGCCGGGCAGCGAGCCCGAGAGCACGCAGTTCGGGGTCGTCGAACCCACGCGAGATGCCCAGCGCCTCCAGCCCCGCCGCCGGGCCACGGGGGTCGTCCTCGCCGTCGAGCTCGTTGGTCAACGCCTCCAGCAGCCGACAACGGTCCACCGGATCCAGGTCGTCCCTGCCCAACAACCTGGTGAGCAACTCGACAATCCGGTGGTCCACCACCCCGTACGCGCGAATCAGCCACGGTGTCGCGACCTTCCACGCGGTGAACGCAGCCACGAGCAACTCGTCCCGACCCGAGTCGGCGGCGATCTCGACCGCCCGGGCACGAGAATCCCGGGCCGCGGCCACCGCCCCGGCACGCGCCTGGGCACGCAACAGACGGCCCAGCAGATCCACCCGCAACGCGTCACGATCCCTGACCACGCCATCGACGGCGTCAACCGCGTTGCCCAGCGTCTCGATCGCCGCGTCGTACGCGTACCGCCGCTGCGCCAACTCAGCCGCACGGACCGCGTAGTCGACAGCGAGCCCGGCGGTGTCAGACGACGCCGCCCGGGCATAGTGGTGAGCCAACGCCGGATAGTCATCAGGACGCAACCGGCGGATACAGGCCGCGACCCGGGCATGCATCCGGGACCGGCGCAGGTGCGACAGGTCGGTGTAGATGGTGTCGCGGACCAGACCATGCACGAACCGCACCCGCCCCGGCGCCGGTTCGACGAGCAACCCCGCGACCAACCCCGCCTCCAACCCGTCCAGAACAGTGCCCTCGTCGGCGTCGGCGGCCTCGACAAGCGTCTCCACATCCGCCTCCCGACCCGCGACAGCGGCCAGACGCAACACCGCCACCGCCGACTCCGGCAACCGGGAAAGACGCCGACGCAACACGTCCCGAACCCCCTCCGGCACCTCCGACGTCGCCACCAACGCACCCTCGGAAGCAAGCAACCGGGCCGACTCCCGCACATAGAACGGATTCCCACCGGTCCGCTCGGCCAACGCCGCAACCGTGTCCGGGTCGACAGCCGTACCGGTGAAGGTGCGGATCAGTTGTTCGACGTCAACCGCCGCGAGCCCATCCAGGTGCACCCGCCGGGGTGACCGGCGGGCAAGCAGGGCCATGCTCTCGGCGAGCCGGTCACGGTTGTCGGCGGGCCGGAACGCCGCGACGAACAGGATCGCCACGTCGGTCAACTCAGCGGCACTGGTCAACAACAACAACGTCTCCGCGTCAGCGGCGTGCAAATCATCGAGAAGGATCGCGACCGGCCTGCGGGCCGCCGCGGCACGCAACCACATCACGACCGCGCGATGCAACCGAAACCGCCCGGCGGCGACATCACCACCGCTTCCAGGATCGGTGTCGTCGAGCAGCGGCGCGAGCGCAGACGCGAGATCCCCCGGCGGCACCTCCTCAGCCAGCTGCCGAAGCACCTCGACCCACGCCCACGCCGGCGGAGCACCCTCAACCTCCGGACACCGCCCAACCGTGACCAACCAACCCTGGCCGGCGAGCTCCCGCCGAAAACGGGAAAGCACACTCGTCTTACCAGCACCCGCCTCCCCGGTCAGCAACACAATCCGCGGCCCCCCGCTGACCGCCTCGGCCGCCGCCTCCCCGAGAACCGCCAGCTCCGCCTCCCGCCCGACGAACAACTCCTCCGGCGAAACCTCCGGCAGCGGGTCCACGGGCGGGACCAGGCTCGGCGGCTCGGTGCCGGCATGCGGTACGAGAGCCCCGGCCGTGGCCGGCGGCGGAAGCAGGTGAAGGCGCTGCCCAAGGATGGCGTTCTCCAGCTCGACCAGCGCCGGTCCCGGATCCAGGCCGAGTTCCTCCACCAGGGTGACGCGCGCCCGACGCAGCGCCGCGAGCGCGTCCCCCTGCCGACCAGTACGCCACAACGCCAACGCCAACAGCCGCCAACTCTCCTCCCGCAACGGCGCCTGCCGCGTCAACACCTCCGCCTCCGGCACCGCCTCCGCCGCACTCCCCGTACGCAACCGCACATCAAGAAGCAACTCCCGAGCCACCAGGCGCAACTCCCCCAGCCGCAGCACCTCCGACTGCGCCCACGGCTCCCCAACGAACTCGGCGTACGCGTCCCCACGCCACAATCCGAGCCCGGCCTCCAGCAGCCGGCGGGCGTGGACCGGGTCGGTGACACTGACCGAACGCGCCTCAGCCAGCAGCCCCTCGAACCGCCAGGCGTCAACGGCGTCCGGGGGCACCCGGATCGCGTACCCGGGCGGTGCGGTCACCAGCAGCCGGCCGGGCGTCCCGCGTTCACGGGACGGCTCCAACAGCCGCCGCAGATTCGAGACGTACGCCTGGAGGGAGGCGATCGCCCGGGGAGGCGCCTCACCCCGCCACAGATCGTCGATCATCCGATCGACGGAAACGACCTCACCACGAGCAGACAGCAGCAGGGCGAGTACGGCACGCTGGCGGGGTCCCCCGAGATCGACCGCATCGCCCCCGTCGACCTCGACCTCGAACGGTCCAAGCACCCGAAGCAGCATGACGCGGGCAATGGTAGCCCTGCCGGCCGATTCCAGGACCGGTTACGGCGATCAGGAGACGGCCTCATCACCCGCGCTTCGTCCCGCGCCCACGATCTCACGCCCGGTTCGCGCGGACATTTGATTCGTTGCGGCAAAGCTGCAGCTTGCGACAACGATGGGCCGCGGGCTGGTGGCGTCACCAGCGAAGGTCGGGGGTACAATTCCGAAAGATGGTACAAAAGGGCCATGAAGTGGCCACGGGACGGACATCTGATACCGGCGATCCGCCGTCCCCCAGGTGAGACCGCACCTCCGTCGTTCCTCGAACTCTTCTTCGATCTCGCCTTCATATTGGTTTTCGCCCAGTTGGCGCACGAACTGGTCCAGAACCTGACCTGGCACGGCGCGTTCGAGATGGTCCTGCTGCTTCTCGCCGCGTGGTGGGTCTGGGTACTGACTGTCTGGCTGACCGACCTGTTCAATCCGCGCCTGCCGAAGATCCAGCTACTCGTAATCCTGATCATGCTCGGCGTCATGGCGATGGCGCTCGTGATGCCGACCGCGTTCGAGGCGCGCGCCCTGTTCTTCGCCGGCGCGTACCTCGCCATCCATGTTGCCCGCGATGGATTCCTTATCCCCGCTACCAGGGTCAACCGAACCGTGCAGGCCAGGAGCATCCGGGTCATCTTCTGGCACGGTCTCACCAGCCCGCTCTGGATCGGCGGGGCGATCGCGCACGGCGACATCCAGTTGGTGCTGTGGGCCGCCGCGCTCGTCATCGAATATGTCTCGGCAACCTATGGATGGCCGACACCGGGCCTCGGCCGCACCGAACTGGCCTCCCGGATCTTCACTGGTCCCCATCTCTACGAGCGGCACCGGCAGATCTTCGTCGTCGCGCTCGGAGAGATGATCCTCAGCGTCGGCCTGCGTGTCGTCGGGGGCCCACTCCCGACCGAAAGTGTCGCCGCGGCGGGGGCCGCGTTCGTCGGAGCACTCCTGGTATTCCAGATTTACATCAACAGGGTAAGGGAACTGATCGCCGGGCCGTCCATCGTGCTCCTGGAACAAATACGTCGAGGAATCCTCATGTCGCACAGCCATCTGGTGATGGTTGCCGGTGTCGTGGTGATGGCGGTCGCCGCCGACCTGGCCGCGCGTGACCCGCTGCAGAAGGAGAACGTGGCGTGGACGGTCTGCATCGCTGCCGGACCCGCACTCTTCCTGTTCGGCAGTTCACTGTTCGATCTGTTGGTCCACCGGTCGTTCCGCCCGCGCCTCATCGGGATGCTTGTGCTGCTCGCCATGACGCCGGCGCTGCATCTGCTTCCGATGTTCGCCGTGCTGATCCTGATCGACGTGGTGCTCGCCGCGACGCTGGTCGTCGAGCTGGCGGTTGCGCACCCCCGGTCGCTCTCTCCAGGTGCCCAAGTCGCTGGCGGACGGGGTTCGTAGAGACGCCGCCGGCGTCCGCTCGTCGTCACTGAGCGCCCGTGTCAGGTCAGGAATCGGTCGACGACGAGGATTCAGAGACGTAGCTGTGGGGGCGCGGGCGGTCTCGGTCGTCTTCCGTAAGTGATCATGTTCGCCACCGCGATGCCGAGCAGGATGAGCGGGATGAGCGCCATGATCGTGAGTTGCGGGAGGACGGGGAAGGTGGGCACGAGCAGGCCGATCAGGATGATCCCGATGGGACGGTTCCACGACACTCTGCCGAACACGGTGTAGGCGAGCACACTGCGGCCGACCAGGAACAGTGCCGGGCCGCTGAGCATGATCGCGCCCCAGCTCGGGTCGGCCGGGCGCAACGGGTGGTCGATCACGAGTGCGGTGCCGGCCGCGGTGAGGATGAGGCCAGCGACCATGACGAGATGGCCCACCGCCGCGAACTGGCAGAACCTGGATGGATTGGTGGAAGCGACGATGGCATCGGGCAGGATTTCACCGGCACGGTAGATGTAGATCCGCCACATCAGCACCACTGTGGCGAACGCCACCCCGAAGGCGGCGATCCGATGGGACGTGTAGTTGTCGGGGCTGAGCGTCAGCCCGGCTGTGAAAATCGACACCCCGAGCGCGATGATCAGAAGCTGGCGGTAGCGTTCGGCGACGCGCTCACCGACGAGTTTCCACTCCCACCCTACGGAGTGGCCGAGTTTCGGCGTGGGCCAGCCGAGCACGGCCGCCGTGTACTCGATCAATATCGCCAGTCCCCACAGCGCCGTGCGCGGGGTGCCGGGAACGAACGCGCCGGCGAGCCAGGCCACCCCGGAGATGCCGACCCAGAAGAGGATCCGACGGTTACGGATCCGTAGTACCTGTTGGCGACCGGTGATCACGAGATACGTGGCTGACCCGAGCTGGATCGCGAGATACGCGATCGCGAAGAGCAGCCCTCGTCCGTCGAACGCCTCCGGGACCGCGACCGACATCACCAGGCTGCCCGTCATCACCCAGAAGACCTGCACCTGACCACGCGGGCGACTCAGATCGAAGGTGTCCGCTGCCCATGAGGTCAGCGCCCACACCAGTGAGAACGCCAGGAACAGGATCAGCGTTCGCGCGACGGCTAACCAGGACAGTGTCGCGGACAGATCCGCCGCGAGCACGATCAACGCGAGGACGAACACCAGGTCGAAGAAGAGTTCGAGAAACGCCGGGCGATGTTCTCCCGTCGCTTCCCGAACCACGCCGACGTCATCAGCCATCGGAGACTCATTCTGCCGGAATCATCCCACTATGGTAGTGGTATCGCCGCTCCTGGGGGCCTCAACGAACGCGAATCGATCGGTAACCGGCCGACGCTGGACCAGCGCCGACGCAGCCGGTAGCAGCAACAGCACCCGACCCACCAACGCGGGTCATCCCGGACCCCGCCGAACCGTAGATCACACGTCGGTCACACAGCCGTCCATACCAGACATGAAAAAACTCTGACCTGACAGAAACGCCAGGTCAGAGCCATGATCAACGTGGGCCGCCTGGGACTCGAACCCAGAACCCGCTGATTAAAAGTCAGCTGCTCTGCCTATTGAGCTAACAGCCCGCTGGGAGCAAAGACTACCGGATAGCCCTCTGATTACGCCGGGCCGGCCGGCGGAGCAGGGCGTACGGATATCCGACCGACATGACGTCCGAAGACGCCCCCCGGGGCGACCCGCCGGCCCTGCTCCGTCCGACCCGTCTCAGGCCCGCATGACGGTGGCGATCGGAATCCGGGCCGCCCGTACCGCCGGGATGAGACCGCCGAGCACACCGGCGACCAGACCGGCGATCACCCCCGCCACCCCCGCCTCCCAGGGAAAGACGAGATCCTGGAGGAACTGCTGCTGCCCACCGAAGATCGCGCTGGCCGCGCTCACCCCGGCGGCACAGAGCCCGATCGCGAGGGCGGCGGTGAAGAGCCCGGTGAGCAGTGTCTCCGCCAGTACGATTCCGGCCAGCAGCGAACGTGGGGTGCCGACCGCCCGACGCAGCGCGAACTCCTCCACCCGCTCGCCGACCGTGGCGAGTCCGACGTTCAGGATTCCGGCGACCCCGATCAACAGGACCAGCCCGGCCATGCCGAGAAAGATCCAGCGGAACAGTGCCAGTTCCTTGGCGATCCGCTCGCGCGCGTTGATCGTCTCGAAGTGGATCTGCTCGGCGGGGACCCCGGCAGCGACCATCCGTACCCGTAGCAACTGCTCCGCGTCGAGCGCGGTCGGTGCCAACATGACCTGGAGGCCGGGTCCGTAGTTGCCGCCGCCGGTCAGCGTCGGCAACCAGTTCCCCATCTCGTCGGCCCGGGCGTACGCGGTCGGCTGCTGGTTGCCGTCGTCCACCACCCCGATGATCCGTGGGGTCGGATTGGCTGTCGCTCCGACGACCCGCATCTCCGCCGGCACCTGGTAGCGCGCGAAACCCTTCGCCGCCTCCTCGTTGATGACCAGTCCGGGAGCGAGCGACGGCGTCGACGAGAAGTCCAGCCAGTCACCGGCGACGGACCGGAACGGCTTGAACTGGCGCACGTCACCGGTCAGGGCGAGCAGACTCAGCTCGATCGCGGCACCGGGAACCGCCGCCTCCACGCCGGCAGCGTCGAGCCCTACGGAGTAGCAGTTCCCGCTCATGTCGCAGGTGGTCCGGTAGTTGCCGAACATGCCGGGTTGGTCGAACGGGGCCGCACCGGGGTTGACCGGGGTGACGTCCGGCTCCCCGATGATCGCCTGCAGGTTGAGGATCGCGGTCGCGTCCGGTCGCCCGGCCAGCGTCTCCTGGCTGATCCGGACGCTGTTGGCGTCACCCGACAGGAACCCCTGCCGGGTGCCGTCCTTACCCACCTGCAGTTCCAGGTTGGCAAGTTGGGCTCGCTCGGCGAGTTCGGCGCCGAGTTGTACGACGACCACGGCCAGCACCCCGAGGAAGAGGCTGACCATCGACAGCAGCGTGCGGGTCTTACGCGCCCGGATGCCCTGGCCACCAATGATCAGAGCGGAGCGGAACCGCCCGGAGAGACGGATCACCGGACCACCGTCCCCGCCTCGGCCGGCGACAACCCGTCGACCACCGTCGGCAAGGCGGCGGTGGTGGCCGAGGCGGCGGCGGTGCCTGCGCCGACGACCGGGTGGAGCAGTCCGTCGTGCAGGCGTACCACCCGCTGCATCTTGTTGGCGTGGTCCTGGTCGTGGGTGACCAGGATCAGCCCGCAGCCCCGGTCGGTCGCGGCCCGCATCACCTCGATCACCAGGTTGCCGGTCTCGGTGTCGAGGGCACCGGTCGGCTCGTCCGCCAGCAGGAGGCGGGGATCGCGTACCAGCGCCCGCGCCACCGCGACCCGCTGCTGCTCACCGCCGGAAAGGCGAGCCGGCCGGTGCTTGGCCAGGTGGGCGATGCCGACCTGGTCGAGCGCCGCGAGGGTCTTCGCCCGGCGCTTGCGTCGCGACGTCCAGCCCTGACCGTTGACCAGGGCCATCGCCACGTTCTGGGCGGCGGTCAGGTGTTTGAGCAGGAAAAACCGTTGGAACACGAAGCCGAACTCGGCGCTGCGCAGGGCAGCCGCCTTACGCTCGGGAAGCTTCGTGATGTCGCGGCCACCCAGCAGGTACTGGCCACCGTCGGCCCGGTCGAAGAGCCCGATCAGGCTCAACAGGGTGCTCTTGCCGGAGCCGGAACGGCCGAGGATCGCCACGCTCTCGCCCCGGTCGACGCTGAGGTCGGCACCGGTGAGGATCGGCCGGGGGGCCTGCTGCCCCTTGAGCGTCTTGGTGAGGCCGTGCAACTCCAGCAGGGCGGTCATTTCACACCCATCGGTGCGTTGGGGTCACCCTCGGCCGGCTTCGCGGCGGGGATGTCCGGGCCGGGTACGGCAATCGTCTCCGTACCGGTGAGGCCCGACTTGATCTCCACGACCTTGCCGTCACTGAGCCCCAGCACCACGTCCCTGGTCTCCCGCACCCCCTGCGGGTTGACCACGTCCACCTTGCCCTTGCCCTGCGCACCGGCGACCGACTCGACCGGCAGCACCAGCACGTTCGCGGCGCGCGCGGTCACCACCTCCAGAGTGGCGCTGGCACCGTTGATCAGTCTCACGTCGGCCGGGGCGGTGCAGACCAGACGTAGCCCGGTCGCCTCCGACGGCTCGGTCTGGTTCCGCTCCGGCGGGGCCACCGGCGCCGGCGGGGCGGAGGGCGCTCCGGACGGCGGCGCGGCGGGCGGCGGGGCCGGCGGGTCCGGGATCGTACCGGCGGGCAGCGCCGCGATCGTGCCGAGCACGTCGCAGGGGAACGGCCCCGGTCCGTTCTTGATCTGGGCCTGGACGGTCGCGAGCCCGTCGGCGATCTGGTACGCCTGGGCACCGTCCAGGTCAGCGACCAGCCCGTAGCCGATCATCTTCGCCGAGACGACCGGCATCCCGGCGGTGACCGTCGAACGGTCGTCGGCCAGGCGGCCGCTGAACACCGCGCCGGCCGGCACGTCGATCCGGTGTGCCTTGCCGGAGACCCAGACACTCGCCACCCGGGTCGGCTTGGTCGGGGTGCTCTGCGGCGCCTTGACGTCGAGATAGCGCACCTGCCCCTTGACCGGCGACACCAGCCCGAACACCGGATTCACGGTCACCTTGCCGGCGAGGCTGACCTTGTTCGTCAGATCCTGGCGGGTGGGCTGCACCGTGGTCATCGTCGTACCCCGGGACGCGAGTCCGGGAACCTCCGCTTCCGGCCCGGACTCGGTGCACCCGGCGACGGCGCCCACCGCCAGGGCGAGAACGCACGAACGGAGTAGGAATTGCCTTCGCACCGGTGCCCCCAACTCGATTGCTTAAGGCGTACATCCGTACAAGACGCGGGGTATTGGTGACCCGCACAGGAAGGCGACCGTCGCGTCGACGATCGAAACCTGGCAAAGACTACCGTCAGGGGCGCGTTTTCGATGTCCTATGACGCCCGCCGAGCTCCACTTTGCCGTCCGCCGATCGCGTCGGCGAGTAGAAGCCCACCAGCGGTGACGGTGAACAACACGGGCGGCAACGGTCCCGCCCAGGGGAGGAATTCCGTTACCAACGCGGCGATTCCCGCGCCGATCAGAACGCCGACGAGTGCGAGTGCCTGCACGCCGTCGAATTGTCGTCGCCAGTTGGGAGTGCCGATCGCACTGACGATCCGGGTGAGTGAACCGGTGAGATAGGTGGTGGAGAGATTGGCGCGACCAAGTGCCCGTACGGCAACGCTCTGCACCCCCATCGCCAGGCCGGCGAGCGCGATCAGCGGAAGCTGTACGTCGCCCCTCGGCGCACCATGGGCCGCCAGCCAACCCACCCAGAAGGCGACGAGCAGGAGCGCCTCGATGACCAGGCAGGTGATCGCCGCCCGGGGACGCCAACGTGGACCGGGCGGGGTCGCGTACCGGGGCAGGGCCGTCAGTCGGGCGCCGGCGAAGACCCCCAGTCCGTAGCACCCGATCGCCGCCACCACCCGTACCAGGGTCGCCACCTCGAGTCCGGTGGCCGACGCACCCAGCACCACGATGTTGCCGGTGACCACGCTGGAGAAGGTCCCGCCGAGGTGGAGCAGGCTGATCGCGTCGGTTCCGCCGGCCGCGAGCGAGAGCAGGACGACGGTGGCGGTGAACGGCCTCGGGTGATCGGATCTCGCGGCAACCGGCAGGTCCGGACCGGTTGGTCTCGCCATGCGCCACCGCCCTCGTCCGAGCCGAGCGGGCCGCTGCCGGCAGCCCGCCGGGCGGCGTGATCGCTGGGAGCATCGTAACCACCGGGCCCGGCCGGGTTTCCGGTTCGACCGAAGCCAACCTCGTAGCGGGCTACTCCCAGGGCCAGGGCAGGTCACGGAAGGCCGCGTCGACCAGCAGTTGTTCCAGCTCGCGCAGGAAACTCTCGGCCTCCTCCGGCGGCAGGTACGCGCTGTCGGCGGTGAGGATGAAGCCGAGCGCCCCGGGCCGGTCGACCACCTCCACCCGGGTACGCCAGGGGAAGTCGTCGAGGTGCTCCAGCCAGGAGAAGGTCGTGCCCGTCATGGCGGCGCGTACCTCGGCTTCACTTGTCGCGCGGCCGAAGAGGTCGAGGTCGGTGGCGAGCCGGATGTCGTTGAAGTAGCAGTGGGGGCTGGTACCGGGAGCGCTCGGGTAACCGGTCGACTCGGGGGTGCGGCGCAGGTCGGACGGGTCGTAGTAGGCGTGCCGGTAGGCGTCGAGCGCGGCTCGCCACACGGTTGGCAACAGGTTGGCGAAGCTGGGCCGGTCGGCCAGGTCGACGACGGCGAGCCCGAGCTGGGCCAGGTTCGCGACCGCCTCGCGGTAACCGTCGAGCGCACGGTTGCTGACCATGGTGTAGAGGCCGACGACCTCGTTGCCGGACCGGCGGGCGAGGACCACGGTGGTCGCCGTGAGCAGCACCGTCGAACTGGTCACCCGGTGCCGGCTGGCCAGCAGCCGGAGCGCGGTGTCGGCCGCCCCCGACTCCAGGAACGCCCGCCGGAACCTCGGTTCGAGCGGCGGTGCCCGCCACGGCAGGGTCTGCTCGGTGAGACGACCGAAGCCGGTGCTCCACCGGGCGACGCAGCGGATGCTGCGGCGCCGGTACCGGGGGTCCTGCTCCCGTCCGGCGACGTCGATCGACTGCGGGCCGACCGGCGCGTCGAGCGTGCCGCGCAGCAACAGCAGGCGCAGGTCGCGGAGCAGGACCTCGACCGCTCCGAAGTCGACCGTGGTGTGGCTGAAGACGACGACGATCTGCCGTACCCGCCCGTCGACCAGGACGAGCGCCACCCGCAGTGGCCACTCCTCGGCGAAGTCGAAGGCGGTGGCGGCGAGGCGGTCCGCGACCGCCCGAGCGGTCGCCGTACCGTCGGCGTCGTCGGCGGCGGCGCGGGCCAGGAGGGTCGGGAGCCGGCCGGCGGCGGCGACCGCCTGGTGCCACCGCCCGTCGGTGACCGGCATTCGGGTACGCAGCGAGCTGTGCCGGCCGACCAGTGCTCCGACCGCACGGCGTACGTCGTCGACCCCGTCCGGGGCACGCCGGGGCACCGGCACCACCCGCCGCATGTTGATCAGGATGCGGTTGGCGGGGTAGCGCTCGACTCCGAACCGCAGTGCCCACTGTCCCCAGGTCAGCGGCGCGGTACGGTCCGGCGTCCCGGCCCGCCGCCGCCCCGTCCCCTCGGCGGCCACGTCCTCGTCGGCGGCCACGTCCACAACGGCGTCGATGTCGGCGTCGGCGAACTCGATGTCGATCCACTCGTCCGCCGGTGGCGGTGGGCCGTGCGTCGGGGACTTCCGCGCGAGCGCCACCTCCTCGTGTACCGACACTCGACCTCCCGCCTCACGGTTCGGCGCGGTCGGCGGAGTGTGGCCGACGGAACCCGCCGGCGAGGCCGTACCGACCCGCGACAAGTATCGGGGTGGCCACCCGCCCGCTGGCACCGGCGAGAAAGTGAACTCGGCGCCCGTTCGGCCGATCCCGGCGTACGGCGATCTCGCCAACGCGGCCCGTGTTAGCTTCCCGGACCATGATCGAGGACGTGTACGTCGGCAACGCCGGGGTGGACGCTCCGGGCGACCGGGGCTGGCTGCTCGGGCACTTCAAGCCGGCCGACGATGTCCGGCACAGTGCGGACGTCGAGATCAAGTGGGGTGTCCACCCGCCCGGCGACGAACGCGCGCAGTGGGTCACCGGGGAGCGGCGTACCGCGTTGCTCATGCTGATCAGCGGACGCTTCCGGGTGGAGTTGCCCGGGCGGAGCGTCCTGCTGTCGAAGCAGGGCGATTACGTGGTCTGGGGTCGGGGCGTGGACCACTCCTGGTACGCCGAGGAGGAGTCGGTGGTGCTGACCGTACGGTGGCCGTCGGTTCCCGGTTACGCCGTCGGGTGATCCTCCGGCCCGAGCCGTCGGTCAGGACACGCCGCCCGGCCCCGGTTGCCGTCCCGAGTTATCCCGGTCGCGGGCAACCAGGCGAGCTGATAGACAGGCGTGATGGCCGACCACCAGTTCGCCGACAACGGGCTCGCCGAGTTGTGCGACCTCTTCCACCCCTGGCAGGAGCAGGACGACCTCGGCTTCTACCTGCCCCTGGTGATGGCGGCGGAGAACGTACTCGACATCGGCTGCGGCACCGGCATGCTGCTGCACCGGGCCCGGTCCAGCGGACACGGCGGCCGGCTCTGCGGACTCGACCCGGCGCACGGAATGCTCGAACAGGCCCGCACCCGGCCGGACATCTCGCGGCGACCGGGCTCGCGGTCGAACGACAGTACGGGGACTGGACCGGAAACCCGGTCACCGCCACCAGCCCGGAGATCATCACCATCGCCCGGCGCTCCTGAACGTCGGCTGCCCTGAGCAGAATCGCCTTTCCCGTACGGACCCCGACTGCCACGCTGTGCCGATGGCAGCCACGCCGACAAGAGCAGCGAGAACGGAACCAGCGCCGGGACCGGGACTGGGCTTCCGAGGCGAGGTCGTCGACTTCTACCACCGGTACCGGCGGGGCTATCCGGAGGCGGTGATCGACGCCCTCGTGGCGGCGTTCGGGCTGACCGGCGACGACACCGTGGTCGACCTCGGCTGTGGCACGGGTCAACTCGCGGCACCGATCGCCCGGCGGGTACGTGCCGTGGTCGGCGTCGACCCGGAGCCGGACATGCTCTCCCGGGCCCGGTCCGCCGCCGACGGCAGGGGCCTCACCAACACCAGCTGGCTGCTCGGTACGGACACCGACCTGCCCGCGCTGGGCGCGCTGCTCGGCGCCGGTTCGGTCGGCGCGGTGACCATCGGGCAGGCACTGCACTGGATGCGTCCGGACGACCTGTTTCCCACCCTCTTTCCGCTGGTACGTCCCAGCGGCGGCGTGGCGGTGGTGACAAACGGATCTCCACTGTGGCTTCAGGACACCACCTGGTCACGGGCGCTGCGCGCGTTCCTGGAACGGTGGTCGGGGAGGCGGCTCGACTACGCCTGCGGCACCGACACCGACAGTCACCAGCGGTACCGGGCCAGTCTGGCCGCCGCTGGCTTCGAGACCCACGAGACGTACGTCGCGTACCAGGCGAGCCTGGACCTGGAACAACTCGTCGGCAGCCTCTACTCGGCCTTCCCCGTCGACCAACTGCCCGCACCGCAGCGGCGACCGGACTTCGCCGACCAGGTCCGCCAGGCACTGATTCCCGAGGACCGGTTCACCGAACAGGTCCGGGTGACCATCCTGACCGGTCGGAAAAGGTAGCCGGTCGGGTCCGGGCGCGCGGCGGGCGGATTGGGCGGGGCTGTGCCGTCGCGGCGGCGCGGCGTGCCACGATGGCGGGTATGACCACCGATACCGGCGCCTTGCGGGAGCTGACCGTCGGCACCGGGGCGGGGCTCGACACCGCCGACATGGTGCTCAACATCGGCCCCCAGCATCCGTCCACGCACGGCGTACTCCGGCTCAAGCTGGTGCTCGACGGCGAGCGGGTGGTGGCCTGCGAGCCGATCGTCGGCTACATGCACCGGGGCGCGGAGAAGCTGTTCGAGGTCCGCGACTACCGGCAGATCATCGTGCTGGCCAACCGGCACGACTGGCTCTCCGCGTTCTCCAACGAGTTGGGCGTCGTGCTGGCGGTGGAGCGGCTGATGGGCATCGAGGTCCCCGAACGGGCGATCTGGCTGCGTACCGCCCTCGCCGAACTGAACCGGGTGCTCAACCACCTGATGTTCCTCGGCTCGTACCCGCTGGAGATCGGCGCGATCACGCCGGTCTTCTACGCCTTCCGGGAACGGGAGACGCTCCAGGCGGTGATGGAGGAAGCTTCCGGCGGCCGGATCCACTACATGTTCAACCGGGTCGGCGGAATCAAGGAGGAGGTGCCGGCCGGCTGGACCGGTCGCGCCCGGGCCGCGATCGGCGAGGTACGCCGCCGGATGCCCGACCTGGACAACCTGATCCGGCGCAACGAGATCTTCCTCGCCCGTACCGTCGGCGTGGGTGTGCTCTCCGCCGAGGACGCGGCCGCCTTCGGTGCCTCCGGGCCGGTGGCCCGCGCCTCCGGCCTGGACCTGGACCTGCGCCGGGACGAGCCCTACCTGGCGTACGGGTCGCTGGACGTACCCGTCGTCACCCGGACCGCCGGGGACTGCCACTCCCGGTTCGAGGTCCTGCTCGACCAGGTGTACGTCTCACTCGACCTGGCCGAACAGTGCCTCGACCAGGTCGACCGGATCAGCGGACCGGTCAACGTACGGCTGCCGAAGGTGGTCAAGGCACCGGAGGGGCACACCTACGCCTGGACCGAGAACCCGCTCGGCATCAACGGCTACTACCTCGTCTCGCGGGGCGAGAAAACCCCGTGGCGGATGAAGCTGCGCACCGCTTCGTACGCGAACGTCCAGGCCCTCGCCACCCTGCTCCCCGGCTGCCTGGTGCCGGACCTGATCGCCGTACTCGGCTCGATGTTCTTCGTCGTCGGCGACATCGACAAGTAGTCCCCGGACGCCATCGGCCCGGCGACGTCACCGGGCCGGGGCGACCATCGGATGAGCGGTTCAGCGCCAGCGGGCTCCACCAGCGCGCGGCGCGTCGTCCTCGGGTGGATAGCCGTACGCCTGGTCCTCGGCCCGGCGGCGCCCGCCCGGAGCCGGTGGCGCACCTGGTGCCTCACCCCGGCCCGCCCGCCACCCACCGTTCGGCTCGGCGCTTCCGGCCGGCAGGGCCGGGACGACCGGCGACCGGTCCCGGCCACGATCCGGCCACGCCCCGGCGCCCGCGTCCGACCAACGGCCGTCGTCCTGGCCCTCGCCCCGACCCGACCAGCGGCCCCCGGCCGGGTCCCCGCCTGCGCCCGACCAGCGGCCCCCGGAAGCGTCGGGCTCGGCCCAGTACACGTCCCCCGCACCGGCTCGCTGCCGATTCCCGGAACCGGCCCACTGCGGGTCTCCCCGACGGTCCCCGTCAGCGGAGGCGCCACGGTGCCGACGGTCACCATCGCCAGAGGCACCTCGGTCCGCGTCACCCCACTGGTCGGCCCGGCGACGCCCTCCACCCTCCGGAGCCGCCGGGCGGTCACCGGCCCAACCCGGCTCGTCCCGCCGGGACCCGTCGCGCCTCGGCTCCTCCCGCCGCATGCTCGCCCAGCGGTCCTCGACCCGCAGTTCGGTGCCGGATTCGTCCGCGCGTACGGCCGCCCGCCGCTCGCCCATCCGAAGCTCGCTGCCCCGCTCGTCGTTGCGTACCGACGCCCACCGGTCGCCCGCCCGGCCGGACCACCGGGACGCGTCCTCGAAACCGGCCCCGTCCGGCTCCGCCGAGACGTACCGCTCGGATCGTGGCGTCTCGCCGCCCGGGTGCGCCCCCGACCAGTCGCCCCGATGCTCGTCGTCCGGGCTGGCCGCCCGGCGTCCCCGGGCCGGCCGGTCGGACCACTCGTCTGCGTCCGCCCCGCCGCCACCTCGGTAGCCCTCGCCCGGCGGATACCGATCGCTGGACGGGTAATCGGCCTCCGGGGCGTAGCCGCCGCCACCGCCGTAGACGTTGCCGTACACATGGCCGGGACCGCTGTCGTCACCCGGCGGCCCGACGATCGTGTGCCGGGTGGTGACCTTCACCGTCTCGGTGTGCCGGACCACGCCGCCACCGAGGTGTGGACGAGGCGGAGCGGCGCCGGTGGCGGGCGGTACCGTGGCACGGCCGCCCCGCTCCCGGCCGCCGTAGCCCGACTCCGGCATGGCGCCGCCGTACCGGCCTCCGCCGTACGGTTCGGCACCGTCGTACTGGCCGCCGTCGTACTGGCTGCCGTCATACTGCTCGGGCCCGCCCTGCTGGGCGCCGTCGTACTGGCCACCCCTGTACGGTTCGGCGCCGTACTGGGCACCGCCGCCGTACTGGCCGGCGCCGTACTGGGCGGGGTACTGCTCGTGGTTCCGGGCGGACCCGCCGTACGCCTCCTGCCGGACCGGCTCACGGTGGTCCGACTCGCGTCGGTTGGGGCCGGGGTAGCCCGTCGCGGAACGGGAACCCGGCGACGGTCCGGTCACCGGCACGGACGGGGGACCGTTCCGGGCGGCGTCCGGCGGTGGCGCGCTCGTCCGGTCCGGAGCGGCCTCGGCGCGAGCGGCACCACGACCTGCCGCCGGGTCCCCGCGACCGGGCCCGGATTCCGTGCCAGCGGCGTCGGCCTGTCGGCGCAACGCCGCCACGTTGTGCTGGACCGCTTGGAGTTGCTCGCCGAGTGCCTGATGGGTGGAGCGGGCGGCGGTGGCGATGTCCTGACGGAGAGTGCCGCGCACCTCCTCAATCCGCTCGAGCAGGGCCTCTTCCAGCTCGGCACCCTCAGTCTCCGAGTTGCCACGCAGGGTGACCGAAAGTCCTATCAGGACAATGGCGAGTACGCCCAGCAACGCGGTGATCCGCAGCAGTCCGTTGCTCTGCCCGAACAGGAGCATGAGCGCAGCTAGCGATGCCAACCCGACGCCCGTCCAGGAGAGGGTCGTCAGGAGTTGCCGACGGCGCGGCGGCTCGGTGTCATCCCCGGCGGGCATGGCACTGCAGCCTACCCACAGTTGCCGAATCCGGGGAGATGGCGCCCGAACGTCTGGCCGGTCACATCCGCACACCCTCCGTAGACGGCCGTGGGGCCGGCATCGCGTCACGATGCCGGCCCCACGGGATACCCGAGGAGGTGGACTCAGCCGGCGGCGAGTTCTCCGTCGGAGGAGAGCACCAGGCCGACGCTGATCGCGCCGGTCGTCAGCGCCGTCTTCGTCTGCGGGCCACCGGCGTCCAGGGAACTGAACGAACCGGCCTTGAAGTCGTAGACCTGGACCAGTCCGGCCTGGCACTTCGGCCGTTGGGGGCACTCCGGCGGGCCACCGAGGATGGTGGCCGACCCGGAGCACTTGGCGGCCAGGTCAGACAGGGTCTTCAGTCCGTGCTGGTCGGCGAAGGCCTGGGTGACCGCGAACGCGTTCTGGTCCTGCGCGCTCGACGCCGTACCGAAGGTGAGGCCGGCCTTCTCACCGAGGCCCTTCAGGTTGGTCACCGTCTGGTTCAGGTCGGAGGAGGCGACCTGGGCGGTGCTGCCCTGATTGATCTTGCCGTTGAGGAACGTGGCCAGGGTGGCGGCGTACTCCGGCACCACCTGGAGCTCACCCTTCTCCAGCGCCGGCTCGTAGAGCTCACGGTTGCCGACCGTCTGGACCTTCACCGTGAACCCGGCGGCGGTCAACGCGATCGAGTAGAGCTCACCCAGCGTCTGGCTCTCGCTGAAGTTGGCCGCGCCGACCGTGATCGGGCCCCCGGCACCCTTGCTGATGCCACTGGTCAGGTTGTTCGCGGAGGCGAACTCCTGGGCCGCCACCTTCGACGACTTCCGGTCGACGTCGACCGCCTTGTTCAGCTGGATCAGCTTCGGCGTGTCGATCGCGGCGGAAACCTTGTCCAGGGCGGCGACCAGCTCCGGCGTGGCGGCCTTCGCGTTGATCGCCGGAATGACGTTGTCCGTGTCCTGCAACTTCTTGTCGTCCTCGAGCACCACCAGCTTCTTGCCCGCCACCGGTGCGCAACCGGCACCGGCCGCCGCGCTCGGCGGCGCCTCGGTGCCCGACGACCCGGATTCACCGCACCCGGCGAGGAATGTGGCCACGGCGAGCGCGCCCACCGCTCCCGCCGCCAGACGTGTACGTGCGCGCATAACGCCCGCCTTCCGTGTCCCGGCGCGGCCCAACGGGGCCGGCCGCGTGTCCGACGGACGATCAGACGTGGCGATCGCCCGCGACCTCCCACCCAACATCGTCGCGTACCGAGCGACAACTCGGGGGCGATGTCGTCACCGGATCGTCACACTGTTAGCTGGCTGGATTAACGGGTAAGCCACGCACCGGAATCGGGCTGATCCGAGGGTCAGCCGTACGGTCCCGCGGCGGGGAAACACCGGCGGGGCACGGCCGTACGGCGTCAGGAGCCGGTGATGGCCGCCGCCGCCCTCCGGTTCGCGCGGCGGGTGCCGCGACGCAGCGGACGCGGCGTGACCGCCCGTTCGACCGTGGCCAGGATCACCTCGACCAGCAGGGCGAGCAACGCCACCAGCAGGCCACCGGCGAGGATCTGCCCGCCGCCGACCCCGATACCGAGCCCGAACCCGGCGCTGATGATCTGTCCGAGACCACCGCCGTTGACGAACGAGGCGAGCGCCGCGGTGGCCACCACCTGGACCGCCGCAGTACGGAACCCGGCGGCGAGGTACGGCACCGCCAGCGGCAGTTCGACCCGCCGCAACAGTTGCCCACCGGAGAGCCCCATCCCCCGGGCGGCGTCCCGCGTCTCCGGGTCGACCTGCCGCACACCGGTGTACGCGTTCGCGAGCAGCGGCGGCACCGCGAAGATCGCCAGCGCCACGATCACCGGCCGCTGGCCGAAGCCGAGAGCGGTCAGCGGCAGGATGGTGAGCAGCGCGAGGGTGGGAATGGCCAGCGTCACGTTCGAGATCAGCAGGACGAGGGCCCCGCCCCGGCCGCTGTGCCCGAGCCAGAGCCCGATCGGCCAGGCGACCAGGCAGCCGAGCGCCACCGCCGCCGCCGAGATGGTCAGGTGCTCGCCGAGCCGGTCCAGGATGCCACCGGGATTGGTCCAGTTCAGCGGATCGTTGAGCCAGCGCACCGCCTGTTCGAACGCGTTCATCGGGTCCTCCCCCGGGCGGTCCACGGCGTCAGTAGCCGGCCGATGCCGGCCAGGATGAGGTCGAGCACCAGCGCCAGGACGACGCAGAGCACGGTGCCGACCATGATCTCGGCTTTGAAGAAGTTGTTCCGGAAGCCGCCGAGGATCAACTGCCCGAGCCCGCCATGGCCGACCAGCACCCCGACCGTGACAAGCGCCACGGTGGAGACCGTCGCCAGGCGTAACCCGGTGAGGATGCCGGGCAGGGCCAACGGCAGGTCGATCCGGATCAGGCGCCCGAGGCGCCCGTACCCCATTCCCTCGGCGGCGTCGCGTACCTCCGCCGGCACCTGGTTGAGCCCGGCGAGCGCGTTCCTGATGATCAGAAGCAGGGCGTAGAGCACCAAACCGACCAGTACGGTGGTGGTCCCGATGCCGAGCAATGGCGCCAGGAACGCGAACAGGGCCAGTGACGGAACCGTGTAGAGCACCCCGGAGAGTGCGAGAATCGGGCCGGCGAGGGCACGGAACCAGTAGGCCACGACCGCAAGGGGTATCGCTATGAGTGCGGCGAGCAACACCGCCTGGGCGGTCAGGCTCGCGTGTTCTCGCAGTGCGCCGAGAATGGTGTCAGAGTTGTCCCGCACGTACTGCCAGGAGAACCACGGATTACCCGGGGCTTCCCGGTAGAGCAGGTGGAAGGACATAGGTGAACGCTACCCCGGAGGACGATTCCGCGGCATCGCACCGAAGCGCGCCGTACGGTGACTCCGGCGACGGTGCCACCCGTGCCGCCGGTACGCCGAGCGCGGCGTCGATCCGGCTGGACGGCGTCCGCAAGCAGTACCCGGACGGGACCGTCGCGGTCAACAAACTGAGCCTGTCGGTGCCGGCCGGCGAACTGGTGGTGCTGATCGGCCCCTCCGGCTGCGGTAAGTCGACCGTACTGCGCATGATCAACCGACTGATCGAGCCGTCGGCCGGGCGGATCCTGCTCGACGACGAGGACGTCACCGAGACCGATCCGGTGCAACTCCGGCGTCGGATCGGCTACGTCATCCAGAACGTCGGACTCTTTCCACACCAGACGGTGCAGGCCAACGTCGGCACCGTACCGCGCCTGCTCGGCTGGTCCCGGTCGCGGATCCGGAGCCGCTCCGACGAACTGCTCGACCTGGTCGGCCTCGACCCGTCCAGGTTCGGCCGGCGTTACCCGCACGAGCTCTCCGGCGGGCAGCGGCAACGGGTGGGCGTGGCCCGCGCGCTCGCCGCCGACCCGGTGGTCCTGCTGATGGACGAGCCGTTCTCGGCCGTCGACCCGATCGCCCGCGCCCGACTCCAGGAGGAGTTCCTCCGGTTGCAGGAGGAGGTACGCAAGACGATCGTGCTGGTCACCCACGACCTGGACGAGGCGGTACGGCTCGGCGACCGGATCGCCATCCTGTCCCAGGGCGGGCGGCTGGAGCAGTACGACAGTCCCGCCACCCTGCTCGGCGAACCGGCGTCGTCCTTCGTCCGGGAGTTCGTCGGCGCGGACCGGGGAATCCGTCGACTCGCCGTCACCCCGATCACCCGGGACCTGCTCAACCCCCTCCCCACCACGCCGTTGCCGGGTTCGCTGCCCCGGGTGGCACTCGGCTCGTCGCTCTACGACGCGCTCGCCACCCTGCTGACCACGAACGCGGACGAGACGTGGGTGACCGAGGGCAGTGAGCCGGTCGGCCTGCTCAGCCGCCACCGCATCCTGAGCATCGACTACCCCGCCGACCCGGTCGGCTGAAGACGACGCCACGCCCCGGGCCGGTGAGGTGTTCGGCCCGGGGCATGGCCTGCGGTCAACGCTCCGATCGGCTCTGGCGACAATCGGTCAACGCCGGCCGCGCCAGCCACCGAGGGTGGCGAGGCCGATGACCCAGCCCACGAAGAGCCCGTACCCGGCCCCGTCGCCGGCCGCCTGAAACGCGCCGAGCAGCGTCGGGTCCGCCTGGATCAGCGTGGTGAGCAGGGCCGCGAAGGCGCCGGCGAAGACGTACGAGGCCCAGCCGGCGAAGAACTGGCTGAGCGTGCCCCGGGCCCGGGCCAACTGTGAACCGGGCAGCAGGTAGAGGAAGAGCGCGGTGAGCGCGACGACCAGGATCGCCCTGAGGTCGGCGGCAACGACGTTCTGCACCGAGTCGTCGGAGTCGAACCGCCAGGACGGCCAGGAGAGCAGCCGCAGGAACCAGCCGCCGGCCGTGTTCGGATCGGTGTTGTCCCGGGCCCAGTCGACGTACCAGGGGCTGCCGAAGACCAGGACCAGAATGAGTGCGGCGAGTGTGCCCGCACCGGTTGCGGTCTTGTAGCGATTGGTGAGAGCCATGCCGCGTTATTTCCCGGTGCCCTCAAGTGGGCAAACCCGAGAACCGCTCACCCGTTGTCGCTCAACTAATGAATAGGCACCAACGGTACGTAGCTCAAGAACTGTGCGCTACGTACGGATGTCCGGAAGAGCGGATTTAGGACTAGCAGCGGGTCCTGCACCGCCCCGACGGGTCAATGCCGCTGGAGGTAGTCGATGAAGGCGGCACGCAGCAACGGTTCGGTGTCCGGATCGGCGTACCCGTGACCAGTCAACTGCCGCCACAACGCCACCGCCTCGTCCACCGTCGGCCCCACCGAATTCGGCGAGCCGTCGAGAATCGTGGCCTCGTCGGCGTTGGGCAGGTGACGCAGCACCGACCAGAAGAAGCCGACATCGAGGCGTTCCCGGGCCCGGGCGAAAGCACGCTCCCGCAGCTCCTCAGTGGACAACGCGTCGAGCTGCGCGAACTCGGACTCGTTAGGGCCGCCGGCTGACGATTCGGTCATGCTGCCGAGCCTAGCCGGGGTTGATCCCGGCGGCACCCGGAGTGGCCACGTGTCGCCCTGCCACTGCCCGCAGGGCGCCGCTCAGCGCTCGTTGCCCCAGCGGTCGTTGCCCCATGGGTCGCTTCGGCTGGCCGGCGCCTGGTCCGGCAGCACCGAGGACCACTCCGGCCGATCCGGGGGCTCCTCGCTCCAACTGGAGGCGGTCGCGGCGGGAGCCGGTTCGGGTTGCCACTCCTCCTCGGCGGGGCCGGCGGACCGGGGCCGGCCGAACGACTCGACCAGCCGGGTCACCACCAGCCCGGCGGCAACGGTGACGGCGGCGGTGGCGGCCAGCGCGATGTCCCAGTCCCGGGCGTTCTCGTAGGCGAGGAAGAGGGTGAGCGCGGCGACCGCGAAAAGCGTGCCGAAGACCCCGCCCCGGCGACCGTACGCGCTCGTGCCGCCGACCAGCGCGACCCCGATGGCCAGACCGGTCCACTCGAGCCCGGAGGTCGGCGTCACCCGCCCGGTCCCGTCGGCGGCGAGCAGCACACCGGCCAGGGTGGCCGCCACCATCGACACGATGATCGACAGCGTGGTGATCGTCGCGGCCACCCCGCCACGACGCCGGGCCGGGTCACCGATCGGCCGGAACCGGCCCACCGAGCGTCGGATGGGCTTGATCATGCCGAGCAGGCCGCCCAGCAGCGCCAGCGCGGCGAAGCCGCCGATCAGGTAGAGGGCGTGCTCGGTCGGGTCGTAGTCCCCCTGCACGTCCACCGCCCCGGAACGCTGCTGGATGAAGACGATCACCCCGAGCGCGACGGCGAGGCTGGCACCCCAGCCCGGTACGTGGAACCCGACCACCAGCAACGCGAGCACCAGGCCGGCGGCGATCGCCCAGAGCACTGCGGGGAGCATGGCGTCGACCACGCCCCGGTCCCCGTTCTCGGCGAAGTGCAGGGCCGCCGCGACGGCGACCGGGCCGAGGGCGAGGTTGGGCGCCCCGGCGCGGAGCGTCAGGCCCGCGCCCAGCGCCAGTGCCCCCAGCGCCGCCCCGTCGACCAGCAACCGGTTCAGCGGTGCGCCCCGCAGCAGGTCGGGGTCGGTCCGGTAGAGCGCGTACGCCAGCAGCCCGGTCACCAGCAGCAGTACGAACTCCCAGCCGAAGTGCACACCGAGCCGGTCCCGGCCGGGCTCGCCGTGCGCCGGGTCGTCGAAGACGTCGTCGAGTTCGGCCGGCGAGACACCGGGCCGGGTCGGCGCCATCGGCTCGGGCGCATCGGAGAACTGCGCTGTCGTCGAACCCCTGCGGTAGTTGCCGGTGTACTCGTCGGCGGGGTAGCCGGCGGTGTAGTCGTCAGCCGCGTAACCGGCGGCGTAGCCGGGGTCGGGGCGAGCGGTCCGCTCATCGGCGTAACCACGCTCGTCGTACCAGGAGTCATCTCGCGCGCCCGCGCCGGCCGGCTCCGAGCCGGCTGACTCGTGCCGCCGATAGATCGACTCGTCGTACGCCATCTCGCGCGCCTCCCGCGGTCGTCGTGCCGACCATCCCAGCCCCTCGACGGTCGCTGGGGCCCGAGCCGGTCACAGCGCCGGACCCGACCCGACGGAACTCACGTTTCCACCGGTCGCAGGCACGCTACTCGGATCCGGCACCGCCGTCACCCCCTGCGGACGCCACTTCTGGGTTCGGCCGTCAGTCCTGGCGCTCGTCGTTTTCCCGATCGTCGCCGGGACGCTTCGGCACCCGACCGGACCGTTCCAGCAGTAGCGCCGCCACGACCAGCCCCAACGAGGCCACCAGTCCGGCGGTCGCCGCGGGCACGTCGTTGCCCGCCGCCCGGGTCGGTTCGACCAGTAGCCAGGCGTCCAGGCCGGCGTAGAACCCGGCGAAGATCGCCCCGGCCAGCGACGATGCCTTGGCCAGCACGACAAAACGCGCCACCGCGAGCGGGTCGACCGGGTCCCGACCGGGCCGACGCTCGATCCGCGCCCGGGTGTTGATCGCCGCGTACCCCTCCAGGACCGCGAGTGCGGCGATGGTCGCCGGGGGCAGCCACGGAAGCGGTGGGATGTCGGCGTAGAAGAGGCTGACCAGCAGCCAGGCCAGGGCGGCCGAGGCCAGCGCGGCGACCACCAGGGTGGCCAGCCGGGTGGGGCCCATCCGGGGGCGTTCGTCCGTCGGCCCGCGCGGTGGGGACTGCCGCTCGGTCATGGGCGTCTCCTCGCTCTGTTCGGCCGCGGCGATCCGCTCGCTCAGCCGGGCCGCACCCGTGGCCGGCGCGTTCCGCGACCCTCCGGCCGACTCGTTCCTCATATCGACTCTAACTGGAGATCGGGCCGGGCACGCACGTCCAGGACGTCGGTCGCGACCGGCTCGGTGCTCATCAGATCGGTCAGCCAGCCGTGGCCGGGGAGCTTGCCGTACGGCTGGATGTCAATCCACGGACGCAGCACGAACGCCCGCTGATGCGCCCGAGGATGCGGAAGGGTCAACTCGGGGTCGTCACTGAACACCGGTTCGCCCGCGTCGGTCCAGACCCCGATCACGTCGACGTCCAGGCTGCGGGGGCCGTACCGGCGGGCCGGGTCACGGACCCGGCCGGCGGCCTCCTCGATCCCACGGGCCCGCTCCAGCCAGTCCCGGGGCGCGGCCGCCGGGTCCGCGGCCAGCAGCGCGGCATTGAGGTACGCCGGCTGGTCCGGGTCGCCCCACGGCGGCGTCTCGTAGACCCCGGAGACAACCAGCAGTACGTCCTGGAGTGCCGTCACGGCCGAACGCAGGTGCCCGAGCCGGTCACCGAGATTGCTGCCGAGCGAGAACACCACCTGGCTCACCGCTCACCTCCGCCTGGTCAGCGTGACGGCGACGTCGGCGAACTCGTGCCGGATCGGCGCCTGTGGCTTGTGTACGGTCACCGTCGCGACCTGCACCCGAGGGTCGGCGAGACAGGCTGCGGCGAGCCGCTCCGCCAGCGTCTCGATCAGGTTCACCGGCTCGCCACCGATGATCCCGACCAGCACGTCCGCCAACTCGCCGTAGTGCACGGTGTCGGTCACCTCGTCGGAGCGGGCCGCCGGGCCGAGGTCCAGCTCCAACACCACGTCGACGAGGAAGTCCTGCCCCTGGGCCCGTTCGAAGTCGAAGACACCGTGGTGGCCACGGGCGCGCAGGCCGGTCAGGGTGATCCGGTCCGTCATCGGGTCGCCCCCGGTACGGCCAGTCGGGGTCGACCGCTCGCCTCCCAGACGGCGAGCGCGTCCGCGGTGCCGCGTACGTCGTGCACCCGTACGCCCCAGGCGCCGGCGGCGACCGCGAGCACGCTGGTGGCGACGGTCGCCGCCGCGCGTTCGTCGGTCGGGCGGGGGGTGCCGTCCGGGTCGGCGAGCAGCGCCCCCAGGTACGACTTCCGGCTCGCGGCGAAGAGCAACGGGAAGCCGAGCGCGAGCAGTTCGGGGAGCCGGGCGGTGAGCTGCCAGTTGTCGGCCGCCCCCTTGGCGAACCCGAGGCCGGGGTCGACCACGATCCGGTCGGCGGCGACGCCCGCCGCCAACGCGTCCGCGATCCGCTGGCCCAGCTCGGCCTTCACGTCGGTCACCACGTCGGTGTAGTTGGCCAGGTCCCGCATCTGCTTGGCGTGGCCGCGCCAGTGCATCAGGACCCAGGGGCAACCCGCGTCGGCGACCACCCGGGCCATGTCCGGATCGGCGAGCCCACCGGAGACGTCGTTGACGACCGTCGCTCCTGCCTCCAGCGCCGCCGCCGCGACACTGGCACGGTACGTGTCGATGCTCATCGGTACGCCGTGGGCGGCCAGTTCGCGGATGACGGGGAGCACCCGGGCCGCCTCGGTCTCGGCGTCCACCCGGTCGGCACCGGGTCGGGTCGATTCGCCGCCGACGTCGATCAGTCGGGCACCCTCGTGGCGCATCCGCAGTCCATGCCGTACGGCCGCTTCGAGGTCGGCGTACCGGCCACCGTCGGAGAAGGAGTCGGGGGTGACGTTGAGGACGCCCATCACCACCGGGCGGGCCGGTCGGAGCAACTCGTCCGGTTCCGGGCCGGTCAGTCGGGTCAGGTCGGGCGCCGCGGTGGACGCCGGTGCGGGCGCACCGGAGGTGCCAGCGGGGCCGTGGGCCAACTCAGTCACGGCTGAACGTTACCCAGCGGCATCGAACGCACCGCGTCCCACCTGGGCGGTAGCTGGCCAAACAGACCGGACAACGAGGTCGTAACGGTGACACTCCGCTTGGCTTGTTCCAAGCAGGCACGGGCCGTACCCTTTGGAATTGCGCAACAGCCGGACGTCGAAGCTTGAGGAGATGGGCCGAAGCGGACCAAAACGCCCAGAAGCCGTCACCGCTCGCGGTGAGGGTCGAGACAGAGGGTCAACCCGGCACCGCATCGCCGACCCCCTTGTTCGGCCGGGTTGGACAACTGCAGTGCCGCGATTCCGGTCGCCGCACCGGGGAGGATTCCGATGATCGCCATGGAGCTGGTGGAGACGGCGTGGGCCAACACCACGTACGCGCTCCAAACGGTCGCTCCCGTTCTCGCCGCCGAGCCGACACCCTCGCCGGGCATCAACACCGACGGTGTCGTCAGCTTCTTCGCCAGCAAGATCGCACCCATCCTGCTCGCCGTACTCGGAGTGATCTTCATCGGGCGGGCCAGCCGGGGTGAGATCTCAAAGGTGCTGACCAGTTCGGCCATCGCCATCGTCGGCCTGGCCTTCATCGCCGGTGCCGCCACGCTGTTCTTCGTCGGCGACTACCTGATCAAACTGATCTTCGAGTAGACCGCGGAGCATCCAGATGCGGCTGCGCACCGACGACGACATCTACCGGGCACGTCTGGTCTACCTCGGGCCACCCGGCTACACCCTGCCGGTGCACCTGCCCTACGCCCAGTACGGACTCTTCCTGCTACTGGTGCCGCTCTACATCTTCATCCACTGGCTGTTCACCCTCAAGGTCGAGCTCTTCCCGGCCTGGGAAATCGCACTCGCGATCGTCACCACGTCCTTCATCTTCCGGCACGTCGACCCGGACCGGCCCGCGCGAATGGTCATCCGCACCGCGCTGACCGACTGGCGACGTACCCGTGAGCCGGCCACGGAGCAGCGCGATCCCCGACTGATCGCCACCCGCATCCGGATCCGGGAGGACCTGGCATGAGTAGGCAGCGGACGAGCGTAGGGCTCGGGGCGGCGGCCGGAACGGCCACGTGGAACGAATCGAGGCGGCGCGTGAAGATCTGGTCCCAGGCAACGGGAGCTGTCCGGTCGGGCGAGGCAGCGGCATGACCCGCCCCGCCACGCCGGGTTCCCCACACCCGGCCGAAAGTGCTGCCACCCTCAGGGGTAACGGTACGCGACCGATCAGCTACGCCGAGCCCGATCTTGACGAGGACGAGACCGTCAACGACGCGCTCACCGCCACCCCCGGAAACGGCGGCGTGGCGGTATTCCAGGCGCCGCAACCCGCCCGCGACCGGTCCGCCACGCCGGCCACACCCACCGTCGCCAGCCCACCACCGGTCGACGGCCCGGACATCGACTCACCCTTCCTCGACCTGTTCGGTGGCGCGATGCCGCCCGCACCCCGGGCGCCCAGCCAGCCACAGTCGAGCGGCATCCCAGCGGCCGTCGCCGTACCCCCGGCTCCCCCAACCCGGCCAACGGGCAGCCGAACGGCCCGCGGCACCGACACCCCGCACACCGAACCCACCCGTACGGCAGCCGAGCCACCGCCCCGTACCGACACCGGATGGGCCGCCCACCCGGCCGAACTCCCCACCTGGGAACCCGACGAACTGCCCGAACCGGTGGTACGGGCCCGGACCCCGGAAAGCGGCATCGGCGTACCGGCGATGGACCCGGCCCGACGGCGGATCGCCACCGCGCCACCCAGCCAGCGCGCCGCCCCGGCCACCGGCGCGCCCGCCCGCAGGCGTATCCCGGAGCAGCCGACCCACCCACCGGTGACGTCCGAACCACACCCGTCGCCGCCCGCGGACGAGCCGTACCCGGAGGATCGTCGGGAGGCCCGCCGGACCACCGACACACCGTCGACCGCGCGGCCCGGACCACGGCCAGCCGAGGCCGGACCCGCCGCGTTCGCCGGCGACCGCGGCGAACGGCCCACCGGATTCGCCCCCGGCCGGGACGACCGGCCCACCGGACCGGACCCCCGACAGGGCGGCCCCGGACCTGACCAACACGGCCCCGACCCCACCGACCCCGGACCGCACCAGCAACGAACCGGTTCCGGCCCGGGACAGCCCCGGGAGGGGGCCGGCTCCTCGAAGGAGAAGCCCGGCCGGTCCCGGCGACGCGAGTCGGAACCGAAGCCCACCCAGGTCCGCGCCCCGAAGGTGAAGTTCACCGACCGGGATCCGGCCATCGAACTCGCCATCACCGAGATCGCCGGCCACCTGACCTTCACCCCCAACACGGTCACCGCCTGGTACTGGCTACCGGAGGTGCGCTGGGCCTTCCGCCCGGATGCCGAACGGGAGGCGCTGCTCGCCGCCATCTCCGAGCAGTACGCCGGACTCGCCGGCTTCCGGCTGCACCTGCGCCGCACCACCCGCCCCTTCCCCGCCGACGAGTGGGCCCGCACCGTCGACGCGCACACCCCCCACCCCCTGGCAGCGGTACCCGGCGCCGCCAGCTGGTCCGACCACCTGGTCGCCGCCCAACGGCACCTGCTCTCGGTGAACCACGCCGAGGGTCAGACCTATCTCGGGGTCACCTTCGCCCGCCGCTCCCTCGGCAACTCGCTCACCGAACGGATCCTGCGCACCTTCGGGCGGGGCGTGGCCGACGGTGAGCGACGCAAGCTGGGTCGCACCGTCGAACAGTTCGACGAGGTACTCGGCGCCTTCGGCATGCGCGGGCGGCGGGTCACCGCCGGTGAACTCGAGTGGCTGCTCTACCGCTCGGTGGCGCTCTGCATGGCGCCGCCCGGAACGCTCTCCCCGGTCACCAACGGACAGTGGGAACGTGGTGACCTGCTGGCCCTGACCGAACAGGTCGAGCGCTACCGCAGCCCGTACGGCTCCACGGTCAAACTGGTCAACCGGATGACCGGCGAGGAGCGACACGTCGCCGTACTCGCCGTCGGCCGGATGGAGCCGCTGGAGATCCCCGAACGGCACGAGCCCTGGCTGCACTTCCACGAGCGGCTGCCCTGGCCGATGGAACTCTCCACCCGGGTCGACATCCTCGGCTCCGGCGACTCGTTCCGTAACCTCGAACACCGGCTGCGGATGATCCGGTCGCAACAGCTCGACTACGCCGAACACGGCATCGACGCCCCGCCGGAGCTGGAACGGCTCGCCAAGCGGGCCCTGGTCATCGGCGACGAGATGACCACCGGCCTGCCGGTCGACTCGGCCCGGGCACACGGCTGGCACCGGATCGCGGTTGGTGGGCGCACCCGGGAAGAGTGCCTGGAGCGGGCTCGCCGGCTCATCCAGCTCTACTCCCGGGAACTGCGCGTGTCGCTGCAGCACCCGAAGAACCAGGACTGGCTGGCCCGCGAATTCATCCCCGGTGAGCCGATCGCCAACACCGGATACATCCGGCGGATGCCGGTCAACCTGCTCGCCGCCGCACTGCCGCAGGCCGCCTCCACGGTCGGTGACCGGCGCGGCGACCTGATCGGACGTACCGCCGGCACCTGCCGTCGGCCGGTCTTCCTCGACCTGCACTTCCCGATGGAGGTACGGGAACGTTCCGGGCTGGCCGTCTTCGTCGCCGAACCGGGCGGCGGAAAGTCGACGCTGCTCGGTGCCCTGGGCTACCTGGCCGCCCGACGCGGGGTGCAGGTGACGCTCCTGGACCCGTCCGGTCCACTGGCCCGGCTCTGCTCGATGCCAGAGCTGCGGCCGTACTCGCGGGTGCTCAACCTGACCGGCTCGGAACAGGGCACGCTCGCCCCGTACGCGTTGATCCCCACCCCACTGCGGTCGGAGTTCCCGACCGGTGCCGGTGGCGACCGGGAGTTCGAGATCGCCATCTCCAACTCCCGGGCCGAGCGGCGGATGCTGGTGCAGGACATCTGCATGATGCTGGTCCCGCCGCAGGTGGCCCGGGAGGCGTCCACCGCCACCCTGCTGCGGCACGCGGTGCGTCAGGTGCCGGCCGAGGAGACGTCCACCCTGGACGATGTCGTCGCCTGCCTGGCGAACCTCGACAACGACGAGGGCAAGGAGCTGGCCAACCTCCTGCTGGACACCGCCGAGATGCCGCTCGCGCTGCTCTTCTTCGGTCGGCCTCCGGCCGGTCTGCTCGGCGCCGACGCCGCGCTGACCGTGATCACCATGGCCGGACTGCGCCTGCCCGATCTGAAGATCGAGCGAGAGTACTGGTCGGCCGAGGAGGCTCTCGCGCTGCCGATGCTGCACACGGCACACCGACTGGCCGTACGCCGCTGCTACGGCGGCTCGATGGGATCCCGGAAGATGGTCGGTCTCGACGAGGCCCACTTCATGGAGGGCTGGCGATCCGGCCGCTCGTTCCTGGTCCGACTCGCCCGGGACTCCCGGAAGTGGAACCTCTCCGCACTGGTGGCATCCCAGAACCCCCGGGACATCCTCGGCCTGGACGTGCAGAACCTGGTCTCGACGGTGTTCGTGGGTCGGATCGCCGAGGACACCGAGATCGCCTCCGAGGCGCTACGGCTGCTCCGGGTGCCGGTCAACGACGGTTACGAGGCCACCCTGGCCTCGCTGTCGAACGTGGACTCGTCGTCAGCCTCCCGGCTCGGTTTCCGGGAGTTCGTCATGCGCGACGTCGACGGACGGGTGCAGAAGATCCGGGTCGACGTGTCGTACGTCGAGGGTCTGCTCGACCACCTCGACACCACCCCGGCCAGCGCGGCTTCGACCCCGGCGAACCTGCCCATCCCCCTCGCGGACCTGGAGGCTTGACATGGCGCGGGCCGGCGTACGCAGCATCGCGTTCCTCCTCGCCCTCGCCGTGATCGCGGTGGCGACCGTGTCCTGGCCGCTGCTCGGCGTCACGGCGACCGCCGCCCCGGCGACGACGCTGCCGGCCTACGCCCCGGCCGACCTCTGCACCACGGAGGAATGGCAGGCGGACTTCCGGACCTGTGTCGACAAGCTCCAGGAGGTCGGCGGGACAACCGCCGAGTGCCTGGATCCGCCCACTCCGGGCACGCCCGACTCCGGTCTCGCCGGCTGGTTCGCCGCCCGCCCCGACTCCGTTAAGGAACCCGGTCCACGCGGGCTCTACAGCGACTACGGCTACGCCGGCTACAGCTACGAGACCTACGACCTGGAGGGTGGCTGCGCGTCGAGCGTGGTCAACCCGGCGAGCCTCGCGCTCACCAAGGTGGCCAGTGGTGAGCTGATGGCGGCGACCGCGGTCATCGGCGCGTCGAACGCGCTCCGGGAACGGGCCTGGGACCCCCGGACCATGTGGGACTGGGCGAATCCCCTGGTCGAACAGGCAACCAAGGCAGTGTACGAGAAGGTCTTCAGCGTCTTCGGCATCATCACTCTCTGTGTTGTCGGGCTCTATCTGCTGTGGCGGTCGCGGCAGTCCGAGATGAGCCACGCGATGACCACCGCCGGCTGGGCGCTGCTGGTGATGGTGGCGGTGACCGCGTTGGCCGCGTGGCCGGTGCAGTCGGCGAACATCGCCGACAACGCCCTGATCTCCTCGCTCAGCGTCGTACACGAGGCCGTCGGACCCTCGACCAGAGACATCCCGCCGGAAGAGTGCTCGGCGCTGGACCCGAGAGCCTGCACGGACAAGCGGCCCCCGGCGGTACGAGCCAGCGACATCTCGACCGAGACCATGCTCTACCGGAACTGGCTGCGTGGCCTGCTCGGCTCGGCCGACAGCGTGACGGCCAAGAAGTACGGCAAGGCGTTGTACGACGCCAAGTCGCTGACCTGGGAGGAGACCGAGCGACTGCGGGCCAACCCCACCACCCGGGACACCATCTTCGAGGCGAAGAAGAACCAGTGGAACAAGGTCGCCCAGCAGATCAAGATCGAGGATCCCGAGGCGTACGAGTACCTCCAGGGGAGCCGGGACATGGAGCGGATCGGTGCGGGTTTCATCGCCGCGCTCGCCGCCCTGCTCTTCGCCCTGTTCGACCTGACCGCCTCACTGCTGGTCCTGCTCGGCTTCCTGATCTTCCGCTGGGCTGTCATCGCCGCGCCGGTGCTCGGCACCGTGGGCCTGATGCGGCCCGCGAGCGCCGGGCTGCGTCGGCTGGCCAACGCGGTTGTCGCGGCGGTGTTCAACATCGCCATCTTCGGGACCGGCGCGGCCATCTACCTGTTCGCCGTCGACCTGGTGATGAGCACACCGACCCTGCCCGGCTGGCTACAGGTCGTGCTCGTGTTCCTGACCGGCGTGGTGGGGTGGCTGTTGCTCCGGCCCTACCGGCGGATCACCCAACTTGGTGGCAAGACGACCACGCGTACGGTCGACGCCGAGCAGTCCTGGCACCGCCGCTTCCTGCGTGACCTGCGGGAGTCGTCCCGCTCGGACCAGTCCGACTCCCGCGGCGACCGGGCCGTCGGCAAGCGGCGCGAGGTGATGGCCGAGCAGACCAACCTGCGTCCCGAGGCCCGGTTGGAGGATCCGTCGCACTCGGCCGACACCCGTGCCGGCGAGCGATCGGATGGCCGGGAGGGTCGCCCGGACGGTCGGGAAGAGTCCGGCGGGGCCGGCCAGCCGGACCGGGGCGGCCCGTCGAAGCAGACCGCACCGCGTCCCCGAAGCGGACGGGGCGCGGAGTGGACCGATCCGGACGTGCCGGCGGAGAAACCGACGTACGTGCTCTACCGTCCCGACTCGGCCAAGCGGCCGGAGACGACGCCGACACCGACGCCGACCGCACCCCGGATCCGGTCCGAGGCGAGGTAGACCGTGCGACGCGCACTCGAGACCCTGGTCACCGGCATCCTGCGGTCCCGACTCGGGATCGCACTGATGCTGGCTGTGCTGATCCTGGGCGTGGTGGGTGCGGCCCGACTCGTCTCCGGCGTCTCCGGAAACGACTCCGGGCTCTCCGGGGCACCGGTCGAGCCGATCGCCACGGTCGACCCGACGACCGGCGACGACGGCGTCATCACCACCGAGCCGCCACCGACACCACGGACCAGTCCGGGCGCGGCGGCACCGGAGGAGATCGCGGGTAGGTTCGCCGCTGCCTGGCTCGCCCACGAGGGAGTGTCGGCGAAGCAGTGGCACGACAAGCTCCGCCCCCTCTCCACGAGTGGACTGGCGGACCGGCTCAGTGGTGTGGACCCGGCGGGAGTGCCGGCGGAACGACTCACCGGCAAGCTGGAGGTCGTCACCCGCAGCGCCGAGCTCGTCGAGGTCAGCGTGCCGGTCGACGCCGGCACGCTCCGTCTCGAGCTGGTCGCCCCGCAGGGGCGATGGCTGGTCGACGCGGTGGATTGGGAGCGAGGATGACCACGGTCCGGAGTGGACGATGAGCGACGACCAGGATCCCGCGGCGAACGCCCGGCGCAGGCGACTGCCGGCGCTGGCCATCGCGCTCACCGCCGCGCTGGCGCTGCTCTGCTGCACCGGGGGGACCGGTGCGCTGCTCTTCTCCGAGTTCCTCGGAAAGTCCGACGACCCGGTGCTCAACACCTTCGGCTGCGGCCAGGACAAGCCGATCGAAATCAAGGACGGCCTGCCGATCATCGAGCCGTACGACGCGGCCCAGATGCGCAACGCCGCGGTCATCATCAACGTCGGTGCGCAGATGCGGGTTCCTCCACGGGGCTGGGTGATCGCGGTGGCGACCGCCATGCAGGAGTCCCGGCTGAGCAACCTGCCCCACCTCGGCGCCAGCAACGACCACGACTCGATCGGCCTGTTCCAGCAGCGGCCCTCGCAGGGCTGGGGTACACCCCAGCAGCTGCTGGATCCCGAGTACACGTCGCGCAAGTTCTACGAGAAGCTGCTGGAGGTACGCGGCTGGCAGAAGAAACGGCTGACCGATGCCGCGCAGCGGGTCCAGCGCAGCGCCTTCCCCGACGCGTACGCCAAACACGAGGCGATCGCCACCCAGATCGTGAACGCACTCACCAAGGGTGCCGCCCGTGCGGCTGGCGCCGGTGTGCCGGTGAACGGTGCCGATCTGCGGTGCGCAGCTGGTGCGGACATCGCCGCCTCCGGTTGGACCCTGCCCATCCCGGGCGCGGTCGGGTCCGGCTTCCGCACCGCCTCGCGGCCGTCGCACAACGGGGTCGACATCGGTGCGGCGAAGGGGACCGAGATCCGCGCCGCGGCGAGTGGACGGGTGCTGGTGGCCCGCTGTGATCCCGACCGGGGCGGCGTACGCAGTTGTGACGTCGACGGATTCCCCGGCAAGGGTGGCTGCGGCTGGTTCGTCGACATCCTGCACGCCAATCAGATCATCACGCGATACTGTCACATGGTCAGAAAGCCACTGGTGAACGTGAACGACATGGTGGAGGCCGGACAGGTGATCGGCAATGTCGGCTCAAGCGGTAACTCCTCCGGGCCGCACCTGCACTTCGAGGTGCACGTGAAGGGCGACCGGAGCAGTCGGGGTGCGATCAACCCGGTGCCGTTCATGCGGGATCGCGGCGCGACCTTGCAGGGGAACGGATGAGGTTGGTCCGGCCAACCCGATCCGATCGGCACCGGAAACCTCGGCCGTGACCGGCGACCCTCTCCCCGATCCGTTCGCCGGGCAACCGGACTGGGCGCCCCGGCCACCCCGGCCGGTCGTGCTCGCCACCAGCGGGGAACAACTCGATCTGCGCGGTCGCCGGGTCCTGGTCGGTCTTCCCGGTCTGGGGTGGCGGGCCGACCTGCGTTCGGACGAGCGGGTGGTGCAGGGCAGCCGCACCTACGTACCGGTGATTCCCGAACAGGAGTGGTACCGGGCCGAAGCGGAGCAGATCGAGGTTTTCGCGCCGCTGGTACCGGCGGACCGGGTCTGGGTGGAGACCCTCGGGGAACCAGCGGGGCCGGATCTCGGCGTACGCGCCCCCTCCGGCGACGTGCTCTCCCTGCTGGTCTCACTCGACCGGCCCGCGCACCGGCCCCCGTTGCCGGTTGTCGAGGCGGACTCGGTCTCCGGGCGCCGGGTGGTGCACGTAGTGGATACCGTCGAACGCCGCGACCTGCGGGCCGTCACCGAGGTCTACACCAGCACGGAAGGTGACATCTGCGTACGGGTCACGCCGGAACTCGACTGGTACCGCTGGGGATGGAGCGGGCAGCCACCGGCCACTCTGGAGATTCCGGTTCACCTGCTCTGGATCGAGTGACCGCTCGATCGGCGGTCACTAGGTGACCCGCGAGGCTTCGCAGACCCGCCAGGCGCCGTCCCGTTCGGTGACAAACCGCCAGGATTGTCGTTCGCTTTGAATCAGATCGTTCACCCAGGTGGAGAGAACCAAGTCGACCAGGACCTCGGCCCTGTCGCCTTCCTCGTGCGGGTCCAATTTGCCCCACTTGACGTGGAAGGTGGTATCAAACCGCTTCTCGCGCTCCACGAGGTCGGCCCGCAATGCGGCCAACTCGGCCAACTTGGACGTGTCCCCACAGGCCAGCGGCTTGGCCCGGATGTCGTTCCGGTCAGCCATGTACGCCTGGAGGTAGTTGTTCACGGTGATGTCGGGCGCGCTCTGGTCCGGGCTGGTGTAGCGGTCGTACGCGACGTACGCGATGGCCGCACCGGCGACACCCAGCACGGCGAGCAGCCCGGCGACGATCGCCAGGACCGTGCGCAACCGGCGACGCTTCGGGGCGGGTGGAATCGCGACCGGGTCAGGGCTCTCCTGTCCCGACCTGGTGCGCTGGGCGGGGACCCACGACACCTGGGAACCCGCGGGGGGCTGCACTGATTCCACACCCTGAGGCTATCGGTTGGCGGGTTCCGACCCAATGGGCGAGAAGCACAGCTTGATAACTCAATGGCAGCAAAGTGTGACGATATGCAGTTGATGCGACATGAGCACCCTCCGTGCTCGGCTGTGCGTCCACGATGATCGGCTCCGGCTGGGATAACGTCTCCGACAGAAGAGGTACCCGCCCCGGGTGACCCGCCACGAGTGAGAGGTGGAGGGGGTGACCCAAGTGAAGACGAGGACCAGTCAAGCGGCGGCGCTGCACCGCCAGGCCGCGGCCACCGCGGTGGCCGCCGCCACCACCTTGGACGCGACCCAGCCGGCCCCGGCAGACCAGCGGGAGCAGCACGAACTCGCGGAGCGGCTTCGGGCCGCCGCGGCTGCACTGGTGCCCGGTTGGCTCGGCGCACCACTGGGCGCGCAGGCGGTGGACACCCCGCTGGGCGGCCCCGGGCTCCCCGGCTTCGTCCGGGTCGGCATCGCACAACCACTCGACGACGCCCGGTTCCCGGCGGTCGTACCGCTGCTCGGCACCGGCCACCTCACCATCGACGCGGACGCTCGCGACCCCCGGGTGTCCGGCCTGGTCCGCGCGGTCCTGCTCCGGTTGCTGGCCGCCGCCCCCGCCGGCTCGCTGCTGGTACGGGCGGTGGACGCGGCCACCGCCGGCCGACTCTTCGCGCCGTTCGCGCCGCTGGCCGACGCCGGCCTCATGCCGCCGCCGGCAACCGACCGGGCCGGTCTGCGGGCCATCCTGACCGAGGCCGAGCAGTGGGTACGGCCCGCCCGCCCGCACTCCGACCGGGGCCGCCGCCACGAGCGCACCCTGCTGCTGGTGATCGCCTCGCTGCCCGAGCTGACCGAGTCGGCGGACCTGGTCCGCATCGGCGCCCTGGCCCAGCATGGTCCCGCGGCCGGGCTGCACCTGATGATCGCGGGCTGGCCGCCACCACCGCTGACCGCGGAGACCACCCAACCTCCCCTGGCCGACAGCACGATGATCGCTTTGCGCAACCCGTACGCGCTGGTCGGTGACCCGCCCGGCGCCTCGTTCGGCAGCCCGGGTGAACACCTGCCCTCCACCGGGCTCAACTCTCCGGTCTTCCTCGACGAGGACCCGCCGGCGCAGCTCTTCCAACGCGTCTGCCAGGAGTTGGCCGCGCGGGTCAACGCGAACTCACGCCCGCACCTGGCCGACCTGCTGCCCGAAGGGGCGGACGGCCTCTGGACAGCGGATCCGGCCGAGGGTCTGGTCACCACGGTCGGCCGGGACGGCGAGATCCCGGTGACGCTGCGGTTCAACGAACTCACCCCGCACTGGCTGGTCAGTGGGCGCCCCGGTGCCGGCAAGTCCGCGTTCCTGGTCAACGTGATCTACGGTCTCTGCGCCCACTACTCTCCCGACGATCTGATGCTCTACCTGCTCGACTTCGCCGAGGGATCGTCGTTCGAGGAGGTCGTTCCGGCGGGTCACGATCCGTCGTGGCTGCCGCACGCGCGGGTGGTCGGGATGGAGTGCGACCGGGAGTACGGACTGGCCGTGCTCGACGAACTCGACGCGGAGGTGACCCGGCGCGCGGCCCTGGCCGAGTCCGCCGGCGTCACCCGGTTCGCCGACCTGCGCGCCCGGCACCGGATGCCGCGGATCCTCTGCGTGCTGGACAGCTTCCGGTTCCTGCTGGACGCCGAGGACGACGCTGACCCGCAGGCCCGCCGCCGACTCGAGTCGCTGGCCCGCCGCAGCCGTCCGTACGGCGTACATCTGGTCCTGGTGAACCGGGCCGTCTCCGATCCGGCGCCGGGATACGGACAGCGGGACTCGGTGTACGCCCAGTTCCCGGTCCGGGTGGCGCTGCCCGGCGGTGGTGAGGTGCTGGAGCCGACAAACGACGCGGCGGCCGGTCTGCCGATGGGCAGTGCGGTGGTCAACACGGCGGGCGGGTTGGGTGGCCCACGCGGCGCCACCCGGGGACACGAGCGCGTGGTCCAGTTCCCCGACCCGCAGGTCGACCCCGGCGCACTGGCTGCGCTACGGCAGCGACTCTGGCAGGCACGGGCGGCGGACGCCTTACCGCCGACGATCTTCGTCGGGTACGCGGAGCAGGCGCTGACCGAGGATCCCGGCTACCTGGCGGCGGCTGCGGGCCTGAGCGCCGGACCGGCCGCCCTGGTCGGCCGGGTGCTCGCACCGGCGCTCGAGACCGCCGCGATCTCGTTCGACAAGTCAAGCGCGCGGCACCTGGTGGTCCTCGGCCCGGCCGGGGCCGACGTACTCGACGTGGCGGCGCGCAGCCTGGCCGCGCACCTGCCGAGCGGCGCCGGCCGGTTCGTGGTCGCGTCTCTCGCGCCGGGGACGGTCGGTCCGGCGAGCCGGCTCGCCGCCGACCTCACCAGCGAGCGACACGAGGTGCTGATGGTCGACGCCACCGGGCTGGATCGCGTGCTCGACCAGGAGGAACCCGGCTACCTGGTGCTCTTCGGTCTGGACGGGCTCGCACCGACGGCTCTGCCCACCGACCGGCTCGCCGTGCTGCTGCGCGAGTGGCCGAATCGCGGCGTGCACCTGCTGGCCTGGGCGGAGCGGCCCGGTCGCCTCGCCGGGGTTCTCGGCGTTGAACCGGCCACCGCCCAGGGCGCCATCGACTCCGGCGGGGGTGGCGCGACCGGGCCGGCCGGTGACCGGGCCGCCGGTGCCCTGGTCAGCGATCTGGTCCTGCTGGGACTCCCGGAAGCCGAACTGGCCGGACTGCTCGGCCGCCCCGTCGTACGGCCACGCCGTGGTCGGGCACTGTGGCATGACCGGCGGGCCGACCGGACCACCATGATCGTCCCGTTCGTCCTTCCGGAGGTGCTCCGGTGAGCGCCTGGGAGGAGTATCTCGCCGCCGCGCAGCGGCTCGACGCGGTTCGCCGAGGGGCGGCGACCGCAGCCGGCGAGCAGGCTGAGGCGGTGCAGGACGCCCGGGAGGAACTGACCGCCGTACGGGCCCGGCTGGTGCCGCAGCAGGCACGTCTGCGCGCCCTGGGCGTACCGGAACCGGAACTCGTACCGGCACCGGCCGAGGTGGCCGCAGCCGGTCAGGCGATGGCGGCTGGTCCAGCGGCGGTCCTGGCCGGGCTGCGTCAGGCGCGGGGCACGGCGGACGTGGCGGACGTCATGGTCACCGCGACCCGGCTACCGGCCGTGGGCAGTGGGGCGGACCGCCGTCGCCGGACATGGGTGCACGGACTGGTGGTGTACGGCCCGTTCGCTCTCGCGGTGCTGGTGCTGCTGAGCTGTCTGGGCATCGGCGCGTTCGCGTTGTTCGGCTAGTGCCGTCCGTGGCTGCGCCTAGGAGTGCATGATCAGGGCCATCGCCTCGGCGCGGGACCTCGAGTCCTCCTGGAGCGAGCCGCGTACCGCTGAGGTGATGGTCTTGGCACCGGACTTCTGGATGCCCCGCATCGCCATGCACATGTGTTCGCACTCGAGTACGACGACCACACCGCGTGGTTGCAGCTTCTCGGTGAGCAGGTCGGCGATCTGGCTGGTCAGCCGCTCCTGGACCTGTGGTCGCCGGGCGTAGACCTCGACCAGGCGGGCCAGCTTGGAAAGGCCGGTGATCCGCCCGTTGGCACCCGGGATGTAGCCGATGTGGGCCATTCCCCGGAACGGGAGCAGGTGGTGCTCACAGAGGCTCATCACGTCGATGTCGCGGACCAGCACCAGCTCGCTGTGGTTGGCCTCGAAGGTGGTGCCGAGCACCTGGGCGGGATCGACCCGCAGGCCGGCGAAGAGTTCCGCGTACGCCCGGGCGACCCGGGCCGGGGTCTTCACCAGGCCGTCCCGATCGGGGTCCTCGCCGACCGCGATGAGGATCTCGCGTACCGCCTTCTCGATCCGTAGCAGGTCGACGGCGTCCTCCACCGGGCTGCCGGTGAGCTTGCCGTCGACCAGTCGGGCGGCGAGGTAGTCCAGCGTGTCGTCGTTGTCGGGCTCGGTGGACGAGGCGTCGTGCACCTCGTCCACCGGGCCGACGATGTCGCTGCTCAGTGCGGGCCGTCCGAGTTGGGCGCGGGCGGCGTGGCACCGCCGCCACCGACGGTCGCCTCGGCGCCGTCCGCCTCGGCCTGCGCCTTGAGCTTGTCCTTCTCAGCCGGGGTGAGCACCGGGGGCTCGGTCGACGGCTGCCGCTTGCCGAACCCGTTGTACGGGGCGAGCGGCGGACGCTTGACCACCCGGGCGCAGATCCGGGCCATGTCGGCGGTGGAGAGGGTTTCCTTCTCCATCAGCTCGAGCACGATGTTGTCGAGCACGTCGCGGTACTCGACCAGGATCTCCCAGGCCTCGTCGTGGGCCAGTTCGACCAGCGCGCGCATCTCGGCGTCGATCTCGGCGGCGACCGAGTCGGAGTAGTCCCGCTCGTGGCCCATGTTGCGGCCGAGGAACGGTTCGTCACCGGTGGTGCCGTACTTGATCGCGCCCAGCTTCGAGCTCATGCCGTACTGGGTGATCATCGCGCGGGCCAGTGCGGTGGCCTTCTCGATGTCGTTGCCGGCACCCGTGGTGGGCTCGTGGAAGACGAGTTCCTCGGCTGCCCGACCACCGAGCGCGTACGCCAGCGTGTCGACCATCTCGGCCCGGGTCTGGGTGTACTTGTCCTCGGTCGGCAGCACCAGGGTGTGGCCGAGCGAACGTCCCCGGGACAGGATCGTCACCTTGTGCACCGGCGCGGAGTGCGGCAGCGCCCAGGCCACCAGCGCGTGTCCACCCTCGTGGTACGCGGTGATCTTCTTCTCCTGGTCGCTCATCACCCGGGTACGCCGCTGCGGGCCGGCGATCACACGGTCGATCGACTCCTCGAGCGAATCGTTGGAGATCGCCCGCTTGTTGCCACGGGCGGTCAGCAGCGCCGACTCGTTGATCACGTTCGCCAGGTCGGCACCGGTGAAGCCCGGGGTACGGCGAGCCACCGCGTCAAGGTCGACGTCGGGCGAGAACGGCTTGCCCTTGGCGTGTACCCGGAGGATCGCCTTGCGGCCCTCCATGTCCGGGGTGTCCACCGCGATCTGCCGGTCGAAGCGGCCCGGGCGCAGCAGCGCCGGGTCGAGGATGTCCGGCCGGTTGGTCGCGGCGATCAGGATCACGCCGCCCTTGGTGTCGAAGCCGTCCATCTCGACCAGAAGCTGGTTGAGGGTCTGCTCACGTTCGTCGTGGCCACCACCCATGCCAGCGCCCCGGTGCCGGCCGACCGCGTCGATCTCGTCGACGAAGACGATCGCCGGAGCGTTCGACTTCGCCTGCTCGAACAGGTCACGGACCCGGCTCGCGCCGACACCGACGAACATCTCGACGAAGTCGGAACCGGAGATCGAGTAGAACGGCACCCCCGCCTCACCGGCGACCGCCCGCGCAAGCAGGGTCTTTCCGGTTCCGGGCGGCCCGAAGAGCAGTACGCCCTTGGGGATCTTGGCACCGAGCGCCTGGTACTTCGCCGGGTTCTGGAGGAAGTCCTTGATCTCGTGGAGTTCCTCGACCGCCTCTTCCGAGCCGGCGACGTCGGCGAAGGTCGTCTTCGGGGTGTCCTTGGTGATCATCTTCGCCTTGGACTTGCCGAAGTTGAGCACCCGGGACCCACCGCCCTGCATCTGCGACATGAACAGCAGCAGCAGGATCACCAGTACGGCGATGGGCAGCAGGTTGACCAGGAGCGTCAGGAAGACGTTGTCACTGGACACCTTGGTGTCGGCGGGACCGGTGATCCGGTTCGCCGCCTTGGCCGCCTCGACCTGGTTCCAGACGTCACGGCCGATCTCGGCCGGGAACTGGGCCTGGATCCGATCGGTAGTGGTGTCGCCGAACTTGGTCTTGTTGGCCAGGTCGAGCTGGAGCGTCTGCTCCTTGTCCTGGAAGACCGCCTTCTTGATACTGGCCGTGTGGAGCTGATCAAGGGCGACCGAGGTGTCGACCTTGTGGTAGCTCGGGCCGCCGGTGAAGAACGAGCTGAGCGCGATCGCACCGATGATCACCAGGATGATCCAGACCACCGGGCGGCGGAAGAAACGCGTACGTTCCATACTGTTGTCGAGCGCCTTGGCGCCCGGACCCTCCTGATCGACGTCCTGACCGTCTGGGTTGGCTTGTCGCCGCGCGGAGCGGCGGCCGGGGCCGCCTTGCGGGCCGGCCTCGACCTCGACGCGAATATCTCGCCGGGGTGATTCGACGGTACACCGTGACCGCGAGGAGTGAGCTTGCGAGCCCAGCAGTCGCGATCCGGTGCCGCTCCGTGAGCGCTGGAGGAAACCCTCCGTGGACGCCCTCGGCTCGCCCGTCGTGCCAGCGTGACGGCGAACTTGCGCCCGGTTCCCGACCTGTCCGGTCAAACAGGGCGAAAGACCCGGCGCGGAGATACGTCCGCGCCACCACCGCATACCGTAGCCGGTCTTCCTGAGAGCGCGCTGTACGACTGCTCGATATTTCCTCACGCCGATGCCGGGAGATGGCCCGCACACATCGACGGACGAGCGTCGTACCGGGCCCCACCCACGGGCCGTCCCGGGTCAGGACCGGGTGTAGACCTCGGGCTTCAACACTCCGACGTAGGGCAGCTCGCGGTACCGCTCGCCGAAGTCGAGCCCGTAACCGACCACGAACTCGCTCGGGATGTCGAAACCGACGTACTTGACCGGGACGTGGACCTTGATCGCATCCGGCTTACGGAAGAGGGCGACCACCTCGACGCTCGCCGCCGAACGGGACTCGAGGTACCGGAGCAGCCAGGAAAGGGTCAACCCGGAGTCGACGATGTCCTCGACCACCATCACGTGCCGGCCGGCGATGTCGCGGTCCAGGTCCTTCAGGATGCGCACCACGCCCGAGGAGGTGGTCCCCTGGCCGTACGAGGAGACGGCCATGAACTCCAGCTCGGACGGGGGGCCGTGCCGCCCCAGCGCCCGCGCGAAGTCGGCCATGAACATGACCGCGCCCTTCAGGACGCATACCAGCAGCAGCCCGTCGTCGACCGAGGCGTAGTCGGCCGAGACCTGCTTGGCCAGTTCCTCGGTCTTCTCGCGGATCTCCTCCTCAGAGATGATCACGTGATCGATGTCGGCGTCATACCAGGAGCCGTCAGCCATGCCCCTAGCCTGCCGTACGTCGGTGACGGCCTGTCGCCGGGGCGGCCAGTTCGTGACGTGACCGTCCCGGCGAGGGCCCGGGGCTTCGGACAGACCGGTCAGCAGGTGCGGGAACGCCACTCGCGGCCCCCGTCCACGGACCGGCGCCCGGTCGATTCGCGGGTGTCGGTGGTCAGGCCGAGCGCGGAGGCGAGTGCGAGCAGCAACACGAAGAGCAGGATGAAGAGTTCCATGGCGGCGTGGACCTTTCAACGGTTTCCTGTGGTTTCGCCACCGGTGCGCACCGGACGTCCTGTTCAGTTTCCGCCGAGCGCGAAGACGCGGACAGTGGCAGGAATGCCATTGGGCCTCGATTTCCTGCCACCGGCGGCGTTATCCTCCGCACATGCTGAGCAAAGTCGCGGTGATCGTCCTCGACCAGGTGGCCGCCTTCGAACTGGGTGTGCTCTGCGAGGTGTTCGGCACCGACCGGACAGCCGACGGCTTCCCCGGCTACCGCTTCGACGTCTGCACCGTCGACGGTGCCCCGGTACGTAGCCGATCCGGCTTCCAACTGGTGCCCGAGGCGGATCTCACCCCCACCGAGGACGCCGACCTGGTCGCCGTACCGGCCCTGTACGACGGCACGCCCGTCCCCGAGCCGGTGCTCGACGCGCTGCGCCGGGCCCACCAGCGCGGGGCGTACGTGCTCAGCGTCTGCTCCGGCGCCTTCGTGCTGGGCGAGGCCGGGCTGCTCGACGGACGCGAGTGCACTACCCACTGGAAGTACGCCGACCAGCTCGCCGCACGCTTTCCCCTGGCCCGGGTCCGCTGCAACGAGCTGTACGTCCAGGACGGCAACCTGCTCACCGGCGCCGGCACCGCCGCCGGCATCGACGCCTGCCTGCACCTGGTCCGCCAGGAACACGGCTCCGCGCTCGCCACCAAACTGGCCCGGCGGATGGTCGTACCACCGCACCGCGATGGCGGTCAGGCTCAGTTCATCGAGGCACCCATCCCCCGTACGCCGGACGCGCCCACCCTCGAACCGGTGCTCGGCTGGCTGGTCGGCCATCTCGACCAGAGCCTGACCATCGACGACATGGCCGCCCGGTCACACATGGCCCCGCGTACGTTCGCCCGGCGGTTCCGGGCGGAGACCGGCACCACCCCGCACGACTGGCTGACCAACCAGCGGATCCTGCTCGCCCGGCGCCTACTGGAGGAGACCGAACTCGGCGTCGAGGCGATCGCCACCCGGGCCGGCTTCGGTGAGGCCGCCACGCTGCGCCACCACTTCACCCGCCGGGTCGGCACCACCCCGCACGCCTACCGCACCCTCTTCCGCGAACGGGTCTGACCCGGCAGCAGGCGTTCGACCCGGCAGCAGGCGTTAGGAAGGGACCCTTCCTATACGGAAAACGATAAGAAGGGGCCCTTCCTTCAGCTAGTAGACGACGGCGCAGCCGTCGGCGCGGGGATCGGAGCCGGCGACGTAGCCGCCCTCCGGCAGCCGCCAGATCGCCTGGCCGTAGCCGAACGGCGGCGAGTCGTCGTCGTCCGCGACCGCGAGCGCGTGGCCGCGCTGGCGCAGCTCACCGATTGCCATCGGCCCCGAACGGGCGTTCAGCAGGTCCGGCTCGACCAGCACCGACCGGTCGGCGTGCCAGTACCAGCGGGGAGCGTTCAGCGCCGCCTGCGGATCGAGGCCGTCGTCGACCGTGTGCGACACCAACTGCAGGTGCCCCTGCGGTTGCATGTGACCACCCATCACCCCGAACGGGCCGACCGGCTCGCCGCCACGAGTCAGGAAGCCCGGGATGATGGTGTGGTACGGGCGCTTGTTCGGCGCGACCACGTTCGGGTGCGCCGGGTCGAGGCTGAACCCGGTGCCCCGGTTCTGCAGCCCGAAACCGAATCCGGGCAGCACCACGTGCGAGCCGAATGCCAGGTAGTTGGACTGGATCAGGCTCACCATCATCCCGCCCGAGTCGGCCGCACAGAGGTAGACGGTGCCGCCCCGCCCCGGGCTTCCCGGCTCCGGCGTACCGGCCCGGTCGGTGATCAGCTCTCGCCGGGTGGCCGCGTACTCCGGGCTGAGCAGCTCCTCGGTCGGTACGGCGACCTTCTCCGGGTCGGCCACGTACGCGTGCGCGTCGGCGAAGCCGAGCTTCATCGCCTCGATCTGCCAGTGCAGCCGGTCGGCGAGGGACATCCCGGTCAGGTCCACCCCGTCGAGGATGTTCAGGGCGAGCAGCGCGGCCACACCCTGCCCGTTCGGCGGCAACTCCCACACCTCGTGCCCCCGGTACCCGGCCTTGATCGGCTGGACCCAGGTCGAGGTGTGCCGGGCGAGGTCGTCGGCGGTGAGCAGACCGCCGGTCCGCGCCGCGTACCCGGCCAACGCCTCGGCGATCTCGCCCCGGTAGAAGGCGTCCGCGTTGGTGGCGGCGATCCGCCGCAGGGTGCGTGCCGCGTCCGGATTGCGCCAACGCTCGCCCGGGCGGGGAGCCCGCTTGCCGTCCACGGTGAAGACCTTGGACCACTCGTCGAACTCCGGGCCGGTGAGCTCCGCCTGGATCTCCACCGAGCGAGCCCAGCCGGCGGCCACGTTCGGCGAGACCGGGTAGCCGTTCTCGGCGTAGCCGATCGCGTCGGCGAAGAGGTCGGCGAAGGGCAGCACTCCGAACCGGTCGTGCAGGTCCCGCCAGCCCGCCGGGGCGCCGGGAACCGTCACCGGCAGCCACCCCCGGGCCGGCATCGCCGGGCCGGACGCCTGTGCCCCGCCGAGCGCGGTCGCCGGCGCCGCTCCCAGGCCGTCGGTGGCGGCGAGCACCGCCTCCCTGGTCAGGGCCGCCGGGGAGCGGCCCGAGGCGTTCAGGCCGTGCAGCCGCTCGCCGTCCCAGACGATGGCGAACAGGTCGCCGCCGATGTCGTTGGAACCGGGTTGGACCACGGTCAGGGCGATCGCGGTGGCGAGCGCCGCGTCGACCGCGGTGCCACCTTTACGGAGTACGGCCAGCCCGGCGGCGGCGGCGAGCGGTTGACTGGTCGCGACCGCGCCGTGCGGCGCGTAGAGGGGTTGACGGGGATGTGCCATGCACCCTGTCTACCCCCTGCCGAGAGTGTCACCGCGCCGGGCCACCGTTATTGCCCCGGGCAGGTGCACCGGCCCCTGGCCGTGCCAGTTGGTGACCAGCGCGTCGAGGGCGGTCACGTGGCGGGCGGAGAGGGCGGCGGGCGGGGCGCCGAGCTCCCGCGCCCAGCGGTGCAGCACCCGGGAGCGCACCGCCGCGGACAGCCCGGCGAGTACGGCCACCGCGAGCCCGGCACCGGTACGGACAGCCCCGGCGGCAGCGGGGTCGGCGGCCGGACCGGCAGCGGGGTCGGCGGCTGGACCGACCCGGGCGGCGCGCAGCGCCGTCGCGGCCAGGTCGTCCAGTACCTCGGTGTCCTCGGCGATCATCCGAGCGGTTCGGGCCAGGTTCGCCACCACACCCGGGCCGAGCGTGGCGATCAGTGCCGGAAGCAGATCGGACCGGACCCGGGCGCGGGCGTACCCGGGGTCGGTGTTGTGCGGGTCCTCCCAGGGGCTGAGCCCGAGCACCGCGCACGCCTTGCGGGTCTGTTCCCGGTCGACGTCGAGCAACGGCCGCAGCAGCGTCACACCGGCCAGCTCCCGCCGTGCCGGCATCCCGGCCAGACCGTGCGGCCCGGCGCCCCGGGCGAGCGCGAGCAGCACCGTCTCCGCCTGGTCGTCCCGGGTGTGGCCGAGCAGCACCGCCGACGCGTCGTACCGCCGGGCGGTGTCGACCAGGGCCTGGTAACGCGCCTCCCGCGCGGCGGCCTCCGGTCCACCGGGACGTCCCCGTACCGTCACAGTGGCCACCTCAACCGGAGAGAACGCCTGATCAGCGGCCCAGCGGGCCACGTCCCGGGCCCGATCCGCCGAGCCGGGCTGCAACCCGTGGTCGACGGTGACGAGCCCGGCGGCGAGACCGAGCCGAGGGGCGACGAACGCGGTGGCGGCGGCGAGCGCCAGCGAGTCGGCGCCACCGGAGCAGGCGACCAGGACGGGGCCCGGTCGGCCTACCCCGGTCAGGGCCGCCCGGACCGCGACCCGGACGGCGGCAACCGGTGGGGCGAGCGCGGCCACTCGGCGCGGATCAGCCGGCGGCCGGCGTCGGGCCGGCCTTGCCGTGGACCCGGTTCACCCAGGCGTCCGGATCGGCGAGTTCCTCCAGGCGGGGCAGGGTCAACGGTGAGCTGAAGACACGGTTGAAGCCCTCCATGCCGACCCGGTCGACGACACCGTGCACAAACTTGCGGCCCTCCGCGTACTGGCGCATCTTGACGTCCACACCGAGCAGCTTGCGGATCGCCTTCTCCAGCGGGTTGCCGGACTCACGGCGGCGGTTGAACTTGGCGCGGATCCGTTCGACGCTCGGGATGACCTCCGGGCCAACCCCGTCCATGACGAACTCCGCGTGCCCCTCGAGCAGGGTCATCAGCGCGGTGAGCCGGTCCAGCACGGCACGCTGGCCGGGTGTCTGCACGATGTCGAGCACGCTCGCCCGGCTGTCGGGATTACGGACCGAGTCGGAGAGCGTCGCCACCCCGCGCCGCAGCCGGTCGGTGAAGTGCTCGCCACCGGCCTGGGAGGCGTCGACGAACGCCTGCACCTCGCCGAGGAAGTGCCCGCGCATCCACGGCACGGCGGTGAACTGGGTGCGGTGGGTGACCTCGTGCAGGCAGACCCAGAGCCGGAAGTCCCGGGGCTCGGCCTCCAGTTTCCGTTCCACCTCGACGATGTTCGGCGCGACCAGGAGGAGTTGACCGGGGTCGGCGGAGAAGACCTCGTACTGGCCGAGGACCCGACCGGAGAGGTAGGCCAGCACGGTTCCGGCCTGGACACCGGTGAGCCGGGAGCCGATCGCGTCGCTGATCGCGCCGGGCTGCTTGTCACCGGAGAGCCGGTTGACCAGTGGCGTGATCACCTCGCGGAGGCCGGCGATGTTGGTGGCGGCCCAGTCCTTGCGATCGACCACCCGCACCGGCGGGTGCGCCACCTGGGACCGCAGCCCGGTGTACGCGACCACGTGCCCCGCCGCCTCGTCGGTCAGCTGCCGCAGGTCGCCCACGACCGCGGTGGCCTCGTCGTACGAGACCCTCGGGCCCGTCTTACCCAGCGCGCCAGCGGTGGCGGCGGCCAGGTCCCAGTCCACGAACTGCGCCATGGCACCCACCGTACCCGCGCCCGCACACCCTCACCGTGTCGTACGGTTCAGCCGGCGCAGCCACAGGCGGCCAGGGCGGCGGCGATTTTGTCCAACGCCGACCCTGCCTGCTCCGGGCCGCTCGGCACCCTGTCGGCGAGTACGGCGAAGGCGAGCAGCCGCCCCTGTGCCGTGGTCACCGTGCCGGAGATCGCGTTCACCTCGCTCAACGTGCCGGTCTTCGCCCGTACCGCCCCGAGGGCGGCAACCGCCGCGGGGCTGGCGAACCGCTCGGTGAGCGTGCCGGACCAGCCGGCGACCGGAAGTCCGGCGAAGATGCCGGCGAGTTCCGGCTTGCTGCCGTCAGCCGCCAACCCGAGTACGTCGGTGAGCAACGCCGGACTGATCCGGTTGCGTCGGGACAGGCCGCTGCCGTCGCTGACCGCGGTCTGGTTCGCGTCCAGCCCGAGTTCACCCACCACGGTGTCCATCGCGGCGGCGGCACCGTCGAACGACGCGGGCTGCTGGCGGGCCAGCGCCACCTGTCGGGCGAGCGCCTCGGCGACCACGTTGTCGCTGTCCGCGAGCATGAACTCGACCAGCCGGACCAGCGGTGGCGAGTCGATCCGGCCCAGTTCGGTCCCGGGGGCGATGGTGGCGCCGGGTGAGGCCGATGCGCCGGTCGCGTCCGGCGGGGCGGCCGGAGCGGTGCCCTTGGCCACCGCGTTCACCGTGGCCGTGGGAAGCCCGAGCGCCTTGGCGAAGAGGCGGCCGGCCGCCACATCCGGCTTCTCGTACCGCTCGGCGCCCTTGATGTTGTCCTTCGGGTCGATCCGCCCGCCGTCGGTCATCAGTGCGGTGATCGGCGCCGCGAACCCTCCGGTCGGGATGTCCGCGTCCCAGCCCGGCCCGTACACCGGCCCGGAGAAGAGGGAGGAGTCGACGGTGACCTTGGTCGGCGCGGTCCCGCCGAGGGCCTGCTTCACCTTCGCCGCCAGGTCGTCGAGGCGGCCGGCACCGGGGTAGATCCCGGTGGCGTTGATCGCGAGCGTGGGGTCGCCGCCGCCAACGATCACCACCTCACCCGGGGTGGCGCCGGCCACGACCCGGGTCGGGATCCGGTATGCCGGGCCACGGGCCGCCAGCACGGTCGCGGCGGTGACCAACTTGGTCGTCGAGGCGGGCACCGTCGGGGTGTCCTGGCCCTGGCCGTAGAGCTGCTCCCCGGTCGCCACGTCGAGCACGGCGACATGCACCGAGGAGCCGAGGGCGGCGGCGCCCACCAGCGGTTCGAGTGCCGTCCGCAGGCCCTGCTGGGTCGGGACGGGCGCGGTGGCGCCGGCGGCGAGGAGCACGGGTGCGGGCGGTGGCTCGGGCGGCTCGGAGCGGGCAGCGGGACTGGGATCGGCCTGACCCAGCCAGCCGGCGACCGGGCCTGGGCGTACCACGGCGACCCCGGCGGCGGCGAGTGCCAGCACGACCACCGCGGCGGCTCCGGCGACCAGCCGGGTCCGACGTCGGGCGGGCGGGGGTGTCGGAGCGGGCGGGGTGTCGGCCGGATAACCCGTGGTGGGTGGGACGGCGGCCCGCCCAGGGACGGCGGCCGAGCCCGGGTGGTGCGGCGGGTTGACCGGGTAGTGCCCCGGGTTCACCGAATATCCGCCCGGGTTGGCCGGGACGGCGGGCGGGTTCGGACCGGGCGGCGGGACGACTCGGGCGCTACCCGACGCCGGCCCAACCGACGGCAGCGGACCGGACGCCGGTGGATCCGGACGGTACGAGGTGGTCGCCGGAACGGGTGAATACGGAGGAACCGGCATCGCCGAACCGGGAGGAACAGGACGGGCGGAGCCCGAAGCCGACGGCGAACCGGAGTAGTACGTCCCCGCCGGGGCGGACCCGGGCGGAATTGGACGCGCCGACCCCGACGCCGAACGAGACGAACCCGACGGCGGATCGTAGGGCGCCGGTGGACGCGGACCGGGGTGGCCGGGCTGTGGTGCGGCGGGCTGTGGCACGCTCGCCCGGCCGGGAGCCGGGCGGCCGTCGGACGGTGACCGCTCCACCGCAGGGTGCGCCCGAAACTGCTGGTCAGGCGAGTGCGGCCCCGACGCTGGTGGCTCATTTATCCACCCCGAGTGTGAATCTTCACTCTCCACCGGCCCCTCCTCCCAGTCAGCAAACACCTTTAGGTGACACTACTTCCGTCCGAACACTAAGCGGCGCCCGGTTCTTTTGGAGTGGGACAACACTCCTCCGGCACACGCCGCCTACATTCCGTTAGCCAGCGTCGGCGAACGAGGGAGCGTGGAAGATGGATTTCGACGTCACGGTTGAGATCCCCAAGGGTCACCGCAACAAATACGAGGTCGACCACGCGACCGGCCGGATCAGGCTGGACCGTACCCTCTTCACCTCGACCCAATACCCGGCCGACTACGGCTTCATCGAGGGCACCCTCGGCGAGGACGGCGACCCGCTCGACGCGTTGGTCCTGGTCCCCGAGCCGACCTTCCCCGGCTGTCTGATCCGGTGCCGGACCATCGGCATGTTCCGGATGAAGGACGAAAAGGGCGGCGACGACAAGGTCCTCTGCGTGCCTTACGAGGACCCGCGGCAGGAGCACCTGCGCGACATCCACCACCTCGGCGAGTTCGACCGGCTGGAGATCCAGCACTTCTTCGAGGTCTACAAGGATCTTGAGCCGGGCAAGTCGGTCGAGGGCGCCACCTGGGTCGGCCGTACCGAGGCCGAGGCGGAGATCCGTGCCTCGATCCGCCGCCAGCAGGAGGCCGAGGAGAACGGCACCGCGTACGCGCACTGACGACGTACCGTTCCCGCCGGCTGGACTCCGGTCGGCGGGGACGAGACGGCCGGGGCCACCGTGGGCGTCAGACCAGCGGGGCCCCGGGCACGCCGAACGGACCAACCGTCCAGCGGATCAGCCAAGCAGGCCGCGTACCTGGGCGTAGAGGCCGAGCACCGCGCAGGCCACCGGCACCACCGAAACCACCATCAGGGTGTCCACCAGGTCGGCGGCGCGCCCGAGGTACGGCGACGGGGTCCGGTGCGCGTAGGTGGCACCGGCACCGACGGTCACCAGCGCCAGCACCAGTGCACCGCCGACGAGCACCAGCAGGGTGTCCGTACCGGCGCCGGTGACCAGCGCCAACCCGAGCACCACGAAGCCGAGGATGCCGGCGACCACCAGCGGCACCCGCTGGCGGAACGTGACGAAGAGCCGGGAACGCAGGAGCAGCGCCGCCGCCGCGACCGCCACCAGCAGCCGGCCAGCGAAGCCACCCGCGAGCACCAGCAGCCCGGCCGCCACGGTGGCGAGCACGGCGTGTCCGATCAACATGCCGGTGAGCAGTTCCTCGGTACGGGCGACCGCGGCGAAGACCCGCCCCCGCTCCGGCCGCTCCCGTGCCCCGTCGAGTGGGCCGCCGGCAGCGGTGAAGCCCTCCGTACCGTCGGTCCCGGCGGGCAGGGTGATCGGCGGCATCGGCAGCTTGCCGAACCGGATGGCCAGCAGCGGCAGCACCCCGATCCCGCAGACCAGCACCGAGAGCAGGATCGCGGCGGCCCCACCGGCGGAGACCGCGAACCCGGCCAGCGCAGTCGCCGCGCCGAGCAGGCCGACGGTGGCACCGGCCGCGAAGACCCGCAGCCCGGCGGCGACCCCGACCGCGCCGAGTACGGCGACCAGCAGCACCGCCACCGAGCCGGCCAGCGCCTCCGGCGCACCGAGCCAGCGCACCGGGGCCAGCACCCCGACCGGATCCCCGGAGGCGATCAGCAGCGCCCCGCCGACGAACGCGTACGGCAGGGCGTAGCCGCCGAGCGCGGCACCGGCTGCGGCGTCGCCGTACGCGCGGGAGGCCACCACCCCGGCGAGCGCCAGCACAACGGAGATGACCAGCGCGGCGATCGGGCCGAGTCCGACCCCCGGACCGGCGGCGAGAACCGCGACCAGGCCGACCGTGAGCAGGGCACCGGCACCGGCCAGGCTGGCGCCCCGGGTGGCCGGGGCCGACCAGGCGGCGCCCCGCCGCCGGGCCCCGTCGGCGATCGCCTCGACCACGTCGTCGTACTCCAGCTCCGGCCACTGTGCCCGGGCCGGTACGAGATGCAGCACGTCGCCGTCGCGTACCCCCTGCGGGAGCAGCGCCTGACCGTTGGAGAGCGCGGCACCGTCGGTACGCCGCAGCACCCAGCCACCGTGCCGCTCACCGTCGTCGGCCAGCCCGTCCCCGGCGTGTCGGAGCACCTCGGGCAGGAGTTCGGCGAGCGGAAGATGCTCCGGTAGCGCGACGTCGACCCGGCGCTGGGGTGCGCTGATCGTGACCCGGGCGAGCCCGCTACTCATTGACTTTCCCCCATCACCGGACCGCCACGGCTGCGCAGACGACCGCACTTTACCTACCATGGGCCGGGCTTTGCCGACCGAGCGTCAGGGGGAGATCGGATGAGCGGGCGCGGTGCACTCGACGGGATGGTGGCGTGAGCACGGTTGTCATCAAGCGGCCTCCACGCCGACCCGCGCCGGACATTCCGACGGGTGAGTTGCCAGTGGACCCGCCACCGGAGATCCCGGCCGCCGCCGGTGGGCGGATGCAGCAACTGATGATGGTGCTGCCGATGCTCGGCGGCTCGGTCGCGATGGCGATGATGTTCGGCCGTGGTGGCGGCGCCTACTCGTACGTGGTCGGCGCGATGTTCGGGGTGTCGTCGCTGGCCATGCTCGCGTCCTCCTGGGGTAGTGCCTCCGGCACGCCGAAGAAGGCGGAGATGATGGCGGCCCGCCGGGAGTACCTGCGGCACCTGGCGACGCTGCGTCGCCGGGTCCGGGAGACCGCCGGCAAGCAGCGCGCCGGGCTCTTCTACCGGCACCCCGACCCGGCCCGGCTCTGGTCCACGGTGGGCAGCCACCGGGTCTGGGAGCGTCGACCGGCCGATCCGGACTTCGGTGTGGTCCGGGTCGCGGTCGGCCCGCAGACCCTGGCCACCCCGCTGATCCCGCCGGTCACCCGGCCGCTGGAGGATCTGGAGCCGATGACCGCCGGGGCGCTGCGCCGGTTCCTGGACGCGTACGCGGTGGTGCCAGACCTGCCGGTCGCGCTCTCGTTGCGGGCGTTCGCCCGGGTCTTCGTCCGAGGTGAGGCGCCCCGGGTCGAGTTGGGCCGGCCCGACCTGGGCTGGACCGAATCCGGTCCCGGCACCCCGGGGACCGGTGCCGAGGGTCCGCAGGCGCTGGCCCGGGCGATGCTGACCCAACTCGCCGTCTTCCACGCCCCGGACGAGTTGTTGATCGCGGTCTGCGCCGGTCCGGAGCGTCGCGGGCTCTGGGAGTGGTTGAAGTGGCTGCCGCACGCGCAGCACCCGAACCGGGTCGACGCGCTCGGACCCGTACGCCTGGTCGCAAGCTCCGCCACCGAACTCGAACAGTTGCTCGACGAGGTGCTCGGCAACCGGTCCCGGTTCAGCCCGGCCGGTCCGGCGACCGACGGCCCGCATGTGGTGGTGGTCCTCGACGGCGGTGACCTGACCGGGGCGGCGGCGCTGGTCAGCGACGGCGGCATCGACGCGGTGACCATCATCGACCTGGACAGCCCACCGCCCCGGCTGCTGGACCGCTCGACGCTGGTGCTGGAGGTACGCGGCGGGCGCCTGGACACGTACACGATGGACGGGCAGGCGGAGGTCGGCACGGCGGACCGGCTGACCGTGGTGGAGGCGGAGGCGGTCGCCCGCCGGCTCGCGCCGCTGCGGCTGGCGGCCGCCGCGAAGGGGGCCGACACGCCGCTGAACACCGAGATGGGCCTGGCCGATCTGCTCGGCATCGGTGACCCGGAGAACTTCACCACCGCCCAGGGTTGGGCGCCCCGCCCGGCCCGGGACGGGTTGCGGGTGCCGATCGGTGTGGGCGGCGACGGTGGTGCGATCGAGCTGGACCTGAAGGAGTCGGCGCAGGACGGCATGGGCCCGCACGGGCTGCTGATCGGCGCGACCGGCTCGGGCAAGTCGGAGCTGCTCCGTACGCTCGTACTCGGGCTCGCCGCCACGCACTCCTCCGAGGCGCTCAACTTCGTCCTGGTCGACTTCAAGGGCGGCGCGACCTTCTCCTCACTGGACCGGTTGCCGCACACCGCGGCGGTGATCACGAACCTGGCCGACGAGCTGCCCCTGGTCGACCGGATGGTGGACGCGATCAACGGTGAGCTGATCCGGCGGCAGGAGCTGCTCCGCCGGGCCGGCAACTTCGCCAGCCTCCGCGACTACGAGAAGGCCCGGGGCGGTGGAGCGGCGCTCGCACCGCTGCCGTCCCTGCTGATCATCTGTGACGAGTTCTCCGAACTTCTCTCCGCCAAACCCGACTTCATCGACCTCTTCGTCCAGATCGGGCGGTTGGGCCGGTCGCTCGGCGTACACCTGCTGCTCGCCTCGCAGCGGCTGGAGGAGGGGCGGCTGCGTGGCCTGGACACGCACCTGTCGTACCGGATCGGGTTGCGGACCTTCTCCGCGCTGGAGTCCCGGGCGGTGCTCGGCGTGCCGGACGCCTACGAACTGCCCCGCTCCCCCGGGCACGGCTACCTCAAGTTCGGCACCGAGCCGCTGGTGCGGTTCAAGGCCGCGTACGTCTCCGGCGCCTTCCGCCGGGACGGGCTCGGCGGGGCCGGCGCTGGCCAGGGCGGTGCGCCACGCCTGCTGAACTACTCGACCCACTTCGTGCCGGTGCCCGATCCGGCGCCCACCGCCGCGCCGGTGCCGGAGGAGGTGCCGGCCGGTCAGAGCCTGCTCGACGTGATGGTCTCCCGGCTGATCGGCCAGGGGCCGCCGGCACACCAGGTGTGGCTGCCGCCGCTGGCCCAGGCACCGGCGCTGGACGAACTGCTCGGCCCGGTGGTCGGCGACCCGGCCCGGGGCCTGACGTTCGGCAACCCGGAGCTGCACGGCGCGCTCCAGGTGCCGGTGGCGCTGATCGACAAGCCGTTCGAGCAGCGGCGGGACCTGCTCTGGTTGGCGTTGGACTCGGCCGCCGGGCACGTCGCCGTTGTCGGCGGGCCGCAGAGCGGCAAGTCGACCCTGCTGCGGACGCTGATCTGCGGCCTGGCACTCACCCACACCCCGGCCGAGGTGCAGGTCTACTGCCTCGACTTCGGTGGCGGGGCGCTCGCCGCGCTGCGCGACCTGCCGCACGTCGGCGGGGTGGCCGGCCGGCTCGACACGGCGGCGGTACGGCGCACCATCGGCGAGATCTCCACTCTGCTCGCCGAGCGTGAGCGGCGTTTCGCCGATCTCGGGGTGGACTCGATGGTGGCGTACCGCAAGCGGCGGGCGGCCGGTGGGGTCGGGCCGGGAGCGGATCCGTTCGGTGACGTGTTCCTCGTGGTCGACGGTTGGCCGACGCTGCGTGGCGAGTACGACGACCTGGAGCCGATGATCACCGACATCGCCACCCGGGGCCTGTCGTACGGCGTGCACGTGGTCGCCGCCGCGCCGCGCTGGATGGACTTCCGGCCGGCGATCCGGGACCTCTTCGGTTCCCGTCTCGAACTGCGGCTCGGTGACCCGACCGACTCGATCGTCTCCCGGCGTGCGGCGGCGAACGTGCCGGAGAAGACGCCGGGTCGCGGGATCACCGCGGAGAGTCTGCATTTCCTGACCGCGCTGCCGGGGCTGACCAGTCTCGGTGGTGACACCCCTTCCCTGGTGAAGGCGGTGGCGAGCGGCTGGTCCGGGCCACCGGCCCCCCGGGTGCGGCTGTTGCCGCCGGTGCTGCCGTACGCGGAGCTGGACCTGTCCGGGACCAGCGGCCTGCGGCTGCCGATCGGCATCTCCGAGGCGGACCTGCGTCCGGTCGCGCTCGACTTCGCGAGCGAACCGCACTTCCTGCTCTTCGGGGACGCGGAGTGCGGGAAGTCGTCGTTCCTGCGCGCGCTGGCCACGTCGATCACCAACCGGTTCACGCCGGAGCAGGCCCGGGTGATCCTGGTCGACTACCGGCGCAGCCTGCTCGGGGTGATCCAGACCGAACACCTGATCGGGTACGGCACGGCGGCGGCGGCAACTGTCGAGCTGATCGAGTCGGCGGCGGGTTACATGTCTCGCCGGCTGCCCGGTCCGGACGTCACCCCGCAGCAGTTGAAGGACCGGTCCTGGTGGACCGGCCCGGAGCTGTTCGTCCTGGTCGACGACTACGACCTGGTCGCGACCGGTCCGGCGAACCCGCTGCGCCCGTTGGAGGAGTTCCTGCCGCAGGCCCGGGACATCGGGTTGCACCTGGTGCTGACCCGTCGGTCCGGGGGTGCGTCCCGCTCCCTCTACGAGCCGATCATCCAGCGGCTACGCGAGCTTTCCTCGCCCGGCCTGGTGATGTCCGGGGACAAGGACGAGGGTGCTCTGGTGGGCGCGGTACGTCCCGGTCCGATGCCGCCGGGGCGGGGCCGGTTGGTCACGCGGAAGGAGGGCGTACGGCTGATCCAGCTCGCCCATCTGCCCCCGGTGTGATCGATTCACCTCGTTTGCCCCGCCACCACTGTGAAACGGGGTAACCTCCGTGCATCACGTTTCCACCGGGGTGAAATGGCCAAGCTGTGACAGGGCTGGTGTATCGAGACCGTAGTGCCGGGGCACGGGTCGCCGTGTCGGCGCTGCTCGCCATGGTCGGGGTCGGGGCGACCCTGACCGGTCCGGCCGTGGCCACAGCCGCGCCTCGTACCCGCCCCGTGGTGGCGCAGGCCCAGCCGGCGGCGTTGCCGATCCGGGTGGACGCGATCCGCGACGAGCAGTGGCAGCTCGACGAGTTCAACGCGAAGGCCCTGTGGAAGGTCTCGACCGGCAACGGGGTCACCGTCGCGGTGATCGACTCGGGCGTCGACGGTAGCCATCCCGATCTCGCCGGCCAGGTGCTGCCCGGTCTCGACCTGGTGCAGCCGGGCGGTAACGGGCAGACCGACCCGGTGGGCCACGGCACGACGGTGGCGGGGCTGATCGCCGGGCGCAACGACGACACCCGCGGAGTGGCGGGTCTGGCCCCGAAAGCCAAGATCCTCCCGGTCCGCGTGCTGGACGCGCAGAACCGCTACGACGACGCCATGATCGTCGCGAAGGGTCTGCGCTGGGCGGTCGACAACGGCGCCCGGGTGGTCAACCTGTCGCTCGGCGGTGCCGGCAACAGCCCGGCCCTGGCCGCCGCGCTCGACTACGCGTTCGTTCGCGACGTGGTCGTGATCGCCTGCACCGGCAACCGGGGCGTCTCGTCGTCGACCGACGTCTGGTACCCGGCCCGGGAGCCGGGCGTGGTCGCGGTCGCCGGGATGGATCGCGACAGCGACCGCCTCTGGGCTGATTCGATCACCGGCTCGCAGACGGTGCTGACCGCCCCCGCCACCGGCCTGTACGGCGCCGGCCGCGACGGCGGGTACTGGCGGGTCCAGGGCACCAGCTTCGCCGCTCCGATGGTGACCGCCTCGGCGGCGCTGGTCCGTGCCAAGTGGCCGCACATGTCCGCCGCCGACGTGGTGAACAGGCTGGTCCGTACGGCCCGTGACCTGGGGCCGGCCGGCCGGGACGACACGTTCGGCTTCGGTCTGGTCAACCCGCTCGCGGCACTGTCGGAACAGGTGGAGGCGGTGCCGCTCAACCCGCTCGACGACAACCTCTCCCCCGGTGAGGCCGGCTTCGGCCCGGCTCCGGGGGTGAGTGCGGCGAGCGGATCGGGCAGCCACCAGACGGACCAGCTCAAGGTTGCGCCGCCGGGTGGCCGGATTCGTTGGGCGGCTCAGCCGGCCGGTGGCCTGGAGGGGGCGACCGGACAGTCGGGGGTCTGGGTCGGGAGCGCGCTGCTCGTGGCCGTACTCACCGGCAGTGCCCTGTTGGTGAACCGGCTCCAGTACGCGCAGGCCGCGCGGAACGGGCTGTGGCGCCCGAGGGGCCGACGGGACCGGGTGGGCACGGCGCCACCGCCTGCGCCTGCGCCCGAGACGGGAAGCGGCGGCGCCGCCACCAGCGACAGCGAGCCGTCAAGCGAATCCTGACGACCGTCGGGCGCACCCCGGGGCTAGTCTCGCGCCATGACCCACAAGATCGTCACGGAACGACTGCGGCTGCGGAACTGGCGTGAGTCCGATCTGCCGGTGTGGGCGGCGATGAACGCCGACCCCGAGGTCCGCGAGCATCTCGGCCGGCTGCTGACCCCGGACGAGGCCGCCGCATCGATGACCGCGTTCCAGGACGACCTGGACCGCAACGGCTTCGGTTTCTGGGCGGTCGAGGTCCACTCGACCGGGGAGTTCATCGGCTTCACCGGCCTGGACCGGGTGGACGAGGGGATGCCGTTCCACGGGGTGGAGATCGGCTGGCGGCTGGCCCGGTCGGCATGGGGGCACGGGTACGCCACCGAGGCGGCGCGGGCCGTGCTCGCGTACGGCTTCGACACGGTCGAACTGCCCGAGATTCTGGCGGTCACCGCGCGGACGAACCTGCGCTCGCAGGCGGTGATGCACCGGATCGGAATGACCACCGACGCGACGGACGACTTCGACGACCCCGAGCCCGATTCGCCCGAACTGCGCCGCCAGGTTCTCTACCGCAGGCGCCGCGACCAGCGCGACTAGCCGCCCCGGGTCAGGTGCAGGCGCCGGTTCCGGTGGCCCGGGTGCGCTCGGTACCGGCGGTCGCCACCGGCCGGGCCTCCTCGGCGGTGACCGCGAAACCGGTGTTCGGATCGTCCGCGGCGGCGGCGAAGATGACGCCGAGCACCTGCCCGTTCGGTGCGACCAGCGGGCCGCCCGAATTGCCGCTCTGGACCAGCGACCGGATCGTGTAGATCTCGCGGGTGACGTCCCCGGAGTCGTAGATGTTCGGACCGGTGATCTTTGTGACGTCCCGTACCCGGGCCGCCTGCGCGTTGTACGGACCGTCGAGCGGGAAGCCGAGCACGATCGCGTCCGCCTCGCTCGGCGCCTGGCGGGGGGCGAACGGCATCACCGGCGCGGTCAACCCCGGTACGAAGATCACCGCCAGGTCACGTTCCGGGTCGTAGACGACCACCCGACCGTTGTGCCGGTCGCCTTCCACCTCGACCGAGACCGACTTGGTCCCGGCGACCACGTGCGCGTTCGTCATCACCCGGTCGTCGGCGTAGACAAAACCGGAGCCCTCGATCCGCCGCGAGCAGGCCGGTGCGGAGCCGAGCACCTTGACCACCGACCGCTGCCCGTTCACCACCACCTGCGATCCGGCCAGCGCGGGGTCGGGGGGCGCGACCTCCCGGGCGCGGGTCGCGGCGAGGCCACCGAAGACGTCCGGAAAGCCGTTCGTGTCGACCGTGTCGCGCAGCTGGTTGGAGAGCGCCTGCGCCTGGGCGGGCAGTACGTGGTCGACGGCGTCCAGCAGCGCGCTGTTGCGTACCGCGCTCGCGAGCCAGGGCAGGGAGGACGAGCCGAGCGGGACCGCGACCAGCCAGGCGACCAGCAGCACCGCGAAGAGCGAGACGAAGGCGCCGCCGACGTCGTCGGCCTTGCGGCCGACCGGACTGCTGATCGCGTGCCGCAGGTGCGAGCCGACCCAACCGGAGAGGGTCTGACCGAGCACCGCCAACCCGAAGATCGTGATCAGCGCGACCAGGATCCGCATCGACTCGCCGGAGAACTGGTCGGCCAGAAGCGGTCCGAGTTGCAGCCCGATCAGCGCACCGACGAAGAAACCGGTGAAGGAGAGCGCACCGATGACAAAGCCCTGCCGGTAGCCGGTGATGGCGAACACCAGCATGAGCAGGATCAGCACCACATCCACCACCGACACGGGTCCAGCGTACGGGGACCGGGGCCGGTAGATGACAGCCCGCCGGTAGTGGTTGGCGAATCAGCGCCCGGGAAGGATCGATCCGCTCGCCGTGCCGGGCTCGGCGAGCTCTCCTGCCGACCCGTTCCCGGCGTACGGGGCCGGTGTCGCGCCGACCGGCGGAAGCTCGACGATCCGCTCCTGTGACCAGGGGCGGTCCCAGCCGGCCATGCCGAGCAGGGCGGTGAGCACTCCGGCGGTAAAGCCCCAGACGAGCATGCCCCGGACCTGGAACGCGGGGCCGATCCAGCCGCTGGGGTGGCGGACCCGTACCCGGTTGGCGGGGTCGACCAGTTCGGCGACGGGGAGTCGGGCGACGTGGGCGACCTCTGCCGGCTGGCGGGCGTGCACCGGGTGCGGGGCGTGCCACCAGGCGAGGACCGGGGTGACCACGAACTCGCTGACCGGGATCCAGAGCGGTGGGAGTTGCGCCAGCACGGTCACGCTGGTCCGGTCGAGGCCGACCTCTTCCTCCGCCTCGCGCAGCGCGGTCGCCACCGGGCCGGTGTCGTCCGGGTCGGCGGCACCGCCGGGGAAGGCGGGTTGGCCGGCGTGGGTACGCATGGTCGCCGCCCGCTGGAGCATCAGCACGTCGGGGCCGTACGCCGGGTCCTCGCCGATCAGTACCAGGACCGCGCTGGCCCGACCGCCGGTGCTGGGCGTACGGAGTCGGGTGAAGTCCTCGGTGCGGGCGGTCCTGACCCGGCTGACCAGCGGTTCGCACCATGGGGGCAGTTCAGGGCTCATGCCGGCAGCACCACCCCGAGGTGCTGTTCGACCAGGGCGGTGAGGGTGGCGTCGTCGAGCGCGCCGGAGACGTCGAGGTGACGTACCCGTCCCTGGTCGTCGACGAAGGCGGTGGCGGGCAGGCCGGGCGCGGCGAGCCCGGTCCGGAGCTTCTCACCGGCGTCGAAGAGGGCGGGGAAGGTGAGGCCGATCTCGGTGGCGAGGTCGCGGGCGTCGTCCCGGTCGTCCCTGCTGTCCACCCCGATGACGCGCAGTTGACCGCCGGCCCGTTGGGCGAGGCGCTGGAACGCGGGTAGTTCCTTGCGGCAGGGCGGGCACCAGGATGCCCAGAGGTTGATCACCGCTGGTCCGCGTACGTCGGCCAGTGACACGTCGGCGCCGCCGGTGAAGCAGGGCAGGGCGATCGCCGGCAGCGGCTTTGTCGACCCGTCCGGTCGGCCGGTCGGTCCGGCGGTGCTGTCGGTTGCCCCGGGCGACGCGGCGACCGGCGTGGTCAGCGCGGCGCAGTCGGCGAAGGGTGCCGGCGGTTCGGGCTCGGGGGCGGGGCCGGACCGGCCGCACGCCGCCGCGAGCAGGAGCAGGGGCAGGAGCAGCCCGGCGAGCGGACGCTTCACGGTGCCTCCGCCGTCACGGCGGTGGCCGGCACCAGCGCGGGGTCGACGCCGGCCTGGATCGCGAGTTCCCGGGCGCGGGGCCCCTTGAGCAGCTTGGCCGCGCTCGGGGCGTCGGTCGGCCCGAGGCCGTACGAGGGGCAGAGCGGTGCGAGTGTGCAGGCGCCGCAGGCGGGTTTGCGGGCGTGGCAGACCCGCCGCCCGTGGAAGATCACCCGGTGCGAGAGCATGGTCCATTCGCGCTTCTCGAAGAGCGCGCCGACCACGTATTCGATCTTGACCGGGTCGGTTTCGGTGGTCCAGTTCCACCGTCGTACCAACCGTTGGAAGTGGGTGTCGACGGTGATGCCGGGGACGTCGAAGGCGTTGCCGAGGACGACGTTCGCCGTCTTGCGCCCGATTCCGGGCAGCGTGACCAGTTCGGTGAGTTTGCCGGGCACCCGGCCGTCGTACCGCTCGACCAGGGTGCGGCCCAGGTTGATCAGCGAGGTGGTCTTGTTGCGGAAGAAGCCGGTGGGGCGGAGCAGCTCTTCCATCTCCGCCCGGTCGGCGCCGGCGTAGTCGGCGGCGGTGCGGTAGCGGGCGAAGAGCTTCGGGGTGACCTCGTTGACCCGCTTGTCGGTGGTCTGGGCGGAGAGGATGGTCGCCACGGCGAGTTGCAGGGGCCCGTCGTGGTCGAGTTCGCAGTGGGCGTCCGGGTGCGTCTCGGCCAGCACCCGACCCATCCGGCGGGCCCGTCGCTTGCGGCCGAGGTCGGTCTCGGCGTCCGGGGCAGGGGTACGACTCACGTCGGTCAGCCTACGTCGGCCCGCCGACCTGGCGACCGGTCCCGCTCTCAGGCCGGCGGGCTGATCTTCCCGGCCGCGTCGAGTGCCGCGGCGGTGTCGCCGAAGTCCGCCTCGGAGAGTTCCTGGACCGCCTTGAGTCCACGCTTCTGGGTGTCCGGGGTCGGCTTGCCGGCGCCGTTCATGTACGTCGAGACGAACTCGCCGCCGGCCCAGCTCCCGTCGACACCGAGGGACACCTTCAGCACCCCGCCCCAGCCGAGCCGGCCGCTGTTGTTCAGCGCGCCGGCACCACCGGAGAAGTTGCCGAGGCTGTACGCGATCAGCCGGCCCTGGTAGAACTCCATGCCGCGCAGTACGTGCGGACCGTGCCCGACGATCAGGTCGGCACCGGCGTCGATCATGGCGTGGGAGAACCTGATCGGGTCGCCCCGGTTCTCGCCGAGGAACATCTCCGTCCCCGGCTTGACGTGGATCTTGTCGACCCCCTCGCCGCCCATGTGCACCTGTACGACAACCAGGTCGGCCATGCCCGTCGCCTGCTTGATCAGCTTCTCGGCGGCGGGGATGTCGTTCAGGTTGTTGTTCCAGGCGTACCCGGAGAAGCCGACCACGGCGACCTTGACACCCTTGGCGTCGACCACGGTGATCTGGTCGCGCGCTCCGGTGTGCGCCAGCCCCTGCGCCTCCAGGTGCTTCTGGGTGTTGCGGTAACCGGCGGCGCCGTAGTCGTGCCCGTGGTTGTTCGCCTGGTTGAGCAGGTGGAAGCCGGCGTCCTTGAGGTGTGCCGCGTACGACGGGGGGACCCGGAACTGGTGGCACTGGGTGGCGTCGGCGCCGCACTTGGAGGCGCCGGTGTCGTCGGTGATCGGCTCTTCCAGGTTGCCCATCACCAGGTCGGCGGCGAGTGCCCGCTGAACCGAGTCGAAGAAGCCCTTGCCGCCGTTGGCGGGCAGCCGTCCCGGGGCGTTGCCCATGACGATGTCGCCGGTGGCGGAGAGCGAGATGACCTTGGCGGTGGGCGGGGCGCTGCCCGGAAGGCTCGGCACGGTCGCCCCCGCTCCGGTGGGGTCGGCCTGCCACTGCGGCTGCCCCGCGTCACGACCGGTGAGGCGTACGGCGGCGACCCCGGCGATCGCCACACCGACCAGGAGGACCAGGACCGCGCCGGCCACCAGGACGGGGCGGCCGGGGCCACGGCGCTGGCGGCGTTGGCCTGACGGGGGTCTATTGCTGTCGTACATCGTTCGCGACGCTACATAACCCGCTAACCTGCGAAGGTCCACCGTTCGGTGGGGAAGAGCGGGCAGCTTGGTCAGGGAATATCGGTCAGCGGGAGCAGACGGGCACGAGGGCTTCCGTTGAGGCCGCGTAACGGGGCTGGTCCAAGGGCTCGGGTGGACGGAGCCGCCCGGCGCGCGGATGATAGCCGCTGTCATGGTCGGACGGGTTACCGTGCCGGATCAAGTTTCCAGGGGTGCACCCCCGGATCACGTTGACGTGCGCTTAGACTTGGCGGCGCGCGACGGATCATCAGCCGGCGGACCCGGCCGACGGAGGTGCGCGCAGTCGGAGGTGCGCGATGGACGAGGTACTGGCCCGCAGCGGGATCTTCCAGGGCGTAGACCCGGAAGCGGCCGAGGCGCTCGCCAAGGAGATGGAGACGATTGACGTCCGAAAGGGCGAAATCGTCTTTAACGAGGGCGAACCCGGTGACAGCCTCTATATCCTACTCACCGGCAAGATCAAGGTTGGTCGACGCGCCGCGGACGGCCGCCAGAATCTGATTGCCGTGATGGGTCCGTCGGACATGGTCGGGGAGCTTTCCCTCTTCGACCCGGGTCCGCGTACGGCCACCGCGACCGCGGTTACCGACACGAAGCTCGTACGGCTGCGCAAGCAGGCCCTGCGGCCCTGGCTGAACAACCGGCCGGAGATCGCGGAGCAGCTGCTCCGGGTGCTCGCCCGCAGGCTGCGCCGGACGAACGACTCGCTGGCCGACCTGATCTTCACGGACGTGCCGGGCCGGGTGGCGAAGAACCTGCTCCAGATGGCCGGCCGCTTCGGCACCCGCGACGGCGGCGTGCTGCGGGTGACCCACGACCTCACCCAGGAGGAGATCGCCCAGCTCGTCGGCGCCTCCCGGGAGACGGTGAACAAGGCGCTGGCGGACTTCGCCTCGCGGGGCTGGCTCCGGCTGGACGGCAAGAGCATCATCATTCTCGACCCGGAGCGACTGGCCCGACGCGCCCGCGTCTGAACCATCGCACCCAGCACGAGCGGGGATCGCCGACCGGCGGTCCCCGTACTGCTGTCCCCTTGAGTCGAGGAACCGACCGCGACGGCTCCGAGTCCGGCTTTCTGCTCTCTGCTAAAACGTCTCGACGCGGGCGGTGGTGGGGCCCGACCGTGGGGAGATGCCGCAGACCGTTGCCGTCCTCTCCGACATCCACGGCGTCCTGCCCGCCCTCGACGCGGTGCTGGCCGAACCGGACGTCCGCGCCGCCGAGCGGATCGTGCTCACCGGTGACATCGTCGCCGGCCCGCAACCGGTCGAGGTGCTGGACCGGTTGACCGGCCTCGGTGACCGGGTGGTCTGGGTGCGCGGCAACGCCGACCGGGAGATGGTCGAGCTGCGGGCCGGCAAGGAACCTGTCATCCCCGACCCGATCGCCCCGTGGGCGGCCGCGCAGCTCCGCGACAACCAGCTCGAACTGCTCGCCGGCCTCCCGGCGACGGTGACCATGCCGGTGGCCGGACTCGGCACGGTGATCTTCTGCCACGCGACTCCCCGCGATGACGAGGAGGTCGTGCTGGTCGACTCGCGGCTGAACCGGTGGGCCGAGGTCTTCACCGGGCTGCCGGACGAGGTCGACACGATCGTCTGCGGGCACACCCACATGCCGTACGTGCGGCTCGCGCACCGGCGACTGGTGGTGAACCCGGGCAGCGTCGGCATGCCGTACGGGCGCTCGGGCGCACACTGGGCGCTGCTCGGCCCGGGGGTGCAGCTACGGCGGACGGCGTACGACATCGAGGCGGCGTGCGCGCGGGTGGCGGCGGAGTCGGGTTATCCCGAGGCGGCCACCTGGGCCGACTACTACCTGCACTCGCGGGCCGATGACGTGCGGGCGTTGACGGTCTTCGGTCCCCGGGACGGCCGGTAGGTGCTCCACCCCGCCCGCCCGGGGCGGGGCGGGAGACAGAAAAAGTCAGTCTTGACTGTTTGTTTTGTGGGCGGCACGCTGTCGCTGTGTCCGCCCCCACACGTGTGCCACAACAGGAGCGCAGCCGCGCGACCCAGGCCCGGTTGCTGGAGGCGACCGTCGAGTGCCTGGTCGAGTTCGGCTGGTCCGGCACCACCAGCACGGTCGTCGCCACCCGCGCCGGTGTCTCCCGAGGCGCCCAACTGCACCACTACCCGACCAGGGCGGCGCTGGTGACGGCCGCGGTCGTCCACCTCACCGAGCGGCGGGCAGCGGAGATCCGGGCCGAGGCGGCCCTGCTCCCCGCCGGCCCCGGCCGACTCGACCGGGTGATCGACATGCTCGCCTCCGCGTTCACCGGCCCGCTCTTCGTCGCCGCGCTCGAACTCTGGCTCGCCGCGCGTACGGACGCGGAACTGCGGGACGCGCTGGTGCCGCTGGAGGCCCGGGTGGGGCGGGAGATGCACCGGCTCACCGTCGAACTGCTCGATGCCGACGAGCGGAAACCGGGCGTACGGGAGTCGGTGCAGGCCACCCTCGACCTGCTGCGCGGGCTCGGGGTGGCGAACCTGCTCTCGGACGACTCGGCCCGGCGTACGGCCCTGCTCGGTATCTGGAAACGCCAGCTCGCGACGATGCTGGACGGGTCGGACACCCCGAACACCACAGTGGAGGCGTAGTGGTCGACCTGAGTCAGCTCCTGACCGACCTGGACGAGGAGTCGGCCGAGGTCGACGCCCTGGTCGCCGACCGGCCGGCGGTCGACTGGGCGGAGCCGACCCCGGCTCCGGGCTGGAGCATCGCCCACCAGATCGCCCACCTGGCCTGGACCGACCAGGTGGCGCTGATGGCGGCGACGGACGTACCGGCGTTCTACGCCTCGCTCCAGCACGCGGCCACCGACCCGGGTGGGTTCGTCGACCGGGGCGCGAACGAACTGCTCGACGAGGTGATGGCGACCGCCGCACCCGGTGGCGCGTTGGACCGGGCCGGTGCTCCGGCCGCGTTGCTGCGACGGTGGCGATCCGGACGGGCTGCGCTGGCCACCGCACTCGCCGCCGTGCCGGCCGGAAACAGACTGCCCTGGTACGGCACCCAGATGTCGCCCGCCTCGATGGCGACCGCCCGGATCATGGAAACCTGGGCGCACGGCCAGGACATCGCGGACACGCTCGGACTCAGCCGTACCCCGAGCCGGCGGCTGCGGCACGTGGCATACCTCGGCGTCCGTACCCTCGGGCACAGCTTCGCGGCCCACGGCCGCGCCACGCCCAACGTGCCGGTCCGGGTCGAACTCCGCGCGCCCGACGGCGACGAGTGGGTCTTCGGACCGGCCGACGCCGCCAACCGGGTCGCCGGGCCGGCACTCGACTTCTGCCTGCTGGTCACCCAGCGGCGGCACCGGACCGACCTGGCCCTGGTGGCGACCGGGCAGGTCGCCGACGAGTGGCTGGACGTGGCCCAGGCGTTCGCCGGCCCGCCGGGCCCGGGCCGGGAGCCGGGCAGCGGCCGGGACGCCGCCAGGTCGCGACGGGCCGGGGTCCAACCATGAGTAGGCCCACCGCGCCGGAAGTGCTCCGGGTCGGCAACGCCTCCGGTTTCTACGGTGACCGGTTCAGCGCCTGGCGGGAAATGCTCGACGGCGGGCACCTCGATGTGCTGACCGGCGACTACCTGGCCGAGCTGACCATGCTGATCCTGGGCCGGGACCGGCTGCGGGACCCGGGTCTCGGCTACGCCCGGACGTTCCTGCGCCAGATGGAATCGTGCCTGGGCCTCGCGGTCGAACGCGGGGTGACCATCGTGACGAACGCCGGTGGGCTGAACCCGGCCGGGCTGGCCGAGGCGTTGCGTACGCTCGCCGAGCGGCTGGGCGTGCCGGCCCGGATCGGCTACGTCACCGGTGACGCCGTGGATCGACCGGGCGCGTTGACCGCGAACGCGTACCTGGGGGCGTTCGGCATCGCACGTTGCCTGGCCGGGGGCGCGAACGTCGTGGTGACCGGGCGGGTCACCGACGCGTCCCTGGTCGTCGGCCCGGCGATCGCCCGGTTCGGCTGGTCCCGGGGCGACCTGGACCGGCTCGCCGGGGCGACCGTCGCCGGGCACCTGCTCGAATGTGGAACGCAGGTGACCGGCGGCAACTTCAGCTTCTTCACCGAGTTGCCGGACGGGGGACGTCGGCCCGGATTCCCGATCGCCGAACTGTACGAGGACGGCTCGTCGGTCATCACGAAACATCCCGGTACGGGCGGTGCGGTCACCCCGGAAACCGTCACCGCGCAACTGGTCTACGAGATCGGCGCCCCGGACTACCTCGGCCCGGACGTGGTGACCCGGCTCGACACGGTCTCCCTCTCCGACGACGGCCCCGACCGGGTACGCGTCACCGGCGTGCGGGGTCTGCCGCCGCCGCCGACCCTCAAGGTGGGCGCGAACTCGCTCGGCGGTCACCGCAACAGCGCCACCTTCGTCCTCTGTGGACTTGACATCGAGGCGAAGGCCGAGCTCGTACGAGCCCAACTGGTCGACGCGATCGGCGCGACCGGGTTGGAGTTCACACTCGCCCGTACCGACCACCCGGACGCGGCGGAGACGGAGGCGGCGAGCGCGCTGCTGCGCGTACACCTGCGCGACGCCGACCCGAAGCGGGCCGGACGGGTTTTCTCGGCGGCGGCGGTGGAGCTGGCGCTCGCCTCCTACCCCGGTTGCACGCTCACCGGCGTCCCCGGTGACGCCAGCCCGTACGGCGTCTTCACCGCGAGCGAGCTGCCGCAGTCCGAGGTCACCCAGATCGCGGTCCTCCCTTCCGGCGAACACCTGACCATCCCCGCCCCCACTGTCACCACACCCCCGCAGAAGCATTTGGAAGGGCCCCTTCCTATGCGGAATCCGATAACAGGGGGCCCTTCCTCACCCGTGCCGTTGGGGAGGGTGCTGGGGGCGCGGTCGGGGGACAAGGGCGGGGACGCGAACCTCGGGGTGTGGGGGCGCACCGCCGACGGGTACGCCTGGCTGCGCGGGTGGCTGACCGTCGAGCGGCTGCGGGAGCTGCTGCCGGAAACGGCGGACCTGACCATCGAGCGGTACGAGCTGCCGAACCTGCGGGCGGTGAACTTCGTGATCCGGGGACTGCTCGGCGAGGGGGTGGCCGGGTCGACCCGGTTCGACCCGCAGGCGAAGGCGCTGGGTGAGCTGCTACGGGCCCGGGTGGTCGACGTACCGGCTGCGCTGGTGGCCGCGCCGACGCCCGCGACGGTCTCCTCCGGCGTGTCGTCGGCGGGTCGACGATGAGCCGGGCGGTCGATACGACGGGCGGCGATGTTCGGCCGCACGGGGTCCGTATCGAGATCGGTGAGCCGTTCGTTACGGAGTTGGCGATGGCTCAGACCATCGCCTTCGTCATGGCGGGCCCGCCCGACGCAGAGGTCGAGCGGCTCTCCCGCGACGCCCGCACCACAAGCGACGCCCGCACCACGAGCGACGCTCAGACGACGAGCGACGCCCGCACCATGAGCGGCAACGGTGGCACCACGGAGATCATGAACAGGATCATCGCGAAGGGCATGGGAAACTGACGTGGCCGTTCTGGAGAGCGCGGTGCAGCCGCGACAGTCGGCGTACCAGGAGAACCGGGCGGCGATGCTGGAGCGTCTCGCCGAACTCGACGCCGCGGTGGCGACCGCCCGTGCCGGCGGCGGCGAGAAGTACGTGACCCGCCACCACGCCCGGGGCAAACTGCTGCCCCGGGAGCGGATCGAACTGCTGGTCGACCGGGACTCGCCGGTGCTGGAGTTGTCGCCGGTGGCGGCGTGGGGGACCGACTATCCGGTCGGGGCGAGCGTGGTGACCGCGATCGGGGTGGTCGAGGGTGTCGAGTGTGTGATCGTCGCCAACGACCCGACCGTACGCGGTGGCGCGGTGAACCCGTACACGTTGCGCAAGACCGTACGGGCGGGTGAGATCGCGCTCGCGAACCGGCTCCCGATGATCAATCTGGTGGAGTCGGGCGGAGCGGACCTGCCGAGCCAGGCGGAGATCTTCATCCCCGGCGGGCAGGTGTTCCGCGATCTGACCCGGCTCTCCGCAGCCGGCATTCCGACCGTAGCCGTCGTCTTCGGCAACGCGACCGCTGGTGGCGCGTACGTGCCGGGCATGTCCGACTTCACGATCATGGTCCGGGGCCGGGCGAAGGTCTTCCTCGCCGGACCGCCGCTGGTCAGGATGGCGACCGGCGAGGTGACCGACGACGAGTCGTTGGGCGGGGCGGGGATGCACGCCACCACCTCCGGACTTGCCGACTTTGTCGCCGAGGACGAGCGGGACGGGATCCGCCTGGCCCGGCAGTGCGTACGCCGGCTCAACTGGCGCAAGCACGGCCCGGCGCCCCGGTCGACCATGCCGGCCGAGCCGAAGTACGACCCGGAGGAGCTGCTCGCCATCCCGAGTGCCGACCCGCGCGTGCCGTTCGACCCACATGAGGTGCTGGCCCGGATCCTGGACGGTTCCGAGTTCGACGAGTTCAAACCCGGGTACGGCACCGCCCTGGTGACCGGCTGGGGTGAGCTGCACGGCTATCCGGTCGGGGTGCTGGCCAACGCGCGCGGGGTGCTCTTCTCCGAGGAGGCGCAGAAGGCGACGCAGTTCATCCAGCTCGCCAACACCGCCGGCACTCCCCTGGTCTTCCTCCAGAACACCACCGGTTACATGGTCGGCACCGAGTACGAGCAGCGCGGCATCATCAAACACGGCGCACTGATGATCAACGCGGTGTCGAACTCGTCCGTGCCGCACCTGACGGTGAACCTCGGCGCGTCGTACGGGGCGGGCAACTACGGCATGTGCGGTCGGGCGTACGACCCGAGGTTCCTCTTCACCTGGCCGAACGCGAAATCTGCGGTGATGGGGCCGACCCAGCTCGCCGGGGTGCTGTCGATCGTGGCGAGGCAGGCGGCGGAGGCGAAGGGCCAGCCGTACGACGAGGCACGTGACCAGGCGATGCGCACCATGGTCGAGTCGCAGGTCGAGTCGCAGTCGGCGGCGCTCTTTCTCTCCGGTCGGCTGCTCGACGACGGGGTGATCGACCCCCGGGACACCCGTACCGTGCTCGGGCTCTGCCTTTCCGCGATCCACAGCGGCCCGGTCGGCCCGGTCGGCCCGGTCGGTGCACCGCTCCACGGTGGAGCCCGAAGCGCCGGCTTCGGCGTCTTCCGGATGTGAGGGGACTCGTCATGATTCGCAGGCTGGGGGACTCCTCATGATTCGCAGGCTGCTGGTGGCGAACCGGGGCGAGATCGCCCGACGGATCTTCGCCACCTGCCGGTCGGTCGGCGTCGAGACGGTCGCGGTCTACTCCGACGCGGACGCCGACGCGCCGTACGTGGCCGAGGCGGACTTCGCCGTACGGCTGCCCGGCCAGACCCCGGCGGAGACGTACCTCCGCGCGGACCTGCTCGTCGCGGCGGCCGGACGGTCCGGCGCGGACGCGATCCACCCCGGGTACGGCTTCCTCGCCGAGAACGCCAACTTCGCCACCGCCGTCACCGACGCCGGGCTGACCTGGGTCGGCCCACCGGCCAAGGCGATCGCGGTGATGGGTTCGAAGATCGAGGCGAAAGCGCTGCTCGCCGACGCCGGAGTGCCGATGCTGCCGACCGAAACCGACCCAGACCGGGTCACCGAGTTCCCGGTGCTGGTCAAGGCGTCGGCCGGTGGCGGCGGGCGCGGCATGCGGGTGGTCCGGGACGCGGCCACGCTGACCGAGGCGGTCGCCTCGGCCCGGCGGGAGGCGGCCAACGCGTTCGGCGACGGCACCGTCTTCATCGAGCGGTACGTGGAGCAGGCCCGCCACATCGAGGTGCAGATCTTCGCCGACTCGCACGGCCACATCGTGCCGCTCGGCGAACGGGAATGCTCGATCCAGCGCCGCCACCAGAAGATCATCGAGGAGACGCCGTCGACGGCGGTCAGCGACCAGCTTCGGCCGAGGCTGTTCGAAGCGGCGACGGCGGCGGCCCGCGCGGTCGGCTACCTCGGCGCCGGCACGGTCGAGTTCCTGCTCGCCCCGACCGGTGAGTTCTTCTTCCTGGAGATGAACACCCGACTCCAGGTCGAACACCCGGTCACCGAGGCGGTCACCGGTTTCGACCTGGTCCGCTGGCAGCTCGTCGTCGCCGAGGGCGGCCTGCTGCCCAGCGCGACCGGCTCCGGCGCCTACTCCTCCTCGCTGATCCTCACCACCGGGCACGCGATCGAGGTGCGGCTCTGCGCCGAGGACCCGGCGAACGTGTGGATGCCGGCGACCGGCACCCTGCACCGCTTCGCCGTCCCCGGCGTGGTCACCGAGTTCGAACCGGTGCCGACCGCCGCCGGCCGGGCCGCGCTGCGGCTCGACTCCGGCGTACGCGACGGCTCGACCGTCGGGGTGCACTACGACTCGATGCTGGCGAAACTCGTCGCCTGGGCACCGACCCGGGGCGAGGCGACCCGGCTGCTCGCCAACGCGCTGAGCCGGGCCGAGCTGCACGGCGTACGCACCAACCGTGACCTGCTGGTACGCGTACTCCGGCACCCGGAGTTCCGGGCCGGGGCGATCGACACCGGCTTCCTCGACCGGCACCCGGAACTCTTCGCCCCACTGCTCTCCTCGGTCGAGGCGGTACGCGTCTCCTGCCTCGCCGCCGCGCTCGCCGGTGCAGCCGCCCGCCGCCGGTCCGCCCCGGTGCTGACGAGCCTGCCGTCCGGTTGGCGCAACGTCCCTGCCGGCGCGCAGACCAGCGTCTTCGACGGCCCGTCCGGCCCGGTCGAGGTCGGCTACCGGCTGGACCGGACCGGCGCCCTCGCCACCTGGTGGGTACGCCCCGTCGACCCGGACGAACTCGACCTCGCCGGCCTGCACCCCACCGTCGCCCCGCTGCCCGACGACTCACCGGCGGTGACGATCCTGACCGCCGAACCGGATCGGGTGGTGCTCGACGTCGCCGGGGTACGCGTCGCGTTCGCCGTACACCGGGTCGACTCCGTCTCCTATGTGGACGGCCCGGACGGTTCGGTGACCCTGACCGAACTCCCCCGTTTCCCCGAACCCACCCCGGAGCTGGCCGAAGGTTCCCTGGTCGCCCCGCTTCCCGGCGCCGTCAGCCGCATCCTCGTCGTCACCGGTCAACACGTGGCCGCCGGGGACCTCCTGCTCACCCTCGAAGCGATGAAACTCGAACACCCGGTCCACGCCCCCACCGCCGGCACCGTCACCGAACTCCCGGTGCCCCCCGGCGCCCAGGTCGAAGCCGGCACCGTCCTCGCCGTCGTGGTGTAAGGAAGGGCCCCTTGTTATCGCTTTTTGTATAGGAAGGGCCCCTTCCTAACGCCCCGTCCACCCCCAGCGCACCTCCGGAGGCCCCTCATGGACTTCGACCTCACCCCGGAACAGGAACAGTTGCGCGACGCCGTACGCGCGCTCGGTAACCGGTACGGGCACGAGTACTACGTCAGCAAGGCGAAGGCCGGTGAGCACACCACCGAGCTGTGGCAGGAAGCCGGCCGGCTCGGCTACCTCGGCGTCAACATCCCCGAGGAGTACGGCGGCGGTGGCGGCGGCATCACCGACCTCGCCATCGTCTGCGAGGAACTGGCCGCGACCGGCTCCCCACTGCTGATGATCGTCGTGTCGCCCGCGATCGTCGCCACCATCATCAGCAAGCACGGCACCGAAGAGCAGCGCAAACGCTTCCTGCCACCGATGGCCGACGGCACCCTGAAGATCGCCTTCGCGATCACCGAACCCGAGGCCGGCTCCAACTCGCACAAGCTCGGCACGATCGCCCGCCGGGACGGCGACGACTGGCTGCTCTCCGGGCGGAAGTGCTTCATCTCCGGGGTCGACGACTCGGCGTACGTCCTGGTTGTCGGGCGTACCGAGGATGCCGCCACCGGCAGGCTCAAGCCGGCGCTGTTCCTGGTGCCGACCGACGCCCCGGGTCTGACGAAGTCGAAGCTCGACATGGAGATCCTGTCACCGGAGAGCCAGTGGATGCTCTACCTCGACGACGTGCGGCTCCCCGCCGACGCGCTGGTCGGCGGTGGCGCCGACGTCGGACTCCAGGCGCTCTTCGCCGGGCTGAACCCGGAACGGATCCTGGTCGCCGCGCTCGCCGCCGGCTCCGGCCGCTACGCCATCGAGCGCGCCTCGTCGTACGCCGCCACCCGGAAGGTCTGGGGAGGCCGGACCATCGGCTCCCACCAGGGCATCTCGCACCCGCTCGCGCATGCGGCCGTACAGGTCGAACTGGCCCGGCTGATGATCGCGAAGGCGGCGGCTCTCTACGACGCCGGCCGCGATCTGGAGGCCGGCACCGCCGCGAACATGGCGAAGTACTCAGCGGCCGACGCCGCCGCACTCGCCGTCGACACCGCCATCCAGGTCCACGGCGGCAACGGCATGACCACCGAGTACGGGGTGGCGACCCTGCTCGGCACCGTACGCGCGACCCGGATCGCCCCGGTCAGCCGGGAGATGATCCTCAACTTCGTGGCGCAGCACGTGCTGGGGCAGGAGAAGTCGTACTGACAGAAGGTTGCGGCGCGACGACGATGGCTTGCCGACGTGACGAGGACCATGCCGTACCGGCGGGGGAACGGGACTAGCACCGACCATGGATCGGTTGCCACGTTCGTACTCCACAGGTATTTCGCAGGTTCAGGCAGAGGGAGCAGGTCAGATGAAGACATCTGTCGTCGTCGGTGGAAGCAACGGGCTGGGGCGGGCGATCGCCGAGCATTTCGCGGCCCCTGGGGACGCGGTCGTCATCACGAGCCGGGACAAGGCGCGGGCCGAGGCTGTGGCCGCCGAGATCGGCGGTAACACCCGAGGGCTGGCCGTCGACCTGGCCGAGCCGGCCACCATCGCCGCCGCGCTCGGTGAGATCACGGAGGTCGACCACCTCGTCCTCACCTCGACGAACCAGGCCACCAACACGCTCGAGAATTTCGACCTGGACGCGGCGGTCACGTCGTTGACCATCAAGCTGGTCGGCTACGCCGAGACGGTACGGGTCCTGCGTGACCGTTTCCGCCCCGGAGCGTCAGTGGTGTTCTTCGGCGGCTTGGCGAAGGAACGCCCGTACCCGGGGTCCACGATGGTCACCACCCACAACGCGGGCCTCACCGGCCTGGTGAAGTCGCTGGCGGTCGAGATCGCCCCGTACCGGGTCAACGTCGTGCACCCGGGCATCGTCGGCGACAGCCCGAAGTGGCGCGACCTGGCCGACCACCCGCACCGCGCCCGGACCCCGATCGGTCGGCTGGTGACGATGGCCGAGGTCGTCGACGCGACCGACTTCCTGCTGCGCAACACCGGTGTCAACGCCCAGGAACTGTTCATCGAGGGCGGCGTCCTGACCCTCTGACCCCTACGCCGAAGGCCGCGCGGGCGGCCGGTTCAACCGACCGCCCGCGCGACTGACCCACCAAGCCTCAGAGGGTGCCGAGCACCGCGAACGGGTCGGCGCCGGTGCCGCTGTCGACGGCGGCGATCCGCCGACGCAGGGTGAACGTCTCGCCCGGGGCGAGGGTCACCTTGCGCTGGCTCATCACCCAGTTGTAGGCGGCGTAGGCGATGAAGTCGCCCTCGGAGTAGAGCAGGCCGTAGGTCTGCCGGTCGGTGCCGGTCATGCCGATCCACGGCGCGGTCGGCGGATAGTCAGCAGGGTCGGTGGCCTCGATCGTCCCGTGCCCCGCGACACCACTGCGCTGGCCGGCACCGTCGTAGTCCATCGCGTCACCGGCCCAGAAGGTGCACGGCGCCGCGCCACGGTTGGTGAAGGCACTCTCGGCCATCACCCACGGCTCGTTCGGCCTAATCATGTACGTCGTGATCACCTCAAGGTCGGCAACCGTGGTGCTGGCGCCGGTCGCCCGTACCGTCGCGACCGGGCCACTCGCGGAGAGCACCTCGATCGCGGTGGAGCGTACGGTCCGCTGCTGCCACGCGTTCGCGCCGCGCGGCTGGGTCAGGGAGGCGTACGGCAGGTTGATCCAGTCGAGCTGGTCGAGGCGGCCGACGGCAGCCATGTCGAGCGGCTTGCCGAGGGCGACCGGGGTCAGTTGCGAGTCGTCCGTACCGGCGGAGACGGCGAGCGCCACCAGCTCGTTGCTGAGCACGATGTCGGAGGTCGCCGCAGACGCCTGCGGACCGGGCACGGTGCGCCCGGTGCCGGCCCGGGTCGCCGCGCGGTCCAGCCGCAGGTCAAGCTTGGTCTGCGTACCGTCGACAACCGTCACCGTACGGGTCACCGGCTCGTAGCCGACCCCGTTGACCGCGACGGTGTAGTTGCCGGGCGGCGCGAACGCGAGGACCTCGCCGGACGGGTCGGTGGTGCTCGACACCAGGCGGCTGCCGTCCTCCCGGGTCACCGTCACCTCGACGTTCGGCAGGGCCACACCGGTCACCGCGTCGGTGACCCGGCCGACGATGCCGTCGCCGTCGTCGATCCGATGCGCGCCGGGCTTGCCGTCGCGGACCGCGAAGGCCGCGATCGTGTACGCGGGTGAGGCGGCGTCACGCGCGTCGAGCACGATGCGCAGGTCGGCCCGCCAACGCTTCTCGTTGACGTCGCAGATCACGTAGCCCCGGTAGCTGCCGTTGTAGAACTTGACGTGCGGGTTCGCGGCGAGGCCGGCCCGTACGTCCGGGTCCCAGCTCGCACCCGACGAGATCGACGTGCCGACGAACTCGCTGGCGACGACCATGGCGCGCGGGTCGTCAAAGTCGGTTTTCAGGTCGTTGACCCAGTGGGTGTGCCAGTCACCACCGAGCACGATCGGGTTGCCGATCTGGTGCTTCACGATGTGGTTGAGGATGCGGTTGCGGGCCAGCGGGTAACCGTCCCACTGGTCCAGGTTGACGATCTTCGTCGGGCCGAGGTCGTAGTCGAACTGGGCCATGATCGTCTGCTGGGCGATGACGTTCCACTGCGCCTCGGACTCGCGCAGCCCACGGAGCAGCCACTGCTCCTGCTTGGGGCCGGTCATCGTCCGCTCCGGGTCGAAGACCTCACCGGTCGGTTCCTTGCGCCCGTCACCGAGCGCCTGGTCGGTGCGGTACTGCCGGGTGTCGAGCACGCTGAACTGGGCCAGCTTGCCGAAGTCGAAGCGGCGGTACATCAGCATGTCGGCGCCGTCCGGCCGGTGCATGGGGCGCAGCGGCAGGTGCTCGTAGTACGCCTGGTAGCCGTTGGCCCGACGCTCCAGGAACGGCCGCCCGTCACCGGCGCCCCCGGCGACGTCACCGGCGTAGTTGTTCTGCACCTCGTGGTCGTCCCAGGTCATGATGAACGGGAACCGGGCGTGCGCGGCCCGCAGGTCGGGCGAGGTCTTGTAGAGGGCGTGCAGCCGACGGAACTCGGTCAAACTGCCGTTGGTGGTCTCGTAGATGTAGTCGCCGAGGTGCACGACAAAGTCGAGTTCCTGGGTGGCCATGTCCCGGTAGGCCGGGTAGGGGCCGCCGACCCACGACTGGCAGGACGCGAAGGCGAACCGCATGTGCGTGACGTCCGCCCCTGGCGCCGGGAACGTCCGGGTGCGCCCGACGCGGCTGTAGACGCCGTTGGCCTCGAAGCGGTACCAGTACCAGCGGTCCGGCGCGAGATCGTTGACCAGGATGTGTACGGAGTGCGCCGACGCCGGGTCGGTGGTCCGCTTGCCGACCTGCACGATGCGCCGGAACTCCGGGTCGGTGGCGATCTCGTAGCTCACCTTGACCGGCTCCGCCGGCATGCCACCATCGGTGGTGTTGAGCGGGTCCGCCACCAGCCGGGTCCAGATCACCACGCTCTGGTGGTCGGGCTCACCCGAGGCCACCCCGAGGGTGAACGGCGCCGGGTCAAGTTCGTCCGCGTACGCCGGAGGAAGTTGCGCGATCAGTTGGCTCACGGCGACCGCGCCCGCGGTCCCTCCAGCCAGGGTTAGGAAATGTCGACGGCTGATCGAAAAAGCGTCCGACACTGACACACCTGCTTCGCTAGGCACGGGGGTTGTGCCGACCCACACTGGTCACCCCGCCTGCCCAGTGCCTGAAGCCCGCGTTACGTCAGGCGGTACGGCGAGTGGCAAGATCAGCGACCGCGTATGCGCCGCAGGACGCGTCCGTCGGGTTAGCGTCCACTGGTGACGACACCCGCGGACGACTACATTGCCTCGTTGCCGCGCAAGCGGATGAGCTCAGCCGTGCTGTTCCGTGATCCGGATGGTGATCGGATTCTGCTGGTGGAGCCGGTGTACAAGGACGACTGGGAACTGCCTGGGGGCGCGATCGAGGCTGACGAGTCGCCGTACCAGGCCGCAATCCGGGAGCTGACCGAGGAGTTGGGCCTGTCGGTGACGCCCGGCCGGCTGCTGGTGGTCGACTGGGTCCCGCCAAAGCCAGGGCGCACCGACGGGGTCATGTTCGTCTACGACGGCGGCCAACTCGACCCGGCCCGTACGTCACAGATCACGCTGCCTGCCGACGAACTCCGCAGTTGGGCCTGGTCGACACCGGACGAAGCCGAGCGCCGCCTCTCCCCCCTGCTCGCCCGCCGAGCCGCCGCCGCCCTGCTCGCCGTTACACAGGGAACAACCCTGTACCTGGAAGACGGGAACCCCATCGTCTGAGGTTGTCACCTGAAGCCATGCGGTTGCGGGTCGGTAGACCGCTCAGGAAGTCGTATCCACCCACACCCCATTTAGGCGGGCTCGCCCGATTCCGAGCCAGAATCCTCGGGCTCGACCCGCCCAGCCGCGAAGTGACCTGGGCCCTCCGTCCGCGTCACCCCAGTCGAATTCCTCTTCCACCACGCTAACGCGCTCGCATACTCTCGATCTTCCGCGTACATGATCAAATAGCCAGGCAAGGCGGTCAGCTGCCATCCATGAGGCAGGGCTCGGATTAGATGCTCTATCAGATCCGTTGCGACCATGGGTTCATCAGGAATCGAAACAGTTGTGTCGCGGTAGATTTTCTTGGCGGCTACGCCATTGTCGAAACGCAACAGATAGGGGAGCTCACGCTTGGCGACTTCCAGAGCCGCCGCCACTGGTTGTGACCCAGGCTCCAAGGACAACCGATACCCAAGGTCAATGGGGTAGGTGGCGTCGAAGTGCACCTTCTTGACCAGGCTCGTGTCCCGGTTCCGCCCCGGGTCCTTGTTCCCGAACCCGTTGGTGTTCCATGGGATACTGTCGTGCGCCCGGTATTTCTTGATCAATAGCTTTTCCGGTGCAGCCGCGTCCAGATCCTCATCGACATAGACGCACACGAACCGTACGTCATTCAGATCGATACCACTACGGCCAGAAATCTTCTGGTAATGCTGACTCAGCCGATCCTGCAGAGACCTAGCCGCTTTACCCACGTACACACGTTCCCCGTCAAGGAAGAGCACGTACACACCTGGTCGTGGCATAACTGTGCTGATGTGCTCGGGAGTGAGTGGCGCCGCCTCCAATGGGGCCAGCGTCGTGGCCAACTGATCCGCCAACGCTCGGGTGATACTGAGCCTGAACTCCGCCGTCCACCGGTTCGCCACTGTCGCTACCCTCCGAGCAACCAACCTCACGTGAGCTGCAGTGTGGCAGAAGTCTCGCTCTTGACCAACATGACGGTGACTCAATCCCGGCCCCCCGTAACCCGGTCGGCTAGGGTACTGGCCGGCCGTCGTTCGGCTCACCACCGGCGGTTGCTCCAGAGAGGTCGGGCCGTGAACACGTTGGACCTGGAGTCCGAGGACGGCCTCAGGCTAGAGGCGGCGGTCCATCCCGCAGTGGGACCAGCCCGACTTGGGGCGGTCGTTGTCGCGCATGACATCGGCCTTGACATGGATCAGGGGGGCATGTTCATGCGCCTCGCCGAACGGTTGACGGACGTCGGGTTCGACGTGGTCCGCTTCTCGTTCCGCGGGCACGGTGGCAGTGAGGGCGCGGAGCGTGACGTCACGCTTGAGGGTACGAGCCTTGACCTACAGGCCGCTATCGAGGCCGCCATGGCCCACTACTCCGGGCCCATATCGATCGTGGCAGCCGGTTTTGGAGCGGCTCCCGTCGGAGTATTACTACCGCAGCTCGACCCACGGTTACATGGCCTAGTGCTGTGGAACCCCATGCTCGACCTGCTACACACCTTCGTTGAGCCCCGGCAGGCGTGGGGCCTCAATAACTTCGGCCCAGAAGCCCTGCGGCGGCTTGAGCGTGATGACTTCATACTGGTCGATGGCGAGTTTGAGTTTGGCCGGGCGCTCTTCGAGGAGATGAGCGTGCATGAACCAACCCGTTGGTTCGTGCAGAGTTCCGTGCCTAGCCTCGTCGTGCAGAGCGAGCGGGACGCCTGGGTCGCCCACGATGCCGTTAGGTCCATCGCGGCTTCGCGACCAGCCTGCGAGTTCCACTCGGTCCACGGCTCAGACCATGGTTTCGAGTCGAGGCCACACGAGGACGAGGTACTCACCGTTACCGCACGCTGGCTAACCACACTTCACTCTGCCCCAGGCGGCATCCCCTCGGCGCCGGTCTAGGCCTGCCGCTCGCGCCGCCCGACCCACTTTGGGTCTTTCGCCTCACTGACTGCCTGGATCTCGGACCGCGCAGGTCAAGGGATGTCGGCATCACTGTGTCAACGCGAGTCAGGACTTCCATGATCGCAAACTCCGCGGTATGGTTTACCGATGGTCGACCAGGAGGAACTTCCCGTCGAGGTGGGGACGAGCGTCGAGCTGTTTTCGGGGGGCGGTGGACTCGCGCTAGCGATGCACGAGGCGGGCTTTCGTCACCTACTCGTGAACGAGTTCGCCAAGCGGGCCTGTGAGACATTGCTCGGGAATCGTGCGGTTGTACGCAAGGGTGAGGATCACCTTCCCGAGGAGATCGGCGACGCCTGGCCCCTCGTCGAGGGGGACGTCAGGGCTGTGGACTTCACCTATCTCGGGCATGTCGACGCCGTCGCCGGCGGCCCGCCCTGCCAGCCCTTCAGCCTCGGCGGCGCACACAAGGGCACCGAAGACTCACGGAACATGTTCCCGGAGCTCTTCCGTGTAGTCCGGGAGACCCGGCCAAAGGCTGTCATCTGCGAGAATGTTCGCGGCCTGCTGCGACCGTCCTTCATGCCGTACTTCACCTACATCCTGCGTGAGCTCGCCCTCCCGTTCGAGGAACGGGTTGACGGTACGACGTGGGAGGAACACGACGCGCGCCTACAGGTCCGCGATCGAGAGGTGGCGGCCGACTCCGACCAGCGGTATGTGGTTGTTCCCATGCCGGTCAACGCCGCCGACTTCGGGGTCCCACAGGTCCGCAACCGCGTCATCATCGTCGCCTTTCGCGCGGACCTAGGAATAACTGAGGAAATCTGGCGACAGAGGTTCATGCCCCGGCCGTCCCACTCCCAGGTCGCCCTCATTCGCGACCAGTGGAGCGGCACCTACTGGGAGCGCCACCAGGTCAAGGCCTCCACTAGGAAGTCGTTCATGGAGTCCATGCCAACTGCGATGCCCCTGGATGACGGACTCCGGCCATGGCGGACGCTTCGAGACGCGCTTTACGACAACCCCGATCGACCACATGAGCGGCCGCTCCCCAAGGACGTCTTTAACGGTGAGGAGCACCCAAGCGGCAAGTGGCTCCACCACGTCGGGTGGCCTGGCGCCCGAATCTACACCGGACACACACCTAACCTGTTGGACCGCCCCGCGAAAACAGTGAAGGCTGGCGTCCATGGTGTCCCGGGCGGGGAGTCCGTAATCATGTTGGACAGCGGCGACCATCGCTACATGACCGTCCGGGAAACCGCGCGGGTGATGACCTTCCCTGATCAGTGGCGGCTCCATGGGCCACGAGGGGAGCAAATGCGACAGTTGGGGAACGCGGTGCCAGTAGCGCTAGGCAAGGTCGTCGCCGAAGCCGTCGCGAAGGCGCTCGCCTGGGCCACACCCTCGACCACTGCCACTCAAGCAGATAGGGACGAACGTGTCCGCCACCTGGAACGAGGCAACGCCGCCTAACGGAGCTTGGCGCCCGCGCAGCGGTACGAAACCCGCCACGCGTACTGCCGAGCAGGATAAGGCCGCAGGCGGGCGCGAGTGGCGCAGGCTGCCGCTTGCCGACGGCAGGACAGCACGCGCCTCGATGTCACTGCGACTCTACAGACGCACCCGACGCATCCGGGCGTATCTGCGCTGGTCTGATCAGGGCGTTACGCAGGAACGATACGTGGGCGAGGTCACGCAGGCCACAAGAGCTGAGAACCTACAGGAAGCATGGCGTAAGGCCCACGCCACGGGCATGCTAAGTCCACCGATGAGGGCTAACAAGCCGACAGCCGACCCGACCCGGGAGTCTTGGGCCTCGTCTCTGGCGACGCGGGCAGTTATGCGTTCGAACCGAAGCCGGGACACGAAGCCGGAGCTTCTCTTGCGGTCACGACTCCATGCAATGGGGCTCAGGTATCGGGTGAATTATCGCCCTATGTCGGGGCTCCGCCGTACGGCTGATCTCGTCTTCAGCACCGCCCGTGTTGCCGTCTTCGTCGATGGCTGCTATTGGCACGGATGCCCCGAGCACCACAGGCCAGCCCGAACGAACAGCGACTTCTGGCGCACCAAGATCGATCGGAACAAACAACGTGACGCCGAGACAGATCGGCTCCTCGCTGAGTCTGGGTGGCGCGTCATCAGGATCTGGGAGCACGTCGCTCCTGATGACGCCGCTCAGGCAGTTGCGGAGGTCATACGATCGCGCCAGCGATAGCCGTCGTGGCTGACAATCACCTCGTCTCCTTGAGGGTTACGACGCTTGACTCAATGGCATATGCTGTCGCGGGCATAGGCGCACCCGAACTAGAAACAGTTCCGAGAATCTACCGCGCCTTCAAGATGTGCACGGCCATCTAGATGTCACTGAGGCGGCTACCAGGTCAGGCTGGCGCACCCTTACAGCTGAAAACTGTGGCCGTCAGGCGGCCCGGGACAGAAAATGTGTGGCGAGGAGCCGAGATGACGTCATTCGATGCCGCAAGGCCTCAAAAACCCGTAGGCTCCCCAGCGCAAGAGCGAGGACGTATCACATCCTACGCTGACACCTTTGCGCTCGACCTACACAAGGCATTATTGGAACAGCTCCCTCAAGCACTGGACTCCCTCGCCCCAGTCCCTCTCACGGAAGAGAATATCGGCGACCTGGGAACCGAGCATGGGGTTTACCAGCTTTTCCACGCAGGGCAGCCGGTCTACATTGGTAAATCTCAAAAGACGCTAGCCGCCCGACTAGATTCACATCGGCGACGCTGCCGCGGACGGGTTGGCATCGATGTAGCAGACATGTCCTTCCGATGCCTCTACGTTGATAAGTTTGTGGACGCGACATCACCGGAGTCAGTACTAATTGCACAGTATCGAGCGTCCGGGCGGGCCCCCTGGAACTTTGTTGAAGGGTTTGCATCGAACGACCCCGGACGCGGCCGGGGTTCGGGTGCGCCCGGGAGTTGGCTCATCGATCGTCCTGTCGATCACACCGTACCGCTTCGGATCTCAGGAGCTGGGGCTCCTATGCCCGTGAAACAGGCATTAGATCACCTGAAGGAAGCCGTACCGTTCGACTTGTTCCGCTATGCGTCGAACCTGAGCAAGGATCTCAAAGATAAGGCAAGCCTGGTGGACTACGAAGGCCGCGAGGTAACCCTTGAGCCTGGCGATGTGTCGTTGATGTCGCATCTACGCCAGATCATCGATCGACTTCCGTTAGGCTGGCAAGCGACAGTCCAGCCACAGGGCGTGATCGTATACAGAGAAAACGTTGACTATTCCTACGCCATTGACGGCTGGCGCAAGGACGAAGTCGGCGTAATTCCAGTTCCGCGCGGCATGGCTCTACCCGCCCCCCGTGACCAACCTCGCAACGACACGCCAATTGCCAGTGCCAGACGCAGGACGGGCCGTTAGTCGAAGTTCGAGGCGAAATCGCTTCGCAGCGCGTTGGCTCCCGCTCAATTTTAAAGGCTGCATGCGACACAGATACCCTTACCCCGGTGTCCCTCAAGCTGCCGCGTGCTCGGTATCCGGTCACCGGGCTTGAACGCGCCGCTGTTGATCTGATTGGCGATGTCATTGGAGATCTGTTGGTACAGGGACGCGGGCATACCTCGCTCCCTCGATCGACAGCGTCCACACTGTGCAGGAGGAAGGCTCACCTTAAGGACAACCTCCGACAGTCTCCGGGGCGGAGGTGGCGATCTCGTTGCCTCTTTGGACGCGTCTACTTGCGCTGCGCGGCGTACACCCCGACGCCTTCGAGCGTCTCGATGAGGCCAGTGGCGCGCAGGAGCATCATCGCCTTGCCGACGACGGTGTCAGAGACGCCGTACTGCTTGCAGAGCTGAGACCGGCTGGGCAACTTCGTCCCGGCCGACCACTCACCTGACTCGATCTTCGCTCGCAGCTCGTCGGCGACCACCTGGTACTGCTGCCTGGGCATACAACGCTCCCCGGGTAGAGATACCTGAACCCACCGGCCCCAGTCTCAGAGCCGGACGTCAGTCCACCATCGACTGCTACGGGCCAGCAGAGCCGCTATTTCTTCTCGGCAACGAAGACTCCGACGCCGTGGGTGCTCTCTACCAGGCCCTCGGTACGCAGCGCGTGCATGGCGTACCGGACCACGCCGTCCCCGACGTTGTGCTCGGCCTTGAGCTGTGCGGTCGACGGCAGTTGATCGCCAGGCTTCAGGACTCCGGTCCGGATCTGTTCGCGGATGTGATCAGCGAGCTTTTCCCACTTCGTTGCAGGCACGGGCACTCCTCGGTCTCCACCAAACATGAGATCACGAGGGAGTTGAGGCAGCAAGTTCCAGGTACAGCGAACTAGTTCCCTTGACTTAAGCGAACTAGTTCGCTTAGCTTCCCTGATGCAAGGTCTCCCCGGTCTCCAACCTTTGGTCACCTCGCACGGTCGGGACGGCCGGTCTGCCCGCTTTGGCTGCCCGTCCCGGCCCTCTACCAGTGACTTTGTCGGCGTACGGCGGCCCGAGGGGCGTACGGCGACAGAGGCGGGGGGACGCGCCTGTCCGTGCTCAGTACGCGGGCAGGCCGTCCCCGGTCCCCTCGTACCCGAAAGGCAGGTCTGCCCGTGCGTACGTTCCTCCGTCGCCTCTTCGCGTCCCGCTCCCCGCACCACCGACCCCGTCCCGCTCCACCGCACCCCCGGCCCGCGACCCCCAACCGGCAGCGGCAACGGCCACAGCACCGTTCAGCGGGAACTCCCGCCCCGCCACCTACCGCAGCAGCGCCCAGCTTCCCCTGCGCCCGTGGCACGTACGCAACCAGCGCTTCCACCCCAACCGCCTCGGGCAGCGCGGGGTCGACCCGGACGAGGTGCAGGTGTTCCTGGACCGGGTCGCCGACGACCTGCACCGGGTCTACGCGGAGCTGGCAGCGAGCCGGGACGAGAACGTACGCATCAAGAACGCCCTGCGGCAGTGGCAGTCGCAGCAGGCCCCGCACCCCCGGGACCTGGCGAGGCAGCGGTGACCAGCAACCGTCAACGGTTCACCATCCACCTGCCGATCCAGGCACCGAACCCGCAGACGGCAGCCGTGATCGCCCGTACGATCGGGCACTCGCTCGCGGCGGCGTTCCGCGCGCTCGACACCCGCGACATCACGCTCAGCGCGCAGGACGAACCGGAGGTCGTACACCGGGTGTTCTGCGGTCGGAGGCTGACCAGCGGGCGGCGTTGCGTGCTGCGGACCGAACACACCGGCGAGTGCAACCACCGGACCGCCCGATGAACGGGCAGAACCTAATCGAGTGCCCGGACTGCGCCGGCACCACGTTCCTCCTGGTCGCCTGCCGCTGCACCCGACCCGGTAACGACGCCACCGCCGAAGACCCGCCCTGCCCGCTCTGCACGGGCATCGGTACGGTCGCCCAGCCCTGCCACGACTGCCACCAGCTCGGGGTACGCCGCGCGCAGCTCGTGCTCACCGTCGCCAACGTCGACACCGGGGCCGTCGCCTCCGCCAGTGTGGTCCCCGGCAGCGTCGAACCGGGCTACGACCCGGACGGCCACCCCGCCCTCGACCTCACCCCGCTCGTCCACGCTCTCGCCGCCGAGGTCAGCGCCGCCTCCGTGCACGACATCGTCAGCCCCGACCGGCCGTTCGAGGAGCTGACGGTCCTGCTCCCCGGTCACTGGCGCCCCGAACTGCCGCTGGCGCAACGACGCGCCCTCGAAGCCACCGCCCTGGCCCGCCGCTCCTGGGACCCGTGGCTCGTCCATCTTGGTCGTTGCACCCCGCCCCCCCGCGCCGCCCACCCTCCCGGAACGGCTCGCCACGTTGGTCACCCTCGCCGGGCAGCTCTGCCTGGACCTGGTGATCGAGGTCCGTCGCCAGCCGGGCGCCGCGTTGACCTGGGCGATCCGCTACGACGCCCCCGGCGCCCCTCCACCCGCCGAGCAACGCGGCCGGTTCGACAGCCTCGGCACCGCCCTCGACGCGGTGACCGTCGCCGGCGCCCTGCACGGGCTGCACCAGCGGGCCCTGCGCGCGCCCGCGTACCTCGTCATCCCGGACGGCCCACCGAGCCCACCCACCACCGACGACCTGGACGTGCAGCGGCTCGAAAAACGCATCCGCACCTACGATGAGCCGGCGGTCCGCGGCGCGCAGGCGATCTGGCGGGACGGTCGCTGGTGGCACACCAAACTGCGCCTGTCCGGCCCGTCGGGGTCAGACGCTGGCAGGTGCGTGCGGGACCGGGAGCCGCCGGAGCCGAGCTGGCAGGGGCCGAGCATTCCGTACGTCGACTGCCCCGACTGCGCCACCACCAGCAGCAACGGGCTCCCACCGCGCTGCCGCACCTGCCGGGGCGCTCGACGGTCGTACCTCGGCACCGTCGTCACCATCACCGATCTCGACGGTCAGGTCATGCACCTCAACTGGCTCGCCGACCCCGACCGGCCGTTGCGCCTGTCGCCGGTCGCCCTGCAACCCGACGGCACACCGGTGGTCGCCCTTCCCAGTCACTACCGGCTCGCGCACTGGGCGCACATTCTCGGCGTACGCCCCGAGCACCTGACCGAACTCGGCACCAGCGCTCCCGTCGACCCGGGCAGCCGCGACGGGCTCATCCCGCTCGCCGACGCCACCGACGACCCGCTCACCCTGCACCTGTCCCGGCTCAGCGCCGGCCGTCCCGCCGCCCGGCTGCTCGTACGCAGCCCCCTTCCCGACGCACCGACGCTCGCCGAGCTGATCCGGCTGGTCCACGGGTTGGGTCTCGCCCTGGCGGTCACCGTCGAAGTCGACCAGCGGCGTGACGGCTTCTCACTTCGCACTCGTGGCGAAGGGTGGCAGGTCGACGTGCTCCGGGTCGACCAGGCCGACCGTTTCGCACCACAGCGCCCGTACCACCCGAGCCTGGCCTCGGCGGTCGCCGCCTGTTACGCGTACCTCGAACTGGCTATCGCCTCGACCGTCCCCACCGACCCACGCCAACCGATCCCGGTGCCACAGTCCAGCGCCACGAGCATCGCACCCGACGATCCAGAAGGGATGATCCGCCAACTCGGCCGCCGCCACCCGGGGCAACCGGTGACCGCGATCCTCACCCCCACCGGCTGCCACGTCCACACCTGAGAGTCAGACGCCGAGCAAGGGTGCGGCCCCCACGGTCTACGCCTGCCAGATCCAGTCCTGGCGGTCGTACAACGGGGTGAGCCCCAGGCGGATCATGTTGTTCAGGGACGGGTTCGAGTCACCCGGCGCGGGCCGACTGGTTTCGGCTACCAGCCAGCGGCATCCGGCCGCCGCGGCGGCCTGTGCCCGCACCGTGATCAGGGCCGAATGCGCGCCCCGCCCACGGTGACTTTCCAGGGTGGCGTCGGAGTTCAGTGAGGCGGCCTCGCCGTGGACAAAGAGGTTCGCGCCCGCCACCATCTCGTCGCCGTCCCAGGCGGCGTACGGGTGGAAGTCAGGCTGTCCCGCCGAGGCGGTGGCCGCCTTGGCAAAGGGCTCCGGCATTCCGAACACGTCGCTGGTCAGCGACGCCCACTGCCCGGCCTGCGCCGGCGTGATCGGCGCGACCCGCAGATCCGTCGTACCCGGCTGGATGGCGTCGACCTCACCGGCGAGCTTCACGGTCGAGCGACCGGCGGTGAGCCCGTGTACGGCGCAGATCTCGTCCCAGTTCGACGGCAGGGCCTCCGGGGCGATCTGGATCCGGAGCGCGGTGCTGCCGTACTCGCGGTGCCAGTCGATGACCTCGCCGATCAGCTGCCCGGTGACCGGCTCGGTGAGACCGAGCCCGAGCGTCTTGTGCAGGTTGCCGTCCCGATAGGCGAGGGACGCGCCCCCGCCGACGCGACGCACGGCGAAGCCGTACCTCTCCCGGTCGGTCGCGGGCAGCAACGCGACGATCGCCGCGTTCGCCTCCAGCTCGACAAACTCGGCGAGTGCTGTCGTGATCTTCTCTGCTGACATGGAACACCCCGTAGATGCGACTGATGCGATCACCGGCCGGCCGACTCAGGCGGCGACGGTGCCTTTCGGCTTCCAGATCCAGCTCTGCCGCGGGTACAGCAGGGTGAATCCGGAGCGGAGCATGTTGTTGTACGACGGGTTCGACTCGCCCTCCCCGGGCTTGCCGGTCTCGGTGACCAGCCAGCGGCAGCCGGCTTCGGCGGCGGCCTGCGCTCGGGCCGTGAGAATCGCCGACTGGATCCCACGGTTGCGGTGACTTTCCTTCGTGGCGCCGGTGTTGAGCGACGCGACCTCGCCGTGGATGAAGAGGCTGCCTCCGGCGACCATCTCGTCCCCGTCCCAGGCGGCGAAAGGGCGGAAGTCGGACCGGCGGGCGGAGCCCGAGACCATCGAGTCGAAGTGTTCAGGCATGCCGAAGATGACGCTGAGCAGGGTCGCCCACTTGTCGATGTCCTGCGGTTCGACCAGGCCGACCCGTAGGTCGGTCGTACTCGGCTTGAAGTCCTCGACCGCGCAGGCGAATTTCATCATGTGGCCGCCCGGCGTGAGCCCGTACGCGTCGCGGATGTCGTCCCAGTCCGGGGGAAGGAGTTCCGGTGCGATCTGGAGCTGGGCCGACGGACTGCCGTGCTCCCGGTGGAAGTCGAGAACCTCGCCGATCAGCTTCTTCGTCACCGGTTCGGCGAAGCCGATACCCAGCGTCTTGTTCCAGCCACCGCCGGTCGGGTCGTTCCGCATCACCAGCGAGAAGCCGCCGCCGATGTCGGCGGTGCTGATGCCGAGGGCCACCTTGCCGCGCTCGGAAGCCATCGTCGCGTACTGGCGGTTGACTTCGGCTTCGGTGAGTTCGGCGAGCCGGGTGAGGTCACTTGGCGACACGGGGCATCCCTATAAATATTAGCTAAATTGCACGGAACAGACTGGTGCGCCGCAATAGAACCTGTTGTTCCTTGTTATGGGTAGGCCCGGCGGGGAAGTGTGAGCTGAATCGCCGGACAAACTGGGCGGGCCAGCCACAACGCCTACGCACCGTCAGGAGCGCATCCCACCGGTTAGGAACCGGCCCCGACCAGCAGCAGTCCGCCGAGCGACGCGGTGGCCAGGACCAGGGTGCCGGCGGCGCCGGTGGCGAGCGCGCGACCACTGCTCCGGGTCACCGTACGGAGATCGACCGAGGTGCCGACAGCGAACATCGCCGCGGCGAGCAGCAGTCCGGCGATCGTCGAGACCGTGGTGACCAGCCCGTGCGGCATGACCCCGGTGGAGCGCAACGCCATCGCGGCCAGGAATCCGACGACGAACCAGGGCAGCACCGGCGGACGGGAGCGGTGCCCGTCAGCCGCCGGGTCCGAGGCGCGACGGCGGCCGGCCGCGACGAGGGCGACCAGCGGGGCGAGCAGGGCCACCCGGCAGAGCTTCACCACGACTGCGGTGGCCAACGCCGCCGCTCCGATCGCACCGCCGACCGCGACGACCTGACCGACCTCGTGGATGCTCGCCCCGGCCCAGAGGCCGATCAGGGTGTGGTCGAGGCCGAAGAGCAGGCCCAGGCCGGGAATGAGCAGCATGCAGAGGGTGCCGAGGACGGTGACCACGCCGATCGCGGTGACCACGTCCTCCTCCTCACCGTCGGCGACCTCGTTCATGCCGATGACGGCGGAGGCACCACAGATGGAGACACCGGTCGCGACCAGCAGTGCGGTCGCCGGGCGCAGGCCGAGTCGCCGTCCGACCCAGCGGGTGACCAGCCACGCCGCCGCCACGCTGACCACGACCACCGCGATCGGACCGATGCCGAGGTCGAGGATGTCGGCGGCGACGAGTTGCAGGCCGAGCAGCACGATGCCGGCCCGGAGCAGTCCCTTGGCGGCGAAGGTCAGTCCGGGGCGCATCCACTCCCGGTAGCCACCGAGGCTGCGTACGCCGACGCCGAGCAGGATCGCCACGATCATCGGACTGACCGGGCTGGCGAGTTGGTTGACGCCGTACCCGATCAGCGCGACGGCTGCGGCGACGGCGAGCCCCGGCAGGGTGGCGGTGGATCCGGGCCGGGTCGGGACTGGTGCCCGCTCGATGACCCGCGCCTGTGCCGCTACCGCCACCCCGCCACCCCCTCGTTCCACTACTGCACTCCCAGGTTGCGCCCCTGGTCAGGGAGTCAGTAGCCCTCGATCACGGTCGACCCCATAGCCTGTGGCTATGAGCGACCTCCCGGATCTCGAATCCCTCCGGCTGCTGGTCGACGTCGCCGAGCTGGGCAGCATCGGCCAGGCGGCACGGGCGGCCGGCATCGCCCAGCCGTCGGCGACCAAGCGGCTGGCCGCCCTCGAACGCTGGGCCGGGGTGCCGCTGCTGCTCCGCACCCACCGGGGATCGCCCCTCACCGACGACGGCCGGGTGGTGGTCGGTTGGGCCATCCGGCTGCTCGGGGCGGCCGACGAGTTCCGCCACAGCCTCGTCGCCCTCCGCGAGGCACGGGCCGCCCAGTTGCGGGTCGCCGCGAGCATGACCGTCGCCGAGGCGCTGCTGCCCCGGTGGCTGCACCACCTGCGGATGACGTACCCGGACATCCGGGTCGGCCTAACCGTGATCAACTCGACCGAGGTGGCCCGGCTGGTCCTCGCCGACGAGGGGATCGACGTCGGTTTCGTCGAGGGACCGACGGTGCCGGAAGGGCTCGACACCCTGGTCGTCGGGCACGACCAGTTGATCGTGGTGGTGGCACCGGGGCACCGGTGGGCGCGGCGCCGCCAGCCGTTGGAGCCGACCGAGCTGGCCGGGACCCGGCTGGTGGTCCGCGAGGTCGGATCCGGCACCCGGGAAACCCTCGAACGGGCCCTCGCCGATCTCGACCCGCTCCCCCCGGAGCTGGCCCTCGGCTCCAACGCCGCAGTCAAGGGCGCGGCCATGGCCGGCACCGCCCCGGCGGTACTCAGCCGCTACGCGGTGGAGATGGAACTCGCCGCGAAACTGCTGGTCGCGATCCCGGTACGCGGGCTGACGCTGAGCCGTACGCTGCGCGCCGTCTGGCCGCGCGGACGGCGCCTCACCGGCTCCGCCACCGCACTGCTCCAGGCGATCGCCCGGTCCGGCCGGACGGAGCGGGCCGAGTCGGACCGGCCCGACGAACCATAAGCCGTGCTTTGAGCCGGCCAAGAAATCGCAATTGGTCCTGGGAGAGCCCGATCCGCAGACTGGCCTCAGGGCCCGAGTCGTCGAACCTCGGCCCCGAGGGGGTACGGGAAAGATGTCCACGAACCAGCTCGACGACCTGGTCCGGAGCGTCCGGATCGCGGCCAACCAGGTCTGTCCGCCCGAGGAGACCGCGCAACTGGTCAGCGCCGCCCTCCGGGCCAACCTGCCCACCCGGGAGATCCTCACCCCGGAGCAGTTGGCCGGCGACCCGGACAGCTACGTCCAGCACGTGCTGCACGTCGAACCGGACGGCCTCTTCTCCGTCGTCGCCCTGGTCTGGCGGCCGGGGCAGGCCACCCCCATCCACGACCACCTCTGCTGGTGCGTCGTCGGCGTGGTCGACGGCGTCGAGTCCGAGGTCCGGTACGAGGTCACCGAACGCGACGGCGACGTGTTCCTCACCCAGGCGGAGGTGACCGAGAACCTCACCGGCAGCGTCTGCGGCATCGCCCCGCCCGGCGACATCCACGAGGTACGCAACGCCGGCACCGACACCGCCGTCTCGATCCACATCTACGGCGCGGACATCTCCCGGGTCGGCACCAGCATCCGCCGCCGCTACCAACTCCCCGTCCTGGTCGGCTGAGCGGGCCTCGGCCGGCTAGGCGAGCCTCATCACACCCCCGGGCAGACCCATAAGCAGCGGTTATGCTTCCCGCGTGATCGACCTGCGCCAGCTTGTGATGTTCCGTCAGGTGGTGGAGAGCGGCTCGTTCTCCGCGGCGGCCCGCTCGATGCACTGCACCCAGCCGGCGGTCAGCCAACAGATCAAGGCACTGGAGCGGACCGTCGGCGGACCGCTCTTCGCCCGGGTCGGACGTACCCTGCGGCTCACCGAGGCGGGCACCACCCTGGCCCGGCACGCCGCCGACATCCTCGACAACATGGCCGTCGCCCAACAGCAGGTACGGGCGGTCGCCACCCTCGAAACCGGCACCGTACGGGTCTGCGCCTTCCCCAGCGCCAACGCGACCCTGGTGCCGTACGCCGCCGCCGCGCTCAAGGAGCGGTACCCGCAGGTACGGCTGGAGCTGCTGGAGGCCGAGCCGCCCGAGTCGTACCAGGTGCTCCGCCGGGCCGAGTGTGACGTGGTGGTCGCCTTCACGTACGAGTCGGAGCTGCCCCGCGCGGCGGAGACCGGGCCAGCCGAGGCGGGCATGCTGGAGGTGCCGCTGCTGGTCGACTCGCTGGTGCTGCTGGTGCCGAACGGTCACCCACTGGCCGGACGGCGCTCGGTCCAGCTCGCCGACCTGGCCGGGGAGACCTGGATCGCCGGCTGTCCCAAGTGCCGGAGCAGTTTTGTCGACGCCTGTACGGGCAGCGGCTTCAACCCCACCATCGCCTGCGCCACCGACGACAACCTGGCGTTGCAGGGCCTGGTCGCGGCGGGACTCGGTGTCGCCCTGCTGCCGAGTCTGGTGCTCGCCTTCCTCCAGCACCCGGACGTGGTCCCGGTACGGGTCGAGCCGGTGCTGCGCCGGACCGTGTCCGCGTACACCTGGCCGGACCTGGCCCGGACCAGTGCCATCACGGCGATGCTGGAGGCGCTGCGCTCCGCCGCCGACTCGATCGGTCCGACGGCTTTCCCGACGACCTCCGCCTGAGGGGACCTCGGTCGGCTCAGCGGCCGAGGGTGGGGCCGGTCAACGCGTTGGTGCCCTTGCCTGCGAGGCACCGGAACACCCGCTCGCCCGGGGCCAGCTCGTCGCCGTTGGGCGGCAGCACCTGAAGCTGCCAGTCGCCGGCGCTGAGCAACTGCGTGGTGAGCCGGAAGGTGTTCGCGTTGCAGATGCCCTGCACCGTCGAGTCCTTCCAGATCGCCTGGTGGTTCGCGGCGTCGACCTCGGCCGGCAGGTCACCGGCGGCGTACGCCTCCCAGCTGTGCCGGCCGGCGCAGGAGACCCGGCTCGCCCCGGCGTGCGTGCCCTGGATCTGCATCGGGCCGAAGCACTCCAGCTCGTCGGTGCAGCGCCCACCGTTGGGCAGCGGCACCAGCCGGCAGCCCGGCAGGGCCCCGCCGGACGGTCGCTTCGCGCCACCGGAGAGGGTCGGCGGCACCGGGGAGTCGGTGACGGTGGCGCTGGCTCCGGGCAGCGCGGTCCGGTCGACGCGGGCGGCGTACCAGGATCCGGTGGCGGTCGCGAGCATCAGGGCGAGTACGCCGAGCCCGCCGAAGAACCAGCGCAGACGGCGTCGCCGGGGGTTGGTCCGTACGGTCGGGTGGTTGTCGTCGTAGCGCGCGCTGACCGGCGGACGGGGTCCGGGCGGGGTGGGGTAGCCGCCGCTCGGGGCGGTGGTGGAGGCGCCCAGCCCGCCCGGGGCGGTGGCGTCCGACTGGTTGCGATGGTCCGGTCCGGTCTGGCCGGGAATTGCGCCGTTGATGCCACTGGTCGGGCCGGTGGCGGGCGAAACCGGGTACGGCGAGTTGGGGAACGACGAACCCGGGAACGGGGGGCTGGAGATCGGTGAACCGGTGTAGGGGGTGCCGGAGACCGGGGCACCGGAGATCGGCGCGACCGGGCCGATCGGCAGTGCGGCGAGCAGGTCGCGTAGCTGCGCCGCGGTGGGCCGGGCTTCGGGGTCGTTGGCCATGCCGTAGCGGAGCACCTCGACCAGTTCCGGTGGCACACCGGGCAGCTCGGGGATCGGCTCGCTGAACAGTTCCATCAGCGTGACCAGGCTCGGGTTGCGGTCGGTGCGCCAGCGTGGCGGCTGGCCGTGCATCACCGCGTAGAGGGTGGCCGAGAGGGCGTAGACGTCGACCGCCGGTGAGGGCGGGCTGTGCCGGAACATCTCCGGTGGCGCGTACGCCGGGGTCAGCACCTCCAGGGTGACCTGGGTGTCGCGGACCTCGGCGAGGACGGCGAGCCCGAAGTCGGCGAGCACGGCCGGGTTGAAGTGCGAGTGCAGGATGTTCGCCGGCTTGACGTCGCGGTGCAGCACGCCCATGGCGTGTGAGTGGGCGAGCGCGTCGGCGATCTTCACGCCGAGGTCGCGGGCCTCGACCGGCCCGAGCGGGGAGTTGCGCATGCGTTCCGCGTACGAGCCGTCGCAGAGCTCCATGATCAGGTAGGGGTGCTGGTCCTCGGTGACCCCGGCGTCGAAGAGGTCGACCACGTGCGGGTGGGAGGACATCCGGCCGGCGGCACGCGCCTCGCGAAGGAATCTCCGCTGGTCGCGCTCGCTGCCGAGGGTACGGTTCTCGACCTTGACCGCGACCTCACGCCCGACCGACCCCTGGGTGGCGCGGTAGACGGTGGCGTAGCCACCTCGGGCAAACACATGCAAATCCGTCAGACCGGGCACCACGGGCTTCGGTAGCGCGCCTGGCGGGTTGTCCGTCACAACAACGAAAATACCGAAGAGGTCGGACGGCTCAGCGGCCCGCATCGGTCGGCGACCGGACAGCACCGGTCGCCGGCGAGGTCGGAGTCACCTTCACCCGGCGAGCATCGAGCCACAGCCCCACGCCCGTGGCCACCGCACCCAGCCCTTCCCAGAGGGCGACGCCGAAGAATTTCCCGGGCGCGGAGCCGGTCAGCACCAGAGTGGAGAACACGCTGAAGGTGACCAACCGGAAAATAACCGTGAACCGGAAGAAGGCTCGCCATTCAGTGTGCGCGGCGACCAGGTAGTAGACCCCCATGTTCACCGCCGCCATCGACGACGCGGCAATGTAGGTACGGGTGTAGTCCCCGCTCGCCCGGTCCCCCGCCGCGATCACCTCGAAACCCAGCAGACGCAGCAACGTCTCCGGACGGATCAGCCCGACCAGACCCAGCACCAGGGCGAGCAGGCCGAAGACGGCAATCGTCCAGCCGGCAGCGGAACGCGGCAGCCTCATCCGTCTCCTCCAGACACACCCCGTGGTCGCGGCCACCCACCGCGACTGCCCGGCCAACGAAAGGCTCGCCCCGCAACCGCAGGCGTCCGCTGTGGACCGTGGAAGATCTACGCTAGCGGGTGCGCGGATGAGCCGGACTCGGCCAGACCGGCAGACTCCGCCAGACCGGCCGCCGCCGCGAGCGCGGCCACGTCGATCGGAGCCGGCAGGTACGGCGCCAGCCTCGCGCAGAGCGCGTCCGCAGCGGCCCGCTCACTCACCTGCTGGGTCGAGTACGCCAACCGCACCGCCTCCGCCGCAGCCGCACCCGCCTCGGCGTACTCGCCGACGGCGGCCAGGGTCTCGGCCAACGTCCCCGCCGCGAGCACCGCACTGCGTACGTCCTCGGCCGGGGCGGTCGACGCCCGCCGGGCCCAGTCCAGCGCCTGCACCGGCTGCCCCTCGGCGAGCAGCGCGGACGCGTACCGGGCCAGGGTCTGCTGCCGGGAGAAGAGCAACGACGGGGTGCTCGCGGTGGTCGCCAACGGCGCCAGCAACCCCACCGCCGTACTCGGGTCACCGGCGGTCAGCCGGGCGGTGGCGAGCAGCACCCGGGGACCGACCTGCACCGGCGCCAACGGGTTGTGCGGCTCGACCGCGGCGAGCACCGCCCGCGCGTCCCGCTCGGCGGCCTCCACGTCACCCCGCTGCAACGCCACGAACCCGCGCAACGTGCCCGCCAGCCCGGTCAGCAACGGATGCGCGGTCCGCTCGCCGTACGCCAGGGCATCGGTGAGCAGGTCGAGCGCGTGCTCCGGCTCATCCAGCCCGCGCGCCACCACACCACGTACGACCAGGGCGAATCCCCTGCCCCAGTCGTCCGAGACTGCGGCGAAGTCCCGGTACGCCCGGCGGGCCTCCCGGTCGGACTCGGTCAACTCACCCAACTCGGCCGCCGCGAACGCCTCGACCGCGCGCAACGTACCCACCGCCCACGCCTCGCCGACCCGCTCCCCGAACGGCAGGAAGACCCGGGCCAGCCGGCGGGCCTCGGCGAGCCGTCCGGCGAGCAGCCGGGCGAACGCGGTCGTGCCGCGCAGCCACGCCTGACCGACCGGGTCGTGAGTCTCGGCGAAGAGCCGCGCCGCCCGACCGAGCACCGCGTCGGTGCCGGCAAAGTCGCCCCTGGTGGTGGTCACCCAGGCCAGGTTCTGCAACGACCACGCCTGCCCGCGCCGGTCGTCGGCGGCCAGGTTGACCTGGTACGCCCCGGCGAACCGGCTGCTCGCCTGACTCAACCGTCCACCGAAGAAGTCCGCCATGCCGAGCCGGCGCATCGCCGAGGCCCGGGGTGCCGGCAGGTCGGCGGCGGTCGCCACCTGCAACGCCTCCTGCCACGACGCCACCGCCCGCTGGTGATCGCCGATCGCCTGGTACGCCTGCCCGGCGACGAGCAACGCACCCGCCCGCCGGACCGCGTCGTCCCCGGCATTGGCGCCGATCTTCTCGGCGAAACAGAGCGCGTCGGCCGGACGGCCGATCTGCAACAGGGCCCGGGCGTGCACCAACTGGTCCGGGCCGGGCACCTCGTCGCCGCCGAGCACGGCGGCCCGTTCGGCGTACTCGACCGCGAGCGTCGGCTCCCCGGCGGCGATCGCCTTGCGGGCGGATCGGGTCAGCGCCGCCACACCCAGCGGCGCCACCGTACGGGCGACGGAGTCGGTCCGGAGGCCGACCGCGTCGGCGAGCGCGCTCGCCCGTTCGACGTGCTCGGCGACAAACGCGTCCCGTAGCTCGTCCGGCAGGCCGGACCGGTCCGCGCCGACCGTCGTCGTACGGTCGTCGACGGTTGTCCCGTCACCGGCCCCGGCCGGGGCTTCGACGCGGGCCGCCCACCGGGCCAGCGCCGCGTGCCGTTCGGCGAGGTCGGCCTTGCCCAGACCGGCGTACGCGGCCTCCCGCATCAGCGGAGTGGCGAAGGTGTAGCCGTCCCGGGTGCGGTGCAGCATCCGTCGCTGCAACAGCTCTTCGATCGCCCGGTCCAGCTCGACGGTGTCCACTGTGGCGGCTCCACCGTCCCGACCGGTCCGGCGCTCACGCAGCGCCTCCAGCGCACCCGCCGGCACGGTGTCGCCGACGACCGCTGCATCACGCAGCACCGAACGGGCGTCGACCGGAAGCGCGTCGATCCGGGCGGCGAGGACAGCGGCCAGGTCACGGGAGAGCAGACGGCTGCCGAGCGATCCGGGCACCAGTTGCCAGGCGGCGCCGGCACCGGTGACGGCGGTGCCGCCGACCGGGCCGGCCTCCCCGTCCCGTACGGCGGTCAGGGCGCCACGCTCGATCAGCAGGGTGACAAGTTCGGCGAGATAGAACGGGTTGCCCTGGGCGGTGGCGAGCAGCCGGTCCGCGTCCGCCTGCGGCAACCGACCACCACCGAGATAGACGGTCAGCAGCCGGGCCGCGTCGGCGCCCCGCAACGGTGGCAGCGGGAACACCTCGGCGTCCGCCACCCCGGTCAACGCGCCGGCCGTACGGACCAGTTCGGGGCGGCCGAGCAGCAGCACCAGCACCGGTCCGGTCAACCGGGACAGCATGCCGCCGAGCGCCTCCACCGTCTCCGGGGTGGCGTCGTGCAGGTCGTCGACGATGACCACCATCGGGGTCTCCGCGGCCAACGTACTGAGCAGGTCGGCGACGGCCGCCGGCACCGCGTTGGCGTCCGGTACCGGACCAGTGGGCGCCCATTCCGCCCCGACCGGGACACCGGGGGCCGGTGCCAGGTCGCCGTAGCCGAGCAGGGCGAGCAGCAGTTCGGACGCGATCGGCGGCTGGTCCACCCGGTAGCGGGCGAGTCGTTGGCCGAGCCGGCGCAGCCGCTCCTCGACGACCGGTCGGGTCACCGCCGCACTGCCCCCACTGGGCAGACCGACGGCCGCCCGGACCAGGTCGGCCAGGGGCGCGAGCCGGCGCCGTTCACCGAAGGCCGCGCAGCGTACGGAGAGCACCCGCGCCCCGGTGTGCGCGGCGAACCGGCCGGTGCCGACGTCGTACCCGGCGGCGAGCCGTTCGACCTCGGCGCCGAAGCGCGACTTGCCCACCCCGGCCTCGGCGGTCATCAGCAGCACCCGGGGATCGTTCTGGTCGATCACCTCGGCGAGCCGTCCGGCGATCCGCCCGATCTCGGCTTCCCGGCCGACGAAGGGCGCCTCGTCCCCGAGTCCGGAGCGGGTGCCGGGGGCGTCCAGGAGCCCGAGCAGCTCGTACGCCTCGACCGGCTGACGCTTGCCCTTGAGTCGCAACGGCCGCAGCTGCCGCCACGAGGAGACGTGCCGGGTGACCGCGGCGGTGCCGGCGCCGGCGTAGACCGCGCCGATCGCGGAGGCGTCGGCGAGCCGGGCGGCGGTGTTCACGGTGTCGCCGATGACGGTGTACTCGATCGCGGCCTGGATGCCGGCGACCACGTCGCCGGTGTTCAGCCCGACCCGGAGGCCGAGCGGGGCACCGCCGCCGCGCTCGTCGTCGAGGACCCGGCGGACCGCCTTCTGCATGGAGAGCGCGGCCCGGACCGCCCGCTCGGCGTCGTCCTCGTGCGCGACGGGGGCGCCGAACACGGCCATGATGCCGTCGCCGGTGAGCTTGTCGACGTGTCCGCCGAAGGTCTTGACCGCGCCCGCGAGGGCGGCGAGGACCCGGTCGGTGACCGCGCCGACCCGTTCCGGGTCGAGGTCCTCCGACCAGGAGGTGAAATCGGACAGATCGCCGAAGAGGACGGTAACCACCCGGCGTTCGGCCGCCGGCAGGGTCGCGGCAGCCGGCAGCGCGGCGCCACAGTTGTGGCAGAACCGCGCGCCGGGCACGGCGACGGTTCCACACACCGGGCAGGTCACGGGAGGTCCAACCCGCTGACCCCCGGCCCCGATTCCCGTTCTTGCCCGCTGAATCCGACTTCCTGCCCCGCCCCGGCCGGGTCGCCGTCGCGTTCCCGCCGGTCAAGGTCGCGTTCCCGCCGGTCGAGGTAGTCGAGCTGGGCCCGGACCGACCATTCGGCCGCCCACCAGAGCGAGCGGTCCACGTCGGCGTAGACCACGGCGACCACCTCCGATGCGGTGGTCGCACCGGCGGCGACCGCCTGCCGTACCTGGTCGAGGCGGGCCCGGCGGTGGGCCAGGTAGAACCGGGCGGCGGCGGCACAGTCGGCCAGTGCCGGGCCGTGGCCGGGCAGCGCCGGCAACCCGTCGTACGAGGTGAGCAGTTCCAGGCTGTCGAGGTACTGCCCCAGGTCGCCGTCGGGGTGGGCGACCACGGTGGTGCCGCGACCGAGGATGGTGTCCCCGGTGAAGACGGCGGCCTGCGCCTCCCCGTCCAACGAGGTTGTCGGCTCGACCAGGAAGCAGACCGAGTCACGGGTGTGTCCGGGGGTGTCCAACGCGTCGAATCCCAGCCCGTACGCGTCGAAACTCTCGGTCGGGTCGAGCGGGACGGTTCCGACGCAGTGGGTCGGATCAGCCGCGAAAACGCGTACTCCGCCGAGCAGGTCGGAAAGGCGACGGGCGCCCTCGACGTGGTCGGCGTGCCCGTGGGTGATCAGGATGAAGCCGATCGGGCCGTGGGAGGCGATCCGGGCGAGGTGCTCCTCGTCGGCCGGACCGGGGTCGATGACGACGCCCGTATCCTGCCCGGGCGCCCGCAGCAGCCAGGTGTTGGTGCCGTCCAGGGTCATCGGTCCCGGATTGGGTGCCCGGAGCAGGGTCACCCAGCTCGGTAGCTGGTCGACCAGCGCCGCGGCCGGCGCGCTCACGTGCCCAGTCATGGCTGGAATCGTACGGCCAGCAGACGACGTCGCCGAGTCGAGTCGGCGGTGCACCCCGCCCTGGCGGCGCGAACCCGCACCTGGGGTGCCGAACGTACCCGGATGAGGGGTTGGTCCGGGCAGCCCAGGTGCGCTGGTCGCGCCACCAGGTAGGTCGGTGGTCGGCCGGTGAGCCGTCAGGCGACCTCGACGATGACCTCGACCTCGACCGGGGCGTCCAACGGCAGTTCGGCCACGCCGACGGCGCTGCGCGCGTGCCGGCCGGCCTCACCGAAGACCGCGCCGAAGAGGTTCGAGGCGCCGTTGATGACACCCGGCTGGCCGGTGAAGCCTTCCGCCGAGGCGACGAAGCCGGTCACCTTGACGATCTTGACGACGTTCTCCAGGCCGACCAGCGAGTCGATGGCCGCGAGCGCGTTCAGGGCGCACTGCTCGGCCAGGTCCTTCGCCTGCTCGGCGGAGACGCCGTTGCCCACCTTGCCGGTGGCGAGCAGCTTCCCGTCGACCATGGGCAACTGGCCGGAGACGTACACCTGGCGACCGGACTGCACCGCCGGGACGTACGAGGCGAGCGGCGGGACCACCTCGGGCAGGCTCAGCCCCAACTCGGCGAGCTTGGCGTGTGGACCGTTGCTCATGCCTTGGGCCGCTTCAGGTAGGCGACGAGCTGCTCCGGATTCGGGCCCGGCACCACGCCCACCAGCTCCCAACCGTCCTCGCCCCAGTTGTCGAGAATCTGCTTGGTCGCGTGCGTGAGCAGCGGCACCGTGGCGTACTCCCACTTCTGCATCGCTGGCTGGTCCCCTCGTTCGTGACTGCTGCGCCGGACGGCGTACGGACGTGCCGGACAGCCTACGGGCATCGGCCCTCGGGTCCCGGTGCCGGCCACCCCCGCATGCTCCAACGGACGCCCAGCGACAACGGCAACGCCGGAATCGAGATCACGCTGGTGGCGGTACGCCACAACCCTCGGTTGGTGCAGGACAGCTACCCTCAGCCGCGAGCGGGCACGTATGCTCTCTCGCCAAGCCTGATCACTGCGCCAGCTCGCGCGGCCCGCCGGTGCACCGAAGGGCTGCCGCAGGACCGGCGTACCGAGGCCCTACGGGGGAGACCATGACCCAACCGCCCAACGGCGGCCCTGCCGAACCGCCGGGTGGTCAGCCGCCCCGCGACGAGGAGCCCACGCAGGCAACTCCGACCACACCGGACGCCGACGCTTCCGCGCCAGCCGCCGGAGCTTCCGCACCGGATGCCGGGCCTGCCGCGCCGGGCACGCCGACGGAGCCCGCGACGACGGAGCCCGCGACGACCGGGGCACCCGAGCCGGTGACACCGACGCCACCAGCGGCCGAGGCACCGACCGAAGCGGTCCCGACAACGCCCGTGGCGGCGCCGACCACCCCCGCCGATCCGACGGGTCCGGGCGTCGTGCCCTCCGGTGGAGCGCCGGAAGCCGAGGCCCCGCCGACGCAGGCCATCCCGACCCAGCCGATTCCCGTACAGCCGGTTCCGACCCAGCCGGTTCCGACCCAGCCGGTTCCGCCGCAGAACTGGCCCGGTCAGCCGGTGTCGGGGACGCCGTACCCGGGACAGCCCGTGTCGGGCACCCCGTACCCGGGACAGCCCGGTCAGCCGGTGCCCGGCGCGCCGTACGCCGGGCCCCAACCCGGTCAGCCGGTGCCCGGCGCGCCGTACCCGGGGCAGCCGGTGCCGGGGTCGGCGGAGTTCGGGCAGCCCGGTTACCCGTTGCCGCCGGGATACCCACCGCCGGCGCAGACACCGCCGAAGAAGAGGCGCGGCCTGCTCATCGCCTCGATCGTGCTCGCCGCCGCGCTGGTGCTCTGCGGTGGCGGCGGCACCGCGGCGTTCCTGCTGCTGCGCAACACCGAGGTCGGCCAGGGAGCGCCCAACCCCGCGGGCGCGGTCGACAGCTTCCTGAAGGCGGTCTACGTCGACAAGGACGCGGAGAAGGCCGCCGCCCTGGTCTGCTCCCAGGCGGGCAACAAGGCAGACATCGCCGACAAGGTGGAAGAGGTGGAAAAGCTCTCGACCACCTACAAAGCCCCACGATTCAAGTGGCAGAAGCCGAAGGTCGAAAACCAGACCGAGGCGCAGGCAACGGTCTCGGTCCAGCTCACCATGACCACCGGTGACGAGAAGACCGTCGACCAGCAGTTGAAGTTCACCGTGATCCAGAAGACCGGATGGCGGGTCTGCGAGGTCAGCTAGCCGGTACGGCTGGTTACGCTCGTATACGTGCGAGCAGGTGACGACGCGTCGGAGGGTCAGCCCGGTACGGGCTGGCCCGCCCGTCTGCACGTGGTGACCGGCAAGGGCGGAACCGGGAAGACGAGCGTCGCCGCCGCGCTGGCGCTCGCCCTGGCCGCCGACGGGCGGCGCACCCTGCTGGTGGAGGTCGAGGGCCGGCAGGGCATCGGCCAGCTCTTCGGCACCGGCCCGCTGCCGTACGAGGAGCGACGGATCGTCGCGCTTCCCGGTGGCGGAGAGGTACGCGCACTCGCCGTGGATCCCGAGGAGGCCCTCCTCGAGTACCTGGACATGTTCTACAAGCTCGGCGCCGCCGGCCGGGCACTGCGCAAGCTCGGCGCGATCGACTTCGCCACCACCATCGCACCGGGACTGCGGGACGTGCTGCTCACCGGCAAGGTGAAGGAGGCGACCACCCGGACGGCGGAGAAGCGCCGGGTGTACGACTCGGTCGTGCTGGACGCCCCACCGACCGGCCGGATCGGCCGGTTCCTCAACGTCACCGCCGAGGCCGCCCGGCTGGCCAAGGTCGGGCCGATCAAGACCCAGAGCGAGGGTGTGGCGGCCCTGTTGCGCTCACCGATCACCTCGGTGCACGTGGTGACGCTGCTGGAGGAGATGCCGGTCCAGGAGACGGTCGACGCGATCGCCGAGCTGAACAAGCTGCGCATCCCGGTCGGTCGGGTGATCGTCAACAGCGCCCGGCCACCGCTGCTGGCGGCGAAGGTCAGCCAGGCGGAGTTGCGTCGCGGGCTGGCCGCCGCCGGGTTGGCCGCCGACCGGGCCACCGTCGCCGCTCTCCACACCGAGGCCCGTGACCAGCTCACCCGACGTGAACTGGAGGAGTCGCTCCGCTCGGACCTGGTTGAGCTGGGGCTGCCGATAACGGTGTTACCGCTGTTGCCCGAAGGGGTCGACCGGTCCGGCCTGGATCGGCTGGCAGCAGTGCTGGCCAGCGCCGATTGACTCACACCTGAGCGCTGCCCTGGGCAGCGGGAGCCCCAATCCCGATACGCTCGGATGGTGCCTTCCGATCAACCAGCGCCGCAGCTGGATGTCGACCAGATCCTCGCCGATTCCGGTGTGAGGATCGTGGTCTGCTGTGGCTCAGGTGGCGTGGGAAAGACCACCACCGCCGCGGCGCTCGCGCTACGCGCGGCCGAGATACACGGACGGCGTACGGTCGTGCTCACCATCGACCCGGCCCGCCGGCTCGCCCAGTCACTCGGCCTGACCGAGCTGGACAACACGCCACGGCAGGTCAAGGGGATCGACGTGGAGGCCAGTGGCGGCGAGCTGCACGCCATGATGCTGGACATGAAGCGGACCTTCGACGACGTGGTGCTCGCGCACAGCGACCCGGCGAAGGCTGCCGAGATTTTCGCCAACCCCTTCTACCAGGCCATGAGTTCGACCTTCGCCGGTACGCAGGAGTACATGGCGATGGAGAAGCTGGGGCAGTTGCACGCCCGGGGCGAGTGGGACCTGATCGTGGTCGACACGCCACCGTCCCGGTCGGCCCTGGATTTCCTGGACGCGCCGGCCCGGCTCTCCCGTTTCCTCGACGGGCGGATGCTGCGGCTGCTGCTGGCTCCGGCCCGGTCCGGCGGACGGAGCATGTTCAGCCTGGTCACGGCGTCGTTCGGGATGTTCTCCCGGGTGGTGCAGAAGGTGCTCGGCGCCCAGTTGCTCACTGACCTGTCCGGATTCGTCGCGGCACTCGACTCGATGTTCGGCGGTTTCCGGCAGCGGGCGGAGCAGACGTACCGCATCCTCCAGGCGCAGGAGACGGCGTTTCTGCTGGTCGCGGCACCGGAGCCGGACGCGGTACGGGAGGCGGCGTACTTCGCCGGACGGCTCGGCGAGGACCGGATGCCGCTCGCCGGGCTGGTGCTCAACCGGGTGCACCGGACCAACGCGGCCGATCTCTCAGCCGAGCAGAGCCTGGCCGCCGCGGAGCGGCTGGCGGAGCTGGGTGGTCACGAGAGCACGGTGGAGACGCTGCGGGTGCACGCCGCGTTGGCTCAGCAGGCGGCCCGGGAGCAGCGGGTGGCGGCTGTCTTCACGGACGCGTACCCGATGGTGCCGACGGTGGCGGTCACGGCGCAGCCCGCCGACGTACATGACGTCGACGGGCTGCGAACGATAGGCGCCGCTATCAGCCGGCCGTGACCAGAGACTTGTCCTTGTTCTTCAAGGCGGCCTCGAACATCTTGCGCCAGCTGGCCACCTGCGGGTGCCGACGGAGCAGCGCCCGCCGTTCCCGCTCGGTCATGCCACCCCAGACGCCGAACTCGATTCGGTTGTCGAGCGCGTCGGCCAGGCACTCGTAGCGCACCGGGCAACTTCGGCAGATCCGCTTCGCCACGTTCTGTTCGGCACCCTGTACGAACAGCGCGTCAGGGTCACCGTTCTGACATGCCGCCAAAGTGGGCCAGTCTGTGATCATGCCCATCTGTTCACGTCCCCCCTTGCTTTTCCCGCTACCGACTCGTGCCGATCAGCCGGCCACTAACCCCCCGGCCATCCGTCGCGCCTGCCCCCAGGCGGCACGGACGACGTGCGATTTCCCTCGCCGGACCATCATGCTCTGTAGTCGACTGATTACGCAACGTTGTCGGCCAAATTCATTAATCCGGACACTCCGGGCTCTTTGCCCGGCCGTCCGCGCTGTCTACCCAGTTGCGATGTGCGAAAACGCTGCGGAGATCCGTCCGATGTAGGAGACTCGGCAGCACGGTGCCCGCAACCGCACGCCTGGGTCCGTGCGTTTAGCACAACGAGACCAGCGCCCGCAGGAAATGGGGAAACTACGCGGAGCGCGACCTCGCTGCTGACTCACGTACCCTGACGAGGTGACCCGGATGCGGAAACGCGACCACAATGTCTTTGCCAATGGCGCATCGCTGCTGATCTGTGGCCTACTGGCCGGAGTGGTGGTCGCCGCGGCGGCCTTCCCCGCGGTGGCGATGTCCGGCCTGGCCGCCAAAGCCGGTGCCGAGACCTTCGACAAGCTGCCGACCGAACTGACGGTCAAGATGGCGCCGCAGATCAGCTACCTCTATGCCTCTGACGGCAAGACAGTGCTGGCGACGATGTACGACGAGAACCGGCGGGACGTCCCGATCGCCGACATCGCCCCGGTGATGCAGCAGGCGATCATCGCCGCCGAGGACCACGACTTCTACAAGCACAACGGCGTCGACATGAAGGGCATCGCCCGCGCCTTCGCCGCCAACCAGAGCTCGCAGGAGACCCAACAGGGCGCCTCCACCCTCACCATGCAGTACGTGCGGCAGGCGATCGCCTACTCGGCGACCCACCCGCAGGACGTGGTGGCGGCGACCGAGGACACCACTGCCCGGAAACTCCGCGAAATGCGGTACGCGATCCAGATTGACAGCGAACTCTCCAAAGAGGAGATCCTCGAGCGCTACCTCAACATCGCCCCCTTCGGCCGTGGCGCGTACGGGATCTTCGCGGCGAGCCAGGTCTACTTCAACAAGCACCCGAAGGACCTGAAGATCGAGGAAGCGGCGATGCTCGCCGGCATGGTCAAGGCTCCGTCGGAAAACGACCCGACCACGACCGACGGTTTCGACCGGGCGCTGAAGCGGCGCGACTACGTGATCGACAACATGCGCGACATCGGCGCCATCACGCCGGAGCAGGCGACCGCCGCGAAGGCCGCCGAGATGGTCATCACCGGCCACCGGGCGCCGAACGGCTGTGTCGCCACCAGCAAGAACCACTGGGGCTTCTTCTGCGACTTCTTCTACCGCTGGTGGATGGACCAGGAGACCTTCGGCGCCACCACGTACGACCGGGAGCGGCGGCTGAAGTCGGGTGGCTACAGCATCGTCACCACGCTCGACGTCACCGCGCAGGACGCGGCGAAGAAGGCCGTCGAGAAGTACATGAAGACCGGTAACCCGGAAGCGTTGATGGTGGCCGGCGTCGAACCGGGCACCGGCCGGGTACGCGCCCTCGCGGTGAACCGGAACTTCAAGCTCGACGACCCGAACAAGCCGCTGAACGGGTTCTCCACCAACAAGAAGGCACCGAAGGGCACCCGGGGCACCTACCCGAACACCACCAACCCGCTGATCACCGGCGGTGGCGACATCACCGGTTACCAGGCCGGCTCGACCTTCAAGATCTTCCCGCTGGTGGCCGCACTGGAGAAGGGCTACCCGCTGGCGTACTCCATCAACGCGCCGGACATGTACCACTCCAAGTACCCGGTCAAGTTCAACGGGGACGGGGCCTGCCCGGGCACCGACGACTACTGCCCGCGCAACGCCAGCAAGAGCATGACCGGTACGCACAACATGTGGAGCGCCTTCGGCGCGTCGGTCAACACCTACTTCGTGCCGTTGCAGGAGCGGGTCGGCGCGCTCAACTCGATCAACGTGGCCAAGCGACTCGGCATCCAGTTCCGGTCGGCCGAGGACGCGAGGATGACCACCGCTGAAGGCGGCGCGGACCAGTGGGGCGCATTCACCCTCGGCGTCTCGGCGACCACACCGCTCGACGTGGCCAACGCGTACGCGACCCTCGCGGCGGACGGCAAGTACTGCGAGCCGATCCCGGTGCAGGAGATCCGCGACCAGTCCGGCAAGACCCTCGACGTGGCGAGCCCCCGGTGCGAGCAGCGGTTCAAGACGGAGGTCGCCCGCGCGGCGATCGACGCCGCCCGTTGCCCGGTCGGCGACAACTCCTCGACCTCGCAGTGCAAGGGGCGCACCACCCAGGCCGTACGCGGCATCGTCGACAAGCCGGTCGCCGGTAAGAGCGGCACCACCGACTCGGACCGGACGGCCGCCCTGGTGGTCACCACCAAGCAGCTCGCCGTCGCCGGCATCCTGGCCGACCCGGACTGGCCCGAGACCACCGAGAAGATGCGCCACGACAAGGTCGACCCGGCGGTCTGGGAGACGCTGCGGGATGCCATGAAGGGCAAACCCACCCAGCAGTTCACCCCGCCGAACAGCAAGATCGTCCAGGGCGACCAGCGCTCGATTCCGAACGTGGAGTGCCAGCCCGTCGACACGGCCCGGAGCCGGGTCAGGGGCGCCGGCTTCGAGGTCGAGGTCTCGACCAAGCAGGTCGACTCGAAGTGCCCGGCGGGCACTGCCGCCGGCACCAACCCGAGCGGGCGCACCATCAAGGGCGGCTCGGTGACGATCGAGATCAGCAACGGCAAGGGGTCGAACTCCCCCTCGCCTGGCAACAACGCCCCGGGGCAGCCCGGTGACGGTCCCCGAGGACCCAACCCGGGACGCCCGCCGGGCGAGTAACCAGAGGCGGTAAGCGAGACAGCGATGGGCGGGCACCCGAGTGGGTGCCCGCCCATCGTCGTATCAGGGGCAGGGTGAGCCGGATGAGATCGTCGGGCTGGCCGGCTGAGGCGGAGGCGGAGGCGGAGGCGACGTTCAGACGCCGAGCTGGCGCCGTACCTCGGCGGCCACCCTGCCCCCCTCGGCCCGGCCGGCCACCGCGGCCTGGCTGGCCTTCATCGCCGGGCCCAACTGGGCCTTGCCCTCGAAGCCGCCACCGGCGAGCGCGCCCCGCACCAGCTCGGCCAACTCCTCGTCGCTGAGCTGCTTCGGCAGGTAGCGGTCGAGCACCTCGCCCTCGGCCCGCTCCTTCTCCGCCTGCTCGACCCGACCCGCGTCCGCGAAGGCGGTCGCCGCCTCCCGGCGCTTCTTCGCCTCCTTGGTCAGGACCGAGAGCACCTCGTCGTCGGAGAGCTCCCGCTTGGCCTTGCCGGCTACCTCGGCGTTGCCGATCGCGGCCAACGCCATCCGGAGGGTCGAGGTGGTCAGCTCGTCGCGCGCCTTGAGGGCGTTGCGCATGTCAGCGGTCAGGAGGTCCTTCAGCGTGCTCATGACTCGTCAAACTACCCTGGGCGCCATGCAGAAGCGCACCGTATTCCGACTGGCCGCCGGCACCGTCGCGGCCGGGGCAGCCACTTTCGCGTACGCCTCGCTCGTCGAGCGGAACCTGTTCACCCTCCGCCGCTTCGACGTACCGGTGCTCGCCACCGACGCGGAACCGCTGCGCATCCTGCACCTCTCCGACCTGCACATGACACCGGACCAGCGACGTAAGCAGCGCTGGGTGGCCTCGCTCGCGGCCACCGACCCGGACCTGGTGGTGGTCACCGGCGACAACCTCGCACACCCGGGGGGCGTACCGGGGGTGCTGCGGGCACTTCAGCCGCTGCTGGACGTACCGGGGGCATTCGTCTTCGGCTCGAACGACTACAGGGGTCCGGTCTGGAAGAACCCGTTGAGTTACGTGCTGCCGGAGCGGGAGTACGTCCAGGGCGTCGACCTGCCGACCGAGGACCTGCGTGAGGTGCTGGTCGGTGCCGGTTGGGCCGACCTGAACAACGCCCGTACGACGATCAAGGCCGGCGGCCGTACGGTCGAGCTGGTCGGGGTGGACGACCCGCACGTGGAGCGGGACGACTACGGGTCGGTCGCCGGCCCCACTTCGGAGCAGGCCGACCTCTCGATCGGGCTCACCCACTCGCCGGAGCCGCCGCTGCTGGACGAGATGGCCGCCGACGGTTTCCAGTTGCTGCTCGCCGGACACACCCACGGCGGCCAGGTCTGCGTACCGTTCTACGGCGCGCTGACCACCAACTGCGACCTGCCGCTCTCGATGGCCAAGGGCCTGCACCGGTGGCCGAACTCGGACGCCTGGCTGCACGTCTCGGCCGGGGTCGGCACCCACCCGACGGCGCCGATCCGGTTCGCCTGCCGGCCCGAGGCGTCGCTGCTGACCCTGATTCCACGCTGAGCGTTCGGGCCTGTTTGCCCCCGTGCAACACGCTGGGCTGCCGAGGAGCACGCGCCGGGATACCGAATTTGACCACCGGGGCTGGTGGGCTAGTATTTGTCAGCAGCTCGGGGTGTAGCGCAGCTTGGTAGCGCGCTTCGTTCGGGACGAAGAGGTCGTCGGTTCGAATCCGGCCACCCCGACAGAGTTGGTGCAGGTCAGGGCCGGTCTCCTTCACGGGAGACCGGCCCTGACTCGTCTCCTAGGGGCGCCGTGGGAGAAATCCGGGAGACGATCTTGAAATTCCTGGGTCCAGTAGCTCTTCCTCTCCCCGATGGCCAAGCCCGCGACAAGCGACCCAGGAGCGCGACCCAGGAGCGACCCAGGAGCGACCCAGGAGCGACCCAGGAGCGACCCAGGAGCGACCCAGGAGCGACCCAGGAGCGACCCAGGAGCGACCCAGGAGCGACCCAGGAGCGACCCAGGAGCGACCCAGGAGCGACCCAGGAGCGACCCAGGAGCGACCCAGGAGCGACCCAGGAGCGACCCAGGAGCGACCCAGGAGCGACCCAGGAGCGACCCAGGAGCGACCCAGGAGCGACCCAGGAGCGACCCAGGAGCGACCCAGGAGCGACCCAGGAGCGACCCTTGTTAGCCACTGTCACACCCCTCTCACTCACCGGCCATCGCATCCCACGCCGCTGGGGTGACGCGGACAGCGGGAGACAGGGCATGCCCACCAGAACCATCGGTGGTTAATTTGGACGGGCAGTCGACCGGCGTCTCACCGGAGTTGCAGGGCAACCACCAACGCGAAGGGCAGATGTCGGCCAAGTCGGCGAGGTGACCGAGGCGCCGCGTCCGCAGGTGATTGCGGTAGGCCATCCGCCGGCCATCGAACCGGCAGGCCCAGCAGTCGAGCGCAACCAGGCAATTACAGAAGTTGCGCTGCTACAAGACAATCTAGGGATGCCCGAACGCCCCTGGTGGCGCAAACGACTCAAACCCGTCACCGCCCTACGCGCCCGCTGGTCCAACCACAAGAGGGAGAAAACCAAAAAACCCGAGAAAGCTCCTAAGCCCCGCACTTACCGACCGATCCATCTTGCAACCCTGATTTCGCTCTTAATCGTCGCCTGTATTCTCACTGGCGCGGCAGCTTCGCTCATGTGGGAGGCCGCGAAGGTCCCAACGAACGTGCCCAGCTCGCCAGAGCTTGCCGTCCGCGAAGCACAGCTCCGCCTAGACGTTATCCGAAATATCCTTGCCATAGGAGCCGGAACGGGCGGGCTTGTTGCTCTTTTTCTTGCACTACGTCGACAGTACGTTAAAGAACGCGTAGACCACGCGGATCAAGAGTACAAAAACCGAACAGCAGAAGACGCAAAGCATGACGCCGCAGAGAGGCGGATCACCGACCTATACGTCAAGGCGGCAGAACAGCTAGGCTCAGAAAAGGCGACAGTACGTTTGGCCGCCCTATACTCACTGGAAAGACTTGCTCAGGATAATCCGAGCCATCGCGAAACGGTGATGAGCCTCATATGTTCGTACCTCCGAATGCCAATCGGCGAACCCAGCGGCGTGCAAGCATTGATCTCCAGTAACCCTGCATTCATTGACTACACCAAAGACTCTGTGATCCTAGAGGATCTAGAGGTCAGGAAAGCTGCCCAAGACCTAATCGTGAAGCACCTGTGGTGCTTCTTCTTGCCCGACGGAAGAGCAGCCCATGACGGGAAGTACTGGGGGGATATCGACCTGAACCTGAGAGGAGCAACGCTGATCGACTGGGATATCTCCAGCTGTAAGGCTGGGAGAATCAACATCGAGGGTGCCCACTTCATCGGCGACGCCGACTTCTCCGGGTCATTCATAAGTGCAGTCTCGGCAACCGGCGCTGTCTTTTTGGGCAACATCGATTTCACAAATGTCACGGTCGACGGGCTCGCCAACTTTAGGCTGGCCCGCTTTGATGGTGACGCAGATTTCTCGAAGACGCCATTCTCAAAGTTGGGCGTTTTCATGCACGCGAGGTTTCATAGATGCGCGATCTTCGCTGGCGCCGAGGAGAATAAGCTCATAATCTCTGAGGCACTCGCCAACCTAAACCCCACAAAACCACACGAATGGCCTCAAGGATATCGGCTGGTGGCGACACAGAAACCTGGTTTCGGCGTGATACAAACGACAGAGCAGGCAATGAAAGGTGAGGCTCTGGAAACCTAACAACCCTGCACATTGGGTATTCGCTGACGGACATGCTAGCAACAGAAGATCCGCGACAATTCGCACGGATGCGCTCTCGCCTCCACGGCGCCAAGCAGTCGAACTTTGAATCCGGAGCAATCGTCGATACGAATCCGACACTCTACCCTCTTGCACAGACTCGGGCCGGGCTCCTAATGGGAGATCGGCCCGAGTCTGCCAGAAGTGCCAGCAAGAGCCCACTAAGCGATCGCATAAGTGGGCCTTCAAGCACACCTACCGATGCTCACGGCCGGGCAGCCTGCAACAGCTGGTCGAGAATTGCCACAGGCGAGCCGGGGGCGATCTCCCGGCGGGCGGCCAAGGCAGCCCCCCAGAGGCCCGTCAGGTCCTCCGTAAGCCGATGGCGCATTCCCGCCGTGACGTGTGAGTACCGGGCCTGCACCGACCCGTCCTCGTGACCCATTCGCTCGTCCATGAGCTTTGGTGGTACGCCCAACTCGACCATGAGGGTCTTGTGAGTGTGCCTCAGCCCATGCGGCGTCAGCTTCGGGGCAATGGGCACCCAGCATGAGTCGGCGCGTTCGAATGCGTTCCGGCCCCGCACCGGTACGCCTGGCCAGGGATTGCCGAGAATCGGCACCGGCCGAGCCGAATGGGGAGCCTTCCTCGGGTACCACCCAGTGGCAGCGGGATGAAACAGCCACGTCGCGAAGCCCGTACGACGCCAATGGGCGGCAAGCTCCCCCGATGGACCGCCACGGACGTACCCAAGATCGGCGATAGCAATCATGACCTTGGCTCGGGTCGGTTCCGTGACGGCCTCAGGGCGGTTCAGAGCCGTCGACACCGTGCCGGTCGAAACGCCCGCCCGGCGGGCAACGTCAACAAGCTTCGCTCCCGGTCGACTTGCCGCACCATTCGCCGCCCGATGACCTTGAAAGACGTACGTCCGTCCATGGCACTGGCACGGCTTCGGCCCGGTGCGAGCAATGTGACTCGACACCAACTCAGCCAGCCAGCCCGGAGTGTCGATCGTCCGTCGGGAATCATCCTTCGGCGGGCATCGGCGAAGCTCGCCCGTGTCCAGCTCGTAGAGCTGCCACTCCACGCGGACGCTGTTGGGCCGGACAAACTCCGTCTCCAGCCCGACCAACTCGCCCCACCGCATCCCGGTGAAGCCCATGAGCGTGATGGCGACGAATTCGTCATCACGGCCGGACAGCAGGGCCGCCCGCTCGGCGATGAGCAGAATTCCGAGAGCGCTGGTCACCGCCTTCTCCGGTCCCCGGCTCCGGGATCGCCCGGCTCGCTTGCCCCTCCCCCGACGCTTGGCAGCCGGATTGGTTTCGCGGATCCCCTCTTCAACCGCGTCGGCCAAGATGAGATGAAGCGTCGCGCGCCAGGTCTTGACGCTGGAGTCCGCGTAGGGCACAGCCCGTTCCCGTTTCTCCCAGACGCTGATGTCGGCTGCCGTGATGTCCGCGATGGGCTTGTGCTCGAACGCGGGCAGGAGGTGTTCTTCGATGTGGCGGCGGTAGTTCTGCATGGTCGACGCGGCCAGGTCCTGTACCTCATACCACCGGCTCGCGTACTCCCCGAAGGTGATCCGCCCGACGGCCGGGTCCCGCCACACACCTCCGCGTACCTTGGCTTCTGCATCGTTCGCCGCCGCTTCGGCTTCACGCTTGGTCCGGAAGCGAATCGTGACACCAGTGGTGTCAGCCACCGTGCCGTACTTCCCACGATCGATCTTGTACCGACCGCGCCAGTAGCCGCTGCGCTTCTCCGCGTACCCCAAGGTCTGGTTCCTCCGTTGTTGTCGTCGCTGGTCAGCAGGCGAGGGTTTCTTGGATTCAGGCGGCAGTGGATGACTACTGGTCAGCGCCGAGTGCCCGGCGAGGCGTTCGCGCCCGGAGACGGGTTACCGACTGCACCGCGCGCGGCACGCGTGCTCTGGGCTCCTGCGCCTGTTCGCACGACACCGGTCCGGCCTCGGTCGGCCGCACCTCGAAGAGCCGAATGATCTCGGTCAGGTGCCCATCGGTGAACCGGTAGCTACCACCGATCCAGCTGAACGGGATGCGACGCTTACGCGCCTGCTCCCTGATCCACCACTCGGAGCAGCCGAGCACCTTCGCAACTTCCGCCGGACGGTAGAGAGGAGTACGCACCAGTTCAGGGGCGTCCATGGCTGAGGAGTTCTCCTTCGAGTCGCCTGGGCATGGGCTGAGTCGGATATCTGGTACGGCCGCCGGGTGCCGAAGCTCTGGCGCCTCCTGCCCGCTCCGTCCGGCAGAACCGGTGACAGAACTGACAGAACTGACAGAACCTCGGATGGCAGGGGGTTGTGTCAGTTGTGTCAGTTCTGTCAGGCCCTTCACGCGGACCGCCGGGTGTCGGCGTCGGCGAGGGCGTGGACGGTGGCGACGGGCCGATGAACGTCGGGGTGGACGAGGTACGAGGGCGAGGGCGGGCGTCCGCCGGAACGAGTTCGGGCGGGCGCATCAAGTTGGCGGATGTAGCCGTGCATCTCCAGCACGGCGAGCGCGGGATCGAGGTCGGCGACGGTCGACATCTGCGCGTTCTTGACCGCCCGGAACAGCTCGCGCTTGGTGAAGGCGCTGGTAACGGTGCGTTCGATCCAGCCCAGGACGTGGCGGGCGTGTCGGGTGGTCTGGTCGGCTCCCATGTCGTCGAACGCGGCCAGGGCGTGGGCGGCGAAATACTCGCCGAGCAGGGCAGCCCGTTCGATGGTCTCGGCCTGGATGGGTTTGCCCCACCCGTCGCGGAGGTGTTCGGCGAGGTGGATCAGCCCGGCGACGCGGACTACCGCCCCGGTGTACTTGCTGCCCCAGTCCACGATGTGCGCCCACGCGCCGCCAGGTCCGAGCCGGGGTTCTACGGCTCGTTCGATCTCCAACACCCGCTCGTTGGCTTCCGGCGTGAGCAGGAGTACGGCCGGGTCGGTCCAATCGGCCAGCGTCATCACCAGAGCACCAAGGTTGGCCGCGTATGCGGTGGCGATTTGCTCCGGCACGGGATCAGCACCGATCTTTCGGCGTCCGACGGTGTTCTCTGGCAGGGAGAACAGGATCCGGGCAAGGAGTCCCTTGCCCCGAAAACCGGGCATACCGGCGATGTCACGGAGCACGTCGGGTTGCACGGCCAGGCCGAGCGTGAGGGCGGGATGTTCGACGTGTTCGGGGTCGCGGCTGCGCCGGTTGACTCGCAGCATGTCTCCGGCGTGGCCCTTGAGGAAGACCTCCAGGTTGGGGGTGCCGGAGTAGCGGCCGGCGATGGTGGCGAAGATGCCGCCTTCCGGGGACAGCACGGCCAGGCGCCCGCCCTGCTCCGCCAGCAGGGATGCCGCCTCCTCGCTCGTCACGTCGTCGGCGATGAGCTGCGGGAGAACCGGCACGGCGACGGCATCGGCGTTCATCGCGGCAGCGGTTGCCTCGGCCAACAACGTGTCCCGTCCGGAGGCATCGGCGTTGGCGGCGGCAATCGCAGCCTTCTCGGCAGCCTTACCAGCCACGCGGGCAGCCAGCTCGGCTTCCACAATCGCTGGCCGGGTGCGTTCCACCAACGCCTTCTCAGCCACGAGCAGCGGCCCGGTCATGGCACCGAACACTGCCGACTTGCGGGATCCTGGCGGGAGGGCAACGACGGTGAAGAGATTCGACGGTTCTCGCCATGAGCCGCGTACCTCGATCTCGGCCCGGCCTCCGGCGGCGGTGGACAGGGCGGCCAAAGCAACACAGCCGGCCAGGTCGACCGGAGTCTGGGTGAACTCCGCCACCCCGTAGACCATGTCTGCAACCCAGCTGGGCAGGACGTACGCGGGGAATTCGGGCAGGTGCCGCCGGTCGCCGAGCTGGATGAGTGGTGACCAGGTTCCGGAGTCGGCCTGGTCGAGCATCGCTCGGCCAGCGGCAACGACATCGGCCACGTCCGCGCCACCGTTGGCCATCTGGGTGAGGTGTTCGCCGAGGTTGACGACCTGGCGGCGGCGGGCGTGGTCGGCGACGATGCGGGCGTAGTGTCCGGCGTTCGCGGCTGTGGGTACGGACTGCATCAGGGTGTGCAGGTACGGCGCCCCACCGATCTTGGCGAGGTCGCCGGTCTCGGCGAGGTACGCCGCCAGGGCAATCGGATCCGCAGGAAGACCGTCAGCGTGTATCACGCACAACGCCTCCCAGATCACGCCGTGGGCGGGCCGGTAGAAGTCAGCCGGGCCGAGCAGAGCGGTCAGTTCGGCCATGACGGGCGGGGCGATGAGGACAGCGCCGATGACCGCCTGCTCGGCGTTCAGGTCGTACGAGGGTGCTCGGGTCACGAGGAGATTCCTCCTTCCGGACGAGGTCGTGTGGTCAGGCGGCGCGGCGTGGCCGAGGACGGGCGGCGATGGCGGCACGGGTGACGACCTGGCGGAGGTCCGTCAGCAGGCCGGCGAGTTGCCGGCGGGCAGCCGGTTCGGTGACGGCCAGGGCGACGCGTACGCGAATCTCGGCGTGCTGCCGTCCGTTGCTGACCTGGACGCGGGTGAGGACGGCGCGGCCGTGACCGGGAAGGTCCACCACGATCGACTCCGACCGGTGTTCGCTGAGGTTGCAGCGGTGGTCACGGGCGCACCAGTCGGTATGGGCGAGGTGGCGGGTCATCGGATGCCGTTGCGGTGCTCGCGGCGGATCTCGTTCCACAGGTGCCGGCCGATCCGGATGCGAAGGCCGGTGCCGTCGCAGCGGTTGCAGTGCCGGTAGGTCCGGCCTCGGCCGAGGCCGGAGCAGCGTCGACACGGGCCGAACGGCGAAGCAGCGCAGCGCACGAGGTAACCAAGGGTGAGCAGAGCAAGAAGAAGGCAGGGCAGGCTAGCGATGATCGCGGACGGGTCCACAAATGCCTCCAGGGCCAGTTTCAGGGCGTACGGAGCCACGGCCGCTAGGTCGCTAGCGTCCTGGCAGGGATAGAGATGGAGGGCTAGCGGTGCCGCTAGGTCTAGCGGGTGCCGGCGCTAGACCTAGCGGCCCACTCGGGGCTATCCAGCCTTCCGATGCCGATTACGTTCGGTCACAGCGGCGGCGATGTCGTCGCGGTGGATGCCCTTGCGGTTGGCGCCCTTGCCGGTGGTCGGATCGGTCCCCCAGACCTGCCGGCCCACGGTGATCCGGTGCGGCTTGAGCGCGGCGGCCAGTTGCCCCGGTTCCCATGCGCCGTAGACCTCGGGGCGCAGTTCGGCCAGTCGGGCGACCACGGTCTCTGACCACACCTTGGCCTCGGCGGCCGGCACGACGGTCAGGATGTCGTCAAGCAGGGTGTCCCCCGCCGTGGTGGTCGTCTCCGGCGCCTGGCCGATGGCGTGACCGGTCAAGGTCCCGGCCCGCTCCCGAAGCTCCCTCGCCCTCGTGACGACGGTTTCGACATCCTTGGCGGCGGCCAGGTTGGTCCTCACCGTCACCGCCTCCTCTACCGAGCCGGAGTCGTCCGCGCCGAGCAGGATGCCCACACCCTTGTGAGCGCGCTGGAACCGGGACGAGTCGTACCCGGCGGTGTAGGAACCGGCGCCCAACACTGCCTCGCTGGACTGCCAGGTCATCGTCTTGAGCGCGAAGCGGGTGCCGATGTTGTCGCGCAGGTCGGTCGGCACCGCCTTGCCGTCCGGCTTCTGAGTGGCGAGAAGGATCATGATCCCGACCGACGGGCCGACCTTGCACAGCTCGGTCAGCAAGGACACGATCTCCTCCCCGTGCACCGGGTGACCGGAGTACCGCTGAAACTCGTCAATCGCGACGAGGACCGGCCAGAGCTTGAGCGAACGCCGCTCCGAGATGCCTCGGGTGACCTTCGACTCCGGGCAGATGTCCGGCGGCAGGGTGGCGATCGTGTCGTACCGGCGGTTCATGTCCGCCACTAGCGCCCGCAGGTCTTCGACCAGGGACAAGACAACTTCGTCCCGTACGCCGAATCCGACGCGGTGGGCGACCCGTTCGAACGCCCGCCAGTCCTGACCACCCTTGCCGTCGTAGACGTGTAGTTCCACGATCGGGTCCAGGGCGGCGGCCAGCACCGGCAGACGGGCGGCGAACGTCTTGCCCATTCGCGGGATCGCCCCGACCAGCAGGGACGTGAACATCAGCAGGAGCGGGATGTCCCGACCACGCTGGTCTTGGCCGAACGGGACCGGGGAGAAGATGTCCACGGTTCCCTTGGCGATCAGCGGCCACAACCCGGATCCCTTGGCGTACGGGTCTTCGTCGGCGACCCACAGGGACAGCCGGCGGGCGGAACCGGCAGAGCCGCGTACCCGCTCCGGCCATACCTGCACCTCGTCCAGGTCCAGGCCGGCGGCGAGCTGGTCGCGCTTCTTGATGGCCTTGTCGGCGTTGGTCCAGAACGGCAGGTCAACGATCGCTCGCCAGCCCGGACCGTCACGCATGATCGGCGCGGGGAACGTGATCAGGTCATCGGCCTTGCACAGCCCGGCGGCCAGGAACGCCCGTGTCACCACGTCGGCCGACAGCTTCCGCGCCCGTGGGGTCACCGCGGCCACGTCCAACAGCGGCTTGTCCTTCGGTGTACCGGCCAGGCCGAGCAGGGCCACCGCACCGGCGAGCATCAACCAGCGTTGCCACGAACCGGCCAGCACCATCAGCACTGCTGCCGTGGGTGCGCCGATCAGCAGCGCGATGGACAGGACGATGCCGCGCCAGCGCACCCGAGCATCCCGCTGCCGGGACAGCTTGAGATACAGCTCGGCGTTTTCCTGCCGTACTGCGGCCATCCGGACCGGCCCGCCCTCGGCGTCGCACACCCAACGCGTGGTGGCGCCGATCAGCCGGGCCGCGCCGAACGGCGCCCGCCAGGTCAATCGGCCGGCGTACTTCGGGGTGCGAGTCAGGTGGTACAGGCTCACGTGGGAGTAGTGCGACAACGCCCACCGCCCAGCACTGGCCAGCTCGGCGCGCGACCGCAACCACGGGGGAACGATCGGCCGGCGGGTCGAGGTTTTGCCGGCCAGGCTGGCGGCGAACGTCGACGACATGGCCAGGTCCGGCGGGTCAACTGGTACCGGCTCGTCGGAGTCCTGCTGGTCGGCCTCGTCGTCCAGGTCTACGGCAAAAGACTTCGCGGGGTCGGTGGTCTTGCGCCGCCGCGCGGCCAGGTCGACCACGTCCGCGCCGTCGGACAGCTCCGCCTCGGCAGCGGACCAGTCGAACCGCTCATCAGGGTTGCTTGTCATGGTGCGTTACCTCCTGCTCAGAGCGAGACGACAAGGACGGGCAGGGACAGAAAGGGGACGGGCCAGGGCCGGTCCGGCGGGACGGTCGGGGGTGCGAACATGGGGATCCTTCCGAGGTCTTAGGACAGCGGAGGTGGGCCGGCGGCGCGGCGCGGTTTCCAGGCCAGAGACCGCGCCGCCGGGCAAAGTCAGGACTCGTCGGTGTGCAGCAGATGCGCCAGGGCGGCGCCCATGCCGAGCACGGCCACGGGCAGGCAGGCCACGAGGGTGGTGATCTGCCACGGGGCCGAGGTGATGCCGGCGGACTCCATCAGGTGGTAGGCCACCTGCCCGGCCGCGCCCAACAGAAGCGACCCGATCGCCGACCAGGCGGCGAATCGGCGAGCCCGCCGGGGTACACCGTCGCCGGACAGCCACGCCCGCAACGCGTACGCCGCGTACGCCTCCACCCCGATCGGCAGAGTGATCGCGGTATTGAGGCTCAAGCTGTCCCAGATCCCCGGAAGCGGATGCACCACACCGAACCCAGTGAGCCCACCGAGCCCAACCCACCCGGACCAGATGGCCACGAACGCGGGCGCGGCCAGCAGCAGCAACACCCACGACCGCATCGGCTTCCGTACCGCTGGAACGGCCTCCGTGGTGACCTTGGAAACCGGGTGTCCGTCTACCACGACCGGCGCCAATGGCTCCGGCCGTTCCACGGGTAGGGCGATCTCCTGCTCGGAGTTGGACCCGGTCGTGGCGTCCGCCGGCACCGGGTCTGCCGGTGGCACCGGTGGCACGTCCACCGGAACCGGATCGGTCGGCGCGACGGGCGAGGCGTCGGCGACGGTCAGCACTTCCCGCAACGCGGTCGCCTTGGGCGAGCCCACCCGAAGCTCCCGCATCAACCGGTTCCGGGAGGGAACCTCGCCGAGCTTGTCTGCGAGCGCACGAGCGGCGGGAATCAGTTCCTCCACCGGCTTGGGGTACGCGCTCGTCGTAGTCGCAGTCATCAGGCCACTGCCTTCCAGACGCGCGGCTGCTCACTCAGCGAGTCAGTGAGCACGGCGGCCACTCGCATGACTCGCTGCTCGGCCCGTCGGATCCTGCGCCGGTCGAGCGGCGACGGCCCGCCCTCGGAGTTCAGGGCCACGATCTCCGCATCCAGTAGCGCCAACTCGGCCTCGATCAGCGGCCACTCGTGCTCGATCGCGGCCAGGTCAGCAGGGCTCGGCTCCAGTTCCGGCCCATGGACAGACGTATCCACCCGACACTCCCTCAGCTTTGGGTGGCCCACTTGGGCCGCCCACTTGGTAGGTACCAAGAACCTCCCATGATGATCGAGAGCCTGTCAAGGCTTGGTCCGTACCAAGCGCTAGAATGAGTTGCTGACCAGCGCGAACCGTTGCCCCCACGTCAGGAGCGCAGATGTCCGAGAGCCCAGGCGGTACCGCCGGACGCGGCGAGGAGCCCCGTCACGTGACCCTGGCAACCACGATTCGAGAGGCAATCGCTCGCGGCGACTACACGCCAGGCGAACGTTTGCCGGCCGAACGGGAACTTGCCGATCGGTTCAACGCCTCCCGGACGACGGTCCGGCTCGCGCTGTCCGCGCTCAAGTCACAGGGACTCGTCGGCTCTGGCCAGGGCCAGGGCACCTACGTACGCAAGGCACGGCCGATCCGGGTTCTGGCGATGGACCAGGACCGGGCGGCACGTCGAGCGGAACACCACGCGGCCACGTTCAACTCCGAGGCGGCCCGACAGGGGCGAGTCGGCCGACAGGACATCCGCGAGGTGGGCCAGGTGCCGGCCACGGCGGAAACGGCCCGGTGGTTGGCGGTGCCCGAGGGAACGGACCTACTCGTACGGCGCCGGATCATGCTGATCGATGAGGAGCCGTACCAACTCGGGGACAGCTACTACCTCGCCGACCTGGTCAAAGACACTGCCATCGCGGTTCCGGAGCCGGTGGAAGAGGGTGTGCTGTCGGTGCTTGAGCGCGCTCATGGGAAGCCGATCGCGTACTACATCGACGAGCTGAGCTTCCGCATGCCGACCCCGGAGGAAGCCGAGCTACTGAAGCTCGATCCGGGCGTATCCGTGGTCCGCGCGGTACGGGTCGCGTACGACGGCGACCAACAGCCGCTCGAAGCGTTCGACCAGCTCCTAGCGGGGGACAAGCACGTGCTCGTGTACGAGGTGTCCGGCGAGTGAGACCAGCACCGATGCAGCCAGAGCCCGTCAACCTGATCGGCAATCAGATCGAGCTGGTGCCGCTGACCGAAGCGCACCTGCCGGACCTGACCAAGATGGCTCGCCACGATGAGATCTGGACCTACCTGGACGAGGCAACGCCACAGACGGAACCCGAGGTAGCCGCACTCATCACGGAAGCCCTCGAAGAGCAGGACCAGGGCGTACGCCTGCCGTTCGCCATCATCGATCGCGACAACGGCCAGGCGATCGGCACCATGAGCTACATCGACATCCAACGCGCCCACCGGGGGATCGAACTCGGTTGGGCGTGGATCTCACCCGACTACTGGCAGCGGGGGATCGCGCGGGAGGCGGCGTACCTGCTCATGCGGCATGCCTTCGAAGCGCTCGGCGCCATCCGGGTCGCCTTCAAGACCGATGCACGTAATGTCCGCTCGCAACGGACCATCGAAGGTCTAGGCGCCACGCAGGAAGGCACGTTCCGCAACCACCGAATCCTCCGTGACGGCTACCGACGTAGCTCGATCTACTACAGCGTGATCGATGACGAGTGGCCAGCGGTACGAACCGCCCTTGAGGCGAAACTCCGCCCACGCATGGTGTGAATGTAGGAACACGGAAGCGCCCCTGAGGCTATGCCTCAGGGGCGCGATTCGTCTGTGCGTGTTCGGCGTCGCGTAGATCGAACATCTCAGTCAACAAGCGAAAGCCATCACGGCTTGCGTGCTGCGCCTCGGATCGATTGCCACGAGCCGAAGCTGTGGCAGCCCTCGCCGTCGCCTCGCCATAATCCAGAACCAGGTTCATCAACGGATCATCGAGCTGTATGAGGAAGCTCGCGGCCTCCTCTTCCGGTTCAGCCATGGTGTCGCCGTTTCCGCTTCCTGCTCCCACCCTCAGGCGGAACAGAACCTGAGCCCGCGGTCGCAGAGGCGGTGAAGTCCTGGGCATAGCTGCCGGACTGCCCCAGGTACAGGGTGGCCGGACCAGTGCAGTCCAGCGCAGGTGAGGGCACGTCGCGCCAGTGCGACCACCACGCGCGGCCTCGCTTCCACAGTCTCACCTGTTACCCCTTGGCGGCCGGCGGTCCAGGACGAGGCGGCCACCAAGGACTAGGTGGTACTTCGCGTAGAAACGGGTCAGACAGGGGTACGGGTCGCCACATCGACAGCGGTACGGATAAAAGTCATGTGGAAGGTGTTGCTGCATTGCCTCGTGGGCTCGCTTGTCTCGAAGCGGGCCGGGGTCAGCCTCTAGAACCCAGTTCACCATCACACCCTCGCCGTCGTAGACCGGACAGGCAGTCGGCGGCCGGAATGCGCGTTCAGCCGCCAAAGGGGCGACGGTTCAGAGTGGGGTATGGAGCGGCAACCGTCGCGCCGTACATAGACGCTAAATTCGGCGGCGGCTGGCCTTCAACACGTGTGCTTGGGTTTGCGACGCTCACTCATCGAGCGCGTTGACCGCTGAGGTAATCAGGGTCCGTGCTGCCGAGCCGTAGACCGCAAGCTTGGCGAGTCTTACGAAGGCATCGCCGTATACCGCAATCTCGCATGGCTGGGTCACGGTGAGGTGACCGGAAGTCAGCTCGGCCGACACCTGTTCCTCATCGAACATCCAGAAGCCCTCTACCGGCCACATGGTCGACCTGTCGACGCCGAGCGGGATGATGCCGAGCGACACCGAGGGCAGCGCGGTGCAGGCGAGCAGGTGCCCGAGCTGCCCGACCATGGTTGCCTGTCCTCCGATGGGGAACCGGAGCACGGCTTCCTCCAGGACGATGGCGAACCGGTGGTCTCCCTCGCGTACCACTCGTTGCTTGTCCATCCGTACCTGCACGGCGGCGTCCAGGTCGTCCGGGATGCCGCGCCGGTCCATCAGTCCCAGCATGAGAGCCCGGATGTACTCACGGGTCTGCACGGGTCCAGGGATCAGCCGAGGGTTGTAGATGCGGAAGCGCTTGGTTCGCTCCCAGAGCGGCACTACGGCTTCCTGTGCAAGCCGCAGTCCAGTGCTCTCCAGCCGGCGCCACTCCACGAACATGCCCTCAGCCGCTCTGAGCGAGGCGATGAGGTCGGCAGCCTGGTCCGGCATCCCGCAGTGCCGGCACCACGCCCGGATGTCGTCCGGGGTGGGAGTCTGCTTGGCGTACTCGATCTTGCTGACCTTGGACGAATGCCAACCAGTCAGCCGGCCCAGGTCACGCCCGGTCAGGCCGGCATCAATACGGATCTCACGCAGGCGCACACCGAGCGCTTCGAGCGCCTGCTGAGCACTAGACGAGGGTGACGGCACAGGACAAGTCTGCGACGGTAAGGATGATCAGACCGGTTGGTACTCGTCGTGCGGGGTGGCCCGCTCCCACACGGCGGCGAATGCCGAGGCGCAGAGCTTCACCACGGCCGGCTCCTGGGTCACCTCGGCGCCAACCTTGTCCCCCTCACCACTGAAATGGTGGACCAGGACCAGAGTGTCATCGAACAGCCAGAAATCGTTGCCTGGCAGCGCCAAATCAGTAGTACGCCGCCGAGAAAGCCACCGCACCTGCTCACCAACAGCCACGTTTCGGAAGGTCACGTCGTACTCGAACCGGATGTACTCGCTTACCGGCTCCGACACCACCCGCGCCCGGCGTACCAGCACACCCCGACCGGTAGTCTCCGCCACCAACTCCAACCACGGATGCCACCACGACGCACGATCAGCCTGATCGTACTGGGACCCCTTTCGCCAGGCCAGATACATCGGATCATCCCGCATGTACCCATCCCGCAACTCCAAATGTACGGCCGACCGCTCACACGAACGCATCAACTCGTCAAGCCGACGCTCCGCCGCCACTCTGCACCTCCGGAAAGAACTGCATCATCCGTCGCGGGAACTCAATCACCGTCTCGTGCTCCGGGATACTCATCTGAGCCAACCGCTTAGGGTCCGTGACCTTCCACCCCTGGAAGACGTACGTATCCCGCTCCTCGTCGTAATATAGCGTCGGGGAATCACCGTTAGGGCTTTGTGGGTCCTTGCCAAGGAATCGCAGCATTCTCGGCTCCTAGTTATGGTAAGCAAACGACTGGCCGCTATGCCTCAGTGTGGACCTGTGTTGCAGCCAGGACAAGAGGTGTGCGGGAGTTTGCTCGGAACCAGAAGCCAAGGAGTTGACTTTGGAAATCAGTCTGGAGATCGTGCCGTATACAGATTTCCAGCCCCAGTCTACGCCCATCCGTCGACTGCCACCGAAGGCTCACCTCCACAGAACATCTAAAGACAGTTCGCCAGCCGCAAGTCACCGATCTAGGTGGTCGTTTCTCGCGTCCCAGTCGAGCAGCCTTTCCGATCCCAGTTCGACAAACAACACACCCGCTCCTTCAAGAGACGCCCTAAGGTGCGTCATCGCCGTTGTACTGGTAACAATAACCTGACTTAACCCATCGTGCCCTTCAGACAGGTAACGCAGGACTGCCTCGTAATCGTCAAGCTCCATATCCTGCTGCCTTGGCTCATCCAGCACTAATAGCCCAGGATGAGTACCTCGTTCCCGTCCAATTTGACGAATCGAGTCGAGATAAGCGAGCTTGATTCGCACGACATCACTTGCGCTGGCGTCGGTATCAACATCGAAACCTTGTCGCACCGGTTGCAGGGAGTCCACGTCAATCTGGACCAAGCTGGGGGCATAGCTGCCGAAACCCGATGCTTGAAGGCGTTGCCTCATAAGTGAACCTACTGAGCGCAAGACTTCCAGGTCGGACTCAGAGAGGCCCGCCGGAAGGGCATTTAGCTCGTTGCGAGCTGCAGCGATCGCCGCTGCGGTTTCAATGAGCGAACGCTGTTTGATATCAAAGGAGTCCATCGCTCTTTGGATCTCGTCGCGTCGGATCTCTGCAGAGATTCTCCTGGCGATATCCCCGCTCTTCGGGATCTGGTTCGGTGTTACTGCATCGCCTTCGAGGGAGCGGAGTTGCACGCGCAAGTGATCAATTTCTCGCTGCATTGCAGAATACACATTCGCCGACTGCTCCGCTACAATCCGCGAACGTTCCCTCATCGCACTAGCGGTGGAAAGCTGAGCATTTAGCAGGCCGATGGTCTCGCCGACGTCGAGCGTCGGACCAAGTTCGGCCGACTCGACGGAATCAAGCGACTGCTTGCACGTTGGGCAGTTATGGTCCGCAATATGTTGCGCAGAAGTCTCGCTACCGAGCCGTATCAGCGTCGCAATATCTCTATTCCGATCTCGTTCTTCCTGCAGTCCGTCAATGCGCCGGTCCAGCGCCGCCAACTGCGCCTCCGCCATGGTCAAATCCTGCTCAAGCAACCGCGCCGCAGCCAAGACGTCATTGAGTTCCTCTCTGACGTCGTCAATTTGGCGTCGGAGCTCTGTATCAGTCGGACCATTTTGCGAGGCTGCATCAATGGCTGCGACTGCGGCGTTCAACTCAGCGTGTAGGTTACGAAGCAAGTCTTCGGCCGGCAGCCACTCCCCTTCCCGAACGATCTGAAGCATCGCTCCGCCAAGGTCGGTTGGCTGGGCGAAAGTTGTACGAGCGACCGAGCCCGCTGGGCGCTCTGGCACGCCGACGATACGGCCACCAATCGCGCTTGCCTGCCCTTTAAGCGCGGAAAGCGTTGACGTCCACTCGATCTGCAGGTCGTTAATGCTGCGGTCTAACTCCTCGCGCCGCCGTCGAGCCAACGGACCCTCTAGTCTCAGCAAGAATTCGGCGGCGCGTCTGACGGGTTCTCGTATCTGATAACGCTCAACCTTGCGCGGACCAGATGATACCCATGCCTGCTGATCCACAATAAGGAACGGAAATATCACATCCGGGTACAGCAGTACGGGCTTGCCCGCATAGTCCACCACGCCCGGCAACTCCCACCCAAGGAATCTCATCAGGAGGGCGTGAAAACCGCGTTCACCCTGAACACTCCCGGCCGAATGTAGGAAGTAGTCTGTTGGGCGGGACTCGGGTGTCTGTCGTGTAACCGCAGGCTCGCTCCAAACCCTGACGAGGTCGGGGCGAAAAGTCGGGTGCTTGATATACCTTTGCGCCGTAAGTATTTCACCCATGCCATTGTCTAATTCTACTGCCACCCAGCTTGATGCGACAGGCATTGTGACTTCCTGACCATCTCGCTCAGCTATGATCTCGCTCGTTAAGGCGCTCCCAAGGGGTGCGTGAGCACGGGCGCTAAGCATTCTCTCCATGCCAAGCGCGTAAATTATGCCTTGTACGATTTGGGTCTTTCCGCGATTGTTTCCAGCTTGAATAACATTCAACCCCGAGCTGAGCTCGATAGTCCGCCCCAAAGCGCCATCGTCGGTGTTAATGCGCAACCGCACCGCACGGACTATCAGCCTCATTCGGCACCCACTCCAAGAAGGCGCGCGACGGCAGCGTCGCTGAGTCGAGGAAACGATGCGAGGAAGCTCTTCTCAGTCGCAAGAAGCTCCTCTTCTTGATCAATCGCGGACGCGAGATCTACGCCTTTTTCGCTGAGGTAGACGCGTTGCCGGCCTTGTCCCTTCACGCCGACCAGGCCATCAGCGATGGCAAGACGGACCGTGACCAGCAAGTCAGGATCGATTCTGTGCAGCTGCGCAGTGGCGAACCTGCGTCCAGCCCACCACGCCGATAGCATCCTTCGAGTTCTTTTGGTTCGCGTTGCCCACATGAAAAGGTGCACATTTTCAAGCTTCGCCGCCTTGCCATTGAAGCGGGAAAGTATCAGGACTAGCAATGAGGTCCTGTATGCGATCCTTCTTCGAGCATCCATCGCATGAGGCCGTTTATGAAAGCCCGCAGGGATCTGCAAACCATCCGCTTCGGTTATCGACGCGGCAGCCGCTAGAGCCCACAAGACGGCTTGGTTCTCGTCCTGGTGGTCGACATTCCGCGGTTCGTCGCTCACGGGAAGTCCAAGGGGCAATGCATAAGCCATTGGGCGACTTGACCCTCCGCCATGACACGAGCCTGAGACTTCCGGACATTGAGAATGTCGGTTATCACCTGCTCCGTATCCCTTAGAATTGCCGCCAGAAGGTGGTCCGGATTAGCTTGGTCTAGCGGATACTGAGCCTCGAGTCGCGCCTCGAGGTCGGAGAGCTGGTCTTCAAGCTCAACACCCAGCTCAGAGTAGTGGTCACGGATCCAGTCCCGCTGCTCGCGGCCCACGACAGAGTTAACCAAGAGTCGATCGATGAAACGGCTCCTCTTATCGGAGTTGTTAAAGCCTGTTGTCCGCGAAAGCTTGCCGTACATTGTCTGAATTAGCGGATCTTCAATACTTCCATAATCGGCATGGTCCACTTTTGGCAGATGCAGTCGGTCTATCTGTCGCGCAATAACCCGATTTTTCGCCTCCTCGTACGAGCGAAGCGTATGCGGCATAACCACAATGTCCGGGTCGGCATAAGGAAGCGCTTCAGCGCGCAAGCGAAGCGTCTGCGTATGGGCGTGCTCTAGAAGGCGCTTGGTCGTGATGACTGGCACCAGCAGGATCCACATCTTTGCGCGATAGTCCGGAGGTACCACCTTCCGGATTTTCTCCCTGTTATCGATAAACTTACCAACGTCGGTCGTCATCTTCCGACGTTGCTTCTCGTACCGCACGCCTGGATCGAGTGGTTCATTCTCAGGCGCGTAGCACTGATACACACATCCATCGAGGGAGTAACCTTCTAACCCAGCGTCCCCTCCCTCTTGGTCGGGAACCTCACTGAACTGCCCTCCGCCATGATGCACGTGCAGAACCCGCACACACAGGTTCTGCCACTCGCTTCCACTAAGGTGCTCAAAGCCAGACATCGTCGATGTCATATGCCAGCCCCTGGATTGCTACGAAGATGGCCAGCCGTCGGTCCGGGCCTTCTCGTGGGAGGTGTCGCATCCACCAACGCGGCCCCCTTCACCAAGCGTCCTTAAGTTCTGCCCGACGCGCTCGCACCCGCAAGCTGAACAGCACTCTGCGTGTCGGGCGTATGGCGTCCTGCCATCTTTTCTGGCCGCCGGTCCAACCGTCAACTGCATGAACGTCTACATCGGTTGGTCCTCACTGGCAACCGAGGTGCAGCCGCTCGCACTGCCGGTAGGGTCCGTCAGCAGCCGGGATGGGTCGGGTGATGGCAGGGTTCCGCAGGGACGGACGTGGCATCGTGAGGGCGGCGCATACCCGACACGGCAGTTCAGCAGGATGTACAGCGGCCGACCTTTCTGGTTTGAGGCGCGAGGGGCGCAACTGGCCGGACCGTGCACCGATCCCCGCTACCGGGTGGGCGCGGCGCTACGCCCGACGGTGCCCAGGCTGGAGCAAGCATCCTGGTAGTCCGCAGCCAGCTGGACGACAGCGATCCTGATCTCAGAGAGAGCGGGGAGACAATCTTGAACAAAGCACGGCCTCGCTCTTTACCAGACCGACCCCAACCCAACGCTATGACCTGCACGAGTTGGCCCCCAGGTCGACAACCAGCCTGGACTAATTCGGGACGAAGAGGTCGTTGACACAGCAGCGACATGGGTTGCAGCCGTCAGGGCACGGCAGCTCGCCAGGTCGTGCGCTGACGAAAGCGTCGCCGCGAGCGATCAAGGCGGCTTTTCGGGCGGCTGCGCGCCGCGCAGGCACGCGGCGCCGTACTACGCCGCTCCCGGCGGTGCGCTACGTCGTCCAGGCACGGCGTAGCCCCGCGCTCCGCGATAAGTTCGGCGTGGGCTTCCTACGATGCTTGGTCAGGTAGCGTCTTCTCCGGAACTATAGACGTCTGCGGCGGCCTCATCCCGACCGACGGATTCACCACTCGCTTCGCCGCCGGAGCGGACCACTCGACGCAACTCGTCCTTCACGTTGGCGTAGTCGGCGTCGCCGGCTAGCGCCCACCCAGGCGGCAGAAGAGCGGTAGGCGTAACCCATAGGGCCGCAATTTCGACGCGCCCGGCAAATTTCGCGCGCAGGTCCGCGTCGCCGTGGAATTCCGCGTGACTCAGCCTGACGTGCCCGTGAAACTGAACGCTACTCAGGCGCGCGTGCCGGTGGAACTGCGCCACGCTTAGTTCGGTACTCCCGTGGAATTGCGCCCCGCTCAGGTCCGCGCGCCCATGAAACTGCGACCCACCCAGGTTCGCGTCACCGTGGAACTGCGCTTTGATTAGGTCGGCGCTGTGAAACTGCGCCGCGAACAGGTACGCGTATCCGTGGAACTGTACCCCTCCCAGCTGTGCGTCCCCGTGGAACTCTGCTGCGCGCAGATTAGCTTCCCCGTGAAACTGTGTCTCGCGCAGGATCGCGTGCCTGTAGAATTGCGCTGCGCTCAGGTCCGTGTGCCCATGGAACTGCGCGCTGCTCAGGTCCGCGTTGTGGTGGAACTGCGCCCTGCGCAGGCGCACGCCTCCATGGAAATGAGCCCCGATCAGTTCCGCGTTTCCGTGGAACTGCGCACTACCTGCGTGGAATTGAGCCGCGTGACAGGACGAAAGGTTGAAGCTGACGAGAGTGGCGCCTGTCAGGTCGAGACTCATCTGCTCGCCCGCAGCACCCCGCCAGTATGTGGCTGGCTCCGGATCGCCCGGCTTGTCAGGTATATGCAGGTGGTGGGCGATTAGCCGCTGCGCTGTCAACCGCACCTGGAGCTCCTCGCGCCGCTGCTGCTGCTGTTCCTCCGGCTCTGGCATGTCCGCATCCGGCACCACATGCTGCGGCGAACCCTCTGTGTTTTCGAGTAGCACCTCCACCGGAGGCACGAACGGCATTCGTAGGTATGCGCAGAATACCTCCATTACCGTTCGACGCAGCTTTGGGTTGTCCTGCCCCAGCCGCTCCAGGGCGTACAACCCCGCCAGCCGTACCGCAGCCTTACTGCTGCCCAATTGCTCGGCCGCCGCTACATACAACGCCGTGATTCGCTGCTCGATCGCGTCCGCCTGCGTGAACTGCTGTGCGTGCTCGCTCCATGCCTGCCGCCGAAGCGTCATCAACAACGTCAGCGCAGCCGCCAAGCCCGCCGTCACCGTCAGCCCCGTCTTGATCCGATCCAGCCGCAGCCGCTGCGGATCAGGTACGGCAGCCGGAATTGGTGACCACACCCCCAGCAGCCACATTGCCGCCGCTCCGCCACAGAGCACCACCACCACGGCCAACAGGGTCACCGGCCACCAGCGCATCGCCCGTAACGGCTGATCCCCCCACTGACCGACACGCGCCCGCCGACGCATGACCCACCGATTCCACGTAGCGCGCACGCCACACAGTGTGATGCATCCTGTCTACGCCAGACGCGCCCCGATCGGCCCGGATGCCGGCGAACGTACGCGAGCACTGAGGTAGCGGGTCTGCCACCTTGAATCGCGCCAACGGTGATCGGGAAGGAACCATCGGGGAGAACACGGGGAGACGATCTTGAAAAAACCACCCTGGCTCGCCTCTACGAACCAACGTCTACCGACCTCATGACCTGCCCAATTGACAATGGGCCGTGGTCAGTGACGCGTCCGCACCTAATTCGGGACGAAGAGGTCGTCGGTTCGAATCCGGCCACCCCGACGAGTTGAGGGGCCACTTCCCATCGATGGGAGTGGCCCCTTCTGCTGTCTGAGGAGCAGCGCCTCGGCGACGACGGGAGTGCCCTGTCGTACGGTGCCGACCAGCCCACCGTGCCTCCGAATTCGGTGACACCTCATGATCGTCCCCTCCGGACGAAGAGGTCGGCGCTGTGACAGTAGCCACACGCTTGGTGGCGTACGCGAGTGCCGAGAGTGATCATCCCTGCTCGCGGAGACGGGCGCCGCCACCCACGGTGATCCACTCAAAGGAACTGTTCAGGACCCGTGGGTAATCTTGGGGTCGCGCCGCCCGGCCTGCCACCGGTCGACCACCCCCCTCAGCCCCTCCTGGAACGACAAAAGGTGCCCCCGGAACACGAACGAGTCATCTCCGCAGTGACGGCCCGCCTCCCCCTGGCGGCGACCGCCCCGGAGGCCTGCCAGCTCACCGTCACCGCCCTCGGGCGGTACGCGCCGGCACACGTCTCCGTACTCCTGCCGCTGCACGACCGGCTCCGGCGGGTCGCGGCGACCGGCTCCTGGCAGATCTTCGCCACCCTTCCCCTGCACACCGGGCTGGCCGGGCGGGTCTTCGTCTCCGGCCGGGCCGAGACAGTCCGCCCGACATCCGACGAGCCGACGCTCCCACCGGACGTCTGCGCCCAGACCTGCGTACCGCTGCTCGCCCCGACCGGCACGGTGGTAGGCGTACTGACACTGGACTGGACCGAGCCGGTGGCCCTGCCGGCCTGGCAGGCCACCGCCGAGCAGGTCGGGGCGCGGCTGGGTGCGCGGATCGCCCAACTCGGCGGCCCGCCGAAGGAGAGCCGCGACGAGAAGTTGCTGCGGCATGCCGCCAACCTGACCGCCGCCGTCGACGAAGCGGGCCTGGTCGACGCCGCCGTCGACGCCGCCCGGGACGTGTCCGGGCTCACCTCGGCGATCCTGCTGCTCGCCCGCCCCACCGGGCTCCGACTGGTCGAACCGGAGCATCCCCACGACGCCCCGGGCGACCTTGAGTGCCGGATCCGCAGGAGCCTGACCCGGCACCAGTCCCACCCGACCCTGGAACGGCTGACGGCCTGGGTGCACGAGCGCGGCGCGGCGTACACCCTCGCCGAGGACGGGACGGTCGGACTCGGCGAGCAGGAACTCCCGCTGCCGGACGGGGTCGGCACACTGATCGCCGTACCGCTGGGTCCGGCTGAGACCGGCGGCCTGCTGCTGGTCGCCGACGAGCTGGTGCGGCGACCGGATCCGACCACGGTCAACCTGCTGGAGCTGCTCGCCGCCCAGGCCTGGATCTGTCTCGACCGGCTCCGGAGCCTGGCCGGCCTGCGGAAACGAGCCGGTTCGGACCCGTTGACAGGGCTGCGCCACTACGGGTCGTTCGGCGAGCGGATCACCGACACCACTCCGGGGCGCACCGCACTGCTCGCCATCGACGTGGACGATTTCAAAATCATCAATGACACGTACGGGCACCAGGCCGGCGACCAGGTCCTGGTGGAGCTGGCCCGGGCGTTGGAGACCGCGCTGCGCCAGGGCGACGAGCTGTACCGGGTCGGCGGCGACGAGTTCATCGCGGTGATCGAGGTCGGCCGGCCGGAGGAGGCGGCGGGAATCGCCGAACGGCTGGTCACGGCGGCCCGGCGGGTCGGCCGGACGATCAGTGTCGGTGTGGCGGTGCAGAACGACGCCGAGTCACCGGAACGTACCCTGCGACGCGCCGACGCCGCGCTCTACGACGTCAAACGCGACGGCAGGGACGGCGTACGTCTCGCCGCCGCCTGACCCGCCACCTGAGCGTGCCTGCCAACCGCCCCGGAATGGAACGGTTCAGCGGGCGGCACCGGCGACGTACTCGGCGGCGAGCAGCTCGGCGATCTGGGCGGTGTTGAGGGCGGCGCCCTTGCGCAGGTTGTCTCCGGTGATGAAGAGGTCCAGGGCCCTGGGGTCGTCCATCGATCGCCGGATCCGCCCGACCCAGGACGGGTCGGTGCCGACCGCGTCGATCGGCATCGGGAACTCGCCCCGCTCCGGGTCGTCGACCAGGATCACCCCGGGGGCGTTACGCAACGCCTCCCGGGCCCCCTCGGCGTCCACCTCGGCGCCGAAGACCGCGTGTACGGCAACCGAGTGCCCGGTCACCACCGGGACCCGTACGCAGGTCGCGGAGACCTTGAGATCGGGCAGGCCGAGGATCTTGCGCGACTCGTTGCGCATCTTCAGTTCCTCGGACGACCAGCCGCCGTCGGCGAGCGACCCGGCCCACGGGACCACGTTCAGCGCCATCGGCGCCGGGAACGGACCCAGGTCGTCGCCGACCGCCTGCCGTACGTTGCCGGACCGGGAGCCGAGCCCCCGGTCACCGGCGATCTTGGTCAACTGGTCGTGCAGGGTGTCGACCCCGAGCTGACCCGCCCCGGAGACCGCCTGGTACGACGCGAGCACCAGCTCGCGCAGGCCGTACTCGCGGTGCAGTGGGGCCACCGCGACGATCATGCCGAGCGTGGTGCAGTTCGCGTTGGCGATGATGCCCTTGGGCCGGTTGCGTACCTGCTCCGGGTTGATCTCCGGGACGACCAGCGGCACGTCCCGGTCCATCCGGAAGGCCCCGGAGTTGTCGACGGTGACCGCGCCCCGGGAGACGGCGATCGGCGCCCACTCGGCCGACACCTCGTCCGGGACGTCGAACATGGCCACGTCGACCCCGTCGAACACCTCCGGGGTCAACGCCCGCACGGTCAACTGCTCGCCCCGGCAGAGCCGCTGCTGCCCGACCGACCGCTCGGAGGCGATCAGTCGGATCTCACCCCAGACGTTCTTCCGCGACGAGAGCAGGTCACACATCACGGTGCCGACGGCACCGGTCGCCCCGACGATCGCAAGGGTGGGCAGCTGGCCCATGAGGGGTTACCTCCCGGTTCCGGCGTACACGACGGCTTCCTCTGTGCCACCGAGGTCGAACGCGTCGTGCACTGCGCGGACCGCGGCATCCAGGTCGGTGTCCCGGCACACGACGGAGACCCGGATCTCCGAGGTGGAAATCATCTCGATGTTCACCCCAGCCTCGCCGAGCGCCGCGAAAAAGTTGGCCGCGACGCCCGGGTGGGAGCGCATGCCGGCACCGATCAGCGACACCTTACCGACGTGGTCGTCGTAGAGCAGCCCCTTGAACTTGACCGGTTCCTGGATCTTGCTGAGCGCGGCCATCGCCGTCGGACCGTCGGTCTTCGGCAGGGTGAACGAGATGTCGGTGCGACCGGTCCCCTCGGTGGAGACGTTCTGCACGATCATGTCGAGGTTGATCTCGGCACTCGCCACGGTCTCGAAGATCCGGGCCGCCGCACCGGGCTCGTCCGGTACGCCAACCACGGTGATCTTCGCCTCGCTGCGGTCGTGGGCGACCCCGGTGATCAGTGCTTGCTCCACGGCGGGTTCCTCCATCGATCCGGTGACCATCGTGCCGGTGTTGAGCGAATATGACGAGCGGACATGAATCGGCAGCTGCGCCCGGCGGGCGTACTCGACGCTGCGCAAGTGCAGCACCTTCGCGCCGCAGGCGGCCAACTCCAGCATCTCTTCGTACGTGATCTGCTTGATGTGACGTGCGTTCGGCACGATCCGGGGGTCGGCGGTGAAGATCCCGTCGACGTCGGTGTAGATCTCGCAGACGTCGGCGTTCAGTGCCGCGGCGAGCGCGACCGCGGTGGTGTCCGAACCGCCCCGGCCGAGCGTGGTGATGTCCTTGGTGTCCTGCGACACGCCCTGGAAGCCGGCCACGATCGCGACCGCGCCCTCGTTCAACGCGCCCTGCAACCGACCCGGGGTCACGTCGATGATCCGCGCCTTGCCGTGCACCGAGGTGGTCAGTACGCCCGCCTGCGAGCCGGTGTACGACCGGGCCTCGTAGCCCAGGTTGTGGATCGCCATGGCGAGCAACGCCATCGAGATCCGCTCCCCGGCGGTGAGCAGCATGTCCAGCTCGCGGCCGGGTGGCAGCGGGCTGACCTGGTGGGCCAGGTCGAGGAGTTCGTCCGTGGTGTCCCCCATCGCGGAGACCACCACCACCACGTCGTCGCCGGCCTTGCGAGCGGCGACGATCCGCTCGGCCACCCGTTTGATCCGTTCGGCGTCGCCGACGGAGGATCCGCCGTACTTCTGCACCACCAGTGCCACGACGGTCTACTCCTTCCACCGGCGGGCGCCCGCCCAGCCGGCCACCACGCTGCCGACCGGCCCGTTTCCGCCGGCTCTAGGCAGCCTGCTCCATTGAACCCGGAGCGTGCCGACGCCGCCGGCCACAAACCGGCGGCGCCGTATGAACGACCCTCAGGGTACCGGCCCGGCAGGGACCGGGGGCAGCCACGATCCCACCATCCGGCCCGCCGGGCGGCTCGACGTGCCCCCGCTTAGGTGGCGCTCGCGACACGCCGGAGGACGCCCGCCCGACTGACTGATCAGTAGGAGCGTGCAGGCCCGACAATGGCACGATGCGCCCGGCAGCCGCCCCTCCCGCCACCGCCCCCACCGCCGACCCGCCCGTACGCCCGTACGTGCCGACCGCCGGGCCCTCGGGCGTGGGCGGACGGCTGGTTGCCGGCATCGCGATGATCGGTGGCCTGATGCTGCTCGGCGCCTGCGGCGGCGGTGACGTACCCCCGGCCGATCCGGGTGCGACGTCACCGGCCGGCGTCACGGTCACCGCGACCGGCACGCCCGCCGCGGTGACCGGGGACACCGACGCCCGTACGCAGCTCGCGGCGCTGGCGGCGGCGGCCGAGGACCGACACCTGCGCGCCTTCTACACGCTGTCCCGCTCTGGGCAGCCGGACCGGACGGTCACGCTGACCAGCGCTCCCGACGGCACGTGGCGGGTCGACGTGCCCGGCGGCGCACTCGGCGGTACCGCCGACGTCGCGATCGTGTCGACCCGGGACGGAATCTTCCAGTGCGCGTTGCCCTCGACCACCCGCCCGGACCCGACCACCTGCGTCCGGGTCGCCGCCCCGGACAAGCCGCTACCCGCGAGTGTCGATCCCCGGGTGCAGCACGTCTTCACCGACTGGCGGAAGGTGTTCACCGACCGTCAGGCGTCGCTGGCGGTCTCGACCACCCGGGCGCTGCCGCACTCGCGGGGCACCTGTTTCTCGGTCGACTCCACCGCCGCCTCGCTCAGCGCCCCGCTGGACATCGGCATCTACTGCTTCGACACGGACGGGACGCTCACCGCGGCCCGGGTGGCGTTCGGCACGATCCTGCTCAACGGCCAGCCGACCGACGCGCCACGGACGGTGCCCCTGCCCGGTCCGGTGGTGGCCGGTGCCGCCCTGCGTACGGCCGCGCCCCCCACGCCGAGCGTCGCGGCCACTCCGACCAGCACGCCAACGAGTTGATCTCTCTTCACGGTACGGGTGCATTCGTTCACAACTGGTGACCCCGGCGAATCGACAGATCGCCCGATACGGCACACTCGGGCACATGGTGGAGCTATCCCCGCTGCTCGCGGCCAGGTGGAGCCCGCACGCCTTCGATTCGTCAGCGACATTGACCGATGCCGAAGTGCTCTCGCTGCTGGAGGCGGCCCGCTGGGCCCCCTCGGCCGGCAACAGCCAGCCGTGGCGCTTCATCCTGGGCCAGCGCGACGACGAGACGTACAAGCGAATCCTCACCAATGTCGGCCCGGCGAACCAGCGCTGGGCGGGGAACGCGTCGCTGCTGCTGCTCGCCGCGCACACCACGACCGTGCCGACCGGCTGCCCGCCGTCGCAGGCGGCGTACGACCTCGGTCAGGCGGTGGCACACATCACCATCCAGGCCACCGCCCTGCACCTGCACGCACACCAGCTCGCCGGCGTCGACCTGGCCGGGCTCCGGATCGACCTGGACCTGCCGGTCGACGTACGGCCACACGCGGTGGTGGCGATCGGCCGGCTCGGCGACCCGCTCTCCCTCCCGGACGACCTGCGCCGCTGGGAGACCGGCCTGCGTCAACGCCGCCCACTGGCCGACCTCCTGCTCAACTGAGCGACACCGGCTCCCCGGACGGCAGCGCCGGCTCCTCCGTCGACCCCCAGGGCACCACCTGGGCGAATGCGATCCGCATCCCAGACTGCGGACTGAACTTCCCGAACCAGCAATGCTCACGTAGGGTGACCGATGTCATGTGGCAGGCGCTTCTCCTTCGCTGCCGCGACGAGGCCCATCTGGCCGGCACCTCGTCGCGGAGTTGATGCGCGCCGTCCGACCCCGCCGGTTGACCATCGTCGACCTGCCGGTTTCCGCCCGACACCTTGCTCTTCCCGGCGCTGACGCCGCATGACCACGGGAGTCTTCGACCATGCCCAACCCATCCGACACCGATACTGATCCGATCGCCCGGCAGCGCCCCAGCCGGATGCCGTACCAGCGCTACCAGACGTACCAGCAGCAGTTCTCCGTCGACCTGCCGGACCGGCGCTGGCCGACCCGCCAGGTCACGGCCGCGCCCCGCTGGTGTGCGGTGGACCTGCGCGACGGCAACCAGGCGCTGATCGACCCGATGTCGCCCGAGCGCAAACGGCGGATGTTCCAGCTGCTCGTCCAGATGGGCTACAAGGAGATCGAGGTCGGCTTCCCGTCGGCCAGCCAGACCGACTTCGACTTCGTCCGGCAACTGATCGAGCAGGATCTGATCCCGGACGACGTGACCATCCAGGTGCTGACCCAGTGCCGCGAGCACCTGATCGAGCGGACCTTCGAGTCGCTGCGCGGGGCCAAGCGGGCGATCGTGCACTTCTACAACTCGACCTCGACCCTGCAACGGCGGGTCGTGTTCGGGCTGGACCGGGCCGGGATCACCGACATCGCCACCCAGGGCGCCCGGCTGTGCCAGAAGTACGCCGAGATCCACACCCCGGACACCGACATCTACTACGAGTACTCGCCGGAGTCGTACACCGGCACCGAACTCGACTACGCCCTGGAGGTCTGCGCCGCGGTGATCGAGGTCATCGACCCGACGCCGGACCGGCCACTGATCATCAACCTGCCGGCCACGGTCGAGATGGCGACCCCGAACGTCTACGCCGACTCGATCGAGTGGATGGACCGCCACCTGCCCCGGCGGGACAGCGTCATCCTCTCCCTGCACCCGCACAACGACCGGGGCACCGGCGTGGCCGCGGCCGAACTGGGCCTGCTGGCCGGCGCCGACCGGATCGAGGGCTGCCTGTTCGGCAACGGCGAACGTACCGGCAACGTCGACCTGGTCACGCTGGGCCTGAACCTCTTCTCCCAGGGGATCGACCCGGAGATCGACTTCTCCTCGATCGACGAGATCAAGCGTGCCGTCGAGTACTGCAACCAGCTGCCCGTACACGAGCGGCACCCGTACGCGGGAGACCTGGTCTACACCGCCTTCTCCGGGTCGCACCAGGACGCGATCAAGAAGGGCCTCGACGCCCTCGACGCGGACGCCCGCGCCGCCGGGGTGCCGATCGACGAATACACCTGGGGGGTGCCGTACCTCCCGATCGACCCGAAGGACGTGGGTCGTACCTACGAGGCGGTCATCCGGGTCAACTCGCAGTCCGGTAAGGGCGGCGTCGCGTACATCATGAAGGCGGAGCACAACCTGGACCTGCCGCGCCGGCTCCAGATCGAGTTCTCCGGCGTGGTGCAGCAGGTCACCGACGGTGCCGGCGGCGAGGTCGAGCCGACCCGGATGTGGGAGATCTTCGCCAGCCACTACCTGGCCGACCACCAGCCGCAGCCGGTGCTGTCACTGCTCGCGTACCGCACCGGAACCGTCGACGGCAAGGTCGAGATCGAAGCCGACGTCCGGTTCGGTGGCGAGATCCGCACCCTCGCCTCGGTCGGCAACGGCCCGATCGACGCGTACGTCAACGCGCTGGAAACCCTCGGCGTACGGGTCCGGGTGCTGGACTACCACGAGCACGCCCTCTCCTCCGGCGGTGACGCCCAGGCGGCGGCGTACGTCGAGGCCGAGGTCGACGGTCAGACGGTTTGGGGTGTCGGCCTCGACGCGAACATCGTCACCGCCTCGATCACGGCCGTGACCAGCGCGGTCAACCGCGTCCGCGGCTGAACCCGGCAGTGGGCGACCGACCGGTCGGCGAATCCGCCGGCCGGCCGGTCGTCCGGCTACCGCACCCTCCCGGCACTCCCTGCGACCCCGGGGTCACCGCTGCGCCCCCTGGGGCGCCCGCTCCGGTCGGTGGATGAAGAACGCGGCGAGCAGCGCACCGACGATCAACAGTCCGGCGCACCAGAGCATCGCTGACCGGAACGCCTGGGCCAGTTCGGCCGGCATCCGGTACGCGGCCCCGGAGAGGCCGACCAGCAGCGGCAGCGCCGCCACCGCCAGCACCCCGCCGGCCCGGGACGCGGCGTTGTTGAAACCGCTCGCCACACCCGCGAACTGGTCCTCGACGGCGGCCAGCACCGAGGTGGTGAGCGGCGCGACCACCAGGGTCAGCCCGAGCCCGAAGAGGAAGACACCGGGCACCACATCGGCCCAGAACGAGGCGTGCGGTCCGATCCCACGCAGCAGCAGCACCCCTCCGGCGGCGATCACCGGTCCGACGGCCAGCGGCAGGCGGGGGCCGATCCTGGCGGCCAGGGCACCGGCCCGGGGCGAGCCGAGGAGCAGCAGCCCGGTCATGGGCAGGTTCGCCAGCCCGGTCTTCAACGCCGAGAAGCCGGCCACGTTCTGCAGGTGTACGGAGAGGAAGAAGCTGAATCCGCCGAGGCTCGCGTAGACCACGACGGTGTAGATGTTCAGCACCGAGAAGAGCCGACTCCGGAAGAGCTTCGGGGGCAGCATCGCCGCATTGCCCTTGCGCCGCTCCAGCAGGACGAACGCGATCGCCGCGACCACCCCGACCGCCCCGGCGACCGGTGCCAGTATCGAGGCGGTGCCGCTGCGCTGCGCCGCCTCGATCAGGGCGAAGGTGATCCCGGCCAGGCCGAGCGCCCCGAGCAGCGCGCCGGTGATGTCGAACCGGGTGCCGATGTTGCCCGCCCCGGCGACCGCCGTTCCGCCGATGCCCGCCCCACCGGTTCCCGCCCCGGCCTGGTCGGTCGCGCCGGTGGCCCGGCTCTCCGGTGCCCAGTGCAGCGCGGCGAACACCACCACCACCGCGAGCGGCACGTTGATCAGAAAGATCCAGCGCCAGGAGAGGGCGTCGATCAGCCAGCCGCCGAGCAGGGGGCCGAGCGCCGTCGACACGCCGGAGAAGCCGGACCAGGCACCGATCGCCCGGCCCCGGTCGTCGGGATGGAAGCTGGCCTGGATCAGGGCGAGCGAGCCCGGAGTCAGCAACGCCCCGCCGACGCCCTGGAGGAAACGGGCGGCGATCAGCCACTCGATGTTCTGTGCCACGCCGCAGAGGACCGAGGCCGAGGTAAACCAGACCACGCCGATCAGGAAGATCCGGCGTCGGCCGTACCTGTCCCCGAGCGCTCCGCCGAGCAGCACGAACGCGGCCAGGGTCAACAGGTATCCGTCGACCGTCCACTGTAGGCCCGAGACGTTCGCGTCGAGGCCACGGCCGATGTGCGGCAGGGCCACGTTGACCACGGTCGTGTCCAGGAAGACCATCCCGGAGGCGAGGACCGCCGCGAAGAGCAGACCCCGGCCGGACGCACTGGCGAGTCGAACGGGAGTTGACGGTTGAGGCACGCTGTTCAACATGCCTCGCGCGATACGGCGAATGTCACGAAACGCCGAAACCTCTACCGGATACTGTGCGGATACCCCGTACAGACCGCAAGCTTGGCTGGTGTCGTACCCGCGTACCAGACCAGGAGCCCGACAGCTCGCCTCGGCCGCGCTCGCCGCGGCGCTCGCCCTCGGCGCCGCCGGCTGTGGGCCGGCCGGCACGGCCGCCCCGGAACCCAGCGCGACCGGGACCGGCAACGCGTCCAGCCAGCTCGAGCAGCTGACGGTCGCGCAGGCCAGCTCGATGAAGGGGTACGACCGGGACCACTTCCCACACTGGCGCGACGCCGGAAAGAACTGCGACGTACGCGACACCGTGCTGCAACGCGACGGCGAGGACATCAAGCTTTCCGGCTGCAACGTGGTCGGTGGCCGCTGGACCAGCGTCTACGACAACCGGACGGTGACCGATCCGGCCGGCGTCGACATCGACCACATGGTGCCGCTCGCGAACGCGTGGCGGTCCGGTGCGGACGAGTGGAACGACGCCGAACGGGGTGACTTCGCCAACGACCTGACCCGGCCGCAGCTCCTGGCCGTGTCGGCGGCCAGCAACCGGAGCAAGGGTGACCAGGGGCCGGAGGAGTGGAAACCGCCGAACCGCGACTACTGGTGCACGTACGCCGAGAGCTGGGTCGCGGTGAAGCACCACTGGAAGCTCACCGTCACCCCGACCGAGAAGTCCACCCTCACCGAGATGCTCGCCACCTGCTGACAGTGTGAACAAGGGCCCCTTCCCATCCTCTTTCCGGACGGGAAGGGGCCCTTGTTCACGCCTCTGCCGCAGGCGGTGGGTGCCGAACTAGACGGTGGGGATCAGTTCGCCGGTTTCGCCGGGGCTGGCCAGGTCGGTCGGACGAACCAGCTCCGGCTCCACCTCGTGGGCCCGGATCCGACCGGCGGCGATCTCCTCGGCGAAGTGACAGGCCACCTTGTGCCCGCTGACGGTCTCCCGCAACGCCGGCCGCTCGTCCCGGCAGCGGGTCGGCTGCGCCCACGGACAGCGGGTGTGGAACCGGCACCCGGACGGCGGATTGGTCGGCGAGGGCAGGTCACCGGCGAGCAGGATGCGCTCCCGCCGGTCCTCCACCACCGGGTCGGGCACCGGCACCGCGGACATCAGTGCCTTGGTGTACGGGTGCAGCGGCTCCCGGTAGAGGTCGTCGCTGGACGCCTCCTCCACCAGTCCACCGAGGTACATCACGCCCACTGTGTCGGCGATGTGCCGGACCACGGCCAGGTCGTGCGCGATGATCAGGTACGTCAGCCCCCGCTCGCTCTGCAGATCCTCCAGCAGGTTGATCACCTGCGCCTGGATCGACACGTCGAGCGCGGAGACCGGCTCGTCGGCGACGATCAGGTCCGGTCCGAGCACCAGCGCACGGGCGATGCCGATGCGCTGGCGCTGACCGCCGGAGAACTCGTGCGGGTACTTCCTCAGCGCGGAGGAGGGCAACCCGACGGCGTCCAGGGTCTCCCGGAGCCGGCGCAGCGAGTCGGCCCTGTCGTTGGCCAGCCCGTGCGCCTTGAGCCCTTCGATCAGCAGCGACTGCACCGACTGGCGCGGGTCGAGGCTGGAGAGCGGGTCCTGGAAGATCATCTGCATCCGGCGACGAGCCAGACGCATCGCCTCGCCCTTGAGCGAGCGAACGTCGGTGCCGTCGAAGACAATCTCTCCGTCGGTCGGTTCGACCAGCCGCAGCAGACCTCGGCCGAGGGTCGACTTGCCACAGCCGGACTCGCCGACCAGGCCGTACGTCTCCCCCGCCCTGATCGACAGGGAGACCCCGTCGACCGCGTAGACGTACCCGACGGTGCGGTCGAAGAGCACGCCGCTCTTGATCGGGAAGTGCACCTTCAGGTCGCGCAACTCGACCAGCGGCGTCTTCGCCCCGGCCTCCGGCACCGGCCTCGGCGCGGGGGTCTGGGCGGTCGACTCGGACACCTCTGCGGTGGACTCGGTCACGCCGCCACCTCCTCGAGTACCGGGTTGTTGCAACGCAGCCGCCCACCGGCCGCAGTCGGCTCCAGCGGCGGGGCACCCTCCAGACACGCGTCGACCACCCGGTCGCAACGCGGCGCGAAGGCACACCCCTCCGTCCAGGGGATGTTGTCCGAGACCGAGCCCCGGATCGCGTGCAGTCGCTCTCCGCGCGGGGAGTCCAGCCGGGGCACCGAACTCAGCAGCCCATGGGTGTACGGGTGACGCGGTCGGGCGAAGAGCTCGTGCCGGTCGGCGGTCTCCACCACCTTGCCGCCGTACAGGACGTTGACGGTGTCGCAGAGACCGGCGACCACCCCGAGATCATGGGTGATCATGATGAGCGCCGTGCCGGAGGAGTCGACGAGCTCCTTGAGCAGGGTCAGGATCTGCGCCTGGATGGTCACGTCGAGCGCCGTGGTGGGCTCGTCGGCGATCAACAGACGCGGCTTGCAGGCCAGCGCGATCGCGATCAGCGCCCGCTGGCGCATACCGCCCGAGATCTGGTGCGGATATTCGCTCAGCCGTCGGTCCGGGTCCGGGATGCCGACCGCGTCGAGCAGGTCACGTGCCTCACGCAACGCCCGCTTGCGGTCCCGCCCCTGGTGCCGTTCCAGCACCTCGGCGACCTGGAGGCCGATCGGCAGGACCGGGTTGAGCGAGGAGAGCGGGTCCTGGAAGATCATGCCGATCTCCCGGCCGCGCCGGTCCCGCATGTCGTTCGGGCGGAGCTTGCGCAGGTCGGTGCCCTCGAAGAGCACCTGACCGGTGACCGTGTTGCCGCGCTTCGGCAGCAACCCCATGATCGCCAGGCTGGTCACACTCTTGCCACAGCCGGACTCACCGACCAGGCCAACGGTCTGTCCAGGTTCCACCGAGAAGCTGACCCGGTCGACCGCGGTGAACGGACGCTCACCTCGACGGTTGAAGACCACACTCAGATCCTGTACGTCGAGCAGGCTCATGCCGCCCCCCTCTCTTCCCCGTGGTACCGGGGCGAATCGACCCGGCGTACGTGCGAACCGGCCCGGTGTGCGCGCGGAACCATCACGATCACCGCCGGTTCTTCGGGTCGATCGCCTCGCGGATCGACTCACCGAGCAGGGTGAAGCCGAGCGCGACGATGATGATCGCGAGGGCCGGGTAGTAGGCCAGTTCCGGGCGGGTCTCGAAGTACGTCTGCCCGTCGACGCCGAGCATCATGCCCCACTCGGCCCGGTTGAAGTCCTGGTCGCCCAGTCCGAGGAAGGAGAGCGCGGCAGCATCCAGAATGGAGACGGCGAAGGTGAGCGTGGCCTGTGCGATGACCGCCGTCAACGAGTTCGGCAGCATGTGCCGCAGCACGATGGCACGCTCCCGTACGCCGAGCGCCCGGGCCGCGAGTACGTGGTCGCTCTCCCGCTGCGCGAGCATCGCGCCACGCAGCAACCGCGCGAAGATCGGTACGTTCACGATGGCGACCGCGAAGATCACCGTCCACTGGGTGGACCGGCTGGCCACCGCGACCAGGGTGATGGCGAGCAGCAGACCGGGCAGGGCCAGCATCACGTCGGTCACCCGCATGAGCACGACGTCGACCCAACCGCCGAAGGCGCCCGCGACCGCGCCGATCAGCACGCCGAAGGCGAGACCGATCAGGGTGGCGACAACACCGACGAAGAGGGTCTGCCGGGCGCCGTAGATCAGCCGGGAGGCGAAGTCACGCCCGAGCGGGTCCGAGCCCAGCGGGAAGCCGTCCTGCGGTCCCGGGATCGTGCCCGGCCTGATCAGGTCGAGCAGTTCGTCGAACCGCTGCGCCGGATCGTGCGGGGCGATCAGCGGCGCGAAGAGTGCCACCAGGATGAAGAGGGCGACCAGGACGCCACCGGTGATCGCCACCGGATTGCGGGCGAGCCGGCGCATGGTGTCGCGGAACAGGCTCACCCCGTCGCCGGACGCGGTGGACTTCGCCAACTCGTCCAGCCGAGCCTTCTTCCGCTCGGCCAGTACGTTGATACTCCGCTCGCTCATGCCGCCGCCTCGCTGCGTTCGCTCACGCCGTCGCCTCGCTTGTTCTGCCCGCTCATCGCACACGCACCCGGGGGTCGATGACCGCGTACGAGAGGTCGACGAGCAGGTTGACCACGATGAAGACCAGGGCGGCGACCAGGATCAACGCCTGTAACACCGGATAGTCCCGGCTGCCGGTGATCGAGTCGGTGATCAACGTACCGAGCCCGCCCCAGTTGTAGACCTTCTCGGTCAGTACCGCGCCGGCCAGCAGCGCGCCGGTCTGCAGACCGATCGTGGTCACCACCGGCAGCAGGCCGTTGCGCAGCACGTGCCGGGCCCGGATCGTGCTGTGCCGCAACCCCTTGGCCTCGGCGGTCCGTACGTAGTCCTCGTTGAGCACGTCCAGCACGCTGGCCCGGGTGATCCGTACGATCACCGCCAGCGGAATGGTGGCCAGGGTGACCGCTGGCAGGATCAGGTGCCAGAGTGCGTCCGCCGTGGCGTCGAACTCACGGGTGAGCAGCCCGTCGAGCACGAAGAACCCGGTCACGTTGGTGTTGTCCAGGCCGGTGCTGACCCGGCCGGACGGCGGGAACCAGTGGATGTTCTGGGTGAAGACGTCCTTGAGCAGGTAACCCAGGAAGAAGATCGGAATCGAGATGCCGAGCAGGGTTCCGCCGATGGTCAGGTTGTCCAGCGTACGGCCACGGTGCCGGGCGGCCAGGTAGCCGAGGGGGATGCCCAGTCCGACCGCGATCACCATCGCGGCGAGGGCCAGCTCGACCGTTGCCGGGAAGGCGCGGCCGAGCACCTCGAGCACCGGATCACCGGTACGGATCGAGTTGCCGAAGTCGCCGGTGAGCATTCTCTGCATGAACTTGCCGTACTGGACCAGGATCGGCTGGTCGTAACCGAGCGCCTTGATCAGGAGTTCCCGTCGTTCCGGGGTCGCCCGATCACCGAGCAGTGCATCAACCGGGCCACCGGGCAGGTTCCGGAGCCAGACGAAGATCAGCGCGGTCAGCGCGATCAGGGTCACCACCAGCTGTAGCAGGCGGCGGACTATGACTCGCAACATCTCTCACACACCATGTTCTCGATACCCGCAGGCGCGGCCCGAGCCGGACAGGTTCGCCCGGCCCGGGCCGCAGCTGTACGCGGGGTGACCGCTGGGTCAGCTGGCCGAAACAGTCACCGTGTTGAACTCCTCGGCCGTCAGGGGGCTGGCGACCAGGCCCTTGACGTCCTTGGTGACGACGATCGCCGGCGGCGCGTGCCAGACCGGGATGGCTGGCAGCCACTTGCTGGCGATGTCCCGGTTGACCTGCTCCCAGGCCGCCTTCTTGCCGGCCTCGTCGACGGTCGCGTCGGCCGCGGTGATGGCGGCGAACATGTCGGTCATCTTCTCGTCGCCGAACTCCGGCTTGGGCCGCCCGAAGAACGTGCCGACGAAGTTGCCCGGGTCGTTGTAGTCGCCGGTCCAGCCGAGGATGTGCAGGTCGTGCTTACCGAACTGCTGCACGTCGTCCTTGAAGCCACCGTTCCACGGCCGGGAGACACCGTTGACCTTGAGGCCGACGGCCTGGAGGTCGTTCGCGAGAACGGTGAAAATCTCCTGCGGGCTCGGCATGTACGGCCGGGAGACGTCCGGCGGGTAGTAGAAGTTGAGCGTCATGCCCTCGGCGCCAGCCTCCTTGAGGAGCTGCTTCGCCTTGTCCGGGCTGTACTCGTACTTCTGCGCGTCCGGCGCGTAACCGAGCACGGTGTCGGGCATGAACTGGCTGGCCACACTGGAGCCACCGGGCGCCTTGGTCTGGACCAGCTGCTCACGGTTGAGCGCGTAGGCGAGCGCCTGACGCACCCGCAGGTCCGCGAGCTTCGGGTTGTTCTTCTGGTTGATGCCCATGTAGAGGATGTTGAAGGCCGGGCGGTTGAGGACCTGGAAGCCCTCGGTCTCGAGCGCCTTGCGGTCCGACGGCGCCGGGAAGTCGATGCCCTGGACGGTGCCCGCGCGCAGCTCCTGCTTACGGGTGTTCTCGTCCTTGATGATCTTGATGATCACCTTGTCGACCTTGGCCTTGTCGCCCCAGTAGTCCGCGTAGCGGTTCAGGGTGATCTCGTTCTTGGCCTTGTCCCAGCCACCGAAGGTGAACGGGCCGGTGCCGACCGGGTTGGTGTTGGCGAACGCGCTGTACTCGAACGAGTCGCCGTTCTGCGTCACCTTGTCGGCGTCGAACTTCTTCAGCGCGTCCGGGCTGGCGATGGAGAGCGAGGTGAGCGCGAAGGCACCCGGGAACGCACCCTTGTACGTGTTCAGCGAGACGACGGCGGTGCCCTCGTCCTTGGCCTCGCACTTGTCGTAGATCGACTTACCGGCCGTCTCCGCCTCGTTGGTCGCGAAACCACCGAAGACGTCCTGGTAGTAGAGCATCTGGCTCTGCGCCGCGGCGCCCTTCATGTTGTACCAGCGGTCGAAGTTGTAGCAGACCGCGGCAGCGTTGAAGGCGGTTCCATCGTGGAACTTGACGTTCTTGCGGAGCTTGAACGTCCACACCTTGCCGGTCGCGTCGTGCTCCCAGCTCTCCGCCAGGCCACCGACGACCTCCGCCGTGCCCGGCTTGTGGGTCACCAGCGTCTCGAACATCTGCCGGACCGGCCGGAACGACTCACCGTCATCGTTGAAGATCGGGTCGAAGTTCTTGGGGTCACCGGCACCAGCGAAGATGAAAGTGCCACCAGCGGCGCTTCCCTCTCCACCCTCGTCCCGGTCACTCGCCGCACATCCCGCCGCGCCGGCGGCCATCACGGCAACGGCCGCGACGGCGATCGCCGACCTGAGCCCTCTCGCCTGCATCTCTCACCTCTGTCATGCGCATGACCAACGCCGGGGTTTTGGCACGGTCCGTGTGCGGGAGGCTAATGGGCTCAGGACCTCGAACGGAACGGCCAGATCGGAATCTCTACCAAGCCGACACCTAGAAGAGGATCTATAACGCCTGGCGACGCGGTTCAACGACCGCTGTCACATCGGTCGGCCTGGTGCTGAGCCGACGGTCAGCCCGCGTAGCGCGCGGGGACTGAGCGGGAAGTCAGCGCCTCGACACTCCGGGGCACGGCGAAGGCCGCACCCCGGAGTCGACGAACATGGATCGTGACGTGTGTTGCCGAAGTGACGGCAGAGGCGATCAGACGGTCCGACGGCCGGCGAAGGCACGGCCAAGGGTGATCTCGTCGGCGTACTCCAGGTCGCCGCCGACCGGCAGGCCACTGGCGAGCCGGGTGACCGCGATCCCCATCGGCTTGACCAACAGGGCCAGGTAGGTCGCGGTGGCCTCACCCTCGGTGTTCGGATCGGTCGCCAGGATGAGCTCCTTGACCTCACCGGCGGCGAGACGGGCCATCAGCTCGCGGATGCGCAGATTGTCCGGGCCGATTCCCTCGAGTGGATTGATCGCGCCGCCGAGCACGTGGTAGCGGCCCCGGAACTCCCCGGTCCGCTCGATCGCGACCACGTCCTTCGGCTCCTCGACCACGCAGAGCACCTCGACGCCGCGGCGCGGGTCACGACAGATCCGGCACTGCTCGGACTCGGCCACGTTGAAGCAACTGGTGCAGAAGCGCACCAGCTCCTTGACCTTGCGCAGCGCCGTCGCCAGCCGGGTGACGTCGGCCGGGTCGGCCGACAGCACATGGAACGCGATCCGCTGGGCGCTCTTCGGGCCCACACCCGGCAGTCGCCCCAACTCGTCGATCAGGTCCTGGATCGCACCTTCGTACATCTCGGGGGACTCAGAAACCGGGCAGGCCGAGGCCGCCCATGCCGCCGGTGACCGGGCCCATCTTCTCCTCGGTCAGCTTGCGAACCGCCTCGCTGGCGTTGTGCACGGCGGCCAGCACCAGGTCTTCCAGCGTCTCCACGTCCTCCGGGTCGACCGCCTTGGGGTCGATCTTGACGGCGGTGATCTCGCCGGCGCCGGTGATCGTGACGGTGACCAGGCCACCGCCGGCGGTGCCGGTCAGTACGGCCTCAGCCAGCTCCGCCTGCGCCACCGCGAGCTGCTGCTGCATCTTCTGCGCCTGCTTCAACATCTGCTGCATATTGGGCTGTCCACCCGGACGCACGGCGACTCCTCGGAAGAACGAAAACGGACCAGCCCAGCCTAGGCCATGTCCCGCCGATCACTTGTCGACGGGACATGGCCGTTACCGGCGATCACGGGCGATCTACCGCACCCATGACCACCCGAGGGCAATCAGCCCTTCACCACGACCGTCTTGACGATCTTGTCAGCGAGGGTCTGCCGCTTGCTGTCCCAGAGCGGGAAGAGGAAACCGATGAAGCAGATGATGGAGTCGATGAAGTGCGCGAGGTCGCGCAGGAACGCCTTGCCGGCGCCGATCGGCTGACCGGAGACCTCGTCGACGAGGCGGATGCCGAGCGCCTTCTTGCCCCAGCTCTGGCCGGTCTTGCCCGCCTGGAACCAGCGGTTGTAACCGGACAGCGCGATGGCGAGCACGATGAAGACCCAGTAGAGCGGGCCCGGGCCGGTGGGGAGTCCGGTCTCGGCGTCGGTGCCCGGGCCGCCGAGCACGGCAGCGAGGATGGCGAAGGGTGCGGCGATCAGGCTGTCGACGAGGTACGCGCCGACCCGCGTGATCCAGTTGGCAAACATCAGGGGTGTACTCCTTGAGGAGGATGCTCAGCCGACGCCGAGCCGAATCAACTGGAAAGCCCAGCTCGCCAGGGCGAGCAGAGCCGCCCCCCAACCCGTTGCCCGGCGTGCCCGGGACGACCAGGCGACCGGCGCACGGAGCAGACCGACCGCCCTGAGCCCGAGCATCGGACCCACGGCCACCGCCAGCGCGGCGAGACCGAAGATCACCGGATTGGCCCGGAGTGCACCGATCACGTCACCGTGGACCAGGGCGACCGAGGCCGTGGTGAGACCGCAACCCGGACAGGGCACACCGGTGAGCCAGCGCAGTAGGCATGGCGCGGCCAGCCCGGTGGCACCGGTCAGCGGCGGCCAGATCGCCGCCGCCGCAGCGACGGCCACACCGAAGAGGCCGAGTCGCTCTGGCACCGAAAGTTCACGCTGCACTGATCCTGACCGTTCTGAGAGGGGGGCGGCTGAGCATAAGAGATCACGGACCGGTTGGCTAACCGGTTCACCATGCCTCGCAAATGGACAGTCGACCCATTCATCACGGTCGTCACATATCGTGAATTACCGAGTTGTCAACACTTACTTCGTATTGTCGATCTCGCCGATCCGCTCCGCACCCAGCGTCTCCTGGAGCAACTGCAACGCCTGCTGCTCACTGGTCTGCCGAGCGGTCCGCTCGTCGACCACCTCGTCGAGCGGCTCGTCCCCCGGGTCGAAACCCTCGTAACCGACGGTCCCCGACCGGGCCGGTGCGTCGTAGTCCGGGTCGTACGGCGGATCACCGGCCCACTCCCGGTCTGCCGTACGCACCTGGGCCTGGGGACGGGGACCACGGCCGGCCGCCGCCGCACGCGCCGCCGCGAGGCCGGCGCTCGGCTTTCCACCAGCCACCGGACCACCGGGTACGGACGCACCCGCCGTCCCGTTCGGGGCGACCGGAGCGCTCTCCACCCGGGCAGCCGGTGCGGGCGGGCGGGCGCTCGCGTTGGCGCCGCCGGGGCGGGCCGGCTCAGGCCAGTCGCCACTCGCCTCGGCCGGTACGGAAGCGGCTGCCGCCCCACCCGGGCGCGCCGCCTCCGGCCACCCGTTCTCCTCCACGTCACCCGCCGACGCCGAACCGGCACCCCGTCCGGAGCCGCCGTTCGTACGCTCGACCGCTGGCTGCCCCCGACCCGGCTGACTCTCCCCGGTGTTCGCGGACGCGGTGTCCCAGGGCGGCGAGTCGGCCGGCGCCGCCGACCGGGCCGGTACGTCCTGGGCCCCGGCGTCACGGGCCACGTTCTCCCGAGCCGGCACGGCGGCCTCCCGGACCGAAGCGCCGTTCTCTCGCGCCGGAGAGGCGTTGTCGCGGGCCGAAGCGCCGTTGTCCCGAGCCGGAGCGGCCGGGGTCGGGCGGTGTCCGGCCGAGCCGGCCCCCGTCCGCTGGTCACCGGCGACCTCGCAGCGGATCTGCCACCGCTCGCCGAACTCCTGGTAGATGGCTTCGGACAGCACCTCGACGTGGCTGACGACCATCTGGGCGAGCACCGGCGACTTGACCGTCAGCACCAGGGTGCCGTTGTCGACGTCGCGTACCACTGCGTCCCGTACCAGGGCGGCGAGGCGCTTGTTGGTCCGATTGATCATGCCGACGACCTCGCCCCACTGCCGCCGTACGGCAACGGCGTCCAGGACCCCCGGGGTTCCCGAGCCGGGAGCGGGCGGATCCGGGGTGACCGGATCGGGCATGACCGCCGCCGGGGACACCGCCGGACGAGACGGTGCCGCCGTCGGCGCGGACGACACCGGAGCCGGTTCGGCGGTCACGCCAACCGGAGCGGCCCCGCCAACCGGCGCGGCCTGGGCGGCAGGCGCCGGTCGTACCGGAGCGGCTTCGGCGACCGGCGCGGAGCCGGCGGCGGCCAACGGCCCCGGGTCCCCGCCGAGCGTCAGCCGACGCTCCATCCGCTCCAGCCGTTGCAGCAGGCCACGGCTGGAGTCGTCGACGCCGGGCAGCAGCATCCGGGCACAGACCAGCTCCAGCAGCAGCCGGGGTGCGGTGGTGCCACGCATCTCGACCAGGCCGTTGTGCACGATGTCGGCGCACCGGGAGAGGGTCGCCGGGCCGATCCGCTGCGCCTGCGCGGTCATCCGCTCGATCTGGTCCGACGGACCGTCGATCAGGCCCTTCGCCGCCGCGTCCGGCACCTGTTGCAGGACGATCAGGTCACGGAGCCGTTCCAGCAGGTCGGTGGCGAACCGTCGGGGATCGTGACCGGCCTCGGCCACCCGGTCGACGGTGCTGTACGCGGCAGCCCCGTCCCCGGCGGCGAGCGCGTCACACATCTCGTCGATCAGCGCGCCGTCGGTCACCCCGAGCAGGGCCACCGCGCGGGCGTAGCTGACCCCCTCCGGACCGGCACCGGCGATGAGCTGGTCCAGCACCGAGAGCGAGTCCCGGGCGCTCCCGCCACCGGCCCGAACCACCAGCGGGAAGACCGCCGGGTCGACCTTGACCCCCTCGGCCTCGGTGAGCTGCTCCAGGTACGGCCGCAGCACCCCCGGCGGGATCAGCCGGAACGGGTAATGGTGGGTACGCGACTTGATCGTGCCGAGGACCTTCTCCGGCTCGGTCGTGGCGAAGATGAACTTGACGTACTCCGGTGGCTCCTCGACCAGCTTGAGCAGGGCGTTGAAGCCGGCCGACGAGACCATGTGCGCCTCGTCGATGACGTAGATCTTGAAACGGCTGTTGGCCGGCGCGAAGAAGGCCCGCTCCCGCAGCTCCCGCGCGTCGTCGACGCCACCGTGGCTGGCCGCGTCGATCTCGATCACGTCGATCGAGCCGGCGCCGTCCCCGGCCAGGGCGCGACACGAGTCACAGACGCCACAGGGCTCCGGCGTCGGTCCCTGCTCACAGTTGAGCGAGCGCGCCAGGATCCGGGCGCTGGAGGTCTTGCCGCAGCCACGTGGACCGGAGAAGAGGTACGCATGGTTCAGCCGCCCGCTACGCAGCGCCTGCGACAGCGGTTCGGTGACATGCTCCTGCCCGATCACCTCGGCGAAGGTGCGCGGCCGGTACTTGCGGTAGAGCGCGAGTGCCACTCGTCCCGCCTCCTCTCGACCGAGCCATTCTCGCCCCGCCTCGCCCCGACGGCCACCTCGCCCCGCCCGCACTCCGAAGGAAGGGCCCCTTGTTATCGCTTCCGGTAGTACAAGGGCCCCTTGTTAACACCTGACGGCGTTGGTTGCGGCGCTGAGCGTGGGTGGGGGCCTGGGCTCGGGACAGGCGCGCTGGCCGGGCGGAACGTGCCTCGCGACGTACCGACACCGGGACGCAAAGGCCCCCCGTGCACCCGCCAGAGCCCGCTTATCCTTGCTGCCTTCCGGCCCTGGGGAGGTTCACAGGTTGACGCCGCACGGGGGGTGCGCCAAGTGTACCCGCCTGGGTCTTCGATCTTCACCGGCGGTACGGATTTAGAAGATCCCGCCGGGACCTGTATCCTGTCCGACGGAGGATTCGCCTAGAGGCCTAGGGCGCACGCTTGGAAAGCGTGTTGGGTTTACACCCTCACGAGTTCGAATCTCGTATCCTCCGCTCTTCTGAGCAGCGTAAACGCCCGGCAGGTCCGTAAGGAACCCGCCGGGCGTTCGTTTTGTGGTCTCAGTCGGCCGCCCCGGGGACTCCCGTCGGCCTGTGGTCAGGGTCCGTCCCGGTCGGCAGGCTGCTTCCAGATGAACCCACCGACGCGCTTCGCGCTGTCAGACCGGACCGAGTCGGTTACGCGCGCACTCAGCAGCGATCCCGTTGTCGCCCGCTGATCACGAGGACGCCAGGGCCGGTGGACGGACCGGGCCCTGGCGTCAGTCGCTGGGGGTCAGAACTTGCCGTTGGCCACGTCCGCCAGGGTCACCCGGGTCACCGTGTAGTTGACGGTCCAGGCCCCGCTGTCCGAGGCGTGCTTGATCGGCAGGCCGGTGTCGGCGTTGATGGTCAGACTGTCATTGCCGCCGCCGGTGATCAGGGCGCCGGCGGCAATGGTGAGCACCGGCTGGCCGTCGATGGCGCCCTGCTCGACCGTGAGCTCGGGCATCTGCCCCAGCAGCCGCACCACCCCGGCGCGGACCGTCGGGCTGCCGGCGCCCGCCTTCAGCGCGTGGATCGAGTTGTTCCAGACCGAGATGTCGGTCAGGTTGCCTACGGTGGACGCGTCCTGGCCGGTGGCCTTGAGCTTCGCGGCGATCTTGGCGTCGATCGAGGGCTTGACGCCGGGCTCGTCGATCGGGAACGGCTTCGAGCCCTCCGGGAGGTACGCGAGCGCCATCCTCTTGCGGGCCTCGTTCAGGTCGCCCTTGGCCGCGTACTCTGCCGCCGCGACCGCCTTCTTCCTCCCGGCCTCGCCATCGCCGCCCGTCGTGTGCTTCCCCTTCACCTGTGCCGAAAGGTCACCCCGGGTCTTGCCGAAGTAGAGGTCGCCGTTGTCGGCGAACAGGTCCCAGGCGTCGACTGTGAGGCCGTCGTTGAGTACCTGGTTGCGCAGCACGAGCGTCGCGTCACCCGCGGGCTGCGGAGCGGTGGTCAGATAGCCGACCAGCTTCACCAGCGGGGCCTTCTCGGCGGTCACGCTACTGGTCGCCGCCGAGTTCGGGGCGGCGAGGTTGGGCGCCGGGGCCGGGGTGCCGGTGGTGACCACGGCGATCGCCGCGACCGCGGCGGCGAAGCTGGTGCCAGCGGTCGCGCGCCACGCCAGGCGGCGGTGCCGCAGTTTCCGTCCACGGCTCTCGATCTGCTCGAGGTCGGGCTCGTACGGCCGGTCGCCGACAATGCCCTGCAGCGTCGCGCTCAGACGTGCCTCGGTGTCGTGTGACATGGTCAGATGTCTCCTCGGTTCAGTACGGACTTGAGCTTGATCAACGCCCGGCTCGTCTGGCTCTTGACGGTGCCCTCGCTGCACCCGAGGGCCGCTGCGGTCTCCCGCTCGCTGAGCCCCTCGAGAAACCGCAGGACGACGGTCGCCCGCTGCCGCACGGGCAGCGACTGCAACGCCTGAAGCAGCTCGGCGCGGTTCACCACCTCGTCGGACATGTCCGCGACCGCGATGTCGGTCATGTCGGCGTCGGGCTGCACGGTGATGTTCCGGTTCCGGCGCCAGACGTTCCGCGACTCGTTGATCAGGATGCGTCGCACGTACGCGGACGGGTTGTCGACCCGCTGGACCTTGCGCCAATGGCTGTACGCCTTCGCCAGGGCCTCTTGGACGAGGTCGTCGGCTAGGTACCAGTCCCCGCACAGCAGGTACGCCGTGCGGTGCAACGATGCGGCGATCCCCTGGACGAAAATCCGAAAATCGTGCTCCGCGTCGCTCGCCGTCCCGGCTGGTCGGTGCTTCATTACGGTCGTCACATGGGGGAAGACACCCGTACGGGCGCGGACGTTGTCAAGGGATCCGGACCTTTCTCGGGCTCGGCACGGCTGGCGCTCTCAGCGAACCACGCCGGGCGCTCCGCGAGCCCGGGGTTCCCCGGTTCTCAGCCGATCCGATCGGGGACCCGGCGGGCCGGCCAGCGTACGGCCTCAGGTTGCCGACGCCCCCTACCGTGATCGATGGCCGCCGTGAACCGGCGTTCGTGGGCTGATCAAGCACGAACCCGACCCGGTCCGCCGAAGATCCTGGCAGCCAGGGCAGCTGGTGACCGGAGAGGGGTGGTCGTGGAACTGGCCCGACTCTGGCTCGGACTCATCGTCGCCGTGTGCCTGCCGATGAGCCTGCCGTTCCTACGACGCAACTGGGTCGCGGCGATCTTCTGTGCCGGCTACGCCGCCTACGCGATCTTCCCGGTGCTCGACGGCTGGGCCGCCGTACTCACCTGGTGTGTCGCGATGATCGCCGGACAGGGCGGGAACCTGCTCGCCCAGCGCGACCTCCGTCGACTGCTGCGCCGTCCCGGGAGCAGGGGAGACCAGCGGGAGTCGATCACCCTGATCAGGAAGATGGGGGTGGCCGCGCAGTCCGGACGTACGGCGCTGCTGCTCGCGGGTTCCCTCATGATCTCCGGGCTCACCTTCGCCGGCGGTCACGCCACCGACGTCATCCAGGACCTGGTCCTGCGGGACGAATGGGCAGTCATCCTTTCCGGGTTCCTGATCGCCGTGTTCACCGGCAATGAACTCGTGGTGCTCGTCCTGCGGCCGTACCTCGGAGCGCTGACCGAACACGGCGAGGACGTATCCAAGATCATCCCGTTGGGGGTCTACCTGGGCTGGGTGGAACGGGCACTGGTCTTCATCTTCATCACGGCGGGTCAGCCCGAAGCGGCGGCTCTGGCGATCGCGGCGAAGTCACTCGCGCGCCTGCCAGAGGTGCATCGCCACGATGGCACAGGGTTCGGCCAGTACGTCACCGTCGGTACACTCACTAGCCTGCTCGTCTCCGTCGCCACCGGACTGACCGTACGGGTGGCACTCGGACTGTCACCTCTGTAGGGACCAGTGGCCACCATCCTCGATCACCCGTTCATGCGACTGCTGCTCTCCCTCGACCTGCCCCGCGAGGACTACGCCGTCGCCGGAAGCGGCCCGCTCTTCGCCCGCGGCTGGATCACAGACCCCGGCGACATCGACGTGGTCGCGCGCGGGGCCGCCTGGGAGATCGCGACGGAACACGGTCGACCCGCCCCGGCCCCACAGTGCGACGTCCAACTGATCAGCCTCTTCGACGGATCGATCGAGGTGCTGGACGGGTGGTTCTGCGAGAAGCGGGACGCGCTCATCGACTCCGCCGACGTGATCGACGGCATCCGATTCGTCACGCTCGACGTGGTGGCGAGAACGAAGCGCCACCTGAACCGGCCACGGGACGTCGAACACCTGTTGGTCATGCACGTACGCGGCTGGGACCCGTCCCTCTGACCACCCCGCCGCACCGCCAGGGGCCTCACTGAGCGTAACCAGACATGGTCGTACACATGTTCTATCCACAGGTTGTGGATAGAACATGTGTACGGAGCCGGTTACCGATCTATCGGGTCGACTCGCGGTTGAACAGCTTCTTCGACCAGAGGTAACCGCCGAGGGTGATGACGACGCACCAGCCGACCGCGATGGCGGCGCTGTTCCCGATCGGAGTCCCCATCAGGAGACCACGGATGGTTTCGATGAGCGGGGTGAACGGCTGGTACTCGGCGAACCAGCGCAGCGCGGTGGGCATCGAGTCGGTCGGGACGAACCCGCTGCCGAGGAACGGGAGCAGGATCAGCGGCATGCCGACGTTGCTCGACGACTCGACGGTCTTGCTGGCCAGACCGAGCGCGACCGACAGCCAGATGAAGGCGAAGGCCATCATCACCAGAACGCCGGTGAGGGCGAGCCAGTCGCCCGGACCTGCCGACGGCCGGAAGCCGATGAGCAGCGCGACGCCGATGACCGCCGCGATGCTGAGCATCGTCTGGACGAGGCTGCCGACGACGTGTCCGGTGAGGACGGATATGCGGGCGATGGCCATGGTGCGGAACCGGTCGACGATGCCCTCGGTCATGTCCATGGCGACCGAGATGCTGGTGCCCTGAACCGCGGCGGTGATCGTCATCAGGATGATCGCGGGGGTGACGTAGTTGACGTACTCCGCCCGTCCACCGGACGGGCCGCCGATCCCGGCGCCGAGCGTGCCGCCGAAGACGTAGACGAACAGCAGCAGGAAGACGATCGGCATACCGACGAGCATCACCGTCATGGACGGATAGCGCGCCAGTCGCTTGAGGTTGCGGCGCACCATCGTCGCCGAATCGGTCAGTGCGTACGACACAGTGCTCATCGCGTTGCCACCTTCTCGTTCTTGGGGTTGCCGGTGAGGGCGAGGAAGACGTCGTCGAGGTCGGGGGTGTGCACGCTCAGCGAATCGACCTCGACCCCGTTCTCGTCGAGCCGGTCGAGCAGGACCTTCAGCGCACGGAGGCTGCCGTCGTGCGGCACCCGCAGGGCGAGCGCGTCGCTGTCGCGGGACGCCTGGCGCACGACGCGCGCGGCGGACTCGATGTCGCCGAGGCCGGCGAACCGCAGCAGGATGTGGCCGCCGGGAATGCGGCGCTTGAGCTCGTCCGCGGTACCTTCGGCGACGATCCTGCCGTGGTCCAGTACCGCGATCCGGTCGGCGAGCTCGTCGGCCTCCTCCAGGTACTGGGTGGTGAGGAAGATGGTCACGCCACCCGCGACCAGCTCCCGCACGATCTGCCACATGCCACGGCGACTGCGCGGGTCCAGCCCGGTGGTCGGCTCGTCGAGGAAGATCACCTGGGGTGTGCCGACCAGGGTCATCGCGAGGTCGAGCCGCCTGCGCATGCCGCCGGAATAGGTCGTTGCCGGTTTCTTGGCCGCTTCGACCAGGTCGAAGTGGTCGAGCAGCTCGGCGATCCTGCGCCGGCCCGCCACCCGGCCCAGGTGGTGCAGATCGGCCATCAGTGCCAGGTTCTCCTGGCCGGTCAGCAGGTTGTCGACCGCGGAGAACTGGCCGGTGACGCCGATCGCGGCGCGGACCGCGTCAGGCTCGGCGGCCAGGTCGTGACCCGCGATCCGGGCACTGCCCCCGTCTGCGCGGATCAGCGTGGACAAAATTTTGACCGTGGTGGTCTTGCCCGCTCCGTTCGCGCCGAGCAGCGAGAAGACAGTGCCCCGCGGGACGTCCAGGTCGATTCCGTCGAGCACGACGTGGTCGCCGAACGACCTGCGTAGTCCGGTCGCCGTGATCGCGGACTGGGATGGCGTGGTCATGGAAGGCCCCTCTCGAGAGGTCTGGTCAGGAACGGCGGACGGTGATGTCGCCGAAAGAGGTGTGCGCACGGACTTCGACGGTCGCCTCGGACTTCTCCGGTCCTTGGCCGATGTCCTCCAGCGCGTTGTGCACTCGCCCGTGCCCGGTCTTCAGGTCGAGCCAAGCGGCGGTGCCCGCGGCGATACCGATCTCCAGGTCGCCGGCGGCGGTGTGCAGCGTGACCGACTCCCGCGCGACCTCGCCGATACGAATCGTTCCGTTGGAGGTCTTGGCATCCACCGCGGCGTCGGCCCGGTCGACGGAGATGTCGCCGTTGGCCGCTCGCGTACGCAGGTCGCCGGTGACGGTGCCGATGTTGGTGTTGCCGTTGGAGTTCTTGATGACCGCGGCTCCGCTGATCCGGCCGATGTCGACACGTCCGCTGCCGGTGGCGACTTCGGCGTTGCCGGCGATCGTGTCGACCGTGATGTGGCCACCGGAGGTGTCCAGGCGAAGCTGGCCGGTCCGGTCGAGTCGGAAGTGCCCGACGGACGTCTTGAGCCGGCACTCCCCCAGCGCGCCGGTGCTGTGGAAGTCCCCGACCGACATGTCACCGTGCACCGCCGAGCCAGTGGGGAGTTCGACGAGCACAGCGACCGACCGGGTCTTCTTGGAGAAGTCGAACGCACGGGCCTTCGGCCCGCGCACGGTCAACGCGCCGTTGGCGTACTCGACGCGGGTCTGCTGTGCGGCCTTCACGTCGGACTCGTCGGACTCGTCGCTCGGCCGTACCTCGACGAGGGTGTCGGTGCGGTCGCTCGCGATGAGCCGCACGTCGCCGACGGAGAGGTCGATAGTGACGGAGATCGGTTCCGGGGTGGCGAAAACAGGCATGGCTGTCCCCTCAAGATGAGTCGGAAGAACATCCCCGCTGGTAGGGGACGTGGAAGGAAAGTGGGCTCGGGTCCGGCTAACGCCGGGTCCGGCTAGCGCACCCAGCCGGTGTAGCGCTGCGCGCTGGGCTTGCCACGCCGGTCGGAGCCGTGGTCACGCTCCGAGACTCGCAGCGCGTTCGAGGCGGCCCGCACCAACCACGCGTTGACCGACCGGCCCTCCTTGCCGGCCGCTTCCTCGACCGCGGCCTTCAGCTGTTCCGGCAGGCGCACGTTGATGCGCGCCGTGGCACCTTCCTCGAAGCCCATCGCGGCATCGTCGACCGGCACCGCACCCCGGTCGGTGGTGTCTTCCTGCTGCTGATCCACCTGCTGAGCGGTCACGACGAATTCCGGGTCGCGGCCACGCAGGCGGACCTGCACCGAACCGGGAGCCAGTTCCCTGGTGATCTCGTCGGCGGCGGCGGACAGTGCTTCGAGCAGGGCGAGCCGGATCGCCGACTCCATCGACACGGTCAATCGCTCGATCAACGCGGTGCCGTTGTCATCCCCGGTCTCCGCGGCTGTCAGCAGCTCACGGCCGAGAGAGGCCACATACGGGTTCAGGTCCATGGCACCACTATGGCACACAGTGGTGCCACACACAACCCAACTTGGCTCAGGTTGGCTCAGCCTGGCACCAACCTGGCACTCCGCTCAGTTGGGCTTCCGGCACCCGGTCACAGCAACCTTCTGGCGCCCACTCCGTTGTGCTCCCGGAGGTAAGATATGAAAGCCCGCAAAACGGTACTCATCGGATGGCTGGTGGTCGCGCTCGTCGCCTCCGCCAGCGGAAGCACCCCGGCCCCGCCGACCAGCGGGAACACGGGGAGCTTCGGGCCCGACGTGGTCCACCTGTCCGGGGTACGCAACATCGAGTTCGGCGACACCGAGACCGAACTGACCCGACGCGGCGTGCTGGAGCCGGAACCCGCGTCGTGCGGCCCCAACCTGAACGGGCTCGCCACGGTCGGACCGGTCTTCGATCACGACCGACTCGTGCTGATGTGGGTGAGCCCACCGATGCACACCCCCGAGGGCGTCACCGTCGGCACCCCCGTCAACACCGTGCACGCCCGCTACCCGACCGCGACCGAACTGACCGCTCCACAGGGGACATACCGGTTCGACGGGCTGATGGCCCAGGAGGGCGACCGGGCCTTCCTGTTCCTGCATGACGGGCGAGTGGTCCGCAAGACCATCGCCGGCTACGCCGACTACGCGCACAAGCTCTTCGACGAGGGCTTCGGCCTGTGCTGAGCCCTACCCCTCCCGGGCGGGCTTACGGGCCTCGATCAGGAAACGTCGGGAGTGCGCCACGAACGGCCCACCCGACTCGATCGCCAGGTGCAGCGCGCGCAGGCGGTCGGCGTACGCCTCGACGGTGAAGTCGGGCACCGTCCAGAGCACCTTGCGCAGGAACACGATCACCGCGGCGATGTCGAAGAACTCCATCCGCAGCGCCTCGGACCGCAGGTCCAGCACGTCCAGCCCGGCGGTGGTGGCGGCGGCAACGGCACGATCGGGATGGCGGGCCGGGCTCACCGGCTGGGCGCCCATCATGAAATCGATGAGTTCCCGCACCGAACCGGCGCCGACCTGCTGCGAGAAATAGGTCCCGCCGGGCGCCAACACCCGTGCCACCTCGTCCCACCGCGTCGTCACCGGGTGACGGCTCACCACCAGGTCGAAGGAGTCGTCGGCGAACGGCAGATCGGCGTCCTCCCCCACCTCGACCACGGTGCCGCGCAGCGGAGCGAGCCGCTGCCGGGCGAGCACCGCGTTCGGCGGCCAGCCCTCGGTCGCCACCAGCACCGGTGGTGGCTTCGGCATCCTGGCCAGCACCTCACCGCCACCGGTCTGCAGGTCGAGCGCACGGGTGGCGGCGGCCATCCGCTCACCCATCAACCGGGCGTACCCCCAGGACGGCCGCTGCTCGGTGGCCCGCCCCGAGAACCAGGAAAAATCCCAACCCGCCACCGGTACGGAGAGACCCTCGGCGACCAGACGCTCGAACTTTCCCATCCGGCGAGTCTGCGCCCGCGAGCCACCACCCTCAACGCAATATCGCGCCGGCACTGCCGGCACGCCTCAGGCGTCGTCAGGTTCGATGGTGACCTCCTCCTGCGCGACCGACCCGCCCTTCCGATGGATCAGTGGCCGTAGCCGGGACACCAGGTCGGGACGACGACGGCGGAGCCGCGCGCAGAGCAGGTCGTATTCGTCGTGGGTGAGCGGGAAGTGGTGCAGGTCCAGCTCGTGCAGCCGGGCGACCACGTCGGCCTGGACCACGCCCCACGCCTTCACCGACGGCAGCACCTCCACCAGGTACCCGCTGATACGGGTGTCGGCAGCCGAGTCGCCGCCCAGGAACGCCAGGCCACAGCGGAGGATGGAGAGGGACATCCGCTCCTGAAGCTGATCATTCGCGCCCGGTGCCCGACGCCGACCGAGGAAGAACTTGTCAAAAATCTCGGCAACCGTGCTACTGGAGATTCCCGTGTCGGTGGCCAGCCGTTCCAGCAGTAACGACCGGTGGATCTCCCAAGCGTCGGCAACGAACCAGGGCCGCACCACCACAGCGCACCGTAGGTAGGCCCGCTCCCGCTCGGCCACCGTCGCCCGGCTGGTGGGTAGGAGCCATGCGTCGATCAGCGCGTTCGCGCCCGACTGCCAGCCGTCGACGCGACCCAGCCCGGAATTGACCGACGAACCGATCTCCCTGGCCACCGGCTCCAGCGCGTGCTGCGCCACGTCACCGTTGATGCCGCATTCGAAGTGCGCCTTCCGCCGCAGCCGCTCCGGATACTGCTCAGGGAAATTGAACGCCGTCAGGGCCTCTTCGGAGAGTTCGCGCGCCAGCCGCTCCTGGGGCGGGCTGCCGTACGTCCAGGCGAGGTCGACCGGCGGGACGACAACACCGGCCTGGTCACGGGTGAGCACAACATCCCGACGCGTGCCGTTCCAGCGTCGGTCCAGCCAGAGCAGGTCGACCATGCTGGTCCACTCGTCGCCGGTCAACTGCGACCGCCAGAGCAGCGCCTGGGCGTGCCACTGGTCGATCACGTCCACGCTCTCGTCGACGTACAACTGGCTGCCCCGGACCGTGCCGGCGACGCAGACGACGAGTAGGAGCAGGTTGGCGCTGTAGGCCGCGTGCCGGGCGGGCACCGGCAACGGTTTCGGCCGGTACGCCTCGAATCGCCGCCCCGGCAGGGCCTGGTGCACCACCCGGAACAGTCGGATCAACAGGTCGGCGAGCGCCGCCCGCTCCCCCTCCGGCACCTCCCGGCCGAGCGCGTCCAGGAAACCGACGATCGGTGCCCGGCTGCTCAGTACGGCGAACGAGAGCAACGCGTGCAGCAGATCGTCGTCGACCTCGTCACCATGCAACGACATGGTGGCCGCGGCTTCCCGGGCGGCGATGTCCCGCAGCACCAACCAGACCAGTCGGGCGACCAGATACTCCCCGAAGGTCGCGTGCAGGAACTCGTACGTCTCCAACCGGGTGTCGTCGCCGTGCGACGCCTGCGAGCGGTGCACGAAGAAGAACCGACCGAGCACAATCTCGGCTGGGCGCAGCGGTGCCCGCAGCCCCGCGTCGGTGACGGTCGGCCCCCGTACCCCGGCGACCACCGGCAACGCGGCCAGGTCAGCTTCGAGGTCAGCCTCGGCGACCCACTGCACCCGCCGGTTGAACATCGCGAAGGCCACCACGGAGAGCCGCCGCAGTTCGCCCTCGACCGCTCGTTCCAGCTCCCGGGTGGGCAACCCGGCGCCGAGCTTGGTCACCTCACGTCGGGCGAAGTTACGCAGCAGCCGTTCGTAGAGCTCGTCGCGGCGCAGCTCACCCGCCGTCTGCAAGGCGTTGCCGTCGGCGTCGTAGAGCGCCAGCATCAGCAGCAGCAACGGTTGGGCGGCCAGCTCCCGGTGGGCGAGCACGGTCTCCGGCGCCAGTGGCGCCACGCCACGCGCCGCGAACTGGGCCGCGTTGGTCTCGTTCCAGACCTCCAACCAGGAGGTGACCCGGTCGGCGTCGAACGGCTCCAGCCGCAACGCCACGGTCCCCTCCGGTGGCTGGGCCCGGTCGGCGACGCTGGTCCGGCTGGTCACCACGACCACCACCGGTCGCCCCTGGTCCGCCTCCCGACGCTGGAACGCCGCCACCTTGATCAGGTAATCGGTCTGGCTGACCCCGGTGGCCTGCAACAACTCATCGAAGCCGTCGAGCAGCACCACCGGCAGCGCATCGCCGGCCGAACGGGCCAGCGCCGGCCAGTCGAGCCGCTCCCCGGTGCTGGACCGGATCGCGTGCTCGATCTGATCCTGGAGATCGGCGGCAGCGGGCACCTCACGCAGGATCACCCGGACCGGCAGGAAGTCGGCGGCCGGCAGCCGGCCGGCGAGGACCCGGGTCAGCACGGACTTTCCCGAGCCGGGCTGGCCGAGCACCAACAGCGGCGCCCGGGTCGCCCCGGACGAGGTGAGATAACCGGCGAGGAACTCCGGCAGGTCGTCGCGGATCGGCTGGCGGTCCCACCATGCCTCGTCGCTGGGCCGCGCCCCGGCGCCCAACTCGGCGGTCCGGCACAACGGCGGGACGTACGCGTCGCCGAGGGTCGGCACCCGCAGCCCTTCGGGTACGTCGCCGGACTCCACAACCGGGCGGTTCAGGGCCGCCGCGTACGCGCGGGCCAGAGCGGCGCGCCGCTCGTCGGGCGGCCGGCCGACGGAGACGTCCCGCAGCAACCGCTCCAGACCGGCGAGCGCGATGCCGATCTCGCCCACCTCGGCCCGGGTTCCCTCGTGCTCCCGCATCGCGGCCCAGAACGCCACCTCGGGAAAGTCGACGGCCAGTTGACCGTAGAGCTCCCGGTGCCGGTCGACGGCGGCGGCCGGCAATGTGTGCAGGAGGTTGGCGAAAGCGTCCTGGTCACCCGCGCTCAGCCGTTCCCAGGCGGCGAGCCCGCCGACAAAATCGAGCAGGCCGAACGCGAGCCGCTGGTAGTAGTCGTTCAGCTGCTGCTCGAAGTGGGCGTACGGCTGCCCGGGGCCGGGCACCGGGGCGGTCGAGGCGAAGAAGAGCTGGGTGAGCTGACGGGGACGGAGCCGTACGCCGGCGACAGTGAGCTGCTCCTCCTTGGTCAGCTCCAGCTCGTCGACCGGGATGGGCGGCTTCGCATCGGCCAGGGCCTCGAAGAACGCGACGACGACGATGACCGCGTGCGCGGCCTCCAGCCGTTCCGTGCGGCCGTAGCGGGACAGACCACCGATCCGCTCCTTGGTGGCGCGTACGAGCTGGTGGCTGACCCGGACCAGTTCGGCCTTGGCGTCGAACCAGCCGAGCACACCGAGCACACCGGGCACCGGCACCGACGCGGTGAGCATGGCGGCACCGGTGAGCGTGTCGAGCAGGTCCACCACCCTGCTCTTCTCGCCACCGAGCAGGCGTACCGCATCGGCGTAACTGAGTGTCTTGGGCACGTACGCCGCTCTCCTCCGGTGTCGACAACGCGCGCCCAGCATGCCGCCCCGTGGCAACCACCGATGTCGGGTACGCGACCGAAGCCGATCCAGAGCGGACGTCGTGGGGCACGCACCAGGGGTACGTGCCCCACACACCGCCGGGTTACTTGGGGGTGGACTTCGAGTCGAGCCAGGTGTCGATCAGCTTGGTGAAGTCCTTGCCGGTCTGCTTGTTGACGAACGCGATGAACGAGGCCCGGTCCTGCTGGGTGTTCTTCTGGTCCTGGACCCAGTCGCGGGCGAGGGCGAAGAACTTCTCGTCACCGAGGGCGTCGTTGAGTTCCTTGAGCATGGCTGCCGGGCAGATGTAGACGTTCGACTCGGCGAAGTTGGCGGCCCTGGGGCTGCCGGGCGGCCCGAGCTTCTTGCGCAACTGGGCGTCGCCCTCACGCAGCGACCGCTCAAGATCAGCGTCGCTGAACTTGTAGACCTCCTGCTCGTACAGGCGCTGGATGTAGGTGGCCCAGCCCTCGTTGAGCCACAGGTCACGCCAGGAGGTCGGGGTGACCGTGTTGCCGAACCACTGGTGGGTGTACTCGTGCAGCAGGTCCGCATCGAACGCCTCCCGGCCCATCTTGGCGATCCCGCTGCCGATGGTGACCATCTGCTGGGTCTCCATCGCCGATTCGGAGGGCACGATCACCGCGCCGGCGGTCGGGAACGGGTACGGGCCGAACCGCTTCTCCAACCAGGTCAGGTACTTCGGCGACTCCTTCAGCCAGGGAAGGATCTTGTCGTCGGTGCCCGGCCGGTACCAGTAACTGAGCGGAATGCCGTGCGGGCCGGTGGCGGTGACCTGCTTGTACTTCCCGATCGCGAGCGTGGTCAGGTACGTCGCCACCGGGTCGACGCTCTGGTAACGGAAGGTGTTGCCGTCCTGCCCGGCCGGGGTACCGCTGGCGATCGCGGACCAGCCCGCCGGCACGGTCACCGCGATGTCGTACAGCGCCTTGTCCGACGGCTGGTCGTTCGAGGGGTACCAGGTGAGCGCCCCGAACGGCTCCTGCATCGTCCAGAGGCTGCCGTCCTTGGTGAGGGTGAGCCCGAGCGGCTCGGTGTCGGCGCGCTTCGACGGCATGGGCGTGGTCACCGGCTTGCCGTGGTAGCCGACGACCAGGGTGATCGGCTTGTCCGCGGTGACCGCGGTCGAGACGGTGAGCTTCTCCTTGGTGACCGTTCCGGTGGCGGTCGCGCCGTCGACCGTGACCGTGTCGACCTGGTAGGGCATGAAGTCGAGGCTGAACGAGGCGGCGTCCTTGGTGGGCCGGATCCGCAGGGTCGCGGTGCCGGCCAGCACACTGGTCGACGGGGACCAGTCGAGCGCCAGGCCGTAGTGCAGCACGTCCAACGCGTCGGTACCGCGAGCGGGGTAGATCGGGTCCGCGACGGGCAGCGAACGCCCGGCCTGCCACGGGCTGTAGTCGACAGCGGGCACCGTGGGAGTGGGCGGGGAAGTCGGGGCGTCGGCGTTGGCCGACGGGGACGTGGTGGGCGGCTTTGCCGCACAGCCCGTGACGAGCAGTGCCGGCAGAGCCACGGCGAGGAGTACGGCGCGGCGCATGACGGGCAACGTACCGGATCTTGAAGTCGGTCGGAGGAGCATTATCTTCCCGACTCGTCGCCGGATCCGAACGGCAAGCCGAACGGACGAAACGCCCGGTTCATCCTGGCGGACCTACCGGGCGTTTCACAGCGCGGGAGCCTACGACTTCAACTGGGCGAAACGGATGCTGTTGCCGAAGGGGTCACGGAGACCGCAGTCGATTCCGTACGGGCGCTCGGTCGGTTCGTCGGTGAACTCGACCCCCAGACCCAGCAGCGTCTCGTACGTCTTGCGGCAGTCGTCGGTGCTGAGGAAGAGCCCGCCACCCATGGCCCCCTTGGTCACCAGCTCGCGGACCTGCTGCGCCGTCTCCTCGGACATCATCGGACCGCCCGGCTTCTCCAGCAGGATCTGGCGCTCGGGGTGGCCGGGGATGCTGACGGTCAGCCAGCGCATGAAGCCCATGTCGACGTCCGCGTTGACCTCCAGGCCAAGCTTGCCGACGTAGAAGTCGAGGGCCTCGTCCTGGTCGAGAACGTATATCTGCGAGTGCGTGATGGCGTTGAACATGTACATCACAGTATTGGTCGCGCCGGACGAAAACTTATCCAAAACTGATGAGTCGACGGCACTGGCCTCAGGTGTTCGGTTGGATCGACGGATCGCAGAGGCGACAACCGGCTTCACCCTCGTACAGGTCGTGCTCCGGGCAACGGGTCAACAATGCCGGCGCCGGGGCGGACCGCCAGTCGCCCCACTGCGAAACCTCGACCGGCACCGGGGGGAACGCCGCCACCATCTCCCGGTACCTGGCGAGTTGGCCGGCGATGTGGGACGGGTCGTAACGGAGCCGGTGCCAACCGTGGCCCGTCAATGCCACGTCGAGGACCCGCAGGAGGAACGACTTCTCCGCCGGCCAGTCGGCCGTCCAGGGAATCTCGCTGAGGTCGAAGCCGGAGAACCCCCGGCCGTAGCGGTGACCGTCGGCGAACAGCAGGACGAGATTCTGCTGCCAGGGCGTTTCGGCGATGTGGCAACCCGCCAGGGTGAGCACGTCGAAGAAGACGTCCGTGCCGCCGTTGGAGAGGTAGAGGTCGCCGGGCCCGGTGGTCGCCGCGTACGCGGTGAAGCGGTTGGCCATGGCCGGAATGGTCCCACCGACCAAACGATCTTGAAACGGCGGAACGCCCGGTTCGTCCTCGCGGACTTGCCGGGCGTTCTGCCTGCTTGCTGGCGGTGGCGGCGGGATTTGAACCCGCGGAGGGGTTACCCCCTCACACGCTTTCGAGGCGTGCTCCTTAGGCCACTCGGACACGCCACCGCCGAGAAGGGTACCGGATGCCCGGGGTGCCCGTCGCGGCGGTATGGCCCAGCCGAACCTGGCAGGATCATCAGCCATGAGTACGCACATCGGCGCGAAGCCGGGCGAGATCGCCGAGCGGGTCCTGATGCCGGGCGACCCGCTGCGGGCCAAGTGGATCGCGGAGACCTACCTCGAGGATGCCAAGTGCTACTCCTCGGTTCGGGGCATGTACGGGTTCACCGGCACCTGGTCCGGGGTGCCGGTGTCGGTGCAGGGTTCCGGCATGGGCATGCCGTCGGCCTCGATCTACGCGCACGAACTGATCAACGAGTACGGCGTACGGACGCTGATCCGGGTCGGCTCCTGCGGGGCACTCAGCGAGGACCTGCAACTGCGTGACGTACTCGCCGCGAACGCGTCCTCGACCGACTCGAACATGAACCGGGCGCGCTTCGACGGGCTGATCGACTACGCCCCGGTGGCCGACTTCGGGCTGCTCCGTACGGCGGTCGAGGTGGCCGAGCGGCGCGGCATCACCATGCGGGTCGGACCGGTGCTGGCGGCGGACGCCTTCTACACCGACCGCCCGGACCTCTACGACACCCTCGCCCAGTACGGCGTCCTGGCGGTGGAGATGGAGTCTGCGGCGCTCTACACGATCGCGGCTCGGTTCAAGGCCCGTGCGCTGACCGTGCTGACCGTCAGCGACCACATCAAGACCGGCGAGAGGACCACCTCACAGGAGCGCGAGCAGACTTTCGGCCAGATGGTCGAAATCGCCCTCGACACCGCCATCGCCTGACCCACTCCTCAGCCGCCTCCCCACCCCCACCCTTCCGCGATCTAGGGCGACTCCGCGCTTTTTGATCTCTGCGCGCAGCGATATGCCCTAGATCGCGGAGGGGTGGGGTGAGGGCGCGCACGTAGCACAGGTTCTGGGTGGGTGCGGGGTTATGCACAGGGGGGTTTGTTATCCACAGGTGGGGTTTCGAGGGGCACTGAGCCAGGGTGGTTGGCGGCACGCTCGCCGGTCATGGATCTCTATACGGAAGCTCTCCGTTTTCCGTGGCAACTCCGAGCACCTGGGTCGCACCCGGTCACATACCGCGAGCTGCGTCGGCAGGGTCTCACTGACCAGGCCATCCGTTGGCGGACGAGCCGCCGACGGCTACTCCGCCCGTATCACGGGGTCTACCTGGGTGGCCCGACCCAACCCGACCTGCTCGACCTGGCCCGAGCCGCCCTGCGCGCAGCACCACCACTCGCGGTACTCGGCCTTCATACGGCAGCACAGCTGTACGGGTTCGGCGTCGTACGGACCAACGCCATCCACCTGCTGGTGCCGGCCGGCACCCCGTTCCCACAACGTGCCGGGATCGCCGTGCACCAGGTGACCCTGCCGATCGGTCCACCGGTGACACTCTTCGGCCTGCCTTGCGCACCGCCCGAGCGCTGCGCGATCGACCTGGCCCGCCTCATCCCACGGCTGGACGCCCTTCCCCTGCTGGATGCCGCGCTCTTCTCCGGCGTCTGCCGCCCCGAGAGCCTGTGGCGGGAGGCGGTACGCCATCGTGGTCTTCGAGGTGTACGACAGGCCCGCGAACTGGTCCCGTTAGCGGATCACCGCGCAGAGTGTCGGCAGGAGAGCCAACTGCGCCTGGTCCTGTACGACGGGGGACTTCGTGGTCTCGTGCCGCAACTGAACGTAGCCGACGAATCGGGACGCGTACGCCATCGACTGGACCTGGCCGACCCGGAGTATCTGGTCGCGGCAGAGTACGACGGCTCCAGCCATCTTGACCCACGGCGTCTCCGTGCCGACCGGGTCCGGCACAACTGGCTCTCCGAACGCGGCTGGTCGATCCGGTACTTCACCTCCTCAGACCTCTACCAAAACCCGCAGGGAATCATCGACTCGATCGTCGCCGCCCGAGAAGCCTCCCGTCGATCTAGGGCGAATCAGTGCGAATGAAGATCAACAAGCACCAAGACGCCCTAGATCGACGAAAGGGGTGGTGGGCCCTGAGGGCCCTGGGGGGGGAGGGGGAGGGGAGGCGATCTGGGTTAGGGGGTGGCGAGAGCTTCGGTCGGGGAGAGGCGGGCGGCCCGGATGGCGGGGTAGAGGCCGGCCAGGCCGCCGATCAGGAGGGTCGCCCCGACTCCGCCGACCATCGCCCAGGCGGGTACGACGGTCGGCCATGACTGGAGCAGGGCGTACCCGGAAGTCACCCCGATGCCGAGCAGCACCCCGCCGGCCCCGCCGAGTGCGGAGAGCAGCAGCGACTCGGTGAGGAACTGGGTACGGATCTGCCCCCGGGTCGCCCCGAGCGAGCGGCGCAGACCGATCTCCGGGCGCCGTTCGAGTACCGAGATCACCATCGTGTTCGCCACCCCGACCCCGCCGACCAGCAGCGCCACCGCGCCGAGGCCGAGCAGCAGCCCGGTGAACGCCTGGTCGGTGGCCTGGGCGGCGGCGAGCGCGTCGGACGGTCGGGACACCTCCACCTCGTTCGGCGCCGCCGGGTTCGCGGTGGCGCCGAGGACGGCGCGTACCGCCTCGACGGAGGATTCGACGGAGCGGCTGTAGACCGTGGTCGGGTGCCCGTCGAAGCCGAGGTATGTGGCGGCGGCCTCCCAGCCGACCAGTGCGGAGAGGTCCAGTTCCGGTGCCAGCGGCACCGGTGCCAGGACACCGATCACGGTGAACCAGCGCCCACCGAGGTGGATCTGGGTCTCGGTACCGGCGGCACCGACGCCGAGCCGCCGGGCGGCCGTCGCGCCGAGCACTACCGCCGGGTACCGGGCGGTGGCGGAGTTGAGCCAGACGCCGCTGGCGAGTTCGGCGCCGACCGTGTCGAGCAGTTCCAGGTTCGCCGCACGGGCGCCGATGCCACCGGTTTCGGCGGCCGGGATCCGGTCGCTGCGGTACACCTTGGCGTCGGCGAGTTGCGCGGTCGCGGCGACCTCGCGTACCGGCCCGATTCGGGCGATCATCTCGACCGACTCCGCCGGGAGCTGGGCCGCCTCGCCGAAGATCGACTGCCCGGGTGAGACGGTGAGCAGGTTGGTGCCGAGCGCGTCGAGGGTGCGGTCGAGTTCCGCCCGCGACGACGACGAGATGCCGACCACCGCGGTCATCGCGGCGATGCCGATGGCGATGCCGAGCGCGGAAAGGAAGGCCCGCAGCGGGCGGGTACGCAGACCGACGCCACCGACGCGGATCACGTCCCGTGGCCGTAGTCGGGCCGGCACCAGCCGGGCCCCGGTCACCTGTTTCCGCCTGCGCGCGAGTCGGCGACGAGCCGGCCGTCGCGCATCCGTACCTGGCGGGGCAGGCTGGCGGCGATCTCCCGGTCGTGGGTGATCACGACGATGGTCGTACCGGAACGGTTCAGTTCGTGCAGCAGGTCGAGGATGCCGGCTCCGGAGGTCGAGTCGAGGTTGCCGGTGGGTTCGTCGGCGAGCAGCAACGGCGGGTTGCCGACCACCGCACGGGCGATCGCGACCCGCTGCCGCTCACCGCCGGAGAGTTCGTGCGGCCGGTGGTCGAGGCGGTGGGCGAGGCCGACCCGACCCAGCGCGGCGGCGGCCCGCCGGCGCCGCTCACCCAGGGGTACGCCCGCGTAGAGCAGGCCGTCGGCGACGTTCTCCACCACCGGCACGCCCGGTGCGAGGTGGAACTGTTGGAAGACGAAGCCGATCCGGGAGGAACGCAGCGCGGAGAGTTCCCGGTCGCGGAGCCGGGCGGCGTCGTACCCGTCGATGCGTACGCTGCCGGTGGTGGGGCGGTCCAGGGTGCCGATCAGGTGCAGCATGGTGGACTTTCCCGAGCCGGACGGGCCGACGATCGCCACCAGTTCGCCGCGCTCGATCCGGAGCGAGACACCACCGACGGCTTCGACGCCGCCGGGATAGCGCTTGGTGACGTGGTCGAGTTCGACCACCGGGCCGCCAGGTGCGGGGCTGCCGGGTGCCGGGGTGCCGTCCGCGAGGACGACGGGCGCGCTCATGCCGGCACCCCGACAGTCAGACCCTCGGCCAGGCCGTCGCCGGAGACCTCCACCCGTCCGCTGGCGAACAGGCCGGTCCGGACCGCGACGATCCGGGTACGGTCGGCGTCGACGATCTGCACCCCGTACCCGCCCTCGGCCAGTGCCAGCAGTGCCGCCACCGGCACGGTCAGCACGTCGGGGCGTTCCGCGGCGGTGAACGCCACCCGGACCGTGGCCTGGTCGAATCCGACCAGCGCGGCGGGGTCGGCGACCGACACCGTCACCTCGATCTTCGTTTCGGCTTCGGTCTGCCCGCCAGCGCCGCCGCCCGATGTCTCGATCACCGTCTCGGTACCGGCGATGGTCCCGGTGAGCTGTTTCCCGTCGGGCAGGGTGAGCCCCACCGTGGCGTCCTTCTTCGCCAACCGCTGGTCGTCCACCTCGAGTTCGACGGTGACCAGGCGGTTCGTCCCGCTGTACGTCATCAGCGACTTGCCCGGCTGGGTCAGGTCACCCGTCGCCGCCTCGTGTCCCTCGACCCGTACGTCCCCGTCGGCGTAGACGATGCTCGTGGGCTCGACCGTCCCTGTCTCGTCGCGGCCGAGGTCCTCCTGCCAGTCGCGTACCGCCTCGGCGGTGTTCGCGGTGTACTCGTCGTCGACGGTGAAGCCGTCGTAGCCGAGCGCCGCCAGGTTCTGCTCGAACTGCCGTACGTCGGCGCCCTCCACCCCACTGGCCAGGGTTCGGTACGCGGGCAGCCCGCCGTGCAGCAGCACCACCTTCGCATTGTCCACCGCGTAGAGCGCCCCGCCCCGTTTCACCGTGCCGCCGGTCGGGGCGAGCCAGGTGAGGGTTCCGTTGCGCCGGGCGGTGACGGTACGGGCGGTGCCGTACCCGAGTTTCCCGTCGACGGTCTGGGCGTCGACGAGCGTCTGCCGGGTGACCTGGGCGGTCGCCGGTGGCAGGGGCGCGGCGGTGGCCGTACCCGGGTCCCGCCCGCCGAAACCGACCGCGGCCGCGCCGCCGGCACCGACGGTGACCACGACGGCGGCCGTGACCAGCACCGTGCCGGTACGCGAACGACGTTGCCGCTTTGACTCGCGGGGCTGTGGCACGGCCGCCGGTGCCGGCATAAGCGGTGCCGGTTCGAGCGTCTGATCGGCCGTCACCTGGCGCCTCCGCCGAGCTTCGGCAGGTACTGCTCGCACTTCTCCTGCGCCGCCCGGAACGTCGGGTCGTTGAGGTCCTTGCCGCCGAGCACGCCCTTGTCGAGCTTGAGGGTGCCGTCCGGGCCGGGGTCGGGGAAGTTCGGCACCCCGTTCTCCCGCATGCACTTCGCCATCTCGCGCATCCGCTCCGCCTGTTCCGGGTCGAGCTTGCGCCCCTCGCCGCCGTTGGGCAGGAACTCGCGGCACTTCTCCAGCGCCGCCTGCGCCTTGCCCGGCTCGCCGCCGCCGCCGACCCGCACCCGACCCTTGTCGGCGGGGTCCGGGTCCGGCATGTCGACCCCGTTCTCCCGCATGCACTGGGCGAACTTGAGCTGCCGCTCGGCGTTGTCGAGGGCGACCGCGCTCGCCGAGACGGTCGGGCTCGCCCCGGCCGTCCCGCCGCCGGCGGTCGCCACCTGGTCACCCTCGGCGGGGCTGCCGCAGGCGGTCAGCGCCAGGGCGAGTAACGCGGGCAGGACGAGCAGACCCGTGGCCGGTCGTCTGCGCATGGTGATCCCCCTCACCTCCGGGTCGGCGCAGGTCGCCGACCATTGACGACAAGTCGACCCCAGCGGCGGTATCCAGGGCGTAAGCGTCGGCGTTAACGGTGGCGTTATCCGGGACCGCGTCACCATGGACCGATGCGGGTGCTGGTGGTCGAGGACGAGAACCTGATGGCGGACGCGATCGCCGAGTGGTTACGGCGGGAGGCGTTCGCCGTCGACGTGGTGTACGACGGGGAGGCGGCGCTGGAGCGTCTCGGCGTCAACGAGTACGACGTGGTCGTACTGGACCGGGACCTGCCGGGGGTGCACGGCGACGACGTCTGCCGGTCGATCGTCGCCGGGGGAGGGGCGAGCCGGGTGCTGATGCTGACCGCCGCCGCCGCGGTACGGGAGCGGGTGGCCGGGCTGTCGCTCGGCGCCGACGACTACCTGACAAAGCCGTTCGCCCTGGTGGAGCTCTCCGCCCGGGTGCATGCGCTGACCCGGCGGGCCCGTCCGGCCGTACCGCCGAGGTTGTCCCGGGCGGGCATCGTGCTGGACCCGGGACGGCACGAGGTGTACCGCGACGGCCGGTATGTCGCCCTCTCCCGGAAGGAGTTCGCGGTGCTGGTCGAGCTGCTGCGGGCCGACGGTGCGGTGGTTTCCGCCGAGGATCTGCTGGAGCGGGCCTGGGACGAGCACATCGACCCGTTCACGAACGTGGTCCGGGTGACGGTGATGAAGCTGCGCCGCAAGCTCGGCGACCCGCAGGTGGTCGAGACGGTGCCGGGCGTGGGGTATCAGATCTCATGAGGCGCTGGTTCATGGAGCGGACCACCATCCGGGCCCGGCTCACCCTGATCTACGGCGGGTTGTTCCTGCTCGCCGGCGTGGTCCTGCTGGCGGTGACGTACGTCCTGGTCGAGCAGCGGATGCCGCAGCCGCTCGGGGTGGCGCTGAACAAGGCGGACACGGTGACCGGGCTGCCCAAGAACGGGCTCGGTGGGCAGAACACCGAGACGCTGCGGATGATCGTGCAGAAGCTCCAGGAGGACGTGAAGCAGAGCGCGCTGGACTCGCTGCTCACCCAGGGCGGTATCGCGCTGGCCGTGGTCTCGGCGGTGGCGATCGCCTTCGGCTGGCTGGTCGCCGGCCGGGCGTTGCAGCCGCTGCACCAGATCACCGGCACCGCGCGCCGGATCGCCGGGGCGAACAGCGCCGGCCGGGGGCTGCACGAGCGGATCGCGCTGCACGGCCCCCGGGACGAGGTACGCGAACTCGCGGACACCTTCGACCTGATGCTGGAGCGGTTGGACCGGTCGTTCGACGGTCAGCGCCGGTTCGTCGCGAACGCCTCGCACGAGTTGCGTACGCCGTTGGCGCTGAACCGGGCGCTGGTCGAGCTGGCGGTGACCCGGCCGGGGGCGTCGGCTGACGTACGGCAGCTCGGTGAGTCGTTGCTGGCGGTGAACGAGCGGCACGAGCGGCTGATCGAGGGGCTGCTCACGCTTGCCGACTCGGAGAACGAGCTGACCGACCGTACGCCGATCGACCTGGCCGAGGTGGCCGCGTACGTGATCAACCAGCACGCGGCCCGGGAGTCGGGCCCGGATCCGACCGGCGCGCTGGCGCGGGAGGCGGTACGGGAACTCGACCCGGCCCCGACCGTCGGCGACCCGGTGCTGCTGGAGCGGCTCACCTCGAACCTGGTGGAGAACGCGTTGCGGCACAACCTGCCGACCGGTGGGTGGGTGTCGGTGCGGACCGGGTTGGTGGAGGGGCGGCCGACCCTGGTGGTGAGCAACACCGGCCCGGTGGTGCCGGGGTACGAGATCGAGACGATCTTCCAGCCGTTCCGCCGGTTGCGCGGTGAGCGGCTCGGTGGCGGGCGCGGATTCGGTCTGGGTCTGTCGATCGTGCGCGCGGTGGCGCGGGCGCACGGGGGTTCGGTCGATGCCCGGCCCCGCGAGGGCGGTGGCCTGGTGGTGAGCGTCACGCTGCCGCGTCACTGAAACTATCCGACCGATCGGTCGGATAGTTGTACGCTCGTGATCATGATGGTGGACGGGCGGGTGCTCCGGGGCGAACGCACCCGGAATCTGGTGCTCGGCACCGCCGTGGCGCTGGCGATCGAGACCGGCCTCGACGGGCTCTCCCTCGGTCGCCTCGCCGACCATCTCGGCATCAGCAAGTCCGGCCTGTTCACGCACTGGCGCTCGAAAGAGGAACTCCAGCTCGCGACCGTCGACTGGGCCCGCGAGCAGGTGACCGAGCTGGTGATCCGCCCCGCCCTGCGGGCGCCCCGGGGCGTACGGCGACTCTGGGCCCTGCACGAGACTCGGCTGACCTTCTACGACGGCCGGCACCCCGACGGCCGCTTCTTCACCCTCGCCGAGTTCGAGTACAGATCCCGCCCCGGTCCGGTACGGGACCGGCTCGCCGAGGCCCTCGACGAGTGGCTGGCCATGGTCCGGCGACTCGCCACCGAAGCGGTGTCCGCCGGTGAACTCCACCCCGACACCGACGTCGGACAACTCGCGTACGAGATCGAGGCGCTCGGCATCGCCGCCGCCCTGCAGTCACGACTACTACCCACCGAGCCGAGCCACCGGTACGCCCGGCAGGCGGTGCTCGACCGACTTCGTGCCCTCTGCCCCGACCCGGAACTGCTACCCGAGGACTGACATGACAACGACCAGTAACACCATCACCCTGCCCGAGGTCCCGTTCGGTCACGTCGAACCGATCTGGGTGCACTTCGACGACCTGGACATGATGGGCATCGTGCACAACGCCAAGTACGCGCTGCTGCTCGAACGGGCACTCACGCCGTTCTGGGCCGAGCGCGGCTTCGCGTACGAGAACGGCCAGCTCACCATCCCCGACATGTTTCACGCCGTGGTCGAACTCTCGGTCAGCTTCCGCGCCCCGATCCGCGGCACCGGGCCGATCCTGGCCCACTTCTGGTTCGAACGCTTCGGCACCACCAGCGCCGAGTACCGCTTCCGCCTCCTCTCCGCCGACGGCGGCACGCTGCACGCCGAGGGACGGCGGGCGATCGTGCGGCTCGACCCGGCGACGCTGCGCCCGACCCCGTGGACCGAGGACGCCATCGCCGTCGGGAAGGAACTGCTCCGCCCGGAGTCGGTCTCTTTGTAGTCAGCCGGGCTGGATGGGGAACCACTCCGGGGCGCCGGGTGGCATCCTCGACGGATGCGTCCCTCGGTTGCGCTGGTGCACGAGCTGGTCGGTGGTATCCGGCCGGTGGACCAACTGGAAGCCGACCACCAGGCGGAGGTCCTGCGCTGGTTGCGGGAGACCGACGACGTCTTCCGACGGGTGAAGCCCGCCCTACCGCCCCGGCACCTCGTCTCGTACGTGGTGCCGATCGACCCCACCGACGGGGCGATCCTCCTGGTCGACCACGTCAACGCCGGGCTCTGGTTGCCGCCCGGTGGTCATGTCGAACCGGACGAGCATCCGGCCCGTACCGCGCTCCGGGAGGCTCGGGAGGAACTCGGCATCAACACCGAGCGCTTCGCCGCCCCGGACGGGTCGGCTGGTGCGGAGGGCTTCGCTGGGCGGCCGTTCTTCCTGACCGTCACCCGTACGGTCGGGATCGACCACGGCCACACCGACGTCAGCCTCTGGTTTCCGCTCCCCCTGCACCGTACGGAACCGCTCACCGGGGACCCGGGTGAGTTCCGCGAGGCCCGGTGGTGGTCACCGGCCGAGATCGCGAACACCGACGCGGGCCGGTTTGATCCGCACTTCGGCCGGTTCACCGCGAAGGTCGGGACGGGATCGGACCGGTTTTCCACCCGTCCGATCCCGTTGTCCACAGTCACAGGCACTTGTCCACAGGACATATCCACAGCCGATCCGGGTTATCCACAGGCTGTTTACACAGGCTGAACGCCTGACCGAAGGTTCCTGTGCACAACCCCCGAGTCTGTGGACGAAGACCTCGGCTCAGGCCGTCCAGCTCGGGCCGAGTACGTCCGCCAGGTTCGCACGACTGAACAGCCGGGAACGGGACTCCATGACGAGCTGCCGGGCCCGATCGGCGATCGGGCCGACGAGCCGGCCATGACGCTTCACGACCACACCGTCGACCAGGACGGTGTCGACATCGCGCGGACCGGCGTTGAGCACGATCGTGGTGATCGGGTCGTTCAGCGGCGAGAGGTGGGCCTGGTCCACGTCGACGAGGATCAGGTCGGCCCGCTTGCCGGGACGGAGCGAGCCGATCCTCTCCGCCATCCCCCACGCCGCCGCACCGGCGGTGGTCGCGAAGCGCAGGACGTCGCGGTGGTCCAGGTCGACCGTTGCCGGCGGCTCGTCCCGGGCCAGGGCCTCCGCGTTGGCACGGGCCCGCTCCGCGGCGAGGGCCAGCCGCATCTCGCTGAACAGGTCGGTGCCGGCTCCGGCGACGGTGTCGGTGGCGAGCGCGGGAGCGAGGCCCTGGGCCACGGCCCGACCGGTGATCGGGAAGGTGCCCATCGCCATCGACATGTCGACGGTCGGGCACGGTGTGACGGCACCGCCGGTGGCGGCGATCCGGGCGAGGTCCGTGTCACTGAACTGCGCCCCGTGGGCGTGGTGCACGTCCGGGCCGAGCAGCCGGAGCCGGTCCAGGGTCTCGATCGTGCGGTACTTGAGCAGGTAACCGGGAATCCCGGAGTGGATGCTGATCGGGACGCCCAGCTCACGGGCGAGGTGGAAGTCGTACTCGGTGGTCTCCGGGCTGGCGAACTCCGGTCCACGCAGGGCGAGCCCCATGGTGACAAGGGCGCTGTCGTCGGCGAGTTCGGCCCGCATCCGGCGTACGTCGTCCGGGTGCCGCTCGGTGCTCTCGTGGAACCAGCGCATCACGCCCTGGCCGACGGGCGGACCGTAGAGGAACAGCGCGCGGATTCCGGAGTCCCGCAGCGCGCGGACGTTCTCGTCGGCGTGCGCGGGGGTGGTGACGATGTGGGACCAGTCGGCGACGGTGGTGATACCGGCGTTGATCGCCTGTAGGGCACCCCAGAGCACGCCCGCGTAGACGTCCTCGGGCTCGTACTTGTCGAGCAGTCCGGCGAGCACGACCCCGAAGTAGCCGCCGAGGGAGACCTTGCCGCCGGCGCCGCCGATGGCTCCCTGCCAGACGTGCCGGTGGGAGTCGACCATGCCGGGCAGGGCCACCTTGCCGGCGGCGTCGATGATCGTCGCTCCGGTGCTGTCGAGATCGGGACCGATCGCGGCGATGGCGCCGTCCTCGATGCGGACGTCCGCGCGGGACAGGTCACCGAGTTGGTCGTCCAGGGTGACGACATGGGCGTTGCGGATGACGATGCTGGGCACGGCAGGACTCCACTTGTGTGGGGGGCGGGCATTGCTGTCGGAGCGGTTCGGCCGTGAGGCCGGGCTCCGGGCGCCCGTCCGACCCGGTCGGTGGGGGCTGCGGCGAGCAGCACGAATCCGACCCGGTGGGTGGCGGGAACCATCTGCCCGAGTCTGACCCGCCGAGTCATCCCGCTCCAATATGAAGATCGGATGCAGTTATCGGTTTCTGAGATAGTTGTCGCGTGGACATCCGCAAACTCGACGTCTTCGTGACCGTCGCCGAGGAACGAAGCTTCACCAGGGCCGCCGAGCGGCTGCGCATCGCGCAGTCCGGTGTCTCCACCGCCGTACGCGCCCTCGAGCGGGAACTCGGCACGGCCCTGTTCGACCGGACCACGCAGCGGGTCGAGTTGACCGACGCCGGGCACGCCCTGCTGCCCGAGGCGACCCGGATCCTCGCCGCCGTCGAGGCGGCCCGCGAGGTGGTCACCCAGGTTGGGCAGGGACTGCGCGGCCGACTGCGCCTGGGCATCCTCTACGGTCTCACGCCCGGCCAGGTCCGCGAGGCGCTCGCCGCTTTCCGGGCCGAGTTTCCGCTGGTGGAGCTCTGGTTGACCGCCCCGGGGGCGGCTGGCTCCCTGGACCATCTCGAACGCCTTCGCGAGGGTTCCCTGGACCTGGCCATCGTGATCACCCACGGTCCGGTGCCCGGAATCCGTCGCCAGGTGCTGGCGACGGACGAGGTCGTCCTGGCCTGCACGCCGGATCATGCCCTCGCCGGCCGGGACAGCGTCGACCTGGCGGAACTGGCCGGGGAGCCCTTCATCGAGTTCCCGCCGGGCTGGGGCGTCCGGAGCGCGGTGGATCAGGCGTTCGCCTCGGCCGGCGTCCAGCGGCGGATCACGGTCCAGATGAACGACCTCTCGACCATCCTGGACCTGGTCCGACTCGGGCTCGGGGTCGCTTTCGTGCCACGGCCCATCGGCGACCAGAACGCCGACCTGCGTTTCCTCCGGGTGCGCCGGACCCCGCCGACGTACCAGATCGCGATCGCCGCCGCCGCCGACCGTCCGCTCGGTCCGGTCGCCCGGCACTTTCTCCGCGTCGCGCGAGCAGACAACGGGGAACGGGGCACCGGGTGAACCGCACAGACGCCACGCCAGCCACCGACAGGCGCGGGTTCAGCGGAAGAAGGCGCGTAGCAGCGCGGCCGACTCGGTCGCCAGCACGCCGCCGTACACCTCGGGGCGGTGGTTGAGCCGGCGGTCGCGGACCACGTCCCAGAGCGAGCCGACCGCGCCGGTCTTCGGTTCCCAGGCCCCGAAGACGAGGGTGGAGACCCGCGCCAGCACCAGCGCCCCCGCGCACATGGTGCACGGTTCCAGCGTCACCACCAGGGTGCAGCCGTCCAACCGCCACTCGCCCCGGAGCGCCGCGGCGCGGCGCAGCGCCAGGACCTCGGCGTGCGCGGTCGGATCGCCGGTACGTTCCCGCTCGTTGCGCCCGACGGCCAGCTCGACCCCGTCCGGTCCGTAGAGGACCGCACCGACGGGGATGTCACCGGACAGGTCGCCGGCGGCACCCGCCTCGACGCCGTTGCCAGGCGGGTTGTCGGCGGCCACCTCGAGGGCGCGGCGCATCCACCGCTCATGCCGTTGCCGACGACCCGGTTGGTCCGCCGGCTCGCTCACGCCTCGCGCAGTTCCTCGACCACGTCCCCGCAGCCGATCAGCTGGCAGACCTCGGCGGTGACGTCGGCGGGGAGATTTCCCTCCCGGGCACAGAGGGCGAGCAGACGATGGGCCGAGACACCCAGGTCGGCGATGAGGTCGGCGTCACCGATCGGGTCGGCGTCCGGATCGGCGGCGGGCTGCTCGTTCTCCTCCGTCCCGGAGGTGGACACCTCCGGTGTCGCCGGCTCCACCACGTCGTCGATCTCCAGGGCGGGCGCCTTGATGTCGCCGAGCAGCAGCGCGCCGAGTCGGGACTCCTCGGCGAAGACCGAGTCCGAGCCGAAGATCCGCAGGTCTTCGCCCTCGTCCAGCCGGAGTACGGCCAGGTACGCGTCGTCCGACTCGACGAAGAGCAACGACAACTCAGCGTCGGGATCGACTTCGCGGAGCAGCTCTCCAACCTCGTCTATGTCCGCAACACCACCGAGGTCGAGTTCGGCTGCGCTCCAGCCGTCCGAGCCCCGCACCACGGCCGCCGCGAAGTACGACACCGGTCCCCCCAATAACTCGCGGCGCATCCGCCGCCCACCACTGTCGACTGCCTGTCACGCGTGACGGTATCCGGTCGGGTCTGCGGTCGAGCACGCAACGCCCCGAAGGGAGATGAGGGAATCGGGCGGAGCGGCGGAAGGTCAGCCGGCCAGGCGGCGACGGCTCGCGATCAGTTCACGCAGGCGGTCGACGCGGACCCGTCGTGGCTGGGTTCGCTCCCGTACGGACTTCGCCCCGGCCAGCTCGGCGAGGAGCTGTAACCGCCGTCGGCTGCGCTCGGGGTCGAGCCGCTGCTCTGTCCAGGCCATAGAGGCGAGCGTGCCGAGTCTCACGGCGTTCGTCAAGCCCGGTGGCGGTGTGCCACCGACCCCGTACCCACCGCCCTAGATCGACTACTGAGAGGGCTTGATCACTTACCAACCGTCACCAAAGTGGCCAGTCGGCTGCGGACCACCGCACCGCGACCGCCGCTGCGGCGATCGCCCAGCCGACCGCAGTGACCAACGCGACACCGACCGCGGCACCCCGGTCGCCGAACCGGACCAGAAGCAGCGCCGCCAGCCACGCCACCGCGCCGGCCAGCACCGTCCACCACACGTAGCCGCGCAGATCTCCGCCGAGCAGTCCGAAGAAGAGCAGCCACGCGGTCGTCAGGCCCGCGCCGGCGGCAAGCGCGCCGCCGTGGATCGGATGCGGTTCCCGGTACGTCGGCCGCGTCGGTCCCCCCGGCACCGGCCCGGACGGGAACAGACCCGACGGGGCACGGGGCGGCTGACCCGCGTCGGGCCAGGTCCGGAACGTCGGCTGCTCAGCCATCACGGTCACTCCCCGCGCCTGCTCACACCGGTTCCCCACCTCGGGGCGTGCCCGCAGCGTACCCGTCGGGGGCGCCACGCCCGGCGCCTCGACGGCGACGTGGCCGGCAACCCGGGCGGACGACGGCTCTGCCAGGATGGCCCGATGGCACGGGATGAATCGGGTACGAAACACGAGATCGGGCGCCGCCTCGCGTACCCGTTGGTCCTCCTGCTGCTCTCGGCGGGCGTTGCGGGCTGCTCCCAGTCCCGCCCCGCCGTCTGGTCCCCCGCTGGTTCCCCCGCACCGGCCGCCGACGCCCCGTCCGGCCCGACCACTCCGAGCGGCCCGGCCAGCACGAGTGCCGCGCCAGCGTCAGCCAGCCCGTCCGGTACGCCCACCAGGCCGGCGGCACCGCGCTACGTCTTCCCGGTACGGGCGGCGAACGCCTCCTACCACCCGACCCACTCGGCGTACGCGGCCACGGACATCTTCGCCTCCTGCGGCACACCCGTACTCGCCGTCACCGACGGGGAGATCCTCGAAGTGACCCTGGTGGACAAGTACGACAAGCAGGGCCCACAGGGGCCGCTCAACGGCGGCAAGGCGGTCTCGCTCCTCGGCGACGACGGGATCCGCTACTACGGCTCGCACCTGTCCGAGGTGGCCGCCGGCCTGACCGCCGGGGTACGCGTCCGCGCCGGTCAGCAGGTCGGCGCCGTGGGGCGGACCGGTAACGCCAACAACGTCTGTCACCTGCACTTCGGCATCTCGCCCCCGTGCGCGCGGGTCGACGACTGGTGGATCCGGAGGGGCGTGGTCTGGCCCGCGCGCTACCTGGACGCCTGGCGCCACCAGACGAACCGGTCACCGGTGGACGACGTCACCAACTGGTACCGGCAACACAGCTGCCCGCCGGCGCCCTGACCGACCGGCTCAGGGTCGGGGTGCCGGCCCGCCGGAGCGACGCCGACCGCACCCTTGCGTCGGGGCGAGCCTTGCCGGCACCGACGTACCCGGGTGTGCGAGAGTCGCTGACGTGAATGTCGCGGTTATCGGCCTCGGTCTCATCGGCGGTTCCGTGCTGCGCGCACTGGCCGCCAGCGGACACCGGGTGCTCGGCTACGACGCCGACCCGGCCACCCGGGCCACCGCACGGACCGCCGCCGCCCAGGCCCCGGCCGCCGCCCGCTGGCAGGTGACCCCGACCGTACGGGACACGGTGGCCCAGGCCGAACTGGTCGTGCTCGCGGTGCCGCTGCCGGCCGTCGGTGGCGTACTGGACCAGCTCGCCGACGTCGGCTACGCCGGCCTGGTCACCGACGTCACCTCGGTCAAGTCCCCGGTCCAGGCCCTCGTCGAGGAACGCCTGCACCGGCAGCCGCAGCGGCTCGCCGGGTACGTCGGCGGTCACCCGATGGCCGGGCGGGAGACCTCCGGCTTCGGCGCCACCGACCCGACGCTCTTCGCCGGCTGCGCCTGGGTGCTCTGCCTCGAACCCCGGGGCACGTCGCTCGCCGACTGGTTGGAGCTGGCCGCGCTGATCACCCCGCTCGGCGCCCGGGTGGTGCCGGCCACCGCCGCCGAGCACGACCGGGCGGTGGCCGCGGTCAGCCACGTACCCCATCTGCTGGCGGCGGCGCTGGTGGCCGGCGCGGCGGACGACCCGCTCGCCGGCACCCTCGCCGCCGGCTCGTTCCGGGACGGCACCCGGGTCGCCGCCACCCGGCCGGAACTGGTCGCGGCGATGTGCGGCGGCAACGCCGACGCGGTCGGCCCGGCACTCGACGCGGTCCTGGAGGCGCTGCACCGGGCCCGGGCGGCGGTCGACGCCGACGACCCGATCGCCGCGCTGCGGGACTGGCTGGCCCCGGCCTCGGTCGCCCGCGCCGCCTGGCCGCACCGGCCGGGGACCGCACGGGAGCTGCCCGTACGGGTCGACGAGCTGCTGGCGCTCGGCCGGGCCGGTGGCTGGGTGACCTCGGTCGCGCCCGATCGCCGTACGGTGACGGCGGTCCGACCGGTCCGCCCCGGGCCGGCCTGACCCGGATGAGGCGTCGGTACGGGCGGCCGGCGGGTGTGCCGGCTACGGTGAGCTGATGACCGCTCGGGATGCGCTCGCCGACCTGCGTCGGATCGCCTTCCTGTTGGAGCGCGCGAACGAAGCCACCTACCGGGTGCGGGCGTTCCGCTCGGCCGCGACGACCCTGGCCGCGCTTCCGGCCCGGGAGTTGGCCGCCCGGGCGAAGGCGGGCACGCTGACCGAGCTGACCGGGGTGGGTGACGTGACCGCCCGCTGTGTCACCGAGTCACTGTCCGGCGAGGAACCGGTCTACCTGCGGCGGCTCAACGCGACCGAGGGAGTCGACCTGGACGAGGCGACGGCCGCGCTGCGGTCGGCGCTGCGCGGTGACTGCCACACCCACTCGGACTGGTCCGACGGTGGCTCGCCGATCGAGGAGATGGCGTTGACCGCGGTCGAGCTGGGCCACGAATATCTTGTGCTGACCGACCACTCGCCCCGGTTGAAGGTGGCCCGGGGCCTGACCCCGGCGCGACTGCGGCGTCAGATCGAACAGGTGGCGGCGATCAACGCGGCGCTGCCGGAGGGGTTCCGGCTGCTCACCGGGATCGAGGTGGACATCCTCGCGGACGGCTCGCTCGACCAGGAGGACGAGTTGCTGGCCCAGCTCGACGTGGTGGTCGGCTCGGTGCACAGCGGCCTGGCCGACGAGCGGGCGAAGATGACCCGGCGGATGCTGGCCGCGGTCTCCAATCCGCATCTGGACGTCCTCGGCCACTGCACCGGTCGGATGGTCGCCGGCCGGCCGCCGGGAGTGACCGGTCCGGGCGACCGGGGTCACCGGGCCCGGACCCGGCCGCCGAGCGACTTCGACGCCGAGGCGGTCTTCGCCGCCTGCGCCGAGTACGACAAGGCGGTCGAGATCAATTCCCGGCCGGAGCGGCAGGATCCGCCGAAGCGGCTGATCCGGGTCGCGGTCGAGGCCGGTTGCCGCTTCGCGATCGACACCGACGCGCACGCGCCTGGCCAGCTCGACTGGCAACGCTTCGGCTGTGAACGGGCGGCCCGGTGCGGGGTGCCGGCCGACCAGGTGGTCAACACCTGGCCGGTCGACGAGCTGCTGACCTGGACCGCCGGCCACGCCGGCTGACCGCGCGGGACACACTTCCGCTCAGCCGGCGGTCACCTGGGGACGGCCGGCTCGACGCTCTGTTGTGGTGCCACGGCCGGGTCGGGGCCGGGGTCGGGGCCGCGCCGGGGGCGGCGGCGGCCCAGGAGGCGTTGCGACACCGCGACCCCGGCCAGCACGATCACCGCACCGACCGGCTGGTACCAGGCGAGCTGCTCGTCGAGGGCGAGCACCCCGATCAGCACCGCGAAGATCGGGATCAGGTAGGTCACGGTCGAGGCGGTACTCGCCCCGGCCAGCCGGATCGTCCGCAGGTTGATGACGAAGGCGAGACCGGTGCCGAGCGCCCCCAGCGCGAGCACGCTGGCGATCACGTCGAACGAGAGGCTGGTCGGTGCGGGTGGCGCCCCGGCCACCAGTGGTGCGACGATCGCCAGCTGTCCGGCGGCGACCAGCAGCTGCGCCGCCGAAAGTGCCACGCCCGACTCCGGCCGGCCCGCGACGAACCGCTTCTGGTACGGGATGGAGAGGCCGTAGCAGGCGGCCGCGGCGAAGCAGAAGAGCTGGCCGGTGAACTCGGCCCCGCCCAGTCCCCGCCACGCGCCGAGCACCACCAGCACACCGAGGAAGCCGAGTGTCATGCCGATCGCCCGGCGGGCGGTCATCCGTTCGGTACGGAAGACCAGCACCGCCATCGGCAGCACGACCAGTGGCGTGGTGGCGTTCCAGATGCCGGCGAGGATCGAGGAGACGCGCTGCTCGCCGTAGCCGAAGAAGGTGAACGGCAGGGCCACCCCAACCGCGGCGATCACCACCATGTGCAGCCAGAGCTTCGGGTCCCGGGGCAGCCGGTCGCGTAGTACGGCGAGCGCCACCAGCAGCGTCAGCGCCCCGGCGACGACCCGACCAAGCGTGACGTACAGGGGGTGGAGTTCGCGTACACCGATCTTGATGAAGAGGAAACTGGCCCCCCAGATGACGGCGACGGTGAGAAAGCCCGGCAGCCAGGCGCGTACGTTGCTGTCAGGAGCGGTGGGGGCAGTCACCCCTGACACTCTGCCGTACCGGTCGGACAGAATCGCGCGACTTCCGGACCTCGGGTCAGGCCAATCCCACAACAGTGGCCTGCGCCGATCAGGACGGAGGCAACAGCGTGGCCGGCCCAAAAGGGGTGGACCAGGCAGCCGGAAGGTCACGTAGGGTCGAGCCGTGGGACAAATCGATGACCTCGCCAACCGCTACGTCGCGGACTGGGCGCCACTCAACCCGACCGGCGCCACCTTTGTCGGCATCACCGGCTACGACGACCAACTCGGCGACCTGTCGCCGAGCGGGTACGCCGCGCAGGCCGAACTGAACCGGCGCACCCTTGCCGAACTTGACGTACTCGAACCAGCCACCGCCGCCGAACGGACCGCGAAGGAGGCGATGCAGGAACGACTCGGCCTCGAACTCGCCCGGTACGACGCGGGCGAGACGGCCAGTGAGATCAACGTGATCGCCAGCGGACTGCACGAGATCCGCCAGGTCTTCGACCTGATGCCGACCGAGGGCGCCGAGGCGGTCAGCAACATCGCCGCCCGGCTCAACCAGTTCGCCGCCGCACTCGACGGCTACCGGACGACCCTGGTCAGCTCCGCCGACGCCGGGCACGCCAGCCCGCGCGCGCAGATGATCGAGGTCGCCAAGCAGTGCGACATCTGGACCGACCCGAACGGTGACAACTTCTTCCACGGTCTGGCCGACCGGTTGACCGCCGACGGCGCGCTCGCCACGGAACTGCGCCGGGGAGCGGCGGCGGCCACCGCGGCGACCGCCGAGTTCGGGCAGTTCCTCCGTACCGAACTCGCCCCACGGGGGCGGGAGAAGCAGGCCGCCGGGCGGGAGCGGTACCAGCTCGCCTCGCAGTACTTCCTCGGCGCCCGGGTCGACCTCGACGAGACGTACGCCTGGGGCTTCGAGGAACTGGCCCGGCTCGAAGCCGAGATGCGCGCGGTGGCGGCCCGGATCCTGTCGCCCGGTGCCACCGTCGACGAGGCGGTCGCCGCCCTGGACGCCGACCCGGCCCGCCGGATCGAGGGCAAGGAGGCGTTCCGCGACTGGATGCAGGCGCTGGCCGAGAAGGCGATCGCGGACCTGCACGGCACCCACTTCGACATCCCGGAGCAGGTACGTCGAATCGAATGCCGCCTCGCCCCGACCAGCGACGGCGGGATCTACTACACCGGCCCCAGCGAGGATTTCTCCCGCCCCGGTCGGATGTGGTGGGCGGTGCCGCAGGGCATCAACGAGTTCTCCACCTGGCGCGAGGTGACCACCGTCTACCACGAGGGCGCCCCCGGTCACCACCTCCAGGTCGGGCAGACCCAGGTCCGGGCCGAACTGCTCAACCGCTGGCAGCGGCTGCTCAGCTGGTCCTCCGGGCACGGCGAGGGCTGGGCGCTCTACTCCGAGCGTCTGATGGACGAACTCGGCTACCTGGACGACCCGGGCGACAAGCTCGGCATGCTCGACGGCCAGGCGTTCCGGGCCGCCCGGGTGATCGTCGACATCGGCATGCACCTCGAACTGGAAATCCCCCGCGACAACCCGTTCGGCTTCCACCCCGGCGAGCGGTGGACCCCCGAACTGGGCTGGGAGTTCATGCGCGCGCACTGCCGGGTGCCGGACGAGAACCTGCGCTTCGAACTGAACCGGTACCTGGGCTGGCCGGGACAGGCGCCGTCGTACAAGGTCGGCGAACGGATCTGGCTGCAGGCCCGCGACGACGCCAAGGCCCGCAAGGGGGCCGACTTCGACCTGAAGCAGTTCCACCTCGACGCCCTCAACCTCGGCTCGCTGGGCCTGGACCCCCTCAAGTCCGCCCTCGCCCGCCTCTGACGAAGGAAGGGCCCCTTGTTATCGCTTTTTGTATAACAAGGGGCCCTTCCTAACCGCTTGGGCGGCGGACCGGGTGCGGCGGACTAGAGTATGGACGCGAACCGGGCCATAGCCGCCGAGGTTCGTGGGCGAAGGAGTTCTGGTGCACCTCACTGATCTACGTGGCCGACGCGTCGCCGTCTGGGGCACCGGCCGGGAGGGTGTCGCCGCGGTCAACGCGATCGCCCCCGTCGGCCCGGCCGACCTCGTCGCGGTCATGGACCGGGAGACCTTCGCGGCGAAACCGTGGGAGGGACGGCTGGCCGAACTCGCCCCCCTGCACACCGGCCCTGCCGCGCTGGAGATGCTGCTTCGCGCGGACGTCGTGGTCCGTTCCCCGGTGATCGGCGAGACCCACCCGTGGATGATCCAGTTGCGGGAACGGGGCGTCACCGTGACCGGTGGCACCGCCCTCTGGATGGCCGACCACGCTCCCAACACCATCGGGGTCACCGGCAGCAAGGGCAAGAGCACGACCACCGTGCTGATCAGCCACCTGCTGACCGCTCTCGGCCACCCACACGAGGTCGGCGGCAACATCGGCACCGCCGTGCTCGAGCTTCCCCCCGCCGACCGGTACGTGCTCGAACTCTCCATGTACCAGTGCGCGGACCTGACCGTGTCACCGCAGGTGGCGGCCCTCACCGCGCTGGTCCCGGAACATCTGGACTGGGCCGGTGGGGAGGCCGCGTACTACCGGCACAAGCTGAACATCGTCGAACACGGTCCGGGTCAGGTGGTGTTCAACGCCCACGACGAGCGGCTCAGCGCCGAACTCGCCGCTCGGCCCGGACTGCCGCTGTTCGCCGCCGGCCGACCGGAAACCACTCACGTGGCACCCGGCCCGGACGGCACCCGCTGGGTCCACCTGGCGGACGCTCCGCTCTTCCCCCGTTCGGCGCTGCCACTGCTCGGGCGGCACAACGAGTGGAACCTCTGCGTCGCCCTCGGCGTACTGAAGTCGGTCGGGGTGGACCTGGTCGCGGAACGTGAACGGCTCGCCGAGGCCGCCGCGAGTTTCCCCGCCCTCGAACACCGGCTGACGCCGATCGAGGACCCCTCCGGCATCACCTTCGTCGACGACTCGCTCTCCACCATCCCGCAGTCGGCGATCCACGCCATCGAGGCGTACGCCCACCGCCCGCTCACGGTCATCGTCGGCGGCGAGGACCGCGGCGTGGACTACGCGCCGCTGCGCGACTTCCTCGCAGATCAGGGGGTCGAGGCCACACTGATCGGCGTACCGGACAGTGGGCCGCGCATCCTGGAGATGGTCAAGGACCTGCCAACAATCACCACGATCGGGGCGGACGACCTGGTCGAGGCGGTCCGAATCGGTCGGGCGAACACCCCGGCCGGTGGCGTGGTGCTGCTTTCCCCGGCCGCACCGAGCTACGGCCGGTTCGACAACTACGCGCACCGGTCGCGGGTGTTCCGGCAGGCGATCACCGACACCGCCGGCTGATCCGCCCGCCGGCCGTGACCACCGTACGACCCGCCCGCCTGACTGCGGTCACCCTCCGGTCGTCGGCGTCAGTGCCCGGTACAGGCTGTCCATCGAGCGGATCGCCGAACGGACCTCCTGCAGGTACCGGTCCGGTGCCAGCGTCGGCATCGGCGGCACCCCGGTGAGCTGGGCGGTGTCGAATCCCACCGTCTCGACCGCGCAGCCGTACCCGAGCCGGAGCATCCGTACGGCGTCGCAGTGCTGGAACGGTACGTAACTCGGCGAGGTGACCACCAGCACCCGGTCGCCGGGGTTCAGCCGTACCTGGCGGGCCCAGAAGTGGTACGTGTCCGCGGTGTTCGCCCGCCGGCTCGCCGGTTCGCCGGACGGGGCGGCGAGAACCCGCAGGGGCAACCCGTCCGGGGCCCGGTAGCCCCGTACCGCCCACGACCCAGGGGTGCCCACCTCCGCGGAGGAGCGCGACTCCACCGGCTCGTCGCATCCGAAGCCGGCCCGGATCCCGACCGACATCGCGTCGACCTCATATCCGCAGCCGTCCAGGTCGGAGCGGACGAACTCGGTCGGGCGCAGGGGGCGGAAACTACCGAGCGCCGCCACCTCGCCCACCTCGACCACGCCGGTACGCACGAGCTGCGCGGCGTATCCGGTCCGTTGCAGGCAGGCGGGGGCGAGCCCGCCGAGAACCAGCAGGTGGTGATAGCGACGGGCCGCCGGTCGCACCGGCTGGACCAGCCCCAACGCGGTGACCGTCGCGTGGATCAGGTCGGTGGTGGGGGCGGTGCACCTCGGCGGTGGCACCTCGTCCCGCTCGACCTGTCCGTACCGCCGACGAAAGTCCCAGTGTTCGGCCGAGAAGCGGTCGAGCCAGCTCAGGAGCACACCGGTTGCCGTGTCCGGTGCCGGCAGCGTGCCGTCGAACGCGGCGACCAGGTCCCGCATCGGACGCGCGGAAATCCACCGGTGTACGCTCGTCGCAATCTCCGTGTTCGATGTGTCCGCCGCCCCGATCGGTAGCGGTACCGGCTCGTACCGGATCACTTTCATCCTTTCGGCCATGCGTTTCGCGTCGATGGTCCTGGAGCGCGGGAGATTCGTCTCGGCAAATCCCGCTGTACCTTCCTCGGGCTGTCATCCCGCGCCGCGCTTGGCTACCGTAGGCCCCCGGGTCGTGCTCCCACACGACCGATCGACCCCGACCTGAGTCCTTTTCCCGATCGAGGTTGTCCTGTGAGTTTGTACGGCGCGAAGAGACCACCCGCCGGCGAGACGCCGACCACCGAGCTCGCAGCCGTGCCACGGCAGGTAAACGTCCCGCCGACCGGGCCGGCAACGCCACCCCCGATCGCCGCTGGCCCGGTGGGCCACCCACCGGTCCCGCCCCTGGCCGGTGCACCGGGCGCCCAGGACAACCCGACGGAGACCCTCGACTCGACGGCGCCGGCCGACCCGGCGCTCCTGACCGAACCGGCGCCGCGTCGCGGGGTGCGTCGCGCCCTCGCCGCCACTGGTGTGGTCGCCGCCGTGCTGGCCGTGATCGGCGGATCGGCGGGGTACGCGTACAGCGGTGAGGTGCCACGCGGTACCGAGGTGCTCGGCGTCAACGTGGGCGGCCAGTCCCGGGAGGGAGCCGCCGCGCTGCTCCGCGCCGAGTTGGAACGGCGGGCGGAAACCTTCGCCGCGCCGGTGCAGGTACGCATCGGTGAGCAGAGCGCCGAGCTGAAGCCGATCGACGTCGGGTTGGCGGTGGACGTCACGGCCACCATCACGGCCGCCGTGGACGATGCTCCCGGTCCGGTCGATCTGCTCTTCAGGTCCCGGTCGATCGAACCGGTCATCACCGTCGACGCCGAACGGCTCGACGCCGAACTGCGCAAGACGGTCGGGCGCGGCGGCCGGCCGATGACGCCGCCGTCGATCGTCTTCCAGGGCACCACACCGAAGCCGAACTATCCCGCGCCGGGTCAGGACCTGAACCCGGAGCAGTCAGCGGAGGCGGTTCGTACCGGGTGGCTGAGCGGCCAGCCGGTGGTGGTGCCGGTGATCGAGGCGCATCCGACCACCACCAGGGAGGAAGTCGACAAGCTGGTCGAGGAGCTGGCGAAACCGGCGGTCTCGGCGCCGGTCACGGTGACCACGGAACGTGGTTCGTTCACCGTCCCACCAGCCGCGATCGCGAAGAGCCTGTTGCTGCACCCGGACAAGGCCGGCAAGATCAACCCGGCGGTGGACGAGAAGAAGCTGCACGCCGCACTGACCGGCGAACTGGCCAAGGTCGAGCTCAAGCCGAAGGAAGCGACGGTCACCCTGCAGGGCGGCAAGCCGCAGGTGGTGGCGAGTACCGGCGGGCACGGGGTGGACATCGCGGCGCTGAGCCGGGACCTGCTGCCGGTGCTGGCCAAACGGGACGGGCGCGAGGTCAAGGGCGTACTCAAGCCGATCGAACCGAAGACCAACACCGAGGCGATGTCCAAGATGGGCATCAAGGAACAGGTCTCCACCTTCACCACGAAGTTCACCGGCGGACTTTCTCTCCCGCGCAACCACAACATCATGACCATCGCCAAGGAGGTCGACGGTGCGGTGGTCAAGCCGGGCGAGACGTTCTCCCTGAACAAGCACACCGGCGAGCGCAGTTACGCCCAGGGCTACAAGGACGCGCCGGTGATCCTCGACGGCAAGCTGGTGCCCGGAGTCGGCGGCGGGGCGTCGCAGTTCACCACCACGATCTTCAACGCCACGTACTACGCCGGGCTTGAGGACGTGGAGCACAAACCGCACTCGTACTGGTTCGAGCGGTACCCGGCGGTGATCGAGTCGACGATCTTCTACCCGACCCTCGACCTCAAGTTCCGCAACAACACCGAGTACGGCGTACTCGTCGACACCTCGTGGACCAACGACTCGGTCACCGTGTCGATCTGGAGCACCAAGGTGTACGACAGCGTCAAGACGGTCTACACCCCGCGTCGCGACATCACCAAGCCGAAGGTCGTCTACCTCGACCCGGGTCCCTCCTGCATCGCCACCGCCGGCATCGACGGCTTCACCCAGGACGCGTACCGAGTGATCACCAAGGGCGGCAAGGAGCTGAAGCGGGAGAAGTTCTCCTGGCGCTACGAGGCGGAGCCGCGCTACCTCTGCGCCAAGAAGCCCGGCTGATCGGAGCCGGTGATCGGCCGCCGCGTCAACGAACCCACGCCCGAAGGTATGACACAGCCGGGATGACAGCCGGGCATTGCGATATATCGGCCAACTTCCATACGCTGCCGACAACGTGATCTGCGCGCGCCCACGAGGCGCGCCAATCCTTTGCTCGGAAAGGGATCCCATGGTTCGTTGGCGCAAGCTCACCGGCCTGGCGGCCGCCGTGTTGTCCGCGGTGACCGTCGGCAGCGTCGCCCTGGCCGCACCCGTCTCCGCCTCCGACGGCGGCGTGACGCCGCTGGTCGTCGGCGGCACCCGGGCCGCCCAGGGCGAGTTCCCGTTCATGGTCCGGCTCTCGATGGGCTGCGGCGGTTCCCTCTACAGTGCCCGGCTGGTGCTCACCGCCGCCCACTGCGTCGGCAGCACCGGTACCAACACCAGCATCACCGCCACCCTCGGCGTGGTCGACCTCCAGTCGTCCAGCCGGATCACGGTCCGCTCGAACTACGTCTACCGTGCGCCGGGCTACAACGGCAACGGCAAGGACTGGGCCCTGATCCGGTTGGCCAGCCCGGTCACCAGCCTGGCCACCCTGCCGATCGCGACCAGCACCGCGTACGACAGCGGCACGTTCACCGTGGCGGGCTGGGGAGCGGCCCGCGAGGGTGGGCCGCAGCAGCGGTACCTGTTGAAGGCGACGGTCCCGTTCGTCAGCGACAGCACCTGTGACGCCCAGTACGGCGGTGACGTAATCGTCAACGAGGAGATCTGCGCCGGTTACGCCAGTGGTGGCACCGACACCTGCCAGGGTGACTCGGGCGGCCCGATGTTCCGTCAGGGCGCGAACAACGCCTGGGTCCAGGTCGGCATCGTGAGCTGGGGCAACGGCTGTGCCCGCCCCAACTACCCGGGCGTCTACACCCAGGTGAGCACCTTCGCCTCGGCGATCGCCTCCGCGGCCGCGAGCCTCGGCGGCTGACCAGGGCATCTCCCGTATGGCGGCCGGACCGGGACCCCCTCCCGGTCCGCCCGTCGTGCGGCGGGTCGGGTGGTCAGTGTCGACGACTCAGGGCGAGACAACTCCGCCGCGTCGACCGCCCTGCCCGGAACGCCGCCGCTGGCTCTCCACCCGGTCCCGCCCGAACGCGTCGAGCCGACCCCAGCGCCCGGGTACGTCAAGCAGTTCGATCCGTCCCATCCCCTCGGGCAGGGAGGGGTTGACGACAAGATGGTCGTCGTGCGGTTCCAGGCCGAGCAGGACCCGGATCAGCATCATCGGCGTCGCCGCGGACCAGGCGTGCGGGGTCCAGGTGGTGGGGTACTGCACCGGGTACTTGGTCAGCCCACGGTCATAGCCCGCGAAAAGCTGAGGAAGTCGGCCGTCGAAGTACTTGGAGGCTTCGATGATCGCCTCGGCGATCCGGCCGGCTTCGCCGTCGAAGCCGTACCGGCGCAGGCCCAGGGCGATGAACGAGTTGTCGAACGGCCAAATCGCACCGGTGTGGTAGCCGGTCGGGTTGTAGCGTTCCTCGCCCTCGGCCAGGGTGCGCACGCCCCAACCGGAGAAGAGCCGGGGACCGAGCAGGTGCTCCGCCACCCGCGCCGCCCGTGACGGGTCGACGATTCCGCTCCAGAGCAGGTGCCCCATGTTGGAGGAGAGCGCGTCGACCTGCCCGCCGTCGGCGTCGAGGGCGAGCGCGTAGTACTCACCGTCCTCGACCCAGAAGTCCCGGTTGAACCGGGCCTTCAGGTCGGCCGCCTCCGCCTCCAGCCGGTCGGCGTAGATCGGGTCGTGCCAGATCCGCCGGGCCAGGCGGGCGCCGCGCATCTTCGCGTCGTACGCGTAGCCCTGGATCTCGCAGATGGCACGAGGAAACGACGGCAGTCGCCCGTCCCGGTACGAGATCGAGTCGGGGGAGTCCTTCCAGCACTGGTTCTCCAGCCCGCTGGAGAGGTTGCGCCGCTCGTACCAGACGTAACCGTTCCCCAGCAGGTCGCCGTACGTGTCGATCCAGCGCAGCGCCGCCCGCGCCTCGTGCTCCAGCCGGCGTACCAGTTCGACGTTCCCGGTCCAGCGCTCGTACTCGTCGAGCAGGATCACGAACAGGGGTGTGGTGTCCGCCGCCCCGAAGTACGGCGAGTGTGGCTGTTCCTCGAACGCGGCCGACTCCCCGTACCGGAACTCGTGCAGGATCTTGCCCGGCTCCTTTTCCCGGAAGTCGTCGAAGACGCTGGCCTGGGTGGCCGCGAACGTGTTGAGGGTGCCGACCGCGAGTTCGGGTGCGAAGGCCATCGCCTGCAGGCAGGTCAGCATGCTGTCCCGGCCGTAGAAGGTCATGAACCACGGGGTGCCGGCGGCGATCAGGTTGGCCCCGGTGGCGAGGGCGCCGAACTGGAGCGCGGCGAGGTCGATCAGACCCCGACGGTACGCGGTGGCCAGGGTGGCGTTGTCGCAGCCCAGCTGGGGTGCCGCCGCAAGCCAGTCTTCGAGTTCGCGTTGGGTTTCCCGGTTGGCGTCAATCCGGTGCGTGTGCAGCAACGCCCGGAGGTCCTCGCCTTGCTTGCTCCGCAGGTGTACGGAGGCGCGGAGCAGGGTGGTCCACTGCCCGTGCGGCTCGACCCGGATCCGGAAGGTCATCCCACCCACGTCGATATCGGCGGGCGCGCTGGATGACACCACCACTTCGCGTACGTAGTCGTCCCGGGTGTAGCGGAGCCGGAGGTAGCCCTCCTCGACAGCGACGGTCGTCGCGCGTTGGGTCACCGCGACCTGTTTGAGCTCGAATACGTCGACGAAGTCGGCGGCCATGTCGAGCCGTACGACGATCTCGGCTGCCTCGCCGCGATGGTTCAGTACGGTCAGTTCCTCTTCGAGCCCGCCACCGATCTTCCGGTGCCGGATCACCGAGACTTTCGCGTCGACGTAGTGGGTTGGTTCTCCGGGAACGAGGAAGAAGCGTGTCTCGTAGTACTGCAGGTCATCGACGGAGAGAGCGTGCAGGCGTTCGCCGTTGACGGTGAGTCGCCATTCGGAGAGATATCGCAGGTCGAAAGAGAACAGGCCGGTGGGTACGACTGGCGACGGTTCGATGTCGCCTCGACCGTCACTGACCACAAATGTGTTGCCGGCCAGGATGGTCACGAACTCCTTCACTACGCCCCCTTCCCGTGCTCGCCTCCGGCAGCCAGGCTCCCCGCTGTCAGGGCTAGCACGTCACCCGGGCGGGGTGAGGTTCGGTCACTACTGCCACAGGGGGCTACAGCCGACCCAACAGTGTCTGGGGCCGGGGGGCCGTCACGTTCTCGACCTGGTCGGCGCAGGCCCACCCACCACGTCGCCCTTACGCGTTTGGGGGATAAAACAAGTTTGGGCCACCCCGTAAAGGGGTGGCCCAAACTAGAAAGTTGTCCGGCGGCGTCCTACTCTCCCACACCCTCCCGAGTGCAGTACCATCGGCGCTGGAGGGCTTAGCTTCCGGGTTCGGAATGTAACCGGGCGTTTCCCCACCGCTATAACCGCCGTAACACTATCGACTTAACAAACAACCCAACAGGGTCTTGTTCGCTTGTCGGGAATCACACAGTGGACGCGTAGCACCTTAGTAATCAAGTCCTCGGCCTATTAGTACCGGTCAACTCAACCCGTTACCGAGCTTACATCTCCGGCCTATCAACCCAGTAGTCTAGCTGGGGGCCTTACCCCATTTGCATGGGTGGGATACCTCATCTTGAAGCGAGCTTCCCGCTTAGATGCTTTCAGCGGTTATCCCTTCCGAACGTAGCCAACCAGCCGTGCCCCTGGCGGGACAACTGGCACACCAGAGGTTCGTCCGTCCCGGTCCTCTCGTACTAGGGACAGCCCTTCTCAAGTATCCTACGCGCACGGCGGATAGGGACCGAACTGTCTCACGACGTTCTAAACCCAGCTCGCGTACCGCTTTAATGGGCGAACAGCCCAACCCTTGGGACCTGCTACAGCCCCAGGATGCGACGAGCCGACATCGAGGTGCCAAACCATCCCGTCGATATGGACTCTTGGGGAAGATCAGCCTGTTATCCCCGGGGTACCTTTTATCCGTTGAGCGACACCGCTTCCACTCGCAAGTGCCGGATCACTAGTCCCGACTTTCGTCCCTGCTCGACCTGTCAGTCTCACAGTCAAGCTCCCTTGTGTACTTGCACTCAACACCTGATTGCCAACCAGGCTGAGGGAACCTTTGGGCGCCTCCGTTACATTTTAGGAGGCAACCGCCCCAGTTAAACTACCCACCAGACACTGTCCCTGAACCGGATCACGGTCCGAAGTTAGATACCCAAATCAACCAGAGTGGTATTTCAAGATTGCCTCCACCCATACTGGCGTATGGACTTCACCGGCTCCCACCTATCCTACACAAGCTAATTCGAGTACCAATGTCAAGCTATAGTAAAGGTCCCGGGGTCTTTCCGTCCTGCCGCGCGTAACGAGCATCTTTACTCGTAATGCAATTTCGCCGGGCCTGTGGTTGAGACAGTGGGGAAGTCGTTACGCCATTCGTGCAGGTCGGAACTTACCCGACAAGGAATTTCGCTACCTTAGGATGGTTATAGTTACCACCGCCGTTTACTGGCGCTTAAGTTCTCAGCTTCGCCCCCGAAAGAGCTAACCGGTCCCCTTAACGTTCCAGCACCGGGCAGGCGTCAGTCCATATACATCGAATTACTTCTTCGCATGGACCTGTGTTTTTAGTAAACAGTCGCTTCCCCCTGCTCTCTGCGGCCATACAACGCTCCACCCGCAAGGGGCTTCACGTCTCCGGCCCCCCTTCTCCCTAAGTTACGGGGGCAATTTGCCGAGTTCCTTAACCACAGTTCGCCCGATCGCCTCGGTATTCTCTACCTGACCACCTGTGTCGGTTTGGGGTACGGGCCGCTAAGAACTCGCTAGAGGCTTTTCTCGGCAGCATAGGATCACTGACTTCACCTGAATCGGCTCGGCATCACGTCTCAGCCACATGCGTCGCGGATTTGCCTACGACACGGCCTACACGCTTACCCCGGCACAACCACCGGCCGGGCTCAGCTACCTTCCTGCGTCACCCCATCGCTTGACTACTACCCACCAGGTTCCCAGAATCAACCGCATCAACCCGAAGGCATCAACGACATCAAATGGTTAGCACAATGAGGTTCACCACGGACGCTCTTTCGCGGGTACGGGAATATCAACCCGTTGTCCATCGACTACGCCTCTCGGCCTCGCCTTAGGTCCCGACTCACCCAGGGCGGATTAGCCTGGCCCTGGAACCCTTGGTCATCCGGCGGAAGGGTTTCTCACCCTTCTTTCGCTACTCATGCCTGCATTCTCACTCGTGCCGCGTCCACAACTGGATCACTCCGCTGCTTCACCCGCGGCACGACGCTCCCCTACCCATCCACACACCTGCACACACCCCAAAAGGAGCATGCGAAGTCACATGTGAATGCCACAGCTTCGGCGGTGTACTTGAGCCCCGCTACATTGTCGGCGCGGAACCACTTGACCAGTGAGCTATTACGCACTCTTTAAAGGGTGGCTGCTTCTAAGCCAACCTCCTGGTTGTCTATGCGACCCCACATCCTTTTCCACTTAGCACACGCTTAGGGGCCTTAGCTGGTGATCTGGGCTGTTTCCCTCTCGACTACGAAGCTTATCCCCCGCAGTCTCACTGCCGCGCTCTCACTTACCGGCATTCGGAGTTTGGCTGATTTCGGTAAGCTTGTGGGCCCCCTAGACCATCCAGTGCTCTACCTCCGGCAAGAAACACGCGACGCTGCACCTAAATGCATTTCGGGGAGAACCAGCTATCACGGAGTTTGATTGGCCTTTCACCCCTAACCACAGGTCATCCCCCAACTTTTCAACGTTGGTGGGTTCGGCCCTCCACGCGGTCTTACCCACGCTTCAGCCTGCCCATGGCTAGATCACTCCGCTTCGGGTCTAGGACACGCGACTGAACGCCCTATTCAGACTCGCTTTCGCTACGGCTACCCCACACGGGTTAACCTCGCCACATGCCACTAACTCGCAGGCTCATTCTTCAAAAGGCACGCCGTCACCCCTAAAGGCTCCGACGGATTGTAGGCGAACGGTTTCAGGTACTATTTCACTCCCCTCCCGGGGTACTTTTCACCATTCCCTCACGGTACTTGTCCGCTATCGGTCACCAGGAAGTATTTAGGCTTACCAGGTGGTCCTGGCAGATTCACGGCAGATTACAGGGGTCCGCCGCTACTCGGGAACATCCACAGAAGACCAGCCACTTTCACCTACCGGACTCTCACCGTCTACGGTTGGCTTTCCCACACCATTCGGCTAGCAACTGGTTTTATAACTTCTCGACCCAATGTCAGTTGAATCAGCAGAGTCCCACAACCCCAACCACGCAACCCCTGACAGGTATCACACGCAGCCGGTTTAGCCTCAATCCGCTTTCGCTCGCCACTACTCACGGAATCACATTTTGTTTTCTCTTCCTACGGGTACTGAGATGTTTCACTTCCCCGCGTTCCCTCCATACACCCTATGTGTTCAGGTGCAGGTGACAGCACATGACTGCTGCCGGGTTCCCCCATTCGGACACCCTGGGATCACAGCTTGGTTGACAGCTCCCCCAGGCCTATCGCGGCCTCCCACGTCCTTCATCGGCTCCTGGTGCCAAGGCATCCACCGTTCGCCCTTGACAACTTGACCACAAAGATGCTCGCGTCCACTGTGCAATTCTCAACAAACGACCAACCCACAACCCACAACCACCACACCAAACCCCACCACCAGAAAACCTGGCTCCGGAGATCCGTTTGCGATGACAGGCCATGCCTGGCAACCCGAAACAACAAACACACGTGTTTGTTCCTTCAGGACCCAACAGGGTGCTCATCATCCACCACCAGCCGCACCACCAACACACGTTCCCACCACAACCCCAAAGGATCGCAGCTGTACTAGCAGTCGAATGGCCGTTGCCGGCAACAAACTCACCAGTGTCTCCGCCATCGAGCACCCCACCACCACATTCGGATGATGCGGGCTCCTAACCCACTTTCGCGGGCAGGTGCTCCTTAGAAAGGAGGTGATCCAGCCGCACCTTCCGGTACGGCTACCTTGTTACGACTTCGTCCCAATCGCCAGCCCCACCTTCGACGGCTCCCTCCACAAGGGTTGGGCCACCGGCTTCGGGTGTTGCCGACTTTCGTGACGTGACGGGCGGTGTGTACAAGGCCCGGGAACGTATTCACCGCAGCGTTGCTGATCTGCGATTACTAGCGACTCCGACTTCACGGGGTCGAGTTGCAGACCCCGATCCGAACTGAGACCGGCTTTTTGGGATTCGCTCCACCTCACGGTATCGCAGCCCATTGTACCGGCCATTGTAGCATGCGTGAAGCCCTGGACATAAGGGGCATGATGACTTGACGTCATCCCCACCTTCCTCCGAGTTGACCCCGGCAGTCTTCGATGAGTCCCCGCCATAACGCGCTGGCAACATCGAACGAGGGTTGCGCTCGTTGCGGGACTTAACCCAACATCTCACGACACGAGCTGACGACAGCCATGCACCACCTGTGAACGGCCCCGAAGGACCCGACATCTCTGCCGGATTTCCGCCCATGTCAAACCCAGGTAAGGTTCTTCGCGTTGCATCGAATTAATCCGCATGCTCCGCCGCTTGTGCGGGCCCCCGTCAATTCCTTTGAGTTTTAGCCTTGCGGCCGTACTCCCCAGGCGGGGCGCTTAATGCGTTAGCTGCGGCACAGAGAACCGGAGAGGTCCCCCACACCTAGCGCCCAACGTTTACAGCGTGGACTACCAGGGTATCTAATCCTGTTCGCTCCCCACGCTTTCGCTCCTCAGCGTCAGTATCGGCCCAGAGACCCGCCTTCGCCACCGGTGTTCCTCCTGATATCTGCGCATTTCACCGCTACACCAGGAATTCCAGTCTCCCCTACCGAACTCTAGCCTGCCCGTATCGGCTGCAAGCCCGCGGTTGAGCCGCGGGATTTCACAGTCGACGCGACAAGCCGCCTACGAGCTCTTTACGCCCAATAAATCCGGACAACGCTCGCACCCTACGTCTTACCGCGGCTGCTGGCACGTAGTTGGCCGGTGCTTCTTCTGCAGGTACCGTCACTCTCGCTTCGTCCCTGCTGAAAGAGGTTTACAACCCGAAGGCCGTCATCCCTCACGCGGCGTCGCTGCATCAGGCTTCCGCCCATTGTGCAATATTCCCCACTGCTGCCTCCCGTAGGAGTCTGGGCCGTGTCTCAGTCCCAGTGTGGCCGGTCGCCCTCTCAGGCCGGCTACCCGTCGTCGCCTTGGTAGGCCATTACCCCACCAACAAGCTGATAGGCCGCGAGTCCATCCCAAGCCGAAAAAACTTTCCACCCCCAGCCATGCGGCCAGAAGTCATATTCGGTATTAGCCCCCGTTTCCGAGGGTTATCCCAAAGCCTAGGGCAGGTTACTCACGTGTTACTCACCCGTTCGCCGCTCGAGTACCCCGAAGGGCCTTTCCGCTCGACTTGCATGTGTTAAGCACGCCGCCAGCGTTCGTCCTGAGCCAGGATCAAACTCTCCAACAAAAATCTGTGGAAAAAATGTCCCGGCAACAAAAAAGTTGCCAAAGGAATCCAAACCAACAAACCAATCCCGAAAGAAAGGCAAGCCGGCCCGGGTATAAATCATAATTGGCACTGGCTTATCAAGCACCCTGTTGAGTTCTCAAAGAACAACCACACACCAGACCACAAACCCCAACCAAGGGGCCCACAACCCGGGGCTTCTATTCCCACTTCCATTCACACCCGGCGTTCCCGCCCGGCGCTTTTACTACGCTACCCGGTCGTTTCCGCCGAGTCAAACCGGTGTTTCCCGGTTTGTCATCACCACCCGATTCAAACCACAACCGGGCCCTCCCTAACGCACACAGCAACCTACACCATGCCCGATCAAGAGGATTCGCAGGCCGTCCGTATCCCCCGGTGTTTCCCAGTGGATCTTGTCCGGTGCCCCGCTGACTCCGAAAAAGTTACCGGATGACCGGATCAACTCCAAATCGATCAACGCAACTGGGTTTCGAACCGCGTCCCGGACATCGCCACCCTCACTGCCCGCGGTCCGCCCGCCGCACCGACCACCAGGCACGGAGACCGAGCAGACCCACGGCCGTACCGAGTGCCAGCGAGACGACAATCAGCAGCGCGTGAATCCAGAGGAATCCCGTTGGGGAGCCCTGGGCCGCATCTCCATCGGTCCAGGATCGCGGGTCCTGCCAGATCGCCAGAGCGAACCGGGGCCAGATCACCCAGGTCCAGACCCCGACCCCGGACAGGAGCAACGCCCAACCTCGCGAAAGCTTCACGAGCAGGGAGTCTTCCAGGGCGACTCGGTCCCGCACGACCTACGTCGAAGAGGACCGACTGGCGCCGCGCCCACAGCGGGAAAGTGCGAGCAGCGGCGAGGTGGGCACCGACGGGTCAGGCCCGCCGTCGGCGTACGCCCCTGGAGGTTGCCACGATCAGAGCCCCGATCAGGAATAGCAGTGCGCCCGCGGCAAGCAGCCAACTGGGAGAGGTCGAGTCGCCGCCGGTTACCGGCAGATCGCCCGATGCGGTGGGACTGGGGGTGGGCTGCCCCGTCGGAGTGCCGCTGGGCGGGACCGGGAGCACCTCGAAGGTGACTCCCCCGGGCACAGCGGTGGGCACTGGCGCGACGGCTCTGACCAGGATGCCCGGATCAGCGGCCGCAGGACCACCGATGCTGAGGCCCAGGGCCAATGCCGAGCCGGCGACGAGTGCGCTGGCCAGAACCCGGGCGCGGTGCTCCGCGCGCTGACCCTTCCGACGGACGACCATCGTGGTACCCCCTCCGAGAGACCAGCGCCGGTACAGCCGAAGAGCGGACCTGCGCCGCCCACGATTGCGGTGACGAGGAGTTGTCCCCGTACGCCCACTTCCCTGGCGACGATAGCGAGAAATTATCTTGTTTCGGGGCAAACAGTCCGGCCGATCCCACGATGGGTGACGGCGGGGGAGCCAGCTTCGCGAGGCCCGGGCAGGGCCAGCTTCACGACATTCGGGCAGGGCCGGCACCAGTGAGCGCTCTGTCACCGACTCGTCGCGGCGGCGGGCGGTCCATGCCTGCCCCGCCGGATTCCGCCGCTATCCCGACCCGGTCGACCGGGGACTCCGCCCGACTCTGTGTGATTCTCGGCGCTGTTACTATGGCGCCCATGCGCTTACTGGTCACCGGCGGTGCGGGTTTCATCGGTTCGAATTTCGTCCGCCAGGCGCTAGACGCACTCGATTGCCAGGTCGACGTCCTGGACGCCCTCACGTACGCGGGCGACCGGAGCAGCCTCGCCGAGGTGGAACACCGGATCAACTTCGTGCACGGCTCGGTCACCGACGCCGCCATCGTCGACGAGCTGGTGCGGCAGGCCGACACGGTGGTGCATTTCGCGGCGGAGTCGCACAACGACAACTCGGTGGTGGATCCGAGCCCATTCGTGCAGACGAATCTGATCGGGACGTTCAACATCCTCGAGAGCGTGCGGCGGCACGACAAGCGGCTGCACCACATCTCCACCGACGAGGTCTTCGGGGACCTGGAGCTGGACGAGGAGCGCCGGTTCACCGAGGAGAGCGCGTTCGACCCGTCGAGCCCGTACTCCTCCACCAAGGCCGGCTCGGACCTGATGGTGCGCGGCTGGATCCGTTCGTTCGGCGTACGCGCGACGATCTCGCACTGCTCGAACAACTACGGGCCGTTCCACCACATCGAGAAGTTCATCCCCCGGCAGATCACCAACGTGATCGACGGTGTGCGCCCGAAGGTCTACGGCTCCGGACAGAACGTCCGGGACTGGATCCACGTGCACGACCACAACACCGCGGTCAACGCGATCCTTGAGCGCGGACGGATCGGCCAGACGTACCTGATCGGTGCCGAGTGCGAACTCAACAACATCGTGGTGGTCCAGGAGATCCTCCGCCTCATGGGCCGGCCGGACGACTGGTTCGACATGGTGGGCGACCGCCCCGGACACGATCTGCGTTACGCGATCGACTCCAGCAAGCTCCAGGCGGAGCTGGGCTGGAAGCCGCAGTACCTGAACTTCCGCGACGGTCTCGCCCAGACCATCGAGTGGTACCAGCAAAACGAGAGCTGGTGGCGCCCGAAGAAGGAAGCAACCGAGGCGAAGTACCGCGAGATGGGTCGCTGACCCGGACCGCCCACGATTCTTCCGAACGCGCTGCTCACCGTCGTGAGCAGCGCGTTCGTCGTTCAGCTGGTTCGGATCGCCGAGTGGTTCAGCGCGCCCTCTTGATACCCCTGGGGGGTAGGGGTATGGTGACGGGGTCAGTGACCGTGCCGCCCTGGCACGACCGCCCACCCAGGAACCAGGAGCCCGCCGTGGAAACGACCTACCAGGTAACCGGAATGACCTGCGGCCACTGCGTCGCGTCGGTGCAGAACGAGGTCGGCGCCCTGCCCGGCGTACAAGAGGTGAGGGTCGACCTCGCCACCGGCGCCGTGACCGTCAGCAGCGAGCAGCCCCTCGACGAGACGGCTGTCCGTGCCGCCGTCGACGAGGCCGGCTACAACCTGGTCGGCTAACCACCGATGAGAAGCGGATACAAGATCGGTGGCTACCTGGCCGGACTGGCGGTGGTCTTCACCGCAGCACTCGGGGTCGGCCAGGTAGCCGGCGGCCCGGCAACGCCCACCACCAGCACCGACCAGCCCGGTCACGGCCACGGCACCACCGGCTCCGGCCACACCTCCGAGTCGGGAACCCCGCAGTCGGGAGAGAACGGCGCCGGGACCGGCCCCACCCGGGCTGCCGTACCAACACGTCAACCAGGCGGGCTGACAGTCGCCCAGGACGGTTACCGGCTCGTTCCGCTCACCGCCACCCTCGCCACCGGCACGACCAACCCGTTCTCGTTCCGGGTGCTGGGGCCGGACGGCAACCCCGTCACCGCGTACACGCCGACTCACGACAAGAACCTGCACCTGATCGTGGTCCGACGCGACCTCGCCGGGTTCCAGCACGTACATCCGCAGATGGCCGCCGACGGAACCTGGTCGGTGCCGCTCACCATCGCCTCGGCCGGGCCCATGCGCCTGATCGCCGACTTCCAGCCCGCCGCGCGTCCCGACAACCTCACGCTCGGGGTGGACATACCGGCCCCCGGTGACTACCGCCCGGTGCCACTGCCCGCCACGGGCCGGAGCGCGTCGGCCGGAGACGGCTACACGGTCACCCTCGACGGCGACCTCGAACCCGGCACGTCGTCGACCCTCACCCTGACCGTGAGCAGGTACGGCACCCCCGTCACCAACCTGGAGCCCTACCTCGCGGCGTACGGTCACCTGGTGGCCCTACGCGACGGCGACCTGGCCTACCTGCACGTACACCCGAACGGCGGTCCCGGCGACGGACGGACCCCGTCCGGACCGGCCGTCACGTTCGAGGTCGAGGTGCCGAGCGCCGGGGCCTACCGGCTCTACCTGGAGTTCCAACACCTGGGCGCGGTACGCACCGCCGAATTCACCGTGCTCGCCGGTGCCCCCGGCGACAGCCACGGTTAAGGAGATCAGCGATGACCACCGCCGGCCGATCCCTGCCCCGGGCCGCCGCACCGATCGAACTGACCATCGGCGGCATGACCTGCGCCTCCTGCGCCTCCCGCATCGAGAAGAAGCTGAACCGGCTCGACGGGGTGAGCGCGACCGTCAACTACGCCACGGAGAAGGCCAGCGTCACACTGACCGACGACACCGTCACCGTGGCCGACCTGATCGCCACGGTGGAGAAGACCGGCTACACCGCACAGGTCCCACCACCGCCCCGGCCCGCAGGGGAGACCGAGAGCGGCGGGGAGCCGGTCGATGAGCTACGCGGTCTCCGTACCCGATTGTGGGTTTCGCTGGTCCTGACCGTGCCGGTGATCGCACTGGCGATGGCCCCGGCGCTCCAGTTCACCTACTGGCAGTGGCTGTCGCTGACCCTGGCCGCCCCGGTCGTCGTCTACGGCGGCCTGCCCTTCCACCGGGCCGCCGTGGTGAACCTGCGGCACGGGGCGGCGACCATGGACACCCTCGTCTCGCTCGGCACCACCGCCGCCTTCGGCTGGTCGCTCTGGGCGCTCTTCTTCGGCACCGCCGGCACCCCCGGCATGGTCCACCCGTTCAGTTTCGACATCAGCCGCTCCGACGGCAGCGGCAACATCTACCTGGAGGCCGCCGCCGGGGTGACCCTGTTCATCCTCGCCGGCCGCTACTTCGAGGCCAGGTCCAAGCGGCGGGCCGGGGCGGCTCTCCGTGCCCTGCTCGAACTGGGCGCCCGGGACGTCGCGGTGCTGCACGGCAACACCGAGGTACGGATACCGGTCGAACAGCTCGCCGTCGGCGACCGGTTCGTGGTCCGCCCCGGCGAGAAGATCGCCACCGACGGCGTGGTCGAGGACGGTACCTCGGCGGTCGACGCGAGCCTGCTCACCGGCGAGTCCGTGCCGGTCGAGGTGGGGCCCGGCGAACCGGTGGTCGGGGCGACCGTCAACGCCGGCGGCCGGCTGGTGGTACGCGCCACCCGGATCGGCTCCGACACCCAGCTCGCGCAGATGGCGAAGCTGGTGGAACAGGCGCAGACCGGCAAGGCGCAGGTGCAACGGCTCGCCGACCGGATCTCCGGGGTGTTCGTACCGGTGGTCATCGCGCTGGCGGTCGCGACCCTGGGCTACTGGCTCGGCACCGGCGCGGGCGCCACCGCCGCGTTCACCGCCGCCGTCGCCGTACTGATCATCGCCTGTCCCTGCGCGCTGGGCCTGGCGACGCCGACCGCCCTGCTGGTCGGCACCGGCCGGGGCGCGCAGCTCGGCATCCTGATCAAGGGGCCGCAGGTGCTCGAATCGACCCGCACGGTGGACACGGTGGTGCTGGACAAGACCGGCACCGTCACCACCGGTCAGATGACCCTGGTCGACATCGTCGCCGCCGAAGGAGAGGAACCCGACGAGGCGCTGCGCCTGGTCGGCGCGGTCGAGGCCGGTTCGGAACACCCGATCGCGCGGGCCATCGCCGCCAGCGCGGCCGAACAGGTCGGCACGCTGCCCACCGTGGGCGGGTTCGCCGGACTCGGCGGGCTCGGCGTCACCGGCACGGTCGACGGACGGGACCTCGTCGTCGGACGGGAGCGGCTGCTCCGCGACCGGGGGCTGGAACTGCCCGAGTCGCTGGCGGCGGCTCGCGCCGAGGCGGAGGAGGCTGGTCGTACCGCGGTCCTCGCCGGTTGGGACGGCCGGGCACGGGCGGTCTTCGTGGTCGCGGACGTGGTCCGGCCGACGAGCGTCGACGCGGTCGCCGCACTGCGCCGGCTCGGCCTCACTCCGGTGCTGCTCACCGGGGACAACACCGGCGTCGCCCGGTCGGTCGGGGCCGAACTGGGCATCGACGAGGTGATCGCGGAGGTGCTGCCGGCGGAGAAGGTCGACGTCGTCAAGCGGCTACAGGACCAGGGCCGGGTGGTGGCGATGGTCGGCGACGGCGTGAACGACGCCGCCGCACTGGCCCAGGCCGACCTCGGCATCGCCATGGGCACCGGAACCGACGTGGCGATCGAGGCCGCCGACCTGACCCTGGTACGGGACGACCTGATCGCCGCCGCGGACGCGATCCGGCTCTCCCGGCGCACCCTGCGGATCATCAAGAGCAACCTGTTCTGGGCGTTCGGCTACAACGTCGCGGCCATCCCGTTGGCGGCAGCGGGCCTGCTCAACCCGATGATCGCCGGTGCCGCGATGGCGTTCTCCTCGGTCTTCGTGGTCGCCAACAGTCTGCGCCTGCGCGGCTTCCGCCCACTGCGTTGACCTGCGGCCGGCTGACCGACCGCGCCCCGCGCGATCGGTCAGCCGTTGGCCCCCCGACGGGCGTAGATCTCGTCGACGAACCGGCGGCGCAACGGCGGCACCCGACTGGTCAGGCTGAAGTAGCCGCGGGCCGCCATCAGGGCGAACCGGCCGACCACCGGGCGGTAGAGCGGATCGTCGCCGCTGGTGCCGTTGTTCGCCAACGAGTCGGCGACCCGGGCGAAGCCGTACGGCAGCATCTCCGCCTCGTAGTCGGCGACCGCGCGGAGGAGTTCCTTCTCCCCGGCGAGCACGGCGACGAGCTGGCGGCAGAGCAGGGCGGCGTCACGCAGTGCGGTGTTGGCACCGACGCCCCGCCCGGGGGTCATGGTGTGGATGGCGTCACCGATCAGGGTGACGTTGCTCGGCTGCCACGGCTGAATCGGCTCGGAGGTGGCGACCTTGACCGGGATGCAGCTGTTCGGGTCGCTGCGGACGAAGAGCTCGCGCAGGTTCGGGTGCCAGTTGGGGGTCAGGTCCAGTGCGAGCTGGACGAGTGCCTCCCCCCGCATCCGCATCACGTCCGGCGGGAACCGGTGGTGCGCACTCCAGATGATCAGGTTGATGTAGTCACGGGTGTTGTCGTACAGCAGTCCGGGCCAGCGTTCGATCAGCCTCGCCTCACTGCCGCCGATACCCGCTTTCGGTACGCCGTGCTTGTCCCAGTTGAACTCCATCACGTGCAGTACGCCCATCAGTCCACCGGCGCCGAAGATCAGTGAGATCCCGTCCCGTACGTGGTCGGTGAGGAGTCCCCTGGTGTGATCGGTCAGCGGAATCTTGGTGGCGATGTTGATGCTGCCGGCATCCTGGATCCGGGCGTGTGGAAGGTACTGCTTCCGGGTGGCCGAGTGGGTGCCGTCCGCCGCGACCAGCAGGTCGGCCGTGGCCCGCGTACCGTCGGCGAAGTACGCCGTGACCCGGCCGTTCGGGTGCTGCTCGTAGTGCGTGAACGTCTTGTCGAAATGCACCACGTCTTCCATGCCGGTGAGCAGGACCTGGCGCAGGGTCATCCGGGAGACCGCCCGGTCGCTCTCCACCGGGTCGGTCTCGGTCTCCGGCCGCAGGGGAAACGAGGCGGTCTCGCGCATCTTCTCGGTCAGTACGTTGAAGTACCGGGGCGAGCGCGCGCAGGTGGCCATGTACGTCGCGAAGAGGCCCGGCGACAGGCACTCCCGGAGAGCCCGGTTTCCGGTCGGGCCGATGCCCACCCGGTAACCGTGCAGACCGTCGCCACGGGTGCGGTACCGCTCGTAGACCTGGACCGCGATACCCGCCCGTCGCAGTCCGTGTGCCAGGCACATTCCGCCGGTGCCGGCACCAATGATGATCACCTCCGGTGCGCTGGCGGACATCAGCTGCTCACTGCCCACTCCGCTGCACCGGTACGGTCGCGTCCCAGGTGTAGAAGCACCGGGCCATGGCATCGCGCGGTGAACGCCAGGTCGACAGGTACGGCGTGGTGCAGCTCGACAGCCGCTGGTTCAGCTGTACGAACAGCGGGTGCGCGGCGGCGGCCGGCAGTCCCGCCGCACCGGTGCCGTCCAACTCGACCAGGTGCAGGTACAGGTCACCGAGGCAGTAGAGCGACCGGTGCCGTGCGCCGGTGATCGCGGGTAGTTCGGTCTGGTCCGATTCCGCGAAGATCTGCGCGATCCGCTCTTCGGCGCCCGGCCCCACCCCGTTCTCCGGTCCTGGCGCCATCCGGCCGACGATCAGTAGACGGTCCATCGAAGCTCTCCCTCCACAGACACCCTGCCGACCGGTCCGGCTGACGGCCCGACGGCTCACCCTCGATCACCCTGCTGGTCGGCGCGTCAATCCGGCGTCACCGACGCCCGGCCGAACCTCGCTTCCGTTGACGGCGCCATCACGACCGGCCGGGCTCGGGCCGACCGGCGCGGCTCCACGGGTCGATCGACCCCCGTTCCGCGTTGTGAGCCTCGGCACGCTTGGCGGACACGGGAATGTCATCGCGATCGGCGAGTCTTGTTGTGGTTGCTCTCGCCGGGCTGCGGGATCCCGCACCATCGCCCCGCCCTAGACACCCCGGAAGGGGCTACATGACCACGGTCGAACCACGGGTCGACACCGCAGCCGAAGCCGCTGTCGGAACCGCTGCCAGGACCCCGACGACGGACGGCGAACCGGACCGCCGTCAGCAACGGCGGCTGGTGCTGGTCCTCGGATCGCTGATCGCGCTGGGTCCGCTGACCATCGACATGTACCTGCCGGCCCTGCCGACCATCTCGACCGAGTTGCGGACCACCGACGCCGCGGTCCAGCTCACCCTCACCGGGACACTCGCCGGACTCGCCCTCGGGCAGTTGCTGATCGGCCCGGTCTCGGACGCGGTCGGCCGGAAGAAACCGCTGATCGCCGGGATGGCGCTGCACGTACTCGCCTCGCTGCTCTGCGTCGTCGCGCCGAACGTCGCCGTGCTGGGCACGTTGCGCGTACTCCAGGGCCTGGGCGCCGCGGCGGCCTCGGTGATCGCCCTGGCCGTGGTCCGCGACCTGTTCCACGGCTCCGCCGTGGCCCGGCTCTTCTCCCGGCTGATGCTGGTGATGGGGGTCGCTCCGGTGCTGGCTCCGACCCTCGGCGGCGGGCTGCTGCGCTGGACGGACTGGCGCGGCGTCTTCGTCGCACTCATGATCTTCGGGCTGGCGCTCATCGCGGTGACCGTGTTCGGGCTCCAGGAATCGCTCCCGCCGGAGCACCGTCGCCGCGACGGCGTCGCCGGCACCCTGCGGGTCTACGGATCGCTGCTGCGGGACCGGACGTACGTCGGGCTGGCGCTGGTCGCCGGGCTGGCGATGGCCGCCCTGTTCGCGTACGTCTCCGGCTCCTCCTTCGTCTTCCAGGACCAGTACGGCCTGGACGAGCAGGTGTTCGCGGTGATCTTCGGCGCGGGCGCGGTCGGCCTGATCGGGGCGACCCAGTTGAACGTGCGGCTGCTGCGCCGGTACACCCCGTTCCAGATCCTCCGGGGGGCACTGATCAGCGGCACCGTACTCGGGTTCGGTCTGCTCGCGGTCGCGGCGACCGGGTTCGGCGGCCTCGCCGGCGTACTGGTGTTGCTCTGGGCGGTACTCGCCACCGTCGGGCTGGCGATGCCGAACGCGCCGGCCCTGGCCATGGCCCGGCACGGGAAGGCCGCCGGTACGGCCGCGGCGCTGCTCGGCGCGGTGCAGTTCGGGGTCGGCGCGCTCGCCGCTCCGCTGGTCGGCGTGGTCGGCACCGGCAGTACGGCGATGGCGGTCGTGATGGCCGGCGGCATGCTCGCGGCGGTCGTCGCGCTGCTCCTGCTCACCCGGGCGGAGGAGCTCACCGACATCGACTCCGCCGCGCCCGCCGCCCCCACCCACTAACCCGTCGGGTGTAAGGAAGGGCCCCTTATTAACGCTATGCGTTAATAAGGGGCCCTTCCTTACACCTCAGTCGCCGGCGAGGAGTTCGGTGAAGGGGGTGGGGTTGGCGTAGGGGTCGGCGACCTGGGCAGGCTGGCGCTGGTCGATCTGGTACGCCAGTTCGGCGGCAGCCCGGTTGATCCGCTTGGCCAGGCCGTCCTGGGCGGACCCGCCACCCCAGTCCTCGGACGCGGCGAACACCCCGGTGGGGACCACGACCGCGCGCAGGTAGGCGAACATCGGCCGGAGCGCGTGTTCGAGCGCCAGCGAGTGCCGGGCGGTTCCGCCGGTCGCACCGATCAGCACGGGCTTGTCCACCAGAGTCGCGTCGTCGAGCACGTCGAAGAAGAGCTTGAAGAGCCCGCTGTACGACGCGTTGAAGATCGGTGTGACCGCGACCAGGCCGTCGGCGGCGGCGACCTGGTCGAGCGTCTGCCTCAGCGCCGCCGGCGGGAAACCGGCGAGCATGTTGTTCATCAGGTCGTGCGCGTGGTCACGCAACTCGACGGCCTGCACGTCGAGTTGGATGCCACGCTCCTGCGCCTGTTGCTGGGTGGCGGCGGCGAGCCGGTCGGCGAGCAGTCGGGTCGACGACGGCTGGCTCAGGCCGGCGGAGATCACCACCAGTGAACGTTGCCTCATCGTCCGGCTCCGGCCACCGCGTCACCCTCGACCCCGGCCCCGGCCCCGGCCTCGGCCAGCGCGGCGTCCCGCGCGGCCCTGAGGCTGGCGTGGGTCGGCGCGTCCGGTACGTGTGCCGGCCGCAGCGCGGCCAGTTCCCGCCGCAGTACCGGGACGACCTCCTCGCCGAGCAGGTCGAGCTGCTCCAGCACGGTCTTGAGCGGCAGGCCGGCGTGGTCCATCAGGAAGAGCTGCCGCTGGTAGTCACCGACGTGATCGCGGAAGGTCATGGTCCGGTCGATCACCTGCTGCGGGCTGCCCACGGTGAGCGGGGTCTCGGTGCTGAAGTCCTCCAGCGACGGGCCGTGGCCGTAGACCGGCGCGTTGTCGAAGTACGGGCGGAACTCGCGGACCGCGTCCTGGGAGTTCTTCCGCATGAACACCTGCCCGCCCAGACCCACGATGGCCTGGTCGGCCTTGCCGTGGCCGTAGAACTCGAACCGCTTGCGGTAGAGCTCGACCATCCGCTTGGTGTGCTCCATCGGCCAGAAGATGTTGTTGTGGAAGAACCCGTCGCCGTAGTACGCGGCCTGCTCCGCGATCTCCGGGCTCCGGATCGAGCCGTGCCACACGAACGGCGGTACGCCGTCCAGTGGGCGCGGGGTCGAGGTGAACGACTGCAGCGGCGTGCGGTACTTGCCCTTCCAGTCGACGACCTCCTCCCGCCACAGCCGGTACAGCAGCCCGTAGTTCTCGACCGCCAGCGGGATGCCGGCCCGGATGTCCTTGCCGAACCAGGGGTAGACCGGGCCGGTGTTGCCGCGTCCCATCATCAGGTCCACCCGGCCATCCGCGAGATGCTGCAACATCGCGTAGTCCTCGGCGATCTTCACCGGGTCGTTCGTGGTGATCAGCGTCGTGGCGGTCGACAGGATGATCCGGTTCGTCCGGGCCGCGACGTAGCCGAGCATGGTGGTCGGTGACGACGGCACAAAGGGCGGATTGTGGTGCTCGCCCATGGCGACCACGTCCAGCCCCACCTCTTCGGCCTTCAACGCGATCGCCACCATCGCCTTGATCCGCTCAGCCTCGGAAGGTGTGCGTCCCGTGGTGGGATCGGTGGTCACGTCACCAACGGTGAAGATCCCGAACTGCATGTCAGCTGCCCGCCTCGTCTCGACCAGAACTCTTTCAAGTTTGAACTACACCCTAGAACCCGGTGTCGCCCGCCCTTATTCCGGTTCCCCGAGACGAGTCGTCTACCCCTTACACCCCGGTGGTCCGAGCGGGCCCCACCGTCCGGGCCACCGGTCCGGGGACCGGTGGCGGCGCGGTAACCGGTCGGGCCGGACGCAGCACCAACGCCAGGCCCGCGAGGACGACCAGAGCGGCCAACGCCTCCCGTACGCCGACCGGCTCACCCAGGAACAGCCAGGACGCGGCGAGCCCGAAGACCGGCACGACCAGGCTGAACGGCGCGATCCGGGCCACCGAGTAGGTGGCGATGAGCCGGTTCCAGATGCCGAACCCGACCAGCGTGGAGACGTAGGCGACGTACAGCACGGCGAGGATGCCGCGCCAGGAGAGCCCGGTGATCGCGTCGAGCACCGCACCGGGTCCGTCCACCACCGAGGCGAGACCGAGCAGCGGAATCGGCGGCACCAGGCTGGACCAGACCAGCAGCGACAGCGGACGGGTCTCGCCGCTCGCGCGCACCACCACGTTCGCGACCGCCCAGCTCGCCGCCGCGGCGAGGGTGAGCGCGAACCCGACCACGGTGGCGTGGCCGCCGCCGAGCGCGAGCATCGCGATCCCCGCGGAGCCGACGAATACGCCACCCAGCTGCCAACCACCGGGTCGTTCCCGCAGCAGCACCGCCGCGAGCAGCACCGAGACGAGGGCCTGGGCCTGCAGCACCAGCGAGGCGAGTCCGGCCGGCATGCCGGCGTTCATCGCGGTGAAGAGCACCCCGAACTTCAGTACGCCGAGCACCAACCCGTAACCGACGACGTAGCGCAGCCGGGCGGTGGGCCGGGGTACCAGCAGGACGAGTGGCACCGCGGCGACGACGAACCGGAGCGCGGTCAGGACCAGCGGGGGCAGGTCACGCAGGCCGATCTCGATCACGACGAAGTTCACGCCCCAGATGGCGGCGACGAGCAGGGCCTGGAGGCGGTGGGTCATTCTCACCGGTCAACCGTCCCGGACGGAACCGTTAAGGTCTAGTTCAAAGAACTTAAGTGTTGTTGTAGCTTGCCTTCATGGAATTGGACGTCCGCCGGCTTCGGGTCCTGCACGAGGTGGCCCTGCGCGGCGGGGTGACCGCCGCCGCGACCGCCCTGCACGTCACCCCGTCGGCGGTCTCCCAGCAACTCGTACAGCTCTCCCGGGAGGCGGGCTGCGAACTGCTCGAACGCTCCGGACGTGGTGTCGTACTCACCGCCGCCGGCCAGCTCCTCGCCGCACACGCCGAACGCATCCTCGGCGCCGTCGAACACGCGGTCGCCGGGCTCGCCGCGATGCGGCAACAGGTCGACGGGACCGTACGGGTGGCCTCGTTTCCCTCGGCCGCCGGCGCCCTGGTCGCCCCGGCCGCGGCGCGGGCCATGGCGGAACACCCCGACCTGGACGTACGGGTGATCGAGGCGGAGGACCAGCAGAGCCAGCTCGACCTCCGCTCCGCCACCATCGACGTCGCCGTCCTCCAGGAGTACGACCATGTGCCGGCGGCCCGGTTCAACGGACTCGAACGGCACCCGATCACCACCGACCCGATGCACCTGATCACGCCGAGCGGCTGGGGACGGGCCACCCGTCGACTGGCCGACCTGCCCGACGTGCCCTGGGTGGCCAGCGCCGAACACACCCCGTGCGGCCGTTCCACATTGCGCGCCTGTCACCTCGCCGGGTTCGAACCGGACATCCGCCACCGGGCCATCGACTTCGCCCTCACCCTCGACCTCGTCGCCGCCGGCCTGGGTGCCGCGCTCGTACCCGGGTTGGCCCTGCGCAACGTGCCGGCCGGGGTGGACGTACGGCCGCTCGACGAGCCGGTCACCGGCCGGCAGATCTTCGCGGTGACCCGGATCAGGGGTACGGCACCCCTGCGGCCGGCGATCGACGCCCTGCTCCGGGCGTTGACCGCCACACCGCTGCCCACCCCGTCCGACGCGCCCACCCGGCCGCCGGTCAGGCACCCGGCGCGGCGAGATAGCGGGAGTTGGTGACCGCCATGGTCCGTACCTCGTCAGCGCCGAAGCCGGCGGCGAGCAGCCGGTCGGCGAAGAGCGCGATGCCGTCCTCGACCGGTGGGTTGAACGGCTGACCCAGGTCGCTGGAGAGCACCGAGTGTTCCGGCCCCACCGCCCGGATGTTGTCGAACAGCTCCTGCCAGCCCACCTTCCCGGTGTACGCGGTGGTGAAGCAGCGTTCCAGCAGGGCCCCGGACGCGGCGAGTTCCCGCTGCTGTGACACCGGCAGCCGCTGGCTGGTGAACTCCGGGTGGGTGATCACGATCCGGCGTACCCCCTCCTCACCCGCCGCCCGGATCACGGCCAGGATCTCCGTTCCGGAGAGGTGCCCGGTGGCGAGCACGAGATCGTGCGCGGCGACGACCCGCAGCACCTGACGTACCCGGTCCAGGACCCGGCCCCGGTCGTCGAGCACCTCGACCGGTTCGGTGGCGATGCCCCGGGCGCGGAGATCGTCCTGGACCGTGCGCCACATCGGCGGCGTGGCGCCGGGTGGGTCGTGGGCGGCGGAGTCCCGCTGGTTGCGCGCGTCGACGGTGGGCAGCCAGACGATCCGCGCCCCCTGCCGCCCGGCGATCTCGACGGCGGTGGGATTGATGCCGCCCATCGCGCCGTTCAACGTCACCGCGCCCAACACGTCGACCGTCGGCACCACCTTGCGTACCACCGCCGCCCGTTCGGCGGTGGTCACGTAGTGGGACTTCAGCACGAATCCGGCGAGCCCCACTGCGGCGAACCGCCGGGCCAGGTCGAGGTCGTCGATCCGGCGCGGCATCACGTCCGGAGCCACGTGTACGTGGATGTCGTAGGCACCGGTGACCAGCGCGCGGGCACTGGCCGACGGAACGGGATGGTCGGGCATGGCACTCCTTCGGCCGCCGTACGGGCCCCTATTCCATCCCGCCGGACGACGATGAACAACAATGTCCGGGTCGTGACATCGCCCGTATCCGTCCTCTACCATCGCGATCAACACACCCGAAACGGATCGACGGTGACCGAACACTATCTCCCGTGACTCATCCGTCCGCGTCCGTACGCGCGGGCATCCGTACGCGTTCCGGGTCGGCGAACGGGGAGGTACGGATGGTCCGCTGGGCACGTACGTTGACCACGTCCGCGCTGGTGGTGGTCCTGCTCGGGGCCGGCGGCTGCGGGGAGGCTGAGCCGGCGGGCGACAGCGCCGGGCAACCGCCGGAACAGATCACCTACATGACCGCGTTCGGGGCGGTCGGTCGTGACGCCTTCGCCTGGGTGGCCCGGGAAAAGGGCTACTTCACCGAGGCCGGCCTGGAGGTGGAAATCAAGGAGGGTGCCGGAAACGTCACCAACCTGACCGCTCTCAAATCACAACAGGCACAGTTCGCCGCCCTCGACTTCACCGGCGCGGTGATCCAGGCGGGCAAGGGCGAGTTCACCGACTGGCGCGCCGTCGCCGCCGTCCACCAGCAGACCCTGGTCTCGATCATGACCACGAAGGACACCGGGATCACCTCGCCCAAGGACCTGGAGGGCCGGACCATCGCGGCGGCCACCGGCTCGGTCAACCAACTACTCTTCCCCGCGTACGCCCGGCTGGCCGGAATCGATCCGACGCGGGTCACCCTGCAGAACGCCCAGACGACCGCACTGAACGGCCTGATGGCCAGCCGACAGGTTGACGCACTCGGCACCTTCCTGCTCAGCAGGAGCGCGCTGGAGAGCGCGGCGAAGAAGGAAGTGGTCGTGCTTCCGTACAGCGACTACCTCGCCAATCTCTTCGGCAATGCGATCATCACCACCCCGTCCCTGCTGGCCGACGATCCCGAACTGGTCAAACGGTTCACCGGGGCGGTACTCAAGGGGCTCCGCTATTCGGTGGAGCACCCCGAGGAGGCCGCCGCCATCCTCAGCCGGGCGAAGCCCACGTACCCGGTCGCGGCCGGGGTGGGCGAGATCAAGGCGATGACGGCGTCGGTCACCCCGACCGGCGGCGCCGCGATCGGCACGATGGACCGGGAGCGGGTGGCGCAGACGATCGCCGTGCTACAGGAATCCGGGATCATGCCGGCGGGGCTGACCCCCGAGGCCGTGGTCGACTTCGGCATCGTCGGGCAGTCCTGACCGGCGGCCGGCCGGACGCCGAACGGGCAACGGGGATGACCAGGACGCGGCCCGGCCGCTGGTGGGGGCGGGCGGGATCGGGCCTCGGTCTGCCCCTGCTCGGCGCGACGCTCGGCATCGCACTCTGGTGGGGGATCGTCGCGGCGCTCGAGATCGACCCCTTCTTCCTGCCGGCGCCGCCGGACGTGGTCGAGGCGTTCCTCCGCCTCCCCGGTCACCTGCTCGGGGCGACCTGGGTGACCATGCTGGAGGCGGTCGTCGGATTCGGCATCGCCGCGCTCACCGGCCTCACCGTCGCCCTGATCCTGGCCGCCAGCCGGGTGGTGGAACGGATGACGCTGCCCCTGCTGGCGGCGACGAACGCCGTACCGAAGGTCGCGCTCGCCCCGCTGCTGCTGGTCTGGATGGGCTTCGGCAGCGAACCGAAGATCGTCATGGTGGTGCTGGTCTGCTTCTTCCCGATCGTGGTGTCGACCATGGCCGGGCTCACCTCCACCCCGGTCGAACTGCACGAACTGGCCCGGTCCCTCTCCGCCTCACGCTGGCGTACGTTCGTCAAGTTCCGGCTGCCGTGGGCGCTGCCCCAGGTGTTCGTCGGCCTGAAGCTGGCCATCTCGCTCGCGATCATCGGCGCGGTGATCGGCGAGGTGGTCAACCCGGACCGTGGCCTCGGCGCGGTGATCGTCAGCTCGGGCAGCACCGCCGACACACCGCTCGCGTTCGCCGCCCTCGCCCTGCTCGCGATCCTCGGCGCCGCCCTGTTCTACCTGGTGGCGGCGGTCGAACGGCTGCTCGTGCCGTGGTCCCGGGAGGTCACCGGCTGAGCCGCCGGGAACGGGACGGAGGCGAACCGGGCCGGCCCGACCCGTCGGTAATGGTTGCCATCGCCCGTCGACCGCGCTACCTTGAGTCCAGTTCCCACTTGACGCGTCGGTGAAGCAGCCCGACCCGGGGAGCACGATCTTCACTCTCGCACCCGGCTCTCCACGCACCGGTGGTTCCATTTCCATGCCGGGGCCGACGGAACCACTTCCGTCGAGCCGGTGCCCGTTCCGGTGACCGTCACCAGACCACCACCGGTGAGCATCGCCCCGCCTCTCACCGGGCCGCCCGGCCCGACAAACCGCCACCGACCCGTCGGGTCGGCGCGCCGGGCGCGGCCCCACACACCTTTCAGGGAGAGAAATGCCTCCTACCCAGCCGCTGGTCGACCAGCGGAACATCAGCGCCCGCGGCAACGACTCCGGTCGGCTCGACGGGCTCGACGAACCTCGACCTCGTGTGGTCGACCGCCGGACCCGACGCCCGTCCGGGACGACACGCGCCCGCACGGCGCGCGGCACCGACAACGGCCACGCCGCCCGTACGGCCACCGACCGGTCGGCCGGACCCGGTGACGAACCCGCCCGTGGTGACGAGGCGGCCGTACCGGTGACCGGCCTGCTCGACCTGCGGGACAACCGCGCGGTCATCCGTACCAGCGGCTACCGGCCCGGACCGGACGACGTGCAGGTCTCCCCGGCGCAGATCCGGGAGTACGGCCTACGCCGTGGCGACCTGCTGACCGGTACCGCGCGCGCCGGCCGGGGCGACGAGCACCGACGGGAGCCGCTCCGGCGGCTGGTCCGGCTGGACACGGTGAACGGTCTGGCGCCGCCGGAGGCCCGGCGACGTCCGGAGTTCCACCAGTTGACCCCGCTGTATCCGCAGGAACGGTTGTTCCTGGAGACCGAACCGCACCTGCTCACCACCCGGGTGATCGACCTCGTGATGCCGATCGGCAAGGGGCAGCGGGCGCTGGTGGTGTCGCCGCCGAAGGCGGGCAAGACGATGGTCACCCAGGCGATCGTGGACGCGATCGGCCGGAACAACCCGGAGTGCCACGTGATGGTGCTGCTGGTGGACGAACGCCCCGAGGAGGTGACCGACATGGAGCGGTCGGTCGGGGGTGAGGTGATCGCGTCGACGTTCGACCGGCCGCCGCAGGAGCACATCGCGGTCACCGAACTCGCGATCGAGCGGGCCAAACGCCTGGTGGAGCAGGGCCGGGACGTGGTCGTGGTGCTGGACTCGCTGACCCGGCTGGCCCGCGCGTACAACCTGGCGGCACCGTCGAACGGTCGGAGCATGTCCGGCGGTATCGACTCGACCGCGTTGTACCCGCCGAAACGCTTCCTGGGCGCGGCCCGGAACATCGAGAACGGCGGGTCGCTCACCATCATCGCCACGGCGCTGGTCGACACCGGCTCCCTGATGGACACGGTGATCTTCGAGGAGTTCAAGAGCACCGGTAACGCGGAGCTGCGCCTGGACCGGAAGGCCGCCGAGCGGCGGATGTTCCCAGCTGTGGACGTCCTCGCCTCCGGCACCCGGATGGACGAGGTTCTGCTCGCACCGGACGAGGCGGCCGTGGTCGCCCGGTTGCGCCGGGCACTTGCCGGGCAGGGTACGCAGCAGTCTCTGGACTACCTGCTCGACCAGCTACGCCGAAGCGGGAGCAACGTCGAGTTCCTCACCCGGATTGCCGCCGCCGCCCCCGGCGGGGCACGCGGTCGCTGACCTCAGCCCTCCGACCCGCCGGACGGGTACGCGTCGAGCCCCAACTCGGCCCGCTCGACGGCGGCCGGATGCCCGAACAGGCCCGGCAGCCCTCCGGTGTGCAGGAAGACCGTCCTGGTTCCCCGGTCGATCGCACCCCCACGAACGGCGGCGATCAGGCCCGCCATCGCCCGACCGGTGTAGATCGGATCGAGGACGATCCCCTCGGTACGGGCAGCCAGTTCCAACGCCTCGGCGGCCGACTCGGTGAGGTGACCGTAACCGGCCCCGACCTGGTCGTCCCGGACGCGCAGCCGCGCCGTGGTGATCCCGGTCCGGCCAACCTCGGTGGCAAGACCGGCGACGACCCGTCCCGGGTCGGCCAGGGCGCCGGTGTGCACGCCCAGAACCCGCTCCGCTCCCAGGGAGACGACCAACCCGGCCATCGTCGCGCCGGAACCGAGCGCCACCACGACCAGGTCGAGTTCGGGCACCTGGTCGAGCAGTTCCATCCCGGCCCGGACGTAGCCGTACGCCCCGACCGCATTGGAGCCGCCGAACGGAATCAGCGCGGGTCGGGCCCCGTCCTGACGCAACCGCTCGACGGCCCCGTCGGTGATCTCGGCGAGCCTCCGCTGGTCGACGTCGCCGGCCCAGTGGACCCGGGCGCCGAACAGGCCGTCCAGGGCGATGTTGCCGGAACGGGATTCGCCGGCGTGTCCCCGGAGCACGAGCACCACCCGCAGTCCGAGTCGCGCACCGGCGGCGGCGGTGAGCCGGGCGTGGTTACTCTGCGGCGCACCGGTCGTGACCAGGGTGTCCGCGCCGGCGGCGACCGCCGCGCCGACCGTCCACTCCAGCTTGCGGACCTTGTTGCCACCACCGCCCAACCCGCCGAGGTCGTCCCTCTTGATCCAGAGCGCGTCGCGGTCGAGGCCGATCGCCTCCGCCAGCCGCGGTGCCGGTTCGACCGGCGTCGGCCAGCTTCCGAGCCGGACATGCTCACCCGGCGCTGGTACGGCGACGCTCTCCGCCATCAGGACTCCTTCGGCTGTACGGGTGGCCGCTGCGCGCGGGCCGGGCCGACCGACCTCGCAACGTCCGATCAAGGTACGAGGCCGGGTGCCAACCCCGCCACCGCCGGTCTGCGCGGCGGGCGTACGGGAGTCACCAGGGCAGGATGCCGTTGCCGTCGGAGAAGGTTCCCGTCGGACCATCCTTGCCGATGACCGCGAGCCGTACGATCACTTCGGCGCCCTGCTCGACCGTCTGGATGCCGTGTCCGGTCATACCGTGCAGATCCGTCGCGCTGAAACCGGGTTCGACGGCGTTGACGCGTACGTCCGGCAGGCCCTTGGCGTACTGCACGGTAAGCATGTTCACCGCCGCCTTCGACGACGCGTACACGGGTAGCGCGTACCTGAACTCGTTGCGCTCGGGATCGGTGACCGCTCCGAACGAGCCGAGCCCGGTGCTGACGTTGACGATCACGGGCGCCTCGGACGCCCGCAACAAAGGCAGGAACGCGTGTGTCACACGCAGGGTGCCGAGAACGTTCACCTCGAAGACGGGGCGCGCCACGTCCATCGAGGCGTCCTCGGGGCCCACCATCCCTTCGTACACTCCCGCGTTGTTGATCAGAACGTCGAGTCTGCCCTCGCGGCGGGTGAGCTCCTCCACCGCGGCGCTGACGGAGGCGTCGTCGGTGACGTCGAGCTGCACGAACCGGGCACCCAGTTCCCCGGCCGCCGTCTCGCCACGTTCGATGTCCCGTGCGCCGAGATACACCGTGTGGCCGAGTTCGACGAGGCGGTGGGCGGTCGCGCGACCGAGGCCCTTGTTTCCGCCGGTGACGAGCGTGATGGTCATGCGATCCTCCGTCTTCGAGTGATGGTGCTGCTCTCGAATCGAGTATTCGCAGGTCACGACCGAAATGGGTACGTCCCACTCATCCTGGGAGCCGCGGGGACACCCACCCGGATCCACTGGGCGCGACCGATCTGCCTGGGAGTGAGAGGGCCAGTCACCCGGGGTGGAGCGGAACTACCGTGGATGGCATGGACGGCACGAACGCGCTCGGGGAGTTCCTCCGCGCCCGGCGGGAACTGGTCCGACCGGAGGACGTCGACATCGGCCCCGGCGGTCTGCGGCGGGTGCCGGGGCTGCGCCGCGAGGAGGTGGCGATGCTTGCCGGCATCAGCCCCGACTACTACCTCCGGCTCGAACAGGGCCGCGACCGTAATCCGTCGGTCCAGGTCCTGGAGGCGCTTGCCCGGGTTCTGCTCCTGGACCCCGACGCGACCGCGTACCTGATCGGCCTGGCCCACGCCCGGGGCCCCCGCCGGTCGGCCGGGTCGGCGAGCCGGGTTCGGACGCCGCAGTCGGAGCGGGTGCCGGAGAGCGTCCGCCGGCTGATCGACGGCTGGACCACCAATCCGGCGTACGTACAGAACCGGTTCTTCGACCTGCTCGCGGTCAACCCTCTGGCTGCGGCGCTCTCGCCCAACTACGCCGTCGGGGTGAACCTGCTCCAGGCGGCCTTTCTCGATCCGGCGGAACGCCGGCTGCGCCGGGACTGGGACAGGATGACCCAGGAGGGCGTGGCCAGCCTCCGCTCGCAGGCCGGGCCCGACGTCAACCACCCGCGCCTGGTGGAACTGGTCGGCGAGCTGTCCGTTCGGAGCGACCGGTTCCGGCGCCTATGGGCCCGCCACGACGTGCAGCCGCAGCGCGGGCACATCACCCGACTGAACCATCCCCAGGTCGGCGATCTCACGCTCCAGTCGGACAAGTTCGCCGTCGCCGGCACCGAAGGTCTGGCCCTGGTGGTTTTCCAGGCCGAGCCGAGCAGTCAGAGTGCGGAACTGCTGGGGATCCTGGGCAGCCTCACCGCCACCGGTCAGCCCGCGAGGCAGGAGAAGCCGCATCACCAACCCGTCGAGGAGCAGTAGGCACCGAGCCGCCCTGGCTCGCCCGCAATCCCGCCCCCGACGGGCAGTCAGCTCTCCTGCTGCCCCTTGTCGCGGATCGCCTTCTCGACGGCCTCCCGTACGCGGGCGTCCTCACGTGCCTTGCTCCGTACGCGCCGCCGGCGCGCGAGGATGACCGCCCCCGCGGCGACAACGATCAGTACGACGATCAGCAGCAGCAGCGGCCACGGAGCCGCCCAGCCGTGTGCCGTGGCATGAACCGGGTCGAGCGACGTGGTGGAGCCGGACGGGTCGGTGAGCAGGGGAGTCAGGGTCGCGGTCGCGGCCAGTCTGAGCGCGGGCGACACACCGTGAACGGGCACCGTCACGTTGCGACTCTCCCCGGGAAGCAGCTCCGGCGGCGACGCGATCTTGCCAGCGTCGACCCTCAGCCAGCCGAACGGGCCCGAGACCGACACCGTCTGCTGGGCCGACAGGGTGGCGTTGCCGGTGTTGTGGATTTTGTAGGTGACGGTGGCGTCGCCCTTGGAAAACGGATTCGACGAGCCGGAGTAGCCCACGTGGAGATCCTCGATCACGAGGCTCGGCTTGAGCTCGCCGCCCACCCGAAGCTTGATCCGGATCCCGAGGCGCCGGTCGACGTTGATGCCCTCCGCCGTGTCGGCCTGCGTCAGCGAGGTCACGATGCCACCGACGTAGTCGCCGGGCGTGGCGTTGGCCGGAACGGTGACCTTGAAGGGAACCTCGGCGGACTTCCCGGGCTGGATCTTGACGCTGCCGCCGGCGGCGTGGACCCAGGCGCCGATTCCGACGGACTTCCCGTCCTTGGCCAGCAGGTCGAGCTGTCCCGCGTCGGTCGTGAAGCCGTCGGCGGCGTAGACGGCCAGGTCGAGTGGGACCGGGCCACGGTTGGCGACGACCATCGCGTCCTCGACCAGCCCGCCGGGATTGACTCCGTAGCTGAAGCTGGACCGATCGGCGCCGTAGCTGTTGGACGCCGTCCTGACCGTCCAGGCGACATCGCCATCGGCGGCCAGGGCAGGGCCAGCGGCCAGCCCGGAAACCGCGAGGGTGGCGAGCAGCGCCAGTGCTGCGGTACGAAGAAGGACGACGACCTGGGTCTTTCGGCGCGTTACGAACGCATGCATCTCGGGGTCCTAAGGCGTTTCTGGTGCGGGTCTGGAGCGAACGGCGGGGTAAGCACCCGAAGGCGCCTACCCCGCCGGGTAACGCGGGTCCGATCAGCTGCTCAGCGCAGTGATCGTGAGGGTGGCGCGGTAGCTACCCTTCTCGACGCTGTCCGGGAACTTCAGGTCCAGGTCGGCGCCGAGCTTGGCACCACCCCGGGGGTGACCCTGCACAGCGGCGGCGAGGTCACTCGAGACCGAGAGGCCCTTGCCCTGGTCGTCGTAGGACGACAGGACCGGGGCACCGGCCTCCGCACCGGCACCGGCGTCGAGGACGTACGGGGTCCAACCGAGGTAGGCGCCGGAGAACGTCTTGTCGCCGTCCTTGAAGTCACCCACGCTGGCCGAGAGCGACCACGGGGCGAGCGAACGGCGGCTGTCCGACACGAGGATCGGGTTGATCTTGCCGGTCGCCTCGAAGGACGTGCCGTTGCGCTCCTGCGCGGTGCCGAGGTCCACCAGGCCGTTGTAGCCGTCGATCGTCCAGCCGAACTCGCCCGGAGCCGGGTTGGGCACGTCGACCTGGATGTCCTGGCCGGAGGCGTGGTACGGGTGCACGGAGACCTTGTCGACGATGGAGCCGACGCCCTGGTCGCCGTTGGCGGCGCTGCGGATGTTCTCGACCACGAGCTGGTCGTTGCGCACCTGGACCTTGACGTAGGTCCGGACGTGCTCCTGGTTCTGCACCGAGTTGTACCAGTAGTTGGCCGGGTTCAGCGGGTCAGCACCGTTGCCGGCACCGCTCGTGCCGCTGCTGTCCGGCTTGGTGATGTCGTAGTACTTCGAGCCCGAGGCCGAGTTCGCCGTCACGTAGAGCACACCGCCGGGGCCGGCGACCACGTCGTCCGCACCAGGCTGCTCGTTCGGGTCGGCCTTCTCGCCGTTCTTGATCAGGTAGCTACGGGAGTAGCTGTGGTCGTGGCCCTGCAGGACCATGTCGACGCCGAGCTTGGAGAAGGTGGTCGGGAAGTCGACCCGACGCAGCTTGTTGTCGCCGTCCTTGGCGTGGCTGGCCGGCGAGTAGATCGAGTGGTGGTAGACGAGCACCTTCCACTTGGCCTCGTCACCGTGCTGGTTGATCACGTCGGTGACGTACGCGGTGTGCGCCTCGTCGCCGCCGCCGCCCTGCGAGGTGGCGTAGCTGTTGCTGTTCAGGTCGATGAACAGTACGTCCTTGTAGATGTACCAGTAGTCACCGCCCGACGCGTTGGAAGCCGGGTTCCCGTTCGAGTAGTACGGGGCCGACCGGTCGGTGTTCGGGGTGAAGTGGTGCTGCTCCCACGCCTTGCCGCCGACATCGTGGTTACCGATGGTCGCGGCGACGGGGACCTGACGCAGCTGGTCGGGCGCGAGGAAGGCGTTCCACTGAGCCTCGGTGTTGGCGCTCTCGACGTGGTCACCGCCCGACACCAGCATCTCGATGTTCGGGTTGGCGGTGAGCGCGACGTTCAGGGTGTCCTGCCAGCCGGCCTGGTCGTTCGCCACATTGCCGGAGGAACCGATCTGCGGGTCGCCGAAGAACAGGAAGTCGTAGTCGCCCTCGAAGTCCTGCGTCTTGAAGGCGTACGTCGGGGACCAGTTGCCCTCGGAGCCGACGCGGTACGAGTACGCCACGTGCTCCTTCAGGCTGGTGATCGTCGCGTGCCGGTTGAAGCCGCCGCTGGTGGCGATGTTCGCCCCACCGGTGGCGTCGAAGGTCGCGGCGCTGGCGGGGAACTCACCGTTGACGACATCGGCGGTCGGGGCGAGCTGGACCTTCTGCGCGGTGTCGGCCGAGGAGTACCAGGTCACGATGCGCTGGGTCTCGTCGGCGCCCACACCAAGGATGATGCCGGTGAGCGTGTTGGACTCGGCCGCGCTGGCGGCGCTCGCCAGACCGCTACCGGCGGCTACGGCCAAGCCCAGGAATGCCGCGGTGGCCCCTGCGGCCATGCGGCGCCGCACAAGCCCGGGGGCCCGTGTCGAGTGGCTCAATGTCATCGACTTCCGTTCCTTTTTACCGATGGAAATATAGAGAAGCTTTCCCTTATCGCAGAGAAGCAACTTCACGCTGTCCCCGTACGGTGAACCCGCCATGAACGTGATCTTGCGATTGATTGCATTTCCGAAGGACCTGGGCCGGCTATCTTCAGGACCCCGACAGGCGTTGCACGAACCAGATCAACCCCATAAGGGACACGCCGGCAGAGATGACTCCGGTCGCCCAGAGACCGATTTTCGGCGCACGGTGTCGCAACAGGATCAACAGCGGGAAAACAACGGCGATGATCGTCAACTGCACAGTTTCGATGCCTACGTTGAACACCAGCAGGGACCAGAGCAGGGTCCAGGACCAAGCCTCGTCGATTCCCAGCGCTCCCGCGAAGCCGAGGCCGTGCACAAGGCCGAAACAGAACACGACCCCGAGACGGATCCAGCCCGCGCGGTCCAGGTTGAAATGGCCGCCGCCCCCCGTCTCCAACTCCGTGGCGTGGTCGCCGCGCCGCCAGATCCCCCACAGGTGCCAACCGGCGACCACGGCGATCGACAGCGCGATGACCGGCTCCACGACCGTCGCGGGCACGTTGACCAGGCCGAGGGCGGCGAGCATGAACGTGACCGAGTGCGCCAGGGTGAAACTCGTCGCCGCGAGCACGATCTCGCGCAGGCGCCGCGATCCGGCGATGAGCGCCAGCAGGAACAGGATGTGGTCGATCCCGGTCAGCAGGTGCTCGGCACCGAGGACGAAGAACTCCCGGAACCGCTCGTACCACGCCTGGGCCGTCGAGAAGGACGGCGAACCCGCGTCCAGCGCGGCGCTGCCCGAACGGCCGTCGATCTCGTAGGTGACGATCGTCTTGGTGCCCTTGACGTAGGTCTCGCCGTCCGGGAACAGACCGCTGCGTACCTCGTGCTCGTCGGCCCGTTCCGGGCAGGTCCAGTCGAGCAGCAGGTCGGCGTAGGGCACACCCTCCTGCTGGGCGATCGTCACGTCGCCTACCCGCGTCGGCTTGCAGGCCTCACCCCGCGAGGTCACCGAGAAGCGTTCGGTGACGTACTTGGCGACGGACGCGGCGTGACCGTTCAGGGCGGCGGCCTGTCCCTCGGGGTCCCGTGCGTCGAATGCGGCGGTTCCCGCCTCGAAGAGAGAATCGTCGTCCTCGTAGTCGGCGGCGGACACGACAAGGAGGTCGTATTCGAGTCCCAGCTTCGTCCGTATGTGACCCTCGTCTCCCGCTGTGATATTCGCGTACACGGTCGACGAAAATCCGTGCGCGAGCGCGGGCCCGGCATTCAAGAAGACAATTATTGCCGCAGCGATCCCGACAACGGTGGCGATAACGGTACGGTGGACGGGTCTCAAGATACGGCTCCCTCGCTCTGGCCAGTGCACGTTGCATGTCGGGGGTTAACAGCAACCCGACCGCCGGAGAACCACTGGAAAACAAACTCGCAGAGCGCCAGCCCGGTGGATTGAGTGGGACCGGAGTTGGGATAGGAATACAAGGAAGTACGCAGACTTCCGCCACCACCGAAGAGGACGAACACTTGCGCCCCCTGCTTCGGGCCGTCGCCATGCTGGCCGCGGCCGCCGCGCTCGTCACCGGATGCGGTTCCGGTGACGACTGGTCACGGCCGCACGCCACGCCGACCCCCATCGGCACACTTGGCCCAGGGTTCGTCGACCCCTCCGCCATGCCCGCCCCGGAGGCGACCGTCACGCCGCGACCGGGCTCCTGGACCGGGGTCCACCCGTCGAAGGACTATCGCGTGGTGCTGCTCACGTCCGGTGACGACGGCCCCACCAAGGCGCTCGTGACGGCGATCACGGACTGGGCCGAGGAGGAGCACGTCGACCTCCGTACGGTGGTCCCCGACGACGCCCATGACTTCATCCCCAGCATCACCAGGGTTCTCGAAATGCGCCCGGATCTGATCGTCAGCGCGGGCAACGACCTCATCGACCCCCTCGCCACGGTCACCCCGAGCCATCTGTCACAACAGTTCCTGGTGGTCGGCGCCGAACTCGCGGAGCCCACCCACAACGTCACGTCCGTCGACTGGGACGGTGCGTCGTTCCGCGGCGAAGGGCTCGGCGCGTCCTCGACGTACGACCCCGGCTCGTTCACCGCCGAGCGCTGCGCGGCTGCCATCAGAGCCGGTGTCGCGGCCGTACTCAACGATCTGACCGGGATCGTGGTCTGGCTCGACCAGCTCTAGCGGGGAGCGGCCGGCACGCGGGCGCGCGCGAGCAGACGGCAGAGAAGATCCGGAAGCAACCTGAAACTTTCGGTGATCTCAGTTCGGCCCGCGCCCCTTCGGCGAGGGTTCCAGTCGGTCGGCCTCGGACTCCGATCGAACTGACATCGCCTTTGGCTAGGACAGATGCCGCTCCGACAGAGGTCCGACGTCGCGGCGTGTTTCCACAAGGTTTCCGAAAGTTGTTGACAAGTCGACGAAGTGGGGCCAATACTTTCGCCATCGACAGACGTCGATCAGCGTCGATGCCACCCACCACGACCCACTCCTTCGGCCGTCACGCAGGACGACCGGCCAACCATCACCTCGTGGTACGACGCCGACGTCCGGTAGCCGCCGCCCGGCCACCGACAGCCTCGCCGGGTCGTACCGAGCTGCCGGCCTCCCGCCAGCCGTGACGAGGAAGGAAGGCAAGTACATGAACGACGCCCCCGTCCAATCGATGAGCCACAGGCGCGGACGCCTCCGGATGCTCATCGGCGGTGCCTGCGCCATCGCGCTGGTCACGGCCGGAGCTACGGTCATCGTGTCCAGCCCCGCCCACGCCCAGACCGTGACGTCGAACTCCACCGGAAACCACAACGGCTACTTCTATTCCTTCTGGAAAGACAGTGGCAACGTCTCCATGACCATGGGTAACGGCGGGCAGTACAGCACCCAGTGGAGCAACGTCAACAACTTCGTCGCCGGCAAGGGCTGGAACCCCGGCGGACGCCGGACGGTGAGCTACTCCGGCACCTTCAACCCGTCCGGCAACTCGTACCTGACCCTCTACGGGTGGACCAGAAACCCGCTCATCGAGTACTACATCGTCGACAGCTGGGGCACCTACCGGCCTACGGGAACGTTCAAGGGCACGGTCACCACCGACGGCGGTACGTACGACATCTACCAGACGCAGCGGGTCAACGCGCCCTCCATCGACGGCACCAGGACCTTCTACCAGTACTGGAGCGTCCGGCAGTCGAAGAGGGTGGGCGGCACGATCAACGTCGGCAACCACTTCGACGCGTGGGCCCGTTACGGGATGAACCTCGGCAACCACGACTACCAGATCCTGGCCACCGAGGGATACCAGAGCAGTGGGAGCTCCAACATCACGGTGGGCGGCTCCACCCCGGGCCCGAACCCCACCACCCCGCCGCCCGGTGGCGGCTGCTCGGTCACAGTGAGCCGTGCCGACGAGTGGAGCGACCGGTTCAACGTGAACTTCTCGGTCAGCGGCAGCAGCAACTGGGTCGTCACCATTCGCACGAATGGTGGTCAGAGCCTGCAGAGCAGCTGGAACGCGTCGGTCAGCGGGACCAGTGGCACCCTCACCGCGCGTCCGAACGGTAACGGCAACAACTTCGGTATCACGCTCTACAAGAACGGCAACAACACCACACCCACGGCGAGCTGCGCGACCGGCTGACCGTACGCCCGGAAGCGCCGACGGTGTCATCAGCTCGAGTCACCGCCATGACCCACCACTGACCCGTACGAGGCCGGGGAAGACAGCCGATGGGCCGTCTTCCCCGGTCACGTCTTGTCCGGGACAGCGGCTCGCTTGCCGCCGCAGGTTGCGGTCACGGCACCATCAGCGCTCCGCCACCACCCGGGAAGTGCACCGGATCCACACACTGTGCGCACCGATCGCGGCGACCGGATCCGTAGGGTCATGATCATGCCGATGACCCTGCCGACACATCCCGTCGCCGTGGTGCCGCTGAAGATGTGGCGTCCGCGATGGTTCGACGGAGTCGCCCTGGTCATCGGTGCCGCTTCGCCGGATGTCGCGTTCGCCATGGATGGCTACGGCGTGACGATCCACAGTCATGCGTGGCACGCGCCGCTGTGGTGGGCGCTGCCGCTGACGCTGGTCGCCAGCCGACTGGTCCGCTGGTCCGCCCCAGTGGTCGCGACGCATCTGCCGTCGGGCGGCCCGCTCGCCCTACGCGACTACGGCGTACTGGGCGCCGTACGTCACCGCTGGTGGGTGACCGTGATCTCGGCGCTACTCGGGGCGATCAGCCACATCGGGTGGGACGCGTTCACCCACCCGACCGTCGACACGGGTCTGGTCCTGTTTCCGGCGCTGCATCAGCAGGTGATACCCGGCCTGCCCTGGTGGGAACTGCTCTCCATCGTGTCGAATGTGCTGGGCGCGGTCGTCGGTGTCGTGCTGCTCCTCCGGCTCGGGCGCGACGGCCTGCTGAGGGCCTGGCACGGGCCGGCGCCGGTACGTCCGCGTCACCCAGCGGCGTTCTGGTCGGCGGTGATCGCCGTCCTCATCGTCGGAGGGGTGCTGCTGCCGTTGCAACCCGTCCGCTATCCGCACGACCAGGCGATCCGGTGCATGGTCGCCATCTGGGTGGCGCTGCTCACCGGAGCGTTCGCCGCAGCGGCGAGTTCACGTTTCCCGGTCCGTCGACCCCGTCATTGCCGGCGGCACTACAACTAGCTCAGCAGCACCCGGTCCACGTACGCGGTCACCCCGCCCCACGCCACGATCATCGGTATGCCGCACTCGGGCTCCGTCTCGGCGTACTCCCCGCTCGGAACACCGTCGACGGTCACCGTGTGCACCGCGCCCCGTGCACTCACCACGACCCGATGGGTCTTTCGCAGGTCGGCGACGTTGTACGCGCCACCGCCGATCCCGCCGATCCCGGGCGTCGGCAACGACGAGTACTTGGCGATGAAGTCGTCACCCGAGTCCCGGTAGAAAATCATCGCCGAGCCCTGCGCCTGGTCGTCGTCGTTGATCTGGCCGCGCGGCACCACGGCGAAGCCGTAGTAGTCCATCGGGCCGGCGTCGAGCCGTACGTCGAACGCGATCGTCACATCGCAACGGTGATGGTCCCTGATGGCACCACCCCACTGGTTGTCGATGCTCTCCGGCGCGACGATCCGCAACTGCGACCCGCTGGCCGCCATGGTGAACGAGCCGTGCCTGCCGCCAAAGCGTTGGAACCGCTCGGCCGGCACGTACGGCGAGGTGGTCGCGGGCTTGTTGTTCGGCGGCGGAGCGGACGGCGTGGTGCGCACGGTTCCGGACCCACCACGGGCGGTGGACGCAGGTGGCGAGCCGCCGGCACCGGCCGGGGCGGTCGGTGCCGGGGGCGAGGTGGCCGACGGCCCGCCGTTCGGGCCGAGCGGATTGAGGGAACTCTGCTCGTGGCTCGGCATCGCCAGCCCCGGCTGGTCCGATCCCGACCCGTCGCGGTCGCCGACGTCAGGGCGGCCGTTGTAGTACGTCAGCCCACCGACTACGAGCAGGATCGTGACGAAGAGAGCGATGGCCCAGCCTCCGCCGAGCTTGGGCGGTGGTTTGATCCAGTTGCCGACCATGCCGAGCAGCGCGCCCGCGCCCAACAAGGCGAGTCCCAGCAACTCCTGCTCCATCCGTGGGACGCTACGGCAGACATCGAGCTGTCACGACGGACGTTCGGTCAGGAGACATTCACCGACCCAGGGTAGGTAGCCGCCCCGGTCAGGCGGATGCGCCCACCGGCGACTCGGGTGCGTCCGCCGGCAGCGTCCGGGTTTCCAGTCGCCGTACGTCGCGGCTGGCCAGCATCCCGAGTACGGAGAGCACCACCAACCCGGCCGCCACCAGCAACGTCGACTCGGTGCCGATGGCCAGCGCCACCGGCCCGACCGCGATCTGGCCGATCGGAATCGCCACAAAGGAGCCCAACATGTCGTACGAGTAGACCCGGGCGAGCTTGTCGGACGGGATGTTCTGCTGCATCGAGGTTTCCCAGGCGACGCCGAACTGTTCGAGGGCGATGCCACCGACGAACGCGGCGAGCAACAGTGGGACGAAATGCGGGACCGTGCCGAGCACCAGCAGCAACGGTGCCCCGCCGAGCATGCTGACCACCCCGAGCAGGAGCAGCCGGCGTACCCGTAGGCGCAGCGCGACCAACGCCCCGACGATCATGCCGGCGGTCTCCGCGGCGAGCACCAGCCCCCAGGCCCGCCGGCCGATACCGTCATCCGCGACCGATGGGCCGAGCACGTTCAGACCGCTGGTCAGCGCCGCGTTGAGCACCATGAACCCGAGCACCACCGCCCACACCCAGGTACGCGAGGAGAACTCCGTCCAGCCCTCCCGCAGCTCAATCCAGGTGCTACGACGAGCAACCGACCGGTCCCGTACCGCAGTCACCCGTACGCCGGCGAAGGCCAGTCCGGCGAGCGCGAAACTCAACGCGTCCACCGCGATGCCCCAGCCCGGTCCGACGACCGCGACCAGGATCCCGCCGACCGACGCCCCACCGATCGAGCCCGCGTTGACGCCCAGCCGGCTGAGCGCGTTCGCCGGTTGCAGAAGCGCGGCCGGCACGGTCTGCGGCATCAGCGCGGCGGTCGCCGGGTGGGCGAATGCGCTCACCATGCCGTTGATCGCGGAGAGCACGATCAGCAGCAGGATCGTCGCGTTGTGGGTCAGTACCAGCGCCGCCACGGCCCCCTGGGTCACCGCCGCGAGCGCGGAGGAGGCGACCATGACCGCCTGCCGGGGCAACCGGTCGGCGATCACGCCACCGAAGAGCAGGAACACCACGTTTGCGACCGACCGGGCGCCGACCACCAGCCCAAGGTCACGGACCGAACCGGTCAGATCGAGTACGGCGAAAGCCAACGCGATCGGCGCGATCGCGTTGCCCAGCACGCTGATGAACCGTCCGGTGACGAGATAGCGGAACGGCACGTAACGCAGCGGCGCGAAGGCTGCCCCGGTCGAAGTCACCCGCGCATCCTTCCGCACATGTCGATCATCGGATCCAACCAGATCGCCCCACCCCATCACACCGCCCCGAGCCCCCCACCCACCCCGATCACGCCCACCCCTCCTCGTTGATCATGAAGTTGGCGCGCCTTCAGGGCCGAGATTCGGCGCCAACTTCATGATCGACGAGGTCAAGGAGGTAGGGGCGACCTGGCCGATCTGCGGATTGGGGTGGAGTTTGCCGGCCAGGCCCGTTCGCACGTCAGGCCGTAGCCATTGCCTTACTGTCGGTATTGGTGACGGAACCAGGGCGACCACGTGTACGTCAGCTTGCCTAGCTCGCCACAAGGAGGCAGTCATGCGGTCAACCCGTGCTCGCGTACTCGTCTCGGCGCTCTTCGCCGTCGCCGCACTGTCGGCCTGCAGCCAGCCCTCGTCCACCTCGCCCGGCCTGCCGGGCGGGCCCGGCGGCGACGCACCGGTCTCCGCGACCCATCCGCCGGCCGATCCCAGCCGGGCGGCCGACCGGGGCATGGTCACCGGCACGGTCTCCCGCGCCGACGGCTCACCGGTGCCCGGCGTGGGAATCGGGGTGCAGTCAGTGGACAATCCGGCCAAACCGGTCCCCCAACTGGTCGTCACCACTGACGCCAAGGGGGTCTTCCAGTGGAACCTGGAACCGGGCCGCTACGAGTTCCACATCCGGACCGGGGGCACCTCGATCACGGGCCAGGCAGCACCGCAGCCGGCTACGGTGACAGCCGGACAGACCTCGACGGTCAACTTCACCCTCACCTGACCGCCCGGGCCCTCGACCCGAGCCACGCGCAGGCCAGCCAGTGCACCAGGTCCGAGATCCGTCGAGAAGACTTTTCCCAAAAACCAATCAAACGCGCAAATGAACCGCGCACCCACCCGCGCCGCGAACCGGTCTGGCCTGCCGCCGAGGAAGTGCTGCGGCCGCGAGAAGCCCGCGCGCCAGAGCTTTGCCGCCAACATGCCGAAGCCAGGCAATTAAGGGACGGCCTGTTGGTTATCTAGATCACCTCACGTAACATGTGCACACTCAGGAGCGGTCAGACGGGGAGTTCGATGAGGATTGCGCCATCGCTGGGAAAGGCGCTCCTGCAGGACGAACCCCCGCCGGACCTACTTGCGCTGGGTGCCGCCGATGGGATTCCCCAATCATGACGAACCAGAATTCTGCCCGTGGTGAGCTGACGCAAGCCGCAAATAGCACGTTTGACGACACCCTGGGCCTACGGAGCCACCCTCCGAGGCCACGATGTCCTGGGGATCGTCCTAAGGGGCCGACTGCGTTCGGCGGGCGGACCTCCGCCCATCGTCCAATGCCTTACGACACGGCGTCCCGATGCTTGCGGGCGTCCATTCTCGGTTCGCCCTTCTTGTAGGGCGACTGGCAACGGTTCATCGCGATCGGAGCGGAGAGCATCGGTGCGCCCGGAGACCCAGCGAGACCCCCCAGAGACAAGGCACGCCACAGTGCATATATGGGCCCACCACTGGCGCACAGGCCACAAAGACATACCTGGATTTGATCGAGTCGGCCGAACACGAGGACACCGGAAAAGGCCTGGCGTTGTGGGATCACAAACTAGGCGACACAGAATGTCGACAACAGTTTCTTCAATCTGACGTTCACGTAGCTAGGAATAAGGGTAATCTATGGGAGCGACCACGGGCGACACCACACGCGACACCAACGAAGGCGCAGTGACGACCTCCTCTTCGTCGCGACTGGACAGCATCACTGGGTTGCGGTGGTTCGCGGCATTCGCGGTCTTCGGATATCATCTCGCGGCCAACGCCAGTTTCTATGAGCAGCGCGACGCCCTACGTTTTGTGTTTCTGGCCGGTTCGTCCGCCGTCTCGTTCTTCTTTATTCTTTCCGGCTTCGTGCTCACGTGGCAGCCACAACGCACTGAATCCAAACGAGTGTTCTGGTGGCGACGCTTCGCTCGAATCTACCCAAGCCACCTAGTAACATTTATCGCAGCGGCGTTCATGCTCAGATGGCTTGGCGATCCATTGGGCACCAAGGTCGCTCTGACCCACCTCACACTCACCCAGACATGGATTCCGGAGCGGTCCGACTACTGGTGGGGATTCAATGGCGTATCCTGGTCACTCAGCTGCGAAATGTTCTTCTACCTGTGCTTCCCCTTCCTCGCGCCGCTGATTCGACGCGCTAGTAATCGTGCACTTTGGGCCATCATGGTCACCTTCATAGCCCTCGTGATGGCGATGCCTTGGCTCAGCGACCTCGGCGAGCCGGTCGGCCTCGGGGAAACCTACATCGTCTACATCTTACCACTGTCCCGGATTCTCGAATTCGTTCTGGGAATGGCACTGGCGACGCTCGTCCGGCGGGGACACTGGCACGGGCCCGGACTGATTGTCAGCAGCCTTTTCACCATTTTCTGCCTTACGGTGGTGGTACGCCTGGCGCCATCGTCTTGGCCGAATATTCGTGTAACCACCGCCACAGTGATCGCCTACACCCTATTGGTGGCTGCCGCAGCAGTCGCGGATGTCCGTAGGACTCGGTCGCTCTTCCGAGCCCGCTGGATCGTGTACCTCGGCGAGGTGTCGTTTGCGTTCTATCTCGTGCACCTGATGGTCATCCTGTCGGCGAACGAACTGCTTCGTGGCCACCACAAGCTGCCACTCGCTGCCTCGTTCCTCGCGGTCTTCGCGGTCAGCCTGATGTTCGCCATGGCCGTACACGAATTTGTAGAAAAACCCTTCGTCAAAATTCTGCACCCATCCCGCATTTCCACCTATGGCGAAGCGTTCCGAGCACGCTATCGCGGCCCTCGAGGGAGGGGGGCACGTCGGTCCATCGAAGATCCCCCACTGCCCGTCGTCGCATCGGTCCCCGCCGAGCGAGACCCAGCAGGCCTACCCGGTTAAGTCCGTCTGGCACGTAAGGGATCAGGCCGCGAAGGGGTGCTGACGCACTCCGCAATACCACCGGTCAAGCTGCCCGCGCTCACCACACCCGGACAAATAGGCCTGATTGCCCCAACCGTGCCCTGTGCCTGAACTATCAGGCACAGGGCACGGTCGTGACCGGGGAGGCGGTGGTCAGAGTTCACGCAGAGCGAGATGCGGGTAACAGTGCAGAATCTCGACGGTCGGCATATCGGGCGGCAGGCACACCCGATGCCCCAGCGCCAAGCGGAGCGAGACAAAGGAGCCAACCACGATCGGAACCGGAGACAGACTCAGCCAAAGCAGGCAGGCAGGGTGGGACCCAGGGCAGGTTCGTAGCAAAAGCCACAGAAGCACCCAAACGCCCACAAGGGACGGAAAGCAAAGGGCCTGACCGCCATCTCGGCAGTCAGGCCCCTTGACCCGGTGCGCCCGAAGGGACTCGAACCCCTAACCTTCTGATCCGTAGTCAGATGCTCTATCCGTTGAGCTACGGGCGCAGGTGCTCGATCAGCATACACACACCAATCTCGCGCGGAGACTCCGGGATTCGAACCCGGGAGGGGCTTTAAGACCCCAACCGCATTAGCAGTGCGGCGCCATAGACCAGACTAGGCGAAGTCTCCCCGGTGGCCAGCAGACCACCGCCGACCGAGAATACAGGTCTCCTACCGGCTGGGGCAAAACGAGTATCCCGCGCGCCATACCCGGAACGCGGCCGAGCGGTTGATCGAGTCGTGCCCACGTCCGCTTCCGGGAGGTGGAGTGGGGTCAAGCCGACTAGGCTCGCTGGACATGGAGGAGCCGCCGCCCACCGAGCCGACGCCTGGCCGCCGTCCCGGGGCCAAGTCGACGCCACGCTCCCGCACTCCGAAGCCGGCCTTCACGCCACCGTCACCCGCGCCGGACGCTGCTCCCCCGAGCGGGTCCCGTAAGGCCAGGGTGGCGCCCGCCGTGCTCTTTCAGCCACCGGCCGAGGAACGGCAGTCGACGCCAGCGCCCGGGCCGGCTGACGAGGAGACCCCGGTCACCGGACCTGAGCCACCCGCGACCAGCCCGTCCGCAGGGCCGGACACCGCACCCCCGGCGCAAGCCCCGGCACAGACGGCTCCAACACAAGCCCCCGCCCCGGCGCAGACGGCCCCGGCCCGGCAGCCGGCCACGCCGAGGAAATCGGCCACGCCCCGGAAGGCGAGTACGCCCCGGAAGCCGGCCACCCGCCGAGCGAGCCCATCCGGGCCCGCCACCCCGGCCGACCCCGAACCGGCCAGCACCGAACCGGCCAGCACCGGAAACAGCCGCCCTGAATCAGCCAGCCCCGAGACCAGCGGCCCTGCACCGGCGCCGCCTGTGGTGGCCAAGCGGGCCGGTCGCAAGGCCACCTCGGCGAAGCGCCCGAGCGCGGCAGCCATGGTTCCGGCGCAGCCGCGTACGTCCACACCGGGCCGACCACCGATCGCCGCGCGCCTGCTCGACCATCCCGGGTTCACCCCCGAACTGCTGGCCGTCGCCGCTGTGAACAGCTTGGGTCCGGCCGCCGGGTCCTGGGCCCGGCAGACCCGGACGACTTATCCCACCGCCAGCGCCCATGGCCTGGCCCGGCTGATCACCACACGGTTCGTCCGGTTGGCGGGCGTGAGCGGCGCCGCCTCGGCCGCCGCCGGCCTCCTCGCACCCGTCGCGGAACTGGCCGCGGTCTCCTGGACCCAGGCCGCGCTGGTGCTGCACCTCGCCGCGGCCTACGGACTGGATCCCACCGATCCGGAGCGGGCGGTCGACCTGCTGGTCCTGACCCAGGTGCATCCGGACGACCGGTCCGCGCGTAGCGCCCTCGACGCCGCGCTGGCGGCGGGCCCGGACGGCGACGGCAGTGGCCTGCACCGGGTGGCGGAGGCGGGGTGGCGGCTGGCCGCGCCGCTGGCTGCCCAGGCCGGTGGCTGGCTGGCGCTGCGCCTTGCGGCACGACTGCTGCCCGGCGCGGCGATGCTTGCCGCCGCGGTGGGCGACTCGGCCGCGGCCCAGCGGCTGGCCGCACGGGCAGTCGCCCGCTACAGCCAGTCGAACCATTCGCGGGGCAGCGAGGCGTAGCCGACGAAGGCGACCACGTCGAGCAGGGTGTGCGCGATGACCAGCGGCAACACCCGTTTTGTCCGCAGGAACACGAGGCTGAAGACAACCCCCATGATCGCGTTGCCGACGAAGGCGCCGAAACCCTGGTAGAGGTGGTACGACCCGCGTAGTACCGCGCTCGCGGCGATCACCGCTCCGATCCGCCAGCCGAGGTCGCGCAGTCGGGTCACCAGGTACCCGACCACCACGATCTCCTCCAGGATCGCGTTCTGCGCGGCGGCCAGGATCAGCACCGGCACCGCCCACCAGATGTCCGGCAGATCGGCCGGAACGACGTTGGCGTTGATCCCGAGCCAGGCCGCGAGGGCGAACAGCCCCAACCCCGGTATGCCGATCAACGCGGCCAGGCCCGCCCCCAGGCCGAGGTCGGTGCCGGGCCGCCGGGCGTCCAGGCCGAGCGTCAGCCGGGCGTCACCCCGGTCGCGGTTGAGCAGGTGTACGGCGAGCAGCACCGGCACCAGGGCGAAGAGGATGTTCAGCAACTGGTACGTGAGGTCGAGCCAGGGCCGGGCCGACTGGGAGGCGTTGAGGGTCGCGGTCTGCTGGGAGAGCGGCCGGTCGGCGGTGAGCCGGCCGATGATGTTCACCGCCGAGTAGACCGCGGACTGACCGAGGGAGACACCGAGAACCAGCAGCACCTCGGTGCCGATGGTCCGGCGGGAAACCGGCCGGGCGAGATCAACCGTCACCCGACCACTCTGCCTCACGCTGCGGCAACTCGACCGCTCTCGGACGGTGAATCTTCCCGCCTCCGCCGTACCTGATCACTCCCTTGGAGCCGATCGCACAATCTGTGCGACCACGATCCACGGAGAGTCGCCATCCTGATCGTGACGGACAGCCCAATCGTCCCGCCATCCGATCAGCTCGTACGTGCGCCGGTCGCACGTCGTCATCGAGAAGGGCGCAATGGACAACCTGGCGCAGGTGTTGAAGGAGAGCTGGACCCTGGTCGAGGAGGACCGGGACAAGATCGCTGGACATTTCTACGCCCGCCTCTTCCTCTCCAACCCACAGTTGCGCCAGCTGTTCCCGGTGCAGATGACCGGGCAGCGGGACCGGCTGCTGGAGGCGGTGATCTCGGCGATGCAGACTCTTGACGATCCGGAGCGGTTCGACGAGTTCCTGCGCGGGCTCGGCCGTGACCACCGCAAGTACCACGTCAGCCGGGAGCACTACGCGATGGTCGGCGAGGCGCTGCTGACGGCTCTGCGTACCGCCGGGGGTGACCAGTGGACCATCGAGTACGACCACGCGTGGCAGGACGCGTACGCGGCGATCTCGGAAAAGATGATCGCGGGTGCGGCCGACGATCCGAACCCGCCGTTCTGGCACGCCGAGGTGCTGACCCATGAGCGTCGGGGCCGGGACGTGGCGGTTTTCACCTGCCGTGCCCTGCAGTACCCGCTGCCCTACCGCGCGGGCCAGTACGTCAGCATCGAGGTGCCCCGCTACCAGCCGCGTCTGTGGCGTACCTACTCGATCGCGAACGCGCCGACCGAGGAGAACGTGCTCGAGTTCCACGTACGGGCGGTCGGTGCTGGCTGGGTGTCGAGCAGTCTGGTCCGCAAGATCAAGCCTGGCGACCTGCTCCGGTTGGCGGCACCGATGGGCACGATGACGCTGGACCGCAAGTCGAACCGGGACATCCTCTGCGTCGCCGGTGGGGTGGGACTTGCCCCGATCAAGGCGTTGGTGGAGGAGTTGACGCTGTACAACCGCACCCGTTGGGTGCACGTCTTCTTCGGCGGGCACAGCCAGGACGAGTTGTACGGCCTCACCGAGCTCTACCAGCTCGCCGCCGAGCATCCCTGGCTCTCGATCCTCCCCTCGTGCAGCGTCGACGACGAGTTCACCGGTGAGCGGGGCGATCTGGCCGAGGTTCTTGCCCGGTACGGCCCCTGGACGGCGCACGACTGCTTCGTCTCCGGGTCGGCCCCCATGGTCCGTTCCATCCTGCGCACCCTCGCCCAGCACGAGGTGCCACCGGCCAACATCCGGTACGACACCTTCGGCGACCTCTAGCTCCTCCGCACCACCCCGCTACCCGACCCCTCCCCCCCAGCCGGGTATCGGGCCCTGCCGGCAGGGCCCGATACCCGGCCCCCCGTTTCCGGGGCGAGCTTCCGAGGGATCAGTACCGCCAGGGGGTGCCGGTCTCCCGGTACTCCTCGACGGGAACGAGGGGGATGTTCGGGTCCATCCGGTCGATATAGAGCCTGCCCTCCAGGTGGTCGATCTCGTGCGCCACCAGGCGGGCCATGGCGAACTCGAACGAGGTGATCGCCCGACCGCCGTCCCAACGGGCGTGCTCGACATCGATCCGGAGCGGGCGGGCCACCAGGCCGCGCTGGTCGAAGAAGGAGAGGCACCCCTCGTACTGCTCGTCGGTGTCGCGGGCGGCGTCGACCACCCGTGGGTTCAGCAGTACGACCGGCTCGGCGTCCCGGTCCGGGGGCCGGACCACCGCCGCCGCCCAGGGGATGCCGAGCTGCGGTGCGGCCAGACCGACCCCCTTGCTGAACGGGTGCAGTTCGTCCAGCCGGTGCAGTGCCGCACGCAACTGGAACAGCACGTCCCGGGCGGTCGCCTCGTCCTGCGGCAGTTGGAAGAGGCGTGCCGGTTGGCGCAGCATGGCGGCGCCACGCTGGACGATGCCGGCGGCGCGCATCCGGTCGCTGGCGCGGAGTTCGGGCTCGGCCCCGGCTGTCGCGGGCTGGCTCCGGTAGCGCCACTCGAGCCGGTACCGGGCATTGAGCGGCGGTTCCTCGGTGGACCAGTCGAAGATCGCCCGGCCGTCGGCGTCGTGCCGGACGAGCGGCGTACGCAGCGGACCTTCTTCGGCCGAGAGGGTGGTTTCCACGCCCCACACCTGCGGGTCCAGGCCGAGCGGCAGGTTGAGCCGGACGGCGAGGTGCCGGGTCGGTAGGCGTACCGCCCGCTGGAACCAGTGACCCCACTTTTCCTCGCCGACGGTGTAGGCGTACTCGATGGTGACCCGCTCGCCGGGGTAGAGCGGGAAGCGGCCGTTGGCGTTCTCGAAGAGGAGCCAGACCTCCTTGAACGCGTCCCGGTCGTGCTTCTTCCGCCAGTCCATCGGCTCGGGGTTCTCCTGTTCACCACAGAACGCCTGGAGGTCCAGTTCGGCGAAGGTGAGCGGATGGTCCCGGTGGTGCCGGTTGGAGCGCCCGGGGTCGCTGGGGAAGCGGTCCACGGCGATCCGGACCAGGTAACGGGTGACCGGTTCGGTGCCGGCGTTGTAGAGCGCACGGCGGATCACGCACCGGTAGGTGTTGTCCTGGTAGGTGAGGGTGGCGGATTCCTGCTCGACGATGAGCCCGGTTCCCGGGGGAAACCACTGCTCGGGTACGGGTGGGTCCCGGTGCGCGACCAGGTTCGATCGGGCGTGCCGGAGTTCGTCGTACTCCTGGAACCGTTGCCAGATGGCACCGGACGCGCTGAGGACGGCCTCGGCGCGGCGGGCGAAGTCTTCGGTTGGCCGGTGGCGCCGGCCTTCGACGTGGCTGACATATGAGGGGTCGAACCCCATGCGGGCGGCGAGCTGCTTCTTGGTCATGCCCCGCTCGACCCGCCGTTTGGAGAGTTCGGCCGCGAACGAGTCGGCAGCCCGCTCGATGGGCGAGGTGGTCATCGGGTTCCTAAGGGGCCGGGAATCCCAGTCTGCTGGCCGACTCACCCAACCGGGCAGGAGTGCCGCGTTGACGACATTTGGCTTGACAATTCTTTCATCATCATCGATCCTTGCGGCCCCCGTAATGCCTGCTCAGGCCGCCGGTGGAGCCCTCCCGCCGATGACTGACGGTTAGCGCCGCGCCCGCCCGGGTACCCGCTCGGACACGACGTTGTGTGATCTCGGTCGGCAATCGTGACGAAGGGCTCCACGCACTGCCGGCTGTGGTTAGGCTTCCCTTAGTGCTAACGTGGCGATCGGTACGGTGACGAAGGGCGGGTGCGGTGACAGCGATGAAACGACGGCCGAGCAGGCCGCTCACCCTCGTTGACCTGGTCACCCTCTCGGTTCGGACAGTCACGGACAGAGCCCCACGTTCCATCGGGGCGCGCAAGATCGGTCACGCTTGGTGACCGCCGTCATCACCGGGCGGGCACAGGCAGCCGCACCGCTCGCACCCGTGAACGCGACTCTGCGCAAGATGTTCGGCACCGACGACCTGCCGGGGCTGGCACCGGGCGTGCTCGTCGAGGACGAGCAGGGCTGGCTGTCCGCCACCGAGCTGATCAACGGAAATCGCCTGCCGGAGATCCTCGCCGCCGCGCAACGCTCCTGGCAGGCCACCCCGCACGCCGCCGCCGCCCTGTTCTGGAAGGCGTACACCTACTGGTTGGCCCTGCCCACGGTGGTCGGCTGGGCCTCGGCCCGCCGGGTGCCCCTGGTGCGGGCCGGCGACGTACTGATCCGGGTGGACGCCGAACGGGCCGCACTGACCCTGGGACTACGCCGCTCCACCACGATCGCGGTGCTCCCCAACGACCCGCTGGCAGTCGCCGGGCGCCCGGAGGTACGGGTCCTCGCGGACGAGGCCGAGCTCCTCGCCGCGCTGCGCGGATCGATGCTCGACGAACACCTGACCCCGCTGCTCGACGCGATCCACACCCAGGTCCGGGTGGGCGCCCGTACGCTGCTCGGTTCGGTCGCCTCCGGCGTCGCGTACGGCATCCTGCGGGCCTCCGACGGACTACCCGGGACCTCCGCCGCGAACGTCGGCACGCTGCTCTCCGCGCTCGACCTCGCCGACCTGATCGAACTGGTCCCCGGCCCGAACGGTGAGCCCACCGTGCAGCGCAAGACCTGCTGCCTGGCTTTCACCCTGCCGCAGCCGCGCGTCTGCAAGGGCTGCTGCATCCGCTCCAACTGACCCGGCCGGCGGTCAGCCGCCAAGGAGCGGCCGGACGTCCCAGACCCAGACCCCACCGGTCAGCGTCGGCTCGATCCCGGTCAGCGCGATCATGCCGGCCCGGAGCGCGTCGGCCCGCTGCTGCGGGGCGAGCACCACCACGCCGGCCCGCCACGACCGCAGGTCACGCAGCGCGTCCGTACGCCGCCGCTGGTCGACCGGGGGCAGCGTGCCGGTCCGGTGGATCGCGTCGAAGAAACGGCTGGTGGGCGTCGGGGGCGCGGAGAAGAGCGCGACCCGGCCCTCGGGCCGGTCCGGTCGGGTGTCCGGGCCGAGGAAGTAACCCCGGGCCAGTGGCAGGTCCAGGCGGGTCTGCGCGGCCCAGCGCAACGGGTCCGGATAGGTCGACGCCGGCAACGGCAACGCGACGACGCTCCGGCCACCGGTGACGTACGGCCGCCAGCCGCCGTCGGTGATGAACGGCGGGGTCGCCGGGAGTCGCTCGACCGGGATCGGCAACGGTGCGATCGGCAGCAGTGCCATCACCAGGACGGTCGCGGTGACGAACCGGACCGGACCGGTCGCCGCCGGGTGCGTACGGGACAACTCGGCCGCCCGGGCACAGCCGAGCGCGAGCAGCAGTCCGATGACCGGGCCGATCGCCAACGCCCACCGGGTCGGTACGGCCGAGTCGAGCAGCGCCACATCCTCGAGCACCGCCCAGACCGACGGGATGCCGGTGTCCCGGCCCCGCCAGTGGATCCGGGGACCGAGCGACATGACGGCGAAGAGCAGCCCGGCGGCGGCCAGCCCGAGCACGACCGCGTGGCGGCGCAGCCACCAGACCAGGGCCACTACGAGGACCACCAGCGGCCAGCCGAAGAACGCGTTCTGCTCACTGGGGTTCTGGGCGAGCGGCTCGGTGGTGGACCGGTCGCCGGCCAGCGACTGTCCGGGAAACGTGACGAAGGAGGCGAGGTCGGCCCCGTACGCCCGGATCGACCGGGGCAGCCCGGAGTAGGCCTGTGGCCCGAAGAGCTGTACGTAGAGCGGGTAGCCGAGCAGCAGCAGCGCCACCCCGGCGGCGAGCCCGAGCCCGGCCAGGAACGTACCGGCCATCCGCCGCGCTTCGGGATGCCGGGCGACCACGACCGCCAGGACGATCCCGATCCCCACCGCGGTCATCAGCAGGATCTCCAGGTTGATGAAGCCCTGCCACACGATCAGCAGCCCCAGCAGGAAGCCGTTGCGGCGCCATCGGCCGGGCTCCGCCAACCGGAGCACCCGCCAGATGATCAACGGTACGAGGAACTGCCCGACGATGTTCGGGTGCCCGTTCGCGTGCGCCACCATGGCCGGCGCGTACGCGCAGAACAGTGCGCCGACCCAGGCCGCCCCTCGGTGGCGGATCAGGTGCCGGGAGAGGAACAGATACCAGGTGATGCCGGTCGCGACCAACGCCCCGGTGAGGAAGACGTTGAACGCGACCGAAGGTCCGCACAGGAGGGTGATCGGGGCCAGCGGGATCGAAACCCCCAGTACCGAGGTGTTGGCCATGATGTTCAGGCCCTCCGGCACGTTCATCCGGTACGAGACGAACGGGTACGCCCCCGCGCTGATCACCCTTGCGCCGTGCGCCAGCATCCACTCGAAGAACGCCTGGTCGGCCTCGTTGGCACGAACCCCTGAGCCGGGCCGGAGCCAGAGCCCCGAGGTGATCCAACCGCTCAGTCCGAAGTAGCTCAGCACGGCGGCGACATCCGGCCGGAGACCGCGCCGAGAGCGGCGCGGTAGGTGGGGTGCCGGCGTCGTTTCCGGGACGGGCTCCTTCGGTAGATCAGCGATGTCCGGGTGAGAGGTAGTCATGTCTGTTCGGAGGGTAGCGAAGGCTAGCGGATACCCGAGCTCGATCACCGGCATCCGTGTCTTCCATGCCTGAACGTCCGGAAGCTGGACGGGACGGATCTACCGAACAATCCGTTCGTGCCACGCCGATGCCTCAATTTCCCTACGGTCGTCGTAGATGGTTCACTCTGTCGGTCCAGGGTGCAGGTCGAGTTTCAGATCGTGAGGAATCGACGCATGGCAGAAATCACTGGGGATCAACGGGTTCAATCCGAGGTACTCGAGGGTCTCGCGACCGCCGTGAACCACCGCCGATGGTTCGTTGAGCTGGCGATCCCGTATCTGGGTGACAACCCGATCGAGATCGGCAGCGGGCTCGGTGACTATGTACTCGAGTGGGCGCCGCACGTGCCGCGGTTCACCGCCACCGAGGCCGACCCGGACCGGCTGGTGGCCCTGAAGGACCGGCTCTCCGGCGAGTCCAACGTCGAGGTACGGCAGATGCTTCTCCCCCAGCCGGAGCCGGAACGCGGTGACTACAGCGCGGCCGTCTCGTACAACGTGCTGGAGCACATCGTGGACCACGTCGGCGCCCTGCGCGCCATGCGTGACCTGGTCCGCCCGGGCGGGGCGGTCGTCCTGATCGTGCCGGCGTTCCAGTTCGCGCTCGGGCCGGCGGACATCGCCACCGGCCACGTCCGGCGTTACACGAAGAAGACGATGCGGGCCGCGCTGACCGAGGCGGGCCTGACCGTGGAGCGGTTGCACTACGCGAACGCGCTCGGTCTGATCGGCTACTACATGGCCACCAACGTGTTCCGGCTGATGCCGAAGGAAGGACCGATGGTCAAGGTCTACGACAGCCTGGTGCTGCCGGTGACCAAGGCCGCCGAGCAGTTGGTCCGGCCGCCGTTCGGGCAGTCGGTCTTCGCTGTCGCCCGGGTGCCCGGCACGCCGGAGGGCTGACCGGAGCGCAGCGGCCGACACCGACGCCAGCAGGTACCCGTCCCCGGTGTCGGCCGCTCACTCACTGTTCCGCGCTCAGCCCTTGACCTGGAACGTCGGCCGGATCACGGCGCGGGCCAGGGTGTGGAAGGTGAGGTTGAAGCCGACGTAGGCCGGGCTGGCGTCCGGCGTGAGGTCGAGCTTCTCCACATCCAGGGCGTGTACCGCGAAGAGGTAACGGTGCGGACGGTCGCCGGCCGGCGGCGCGGCCCCACCGTACGCCTGGGTGCCGTAGTCGTTGCGTATCGCGAACGCCCCGCCCTCGGCGGTCCCGGCCATGCCCGCGCCCCGGGGCAACTGGGTGACCGACGCCGGGATGTTGACCAGGACCCAGTGCCAGAACCCGCTGGTGGTGGGCGCGTCGGGGTCGTAGCAGGTGACCACGAAACTGCGGGTCTCCGCCGGGAATCCGGACCAGGTCAGCTGGGGCGACTGGTCGTTGCCGCCGACGCTGGGGTGGGCGAACTCCACGTCCAACGGCTCGCCGTCACGTACGTCGTCGCTGGTCACGGTGAACGCCGGGACCGGCGGCAGCAGGTCGTACGGATCCGGCGGAATCGGTCGGTCGAGGCTCATCAGGAAGTCCTTCCAGAGATCGGGTGACTCGGAGTCTTTCTACCCTGTCCCGGCCGACCTACGGCTGCCGGTGCCGAAATACCCCCGACCGGACGTACCGGGCGCGCGACCAGCTCGACAGGAGCAGAACCCGACCGCTGGAGAAGCGGAATCCGTTGGCCCTGGGGAATGGTCGGACGAAGAATCGGGGAGGCCATTCACGATCCGCCGAACCCGTGACGACAGCGCCCAATTGCCGACGTCATTCCCGTCGACCGTCCCGTACGTAGCCCGGTCATTCCCGGACGACGCCACGGTGACCCTGTCGGTCCGCGACGCCGCGCGGGCCCGGTCGCGAATCCTCCGCCCGGCCCCGTTCGCCCGATAGCCCCGGACCCGGCGACCGGCAGCCGGGCATCCGGTGGCACGGAGGAACGGATCGGCGCTGGGTCGGGACAGGGCCTGACTGGCTCGACGGCCCGGCCCGATCGGACGAGACCGGGCGGCACGGTCGGTCGAGAGCACGGGGAAATTCGGCCGAATTGCTTCCAGGAAGTATTCAGCCGAGGTCGAGCATGGGCGAGCGTGGCCACCCCATTCGCAAATGCGACATCCATTGCCTCCGGTAGGCAAGGGGGCACGGCCACCCCAGTCAAACCGCTCAGCGGGGCAACAAATACTTTCCGTGATCATGAAACGGTGCTCACAGATCGACCACAACAGCGGCATGGGTCACGGTTTTTGCAGGCCAAGCGGGGTTGGCAGGAGCAGATGCGGCCCAGTAACGTCAGCCCGTCTGGTCCGGCCAATAGTCACCGCGGGTGACACCGGAACAGACCCGCTGAGTCGTAATTGTTACGAGCCGGGGACCCACAGTAGTCATGGGGTGAATCCGCGAACCTTTGGTTCGCGGTAGGGCGAGCTTCCCGCCCGAATCCGTCAGCTAACCCGGTAGGCGGTCTCGGAAGGAGAACATGCTCCGTGCAGCGCAGTATCTGCCGTGGCCCCTCCCTCGGCCACGTCCCCCGACACCTGCCCTGGTCCGCCCGCACCGAGGCGCGGCCCAACACGCTGGATCACTAGGGCGCAGGCGTACGACCGTCGACGCGAGCAACGCGCGCGGTCGGTGACGCGAGTACGCGCGTGACCGGTAGGTGATACGGAAACGTACGGCATTCATTTGTCGTGCTCGGTCATCCGGTAACGCATTCCACCGCATCTGTGGTGGCGGATCAGCACACCCCGATCCGGCCCACCGGGCTGGCGGCTACTGCCGCCGGACCCTTTGCGCGCACTCGTCACGCGATTGGCCCCGGCAGAGACATAACGCCATCCCGAAACATGTGCCCCCGATCGCAGATCGGCACATCTGCGGAGGAAATTCAATGAAGCATCGTCAGCAACTGCGACTGCGTCGCATCGTGACCGCCAGCCCGTACCGGGCCAGCGTCGTCTCCGCCGCGGTCCTCGCGGTGGGCCTCACCACCGGAATTCTGCTCACCCAGGGCCACGGACCGGTCCAGGCGGAGAACCCGTCGACCGTCGCCGTCGCCGAGAAGATCGGCGGCCAGGCCGCCGGCGAGATGGCCCCCGCCCCGGAGGCGCCGGCGCCGACCGTCACCTCGGCGGCGCCCAGCGCTCCGCCGTCGACCCCACCCGCCACCACCAAGGCCCCGGCCAAGCCGGCCAAGAAGGCGCCGCCCGCGTCGAAGGTGCTCGACTACGAGTACGAGGCGCAGATCAACGGTTGGTACTGCGGGCCGGCAGCCACCCGGATCGCCCTCACCGCACGCGACCGGTCACCGAGCCAGGACGAGGTGGCTGCCGCCCTGGGCACCACCGGCAACGGCACCAACTCGGCCGACGACACCACGCGTGGCCTGAACCAGCTCGCCAAGACCGACTTCTACCGGAGCACCTTCATCCCCGGCGCGCCGTCCCCGGCCCAGATGGACCAACTCCAGGCTGACGTCGTACACGCGATCAGCAACGGGTACGCGGTCGTGGCGAACATCGTCGGCTCGGCGACCGACACCGAAGGCGGCTGGCACGCGTACGACGGCGGCCACTACCTGACCGTGGTCGGCTACCGCGACAACGGTCGGACCGTCCAGATCGCCGACCCGGCGTTCGTCAACGGGGTCAGCTCCTACTGGATGACCACCATCGACCTGGCCAACTGGATGGCCACCCGGGGCTACTCAGCCTGACCCACCCTCCCCCCGGCCCCGGGCTCCGACCGTTCTGGTCGGCGCCCGGGGCCATCCGTACCAGCGGGCCGGTCAGCGCCTTGCCACAACCATCCACGGATGCGTGCGTTGACACTGTCGTGACCATGGCCCACGCCGACCAGGCGAAGACAGATGACCGCAAGGTCCAATTGGTCGGTTGTATCCCTAGTCGCCATTACGAGTCGGTCACCGCGCGCCCGCGCGCCGAACGGAGGGTCCAGGTGTTGGCCATGCCACGTCAGGTGTCAGCTCCATGAGCCGCGTCGACGAACCGCTGACCCGGGCCGGGATCTGGGAGGCGGCCGCGATGACCATCGCCCAGCACGAGGACCGGGGCACCTCCTATGCCCCCGGCACCTGCGCCTGCTGCACCCCGGACGGCTGCGCCCAACTGCGCTGGGCGATCGAGGTACGGGCCGGTCGTGACCCGGACTATCCGCTCGCCGCGCCCGTGCCACCGGATCTGAAGTCACTGGGGTAAGGCGGGGACCGGACCGACTACGCCTCGATCGCGAGCCGGGCGAACTCGTCCGCCGCGCCGTTGAACAGGAAATCCGTGGTCTGGGTCAGGGCGATGGCGATCAGCCCCTGCCGGGGGTCGTTGAACCAGGACGTGCCGTAACCACCGTCCCAGCCGTACCGGCCCGGCACCGGGGAGACATCGTCGGGCTCGACCGCGACCGCCATGCCCAGACCCCAGCCGCGCCCGCCGAGCAGGACCCCGCCGCCGGCGATCTGCTCCCGGGTCAGGTGGTTGGTCGTCATCAGCTCCACCGACTCCGCCGACAGCAGTCGCTCACCCTGGTGCACGCCCTTGTTCAGCAGCAACCGGGCAAAGGTCAGGAAGTCGTCGGCGGTCGACAGCAGCCCAGCGGAGCCGGAGGGGAAGGCCGGCGGGCTCGCCCACTCACTCGGGGTGGAGACCGTACGCAGTTCCAGCTTGCCGGTCTGGAAGTCGGTCATGTAGTAGCTGGGCAGCCGACGGGTGTACTCGGCGGGCAGCCAGAACCCGGTCTCGCGCATGCCGAGCGGGTCGAAGACCCGGGCCCGCAGGAAATCCCCCAGCGGCTGGCCGGCGGCACGCGCGACCAGGACACCCAGCACCAGCGTGCCAACGTTGTACTGCCAGCGCTCACCGGGCTGGTACATCAGCGGCAGGCTGGCGAACCGCTTGATCCACTCATCCGGCTCATGCGGCGTACGCGGATCCGGCTGCCCCAGCACCAGGTCCAGTTCGTGGACCGCCTTGTTGATCGGGAACGGCGGATCGAAGCTCGGTTCGAGGATCATGCCGAACCCCATCCGGAAGGTCAGCAGTTCCTCGACCTTGATCGGACGCTCGGCCGGCACGGTCTCGTCGAGCGGGCCGTCGATCCGCTTGAGCACCCGACGGTCGGCCAGCTCAGGCAGGAGCCGGTCGACCGGCTCGTCCAGATCCAGCCGGCCGTCCTCGACCAACATCATCGTCGCGGCGGCGAGGACCGGTTTGGTCAGCGACGCGATCCGGAAGATGGTGTCCCGGCACATCGGCCCACCGTCGTGGAAGGCGGTGAAGCCGATCGTGTCCACCCGTACGTCGTCGCCCTTGGCCAGGAGCGTCACCAGGCCGGGCAACTCGCCCCGGTCAACCCTGGCGGCCATGGCCTCGTGCAGCCGATCGACCCCGGCCTGCGTCAGTTCGCGCGTCATGCTCGCAACCTCCGATACGTACGGTTCCGACGATGGGTCGAACCGTAGTTCGACAGATCTACATGCACTGTGGCCCATTCTTGCCCCCAACACCGACAGTCAGCACGTCTGACACATCTGTCGACCGTTCCCGGGTGGACCCGTGGCCGCGCGGCGTCCCACCCCGAGCCGTCGGGGTGTGTCCCTGAACAGGAACATGCCGGGACATCTGGTCAGTGCGTAGACAGGGTGACGGTGCCGTGGGCTCGGAGGAACGGCAGCCGATCATGATCTAGGGCGCGAAGGGAACACGCGATGGCGCAGCCGACCGGACTGGCGACGACCGAACCGGAGCTCATGCCGGCGCAGGTCGCTCCGGAGGCCACACCGGCCGGGACAAGGCCACGGGGTGCGCGGGCCGGCTTTGTCGGGGCCTTCGTGCAGACCATCCGACGTGGCCAACAGGGCTCGCCGGTGGGCCAGATCGCGGGCTCCGCACTGGTCATCGTGGTCCTCGCCGCGATCGTGGTGGCCAGCGGCGCGCTGCTGAACAAGAACGCGAAGCCGGCCAACGCGGCGGCGGAGACGACCACGGCGGGCGCCTCCGCCACCCCGACCCATTCGAACGGCACGACCTCGACCGGTCAGCAACGCCCGGGAGCGCCCGGTGCACCCGGGCTGCCCGGTGCCCCGGGTGCACCCGGTCTACCCGGAGCACCCGGCGCCCCGGGCGCACCCGGCGCGCCCACGGTGGGCGCACCCGGCGCACCCGCCGCTGGCGACTCCGGCGGTGGCGGCACGACCGCCGGGAGCAGCAACACCGGGACCACCACCGGCGGCACGACGCAGAACGTGAACACCTCGAACCGGGCGGTGACCAAGCCGGTCACCTACAGCGGGGTCGCCGGCCTCGGCTGCACCGGCGCGGGGACGACCTACCAGGAGTACGGCTGGTACCTCAACGGTGACGCCGGCTGGTTCACCCTCGGCGGTGGCAGCTACACCGGCAACGGGTGCAGCGGCAAGTTCCACGACATCCCGATGTCCGGTCAGGCGAACACCGACACGGCCGGCCAGGCGCTCGTATGGGGCTTCAAGGTGGGCAGTGCCGCGCAGTCCTGCACCCTGTCGATCTACGTACCGACCAGCTCCAGCTCGCGGGACGTGGCCGCCACCAACGCGCACTTCGCGGTCGTACACGGCACCACCATCGACAACACCACCTACGTGAACCCGTCCGGCGACCGTTCCGTCAACCAGCGGGACAACCACAACAAGTGGATTTCGCTGGGGACCTACCCGGTGCACAACGGAATGATCGGCATCAAGTTGACCAACCGGGGCGACCCCAACGGTTACCCCATGACCTACCCGCACCTCGCCGGGGGCGCCGCTAAGGCCCAGTGCGTCGCTGAGTGACGTGCGGGCGTCGTTCGAGCGGGTGGCGCCCCGGGGCTGGGGCACCCACCGCAGCATCGGTGCGGCGGTACGCGCCGCCGCACCCGGCGCCACGGTGACAGTCCAGCCCGGCGAGTACACCGAGCGGCTGGTCCTGGACAAACCAGTGGTCATCCGCGCGGAGGGAGGCGCGGGCAGCGTCCGGTTGATCGGTGCCGGCGGCCCCGCGCTGACGTTGCTCGCCGAGTCCGGCGCGGTACACGGCCTACGGGTGGAGGCGACCGGCGACGCGGTGGCGGTACTGGCCGAGCGGGGCGCGATCACCCTGGAGAGCTGCGAGATCCAGGGCACCGTGCAGATCGGCGGGACCGCCGCCCCGGTGCTGCGCAACTGCCGGGTGGAAGACGGCGGGATCGTCCTTGACGACGCGAGCACCGCAAGGCTGGTCGACTGTACGGTCACCAGCGCCCCGGGCACCGGCGTACTGGCTCGGGGAGACGCGGCACCGGAGCTGACCGGCATTCGCGTGGCCCACGCCGCCGGGGACGGGATCGTCTTCGCCGGCGCGGCCCGGGGCCTGCTCGACGACTGCGAGATCGGCCGTCCCGGCGGCACCGGCCTGGTGCTGCGGGAGCAGGCGGCCCCGACGGTACGGACGGCCCGGATCCGGGATCCGCGCGGCGACGGCATCCGGGTCGAGGGTCCGGTCGCGCCGGCCACCGGAACGAAGACCGCCGGGAACGATTCGGGCCGGATCGGGGGGACGGCCGGCGCGACGACCGGCGGCCCGCTGCTGGAACGCTTCGAGGTCGCCCGCGCCGGCGGCTTCGGTGTCTGGCTCTCCGGTTCGGTCAACGTGGTGGTACGCGACGGCACGGTCACCGGTCCCGCGCGCACCGGTGTGCTGATCGAGGGCGACGCCCGGGTACGCGTCGAGGGTTGCTCGGTGACCCACGCCGGTAGTTCGGGGTTCGCCCTGCGGGACCGGAGCGACGTGGTGGCGGAGCGGTTGACCGTCGACCGGGCCGGCGCCAACGGTCTCCTGGTCAGCGACGACGCGCGCGCCCGCCTCTCCGAGGTACGGATCGGCGCCACCCGGTACACGGCGCTGCACGTCGGCGGCCGGGCCGAGGTCACCCTCTCCCGGGGCGATCTGCACGACACCCCGGAATTCGGGGTACGGGTGGTGGAGTTGGGCCTCGCCGAACTGGACCGGGTCACGGTACGTGGCGCCGGGATGACCGGAATCGGCGTCGCGGACCGGGGTGGCCTGACCGCGACCGACTGCACCGTCACCGGCGGCAGCACCGGCATCTCGCTCGCCGGACGGCACCGACCACTGCTGCGCGACTGCAAGGTGCTGCGCAGCGGCGAGATCGGCGTACACCTCGCCGCCGGGGCCGGGGCCATCCTCTCCGGCTGCGCCATCAGGGAGAGCGGCGACGTCGGCCTGGACCTGGCGGAGGAGTCGACGGCGCTGGTCGACGGGTGCACGATCGCCGACACCGGTGGCACCGGCGTGGTGGTGGGGTCCGGGGCGCGCCCGGCGATCCGGTCGAGCACCGTCTCCGACCCCGGCAAGAACGGGATCTACCTGCACGCGGACGCGCACGGTCAGTTCGACGACTGTACGGTCTCCCGGGCCGGGTACCCGGCCCTGCACGTGGGGGCCGGTGCCGACCCGAGGTTCCGCCGGCTGCACCTGCTCGACACCGCGCGCGGTGTGAGCCTCGACCCGCGAGCGGAACCGAGCTGGGACGAGTGCAGCTCCAGCGGGGTCGAGGCTGACGACCTGCCCGCGAACGGGCGCTCGCGGCGTACCGCCGTGCTCGCGGTGGGCGCGGCAGGCGCGGGAGGTCACTCAGCACCCGTAGGGGACGCCCCGGCGACGCAGTCGCTGGAGGACCTCCTGGCGGAGCTGGAGGGTCTGGTCGGGCTGGCGAGCGTCAAGCAGGACGTGGGGCGGCTCGTGCAGGTCATGCGGATGGTCCGGCAACGGCAGGAGGCAGGGCTTCAGCCACCGCCGCTCGGCCGGCACCTGGTCTTCGCGGGCAACCCCGGCACCGGCAAGACGACCGTGGCCCGGCTCTACGGCCGGATCCTCGCCGCGATCGGGCTGCTGGAGTCGGGGCACCTGGTGGAGGCGGACCGTTCGATGCTGGTCGGCGAGTACGTCGGACACACCGCACCGCGTACGCAGGCGGTGTTCCGTCGGGCGATCGGCGGCGTGCTCTTCATCGACGAGGCGTACTCGCTGGTACCGACGGGTCACGGGGCCGACTTCGGCCAGGAGGCGATCGTCACACTGGTGAAGCTGATGGAGGACCACCGGGACGAGGTGGTGGTGATCGCCGCCGGGTATCCGGCCGACATGGACCGCTTCGTCGAGTCCAACCCCGGTCTGGCCTCCCGCTTCACCCGCACCCTGACCTTCGCCGACTACGACGCGGACGAGTTGGTCCGGATCGTCGAACGGCAGGCCCTCGCACACCAGTACCGGCTGGCCGAGCAGACCGGCGCCGTCCTGCGGGGCTACTTCTCGACCCTGGCCCGGGGTGCGCGTTTCGGCAACGGCCGGGCCGCCCGGCAGGTGTTCCAGGACATGACCGAACGCCAGGCCCAGCGGGTCTCGGAGGTGGCCGATCCGACCGAGGACGATCTGATGGAACTCACCGTGGCGGATCTACCCGACCACACCGAGTAACAGAAGGGCGACACGTCGCGTTCGTCGTACCCCAGGCGGATCATGACGTTGCTCACGGCACTGCGCGCCACAGCGCTGGTTCGACGTGGTCACACCTTTCCGCCGTGAGCAAATGACGAATGCCGGGACTAGGATTGTTCATTCAATGAACCATCGACAGAGACAGCACAAGACGGTGACGGACTCCGCGCCCCGCCGGGCCGAGGACGACCCTTACGGTCGATGGCCATCCACATTGGATGCGGCAACCCCACGGCACCCGGCCAGCTTCGGCGAACGGCTCCGCGAGGCGCGGCGACGCACCGGCCTGACCCAGGAGGAGCTTTGCCTCCGCTCCGGTCTCGGCGTGCGTACGGTCGGTGACCTTGAACGCGACCGCATCAGCCGACCCCACCGCCGCACCATTGACGCCCTGGTCGGGGCACTGGACCTACAGGGCACGGAGCGTGAGGCGTTCCGCGCCGCCGCCCGTGCCGGCCGCCAGCCGCCGACCCGGCCCGTCCCGCCCAGCCGGGCCGTCACCTGGAGCCTGCCGCCCGACCTCGGCGACTTCGTCGGGCGCGGGGCCGAGTGGAACCAGCTCCTCGCCTACCTCGGTGACCCCGACGACGACACCCGCCGGGCCAGCCGGCCGGTGGTCGTCTACGGTCCTCCCGGCGCGGGCAAGACCTGTTTCGCCGTCCACGCCGGTTACCGCCTCACCGAGCGGTTTCCGGACGGCCAGATTTTCGTGGACCTGCACGGCCTCGACCCGCAGCGGCGCGACTGCAACGAGGTGTTGGGCCTGCTGCTGCGCAACCTCGACCTGCCGGAGTCGCAGTTGCCGCCCTCCGTCGAGCAACGCAGCGCGATGTTGCGGGCGTTGACCCGGGACCGGGCGATGCTCTTCGTGCTCGACAACGCCGCGGACGAGGCGCAGGTACGGCCCCTGCTGACCGACAGCCAACGGTCGATGGTCATCGTCACCAGCCGACGTACCCTGGCCGGTCTGGACGCCGGCTGCCGGATCTCGGTCGGCGGTCTCGACCTGGCCGAATCTATGACGTTGCTGGGCCTGATCGCCGGCCCCAACCGGGTGGCGGCCCAGCGGACCGAGGCGGCCGAGGTGGCCCGACTCTGCGGTTACCTGCCGCTCACGTTGCGGATCGCCGGCAACCGGTTGGCCGTTCGCCCGCAGTGGGCGGTCGGTGATCTCGCCAGACGGCTCGGCGACGACCGCTGTCGACTGTCCCAGCTGGTCGCCGGCGACCTCGCGGTCCGCCCCATCCTGGAGATGTCGTACCAGCAGCTGAGCCTCACCGCCCAGCGGATGTTCCGGCGGCTCTCCCTGGCCCCCGGCGGGATCGCGTCGGTGGCGGTCGCGGCGATGCTGATGGAGTCGGACCAGGACCAGGCGGAACTCGTACTCGAGGAACTCGTCGACGCCAGCATGATCACGTCAACCTGGTCGACGTCCCGCTATCAACTGCACGAGCCGTTGCGACTGCTCGCCCGGGAGATGCTCTACGCGCAGGAGCCGGTGAACGTTGTCGCCAGACTCGCCGCACAGCTCGCCGGGTCGGGCTTCACCTCGGCGGTGACGCTATTTCACCTATTACTTTTTCCATCGCCTGATTCATTGGACCAGTCCGGCGCATGAGCAGTTCGGCGGAGCGCACCTCGCAGTCCTGCACCGCGGCGAGCACCTGAGCGGCGAGGCGGGTGGAGTCCTGCCCCATCGCGGTCGGATCGATGGTCAGCGCGGCCAGTTTGCCGGAGCGCATGGTCGCCCGTACCAGCCCGTCCGGTGATCCGCCGTACACGTCGGCCGCCGCGAACTCCTCCTGGGTCCGCTGCATGTCGGCAGTCAGCTGCGAAAGGTGCTCTGTCAGCTGACGAAAGTCGGGGAGTCCACCGCTGGTCACCGTTCAGGTCTATCCGGTACGCCAACGGCCTCACCAGTACCTGTTCTGGGACGTCGGACGGGACACACGGCGGGCTCCTCAGCCGCTATCGTCGGTAATCAGACCCAGGTCCGGTGATTGACCCGTGACCCCTTGTGCGCAAGCCCCACAATGACCGCCGGCACCCGGCGGATCTGGCGGCAGATTCGGCGGATTCGCCAGTTCCGTGGGTGATCTCGCCTGGGCGACGCCCACCGAACGACGTTGCATGGACAGGGACGTCGTTTCGGGGTCCCGATCGCTCGTCGTCGCCACCCACCGGTGGACCGCCGGGTGGGTGGTAACGGGGGCGGCGCAAGCCGGAGGAGTCTGCCGGGGGGCACACTTATGAATATCGTCGACGAATCGACGTACGCAGCGACCGGGGACCAGGCTGGTCCGATCGGGCTCGCCGTCGTCTCGGGCAACCCCATCATCCGCAGTGGCCTCGCGCACGTACTGGCCGACGCGCCAGGGGTGACGGTGCGCTGCGACGTCGACTCGATCACCGCGATACCGGTCCGCGACGACCCGCCCGCACTGGTCGTCCTCGACCTGTACGGACACCGCGGCGCGCGGCTCGGCGCGAGCTTCTGGGCATTGCTGCCCCCGGGCAGTCGCGCCATCGCGCTGTGCCGGCCGGAGGACCCGCCGAACCTGCCGGCCGCCATGCAGGGCGGTGCGCACGCCTTCCTGACCAGGGAATCCGACACCGAGGAGCTACTGCTCGCGGTCGAGACGGCCCGCCAGGGCGGCCTGCACGTCTCCGCCGTCCTCCTCGGACACCTGGTCACCCAGACCGCGCCGGAACCGACCAGCCGGCAGCCCCAGCTCGCCAGCCGCGAAATCGAAACCCTGCAGTGGGTCGCCAAGGGTCTGACCCATGGACAGATCAGCCGGCGCATGGGTCTCACCGAGTCGACGGTCAGCACCTACGTCAAGCGGATCCGCACCAAACTCAACGCCGGCAACAAGGCCGAGCTCACCCGGCGGGCGATCGAACTGGGGTACGTCGTCACGGGGTGACCCACGCACCGTAGCGATCGGGCGAAGGGGACATCCGATCTGGTACTCGCCCTTGGTCCGACCCCGGTGTGAGCCTTGTGCTGGGACCGTCGGCCCTGTCCTTGTGGTCAGACCTGGCAGGGACACCGGGACAACCCGATGGTGCCGGACGAAGAGAACATCGGCCGCACTTCCTCAGGAGAAGTCATGACCACCCCAGGCTTCAACGTCACGCCGGAAATGGTGCACAGCGCCTCGGTGAGCTGCAATCAGACCGCCGAGGAGATCGCCCGGCAGCTCAGTGCGCTGCGAACCTACGTGGTCAGCCTGGAGGGGAACTGGCGCGGCATCGCGCAGGACACCTTCCAGGAGCTGATGAACGACTACGACGTCTACTCGCGGATGATGCACGACGCGCTGACCGACATCTCCCTGGGCCTTCAGGGCAACCAGGTCAACTACACCGACGCGGAGATGCAGAACATCCGCAACCTGCAACCGGTCGACGGCCAACTGATGCCCGGGCAGCCCGGCTTCGAACTGCCGCCGGCCCGCTTCTGACCACCTGACCTCGGCCGACCCCACCCTTGCAGCGAGGAGAGAGAACATGGACAGCAGCGGCATCGACTCCCGCGAAATCGCCGTACCGCTCGACCTGGAACACGCCGGGCCGTACATCAACAGTGTGGCGTTCACGATCAGCGACGACCTGACCCGGCTTCGCAACCAGCTCCAACCGGTTCTGGACAGCTGGAGCGGCGAGGCCCAGACGTACTACGCCGGACTGCAGAACGAGTGGAACATCGCCGCCGAAGGGCTGTTGGGTCCGGAGGGCGTACTCGGCCAGATCGCCCAGGCGATGAACGTGACCTGGAGCAACTACACCGAGTGCGAGTGGGCCAACGTACAGACCTGGCAACACCACTGATGTCACAGCCACGTTGCCTCGTCACCGTGGTCGGTACGCGTAAGCAGGTCGACCTGGCCGTACCGGCCGACGCGCCGATCGCCGAATACTCGGACCTGCTGGCGCGGCTGGTCGGCCAGGAGTCCGACGAAGCGCTGCCGGCGGTCTGGAGCCTGGCCCCGACCGGATCGCCACCGCTGCCGGTGACCGCCTCACTCGCCAGCGTCGGCGTCGTCGACGGCACTCTGCTCTACCTCCGGGACACGCTCGCCAGCGAGGCGGACGAGCCGGTGGTACGGAGCGTCTGGGAGGTCGTCAACGACCTCGGTAACTCCGGTCGGGGGCCGCGCTGGGACGTCCGCGCCAAGGGCCGGGTCGCGATGCTGCTCGCCGCCGGTTGGCTCGTCGTCGCCCTGGGCTACCTGGGATTCACCGGTCAGCACCCCCTTCTTGTCGAGGCGCTGACCGCGGTCGTCGGCATCGGGCTCGCGGTCACCGCCCGGCTGCTGCAGCCGTACCCCCGGGTCCTGCCGCACGGGCTCCGGGTGCTGCTGGGCTGCGCCGTCATCCCCAGCATGATCATGGTCGCGGTGCTGAGTCTGGGCGACCCCACGTGGGACGCGGCCCACCTCGTCTACGCCGAGATCGGCGCGGTACTCGGGCTGATCATCGCCCTGATCGCCGTACCCGGTGTGCTGCTCGCCGCCGTGACGCTGCTGGTCGTACTCGCCGGCGCCATCACCACGGTGGTCCTGGCCTTCGGTGCCACCCCGGCCGCCGCGGCCGGCACGGTCGTCACCGCCGGCACCTTGTTCCTCGCCGTCGCACCGCGCGTCGCCGGCCTGCTCACCGCCGCCTCCTGGCTACGGATGTCGTCCGCATCGGTCGAACCGCAGGCCGACCCCGACCACCTCGCCGGTCGGGTGAGCCGGGCCCGGCACACCCTCCTGCTGCTGATGGGCGTCACCTCGGCCATCGTCGCCGTGGCGCAACTCGTACTGGTACGCGAGGCATCGGCCTTCGCCATCGCGCTCACCGCGGTCGCGACCGTCGCCCTCTTCGTCCGGGCCGGCACGTTCGAATTCATGACCGAGGCGATCGGCCCCGTGCTGGCCGCCCTCGCCGGCACCTTCGGCCTGCTCGCCACGCTCGCCCACTGGTCCGCGACCGCCCCTCTGGTCGTGCCGCTGATGCTGATCGTGGGCGTGGCGGCACTCGGCGTCGGACTACCGGTCCTGCTCTGGCGAGCCGGCACGACCGCCGAACCGGATGACAATCGACCGTCCCGGCTCCGACCGTTGCTGACGGTCTGCCAGCTCGCCCTGCCGCCGCTACTGCTCGGCGTCTACGGCGTCTACGGCCTGCTCTGGGGACTCGGCCGGAACTTCTGACCGCTGCCACGGCACGGGCGCAACGACCTCGACACCTTGAAGGGGCACCGATGAATGCCTTCCGTCAGACCGGTGCGACGGTGATCCGGTGAGCGAGGGCACGCCGACGCTGCCGCCCGGGACCGACCTCGGCGGCCCCCCTGCCGGCAGCGGGAACTCCGCCACACCCCGCCGGTTGTCGAACCGGTGGGGCCGGACCGTCGGCCTCTCCTTCGGTGGCCCCGACACCGACCTGGCCGATCTGGTGGCGGAATGGATCGCCGCCTGCGACCGCGCGTACGCCCGCCACTACGAGGCAGCATCCGCTGGCGGAGCGGCCCGTTTCCGGGACCTCACCGTGCCCTGGGTGGCGGACACCCGCGCGTTCGCGATCGTGGCGCCGACGTCCGTCGACGGCATCACCCTCGCCCGCCTGGTGGTCGACGAGGGCGCCTTCGCCCGCGAGTACGCCGACCCCGACCTGCCCGTACGGTCCATCGCGGTGATCGACGGGAGCGTCGGAGCCGACTTCGGCACCGAGATGCGGGCCCTCGGCTTCGACGTGACCGTGTACACGTCCTCGACGACGAGCGGCGTCGTCCGACAGGGCGCCGACCCGACGTACCCCCAGGGCGGTTTTGTCGTCGAGGCCGGGGGCCACTTCGACGTCTTCGGTGAGCTGACCCGCTCGCAGGCGGACATCATCACCCGGGAACTCGTGCAGGCGCAGCGCCTCGGTTGGCGCTACCAGACGACGATCACCGCCGACGGCCTGCCGATCCCGCTGAACGACCGGGTGGGCACGCTCGCACTGGTCGACGAGGCGTACGCCGCCGCCCGCGACCAGCTCGCACATGACCCCTCCCGACTCGACCTCGTCGGGTTGACCACGACGGCGGGCCGGCACGAGCACCCGGACATCGTGGTCCGGACCGTCGCGGGAATGCTGCGCGCCGAGTCACGGCTGGAGCAGGTACGGCACGTGGTCGACCTGTCCCGCGACGACTCCGGACTGTGGCATGCCGCCCCGGTACCGCTGCACCTGCGGCGGATGTACACGGCGACCGGCCATCACACCGCCGACGGCGACCGGCCGGTGCGCTTCGGCACGGGACTCCCGCTCCTCTCCGACGACGCCATCGGCCTGCCCGCCCGGCTGACCGTGCCGTTCACCGACGCACAGGAGGATCCCCGCTCGTCCGTGGAACTGGTCGCCACTGCGTTGTGGCTGGCGGAGACGGCCTTCGACAGGTTCAGGTCAGCCGAGGGTCGGCGGTTGCCGGTCGTACGGACCGGTGGCGCGGGCGCCCGTCAGGCCATGGTGACGCGGGAATCACTACGCGGGTTGGTGACGGAGAACCTGCACGGGCTCGGCATCGGGCCGGGGGAGGCCGAGCGGCTGACCGGCCGGATGTTCACCGGTCCGCTGCACACCGGGTCAACCGCGACCCCGCTCGCCGACGGCGGACGGGACGCGCGGGCCGTCGTCGACGTGTCGGAAGACCCGGCACCGCCGGTGACCGGCTTCGGCCACTCGGCCCCGGCGGCCGACCCGCCGGCCGACATCGCCCCGGAGCAGGTGGCACTGGCGCTGTTCCGCACCGCCGTCCGCCGCGAACTGACCGCCCGCGAGTTGCTGCCGCCCGCGTCCGGGGCGGACCCCCGGGCGACGGACCGGGCCCGCGCCGAGGCGGTCCGCGCCCACCGCCTCGATCCCGTGGACAGGCTGCTGCTCGCCGACACCGTGCGCGACTCCGGCAGCACCATCGCCGCCGAGAACGCGGCACTTCTGGCCCTGCGGTCCGTGGAGGCGTCCTCCCAGGCGCACGGCCACACCCTCTCCGTACCCGAGCTGCGGGCCACGATCGACGCACTACCGCCCGGGGGCACCGCGGATCCGACCGGCACTCCGACCAGGGTGGACCGGCTGGCCGCGGTCGTCGGCCTCGCCACCACCCTGCACCGCGACGGTCTGATCGCCGCCGGCACCGCCGATGACCTCGCCCCCCTGACCGAGCGGGCGCTGACGGCAGCCGCCCCGATGGGCGGCTGGGCCCGGGTGGAATCACTGGCCGGGCTCGCCCGTGACGTGGGCCGTCCCGGCCGGGTCGACACGAACGGCGCCCCCACCGGGAACGGCCCCCGGCTCGCGCTGGTCGTGCTGCGGATGCCGGGCGACCGGGACGACCACGTTGTCGCAATGGTCGCCACCACGGCCGGTGTGCGCTGGGTCGATCCGCTGCACCGCCGGCTCTACCCGGCCAACGAGATCCCCGAAGAGGTACGCACCGCCGTCGGAGCCACGGCGATGGTGGTCGACACGGACGGCCGGGTACAGCCGGCCGGTGACGCCACCTGGTCGGCCCCCGAGTCCACCGGCACCGCAGCGGCGCCGCTCGTACCGGCGTCGGTCGGTGCCCCGCTCGGCGGTGGCGTGCTGCACGTGATCAACGACCTCGTCGACAACATGGACGAGGAGAACGGCTACCAGGTCGCCGCCGCCCTGCGGTTCGGTCACCTGGTGGCGGGGCACCTGGTGGCCGCGAGGACCGGCGGGACGCCCTCGGTGGAGGCGGTCGCCGCCCTCGCCGGGGTGTCCCGGTCGGTCGCCGCCACCGTCGAACTGATGGCCCTGCTGCACGTGCAGCTCTCCGGCGTACTCGCCACCCAGGCGAACCCGGGCGGGGCGGTGAGGTCCGCCATGGCGGTGCTCGCCCGGCAGTCGATGCTCGCCCAGTGGGAAGCCGCCGGAGACGACCTGCAGGACTTCTTCGCCCAGCACGCGACCGTCATCCGCGACCTCTTCGCGGCCAGCTTCGCCGAGGACTTCCCGGACTTCGCCGCCGACCTGCGGGCGGAGCGTGGCCTGCCGGACGACGCCGAGGTGGATCTGTGGTCGGTGCTGATCCTCGACGAGCACACCGGGACGCCGATCACCACCGCCGGGCAGTTCATCGCGGAACTGCTCCACCCGGACCCGGCGGCGCCCCGAATCGACCCTCGGGCGTTCGACATCGCGCTCGCGGTCGGCGGCGCCGGCCTGGATCTCTCCCGTGGACCGCAGTACCCGGAACTGGTCGACGACCTCGACAACGCCCTGCGGTCGGCGCTCGACCGGCTCGCCATCGACTCCGTCGCGGCCTGGCCGGTCCCGCCAAACCCGGAGGAGGACTGGCCGGTCCTGACCGACCAGCCGGCCGACGTACTGCCGCACGGACCGGAGAACCCGTCCGAGAGCGTGCCGATCGCGTTGGTGCACCTGAGCGAGGTGCTGGGCCGGTCCGTCAACCGGCCGTACGACGGTCGGGGTGAGACCGCTGGACAACATCAGCTACGGGCCGGGTGGACGGTCGCCGACGAGGTCACCGCGCTGTTCGCGAGCGAGCTCGCCGGTGGGGCCGTACCGCCGGAGGCGCTGCCGGCCCTGATGGAGATCGAGGCGGTCGCGGCGCTGCACGGCTACCTGCTGCTGACGACGCAGCTGACCGCCGCCGCGGCCGCCCCGCAGGGCCTCACAAACGGGTACGCGGTAGCGGTGCTGCCACTGCTCCCGCCTGCTCAGATACACGCCGCGTTGCCCGAGTCGGCAGTCCGGTTCGTCGCCGCGCACCTCGACGAGATTCGGGACCGGGTCACGGGCCAGCTCGCCGACACCACGCGCGGCGACGGTCGTGACCCACTACGGGAGCCGCTGCGGGGGCACCCGGCCGGCACCATCGGAGACCTGCTCGACCTCCTGCTCACCGGGCGCGGCCCCGACATCGACCTGCACCAGGCGATGCGTCTGCCCGCCCCGCCGGCAAGCACCCGGCCGGTGGTGGCGGACCGGGGCGCTATCCCGGTCCAGCTCTTTACGGTCGGGCCGGACGGAACGACAACCCCGGTCGATCCCGGCAACGGTGGTTTCACCGCGGCGGAGTTCGGCCCGGACAGCACCACCGCCCTGGCAGTGGAGGAACTGGCGCACACGGCCGACGGCCGGGAACATCAACGACGGGTGCTGGACGCGGCGCGGCGGGCGCACACCGGCGAGCTCGGCGAGGCCGGCCAGGCCACCCTCACACTCCTGGGCGCGGCACGGGATCTCGCCCGAGAGCCGTCAGGCCCCGGAGCCCGTCACGAACCGCTGACGACCGCGCAAGCGGTCACGGTGCTGACCGCGATCGGCCGCACCGACTCCGGCCACCGGGCCGCCACGGCTGCGGCCGAAGCCCTGTCCGCGCTGCGCGGGCTCGCCGGTCGGCTCGGCGCCGCAGGGCCTGGCGTCGCTGACCCCGTCACCCGCGTCACTGCGGCGTTGCCCCCCGTCATGGACCGGCTGAGGGTCGTGGCCGGCGGGCAACTGCCGGTGGACGACCCCGCGTCGGCCGGGCAGACGCCGCCACCGGCAGCCGCCGAATCGGTCCTGACCAGCCCGGAGGGCGGGGGCGGCAGCCGGACGGAGGATCGGCGGCCCGCCATGTGGGGCGGGGCTCCGTCCCGCCCGTCCGGCACCGCGCCCGAACCCGCCCGGGCCGGCAGCTCGACCGGCCCGGGCACCACGGCCGGTGCCGAGTTGCAGGCGGCCCGCACAGTCGCGCTGACCCACCACCGCAGCCGCGTACCGTCACCGACGGTGGATCCGCCGCCCGTCGTCGGTCGCCTGACCCCGGCCGAGGCGCGTCGCGCCCAGGTCGGGTGGCCGGACGGTTCCGCCTGGGACCACCTGCTGATCACCGCGGCGCCGTTCGGATACGTCGCGTACTCGCCGTACCGGTCCAACGGGCCACAGCACCCCGGCCTGATCTACGTCGAACAACTGGGCTGGCATCTGCCGCCGGAGACCGATCACATCCAGCCGGTACGAGGCACCGTGACGATCGCGGTGGCCGCCTCACCGGATCTGGCACCGTACGCGATCGCCGACGTACTGGCCCAGATCGTCGACCGGGTGTACGGCACCGGCCCGGTACCGCCGCTTCGTGTGCTGGTGCCGGGCGTCAACGGCGAGAACCTCGTACTGCGCCACCTCGCGGGTCGGTTGCCCGGGGCGGACGTGATCGGTCCGCGCGGTGACTGGGCCGTCAGGCACGACGGGACTCTGCTCGACCCGACCAACCCGACGGCTGGCTGGGGTCGCTACCGTACCGGTCGGGATCCGGTGGCCGCGCCATCCCAGGCGGCCCCCACGGCGCCGGGTGTCGGCGCCCGGCCCACACCGGTGGGCACCCCCCGGCAGCGCGTTGCCGACTGGGTCTTCCTCACCCTGGCCACCGCCGATGCCCATCCGGTACGGCGGATGGGCCGGTTGCACCGGGCGTTCTACGGCGTCGCCGTCACCACGGACAACCCTTCCGAGTTTGCGGACCGGCTCGGTGGTGGGTGGACGGCGGCTCCGCTCGGTGCCGTGGCGGCGGACGTCACCCGGCTCGGGCCAGGCAGCACGGCGTTCGTCGACCTGGGCGATGACGGTGTCGCGGCGGTCCGCAACGAGGCCGGAAGCATCCTCTTCATCGAGCTGCGCAACGGCGCGGTGACGGCGATAGGCGACGGGCAGGACCCCACCCGACAGGTGAACGCCCTGGTACTCGACCCGGCCGGCCGGCCGGAGCGGCAGTCGGGGCGGGGCGGCGGCACCCCGGCCACGGACTCCGGTGGGCAGTCGCCCATCGACGAGGCCATGTCCGAGCCTTTCCTGTGGGAGCAGGGGTCGGTCACCGTCGACCTTCCCGGGATGGCCCAGATCGTGGCCGGCCCGCAGCGGGATGTCCCGCGACTGTTCGGTCCGAACCTGCGCCAGGTTCTCCACACGGCGCGGGCGAGGAACGCCGAATGGGATCCCGGAGAGCCCTCGGGGATCACGGCCATCGACAGATGGGACTCCGGGTTCGTCCGGCCACCCACGGTGCCGGTGCTACGGCAGATCCGCAACATCGCCCAGGCCGCGACAGCGGACGATGCGATGGAGTCGCTGCTGGCCAGGCTTGTGCCGGACGACGAGGACGAGCCGGCACCCCAGCGGTTGTCGATCCGGGTGGTGGTCCGGGCGCAGGGCTCCGTCGCCGAGACCGAGGCGTTGGGGAACTGGGCCGCCGGAGTGCTGCGGCACCGGCTCGCGGAGGGCTTCGCCCGCTGGTCGCAGCGCAACGACGATTCACCGACGCCGGCGTTCGTCGTCGATTACGTCGTCGACCCATGGTCGTACCTCAGCAACGCCGAGCGGGACTCGCTGGAGATCCGGTTCCTGGGATTCCAGCCGGAGCCAGCAGGCACAGCGGGCTCGTCGGCGTCGTCGGACGGATCGGTGGACGAGGGTGGCCGTTCGCTGCCGGACGGCACCACGACGGTCCGGGCGTGGTTCAGGGCGGGCGTTCCCGCCTCCGCCAGCGAGCAGGATCTCAATAATCTGGTCGTCGGGACCGCGCGGCGGGTCGAGACGGCTGGTGCGGCCGGTACGGCACCGGTACGGATCTCCGTCGTGCTTCGCCACCGGCCGGGTGGCAGTGCTAGCTCCGGTGCCGAGGGCAGGGCACAGGCGGTCGCAGACCGATTGCGTGGGCTCGTCTCACGGAACGTTGGACAGGCTGCCGGGTCCCCCCGGCGGCGCGACGAACTCATGGGCTTCCTCACGATCGATGTGGCGGCCCGCGCCGACAACACCGTCGTCACCAGCGGCGGCGCCGACCTGGTGGAGATCCACCTGCCGCCGGAGCCGGCACCCGCTCCTCTCGCCGACCACACCAACCCGGTGGTCGACTACCTCAGCACCTGGCGTTACCGCACCGACTGGGCCTCCACGAACGGCTGGTGGACGCTGTCCCGCCCGATCCAGGACGTACCACGGCTCATCTCCGAGCTGCCGGCCTCGTCGTTCCGCACGGTCCGCGCCAACAATCCGGAGGCGGTCGAGCCGGTCGGCGAACCCGGTCCACCCGTCACCGTCCGTCCTTCCGCGGTGCGGTACGACGTTGCCCGGGTGCGAGTGTCCGCCCAGCCAGGGGAGGCGCCGCGGACGCTGCGCGTCTTCCAACTGCGGCTCGCCCTACAACCCGGTCCCGGTGTCACCGAGCGGCAGTTGACCGCGCTACGACAGGCCGCGACGAACGCCGCCGCCATGGTCTTCAACAACCAGTTCCAGCTCCCCGGGCCCGACTCGGATCAGTTCCACGTCGACCTGCGGTTCACCGAACCGGAGAACGCGCATCACGTCATCGACGTGGCCGCCCATGCGCCTGGTGGTCGGGTCCTGGCGGACTCCGGAGGCTGGTCGGTAGCGGTTCTGACCATGCCGGAGGCCCGCCGCACAGCCCTGTTGGCCCACGAGATGTCACACCTGCTGGGGACGGTCGACGAGTACATCGACCCGAGCGTGGGTGTCGGACGACCGTCTGCCTTCTTCCGTCGCCCGACACCCGAGGACAATCTGCCGCGTATGCCGAGGCGGACCGCGCTGCCTCAGCTCATGGGTGCGCTCCGCAGCGAACGACAGACCGCCGAGGCTCGACCGAACTGGTTCTCCCCCCGGTATCTCCTGTACGTGACGCTCGCGCAGGAGAGCGCCGTACCGGCACCGGTCACCGACGTACGGTGGAACGGCCGTCAACTGCTCCTCGGACAGGTTCCGGTCGACACGTGGTCACGCCCGGCGCAGGCCCGCACGATCATCCGTGACCTGCTGACCCAACCGAGGCACGACCAGTCGTACCCGGTGGATCGCCGGACCGCGCTGGCCCTTAACGACGAGCGGTATCGCCGCGACCTGACCAACGCGGTGGCGACCCTCTCGCACGACGAGGGGCATCCCCGTTACCAGGGGAACGCCTTCCTGGTCCTGGTCGACAGCGAACTCGCCCCCTTCCAAGCCGCGGTGAGCGGCGCGCCAGCGGACCGCCCCGCTCTGGTAGCCACCGGACGGGCGCCGGCACCCGTACAGCCCGACCAGATCCTGGTGGTGATCCGGGGCCTCACCCACGGCCTCGACGCCAGGGCGGCGGCGGCGGACGCCGTCCTCATCCCCGCGCGGATTCCACTGCGGTACGTCGGGCAGGGGACGCAGTCCGGGCAGCGGGTGTTGATGCTCGAGCAGTCCGGCCCTCCGCTGCCCCTTCCGGCACCGCCGAGCGAGGCGATGGAGGAGGCGGCGGAGCGGACGGACGCACCCGCCATCATCGAGGCGGCCGAGGACGAGACGACGTCGGCCGCTGCCGACCCGGCGGACGACCTCCGAACGCCGGGGAAGCCGGAACCCGATCCGGCACCACGCCGCGCCGCACCGGAACAGCCGCTGCTACCACCAGCGAACTTCGGCGTCATCCGGCGACCGACGCCGCCTGCGGCGGTGGCAGAGACCTCGACGTCCGCCCCGCAGACCGGTGGCATGGCGGCCTCAGCCCCCATGACGGGCGCGATCGAAGGAACAAACCCGTTCCCCACCACGGCGATGTCGGCGACGGCGGTCGCGATCCTGCACCGGGCACTCGACGTGACATCGATCGGGGCCGGTGGTCGCGGCTCTGACCTCGCCGAATGGATCCGCGAGGTGGAGCGTCCGGTCGACGACCCCCAAGTCGCCGACTGCGTACCCCTGGCGTGGGCGGCGTACGTCGTCCGGTACGGGCGTAGGGGTAATCGCGCCGCGACGGACTCGCTGACCTCACCACGGTTCACCGACTTCACCCACACACTGGACGGCACCTTCGTCACGGAGTTCGACCCGGCCGCACTGGTCGACACGCTGCCTCCTGGTCACTCGGTGCTGGTTCACGAGCGATTCCACCGTCCGCACGTCTTCTGGCTGATGGCCGATGAGCAGCCGGACGAGAACGGCCGCGCCGTGGTACGCGTGGTGGACGTACAGACGCCGGGTCAGTACCACCCCTTCGTCCTCGGCGAGGACAACTGGTCCCGGGCGCTCGATGCGCCGGGCACGCGGGTCATGTACTTCGACAGCGCCGGTCGCCCGCTCGCGGAACTCCCGGCGGCCACCACGACGCCAGCCGCCGCTGGTACGGGTCGTGCGGGTCTGGCCACCGAGGCACTGCTGGATGGTTGGTCGCGCGGGGAGCCCGGGGGCCTACGATCCGAATTCGTACGGAACAACGCTCCTGTCGCGGGGTACCTGACCTGGCGGGGGCCACTGTCCCAGTTGGCTCGCCACCTCGCCGGCGTGGATGCCGCAAACCCGCTCCGGCTGAGCACATCGCCACCGAGAATTCTCCCGCAGGGTGCGCACCTTGTCGAAGTGACGGTCGGTCCCGGTGCGGCCCTGACCGCGAGCAACCTACGAAGCGGCTCCATGTCCGTGAGCCGAGACCGGTTTGCCGAGGTCCTGGTTGTTGCTGTCTCACAGGGAGGCACCTTCAGTCGTACGTCCATTTCCGCTCCGGAAGTTCAAGGACGGACTTTCGCGGAGCTGGCCGCCGGCCGACTCGGGACGGCGCCGATCAATGATCCGGGTCTGACTCCCGCCCGAGAACCTCGAATTCCGCACGAGCACCTGAAGTGGTGGCGCTCACGACGCAACCGGATATTGAGCGTGATCCAAAAGCCGATCGCGCGCGCCGGCCCCCTCGACTGGTGGGCCAAGGACAAAGATGGCTTCTACCTGGAAAACACAGAAGGGACATACTTCAAGCAGGAAATCGGCATCACCTACAAGGCGCAGGAAGAGCAGAGCGACGCCCCTTGGCCGAACGTGGTGTTCGATGGCACGTACATACTCCGCACCAAAAGACAGAACGGGGCTGCCCGTCACGAGACACGACGCCTTCCCTTCAATATTGACGAACACACGTTTTTTGTCGAGATACACGCGAACCAGTTCGACTTCGGCGCCGCCACCACGCGAGGCGAAGGCGGTTCTGGCCTACAGCGGATCATGCCGACATACCGGGTCATCGACGGTGAGCGACTTGGACGGGAAGTCCTTTCGGACCCGCGCTACCAGCGTGCGGTACGAGAACATGGAGACCGTCTTCGCGTAGTGCTGTTCGCGTGCGTCGCTCTGCCGAACAGTCAGGAATTCGCCCGGACCCTCGGCCGACCGGTCTGGGCGACGAACGGGACGGCTGTGGTCGGGCCGATGGGCGGACGACAGTCAATAGGCCTGGAAATGCGAGAAGGGGATCACGAGCCCAGATTCTTCCTCGTCGCACCATCCGGACAACTATATCTGTCACCTCACACCAGCATCGAAGACGTGGAAGCCAGGATGTCCAGTCTGGACCTGGATAACCTGACCTTCGCGGTTGACAATGTTGAGGATGATTCCAACAGTCTGACCGAGCCCTATGGCCGGAACCCTGACCTACGGCCAGGGCCGGCCGGCTCGATAGACCCGGGGTTCACCCGCGAACAGTTCGCGGCCGACCTGTTGAACCAGTTGCGAGCAGCAGATTCGGCACACTCCAGCGCAGGAGCGCGACACATAGAGCGAGTACAGCGGGCAATCGACTGGTGGAACGGTTCGGGCTCCGCTGATTCCTTCAGCGGGGTGGTCGCCGGCGTCCGATACATCGAGGCCGCCAACGGGATGGACTATTACGGTCGCACGCTGCTTTCCGCGGAGGCCGCCGCAACTGTCCTCGTCGGCATGCACGCGACCACCGAACAGAACCCCACCGGCCGGACCCGGGATCGCATGGGTTCAGCGCTCGAGGAGTTGCGGCGACTGCGGCATGAACTTCGGCGCGTGCCGGCGCCTCCCCACTCCGAACTACAACGAATCATCGCGGCCGTGCTGGCGAACATCCCCGCGCTGGAGGGTCGCCTGACACCAGGCCAGAACCCCCCGCAGTGGATGGACGGCATCGGCGATGCCAACCTGCCGAGGGTTGCCGAGTTGCTGCCTTCTCGCACGGGCGGGTGGCTGGCAGACGGGGCCGAGGTCGTGATCAGGGACCTCGATGGCACTCGTTCCGGCGTGGCGTTGTTGTCGGATGACGTGCGGGCGAGGCTGTCGATGGGGAGTCTGCTCCCCGGTGGTGAGAGCTTCGTCGTGCTGGTCCTGGGTGCCGAGGGTGCCGAGGGTCGGGGCCGGTTGGTACGGGTGCCCGTCGTACACCCTGACGGCTCCGCTGGCGAGGTGCTGTTCACGGCCGAACAGCTGGCCCTGGTGCTGAGAGACCGAGGTTCAGCCGGTCAGGATCTGTCGTTGGTTGCCTGTGACACCGGGCTGCTGCCGGGCGGATTCGCTCAGGAGCTGGCCGACGCGACCGGCCGGAACGTGTCCGCGCCACAGGAGCAGGTAGCCGTGGGTTTCCCGGGCCTCGGCAGTGAGATCGTCTCGGCGACAGGTCTGCCCTGGCTGCTGTTTGTGCCGCACGGCGTGGGCGGCGCCGGATGGGACGTCATAAACGACGAGATCATCGGTAATGCCGCCGGCAGGGGCACGACGGATGAGGTCCCCGCTGTGGGGCGCGCGTTCGACGGGATCAGCGCGCTCACCGCACCGGAGACCGGTGGCGTGGCCGGTGCGGCTCCCGAGGTGCCGACGAACGTCCGTACCCTGCTGGGGTTGGCTCACCGGGCCGCGACCAGCGGCGGCGGTTCGCCAGCCACGGCGGGTTCGCAGACACTGGTGCGGTTCCTCGACCGCCGGTTCCCGATGGGCATCCGCCTCGATCCGGCGGACGAGAGCGCCTACCGGGAGGACGTCGGCAACTGGTTCGACGAGGCGGTCCGGGAGGTGACGACCGGGGTGCAGCGGCCCGAATCCTGGCGGAGTGTGACCACCGCCCTTGAACGGGCCGGGACCGACGGTGTGGTGCTGATCCTGCCCGACGGCAATCACCACGCGTCCGTCCTGGAGTTCGGCGACGACGGGCAGATCTGGCAGATCGCGTTCGCACCGAACGGACCGACGCCCGTGCCGGTGCAGATCGCGACCAGTGACCAGCCGCCACCTCAACGGATCATGGTCTTCAACAAGTGCAACACGGTGCTGGGAGCGCCGGGCCCTCGCTGACGGGCGCGCTCGGCGCACGGGGGTAAGGAAGGGCGGCTACGGCTACGAACCGGCGCTCGGTGCTGGGCGGGAAGCCAGGTCACGTTCCAGGCGGTCCTCCTCGACCTTCCAGTAGCCATGCTCTCTGCCGTCGAGCAGAACCACCGGTACACGCAGGCCGTACTCGTCCTCCAACTCGGCGTCGCCGGTCACGTCGACCTCGGTCCACGCCTCACCGGTACGCCGCTCGACCCGAGCCATCGCCTCCTTGGCCAGGTCGCACAGGCGACAACCGGCCCGGACCATCAGCGTCAACCTCGCCACAGACCTCTCCTTTCTCGCCGTGGCAGCGTGTCGACGCTGCCCCGCGCGGGAAGCTCAGACCGGCAACCGCACGTCGGCGCAGTAGTCGATCACGGCGACCCTGACCGGACCGGGAAGGCCGGCCGACCGGAACTCGTCGAGCAATTGGTACGTCGGCTCCACCCCGGGGCGTACCTGGACGATCCAGAGCGTCTCAGCGTCGAGTCCGACGTGTACGCCGATCACGCCCCGGGTCGGGTCCTCGAGGCGTACCAGTGCGAAGCTGCGGCTGCCCGCCTGCCGCGCCGCCTCGGCCACCTCGTGCCACGAGGCGACCGGCTGCCAACCCGGCCCCTCCGCCGCCGAATCCGCCCGCCACATCGTTTCCGCCCCGGACCCGGCACCGGCCGGCAGGCGTGCCCCGGCGGGGAACCGCGCGTTGAACAGGTCCACCATCAGGTCACCGCCGCCGCTGCTCGCGATCTCGTCCGCGACCCGCGTGCCGAACCTTCCCAGCATCCGGGTGTCCGGGGACTCGGGCACTGCCGCCGGCACCGGCTCGACGTGCCGTACCGGCTGGGTGAACAGGGGATAGGAGCCGAACTCGGCGAGCCCGTCGAACTCCTCCGGCGCGATCGTGTCGGCCAGTGCCTCGGCCAGGCGCGGCCCGAGCGGGCCGGCCGGGCCCAGGGACAACGACTGGAACCGGGACATCCAGCGGCGCCTCAGCTCGGCTACCGCCGGCGGCTCCCCGTCCGGCACGGCGCCGACCGCCGCGACACCCTCGGGCATCCCGTCGGCGTGGTGCAGGCCCAGCGCGTGCACCTCCTGGTGGCGCCCGATCGAGTCGAGGTACCGCTGCAGGTGGTGCTGCACGGAGATCAGAGCGCGACCGGTGCCGACCACGTCGACCAGCGCGATCGGACGATCAGCCGGCAGGTCACCGAGGAACTCGTCGATGTGCCGGTGCAGCATCGCCAACTGCTCGCGGCTGGCCGGCGGCTGGTCGAGCGCGGCGGACAGGACGGGGTCCGGCTCGGCCGGGCCGGCTGTGAACGCGGACAGTGGCAGGTGCGCGGAACGTACCCGGCTGTCCAACTGGGGAAGCGCCGCCATGATTCCGGCCGGCCGGTTTCCCAACCCGACGTGGACGAACTCGTCCGGCGGGAACTGCCGCAGCACCCACCAGCCGGCCGTCTCGACAGCCTCGATCGCCTCCGCCGGGCCCAGCGGCAACTGGTCCCGGACCAGTCCACGGATCTGCTGTACGAAGCGCAGGGCGTCGTCGACGCGGTGAACCTGCGCGGGCGTACGTCGGTCCGGGTAGAGCACCGCGACGATCTGCCGTTCGAACGCCTGCGACTCGGGCAGGTCCACGCCGTTGTCGGCGGCCCAGCGGCGTACGGCGAAGGGGGTCAGCCCGTAGCGCTGGTCCTGATCGTCGGTGAGCACCACGGCCTGCGACGGCTGATGCCGGTGCAGCACCGGGTTACCGTCGTCGTCCTCGTCACCGTCGAGCGCCCGGTAGAGGTCCTCGCCGGGAACCAGGTCAGGGTTGGGGTAGTACGACCTGATCCGTTCTGTCACCGGCATCGGCTCGTCCCGGCTCGGGAACGAACCGGAGACGTAGCGGACCCAGCGCAGGTCGGCACGGACCCCGTCGACCTCGACGCCACCGTCGGCGACGTGGACGACGGTGCCCCCGGGCGCCTCGATGGAGGTGCCCGGCGCCAGCAGGCCGGAGAGGTGTTCGGCGAGCCGGTTGCGCCCGTCGACGCCGTCGGACAGGATCCGCAGCGGCGGTGCTCCGCCGGGATAGAGCCCCCGCAGCAGCGGCGCGATCACCCGGGCGAGCGGCCCGGTCCGGATCTCAGGCCCCACCGCCACGTTGACCGTCAACCGGTCGGGCAGTACGCCGACGGTAGCGGTGTCGGGACGCGTACCGGTCGCCGCCGCGATCACCAGGCCGGAGGCAGCCCAGTACGCGACAAGCTCCCCGTTGACGTACGGGGTGAGCGCTTGGCCGACCGCAATCTGCTGCCACCAGCTCGGCAGTTGGGCCTGGTGCGACGGGGGCTGCGTCCGCCCCGACGGGTCACGGAGGATGACCTGCGTCCAGCCGCCGAAGGAGGGGACGGTGGGCATCGGCTCGACCGTGCCGGCGGGCAGGGAGATCCAGAAGATGCCACGCTCGGAGTTGCGGATGACACCGAGGTCGATGGTGTTGCCGGAGTCGTCGAGCAGTCGCACCAACGCGCTGCTGCCCGGTCCGTGTCGTACGACGTCCCAGGCGACGGCACCGCGCGGGGCGTCCGTCCACCGGGCGCCATCCGCCTCGGCGAGCGCCTCCCTCGTGTCGGCCGCGACGGCGTCACCGTAGAGCGCCCGGTGCAACTGGCTGATCCGCTCGACCGGATCGTCGCCAGCGGAGCCGGCCGTACGCGTCACCCACTCGGCGAGCCGCTCCTCGGTGGTGCCGTACGGCATCGGCCGCGCGACGTTCTCCGCCGCGCGTACCTCGGCGGCCAGTCCGCGTACCTCCTGAGGCTCCTTCCCGGTGCGGTGGAGCGCCCAGCCCGGTGCCGGCTCGGTCGGGTCGAAAAGGCGCCCGTCGCGGCCAACGGCCCAGTCGCCGAGCGGTCCGACGATCTCGACCTGGCCCGGCAGTTGGTCGGCGAGGCGGGCCAGCACCGGGTTCTCCCCGCCGGAACCCGGCACGAGGACCCGCAACAGTGGCACCGACGCGGTGCCGTAGACCCGGACGACAACCTCGGCGAGCAGGTCCGCGACGGCGTTGGGGGCGAGGTCTGGTGAGACCGCCACGAACACGGTGGCGATGTTCGGCAGCGGCTGGGTACGGGCGGCCTCCGCCGGCACCCGCCACCCGATCTGCTCCACGTGGATCTGGCCACGATGCTGCCGCCCGTCCGACGGGTAGGGCGAGTAGACGCGGTAGCCGGGGGGTGCGGCGCTGGCCAGCAGGTGATCCCAGGTGGATCCGTCCGGCCAGCTGGCGCGGGCACGACGGCTCTCGTCCTCGGTCATCCTGCCGGTGGCACGTGGCTGCATCACGGTGGGCAACGGAACCCGGTGTTGGTGGTGGTTGGCGGCGGCGACCCGTGCCTCGGCGACGCTGTCTCTCGCCGGGGTGCCGTCGAGGCCCGGGCGCCGGCCGTCGACCTCACCACTGACCACGTCCGGCGATGCGCCCGGCGGCCGGGGAAGCGCGCGTCCCACCGGCCGCACCGGCTGGGTCGGCAGCACCGGTTCCTTCGGCGGCACCGGTTCTTCCGCCGGCACCGGTTCTTCCGCCGGCACCGGTTCTTCCGCCGGCAGCACCGGCGGCGAGCTGACCGGGCCGAAGTTGGCTGGCGGCATCACCCGGCCGGTCGGCGTCGGTGCGGAACCAGCGGCCTGTGGCACGGACGGCAGCGGCCGGCGACGGCCGCCACCGGCGCCCGAACCCGGGCCGGTGTCCGTCGCGGGCAGGTCCTGCCTGTCGGGTACGGGGGCACCCTCGCTTCGCGGAACCGCGTCCCGCACGAGTGGCCAGGTGGGTGGCGGGGCGACTGCGGGCTGTTCCGCTGTCGTGCGAACCGGGGCGGGCCGGTGGTCCGGGAGCACCAGAGGCTCGGGCTCACCGTCCGGGCCCTGGAACCAGTAGGAGTTCCCGTCCCTGTTCAGCGGGGTATCCGGCGGGATGAACAGACCTTCCCACCCGTTGTGCCGCACGTGCAGGTACGTGGACTCGAAAGTCAGCACCTCGTGGTCCTCGGGCACCGTGTCGGGGTCGGGTACGGCGCTGACCCGCAGCAGGAACCGCTCCCGCTCGAAACTGTCCGCGGTCGTACGGGGCAGCACGGCATAGGTCCGCCCCCGTACCCACTCCCCTGCGGCGAGGACGGACAGCGCGTCGTGCAACTCCGTCTCGTGGCGCCGGCCGCCCTCCTCCAGCGGCCTCGCGTTGAAGCGGTTCTGGTCCATCCGGAGCATCCGGTCCAGCACCAGGGCCGCCTGCGCCTGGTCATCGGACCAGTTGTCGGAGGGCGTCGAGCCGCCGTCCCCTCGCCACCGGGTCGCGTCGAAGTGGGACTCCAGTGCGTCGGCTGACCGGCGTACCTCAAGGATCGCCGCCGCCAACCGCGGGTTGTCGGGGGGCGGTTGTCGAAGATTGCCACGGACCCGCGCAAGCACCCCGAAGGCCAGGTCGACGCGCTCGCGGTCACGCCCCGACAGGTGCGGGCCCGCTTCGCCTACGGCCGCGACGACGTCCGCCGCCGCCCGAGCCCCGACCAGGACGACTGCCGCCTCCTCCCAGGAGAGGATCGGGACGGAGTCGGGCATCGCCTCGATCCGCCGTACCCCGGCGAAGAGTCCGTCGAGCGCGTCGCCGATGCTCGCGTCCTCCCACCACTCCACGTCCTCCGCCACCCGGACCAGGTGGCGCGTCTGTTCGACGGAGTTGTCGGTGACCGCCGGGTTCCGTACCGCGTCCAGCATCCGGGCGGCAAAATCCGACCGGACGTACGCCTGGACGTCGTCTGCCGACGCGAGCGCCGGGCTCTCGGTGTCCGTCTCCGGAATCGTGTTGGTGGAGAACATCGGCTGCCGAACCGGATCTTCCGCCGATCCCGCCGCCGTGCCGGCCAGGCCATCGAAGGAGGTCAGGATCTCGCCCTGGTCGTCGTGGACCGTCACGGTCTGGGCGATCGAGACCTCGATCCGCTCCGGGTACAGCGGACTCTCCTCCGCCGGCTCGGTCGCCCGCCGAGACGGTGCCGGGCGCGGCACCATCCGGTGGAACAGTCGCGCGACCGGAGACCGGAAACGACCCAGCCAACGCGTACCGGTGCGACCGCCCGCGCCCGCTGCCGGCGGCGCGGTCGGGGTCGGCTCGGCCGGGTCGGCGAGGTGCACCAGCCTCTGTTCCAGCTCCCAGGGGGTCACCTCCGCCGCCGGGCCCGAACGTGGCAGGGCGGGCGGGTCAACCGAAGGGGCAGCGCCAGCGGCTGGTGCCGAGCTCTGCCGACCGGCACGCCTCGACCGCGCGTACGCTGCCCCGCGTAGCACCTGGAGGGTGGTCCACGCCTCCCGGATCGGACCGTGCAGGGCGGCGAACCTACCGGTGGCAGAGCTGCCACCCGCCGCCTCCATCAGGGTGTGGACCTCGTTGAGGGACCGTTCGAACCGCTGTCGTGCGGCGTGACTGGTCTGGGTCGCGTGGAACGGGACGGATAGGCGCATCAGGCTGGTCTGCACCACCTGGAGACCCTGCAGGATCTCGTCAGGCGTCGGGACCCGCCGTTCGCCGGTGCGGTCAGCCCGAGCCGGGACCGGGACCGTCGGCCCGGGATTGTCCAGGGCGTCGCCGAGGAGCCCACCGAGCGCGTGCACGGTGGGGTGGCTGACCAACTCGTCGATTCGTCCTGCCTCGGCGAGCTGCGGGTTGCCGTTGGCGAGGGTCTCGATGACGGCGTTCAGGCCGTCCGACAACCACCGCTGGTCGTCACCGAGTTCCGCGCTGATGTTGCGCAGCAGCCCGAGGAGTCCGACGAAACGGTCCTCGGGGGTACGGGCGACCTCGTCCATCCGCTCCGCCAGCGCGTACCGGAGGAGTTCGATGAAACGCGGGTCGATCAGCTCGTCCGGGCGCGACGCCAGCGCGTGCCGGAGGAACTCGAAGAAGCGCCAGCCGACCGACTCCTCCGAACTCGGTAGCGGTTCGGCAAGCACCGGCCCGGCTGGCTCGGTCAGCCCGAAGAACTGGATGAAGTCCCTGACCTGAGGTTCGTCCAGGACCTTGACGATCCAGTCCCCGGCCGGACCGGTAGCCGACCGGGGTCGGCCAACGAGCGCGTCCGGGATGTCGAACTGGCCCAGTTGGTCGTTGTCGTCGAGCACCATCCGCACCGGCCCGGTGAACACCACCGGGGTCGGCCCCTCCGCCGACCAGCCGGTCGGCTCGAACTCCGTGAAGACGCCCTGACCCCGGGGCTGGGTCTCCACCTGCACGTACCGGCCGTCCCGGCGGCGCTCCACCAGCACCAGGTGGGCGGGATCGTTCGGTGTATTGATCCACACTGCGGTGACCGCGCCCGGGCGCAGATCTGCCAACCGGCTCAGCCCGGAATTCCGGAAACGGCCGCCGAGCTGGCCGCCGATCGTCTCGGTGTGACGCTGTGCGGACCGGTCAACCCGGACACCGACCCCGGCGCCCAGCCGGTCCAGCACGGTCCGCACCCGTAGAGCGCGGTCCGCCTCGCCGGATTCAGGATTCCAGCGGGGCAGACTGGCGAGCGCCGCTCGCATCGCCCACGACACCCAGATCCGCCCCGCCCCGGAGACGGGCCCGGACGGCACCATCCCCGGTCGGTTTCGACTCGACGGATCGGCTGGGCCGTGTGCCGAGTGCTGATCGGTCGGCTGCCGCGACGCCGATCCGCCGGTCGAGATGGAGGAGGGGGAGTCTTCGCGGATTCGGTCTTCCGGCGTCCGGTGGGGACGGCTACCACCATGCGTCTGGGGCGGCCGACCGAACTTGATCTGGTGAGCGATCCACTCCGCGAGCCCACGCTCGTTGGAGGGCGCCGCGGTGAGCTCCGCTCGGGCCTGCACCACCCGCGCGGCGCTCACCCGGGCATGGCCCAGTCCGCCCAGGTGCTGGTTGACCTGACGCAGGAGTTCCGCCGGCACCGCGAAGGCGGCTTCCACCAGCATCGGGTCGGCCATCTGGGCGCGGGCGCCGGACGACTCCGTCGTAGCCGGATCGACCGCGACCACGTCGGTGTCGCGTACCGCCGGCAGCAGCCCCTGCGGGGTCTGCACCAGCACGATCGGCTCCTGGTCGGGATCTTCCGCGCCGGTGAACCGCGTCAGCGAGCCGTCCGGGCGGACCACCACCACGCCGATCCCGTAGTACTGGGCGACCAGGGCGGGCACCAGTTCCACGCCGACCGGATCGTTCGGCACGGACGTGATGGCCGTGTCCTCCGGAAGGCCGAACGCCTGTGGCGTCAGGCTGTCGTCGTCGTCGATCTGCTCGCGCAGGTATTCGTCGTGATCGGTGATCCCGGTCAGGATGCCGGCGCCGGCCGCGTCCAACAACGAGTCGAGGCTGCCACGGATCAGCAGCGCCGAGGGAACCAGTCGCAGCCGTTGCCAGCGCAGCCGGTTGGTCTGCGCCTCCGTGACCAGCGGCCCATCCTGCGGCACCCGGGCCTCGGCCTCGGACAACCGCCCCCCGGCCGGCATCGGCAGCCATGGCATCTCGACCGGCATACCGGCCCGGGCCTCCCGCGCTGAGCGGGACGCTTCAAACAGCTCGACCCGGGTGTTGCCGTCGTCGTCCTGGTCGACGGTACCGACGCCGTAGACGGCACGCGGGTCCAACCACAGCGGTCCCGGTCCGGTCGGTGGCACCAGCGGACGCACGACCAGCGTGATGGCGCCGTGCTCCGGTGCCAGTTCCTCCTCGTGTCGTACGGCGGACATCGCCGGGAGTTGGAGGTACGTTCCCGGAATCGGATGCCCCAGGTCGAGCAGCCGCGCGGTGGCGTAGACAGCCGGACCTTCCGCCGACGCGAACAGCGGTCCGGGCACCTCGGTCAGGGTCACGCCGTCGGGACCGGACGAGGACACCTGGAAGTGGCTGTCCGGTCGGACCAGGACCCTGTTCTCCGCCAACGCATCCGCGTCGATCGCGGTCCAGGTCCGCAATTCGATGACGGTACGGCCGGGCTCGGGGTCCATCCGTTCCGTGGTCGCGACGAGCGCCCCCGGAAGTGTCAGTACGCCCTCGACCGTAGGCAGTAGCTGGAGATCCTCGGTGTGCACCTGAAGGTAGGCGCTGCCCTCGAAGCCGGCCAACGACCCGGTGACGACGCTCGCCAGGTCGCTCGCGGCCAGGGCGATCTCCCGGTCGGGCGACTGTCGGTCGAGTACGTCGCGGAGGATCTGCTGCGGCGGGTGGTGCAGGAAGGCGTGCGCCACCGCCTGCGGCGACAGTGACGCCGGCTCGGTCTGTCCGTCCTGGTCGAGCTGGTCGTGGTAGTAGCGCACCGACTCGACGCCGAGGTAGGACGCGGCGAGGGCGATCTGCCGGTCGAGGTCACGGGCGTACTCCTCGTACGCGGTCGGCGGCGATGTCGGTGGCTGGACGTTCACGGCCGGGGGTAGGCCGAGCGCCTGTGCCTGTTGCGCGGCGGCGTCGAGGGCCCGGTCGACCGGTGCGTGGAAGTCGAGCAGTACGGCTTCGGCGGCGGACGCGAGATGGTCCCGGTCGCTCTCCGACGCCGTCGGATACCGACCGACGATCGCCCACACCTGACGGGTGACCCGCTCGCGGCGGGTCTCCACGGCGACCTCGTCGATGGGCGGCCCGTCCGACGGGGGCGCCGTCCGCACCGGTACGCCGAGGTGGGTGCTGAACTCGGCGGCGACGTTGTCGAGCCACCACCGCACATCGCGCGGTAGCGCGGCCCCCCGTACCGCCGGCTGCATGAACCGGCCGGAGAGGTCCGACACCTGCCAGTGCCCACTCGCCTGGTCGAACCGCAGCTCGCCGGCGAACCGGGCGGGCCGGACCACGGTGCGGCCCCACTCGTCGAAGTCGACGGCGACGGTGGGGTGCCCGGTGGCGAGCAGATCCCGCAGTCCGTCCCGGGTCAGGTCGGGATCGTGGCGCCGCATCCCGAGCAGAAGATCGTCGAATACCGGGCTGGTGAGAAACTCCTCCGGCATTTCGCCGCCGACACGGATCCCACCGTCGGCGTCGACCACGAATATCCAGCCGTGGTCGAGGTTGTCGGTCACCGTCGCCGACGGCAGCTCGGCCAGCGGCGACCAGAACGGATTGAGCCGGGTCTCCTGGGCATCGTCGCGCTCGTCGGTCTGCACCTCGGCGGGTCCGGCAAGGTGGCCGAATCGGAACGCAAGCTCCCGATCCCAGACCAGGGCGTCGGGCGCGGGTGTGGTTGTCGGGCCAGGTTCGGTCCCGTTGGACCCCACCAGCCCGGCAGATCCGGCGCTGGATTGGGCCATGACGGACGGGAGGTCATCCGGGCCCATCTCGAAGAGGTCGTCGCCGTCGAACAGGAAGCCCTGGTCATCGCCGAGCGCCACATCGAAGTCGTCGGTCTCGGACTGAAATCCGGGATCTTCGCCCGCTGTGAGAGTGTCCGCCTCCGGGTCGACCTCGTCGGTCACGTACCCGGCGTACACGAAGCGGGCGCCGCCGTCGTACCGCTGCGCCAGATCGACAGCCACGTCGGTCGGTACGAACTGGACGCCTCGTACCTGCACGCTGTGGGAGTCAAAAATCAGCACCTGGTCGCCGGCGGCCACCTCTTCCGGGTACGTGTCATGTACCCGGACCAGGAATCGCTCGCCGGCGATGAAGCGGTTCGCCTCCGCCTCGTGCAGCACCGCGTAGGTCCGGCCGTAGACCGTGGCCTCCACCCGGTCGACCAGCGCGTCGGCCACCTCGGACGCGTACCGCTGGTCGTTTGCCAGACGTTGGTTGACGTCCGCCACATCCTGCGGCTGCTGCGGCAACATCACAGGTTGAAGCGCCAACCAGTCATCGATTCGCGGCGCGGAAGTCACCTGGATATCGTCCCCGTCCAGGTGCACCGTGGTCACTCCTGGGGCAACCTGGCTCTCCTGAATCTGCGAAAGCTGCGCCAGGTAACGCGGCACGACAAGCTCCGGCACCGGCAGATTGGAGTACCCCATCAGTGCCGGTGCGGCCGTCCGGCCCGGTACCCGCCAGCCCTGCTTGCCACGTGCCGGAGCGGCGAAGACTCTCGGGCGGGTCATCGACCGCTGGTTCGGATACTCGTCGAACAAACCGAACAGGTGCAGCATCTCGTGCAGCACTGCCCGCTCCACGGCCTCCTCGGAATCGTCCAGCAGTTTCTCCGGCCAGGTCAGGGCGTTCGCGACCTCTGGCTGCTGCGACGCCCGCCCCGGTACGGCGATCCGCTGATGCGCGATGCTGCTGTCGGTGAACTCCAGCAACAGGTGGAACTGGTCTCCGTTCGGGAAGTTGTACCGCTCGTTGAGCTGACGACGCAGTGCGTTGGTCGCGTGCGCCTGGAGCCGCTGGACGACGTCAGCCGCCACACCCTGTTCCGGATCGAGGTGCAGCCGGATCCGGAAGACCCGCACCCACCTGGGCGTCGAATCCACACCTGTGGATTGCCGCGTGAGCTGCACCCGGGCCACGTCGTAACTGAGGTTCAGGTTGAAGTTCCGCAGTAGTTGTGCGGCCTCGCCGAGCGGGTCGCGTACGTCCACGAACTGCATCCGGACAGTCGTGAAAGCGGACTCTGGCAGCTCCGACGCGATGGAGTCCACCCCGCGTACCGGGTTCTCGGCCCGCCACCAGCCCGGTCCCGAACCCCACTCCGGGCTGGTGCGCCAGACGCTCAAATAATCCGAGCTCGGCTGGTCCCGGTCGTCGACGGGTAGCGGCGGCGGGAGCGCGGGTGCGGAGACCTGAATCTCGACCGGCATGGCGAAGATGCGCGCCGGGTCGTCGTTCTTCACCGACTGGTAGTAGTGCTGGAACACGACCGTGCCGACCACGTCGTCGACCTCGTCCGGCGTGGGTTCCCGACGCCACACCCGGTGCAGCTCTTCGCGCACTCCCACGTCGAGGGCCGCCACGAGCGGGCGGTAAGCCGCCTGAGCCCCGGCTTCCGCGTCATCGACGTCACCTCTGCCGGCCTCGTCGTACTGCCCGATCACGGTGACCTCGGGACCGGCCTCGCCCGCCAGGTAGCGCTCCACGGCACGGGCACCGACCTCGACCGCCAACACCTCGGCCGCTGATCGTCCTTGAGGGGTCAACTCCAGCGTCATCGGGTCCCGATCGACCTGGATCGTCCATCCGTCGAGGATGTCGGCTCGCTGTCCGCGCCGCACGTGCGGCTGCTGGGCGGGCAACGGTTCCGATCCGTCGTACCGCAGTCGGACCCAGTCCGACCCCGGCGTCCAGTTCGGCAGTTCGCTCACCGGCATCACCCGGTGCATGACCTGAACCCGGGGCGGCGTCACGCCCTGGCGTTGCGCCCACCGGGTCAGCCCGAGGTTGAACTCGCGGTTCAACATGGCCGCCAACCACTGACCGAGATCGGTCGCCGCCGCGACGCCGGCCACGAGGCCCACCTCGACGGTGACCGTCAGCCGCTGGTCCGCCCCCGGGCCATGGGGCCCGAACGCGCGCATCGCCTGGTCGGAGGTCGCGGACGCGGCCGCAACCCTGACCCAGGTCACGAAGTCGACCGTGAACTCCGCGTCGTCGTCCTGGGCCGGATCCGCGTCCGGCTTCGCCCCACGCAGATCCTCGAGATGTCCGCGCAACGCCGCACCGCGCAACGCGGTGGACCCGTTCGGCACCACGACGACGCTTCCCAGGTCCCGCCCGCGCATGGTGGGCTGCTCACTCCCGTGCCAGAGCGAGGAAACCGAAGCGGCAGAAGCGTCCGACTTTCCACTCTGACCGAGGTTCATGGCGGCGAGCGGAAGCCCGTTGACGTCCAGCGTCTCGTAATTGGCTGATGGTAGCTCGGGCCGGACTGCTTCTGGCAGGTCATCCCAGCCGGGTATCGGCGTACGCGACATCGGTGGTGGTGGGCTGCCGAGTTCGGGCCGCCGGATCACCGGCGCGGGGTCGTCCCACGCCGACCAGCCGGACTGCGTCCACGGTCCGTCCGTTGACCCCTGACCCCCGCCGGGCCTACCGGTCGTGTCGGTCGGGGCAATGGGGGCGGCTTCAACCCCCTCGGCGTGCGGTGCCCGCGAGGCTGTCACCGCTGTCCGGGCCGGATCCGTCCGTGATACCGGCCCACGGGTCGACGCTGGGCCGCGGGTCGACGTCGGCGCGCTGGCCGGGGCCGTTCGGGTCGTTGTTGGCGACTCCGGTGCCCGTTGAGCGGTTCCCGTCTCCGGCTTGGACGGCGCCGTGCCCTTCGATGGCGGCGCTGGTTTCGTTGGTCCGCTCGCGGTCCGGGTGGGTGTCGGCCGCTGATTGTTGACGGGCTGAGGGTCAGCGCCCGGATGAAAACGCAAACCTCGCTGCCTCGCCGCCTCAAGGACCTCCTTAGGCGTCGGCGACGGCAACTTCTTCGCCGGCGGCTTGATGTCAGCACCCGCCTGAAAACGCAAACCCCGCTGCCTCGCCGCCTCAAGGACCTCCTTAGGCGTCGGCGACGGCAACTTCTTCGCCGGCGGCTTGATGTCAGCACCCGCCTGAAAACGCAAACCCCGCTGCCTCGCCGCCTCAAGGACCTCCTTAGGCGTCGGCGACGGCAACTTCTTCGCCGGCGGCTTGATGTCAGCACCCGCCTGAAAACGCAAACCCCGCTGCCTCGCCGCCTCAAGGACCTCCTTAGGCGTCGGCGACGGCAACTTCTTCACCGGCGGCTTGATGTCAGCACCCGCCTGAAAACGCAAACCCCGCTGCCTCGCCGCCTCAAGCACCTCCTTAGGCGTCGGCGACGGCAACTTCTTCACCGGCGGCTTGATGTCAGCACCCGCCTGAAAACGCAAACCCCGCTGCCTCGCCGCCTCAAGCACCTCCTTAGGCGTCGGCGACGGCAACTTCTTCGGGGCGGCCGAGGACTCCGGGGTGCCTGAAGGCTTCGGGCGTTCGATGCGCGGCTGGCTGTCCACCCGGCGCTGGACCAGATCAGCCCGTTCCTCCCGGGTCGGATGCTTCGGACCCGTCGCCGCGCCACCCGACTCGCCACCATCCCGGGGCGTTCCCGACCGCTGGCCCGTCGTACCCGACCCGCCACCCGTCCGCTCCTGCGGCACCGGCCCGGCGGTGTCACGCGCCCCGGAAGAGGGAGCCGGCTTCGGAGTACCCAAGGTCTCCGGAGTACCCGAGGTCTCCGGGGTACCCGAGGTCTCCGACGGCTTCGGGCGTTCGATGCGCGGCTGGCTGTCCACCCGACGCTGGACCAGATCAGCCATCTCCTCCCGGGTCAGATGCTTCGGACCCGTCGCCGAACCGCCGGGTCGGCTCGACTGAACCTCGCTTCGAGTACCCCCGCCCGATCCGCCACCCGAGCGATGGCCGGCCGTACCCGACCCGCCACCCGTCCGCTCCTGCGGCACCGGCCCGGCAGTGTCACGCGCCCCGGAGGAGGGAGCCGGCTCCGGAGTACCCAAGGTCTCCGGAGTACCCGAGGTCTCCGGGGTACCCGAGGGCTTTGGACGTTCGATGCGCGGCTGGCTGTCCAACCGACGCTGGACCAGATCAGCCATCTCCTCCCGGGTCAGATGCTTCGGACCCGTCGCCGCGCCACCCGACTCGCCACCATCCCGGGGCGTTCCCACCCCGGTACGGGTATCGGCCGGGCGACTCGACTGAACCTCGCTCCGGCCACCCCCGCCCAACCGCTGGCCCGTCGTACCCGATCCGCCACCGATCCGCTCCTGCGGCACTGGCCCGGCGGTGTCACGCGCCCCGGAGGCGGGCGAGGGCTCCGGATCGCGGATCACCGGTCCGTCGACGTCCTCCCTTGGCGGGCGGATGACCTGCTGTGGTTTGTCCTCGGTGAAGGTGACGGTTCGCGTCTCGGTCTGGGTCTTCGACCCGTTGCCCTCGGGCCGCTGCCCGAGGCCCCCGGTGCCACCGCCCGAGCGTCCACCGCCGGCCGGTCCACCAGCTCGACCACTGGTTGGACCGTCGACGCCGCCCCCAGCCGGACCGTCGCCCGATCCACCTGCGGTCCCGTGCGGCTCGGGACCGGCGGAACCCCGGTACGTCAGGTGGCCCGACCTCGGATCGAAAGTGAGTTCGTGGGGCGAGATGTTGCCCGGGGTGTCGGTGACGAGCCGCCCGTCCGCGCCCACCCGGAGCTGCGGTTGCCCCTCGCCGGAGGGCGAGAAGGTGGTGTTCTCGACGTTGCCGTCGTTGCGCACCTTGACGACCTCGATCGGGTCGCCCTTCACCTCGACCGGCCGCAACCCGTTGCCCTCAGGTCCTGCCCGGAAGTACAGCCGCCCACCCGACTCGACCGGCGCCGCCGGTGCGTTCCCGCTCTTCGGGGCGTTGGGCACCGCTTCCCAGAGCCCGGTCTTCTGGTTTCGTACCAGGACGCTGTCGACCTGGGTGTCCAGCTCCACCGGACGCCCGTCCAGCCGGTGACCCTGTGGGACGGTCGTGATCCGCTCGACCTGGGTCGGTTTGCCGACGAAGCCTTCGTCCTGCCATCCCTTGTCGCCGCCGCCGAGACGACGGAAGGTGAAGCCGTCCGCGTCGGCGCCCTTGCCGACCCCAGGCTCACGCCGGTACGTCACCAGGTCGACGTTTCCGTCGCTGTCCCTGCGCAGCGCCTGGAACGGCCCCTCCGGCTCCGGCACCGGATCGCCCGGGGGCCGGCCGTGCGGCGAGGTGACATGGAACGAATCCCCGCCCGGCGACGGCTTCGCCGGGACCGCCTCGACATCCCACCTTCCCGTCCGGGCGTCGTAGACCGGTACGCGTTCCGCCGGGTCGCCGATCGGGACGCGCTGACCGCCCTTGTAGCCGAAGTTCCCGTGTTCGGAGCCGCTCGCCGGCTTCACGGTCAGGATGGACTCCCCCGGCCCGATCTCGGTCGGCTTGGCGACGCCGGTTCTCGGGTCCACCTCGTAGTACGTCAGGTCACCCTGGTTCCCCTCGACGGCGGTTCGGTCACCACCGGCCGGGGTGTCCCGTACGTTCGGCGCCGGATGCGCGTTGCTGACCTGCGGCTTGGCGCCGAGGGTGTCGCCGCCGGAGGGAAAGGGGTCGTTCCTCGGCTTCGCGAGCGTCACCAGTTCACGGTTGCCCGTGACGGGATTGGTACGGAAGACCTGACGACCCGGTTCCGGTGGTTGAGCGGTCGAGCGCACCGTGGGCCGGCCGGCGCCGTCCACGGACGGCTGAGCCACACCGGTTCGATCGACAGCACCTGGTCGCCCGTTGACCGGGTCGGGCGATGGTCCGTTCGGCCGGGGAGGTTCGGGGCTGAGCGTGGCACGTGACTCCGCCGCCCTGGCTGCCGCTTCCCGCCGCACCTGCAACGCCTGACCGGGGTCCGCCGACTCACCCGGACGACCACCCGCACTGTGCCCGCCGGGTCGGGAACCGGCGGCGCTCACACCGTGGTCGTCGACCCGGAACCCACCAGCCCGAGCCTCCGCCGCCCGGGCCGCCGCGTCCCGCCGCGCCTGCAACGCCTGACCGGGGTCACCCTCCGGACCGCCGGGACGACCACCCACACCCTCCGGACCACCCGGACGACCACCCACACCCTCCGGACCACCCGGACGACCACCCACACCCTCCGGACCACCCGGACGACCGCCCACACCCTCCGGACCACCGGGACGACCGCCCACACCGGTGCCGCCGGACCCGCCAGGTCGGGCTCCACCGACCTCGGGCTTCGCGGGTGGAGTCTCCAGGCCGCCCTGAGCCGGGCGGCCACCGGAAGCCGGCGGCAGGTCGTGGCTGGGCCGCGACGGCAACGGCTCCGGACCGGAGGGACGAGCGGGGGTTGGTGTCCCGTTCGCCGGTGGACGTCCACCGCTGTTGAGGGCGACGTTCTCACCGGGCGTACGACCGGAGGTGGAGTTGGGCCGGCTGCTCAGTGGCGTCGACGTGTCGAGGTGCTCCTGCGGGGGCCGGGCGCTGACACCGGTGCTGGGATCGGGCCGGGTCGGCGGCGGGACCATCTCGTGGGGGCTGCCGCCGAGCCCTTTCGGTCCTCCTCCGGCCGAAATATCGGGCCGGGAGACGCTGGGTCGCTGGATGCCGCCCGCGCCGAAGTCCTGTGGCGTTGCGACGTCGGTGTGACCACCGGTGCGGATGCTGATCGGCTCGCCGTTGCCGATCCTCGGACCGTTGTAGACGCTCGGGCTGGCGTTACCGCCGGTTCCCGGCCGGTACGTCCCGCCACTGGTCGGCGTGGTGTTGCCGACGCCGCTCGGCTTGTAGTCGTCCAGAGTGCCCGGCTTGACCGTGCCACCACCGGTGACCTTCACCCCGCCCCCGGATCCGGGCAGGTTGCGGGGTGCGTTGCGTGCGCCGGCAGCGGCGAGGCCGAAGATGCCACCCAGGCCGGCACCTGTCGCGACCTCGATGATCAGGTTTTTGGTGCTGGTGTCGGGGTCCACGCCGACGATGTCACCGGCGATCTTCGTGAAGATCTTGTCAGCGGCGTACGCACCGAGCGCGCCGTCGATCGCGCCACCGACGAAGCCGGCCAGCCGCTCCATCCACACCGCGCCCTCGAACATGCGGACCACGGCGACGAGCAGCCGGGTGAAGGTCGCCATCAGCTCCGCGATGAAACCGAGTACCGGCATGAACATGACGAACATCAGGGCGATCATGAAGACGCCGAGGAAGATCTGCTTTACCGCGTCGGCGTCCTCCTTGTGCCGCTGCTCCTGGAGCTTCACGGCGTACCAGTTGATCGACTCGCCGATGTTCCACAACACCCGGCAGGCACTCGGCATCTGCGAGCCCTTCGGGTCGTTGGCTGGGTCGATCAGCAACTTGCCGAGCGGCTGGAGCGCCTCGATCGCCTTCGCCCGCGCGGCTCCGGCGTCCCCCTCCCAGGTGACGTTCGCCATGCCCATGGCGAGCCGTTCGTAGTACTCGAAGAGCTGGTCACCCAGCTTGATCCACTGCGCGGCGTACTCGAAGATCGCCTCGAAGTCCGGGCCGGGACTCGGTGGGAAGCGCGGCGGCATCAGACCGGTCTGCGGGTCGGGACCGAGAGGATCTGGCATGTCGCTGCGCTCCTGATTGTTCCGTGGTACGTGGCCCGCGTAGCGGGCCGGTCAGCCGGCGGTACGAGCCGGTCAGAAGGACACCAGTTCGTCCTCGGGATCGATCGCCACCTGGATCAGCACCGGCGGCCGACCACGACGCACCAGAATCCCCCGGCCCGGCGGTTGCGGAGCGGGCCGTACGCCGCCGAGCAACGCACCCTCGCGGGGCTCCCCGGAGAGCACCAACCCGTCGGCACCGAGCTCGGCCACCCGGCCGAGCATCGAACCCGACATCAGTGCCCGCGACGCCCCGGCCGACCGGTGTGCGGCGACCACGTGGAAACCCAGCTCGCGGGACTGGACCAGGAAGGGAACCAGCGGTGCGAGCGGGCCACCGGCGCCCGAGGTGAGCATGTCCAGGTCGTCGACGACGAGATACAGCTCCGGCCCCTGCCACCAGGATCGGGTACGGAGTTCGCTGGCCGAGATGTTGCTCGGCGGCCGACGTTCGGCGAGCCGCTCGGCGAGCTGCCGGGCGTACACCTCGGCCGCGTGCGGGTCGCCCGCGTACGCGCCGACGTGGCCGTCCGGCACCGCACCCAGCAGGCTCCGCCGGTAGTCGACCACCATGAAACGGGCCTGATCCTCGGAGACGCTGTCGGCCACGGCCCGCATCCAGGTACGCAGGAACTGCGACTTGCCCGACCCGCTGTCCCCGAAGACCAGGAAGTGCGGCTGGTCTCGGCCCAGGTCCACGGCGACGGTGGCCAGGTCCACCTCGTCCAGACCGACGGCACCCGCCACCCGCCCACCCCGTTGGGCGAGTTCGGCGACGGTGAGCCGGTCCGGCAGCATGCGCACCGCCGGTGCGGACGCGCCCCGCCAGGCACCCGCGATCCGGGCGACGAGTTTCGCCTGCGTCTCGGAGAGCTCGTCGACGACGTCGGTGCCGGCGCGCTCGTCCACGGTCGGCAGCGCCGCCTGGAAGAAGACGCCGGGTGCGATGGCGCCCCGTCCGGGGACCGCGCCGGTGAGCTGGCGGGAGATGGCCCGGCTGATCTCCGACTCGTACGGGTCGTTGAGGCGCAGCTCGATCCGCCCGCCGATGCTGTCCCGCAGGTTGGCGCGGATCTCGATCCACCGGTTCGCGGAGAGCACCAGGTGCACGCCGACGCCGAGACCACGGGCCGCGAACTCCACCACCAGGGCGTCCGCGTCGTCGAGTTCGGCTCGGACCGCGGGCCAGTTGTCGATCACCACGAAGAGGTCGGCGGCGCGGGTACCGGGCGGCAGGTTCCGCGCGTCGCGGCGGCGCCGGAACTCGGCCACCGATCCGATGCCCTCGGCGCGGAAGAGTTCCTCCCGCTCGGTCACCAGCCGCATCGCCTCGGCGAGCAGGCGCCGGGCCCGGGCCGGCTCCAGCCGGGATGCGGCGCCGGTGACGTGCGGTGCGCTCGCCAGCGGCAGCAGCCCGCCGCCGCCGAAGTCGATGATCGAGGCCTGGATCTCGTCCGGCGTACCGGTCAGCATCGCCGACAGCAGCAGGCTGCGCAGCAGTACGGTCTTGCCGGACTGCGGTGCCCCCACCACCGCGACGTTGCCGTCCTTCCCCGACAGGTCCACGACCATCGGTTCCTGCTGCTGGCTGGCCGGCAGGTCGACCACCGCGATCGGGAACTTCAGGCCCCCCGGCCACTGCCACAGCTCGGCGGTCAGGCCGCGTTCCGGGTGCTCGCTGAGCGGACCGAGCAGGCTGCCGAGGGTGATCACGGCCGGCAGCGGTGGCAGCCACACCTGATGCACCGGCTGGTCGATGCTGGCCAGCCGGTCGACGGCCACCTGCAACTCGGTCCGGGTGTTGAGGTCGGTGACGACGGGCGGGTGCGCCTCCTGCTCGGTCAGCGCGGTAGCGGCCGGACGCAGGGTGTAGGGCACCAACCGGACCGGGCCGTTGCGCTCGTCGTCGGGGTCGCGCGCACCCAGGTAGGGGCCGGAGACGTGTGCGACACGGAACCGCGTGTAGATGGTCTCGTCGACCTTCAGGTACGCCGAGCCGGGCACCGGCGGCAGGTGGTACGCGTCCGGCGTACCGATCACCGCGCGGCTCTCGGCGGCGGAGAACGTACGCAGGCAGAGCCGGTACGACAGGTGCGACTGGAGGCCACGCAACCGGCTCTCCTCCAGTCGCTGGGTGGCGAGGAGGAGGTGCATGCCGAGCGACCGGCCGACGCGTCCGATCTGCACGAAGAGGTCGATGAAGTCGGGTCGTCCGGAGAGCAGTTCCCCGAACTCGTCGACGATGATGACCAGGTACGGCAGCGGTTCGAGCGGCTGGCCGTTGACGTCGGTGCCGCCGGCTGCCTGGCGCATCTGGTATTCGCGGACCGAGTCGACGTTGCCCGCGTCGCGCAGCACCCGTTGCCGGCGCTGCTGCTCACCCTGCAACGCGGCGCGGACCCGGTCGACCATCGCCAGGTCGTCGGCGAGGTTGGTGATCAGGCCGGAGACGTGCGGCAGTTGGGTCACCCCGGCGAAGGTCGCCCCACCCTTGAAGTCCACCAGGACGAAACTCAGCAGGTCCGGGCTGTGTTTGGCGGCCAGACCGGTGACCAGGGTGCGCAGCAGTTCGCTCTTACCGGAGCCGGTGGCGCCGACCACCAGTCCGTGCGGGCCCATACCGCGTTGTGCCGACTCCTTGAGGTCGAGCAGTACGGGTTGCCCGTCGCCGTCGACCCCGAGCGGCACCCGCAGCATGTCCGGGTCGGACGGGAGCACCCGGCCGCGGTGCGGGTCGAGTTGGCCGACGTCGGTGACGCCGAGCATCTCGGGCAGCGTGGTGATCCGGGACAGGACCGGTTCCCGGTCCTCGGTGAGCCGCAGTGGCGCCAGGCGGCGGGCGATCGCCTCGCAGAGTCGCTCCGGGCTCAGGTCCGCCCGGGCCGCCTCGACCACCGCGTACCGGTCGGCGGTGGGGCCGCTCAGTTCCAGGGCGCCGTCGTCGCCGACGGTGGCTCGCCCGTCGACCCGGCCGGGCTCGGCGGCCCGCGAACCGGTCAGGCAGACCACGGTGATGCCGAGTTCGGGACCGGCGTCGGCCCAGAGCGATTCGAGGATCGGGGTACGCACCCAGGGCTCGTCCGGTCGGTACCCGTCAAGCACCAGGACCAGGCGTCGGGCGACACCGGTGGCGGGGCCGTACCCGCGCCGGTTGCGGGTCTCCTCCCGGGCCCGGTCCCGTTCCCGCTCCAGGTAGTCGGCGAGCCGTTCGAGGTCCTCGGCGACGAGCGAGGTGACACCGGCCTCGGAGGCGGCGGCACCGGGCTCGTGGGTGTGTGGCAGCCACTTCGCCCACTCCCAGCCGTCGGCGCCACCGGTGTGCACGGCGATGGTGACGTCCTCGGGCGCGTGCAGGGCGGCGATCTGGAGGACCAGCGAACGGGCCAGTGCCCGGGTCACCCGTTCGCTGCCGACCAGGCTGACCACGCCGCAGCGGGCCAGGTCCAGCCACGCCGGCTGTTCTCCGACCGTACGGTGGTCGGCGATCAGCGCCTCCGCCTCGCCCATCAGGGAGCGGTCGTACTCGGCCATCGGGTCCATCCGGCCGCTGAGTTCGACGCCCCCGCCGAGTGGCCCGTTGCCGGCACCGAGCCGGATCCGTAGGAAGTCCGGGTCGCCGGGTCGCCGTTCCCAGGTCCGTCGACCCGCGCCGACCAGGGCGAGGAGCCGCTGCGGGCTGGGCTGGTGGATGACCGCCGAGCGGCGGGTCACGGCGGCGAGGGTACGGGCCGACGACCGTACCTCGTCCAGGAGTTCCAGGTAGCGGTCGCGCTGCCGGCGTTGGGTGGCCTCGGCGGCGTGCCGCATCTGCCAGCGCATGCCGAGGGTGGCCACCAGGGAGAGCACCACGAAACCGATGCCCAGCACGATCAGCAGCGGTCGACCGTACGAGATGAGGTAGCCCGCCATCGCCAGGGTGGAGAGGAGCGGGAGCATCATGGTGAGCCAGACGCTGGAGGTCTGGGGACGGGTCTGTGGCGGCGGAGTGGGAACCGCGATCCGGTCCCGGGGAGGCTCGGGGTAGGCCAGCCGCGCCGGCCGGTGGAACGGGATCCGGGTCATGGTGGAAGTCGTCTCTCGCTGATGGTGGGTCAGATCTGCCGGTCGGCGGGTCAGACCTCGCTGATCGGCGGGCTCTGCTGGCCGCCGCCACCGCCGCTGTCACCGGGGCTCTGGCCGGCCAGCATCTGGTTGAGCAGGTCGATGTACTTCTGCCACATCTCGATCGTGTGCTCCTCGACGCTGTGGTAGTTCAGCGCCGCGCCCTGCAGACCGCCGGCGATCCGGTTGAGCACGCCGACCTCGGGGTGCTCCTTCGTGCCGAAGAGCGCCCGGGCGCAGTTCTGCCAGCGTTCGTTGATCTCCTGCGCCTGCTTCTGGGAGTCCCCGGCCCAGTTCAGCTCGATCGACTCCAGCGCGTTGGAGATCTTGTCCAGCGCGTCGGCCAGCTCATCGACCTGCCCTGGGATGGTCGTCTTGCCGATCGTCCACAGGTTGACCATGTCCATGTGCAGTTCGGCTTCGGGACTGGGCGAGCTGTAGGTGGGGCCGGTGGGAACCGGCACGGTCCGGCCCGGATTGGGCGCCGTCATCGAGCCGGCGTCGTCGGTGTCGGCTCGGCCGGCATGACCTGCGCCGGCATGAGCTGCCCCAGCTCAGCCCGCATGACCTGCGCCGGCGTGAACTGTCCTGGCGCCGCCTGTCCCGGCGTGGCCTGCATGACCTGTGCCCGCATGAGCTGCTCCGGCTGGTCCACGACGGTGTGCCGGTCGCGCCCGGGCGGCGGGGGCGGCTCCTGGTCCCGCAGCGCCTGCTGCGCCCGTACCTCGACATCGTGGTAGTTCTTGTACGTCTGGCGCATCCGGACCAGGATGTCGGCGAGCAGGTCGTTGAGGTTGGCGGCGTCGGTCTCGTACTCGCGGGCCAGGTCGCCGAAGGTGCTCGCGGCCGGCGACTGCCAGTCCTGGGCCACGCTGCTGAAGGTGCCGGAGATGTCGCTCAACACGCCGTTGATGCGCTTGCTCTGGGTGTCGACCACCGCGATGGCGTCGTTGAAGACGCCCATCATCACCTTGAATTCCTGGAGTGACACTTCGTTCGCCACGGGCAATCCCCCTAGCACCGGAGACGGGCCGTGTTGACAGAGCGACCCGATTCGACGATAGGAACCTCGCCCGCCACCTGGACAGTCACTTTCCGGGGACCTCCGGCCGCTGCGGATGAGGGACTCGGCACCGGTCGGGTACACCGGCGGATACTGAAGGCGAAGCTGATGATCGAGGGGGCCGCCGCACATGCCCAGGTACCGGTCGATTTACGACCCCAATCCGCTGCCCGATCCGGGTAACGGCTCCCCGGAGACCGCCGAGCCGGCGCAGGCCGCCCTCTCCAAGAGCCTGGTGGTGAACTGGTCCGCACCACAGCCGCTACACACCGTGACCCCAAGTACGGGTGGTGGCTCGGCTGACGACGACCTCACGGGCAGCGGCGGCAAGGGCGACGGCAAGGGCGGCGGCGGTGACGACGTGAACCCGCTGGCCGGCGTTCCGACCGGTTCCCAGCTCAAGCAGCAACTGCGCCAGAGTCACGGACCCGACTACGAATCGGTGCGGGTGCGCCCGGAGGACCTGTTGGAGCACGAACAGCGGTTGCTCGACTCGGCGAAGGTGCTGGCCCAGACGTTCAACGCGCTGGTGGTGGACTCGGAGGCGAAGCTCGGCGCCGACTTCTGGGGTACGGAGGAAGGCGTCAACCAGACCCAGCACCGGGTGCCCGGCCAGAACCCGCAGCAGGCCGACATCGCGGGCGCCATCGACAACTCACCGCACTACACCTACACGCCCTCGGCGTTGAGCACCCGGAAGTTCCTGGAATCCCTGCGCATGAACCAGCGCACCGCCCTGCAGCACGTCGCCGACACCGTGACCATCTCCGGGGGCTACATCGAGCTGCTCAACGCCAGCGCCGACGCGTACGCCTCGGGCGACCAGTATTCGGTCTTCCCGGACAAGTCGTCGGTCTCCAAGGGCCAGGGCTGACCCGCAGCGCACACCCCCGGACGCCGGACGCCGCAACCCGGTTCCTGCTCGGCCCGGGCGCCGCTGGCCCCAACGGAGGTGCCAGACGCTGGGAGAACACTGGCGGAGGGCGTGGGATTCGAACCCACGGAGACGGGAACCGCCTCAGCGGCTTTCAAGGCCGCCGCCATCGGCCACTAGGCGAGCCCTCCTTGCCGCGGAACCGCCGTGGCGCTCCGCGACACGCAGCCACCCGAGGGAAGCATGCGCTTGCGTGCAGTCTGCCAGATCGGTCCGGAACTCGTGGAGTCCACTGCCCACCATCCCGGAGCGGGACTGCGTACGGCGCCTGGTTGCGCCAGACTGGACAGCATGAAGGCGATCACTGTTCCGGAACCGGGTGGGCCCGAGGCACTCGTCTGGGCCGATGTGCCCGATCCCGAACTGGGTCCGGGTGAGGTGCTGGTCGACGTACGCGCCACCGCCGTGAACCGCGCCGACGTGTTGCAGCGGCAGGGAAACTACGCGCCGCCGAAGGGCGCGTCCCCGTACCCGGGGTTGGAATGCTCCGGCGTGATCAGCGCAATCGCCCCCGACGTCACCGGGTGGCAGGTCGGTCAGGAGGTCTGTGCCCTGCTCACCGGTGGCGGGTACGCGCAGCGGGTCGCGGTCCCGGCCGGGCAGTTGCTGCCGGTGCCGGCCTCCGTTGACCTGGTCGAGGCGGCCTGTCTGCCCGAGGTCGCGTGCACGGTCTGGTCGAACGTGGTGCGGGTGGCCCGGCTGGGCATGGGCGAGACGCTGCTGGTGCACGGCGGCGGCAGCGGCATCGGCACCTTCGCCATCCAGCTCGGCGTCGCGCTCGGCGCCAACGTGATCGTCACCGCCCGGGCCAGCAAGCACGAGCAGCTACGCAAACTGGGCGCGACACATGTGGTCGACTACCGCGACCAGGACTTCGTCGAGGAGGTCAAGGCCGCCACCGACGGTCACGGGGCCGACGTGATCCTGGACATCATGGGCGGCTCCTACCTCGGCCGTAACGTGCAGGCGCTCGCCACCGACGGCCGGATCGTCGTGATCGGGTTGCAGGGCGGACGCAAGGGCGAACTCAACCTGAACTCGCTGATGGCGAAGCGGGGCAGCGTCATCGGCACCACGCTCCGGGCCCGCTCGAAGGAGGACAAGGCGGCCATCGTACGAGGGGTCCGTGAGGAGGTCTGGCCACTGGTGGAGTCGGGCGCGATCCGCCCGGTGGTGGACCGCCGGCTGCCGGTCACCGAGGCGGCGCAGGCGCACCGGATCCTGGAGGAGAGCAACCACCTCGGCAAGGTGCTGCTCACCATGGAATGACCGGCCCTACGTCCCGGTGGCGTCGGCGCTCGCGTTGGTGTCGGCGAGCATCAGCCGGGCTCCGGGGCCCTGGGCGGCCAACTCGTCGTTCTGGTTGTAGAGGGCGCAGCGCTGCAACGACAGGCAGCCGCAGCCGATGCAGCCGTCGAGGTCGTCACGGAGCTTGGTGAGCATCCGGATCCGCTCGTCGAGGCGCCCCTGCCAGCTCGCGGAGAGACGGGTCCAGTCCGAGGTGGTCGGCGTACGCGAATCGGGCAGCGAGTCCAGCGCGGCCCGGATCTCGTCGAGCGAGATGCCGACCTGCTGGGAGATTCGGATGAAGGCCACCCGTCGCAGTTCGCTGCGCTCGTACCGGCGCTGGTTGCCGCCGGTACGACCGGCCCGGACCAGACCGAGCCGTTCGTAGTAGCGCAGTGCTGACGGCGCCACCCCTGAGCGGGCGGCGAGTTCGCCGATGGTGAGCCCTTCCTGCACGCCGCCCCTCCTGGACTTGAAGTCAACTTCATGTCGAGGCTAGCCGCAGTAGAAGGAGGCGACAACGACGTCGATCGCGCAGCGAGCTGGGAGCCGACCGCCCCCGCCTGCCCTCGTCGGTCAGCGGGTGCCCGAGGTGACGTCGCGCCGCCGGGCGCGCTCGCGACCGAGGATCCAGATCGCCTCGACGCCGTCCTTCCAGGTGATCTTCTTGCCCTCTTCGCGCCCCCTGGCGCGGTAGCTGATCGGCACCTCGTACGGCCGGATCTTGCGGCGGAGCAGCTTGCCGGTGACCTCGGCCTCCATACCGAAGCCACGCGAGCGCACATCGAGGGAGCGGTACAGCGCGACCGGCAGCAGCTTGAAGCAGGTTTCAAGATCGCCGATGTACGAGTTGAAAAGGACATTGGCGGCGGTGGTAACCGCCTTGTTGCCCATCACGTACCAGAAGCTGTAGGCGCTGTGGCTGCCGAATGTCCGATTTCCGTACACCACGGTGGCCCGACCGTCCAACACCGGATCGAGCAACTTCGGGATGTCCTGCGGATCGTATTCAAGATCGGCGTCGAGCATCACCATGTACTCGCCCTCGGCATGCTCGACGGCGGTCCTGATGGCGGCGCCCTTGCCCGCGTTGCGGGGATGGGTGATCACCCGGAGCCGGCTGTCGTCAGCCCGACCAAGGATCTCGGCGGTGCCGTCACGGCTGCCATCGTCCACTACGAGCAGCTCGATTTCACACGGGTAGTCGACCGCAAGTGCCTGTTTGAGGGCATCCGCGATGCGTTCTTCCTCGTTGTAGACCGGCATGAGGATCGAAAGCTTCACGGGAATCTCCACGGTGCGGACGACGGATCGGCCTTAGCCTAGCTGGTCTGGGTTGCCGACAGAGTCCGGCGCAGGTGCGGCAGGCTCGGACCAACGGACATGGTGGTGTTTACTTCCCGCCATGCCGGCTCCCGCATCCGCGCTCCTGGTGATACCGACCCTCGGGTACCTGTTCCTGCTCTACGCGGTCCGCCCGGGCGACGCCAGCACCATCAACCCACACCGGTTGGCCGCCGTCCGGGCCACCCTGGCAACCGGCGCGTACGCGGTGCTCAGCGTCGAACTGCTCGGCGCATTCGGCGCACTGAAGCTGCCCGCCATCGCACTGGCCTGGCTGATCTTCCTGCTGCTGGCACTCGGCCTGGCGGCCGGGCGCCGGCGGCGCGACCGCCAGCCGACGCGCGGTTGGGCGGCGGCCGTCGACCGGGTCCGCACCGGCTGGCGTACGGCGACCCGGGGGGAGCGCCTGCTGGCCGGCTCGGTGAGCGGACTGGTCCTGGTCGAGCTGCTGGTGGCGATCCTGGCCGAGCCGAACAACTTCGACTCGCAGACGTACCACCTGCCGAAGGTCGAACACTGGGTGGCCCAGGGCTCGCTGGAGTTCTGGCCCACCGCCATCCACCGCCAGGTCACCATCCCGCCCGGCGCCGAATACCTGCTGCTGCACCTGCGCCTCTTCACCGGCGGGGACGGGCTCTACAACCTGGTCCAGTGGGCCGCCGGGGTGGCCTGCCTGCTGCTGGCCGCCCGGATCACCGCCCAGCTCGGCGGCGGCCGGCGGGCCCAACTGATCACCGCGTTCCTGGTCGGGACCACCCCGATGGTCGTACTCCAGGCCACCAGCACCCAGACCGACCTGGTCACCGCGGCCTGGGTGGCCTGCCTGGCGACCCTGGTCCTGGACGGGCTGCACCGGCGAGCGACCGCCGGCTCGGCACTCGCGCTCGGTACGGCCACCGGCCTGATCGCGGTCACCAAGACCAGCGGGCTGCTCGGTGCCGGCCCACTGCTTCTCCTCTGGGGCCTCGCCCAGCTGCGACTCGGCTGGACCAACTCCCACGCCAGCCCGGCCGGCGTTACCAGCGGTCGGATCCGCGTCGTCGGGCGCACCGGCCTCGCCTCGGTCGTCATCCTGCTGGTCGCCGCGGTCATCACCGGGCCCTTCCTGGCCAGGGTGACCGCCGAGTTCGGCAACCCACTCGGGCCACCCCGGTTGCGCGAGTCGATCCCGATGCAGCGGCACGACCCGGGCTCGATCCTGATCAACGCACTCCGGATCGGGCAGACCGCCCTCGACACCCCGCTCAGCGCGCTGCACGACACCCCGGTCGGCGTGGTCGGCACCGCGCCGGCCGAGGCGGTCGTGGGGACGGCCGGGCTGATCGGGGTGGACCCGCAGGATCGGGCCACCACGTTCGGCCAGACCCGGTTCCCGGTCCAGTCCTGGTACCCCGACGAGGACCGGGTCGCGTTTCCTGTCGCCGGGGCGTTGGCGCTGCTCGGCACACTCTTCGCGCTGCTGCGCCCTGGTCGGCTCGCACCGGCGCGCCCGGGCCCGGTGCGCGCGTACGCGGTGACGGTCGCGGTGACCCTGCTGACCCACACCGCCATGATCAAATGGCAGCCCTGGGGGAACCGGCTGCTGCTCTACGCACTCGTGCTCGCCGTACCGCTGGCCGGAATCTGGCTCGACGCGCTGTTGCGCCGACGTACCGGCAGGGGCGCCGGAACCGGGCGACGCTCGCTCGCGGTGACCGTGACGGTCGCCCTGCTCGCCGGCTCCGCGCTGGCCGGACTGCTCGCCGTCTCGTACGGCTTCCCCCGCCGACTCGTCGGCGCCGGTTCGGTCTTCACCACCTCGGACTGGGACACCCGCTTCCTGCGCCGCCCCCAGTGGGCGCCGGAATTCCGCTGGGCCGCCGAACGGGTACGGGCCACCGACGCCCGACGGATCGGCCTGGTCCAGCAGAACGACAACTGGGAGTACCCGTGGTGGCTGCTCCTGCGGGACGGCTCGTTCGGTGCCCGCACCGGCAGCGACGGCGGCCGGGAGATCGTGGCACTGCAATCGGTGCTGCCCAAACACCCGCCGGCCGATCCAACCACTGTGGACGTCATCGTCTGCACCGGGGATCAGGCCACCTGCACCCGCCTGGTTCCACGCGGGTGGCGGATCGAGTTCCACGGCTACGTCGGCGTCGCCCTCCCCCCTGGGACGTGAGGAAGGTGGACGGTGAAGTGGGCACCGCCTTCGGGGGCGTGGGCGGCAACGATCCGGCCGCCGAGGCGCCGGACCAGACCAGCGGCGAGCGCCAGGCCGAGCCCGCTGCCCACCTTGCGTACACCCCGGTAACGCTGGTGCAGGGCCCCCCGTTCGAAGGCAACCGCGAGGTCGTCGTCGGTGAAGCCGGGACCGCCGTCGCGTACCTCGATCAGCGCCCCGCCGTCCGGTGCCTCGCCGACGGCGAGCACCACCGGTGCACCGGGCGGTACGACCCGTAGCGCGTTCTCCAACAGCCCGTCGACGACCTGCCGGATCCGCCCGGGGTCGGTGTACGCCGGCACCGGACGCGCGGGCACCTCGGTCCGGAACAGCACGCCGACGGCGGCGCAACGCGCGGCCCAGGTCTGGGCCGCGTCCTCGACCAGCCGGGCGAGGTCGATCCGGATCGGTTCGAGGGGGAAGTCGACCGCCTCCAGCCGGGCGAGTGCGAGCAGGTCACTGACCAGCCGGTCGAGGTGTTCGGCCTCGGTGAGCATGGTCTGCCCGGCCCGCTGCGCCCCTTCCGGGCCGACGACGCCGTCGGCGATCGCCTCGGCGTAACCCCGGATCGCGGTGAGCGGCGTACGGAGCTCGTGCGAGACCGAGAGCAGGAACTCACGCTGGCGACCCTCACTGCCGGCCAGGGCAGCGGCGAGCTGGTTGAACGCGTACGCCAGGTCGGCCACCTCCTGCGGTGGCTCGACGGGCAGGCGTACGTTCCGGTCGCCGGAGCGCAGGCGGGTGGCGGCGACAGCGGCGTTCCGGATCGGCCGGGCCAGCCGACGGGCGAGCAGGATGCCGGCGACGACACCGGCGCCGAGCCCGGCGAGCAGTGGCAGCCAGAGACTGCCGAGCACCATCCGCCAGAGCCCGGTGGTGGTCTCGCGGGTGAGCGCCACACCGTTGCCGCCGGGCAGGGCGCGCGCCTCCACCAGCGACGGAACTCCGTCGACCAGCCGACGGCCGGAGAAGTTCCGGCCGGCCGCGACCTGGTCGACGACCCGCGCCGGCAGGCCCGGCCGATCGGCGACGCCGGCCCGGATCAGGTACGCGTTGATGCCCTGGTTCCGGAGTTGCCGGATGATCCGTTCCTCGTCGGCGGTACGGCCGCGATCGAGGCGGGGGCGCAGCGTTTCGGCGGCGAGCCGGGCCTGTGCGGCGAGTGCTTCGCGGGCCTGACGTTGGATCGCGTCCGCCGCCAGCGGCCCGGCTACGGCGGCGGTGACCAGCACCGACACCAGCGCGACCGCACAACTGACGAGGACCGCGCGGGCTGAGAGAGTACGTCCGAGCAGCCAGCGGCGTGGTGTGCTGCCGTCAGTCGGCACAGGCGTACCCGACGCCGCGGTGGGTGCGGATCACGCTCGCCCCGGTGCCGAGCTTGCCGCGTACCTGCGCCACGTGGACGTCGACCGTACGGGTGCCGGCGTGGGCCGCGTACCCCCAGACGGCGGCCAGCAGCTCGTCCCGGGTGAAGACCCGCCCCGGGCGGGCCATCAGGTACGCGAGCAGGTCGAACTCGGTCGACGTGAGCTGCACGGGGGCGCCCGCGACGCTGACCGTACGCCGGGCGGGGTCGAGGGTGACGGGTCCGGCCTCGCGGCGGCGTTCGGCGCGGTCCGGCGTGCCGGCCGTACGCCGGAGTACGGCCCGGACCCGGGCCACCAGCTCCCTGGGGCTGAACGGCTTCGTGACGTAGTCGTCGGCGCCGAGTTCGAGTCCGACGATCCGGTCCGTCTCGTCGTCCCGGGCGGTGAGGAAGATGACCGGGGTCCAGTCGCCGGTCTCGCGCATCCGGCGGCAGACTTCGGTGCCGGCCAGTCCGGGCAGCGAGATGTCGAGTACGCAGGCGATCGGGCGCAGCCGGCGGGCCGCCGCGAGCCCGGCGGACCCGTCCCGTTCGACCTGCACGCCGAAGCCCTCTCGGGCCAGGTAGAGCCGGACCAGGTCGGCGATGGCGGGCTCGTCCTCGACTACCAGGACGAGCCCACGGGCGGGTACGTCGTCCGTCACCCGCCCATGATGGCCGACCGGCGGCCGGCCGGACCTGGCGGGTTTGTTCGAGTTGTGTATGGATCTCGTACGGCCGGCTGACGGCGGACGCCTGACCCGGGTTACGACACGGAGTTCGGTTCAGACCGCCACGGCGGGGCTGAACGTGGTCCGTCGCGCTGACCTGGTGCTTTCCGCCACCGGTGGCACGGCGGCGCCGCCGCCGTGGAAGGCCTGGTTGAGCAGGGCGTCGAGCTGCGCCACCGGTTGGCGGCGACCGACCCGGAGCAGGTAGCGCTCACGGACGCCGTCGACCGCGGTCGCGGCCAGTTCCAGCGCGGGAAGTCGGGGGTCCGGCGCCCACGTGATGTTGTTGAGGTGCCGGAGTTCGGTGTTGAGGTGCAGGCTGAGTCGCTGCAGGAGGCGGGTCTGCCGGGTTACCACCAGCCGGCGGCTGGTAAGCAGGAGCAGGTAGTTGCCGGGCACCTGCGCATCCGGTCGGGTGCAGCGGGCGACCAGGACGGTGGCGTCGTCGGCGGCTACGCACTGCCGCAGGATCGGCAGGTGCCGGCTCATGATCGGTGCGGCCAGCCCCGCCTCCGCCGCGGCTGGCAGGAACGTTCGGAAGAAGAGGTCCATGCGGTGCTCAACGAAGCGTCAACGCGATCTGACGCGGCGTACGTATGGATGAATATGAAATTACAGAAGTTCCACGGCGGCAAGTCCACGATCGACCGACACGCCGGGTGACCGGCCGCCTAGAGCAGCTCGACGATGGTGGCATTGGCCATGCCACCGCCCTCGCACATCGTCTGGAGGCCGTAGCGGATGCCGTTGTCCCGCATGTGCTGGAGCATTGTGGTCATGATCCGGGCACCGGAGCCGCCCAGCGGGTGCCCGAGGGCGATCGCGCCGCCGCGCGGGTTGAGCCGGTCCGGGTCCGCCTCGGTCTCGGCGAGCCAGGCCAGCGGCACCGGGGCGAACGCCTCGTTGACCTCGTACACCCCGATCTCCTCGATGCCCAGACCGGCCCGGCGCAACGCCTTCGCGGTGGCCGGGATGGGGCCGGTCAGCATGATCACCGGATCGTCGGCCGCGACCACCGCGGTGTGGATCCGGGCCAGCGGGAGCAACCCGTGCCGCCGGGCCCAGTCCGAACTGGTCACCGCGAGCGCGGCGGCGCCGTCGGAGATCTGTGACGCCGAACCGGCGGTGACCACACCGTCGGCCCGGAACGGGGTGGCCAGCTCGGCCAGCCGGGCAAGCGTGGTGTCGCGGCGGATGCCCTCGTCGGCACCGAACTTCACACCGTCGGCGACCGGCACCGGCGCGATCTCCGGATCGAAGAGGCCGGAGTCCTGCGCGGCGGCGGCCTTGCCGTGGCTGGCGAGCGCGAACTCGTCGAGCTGGGCGCGGGACAGACCCCAGCGCTCGGCCATCAGTTCCGCGCCCACCCCCTGGTTGAACGGCACCGGCTCGTCGGCCGCGAAGCCCTCCACCCCCCGATAGCGGGCCCGGACCTGGTCGCCGTAGGGCAGCCCGTCGGTGCCGTCGCCGGAGGCCGGCACCTGGATGCTGCTGCCCATCGGCACCCGGGTCATCGACTCCACCCCACCGGCCACCACGAGGTCGGCCTGACCGGAGACGACCGCCGCGGCGGCGAAGTGCAACGCCTGCTGGCTGGAACCGCACTGCCGGTCGAGCGTGGTGCCGGGCACCGTTTCCGGCCAGCCGGCCCCGAGTACGGCGTTGCGACCGACGTTCCACGCCTGCTCGCCGACCTGCGAGACGCAACCCCAGATCACGTCGTCCACGTCAGCCGGATCAAGTCCGGTCCGTTCGGCCAGGGCGCGCAGCACGTGCGCGGAGAGGTCGACCGGGTGCACCGAGGCGAGACCGCCCCGGCGGCGCCCGACCGGGGTGCGTACCGCTCCGACGATGACCGCGTCTCTCATCTGAACTCCCCGGTAACTTAGCCTGCCTCGATCGTACGCGGGCGTACCGGGCGCCCCGGTGGTCCGGGCTGGCATCCTGGACCGGTGCACCCTGAGCAGAGCGCGCAGCCCGACCCGTTCGTCACCCCGCCCCGCTGGCGGGTCCGGCCGGCCCTGCCGGTGGTCAAGGTAGTCGGCGCGGTGGTCCTGGTCGGGCTGGGTCTGCTGCTCGGCGCGGGCGACCCGGTCCCGATCGGGGCGGCCGTGCTCGCCGCCGCAGGGCTGCTCGGCTGGGCGGTACGCGACCTCGTCGCCCCGGTGCGTCTCGCGCTCGACCCGACCGGCGTGACCGTGGTCCGGGGCTTCGCCGGCCGACGGCACCTGGACTGGGCGGAGATCGAACGGATCGCCGTGGACGACCGGCCACGCTTCGGTCTGCGTACGGCGATCCTGGAACTCGACGCGGGTGACTCGCTGCACTTCTTCAGCCGGTACGACCTCGACGCCGATCCGGGCGAGGTGGCCGAGGCGCTACGCGCGGCCCGGTTCCATGCCGGCCCGCACCCCGCCGACCGTCCGGAACAGGACTGACCGGCCGGGCTCAGCCGATCAGCAGTGCCGTTCGGAGCACGGTCAGCCCGATCAACGCGACCAGCAGCACCGCGGTGCCGGCGCTCTGGAACACCGAGCGTCGTATCCGGGGGGCGTAGGCGAGCACCAGTGCCATCAGGGCACCGAGGACCAGCCCGCCGAGGTGGCCGGCGATCGAGATGCCCGGCACCGCGAAGGTGAAGACCAGGTTGACCACGAGGACGGGCACCACCGCCGAGGTGTCCCGGCCCAACCGGCGCATGATGATGAAGAGCGCCGCGAAGAGACCGAAGATGGCGGTCGACGCCCCCACCGTCTGCGCGTTCGGCGCCGAGAAGAGATAGGCGGCCACGTTTCCGCCGAGCCCCGCGACCAGGTACAGCGCCAGGAAGCGCAGTGGTCCGAGGGTCGCCTCCAGGGTCCGGCCGAGCATCCAGAGCGCCCACATGTTCAGCAGCAGGTGGATGATGCCGTAGTGCAGGAACATGGCCGTGAAGAGGCGGTAGTACTCGCCCGCCGCCACCCCGTGCACCGGGCCGAAGTTGACGTACGGCGCGTAGCCCAGCACCGAGCCCCACCGGGTGAGCGGGGTGCCGCCGCCGAGGAGGCCGCCGAGGCCGGAACCGCCGGCCAGTGAGTTGCCGCCGCCGGCCAGGGCGACCGAGATCAGCATCACCAGTACGTTGATGCCGATCAGGGTCCTGGTGACGTACCCAGCTCGGCCGGCGGCACCGCCACCGAAGGCGGTACGCGCCGGCCGCACGCTGCGTCGACCCTCCGACACACACTCTGGGCACTGGTGCCCGACCGATGCCTCGCGCATGCAGTCGGGGCAGATGGGCCGGTCACACCGGGTACAGCGGACCCAGGTCTCCCGACCCGGATGGCGGTAGCAGACCGGGGTCGTCGGGGGCGACTCGCTCACGCGGCCACCTCACTGCACTCCGTCAACGCCCGCCACCTCGCTGCACTCATGGTGCTTCCGCTCATGCAGGCAAAGGTTACCTCGGCGGTCGGTCAGGCGCCGATACGCTCGATCTGGACCCGCTCGATCACGACGTCCTGCACCGGGCGGTCGCCGGGGCCGGTCGGGGTGTTCGCGATCGAGTCGACGACCTTGGCCGAGTCCTCGTCGGCAACCTGGCCGAAGATGGTGTGGCGGTTGTTCAGGTGCGGGGTCGGGCCGACCGTGATGAAGAACTGCGAACCGTTGGTGCCCGGCCCGGCGTTCGCCATCGCCAGCAGGTACGGACGGTCGAACCGCAGCTCCGGGTGGAACTCGTCACCGAAGTTGAAGCCCGGGCCGCCACGGCCGGTGCCGGTCGGGTCACCCATCTGGATCATGAAGCCGCTGATCACCCGGTGCGAGATGGTGCCGTCGTAGTACGGCCCGCTGCCCGGCTGCCCGGTGCGCGGGTCGGTGTACTCCTTCGTGCCCTCGGCGAGCTCGACGAAGTTGCGCACCGTCTTCGGCGCGTGGTTCGGGAAAAGTTCGAGCCGGATCGGACCGGCGTTGGTCTGCAGGGTGGCGTAAATGGCCTCGGCCACGGGGTACTCCTCGATCGTCGTGGACTTGCCGGCCGGGGGACGCAGGCCGGCAGGCACGGGTCAGTTTCCTTGCGGATCCTCCCATGTGCCCGTTCCGGGCGTGCGGAGGCACCCAAAGGTGCAGGATGACGGGGGAACAACCCGAGGAGGTGGAGACCGGTGTTTGGATTCGGGCGCCGTAAGTCGCACAGCCAGCTCGTACGTGCGGAGCTGGGTGAGGGCTTCGGTCACATCAGGCAAGCCGCGGGCCATGCCCGGGCGGGCGTCGAGGGCCGGGTCGGCCCACAGGTACAGGCCGCCCGCGACTACCTCTCACCGACCGCCGCGAGGGTTGCGCAGACTGCCAGCCACGGCTGGGGAGTGACCATGACCGCGGTCGCACCGCTCGCCATGGCCGCACTCGCCGGGGCCCGTCAGACGGGTACGGCCGCTGGTCACAAAGGGTCCAGAAACGTCACGGAGTCGAAGAAGATGATGAAGACGATGCCAAAGAACAAGCGTAAGTCGATGCGTGCCCGTCGGCGTTGGTCGATCCTGACCGGCGTACTCGCCGCCGGGGCGGTGGCCGGAGCGGTCGGCGCGGTGGCGATGCGCCGTCGCCGTCAGGAACCGTGGGAGGCGTACGAGCCGGCGAGCTCGACGATGATGGCCCGCGAGGACGGCAAGGTCGCCGGTGGTTCGGGTACGTCCGGCGACGGCGCTACCCAGCCGTCCGGCGAGCCGCCGGCGAGCGTCTCGAAGCCGAAGCCGGTGACGATCGACAAGGTACGGGACCGGGCCACACCGATCGCCGAGAAGATCTCCAGCGGCGCCGGGACGGGGACCGACGGCGCCAAGTCGCCGGCGAAGGCCGGGGCGAAGCCCGACGGGCTGCTCGGCACCGCGAGCAACTCGTCGAGCGGAAGCCGTAGCTGACCGAGAAGGTCGTCAGAGCCAGCGGTTGCGCCGGAACCAGCGGTACAACACCAGCGAGATGGCGAGCATCACGGCGAGCACCACCGGGTAGCCGTACTTCCACTGGGTCTCCGGCATGTGGGTGAAGTTCATGCCGTAGATGCCGGCGATCGCGGTCCAGACGGCGGCGATACCGGCCCAGGCAGCGATCTTGCGCATGTCGTTGTTCTGGTCGACGGTCACCTGGGCGAGCCGCGCCTGCAGGATCGAGTTGAGCAGGTCGTCGTAGGAGTTGACCTGTTCCACGGTGCGGGTCAAATGGTCCTGGACGTCCCGGAAGTAGCGACGTACCTCCTTGGGTACGTCCCGGTTGACCGTGCCGGTCAGCATCATCAGCGGGCGTTGCAGTGGCACCACGGCCCGCTTGAACTCGACCAGTTCGCGCTTCATCTGGTAGATCCGCTGGATCCGGCCGTGTGCCTTGAGCGAGAAGACCTGCGCCTCCAGGGTGTCCAGGTCGACCTCGACCTGGTCGGCCACCTCCATGTAGAGGTCGACCACCCGGTCGGTGACGGCGTACGCCACCGCCCACGGCCCCTGCGCCAGCAGCTCCTTCTTGCCCTCCAGGTCGGCCCGGACCGCAGCGAGCCGGCAGGCGTCACCGTGCCGCACGCTGATCACGAAGCGGGGGCCGATGAAGAGCATCACCTGGCCGGTCTCGACCACCTCGGAGGTCTCGGTCAGTTCACCGTGCTCGACGTAGCGGGCGGTACGGAGTACCAGGAAGCTGACCTCGCCGAACCGCTCCAGCTTCGGCCGCTGCTCGGCCTTGACCGCGTCCTCCACCGCCAGTTCGTGCAGCCCGTACGTCTCCGCGATGCCGGCCATCTCGGTCTGCGCCGGTTCGTGCAGGCCGAGCCAGACGAAGGACGACCTGCCGTCGGCGGCCTGTTCCTCTGCCGCGGCGAAGGCGGAGGCGTAGTCCCAGTCGCCGGGCTGCCGCACCCCGTCGACGTAGAGCCCGCAGTCCACCACCCCGGTCCGGGTCACTCCGGGGGCCGGCGAACCGGGGTGGGCGGGGTCGGCGTTCAGCCTTCGTCCCATCGCTCGGACCGGCGCTATCCAGGAGCGTGGGCGGACCCGAAGCCGCCCGTCGACACCCGCCCCGTCCTGATCGAGTCGCTCTGCCATGGGTGGCCCGCCCCCCTCCGTCGTTGTCGATTCGCGGCTTCGGAGGTTACGCCGCGAGCCGCCTGATGCCGACCTGGCCAGGGGTCGGCGCCGGGTGGACCGACCGCGTCGGGGGGTAGAGTGCGGTCGGCCCACCCGGCACCTTTGGGGGCGGGGGGCTATGCATTTGGAGTCCCGTCAGGATGACCAGGCCGGCTCCGCGCAGGCAGAGTGATCGTTTGGGCCGGGTCGAAACATGACAGGCGCTCGCAGCATTGTGAGCCGTTTACCGGTCCGGCGGGACCCCCGGACCGGTAACGACGACCTTTTGTCGGATATCCGACAGTTTTTCCCTCGACGGTCCCTGTTCTCGCGGTTCTCGCCCACGCGAACCGTCAGCGCTGGCCACGCACCTCGTCGACGGCGGCAGCCAGCCGGCGTACACCCTCTTCGACCTGGTCGGCCGTGACCGCCGAGTAGGCCAACCGGAGCGCGTGGTGCCCGCCCTCCACCAGGAAGTCGCTTCCCTTCACCACGGCGACGCCCCGCTCGGCGGCAGCCGGCGCCAGCCGGTCGACCAGAACGTCCGGCGGCAACTCGATCCAGAGGAAGTAACCCCCGTCCGGCTCGTAGAACCGGACACCCGGGATCTGCGCGCGCAACGCCTCCGCCAGCAGCCGGGAACGCTCACCCAGAGCCGAGCTGACCTTCGCGATCGACCGGTCGATGTCACCGGAGACACAGAACTGGTAGACCGTCGCCTGGGCGAACATCCCCGGCGAGATGTACAGGTTGGTGGCCTTCTTGGCGATCTCAGCGATCAGCGCCGCCGGCCCGACCAGGTAGCCGACCCGGACCCCCGGGCAGACCGTCTTGGTGAAGCTGGACGCGTGCACCACCACACCGTGCTCGTCGAGGGAGAGCATCGACGGCAGCTTCTCGCCCCGGAACCGGATGTCCGCGTACGGGTCGTCCTCGAAGATCGTGAAGCCGTACTCGACGGCCAGGGCGAGCAGCGCCCGCCGCTTCTCCAGCGAGAGGGTCACCCCGGCCGGGTTCTGGTAGTTCGGGATGATGTGCGCCAGCTTCGGGCGTACCCCCGACTCGAGCAGCTTGCCGAGCTCGTCGGTGTCGAGACCGTCCGGGTGGATCGTCACCGAGTGCAGATCGCCACCCTGCGCCTGAAGATTCAGCAGGGTCCGGTCGTACGTCGGCCGCTCCACCACCACCGCGTCGCCGGGCTGGACCAGGTGCTCGAAGAGGAACGCGTCGGCCTGCAACGAACCATTGGTCACCAGCACCTGGTCCACCGCGACGCCATGCTTCTTCGCGATCCACTCGCGCAAGGGCGGGTAGCCCAACGACGTACCGTAGGCGGTCACGCCCGCCGGGTCCGCGTCCAGCGCGCGTACGGCCGCGGCCTTCAGCCCCTCGATATCGATGATGTCCAGCGACGGCGCGCCACGGGCAAAAGAGATCAGCTGCTCGGCAGTCATGACTACCCAGCGTACGGGTGCTGCCGCCCGCTACGGCGGCGGCACGACGATGTCCGAATCCTGGAAAACGGGTTGTCCGGCGTCCCAGCCCACGTCCGGCAGCGGACCTGCGGACACCCCGGGTGGTGCCGTCCGGGACTAGTCTCGACCCGTGCCCACCGAGCCCCTCCGGTGCGCCGGAGCCCTGATCGTCGACGACGACGGTCGGATCTTCTTCCAGCGCCGGTCCCCGCAGCGCAAGCTCTTCCCCGACACCTGGGACATCGTCGGCGGCCACGTCGAACCCGGTGAGGGGATCGAGGACGCGCTGTACCGGGAGGTGACCGAGGAGACCGGCTGGACCGTCTCGATCGTGCTCGGCCTGGTGGGCGAGTACACCTACATCCCCGACGACGGCCTCACCCGGGTGGAGACCGACTTCCTGGTCCGGGTCGACGGTGATCTCTCCCGGCCCCGGCTGGAGGAGGGCAAACACACCGAGTTCCGCTGGCTGGGGGAGCACGAGATCGGTGTGCTGGACGAGCACCGCGACGTCAACGACGGGCTGATCCGCCGGATCGCCGAGGACGGCTTCGCCGCGCTACACGCGATCGGCCTCTGAACCCCGCCCGCCGAGGGGCGCCCGGACCGGCTGGAAACCGCCGTTCTGTCCCCCGGCGCTATCCTCCGTTCGGTAGTCATTAACCCAGGTGTTCGATTGTCAACACAGTCAAGGAGAGTCACGCAATGATCGGTTTGGTGCTTGCCGCAGGGGCGGGGCGCCGGTTGCGCCCGTACACCGACACCCTGCCGAAGGCGCTCATCCCGGTCGACGGCGGGACAACCATCCTCGATATCGCGCTGCACAACCTCGCCGAGGTCGGGCTGACCGAGGTCGTCGTGGTGGTCGGCTACGCCGCCGCCGAGGTGGAGAAGCGGCAGTCGGCGCTGGAGGAGCGGCACGGGGTCAAGCTCACCCTGGTGCACAACGACAAGGCCGAGGAGTGGAACAACGCGTACTCGCTCTGGCTGGCCCGGGACCACTTCGCCCGGGGCGCGCTGCTGGTCAACGGTGACACCGTGCACCCGGTGAGCGTGGAGCACACCCTGCTCGCCAACCGTGGTCCGGGCATCCTGCTCGCCATCGACGACGTCAAGAAGCTGGCCGACGAGGAGATGAAGACGATCTTCGACGCGGACGGGCAACTCACGAAGATCACCAAGCTGATGGACCCGTCGGACGCGTACGGGGAGTACATCGGCGCCACCCTGATCGAGGCCTCGGCCGCCCCCGCGCTGGCCGACGCGCTGGAGGCCACCTGGCGCCGGGACCCGAACCTCTACTACGAGGACGGCTACCAGGAGTACGCGATCCGGGGCGGAGAGGTACGCGGCACCCCGATCGGTGACGTGGAGTGGGTCGAGGTCGACAACCACGCCGACCTGACCCGGGCACGGGAGATCACCAGTTGGCAGTGGGCGCCGCAGGACGGCACCCAGGACCCCACCTCGGACAGGTAGGGCGACCACATGCCGCTGCTCGCCCGTACGGTCAACACACCGCTGGTCATCGAGGTGCGCCGTGGCGCCGTCGCCGACCTCGGCCCACTCCTCGCCGACCGGCGGATCTCCGCCGGTGGCGACGTGGCGGTCGTGGTCGGCCCGGGACAGGGCGAACGGATCGTCGAGCTGATCCGCCCCACCCTCGGCTCCGCCGACGTCTTCACCGTCGCCGGTGGCACCCTCGACGCCGCCCTCGAACTCGGCGACAAACTGCACGCCCGGTCGTACGACGCCGTGGTCGGCATCGGCGGCGGCAAGACAATCGACACCGCCAAGTACGCCGCCACCCGCTACGCCATTCCGATGGTGACCGTGGCTACCAGCCTGGCCAACGACGGGATCGCCTCCCCGGTCGCCTCACTCGACCACGAGGGGCGACGCGGCTCGTACGGAGTGCACATCCCGATCGCGATCGTGGTCGACCTCGACTTCGTCGAGAACGGGCCGGACCGGCAGACCCAGGCCGGCATCGGTGACGCGGTCAGCAACATCAACGCGGTCGCCGACTGGGAACTGGCCCACGTCGCACGCGCCGAGCCGATCGACGGGCTCGCCGTGACATTGGCCCGTACCGGTGCGGAGGCACTGGTCAACCACCCCGGCAAGATCACCGACGATGGTTTCCTCACCGCCCTGGCCGAGGCGTTGATCCTCGGTGGCATCTCGATGTCGGTCTGCGGTTCGAGCCGGCCGGCCAGCGGCAGTTGCCACGAGATCTCGCACGCCATCGACACGCTCTACCCCGGCACCGGGTCGCACGGCGAGCAGGTCGGGCTCGGCGCCCTGTTCTGCACCTTCCTGCGCGGCGACCCGGAACGGTTCGGCCAGCTCGCCACCTGCCTGCACCGGCACGGGCTCGCCACCACCCCGGCGGATCTGGGGCTCACGGTCGAGCAGTTCGCCGAGGCGGTGACGTACGCGCCGCGCACCCGGCCGGACCGCTACACGATCCTGGAACACCTCGCCCTGACTCCGACCGCGATCCGTGAGCGGCTGGCAGACTACGCCGATGCACTCCGCGACCACCTCAGCTGAGCTGTCCCGTCCGACCGCCGCCGACTTCTACCGGGTGAACCGGGGCGGTGGCCTGTTCAGCGAGGCGCTCAGCCAGCGCCTCGGCGCCGCCTTCGCGCTGGCCGGGCACCGGTTCGGGCTAAGCCCGACCGCGTTGACCCTGGGCAACCTGGCCCTCGGTCTGTCCGCCTCGATCGCCGTGGTGGCACTCGCCGGGCCGGTGGCCGACGGAGACGTACCGGCCTGGGTGGTCGGGCTGATCGCGCTGGTCTGCTGGCAGGTGGCGTACTCCCTGGACTGCGCCGACGGGCAGCTCGCCCGGGTGACCGGGCGGGGCAGTCCGGCCGGCGCCCGGGTGGACATCCTCGCCGACGTGGCGTCGCAGATCGCGCTGGTGTCAGCGCTCGGTGCGACCGCGGTGGCGCAACGCCCGAGCACCCCGGTCTGGCTGATCGCGGCGTTCGCCGGCACCTGGATGGTCAACCTGGTCACCTCGGTGATGCAGGCCGGCCCGAACCACGCCAGCATGGTCAGCTCCACCAGCCTGCCGGTCCGGGTGGTGAAGCTGATCCGCGACTACGGCGCGGTGATCTTCGTGGCCGCCCTGGTCCTGCTCCTCGTCCCGGCCGCGACCATCTGGCTCATTGCCGCCTTCACCCTGATCAACGGCGGTTTCCTCCTCGCCAGCATCGCCTTCTCCGCCCGCGCCTCCCTCCACTAACCCCCCACCCCCGCCTCCCTCCCCGCCCCCACCCTCCGCCGATCTAGGGCAATTGGTTGTCCCTGGAGATCAACGCGCAGGGATTTGCCCTAGATCGCCGAGGGGCGGGGAGGGGGAGGGGCGAGGCAGGGTCAGGGGGTGGTTAGGGAGGCGTAGGTGGCGAGGAGTTGGGTGGTGACGACCTCGGGGCGGAAGGTGTGTTCGTAGCGGGCGCGGGCGAGCGGGGAGAGCGCCGCCGCACCGGCGCGCGCGGTGGGGAGCGCCGCGGCGAGCGCGGCCGGGTCCGGCGGCACCACCCAGCCCGCCGCACCCGCCGGGTGGTCCATGCCGATCAGGTACGGCACGCCGCCGAGCGCCGTACCGAGCACCGGCCGGCCTGCGGCGAGCGCCTCGATCACCACCGTCGGCAGTACGTCGTGCCAGGTGGGGACCGCTACGACGACGGCGGTGGAGCGGACCGCCGCCCAGACCCCGGGCCGGTCCAACGGCCCGAGGTACTCGACGTCGGAGCGTTCCCGGGCGGCTGCCTCGGCGAGTGGCCGCAGTTCCCCGTCGCCGGCGATCCGCAGCGGCCCGAGTGTGCCCTCTGGGTGTTGCCGCCACGCGTCGAGCAGCAGGCCGAGCCCCTTCTCGGGGGAGAGCCGGCCGTAGAAGAGGAAGCCTTCGCCCAGCGGGGCCGGCTCGCCGGGGTCGGGGATCGCGTTGGGTTTGATCACGATCCGGTCGTCGGCAATGCCGTACTCGCGTAGGTGGTCGGCGACGGCGGAGGTGAGCGCGATGAAGCGGTCGACCGAGCGCCAGGTCGGCCGGTGTACGGCGAGCGTGGTCGCCATCAGCGCGCTCTGCACCCGTGATCCCCGGTAGCAGCGGTGCACGATCGCCGGCACGCCGAGCGCCCGACCGCGACAATCATGACAAATACCCTTATCCCGGAAGTACAGCCCGGAAGAGCAGACCTGTCGGTAGTTGTGCACCGTCTGCACCACCGGCACGCCGTGCTGGTGCGCGGTCCGCACCACCCAGGGCGAGAGCAACGGGTACGGGTTGTGCAGATGCAACACGTCCGGCCGGTGCGTCTCGATCAGCCGGCTCAGGTCCCGCTGCGCCTGTGGCGCGTAGATCGGCGAGATCGGCAGCAGCGCCTTCGCGCCCTTCGACATCGCCGGGATCTCGTCCGAGCTTCGCAGGAAGGGGACGACCTCGACCCCGGCCGCAGTGAGCTGCGCGATCTCCAGATCGACCATGGTGTTCTCGCCGGACGGCTGGGCTTCGCGATACCGGTTGTGCGCAACGACCACCTTCACGCGACTAGAGGCTACCGTTAGTGACGTGCCCGAACTGCCTGAGGTAGAGGCGCTCGGCGCCTACCTGCGCGAGCGTGCGGTGGGACGCCGGGTGGAGCGGCTGGAGATCGCCGCCATCAGCGCCCTGAAGACGTACGACCCCGCGCCCACTGCCGCGACCGGTCGCCCGGTGATCGGTGCCGGCCGGTACGGCAAGTTTCTCGACGTCCGCTTCGACGGCGGCCTGCACCTGGTGGTCCACCTCGCCCGGGCCGGCTGGCTGCACTACCGGGAGGCGTTCCCCTCGACCGCCCCCCTCAAGCCCGGCAAGGGCCCGATCGCGGTACGGGTACGACTCGACGACAGCTCCGGCTTCGACCTGACCGAGGCCGGTACGCAGAAGAAGCTCGCCGCGTACCTGGTCACCGACCCGGTGCAGGTGCCCGGGGTGGCCCGACTCGGCCCGGACGCGCTCGCCGCCGACCTTCCACTCTTCAGCGAACGGTTACGTTCCCGACGCGGGCAGGTCAAGGGCGTGATCACCGACCAGGAGATCATTTCCGGGGTGGGCAACGCCTACTCGGACGAGATCCTGCACATGGCCCAGCTCTCCCCGTTCGCGATCACCGACCGGCTCACCGACGGCCAGTTCGCCACCCTGCACACCGCGACCCGTCAGGTGCTCGGGGACGCGGTGGCGCGGTCGGTGGGACAACGGGCCGCCGAACTGAAGGGAGAGAAGCGCTCCGGGCTGCGGGTGCACGGCCGCGCCGGGCTTCCCTGCCCGGTCTGCGGCGACACGGTGCGTGAGGTCTCCTTCGCTGATTCGAGCCTGCAGTACTGCCCGAGTTGCCAGACCGGAGGCAAGCCCCTCGCCGACCGCCGACTATCCCGACTTGTGCGTTAGGTGACCGACAATTGGCTGTGGGTACAAACCGCCCAGGTGGAGATGAAATCTCCATCTGACAGATCTGGTGAGGACGCCATCCATCGGTATAGTGACCCGGTCCGAGGCTCTTATCGCGCCGGGCCGGCTCGCTCTCATCGCACGCCGATGAGGCGTAATGTCCCTCCGGTCGACGCCCCTACCGGGGCCTGCGTGGGAGACTGAGACGGTGGGCGACCCGAGCCCTTTCGGCAAATGGGCGGCACGTGTCACACGGGAGGACGTAGGTGAGGTGACGACAAGCCTCCAGCGCCCGGTAACTGGCACTGGCCGGAATGGCCCGGTACGACACGTCGACAGCTTCGAAATCCAGCTGCCGACCACTCCGCCACCGAATGGCGTACCCCGGTCCGCCTGGGCCAAGGTCAGCCGGCGGGTGTCCCGGTGGCACCGCCCGTACACCCTGATCCTGCTCGTACTGGACTTCGCCGCGGCCGCGCTGGCGAGCTGGGTCTCGATCGAGCTGTTCGAGAAGGCCACCGCCGGGTTCGGCGACCCCAGGTTGTTCCACACGGTGACCTATCTGCTGCTGCCGCTCGGCTGGCTGCTGGCACTCTGGGGCAACCGGGCCTACGACCGGCGCTATCTCGGCATCGGCACCGAGGAGTTCAAACGGGTCGTACGGGCCAGCGTGGTGGTCGCGGCGAGCGTCTCCTTCATCGCCTTCGCCACCGTCACCAAGCCGTCCCGTCTCTCCGTCGCCACCGCGTTGATCACTGCGCTGGTATTCATTCTGATTCTCCGGTTGCTGGCCCGTTCCGTGCTGCACACGATGCGTCGGCGCAGCGGTCACGCCGCGCACCGGATGGTGCTGGTCGGCACCCTGCCGGAAGCGTTGGAGGTCTACACCGCGGTCACCCGCAGCCCGGCCGCCGGCCTGATTCCGGTCGCCATCCACCTCACCGACGGTTACGCCGCCGCCCGGGGGATCGACACGCCGGTGCCGATCTACGCCGGACGGGACGTCCTGTCGCTGGTCCGCGAGGTGGCCGGCGACACCATCGCGGTCTGTGGCTCGGCGAGCTGGGAACCGGGCGAACTGCGCCGGCTCGCCTGGCAACTCGAAGGTTCCGGTATCGACCTGGTCGTCGCCCCGCAGCTCACCGACATCGCCGGTCCCCGGGTGCACATCCGGCCGATCGAGGGTCTGCCGCTGCTGCACGTCGAGGAGCCCACCCTCTCCGGTCCGGCGCTGCTGGCGAAGAACCTGCTCGACCGGGTCGCGGCCGGGCTTGGTCTGCTGATGCTCTCCCCGCTCTTCATCGCCATCGCGCTCGCGATCCGGATCTCCGACCCCGGACCGGTCTTCTTCCGCCAGCCCCGGGTCGGCCACGAGGGCCGCACGTTCCGGGTCTGGAAGTTCCGCACCATGTACGTGGACGCCGAGGACCGCCTCGCCGGCCTGGTGGACCAGAACGAAACCGACGGCATGCTCTTCAAGATCAAGGAAGATCCCCGGGTCTTCCCCGTCGGTCGCTTCCTCCGCGCCAGTTCGCTCGACGAACTCCCCCAGCTGATCAACGTGCTCAAGGGCGAGATGTCCCTGGTCGGCCCCCGCCCGCTGCCCGCCGACGACGGCGACTTCCTCGGCGACGTACGACGCCGACTGCTCGTCCGCCCCGGCATGACCGGCCTCTGGCAGGTCTCCGGCCGCTCCGACCTCTCCTGGGACGAAGCGGTCCGACTCGACCTCTACTACGTCGACAACTGGTCGCTCGCCTACGACCTCAGCATCCTCTGGCGCACCATCGGTGTGGTCCTGGCCCGCAAGGGTGCTTACTAGCTGGCGTCGGCTCCTGCTTGATGCGTCGGCTGCGCCGACGCGGCTCGCTCCGCTTCGCGCCGCCCCATGCGCCGTCTTCGCCTGCGGGCGACGAAGGCTTCGCCTCGTCGTCCTCGGCTCCAGACGGCGCGGCGGCGCTCGGTCGACTCGCGACTTTGGTGACGGTTAGGACGGACTTACGGCTCCACCGGGCCATCCGGAGGGACGTTCGCTTTCCCCTGCTTGCCGTCGGCCGGGCTAGGTTCTCTTTCCGTGGGACCGAACATGTCTGCTGTGCTCGCGGTCGTGGCGTTGGTGAGCGCGCTCGGCGCGGCGCTCTTCGCTGTGCTGCGGTTACGTGCCCGCCGGGGGATCGCCACGGCAAGCCAGTTGGCGACGTACGACGTGTTGCACACCGCCGGGCTCGCCGCCGAGCCGTTGCGGGCCGGGCTGTCGGCGGCGAGTGCGGCAAAGGCGGTACGGCACCTGCGTGCCCTGGTCGGTGCAGCCGGCCTGGCGCTGGTCGACGAGGTCGAGGTGCTGGCGATCGACGGTCGGGGCAGCCACCATGGCGCCCAGTTCGTGGCTGCCGCGGAGCGGGCGGTCGCGGTGAACCGGTCGACGGTGCTCGGTGAGTCGGAGTTGCGCTGCGACCGGGTCGACTGCCCGGTACGAGGTGCGGTGGTCGCGCCGTTGATCGGCTCGGACGGGAAGGCGGTCGGGGTGCTGGTCGCGGTCGCCGACGACCAGCCGGCACCGGGCCTGGTGCAGGCCACGCTGGAAACGGCGCACTGGGCGAGTGCGCAGCTCGCGCTCGCCGAACTCGACTCGTCGCGGGAGCGGCTGGCGCGGGCCGAGGTACGGGCGCTACGGGCACAGATCAGCCCGCACTTCATCTACAACGCGTTGACCGCGATCGGGTCGTTCGTACGTACGGATCCGGAGCGGGCGCGTGAGCTGATCCTGGAGTTCGCCGAGTTCACCCGGTACTCGTTCCGGGCGCACGGTGAGTTCACCACGCTCGCGGAGGAGTTGCGGTCGATCGACCGTTACCTGACGATCGAGCGGGCCCGGTTCGGTGATCGGCTCCAGGTGCGGTTGCAGATCGCGCCCGAGGTGTTGCCGGTGACGCTGCCGTTCCTCTGTCTACAGCCTCTGGTCGAGAACGCGGTCCGGCACGGCTTGTCCCGTAAGCCGGGACTCGGCATGGTAAGCATCGAGGCTCGTGACGCCGGGGCCGAGTGTCACATCACGGTGGAGGATGACGGGGTGGGGATGGACCCGGCGGTACTCGCGGCCGGGATCGCCGAGGCGGCCCGGGACAGTTCCGACGACTCGGGTCAGCACGTGGGTCTTTCCAATGTGGATGAGCGGCTCCGGTCGGCGTTCGGGGACGGGTTCGGCCTGGTCGTCGAGACGGGGCTGGGATCGGGTACGAAGGTGAGCATGCGGGTGCCGAAGTTCCACCGGCACGTCCGGGCGAATGGGTGACGGTGCGCTCGGGTGACCGGGTGGAAGGAGGTGCGGGTGTGAACGGATTCCTGCGGGTGCTGGCGGTGGACGACGAGCCGCCCGCACTGGACGAGCTCGCGTACCACCTGCGGGCCGACCCCAGGGTGGCCCGGTTGCACACCGCCTCGGACGCCACGGAGGCGCTGCGCGTACTGCGGGACGTCGACGTCGACGTGGTCTTCCTCGACATCCGGATGCCGGGCCTGGACGGCATGGAGCTGGCCCGGGTGCTGCGGCGGTTCGCCCGGCCACCGGCGATCGTCTTCGTCACCGCGTACGACGACGGCGCGGTCGACGCGTTCGACCTCGGCGTGACCGACTACGTCCGCAAACCGGTACGCGCCGAGCGGCTGGCCGAGTCGTTGCGGCGGGTGATCGGCTCCCGGGTGGTGCCCACCCATCCCGCCGCGCTGGCCCGCGCGGAGGAGGATCCGACGATCCCGGTGGAGCTGGCCGGGACGACCAGGATGTTGCCCCGGTCGGCGGTGCGCTGGGTGGAGGCGCAGGGCGACTACGCACGCCTCTACACCTCGGACACGTCCCATCTGGTCCGGGTCCCGTTGGCGACGTTGGCGGAGCGGTGGGCGGACGCGGGCTTCGTTCGGATCCACCGGTCGTACCTGGTGCAGTTGCGACTCATCGCCGAACTCCGGCTGGCCAACTCCGGGTACGTGGTGGTGGTCGACGGCACCGAGTTGCCGGTCAGCCGCCGGCACACCCGGGAGCTGAAGGACAAGCTGGTACGCGCGGCAAAGCAGGACTGGAACAGGTAGACAGCCGGGTTATCCACAGGCGGACCCGGTTCTCCACAGGTTATTCACAACCTGCCCCACCGCTCTCCATCCGAAATGCCTACAGTCCAGTTCATGAACGCACGTCGGGTCCTTGTCGTCGAGGACGAACGGACCATCGCGGAGTCGGTCGCGGCGCGGCTGCGCGCCGAGGGGTTCGCCGTCGACATCGCCGGGGACGGCCCGACCGCGGTCGAGTCGGTACGCCTGAAACCGCCGGACCTGGTGGTGCTGGACGTGATGCTGCCGGGTTTCGACGGGTTGGAGGTGTGCCGGCGGATCCAGGCCGACCGACCGGTGCCGGTGCTGATGTTGACCGCCCGCGACGACGAGACCGATCTGCTGGTCGGATTGGCGGTCGGCGCGGACGACTACCTGACCAAGCCCTTCTCGCTGCGTGAGCTGGCGGCCCGGGTGCACGCGCTGCTTCGGCGGGTGGAACGGGCGGCGAGCACGGCGCAGCAGGTTCTGCGGCTCGGCGACCTGGAGATCAACCAGGCCGAACGACGGGTCCGACGGGCCGGCGTCGAGGCTCACCTCACCCCCACCGAGTTCGACCTGCTGGTGCACCTCGCCGGCCGGCCCCGGACCGTACTGCCCCGGGAGCGGTTGCTCACCGATGTCTGGGGCTGGGCCGATGGTTCCGGCACCCGCACCGTGGACAGCCACATCAAGGCGTTACGCCGGAAACTCGGTGCCGATCTGATCCGGACCGTGCACGGTGTCGGCTACGCACTGGAGGTACAGACATGACCGAGGCGGTCTGGACGTGGGTCAACCGGGGGCTCGACCTGCTGCCCCGCCCACTCGACCCGGTCCGATCGATCAAGGTCAAACTCGGCATTCTGCTGGTGGCCTCGGGCGCCGCCGGACTGGGTTTGTTCTGGATCGGCATCGGCTGGATCCCACCGTGGACCTCGGCCACCGCCATCTTCGTCGCGCTGCTCACCTCGCAGGTCCTGGCCCACGGCATGACCTCGCCACTGCGCGAGATGACGGCGGCGGCGCGGGCGATGGCCAGGGGCGACTACAGCCGTCGGGTGCGGGCCACCTCCCGGGACGAGGTCGGCGAACTCGCGGTCGCGTTCAACCAGATGGCGGCGGAGTTGGCCGAGTCGGACCGGCAGCGGCGGGAGCTGATCGCCAACGTGTCGCACGAGCTGCGTACGCCGATCACCGCACTCCAGGGGGTGCTGGAGAACATCGTGGACGGGGTGGCGGAGCCGGAACCGGCCACCCTGCGGACCGCTCTGGCGCAGACCGAACGACTCGGGCACCTGGTCGCCGACCTGCTCGACCTGTCCCGCCTCGACGCCGGGGTGGTGCCGTTGCGCCGGGTCGACATCGACGTCGCCGACTTCCTCGACGACGCCGTACGTCAGGCGGCGGTGAACGCGAGTGGCGCCGGTCGGACGGTCGAGTTCCAGGTACGCCAACCCGCCACACCGCTGAGCATCAAGGCCGACCCGTGGCGATTGCACCAGGTCTTCGCGAACCTGCTCGACAACGCGGCCCGGCACAGTCCAGCCGGGGGCAACGTGCTGGTCACCGCGGAACAGCACGCTGATCGGCTGAGCGTCGAGGTCTCCGACGAGGGCGAGGGCATACCGGTGGCGGAACGCTCGCGGGTCTTCGAACGGTTCAGCCGGGGCGCACGCGCGGTCGACGGCGGCACCGGACTCGGGCTGGCGATCGCCCGTTGGGTGGTGGAGCTGCACGGCGGCACCATCGCGGTGGCCGACCCCGTCGCGAGCAGCGGTGACCGCCGGAACACCGGTTGCCGGATCCGGGTGACGTTGCCACTCGGGCTGCCCCAGGCGGCGATCGCCACCGGTTCCTGATCTCGATTCGTACGACCGGCCACCGATCACGTCGGCGCCCGGCGACAGACATCGGCCGCCCGGCGCGGGCGTTGAGCCCGCGTGTCCATCGGAGGATGCATGACCCCCAGCCCGTCATCGGACCCGACGTCCGAGAAGAACCCTGCCACCGGCCCGCTGCCGCCGGTGGGCCCGCGGGTAGCGCCGCCGGTGGTGGCGCCACCGGAGACGGTCACGTCGACGCCGGCCAGGACGCCACCACCGGCACCGGTCGCGCCACCTGTCGGCCCGCCAGTCACGCCACCTGTCGGCCCGCCAGTCACGCCACCTGTCGGCCCGCCAGTCACGCCACCTGTCGGCCCGCCGGTCACGCCACCTCTCGGCCCGCCGGTCGCTCGCCGGCCGATGGCGATGCCACCGCCAACGCAGCCCGTGCCGGGGCAGCGGGCGCAGCCGCAAGCGCCGCCAACGGGGGCGCGGTGGGGGACCGTACCGCCACCCCGCCCGCCCGCACCGCCGTCGATCTGGCGTCGACGCTGGCCGGGACCGACCGGCGGCGCGTCCCAGCCGGCCCTCGCCGCGATCGCCGGAGCGGCGCTGATCACTGCGGCCAGCCTCCCGCTCGACCGACCCGGCGTCGGTTGGCTGGTAGCCGCCGTCGCCGGGACGGTGGCGCTCGGCGTCGCGATCCGCCGCCCGTCCAGCGTGCCGGCCGGCACACCATCGAGCCTGACGTCCGGCCGGACGACTGAACCACCGACCAACCCGGCAACGGGCAGACCGGCTGGCCCGGCCGCTGGCCCGGCGGCTGAACCGCCGACCGGCCCGGTCACGGTCACGGACGGCGGCAGCGTCACGGCGGCGGGCCCGAGCACGGTACGGTCCGGCTCCACGGGGGAGCCGGACCGTACCGGGACGGTCGAGCCGGTACGGACAGGTCCGGCCAGGTTGGGCGTCGCCCGACTGTTCTGGGCGGCGACGACGGTGGCGCTGGTGGGCGTCGGCGGTCTTCGGGCGGCCGGCTGGCTCTTCGTCCTCTGCCTGCTCACCGCCGCGGTGACCGCGTGCCTGGCGACAATGAACGGCAAGACCCTGCCCGGCCTCTTCTTCTCCGTCCTGCTCACACCCGAGTCGGTCTTCCGGGCGCGGTCCTGGGCGCTTGCCGGTCTGCGGAGCAGCAGCCGGGCGGGACGGGCGGGCATCGGCCGGACCCTCGCCACCGCGGCCGTCTCCGTTGGCCTGCTGGTCGTCTTCGGTGCGCTGTTCGCCTCGGCCGACGCGGCCTTCGCCGACCTTCTCGACACACTGCTGCCCGAACTGTCGGTCGGGGCGGTGTTCCGCTGGATCTTCGTCGGGCTGGCCGGTGGTGGTCTGCTGCTCGGTGCCGCGTACGTGCTGGCCGCCCCACCGGACCTGAGCGGGTTGGAGCGGCCGGCGCGGCACCGGCTGCGGCGGTTGGAGTGGGCGGTGCCGGTGGCCCTGCTCGACCTGCTCTTCGCGGCGTTCGTGCTGGTGCAGCTCACGAACCTGTTCGGTGGTTCGGCACACGTACGGGAGACCGTGGGGCTCACGTACGCCGAACACGCCCGGGGCGGTTTCTGGCAGCTGCTCGCGGTCACCGTACTGACCCTGATGGTGATCGGCGGCGCCGTACGCTGGGCGCCCCGCGAGACGGCCGCCGAGCGCCTGCTGATCCGGGTCCTGCTCGGCGCTCTCACCCTGTTCAGCCTCGTCGTGGTCGCCTCCGCGCTCTACCGGATGAACGTCTACGCCCAGGTGTACGGCGCGACCCGGCTACGTCTGCTGGTCGCCGCCTGCGAACTGTGGCTGGGCGCGGTCTTCCTGCTCATCCTGGTCGCCGGCGTACGCCTGCGGGCGGCCTGGCTGCCCCGACTGGTGGTGGGCGCGGCGGTGCTGGCGCTGCTCGGTCTGGCCGTGGCGAACCCGGACCGGCTGATCGCCGAGCGCAACGTCGACCGGTTCTTCGCCACCGACCGACTGGACGTCCGGTACCTGTCCCAGCTCTCCGCCGACGCGGTGCCGGCCCTCGACCGGCTCCCCGAACCGTGGCGCGACTGCGCGCTGCGGGAGATCGCCCAGGACCTGACCGACCATCCCGACGACTGGCGGGGCGCGAACCTCGGCCGATCCGCCGCATGGGAACTGCTCCGCGCCGACCCGGTGGTCGGCTCCGGCCAGCGGTACGGAATCTGTCCCGGCACACGCTGACGGGTTAGGAAGGGCCCCTTGTACAACCGATAGCGTTAACAAGGGGCCCTTCCTTACCCTGCACTTGACAATCGGCGCCGGGGGGCGAGACTGCCGGAATGGCCGCTCCCATCGATCCGTCCCCCGATCCGGCGGCTCCGACCGGGCTGCCCCGGTCCCGGGTCGTGCTGGCCGAGGTGGCGCGGCAGGGTCGCGGACCGGAGCGCACCCGGACAGAGTTGACCCAGCAGACCGTGGTCGGCGAGGCACTGGTCCGGGGGCTGGTACGCGCGCAGTTGGCGCTCGCCCTGCGCCTGTCACTGGTGGTCGCGATCGGACTCGGTGGCCTGCCGCTGATGTTCGCGATCGCCCCGGCGGCCGGTGCGGTGAAGCTGTTCGGGGTGAACCTGCCCTGGTTGCTGCTCGGTGTCGGCGCGTTCCCGTTCCTGGTCGGGATCGGCTGGGCGTACGTGCGGTTGGCCGAACGCAACGAGCAGGACTTCACCGACCTGGTTCAGCGACCGGAGCGCTGAGGTGGCGAATCCGTACCTGGTGCCGGCGATCGTCGCGGTCACCCTGATCACTGTCGCGATCGGTTTCTACGGGCTCAAACTCGCCCGGACCACCTCGGACTTCCTGGTCGCCTCGCGTACGGTCAGCCCGAACTGGAACGCGGCGGCGATCGGTGGGGAGTACCTGTCCGCGGCGTCGTTCCTCGGCATCGCCGGGCTGATCCTGAAATACGGCGTCGACGTGCTCTGGTACCCGGTCGGTTTCGCCGCCGGCTACCTGGCGCTGCTGCTCTTCGTGGCGGCGCCGCTGCGCCGGTCCGGGGCGTTCACCCTGCCGGACTTCTGCGAGGTACGGCTCGGTTCGCGTTGGCTGCGCAAGCTCGCCACGCTCTTTGTCATCTTCATCGGCTGGCTCTACCTGGTGCCTCAGCTACAGGGCGCCGGACTGACCCTGACCACGGTCGCCGGCGGGCCGTACGAGCTGGGTGCGCTGCTGGTGGGGGCGGTGGTGACGACGAACGTGGCGTTGGGCGGGATGCGGGCGGTCACCTTCGTGCAGGCGTTCCAGTACTGGCTGAAGCTGACCGCGCTCGCCGTACCGGTGATCTTCCTGGCGATGCAGTGGCAGTCGGACGGCCGTCCGGCGGTGACACCGCCGGACGGGCCGACGTTCCGGACCACGATCACCGTCGTGGTCGAGGAGCCGGCGACCCTCACCCTGCCCGACGGCGGGATCCGGGCGGTACGCCCCGGCGACGAGCTGACCTTCGCCGCCGGTGACCCGGTGCCGGCGGTGTCCGGCGCGATCACCGACGGGCCGGACTGGCTGCTGCCGAGCGCCGCCGGCAGCGAGGACCAGGACCTCTTCGCCACCTATTCGCTGATCCTGGCGACGTTCCTGGGCACCATGGGGCTGCCGCACGTGCTGGTCCGCTTCTACACCAATCCGGACGGTGCCGCCGCCCGCCGGACCACGTTGGTGGTCCTGGCCCTGGTCGGGATGTTCTACCTGCTGCCCACCCTGTACGGCGTACTCGGCCGGATCTACACCCCGCAGTTGTTGCTGTCCGGGCAGACCGACGCGGTGGTGGTGCTGCTTCCGGGTGCGGCGCTCGGCGGCGGCCTGACCGGGCAACTACTCGCCGCCCTGGTCGCCGCCGGTGCCTTCGCGGCATTCCTCTCCACCTCGTCCGGCCTGCTCACCAGCGTCGCCGGGGTGATCTCCACCGATGTGCTCGGTCGCGGTTCGGTACGCGACTTCCGGCTGGCCACGCTGGTCGCCGGGGTGGTCCCGCTGGTGCTGGCGCTCAACGTCTCCGGGTTGGACGTTTCCCAGGTGGTCGGGTTGGCGTTCGCGGTCGCCGCGTCGAGTTTCTGCCCGCTGCTGGTGCTCGGCATCTGGTGGCGGGGCCTGACCGACCTGGGCGCGGCGGCGGGCATCCTCGCCGGTGGCGGGGCGTCGATCCTGGCGGTCCTGGTCACCGTGGTCGGCTCGCCGCTCTCGGGCTGGCCGGCGACCCTGATCGCCCAGCCGGCCGCGTGGACCGTGCCGTTGGCGTTCACCGTCATGGTGGCGGTGTCGATGGCGACCCGACGCCGGGCCCCGGCCGACGTCGGCGCCACCATGCTGCGCCTGCACGCCCCGGAGGCGCTACGCCTGTAGCCCGGCGGGCCCGAAGTGATCTATGTATCACCAGGGTTGGGCCATGATCAAAATCATCCGCCCTGCAATAACCTCGGCTCGCACCGCCCCCTCACCCATCACCGACTCCTGGGAGCCCGCGTGTCGGCACTGCTACAACGGGCGCTCGGCGTCCACGTCGATCCCTGCGAGGGCGACCCGGTCGCGCGCCGACTGACGGCCGCCGCCGCCCGGCGCGACTGGCCGGCGGTACGGGAGATATTCGACGGGGTCACCGACCTCGACGACAGGTCGTTCTACGCAGAAGTGGTGAGCGTCGTACCGGGCGTGGAGAAGTGGCTCTCCGCCGTGATACGCGACGAACCGTACGACGCCACGGCGCTGGTGCTCTACGGCTACCGGATGACCGTTCTCGCTTGGAAGGCCAGGGGAAACACGGGTGGCGAACATGTCACCCGACAAGGTTGGAGAAAGTTCTTCGAGCGCCTCCGGATCGCCGAGGAGGCGCTCGACCAGGTCATCCTCAAAGATCCGGACAACGTCACCGCCCGGTACGGGATGATGATCACCAGCCGTGGGCTGCAGTTCGGCGTGGCCGAGACCCGCCGACGCTTCGACGAGATCGTCTCCCGCCACCCGGGGCACCTGCGGGCCCACCAGCAGCTACTCCAACAGCTCTGCACCAAGTGGGGTGGCTCGCACGCGGCAATGTACGCGTTCGCCCGCGAGTCGATGAACCGGGCACCGGCCGGCAGCCCGCTCGGCAGCCTGGTCGCCATGGCGCACCTCGAATACTGGTTGCACACCTCCGGGAGCACCGGGCGACTCGACTTCCGCCTCAACACCCGCCACTTCCGCACCCCAAAGGTCCGGGCCGAGTTGCGCGAGGCGCTCGACCGCAGTGTGCGGCACCCGGACTACCAGCGTCGTCCCGGCTGGGCGCGAGTGCACAACGAGTTCGCGACGGCCCTGGTCCTCGCCGGCGAACGGTCCGCAGCGGCCGAACAGTTCCGGACGATCGGTCCGCACCTCACCCGCGTGCCATGGATTTACCTCACCGCCCTGGTTCCTTGGCAGTGGTCCTCCCGTGGCTACCGAAGTCTCGCGTACCTGCTCAGCCCCTTAGACCGCCAGTCTCGGCCGGACCGGTGAGCTGACGGCCGTCGGTCGGCACGCGGTGTGAGCAGGCAGCCGGTCGAGCACGGCCTCCGTCGGTCGCCGCGTCGAGTTTCTGCCCGCTGCTGGGGCTCGGCATCTGGTGGCGGTGTCGATGGCGACCCGGCGCCGGGCCCCGGCCGACGTCGGCGCCACCATGCTGCGCCTGCACGCCCCGGAGGCGCTACGTCTGTAGACCTTCTCGTGGAGAGCGACCTACCCGCACCTGCCAAGAAAGCGCGGGGAGAGAGACGTTCGACGATGCGGTGTACGGTCGGGTACATGATGTACCCAATCCAGTGAGGTGCCAGATGACCGAGCAGTCACAGCCCACACCAGGACAGCGCGTCGAGCGCCTACGCCGGGCCGCCGGCCTGTCCCGTGAACGTCTTGCCGGACTGGCCAGCCTCTCGCCCACGACCGTCAAGTTCATCGAGAACGGCAAACGGTCGCTGACGCTGAGAGCAGCTCAACAGCTCGCGCCACCACTCGGCGTCCGTGACCTCGGCGACCTGTTCGGACCAACGGTCACTCTGTCCCTCGACGGCCACCCCAGTCACCCCGCAGTGGAGGACGTTCGTCGGGCGCTGACCGCATGGCACGTCACCATGACCGGCGAACCCGCCAGCACCGACTACCTGCGGGGGGCGAGCGACTTCGCCTGGCAGACCTGGCACACCTCACGGCAGCAGCGCACCGAGGTCGGGATGCTGCTGCCCGGCCTCCTCGATGCCACCCAGCGGGCGGCGCGGCTGCACGAGGGGCCCGACCGGCGGGCCTCCCTGGCCTTGCTCGCACAGTCGTACCATCTCGCCCAGGCGTACCTGGCGTGGCACGGCGACCGAGAACTGTGCTGGCTGACCGTCGACCGGGGCATGGCCGCCGCCCTCGACGCGGACGACCCGCTGGCCCTGGCGCAGGCCATCTGGTATGCGGCGCACCTGCTCCGATCCACCGGCCGGGGCGATGAGGCGATCGAGCGTCTGCGCGAAGCGCGTGGCCCGATCGAGCCGCAGGTGGCGGACGGACCGGCCGAATACGCCGAGATGTTGGCCGACCTGTACCTGTGCTCGGCGTTGACCCGGGCGCGGGCCGGTGACCAGGGTGCATGGGCCGACTGGCAGTCCGCACGGGACGTGGTGCACCAGGTGCTGCCGGCGGACTACGTGGGTCTGCGGACCCGGGTGTCCCGGCCGCTGGTCGAGGTGTACGCGGTGATGTGCGCTGTCGACCTAGGCGACCCCGACGAAGCGCAACGGCGGGCCCACGCTCTCGACCCGGCCACCATCCCCTCGACCGAGCGCCAGGGCCGACACTATGTCGAGCTGGCCCGCAGCGCCGACCTCGAAGGCGCCAGGGAGGCGACCCTGCACCTGCTGACGAAGGCCGACTCGACCTCACCAGAAACGGTGCGGTACAGCCCGCCTGCTCGGGACATGCTGACCCGGCTGGCTACCGAGGCACCGGCTTCGATCCGCGCGGACGCGGTCGAGTTGGCCGAACGAGCCGGCATCAATCTGTAGGGGGTACTCGCCGTAACCGGGTACGCCACGTACCCCTTGGTGCTCTTGCTGACACCTAGCGTGACCTTGTTCGCGGCGAGGTGTCGCACCGGGACGCTTTCGGTATCTCGTAGCTATTTGCCTCGCCGCGATCACCTGAACTGGCGCGGTGAGGGGCACACACCCATCTCCGCCTGACGGTGGCCCCACAAGTGGGCCCGCTCGCCGCGCCTCCGATCGCACCGGTGACGGCCGGTGCCCGGAGCGCGGGGATGTGGTCGGCCGGCTTGCTCGCACCTCGTCCCCGCGCTCCGCCTGAGGTGAAGGTGGGCGATGAACAGCACGCGACGCAAATGGTTCCTGAAGCCCGACGACCCTGCGCCGGTTGACCAGCCGGTCTCGGCTGCCGCGCCTGCCCGGGAGGTCATCCGGCCCGATCGGGAGTCGGTGCTGCTGGCGGTGGGTGCGGCGACGACCCTGGGTTTCCGCCGGTACGGCGCCGGGGCGCGGCCGGTCCGGCGGAACTCCGGGCGGTGGTCGGGGTGACCAGCGACGCTGAGCAGCGGGTACGCAACGCGCTGCGGGTGGTCAAGCTGCACGAGACCAGACGGTGTGAGCAGTGCACGGAGGACGGTTGCCCGGCGCTCGCGGCGGCGCGGGGGCTGACGAAGCCGGGTGAGTGGTGAGCGTGCTCCTGCCGCATCAGCGGCTGCGGTTGACTCAGTTGCGGGCGCGGAAGATGGTGCGCCGGCACTGGCCGGTCGGCGGGCGCTGCCAGCGGTGTGTGATCGGGCGGACCTGCACGTTTTTCGTCCGGGCATGTGTGGTGCTGGAGGCGATGGGTGACAACTACCAGCCCTACCCACTGCCCGAGCCGTACGTGATCCGGGAACTGGTCACCCGGTTCCGCAACAAGATCGACCGCCCCGTCTTCTGATGAGCCGCAACGACGAACCACTCACCCCGGCCGGCATCTGGTGGTCAGCCGGCATGACGATCACCGGACACACCGGAGGCCGCCGCTGCCCACAGTGCCGCCCCGACGGGTGCGACCAACTCGCCTGGGCAATACGGGAACGAGCGGCAGGCACCCCGATCCCCGGTATCGGTGATCGGGGTGCCTCCGTAACCGAACCGGCTCCCAGCCGAGTCACCACCTGGGGGTGGCCCGACCCGACGGGACAACCCGCCAGGTGTTGCTGGCCCCGATCGACGAACCGGACATGACGGTGGGGACCGGGCGAGCGGGCACGTGTGACGGATCGGCACGGCACGGACACGATTCGGCGCTCAGAGCGACTACCGTCAAGGAATGATCGGGGCTGAGCACGCCGCTCTCGCGCTGCGCGGGCTGGGCAAGCGGTTCGATGCCAAGGTCGCCGTGGCCAGGGTCGACCTCGAAGTGCCTGCTGGCTCGTTCTACGGGCTGCTCGGCCCGAATGGCGCCGGCAAGACCACCACTCTTTCCATGGCGGTGGGGCTGCTCCGGCCCGACGCGGGGGCGGCCTGGGTGCTCGGCCACGACGTCTGGGCCGATCCGGTACGGGCCAAGCAACTGCTCGGCGTGCTGCCCGACGGGGTACGCCTCTTCGACCGGCTCAGCGGTGCCGAGTTGCTGGCGTACCACGGTCTGCTCCGGGGGATGGAGCAGGCGGTGGTCGACCAGCGGGCCGGCGAGCTGTTGGACGTACTCGCGCTGGCGGATGCGGGCCGGACCCTGGTGGTGGACTACTCGGCCGGCATGAAGAAGAAGATCGGACTGGCCTGCGCGTTGCTGCACGGGCCACGCCTGCTGGTGCTCGACGAACCGTTCGAGGCGGTCGACCCGGTCTCGGCCGCCCTGATCCGGGACATCCTTCAGCGGTACGTCGCCGGTGGCGGCACCGTCGTCTTCTCCAGTCACGTGATGGAGGTGGTGGAGCGGCTCTGCAGCCACGTCGCGATCCTGGCCGACGGCACGATCAAGCGGGTCGGCACCCTCGACCAGGTACGTGGTGACCGCTCGCTGGAGGAGGTCTTCGTCGAGGTGGTCGGCGGTCGTACGGCGACCGGGGAGGAACTCGCGTGGCTCTGAGCCCTCAGGGCGCGGTGACCGGCGTACACCCCGTCTCGGCCCGGCACTTCGTCCGGCTCAAGCTGCGGATGATGGCCAACAGCTTCCGTGGCCAGGGCTGGCGGATCGCGATCTTCCTCAGCGGCATCGTGATCGGCGGATGGTTCGCCGCGTCCGGCTTCACCCTGCTCGCCCTGCCCGGTCTGCTGGGCAGCCCGCAGATGGCCGGCATCGCCGGCGCCCTCGGCGGCGCGATGCTGGTGATCGGCTGGCTGCTGCTTCCGCTGATCTTCTTCGGCGTGGACGAGACGCTCGACCCGGCGCGCTTCGCCCTGCTCCCGCTCTCCCGGCGCACCCTGCTCACCGGGTTGCTCGCCGCGGCGCTGGTCGGAGTACCCGCGGCTGCCACCCTGCTCGCCACCGCCGGCCTGGTGCTGAGCAGTTGGGCGCTGGGCGGCTGGGTGGCGGGCCTGTTCGCCGCGCTGGGCATCGTCGCTGGCCTCCTGCTCTGCGTCACCGCCAGCCGCGCGGTGACCAGCGCCTTCGCCAACATGCTCCGCTCCCGTAAGGTGCGTGACCTGGCGGCGATCCTGCTCGCGGTCTGCGCCGCCCTGCTCGGCCCGCTCCAGGTGGCGGTACTGAGCGCGGCCGAGCGGGCGGACTGGGACCAGCTTGCCGTGATCGCCCGGGTGCTGAGCTGGACCCCGATCGCGGCGCCGTACACGATCGGCCTGGACGTCGCGGACGGCCGGGCCTGGGCCGTGCCTCTCAAACTGCTGATCACCGCCGTGGCCATCGGCGCGCTGCTGCGCTGGTGGTCGGCCTCGCTGGAGTCGGCGATGCTCGGCACGGTCAACGTCGGCACCGAGGCGCAGGCCCAGCCGGCCATCGGCGGGTCGGCCACTGCCCAACTCTTTCCCCGTGTGCTCGGTTGGTTGCCCCGCGACCGGTACGGCGCCCTGGTCGCCCGCGAGGCCCGGTACTGGTGGCGGGACACCCGGCGCCGGGCCAATCTGATCACCTTCGCGGTGGTCGGCATCTTCGTCCCGGTCACGGTGAACCTGGGCAGCGAGGGCCTGGCCAGCGGCTCGGTCGGCTTGAGCGCGTCCCCGGTGCTGGTGAGCCTGTCGATGGTCTTCGTCGGGGTGGTCGCGGCGGTCACCCCGGCGAACCAGTTCGGCTGGGACGGCAGCGCGTACGCGGCGAACGTGATCGCCGGCGTGCCCGGGAGGTTGGAACTGCGGGCGCGGGTGGTCGCGTTCTCGCTCTACGTGGCTCCGCTGCTGGTGGTGATCGCGGTGATCCTGGCGTTCTTCCGCCAGGAGGTCGGGTGGATCGGCGTGCTCGCCGGATCGCTCTTCGCCGCGTACGGCAGCGGACTCGCGGTCACCCTGTACGTCTCCATCCTCAGCCCGTACGCCCTACCCGAGAGCACCAACCCGTTCGCGATGAACAGCGGCGCCGGGGTGGCGAAGAGCGCCCAGGTGCTGCTGGCGATGGTGATCGGTTCGGTGCTCGCGCTGCCGATGGTGATCGCCACCGCGCTCTTCGGCGACGTCTGGCTCTGGTTGGCACTTCCGGTCGGGCTGGCGTACGGTCTCGGCGCGCTGGCGGTCGGCATCCGTCTGGCCGGCGACGAACTCGACCGACGGATGCCCGAACTACTGGTCGCGATCACCCCGCGCCGGTGAGCGGCCAGAATGAGCCGGTGAGCGGAACCGAGATCCCTACGGACGGGATGTTTCACGTGAATCCAGAACCGGGTGCCCGGATCCACGACACGGACCCGTTCGCCACGCCGGACTCCGACCGCTCGCCGATCCGGCGGATGCGGGGACGGCTGGCGAGCGCGGTGACGCTCTGGACCGCCGGCGGCGCCGACAACGTGGGCCTGAGCGGCGGAAACACGGGCGCGGGCGACGGAAACGCCGGCGTCCGGGTCGCGCCGGCCGGGCTGACCGTCTCCTCGACGCTGGTCGCCGACGGCGAACCGGGCCGGGTGCTCGGCCTGGTGGACGAGGAGTCGGAGTTCTGGGAGACGGTGTCGGTGACCGGCCGTTTCGCCGTCGCCACCCTCGGCCCGGCGCACCGACAGCTCGCCGACCGGTTCGCCGGCCTCTTCCCGGCGCCCGGTGGTCTCTTCGCGACCGGGGAGTGGACCAGCACCGGGTACGGTCCGGTGCCGGCGGATGCCGGGGCCTGGATGGGCTGCCGGCTGGACGCCTCACGGGAGTACGGGTGGTCGCTGCTGGTGGAGGCGACGGTCGAGCTGGTCGAGCTGGTCGGCGAGAGCGTGCCGATGGTGTACCACCGGGGTCGCTACCGGGGCCTGGCCGGCTGACCCGGCGCCCTTGACCGGGCCGCCGACCCGCTCGGGTCGACCGCCGTTGAGCGGCGTGACCGGGGTCACTGGGCGCAGCCAGTAGCCCGTTCGGCGCAGCCGGCCGCCGCCGCCACGGCGGCCGCTTCCCGGCAGGTCGGCGAGGTCCATACGGTGCGCGAAATCCCCCACACCTGCGAAGGTGGTGACTCCCATGTCCACGGATGCTCCCGCACCGGCGAGCGCGCCGGATCGGTACGTCGCAGTACAACAGTCGGACGAGTTCAGCGGGCTCCGCAAGGCGCTCCGCAGCTTCGTCTTCCCGATGACGGTGGCGTTCTTCCTCTGGTACGCCCTCTACGTGATCCTCTCCGCGTACGCGCGCGGCTTCATGAGCACCAAGCTGTTCGGCAGCAACATCAACGTCGCCCTGATCTTCGGGCTGCTGCAGTTCGTCTCCACGTTCGTGATCGCCTGGCTCTACTCCCGGTACGCCGACCGCAAGCTCGACCCGGTCGCCGACCGCATCCGGGCGGAGCTGGACAACGGGACCGACAAGGGGGATGAGTCCTGATGGACACCGTGTTCGCCGCAGCGGCGGCCGGTGACAACACCGCCCGTACGCTCACCATCACGCTCTTCCTCGTCTTTGTCGCCGCCACCCTGGGCATCACCATCTGGGCCAGCCGGCAGACCAAGACCGCGACCGACTTCTACGCCGGTGGCCGCTCGTTCTCCGGTTTCCAGAACGGCATGGCGATCGGTGGCGACTACATGTCGGCCGCCTCGTTCCTCGGCATCGCCGGCATCATCGCGCTCTACGGTTACGACGGCTTCCTCTACTCCATCGGCTTCCTGGTGGCCTGGCTGGTCGCGTTGCTGCTGGTGGCGGAGCTGCTGCGAAACTCCGGCCGGTACACGATGGCGGACGTGCTGGCGTTCCGGATGCGGCAGCGGCCGGTCCGGACCGCTGCGGCGGTCTCCACCATCACCGTGTCGATCTTCTATCTGCTGGCTCAGATGGTCGGCGCGGGCGCGTTGGTGGCGCTCCTGCTCGGGATCCGCCCGGGTACGACCTTCCTGGGCATGGACGCCGACGCAGCCAAGATCGCGACCATCATCATGGTCGGCGCCCTCATGATCATCTACGTGACCGTAGGTGGCATGAAGGGCACCACCTACGTGCAGATCGTCAAGGCGTTCCTCCTGATGACCGGCGCGCTGGTGATGACCCTCCTGGTGCTGGCGCACTACAAGTTCAACCTCTCCGCACTGCTCGGCGACGCGGCGGCGACCTCCGGCAAGGGCGACGCGTTCCTCGAACCCGGACTGCGGTACGGCGTCGAGGTGGCCGGCAACGCCACCCAGACCTTCTACAACAAGGTGGACCTGCTCTCGCTCGGCATCGCCCTGGTGCTCGGCACCGCCGGTCTGCCGCACATCCTGATCCGCTTCTACACCGTGCCGACGGCCAAGGCGGCCCGCAAGAGCGTGCTCTGGGCGATCGGCATCATCGGCACGTTCTACCTGTTCACCCTCGCCCTCGGCTTCGGCGCGGCGGCACTGGTGGGCGGGGAGGCGATCACCGCGCAGGACAAGGCCGGCAACACCGCCGCGCCGCAACTGGCCCAGGCGCTCGGTGCCGACTTCTTCGGCGGTGACCTCGGCGGGGCCACCCTGCTCGCGATCATCGCCGCGGTCGCCTTCGCCACCATCCTCGCGGTGGTCGCCGGCCTGACCCTGGCGTCGTCGTCGAGCCTGGCGCACGACTTCTACGCCAACGTGATCAAGCGTGGCGAGGCGTCGGAGCGGCAGGAGGTACGGGTCGCCCGGATCTCGGCCTTCGTGATCGGCGCCATCTCCATCGCCCTGTCGATCTTCGCGCAGAACCTCAACGTCGCCTTCCTGGTGGCGTTGGCGTTCGCGGTCGCCGCGTCCGGCAACCTCCCGGCGATCCTCTACAGCCTGTTCTGGAAGAGGTTCAACACCTCGGGCGCGGTCTGGGCGATCTACGGCGGTCTGCTCAGCGCCGTACTGCTGGTGTTCTTCTCGCCGGTGGTTTCCGGGGCGCCGACCGCGATGTTCCCGGGCCAGGACTGGCAGTGGTTCCCGCTCTCCAACCCGGGCATCATCTCGATCCCGCTCGGCTTCCTCGCCGGCTGGATCGGCACGATCGTCTCCAAGGAGAACGACGAGGAGAAGTACGCGGAGCTTGAGGTACGTGCCCTGACCGGACACGGCGCGCACTGACCTGATCCCGGCACCACACGCACACGACCCAACCGTCGGGCCGGGCGACCGCACCGGTCGCCCGGCCCGATCGTCACGGAAGGCCTGATCAGTCACCGTACGCAGTCAGTCAACAACCAGGCGAGATCGGGTGTCCGGTACGACCCCCGCCGCCTACCCATCACCCTTAGGTCATACGCGTTCTGGGTAGGCTGACGACATGGTGGTAGCCCAGCGATTCGGACCAGGTCACCGCATCCTCGTCACCGGAGGCGCCGGCTTCGTTCCATCCCACCTGGTCGACGCCCTGATCGCGCGCGGCTGCACGGTGGTGGTGGTGGACAACTTCGTCACCGGGTCGAAGGAGAATCTCGCCCATCTGATCGACCACCCGCGCTTCACCCTCGTCGAGGCAGACGTCTCCGAGGGGCTGCCCGAGCACCAGCCGGCGGTCGCCGCCCGATTCGACGCGATCATGCACCTCGCCTCCCCGGCGAGCCCCACCGACTTCGCCACGCTGCCGATCGAGATCCTCCGGGTCGGTTCCATCGCGACCCTGCACCTGCTCGACCGGGCGGTGGCGGACGGGGCCCGGTTCCTCATGGCCTCCACCTCCGAGGCGTACGGCGACCCGAAGGAACACCCGCAGACGGAGACCTACTGGGGCAACGTGAACCCGGTCGGCATCCGCAGCGTCTACGACGAGGCCAAGCGCTTCGCCGAGGCCGCGACCATGGCGTACCACCGGTTCCACGGGCTCGACACGGCCATCGTCCGGATCTTCAACACGTACGGGCCACGGATGCGGCCGGACGACGGGCGGGCCATCCCCACCTTCATCACCCAGGCGCTGCGCGGAGAGCCGATCACCGTGCACGGCACGGGGTCGCAGACCCGCTCGATCTGCTACGTCGACGACCTGGTGCGCGGCATCCTGCTGCTGCTGGACTCGACCGAGACCGGGCCGATCAACTGCGGCACCGAGCACGAGGTCTCCATGCGCGAACTGGCCGAGTTGATCGTGGCCCTGACCGGCAGCCGCTCGTCGGTCACCTACGTCGACCGGACCGCCGACGACCCGGAGATGCGCCGGCCGGACCTCACCCTGGCCCGCGAGCGCCTGGGCTACACCCCGAGCGTGGGTCCGGAGGAAGGGCTCCGCCGGACGATCGAGCACTTCAGCCAGCGCCTGGGCTGACTGCCCCATTCAGGACGAAACACACCGTTTCGGCGGTTGCTACCGAGCGTCCCTTGGCATCGCTCCGTACCCTGAGGCACATGTCAGCCAGCGCGTCGAACGGTCCCTCGTCCGCCAACGTCTACCCCAGATCGTCGGGCGGCACCTCCGGACGTGCCGTCGCCTCCGGCTCCGACTCCACCGACTCCCGGTCGGTACGCGGCACCGCGCGTCCCCGCCCACGCGGTGGCGAGCCGTCGGGGCGCACCTACGGCAGGGGCCCGGGTGGACCCGGCGGCCCCGGCGGACCGGTGGGTCCGGGCGGTCCGCTCCGTCGGGGTCCGCAACCCCGGTGGGGACGGATCGCACTGGTGGCCTGTGTCGGAGTGCTCGTCCTCGCCCTGCTCGCCGCTGGCGGGACCTGGCTGTACGTACGCGGACTGGACAACGATCTGGCGCGGACCGACCCGTTCTCGGAACTGGCCGGCGACCGACCGAAGTCGCTCAACGGAGCGCTCAACATCCTGCTGGTGGGGAGCGACTCACGCGATCCGGACGCGCCGGTCGACCAGTCGAGCCAGTGGCGGGCCGACACGATCATCGTGATGCACATCCCGGCGAACCACCAGGAGGCGTACCTGGTCTCGATTCCCCGTGACCTCTACGTGCCGATTCCGGACGGGGCCGGGGCGGAGTGCGGGAGCGGCGGACGCGGGAAGATCAACGGAGCGTTCGCGTTCGGCGGCCTGCCGCTGGCCGTACGGACCGTCGAGTGCATCACCGACGTACGCATCAATCACGTGATGGCAATCGACTTCGGTGGTTTCAAGGAGGTCACCGACGCGTTGGACGGGGTGGACCTGACCGTCGAACGCAGCATCACCTCCATCCACAAGCCTTACCGAAAGTTCGACAAGGGCGTCAACCACATGAACGGCGCGGAGGCGCTCGACTGGATCCGGCAGCGCAAGCAGTTCCCGGACGGGGACTTCGCGCGGATGCGTCACCAGCAGGAGTTCCTGCGGGCGTTGCTGGACAAGGCGGTCAGCTCCGGCACCTTGAGCAACCCGGCGAAACTGAACTCGTTCCTGAAGTCGGTCACCGCCGCCGTCACCGTTGACCAGGGTTTCTCCCTGGTGGACATGGCGGTGGAGTTCCGCAATCTGCGCGGCGAGAACCTGCGCTTCGTCACCAGTCCGAACCTGGGCAGTGACATGATCGACGGGGAGTCGGTGGTGGTCTCCGACCGGGAGAAGGCGCTGGCGATGTACCAGGCGATGGCGGCCGACAAGATGGCCGAGTGGGCGGCCTCCGCCTCCGGTAAGCCGGCCAGCCCGGCGGCAAACTGACCCACGGCCGACACCCGAGGATCACCGGTCGATGATATTGACAGCGTGATCAACATCCATTAGCCTCAATGTCTCGCGGATCAACGCTACCGGACGAACGAATTTCCGCGCCCCCACAAAATTGTGCTGGCGGGCCTCGCCGCGCCCATGACCAGGGGGTTCGTTCGCGACATCAGAGGAGAGAACCGTGGCTCACAGAAGAGTTGTAGCAGCACTCGGGGCGGCTCTTTTCGGAATCGCCGGATCCCTCACCGTGGCGCAGCCGGCCCTGGCTTTCCCGACATGCCCGTACCCGTACGTGTGCTTCTACGCGCGGGCCGAAGAGAACGCGCCGAACAACCCGATCATCGGGCGTTTCCAGTCGGTCACCGACGGGTGGCAGTGGCTCGACGGAGCGTACGGCGCGGACTACGTGGTGAACACCCGCAACGACGACGTCGCCCACTTCCACATGACCGACGGCCGGACCTACTGCGTGGAGAACAACTCCAGCCGCTCGTTCGAGAATGACGAACCACTGCGGTACGTGGACGGCATCCGCATTTCGAGCAACGCGAACTGCTGATCTGAGAGTGATTTGACCAACCCGGACGGTAACTAGATTGGTCACCGTCCATGGCGGTGCTCTCTCTCACTCCTTTGAGTGACGTCGAGAGATCACGCTTGTCGCCGTCTCCGCCGATCGCCCACACCGGACGATCGGCGGAGACACGACACATGGTGGAAACGTGAGGAAGCTCGCCAGATCTCATTTGTTTCCGTACAGTGGGCTCGCCCCCTTCGATCCGCGCCCTGGAGCGAGCATGCCGGTTCAGACCCGCCGACGTCCGACGTCGTCGGACCCGACCGAGAAGCCGATCCGTGTCGAGAGCATTCTCGGTCCCAACGGTGGCAGCGGCAGGACCATCAAGACCGGCAGGCGGGCTCCCCGCCGCAAGGATCCACTCTGGGCCCGGCTCACCCTGATCATGGGCGCCGTGCTGATGGTGAGCAGCGGTGTCGCGATCGTCGGCAGCAAGGCCGTGATCAATCAGGCCACCAGCAGCATCGAACAGGACAACCTGCTCGGCGGGGCCGGCAAGACGGAGGCCGAGGGCGGCAAGGACCTCAAGGGTCCGATCGACATGCTCCTGCTCGGCGTCGACGTTCGCGGATCGTGGGACCCGGAGGACGTCCGCGCGGACACCATCATCGTGCTGCACATCCCGGCCAGTCACGACCAGGCGTACCTGGTCTCGATTCCCCGGGACACCGAGGTGCAGGTGCCGCCCTTGAAGCGAGCCAACTGGTCGGGCGGCGCGGCAAAGATCAACAGCGCGTTCGAGATCGGCGCCCGGAACGGGGGAAGCTGGGCGGGCGGCGCGCAACAGATGGCGGCCACCATCAAGAACCTGACCGGCATCAGCTTCGACGGTGCCGCGATCATCGATTTCGGCGGTTTCCGCAAGGTCATCGACGCGCTCGGTTCGGTGCACCTCTGCGTCGACCAGGAGGTCGAGTCGTACCACATGAAGCTGGTCGACGGTAAGCCGATGTGGAACGCGGACGCCAAGAAGACCGGCAAGCCGATGAAGCCGGTGGTGCACAAGGTGGGCTGCCGGGACATGGAGGGCTGGGAGGCGCTGGACTACTCCCGCCAGCGCTACGGCCTGAAGAACGGCGACTACGACCGGCAGCAGCACCAGCAACAGCTGATCAAGGCCATGGCCAAGAAGGCGATGGAGGACGGCGCGGCGACCAACCCGCTCAAGCTCAACAGCCTGATGAAGGCCGCCGGCGAGACGCTCGTGCTGGACACCGGTTCGGCGAACGTCCCGGACTTCGTCTTCACGTTGCGCGGCGTCGCCGCCAACGACATGGTCATGCTCCGCACGAACGACGGCTCCTTCAACTCGACCACCCAGGGTGAAGAGGAGCGGGAGCAACTCAAGCCGATCAGCCTGGAGATGTTCAAGGCGGTCAAGGAGGACCGGCTGGCCGAGTTCGTCGCGGCCAACCCGAACGTGATCTCCAACAAGAAGTAGCCATGCCCAGGAAGTAGGCCCGGCGAGGCTACAAATTCCGCTGGACGGGTAGGCCGGACTCAGGTCGCACGTGAGACATCCTCACGCGGCAGGGGTCCGGGAGGTAGCCACGTTCAAGAGGAAACGGGTTACCCCGGGTAAGCCGGGGCACTCGGTACAGAAAGCCGACTCGTCACCATCGGACGAGCGGCGCCCTCGCCGCACCAAACCCGTACGTCGTATCCCCCGCTGGCCAAAGGCCCTGCTCGGGGTCGGGTTCGGACTGGTGCTGATCGCACTCGTCGCTGGTCTCGGGCTACAGGGCGTGACCCAGCGGTACGACCAGAGCCTGGCCAAGGAGCTGCTGCTCGACCCGGCCGCCCGACGGGACCGCTCGTCAGCCAGCAGTCCACTCAACTACCTGCTGGTCGGCTCGGACCGCCGCAACGCCGCCGAACAGTCGGACCAACGCGCCGACACCATCCTGATCGCACACATACCCGCCGGACGGGACCGGGCGTACCTCATCTCCGTACCCCGGGATCTGCTGGTGGAGATCCCACCCGCACCGGGGAACGCGTACAGCGGCGGTTCCGACAAGATCAATTCAGCGTTCCACTTCGGCGGCGGCGGACAACCCGGCGCACGCCTGCTCTCCGCCACGCTGACCCAGGTCACCGGGCTCCGGTTCGACGGCGCCGCGCTGATCGACTTCTCCGGTTTCCGCAAGGTGATCGACCTGCTCGGCGGGGTACGAATGTGCGTCGACACCCCGGTCCGGTCGATCCACACCAACACGCAGTTCAACCCCGGCTGCCAGGAGATGGACGGGGCCCGCGCGCTGGACTACGCCCGGCAGCGGTACGACCTGCCGGGCGGTGATTTCGACCGGCAACGACACCAGCAGCAACTGCTCCGGGCAATCATGGACAAGGCCAGCGCGAGCGACCTGCGGACGAATCCGCGCAAGCTCGACGAGGTGATCCGCGCGGTCGGCGCCTCGCTGACCGTCGACACCAACGGGACGCCGACCCAGGACATGGTCTTCGGCCTGCGCGGACTGCGCCCGGAGGCGATGAAGGGGATCCAGGTCCCCTCCCGCTCCGAGATGATCGGCGACACGTCGTACGTCGTACTGGACGAGGGCGCCGCCGGGCTGTTCCAGTCGCTGCGCGGCCCCGATCTGGACGGGTGGGCACAAGCAAACCCAAAATGGGTGAACCACCTATAAAGACGCGCACGCCCAGCTGAGCCGCGCCACCGGAGGGGCTCTAGGCTGGTTGCCGTGAACCGACCAGGAGTTCCCGTGGTTTCCGTGACCGAGGTCGACGCCGACGCGTACCTGCTCGACGTCCGCGAGCCCGACGAGTGGGCGGCCGGCCACGCGCCCGGCGCCCACCACCTGCCGATGATGGAGGTGCCGGCCCGCCTCGCCGAGCTCCCCACCGACCAGGACGTGGTTGTCGTCTGCCGCTCCGGTGGTCGCTCCGGCCAGGTGGTCTCGTACCTGCTCGGCAACGGCTGGGACAACGTACGCAACCTCGACGGTGGCATGCAGGAGTGGGCGGCGGCCGGCCGACCGTTGGAGAGCGAGAACGGACAGCCGGCCCGAGTGATCTGAGGATGACCGGGCCCCTGGTGTTCGCGCACCGTGGCTCCTCAGCCGCGCTGCCGGAACACACCCTGGCCGCGTACCTGCGCGCGCTCGACGAGGGCGCCGACGGGCTGGAGTGCGACGTCCGGCTGACCCGCGACGGGCACCTGGTCTGCGTACACGACCGACGGCTGGACCGGACCAGCAACGGCCGGGGTCGGGTGAGCGCCCGCACCCTCGCCGAGCTCGACCAACTCGACTTCGGCTCCTGGCACGACAGTCTGGCCGGCGAGGACGCGCCGACCGACGTACCGGTCGACCCGTCCCGTACCCGGTTGCTCACCCTCGACGGGCTGCTGCGCGCGGTCCGGGCGGCCGGCCGACCCGTCCGGCTGCTGATCGAGACCAAGCACCCCACCCGGTACGGGGCGGACGTGGAGCGCCGACTGGTCGAGCTGCTCCGCCAGCATGGGCTGGTCGACGGTGCCCTGGACGGGGCGGTGCAGGTCACCGTCATGTCCTTCTCCCCGCTGGCCGTACGTCGGATCCGCGACCTGGCCCCGGGCCTGCCCACCGTGCTGCTGCTCGAGGTGCTGCCGCCCCGGCTGCGGCTGGGTCGGCTACCGTTCGGCACCCGGATCGCGGGCCCCGGCATCGGTCTGGTCCGGGCCCGCCCCCGATTGGTGCCGGCGCTGCGGGCGGCCGGGAACCAGGTCTACGTCTGGACCGTCAACGACCCCGCCGACCTCGACCTGGTCCTCGACTGCGGGGTCGACGGCATCATCACCGACCGTCCGGCACTGATCCTCGACCGGCTGGGACGCTGAGCGGGGGCTGACGGCCCCGTTGCCGGTCACCGGCTGGGCCGGTGGTCGCCACCTGACCCGGTACTGCCCAAAACTGACCGGACGAGGCAGACTCGGGGCATGCCGGACCGCCCCGATTACTCCGCCCTCATCACCGGCCAGACCGTGATCATCGAGATGATCAACTCGGGCGACGCCGCCCTACCGGTCCTCAGCCATCTGCTCCGGGTCGCCCAACGTGTACTCGGTGCGGCCGGCATGGCCTTTGTGGAGTACGGCCCCACCCAGGGACGGATCATCGCCGCCTCCGGGGGCGCCGAATGGGCGATCGGCCGTCCGGTGCCGCTCGACGACCCGGCGACCGAACGCCTGCGCACCGGAGCCCGGGTCCAGGACATGCGGGTCGAGGCGCTTTCCTGGGAGCTCGGCCGGCACCCCGACGGGTCGGACCTGCGCCGGATGGGGGTCGCCCGGGCCGAAATCGGCGGCGTGATGATCGGCAGCCTGCACGCGTTCTACCCGGACGGCGACGACGACTGCTCGGCGGAGCACCGCGCCGTACTCACCTACCTCGCCACCTGCATCGCGCACGTCTACGGCGATCAGGCCGGCCTGCCGATCCACGGGGACGGGCCGGTGGTCGCCGCGCTCGCCGACGGCCTGGCCATCGCCGACCGGGACGGTCTGGTCCGGCTCTGGAACCCGGCCGCCGCACAGATCGTCGGGCGCGGCGCGGACCAGGTACTCAACCAGCCACTGCCCTTCCCGTTGCCACCCCCGGGACAGGTTCTCGACCACCGGCTCCCGGACGGTCGCTGGATCAAGATCACGTCGGGTGAGCTGCCCGGTGCGGTCACCTCCCGCGTGGTCACCTTCCGCGACGTCACCGACCAGTTCCGCGCCGACCACGACACCGACCTCTTCGTCGCGGTCACCAGCCACGAACTCCGTACCCCGGTCACTGTGATCAAGGGGTACGCCGACACGCTCACCGACCACTGGGACTCGCTCGCCGAACCCGACCGGCGCCAGGCGGCCCGGGTGATCGGACAGCGGGCCGGGGAACTCGCCCGCCTGGTCGACCGGCTGCTCTCCGCCGCCAACGACGCCGGACCGGTCGGCGGCGCGCCCCCCGTACCCTTCGACCTGGTCGAGGCGCTGCGCGCCGCAGTGGCCGACCTCCCCTCGCACCTGCGTCGCCGGCTGGTCCTCGCCCTGCCGGCGGACCTACCCAAGGCGGTCGGCGACCGGGCCAGCCTCGCCACCGTGCTGACCGAACTGGCGACGAACTCCGACAAGTACTCGCCCCCCGACTCCCCGGTGGAGCTGCGCGCGGAGGCGGACCGGCGCACGGTGGCGTTCCGGGTCAGTGACCGCGGCGTCGGCATCCGGCCGGAGCACGTCGAACGTGCATTCGAGCGGTTCTGGCAGGGCGAGTCGGGGGACCGGCGGCGCTATCCGGGCGCTGGACTCGGGCTCTATCTGGTTCGCCGGATCGTCGAACGACAGAATGGATGGGTTTCCCTGCGCCCCCGGGCCGGGGGCGGTACGGTCGCAGAGGTGCGGCTGCCCCGAGGGTGAGCTGCACCGATGGATTCCGGCGGTGTCCGAGGAGGCACGTCCGTGGCAACGGGGATCGCTGAACGCTCGTGGTGCGTGGTGGTCCCGCACGAGGCGAGCGGCGCACGGACGGCCCGCCTTCGGCTGGCCACGGAGCTCGCCGGGGTCATCCCGGCCGAGCTCCTCGCCGACGTGGTGGCGGTCCTCGCCGAACTGGTCGGGAACGCGGTCCGGCACGCCGACCCGCTGCCCGGCGGGGTGATCCGGGTGGCCTGGCGGCTGCGCAACGGACCCGGTTCCGACGTGGTCGGCATCCGGGTCACCGACGGCGGTGCGGCCACCCCGCCCCGGATCCGTCCGCTCGGGCTGGAGGCGGTCGACGGCCGCGGCCTGCACATCGTGACCGCGCTCGCGACCGAGTGGGGGGTCGAACGGGACGGACTCGGCCAGAGCGTCTGGGCCGAACTCGCCGTACCGGCCGACCATCGCCTGGTGGCACTGCACTGAGGTGATCCGCCGGGCGGCCCGAGTACCGGCACGCAATCATCTAGGCTGTCTCGCCGTGAGCAAGCGTCGAAAGCAGACCCGGACCGTGGCCGAAGCCAGTTCGAACAACGCCGCGGCCGAAGGCCAGCGGCCAGCGAAGGAGAAGCGGCAGAAGGTCCGCGACGTCTTCGTCCCCCGGCCCTTCGAGGGACTCGCCGACGAGGCCGAGTGGATCGCGCTGCGCGAACTCGTACCGGCCGCCTCCTCGCCGCTGCGGCTCACCCCCGAGCTGGTCGAGCAGTACGGTGATCGCCCGGTCACGCTCGCCACCGTGCTCCCCATGGCCTGGCCGGCGATGACCAAGCCGGACGGGCGGGTCTTCATCGGCCTGCAGCGCCACGACCAGTCCGGCGACGTCTCCCGGGACCTGGCGGTCGCGCTGCTGGCGGCGCTGGAGAGCGAGCCCGGTCAGCAGGTCACGGTGCCGCCGCTGCCCGGCGTCGGCCCCCGCCTGCAGGACCTGCTGGCGACCGACCGGCTCGACATCAGCATGCACGAGGGTTTCGACTTCTGGCTCGACGCCGACGCCGCGGACGATCCGACCGTGCAGGCGTCGCTGGAACGGGCCAACGCCTCGATCTACCCGACCGTACGGCTGGCGGCGGCTCCGGCCGCGTACTGGTGCCGGGTGCCGGAGAAGAGCCACGTACGTTGGGTCCTGCCGGACGACGAGGACGCCGCCCTGGACGCCCTCTCCCGGCTGAGCGCCGCCGGTGAGCTGACGCTCGGCGACGGCACCCGGTTCGCCGGGATGTTCCGGGCACACGGCCGGCTCGTCCCGGTCTGGGACCTGCCCCGCGCCCCCGAGGCGGACGAGTGGGAGGCCCCGCTGGCCGACTTCGCCAAGCGGTACGCCGCCGTACTCGCCGACCCGACGCCGCTGGACGGTGCCGCCCGCCGCGCCCGCCAGGGGCTCGTGGGCCGGCAGCTCACCCTGCGCTGAGCCGTCCCGGCAGCGGGTCGCGTACCAGCGGGTCGTTCAACAGCGGCTCGTTCAACAGCGGCTCCCTCAGCAGCGGGTCGCGTACCAGCGGGCAGGACATGCACCTCGGTCCGCCGCGACCCGAGCCGAGTTCGGAGCCGGCGATCCGGATCACCTCGATGCCGGCCCGTTCCAACTGCGCGTTCGTCTCGACGTTGCGCTCGTAGGCGACGCAGAGCCGGGGCGCCAGCGCCAGGGTGTTGTTGCCGTCGTCCCACTGCTCGCGTTCGGCGGTGACCGGGTCGAGGCCGGTGTCGATGACCCGCAGTGTCTCCAGGTCCATCGCGTCGGCTGCGGCCCGCAGGAACGGCGCCGGCCCGTCGACCTGCGGCTCGCCGTCGGGGCCGGCGATCACGGTGTACGCCGTGAGGGTGTCGGCGACGTTGGCGTACATCAGCACCAGGTCGACGTCGACCATGGTGCAGATCGTGTCCAGGTGCATGGTGGCGCGTTCCTGCGCGATCGGGACCACCAGGATCGTGTGGGCCAGCCCGGCCCCGAAGACCCGGCGGGCGAGCCGTTCGGCGCCGGCCGGGGTGGTCCGTTCGCCGACCCCGACGGCGATCACGCCAGGGGCGAGCAGCAGCACGTCGCCGCCCTCGATCCGCTCCAGACCCGGTTGGTAGACAAACGGGGTGCCGCCGAACCGGGGGTGGTGCCGGTAGATCGCGTCGGTCAACGAGGTCTCCCGTTGCCGGGCCGGCATGGTGAGACTCGTCACTGCGGCATGGTCTTTGATCCAGGTGGATGAATCCCGGGTGAAGAGAAGGTTCGGCAACGGGTCGATGACGAACTCGTGTCGGCCGAGCAACGTGTAGACCAAGCCGCCGGGGCGGTCCCAACTCGTACGGAGTTCCTCGTGTGCGAGCCCGGCGATGAGTACGCCGGCGAGCGCGGCCGGGTCGAGGTACGTCAGGTGGTCCGCGACCCGTCGCCGGAGGGTCTCGCCGAGCCGGGGGTCGGCCAGCACCTGTTCGGTCAGTTCGGCTCGGGCCTCGGGCAGGGCGAGGGTCTCGGCCAGCAGATTCCCCAGGTAGAGAACTTCGACGCCGCGTGCGGCGAGGGCGGCCGCGAAGGCGTCGTGTTCCTCCTGTGCCCGCCCGACCCACGGGATGGCGTCGAAGAGCAGGGAGCCGTTGTTCCGTGGTGTGAGCCGGGCGAGTTCGCCGCCCGGGCGGTGCAGCAGCACGGTACGAAGTTGGCCTACCTCGCTGTCGACGAAGTGTGTCACCATCGAAGCGTAGGGCAGGACTTGTCACCATCCGGGAAAACGGGCTGGGGGTGAATGTGGCATTCATCCATACTCACTCAGCGGTTCGTCTTGCAGAACCACCCGTGTGGCCACGTACGGTAGTGAAGACATAACCCGAGGGACCTTTTGCCGGAGGTCACGATGACTGTGTTTCCTGCGCGTCGCGCGGTACCCACCGCCCGAGCCCTACCCGCACCGCCACCGACCGGACCGTCCGCCACTCTCGAGACCGTCCGACCCACCCCATTGGACTGGGCTCGTCGCCGCCGGGCCGAACGCGAGGCTCGCCGGGTCGAGGCAGCGGGTGCCCGCGCACTCAACCAGCTCGACCACCTCGGCCCCTCCTGGCACGTGATCGACTTCCCCCGTGCCGACCTCTCGTCCGCCCACCCGCTCGACCTGGACCGCGCCGCCCGGGACGACCGGGCCAGCTTCCTCGCGATCGGACCCAGTGGACTCTTCGCGGTCACCATCGCCGATCACGGTCGGGCCCGCGTGATGATCGCCGGGGACGTGGTGCAGATCAACGGCAAGCGCCCGACGTACGTCGCCGAGGCGCGCCGGGACGCCAAACGAGCCAGCAAGGCGCTCTCCACCGCGGTCGGGCTGAGCATTCCGGTCACGCCGGTGCTCACCTTCGTCGGGTCCGGCGTGATCAGCGTCTACGGGCTGCCGAAGGAGTGTCTGGTCGCGACCCACCGCGAGTTGGACCGGCTTCTGGTCGCCGGCGGCACCCGCATCAGCGCCGCCACCGCCGAAAAACTCTCGCAGGTCGCACAGGCGCCTTCCACCTGGTTGAACGGCCCGTATCGGTCCGCAGCCGACTACCGCTGGTACGAGGACGGCCGAACGGCCGCTGACAAGCGGGCCAGCCACCGGTAACGTCACCAGCCAGCGTCACCTATCGGGGCGGGCGTCCGCTTTGTCCCCGACGCGGCACCGCTCCGCCCTGCTCGGGACCGGCGCGGTGTCGTGGCTCGCCGTCGCGACGTCCCCACCGGGGGTGAACACCGGCGAATCGTCGGTCGGCTAGCGTGGGTGCGGTTGGTGGAGTGCATAGGAGGCGCGGTGGCCCACGTCGAACTCTCACTCACAGAGGCGTTCGTGCCCCAGGGCGACGGCACCTCATCGGGTTACGAGTCCGACAGCTTCGCCCACTGGTCCGCCACCGTCTCCCGGGCCGCCGAGCCGTGCCTCCTCATCGACCTGCGCGCCACCATCGGTGCGATCTCCGTCTCCTGCTGCACGCTGCTCGGCCTGAAACCGCCGACGGAGGTGATCGGCCAACCGTTGCTCGGCGGCGAACTGCGCCTGCTGGACTTCACCGCGGCGCGGGGCGAACTGACCGAGCAGGAAGCCGACAAGATCCCGCCACTGCTCGCCCTCAGCTCCGGGCGACTCGCCCGCGGCCTGCTCCGGGTGCAGACCGGCGCCACCCCGGCCGCCGACACGACCGTCGACGCGATCGCCACCCCGCTCCTGGTCGGCGGCGCGGTCGCCGGCTCCCTCACCTTCCTCGCCAGGGTGTGACCACCCGGCACCCGCTGTGGCGTTCGCCGCATACCAAGGAGTTGGGACCAAACCCCAGCTCACCGTAAGGTGCCCTCATGTTGGATATCGCTCTGCTCCCGGAGGAATACGCGGTGTGTCGGCTGCCAGCCGGCTCGTCGATCCCCGCCGGCCTGCTGAGCGGTTCGGCGGATTCCGGCCTCATGTCGGTGACCTGGACCTCGGACGAGGTGTCGATCATCTGCCGGGCCGATCGGGCGCCGGACGGGGCGACCGTCGAGACACCGTGGCGCTGTCTGCGGGTCGCCGGCCCCCTCGACCTGGCACTGACCGGGATCCTCGCCTCGCTGGTCGTACCGCTCGCGGACGCCAGGGTGAACATCTTCGCGTTCTCCACCTACGACACCGACTACCTGATGGTGCCGGCGGTCCGCCTCGCCGAGGCGCTGGCCACGCTCACCCATGCCGGGCACCGCGTCTCCGCTTGAGCATCTTCCCGGCTGCGGGCGGCGGGCCTACCATGGGCTCGGTCAACTGATCGGCCACTCCGCCTCGGCTCAAGGAATCGGCCCGTGCTTCGCGCACCACTCCCACACACCGCAGTGGCCCGCCGGCTCGTCGCCGGTGGCCTGCTCCTCGGTTCCCTCGTGCTGGCCGGCTGCGGCACGCCGCCGGAGTTGCGGCAGCCGCCCGGCAGCCGCCTCCCGTCGCCGTCCGCGGCAACTCCCACCCCGAGCGTTCCGGCCACACCGGTCGTCCCGAGCCGGACCCTCGAACCGACCCGCACCCCCGGGTTCGGCGAGGCGACCGCCGTCGCCTGCCAGGGCCGGCCGAGCGGCGACCAGGTGGTCGCCCTGCTGCGCCGCTCATCCAGCCTGATCCCGGGCGGCATCCAGGCGACCGTACCGGCGCCCGGCCCGCTCTGCGCCGGGACCTGGCAGTACACGGTGGTCCAGGTCGCTAACCGGGAACCACTCCAGGTGGTCTCCAAGGGGTCGGCCACGTCACTGACGCTGGTCACCGCGGGCACCGACGTTTGCAGCATCCCGGTGCGTACGGAAGCGCCCGCCGGCATCCGTACCGCCGCCTGTGAGGCTCCGCCGGCACTGCCCGGCGGGTACACCACGCCGCCGCCCGTACCCGGTGCGTAGGCTGGAGCTCATGCCCGGCATACCGCCGACCCGATTCGTCTACCTCGGTCCCGAAGGCACCTTCGCCGAGCAGGCGCTGCGTACCATTCCCGCCGCCGAGCGGGGCAGCCGTACGCCGGCCCGCAGCGTGCCGGAGGCGCTTGACGCGGTCCGACACGACGACGCCGACGCGGCTCTGGTGCCGCTGGAGAACTCGATCGGTGGCGCGGTCGGGGTCACCTTCGACGAGATCGTCGACGGCGCACCCCTGATGATCGCCCGCGAAGTGGTGCTGCCGGTCGAGTTCGTCCTCGCCGCCCGCCCAGGTCGGTCTTTGACCGAGATCCGGACGGTCGCGGCCCACCCGCAGGCCTCCACCCAGTGCCGAGGGTGGCTACGGGAACAGCTGCCGAACGCCACCGTGGTCGACGTGCTCTCCAACGGCGCGGCCGCCGCGGCAGCCGCCGCCGGGGAGCAGGATGCCGCCATCTGCGCGCCGATCGGGGTGACCCGGCAGCGACTCGCCGTACTGGCCGAGAAGATCGCCGACCACGGCGACGCGGTCACCCGGTTCGTGCTCGTCACCCGGCCCAGCTCACCGCCGCCACCGACCGGTGACGACGTGACCTCGCTGGCGGTCTTCATCGCCCACGACCGGGTCGGCGCGCTGCTCGCCGTGCTGATGGAACTGGCCGTACGCGGGGTGAACCTGACCCGGATCGAGTCCCGCCCGACCGGCGAGGCGCTCGGCCGGTACGTCTTCTTCCTCGACTGCACCGGCCACGTCGCCGACGACCGGGTCGGGGAAGCGCTACGCGGGCTCCGCCGGATCTGCGCCGACGTACGGTTCCTCGGCTCCTATCCCCGACACCGTTGGGGGGTGGCTCCGCACGAGCGGCCGGTGCCGGCGCCGCCCGGCCTCTCCGACGCCGACTACGCCGACGCGACCGCCTGGCTCGCCCGGCTCCGGGCCGGCGAGCTGAGCTGACCGCCCGGTCGGGCCGGAGCCGTCGTCTCGGCGGCGGGACCGGTCACCCGACCGGCCCCGACCGCCGAAGCGGTGCCGCTCAGCTGAGCAGACCACCGAGCAGGCCGCCCTGCTGCTCCTGCTGGCCGCTGCCCTGAATCGGCGGCTCCTCGGAGGGTTGCACCACCACAAAACCCTGCCCGGCGAAGCTCATCGTGAAAGCCTCGCCGGTCCGGCGTCCGAGCAGCGTGCCGAGGCCGAGCTGTTCGGCCCGGTGGTAGCCGGTCTGCAGGCTCGCCGACCAGCAGACCGCCGCCTGCGGGTCGACGTACGTCGGCTGGTCCACGTTGAGCACGACCGGGGTGCCCTTGGTGGTGATCGCGATCCGGCCCTGACCGGTGAACACACAGTTGAACAGGCCGGAGGAGGAGGCCATACCGGCTCCGCCGACCATCTTGATGTCGTACTGCAGGGTCGAGTCGAAGGCCAGCACGCTGGAACCGTTGATCGACAAGGCGTCGCCGTGGTCCAGGTCGATCAGGTGCACGTCACTGGCGTAGTCGGCGAGGAAGACGTCGCCGTGGCCGACGACCTTCATCAGTGGCACACCCTCGCCGGTGAGCTTCTGCTTGAGGAACTTGCCGAGGCCCCCGGAGCCGAGGGCCTGGAACTGCACCTGGCCCTGGTAGGCGACCATCGAACCGACGCGGGCCATCGCCTCGCCGTTCAGCTCGATCTTCAGCATCTTGGAGTTCTGCAGCCGCAGGCCGGGCTGAGCGGACTCCTTCTCCAGGTTCTCCGCGGAGAACAGCGCGCTGCGCATTGGCGTTCCTCCTGGTCGGGGTTGTGGCCCGAGGATAGGCAGCCAACGCAAGCGCGGACAGCGGCAGAATCGACGGCGTACGTCAACCGGACGGTGGAACGGGCGCCTCAGCCCCAGCCGAGCGCGTGCAGCCGCTCATCGTCGATGCCAAAGTGGTGGGCGATCTCGTGTACCACGGTAACCGCGATCTCGTCGACGACGTCCTCGTCGCTGTCACAGATGCGCAGGATCGGGCGACGGTAGATGAAGATCCGGTCCGGCAGAACCCCGGAGTAGTCCCAGCCCCGGCTGGTCAGCGCGTGGCCCTCGTACAGTCCGAGCAGTTCCGGCTCGCCTGCGGGCGAGTCGTCCTCCACCAGGATCACCACGTTGCTCATCAGACCGAGCAGTTCGGCGGGGACCTCGTCGAGCGCCTCACCGACCAGTTCCTCGAAACGTTCGCGGTTCATCTCGACCGGCACGCCCACCATTGTGCCGGATCCGTACGCCGGAACGGTTGAGCGCGGTGCCCCGGCAGCCGCGCCCGCCAATGGTCGACGGGCACGGGTGTGCCACGAACACCGCGCTCAGTGGTTCTGCGGGTCAGCGCCTCCGCTCAGGCGGAGAGGCGTGCGACCAGGGAAATCTCGGCACCCGGGGAGAGCAGCCGGGAGATCGGGCAGTTCTCCTTCGCACCCTCGGCGATCTTCTGGAAATCGGCGGCGTCGATGCCCGGCACGTCCCCGACGGTTTCGAGGTCGATCCGGGTGACGGAGAATCCACCGTCGGTCTTGTCCAGGTGGACCTTTGCCGTGGTCTCCACAGAGGTCGGGGTGAACCCGGCGTCGGCGAGGCCCTTCGAGAAGGCCATCGAGAAGCAGCCGGCGTGGGCCGCGCCGATCAGCTCCTCGGGGTTGGTCCCCTCACCCTCCTGGAAACGGGACTTGAATGAGTAGTTCCCTTCGAGTCCGCCGTTGCCGGTGCGGATCGTGCCGGAACCTTCGGTCAGATTGCCCTGCCAGCGGGCGGAAGCACTACGGATAGGCATGCCCACGACGCTAGTCCAAAGCGGCTGGCGATGCGACGGAGAGGGCCGAGGCCGACGGTTCAGCGTGCCGCGAGTCACGGATCGTCGCGCGGTCAGGAAGCTGTGTCATGATGCGGCGAGGACCGCTACCCGGAAAGGGCTCGGCCATGTCCCAGGATCATCCGATCCCCCGGCAGGATGTCCGGTCGGACGGCGTCGCCGTGGTGGAGTGGGGCGACCAGGCCGAGCCGGCCCGCGCCCGCGGGCGGGGAGAGCTGCTCGCCCGCCTCGCCCGGGACGCCCGGCTGCTGCCGGTACTCGGCGGAATCGGCGCAGTGGCCGCCTTCGCCTCGCTGGTCGGCGAGTGGACCATCGTGGAGGTGCCCGGCTTCGGCGCCGACGGCGGCCCCAGCGGCCGCGCACCAGCCGGGGTGGCGCAGCTCGACGGCTTCGGCGTCGCCTACCTGTTCGGGCTCTTCGGCGTCGTCTGCTGCCTGGCGCTGGTCCTCTTCGGCTCGTCCCGCGTACGGCGCGACGTGCGGATACTCGGACTGGCGCTCGCCGGGGCGGTGCTGGCCGTACTGGTCGCCGCCACGCTGACGCTGGACGACATCGCCCGGCTCGGCCTGTTCATGACGGACCCCGCGCTGAACATCCGCTACGGCCGGGGCCTGACGGCCGCGTACGTCGGCATCGGCTTCTTCGGGCTCGCGCTCATCCTGGCCGGCCGGCGGAACCGACCCGATCCGGCCCCGAGCACACCGGCCACCTCGGCGAACGACGATCCGGAGCCGGCCGAGGCGGATAACGAGGAGAGCGTCTTCTCCTGGCGCCGGCAGCAGAGCGCCGGTGGTTCGGGCGACGAACTGGAAGCTCAGCCACGGGACCTGACGGTCGGCCCGACCGCACCGTTCGCCACACCCGAAACACCCGAAGGCCGCTGACCCCTCGATGCGCACCGACGCCCACGCTCAGCCGATATCGCGGTGAAGCCGCCGCACCGTTCCCGGTAGGCTCACTTCCCGTGATTGACCTGCGTCTGCTTCGCGACGAACCGGAAACCGTCCGTGCCAGCCAGCGTGCCCGTGGCGAGTCCGACTCGGTCGTCGACGACCTGCTCCGCGCCGACGAGCAGCGACGGGCCGCGGTCGGGCGGTTCGAGGCGCTGCGGGCCGAGCAGAAACAGCTCGGCAAGCAGATGCCCCGGGCCAACGGTGACGAGCGGACCGCGCTGCTGGCGCGTACGAAGGAGCTCTCGGTCGAGGTGAAGACGGCCGAGGCGGCCGTCAGCGACGCCGAGGCGGCGCTGCGCCGGGCGCAGTTCGCGGTCCCGAACGTGGTCGAGGAGGGGGCGCCGCCCGGCGGCGAGGACGACTTCGTCGTGCTGCGCGAGGTCGGCACCCGCCCCACGATCGAGAACCCCAGGGACCACCTGGAGATCGGCGAGGCGCTGCGGGCGATTGACGTCGAGCGCGGTGCGAAGGTCTCCGGCAGCCGGTTCTACTACCTGACCGGGGTGGGCGCCCTGCTCCAGCTCGGCCTGCTCCAGCTCGCCATCGCCCAGGCGGTGGAGTACGGCTTCATCCCCGCCATCACCCCCGCGCTGGTCAAACCGGAGTCGATGGAGGGCACCGGGTTCCTCGGCGCGCACGCCAGCGAGGTGTACCGGTTGGAGGCGGACGACCTCTTCCTGGTCGGGACCAGCGAGGTGCCGCTGGCCGCGTACCACTCGCAGGAGATCCTGAAGCTGGGGGACGAACCGCTGCGCTACGCCGGCTGGTCGTCCTGCTTCCGCCGGGAGGCCGGGTCGTACGGCAAGGACACCCGGGGGATCATGCGGGTGCACCAGTTCGACAAGGTCGAGATGTTCTCGTACTGCCGGCCGGAACAGGCGCACGAGGAGCACCTGCGGCTGCTGGCCTGGGAAGAGGAGATGCTCGCCAAGGTGGAGATCCCGTACCGGGTGATCGACGTGGCAGCGGGTGACCTCGGCTCCAGCGCCGCCCGCAAGTACGACTGTGAGGCATGGGTGCCGTCGCAGGGGCGTTACCGGGAGGTCACCTCGACGTCGAACTGCACCAGCTTCCAGGCTCGGCGGCTGAACGTGCGCTACCGGGACGAAGACGGCAAGCCACAGTTCGTCGCGACGCTCAACGGCACGCTCGCCACGACCCGGTGGTTGGTGCCGATCCTGGAGAACCACCAGCAACCGGACGGTTCGGTACGGATCCCCAAGGCGCTCCAGCCCTATCTCGGCGGCCGGGACGTGCTCGAACCGAGCTGAGCCCAACCCTTCGACCTCTCGCCCGCAGAGGCCGACACCCGAACGACAGCCGACCGGCCCACCCCGTACCACCAGGGTGGGCCGGTCGTCGCGTACCCGCGCGCTGGTCCCGGACTATTCGCCGGGAAGTCATGGGCACGTCGCACGGTGTGAGATACGGTTGCTCCCCCGCCCTCGCGGACCGGCCCCGGACTGGACGAATCCCACCAGCTCGCAAGGGCCGACGGAGGAGGCGGGGCGGAGGAGGAACCATGCCCCGACCCGGTCTGCCCAAGCTGGTCGCCACCGATCTGGACGGCACCCTGGTCCGCAGCGACGACACGGTCTCGGCCTTCACCCACGAGGTGCTCGACCGGGTACGTGCCGCCGGCATCCCGGTGGTCGGCGCCACCGGCCGTGGCCCCCGGCTGGCGGAGTTGAGCCGCAACGACATCCGGGCCGCGGATTTCCTGGTGATGGCGGGCGGTGGTTGGGTGGTCGACCAGACCGACCCGGCCGGTCTGGTGGTGCTGCGCGACGAGCGGCTGCCCGGTACGGAACTGGCCAAGCTGCTGGCCGCGTTGGAGGCCGGGGTCGGTCCGCTGACCGTCATGGTCGAGGCGTTGGACGCCGAGGACGCCCCGCTCTGGGGAGACTTCGACCCGACCTGGCCGTACCCGGAGCGGTTCGAGGCCCGTACCCGGCTCGACTGCTGTGCCACCGACGTGATCAAGGCGTTTGCCCGTACCCCGGATCACGACGTGGACGCGCTGCTGGACGCGGCGCGCCGGATCGTGCCGCCGGAGCAGGCCACGGTCACCCAGGCCGGGCTGGGCTTCATCGAGATCTGCCCGCCGGGGGTGGACAAGGCGACCGGGCTGGCCGTGGTCGCCGACTCCCTCGGGGTCGACCCGGCGGAGGTGCTGGTCTTCGGCGACATGCCGAACGACCTGCCGATGTTCGAGTGGGCGGGATGGGGTCGGGTGGCCGTGAGCAACGCCCACCCGACGGTACGGTCGATCGCCGACGAGATCACCCTTCGCAACGACGACGACGGCGTGGCCGTCTACCTGGACCGGCTACTGTCCCGTTGATGGACCAACTGCCCCGGCTCATCGCCACCGACCTCGATGGCACCCTGGTCCGACAGGACCGGACGGTGAGCGCCCGCACCGCCGACGCGCTCGCCCGTTGCACGGCGGTCGGCGCCCAGGTCGTGCTGGTCACCGGGCGGCCGATCCGTTGGCTGCAACGGGTGTACGAGCAGCTGCACGGCACCGTTCCGGCGATCTGCGCCAACGGAGCCGTGGTGTACGACCCGGTCGACGACGTGGTGCTGCGGGCCGACCCGCTCGCCCCGGAGTTGCTCGCCGAGGTGGCCCGCCGGCTCCGGGCCGAGGTGCCCGGCGTACGGCTCGCGGTGGAGATCACCGACGGCCGGCAGATGCGGCACGAGGCTGACTGGCCACTGCGCTGGGAAGCCGGCGACCCCGACGTCCGGGGCATCGAGTCACCGGAGGAACTCTTCTCGCTTCCGGCGGTCAAGCTGCTCGCCCGAGCCGGCACCCAGGACCCGGACGTCTTTGTCCAGGTGGTGGCCGGGGCGGTGGCCGGGCTGGCCGAGGCCACCCACTCGTCCTCCTCCGGGCTGGCGGAGATCTCCGCTGCCGGAGTGACCAAGGCGGCCGGGCTGGCCTGGTTCTGCGCCCGCTACGGGTTGCGCGCAGACCAGGTGGTCGCCTTCGGCGACATGCCGAACGACCTGCCGATGCTCGCCTGGGCGGGTCGTGCGGTGGCGGTGGCGAACGCGCACCCGGCGGTGCTGGAGGTCGCCGACGCGGTGACCCTCAGCAACGAGCAGGACGGGGTGGCGGCCTACCTGGAGGAGTTGTACGGCGCGGCCGAGTCGGCCGCCTGAACGTGGTGCTCCGCCCCGTGACGCTCGCCGCCGGCCGGCAGACCATCATCGCCTGCACCGGTAGGTACTGAGCCGCATCCGGCTTGACCCGCAGGGTGGTGGGGTTCGGTCTCGACCGGATCCCACCACCCTCCGACCGTACGCTGCCGCCGGGATCAGAGGTACTGGCCCGTATTCGGGTTCTCCCCCGGCTGGCCGGGCAGGCCCGGCATCATGCCGGCACCCTGGGGGCCGATCGGGAGCGCCTGACGCCCACCCGAGCGCATCTGCTCCAGCTGGAGCCGGGCCGCCATCTGCTGGGCCACCAGCGCGGCCTGGATGCCGTGGAACAACCCTTCGAGCCAGCCGACGAGCTGGGCCTGCGCGACGCGCAGTTCGCCCTCGCTCGGAGTCACCCCTTCCTCGAACGGCAGGGAGAGCCGCTCCAGCTCCTCCCGGAGTTCGGGGGCGAGACCATCCTCCAGTTCGACGATCGACCGCTGGTGGATCTCGCGCAGGCGGTGCCGGCTCGCCTCGTCCAGCGGCGCCGCCTTCACCTCCTCCAGCAGCTGCTTGATCATGCTGCCGATCCGCATCACCTTCGCCGGCTGCTCGATCAGGCTGCCCGGGTCCTCGCCCTGCTTGTCACCACCGATCGGCACGGTGCCGACCGGCTGGCCGTCGGGTCCGACCACCACCACGGTGCCGGGCCGGCCGGTCTCCGGGCGGGGCGACTCGTCGTTCTCGTTCTCGGGGCGCGAGGCATCGGTCATGCCCCCATTTTCACGCAGCACGCGGATCGGCCACCGGCCGGTCCCGAGATACCGTCTGGCGGTGTATCCCGACCCCCGGGCCGTGCTCACCCGCGCCGCGCCCGCACCCGACGCCACTGTCCGCTACGGCCCGGGCCGCGAACACCTCGCTGACGTACGGCTGCCCGCCGCCGTGGCCGGCCCACCCCGTCCACTCGTCGTGGTGATCCATGGAGGCTTCTGGCGGGCCGAGTACGACCGCCTCCACACCTCGCCGCTCGCCGCCGATCTGGCCGCCCGGGGTTATCCGGTGGCGCAGCTGGAGTACCGGCGTACCGGGCAGGCGGGCGGTGGTTGGCCGGGCACCCTGGACGACGCGCTCGCCGGGGTTGCCGCGCTGCCGGCGCTCGTCGCCGGGCTGCTCCGGCCGGACACCGGGGCGGCGTCGCCGGACCCGGTTCCGGCCGCGCCGATCCTGCTGGGCCACTCGGCGGGCGGGCAGCTCGCACTGCACTGCGCCCGCTATCTGCCGGGCCGGGTGGGTGGCGTGCTCGCGCTCGCGCCGGTGACCGACCTGGCCGAGGCGTACCGACTTGATCTTGACGACGGGGCGGTCGCGGCGCTGCTCGGCGGTGGTCCGGACGAGTTCCCGGACCGGTACGCGGCCAGTGACCCGTACGCCGCGCTCGGATCGCCCGGGGACCCGGATTCACCACCGGGACATTCACCTTCGCAAGTGCCAAATTACATACGAACAGTAATCGTGCACGGAACCCTCGACCAACAGGTACCGGTGCGGATGAGCCGGCGGTACGCGGCGGCAGCCGGGGCGAATTGTCAGTTGATTGAGTTACCTGATTGTGAGCATTTCGGTCTCATCGATCCCGAATCGCCACGGTGGACCACCGTGACAGAGGCACTGGCGTCACTGCATCCCTAGCATCTCATTCCTTGAACAGATGATCGAGCGGCATTGACGCAGCGTCGCCAACCCGGTAAAACGCGGAGGGGCTGTGGGCCGCCCATTGACGTTCGGGGAGGAACAATCTGTGTCGCAGATGGACCGCAGGCAGGCGCTCAAACTCTTTGCCGCACTCGGCGGCACCGGGCTCGCCGCCGCGTGTAGTACCGACACCGGGACGGTGGCGGCGGACGGCGGACCGGTCAGTGACCGGTCGGTCCGGATCGGCCTCCTCGCTCCGCAGACGGGCGGCTACAAGCCCATCGGCGACGAGATCGTGAAGGGTTTCCAGCTCTTCCTCGCCCTCAACGAAGGGCGGCTCGGCGGGCACCCGGTGGAGTTGGTCCAGGCCGACGAGGGCGAGACCGCCCAGACCGGCAAGGCCGCCCTGGACGGGCTGCTCAAGCAGAACGTGCTCGCCCTGACCGGCGTGGTGGACTCGTCGGTGATGCTCGGCATCCGGGACGCGGTCGAACAGGCGAAGGTGCCGCTGGTCGGTTCGAACGCCTCGCCGTCCACCCTGCAGAGCGTCGTCTACATCTGGCGCACGTCGTACGTCAACGACGAGCCCGGGCGGGCAATCGCGCCGTACGTGGCCGGAAAGATTCCGCGCGGACAGAAGGTCGCCATTATCGCCCCGGACGGGCAGAGCGGCCGGGACGCGGTGGCCGGCTTCCAACGGGGGTTCGGAGCGGCCGATCCGCGAATCGCCGGTCCGGTTCTCTGGACCGAATTCTCCACCAATCCCGGCAAGGGCGCCTTCTCGGCCAAGATCGAACAGCTCCAGGACCGGGACCCGGATGCGATCTTCTGCTTCTACGCCGGTGCGGCGGCGGTGGAGTTCGTCAAGCAGCTACGCGGCTCCGGCTACCGCAAAACGATCTACGCGCCGGGTTTCCTGACCGAGGGCACGGTGCTGAACGAACTCAAGCCGGAGGAGGCAGAGGGGATCTTCACCGCCCTGAACTATTCGGCCGACCTCAACAACGCGGCCAATCGCCGATTCGCGTCGGCGTTCCGCAAGGCGCACGGCGCCTCGCCGACCACGTACGCGATGGCCTCGTACGACGCCGCGCAGGTGTTGAACAAGGCGATCCGGATCGCCGGCACGAACCCGACCCCGCAGCAGGTCAACCTCGCCCTCGGCAACGTGGGGCAGATCGACAGCCCGCGTGGGCCGTGGCAGTTCAACCAGCCCCGCACCCCCCAGCAGAAGTGGTACCTGCGCAAGGTCCAGCGGGACGGGCAGTTGCTCTCCAACGTACTGATCAACGAGTTGGCCACGCTCGGTTAGTCGTACTTCGGGCGGGGGCGCCGTACACCAGCGGCTTCCCCGCCCATCCGACTCTCAGTGGCGCAGTTCGGCGATGCAGCACTTGACGCTGCCGCCACCCTTCTTCAACTCACCCAGCTCGACCGGCACCGGCACGTAGCCCGCTGCCGCCACCCTGCTGGCCAGACCGCTCGCCTCGCTGTTGAGGACCACGTGCCGGCCGTCGCCGACCAGGTTGAGACCGAAGGCGAGCGCGTCGACCTCGTCGGCGAGCACGGCGTCCGGGAAGAGTTGGGCGAGCACCTGCTGGGAGGCGGGCGAGAAGGCCCCCGGGTAGTAGGCGATGTTCCGGTCGTCGAGCGCGGCCAGCGCGGTGTCCAGGTGGTAGAAGCGCGGGTCGACCAGGCGTAGGGAGACGACCGGGCGGCCCAGCGTCTCCTGCGCCTCGGCGTGTGCGGACACCTCAGTACGGAAGCCGTACCCGGCCAGGATCGTCCCGCCGTGGGCGTCCGGCAGGTAGGCGAAGTCGCCCTCACCCTCGTTGGTCACCGTCGGCGCCACGTACCGCCAGCCCTGGGCCTCGTAGAACGCCCGGTGGGCGGCCGCCTCCGCGGTGCGCTGCTCGTACCTGAACCGGGCCCCGTAGACGGTTCCGTCGACCACGAAGGCCCCGTTCGCCGCGAAGACCATGTCCGGCAGGCCCGGCTCCGGGTGCAGTACGTGCACCGTGTGGCCGAGGCCGAGCAGGGTCTCCCGCAGCCGGTCCCACTGCTTGACCGCCAACTCGACGTCGACCGGCGCGGTGGGATCCATCCACGGGTTGATCACGTACTGCACGCTGAAGTACTCAGGTGCGCACAAGAGATATGTCCGCTTTCGCGGGATCCGCCGCTGGTTCACGAATACCAAGGGTAGGTACGCTGAAGCTGCACAAACAGCCGGATCTGTTGCTTGCTAGAGGCGGAACGTTGCAGATGGACGACATAGATCAGCGAATCATTGCGTCGCTCATCGCCGACGCGCGCCAGTCGTACGCCGAGATCGGCACCCGGGTCTCACTCTCCGCGCCGGCGGTCAAGCGCCGGGTCGACCGGCTGCGCGCCGGCGGCGTCATCCGGGCATTCACCACCGTCGTCGACCCGGCCGCGGTCGGCTGGACCACCGAGGCGTTCGTCGAGCTCTTCTGCACCGGCCGCACCACACCCGCGCAGCTCACCGTGGCGACCCGGCGACACCCGGAGGTGGTGGGCGCGTACACCGTCTCCGGCGAGGCGGACGCCCTGGTCCACCTCCGCGCGGCCGACATCACCCACCTGGAACAGGCGCTCGAACGGCTACGGGCGGAACCGTTCGTCACCTCGACCCGGAGCATGATCGTGCTGTCCCGCCTGGTCGATTCACCGACCGTGATCCCCACCCCGACCGCCGGCTGACCCGGCGCCCGACGACGCTGTTCGGCGCAGACCGGCGCTGTTCAGCGCAGACCGGGAGCCGCGTCGCTGCCACCCCAGCTCAGGCCACCGAGGCCGGCCGCGCGATGGAAGCCGGGGTGCTCGCGTACGTCCGCGCAGACCTCGTCGTCCGGTCCGACCGCGCCACAGAAGAGCGGTTCGATGTGGTTCCAGGTGTCGGCCCGGGAGAGCAGGGGCGCGTGCACTCCGACCTCGGGTCGGAGCACGCTGAGCCCTTCGGCGTAGCTGACCGCGTGCGCCCGCGCCTCGTCCAGGTTCGCGGCGGGGAAGGTGAGGTGCAGCGTGTAGCGGGTGTGGGTGGCCTGCTCCGGCCAACTGGGACCGGATTGCCGGGGGAACTGCGGAGGGCGTTTCAGCGCGTGTGCCACGGCCGCCCGGACCGGCTCGGATACGTCCGCCCCGTCAAGTACGGCAAACAGGTCCGCCTCGCGCTCGGGTTGGGCATAGTGGGGCTTGTGCCAGTGTGGCGAGCGGTTGTCGATCACCAATACCTCCCGGTACGCGCGCAGTAGCGTCCTTTGTCGATATTCTTCGTGAAACAGGGTGACGAAGCAGTCACAGAGAGCATGCATGGGATTTCTCGTGGATGCAACGCCGCAAATCGGGCTAGACCGCTCCGCCTTGCCGATCACCGGGGAAACTTGCCGATCACCGGGGAAACCGGTGGGCCGACTGACGGAACGCGAGGCGCGCTCGACACGTCGTACCGGCCATGACCCAAAGGCGTCTCGCTCGCCCCACCATCGTCATCGCCGGCTGTGCGCTGGTCGCCACCCTCGCACTGGTCGCCGGCAGCACCCCGGGCCCGACCGACGAGCGCCCGATCCGGGATCCCGGCGTACCTGCCGGTGGCTGGCGGCTCGTCGCCTTCGACTCCTGCGCGGAGGCGCTGACCCAGCTGAGGTCGGCCGCGAAGTCATCCGTCGGGCCCTGGGGATTCGGCGGGGTCGGCCTGCTGCGAGACGCGACCGGCGGCGGTGAGCGGGCCGCCGTGGCGGGGGCACTACCCGCCGGAGCACCGCCGGCCGAGGCCGAGGCGACGGACCGCTACTCCGGCACCAACGTGCACGAGGCCGGTGTGGACGAACCGGACCTGGTCAAGACCGACGGCCGGCGGATCGTCACCGTCGGCGGCGGCGTACTGCACGTCATCGACCCGGTCCGTCGGCAACGTACCGGACGGTTGGAGCTCTTTCCGACCACCGACCCCGGCCGATGGAGCGAGAGCAGCCTGCTCCTGCACGGCGACCGGGCGCTGGTGCTGGTGCGGGACGGCTGGGGCGGCGGCGTGGCCCGGACCGACGTACCCCGTTCCGACGTCGCGGTCGGCCCCGACGTTTTGCCCCCGGCCCTGGACGCGGTCAGCGGGCCACGGTTGGTCCTGGTCGACCTGACCGGGGCGCCCCGGATCCTGGCCGAGTACGCCACCGACGGCAGCCTGGTGGACGCCCGCCAGGTCGGTGCCACGGTCCGGGTCGTCGTTCGCTCCTCGCCACGCCTGGTCTTCCCCTACCGGGAGGACGGCAGCGACGAAGAGGCGACCGCGCGCAACCGCGACCTGATCGACCAGGCGCCGGCCGACGCCTGGCTCCCCCGCTACGAGATCACCACCGGCGGCGTGACCCGCTCCGGCCAGGTCGGCTGCGACCGGCTGGTGCGACCCGCCAGCTACTCCGGCACCGCCCTGGTCACCGTGCTCAGCTTCGACCTCGGCGCGACCAGCCTGACCGACGGCGACCCGCTCACCGTCGTGGCCGACGGCGACACCGTCTACAGCAACGGGTCCCACCTCTACCTCAGCAACGACCAGCGGTGGCGGACCGCCACCGGTCGTGGCTTCGCCCCGGACGCGAGGGACGAGGTCACCGAGATCTACCAGTTCGACACCGCCGGGTCGGGCGCGCCGCGCTTTGTCACCTCCGCCACCGTGCCCGGCTGGCTGATCAATCAGTACGCGTTGTCGGAGTGGGACGGTCATCTCCGCGTCGCCACCACCACCGGCCAGGCTCGGGGCGGTGACCCCCGGTCCAGCTCTGCGGTGTACGTGCTGCGCGCCGACGGCAGGACGCTGACCGAGGTCGGGCGGGTGACCGGTCTCGGCCGGGGAGAACGGATCTACGCCGTACGTTTCGTCGGTGGCACCGGATACGTGGTCACCTTCCGCCAGACCGATCCCCTGTACACGGTGGACCTGCGCCGTCCCGCCGCGCCACGGGTGATCGGCGAGCTGAAGATCAGCGGATACTCGGCGTACCTGCACCCGATCGACGGCAACCGGCTGCTCGGCGTCGGCCAGGAGGCCAACAGCCAGGGCATGACCCAGGGAACGCAGCTCTCCCTCTTCGACGTGTCCGACCTCGGTTCGCCCCGACGACTGGCCCAGCACCACGTACAGCAGGGCCACTCCGAGGCCGAGGCCGACCCGCACGCGTTTCTCTACTGGCCGGCCGAACGACTGGTGGTGGTACCGGTGACCGCGTACGACAGGGGAGGGGACGGCGGGCGGCGGATGCCCACCCAGGGCGCGCTGACCCTGCGGGTGGACGAACGCGGCTTCACGCCGCTCGGGCTCGTCGAGCAGACCGACGAGGCCGGCCCGGAGCGCAACGGGGCGGTCCGCCGGTCGCTGGTGGTGGGCGACGTGCTCTGGACCGTCTCGGACGCCGGACTGAAAGCCACCCGACTCTCCACCATGGACACCGCCGGCTGGGTGGAGCTGACCTGACCCCCGGCCGGGAGGATCGTCCGGGCACGCCCTACAGGTACATGCCGGTACGGTGCTCGCCGGTCTCCCGGTTGGTCGGCTTGTCCCCCTCGCCGAAGAACCGCTTGCCGCCGAACTCGCCGTGCAACCGGTCGTCGAGTTCGTCGGCGAGCCCCGTCATCACCTGGACCGCCAGCATCAGGTGAGTCGCCTGGAAGTTACGGCCGAAAACCGGGATGGACGCCCAGACCGTGTCGTTGGTGCAGTAGAGCCGCCCGATCGGCATCCGGTTGGTCAGCTCGGAGAGCTTGACGTAGAGCTGCTCGGTCGGCTCGATCTCGGTCAGGACCGGCGAGAAGACATCCACCAGGGGCGGGTTGTCGCGGACCCGTACGAAGACCATCGCCGAGCCGGCCCGGATGTTGAGGTCACCGTCCGAGTCAACCTGCAGATGCTCCGGAGTGGACTTCATCATGGCCGACACAACCGTCCGGACCCGCTCCTCGAGCGGGATCACGTCGTCGCCGACCCCCTGGGCGGCCCGGGCGGCGGCCAGCGCCTCGTCCAGGTCGACCTCGGTGCCGTCGTCCGATTCGGCGTCGGGGGTGAGCGCGGCACGCGCCGTGCCGAGCGGTTCGACCGCAAGGAACTCGTCATCGGCGCCCTGGGCCAGGTAGACCAGGAAGGCCGGATGCGGCGCACCGTAGACGTCGCGGAGCGTACGGACGACGGTGGTGGCCAGTCGGCTCGCCTCCGACGTACCGCTACGCAGCCCGAAATGCGGACCGGAGCCCTCGACCACACCCGGTGGCGACCAGCCGAGCGCCACCATCTCGGCCACCGCGCTCCGGTTGAGCCGGAAGCCCTCCGGTAGCGCGGAGTTGCCGACCGCACGGGCACCGATCCGACCCTCGGCGAGGATCTCGATGCTGACCGAGTAGATGGCGTCGCCGGTGCCGGAGGCGGTGGGGTCGAGGGTCACCTCCAGCCGTGCCCCGGCCGGAAGCGTACGTAGCGCGGCGGCCAACGCTCGGGCGAACTCCTGCCACGCCTCGGTCACCTTCGCCTGGAGGTCGGCGGTGCTGGGCTCGTCGAGCAGGATCGAGTCGTGCTGGCCGGGCCAGGCGTCGCCGACCGTGGCCGGCCCGGTCGCGGCAAGCTCGCCCGCCGCAGGGTCGGTCGCGCCGGAACCAGTCGCCGAGGGGTGCTCTGCGTTCATGATCGCCTCCGTCCGTCAGGCACACACCCTACCCAGCGCAACCTCGGCTGGGCAGAGAGCGGACCCGGATCGGACAGACAGCGACGGGATCCGCCACGGGCCCCGCTCAGGCGGCGTCGTCGGAGGCGGCCGGGCCGTCCGGCGGCGGCCAGGACCGGGCCAGCGCGGCCAGTCGGCCGGCGGCCTGTGCGGGGTCCGCGCCGCGCCCGACGGCGATCCCCAGCAGGTACGCCGTGACCGGCGCACCCGGGCGCAGCACCTGGTGGGCGACGTCCCGGGCCAGGTCGAGTACGACCGGAACCTCTGCCGTCGACGGGTCGAGCCCCAGTTCGGCGCAGGCCGCCGCCACCCAGTCGTCGAGCGTCCCCATCAGTGCCTCACCACGATCCGAGCGGGCGACCCGCTCCGGTCGGAAACTGTCATCGTGTCCACTCCTCGGCCCGGCGTACGTCGTCGTCAGTGTCGCAGTCGAACCAGGGTGGTGGCCCGGATCCCGCCCACGAGACCTCGACCACGGTCAACTCGGCAACCAGCGCGCGGATCGACGCCCCGACGAGGGTTCCGCCGCGCTGCCGGTGCAGCCGGTCGAGGGCGGCGGCCAGGGCGGCGGTCCGCCACACCCCGCAGAGCAGTTGTCGTCGACCGTCGTCGTCCCGGTAGAGCACCCCGTCCGCGTGCGATCCGGCGAGCCGTTCGGCCAGCAGACCGACCGCCTCCCCGGTCAGCAGCGGCAGGTCGGCGGCGAGCAACGCGACGAACTCTGGCGGCTCGGGGCGGATACCAGGCGGGCCATGAGCGGGGTCGGGAACAGCGAGCGTGGCGGGGCCGGACACACCGAGCGCGGCGAGGCCGGCGGCGGTCGCCGCGACCGGGCCGCCGCCGGGTGGTTGCTCACGGGTGGCGGACACCCCGGGCGGCAGGTCGACGGCCGGGCCGACCACGACCCGTGGCTTCGCCGAGGCGACCGCCGCGAGGACCCGGTCCCGCATCGACCGTCCGGCCACCGGGACGGCGGGCTTGTCGATCCCGCCCATCCGGCGGGCCGCGCCTCCGGTGAGCACCACCGCCCCCAGTTCGATCACCGATCCACAGTAGCCGCGCTCGATGGATCCGTGGGGCCGACCGGTCCGCACCGCATCCACCCGACCTCGCTAACCGACGTCGCGCCGGGCGGGTCGCCAGTAGCGGCGGGACCTCCTCGACCGACGCTGCCGCCCCACCCGGGCAGGCGGCCCACCCGGGTCGGGGCGGCGTCGCAACGATCCGCCCCGGCGTCCCGTACGGCTCGGACTCGTCGGGTTCGCCCAGCTCTCCGCCAGCGCGGAGGGCGACAGACCGCCGTTGAGCACGTCCGCCATCAGCTGCGCCATCGAATACCCGGGGTCGTCGGCGAGTGCCCGCTCGACCGCCACCGCCGCCAACGCGCCGTTCCCGACCCGCCAGGCCGCGAAGGCGAGCAGTGCTCCCGGTGCGGCGGCCAACCCCGGTTCGGCCCGGCGCAGCACATCGGTCCAGAGCGCCACCTGCCAGTCGTCCGCACCGATCCGTTCCCACGCGTGGTCGCGTACGTCCAGGTGGGTGAGGAGCACGGAGAGCCAGGCGACCTCGTCGTCCCGCAACGGCTGGCCGGCACGGTGCCGGCCCTCGGCCCGCCGCACCGCGTCCGCCCCGGCCGCACGGATCGAACGGATGCCGGTCGGATCACCGGGCAGTGCGGTGGCGAGCAGGTCGGCGAGGCGCTCACGGGCCCGTACGGTGGCCGACCCCATCGCCGCCCGCCCGGTGCCGCCGACCGGGGCGACCCGCTCGGTCAGGGCGGCCCGGTCGGGCAGCGCCACGTGGCCGGCGAAGGTCGCGGCGGCGGCGACCGCGCTGGTGGCCGGGTCGAACGGGGTCCCCTCCGGTGGGCAGCACCCGGGCTCGTGACACCGGTAGGACCAGTAGCGGCCGTCGCTCACCCGGAGCGCGTCGAAGACCATCAGGCCGGCGGCCTGGGTCACCGCCTCCAGTTGGTCCACCGCCGGGGTGACCCGGTGCGCCGGGCCGTAGCCGAGGATGGTGACCGCCTGCGCACCCTGCCGGCGGATCACGGCGGTCAGGTATTCGGCGGCCTGGCGCAGTGCGGCCGGATCGCCCGGCTCCGGAAGGTCGCCGCGGGCGACGAAGACGATCCGGGTGTCCCGCATCGCCAGCAGCACGAGACTGTCGGCGGGATGGAACCCGAGCAGGTAGGGAACCGCCGAGATCAGATCGGCGGTCGAGCGTACGGTGAGCCGTGGCGGATCGGTCGAGGTCATGTGACGAGCCTCGCCCGGCGGTGGAACGGCCACCAGACCCTGTGGACGACACGCGGGTTATCCACAGGCACAGAACGTAGTTCCGCTGGTCAGCCGCTGATACGCGCACCGGAGCTGGCGCGGTACGTTGCCCGGATGGACCTGGCGTACCTGCGGGCGCACCCACAGCACCTGCCCACCTTCCTCACCCACCAACGGATCAGGGAGACGCCGGTCGCCGGTGGCGACATCTGCGACGCCCGTCGACTCACCCTCGACGACGGCAACTCGGTCTTCGCCAAGAGCTGGCCCGAGGGCGCGGCGACACCCGTACCCGAAGGGTTCTTCGCGGCCGAGGCGGCCGGACTGCGCTGGTTGCGCGCGGCCGGCCCGGTCCCGGTGCCGGAGATCGTCGCCGAACTGCCCGAACTGCTCGCCCTCGAATGGGTCGAACCGGGTCCGCCGACCCCGGCGGCGGCCACCCGCTTCGGCCGGAACCTGGCCGCCCTGCACCGGGCCGGCGCACCGGCCTTCGGCGCGAACTGGCCCGGCTACATCGGCGCGCTGCCGCAGTCGAACACCCCTTCACCCGGCCCCTGGTCGGCCTGGTTCGCCGAACACCGGCTGGCCCCCTACCTGCGCCGCTCGGTCGACAACGGCGCCCTCGGATCGGCGGAGGTCGAGCTGGTCGAACGGGTGATGAACACCATCGACGGGTACGGCGGCGACGAGCCGCCCGCTCGGATCCACGGTGACCTCTGGCCGGGAAACCTGCTCTGGGGCGCCGACGGACGCGTCTGGCTGGTCGACCCGGCCGCCCACGGCGGACACCGGGAGACGGACCTGGCCCAGTTGGCGCTCTTCGGCGGCGCCCCCGAACTTTCCCGCATCCTCGACGGCTACCAGGAAGTCTGGCCGCTCGCGGACGGTTGGCGCGAACGGCTCCCGCTGCACCAACTCCACCTGCTGCTGGTGCACACCGCCCTGTTCGGCGCCGGCTACCGGTCGGCGGTAAGCACGGCGGCTGGCTCCGCGCTGGACGGTTGACGGTATACCGTCGAACGATGGGCATCCGGGTTATCCAATCGACCGCCGCCGGTACGGCGCGAGCAGCCGGACCGGAGACCGCGACCACCCCCGGGGAGACACCACCGGGGGCGGCCGTGCCGGTACGACCGGCGGTGGACGGTCTCGTCGACCGGTACCACCGGGTCGCCACCGACCTGCGGGTCTCCCTGACCGACCGGTGCAACCTGCGCTGCACCTACTGCATGCCGGAGGAAGGGCTGCCGTGGCTGCCGAAGAGCCGGCTGCTCACCGACGACGAGATCAACCGTCTGGTCCGGGTGGCGGTGCTGCGGCTCGGTGTGACCGAGGTGCGGTTCACCGGCGGTGAGCCGCTCATCCGTCCCGGACTGCCGGCCATCGTCGCCGCCGCCGCCAGCCTGACCCCACGGCCGACGCTGTCGTTGACCACGAACGGCATCGGGCTGGCCCGGCTCGCCCGACCGCTCCGCGACGCCGGGCTGGACCGGGTCAACGTCTCGCTCGACACCATCGACCCGGACCGGTTCACCACCCTGACCCGACGGGACCGCCTCGCCGACGTACTGGCCGGGCTGGCGGCCGCCTCCGACGCCGGGCTGACCCCGGTGAAAATCAACTCGGTGCTGATGCGCGGAGTCAACGACCAGGACGCGCCGGCGCTGCTCCGGTTCGCCCTCGCCCACGGCTACGAACTGCGCTTCATCGAGCAGATGCCGCTCGACGCCCAGCACGGCTGGGATCGCGACGCGATGGTGACCGCGAGCGAGATCCTGACCGCGCTACAGGCCGAGTTCACCCTGCTGCCCGACCCGGTCGAGCGGGGCGGTGCACCGGCCGAGACCTGGTTGGTCGAGGGATTCACCGCACTCGACGGCCGCCCGGCCCGGGTCGGCGTGATCGGCAGCGTCACCCGCCCCTTCTGCGGCGACTGCGACCGGACCCGGCTCACCGCGGACGGGCAGGTACGCGCCTGCCTCTTCGCCACCGAGGAGTCCGACCTGCGCGAAGCGCTCCGGGCCGGGGCCGACGACGAGGAACTGGCACGTCGCTGGCGTACCGCGATGTGGGGCAAGCGGGCCGGACACGACATCGACGACCCGACCTTTCTACAGCCGGCCCGCCCGATGTCGGCGATCGGAGGCTGACGATGAGCGCCGAGCTGACAATCCGGTACTTCGCGGCGGCGCGGGCGGCAGCCGGGGTACGCGAGGAGCCCGCTCCGGGCGGACTCAGCCTGGACGAACTCGCCGACGTACTGGGCATCCGGCACGGCGAACGACTGGCCGCTGTGCTGAAGGTGGCGAGTTTCCTGGTCGATGGCGTGGTCCAGCACGATCGTGAGCAGCCGCTGCCGCCGGCCGCCACGGTCGACGTACTACCCCCGTTCGCCGGCGGCTGAGGCGTCCGGAGGACCGCCGGTCCGGGTCAGCACTGCTGGTCCCGCGTGGGCAGGCCGAGCACGGCGGCTGCGGCGGCCAGGGTTGGCGCCTTGGCCAGCACCTGGGTGACGCCGTATTCGTGCAGGTGGACGGTGCAGCCAGTGCGATCGAAGCGTACGGTGATCGGCTTGCCGGGATGGTGCTGCCCGAGCCGCGCGATGAGCCGGTCCGGGTCGTCGACCGGGCATGGTCGCGGCGTCTGCGGTACCGGGATCGGCTGGCGCGGATCGGCGGGCACCGTCGCGGCGAGGGCCACTTCGAGGTACGTCACGCAGTCGGCGACCGCCGCTGGCAGGCTCCGATGGAGCGGCAGGTCGGTGAACGGGGCGGCCGGGTCGGCAGCGGTGATCTCCACGTCCCAGCTCTCGCCGTGCACCCGCAACGGGTCCCCGGCATCGAGTCGGTGGTTCTGCACGGTGATCGCGATGGCCAGGTGCAGGCCGAGGGCGATCCCGATCAGCTCGGCCAGCGGCGGTGCGGCCGGCGGCCGGGCCGACAGCAGTAGCCGTGCGCCGGGGCGCCCCCTGGTGGCGCGGGCGATCTGTTCGGCGAGCGGATCGTCGCCGGGACGGTGCACGGTGACAATGCCGTCGCGCAGATCCTGGCCGAACTGGTGGCCGCCGTCGAGTTCGGTCAGGACGTCCGGCCGCTGGTCGAAGTGGCCGGTCAGCCGGGCAAGCCGGTGCTGCTCGGGCAGTTGGACAACGGGTTTCCCGCCGGGCTGGGTGGCGACCAGCGGCGCGTCCACGGGCTGACCGGACCAGTTCTCGTGGATCACCCGATCGGCGAGGTCGGTGACGGTGACGACGGCACCGTGGTAGACCCGCCGGCTGTCGCCGCAGGTGTGGCAGGGCAGGTGCTGGGCACGTACCCCTGCTCCGCCGCAGGCATCGCACGACGGGTCGGCCGGGCGGGCACCAAGGGTGCAGTGGCAGGCGCGGAGGCGGCTGTCCGGGTCGCAGTCGGGGCAGTCGTGGTACGGGATCGGCTCGCCGAGCCAACTCGGCGCGGGCGGTTCCCAGGCGCGTACGAGTTCGGTGATGACCCGGCGGGACACCTGGCCGGTCGGTTCCTTGGTGAGGGTCTCGACGACGCGGCTGGGGCGCAGCGAGGTGTGCCACCACCGGCCGTCTCGCCAGATCGCCTGGGCACCGGGCCAGCCCTCGCAGTCACGGATGGTCCGCCGCTCGACCTGGTCAAGGTCGACGGGTTCCGGAAGGTCGGGTGGCGCGGCACCGGCCCGCAGGTAGTGCGCGGGGGCATCGAGTCCGCGCAGCTCGAACCCGTCGAAGGCGGCCGCGACCGGGGCGGTGGCGAACATACCGGCGGGGGCGAACATGCTGGCCAGGGCGGCGGGCAGGTCGTCGGCGCGGGCCCGAGGGGTGGCCGGGACGCCGCCGCCGGGCGTCTCGTAGCGGATGTCCCAGGTGAGTCCGCCGTAGCCGGGACGCCGCGCCTCGACGACCAGGTCGAGAAAGAGTTGGTCCGCGAGCCGGCAGAGCTGGGCGAGTCGACCGTTGAGATCAGGGGACGGTGGGGCGACGCTGCGGCCGTGGAAGACCCGCCACGGATTGTGGGAACAGTTGGCGAGGGCTGCCGCGACCAGGGCGTCACGCCGTTCGGCGGGCAGGTCGGGGCGCCACTCGCCGGGCAGCGCGACGTACTCGTCGCCGAGCGGGCGCCACCCGGTGGAGATATCGGAGAGCGCGGTGGCGCCGACCTCGGCGGCGAGTTCGGATATCAGCGGGGTGAGCCACAGCTCCCACCGCTTGTCCGCCGCCTGCCGTGGTTCGACCGCGCCGGCCGTGACGTTAACCGACGCCACCGCGCCGGTGTCGGCGTTGACCACGGTGAGCACGAGTTGCGGCCGGCGTTCGCCGCGCTGGCCACACTGGTGACAGGGGCGGGCGACGGTGCCGTCGCCCCGGCAGAGCAGGCAATCCCGGTACGGCTGGCCACCCGGTCGCTGCTCATCGATGAGGAACCGGTCGCCGCCCCAGGTGCACCGGCAGGGGTTGAGGGTGAAGGTCAGCCCCGCGCAGGCGGCGCAGACCACGGCCGTCCCGCCGCTCACCGCCGTACCCGTGGGGCGCAGGGTGTTTCGTGCTCGGCCCGGAGCACACAGCGCCGGCCCTCGTCCAGCAACCGATCACAGAACACCCGATGGTGTACGCCCTGGTTGTCCTCCTCCGACACGGTGGTTTCCCGGGCGTCGACGGAGAGGAAGGCCAGCGCCCGAGCGGCGGTGCGGGCCAGGATGCGGGCCCGGGGCAGGTCGGGTGCGGCGATCGGCAGGTGGATGACGTACCGGGTCGGGTCGTCGGCGCTCACCGGCGGGCCAGCTCGCGCATGCTCGGCGCCTGGCTGGACTGCCAGTGACGGAGCGCGGACTTGATCCGCGCCGTTTCGTCCCGGCTGCGGGCAAGCTCGGCGTGGACGCTGGCGAGGTCGTCGGCGACCCGGTCGAGGAAGGTGGCCACCTCGTCGGGATCCAGGCCACGCCGCCTGATCGTGAACTGCCGGCCCCGCACCTGCCAGGGCCGCATCGGCAGGTACGACGCGGAGCGGTATTCACCTCCCGTCGAGTGGCGCGGCTGGGGCTTTTCCGATCTTGTCAGGATGCGCCGGAGGAGTCGTCGCACGCCAAGGCTCCTTTTTGTCGAGGTGTCTCGGGTTCCGATGGAGGGGGTGGCCCCGCCGTTTCGGGTCCGGCGGGACCACCCCACCCCGCCGCCGCAGCCCAGTTCGGCAGTACAGCAACGGGGTCGCTGTTGTTGAGGATCGGCCGGGACGGGTGCTGGTGAACGGAGGGCGTGCACCAGCACCCGTCCCGGTGCGCTAACGGATGCCCTGACCTGCGAAAGGTGCCAACCGACCGCAAAGCCCCTGACAACCACCATCGACGACCTTAGAGACGCAGCGTCACCTACGTCAAGTACGACACCAGCGAAATCTACGTCTTCGCTGGTAGCTACGTTGCCTACGTCGCGGACGGTGATCAATACTGGGTAGGCCAACCGACTGCAAGGGGCGAACCGTGCCTATCCCGCCAACCATGGATGAATTGATCGAGGATCTCGTCAGGCGCATTGAGCAGGGCATCTTCCCGCCCGGCACCCAGATTCCCTCCACCAAGGAGCTGTCTGACCACTACGACGTATCCATGAAGACCGTCTCCCGGGCCGTAGCCACGTTACGGAACCTCGGGGTCCTGGTCGGTCGCCCTGGTCGCGGCGTCTTCGTGGCGGAAAAGGGAAGGCGTTAGCGGCAGCTCCCTGGACGGACTGCATCACCTACAACAAACGGCGATGCAGCAGGATCAATGGGGCTTCACAAGGCTGCATCTACAAGCGACTTCCGATAGTGTTCCTCCGACTACGCAGACGCCCGAGCCGGCAGCCTGCTTGGCCCCACAACGGTTGCCGCTTGCGATCTGCGCCAGGGTTCAGGGGAGGACGACATGGCCAGCATCGAGGAAGTGAAGGCGGCACTCACCCAGGCCGCCGAGCAGGGCAACACTGCCACTAACCAGATCCGAACCGCCATGGACAGCATCGAGCAAATGCTGAACCGGCTCCGCGCCGTCGCGGCCGGCGCCGGTCATCCCAAGATCGGCGAATCCATTGCTCGTGCCGAGCAAAGCAAGCAGCGCCTTGACGAGGCCGCAACGCTTGCTGAGGGCGGATCACAGGCCGCTCGCGACTACATCGTCATCCTCGGCTGATCGCGGTCACGCCGTGAGCATCGAGGACGCCAAGGCAGCGATCCGTAAAGGTATCGAGGCGAGCGAGCGAGCCAAGAGCACGATCCGGGATGCGGACAGCCACGGGCGTCTTGCCCACACGCTCGCTCTGTCGACCGCCCATGACAGTCGACACAAGGCCGTCGAGCGGGGGTTCGACTGCCTCAGAGAGGCTGAGCACGAGGTTGACCTTGTACTACGGCGGATCGAGGTCAGCACCGACGCGGCTAACCGGTACCTGGGAATCCTTGGATGACGGGAAACCTCGCAGAGGTGGTGCAGCAGTTCCGCCGAGTGATCAACGAACTGGATCAAGCCGCCATCACCGCTAAGGCTGCCCAGGAGCACGCCGAAGCGGCAAACGCCCGCTACATCGAGGTCGGCAAGGGAACCGATCACCCAGACATCAATCATGCCAAGTACGAGTCTCAGACTGCCGGCCAGAAGGCAGGGAGGGTCGCTCGGCTGCTTTCCGAGGCGACCAAAGCCTTCACCGAGTACGCCAATACCATTGCTCCAGGATCAATACCGCCGAGCATGTCGTCGCAAGGCGCAATGCCCGACGGCGAGCAGGTATTAGACACACCTCATCAAGGCTCAATGTCGAGCAGGCTGTTAGGCAGGGCTGGTGCCACCCCTAACGCGGAAGACGGCCTCCAGCATGCAAAGAAGCTCGGCAACGCAATTCAGGACGCGACCCGACCATCTGGCACCGCAGCACCAAAGCAGGCGACGCCAGCATTTGTGAAATCACAAGGGTCACAAGGAGCACAGGCGGGAGACGCCCTCCTGGCAGCACTTACCCTGGCCGTCATGGGCATTAAGGGCGCCGAACTCGCCGCCCGACTACGCAGAAAGACCAAGGCGAACAACAACCGAAAGGATGGAAGCGAATCCAATGGATGACAATACCAAATTTCTCAAAGCAATCCTCGAACAGGATTGGGATACTTACGATGCACTCATGGAGGAGTTCGATCGGCAGGGAAAAGGCACTCCGGTCGCCATCATTGCGTTCGCATTCAACCTCGCGGTTCAACGACGCTTCGGGAGCCGTCGAGACCTTTCAGAGATAATTCGCTTCGTTGCGGACGCCCGCGCGTTCCTGTCCGAAGGACGAGACCTCCCCGCCAAAGAGGCCGAACATCTGATCTGCGCCACTCTCGACATCGAGGTGCCCGGGGTCGAGGAAACTGTCGAGAATCTTGACCTCGGCACCGTCGCCGAGATCGAAGGTCAGCTTCTCTTCAAGCTGATCGCCGACGAACAGATGTCACAGGAACAGCTAAACGAGTTCCTGATGAAGGCTGAGCGCCTCGCCAACGAATGGCAACCGCAAGCTTGAAAGAGGCTCCCCGGCCCGATCAAGAACTGCCTTGCCTTCAAGAAAGCGAGGAGAACAGGTCTGGTGTCGGAGTCGCTCGGCGCCTCAACGTCGAAGGCTTCACGATGTGGTCTGCGCGCTACGTCCGACACCGGGAACAACCAGCGGGGTGAGGTCCTCGACGGCGATCTGTGAACCAGCGACGATCCGGTCCAGCAGGTCCGCCTGCTGCGGCTCCAATTCAACCAGCCTCCGTAGCACGGTGAGCAGGTCCAGCAACGCCTCCACCCAGAGTGCCGGATCGGCGGTCAGGGCCACACGGGTGCCCAGGGTCACCAGTTCGTCCACGAGACGCGGAGCGCGGACCGCCGACAACACCCATCCCCCGAACATCGAGATACCCGGACGCGCATCGCCGGGGTTCCGGCTAGAAATCACATTCGCGCGTGGCGACACGCACCCGTGCGACGGCTCGTGACAGTATGCGGCGTGCTTCCGTTCAGCGCTGCACCTTCCGGCGGCTCCGCCTTGGCCGGCGGTTCGTTCGTCGCGGACCTGCACATCCACTCGAAATACTCCCGCGCGTGCAGTCGCGACCTGACCCTGCCCAACCTCGGTTGGTGGGCCAAACGCAAGGGCATCAGCGTGCTCGGCACCGGGGACTTCACCCACCCCGCGTGGTACGACCACCTTCGCGAAACCCTCCGCCCGGCCGAACCGGGGCTCTACCGGCTCAGCCCGGAGGCCGAACGGGACATCGCCCGCCGACTGCCGCCCCGGTTGTCCAGCGTGGCCGAAGCGAACCCGGTGCGTTACCAGCTCAGCGTGGAGATCTCCACGATCTACAAACGGGACGACCGGACCCGCAAGGTGCACCACCTGATCTACCTGCCGGACCTGGACGCGGTCGCCCGCTTCAACGCGGTGCTCGGCCGGATCGGCAACATCGGCTCGGACGGTCGGCCGATCCTCGGACTCGACTCACGCGACCTGCTGGAGATCGTGCTGGAGGCGAGCCCGGACGGCTACCTGGTGCCGGCGCACATCTGGACGCCGTGGTTCTCCGCGCTCGGCTCCAAGTCCGGCTTCGACGCGATCGCGGACTGCTACGCCGACCTCGCCGAGCACATCTTCGCGGTGGAGACCGGCCTCTCCTCCGACCCGGCGATGAACTGGCGGGTGTCCAGCCTTGACCGGTACCGGCTGGTGTCGAACTCCGACGCCCATTCGCCCGCCGCGCTGGCCCGGGAGGCCACCGTCTTCGCCACCGACGTGGACTATTTCGCGATCCGGTCGGCGCTGCGCACCGGGAACGGGCTCGCCGGCACGATCGAGTTCTTCCCCGAGGAGGGGAAGTACCACGCGGACGGGCACCGGCTCTGCGGCGTCAACTGGGCGCCCGAACGCACCCGGCAGGCTGGCGGCCTCTGCCCGGAGTGCGGCAAACCGCTGACCGTCGGCGTACTGAGCCGGGTCGAGGACCTCGCCGACCGGCCGGAGGGGCACAGTCCCGCGAACGCGCCACGGGTCACCCACCTGGTCCAGCTCGCCGAGATCCTGGGCGAGATCAACGGCGTCGGCCCGAAGTCGAAGACGGTCGAGGGGCAACTCAACAACCTGGTCGCCGCGCTCGGCGCCGAACTCGACATCCTCACCGCCGTACCCCTGGACGACCTGCGGCAGGCGGGCGGGGAGCGGCTCACCGAGGCGATCGACCGGCTCCGCCGGGGCGAGGTGCGTAGGGTTCCCGGCTTCGACGGCGAGTACGGCGTGATCAGCCTCTTCGCCCCGGAGGAGCTGCGCGGCCCGGGTACGGGTGGGCAGCCGGAGGCGCTCTTCGACGTACCCGTGCCCACGCCCCGGGCGCGACCGACGGCGGAGTCGGCGCCGAAGCCGCGCGCCAAGCCCACCGCGAAGGCCGCCGAACCGAAGCGGCGGGCGGCCCGCGCCGTTCCACCGCCGGCCCCACCGATCGCCCCGCCGCCGTCACCACACGAACCCTTCGAGCCGATGCTCGCCGGGATGGAGGAGGTCGGCACCGGCCTGCTCGACCGGTTGGACGCGATGCAGCGGGTGGCCGCCTCCGCGCCGGGCGGACCGCTGCTCATCGTCGCCGGTCCAGGAACCGGCAAGACCCGTACGTTGACCCACCGGATCGCGTACCTCTGCGCGGAGCTGAACGTCTTCCCGGAGCACTGCCTGGCGATCACCTTCACCCGGCGAGCGGCCGAGGAGTTGCAGGTCCGGCTGGACGGGCTGCTCGGCCCGGTGGCGGAGGACATCACCGTCGCCACGTTCCACTCGCTCGGCCTGGCGATCCTGCGCGAACACCCGGCCGCGGCCGGCCTGCCGGCCGACTTCCGGATCGCCGACGACACCGAGCGGACCGCTGCGCGGGCGGAGGCGGGCGAGGACGAGGCGACGTACGTCAAGTTGCTGCGCGGCCAGGACCTGGTCGACCTCGACGAGCTGGTGACCCTGCCGGTACGGGTACTGCGCGACGACCCGGAGCTGGTCCGGCAGTACCGCGACCGGTGGCGGTGGATCTTCGTCGACGAGTACCAGGACGTCGACGCGGTGCAGTACGAACTGCTCCGGCTGCTCGCCCCGCCGGACGGCAACCTCTGCGCGATCGGCGACCCGGACCAGGCGATCTACTCGTTCCGGGGCGCGGACGTGGCGTACTTCCTGCGGTTCTCGCAGGACTTCGCCGACGCCCGGCTGGTCCGGCTGACCCGTAACTACCGCTCCTCGGCGCCGATCCTGGCCGCCTCGGTGCAGGCCATCGCCCCGACGTCGCTGGTCCCGGGGCGGCGGCTGGACCCGGCCCGGTTGGACCTGGAGGCGCCGCTGGTGGGTCGCTATCCGGCCGCGTCGGTGGCGGACGAGGCGAACTTCGTCGTACGGACCGTCGACGACCTGGTCGGCGGGCTGTCACACCGGTCGTTGGACTCGGGCCGGATCGACGGTCGCAACTCCACCGTCTCGTTCTCCGACATCGCCGTCCTCTACCGCACCGACGCCCAGGCGGCTCCGATCGTGGATGCCCTGGTCCGGGCCGGGGTGCCGGTGCAGAAGCGCTCACACAACCGGCTGCGGGACCGGCCCGGCGTGGCGGTGATCGCGCGCGAGCTGCGGCACGCGGACGGGCTCGGCGGCTCCCTGGCCGCACGGGTACGCCTCGCCGGTCAGGTGCTCGCCGAACGGTTCGCCACCCCGACCCTGGACGCCCCCGGTGGGATCGGCCCGGAGGAGATCCGCAACGCGGTCGAGCTGCTCACCCCGCTCGCCCAGCGCTGCGGCGACGATCTGCCGCTGTTCCTGTCGCAGCTCGCCACCGGCGCCGAGGTCGACGCGCTCGACCCCCGCGCCGAGGCGGTCACCCTGCTCACCCTGCACGCCGCCAAGGGGCTGGAATTCCCGGTGGTGTTCCTGGTCGGTTGCGAGGACGGGCTGCTTCCGCTCCGCTTCCCGGGACGACCGCCCACCGAAGACGACGTGGCCGAGGAGCGGCGCCTGTTCTTCGTCGGACTCACCCGGGCACAGGACCGGCTCTATCTCAGTCACGTCGCCCGACGGGTACGACACGGTCAGGAACGCGAGTGCGCCCCGACGCCGTTCCTGGCTCCGATCGACGCCGGACTCTTCGAACGGTTCGGTGACGCCGAGCCACGCCGCCCCAAGGACCGCCAACTCCGGCTCCTCTGACCCGGCCTGCGCCGGCCCGCAGGGCGGTGCCGTCAGCCGAGCAGGAGCGCGAACAGGGCGCCGGCGAGCAGGGCCGGTCCGAAGGCCCACGTGCTGCCCCGGCCGACCCGCCCGGTGGCCAGCAGAGCCAACCCGACCACCCCGTTGATCAGGTGCGGCAGGAAGAGGCCGAGCAGCAGCACCGGCCAGCCGAACCAGCCCAGCGGCAGGCCGAGCAGGGCAGCCAGCTTCACGTCACCGAACCCGAGCCGGGAGCCGGGCAGGAGCGCGAGCAGCACGTACCCGGCGGCGCTGGCGAGAGCGGCGAGCAGCGCCCGCAGCAGCGGTTCGGACGTACCGAGGACGATTGTCGCGCCGCCGAGCCCGAGCAGTACGGCTACCGCCGCGAGCGCCAGCAGCGGGTCCGGCAACCGCAGGCAGGCCAGGTCGATAAGGGCCAGCGGTAGGCCGACCACGGCGAGCGCGAGCACCGCCGGCAGCGCCGGGTCGATTCCGTCGGTGCCGGTGAGGCCGGCGGTGAGCAGGCCGCAGATGGCGGCGCCGAGAGCCACGACCGTTCCGGTACGGGGACCCAGGCGCGCGCCGCAGCCCGGGCAGCGCGCGCCGGGGCGTACCCAGCCGGGCCGGCCGTGTGGGAACGGGCGGGTGCACCGCTCGCAGGCCGACCGGGGTGGCGATCCCGGCTCGACGGAGAGCCGGTGGACCAGTCGTGGTGTGAACGCCGCGAGCACCGCTCCGAGCACCGTCGCGACGGCGGTCGCGGTGAGCGCGGCGAACATGCGCCCGGATGCTATCGCCGCGATCGTCACCGGTCGACCCCATGCGGCGTACGGGTGAAGGTCCCGGGTCGGCTGGATGACAATCGCGCCCCGCCGGAGACCGACGGGTCGGTACGGATCCGGCAAAGCCGGCGGACTTGTCGACGTTGGCGCGGTTCCGGGAGGTGAGCCGATCAGGGGGTCACGCTACGGTGACCAGAGCATCGCCGTCCCGTACGGGTGGCCCGCCTCTTTCTCTCGTGCCAGGAGGACAGTCCATGTCTCACCACGGACCGCCCGGCGGGCCGTACCCCGGCCAGCAGCCGTACCCGGGCGAGCAGCCGGAGCCATGGCCCGGCCAGCAGCAGGGTCCCCATCACGGGCAGAGCTCGGGCCCCTGGCCGGGGCAGCATCCGGACGACCCGTACCGCCGGCCGCAGGCGGAGCCGTACCGGCAGCCGTCCGGTGAGCCGACCTCCCCGGCGTACCCGCAGGAGCCGTACCGGCAGCCGCAGGCCGAGCCGTACCAGCAGGAGCCGTACCAGCAGCCGCGTGCCCCGCAGTCCCGGCCGCAGGAGCCGTACCGGCAGTCCCGGGATCCGTACGCCCAGCCGGCCGACCCGTGGGGTGGCGAGCCGGAGCCGTGGCAGGAGAGGCCGACCTCGGTCCCGCCGGGCGGTCACCAGGATTATCAGGGCTATCGCGACCAGGATTACCGGGACCAGGGTTACCGCGAAGACGCTTACCCGGGCGGGCCGGGCCAGGGCTACCCGGGCGGGCCGGGCCAGGGCTACCCGCCGGGCTATCCGGCGCCGGGCCCGGATCCGGAGTGGACCACCGCCGCGCCGGTGCCACCTCGCAAGGGCAGGGCGCTGACGGCCGTCCTGGTGACGCTGGTGGTGCTGGTCCTCGGGGTCGGCGGTGCCGGACTCTGGTGGGCGACCAGGGACAGCGGTGACTCGGGTGGTACGCCCGCCGCCGGGGCGCCCTCGCCCGGTGCGGATCCGAGCGAGGGTGCGCCGGGCGAGCCGACCCCGGATCCGGAACAGGGCACCCCGGCACCGGAGTCGTCGACCGACGCGCGGCTGGTCAAGGAGGGCCAGTGTGTGAAGAACGAGGGCGACGCGAGCGGCAAGCCGAAGCTGGCGATCACCCAGTGCGGGCCGAAGACGTACCAGGTGCTGCGGCGCTTCGACGGTGCCACCGACGGCGAGAATGACGCCAAGACCAAGTGCGCGCAGGTCGAGGGCTACACCGAGTGGTACTTCTTCAACAGCGAACTCGACGTGCTCGACTTCGTACTCTGCCTGAAGTCACAGTGATTGTGGAAACTAGGGCTGTCTAGCAATTCCGCTAGACAGCCCTAGTTTATTCACGAGACGACACGCCGTAGCGGAATCTACCTATTTCTAGCCCACTGGCTAGACATGCCGATACGGTGCAATGCGTGGATCCGGTCCGCAACCCGTACGCCCCCGGCGCCGGCCAGCGCCCACCAGAGCTCGCCGGCCGGGGGCGGGAGCTCGACGTGTTCGACATCGTCCTCGAACGCGTCGCGAGAGGACGACCGGAACGAAGCCTGATGCTCACCGGGCTGCGCGGGGTCGGCAAGACCGTCCTGCTCAACACCCTGCGCTCACAGGCCATCGGACGCCTCTGGGGCACCGGCAAGATCGAGGCCAGGCCGGACCAGTCACTGCGCCGACCCGTCGCCGCCGCCCTGCACATGGCCGTACGCGAACTCGCGCCACACCACCGCGCGCCGGACCGGATCGACGGCTTCCTCGGCGTACTCAAAGCCTTCGCCCTGCGGGGCGGCACCGCCGCCGGCAGCGGTCGCGGGGCCGCCGCCACCAAGCTGCGCGACCGCTGGCAGCCCGGGATCGACGTCCCCGCCGCCAGCGGCCGGGCCGACTCCGGCGACATCGAGATCGACCTGGTCGAACTCCTCACCGACGCGGCCAGCGTCGCCACCGACGTCGGCACCGGAATCGCCGTCTTCATCGACGAGATGCAGGACGTCAACCCCGAGGACGTCTCCGCACTCTGTGCCGCCTGCCACGAGTTGTCGCAGCTCGGCGCACCGCTGATCGTGGTCGGTGCCGGCCTGCCCCACCTTCCCGCCGTGCTCTCGGCAGCCAAGTCCTACTCGGAGCGGCTCTTCCGCTACCAACGCATCGACCGGCTCGACCGGATCGCCGCCGACCAGGCGCTCTGCGCGCCGGCCGAACGGGAGAGCGTCGAGTACGAGCAGAAGGCGCTCGACCTGCTCTACGAGAAGTCCGGCGGATACCCCTACTTCGTCCAGGCGTACGGGAAGGCGACCTGGGACCACGCGCCGCGCTCGCCGGTCACCGCCGCCGACGTACGGGTCGCCGCCCCCGAGGCGGAAGCGGAACTGGCCGTCGGCTTCTTCGGCTCCCGGTTCGAGCGGGCCACCCCGGCCGAACGCGAGTACATGCGGGCGATGGCCACACTCTCCCTGGTAGCCGGGGAGGAGACCGGGGTCGAACGCGACGACATGGACGCGGCGGTGCCGACCGCCGAGATCGCCCGCGCGCTCGGCCGCAAGCCGGCGAGTCTCTCCCCGGCCCGGGACGCGCTGATCAAGAAGGGGCTGATCTACTCCGGCGAGCGGGGCACGGTCGCCTTCACGGTGCCGCACTTCGGACGCTACCTGCGCACCCAGCCAGCCTGAAGGGCCGTCCGAGCGGAGCACCCGACGCTGGTCAGACCCGGGACCAGGGCATCGGATAGTTCACCTCGCCGGCCGGTACGGCGCCGTCACCACTCACCGACGGCGGCAGCACCAGGGCCTGCCATGGTGCGCCGAGCCCGGACCAGGGGCTGGTCAACCCGTACCGGGCGGCCGGCACGAACCCGAACCGCGAGTAGTAGGCCGGGTCACCGAGCACGACCACCAGTCGCTCGCCCAACTCGGTCGCAGCCCCCAGCGCCGCCTGCACCACATCCGTGCCGTAGCCGACCCCGCGCCGCTTCGGAAGCACCGCCACCGGACCGAGCGCCAGCGCCGGCACCGCTCCCGGCTGCACCACCACCCGGGTGAGCAGCGCGTAACCGACCACCTCGCCATCCACCTCGGCCAGCATGGACAACTCCGGAAGCCAGGCCTCACTGTCCCGCAGCGCCTCGACCAACCGGACCTCCGCCGGCACCGGACGGTCCGGGGCCGCGAAGGCAGCGGCCACCACCCGGCGGACCGCCGCGGCGTCGGCCGTCCCCTCGGGTCGCAGCCGTACAGTCGTCACGCCTGGCGACGCTACCGGTAGCGGGACCCGGTCTGCATCACATTGGCCGAGCAGTTGCGTGATCCACGCTGGTCACAGGCGTACGGCGCGGGGGTGACGGCCGCCGGTCAGTTCGGCGGTTGCGGGGGTGAAGGGGACGCCGAGCGGGTAGGACTGGTCTCATGAGACCCGTACGTAGCGTCGCGCGAACCCTGCTGAGCGGCATCTTCGTGGTCAACGGCGCCCAGGCCGCAGCGGACCCCAAGCCGTTCGCGGTCCGCGCGGAGCGGGTGACGAACCGGGTGGCACCCACGCTGACCCGGATCAATTCGCGAATACCGACCGACCCCGCGTCGCTGGTCCGGATCAACGGCGCGGTCCAGCTCGTCGGCGGGCTGATGCTCGCCACCGGGGTCCTCGCCCGGCCGGCCGCGCTGGTGCTCGCCGGCACACTGGTGCCGACCACGCTCGCCGGGCACCCGTACTGGGCCGAGAACGATCCGGCGCAACGCCGGCAACAGCGCATCGACCTGATGCGAAACCTGGGCCTGCTCGGCGGCCTGCTGCTCGCCGCCGTGGACACCGAGGGTCGACCGGGGTTGCGGTGGCGCGCCGGACACGCGCTCGGCGACGGCCGCCGGTCGGTACGACGTACCGTACGAGGGGCCCAACGGGGTACGAGAATCGCCGCGAAGTCCGCGCTGAGCTTGCGGCGGCTGCCCGGATGATCGCGCGGTCCCCGGCTGAGCTGCGTCGATATCGGGGCGTGTCCTCTCCGGTACGACGGAAACCGCGAATAACGTGAAACAGTCGCCCTGCGTTAACGCGGTGGAAATGTCGCGAACTAGTGTGGGATCGGACACGGTCGGATAACGCAACGGGCGCGCGAGTGGTCCTTCGTTCTAGGCTCCCAACAGGACCTGGGCGGGATTTTCGGAAAGCACGACACTTGTACGGGGGTGCCACACCATGCCGGCGACCGTCGGGAGACGGCTGGACCGACTCGACCCAGTCCGCCGTGCCACTCGTGGCATCGATCGTAGAACCGTTGCCCGTTTCGGCATCATCGCCGCCGTCTGGTACGCCGCATGGCTCGCCATCGACGCCTTCGGACGCCCGTACAACTTCTTCGACATGCGCATCTACCACGGCGCGGTCGTCTGGTGGGCGAGCGGCAACGACATCTACACCTTCATCGCGCCAATGACCACGCTCGGCTTCACCTACCCACCGTTCGCGGCGCTGATGATGCTGCCGATGGCGTGGTTTCCGGTGGACGTCGCCGGCTGGCTGAACGTCCTCGCCAGCATCGCCGTGCTCGCGGTCGTACTGACCGCCCTGTTGCGACCGATCGCCGAACGGCTCGGCGGATCGCTCTGGTTCGTCGTCGGCATCGCGGTTCCACTCGCGGTGGCCACCGAACCGATCCGCGAGACACTCGGCTACGGGCAGGTCAACCTGCTCCTCTTCGGCCTCATCATCGCCGACCTGGTGGCACTGCGCTGGCGGGCCCACCGGGGGACCCGGCAGGGCCGGGAGGACCGTCCACTGCGTCGGTTCTTCTTCAGCGGCGCCTGGGCCGGGGTCGGCATCGGGCTGGCCACCTCGGTCAAGCTCACCCCGGCGCTGTTCATCTTCTACCTGCTGGTGACCCGGCAGTGGCGGGCCGCGATGACCGCGATCGGCACCACGATCGCGGTCACCCTGGGAACCTTCGCCATCGCCGGCCGCGAATCGATGAGCTACTTCACCGGCGTGCTCTGGCAGACCGAGCGGGTCGGCGCGGCGGACATGACGCCGAACCAGTCGCTGGCCGGCGTACTCGCCCGTCTCTACGACTCGATCGAGACACCCGGACTGCTCTGGCTCTCGTTCGCCCTGGTCATCCTCGCCATCGGGCTCTCCCGGGCGGCGAACGCGCACGCCGACGGCGACGAGCTGACCGCGTTCACCCTGGTCGGCCTGACCACCAATGTGATCAGTCCGATCTCCTGGTCGCACCACCTCGTCTGGGTGCTGCCGGCAATCATCGTGCTCGCCGACACCGCGCTACGTCGTCGACGCGCCAGCCGTGGGCTGCTGGACCGGATCGGTCCCCCGGCCGGCATCAACCCGGTCGGCGTCATCGGTCTCCGGTCACCGATCTGGTTCCCGACCCTGACCGGGCTCCGGCACGCGGTGGCGGCGGTCAGCCTCTACCTGCTCTTCGTGATCTCGCCGATCTGGCCGTACGAGCACAAACTCCCCGAGGTCTCGCACTACCAGGACGGCTTCTTCGGCGCGCTGATGGAGAACTCGCTGGCACTGGCGCTGATCGTGCTGGTCGCGACCCTGCCCTGGCGTCCCGGCGCCGAGCCCGCCTTCTACACCGAACGTCGCCGGCTCGACCGCCTTCCGCTCTACAACCGGCCGCACTGAGCCGGGTCGGCTGCCCTCAGGGGCAGTTGACCCACTCCTCGGTGCCGTCGGCGAAGACCTGCCGCTTCCAGATCGGCAACCGGGCCTTGACCTCGTCGACCAGCCGGGCGCAGGCGGCGAAGGCGGCCGCCCGGTGGGCGGTGCTCACCGCCGCCACCAGGGCCGCGTCACCGATGGCCAGCGGCCCGATCCGGTGCGAGACGGCGACCGCGTACACGTCGGGGTCGGCGGCGATCTCGGCGGCCACCGAACGGAGCACGTCGAGCGCGCTCGGGTGACCCTCGTACTCCAGGCTGGTCACCGCACGGCCGTGGTCGTGGTCCCGGACCACACCCTGGAATGAGACGACCGCGCCGGCACGGGGGCCGGCGACCGCCGCCTCGTGCGCGGCGAGGTCGAGTGGTTCGAGGGTGACCGCCACCTCGGTCACACCCGTGGTAGTCGGTGCGCTCACGGTGCCCACCTTTCCGTACGTGGCCGACAGGCCGAGATCATGATCCCACTGAGGGCAGCAACGGCAACGGTACGAGCGGCACCCGTGCTCCGGTCTCACCCGTACCACCGGGCTCGATCACCGCGAACCCGTCCGCCTGCGCCAGCCCGCGCAGCATCGCCGAGCCGACGTGCCGGACCGGGCGGGCGGTGCCGAGTACCGGGTCGACCCGCACCAGGGCCAGGTGCGTGTAGTTCCCCCGCCCGGCGACCGGTTCGCCCAGGGTGACGTACGGCAGCAGCGGCATCGGCCGCCCCTGCAACCCAGCGAGCAGCGGCGCCACCAACGAGACCAGGGCGACGATCGCGGACTGCGGGTTGCCCGGCAGCCCGGCGACGTAACGGTTGCGCCCGTCCGGGCCGGTCACCCGGGCCAGCAGCATCGGAAAGCCGGGACGGACCGCGACGGTGTTGACCACGTAGTCCGCGCCGAGTTCGGCGAGCGCCGGATGCAGATGGTCGACCGGGCCGTGCATGGTGCCGCCGGTGGTGCAGACCAGGTCGGCGCCGGCCAGCGCCGTACGCAACGCCGCCACGTGCGCGGAGAGGGTGTCCGCCACCGGTCCGATCACGTCGGCCGGATCGACCCTGGCACCGTACCGCCGCAACCAGGCCGGTACGGCCGGTCCCAGCGCGTCGCGCACCTGACCCGCCTGCGGTGGCCCGGCGGTGAGCAGTTCGTCGCCGAAGACCAGCAGGGCGGCCCGTGGTGCCGGACGCACCCGCAGTTGGTCGTAGCCGCAGGAGGCGGCCAGCCCGATCACGCCCGGTCCGACCGGAGTACCGGCCGGGAGCAGTTCCTCACCGGCGTACGCCTCCTCGCCGGGGGAACGCCACTCCGGCGTGGTGCGGGGTGTGCCGGCCACCCGGCCGTCGTCCGTACGGGTCGACTCCTCGATCCGCAGGACCTCGTCGGCGCCGTCCGGCAGCATCGCCCCGGTGGCGATCTCGACCGCCGTACCGTTCTCGGGCAGCGGAGGTGGGGTGCCGCCGGCGAGCACCCGTCCGACCACCCGCCACGGACCGGTGCCCCGGACCGCCCAACCGTCCACGCTGGAGGTGGGAAAGGCGGGTAGATCGGTCAGCGTGGTGAGCGGCTCGGCCAGGGTCAACCCGTCCGCCTCGGGCAACGGCAGCTCCACGGGGACGAGCGCGTCCGCCTGGCCGGCCGCGTACACCTGGTTTCGCGCCCGTGCCCAGTCGACCGGTGGGCGCTGGGCACCCCGGTCCGTGGCGACAGCGGGTTCGACGCTCACCAGGCCACCCTCGGCAGGCTCTTCTTCGCACGTACCGATCGAGTCTTCGCGCTCACCGATCGAGCCTATCGCCGCGCGCCGTCGAGTTGGTCCCCGTCGAGCCGTCCCGGTCGGTTCAGCCCGGCTGCGGGTGGTCGCCGCCGCGAAGCTGGTCGACCGTGTGCGCCAGGATCGGGCCGAGTACGGCAAGCCCGTCCTTCGCCCCGCCGGTCGATCCGGGCAGGTTGACCACCAGCATCCGGCCGGCCACCCCGGCCAGCCCCCGGGAGAGGGCGGCGGTCGGCACGCTCGCCCGACTGTGCGCCCGGATCGCCTCGGCGATGCCCGGGATCTCGTAGTCCAGCACCGCGCGGGTCATCTCCGGGGTCCGGTCGGTCGGCGTGACGCCGGTGCCTCCGCTGGTCAGTACGACGTCGACCCCGTCGGCCAGGGCCTGGCGCAGTGCGCTCGCGACCGGCTCGCCGTCGGGCACCACTACCGGCTCGTCGACCTGGCAGCCCAGTTCACGGAGGCCGGCGACGAGTCGGGGACCACTGGTGTCGGCGTACACCCCGGCGGCGGCCCGGTTGGAGGCGACCACCACTCTGGCGCGGATCACGAGCGGTCCTCCGGTCGGGTCCAGTCCCCGGTCTTGCCGCCTTCCTTGCGCAGCACCCGTACGTGTTCCAGGGAGGCTGCCGGGTCGACGGCCTTGACCATGTCGATCAGGGCGAGTCCGGCGGTGGCCACGGCGGTCAACGCCTCCATTTCCACGCCGGTCCGGTCGGCGGTCCGTACGGTCGCGGTTATCTCCACCGTCGTGTCCCCTGGTTGGAGGTCGACGGTGACGCCGTGCAGCGCGATCGGGTGACAGAGCGGGATCAGGTCCGGCGTCCGCTTGGCTCCCATGATGCCGGCCAACCGCCCCACGGCCAGGGCGTCGCCCTTGGGCAGGCCGTCCTGGCGGAGCAGTTCGACCACCTCGGCGGTGGTCTGGAGTCGACCGGCGGCGACGGCGCGGCGGCCGGTCACCGGCTTGTCCGAGACGTCGACCATCCGGGCCGCCCCGGCCCGGTCGACGTGGGTGAGGTGCTCCGAGGTCGTCACGCCGCGAGCCTATCGACCACCGCCGTCCGGTCGCGACCGTGCCGGCGGGTCGGGCCGGCCGGGGCCGTGCCGGCGCGAGGCGGCGCGGAGCGTTCGCAACGGAAATTGACTGGACCGCCGAATCGAGAGAACATCCGCCGATGACACCCGGGGTGGGATGTCTGGGGCGGTACGACGGCCTGCCCGGGGGCGGGCCGGCCGAACCGATCGCCCTGGCCGGGGCGGGGGTGCGTGGGCGGCTCGACAGCCGTCGCGCGGCGGTGCGGACCGGCCGACCGGCACTCGTTCTCGATTGCGACGTTCTCAATCGGCAAATAGGAAATATGGCGCCGATCCCGACGGCCATATAAGCATTCAGTTCCCATATCAGGACGGAACGTAGCAAACTAGGCGAGGATTAGCGGATACTGCGCATATCGACATTTAATGGTCGATATTTCGCGCGAGCGCCCATACGATTCTCCCGTCGAACAGCAACGATCGAAGCGCCGGGCCCCCTCCCGCTTCATCGGTACGACGAGAGAGAGGACGCGGACATGCGTGCTACCGACTGGCTCTGAGCAGAGGTACCCGACAACAACTGCGAGTCGTAGGCTGTCGAGACATACCGTCACGAGAGAAATACCGAGTGGCGACAAAGGACTGGTATGACTCGGACTGAACAGGACGACACTGGGACCGATCGGCGGCTGGTGCTGCTTGTCGGTCTCGTCGTCGTTTCTGCTGCCATAGCCGCAGTAATCAGCATCCGTGATATATCGGCCCACGGAATTCCAACCTTCGACGACCTCGCCACCGCCGCCAAACTGACCTTTCTGGTGGTCGTCGGCGCCACGGTCAGCGTGCGGATACGAATCCGCTCGACCCCGCACGGCATCTCGTGGACCGAGGTCGCCGTCCTCGCCGGTCTCGCGTTCGCCCCCATCCCCTGGGTGATCCTCTGCACCGGACTCGGCGTGGGCATCGCCCGGGCAATCGTCCGGCTCGCCCCACTCAAACTCGCCTTCGGTGTCGCAAAGGACATGCTGCTCGCCACCGCGGCCGGACTGGTGTTCCTGGCCATGGACTGGTCCTGGTCGGACGAGCGACCGCTTTCCGAACGGATCGTGCCGCTGATCGCCGCGTACCTGGTGGTGGTCGTGCTCGACGAGGCACTGACCCTGCCCGTGATCTCACTCGCCAGCCGGGTCAGCCTCAGCAAGCTCTTCTCCCGCCACTGGGACCTCCGGCTCGCCAGCGGCATCGCCCGCCTCCTGGTGGTGGGGTCCATCGTGCTGATCCTCCAGGCCGACAAGAGCCTGTTGTTGATCATCCCACCACTGGTGCTCAGCCTCCACCTCGCCTACTCGTCCCGACTGCGCAGCCGGGCCGAACGCGACGCCTGGCAGCAGTTGGCGCGGGCAACCGACGCGCTCAACGACGTCGACCTCAACCAGGTCCTCCGCACCGCCGTACACAGCGCGGCCGACCTGTTCAACGCCGACCAGGTCGAGGTCACCCGACACGACGGCGGACGGACCATACGGGGCGACAGCACCACCATCACCTTCGACGGCCCCACCGGCGAGCCGCCACCCAGCACCGGCACCACCATCACCACCCCGCTCCAGGGCCACGACGGTGTGGAGATCGGACTGCTCCACCTCTGGTTCCCCGGACCGATCCAGCTCTCCGAACGGGAGCGGTACACCCTGCGTACGTTCGCCTCGGCGCTCTGCACCGCGATCCGGAACGCCAGCGCGTACGCGGAACTGACCCGGGTCGCCGACGAGCACGCGCACGCCGCGTCGCACGACGTACTCACCGGCCTGGCGAACCGACGCCACCTGCTGGAACGGGGCACCGAACAGCTGGACCGGCGGCACGCCGACGGTCTCGCCGCGGTGCTGCTGATCGACCTCAACCACTTCAAGGAGGTCAACGACACGCTCGGCCACCCTTCGGGCGACCGGGTCCTGATCGTGGTCGCCGACCGGCTGCGGGCGGTCGCCGGCCCCGACGACCTGGTCGCCCGGCTCGGCGGTGACGAGTTCGCCATCCTCATCAGCGGCCTGCCCGCCCCGGCCGTCGCCACCCACCGGGCCGAACGGCTGCTCGCCGCGCTCCACGAACCGATCGAGCTCGACGGCATGCGGATCAGTGTCGAGGCCAGTGGCGGGATCGCCGTCGCCCCCGGCACCGGTGGCATGCCCGAGCTGCTGCGCCGCGCCGACGTCGCGATGTACCAGGCCAAGCGCGCCGGGCTTCGGCTCACCAGCTACGCGGCCAACCGGGACACCGCCGACGTCGGCCGCCTCACCCTGAGCGGAGACCTCTCCCGCGCGGTGGCCGAGCGCGAGTTCACCGTCGATTTCCAACCGATCGTCGACCTCTGCACCGGCGCCGTGGTCGCGGCTGAGGCACTGGCCCGCTGGCAGCATCCGACCCACGGCACCATCGACCCGCTGCGGTTCCTCGACGCGGTCGAGCGGTCCGGCCTCCTGCCCGCCTTCACCGGCGCCGTCCTCGACCAGTCGATCGTCGCCGCCGACGAATGGCAGGCGGCCGGCTTCGACCTGACCGTGGCGGTGAACGTCTCCCCCCGCAGCCTGCTCGACGCGAGCTTTCCCGAGGTCGTACTCGACCGGCTCGAATCGCACGGCCTGCCACCGGAACGGCTGGTCCTGGAACTCACCGAGAACCTGACACTCAGCCAGCTCGAGGTCGTCGACCGGGTCCTCGGCCAGCTCCGCGACGCGGGCGTACGGCTCGCTCTCGACGACTTCGGCACCGGCTACTCGTCGCTCTCGGTCCTCTCCCGGATCCCGGTACACGAGCTGAAGATCGACCGTACGTTCGTCATGGCGATGGAGACCTCCGCCGAGGCGGTCGCCGTGATCCGCTCCACCGTCGACCTCGGGCGCAGTCTCGACTTGCTGGTCATCGCCGAGGGGGTGGAGAGCGAACCGCAGCGGCGGGCACTGTGGGAGTTGGGCTGCACCGCCGGGCAGGGTCATCTCTTCGCCCGACCGATGACGGCGACCCGGATGCTCGCCGCGCTCCGCCGGGGGGCCGACGGCCGGTCGGGAGCGCTCGCCCAGCCGCTGCACGACGAGGGTTCGGTGATCCGGCTGTCCCCGGGTCGACGTACCGGCCTGCGACAGACGGACCGTCTGCCACACTTGCCCGCGTGATCCCCCGGAACTGGCGAACCCACGGCCGCCGCTTCTGGCTCCGAATCGACTCCGCCGCTGGAGGGCTCGCCGCCGACCTCGGGCTCTACGCGGCCTCGGCCGTGTTCGCCGCGGTCACCGCCGCCACCTCCACCCTGTTGCCGCACCGCGCGTGGGGCACGGTCGCCACCGCCGGTTACCTGGTCGCCACGCTTGTCGTCGTCGGGCAGATCATCGCTCGCCGACGCGGCCACACCCGGCTGACCAGCACCGCCGCCCGCGCCGCGCTCACCGCAGTGACCTGGGCGACCACCGCACTGTTACCGATGGTGTGGCAGAGCGTCGAGCGGGCCGCCGGGCGTACCGACCGGGCACAGGAGGAGGTCGTCGTGATCGAGCACGCCGGCATCCGGCTCCTCGACCACGGCACCCCGTACCTCGGCCCGGACGCGATCCGGGCACTACCGACCGGTGAGCAACTGCTCGGCTACACCCCGTACCAGCCGGGCATGGCCCTGTTCGGCCTGCCCCGAGGGCTCGCCGGCGACGCCTGGTGGACCGATGCCCGGATCTGGTTCGCCGTCGCCACCGCCGCCGCCCTGGTCCTCGCGATCGTCACCGTGCGAGGTGGCGGCGCCGGCCCGCGCCGGTCGGCCTGGTCGGCCGACCAACCGCCGCCGGGCACCGCGCGCGACTCGGCCCTGGTACGCGCGGCGCAGCTCGCCACCGTCCTGCCGGTCTGCGCGCTCACCCTCGCCACCGGCGGTGACGACCTGCCCGTCCTGGCCCTCTGCCTGCTCGCCCTGGCCCTCGGCGTGACCCGACGGTTCGGTGCCGCCGGGGTGGTGATCGGCCTCGCCGGCGCGTTGAAGCTCTTCGCCTGGCCGGTCGCCCTGGTGCTGCTCGCGTACGCGGCGACCAACGGCCGACGGAAGGCGGCGTCGCTGGCGGCCGGGGCGATCGGGCTGCCGGTGGCCGCGCTGATCCCGGTGCAGCTGGTGGACTCGGCGGCACTGGTGGAGAACGTGTTCCGCTTCCCCCTCGGGCACGGCGTGGTGACCAGCCCCGCGCAGTCGCCCTTCCCCGGCTATCTGATCGCCTCGGCGCTGCCCGCCGGGCGGGTGATCGCCGCCGCGCTGCTCGTCGCGGCCGGACTCGCGATCGCCGTACGGTTGCTCCGCCGGCCGCCGTCCACCGCCGCGACGGCCGCCCGGATCTGCGGGTACGGGCTCCTCGCCGCGATCGCCCTGATGCCCTCCACCCGGTTCGGCTACCTGCTCTACCCGATCGCGTTCCTGGCCTGGGCGCCCGCCCTACGGCTCGGACAGACCCGTTCGGCGGGCGTCGCCGACCCGGCCACCCCGACCACGGCGGCGACCGGCACATGACCCGTAAGGGCATCGCGCCGCACGGCGGACCCACGGCCGGCACGCTCCCCGACCGGCTGCCCTGGGACGTGGTCGCGGCGGTGGCACTCGGAGGCGCTCTCGGCTCCGCCGCCCGGTACGGCGTGAGCGTGGCCTGGCCGACCCCGTCGGGCCAGCTGCCCTGGGCGACCCTGGTCATCAACCTGACCGGTTGCGCCCTGCTCGGCATGCTGATGGCCTTCGTCACCGCCCGGATCGCCCCGCATCGGCTGCTCCGCCCCTTCCTCGGCACCGGGGTGCTCGGCGGATACACCACCTTTTCCACCTACGCGGTCGAGACCCGTGGCCTGCTGGACACCGGGCGGCCCCTGCTCGCGGCCGGGTACGTCTTCGGCACCCTGGCCGGTGCGTTGATCGCCGTCTGGCTCGGCGGTTGGCTGGTCGCCCGGATCGGGCCGAAACCATGACCCTGCTCCTGGTCCTGGCCGGCGGGGCGGTCGGCGCGCCCTGCCGGTTCCTGGTGGACCGGCTCGCCGGCCGCCTGCTCGGCGTCACCCTGCCGTGGGGCACGCTCATCGTCAACGTGCTGGGCTCCCTGGTGCTCGGACTCCTCGCCGGCCTCGGCGGCACCGTGCCGGGGTGGGTGGGCACACTCCTCGGCACGGGCTTCTGTGGCGCGCTGACGACGTACTCCACCTTCAGCTACGAGACCGTACGGCTGGCGGGCGACGGTCCCGGGGGGCGGCTGCGGGCCCTGTGCAACGTCGCCGCGACGCTGGTCGCCGGACTCGGCGCGGCGGCCCTCGGCTGGTGGCTCGGCGGGCTGCGCTGAACCCCGACGGGCTGAACCTGGCGGCGTACACCGGCGGGCTGGACCCGACCGGGCGCGGGCACCGGCGGATTCGTACCCGGGCAATCTGGCGCGACTGGCAGGCGGGGCGGGCCGGCGAGGCGTACACCTTGAGGCATGACCACGACCTACCGGGACCGGGCCGACGCGGGTGCCGCTCTCGCGGACCGGCTGACCGAGCTCGCCGACCGGTCCGACAACACCGTGCTCGGCCTGGTACGGGGCGGCGTGCCGGTGGCCGCCACGGTGGCCGAACGGCTCGGCGCACCCCTCGACGTCCTGGTCGTACGCAAGCTCGGCCTGCCACAGGCCCCGGAGGTGGCGTTCGGGGCGCTCGGCCCCGGCGGGGTCCAGGTGCTGAATCCGGAGCTGGCGGACCATGTCTCCCCGGAGCAGCAGGCCGAGGTGGTACGCCGGGAGACCGCGGAACTGGAACGCCGGGAGCGGCTGTACCGGGCGGGTCGGCCACCGTTGTCGCTCGACGGACGTACCGCGGTGATCGTGGACGACGGGCTCGCCACCGGCGCGACCGCCCGCGCCGCCGTGGCGGTCGCCCGCCGACTCGGCGCGCGTCGGGTGGTGGTGGCGGTGCCGGTGGGTTCGCCCGCCGCGTACCACGCCCTCGTCGCGGAGGCGGACGAGGTGGTCTGCCCGCAGCGGCCGGACGACTTCGGCGCGGTGAGCCGCTTCTACGACGACTTCCACGAGGTGTCCGACGGGGAAGTAACGGCCATGCTCGGTGGGTGAAGGTGACTCGACCCGGTACCTTCGAGTGATGCATCTGACATGTCCGAAGTGCCAGGGCGACATGCGCCAGTACGAGCGCAGCGGCGTCACCGTAGACCAGTGCAGCGAATGCCGCGGGATCTTCCTCGACCGTGGCGAGCTGGAGAAGCTTTTCGAGGCTGAGGCGAACTGGAACCAGCAGGGCGGCACCCCGCCCCGGCAGCCGTCCGCCGCGCCGGCCGGTGGTTACGCACCGCCGCCTCCGCCGGGTGCCGGCTACCCGCCGCCGCCCGCCCCGGGTCAGCACCAGCCCGGCTACCCCACGCCGGGCCACGCCCCGCCGCCGCCGGTCACCCACGGCTACCCGCCGGCCCCGGTGTACGGGCAGCAGCACCAGCACCAGGGTTACCACGGGCACTACCGGAACAAGAAGCGCAAGAGCTTCCTCAACGAGCTCTTCGACTGACCTTCGATAGCGACCTGTCCGGCCAGGGCTTTCGGGCCCTGGCCGGCACCCGCGTCGAGGCGTCGGTCAGACGATCGCCATGTCGACGAAGCGGGAGAGGTGCAGCTGCGCCGCGACGGTCACCGTGTCGGTGGGGCCGTTACGGTGCTTGGCCACGATGAAGTCCGCCTCGCCCGCGCGCGGCGACTCCTTGTCGTAGTAGTCGTCGCGGTGCAGCAGGATTACCACGTCCGCATCCTGCTCAATCGACCCAGATTCCCGCAAATCGGACAATTGGGGTCGCTTGTCGGTACGTTGCTCCGGACCACGGTTGAGCTGACTCACCGCGATGACCGGACACTCGACCTCCTTGGCCAGCAGCTTCAGTCCCCGGGACAGCTCCGCGACCTCCTGCTGACGACTCTCGGTTTTCTTCGGCGAACTCATCAGCTGGAGATAGTCGACCACGATCATTTTCAGGTCGTGCCGCTGCTTGAGCCGCCGCGCCTTCGCCCGGATCTCCATCAGGTTCATGTTCGGTGTGTCGTCGACGAACAGCGGGGCCTCGCTGATCTCACCCATGCAGCGGGCCAGTTTGGTCCAGTCGTCGTCCGAGAGCTGCCCGCTGCGCAGCACGTGCAGTGGCACCCGGGCCTCGGCCGAGAGCAGCCGCATCACGATCTCGACCTTGCTCATTTCGAGCGAGAAGATCGCCGCCGCGTGGTTGGCCCGGATCGCCGCGTTCCGGGCGAAGTCCATCGACGCGGTGCTGTTGTGCGTCGGGATCATCGATCGCCCGGCCAGGTACAGGTGGTCGTCGTTGTCGACCGTCACACAGCGGACCGGCACGCTCGGCACCGGTCGCACCGCGACGATGAACCGCCGGTCGGCGTCGCGGGCCGGTACGGCCTCCCGCCGAGTCCGGTGCGCCAACCCCTGGTCCGACACCCGGAACACCTCGTCCGAGGTCGAGAACGTCACGGTGTAACCGCCGGACCTGGCCTTCGTCGCCTGGTGGGACCGTTCCGGCGGGGTCACCGAGCAGTGGTAGCCGAGGCTGACGACAAGTTCGGTCACGTCCTCGGCGAGCTGGGCGGAGGCGGTCACGTAACGGATCTCGCCCCGCGCGCCCACCGTCGCGGCCGGGTCGACCAGTCCGGCCAGCAGAGCCCGGCGCTGCACCTCGGCCGCACGCAGGTAGGCGGGTGGTATCCGCTGGTCCCGTGCCTCGCCGGACGGGGCGAGCAGATCATTGATCGCGGGTACGTGGTGGCGCTTGCCGGGCCGCGACCCGTCCCCGAGCCAGACACCGAGCGCGTACGGCGGCACCGGCAGTTCGCGTTCGGGCAACCGCAGCGGCTTGGTGTTCTCGACCGCGTGGTTCGGCCGCCGTACGGCGACGCGGGTGGCTCCCCCCGTCGTCTCCGCGCCGTACGCGGTGGCGGGCTCGTCCGTCGTCCAGAGCGTGGTGGCGATCTCCACGGTGGTGCGTACGCCGTCCGTGGACGGCGTTGTGGGGCTGCCGGCGGTCGCGCTGCCCGCCGTGGTGGTCACCCCGGCGACAACCGCGCGCTCCGCGAGGGTGGTGGTCTGCCAGAGATGCTCGGCGTCGGCGACGATCCGGCTGCCGTCGGAGAACTCCACCTCGTAACAGGGGCGGTCGTACCTGACCTCGAACGCGGCGGTGACGGTGGTCGGTTGCCCGTCGGCACCGATCAAGCGGTCACCGGTCCTGACCGCGCCCATCGTGGTCCAACCGGTGGGGGTGGGCAGCGGCGTGTCGAGGGCGAGCGCCTTGCCGAGGCCGGGACGGCCGGCGACGATGATCAGCTGGCCCGGGTGGAGCCCATTCAGCAATCGGTCCAAATCAGAGAAACCGGTCGGTACGCCGGTCATCACCCCGCCCTGGGCCCCGACCGCCTCGATCTCGTCGAGCGTGGGCTGGAGCATGTCGGCGAGGATCGCGAAGTCCTCGCTCACCCGCTTCTCGGTGACGTCGTAGATGGCCTGCTGGGCCAGGTCGACCACGTCGTCCACGTCGCGCCCGCCGCCGGCGGCGGAACCGTACCCGAGTTGGACGATGCGGGTGCCGGCCTCGACCAGTCGGCGCAGTACCGCCCGCTCCCCGACGATCCGGGCGTAATAGCCGGCGTTGGCCGCGGTCGGCACGCTGGCGATCAGCGTGTGCAGGTACGGAGCCCCACCGATCCGGGCCAGGTCCCCGGCGTCGGCCAGGGCGGCCGCCACGGTGATCGAGTCGGCGGGCTCCCCGCGACCGTAGAGGTCGAGGATCACGTCGAAGATCGTGCCGTGCACGGGCCGGTAGAAATCGTTCGTCTTGAGGATCTCCACCACGTCCGCGATGGCGTCCTTGGAGAGCAGCATTCCGCCGAGCACGCACTGCTCGGCCGCGATGTCCTGCGGCGGGGTCTTGTCGAACTGGCCGTCGCGCTGGGCCGGTGGGCCTGCGGGCGGTCCCGCCGACCTGGCCTCCGCGCGGATTTCATCGCTGACCGACACCGACTCCCCCCTCCGCTGGATCGGCTGTCTCTGAGCGAACCGCCGAGGTGTGACAAGTTTTCGGTTCGGGCCAGCCCTCCGATACGACCGGGGGCCATCGCGTCAGGGGCGGGGATCCGCGAGGTAACCATACGAAAGTCGAGGTCAGGACCCCAAACGCAGCGGTGGATGAGCCTCGGGACAACCTGTGGACAGTGGGCGCCAGGGTGTGCGCGGCCCTGTGCACAGGCTGTGCATAACGCCTGGGGAAGGTAGCCTGTACCCGCCGTGACTTGGGCCTACTCCGTCCCCACGGTGTGGAGAAAGAAAACTCCAGGAAGATCCGTCCGAGCTGGCATGATTTTTGTCGGCATCGACATGTCTGTCTGGACGGTCGATTGCCATTCGATCTCAGAAAGGTCACGCTCCGGCCGTGGACTATCGGGACTGGGGGCGCGGTGAGCTCACCCGCCCCGTTCGGCGCCCAGCCGACGCCTGGGTCGATGACGGTGATCCGCGCCCTGGTGACCCCCACTCGCACACCGGTGAGGGATACCAGCCCCCCGGTCGCGGCCGGGGCGCCCACCGTGGTGATCCCGACCGGTACACGCCCACCTGGGCGCGGGAGTCGTCCACCACGGATCGCGACGACAGCGGCCGGCACCGTGGCGATGACGAGCGGGCTCCGCGTTGGGCGGACATTCCCCGTGGCGCCGACCTGCCCCGTACCGAGGCGCCGAGGACGAGCGGGCGGGACAGCGGCGGCCCGGCCACGGACTACTGGACCGCGCCGACCGGTTGGTCCGACTCCGAGCCCACCACCACCGGGCGGCGACGCCGGGCGGAAACCGAGGCCGAGGAGGAGCGCCCGCGCGGAGCGGGCCGGCACGCCGACAAGATCGACGGCCGGTCCGGGGATCGCCGCACCGGCCGGGAGGACGGGTACGCCGAACCGCGCCGCCCGGCGGCGGAAACCGGTCGGACCTGGGCCGCCCGGAGCGACGACGACGCCCGCTCGGGGAGTACCCGTACCAGCGGGTCGTCGAGTGGCGGTCGACGGCGGTCGGACCGGCGCGATCGTGACCGGTCCGACGACCGGCCGGCCGACCGTCGGGACGAACTGACCGACACCGGTTGGAAGAGCACCAGCGGGCCCGAGAGCAGCGGCGGCAGCGAAAGCACCGGCGGCCGGCAGTGGAGCCGGACCGGCAGGCCACGCCGGGACGACCGCTCGACGGAGACCGGGCGCTGGGATCAGTTCACCGACACCGGCGTCTGGCACTGGGGCAGCGAGGACCGTCCCGAGCCGCCACCGGACCCGACCCCAGGTCGGGGTGGCGCGCGCCGCGCCGAGCCCGGCAGGCGCGCCGACCGGCGGGAACGCGATGGTCGAGCCGAGTGGTCGGGGCCGCGTACGACGGCGGGCACGGGTGACCCGGTGACCAGGCGGCGCGGCCAGCGAACCGACCCGGAGTCCGAGCAACGTACGGCCGGCGGACCGGATGAGGGCGGCCGGTCGACCCGCGACCGGGGCCGACGCGGCCGTACGACGGATGAGGCGTCGACAGGTGGCCGGGTGACGGGTGCCGACCCGTCGACCGGTGGCCGGAGTCGGGACAGGTTCACCGAGACCGGGCAGTGGAACCGGGTGACCGAGGTGGGCGAGGGCCACCGGCACCGGGCCTCGGACACCGGCCAGTGGGACCGGCTCACCGACACCGGCCAGTGGGACCGGTTCGACGAGACCGACCGACCGGACCGGGAGGCGGAGCCGAGGGTCTGGAGTTCGTTCACCGACACCGGCCAGTGGGACCGGTTCACCGACACCGGCGTCTGGGACCGCAGCGAACTGGACGCGCTGGACGAGCAGGAGCGACGGGCCGGCGCCGGCCCGTCGTGGCGCGAGCGGGGCAGCGACTTCTGGTCCGGCGCCCGGCTCGCCGACGACGACCCGCGCTGGATGGAGACGCCCACCTCCGCGCCCCGGTCGCCGGCGGTCGCCTACCCCCGTCCGCCGAGGATCAGGCCACCGGACGATCCGACACCGACGACAACGGGCAGCCGGGTCGTCGAGGTGCCCGCCGAGCCCCGTACCAGCCGGAGCAAGCGGGGCGGTCCGAGCGTCAGCCAGGTGACCCGGAGCGGCCGCACCACCCCGAATGGCACGCCCGACCCGGCCGCGCGACCTGGTCGGAGCAGTCGCCGGATCGAGGAGGACCTGCTCGACGCCGAGCCCGGCACCCATCTCGCCGCGGTGCTCTACACCGCCGCCTGGTACGCCGTACCGGTGCTGGTCTTCTTCATCTGGCTGGTGACCCTGGACAACAGCCCGCCGCCGGGTTGTGTCACCGACCCCAGTGGGGGCGGGTGCGATTCGGACCGGGCCCAGGCGCTCACCTCCATCCTCGGCGCGGCGCCCCGCTTCGGGGCCGCCCTGATGGGGAGCCTGGTGGTGGCGCTACTGCTGCGCTGGGTCAGCAAGGCGTGGCGTCCGGCCAGTCTCGGGCTCGCCTCGGCTGTGGTCGGCGGAGGTCTTTCCACGGTTCTGTACAGCGTGATCACGGGCCAACCACTCGGCTGACCGTATGCCGGGCCCGGCCCGTACCACGACATTGGTGCCGGACACGAGTGAAGGCCGCGCCCGTAGGGGCACGGCCTTCACTCGTCAGTTCCGGACTAGCGTCCCTGTACCACGTTCAGGTCGAACTTGGCGGTGACCTCCGGGTGCAGCTTGACCCGCACCGCGTACGCACCGATCGACTTGATGTGGCCGGGCAGCTCCAGCCGGCGCCGGTCGAGCACGGGGCCGCCAGCGGCCTTGACCGCGTCGACGACCTCGGCCGGGGTGACCGAGCCGAAGAGGCGGCCACCGTCGCCGGCCCGCGCCTTCAGGCTGATCTTGAGCCCTTCGAGCTGGCCCTTGACCTCGTTGGCGTGGCCGAGGTCGCGGATCTCGCGAGCCGAACGGGCCCGCTTGATGACCGTGACCTGCTTCTCCGCGCCCTTGGTCCAGACGATCGCGAAGCCCTGCGGAAGCAGGTAGTTCCGGCCGTAGCCGTCCTTGACCTCGACGATGTCGCCCGGAGAACCGAGGCCGGACACTTCCTGCGTCAGGATGACCTTCATGTCAGCGTCTCCTCTCAGCGGGCCGTGGCCGTGTACGGCAGGAGCGCCATCTCACGGGCGTTCTTGACCGCACGGGCGATCTGGCGCTGCTGCTGGGAGGTAACCCCAGTCACCCGCCGAGCGCGGATCTTGCCGCGGTCGGAGATGAACTTCCGCAGCAGCGCGGTGTCCTTGTAGTCGATGTAGGTGATCCCGTCCTTGTCGAGCGGGTTCACCTTCTTCTTCGGCTTGCGCAGTGCCGCAGCCTTTGCCATTGCTCTTGCTCCTGGTTTGCGATCTCGAGCGCTCGGCGGCGCCATCAGAACGGAGGCTCTTCGTCGAAGTTTCCGCCGCCCGAACCGGAAGCCGAGGAGGACGGGGCTGCCGTGGCCCACGGGTCGTCGAAGTTGCCTCCGCCGCCCTGCTGGCCACCACCGCCACCGCCACCGCCGGAGGCGCCGAAGCCGCCACCGCCGCCACCGGAACGCGACATCTTCTGCACCTTCGCCGTGGCGTACCGCAGCGACGGGCCGATCTCGTCGACCTCCAGCTCGATGACGGTGCGCTTCTCACCCTCGCGGGTCTCGTACGACCGCTGACGCAGCCGGCCCGAGACGATCACGCGGGCACCCCGCTGCAGCGACTCGGCGACGTGCTCCGCTGCCTGCCGCCATACGGTGCAGGCAAGGAAGAGCGGGTCGCCGTCCTTCCACTCGTTCGTGGCCCGGTCCATGAACCGGGGCGTGGAAGCGACCCGGAACTTGGCGACCGCCGCGCCGGACGGGGTGAAACGCAACTCGGGGTCATCAGTCAGGTTGCCGATGACCGTGATGGTGGTATCTCCTGCCATGACCAACTCCTCGCGCACTCATCAGACTCCGTCGTAAGGCTGCCAGAGCCGTACGACAGAGCCCTGAGGCTGATCCGGGCGTGCCGGGAAAGAACGCGCGTCAGCGCGTTTCCGGCCGGATGACCTTGGTGCGCAGCACGGACTCGTTGAGTCGCAGCTGACGGTCCAGCTCAGCCACCGCAGCAGGCGAGGCCTGCAGGTCGATGACGGCGTAGATGCCCTCGGCCTTCTTGTTGATCTCGAACGAGAGGCGCCTGCGGCCCCACACGTCGAGCTTCTCCACCGAGCCACCCGCAGTGCGGATCACGTTGAGGTACGTGTCGAGCGACGGGGCGACGGTGCGCTCCTCGAGGCTTGGATCGAGGATGACCATGATCTCGTAATGACGCAAGACGTGCTCACCTCCTATGGGCTAGCGGCCACGGTCCTTCCGTGGCAGGAGGTCGTGCGTCGTTGCCGCGTACTCCAGAGGGGGAACCCTCGGGTACATGGACAACCTGACCAGGATACCCGGTGGCGTACCGAGACGTTCACCGGGCGTACGGGTGTTACCAGGGGCCCCTTCCCGTCTTGATCGACGGGAAGGGGCCCCTTTCCTGCAGAGCCGCGGGGCGCCCTATCCGCATTCTTTGGGTGGGACCTGGGGAGGAACGACCACACCGATGAGGTTGGATAGGAGGCGCCCCGCGGAGCCTACTGAGTTGTCATCTTACGCCACAACAGTCCGTGTTGCTCGTTGAGCGACAATAGCCCGAATTGCCCCAGCGCTGACCCCCACCACGCAGACCGTGGCGACCAGCGCGAGCAGGCCGGTGGACCCGGATTTTCGGGATGGCCCGGCAACTCCGGGAGATCCCGCTGCCAGACTCGGGGACCAGGCCGACCAGCGGGCACTCCCCTCCGCCGCGCCGGGCCGCGCGACGGAGGGGGCCCATTGATCAACGCCATAGGTACGTCCGAACGCCGGCACCACGTCGACCCGCACCGCCGCATCGGCGGCAGGCTGGCAGCCCGATCCCGGCGAGGGCACCCTCGTCGAGTCGGCCCGCGGCACGGGTGCGTAACGGAGGCGAAGCAGGTCACTGCCCCCGGGATCGGTGTCGGAGGCACTGTCCCGCCCAGGAGCGCCGGCAACCGGATCGCCGACCGCGACCGCTGCCGCCAACGGCGGCGCGCCGGCGAACAACGCGGCGACAGCCACGGTGGCGCGACGGTGACGGAGCAGCGGTGGCACTTCTTCATCCCTTGGTTCGGCAGTGCTTCCAGGCCCGGTCCGAACTGCCGGACCATGAGTCTCACCAGTGCTAACGACCAGCCTTGCGGGCGGTAACGCAGGGTGGCGGCGCGGTTCCGCCACGAGGTCCGGCAGTCGGCCGCGATGTCACGGGCGACGCCGGGACGTAGGCTCGCCTTCATGCGTATCGGAGCCCACGTCGACTCGGCGGACCCGTTGGACGAGGCCACCCTCCGGCAGGCGGACACGGTGCAGTTCTTCCTCGCCGACCCGCAGGGCTGGAAGCCACCGGAACCCCGCGCCGACGCCGACCGGTTGCGCGCCGCCGACGTCGACGTCTACATCCACGCGCCGTACGTGATCAACGTGGCGACGCTCAACAACCGGATCCGCATCCCCAGCCGCAAACTGTTGATCGAGCACGCCAACGCAGCTGCCACGGTGGGCGCGCGCGGGTTGGTCGTACACGGTGGGCATGTGAACAAGGGCGACGACCTCGCGAAGGGGTTCGACAACTGGCGGAAGACCTTCGCGTACGCGGCCGAGTCCGGTGGTTTCGCCACTCCGGTGCTGATCGAGAACACCGCTGGCGGCGACAACGCCTGTGCCCGCCGGTTCGACTCGCTCGCCCGGCTCTGGGACGCCGTTGGCGAGTACGGTGTCGGCTTCTGCCTGGACACCTGCCACGCCCACGCGGGCGGTGAGGACCTCCTCGACATCGTGGACCGGGTCAAAGCGATCACCGGCCGGATCGACCTGATCCACGCCAACGACTCGAAGGACGGATTCGATTCCGGCCGCGACCGGCACGACAACCTCGGACAGGGGAACATCGATCCGGACCTGGTCGTCGCCGTGATCCGCGCCGCTGGCGCACCCGTCGTGGTGGAGACGCCGGGCGGGGCGGCGGGCCAGCGCGCGGACATCGCCTACCTGCGCGAGCGAGTGAGCGGTGAGCGCGTCGGCGGTAAGGGAAGAGCCTGATGACAACCGAGCAGTCGAACATGACCGACGCGCCCGCGGAAGCGGGCGATCACCCGGCTCCCACCGCCAACGGAGCGGCGAACGGCGGGTCGGGCGGCACCACCAACGGGTCGACCAGCGCCACCCCGCCCACCAAGGCTGCCAGGGCCACCAAGACCACCGAGCCCGCCAAGACCGGCGAGACCACCGAGCCCGCGAAGACCGGCAAGACCGGCAAGACTGGCAAGCCCGCCAAGCCCGGCGAGTCCGCCACCGGTGGTCGGACCAGCGGGGCTGACCAGACCGCCGAGAAGAAGGCCGACCAGACCGGGGCGAAGAAGGCGGCGGACGGCACGGACGCCGGTGCCGGCGACCCGGCCAAGAGCACCCCGGCCGCGCCCGGCGACACCGTCATCGACCTCGGCACCATCGGCCCCGACGTCGCCGCCCAGCCCGGCGCGCGCCGGCCCTGGTGGCGGCGGATCGTGCCAGGACGGCGCGCCACCACGACCTCGCCGCCCGGGTCACCGGAAGGCGAACCGGTGGACCGGTGGTCTGCTTTCGGGCCGGCGCCGGAACCGGTGCCCGGACCGGTTGGCCGGGTGGGCCGTGCGATCGGTCGGACGTTGATCCACGAATGGACGTTGGCCAGTCTGGCCAGTCTGGCGTTGGCAGTCGTACTGACCTGGCCGACGCTGCGCTACCCGCAGCACACCATCGCCCAGGACATCTGGGACCCGACCCTCCAGGCATGGCAGATGTCCTGGTCCGGGCACATCCTGCTGACCAATCCGGCACTGCTGTGGCAGTCCAACGCCTTCTACCCGGAGTCGTGGAGCTTCGCCTTCTCCGACACCCTGCTCGGCTACGCGCCGGCGGGCATGATCGGAGAGGGTCCGGTCGCGGCGATCCTCCGCTACAACATCATCTTCGTGCTGGCGCACGCGCTCGCGGCACTCGGCGCGTACGCGTTGGTCCGCCAACTCGGCGCCGGCAAGATCGGCGCGGCGGTGGCCGGGGTCGCCTTCGCCTACCCGCCGTGGCTCCTCTCCCAAGCCGGTCACCTGCATGTGCTCTCCAACGGCGGAATCCCGCTGGCGCTGGCGATGCTGGCGCGGGGACACGGCTGGTCGCTGCGACACGGCTTCCGGCCGGAACGCCGACACGCCGGCTGGGCACTCGCCGGCTGGCTCGTCGCGGCCTGGCAGCTCAGCCTCGGCTTCGGGATCGGTCTGCCGTTCGCGTACTTCCTGGCCCTGATCATGCTCGTCGCCGCGGTCACCTGGTTCGTGCGGCGTACCTGGGTGTGGAAGGAACGGCGGCCGCTCGGAATCCGGCTGCTGCTGGCCGACTTCTGGGGAGCGGTGATCTTCGCCGGGATCGGCGCACTGCTCGCCATCCCGTACTTCAAGGTCGCCGAGCTGCACCCGAACGCCAAGCGTACGGTCGGCGACCTCGCGCTCTACTCGCCGCCGCCGAGCGGATTCGTGGTCGCGCCGCAGGAGTCACTGATCTGGGGACGGCTGCACGAGGCGGCGCGGGCCGGGCTGCCCTGGGCACCGGAGAACACCCTCCTGCCCGGGTACGCCCTCTACGCGCTCGCCCTCGCCGGCCTGTTCTTCTCCATCTGGACCGTACGGCAGCGGTTGCTGCTGCTCGCCGCAACGCTGGTGACCGCCATCCTCGCGATGGGCACCCAGTTCTTCGGTGGACGCTTCACCTACCTGCCGCTCTTCGAGAACCTGCCCGGCTGGGACGGCGTACGTACACCGGGCCGGTTGATGATCTGGACCACGCTGCTGCTCGGCATCCTCGGCGCCGGTGCGGTGAGCGCTTTCGCCAAGCGGGCCCGGGACATCTCGGCGGCGGAGCGGATCCCGCCCCGCCCCGGCCCGTGGCTGCGCCTGGCGACCCTGCTGCCACTGGCCCTGGTCCTGGTCGAAGGACTCAACTCGACCCCGACCCCGATCGTGCCGGCCCAACCCGCCGCGCTCCGTACGGTCGACGGACCGATCATGGTCCTCCCCTCCGACCAGGGCACCGACCAGCACGTGATGCTCTGGTCGACCAGCCGGTTCCAGGACGTGGTGAACGGCGGCAGCGGGTTCACCCCGGAGTCGCTGGCGGAGGTACGCGAGCGGACCCTGACCTTCCCCGACCAGGGCAGCGTGGACTACCTACGCGGGCTCGGGGTGAGGACGGTCGTACTGCTCAAGGACCGGATCGCCGGCACACCCTGGGAGCAGGCCGCCGAGCTGCCGGTGGAGCAGTTCGGCATCCAGCGCGAGGACCGGGGCGACACCATCGTCTTCCAGCTCGCCCAGAGCTGACCGGACGCGGATCCAGCAGCCCAACGGCACTGGCCCGGACCGCCGCGATGCGGTGGTCCGGGCCAGTTCGGTTCGTACCCTCGGATGGCGCCGGTCAGGGGACCGGTACCGGCTGCCCGGGCGAGGGTGGTTCGGGCGGGGCGGCGTCGGAGTGGTCCGCCCTCCGACCGGTACGCCAACGGGTGAACCACGGCGCGTCCGGCGCACCGTTGAACACCCCGCCATCCGGGTCGTCCTCGTAGGTGGCGCGCACCGGGTCGAGTTCGGGCCGGAGGACCTCACGCACGATCAGCACGCACAGGATGACCACGGTGACCCAGCGGAGCGTCGCGGCGAGCACGAACACACCCTCCGGGAAGACCTGCTTGCCGGAGGCGCCGAGCAGTTCCCCGTAGAAGGCGACGAAGTAGCAGATCTCCGCGAACTGCCAGGCGAGGAAGGCGCCCCACCGTGGTCGGGCGAGCACCAGCAGCGGCAGCAGCCAGAGCGTGTACTGCTGGGACCAGACCTTGCTGAAGATGAGGAACGCGGCGACCACGAGGAACGCCAACTGGGCCAGCCGGGGCCGGCGCGGCGCGAACGCGGCGAGCAGGGCGACGCCGACGCAGGCCAGGATGAAAAGGGCGTACGTCAGGTAGTTGAGCGTCGGTACGTTGTTGCTCAGCCACTGGAACGGCCCCTGGTCGCCGGGGTTGCCGGTGTTCCACTTCCCGTCCAGGTAGCGGCCGATGTACCAGAGCGTGCCCCAGTCGATCGGCCGTTCGCTGTTCAGGTCGAAGAACCGCATCCAGCTCTCCCGGTAGGGGATCGCCACCGGCAGGTTCACCGCCACCACGGTGACGACGGCGGCACCGGTCGCGACCAGCGCCTGGCGTAGCCGGTTCGCCCGTACGGCAAGCACGAGGATCGGACCGAGGATGAACAACGGGAAGAGTTTCGCCGCGCCGGCGAGCCCGAGCAGGACACCGGCCGCCACCGGTCGACGCCTGGCCCAGGCGTAGAGGCCGAAGGCGGCGAGCCCGATGGCGAGCAGGTCCCAGTTGACGGTCGCGGTGACCAGCAGCGCCGGGGAGAGCGCGAAGAGCGCGGCATCCCATGGTCGACGTCGGCGCAGTGACAGGAGCATGGCGACGGTGGCCACCGCGAGCGCGCTGAGCACGACGGCGTTCAGGTTGTAGAACCACATGCCCTGGTTGAGGCCGGGCCGGGATTCGCCGAGAGCGTGTACGGGAAGGCCGAGCGCCCCCATGAAGTACCCGGTCACCACCGGGTACTCGACCGGGTGGTCCTGGTAGGGCACCTTGCCCTCGTTGAGGCCCTCGGCGTAGTAGAGCGCGAGCACGTCGGTGTAGCAGAGCCGGGTGTACTGGATGTTGTTCTGCCACGCGCCGTCCTGGCAGGGCGACTTCTGCACCCAGTGCAGGGCGAGGGTGAGGCAGGTCAACGCCAGCACGATGCGTGCGGCGCTCCAGAACACACCACTGCGGCTGCTCCGGGGGTGGCCGACCTCCACGGCATGGTTGCCGAGCGGTCCACCGATCGCCTCGGCCAGCCCCCGGACAAACCCGTCCGAGCGGGAGGGGTGGTCCACCTTTTCAGGCTCGTCGATGCCTGCCGTTGGCTGCACGCTCATGACCCGACATAATGCCGCATCAACGGGCCCCCCACGAGTACGTGGGCGGTCACGGTAACCACAAAAAAGGGCCGGCGACCGGGTTGCACCCGGCCGCCGGCCCTTCAGTCGATCAGCGTCGCCCGCCGTCGGTGGGGACTATCCCACCACCATTGCCGCCCGGCTGCACGGGCAGACCCGGTAGGCCGGTGGGTTGAATCGGTTGATTGGGACCACCCGGTTGACCGGGACCACCCGGTTGACCGGGACCACCCGGTTGACCCGGCTGTGCCGGGGGCTGCCAGGTGCTGCCCGGCGGGCAGAACATCTGGACCGGGAGGGTGCAGATCGACGGCGCGACCGGCTTGACCCCGTTGCCGGCGTCCGGGTCACCGAAGTCCTTCGGCGGATCGGGGAACTTCTCCACCTTCTGGCCCTTCATGACCGCGTTCATGAAGACCTTCCAGATCTCACCCGGAAGACCGGCACCACCGATCGATGCGCCGTTCTTGTCCTTGATCGCCTTCAGGTCACCGACGTTGCCGACCCAGACCGCCGTGGCCACCTGTGGCGTGGCCCCGACCATCCACGCGTGTGCGTTCTCCTTGCTGGTCGGGCTCAGCTCCCAGGTTCCGGTCTTGCCGGTGGCGGGGCGGCCACCGGAGAGCGTGTCCTTGCCGACGGCGGGGACCTTCTCGAGCACCGCGTTGACGGCGTCCGCCACCACGCTACGGATCCGCCGCACGGGCTTGATCTGTTCGCCGCCGATCTGCTCCCAGGCGCCGGTCTCCTTGTTCTTCTTCTCGACCTTCGCGATGAAATGCGTCTCGGCGTACATGCCCCGGGCCGCCAGGGTGGCCACACCGGTGGCGTGGTCGAGCACGGTGACGCCGTACTGACCGAAGCCGACGTAGGTGTCGAACGGGGAGTCCTTGCCGGAACCCTTGACCATGTCGTACGGCTTGCCGTCATCGGTCCACATGGTGGTGATCCCGGCCGCCTTGGCCATGTCGACCACCTTGTCGACCCCGATCTTCTCGGTGACGTGGTAGAACGGCACGTTGTACGACTGGACGGTGGATTCATCCAACGTGCAGTACTTACCGCAGGCGGGTTTCCGGCCCGCGTTGTTCACCGTCGGGCCACCGCCAGGGACCTTGTAGTCGGTCGAGTCCCAGTGCGAGTCGACCGCTATGCCGGCCTCGAGTGCCGCCGCCAGCGTGTAGACCTTGAAGGTCGAGCCTGGTGGGTGACCACCGGTCAGGCCGCCTTCCATGTTCTTGCCGGCGTAGTCGTGGCCGACGCCGTTGTCCCCACCGAAGTAGGCCAGCACCCGCCCGGTTCCCGGCTCGATCGCCGCCGCCGCCGCCATCAGGTTGGCCGGCTGGCCCTCGAGCTCGGAGCCCTTCGCCTTACGCCAGGCGGCCGCCTCCAGCGCCTTCTGCATCTTCCAGTCGATGGTGGTGGTGATCTTGTAGCCTTCCTCGCGGATCTGCTTGATGCAGCTATCCGCGTCCTTGCAGATCTTCTTCTTCACCATCTCGTCGCGGACGTAGTTGACCACGTTGCCGGACGGGGTGTTGATGCCGCACTCAAGGCTGCAGGCGGTGTCGGCCGGCTTCGGCTGGACCTCCGGATATTCGGTGGGCCGCTGATCCGGGGTGAGCCACTTCTTCTCGATCATCCCGTCGAGCACGTACGTCCAGCGGTCCTTGGCGGCTTCCGGATTTTCCTTCGGGTCGTAACCCTTGTGCCCGGTCTCCGGGTCCGGCTGCGGCTGCTTGATGACCGCCGCCAGCACCGCCGCCTCGCCGACGTTCAGCTTGTCGACCGGCTTCTTGAAGTACGCCTGCGCGGCCGCGTCGATGCCGTACGCGCCCCGACCGAAGTAGATGGTGTTCAGGTAGAACTCCATGATCTTCGGCTTCGGGTACTTCTCGTTCAGCTTCGAGGCGAGTACCGCTTCCTTGACCTTCCGGCCGTAGCCACCGGTCAGGGTCATGGCGTTCTTCGCGTACTGCTGCGTGATGGTCGAGGCACCCTGCTTGGTGCCACCGGTGAAGTTGTTCCACGCCGCCCGGGCGATACCGATGTAGTCGACACCGCCGTGGGTGTAGAAGTTGCGGTCCTCGGCCGAGGCGACCGCGTGCTCCACCTCGTCGGGGATCTGGTCGATCGTGACGAAGTTCCGGTTCACCTCACCCAGCTTCACCATCACCTGGGTGCCGTTGCTGGCGTAGATGGTGCTGGAGAGCGGAAGCGGCATGTCCGACGGGAGCAGCACCTGGGTCGAGTAGTAGGTCACGCCCACAACGCCGCCACCGGCGAGCATGATGAGCACGGCGAATCCGGCGATCAACCAGTTGACCCGCTTACGGATCTTGGCCTTGCGCAGGGCTTCGGGATCGCCGTTGTCCCCCCGCCGACCGCGCCGACCCGGGCCGTCCGGCCCGTCGGGGCCGCCCGGGCCACCAGGCCCGGTGGGTCCGGCCGGACCGCCGGGACGCACGCTCGCCCGGCCGGCGATCCCGCCACCGGCGACGCCGCCGACCGACGCGGAGCCGACGCTGGCCCGACCGGCCAGTCGGTCGCCGCCGAATCCGCTGTCCGCTCCGGGTGGGGTGGCCCGGCCGACCTGCGCCCGACCCGCCGACCCGGCGCCGACCGAAGCCGAACCGACCGATGCTGCACCTCGTGACGCCGAACCGACTGAGGCAGAACCGACTGAGGCCGAGCCGACCGAGGCCGCTCCTCGCGACGTCGGGCCTCTGCCGCCGGGACCGGCCGCGGAGTCACCACGCGGCCCGGGGCCGGCCGGCGGACCGCCCACCGAGGCTGAGCCGACCGAGGCCCGTCCACTCGACGCCGGGCCCACCGAGGCCGAGCCGCGTGACGCGGTCGGGCCGGGGGCTCCGGCGCCGCCGTTCGGTCCGCTGTGGGCGGACCAGCCACCGGCCGCACCCTCCGGTGCGGACGCGCGGTAGGTCGGGGCGGCCGACGCCGGACGCCGGTACGGGTCGTCCGCCGCGGGTCCGGGTTCGCCGTTAGGCCCTGGACCATGGGCCTGACCGCGCGCGGAACTGGGGTCGCCGTACGAGTTCATCTGTCACACCCTGCCGGTCGCGGTGGCGCGCGCGAGGGCCGCCACCGGGTTGCCGTGAGCTAGAACACGGTGCAAGCTTGGCCGGTATTGCCCATTGCCTGCAGCCACTTCGGGAATTTCCGGACTTATCCGGTTAGTAATCCGCCGCTCGCCCTGATTTACCGGGGAAACCGTGCTAAGGGCCGGGGGCGGTGGGATCACCGGCGCGCCTCACGCCTTCGTCGAGCCACTGGGGCTCGGGAACCGGTAGCGGCGACGGCCTCGTCCATTTGCGAGTCCCCCTGGTCACCGGTCACGCCATCCCGTCCGAGCAGGTACTGCTCGACAAGGTGGTTCCAGTCGCAGGCGCGGCACACCTCGACTACGTAGACCTGGAACTCACGCACAGTCATGGCGAGCACGGGCAACTCAGCCAACGTGCGCGCCTGGCCGGCGGACTGCTTGAGCTCATCGCCGTAAATGTAGTGGACGTGCGTGAGATTCTCGCGCCGGCAGATCGGGCACCGCACCTCGGTCGGCTCGCCATGGAAGCGAGCGGCGTTCTTCAGGTACGGAGACGCGTCACAAACCTCGTACGTACCGACCCGTCCGGCGTACACCTCACGCAGAACCGCCCGCTTCTGGAGCGAGTAGTCCACCACCTGGCGCTGCGTACGCATGCGGTGAAGGGTACGCGGTTCGAGCGCACGAGGCGACCACCGTCACACTCTGTAACGACACGCGTGCTGATCAGGGTTTGCCCTGCCGGGGCCGAGGGGTCTACGGTGCGATGTATCGGTCCGATACATCGGGTGGATTACCGAGGGACAAGCGGGGAATGGAGGACTGGCACCAAATGCTTGAACTCGCCATCCTCGGCCTCCTACAGGAGTCCCCCATGCACGGCTACGAGCTGCGCAAGGAGCTCGCCGCCAAGCTCGGCGCCATCCGCGCGGCGATCAGCTACGGCTCGCTCTACCCGACGCTACGCCGGCTGCAGGCCGCCGGTTGGATAGCCGAGGCGACCGAGACATCGGTCACCACCGAGCTGGTCCCGGCCCTGACCAGCCGACGGGGTCGGGTGGTCTACAAAATCACCGCGGAAGGCAAGGAACGGTTCGCCGAACTCATCGCGCAAACCGGTCCGGAGACGTACGAGGACACCGGATTCGGGGTGCACTTCGCGTTCTTCGCCCGTACCGACCAGGCAACCCGCCTGCGGATCCTGGAAGGTCGCCGACGCAAAATCGAGGAACGTCGCGAGGGCCTGCGCGACGTGCTGGGCCGAGCGGCCGAGCGCCTCGATGCGTACACACTCGAACTTCAGCGCCACGGGCTGGACGCCTGCGAACGCGAAGTCCGCTGGCTGGAGGAGCTCATCGCCAACGAGCGCTCCGGCCGGTCCCCCTCGGCACCCGATCCGGGTGTCGGCGGGACCCCATCAACCGAGGTAAGCCCGTCTCCGCCTGGGCAGCAGTCCAGCATCGAGCCGGAGCGGCCGTGATAAAGAAGGAGGCAAACGCGATGGGCTCCGTCCGCGTCGCCATCGTCGGTGTCGGAAACTGCGCCTCGTCCCTGGTTCAGGGCGTGGAGTACTACCGCAATGCCGACCCAAACGACCGCGTGCCGGGTCTCATGCACGTTACCTTCGGCGACTACCACGTCTCCGACGTGGAATTCGTCGCGGCGTTCGACGTGGACGCCAAAAAGGTGGGCATGGACCTGGCCGAGGCAATCGTGGCCAGCGAGAACAACACCATCAAGCTGGCTGACGTACCGCCGACCGGCGTCGTCGTCCAGCGCGGCCCGACCTTCGACGGTCTCGGCCAGTACTACCGCGAGATCGTCCAGGAATCCGACCGTGAGCCGGCCGACGTCGCGCAGGTGCTGCGGGACGCGCGGGTCGACGTGGTCGTCTCCTACCTGCCGGTCGGTTCCGAGCAGGCGGACAAGTTCTACGCCCAGGCGGCGATCGACGCCGGCTGCGCGTTCGTGAACGCGCTCCCGGTCTTCATCGCCTCCGACCCGGCGTGGGCCCAGAAGTTCACCGACGCCGGCCTGCCGATCGTCGGCGACGACATCAAGAGCCAGGTTGGTGCGACGATCGTGCACCGCGCGCTGGCCAAGCTCTTCGAGGACCGCGGCGTCGAGCTGCTCCGGACGTACCAGCTCAACTTCGGCGGCAACATGGACTTCATGAACATGTTGGAGCGCACCCGCCTGGTCTCCAAGAAGATCTCGAAGACCCAGTCGGTCACCTCGCAGATCCCGCACGAGATCAACAAGGGCGACGTGCACATCGGCCCGTCGGACCACGTGCCGTGGCTGGACGACCGCAAGTGGGCGTACATCCGCCTCGAGGGTCGTTCCTTCGGCGACGTTCCGCTCAACGCCGAGCTCAAGCTCGAGGTCTGGGACTCGCCGAACTCCGCCGGCGTCATCATCGACGCGGTGCGCGCGGCGAAGATCGCCCTGGACCGGGGTATCGGCGGACCGATCCTCTCGGCTTCGTCCTACTTCATGAAGTCCCCGCCGGTGCAGTACTCCGACCACGACGCCCACCAGTCGGTCGAGGACTTCATCGCCGGCAAGGTCGAGCGCTGACGATCGCACCGCACAGCGTGCGCTGACCGTCGGTCAGTGCGTCGAGGGCCGGGTCCGGATGGACCCGGCCCTCGCTGGTCTCTCCGGGGCCCGATCAGCCCCAGGCCCGTTGCAACGCCACCCGGGCCTCTAGTTCGAGCAGGTGGCGCTTGCGCGGCAGGCCGCCGCCGAAACCGACCAACTTGCCGCCGGCGCCGACGATCCGGTGGCACGGCACGATCACCGGGATGGGGTTCCGGTTACAGGCCACCCCCACCGCCCGAGCGGCGCCCGGATCACCCAGGGCTGTGGCAACCTCACCGTACGTCCGCATCTCGCCGTACGGAATCGTGGTCATCTCGCGCCAGACGGCCCGTTCGAAGTCGGAGCCACGGGTGACGGAGAGCGGAACGGTGAAGTCGGTCAGCTCGCCGGTGAAGTACGCACGCAGCTGGGCGAGCACGGCCGACCGCCACCCGGCTCCCGGCACCGCCTGGTCGGGTGGCATCGACTCGGCGTCGGCCCGGGCCGCGCCCGCGACGGGGTCGAAGCGCACCCCACAGACACCCACCTCGTCCACGGCGACGGAGAGTTCACCGATCGGTGAGTCGAACAAGGTCCAGCGCATCGGCCCATTATCCGCTGGCGGACGCGGAGCGACCGGGGACCGGATCAGCGGCCGGTACGGGTGACCAGGTGACCGGCGGCGGTCCGTTCCGTTCCTCACCGGCTTCCGCCGGCACGGCTTCACGGAAGCCCGGACCTGCTCCGGTCGTACGTGCGATGCTGTCGCCTACCGGGACTTTTTGGCACTCGACCGCACCTGATCCCGGCGGTTGCCCGGCCCTCGTTTCGGGAGCCATGAGGCATGCGTCACGTCTGGTGATCCGTACAAGGGTGACGTGTCATCCTGGCTACGGCGGTGTCTAAGGATGACACGTCACCCTAGTAAAGGAAGAAGCAACATGACCAAGGTAGCCATCATCCTCGGCAGCACCCGACCGGGTCGTAACGGTGAGGCCGTCGCTCGCTGGGTCAACGAGATCGCGAGCAAGCGGACCGACGCCGAGTTCGAGTTGGTCGATATCGCGACCTACAACCTGCCGCACCTCGACGAGGCGATCCCGCCGTCGATGGGGCAGTACGCCAACCAGCACACCAAGGAGTGGGCTGCCAAGATCGCCGAGTTCGACGCCTACATCTTCGTCACCCCGGAGTACAACCACTCCACCTCGGGTGCCCTGAAGAACGCGATCGACTACCTGTACGGCGAGTGGAACAACAAGGCGGCCGGCTTCGTCAGCTACGGCAGCGTCGGTGGCACCCGCGCGGTCGAGCACCTCCGCCTCATCATGGCCGAGCTGCAGGTCGCGACCGTCCGCGCCCAGGTCGCCCTCTCGCTGCACAACGACTTCGAGAACTACAGCGTCTTCAAGCCGGCCCCGATGCACGACGACACCCTGACCACCGTGCTCGACCAGGTCGTGGCCTGGGGCGGCGCGCTCAAGACGCTGCGCAAGTAACAGCGTCACCCGCACGAGTACGACAGGCGGGGCGGTGTCCGGACGGACGCCGCCCCTACTGGTGTCCGACGTCCGCCGGGTTCAGCCCGCGATGCCCTGCGTACGCGCCCAGCGGAGCAACTCCGCCTCGGCCTCGTCCCGGTCCATCGGGCCGCGCTCCAGGCGCATCTCCTTCAGGTGCCGCCACGCCTGCCCGACCAGCGGACCCGGCGGTACGCCGAGCAACTCCATGATCGCGTTGCCGTCCAGGTCGGGCCGGACCCGGGCCAGGTCCTCCTCCTCCTGGATCCGCGCGATCCGCTCCTCCAGTGCGTCGTAGTCCGTCGCGAGCTGCCGCGCCTTGCGCCGGTTCCGGGTGGTGCAGTCGGACCGGGTCAACTTGTGCAGTCGCGGCAGCAGCTCACCCGCGTCGGCGACATAACGACGTACCGCCGAGTCGGTCCACTCGCCCCGCCCGTAGCCGTAGAACCGCAGGTGCAGGCCGACCAGCGCGACCACCTGGGAGATCACGTCCTTGGGGTAGCGCATCGCCTTCATCCGCTGCTTGGTCAACTTCGCCCCGACCACCTCGTGGTGGTGGAAGCTGACCCGCCCGTCGGAGCCGACCGCCTTGGTCGCCGGCTTGCCGACGTCGTGCATGAGCGCGGCCATCCGCAGGATGAAGTCGCACTCCGGCCCCTCCAGCCGGACCGCGTTGCTCACCACGATCAGGGTGTGCTCGTACACGTCCTTGTGCTGGGCGTGCTCGTCGATCTCCAGTTTCAGCCCGGAGAGTTCCGGCAGGAACCGGTCGGCCAGGCCGGCGTCGACCAGCAGCCGCAGCCCGGTGATCGGGTCCGCGCCGCAGAGCAGCTTGGTGAACTCGTCCCGGATCCGCTCCGCGGTGATCCGGTCCAGGTCAGCCGCCATCGCGACCATGGCCGCGTACACGTCGGGCTGCACGGTGAAGCCCAACTGGGCGGCGAAGCGGGCCGCGCGAAGCATGCGCAACGGGTCGTCACCGAACGACTCCCGGGGCGTTCCCGGCGTACGGATCACCCGTGCGGCCAGGTCGGCCAGACCGCCGTACGGGTCGGTGAAGCTGTGCCCGGGGACGCTGACCGCCATCGCGTTGATGGTGAAGTCCCGCCGCCGAAGATCGTCGACGAGGTTGGTGCCGTACTCCACCACCGGGTTACGGGTGATCTGGTCGTACGACTCCGCCCGGAAGGTGGTGATCTCCAGTCGCAGGCCCTCGCGCTGCGCCCCGATGGTCCCGAACTCCCGCCCGGTCTCCCAGGTCGCCTCGGCCCAGCCCTTCACGATGCGCAACGTGTCGTCCGGGTGCGCGTCGGTGCAGAAGTCGAGGTCGTCGCCGAGTCGGCCGAGCAGTGCGTCCCGGACCGAACCGCCGACCAGGTGCAGCTCGAACCCGGCGCGGGCGAAACGGCGCCCCAGTTCGTCGGCGACGGGGGAGACCCGCATCAGCTCGGCGACGGCGTTGCGCTGTGCGGTGGTCAATCCGGGCGCGGCGGACCGGGCCGCGGCGCTGCCGGCGGCTGACGCGGCCGGCTCGGCGGCGTTCTGAGCAGAGGATTCGGACATGGGAGCGCCAGCCTATCGGTCGGCCGGAAGGCAGGCCGCAGCGGGCAGACCAGCGGGATCGGACTCGGCGCGGCGTAGGCCTACACCGGTTGACTAAGGTCTGAGCAGTATCGGTGGGCACGTCTGCCCGCCGTACCGGTTGGGGAGGCTGACATGGGCGACGGGCTGTATCGCAGCGCGAACGCCATGCCGCAGGGGTCCGCACCACCGCCAGATGGCGCCACGCTGATCTCCATCGAGTCACTCGACCAGCCAATGGTCGAAACCACCGCGCCGGCGCCGGAGCCGCCGGGCGAGGGAAACGCCGCCTCGAACAGCGCGGTGATGGCGATCGGCAGCCTGGTCAGCCGGGGCACCGGCTTCCTGCGTACGGTGGTGCTCGGGGCGGCGCTCGGTACGTTCGCGGTCGGCAACGCCTACACCACCGCCCAGATCTTTCCGGGAATGGTCTACGAGTTCCTGCTCGGCGGCATCCTGACCAGCGTGCTGATCCCGGTGCTGGTGCGCCGCCGCAAGGCCGACCCGGACCAGGGTCAGGCGTACGCGCAGCGCCTGCTCACCCTGGCGGTGCTGGGCCTGGCCGTGGCGGCGGTGATCGCGGTGATCGCGGCCCCCGTGCTGACGGCGTTGTACGGCAGCGAGGAGACCAGCGACGACTTCCAGAAGCTGGTCACGCTCCTCTCGTACCTGATGTTGCCGATGATCTTCTTCACCGGCCTCTCCGCGCTGATCAGCGCGGTGCTCAACGTCCGGGGCCACTTCGCCGCCCCGATGTGGACGCCGATCCTGAACAACCTGGTGGTGATCGCCACCTTCGGCGCCTACATCGCGATCTTCGGCGCGAAGGTGATCCCGGCGAACGAGATGACGCCCGGCCGGATCACGCTGCTCGGCGGCGGCACCCTGCTCGGCGTGGTCATCCAGGCCGCCGGGCTGCTGCCGGCGCTGCGCAAGGTCGGCTTCCGGTGGCGCTGGCGGTTCGACTTCCGCGCCCTCGGGCTGCGGGAGCTGGGCCGTCTCGGTGCCTGGATGTTCTGCTACGTCGCGGTCAGCCAGATCGGCCTGGCCGTGCTCTTCAACCTGCTGAACCGGGCCGGGCACGAGGACGACGCCGGACCGCTGATCTACAACAACGTCTTCCTCCTGGTGATGATGGCGCACGGCATCGTCGCGGTGTCGATCCTCACCGCGCTGATGCCGAGGATGAGCGCGGCCGCCGCCGAGGGCCGGTACGCCGACGTGGTGGCCGACCTGTCCCGGGGAACCCGGGTGGTCACCGCGGTACTCGCCCCGATCGCGGTCTGCTACGCCGTGCTGGCCAGCCCGATCGCGGTCGTCCTGTTCCGGTACGGCGCGTTCAGCGCCGAGAGCGCGACCGCCACCTCGGTGGTGCTCCTGGTCGGGGCGTTGGCGCTGATCCCGTTCGCGGTGAGCCAGCTCTTCACCTTCGCCTTCTACGCGCTGCCCGACACCAAAACCCCGGCACTGATCAACATCCCGGTGGTGGGGATCCGCGTGGTGGTGCAGATCGGGCTCTTCGCCGCGTTCAGCACCTCGTTCACCGCCGCCGGACTGATGCTCGGCAACGCGGTGTCGTACCTCGCCGCTGTGGTGATCACGGCTCAGCTGTTGCGGCGGCGGATCGGCCGATTCGGGCTCGGCGAGATCATGGCGACGGTCGGCAAGGTGATCGTCGCCGCCCTCGGCGCGGCGCTGGTCGGGTGGCTCGTCCTCCAGCTGCTGCCGGGTGGTTCCACCCCGAACCGGGTGGAGGCGCTGATCCATCTGATCGTCGGCGGCGGTCTGATCGGGCTGACCTATCTCGGCCTCGCCCTGTTGTTGCGAATTCGTGAGATCAGCGAGGTGGTCCAGTTGGTGAGACGCAAGATCGGTCGTTGATCGGGCGTACCCAGGCTGGGGATGACTTGTGGATAACCGTGGGGTGGTCGTGGATGAGCTGCCGATGGGCTGTGGACAACGGCGGGGCCTGCCAGCGGAGGGAAGCTGCCCGGCGCTACAGACCCCTGACCCTCCGCGATCCAGTTGAAATGAACCGATAGATTATGAATTGCCGGTGCCATCAAGGCGGATGACACCGGTCGTACCTGGAGTGTTTGGCACACACCCGGCACCAGGTGGGGTACGCCCGCAAGATGACATGTCGGGGATGAGTCCATCCCAGGTAAGGTCGCTCTCGACAGGTGCGGAGAGCGCCTACGCTACGGGATGGCGCCCAGCGTCCGGTCAACCGGCGATAGAGCGGAAAACCAATGCCCAGCAGCACGGGTCCATCGATCGCGACAATCATCGAGGGAGGACGGGTGACCCAGGTCGGCGAAGGTCAGGAGGCGGACGAGGTCGCTCCGCCCGCGTTGGCCTTCGGTGCACCCGCCGTCGGTGAGGTCCTCGCCGAGCGGTACGAGCTGGCCGAGCACATCAACGACGACAGCGCCGGCCGCCAGGTCTGGCGGGGCGTCGACGTCGTGCTCCGCCGACCCGTCGCGGTAGTGCTGCGCTATCCGGGTGGCGACTCCGCGATGGAGATGCTCCAGGCCGCGGTGACCGCGAGCCGCGTGATCCACCCCAACCTGGTCGGCGTCTACGACGCGATCGACGAAGAGGACCGGGCGTACGTCGTCCGCGAATGGGTGGACGGGCACTCCCTGCGGGAACTGGTCACCGACGGCCCGCTCGAACCGGCCCGCGCCACCAGCATCGCGCACTCAGTCGCCGGTGCCATCGCCGCCGTGCACGCCACCGGCATGGTGCACGGCAACGTCCACCCGGGCACCGTGATGGTCGGTGACGACGGCCGCGTGGTGCTCGCCGACGCGCGCGCCGACGGTGCCGACACCATCGAGACCGACGCCCGTGCGGTCGGTGGCGTGCTCTACTTCGCCCTCACCGGCGCGTGGCCACACGTCGAAGCCAACCTCTCCGGCGGCCGGGGCCGCTCGGCCCTGCCGGACGGGGTCCGGGACGCCAACGGGACCCTCGCCGCCCCCCGCCAGGTCCGGGCCGGCGTGCCGGCCTACCTCGACGACCTGACCATGGACCTGCTCGACCCGCAGCTCGCGGTCCCCTCCGTCGACGTACTCGCCGCCGAGTTGGGGCGGCTGAACGCGGCCGCGGAGGAGCAGTACCTGGACAACAGCGGACCACTGCGGTTCGCCACCCATGACGAGGGCGTCGGAGCGCCTGCGCCGCCGACCGGGACCCGCAAGATCGTCGCCGGGGTCGCGGCACTCCTGGTGATCGCACTGATCGGTCTCTACTTCGGCATCAACGCGCTGAACGACAAGGGCAGCACCGACACCGCCGCCCCGCCCACTCCGCCCGGGGTCAGCTCCCCTGTCGGCGGCGGCGACACTCCGGCCGCCCAGGCGCAGAAGATCGCGATCGACGCGAGCAGCGTCCGGATCGTCAGCACCGGCACCGACCGGGGGGAGGAACTCGACGGCGCCGCCGCGGTGGTGGACGGCGACGTGAACAAGGGCTGGGAGTCCGACTCGTACAACGGGCCGAAGTTCGCCAACCTGAAGTCCGGCATGGGTGTCCTGATCGACCTGAAGGAACCCCGCACCGTCAAGTCCGTAACCGTCCACCTGGCCAGTGGCGGCGTCACCGCCGAACTGAAGAGCGGTGACATCAACCCGGCGTCGAGCAAGGCCGCGGACGACCAGATCGTGAACACGTACAAGATCGTCGGCGAGCCGTACGAGCGGGCCGGGTCGAACATGACCTTCAGCGCCTTCGACGTCACCCAGAAGTACCAGTACCTGCTCTTCTGGGTGACGGACATGGACAAGAACGCCAAGGGCGAGTACCGGCTCGGCATCCAGGAAATCACGGTCCAGGGATAGTGACCGGCCGGCCGTCTCGCAGCACCGGCCCACGGGGCCGGGCCGAGTCATGACCGACCTCCCGGTGTCGGACGGGGCGAGAGGCGAGCCGGCCGACAGCGCACCGGACCGGCTCGCCGGGCTCACCGACGCGGACCTGCTCCGGGCCCACGTCGACGGCGACCGCGACGCCTTCGCCCAGCTCTTCCACCGGCACCGGGACCGGCTCTGGGCGGTGGCGCTGCGTACTCTCGCCGACCGGGAGGACGCGGCCGACGCTCTGCAGGACGCACTCCTCTCGGCCCATCGGGCGGCCGCCCGCTTCCGCGGGGACGCGGCGGTCACCACTTGGCTGCACCGGATCGTGGTCAACGCCTGCCTGGACCGGATCCGACGGCGGCAGGCGCACCCCACCGTGCCACTGCCCGACGGCTCCCGGACCGACGAGTCCGGACGCTGGGCGGGGACCGAACCCGCCGCCCCGGCGCCGGACCATGACACCGCGCTCGTCGTACAGGAGGCACTGGCCCGACTCCCGGCCGAACAGCGGGCGGCGATCATCCTGGTCGACGTGCAGGGCTATCCGGTCGCAGAGGTCGCCGTGATGCTCGGCGTGGCGGAGGGCACCGTGAAGAGCCGCTGCGCCCGGGGCCGGGCTCGGCTGGCCCTGATCCTCGGCCACCTGCGACCGCGTGGTCCGGTCGTGCCGGCGCCGAGCAGGTCGGGTGGGGGCGTGCCGTCGGTCACCCCGGGGAACCCCGTGCCCGGTGACAACGTCCGATCAGGGTCGGGTCAGTCCGGACGCGACGGCATCCAGGAGGAACAGTGACCGCGGGCCAGTCCAGTCAGGTCGACCTCGACCTGCTGGCCGACTACCTCGGGGGGGTCCTGACGGACACCCCCGAAGAGGCTGCGGTCATCCGATTGATCAACACCGACCCGGAGTGGGCATCGGCCCACGCGGAGCTGCGCCGGGCGTTCGACTCGGTCCAGGAGAGCCTCGACGTCCTCGCCGTCGCACCCGAGCCGATGCCGGCCGAGGTCACCGACCGGTTGACCGCCGCGCTCGCCAACGCCGGTCCGATCGGACCGGCGACCATCCCGTCCCAGCCCACCGAGGTCGCGGGGCGCCGGCTCAGCGTCGTATCTGATCCCAGGGACCGGGTGGCCGGCGACCGTGACCGCACCAGCCGGGCGAGCCGGCGACGCTGGTCGCGGCTGGCCGGGCCGGTGGCGGTCGCCGCGGCGGCCGTCGCCTTCGCCGGCTTCGGACTCAGCCGGCTCGGCATGCCCGCCGAAGACCGCGGCGTCACCCCCAACTCCGCCGACGCACCGGCCATCAGCGAGCTGCCGATGGACAAGTTCGCACCCGAGCGGGCGTTCGCCAGCGGCACGGACTACACCTCGACCACCCTGCCGGCGACACTCGCCACTCTGGGACGGCACAGCGGCGAGGAACGCAGCGGCGCCGACACCGCCGCGCCACCCCCGAGCGACTCACCGGGGACGCTGGCGGCGCCGTCGGCCAGGCAGGAAGACCGAAACCGGATTCCCGCCGCCCTGGCCCGGCTGGGTGACCCGACCGCGCTCACCGCCTGTCTGGACGCGATCGCGCTGACTCACGGCCTCGGACCGGTCACCTTCAAACTGGTCGATTTTGCCGCCTTCGACGGAACTCCCGCCCTCGTCGTCGCGTTCACCGACCAGACCGGTGCCCGCTGGGGCTGGGTCAGCGGGGCCGAGTGCGGACAGCCCGGATCTGGCTCCGACACCCGCTACCACGCACGGGTAGGGTGAATCCACCCCTTCACCGGTCTTCGGCCGGCGGCGTGACGTGACCCACCGGATGACCGGCTGGGGAATTTCCGCTTCGTAGTATGGCGTTCTGCTCATCAGTTGCCGGTCGCGAATCATCGGCCGGCATGCCAGCCGCATCGATACGTGTACCGGTTGGCGACCACAGACTCGGGAGACGGCAGTGGACGAGGTCCGCAACCTCATCATCATCGGCTCAGGGCCGGCCGGCTACACGGCCGCCGTGTACGCCGCTCGTGCCAACCTGAACCCGCTGGTCATCGAAGGTGTGCAGTCGGGCGGCGCGCTGATGACCACCACCGAGATCGAGAACTTCCCCGGCTTCCCGGACGGGATCCTCGGCCCGGAGCTGATGGACTCGATGCGCAAGCAGGCCGAGCGGTTCGGCGCCGAGTTCATCACCGACGACGTCAGCCGGGTCGAACTCGCCGACACCGGGAAGCCTGGCTCCGACGCGGTCAGCGTCGTGTACGTCGGCGAGACCGCGTACCGGGCCAAGGCGGTCATCCTCAGCACCGGCTCCGCCTGGCGCCCGCTCGGTGTACCCGGCGAGCAGGAGTACCTCGGTCACGGTGTCTCGTCCTGTGCCACCTGTGACGGCTTCTTCTTCCGGGGCCAGGAGATCGTGGTCGTCGGTGGCGGCGACTCGGCGATGGAGGAGGCGAACTTCCTCACCAAGTTCGCGTCCAGCGTGACGATCGTGCACCGCCGGGACAGCTTCCGGGCCAGCAAGATCATGGCTGAGCGGGCCCTCGCCAACGAGAAGATCCGGGTGGAGTGGAACTCCATGGTCGAGGAGGTCCTCGGCGCGGACGGCAAGGTTTCCGGGGTACGGCTGCGTAACGTACACACCGGCGAGGCCAAGGTGCTCGATGTCGCCGGTGTCTTCGTGGCGATCGGCCACGACCCGCGCAGCGAACTCTTCCGGGGCCAGGTGGAGCTGGACGAGAACGGCTACGTCCGGGTCAACGCGCCGGGAACCACAACCAGTGTGCCCGGTGTCTTCGCCGCCGGAGACCTGGTCGACCACACCTACCGCCAGGCGATCACCGCCGCCGGCACCGGATGCGCCGCAGCGCTCGACGCCGAGCGTTTCCTCGCCACGTTGGAAGTCTGAGACAACCGAGAACGTACGCCCGGAGGAGGGTCTTTCATGGGAACAACAAAGGCGGTCACGGACAAGAACTTCGTCAGTGACGTGCTCCAGTCGGAGAAGCCGGTACTGGTCGACTTCTGGGCCGAGTGGTGCGGACCGTGCCGCAAGGTCTCTCCCCTCCTGGAGGAGATCGCCCGCGAGATGGGCGACAAGGTGGAGATCGTCAAGCTGAACATCGACGAGAACCCCGAGACCGCGATGGCGTACCGGGTGATGTCGGTGCCGACCCTCACCATCTTCAAGGGCGGCCAGCCGGTCCAGTCGGTGGCCGGCGCCCGCCCCAAGAGCGACCTGGTCAAGCTGATCGAGGCGGCGCTCTAGCCTTCGCTTCGGATGTCCTGTTCCGCGCCCGTCTCCGGTCCGCCGGAGGCGGGCGCGGTGCTGTCCGGCCGGGCCTCGCAGCCGTCCCCACCGAGCGGTCGGCAAAATCGGGGTACGGGCGGGTAGGTCTGGGTACACCGGTGCACGACGTCCGCTTCTCGTCAACCCAGAGCGGTGAACACCGGGCCACGATAGGCTCCGGAAGCGTCTCAACTTGCGGACGGGCCGCCTGCGGAAAGGACATCGCGGGATGATCCGGCCGACCCGCCAACCGGCAGGGCCGACCGAACACCACGCGCAGAGGGAGGTCGTTTGTGCGTCCGGTCCGACGTGGTGACCGTGGTCCGGCGGTCACCGAGATCAGAGGCGTCCTCCTCGGCCTCGACCTGCTCACCGCAGACGTGTCAGCCCCACCCGACGAGTTCGGTGCGGAGATCGAACACGCGGTCCGCGCCTTCCAGCAGAGCCGTGGGCTGAGCGTCGACGGCCAGGTCGGCGCGGAGACCTGGCGGGCCCTCGACGCCGCCCGCTGGCGACTCGGCGCCCGTACTCTCTACCACGCGATCCCCGAACCGCTGACCGGCGAAGACGTACGGACACTCCAGGAACGGCTGCTGGAGATGGGGTACGACGTCGGCCGGGCGGACAGCATCTACGGGGCCCAGACCGCCAGAGCGTTGGCTCAGTTCCAACGCGAGGTCGGGCTCTCCCCGGACGGCACCTGCGGGCCGCACACCATGCACGCGCTGCGCCGCCTGGGCCGCAAGGTGGTCGGCGGCCGGCCGCAGTGGTTACGCGAGTCCGACGCGATCCGGCAGTCCGGTCCGAACCTGATGGGCAAGGTCATTGTCGTCGACCCCGGGCATGGCGGCGCCGACCTCGGCGTCGTGGTTGCCGACGGCGGCCTGCGCTGGTCCGAGGCGGAACTCGCCTACGACCTCGCCAACCGGCTCCAGGGTCGCCTCGTCGCCGCCGGCATGCGGGTACACCTCACCCGGGGACCAATGCCGGCCGCGCCCCTGCCCGATCTGGCCCGCGCGGAGCTGGCCAACGAACTCGGCGGTGACCTGTTCATCTCGCTGCACGTCGACGGCCACGTGAACCCTGAGGCGGACGGCGTGGCGACGTACCACTACGGCACCGACAACGGCGTCACCTCCACTGTCGGGGAGCGGCTCGCCGGCCTGGTCCAGCGCGAGATCGTCGCCCGGACCGGCATGCGGAACTGCCAGGTGCACGCGAAGACGTGGGAGCTGCTCCGGCTCACCCGGATGCCGGCCGTACGGGTCGAGGTCGGCTACCTCACCTCGCCCACGGATCTGGCCCGGCTGGTGAACCCCGGGATCCGCGATCACGTGGTGGAGGCGATCGTCGCCGCCGTACAACGGATGTACTTCCCGGTCGAGCAGGACGTGCCGACCGGTTCGATCGACGTCAGCGAACTACGCGCGGCGGTGGCCGCCGGACGCTGAGCCGGGAACTCAGCCGGTGGTGGTCCGGGTGGCCGGACGGACGGGGCGGAGCAGGCTCTCCGGACTCATCGAACCGAGCAGCTTCTCCAACGCGTACTCGACGTCGGATTTCCACGAGAGCGCCGTACGCAACTCCAACCGCAGCCGCGGGTAACGCGGGTGCTGGCGTACCGTCTTGAAACCCACCGAGAGGAAGTAGTCGGCCGGAGCGACACAGCCTCCGGCCTCGTCCCCGGCCTCACCGAACTTCGCGTCGCCGAACGCCTCGATCGCCTTGATACCGCGTTTGGTCAGGTCGCGGGCGACGCCCTGGACCAGCATCCGGCCCAGCCCGCCACCGGCGAAGGCGGTCACGACGTGCGCGGTGGTCAGCAGTGCGGCGTCCGCCGACACCGGCGAGGTGGGGAAGGCCATCGAGCGCGGGACGTACGCCGGCGGGGCGTACATGGCAAAACCGGCCGGCATCCCGTCGACGTAGACGAGTTTGCCGCAGGATCCCCATTCGAGCAGAGTCTGGGAGACCCAGGCCTCCTTCTCCAGCCCTGGATCACCGGCCGCGCAGGCCCGCTCGGCGGAAACCGGGTCGAGTTCCCAGTAGACGCACTGCCGGCACGGGCGAGGGAGATCCTCGAGCGTATCGAGGGTGAGACTGACCAGACGTCGCGACATCGCCGTATCCCCAAAAATCCGGTCGGAGGTCCAAAGACCGCGAAATATCGCCACAGCCGCGCCTTGCCCCCAACGAGCGATCGTACGCCGGAACTTCGCGTCACGGGAGAGGTCGGGCGGACCAGCGTCCGGGATGTGGACCCCGGTTCGGCTATCCGGACGTACACATCGACCGCAGATTACGATCGAGTTACCGGTGCTGTCTGGCTTAGGGTTGGCCGGCACCAGCAACCTGCGATCAGGGACGTCATGACCGACGCAGCGAGGAGAGCCATGACCGGCACGACGCTCGACGACTATACCGACCGCTATGCCCGCCGTGTCCGGGGCATGACCGCATCGGAGATCCGAGCTCTCTTCGCCGTGGCCAGCCGACCCGAGGTGGTCTCGCTCGCCGGTGGCGCCCCGTACATCTCCGCGCTGCCACTCGACGCCGTCGGCGAGATGCTCGGCCGGCTCGCCTCCGAAAACGGCGCCACGACCCTCCAGTACGGCATCGGTCAGGGCATGCTCGACCTGCGGGAACAGATCTGCGAGGTGATGGCCCTTTCCGGCATCGACGGCGGGTGCGGCGCCTCCCCGGAAGACGTGGTGGTGACCGTCGGCGGGCAGCAGGCGCTTGACCTGGTCGCCCGCCTCTTCCTCGACCCGGGCGACGTGGTGCTCGCCGAGGGCCCCACCTACGTGGGCGCGCTCGGCGTCTTCCAGACCGCCCAGGCGCAGGTCGTGCACGTACCGATGGACTCCGACGGGCTCATTCCCGAGGCGTTGGAGCTGGCCATCGCCGAGGTCGCCCGCACCGGCCGACGGGCCAAGTTCCTCTACACCATCCCGACCTTCCAGAACCCCACCGGCGTGACCCTCACCGAGGAGCGGCGCGAACGGGTCCTCGACATCTGCGAACGCGCCGGTCTCCTGGTCGTCGAGGACGACCCGTACGGGCAGCTCAGCTTCGACGGTGAGGCGCCGGCACCGCTGCGGGCGCGGCGCCGGGACGGTGTCTTCTACCTCAGCACCTTCTCCAAGACCTTCGCACCCGGGCTGCGGGTGGGCTGGATCCTCGCCCCGCACGCGGTCCGCGACAAACTCGTGATCGCCAGCGAGGCGCAGATCCTCTGCCCGAGCGCGTTCGCCCAGTCGGCTGTCACCAGCTACCTGACCACGATGCCCTGGCGCGAGCAGCTCAAGACCTACCGCGAGGTCTACCGGGAACGCCGGGACGCGATCCTGGACGCGATGGGCGACCTGATGCCGACCGGCACCACCTGGACCGAGCCCGGGGGAGGACTCTTCGTCTGGGCGTCGCTCCCGGACGGCCTCGACTCGAAGGCGATGATGCCACGGGCGATCGCCGCGCGGGTCGCGTACGTGCCCGGCACCGGCTTCTACGCCGACGGCACCGGCACCGGTCACATGCGGCTCAACTTCTCGTTCCCGCCCCCGGAACGGATTCGCGAGGGCATCCGGCGACTTGCCAGCGTGATGGAGCAGGAGATGGCGATGCGCCAGGTCTTCGGAGCGGTCGACCGGCCGGCTCACCGTCGTCGGGGACAGGCCGGCGCTGACGCCCCGGGTCCTGACTTGGCATGATTCCGGGCATGAGTACGCCCTCTGCCGCTTCCCGGTTCCCTACCGACCAGCCACAGCTGCCGCGCGCGTACGTCACCGGCGAGCTGCGTGTGGTGGTGCTGGCGGGCGGACTCTCGTACGAACGTGACGTGTCCCTACGCTCCGGACGCAGGGTGCTGGACGCACTCCGGACGATCGGGGTGGAGGTCGAGCTGCGGGACGCCGACAACGCGCTACTTCCCTCGCTGCTGGTCGACCCGCCGGACGCGGTGGTCATCGCACTGCACGGGGCAACCGGCGAGGACGGTTCGCTGCGCGGCGTACTCGACCTCTGCGATGTGCCGTACGTCGGCTGCGATGCCCGTTCGTCCCGCCTCGCCTGGGACAAGCCGTCGGCCAAGACGGTGCTGCGAGAGGCGGGCATCCCCACGCCGGACTGGGTCGCGCTGCCGCACGACCGCTTCTCCGAACTCGGCGCCGTCGCGGTGCTGGAGCGGATCTCCGACCGGCTGGGACTGCCGCTGATGGTCAAGCCGGCGCAGGGAGGTTCCGGACTGGGAGCCGCGGTGGTGCGGGACGCGGCCTCGCTGCCGGCCGCGATGGTCGGATGCTTCGCGTACGACTCGACGGCCTTGGTCGAACGGTATGTGCCGGGCATGGACGTCGCGGTCTCCGTTGTCGACCTCGGCAACGGACCTCAGGCGCTGCCCGCGGTTGAGATCGTGCCCCGCAACGGCGTGTACGACTACGCCGCCCGCTACACGGCGGGTCTGACCACCTGGCACGCACCGGCCCGGCTCTCCGCCACGGTGGCCGCGAAGGTCGCCGACACGGCGCTCGCCGCGCACAACGCGCTCGGGCTGCGTGACCTGTCCCGGGTGGACCTGATCGTCGACGGGGACGGGCGCCCGCATGTGCTCGAGGTGAACGTATCCCCGGGAATGACCGAGACCTCGTTGCTGCCGCTCGCCGTACAGGCCGCAGGGCTGGACTTCGGCAAGCTCCTCGGCTCACTCGTCGCCCGCGCCGTCGGCCGGCAGAGCTAGCGCCTGTGGCCTAGCGCCCTCGTACCCCGCTCGGGGCATGGTGCGGATCGTGCCCGGCGCCGACAGGTGGGCGCTTCCTGTCATGCGACATCCCCTGGACGGCCCGGCCAGGGGATCGGGTGGCGCCGGACCTTCCGATTGCCGACCCGATCCCTTCAGGGTTCGCCGGGCGGTCCGTCAACCTGCCGTCCGATCGTCCGGTCGCGCAGTCCCGGCCCGTCGCGAAATCTCGTCCTGCCGGGCGGTCATGTCCTGCGGCGTGGTTTCGTCCTGCCGGATCGTCGTGTCCTGCGGCGCGGTTTCGGTCTCTTCTGGCGGCGCCTCGGCGTACGCCACCAGAGACTCGTCGGCCGCCGGGGCAGAAGGCGCCGTCACCGATCCTGCGTTCGTGCCGTTGACCCCGGTAGCGCCATCCGGCCCCGGCTCGTCCCCAGAAACATCCGCAACCGCAATATCGTCCGCGGCTCCGGCCTCTGTTGCCGGATCGTCCAGACCTTGGCCAGCCGCCGCCTGCTGAGTCAGATTCGAAGGTGCCTGCCACTGGATGCGTGGCGGTGCCGCCAGGGGACGGCCACCGAACTCCGCGAGCCAGGCGGCGACATGGGCCAGGTTCTCGCGCCAGGTCGACTCGGGGATCGCCGGCAGGATGGCATCCCAGAGCGACAGGAAGGTCCCCCGCAGTTGCAGTTGGCCATACGGCCGGGCGAGGAACCACATGTGCAGATGCGCCGAGCCGTCACCCCAACGGTTGACGTGCACTCGGGCCACACCGTCGAGGGATCGGATAGCCCGCTCCAGACGCACGGTCATCACACCGAGCTCGGCGGCGAGCAGGTTGGGTAGGTCACCCAGGTCGAGATGCGACCGGGATTCCAGGATGAGCACCATCGGCAGCCCGGTGGGGCGGTCCATGGCACGTACCCGCCAACGCTCACTGACCCAGATGTAGGCGTCATCCGGGGCGTTGCAGGAGAGGCATTCAGCAGAACCTTCGCCCTTGCGTGCCGGCTCGACGTCGACCGGATCGTCGAGGTGCTTCACGCGAAGGTCGCCTTCGAAGGGGAACGAGGGCCACTTGGCGAAGTCTGGAACAGAGAGAGGGGTGTGGGGCACGACGCTGACCCTAACCGAGTTACAGACGACTGTCCCTCCCCATCTCGGGCGGCGGATACCGCTGCGATCAAGGTCGTATCCGGGCCGCAGACGCCCCTCGGCCACACCTTCCCGACCAGCCTCACGCGGCGCCTGACGGACACTCGCACTGTCGCAGGCGATCGGTCCTCCACCGGTCGCCGCCACCGGTCGCCGTCGCCGTCGGCGCACCGCCCCGGCCGGCTACCGCTGACGCTGGCGACGCCGTCCCGAAGCGGCGGATCATGCGTGACCGGTCTCGTGTCAGACCACATTGGGCCACTTTTCAGCCCGTCATCCACAGGCGAACACCCCGTTTCACGCGCTGTTTCACGTGAAACGGGGCTGCCCTGTGGAAAAACCCTGTGGATTACTTCTCTCGGTCCACCGGAGGGGTCCCGCGCCGCGTACGACCCCGCGCCGACGGCTCAGCGACACCCGCATCCGACTGCCGAGTCGGGTACCCGTGGGCCCCTTCCGGACCACCCTCGCCGGGCACCTCCCGTGGCGTCCTCACGGTGGGAGGACACCTACCGACGCGGCCGACCCGTTCGGCGTACACCTCGACCTGTGGTCAGTCGGCAATCGAACCCGCTCGCCCGAGCGACTTCGCCGCAAGGCGAAGGCCACCGTCCGGACGCCCGTCGCCCGGGCGTGCGGGTGACGGGCGTCCGGGTGACCGGCGATCCAGTCGGCAGGACGATTGGTCGCGGTCTGACCGCCCGCATGCCCCGCCCCGATCTCCGCCGTCTTGGACATCCCCGCCGAGTGGCCGGACCGCCGTCATCAGTACCGACCCACGGCCTCGTTTCACGTGAAACGGGGCTCTCGTGAAACGAGGCTCGCTCGTAAAACGACCCTGTGAGCGCGGCCCTCCGGAACACGCCCCACCGTCAGACCGGACCCACCGTCAGACCGGCCGCACCGTCAGACCGGCCGCACCGTCAGACCGGCCGCACCGTCGGACCGGCCGCACCGTCGGATTGGCCACACCGAGAGTCGCCGCTCGGCGCGACGGGACGGCCGTGGCCACGCGGGTGCTCGCGCGACGGTCGGGTGAACGGCGGTTGCTGCTTCCGTGCCGGCGGCAGCGGGTCGCCACACCAAGGACAACCGAGCCCTCCGGAAGCGAGATGCGCCGAGAACAGTGATGGCCGCGGCCCACAGGAGTGGACAACGCGGCCATCGGTTCGGTGCCGGGGGTCAGTCGGAGGCTTCCTGCTCCTGCTCCTCCATGCCGATGATGCCGACGATCCGCTCCAGGTCGTCGACCGAAGCGAACTCAATCGTGATCTTGCCCTTGCTGCGACCGATGTCGACCTTCACGCGGGTGTCGAACCGGTCGGAGAGCCGGTCCGCGAGGTCGGTCAGGGCCGGAGCGTGCGGCTTGGCCCGCCGGGCCGCCGGGGTGCTCTTCGTCGCTCCGCCCTCGGAGACGGCGAGCTTGACCAGCTCCTCGGTGGTCCGGACCGATAGTCCTTCGGCAACAACCCGGAGGGCCAGTTCGGCCTGCGCGTCCGGGTCGTCCAGGCCGAGCAGGGCTCGGGCATGGCCGGCGGACAGCACACCGGCCGCGATCCGCCGCTGCACCTGGGCCGGAAGGTTCAACAGCCGGATGGTGTTGGAGATCTGCGGCCGGCTTCGGCCGATCCGGCGAGCCAGCTCCTCATGGGTGGCACCGAACTCCTCCAGCAACTGCTGGTACGCGGCGGCCTCTTCCAGAGGGTTCAGGTTCGCCCGGTGGATGTTCTCCAACAGTGCGTCCCGCAGCATGGCGTCGTCCCGGGTGTCCCGGATGATCGCCGGGATGACCTCTCGGCCAACCGCCTGGGCCGCACGCCACCGGCGCTCGCCCATGACGAGCTCGTACTGCTCGTCGTCGAGCCGCCGTACCACGATGGGTTGAAGAAAGCCGACTTCCTGGATGGAGGTCTTGAGCTCCTCCAGCGCTTCCTCGTCGAAGACCTGTCGCGGCTGCTTCGGGTTGGGCACGATCGACCCGACCGGAATCTCCGCGAAGTGGGCTCCGGGCACCGGGGCCAGTTCGGGGCCCGGCCCGTCCACCGGTTCTGGCACGTACGGGTCGGGCTCAACCGGGAGCGGCTCATCATTGGCGGGGAGCGGGTGGGTGGCCTCGAGCCGGTCCGGGACATCCTCGGCCGTCGCCACTCCGGACGCCGCCATGGGGGCCGTGGGGATCAACGCCCCCAGGCCTCGGCCAAGCCCGCCCCGCGGACGGTTCTTCATCCCACGCCTCCCACCGAATCAACCGACCTATGCATTCCGGGCGACGGGGTCCTTGACCCCACGTTCCGCGATCTCCTGAGCCGCCTCGAAGTAGCTCGTGGCGCCCCGCGAACCGGGATCGTAAGTCATCACCGACTGACCGTAACTCGGAGCCTCGGAAACCCGTACGTTGCGAGGGATGACCGCCTGGAGCACCTTGTCCCCAAAGTGGTTCCGGACATCCTGCTCCACGGCGTCCGCCAGCCGGGTACGCCGGTCGTACATCGTGAGCAGGATGGTCGAAACATCGAGGGTCGGATTCAGGTGCTGCTTGACCAGGTTGATGTTGTTGATGAGCTGGTTGAGCCCCTCCAGCGCGTAGTACTCGCACTGGATCGGGATCAGCACCTCCTGGGCCGCCACCAACGCGTTGACCGTCAGCAGACCCAGTGAGGGCGGGCAGTCGATGAAAACGTAGTCGAACTGGCCGGGGTAGGCGGCGATGGCACGCCCCAACCGGGACTCTCGGGCCACGACCGAGACCAGTTCGATCTCGGCGCCGGCAAGGTCGATGGTCGCCGGGACACACCAGAGGTTCGGGATGCCCTCGACCGCCTGGGCCACCTCCGCGAGGGGAACATTCTCGATCAGGCAGTCGTAGACGTCGGGGACACCGGCATGGTGTGGGACGTTCAACCCGGTCGAGGCGTTTCCCTGTGGGTCGAGGTCGACCACCAGGACGCGGTTGCCGTGCAGCGCGAGCGCGACCGCCAGGTTGACCGTGGTCGTGGTTTTACCCACGCCGCCCTTCTGGTTCGCGACACACATGATCCTCGTCCGGGTGGGGCGAGGCATGTTCACCTCGCCGCTCGGGTTCAGGATTTGCACGGCGCGCATTGCCTCCATAGCCAACGGGGGATCATCCTCTTCCCGAGACGTGGTTTCACGTGAAACGTACGCGTCCCCGCTCGGATCCTCCTGGAAGGGCCCGACGGTGGACGAGGGCGTGTCTACCGAAGCGACCTCCAGGAGGTCCGCTTGCTCGGCCGGCGTCCCGGTGGCCGATGGCACGACCGGGCCGCTCACGTTCGTCGACTGGTACACCGGGGCGGCCGGCACCGGAACGGGCTGTGCGGGTACGGCGGGTGGCTGCCGCGGCGGGTCGAGCCGTTCGACGCTCGGCTGTTCCGGCCGCTGGGTCGCGGTCGGCTGGCCCGATGGTTCGCGTCCCGCCGGCCGGCTCGTGGGTTCGACCTGCCGTCGCGGTAGGCCGTACTCCTCACCTGGAGCCGGGCTCGGGGTGGCCGAATGCGGGGAGCGACTCCGGCTCCCCGCCGACCAACCCTCGTATTCGGTTTCACGTGAAACATCGGTGCCATCCGAGCGATAGCTCCGGGGGTCGGTTATCCCTTGATCGTCATACCTACCGTTGTCATGCACCGTGTCATCCCTGCCAGCTTCGGACGGGTCGGCACCGCCAGCGCCCACACCTGCGCACTTCCGGGTTGTAGCCTACGGCCCGGCAGGAACCGGCAGTGGCCCACAGGGCCGGTCGGCCGCCACCCGGTCACACTATCGACGCGCGGCCAGCCTACGGCTGATGGGCCAACGAGGCCATGGCTCCCGACAAGGTCAACCGGGGTGGCCGACAAATACACCTTGCCGAACGAGGTGCGTGCGCACGTGCCAGGCCAGGCCGACATCAGCGGCGTTGCGTACGCCCACCACCACGGCGTTCGGAATCGGCCCGGGTAGCCGCCCGACGCGAAGCCCGGGTCGCTCGCGAGCCGGACCCTCCGAGTGCCCGCTCGCGCACGATCTCCACCACCGTCGTTGCCGGCTCGACCAGACCCACGCCGCACTGCCTGACCACCGGCGACCCACCTCCGAGTCGGGCGACCGCCCGGCCGTACTCCGCGACCTCGTCGGCGGCGGACGCGCCCTTCATCGCCAGCAGTCGTCCTCCGACCGCCACGAGCGGCAGGCACCAACCAGCAAGCCGGTCGAGCGGCGCCACCGCCCGGGCGGTCACGATCTCCGCCGGCAACATCTCACCGCCGGGTCCACCCGCGGCCAACTCCTCTGCCCGACCCCGGACCACCGCCACCGAGTCATCCAGGCCGAGGGCGGTAACCGTCTCGGTCAGGAAAGCGGTCCGTCGAGCCAGCGGCTCGACGAGTACGACCGACAGGTCCGGCCGTGCGATGGCGAGCACGATGCCGGGCAGGCCAGCGCCCGACCCGACGTCCACCACCGAGCAGTCGACCGGAATCAGCTCAGCCAGAGCCGCACAGTTGAGCAGGTGTCGGTCCCAGATCCGAGGCGCCTCACGGGGGCCGATCAGCCCACGGAGCACCCCGTCGGTGGCAAGCAGTTCGGCGTACGTCGTCGCCAGGTCGAGCCGGTCACCGAAGAGCGTGTGCGCCGCCTCGGAGAGCTCCTCGGGAAGCGGCACCACAGGGTCCACCTGGTCCGAACGGCGGTCCGAGTCGTACGGCGCGGAGAAAGGGGACGGCCCGGGCGGTGTGACACCACCCGGGCCGGCGGCGGCGTGAGCCGCAGGGTCATACGTCATCGCTGGGTCAGCCGACCGGGCGGACGATGATGCGACGGTTCGGCTCGACGCCCTCGGATTCGCTCTCGACACCGCTGAGCGCGTTGACCACGTCGTGCACGCACTTGCGCTCGAAGGCGGACATCGGCTCGAGCCGTACCGGCTCGCCGTGCTCCTTGACCTTCTCCACCGCGTTCTTCGCGACCGCGGCAAGTTCCTTGCGCCGGTTGGCCCGGTAGCCGCCGACGTCGAGCAGCAACCGGCTCGGCGTACCGGTCTGACGGAACACCGCGAGTCGGGTCAGCTCCTGGAGCGCTTCGAGCGTCGCACCCCGCTGGCCGACCAGCGGCTGCAGCCGACCACCGACCACCTCGACCATCGGACGACCGGCCGACACCAGCTCGTCGATGTCACCGTCGTAGTCGAGGATGTCCAGCAGTCCTTCGACATAGTCCGCGGCGATCTCGCTCTGCCGGAACAGGTCGGCGTCACTGGCGCCGGTCGCGGTCTTGGCGCTCCCCGGCTGCGCCTCGACCGCGTCGTCGTCGTCGTCGTCGACATCGTCGGAATCGAGTTGCGTGTCGACCGCGATCGGGTCGGTCTCCTCAGTGAGGGTCTGCTCTGCGCGCGGAATGCTGGTGTCGGTCACGGTCTCATCTCCGTACTCGCTCGGCCGGACCTGTTCGGTCCGCTGGTTCCCGGGCCCGGCGGGAGGTCGCCGAGTGCCACGGGCACGTCTTCTCGGGCAGTCTCGCCCGCAACCGCGGCGGTGCGCGGCGGAATCCGGATCCGGCGCCGGGCGCGCTGGCGGCTGCCTGGACTCCAGATTCCTACGGGCTGCCGGCGGCACCAACCGCCGGCAGCCCGGTAGCTCAACCCTGACGCTTGTTGGCCGGACGGCCCTTCTTCGGATTCACCGGCTTGGCGCCCGGCTTGGGCGCGAGGGCCTTGGTGTCGATCGCGGGCTTCGCCGCCGGCTGGGCGCCGTTGGCCTTGGTACGGCCGAACAGTCCGCTCGGCTTCGCCGCCGGCGCGGTTGCCTTGCCGCCGGTGGTCGGGCGACCGCCGGTCCCGGTACGGGCGGAGCCCGGCAGGCCGGGCAGGTTGGCGGTGGGCGGCGGCGGGTACTTCCGCAGCACCCACTGCTGCTGCCCGAGGGTGAAGAGGTTGTTGGTGACCCAGTAGATGATCACGCCGATCGGGAAGATCGAGCCGGAGATGAGCAGCGAGGCCGGGATGCCGTAGAGCATCAACCGCTGGATCATTCGCTGCTGCGGGTCCTGCGCCCAGCCGGTCTTGAGGATCATCTGACGGCTGGTCAGGTAGGTGGTCGCCATCATGATGAGGACCAGGACGCCCGCGATGATCTTCACCGTGGTCGGGTTGGCGCCAAGCTCGTTCAGTTGCGCCGCGGTCGATCCGAACCGGCCCGAGATCGGGGCGGTGAAGAGCTTGGCGTTGGACGCGCTGGTGAACTGGTCCAGGCTCCAGCCGTAGATCGTCGGCTGGGGGTTGTCCGGGCTGAGCCGGCGGAGTACGTGGAAGAGTCCGAGGAAGACCGGGATCTGCAGGAACATCGGAAGGCAACCCATCAGCGGGTTGGCCTTCTCCTTCCGGTACAGCTCCATGGTTTCCTTCTGGAGCGTCTCCCGGTCACCCTTGTGCTTCTCCTGCAACGCCTTGATCTGAGGCGCGAGAGCTTGCATGGCCCGCTGCGACTTGATCTGCTTGACGAAGACCGGGAAGAGGATCACCCGGACGGTGATCACCAGGAAAATGATCGAGAGGATCCAGGCCCAGTTCGTACCGAGGGCAGCTGTCGCCGGCACCCCGATCGCGTCCCACGCGGAGTGCCAGATCAGCAGGATCCACGAGATCGCCCAGTAGATCCAGTCGAGACTCAATTCGGGGCTCCAGTCACATCGGCATGTCGGCGGCCGCCCGGCTCCGGCACCGGGTCATATCCACCAGGGTGGAAAGGGTGGCAGCGCGACAGCCGCCAGACCGCGAGGCCGGTTCCCCGGAGGGCACCGTGCCGCGTCACCGCCTCGAGGGCGTATGCGCTGCACGACGGGTAGAACCGACAGCGGGCCGGCAGCGCCGGGCTTATCCAACGACGGTACGCGACGATGGCTCCTGCCAGCACGCGGGCACCGAGTGTGGCGGGCCGGGACCGGCCGGTGACCTTGCTCATCCGGACCGCCGGGCGGGGCGACGGGGACGACGTGCCGCGGTGATCGCCGCGTCCAGGTCGGCGGCGAGCCGCTCGTACGGCTGGTCGGCGGCGGCGGGCAGCGCTCGTACAACGAGGGTCGCACCGGCTGGCAGGTCGGCCAATCGTTCCCGGACCAGGTGCCGCAGCCGGCGCCGCACCTTGTTCCGGACAACAGCCGGGCCGACCGCCTTGGAGACGACAAAGCCGGCGCGGGCCGGCGCGGAGACTGGCTCCGCGCCGACCGGACGCGCCGGCTCTGGCGTTGCTGATTCGGGTGGCAGATCCAGGTGCACGACAACGGCACCCCGGCCGGCACGTCGTCCAGCGCGGACCGCTACGGCGAACTCGCCGCTACGCCGCAGTCGCTGCGCGGCCGCCAGCACTGACGTCTACATCCCGGACCGGCCCGTCGGCTTTCAGGCCGACAGACGGTCACGGCCCTTGGCGCGTCGGGTCGAAAGGATGGCGCGGCCGGCGCGGGTACGCATGCGCAGCCGGAAGCCGTGGGTCTTCGCGCGCCGGCGGTTGTTCGGCTGGTAGGTGCGCTTGCTCACGTCAGGCTCTCCGTCTTCGTACGAGCCCCGGTCGGTCGACTACGGGGTCGGGTGGTGGACCGCCATCGGCCGCCAGACGGGTGGCCTATGGTCGATGCTGCCCGGTGGTGCACGGACCGGCGTGACGCGGGGTAGCGACCGCGGACAGCAAGCACCCATCACCCTAGCAGAGGGCGAGAGAGCAGCCGTTAGAGCCTACGCAGGGCCGCAATGACCGTCAAACATCACGCGCGGCCCCCGAGGAATCGGTCAGCAAGGGACGTCGATGCCCGAAGGGGTAGTTTTACCGATCTCCGGAGGGCCCGCACCGGTTCGACGGTTGAAGCGTTGTGGAGAACGCTGTTAGCGTGCCCGTTTGCCGGTCAGCGTCAGGGGGCTGAGTTGCCGCTGCTGGGCAAAACTGGACAAGCTGGTCGATCGTTCGACAGGTGAACCCGCGTCAGCACTGATTCGGCCGGGGGCAGGTCGGGCAGGGGTCCGGCGGGGAGCCACAATCAGTCGATACACAGGTTGTGGATAACTTGTGGACGACGGTTCTATCAGCCGCCGAGGCATGCCAGGTCGTGCCTGTTCGGAAGCGGTGGCAGGCCCGGAACGGTCGACTGGCAAGGCAGCAGCGGCGGCCGGGAACGCAGAGGCGATGGGGGTGGCGCGACGGTGGCCGACACGATCGACCTTGCCGCGGTATGGCTGGCCGCGACCGATGATCTCGCGGACGAGATCATTTCAGCACAGCAGCGTGCCTACCTCCGCCTGACCCGCCTGCGCGCCATCGTCGAGGACACCGCACTGCTCTCGGTGCCGGACGCCTTCACCCGTGACGTGATCGAGTCCCGCCTCCGGCCGGCCATCACCGACGCCCTCTCCCGCCATCTCGGTCGGGCCATCCAGGTAGCGGTGACGGTCCGGCCTCCCGAGGACAGCCAGGGGCGCCCCACCGGCACCCTCTACGGCAGTTCCCCCAATCCCGGTCCGGGTGGTTACGGACCCGGCCCGGCGCAGGGCGGCGGCTACCCGCCCACCCCGACACCGGGCGGCTACCCGTCGGGGCCGGCGTCGGAGGGGCCGCGCGACAGCGGCCCGCCACCGGACCACGGCGAACGCGTACCGACCGGCTCCGCCCAGTTCCCCGCCGCGCCGGTCGACCCGGCCCGGATGGGCCTGATTCCGAGCAGCCGTGACGGCGGCCAGGACACCCTCTTCGGCGCGGGTTACCCGGAGCAGTCGTACGCCGACCAGAGCTATCCGGACGCGGCCTACGCCGACCCCGGACGGCCACCGGCGCCGCAACAGGAGCGGCGCAACCTGGACGACCGGGGCACCGACCGGCTCGGCGGCAGTCCGCTGGGTCTGGACCCCCGGCAGATCGAGCAGCGCTACCGCAACGACGTCGGGGGCGGCGACATCGGTCCGCGTGGACTGCCCCGCGACAACGGGACGGACAGCGGTCCGGGCCGGGGCAGCGCACCGATTGACCACCGTCCCGGGGTACGGGACGACCGCCGGCTGGGCGGCGGGATGGAGAACGCGAACAGCGGCGGGAATCGGCTCAACCCGAAGTACATGTTCGAGACCTTCGTCATCGGATCGTCGAACCGGTTCGCGCACGCGGCCTCGGTGGCGGTCGCCGAGTCACCGGCCAAGGCGTACAACCCGCTCTTCATCTACGGCAGCTCGGGACTGGGCAAGACCCACCTGCTGCACGCGATCGGGCACTACGCGACCACGCTGGGCAACGCCCGCTCGGTGCGGTACGTCTCCACCGAAGAGTTCACCAACGACTTCATCAACTCCCTGCGCGACGACAAGACCAGCGCGTTCCAGCGTCGCTACCGGGACGTCGACATCCTGCTGATCGACGACATCCAGTTCCTGGAGAACCGCGAGCGGACCCAGGAGGAGTTCTTCCACACCTTCAACACGCTGCACAACGCGAACAAGCAGATCGTCATCAGCTCCGACCGCTCGCCCCGGGACCTCGCCACGCTGGAGGACCGGATGCGGACCCGGTTCGAGTGGGGGCTGCTCGCCGACATCCAGCCGCCGGACCTGGAGACGCGGATCGCGATCCTGCAGAAGAAGGCCGCTCAGGAACGGATGTACGCCCCGCCGGACGTACTGGAGTTCATCGCGTCGCGGGTCTCCAACTCGATCCGGGAACTGGAGGGCGCCCTGATCCGGGTGACCGCCTTCGCCAGCCTCACCCGGGCGACGGTCGAGTTGTCGTTGGCCGAGGAGGTCCTGCGGGACTTCATTCCGGACGGCTCCGGCCCCGAGATCAACGCCGACCAGATCATGGTCTCCACCGCCGACTACTTCGGGGTCAGCCTGGAGGACCTGCGGGGCCAGTCCCGGTCCCGGGTGCTGGTCAACGCCCGCCAGGTCGCCATGTACCTGTGTCGCGAGCTGACCGAGCTGTCACTGCCCCGGATCGGGCAGGCCTTCGGTGGGCGGGACCACACCACGGTCATGCACGCCGACCGCAAGATCCGACAGCAGATGGCCGAGCGCCGGTCGCTCTACAACCAGATCGCCGAGCTGACCAACCGGATCAAGCAGAACACCTGATCCATCGCGGGTGGGCCGAACGTCGGCTCACGGCGACCCACTCGTACGGAAATCCCCACTCGGGTACGGCGACCACGCGCGCCGTACCCGAGTTTTTTCGTGCCGTCCCCGGGGCGGGCCCGCCGCCGACCCACCTGCCCGCGACCTGATCCGTCCCGTCGGACGGCGGTTCGACACCGTCCGGGGTGGGTACGGACGACCGGCGGCCGCCGATCCCCACAGGTTGTCCACACCCGGTTATCCACCGTCGGTGGACAACCCGTAGTGGCAACCATCCCCACGGTCCACAACCTGTGGACAACTTCTGGGGAAACCGCTGTGGACAGACACGCTCCGTAGTCGAGTTATCCACGGGTGCCGTCCCGCTGTGGATCGCCTGTTGAAGGTTCTGGGGACGGTGATGATCGATACGGAATCGGCTGTCCCCATCCCTGGGGAGAAACCCGGTGGAGAACCGGTGGACAACCGGTGGATAACCGTGGACAACTGTGAGCGAACGACCGGCTGTGGATCTCGGGCCGGGTTTTACCCCAGGGTTTCCACAGCGAACCCACCGGTGGATAATGCTCTGGCCTGCTCAAACGCTGCTCATCCACAGTTTGCACAACACCGATGAAGACGATGAGTTTTATCTCTAAGACAACAAAAACCAATCATCACCGTTGGGCATTCTGTGGATTCAGCTGTTCGACCTCACCGAAGATCGGCATCGGGAACCGGAACACCGGGGTCGGACGCACAGCCGACAGCATCGCGGCCTAAGGTGCGATGGGGATCCGCACGGTTGGCCGGGCGGGCAGGCGGCACCCGGCATGAGACAGTGGTCGCTGACGTCGACGCGGAGGCAATGGCATGAAGTTCCGAGTGGAGCGCGACGCGCTCGCCGACGCCGTGGCCTGGACGGCCAAGAGTCTGCCAAGCCGGCCATCGGTGCCGGTTCTTGCCGGAGTGCTACTGCGGGTCGCCGAGGGCAGCCTGCACGTCTCTGGCTTCGACTACGAGGTCTCCAGCCAGGTGACCGTGGAGGTGCAGGCCGACGCGGACGGCGCGGCACTCGTCTCCGGGCGTCTGCTCGCCGAGATCACCAAGGCACTGCCGGCCAAGCCGGTGGACATCGCGGCCGTCGGCTCGCACCTGGAGCTGGTCTGCGGAAGCGCCCGGTTCACCCTGCCGACGATGCCGGTCGAGGACTACCCGACCCTGCCCGAGATGCCCGCCAGCGCCGGCACGATCGATGCTGCCGCGTTCGCGGCCGCGGTCGGCCAGGTCGCGATCGCGGCCGGGCGGGACGAGACCCTGCCGATGATGACCGGCGTACGGATCGAGCTGAACGGCAGCACCCTCGCGATGCTGGCGACCGACCGGTACCGTCTGGCGCTGCGCGAGATGCAGTGGCAGCCGGACGATCCGGAGATCAGCCTGAACGCCCTGGTACCGGCGAAGACCCTGCACGACACCGCCAAGACGCTCGGCCCGATCGGTGGCCACGTGACCATGGCCCTGGCCCAGGGCGCTGCCGGCGAAGGCATGATCGGTTTTGCCGGCGGCACCCGGCGTACCACCAGCCGTCTGCTCGACGGCGCCAACTACCCGCCGGTCCGCTCGCTCTTCCCGAGCAGCCACAACGCCGAGGCCCGGGTGGCGGTCAGCACGCTGATCGAGGTCGTCAAGCGGGTGTCGCTGGTCGCCGAGCGGACCACTCCGGTGCTGTTGAGCTTCAGCTCCGACGGCCTGGTGGTCGAGGCCGGTGGCACCGAGGACGCGCGGGCGAGTGAGGCGATGGAGGCGACCTTCACCGGGGAGGCGCTGACCATCGGGTTCAACCCCGGATACCTGATCGACGGGTTGCAGAATCTGGGCGCCGCGACGGCGCTCTTCTCCTTCGTCGACGCCTTCAAGCCCGCGGTGATCTCCCCTTGCGGGGAGGACGGGGAGATCATCCCCGGCTACCGCTATCTGATCATGCCGATCCGGGTTACACGATGACCCAAACCGGCAAGCCGTAACAAAAGGGGAAACGGAAATGCAAATCGGCCTAGTTGGACTCGGCCGGATGGGCGGCAACATGCGCGAACGCCTGCGCGCCGCCGGACACGAGGTGGTCGGTTTCGACCGTGACCCCGGGGTCACCGATGTGTCCAGCCTTACCGAGCTGGCCGAGAAGTTGGCCGCACCTCGGGTCGTCTGGGTGATGGTGCCGGCTGCGGTCACCGAAGCCACCATCGACGAGCTCTCGGGTGTGCTCGCCGCCGGCGACATTGTGATCGACGGTGGCAACTCGCGGTTCAGCGACGACGCACCGCGCGCGGAGAAGCTGGACCGGTTCGGCATCGGCTACGTCGACGTCGGCGTCTCGGGCGGGGTGTGGGGCCGGCAGAACGGCTACGCCCTGATGGTCGGCGGCTCGAACGAGCACGTCGAACGGCTCATGCCGATCTTCGAGGCGCTCAAGCCGGCCGGCGAGTTCGGGTTCGTGCACGCCGGCCCCGTCGGTGCCGGTCACTACTCGAAGATGGTCCACAACGGCATCGAGTACGGCCTGATGCACGCGTACGCCGAGGGCTACGAACTGATGGCCGCCTCCGAGCTGGTGACGAACGTACCCGGCGTGATCAAGTCGTGGCGGGAGGGGACCGTGGTCCGCTCGTGGCTGCTCGACCTGCTCGACCGCGCGCTCGACGAGGACCCGGAGCTGTCCAGCCTGCGCGGCTACGCCGACGACACCGGCGAGGGACGCTGGACGGTCGAGGAGGGGATCCGGCTCGCGGTGCCGATGAACGTCATCGCCGCCTCGCTCTTCGCCCGTTTCGTGTCCCGTCAGGACGACTCACCGGCGATCAAGGCGGTGGCCGCGCTGCGCAACCAGTTCGGCGGCCACGCCATCCACAAGAACTAGCAACCGGTGTACGTCCGCCGGCTCGAGCTGGTCAACTTCCGCTCGTACGAGCGGGTCGAGCTGGATCTCGAGCCGGGCGGAAACGTCTTCGTCGGCGCCAACGGGGTCGGCAAGACCAACCTGATCGAGGCGCTGGGCTACGTGGCGACCCTGGGCAGTCACCGGGTCGCCACGGACGCGCCACTGGTCCGGTTCGGAGCCGGCTCGGCCGTGCTTCGCTGCGCGATCGTGCACGACGGCCGGGAGCTCCTGGTCGAGCTGGAGATCGTGCCGGGCAAGGCCAACCGGGCCCGGCTCGGACGATCTCCCGCGCGCCGGGCCCGCGACGTGCTCGGCGCGCTGCGGTTGGTGCTTTTCGCCCCCGAGGACCTGGAACTGATTCGGGGTGATCCGGCGGAGCGGCGGCGCTACCTGGACGACCTGATGGTCACCCGGCAGCCTCGCTTCGCCGGGGTACGGGCCGACTACGAGCGGGTGGTCAAACAGCGCAACGCCCTGCTGCGTACGTCGTACCTGGCTCGCAAGACCGGTGGGTCGCGGGGCGGGGACCTCTCCACCCTCGACGTCTGGGACGCACAGCTCGCCCGACACGGGGCGGAACTGCTCGCCGGGCGCCTCGAACTCGTCGCCACCCTGGCGCCGCACGTCACCAAGGCGTACGACGCGGTGGCGGCGGGACGTGGGGCGGCCGGCATCACGTACCGGCCGTCGATCGAACTCACCGGTGAGCTGCCGGACCGGCCCGCGCTGGAAACGGCGCTCGCCGCCGCGTTGGCCGACTCCCGGCCGAGCGAGGTGGAGCGCGGCGTCACGCTGGTCGGGCCGCACCGGGACGAGTTGAGCCTCACCCTCGGTGCGATGCCCGCCAAGGGGTACGCCAGCCACGGTGAATCCTGGTCGTACGCGCTCGCCCTGCGGCTGGCCGCGTACGACCTGTTGCGGGCCGACGGCATCGAGCCGGTGCTCGCGCTCGACGACGTCTTCGCCGAGCTGGACGCCGGCCGACGGGAACGCCTGGCGGAACTGGTCGGCGGGGCGAGCCAACTGCTGGTTACCTGCGCAGTCGACGACGACGTGCCACGGCTGCTGCGTGGCGCCCGGTACGCCGTCTCCGAGGGGACGGTGCACCGTGGTGGATGAGCCGAAACCGAGGTCGGCCGCCGGGCCGAAGCCGAAGTCGGCGAAGGGTCCGAAGCCAGAGCCGAAGAGCGCGGGTCCGGCCCCGGAGTCGAGGCCGAAGGCGGCTGAGTCGGCATCGCCGCCAGCGGCGGAGCCGAGCGGTCCGGAGCTGGCGCGGGCCGTACTCGACGCGGCGCGGGCCCGCCGGGAGACGAACCGCCCGCAGCGGCGGACCCGGTCCGGTGCGGACGGAGCGGGTGGCGAGGGCGCCGACGGGCAACCCCGGCGGCGACTACGTGGCTACTCCGGTCCGGGACCTGACCCCCGCGACCCGCAACTGCTCGGCACCGTGCTGGCCCGTCTGGTCAAGGCCCGGGGCTGGCAGCAACCGACGGCGGAGGCGACTGTCTTCGGTGCCTGGGAACGGGTGGTCGGTCCGGACGTCGCCAAGCACAGCCGCCCGGTCAAGTTGGAGGACGGCGAGCTCACGGTAGAGGCGGAGTCGACTGCGTGGGCGACCCAGCTCCGACTGCTGGCCGGTTCGCTCCTGCAACGGATCGCCGGCGAGGTCGGCCATAACGTGGTTCGGAAGCTGAATATCCATGGGCCGACCGCACCGTCGTGGTCACGCGGGCCGCGACGGGTACGGGGGCGTGGCCCTCGGGACACATACGGCTGACCGTGGCGGCGCCGCGTAGCCGGGCCGCCGCCCGTCCGACGGTGACCGCTCCGAGGGTTGCCGGCACCACCGCCACCGCCTGCCGTTTCTGCCGGGCGAGAGCCACCCCGGCGGTGACCGAGGCGACCGCCGCGAGCCCGCCGGCGAGCACCAACGTCTGTCGGGGACCGACGTGCTCGGAGAGCCAGCCGAGCAACGGCGCACCAACCGCCGCGGCGATCGAGCCGGTCACCCCGACGGCGGCGAGTACCCGGCCGCGCATGGCCCCGGCGGTGTCCAACTGGGCCCGGGTGCCGACGGTGGTGTCGATGATGACCGCGGTCGCCGCGATCGGCAGGATGAACGCGGCGAAGGTCCAGGTGCCAGGGGCCAGACCGGCCAGGACCTGGAGCAGACTGGCGAGGATTCCGGCGCCGACCAGGATGCCGTAGCCGAGTTCCCGACGCTGGGCGGCCACCAGCGCGCCGACGACCGTACCGATCGCGAAGACGGTGGAGAGCATGCCGTACCCCGAGGCTCCGGCGCCGAGCGGACCGTCGCTCATCGCTGCCATGGTCACCTGGTAGTTACGGCCGAGGCTGCCCAGGACGAAGGCGAGCGCGAGCATGGTGAGTACCAGCCGCTGCCCTCTCAGGTACGCGAACCCGGCCCGGACGCCACCCGAGTCGGCGGAGGGTTCCACGGCCGCCGTCGACTTGCTGTCGGCCGGCTCCGCAGCATCTGGGGTGTGCAGGTCCCGTTGCCGGATCGAGAACAGGGCCAGTACCACCGCGGCGAAACTGACCGCGTTGATGACGAAGAGTGGGGCGGGACCGGCGGCGGCGACCAGTACGGCACCGACGCTCATGCCGAGGATCCGGCCGGCGGAGTTGGTGAGCGAGCCGAGCGCGAGCGCGTTGCCGAGGGTGGCCCGGTCCACCAGGGTGGAACCCCAGCGGCCCATCACCGGGCCTTCGATGGCGGAGACCGCGCCGCTGATCAGCGAGATCGCGTAGATCACCGGAAGTCCCCCGGTGTGTGACCAGGCGACGGCCGCCAGGCCGAGGGCGAGCGCGGTGTGCATCACCTGGGTGCCGATCAGCAGGGGGCGGGCCCGTAACCGGTCGGCGAGTGCACCGCCCCAGGTGCTCAGCAACAGACTGGGCAGTGCCTGGAGCAGGATCGTCCAGCCCATCGAGGTGACCGAGCCGGTCGCCTGGAGCACGTACCAGTTGACCCCGAGCACCTGCATCCACGTGCCGATGATCGATACGAAGCCGGCGCCGGCCCAGATCCGGTAGTTGCGATGGCGCAGTGCAGCGAATGTGGCGCGCATGGTCGCGTGCCGACCCCCTTGGAAGGCGGCCGCGGTACGCACCCACCAGATCCCGACTCGTCACCGACCCTCGGTGACGACCCGCAATACTGGCCTGAGTTGTAGTGAAACGTTTACTTCTCGTGATCGACCTCACCCGGTGCGTACCCGCACTGAACTGGGCGGACGCTGACGCGGGCTGAGCGGGGCCGGATCAGGAGTCGGCGTAGACGGCGAACCCGCGGTCGGCACAGCGCCGGTAGAAGCCGGCCAGCACGCTCAGTTCGGAGCGTACGAAGCTCCACTGCGGTGCCTCGCCCGACTCGTCCCGGAGCGCGTCGAGTCGGCTTTCCAGCCAGCGCAACTGCTGCTCGGCGAGGCGGCCGTCGGCGAGCGCCGAACGGAGTACGGCGCCGACCGTGTCGAAGGTCACCAGATCGCCGTGTTGGCGGTGGCCGTCGACGAAGCGCTCCAGGCCGCCGGCGATCCAGGCGCAGCCGTCGGGGTCGATCACCGGGTCCTCGTCTTCGGCGGCCGCCTCTGTGGCGTAGAGCACACCGTCCAGGCCCAGCAGGAGGTCGACCAGTTCGGTGTAGGCGGTCGCGCGGACCGTTCCGGTCTTGGCGATGTGACCGGCCAGCGCGGCGGTCGGCGCGGCGACCTCGGGAGCGTCAGCGAGATCGCCGAAGTCGACGAAGTCGGCCGGGGCCACCGGGTCGTAGAAGCGGCCGGTCCGCGGCCAATGCACCGCGACGTTGTCCAGCCCCATCGGTCGTCACCTTCCTGAGCGCAAGCAGAACCGGCCGTCCGAGGCACGGCGACAGCGACGCAAAGTTACGGCACGGCGAGCGGTTCGCGCGACCCCCCAGCCGACAAGATCCGTTCTCGGATCGAGCGTCGCGCCGGAGAGCGGCGATGATCCGACTGTTGGCGTGTGGGGGGAGTCGTGGGAGGCGGGGTGCGGCCCGCTACGGAGGTCTGAGGCGGCCCGCTGGGGTGCCGCGTACTGGTTCTGTCGTCTCGGCACAGTAGGATTGACGCAGAGACGAGGACAGGGTGTGGAGCGACGACGCGGGCCGGCCGGCCCGTGCCACCAGTCCGCACCGGGTCTGAGCCGATCGCGATCCGCGGGCATCCGCGGCGACCGGCGCTTTCGACCGTATCCGCAGTTTAATCGTGGTGCCGGTCCGTGCGCCGAGGTCGCTGTGCCCGCCGAACCCGCGCCGCCGCGCCCTGGTGCCCGGATGGTGCGAGAAAGTGGCCAAGGTGGCAGCGCAGGACAAGCAGGAATACGGTGCCGAGTCGATCCAGGTGCTCGAGGGCCTGGAGGCGGTCCGCAAGCGGCCCGGTATGTACATCGGATCGACCGGCGAGCGCGGTCTGCACCACTTGGTCTGGGAGGTTGTCGACAACGCGGTCGACGAGGCGCTCGCCGGATACTGCGACACCATCCTGGTGACGATCCTCGCCGACGGCGGCGTACGCGTGGTCGACAACGGCCGTGGGTTCCCGGTCGACATCCACCCCAAGCTGAAGAAGCCCGGCGTCGAGGTGGCGCTGACCGTGCTGCACGCCGGCGGCAAGTTCGACGGCAAGGCGTACGCGGTCTCCGGCGGCCTGCACGGTGTCGGCGTCTCGGTGGTGAACGCCCTCTCCGTACGGATGGCTCTGGAGATCCACAAGGACGGCAACGTCTGGCGGCAGCAGTACCACAACTCCAAGCCGACGCCGCTGGAGAAGGGCGAGACCACCAACCTGAGCGGCTCCTCGGTGTCGTTCTGGCCGGACCCGACGATCTTTGAGACGGTCGAGTTCACCTTCGAGACGATCTACCGCCGGCTCCAGGAGATGGCCTTCCTCAACCGGGGGCTCACCATCCAGCTGCGCGACGAGCGGGTCCAGGAGGAGGACGGCAAGCCGCGCGAGGTGACCTTCTGCTACAAGGGCGGTATCGCCGACTTCGTCCGCCACCTGAACGCCTCGAAGAGCCCGATCCACAAGACCGTGGTCGAGTTCGGGGCCGAGGAGGAGGGCATGTCGGTCGAGATTGCCATGCAGTGGAACGAGTCCTACGGTGAGTCGGTCTACACCTTCGCCAACACGATCAACACCCATGAGGGTGGTACCCACGAGGAGGGCTTCCGGGCCGCGTTGACCGGTGTGGTCAACAAGTACGGCGCGGAGAAGAAGCTCCTCAAGGGCGACGAGAAGCTCTCCGGCGAGGACATCCGGGAGGGGCTTGCCGCGATCATCTCGGTCAAGTTGGCCAACCCTCAGTTCGAGGGCCAGACCAAGACCAAGCTCGGCAACACCCCGGTGAAGAGCTTCGTGCTGCGGGTCTGCAACGAGTGGCTGGTGGACTGGTTCGACCGGAATCCGGCCGAAGCCAAGATGATCATTACCAAGGCATCGCAGGCCGCTCGGGCCCGGATCGCCGCCGCCCAGGCGCGCAAGCTGGCCCGGCGCAAGTCGCTGCTTGAGTCCGGCTCGATGCCGGGCAAGCTGGCCGACTGCCAGTCGACCGACCCGCGCGAGTCCGAGGTGTTCATCGTCGAGGGTGACTCCGCCGGTGGCTCGGCCAAGCAGGGGCGTGATCCGCGTACCCAGGCGATCCTGCCGATCCGCGGCAAGATCCTCAACGTGGAGAAGGCCCGGATCGACCGGGTGCTGAAGAACAACGAGGTCCAGGCGTTGATCACGGCGCTGGGCACCGGCATCCACGACGACTTCGACATGGAGAAGCTGCGGTACCACAAGGTGGTGCTGATGGCCGACGCCGACGTCGACGGACAGCACATCCAGACGCTGCTGCTGACCCTGCTGTTCCGCTTCATGCGGCCGCTGGTCGAGCTGGGTCACGTTTATCTGGCCGCCCCGCCGCTGTACAAGATCAAGTGGAACAAGAAGGGCGACGACGCCCAGTACGCCTACTCCGACCGGGAGCGGGACGGACTGATCGCGTTGCGGCAGCAGAAGAAGGCCAACGCCAAGCCGGACGACATCCAGCGGTTCAAGGGTCTGGGCGAGATGAACTACCCGGAACTCTGGGAGACCACCATGAACCCGGCAACGCGTACGCTGCGTCAGGTCACGCTCGACGACGCGGCAACCGCCGACGAGCTCTTCAGCGTTCTCATGGGTGAGGACGTGGAAGCGCGCCGGTCGTTCATCCAGCGGAACGCGAAGGATGTCCGGTTCCTGGATATTTAAGGCTAATCCTGGACACCAAGGTCTCACCGGCGACGCGGGTTTCCGGATGACCGAGGGTGGACATGAGGGTGACCGGTGGGTACGGGCAGGTGAAATCCACATGGTTATCCACAGCTTCGACGGTTTCCACAGCCGTTATCCACAGGGAAAGCGGCTAATTAGTCTGATAAGGGTTGACAGTGACGGATACTCCCGAGTCCTTCGATAGCGAGCCGGAAGCGGCTGCCGCCGGCGGGGCGGTGGTCCAGCACGACCGCATCGAGCCGGTGGGGCTCGAGGTGGAGATGCAGCGGTCCTACCTCGACTACGCGATGAGCGTGATCGTCGGTCGCGCCCTGCCGGACGTACGGGACGGCCTCAAGCCCGTACACCGCAAGATCCTCTACGCCATGTTCGACTCCGGATACCGGCCCGACCGGGGGTACGTGAAGTGCTCCCGGGTGGTCGGCGACGTGATGGGTCAGTTCCACCCGCACGGCGACTCCTCCATCTACGACGCGCTCGTCCGGATGGCCCAGCCCTGGTCGCTGCGCTACCCGCTGGTCGACGGCAACGGCAACTTCGGTTCGCCGGGTAACGACCCTGCCGCCGCCATGCGGTACACCGAGTGCAAGCTCGACCCGCTGGCGATGGAGATGCTCCGGGACATCGACGAGGACACCGTCGACCTCCAGGACAACTACGACGGCCGGGCCAAGGAACCGACGATCCTGCCGTCGCGGATTCCCAACCTGCTGCTCAACGGCTCCGAGGGCATCGCGGTCGGCATGGCCACCAAGATCCCGCCGCACAACCTGCGCGAGATCGGCGCGGCGGTGCAGTGGTGCCTGGAGAACCCGGAAGCCGACGAGGCGACCACCCTCGACGCCCTGATCGAGATCGTCAAGGGGCCGGACTTCCCGACCTACGGCCTGATCGTCGGCCACCAACCGATCCAGGACGCGTACCGGACCGGCCGCGGTTCGATCCGGATGCGGGCCGTGGTCGAGGTGGAGGAGGACAAGCGGGGGCGTACCTCGCTCGTCGTCAGCGAGTTGCCGTACCAGGTCAACCCGGACAACCTGGCCGAGCGGATCGCTGAGCTGATCAAGGAGGGCAAGCTCGCCGGCATCGCCGACATCCGCGACGAGTCCTCCGGGCGTACCGGTATGCGGATCGTGCTGGTACTCAAGCGCGACGCGGTCGCCAAGGTCGTGCTGAACAACCTCTACAAGCACACCCAGCTCCAGGAGACCTTCGGCGCCAACATGCTGGCCCTGGTCGACGGGGTGCCGCGCACGCTCAACCTCGCCCAGTTCATCCGCTACTACGTCGAGCACCAGATCGACGTGATCCGCAGGCGGACCGCGTACCGGCTGCGTAAGGCCGAGGAGCGGGCGCACATCCTGCGCGGTCTGGTTCGGGCGCTGGACGCGCTCGACGACGTGATCGCCCTGATCCGGCGCTCACCGACGGTGGAAGAGGCACGGCAGGGCCTGATCCAGCTGTTGGAGATCGACGAGATCCAGGCGACCGCGATCCTCGACATGCAGCTGCGGCGGCTCGCCGCGCTGGAGCGCCAGAAGATCATCGACGAGTTGGCGAAGATCGAGATCGAGATTGCCGACCTGAAGGACATCCTGGCCAAGCCGGAGCGTCAGCGGAAGATCATTTCCGAGGAGCTCGGCGAGATCGTGGCCAAGTGGGGTGACGAGCGGCGTACCAAGGTCCTGCCGTTCGACGGCGAGGTCTCGATGGAGGACCTGATCGCCCGCGAGGACGTGGTCGTCACCATCACCCGGACCGGGTACGCCAAGCGGACCAAGGTCGACCTCTACCGGTCGCAGCGCCGGGGTGGCAAGGGTGTCAGCGGCGCCACGCTGCGCCAGGACGACATCGTCAGCCACTTCTTCGTCTGCTCCACGCACAACTGGATGCTCTTCTTCACCAACAAGGGCCGGGTGTACCGGGCGAAGGCGTACGAGCTGCCCGAGGCGAGCCGGACGGCGAAGGGGCAGCACGTCGCGAACCTGCTCGCCTTCCAGCCGGACGAGCAGATCGCCCAGGTCATCCAGATCCCGGACTACCAGGTCGCGCCGTATCTGGTGTTGGCGACCCAGAAGGGCCTGGTCAAGAAGACCAAGCTGGAGGAGTTCGACTCCAACCGTTCCGGCGGCATCATCGCGATCAACCTTCGGGACGAGGACGAGTTGGTCGGAGCGGCACTTGCCGGACCAGAGGATGATCTCCTGCTGGTGTCCAAAAAGGCGCAAGCGATCCGGTTCAACGCCACCGACGAGGCGCTCCGTCCGATGGGCCGGGCCACCACCGGCGTGATCGGGATGCGCTTCACCGACGACGACGTCCTGCTGGCCATGGAGGTGGTCCGCGAAGGGATGGACGTCCTGGTGGCGACGAACGGCGGGTACGCAAAACGTACGCCGATCGAGGAATATCCGGTCCAGGGCCGGGGAGGAAAGGGTGTGCTGACCGCAAAGATCACCGAACGTCGTGGTGGACTGGTCGGCGCAGCTGTGATCAGCCCGGACGACGAGCTGTTCGCGATCACCAGTAACGGCGGCGTGATCCGGACTCCGGTGAAGCCTGTACGCCGTACACGCGATCGGAACACAATGGGGGTCAAGCTGATGGACCTCCCGGATGGTGTGACGATCGTGGCCATTGCTCGCAATGCCGACGAGCCTGACGAACAGGACTAGTTGATGACGGAGACACAGGCGAAGTCGGGGAGCGCGGGGACCTCGGCCAACCCGGTCGATGAGGAGGCCGCCGCCGGCGGCGCACCAGCGACCGGCCGCGCGGCCGTCGGCCGGGCGGTTGTCCCCGCCGACGCGCCGTCGCCGAAGTTCACCCGGGCACCCGGCATGCCGCCGCCGCCGGACCAGCCCAGCGGTGAGGCGAGCCGTCCGGCGGAAGCCCCCGGAGCCGACGGGAGCGCCGCGTCGTCGTCCGGCACGGCATCGGCCGCCGCCGCGTCGTCGGCCGCCACGTCGCCCAGCGGGTCGGCGGGACCGGGTGCGCAGAACCGGCCGACCACGCCCGGCCGCCCGCAGCCCCCGGGTGCGCCGACTCCGGGACAGGCCACCCCCGGGCAGACCACCCCCGGGCAGGCCCTGCCGGGCATGTCCGGGCTGGGTCAGGCGGCGTCGGGAACACCCGTCGCGGGGCCGGGTGGCAAGGACGAGGGGCCCGCCACCGGAACGGCTCGACCGAACCCCGGCGGCGGAGCGGGACGTACCTTCGGTGCCGCGGCCGCGGTCGGTGCCGCGCGGGTCAGCGAGGCGGTGCGGTCGGCCCGCAATTCGGTCGGCTCTGCGGCCTCGCGCGGGCCGCGTCGGGCCCGGCTGAACCTCAAGCGGATCGACCCCTGGTCCGTCATGAAGTTCTCGTTCGCGGTGTCTCTGGTGCTCTTTGTCGTCGTGATCGTGGCGACCTCGGTGCTCTACCTCGCCCTCGACGCCATGGGCGTGTTCGAGAGCGTGAACAGCAGCCTGGCCGACCTGATCAACGCTGGCGGCGGTCAGAGTGACAACGCCTTCACCATCACTGCCAAGGGCGTGATCCTCAGCTCGGCACTGATCGGGCTGGTGAACGTGGTGCTCTTCACCGCGCTGGCCACGCTCGGCGCGTTTGTCTACAACGTCTGTGCCGACCTGGTCGGTGGGATCGAGTTGACCCTCGCCGAGCGCGACTGACAACGTGCGGAACGCCGGGGTCCCGCGAATGCGGTGGCCCCGGCGTTTTGTATTCGGTAGCGTCTTCCAGGACCACCGTGGCGGTCCGCGCGCGAGGCATCGCCGCAGCTCGGCGCGGGGGTCAGCCCCCGAGTTGGGAGATCGCCCGAAGGTACGGTAACCTTGCTCGTCGCACGGGGCTATAGCTCAGTCGGTTAGAGCGCAGAGCTGATAACTCTGAGGTCGCTGGTTCGATTCCAGCTAGCCCCACTTTTAGACCGTCCGACAGCAGTCGAGCGTGAGGGACTGTCATGTTCAAGAAGCTTCTGATCCTCGCCAGCGTTGTCGGCGTGGCGGCCCTGATCGCCAAAAAGGTCAAGGAATCCAACGACGAGCGCGCGCTGTGGCACGAGGCCACCACCGCGCCCGACCTTCGGTAATCCCGCGACCCGGATTGCCCGACCCGGCGGCCGACGCCGCCCGGGGCCATAGCTCAACTGGCAGAGCACTGCCTTTGCAAGGCAGGGGTTAGGGGTTCGAGTCCCCTTGGCTCCACCAGCACTTTCACGCGTTGACCTTGGGTACGAGTACAGCCAAGGGATTCTCACGCCGACTCCTCCCCGCCCAACGCCCGGTCAATCGCCGAGGCGGCGTTGCGGGCCCGAGCCGGCAGGACATGCCCGTAGGTGTCCGCCGTCATCCGGATCGTGGAGTGGCCCAGCAGTTCCATGACGGTCCGCAGCTCCTCCCCTGGTCGAGGAGGAAGGTCGCGAACGCGTGCCGCAGATCGTGCAGGTGCAGCCACTCCAACCCGGCCGCCTGGCGCAACTGCTCGAAGCGCCGGTTCACGTCTCGCGGCTCCATCCCGGGCCGATGGTGCTGGCGAAGACGAGATCCAGATCCGCCCACGCCTCGCCGCCGCGAGCCGTTCCGGCTTCGAGAGTCCGAGGCGGCGCGGTCAGGTACCCGCGCAGGTTCGTCTCGCCGAGGGCTTCGTCCAGTTCGGCGATCCCGGCGTCGAGGTCGGTGAGTTGGGTGGCTCGTTGGTCGGGGTGCACGGGTTCGTACTGGAGTGCTTCGCGTTCGAACTCCATGTGCTCCCGGACCGGACCCAGGGCGAGGACGTCTTTGCTGGGGCGTTCGGGTCGATGGCGGGTTCGTCGGCGAGGTGCCAGCCCTCCCGGATCTGCTGGATCCGCAACCTGCGGTTCCGCTCCGCGCACGGCTTGTACTTCACCGCGAGGGTCGCCCCACACGGCACCTTCACCACCTCGGTCACTCCGGTCACCGTGTCGGTGTGGCGCACGGGAAGACGGAGATCCGGCGCTCCGTGGTTAGCGCGGCATCGCCACGCTTCTGGTTTGATCACCGGATGGGTTATGTCGGTTCCTACACCTGGCAACTTCGACAGTTGGTCGGGTCTCGACTGCTGCTCATGCCCGGGGCACAGGTCGTTCTCCTCGACTCGGCTGACCACGTCTTGTTCCAGCGACGTCGTGATTCTGGTTTGTGGGAGATACCGGCAGGGGCCGCCGAGCCAGGAGGAAGCTTCGTCGGCACCGCGATCGATGAGGTGCGAGAGGAGACCGGACTTATGATCGACAGCTCCGATCTCGCTGCCTTCGGCTGTGTCGGCGCCGCGTGAAAACTGGCTCTGGCACACATTTTGTGAGTCGTGCTCGCTGAGGGTTCGGGTTGGGTGCCAGGGTGGAGATCATCTTGGCGTTGCTTCCGCATCTGGTTGGCCTGCGGCTGGAAGCGGTGGTGGTCCGCGGCGTCGGGGTCAGGATCGACGCGGCGACGAAGACGGTGCGGGCCGCGTGCGGAGCCTGCGGCACATGGTCGACCACCCTGCATGGTTCCTATGTGCGCCGGTTGGCCGACGTCAGGCTGGGCGGCCATGAGGTGCTGGTCGCGTTGACGGTCCGCCGGTTCACCTGCGTCAACGTCGGGTGCCGGCGGCGGACGTTCGTCGAGCAGGTGCCCGGGCTGACCCGCCGGTATGCCCGTCACACGGTCCTGGCAGCGGGTGACCTGCAGGCGGTCGCCGTGGCGTTGGGCGGTCGACCGGGCACCCGGTTGGCGCATCGGGTGGCAGTGTCGGTGTCCCGGATGACGTTGATCCGGATGATCCGGCGGATGCCCGACCCGCCGCCGGTGACGCCGACAGTGCTGGGCGTGGACGACTTCGCCCGCCGCCGTGGGCACCGATACGCCACGGTGCTGATCGACATGCATACCCGCAGGCCGATCGACGTTCTACCCGACCGCACCGCCGACACCCTCGCCGCCTGGCTGCGCGAACACCCCGGCGTTCAGATCATTTGCCGGGATCGCGGCGGCAGCTACGCCGACGGCGCCCGCAAAGGCGCACCTGACGCGGTCCAGGTCGCTGACCGGTGGCACCTGCTGAAGAACCTCAGCGACACCATCGAGAAGGTCGTCCGTGGGCACCGCCGATGCCTACGCGAGCACACCGACCCGATGTCCGCGCTGTCCGCGCCGGTCACGACCGAGCCAGGTACCACCGGACGACGGGCGGCGAACACCCGCCAACGCCACGCGGCCGTGCACGCCCTGCGAGCCGAAGGACTCTCGATCAGCGCGACCGCCCGCCGACTCGACATGAACGTCAGAACCGCCCGTAAATACGCCCACGCCGTCACCGCCGAGGCGTTAATCGGCCCGAACGCCAGCAGCCGACCCAGCGTCCTCGCACCGTTCCATTCCTACCTGCGGCAACGCCTCACCGACGGCGTCCACCACACCGCCGACCTGCATGCCGAGATCCTGGCCCGCGGCTACCAGGGCAGCCTGCGCGTACTGAAAGACTGGCTCACCACCAACCGCACCCGGCCCACCCCCGTGACCGTTCGAGTGCCGTCGGCCCGGCGGATCACCGCCTGGATCATGCGACCCGGCCACAAACTCGCCGACGACGACCGCATTAACCTCGCCGACGCCCGCAGCCGCTGCCTCGACCTCGACGCCGTCGCCGACCTCGCCCGCGGGTTCGCCGCCCTGGTTCGCCATCAAGGCACCGGACAACACCTCGACGCCTGGATCGAGCGTGCCCGCAACGCTGGATACCCCGAAGTCCGCGGCTTCGCCGCTGGCTTGATCAGCGACCGCGACGCTGTCGTCGCCGGCCTCACCCAACGCTGGAGCTCAGGCCCCGTCGAAGGCCACGTGAACCGCATCAAAACGATCAAGAGACAGATGTACGGCCGCGCGAACCTCGACCTCCTCCGCAAACGCGTCCTCGCCACACCATGAGCCGCCACCAAGATCAATCACAGAATGTGTGCCAGAGCCAGACTTCAGCCGGCGTTGACAGGCTGCCTCTCTGAGCCGGATGCGCACGTCATCACCTATCCCAACGGGGACCGGATGCACTGCTTCGCCATGTGCTTCGAGGCGCGACGATGGTCAGGAGTGATCGAGCCGGAGGGCACGGAGGTGCTCGAAGTGGCGTTCGCTGATCCCGCAACGCCACCCGGCCCGCTGCAAGCGCAGACCCGAGTTGTCCTGGAAATGCACGCCGGGTATCGCCTGACTGGCCGGTTTCAAGCCAGGTGATGCCTGGACTCACGGGCCATCGGTGAGCCAGTAGCCATGGCACCCTTGGGCACGCGTGGGCGCGGGAGGCAAACGGGTAGGCCGTTGGGTGCAGGCGTTTCGGGCATCACGACCAGTTGAGCAGGCTCTTCCAAACTGAAGGTGTGCCGCAGGTCGTGCAGGCATCGGAGCGGACAGAACACCTAGGTCGAGGCAGTGGCGGCGATCGCCGACCACAGAACGCCCAGGGGAGCGCCCAGCGGGACCAGCGACAGTGATCGGCGTTCGCCGACCCTGATTTTGATGTTGTGAAAGCAGGGGTGGGGGGTTGTCTCCACCCATCAGTGGGAAGCGTCTGGGTAGCCAGCGGTGCCCAGGCGACGGTGGCCGTGACGGGCAGCGCTCAGGTTTCGCGGTGTGGATCGGCCGGGTAGATTGGCGAACATGAGCGATAGCGTGGCGATGCTGTTGCGACGTGCGGGATTCGGCCCGACAGCCTCCGAACTGGACGCTGCGAAAAAGGCTGGCTACGCCGCGACGGTCGCGAAGTTGATCTCGCCACGTGGGCCGGACGTCGCAGCCTCCCTGGCACCGATCCCGAACCTCGGGCCGGATCCGTTCATCGGGAGCCCGATGGGTCAGCAGCGGGCCGCCGCAGTTGCGAAACGGCGACAGCAAACCAGCCAGATCGTTCGGTGGTGGCTCGATCGCATGACTGTCGCGGACCATCAGGCGACCGAGAAGTTGGTCTTTTTCTGGCACGGGCACTGGGCCACCTCGATTGAAAAGGTCAGCAGCCCGCAGCAGATGATGGCCCAGCACATGAAGTTTCGCGACTCGCCGGATTTCCGAGTGATGGCGCGGTCGCTAGTTACGAATCCAGCCTTGATCTGGTGGCTCGACGGCCAGACCAACACCAAAAAGGCGCCCAACGAAAATCTTGCCCGTGAGCTGATGGAACTCTTCATGCTCGGCATCGGGCACTATACCGAGCAGGACGTGAAAGAGGCGGGTCGGGCGCTGACCGGCTGGAAGCTGGAGACCCGGTACCCGGACGCTGGCGTCTTCCTGCCGCAGTACCACGACACCGGGAAGAAGACCATTCTCGGGACCACTGCGAATTTCGACGCTCTGGGGCTGGTCGATTTTCTCGCGAAACGGCCCCAGTGTGCTCGCTTCATTGCGAGCCGACTGTGGTTCCGATACGCGTCCTCTACTGAGCCCATTCCTCGGTCTACTTTGGATAAAATGGCATCCGCCTACCCGTCGACGACGTCCATGCTGCGGACGCTCTTTCTGGACGCCGAGTTTCGGTCGGGCCGGTATCAGCTGGTGAAACAGCCGGTCGAGTGGCTGGTCGGCGCGATGAGACAGCTCCGGATGCGCCCCACGCGTCTTCCTGAAGCTTCCACCCAGCGGCTCTTGGGTGGGTTGGAGAGCCTTGGGCAGGTGCTGTTCTCTCCGCCCAGCGTGGGCGGCTGGCCGAGTGGCGTGGCGTGGCTGACCTCATCGGCCGCCCAGGTTCGACTGACCATGGCGCAGGTGATCGCCGAAGCCGCACAGCCGCATCGGATGACGGTGGAGGAGTTGGCAAACCTGCTCGCCGTCGAAACCTGGACCGACCGCACATATTCAGCCCTGAAGCAGGCGAGCGCCCCTCAACATCTCCTGGCGCTTGGTCTGGTGAGCCCGGAATACCTGGTGAGCTGACATGGATGCGTTGACCCGGCGTAGGTTCCTGCGCCGATCCGGCGTCGCTGCGGGCGCTGCGCTCGTGGTGGGTGCGGGCGGTGGATTCGGACTGGCCGAACTTCTCGCGACTGCGGAGAAGGGGCCTGACGTTGTTGCAAGGGATGAAGACAAATTAGTCATCGTCACCCTGTACGGCGGCAACGACGGCCTCAACACGGTCATCCCATACGCGGATCCTGCGTACCACGCCGCCCGGCCTGAACTGGCGTATGCGCCGGAGGATGTGCTGCACCTCAACGAATCGCTTGGCCTCAGCCCGGGTCTGAGCGGGTTGAAACGGTTGTGGAACGAAGAGCGGCTGGCGGTTGTCCTCGGCGTCGGATACCCGAAACCTGACCGGAGCCATTTCCGCTCGATGGACATCTGGCAGACGGCGGCGCCGGCCGCGCCGGTCGCGACCGGCTGGGTCGGCCGATGGCTGGACGGGACCAACGCCTCGCCGGAGGCCGCCGTCAGTTTCGAGCCGGTGCTCCCGCCACTGCTCGCGGGTTCGACCCGAGCAGGAGCGTGTGTCACGATCAATGCCCTTCAGCTCCCCTCCGGTATCAAGAAAGAGATGATCTCGGCCCTCGGGAAGACACAGCAGGACGAGCCGGAACTCCAGGCACGGGCCGCGAAGGCGTTCCACGATTTCCTCTGGGTCGATCAGCTCGTACGTGAGGCCGAGAAGGCGGAGCCCTCCACGGAGGCCAGCGAGCTCACGTACGTGCCGGGGACCGGCACCGGCGGCGACAGCCTGCTCGCCACCCAGCTCGCGTTGGTTAGCAGATGCATCGAGGCGGGCGTGCCGACCAGGGTCTACTCAGTGAGTCTGGGCGGATTCGACACGCACGCGGATGAGCGACCGGCACAGGAGCGGCTACTCAAGCAGCTCGACGATGGCTTGTCCGGATTCATGGACCGGTTGGCGAAGACGGAGGCCGGGCGACGCGTGACCGTCGTCGTCTACAGCGAGTTCGGTCGCCGGGTCCGGGCCAACGCTTCCGACGGCACGGATCATGGCACCGCCGGGCCGGTGTTCGTGCTGGGCTCCGGGGTGGCTGGCGGACTCTACGGTGAGCAACCGAGCCTGACCGATCTGGACGACGGCGACCTGAAGGCGACGACCGACTTCCGCGACGTCTTCGGCACCCTTCTCGGCTCGGTTCTGCATGCCGATCCGGCTCAGTACATCAGCAACCACCAGTTCAAGCTTCTGCCGCTGTTCGGTGCGCCCAAGTAACCAGAACGGCCTGCGGAAGGGGATTTGCGCCGCTGCGGCGGTCGCGGTGATCGCCGCAGCGGCGGGGTGGGTCACGCTGCTGCGGCTGCTTCGGCGACCTGCTCGGCGTCGGGGCGCAGTTGCGGGGTGGCGAGCGTGACCACGAGGTTGAGGATCGCGAACGCGGTGGCGACCATCAACCCGCGGTGGAAGCCCTCGACCAGGGCCTGCTGCTGACCGAGGCCGTGCGCCATCGCGTCCGCGGTGCGGGTGATGGAGAGCGTCGTGACGATGGCCAACCCCAGCGCACCACCGACCTGGTAGACGGCGGTCACCACACCGGATGCGGCGCCTGCCTCGTGGTGTGCGACGTCGGACACCGCCGTGATCTGGGCCGGTACACCGACGCCGATGATGCCGAGTCCGAACAGGAGCAGGCCGGGCAGCAGCTCAGTGGCGTAACTGCCGGTCGCACCGGCGCGGGAGAGCAGCAGGAGACCGGCGACGCTGAGCACCGTGCCGGCGATCTGGAGCGTACGGGTGCCGATCTTGGGCACGAGTTGGGTGGCGAGGACGGCGCCGGTGATCGCGGCGGCACCCATCGGTAGGAAGTGCATGCCAGCGGCCAGGGGCGAGTCGCCGCGTACCTGCTGGAGGTAGATCGCGGTCAGGAAGAACATGGCCAGGAACGCGGCGCCGTTGAGCGCCAGGGCGGCGCTGGAGACGCTCAGGGCGCGGGAACGGAACAGTCGCAGCGGTACCAGCGGTGCCACCGAGCGGGCCTCGACGGCGACAAACACGGTCAGCAGCACGAGTCCGCCGACGAGGAAACCGACCACTTCGAGCGAGCCCCAGCCGCTCGCCTCTGCCCGTACGACGCCGAAGACGACGGCGAGCAGACCGGCGGTGCTCAGGACAGCGCCGGCGACGTCGAAGGTGCGGGTGCCGTGTTCGTGGTGGCGGGTGTCCTGGACGAACGTCGGGATGAGTGCGATGAGCGCGATCACGATCGGTACGTTGACGAAGAAGACCCAGCGCCAGTCCAGCGAGTCGACGAGCAGGCCACCGGCGACCACGCCGAGGGTGCCGCCGAGCCCGGCCAAACCGCCCCATACGCCCATGGCGATGTTGCGGGCCCGTCCGTGGGCGAAGGTGACGGTGAGGATCGCCAGCGCGGCCGGGGAGAGCAGGGCGCCGCCGAGTCCCTGGACGGCCCGGGCACCGATCAGCAGGCCCGGGGAGGTGGCGAGTCCGGCGAGTAGTGAGGTGGCGCCGAAGATCGCGAGTCCGGCGACGAAGACCCGGCGGGGGCCGAGCAGGTCCGCAGCGCGTCCGCCGAGGAGCAGGAAGCCGCCGAAGAGAAGGGTGTAGGCGCTGATCACCCACTGTAGGTTGTCGGTGGTGAACTTCAGGTCGGACTGTATGTCGGGTAGTGCGACGTTCACGATCGTCACGTCGAGTACCACGATGAACTGGGCGAGTGCCAGTACCGCGAGGGTGGCCCAGGGGCTGCGTCGCATTGCGTATCCCGTCGAGGAAGCCGATGCCGGCGGACGTCCGCCGCAGGTCTACGGCGTACACATACAACGTATATGCACGGTCTACGGCGTACACAACGTTGCGGCTTCGACTATGAGCAAGGACACGAACAGTGCGGCCGGCGGGATCGATCCGTACCCCTGACAAATGTCACGGCCAGGTGGTGACGTGCGGCAGACCGCTCCCGTCCCGGGTCGGCGCAACCTTGCACCATGACAAGATCGACGACCACGACGCCGGTGGCCCGGACGGCCGGCACCGGTACCGGGACCCCCGCCGTCGAACTGACCGGACTCACCAAAACCTACGGCCCGGTGACCGCCGTCGACGGGCTCAGCCTGCGTGTCGAACCCGGCGAGGTGGTGGCGTTCCTCGGACCGAACGGCGCCGGCAAGACGACCACGATCGACATGCTGCTCGGCCTGGCCAGGCCGACGTCGGGCAGCGTCCGGGTCTACGGGCAGTCTCCCGAGGAAGCCATCGGGCAGGGCCGGATCGCCGCCGTGATGCAGACCGGCGGGTTGCTCAAGGACCTGACCGTGGCCGAGACGGTACGGATGACCGCCACCTTTTTCAGCCACAGCCGACCCGTGGCCGAGGTGCTCGACCGGGCCGGCATCACCGCCATCGGTGACCGTCGGGTCGGCAAGTGCTCGGGTGGCCAGCAGCAACGGCTGCGGTTCGCCCTCGCACTCCTCTCCGACCCGGACCTGATGGTGCTGGACGAACCGACGACCGGGATGGACGTCGAGGGACGCCGGGACTTCTGGACCGCGATCCGGGAGGACGCCCGATCCGGGCGGACGATCCTGTTCGCCACCCACTACCTGGAGGAGGCGGACGCGTACGCCGACCGGATCGTGCTGGTGCGGCAGGGACGGATCGTCGCCGACGGCACCAGTGCCGAGATCAAGAACCTGGCCGCGGGTCGGGTGGTCCGGGCCACGCTGCCCGGCGCCGACCAGGTACGGCTGGCCGCACTGCCCGGCGTGGACTCGGTCGAGGTACGCGGCGACACCGTACTGCTGCACGCCAGCGACTCCGACGCGGTGGCCCGGCACCTGCTCACCGCCACCTCCGCACGCGACCTGGAGATCACCTCGCGCAACCTAGAGGAAGCCTTCCTCGCGCTCACCACCACCGGGGCGCCCGCCGGCGGCGACGCCTCCACCCGCGGCACCGACCGGAGGACCCGATGACCAGCAGCGCCCAGACCCTGCCCACGACGCCCCGGCAGCGTCCCGCCATGGGCGGGTTCACGCCGACCTTCCTGCTGCTGGAGATCCGCCGGGTGCTCCGCAACCGGCGCACGATGATCTTCATCCTGGTGATGCCGGCGGTCTTCTTCCTCCTCTTCGGCCTGCCGCAGCGCGGGCAGACGCTCGACAACGGCTCCCCGGTCACCGGCTACATCATGATCAGCCTGGCGGTGTACGGCGCGATGGTCGCCACCACCAGCGGCGGCGGAATGGTCGCCGTCGAACGAGCCCTCGGCTGGAGTCGTCAGCTTCGCCTCACCCCACTGCGCCCGGCCGCGTACGTGACCACGAAGGTGCTGACCGCGATGGTTCTCGGCCTGATCGCGGTGGTGGTGGAGTTCGCGGTCGGCGCGGTGTCCGGAGTCCGCCTGCCGGCACACGTCTGGCTGCTCGCCGGGCTGGCCGCCTGGATCGGCTCGCTCGTCTTCGCCGCCTTCGGGCTCTTCGTCGGCTACCTCGCCCCGGCCGAGAACGTGATGCAGTTCCTCGGCCCGATCCTCGCCATCCTGGCGATGTTCGGCGGTCTCTTCGTGCCACTGGAGGTGCTGCCGCACGCCATGCAGGAGATCGCCAAGTTCACCCCGGTGTACGGCCTCGGCGAGATCGCCCGCAGCCCGCTGACCGGATCGGGGTTCACCCTGGCGTCGGTGGCGAACGTACTGGCCTGGACCGTCGTCTTCAGTTTCGGCGCCGCCCGGCTGTTCCGCCGCGACACCCAACGGGTGTGACCCGCTCGTCCGGGTCGCCAGCCCCGACCAGCCGGTACGCGGCGGTCGGCGGCGACCAGCGTGGTTATGGTGGCCGAGTGACCTCCCCGGACCACTCGGCCTGGTGGCCCGGACGCCGCAGCCGGCGGGATTTCGGCTGGGCGGTCGGCGGCATCTGGCTGGTCTACCTCAGCCACCCGATCAGCACGGCCTGGCAGCACCCGCCCGGCTTCGCGCGGGACCTGGCGGTCGGGGCCCTGCTCGGGTTCGGCCTCTGCTACGTGCTGATCTTCGCGTTGATGGTCCGGGCCCGACACCGCCGTCGGGCGCTCGGTGCCGTACCCACCTGGGGTCATCTCGGCGACCGGCTCAGTTGGGCACTGCTCGGCCTGCTGTTCGGGCTCAGCCTGTTGGCCATCCCCGGGGTGGGCGCGGACTGGCTGGTCACCCTGGTCTACCTCAGCACCGCCGCGGTGATGTTGCTGCCACTGCGCGCCGCCCTGGTCTTCGTCGGCGTGATGGCCCTGGTCGCGGCGGTCACGCCGTTCGCCGTACCCGGCTGGCGCGGCCAGTCCGACCTGGTCTTCGCCGTACTGCTCGCCGCCTTTGCCACCTTCGGCGTGACCCGGCTGGCCGAACGGAACGCCGACCTGCTCGCCGCACAGCGGGAGATCCACCGGTTGGCGGTCGCCGGGGAACGGTCCCGGACCGCCCGCGACCTGCACGACATCCTCGGCCATTCGCTGACCGTGGTGGCGGTCAAGGCCGAACTCGCCGGCCGGTTGCTCGAGGTGGACCCGGGCCGAGCGGCGGTGGAGGTCGCCGACGTGGAACGGCTGGCCCGCGAGGCGCTGGCCGACGTACGCAGCACCGTCGGGGCGTACCGTGAGGTCACCCTCGCGACCGAGTTGGCCGGCGCCCGCACGGCGCTGGACGCGGCGGGCATCGAGGCCGACCTGCCCGCCGCCGCCGTTGGCCTGCCGGAAGCCCGGTCCGAACTCTTCGGCTGGGCGGTACGGGAAGGGGTCACGAACGTGGTACGGCACAGCGGTGCCCGGCGCTGCACCGTCCGGGTCGGTCACGACATGGTCGAGGTACTCGACGACGGCCGGGGGCCGGAGGAAGGTCAGCCCGACCGCGTACCGGTCGACGGATCGGACCGGCCGGTTGGCGGGCACGGCCTGCTCGGGCTCCGGGAACGGGCCGAACAGGCTGGCGGGCGGGTCACCGTGGGGCGCGGACCCGGCGGCAGGGGCTTCCGGCTCCGGGTCGAACTGGACCGGCGAGCCGGATGACCGAACCCATCCGGCTGCTGCTCGCCGACGATCAGGCACTGGTCCGGGGCGCCCTGGCGGCGCTCCTCTCCCTCGAACCGGACCTGACCGTGGTCGCCGAGGTCGGGCGCGGCGACGAGGTGGTGGACGCGGCGCGCCGTACCCGGCCCGACATCGCGCTGCTGGACGTGGAGATGCCCGGCCTGGACGGGATCGGGGCCACCGCCGCGCTGCGGGCGGCCCGGCCGGAATGCCGGGTGCTGGTGGTCACCACCTTCGGACGCCCCGGCTATCTGCGACGGGCGATGGAGGCCGGCGCGGATGGTTTCGTCGTCAAGGACACCCCGGCCCGGCAACTCGCCGACGCGGTCCGCCGGGTCCACGCCGGACTCCGGGTGGTCGACCCGACCCTCGCCGCGGAGACCCTCGCCAGCGGATTCAGCCCGCTTACCGCGCGGGAGACCGAGGTGTTGCGGGTGGCCCGGAGCGGGGGCACGGTCGCCGCGCTCGCCCGGATGCTGCACCTCTCCGAGGGGACCGTACGCAACCACCTCTCCGCCGCGATCGGCAAGACCGGCGCACACAACCGGACGGAAGCGGTCCGGATCGCCGAGCAGAATGGCTGGCTGCTCGGCGATTGACGGCTGGTCCTCGATTCATGCGCATGATGTGATACCTCCGAGATCAAGACCGAGGAATCGATCACGGCGAAGGCGAGGGCGGATCAGTGGGTCAGGAAGTACGCGGTGTCATCTCGAGGGCCAGGGGTGCACCGGTCGAGGTCGCCACGATCGTCGTACCGGACCCCGGGCCGGGCGAGGCAGTGGTGCGGGTGCAGAGCTGCGGGGTGTGCCACACCGATCTGCACTACCGCGAAGGCGGTATCAACGACGACTACCCGTTCCTGCTGGGACACGAGGCGGCCGGGATCGTGGAGCAGGTCGGCGAGGGCGTCACCGGCGTGGCACCGGGCGACTTCGTCGTACTGAACTGGCGGGCCGTGTGTGGTGACTGCCGGGCCTGCAACCGGGGCAAGCCGTGGTACTGCTTCAACACGCACAACGCCACCCAGAAGATGACCCTCACCGACGGCACCGAACTCGCACCGGCCCTGGGCATCGGCGCGTTCGTGGAGAAGACCCTGGTTCACGCCGGACAGTGCACCAAGGTCGACCCGGCGGCCCGACCGGCCGCGGTCGGCCTGCTCGGCTGCGGAGTGATGGCCGGGCTCGGCGCGGCGATGAACACCGGACAGGTGACCCGGGGCGACTCGGTCGCGGTGATCGGCTGCGGCGGGGTGGGTGACGGTGCGGTCGCCGGTGCCGTCCTGGCCGGCGCGACCACGATCATCGCGGTGGACACCGACCCCCGGAAACTGGAGTGGGCGAAGGGCTTCGGCGCCACCCACACCGTGAACGCCCGGGAGACCGACCCGGTCGAGGCGATCCGGGCACTGACCGGCGGGTTCGGTGCCGACGTGGTGGTCGACGCGGTCGGCCGACCGGAGACCTGGCAGCAGGCGTTCTACGCCCGGGACCTGGCCGGCACGGTGGTCCTGGTCGGGGTCCCCACCCCGGAGATGAAGGTCCCCGAGCTGCCGCTGCTGGACGTCTTCGGACGCGGCGGCGCCCTCAAGTCGAGCTGGTACGGCGACTGCCTGCCCAGCCGGGACTTCCCTTTGCTGACCGAGCTCTACCTGCAGGGGCGGCTGGACCTGGACAGCTTCGTCACCGAGGAGATCGCCCTGGACCAGGTGGAGGAGGCGTTCGCCCGGATGCACCGGGGCGACGTACTCCGGTCGGTGGTGGTCTTCTGATGACCGCCCGGATCGACCACGCGGTGACCAAGGGGACCTTCTCTCTCGACGGCCAGACCTTCGACGTGGAGAACAACGTCTGGGTCGTCGGCGACGACGACGAGTGTGTGGTCATCGACGCGCCGCACGACGTGGAGACGATTCTGCGTACGGTCGGTGGCCGGCGGGTGCGGGCGATCCTCGCCAGCCACGCGCACGACGACCACGTACGGGTGGCGCCGGCCCTCGGCGAGGCGACCGGCGCGCCGGTGCTGCTGCACCCGGACGACCGGGTGCTCTGGGACCAGGTCCATCCCGACGTGATACCCGACGGTGAACTGACCGACGGGCAGACGATCGAGATCGGCGGGATCGTGCTGACCGTCCTGCACACACCGGGCCACAGCCCGGGCGCGTGCTGCTTTCACGTACCCCGCCTCGGAGCGGTCTTCACCGGTGACACGCTTTTTGCCGGTGGGCCGGGTGCGACCGGACGCTCGTACAGCGACTTCGGCACCATCGTCGGTTCGATCCGGGAGCGGCTGCTGACCCTTCCCCCGGCCACCACCGTCCACACCGGCCACGGAGACGGTACGACCATCGGGGCCGAGGCGCCGCACCTCGACGAGTGGCTGGCCCGGGGGCACTGACGTACGCGCCGTCGACCGGGCCGGAGATCACGCCTGTGACGGGTCGTCTGATTCCGTACCGGTCGGCGGCGGGTTGGCGTCCACCGGCCCGTGCTCTTCCGAGTGGGTGAGGAGCCGTCCCAGGGTGGTGCTGGCGAAGGTGGCGCCGAGCGCACTGCCGGCGGCGATGCCCCAACCGACCGGGCCGAGCGGGGTGCAACCGAAGAACTGGCTCACCCCGGGGGTCTGGATCACGCTGGCCAGGACCGCCATCGACGCCGCGGTCGAGGCGAGTACGGCCGGGGTGGCGCCGCCGTCGACCACGGTCTGGCCGAGCTGGGTGCCGACCAGCGAGGCGAGCGCGATGGTGCCGGCGCGGCGCTGCCGGCCGGTGAGCCGGGCCAGGGTCCAGCCGGCGGTGGCGCCGAGCGTGGTGGTTCCGGCCCGGAGCGCGATCTCCCGGTTCAGGGTGCCGCCGAGCGAGTTGTCCGGTCCTTCCAGCAACAGGCCGTCGGTGGCGTCCGGTTTCGGTGCCCGGACCGCGATCGCCATCGCCGGGGCCAGGTCGGTGAGGAGGTTCACCAGCAGCAGCTGGCGGCCGTTGAGCGCGGACCGGCCGGTGGCGGCCGCGGTGAGCACGCTGAACGCGATCTCGCCGAGGTTGCCGCCGACCAGGATGCTCAGCGCGTGCCGTACCGAGGACCACATGGCCCGGCCCTCGACCAGGGTGGCGATGATCGTTTCGAGTCGGTCGTCGGTGACCACCAGATCGGCGGCGGCCCGAGCGGCGGGCGTACCACGCTGACCGAGCGCGATGCCGACGTCGGCGAGCCGGATCGCCGGGGCGTCGTTGGCCCCGTCACCGGTCATCGCGACCACCCGACCGGCCTGCTGGAGCGCCTGGATGATCCGTACCTTGTGCGCCGGGGTGCAGCGGGCGACCACGTCGGTGCGGCCCAGTCGCTCGGCGAGCGCCTCGTCGTCGAGCTGGTCGAGTTCGGTGCCGGTGGCGACCCGCTGTTCGGCGTCGTCGGTACTGATGATCGAGGCGATCGCGGCGGCGGTGCCCGGATGGTCGCCGGTGATCATGATGGTGTGTACCCCGGCCTGGCGGATCCGGGCAACCGCCGGGGCGGCGCTCGCCCGTACCCCGTCGGCCAGGGTCAGACAGCCGACGAAGGTCAGGTCGGTGACGTCGGCGTCGGTGATCGTGTCCCTGTCGACCACCCGTTCGGCGACCGCCAGCACCCGCTGCCCGGCCCCCGCGTGGTCGCCCATCATCCGCTGCAACGACTCCCGGCCAGCGTCGTCGAGCGTTACCTCGCCGTCCCGGGTCCGTCGCCGGGTGCACCGCGGCAGGATCGTCTCCGGCGCACCCTTGACACTGAGCAGGTGCGTCTCGTGCCGTCGGCCGACGGTGGCGTGGTAGCCACGGGACGGCTCGAACGGCAACGCGCTCGTATAGTGCCAGCTCCGACAGCCGGTGGTCGGCTCGACCTCGGCGTCCCGGGCGCCGACCACCACCGCCCGGTCGGTCTGCCCGCTGATCTGGTCCGGCTGCTCGACCTCCGGTGTGGCGCGCAGGGCCGCGGCGAGGACCCGGCGCAGCGTACGGTCGAGCGCGTCGATCTCGGCGTACTGTTCGCTGTCCCCGACCCCGGCGAGCCGCAGGTGTCCCTCGGTCAGGGTGCCGGTCTTGTCGAAGCAGAGCACGTCGACCCGGCCGAGCGCCTCGATGGTGCGCGGGTTGCGGACCAGCGCGCCGTGTTCGGCCAATCGCCGCGCGGCGGCCAGCTGGGCGGCGCTGACCAGGAACGGCAGCCCTTCCGGCACCGACGCGACGGCCAGGTTCGCGGCGGTCGCGGCCGTCTCGGCCAGCGGTACGCCCCGGAAGAGTCCCGCCCCGGCCACCGCCATCGCCGCGCCGGTGGCGACCGGGATGGTGGCCTTTGTGATCTTGGTCAGCCGGGCCTCCACACCGCTGCTCGGAGGTGCCTGACGGGCCAGCGCCATGCCCCGACCGACCTCGGTGTCGGAACCGGTGGCGACAACGACGGCGACACCGCGACCGGCGGCGACCGTGGTTCCCTCGTAGAGCATCGACCGGCGGTCCGCGACCGCCGCGGCCACCACCGACGGGCTGTCCTTCGCGACCGGCAACGACTCACCGGTCAGCGACGACTCGTCCGCCTCCAGCCCGTTCGCCTCCAGCACCCGGCAGTCGGCCGGAATCGCGTCGCCCGGCCCGACCAGCACGATGTCCCCGGGAACCAGGTCGCCGGCGGCCACCACCCGCTCCTCGCCGTCGCGGCGTACCCGGGCGGTCACCGCCGAGCGGGAGAGCAACTCGGCCAGCGACCGCTCGGTGTTGACCTGGTGGACGGCGCCGATCAGCGCCGAGAGCCCCACCACCCCACCGACCAGTGCCGCGTCCACCACCGAACCGACGGCCGCGGAGAGGCTGGCCCCGGCGGCCAGGACGGGGGTCAACGGGTTGGCGAGTTCGTCGACGAAGGCCCGACCCAGGTTCGTACCCGCATGGTCGTCCGGTCCGCTGTCCTTGCCACGCCGCTGGACCTCGGTCGTACTCAGGCCCGCCGGGCGGGTGCCCAACCGGTCGAGCACGGTCGCCACCGGCATCAGGTGCCAGGGCGTGGCCGCACCGGCCGGCCGGACCTCGGCGTGCGAGGGAAGCTGCTTCGCCCGCCATACGCCGTTCGCCAGCGCCATCGCACCGGCCACGTTCACGCCGGTCATCGTCCGGCGTGGCAACTGGGTGACCGGCGCGGTGAACGCGGTGAGCGCGCCGATGCTGGTGCCGGCGGCGGCCAGGGCGACGTTCTGCCGGGTCAGCTTCCGGGCCACGCCGACCGCTTCGACGATCAGCGCCGGCACCTCCAGGTCGGCGCCGATCAACAGGTGTGCCCCCCACGGTGGGGCCTCGGCGGCAAACCAGACGCCCAGTCCGCAGTCGGAGGCACCGAGCGCGCGCCGGTCGCCGGAGACGAGCATGACCATCGCCCCCTCGGCCTGCAACGACCGGATCGACGCGGTGAGTTCGTCCGCGCCGGGCATCAGGGCGTCGGCGAAGCCGTACCGGTCGTTGTCGGCGCTCGCCACGACCAGGCGGACGCCGGCCCGTTTGGTCGCCGAGGGCAGGGCGTCGACGCCCGGCGCCGGCTCCGGCTCGTACTTGACCACCGCCGCCAGTTCCCCGTCGTGGGTCAGGCCGAGCACGCTGCCACCGGAACCGAACAGCCGGCCCGCCTCCGGGTGGTCCCTCGGCGCCGTGACGCCCAGCGCCGGGAACGGGGCGAGCCGCCAACCGTCCGCCTCGTGCGGCTCGTCCGGGGTGGCCGGGTGGAACAGGGCGAACGCCTGCCCGGCGACCTCCTCGGCGTCACCGGAGAGCGGCACCAGGTCGGTCAGCGTGCCCCGGTTCGAGTGCAGTACGGCCTCGTCCAGCACCAGGGTGTCGATCCGGTCCAGGTCCCGCAGGACCGAACGGTCCATGGCGATCACGCCACGGGCGGCGAGTGTCCGGCCGAACTGCGCGGCGAACCCCTCCCGGCCGTCGAAGGGTGCCTTGGAGAGGCTGGACATGGCGAGCGCGGCGGCCCGTTTCGGGCCGGCGAACGGCAGCGCCACCGCCCCGGCCAGGGCCCCGGCGGTGAGCGTACGGGCGGTGTACCGCTCCAGCGGGCCGTCGGGTTTCCGTCGTGGGCGCCCGTCCAGCAGCGGTTGCGCCGCGGCCAGTTCGGGCGTGCCGGCGAGGCGTGGCTCGGCGTCCTGCCAGGCGGTCAACTGTGCGCGGGCCTCCTGCCACTGGAGCACCCGTTGGGCGCCGTCGAGCAGGATGCCCGCCCAACCACCGGTCAGACCGAGCGCCAGCGCCTCGGCCAGTGGCAGCAGGGAATCGGCCCGGTGGTCGCCACGCAGGCCCTGACCGACCAGGGCGTGCAGCTTCGGCTGCATGTCGATCGCCTTGAGCAGGCCGGCGACCTCGCCCGGAAGCGGGGCGAAGGGCAGGATCCGGGTGGCCACGGTGAGCCCCAGACCGAACGCGTCCGCGGCCAGCGTCGAGACCGCCCGCCGCGTCCGGGGCCCCTCCTCGGGTGGGTGCGGTTGCGGATCGTCGGGGTGGTGCTCACAGTCGTCGGTACGCTCCACCGCGACGATCGTCGCGATCAGGTCCCGCAGCCGGGGCGCGGAGTCGTCGACGGCCACCACCACCCGGCTGGTCGGCGCGTTGACCCGGGCCCAGAGCACGCCCGGCAAGCGTTCGAGAGCCTCCTCCACCCGGTGCGCCAGCCGCTCGCTGCCCGGCAGCGCCACGCCTCGTACCTCGATGTGGTGCCGACCCGGCCGGGACCGTACGCCGCGCTGGGTCAGCCCGGCGGCGCGTGCGCCCTGCCCGGCCAGCGTCCCGGCCCGGTTGGCGAGCTCCTGTGCACCTCGCGAGACGCCACCCAGCAGGTTCGAGAGGGTGGGCGCCGGCAGGGCTCCAGTGATATTCAGCCCGAAGGGCGTCATCGAGCCGTGCGGATGGTGGCAGCGCGCCGCTGTGCCTGCTGACGATTCCCGTTACTTGCGTACGCCATATCGCCCCCCGGATGACGGTCGGCCCTGCCTTCCCCACCACCGGTACGTTATGCACACCCACCAGGCGAAGTTTCCCGTTCCGCGCAACCGGCACCGGGTTTGTGGGGCGGGGCATGGACCTCGCCGACGGTGGAATGCCACCCGGACAACGGAGTTCCCGCCGGCCGGCGGGAACCTCAGACCCGGGAGGCGAAGATGAACGTCGGTGTCCTGCACGACCCGCGCAAGGTGGTCGAGTCGTACGCTGGTCGGGTCCGGATCCCCGGTCTCGGTGATATCGCCGTGCCGCCGACCGACAAGATCGCCTACTACGCCGGTCTCGGCCTGCTCGCTGTCCTACAGGTGATCGAGTGGCCGCTGGCACTGGTCATCACCGCCGGACACCTCATCGCCGACCAGCACTTCTCCGGGTTGGCCAAAGGACTAGGCGAGGCGTTGCAACAGGTGTAGTCGAGCGGCGCTCCGCGTACCGCGCCTTGACCTCAACTCCGGTTCATGTCCGATGCTGGAGGCATGAGACCGGTCGAGGCGACGGTCGGACCGGAGGGGGCGCACACAGATGAACGGGTTCTCCCGGTGACCGCCGAACTCCTGGCCCCGCCGCCGCTCGTGGGCGGGCTGTTCGCCCGCCCGTTCCGGGCGCTGACCGTGGGCATGGTGTCGCTGATCTCGCTGCTGGCGTTCGAGGCGCTCGCGGTCGCCACCGCCATGCCAACCGTCGCGCAGGCGCTGGACGGGCTGTCGCTGTACGCGCTCGCCTTCGGCGGACCGGCCGCCATCAGCGTGGTGACCATGGTCGTCGCCGGCATGTGGAGCGACGCCCGGGGCCCCGCCGCCCCGGTACGGCACGGTGTCGCCTGGTTCGTCGTCGGCCTCGTCATCGCCGGCAGCGCACAGAGCATGATGCAGCTCGTGATCGGGCGGGTGGTGCAGGGGCTCGGCTCCGGGCTGCTCATCGTCGCGCTCTACGTGGTGGTCGGCCGGGTGTATCCGGAGCGGCTGCACCCGAGGGTCTTCGCCGCGTTCGCCGGGGCCTGGGTGGTGCCTTCACTCGTCGGACCGGCGATCGCCGGACTGATCGTGCAGTACGTCGGTTGGCGTTGGGTGTTCCTCGCCGTACCACTGTTGGCGTTGCCGGCCGCGCTGCTGATCCGCCCCGGCCTGCGCGGCATCAGTCGTCCGGCGGCGTCGGCGGCGGCCGGTCCGGAGCAGGCCGATTCGACCGGGGTGGGGGCTGCGGCCCCGAACCGGATCGCACCCGGTTCACTGCGCCGGGTGGGCTGGGCGTCCGGGGCGGCAGTGAGCGCCGCACTGCTGCATCTCGGTGGGCAGCGCACCGGTCTGCTCGCGGTCGGACTGGTGGTGGTGGCCCTCGCCGGCCTGGCTCTCTGCGTACCCCGGTTGTTGCCGGCCGGGGTGCTCCGCGCCGCCCGTGGTCTGCCGACGGTGATCGCGTTGCGCGGCCTGGCGGCGGCGGCCTTCGTCGGCGCCGAGGTGTTCATCCCGTTGCTGCTCGCCCGGGAGCGGCAACTCGCACCGGCACTGGCCGGGGCGGCGTTGGCGGCTGGGGCGATCTCGTGGTCGTTCGGGTCGTGGGTGCAGGGGCGGATCCGGCCACCGGCGTCGCGCGCCACCCTCCCCCGGGTGGGTTTGCTGCTGATGGCCGCCGGGATTGCCGCCGCCGGGCCGTTGATGCTGGCCCAGGCGGTGCCGGTGGTGGTGGGGATCGTCGCCTGGGCGGTGGCCGGGTTGGGGATCGGGCTGGCCTATCCGTCGATCTCGGTGCTGACCCTGGAGCTTTCCGCGCCGCAGGAGCAGGGACGGAACAGTTCCGCCCTGCAACTGAGCGATTCGCTCTCCGGTGCGACCGTCCTGGCGTTCACCGGTGCGCTGTTCGCGGCGGCTGGGCAACCCGGGCCGGGGACCTACCTGGCCGGGTTCGCGGTCGCCACCGCCCTGGCGTTGGCCGGTGGTCTGATTTCCGGTCGGGTGAACGCCCGGGCCTGAAGCCGGCGGCACGTGTCACCCCTCTGGCCAGGTACGGAATGCCCGGTCGAGTGCGTCGACCAGCAACTCGTACGAGCGGTCGAGGTCACGGGGCAACCCGAAGCCGTGGGCTGCCTCCAGGGTGACGAACCCGTGCAGCGCGCTGCGCAGTGCCCGGGCCGCGTCGATCGCCCGGTCGCCGCTGAGCCCGTACCCGGCGAGTACCGCGTAGATCACGCGTACCGCCCGCTCGGCGGCGGCGACGTGCGCGGGGTCGGTCGGGTCCGGGGCGCGCAAGGTGGCGGCGTAGGTGCCCGGGTGGCTCTGTGCGTAGTCCCGGTACGCCCCGGCCAGTGCCCGCATCGCCGCCTGCCCGGCGAGCCCGAGCGTGGCGTCGGTGCCTCGTGCGGTGAATTCGTCCAGGGCCTGGATGGCGAGTTGTTGTGCGAGTCCGTCGAGCCCGCGTACGTGTTTGTAGAGGCTGGGCAGGGTGACACCGAGCCGTTGGGCGACGGCGGCGAGGGTGAGCCGGTCCAGCCCGACCTCGTCGGCGATCCGGCCCGCCTCGGCGACCACGATCGCGGGAGTGAGTCCGGCTCTAGGCACCAGCGGTCACCCGGTTGGCGAAGCTGATCAGGGCCGGGTTGACCTGTTCCGGGTATTCGGCCATCGGGTAGTGCCCGGAGCCCGGCACCAGGAGCAGTTCGCCGCGCAGCCGTTCGGCGACGTACCGGGCCTCGGCCGCCGGGTCGGGGTAGTCCGGGTCCTTCTCGCCCATCACCACGAGGGTGCTGGCCCGTACCTGGTCCAGTCGCCGCTGTACCGGTTCGTGACTGGTGCGGGTGGTCCGGACGAACGAGCGCCAGTGGTCGCCCCGGCGCAGGCTCTCCCTCAACCGGTTCCGGTGTTCGGCCAGGTCGGTTGGGGGGCGTCCGGGAAAGAGCGTGCGGTGGTAGGCCAACCAGGCGGCCGGTCCCCAGGGCTTGACCAGCAGGAGCCGGAGGATCAGCCGCATCAGCGGGTTGATCTTCGGGTCGCGGACGAACGGGGCGATCAGCGCGATGCCGCTGACCTTGCCCGGTTCGGCGGCGGCGGCGAGGACCGCGGCGCTGGTGCCCATCGAGTTGCCGACCAGGAGGGCCGGTCCGCCGAGTTGGTCGACGAGGGCGAGGGCGTCGCCGGCCAGGGCGTCGTCGTCGTACCGGTGGAAACCGTCGTCGCTGTCGCCGTGCCCTCGCAGGTCCAGCACGGCGACCCGGTAGCCGGCCTCGACCAGGGCCGGCTCGGTGAAGCGGTATGACGAGCGGAGCTCACCCATACCGGGTAGGCAGATGACCAGAGGGCCTTCGCCCCGCACGGTGTAGGCGAGACGGGCCTCGCCCCGATCCAGGTAGTTAATGCTCATAGCCAGTAAGTTAACCCCATTAACCTAGATGAGTAAATGTGACCTCCGTCACCATCACGTCTGCCCACTTCCCCTCGTCCCACGACCAGACCTGTCCCACGACCAGACCTGTCCCACGACCAGACCTGTCCCACGACCAGACCTGTCCCGCGGCCCGCGGTGTCCGCCGACCCGGTCCCCGTCCTTCGACCCCGAAAGAGAGCACACGATGAGAGTCCTGGTCACCGGTGCCAGCGGAACGCTTGGCCGGAAGGTTGTGCCGCACCTGGTGGCGGCGGGGCACGAGGTGCGCGCGATGAGTCGCCGGCCACGGCCGGGCGGTGACGGGGTCGAGTGGGTGGTGGCCGACCTCGGCGCCGGCACCGGTGTGGATCTCGCGGTCACCGGCGTTGACGCGGTGGTCCACCTGGCCTCCGCCACCCGGTCGTTCGACGCACGGGTGGATGTGGCCGGGACCCGTCGGCTGGTCACCGACTCCGCCGAGGCCGGCGTTCGTCACCTGCTCTACGTCTCAATCGTCGGCATCGACGAGGTGCCCCTGCGGTACTACCGGCTCAAACTCGCCGCCGAGCGGATCGTGACGACCGGAGAGGTGCCGTGGAGCGTACTGCGCGCCACCCAGTTTCCCCAGCTGCTCGACGGGATGCTGCGGGTCGCCGGGCGGCTCGGGCCGGTCTTCGGTGACCGGGCGATGCTGGTGCAGCCGGTCGACCCCGGTGACGTCGCCGGCCGGATCGCGGACCGGCTGGTCGCCGGACCGGGTCGGACCATCGAGGAGTACGGCGGACCGCAGGTGCTCCGGTACGACGAGGCGGTCGCCGCCTGGTCGGTCGCCCGGGGCCGGCGTCGTTCACTGCTCTCGATCCGGGTTCCGGGCCGGTTCGGCCGGGCGGTGCGTGCCGGTGGGCTCACCACCACGGCCACACCCACGGGGAGCCGGACCTGGGCCGACTACCTCGCTGACACGTACGGGGGATCCGCCCGGAAATGAATGCTTTTCGCAGAACCTGTCGTCCTACCGTGAGGGCATGCTTCAGATCGCTGCCGCAGTCCTGCTCTACGTCTGTGGATTCCCCTGCCTCTACGGCGTGATGCGTCTCGCCGTACGGCACGGGTTGCAGGACGTCGCCCAGGCTCGCCAGGAGAACGCCGAGCAGGCCCGACAAGAGGCTCTGGAACAGGCCCGCCTGGCGGAGCGCACCTTCGCCCGGGAGAACGCCTTCCTCACCGGGAGCTGATCGGCACCCACGGCCCGGTCGACCGGCGTCGGTGGGCGGGGACGGTGCCGCCCGACCGGTGGTGCGAGGATCGACCCGTGATGGGGACCTTGCGCACGGAACCGGCCCGTACCCGCCTTGACCTGCTCGCGGCTCCGGTGCAGGCGGCCGTACGGGACTGGCCGGCCGACGCCCCGGTGCCGGTGGACGACATCCTGGTGGCGCCGATCGACGCCACACTCGCCGACACCGCCGCCTTCTGTGCCGCGTACGAGGTCGGGCTCGACATCTCGGCCAACTGCGTGGTGGTGGCCGGCAAGCGGGAGGGCGTGACCCGGTACGCGGCCTGCGTCATCCTCGCCACCACCAGGGCGGACGTCAACGGTGTGGTGCGCCGTCAGCTCGACGTACGCAAGGCGAGGTTTGCCCCGATGGACGAGGCGGTCGAGTTGACCGGCATGGAGTACGGCGGGATCACCCCGATCGGCCTGCCGGCCGAGTGGCCGATCCTGGTGGACGAGCGGGTGGTCGACACCAAGTACGTGATCGTCGGCTCCGGCGTACGACACAGCAAGATCGCGGTGCCGGGGCGCGCCCTGGCCAGCCTGCCGAACGCGCGGATGGTCACCGACCTGGCCCGGGCGGCGAGCTGAGTCACCGATGGTGAACCGTCGCCACGGCTGGCCGCCCGGCCTGCGCGGGGCGTGGCAGCCGTGCCGAGCGATTCGAAGTAGATCAATACTGTTGCACGTGAAACATTCGAACGCCCTGGTCAGGCCGGGCTTCGAGGTCAGGCCGAGGCTTCGAGGCGGGTCACCTCGGCCAGCGCCTGGAGCAGGGTCTCGGTCTCCTGGGCGCCGACAACCGCGTACTTGCCGGCGAGCACGTAGGTCGGCACGCTGGTGACACCCAACGCGTGGGCCTCGGCCAGCTCCGCCCGGACCTCCGAGGTGCCGGCGTCCGAGTCGAGCCACTCCCGTACCTCGGTCTCGTCCAGGCCGACCCCGGCGGCGAGCCCGGCGAGCGCGGACCGCGACCCGATGTCGACGCCGTTGACGAAGTGGGCCCGCTGGAGGGCGTCCATCATCCGGCTCCCCAGCCCGCGCTGCTCGGCGAACCAGACCAGCCGGTGCGCCTCGAAGGTGTTCGCCGCGACCGCCCGGTCGTACTGGTAGTCCAGACCGGTGGCGGCGACGATCCCGGTGACATGGTCGACCATCTGTCGCGCCCGCTGCGGACCGCCGAACTTCGCGCCCAGGGCCTCCATCATCGGCACCGGTTCGGGCACCGGTGACGGGTCGAGCTGGAACGGCCGCAGCCGGACCGTCACCTCGCCGTCGTAGGACTGCAACGCCTGTTCGAGCCGGCGCTTACCGATGTAGCACCAGGGGCAGACGACGTCCGCGTAGAGATCGATTTCCACGTTTCGGTGCAACGCCCGGGGTCAGCCGATCTGTTCCCGCACCTGCCGCTTGAGCCGGGCCAGGATCGCGGTGCCACCGCGTACGCGCAGCGGACTGATCGCCTGCGCCAGGCCCATCCGCTGGTAGAGGTCATCCGGTACGTCGAGCACTTCCTCGGGGCTCGCCCCGGCCAGCCCTTCGGCGAGGATGCCGGCGAACGCGCGGGTGGTCGGCGCCTCCGGTGGGCAGTCGAACCAGGTCTGCACCGTGCGCTCCGGGGTGACCTCGGCCCGGAGGAAGAACGAGGTCTGGCACTCCGGCACCTGTTCCATGCCAGCGTGCCCGACCAACTCGGCAGGGAGCGGCGGGACCGCGTCGGAGTATTCGAGCAGCATCTCCAGCACGAGATCACGTGGCGCGGAGGCGAACTCCTCGATGATCTCGTCGAGCTTCTTCGGTGGCATGCGCTCCAGGCTACTCACGTTAGGAGGGGGCCCTTGTACTACCGAAAGCGATAACAGGGGGCCCTTCCTTCACGCGGTGGGGGTGGTGGCTTCGGTGGGGTGGAGTTGTTGGGCCAGGTCGCCGAGGGAGATGATGCCGACCAGTTGGCGATCGACGTCACAGACCAGCATCCGGCGTACGGCCCGGTCCCGCATCAGCCGGGCCGCCTCGGCACCGGTCGAACTCTGCTCGATCATCACGATCTCCCGGGTCGCGATCTCGCCGAGCGTCGTCTTCGCCGGATCCTTGTGCTCGGCCACCGCCCGGACCACGATGTCCCGGTCGGTCACCATGCCGAACAGGCTCTGCCCGTCGGTCACCACGATGTCGCCGATGTCGGCGTCGGCCATCGCGCGTGCCGCCTCGTCGAGGGTGGTCTGTGCCGAGAGGTAGACGACCTGTCGGGTCATCAGGTCGGCGATCCGGTAGTTGGTCATGAGAGCCCTCCGTGAATCGTGTTCGTCTATATCGGTGCGGTACCCCGTACCCGGATGGTCACACCCGGTTGAGATGCCCACCTCACCAGGTTGTCCGAGGCTGGTCGGTATCGTGTGCTGTTGCTGATCGCGTGAAAGGTGAACAGGTGAAAGCCACCGAGTTGTCGATCTCCGGCGCGTGGGAGTTCGTCCCCCAACAATTCCCCGACGACCGTGGCAACTTCCTCGTCTGGTACGACGCGGCCGCGTTCACCGAGGCGCTGGGTTTCGAGTTGTCCGTCGCCCAGACCAACCACAGCGTCTCCCGGCGGGGTGTGGTCCGGGGCATCCACTGGGCCGACGTACCGCCCGGTCAGGGCAAGTACGTCTACTGCCCACAGGGCGCCCTGCTGGACATTGTGGTCGATCTGCGGGTCGGTTCGCCGACATTCGGCCAGCACGAGGTCGTTCGCCTGGACACGGTGGACTACCGGGCCCTCTACCTCTCCGAGGGGCTGGGGCACGGTTTTGTCGCCCTGGAGGAGAACACGGTGCTGAGTTACGTCTGCTCCGCCGGGTACGCGCCCGGCCGTGAGCGGATCGCGAACGTACGGGACAAGGAGCTGGGGCTGCCGATCCCGGCCGACATCGACCCGATCCTCTCCGAGCGCGACGCGAACGGCCCCACCCTGGCCGAACTGCGTGCCGAGGGCCTGCTCCCGTCGTACGACGAGTGCCTGCGCCACTACGAGTCGCTCCGCGCCGGCAACCGGGGTTAGGAGACCTCACCCACCCCGGCTCCCGCCATCGGGATCCGGGTCACCCCCGATCCGCGTCATCCTGATTCGTCTCGTCAGCGTCCGGCGGCCCCGTCAACCGGCGGAGGCCGTCGGCGATGGCGGTCCGCAGCAGGTCGCCGTACCCGTCCTCCGGCAGGGCGACGACGTGCCCTTGGGCCTGCTCGAACGCGCGGCGGGCCCGGGGCAGGTCGCCGAGCCGCTCACACGCCAGACCCACACCCACGTGCAGCGACGGGTAGAGGGCGGCGACCCGCTCGTCCCCGACCCGGTCGGCCCGCGTCAACGCCTCCCGGTTCCACCGGAGGACCTCATCGGCCTCCTCCTGCTGCCGGGCCAGGTAGTGCGCCGCGACGCACGCCTCATAGTCGTCGCCGCTGGACTCCCAGGCCCGCTCGTACAGGGCACGGGCGTCCGCCCCGCGCCCCTCGGCCTCGGCCCGCATGCCGTCCTGGCACAACCTGAGCACCGGATTGCTGAGATCCATCGTCGCGTCCCGCCTCTCGTTCCGAACTGATCCGCCCGGCGGCTTTGGTGCGGAGCATCCGGGCGGATCAGCTGTCATCCGGGCGGATCATCGGCCCTCGACCAGGTCGAGGGTCAAAGCGACTGGTTCGGGGCGGGACGGTCCGGGATCAGGCGGGTTGTCCGGTCAGGCGGGCGACGATCTCGGCCAGCGGCAGCTCGACCCGTACGTCGCTGGCCCGGTCGCGCAGTTCGACGTACCCGTCGACCAGCCGGCGCCCGAGCACCACACTGCGCGGGATGCCGATCAGGTCCGCGTCGGCGAACTTCACCCCGGCCGAGACCTGCGACCGGTCGTCGACCAGCACCCGCAGGCCCGCGCGGGCCAGCTCCTCGCCGAGGGCGAGCGCCGCCTCCACCGGGGCGCCCTTGCCGGCCGCGACCAGGTGTACGTCGGCTGGTGCGATCGACGCCGGCCAGGCTAGCCCCCGTTCGTCGTGGTGCTGCTCGGCGATCGCCGCGACCGCGCGGGACACCCCGATGCCGTAACAGCCCATGATCGGCCGTACCGGCTTGCCGGCCGGGCCGAGTACGTCCACCGCGAACGCGTCGGTGAACCGCCGCCCGAGTTGGAAGATGTGCCCGATCTCGATGCCCCGACGGATGGTCAGCCTGCCCGAACGGCAGGCCGGACAGGGGTCACCGGCCCGGACCTCCGCCGCCTCGATCGTGCCGTCAGGCGTGAAGTCCCGGCCGCTGACCACGTTGACCGCGTGCCGGCCCGGCTCGTTCGCGCCGGTCAGCCAGGCGGTGCCGGTGACCACCCGGGGGTCGACCAGGTATCGGATGCCGAGCTTCGCCAGCACCTGCGGCCCGATGTATCCACGGACCAGGTCAGGCCGGTCGGCGAAGCCGTCGAAGAGCGCGACGGTGTTCGGGTAGAGCGCCACCTCGACCCGCTTCAGGTCCACCTCCCGGTCGCCCGGTACGCCGATGACCAGCAACTCCGGCTCGGTCACCCCGACCCGGCGTACTGACAGCACCACGTTCTTCAACGTGTCGGCGGCGGTCCAGTCGTCCCGGCCCCCCAACCGGCGGGCGTTCGCGACCTCCACCAGCGCCTCGATGGTCGGCGTGTCCGGGGTGTCGTACGCCGCCGCGGCGGGGTGTGCGTCCGGGTCACCGGCGGGCGGCGCCGGTGTGGTCACCGCCTCGGTGTTGGCCGCGTAGTGGCAGGCGGTGCAGCCGACGAAGGTGTCCTCACCGACCGGGGTCGCGGCCAGGAACTCCTCCGACGCCGACCCGCCCATCGCCCCCGAGGAGGCGGCGACGATCGTGTAGTCCAGTCCGAGCCGGTCGAATATCCGCTGGTACGCCATCCGGTGCTGGTCGTACGCCGCCTGGAGTCCGGCCTGGTCCAGGTCGAACGAGTAGGCGTCCTTCATCAGGAACTCCCGCCCACGAAGCAACCCGGCCCGGGGCCGTGCCTCGTCGCGGAACTTCGTCTGCACCTGGTAGAGGATCACCGGGAAGTCCCGGTACGAGCTGAACAGGTCCTTCACCAGCAGCGCGGCCATCTCCTCGTGGGTCGGCGCGAGCAGGTGTTCGGCGCCGCGCCGGTCGGCGAGGGTGAAGATGTCGTCGCCGTACTCGGTCCATCGGCCGCTCGACTCGTACGGTTCCCGGGGCAGCAGGGCGGGGAAGTGCACCTCCTGGCCACCGATCGCGGCCATTTCGTCCCGGACCACCTGCGCCACCCGGTCGAGCACCAGCTTGCCCAGCGGCAGCCAGGTGTAGCCGCCCGGTGCCGCCCGGCGGATATAGCCGGCGCGGACCAGTAGCCGGTGGCTCGGCACCTCCGCGTCCGCCGGGTCCTCACGCAGCGTACGAAGGAACAGCGTGGACATCCGAAGCAGCATCCAGGCAGCCTGGCACGCCACCGAGCCGGCGTCCAAGCATTTCGGGCGGGGCGCGACCGACAACCCGTGCCAGCGGAAAAGTGACGGTATCGGCAGCGAATGTCAGGGTCGCCACTTTCGGCGTACCCGGCGGTAACCTGGCTCGCCGAGGTGTAAGACTCCGGCGGGACCTGTTGGCGGGCCACGGATTCAGGAGGGCGCGGATGCGCTGGCGCAGCTTCGTGGCGGTGGGGGACAGCTTCACCGAGGGCATGGACGACGCTTATCCGGACGGGACGTACCGGGGGTGGGCCGACCTGGTCGCGGCGCGGTTGGCGGTCGAGGCCGGCCCGGACTTCGGGTACGCGAACCTGGCGATCCGGGGCCGCCTCTTTGCCAGCGTGGTGGACGAGCAGGTGCCCGCCGCTCTTGCCATGCGCCCCGATCTGGTCAGCTTCGCGGCCGGCGGCAACGACGTACTGCGCCGCAACTTCGACGCGCAGGGGCTGACCCGCCGCTTCGACCAGGTGATCCGGGACTTCCGTGAGGCCGGGGCGGATGTGCTGGTGTTCCGGTTCGCCGACGTGATGTCCCGGCTGCCGGGTCAGCGGATGATGGCGCCCCGGGTGGCGATGCTCAACCAGGCCGTCGGGGAGACCGCGCAGCGGTACGGCGCGAAGCTGGTCGACCTCTTCGCCGACGACGTGTTCCTGCACCCCGAGCTCTGGAGCGAGGACCGGTTGCACCTCTCCGCCGCCGGTCACCGACGGGTGGCCGGGCACGTACTGGCCGCGCTCGGGCTCGCCCCGGACGAGCAGTGGCTGGTCGTACCGCCGGAGCCGGCGCCGACGCCGTGGCTCGCCGCGCGCGGCGCGGATCTGCGGTGGGCCGGGCAGCACCTGGCCCCCTGGATCAAGCGTCGCCTCACCGGCCGCTCCTCCGGTGACACGGTCACCGCCAAGCGGCCCGTGCTGAGCCCGTTCAGCGACTGAATCGGCGCAGCTCCAAGGTCATCCACAGTAGACCCCGGCGATCCGAAATTCATTCAAGGCTGTCGCATCCAGCGATTACGATCACCCTCCCTCCACGACTGGTGTGGGGTTACTACGGGGAGGTTGATTGATGCTGCACGAAATTCGCACTCCACGATGGAAACGGCTGGCCGGTCGAGGACGGGCCGCCACCGTCACCGTCTCGATGGCCGCCGGTTTGGTGGCGGTCGTCGCACAGCCGGCGTACGCGATCGGGTACCACTTCGAGGAGAACTCCTCGTGGGCGTACACCGACGCGCACCGGCCCACGAAGATCTACATCGATGGTGAGGGTGATCTGCCGGTCGGATCCTGGGTCGACGACCGGGACCGCGTGCACACCGCTCGGGCCTATTACACCTTCGACATCACCCGCTACCGGGGCGCGGTGATCAACTCCGCGATCGTCTCCGCGCGGGAAACATCGGTCACCGACTGCACCCAGCGTCCGCCGGTCGAACTCTGGCGTACGGCACCGGTGGTGGCCGACAAGTCGAACTGGAAGAGCCCCCCGGCTGAGTTGGCGAAGCTCTACACGAGTGTCCAGACCGAGGGTGGCTGCCCCCGGCCACGGGTCGAATGGAACGCGGCCGAGGGGGTGCGCCAGGCGCTCGCCGAGGGCGCCTCGACCCTGACCCTCGCGCTCCGACTCCCCGCCGGCCTGGAAACCGACCCCGCGCAGGGGCGCCGCTTCACCAGCAGCCTCGGCCTGTCGGTCGGCTACAACCATCCGCCGTCCGTGCCCACCGACCTGACCACGGGCTCGGACAAGCCCTGTGCGACCACGGCACCGGGCCCCCTGCTCGGTCGAGGGAACGTGGGTCTCGCCGCGACGATATCCGATCCGGACAACGTCTCCGGCGGGTCCGCCGACAACCTGACCGCGCTTTTCGCGGTGTGGCCGGTCGACAACCCGGCGGCGCGGGTCGAGAGAACGACCGGCCTCACCGGCGTCGGCCGGGTCGGGGTCGGGATTCCGCTCGAGTACCTCGAGCACGGTGGGAGCTACGCCTGGGCGGTCCGCACCTCCGACCCTCAGGACGCCAGCGCCTGGAGCGCCACCTGTTACTTCAACATGGACATGACCGGACCGGACCAGCCGCCGACGGTGTCGTCGACCGACTACCCCGACGACGGCAACTTCCACAGCGGCACCGGCATCCCCGGTGAGTTCAGCTTCGGCCCGAACGGCGTCACCGACATCGAAGGTTATTACTACAGCACCGTCGGAGGCGCGCTTGGGGACTGGGTCGCCGCTGGCCCCGGCGGCACCGCCACGGTGACCATCACGCCGCAGGAGAGCGGCGGGGCCTCGCTCTACGTGACCAGTGTGGACAGAGCCGGTAACCGGTCCAGCGCAACCGCCTACAGGTACCTGGTGCGCGACAACGGGCCAATCGTGGAGGGCGAGATAACCGCCGTCGGCGTATCCGGCACGCTGACGTTCCGGCCTCGGCTCGAGGGGGTCGTGCAGTACCGCTACCAGTTCAACGGGGAGCCGGAGCAGATCATCGCCGCCAGGGCCGACGGCAGCGCCGAGGTCAGCGTCACCCTGCTGGCCGGCGGGTTCCGTGAGCTCACCGTGACCAGTCGCACCGCAGCCGGACTCGAAGCGACCACGACCAGAACTTTCTATCTTCGTACCGAGCCGTCTGTCACCTCGGTCGAATACCCCCGGTACGAGAGCAGCGGTGGGACCGGGGTGCCAGGTCGGTTCACCTTCACTCCCGGGCTGCCGGGCGTGGTGTCCTACCTCTACTCGTTCGCGCCCGGCGGCCCTGAGCAGTCCGTGGCAGCGGACGCCACCGGCACGGCCGTGCTCTCGTGGACGCCGACCGTGGCGGGCCTCCACCACTTGCGGGTGCGGAGCGTAAGCGCGGACGGCACCCAGTCCCCGGTGTACGACTACTTGTTCACCGTCATCAACCACCTGCCCGAGGTCGTTGGCGGCCTGTACGACGACACCTACGTCGACCCTTATGGTGGGCCCGGTGTGACCGGTTGGTTCTATGTGAGCAGCGCCGTGGCGGATGTGACCGAGTTCGTCTACCAGTTCAACGACGGACCACAGCAGACCATCCCCGCAGAGTTCGGCACCGCCCGGATCCTCTTCACCCCGACCTTCGGCGGTAGGCAGGTGCTGGAGGTTGGCAGCCGCACCACCAGCGGTGTCGAGTCAGCGGTCGTCAGTTTTCCGTTCCAGGTCTACAGCGCCCCGCTGGTCAACTCTGCTGATTATCCGGAGAACGCGTACGGCGGCCTGCCGGGCGTGCCTGGGACCTTCACCCTGACCGGGCAACTGCCTGGCACGGTGGAATACCGATACCGATATGACTTCTTCGGCGAAGAGCAGACCGTCGCGGCGACGGACGGCAACGCGTCGATCGTTTGGACTCCGCCGCACTCCGGCTGGTTCTACTTCGAGGTGTACGGCGTGACCGCCGATGGGACCAGGTCCGACACCAGGAGTTACTCCTTCGGCGTACGCGAACTGAATCCCGATCCCGTGGACTGAGCGCACGATGTACGACCTCCGGGTTGTGGCCCGCCACCTTCCTCGGTGGCGGGCCACAACTGTCTTTCGGGCAGATCAGTTGTTCGCCGACGACTCCCGCAGCGGGCGCCAGGCGGCAACGGTGATCATGGCCATCGCGGTGGCGGCGAGCCAGAACGGCGTGGTGAGGCCCCAGGTCCTGGCGAGCACGCCGCCAAGTAGCGAGCCGAGGGCGGCTCCACCCAGGTCGAGCAGCGCGTACACGCTGCCGACCCGGCCCAGCAGGTGCCGGGGCACGACCCGTTGTCGCAGGGTCACCACGATGACGCCCCAGACCATGGTGTGGATCCCGAAGACGATCAGGATGCCGGCGGCGACCAGCGGCGTCCTGGTGATCGCCAGGGTCGCGTGGGTGACGACCTCGACGATCAGCCCGGTACGGAGCAGGGCGCTGGCGCCGAAGGTCGCCTGTAGGCGGGGAGCGAGCAGCGTGCCGAGCAGCCCGCCCACGGCGAAGGTGGTCAGCAGGAAGCCGTAGCCGATGTCCGACAGGCCCAGCCGCTGCCGGGCGTAGAGGACGAAGACCGCGAACGCGGCGCAGAACGCCACGTTGCCCAGCCCCATGCTGACCGCGAGGGTACGCAGCAGCCGGTGCCGCCAGAGCCAACGGAGACCCTCGCCGATCTCCGCACCCAGGCTGGTACGCGGTGCCGACGGAGGCGCCGGGACCGGCCGGATGGTTGCCACCAGGGCCGCCGCCACCGCGAAGGTGAGCGCGTTGACACCGAATGGCGCGGCGGCGGCGATCACGAACAGCCACGCCCCCAGTGGCTTGGCCACGAACTGGTTGGCGACGGTGAAGGTGGCCATCAACCGGGCGTTGGCGGTGGCCAGCCGCTCCGGTGCCACGATGGCGGGCAGGAACGCCCCCGACGCGGTGTCGGCCAGCGTCTCGCCGGTGCCGAGCAGGAAGAACACGGTGTAGATCAACGCCACCGTGACCGTGTCGGTGGCGACGGCCAGGGTAAGCGGGGTGAGTGCCACCGCCCGCAGCGCGTTGACGAGAACGACCAGACGACGTCGGTCGAGCCGGTCGACGTACGCGCCGCTGATCAAGGCGAAGATCAGCCAGGGCAGTTGCTGTACGAAGACTGCGCCGGCAACGAGAGCGGGGTCAGCGGTGATGGAGGCGACCAGCAGTGGGCCGGCCGCCATGGTGACTCCGTCACCGATGTTGGAGACCGCCGAGGCGGTCCAGAGTTTGGTGAAGTCCGCGCCGAGACGCGCGGAGACAAGGGCACGCAAAATGGCTCCTCGAAGAAGGGAAGACGGTCGTCGCGTGAGCGACCGCTTCGCGGCGAGGAGCACCGCACCGTGGGCGGGAACCCGACGGCGGACCGACTAACGCGCGGTGTGCTCTCGCGGCGAAGCGGTGACCGTGACCTTGTCGAGGCGCATGCCTATCCCTCCCGGTTGATGAATGCCGACCGCAGGGTAGCGAAGGACGTCGTCGGATGCCGGGCCATTTTTGTCGCCGGCTGGTACGCCATGACTCCTGGCTGTCACATCGCCTGCGAGGAGTGATCCAGCACCCATCGGTTCTTCACCTGATCACCGCCACGCTGGCGTACGTTGGGCCTCATGTCCGTACCAAGTGATCCCACGCCTGCCCTGCAGGCGTACGCCGACCCGCAGCGCCTGGTCACCACCGAGTGGCTGGCCGAGAACCTGGGCACCGACGGCCTCGTGGTGATCGAATCCGACGAGGATGTGCTGCTCTACGAGACCGGTCACATCCCCGGTGCGATCAAAGTCGACTGGCACCTGGAGCTGAACGACCAGGTCACCCGGGACTACCTCGACGCCACGGCATTCGCCGAGCTCTGTGCGGCCAAGGGCATCGGCCGGGACGACACGATCGTCTTCTACGGCGACAACTTCAACTGGTGGGCGGCGTACGCCCTCTGGGTCTTCTCGCTCTTCGGCCACAACGACGTCCGGCTGCTCAACGGTGGCCGGCAGAAGTGGGTCGAGGAGGGGCGGGAGCTCACCCGGGACAAGGTCGAGCGTCCCCGTGCCACGTACCCGGTGCCTCAGCGCGACGACAGCCAGATCCGCGCATACCGGGACCAGGTTGCGGCGCACATCGCGAGCGGCCGGCCGTTGGTCGACGTCCGCTCGCCGGGCGAGTACAGCGGGGCGCTGCTGCACATGCCCGACTACCCGCAGGAGGGGGCGATGCGCGGCGGGCACATCCCCGGTGCGCTGAACAAGCCGTGGAAGTCGGCCGCGAACGAGGACGGCACCTTCAAGCGTCCCGACGAGCTCCGGGCGATCTACGCCGACGGGCTGGGGCTCTCCACCGCGGACGACATCATCGCCTACTGCCGGATCGGCGAGCGCTCCAGCCACACCTGGTTCGTTCTGCACCACCTGCTCGGCTACCCGCAGGTGCGCAACTATGACGGCTCGTGGACCGAATGGGGCAACCTGGTCCGGGCTCCTGTCGTGCAGGGGGACCAGCCCGGCGGCCTGGCCGGCTGACCCATCGACCACCGGCAGGTCGTCGCGCGGCGCTCAGGCCCGCGCGGCGACCTGCCGCAACGTCTCCAACCCGGGTACGCCGATCCGCCAGCCCAGGGTGCCGGTGCTCAGGTCGAGGCAGACCAGCGCGTTCTCCTGGCCGATGAAGCAACGTTTCCGGTCGGCGCTGGTGGCGATGCCGCGTACGGCGGTCGGCATGGTCCGGCGTACCGGTTCGGCACCGGTCAACGGCACGCTGATCAGCTCGCGTCCGGCGCCGATCAGCAGCCCTCCGTCCGTACCGATGCTGGCGGCGGCGGAGCCGACCGGTCCGCTCGGCGGGGTGAACCGGACGGTCCGCCCCACGGTCAGCTCGTTCGAGCCGATGACCGCGACCGTGCCGCTGGTCGCGTCGACCACGTAGACCTGGGCCCCGCTGGGGTCGACCGCGATCGCGTGGGCGGCGGCCGGCCCCTCACCGAACGGCGACGGCAGGTCGACGCAGAACGCCCACCGGTCGGTCAGGTTCAGGGTGTGGACGAACGCGTGCACGTGTGGGGCGTCCGGCCGGGCCCCGGCGATCAGGTCCCGGGTGTGAACATGTTCCGGTTGGTGGGTGTAGAGGGTGAACAGTTGCCGGGTGAGGCTGTCGTACACCGCCTGCCGGCCCTCGCCCCGCATCTCCTCCTCGGCCCCCGGTGGCAGCGCCGACTTCAGTCGGGTGACCAGCGGTTGCATCTCACCGGTGGCGAGGTCCACGACCCGTACCCGGTAGCGGTCCGGGGCCTTCGGGGGCAGGTAGTCGAGGACGAAGAGCGCCTGACCGGTGGCGTCGAACGCCTCCGGCTCCAGGTTGCCGGGCAGCTCCACCCGGTTGCGCTGACCGGAGCTTCCGGCGACCACGATCGTGGTCCGCTCCCGTCCACCCGGCCGGTACGGGTTCGCCCCGGGCTCGCCGGGGGTGGCGAGCGCCACCAGCGAACCGTCCGGGCTGGTGGCGCGTGCGGCGAGCCGGTCGGCGAGCAGACCGCCGCTGACGGAGGTGCCGTCGGCGAGCCGGTGGTTGGTGACCCGGGTGCCGGTGCCCTCGCCCTCGGTGCGGACGAGTCGGGTGCCGTCGCCGCTGAGCACCGCCGCCGACGGGTTGACCACAGTCTGCCCGGTGGTCGCGTCGACCACCGCCAGTGCGCCCGCCGCCATCTCCACGACCAGGGCTTCCCCCGGAGCCGGCCCACCCCGTGCCGGCTGTTGGGCCGGGTTCCCCCGGCACCCGCCGCTGGTCGCGACCATTGCACCGCCCGCCGCACCGGCCGCGATTCCGCCGGCCAGCCGCAGCACCGTACGCCTTGTCGTCATGCCCGGTAGAGGCGTGACGGCCCGGTCGGGTTCCCATCGGCAGGGGGGTCTTTGAGGGCCGACTCAGTTCCTCGCGGCGCGCAAAGGGTCCTCAGGGATGCTGCGCCAGGTCGCGCGAGAGGTGGGACCGGCGGAGTCCGAAGGCGCGTAGTCGCCGCAGGTCAGCCCGGCGGTCGTAGCTGAGTTGGAGGTGGAAGTAGTTGACGTGTTCCAGCACCGCGAAGAGCGCGTATCCCAGGCCGAGCCAGGAGGCGAGCGCCGGGTCGTCGACGACGCCGTACGCTGCGATCGCCACACCGACTGCGAGCAGCGGGAGGTTCACGATCCGGAGCAGCCGGAAGATCCGGGCGCCGGGAAGTTCGCGCCCCCGGGTGTCGACCTGGCGGAGTTTCGCCAGCCAGTAGCCGGCACCCTCGAGCAGCAGCAGCGCGAAGAGTAGGTAACCCGCCACGTTGCCGAGCGTGACTGGTACACCGATCACGCCGATCCAGATGAGCGGGTGCAGTGGGATGTTGGCCAACTCGCCGGTGGCGAGCGACCGAAGCCGCCGTCGGACCGGCCTGCTCGCGGCGGCTGCGGAACGAGAAGTTGTTTGCACGCTCCGCATTCTGCATGCCAATGATCGTGCTGTGGGGGCAGCAACAAACCCCGCCTCCCCCGACCGGTCGGGGAGACGCGATCCGGTCACTCGTTCCTCTCCGTCGCGTTTCCCCCGGACCATGACCGGATGGGCGTGACACGCAGGTTCGTCGAGGCAGCCGATCTGACCGGACTGGTACGCGAGGCGTTCGGCACCGTACGCCGTCTAGACCAGGTGGTACGGCTGCGGGGCGGTTCCAAGAAGGGCGTTTACCGCCTCCTGTTCGACGACGACTCGACCGCGATCCTCTATGTCTGGAACGAGGCCGAGAACTACTGGCCAGAGGTGGCAGCCGACCTCGGCACGGGTGCGGTGGATCCATTCGCCGACGCCTCCGACCTGGGGCTCTTCGAGGCCGCCAGCGAACATCTCGGCGCGATCGGGGTCCGTACGCCCCGGGTCTATCTGACCGACCGGAGCAGGCGCCACCACCCGGCGGATCTCGCCCTGGTCGAGGAGGTACACGGCGGAACGCTGGAGGCGCTGCTTCGGCGTGACCCGGAGGCGGCGCGACCGGCGCTGACCGAACTCGCCGCCGCGCTGACCGCGATGGGTGGGCGGCACAGTGCCCGCCTCGGCAAGCTCACGCTGGTCGACCGGGCCCGGCAGGGCGACCCGACGAGCGAGCAGATCGTGCTGGAACGGGCGTTGCGCGACCTCGAATCGGCCGCGACGCGGGTCCAGCGGTTGGCGAACGTACGCGAGCGGCTGGCCGACACGCTGCGCGGGTGGTCCGCCGTCGTGCCGCCCCGAACCGGGTACGGGCTGATCCACGGCGAGCTCGGCCCGGACCACGTGCTCCTCGACGACCGGGGACGTCCGGTGCTGATCGACATCGAAGGGCTCATGTACTTCGACCAGGAGTGGGAGCACGCCTTCCTCGAACTGCGCTTCGGTGAGCACTACCACTGGCTGCGCGGGTCCGATCTGGACGAAGATCGGTTGCGGTTCTACCGGCTGGCGATGCACCTCTCACTCGTCGCCGGGCCGCTGCGCCTGCTCGACGGCGACTTTCCCGACCGGGAACTGATGGCGGGCATCGCGGAGCACAACACCGGCAGGATCCTCAGGCTGCTGGGTTGACCGGGCGTTGCCGCCGAGCACCCGCCAGGCGGCGCTGGTGACGACGGCGAAGACGACTGCGGCCGCGTACCCGACCGGCGGCAGCCCGTACATGTTCGCGGTGAGGCCGGCGAGTGCGGCGCCGACGGGGGCGGCGACCAGGCCCACGACCCGCTGGGCGCTGCCGACCCGGCCGAGCAGTTCGGCCGGTACGTTCCGCTGCCCGTACGCGGACCAGAGCGCGTTCCAGGTCGTCGAACCGGCGGAGAAGACGGCGAGGGCGATCCCGCCCGGCACCGGGTGCCGGGACACCGCGAGCGTCACCAGCGCCAGGGTCTGTGCGACCAGCACCCAGCGCAACCCGGTACGGGTGCCGAGCCGGGTCGCGAGCCGGCCCGCGCCGAGCCCGCCGGCCAGTCCGCCGAGCATCGCCGATGCCATGAGGGCGCCGTAGCCGGCCTCGGTGACCCCGAGCACCTCCAGCGCGTAGAGCACCAGGACCGCGATCAGCCCGCTGATCGCGAGGTTGCTGGCGGCGGTGAGCAGGGTGATCCGGAGCAGGACCCGGTCCCGCCGGATCCAGCGCAGCCCGTCGCCGGCCGCCTGCCAGACCGACGGTCGATGGTGGACGGTCACGGGGGTCACGTGTCTGGCCGGGCGGGCCGACGGCAGGGTCAGGGCGAGCAGGGCGGCGACCGCGAACGTGGCGGCGTCGACCGCGAACGGCAACGCGGCGCTCGTCGCGAAGAGCAGGCCCGCGACCGGGGCGCCGACGAACCCGCCGGCCACCGCCGTACCGGCGGCGAGTCGGCCGTTCGCCGCCGGTAGCAGTCCGGCGGGCACCACCGCCGGTAGGACGGCGAACGCGGCGGCGTCGAAGAGGGCGCCGAGGGCGGCCAGCAGGAACGCGGCGGCGGCGAGCGCGCCGATGCCGACGTGCCCGGTCAGCACCAGGAGCGCCAGCACGGCGACCACCGCGCACCGCGCCCCGTCCACCGTGGCCATGGTCCGGCGCCGGTCCCAGCGGTCGGCGTAGACCCCGGCGAGCAGCCCGAGCAGCAGCGGTGGCAGTTGCCCGGCGACGACCACGCCCGCGACCAGGCGCGGATCGCGGGTGAGCGACGCGGCGAGCAGCGCCAGCGCCGGGGTACGGACGGCGTCGCCGAACCGTGAGGTCACCGCCGCCGACCAGAGCCGCCGGTACGCGGCGCCGAACGGTTGCCGTACGCCCGGATCGTCGCGGACACCGTCCGTCGTGATGGTCTCGGGTCCGGTCATGGCGCTCCCTCCGCTGGCCGGGTGTCGACCGCTGGTGAGACCCTGTGGGCTCGACCAGGTCGAGGGTCAATTCCGGCCTGATCAGGGCGGCGGAGTGTCGGTGATCACCGGTACGGTGGGTCGCCTGCACCGGACTGGGGAGTAACAGAGCGTGGACCGCACCTTCCAGGTAGACCTTCGCGGCATCGTCGACCTGCTCAGCCATCACCTGTACGCCAGCCCTCGGGTCTATCTGCGGGAACTGTTGCAGAATGCGGCGGACGCGATCACGGCCCGCCGGGTGGCGGAACCGACCGCCCCGGCGGTGACCTGGATCGAGCCACCGGCACTGACCAGCGACGGCACCCTGCGGATCCATGACACCGGGATCGGCCTCACCGAGGCCCAGGTGCACGAGTTGCTCGCCACCATCGGCCGCAGCTCCAAAAGGGACGAGTTGGGCTTCGCCCGGCACGAGTTCCTCGGACAGTTCGGCATCGGCCTGCTCTCCTGCTTTCTGGTCGCTGACGAGATCCGGGTCGTCACCCGGCACGCCGACCAGCCGACGGTGCTCTGGACCGGGCACACCGACGGTCGCTACCGGGTCGAACTGGCCGGACCGGACGCCGGGCGGGACGAGCCGGGCACCACGGTCACCCTGGTCCCGCGCCCCGGCGCGGAGCAGTGGTTCACCGTGCCGACGGTGACCGAGCTCGCCCGGCACTTCGGCTCGCTGCTGCCGATCACCGTGCGGGTCGGCGAGGTGGAGACCACCGGCGGACCGCCGCCGTGGTCGGCCGCCGCTGGCACCTCACCGGCCGCCCGCCGCGAGGGCCTGATCCGGTACGCCCGGGAGACCCTCGGCTTCACCCCGTTCGACGTGATCCCGCTGTCGGTGCCGGAGGCGGGCCTGACCGGTGCCGCCTTCGTGTTGCCGAACCCGGCGAACCCGGCTGCCCGGGTCGGGCACCGGGTCTACCTGAAGCGGATGCTGCTCACCGAGGGCGCGGAGGGGCTGCTGCCGGAGTGGGCGTTCTTCGCCCGCTGCGTGGTCGACGCCGGTGAGCTGCGTCCCACCGCGAGCCGGGAGGCGCTGTACGAGGACAGCCTGCTGGAGAGCACCAGGGAAGCCCTCGGCGACCAACTGCGCGGCTGGCTGGTCCAGCTCGCCGACGCCGACCCGCACCGGCTCGGGGAGTTCCTCCAGATCCACCACCTCGGGGTGAAGGCGCTCGCCCTGCACGACGACGAGATGCTCCGGTTGGTCGAGCAGTGGTGGCCGATGGAGACGAACGCCGGCAGGATGACGCTGGCCGAGTTCCGCCAGCGGCACGGCGTCATCCGGTACGCGGCCACCACGGACGAGTTCCGGCAGCTCGCGGCGGTGGCTGCGGCACAGGACCTGGCTGTGGTGAACGGCGGCTACACGTACGACACCGAAATCATCGAGCGGTTGCCGGGGCTGGACCGGACGGCGCTGATCGAACGGCTGGAGCCGACCGACCTGACCACCCGGTTCGACACCCTCGACCCGGGTGTGGAGTTGGCGTTGCGTCCGTTCCTGCTCGCCGCCCAGCGGGCCCTGGACCGGCTCGGTTGCGAGGTGGCGCTGCGCGCGTACGACCCGGTGTCGTTGCCCGCGCTCTATCTGGTCAGCCGGACCGCCGCGTGGCACGACGAGCTGGAGTCGACCCGGCAGCGGGCGGACGACCTGTGGGCGGGGGTGCTGGACGCGATCGCGTCGTCCGGCCCACCCGAGCGTCCGCAGTTGGTGCTCAACCACCGCAATCCACTGGTCCGTCGGATCACCACCCTCGGTGACCCGGAGCTGGTCGGGCTCGCCGTCGAGGCGCTGTACGGGCAGGCGTTGCTGCTCGGGTACCACCCGATCCGCCCGGCCGACGCCGCTCTGCTCAACAACTCGTTCCTCGGCCTGCTCGGCCGAGCTGTACCCGGACCGGAGTGACCCGCCATGACCAGCGGAAACGATGAACTGAGGGCGGCGTACCAGCGGGTGGCCCAGATGCCGTTCGGCGCCGGACAGATCGCCGCCGTCGAACAGCTCGTCCGGCAGGTCGACGCCGGCGGCGACCAGGAGTTGGCGTTCGCGGTACGGATGCTCGGCACCAACGCCTACACCTACGGCGGCGAGCCGGCGAAGTCCTTCGTCACCTTCTCCTGGTGCCTGGCGGACTACGACCGCAACCCGCAGCCGTACCACCAGCAGTTTGTCCACACCCTGCTCTGGCACTTCAAGCACATGGTCAACGCGCTGCTCGACTTTCCCGAGGTGCCGTTGGAGCGGACGTACGCGGTGCTCGACGACATGGAGCGCCGCTACCGCGAGGGCGGGCACAGTCTCCAGGCGGTCTACAAGTACCGGCACCTGGTCGCCCGGCACCGGGGCATCGAGGAGGAGAGCGAGGAGTGGTACCGGAAATGGACCACCGCCCCGCGCGACGAACTCTCCGACTGTGCCGGTTGTGACCCGTCCGGCCGGGTCCGGCACCTGGTCGCGACCGGGCAGGTCGAGGCTGCGGTGGTGCTCGCCGAACCCGTACTCGCCGGGCAGTTGACCTGTAACGAGCAGCCGCAGGGGATCCTGACCAGCCTGCTCGTCCCGTACCTGCGCGCCGGCCGGCGGGAGCAGGCGCGGGACGCGCACCGGCAGGCGTACCGGCGGCTGCGGGGCAACCTGGCAGATCTCGGCAGCATCGGCGAGCACGTCGAGTTCTGCGCGTTGACCGGGAACGACTCCCGGGGCCTGGAGATCGTCGAGCGGCACCTGGACTGGTTGGACCGGGCCCCGTCCCCGGCCGCCGCGATGTCGTTCGCCGCCGCGGCGGCGCTGGTGCTGCGCCGGCTGGACCGGGGCGGGCACGGCCGGCTGACCGTGCACCGGCGGGGACACGGCGACCGGGAGGCGGCCGACCTGCCGGTCGGTGTGCTCGCCGACGAACTGGCGCGGCTCGCCACCGGGATCGCGGACCGGTTCGACGAGCGCAACGGCACCGCCTCCCAGTCGACCTGGATCGCGGCGCGGCTGGTGGCCGAGCCGATTGGGGAGCATCTGCCGTTGTCGGCCACCGCCCGCCGCCGCAGCGAGCCGGCGCGGTCCACCACGGACCCGGCAGCGGTCGGACCGGCAGCGGTCGGACCGGCAGCGGTCGGACCGGAGGGCGGGGCCCGATCCGGTACGTCCTCGCCGGTGGTCGCCCCGGCCGCGCCGCCGGTGCCGATCCCGGACGACATTCCCGCCACGGCGACCGTAGCCGAGCTGCTCGACCTCGCCGACCAGCACTGGAACACCGAACGGTACGAACACCTGCAGGTGGTGCTGGCCGTGTTCGAACAGCGTTTCGGTGCCACCGACCTGGCTGTGCGGGACGAGGCGCGCTGGGTCGAGTTCCAGGCCGTGCGGCAGGTGCTGGCGCAGGACCGGACCGCGGCGATCGCGCTCGTACGGCGCGCTGTCCAGCTCTACCGGGACGCCCCCGATCCGGGCCGGGAGTGGGTGGTCACCGGACGGCTCGGGGTGCTGCTCTGTCAGACCGACCAGGAGGCCGAGGGCCTGCCGCTGGTCGAGGCGGCGGTGGCGTACCTGGCCGAGCAGGGCAGCCGTGCCGAGGCGGCGGCGATGCACGACCGGTCCGCGATGGCGCTCGCCGGGCTGCAACGCTGGGCCGAGGCGCTCGACGCGGTCGACCGGGCCGCCGAGGCGGCGGCGGAGGCCGACGACCCGTACCTCTCCGCCCGGATCGTCCTGCGTCGGGCGATCTGTCTCCAGGCGCTGGAGCGGTACCCGGAGGCGCGGGAAGCGGCGAACCGGGCGCGGGAGGACTACCGGGCGCTCGGCATGGCCGAACGACTCGCCGCCGCCTGCATCTGCCACGCCCAGACCCTGGACGACCCGGCCGAGGTACGTGACGCGCTGGACGAGGCGTTGACGGTCGCGACCGGAGAAGGGGCCCTGCACGCCCGGATCGGGCGCGCCCGGGCGTCGGTGGCGTTGCGGCGACCGGACGACGCGGTCGAGGACTTCGTCGAGGCGGTCGCGCTCTGCGCCGAGCAGGGCGTCGTCGAGGGCTCCGCGTTCCTCCGGTTCGAGCTGGCGAACGCGTACCGGCTGGCCGGGCGGATGCTCGACGCGGCGGAGGTCGCCGAGGAGGCGGTCCTCGAACTGGACCGGCTCGGACACCAGGGCGACGCGGACCGCTGCCGACACCTGCTCGCCGACGTCTACCGCGAACTGGGCGAAGGGCAGCTCGCGCTGAGCCTGCTGGACCAGCTCGCCGAGAACCTGGACGGACCGGACAACCTCGCTTCTCGGGCGCAGGTACTGGAGGAGGCGGGAGAGCTGCTGTACGCCCAGGACCGGGACGGCCTGGCGGCGCAGCGGTTCGGTTCGGCGGCGGTCGCGTACGGGCTCATCGGCCTTGCCCTCGACGAGTCGCGGGCCCGTCGGCGGGAGGCGGACGCCCGGCACTGGGCGGGCGAGCCGGAAGCGGCACTGGCGGCAGTCGACCGGGCCGAGGCGGCGCTGGCCACGCTGCCGGCGGAGGCGGTTGAGGAGCCGGCGACGATCTGGGAGTCGTCGATGGTCGCCGACTGCGCCGCCCGTGCCCTGGTCGCCAGCGAGCGGCCGGAGGAGGCGCTGCGCCGGATCGAGGACGTGCCGCGTCGGTTGCGGTCGATCGAGGCGTTCGGTGAGGCGTTGCAGGTCGAACTCCTGGCCGGGGAGGTGCTGCTGCGGTTGGACCGGCTGGTCGAGGCGGAGCGGATGCTGCGTACGACGCTCGCCGGGCTGCCCACCGGTTCCGGTGTCGTACGCCGGGCGGCCTGGCTGCTCGCCGAGGCGCTCGGCCGGCTGGGGCGGACCGGGGAGGCGGAGGAGTTGCGCCGCGAGCACGACCTGGAAACCGAAGGGTGAGCCAGTACGCCGCTACCGAGCGTGAGACGAGTTGCCCACCACGTGGGACGGAATCCGCCCCACGAATCTGGCGACGAGCGGCCGTTTGACAACTGACTAGGCTGGCGAGGTGACGCTGGAACAGCAGGTGACAGGGGCGACGTCGGGTGCTACCCCGGCGAGTCCGCGGCGCCGGTCGCGCCGTGACGAAATCTTGGAGATCGCGGTCGGGCTATTTGCGGCCCGTGGCTATCACGGCGTGTCCATGGATGACATCGGGGCAGCCGCCGGCGTCACCGGGCCTGCTCTCTACCACCACTTCGCGGGCAAGGAGGCGATGCTCGCCGCCGCCCTGATTCCGGTCAGCCAGGGTCTGCTCGACGGGGGCCGGCAACGGGTGGCCGAGCACACCGGGCAACCGCAGGCGATCCTGGAGTCGCTGATCGACTTCCACGTCGACTTCGCCCTGGCCAATCCGGCCGTGATCGCGCTCCACCTGCACGAGTTGGACCGGTTGCCGGACGAGCCGCGCCGGCAGATCCGCCGGTTGCAGCGGCTCTACGTCGAGGAGTGGGTCGCCGTACTCACCGTGCTGCACCCCCGCCTCGCCGCGGGTGAGGCACGGGTGCTGGCACACGCCGCCTTCGGCCTGATGAACTCCACCCCGTTCCTCGGCGGCGAGGTCGAGCGGCGACGCCGGGCCGCGCTGCTGCGGGCGGCGACGCTCGCCGCGCTGCTCGGGCCGGTTTCGTAGCATCGGAGCCGGTCGAGGCGGGTCCGCCGGGCAGCGGCGCCGGGTCTGGCGAGGCGACCCGGATTCGTGATCTGACGGTGGTCGTGGTGTCCTAAGGCGTGTCTCGATCCACGAGACGCGCCCTGGCACGTCAGGACCCCGAGGAGAAGGACATGATCGAGTCGCTGCTGGTCGCGAACCGTGGTGAGATCGCCCGCCGGATCATCCGCACCGCTCGACGGCTCGGCGTACGGACGGTGGCGGTCTACTCCGAGGCGGACGCCGACCTGCCGTTCGTCAAGGAAGCCGACGAGGCGGTCTGCGTCGGCCCGGCGAACCCGGCGCAGAGCTACCGCAACGCCGAGGCGATCCTCGCCGCGGCGAAGTCGACCGGAGCGGTGGCGATCCACCCCGGGTACGGCTTCCTGTCGGAGAACGCCGACTTCGCCCGTACGGTCGAGGCCAACGGCCTGATCTGGGTCGGACCTGGCCCGGACGCGATCACCGCGATGGGCGACAAGATCAACGCGCGGAACCTGATGGCCGCCGCCGGGGTTCCGGTGGCGCCCGGTACCACCGACCCGGCCGCCGACGTCGACGCGGCGCTGGCCGCGGCGGAGTCGATCGGCTTCCCGGTGATGGTCAAGGCCGCCGCCGGTGGTGGCGGTATGGGCATGGCGGTCGCCACCGACACCGACTCGCTCCGCGCCGAGTACGACAAGGTGCGCGCGTTCGCCGAGCGGATGTTCGGCGACGGCTCGGTGCTGATCGAGCGTTACTTCCCCCGGGTACGCCACGTCGAGGTGCAGATCCTCGGCCTGGCCGACGGCCGGGTGGTGGCCCTGGGTGAGCGGGAGTGTTCGGTTCAGCGGCGCAACCAGAAGCTGGTCGAGGAGTCGCCGTCCCCGGCGGTCTCGGCCGAGCTGCGCGAGCGCTTCCTGGCGGCGGCGGTACGGGCCGGCGAGGCGGTCGGTTACCGCAACGCGGGCACGGTCGAGTGCCTGCTGGATCCGACCACCGGAGAGTTCTTCTTCCTGGAGATGAACACCCGGCTCCAGGTGGAGCACCCGGTGACCGAGCTGGTCTACGGGGTGGATCTGGTCGAGGAGCAGTTGCGGGTGGCGTCCGGGCTGGCGCCGAACTTCGACCCGGACGCGCTCGCCCCGCGCGGGCACGCGATCGAGCTGCGGATCAACGCGGAGGACCCGAAGCGGTTCCTGCCGGGGCCGGGTGCGGTCAAGACCTGGGTGGAGCCGAGCGGTGAGGGGGTCCGGGTCGACTCGGGTTACGCCGCCGGTACGACGGTCACGCCTTTCTACGACTCGCTGATGGCGAAGCTGGTGGTGTACGGCGCGGACCGGGCCGAGGCCATCTCGCGGGCGCGTTCGGCGGTGGCGGGCTTCGAGATCGTGGGGCCGAAGTGCAACCTGCCGTTCTTCGCCGAGTTGCTGGAGAACGCCGAGTTCATCTCCGGCGACTACGACACAGGAATCGTCTCCCGCATGCGCTAACCCCTCCCTCCCCGCCCGCCCTCCCCGCCCCCGCCCTCCGCCGCGATCTAGGTCATATGGTCACGCGTTGATCTCCATGTACGCGGATTCGCCCTAGATCGCGCCTGGGGGGCGGGGCGGGGGCGGGGGAGAATGGGGGCGGATTAGTGACGTCACAGTGAGGTGGCCGATGAGTCAACTGCCAGGTGCCGTGTCGATCCGCGAGGTCGGACCGCGCGACGGGTTGCAGAACGAGGACCCGATCCCGACCGAGGCGAAGGTGCGGCTGCTCGACGCGCTTTCCGCGACCGGCGTACGGCGGATCGAGGCGGTGTCGTTCGTCCACCCGAGGGCCATTCCGCAGATGGCCGACGCGGACCAGGTCTGGTCGGCGGCGACCCGGGCACCGGGGGTGCGTTACTCGGCGCTGGTGCCGAACTCGCGCGGGGCGCAGCGGGCGCTCGCCGCCGGGTTCACCGAGATCGAGGTGGTGGTCTCGGCCAGCGACACGCACAACCGGCGCAACGTGAACCGGTCCACGGACGAGTCGTTGGACGACATCGCGGAGCTGATCGAGCTACTGCACGGGGCCGGTGCGACGGCCGAGGTGATCGTGGCGACCAGCTTCGGTTGCCCGTACGAGGGGGACGTCGACCCGGTACGCGTGGCCGGGATCGTGAACCGGGTCGTCGCTGACGGTGCAGATCGAGTAGCGTTCGGTGACACCACTGGAATGGGTACGCCCCGCCGCGTCCGTGAGCTCGTAACAGCGGTCCGGACCCGCCAGCCGGAGATTCCGGTGTTACTGCATTTCCACAACACGCGCGGCACCGCGTTGGCGAACCTGTTGACGGCGTTGGAGCTGGGGATCACCGAGTTCGACGCGAGCATCGGTGGTCTCGGCGGCTGCCCGTACGCGCCGGGGGCGAGCGGGAACGTGGCCACCGAGGAGGTGGTGCACATGCTGCACGACATGGGCATCGACACCGGGATCGACCTGGACGCGTTGGTCGAGGTGGCGGAGTTGGCCGAGAAGCTGGTCGGGCGGCAGTTGCCGTCGGGGGTGTTGCGCGCGGGTCCGCGTACCCGGTTGGCCTGACCGGTGCCGGTGCCGGTGCCGGTGCCCTGGCCCGACGCCGCTGGCGGATGGGCGGGTTGATCAGGTGTTCGTGGTCGCGGCGGCCCGACTCGATGCGCTAGCCTAACGATCGTTCAGCGGATTCGGGTACCGGTCGAGAGGCCGGGCCTCGGACCGCATGGCCGGTTGGCGCGGTGAGGAGTCGGCGTGACGCTCGACAGTGAGGCACTGGAGCAGCTACGCAAGCGGGTCCGGGCCGGCGGTGCGGAGAAGTACCACGCCGCCAACGCGGCCAAGGGCAAGCTCTTCGCCCGGGAACGGGTCGCGCTCCTGGTCGACGAGGGCTCCTTCGTAGAGGACGGGACGTACGCGAACGCGCTCGCCGACGGGTTGCCCGCCGACGGGGTGGTCACCGGTCAGGCGACCATCGACGGTCGGCCGGTCTGCCTGATGGCGAACGACTCGACGGTCAAGGCCGGCAGTTGGGGTGCGCGTACGGTCGAGAAGATCATTCGGATCATCGAGCGGGCGTACGCGGCCGGAATGCCGATGGTCTACCTGGTCGACTCGGCCGGGGCCAGGATCACCGACCAGGTGGACCTCTTCCCCGGGCGGCGCGGTGCCGGCAAGATCTTCTGGAATCAGGTGCGCGCCTCCGGTTCGATCCCGCAGGTCTGCGCGCTCTTCGGGCCGAGTGCGGCCGGCGGGGCGTACATCCCGGCCTTCTGTGATGTGGTCGCGATGGTCGAGGGCAACGCCAGCATGTACCTCGGCTCGGACCGCATGGTTGAGATGGTGACCGGCGAGAAGACCACACTGGAGGAGATGGGCGGGGCCCGGGTGCACTGCGCCGAGTCCGGCGTGGGGCACTTCCTCTGCAAGACGGAGGCGGACGCGCTCAAGGTGGTGCGCGACTACCTGTCCTACCTGCCGGCGAACTGGACGCAGGCGCCGCCGGCCGTAGCGGCGGTGGACGCACCGGCCACGGTGGACCTGGCCGCGCTGGTGCCGGCGAGCGAGCGGCAGGCGTTCGACATGCGGCGGTACGTCAAGGGGCTGCTCGACGCCGACTCGTTCCTGGAGATCCAGGCGCTCTGGGCCAAGGAGCTGACCATCGGCTTCGGTCGGCTGAACGGCGAGGTGGTCGGCGTCGTCGCGAACAACTCGATGTTCAAGGGCGGGGTGCTCTTCGTCGACTCGGCGGACAAGGCGACCCGGTTCGTCCAGCTCTGCGACGCGTTCAACGTGCCGCTGCTCTTCCTGTCCGACGTCCCCGGTTTCATGGTCGGCACCGCGGTCGAGAAGCAGGGCATCATCCGGCACGGCGCGAAGATGATCACGGCGATCTCCGAGGCGACCGTACCCAAGATCTGTGTGGTGGTGCGCAAGGCGTACGGCGCCGGCCTCTACGCGATGGCCGGCCCCGGCTTCGAGCCGGACGCGACGATCGCGCTGCCCACCGCGAAGATCGCGGTGATGGGCGCCGAGGCGGCGGTGAACGCGGTCTACGCGAACAAGATCGCCGCGATCGTCGACGCCGACGAGCGGGCCGCCTTCGTCGCCGCGAAACGGGCCGAGTACGAGCGCGACATCGACATTGTCCGGCTCGCCAGCGAACTGGTCATCGACGCGATCGTTGAGCCGCATGAGCTACGGACCGAACTGGTCCGTCGGTACGCGGCGGCGAAGGGCAAGGAACGGCACTTCTCCCGACGCAGGCACGGCGTCACCCCGGTCTGAACCACCGCTCAGCCCGGTCTGATCCATACCACTCAGCCCGGTCGAACGGCACAGTCGCGCCGGTCGGCAGCCATAAGCAAAGCCGACGGCATCCGTCATCCACGCAGTACCGCCTACGAGGAGGAACCGATGGACTTCCGGCTCACCGAGGAGCAGGAGGCGCTCCGCCAGACCGTCCGGGAGTTCGCCCGGGAGGTGATCGCGCCGGTCATTGGCGAGCACTACGAACGGCACACCTTCCCGTACGAGGTGATCCGGGAGATGGGCAAGATGGGGCTGTTCGGGCTCCCCTTCCCGGAGGAGCGGGGCGGCATGGGTGGCGACTACTTCGCGCTCTGCCTCACCCTGGAGGAGTTGGCCCGGGTCGACTCCAGTGTGGCGATCACCCTGGAGGCGGCGATCTCGCTCGGCGCGATGCCGATCTTCCGGTTCGGTACCGAGGCGCAGAAGGCGGAGTGGCTGCCGAAGCTGCTCACCGGTGAGGCGCTGGCCGGGTTCGGTCTGACCGAGCCGGGCACCGGATCGGACGCTGGCGGCACCCAGACCCGAGCGGTACTGGACGGCGACGAGTGGGTGATCAACGGGTCGAAGGCGTTCATCACGAACTCGGGGACCGACATCACCGCGCTGGTGACGGTGACCGCGGTGACGGGGACGAAGGAGGACGGTTCGAAGGAGCTCTCCACCATCATCGTCCCGTCCGGGACGCCCGGTTTCACGGTGGCCCCCGGTTACTCCAAGGTGGGCTGGTGCGCCTCGGACACCCATGAGCTGACCTTCGACGACTGCCGGGTGCCGGCGGCGAACCTGCTCGGTGCGCGTGGTCGCGGCTTCGCCCAGTTCCTCCAGATCCTCGACGAGGGTCGGATCGCGATCGCCGCGCTGGCGGTGGGGCTGGCCCAGGGCTGTGTCGACGAGTCCATCCGGTACGCCAAGGAGCGGCACGCGTTCGGCCAGCCGATCGCGAAGAACCAGGCGATCCAGTTCAAGATCGCCGACATGGAGCTGCGCGCGCACATGGCCCGACTGGCGTACTACGACGCCGCCGCGCGGATGCTGGCCGGCGAGGACTTCAAGCGCCAGGCCGCGATCGCCAAGCTGTACGCCAGCGAGAGCGCGGTGGACAACGCTCGCGAGGCGACCCAGATCCACGGCGGCTACGGCTTCATGAACGAGTTCCCGGTGGCCCGGTTCTGGCGTGACTCGAAGATCCTGGAGATCGGTGAGGGGACCTCCGAGGTGCAGCGCATGATCATTGCCCGCGACCTCGGCCTGTGATTCCGCCCTGCCGCTGACAGCGCTCCGATTCGCGCATCCCGACCGGGTGACCGGGCAGGATGCGCGAATCGGACGTTCGGACTGACCGGTTGCGGGCTGGCGCGGTGATCCGGCGGGTGCTTGCATCGACGGGACACATGCGCAAAGCGGCTGTACGGCCGCCGCCTGGGAGGTCTCGGTCATGCTCGCTGCACTCGGGCGCTCGATGTGGCGCGGGCGCTGGCCCGTGCTGGGCGCGTGGCTCATCCTCGTGATCGCCGGCGCCACCCTCGGCGGATCGGTCTTCGACCGGCTGTCCAGTACCGACAACCTGCGACCCGAGGTCGAGTCGCAGCGCGCCCAGGCCCGGATCGACCAGTTGCTGCCCGAGGGGCCGCTGGTGGTGGCGGTGGTCCGGGACCGGGACCCGTACGACCCGCCGCTGGTGGAGAGCGTCACGAAGATCTCCGCGGAGCTCCGTGCCCTGCCCGGGGTCGCCGACGTCGAAGATCTCTACAACACGCCGGGGGGCCGGATCGGCGCGGACAACCGCAGCACGATGGTCCGGGTGGAGTTGGTCGACGGGCAGCCGGACGCCGAGCGGGAGCGGGTCGAGGACCGGGTGGCCGAGCTTCTGCACCGGATCGACGCGCCGCAGGTGCTGGTCGGTGGCGAGCAGCTGGCCGAGCGCGCCTTCGCCGAACAGGCGATCCGGGACGCGGCGGTGGGTGAGTCGATCGCGCTGGTCGTACTCCTGGCCGCGCTGGTGGTGATCGTCGGTGGCGTGCTGGCCGGTGCGATCCCGCTGCTGGCGGCGCTCGCGGCAGTGGCGGTGACCCTGCTCGGGCTGCTCGGACTCGCCTCGGTGACCGAGGTCGGCGAGTTCACCGTCAACGTGGTCACCCTGCTCGGCATCGGTCTGACCGTGGACTACGCGCTGCTGCTGCTGTTCCGGTTCCGGGAGGAGCGGGCCGTCGACCCGTCCGCCGAGCCGGCGGACCTGCTCGCCCGTACCCTGGCCACCGCCGGTCGCGCGGTGCTGATCTCGGGGCTGGCGGTGGCGTCGGCGATGACCGGACTGTATGTCTTCGCGGAGCCGCTGCTCGCGTCGATGGCGCTGGGCGGGGCGTTGGTCGTGGTGGTCGCCACGCTGGCCGGGCTCACGGCCGTACCGGCGCTGATCGCGGTGGCCCATCGGCGGATTCCGACCCTCGGCGAGCGGAACCGGATCACCCGCGTGGTGGGCGCCGTCGGCGGTCTGGTCCGCCGTGGTCGTTCCACGTCGCATCCGGGTACGCCGAGCGCCGGCCGTACGCCTGCGGAGCCGGTCGCCGGTGGGCTGCTCGCCCGACTGGCCGCGTACGCCCAGTCCCGGCCCGGACCGGTGGCGGCGACCGTCTCCGCCGCGCTGCTCCTGCTCGCTCTCCCGTTTCTGCTCGATGCCAACCTGGCCAACTCCGACGCGCGGTCGTTGCCGGCCGGCATGGAGGCACGGCAGGTGCACGACGTGCTGTTGCGTGATTTCGAGGCGGGGCGGGCGCAACCGGTGGTTGTGGTGGCCAGCGCCGACCCGGCCACGGCCGAGGTACGTGACCTGATGAACGAACTGAACCGGCTGCCGAACGTGATCCAGATGCAGCCGCGCCCGGACGTGCCGGGCAACGCGCTGGTGATCGACGTGACGCCGGAGGGGGTGACCGGCGGGCCCGAGTCACGCGAACTGGTCCGGGCGGTACGCGATCTCGACTCGACGATTCCGCTGCTGGTCGGTGGCGCCGCCGCCGAACTGGTCGACTACCAGGAGTCGGTGGCGCGGCGGTTGCCGCTGGCGGTACTGGTGCTGCTGCTGGTCACGATGGTGCTGTTGTTCGGGCTCACCGGGTCGGTGGTCATCCCGGTCAAGGCGCTGCTGATGAACGCGTTGACCCTGCTCGCCACGCTCGGCGTCCTGGTGGTGGTCTTCCAGTGGGGGTGGGGCGCCACCCTGCTCGGGGTGGAATCGTGGGGTGCGATCGACCTGACCACCCCGATCCTGCTCTTTGTCTTCGTGTACGGGCTCTCGATGGACTACGAGGTCTTCCTGCTCGCCCGGATCCGGGAGGAGTGGGGGCGGTTCCCGGCACAGCGGACGGCGGCGGGTCGGGCGAGTGCCGGTCGGCGCGCGGTGCTGACGGGGATCAGCCGTACCGGGCCGGTGGTGACCGCCGCCGCGGTCTGCATCGTGATCGTCTTCCTCGGGTTCCTGCTCGGCGACCTGACGGCGGTCAAGGAGATCGGGTTCGGGCTCGCGGTCGCGGTGATCCTGGACGTGACCCTGGTACGCGGACTGCTGCTGCCGGCGATGATGAGCCTGCTCGGCGAGTGGAACTGGTGGGCGCCGGGACCGCTGCGCCGGCTGCACGAGCGGTGGTCGGTGCGGCCGGCCGAGGTGGCGCCGGCCGAGGCTGACCTGTTCCTGACTCGAAACTGACAGTGTCACGACATCTGTGGCGGTAACTGTCGGGTATCCGGTGCATTCCCCGTCGGCACCCTGACGGATGGCTGCCCACCGACCGGTGCTGTGCGTACTCTTCCAGCCCATGGCTCCGGATCATGGGTCTGAGCGGGGCTCGGCCCCGTTCCCCGACCTGCTGCGCGCCCGGCGCCGGGCGGTCGGTTTGACCCAGGCCGACCTTGCCGTGCGCGCGTGCGTCGGGGTGCGTACGGTCCGGGACCTGGAGCGCGGCCACGCACAGCGTCCACAAAGGACGACCGTCGAGCTGCTCGCCACCGCGCTGGGACTGGTCGGCGCCGAGCGCGCCGAGTTCATCGCCTCGGCCCGGGGCCAGGGAGCGGCTGCTCCGGAGTCCGGGCCGGGTACGGCTGTCGTACCGGCGGCGGGGCCACGGGCGGTGGTCTCCGGTATGCCACCGGGATCCTCGAACGGCCGGGCAGCGACCGGACTCGGCCTGCCGGCGCCGGGGGCACTGGTCGGCCGGGACGTCGAGGTGCCGGAACTGGCCGCACTTCTCACCGGCGGCACCGGGGCGGCGCCGGCGGTGGTGAGCCTGGTGGGACTCGCCGGGGTGGGCAAGACGGCGCTGGCTCTCGCTGTCGCCGACCGGGTCACCGAGGAACATCCGGGCGGGGTGGCCGGCATCGTGGTCACCGACCTCTCCACCGAGGGCGACGTGCTCTCGGCGGTGGCCACCGTGTTCGGGGTGGGACGGGCCCAGGATCTCACCGCCCGGCTGGCCGGTGCGCCGTCGCTGTTACTGGTCGACGCGGTGGAGCGGGCGCCGAGCGCGGTCGCTGAGGCACTGCACCGGCTGACCGCCGGGTCACCGACGTTGCGGGTGCTGGCCACCGGTCGTCACCCGGTGGGGCTCTCCGACGAACGGGTCTGGCCGGTCGCGCCCCTGGAGGTGCCACCTCCGGACGCTCCGGCCGAACTGGCCGAGATCGAGCACTACCCGGCTGTGGAGCTGTTCCTGGCCCGGCTGCGCCAGGTCCGCCGTGAGCCGCCGCAGCCGGAGGAGACGGGGGCGCTGTTGACCCTGGTCCGCCGCCTCGGCGGCCTGCCGCTCGCGCTCGAACTCGCGGCGGCGCGCGGCGGCATCCTGGACCTGAACGGGATCCTGGAGCGGTACGGGGACCGGGTGCTCGACCTCGCCCGACCGGCTGCGGTGCACGAGGCGGTCGCGGTGACGCTGCGGGACGCGGTGGCGGCCTCGTACCGGTTGCTCGACCCGGACGACCGGGCCGCCCTGCGCCGGCTCTCCGCCTTTCGGAACCGTTGGTCGGTCGAGCTGGCCGAGGCGATGCTGACCGGCGAGTGCGACAGGTCCGGGCGGCAGTTGCCCGGCGACCCGGTGCCGTTGCTCGACCGGCTGCTCGCGCTCGGCCTGCTCAGCTCCCGTGGGCGCGGCCCGTTCCGGTTCCGCCTGGTGGACGTGGTGCGTGACTTCGCCGCCGAGGCGGCAGCGGCCGAGGGCGAGCAGACGGGGATCCGGCGGCGGCACGCCCAGGTCTTCGCCGGCCTGGCCGCCCGTGCCGTGCCCGAGCTGAGCGGGCCGAACCTCGCGGTGGCGGTACGGCGCCTGGACGAGATCTCCAGTGACCTCTGGGCGGCACTGGCCCATGCGGCCACCGACGATCCGCACACCGCATTGCGTCTGGCCGCGAGTCTGGCCCGCTGGTGGCGGTTTCGCGGACGGGACGTCGCCGGGCGGCAGTGGCTGCGCCGGCTGCTGGACGATCCTCGTACCCTGCAGGCCGACCCGGCGGTGCGGGCCTGGGCTCGGGTCGGAGTGGCACAGCTCGCCGCCGCGCACGGTGCCGGCCCGCAGGAACTCGCTGCCGCGCGGGCGGCGCTGGACTGGTTCCAGGACAACCGCGACGTCGGTGGTGAACTAGCCGCGCTCGGAGTGCTCTGTGGGTTGTGGACGGCGGCCGGCGGGTACGGCGAGGCGCGGCGGCTGGGCGAGATGATGCTGATCCTGGCCGGTCGTCACCGACGGGCGCGGGACATGGCGGTGGCCCAGCACTACCTGACCTGGCACGAGATCCGGGGGGCGAACCTGCCGGCCGCCCGTCGACGGCTGGCCGCGATGGATCTGCTCGGTGCGGAGTGTGGGGACGATCGGTTGCGGGCGTTGGCGCGGGCGAACCTCGCCGAGGTGGCCCGGCTCGACGGCCGGTACGCCGACGCGGTGAACCAGGGACGGCGGGTGCTCGCCGCGTTGACCGAGTTCGGCGATCCCGCGCACCGCCGGCAGGTGCTCGGTACGGTCGGACTGGCTCTGGCACAGGAGGGCAGGCTGGTCGAGGCGGCGGCGGTGCTGGCGGAGTTGCGGGCCAGCGCGGTCGCGGCGGTCGCGGTGGCCGCTCCGCCGGAAGCCCGACCGGATGGCGACCTGCTGGACCTGGGGCGGCCCCTGGCCGGTGGACGTGGCGGCGGCAGTGACGACGGGACCTGTGCGCTGATCGAGGCGATCCTGGCGGTGCAGCGGTCCGACCGGGAGTGGGCGGTCGAGTGGTACGCGGCGGCGGCGAGTGCGTACGCCGGGGGCCGTGACCTGCGTGGTGCGGCGGAGGCGCTGGTGGGGTTGATCGCCACCACCGACGACCCGGTCCTGCGGAAGATGTCGCTGGCCCGGGTGGACCGGGTCTGCCGGGAGGGGGCGGTCACGCTGTTGCCCCGGGAGCGGGTGACGCTCGCCTCGGTGGAGGAGGCTCCGGTGTGGCGCGAGCGGGACTGCCCCCCGACAGCCCCTCACGTACTCCCGCTCGCGCCACTCCCCCCGGAGCCCCCGTTCGATGGACACTAGTACGACTGGCTGAGGTGTTTGTCCAGAAATAGGGGGTAAACACCTCAGTACGCGAATGACTTCTGCCGGTTTTTCTGCCGGTCGCGCGATCCGGCGAACGGACACTCGACCTGACCATCGCCAGTGGTGCGGGGCAGGGCGCCCAAGGGGGCGGGATCAGGGGCTGACGGAGGCGTCACCCACGCCGCTGCCTCCGGCGGTGGCGTCCGGGTTGACCGCGTCCCTGACGATCCGTAGCGAGCTGAGCAGGATCCGCAGCGCTTCCGGTTCGAGTCGCGAGGTGAACCACCGCTCGATCAGCTCAAGGTGCCCCGGCAGGGTCTCGTCGAGTCGGGTCACGCCCGCCTCGGTCACCACCGCGTACAGGCTGCGCCGGTCGGAGGGACAGGAGTGACGGCGGAGCAGCCCACCTCGCTCCATCCGGTCGACCACGCGGGTCACCCCGCTCGTGGAAAGTGACGTCTGGGCGGCGAGATCGCTCATCCGCAGCCGCTGCTCCGGAGAACGGGTCAGGCGCATCAACACCTCGAACTCGACCGTCGACAACCCGTGCTCGTCGAACTGGGCGGCGAACCGGGCACTGAGCCCGGCATGCACCTCCATGAGCAGCCCCAGCGCCGTGATCCTGGGGTCGTCGGCTAGCTCGTCGGTCGCTGTCACCGTTACATCCTAGCAATGCTTGACAGCGGGAATATTGCTCAGTCTATAGTTGCTCAGTCAGTCGTTGACGTACTCAATCATCCCCGCTGAAAGGGTCACGATCATGACCAGCACGAACTCGGCCACCCGCGCGTGGGGCGGCCTCACCATCCCGGCCGCCGGCACCTACCAGCTCGACCAGGCGCACAAGCGGGTCGGGTTCGTGGCCCGGCACATGATGGTGAGCAAGGTGCGCGGTGAGTTCACCGAGGCGACCGCCACCATCACCGTCGCGGAGGACCCGCTGCAGTCGTCGGTGACCGCCACCATCCAGGCCGCCAGCATCACCACCGGCCAGGCCGACCGTGACGCCCACCTGAACAGCGGTGACTTCTTCGAGGTGGAGAAGCACCCGACCCTGGAGTTCCGCAGCACCGGGGTGAAGTCGCACAGCGGCGACGAGTTCGTACTCGCCGGTGACCTGACCATCCGCGGGGTCACCAACCCGGTCGACCTGCACGTCGAGTTCCACGGTGTCGGCACCAGCCCGTACGGCCAGGAGATCTTCGGTTTCACCGCCACCACCGAGATCGACCGCGAGGACTGGGGCCTGACCTGGAACGTGGGCCTGGAGGCCGGTGGCGTCCTGGTCGGCAAGAAGGTCAAGATCGAGATCGAGGGCGAGGCCGTCCGCGAGGCCTGATCCACGCTCCACAACGGACGGCGCCGCGGCGCACGTGCCGAACCGTACCTCCGCCCCGGCGACCGCCCCCCGGTCCCGGGGCGGAGCCTTTGTCGGCGGCTGCCGGCGGTACGCGAACTCTGTGCAATGGTTGACGCAGCGTCTCTGGCCGCCCACTCCCGGCTGGCCCTGCTGCCGTCCTGGCCCGATACGGTCCTTACTCGTACGGTAATAGTTCGGTCGCGGTAAGAATCCGGGCTTCGACTCCTCCGGGCTGCGCCGACAGCGCTTTTCGCCGGGGAGGGCACATGGGCACTGAGGTCGGACAGATCGCATTCACCAGGGCGGACCGCATCCGCTACCGCCAGAAGGTACGTCGCTGCCTCGACGTCTTCGCGCTGATGCTGGACGACTTCGGCTTCGACGCCGAACGGCCGATGACCGGCCTGGAGATCGAGCTGAACCTGGTCGACGCCGAGGCCGAGCCGGCCATGCGCAACGAGGAGATCCTGGCGAACCTCGGTGACCCGATGTTCCAGACCGAACTGGGACAGTTCAACCTCGAACTCAACGCCCGCCCCCGCCTGATCGAGGGGACCGGTTTCGCCGACTACGAACGGGACCTCGGTGCCAGCCTGGGTCGGGTCGAGGACCGCGCGGTCAAGGCCGACGCCTCGGTGATCCTGATCGGCATCCTGCCCACCCTCACCGCACGGCACCTGGTCGTGGACAACATCTCGTTGAACGAGCGGTACCGGGTGCTGAACGACCAGATCGTCGCCGCCCGGGGCGAGGACATCGAGATGGACATCCGGGGCGTCGAACGCCTGCACACGCAGACCGATTCGATCGCGCCCGAAGCCGCCTGCACCAGCATCCAGCTCCACCTGCAGGTCGCCCCGGACAATTTCGCCAGTTACTGGAACGCATCCCAGGCCATCGCCGGCATCCAGGTCGCCATCGGCGCCAACTCGCCGTACCTCTACGAACGGCACCTCTGGGCGGAGACCAGGGTTGCCGTCTTCGAGCAGGCGACCGACACCCGGCCGGACGAACTCAAAGCCCAGGGCGTACGACCACGGGTCTGGTTCGGCGAACGGTGGATCACCTCGATCTTCGACCTCTTCGAGGAGAACGTCCGGTACTTTCCCCCGCTGCTCCCGATCTGCGAGGACGAGGACCCGGCCGAGGTGCTGCACCGGGGCGGGGTGCCACGCCTCAGTGAGCTGCGGTTGCACAACGGCACCGTCTACCGCTGGAACCGGCCGGTGTACGACATCATGAACGGCCGTCCGCACCTGCGGGTGGAGAACAGGGTGCTCCCGGCCGGGCCGACCGTGGTCGACATGTTGGCCAACGCCGCCTTCTACTTCGGTCTGGCCCGCGAACTGGCCGAGGCCGACTGGCCGATCTGGAGCCAGCTCACCTTCAGCGCGGCGGAGGAGAACTTCCACTCTGCCGCCCGACGAGGAATCGACGCCACCGTCTACTGGCCCCGACTCGGCGAGGTCCGGGTGACCGACCTTGTGCTGGACGTGCTGCTGCCCAAGGCGGCGGTCGGACTGGACCGGTTCGGGGTCGCGCCGTCGGAACGCGACCGGCTACTCGGCGTCATCGAGCAGCGCTGTCGGCTCCGCCGCAACGGCGCGGTCTGGCAGGCGCGGACGGTACGGGCCGCCGAGCACAATCTCGGCCTGGCACGGCCAGCCGCGTTGCACCGGATGTTGCAGCGGTACGGGGAACTGCAACGGACCAACGAGCCCGTGCACACCTGGCCGATCGAGTAAGCGTTCGACTGGTGACTGATGGCTGGTGACTGATGACTGGTGACTGGTGCGGTCAGCGGGCGCGGCGTGAGCGGGTCGGCCGGGTCTTCGCCGGTGCTGCCGGACCGTCGGACTGGTCCGGGTCGCTGAGCTGCTCCGGGTCCGGCTGGTCTGCGCCATCCGGCTGGTGCGCGGCCGGCGCCGACGGCTTGTCCCACGCCGGTGCCCCGAGGGCATCGGTCGGCGAGGTCGGCTCGCTGTCGTACGACCGGGTCGCGCTCACGTCCGGTTCGCTGGCCCGGTCGTCCGGAGCAGCCGTCCGCTGTTGCGGCACCCGGCCAGATTCCTCCTGCTCCGCCTTGACGGCCGCAGTCGGATCCGCCCGTTCCGCCCGGCGCAACGACCCGCGCTGCGCCAGCGCGGCGACCAGGGCCGAACCGGCGAGACCGGCGATCACCGCGTACGGCGCGGCCAGGTGCGCCGAGACCTGCTCGGCGCGGATCCCGACCAGCCGGGGCGCGGCCAGGAAATAGGCCGCCGCGACCAGCAACGGTCCCGCGACGCCGGACACCACCGCGCCGACCCGGCGCTCGGGCAGCCGTGCGGTCGAACGGGCGGCAAGCGCCCCGATCACCAGGGCCGAACCGAGCGAGAGGGCCGCCCCGGGCCAGTAGAAGTAGTCGCGGAACCAGAACCGCTCGCTGTCCGAGGTGATCTGCCAGACGCCGAGCTGCGCACTGGCCAGCCCTCGTCCGGAGAGGACCCCGTCGACGACCGCGATGATCGCGAGCAACCACAACCAACCGGAGGTGGTGATGACGTTGCTGGCGACGGCCGGTGACGAGAGCGACCAAATCGCCACCACCAGGCCGAGCATCACCCCGATGACCGCGTACCCGGCGGCAATGCTCTGCGGCGAGACGCTGTCGGCCCGGGTCGCGGCCCGCGCCGGTACGGCGACCAGCGCGACCGTCACCAAGCCGCCGACCGCGCTGGCCAGTGCCAGTGCCACCCGCCAGAGTCCACCGGTGAGCGCCTGACTGGACGACGTCGCCGCGCCCCGACCGGTCGGCCCCACGGATTCGGGAGCACCGATCCGCTGGGCGGCGATGGCACCGGCAACGGTCGAGGTGGCGGCGATCCAGGCGGCCCACGCGAGGCTCGCGACCCAGGAAGCCTCACTCGTCCCGCTGGCCGACGGCAGCCAGGCGATAATGCCGAGCCCGTAACCGAGCCCAAGTTGCGCGGCACCAGCGCCGGCAGCTACGCCGATCGCGATGGCGACCGATCCTCCCCAGCCTCGTACGGCCATGCGGGGCAGCGTAGCGTTCACCCGCCGGCAGGGCGAGTCACGGCGGTCAGGTGTGCTGGCACCCCTACCGAGGGTGTGCTGCGACGCCCGATTGGACCGTGGTTGTCACCAGCCAGCACACTCGATCGGTCAGGTGTTGATTGTCGGCGGGCAGTTCGGTGCCCGGATGGTGAGGCAGTGGTCGACATGTCGGACGGGAATGCGAGCTGGCAGCCATCGTCGGTCGAGCAGTCGGACCGACCCAACCGCGGTGCGGTGGTCGCCGGTGCGGCGGTGGCGACCGTCGTGCTCGCCACCATCGGCGCGATCGGCGGATGGGCGCTCGCGAAGAACGACAGTGCCGAGCCGCTGAACCAGGCCGGCGGCCCTTCCGCCACCGCCACCGCCGTCACCGCCGAGCCGTCGCCATCGAAGACGTCGAAACCCCGGCCCAGCACGTCGACCCCGTCCGCCGGCAAGACCACGGCGTCCGTACCGGCCGGCCAGTTCGAGCTGCCGGACCTCACCGGGCAGGGCTTCGAGCGGGTGCGGCAGGACCTGCGTGACCGGGAACTCGGGTGGCAGCTGATCTTCGGTAAGGACGGTGAAAACCCGGCAGTCCTGCGTACCGACCCGCCAGCGGGCGCGAACGTACGCAAGGGAACCACGGTCAAGGTGTTCGTGGCCGGCGCCGCCCCACTCACCGACGTACCCGAGGTGACCGCGTTGAGCTGCAACGAGGCGAAGGCGCGGCTGGTTGACGCGGGATTCGAGCCGGTTTACCCCAGCGGGAAGAGCGGCTTGGTGGTACGGCAGGAACCACGACCTGGCGCACAGCTCCGATGGAACGAGAAGGTCGTGATCTACTGCGGCAACGTGCCCAATCAACCCACGCCCGCCGCGTAGCCCGCCGCCCGCTTTCCGTGGCGTGGCCGCCCCTGACCAACAGGCCAGATAAATTGGACCGGCGCAGATGTCGGGGAGAGGACTCACCATGGCGGACGACCGTGATCAGCCACGGGATGTTCCTGAGCCGACCCCGGCCAAGCCGTCTCCGTCTCCGGACGGTCAGGTGGAGGAGCCGGTTGAGGACCTGGGCGGGGCAGAGGGCGAGCCTTCGGCGCCCGACGAGAAGTCGGCGGAGCCGGTAGAGGCTCCGTCCGGTGCCAGCCCGGTCGAGCAACCTTCGACCGGCACCGAGCGCGAGCAGGCCGATGAGTCTGAACCGCGTGCAGAGCCGCAAGCGGCGCCCGACCCCGGCACCGCGGCCGATACCGCCGCCGAGAAGCCGGAAGCAATCGACGAGACCATGGTCCTGCCGCCCGCGACTCCAGCGGTCTCCGCCGGTGACGACACAGTGGCGCTGCCGGGACGCGGGTCGGGCGACGAGACCATCGCGCTGCCGGATCGTCACGGGGCTGACGAGACGATCGCGTTGCCGGATCGTGCGGCTGGTTCGTCTTCTGACGAGACGATCGCGTTGCCGGATCGTGCGGCTGGTTCGTCTTCTGACGAGACGATGCCGTTGCCGGATCGTACGGCTGGTTCGTCGCCTGATGCCACGATGGCCCTGCCGGGCAACCTGTCCGGCTCCGCGAGTGACCAGACCATGGCACTGCCGCCGTCCGGGCCCGACGTGACCGCGAAGTTGCCGCAGCCCCACGAGGGGCCGGACGCGACCGCGAAGCTGCCCCGGTCCCCGGCCGGTCGGTTGGATCAGACGGCGGCACTCCCCGCAGCTCGGGACGCTGGCGGCCCCTCGTCGGGTGGTGCGCCGTGGTCGGGGCGGGCGGGGGTGCCACCGCCGGTGCGGCCCGGTGCTGGGGGACCTCCGTCGACGGAGTGGGCCGGCGATGACGGGGGGCCCAACCGACGCTGGTGGATGCCGATCCTGATCGGACTGATCGGGCTGGTTCTGCTGGGGGTGTTGGCATTCGGCATCTGGCTGATCGCGCAGGCCAATCCTGGTGGCACGGGACCCGCTCCGGTCAGCCCGTCGCCGTCGCCATCGCCGTCGCCCAGCCGGAGCGCTACCGTTGCGCCGACCTCGGCCGCGCCGACCACGTCCGCGCCCACCCCTTCCGCGACCTCCGCCAGTGTCGTCGAGGTGCCGCCGGTGATCGGGCTGAGCCAGGAAGCGGCCCAGGAGCTACTCGATCAGGCGGGGCTGACGTCCCGGGTCGAGTTCCGTGCGTCGACCCGGGTGCCCGGTACGGTGATCGCTTCCGATCCGCGCCCGAGTACGCCGATCGCGGTCGGATCGCAGGTCACGTTGACGGTCGCCGAACCAACCCCGACGCCCGGTGCGCCACCGACGCCCACGGCTACCGCCGGTGCACCGGCGACACCTGATCCGACACCGACCGGCTGAGTTCCGGGCCGTCGAGCCCTCCGGTCGGTGGCCAGCCGACGCTTCGGCGTTCCGCTGTCGCCGACCCGGTCGCCGGGCACGCGCCCGGCGGGCGCGGATCAGGGCTCACCAGAGCCGCCGACGCCGCCCGATCATGGTGATTCCGACCATCGCGATGACCAGTCCGAACAGCCCTGAATAGACCAGTGATCGTTGGTAGCCCGCCGGTAGCTGGTTTTCCGCCCGACCGGTGGTGGTGGCGTCCGGTCGAGGGCCGACGACCAGACCACCAGCTCCGCCCGCACCGCCCAAGGGCGTGGTCGCCTCGGCGGTGGGCCGGGCCGACCACGGCGCTGTCGCAATCTGGGACGGGTGCGATCGGGTGGTGGGTCCGACCGTGGGCGGCGCCGGCAGGGACCAGCCGTCGGCCGACGGCGTCGGGAGTTGGCCCGGCACCGGGTACGAGGGCCACGCGTCCCCAGGACCGGGAGTGTGCCCGGGCGGTGTGCTCAGCGCGGCGGCCGGGTCAACGGACCGGTGGGGTTCGGTTGCGCATCCTGCCGCCCCGCCGACGAGTAAGGCCGAGACGGTGACGACGCGCGTGAACCGTATCGTCAGGTGGTGTCGAGCGCGGGACCTCGTGGCCATGGCCACCCCTGCGGTTCAGGGCTCGTGACGAGTGGGTCGCTGGTACGCCCATCGCTTCCCGGAGCCTGCCGTCAGCCCCGAGTTTATGGTGGTTGACCTGGTGCCGGCGCCGGAACGGCGGGATGTCCCGTCGTCAGCCGACCCGCACCCGGACGGGCGACGAGTTGCGTCCGCCGGTCATCGTCCGAGGGCCCGCGTTGAGGTGTCGCTGCGCTGGCGCTGTCAGCCGGACCGCCCGCAGCCCGTCGAGTTGTACGAAGATCGATCGTCGGGCGACCGCGTCCATGGCGGCGTTGAGCTCGTATCCGTCGAGCCAGATCCAGCCGTCGTAGGTGGGCCAGTCATGCGCCCGGATCACCCGGAAGAGGATCGGCTGGGCGAACTGCACGCTCGCCGCGCGGGTCACTTGGAGGACGTCACCTGAGCGGGGAGGAAGCACATCGACTCCTGTCCGAGCTGACCATGGTTGGACTGTTGAGCTGGTGGGCTTGACCACGTGGTCCGTGGGTGGACGTACGCGGGATCCGGCCGCCCGTAGCGGCAGGTCGGGGGCGCTGGCCGGGGCCGGTGGTAGGGGCCTTTCGGCGCGTTCACGCCGGCCCCGACCAACGCCCGTCGACTCCGGGACCGCGCCAGCCGCCGTAGCCGTACGGCGTACAGCGGCGGGGCAATTACCCCGGGTCGTGTCCGGTCGGGGTTTCGGCGAGGAGGCCGCTCCGGTCCACTGCGGAGCGACAGGCGGTCCGCAGTGCTACTAGATCGAAACGCTGAGTAACCCGAGCCATACGCACAGAGTGCACGAAGAGCGTGATCAATGCAAGTTGCAGCATGGCTCTTGCGCGTTGGGTGCCGCGGAAGCTTGAAGTGTCGCGTGTGGACGCGGCAGACTGGGGCGGTCTCCGCCGCCGCGGCCGGCTGACACGTGGGTAAATCTTGCCGCGAACTCGATCGCCCACCGCCCGATGGTCGCGCACCGCGGTGGGCCGAATTTTTGCGCGATCGACCGGAGGTGACCCGGTGTCTGAGCGCCGGAGCCCGACCATCCGTCGCCGTCGTCTGGGAGCCGAGTTGCGTCGGCTCCGGGACGCGGCCGGGGTGACCATCGAGGTGGTCGCCGAGCGGCTGGAATGCTCGCAGTCCAAGATCTCACGTATTGAGACAGGTCATACCACCGCCACGGTTCGTGACGTACGCGACATGATCAGCATCTACGGCATCGTCGGCGCGGAGAGCGAAGACCTGCTGCAGATCGCCCGAGAGGCGCGGCAGAAGGGCTGGTGGGCCTCGTACAGCACCGTGCTGACCAGCGCATACGTCGGTTTCGAGGCGGCCGCCGGTTCGATTCGGGCGTACGAGCAGCAGGTCGTGCCGGGTCTGCTCCAGACCGAGGAGTACGCCAAGGCGATGATCCGGTCGGCGCGGCCGGACATCACCACGGACGAAGTCGAGCAGCGTGTCCGTGTCCGGTTGGGTCGTCAGTCGTTACTGAGCCAAGACGATCCGATCGACGTGTGGGTGGTGCTCGATGAGACGGTGGTAAGTCGGCCGGTCGGCGGCGACGAGGTCATGCGCGACCAACTGAAGCGGCTGGTGGAAGCGGCCGATCAGCCGAATGTAACGATCCAGATCTTGCCGTTCGACGTCGGTGCGCATGCCGGCATGGACGGCACCTTCACGATTCTCGACTTTCCGGAACCGGGTGATCCGCCGGTGGTGTACGCCGAAAACGCCACGGGTGGGCTCTTCCTGGAAAAGGTCGAGGAGCTACAGAAGTACGCCTTTATTTTCGACCACATTCGAGCTGCGGCGATTCGCCCGGAGGATTCGGTAGCTCTGATTGCAAGATTGGCAGAGGAGCCATTGTGGAAGTGGAGACAAAGGGGTTTCGCGTAGACCTCACCGACGCAGCCTGGTACAAGAGCTCGCGCAGCGGGCCCAACTGTGACAACTGCGTCGAGGTGGCCTTCGTGAGTGGCGCGATCGCTGTTCGTGACTCGAAGAACACGGCCGGGCCAGCCTTGATCTTCACGCCGGACGAGTGGGACGCCTTCGTCGGCGGCGCCAAGGACGGCGAGTTCGACCTGGACTAGTTGAGCGCACGACGCGGGCCATTTCTGAGCGCGGACACCCGATGGGTGCCCGCGCTCACCATGTCCGGGGCATGGCGTCCGTACCGGCCGGCCCGACCCCCGGTCGCGCCGGTTTCGCGTTCCGTCGCAGGTCAACGGGGGTGTGCCGGACTACTGATCGGATGCGCGCCGTCGCCAGGGCAGGCCCGCGTCGTTGTACCAGGCGGCACGGCACCGGCTGGGCCAACCCGACGCGCGGGTTCGCGACGGAGCGAGGCAGGCGAGACGGATGACGATCGGTTCGGAGAACCTGGGCAATGGCACGGCCAAGCCGGAGCGGCTCGGCACGAAGTACCGTGGCGCCCGCAGGGACGGTGTGCTGGCCGACGACGGGCCCCCCGGGCAGGACCTCGGCTCCCATGACAGCGGGGTGCCCGACCTCGGTCCGGCCAGTCAGTCGGAGCGCCCGCCGAAACTGCCGTCGCTCGACCTGGGCGGGCTCAGCGAGCCGGTGTACCCGCCGCCCGACTGGGCCGAACCGCCGGCCGAGTCATTGGTCGATCACCCATTGTTGCGGGGGCTGCTGCTCGAATTGCCGTCGAAGGGTTCGATGCCTCGGCAGGAATGGCTGGACCGGTGGTTCGAAGCCGCACGTGCGATTCTCGAGCTGCTATACGTGCAGGACGCTGGCCGCCCGCGCTGAGGTTCCCCGCGCGCTCGGCCGTACCGTTATCGAACTCTCGGACAGCCGATTGTGACGCAGGGCGTGTCGTACGCCGATGATGCTCACCGCGGCGAGGCCCACGGTGAGCGCGAACCCGGTCAACGCGGCCACCGGGACGAGCGAGGTGGCGGCGACCAGCGCCGGCAGGGTCACCAGACCGGCGACCTGGAGCGGCAGCGCGATCATCGGGTGCGCCGCGCCGGCTCGGAGCGCGGGTGGGAGCGGGGCGTCCGGCGCGGCGGCGAACGCGCCCGCACCGGCCCGTAGGCGTCGGAGCCGGCGTACGGTCAGCAGCGCCACCGCGGTGGCCGGGACCGCGGGCAGGAGCAGGGCGAGCGGTGCCCGGTCGGCCACGGTCGGGTCCGCCGCGACCAGCGCGGTCAGGCCGAGGGCGGCCAGCGTCCCGAGGCCGGTTCCGGTCAGGGCCAGCAACCAGGTGGTACGTCTGCGCAGCGCCCGGGGACTGTCCAGTTGCGGCAGTCCGTCCGCGACAAGTCCGGCGGCCAGCCAGACGACAGCCACCGCGACCAGGACAGCCAGGTCGATATCCATGAATCCAGCATTGCCCGACCCGGCGCCGGGGGAATCAGGGCCGCGCCCCGGGTCGCCCCCGAAGTTCGTCCAGTAGGGGTGACCCGGGCCGGCCCCGGTCAGAGCGTGCGCAGGTGGAAGCCTCCGTCGACGTCGATGATCTGCCCGGTGCTGAACGGCAGCAGGTCGGTGGCGACCGCGACCACCGCACGACCGACGTCCTCCGGCTGTCCCCAGCGGCGGATCGGGGTCAGCCCCTGGTTGAAGATGAGGTCGTCGTACCGGTCCTTCACCCCGCCGGTCATGTCGGTCTCGATGATTCCGGGCCGGATCTCGTACACGTTGATCCCGTGCTCGGCCAGCCGGGTCGCGTAGAGCTGTGCGGTCATCGCCAGCCCCGCCTTGCTGACGCAGTAGTCGCCCCGGTTCACGCTGGCCGTGTACGCGCTGATCGACGACACGATCACGATCTTCGGGTTGCTGACGATCCCGGCCGCCTGTTGTTCGATCATCGTCCGGGCGGCGAGCTGGACCAGGAAGTACGGCCCCTTGAGGTTGATCTCGATCAACCGGTCGAAGGACTCCTCCTCGGCCTCCAGCAGGTCGGCCCGCACGGTCGGGGCGACCCCGGCGTTGCTGACCAGCAGGTCGAGCCGGCCGAAAGTCGCGACCGTCTGGTCGATCAGCTCCCGCCGGTCGGTGCGCTGCGAGACGTCGGCCCGGACCAGGTGGGCCCGTCCGCCCCGCGCCTCGACCTCCTTGCCGACCTCCCGGGCGGCGTCCGCGTTGCTGGCGTAGTTGACGACCACGTCGTACCCGGCGCCGGCGAGCGAGAGCACGATGCCGCGCCCGATGCCCCGGGATCCGCCGGTGACGACCGCGACCGGCCGGCCGTTCACCGGGCCACCATCGCGGCGGCCGGCGTGGAGATCGTCGGTACGGCGACCGCGTTCGGCCCGAAGAAGGTGTAGTAGGGCTCGTCGCGGGCCACACGCTGGACGTAGAGGGCGAGTTCCCGGGCGTGGTAGTCGCCCCACATGCTGGACTCGCCGTTCGGCACCCGCTGCCCGGCGGGCACGTGGTCCCAGCCGTTCGGCCGGTGGTAGACCGAGTGCAGGATCAGGCCCTGGTGCCGGCTGTCGGTGCTCAGGTAGGGCTCGTCGAAGAGGGTGTCACAGACGGTCAGTCCGGCCTGCCAGTAGCGCCGTCCCTCCGCGGTCCGGTCGATCGAGGTGAGGTAGCGGCCGAGTCGGAGCAGACCCTGCGCCCCGATCGCCGCCGCCGACGAGTCCACCGGCTCGTGCGCGTTGTACGGGTCGGCCGGGTGTTCCAGGTAGTCGCCGAGCCGACTCAGCCCGGGGGCGCCGGTGTCCCAGTACGGCACCCCGTCGACCGGTGTGTGGGTTAGGTAGAAGTCGCAGGTGGCGATGGCGGCGCGGAGCAGCGGCGCCTCGACTCCGACCCGGCCGCCGTACGGTTCGAACGCCTCGTCCGGCAGGGTGGCGAGGAACTCCAACTGCTCCGGGAAGCCGAGCATGGCCCAGGCCAGCCCCCGGGTCCAGGTGCTGAAGGGGGAGTAGCCCTGCTGGGTGCTCGGGCACCGGTAGCTGCCGTCGTTCACGTTGAAGATCGACTCATGCGCGGTGCGGCCGGGGATGTCGTAGCCGTCCCGGCCTTCCCCGTAGAAGACGTTCCACCTGGCGGTGTTGGTCGCGTGTTCGACCACCCGTCCGAGTAGCGAGATCCGTTCGTCCCGCTCGCCCATCAGCACGTGTCCGAGCAGGTGCGACAGGCTGAGTGCCCGGCAGGAGCGGATGGTGTCGACGAAGAGCGACTGCGGCCCGTTGAAGGAGTAGATGTAGCCGGTGCCGTCGGCGGTCTCCCGCCACCGGGCCGCCTGGACCGCGCCGGTGAGCTTCAGGGCGAGTTCGTAGAAGTGCCGCTCGCCCCGGTCCTCGGGGATGCGCCCCTCGTTCATCAGCCGCCACAGGTTGCCGTACGTGCTGACGTTGTTGAAGCCGTGGTCGTGCACACCGATGTGGCTGACGTGGCTGGCCATCACGGACACGGTCTGGTCCCGGCCGACGTCGAGGAACCGGTGTTCGCCGGTGGCGTCGTACTGGAGCAGCGCGGAGCCGTACTGGAAGCCCTGGGTCCATTCGGTCCATCCCCGGGCGGTGTACCGGCCGTCGACGGTGAACACCGGCGAGGGCGAGCCCGGTGGAGAGGTCTGTTCGATCGAATCGATCTTCTCGGCGGATAGCGCCCAGAGCCGGTCGATCTTCGGGATCAGCCGGGCCGGGGTCAGCTCGTCGTCGCTCCTCATCATCAGATCAGCATAGGAAAGCGCTTGCCCATCGGATAGGCCCCGACCGGTCCGGGTCCCCGCAACGGCAGACCGCCCCGGCCCGGGGTACGGGCGGGGCGGTCCAGGAACTCGGGGGCGTTCAGATCGGAGCGGCTCGCGGTCAGACCGAGAAGCTCGACGGCGGGTCGACCGCCGGCGGCGGTGGCGTCGCCTTCCAGAGCTTCGTCCACTGCGCCGCCACCCGGGTCGCGTACGCCGGGTTCAGCACCAGGTAGCGCTGCCAGAGGCGTCTCGGCTCCAGGCCGAGCCGCCAGAGCCACTCCAACCCGGCCCGCTGCATCCACGCCGGCGGTTTGCGTAGCAGGCCGGCGTGGTAGTCGAAGGCGGCGCCGACGGCCAGCAGCGGCATGTCCAGCAGCGGGCGCATCGCGTACGCGAAGACCTCCTGCCGGGGGCAGCCGAGCCCGACCAGCACCAGCCGGGCCCCGGAACTGCGGATCCGGTCGGCGATCTCGTTCTCCTCACCCGGCTGCACCGGGCGGAACTTGGATGCCTCCACCCCGGCGAACTTCAGCGCTGGGAAGCGCCGCTCCAGGGCCGGCACCAGGCGGGCCAGGGTCTCCTCGGTCGAGCCGTACAGGTAGACCGGCAGACCCTCGTCCGCGGCGCGGGCCAGCACGCGCAGCGTGAGCGTCGGGCCGTAGACCCGGTCGGTCAGGTTGGCCCCGTGCAGCAGGTTGAGCGCCCAGCGCACCGGCTGACCGTCCGGGGTGACCAGGTCGAACGAGTTGAGCCGGGCGTTGTGCGGCGGATCCAGTACGCCGGTCATCACACCGTGTACGGCCAGCGCGGTGAGCGCGAACGGCCGACGTTCCCGGGCGGCGGAGATCACCTCCGCGGCGGCGGCGTCGTAGTCGACGACGTTCACCAGAACGCCCAGCACATTGCGCTTACCCTCGGAGATCATCGCGGTTCCTCGCTGCGCCTGGCGGCGCCGTGATCCCCGTGATTGAACTGACTGGTCAGCGCGGTTTGCGGCTTCATGGTGCGGCCTGATCCGGTGCGCTCATGACTGCGGTATCCACTTGTCCACGTTGGCCTCGTAGATCTCGCGCAGGATCATCGGCACGTCGTAGATCTGCTTCCAGTCCGGGTAGTCGGCCTGGAATGACGCGTTGGAACCGATCCACCACTGGTGGTCACCGATCCGGTTCGCCTCGCGGTATTCGGTAATCATCTCCTGCCCGGAGATCTGCTCGGCGACCGCGAACGCCTCCAGGTGCGAGCAGTTCGAGTGCCGCCCGCCACCGAGGTTGTAGACCGCGGCCGAGCGCGGGTTGCGGTAGAACGCCTCGAACGCGTTGACCACGTCGTGACTGTGGATCGCGTCACGCACCATCTTGCCCTTGTAGCCGAAGATCTTGTACGTCCGGCGCTCCATGTTGCAGCGCATCACGTACGCCAGGAAGCCGTGCAGCTCGGTCGCCGAGTGGGCCGGGCCGGTCAGCGTGCCTCCACGGAAGCAGGCGGTACGCATGTCGAAGTAGCGGCCGTACTCCTGCACCATCACGTCTGCGGCGACCTTGGAGGCGCCGAAGACGGAGTGCAGGGTGGCGTCGATCGACATGTCCTCCTTGATGCCGTTCGCGTACGGATGCCCCGGGTCGATCTCCCAGCGGGTCTCCTGCTCGATCAACGGCAGGCTGTTCGGCCGGTCGCCGTAGACCTTGTTGGTCGAGCAGTGGATGAAGGCCGCCTCGGGGCAGTGCTCGCGGACGTTCTGCAACACGTTCAACGTGCCGCCGGCGTTCACGTCGAAGTCCGTGAACGGGTCCCGCACCGCCCAGTCGTGCGACGGCTGTGCGGCGGTGTGGATCACCACCGAGATCTCGCGGCCGTAGCGCCGGAAGATCTCCGCCAGCGCGTCCCGGTCGCGGATGTCCGCGTCCTTGTGCGTGTACGACCCGCCGAGCTCGCTGGTGAGGCGGAGCACATTCCATGCGGTGGAGGCCTCGGCACCGAAGAACTGACGACGCATGTCGTTGTCGATGCCCACCACGTCGAGGCCGAGACCGGCGAAGTGCCGGACCGCCTCGGAGCCGATCAGACCGCCTGATCCGGTCACCAGCGCGACACTCACACGACACTCCAGAATCTTCGGCAGCCGGAAACCATCGGAGCATAACGCGGTGCCCGCAAGGTTCGGGCATTCGCGCCCAGAGACGGACGAAGGGCCCCGCGTGAACGCGGGGCCCTTCGTGTTGGTGGGGAAGGGGGGAGTTGAACCCCCACGCCCTTTCGGGCACACGGACCTGAACCGTGCGCGTCTGCCATTCCGCCACTTCCCCTTACGCGACGCCGAGGCAGATTAGCACTGCCCCCACCGTCGTGCGTGGGCCCTACCAACTTCAGGTTATCCCAGCCAGGTCTTCGACCGACGCCGGGACATATTACGCTGTTCGTACTGCGACCGTTGGCGTTACCGCTTGCGGCGCATGGAACACTAGCACGAGGACTCCGGCCCTCAGGTATGGGTCGGCAGCGGACGGCCGAGCGGCGTGCGAGCTGCGCGTGCGGCGGCCGGATACCATCATGTCCTCGGGACCCGAGGAGGAGCCGGTGAGCGTGCTGCAACGCTTCGAGAAGCGTCTGGAAGGCCTGGTAGAAGGGGCCTTCGCAAAGGTGTTCAAGGGGGTCGTCCACCCTGTGGAGATCCTCAACGCGATGCAGCGGGAGGCAGAGGCGCACAAGGCGATCCTGGCTGGTGGGCGCACTCTTGTGCCTAACCGCTACGTGATCGATCTCTCGCCTTACGACCACAGTCGGCTCGCGCCGTACGCCGCTGCCCTGGCCCAGGAGCTGGCGCAGTCGCAGGCCGAGTTCATCGGTGAGCAGGCGTGGACGGTCTACGGCGACGTCATCGTCGAGATCGAGCGCGGCGACGGCCTGGACACGGGCATGTTCCGGGTCACCGCCGAGGTCTACACCGGGGGCGACGTCGCCCCGGTCCAGCAGCAGGGCTACGACCAGCCTGCCCCTGGTGGCTACTCGCCGTACGACCAGCAGGGCGGTGGCTACGGCCCGCCGCCCGGACACGGCGGTGGCGGCCGTAACGTGCGGCTCGTCTCCGGCGATGGCCGCAGCTACCCGTTGCAGATGGGTTCGACCGTGATCGGTCGCGGCGACCAGGCGAACCTGCGGCTGCCCGATGTCGGAATCTCCCGGCGACACGCCCGGCTCGACTTCGACGGCGCTCAGGTTGTTCTCACCGACCTGGGGTCGACGAACGGGACGATGGTCAACGGCCAGCGCGTTTCGGCGGTGGCACTCAACCCTGGTGACATGGTGCAGCTCGGGACGACCACCCTGACGTTCCGAGTGGACGGCTAAAAACTTGGCGCCCTTCGTCATCACCGTCGCCCGGTTCGGGTTCATCGTCCTGCTCTGGATCTTCGTCTTCACCGTGGTGGGGGTCATCCGTCGGGATCTCTTCGCGGGCGCCCGGTCCAGTCGTCTGGTCGCCGCCCCGCGCGGGGTCGGCGCGGTGACCTCCCAGGGCAAGCCGGCGAAGGTGAAGCGCGGCCGGGCGGCACATCAGCTCGTGGTCACCGCCGGCCAACTTGCCGGCACTCGAATCACTCTCGGTGAAGGACAGATCACCATTGGTCGTGCGGAGGACTCCACCCTGGTGATTACCGACGACTATGCCTCGGCCCGACACGCCCGGCTGGTGCCCCGTTCCGGTCAGTGGTTCGTCGAGGATCTCGGCTCGACTAACGGCACATACCTCGATCGCGCTAAGGTCACCGGACCAACCCCCGTCCCCCTCGGCGTGCCGATCCGGATCGGCCGCACTTCTCTCGAGTTACGGCCATGACTCTGACCCTGCGCTATGCGGCCCACAGCGACCGCGGTCTGATCCGAGACGGAAACCAGGATTCCGTCTACGCCGGTCCGCGGCTACTCGCCGTGGCGGACGGCATGGGCGGCATGGCCGCCGGTGACGTCGCCAGCAACATTGTCATCGGTGCGATGGCGCCGCTCGACGAGGATGTCCCTGGGGACGCCCTGGTCGACGCGTTGCGTTCTGCCGTCGACACCGCCAACCAACAACTGCGCGACACGGTGGACGCCAACCCACACCTGGAGGGTATGGGCACCACCCTGACTGCCACGCTTTTCTCCGGCAGCAAGATCGGCATGGTGCACATCGGTGACTCGCGCGCGTACCTGCTGCGCGAGGGGGAGTTCGCCCAGATCACCAAGGACGACACGTACGTCCAGATGCTCGTCGACGAGGGTCGGATCACGCTGGAGGAGGCGAGCAGCCACCCTCAACGGTCGCTGCTCACCCGGGCGCTCGACGGACGCGACATCGATCCGGAGTACTCCGTCCGGCAGGTGCTCCCCGGTGACCGCTACCTGATCTGCAGTGACGGTCTCTCCGGCGTGGTGAGTGCCGAGACCATCGGCCAGACCCTGCGTGAGTACACCGACCCGCAGCAGTGTGTCGAGCGGCTGGTTCAGCTCGCGCTCCGCGGCGGTGGACCGGACAACATCACGGTGGTCATCGCCGACGCGACCGACCAGGACATTCTCGAGGCCGCACCGATCGTCGGTGGCGCCGCCGCCCGGGACCGTGGCATGGCCACCTCGGCGGACGACTCCACCCCGGCCGCGCGGGCCTCCGCGCTGACGCCGCCGCGTCCGGCCAGCCCGGAACCGGCCGGATCCTCTGCGGACGCCGACGACGACCAGGAACGGCCCCGCCGTCGGCCGGTGCGTACGGCGGTGCAGTTGATCGCTCTCGCCGCCATCCTCGGTGCCGGCCTCTGGGGCGGTTGGACCTACAGCCAGCGGCAGTTCTACGTGGGTGCCACCGAGACCGGCCAGTTGGCCGTGTTCCGGGGCGTGCCCGGCCAGATTGCCGGACTCAACCTTTCCAGCGTGCACTCGACCAGTCGGGCCGAACTCAACGACCTGACCAACGCGGCGCAGGAGCAGGTCAAGCAGGGGATAGTGGCGAAGAACGAGCCGGACGCCGAGCGTCTGCTCTCCGAGTTGACCGTCGACGAGCCGGGCAACCCGAACCTCAAGCCGACCTGCCCGCCGAGCCCGACACCGTCGACCGAGGGCTCGCCGAGCCCGAGCACCCCGCCGTCGCCATCCGGCTCCCCGACTCCCCAGCTCTCCGGATCGCCGACCCCGTCGGCGACCGGGGTCACGGTGAGTTCGGGGCAACCCGAGGTGACGGCGACCGCGACGGCCGACAGCGGCAGCCCCGACGTGCTGCCGTCCGACACCCTTCCGCCGGCCACCCCCGACCCGGCGGGATGCCGGTCGCCCGAGTGACCGTGAGATCCAACGATCCGAGGGACTCATCGTGACTGCCCCAGTCGGACCGCCACCAGCGCCCGCAGTCACGGGTGAGATGCCGCGTGTCCGGGACGCCACGTCCCGGCGCAACGCCGAACTGTCGCTGCTGCTGTTGGCGATGGCACTGGTATTGGGCTACGCGGCCACCGTCGAGGCGAACCTGCTCGACACGGTGACGTTGGACTTCTGGGTGCCGACCGCGGCCCTCACCGTGGTCTTCCTCGGCCTGCACCTGGTGATCCGTTACCTGGCGCCGTACGCGGACCCGGTGCTGGTGCCGGCGGTGGCACTGATCAACGGGCTGGGTGTGGGCTTCCTCCGCCGGCTCGACCTCGGCGACGCCAAACCGGAGGAACGGGCCGACTTCCCGATCTTCGCGGGCACCGGTGGCCGCCAGTTGGCCTGGACCCTGGCCGCGGTGATTCTCGCCGCCGGACTGCTGGTCCTGCTCCGGGACCACCGAGCCATCTCGCGGTACGCGTACACGCTCGGCCTCGCCGGAATCGTGCTGGTGATGATTCCAGCGGTCCTGCCGCGCAGCATGTCGGAGATCAACGGCGCCAAGCTCTGGATCATGATTGGCGGGTTCTCGATCCAGCCGGGTGAGTTCGCCAAGTTGGCCCTGCTGGTCTTCTTCGCCTACTACCTGGTTCGGAAGCGGGAGGTGCTGTCGCTGGCGAGCCGCCGCTTCCTCGGCGTCGACTTCCCACGCGGCCGGGACCTCGGGCCGGTGATCGGGGTCTGGCTGGTCAGCCTCATGGTCCTCGTCTTCGAGAAGGACCTCGGCACCTCGCTGCTCTACTTCGGCATGTTCGTGGTGACGCTCTATATCGCCACCGAACGGGTCAGCTGGTTGATCATCGGTCTGCTGCTCTTCTTTGGCGGTGCCTTCCTGGCGTACTTCCTGGGCAGCACGGTCGGCGGCCCGTTCGCCAACTTCTACCTGCGGGCCGAGATCTGGTTGCACCCGTTCGACGACCCGCTCAATGACGGCTATCAACTCGTCCAGGGGCTACTCGGACTCGGCACCGGAGGTCTCTTCGGCGCCGGGCCGGGCGCCGGCCAGCCGACCCTGGTGCCCGAGGTGCACAACGACTTCATCTTCGCCGGCATGGGTGAGGAGATCGGCCTCTTCGGGCTCTCCGCGCTGCTCGTCATCTACCTGCTGATCGTCGAGCGGGGGCTACGCGCCGCGCTGGCCGTACGCGACTCGTTCGGCAAGCTGCTCGCCGGTGGCCTCGCGTTCACCCTCGGACTGCAGGTCTTCGTGATCGTCGGCGGCATCAGCAAGCTCATTCCGCTGACCGGACAGACGACGCCGTTCCTCTCCGCCGGTGGTTCGTCACTGATGGCGAACTGGCTGCTGGTGGCGATGCTGCTACGGATCTCCGACGCGGCCCGACGGCCGGTGGACGGCTCCTCACCCGCCCGCGCTGCGGGCGGCTCCGGGACGCCCCCGGCCCAGTTGCACGGCGCGCAGACGGAGGTGATTCGCCCGTGAACGCACCCCTGCGCAAGGTCGGCGTGGTCGTCATGGTCCTGTTCGGCCTGCTCTTCGTGAATCTCAACTGGGTCCAGGGCTACAAGGCCGACGAATACCGCACCAGCGACTACAACGGTCGGGTCCAGGTCGCCCAGTACGACCGCAAGCGGGGCAACATCGAGGCCGGCGGTACGGCCCTGGCCAGCAGCAAGGAGACCTCGGGCCGGTTGAAGTTCCTGCGCTCGTACGTCGACGGGCCGATGTACGCGCACGTGCTCGGCTACCAGCCGGTCAACATCGGGCCGACCGGTATCGAGCGGAGCGAGAACGACTTCCTCGCCGGCACCAGCGACCAGCTCTTCGGGGACCGGGTCCGGGACCTCTTCACCGGTGACCAGACCGCCGGCGGAAACGTGCTGCTGACCCTCTCCCGTCGGGCCCAGCAGACCGCCTTCGACGAGATGACCAAGAACAGGGTCGGCGCGGTCCGGGGTGCGGCCATCGCGCTGAACCCGACCACCGGGGCGGTGCAGGCGCTGGTCTCCATGCCCAGCTTCGACCCCAACACCTTGACCACGCACGACACCGATGCGGCGACCGCGGCGTACGACAAGCTCGTTCAGGATCCGAACGAGCCGCTGCTGAACCGTGCGCTCACCGAGACCTACCCGCCGGGCTCGACCTTCAAGGTGATCGACGCCGCCGCCGCGTTGGAGAACGGCTACACCAAGGACACCAAGATCCCGGCCGGGGCGAGCTACACCGCGCCGACCTCGGGCACTCCGATCCGCAACGCCGCCGCGAGCATCTGCCCGGAGGCGGAGGTGACGCTCGAGGACGCGCTCACCGAGTCCTGCAACACCGGCTTCGCGCAGCTCGCGGGCAAGCTCGGCGCCGAGACGATCAAGGCGAAGGCGCGGGCGTTCGGTTTCGGGGACGCGGACCTCACCGTCGGTCGGCTCGACGAGAACGGCCTCGCCACGGCGACCAGCGAGACCGGCGACATCAAGAACCCCGACGGTGGGGACGACCCGGCGGCGCTGGCCCAGTCGGCGATCGGGCAGAACAACGTACGGATGACACCGCTGGAAGGGGCCATGATCGCCGCTGCGGTGGCGAACAACGGCAGCCAGATGCGGCCGTACCTGGTGCAGCAGTTGCTGGGGCCGGACCGGACCACCGACTACTACACCGCCGACCCGCGTGAGCTGCGCCAGCCGGTGAGCGAGCCGGTGGCCGCCACCCTGCGCGACATGATGATCAACGTGGTCCAGAACGGCACCGGTACGGCGGCCAAGATCAAGGGCTACCAGGTCGGCGGCAAGACCGGCACCGCCCAGGTCGACTCGAACACCCAGGACCACGGCTGGTTCATCGGGTTCGTGATGAAGGACGGCAAGCCGATCTCGGCGGTGGCGGTGTTCCTGGAGGCCGCCGGCAGTGGCGGCAGCGCGGAGGCCACCCGGATCGCCGGTCAGATCATGCAGGCGGTCATCCAGGACGGGGGTGGCAAGTAACATGCTGAGCCCCGGGGTCCTGCTGGGTAACCGTTACCGCCTCGACGAGCGGATCGCCGGCGGCGGCATGGGTGACGTCTGGCGTGGCACCGACGAGGTGCTCGGACGTACCGTCGCGGTGAAGATCCTGCTGCCAGCGCTCCTCGACGAGCCGGGATTCGCCGAACGGTTCCGGGGCGAGGCCCGGACCATGGCGACGATCAACCACCCCGGCGTGGTGGACGTCTACGACTACGGCAGCGACCAGCAGATCGCCTTCCTGGTGATGGAGTACGTCGAGGGCGACGCGCTTTCGACCACCCTGGGGCGGGTCGGCCGGCTCACCCCGGCTCGGACCATGGCACTGATGGCGCAGGCCGCCGACGCCCTGCACGCGGCCCACGAGAAGGGCATCGTGCACCGCGACGTCAAGCCGGGAAACCTGCTGGTCCGACCGAACGGCACGTTGGTACTCACCGATTTCGGTATCGCCCGGTCGGCGATGGTCGGACAGCTCACCGCAGCGGGCTCGGTGCTCGGCACCGCCTCGTACATTTCACCCGAGCAGGCCACCGGGGGAACCGCCTCACCCGCCTCGGACGTCTACGCCCTCGGTGTGGTGGCCTACCAGTGCCTTTCCGGACGGCGCCCGTTCGAGGGGGAGAACCCGCTCGACATCGCGATGCAGCACGTGCGGGACGCGCCCCGACCGCTGCCCGCGGACATTCCGCCGGCCGTACGGGCGATTGTCGAACGGTCGATGGCGAAGGACCCGGCGGCCAGGTGGCCGACGGCCGCGACCCTGGCGGCGGTGGCGCGGCAGGCGGCCACTCCGGCGCAACCGATGCGCCCCCCGGCTCATCCGGCACCCGCCCAGCCGAACCGGGCCGCTGGGCATCCCATGCCCCCCAATCCCGTGCAACCGGGTCGGCCGGCGGGCCACCCCGGTTCGGTGCCGCCCTCGATCCAGCCGGCCTCGCCGGCTGGCGGGCCCATTTCGGGTGCACCCGGTGCGCCCCTGTCGACCCCGGGGGGCACCCGGGTGGGCGCCCCCTATCCGCCCGCTGGGGCCGCCTCGGTGCCGCCACGACCGGTCGCCGCGTCGGCCACACCGCCGCAAACCGGGAGTTACCACCGGGGCGCCGCCGCCGTTCCGGCTCCCCGGCCGCCGCAGACGACCGGTTACGGTCAGCCGATGGCGCCGGCCTCGGTCGCTCGACCCCAGCAGTCGCCGGCCAACCGGTCGTTGATGGTGGCCTTGGCGGTGGTGTTGGGGCTCGTGGTGCTGATCTGTTCCGGCGTGATTTCCTATTGGGTGACGAAGAACGGTTCCGCCAGCAACAACAGCCTGCGGACAGTGACGTCTAGCTTGCAGAGAGTCAACGAACGCGACGATTCGCAATACGCGCCGTACCGTCGGATAGAGCGGGACGTGTATGGCGCCCGGATGACCCAGATGAGCGAAGGACGACAGACGCGATGACTGCGCAGGCCCGCCTGCTGGGTGGCAGGTATCAGGTCGGCGAGCTGCTCGGCTACGGCGGCATGGCCGAGGTGCACCGAGGGCGCGACCTCCGGCTCGGCCGGGACGTCGCGATCAAGATGCTTCGTACCGACCTGGCCCGGGATGCGACCTTCCAGATGCGGTTCCGCCGCGAGGCGCAGAACGCCGCATCCCTGAACCACCCGGCCATCGTCGCCGTCTACGACACCGGCGAGGAGATCGCGCCAACCGGCGAGACACTGCCGTTCATCGTCATGGAGTTCGTCAACGGGCGCACCCTCAAAGAGGTGCTCGCGGCCGAGGGCCGGCTGATGCCCCGCCGCGCCCTGGAGATCTCCGCCGACATCTGCGCCGCGCTGGAATTCAGCCACCGGCACGGGATCATTCACCGGGACATCAAGCCCGGCAACGTGATGTTGACCTTGAATGGTCAGGTCAAGGTCATGGACTTCGGTATCGCCCGGGCCCTGGCCAGCGGCGCCACCACGATGACCCAGACCAGTGCGGTCATCGGCACCGCCCAGTACCTCTCCCCGGAGCAGGCCCGGGGCGAGCCGGTGGACGCCCGCTCGGACGTCTACGCGGCTGGCTGCGTGATCTTCGAACTGCTCTGCGGACACCCCCCGTTCGTGGGTGACAGCCCGGTCAGTGTGGCGTACCAGCACGTCCGGGAGGATCCGCCGACCCCGAGCGACATCAATCGGGAGGTCACGCCCCCGATCGACGCGATCATTCTCAAGGCGCTCTCCAAGAACCCGCTCAACCGTTACCAGAGCGCCGGTGAGATGCGGGCCGACCTGCTTCGGGCCGCGGCGGGCCGACCGGTGATGGCCACCCCGGTGATGCGCGACGACGAGACCACCGCCCTGCCGCCGGCCGGGGTCGTACGCCCGGGTGCGGGTGGCTCGCGTCCGGCACCGGCACGGGTCGGCGACCCCGGCCGGCGCCGCGCCTCCGCCTGGGTGCTCGCCACCCTCAGCGGGCTCGGTGTCCTCGCGGTGATCGCACTCGTCGCCGGCCTGCTGTTGAACCAGCAGGACGACCCCGGGACGACGACGGTCAAGGTGCAGGGCGTGGTCGGGCAGTCGGAGGCGGCGGCCTCCGCCGCGCTCCGCCAGCAAGGGCTGCGGACCGTCACTGCTGAGCCGGTCTTCAACGACACCTGCGAGAAGGACACGGTCACCAGCCAGCAGCCGGCGGCCGACGCCCCGGTGGCGCCGAACACCCTGGTCACCCTCCAGCTCTGCGGTGGACGCGAGTCGGTGACCGTGCCGCCCGCGCTGGTCAACAGCCCGTACGACAACGTGAAGGATCAGCTCACGGCAGCGGGTCTGGTCCCCAAGCGCAAGGACGTGGAGAGCGACAAGGCTGCCGGCACCGTGCTCGAGGTCACCCCGAACTCCGGTGCCAAGGTGCCGAAGGGCTCCGAGGTCGAGGTGAAGGTCGCCACCGGCAACCTGAAGGAGGTGCCGGACGTTGTCGGCGACTCCGTGGAGGATGCCACGGACACGCTCGACAACCTCGGCTTCAACGTGCAGGTCGTGAATGGTTCGAAGGTGGCGCCCCAGGATGCCGGCCGGGTGGAGAGGCAGAGCATCGCCGAAGGCCAGAAGCGCAAGCCCGGCACCCAGATCGTTCTCACCGTCACCGTTGCCCGTCAGGAACAACCAAGCACGAACCCGACGAACCCGACCGGCACCCCCACACCGAGTGGTGGGGCGGGAGCCGGCGGCGGCGGAGGCGAACCGATCACTCCCGGCAACCCCACCCCGAGCACCCGGCCGACCAAAACCGGCATCCGCTAGGACGTACCGGCAACCCGGCCCCGCCCACACTCGGCGGGCCGGGTGCCAGCTGGCGGGAGTCGCGCGCCGACCGGGACCTAGACGGTGACGAAGGCGGAGCGGCGGCGTACGTCAACCTCGGCGGCGAGCGCCGGTGCCAGCTCCAACGCCTCCGGGTGACCGCAGGAGGCGAGCCAGTTGGCGAGCATCAGGTGACCGCCCTCGGTCAGCACCGACTCGGGGTGGAACTGGACGCCCTCGATCGGCAGGGTGCGGTGGCGCATCGCCATCACCACGCCGGATTCGGTCCAGCCGGTCACCTCGATCTCGTCGGGCAGCGTCTCCGCCAGTACGGCCAGCGAGTGGTAGCGGGTCGCGGTGAACGGGTCGGGCAGGCCGGCGAGCACCCCCACCGACTTGTGCTGCACCTGCGACGTCTTGCCGTGCAGCAGTTCCGGTGCCCGGGTGACGGTCGCCCCGAAGGCGACACCGATGGCCTGGTGGCCCAGGCAGACCCCGAAGATCGGTAGCTGGCCGGCGTACTCACGGATCACGTCGAGGCAGATGCCGGCTCGCTCCGGTGCGCCCGGGCCCGGGGAGAGCAGCACCCCGGCGACGCCCAACCGGCCGATCTCGGCCAACTCGATCTCGTCGTTCCGGCGTACCTCGCAGTCGACGCCGAGCTGGCCCAGGTACTGGACCAGGTTGAAGACGAAGGAGTCGTAGTTGTCGATCACGAGGACGCGCATCGGGTTACCTGTCGGGGCTAGGAGGAGGGGTGTTGTTCTCTTCGGTGTCGTACGGCACCGAGTGGTCGTCCGTCGCCGGGTCGCCGCCGACGCTGGAGTCGTCACCCGACTCGCCGGAGTCGACGCCGCTCGGGTCGCCACCGCCGTCTTCCTGGGTGACCTGCACGTCATCGAAGGGCAGCAGTGGCTCGGCCCAGGGGAAGACCAGGTACCAGAGCAGGGCCACCGATGCCGAGACGAGCAGGACGGAGCCGATCAGCTTGCCGACCAGGCCAAATGGTAGCCGCCGCCAGATCCACGCGTACACGGCTCAGCCCTTCAGTTCGTCCGGCTGCCCGGCCGACTTCGGTTGTTTACGGGCCAGCTCGGCGTGGATGATCAGCCGCTCGTAGTTGTCGAACTTCGGGTTGCACGTGGTCAGGGTGAGCATCGCCTTGGTCGGCTTGGCCTTGGGCTTGCCGGGTACCGCCGCGACGACCTCGACCTGGCTGGGCTTGACGATCAGGTTGTCGGTCACCTTGTAGACGTACCAGTCGGTCTTTGACTCGACCACGATCACGTCACCGTCGTGCAGTTCGTCCAGGCTCCAGAAGGTGGCCTTGTTGCGGTGGCCGGCGACCGAGAAGTTCCCGACCTGGCCGGGCAGGGCGGTCTTCGGGTAGTGCCCGGGGGCGTACCGGATGTCCTTCTGGGTGACGCCCTCCACCACCACCCAGCTCTTGTCGAGCTTGGGGATGTAGAGCGATGCCATCGGCTTGCCGCCGGCCGGTGCCTTCGGTGGAGCGACTCCGGGTGGCGCGCTCGGTCCGCCGGTCGGGGCGACGGTCGGATCGGGGCCGGGTTCGTCCTCCCAGGCCCGTTCGAGCTCCTGACTCAGGGTGCTCTGGTGGGCGTTGACGATGACCGACTTGCCCCAGATTTCGTACCCGGCGAAGAGCAGGATGATCAAACCAAACGTGATCATCAATTCGCCGCTGAACCGGAGGCCGGTGCGGATGCGCGATCCGATGGTGGGCCGGGTCAGCTCCGAGTAGACGCTCTTGTAGCCCTCTCCGGTGCGTTCCGGACGGAGTTTGACGACCCGCTCGCCCCGACGTGGCCGAGCCTCACCGTCGGGCTCGGCCTGGTCGCCGCCGGCCGGATCGTCGCCCGCTGCCGGGCTCTGGTCGGGCCGGCTTCCGCCGGGTACGGTCGGCAGCATCGCCGTGGCGTGCTGGAAGGGCTGGGTCTTCCTCGGCGTCATGGTCGGGAGCAGTGCGGTGGACGACGGATCGTGTACCGGCACCGCCGGGATGAGCATGGTGGAGTTCTCGGCGTGCGTCGGCTGCCCCGGCTGGGCCGTGACCGCCGGGGGGCGTACCGCTCCGTTCGTCTGAGTTCCGGTGGTGGCGGTGCCCGTGCCATCCGGTGTGCTGGGCGTCGCCGGTGACGAACCCGTCGCAGTCGGCCCGGTCGCCACCGGGGGCGCGCTGGTCAGCTTCGGGATGAGCTGGGTACGTTCCGACGCCTGCATGGTGTATCCGGGAACGGATGGACGTGGCCCGGTCGGCTCCGGGGCGCTGCCCGGGATGGGCTGGGTACGTTCCGAGGCCCCTGCGGTCGTACCAGCTCCGGGCTGGGTCCGTTCCGGGGTGTTCGCGGGCGTACCGGGGATGGGCTGGGTCCGCTCCGGCGACGCCGCGGCGGTGGGGATGGACTGCGTCTGTTCGGGCGCCGACGCAGCGGTCGGAAAGCCGGGTACGTCGGCCGTCGGTTTCGCGGACCGGGGCGGCCCGTTCAGCGGGAAACCGGTCGGCGCGACCGTGCCGGGCCACGGTCCCCGTGCCCGGGCCGCTGCCGTGGGGTCGACGGTGGGCGTCGGAGGGCGGGGCGGTGCCCACGGGCTCGGGGAGGCTGGCGCCGAGGGCGTGGTGGCTCGCGTGCCGCCGGGGCGTGCCGCCGGCCCAGCGTCGGGCTGAGCCGGCCCGGCGGTGGCACGACCGTTGGTCGGTGGACTGGCCTGCGCTGACCCGGGGGTGGCCTGACCGTTGCTGGGTGGACTGGCCTGCGCTGACCCGGGAGTGGCCTGACCGCTTCTGCTGGGTGGACTGATCAGGAACTCGACGCTGGGTCGCGCGGTCGCGGCGGGCGTCGGCCCAGTGGCGGGTGCGGGGAACGCGGAGGGTGCCAGAGGTGCGGGAGCCGCGGCGGTGGGTGTGACCCGGGGCGTGGTCGGCGGGGCGGCGGTCGGCGGGGCCGCCGGTGCCGACGGGACGGCCCCAGGCCCGGTGACTCGTGGAATCACCATGGTCTGGTCGTTGGCGTCCGGGGCGCGGTGTCGTCCGTTCCGATCATCGTGCCGGTCGCCACTCACGGAACTCACCCCGGCACCTGGGCGCTACGTAGCCCGGTTGACCCCTCGAAGGCCGGCACGGTCACGCTCGACTCCACTGTCTCCTGGTATCCGAGTTGGAAGTGGTCCACGGCGTCCCTGAACAACTGGACGCCCTCGGAGGCGGCGAGGGCCCGCTGCAAGGCGGCGGGGTCACCGATTGCGGTGATCTTGAAAGGCGGGGAATATACCCGCCCGTGCAGTAACAGGGTGTTTCCTACGCAGCGTACCGCGCTGGTGGCGAGCACGCGGACATTCATGATGGACATGGCCTCGGCGCCGCCGGCCCAGAGCGCGTTGACAACCGCCTGCACGTCGCCCTGGTGGACCACGAGATCGTCGTTGCTGGCGTTGGCGGGTCGTCCGCCGTCGCCGAGTCGGGGAGCGTCGTTGAGTTCGACCACGAGACCCGGCCCGCCGAGCGCGGTGAATCCGGCGGCCTGACGGTTGCCGGCGGCCCGGTCGCGTTGGGCGGCGACCGGCGCGTCGGAGCTGGCGAGTGATTCGGTCTGCTTCTCCACCTGGGCCCGGAGGGTGGCGGCCTGCTTCTCGCTGGCGACAACCTGGTCGCGGCGGTCCTTCATCAGCTGGGTGAGCTCGGGGCGGCGGTCCTCCCGCAGCGAGGTGCCCGCCGCGGTGGTCGCCGAGGTGGTGAAGAGCAGACCGGCGGCGAGTGCGATCAACGGCACAGCGGCTGACCAGCCCGGCCGTCGCTGGCCGGAGCGGCGGGGCAGCAGGCCCACAACCGCCCGGCGGAGCACCTTGCCCCAGGAGGTTCCACCCGTTGTGTACTCCACCGAGTCCGCCCTCCCGATCATGTCGGTCTCTCGCACTGTGGGCCTCGCGTCCCACTCGGTAGCCGGATCCGCTCACCGGGTGCAACCGGTTGGCCCCGTTCGTGGCCTGATCGGGTCATCGCGACTACGCTAGCTGTCGAACATTATTGGCCATGGACCGTCGCCCCTGCGTCCGGTTGTCAGGCCGGACGAGGATCGCCACCCCCTCAGGAGGAGCGCCGTGCCGAAGTCGCAGGTCCGTAAGAAGAAGGTGTACACCCCACCGACCGACGTCCGCCCCTCGGGCACGGCGGCGACGCGCAAGCCTAGCCCGATCTGGTTGCCGATCACCGCGGTCAGCCTGATCGTCTTCGGTATCGCGTGGCTGGTGGTCTACTACCTTTCCGAGACCGAGTACCCGGTCGCCACCTGGGGTTACTGGAACCTCGCGATCGGCTTCGGAGGCATGGTGGGTTCGTTGGCCCTGCTCTCCCGTTGGCGTTGATCACCCGCCTGATCCGCCACTGATCTCGTACGTCGTCCAGCGCTGGTCGACCCGTTCGGGTCGACCAGCGCTGTCTGCCGGCGCCGGCTCCGTCCTGCGGGCGCCGGCTTTGGCGTATCCGGGTCTGACCGGCGGAAGGCGCGTCGAGCGGCGCGGCCTAGGGTGTCCGTACGCGGCGCAGCCGGCGACGGAGATTCCGACGTTACTAGTGGGTAACATAGCGCGTAGGCTGCAGGCGCGATCGCACCCCCGCGGTCGACCAGTCGCCTGACACGTCGCAGACCGGGAGGCCAGGGCATGGGCAGCGTCCAGATCGTCACCACGGCTGTCGCCGCCGCCGTCACCGCCGTCGCGGTGGTGCTCGCGGTGCGCGCGGTGCTGCGGATGGTGTCGGTGATCCGGGCGGGGCAACCCGATCCGACCCGTACCGGTAACCCGGCCCTGCGTACCCGGACGATGTTGACCGAGACCCTCGGGCACACCCGGATGCTGCGCTGGAGCGTGGTCGGCGCCGCGCACTGGTTCGTGATGATCGCCTTCATCGTCCTCTCGCTGCTCGTGCTGGAGGCGTACTTCGAGGTGGTGAGCCCGACCGGCGGCCTGCCGGTGATCGGGTCCTGGCTGGTGTACGGCCTGGCCACCGAGATCATCGGGGTGCTCGGTACGGCCGGCATCCTGGTGCTGATCGGGATCCGGTTGGCGAACCGTCCCGGCAACCCGAACCGCCGCTCGCGCTTCACCGGCTCCACCATGTGGCAGGGCTACTTCGTCGAGGCCGTGGTGCTGGCGGTCCTGATCTGCGGGTTCCTCATCCGCGGCTTCAAGGTCGCCACCGACCACTTCGAGTTCCCGGCCTGGGCGACCCCGGTCAGCCACGCCGTCGGCGCGGTCCTACCGGACTGGTCCGCCGGCACCAGCGTCACCGCCCTGGTGAAGATCGCCATCTCGATGACCTGGGTGATCGTCATCGCGCTGAACGTGACCATGGGCGTGGCCTGGCACCGGTTCGCGGCGTTCTTCAACATCTACTTCAAGCGTGACCCCGGCCGGACCGGTTCCGGGCTCGGTGCGCTCCGGCCCATGATGAGCGCCGGCAAGCCCCTCGACTTCGAGGAGGCGGATCCTGAGTCCGACCAGTTCGGGGTCGCTCAGGTCGAGCAGTTCACCTGGAAGGGACTGCTGGACTTCAGCACCTGCACCGAGTGCGGACGGTGCCAGTCGCAGTGCCCGGCCTGGAACACCGGCAAGCCGCTCTCGCCGAAGCTGCTCATCCTCAGCCTGCGCGACCACGCGTACGCGAAGGCGCCGTACCTGCTGGCCGGCGGGGGCAAGGACCTGACGGGTGAGGAGAAGGCGACCCAGGCGCAGCTCGCCCACCTGGACGTGCTCTCGCTCGCCGAGGGGAACCGCCCGCTGATCGGCGGCGCCGAGGAGGGTGGGGTGATCGACCCGGACGTGCTCTGGTCCTGCACCACCTGCGGCGCCTGCGTCGAGCAGTGCCCGGTCGACATCGAGCACGTGGACCACATCGTCGACATGCGCCGGTACCAGGTGCTGATCGAGTCGAGCTTCCCGTCCGAGGCGGGCGTGATGCTGCGCAACCTGGAGAACAAGGGCAACCCGTGGGGTGCCCCGCCGAACACCCGGGAGGACTGGACCAAGGGGCTCGACTTCGAGGTGCCCCGGGTCGGCGAGACCGAGGACTTCGAGTACCTGTTCTGGGTCGGCTGCGCCGGGGCGTTCGAGGACCGGGCCAAGAAGACCACCCGCGCGGTCGCCACACTGCTGCACGAGGCCGGGGTCAACTTCGCCATCCTGGGTGAGGGCGAGACCTGCACCGGCGACCCGGCCCGACGGATCGGCAACGAGTTCGTCTTCCAGACGCTGGCCCAGCAGAACGTCGAAACGTTGAACGAGGCGTTCGGCGACCGCGAACCGGCCAAACGCAAGATTGTGGCGAGCTGCCCGCACTGCTTCAACACCCTCGGCAACGAGTACGGCGAACTCGGTGGTCAGTTCGAGGTGGTGCACCACACCCAACTGCTGGCGCATCTGGTCGCCACCGGCAAGCTCACCCCGGTCACGCCGATCGACGGCGGCATCACCTACCACGACCCGTGTTACCTCGGTCGGCACAACCGGGTCTTCACGCCGCCGCGCGAGGTGCTCGGTGCTGCGGCGGCCGACGGTCTGACCGAGATGCCGCGTAACAGCGAGCGCTCCTTCTGCTGCGGCGCCGGTGGTGCCCGGATGTGGATGGAGGAGCGGATCGGTAAGCGGATCAACGTGGAGCGGGTCGAAGAGGCGATCTCGACCGGGGCGAAGACCATCGCGGTCGGCTGCCCGTTCTGCACCACGATGATCAGCGATGGCGTGAACGGCAAGGGCGTGGCCGACCAGGTCGAGGTCATCGACGTCGCCACGGTCCTGCTCCGCTCGGTCAAGCCGACCACGCAGGGGCAGCCGGAACCGGCCGGCACCGCAGGCTGACCCGGCCGGAGCGCGCCCCGGCCCGGCGCTGGGGCGCGCCACAGCGTACGGACTGTGGTGGACCGCAACGGTAGCGTCGTCGACGTGGAGCAGGTCAGGACGGCACACGGCGCGGCCGGTGTGGGCGTACGTCTGCTCGGGCGGGCCGTACGGCTGGTTGTCGGGGTCCTGCTCGGCACGGTGACCGCGGTGGTGGACCTGACGTACCTGCTCTGGTCCGGGCTGATCCTGGTGCCGGTCTGGCCGCACCCGGGGGCTCGGCGTTCGGCGATCCGTGAGATCCAGGCCGGTGCCCGGCATCTCGCCGAGGTGGAGCGGTGGCGGTTGGCTGCTTTCCTCAACAGCGTCAACTCCGCCGACTACACCGGCCGGCGGGCGGTGGAGTACCTCTGCCTGCGCTGGGCGGTCGGCCTGCTCGGTGGCGCCGTACTCCTGATCTTCGCGTACGGCGCGGTGGCCGGGCTGGTCTGGCTCGCCGAATGGGTCGCCGGTCAGAGCGGTCCCCTGCTCTTCGCCGGGCAACTCGTCCTCGGCCTGATCGGTCTCTTCCTGGTCGCACAGGGCCTGCTCGGGATGGCCGCGCTCGACCGCCGGCTGGGGCGGCTCTTCTTCGGGCCGAGCGACCGGGAGTTGCTGGAGCGGCGGATCAGCGAGCTGGCGGTGAGCAGGGCCGGGATCGTCGAGGCGGTCGACGCCGAACGCCGCCGGATCGAGCGGGACCTGCACGACGGCCTGCAACAACGGCTGGTCGCACTCGGCATGTTGCTCGGCCGGGCGCGGCGCAGCGCCGACCCCGAACGTGCCGGCGAGCTGCTCCGCCAGGCCCACGAGGAGTCCAGGTCGGCCCTGGACGACCTCCGTGAGGTCGCCTGGCGGGTCTATCCGACCGCCTTGGACAACCTCGGCCTGGACGAGGCGTTGGCCCGGGTCGCCGACCGGGCCGGGATGCCGGTCACCGTCCATTACCGCCTGGTCGAGCAGCCACCGGCCCGGGTGCGGACCGCCGCCTACTTTGTGGTCTCGGAGGCGGTGACGAACGCGGCGAAGCACGCCCGGGCAGGCCGGGTCGTGGTCGACGTCGCACCGGGGCAGAATGCGGTCGTGGTGGCGATCGACGATGACGGGATCGGCGGGGCGGATCCGGCCGGCAGCGGCCTTGCCGGGCTGGCCCGCCGGGTGGCGGCGTTGGACGGGACGTTCCGGGTCGACAGCCCAGTCGGCGGACCGACGACGATCGTCGCGGAGTTCCCGTGCGGGTGATCCTGGCCGAGGATTCGACCCTGCTGCGCGAGGGCCTGGTCCGGCTCCTGGTCGACGAGGGGCACGAGGTGGTGGCCGCGGTCGGGGACGCGGTTGCGCTGGTGGCGGCGGTCGAGGCCGAGCCACCGGACGTGGTGGTCGCGGACGTACGGATGCCGCCCACCCACACCGACGAGGGGCTGCGCGGGGCGCTGGAGATCCGCCGCCGCTGGCCGGACGTCGGCGTACTGGTCCTGTCGCAGTACGTGGAGAAGCGGTACGCGGTCGAGTTGCTCGGTGGCCGTACCGACGGGGTGGGTTACCTGTTGAAGGACCGCGTGGTGGAGGTGGGGGAGTTCCTCGACGCGCTGTCCCGGGTCGGCTCCGGCGGCACCGCCTTCGACCCGGAGGTGGTACGGCAGTTGCTGGCGCGTACGTCCCACACCGACTCGTTGGGGCGGCTCACCGAGCGGGAGCGCACGGTGCTCGACCAGATGGCGCAGGGACAGACCAACGCCACCATCGCCGGCCACCTGCACGTGTCGCAGAGCGCGGTGGAGAAACACGTGAACGCGATCTTCGACAAGCTGGGGTTGTCACAGACCACCGGTTACAGCCGGCGGGTGCTGGCCGTGCTCCGCTACCTCGGCAGCTGAGCCGCCGCGCTGACCGCCGCAGCGCTGACCGTCCGTCGGTCAGGTGAATCGGCGGTTGACAAAACAAATCCGTACGGTGAATCGGTACTCGTGCCGACGCGCATAGTCGTGGAACAATCGGCGCCGAGGTGAGCCGATCATCGAGAGCGCACTGTTGACCACCCTCCTGCCGCTGGTCGCCTTCGTGCTGCTGACCGCCGGCAACGCCTTCTTCGTGGTGGCTGAATTCGCCCTCGTGACGGTCGACCGGCCGGAGATCGACCAGCGTGCCGCCGCCGGTGACCGCCGCGCCGGTACGGTCCGCAAGGCGCTGCGGGAACTCTCCTTCCAGCTTTCCGGCGCGCAACTCGGCATCACCATCACCGCTCTGCTGACCGGTTACCTCGCTGAGCCGGCGTTGGCAAAGCTCTTCGGTCCGCTGCTCCGACCGGTCATCGGGCCATCCACCGGGCTGGTCACCCCGCTGCTGGCGCTGGTGCTGGCCACCCTCCTGTCGATGCTCTTCGGCGAACTGGTGCCGAAGAACGCCGCCCTGGCCCGGCCGCTGCCGGCGGCGCTGGCCACGGCCGGTCCGATGCGTACGTTCAGCATCGTCTTCAAGTGGCTGATCCGGGGGCTGAACAACTCCGCCAACTGGCTGGTCCGCAGGCTCGGTGTGGAGCCGCAGGAGGAACTCGCCAGCGCCCGATCGGCCGAGGAACTGGGGCTGCTCGCCGTCATCTCGGCACGGGCCGGGGCACTGTCGCCGGAGACGGCGATGCTGCTGCGCCGGACCATCCGGTTCGGCGGCAAACGGGCCGCCGAGGCGATGACCCCCCGGGTTGATGTGGTCGCACTGCGGGCCGGTGACTCCGTGGCCGAACTGCTCGCCCTTGCCCAACGCACCGGGCGGACCCGCTTCCCGGTGTACGAGGAGACGCTCGACCTGGTCACCGGGGTGGCCGGGGTGCCGGACGCGCTCGGCGTACCGCTGGACCGCAGGGCCGGGACGACCGTTGCGTCGGTGGCCCGCGAGCCGGTGTACGTACCGGAGAGCCTCGATCTGGACAACGTGCTCGCCGCGTTGCGGGCGGCCGACGCCGACCTGGCCATCGTGGTCGACGAGTACGGCGGGACCGACGGTGTGGTGACCGTCGAGGACCTGGTGGAGGAACTGGTCGGGGAGATCGCCGACGAGTTCGACCCGGCGGTCGCGCTGGAGGACGCACGATTCGAACTGACCGTGCCCGAGGGTGAGCGCACCGTCCTGACCGACGGGGTGCTCCGCGCCGACGAACTGGTCGAGCAGATCGGCTTCCGGTTGCCCGACGGCCCGTACGAGACCCTGGCGGGTTTCCTGCTGGCTCGACTGGGGCACATCCCGGTCGCCGGCGAGACGGTGCTCGAGCAGGGGTACGAGTTCACCGTGGTCGAGGTGGACCGGCACCGGATCGAGCAGGTCCGGGTGCTCCGCCCGCCAGAGCCGGGTGAGGTGCCGTGAGCCGCTGTCGTACGGGGTGGTCGGGGTGACCGAACTGCTCGTCGCGCTCGTACTCCTGCTCGGCAACGGCTTCTTCGTGGGCAGCGAGTTCGCGCTGATCGCGTCCCGGCGTACGGTGATCGAGCCGATGGCGGCGGTGACGAAACGGGCCCGCTTCGCGCTCTCGGCGATGAACCAGATCCCCCTGATGATCGCGGGGGCGCAACTCGGCATCACCATCTGCTCGTTGGGCCTCGGTGCGATCGCCGAGCCGGCCCTGGCGCATCTGGTGGAGGGCCCGTTCCACGCGGTGGGGGTGCCGGCGGCGGCCGTACATCCGCTGGCGTTCGTCCTCGCCCTCGGCGTGGTGGTCTTCCTGCACACGGTGGTCGGCGAGATGGTGCCGAAGAACATCACCCTCGCCGGTCCGGAGCGGGCGGCGCTCTGGCTCGGCCCGGCGATGCTTGCCTTCTGTGTGGCGACGAAGCCGTTGCTGCTGGCGATGAAGTGGGCGTCCCGGCTGGTGCTGCGGTTGTGGGGGATCGAGGCCGCGGACGCGGTGAAGACGGTGTTCACCGCGGAGGAGTTGGCCGGGCTGGTGGCGCAGGCCCGGACCGAGGGGTTGTTGGATCCGGTGGAGCACGCCCGAATCACCGGTGCGCTCGCGCTGAGCCGGCGTACCGCCGCCGACGCGCTGCGACCGTGGTCGACGGTGACCACGGTGGCCGAGGACGTGTCCCCGGCGTCGCTGGAGGTGCTGGCGACGCGGACCGGGCGGTCGCGTTTCCCGGTGGTGCAGCGGAGCAGCCGTCGGGTGCTCGGTTTTGTGCACGTCAAGGACGTGCTCGGGTACGCCGGGGCGGCGCGTCGGGCGCCTGTCCCGGCCGAGGTGCTCCGGCCGCTCGCGGTGGTGCCGCCGGACCGTACGCTTGCCGACCTATTGTTGTCGATGCGTCGTGAGCGTCGTCATATGGTGCTGGTGGGTGACGGCCGTATCCCGCTCGGTGTGGTGACCCTCGATGATGTATTGACTGCGGTCGTTGGTAGGTCTTTCGATGCCGTTGTGTCGCAACCGATTGCGCCGGTCTGAATACAGCGAGGAGTATTCTTCCGCCGCCCTTGATTCGCGCCCGATCCTTCCCTAATGTGGGGCACCGACCGCTGTGGGACGTCGGCGCCCAAATCCCCTCGGGCGGCACCCGGTGGTCGGTATCGAAGGAGTCGGTGCCGGTGGCACGCGTGCCCTCCCATCGCCATTCGATGATGCATGAGCATCCGCGCGGCGGTAACCGCCGCCGGGCCTACCAAATGCTCGCCCTTGCGGCAGTGATCCTGGGTGGGTTGCTGCCGACGACGCAGGCGCAGGCTGCCCCCTCGGTCGAGGAGATCGAGAAGCAGATCGACGCCCAGTGGGTTCAGCTCGAGCCGACCATCGAGCAGTACAACAAGGTGCACAGCCAGCTGTTGTCGAACCAGAAGAAGTCGTCCGAGCTGCAGAAGAAGATCCAGCCGTTGGCTCTCCATGCCGACCTGGCGCTGGACCGGGTTGGCGATCTCGCCTCGCGCTACTACAAGAGCGGCCCGTCTTCTGACCTGAACGCGCTGCTCACCAGCGGCACGCCGACGGAGCTCGCGGATCAGCTGACGATCCTGGACCACCTGGCCCGGGAGCAGCAGGAGCAGATCGCCGACGTCACCGCCGCGAAGGAAAAGTACGACGTCGAGAAGCGCAAGCTGGACGAGCTGGTCGCGCAGCAGAAGAAGCAGGACGCCGAGCTTTCCGCGAAGCAGAAGTCGATCGACGCCGAGATCAACCGGCTGGAGAAGCTGCGGCTCACCGCGTACGGGTCGAGCAGCTCCGGTGGTGCGTTGCGGATCGGGCCGTGTCCGGCGGTGTACCCCGGTGGCCCCGCCGGCACCGCCGTCAAGACCGCCTGCGCGCAGATCGGCAAGATGTACGTCTGGGGCGCGACCGGGCCGAGCAACTTCGACTGTTCCGGACTCACCCAGTACGCCTGGGGCAAGGCCGGCGTGAAGCTCACCCACTACACGGGTGCCCAGTGGAACGAGGGCCAGGTGATCAGCCGGGCCAACGCCCGCGCCGGCGACCTCGTCTTCTTCTACGGTGATCTGCACCACGTCGGCATGTACGTCGGTAACGGATTAATGGTGCACGCACCGCAATCCGGTCAGCCGGTGAAGATGACAAAGATTGACGTGATGCCGGTCGCCGGGTTCCGTCGGCCTGGCTGAGTAACAGCAATTGCCCGAGTTTGTCAGGACAGGCCCCTTGCTGGCGGTGGCGCCGTTAGCAAGGGGCCTCTCCTTTGTCGACGGTGACACACCCTAAGTAATTGTCTGATATACGGAACGGTTCAACTCCAGTCACGGGTTGCACAGCCATAACAGCGTTCCTACTGTGGGAGATCGCCGAGACGGCACCAGATCACCCAGCCCGGGTGGCACCGGCTCGGCCCGCCGAATCGTTTTCGACGAACCGGGGAACCAACACCTCGGGGTGAATCCGCGAATATTCGCGGTAGGGCGCACTCTTCCCGCCCGAACCCGTCAGCTAACCCGGTAGGCGGTTCCGGAAGAAGGAGCGCCCACCCCGGTGGCTAGCCATGCCCCGCGGCCGAGGTCCCTCCGGTCGACTCTGGTCGACCCGGACATGACCCGGTCGCGTACCCGTTGGCCCATCCGTACCTCCGTACTCGCCGCGATAGCCGGTGTCGCCGCTGTTCTGCTCGGTGCCACCGCAGCTCACGCCGAACCGTCGGTCACCGAGATCGAGAAGCAGATCGACGTGGCGTGGAACCAGCTAGAGCCGACCATCGAGAAGGCCAACGCGACCCGCCAGGACCTGGCCGTCAAGAAGAAGCAGGCAGACGCGCTGGCCAAGCGGATCCAACCGCTGCAACTCCAGATCGACCAGGCCATGGGCAAGGTCAGCAACATGGCCGTCCGGGCGTACAAGGGGGACAACGCCTCCGCGATCAACGCGATCCTGACCACGGACTCGCCGACCATGCTCGCCGACCAGCTCACCATCCTCGACCAGTTCGCCCGCCGTCAGCAGCACGATGTCCAGGCGGTGGTCGACCTCAAGGAGCAGCTCGCGGCCCAGAAGGCACCACTGGACACCCTGGTCGCGCAGCTCACCCGGACCGAGGCGGACCTGGCCGCGAAGAAGAAGCAGATCGACACCGAGATCGACCGGTTGCAGAAGCTGCGGCTGAAGGTCTACGGCAACGGTGGCGGCGGCCCGCTCCGCCCAGCCCCCTGCCCGTCGAGTTATCCCGGCGGTCCGTCCGGCGTCGCGGTCAAGTTCGCCTGTGCGCAGATCGGCAAGATGTACGTCTGGGGCGCCGCGGGTCCGAACACCTACGACTGCTCCGGGCTGATGCTCGCCGCCTGGGCGAAGGCGGGCGTGACCCTGCCGCACAACGCGGCTGCCCAGCGTCGGGTCACCGCGTACGTCAAGCAGGCCGAACTGCGCCCCGGCGACCTGGTGTTCTACTACGCCGACCTGCACCATGTCGGGATGTACGTCGGCGACGGCTGGGTGGTGCACGCCTCCCAGGCCGGTGAGCCGGTCAAGATGAAGCGCCTCGACACCGCAACCGTCCACAGCTTCGGCCGCCCCACCTGACCCCCTCCCCCCCCGCTCCCCTGCGCCGCCGATCCAGGGCAGGTCCGCGCTGATGGATCTCCGTCAGCGCGGACCTGCCCTAGGGCGAAGGGAGGGTCAGCGGGTGGGCCAGGTCTGCCAACGTTGCCAGGAACGGCTGGGGGTAGGGCCGCGTTGGCCCTGGTAGCGGGAGCCGTACACGGCGGAGCCGTAGGGGTGCTCGGCCGGCGACGAGAGCCGGAAGATGCAGAGCTGGCCGATCTTCATGCCGGGCCAGAGGGTGATCGGCAGGTTGGCCACGTTGGAGAGTTCCAGCGTGACGTGGCCGGAGAAGCCGGGGTCGATGAAGCCGGCGGTCGAGTGGGTGAGCAGGCCCAGCCGACCCAGGCTCGACTTGCCCTCCAGCCGTCCGGCGAGCTGGTCGCCGAGTGAGATCACTTCGAGCGTGGAGGCGAGTACGAACTCGCCCGGGTGCAGCACGAACGGCTCGCCGTCGGGCACGTCCACGACCGAGGTCAGGTCATCCTGTTGGCTGGCCGGGTCGATGTGGGTGTAGAGATGGTTGTTGAACACCCGGAAGAGCCGGTCCAGTCGTACGTCGATGCTCGACGGTTGCACCAGTGCCGGCTCGAAGGGCTCAAGCCCCAGAGTGCCCGCCTTGATCTCGGTGACCAGGTCACGGTCGGAGAGCAGCATCCAGCCACCTTAGCGACCGGGCGAGATCAACCCGGTCGCGCCCGGACCTGGAGTGACGCGGCGCGTCGTCATGGGCAACGGGGTCGGCGATGGTTCGGCGTGGCGAACGCGTGTCGGACTACCCGTCTCGAACACATGTTCGATAGAATCTCCCCATGGCATCCTGGTCCGAATTCGCCGCCGACGCCCCGCGTCTCGCCGAAGCGATCCGCACCCTCCTGCAGCAGTACGGGCCGGGTCTCGGCTACCTCGCCACCGTCCGCGCCGACGGCGGTCCCCGTGTGCACCCGGTGTCGCCGGTGATCAACGACGAGGGGCTGTTCTGCTTCGTCGTCGACTCTCCCAAGCGGCGCGACCTGGAACGTGACGGCCGCTACGCGCTGCACTCGTTCCCGCCCGAGGAGAGCGACGACGAGGCGTACGTGGCCGGTCGCGCCAAGCTGGTCACCGACCCGGCGACGATCGCCCGGCTCGCCGACACCGTGCGCGCCGAGCCCCGGGTGGACTGGCGACTCTTCGAGTTCACCGTCGAGGCGGCGATGCTCGCTGAGCACGGCCGGGCCGGTGCGATCCCACTCGCGTACGGCGGGCGGGGCGATGACCGGCCGGGAGTTCAGGTGTGGCTCGACCCGACTGCGGCGCGAGCGCCCGCCGGCCGTCGCGGACGTCGAGCCCGCCGGCACGTCAATCCCACCGAGTTGCGGTCCGCGTCAACGGCGAACGCGGTCGACCAGCGCTTCACCCGGGAGCCCCGAGTGGTGGCCGTCGCCCCGGACCCGGTGATCTGGGCCTCCTGAGTGAACGGACCCCTCGACGAGGGGCCCCAGACACACGACGAGGGCCGGCTCCTCGGGAAGCGGCCGGCCCTCGTCGTGCTGGCAGTGCATCAGGCCCGGTACGCCTGCCACGCTTTGACCATGCGGTTCACCTGTCCGGCCGTGAACCGGTCCATGCAGGCGTCGACCGTGTAGTTCATGAAGTTGTGGATCGGGTCGAGCCCCGACCTGCTCACACACGAGTCCCGCCCGGTCGGGCAGCCGAACGCCGGCTCCGCCTCCGCCGGGGTGTCCGCCACCGCGTCGCCTTCACCCGCGCACCCGCCCTGGAACGTGTGGAAGAGGTTCAGCCAGTGGCCGACCTCGTGGGTGCCGGTGTCGCCCTCGTTGTAGGGCTTCTCGTTGCCGCCGGGCAGTGACTCCGAAAGCACCACCACCCCGTCGTACGTGGTCAACTGCTTCTGCGGAAACGTCGCCCAGCCGAGCAGGTCGTCGCTGAGTGCCCCCAGGTAGAGGTTGAGCGTCTCCGGGCCGCCGGTCCGCAGCGACCTCTTCATCTGCGTCTCCGCCGGGCTCTCCGCCACGATCGGATACCAGGCCGGGTTGATCACCCGGTTGAGCTTCTTGAGCTTGAACTTGAAGGGCGTGACCGCGCCACCATCCACTCCGTCGAACGCCGCGTTCAGCACCTTGAACTGGGCATCGATCATCGCGCGCGGAATGTTTCCACCCTCCCGGGTACGGTCCCGGCTGATCACGTGCACCACCACCGGGATCGTGATCTTCCTCGGGGCGGCGCTGAACGGCGCCACTCCGACCCGCTTCGCGTACGCGGCGTCCAGGTCTCGATTGCGCTGCGCCGCCTCGGGCGCGTCCAGTTCGTTGGGGTCGTGCCCACCGGGCGCCCCGGGTCTCGCCCTGGCGGCCGAGTCTGCCACCGCCAGCTGGACGCATCCTGCCGATGGCCCCGTCGTGCTCGCCGTAGCCGGGCTTGCCAGTGCCGGGTTCGCCACCAACACCATGGACCCGAGCAGCAGTACGACAGCAGTGGACGCCACGCCAACCGAGCGCAACGACTTCCGGATGCGGTGCAAACCCATGACCCCACCTCTTCGCCACGGAACGCGACGCTTCGTTCACGCGCCGCAAGTTGCGGATGTGGCGGACGTTACCTGCTGGGACAGTTCAGGCAAACGACGCAGATCGGCGTGGTCCCCATCAATCTGCCTCAACCGCACGGACGCGTCCGGCGCCGCCGCCGGGGGTACGTTGATGCGCTCGGGAGGCGGACCAGGTACAGTGGGCTCCGCTCGCGGGTGTAGTTCAATGGCAGAACATCAGCTTCCCAAGCTGACAGTGCGGGTTCGATTCCCGTCACCCGCTCCAATGCAAAGGCCCTGGTCAGGACGCGAGTCCCAACCAGGGCCTTCGATGTTCTGTCGGCGGCGATCATGCGCCGGGCCATCCACGGGCCACTAGCCCGCGTAATACCGGCCCGGTTATTGCTCACCACCGGATGCGACATCCCTATCCGCTGGCACCGGGTGACTCGTCGTCGAAGCCACGATAAGTGCCAGATCCGTCGGTGACATCGGCGAAGTCAGCGAAATCCATGTTCGCGATGGTCAGGTTTGCAGATACATCGGCGTACCACCGGGTCGGCACCCGGAACGTGCGGCCGGGCTCGTCGTACAAGTCGACGGCTAACAGCGGGTGTTCGTCGTCGGCCATCGTGGTCGCGTCCGCGAGGAACAGGTAGGTCAGCTTGTCGTCGTCGCTCGCGGCGGCATCCACGTCAACCAGCGCTTGGACAGTCACACCGGCATAGGCGGGGTCGCTGACGTACGTCGCGTTCGGGTACGGGTCCAAGTCGTCGATGGCCGCCATAAGGGCGGTCCAGGCTGCTTCGTCGCGGAAGTCGCTGCGTAGAACCAGCGACGTCAGGTCCCTGGGTTGGGGCAGGGGAGTCATGCCCGCGATCTTCCCAGCGAACGAGACACCTTCGAGACATGACCTACGCACGGTTCTTGCCCGCCTCTTTGTCCTTGGCCTTCTTCTCCGGTTTGCTAGCCGCCGCCTTCTTAGCCTTCCTGCGCTCGGCCTTGACCGCGTCGCTCACCGCCTGGGCGATGGCCCGGTCAGCTTCGGCCGTCGCGTGCTGGTAGATCATCGCCGCCTGTGGCGAGTCGTGGCCCATACGCGCCATCAGCTCCCGAGTGCTCGCCCCAGTCCGCGCCGCGAGCGTGTTGCCGGTGTGCCGCAGATCGTGGAAGTGCAGCCCCGGCACACCGAGCTTGCCGACCGCCGCCGACCAGCCGATCAACTGGTTCAGGTTGCCCCGCCAGATCGGCCGCCCATTCGGCCCCGTGAAGACCAACGCCGTCGGGTCGTCGTCGACGTACGCGGCCAGGTGCGTGCGGAGCGCGGGAAGGATCGCTGCCGGCACCGACACCGTACGTAGACCTGCCCGCGACTTTGGCGGGCCGAGCACCAGACCCGCACCACGGATTTCGGTGTAGGTCTGGCGAACGCGGATCAGCCCCGAGTCTGCGTCAACATCCTGCCGTTGCAGCGCGGACACCTCGCCCCAGCGCAGGCAGGCGAAGGTGGTCACCAGCACGAGCGCCCGGTACCGGTCCTCCATCAACTCGGCGAGCTTTAGCGCCTGGCCCATGCTCAGGGTGGGCCGTTCCGCCGGCTTCTCCTGGTCGGCCCCCGGAATCCGGCACGGGTTCTTGCGCAGCAACTCGTCTTCGTTGACCGCCGTCGTCAGTACCGCCCGCAGCAGCCGGTACGCCTTCGCCGCCATGCTCACCGAGACACCGTTGCCGAGCAGATTCGCCCGCCACTCACGGATCAGCGCAGTGTCCAGCCGGCCGAGGTCGACCCCGCCGAGGTACGGGGCGATGTGCTTGCCGAGAGTCCAGCGGTACAGCGCCACCGTCCGGGGACGCAGGCCCGGCCGTTGGGTGATCCAACGGTCCGCGTAGTCGCCGAGCGTGACCTTCGCCCGCTCGGGATCGATCCACTCACCGCGCATCATCTGGGCTTCGATCATCGTCAGGTACCGGTCCGCGTCCGTCTTGCGCGCGAACGTGTCCGGGGCGGACCGCTGGCGCCCGTCGGGGCCGGGGTAGCGCACCTGGTAGCGGCCCGATTCTCGCTTCCGTACGCTGCCGAACCTCCGGCGCCCCGCCGCCATCAGGCCACACTCCGCAGGCCACGCCACACGTCGGTGACCGTGATCGACTCCACCCGGCCGGACTCGACGTGCGCCGCGAGGTCAACCGCCTTGATCCGTACGCTGCGCCCGAGCTTGTGGAACGGGATACGCCGCTCAGCGACCAGCCGGCGGATGTAGCGCTCACTCATCTGGATCCGCGCCGCTGCCTGCTCGATCGTCAAGACCTCGTCCACTGTGCCTCTCCCTCCCCGATGGTGCCGTTGCCAGTTGCCGAAAGATCGGAGGGTTGTCCCTGGGCGGCCCGGTCCTTGGCCGCGAGGAGTTCCGAGCGCCACCGGGCGCGTTCGGAGATGGAGCGCATGAGCCGGTGGGCGAGGGGTGTCACGTCCGGGTCGTGTGGTCTGGCGAGTTCCCACGCGTGCCGCATCCGTTCGACGGTGGCGCCCTGGGCGTGCTCGACCCCAGCGAGGTCGGTGGTGGCGCCGAGGAGTGCTTTCACCCAGGCGCGTGCGTCGTGTTTGTGGTCGGCGAGGGTTTTGCCGGACCAGTCGCGGGAGACGAGGATGCGCCGGCCGCCGATGCCGAGGGTTTCCCGTTGGTGGACCTTGCCTTTGCAGCGGCCGGGCTTGAGCTTGGCGTGTGCCTTCTTCGGCTGGATGCCGTAGAGGAGCCAGTTGGGGCACCGGTCGGTACAGGGTGTGATCTGGAGTTGGTGCCAGAGCCGGTCGAGGTGGCGTTGCTGCCGGTCGGTGGTGATCTTGTGGCAGTCGCCGGTGGCTTTGGTGATGTACTTCGTGACGTACCGGATGGTTCGTTCGGCGTCGGCGGTGCCGGGCATGACGCCGCGTGCGTCGACCTGGGCGCCGAACCGGACGACGTGTACGGGTTCGGCTTCTTCGTCCTGGTCGAGCGCGTCGAGGGCTTCGGTCCAGGTGGTCAGCGGTTGCAGGGTGTCCGGGTCGATCCAGGCCGAGGCTTGCTCGTCCCAGATTGGTAGCCGGTTGCGGTTGTAGAGCTGTACGCCCACGCTCGGCCACCACACCTGGTGGTACGTGGCCGCCGCCACGGTGCGGAGGGTGTCGCGCGGGATGGTGCCCCGGATGGCGAAGTGGGCGTGTGGGGCGAGGCGTCGTTGGGGCTCGACGCAGCCGGCGTACTGGACGTTCCAGCCTTCGCAGCGGCGGAGGTTCTGCCAGAACCGGTCGAGGAGTCGGGGGAAGTGGACCGCGTCCCAGGCCGCGCGGCGGTAGTCGTACCGGTCGGGGTTTACGGGTGTGCCGTCGGAGAGGACCGGGCCGTAGGAGTCGAGGGTGAGGGTCAGCCACATCGACGGCTGGTAGGTGCTGCCGTCCGGTGCCTTGTACGTCTTGCCGACCGTGCGGGCTTCGACCTTGCGACGGGGTAGGTCGGGTGCGTCCTGCCGCCGCCTGGTTGAACGCTTCCGCCGGGGGCCGTTGTCGTCGTCGGCCTGGTCGTCACCGTCGACGTGGTGCGGTGGGCCGACTCGGCCGCGTAGTCCTTCCGCCGCGATGGCCTCTTCCACCTCTTGGATGGCCTCGTCGAGGTCGGCGACCTGGTCCCACTGCGACGAGCGGACGGCTTCGTCCCGGGCAAACTCGAAGTGTGCCCGCAGCACGATCAGCGCTTTCTGTTCCTCCGTCGCAGGTTCCGGTGGAGGTGAAGGCTCGTCGGACCGGTGCCAGCCTTCCCGGATCTGCGCCTGCCGCAGTCTCCGGTTCTTCTTCGCGCACGGCGGGCACTTGTCCTCACGGGTCGCCCCGCACGGCAGGTCGATGACCTCGGTCAGGCCCGTGTCGAGGTCGGTTCGGCGCATGGGAAGTGGTCGGATGCAGACGCCGTACTCGGTGGCGATGTCCCGGAGTACGTCGATGGAGCGAGGGAGCGCCATCCGGGCCGCCCGTGATCCGGGTCGGGGTGGTTCGGAGGTTGCCGGTTCGAGGCCGGGCAGGGTGGGGGCGGTCATCGGATCACCCCGACGACGCCGGGCCGGGTGGGGTGGACCACGCCCAGGGGAGGCAGGACCGCCGAGGCCGCTGGGCGTGCCGGTGGAGCGACGGGCGCGTAGATGACGGGTTCCCGTACTGGTTCGGGGTCGACCGTGACGGGTTCCGGGTTGGGTTCGTCGACGGCCTCCAGGCCCTCATCGGTGGCGACGGCGGGAGCAGCGGGAGCGCTGGACAGGACGACCTTGACCAGGGCGAGGAAGGCGAGGGAGGGGACGGCGGCGACGATCCAGCCCCAGACGGTGGGTTCGGCTTCGGCGACCTGGGCGGCGAGGGAGAGCAGGGAGAAGGCGACGAGGAGGACGCCGACGAACCCGACCGGCCGACCAGCACGCCGCCGGGAGCGGATCTCCAGGCCGAGGTAGATGGCCATCAGTTCGACGGCTACGGCGTTGGCCCAGCCGATCCAGTTCGGCTGCCCGTGCGCGACGGTCAGATCATGTACGTGGGTGAAGGCAGCAGCCCCGGCCATCCCGCCGATGGCGAGCAGGATGAGCACCTTGACCGCGTTCTCAGCGCGTTGGCGGATCATCGGTCACCCCCGGCGGGACGGGTGCGGATGGTGATGTGGATACGGATACGTCGGCCGTTCATGTCCCGGCGTCGGAGGACCATGTGGGCGATGCCCTGGAGCGCGGCGGCGGCTTGGTCGGGTGGGCCGACGAGTCGGATGCGCAGCGGCCGGCGCATCAGGTTGACCAGGAACTTGACTCGGTTGAGGGGTGTCATGGCTGGTACCTCCCGGCCGGTCGGATGGTGGTGTGGATGTGCTCGGGTGGGTCGCCGAGGGTCACGACGGCTTCGGAGAGGCAGCGCCAGAGGGTCCACGCTTCGTCGGCGGTGAGGTACATGCGTCGCCGGCCGCCGCCGACGGCGAGGTAGACGGGGTACGGGTCGGGCCGGTCGGGGTCGACGCGTACGGAGACAGCGGTGTCCGAGTCGGTGCCGTTGGGTGCTCGGAGCCGGTAGAAACGCCGGGCGTTCGGGGTGGTGGTCACCGCGGCTCACCTCCCCGCTTGTCGGTGTCGCGGTTGAGGAGCTTCAGCAACGTGTCCGGGATCAGCGGCCCGGCCACCGGTCGCCGGGGCAGCGGGACGCGGACAGGTTCGGTGGCGGTTTCGCGGCCGACCTGGGCGAGGATGTCCGCCGCATCGGCGGGGGCCGGGTACTCCCGTGCCATGTCCCGGATCTGCTCGTCGGTCAGGTAGGAAAAGCGGACCCGCATCGGTTCCGGGGTGCCGTCGAGGATGACGTAGCCGACACCTTTCGCCCAGCGCGGCATCTGGTCGGCCAGTGCTCCCCGGTCGCGTGCGCCGTCGCCGAGGATCATGTCCACATGGGATTCCTCGGTGAGGCCGAGCGCGATCCGGGTCGGGAACAGGTCCCGGAACGGCAGCACCTCTTTGCGCGGGTCCTGCAACGCGGCCACGACCAGGACCCCGACGCCGGCACCCTGCGACAGGAGCATCCCCAGCGAGGCCGCGATGCGCTTACGCAGCTCCCCGTCTTGCAGGTACGCGGTCAGCGCCGCCATTTCGTCGATGACGACCACCACCAGGGGGTCATCCACGGTCGGTGTGTGCACCCGGACGTTGCCCGCCAGCCGGGTCTGTCGCTCGCGCATCACGACTACGGCTTCGTCCAGCAGGTCCGCCATCGCTTCGAAGGACTTGCAGGCGAACCGGGCGAACATCGGCCGCCCGAGCGCGAACTCCATCCCGCCCTTCGGGTCGATCACCCACAGCCGGACCAGCCCGGAGGCGACCCCGCCGGCGAGGGACCGGACGAGGGACCAGAGCACCGAGCCCTTACCGCGTCGGGTGGCGCCGCCGATCAGGACGTGAGTGGCGAGCAGGTGCAGGCACCAGGTACGCAGGTCTTCTCGCCGGGCCAGCGGCAGAGCGGTGAAGTCCGGCACCGTCGGTACGGGGAACGGCGGCACGATCGTCCGCAGCGCATCCGTACGCACCAGGACCAGGTAGACCACCGTCGGGCGGTCCCGGAACCGCACCCGGTCGACCAGCCGCAGCAGCCACGCCCACCGGCCGGTACGGGTCGGGGCATCGTCGGGCCGTTCGGAGTACACCCGTGCGTACCGCCGGCCGAACGCGTACGCCAGGTTCGCGGTCACCCGTTGGAAGTCGGTCGGGGTCTGACCGCGCACCATCCGAATCGTCAGCACATCGAGGGCTTGATCCGACCGCACCGACAGCAGCTCGGGCAGGACGGTCTGATGGTCGTACGTGCTGGCCAACCCGCACAGCGTCATGGCCTCCCGCCAGACCCGCCGGTAGACGAACGCCTGCCGGAACCGGCCGAGCAACGGACCCGCCAGCCACGTCCACCAGGACGGTTCGTGCTTCCACCGCCATACCGCCGAGCCCGCGCCGGCCAGGACCAGCGGCACCAGCAACCCCGACCAGCCGTAGTCGACGTAGACCGCGATGACGAAGCAGGTCGAGGTGGTGGCGATCGGGTGCCGCAGGCACCACCACACCGCCTTACCGACCCACCGGGCGAGCAGGCCGAGGATCACCGCCCAGACCGGCAGCTCGAACCGCTTTGGCCGAAACACCACGAAGTCCCCGCCCGTGGTCATCACCACCTGGCCCCGAGGCCGCCGCCCGATCATCGGCCACCCCGCAGGGACACGAACCGGCCCGAGGCATCCCCCACCGGAGGCAGCGGAAGAACAAGCTGGTCGACGCAGAGCGGGCAACGGCCATCCGTGCCGCCGTTGGTCGGGTCGTAATTTGCCTGGCACACGCCGCACCGCACCCGCTTTTGGGCAGGCTGGCGCCTACGCTTGGACACGTTGGAACCTCTCCTCAGAGATGGGGGAAGGGGAAAACGGAGGGCGGGGCTGCCGTCCGCCAAGACCAGACAGCCCCGCCCGTACCTGATGCGGCTACGCCGCCGCCTTGCTCGTCACGCCCGCCGGAGCGCGCATCCCGGTCGCCCGCAGCGAGTACGCCATCCGACCGTTGCTCGCCACGTACGGCGTGACCGTCATCCCGTCGAACTCCACCGCCTCGAACGGCGTACCCGTCGGCGGCACCGGCTGGTAGTCAGCCGAGATCTTCACCGTCGTCTCCCGCGACCGCTTTCCCAACTCCGGGTCCAGGTCCATCACCCGCACCTGCCACACCCGCTGACCAGTCACCTTGTCCTTCGCCGGGGACCGACGGCCCGTCTTCTCATCGAAGTCCTCCACCTCGCCCATCGACTCGGGCACCAACGCGCACCCCGCCGGGAACACGTCCTCACACCGGACCGAAAACCTCGTTCCGCCCCTGAGAGCCATCTGCTCAGACCTCCACTATCTGCCTGGCTATCCTGACTAGCCAAGCGGTGTGGATCAAAGGTAGGTCGGCTTGGCTAGTCATGTCAACAGATAGATCGAAAACTTTCCTAGCTTGGCTAGTCAGCGGTATCGTCCGCGCATGAGTCTTGACCCCGACGACCCCCGGACACCGTCACAGCAGATCGCGGCAGCCCTGCGCGCCGAGATCAAGACCGGCAAGTTCGCCCCCGGCGAGAAGCTGCCCTCGCAACACGACTTGGTCGAGCGGTTCAGCGTCGCCCGCGAAACGATCAAAGCCGCCCTCCGCAAGCTCCAGGAGGAACGGCTGATCGTCACCCGCCAGGGCAGCGGTACCTTCGTACGAGCCAACACCGAACGCCCCGTCGGCCTACGCCCGCACGTCGAGCGTGCCTTCGAGGCCACCCACGTCACGATCGACTTCGCCGGCTTCTCGGGTGAGACGCTCTACAACGCGATCCAGGAAACCCTGGACAAGGTACGCATCGGCCGGCTCACCCCGGAGTCGATCCGGCTGCGCGTTCTCATCTCCGACATGACCGCCCCGATGGCGATCCCGTGCCGCGCCGAGGACCAGGCCGACGACCCCGCCATCCGCGCCCGCGCCCAGCGCATCACCGACCGGTCGATCCACGCCGTCATCGACGCCGTCCAGGAACTCGCCGACCTGGACCTGGTCAAGAGCGCGTCAACCGAGGTACGCGTCCACAAGGCCGCCCCGTTGTTCAAGCTGTTCGTCATCAACGAGGAAGAAGCGTTCTTCGGCTTCTACCCCGTCGTCGAACACACCGTCACCATCGACGGCAAGCCGATGGCCATCTACGACGCCATGGGCAAGGACGCCATCCTCTTCCCGTTCACCCCCAGCGACGAGGACTCCTCCAACGACGCCCTCTACGTCGAGCAGGCCCGCGCCTGGTTCGACAGCATGTGGCGCACCATCGCCCGCGAGTACACGTCGTGACCCGCCCCAACCTGCGCACCATCGCCGACCGCACCCGCTACGTGCTGCTCGACTTCGACGGCCCCGTGTGCAGCATCTTCGCCAACTACCCCGCCCCCACCGTCGCGACCGAGCTGCGACGCCTCCTCGTCGACCAGGGCGTGACCCTCCCCGAGCACATCCAGACCGAGGCGGACCCGTTGGCCCTGCTCCGGTTCACCGCCACCCTGAACCAGCCGACCATCACCCGCCGCATCGACGACGCACTCCGAACCGCAGAAGTCACCGCGGCTGCCACCGCCGAACCCACCCCGTACGCACGCGAAGTCATCGTGACCGCCCATCAGACCGGCCGACGCGTCGCCGTCGTCTCCAACAACTCGGCCGAAGCCGTACGCGCCTATCTCAGCGCCCGACGCCTCACCGACTACATTCACCCGATCATCGGCCGAACCCACGGCCAGCCCGACCAGATGAAGCCCAACCCGGCACCGGTCCTCACCGCCGTCCGCGACCTGCACGCCGACTCCGAGCAATGCGTCCTCGTCGGCGACTCCGAGAGCGACATCGAAGCCGCCCAGGCCGCCCGGGTCACCGCCATCGGTTACGCCAACAAGCGCGGCAAACGCACCCGCCTCGCCAAAGCCGAAGCCATCATCGGCAGCATGGCCGAACTCGCCACTGCTCTTGCTGGCGAGGAGCTATAGCGCGCGTACCTCACGTTCACAGGCGCCCCGGTCCGATCGCAGGAGCCGGGGCGTTCAACTGTCTCCGGTCAACACGCTGCACGAGTCATACGACGACTTATGGATCTTCACGCTTGAGCATGGCTTGATGCATGGCCTCTAACATCGCTTTGAAGTCGGTGAGGCTGAGCGTCGTGTCTGCATAATTGTTGAAATGCCAGCTGACCCGCACAACGCTTGAGTCGACGAGATCGAAATCAAGCCCTTCGCATCCTCCGGCGAAGTCCGGATCTATTGCCGCACCCTCTACCCAAGCTTCCGTGAACCTTGCAAGCCATTTCGAGCTATGAAGGTCATCAGCAAGGAACTCCGTCGCCGCAATTAACGCTTCGCTCGCTGCGGGGTAACGCCGCGCTTCCCACCAGCCATCGGAATCGGGCGAAAACTTCCAGCGCGGCCTCTTCAGGGTCACAAAATCACCACTTCCGGCAAGTCGCCGAATTTAATCGACATGTGGCAGCCGGCCGTCGAGGTAGTCCACGATCTGCCGCCGCATTGTCGGGTGGATGTCCAGCGCCGCCAGCTCGTCCGGCGGGAACCAGCCCACCTCGCTTGCCTCGTCGTTTGCGGCCGGGACGCCGCCGATTGGGCGCGCCAACAGAGTCACTTCGTACTCCTGGCGGACCTCGCCGTCGGTGTAGGCCACGATGTGACCGGGGTCGGAGTAGACGCCAAGGATGCCGATCACCTCAACGTCAACACCAGTCTCCTCCCGGGTCTCCCGGACCGCGCACTGGGTCGGAGTTTCGCCGATCTCCATCTTGCCCATCGGCAACGCCCATTGACCGGTGTCGCGGCGCCGTTGAAGCAGGATCGCGCCCTGGTCGTCGACCGCCAGGACCCCACACGCCGGTACGAGCGTATTTGCCTTCGGTGCGTTCGGGTCGTTCCAGTACTCGACACGTCCCACGCTCAGACCTCCGTACCCAGCCACGGCATCGCGGTAGCCCACACCCGCTCGAAGCTACTCACGTAGTGATCAAACAGGCTGCCACCATCGACCTTACGGAGATGGAACGTCGGATTGGCGCTGGCCGCCTCACCGTACGCGTGCGGGTTCGTCAGGATCTCGTCGTCGTACCGGAACAGGCTGTTGTAGAGGGTGGTCGGGTGCAACCGGATTTCGCAGCCGTCCATCCCCGCGATGTCCCGGTAGTACGTCAGCGACGCCCGGATCTTCGCAGCGAGCGTGCCGCCTAGGCACTCCTCCCGGTCCCGGACCGTCACCGCATCGCTGTTCGGGTCGCCGAAGCAGAGCCGCACCTGCACACCGGCCGACAGACGATCAGCGAGCATCCGGGCGACGCGCGGCTGTATCTGCGCGAAGAAGGTCCCGGAGAAGACCAGCACGTCCACCCGTTCCTGCGCCTCGGTCAACAGCCGTAGCCACGTCTCACGCGGAACCGACGCCCGATCCGGAAACACCTCGATCAGCTCTGCCCTGCTCGCCTCGCCCCGCTTGGCAGCAACCGAAGCGAGCACGTCAGGCCAGAGGTACGCCTCTTCCGCACCCAGTCGCCGCGCCGTCGTCCACCGATGCCGTCGGTGTGGCACTCGGCCCAGGCTGATCCACCGCTCGACTGTCTTCGGATCGACGCCGCACTCACCGGCCAAGTCCTCAACCGCGACGCCCCGTCGCACCATTACCGTCCGCAGACGTTCATTCATATCTCTATTGGACGTTCCCCCGACGGGACGTCGCAAGGCCGTCACAGGACGTTTCGCGAAGGCCCTAGACGTTCGCGAGGGGTCTGCCAGGGCAGGCGCGACGTACGAGCCGTCGCCGGTTGACTACCCAACGTCGTACGACAACGGCCCTGCTCTCGTGCTCGCCGCAAGGGCCGCGAGGGCAGGTGCGTACGACAGCACCAGTCGGGGTGCGGGTCAGGTCCCCCGCCGGCACCCGCACCCCGACCGCAACGACGCCAAGGAGCCAGAACGTGACTGATGCACGCTATGCAAGCGGTCCGCCACCAAGGAACTCAATCACGCCAACCGCGACCCAGCGCCCACTACCGCTCGTGGACCTGTCACAGCCCGACTCGCGATTCGTCATCCACATCCCTTTCAAGGCCCCCACGCTCGGGACCGCGCTCGGAGTGGCCGAAAGGCTCGCAGATTTCCTCACCTTCATTCCGGAATTCGATTCGACCGACACCGCCGTTAGTCTCGAAGACGATCAACTCAATCAGCACCCCGTCTATTGCGGCACCATCATTCCCACTCAGGGGCGATGCCTCTACCTTTACGGTCACACCGATCCATGTAGCACCACTTAGGGGCTAGGCTCTCGTGAGCTTCACTGTGCGCCACCCAGAATCGAGGAGTCGAGAAATATGCTCGCGCCGATGAGTGAGCCAAGACCTCGGCTTGTTAAGGTCACCTTCAATCTCACTTTCGTCACCAACGAGGCTCTGACTCGGCTAGCCGCAGGCCAGGGTGGCACCCGGACTGAAGCGCTAAATCGCGCAGTACGAATGGCTTCCATGATTCAGAAGTTAGCTCCAGATGGTCATTTTAAAGTTGTATCGGCGGATGGTTCCGAAAAATGCGTTTATCTGGTCTAGGGCTAATTTGAGAGACCTGGCCACGTCGATAACCTTGCCGGGGGCTCGCTAGTCAGAGAATGTCAGGTATAGCCGTTTTGGCAACCATTTTTCCATACGCTACATATGTTCTGGATTATGTCGACGATCATCTCGGATGTCACATTTGATCTTTAAGATGTAATACAGTCCTGGGGTGAGTGAAAACACACCCCTCGTTGACTTGGTTCGTCAGCTACCCATGTCGACGCTCGAATTGGTTCAGACGGGCGTCGATAGAAGTTTCGAGCTTCGTTCTGGGCAGCCAGAGAATTATGTGTGGCCGGATATGATGTCCGATCACGATCTGACAAAATACCACGTTATTCTGGTGACGGCGCCGGGTGCGATGGGAAAGTCGATGGCGGCTCGGGCATTGGCGCATGAACTATCGGCGCCGATAGTGGATCTGAGCCGCTTGCCAGTGGGTAGCGATAGCCTGACGGGCCTTCTCGCGCGTGTTTTGGGCTGGGAACAGGCGCCCTTATTTGTCAACTCGCTACGCACGGGAAAAGGTGCCTTGGTGCTGGATGCGCTGGATGAGGCGCAGTTGGCGGCTGGGCGAGAACACTTCCTTGCATTCCTGGCAAATATCGCCAACCTATTAGGAGGGCATGCTCCTGCCGGCCAGGTAGTCGTTTTTGGTCGCCGTGATACAGTGGAGACTGCATATCTAGCCTTGGACGATCTGAACCTCAAGTCTACGGTTGTCAGCATTGCACCGCTAACCTACCGTCAAAGCGTTGAGCTTATTGACCTAGAACTGGATAATAAGCGGTTGGCGGATGCTCCATTTCGAGTACACAGGACTCATCCTATCCCCTTCGGGAAAATGCGGGATGAGGTCCTCGGTGGTATCGCGACCGCGATCGGAGCACAGTCCTTCGAAACGGTTGCCAGTATTTGGCCCTTTGTGGCGGACTTCCTTGGTTATCCGCCCGTACTGCTGGTCTTGGCGGAACATTTGCTTGTAGACAACCCGAGCAACGCTCCTATCGTCAAGGGATTCGGCCTCTCGGCCTCGGCAGAGAAGTCGCAGCGGGGTGCGCTTTTGCGCGAAGTGGTCGAAGGGATTCTTGATCGGGAGACACGGAAGGCGCAGGCGCAACTAGCCGAGCTATTGGTAGGGCCAAGTGGTTATCTGGTATCTCTCTACAAGAGGGATGAGCAAATCATTAGGCTACTCGAGTATGTTACCGCGAGTGAAGTAGACATCATACCTCCAGCTGGCCTATCGTCGGCCGATCGGGAAAAGTATGATGAACGCATTCTGACGTTTCTTCCTGATCACCCCTTCCTGCGTCATCGTATGTTCGCCAATACCGTATTTAGTGATTACGTTCGAGCGTTTATTGCGACTGCTCCCTTGCGTGAGATACAAGGGATGGCTCGACCGGAACTACTAGCGGCATGCCCTCCGCCGGGGCCATTTTTCGCGCATTTCGTTCATGCCCTATCTCGCGAGATTCCGTTAGATCGTGCCCGCGAAAATGTCGGGGATCCGATCGCTTGGATAGCCGAGGAACATGTCAATGACGCGATGAAGTCCCACGTTGCAGGTGCGACCGGGGATCCCATGGCATATATTTCTTGTGTTGGGGATCTAACTTCGCTGACTCTCGTGGAAGAGGACCCTGAAACGGGGCTAGCCAACTCGACTCTTGCTTTCAAGTTGACCAATATCAGTGGTGTTCTGGAAATCTTCTCACCTGTCTCTCGTTGTGTAATCATTTCCCACCATGGAGTTGTTCTTGCGGCAAGAGGTGACGAGGTCGAAGTCGGTCCGCGCGTGTTTGTGGTGGCGGAGACTATAGAATTCGGAGGGAAACGGTTGGCTGTTTCCCCTGATAGCCGCCAAGGGGTCGCCAGCGTCATTTTGGTTGCAAACGAGGCTAAGCATGATCCTAAGATCGTTGTGAAGGCGTATGCTTCGGAAGCCCTGTGGGTGCACTGGAGTAGTGCTTGGCATCAGTGGAAGCAGTACTTGCGTACGGATGTATTGCCTTCTTCTAGTGATATTCTTGACCCTAAATCGGTCTTTCAAGTTCTGTTTGCTCTACGTCGAATCCTTCGGGCGTTCCATCGTGGCGCGCAAAATAATCCGATGATTTACTGGGAAATGCTGGACAGATTGGTTGTTGGAGAAAATCGAATTTACGCGGCAACGCTGCGCGGACTTGTCTCCTTGAATCTAATATCCAGGGTGTCGGCTTCGTACAAGCTGCACCTCGAAGAGCTTGGAAAGTACGGGGTCAGTTGGGCTTCCGTGAACGGGCCGAATTTCGCCCACGCTCTCAATAAGTTGCATGCTGAGGTGTGCGGTATTCCTGAAGTGTTTGAGCTAATCAAGTGGCGGAAACGAGATGCGCCTGGTGGTGAATGACGGTTGTTCGGTTGCAGTCGTTGCCGAATAGATCTGTATTGAATCAAGGCGCCCGCGCTCCGCGCGGCGCGGGCACGGTGTGCCGCCCGGCGAGATCCGCCCCGGACGCCTTCGGCGCCGGGGCGGTAAGCCGCCGAGAGCCGCCGGAACGGCCGCGCCCGCCGACTGGCTCGGCCGCTACGGTCGCAGCGTGGCTGACCCCATCGAACTGACGCTTGACCGAGCAACTGCCGAGAATCTTCGTGACGCCCTCTACGACCTAGGCGAGCACTTGGCCGCCGGCCGCCCGATCCTTCCGATGCCCGCCGGAGCCAGTTCCCGGCTCGGTACCTTGCTCCGCGACCTCGATGTACAGCTCGGTGGGCCAGGCAGGTTCTCGTAGCTCCGTACCCAGCCAGACCGGTACGGAAGCCGGCGGGGCTGGCCGTCGTCGTGGTCCGGGCTTCCGCCTGCCGCGCCAGTCCAAACCCCGGACTGGCTTGCCACCGGGTCCTCACCGCGGCCAGCCGACCAACTCGCGGCGCGTAGCGTCTATCGCCGTGGAGTACGCCGCCGGACCACCCTCGCGATGGCTTGTCGACCTGAAAACGGGGAATCAGATGGAGCTATGGGCCGACGCCTATAGCGTGCAGGACGGGCATTACCTGTTCGGCATTCTGGTCGACGCGTCACCGGAGGAGCTGTCGGAGGTGACGGTGACGTCCTGGCCCTCGCCGAAGCCCGGCCGCGTGGAAATACTGGTGGCAAAGATCCCGGCGTCCGAGGTCGTTCAGGTCGAGAGTGGCCCTACCGACGGGCAGCGGTCGCGGTAGCGGGGCATACGTACGCGAGCGGCGTACCGGGCCACCCACGGGCCATAAGCCGGTGTAACTCCAGGCCGAACCAGGCCACCGGGGACCATGTTGACCAGGCGAATCGCCGTACCAGGACCAGTCTTGGTCCAATTCCCAAGCTGACAGTGCGGGTTCGATTCCCGTCACCCGCTCCACGCGAAAGGCCCTGGTCAGGACATGAGTCCCAACCGGGGCCTTCAATGTTCCAACCCGTGGCCTGGTCGGGCCATCCACGAGCGATCGGCGTTGAAGGCGAACGCTACAACGCCGCCGCCATCTCGATCACCACAGCAGTGATGTCGGCAACCGCTCTGGTGGTGTGCTCCTCACCGGCGAGCCACACCACCGCCTGCCCGGCACCAACGTTTTCCCAATCACCACTACCGGCCTGCACGACACCATGTCCTGCCGTGATCACCAGGAGCTGGTCCACCGGCGCGGGATGACGGCCGACCTCACCACCCGCTGCCACGTGCAGCACAGTGACAGCGACTGCCTCTCCACGAAACAGTGCTTGAGCCGTAACGCCGACGCTGCCGTATGCCTCTGCTGGTTGCCCTGCCGAGACATCGAACGACAAGATTTCCACGCCGCAACAGTAAAGGGATTTCACCCACGACTCACGCCCTGTCAGCCTCGACGAGGCCCATGGGGACGACTGCGAGGATCGCTGCGTGGAGCCACCGCGGGTAGCTGACAGCCGGTTTCCGGCATCATCGGCGTGATCCGTCTGGCGTCACCCCGGCACTGATCCTCATCGCGGCTTCGGTAATCGGTGGCGCCCGGGCCATCAGTGCCGGAGGCTGGTGGCTCCTGAGGCTGGTGGTGATGGCCTTCGTCCTCGCGATCGGTGCGGCGGGACTGGTTCAGGACGTGACCAAGCGAAAGCGTGACAAGCGAGGCGACCCGATCGACTGATCGTCCCTCGGGTGCAACTGCCGTAGGTGGAGGAAACGTCCATGGTGGAGAGCGACGCCCTCGGGACGACGACGGAGTTGTGGCGTCCGACCGGACCGGAAGAGCTTGATCTCGTACGGGAATCGGGTTGGTGCTCGTGGCCACCGCGCCTGCCGGATCAGCCGATCTTCTACCCGGTCCTGAACGAGGAGTACGCGATCATGATCGCCCGGGACTGGAACGTCCCGAGTTCAGGCGTCGGGTACGTCACCCGGTTCCACGTCGACGCGGAGTTCCTGACCCGCTATCCCGTACGGCGGGTCGGTGGTGAGAGCATCCTCGAACTGGGTGCCCGCCGAGGAGTTGGACGAGTTCAACCGCCACATCGTCGGCCCGATCGAGGTCGTACACGAGTTCCGCTGACGAGCCCGCGTGCAGGCGCGCGGGTCAGGTGAGCAGGTCGCGGATGGCGTGGGCGCGGGCCTCGACGACCCGCATCCGGGCGGTGTGCTCGGCCGGTTCACGGTGGGTCGCCTGGCTGGTCATCTGGCCGGGCCACTTCCGGTAGAGCAGGCCGGGTTCGGCGATGAACCAACCGGGGCTGATGGTGTTCGCGGCGAGCAGCAGGCCGGTGTCCTCGGAGGCGGGTAGCGCCATCCAGCCACCGAGGGCGAGCAGGAGTTCCGTACGGATGCAGAGGGTCGCCGGGTGCACCGGCAGCCCGTAGTCGTTCGCCTGCCAGAAGGCGAGCACGTCACCCGGGTTGATCAGCCCTTCGGGCGGGTTCTGCGGCCACTGCTCGGTGGAGCCGTCGGGGAGCAGGTCGAGCGCCCCGGCGGTGGTCCAGCCGACACCCGGTTCACCGGTCAACACCGCGATGTCCCGGGCGAGCGCGCCGGGTGTGAGCTGGTCGTCGGCGTCGAGCACCTTGATCAGTTCTCCCTCGGCCCGGGACAGGGCGAGGGTACGGGCGACGCCCGGCCCGCCGGGTCGGCCGCTACCGGGGCTGATCCGGGGATCCATCTCGGGGAGCTGGTCGACCAGGAGCGCGTCCTGCCCGTCCTCCTGGACCAGCCACTGCCAGTCCCACCCGTCCGGCATCTCCTGCCCGACCAGAGACTCGTACGCCCCGGCGAGGTAGCCGAGGCTGGGCCAGTGCACCGGGGTGATGACCGAGACGACCCGGGTCACCGCTGCCACCTTTCCAACGGGGTCGAGTAGGCGAGTTCCGTCCGGTCACCGGCGAAGACCACGTCGGCGACCTCGACCACCCTGCCGTCGGTGTCGATCGAGGTTTTGCGTACGGCCAGGACCGGATCACCGGGGGCGAGGTCGAGCAGGTCGGCCTCGTCGCGGGACGGGGGTCGGGCGCGTACCTCGTCGACGATCCGGTCCAGTTCGATGCCGAGGGTGAAGAGCTGGTGTTGCGTACCGCCGGGCCAGGGTTCGTTGGCGGGGTCGAGCAGCGCCGGATTCGTCGCGGCGAGTTCGTACGGCAGGTAGGAGTGCGAGACCGAGAGTGCGGCGCCGCGCTGGCGTGAGCTGGTCCAGTAGATCCGGCGCAGCAGCGGCGTGCCGGTACGCAGACCGAGGGCGGCGGCCAGGTCCTCGTCGGCCGCGATCCGGTCGTACTCGCTGTGGAAGCGCAGGTCGGCGGTTTCCAGTCCGGTGTCGTGCTCGGTGCCGCCGGTTTCCCGCCGCCCCGCCTCGTCGAGCAGCACCCGGTCCTTCTCCCACTGGTACCGCTCGGTGTTGTCCCGTCGTACCCGGGGCCGGGGTGTCGGGTCTCCGTCCCGGGGTGCGGGGTCGCCGGTCGGGGAGGCGTTTACTGGAACCTCGGCGGGCTGCGGATGGCGCGGGCGCCGGTCGTGGGCGATCACCCGACCGACGCTACCGGTCCGGGCACCGATCCGCCCGCTATGCGCGTGCTTCACCCCGTGTCATCCGATCTGAGGTGATGTAGGTACCCGTCGGTGGTGGGGGCCACCCCGGGGGTCGCCAGCGCTGGGCCGCCCTGGTCGGAGCGAGGCCGTAGGCTTCCGATCATGCGCGTGGGTATCGTCATCCTCCAGGACCAGCGGTGGTCCGAGTCGAAGCGCCGGTGGCGCCAGGCCGAGGCGTGGGGTTTCGACCACGCCTGGACGTACGACCATCTTGGCTGGCGTGACCTGGTGGACGGACCGTGGTTCGACTCCGTTCCGACGCTCACCGCGGCGGCGATGGTCACCGAGCGGATCAAGCTCGGCACCCTGGTCGCCTCCCCGAACTTCCGGCACCCGGTGCACTTCGCCCGCGAGGTGACCGCGCTGGACGACATCTCCGACGGGCGGGTGCTGCTCGGTCTGGGCTCCGGCGGGATCGGGTTCGACTCGGCGGTGCTCGGCGGCGAGACGTTGCCGCCCCGGCAGCGGGTGGACCGGTTCAGCGAGTTCACCGAACTGCTCGACCTGATCCTGCGCCAGGACCGGGTCGACTGGCGGGGCGAGTGGTTCACCTCGGTCGACACGCGGAACAACCCGGGCTGCGTACAGACGCCTCGGGTGCCGTTTGTCGTCGCCGCGAACGGGCCGCGTGCGATGAGGCTGGTCGCGCGGTTCGGTCAGGGCTGGGTCACCACCGGACTCGGCGGGGACGACATGGCGGCCTGGTGGCGTACGGTCGTCGAACTCAGCGGTCAGCTCGACCGTACGTTGGAAGCCGCCGGCCGCGACCCGTCCACCCTGGACCGCTACCTGTCGCTGGACGCCGCACCGGTCTTCTCCCTCTCCAGCGCCGGGTTCTTCGCCGACGCGGTCGGCCGGGCGGCGGAACTCGGCTTCACCGACGTGATCACTCACTGGCCCCGTGAGTCGAGTTGGTACGCCGGGGACGAGGCCGTGCTCGAAGAGGTGGCGACCGAACTGCTGCCCCAGTTGCGTTAGGCCGGTCCTCCCCCGGCTGCCGCCGATACGCTCCCGGACTCAGATGAGTTGGGCGGCGTAGACGGCGGCGGCGAGAGCACTCCGGTCGCCCGTACCCGCGTAGACGTCGACCACCGCGTCGGCGAGCTTGACCACGTGTTCGTCGCCGTTGCGGCTGGCCCGGTCGAACGCCTCCTCGGCCGAGTCGACGGTGATCGGTGGCGGCGTCGCGCCACCCGCCGGCGCGTACGCGGCGGTGACCGCGGCTGTCGCGGACCAGGCCGCGTCCAGGCTCGGCAGCCACAGTTCCGGCGCCAGTTCCGGCAGCGTACGCAGCACCGCGGTTGGTGCGGTCACCGTGTGCACCAGCATCACCGGGTTGGCGTGGCCGAAGCGCAGGAAGTCCAGGCTGGCCCGGTGCACCACCTCGGCGAGCAGTCGTGGCGCGTCGTCCGGTCCGGTCGGCGGGCGCAGTCCGGCGAGTGCCGTCGGCCAGCCCGGTACGTCGGAAAGTTGGGTCAGCCGGTCCCGGATGCCGCCGTCCTGGCACGGGACCCGGGGCAGTCGGTCCGACGCGTCGGCGACGCCACTGGTCCCCGCCGCCGCTCCGGCGCCGGGCACGGGTTGCCAGCGGGCGGCCCAGTAGGCGAGCGCCTGGCCGAGTTCGGTGACCCGATCCGGTGTGGTGTGGTCGCGCAGCGCGCGTACCGCGTGGCCGACCCGGATGACGCCGTGGGTGGCGCTGGCCGCGATGCCCGGCAGCAACCGGGGCCACCAGGTGGCGAGCACGGTACGCCAGGGCGTCTCGGCCACCGTACGGGCGAAGTAGGCGAGCCAGTCGCCGGTGCGTTTCGGGTCGCCGAGCGCGGCCCGCCAGTCGTCGATCGGGTTGACGCCGCGCGGTAGCTCGTCGAGCCGGTCCAGATAGGAGTCGAGCCAGCGGTGCACTCCCGCGTCGTGGCCGTGGTGCACGAGCGCCTCGACGGCCATCGGGCCGTGGTTGCTGAGCCAGCCCTCGAACTCCGGTCCGGTGCGGTGCAGCCGGCGGTACGCCTCATCGAGCGTGTCGATCGTCATGCGTTCAAGAGTCGAAGTTCAACCATAGTTGAAGTCAAGTGCGTGGTCGACGTTCCGGAAGCGCTGGTTACGGTCCGAGGTCACGTCCGTCGAGCAGGCTCCGTACGCGCAGTTCGCGGGCGAGATCCAGGGGGCAGTCGGCGACGATGGCGGCGGTGCCGAGCGGGGTGCCGCCCCGGGCGGTGACCACCTGGTAGAGGGCCCGTACCTGGGCGCCGCTGGCCACCCAGTCGTCGACGACCAGGACCCGGTCCTCCGGGCCGAGGTGCCGGTCGCGTACGCCGAGGGCGAGCCGCCGACCACGGTAATCCGTCGGGGTGGTGGCCCAGGTGGTCGGCTCGGCGATCCGCCGGTCGCCGGTGTTCTTGTAGGCGGGTAGGAAGCCGACGCCGAGCGCGGTCGCCACCAGTGGGCCGAGCATCAGCCCGGTCACCTCGGGGGCGATCACGAGGGTGGGGTGCTCGGGTCGGAACAGAGCGGCGAGCGCTGGCCCGATTTCTGCGAGTATTTCCGGATCGCGCCACCAGCCGGACATGTCGCTGACCAGGTGGGTGCTGGCGGGTCCGGGATCGATCCAGCGGAACTGGTCGGCCAGCCGTTTGCTCAGCTCAGCGGGCATTTGCGCCATCCTGCGGTAGGGGCACGACCGGCCCAGGGCAGGTCGGCCGATCGGTTACACGTTTCACCGCAAATGCGGGCAAAAGAGCATGATCACGTTGACTTCCGAAGTGCTCCTCTCGCTACCTTCCGACCTTCATCTTGTCGTCTACGGGAAGGACAGGTCGGTGACGGAGAAGCACCCCCTGGTTCGTACATTCAAGTCGCCGGCCGGCCTCACCGCCAGCGTCGCGCTGGGCGTGGCGCTCGCCGTCGGCGGCACCATCGGGGGCATCCACCTCGCCAGCAGTCCCGCGACGTCCACCGCCCCGGTCGCCGACGCTGCCGTACCGACCCTGGCGCCGAGCAGCCCGGCCACCGAGCTGCCCACGCTGGCCCCCTCGGTCAGCGCGTCGCCCTCGGTCAGCCCGCAGGCCACCCGGACCCCGGCCCGCGCCTCGCGCGGCAACACCCGGGCAGCCAGCCCGAAGCCGAGTGTGACCAAGAAGCCGAAGCCCGCGACGACGCCCGTGGTCGGCACCGGCAGCTGCGGAGCCTCCTTCTACGACCAGGGACAGTTGACCGCGAACGGGGAGAACTTCGACCCGGACTCGCTCACCGCCGCGCACCTGACGCTCGCCTTCAACACCCGGGTACGGGTGATCAACCCGGCCAACGGCAAGTCGGTGGTGGTACGGATCAACGACCGTGGCCCGTACGTCGACGGCCGCTGCCTCGACCTGTCCCGGGCCGCGTTCGCGGCGATCGCCTCCACCGACCTCGGTGCGATCACCGTGCGGTACGAGATTCTCGGGTGACCGGAGCGGGCGGCGAGGAAGCGGGCCGGGCGCGGCCGCGCACGGTGCTGACCAGCACCCTGATCGGTGCGTAATGCTGGCACCCCGGCGCGGCACCGGCCAGGTGGACAGAACCCACTCAGACGAGGGGTCAACTTCGTTCAACAGTGCCCGTCGATCAGGCATGCTGTTCCGCGTACCCATGCAATTTTTGCCGACGGGCCGCCGCCCGCTGAGTTCTGGTTCCCGCGCCGGTCTCGGCGCGGCCCTTGTGCTGCTCGCACTCGTCTCCGCGATCGAACTGGCCGACGGTAGCCGGGCCGACCATATCGGACTGCTTGTCGCGGCACCGTTCCTCGCCGCCGCGTTCGCCTCCTGGCGGGTGGTGCTCGGGGTGGGTGCGGCGGCGACGGGCATCGGGGCGGCGTTCACCCTGAGCGCCAAGAACGTCGAGCTGGGCAACGTGGTCAACGTCGGCGGGGTGGCGCTCTTCATCGGGGTCGCGGCGGCGGTGGCGGCGGTCCGTCAGCGGCAGGCCGAGCAGATCGCCGAGTTGTCGAAGCTGGCGGCCGTGGCGCAGCAGGCCGTACTCCGTCCGCTCGGGCCGCAGGTCGGCTCGCTCGCCGTCGCAGCCCGCTACATCTCCTCGACCGCCGCCGCCGAGATCGGCGGTGACCTGTACGAGGTGATCGACACGCCCTACGGCGTACGGATGCTGATCGGTGACGTACGCGGCAAGGGGCTGGACGCGGTCCGGCTCGCCAGCATCGTGCTCGGTTCCTACCGGCACGTCGCGTACGAGCGCGCCGACCTGCGGGCGATCGTCGCCGACCTGGACCGGGCGGTGGCCCGCAGCGTCGGTGACGAGGACTTCGTCACCGCCGCGCTGGTCGAGGAGCGGGGCGGCACCCTCACCATCGTCAACTGTGGTCACCCTGCTCCGCTGCTGCTGCGGCGGGGGGAGGTGATCCCGCTGGAGCCGCCGTCGCCGGCCCCGCCGCTGGGCTTCATGCCGGTGGTCCGGCCCCGGGTCGAGCGGCTCGAACCGGGCGACCGGCTGCTGCTTTTCACCGATGGGCTCGGCGAGGCGCGGCGGGAGGGCGAGTTCTTCCCGACCGAGGACCGGGCCTGGCAGTTGCTCGGGCACGGCACGGTCGCGGACGGGCTGGCCTCGTTGGAGACCGCGCTGGTCGAGTGGGTGCACGGCCGGCTGGACGACGACATCGCCCTGGTGCTGATGGAGTACTCCGGCCCCCGTCCGGTAACCACCGTGCCCGTACCGAGTTGGGAAGTCGGCGCCTCCGACGGCTGAGCCGGGCTGGTCGCCGGCCGCCGGGCGGGTCGTGGCGTGGTTCGGTGCGCTCTGTCGGCAATGTGTCCGCCGTCACTTCTGCGATTAACTTGTCGGGCCTACCCGTGGGTAATACAGTCGGGGTTACTGGTCGGTAACACGTTCGGAAGCGGGGCCGTGCACATGACCCACTACAAGAGCAACATCCGGGATCTGGAGTTCAACCTCTTCGAGGTCTTCGGTGCGGATAAGGCATTCGGCCAGGAGCCGTACACCGATTTCGACGTCGACACGGCCCGCAGCATCCTCGCCGAGGTCGGCCGACTGGCTCGCGAGGATCTCGCCGCGAGCTACGTCGAGGGCGACCGCAACCCGCCGGTCTTCGAACCGGCCACCCACACGGCGCCGCTCCCCGCCGCCTTCAAGAAGTCCTACCAGTCCCTGATGGACTCCGAGTTCTGGCGGATGGACCTCCCGGCCGAGCTTGACGGCAGCAACGCGCCCCGGGCGCTCTGGTGGTCGCTGGCCGAGCTGATCCTCGGTGCGAACGCGCCGATCTGGATGTACGCCTCCGGCCCCTCCTTCGCGCACACCCTCTATGTCGAGGGCAACGAGCGGCAGCGCGGCTGGGCCAAGCTCTTCATCGAGAAGCAGTGGGGCTCCTCGATGGTGCTGACCGAACCCGACGCCGGCTCCGACGTCGGCGCCGGCCGGACCCGGGCGATCCCGCAGCCGGACGGCTCGTGGCACCTGGAGGGGGTCAAGCGCTTCATCACCTCCGGCGAGCACGACCTCACCGACAACATCGTCCACTATGTGCTGGCCCGGCCGGTCGGCGTCGAGGGTGTCGGCGGTCCGGGTACCAAGGGCCTCTCCCTCTTTGTCGTGCCGAAGTTCCATTTCGACGAGGAGACCGGTGAGCTCGGCGAGCGTAACGGCGTCTTCGCCACCAACGTCGAGCACAAGATGGGGATCAAGGTCTCCAACACCTGCGAGCTGACCTTCGGCGAGCACGGCGTACCGGCCAAGGGCTGGCTCCTGGGCGACGTGCACGACGGCATCCGGCAGATGTTCCTGATCATCGAGTACGCCCGGATGATGGTCGGCACCAAGGCGATCGCCACCCTCTCCACCGGCTACCTCAACGCGCTGGAGTACGCCAAGAACCGGGCTCAGGGTGCCGACCTGCTCGCCACCGATCGCAACGCCCCCCGGGTCACCATCACCCACCACCCGGACGTCCGTCGCTCGCTGCTGCTCCAGAAGTCGTACGCGGAGGGGCTGCGCGCCCTGGTCTGCTACACCGCCAGCTGGCAGGACAAGGTGAAGCTCGCCGAGACCGCCGGTGACGAGGCCGGCGTGAAGCAGGCGAAGCGGGTCAACGACCTGCTGCTCCCACTGGTCAAGGGCTGTGGTTCGGAGCGGGCGTACGAACTGCTCGGACACGAGTCGCTGCAGACCTTCGGAGGCTCGGGCTTCCTCCAGGACTACCCGCTGGAGCAGTACGTCCGAGACGCGAAGATCGACACCCTGTACGAGGGCACCACCGCGATCCAGAGTCTCGACCTCTTCTTCCGGAAGATCGTGAGGGACAACGGTCGGGCGCTGATGGTGGTGGCCTCCGAGATTCAGGAGTTCATCACCGCCGAGGGCGGCAACGGTCAGCTCAAGGAGGAGCGGCTGGCGCTGGGGCGGGCCCTCACCGAGGTGCAGACGATCCTCGCCACGATGACCGGTTGGCTGGGTGAGGCACAGGCGGGTGAGCCCCGGGCGCTCTACAAGGCCGGGCTCAACAGCCGCAGGTTGCTGCTGGCCGTCGGCGACCTGGTCGTCGGGTGGCTGCTTCAGCGGCAGGCGGAAGTGGCCCTGCGGGCCCTCGGCGGCGAGGTGTCGGAGGCGGACAGGTCCTTCTACACCGGCAAGGTCGCCGCGGCCCGGTTCTTCGCGCACGAGGTGCTGCCCCGGATCGGTGCCGACCGGCGCATCATCGAATCGACCAACCTTGACGTGATGGACCTGCCGGAAGAGGCGTTCTGAACAGGGTGGTAGCCCTCACCCGGTAGGGGTGGCACCGGCGCGGACGCTGGCCGACGAGCAAGACTGCTCGTCGGCCAGCGCGTTATTGTGGAGGCGGTACGACCAGTAGTTTGTTGGGATTTGTCAGGTTAGCCCAGGAGCATCGCACAGGGGGAGTGCAGCGCACATGGGCGTCGGTAGCGGCATATTTCTGATCGCACTGGGAGCCATCATGACGTTCGCCATCAGGGCGAACATCTGGTGGCTGGACCTACGCGCGGTCGGCTGGGTGTTCATGCTCGCCGGCCTGGCCGTCCTGTTGACCACACTCTGGTACTGGCAAACCAGCAAAAAGAAGGCTCGTACCCTGATCGTGGAGGAGAACCGGCTGTCGCATCCGACGGCGATGATGCCACCGCCACCGGATCCGCCACCTCCGCAGGCCCCGCCCTCCTGACCCTGGCAACCGTCCCGGCGCCCCACCTCACCTGTTCGGAGGGTGGTTGCCCGCCCCGGGGCGTCCGGTCGTCAGCTTCGGGCGGTGTGTGCCCCGTCGAGCGGTGCCCGACCCGGTCCGATTTCCGTCCACCTCTCGGCCGAGAGCCGGTGCACGGCGATCCCGCTGGTACGCAGCCCGTCCGGATCGGCGTGTACCGGGTCCAGGAGCTGTGAAAGGCCGGAAATGCTCGGATTGTGGCCGATCAGCAGCACCACGCCCATTTCCGGGTCGACCCTTCGGATCAGGTCGAGCAGCTCGGACGCGTCACCGTCGTACACCCCGGGCTCGTAACTCACCACCGGGCCGCCGCCCACCTGGACCTCGACCCCGGCCCTACCGACCGGGGTCTCGGCCATGCCCAGGGCCACTCCGTGCCATGTCTGGCGGGTCCGCTTCGCCGGGGAGCAGATCACCGCCGACGGCAGGTGACCCGCGTTTGCGAGCCAGGCCCCCGCCGCACCCGCGTCCGCGTACCCCCGGGCGGTGAGCGGACGCTCGAAGTCCGCGATCCGGGCCGGCCGTTCCGCCTTGGCGTGCCGCAACAGCACCACACGCTTGGTCATGACGTCTCCTCGCTCCGCTCGTCGTCGTCATGACCTTTATAGCTGTGCTGGTTTACGGCCCTTCGGCCCGGCGTCTCCTCGCTCCGCTCGTCGTCGTCATGACCTTTATAGCTGTGCTGGTTCACGGCCCTTCGGCCCGGCGTCTCCTCAGGCGGCCCTTCGGCCCGGCGTCTCCTCAGGCGGCCCTTCGGCCCGGCGTCTCCTTAGGCGGGCCGGAAGTGCGCGGAAGTTCTGATTGGGCGATGAAGCGCGTGGGTAAGTCCTTCTGTGCCGCAACCTCACAAAGTGGCCGCGGCGGCTGACCAATGCAGCGGATAGCCAAGGAGGGCGACAAAGTGGGTATCGGTGGAAGTATCTTCCTCATCGCGATGGGCGCAATCTTCGCGTTCGCGGTGGACGTCGAGCTCGGTTGGCTCGATCTCAGCGTTGTCGGCTGGGTCCTGATGCTCGCCGGCGTGGTCGGACTGGTCATGACCGCCTGGCTCTGGCGCGGCCGGCGACGTACGGTTGTCTCAACCCCGGTCCAGGACACCCGGGTCGTTCCGACGGTGCGCGAAGACCAGGTGGTCGAGGAGTACCGCGAGGTGCGGCGCCCGGGACATCCTGTCTGAGTTTTGGGCCCTGGGTCGGATCGGCAGGATCCGGCCCAGAGCCACCCCTCGTAGCCGGCGCGGACCGTCCCCCACGCGGTCCGTGCCGGTTACTCATGTGGGCCGGCGAACCGGGTCGCCGCAACCTGTCGAACCCGGAACGGGACGGTCAGGCGAAGAGGGCGAAGTAGATCGCGACGTGGTGGCAGATCGCCGCGATCAGCGTGCAGGCATGGAAGAACTCGTGGTGACCGAAGACGGTGGGCCACGGATTCGGTCGGCGGAGCGCGTAGAAGACGGCACCCACGCTGTACGCCACCCCGCCCGCGAGCATCAGCACCAGCGCGGTGACTCCGCCGTACCGCAGGATGTCGGGCAGCACCGCCACGGCGACCCAGCCGAGGCCGAGGTAGAGCGGGGCGGAGACCCAGCGTGGCGCGTGCGGCCAGACCAGCTTGACCGCCACCCCGGCCAGCGCACCCGCCCAGACGATCGAGAGCAGGATGGTCGCGCTCCGGGTCGGCAGCAGCAGTACGCAGAAGGGCGTGTACGTGCCGGCGATGAAGACGAAGATCATCGAATGGTCGAGTCGTCGCATGACCTGGAAACCGCGTTCCGTCCACACACGACGGTGGTAGAGCGCGCTGGTGCCGAAGAGCCCACAGACGGTGACGCTGTAGATGGCGCAGCTCACCAGCGGTGCCCACCCGGGGCGGGTGGCGGCGAGCCAGCAGAGTACGACGCCGCAGGCGAGCGCGACGAAGAACGCGTAGGTGTGCAGCCAACCCCGCATTCGGGGCTTGCCGATGTCGACCGGTTTGATCCGGGGCGAGGCCGAGGTGGTCACCGCACCAGGCTACGACAGCGTAGGTTACCTATGAGTAGTGGATCGGGTCACTTCCGAGTCGCTGGTCCCCGCCGGCCGTACCCCTCGGGCAAAATAGCCGGATGTGGATCCGACCGGTCGGCGCCCGCGCACTGCTCCTCGAATGCGCGGACAGCGCCGAGGTGGAGACCTGGCGGGCCGAACTGTGGCGGCGGCGGGAGGCCGGCGAACTGGTCGCCGTCGACATCGTGCCGGCCGCCCGTACGGTGCTGGTCGACGGCGTACCCGACGCGGGCGAGGCGGCCGAACTGGTGGCCGGCTGGACACCGCGACCGGCCGCCGACTCCCGGGACGGCGACTACCTGGAGGTACCCACCGTGTACGACGGCGAGGACCTGTCCGCCGTGGCGGAACTCTGGCAGGTTGACGTCGACACGGCGGTGGCCCGGATCAGCGGCACCGAACTGCGGGTCGCCTTCTGTGGCTTCGCCCCCGGATTCGCCTACCTGGACGGATTCCCCGACGGCTGGGCGGTGCCCCGGCTGCCCAGTCCCAGGCCCCGCGTACCGGCCGGGGCGGTCGCCCTCGCCGGGCCGTACGCCGGGATCTACCCGAGCGCGTCACCAGGCGGTTGGCGGCTGGTCGGCCGGACCGGGATGCGGCTCTTCGACGTACACCGCGACCCGCCCGCCCGGCTCGTACCCGGCACCCGAGTCCGGCTGGTGCCAGCGTGAGCGGGCCGCGCGAGTCGGCGCGACGGGACGAGGCGCAGTGGATCGAGGTGCTGCGGGCGGGCGGCCTCACGACCGTGCAGGATCTCGGCCGACCAGGCTGGGCACACCTCGGCGTACCCCGCTCAGGGGCGATGGACCCGTACGCGCTGCGACTCGCGAACCGACTGGTCGGCAACCCCGAGCCCGCCGCCGCGCTGGAGACCACGATGACCGGCTGCACCGTACGGCTGCACCGGGCCGGCACGGTCGCGGTGACCGGCGCCCCGGCCGTACTGCGGGTGGGCGGTCGAGCGGTGGACACCGGCGGGCCGGTTGCCGTACCGGCCGGCGCGGTCGTCGAACTCGGGCCGGCCCGTCAGGGCGTACGCAGCTACCTCGCGATCGCCGGCGGGATCACGGTCGAGCCGGTGCTCGGCAGCCGCGCCACCGACACCCTCTCCGGGCTCGGACCGGCGCCCCTCACAGACGGCGACACCCTGCCCGTCGGACCGGTCACCGCCGGTCCGGCACCGGTGGACTTCCTGCCCGACGTGCCGCCACCGGCCGAACTCGACCTGCGGGTGCGGCTCGGGCCCCGGCAGGACTGGTTCACTCCCGAGGCGGTACGCGCACTGCTCGGCACGGCGTACACGATCGGTTCGATGAGCAACCGGGTCGGCGCCCGCCTCGCCGGGGCGGCCCTGCCCCGCGCGGTCCCCGGCGAACTACCCAGCGAGGGCGTGGTCCTCGGCGCGGTGCAGGTGCCCGCCGATGGACAGCCGTTGATCTTCCTGGCCGACCATCCGACCACCGGCGGCTACCCGGTGATCGCCGTCCTCGACGACGTGCTGCCACTCGCCCAGGCCCGTCCCGGGACTATCGTGCGATTCCATGGACCCGTTGCTGGACCGATCGCCCGACCGTAGGTCGACCTCCTCCCCGGCGCCCGCCACCCGGTCAGCCTCCTCGGTGGACCTGAACGCCGACCTCGGTGAGGGGTTCGCAATCTGGCAACTCGGCGACGACGAGGCCCTGCTCGACGTGGTGACCTCGGCAAACGTCGCCTGCGGCGGCCATGCCGGTGACCCCGCCACCATGCGCCGGGTCTGTCTCGCCGCCGCCGAACGGGGCGTCGCCGTCGGCGCCCAGGTCGGCTACCGGGACCTCGCCGGCTTCGGCCGGCGGCGGATCGACTACGCCTTCGCCGAACTCCGCGACGAGGTGATCTACCAGCTCGGCGCGCTCGACGCGTTCTGCCGGGTCGCCGGCACCAGGCTGCGGTACGTAAAACCGCACGGGGCGCTCTACAACGTCGCCACGGTCGACCACACCCAGGCGGCCGCTGTGGTCGCCGCCGTCTCCGAGTACGACGCCACGCTGCCCGTACTCTGCCTGCCCGGTTCCATGCTCGCCGAGCTGGCCCGCGAAGCCGGGCTCCGCCCGGTCGCCGAGGGCTTCGCCGACCGGGGGTACCAGGCGGACGGGACGCTGGTTCCGCGTACCGCCTCCGGCGCCCTGGTCACCGCCGCCGCCCAGGTGGTCGAACGGGCCGTACGGATGGCTGTGGAAAAGGCCGTGGTGGCGGTGGACGGCACCGTCGTACCGTGCCCGGTGGAGTCGATCTGCCTGCACGGCGACACCCCGGGCGCGGTCACGATGGCCCGCCAGGTGCGGGCCGCCCTCCTCGCCGCCGGGGTCACTCTCACTCCGTTCGCGTGAAAGGAAGGGCCCCTTGTTAACGCATAGCGGGCGGATTCCAGGGGTCGTTGCAACACGATGGCTAGCCGGTGACGGCTAGGAGCTTAGCGAGACGCTCGGCTGGGGTGTCCCAGCCGAGCGTTTTGCGTGGTCGGCCGTTGAGTTCGGCGGCGACGGCGGCGAGGTGTTCCGGGCTGTGGGTGGACAGGTCGGTGCCTTTGGGGAAGTACTGGCGGAGTAGTCCGTTGGTGTTCTCGTTCGAGCCGCGTTGCCAGGGTGAGTGCGGGTCACAGAAGTAGACCGGCATGTCGGTGGCCATGGTGAACTCGTGGTGTAGTGCCATCTCGCCGCCCTGGTCCCAGGTCAGGGAGCGTTTCAGGTGGGTGGGCAGGGTGTTCATCGTGGCGAGTAGGCCGTCGCGGACGTGGTCGGCGGTCCGGTCGTGGCCCAGGTGCACGAGCAGGACGTAGCGGGTGGCGCGTTCGACGAGGGTGCCGATCGCGGAGGCACTGTCCTTGCCGATGATCAGGTCGCCTTCCCAGTGTCCGGGCACGGCCCGGTCCTCGACCTCGGCCGGCCGGTCACTGATCATGAGCATCGGTGCGACGAAGCGGGTCTGACGTTGCCCTGGCTGCCGGCGGGGTCGGCGCACGGCGCGTCCGGTCCGCAGGGCCGCGGTGAGTTCTCGGCGTAACTCGCCACGGCCCTGGACGTAGAGCGCCTGGTAAATCGTCTCGTGAGACACGTGCAACTCGCTTCGCTCGGGGAAGTCCCTGCGGAGCCGACGGCTGATCTGCTCGGGACTGTGTCTGAGATCCAGCCTTCCCTGCACCAGGGCGCGTAGCTCGGGGTGGGCGGCGATCTTGCCGGGCTTCGGACGTGGACGCCGACTGTCAGCACGCTCCTGCGCGGCGTAGGGCCGGTAAACACCACTACCCGGATGACGATTACGGCGTATCTCCCGGCTGATCGTGCAGGCCGGACGCCCCAACTCCACCGCGATCGCCGCCTGCGACGCACCCTCACGAAGCCGGTCCGCGATCACGATCCTCTCGTCCTGCGACAAGTAGCGGGCCGACCCAGACGAAGGCCGGACGGCGGAGCCTCGATCGCTCTGCCACCCGGCCTTCGTCTGGCTTTCCCTGCCATACCGCCAGCGGTGACCGGTCCTCCGGTTGACCCCCACCAGGCGACACGCCTCACTCGTACCCACACCCCGCGCCACAAGATCCAAATATGCCTGACGTTCGGCACGGAGTTGCTTACGACCCTGCGACCGACGATCCGAACGGCTCTCGAACACTGCAACCCCTGAAACACTCAGGCGTTGCAACGATCCCCAGAACCCGAGGCGTTAACAAGGGGCCCTTCCTTTCACCGGTGGCGGTTGTCAGTCGAGGCCGCGGAGGATGAGGGGGAGGCGGGTCGCGCCGTCGGCGGTGATCCGCAGCGGTACGCCCCAGTCCTGCCGGGTCAGGTGACACGCCGCGTGTTCCGCCTCGGCGTCGCAGGTCGCCGCCTGAGCGGTGATCTGGAGCACCCCGGCCGGCACCTCCGGGTTGAGCACGAGTTCCCGGGACAGGTCGGTGCTCACCCCGGCGCCGTCGAGCAGCAGTTCCGGCGGGGAGGCCGAGACCACCACCCGGGTCGACGGACCGAACGACTCGTCCAGCTTCTGCCCCGGGGCGGGCGTGAAGATGACGTCCAGGGTGACCGTACCGCCGGCCAGGTCGGTCGGGGGGCGCTCGGTCCGGTGCCGTTCCCCGGTGACCGTGGTCGCACCCGCCGCCGAGAGCGCGCCGGGGGCCAGTCGGGTCAGCCGATGTGCCGCCGATTCGACCACGAGTACGTCGCCGTCGGCGGTGAGCACCAGGTCGCTCGGTTCCGCCAACTCGTCCGCGACCGTGCTCACCTGTCCGGTCGCCGGGTCGAACCGGCGTACGGCGCCGTTGTACGTGTCGGCGATCAGCACCGATCCGTCCGGTAGCGCGCACACTCCCAGTGGGTGCTGCAACAGTGCCTGGTCGGCGGGACCGTCAACGTGACCGAAGTCGAAGAGTCCCTGCCCGACCGAGGTGTGCATCACCCCGTCCTCGATGTAGCGCAGGGCGCTGGTCTCGCTGTCCGCGATCCAGAGCCGCCGCCCGTCGGCCGAGACCGACAGCCCCGAGGGCTGCGCCATCCAGACCTCGGCGATCGGCCCGTCCTTGAGCGCCTCGACGGTGGTGCCGGCGTACATGCCGGTGGTCCGCTTGATCGGGTCGAACCACCAGAGCTGGTGGATGCCGGCCATGGCGATGACGATCTTGTCGTCGTACCAGGCGAGGTCCCAGGGGGAGGAGAGGTCGACGGAGAGCGCGTCGTGCGCGTGGTCGTCGACGGTCGAGCGCCACTGGCGGCCACTGCCGGCGATGGTGCGTACCTCGCCGGTCGCCAGTCGTACGCCGCGCAGCAGGTGGTTGACCGTGTCCGCGACCACCAGGTCGTAACCGGCGGTCTCGGCCACGTGCGGTGGCAGCACGCAGAGTCCCTGCGGTTCGGAGAAGCGGGCGTCGGCGGGGTCGCCGTCGCGCCGACCCCGGTCGCCCGAGCCGATGCGGCGCAGGAGCGTCTCGCCGTCGGCGGCCAGCTCGACGATCGAGTGGCGGGCCGAGTCGGAGACGAGAAGATTGCCGGATTCGAGCACCACGGCCTTGCCGGGGAAGCGCAGCGCGGTCGCGGGTTCCGCTGGCGGCACGTACGGGCCGTCGCCCCGGTGCAGGGTGCCCTTCGCCTCGTGGGTGGCGATCAGCTCGTCGATCAGCCGTTCGAGCCCTTCGGCGTGCCCCTCGCCAGCCATCATCGCGACCACGTAACCCTCGGGATCCACCACCGAGAGGGTGGGCCACGCCTTGGCCGCGTACTGCTGCCAGGTGTGCAGTTCGGGGTCGTCGAGCACCGGGTGGTGCACGCCGTACCGCTCGACGGCGGCGGCGAGGGCGTCCGCGTCCCGCTCGTGCTCGAACTTCGGCGAGTGCACTCCGACGACCACGAGTACGTCGCCGTACTTCTCCTCCAGCGGGCGCAGTTCGTCGAGGACGTGCAGGCAGTTGATACAGCAGAAGGTCCAGAAGTCGAGAAGGACGATCCGACCGCGGAAGTCCTTGATCGAGTAGGACTTGTCCCCGGTGTTGAGCCATCCGCGACCCCGCAACTCGGGGGCGCGGACCCGGGACGTACGTATCTCAGCCATGGTCACCATCCTGCCGCAACGCTCGGCGCCGGCAGCCCGGCGGTCCCGAAAACGGCGGCGCTCCCAGGCCGGATCCGCTCGGTACGGGCCAACCGCGACCCTCGATCTGTGGCGGGGGCAACGTGTGCCCGCCGCAGTAGCGGACCTCACACCAGAGTGACAGCGAACGGGTGGCCCTCCGCGTTCCGGAAGGCCACCCGTTCGTCCGTGATGATCGGAAACTCAGCCGCCGCTGGCGGGCCGCAGGCAGAGCACCTGCTTCTTGCCGTCCTCGGCCGGGATGATGACCTTCGGTAGGGACTGGTCAGCGCACTCGGGCTCGGTGGCCACCTTCGACACCACGCTGAACGCTCCCGGCTCGGTGCAGGCCACACCGACGGCCCCACCCCCGGACTGCTTGACGCACTCCCCGATCGCCGGGTTGAACGGGGGCTCGCTCCCGCCCCGGCCGATCACCCAGAGGGTGCCCAGTGGGATGGCGAGCAGGAGCACCGCAGCCGCCAACACCATGATCAGTACGCGACCGTTGCGTACCTGTGGCGTCGGTGGCTGCTCGGTCTTCTGCTCGGCGTCCGGCTTGAACGCGTCGAACCGGTTCTGGGACGCCTCGCCCGACGACCCGGCGGTGGGCCAGGAAGCGGTGCTGGTGGTGGCGGGCATCGGGGGGAGTGCCGGTGCCGGAACCGCTGGAACCACGCCGGTCGGGCCACCGAATCCGCCCATGCCGGAGTTGCCGAACGCGGCCGGTTGGCCGTACTGGGTGGCGCCGCCCTGGTTCGGCTGCCCGTACGGGGCGGGGCTGGAGGGCCCGGCAGGGCTGCCCGGCATCGCGCCGGGCGTCTCGCCGAGCAGGTCACCGAAGGGAGCGGCGCCGCCCGTGCCGGGGTACGGCTGGCCGGAGCCGGCCGGCTGGGCGTCGAACCCCCGGGTCGGGTTGTCGTAACTGGTCGGCGGCGGCTCGAATCCACCCGCTGCCGGAGCGAACCCGGCAGGAGCGGCCCCGTATGCGGATGGTGCCGGGTCGAAGCCGGACGGCGGCGCGTCGAACGCCGATGGTTGCGCGTCGAAGCTCGTCTGCGGGGCGTCGAAGCCGGACTGCTGCGGGGGGAAACCGGTCGACGGCCCGGCGAAGCCGGACTGCTGTGGGGCGAAGCCGGACTGCTGCGGGGCGTCGAAGCTGGTCTGCGGGGCGTCGAAGCCCTCGAAGCCGGAAGACGCCGCAGGTGGGCTCACCCGGGCGGCGCCGGTGGCCGGTGGGGCGCTCGCCGGGGAGACCGGACGGTCGGCCGCCTCGTCGCCGACGGGCTGGGCCGCTGGTCCGCCGTACGTGGTGGGGCCACGGCGGGGTGCCGGTTCGGCGTACTCCTGCTGCTCCGGGAAGCCACTCTGCTCCGGGAAGCCGCTCTGTTCCGGGAAGCCGCTCTGCTCCTGGTAGGCGGCGGGAGTGCCGTAGGTGGCACCGCGCTGAGCGGCGGGCTCGGCAGCCGGGGCCTGCGAGTCCGACTCGGACTGCTCCGACGCGTCGACGTCGACCGGTCGGCCGTACACCCTCGGTTGCGGCACCGGCATGGCCGACGACCGGACGGCCTGGTCCGTCGGGGGCATGACCCGACTGGCGAGCGGTACGGAGGCACTGGCGGTGGCACTGGCCGAAACGGTGGCGCTCGCCCGCTGCGCCACCTGTTCGTCCGGTACGCCCTGTTCCGGCTGTTCGGGGCGGGGCATGCTGACCCGGCCGGCTACCGCCGACTCGGTCGACGTACGCGGCTGCGGCACCACCGGGGCGGCTGCCTGTGCGGCCACGGACTCGGCCGGGGCGGGTGCGCCGTAGCTCTCCGGTCCCCAGGACTGCGCCGGGCTCGGGCTGACATTCGAGTCATCCGGGCGCTGGCCGTAGTCGGGGCCGCCGTGCTCCGTACCGTTGCCGCGATCCGCTTCGCCGGACAGGTCCGAGCCGCCGTAGCCGCCACCCGACGTCGGGAAGGGGTTGCTGGCCGGAGCCGGGCTGCTGGCGTAGGCGGGCTGGTCGTAGTTGAGCTGCCGGGGGTAGCCCGGGGACGGCGGGAAGTCGATCTGCGCGGGGGCGTCCGAGTAGTCGGGAACCTCCGTGCGGACCGGGAAGCCGCCGCTGGCGGACTGGCCGGGGAAGCCGCCGCTGGCCGACTGGCCCGGGAAACCGGGGTTCGACGACGGGGCGGGCTCCGGGGTCGACGGCTGTGCCGGCGTGGCCGGGAAGTCGTCCGCTGGCGGGAAGCCGGACGGGGCGGCCCAGTCCGTGGGCGGCGGGAAGTCCGACGCCGGGGGGAATCCAGCCGGTGCCGGACGGCTGCTGGGCGGGGCCCAGCCGCTGGACGCGGCGTACTCGGTGGGGGAGGTGTAGTCGGACGGCGGGGACGCGGCCAGGCTCGCGCCGGGGACCCGCGCCTCCTGCGGCGGCAGCGGCACCGCCCCCGAGGGTGAGATGCCGGGACCCGGTGCCGGCTGGTAGATCGGCGTCGCGGCCGGGGCCGAAGTGGACTGAGGTGCCGGCTGGGACGACTCGGCCCAGCCCGGCCGGTTCTCGCTGCCCTGCTCGGGCGGGAACCCGTCACCCGGGAAACCGTCGGCGCCGAACCCTGCACGGTCCCGCTGCGGCAGCCCACCCGGGGCGGACCCGGCGGGCGCGCCGTAGGTGCCGCTCGGGTTGCCGCCGGTGGCGGGTTGCTCGGCCGGCGGGGCCGACTCGGACACGCCCCACGCCTCGGCGGCGCCCCACGGCTGTGCGCCGGCGACCTCGGGCGGCAGCGGCGGCGGGGTCGGCGCCGGCCGTACGCTCGCGGACGCGCTGACCGGCCCACCCCACCCGGCGCCGGAATCGGCCTGGCCGGCGGGCGGGTTGCCCGGCGCGCCCCAGGGGTTGCCCGGTTCGGGCTGACCCGCCCCGGGTTCCGTGCCCCAGGAGGCGGTCGCGGAGGGTGCTCCGGTCGGTGCGGGCGGCGGTGCCCAGCTGTTGTCGTATCCAGGGGTAGCCGGGTATCGCTGCGGGGGGTGTGTTTCGTGGCTGCCCTGCGGCGCTGGTCCAGCTGGCCCCGGCGCAGCCTGGTCCGGCTCCTGGCCGGGTTGCCGCAGGTCCTCGGACGTCATGCGCGCGTCTCCTCCATGACATGTCGGCCGTGCCGATGCCGTCCGGACGTCCCGGCGTGGGGCCGGCGTCGCCGGCCGGATCGGCCGTGCAAGCTTCCCGCACGGTAACCGGTCTGGGCCGGTGACGCCCGGGCAGCGCCAGCCGTCGAGACCCGGGCGCCGAACGGTCGTCGAGTCGAGATCTCCTCAAACTCCCGGTCCGGCTCGGTCTGCTGACGACCGAGCCCAACCGTACCGGTCGTCGTGCTCGGGGAGGAATCCCGGTCTCGGTACCGCGCGACCCGATGACTGGCTGTGAAACGCCGATGACCCGCCCGGGTGAACGGGCGGGTCATCGATCTTGAGGAAGGAGGAGAAGGTCTGTGGGTGTCAGCCGTAGTAGCGCTGCGCGATCGTGAGGATCTCGTCGCGGACGGCCGGCGAGTTGGCGGAACGGAGCGCGCGCTCGATTGCGCGTGCGCGGCGTGCTGCGTCCCGACGACTGCGGAATTTGTCGATCATGGTCATGGCGTTAGCCCCCCTAAGGCTCGGCGGCACTGCCGCTTACGAGGTCTATTTAACCGCACCGAAACACGCGCCGCCAACGATTGTTAGGTGAGCTGTGACACTGGCCGAACAATCGAAGGCTAGGGAAGCTCTAGACAGACGAATCATGTCGATCAAATGATGTGGCCGGTGTACCCGGGGTTAACCCCGAGCACACCGGCCAGTCAACTTCGCGCTCCGGCGGTCGGCTCAGCCGCCCGCCAGGCCCAGATCAGGCGGTGATCAGGTCCAGGCGAGCAGGGTCGCCTCCGGGTCGGCCAGGAACGCGCCGATGTCCCGCAGGAACTTCGACCCCAGCTCACCATCGATGATCCGGTGGTCGAAGGAGAGGCCCAGCGTGGTCACCTGGCGTACCTTGACCTTGCCCTTGTGCACCCAGGGCGTCTCCCGGATGGTCCCGAGGGCGAGGATCGCCGACTCACCGGGCGGCAGGATCGGCGTACCCGTGTCGATCCCGAAGACCCCGACGTTGGTGATCGTGAAGGTGCCGCCGGACATGTCCGCCGGTGCCGTACGGCCCACCTTGGCGGTCTGGACCAGCCCGGTCATCGCGTCCGCCAGCTCCCGCAACGAGAGTCGGCCGGCGTCCTTGATGTTCGGCACGATCAGCCCGCGCTCGGTCGCCGCCGCGATGCCGAGGTTCACGTACTCCTTGACCACGATCTCGTCGCCGGCCCAGGTCGAGTTGACCATCGGGTGGCGGCGAACCGCCAACAGCACCGCCTTCGCGACCAGCAGCAGCGGGGAGATCCGCACCTCCCGCCACTCCGGCACGGTCCGTAGCCGCTCGATCGCCTTCATCGAGCGGGTCACGTCGACGGTCAGGAACTCGGTGACGTGCGGCGCGGTGAACGCCGACGCGACCATGTTCGCCGCGGTCAGCTTCCGCACCCCCTTGACCGGGATCCGCTGCTCCCGGTCGGGCCCGAAGGCCGCGGCGGAGGAGCCGGCCGTGGTCACGACCGGTTCGGCCGTCGCCGTGGCGCCGGCCGCCGCAAGTTGTACGTCGTCCCGGGTGATCGAGCCGAGCGGTCCGGAGCCGGTGAGGGTCTGCAGGTCCACGCCCAGGTCCCGGGCGAGCTTGCGTACCGGCGGCTTGGCCAGCACCGGCCCGCCCCCGGTCAGCGCCGCGGCCGGGCGCGCCGGTGGCGTCTGCACCCGCTGTGCCGGGGCCGTCACGGCCGCAGCCGCGACGACCGGGGTCGCCGGGGCCGCCGCGACCGGGGCCGGGGCTGCCGGCTCGGTGGGTGCGCCGGTCGACTTACGGGGGCGGCGCTTGGCGGTGGTGGTCTTCGGTCCGTAACCGACCAGGACGGCGGTACGGCCACCCGGGGCCGGTCCACCGATCAGGCCGGGCTCGACCGCTCCCTCGGCCGGGGCGATCTGCACCGCGGCCAGCGACTCCGCCGACGGGGTGGGCAGGCCGCCGCTGGCCACGTCGTCCGGTCCGATCGGACCAGCGCCCGGCTGGGTGTCGATCTGGATGATCGGGGCGCCGACCTCGACCACGGCACCCTCGGCCTCGAAGATGGCGTGTACGACGCCACCCCACTTCGCCGGGATCTCCACCGCCGCCTTGGCGGTCTCGACCTCGACGATCGGCTGGTTCAGTTCGATCGTGTCGCCGACCGAGACCAGCCACTTGAGGATCTCGCCCTCGGTCAGGCCCTCGCCCAGGTCGGGCAGGTTGAACTGTTCGATTCGTGGCATTAGCTCACCATCCGAAGGTGCGGTCGACGCCGTCGAGCACCCGGTCGAGGTTCGGCAGGTACTCCTCCTCGACCCGGGCAGCCGGGTACGGGGTGTCGTAACCGGTCACCCGCAGCACCGGCGCTTCCAGCGAGTAGAAGCACTCCTCGGTGATCCGGGCTGCCAGTTCGGCGCCGAGGCCCAGGTTGCCCGGTGCCTCGTGCACCACCACGCAACGGCCGGTGCGGCGTACCGAGTCGTAGACGGGGCGCAGGTCCAGCGGGGAGAGCGAACGCAGGTCGAAGACCTCCAGGTCCCGCCCGTCCTCCTCGGCGGCCGTCGCCGCGTCCAGCGCGGTCCGGACCATCGGCCCGTACGCCAGCACGGTCGCGTCCCGCCCGGCCCGGACCAGCCGGGTGGCGTGCAGCGGGTACGCGTCGGCGAGCGGGGCGTCGATCTCGACCGGGCCCTTCTCGTAGTAGCGCCGCTTCGGCTCCAGGAAGACGATCGGGTCGTCCGACGTCACCGCCTGCTGGATCATCGCGTACGCGTCCTGGGGGGAGGCGCAGCTGACGACCTTGAGACCGGCGGTGTGCGAGAAGTACGCCTCCGGCGACTCGGAGTGGTGCTCCACCGCGCCGATGCCGCCGCCGAACGGGATGCGGATCACGATCGGCAGCTTCACCTTGCCCTGCGACCGGTAGTGCATCTTCGCCACCTGCGACACGATCTGGTCGTACGCCGGGTAGACGAAGCCGTCGAACTGGATTTCGCAGATCGGCCGGTAGCCCCGGATGGCCAGCCCGATCGCGGTGCCGATGATGCCGGACTCGGCGAGCGGGGTGTCGATGATCCGGTTCTCGCCGAAGTCCTTCTGCAACCCGTCGGTGATCCGGAAGACGCCGCCGAGCTTGCCGACGTCCTCGCCCATGATGATGACCTTGGGGTCCTGCTCCAGTGCGCGCCGCAGGCCGAGGTTGAGTGCCTTGCCCAGGGTGAGGGTTTCGGTGGCCATCAGTGCGCACTCCCTTCGAACGACTCCAGGTACCGGGCTGCCTGCTCACGTTCCGCGTCGACCAGCGGAGAGCCGTGGGCGTAGACGTGGTCGAAGATCGTCGACGGTTGCGGGTCCGGCATCGCCAGCACCCGCTCGCGCAGGTGCAGGGCCTCCTGCTTGGCCTGCTCGTCGATCTCGGCGAAGAACGACTCGTCACCGATCTGCTGCTTCTCGAGGAACGCCTTCACCCGGGCCAGTGGGTCCTTGGCCCGCCACGCCTCGACCTCGCTGGCGATCCGGTAACGGGTCGGGTCGTCGGTGGTGGTGTGCGCCCCCATCCGGTACGTGTACGCCTCGATCAGCGTCGGGCCCTGTCCGTTGCGAGCGTTGTCCAGCGCGTGACGGGTCACCGCGTACGAGGCCAGCACGTCGTTGCCGTCGACCCGTACGCCCGGGAACCCGAACCCGGCGGCGCGCTGGTAGAGCGGGACCCGGGTCTGGCGCTCGAGCGGCTCGGAGATCGCGTACTGGTTGTTCTGGCAGAAGAAGACGATCGGCGAGTTGAACACCCCGGCCCAGACAAAGGCCTCGTTCACGTCCCCCTGGGAGGTCGCGCCGTCGCCGAAGTACGCGATGACCGCTTCGCCCTCGTCGCCGCCGATCCTGCCGTCCATGGTGATGCCCATGGCGTAGCCGGTCGCGTGCAGGGTCTGCGCCCCGATGACGATCGTGTACATGTTGAACTTGAACTCGTTCGGGTCCCAGCCGCCCTGGTCCACGCCGCGGAACAGGCCCAGCGGCATGATCGGGTCGATTCCCCGGCAGTAGAGCACGCCGTGCTCACGGTAGGTGGGGAAGGCCATGTCCTGCGTTCGCAGTGCCCGGCCCGAACCGACCTGGGCGGCCTCCTGGCCGAGCAGGCTGGCCCAGATGCCGAGTTCGCCCTGTCGTTGCAGCGCGGTCGCCTCGGCGTCCAGCTTGCGTACCAGGACGAGGTCGCGGTAGAGCCCGCGGTACTCCTCGTCGGTGAAGTCCACCCGGTACTCGGTCCCGTCCGGACCGGTCGCCGAGTCGATCCGCTCGCCCTCGGGGGTGAGCAGCTGTACGAGGTTCGGATCGCCCGTACCGGTCGTCCCCCGCTTCTGTGTCCTGGGTGCGGCCCGCTTGCCGCGGGTCGTGGCCCCGCCGTCGCCTCTCGCCATCCGTCTCTCCCTGTCGTGTGTGCGTCGGCCTCGGGGGTTTCCCGACCGCGCAGCTCGTGCGCCCGCCCGGCTCCTGCCGGTCCGGGTGTGGCCGCCACGCCTAGCCCCGGTGGGGGTTGCCGCGCGGCGTGAACCGGATTCTGGCCGAACCAGGTTCGGGAGTTGCCGGCGCCGAGCCGCGCCTGCCGCAGGGGTGCGCGGAGACCTTGGCTGCGTTGCCGTCAGGTCCATATTTGCAGAGGTGGTGAGCGCGCCCACAGGTCGGCCTTGACCAGTGATCGACAGGTGCCGGGATCGTGAAGCCCTGTCCCATTTATGACTATCGGGAGGGTCGCCGCGAAACATCGTGAATTGACACGCTGTAGGGGGCTAGCCAATAAAGCGTTACTACGTCACTGTATGTGGCGGTGCTACCGATGCGGTAGGGAGAACTTTCCCGGCCGCCCCGCCCGGTTGACGCCGCCGTACGTCGGCGCCGGCGATGTCGCATGACCTCGATGTTGCCGGTGTCGGCGTCAGGCCTCCGTCCACCAGGGCCGGAGTCAGGACGAGGAGGTCGACCGTGTCACGTCACGGCACCGATCCCGTACCTTCGCTGCCGCCACGTCACCGGCGGTCCGGCGCCAGCCCGGCCCGGCGCCGGGCCGGTGCCCACCGGGCGGAAGGACTCGCCGGACCCACCCGGCGCTACCTGTTCATCGTCACACTCCTCGCCGGCACCTCGTCCATGCCGATCATCGCCGCGATCAGTGCCGGATCGGCCACCGTCGGCGGGAACACGCCCTCGGGCACCACACCGTTCATCGCCCCGCCGTCGCAAGGGCCGATCGTCCTCGTGCCGTTGCCACCGACCGCACTCCCGGCGGACGTACCACCGGGCGCCGAGGTCTGGCTCACCCCGTCGGTGCAACGGCATCCACCGGACCCCGCCGGTCCGGGGCCGCGCGGTCCCAGCCCCAACCGACCGGCCCGCCCCGAGCCCGGCCACCCGCCGCAGCCTGCGCCACCACCGACCCGCCCACCGGTGCCGAGCCCCACCCCGACCCCCGAGCCGACCGCGCCCGGCCCCGACCCCGAGCCGACCGCTTCGAACCCCACCCCCGGGCCCACCACCCCCGGGCCCACCACGCCCGGCACGCCCGACCCCACCGTCGGCCCGACCCCGGACCCGACCGACAGTCCGAGTCCGGACCCGACGACCACTCCGGGTCCCGACCCGACGGCCAGCCCGACCGCGACACCCGTCCCCACGGCGAGTGTCTCCCCCGCCCCCGAACCGACCGAGAGCATCACCCCGGAACCGACCGCCAGCGGTACGGCCGAACCGACCGCGTCCGCCGAACCGACGGAGAGCGTGGCGCCGCCACCGACGGGGCCGGCACTGCCCACCCCCACCCCGTCGCCGGTACCGGACCCCACCGTGGGACTCGTTCCGGCGCCCCGCTCCGCCCCCATCCCGTCCGCCCGTACGGCGGCCATCGCCCCACCCCGAGCTGGCTGAGGCGGCGGTATACGGCGAGAGTCAGACACCTTCGCGCTGGTACGGGGGCGGCCCGTAAGCCGCCCCCGTACCCACATCCATCACCGGAGCGACGGTCAGGCCGGCTCCTCGCCCAACCGCTGCCGGTTCGCCTCGATCCAGGCGTCCAACGCGTCCGGGTCCTCCGGGTCGATCCCGTCGGCGAGCAACTGTGCCACCGCGGCCGTCGCCGGGCTGCGCCGCTCACCGGTGCTGTAGAGCCGGACGAACTCCGGCACCATCTCCTCGATCGCCTGGTCGGTCTGGACCGCGGCCGACGGCGGAAGGCCGCGCTGGCGGGACGCGTACGCGGCCCAGGCGCGTACCGCGCGCGGAAGCATCGCCGCGTCGTCCATGTCCAGCACCGCGCGGCGGTGCACCCAGTCGAGCAGGAAGAGACCGGCCACCGCCGGACTCCAGCGCATCGGGTCGGCGTCCGGGAAGGTCGCCGAGTGGTCCAGCACCAGGCTGAGGCAGAAGTGCAGGGAGGCCAGGTCGGCTTCGGGTACGTCCGGCAGCCCGAACCGGGCCGCCTCCGGCGAGTCGAGGAAGGCCCGTACGAGCGCGGTGCGCTGCTCCGCCGAGAGCGGCTCGGGCTCGTCCGGCACCGCCGCAAGGGCAGCCGCCGGCAACAGTGCCAACCGGGCGCCGACCAGGGCCCGGTCGGTGGCGAGCGAGCCCTCCGCCGGCAGGTCCCCGAGTCCGTCGGTGACCTCCAGATAGCGCGCCACCTCCTGACGCAGCCGGCGTGGGTCCTCCTCGCGGAACCAGGTGAGTTCGTCCTCGGTGCACATCTCGCGCACCTGACCGAGAATCCGCTCGGCCGGTCCGCCGACGAAAACGTCCTTGGCGATGCCGATGTTGTGGTCGACCAGGGCCACCACCGCGTGCTCCGGCCCGCCCGCCTCGCCGTCGTCGTACGCGAAGGTGGCCAGATAGGAGGTCTGGTCGCCGTACACGTCGCCGTAGGCGTAGCTGCCCGTGAGCCGCACCCGGCCCAACTGCTCCGACCACGGCGGCGCGATGGCGCCCCGCTTGACCGAGGCGGCGCCCTCGGCGTCCGGGACCAGGGTGGCGAAGACGTTTCGGATGGTGATCGCGGCGGCGGTGCGGCGGCGCGAGGTCGCGGCCAGGAAACCGCCCACGAATTCGCGTACGGCACCGCTGCGGTCCTCGTCGGCGATCGCGTAGATGCTGCCCAGAAGTGCCGTGCCGAGCATTTCGGCGTCGAGCGCGCAGTCCAGCTTGGTTACGTCGCGGGCAGCCTGCAGCACCGCGTCGTAGGGGGTTTGAGGCGTCGCCATGGGTTCGACCCTACGCCCGAGGCCACCTGGTGAGCATCAGCAGCGCGCTCGGCGCGAGTACGCCCAGAGCGAGCGAAACAAGGCTCGCGACCAGTCCGCCGCCGGTCAGCGCCCCGTGGTGGGCCAGATGGAAGATCAGGTGCACGGTGGAGAAGAACAGGACCCCGCCGAGCACCACCCGGGTCACCCGCCGGTCGGCGAGCCAGGCGGCGGTGAGCAGCAGCCCGCCCAGGGTCAGGAACGTCGCCCCGACGTCGGTCATCAGGTGAGCGTTGTACGGCGGGTACGCGGCGGTCCATGCCTGCCCGAGGCCGGGGAAGTGGTCGAAGAACCAGCGCGGTGCGAGTACGGCCGGCAAACCCCAGGAGAGGTGCAGCAGACCGAGCAGGATCAGCCCGGCCCGTACCAGCGGGACCGCCCGGCGGGTCAGCGGCAGCCGCCCCGCCGGCCGGATGGGCCCGTGACGCTGCCCGGCCCCGGTCAACGACCGGTGGTGGCCAGGGCCAATGCCTCGCGGGCCTGGGCGTACCGGCGCAACACCTCACGTACGGGGGTGACGACAAGCTCCCGGCCGACCTCGCTGACGGCGGTGTGCAGCCGCTCCTCCGCCCGGCCACCGGCCCGCCGCGCCGCCCAGCCGATGATCGGCTTGACCAGTAGCGCGACGACCAGACCGAGCAGCAGCCCGCCGAGCAGCATCAGGGTCGGCACCGGTGCCGACCCGACGGCCGGGTAGTCCAGCGCCGGCAGGCCGAGTGCCCGCAGGGCGTAGCCGAGGATCAGCCAGCCGAGACCGCCCAGCGCGGCCAGGATGGCCAGCCACTGCACTCCGCCGACCAGCCGCCACCAGAGCGGACGCCGGTCCAGGCCGAGGTCCGTGCTGGCCACCGCGCGGTCGAGCGCGTCCGGTAGGTCGCCGAGGCGGGACCGGGCGGCAGCGGCGACCGCCGCCGTCCACGGGTCGGGGAGCGCGGAGCCGGCCTGCTCGGAGATGGCCCGTACGGCCAGGCCGACAGCGGCCCGCTGGGCGGCGGTCGGATCGGGCAGTGAGGTGACCGGGACCGGGTTCGGCCGATCCTGTTCGTCGCGTGGGGTGCCGCCGGCACCGGGCAGGTGCAGCCGTCGGAGCGGGTCCGGACGCAGTTTCCGCCAGCCGCGTACCACCGGCCAACCGGTCGCCGTGGACGCCCGGTGCACGTACGCCGACCGGGTCGCCTCCGCCACCGCCGGCACCCCGGCCGACCCGGCGAGCGTCTCGGTGAGCCGCCGGGTGGTCCGCCGGTCGATGTCGTTCTCCCCGGCCGGTGGGCCCACCAGCGCGGCCAGGTCGCCGACGACCACGTCCACGTCAGCGGAGAGCCGGCTCAGCGCGGCCTGCCGCTCGCTGACGCTACGTTCCAGCGTGGCCCGCAGGTCGGCGATGCCGGCCTGGTTCAGGGTCGAGGTGGCCAGCACCGGCACCTGGTCGAGTTGGTCGGTGGCGAGGATCCGGCGCAGGTCGGCGACGACCCGGGGCACCTCGGCCGGGGGGAGCCGGTCGGCCTGGTTCAGCACCACCACGGTGACGTCCTGGTGCCGGTCGAAGTCGCGCAGGTAGCTGGCGTGCACCACCCGGTCGGCGTACTTCTGCGGGTCGACCACCCAGACCACCAGGTCGACCAGGCCGAGCAGCCGGTCCACCTCCGATCGGTGGGTCCGCTGCACCGAGTCGAAGTCGGGCAGGTCGAGCAGGATCAGCCCGTGCAGGGCAAGTTCGTCGTCGCCGTCCAGAGCGCTCTCCCGGACGAACCGGTGGCGGGGCAGGACGCCGACCCAGTCGAGCAGCTTGGACGCCTCGGCCAGTGGTCCCCAGACACAGGCGTGGGTGACGCCGGTGGTCGGCCGCCGGACCCCGACCGGGGACATCTCCCAGCGGGCGAGCGCGTTGAAGAGGCTCGACTTGCCGCTGCCGGTGGCCCCGGCGAGGGCGACGACGGTGTGGTCCCGGGAGAGGGCGAGCCGGGCCTCCGCCCGTTCGACCAGCGTGTGCGCGGCGCCGAGACGGCTTTCGGGCAGCAGGCCGTCGACCGCTCGCCGGAACCGTTCCACCGCTTCCAGACGGTTCAGCAGCCGGTCCGCGTCGACCAGCCGGCCGCTGTGCAGCGCGTCGCGTACCTTGCCGGCAAGGTTGCTCACCGCGCGCCCTCCGGGGCTGTCGGGTTGCCGGTGGTGGTGAGGGCGGTGGCGGCGCGGGCCTGTTCGACCGCGTTGCCCGCCTCCCGTAGCCGGATGCCGGGCTCGGCGCCGACCTCGACCGTGGCGAGCTGGGCCAGGTAACGCTCCAGCTCCTCGTCGAGCAGCCGGTCGACGAGGACCAGCAGGTCCTGCCGGGCGCGGGTGGCGAGGGTACGGATCGCCTGGTCGCCGAAGATCGCTTCGAGCACCTTCTGGGCGGCGACGGTGGTGCCGCCAGCGGTCGCCACCTCCAGGCCGGTGGGGATGAACGCGGTCGAGGCGAAGACCGCGACCATCACCGCGAGCCCCATCGCGTTCACCGCGTACGCGGCGGTCCGGGCGACGAACCGTTTGCCGCCGGCCTCGGTGCGGACGAGGTCGAGTACGCCCCGCTGCCAGTCCCGGATCAGCCGTTCGGCCCGTTCGGTGAGGTCGGCACCGGGACGGGCCAGCTCCGGGGTGAGCAGGGCGGCCCCGGACGGATGGGTCTGCCAGCCCAGGTACGCCGCCTCGGCCGCCTCGGCGGCGACCCCGCGCAGCAGTTGGACGAGCTGCGATTCGATGGCGTTCTGCAGTTGCCGGCCGGGGGCCGGGCGTCCGGTCACCGCGGCGACTATCCGGTCGCGCAGTTGCCCGACCCGCGCCTCCAGGGTGCGGAACAGCTCTCCGGTCCCGACGAACTCCTGCCAGCGGTTGAGCACCTCACCGCGGAGCAGGCGTCCGTCCTGGAGCCCGTGCTCGACCGTACGCCGGCCGCCCCGGTAGGCGGCGCTGGCCCGTTCGCCGAGGTCTTCGGCGGTGGCCGCCTGGTCGTCGGCGGCGACGGCCAGCCGGTCGACCGCGGTCCGTAGCGCGGTCAGCGCGCCGTCGAGGGTCTGGCGGACCACCGCGGACCGGGCGTCGGCGTCGGCGGCGAGCCGTCCGAACCAGGAGCGCAGTGGCTCCGTGTACCGCTCCGGCAGCAGGCCCTGCCCGTCGACCGGGGTCTCCGGCAGTACGAAGAGTGGCGCCGCGCCGAGCTCCTGTGCGGCGAGCATCTCCGCGAGGTGGTCGGCGATCTCGTCGGCGGCTTCGCGTGGCACCCGGTCCAGGACCAGGGCGATGACCGTGCCCCGCAGCCGGGCGGTACGGAGCAGTTCCCATGGGACGGCGTCGGCGTAACGGGCGGCGGTCGTCACGAAGAGCCACAGGTCGGCTGCGGCGAGAAGTTGGGTGGCGAGTGCCCGGTTCGCGTCGACCACGGAGTCGATGTCCGGTGCGTCGAGGAAGGCCAGGCCGGGTGCGAGGGCCGGGGCGGCGATCAGTTGCAGGGTGCCGGGGTCGTCGCTCGCGTCACCGGTCCGGGTGAGGCCGGGGAGCAGTTCGCCCTGGCGGAACCAGGCCAGGTCGCTCGGGTGGCAGACCAGCACCGGTGCCCGGGTGGTCGGCCGGAGCACACCGGTCGCGCTGACCCGGGCCTGGACCAGGCTGTTGACCAGGGTCGACTTGCCGGCCCCGGTGGAGCCGCCGACGACCACGAGCAGCGGGGCGTCGAGCCGGGCGAGCCGGGGCAGCAGGTAGTCGTCGAGTTGCGCGGTGACCGCCGCGCCGGTTCGCCGGGCCTCCTCCGCCGAGGGCAGGACCAGCGGGTACGCGGTGTCGCTGATCGCCGAGCGGAGATCGAGCAGCGTGGACCGGAGGTCTGGTCTTCCGGTCGGGTCGGGGGTCGGCGGAGTGGACTGGGTCTCGTCAGCGGCAGAGGAGAAAGATTCGGATATTGTGGGAGGTTTCACCACGAGGGCAGGCGCGCCGGGACCGCTCGCCGGATCGCCGTGCGTCGTCACGGGTAAAGCCTGCCTGATGTATGCAAGACAGACAACACTCGCCCCGCCCGCACCCGCACCCCCAGATCCCGTTGATCATGAAGTTGGCGCCGCTTTTGGGCGCCGGGCTGCGGTAACTTCATGATCAACGGGATCGGCGGGGAGGGTCGGACGGTCGGGTTGCGTCGATGTGACTCAACTCCGACTTGACGCTGGGCATGATCGTGGCACTATTGAGTCCGGTCCACTCAACTTGCGGTGGGTGTGCTGCGGGCGGTGCCCGTCACCTGCCTAGTAACGAAGCGAGGAAGCGAAGATGGCACGTGCGGTCGGCATCGACCTCGGCACGACGAACTCCTGCGTAAGCGTTCTCGAAGGCGGTGAGCCAACCGTCATCGCCAACGCCGAGGGCTCGCGGACGACTCCTTCGATCGTCGCGTTCGCCCGAAACGGCGAGGTGCTCGTCGGTGAGGTCGCCAAGCGTCAGGCGGTGACCAACCCGGACCGGACCATCCGGTCGGTCAAGCGGGAGGTCGGCACCAACTGGTCGGTAGACATCGACGGCAAGAAGTACACCCCGCAGGAGATCTCGGCGCGGACGCTGATGAAGCTCAAGCGGGACGCGGAGGCGTACCTGGGTGAGCGGATCACCGACGCGGTGATCACCGTCCCGGCGTACTTCAACGACGGGCAGCGGCAGGCGACCAAGGAGGCTGGCGAGATCGCCGGCTTCAACGTCCTGCGGATCGTGAACGAGCCGACCGCGGCGGCGCTCGCCTACGGGCTCGACAAGGGCTCCAAGGAGCAGACCGTCCTGGTCTTCGACCTCGGCGGCGGCACCTTCGACGTGTCGCTGCTGGAGCTGGGCGACGGCGTGATCGAGGTCAAGTCGACCAGCGGTGACAACCACCTGGGCGGCGACGACTGGGACGAGCGGATCATCGACCACCTGGTCAAGACCTTCCGTGGTCAGCACGGCGTCGACCTGGCCCAGGACAAGATGGCGATGCAGCGTCTGCGCGAGGCGGCCGAGAAGGCCAAGATCGAGCTGTCCGCCGCCACCACGACCAGCATCAACCTGCCGTACATCACCGCCGGTCCGGCGGGCAGCGACGGTGCCCCCTCGGCCCCGCTGCACCTGGACGCGACCCTCACCCGGGCCGAGTTCCAGCGCATGACGCAGGACCTGCTGGACCGCTGCAAGGGCCCGTTCGAGCAGGCGATCAAGGACGCCGGGATCAAGGTCTCCGACGTCGACCACGTCATCCTGGTCGGTGGCTCGACCCGGATGCCGGCCGTCTCCGAGCTGGTCAAGCAGCTCATCGGCCGGGACCCGAACAAGGGCGTCAACCCGGACGAGGTCGTCGCGGTCGGCGCCGCGCTCCAGGCCGGTGTGCTCAAGGGCGAGGTCAAGGACATCCTGCTGCTCGACGTGACCCCGCTCAGCCTGGGCATCGAGACCAAGGGTGGCATCTTCACCAAGCTGATCGAGCGCAACACCGCCATTCCGACCAAGCGTTCCGAGGTCTTCACCACGGCTGACGACAACCAGCCGTCGGTGCTGATCCAGGTCTTCCAGGGCGAGCGCGAGATCGCGGCGTACAACAAGAAGCTCGGTACCTTCGAGCTGACCGGGCTGCCGCCGGCGCCGCGCGGGGTGCCGCAGGTCGAGGTCACCTTCGACATCGACGCCAACGGCATCGTCCACGTCAACGCCAAGGACCTGGGCACCGGCAAGGAGCAGTCGATGACGATCACCGGCGGCTCGGCGCTGCCGAAGGACGACATCGAGCGGATGATGCGCGACGCGCAGGACCACGCCGACGACGACAAGCGTCGTCGCGAGGAGGCGGAGACCCGCAACGTCGCCGAGCAGCTCCAGTGGCAGACCGAGAAGTTCCTGGCCGAAAGCGGTGACAAGCTTCCGGCGGAGTCCCGCGACCAGATCAGCGAGGCCCTCGGCGAGCTGCGTGGCGCCCTCGGCGGCAACGACCTGGAGGCGATCAAGTCGGCGCACGAGAAGCTGGCCACGGTCTCCCAGCAGGCGGGTTCGCTGCTCTACTCCCAGCAGGCGGAGCAGGGCGAGCAGCCGGGCGCCGCGGGTGCCGGTGCCGGCGCGACCGGTGCCGGCCCGACCGGCAAGCCGGCCGGCGGTGCCGACGACGTCGTGGACGCGGAGATCGTCGACGAGGACGACAAGAAGTGACCCGTCGCCACCAGACCGGCCCGGTCGCCGTCGGGCGACCGGGACCGGGGCTGCCTTCGACTCCGTCCGGTTCGAGGTAGTCGCGTGGCCGAACAGCGCAAGGGAATCGGCGCGCACGGTCCGGTGGACCGTGGCGCGGCCGAGCGGAGCGAGGAGAAGCCATGACGGAGAAGCCACAAGCCGCCGACCCGGAGACCACCGGGTCGGCGCCGGGTGGCTCCGGCCCGGGTGAGGAGCAGGCCGGCGAGCGGGTCGTCATCCGGAACAATCGGAAGATCACCCACCCCGACGGTGACAGCGGTCCGGCAGCCGGCGCGACCGCCGACGAGCCCGGCCCCGTCGACACCGGGGAATCGGCCGACGAGGCCGATCTGGTCAACCCGGACGACCTGGCCGCTGACGACGAGTCGACGGACGAGTCGGAACGGTCGGACACCCCGGTCCTGGACGAGCTGGTCGAGGAGGCCGAGGTCGAGGTCGAACTCGCCGACGGCAAGGCACGCGGGCCCAAGCTGGACCAACCGAGCGGCCCCGAGGGCGCCGTGGTGGACGCGCCGGCCAAGCCGGTGAGCGGCGCCCCGGCCGAGGCGGCCCCGCTCGGTGCCGAACTGGAGGCGCTCCGGGCCGAGCTGGACGAGCGGACCAAGGATCTCCAGCGGGTCTCCGCGGAGTACGCCAACTACCGCAAGCGGGTCGACCGGGACCGGGGCGTGGCGGCTGAACAGACCATGGGCTCGGTGCTGACGGCGCTGCTGCCCGTACTGGACGACCTGGACCGGGCACGTGAGCACGGCGACCTGGTCGGACCGTTCGGCTCCGTCGCCGACCAGCTCAACGGGGCGTTGACCCGGTTCGGCCTGACCGCGTTCGGTGAGAAGGGCGACCCGTTCGACCCGACCCGGCACGAGGCGGTGGCGCATCAGACCTCGGCCGAGGTCACCGAGCCCACCTGCGTCGAGGTGATGCGCCGGGGATACCAGCTCGGTGAACGGCTGCTGCGGCCCGCACTTGTGGCCGTCGCAGACCCGGAGTAGTTGAATTCGACTGTCATGATCGGGGCGCACCGGAGCCGTCACACGGCGGGTGGGGTACGCCCCGATCACGACACCAGGGAGGGGGTGGACGACTGATGAGTTCCAAGGACTGGCTGGAGAAGGACTTCTACGCCGTACTGGGTGTGGGCAAGTCCGCCTCCTCCGACGAAATCAAGAAGGTGTACCGGAAGCTGGCCCGGGAGTCGCACCCGGACCACAACCCGGGGGACCCGCAGGCCGAGGAGCGGTTCAAGGCCGTCTCCGAGGCGTACCACGTTCTCTCCGACGAGCGGAAGCGCCGCGAGTACGACGAGATGCGGTCGCTCTTCGGCTCGGGCGCGTTCCGGCGCAACGCCCGCGCCGGTGGTCAGCCCGGCCCGGGCGGTTACCCGTTCGACGTCTCCGACCTGTTCGGTAACGCCGGTCAGGCCGGCGGTGCCGGTGACCGCCGGTTCGGCGGTGCCGGTTTCTCCGACCTGTTCAGCTCGATCTTCTCGGGCGGTGGCGCCGCCGCACCCGGTGCCCGTGGCCCGGCGCGCGGGCGTGACGTCGAGGCCGAGGTGGCGCTCGACTTCAACGACGCCGTACGCGGGGTGACCCTGCCGCTCACCCTGCGGGCGCCCGGTGTCTGCGACACCTGCCACGGTGACGGCGCCAAGCCCGGCACCCAGCCGCGTGCCTGCCCGCAGTGTCACGGCGCCGGCGTGGTCACCCGCAACCAGGGGTCGTTCAGCTTCTCCGAGCCGTGCCGGGAGTGCCAGGGCGTCGGCACGGTGGTGGAGGAGAAGTGCCCGGAGTGCCTCGGCACCGGCGGGGTGACCAAGACCCGCACCCTCAACGTACGGTTCCCGGCCGGGGTCGCTGACGGTCAGCGGATCCGGCTCGCCGGCCGGGGTGAACCGGGCGAGCGCGGCGGTCTGGCCGGCGACCTGTACGTCCTGGTCAAGGTCCGTGGCGACGACCTCTTCGGGCGCAGCGGCGACGACCTGACCCTGACCGTGCCGATCACCTTCGCTGAGGCGGCGCTCGGCACCGACCTGCGGCTGCCGACCATGGACGGTGCGGTGACCCTGCGGGTGCCACCCGGCACGCCGAGCGGCCGGATCCTGCGGGCGCGGGGTAAGGGCGTGGTCCGCCGCGATGGACAGCAGGGTGACCTGTTGGTGACCGTGGAGGTGATGGTGCCGTCGCAGCTCTCCCCGGAGGCGCGCGAGGCACTGGAAATGTTCGCCAAGCAGAGTCCGGCGGCCGCGCGGGAACATCTTGACGCCCGGGTGCGTCGGGTTAGTTAGTGGTGACGGAAGCGGAGGTGAGTGGCGATGCCTGAAGAGATCATCATCTCGGTCGAGCAGTCGTCCGATGCCAAGGTGCTGATGATTTCGGTGGCGGCCCGGATGGCGGGGATGCACCCACAGACCCTCCGCCAGTACGACCGGATGGGCCTGGTCCAGCCGGGTCGGGCGGCCGGTGGCGGGCGGCGGTACAGCGCCCGCGATGTCGCCCTGCTCCGTGAGGTGCAGCGGCTCAGCCAGGACGACGGGGTGAACCTCGCCGGCATCAAGCGGATCATCGGGCTGGAACAGCTCGTCGACGAGTTGCAGCAGCGGATGGAACAGCTCGAGAGCGAGTTGGAGCACGCGTACCGCCGGGTTGCGGAACTGGAGGCGGCGGCTGCCGCCGGTCCGTTCCCGCGCCGCGACCTGGTGCCGACCAACCAGGTGTCGACAGCCCTCGTCGTCTGGCGCCCACGCCGCCCGTAATCCGTCCGACGAAAGACCCGAACGCCCCGCATTCCCGCCCGGGATGCGGGGCGTTGGCCTAGTTTGGGACTGCCGGTTCGGGTCGGGATTCACGGGGGGTCCCGATCCGGACCGGGTCAGCGGGAGGCGGCCGGGCCCGGCCGAACGATGATCCGTAAGGTCGTTGGTGTGATCTTGCGATTCGATGTCCGGGCGCGGGGCGGGTTCCACCAGCCGGACAGCCGGCGAGTGCCGGATCGCCGGGCGGCCTGGTCACGCCGGCCCCTGACGGCCATGGTCGGCCTGATGCTGGCGGTGCTCCCGGTCGCGGGCTGTGGCGGCGGCGACGATGCTGCCGCTGGTGGGGGCGATGCCGCCGCTGCCGGAGGCGCGGTCGCCGGGTGGGGCTCAGCGGCGGGTACGACCGGCGTCCCCAGCCCGGCACCGGGTCCCGGCGGTGCGAGCGCATCCCCCTCCGGACCTGCCGGTTGTCGTCCCGTCAACGGTTGGGACTGCACCTGGCAGAAGCGGTTCGCCACGGTCAGCGAACTGGTGGGAAAGAAGCCCGGCTCGCTCGGGGTCGAGCTGCGGGACCGGCGGACCGGTGCGGTGTGGCGGGTCGGTGCGACCACACATTTGTACTGGACCGGGTCGACCATCAAGCTCGCCATGGTCACCAGCGTGCTGGAACGCGCACGTGCGGGCGAGGTGACGCTCACCGACGCTGACCGGAAGAACATCGCCGACATGCTGGCGTTCTCGTCGGACGAGGCGGCCGACGAGATCTGGAACAAGTTCGGTCGGGACACCATGGTCGGCCGGTTCACCAGCCGGTACGGGATGTCGAAGCTCGCTTTCGCCGGGTCCGCCCGGTACTGGGGGTTCATGAAGTGCACGCCGGCCGATCTGGCGGCGCTGATGTCGTACGTGCTGAAGACGCTTGACCCGAAGGACCGGTCGTACCTGGTCGGCGCGATGCGGGACACCGACCCGATCCAGCACTGGGGAGTGTGGGCCGCCGGTGCCAACCAGCAGCCGGGCAACAAGAATGGCTGGTCGGTCGAGACCGACAACGGCAAGGATCATTGGCTTACCAGTTCGGTCGGCTTCGTCGGCCCGGACCAGCGCTATGTCCTGGCGATGATGTACGACATGCCGGCGGGCCAGGACTCCCTGAAGCTCGGTGGGCAGACGCTCAGCGACATCGCGGCGGTGCTGTTCGGGGCGAAGACACCAGCCCAGGTCGTGGTACGCCCGAGCTGACGCTGCCAACGGGCTACTGCCCTGACCACAAATGCTCGCGGTGTGGGTGACGTGCCGCTCTGAGTGTAGGTCGGGCGGCGCGCCCGCATCCTCAGCGAACGCCAACGACGCTGGCGCCAGGCCGACACCCGAGCAGCGTGACCCCAACACCACAAACGTTCGTTATTAGGGCACTAGGGCGTGTCTCGAAGTACTTGCCCCGGTTCGCTGCCCGCGACGACCGGGATAGCTGCTTCGGGACGCTCGACTGCGCGGGCCACCTCACTGCTGTGCCGGGCCGGGAAGGCCGGCCGCCTCGACGTGCTTCAATGGCGACCGGGGAGGTGGGAACTATATGACGAACTACGCCCGCATGTACCGCTGGGGAATCACCCCTTGGGAGGGTTACGGAAGGGCCGCCGCTGGCAGCATCGCCACGCTGCTGGACCAGGAGGAGGTCGAGCGCTCGCGCCCACTGGGTCGGGCGCTCGACGTCGGTTGCGGCCGGGGCCAGTACACTCCCGAGCTTGCTCGCCGGGGCTGGGAGGCCACGGGCATCGACTACGTACCGGCCGCGATCGAAGCGGCCCGCAGCAAGGACGTCGACGGCGTGACCTACGTCGTGGCGGACGCGACCAACCTGGGCGGGGCCGGTCTAGGGACGTTTGACTTCTTCTTCGACGTCGGCTGCTTCCAGGGCTTCGACGCCAATCAGCGACAGGCGGTGGGACGGGGCATCACGGCGATCGCCAACCCCGGGGCCACGCTGCTGATGTTGGCCTTCGGCCCGACCTGGTTCCGAGCGCTGGCGGGTGGTGTCTCGCAGGACGAGGTGAGAGCGGCCTTCCCGGGCTGGACGCTGCTCGCTGTCGACCCGGCGCCGACCGGGGGGCTCGGCTGGCCGATGAACAGGACCTCTCCGCGCTGGTACCGGCTTCGTCGGTCCTAGTCGGGGCCTACCAGGAGGACGAAGGTGCGTGCCAGGCCGAAACGGTCGGTGCGCGGCCAGTCCAGGGCAGCGAGCGCCGCAGCGGATGGTTCGTGCCGCTGGCCGTTGATCCGGACCTCGCACTCGGTGAAGTCACCACCCTGGCCGACGAGCATGCGAACGCCATTGAGATATGGGCGGTCGAGCCCGGCCGTGATCACAGGCGCCAGGGTCGACCACGGCATCGCCTCGGCGAACCACTCCTGCTTGCCCTGCGATCCGTCGACGGACCACCCGGTCACATTGCTGACGATCGCGTGCCAGCCGGCGAATCCGCCCTGGTCGCCGGAGCTGAAGTGGTTTGCCAGTCGCCCTTGCTGCTCAATCATCTCCAGGACCGTCACCAGGCAGGTCTCAATCCACGCCTGGATCGCCTGACGGGCGGCCTCGACCGGATCGGCCGCGAGGCCAAGGGTGCAGTCGACGACCGTTGGCGCGTCCGGCCGGTCCACATTCAGCAGGATCTCCAGGTCCAGGTGGCGGTAATCGTCGCTGTCCGCCGGAAGAACCCGGACGCCCAACGATCCCGACCGCAGCATCGGCCCGTCGGTTAGCTGCCACTCGCCACCCACCTCGGCAAGCATCGGCGCGGCAAGCTCCAGCACACGTTCGGCAGGGAGTGGCTGTGGCAGCGGCCGTGGGTCGATCATGGTGGCTCAGCGTACCGGCAACGCTGGGTGCCGTGAGCCGAGCAAACCTGTGCAGTTTGTGGTCAAGGTACTACTCGTGGCGTCGTACGGGCACCCAGCCGAGGAACCGTTCGTAGAGGACGCGGGAGTCTGGTGGGGCACCCAGTTCGGGATCGATGGTGTGCAGGTCGCCGAGCGCCTCGACGTAGTGGGTGGCGAGGAACAGGGTCAGGGCGAGGGTCCTGCCGCGAAATTCGGCGGTGAGGTGGAGCCGGGCGTCGGCGCACGGCCACGGGTAGGCGTCGATCCGGCAGACCCAGAGCGGGCGTAGCGGCTGGTGCGACGCGGGGGCGGGCGGTGGCTCGTTCATGCCCGGTCACCGCGGTGGCGGTTCACCCGGTATCCAGTGCGTTGACCCAGGGTCAGCGTCATCGGCATGTACACGCGGGTCGGCCCGGTGGCCCAGGCCGGCGGCGGGGTTTCCCTCGTGGACGGGGGCGGCGGAGTCGGGTCGGTGGAGACGAAGCGGAGTCGGTTCCACCAGCGCTGGACGAGAAACATCGCACCTCCTCGGCGTCAGGTGGGGCCGCCCCGGTCAGACGGGGACGGAGCGCGGGACGGCCCCCAGTTCCGCCCGTCCACGTCCGGTCGTTTGCGCCGGGAGGGTCCGAGCGGTTCCTTGATGACACTGTGGTGCGAAAGCCCTTACTGTCGGAACAGCACAACCCGCTTCGTGGACGAACCAGCACCGCGAGTGATGGTCGATCGGCAAATCCCGAAATCGTGGAGAGGTGTGGCAGGCGTGGGAATTTCTCCCTCGGAATTTTTGGTCCGTGAAATCAGGCGCCGTCGGGTCGCCGCCAACATGAACCAGGTCGCGTTGGGAAAGCGGACTTTCTGTTCGGATTCGCACATCAGCAACATCGAGCAGGGAAGGGCGACGCCCGACGAGAAGTTCCTGAGGTTGCTGGACGAGGCGCTCGAAACCGGCGGCTTCTTCGTCAACCTCTGGGAGGAGTTGGTCCGGGACGCCGCCTCGCCGGTCTGGCTCCGCGAATGGCTGGAATACGAGCGCGACGCACTCACCCTGCGCTAGTACGAACCCGCCTTCGTGCCCGGCCTGTTGCAGACCGAGGCGTACGCGCGGGCGCTGTTCCGGACCGGCGGTCTCTCCGGTGCCCGGCTCGACGAGAAGGTGGCCGAGCGGATGTCGCGACAGGCGATTCTCGACCGGGAGAACCCGCCGGAGATGTTCCTGGTGCTGGACGAGATGGTGCTGCGCCGGATCTGCGGCGGCCATGACGTGATGAGCCACCAGATCGAGCATCTGCTCGCCCAGATGGAGCGACCCAACATCCACGTCAGCGTGATCCCGGTCGACCACGGCATCTACCCCGGACTACAGGGCGGTTTCATCATCGCCGACCTGTCGAACGGGACGCGGGCCGGTTACATCGACAACCAGCTCGACGCGCAGGTCTTCGAGCGCCAGGTGGACGTTGCTAGGCTCAATGTGCGGTGGGACGGCCTGACCAGCGAGGCTCTCCCCGGCAGGCAGACGCTGGACGTGGTGAGGGAAGTGGCAAAGACATGGATGTGACCGGCGCCCGGTGGCGGAAGTCGACCAGGTCGGGCACGAACGGCGGCGCGTGTGTCGAGGTTGCCGACAACCTGCCCGGCCGGGTGTTGGTGCGGGACAGCAAGGACCGCGACGGCGGCATGCTGGCCTTCGGCCCGGCCACGTGGCGGGCGTTCGTGGCGCTCACGAAACAACACTGAACGAAAGCTTGACGCGCCCCGTACCGGGACCGGTGCGGGGCGTTGTCTGTGCGTTGCTCTCAGCCGAGGCGGCGGCCCTGGCGGACCAGGCCACCCTCGCACCACTCGTGGTAGTTGAAGAGTTCCGGCCTGGCCAGCAGGACCCGACTGTTGTGCGCCCAGACCAGCATCGGCTCGTCGCCGGTCTGCTCGGCCTGCTCGACGAGCTTGCGCAGCCGCCGCTTCGGGTGGGCCCGGAACTTGGTCCGGATCCCGTCGGCGGCGTAGATGTAGAGGCAGTGCAGCGCGAACCGGCGGGCCGGGCAGGAGCGGTCCATCGCCAGTTCGAAGAGGGTGGTGATGAGCCGGTCACCGGAGACCAGCAGGTCCCAGTCCTGTGGCATGGATTGCAGCGGCACCGAGTCCGGTTGGTAGGCCCAGGCGCGCAACTCTGCCGGAGACGGGTCCACCGGGTTGGAGAAGCCTTGGAACGCGGTCTCTTGCACGCTCACCCGGCGACCTTCCGCTCGCGAGCACGGGACACCCGAGGCATCCCGTGCACACCACTAACCTGCTGCGGCGACACCGTAGCGTGTCGCCGCCGATCTGGGGAAGAACCCTGACGTGCCATTTCATCAAGCCGTTACGTCAAAAGTACGGAGAGTCCCCCGTACCGGGGCGATTCAGTCCGCAACGGGTGCCGGACTCATCGCAGCCGACTGTGCCTTGCGGCGCAGCCAGTCCTTGAACCAGCGCATGTCCGGCAGCCGGGCCAGCATCGGTCCGGTGACCACGGTGATCAGGACGTACGCCGTCGCGAGCGGGGCCAGTTGCGGTTCCATCGCCACGCCGGCCGAGGTGACCGCCAACCCGGCGATGACGATGGAGAACTCGCCGCGGGGCACCAGCGCGAGTCCCGTACGCCAACGGCCCGGTAGGGCGATCCCGACCCGACGAGCGGCCAGATAGCCGGTGAGCACCTTGGTGCCCATGGTCACGATCGCCAGGCCCAGTGCCGGAAGCAGCACCGGCGGCATGTCGGCCGGATCGGTGGCGAGCCCGAAGAAGACGAAGAAGACCGCGGCGAAGAGGTCCCGCAGCGGCGAGAGCAGTTGGGTCGCGTGGTGCGCCACCGGCCCGGAGAGCGCGATGCCGACGAGGAACGCGCCAACTGCCGCCGAGACCTTCAGCCCGGCCGCCAGTCCGGCCACGAGCAGGGTCAACCCGAGTACGCCGAGCAGCAGCGCCTCCGGGTCCTGGGGCGCGAACATGCGCGAGATGATGTGCCCGTACCGGATGGCCACCACCAGCACCACGACGACGGTGGCGACCGCGATCACCAGTGCCTGGGCGCCGCCGAGCAGCCCGATCCCGGCCAGTAGCGCGGTGACCAGCGGCAGGTAGAGCGCCATCGCGAGGTCTTCGATGACCAGGATCGAGAGGATCACCGGGGTTTCCCGGTTACCGAGCCGGCCGAGGTCGGCCAGGACCTTGGCGATCACGCCGGACGAGGAGACCCAGGTGATGCCGGCGAGCACCACGGCGGCGAGCCAGCCCCAGCCGAGCAGGAGCGCGAAGGCCGCTCCGGGCAGTGCGTTGAGCAACCCGTCGATCAGTCCGGCCGGGGCGGCGGCACGCAGGTTGCCGACGAGTTCGCTGGCGGTGTACTCCAGCCCCAGCATGACCAGCAGCAGGATCACGCCGATCTCGGCGCCGACGGCGAAGAACTCCTCGCTGGCCGAGAGGGGCACGATGCCGCCGTGGCCGAAGGCCAGGCCGGCGAGGAGGTAGAGCGGGATCGGAGAGAGACCGATCCGCCGGCTGAGTCGGCCGAGCAGGCCGAGCCCGAGCAGCAGTGCGCCGACTTCGATGAGCAGGACGGTCTGATCGTGCATCCGCTCAGCCGTCCGGATCGCCGTCGGCGAGGATCGCGGTGACGCCGTCGAGACCCTTGCGGGTGCCGACCACGACCACCACATCGCCAGCTTCGAAGCGGAATGCGGGGTCCGGGGAGGCGATGACCTCACGCTCGCGCAGCACTGCCACGATCGAGGCGCTGGTCCGGGTGCGAGCCTTGGTGTCGCCCAGTCGCCGTCCGACGAACGGTGACCCCGCCGGAATGGAGATCTGCTCGGTGAGCAGGCCGGCGGCCTGCTGGCGCAGTCCGGAGAGCTGACCCAGCATCAGCGAGGCGCCGAGGATGTCGGCCAGCGCCTCCGCCTCGTCGTCGGTCAGCGGGATGTCCGCGGTGCAGGCATCGGGGTCGTCCCGGTCGTAGAAGACCAGGTCACGTCGGCCACTGCGGTGGGTGACCACACCTAACCGGCGCCCGGACGTGGTCACCATGTCGTGACGTACGCCGATCCCGGGTAGGGCGGTCTGTTCTACGCGTACTCGCACGGGCGCAACGGTACCGTGTGCCGGCTCACGTGCCGCAGGAGCAGGGGAGTGCTGATCACAGGCGGTAGGGGCCCAGTGGAGCGGGACGAGAAGTGATCGCCATCACAGCGTAGAGTTGAGCGGAATAGACTCAACTCTGGTTGTGTCGTCACCAGTGGACACGCCGATCAGGGGAGCCCATGAACGCCGAACGCCTTACCACGAAGAGCCGCGAAGTCATCACCGGTGCGGTGGCCATCGCCAACCAGCGCGGACACGCCACCGTCGAACCGTGGCACCTGCTGTTGTCGCTGTTGGACACCGGTGGTTCCACCGCCGGTGGCCTGCTGCGCGCCGTCGGCGCCAACGCGGTGGAGATCCGTCGGGCGGCAGCCCGCGCGGTCGAGAACCTGCCCGCCGCGCGTGGTGCCAGTGTCGCCGAACCCAGTCTCTCCCGCGAGTTCGCCAACGCGATCGGCGCGGCCGAGCAGATCGCCCGCCCGCTGGGCGACGAATACACCTCCACCGAACACCTGCTCGCCGGGCTGGCCCGGGTGGGTGGCGTGGTGGCCCAGGCGCTCAAGAGCGCGGGTGTCACAGAGGAGAACCTGGTCGCGGCCTTCCCTGCCGTACGCGGCGGCGACCGCCGGGTGACCAGCGCCGACCCGGAGCAGACCTATCAGGCCCTGGAGAAGTACGGCGTCGACCTGACCGCCAGCGCCCGTGCCGGCAAGATCGATCCGGTGATCGGGCGTGACTCCGAGATCCGTCGGGTGATCCAGGTGCTCTCCCGGCGTACCAAGAACAACCCGGTCCTGATCGGCGAACCCGGGGTCGGCAAGACCGCGATCGTCGAAGGGCTGGCCCAGCGCATCGTCGCCGGGGACGTACCGGAGTCGCTGCGGGACAAGAAGCTGGTCTCGCTCGACCTGGGCGCGATGGTCGCCGGGGCGCAGTACCGGGGGCAGTTCGAGGAGCGCCTCAAGTCGGTGCTGGAAGAGATCAAGGGCTCCGACGGCCAGGTGATCACCTTCCTCGACGAGCTGCACACCGTGGTCGGCGCCGGTAAGGGCGAGGGCTCGATGGACGCGGGCAACATGCTCAAGCCCATGCTCGCCCGGGGCGAACTCCGCATGGTCGGTGCCACCACGCTCGACGAATACCGCGAGCACATCGAGAAGGACCCGGCGCTGGAGCGGAGGTTCCAGCCGGTGCTGGTCGGCGAGCCGACCGTCGAGGACACCATCGGCATCCTCCGTGGGCTCAAGGAGCGCTACGAGGTGCACCACGGCGTACGGATCACCGACGCCGCCCTGGTCGCCGCCGCCACCCTCTCCGACCGGTACATCACCGAACGCTTCCTGCCGGACAAGGCGATCGACCTGGTCGACGAGTCCGCCTCCCGGCTCCGGATGGAGATCGACTCCCGTCCGGTCGAGGTGGACGAGATCGAGCGGGCGGTACGGCGACTGGAGATCGAGGAGATGGCGCTGGCCAAGGAGCCGGACGCCGCCTCGGCCGAGCGCCTGACGCGGCTGCGCAAGGAACTGGCCGACAAGCGCGAACAGCTCACCGCGCTCAGCGACCGGTGGCGACTGGAGAAGGAGCACATCACCCGCCTCTCCGCCGCCAAGGAGGAGCTGGAACGGCTCGGTGGCGAGGCCGAACGGGCCGAACGCGACGGTGAGTTGGAGCGCGCCGCCGAACTGCGGTACGGCCGCATCCCGACCATGCAGGGCGAACTGGCCAAGGCAGAGGCCGAACTCGCCGTACTCCAGGCCGCCGGGGCGATGCTCAAGGAGGAGGTCGGCGCCGACGACATCGCCGCCGTGGTCGCCTCCTGGACCGGCATTCCGGCCGGCCGGCTCCTCGAAGGCGAGACGGCCAAGCTGCTGCGGATGGAGGACTCACTCGGCTCCCGGGTGGTCGGGCAGGCCGAAGCGGTCGCCGCCGTCTCCGACGCGGTCCGTCGCGCCCGCGCTGGCGTCGCCGACCCGGACCGGCCCACCGGCAGCTTCCTCTTCCTCGGCCCCACCGGGGTCGGCAAGACGGAGCTGGGCAAGGCCCTGGCCGAGTTCCTCTTCGACGACGAGCGGGCCATGGTACGCATCGACATGAGCGAGTACGCCGAGAAGCACTCGGTGGCCCGGTTGGTCGGTGCCCCGCCCGGCTACGTCGGGTACGAGGAGGGCGGCCAGCTCACCGAGGCAGTGCGCCGCCGGCCGTACTCGGTGGTGTTGCTGGACGAGGTGGAGAAGGCCCATCCGGACGTCTTCGACGTGCTGCTCCAGGTGCTCGACGACGGTCGGCTCACCGACGGGCAGGGGCGTACGGTCGACTTCCGCAACGCGATCCTGATCCTCACCTCCAACCTCGGTTCGGGGCAGATCGCCGATCCGACCCTCTCCGAGGAGCAGCGTCGCGACGCGGTGCTCGCGGTGGTCCGTACCCATTTCAAGCCGGAGTTCCTCAACCGGCTCGACGACATCGTGGTCTTCGCGGCCCTGACCGGCGTCGACCTCAGGTCCATCGTGGACATACAGCTCGACCGGCTGCGCCGACGGCTGGCCGATCGGCGGCTCGCCCTGGTCGTCAGCGACCCGGCCCGCGACTGGCTGGCCGACCACGGGTACGACCCGATCTACGGCGCCCGCCCGCTGCGCCGGCTGGTGCAGTCGGCGATCGGCGACCGGCTCGCCCGGTCCCTGCTCGCCGGTGACATTCGCGACGGCGACGTGGTCCGGGTCGACCTGGCCGAGAGCAAGGACGCGCTGGCGGTCTCCGCCGGCTGACGGACGGGATCCCGGTGGTCGCGACCGTTGGACGGGCGGTAGGCAACCACCGGGATCCGGGTTCGGAAGGCCCCGACTGGGGCACAATCGGCACATGGCCCAGTCCACGGAACCCAGTGACGGCATCGCCGAGGCGGTGCGCGAACTCCGCGTCGCCGAGGTGGTGGCGTTCGGCGGGGTGGGCATCGCCGGCCAGGTCCTGCCCCCGACGGAGGCGTACCACGTCCTGGAGGTGGCGCTGCCCAGCAAGGTGGACGAGGTGCGCTCGCAGATCTCCTGGCTGCTCGCGAACGGCTCGGCCGCCGGCAAGGTCTACGCGGCGACCCTGCTCAACCGTTTCGACCCGGCCGCGGCCCGTGCCGCCTGGGAGTCGCTCACCGGAGAATCGGCCGAGTTCACCACCTGCACCGGCTGCCTGATGGACCGGACCACGCTCGGCGAGTACGCCGCCGCACAGCTCGACCACCCCTGATCCGTACGTGTTGATCCGTACGGTGGCACGGACCGGCTGATCGCGTACTGTCGCCAGCCCGGACCGATCATTAACCTCACGGCGGTGAGCGACGCATCGACGTACCCGGCCGCAGGACCTCCGTCGCCCGGCTTCCTTCCGTTCCCGGCGACGCCCTCGGCCGGACGTCCGTCCGGGGTGACCGTCGCCGGCTGGCTGCTCCTCGCCGCCGCTGCCGTGCTGCTGGTCGACATCGCGCTCCAGGTGGTGTACGCGATCTCCTACCACAACCGGATCGACCGGATCGCCGCGCTGACCCGGGCCGCGCCGGACGAGGTGACCGGCGAGCGGCTGGGCAACATGGTGACGACGCTGATCCCCGGTGCGCTGGCGCTGCTGTTGGTGATCTGGCTGGCGGCCTGCGTACCGCCGTTGCTGCGGGGACGGAACGTGGCCCGGATCTTCGCCCTGATCCCGGTCGGTCTGACGCTGCTCTGCTGTGCCGGCCAGGGCGCGGTGGCGTCGATCATCCCGCTGCTCATCTTCGGTGGACTGACGGATCCCATGATCGGCGCGCCTCCGATCGACCCGGATTTCCCGACCGACCCGGACTACCCAGGAGACCCGGACTACCGAGGAGACCCGGACTACCCGGACTATGCCGAATCCGATTTCTACGGCCAGCTCTACAGCGAGTCGGATCCGGTGTGGGACACGGTTACGCTCCTCTCCCCGGTGCTCGTCCTGATCGCCACCGCGCTGGCCGCCGGCGCGGCGGTGCTGCTGTTGCTGCCGTCGGCAAACCGTTACTTCTCCGCCCGCCGGCACCTCCCGACGTACTGGCCCGGCTACGGCTACCCGCCGCCCGTGGGTTACCCGCCGGTGGGATACCTCCCGCCGGGCTACCCGCCCGGATTCACGCCTGCGCCGCCGTACGGCGGGGTCGGGTCGAGCCCGGCACCCGCATTCGGTGACCCAACCGCCACAACCGACTCGGGAACCTCGGAGGATCCGCCCAGTTCGGACAGGACGGAAAGGGCCGACGGGCCGGCGGTCGACCCGCCCCCACCGTCGGCCGGGTGAGTTTCGTGAGATCACGATGAACGGCTGCTGGTCGGCGCGACCGGATTATGGGGCGTGCGCGCGGTTGTTACCGTCGGCGCCCGCAGCAGTTCGAGAGAGGCGGATCCGGTGAACGGGGCGACGGCGTACCTGGTGGCGGCGATCGGGTGCGTGATCGCGGTGGCCGGCGTGGTGGTGGCGGTGCTCGCCCTGCGGTCACGACGCAAACAGGCCGCCCGCCCCGCCGAGCGCGATCCGTTCCGTGCGGCCGACAACGACGCCGACGCGCTTCGCGGCGACCCCCGCCAACTGCGGCCGGGCGACGTGGTGGAGATCAGGGGCAGCTCGTACGGTGTGCGCGGCACCCTGCGTTTCACCGAGGGGAGCTGGGGCTGGAGCGAGCACCTGCTCGACGACGCGCGCGGGGCGAAGCTCTGGCTCTCGGTCGAGGAGGACCCCGACCTGGAACTGGTGCTCTGGACCGCGCTGCCGACCCCGGACGAGCCGGTGCTGCCGGGCGGCACCCGGATCGAGTACGACGGCCAGCACTACACCCTCGACGAGTCGGGACGAGCCAGCTACACCGCCGCCGGCACCACCGGGCTCGACCCCACCGGTACGGTGCGCTACCACGACTATCTGGACGGTGCCGGCGTCCGCCTCTCGTTCAGTGCCTACGGCAGCGATACGGACTGGGACATGTCCAGGGGCGAGTTGCTCACCCGCGCCGAGGTGCTGATCTACGGGCAGGCCCCGGCCGGGCCCGACGACAAGCCGACCGGGCGGGCCGGCTGAGCATGCTCGTCACCCTGGACACCCCGTACGCGGACACCACCGCCGCCGAGCTGAGCCTCGCCCTGGGCTCACCGGAACTACCGGCGCTGCACGTGCTCGACCTGGTCCATCCGGACCGGCCCGGCGTACGGCTGCTGCTGCGCCTGCTCGGCGCCTCGCACCAGGTGGTGCTCCACCGCGATCCGAACGTGCTGCGGCCGGCGCTGGTCGAGACGGTCGCCTGCCTGCCCGGCCGGCGTCCTGAGCTGCCGGCGGCGCTGGCCGACCCGGCGACCGGTTACCGGTTCACCGCCCGGGTGCTGCGACCCGATTCGGCGGCGATGTCGGCCCGTACCGCCGCGCTGCGGCGGGAACTCGCCGAGGACCCGTACGCGCTGATCGGGGTCTTCCCCGGCGGACCCGACGCGATCACCGCCCTGCGGCTGCACCGCTCCGACGTGCGTACCCGGCCCGACGGGGTGGACGAAATCGGGGTGGGCGCGCTCGGGACGGGTGCGATCGGGGCGGGCGAGATCGGTTGGCGCACCTGGCACGCGTACCCGCAGAGCGGCGAACTGGTCGAGACCGAGACGGTGGTGGGGGCGGCATGACGTACCGCAGATGGTTCTTCGTCGGGACGGCGTTCGCCCTGCTCGGCGCGGTGCTCGCCGGTTTCGCGATCTTCTACGGCAGCTTCTCTCCGCGCGGTTACGTCGAGGACCACTATTCCCGCACGGCGGCGCGCGACATCGCGTCACAGGCCACGGCGTATCGCTCCGACAAGTCGCCGAGCGAGGTGGCCGAGGAGGTCACCAGCGCCTGGAAGCCGGCTGACCAGTACGTCGACGGCAGCGGGGTCTACCTCCGCTACGACGACGACTCCGTGGTGATCCTGCCGCTGGCGGGCGGTTCGCTGATTCTGCTCGAAGGGCTCCGGACCGCATACCCGCGCTACCACGGCACCGTCGGCAACGCCTGGGGCTGGGGGCGGGGTGTGACCGTACGCGGCGGTGGCCCGGGTGCCGGCAAGTAGAGCGGCGGACCAGATCTCTCCTCACCCCTTGGGAGCCTCATGTTGACGACCCTCGCCACGGACCTGCTGGCCACCCTCGCCTACGGCATCGTTGGTGTGGTGCTGATGGGCATCGGTTACCTCCTGGTGGACATGGCCACACCCGGCCGGCTGCACGAGCTGATCTGGGCCGACCGCAACCGCAACGCGGCGCTGCTGCTCACCTCGAACCTGGCCGGGGTCGGCATCATCGTGACCACGGCCATCGTCGCCAGCGAGGACGACCTCGCCGCCGGGCTGGTCGGCAGCGCCGCGTACGGCCTGGTCGGGCTGGTCATCATGGCCGGCGCGTTCCTCCTGCTCGACCTGGTCACCCCGGGGCGGCTGGGGGAGATCCTGGTCGACCCGGAACCCCACCCGGCGGTCTGGGTCTCCGCGGTCGTGCACCTCGCCACGGGTGCCGTGATCGCCGCCGCGATCAGCTGATGGCGGTCGAGTCAGGCCCGGGCCCGGAGCAGTCGCCCGAAGGGCGCAAGGGTACGGCGAAACCGGTTGCCGATCGGCGCGAGGGCATCGGCGGTCGCCTGACGCGGGACAGGCGGGCCGCCCGCCGGGCCAAGGTCGTCGCCTTCTGGGCGGTGGCGCTGCTGGTCGGCACCATCGTGATCGTCTTCGTCGCCGCCACGTGGCCCGGCGGCGACGGTGGCGGGGGTACGGCCGTACCTCCGCCCGAGGCGGCCGAGCGGGCGGACACCGTCGTCCTGCTCGAAGACGCGTACCGGGCACAGGGCGTCTGCTACGGCTGGCACCTCCAGGGTGGGCTGGTGCCGAGGGTGAGCGTGGGTTCGAATCTCGGCGACGGCGTCGATGTGGAGAGTGATCCGACCCGGTGCCGGCGCTGGGTGAAGGTCGTCGCCGACGTCACCTATACCTCGGAAAGCAGTGAGAGCAACGACTATGCCTCGTTCTGGGTGACCAGTTCGGGCGACTTCCCGGGCATCGACTACGACACCGGACTGACCAGGTTGGGTCTGTCTCCCGACGCCTTCATCGACGACCCCGGTTGGGCGGTCTGCCGGGCGGCGGTCTTCCTTCCGCTGCTGGTCGCGGAGGCGGGAGCGGCACCGGCCGTACCGGTGCGGGCGGAGCCGAGCGCGGCGCCGACCCCGATGTCCCTGCCCGATCCGGGCGACGACTTCTGGCGTGACCGCTGGGGGTACCTGGTCGGTGCCGGCGGCCTCTTCGGGATCACCGTGGTCCTGCTGACCGTCGGCTGGTTCGAACGCCGGCACCAGCTGTCGGCGGCCCGCGTTGCCGAGGCTCGTGCCGCGGCCCGCGCCGCACGACGACCGGCGCCGAAGCGATGACCGAAGCCATGACCGGCGCCGGGACCGAGGCGCCGTCGTCGCCGACCCGGTGGCGGGCCGCTCGTACGGCGGTGCTCGCGGCGGTCTTCGTCTGCGCCGCCTGCGGGCTGGTCTACGAGTTGGCGCTGGTGGCGTTCGGCAGTTACCTGATCGGGGACACGGTCGGGCAGGCGTCGATCGTGCTCGGCGTGATGGTCTTCGCCATGGGGATCGGCGCGCTCGCCGCGAAGCCGTTGCAGTCCCGGGCCGCCGCCGCGTTCGCCGCCGTCGAACTGGCTCTCGCCCTCTTCGGTGGGCTCTCGGTGCTCGGCCTCTACGCGGCGTTCGCCTGGCTCGACCTCTACGCCCCGGCCCTGGTCGGCACCGCCTTCCTGCTCGGACTGCTGATCGGGGCGGAGATTCCGCTGCTGATGGTGCTGCTGCAGCGGATCCGGGCGCAGGCGGCCGGGAGCGCGGTGGCGGACCTGTTCGCCGCCGACTACGTCGGCGCGCTCCTCGGTGGTCTGGCGTTCCCGTTCCTGCTGATGCCGGTCTTCGGTCAGCTCCGGGGAGTGCTGGTGGTCGGGGTGGTGAACGCGCTCGCCGGGCTCGCGCTGGTCTTCACCGTCTTCCGGCGTGAGCTGAGCGCTCGGGCCCGGGTCGGACTCACCGCCGGGTCCGTGGTGGTCGGGCTCGTCCTCGGGTACGCGTACCTGACCGCGTACGACTTCGAGGTGACCGCACGGCAGCAGCTCTTCCGGGACCCGGTGGTGCACGCCGAACGCAGCGCGTACCAGGAGATCGTGCTCACCCGGTCGGTCCCGTTCGTCTCGCAGGGCGTCACCGACCTGCGGCTCTACCTCAACGGCGACCTCCAGTTCAGCTCGGTCGACGAGTACCGCTACCACGAGGCGCTGGTGCACCCGGTGCTGAGCGGCGCCCGTGGTTCGGTGCTGGTCCTCGGCGGCGGTGACGGGCTGGCCGTACGGGAACTGCTCCGTTATCCCGACGTCGGGTCGGTGACCGTGGTCGAGCTTGACCCGGCGGTGATCCGGCTGGCCCGGACCGAGCCGCAGCTACGTACGCTCAACCACGACTCGTTCGAAGACCCACGGGTACGGATGGTCAACACCGACGCGTTCCAGTGGTTGCGTACGGAGCGGGAGCGGTTCGACGCGATCGTCGTCGACCTGCCCGACCCGGACGAGACCGCGACCGCGAAGCTCTACTCGATCGAGTTCTACGCGCTGGTACGCGCCGTGTTGGCCGACGATGGTCGAGTGGTGGTGCAGGCGGGATCGCCGTATTTCGCACCGAAGTCGTACTGGTGTATCGAGGCGTCCATCCGGGCCGCCGGGTTCACCACCACGCCGTACCACGTGGACGTTCCCTCCTTCGGTGACTGGGGCTTCGTCCTCGCATCGAGGGGTTCGGTCGCGCCGACGCTGGGGCTGGCGGCCGACGTACCGCCGTTGCGGTTCCTCGACGCGGAGACACTGCGGTTGGCCGCGAACTTCCCCCGTGACCGGCGCCGGCAGGAGTTGCCGCCGTCGACGCTGCTCCACCCCCGGGTGCTGGAGTACGCCCGCGCGGAATGGCGCAGCTACTGAGCGCCGTACCGTCCCGTGTGCCGTCGAGACGGGCTGTCACCTGGGCGTGGCGGTGGGCGACACGCCGGTTTGGTCGGCAGGGCTGGCAGGGTACGGATACGGTGAGCCTCGATCTGAGGGAAGGAGCGCCGTGTCTGATCTGAATCCATCGGCCGCGCCGGTGGCTCGGCCACGTCCGAGCACCGTCACCATCGCCGGTTATCTGCTCTACCTGGTCGCCGGTTTGCAAGTGGTCCAGTTGGTGCTGTCGCTGTCGGTGCTGGACACCTTCAACGACGTCTTCGACGAGGCGTACGCGGGCACCGACATGGCGGACGCGGGGGCGGCGTTCGGCTCGGCCAGCCTGATCGGCGGCGCCGTGGTGGGCCTGGTCGTCGCCGCGGGCCTGGTCGTGCTCGCCCTGCTGAACAACCGGGGTAAGAACCCCGCCCGGATCGTGACCTGGGTGCTCGGTGGGCTCTTCTTCTGCTGCTCCATCGCCGGCCTCGGGCTGACCGCCGCCGGTAGCGCGCTCGCTCCGTCGTCCACCGACGCCAACACTCCGGACCAGGCCGAGATCCAGCGCCTGCTCGACGAGCGCCTCCCCGGTTGGTACAACCCGCTGACCCTGACGCTGAGCGTGATCACGGTGCTCGCCCTGCTGGCGGCACTGGTTCTGCTGGCCCTGCCGCCGTCCAACGAGTTCTTCCGGAAGCCGCAGCCGGTCTGGGAGCCGCCCGTGCCCGGCGCCGCCTACCCGGCGTACCCGCAGGCGGGTTACCCGCAGGCGGGTTACCCGCAGTCCGGTCCGCCGCAGCAGTACGGTCCGCCGACGTACCCGACGCCGGGCGACCCCGCCCAGCAGTACGGTCCGCCGTCCGGTGAGTCGGCACCGCCGAGCAGTACGCCGGACGACGAGCCGGGGTCTTCCGCGCCACCGCGCTCCGGCCCGCCGACGAGCTGACCGAGAGGCCGGTCGTTCGATCCGATCGGTGAATCGTCGAATCGAGCGGCCTCCGATGGCGCTTTTCCCGGATCCCCCCGAGTAGGTTGCATTCCGACGCCTACTCGGGGGGATCTGTCGTGTCGGACCCAGTGCACATGTGGCCCGCTGGTGTGGTTCCGCCGTCGGCGGGTTGGTCCACGCCGATCGTTCCCGTGCCGCCGGCTCGGCGCCCGATCGTGGTCCTACTCGCCGCTGCCCTGCTCGGTCTGATGGCGGTCGGTGGCCTGGTGCACGGGTTGGTCGGATTGGCCACGGTCGGCGGCACCGTGGACCGGTTCCGGGCCGCTACGGCGCAGGTCGGCGGTGACCGGTCGGAGGTGGACGCGCTGATCTCGTTGCTGCGGATCGGTGCGGGGATCGGTACGGCGGTGGCCGTCGTGGCGGCGGTCGTACTGGGTGGACTGGCCGTGGCCAACCTGCGCGGCGCCAACGGGGCCCGGATCGCCACCTGGGTGGTCTGCGGACTGGGGTTGCTCGCCGGCTGCTGTGTGCTGGCGGTCCAGGTCGCACAGTGGTCCGTGCCGTTGAGCACCGGTGGGGACGGGCAACTGTCGGCGGAGGTGGCCGGCGCGCTGAGCGACGCGTACCCGTCCTGGTGGGTTCCGTTGACTGTGGGGCTTTCGATCACCCAGGCACTAGGTTACTTTGTAGTAGCAACGCTGCTGGTGCTTCCCGCGGCGAACGCCTACTTCCGTGGGCGTACGTCGGTATCGGGGCAGCCGCCGGTGCCCCCGCCGCCGAACTGGTAAGGACCCGCTCGTGCCAGCCGTGCCCGCCCAGCCTCAGACCGGTCCGGGGTGGGCCCTGGTGACCGGGGCGACTGCGGGCATCGGTGCCGCCTTCGCCCGGCGGTTCGCGGCCGACGGCCGGCATCTGGTGTTGGTTGCCAGGGATGCGCGGCGGCTGACCGACACCGCGGCTGAACTCAGTGAGCGGCACGGAGTCTCGGTACGCACGATTCCGGCCGACCTCAGCACCGATGCCGGCTGCGAGGTCGTGGAGCGGCGACTCGCCGATGTGGTCGAACCGATTGAAGTTTTGGTGAACAATGCCGGAATCAGTCTGGCTCGGTCGTTCCTGAAGTCGACGGTGGACGACGAGGCCCGTTTGTTACGGCTGAATGTCCACGCTGTGATGCGCTTGACCCAAGCGGTACTTCCGGCGATGACCGAACGCGGCAGTGGGGCAGTGATAAATGTCTCTTCCGTTGCCGGCTTCGGAGCTGTAATGCCGGGCTCGACCTACTCGGCGAGCAAGGCGTGGGTGACCAATTTCAGCGAGTCGGTGGGACAGGCGACCCGCCGCTTCGGGGTCCGGGTGATGGTGCTCTGTCCCGGCTACGTCCGGACCGAGTTCCATCAGCGGGCCGGCATCAACACCTCGAAGATGCCCGACTGGCTCTGGCTCTCGGCCGACGACGTGGTCGCGGAAGCCTTGCGTGACCTGCGAAAAGGCAAGCTCGTCTCTGTTCCGGACTGGAAGTACAAGGCGGCCGTCTTCGGTTTGCGGCACGCGCCACGCGGACTGCTGCGTACGGTCGCCGGCGATACCCGTGGCCGGATCGGTCGAGACGAACGTTGATCTTGTTGACGGGACCTGGTCCCGTCGGTGGTACGGCCACCGTCATCGGGGTGTCGGATACCCCCGCCCGAGGCCGAATACGCAGCGTAGTCATGCACCGTCATTCTTGACGATCATTACCGACTGGAAACTGTTGTCTGGTCGGGTCCACCCAACAGCCCTCAGACTTGAGCAGTACCCTTGGGCGCCATGGGGGACCACGACGACCTGCGTAAATTCATTTCTGACCTGGCCGTAGTACACGGCCGGGTAGTGCTGTCCTCCGGTCGCGAGGCGGACTGGTACGTGGACCTGCGTCGCGTGACGCTCCATCACGCGGCGGCACCGTTGGTTGGTCGAGTAATGCTCGACCTGACCGCGGACTGGGACTTCGACGCGGTTGGCGGCCTGACCCTGGGCGCCGACCCGGTTGCCGGGTCGATGCTGCATGCCGCCTCGGCGGCGGGGCGCCGGCTGGACGCCTTTGTGGTGCGCAAGGCCGAGAAGACCCATGGTCTGCAGCGGCGGATTGAGGGCCCAGAGGTGGCTGGTCGTCGGGTGCTGGCGGTGGAGGATACTTCGACGACGGGCGGCAGCGTGCTGACCGCGGTCGAGGCGTTGCAAGAGGCTGGGGCCGAGGTTGTAGGCGTTGCGGTTATTGTTGATCGAGGCGCGGGCGACGCCGTTCGAGCGGCCGGACTGCCATACCGAGCGGCCTATACGTTGCCTGACCTCGGCCTAGTGGCCTAAAAGTTTGACGATTCGGATCTGCTGATATGCAGGCGGGTCGATGCTGCTGGTGGAAGGATGGAAAACGTGGGAACTGCGTTGGCTGAAATGACTATGCCTCAGATCTCGCCGCTTGCCGGCGAGCCGATCGAACGTGCCGACGCCGAGCGACTTGCGGGGGTCCTCAAGGCCCTCGCCGACCCCGCCCGGCTTCGGCTGCTCAGCCTGATCCAGTCGGCGCCGGAGGGCGAGGCGTGCGTGTGTGACCTCACCGCACCCCTCGGTCTCTCCCAGCCGACGGTCAGTCACCACCTGCGTATCCTCACCGAGGCCGGCTTGCTGGAGCGGGAGAAGCGCGGCGTGTGGGCTTACTACAGGCTGGTGCCGTCGGCGATCGCGACGATCGCCGACCTGTTGACTCCGCCCCGTAAGCGAGCCACCAAGAAGGCTCGCTGAATCAGCGAGCGGCCCGTCTGGTGTCCGCCCTTGTCCGGGTGGCACCAGGCGGTCCGACGGCTGTTTCGCGTGGAGATCGACAGGACGGATCCGCCTCGGTGGATGACGGCCTCTCCGGGTGAACGCGTAAGCGACTCACCCGGGCCGGCCGTCATGTGGCGTGCCCGGAACCCATCCCGGGCTCCAATGGCAACCACTCGGTATGACCTCCGGGCGGTGATTCGTGCTGGGTTACTTACCTACCTCGGCCGGCACCCTGTGGTGCCGGCCCGAGGTGTGTAACGGACCAATTGGTAGCGCTGGTACGCGGAGAATCAGTCGGGTGGGTAACCCGGGCTATCCCCAGTACGGCGCAATCTCAGTACGGCCGGTGCTGCTGGCTCTCCCGGGCGGCCTCGTCCAACGCCGCCTGCTCGGCCGGCGTGGTGCCCCGACGGGCGGCCATCCGCGCCCGGAGCAGTTCGATCGCGATCGGCACCACCGAGATCACCACGATCGCGATCAGGATGATCTCGATGTGCTCCTTGACGAAGTCGATCTGGCCGAGGAAGTAGCCGAGCAGGGTGACGCCGGTGCCCCAGAGCGCGCCGCCGATCACGTTGTAGATCACGAAGGTGCGGTAGTTCATCTTGCTCACCCCGGCGACGATCGGGGTGAAGGTCCGCACGATCGGCACGAACCGGGCCAGCACGATCGAGCGGGCACCGTACTTGTCGAAGAACTCGTGCGCCTTGAGCAGGTTCTCCTGCTTGAACAGCCGGGAGTTCGGGCGGCGGAACAGCGCCGGCCCGACCCGCCGGCCGAAGAGGTAACCCACCTGGTCACCCACGATCGCGGCGATCGTGATCAGCAGGCAGACCAGCCAGATCGGATAGGTGATGTACTGCCCGTCCGAGGTCAGCAGGCCGGTGGTGAACAGCAGCGAGTCACCCGGCAGGAAGAACCCGATCAGAAGCCCGGACTCGGCGAAGACGATGGCCAGGATGCCCAGCAGCCCGAAGGTGGAGATCAGCCACTCCGGGTCGAGGAACTCGGGGCCCATGGCCAGCGTGGTGGTGGGCGTCGGCACGGGGTGACCTCCGAAGTTTGCCGGTCTGGCAGCGACTTACCGCACGGCGGCGGACATTCCGAGCAGAGTACGACCCCTCCGCCGCTGGCGACGGGCACCCCCGCAGTCTAGGCGGCGGCGGTCGGCCCGCGCCCGCCGACGTCACCGCCCGGCGGAGATGGGCCGACCACCGTACGGCCGGTGTCAGAGCCTCGGGTCCACCGGCTCGGACTCGCAGGCCAGGATGGCGAAAACCAGCTCATGCCGCCGCCACAGCGGGGCACCCTCCGCCAACCGGTCCAGCGCGGCCAGCCCCAGACCGTGTTCGCGCAGTGCCAGGCCCCGCTTCCGCCCGAGTGACCGGTTTCTGAGCTGCGCCAACTGCTCCGGTTCGGTGTACTCCGGACCGTAGATGATGCGCAGGTACTCCCGGCCCCGGCACTTGATCCCGGGCTGGAGCAGCCGCCCCCGCCCGTCGGTCGCGGCCGGCCCGGCGTACGGCTTCACCACCATGCCCTCACCACCGGCCGAGGTCAGCGCCAGCCACCAGTCGGTGGCCTCCGCGACCGCCGCCTCGTCCGCCAGGTCGACCACCCGGTGCCGGGTCCGGGTGAAGAACTCCGGGTCGGCATCGTGCAGCCGGTCGGCCAACCCCAGATGCCAACCGTGGTCCCGGCCGGTGTGGACCTCGCCCTCGCTGGCGAGCAGCACGAACGGGGCGAGCGTCACCCCGTCGAGCCCGGCCGACGGGCGTACGTAGGCACGGTAGGCGTCGGTGTAGCGGCCCAGGTCCTCCTGGCGCCGGGCGATCCGGGTACGCAACTCGTCCACCGGCACCCCCCGACCGGCGGCCCGGTCCAGCACCGAGAGCACAGCGGGCAGCGCCGCCCGCCCCGCCGCGCCGACGCTGGCGTACTGCTCGCGGATCAGGCCGGTCGCCTTCGCCGACCAGGGCAGCAGCTCGGTGTCGAGAAGCAGCCAGTCGGTCCCGAGTTCCGCCCAGAGGCCGGCGCGGGTGGCTGCCGCCCGTACCCGGGCCAGCAGAGCCGCGTCCAACGGCGCACCGAAGAAAGGCCGCCCGGTACGGGTGTACACCGCCCCACCGGCGGGACCGAACTGGTCGTCCTCCGCCCGTTCGCAGACCAGCACCACCGCGCGCGAGCCCATGTGCTTCTCCTCGCAGACGACCCGGTCGACACCGGCGGACCGGAAGTCGGCGAACGCCTGCGTCGGGTGCTCCAGGAAACCGTCGACGGTCGACGTCGAGCAGGGCGCCATCGTCGGCGGAAGCCAGGGCAGGGCCCGAGGGTCGACCGCGAACCGGCTCATCACCTCCAGCGCGGCGGCGGCCTGCTCGGCGTCCACGGTCACGGTGCCGTACCCGTAGTCGAGGTGCCGACGTCCGGTGACATCACCCAGGTCGAGCGCCTCCCCGGACCGCTCCGGCCCGATGGCGCCGACGGGAACCAGGGGGCGGGCCGGTGCGTAGTACTCCTTGGCGGCCGGTACGGAGACGAGCTCCCGCTCCGGGTAGCGCAGTGCGGTCAGGGTGCCACCGAAGACGCAACCGGTGTCGATGCAGATCGTGTTGTTGATCCACTCGGGGGTGGGGGTCGGCGTGTGGCCGTAGACCACCATGGCCGAGCCCCGGTAGTCGCGGGCCCACGGGTAGCGCACCGGGAGGCCGTACTCGTCGGTCTCGCCGGTCGTCTCGCCGAAGAGCGCGAACGCCCGTACCCGACCCGACGCCCGGCCCTGGTACTCCTCCTTCAGACCGGCGTGGGCGACCACCAGTCGGCCGCCGTCGAGCACGTAGTGGCTGACCAGGCCGTCGATGAAAGTGGACGCCTCGGCGACGAACGCCGCGTCCTCCTGCTCCAGCTGCGCCAGCGTCTCGGCCAGCCCGTGGGTGATCTGTACGTTGCGACCGCGCAGCTTGCGCAGCAGCTTCTGTTCGTGGTTGCCCGGCACACAGATCGCGTGCCCGGCGGCGACCATGCCCATCACCAGGCGGAGCACGCCGGGACTGTCCGGGCCACGGTCCACCAGGTCACCGACGAACACAGCGGTACGCCCGTCCGGGTGCGTGGCGTCGACCGGGCGCCCGTCCGGATCCCGGTGCAGCGTCCAGCCGAGCTGGATCAGCAGCGCCTCGAGTTCGACCCGGCACCCGTGCACGTCGCCGACGATGTCGAACGGGCCGGTCAGCTCCTTGCGGTCGTTGAAGAGCCGTTCGTACCGGATCGTCGCGGCGTCGATCTCCTCGACCCCACGCAGGACGTGCACCTTCCGGAAGCCCTCCCGGGCCAACTGTCCGACCGAGCGGCGCAGGTCCCGCTGCATCCGGCCGAGCACCTGCCGCCCGAACGTCCGGTCGGCCCGGGCCTGGGTACGTTCCCAGCAGAGGGGTTCGGGCGCGTCGAGCACGATCGCCACCGGCAGTACGTCGTGTTCGCGGGCCACCCGAACCAGCCCGGCGCGGGCATGCGACTGCAGGTTCGTCGCGTCCACCACGGTCAACCGGCCGGCCCGCAGTCGCTTGCCCGCCACGTAGTGCAGTACGTCGAACGCCTCGGCGGAGGCGGACTGGTCGTTCTCGTCGTCGGCCACCATCGCCCGGAACGCGTCCGAGGAGAGCACCTGGGTCGGCGCGAAGTGCCGGCCGGCGAACGTCGACTTGCCTGATCCGGAGATGCCGACCAGTGCGACCAGTGCCAGTTCGGGGATGTCGATGGTGCTCACACGTTTTTCCTTCGGGGTAAGGAAGGGCCCCTTGTTATCGCTTTCGGTATAGGAAGGGGCCCTTCCTAACGAATGGGAGGGCTAGAGGGTGGGGGTGGGGCGGGTCAAGACGGCGAGCTGGGTGGGGGCGCCCACCTCGGGATCGTCGTCGCCGACGCCGCTGATCGTCGCGGTGTAGCCGTAGCCGGACGCGACCCGCTCCACCCAGCCGGCGAACTCACCCCGGGACCACTCGAACCTGTGGTCGTGGTGCCGCATCGCCCCGGCAGCCAGCCCCTCGTAGCGGACGTTGTACTCCGCGTTCGGCGTCGTCACCAGCACCGTCGCCGGCTGGGCGTGACCGAAGACCGCCTCCTCCAGCGCCGGCAGACGCGGTGGGTCCAGGTGCTCGACCACCTCCATCAGCACCGCGGCGTCGTACCCGCGCAGCCGGTCGTCGCGGTACGTCAGCGCGGACTGCCACAACTTGATCCGGTCCCGCTGCCGCTCCGGCAGGCGGTCCAACCGGAGCCGCCGCTGCGCCATCTCCAGCGCCCGGTGCGACACATCGGTTCCGACGATCTCGGTGTAGCGCCGGTCCCGGATCAGGTCCGCCAACAGGGCGCCGGCACCGCAGCCCAGGTCGAGGACCCGGGTCGAGCCGGTCGCGGCGAGCGCCGCCAGTACGGCCGCGCGGCGCCGTACCGCCAGTGACTGGCGCCGGGCACCGACCGGCAGGTGGGCCTCCTCGTCCGAGCCCTGTTCGCCGGTCGTGTCCACGCTGTCCGGGTCGGCCGCGTCGTCGCTGAGCCGGAGTTCGGCCAGCCGGGCCAGGGCGGCACCGGCCAGCGCCCGTCGGTGGGCCAGATAGCGGCGGGTGATCAGCCCCCGCTCCGGATGCTGACCGAGCCAGCCCTCACCTGCCCGGAGCAGCTTGTCGATCTCGTCCGGCGCCACCCAGTAGTGCTTGGCGTCGTCGAGCACGGGAAGCAGGACGTAAAGGTGGTTGAGGGCGTCGGCCAGGCGGAGCGTGCCGCGCAGGGAGAGGGCCACGTACCGGCTGTCGCCCCAGTCGGGCCGGGTCTCGTCGAGCGGGATCGCGGCGGCGGCCACCGTCCAGCCCAGCGGGGCGAAGAGCTGCTCGGCCAGCGCCGCACCGCCCCGGCAGCGCAGCACCGGCACGCTGATCTCCAGCGGGATCGCGGTCGCCGCCAACTCGGGGCGGTCCTTCGAGCTGCCGTGCAGCGCGGACCGGAAGACCTTGGCCAGGGCGGAGGAGAGCAGACTCGAAGCCGCGTACGGGCGGTCGTTGACGTACTGCCCGAGGGTGAAGCCCTCCGGGGTGGAGCCGGCACCCCGGCCGCGGCCCTTGCCCCGCCCGGAGGTCAGCCGCAGCGGGTCGACGTCGAGCAGCAGTGCGGCGGTGCAGCGGGTCTCGTCGGCCTGTGGATAGAAGACGTGCGCCGTGCCCGTCGGTACGTCGAACGAATGCTGCCGGTCGGGGTGCTTGACCAGCAGGTAGCCCAGGTCGGTGGCGGGCCGGTGGGTGGTGGTGACGGTGAGCAGCACGCGGAGAATGATCCCAGCCGAAGCTACCGGCGTCAGCCGGATTTGCCGGTGGGGCCGCATCCGGCAAACCGGCACGGCCGAAGCCCGTCAGCGATGACCGCCGACGGGCCGGCCGTTCCACCTGACCGGTCGACTCCTACCGGATGGCCCGCAGATCGAGCAGGTAGGTGCCGCCCTTCCCGTCGGACCACTGCACGAGCGCGCTCCCGGAGTTCGTCAACATCCAGGGATCGGAACCCCTGTTTTGTCCGAACGATCCCGTCGCCGTCGCTGGTCGCGGCGTCTTGACCACCGCTGCTTTCCCGCTGAAGCGATCCCAGACGAACGGGAAGCGGCTCAACGCTGTCTCGAACCAGGCCGTCGCGAACCGGCCGTCGAGCGCGGTGGTCATTCCTCCCCACACACCGGCCGTCGTTCCGGACCGGTCCGCGAACGGCTGGAGACCACTGCCGTCCAACCGTTGTAACGAGGGCCGCTGGTGCAGGGCCCCAGCCTGGCAGAGCACCGGATCACACTGGAGAGATTCGATGGTCGGGGCAGCCGTCCAGGGACGACGTTCACCGGTCACCAGGTTCCACAGCTCACCCGAGGTCGGTTCCCCGTTCACCGGGGTCAGCCGGGTGTGGGTGTCCACCCAGGGCGAGAGGCCGCTGAGGTAGAACGCCCCGGACCCGGGAACCAGGGTCGGCTCCCCGCCGGTCAGCGGGATCCGGTAGATGCCGGCCGGGCGCCTGCCCTCGTCCTGCCGCCAGTAGACACTGTCCCCCGCCGTGCCGAGGTGTGGACCCACGTGGTCCATCTCGACGTACGTGTACAGCAGGCGTGGCGGGGTCCGTCCGTCGAGTGGGGCCGCCCAGAGTGCGAGCCATCCCGCACTGCTCGGGTTCGCCACGTCGGCTATCCAGACCACCTCTTCTCCCACGACCACCAGAGAGGTGACCCCGCCGCCGATGGGGCTTCCGGTGCCGGTGGACGGATCGGCGAGTGGACGTATGGCGCCGGTTCGGGTGTCGAAGACCAACGGACCCCTGGGACGGGCCGTGCTGACCACCAGGTAGCGATCCCGGTCCACGATCGCCATCACGGCGTACTCGTCGCCGTTGGGGAGCGTGCCGGGCAGCTTGCGGACCGCTCGGGGCCAGACCTGCTCAGGTGACTTGAGCGTGGCGAACTCCGGGATCTCCCCGGACCAGTCGGTGGCGGTGGTGATCGGTTCCGGGTCCGGCGTGGGGGCCGTTTCGGTGGGCCGGAGCACGCCCAGGCCGCCGACGATCGTCAGCGCCACCGCGCAGGCCGCGGCGACAGTGACCCTCCGCTGCCGGCGTCGCCGCTGGCGGCGTCGGACCTCGGGTACGAAGTCCGTCTCGGGTGGCGGTGCGGTCGCCCCGGCGCGGGCCAGGGTACGGATCAGTTCGTCTTCCAGTTGGTCGGTCATCGCCCGCTCTGCACCATCCCTTCCTGCCTCGTCGTGCTCTCCGAATGCCAACTGGCGCGCAACTTGCTCAGCCCGCGATACGCCTGACTCCGTACCGTTCCCCGGGTGACGCCCAGGTGTTCCGCGATCTCCTCGTCGCTGCGGTGCTCGTAGTAGCGCAGCACCAGCACGGCACGCTGCCGCCGGGGCAACAGGGCCAACGCCTGCCACAGCCCGCCGTCACCGTCGGCGGCGGCGAACCCCGGCTCGGTGTGCGCCTGTTCCGGCATTTCGCCGGTGAGTCGCTCGCGCCGGTGCTTCCGCCACCAACTGATGTGCAGCCGAGCCATGGTGGTGCGTACGTATCCCTCGGGATCGTCCTTACGGCGTAGCCGCGACCAGGTCGACCCGAGCCGGGCCAACGCCTCCTGCGCCAGGTCCGTGGCGTCGTGCGGGTTGCCGGTCAGTACGTATCCATAGCGGACCAGGGCCGCCGAGCGGGCCCGGACAAATTCCTCGAATGCTTGACCATCCGCGCTCTGCATCTCCACCTCCTCGGACCCAGGACGCCGCACAGCGGTGAGCTGTTGCACGGCGGGGATCGGAAACGACGCACGCCCCGTTGGCCGGTCACCGGCCAACGGGGCGTGCGCGAACAGGATTGGATCAGGCGACGAAGCGCATCCGGCGACGCCGCGCCAGCACGAGACCGACCGCACCGGCACCGAGCACCAGCACGCCCACACCCGCCATCAGGCCGGCCGAGGCGCCGGTGATCGGCAGGCCGCCCGCACCACCGCCGGCGCCGCTGTCCCCCTCGCCGTCGTTGCCGGTGGCATTGACCAGGATCTTGGCCACGTCGTTCGCCGGGTCCAGGTCCTGGGGGAAGTAGCTCTCGCACTCGCACTTGGGGTTGGCCGTGACCTGGCCGGCCGCGTCGGCGATCACCTGGTCGACCCGGAAGCCGAAGTCGAAGGTGTGCTTCTCGCCCGCGACGACGATCGATTCCGAGTGGCACCGGTAGTTGGGTGCGCCGGGCTTGCCCGGGTTCGCCCAGTCGAATTCGTCGCCCTCGAACGGGAAGCAGTACTCGGGTACGGTCACCGCAGTCGTACCGGTCGGTACCTTGATGTCCACGCTGGTGACCGCACCGCCACGCCGGCTGGCGTCGATCGTCGCCGGGCCGTTGTTCTGGAATCCGATGGCCACCGGGACGACCTTGCCGGCCGCACCGGAGACGCTGGCGCCAACCGCGGCGAGGTCGGCACCGTTCTTGCCGGTGACGGTGACCTCCAGGTTGCTCCAGTTGTTGGTCGGATCGGTGTCCGCCTGCGCCCTGCGGGAGTTGGCGCTGGCCACCTCCGCCAGCTTCAGCTCACCGCCGGTGCCCGGCTTGCCGATCTCGATGCCGTTGGTCGCGAGGTAGGCGGAGAAGTCTTCGAATTCGGCCGTGGTCAGCCATGAAATCTCGCCGTATTCGCTGCCCGGCGCATACGTGTCGGTGCCCAGCAGGTACGGCAGGGTCGCGGAGTACGACTTGCCGGGGGCCAGCGGTTCGTCGAAGCGGCAGGAGCGGAGTTCGTCCGCCACGTAGGTACAGTTGCTGAACTGCTTCTCCGCGCGGATCGCGTAGTCGTTGAAGAAGAGCGCGTTGGTTCCGTTGACCGTGGTTCCGCCGATGTTGCGGACGGTGATCGGGCTGGTGAACTTCCCGCCCGGTTGCGATGTTGCCCGCTGCTCGGGCCCGGTGGCCAGGTCCACACCCTCGCCGATCCGGATCCGCGCCTCGTGGGTGACGGTGTCGAAGCCGGCCGCGCCGAAGCTGACCTTCACGGTGCCCTCGGCGTCCTGGACTCCCTTGACCGGGACGATGGTGGCGCTGTAGAGCCCGGAGGTACCCCACTCGTCCACAAGGTCGACGTGGTCCAACTCGGCCGGGGCCGAGCAGACGAGGTGGGTGGCGTCGGTCGGCGTGCACCACGCGCCGTCACCCTGGTCGGGGAGGCGTACCTTTCCGGCCAGGTCGCTGAAGTCGTACGTGATCTTGACATTGTGCAGGGCGAGCGACTCGGAGCCGTACAGGATCGGGGCATCCTTGATGCCCGGACCGTCCGCCGCGATCGTGCTGTCCATGAAATAGACACCGAGGCTGGGCTGCTCGGGTGCGGCGGTCGCAGGAGCCGCGGTGGTGATGAGCGCGCCTACGACGCCAAACCCGGCGAACCAACGCCGGGCATTGGTGTTACGCATGAAAGGGGTCCTCCCGTGGGGGTACAGGCGAAGCTTTCGGAGCGTACGGTCGGACGCATCGACAGATCGACCTGTGGCGCGATTTCTGACCGAACGGCCGATCATGAGAGCCTTCTCGTACTTATCCACGAAGTTGTCGATACTCTGCATCCCTTTCTTGGTTCAGCTTCGTCCTTAGTGATGCAGGGGCAGCGCAACAGGGGATCCGGACGGTGACGATGCGGTTTCGCAAAGCCAAGGGTGGCGACTCGGTATTGGTTGACGTACCAGATGTGGACAGTGAAGTAACAAAGAGTAAGCGTCGTGCTCGGCGGTCGGGTCGGCGTACTCCGTTGTGGGCGAGGTTGGTGGTGATCGCGGGCTGCGTGCTGCTCGCGATGAGCGGGGCTGCCTATGCGGTCACCCGGGTGGCGATCGACAAGGCGACCTCGAACATCACCCAGACCACCCTGCTCGCGGACGACGCCCGTGCGCCGAGAAGGACCAGCGCGCCCAGTGGCAAGAAGATCGACGGGGCCCTCAACCTGCTTCTGGCCGGCATCGATGTCCGGCCGGGATGGGATGCCGGCGCTCGGTCCGACACGATCATGATCGTGCACATCCCGGCAACGCACGACCAGGCGTATCTGATCTCGATCCCACGGGACTGGCGGGTACCGATTCCGGCCAATCCCGAGACTGACTATCCAGGTGGCACGGACAAGATCAACGCTGCGTTCGAATTCGGTTACCGGGGCGACGGTACGGAGCTCGAGAAGCGGGCGCGGGGCTTCAAATTGCTCGCCAAGACCCTGCACGCCCAGACCGGTCTCACCTTCAACGGGGCCGCGTTGATCGACTTCCAGGGCTTCCAGTCGGTCATTCGGGAGTTGGGCGGTGTCGACATGTGCGTCGACCAGCGCGCCTCCTCGATCCACCTGGCGTACGACCGCAACGGCAAGATCGTGCCGATCAAGTTCGACGAGGCCAGCCACCGGGTCTTCGACGTGCCGCCGGGCGGAAAGGTCGTCGTGCACGAGATCGGCTGCCGGTCGATGTCGGCGGAACTCGCGCTCGACTACGCCCGGATCCGGTACGGCCTGCCGAAGACCGACTACGACCGTCAGCGCCACCAGCAGCAACTCATCCGTGCCATCGTCACCAAGGCCACCAGCGCCGGCGTGGTCACCGATCTCGGCAAGATCAACCGGGTTGTCACCGCCGCCGGCAAGGCGTTCATCCTCGACACCCAGGGTGTGCCGATCGTGGACTTCATCTTCACCCTCAAGGGCGTCGCCGCGAACGACCTGGTCGTGCTCAAGACGAACCAGGGCAACTTCGCCGAAGTCAAGATCAACGGAATTTCGTACCAGCGGTTGACCGAGGAGTCGCTGGAGATGCTGCACGCGGCCCGCGACGGGGAACTGCCGAGCTTCGTGGCCGCCCACCCCGAAATGGTCGCGCCGAAGAACGGCTGAACCGGGCGCGCCGGCCCTGGCGCGGACGGCTACCGGTAGTCGTCCTCCGGCCCGATGATCCGGGCCTGCTCCAACGCGTCCCACTCGTCCACCTCGAGCCCACGGGGCAGTTGCCCCGCGTCGGTCGCCGAGGCGGGGCCGGCGTCGGTCGGATCAGCGGCGGCCGACTGCTCGACGGCGTCCTCGGCGGACGCCTCCGGGTCCCGCTCCTCCGGGTCGAGATGGTCGCCGGGGGCGAACTCCTCGCCGAGGACAGATTCATCTTCGGGCTGGGTCATCGTCGCCTCCTCCGGTCCGCGGTGCCCCTCCCACCGTACGGGTTGGCCCGCCGGTCCGCCGGGTACGTGCCGGCAAACAGGAACGCGCACGGCCCGCCCACCAGGGCACACGCCGCCCGCCCAGCGCCGGGCGGGCGGCGTGTGCCGACCCCAGTCGACCGGTTTGGCGCCCCGGCGGGCGGTGACGGTGACACCATGGGCCGGTGGGCTACCTGATCCGATTGGTGATCACGGCGGTCGCGCTCTGGGTCACCACGCTTCTGGTGCCGGGGATCGACGTCTCCGGTCGGTCGGCCGGGGAGAACGCGCTGACGCTGCTGGTCGTGGCGGTGATCTTCGGCGTCGTCAACATGGTGCTGAAGCCGATCATCCATGTGGTCGGCTGCGTGTTCTACGTACTCACCCTGGGACTGTTCGCCCTGGTCGTGAACGCGTTGCTCTTCCTCCTCACCGACTGGATCGCCGGCGAGTTCGACCTCCCGTTCCACGTGAACGGCTTCGGGGCGGCATTCTGGGGAGGCATCGTGGTCGCGGTGGTCAGCTGGTTGATCAGCCTGGTGGTACCCGACCGGCTCGACCGCCGGTGAGGCGTACCCGACCGGCCCGAGCCTGGTGCTTCGAACCGCACCGGTGTCGATCCGGGTCGGTTGCGTCCGGCGGGGTGTTCTGCGGGATACTGCCCGCGAAGGACAGCGCGGTCCGGCGCGTACACGTGAGACAGCGGCCGTAGCGGCCGAAGTGGTTAGTAAGGAGCGTTCGACATGCCCATTGCTTCCCCCGAGGTCTACGCGGAGATGCTGGACCGCGCCAAGGCGGGCAGGTTCGCTTACCCCGCAATCAACGTGACCTCCTCGCAGACCCTCAACGCCGCTCTGCGCGGATTCGCCGACGCGGAGAGCGACGGCATCATCCAGGTCTCCACCGGTGGTGCCGAATACCTTTCGGGTCCCTCGATCAAGGACATGGTCAGTGGCTCGGTCGCGTTCGCACTGTTCGCCACGGAGGTGGCGAAGAAGTACGGCGTCAACATCGCGCTGCACACCGACCACTGCCCGAAGAACAAGCTCGACGGCTTCGTCCGCCCGCTGATGGCGCTCTCCAAGGAGCGGGTGGCCCGTGGTGAGGCGCCGCTCTTCCAGTCGCACATGTGGGACGGCTCCGCCGTACCGGTCGCGGAGAACCTGGAGATCGCCTCCGGGCTGTTGGATGACGCGGCCGCCGCGCACGTCGTACTCGAGATCGAGGTCGGCGTGGTCGGTGGCGAGGAGGACGGGGTCGAGGGCGCGATCGACGACAAGCTCTACACCACCGTCTCGGACGGCCTCCAGATGGTCGAGGCGCTCGGCCTGGGTGAGAAGGGCCGCTACATGGCGGCGTTGACCTTCGGCAACGTGCACGGCGTCTACAAGCCCGGCAACGTGAAGCTGCGTCCGGAGATCCTCAACGAGATCCAGCAGGCCGTCGGCGCCAAGTACGGCAAGGACAAGCCGCTCAGCCTGGTCTTCCACGGTGGCTCCGGCTCGCTGCTGGAGGAGATCCGGGAGGCGCTCGACTACGGCGTGGTGAAGATGAACATCGACACCGACACCCAGTACGCCTTCAGCCGTCCGGTCGCCGACCACATGTTCCGCAACTACGACGGCGTCCTCAAGGTGGACGGCGAGGTCGGCAACAAGAAGATGTACGACCCGCGGGTCTGGGGCAAGCAGGCCGAGGCCGGCCTCGCCCAGCGCGTCGTCGAGGCGTGCGAGCACCTTCGCTCCACCGGCACCACCCTCGCCGGCAAGTAGTAACCCGCTGCGCGGACGCGACGGCCGGTTCCCGGATTCGGGGACCGGCCGTCGCGTCCGCCAGTTGCCGGACCCGGTCAGGCGGCGGTGAGCAGCCGTACCGCCTCGTGCACGTCGTCGGTCACGTGGATCGAGCCGGTGAGGTCACCGAACGGGGTGAGGGCGAGCAGCGGGCGGAGCAGCGACTCGACCGGAAGCGTTTCGGTCCAGAAGGCGCGGTCGAGGAAGACGTACGCCCCGCTCGCCCCGTCGGTGCCGTAGAAGGTCTTGGTCGCCGCCTGGAACACCTCCTGCACCGTGCCGGCCCGGCCGGCGGCGAAGACGATGCCGCCCCGGGCGAGTCGCAGCAGCGTGTCCTCACGGATCGCGTTCGAGAAGTACTTGGCGATCCGGCCGGCGAAGAGGTTCGCCGGTTCGTGACCGTAGAGCCAGGTCGGGATGGAGAGCCCGCCGCGCCGGGCCCAGCCGACGGTGTCGGCCACGACGGCCTCGTCACCGGCCCGCTGCGTCGGCGCGATACCGCCACCGTCCGATGTCACACCGAGTCTCGTGGTCGACCCCGGCCCGCCCGGTGTCGGCCCGAACTCGGCCCGGACCCGTACCGCCGCCGAGGTGTACCGGTCGTGGTCGGCGAAGTCCGGAGCCTCGGCGAGCAGGTCGATGGCGGCGGACAGCTCCTCCGCTGACCGGGCGGAGAGGTACGCGCCGAGGTTCGCCGCCTCCATCACGCCGGGACCGCCACCGGTCACCACCAGCCGGTCCGCCCGCGCCAGCTCCCAGCCGAGCGTGGCGGCGAGCCGGTACGCCGCACTGCCGCGCGGTACGGCGTGCCCGCCCATCACCCCGATCACCGAACCGGGCCCGTGGACCGCCAACCAGCTCCGGGTGGCGTCGGCGAGCGCGTTGTCCATGCCATGGTCGTGCATCCGCTGGGCGAGCGCCTCGCGTACTGGCGGCAGCGCCCCACCGTGTGCGGTGAAGTGCTCGTACACCCGGGCGTCGAACATGCCGGTGAAGCCACCCGTGGCGAATCCGTCGAGTAGTTCCTCCGGGGTGTAGAGCCGGGGCGGCTGGGTCGAGTACGGCAGGTCGGCGAAGGGCGGCAGGAGGTGGGCGCCGCGGCTGATGAGATCCACCTCGACCTGACGGGAGGCGAACCGGCAGCCGATGAAGAGCGTGTCGGTCAGTTCCACGGTGGTGAGGTCGGGCGGCGGTTCGAGATCCAGCCGTAGTCCCTGCACGGTCAGCCCGGCGAGGCTGCCGGAACGCAGGTGGCGGTCGAGTTCGGCGCGGGACTCGATCTCGAACTCGGTGGTGTCGTCCGGTCCGAGCAGGTGGGTCGGGGATGGCGTGGGCACGTACGCCATCCTCTCGCGCGCCCGGCGATCACACCCGCCGCCCGGCGGCTGGTACGGCGAGAGTCCGGTGACCGAGGTCACCGGACTCTCTTTACCGGGTCCTGGGGAGGCTCCGGACCTCTATTTGTAGTCGAGTCGGCCATCGCCCGCACCGGCCGCACGCGTGAGCAAAGCCTCAGCCTTTCAGCCAGCCCGACGGGTATCCCGCCTCGCCATCGCCGAGGTCCGGCAGGTTCAATGGGGCGATGCAGAGTCTGTTGCCGGAACCGCCGGCCACCCTCCTCCCCAGCGACGACGCGGCCGAGGCCGCCCTCGCCGAGGCTGTCGAGGCCAACACCGACGAGGCGTACGCCTCGGTCGCCGCGCGTTTCCCGACCTTCAGTGCGGCCTGGGGGGCGTTGGCTTCCCGGTCCCTCGCCGAGGGCCAGGTCGTCACCGCGTACGCGTACGCGCGTACCGGCTACCACCGTGGGCTGGACCAGCTGCGCCGTAGCGGCTGGAAGGGACACGGTCCGGTGCCCTGGTCGCACGGCCCGAACCAGGGCTTCCTGCGCTGCCTGCACGTGCTGTCCCGGGCGGCCGGCGAGATCGGCGAGTCGGACGAGGCGGCCCGCTGTGCCCAGTTCCTGCGTGACTGTGACCCCGAGGCGGGCGACGCCCTCGCCGGTAGCTGACCGACGCCGGTAGCTGACCGACCCCCTTCTCCGCAGGTGTCCTCCCTGTTCCGGTCGTTTCCGACGGAACAGGGAGGAGCCGTCACAGCCCTTCGGCGACCGCTGCCGCGATCTTGAGCCAGGCGTCCCGGCTGGCGCTGGAGAGCTGGCCGTAGCGGATCGGTTCGCCGGTGTCGATCAACCGCTCGTACGGGGCCAGCAGTACCGCCCTGGTCCGGGCGGCGAAGTGCCGCTGGATCGCCGGTAGGTCGATCTCCTTGCGTGACGGCGGCATGGAGACCACCGTCACTGCCTGCCGTACCAGCCGCTGCCGACCGCTCTGTTCGAGGTGGTCGAGCATCCGGGCGGCGGTTTCGGCGGAGTCGTTCCGGGCCGACATGGTGATCAGGAGCTGGTCGGTGGCGTCGATCGCGGCCTGCCAGTTCTGCGCCCGTACGTTGTTGCCGGTGTCCACGAAGATCAGCTTGTAGAAGCGGCTGACCACTTCGCGGATCTCCGCGAAGGCGGTCGCGGTGAGCATCTCGCCGCCGGTGGCCGACTCGTCCGAGGCGAGCACGTCGAACATGCCCTCCCCCTGGGAGCGGACGTACTGCGACAGGTCGCCGACCCGCCCGTGGGAGACCTGGAACTGCCCCAGGTCGCGCAGCATGTCCCGGACGGTACGGGAGTGGAAGTCCTGTTGGGCCCGCATGCCCAGGGTGCCCTGGGTCTCGTTGTTGTCCCAGGCCAGGACGTATCCGCCGCGCTTCTGTCCGAAGGTCATCGCGAGCAGCAGGATCGCCACCGTCTTGCCCGCCCCACCCTTCGGGTTGACCACGGTGACCTGGCGCAGCCCGCCGAAGTTCCGGCGGACCATCTCGACGTCCTGTCGGATCTCCTGTTCGTGCCGGCTGGGGGAGAGCCGGACCAGGCCGAGCGTGCTCCGGTTGACCGCCGCCCGCACCCCCATGGTGGCGATCGGGTCGGCGGGCCGGTTGGCCCGGCGGCGCGCGAACTCCTCGGCGGTCGGGGTCGAGTCGTCGGGCGTCCAGGCCGGTTCGGGGTAGGCGGGGCCCGGCGGTGGCATCCGGGTCACTCCGGGGGCTTCCCGGTAGGGCTGCTGGGGCACCTGGGCGACCCCGGGGTGGACCTCGGCGCGGGGCTGGTGGGGGCCGACCGGTGGGTGCGGCGCCGTTCGCGGCGCCGGCGGATATCCGGGTACGCCGACCGCTGGTGCATGTCCCGCGCCTGGTGCATGTCCCGCACCGGGCGGGTATCCCGTTCCGCCGGGCGTCTGGGCAGGCTGTCCGGGCACGCCCGGTGCCGGGCCCGCCGGCTGTCCCTGGCCCTGCGGCTGTCCCTGATGGTGCGGGTGCCTCGCGCTCTGCGGGTGCCCCGCGCCCTGCGGGTGCCCCGCGCCCTGCGGGTGCCCTGGGTCGGGTGGGTAGGGGTGCGCGGGGTTCGTCGGACGGGGCTCGCCGGTGGGCGGCTCGACCGGGTGGCTGGGCGTGGCCGGGTGGCGGGGCGTGACCGGGTGCTCGGCGGCGGGACGCTGCGGTGGCTGCGCCCAGGGTGACTCCGGCGGGGTGGCGCGTACCGCCCGGGGGTCGGGGCCGCTCGGTGCGGTGGTTCCGGTGGCGCCGCCGGTGCCGTCGTTCAACAGGCCCAGCGTGAAGGGGTCGTCCAGGTGCACCGGTGGGCTGGCGGATCCGCGCGCCGTACCCCGGGCGGGAGCGTGGGTCGGAGCGGAAGGGGCCCACGGGTCGGCCTCAACCGGTGCCGGTGGCTGAGCTGGCGTCACCGGCGCTGCCTCCGGCGGGGTCGGGGGCGTTACGGCAGGCCCCGGCGTCGGAGGAACCACTGGCGCCGGGGCGAGGGGCGGTGGCGGCGCCGTAGACGGGGCGGGTGGTGGGAACGGGACGCCTCCCCAGGCCACGTCCGCGCCGACTCCGGGCGTCACGGTCGTCGCCGAACCGGGCCCCGGTGCTCCGCCGTCCGGTCCGGTCGGAGGCTTGTTCGCACCCGCCGGCCCGGTCTGCTGCGGCTCGGCGACGATCTCGTCCGGCGGCCAGAACGGCTCGACGTCCCGGGGCGCCGCCCCGGGGCCCGGCCGGTAGTGCTGGTTCGGCTGGTCGTCCATCACGGCAAACTCCCCCCTGCTCCGCCCGAGGATATGCCCGTGGGGCGGCTCGAGCCGGGCACCGAGCCCGGCCGAGGGCCGACATACCAGGTCAGCGGCTGTAGACCGCCCACGCGCCGGGCTCGATCCACCAGGAGCGCTTGCGCCCCAGCTTGCCGCTGACGCCGTCGTCCACGTACGGCAGGTCACCGTCGCGGGGCACGACCGAGACCGCGCGTCCCCGGGCCCGGCGCACCTCGATGCGTACCTTCTTGCGGCCCCAGCGGGGACCGGCGAGCACCGGGACGGCAACCGCGACCTCGACCACGCCGCTGCCCAGGTCGGCCTCGGCCAGCAACGGGAGGGTGGCGAGCTGTGCGTAGCCCCGGCCGTTGCCGACGGCACACGCGAGTACGGGATCGTCTCCGCTGGTGAGCACGGTGTCGTCCACCTCGACCCGGCCCCGCCACGGAACCGTGCGGCCGTCGTCGTCGGCGTGCGCGAGCAGCACCCCGTCCAGGGTGACCGAGCCGCCGTCGTTGCGGAGCAGGTCAAGGCGGCGGACCGGGCCGTCGAGGAGCGCGGTGGCGACGTCGGCCGGGTCGCGGGGCAGACCGAGCTGGCCGACCAGGTCCGTCGGCGCCCCGTCGCGTCCGGCGCCGGCCGGGTCGAGCGGGAGCAGGCCGATCGGGGGCAGGTCGGGCACGGTCCGGTTGCCGGCGAGGTCGGCCGGCCGCTTGCTCGGCGGCGGGGCGTACCTGCGGACCATCCGGCGCATCACTGCGCGTAACTGTCCGTCACTCGCCGTCGCGATGATCAGCCGGGTCTTGCTGTCCTGTTCCGGCCAGGTGAGGCCGTCCGGGCGGGCCGGTGCGTCCAGTCGGGCGAGCACCTGGTCGATCTCCGCGTCCGAGTGGGCGGTGATCATCTCCACCCGGGCGCCTCGGGCGGTGAGTGCGTCCGCGCAGGTCAGCACGGGTACGCGGGGGGTGTCGGTGCAGCTCTCGTCAGCGCTGCCGGCGGCCGAACCGCAGCAGCCGTCACCGTTGCCGCAGCCGGCGGAGCCGTCCCGGCCCGACCCGAGGGTCAGTAGCACCACGTCGTACACGGGCGGTGGCCTCCTGCCTGTCTCCCCGGCCACTACCGGCGGGGCTGTCACTTCTTGTTAATCTGACACCTCGGGCTCGCCACGCGGTCGCCACCTGGCACCCGAGCCCCTCGAAGGCGGGTTGAGATGCCAGCGATCGTGCTCATCGGGGCGCAGTGGGGCGACGAGGGCAAAGGAAAGGTTACCGACCTGCTCGGAGAGCAGGTCCACTACGTCGTCCGTTACTCCGGCGGTAACAACGCCGGGCACACCGTGATCACGCCGGACGGGCAGAAGTACGCGTTGCACCTGATGCCGTCCGGTGCCCTCTCCCCGAACGCGATGATCGTGATCGGTAACGGGGTGGTGGTGGATCCCAAGGTGCTGCTCGAGGAGATCGACGGCCTGGCCGAGCGGGGCGTCGACGTCTCCCGGCTGCGGATCTCCGGCGACGCGCACCTGATCATGCCGCACCACCGTGCACTGGACCGGGTGGTCGAGCGTTACCTCGGCTCGGCCCGGATCGGCACCACCGGTCGGGGCATCGGCCCGGCGTACGGCGACAAGGTCGCCCGGATGGGGATCCGGCTGCAGGATCTGCTCGATCCGGGCATCCTGCGCAAGAAGCTGGAACTCGCGCTGCGCGAGAAGAACCAGATGCTGTTCAAGGTCTACAACCGCAAGGCGCTGGACGTGGACGCGGTGACCGAGGAGTACCTGGAGTACGCGAAGCGGCTGCGGCCGTACATCGCGGAGACCCGGACGATCCTCTGGGACGCGCTGGACCGGGGCGAGACGGTGCTGCTGGAAGGCGCCCAGGCGACCATGCTCGACATGGACCACGGCACCTATCCCTTCGTGACCTCGTCGAACCCGACCGCGGGCGGGGCCTGCGTGGGGGCGGGCATCCCGCCGACCGCGATCACGAAGGTCATCGGTGTGACCAAGGCGTACACCACCAGGGTTGGGTCGGGCCCGTTCCCGACCGAGTTGCACGACGAGAACGGCATGCACCTGCGCAAGGTCGGTGTCGAGTACGGCACCACGACCGGCCGGGAGCGGCGGACGGGCTGGTTCGACGCGGTGGTCGCCCGGTACGCGACCCGGCTCAACGGCATCACCGACCTGGTGGTCACCAAGCTCGACGTGCTGACCGGTCTGGAGAAGGTGCCGATCTGCGTCGGTTACGAGATCGACGGTGAGCGGTTCGACGACATGCCGATGACGCAGACCGGGTTCCACCACGCCACGCCGATCTACGAGGAGCACGACGGCTGGTGGGAGGACATCACCAAGGCCCGTACCGAGGCTGAGCTGCCGGAGAACGCTCGTCGCTACATCGCGCGGATCGAGGAACTCTGCGGCACCCGGGTCAGCGTCGTCGGCGTCGGCCCCGGCCGCGAGGAGAACGTCGTCCGCCACCCCCTCCTCTGACCCACCCGTCGTCCATCCCGATCTCCTCGTCGATCTCCTCGTCGATCTCCTCGTCGATCTCCTTGTTGATCATGAAGTTGGTGCGTCATTCGGGCCGAAACCGCGCGCTAACTTCATGATCAACGGGTCCGGCGTCGTCGGTGGGCGGCACGAATGATCGAGGGGATGTAGTCGGGGTCCTGGGTGTCGGCCCAGGTGAAACGGAACACGCGCCAGCCAGCGTTGGCGATCCGGTTCTGCCGTCGGCGGTCCCGGTAGAGGGCGTCCGGGGTGCTGTGCACCTCGGCGCCGTCCGCCTCGCCGATAATCCGCTCGCGGAGCCAGGCCAGGTCCCCCAGCGCGAGCAGGTACCCGTCCTCGTCGCGTACCGGGTGCTGCAGTTCGTCCGGGGGGACTCCGCCGTCAGCGCAGCGCAGGCGTACCCGCGTTTCGAGTGGGGACTCGGCTCGCCCGTCCGCTTCCGCCAGATACCGTCGGGCGTCGACGGCTCCACGTCGTCGGGCGAGCATCGCGCGTACGCCGGTCAGGTCTGTCTCGTCGACCGACCCTCGATTCAGTGCCGAGTCCAGCACCGAGACCGCCGCGAACCGATCCAGCCGGAGTAGCAGGTCGGCGGCGGTACGCGGGGCGGTGGTGGTCGGGATTCCGGCGACCGTGCCGAGTTGTGCGGGCGGAATCAGCAGCTGGTGCACCACGGCGGCGGGGTCGCTGGACCGCAGTGGCCGCGCCACCGCGCCGGGTACGGAGACATGCACCTTCGGGTCGGTGCGTAATCCCGCGAGCCCGTGCAGTTCGGCGGCGGTGCCGAGCACGGCCGTCGCCTCCGGTCCGAATGACGCCACCACGGCCCGGATCCGGGCGCGTCGCGTCGCCATGGGGTCAAGGGCCGGCTCGACGAGGTACGCCGCGCGCGCCAGTCGTCGCCACCTTCGGCTGCGACAGAGTCGCTCGATCTCGCGGTCCGTCAGTCCTGCGGCTCGCGCCTGCTCGCGGGTCAAAAGGTGGGATAAGTCCTATGGGGCCAGGCGAGGTCACCACGCCGTCCTGCCTCGCGGCGACTCGCCGAATGGTCGTCGATGCATCCATTCCCCCAACCTGCTAGCCCACCCCCGCCCCCTCCACCCCCTGTGGATAACCCCCACCCTCCTGTGGATAACCTGCGCGAGGTCGAGGGGCGCTGATCATGAAGTTGAACCCAGGGAAACCGCGCCGCACGCGCGCCAACTTCATGATCAACAGGGCGGGGTGGGGGAACGCGTAGGATCGGGCGTCGTGCGCGTACTTCTTATCGGCAGTGGTGGGCGGGAGCATGCGCTCGCGCTCGGGCTGGCCGCTGATCCTTCGGTCGAGCAGCTCATCGCAGCCCCGGGCAACCCGGGCATAGCCAGCGTGGCGGAGCTGAGGCAGGTCGACGCGGTCGACCCGGCCGCCGTCGCCGCGCTCGCGGTGGAGGTCGGCGCGGACCTCGTCGTGATCGGCCCGGAAGCACCGCTGGTGGCCGGGGTCGCCGACGTCGTCCGGGCCAAGGGCATCGCGGTCTTCGGCCCCTCCGGTGCGGCGGCCCGGATCGAGGGCTCCAAGACGTTCGCCAAGGAGATCATGACGGCGGCCGGCGTGCCGACCGCCCGTGCGTACACCTGCACCGACCCGGGCGAGGTGGCCCGGGCGCTGGACGAGTTCGGCGCGCCGTACGTGGTGAAGGACGACGGGCTGGCCGCCGGCAAGGGCGTCGTGGTGACCGAGGACCGGGCACACGCCCTCGAACACGCCGCCGCCTGCGGTCAGGTGGTGGTCGAGGAATACCTGGCCGGCCCCGAGGTCTCCCTCTTCGTGGTCACCGACGGGGAGGCCGCGCTGCCGCTCCTGCCGGCCCAGGACTTCAAGCGGGTCGGCGACGGCGACACCGGCCCGAACACCGGCGGCATGGGGGCGTACGCGCCACTGCCGTGGGCGTCGCCGGACCTGGTCGAGGACGTGATGGCCCGGGTGGTCCAGCCGACCCTGGCCGAGATGCGCCGCCGGGGCACCCCCTTCTCCGGCCTGCTCTACGTCGGCCTGGCGATCACCAGCCGTGGGCCGAAGGTGATCGAGTTCAACGCGCGGTTCGGTGATCCGGAGACGCAGGTCGTACTCGCACTGCTGGAGACGCCGCTGGCCGGGCTGCTGAACGCGGCCGCGACCGGCACGCTCGCCGCGCATCCGCCGCTGCGCTGGCGCGCCGGCGCCGGGGTCGCCGTGGTGGTGGCCTCGGCCGGCTATCCGGAGGCGGCCCGCACCGGCGACGTCATCACCGGCGCCGACCGGCCCGGCATCATCCACGCCGGCACCGCGCGCCGGGACAGCGACGGTGCCCTGCTCTCCGCCGGGGGCCGGGTTCTCGCCGGTACGGCGATCGGCCCCGACCTGGAGGTCGCGCGGGACGCGGCGTACGCCCTGATCGAGGGGATCGAGCTGGACGGCTCCCACCACCGGCGGGACATCGCGCTGGCGGCGATCGAGGGGCGGATCGCACCGCCCCGGTAGCCATCCGTACCGGGACTTCGCGGTTGATCGTCGGGGTCGGCACGAAAGCGGGATTCGCTCAGGCCGGTCCGCTCCCTACCTTGGGATCCGACACCCGGCCGGGCCTCGGCCGGGGCGAGTTTCCCGCAGGGAGCACCGATGAACAGGATCGTGGCCGGCCGGTACGTCGGGGAGCGCGCCAGCAGGGCGTCCACAGTGGTGGTCCGCCGTCGCGCCGCCCGGTTTCTCGCTCCGCCCCTGGTGGGTGTGCTGGCGCTGGCCACGATGGGTTGTTCGGCGGAGGACCGCCGGTCGGCCCCGACGGGCAAGCTGGCTCCCTCCGCCAGCGCGTCGGTCGACCCCGGTGTCACCGGCCCGGTCCCGACCGCGTCGGCCGGCCAGACCGGGTCAGGTCCGACGGCTACCCCGGCTGGTCAGCCGGGCAACGCGCCCGGCCAACCCGGCACCGCCACCTCCGCCGGCCCTGCTGACGCCGCCTCGCCGGTGAGGATCACGTCGTTCCGGGTGAAGCAGAAGCCGAGCTGCCCACAGGGGGCCTCGGAGTTCCCGGTCGAGGCCGTGCCGCTGACGCTGGAGTGGAAGGTCTCCGGGGCGGAGAGGGTGGAACTGGCGGTGGACGGGCCGGGCCTCTACGGCACCTACCCCGCGATCGGTACGGAGAGCTTCACGTTCTCCTGCGGCGGCGTCCCCGGCAGCGTCGAGAACCACACCTACAAGCTCACCGCGAAGCACGGGACGTACGTCGACACCCGGACCGTCACCGCGAGCGCGACGGTCTACGACATCGCGGGTGTGTGAACGGGTCGGTGCGGGGCTAGCCGATCATCCCATCTGGACCACCTGTTCGGTGCGACGACCGGGCGTTCCTCGTTGACAACCCGTGCCATGATCAGCCTGTCGTACCGAATCCGATCGATGCCCGGCTCTCTCCTGGCTGTGCCGTGTCGGCTGTTGACTGTGCAGGGGGGTCGGCAGAGCTCGATGGGTGAGTTCCTGGACGTGGCGCTCGGCTTTCCGACCGCGCTCTTCAGTTTTCTGCTGGTGGTGGTCGTCGGCTACTGGGCGTTGGTGCTCTTCGGGACGGTCGGCATCGACGAGAACGCGGAGACGGAAGCGGGCGACGGGACCGGTTTACTGAGCGGGATCGGGCTCGGCGGACTGCCGTCGACCGTGGCGCTCTCGGTGCTGATCGTGGTGGCCTGGTTCGTCAGCCTGGTCGGCAGCGTGCTGCTGGATCGACCGGACTGGTCCGCCACGCTCGCCGTGTTGCTCCCCGTCGGGCTGCTGCTGGTCGCGCTGGCCGCCGCCTGGCTGGTCACCCGTCTGCTCACCCGTCCGCTGCGGCACTTCTTCCAGACCGAGCCGCCGGTCTCCCGCAGCGCCTTCGTCGGTCAGGTCTGTGTGATCCGTACCGGCGCGGTGAGCGTCGACTTCGGACAGGCGGAAGTCACCGCCGCGGACGGCTCGTCGGCGGTCATCCAGGTCCGACAGGCCGGTGCGGACGTGCTCGGCGCGGGCAGCCTCGCACTCATCTACGACTACGACGCCGACCGCGAGTTCTTCTGGGTGCTCCCGGTCGGTGCCACCGGAGATCCCGACTACCACCCCCACGGACCGAAGGACCACTGATGGATGTGATCACCACCGGGGTCGGCGTACTCCTGGCCGTCCTTCTTCTCGTCGCGATCGGCGTCGTCTTCCTGGTCAGCCGCTTGTTCCGGAAGGTCGAACAGGGCAAGGCGCTGATCATCTCGAAGGTTCGGCGGGTCGACGTGACCTTCACCGGCGCGGTTGTGCTCCCGGTGCTGCACAAGTCCGAAATCATGGACATCTCGGTGAAGACGATCGACATCGAGCGGACCGGCCAGGAGGGCCTGATCTGCCGGGACAACATCCGGGCCGACATCCGGATCACGTTCTTCGTCCGGGTCAACAAGACCACCGAAGATGTGATCAAGGTGGCGCAGGCGATCGGTACGGCACGGGCCAGTGACCGGGAGACGCTCCAGGAGCTGTTCAACGCGAAGTTCTCCGAGGCGCTCAAGACGGTCGGCAAGCAGCTCGACTTCGTGGACCTCTACACGAAGCGGAACGAGTTCCGGGACCAGATCATCCGGGTCATCGGCACCGACCTCAACGGCTACAGCCTGGAGGACGCGGCGATCGACTTCCTGGAGCAGACGCCACTGTCCAAGTTGGACGCGGCGAACATCCTCGACGCCCAGGGCATTCGGAAAATCACCGAGCTGACCGCGATCGAGCACATCCGGACCAACGAATTCCAGCGCAACGAGCAGAAGGAGATCACCCGGCAGAACGTCGACGCCCGGGAGGCCATCCTCGAGCTCGAACGGCGGCAGGCCGACGCCGAACTCAAGCAGCACCGCGAAATCGAGACGCTACGGGCGCGGGAGGACGCGGAAATCTCCCGGGTACGGGCGGAGGAGCGGCTCCGGGCCGAGACGGCGCACATCCGTACCGACGAGCAGTTGGGCATCCAGCAGGAGAACAAGGCCCGCGAGATCGCGGTGGCGGAGAAGAACCGGGAACGGGTCATCGCGATCGAGTCCGAGCGGATCGAGAAGGACCGCATGCTGGAGGTGATCGGCCGGCAGCGGGAAACCGAACTCTCCACCATCTCGAAGGACAAAGAGGTCGAGGTGGAGCGGCGGGCCATCGCCGAGGTCATCCGTGAGCGGATCGCGGTGGACAAGACCGTGGCCGAGCAGGAGGAGAACATCAAGCGCCTGCGGGTGGTCGAGGAGGCCGAGCGGACCCGTCAGGCGGTGGTGATCCAGGCCGAGGCCGAGGCGCAGGAGGCTCTGGTCAAGGACATCAAGGCGGCCGAGGCTTCGGAGCAGGCCGCCAAGCACAAGGCCCGGGAGAACCTGGTCCTGGCCGAGGCCCGGCAGCAGGCCGCCGAACTGGAGACCCGGGCCAAGATCCGGTTGGCGGAGGGTACGCAGGCCGAAGCGGCCGCGGCCGGTCTGGCCGAGGTCCAGGTACGCGAGCGCGGCGCCGAGGTGATCGAGAAGGTCGGCCGGGCGGAAGCGCTTGTCGAACGTGAGAAGGCGCTGGTCCTCGCCGACGCGGTACGGGAGAAGCTGAAGGGCGAGGCGGAGGGTCTCACCGAGAAGGCGGCGGCGATGGCCGCGCTGGACGAGGCAAGCCGGGGACACGAGGAGTTCCGGCTGCGGCTGGAGGCGGAGAAGGAACTCCGACTCGCCGGCATCAAGGCCCAGCACCAGGTGGCCGAGTCCCAGGCAATGGTACTCGCGGCCGGGCTCGAAAAGGCGAACATCGACATCGTCGGCGGGGACAGCATGTTCTTCGACCGGCTGGTCAACTCGATCACCCTCGGCAAGAGCGTCGACGGCTTCGTCCAGCACTCGGAGGTCGCGCAGAGCCTTGCCAAGCCGTGGCTGGACGGGGAGGCGAGCTTTCCCGAGGACCTGACCCGGATGATCGGCTCGCTGAACACCGGTGACGTACAGAACCTGACCGTCTCAGCCTGGTTGTTACAGCAGATCCACGCCGGCGGGTCCAACGCCGACAAGCTGCGGGACCTGCTCCAGGCGGCGCAGAAGCTCGGCCTGGCCGACGCGCCACTCGCCGCGCTGAACGGCCCGAGGCAACGGGGTACGGGTGAGTGAGCCAATGCCCGGGGCGACCGTCGCCGGCCCGACCGGGTCGACGACGGCCGGCCCGGCCACCCCGGTCGACGCCACCGCCGAGGGCAGCGACCGGCAGGGCGTCGACGCGGGAACGTACGAGGTGTTGCGGGCCCGGCTCGCCGAGCGCGCCGCCGAACTGGCCCGTCGCGCCGAGTGGCTCAACGCCCGCCGGCTGGAGGTCTTCGGCGGCACCGAACTGCGGCTGATCGGCACCGAACGGATCCGGACCCGGAACAACTGCGTGCCCCGGGACATCGTGTCGGTCGGCGGGCTGATGCTCTTCGGTTACAACGTCTTCATCGGCCTCAAGCCCGAGACCACTGTCGACGACGTCTTCTCCCTGCACCACTTCGCCCGTGGGCGGGCCGCGGTGGAGTCCATCGGCGCGGGGGACCCGGGGGACTCCGACGCGTTCCGGTTCGACGACGTCGACCCGGGTCAGCTCGCCGGCCTGCTGCGTGACCCGCAGTTCGAGCGCGACTTCGGCGAGCTGTACCGGTACTACCGGGAGACCCGGTTGACGCAGCTTCGACGGCTCGACGGGCGGCTGTTGGCGGTCTTCCAGACCGGGCCGCGTACCGAGGACATCCGGGTGCTGCGGTGGCAGGTCGGCACCGACGGCACCATCGGCTACCTGGACAACCGGGGCGAGCGGGATCATGTCTTCCCGCCCTCGCACGACTTCGAATGGATCGAGACCACCCGGGACAACCACATCCTCGGCCGGCACCCGCACATCTCCATCAACGACGAGGTCTTTGTCGAGACGGTCGGCGGCACCCTCACCGTCAAGGTGGAGAACAACACCGAGACCGGCGAGGGAATCTACGAGGAACCGGTCGACGAGCCGTTGCAGAGCCTCGCCGACGCCGACATCCAGCACGCCCGGATCGGGCCGCTGATCCTGTTGCGGATGCGGCCGTACAAGGAGACCCAGTGGCGGCACCTGGTCTTCAACACCAGGACCAAGGAGGTGGTCCGGCTCGACGGCATCGGGCAGGCCTGCCAACGGCTGCCCGAGGACCACGGCATCATCTTCCCCGGCGGTTACTACCTCGCCACCGGAGTCAGCCGTACCTTCGACACCGACGTCACCGGACTCGAGTTCGAGCGGACCATCCGGTCGACCAACGGCGAGGACGTGCTCTACGTCTTCCACGCCCGGGGCGCCGGCCGGACCCTGCTGTTGCCGTACAACGTGATCCGGAAGGAGGTCGCCACCCCCATCCCGGGTCACGGCTACTCGATCTTCGACGACGGCACGCTGGTGGTCTTCCGGGCCACCTCGGACGAGCCGACCCGGGTCCACCCGATGCAGGTCTGGCAGACGCCGTACCTCTCCGACAGCTACGCCGCCGGGCAACCGGTCGGCACCGGCCCGTTGGAGCGGGTCGGCAACGCCGACCTGGTACGCGGCATCTCGGACGCCCTGTCGGTGTCCCGCATGGTCAACGAGATGACGCCGACCCTCGCCGTGTTCGAGGCGCTGATCGCCGCCTGCGCCCGGGTCTTCGACCACTACCACTGGCTCGGCGAGGCCGACCTCGGTGACCTGCGAGCCCCGCTGAGCGAGGTGCGTGCCACCGGCAAGCAGGTGCTGGACGAGTTCGAGAAGGTGCAGTCGCTGACCGCGCACGCCGCCGCCACGGTGGACGAGGCGGCGCAGCGCAACGCCGCCCTGGTTCGGCAGGTACGCGGTGAGGCGCCCCGCACCGCCGACGACTGGGTACGCCAGCTCGCCGGCCTCCGCCAGGCGGAGGGGCACCTGGTCACCCTCCGCGACCTGCGTTACGTGGACCTGGCCCGGATCGACGAACTCAGCGCCGAACTGGGGACGGAACTCATCACCACCGGTCAACGGGTGGTCGCCTTCCTGCAACGCGACAACGCGTTCGGTGACTACCAGACCGAGGTGGAGCGGTTGCGGACCACCGCCGCCGCGATCGGGACCGTCGCCGAGGCCGCGCCGCTGCGCGACCGCCTCGCCGAGCAGGCCGAAGGGCTCCAGGTGGTGACCGAGGTGGTCGGCTCGCTGGAGATCGCCGACGCGACCGTACGGACCGGGATCCTGGCCCGGATCGGCGAGGTGCTCGCCTCGGTCAACCGGGCCCGGGCCATCCTGGACGGCCGTCGCGGTCAACTCCTCACCGCTGAGGGGCGGGCCGGCTTCGCGGCCGAGTTCGCCCTGCTCGGGCAGGCGGTCACCGGTGCGCTCGCGGTCGCCGACACGGCCGAACGCTGCGACGAACAACTGGGCCGACTGCTCCTGCAGGTGGAGAACCTGGAGTCCCGGTTCGGCGAGTTCGACGACTTCCTCGCCGAACTGGGCACCCGCCGTACCGACATCTACGAGGCGTTCTCCGCTCGGAAACAGGCGCTGCTGGACGAGCGGGCCCGCCGCTCCGACCGGCTGGTCGGCTCCGCCGAACGGATCCTGACCAGCGTGCACCGGCGGCTCACCGGGCTGCGCTCACTCGACGAGATCAACACGTACTTCGCCTCCGACCCGATGGTGGCGAAACTGCGCGGGGTCGCCGACGAGCTGCGTACGTTGGGCGACCCGGTACGGGCCGAGGAACTGGCCGGACGGATCAAGGCCGCCCGGCAGGAGGCCGGCCGGGCCCTGCGTGACCAGCAGGATCTCTACACCGATGGCGGCGCGACGATCCGGCTCGGCCGGCACAGCTTCTCGGTCAACACGCAGGAGGTCGACGTCACGCTGGTGCCGGGGGACGGCCGGCTGGCGGTCGCGGTCACCGGCACCGACTACCGGGCGCCGATCCGGGACGAGACGTTCCAGCAGACCCAGCCGTTCTGGGAGCAGTCGTTGGTCTCCGAGTCCACCGAGGTGAGCCGGGCGGAATACCTGGCCGCCTCGATCCTCGCCGCCGCCGAGGCCGGTCGGAGGGCGGGCACCGGTCTGCCCACACTGGACCTGGAGGAGCTGCACCGGGCGGCGGTCAGCGGAGCCGAGCTGCCGGACCTGGTCCGCCGCTTCGCCGAGGGTCGGTACGACGAAGGTTACGAACGCGGCATCCACGACCACGATGCGGCGGCGATCCTGGACCCGCTGCTGCGCCTCTACGACGGCGCCGGACTGCTCCGTTACGAACCGGCCGCGCGGGCCGCCGCGCAGCTCTTCTGGAGCTTCGGCGTGGACGGCTCGACCCGGACCGGCTGGTCCACCCGCGCGGGTTCACTCGCGCGGGCACGAACGGCGTTCGGCGCCTCGGCGGCGATCGAGGAGCTCCGTGCGGAGCTGGCCGACGCGGCCGGCAGCTTCCTTCGCGCCGCCGGCCTGCCGGACCAGGCGGAGGTTGCCCCGCTTGCCGCCGAGTACCTCTTCGAGGAACTGTCCCGGGCACCGTTCGGTTTTGTCACCGGCGCCGGTGCCCGCGCCCTGCTCGACCGGTTCCGGCGTACCCTCGGCGGCCCTGCGTCGAAATCGGTGCAGGAGTTCGACGAGGACCTGCGGGCACTCGGCGACAACCTCGCCGCCCGGCACCAGCTCGTCGAAGCCTGGCTCGCCTCGTTCCTGCGTATGGCGGAGGGGTCAGCCGGCACCGGGCAACCGCTGGACGCGTACGACCTGCCGGAGGCGGTGGCGATCGAACTCTGCGGCGCCGGGCTGCCCCGGCACGAGTCCGCGGCGGCCCTCTCCGTCGAGGTGTCGGGGCTGCTCGCCACCCATCCCCGGATCGTCGACGGGCGGCTGTCGTTGCGGATCGACGAACTGCTCGCCCGGACCGGGCGGTTCCGGCGGGTGCGGGTGCCGGCGTACCGGGATTACCAGCGTCGCCGCAACGAGCTGGTGGCGCGCGAACGGACCCGGTTGCGGCTTGCCGAGCACCAGCCGAAGGTACTCAGCTCGTTCGTCCGCAACCGGCTGCTGGACGAGGTCTACCTGCCACTGATCGGGGACAACCTGGCCCGGCAGATCGGTGCCAGCGGCGACACCAAGCGGGTCGACCAGATGGGCCTGCTGTTGCTGATCTCCCCTCCGGGGTACGGCAAGACCACTCTGATGGAGTACGTCGCCAGCCGCCTCGGCCTGGTTTTCGTCAAGGTGAACGGGCCCGCGCTCGGTTCGGCGGTCACCTCGGTCGACCCGGCCGAGGCGCCGAACGCCACCGCCCGCCAGGAGGTCGAGAAGATCTCGTTCGCGCTGGAGCTGGGCAACAACGTCCTGCTCTACCTCGACGACATCCAGCACACCTCGCCTGAGCTGTTGCAGAAGTTCATCTCCCTCTGCGACGGGCAGCGCCGGATGGAAGGGGTCTGGGACGGCCGGACCCGCAGCTACGACCTGCGCGGCAAGCGGTTCGCGGTGTGCATGGCCGGCAACCCGTACACCGAGTCGGGGCGGCGGTTCCGGGTGCCGGACATGCTGGCGAACCGGGCCGACGTGTGGAACCTCGGTGACGTGCTCTCCGGGCGGGACGAGGTCTTCGCCCTCAGTTACCTGGAGAACGCGGTCACCTCGAACCCGGTGCTGGCGCCGCTCGCCGGCCGGGACCGGGGTGACCTGGAGCTGCTGGTCCGGTTGGCCCGGGGCGACGAGACGGTACGGGCGGACCAGCTCACCCATCCGTACGCCGCGGTCGAACTGGATCAGATCCTTTCCGTGCTGCGCAAGCTGATCCGGGTGCAGCAGGTGGTGCTGGCGAACAACCGGGCGTACATCAACTCGGCGGCGCAGGCGGACGCGTCCCGTACCGAGCCTCCGTTCCTGCTCCAGGGCTCGTACCGGAACATGAACAAGCTGACCGAGCGGATCGTGCCGGTGATGAACGACGAGGAGTTGGAACGGGTCATCGACGACCACTACCTCGGCGAGGCGCAGACCCTGGCCGCGGGGGCCGAGGCGAACCTGTTGAAGCTGGCGGAGCTGCGGGGTCGGTTGACCGACGAGCAGTCCCGCCGCTGGGCCGAGGTGAAGGCCGCGTACCTGCGGGAGCGGGCACTCGGCGGCGACTCCGACGACGCGGTCGGTCGCGCGGTCGGCGCTCTCGGTCTGCTCGCCGACCGCATCGCCGCCATCGAGTCCGCCATAACCCGGGCCACCCGCCCCACCCCCTGACACCCCACCCCGACCCCAGGCTGTTGATCATGAAGTTGGCGCGGATTTCTCGCGCTCACAGCGCGCCAACTTCATGATCAACGCGTGCCTGGGGGCGCGGACGACCGTCAAGGCGGGCATTCGGAGGGTCAGCGCAACGCCAGGGCGGCCCCGATGATCGCTCCGCTGACCCCGGTCTGCTCGTCACCCTTGGCGTCGGTGGAGGTGATCGAGAAGGCGGCCCGGAAGCTACCGTCCCGGCTGGCGGCGATGGCGCTGGAGTAGCCGTACCGGGAACCGCTCTTGACCCAGATCACCTCGTTCTCGGACAGCCTGAACGCGGTCAGGCCGACGCTGTACACCGCCGGCTTGCCGTCGAGGTCGTCCACCTGCGGCACGGTGAACATCTCGTCGAGTTGGGCGGCCGGGAGCAGCCGTCCGCCGAACAGTGCGGCGCCGAAGCGGTCGAGGTCGACCAGGGTGGAGATGATGTCACCGGCGGCCGGGGTGATCGACTGGTTCCAGTTGGTCACGTCCACCAGTTCGGTCTGCCCGTTCCGGCTGACGGTCTGGTAGCCGTGGGCGTGCGGGCCGCGGATGGTCGGGTCGTTTCCGGGTACGGAGGTGTCCCGCAGCCCGAGCGGCCCGAAGATCCGGTCCTGCATCTCCCGCGCGTACGGGTGCCCGGTGACCTTCTCGATCAGCATGCCGGCCACGATGTAACCCATGTTCGTGTACTGCTGTTTCGAGCCCGGGGGCGTGAACACCGGCTCGTTGCGCAGCGCCTCGCGGACGATCCGTTCCTGCGTCCAGTGGTCGTACCGGTGGTCGATCGCCCACTCGATGTCGTCCGGCTGCTTCGGACTCGGCAGTCCGCTGGTGTGGTTCAGCAGCTGCCGTACGGTCAGCCGGTCGTAGTCGGCGGTCAGCAGGCCGGGCAGGTAGCGGCGTACCGGGGCGTCCAGGTCCACCCGGCGCTCGGCGGCGAGTTGCAGGACGACGGTGGCGGTGAAGACCTTGGTGACGCTGCCGATCCGGAACCGGGCGTCGGGTGGCACCGGTGATCCGGTCCGGAGGTCCCCGACGCCGTTGGCGCCGGTCCAGCAGCCGGCCGGGGTGGTCAGCCGGACCTGGGCGCTGGTCGCCTCGGTGGTCGGCAGGTCGGCGATGGCAGCCCGCAGCCCGGTGCCGTCGAGGGTGCCGGCCGGGCAGGTGGCGGGCGGATGTCCGGCGGTCCTCGAAGCGGACGCGAGAGCCGGGCCCGAGATGCCGACGGCGAGGGTCGTACCGAGCAGGAGCGCGAGGGCGCCGGTTTGGCTCTTGGCGAATCTCATGCGATCCACTCTTTCGGCCGGCGACCCGCGCTACATCCGGGTCACGACCCCCGGCTTCCCCGGATCGGCCGCCTTACGGGTGGCACAGCGGGCCGTCCGCATTGGATGTCCGGTGCGGACGGCCCGTCGGGGGTGTGCTGGTCGATCAGCGGCTCTGGAGCGCGTCCAGGCCAACCGCCATGGCGATCACCAGACGGCGGTCGAGCTGCGGGTTCTGCACCTCGATGACGTACCTGTCACGCAGGCCCCACTTCTTGACCACCGAGAACGCCGGCTGGTCGCCGATCAGGAAGTCGAAGTGGTACGGCAGCCAGCTCAGCGAGTCGACGAAGCGGCGCAGCAGCGCCACCGGCAGGCTCCGCTCCTGGCCACGGGCGGCACCGAGACCGGGCTGCTCGACGATCCAGGTCGAGCGGAGCAGCGACGCCTTGAAGTCCTTGCGGAACAGGCCGATGCCGTTGCCGGCGGCGTCGGTGATGTCGTACGTCGCACCGAGGTCGATCGCCTGCCGTGCCTTGAAGCCGAGCACCGCCTGCTGCTTGGTGTCGTCGGTGTAGAGGGTGACCTGTTCCTTGAAAGCCATCCGCTTCTGCTGGGCGAAGGCGAGCATGTCGCCCTCGGACCCGTCCGGCGCGACCGCGCGCACCTCGTACTGGTTCACCATCATGCGCAGCCGCTGCCGCACGTAGAACTGCCGCTGGCCCTGGAGTTGATCGATGGTCATCTGACTATCCTCGTTCTTGCCGAATAGGGATATTGAGGGCAGTCAGCGGATCGACGATCCGGAGATGGCCCGGGCGATGACCATACGCTGTATCTCCGACGTTCCCTCGAATATCGTGTAGATCTTGGCGTCCCGATACCACCGTTCCACCGGATGATCACGGAGGAAACCGGCGCCGCCGAGAATCTGCACCGCCTTTTCGGTGACCGACACGGCCACCTCACCGGCCTTGAGCTTCGCCATCGAGCCCTCACCGGCGAGGAACGGGCGGTTGTTTCGACCCATCCACGCGGCCCGCCAGACCAGCAGTCGGGCGGCGTCGATCTCCATCCGCATGTCGGCCAGGGCAAATGCGACCGCCTGGTGTTCCACGATCGGACGGCCGAACTGGACCCGCTCCCGGGCGTAGCCGAGGGCGTACTCGTAGGCGGCGCGGGCGATGCCGAGCGCCTGTGCGCCGACCGTCGGCCGGGACAGCTCGAACGTACGCATCGCCGCCTGGCCGCTCGACCGTTGACCGGTCCGGGCCCGGTCGAGTCGAGCCAGCAGCCGTTCCCGTCCACCGAGCAGACAGCGGCCGGGTACCCGTACGTCGTCGAGGAAGACGTCGGCGGTGTGCGACGCGCGTAGCCCGAGCTTGCGTAGCTTGCGGGTCGCGTGCAGCCCGACGGTCCCCGGCGGTACGACAAAGGCGGCCTGTCCCCGGGCGCCGAGGCTCGGCTCGACCGTCGCCGTCACCACGTGCACGCCGGCGATTCCACCGTTGGTCGCGTACGCCTTCTGACCGCTGAGGACCCACTCGTCGGTGGCTTCGTCGTAGCGGGCCCGGGTGCGGATCGCGGCGACGTCGGAGCCGGCCTCGGGCTCGGTGCTGCAGAACGCGGCGACCGCGGGTTCGTCGACCGAGCCGTAACACTGGGGCACCCATTCGACGAGTTGCTCGGGGGTGCCGGTGCCGTAGATGGCGGCGACGGCGAGGGAGGTGCCGAAGATGCCGAGGCCGATGCCGGCGTCACCCCAGAAGAGTTCCTCGCTGGCGATCGGCAGGCTCAGTCCGGTCGGGTCGGCCCAGCAGTTGGCGACGAACTCGTAGCCGTAGAGCCCGACCTTGGCCGCTTCCTGGATGACCGGCCACGGGGTTTCCTCGCGGGCGTCCCACTCGGCCGCGGCCGGGCGCACGACCTCCTTGGCGAAGCCGTGCACCCAGTCACGCAGATCGCGCTGTTCCTCGTTGAGGTCGAGCGAGAACTCGGTCATGCCAGTGCCCGATCCCGTCCCGACATCCTGATCAGGCCTTGGGAATGTTGAACAGGTCGGCGATCTTCGAGGCCAGGGCCAGGTCGCCCTTTGCCTTCAGCTTGCCGGTCATGAACATCATCACCGGGTTGGCGCCGCCCGTAACGACCTTGAGGAACTCGACCGGGCCGAGGGTGAGGGCGAGCTTCGGGTCGTGTGCCGGGGAGCCATTGACCGTGCAGGCGCCGTCGGCGATGACGACCTCGTACGTGTCGACGCCCCCGTCGGCCCGCTCGGAGATGTTCCAGTGGATGACCGTGTTCGTCGCACCGGCACGGTCGGCCCGGAACAGCGTCGGCATCCGGTTGAAGATCTCGTCCAGGATCATGCCCCGCTGGTCGCTCTTCATGAGCGCGGCGATCTCGGCGTCCGGAGTGGACTTCACGAGCTGGGCGAACTGCTTCGGATCCAGGGACGTGAACTTGGCCGGGTCGAAGTCGGTCATGGGTTGCACCTTCCGGTGGAGACTGCGGTTACTGGGGCGTAACCCTACGCACGAGTAGGTATGCTCGCAAGGATGTCCAGCACCCCCACCTTCAAGCGATTGCCTCGGGCCGTACGCGAGCAGCAGATGCTCGACGCTGCCGTCAAGGTCTTCTCCCGGCGCGGCTACCACGCCGCCAGCATGGACGAAATCGCCGAGGACGCGGGCATCTCGAAGCCGATGGTCTACGCCTACCTCGGCACCAAGGAAACGCTCTTCATCGCCTGCCTGCACCGGGAGGGCACCCGGATGATGGAGGCGATCGTGGGGGCGGTCAGCGCGGAACTTCCGCCGGACGAGCAACTCCGGCGCGGGCTGCGGGCCTTCTTCGGATTTGTCGGCGCACACCGCGACGGCTGGACGGTCCTCTACCGGCAGGCGCGAAGTGAGCAGCCGTTCGCCGGTGAACTGGCCGACATGCGAACCCGGGTGGTCGAGGTGGTTGCCACGCTCCTGCGCCGCAACCTGCCCGTACCGGCGGAGGGTTCCCGAGAGGTACGCGAGACGGACCTGGAGGTCATGGCGTACGCCCTGGTCGGTGCCACCGAATCGCTCGCCGACTGGCTCAGCGACCACCCCTCGGAGGACCCCGAACGGCTCGCCACCCGCCTGATGAACGCCACCTGGCCCTGGCACCCACCTTCGAAGTAAGGAAGGGCCCCTTGTTATCGCTTTCTGTATAACAAGGGGCCCTTCCTAACGCCCGCAGGGTGTGAGTTGGGTCAGCGGAGGGTGCCGGTCAGGTGCGGGCGACCGGAGTCCACGTCGTGCAGCGCGAAGTCCCAGGCCGGGGTGGCGCTGAAGGCGAGCGTGCCGGGCAGCGGGACCGGCAGCTTGAACGCCACCTCCACCGTGTACGCCTCCGGCAACCGCCCCTCCAGGGCGGCCAGGCAACGGGCCTTGCTCCACATCCCATGCGCGATCGGGCGCGGGTAGCCGAGCAGCCGCGCCCCGAGGCGGGAGGTGTGGATCGGGTTCCGGTCGCCGGAGACACGGGTGTAGGCCGTACCCACGCGTGGGCTGACCCGCCAGCGGCCGGTGGTGGCCGGCGGTTCCGGCCGGTCACCCGGCTCGTGCCGGTCACCCTCCGTCGGCTTCGGCTCCCTACGCAGGTACGTCGCCACGCCACTCCAGACCGGCTCGCCGCCGACCGAGGCGGTGGTCAGCACCTCGAACTGCTGCCCGCGTCGGTGTGGCCGTAGCTCGGCCGTACGCACCGACAGGTCGAGCGGCTCACTCGCGTCGATCGGCCGGTGCAGCGTGATCCGGTTGGCGATGTGCACCAGGCCGAGCAGCGGGAACGGGAACTCCGCCGAGGTCATCAGCCGCATCGCCAGCGGGAAGGCGAGCACGTGCGGGTACGTCGCCGGCAGGGTGTCGCTGAGCCGGAACCCGCACACCCGGTCGTACGCGGCCAGGTGTCCCCTGTCGACGGTCAGGCCGCGCAGCCGCAACTCCGTCGCGGGCAGGGTCGGCGCCACCTCGGGCGGTGGCAGCGTCGGCCCGGACGGAGTCGGCCTGCTCGACCGGCGGCGTCCGGGCAGCAGTGCGACGATCGCCCGCCGGTAGAGCGCGCCGGTCGCCGGCATCCGGCTCAGCTCGACCACGCCGCCGGTCACCGCCGGGCTGCTCGCGCCGCCCGCCACCGCCGGGTTGTCCACCTCGACCGTGGCGTCGTCGGTCGACCCGGCCCACCAGGGGATGTCGTCCTCGACCGGGAGGGTGAGCGGGACGGTCTCGTCCGGGCTGGGGATCCGGACCGTGTCGTCCGCTGTCGGGAGGGTGAGCCGGACGGTGTCGTCCGCTGTCGGGAGGGTGAGCCGGACGGTGTCGTCCGCGCTGGCTTGTGTCAACTCGATCGTCTCGTCCCCGTTCGAGTTGGGGATCCGGACCGTGTCGTCCTCGGCCCGCCGGCCGGTGGCGGAGCCATCGGAGTTGGACATCATGCTCCCAGCAGGCTCTGGCCGCAGACGCGGACGATGTTGCCGGTGACTCCGGCGGAGGTGGGGGCGGCGAACCAGGCGATGGTCTCGGCCACGTCGACCGGGAGCCCGCCCTGCGCCAAACTGTTCAACCGGCGGCCGGCCTCACGCAGCCCGATCGGCATCCGCGCCGTCAACCGGGTCTCGATGAAACCGGGCGCGACCGCGTTGACGGTGATGCCGCGGTCGGCGAGGACCGGGGTCATCGACTGCACCAGCCCGATCACGCCGGCCTTCGCGGTGGCGTAGTTGGTCTGTCCCCGGTTGCCGGCGATCCCCGCGATCGAGGAGACACTGATCAGCCGGCCGCCGGCCGGGATCAGGTCGCGGTAGAGCAGGAGGTCGTTGATCCGTTCCTGACTCGACAGGTTCACCGCGAGCACCGAGTCCCAACCTGCGGCGTCCATCCGAGCGATGGTCCGGTCCCGGGTGATGCCGGCGTTGTGGACCACGATGTCGACCCGGCCGTAGCGGTCGCCGAGCTGGTCGGCGAGGCGGACCGGCGCGTCGGGCGCGGTCAGGTCGAGCTGTACGGCGCTGCCCCGGATGTCGTTCGCCACGTTCGCGAGCAGGTCCCCGACGGCCGGTACGTCCAGCGCGACGACGTGCGCGCCGTCCCGGGCGAGCACCTGGGCGACCGCCGTACCGATTCCCCGGGCGGCTCCGGTGACGAGTGCGACCTTGCCGGCGAGCGGACGGTCCCAGTCGATCCGCTCCCGGTCGCCGTGGTCGCCGACGCCGGGGTCGGTGATCCGGATCACCTGTCCGGAGACGTACGCGGATCGGCCGGAGAGCAGGAACCGCAGGGTGGACTCGATCGCCGTCTCGGCGCCCCGGTGCACGTAGACGAGTTGGGCGGTGATGCCGCGCCGGAACTCCTTGCCGATGCTGCGGGTCAGTCCCTCCAGGGCCCGCTGGGCGGTGGCCTCGCGCGGGGCGTCGCACGCCTCCGGTGGGGTGCCGAGGACGATCACCCGGCCGGAGGAGCGGACCGACCGGGCGTACGCGTGGAAGAAGTCGTAGAGCGACCGGAGCCCGGTGGAGTCGGTGATCCCGGACGCGTCGTAGATCAGTGCCGCTGGTCGTACGCCGGTTTCCGCCGCCGATGCCGTCGTCGCGGTGGACTCCGTCGCGGTCACCGTCGTCGGGTCGGCGAGTGCGACACCGGCGGCGGCGAGCAGCTTGGTGACTGGCTCGCGCAGCCGTCCACCCGGGGCCGAGTCGAGCAGCACTGGCCCGGGTAGGAGAGGATCGCCGGGGCGGTACCGGCGCAGTCGAGGTGGATCGGGCAGGCCGAGTCGCTTGACGAGGGCGCGGCCTGCCCCGGAGTTCGCGAAGCTCGCGTACCTGTCACTCATAGGCGTAGCCTACTGGCGAGTAGGTTAGGCGCAAGCCCTGAACGAGGAGGCGGGATCGTGGAGACCGTACGTCGCGTCGCGGTGGTCGGGGGTAATCGGATCCCGTTCGCCCGTTCCAACGGCCGGTACGCCGATGCCTCCAACCAGGACATGCTCACCACCGCGCTCGATGGACTGGTGGCCCGGTTCGGGCTGGCCGGCCAGCGGCTCGGCGAGGTGGTCGCCGGGGCGGTGCTCAAGCATCCCCGGGACTTCAACCTGACCCGGGAGGTGGTGCTCGGTTCCCGGCTCGACCCCCGGACGCCCGCGTACGACATCCAGCAGGCGTGTGGCACCGGGCTGGAGGCGACGATCCTGGTCGCCAACAAGATCGCACTGGGGCAGATCGACGCCGGTGTCGCGGGTGGAGTGGACACCACCTCGGACGCGCCGCTCGCGGTCAACGAGGAGTTCCGCCGCACCCTGTTGAAGATCAGTGCCTCCCGTACGCTGACCGCCCGGTTGCGGGCCGCGACCCGGCTCCGGCCGCACCAGCCGTTCCTGCCGGAGACGCCGCGTAACGCCGAACCTCGTACCGGACTGTCGATGGGGGAGCACGCCGCGATCACCGCGCGTCAGTGGGGCATCGACCGACACTCCCAGGACGTTCTGACGCTCGCCTCGCACCAGCGGCTCGCCGCCGCGTACGAGCGTGGCTTCTTCGACGACCTGGTCACCCCGTACCTCGGGCTGACCCGGGACCAGAACCTGCGGCCGGACACCTCGATGGAGAAGCTCGCCGCGTTGCGACCGGTCTTCGGTACGCGGGGAGCGGGCCAGGCGGAAGCCACCATGACCGCCGGCAACTCCTCGCCGCTCACCGATGGTGCCTCGACCGTGCTGCTCGCCTCCGAGGAGTGGGCCGCCGACCACCACCTTCCGGTGCTGGCGTACCTCACCTTCTCGGAGGTCGCCGCGGTCGATTTCGTGCACGGCGACGAGGGGCTGCTGATGGCCCCGGTGTACGCGGTGCCCCGGATGCTCGCCCGAGCCGGGCTGAGCCTGACCGACTTCGACTACTACGAGATCCACGAGGCGTTCGCGTCGCAGGTGCTCGCGACCCTCGCTGCCTGGGAGTCGGCCGAGTTCTGCAAGGAGCGGTTGGGGCTCGACGGCCCGCTCGGCACGATCGACCGGTCGAAGCTGAACGTGAACGGCTCCTCGCTCGCCGCCGGGCACCCGTTCGCCGCGACCGGCGGGCGGATCGTCGCCACCCTGGCGAAGCTGCTTGCCGAGGACGCCCGCGAGTCGGCCGGTGGCAGGGCGGCGCGCCCCCGTCGTGGCCTCATCTCCATCTGCGCTTCCGGCGGCCAGGGCGTCGTGGCCATCCTCGAACGCTGAACCGTTCCGCTTCCGCCGGCACCTCCCTCATCGGCCTGACCTCGCGGTCCGTTGCTCTGGCGTCTCAGGGCGGGCGGTCCAACGTAGAACTTGAAATGGTCTAGCCAACAAAGACCTTTACGGTCGGGGTCGACCCATGCTAGAACAGTAAGGGTCAAGATGCCGTAGTCACTTACTGGGGGTGTCCTCCTCCAGGGAATGGAAGATCGATGAGTGTCTGGTTCATTACCGGCGCGTCCCGTGGTTTCGGTGCGCACCTCACTGGCGAGGTGCTGAGCCGAGGTCACCAGGTGGTCGCCACCGCTCGTAATCCGGAGGTGGTGAGCGCGGCATTCCCGCACGCGGGTGCCAATCTCCTGACGGTGGCGCTGGACGTCACCGACGAACGCCAGGCCGTCGAAGCGGTACGGGCGGCGGTCGACCGGTTCGGTCGGATCGACGTGCTGGTCAACAACGCGGGCTCGGGGCTGCTCGGCGCGGTGGAGGAGTCGAGCGCCGCCGAGGTCCGCGAGCAGTACGACATCAACGTCTTCGGCCTGCTGGCCGTCGTACGGGCGGTCGTACCGGAAATGCGCCGCCAGCGCGCCGGACACATCGTGAACATCAGTTCGCTACTCGGGATCATCGGGTTGCACGGCTACGGCGTGTACGGCTCGACGAAGTTCGCTGTGGAGGGTCTCACCGACGCGCTGCACGCCGAACTCGCCCCGTTCGGGGTCGGGGTCACGGCCGTGGAGCTCGGTTACTTCCGTACCGACTTCATCAAGGAGAGCAGCCTGCGCCATACGGCGAATCCGCTGGACGCCTACGCCACCGGACCGGTGGAGCAGATGCGGCAGCTCACCGCGGCGTTCGTGCAGCCCGGCGACCCGGCCAAGGCCGCCAGTGCGCTCGTCGACGTGGTCGAGTCGGGCCGGGCGCCGGTAAGGCTGCCGCTGGGGCGGGACGCGATCCAGAACATCGAGGCCAAGATCGCCAGCCTGCGGCAGGATCTCGCCGATTGGCGTGAGTTGGCCGAGAAGACCGATCACGACGATGTCCAGGCGGCCTGAACGCCCGCCCAGCAACCCCTTTCCGTGCCGGGCGACCGACCCCGGACCCGTGCCCAACCTGAGCGTCAGGAGTGACTCGATGAGCAGAGAGTCCACCAATACCGATGTCCTGCGTCGATTCGTCGCCGCCTTCAACGACCGTGACCCGGAGGCGTACGACGCGCTCGTCGCCACCGATGTTGTCGACCACCACCTCCCGCCGGGGTTGCCGGCTGGGCGCGAAGGGGTCAGGACGTTCGTGTCCGGACTCTGGGAGACGTTCGACGCCAGAATCACCGTCGACGAGATGGTTGCGTCGGGAGACCTGATTGCCTGCCGGTGGACGTTCGCCGGCACGCACATCGGGGAGTTCGCCGGAATCGCGGGCTCCGGACGATCGTTCTCCATCCCGATCATGACCTTCGATCGGTTCGTCGACGGCCGGATCGCCGAGCGCTGGGAGGCGTTCGACAGCGCCGAACTGCTTCGACAGCTCAGTCCCGTACCGGTGGCCTGATCCAAAGCCGCTTGGCCGGTCAGCTGACTTCAGCTGACCGGCCAAGCGGCGTTGGCGTTTGCCCAACCAACGTTGACTGTCGGGGTCATCCAGGAAGTGGACCGGGTCCGAGATCTACGGCAGGCACGCCAGCAGACCCGCCCGGCGGCGTCGAGCCGGCCGGGCGGGTCTGCTGGTGCGGGCGATGTCAGGCGGTCTGCCGGTCCGGGGTGAAGAGGACCTTGCCGGAACGCTCCTGCTGCCCGGCGTGGGCGAGGGCCTCGCGGTACTGGTCCAGCCGGTAGGTCGCCTCCACCGCGGCACCGATCGCACCCTCCGCGACGAGGTCGGCCAACTCGTTGTAGATCCGCTCCAGCTCGGGGCGGGGGGTGTCCCGGATCCAGTTGAGGATGAAGAAGGCGCGGAGCGAGATCCCCCGGTAGATCAGGTCACCGAGCGGCATGACCGGCGACTGGCCGGTGACCGCGGAGAAGGTGACCACGCTGCCGCCGGCCTCGACCGAACGGATCAGCTCACCGACCTGCTCCGGGCCGCCGGCGCCCTCGAACAGTAGACGGAGCTGCTTGCCGCCCAGGGCTTCGGCGACCCGATCGCCGAGGTCCGCTCCCTCGATGACAACAAGGTCGGCGCCGAGTTCGCGGACCCGCTTGGCGGCCTCCTCGCGACGTACGACGGCGAGGGTCCTGATGCCGCGCCGCTTGGCGAGGGCGATGACGTACTGGCCGACACCGGAGTTGGCCAGGTTCAGCCCGATCCAGTCGCCGGGCTTCAGGTCGGCGTAGTCGTTGAGCAGGGCGTACGCCGTGGCCGGATTGACCGGAAGCATGGCGAGTTGCAGCGGGTCGGCCTTTTCCGTCACCGCGATGACGTTCCGTGCCGGTACGACCACCTTGTCCGCCCAGGTGCCCTGGACGAAGGTTGGCAGGATGATCACCCGACGGCCGACCAGATTCGGGTCAGCGGCGCCGCCCGCCTGTAGCACCCGTCCGGTTCCCTCGGCGCCGAGCGCGTTCGGGACCTGCGGGTAGACGCCGAACCAGCCGAGCGTGAAGAGCAGGTCGGCGGGGTTGACCGGGGCGGCGTCGACCGCGACGAGGACGTCCTCCGCGCCGACGGTCAGGTTCGAGTCCTGGTCGAGCTGCACGGTCTCGTTCGGGTCGCCGCCGACGGCGGTGAGGAAGAGGTGGCTCATGGGTCGTGCTCCTTGGCGGATGGCGGCGTAAGCGGCTAGAAAGTTTTGCCGCTTACGGTTGTAGCACGCTTGACCGGAACCTGTAAAGGTCTTTGGGACTTAGACCATTTCTGCGTACGCTGTTGGGCATGGGTACGCACGAGTCGTCAGAAGCGAAGGAGCCGAAGGTGCCGGCCCGGGCTGCGGGGATCGTGGCTCTGCTCAACACGCGACCGCACGCCACGCCGACGCTGCCGGACACGCTCGACAACCCGGCGACAGCGGCCGAGGTGCTCGCACCGTTCGGTCAGCCGGCCGGAGTGCCGCTGACGCCCGGCCAACTCGACCAGATCCGCGCGGTACGTACCGATCTCATGACGGTCATCGACGCGGCCGACCCGGAGCACGCGGAGCGGGGTTGGACAAACCTCAGCGCGGACGCCGCCGACGCCACCTTCCGGCAGGTCTTCTCGGCGCGGGGTGAGGCCCGGCTGGAGCAGGTGGCCGGCGACCAGATCATCGGCCGGATCGCCCTGGACGTCGCGGAACTCGTCCGCGACAACACCTGGTCCCGCATCCGTGCCTGTGCCAACGAACAGTGCCGCCACGTGTTCTACGACACGACCCGAAGCCGGACGCAACGCTGGGACTCCTACGAGACCTGCGGCAACCGGGTGAACGTGGCCGCGCACCGGGCCCGGGGCAACAGGCCGCGCGGCTGACGTAAGCCCGCCAACGGCGGTCCGCCCGCACCGCGCGGGCCGACCGCCGCTGCGGTCAGACCCGCTTCCACTTCTGGTGAAGCGCCCCGTTGTTGCAGGTGAACTGCTGGAGTACGCCCCCGTTGTCGTTGACCATGTCCTGTACGTCCAGGCACTTGCCGCTGCCGACGTTGACCAGTTGCTGCTGAGCGTTCAGGGTGAACCGCTGCGCCGCTCCGCCGGTGCAGGTGGCCCACTGGATGACGGCCGCGTTCTCCCGGGAACCGTTCGCGACCTCCATGCACCTGTCCAGCAGCCTGACGGTGCCGTCGGCGGGGAAGCTCCAGCTCTGGTTCCGGTCACCGCGGGCGCCACAGTCCCAGATCCGCAGCCGAACCGGGCTGACCGAGACCGGGTTGCTGATGTCGAGGCACCGGTTGCTCGCCACCCCGACGAGTTGGTAGCGCGGCAGGTTGGGTGTGGTGCTCGGCTTGACCGACGGATCGACCCTCGGTTTGGTGCTCTCGGGGGTAGCGGTCGGGGTGGACGTCGGCGCCGGCCGGAAGCCGGTGACGATGCGTTGGAACGCCGACTCGCTCGCCTTCCAGCCGGAATCCGGCGTGGCCCAGAAAATCGTGTACCCCTGCTGTTTCCCCGTGATGACGTCGCGCTGGCGTACGTGGATCACGTCTTTGGTGTTGGTCCGGTAGGTCCACTCCCAGTCGGCCGCGCCCAGGTAGTAGTCCGCCGAGGCGAGCGCGATCCGCTGATAACCCTGGAACTGCCCGTCGGTGGGTCGGCTCCGCTCACGGCTGGTCAACTCCGCCAGCGGGTCGGGCTTCGGGCTGGTGGTCGGGGTGATCGCGAGAAGTCGTTGACCGGTCGGTTCCCGGAACTCGACCCTGGCGCCCTCCCGTTGGATTCGCCATCCGTTCGGCACGGGCACGGTGAACCCGGCGCTGTCCCGGTGGCTGGACCAGGTGAGGGCGGGCAGCGGGCCGCCGGTCGCGGCAGGCGTCGACCCGGGTGACGTCGGGGGCGTGACCTGATCGGTGCCGGCCGCGCCCGGTTCGGAGGAGTCGCTGCTCATCGCCGCCGATTGTTCGCGATTGACCAGCGGTACGGCGACCGCGATGCCGAGCAGGACGACCGCCGCGAGGGCGCCGACCAGCCAGACTCGCCGCGCGTTGCGGATCCGGGTGGCGGGCGTGACCTCCTCGGCGTTCCATCCAGCCTCGGCCTCGGCCCCGGTGTCAGCGTCCGGACCGGCACCGCTGTCAGCGGTCGTCCCGAAGCCGCCGGGCCAGCCACCGCTCTCCGTCGATCCGGCGCTGTCGGCTCGTCCGGTGTCACCGCTCCAACCCGTGTCGGTCGCTTCGACGGCGGGGGGAGCGGCGGTGGCGGACTCCTCGTCCCGACCCGGAGTGGGCGACTGCGACAACCCGGGCGCCATGACAAAGGAGAGCGCCGGCCGTGGGCGCTGCCGGCCGTACTCGGGCTCGGTCCAACCGACCTTCGGCGGCTCGTTCGGGGGTTCCTGGAGAATGTCTCGCAGCAGCCGTTCGGTGGACTCGACGTCCATGCGTTCGACCGGGTCCTTGCGGAGCAGACCTTCCAGCACCGGGGCCAGTGGCCCGGCGCGTTCGGCGACCGGTGGCGGTTCGGTGGCGAGCGCGGTGAGGCTCATCAGACTGGACGGCCGGGCGTACGGCGAGCGGCCCTCGACGGCGGCGAACAGGGTGGCGCCGAGCGACCAGAGGTCCCCCTCGACGCCCACGATGCCCGACATGGCCCGCTCCGGCGCGACGTACGCGGGTGAACCGAGCACCACGCCGCTGAGCGTCAGGTTCGTGTCCTCGACGGCGGTGGCCAGTCCGAAGTCGGTGAGCACGATCCGGCCGTCGTCGGCGAGCAGGATGTTGGCCGGTTTCACGTCGCGGTGCATGATTCCGGACTGGTGGGCCGCGCGGAGCGCGCCGAGCACGCCCAGTCCGATCTTGGCCGCCCGGATGGGTGAGAGCGGCCCTTCCGTGTTGATCGCTGCGTCCAGCGACCGGGAGGGGATGTACTCCATCACGATCCACGGTTCGCCGTCGCTGGTCAGGACATCGAAGACCTGGACAGCGTTGGGGTGGCTGAGTCGTGCGATCGCGCGCGCCTCGCGTAGGGAACGCTCGCGCAGTTCCGCCCGCGCCTGGTCGGTCAGGCCGGGCGGGGGAACGATTTCCTTCACCGCCACGTCGCGCTGAAGCATCTCGTCACGGGCTCGCCAGACCCGACCCATGCCGCCCTGACCAATTCGCTCCACCAGAACGTACCGATCAGTAATGTGGCGTGGTAGCTTCTCACCCATTCCGCAGACGTTACCTGCCGCTTTGATCGGTCGATCTTGGCAGGCAATGCCACATTTAATTGTGGTTGGGTCGTCACGCTTTGCAGCGGCAAACTCCCGGGCGTATTACCCCGCATTGCTGAGAATCCGAAAAATCCAGCTATCGCGGTGAAGGCGCTTTCGCTTCGGGGGCCCGGATCGTTGTCCCCGAACGGGGAGTTGCGCGGTCCGGACCCGGGGGTCGGGCGTACGTCCCCGAGGCGGGCGCGTCTCCGTCGCTGGCCACTGTCGGGGCCCTCGCGTCGGTAGTGGAGATCACCCGTGGAGGTCGTACGATCCGTCCAGATGGTCCGTCAGTGGAAGTGAGGTTCCATGAGTACCGGGGTCGAAACGCTCGAGTTCCAGGCAGAGGCGCGCCAGCTCTTGCAGTTGATGATCCACTCGATTTATTCGAACAAGGACATCTTTCTGCGCGAGCTGATCTCCAACGCTTCGGACGCATTGGACAAACTGCGACTGGAATCGTTGGTCGACAAGGATCTACCGGCCGACACGACCGACCTGCACATCGAGATCGAGGTCGATCGCGAGCAGCGCACGCTGACCGTACGTGACAACGGCATCGGGATGTCCCGGGACGAGGTCGTGGGGCTGATCGGCACGATCGCGAAGTCCGGCACCGCCGAGCTGCTGCGGCAGCTGAAGGAGTCGAAGGACGCGGCCGCCTCGCAGGATCTGATCGGGCAGTTCGGCGTCGGCTTCTACTCGACCTTCATGGTGGCCGACAACGTCACGTTGGTCAGCCGACGTGCCGGTGAGCAGACCGCCACCCGGTGGGAGTCCACCGGCTCCGGGACGTACACCATCGAGTCGGTGGACGAGGCGCCCCAGGGCACGGCCGTCACGGTGCACCTCAAGCCGGAGGACGCCGAGGACCAGCTCTTCGACTACACCGCCGAGTGGAAGATCCGGGAACTGGTCAAGCGTTACTCCGACTTCATCGCCTGGCCGATCCGGATGACGGTCGAGCGGCCGGCGGTCGAGGGCGAGCCCGACGGGGCGACGGAGACCGAGGTCACGACGCTCAACTCGATGAAGGCGCTCTGGGCGCGACCGCGTACCGAGGTCGCTGACGAGGAGTACAAGGAGTTCTACCGGCACATCAGCCGTGACTGGAACGACCCGCTCGAGATCATCCACATGAAGGGCGAGGGGACCTTCGAGTACGAGGCCCTGCTCTTCATCCCGTCCCAGGCCCCCTTCGACCTGTTCACCCGGGACGCCAAGCTCGGCATTCAGCTGTACGTCAAGCGCGTGTTCATCATGGACGACTGCCAGGCGCTGATGCCGGAGTACCTGCGTTTCGTCAAGGGTGTCGTGGACGCGCAGGACCTCTCGCTGAACATCTCCCGGGAGATCCTCCAGCAGGACCGCCAGATCCAGCTGATGCGCCGTCGGCTGGTCAAGAAGGTGCTGTCGACGGTGAAGGACCTGATGGCCTCCGACGCCGACCGGTACCGCACCTTCTGGCAGGAGTTCGGCCGGGCGGTCAAGGAGGGGCTGCTGAACGACTTCGACAACCAGCGCGCCATCCTCGACATCTCCTCCTTCGCCTCCACCCGGGATGCGGAGCAGTTGGTCACCCTCGCCCAGTACGTGGAGCGGATGAAGGAGGGGCAGTCGGACATCTACTACATGACCGGCGAGTCCCGCTCGATGATTGAGAACTCGCCGCACATGGAGGCGTTCAACGCCAAGGGCTACGAGGTGCTGCTGCTGACCGATCCGGTCGACGAGATGTGGGTCGAGGCGGTTCGCGAGTTCGACGGCAAGCAGTTGCGCTCGATCGCCAAGGGGCAGGTCGACCTCGACGCCGAGCAGGAGAAGGAGGAGGACGAGCCGGAGCGCGCACAGCAGAAGGAGGAGTTCGCTCCGCTGCTGTCGTGGCTTTCGGCCCAGTTGGCGGAGCAGGTGAAGGAGGTCCGGCTCTCGTCCCGCCTCACCACCTCGCCGGCGGTGCTGGTCGGCGACGCGCAGGACATGACGCCGACGTTGGAGCGGATGTACCGCGCGATGGGGCACGAGGTGCCGCAGATCAAGCGGGTCCTCGAACTCAACCCGACGCATCCGCTGGTGAGCGGGCTGCGTAAGGCCCATGAGCAGCGCGCCGACGAGCCGGCGGTCGCCGAGACCGCCGAACTCCTCTACGGGACCGCACTGCTCGCCGAGGGCGGCGAACTCGCCGACCCGGCCCGGTTCGCCCGCCTCCTCGCCGACCGGCTGGCCCGTACCCTCTAGATCCCCTGATTTGTCGATCATGAAGTTGGCGCGGATTCCAGCCCCGGGATCCGCGCCAACTTCATGATCAACCGCGTTCGACGGCGACGGCCGCCGCTGCCGGTGGCCTGGGTCGGGGTGGCGACCGGCGGTGCGGGAGAATGAGGTACGTGACGCAGAGCAACCAGAATCGCCCCCAGGTCCCCAACGTGCTCGCCGGCCGGTACGCCTCGACCGAGCTGGTCCAGCTCTGGTCGCCGGAAGAGAAGATCCGGATGGAACGGCGGCTCTGGCTCGCCGTACTCCGGGCCCAGCGGGATCTGGGTGTACCGCTGCCGGACGGCGTGGTCGAGGCGTACGAGCGGGTGCTCGACCAGGTCGACCTGGACTCGATCGCGGCCCGGGAACGGGTCACCCGGCACGACGTCAAGGCGCGGATCGAGGAGTTCAGCGCTCTCGCCGGACACGAGCACGTGCACAAGGGGATGACCTCCCGCGACCTGACCGAGAACGTCGAACAGCTCCAGATCCGCGCCTCGCTGGAACTGGTCCGGGACCGGGTGGTCGCCACGCTGGCCCGGCTGGCCCGGCTCGCGGTCGAGCACTCCGACCTGGTCATGACCGGGCGTTCGCACAACGTCGCGGCGCAGGCCACCACGCTGGGCAAGCGGTTCGCGTCGGCCGCCGAGGAACTGCTGATCGGGTACGAGCGGCTGAGCGACCTGATCGACCGGTACCCGCTGCGGGGAATCAAGGGGCCGGTCGGCACCGCCGCCGACCAGCTCGACCTCTTCGACGGGGACGACGAGCGCCTGGCCGAGCTGGAGCGAAGGGTCGCCGGGCACCTCGGCTTCCGCCGGGTGCTGGACAGCGTCGGCCAGGTCTACCCGCGCTCACTCGACTTCGACGTACTGGCCGCTCTGGCCCAGACCGCGGCGGCGCCGTCGTCGTTGGCCACCACGATCCGGCTGATGGTCGGCCAGGAACTGGTCACCGAGGGCTTCCGCCCCGGCCAGGTCGGCTCCAGCGCGATGCCGCACAAGATGAACACCCGGTCGAGCGAGCGGGTCAACGGGCTCGCCGTGGTCATCCGGGGTTACCTGTCGATGGTCGGTGAACTCGCCGGTGACCAGTGGAACGAGGGGGACGTCTCCTGTTCCGTGGTCCGCCGGGTGGCACTGCCGGACGCGTTCTTCGCCGCCGACGGCCTGTTCCAGACCTTCCTGACGGTGCTCGACGAGTTCGGCGCGTACCCAGCGGTGATCGCCCGCGAACTGGACCGCTACCTGCCCTTCCTGGCGACCACGAAGCTCCTGGTCGCGGCGGTCCGCCGGGGTGTGGGCCGGGAGACCGCGCACGAGGTGATCAAGGAGCACGCGGTCGCGGTCGCGTTGGCCATGCGGGAGAAGGGTACGACCGAGAACGACCTCTTCGATCGGCTCGCCACCGATGGTCGGCTCGGCCTGACCCGGAGCGAGATCGACGCGCTGGTCGCCGACCGGGCGGCCTTCGCGGGCGCGGCGTCGGCCCAGGTGCGGGCGATCGCCGACCGGGTCGCCGAGGTGGTCGCGGCGCACCCGGACGCGGCCGGCTACCAGCCCGCGCCGATCCTCTGACCTGTTCCGGAACCCGCGGTGGCGCACCCCTGTACGCCACCGCGGGTTGACCGGTCAGGTGTTCGGGCGGGGCGTCGGCGTCTCCGCCGCACTGCGTAGGTCGGGCGCGGTCGGCGGCTCGGACACCCCGATCGGATCAGGCAGGATCTCCGCGCTGTGCGCCATTTCGGCGGCGGCGAGCGGCTCGTCCGGCAGCGGCGCCTTCGGCTGCTCCCGGATCACGACCGCGGTACCGTACGCGCAGAGTTCCATCCACATCTCGCCCACCTCGCGGTGGTCGAAACGCATGCCGATCACGGCGTTCGCGCCGAGCCGGCGGGCTTCTTCGCCCAGATTGGCCACCGCCTCCGTCCGCCACCGGGTGAGGTTCTCCGGGGCTTTCGGGTCGTATGCCCCACCGCGGAGGTTCTTCACCCCTTCGCGGTACGGGTTTCGGGTTCGGGCCATCGATGACACTACTTCGCCGAGGACTGCGCGGATCTCGTACCCGGGAAGGACATCCGTCGTCACGACCAGCACGTGTTGATGCTGGCAGAGCGGAGGTGAAGGCAATTGTGAGGTCTGTTCACGTCGGCTCATGCTGCAAAACCGCGCGCGGCGGTAGAACGACGTGCCGGGACGGGAAGGGTGTGCCGGGCCCGCAACGGTGTGGCGACGGATGAACGGCACGGCCGGCGGGATCGATCCTCCCCCGTCGGAAACCGCGCGGCGCGGACGCCCGGGGTGATCCGGAACGTCCGCGCCGTACCCCTGAGGAGGACTAGACCCCGGAGACCGAGGTGATCCAGGACCGGTTGTACGCCACACTGCCGTAGTTCTGGATGTTCACGCCGTCGGCGGTGGAGGCGACGCCGACCTGGGCGCCGTTGTAGAACTCCGGCCCGCCCGAGTCACCGCGCCAGGCGTTGCCGTTGATCCGGGTGCTGCGGATCGCCCGGCCGCCGTACGCGTCGGTCACGTTGGTGCTGGTGACCCGGACGTTGGCGGTCTTGAGCGTGGTCGAGGCGCCACAGCCCTCGTAGCAGGTCATGCCCCAGCCGTAGATCGAATTGGTCGAGTTGACCGGCGGGTACGCGCTGGAGAGCGTCACGTACGAGGTGCTGATCGCCGTCGAGAGTTGGAGCAGGGCGAGGTCGTAGCGGGTGGAGTACGACGACACGCCGCTGGTGACACCGCCGGAGGTCCGGTTGACGCTGCCGACCCGGACCGTCATCGTGCCGCTGACGCAGTGCCGGGCGGTGAGCACCCAGCGGGACGCGATGATGGTGCCGGAGCAGGTGAACGAGCCGTTGCTGAAGACAGCGGCGGCCCAGGGGGCGGACGAGACCGTACCGCCGCCGATGATCAGCGGGGTGACCGGCGCGTCGCTCGCGGCAGCGGCGGAGGGGACGACGAAGACACCGACGAGAGCGGTGGCGACGGTCGCCAGGGTGAGGCGGATGCGCATCTAACGGGCTCCTTCCGGGGGTGGCACCCGGGGTTTCCGGGTCGGGTCGAGCCACCGACGGCGGTTGGGTGTCCGCCGTACGGCTTTGAAGATCAAACGTTCGGCGTACGGGGCCGAGACGTTTGACGCCACACGCTAGGACGTTCGTCGTCCATTCACAAGAGTCAAATCGAAGCCTCACGATATGATCTTCGGGCGGCGGTCGGCGCGGAGAAGAGTGATCACCGCCGACGGAGCCCGGCCCGGGCCGCAGTCGCCCCGCGATCGCGCCGGTCGGCGGCGGGTGTGCGATTTTCCACAGGCTTGTCCACAGGGCGGCCGGTGCGTCGGGCGGCGGCTCTGCCAGGTACGCTTGCCCCGCTCGCCCCTATGGGCCGGCACCCAACTGCGTACACAGTCAGGAGTGCCCAGTGCCTCGCGTCGTCGTCGACGTCATGCTCAAGCCGGAGATTCTCGATCCTCAGGGCCAGGCCGTCGCAAACGCGCTGCCTCGCCTGGGTGTCAGCGACGTCTCCTCGGTGCGCATCGGTCGGCGCATCGAGATCGAGTTCGCCGGTGAACCGGACCTTGATCGGGCCCGGGAAATCGCGGACAAGTTGCTGGCCAACCCCGTGATCGAGGATTTCGCGATCCGTGTGGTCGATGCCGAGGATGAACATCCGTGACGGCCCGGATCGGTGTGGTGACCTTCCCCGGGTCACTGGATGACGGCGACGCCGCCCGCGCGGCGCGGCTCGCCGGTGCGGAGGTGGTCCGGCTCTGGCACGGCGACCCCGACCTGCACCAGGTCGACGCCGTGGTGCTGCCCGGAGGCTTCTCCTACGGCGACTACCTGCGTTGCGGCGCGATCGCCCGGTTCGCCCCGGTGATGGAGTCCCTGATCGCCGCCGCCCACGAGGGCATGCCGGTGCTCGGCATCTGCAACGGCTTCCAGATTCTCTGTGAGGCGCACCTCCTGCCGGGCGCGCTCACCCGCAACGAGCACCTGCACTTCCGGAACCGGGACCAGTGGCTGCGGATCGAGGCGGTCAAGACCGCCTGGACCAACACCTTCCAGCCGGAGCAGGACGTGCTCATCCCGGTCAAGAACGGTGAGGGCCGGTACGTCGCCGACCGTTACGTCCTCGACCAGCTCGAGGCCGAGGGTCGGGTGGTCGCCCGCTACCAGCGTGGCAACCCCAACGGCTCGGAGCGTGACATCGCCGCGATCACCAACGAGGCGGGCAACGTGGTGGGCATCATGCCCCACCCGGAGCACGCCGTGGAGGCACTGACCGGCCCCTCGCTCGACGGCCTCGGCTTCTTCACCTCCGTTCTCAAGCACCTCGCGGGAGTCCCGGCATGACGACCCAGCCCGACACGGCGTCGAGCGAGGCCGGTGGGGTGACTCCGCCGCTCGACCAGCCAGCGACCCACGACGCCGAGGCCGCCACACCGGAGGCTCCGGCCAACGGCTCCGCGCCCGCGCCGAGCGGTCTCCCGCCCGCGCAGGCGGTACCGGCACACGCCGCCCCGGCGGGGTACCCGGACGACCTCGACACCGTCGAGCGGGCCGTGGACACCCCGGACGAACTCCAGCCGTACCCGGAGCTCGGGCTCCGCGACGACGAGTACGACCGGATCCGGCAGATCCTGGACCGCCGGCCGACCCAGGCCGAGCTGGCGATGTACTCGATCATGTGGAGCGAGCACTGCTCGTACAAGTCGAGCAAGGTGCACCTGCGGCAGTTCAGCGAGAAGGCACCGCCCAGCGACCGGATGCTCGCCGGCATCGGTGAGAACGCGGGCGTGATCCAGATCTCGGAGAAGCTGGCGGTCACCTTCAAGGTCGAATCGCACAACCACCCCAGCTACGTCGAGCCCTACCAGGGCGCGGCCACCGGCGTCGGCGGCATCGTCCGCGACATCCTCGCCATGGGTGCCCGCCCGATCGCGGTGATGGACTCGCTGCGCTTCGGTGCGGTCGACCACCCCGACACCGCCCGGGTACTCCCCGGCGTGGTCGCCGGAGTCGGCGGGTACGGCAACTGCCTGGGCCTGCCGAACATCGGTGGCGAGATCGTCTTCGACCCCTGCTACCAGGGAAACCCTCTGGTCAACGCCCTCTCCATCGGCGTACTGCCGGTGGACCGGTTGCAGAACAAGGCCGCCGCCGGAGCGGGCAACATCGTCGTCCTGATGGGCGCCAAGACCGGTCGCGACGGCATCGGCGGGGTCTCCGTACTCGCCAGCGCCACCTTCGACGAGGGCAGCGAACAGCGTCGCCCGGCCGTACAGGTGGGTGACCCGTTCACCGAGAAGCTGCTGATCGAAGCCTGCCTGGAGCTGTACGACGCCCAGCTCGTCGTCGGCATCCAGGACCTCGGCGGCGCCGGCCTGACCTGCGCGCTGACCGAGACGGCGGCTGCCGCCGGCACCGGGATGCGGGTCTGGCTCGAGCGGGTGCCGCTGCGCGAGCCGTCGATGACCCCGCACGAGATCCTGGCCAGCGAGTCGCAGGAGCGGATGCTCCTGGTCGTCACCCCGGAGCAGCTCGACGCGGTGCTCAAGACGGCCGAGAAGTGGGGTGTGCTGGCCACCGCCATCGGTGAGGTCACCCCGGCCCAGGCCGACGGCGAGCCGGGACGGCTGCTGATCACCTGGCGCGACCACATGGTGGTCGACGTACCGCCGGGCTCGCTGGTGGACGACGGCCCGGTCTACGCCCGGCCGATGCGCGAACCCGCCGACCTGATCCTGCTCCAGGCGGACCGGGCCGAGACGCTGCCCCGCCCGTCGACCCCGGAGGCGCTGCGCGAGACCGTGCTGCGCATGATCGGCTCGGCCAACCTCGCCGACAAGTCCTGGGTGACCGAGCAGTACGACCGCTACGTGCTCGGCAACACCGTGCTGGCCCAGCCCGAGGACGCGGGTGTGATCCGGCTCGACGAGGAGACCGGCCTCGGTGTGGCGCTCTCCGTCGACGGCAACGGCCGGTACGCGCGACTGGACCCGTACAACGGGGCGAAGCTCGCGCTCGCCGAGTCGTACCGGAACGTCGCGGTGACCGGCGCCAAGCCGATCGCGGTCAGCGACTGCCTCAACTTCGGATCCCCCGAGGACCCGGCCGTGATGTGGCAGTTCGCCGAGGCCGTACGCGGTATCGCCGACGGTTGCGCCGAACTCGGTATCCCGGTCACCGGTGGCAACGTCAGCTTCTACAACCAGACCGGTGCGGCGGCGATCCACCCGACCCCGGTGCTCGGTGTGCTCGGCCTGCTCGAGGACGTGGCGCAGCGCGTGCCGATGGGCTTCGCCGCCAAGCCGGGCGGTGACCACGACCTGGTCTTCCTGCTCGGTGAGACCCGGCTGGAGCTCTCCGGCTCCGAGTGGGCCTGGGTGACGCACGAGCACCTCGGCGGCGTACCGCCCCGGGTCGATCTGGCCGGCGAGCGCACCCTGGCGGACCTGATCGCGGCGGCGGCGCGGGTGGGGCATCTCACCTCGGCGCACGACCTCTCCGACGGTGGCCTCGCACAGGCCCTGGTCGAGTCGAGCCTGCGCCGCGGCGTCGGCGCCCGGATCACACTGCCGGACGACTTCACCGGTGGCTCGATGCCGTTCGTCTACCTGTTCAGCGAGTCCGCGGGGCGGGCACTGGTGACGGTGCCGCGCGGCCAGGACAAGGCATTCGTCGCGCTCTGCGAGGAGTACGGGGTGCCGGTGACCGCACTCGGGGTCACCGACCCGTCCGGCGGCGCGCTGGACGTACGCGGCCAGTTCACCCTCGGGTTGGACGAGCTGCGGACGGCCTTCGAGTCGACTCTGCCCCGGCTCTTCGGCGAGGTCTCCTCGACCTCGACCGACGTCGGTTCGGTGGCGCCGGTGGCGCAGCCGGCCGGCACCGAGCCGGTCGCGGTGACCAGCACGGTGACCGCGCAGTCCGACGAGCCGGCCGGGTTGGCGGCGGACGCGGACGTGGTCGACGAGTCGGTGACGGTCCCGGCGTCAGCCGTGGCCGAGCCGGAGGCGTCGGCGGCGGACCAGATCACGGGCGAGGACGAGGGCGCCACAACGGAGGCTTCGGCCCCAAGCCAGCCGTGACCGACGCTCTGGTCGGCACCGTCTACGCCCAACCCGGTTCCGGGGCTCGCTTCGACTGGGGGCTGGGCGGTGCCACCGAGCTCGGCCGGGTCTGTTCGGCCCTGGTCGTGGTGGACGTACTCTCCTTCACCACCTCGGTCGAGGTGGCGGTGAGCCGGGGGATCCGGGTGTACCCGTTCCCCTGGGGCGCCCAGGCGGCCGAGTACGCGCGGCGGGTCGGTGCGGTGGCGGCGGTGGGGCGTCGAGCGGCCACCCCGGAGCACCCCTGGTCCCTGTCGCCAGCGGCGTTGCGTACCGCACCGGTCGTTTCCGATCTTGTGCTTCCTTCACCGAACGGTTCGACGATCTCGGCCGCGGCCAGTGCGAGTGGCGTGCCGGTGGTGGCCGCGTGCCTGCGTAACGCACCGGCCGTCGGGCGCTGGCTGATCGACCAGGGGTACGGCACGACGAGCAGACCGATTGGCGTGATCGCGGCCGGCGAACGTTGGCCGGACGGCACCATCCGGCCCTGCGTGGAGGATCATCTCGCGGCGGCGCTCGTGCTCGACGCGCTCGCCACCGTTCCCGGCGGACTGTCGGTCGAGGCGGCCGTGGCACTGGCGGCGCTCAGCAGCGTGCCGGACCTGCCGGCGGCGATCCGTGGCTGCGTTTCCGGGCGGGAGCTGGACTACCGCGGATTCGGTGAGGATGTGGAAATCGCCGCCCAGGTCGGTGTCTCCCAGGTGGTGCCGTTGCTGCGCGACGGGGTGTTCACCGCCGCCTGAGCCGGCTGGCTCGGCTCCATAGAGGAAACCGCACCTCACGACTTCGCGGGGTGCGGTTCTCTGTGTTTTCGTACGGGTTCTGGCTCCGTCGGCAGTGGAGGCTGGCCGGGGATTTTGAGCCCCGGCCAGCCCCGACGATCAGTCGTCCAACCAGTCCAGCGAGCGGCGCTCGCCCCGGTTCGGCTGCTGGCCGCCCGGTGCCGCTCCACCCCGACCACCGTGCCCGCCCTGGGCGGACTCGTCGTAGTAGCCGCCGCCCTGCTGCTGGTCGTAGCCGCCCCGGTCGTCGTACCCGGCGCTGCCGCGCTGCTGTTGCTGCTGGTCGTAGCCGCCACGCTGGTCGTAGCCACCCGCCTGGGGCTGGTCGTAGCCGCCGCCAGCCGCGCCGGCACCGTAGCCCGGCTGCTCGCCGTAACCGCGGGCACCGGCGGCGTAAGGGTCAGCGCCCTGCTGCTCGTAACCGCCGCCGCCCTGGCCGTAGCCCTGGGCGCCGTACGCCTGCTGGTCGGCACCGTAGCCCCGGCCGGCGTCGGCCGTGCCGGCCCCGTAGGAACCGCCCTGCGCGTACGGGTCGGCCGGCGGGGCGTACTCGTTGCCACCCGCGCTCGGACCGTCGTAGCGCCCGGTGGGCTCGTCGTAGCGTCCGGCCGGTGCGGCCGGCGGGTACCCGCCAGCCGCCGGGGGCGGGTAGCCACCAGGCTGCTCGCCCGCACCGTAGTTGCCGCCGTAGCCACCGGCACCGGTTGCGTCCCCGTAACCGCCGGCACCGGAGCCAGGGGCGTTGCCGTAACCGGCGCCGGAGCCGGGCGCGTTGCCGTACTCGCCGCCGGGGCCGTAGCCACCGCCCTGGGCGCCGTAACCGCCCGCGCCGGAGCCGGGTGCGTTGCCGTAGGCGCCGCCCTGGGTGTTGCCGTAGCCGGCGGCTCCGGCACCGGGTGCGCCGGCGCCGTACTCGCCGCCCTGTCCAGGGGCACCGCCGTAGCCGTTGTCCGCCCAGCCACCCGCCGCGGGCACGCCGTAGGCGGCGGTCTGCGGCTGCTGCGACGGCAGGGGTGCTCCGTACGGGTCCGGGAACTCGTCGTCGACCAGTGGGCGGTTGTGCATCATGGTCGGCGCGTCGGCGATCGACCGGCTGATCGCGGTGGCGTCGCCTCCCATGCCGGCGCGGTTCGCCACCCGGGTCGGGTCGGCACCGCTCTGGTAACCGGCCGGGCCCGAGGTGCGACCACCGGCGGGCGGGGTGTCGCCATCCTCGTCCTCGTCGCTGTTCTCCTTGCGGCGCATCCAGAGCAGCACGATGGCGCCGACGCCGAGCGCGACCAGGAGGCCACCGACGATGATCAGGAGCCAGGGGCCCATGCCGCCGCCGGAACCTTCCTCGTTGCTCGCGGCCTGCGGGTTGGCGCCGGGAGTCGCCTCGTCGGTCGGTACCGCCTCGTCGGTCGGCAGCGCCTCTTCGCTCGGTGGTGCCTCCGCGCTCGCGGACGGAGTGGCGGCACCGATGGCGAGGACGAAACGTACGTCCCGCAGCGTCTGGTTGGCGGCCGCGTTGACCTGCTTGCGCTGGTTCTTGTCGTCGAAGCTCGCGCCGAGGTCGATCCGACCCGGGCTGATGGGACTCGCCGTGGTGCCGAGGAACTTGAAGCTGCCGCTGTTGCTGGTGGTGGCGTCGAAGCTGTGGTTCTGCGAGTCGAGCAGCACCACCGAGGCGTTCGGCACCGGCTTGCCCTCGTTGTCGGTGACCCGGCCCGAGATTTCCTTGACCGTCTGCACTGCCGCCTGTGTGGGCGGCGGAGCCGGCTTGCCGACGAGCGTGACCTGGGTGGTTCCCGTCGACGGTGCGCCAGTCGCGGCGGTCGCCCTGATGGTGATAGTTGCCTGTTCGTTGGCGGTCGGGCTCGCGTCCAGCTTGAATCTCGCCGTGTAGCTTCCGGTCTGATCAACGTTGGACTGTGTGCATCCGTCGACGCAGACAAGCTTGGGGTTGCTCGAGGAAACCGAGATGTTTGCCGGGTCGGCCGAGCCGAGAACCCCGCCGAAGTTCAGCGTGTACTTGATCTCTGTCGTGCCGCCGGACTCAACGGAGCTCGGCGACGCAGAGATGTTCCTGACCTGAGGTGGGTCAGCGAGCGCTGGTGTGGCGGGGAGAGCAAGTAGGGCACTGGATACCAGAGCCACGACCACACCGGCCCGTCGCTTCCAGGCATGTCGGTGTGTTGTCACGTCCACCGCCTTCCGGTCTGACTTCTCGGACCAGGGTTCACTACCGTACGAATACACCGTCGGCAACTATGCCTTGTTCGGGTGGAGTCGCGCGACCCAGGGGCAGCGTAAATTGCCACGACGGCAGGCCGTATCGTCCCGTCGTGTCCTCTCCGTACAGTAAGTCCTCGCTGGTGGCGGCAGTTGTCGCGGAGCTCGACGCTGGTCGTACCCCGGCCCGTGAACTGCTCCGGGACGCGGTCCGTGCGCTCCTCGCGGAGCTGGCGCGCAGCGCTCCTGGCCGTTCGGTGGAGGTACGGGTTCCACCTTACGGTGCGGTTCAGTGCGGCGTGGGGCCGCGACACACCAGGGGTACGCCTGCCAATGTCGTGGAAATGGATCCGGTGACCTGGATTCTGTTGGCCACGGGTCGGCTCGGCTGGAGCGAGGCGATCACGACGGGACGGGTCCAGGCGAGTGGCAATCGTGCAGACATTTCGGCTTATGTCCCACTTGAATAGGTCGGCCTACACCAATTGGGCGTAACAGTAAGGAGCCGAACGGTGACTTTCTGTACTCTCTCCGGCTCGCGTACACTGTCTGACGACGGAACTTCCAGATTCCCGTGCCCTAGGCGAGTCCGAGCAGATCTGCGCAGTGCGGATCAGCCTTCAGTTTGAGGAGCGGCAGGTGCCCCGAGGCGACGGCCGGTTGAGCCATGAACTCGACCCCCAACGGCCCGGCCCGCAAGACGCCTGCGGCGTGTTCGGGGTGTGGGCGCCGGGGGAAGACGTCGCGAAGCTCACCTACTTCGGCATGTACGCACTGCAGCACCGTGGGCAGGAGGCGGCCGGAATCGCCGTCAGCGACGGTTCGGCTGTGGTGGTGTACAAGGACCTCGGGCTGGTCGCCCAGGTCTTCGACGAGCCGACCCTGGCCAGCCTGCGCGGGCACCTCGCGATCGGGCACACGCGGTACTCCACCACCGGCGGCTCGACCTGGGAGAACGCCCAGCCGACGATTCGGGCCAACAGCGCCGGCACCACCATCGCGCTCGCCCACAACGGCAACCTGGTCAACACCACCGAACTCGCCCGCGAAGCCGGCGAGCGCGGGATGGACTCGGACGGCTCGACCTCCGACACCGCCCTGGTGACGATGCTCCTGGCCAGCCGCCCGGACCTGTCGGTCGAGGCCGCCGCGCTCGAGGTCCTGCCGATGCTGCGCGGGGCGTTCAGCTTTGTCTTCATGGACGAGAACACGCTCTACGCCGCCCGCGACCCGCACGGCGTACGGCCGCTCGTCCTCGGCCGGATGGAGCGCGGCTGGGTGGTCGCGAGCGAGACCGCCGCACTCGACATCGTCGGGGCGAGCATCGTCCGGGAGATCGAGCCCGGCGAGCTGATCGCGATCGACGAGCACGGCCTGCGCTCCGCCCGGTTCGCGGTGCCGGAGCCGAAGGGCTGTCTCTTCGAATACGTGTACATCGCCCGACCGGACACCACCATCGCCGGCCGCAACGTCTACTCGACCCGGGTCGCGATCGGCCGTCAACTGGCCAAGGAACACCCGGTCGAGGCCGACCTGGTGATCCCGGTGCCGGAGTCGGGCACGCCGGCCGCGATCGGGTACGCCGAGGCGTCGGGTATCACCTACGGCGCCGGGCTGATGAAGAACCCGTACGTCGGGCGCACCTTCATCCAGCCGTCGCAAACCCTGCGTCAGCTCGGTATCCGGCTCAAGCTCAACCCGCTGCGGGAGAATGTCCGGGGCAAGCGGGTGGTGGTCGTCGACGACTCGATCGTCCGCGGTAACACCCAACGGGCGATTGTGCGGATGCTGCGTGAGGCCGGTGCGCTTGAGGTGCACGTACGCATCTCCGCGCCGCCGGTCAACTGGCCGTGCTTCTACGGCATCGACTTCGCCACCCGGGCGGAGTTGCTCGCCAACGGCCTCGACAACGACGGGATCCGCCGTTCGATCGGTGCGGACAGCCTCGGTTACGTCTCGCTCGCGGGCCTGATCGCGGCGACCGAGCAACCGAAGACGCGGCTCTGCCGAGCCTGCTTCGACGGTGAATACCCGATCGAGCTGCCGGCGGGGAACCTGATCGGCAAGCACGTACTCGAAGGTGTCGGTCGCCGGGTCGCGGACCACGCGGCGGAGACCGGCGAGCAGCGGTCCGAGGACGGTCCCGACGGGGCCGGTGACACCCCCGAACCACTCGTCAGCAGCCCGGGCGCACTTGACGCACTGCAGCGCCCTTAACTATCCGACCGGCGCGGCCCACGCCCCGCGTCCGGTGAGTAACAAGAGTCGAGCGATCCTCGACCGCTACCCGACGCGGTTCGCCGCGAGGAACAAAGGGGAGAACCGTGACGCACGTGTCTGAGCGCAATGGCGCAGGTAGCGGCACGCCCGAGGGCGCTGGCGCCGGTGGTGGCGTGCGCCAGCCCTGGACCGCCGGATCCGGTCGTGCCACCCGTAAGCGCAGCGTCTCGTACGCGGACGCAGGGGTGTCGATCGAGGCCGGCGACCGCGCGGTCGAGATGATCAAGTCGAAGGTGCGGAGCGCCAAGCGGCCCGAGGTGATGGGCGATCTCGGTGGCTTCGCCGGCCTGTTCCGGCTGGACACCACCAAGTACCGCAAGCCGATCCTCTCCGCGTCCACGGACGGCGTCGGCACCAAGCTGGTCATCGCCCAGCAGCTCGACATCCACGACACGGTCGGCATCGACCTGGTCGCGATGGTCGTCGACGACCTGGTGGCGACCGGCGCGGAGCCGCTCTTCCTGCTCGACTACATCGCCACCGGCGAGGTCGTGCCGGACAAGGTCGCCGAGATCGTCGCCGGTATCACCGACGGCTGCCGGTACGCCGGCTGCGCGTTGCTCGGCGGCGAGACCGCGGAGCACCCCGGCGTGCTGAAGCCGGACGAGTACGACATCTCCGCCACCGGTGTCGGTGTGGTGGAGGAGAGCGAGATCCTTCGGCCCGAGCGGGTCGAGGTCGGTGACGCGGTCATCGCGATGCGCTCCTCCGGTCTGCACTCCAACGGCTACTCGCTGGTCCGGCACGTGCTGCTGGGTGCCGGCCGGATGCGGCTGGACACGGTGATCGAGGACTTCGGTCGGCAGCGGACCCTGGGCGAGGAACTGCTGACCCCGACCAAGATCTACGCGCAGGACTGCCTCAAGCTGATCGCCGAGACCGAGGTGCGGTCGCTGGCCCACATCACCGGTGGCGGCATCCCCGGCAACCTGGTCCGGGTGCTGCCGGAGAACGTCGACGCGGTGGTCAACCGGGCCACCTGGAGGCCGCAGCCGATTTTCGACCTGGTCCAGGCCAAGGGCCGGATCGAGGACCCGGAGATGGAGTCCACCTTCAACATGGGTGTGGGCATGTTCGCGATCGTCTCCGCCGAGGACGCGGACCGGGCGCTCGCCTGCCTGGCGGGCCGGGGCGTCGAGGCGTGGCAGGCCGGCGAGATCATCGAGGGGACCGGCGAGGTGCAGATGATCGGCCACCACACCCGGGGCTGATCACCGAACGTGCATTCGTGCATACCTGATCCATTGCCGTGATCCTTCGCATACCCGATCAGCCCTTCACCCGAGTGGCCACCGCAACCTAGCCTGAGGGGCACCTCGGGTACGGGGAGGAGGGGCCGATGGCTGCCTTGCGGCAGGGGTCAACCGGGATGCGGGGCATTGCCTCCGTGCCGTCGTACGTGGTGATGCAGCCGACCACGCTCTGTAATCTGGATTGCTCGTACTGCTATCTCCCGTTTCGCGCCGATGATCGGAAGATGCCCATTCCGGTGGCGGCTGCCGTCGCGGGGCCGGTCAACGAGTGGGCGCGCAGCGACCGCTTTTCGGTGGTGTGGCACGGCGGCGAACCCCTCGCCGCCGGCCGGGAGCATCTGGCCGCCCTGCTGGCCCCGTTCGACGACGGGGTCGAGCACCACGTGCAGACCAACGCCACGTTGATCGACGACGCCTGGTGCGAGTTCTTCGCCACCCACCGGATGCGGGTCAGCGTGAGCGTGGACGGCCCCCGCGAGCGCAACGCCGACCGGGTGGGGCGGGGCGGGCGGCCGGCGTACGACCGGATCGAACGGGGCATCGAGGCGCTGCGCCGCAACGGTGTGCCCTTCTCCGCCCTCTGCGTGGTGACCCGACCCGAGCCCGGCCTCGCCGCCGAGTTGTACGCGTACTTCCTTGACCTGGGGTGCGACGTACTCGGGATCAACATCGAGGAGATGGAGGGCGTCAACACGCGGCGTAACGCCCACCCGGCGGCGGACGTCACCGGGTTCTGGAGCGAGCTGGTCGCGGCCTGGCGCCGTACCCCCACGATCCACCTCCGTGAGATCGAGTGGTCGCTGCGCTACGCCTCGGCGGTTCTCGACGGCACCGCCGACGACCTGCTGCCCCGGCAGCTCGATCCGATCCCCACCGTCGCGTACGACGGCTCGGTGGTCCTGCTCTCGCCGGAACTCGCCGGCTTCTCCGACCCGCAACACGGCGACTTCACCAGCGGAAACGTGTTGACCACCGGGCTGGCCGAGATCATCGCGGGGGCGGCGGGCCGGCCCTGGGTGCGGGAGTTCCTGACCGGGGTCGAGTCCTGCCGGTCCGGCTGCCCGTACTTCGGCTTCTGTGGCGGCGGCCACGCGGCCAACCGTTACTTCGAGCAGGGACGTTTCGACGGTACGGAGACCAACCATTGCCGTAACAGCAAGATCCGCCTACTCGAGGGAGTGTTGGACCATGCCCGAGATCATCAGCGTACGACCGGCTGAGCCTGCTGGGCCTGCTGAGCCCGTCGGGAGTGCCACCCTGGGGGCAGTTGCCGATCGGGTCCGTGCGGCCCGTAGCGGCCTCACCAGCCTGTTACAGGAGGCAGAGGAGGCGCGCCGGGAACGGGCCGAGGTGGCGGACGCGGGTGGTGGGGCGGTCTGCGCCTGGAACCACTTCGAGAACATCCCGACGTTCTACAACTGGAACAACCGGCCGCGCTGAGGCGAACGGGCTGTTTCGGGGGATACGCACGGTGATGGCTCGGACGGTGTGGTTCGGACCGATCTGGCCGGTACCGCCGACCGGTCGAGGAGCTGCCGCACGGGTCGAAACACGATCCGCACGGCAGACCCTCGACCGGATGGAACCGCGTCAACGGTGTGCCACACCATCCGGACACGCGTGAGCACGCGGGCGTTACCGCGTGCTCAAATGTGCCCGACGGAGGTCAGCGGGCTGGAGGCGACCAGTTGTCTGGGCCGTCGTCCGCGTCATGGTCCTCGTCATCGTCGTCGACATACTCTTTGTAGTCGTCGTCGAAGTCGTGGTCCGACTTGCCGCTGCCGCCGAGTTCTCGCTGCAAGGCGGCGAGGTCGGTGTTCGGGGAGTGGTACTTCAACTCCCGGGCCACCTTTGTCTGCTTGGCCTTAGCACGGCCGCGCCCCATGGCTCGACCCCCTCGCACAGAATTCGGGGCAGCCCGAAGGCGGGCCCCGATGACGTCAGGCATCTCTCGTGGCTCTTACGGTACATGGGTATGCCCGCCTTCGGCACCTCGGGTTACCGCCGGTGGTGCCCGCGCGTCGAGGTTGACCCGACCAGGCGGTTCTCCACCCCGGTAACGACCGTGCCGGAAACCGGTCATGACGGCTCGATCACCCTGTGCTGCGGGTTCCCGTCGAGACCGACCTTAGCCCTTGGCGACGGGCGAAACGAGGTGAAACGTCTGCCGTGTCCCGTATACGAAGCCGACCTGGCCCCGACTCTGTCGATGGCCGTCTGCTTCCGGTTCCGCCTGCCGGGGTCGGCCGTAAGGAGCGGCCTCGGGCTCCGGTCAGCCGCCATGATCTGGTCGGACGGTGGAGGGGGGTGGCGTCCGGTCCGGGCGTGGCGCGGACCGGACGCCGAGCGACAGCCGCTCCGCGATGCGGGCGGCCCGCAGAACGGGCGCGTTAGCGCCCCTGACGAGGCGCTGTGGGCCCGATCAGGTGAGGTGGATGGAGCGGAGCCGGCCGACCTCGGCCATCCGCCGCTCGGCCAGCCGGTCGGCGGCAACCGCCGGCGGCACTCCCTCGGCGTCGGCGAGCCGCAGGATCTCCCGGGTGGTGTCGAAGATCCGGGTGGCGCGCAGCTTCGCCCGCTCGAAGTTGAAGCCCTCGATCTCGTCGGCGACCTGGATCACACCGCCGGCGTTCACCACGTAGTCCGGGGCGTAGAGCACGCCCCGGTCGGCGAGCTGCTTCTCGATGCCCGGGTGGGCCAGCTGGTTGTTCGCCGCGCCGACCACGATGGTGGCCCGCAGGGCGGGCACCGTCTCGTCGTCGAGCGCGCCGCCGAGGGCGCAGGGGGCGTACACGTCGATGTCGGAGGTGATCAGCGCGGTCGCGTCCGCGACCAGGTCCACCTCCGGGTACGTGTGCCGAACCCACTCCAGCGCCTTCTCGTTGACGTCGGTCGCCACCACCGTGGCACCGTCCTCGATCAGGTGCCCGACCAGGTGCTTGCCGACCTTGCCCAGGCCGGAGACGCCGATCCGACGGCCACCGAGGGTGGCCGAGCCCCACTGGTGCTCGGCGGCGGCGCGCATGCCCTGGAACACGCCCCAGGCGGTGAGCACGGACGAGTCACCCGCGCCGCCGTGCTCCACGCTGCGGCCGGTGACGAAGCGCGTCTCGCGCGCCACCACGTCCATGTCCTGCACGTACGTGCCGACGTCACACGCGGTGTAGTAGCGCCCGCCCAGCGACTGGACGAAGCGGCCGTACGCGCGCAGCAGCGGCTCGGTCTTGAGCTGGTCCGGGTCACCCCAGATGACCGCCTTGCCGCCGCCGAGGTCGAGCCCGGCGAGCGCGTTCTTGTACGCCATACCCCGGGAGAGTTCGAGCACGTCGTGCAGTGCGTCCGCCTCGCTGGCGTACGGGTAGAAACGGGTCCCGCCGAGCGCGGGGCCGAGCGCGGTCGAGTAGATGCCGATGATCGCCTTGAGCCCGGTCGGCTTGTCCTGGCAGAAGACGACCTGTTCATGACCGGCCGAGACCTGTTGGTCGGTACTGGCGAAAACGCCCATGACTGCTCCTGATGTCGGTGTGCGTCTTTGTGGGACGCGGACCTCTCCGGTGGCCGGCGGGGTGACGCCGGTGCTGTCGAGCCTAATATCGGCCGTCGCACCGCAGCGGGACCGACCGGGGGACGACCTGTCCCAACTGGCGGGGCGGTGGGCGGTGATCGGCGCCGTCGGCGGCAGGGAAGTCCGGTTTCATGGGAGGATCGCCGCGTGCCGTCGCTCTTCGCTTCCTACCTGCGGGTGTATGAGCCGCTGACCGCCTTCGACCGGGACCGCCAGATCTTTTGGCGCCGGTACGTCAAGGAGGGCCGGGCGGTGGCCCCGCTGGAGGGGCCCGGTCGGCAGCGTACGGCGGTGATCGAGGCCCTCGGTGCCGGCTGGACCCGGCTGCCCGACCTGCCGGACGAGGCGTACGTGCTGGAGGCCGACGACACCCTGCTGGTCTGTCCGTGGAACCTGCGGGTCCGGGTCGCCGAGGCGGCGCTGAGCGCCCGTGACGGGGTGCCGCCGGTGCTCGCCGACGCGTTTGTCCCGCCGATCCTCGCCGGGCAGGCGAAGGCGGTCGTGGAGGACTTCCGCAGCGGGGCCCGGGTGCTGGAGCACGGGGTGCCCCGGCTGCACGAGCAGATCGCCACCTGGGGTGTCCCGCTGCGCTGGTTCGTCTTCGTCGACCCGGCCGAGCGGGAGCTGACCGTACGGCCGGAGCGGCGGGTGCTGCGCTACCGGACCGAGATCTCCAAGGCCCGGCGGCGGGCGTCGCGGGGCCTGGCGGTGCTGCGCAAGTCGGTGGGGGACGCGCCGATCACCGAGGCGGTCGAAGAGGGTGCCCGCTGGCTGGAGGAGTTCCACCCCCGGTCCGTGGTGGAGTTGGACTACGGCGGCCTGGTGCAGTTGCTGCCGGACGAGGCGCTGGCCGACGACGACTCGCCGGCGCTGGTCGCCGAGGGTCTCGCGGGACTGTCCCGGGGCGACGCCGAGGCGGCCACCGAGGCGTACGAGAAGCTGGTGGCCCGCTGGCGCGCGGTGCAGTTGCTGGAGCGTTGCAACTAGCTCCGGCGGCCTCGCGCGGGGGCCGTACCGGTGTTGTCTGATCGGTCCGATCTGAGTCGTCCCATCGGGCCGACCGGCACCGTCCGACCGGTTCGAAGAGTGATCAGCTGGTGACCGACTAGGGGATTGATTAGGGGATCGAAACGTGAATCCCCCATCCCCGATCGAGTCGATCTTGCTGAATGGGGGGTCACTCTTCATGATCGCGTTTTCCCTGGTCAAAGGGGTGTGGAGCGTTTCCAACGCGAGGTTGTCTCGTAATCTTGGGGTTACGATGGGCCACAACGCGCCCGAATAAGACAGGTTTCAGTATAGAAAAGTTGTATAAATCGGTCATTGTTCATCCGTCCATCCAGGGACGTTCGGCCGTTCGGCCCATGTCGGACATCGGGGACTAGCCGGACCATGGGAGACGCGTCGGCCGGCGGGACCCCGGCCGATGTCTATAGGCACCTGTGGAGGAGTGACCGATGGCATCGCGTACGCACGAACCAGAGCCGCTACTCACGCCGGCCGAGGTGGCGTCGATGTTCCGTGTCGACCCGAAAACCGTGACCCGGTGGGCGAAGGCGGGCAAGCTCAGCGCAATCCGAACGTTGGGTGGCCACCGGCGTTACCGCGAGTCGGAGGTTCGCGCCCTGCTGCAGGGGCAGATTCCCCAGCAGCGTCAAGGCGACTGACCCCGAACCGGGGCTGGCCGCGAATCGTCTCAGGGGCGGCAGAGATACGGGAAACCGTACCTCTGCCGCCCCTGATTCGTGCCTGCCGCGCCCACCCGCGCGGCCGGCGGTCAGCCAGCCGCCACCGCCAGCCGATCCTCCTCGACCAACTGGCCGTCCCGCAGCACCAACACCCGGTCGGCCAACTTGATCAGGGTCGGATCGTGGGTGGCCACCAGCGCCGTCATCCCACGGGACCGGACCAGCGCCTGGAGCAGATCCATCATCGCCCGCCCGGTCTCCGAGTCCAGCTGCCCGGTCGGCTCGTCAGCGATCAGCAGCGGCGGATCGTTCGCCAACGCCCGCGCCAGCGCCACCCGCTGCTGCTGCCCGCCGGAGAGCTCGTACGGGCGCTGGCCCGCGTGCCCGCCCAACCCGACCAGCTCCAGCAGCATCGCCACCCGCTGCTCCCGCTCCGCCGCCGGCACCTTCGCCAGCCGCAGCGGCACCCCGACGTTCTCCGCCGCGGAGAGGATCGGGATCAGCCCGAACGACTGGAACACGAACCCCATCGTGTCCCGGCGCAGTGTCAGCAGGTCCTTCTCCCCGGCCGCCGTCACCTCCCGACCAGCCACGAAGATCTGGCCGGTGGTCGGCCGGTCCAGGCCGCCGATCAGGTTGAGCAGGGTGGTCTTGCCCGCGCCCGAACGACCCCGGACCGCGAGCAGCTCACCCTGCCCGGCGCGGAACGACACCTGCCGCAGGGCGTGCACCACCCGGTCGCCGGAACCGTAGTCCCGGCTGACGCCCTCCACCCGTACCAGGTCCCCGCTCACAACTGCTCCCTCTGAGGTTCGTCACCGGAGCGGACCTCGACGTGGTCCAACTCCAGATTCAGCTTCACCCGGTCCCGCAGGGCCAACGCGTCCACGAAGGCCGCCGGCAGCTGCATCCGGCCGGCCCGGTCCAGCACCGCGTACTCCTCGGTCACCAACTCCTCCAGCCCGTCCTCGCCGATCCGGGCCGACCGCCGTACCTCCGACGCGGTCCGCCCGTCACGGATCGCGACCGTCCGGCGGACCTGGGTCGCCACGTTGTGGTCGTGCGTCACCACCACCACCGTGACGCCCAACTCGGCGTTGATCGCACGCAGCGCCTCGAAGACGTCAGCCGCCGTCGCCTCGTCCAACTCGCCGGTGGGCTCGTCGGCGAAGAGCACCTCGGGATCGTTCGCGACAGCCACCGCCACCGCGCACCGCTGCTGTTCACCGCCGCTCATCTGGCCCGGCCGCCGGTCCGCGCAGTAGCCGACCCCGGCCATCTCCAGCAGCTCCGACGCCCGCTTCCGCGCCGCCCGCGCCGACGTACGCCGGGCCAGCCGCATCGGCAGCTCCACGTTCTCCCGCGCGGTCAGGTACGGCAGCAGGTTCCGTCCGGTCTGCTGCCAGACAAAACCGACCGTGCTGCGGCGGTAGCGCAGCCGCTGCTTCGCGGACATGGTCAGCAGGTCGAAACCGGCCACCCGGGCAATGCCCGCGGTCGGCACGTCCAACCCGGAGAGGATGTTCAACACGGTGGACTTGCCGGAGCCGGAGGCGCCGACGATGGCGATCAGCTCGCCACGGTCGATCACCAGGTCCAGCCCCTGAAGCGCCACCACCTCGACGCCCTCGGTCTTGAAGATGCGGACCAGGCCGTCACAGACGATGTGTCCACGGAGGCGGTCGTTGCCGCCGGCCCGCTCCGCCGCACGCTCAGCGGCGCGGCGCTGCAACGCCGCGAGATCGGGTACGGCAGTGGTCAGGGCAGCGGTCATCAGTTCTCCTCTCCGAGCCGGAGCACCTCGCCGAGGCGCATCCGTCGGTTGATCAGGTTTTCGATCGCGAGCGCGGCGGCCAGACCGACCACCACCAGTAGCAGCACCCCACCCACCAGCAGCGGATCGAGGTGGGTCCGGGCAGCCACCCCGGCAGTGAAGGTGGAGAGGTTCAGCGCCGGTCCGAGCAGGCCCGGCAGCACCGCCCCGACCACGCCGCCGGCAACCACCGCGGCGCCGACCAGCGGAAGCAGCTCGTACACCAGCAGTTGCCGTCCCTGCCGGCCGGAGAGACCCATCGTGCGCAGCCGGGACAGCACCTTGCCCCGGGTACGCGCCTCGGCGACGACCGCGAAGCCGACCGCGAGCAGTGCCAGGCCGGTCGCCCCCGCCGCGCCGATCGCGAACGTCAGGCTGAGCAGTTCGTTACCGCCGGTCTGGTCCAGCGAGCGCCGGTAGTCGGTCCTGGTGACCAGCTCCGCCGGGACGGTGGTCCCGGCGGCGGACTTGCCCGTCACCCCCTCGCGCCACTCGCGCTGCCCGTCGTCGGCGGTCCGGAGCAGTGCCGTCCGGTCGTAGCCATGCCCGGCGAGCAGGAACCGGTTCGGCAGCACCGGTTTGAAGTCCGGCACCGGCAGCGCCTGCCAGGGCAGCACGACGAAGCGTTCGACGTCGAGTTCCAGGCCGGGAAAGGTCGGCGCGACCGTGCTCGTGGTGAACGCGTACTGCCGGCCCTGCACGTTCGCCACCGCGCCCTTGCCGACCTGCGCCGCGACCGCAGGCGAGACCAGCGCCGGCACCGGGCCGTCACCCCGGGTCGCCTGACGCAGCGCCGCCGGCACCCCATCCGTGGGGAGGCCGCTGCGCCGCATCACCTCCACGAACTTCGGTACGTCCACGACCACCACCTGGGCCTGACCGAGTTCGCGGTCCCCGGCGCCGGGCCCCGACCGCAGTTGCCGGGAGTTCTCCAGCGACACAGGGACCACCGCAGCCACTCCGGGCAGGGCGCTGATCCGGTCGGTCGTGGTCGGCGCGAAGGTGACCCCGGTGACGGTGGCGTCGGCCGGCATCACCTGGTCGGTGGCCTCGTCCCGGGCGGTGGAGATGGTGTCCGCGACCACGCCGCTGAACACCCCCGTGGTGATCGCGACGACCAGTACGGCGAGCGGGCCGATGGTCACCGGCGCGCCCCGGCCGGCCCGCGCCAGCCCGAGGAAGAGCACCGCCCCCCGGGCCCGCGTGGCGACCTGCCCGATCATCCGCAGCGGCCAGGGCAGCACCCGGAGCGCGATCAGTGCGGTGCCGACGGCAAGCAGCACCGGCACCGAGACCAGGTACGGGTCCACCCCACCGCTCGACGCGAGCCCGCGCCGCCGCAGCAGGAACACCCCGAGCGCCGCCACCGCGAGCACGCTGATCTCGGCCGTGAGCCGCCGGGCCGACGGCCGCTGCCGGATCAGGTCCTGTCGGCGTACCACGAACGTCACCTGACGCTGGCTCGACATCGCCAGCACCGCGACGGAACCCGTGGTGATCACCGCGAGTACGGGGACCAGCCACTCCGTCGCCGCCGGGCGACCGGGCACCAGGGTGCCGACCAGCCAGCCCACGAGCACCGCCAACGGCTGGACCAGCACCGACTCGGCCAGGACCCGCGCACCGATCGTCCGCGTCGAGGCACCTCGGGCGCGGAGCAGGGCCAGTTCCTCGCGACGCCGCTCCAACGACAGCCGGGCGGCGAGCAGGATCAGGCCGATCAGGCTCGCGAGTACCCCGGTCTGTACGACCGCCAGCAGCGCCCGTACGGAGGCCAACCGCTGCCCGATCTTGGCCAGTGCGGTGTCCAGCGAGGTGATCGCCTTGCTCTCCGCCACCGGAGGGGTCTGCTTCAGCTGGGTCAGGGCGGTGATCACCGGTTCGATCCCGCCGGCATCCAGCCGCTTCTCGTCGACCCGGTAGTACCAGTCGTAGACGAGCCCGCCCACGTTCCAGCGGGCCAAGTCCATCCCGGCCCAGTTGGTCACCGCCATCGTGTTGAACGGGTCACCGTCGAGCAGCGGCACCAGCGGCTCCACCGCCAGCCGCATGCCGTTCCAGATCGGCGCGGTCGGGTCCAGCGGCTCGAAGATCCCGACCAGCTCGACGTCGGTCGGTTTCCCGCCGAGGCCCTCGACCGTGAACCGGCTGCCGACCCGGAGCGACAACACGTCCGCGGTCAGCTGCGACACGGTGATCGCGATCCCGCCACCGGGAGCCCGTCCGGTGGCGGCAGGCCAACCGCCGTCGACCATCCGGACCGCCTCCTGGAGCCCGGTCTGGGCCCGTAGGCCCATGCCCGGCTTGGCATCCCCGTTGAGCGGAATGAAGTCGCCGGAGGCGCGTACGCCGTTCGGGCCGACAGTGGCCGAATACCACCCGTCCTCGATCAGCCCCGGCAGCGGGTTCGGCAGCCGGTCGCGGTACCTGTCGAGCGTCTCGACCCCCGCGCTGGCCTGCGCGGTGTTGTCGGGTTCGACGACCATCGGCATTGAGATGTCCCGCACGAGAGGCGGCAGCGTCGCCACGTCGGCGGCCAGGCCCCGGTCGGCGTACTCGTTCGCGAGTCGTGGTGCGCCGGTGAGCAGGGCGGCAGCCAGCAGCCCGAGTACGGCAAGGAGACCGACCTGGCCGGCGAAGGCGCGCAGCCGGCGTACCGGCCCGGACCTGGTGAGTTTCATCGATCTCTTCCTCGGGTTCGCCGGTCCGTTTCCCGTGCCCTGATCCGGTGTGGTGTCGTCCACCGCTCGTGCTGTCCCGTGGCTCACCGGTCGTCGCCGATCCGGAGCTGGGCGGCGACCAGGCGCTGCCGCATGGTGGCGGCGACCAGCCCGCTCAGCAGGAGCGCGAGCAGCAGCAGGCCGAGGGTGGTGCCGATCACCGGCGGCCAGTCCACGTCGAGCAGTGGCAGCGGCGACGGTCGGCCCGCCGACGGGGTGAGGATCACCAGCGGCGCCATGGTGGCGGCCACCGCCACCCCGACTCCGAGTCCCACGAGAACGCCGATCCCGGAGAGGAACGCCTGCTCGGCGATGAGCGACCGGGCCAGCAGCCGGTGCCCGGCGCCGAGGGTGTGGAGTACGGCCATCTCGTTGGCCCGCCGACGCGCGGTCGCGCTCACGTCGACGGCGATGCCGACCGCGGCGAGCAGCAGAGCGCCCAGCGCGGCGGCGAAGAGGGCGCCCCGTGCGCCGACCCCGTACGGGTCGAGCTGGCCGGCGATCGCCTGGCGGTCGAACACCACCAGGTCCCGCAGCTGGGCTGCCGCGAGCGCGGTGGCCGCCTGCTGGCCGGGATCGGTGGCGATCCACCACTCCTGCGGCGACCGGATGACGCCGCTGTCGTGGAAGAACACGTTGCTCAGCGAGGGCAGGTCGGCGAGGATCGCGGCCGGCTCGGTGTCACCGGGGACCGACTCCACCGTACCGATGATCTTGATTTTGGCCTTTGTCGCGCCGACCGGGATCGTCATTTCTCCGCCGACCTTGGTCCGGAGCGCGGCGAGTGCGGGTGGGGTGACCAGCACCGGAACCGGCAGGTCGCCGGTGGCTCGGGTGATCGCCATCTGCGTCAACCTGATACCCGTGCTGTTCGAGGGACCGTTGTACACATAGCTGGTCGAGAGCGAGCCGGGACCGGCGATGGCCGCTTCCTCCTGGCCGAACGGGTTCACCACCCGCCATTCGTTGCCGGGGCGCAGGTCGATCTGGGCGGCGGTGTCGCCGCCACCGGCACGCAGCTCGGTCAGCAGCCAGTCGACCTCCATCCCGCTCTGACCGGTGCCTTCGTTGGTGAATCCGGCCAGCTGGGCCGGGGCCGCGCCGGCCGGCAGGTCGATGGTGAACCGGAGTGCCCTGCCGTTCTGGCTGGTGCCGATCGGCACCTTCACGAAACTGCTGTTCGGGCCGACAAAAACGGCTTCGCTCCGGATCTGGTCGGAGACCAGGTCCGGGCCACTGACGGTGGTGCTGATCACGCCGGAGAGCTGTCGGGCTCCTGCGGGCAGTTCGGCGTACGGGGCGTTCACCCGCTGCCGTCCGAGTCCGCGCAGGGCGTCGGCGGCGGAACCACCGTCGACCAGGTCGTCGCGCATCCGGATCAGGTCGGCCCCGGCGAGGGTGTCGATCGCCACCATCGATGCCGGCTCCGCTGCCGGACCCAGTTGGAGCCCCTCCCGCCAGGCCGGCAGCACCGTGCGGGCACCGGGCAGCGCGGCGAGTTCCGCCGCCCGTTCCGGATTGGGAACCCCGGTCGTCTCGACCAGCCGCAGGTCGGCGCCGACCTGGTGGTTGGCCTGGTCGACCAGGGACCGTTCGGAGGTGCTGGCCAGGCACCAGGCCAGGGTGCTGACCGCGACCGCGAGGGCGAGCAGCAGAACCGGCCCCGCGTGCGGGCGCCGACCGGCCTGCCAGGTGCCGAACATCGTGGCGGTCCAGGGCTTGCGGTCGACGAACCGTTCCGCCAACCGGGTGAGCGGTGGCAGCACCCGCAGCGCGAGCACCGCCCCGGCCAGCACCCCCAGGGTCGGGGTGGCCGCGAGCAGCGGGTCGATGCCGAGCTGACCGGTGGACCGGGCACTGGACAGGGGCGAGGAGTACTGGCGCAGCTGGAACCAGCCGAGTACGGCGAGGGCGACCAGGGCCAGGTCGATGCCGGCCCGCTGGGCGGCGGCCCGCCGGCCCGGTCGGGAACGGTTGGCCAGTTCGGCGACGTACGTACCGCTGCGGCGGAGCGACGGACCGCTGATGGCCAGTACGCAACCGGCTGCGGCGAGCCCGGCGACCAGCCAGCTCATCGGCCGTGGCTGGGTGTCGAAGTGCAGCCCCACGGAGGCCAGCAGCGGTATCCGGTCGGCGAGGTGCAGGCCCTCGGTGGCCAGCAGCGGGGCGATCAGTGCCGCCGGCAGGGCGACCAGCGTCGCTTCCCGTACGGCCAGGCCGGCGATCTGGTTGCGGGCCGCCCCACGGGCTTGCAGGAGCGAGTTCTCGCCCCGGCGCTGCTCGACCAGGAGTGCGGCGACCAGCACCAACGCGTAGCCGCCGAGCACGATGACGAGCAGCATCGGGGTGACGAGGGTGGATCGGCCGACCAGGTTGGCCCGTTCGAGCCGTTGGGTCAGGGCGTTGATGGAGGTGGTGGCGACACCGGAGGTGCCGAGTCCGGCGGCCTTCGGCAGTTCGCTGGTCAACCGGGGAATCGTGTTGCCGAGCTGGCTCAGTTGGGCCACGCTCGCGTTGGTCAGGTCGGGTTCGACCAGCCAGGCGGCGCTGGCGCTGGTGATGAAGTGGTTCATGAAGTCGGCCTGGTCGACAACGAACGGGCCGTACGTGGACGACCCTGGCGCGTGTCCGTCGGCCACGTCCGGCGAGAGCCGCCAGTAGCTGGCCGTCGGGTCGTGGGGGTGCCAGATGCCGACCACCGAGAGGTTGCTGGTCTTTCCGCTGACCCGGTCGGTGACGGGTACCTGGTCGCCGACCTGCACGCCGAGGATCTCGGCGATCCGCTCGCCGAGCACGGTCTGCACCGGGCTGTGGCCCGGTTGTGGCCACGTGCCGGAGCTGAGTTCGGCGTGCTCGGCGAGGTCGTCGAGGAACACCACCGAGGCGAAGACGACACCGTCGGCGTCGGGTACCGCGTTGCCGACCCGACCGGAGAGTTGGCGCCCGGCGCCGTATCCGGCGGCCGAGACCGACGTGGGTAACCCGCTCAGGCCCCCGTCGACCTCCTTACGGAGTGCCGCGTCCCGCTGCCGTAGTGCCTCGACTGATCCACCGGTCGAGCCTCGGACCAGCAGCGACCGCTCCTGCGGACTGGCCGAGTCGATCGCACTCGCGGTGCCGGTCTCCACTACCTGCTGGCTGTAGCCGGCGAGGCCGGTGAGCAGGGCGGCGGCGATCAAGGTCGCCCCAGTCGCGGCGAGTAACAGCCCTCTCACCGCACGGGCTCGCCGTAGCACCAGCCTCATTCCACCGCGTCCCCTCGTTGCCTACCTCGGGCGACGCCACCGGCCGCCCCTCACCGCTCCTGATTGGTGAGCTGGTCGGAAAGGTTCGCAGTCGGTGGAAAAAATCTTTTTCACCGGCCGTTTGTGATGCGGCCATTACCTAATCGAGATCAACTCGTTGTGAACCGGAGCGGGCAAGGCTACCAGGCTATTTCCGCAGCTCAATGCCGATGCCGATGGTCCCATTGGGACCCCGCTGGACGCCACCACCGAAAAAGGTCAGCCAACTGAGCGGGCCAGATCTGCGCCAATCATCCCCTTTTCGGGCTTGGGTGCCGGCCGGGTCGGTGATCCGCGCCACGGCCGGCACCGGGCTTCGCCGAGCGCCCGGCCGCGCACCGCAGAAGGCGCCACCCGGCCGCGCGCGGCAGGAAACCACCGTCCGGCCGCGCGCGGAACGCGGTGCGGAGGAGGTACGTCTGCGCGTCGAGGCGATCGATGACGCGGACCCGCGCGGATGTGGCGACGCGCGTACCGGCACCGGCGGCTAGCGTCTACCCCATGGTGGAGCAACCGCAGCTCGGCGACGTTTTCGGCGAGCTGTTGCGGGACACGCTCGCGGTCGCGACCGGGGTCGGGCCCCGGCCGCTGGTCGGTGGGCGGCTGCCCCGTCCGGTCATCGAGATCATCGAGCGGGACGACGGCCTGATCAACGGTGCTCCCGCCGCCCACTACCTGGACGAGCCGGCGGACTGGCAACCGTACGACCACCGGGCCGTCGACCGGGTTCGGGGCCAGGTGCTCGACATCGGGGTCGGCGCGGGGCGGATCGCGCTGGAGTTACAGGCCCGTGGGGTGCCGGTGACCGGCCTGGACATCTCGCCCGGCGCGATCCGGGTGGCCCGCAAGCGCGGCGTACGGAGTCTGGTGCTCGGCACCGTGGACGAGTACGCCACCAACATCCACCGGTTCGACACCTTCCTGCTGCTCGGCAACAACCTCGGGCTGATCGAGGGGCGGGACCGGGCCCCGGGGTTCCTCGCCGCCCTGGCCGCGCTGGCGAAACCCGGGGCGGAGATCATCGCGCACGGCACCGACCCGTACGGCACCACCGATCCGGTGCACACCGGCTACCACGAGCGGAACCGGGCGCGGGGACGGCTCGGCGGCCAGCTGCGGTTGCGGCTGCGCTACCGCGAACTCGGCACGCCCTGGTTCGACTATCTGGTCTGTACCCCGGACGAGCTGGCCGAGCTGATCCGGGGCAGCGCCTGGCGGCTGGTTGACGTGGACGACGCGGATGCACCGTATTACCTGGCGACGCTCCGGTTGGCGGGCTGATGGACCCGACGCGGCTGCGCACGATCAGCAAGCGGATGTCCAAGGTGCTGCGGCACGCGCCGGAGAGTGTGGGGCTGACCCTGGACGCGAACGGTTGGGTGCCGGTGGTGGAGCTGCTGGCGGCGCTCTCCCGGCACGGCCAGCCGGTGACCCGGGACGAACTGGATGCGGTGGTGGTTGGCAACGACAAACAGCGGTTCGCCGTACGCACCGGACCGGACGGGGTGGACCGGGTACGGGCCAGCCAGGGGCACTCGGCCCGGGTGCAGGTGGATCTGGCGCTCGTTCCGGTCACTCCGCCCGGGCAGCTCTACCACGGCACCGGGGCGGTCAACGTGCCGGCGATCCTGGCCGAGGGACTCCGACCGGGGCGCCGGCACCACGTACACCTCTCGGTTGACGTGGCGACGGCGGTGACCGTCGGTCGGCGCCGGGGCGGCGCGGTGTCGGTGCTGGTGGTGGACGCGGCGAAGCTGGCCGCGCGGGGGCACGACTTCTACGTCAGTGACAACGGGGTGTGGCTCACCGCCACTGTCCCGCCCGACGTCATCCGCCCGCTGGCCGGCTGAGCACGTCCGCGCCCGCCTGGTTGCCGTCGGTGGGGTGGCTGCGCGGGGTGGGTCAGGCCGGCGCCGGCGGGTCGGCCGGGATGCCGGCGGTGAGTGCGGCGTACGCCTGCCGGCGCAGGTCGGCCAGGGGGGCGCTGTCGTCGGCCAGCCACGCGTGCAGTGCGGTGTCCCAGGAGGTGACCGCCGCCCCGGCGAGCAGGAGCGGGTACGGGTGCCGCGGGGAGAGCCCGGTCCGGGCGGCGACGAACTCGACGATGGTCAGCCGTAGCTCGTGGTTCAGCACCAGGTACATGCTGATCAACGTGGGCTGACGTTCCAACAGGCGCAGTCGCACGCTGATCTGTTTCTGCTCGTCCTCGTCGAAGTCGAGTGCGTCGAGCACCGAGCTGATCGCCTGCAACGGGGTTTCGTCGGGCGGACTCGCGGCGAGTGCCGCCCGCAGGTGGTTGATCCGCTGATGCGCCACGTCACCGAAGAGCACGTGCTGCTTCGAGGCGAAATAGCGGAAGAAGGTGCGTACCGCCACGTCGGCCTCGGCGGCTATCTCCTCGACCGTCGTGTGTTCGTAGCCCTTTTCGGCGAAGAGCCGTAGCGCGGCCTGTTCGAGCGCCGCCCGGGTCTCCAGTTTCTTGCGCTCCCGACGGTTTGCCGGCGGGTCCGTGCGCGGCTTCTGTCGGCCGGCCTGCGGCGCGGTGGCGGCCTGCGGCGCGGTGGGCAGCGCGGACTCCGATGATGTCACCCCAACAGGATGGCATGGTGACTCACGTGTCAACGTCTGCCATGTGGCATAGCGTGCCATGTGTCGTGCGATGACAGTTCACCACAACCCGGGGAGGGTGAAGTGTTCGGAGCCATCGGGCGGATCGTGGTCCGCCGACCCTGGCTGGTGATCATCGGCTGGGTGGTCGCCGCAGTCGCGATCATCATGACCGCGCCGAGCCTCGGCTCGGTCACCAACAAGGAAGGGCCCCCTCCTATCGTTTTTTGTATAGGAGGGGGCCCTTCCTAACCTGTGATCCAGGTGCGGTTGAGCAGTGGTGCGGCAGTCAGACCGCGACGGTCGGGGGGAGTGGCGCGGGCGGCAGGCCGCCGTCGCCGTCGACCACCTCGTCCGGCGTCCCGTCCTCGGTCAGGTCGACCATGGTGATGTCCACCTTGCCGTCGCCGTTGGTGTCGAACTGGAACAGGTCGGCCTTGCCGTCGCCGTCGGTGTCGGCCACCCAGAGGTCGGTACGGCCGTCGTTGTTGGTGTCCGCGCGGATCAGGTCGACCCGCTCGTCACCACGCGTCTCGACGGTCTCCTGCGGCTCGGTGGTCGGCTGCGACTCGCTCATGGGGGAAGCCCTTTCTCCGGCTGACTGAGGCGGTGCTCGTCCGCAGTACCCAGAACCGCGGCCCCGCATACGCTAGCCGTCCGCGGCTCCGTCCTGGGTGCCCTCGATCCGGCTCCGAGGTGCGGCTCCGCAGCCAGCAGCCGGAGCCCGGCCGACACGACCCGTGTCGTACTGCATAGGGTCGCCGCATGAACGAGCGTTTCGTAGTGATCGGGGCCGGGACGATGGGCTTGGGCATCGCCTACGTCGCCTCCACCGCTGGTTACCAGGTGGAGCTGGTCGAGGTCGACCCAGAGCGGGCCGAGACGGCCACTGTCGCCCTGGGAAAGCTGCTGGACCGGGCGGTCGAACGGGGCAAACTCTCCGCCGAGGAAGCTGCCGCCGGACGTACCCGGCTGGTCCTCCGCCGCGACCTGGCCGAGGTGGCCGACGGACCGGACGTGATCGTGGAGGCGGTGCCCGAACGGCCCGACCTCAAGCGGAGCGTGCTCGCGGCAGCCGCACAGCGTCGCCCCGCCCTGCTCGCCACCAACACGTCGAGCATCGCGATCGCCGAGCTGGCCGACGCGGTGCCGGACCCCGACCGCTTCATCGGGCTGCACTTCTTCAACCCGGTCTGGGCAATGGCGCTGATCGAGGTGGTCGTCGGGCCGGCCACCAGCCAGGAGACCACCGCGGCGGCGGTCGCCCTCGCCGGCCGGCTGGGCAAGGACCCCGTCGTCGTACGCGACCTGCCCGGGTTCGCCACCTCGCGGCTCGGGGTCACGCTCGGGCTGGAGGCGATCCGGATGGTCGCCGACGGTGTCGCCGCCCCGGCCGACATCGACAAGGCGATGACGCTCGGCTACCGCCACCCGGTCGGGCCGCTGGAACTCACCGACCTGGTGGGACTCGACGTACGGCTCGACATCGCCCGCACCCTCCAGGCGGCGTACGGCGACCGGTTCGCCCCGCCTCCGCTACTGGAGTCGATGGTGGAGCAGGGCCGGCTGGGCAAGAAGTCCGGACACGGCTTCTACCGCTGGGTGGACGGGGTCAAGCAGTGAGCGGCGCGGGATCGACCGGCCTGCGGGTCGAGGAGCGGGCTGACCGGTTGGTGGTCACACTCGACCGGCCGGAGAAGCGCAATGCCATCGACACGGACCTGGTGGCCGCGTTGCACGAACTCTGCGCCCGGTTGGAGCGGGAGCCGAAGCTGCTGCTGCTCACCGGCGGCGCGGAGGGGGTTTTCGCCGGCGGCGCGGACATCGCCCAACTGCGGGAACGGAATCGGATCGACGCCCTGGCCGCGATCAACTCGGCCGTCTTCGCTCGGATCCGGGCGTTGCCCATGCCCACCGTGGCGGCCGTCGACGGGCCGGCGCTGGGCGGCGGCGCCGAGCTGTCGTACGCGTGCGACCTGCGAATCTGTACCGCACGAGCCTTCTTCGGCCAGCCCGAGGTGCGACTGGGCATCATCGCCGGGGCGGGCGCCACGCACCGGCTGCCGGCGCTGATCGGCGAAACCCGGGCGAAGGAACTGCTCTACACCGGTCGGCGGGTCGACGCCGCCGAAGCGCTGCGGATCGGTCTGGTGAACCGGGTGGTGGACTCCCCGGCCGATCTGCTCGGCGTCGCCCACGAGTTGCTGGACGAGATCGCGAAGGCGTCGCCGCTGGCGGTACGCCTGACCAAGCTGGCGGTCGACGCGCCGGCCGCCGCCCATCCGCAGCTCGACCTGCTCGGCCAGGCGGTGCTCTTCGAGGACCCGGAAAAGCACCGCCGGATGACCGAGTTCCTGGACCGGAAGAACCGCTGACGATCCGTTCGACCCGCCCGCCGGCCGCGGTCAGCGGCTGGCGTACGGGTTGCTGTCCTCGTCGAGGTAAGCGACCCGGTCGACTCCGCCGTCGAAGTCGACGTCGACCGTGATCCGGTCGGCGTGGCCGTCCTCGTCGAGATCGGTGATCGACTGGTCGGCGTGCCCGTCGTGGTTGACGTCCGTCTCCCAGGTGTCCGCCCGGCCGTCGAGGTCGGTGTCGCGGGCCACCTCGTCGATCAGGCCGTCCGAGTTGCTGTCGGTGGCGACCCGGTCGACCACGCCGTCGGCGTTGGTGTCACTGGCGACCCTGTCCAAGACGCCGTTGTCGTCGTAGTCCCGCAGGGCGGTGTCGAGCGAGCCGTCGTGGTCCGCGTCGATCAGGGTGATCTCGGCGATGCCGTCGCTGTCGGCGTCCCGCTGCGCCAGGTCCGCGATGCCGTCCGCGTCGAAGTCGGTGAGCACCTCGGTGGAGCCGTCGGCGTGGTGCTCCACCACCGTCTCCGGCTGGAACCCGACTAGGTCGTACCCGGGCAGCTCGTCGTGGGTGCCCCCCGGGCCGAGCCCCTGCTCCTCCAGACCGGTCGAGTCCTCCAGACCGGTCGAGTCGAAGTCGACATCCTCGGTCAGCGGATTGGTGAAGTCACTCATCGTCTGTCGCCTCTCGGTCAGCTCGCTCGGTGTCAGCGAAACCGTACGGCGACCGGTGCCCCCGGTTGCTCCCGGAAACGTGCCAGACCACCGCCGTCGGCGTCAGTGCCGGATCTGCACCCCGGCACTGTCCAGCGCCTTGATGACCTGAGCGGACTCGCCGAACCCGATGACCAGCACCGCGTCCGCGCCGAACTGCTTGATCTCCTGTGCGCCGGAGCTGAAGTCGACCGGTGGGGAGTCCGGCTTGGCCGGCGGGTCGTAGGTGAGCAGCTTGAGCCGGTCGGCGGCGATGCCGGCCCGCTCCAGTTCGGCCCGTACGTTGCCCTGGAGGCCCTCGCCGTACGAGTCCTTCCGGGCCACGATGGCGATCTTCTGCGGTCCGTCCCGCATGATCACGTCCGCCAACGCGCGCCCCTGGAGAATGTCCGAGGGGGCGGTGCGGAAGTAACGGCCCTGGTCGTCGATGGTGGTCAGACCGGCGTCGGTGTTCGACGGGGAGAAGAGGACCAGACCGGCCGCGACCACGTCCGGCAGCACCGCGCGGGAAACCCCGGAGGCGCCGGCACCGATGATCACGTGTACGCCGGCCGCGACGTGCTCCGCGACGGTCGCCTTCGCCACGTCCGGGTTGGTCCCGTCGTCGCCGTCGACCCAGATCGCCGGCTCGCCGAGGACCCCGCCCGCGTCGTTGATCTCGCGCATGGCGAGTTTCGCGCCGGCCGCCATCGGCGGGTACGCCAGCGAGAGGTCACCGGTCTGCGGCAGCAGCCCACCGATCTTCAGGGGGGATCCGTCGCGCCGGTCGGTCTTGCCGCCGACCTGCTTCTTCGGCGCCGGTGGCGCCTGGGTGCTCGCCGCCGACTCGTCGCCGGCCCCGACGAACTCGGTCTTTCCGTCTTCGAGCTTGGCCTGCTCGCCGAAGTGCATGGTGGCGTAGCTGGCGGTGGAGGGCTCGCCGGCCTCGGTGAACCCGCCCCGGTTCAGCGAGACGCCCCGGTACTCGATGTCCGTCCCGGTACGGGCGATCGGCAGGCACGCCTTGATCGAGTCGCATCGCTCGCCGCCGGTGGTGACCCCGTTGATCTGCTTTGCGATCTCGGCCGGTGCGGTCGAACCGGCAAGCTGCGCGGCGAGCGCGCTCACCGCGATGGCGTCGTACACCTCGGCCGAGTAGAGGAAGTCGGTAAGTCCCGGGTCCTGACTGGTCACCCGGTCCTTGAAGTCCTCGGAGAGGGGGGTCAGCGGGATGGTGCCCTTCATGCCGTCCAGCAGCTTGGTCTGCCCGTCGAACTCCTTCACGAAGGAGTTCTGCATGTTGCCGTCGGTGCCGTAGAGGCGGACCGGAGACGCTGCCGACTGTTTCCCCTCGTCGGACCCACAGGCGGTGGTGGCGAACAGAAGCGCGGCGCAGGCGGCCAGACCGGCGTTGCGCGAGCCACGTCGTACGAGCATGACGTCGTTCCTTCCTCCCCGAAGGTCCGCTGCGCACACTAGCGTGTCGTTGGCCAACGGTGTGACGGTGGTCGCAATTGGATCTTCCAACTCGCCGGTAATATACGCGGCTCCATCGATTCTGGCTGTTCGTGCCTGCTGGCTTGACCTCGCGGCATACCCTTCCGCTCGTGATGGACGTTCCCCGGGACACGCTGGATGACGCCAACGCGGTGCTCCGCTCCGCGCTGGTCGGCGACAGTGACGCGGTGGTCGGCACCTTCGATGCCGTGGTCGACCGGTCCGGTGTGGCGGGGGCCTACGAGGTCGCCTGGTATCTGGCCGCAGCGATGGTCGGCGACCAGGTGCCGCGCGGCAGTTGGACACTCGAGTTCCCGGGCATCGACGAGGCCGGTTACGACGCGCGCTGGGTCGCCCGCTTCGTCAGCGCGTACGCGAACTGCGACATCGACACCGCCGAGGCGCTCTTCGGTGCCGCGCTGACCGACGGTCAACTCCCCGACTGTCTGCTCACCCTCGCCGGTTCCGCCGTGGCGACGCTGCGCCACCGCGCCCCCTGACCGGCCCCGGCACGGCGGCCGAGCCGCCTCGAATGGGAGCCTGGTCCGGTGTTGGAGAAGGTTCGCAAGCTGCTCGCGATGGCCGAGGACCCGGCGTGTACGCCGGCTGAGGCGGAGGCGTTCACCGCCAAGGCCACCGAGTTGATCGCCCGGTACGGGGTCGACCGGGCTCTGCTCGCCGCCCGGGACCCGGCGACCGACTCGGTCGGCGACCGGGTGGTCGAGCTGTTGGCGCCGTACGCGTTGGACAAGGCGGGGTTGCTCGCGGCGGTCGCTGGCGCGCTGCGCTGCCGGGCCGTACGGCGCCGGTCGGAGTCCGGCTTCGCGATGCACCTGTTCGGTTTCGCGAGCGACCTGGAACGGGTCGAACTCCTCTTCACCTCGTTGCTGGTGCAGGCCGCGCACGGGCTCGCCGCCACTGCGGTGCCGGTGGGCGACCAACCGGCGGCGTTCCGGCGGTCATGGCTCGCGGGTTTCGCGTACGCGGTGGCGGAGCGGCTGCGTACGGCCGAGTCGGAGGCGGCGGCCCGACCGGGTACCTCGACGGGGGGTACGTCGGTCGCGTTGGTGCTGGCCGATCGGAGCAGTGAGGTGCAGCGGCGGATGGCCGAGGTCTACCCGAGGCTGCGTACCGCGTCGGCCCGACGACTGGCCGGCGGCGGCGCGGGCCACGGTGCCGAGGCGGGGCGTCGCGCCGACCTGGGCGGTACGGGTGTCCGGGCCGGCACGACCGGCGAGTTGCCGGGCCGACCTGGCTGATCAGTTGGTGCTGGCCCGGACCGAGGCGGCGTACCGGGAGAGCAGTTCGTGCCAGCCGGCGGTGAGGGCCTCCCGATAGCCCTCGGCGGCTTCGCCGTGGCGGTCGAAGCCACGGTGTTCGAGTACGACCCGGGTCTGGTCCACGCCGTCGGGCAGGAACCGGACCTCCACCTCGCTGGCGTTGCTCGGGTCGGGGACCGGCAGCCGGTCGGGAGCGATCTGCCAGGTGAAGACGAGCCGGTGGGGAGGCTGCCAGTCCAGGACGCGCCCCCAGTCGGAGCGGAAGCCGTGCGGCCCGATCTCGTACGCCATTCCGCCGGTGCGCGGCTCGAAGCCGATGTCGGCGAGTGCGGCCGGTCCGGACCAGGTGTACTCCATCACCCACCAGTCCGCGAGTCCTCCGGTGAAGACGGCGAAGGCGTGTTCGGGTGGGGCGGAGACGCGCAGGGTGCTTCGTAGGGAGTACCTGGTCACGTCCTGGTGGATGTCGCCCGGGTCGGTGGTCTCCTGTCCCATAGGCCCGGACCATACCGGCCCCTGACCTCCGGTGCAGCGTCCATCCGACCAGCGGTTGAATCTCTGCGCCGAGCGCGCGATTACCCGACGTCGCCATGGACGTACGCCGATCCGGTTCGGTCGTCGTCGGGTGGCTCAGGCCGGGTCCACTTGGGACAACGGCGCGGCTGAGTCGTCGGGCGTCGCGCCACTTTCGCGGTAGACCGTCAGGGTGCGTCCCGGCGCGGCGGCGCCGTTTCCTGATGAGGCGCCGGTGGACCGGAATCGGCGATGCGCCCCAGCCAGTCTCCGAGCAGCGCGCCCTCGTGGGGAGTGAAGGCGGTGAGGTCGGGTAGGGCGGCACGTAGGGTGACGGCCGCAGTGGTGGGGCCGAGAGGTTCGGCTGCGCGCGTATCGATCAGGATGGTGGTGCAGACCGCTTCCCAAGCCAGCTCCGCGAGGGTTTCGTCTCGTTCGTCCTCGGGTTGGTCGAGCAGGGTGAACACGACGCCGGTGCCCGCTGCTTGGATGAGGGCGACGGCGCGATGTTCGGGCACGCGCAGACGTCCGGCCTGGGCCACTCGCCATACCCGCTTCCGCAGCACCGCTGCGCCGGATTCGAGGGTGGCTTGCCCGTCCGGCGTTCGTTTCGCGGTGTACATCAGCCGGAACAGGGCGGGGTTGGCGAGGCCGAAGCCGACGTGCAGGTTCCATCCGGCGCGCAGGCCCTCGACTGGATCGTCGTCGGCGTCCACGGGGGGCTTCTGCGCCACGTAGCTTGCGAAGCCGTGCTCCGCGACAGCGTCGAGCAACCCGGTCTTGTCGCCGAAGAGGCGGTAGATCGCAGGCGCCTGAACCCCGGCGGCGAGCGCGACCGAGCGCGTCGTCACCGCATCGGGTCCGTCGGTGGCGAGCAGGTGGGCGGCGACTTCGACCAGCCGCGAGCGCACGAGATCGCGGGAGGGCGGCAAGGTGTGCTCCATGGTTTCAATGTTATCGCCTCTTTGCTATCGCTGAGTTTCCGGTGTTAGCGTAGAAACGTAACCAGCGATAGCAACGGGAGTCCCACATGATCGTCATTACCGGAGCCACCGGCGCACTCAACGGCGCCACCGTCGATCACCTCCTCGAACACGTCCCGGCCGGCGAGATCGCCGTGGTCGCGCGCGATGTCACGAAGGCCCAGCGGTTCGCGGACCGCGGCGTGGCAGTACGCCACGGCGACTACGCCGACCCGGCCTCGCTGCCGGTCGCATTCGACGGTGCCGACCAGTTGCTGCTCGTGTCCTCCAACGACCCGAGTGCCGACGCCGTGAGCTTGCACCGCGCCGCGATCGACGCGGCCGTCACCGTCGGGGCCGGGCGCATCCTCTACACGAGTCACCAGAACGCCACCCCTGACACCCCCTTCGGGCCCGGGCGTGACCACGCCGCGACCGAGCAACTGCTCGCGGAGTCCGGCATCGCCTGGACGTCGCTGCGAAACGGCTTCTACCTGCACAGCCTCAACTTGCTGATGGGCCCGTGGCGGCAGACCGGCGTCATCGCCGTACCCGGCGACGGACCGGTGTCCTGGACGGCCCGCGAGGACGCAGCCAAGGCCGCCGCCGTCATCCTCGCCTCGGACGGCGGGTATGACGGCCCGACGACGCTCACCGCAAATGCCGCTCCCACGTTCGAGGAGATCGCCGTGATTGCCTCCGAGGTCACCGGCCGTACGGTTAGGCGTGAGATCTTGGGCGAGCAGGAGTGGCTCGAAACCCAGATCGCCCACGGCGTACAGGAGTTCATGGCGCGCTTCCTCCTCGGCTTCTACCAAGCCGCCCAGCGAGGCGACTTCGCCGGAATGGACCCCCTGCTCGGCAAACTCCTCGAAGGTGAGCCGGAGACGGTGCGCGACCTGCTCGTCCGGCCCACCATCTGACAGCAACTGACCTGGTCCGGGTACGCGGGACGGGGCCGATCGGCGGTGACGCTGGTCGGCCCCGGTCGTCGGCTCGGGGCGGGCCGCGTCCCGGTCAGCGGGTGACCATTCCGGAGTTGTGCCGTCCCACCCCGCTCACCGCCAGCAGCGAACCGACGATCATGTACGCGACCCAGGTGAGTCCCCAGGTCACGAAGCCGATGAAGACGAACATCAGCGCCACGTTGATCCAGAACAGCACCCAGTACGACACCATCAGCGCGATGCCGACACCGACCCGTCCGGCGTAGATGTTCCCGATGCCGAAGATCCCGACCAGTCCCGGGAGCAGTTCCAGCGCCGCCGCTGCCCCGGTCGACTTCGTGGCGACGACCGGTACGACGTACACCGGTTGTCCCGGCGCCGGTGGGTACGGCTGCCCGTACGGGTGCTGCTGCACCGGCGGGTACTGAGGGGCCGGCGGGTACTGAGGGGCGGGCGAATGTTGCTGTACCAACTCCCGCGACGGGCCCGGCGGGTACGGCTGTGTGGGCGGGTAGTGCTGGGCGGGCGGGTGCGGTGGCGCCGGCGAGGTGGGGGCCGGCTGGTGGTAGTGCTCCGCAGGAAGTTCGAATGACCTCGTCGGGGGGAGCTGCGCGGGTGGTTGCGGTGTGTGTGCGGCGGTCGGATCGGCCCACGGGTCCTGCTGCGGCTGCGGATAGTTCATGAGAGGCAGTCTGGTCACCGGGCGCAATCTGCCGCTTCGTCCGATCGGCCGGTGGAATGTCGCGTTTCAGCCACGGTCACCGGAGTTCGCCAGTGTTTCCACAGCGGAAGCGTGATTGGCCAGGTTCCCAGCGTGCGGATGTAGACACCGTTACCTGGCGGCTGTCAGGTCAGGTCGATCCAGTAACCCAGCTCCACCCGGTCGGCCGGGATCACGATATCCGCAACCTCGACCACCTGGTCTTCGGCGTACGTCTGCCGGGCGATCGTGACGACCGGGGTGCCGCCCGGAATGTGGAGCGTCTCGACCTCGTTCGCCACCGGCATCCGAGACCGCACCCGTTCCCGAATGCCGGTGATTGTCACGCCAAGGCTGTACATCTGGGCGGTGTTCCCGCCGGGCCACGGCTCCCGGTCCGGATCGGCCACCGGCGTGCCAGCCACCATGGCAAGCAGGTAGTACGAGGTGGACATCTGCTGGGCGACACCATCGGTGTAGAACACGAATCGGCGTTCCAGCAGCATCGTCCCGGCCGGCACCCCGAACAGGTCTGCGGTGGCGACGCCAGCAGGCACCTCGTGGAACGCCTTGTCCAACCGGTAGTCGTTCCACCGGACACCTTGGTCGACGGTGAACGACGTCTCGGGTGGCAGGTCGCCACGGATCTGCTCCAGTTCGCGGCGGTACCGCTCGGATCCGAGCCGACGGATGGGCAGCACCGGTCGGGCGAAGGTCCCGCGTCCCATCTCGGTAATGGCCAAGCCCTCGGAACGGAGCAGGGCGATGGCTTCGCGGGCAGTACCGCGTGCCACTCCGAACTCCGCCATGATGGTGGTCTCGGACGGCAGGATGGATCCAGCAGGGATCGCACCGGACATGATCCGGTGGCGCAGTTCATCGGCGACCCGTCGATATCGGGGCCGCTCGTGCGGGGCAGGCACGTTCGTCACCGTACCTTCGATCAACGTGGTTCGGATGGTTGCCCTTCCCATCGATGCACCTATCTAGACGGGCAGTCTATACGGGTGTAGCTTGCTGTTAGGTGGCCAGCGCAGAGGGTTGTTCTAGGGGTAGGCAACCTGTGCTGGTCACCCTCCCCAGTCGACGGAGGTGGGCAGATGACGATCAACAGCACTCGCCGAAAGTGGTTCCTGGCACCGCCGGACGAACCGCCGAGCACAACCCCGCTGCCCGTAACGCCACCGGCCGCACTGCCGATCACGCGTCGCGATCGGGAGTTGGTGGTGCTGGTGGTGGGTGCGGCGACGATCGGCGGTCGCCCCGGTTACGGCGCCGGGGCGTGGCCGGTTCGGCGGAACTCGGGGCGGTGGTCGGGGTGACCAGCGACGCTGAGCAGCGGGTACGCAACGCGCTGCGGGTGGTCAAGCTGCACGAGACCAGACGGTGTGAGCAGTGCACGGAGGACGGTTGCCTGGCGCTCGCGGCGGCGCGGGGGCTGACGAAGCCGGGTGAGTGGTGAGCGTGCTCCTGCCGCATCAGCGGCTGCGGCTGACCCAGTTGCGGGCGCGGAAGATGGTGCGCCGGCACTGGCCGGTCGGCGGGCGCTGCCAACGGTGCGTGATCGGGCGGACCTGCACCTTCTTCGTCCGGGCATGCGTGGTGCTGGAAGCGATGGGCGACAACTACCAGCCCTACCCACTACCCGAGCCGTACGTGATCCGGGAACTGGTCACCCGGTTCCGCAACAAGATCGACCGCCCCGTCTTCTGATGAGCCGCAACGACGAACCACTCACCCCGGCCGGCATCTGGTGGTCAGCCGGCATGACGATCACCGGACACACCGGAGGCCGCCGCTGCCCACAGTGCCGCCCCGACGGGTGCGACCAACTCGCCTGGGCGATCCGGCAGCGGAGAACGGGCAAACCGATCTCACCGGTACCGGTGCTACTGCGAGGTGTGGCGCCGTGACCGCTCAGAGCCGGAACAGGTGATTCACCAGCTCGCTGTGGGCAGGAGAAGAAGAGGGCCCCGTGCCGGCGTTTCCGCTGGTCGGGGCCCTCTTCTAAAGGATTGCCTACGACTCCTCGCGCAACTTGCCCGCCCCGATCGTGACGTTGCCGGTCCTGGATCTGGATCAGGTCACCGGTGACGAGGCTGCCGCCAACCCCGCCCCGTCTCCCGGGAAGTTGACCATGAATTTAGCGCGGAATTTCGGGCTTGGTGGCGCGCTAACTTCATGATCAACCAGCGGGTGGGGTGGGTGGGGTGGGGAGGAGGAGGGCGGGGATGGCGGCGGCGGCCAGTTTGTTGGCTTCGGCGTCTGTGAGGGGCTGGTGGCGGGTCAGCAGGCGGAAGACGAGCGGACCGAACAGGATGTCGGTGGCGGTTTCGGCGTCGATGCCGGGGCGGGTCTCGCCCCGGTCCGCCGCGCGTTGCCAGAGTTGGGCGATCGCGCGGCGTCGGCCGGCGAGGAAATACTCGCGGAAGTAGGCCGCACCCTTCGGGTCATCCACGCAGGCTGCGAGGAGTTGGGCGAAGATGTGCCCGTACGGGCTGGCGTAGAAGGCGCTCACCTGGCGTAACTGGGCGGTGAGGTCACCGACGGCGTTGCCGGTGTCGGGCAGCGGGAGCGCGTCGGCCATCATCCGGCCGAACGCCTCGGCGGCCACCGCCGTACGGCAGGGCCAGTGTTTGTAGACGGTCGCCTTGCTCACGCCGGTGCGGGCGGCGATCGCGTCCACGGTGGCGGCGGGCAGGCCGCCCTCGCGTAGCAGTTCTTCGGTCGCGCGAAGCACGGCCTCGTGGATGCGGTCACTGCGGCGGCCGGTGGGATGGGCGAAAATGCCTTCCCCGCCCACCCCACCTGTCGTCATGCCGTCAGCCGGCCCGGACATCGTCATGGTCCGTCGATTCGGCCAGCTCGCGCCATTCGGCGAGTTCTCGGCGTACCGTCTCGATTTTGCCCTCGACCGCCCGCACCGCGTCGCGGCCGAGTTGCAGCCGCAGCGGCGCGCGACCGGAGTCGACCGCGTCGATGACCGCGGCGGCGGCCTTCGCCGGGTCGCCGGGTTGGGCGTGGTTGACACTGGCTGCCCGCTGTCGCATCTGTCCCACCGGGCCGTCTGCGTAGTCGTCGAGTCGCCGGTCCACCAGGTGCAGGCTGCTGCTGTCGAGAAAGTCGGTACGGAAGTAGCCCGGCTCCACCACCGTCACCGTGATCCCGAGCGGGGCGAGTTCGGCACGTAACGCCTCGGAGATGCCCTCGACCGCGAACTTGGTCGAGTTGTACAGCCCCCAACCGGGCGATCCGACGAAGCCGCCGACCGAGCTGAGATTCACGATCTGGCCGGTGCGCTGGCGCCGCAGTACCGGGGCGACCGCCCGGACCACGGTGAGCAGGCCGAAGACGTTGGTCTCGTAGACCGCTCGTACCTCGGCGTCGCTCGCTTCTTCCACCGCGCCGAGCAGCCCGCGCCCGGCATTGTTGACCAGCACGTCGATTCGACCGAACCGGGCCACGGCCGCCTGCGCGGCGGCGTGGGCCTGCTCCTCGTCGGTGACGTCGAGCGGAACAGGGAGCAGTGCCTCTGGCTCATCGGGGAACGCGGCGGTCACCGCGCGCGCCTCGCGGGCGGTGGCGACGACATGATGGCCTCGGCGCAGCGCCTCGCGGGTGAGGTGTGCGCCGAGACCACGCGCGGCGCCGGTGATGAACCAGACGCTCATCAGGCGGCTGCGGCCAGGATGTCGAACTCGGCGTCGGTGAGCTCGATGGAGGCTGCCCCGATGTTCTGCTCCAGGTGGGCGATGGACGACGTGCCGGGGATGGGGAGCATCACCGGCGACCGCTTGAGCAGCCAGGCGAGCGCGAGCTGGGCCGGGGTGGCGCCGTGGTCACGGGCGATCCGGGCCAGCGGGCCTCCGTCGCGGGCGAGCGGGCCGTTGGCCAGCGGGAACCACGGGATGAAGCCGATGCCGTGCTCGGTCGAGTAGTCGAGCAGGGCCTCGGCGGACCGGTTGGCGACGTTGTAGAGGTTCTGCACCGAGACGATGTCGGCGAACTTCGACGCGGCCTCGACGTCGGCGACCGAGACCTCGCTCAGCCCGATGTGCCGGATCTTGCCCTCGTCCTGGAGTGCCTTCAGCTCGCCGATCTGGTCGGCCAGCGGGACATTCGGGTCGATCCGGTGCAACTGGAACAGGTCGATCCGCTCCACCCCGAGGTGACGCAGGCTCAGTTCCGCCTGCTGGCGCAGGTATTCCGGACGACCGAGCGGCGTCCACTGGGCCGGACCCTGGCGGGTGAAGCCGGCCTTGGTCGCGATGACCAGGTTTTCCGGGTACGGGTGGAGCGCCTTCTTGATCAGCAGCTCGGCGACGAACGGGCCGTACGAGTCGGCGGTGTCGATCAGGTCGACGCCGAGTTCGACCGAGCGCCGCAGGACGCGTACGGCCTCGTCGGGGTCGCGTGGGTCGCCCCACACGCCCTCGCCGGTAAGTTGCATCGAGCCGAATCCGAGCCGGGTCACCGGCAGGTCTCCACCGAGCAGGAACGAGCCGCTGGGTGCTGCGGTGACGGGTGCGCTTGTCATCTGAACTCCCGATGGAGTGAACTGAACGGACAGTTCAGTTTAGGTCGCGCTGGGACCGTCAACCAGCCCTGGTTGATCAACTTGGTCCGTGGTCCGAGCGGCCGTCTCACCTCGGTCTCGCCTCACCGAAAGTGATCGGCGATTGACTGGTGGGATGAGGCCAGGAAAAGCAAAACGCCCACCTGCGTTTCCGCGGGTGGGCGATGCTGTAGCCCGGCGAAAGGCTATGTGGCCAGGGGCGGGGTCGAACCGCCGACCTTCCGATTTTCAGTCGGACGCTCGTACCAACTGAGCTACCTGGCCGGGTATTGCTCGGGTCATGCTACCTGCCCGGCGGGTGAGCCGCAGTGCAGGTGACATTCCCCGGAACGCAGAACGCCGCGCGTTGGTACGCGCGGCGTACGGCGCTGGCGGTCCTGACGGGACTTGAACCCGCGACCTCCGCCTTGACAGGGCGGCGAGCACTCCAACTGCTCCACAGGACCTAGCTACTTGCCGTGCACTTACACTTGCACCGCCCGGCTGGACGGATGTTACACGTGCCCCCAACGGGATTCGAACCCGTGCTACCGCCTTGAAAGGGCGGCGTCCTGGGCCACTAGACGATGAGGGCGGCCCCGCCATCATTGCACAAGGCAACTCCTGCGTTTGCTCCCATCCGGCCCCGCCGGCGGCTTGGAAAGCATACGTGATCGTGGGCCGGCGGACCAAACCGGTATCGGACGCGCCGGAATTCGCAGCAAACCTACTTCAAACGCGCGATCCCGTACTTCTGCTTCAAAGCGCCGAACAGACCGGGGCAGGCGGTGAGCGTGCCGCTGCGGTCGCCACCCCCGTCGTGCAGCAGGATGATCGAACCGGGGCGGGCCTGCGCCAGCACCCGCTTGCTGATGGCGGCGGCACCGGGCTTGTCCCAGTCCCTCGGGTCGACGTCCCAGTGCAGCGGCACCATGCCCAGCTCCCGGCTCACCTGGACCACCGACGGAGTCCACTTCCCGCCGGGCTGGCGGTAGTAGCCGATCCGGGCCCCGGGCACCGCCCGCCTGATCTCCCGGTTGGTCCGGCTCAGGTCCGCCCGGATCTCGGCCGGCGGCCGGCCGCCCAGTTCAAGATCGTGCTGCCAACTGTGGTTGCAGAGGGTGTGGCCCTCCCGCACGATCCGGGCGACGAGTCGCGGGTACTTCCGGACCTTCACGCCGACCACGCAGAACGTCGCCTTGACCTGCGCCTTCCGGAGCTGGTCGAGCACCTTCGGCGTCCAGTCCGGCGACGGGCCGTCGTCGAAGGTGAGCGCGACACCACGGGACCCCGTCGTCCGCCGGGTGTCGAGTGGGCCGACCGTGCTCCGGGGCGCGGGCGGGCGGCTCGGCGTCGGATCGGCGGGCGGCGGCGTCGGCGTGGCCGTCGGCGCCGTGGTCGGCGCCGGCTCGCTGGTCGCCGGTGTGAACGGGCTGAACTGGGGGCGGGCTGCCTGATCATGCTGATCAGGCCCGCAGGCGGTGGCGAGGAGCGCCACCAGGACCAGCCCGGCCGCGAGCGCGGCGGGTCGAGTCATCGTTGACTCCCGAGGGGTGTCGGGCGAGGGAGGGGGGCGGAACGCCTCACGCTAGCCCAATCCGGGACCCGCCGAGACCCCGGAAAGAACCGCTCGGACCCAGACGCCGATCGATCGGCGGAGTGCGCCGGTCAGCCGGTCAGCGAGTGGTTTCCCGACTCGGGTACGGCCACAGTGAGCGCCAGCGCGTCGCTCAGGCTGCCCGGGCACAGCACCCCGGCGGGCAGCGCCTCGGCCTGCCAGCCCGGGCCGGCGGCGAGCAGCAGCACCGGCCGGCGGGGGCTGGCCAGTACCGCCCGCAGCTGGGCCGGATCGCCGGTGGCCGGGGTGTGCGACCAGAGGGCCACCACCGCCGGCCCGGTCCGGGTCACCGCGTCCACCAACGCCGCCGACGGCATCCGCGCACCAAGCTGTCGGGTAGACACCCCGGCCTGGGCCAGCGCGGCGGCCAGCGCCTCCAACGGCAGAGTGTGCTGCTCCTCGTCGGCGCAGGAGAGCAGGACACGTGGCGGGTCCGGACGCGACGGGCCGTCGGCACCGGGCCACCGGAGGGTTCTTGTCGCCGTACGGGCCACCACCGAGAGCACCTCGGAGACGCACCGGGAGAGCAGGTGCTCCACCTCGATCAGGTGGGCGGTGGCGGCATGCCGTTCACCGAGCCCGGCGAGGACCGGGCGCAACATCCCGTCCCACACGGCCACCACACCCTCGGCGGCGATCGCCCGTTCGATCGTCTCGCACATCGCCGCCGCGTCGAGCCGCATGGCCGCCCGCGCCAAACCCCGGGCGGCCGGTCCGGCGGTCGCCACCGGGATCGCCCGGCCGCCACCGTCGCGCGGGCGTACCACCGGTCGGTGCGCCGACCACCCCGACTCCCGATCGGGTACGTCGGGCACGCCGGCTCCGCCACCCTCGCCTGACCCCGGTGCGGCGGCCGTCCGCTGCGCCCAGCGGGCAGCCTCGGCCGGCACCACCCCCTCGGCGGTGAGCCGGCGCATGACCTCCAACCGGGCGAGATCCTGCGCGGTGTAGCGCCGGTGCTGGCCGGGTACGTGCTGGCTCGGCCCGAGGCCGTACCGCTGGTGCCAGGTGCGCAGGGTGGTGACGGCCACGCCGAGCCGGCGCGCGACCGTACCCGCGCTCAGACCGTCATCGCCCACCCGGCGGCTCCGCCGCGTTGTCGGCCAGGCCCGTCGACCCGCTCGCGGCACCGGCGGGAACACCGGAGGTGCCGGAGCCGTCGGTCGGGACGGTGCCGTCGGCGGCCACCGCGCCGTTGCTGTGGATCGGGGCGGACTGGAGGTAGCGCTCGATCACCCCGACCAGCCACGGGGCGTACCGGTCCGGTACGGCGACGATGTCGGCGCGTAGCTGCTCCGGGTCGACCCAGCGCAGGTCGGCCACCTCCGCCGGATCCGGTGACACCGGCTGGTCCGGCGCGAAGGCGGCGCAGAGCACGTGGTCGTACTCGAACTCGACCCGCCCGGTGGACGGGTCCTCGGCGAAGTAGAGGTGCACCCCGACCTCGGTCAGACCGACCGGGCCGACGCCCAGTTCCTCCATCAGCCGCCGGTTCGCCGCGTTACGCAACGACTGGCCGGGCTCGGGATGGCCGCAGCACGAGTTCGCCCAGCGGAGCGGGAAGCGGGTCTTGACCGAGGCGCGTTGCTGCAACAGCACCCGGCCGGCCGGATCGACCAGCAGCACGGAGAAGGCCCGGTGCAGTTGTCCCGGCGGTTGGTGCGCCGCCGCCACCGTGGTCGCGCCGACCACCGTGCCGTCGTTGTCGACCAGCTCGACCAGGTGTTCCTCCCGGGCGGTCATCGGCCACCGCCGGTGACCCGCGCCGCCGCCAGTTTGCCGGAGATCAAGACCATCGGAACCCCTACTCCCGGCTGCGTGCCCGAACCAACGAAGACCACATTGGAGAGTGTGCGGTGCAGATTGGACGGACGGAATGGTCCGGTCTGGAAAAGGCTGTGTGCGGCGGCGAACGGAGTGCCGGCGGCCATCCCGGCGTCGGCCCAGTCGGCGGGTGTGATGATCTCGGAGACCTCGACACCGTCGGTGAACCCGACGTAGCCCCGGTCCTCCAGGGTGGCCATCAGTTCGGCCGCGTACCGCCGGGCCAGGTCGCCGCGCCAGTCCAGGGAGGCCCGGTCGAGGTTGGGCACCGGGGCGAGCACGTAGTAGCTGTGCCGTCCGGCCGGCGCCACCGACGGATCGGTCCGGCTCGGGTTGGTGACCAGCAGCGACGGGTCGGACATCAACTGGCCGCGCTTGATCACCTCCTGGAAGGTGCCCCGCCAGGATCGGCCGAAGTGGATGTTGTGGTGGGCGATCCCGGAGTAGCCCTGGGTCGAACCGACGTGCAGCACCACGCAGGAGGGGGAGTAGCGCAGCCGGCGCTGCCGGGTCGGCGGAAGCAGGTCCCGGTAGGCGACCGGCAGATCGGGGTTGAGCACCACCACGTCGGCCGGGATCCGCTCACCGTCGGCGGTGCGTACGGCGGTGGCCCGACCTGAGGCGGTCTCCACCTGGGTGACGGTGGTGTCGTACCGGAACTCCACACCGTGCTTCTCGGCCGCCCCGGCGAGCGCCTTCGAGACCGCGTGGATGCCGCCGCGCGGGAAGTAGACCCCGGCGACCGAGTCGAGGTAGGAGATCACGGTGTAGATGGCGAGCGCGTCGTGCGGGGCCAGGCCGGCGTACATCGCCTGGAAGGAGAAGATCCGCTGGGTCCGGGGGTCGCGGAAGAACTGGTTGACCTTGGTCTGTAGGCGGCGGAAGGCGCCGGCGGCGACCAGTCGTACCAGGTTGCCGGTGAGCAGGTCGGTCGGCGAGTCGAGGTTGCGCTCGATGAAGTCGTGCCGTTCGAGCTGCCACAGGTTCCGGGCGTAGTCGACGAAGCGCAGGTAGCCGTCGGCCTCCCAGGGCCCGCAGACTCGGGCGATCTCCGCCGCCATCTGCTGCGGGTCGGTATGCACGTCGAGCGTGGAACCGTCGGGGTAGTGGGCCCGGTACGCCGGGGCGAGCGGCGTCAGGTCCAGCCAGTCGGTCAGTTCCTCGCCGACCGCGTCCAGCGCCTCGGCGATCAGGTCGGGCATGGTCAGCACGGTCGGGCCGGTGTCGAACTCGTACCCGCCGAGGCTGAGGCGTCCGGCCCGGCCACCCGGCACCGGCTCCCGCTCCACCACCGTGACCTGTCGGCCACTGCCGGCCAGGTGCAGGGCGCAGGCGAGACCACCGAGTCCCGCCCCGACCACCACGACCCGGTCGGTCCGTCCACTCACGGTCCGCACTCGATCACCTCCTTGCTGCGATCCCTCATCATGCCCGCCGATGGGTCGTTACCACAGCAAGACGAGTAAGTGCGGGGAGATTGTGCTCCGGCGTGGGTCCTTGGGCGTTGCTGGAGCGTACCTTAGGGTTACGAGTTGCGTCGATTGGTGCGTCGATTACTCGAAGGAGCTGGGTGGTGGCACAGGAGGCGGCACCGGAGTCCGACCAGGCGCCGGGCCCGACGGCCGAGACCGATCTCGCCGCGGCCTACGAGCGCTGCCGTGAGCTGCACAAACAGCATGGGCGCACCTACTATCTCGCGACCCGGCTGCTGCCCCGGTGGAAACGGCGGCACGTCCACGCGCTCTACGGCTTCACCCGGTACGCGGACGAGATCGTGGACCGGACCGACGACCTGCCCGCCGCCGAACGCGCCGCCCAACTCCGACTCTGGTCCGAGCGGTTCGTCGCCGGCCTGCGCGGCGCCCCGGTCACCGACCCGCTGCTCCCCGCCGTCCTGCACACCATCGCCGCGTTCGACCTCGACCCGGAGGACTTCGCGTCCTTCCTGCGCAGCATGGCGATGGACCTCACCGTCACCTCGTACCCGAGCTACGACGACCTGCTCGACTACATGGAGGGCTCGGCGGCGGTGATCGGCACCATGATGCTGCCCATCCTCGGCTCCCCGGACCCGGCCTCGGCCCGCGAACCAGCCCGCCAACTCGGCCTCGCGTTCCAACTCACGAACTTCATCCGGGACGTCGCCGAAGACCTCGACCGGGGGCGCACCTACCTACCCGACGAGGACCTGGCGAAGTTCGGGGTCGGCCGGGACGACCTGGTCGAGGCCGCCGCCAGGGGCCGGGCCAGCGCCGCCATCCGCGAACTGATCGAGTACGAGGTGGCCCGGGCCCAGGCGCACTACGCCGCCGCCGCACCCGGGATCGTCCTGCTCAACCCGGCCTCGCAGGCATGCATGCGGACCGCGTACGCGCTCTACGGCGGCATCCTCGACGAAGTCGCCGCCGCCGGATACGACGTCTTCGTCCGCCGGGCGGTGGTACCCCGACGTCGCCGGGCCACGGTCGCCGCCCGAGCGCTGCTCACCCGCACCGGCACCCCCGTCGCCGTACCCGGCCCGGGGGTAAGGAAGGGCCCCTTGTTATCGGAATCTGTATAGGAAGGGGCCCTTCCTAACCGTCGAGGCAGGTGTGCAGTACGTCGACCAGGTGCTCCACGCGGTCAAATCCGGCGAGGTGGCGGGTGGCGTACGCGAAGGTGTAGTCCCGTACCGGGTCGGCCCAGGCCGCGCTGCCGCCGATCCCACCCATGCCCCAACTGCCGTCCTCCTCGACCTGCATGCCGAGGGTCCACCGGACCGGGCGCTCCAACAGCAGGTCCGCACCGGTGAACTGGGCCCGGGTCGCCTCCGCGACCAGGTCGGCGCCGAAGAGGCGTACGCCGTCCAGCTCACCCCCGGCGAGCAGCCCCGCGTAGAGCCGGGCCAGGCCGGCGGCGGTGGCGTGCAGGTTCACGGCGGGCACTTCGGCGCCCCGCCACCGTGCACCGTTGAGTACGGCCAGGTCCAGGCAGCCGGCCGGGTTGCCGAGCGCGCGGGCGCGCAGCGAGCCCGGGGTGCCGAGGATGGTGACCGGCCAGTCCGGGTCCCCGTAGCCGAGGTCGGCGCAGCGGGCCTGGTCGATCGGGGCGAGCCCGAAGTGCAGGTCCAGTCGCCACGGCCCGGCGATCTCGTCGGCCAGGAAGCGGCCGATGGTGCGGCCGTCGACCCGGCGTACCAGTTCGCCGAGGAGGTGCCCGTAGGTCAGCGCGTGTTCGGCGGCGACGGTGCCCGGCGCCCAGAGCGGTTCGGCGGCGGCCAGGTCGCCGGTGAGCAGTGCCCAGTTGTCGAGGTCCCGCTCCGGGCGGGGCACCGGGAAGACGGGCAGTCCGGCGGTGTGGCTCAGCACGTGCCGGACGGTCGCCTCGGCGCGGAACCCGGGCCAGTGCCGGGCGACCGGATCGTCGAGGCCGATCCGACCCTGCTCGACCAGGAGCAGCACGCAGAGCGCGGCCACCGGCTTGCCCACGGAGTAGACGTTGACCAGCGTGTCCGGGCTCCACTCGCGGGTTCGGGCGGAGTCGCGCCAGCCGCCGTACAGGTCCAGCACCGGTCGTCCGCGGTGCCAGACGGCGAGGCTCGCGCCGGTCTCGGCCACCGCGCCGGTTCCGGCCGTCGCCCCGCCGGGCAGCTCGTCGGTGGTGCCGGGCAACGGTCGGGGGTCCGGCGGGCGCTCGTCGCCGAGCAGGGCCGCGAAGGCGTCCCGTACGGCGACGAAACGCCGGTCCCAGTCCCCGACAACCCGATCTTCGCGTACCCGGTCTGCGCTCACCCGACACACGGTAGGCGAGCGGAAAGTCGACCCGGGTGGTCCGGGTCGGTTCGGTGCGGGATGCTGGCTGGGTGACGCAGCCGGAGCAGTTCGACGTGATCGTGATGGGGCTCGGTGTCGGAGGCGAGGAGGTCGCCGGCCGGTTGGCCGAGGCCGGCCTCTCCGTACTCGGGATCGAGCGCGGCCTGGTTGGCGGCGAGTGCCCGTACTGGGGGTGCATCCCGAGCAAGATGATGATCAGAGCGGCGAACGCCCTGGTCGAGGCGGCGCGGGTGGACCAGCTCGCGGGCCGGGCGACGGTCACGCCGGACTGGGCGCCGGTCGCGGCGCGGATCCGCGACGAGGCGACCGCCAACTGGGACGACAGGCGGGCGGCCGACCGGTTTGTCGGCAAGGGTGGACGGCTGGTCCGGGGCTCGGGGCGGCTTGTCGGACCTGGTCTGGTGCAGGTCGGCGACGACGTCTTCCGGGCCCGTCGTGGTGTGGTGATCGGCACCGGGTCGAGCCCGGTGATCCCGCCGATCGAAGGGCTGGTCGGCACGCCGTACTGGACGAACCACGAGGCGATCGAGTTGGCCGAGCTGCCCGCTTCGATCGCGGTGCTGGGCGGTGGGGCCATCGGTCTGGAACTGGCCCAGGTCTTCGCCCGGTTCGGCGTACGGGTGAGTGTGGTCGAGGGCTCCGACCGGTTGCTCGCGATGGAGGAGCCGGAGTCGTCGGAGTTGGCCACGGCGGCGCTGCGGGCCGACGGGGTGGAGATCCACACGGGGATGCGTACCGAGCGGGTGGGTTACGACAAGGACGGTTTCACCCTGCACTTGACCGGCGACGGAACGGTCCGGGCGGACCGGTTGCTGGTCGCCACCGGGCGGCGGGCCCACCTCGAAGAGCTGGGTCTGGAGAGCGTGGGCCTGGATCCGAAACAGCGTTACCTCACCACGGACGACCGGATGCGGGTGGCGGACGGCCTCTGGGCGGTCGGTGACGTGACCGGCCACGGTGCATTCACGCACATCGCGATGTACGAGGCGGGAATCGCGATCCAGGACATCCTGAGCGGTGGTGGTTCGGAGTCACGAGGCGATGATCGGGTGCTGCCCCGGGCGGACTATCGGGCGCTGCCCCGGGTCACCTTCACCGATCCGGAAATCGGTGCGGTGGGGCTGACCGAGCGACAGGCGCGTGACCGTGGGTTCACCATCCGGGTCGGCCAGACCCGGCTGCCGGATTCTTCCCGGGGTTGGATCCACAAGGTCGGTAACGAGGGTTTCATCAAGCTGATCGAGGACGCCGAGCGCGGCATCCTGATTGGCGCGACGTCGGCCGGTCCGTCCGGCGGGGAGGTCCTCGGTGCGCTGGCCGTGGCGGTGCACGGGGAGGTTCCGGTGGCGACGCTGCGTCAGATGATTTACGCGTACCCGACTTTCCATCGCGCGATCGGTGACGCGGTGAACAATCTGAAGTAGCGACACGGCAGAACCCAGTTAATTTCTTGCAAGAAATTGCCGTACCATTGCGGCCGTGACTAAACGACTCACCGAAGTAGCGAAGAAGGCCGGTGTCAGCGAGGCCACGGTGAGCCGGGTGCTCAACGGTCGTGATGGCGTCTCCGAGGCGACCCGGACCGCCGTGCTCACCGCCCTCGATGTGCTCGGCTACGAACGCCCGACCAAACTGCGGGGTGAACGGGCCCGACTGGTCGGTCTGGTGCTGCCCGAATTGCAGAACCCGATCTTCCCGGCGTTGGCCGAGGTGGTCACCGGCTCGCTCGCCCAGCGCGGCTTCACCCCGGCGCTCTGTGCCCGGACCATCGGTGGTGTTTCCGAGATGGACTACGTCGAGATGCTGCTCGACCACCAGGTCTCCGGGGTGATCTTCGCTGGTGGTTCGTACGCGCTCGCCGACGCCCGGCACGACCACTACCGCCGGTTGACCGACCGGGGGCTGCCGGTGGTGCTGGTCAACGCGGGCGTGGACGAGTTGGGGTTCCCCCGGGTCTCCACCGATGACGCGGTGGCGGTGGAGCAGGCGTACGGGCACCTGCGCTCGCTCGGCCACGAGCGGATCGGCATGGTGCTCGGCCCCGAGGACCATGTGCCGTCCCGTCGCAAGCTGGCGGCGATGGTCCAGGTCGCAGGCTGGGCTGAGGGTGACGAGTGTGTGGAACGCTCCAGTTTCTCCATGGAGGGGGCGCGGGTCGCCGCGACCAAGCTGGTCGAGCGGGGCGTCACCGGCATCATCTGCGCCAGCGACGTGCTCGCCCTGGGCACGATCCGGGCCGCGCGTCGGTTGGGCCGGTCGGTGCCGGCCGACATCTCGGTGGTGGGCTTCGACGACTCCGCGTTCATGACCTGCACCGACCCGCCGTTGACCACGGTTCGGCAGCCGATCGAGACGATGGGTCAGGCGGCGGTGGATCTGCTGGTCACCATGATCGAGGGGGTCGGGGTGCTGCACGACGAGTTGCTCTTCGAGCCCGAGTTGGTGGTACGCGGTTCGACCGCGCCCGTCCCCGGCCGCTGATCCTCGGCGGCTGACCCGGTCGCCTGCCGACGGGCGACGCCCCTGATCCACTCCCGCTGCCTCGACAACCCCGCTGACCAGCACCGACGCGTACGACCAGGGCGGACCGGCCACCGGTCCGCCCTTTCGCGTGTGGAGCGTGAGGTGGTCGGGGCGGGACCGTCGCCCGCCTGGGGCAAACAGTCGTAGTCTTTCGAATTTCGGTCGAGTTCTTGCGGGAAGGGATTCGACTTTGTATCGTCATCGCCACGAAACATTGCGTGTACGAGAGCTAGATCACATTCTCGCGTTCCCACCCAGAGAAGGGTGTTCGTCCATGGACAGATCCAGGCTGCGTAGCGCCGTCGGACTGAGGGATGGACAGATGTCCGTGCCGCAGTACCGCAAGGCCACGGCGCTAGCGCTCGTGGCCGGCTTGGGGCTCAGCCTTACGGCGTGCTCCACGAAGAGTGGCGACTCGTCGAACGATGCGAGCGGCAAGGTCACCATCACCGTCGACTGCCAGCCGGTCGGCGCCCAGAAAGAGATCCTGCAGAACTGGAACGACGACGTCGTGGAGTTCCAGAAGCAGAACCCCGACATCATCATCAAGAGCGTGAGCGTCGGCGAGCAGTGCAACAACCCGCCGGACTTCACCGCCCGCCTCGCCGGTGGCACCGTGACCGACCTGTTCTACGGGTACATGACCGACCTCCAGCAGGTGCTCGACTCCGGTCAGGCGAAGGACATCACCGAGTTCGCCAACAAGGACTCGATCCCGACCTGGGACAGCGTCGACCCGGCGCTCAAGGAGGTCTTCACCGACGGCGGCAAGCTCTACGCCGTCCCGGTGAAGAACTACTCGATGGGCCTGGTCTACAACAAGGTCCTGTTCCAGCAGGCGGGGCTCGACGCGAACAACCCGCCGAAGACCTGGGGCGAGGTCCGGGCCGCCGCCAAGAAGATCTCCGCGCTCGGCAACGGCATCGCCGGCTACTCGGAGTACAGCGCCGGCAACACCGGCGGCTGGCACTTCACCTCCCTGCTCTACTCCCAGGGCGGCCAGGTGCTGACCCCGGACGGCAAGAAGGCCGCGTTCAACGACGCGGCCGGCAAGCAGGTCCTGCAAAACCTCAAGGACATGCGGTACGGCGACAACAGCATGGGCGACCGCCAGCTTCTCCAGTGGGGTGACCTGCTGACGAACGCCGGTGCGGGCAAGGTCGGCATGTTCATCGGCGCGCCGGACACCACCCAGGCGATCGTCAGCCAGTTCCAGGGCAAGTTCCAGGACTGGGCGATGGCCCCGCTGCCCGGCCAGGATGGCGCGGCGAAGGGAACGCTCGGCGGTGGCGAGGGCTACTTCTTCAAGAAAGACCTCACGCCCGAGCAGGTCAAGGCCGGTCTGAAGTGGATCGCGTACCAGAAGCTGACGCCGGGCAAGGGCCAGTTCGACTACGTCCGGGCCAAGCCGCAGAACTACCCGGTGGGCCTGCCCCAGCCGCTGCTCTTCGCCAACGGCACCGAGGCGCAGAAGCAGGAACTCGAACTGCGCAAGGCGAACGCGAACGTCGACACCGCCAACTTCGCGATCTTCGAGGCGAACCCGGTTCCGATCAAGGGTGAGCCGCGCAACGCGCAGGCGATCTACGCGGTCCTCGACGCCGCGATGTCCGGGGTGCTGACCAGCCCGAACTCGAACATCGACGCGCTTCTCAAGACGGCCGAAGAGAAGGTCAACCAGCTCCTCGCCGCCGAGAGCTGATCCGAGGCGTGTGGGGGCCGGCGCGCCGGCCCCCACACCAACCGCGCCGCACAGTCGGTGTCACTGCTCACCCAGGAGTTGCCTTGGCGATCACCACCGTCCCGGAGACCATCAGGAAACCGGGGCGCCCGACATCGCCGTACCGGACCCGGCCGCAGCGCACGAGCCTCGGCCGCAAGGTACGGGACAACCTCACCGGTCACACGTTCCTGATCGGGGCGGTGCTCTGCTTCGTCGTCTTCTCCTGGTACCCGATGATCCGCGGCGTCGTGATGAGCTTCCAACGCACCCGGCGCGGCGAGACCACCTGGGTGGGCTGGGACAACTACGTCCGCATCGTCGCCGACCCCAGCTTCTGGACCGCCTGGCAGAACACGATCTACTTCACCCTTCTCGCCCTCGTCTTCGGGTACGCGCTGCCGTTCTTCGTGGCGATCCTGCTCAACGAGTTCCGCCACGCCAAGGGGTACCTGCGGATCCTGGTCTACCTGCCGGTGATGCTGCCGCCGGCATCGGCCCTCTTCCTCTTCAAGTTCTACGCGTACGACCCCAGTGAGGCGGGACTGTTCAACGCGATCCTCAAGGCGCTGCACCTGCCGACGTCGCAGTGGATGCAGTCGCCGGAGATGACGATGCCGGCGATGGTGATCGCGTCGACCTGGATGAACATGGGCGGCGCGGTGCTGATCTACCTGGCGGCGTTGCAGAACGTACCGGGCGAACTCTACGAAGCGGCCGAGCTCGACGGCGCCGGAATCTGGCGCCGGATCGTCAACGTGACCATCCCGCAGACCCGGCTGATCCTCGCGCTCCTGGCGATGCTCCAGATCGTCGCCACGATGCAGCTCTTCATCGAGCCGCTGATCCTCGCCAACGGCGCGGGTGCGGAGGACTCCGCGACCTCGGTCGCGTACCTCATCTACCAGCACGGGTTCTTCCAGAACGACCTCAACGGCGCTGCCGCACTCGGCGTGATCATGCTCGTGGTGCTGGCCGGCTTCTCCGCCGTCTACGTGCGACTGACTGCGAAACAGGACTAGGTAGGGCCACCCATGGCACAGGACTCCGGGACCCGCACACTCATCTCCCATGCCCAGCTCAGCCGGGGGCGCGGCAGGGTGATCTATTGGACACTGCTCGCCGTCGTCGTCGCGGGGTTCACCCTCGTCTTCCTCGGGCCGCTCTACTGGATGGTCACCGGCGCGCTCAAGTCCGGCCAGGAAATCGCGCAGACCCCGCCGACGCTGTTCCCACAGGACCCCCAGTGGCAGAACTACGCCGACGCGTGGAACAACCTGGACCTCGCCAAGCTGCTGTTCAACACGTTCTACTACGCGGCCGGCGCGGTGCTGTTCCAACTCGTCTTCGACACCGCCGCGGCGTACGCCCTGTCGAAGCTCCGCCCGATATTCGGCAACGTGATCCTCGGCGCGATGCTGGCCACGCTCATGATCCCCGCGATGGTGCTCATCGTCCCGCAGTACGTGACCGTGATCGACCTGCCGATCCTGCACATCAACCTGCTCGACTCGCCGTTCGCGATCTGGCTGCCCCTGGTCGCGAACGCGTTCAACATCTTCCTGCTGAAGCGGTTCTTCGACTCGATCCCGGAGGACCTGATCGCGGCCGCCCTGATGGACGGGGCGACGCCGCTGCGTACGCTCTGGTCGATCATCCTGCCGATGTCGCGTCCGATCCTCGGCGTAGTCTCGATCTTCGCCGTGACGGCGGTCTGGAAGGACTTCCTCTGGCCGAAGCTGGTCATGCCGTCACCCGAGACCCGGACGGTCAGCGTCGGCATCTACGCCTTCGCGGGCGGTACGCCGATGAACGTGGTGATCGCCGCGTCGGTCATCGCCGCGATCCCGACCGTCATCATCTTCCTGGTCTTCCAGCGGAACATCATGTCCGGTCTGACCACGGGCAGCCTCAAGGGATAGCTGCGCGTCACCTCCTCCTGCGGCGGACAACGAACGTTCGCCCGACACACATCCAGGTCTGGCGAACCCGCCGACGTACTGACCCAGAAAGCAGGTGCTCGTGTCCACAGCAGACAACAGTCCGTGGTGGCGTGGAGCGGTGATCTACCAGGTGTACCCACGTAGCTTCGCCGACGGCAACGGCGACGGCATCGGCGACATCGCCGGCATCCGGTCCCGGCTGAATCACCTGTCCGCGCTCGGCATCGACGCGATCTGGTTCAGCCCGTGGTACCCGTCGCCGATGGCCGACGCGGGCTACGACGTGGCCGACTACCGCGACATCGACCCGATGTTCGGCACCCTGGCCGAGGTCGAGGCGCTGATCGCCGAGGCGCACGGGCTGGGCATCCGGACCATCGTCGACGTGGTCCCCAACCACTGCTCGGACCAGCACCCGTGGTTCCAGGCGGCGCTGGCCGGTGGACCGGGCGCACCCGAACGGGAACTGTTCTGGTTCCGCCCCGGGCGAGGTCCGAACGGCGACCAGCGGCCCACCGACTGGGTCGGCGAGTTCGGCGGCGAGACCTGGACCCGGACCACCAACCCGGACGGCACCCCCGGCGACTGGTACCTGCACCTGTTCACCGCCGAACAACCCGACTTCAACTGGGAACACCCACTGGTCCGGGCCGAGTTCGAGGACGTACTGCGGTTCTGGTTCGACCGCGGCGTCGACGGCATCCGGATCGACTCCGCCGGGCTGCTGGTCAAGGACGGGACACTGCCGGAGACGCTGCCGGACCGGCCGCACCCGTTCCGGGACCTGGACGGGGTGCACGACATCTACCGGAGCTGGCGGCGGATCGCCGACGAGTACCCGGGCGACCGCGCCCTGATCGGCGAGGTCTGGATGCCGGACCGGCAACGGTTCGCCAACTACCTGCGCCCGGACGAGCTGCACGCCGCGTTCAACTTCGACTTCCTCGGCTGCGCCTGGGACGCGACGGCGCTGCGGGAAAGCATCGACGGAACCCTGCACGCCCACGAGCCGGTCGGCGCGCCCGCCACCTGGGTCCTCTCCAACCATGACGTCACCCGGCACGTCACCCGGTACGGCCGGGAGGACACCACGTTCAGCTTCGCCAAGAAGCGCGAGGGAATCTTCACCGACCTTGAACTGGGCACCGTACGGGCCCGCGCGGCGGCCCTGCTCTCGCTCGCCCTGCCCGGCGCCACGTACGTCTACCAGGGCGAGGAGCTGGGGCTCTGGGAGGTGGACGTCCCGCCGGAGCAGCGTACCGACCCGATGTGGCCGCGCTCCGGTTACATCGACCCGGGCCGTGACGGCTGCCGGGTGCCGCTGCCCTGGTCCGGGGACGCGCCCCCGTTCGGCTTCAGCCCCGACGGTGCCGCCACCCCGCCCTGGTTGTCGCAGCCGGCGGAGTGGAAGGGGCGTACCGCCCAGGCACAGACCGGGGACCCGTCCTCGATGCTGACGCTCTACCAGCAGGCGATCCGGATCCGTCGGGCGGAGGCCGGTCTCGGTGACGGCCCGATGAACTGGCTGGAAGCCCCGGCTGAGGTGCTCGCGTTCGCCCGAGGCGAGGAGTTCGTCTGCGTGGTGAACTTCTCGGACGCCCCGGTGTCGTTGCCGACGCACCGGTCGCGACTGCTCGCCAGCGGGCCGCTCGACGGGGACCTGCTCCCCCCGGACACCGCTGTCTGGCTCCGGACCGGAACGGCGTAGTCATGGCCCGCCACGACCCCGCCGAGGGTAAGGAAGGGCCCCTTGTTATCGCTTTTTGTATAGGAAGGGGCCCTTCCAAACCCGCGACGGCACGGTGGTGTCCGCCGGCGATGGGGACGCCGACCCCGTCGCCGGCGGACACGCCGTACCCCCCGATGTCTCCCGGCGGCGGTCGGACACGTCCCGTCCCCGTCGCCACCCGTAACACCGGCCGTTCCACCGGCCGGGTCGCTCGAAGGGGAGGTCTACGCGCCCTGATCCATTGCTGATCGCGGCTCCACGCGGCTCCACGCACGGGGGAATTGGTTTTCCTGACGAAAGGGATCCAATGGCCATCCATACTGCCGGCGCGCCCACGCCCGGCACCACCACCGCACCTCGTACCCACCGCGCCCGGGTCGGGCTGGCAGTTCTCGCCAGCACCGCGATGGCCGCGGCGTCGATCAGCGTTCTCACGTTCACGTCGGCCACGCCCGCCCAGGCCGCCGGTCTCTCCCCGTTCGACATCGTCGGTCGCGGCGCCACCGTGCCCTTCGTCGAGCAGGAGGCGGAGAACGTCACCCACAACGGATCCAAGATCGGCCCGACCCGCTACTACGGTCAGCTCCCCTCCGAGGCCTCGGGTCGGGAGGCGGTGACCCTGGACGGGGTCGGCGAGTACGTCGAGTTCACCCTGACCCGGCCGGCCGACGCGGTGACCTTCCGGTACAGCATTCCGGACAGCCCGGCCGGCACCGGCCGGGACGCCACCATCGACCTGCGGATCAACGGCAACGTGGTCAAGGCCGTACCGGTGACCTCGAGGTACGGCTGGTACTACGGCGGTTACCCGTTCAACAACAACCCGGGCGACACCAACCCGCACCACTTCTACGACGAGGCCCGGACCCTGTTCGGGGCCACCTACCCGGCCGGCACGAAGGTACGGCTCCAGGTCAGCTCCACCGCCCAGTCGCCCAGTTTCACCATCGACCTCGCCGACTTCGAACTCGTCGGCGGACCGATCGAGAAGCCGGCGAACGTGATCGACGTGGTGACGGACTTCGGTGCCGACCCGACCGGTGCGACCGACTCCACCGCCGACTTCCAGGCGGCGGTCGACGCCGGCGCGGCCCAGGGGCGGGCGGTCTGGATCCCGCAGGGCAACTTCACCCTCTGGGACCACGTGGTGGTCGACCGGGTGACGCTGCGCGGCGCGGGCCCGTGGTATTCGGTGCTCGGCGGGCGGCACCCGACCCAGCGCAACCGGGCCGCCGGCATCTACGGCAAGTACGTCCCGGGCGGCGGCTACACCGGCCCGGTCCGGCCGCACGAGGCGAACGGCCCCAGCCGCAACGTCACCGTGCGGGACTTCGCCATCATCGGCGACATCCAGGAGCGGATCGACGACGACCAGGTGAACGCGTTCGGCGGGGCGATGACCGACTCGGTCATCGACAACATCTGGATGCAGCACACCAAGGTCGGGGCCTGGATGGACGGCCCGATGGACAACTTCACCATCCGCAACAGCCGGATCCTGGACCAGACCGCGGACGGGGTGAACTTCCACACCGGGGTCACCAACTCCACGGTCACCAACACGTTCGTCCGCAACACCGGAGACGACGCGCTGGCGATGTGGGCGCAGAACGTGCCGAACGTCAACAACTCCTTCACCCACAACACCATCGGCGTGACGCTGTTGGCGAATCACCTGGTCAGCTACGGCGGCCGGGACATCAAGATCACGGATAACGTGACCGCCGACTCGCTCACCAACGGCGGCGGCATCCACGTCGCCAACCGCTACCCGGGCGTACAGGGGCAGACCGCTGTGCTCGGCACCTGGACGATCGCCCGCAACACCCTGATCCGCAACGGCAACTCCGACTACAACTGGCAGTTCGGGGTCGGGGCGATCTGGTTCTCCGCGCTCAACGAGGCGTTCCAGAACCCCACCATCAACATCACCGACACCGACATCCTGGACAGCTCGTACGCCGCGCTGCACTGGATCGAGGGCCAGACCCGGGGCATCAACCTCAACAACGTCAACATCGTCGGGGCCGGAACGTACGCGCTCCAGGTGCAGGCGAACAGCCAGGTCTCCTTCACCAACGTACGGGCCAGCGGGATCGCCCAGCCCAAGCCGATTCACAACTGTGTCGGCAGCGGGTTCCAGATCACCCAGGGCCCCGGCAACTCGGGCTGGTACACCGACACCCCGGACTGTGGCCCCTGGCCGGCGCCGGTCTGGAACAACGGTCCGACCAGCCCGCCGCCGACGGGTACGCCGCCCACCACGCCCCCCACCACCCCGCCGACGACCCCGCCCACCACTCCGCCGACCACGCCCCCGGGCGGGAACCTGGCGCAGGGCAGGACCATGACGGCGACCAGCACCTCCCAGGGGTACGTGGCGTCGAACGCCAACGACGGCAACGCCGCCAGCTACTGGGAGAGCGCCAACGGCTCCTTCCCGCAGTCGCTGACGGTCGACCTCGGCGCGGTGGTGAACACCAACCGGGTGGTGGTGAAGCTGCCGCCGGGCTGGGAGACCCGTACCCAGACCTTCACCGTGCAGGGTTCGGTGGACGGGAGCTTCCCGTCGATCGTCCCGTCGGCCGGATACACCTTCAACCCGGCCACCGGTAACGCGGTGTCGATCGTCCTGCCGTCGGCGAACCGTCGTTACCTCCGGTTGTCCTTCACCGGCAACACGGGCTGGCCGGCCGGTCAGGTCTCCGAATTCGAGGCGTACGGCAGCGGCACCACGCCGCCGCCCACCACGCCCCCGCCGACGACGCCGCCACCCACCACGCCCCCGCCGACCACCCCGCCACCCACCACCCCGCCGGTCAACAGCAACCTGGCCCTCGGCCGGCCGACCACGGTGACCAGCGTGGCCGACGTGTACGGCGGCGCCAACGCGGTGGACGGCAACCCGAACACCTACTGGGAGAGCGCCAACAACGCCTTCCCGCAGTCGATCACGGTGGATCTCGGGCAGGTCCGGTCGGTGTCCCGGGTGGTGCTGAAGCTCCCACCGGCGGCGGCGTGGCAGACGCGTACCCAGACGCTGTCGGTGCTCGGCTCCACCACCGGCCAGGTGCCGTACGCGACGGTCAAGGCATCGGCGGGCTACACCTTCAACCCGTCGTCGGGCAACACCGCCACGGTCACCTTCCCGGCGACCTCGCAGCGGTACCTGCGCCTGACGTTCACCGGTAACACCGGCTGGCCCGCCGGCCAGCTCTCCGAGTACGAGGTCTACGCCTCCTAAGGAGGTTAGGAAGGGCCCCTTATACAACGGAAAGCGATAACAAGGGGCCCTTCCTTACCTCCCGCCGGTACCAATCGGGTGCGGGTGATGTCTGCCCGTCCCGTCGGCCCGTAGGGCTTTCGCACCATCACCCCCATCTGACGTTCCAGCCCGAAGTTGGAGGAACGCAATGAGAACCAACCCCGTCCCCTGGCGTCCGCTGGCGGCGACGCTCGCGACCGGACTGGTCGTGTCGCTCGCGCCAGCCCTGCCAGCATCAGCCGCGCCCGTCGATCAGACGAGCCCGACCAACCTCGCCGCCGGCAGGGCCGCGGCGACCAGTGCCGTCGCCGGCCACGACGCCGCCAAGATCAAAGATGGTGACCAGGACAGTTACTGGCAGGGCAGCGGTGCCTTCCCGCAGGCCGCCACGGTCGACCTCGGCGGCAGCGCCAGCATCGACCGGGTCACGTTGAAGCTGCCCAAGGGCTGGTCGAAGCGGACCCAGACGCTCGCCATCCAGGGCAGCCCCGACGGTACGTCGTACAGCACCATCGTCGGCTCGGCGAGCTACACCTTCAGCCCGTCGGCGGGGAACCTGGTGACCGTCAAGTTCCCGGCCACCACCACCCGGTACGTCCGGGCCGACGTCACCGCCAACAGCGGGGCCGCCGCCGCACAGCTCGCCGAACTGGAGGTGCACCAGGCGGCGGTCTCGAACGTCAACCTCGCGGCGGCGGCGGTGGTGTCGTTGACCGCGAGCAGCTTCGCCGACGTGTACGGGGCGGGCAACGCGAACGACGGCAACGCCAACACCTACTGGGAGAGCGCCAACAACGCGTTCCCGCAGTGGATCCAGGCCGACCTCGGCGCGGCCGTCAGCGTGAACCGGGTGGTGCTGAAGCTGCCGCCGGCTTCCGCCTGGCAGACCCGTACGCAGACGCTCAGCGTGCAGGGCAGCAACAACAGCGGTGGGCCGTTCTCCACCATCGTCGCGTCGGCCGGGTACACCTTCAACCCGGCCACCGGCAACACCGTGACGATCAACTTCAACGCCGCCACCGCCCGGTACGTGCGGCTGAACATCACCGGCAACACCGGCTGGCCGGCCGGGCAGCTCTCCGAGTTCGAGGTGTACGGGCCGACGGAGGGTGACACCCAGGCGCCGACCGCGCCGGGGAACCTCACCTTCACCGAGCCGGGGTCGGGGCAGATTCGGCTGGCCTGGGGTGCGTCGAGCGACAACGTGGGCGTGACCGGGTACGACGTCTACGCGAACGGCACGCTGCGCACCAGCGTGGCCGGGAACGTGTTGACGTACACCGACAGCCAGCCGGCGACGGCGACGGTGTCGTACTACGTACGGGCGAAGGACGCGGCCGGGAACCAGTCGGGCAACAGCAACACGGTGACCCGTACCGGCACACCGGGTGGGGACAACCAGGCGCCGACCGTGCCCGGGAACCTCACCTTCACCGAGCCGGGGTCGGGGCAGATCCGCCTGGCCTGGGGTGCGTCGAGCGACAACGTGGGCGTGACCGGGTACGACGTCTACGCCAACGGTTCGGTGCGGGCGAGTGTCGCCGGGAACGTGTTGACGTACACCGACAGCCAGCCGGCGACGGCGACGGTGTCGTACTACGTACGGGCGAAGGACGCGGCCGGGAACCAGTCGGGCAACAGCAACACGGTGACCCGTAGCGGAAGCACCCCCGGTGGCTCGAACCTGGCAGTCGGCAAGCCGGTCACCGCCTCGGGGTCGACCTTCACCTTCGTGCCGACGAACGCGAACGACAACAACGTCGCCACCTACTGGGAGGGGAACAACTTCCCGAGCGTGCTGACCGTCGCACTGGGCTCGAACGCCACGGTCAACCAGATCGTGGTGAAGCTGAACCCGGACGCCGCCTGGGGTCCGCGTACGCAGAACATCCAGGTGCTTGGCCGGGAGCAGAGCAGCACCTCGTTCACCAGCATCTCCGGTGCGCAGGGTTACAGCTTCAGCCCGGCGACGGGGAACACGGTGACCATCCCGGTCAGCGCCACGGTCGCTGACGTCCGGCTCTCCATCGCCTCGAACAGTGGCGCGCCGGGCGGGCAGGTCGCCGAGATCCAGATCATCGGCGTACCCGCGCCGAACCCGGACCTGACCATCACCGGGATGGCGTTCACCCCGGCCTCGCCGGTCGAGACCGACGCGGTCACCCTCTCGGCCACGGTCCGCAACGCCGGGAGCGCCGCCTCACCCGCGAGCAACGTCAACTTCTACCTGGGTACGACGCTCGCCGGCACCGCCTCGGTCGGCGGGCTGGCGGCGGGTGCCGCCACCACGGTCACCGCGAACGTCGGTCCGCGCAACGCGGGAACCTACCCGCTGAGCGCCAAGGTCGACGAGGCCAACACGGTGATCGAGCAGAACGACGCGAACAACAGCTTCACCAACCCGTCGTCGCTGGTCGTCTCGCCGGTGGCCAGCTCCGACCTGGTCGTCTCGCCGGTGGCCTGGTCGCCGAGCAACCCGGCCGCCGGTAACACGGTCACCTTCACGGTGGCGATCAGGAACCAGGGCACGGTCGCCTCCGCCGGTGGCGCCCACGGCATCACGCTCACCGTGGTAAATCCGACCAACGGCGCGGTGCTGCGTACCCTGACCGGTTCCTACACCGGCACGATCGCGGCCGGTGCCACCACCGCCCCGGTCAACCTCGGCACCTGGACCGCCGTGAACGGTCGCTACGACGTCCGCGTCGTACTCGCCGACGACGCAAACGAGCTGCCGGTGAAGCGGGTCAACAACACCAGCACCACCGGGTTCTTCGTCGGTCGTGGGGCGAACCTGCCGTACGAGATGTACGAGGCGGAGGACGGGCTCGTCGGCGGCGGCGCACAGGTTGTCGGGCCGAACCGGATTATCGGCGACCTTGCCGGTGAGGCTTCCGGCCGCCGCGCGGTGACCCTGAACTCGACCGGCAACTTCGTCGAGTTCACCACCAAGGCGAGCACGAACACGCTGGTCACCCGCTTCTCCATCCCGGACGCGCCGGGTGGTGGCGGGATCAACTCCACGCTCAACGTCTACGTCGACAACGTGTTCCACAAGGCGATCCCGCTGACCTCGAAGTACATCTGGCTCTACGGGGCCGAGGCCAGCCCGAACAACTCCCCGGGGTCGGGTTCGCCCCGGCACATCTACGACGAGGCGAACATCTTCCTGGACGCCACCATCCCGGCGGGCAGCAGGATCAAGCTCCAGAAGGACGCCGCGAACACCACCACGTACGCGATCGACTTCATCAACACGGAGCTGGTGGCCGCGGTGGCGAATCCGGACCCGGCCCGGTTCGCGGTGCCGACCGGTTTCACCCACCAGGACGTACAGAACGCCCTGGACCGGGCCCGGCAGGACGCCAACCTGATCGGCGTCTACCTGCCGGCGGGCACCTACCAGACGCAGTCGAAGTTCAACGTGTCCGGCAAGGCGCTCCAGATCGTCGGCGCCGGCCCCTGGTACACCCGGTTCGCCGCACCGGCGAACCAGGAGAACACCGATGTCGGCTTCGACGCCCAGGCGTCGGCGAACGGGTCGAGCTTCACCGGTTTCTCGTACTTCGGGAACTACACCTCCCGTAACGACGGGCCGGGCAAGGTGTTCAACTTCGCCCGTACCTCGAACATGACGTTCGACAACATCTGGGTGGAGCACCAGATGTGCATGTTCTGGGGCCTGGGGGTCACCAACACCACGATCAAGAACTCCCGGATCCGGAACACGTACGCCGATGGCACGAACATGACCAACGGCAGCAACAACAACCTGATCAGCAACGTCGAGGGTCGGACCAACGGTGACGACGCGTTCGCGCTCTTCTCCGCGACCGACAGCGGTGGCGGTGCCAACACCGGCAACGTGTTCGAGAACCTGACCGCCACGCTGACCTGGCGTGCGGCGGGTGTGGCGGTGTACGGCGGACAGAACAACATCTTCCGTAACATGTACATCGCCGACATGTTGACCTATTCCGGCATCACGGTCAGCTCGCTCGACTTCGGTTACCCGTTCATCGGGTTCGGTCCGGGGCTCACGACGATCGAGAACGCCTCGATCGTCCGGGCCGGTGGTCACTTCTGGGGCTCGCAGACCTTCCCGGCGATCTGGATCTTTGCCGCGTCCAAGGAGCTACGCGCCATCCGCATAAACAACGTGGACATCGTCGATCCGACGTACCACGGCATCATGTTCCAGTCGAACTACAGCGGTGGTCAGGCCACCCAGGCGGTGACCGACACCGTCTTCAACAACATCTCCATCAGCGGCGCGCAGAAGAGCGGTGACGCCTTCGACGCCAAGTCCGGTTTCGGCATCTGGGCGAACGAGCTGCCCGAGCCCGGTCAGGGACCGGCGGTCGGGTCGGCCACCTTCAACAATGTCCGGTTCAGCAACAACTTCCAGAACATCCGGAACACCACGTCGACCTTCACCATCACCGTCAACCCGTGAGGGTGACGCGGTACGTCGACAGGCGGTAGCAGGTAACTGGTGACAGCGCCGCCGGGAGGCTCGTTCTCCCGGCGGCACTGTCATGTCCAAGCCACCGAAGTTCGACCACTGTCCGGAGCCCCGCCCCTGGTCACACGGCCAGTCATATGATCATTTCATGTCGACATCAGCGGTACGGTTCGGACTTGTGGGGTACGGCTTCGGTGGGCGGTACTTCCACGCCCCCCTGATCGCCTCGGCCCCCGGATGTGAGCTGGTCGGGGTGGTGACCACGGCCCCGTCACGCCGGGACGAACTGGCCCGGGACCAGCCCGGCACGTCCGCGTACGACTCGTTGGCGGCCCTGGTGGAGGCGGGTGTGGAGGCGGTCGCGATCTCCACCCCGGCGGACACCCACGTGCCGCTGGCCCAGGAGGCGATCCGGATGGGGCTGGCGGTCGTGGTCGACAAGCCGTTCGCGCTGGACCCTGCGTCGGCGCGGGAGACGGTGGAACTGGCCGAGCGCTCCGGTGTCGTGCTGAGCGTCTACCAGAACCGTCGCTGGGACGCGGACCTGCTGACCGTACGTCGGCTCATCGCGGACGGGGAGCTGGGCACGGTCACCCGCTTCGAGTCGCGGTTCGAGCGGTTCTCCCCGGACCCGGGTCCCCCGGCGGCGGGCGGTGGCACCCTGCTCGACTTCGGCAGCCACCTGGTCGACCAGGCGATGCTGCTCTTCGGCCCGGTCGCCCGGGTCTACGCCGAGATGCGGGTACGGGACGACCTCGGGGGCCTCGACGACGACTTCTTCGTCGCGCTGGAGCACGTCGGCGGCGTACGTTCCCAGCTCTGGGGCAGTTGGGTCCAGGGTGCGCCCGGCCCACGGTTCCGGGTCACCGGCACCACCGGCAGCTACGTCATCGAGGGCTCCGGCGGGCAGGAGGACGACCTGATCGCGGGTCGGTCACCGGCCACCGAGGGCGAGCGCTGGGGGGTCGAGCCCGAGTCGCGCTGGGGTCGGCTCCAGGTCGGCGCGACCCGGAACTCCGTGCCGACCGAACGGGGCCGGTGGGACACGTTCTACCCGGCCTTCGCCGCCGCCGTACGCGGTGCCGGCCCGGTGCCGGTCGACCCGTGGGACGCGGTCGCCAGCCTGGAGGTGCTCGCCGCGGCCCGGACCAGCGCGATCGAGGGCCGACTGCTCGACCTCTAGCGGGGGTTCCGTCGGCGCCGCCGCCGCCAGCACGCCGCCGCCGTACGCCCTGCCTGGCGGGGCGTGCCGACAAGCATGGTCATGAGACGCTGACCGATGTCTGGAAGCCCACCGGGGATGGGGTCCGCATGATGTCGTTCGGTTCGGTGGCGCCGTGCTGGCGGCCACGATCAGGCGAGGGGCGGGCCCGGTTCACGCCCACCGTGGGCGGATTCGTCGTGCTGCTCTGGGTCTCCTGGGCCATGTTGGCCTGGTGGTCGGCACCTCGTCCGGTTGACGCGGACCAGGCGCGACGGGACATCGCCGCCGGTGCGGTGACCTCCGTCGAGACGGGCTGGGGCATGCGCTCCGGCGACTTCTGGGGGGCGCCCCCCGCGATGCAGGGCGACCGCGGCGGCAGCATGGTGGCCTGGACGACGAAGTCCGGTCGGGTCCGCTACACCGACGCCGGTCCACAGGACCCGGTCGACCAGTCGGGCAACCGGTCCGTCGACAACCCCCGGCCACAACGCCGCCTGATCGCGGACCTGACGTCGGCGGTGGGACGCGGAGGTAGCGGAATCAGCCTGCACTGGATCGGGTTTGCCGCCCAGTCGACCGCCGTGGTGGCGATGGTGGTGTTCCTGTTCGCCCTGGTCCCCGGGCCGGCTCCGGTCCACGGCACCAGGTGGTTCTGGTTCTGGATCTCGCTGGTCCCGTACGGGCTTGGGGTGCTTGCCTGGGTGGGACGGGAACGGTGGCGGCCCGACCCGCGCGCGGCACTGGCGCCGAGGTTGCCCGGCGTCGAGGCGCCGGGCTGGAAGCGTGCGCGCGGCTACGACGGCTTCCTGATCGGCATCGGCCTCGGGATCGCGCTCACCATGCTGACGTACGTCCTGCGCTGGATTCTCGGCCCCGGCGTCGTACCGGGCTGACCGGGCTGACCGGGCTGACCGGGACACCGGGACCTGCGGGTCCGGCGACCGGCCCTCGGGTCGAGACCATGCTCACTCGGCTGGGCTCCGGAAACCGGTTCCGCCCTACAGTGGCCCCGGCGGCCCAGCGGGCACTCAGTGCGGGGACCGCCGGTCGGCAGAAGTGGGGGGCTGGACGTGCGAGGTCGCGGTATCCGGGTACTGGTCGTCGGCGCCGGCATCGCCGGTCTGGCGACCGTCAGGGCGTTGCGTGACTGGGGAGCGACGATCGACCTGGTCGAGCGCTCGGCCGGCCTCACCACCACCGGAACCGGCCTCTACCTGCCCGGCAACGCGGCCCGCGCGCTGAGGACGCTGGGCCTGTTCAAGCCGGTCGCCGAGGCGGCCGTGGAGATCGAGCGGCAGCGGACCGCGAACAGCCGGGGCCGCCGTCTGTTCGAGGTCGACGTGGCGCAACTGTGGCGCGGCGTGGGCCCCTGCCTCTCGCTGCACCGCGCGGAACTGCATCGGGTGCTGCTTGCCGGCATCGAGGAGCAACCGGTCCGCTGGGGTCGGCACCCGGTGACGCTGGTCCCCGAGGGGGACCGGGTCGCGGTCGGGTTCGACGACGGCAGCACCGAGCGTTACGACTTGGTGATCGGTGCCGACGGGGTGAACTCGACCGTACGACAGTTGGCCTTCGACGGGGCGCAGCCGCGTTCCCTCGACCAGTACGCCTACCGCTTTCTCGCTCCTCGCCTCGACGCCGAACCGGTCTGGTCGGTGAGGTTCGGACCGGGAACCCAGTTCCTGACCATTCCGATCAGCGCCGACCAGGTCTACTGCTACTACAACGCCGGCCGGGGCGGCGATCGACCCGGTTGGCGGGACGAGGTACGGGCCGGGTTCGGTGAGCCGGCGGCGACGCTACTGAGCGCACTGGACGACGCCGGGGCCGACGCCGTGTACGCCGGGCCGAACCGCGAGGTCGTGCTCGACTCGTGGACCCGGGGCGGCATCCTGCTGATCGGTGACGCCGCGCACGCCACCTCGCCGAACATGGCGCAGGGCGCCGCGATGGCGTTGGAGGACGCGCTCGTGCTGGCCGAGTTCCTGCGTACGGCAGGTACGGTCGCCGAGGCGCTGCGCGGGTACGAACAGCGCCGCCGCCCGCGTACGGACTGGGTGCTCGGCCAGACTCACCGCCGGGACCACGCCCTCGGGCTCGCACCGGTGCTGCGGGACACGGTCATGTCCGCGATCGGCCGGCGGATGTTCCGGGCCAACTACGCCCCGCTCCTCCGCCAGCCCTGACCGTTCCGTCAGCCCTGACCGGCTCGCCGGCTGACCGGCCCGACAAGTTGTCCGCGCCGGTTCAGCCCATGCTCTTCGCGCCGTCGAGCGATTCACGGATGATGTCCGCGTGACCGGCGTGCTGGGCGGTCTCGGCGATGAGATGTGCCACCACCCGCCGTACCGACCAGGTTTTGCCCGGCTCGAACCAGGGTGCCTCCGGTAGCGGGTGGGACAGGTCCAGGTCGAGCGTGGCGATCAGTTCGTCGGTCTCCCGCGCCACCTGCTCGTACGTGTCGAGCAGGCCGGCGAGCGTTTCGCCGTCCACCATCCTGAAGGTGTCCGCCCACTCGGCGGGCTCGTCCTCGTCCCGGCGCTCCATCGCCTCGGCGCCGCCGACCATGAACCGTGCCCAGCCCCGCTCCGTCAGGGTCACGTGTTTGATCAGGCCGCCCAGGGACAGTTCGCTCGCGGTGGTGCACAGCGCCGCCTGCTCGTCGGTGAGGTCCCGCGTCGGGTAGCGGAGGAAGTAGCGCTGTTTGCCCAGGGCTTCGAGCAGGTCCGCGCGCTCCCCGGTGAGGATGCTGGTGGGCGTGGTCATGTTGTCACCTCTCGGTTTCGGTCCGATGACCCAAGGTAAAGCAGCCCACCGACACTCTCCGGAACACGCGCTGGGAGGAGCACCACCCCCTCGCGGACGAGCGGGAGCGGGTGCTGGGCCCGGGGGTAGGGTGCCCGGCGTGGCAAATCTCTTGAGGAACGTGGCAACGCGGGTCGGACAGATAGCCAGGCGACGGTCCGCCACCCCCACTCCGGGTTCCATACCCGCCCAGGTCGCGCGGCGGCGCCAGCTCGCGGCGCTGCAACGGCGAGAGTTGGCGTACGCACCGGAGCTGGACGGGCAGGCCGATCCGGGCGAGATTGTCTGGACCTGGGTGCCGTACGAGGACGATCCGCGTCAGGGCAAGGACCGTCCCGTACTGGTCGTCGGCCGGCAGAGCCGCACCCTGTACGGCCTGATGCTCTCCAGCCAGAGCGAGCGCCACGGCCAGCGGCACTGGTTCGCGCTCGGACCCGGCGAGTGGGACCGGGACAACCGGCCGAGTTTCCTGCGGCTCGACCGGGTGCTGACGATGCGCGAGGACAGCATCCGCCGCGAGGGTGCGGTGCTCGACCGGGCCCGCTTCGAGCGGGTCAGCGAGGCACTGCGCGCCACGTACGGCTGGCGCTGACGGTATCGGGCGGGTCCGGTGAGGGGGCCGGACCCGAACCGAACCGTCCATTCCTGTCCGTCCACGGTGCACGGACGGCTGAATGGTTGTACGAATCGGTGAGGTGGGCGGACGGGTCCGGAGTGGACGGGCGTTGACGCGAATCGCACGTACGGTCGGCGAAAGGCGGGCATTCTCCGACGGATGGGATCGCCCAGGTGTGTCGTATCGGCGTACTCTGCCCGAGGTGGCGCTGGTCCGAGCCCTGCTCGCCGAGTCGTGACGCCTCTCCGGAGTGGCTGACGAGCCGCCCATTACGGTTTTTAGGCAAAGATTAGGGAAAAGAGATCCGTCCGACAGTCCGGCGATTTTTGTAAGCCGATCTGGTAGGTGTCGAGACGAGATTTAAGGCAGAAATAATCGTTCCGGCTCGAATAACGTACCCGCACACTCGTAGTCTTCCTGCTCGGAAGAAAGGTGTGCCCCCAGATGAATTTGCGACCCACCCCCAGACAACGTCGGTCCGTGACCGCACTGCTGCTGCTGAGCGTCGCGCTCGCCGGTGGCTGCAAGGAAGTGCCGACCACGCCCGGCGCGTCCGGACCGTCCGGCTCGGCCGGCATGGGCTCTACCGGCCCCACCGACCCGTCCGCCACCCCCGGTGGCCCCTCGGCCACGCCCGGCGGCTCCGCCTCGCCGAGCCCCTCGGCTCCGGGCAGCGGTCCGAACGCCCCCTCCACCACCGCCGCACCGCCGCCCACCTCGTCCGGTGGCTGGATCACCGTCGACGCGGCCGCTCAGGCCGCCGCGACCAGGGCTTTCTTCGCGCGTACGCCGAAGCCGGTGACCGGTAACCCGGTCCGGGTCGCCGAGTTCAACGTCGGCTGCAAGACCAGCCACCACAACAGTGACGACCCGATCGTGCTGCCGGGTCTGGTGGGCGCCTCGCACAACCACACGTTCTGGGGCAACAAGTCGACCAATGCCAAGTCGACCGCCGATTCGCTGCGGGCCTCCGCGCCGACCACCTGCAACTCGCCCCAGGACCGCTCCGCCTACTGGGTGCCGACCATGTACCAGAACGGCAAGGTCGTCGACCCCGAGGACGTGACCGTCTACTACGGATCCCGGCTCAAGGACCCGAGCAAGACGCAGCCGTTCCCGTTCGGCTTCCGCATGATCACCGGTGATGCGAAGAACCAGGTCGACACCCCGGACAAGCAGGGCAACCACTTCTGGTGCGCCGGCATCGGCGGTGAGGTCGGCCGCAGTGCCGACAAGACCTTCCCGGTCTGCGCCCCGACCGCGCACATCGTCCGCCAGATCACCTTCCCGGACTGCTGGGACGGCAAGCACCTGGACAGCCCCGACCACAAGGCGCACGTGGCGAACGGTGACCACACCGGCGCCTGCCCGAAGAGCCACCCGGTGCCGATTCCCTCGGTGTCGTTTGTCATCGGCTACCCGCTGAGCGCGAACACCGACGGCATCACCCTGGCGTCCGGCACCTCCTTCTCGATGCACGCCGACTTCTTCAACGCGTGGGAGGACGACGCCCTGGCGTCCCGGGTCCGCAACTGTCTGAACCAGAAGGCGAAGTGCAACTCGGCCGGTAACTTCTAGGCTCACGGCCACCCCCCGCGCCACCAGACGGCGGCGGACGGTTCCCCGATCCCGGGGAGTCGTCCGCCGTCTTCGTGTGTGCGTACCGCCCGTTGGTTCAGGCGGGCGTGCCGTGTCGGCCGGCCCCGGCGGCGAACCGGGCCGCGCCGTCGGCGGCGTCAGCGGCGAGTGACTGCACGCCGTACCGGAGTTCGGTGGCGAGTGCGTCCGGTTCCGGTCGGCCGGCACCGGAGAGCAGGGCGAGCCGGTCGTTGCGCAGGCAGGTCTGCGGGACATCGGCGAGCTGGGCGGCGAGCTCCTCCGCCTCGGTCCGCGCGGCGCCCGGGGCCGCCAGGCGGTTCACCAACCCCATTTCGTACGCCTCGACGGCCGGCACCGGGCGGCCGGTCAGGATCAGGTCCATGGCCCTGCTCTCGCCGATCAGCCGGGGCAGCCGCACGGTGCCGCCGTCGATCAGGGGAACGCCCCAGCGTCGGGAGAGGACACCGAGTACGGCGTCGGTTTCGGCGATCCGGAGGTCGCACCAGAGGGCGAGTTCCAGGCCGCCGGCGACCGCGTGCCCGGAGATGGCGGCGAGCACCGGCTTGCTCAGGCGCATCCGGGTCGGTCCCATCGGGCCGTCGCCGTCCGGTTCGACCCGGTTGCCGCTCGGCGTACCGATGGCCTTGAGGTCGGCGCCGGAGCAGAACGTGCCGTTGGCACCCCAGAGCACCGCGACGGAGGCTCCGGGGTCGGCGTCGAAGGTACGGAACGCGTCGGCGAGCGCCCGGGCGGTGGGTCCGTCGACCGCGTTACGGCGTTCCGGTCGGTCGAGGATCACCGTTGTCACCGGACCGTTGCGTTCCACCCGTACGACCATCGGTCCAGGATGCCCCGGCCCGGTCGGTTGTGGAACCGGTGGCGTCAAAGTGTCACCCGGGTCGTGCAGGATGGCGCCCGGTGATCCTGGTCGGCGCCGTCCGGCCGGCCGGGCTGCCGGTAATTCGAATTTCGTCGATGTATATCGTCGAACATCTATCTACGCATCAGTAACATTGCGATGGGCGACAGCCGGTGCATCGGAAGTGGAGATGTATCCGGAATTGTCGAGCGGAAAGTGACACAAACGAGTGTGACGGTTCCAACTGTCGTGTATCCGCCGGCCCCGAGAATTGGGAGCGATAACATCGCCAGGTACGGTCCTGTCGTGCCCGACGCCCCCCAGCAGTTGATCGCCGACCGCTACCGACTGGTACATCCGCTCGGACAGGGCGGCATGGGCCGCGTATGGCAGGCCCGTGACGAGACACTCGAACGGGATGTGGCCATCAAGGAGTTGGTGCCCCCGCCGGGACTGACCGACGACGAGCGTAGCGAGATGCGCGAGCGCTCGATGCGCGAGGCACGCGCGGTCGCCCGTCTCGACCAGGCCAACGTGGTGCGCATCTTCGACGTGGTGCACGCCGGTGGCGACCCGTGGATCGTGATGGAGTTCGTGCAGTCGCGCTCACTGCACCAGGTCCTCCAGGCCGAGGGCGCGATGCCGCCGGCCCTTGTGGCGCGGATCGGACAGGGCGTGCTGGCCGCGTTGCGCGCCGCGCACCGGGCCGGCGTACTGCACCGGGACGTCAAGCCGGCCAACGTACTGCTCGCCGACGACGGTCGGGTGGTGCTGACCGACTTCGGCCTGGCCACGGTGCCCGGTGACCCACACGTCACCCGGACCGGCATGGTGCTCGGCTCGCCCGCGTACCTCGCCCCGGAGCGGGCGACGGATGGTCTCGTCGGCCCTGCCGCCGACCTCTGGTCGCTCGGCGCGACGCTCTACGCCGCGGTGGAGGGGCGTACGCCGTACAACCGGTCTTCGGCGATGGCGACACTGGTCGCGCTTGCCACGGAGATTCCGCCGCCGGCCCAGCACGCCGGTCTGCTGGCCGGTCTGCTCGAAGGACTGTTACGGCGCGACCCTGAGCAGCGGATCGACGCCGAGGAGGCGGAGCGTCTGCTGGACGAGGCCGCCGCCGCCTACGCGATCCGCCCGCCCGAGCCGGTGAGTCCGGCAGGGGTGGCGGTGCCGGCGGGCCTGCCGCGCGCGGGCGGCCCGGGCGTCCAGGTCAACCCGGGCACGGGGACCGAACCGGCCGAGGAGCCCTACCCGCCGGTCGTGCCGGAATTCGCGCCGACCTCGACCGGCGCTGGCGCCGGCACCGCGCTGGCGAGTGGAACCGCGCTGGCGAGCGGAACCGCCGCCGACGCTGGGGCCGGCAGCGCGCCCGGGAGCGGCACCCCGGCCAACATCGGCACCGGAACCGAGGTCACGACCGGTGCCGGCACCGGGACGTCGCCCGGAGCCCGTCCGGCTACCAGTGCGACGCCTTCGGTGCCGGTGCCCGCTGCCAAGCCGGGCGGTGTGGTGGCAGGGCGTAAGGAATCCGCGAGCGGCAGCACCTCCGGCGTTGACGCCCTGCCGCCGAAACGGCAGCGACGAGGGCTGATGATCGGAACGGTCGCCGTCGCGGTACTGGTGCTTGTGCTCGTGGTTGGCCTCTCGCTGAGCGGTCAATTCGGCGGTGGCAGGGGGTCGGGGACAGAGCCGGCGCCGCTCGACAGTCAATCCGTGCTCGCCGAGGCGGCGGTGTCGAGAACCCTTCCGCCGCCCGCGGCCGGCTGGCACTACTTCCGGGACAACCCGAATTTCTCGCTGCTCGTACCGGACGGGTGGCCGTCGCACCGTGACGGCAACCGGGTCGAGTTCCGCGAGCCGGACGGCTCGCGGATCCTGACCGTCGAAGAGGTGCGTCAGGTCAAGCCGGACCTGGTAGTCCAGGTGCGGGAGCGGGAGAAGTCCGAGCGCGGCAGCGGACGGTACCCCGGCTACCGCCAGGTGCGGATCGATGCGGTGGTCTATCACCTACGGGCCGCCGAGTGGGAGTGGACGTACACCCCGAAGGGTGGCGTACGGATGCACGCGGTCAGCCGGACGTTCGTCGCCGCCAACGGTCAGGCGTACGCGATCGGCTGGACCACCCCGGACGACGTCTGGTCCAGCAGCCAGGATGCCCTTTCGCTGGTACTCGGGGGCTTCCAGGTCACCTCGTCGCCGAACTCGTCGGCGCCGGGGCAGCCGGCTCCCGGTCAGTCGACGCCAGGTCAACCGAGCGCGGGACAGCAGCTCCCACCGCCCGGGGGTGCGCCCACGCCGAATTCGGGAAACACCGGACAGCAGGGAGGTACCCCGGCGCCGCCGGCTGCTCCTCCGCCTGCTCCTCCGTCTCCGACGAAGCAGCAGCCTCCGGCGGTGGTCGGGGACGCGATCGTCAACAAGGGCAACGGGCGGTGCATCGACATCCCGGACAGCATCGCCACCTCGGGCGTCCGGTTGCAGATGTGGAGCTGCGCGCATGTGGCGGGCCAGCATTTCACCTTCCCGAGCGACGGTACGGTCCGTTCACTGGGGAAGTGCCTCGACGTGGCCGGACGCTCGACGAGCAACGGGACGGCGGTCATCCTCGCCACCTGCAACGGCAACGCGTCGCAGAAGTTCACCCTGAACAGGGCGGAGGACCTGGTCAACGTACAGGCGGACAGGTGTGTCGACGTGATCGACGGGCAGGACGGCAACGGCGTCCGGCTGCAGATCTGGGACTGCTCGGGCCAGGCCAATCAGAAGTGGCAGCTCGGCTGAGCCCCGGCGCTGGTCGGCGGCGGGGGCCGGATGGGCGCTCCAAAATGGTGGACAGGCAGCCTCGTCAGGGATAGCTTGACGTAGTGGATCAGTTGATGAGTACGGCGCTGACCGTGGACGTGACCCCGGCCGCCCGCGCCGCCGAGCACGCGGCGGCGAACGAGGCCAGTCAGCAGGCGGACCTGCTGCTCGGCGGCCGGCCGGTGCCGGGCTCCGCCCAGTGGCAGGCCGAACAGGACAGTCCGGTCGGCGCCCAACGGGAGGTGGCCGCCCAGCTCCTCCGATTCCGGATCGAGCTGAAGACCGGCATCGACCCGACCGGCAGCCTGATCGGGCTCCGCCGCTGGGGCGTGACCTGGGAGCTGATCGCCCGCGCCGCCGGAATCAGCCGCCAGGCCGCGCACGAGCGTTGGGGGCGGCGCGTACGTCAGGTGCTCGACCCGTACGGGACCGGCGAACTCGGTGGTCCGGTCGCCGACGACGAGAAGGACCTGGGCTGAGCGGTGCTGCCCGGGCCGTCGGGCGCCGGCCACCCGTGGCGCTTCCGGCCGGGCACCAGCGTGCTCCTAGCCGGGTGACGGGCGGCGGTTGAGCCCCTGTGCCCTCGCCCGGGGCTCCGGCCGCAACGCCGTACTTCCGGTGCCGGCGCCGACCGCGATCCCGCCGAACAGGTCGCGTACCGCCTCCCGCGCGTCGTGCCGGGGGCGCCAACCCAACTCCTGCTGGGCCCGGGAAGAGTCCACCAGAGGCACGCCGGCGGTGAGGTCGATCCAACCGGGTTCGGTGGGAAGCAGCCGCAGCCGCCACGCCGCCTTGGCCAGCATCCGGAGCAGGAAGATCGGCATCGGAATCGCCCGACCGCCCAGGTTCTCGGCGAGTACCGGTCCGTCGAGCACCGGCTCCGCGGCGATGTTGAAGGCACCCGACGCGTCACCACGCAGGGCCAACCGGTACGCCTCGGCGAGGTCCTCGGCGTGCACCACCTGTGCGCGTAGGCGCTTGTTCCTCGGTACCACCGGCAGCCGTCCCGAGCGCAGCCAGGAGACCGGCAGCACACGACCGATGAAGTAGCGGCGGATCTGGGCACCCGCGTCCCGTTGGAAGACCAGCGCCTGCCGCATCCGGATCAACCGCAGCTCGGGGTGGTCGTGTTCGACCCCGTCGAGCAGCGCCTCCACCGCCGCCTTGTCGGTGCTGTAACCCGAACCACCGACCCCGGTCGCCGGCCAGCTCTCCGAGACCCGGCGATCCTTCGGGCCCCGGGCGTACGCGCCGATCGACGAGGCGTACGCCATGGTCGTCACCCCGGCCTCGTCGATCGCGTGCAGCAGGTGCCGGGTACCGGTCAGATTGGTACGCCGCAACAGTGCCCGGCGGTGACTGGGCTGGATTTGCCAGGCCAGGTGGACCACCGCGTCGACGCCGCGCAGCACCTCGGTCAACCGGGGCACGTTGTCGGGCTCACCGAGATCCAGGGCGTGCCACCGCACCCGGTCGTACGGGTGGCCGGCGTCGGGCGGCGGTGGCCGTCGGGCGATCCCGATCAGCTCGATGTCCGGTTCGTCGGTCAGCCGGCGCAGCAGCGCGGTTCCGACGTTGCCGGTGGCTCCGGTGATGGCGATCCGCATCCCCGTCTCTACCCGCCCGCCGTCCCGTCATGCCTGTTCTGCCGCGCCACGAGGTCCGGATCAGGCCGGTTTGCTCCGTGCCGATCCGGGAATCCCTCGCCGATGCGAGCGGTGCTGACAAAACTCGAACAGGCGAAGCAGCTGGACCGGGTAGGGGACCAGATCCAGCGTGGCATCTGGTCCGCGCTGCCCCGTCGCTGGATGCGGGACCTGCTGCACGGGGTCTGGCTCGGACATCCACTGCACCCGGCGCTGGTCCAGGTGCCGATCGGCGCCTGGTCCGCCAGCGCGATCCTCGACCTGCTGCCCGGCCAGCGTCGAGCCTCGACCCTGCTGGTCGCGGTCGGCACGTTCGGCGCCGTGCCGGCGGTGATCGCCGGATGGAACGACTGGGCGTCACTGTCCCAGTCGCAACGGCGGGTCGGACTCGTCCACGCGATCGCGAACGGGATCGGACTGGCGCTCTACGGGGCCTCACTCGGCACCCGGCTGCGCGGCAGGCACGGCATCGGCCGGATCCTCGGCTGGTCCGGCCTCTCCGCGGCGAGCGGCGGCGCCTTCCTCGGTGCGCACCTCGCGTACAAGATGGGTGCCGGGGTCAACCAGGCCGTCCCCGAACTGCACCGCCTCGACGAGGGCTGGCATCCGGTCGCCGACCTCGGCGCCCTGCCCGAGGCGAGCCTGGTGACCCGGAAGGTCAACGAGGTTCCGGTGCTGATCTACCGGAACGGCGACCGGGTCACCGCGATGCTCGAACACTGCGCACACCAGGGCGGGCCGCTCGGCGAGGGCGACGTGATGAAGGTCGACGGGTTGGTCTGTGTGGTCTGCCCGTGGCACGGCAGCACGTTCCGACTGGACAACGGCGAGGTGGTGCACGGCCCGAGCGCCACCGACCAGCAGACCCTGCCCACCCGGGTGATGGGCGGGGTGCTGGAGATCCGGATGCCCTGACCGGGCACACGCCGGACCCTGTCGCCGGGCTCAGTCCCGGCGGTGTCGGCCGCCGTCACTGACGCCGCTGGCGGTGCTGGTCGCCGGGCGGCGCCGCAACCCGAGCACGGCGCCGATCTGGGCCCCGACGATGCTCGCCACCGCGATCACCGCCGACACCGCCAACGGCCGGTTGACGCTGTTCACCACGCTCGCCCGGGAGGCGCCGACCGCGTACGTGGTGACCTCGGCCGGTTGCTGGCGAGGCTGTTCCTGACTCGGCGCCGGCGCCGGCTTCTCCGGCGTCGGCCAGCCGTTGGTGGGCGGCTCGACCGGCTTCGCCGCCGGTGGGGTCGCGACCAGGCCGGTGGCGTGCTCGCGTACGCCCCGGTCCTCGGCGTCCGCCGGCAGGTGCAGCAGCTGACCCGGTTTGATCCGGTCCGGGTTGCGGATCTCGTTGGCCTGGGCCAGGTCCCGGAACCGGTTGAAGTCACCGAGGTAGCGGTCGGCGATCGTGCCCAGGTAGTCGCCCTCCTCCACCCGGTACACCGGGGCCGGTTCGTCGGCGGGGGTGCTCGGCGCGGCGAGCGCACGGGGTGCGGCGCCGACGCCGGTGACCGGCTGGGCGAGTGGCGCCGCGCCGGTCCGCCCGTACGGTGCCGCCGCCCAGGCGCTCGGGGCGTACTCGGTCGTCGACGGCCCGGCGGCGAGCGCTGCCGGCGCGTACCCGGCGGTCGTGGCGGTGACCGGCGCGTAGGGCGCGGCGGCGACGGCGCCGGCCGCCACCGACGTGGCCGCGGTCGCCGCCGGACTCGTCACCAGGATCAGGGCGGCCGCGCCGACCAGGGCCGCCACCGCCCGTTGCTGCCGGCGCAGACCGGGCAGTCGGATCGCCGGCCGGCGCAGGATCCGGGCGGGCAGTTCCACGAGTACGGAGAGCGCGAACGTCGCCCAGCCCAACCAGCCGACGATCGCCAGCGCGCGCAGGAAGAGTTGCCCGTCGTCGCGGCTGGTGAGGGTGTCGCCGATCTCGGCGAGTGTCGGCACATGGTCCGGCAGCGGGTTGCCGGCGACGGCGAGCAGCGCGATCGGCGCGCCAACCACCAGTCCGACCAGTACGAGGAGCGAGCAGAGACCGGTGAGGATCTGCCCGGTACGCCGGGCCGCCGATACGCGCGCTGCGGGCATGACGTCGCCTCCCTAGCTACGGATCCGTACGGAGCAGAGCGGTGGCAGTGCCGCGTACGGTGACGGTGTTGCCGAGTCCGAACAGGCCGAGCATGATCCGGTTGTACTGGACGTCGACGACGACGGTGAGGTCCTGACCGCCGACGACCGTGTCGAAGGTGACCTCGACCAGGTCGGCGTCGTCGACGTCCTCGATGTAGGCCGCGATCGCGGCCTCCGCGTCACCTTCGTCCACGACGATGCCGCCGCCGCCGATGGCGGTGCCACGGTTGATCTGCTGGCCGCCGACGCGGGCCGCCTCGGCCGCCAGATTGTCCGCCCGTTGCATGCTGCGTAGCTGCCCGGCGCCGTCCAGGGAGAGGCCGATGACCGCGATCAGTCCGGTCGCCGCCACCGCCAGGAAGGTGGTGACCCGGCCGGCGTCCCTCTCCGCTGCCCCGGTCGTCACGTGTCACCTCCGCTCCGGCTGCGGTAGCGGTCGAGCGGGGAGACGAAGGTCGACTCGCGCCAGTCGCTCGCGATCATGTCCAGTGCGGGCATGCTCAGGTCCTCGTAGACCACCAGGCAGCTGACCGTTGCCCGGACCGACACGTCCGACCCGAGCAGCTGGTCGAACGCCTCGTCGAGTGAGGTCTCGTTGTTGCCGACGATGCCGTCCAGGGCGATGGTGATCGACGAGCAGGTGAGGTCCGACCAGGCCAGCTGTGCTGTCACGGCTGCCGCCGCACCCTGCCGTGCCTCGTCGGGGGAGCGGGCGATGGACGCGGCGCGGGCGGCGTCGTGTGCCGCCGCCCCGACCGCCTCGTCCGCCAGGGCGGTCCGACCGGCCATGGCGGCGAGCAGGAGCAGGCCGATGAAGGCGGGTGCCACCACGGCTGTTTCCACCGAGACGGAGCCCCGGCTGTCGCGTCGCCGGGCGAGCCAACTCATGGGACCACGTCCGTCCACCGTTCCACCGTGCCGTGCGCGGTCTCGCTGATCGGGGGGAGCGGTATCAACGGCACCACGCGGATGGCCTGCCCCGTCACGGTCGCGCTCACCTCCGTGTCGCCGGCACCGACCGGGGTGACCTCGACCTCCGCGTCGAGCAACCAGTCACCGGCCCGGTCCAGGAACACCTGGGCCCGGGTTTCGCCGACGCCGTCACCGGCCTCAAAGGTCCGTTGCGCGTTCACCGCCTCCTGGGCGGCGTTCAGGGCGGTCGAGCGGGCCATGTACCAGATCGCCGCCTGGAGCGACACGAAGATCAGTACGAAGATCGCGGGGAGGACGACGGCCAGTTCCACCGGCGACGCACCCCGGTCCCCGTTCCCGGACACGCTCCGGTTCCGGACCACCCGAGTGGTCCGGAACCGGAGGATCGCCGGAACAGCGCGCATCGGGTCAGGGGCCGACGACCGGCGGGTTCCCACCGACGGGGTCGGCCGGGTCCGGGATGTCGTCCAGCCACGCATTGGTCATGGTGAAGATGAAGGTGGTCACGGCCATGGCGATGACCACCATGCCCAGGATGATCACGGCGGTCGGAACCGGGCTGTCGCCACGATCCCGCTCCTTGACATCGCGCATCTCCGCCCAGCGCAGCGCGATGGCGGTGGACAGATAGAGGACGGGCCTCATTACGGACTCCTCTTTCCTGGTGGATTGAGCTCGATCGGGGGTCGGGGGTCAGATTCGGGCGATGAACGGGTAGAGGATGAAGCCGATCAGGACGAACACCAGCAGCGCGCCGGGAATGTCCAGTCGACTGGTGACCGCCTCGGCCTTGGCCAGGCTGTCGGTACGGATCTGGTCGCGCAGCGAATCAGCGCGACCACGTAACGTGTCGTGTACCTGGGCGCCATCGGTCCCGGAGGACTGCATGATCGCCCCCACGTCGCCGAGTTCGGCGACGCCGATCTTCTCGGCCAGGTCCCGCAACTCGTCCCAGGGCGAGTGCATCTGCAACTGCGCCATCCGGAGCGCCTCGCGGATGCGTTCGAACACCCAGCCGTCACAGACGGCCGCCGCACGTTCGAGTGCCTGCACCGGTCCGTGCGCCGCCGAGAGTTGCAGAGCCACCAGGTCCAGATAGGCGCAGACCGCCTGCCGGAACTCCCCGCTGGCCTTCTCGGCCTTGGTCAGCACACTGCGGTGCGCCATGTACGCCGCGAGCGCACCGAGCAGCAGACCGGCCACCGTGGGTACGACGATCGGCAGCCGTACGCCGGCCATGAACAGGGCCGCCACCGTGACCACCGGCAGTGCCAGTCCGATCAGGCCGCTGACCACCACCGAGAGGGCGTACTGCTCCGACGTCTGACCGATCAGGGCCAACTCGCGGGTGGGCGGGCGGAGCCACCGGGTGACCCCGCTGATCCACTCCAGGTCCCCGGACGTGGAGGTGGTCCGTACGGGTGCGGCGGGCTGGTGCAGCCTCCGCAGCGCCGGCCCGAGCGCGGGAGTCGCCGGTAGTGCCTCCCGGAGCAGCAGGAAGACACCCAGGCCGGCCGCCGAACCGCCGAGCACCCCGATGGTGAGCTGCCAGTTGAGGATCACGCGAGCACCTCGTCCGGTGTCGGGGCGGCGAGGAAGCGGGCCGGGCGCGGCGGCTGGCTCATCGCCCGTACCCAGGCCAGCAGGGCGATGAAGGCGCTCCCCAGCACGACCATCACGAGTTGGCCGGACGGGCTGCCGTACGGGCGCATGTAGTCCGGGTTCACCAACCCGTAGCCGAGGACCAGCAGGGTCATGCCGGTCAGGAAGCGGACCGCGAACCGGGGCTGGGTACGTTTCGCCTCCACCTCGCGCCGGGTGGCCACCTCGGCCGCCGCCGCCGAGGCGATCGAGCCGAGTACGTCGCCGAGCCGCTCACCGCGATCGGTCAAATGCAGGATCAGCGCGGCCACCACCTGGTCGCAGACCGGGTCGGCGATGTCGTCGGCGAACCCGAGCAGCGCCGGCCTCGCCATCCAGCCGGCCTGGAGTCGGGCGGCGAGCAGCCGTACCTCCTCCTCGATCTCGACCGGGGTGGTGGAGACCGTGCCGATGATGGCCTGCTGCAGCCCCTGCCCGGTGCCGGACATGTCCTTGAGACGCCGGGTCCATTCGCCGACCGCCTCGATCCGGGCGATCGCCCGCTGTTCGGCCTTACCGGCGGCGAAGAGCCACGGGGTGCCCAGCACCGCCACCGTGATCAGCAAGCCGGCCACCGGCAACCCGGTGAGCAGGAAGGAGAGGGCGCCGAGCAGCACTGCGGCACCCAGGAACGCCTGGTGCCGGAGCTGCTCCGACCGGGTGGTGCCGCTGCCCCGCCAGATCCGCTGTAGCCAGGCGTTCGAGTCGCTCCCGGGCGACCGCGCCGGCCGGGTGGTGCCGATCAGCGCCACGACCAGCAGGATCAGACCGGCCACACAGGCCGCTCCGGCGAGCACCGCGATCAGCTCGACGTTGCCCAGTGGCATCACCGGACCACCCCGCTCATCCGGACCACCCCGCTCATCCGCGCCGCCTCAGTTGGCTGCGGCGTGGCCGGCGCCAGGCACCCTGGCCGGCCTCGATGTAGCGGCTCAGCAGCCGGGCGTCGTACCCGATCCGGAGCAGTTGGTCGCGGATCCGCTCCGGCAGGTGCTTCGGGACGGCCCGGCCGTCCGGCCCGGGGCCGAAGATCGTGGTGGTGGTGATCCGACCGCTCTCCCCGGCACCGATGACCTCCTCGATGTGCGAGACGAACCGGTGCTTGCGCCCTCCGATCGCGGTCTCGTCCTCGACGGTGACGTAGACAATCAGGTCGAGCGCGTTGCCGGCCATCCGGCGGGCCTGGTCGACGGTCATCTCCCGGCCGTGCGAGAGCGCCAGCTCGATGATCCGTTCGCTCACACCGGCCGGGGTACGGGCGTGGATGGTGCACATCGAGCCACGGCTGGTCGTCATCGCCTGCAACATCGGCACGATCTCGCGGGAACGGACCTCGCCGACGATGATCCGGAGTACGCCCATCCGCAGCGACACCGGGATCAGGTCGGCGATGGTCACCTCACCGGCCGGGCGCCCGTCGAGCCCGCGTTCGCCGTGTCCCTCCCGGGACTCGAAGCTCATCACCGCGCGGTGTCTGATACCGCGTCGGGTGGGGAGCAGTTCCCGGCTCTCCTCCAGCACCACGTACGGCTCGTCCGCCGGGATCTCGTCCATCAGCGCCCGGATCACGGTGGTCTTCCCGGCCCCGGCCAGCCCGGCCACCATGATGTTCAGACCGGCCGCCATCGCCGCCCGGAGGAAGTCGCGGATCAGCAGGTCGATCATCTCGTCCAGGTCGCCCCGTTCACCGGCGATCTCGTCGAGGCTCACGTTCAGCGTGTTGTGCTTCCGGATCACCGCGTACGGGCGGTGGCTGACCAGGTAGACCGCGGCGAGCCGGCTGCCGTCGGGCAACTGGAGGTCGAGCGTCGGCTTCGAGGTGGAGAGCGACCGCTCGGTGGAGCCGGCCCGCCGGGCAGCCGCCTGGAGGATCTCCACCAGTTCCTCGTCGCTGTCCGCGATCGGGTCGGCCCAGTCGACACCGCCACCGTGCCGGGTGATCCGGACCAGGTCGCAGCCGAGGATGTGCACCTCTTCGATGGTCTGGTCGACCAGCAGGGTCTGTAACCGCCCCAACCCGACCAGTTCGGCGGTGACCTGGTCGAGCAGGGCGCGTTCCTCGCTGGCGTGCATCGGCGTGCCGGCCCGGCGGGCGCCGTCGGCGTACTCGCCGACCACGGCGACCGCGAGCCGGGCCCGCTCGGTGTCCTCCTCGGCGGTGGTGAATTCCCGACCGCGCTGCCAGAGGGTGAGTCGTTCGCTGAGCTCGCGCCGGAGTTCGCGGACGACCGCGAAGTCGATCCGTGGCCGGTGGGTCGGCGGTGGGGTCGCCGGGGGCGCGGTGGGTGGCACGCCGAGGCCCACGACCGGGTACGCCGGGGTCTGGTGGACCGGGACGCCGTTGCCGTTGACCGGGGTGCCGTTGCCGTTCGGTGGGGAAGCCGGCGGGCGCTGGTGCCGACCGTTCGCCGGGATCGGCGGCACCGTCGAGGTGACGCCGTTGTCCCGTTGCCGGGGGTCGTGGGAGACCGGCTCAAACCGCATGCGGGACCTCCTGGACGGTCATCGGCCAGGTGAGTCGGGCCCGGCGACGGTCCAGCAGGGTGCGGATCGGCACCTCCAGGGCGCCGGCCGCGTTCATCAGCGGCCGTTTCGCCCGTACGGTGCCGCCGTGGCTGAGCACCTCGGCGGTACGCGGGTCGTGCGGCAGGTGGGCGATCACCGGCAGGCCCAGTGCCTTGCTCACCTCGCCCCGGCTGTGGCCGTTGCCGACCAGCAGGAGCCGCAGCGAGCCGGGCGGCACCCGGTGCTCGGCGAAGTCCCGTTCGATCGCCTTGACGGTGGAGCGGGCGCTGGAGACATCGGAGAGGTGGGCGCCGGTGACGACCAGCACGATCGCGGCTGCCCGCAGGATCGGCCACGGGGGTGCGACCACCTGCAACCGTCCACAGTCGACGAGCACGTCGTACGCCGGCTGGCCGCGTTCCAGCTCGTTGAAGAAGTCGGCGAAGCGTTGCCAGAGCGGGGTGACACTGCCGGCCTGGGCCGGGTCGACCACCCCGGGCAGCAGCAGTCGTTCCCGCTTGGGTGCGTCCAGGTCGACCAGTTGGGACCAGAACGACGTCTCCAGGTTGCCGTCGCGCAGTTCGCCGACGGCCAGTTCACCGATGCCGCGTGGCCCGCCGAGGGCGCCGCCGAGGTAGCCGGCGAGCACCGAACCGCCGGCCGGGTCGCACTCGGCGAGGATCACCCGTCGGTGCCAGGAGAGGGTGCAGGCGAGGGCGGCGGTGGTGACTCCGGGGGAGCCCTTGGCGGAGACGAAGGCGACCACGGCCATGTTCAGGCCGCCGAGGTGAGTACGACGGCGATCCGGTTGCTGGCGTTCAGGGCCACCACCGCCGGTACGTCGCGGACCGCGAGTGCCAGGTAGAGGACCACGGTGTTGCTGTCCGGTACGGAGGTGTCGATCACCGTGGTCTCGAACCGGGTGGTCGCCGCGTCGGCCTCGCTCTTGCTCTTGTCCGGCAGCCCGATCAGCAGCAGTTTGTCGCCGGGGCGGAGCTTCTTCGCCGGGACCGCGCCGATCCGCTGGCTGATCGCGACCTGTTGCTGGCCGGGGCCGAGCATCGGCTTGTCGGTGAGCTGGTTCGCGGTGAGCAGCGTGCCGGGGGTGAGCGTCACGGCGGCGCGCTTGCCGATCACCTCCCGGAGCCGGTTCGCCGCGATCGGAGCCAGGCCCTGACCGCCGGCCACCTCGACCCGGGTGACGTCGTCGGCGGTGAGCAGGCTGCCGACGGCGACCGGCCGGGCGACCGCCAGGTAGCTGCCGGTGGCGCGTACCGAGGTGATCGCGAAGGCGGAGCCGAGTCCGCCGAGTGCGACCAGCAGCACCGCCAGGCCGAGCAGACCGGGGCGGATGCGGCGTTGGCGGACCACCTTCGGCGGGGCCACCGGCGCGTCGACCGGTCCAGGGACGTTGCGGGCGGGTGCGACGGTCACCGGGTCACCACCTGAAGTTCGTCGATCTCGATTGCTGCCTCGTCGCTGCCCCGGGTGGTGGTGATGACGCCGCTCTCACCACCGCCGCTCCAGGTCACCTTCCAGTGGGTGACGGCGCTGATCTTGTAGGGCTTGCCCGGCTCGGTGGGCTTCGGATATCCGGACCTGTATCCGCACGGCGGTTCCGTGTTCGCGTCGGTGTCCGGGTTGAACTCTCTTCCCCACCCGGTCTCTCCCCGCCCGGCGCAGGTGATCTGTGCGCCGTTGCCCATCTTCCAGACGATCTTTTCGACCTCGGCGCTGATGGTGACCGTTACGCCTCGGTCCGAGGCGGAGTTCGGGATCGGCCCCCAGTAATTGAGCCCGTGGTCCTGAACCCAGAGCCAGATCGGCAGTCCGACCAGGCCGGGCTTATCCCCGGGCTTGGGTGCGACGCCGACCTCCACGGGCAGGAGGCGGATTTCGGCCAGGGCCTGGGCGGCGAGGTCGGCCGGGTCCGGGGCGTCGCCGAAGCCGGGCGGGGGTTCGGCCAGGTCGATCGGCACCTGGCCACCGACACCGCCGTCGCCGCAGCTCTGCAGGTACGACTTCATGCCCTCCGGTACGCCGTCGGGCTGGGGTTCCTGGAGCTTGTAGTAGCAGCCGTCCGCCTGGCTGAACCAGCCGAGCAGTTCGTCGTAACAGCGCATCGGCTGGCCGTTGCGGGTGCACTTGCGGGCAGTGCCGCCGTCGCCGCCGCTGCCGGGATCGTCGTCCCCCCCACCCGGGTTGCCGTCGTCGCCGTCCCAGACGTAGCAGTTGGTCTGGGTGGGTGGGCAGACCGCGCCGGGATCGGCGGACGCCGAACCGGTGAGTCCCAGGGCCAGCGTCAGGGTCGCGACCGCGCCGACGGTGAGCAGTCGCCGGCCTGGGCCGGTGCGCCGGCTCAGCACGGCTGGTCCCGGTGTGCGCTGCCGGCGCTGATCAGCCAGCGGCCGTCCGGGTAGCGGGTGGCGGTCGCGGTCGCGAGGTAGCGGCCACTGGCGGAGCCCGGGACCACCGACTTGTCCTTGATGTAGACCAGCCGGTAGCCGGTGCCGTCCAGGCAGTCCTGGATCGAGGCGGTGGCCGGGACGGCGTCCAGCCGGACGTCGGTCACCTGGGGATCGGAGATGAGCGTGCCGGTACGCATCGCGCCGTGCTCCTTCGCGTCACGAATGGCGAGCCGAACCTGGGTCAGCAGTGGATCGCCCAGATACTTCTTGAGCGCCGGATGGAGTGGATTCGACGATTTTTCGGCCTCGAGCGAGGCGTCGATATAGCCGGCATAGGCGGCCAGCGCGGCCTTCGACGCCGCTGCCTGCTCCGGGCCGAGCGGGGCTGTGGCGGCGGGAGTTGCGTCGAGTGACGCCGGTATGCCGGACTCCTGGTCCTTCGCGCAGCCGGCGCCCAAGGCGACCATCGCGATCGCGACGAGGACGGCGGGGAGGCTGCCCAATCGCTTTGCGCGCAACGGTTTTTCCTCTCTTTCCGTCGCTCGCCGTCGGAACGCCGGGGTGCTGGAACCACCCGGTCTGGGCTGGTGAAGAGGGTCGTGCCGGTGGTGCGGGCACGTTACGGCGGGCGTACGTGGCTCGTGCTCGAGCCTGCCGCCACCGTACGTACATTTACTTGTATGGATCTGTGCCGATCTTGTCCTTTTTGTATTTCACTGCCGGATCGGTGGGTTGACCCGTTGTTGCCCGACGGTTGTGCGTCACCCAAGGGGCGAGCATAGGCTGACCGCCGACGATGCAACAGAGGCAATTGCGGGGAACACGTACGGTTACCATCTCTCGATCCAATATCCATTGAGGTTCTTTGATGATGGTCGATGTGTATCGACTCGATCAGTGGTTCCCTGGCCGGGCGGGTCGCGCTTCTGCGCGTGCTGATGCACGTTCGGATGCACTGCGTTATACGGCGTATGGCGGCGATCTGGCCGTTTCCGTACCCCGGTCCCGGGGCGCTTCCGGCGTGTTGTCGGCCGCCTCCGCTGGGTTGCGGGAGCGGGTCAGGGTTGAGTCACCGCAGCCGACGTTCGTCGATCGAAGATCGCTCTTGGCTGATCATGAACTTACGGAACGTGTTGTCGACGATCGGGGCCAGTGGGGTCCCGCCGACCGTGTACGGAGGTCATCGTGTCGCTGACCGAGCGCCGGGCGAGCCCCGGGAGTCAATCACGTACCGGGAGGAACTGGTCGTCGCGGTTGCTGGCCGCCGTGACGGTCGCCCCCCTGGTCCGATGGCTCGTGGCCGCCGACTCCGTGCCGCCCGGCACCGGGCGCCGCGCCGCCTGCGATGCCTGCGGTGCGCCGTTCGGCCTCGACGGGCCATTGCGGACACTCTCCCCGCTGGCCCGGTGCGGCGCCTGTCGTCGGCGGATCGGCGCTCCACCCCTGGCGGTCGAGTTGGCCCTGGTCGCGGCGGCGTTGGTACTGGTGCTGGCCGCGCGGCCGGCGCTGGAGACGGTCGCGTTCGCCTGGTGGGCGCTCTGTGCGGTGCCGCTGCTCTTCGTCGACCTGGCGGTGCACCGGCTGCCGGACCGGCTGACGTACGCCGCCGCCGCAGGCACCTTGGCACTGCTCGGCATCGCCGCACTCGTCGGCGGTACGGGCGCCGGGGCCTGGTTGCGCGCGCTGCTCGCCGGTACGGCGGTGGCGTTGCTCTTCGTCGCGTCGACGCTGCTGCTGGGTCGGCGCGGCTTCGGGTTGGGGGACGCGAAGCTGGTGCTGAGCAGTGCCGCCGTACTGGGCTGGCTGGGCTGGCCGATGGTGGCATTCGGGCTGATGGTGGCCTTCGCGGCTGCCGCGCTGACCAGCATCGTGCTGCTGGTCGCCCGGCGGGTCCAGTGGTCCGGGCACCTGCCGTTCGGCCCGTTCCTGATCCTGGGCGGCTTTGTCGCGCTCGCCCTGGCCTGACCCCGGGCGGGGGTCAGGTCATCAGGCTGGTGAGGAAGTCACCGAAGCCCTGCGCGATGAGCATCAGGCCGCCCCCGATGGTTCTGAAGGTGTGCGCGGCACTGTCCGGCCGGAAGGCGATGAAGAAGATCAGGAAGGCCAGCCCTCCCCAGGCAAACACTTTCTTGACGAAAACTGGCATCTTTCCTCCGGTGGGGCAATCGGCCGTTTCGTCCGGCCCAGGGAGTTCGGATGACGAGGTTTGCCACGTCCTGGCTACTGACGCGTCCGACGAATCGCTGGCTTCCCGCCCCGAAGCACGGCAAACAGGGCGGACCGGTCCGGTCGGATCGTCGGGCGGCCCGGGTTCATCTGGCCAGGAAGTGCCAACCCATCCAGAGCCAGGTCCCGAGTACGATCAGCCGCCCCGTACCGGTACGCATTGCGGCGATCAGGGCGTTTCCGAGCGGGGCGACCGTGCTGTCCGGACGTCGACCGGAAAGGTCCACCAGGAACATCACGGCGAAGATGACGGCGAAGCCGGCGATCAGCAGGTTCCGGGCGGTCATCGGGTCACCAGCCAGGCGCCGGTGCTCAACCAGAGGACGTACCCGGCGACCCGGCCCGGATAGGTGTCCAGGAACGGGTCGGCCAGGATGCTGAGCGTCGGGTGCGCGGCGTCGTTGCCGGTGAAGAGGGCGACCAGCTCCCAGACGCAGAAGATGCCGCCGAGCCCGTACCAGGCGACGGCGGTGGGCCGTCCGGCCACGATCGACCGCTGCGGCACCCGCCGGGCCCCCCACCACACCAGGGCCAGGCCGGGTGCGAGTACCACCCCGGCGGCGGGCAGGGTGAGGGGCCGGGCTACCGCGGCGACCAGCGCGTACACGGCGATGGTGGCGGCGAGAGTGGGTGCCGCGCGACCGACGAGTGGGCCGACGGTGTCGGCAACTGGCGGCTCGGCTGTTTCCAGATCCGTCTGATGCATCCCCTTAGGATGCTGTGCTATTGCCTCTTTGTCCCCATTCGGCACGCGGGCAAGTGGGAGGAACTGGACGAAGTCGGCTCACGCCGTCACCAGCGCGCTGGGCCGGCCGGTCTAGGCGGCGGCGGAGAGCAGCGCCTCGGCGATCGCGGTCCGGGCGTTGAACACGGTACGGCCGTGCCGGTGCGTCACCACCAGCCCGGCGGCCCGCAGCGCGGCGAGGTGCTGCGACACCCCGCCGGGGGAGATGCCGGTACGCCGGGCCAGTTCGGTGGTGGAGGTGGGTGACCGCATCTCGACCAGGAGTCGTGCCCGCCCTCGCCCGAGTACGGCACCGAGCCGGTCGAGCGTCCGTGGCGTCTCCTCCCAGAGTGTCGCTACGCCGCGTACCGGATAGGCGAGCTGGGGCGAGGTCCCGGCGGTGCTGCTGAGTACGGAGGGCCACACAAAAACCGAGGGGATCAGCACCAGCCCGCTGCCGTCCGGTACGTCGTCGGCCGTGCAGTAGCGCTGGCTGATCGAGAGGGTGTCCTCGTCCCAACGTACCTGCTGGTGCAGGTCGTTGAGGAGCCCGGCGGCGCCGTCCTCCGCCAGCCGGCGGGCCCGGTGGTGCACCTCGGCGTCGAGCAGGGTGCGGATCCGGGGCCAGTCCGGCGCCAGGGCGACCCTCCAGTACCCGGCCAGTTCCTCGGCGAGCCGTCGCAGTCCCGCCTCGGGATCGGCGTAAAGGCTGGCCAGCGCTTCGGTGCGGGGTCCGGGGTACAGGTCGAGGTCGGTGCGTACCACCTCGGCGGGAGTGGCTCGCAGCATCGCGAGCTCGGTGTCGAGGTTGGGCGTGAGGCCGGTGGGCGGCGGGGTGAGGAAGTCTGGCAGGTATCCGGGCGGGGGCGGGATGAGCTGCCAGAGCAGGCTGTTGTCGCCGACGAGTCCGGCCGCGACCAAGCGCGGGCGGACCTCGCGTACCCAGGGCAGGTGAACCGGATGGTCACCGGAGTGCCGCAGCACCCGGACGCTCGCCGCGACCTCCCAGAGGCACGAGACGGCGATCCGGATCCGGGCGACGGCGCCGGCCGACAGACCGATGGAGACCAAAACCCCTCCCACCGGCGGACGTCGCGGCCGGGATCGAAGTGGACGTTCCAGCCGGCACCGACGCGGACGTTTTAGCCGGGACTGAAACAGTACGTCTGCCGCCGGGCCTGCCGGAGACTACCGGGCATGACCGAACAGCAGACCCGAGCGGAGACCTTCCGCGCACTGCACACCTCCGACGAGCCGATTGTCCTGGTAAACGCCTGGGACGTGGCCAGCGCTCGGATCATCGAGGCGGCCGGCGCCCGTGCGGTCGCCACGACCAGCGCCGGCGTGGCCTGGAGCCTCGGCGCCCAGGACGGCGACACGCTCGCCCGTACGCTCGCCGTCGACCTGGTTCGTCGGATCGTCGAGGCGGTCGCCGTGCCGGTGACGGCCGACATCGAGTCCGGGTTCGGCACCACCCCGGACGAGGTGGGCGAGACCGTACGCGCGGTGCTCGACGTCGGCGCGGTCGGCGTCAACATCGAGGACGCGTTGCACGGCGGGCCGCCGGCACTGCGCGACGTGGACGAGCAGTGTGCGCGGCTGCGAGCCGCCCGCTCCGTCGCCGAGGACGCCGGGGTGCCGCTGTACGTCAACGCCCGGGTGGACACGTACCTGCGCGGCCTGGGCGGGCTGGCGGAGACCGTGGCCCGCGCGGACGCCTACCTCGCGGCAGGAGCCGACGGCATCTTCGTACCGGGAGTGGTCGACCCGGACCTGGTCGCCCAACTGGTGGCGAGGATCCCGGCCCCGGTCAACATCCTCGCCGGACCGGGCGCCCCGCCGATCCCGGAACTGGCGAAGCTCGGCGTCCGGCGGGTGAGTCTCGGTTCGTCGGTCGCGGAGGCGGCGTACGGGGTCGCGCGGCGGGTGGCCGAGGAGTCGTACGACACGGGGACGTACGACTCGCTCGCCGGTGGGGTGGACTTCGGCGAGGTCAACGCCCTGATGGGTCGCTGAGCGGGGCTGTGTTCCGGGGCTCGGGCAGCAGCCCGGCCGGGTCGAGCCCGACCGGTTGCAGCAGCCACCAGTGGCTGCCGAGTCCGGCCGGGTCGGTCAGTTCGGTGACCGTCGAGGCGGCGGCGAGCGCTCGGACGTACCCGGCCGGGTCGGTGCTGGCCAGGGCGAGCGGTGGTCGGCCACCGTCGGCCCCGAGCGCCCGCAGCGCCGCCCGCTGACCGACCAGGGTGTACGGCACACCCGCGACCGCTTTCCCGGCTTCCGCCACCGAGTCCATGGCGACGTGTGCGGTCAGGTCGCAGGAACCGTCCGGGACCGGTGGCACCTGACGACCTGCCCGGAACCCGGTCAGTGTTCCGCCGATCGGCCGGTCGGCGCGGAGGTGGCCGTAGTCGACCGTCAGGGCCAGGCCACGGTCGAGCGTCCCCACCGCGCCGGCCCAGGCGATGTCCCGGGGCAGGCCGATCTCGGCGCGGGCGCCGGGCAGGGCGCTCGACCCCGCCTGTTCCGGCTGCCGTGGCCACCATTCGGTCAGCCAGTCGAGGTCGGGGCCGCTGACCGGTGCCCCGGTCGACTCGGTGCCGGTCGCCGGATCGACCAGCAGTTGGTGCCAGCCCGCCGGGCCGGTGGCGGCCAGGTCGAGCGGTACGTTGTCCAGCCACTCGGTGCCGATGACCAGCCCGACCACGCCGGTCGGCAGGGTGTCCCGCCACCCGATGGTGGCCGGCAGCGATTCGGGGCGGGGGGCGAGTTCGACCGCGGTCAGCCGGAGCCGGCGCCCCAGTTCCTCCGGGGCGAGCCCGGCCAGGGTACGGAGCAGTTCACCGCGCCCCGCGCCGACGTCCACCACGTCCAGCCGGTCCGGCCGGCCGAGCGCCGCGTCGAGCCGGTCGAGCAGGCGCAGCAGGGCCGTGCCGAGCACCGTGGTGACGTGCGCGCTGGTCCGGAAGTGGGCGGCGGGTCCGCTGCCGGCGACGAAGAACCCGTCGGGTCCGTAGAGCGCGGTTGTCATCGCGGTCCGCCAGGTCATCGACATCAGTTCATCCGCTGTTCGGGGCAGGTCACGTTACAGACCCTACGGTCGGCGGGCAGGCGACGACTTCTGATCCCCGCCGCGCTGTCAGGGTGACCGCCGTCACTGTCGGCGGTGCCTGTCGACCATGGATGGGCCCGGCGTCGGATCGGGTGCGTGCATGGTCCCCGGAGCGGGTATTCGTGCTCCTGCGGGGGCGGTGAAGGTTTTCACACATGCTTGTCCTGGATCTGTAACACCGGCGCATACTTGCGATCGACCGGTACCACTTATCGAGGACTGGATCGATGTTATGAGCGCATCGTCGCGCCCGCGCGCGGCCACCCCGGTCGGGGTGCCCGCGCCGGCTGGCCGTTCTGGCGCCGCGGCCGTACCCGCCGGTGGAGCCGGTGGACCGTTCGTCCCCCGACTGCTCACAGTTGGCGTGATCGGCACGGGGCGGGTGGGGGCGGTGCTCGGCGCCGCGCTGACCCGGGCCGGGCACCGGGTGATCGCCGCCTCCGGCGTCTCCGTGGCGGCCAAGGCCCGGATCGCCGAACTGCTGCCGGCCGCCACCCACCTGCCCGCCGCCGAGGTGGCCCGAGCCGGTGTCGACCTGCTGATCATCGCGGTCCCGGACGACGCGCTCGCCGCCGTGGTGGCCGGACTGGCCGAGACCGGGGCACTCCACCCCGACCAGCTGGTGCTGCACACCTCGGGCGCGCACGGGCTGGGCGTACTCGCGCCGGCCGCCGCCGTCGGGGCCAGGCCGCTCGCCGTACACCCGGCGATGACCTTCACCGGCACCGCCGACGATCTGGCGCGGCTGCCCGGCATCTCGTACGGAGTGACCGTCCCGGCCGAACTGCGGGCCTTCGCGGCCCGGCTCGTCGCCGATCTCGGTGGGGTGCCCGAGTGGGTGGCCGAGACCGACCGGCCGCTCTACCACGCGGCTCTGGCGCACGGCGCGAACCACCTGGTCACGCTCGTCAACGAGGCGATGGACCGGCTGCGGGACGCGGGTGTGGCGACACCGGAGAAGGTGCTCGCCCCGTTGCTGCGCGCCGCTCTGGAGAACGCGCTGAGGCTCGGTGACGAGGCTCTGACCGGTCCGGTCGCCCGGGGTGACGCGGGCACCGTGGCGCGGCACCTGGACCGGCTCGCCGCCACCGCGCCCGAGTCGGTCGCCGGCTATCTGGCGCTGGCCCGGCGGACCGCTGACCGGGCGATCGCGGCCGGTCGGCTCCGACCGGTCGACGCGGTGTCGTTGCTGGGTGTGCTGGCCGACCGGCAACGGCAGTCGGTGTGATGGGCGACGGCAGCCGTCTGATGAGTGGTCGCGACCGGTGGGGAAGCGAGGAGCAGGCATGACCGAGGTGGTACGTACCAGGGCCGAGCTGGCGCAGGCGCGGGCCGCGTTGCCGGGCACGGTGGCGGTGGTGATGACGCTCGGTGCGCTGCACAGCGGCCATGAGGCGTTGCTGCGGGCGGCTCGCGAGCGGGCCGATCATCTGGTCGCGACGATCTTCGTGAACCCGTTGCAGTTCGGTCCGAACGAGGACTTCGACCGGTATCCGCGCACCTTCGAGGCTGACCTGGAGATTTGTCGGTCGGCCGGGGTGGACCTGGTGTTCGCGCCCTCGCGTGACGAGATGTACCCGACGGGGGAGCCGCTGGTCCGGGTCGACCCCGGACCGCTCGGCGCGGAACTGGAGGGTGCCAGCCGGCCGGGCTTCTTCAACGGCGTGCTGACCGTGGTGCTCAAGTTGCTCCACCTGGTCCGGCCGGACTTCGCCTTCTTCGGCGAGAAGGACTACCAGCAGCTCACCCTGGTACGGCGGATGGCCCGCGATCTCGACGTGCCGGTGGAGGTGGTCGGGGTACCGACGGTGCGGGAACCGGACGGACTCGCCCTTTCCAGCCGTAACCGGTATCTTTCCGGCGAAGAGCGGGTGACCGCGCTCAGTCTCTCCGCTGCCCTGCGGGCCGGCGCGGGCGCCGCAGTGGGGGGCTCCGGCCCGGCCGCTGCCCTGGCCGCAGCCCACCAGGCATTCCAGGCCACCGGTACGGCCGCCAAGCTGGACTACCTGGTGCTGACCGACCCCGAACTGAAGCCGGACCCGCTCGCCGGCCCGGCCCGGATGCTGGTGGCGGCGTGGGTCGGCGGCACGCGCCTGATCGACAACGTCCCCGTCCAGTTGACCGAACCCCCGTCCCGGACCCCCGGTTCAAAGGAAGAGATCTGATGTTCCGCTCCATGCTCAAGTCGAAGATCCACCGCGCCACCGTCACCCAGGCCGACCTGCACTACGTCGGCTCGGTGACCATCGACGAGGAGCTGCTCGACGCCGCCGATCTGCTGCCGGGCGAGAAGGTGGCCATTGTGGACGTCACCAACGGGGCACGGCTGGAGACGTACGTCATCCCCGGTGTGCGGGGCAGCGGTGTGATCGGCATCAACGGTGCCGCCGCGCACCTGGTGCACCCCGGCGACCTGGTCATCATCATCGCGTACGGGCAGTTCGAGGATGCTGAGGCGCGGACGTACCAGCCCCGGGTGGTGCACGTCGACGCCGACAACCGGGTGATCGAACTGGGCGCCGACCCGGCCGGTGTGGTGCCCGGCATGGCCGACGAGCTGATTCGTGGAGACCTGGTGGCCGGCTCCCGCTGAGCACACCTGACTGACCGGTCAACCGTGATCGGCAGTGATCTCCACCCCTTCGGCGAGGCGACGCAGCGGTGTCGGACGGCTACCCTATGTCTCAGCCGTCCATACTGGTGTCGCCCCGGGGGAGGGACGCGATGCGTCGTTGGTGGAGCGTACTGGCCGTGACGGGGTTGACGGGTCTGTTGCTGACCGGGTGCGGGCAGCCGGCCGGGATCGACGGGGCCCTCTTCGACGACTGGGCGCCGCTGGCCGAGCCCACGGTATGGGCCCCACCGCTCGGCGCCTGCCACGACACCGACCTGGGCAAGGCGGTACCGCTCGACCAGTTCGGAGCGGTCGACTGCGCCGCCGGGCACCGGGCGGAGACCGTACACGTGGGCACCTTCGCCGGTGCCGCCGCGCAGCGACCCGCCCCGCCCGCCAACGACGCGCCGGAGATTCGTGCCGCCTTCGGCGAATGCGACGGGAAAGCGCGGGAATACGTCGGCGACGAGTGGCGCGGAGGCCGTCTCCGGTTGGGGGTCGCACTTCCGTCCGCGGTGGCCTGGACAGGTGGTGCGCGGTGGTACCGGTGCGACATGGCCGAGGTGGCCAACGTCGAGTTCAACGGCGACGTGGTGAGCCGTACGGCGAGCGTGCGCGGGGTGCTGAAATCCGCCACGCCGGTCCGCCTCGCCTGCTACTCCATCGAACGGTCGGGGAACCTGCGCCTGGCCGCGATGCCCGCCGTCGACTGCGCCAAGCCGCACAACGGCGAGTTCGTCGGGGTGTGGAACGCACCCGAGATCGCCTACCCCACCAGGGACGTCGACTGGGTCCGGTTCTACGACGAGTGCTGGAAACTGGTGTCGGTGTACGTTGGCGCGCCCGATGACGTCAACCTTCGGTACCGGTCCGGCATCCTGGTGCTGCCCGCCTCCCAGCCGGAATGGCAGGCCGGCAACCGGGGCGTCCGCTGCTACCTCCGGCTCTCGGGGGAGAAGACGGTCACGCGTTCGGTCAAGGGCGTCGGCCTTGCCGGACTCCCGCTGCCCCGCTGACCGCGCGACCTCCCTCCCCGCCGACCGCCCGACCTCCCTCCCCGCCGACTGCCCGGCGGCACCGGCGATCGGTTCCAGATCACCCTCGCCGCCCCCCGACGTCGGGCCCCGGATCGAGCGGGGTTGACTGTGCTGATGCGTCTGCCGACCCTGGATCTGCCGGTGTTGCCCCCGCTGCTCGCCGCACCCGCGCCGGGCTGGGTGGAGACCACCGACGTACTGGTGGTCGGGTCGGGCATCGCCGGACTCACCGCCGCACTGCAGTTGCGGGAGGCCGGCCTGCACGTCACCGTGGTAACCAAGGTCAATATCGACGACGGCTCCACCCGCTGGGCCCAGGGCGGGATCGCCGCGGTCCTCGACCCGCTGGACACCCCCGCCGCGCACGCGTCCGACACCGAAGTGGCCGGGGTCGGACTCTGCGACCCCGAAGCGGTGCGGGTACTGGTCGAGGAGGGGCCGACCCGGTTGCGGGAGCTGATCCGGATCGGCGCCGAATTCGACCGGAACGCCGACGGCTCGCTGATGCTGACCCGCGAAGGTGGACACCGGACCAACCGGATCGTGCACGCCGGCGGTGACGCCACCGGAGCCGAGGTGCAGCGCGCCCTGCACGAGGCGGTCGGCCGGGACCCGTGGATCCGACTGGTCGAACACGCCCTGGTGCTGGACCTGCTCCGGTCGCCGGGCTGGGGCGACGCCCCCGGCCCCGCCTGCGGCATCACCCTGCACGTACTCGGCGAGGGAAGCGAAGACGGGGTCGGCGCCATCCTGGCCCGCGCGGTCGTACTCGCCACCGGCGGCATGGGGCAGGTCTTCGCCGCCACCACGAATCCCGCCGTCTCCACTGGGGACGGTGTGGCGCTGGCGATACGTGCCGGCGCGGCCGTCACCGACCTGGAATTCGTCCAGTTCCATCCGACCGCGCTGATCAGCCCCGCGGACACCGCCAGTGTGCTCGGCGCCGCCCAGCAACCGCTGGTCTCCGAGGCGTTGCGCGGCGAGGGCGCGCACCTGGTCGACGCGGACGGGAAACGCTTCATGGTCGGCCAGCACGAACTGGCCGAACTCGCGCCACGGGACGTGGTGGCGAAGGGCATCCACCGGGTCATGCTGGCCACCGGGGCCGACCACGTCTACCTGGACGCCCGGCACCTCGGCGCGGAGTTCCTCAACCAGCGCTTCCCGACCATCGTCGCCTCCTGCCTGGCGGTCGGCATCGACCCGGCGGTCGACCTGATCCCGGTCGCGCCGGCCGCGCACTACGCCTCTGGCGGCGTCCGTACGGACCTGCACGGGCGGACCTCGATCCCCGGCCTGTACGCCTGCGGCGAGGTTGCCTGCACCGGTGTGCACGGCGCGAACCGGCTGGCCAGCAACTCGCTGCTGGAAGGGCTGGTCTTCGCCCGCCGGATCGCCGAGGACATCGCCCAGAACCTGCCGCCGCAGGCGCAGCCGGCACCCGGTGGAGCCTGGCAGGGCGGCGTCGGCTGGGTGATCGAGCCGGAGACCCGCAACGCCCTGCAACGGGCGATGAGCCGGGGTGCCGGCGTACTCCGGTCGGCCGAGTCGCTGCGAGCGACCGCGACCGAACTGGCCACGGTCGGGCAGAGCCGGGGCACTCCCCGGACCGCGAGCTGGGAGGCGACCAACCTGATCACGGTGGCGTCCGCCCTGGTGGGGGCGGCGTACGCCCGACAGGAGACCCGGGGCTGCCACTGGCGGGAGGATTTCCCGACCGTACGCGACGAATGGCGTGGCCATCTGGCCGGTTCGATCGGACCGGCCGGCGATCTGGTGGAGAAGTGGGAGGCGCTGTGAGGACCGCAACCGAGGACGCCCTGCGGACGGCCGGGCTCGATCCGGTCGACGTGACCCGGATCGTGCAGACCGCGCTCGAGGAGGACCTCGGGCCGGACCGGATCGACGTGACCAGCGTGGCGACCGTGCCGGCCGAGCAGGTCGACACGGTGGACGTGGTGGCCCGCGAGGACGGTGTGCTGGCCGGGCTGGCCGTGGCGGCGGCAGTGTTCGAACTGGCCGACGAGGCTTCCCCCGCCCGTACGGTGGAGGTCCGACTGCACGCCCGCGACGGCGACCGGGTGGCCCGCGGCGACGTCCTGGCGACGGTCACCGGGCCGACCCGGACCCTGCTCACCGCCGAGCGGACCGCGCTGAACCTGCTCACCCGGATGTCCGGGGTGGCCACCCACGCGCGGGCCTGGGCGGACGCCCTCGCCGGCAGCAAGACGATGGTGCTGGACACCCGCAAGACCACCCCGGGCCTGCGGGTGCTGGAGAAGTACGCGGTACGGGCCGGCGGCGGCACCAACAAGCGGATGGGCCTCTACGACGTCGCGATGATCAAGGACAACCACAAGCTGGCGGCCGGTGGGATCAGCCCGGCCTACCGGCGGGTGCGGGAGGCGTTCCCGGAGGTCCCGATCCAGGTCGAGGTGACCACCGTGGCGGAGGCGGTCGAAGCGGTCGAGGCGGGCGCGAAGTTCCTGCTCTGCGACAACATGACGGCCACCCTGCTCGCCGAGGTGGTGAAGGTTGTCGGCGACCGGGCCGAACTGGAGGCCACCGGCGGGCTCACCCTGGACGTCGCGGCCGAGTACGCCGCCACCGGGGTCGACTACCTTTCGGTTGGGGCGCTCACCCACTCGTCGCCTATCTTGGACATCGCACTAGACCTCCGGCCGGCGGACACCGGCCGGTAAGCGGGTACGGATCTCCCCCGGGGCTGACGAATGCTGCTCTGCATCGACATCGGCAACACCAACACCGTTCTGGCGACGTTCGACGGCGACAAACTGGTCCACTCCTGGCGGATCAAGACCGACGCCCGCTCGACCGCGGACGAACTCGGGCTGAAGTTCCGGGGGCTGCTCGCCGGTGACGCGGTGGAGATCACCGGGGTGGCCGCCTGTTCGACCGTACCGGCCGCGCTGCGTTCGTTGCGCAGCATGCTGGCCCGCTACTACGCCGACGTACCGAGCGTGATCGTGGAGCCGGGGGTGAAGACCGGCGTACAGCTCGCCATCGACAACCCCAAGGAGGTCGGCTCGGACCGGGTGGTGAACACCCTCGCCGCGCACACCCTCTACGGCGGCCCGTCGATCGTCGTCGACTTCGGCACCACCACCAACTTCGACGTGATCAGCGCCCGGGGGGAGTTCCTCGGCGGTGCGTTCGCGCCCGGCATCGAGATCTCCTTCGACGCGCTTGCCGCCCGAGCCGCCCAACTGCGCAAGGTCGAGCCGACCCGCCCTCGTTCGGTGATCGGCAAGAACACGGTCGAGTGCCTCCAGGCCGGCCTCTATTTCGGGTTCGCCGGGCAGGTGGACCGGATCGTCGAGCGGATGACCCAGGAGTTGGGCGAGGTACGCGCCGTGATCGCGACCGGTGGCCTGGCCTCCCTGGTGATCGGGGAGTGCGCCACCATCACCCATCACGAGCCGATGATCACCCTGATCGGCCTCCGCATGGTCTACGAACGCAACACCTGACGGCGGGCGCGGTAGACGGTGGTGCGGTACGGCAGGTCGAAGCTCGGCCGGCCGGCGAGGTCGGGGTGGTGCGCGGTGAGGTCGCGTACGGCCGTCTCCAGTTCCCGCTGTCGGGTCGGGGACGCGGTCAGGTAGTAGGAGCGGGTGCTGACCAGGCCGACCAGCGTGTCGGCGGTGTGAGTGGTGTCGTGACGGAACTCGGCCCGCTCGAGCGGTTCGAAGGCGTCGCCGAACGAGGTCAGGTCCGGGGCGGTGTCGACGCTCGACCTGCCGGCGAAGTCGGCCAGCAGGGCGCTGAGCGCGGCCACCCACGGCACCGACTCGTCCCGGCTGTTCCAGATCGGCGCGAAGCGACCACCGGGCCGCAGCACCCGGGCCGCCTCGGCATGCGCCCGTTCACGGTCGAACCAGTGGTAAGCCTGCCCGGACATGATCATGTCCGTTCCGCCGTCCGGCAGCGGAATCGCCTCCGCGCTGCCGGCCAGCGCCGTCGTGCCCGGGGTGGCGGCGGCCAGTTGCGCCCGCATGCCCGGGTCGGGTTCGACGGGTACGACCCGGTGTCCGAGTCCGAGCAGTTGCCGGGTCAGGATGCCGGTGCCGGCGGCGAGGTCGACCAGATCGCTCGGGGTGTCCGCGTCAACGGCCCAGGTGAGCGCGGCCACGGGATAACTCGGACGAAACTGGTCATAGGTTGCGGCGGCACTTCCGAACGAGAGTGCCTGTTCGAGATCGGCCATGCCGATCATGCTAGCCAGGGGCTGGCCCCCGGTTATCCGCTGACCGGTCATCAGGCACTTGAGTAGGCTCGGGGAACTTTGCCGAACCCACTGTCCTGAGGAAGCCTGCCGTGACCGAGCACATCCCCGCCCCCGCCGACCCCGTGGACGACCTTCCGGAGCAGATGCGGGTACGGCGGGAGAAGCGGGACCGTCTGCTCGCCGACGGCGTCGAGCCGTACCCCGTGGGTTATCCGCGGACCGCGACGCTGGCCGAGGTGCGGGCCCGATACGCCGAACTCGCCACCGACAGCCAGTCCGGCGACACCGTCGCGGTGACCGGGCGGGTGATCTTCGTACGGAACAGCGGCAAGCTCTGCTTCGCCACTCTCCGTGATGGTGATGGCACCGAGCTTCAGGCGATGATCTCGTTGGACCGGGTCGGTGCCGAGCGGCTGGACGAGTGGAAGCGCCAGGTGGACCTCGGCGACCACATCGGCGTGACCGGTGAGGTGATCACCAGCCGGCGTGGTGAGTTGTCCGTGCTGGCGGAGTCCTGGACAATTACCGCGAAGGCACTGCGGCCGTTGCCGGTGGCACACAAGCCGCTGAGCGAGGAGGCGCGGGTCCGGCAGCGCTACGTCGACCTGATCGTCCGGCCCCAGGCCCGGGAGACCGTACGGACCAGGGCCGCCGCGGTCCGGAGCCTGCGCGATTCCCTGCATACCCGCAGTTTCGTCGAGGTCGAGACCCCGATGCTGCAGTTGCTGCACGGCGGTGCCACCGCCCGGCCATTCGTTACGCACAGCAATGCGCTCGATACCGATCTGTACCTGCGAATCGCCCCCGAGCTTTATCTGAAGCGCGCCGTCGTTGGCGGGATCGACCGGGTCTTCGAGATCAACCGTAACTTCCGTAATGAGGGGATCGACTCGTCGCACTCCCCGGAGTTCGCGATGCTGGAGATGTACGAGGCATACGGCGACTACGACACTATGGCCAAGCTCACCCGGGAACTGGTGCAGGAGGCGGCGTACGCGGTGGGCGGCTCACATGTCGTCACGCACGCCGACGGCACCGAGTTGGACCTGAGCGGCCAGTGGCGTACGACGACCCTCTTCGGTTCGATTTCAGAGGCGCTCGGCGAGGAGGTGACGGTCTCCACCGAACGGGCGCAGCTTGTGCGGTACGCGGAAAAGGTCGGCCTCGGAGTTGACCCGAAGTGGGGGCCGGGCAAGCTCGCCGAGGAGCTGTTCGAGGAGTTGGTGGTTCCCGGTCTGCGCGAACCGACGTTCGTCCGGGACTACCCGGAGGAGACGAGCCCGCTCGTCCGTGCCCACCGTGAGCAGCCCGGACTCACCGAGAAATGGGACCTGTACGTCCTCGGATTCGAACTTGGCACCGGCTACTCGGAACTGGTGGATCCGGTCGTGCAGCGAGCCCGGCTGATCGCCCAGGCGCAACTGGGAGCCAAGGGTGACGATGAGGCAATGCGCCTGGACGAGGACTTCCTGCGCGCTCTGGAGTATGGAATGCCGCCGACCGGGGGCGTCGGAATGGGAATCGACCGGCTGCTGATGACCCTCACCGGCCTCGGAATTCGGGAAACCATCCTGTTCCCCTTGATCCGCGCGGAGTAGTCGCGTAAGTCGGTTGAGTAATTTCCGGGTCCTATTGACGCAACGAGCGCGTTACGGGCTATTGTGCTCTTGTTTGCGGAACACCCTGCTCGAGAGGATTACGGCACGTGGCCAAGCAGATCATTCACAAGCTTGTCGATGACCTTGACGGCGGCGACGCGGACGAGACCGTCAAGTTCTCGCTCGACGGCGTTCAGTACGAGATCGACCTGTCGAACAAGAACGCCGGCAAATTGCGGGACCTTTTCAGCCCGTACGTGGCGGCTGGTTCGAAGGTCGGTCGCGGCGGTGTGGTCGTCGGTGGGCGGGCCGCGCGTGGGCGCGGTGGCGCCGCTGCCGACCGGGAGCAGAACAAGGCGATCCGGGCCTGGGCCAAGAAGGAAGGCCGGGACATCTCGGACCGTGGACGGATCCCCCAGGAGATCGTCGACGAGTTCCACGCCAAGGGGCCCGGCCGCTGACGTGTGCTGGTCCACCGGCTCTCTGCGCCGGGTCTGGAGCGATTATCATGCTTCCGACCCGGCGCTGTGCTTTTATGAGCTAATGTCTGGTTTCGGGGTTGATGAGGGTGCCTCGGGCTCGACCCGGACCCGCCGGCCCGGTCGCCGTGCCGTCCGTGGCCGTCCCACCCTCCCCTGAGGTGGGCCCGTGGCCCCGGCACCGGGACGTCCCGGACCTCCGCGGAGAGCGTCGGTCGGGGTGGTCCACGGGGGTCCCTCGGCTGGCGAACGCCGAGGTGGGACCAGGGATGGACCGGCCGGACCCACCCGGTCGGTGAAGATCTTCTGGAGAGCCGGGAAGGAACCCGGGGGCGGCGGCGTTGTCCACAACCAGTGGAAGAGTTATCCACAAGCTGTGGATGAACTCGGGGCTGCCTGTGGACGTCGGACCGCCGGACTGGATTTCGCTCTACGCGTAGAGCCGGGGGCCGGGGAACATGCTCTGAGCGCGGGCAGTTGGGAAAAAACGTCGCGGACGTGGCGCATTCCAGCAACACACGACCTCAGAAGAGTCGGTTCGCGGCGATAGAGTGATGGCACGGGTGTCACCTGGACGCCCGGGCGCTGGCCCCGCCAAGATCAATGGCGCACGGCACGTGAGGAGCACGAGGGCATGTTCGAGCGGTTCACCGACCGAGCGCGGCGGGTTGTCGTCCTGGCTCAAGAAGAAGCCCGGATGCTCAACCACAACTACATCGGTACGGAACACATCCTGCTGGGCCTCATCCACGAGGGTGAAGGCGTCGCCGCCAAGGCACTGGAAAGCCTCGGCATCTCCCTGGAGGGCGTCCGCCAGCAGGTCGAGGAAATCATCGGCCAGGGTCAGCAGGCGCCGAGTGGGCACATCCCGTTCACGCCGCGGGCCAAGAAGGTGCTTGAGCTGTCGCTGCGCGAAGCGCTGCAGCTCGGCCACAACTACATCGGCACGGAGCACATCCTGCTCGGGCTGATCCGTGAGGGTGAGGGCGTCGCCGCCCAGGTGCTGGTCAAGCTCGGCGCCGACCTGAACCGGGTCCGCCAGCAGGTGATCCAGCTCCTCTCCGGCTACCAGGGCAAGGAGCCGGCCGCCGCCGGAGCCGCGCCGGGTGAGGCCGCGCCGTCGACCAGCCTGGTGCTGGACCAGTTCGGCCGGAACCTGACCCAGGCCGCCCGGGAGGGCAAGCTCGACCCGGTCATCGGGCGCGAGAAGGAAATCGAGCGGGTGATGCAGGTGCTCTCCCGCCGTACCAAGAACAACCCCGTCCTGATCGGCGAGCCCGGGGTCGGTAAGACCGCGGTCGTCGAGGGGCTGTCCCAGCGCATCATCAAGGGCGAGGTCCCGGAGACGCTCAAGGACAAGCAGCTCTACACGCTTGACCTGGGTGCCCTGGTGGCCGGCTCGCGCTACCGCGGTGACTTCGAGGAGCGCCTCAAGAAGGTGCTCAAGGAGATCCGCACCCGCGGGGACATCATCCTGTTCATTGACGAGATCCACACTCTGGTCGGTGCTGGCGCCGCCGAGGGCGCGATCGACGCGGCAAGCATCCTGAAGCCGATGCTGGCCCGTGGCGAACTGCAGACCATCGGTGCGACCACGCTCGACGAATACCGCAAGCACCTGGAGAAGGACGCCGCGCTTGAGCGCCGGTTCCAGCCGATCCAGGTGGGTGAGCCGTCGCTCGCCCACACCATCGAGATCCTCAAGGGTCTGCGTGACCGGTACGAGGCCCACCACCGGGTGAGCATCACCGACGCCGCGCTGGTCGCGGCGGCCACGCTGGCCGACCGGTACATCTCGGACCGCTTCCTGCCGGACAAGGCGATCGACCTGATCGACGAGGCTGGTGCCCGGATGCGCATCCGCCGGATGACCGCGCCGCCAGACCTGCGGGACTTCGACGAGCGCATCGCCCAGGTGCGTCGGGACAAGGAATCCGCCATCGACGCGCAGGACTTCGAGCGCGCCGCGCAGCTGCGGGACAAGGAGAAGCAGCTGCTCGGCCAGAAGGCCCAGCGGGAGAAGGAGTGGAAGGCCGGCGACCTCGACGTCGTGTCCGAGGTCGACGACGAGCAGATCGCCGAGGTGTTGGCGAACTGGACCGGCATCCCGGTCTACAAGCTCACCGAGGAGGAGACCTCCCGGCTGCTCCGCATGGAGGACGAGCTGCACAAGCGGGTCGTCGGCCAGGAGGACGCGGTCAAGGCGGTGTCCAAGGCGATCCGGCGTACCCGTGCAGGTCTGAAGGACCCCAAGCGGCCCTCCGGCTCGTTCATCTTCGCCGGCCCGTCGGGTGTGGGTAAGACCGAGCTGTCCAAGGCGCTCGCCGAGTTCCTGTTCGGCAGCGAGGACGCCCTCATCCAGCTGGACATGTCCGAGTTCCACGACCGCTACACGGTGTCCCGCCTCGTCGGTGCGCCCCCCGGATACGTCGGTTACGACGAGGGTGGCCAGCTGACCGAGAAGGTGCGCCGGCGGCCGTTCTCGGTGGTCCTCTTCGACGAGATCGAGAAGGCTCACCCGGACGTCTTCAACACGCTGCTGCAGATCCTGGAGGACGGTCGGCTGACCGACGGTCAGGGCCGGATCGTGGACTTCAAGAACACGGTCATCATCCTGACCACCAACCTGGGTACGCGGGACGTCGCCAAGGCGGTGTCGCTGGGCTTCCAGGCCTCTGAGGATTCCGACTCGAACTACGAGCGGATGAAGCAGAAGGTCAACGACGAGCTGAAGCAGCACTTCCGGCCGGAGTTCCTCAACCGGATCGACGACACGATCGTGTTCCACCAGCTCAACCAGAACGAGATCCTGCACATCGTCGACATCATGATCCAGCGGATCGAAACTCAGCTCCGCAACAAGGACATGGGGCTGGAGCTCACCGACAACGCCAAGAAGTACCTGGCGAAGAAGGGCTTCGACCCGGTGCTGGGCGCCCGGCCGCTGCGTCGGACCATCCAGCGCGACATCGAGGACAACCTGTCCGAGCGGATCCTCTTCAACGAACTGACCCCGGGTCAGATCGTGGTGGTGGACTGCGAGGGCGACCCGGAGAACATCGACAAGTCCAAGCTGGTGTTCCGTGGCGCTGACAAGCCGGTGCCGGTGCCCGACGCGGTGCCCGCCGACCTCGGCAACACGGCAGCCGCCGGCGCGGACGAGTAAGCACCAAGCACCAACAAGCGGCTCCGGTCAGGACCTCCCGACCGGAGCCGCTTCGCATCCCCACCCCACCCCACTTCCCCCGCACCCCTCCCACCCCTCCCGCCCTCCTCCCCCTCCCGCGCGCGATCTAGGGCAAATCCACGTGGTTGTAGATCAACTAGCGTTGATTCGCCCTAGATCGCCGGGGCGGTGGGGCGGTGGGGCGGGGCGGGGTGGGTGGGTGGGGGGAGAGAGGGAGGGAGGGGTGGGAGGGTTAGAGGGGTTGGGTGTGGGGGAGGGCGCCGGGGAGGGTGTAGACGGCGTCGCTGTGGCTGGTGACCAGGCCGTCCTCTACCAGGGTGGCCAGGGCGCGGGCACGTTGTACGTCGTCGGACCAGACCAGATCCAGTCGGTCCCGGGAGACCGGGCCGGGAGTCTCCCGCAACACCGCCAGCAGCAGGCCCCGTACCTGACGGTCGGTGCCGGCGTACCGCTGTGGGCGACGGGTCGGCCCGGTTGGCGCCGGTTCCCCGGAGGCGAGCCAGGCGCAGCGGGTGGCGAGCGGACAGTCGACGCAGCGGGGCGTACGGGCGGTGCAGACCAGGGCCCCGAGCTCCATGAACGCGGCACTCGCCCGAGCCGCCGCAGCCGGTTCCGGCGGCAGCAGTTCCTCGGTCGCGACCAGGTCCGCCGGGCGGGTGCTCGGGCCGGCGTCAGCCGCCCCCGCCACCGCGCGCGCCACGAGTCGCCGTACGTTCGTGTCCACCACCGGGTGGCGCTGCCCGTACGCGAAGGCGAGCACCGCCCGTGCCGTGTAGTCACCGACGCCGGGTAGGGCGAGCAGCGCGTGCAGATCGGCGGGGACGGTCCCGTCGTGCCGTTCCACCAGCGCAACCGCACAGTCCCGCAGCCGCAACGCCCGACGGGGGTAGCCCAGCCGTCCCCACATCCGGATCGCCTCGGCCGGGGGGTCCGCCGCGAGTTCGGCCGGCCCGGGCCACCGGGACAGCCAGGCGTGCCAGGCCGGCAGAACCCGTACCACCGGGGTCTGCTGGAGCATGACCTCGCTGACCAGCACGGCCCAGGCAGTGACGCCGGGCTCCCGCCACGGCAGGTCGCGTGCGTTCTCGTCGTACCACCGGGTCGCCACGGCGGCGAGTGTTGGTTCGGACATCGGGCCCGATCCTGTCACGGCCGCCCGGGGCGTCACAGTGGGCCGTACCGGGTTCGCCGGCCGTTGTCCCGAGAGGTGGACCGGTGGGCCGGTGTAGGGCGGCAGCGTGGCGCTGATCGGGCAGAATGCCCGGATGAGTCAGCTTGCCATCACCGTCATCGGCCCTGACCGGCCCGGCATCGTGGCCGAGGTGGCGGAGGTGCTCGCCCGGCTCGGCGCCAACCTGACCGACTCGACCATGACCCGGTTGCGTGGCCACTTCGCGATGACCCTGATCTGCGTCGGCCCGGCCGCCGACGAGGTCGAGGCCGCACTTCACCCGCTCAGCGCCGACGGCCAGCTTCTCACCACCGTACGGGCGGTGCGGGCCGACGGGGAGCAGCCGCCGGCCGGGGAGCCGTACGTGCTGGCGGTGCACGGCGCGGACCGCCTCGGCATCGTCGCCACGGTCACCCGTGTGCTGGCGGAGTACGGCGGCAACGTCACCGATCTGACCACCCGGCTCAGCGGGGCGCTCTACCTGATCGTGGCCGAGGTGGACCTGCCACCGGAGAGCGCCGGCCTGCTCGCCGCCCGGTTGACCGAGGTGGCCGCCGGGCTGGACGTCGAGGTGACCCTGCGGCGAGCCGATTCGGACCTGCTGTGACCCGCGAGCGCGCCGACCGGGGTGATCCGGTGGAGACCGGCACCCCGGAGGGTCGGTTGCCGGCGGCGGCGGTCGCGGCGGATGTCGAGGACGGCGGGCTGGAGAACTGGACCGTGGCGGTGCTGGGCGACGCGGGCCGGGTACGTCCGGTCGTCGCGGCGCCCGCCCCGGTGCTGAGCCGGGCCGCTGCCGAGGTCGACCCGACCGACCCGGAGGTGGTAGGTCTCGCCGCCGATCTCGTGGCCACGATGCGGTCCTCGCCCGGCTGTGTGGGGCTCGCGGCGCCGCAGATCGGGGTCGGTGCGCGGGTCTTCGCGGTCGACGTGACCGGTCATCCGAAAGCGGTGACCGTGCACGGGACCTTCGTGCTCTGCAACGCGGTGGTGGTCGAGGCGAGTCGCTGGCGACCCGGTCGGGAAGGCTGCATGTCGGTGCCGGACCTGACCGGTGACGTCAAGCGGGCCAGCCGCCTCGTGGTGACCGGCCAGCTACCCGGTACGGGCCGCCCGGTTCGGCTGGTTGCCGACGGCTTCGAGGCGCGGGCCCTGCAGCACGAGATCGACCACTGCGCCGGCCTGCTCTTTCTCGACCGGGTGGCCGGCGCCCACGCGGTCTACCAACGCAAGGTCTACCTGTGATCGACACCGGATCGTCTTGCCCGGCAGGCGATTCGACGCGCCCGCGCCGATTCCGGGCCGCCCGATTCCGGCGCGTCGCGGGAGTACGTCGAGTGCGCCCCGATACGGTGTGGGCATCATGCGTTTGACGGTTGGCCCCCTGTCACCCGCCGTCTATTGGCGGCGTCGAGCCGTCGTGCTCGGCGCGGCTCTGCTGTTCCTGATCGTCGTGCTCTGGTCGTGCACCGGGCCGGGTAAGTCCGACCCGAACGCGGGGAAGGGCACACCGGACACCACGCCCACGGGTACGCCCTCGCCCACCGCGACGGTGCTCACTCCCCAGACCGGCGCACCGCCCCCGTCCGAGGGTGCCGAGGACCCCGGCCCGGGTGGCGCCGACCCGACGGTGGCTGGCGATCCCGGGCCCCCGGCCGGCGACGACCCTGGCCCGCCCCCGGCCGGTACGGTGCCGGAGGTGCCGCCGCCCGCGGCCGGCTCGTGCACGGACGAGGAGATCTCGGTCGTACCGGTGCCGTTGTCGAAGTCGATCCGGCAGGGCGAGACGGTCGGGCTGCAACTGAAGGTCAAGAACATCTCGGACCGTACCTGTAGCCGTGACCTCGGTGCCGACCTCCAGGAGGTCTTCATCAAGAGCGGCGCGGAGAAGGTCTGGTCCTCCGACACCTGCGGCGTCAAGGGCACCAGTGTGGTGTCGTTGGTGCCGAACGTGGAGCACACCTTCCAGGCCGACTGGAACGGTAACCGGGACAGCAAGTGCAGCGGGCAGGCGGCGTCGGGGCCTGACGCGGGACCCGGCGAGTATCAGATCTTCGCTCGGCTCGGCGCCAAGCACAGCGACCCGGTGACGTTCACCATCACCAACTGAGCCGCTGTCTCCGTTGGTGGAGACAGCGGCGTTGGTGGAGAGAGCGGCCGGGGCGGGTGGTTCGGCCTCGGGTGGGGGTCAGACGTAACGTTCGAGGATGGACGCTTCGGCGAGCCGGGAGAGTCCCTCCCGTACGCCACGGGCCCGTGCGTCCCCGACACCGTCGACCGCCTGAAGGTCCTCGACGGTCGCCCCGAGCAGTTGTTGCAGGCTGCCGAAGTGGTCGACCAGCCGGTCCACCACGGCGCCGGGCAGCCGGGGCACCTTGGCGAGCAGTCGGAAGCCACGCGGGCTGACCGCCGCGTCCAGTGCGTCGGAGGCGCCCGGGTAGCCGATCGCCTTCGCCACCGCCACCAGGTCGATCAGCTCGGTCGCGGTGAGCAGGTCGAGTTCGACCAGCGCCTCGTCCAGGGTCCGTGCCTTGCGCCCGCTGGGCAGGTAGTCGCGGATGACGAGGGTCCGATCGGCGTCGACCCCGGCCATCAGCTCGTCGAGTTGCAGGGCGAGTAGCCGGCCGTCGGTGCCGAGCTCCACCACGTACCCGGCGATCTCGTCGGCGATCCGACGCACCATTTCCAACCGCTGCACCACGGCGACCGCGTCCCGTACGGTGACCAGGTCTTCGATCTCCAACGCGGAGAGGGTGCCGGAGACCTCGTCCAGTCGCAGCTTGTAGCGCTCCAGGGTGGCGAGTGCCTGGTTGGCGCGGGAGAGGATCGCGGCCGAGTCGTCGAGCACGTGCCGTTGGCCGTTGACGTAGAGGCTGATGATCCGCATGGACTGGCTGACCGAGATCACCGGGTAACCGGTCTGCCGGGCGACCCGCTCCGCGGTCCGGTGCCGGGTGCCGGACTCCTCGGTCGGGATCGACGGATCCGGCATCAGGTGTACGGCGGCCCGGACGATGCGGGTGCCGTCGCTGGAGAGCACCACCGCACCGTCCATCTTGCACAGTTCGCGGACCCGGGTGGCGGAGAACTCGACGTCGAGCGGGAAGCCGCCGGTGCAGAGTGTCTCGACGACCTTGTCGTAGCCGAGCACGATCAACGCGCCGGTACGGCCGCGCAGAATGCGCTCCAGTCCGTCGCGCAGGGCGGTGCCGGGTGCCATCAGCGCCAGATTGGCGCGCAGCGGGTCGCCGGTGGATCCGGGAACGTTCACGGTCACCCCCGCGCTGACGGTACGCGCCAGCGAGCCCACGGCGCTGCCGCGGACAGGGGCACTCGCGCCAGCGCTTCTGCTCGCGTCGCGGTCGGTCGGCACCGGGACAGTCTACGGATCGGCATGCACTCGGTGCTGCCGCGGTTACTGTGATGTGCCACGTCGTCCGTTCCCTCCGCCGCGATCGGGGTCGGCGCCACGGCGGCGCTGACCATCCAGGTGTCTGTCACATTCGTTCCGTACGGGAGCTATGTGGGACTTTGCGGTCACTCAGCCGAAACCCGAGCGGCCTGTTGCAGGGCCGATCGTACGTCGGTGACCTCCAGTACCCGCATGTTGTCCTGGCTGACACCGGTCGATTCCGGGCCGCACCCCTGCGGGACGAGAGCGAATCGGAACCCGAGCCGGGCTGCCTCGGCCAGCCGCCGGGGCACCGCCCCCACCCGGCGGACCTCACCGGTGAGGCCGACCTCGCCGATCGCCACCAGCGTGGGGGCGATGGCGAGGTTGAGCCCGCCGGAGGCGACCGCGAGCGCGACCGCCAGGTCAGCCGCCGGCTCCACCACCCTGATCCCGCCGACGGTCGCCGCGAAGACCTCCCGGTCGTGCAGCGTGAGTCGCTCGGTGCGACGCTGCAGGACGGCGAGGACCATGGCCAGCCGGGCCGAGTCCAGTCCGGAGACGGTCCGCCGGGGCGAACCGGCGACGGTCGCCCCGATCAGGGCCTGGACCTCGGTGAGCAGCGCCCGCCGCCCCTCCATCGCCACCGTCACACAGGTGCCCGGGACGGCCTCGGTGTAGCGGGTGAGGAAGAGCCCGGACGGGTCGGCCAGGCTGCTGATCCCACCCTCGTGCATCTCGAAGCAGCCGACCTCGTCGGCGGCGCCGAACCGGTTCTTCACCCCGCGCACCATCCGCAGCGAGGAATGCTTGTCGCCTTCGAAGTGGAGCACCACGTCGACCAGGTGCTCCAGCACCCGGGGGCCGGCGACCTGGCCGTCCTTGGTGACGTGCCCCACCAGCACGGTGGCGATCCCGCGTTCCTTGGCGACCGACACCAGGGCGGCGGTCACCGCCCGGACCTGGGTCACTCCGCCGGGTACGCCGTCGCTGGCCTGGGTCGCGATGGTCTGCACCGAGTCGAGCACGAGCAGACCCGGCTTGACCGCGTCCAGGTGGCCGAGCACCGCCCCCAGGTCGTTCTCCGCGGCCAGGTAGAGCTGCTCGTGCAGGGTGCCCATCCGCTCGGCCCGCAACCGCACCTGGCTGACCGACTCCTCGCCACTGACCACCAGCGACGGGCTGCCGGCAACCGCCGCCCACTGTTGCGCCACGTCGAGCAGGAGGGTCGACTTGCCCACGCCGGGCTCACCGGCGAGCAGCACCACGGCACCGGGCACCAGCCCGCCGCCGAGCACCCGGTCCAACTCGCCGATGCCGGTCGGCCGGGCCTTCGCCGGGGCCGCGCTGATGGTCGCGATCGGCCGGGCCGGCTCGCCCGGCACCCGCGAACTCACCACCCGGCCGGCGACCGTCGGGCCGCTGACCGTGGTCTCGACCACCGCGCCCCACTCGCCGCACTCGGGACACCGCCCCACCCACTTGGGCGGCTGGTGTCCGCAGGCGTCGCACTGGTAGGCGGGGCGCGGTTCGCGGGCGGCGGCTCGGGAGCGGGTCGGGGTCGCACGCGGAACGGGGGGCGGGGTCACCCCGCGACGTTAGCCAATCCGTACGACGAATCGGGCCGGTCGTGGTCACTGCCACGCCGGCCCAATTCGATGATCTGATCGTGGTCGGCGTCGCGCCGGCCGGTACGGTCAGCCGCCGTGCCCCTCGCCCTCGCCCTCCGGCACCACCGGGGTGGCGACCGGCGCGGGCGTCAGCGGGATCGCGACCGGGGCGGCGGTCTCGATCCGCTGGCCGCCGAAGTCGAAGACCAGTTGCACCGACTGACCCGGCTTGAGGTCGCCGCTGAGCCCCGCCAGCTGGAGGAAGCTGCCGTTGGTCGGGTTGAGCACCACGAACTCGTGTGCCGGGATCTGGATGCTTGCCGGCCGGTCGACCGGGGCGGCGCTGGTCGCGCTCGGGCTCGGCGAGGCTGCGCCGGACGGGCTCCCGCTCGCCGCGCCGGACGGGGTGCCGCTGCCGGACGGGTTCACGCTCGGCGAGCCGGACGCCGACGGCGAGCCCGACGGTGACGGCGAAGCGCTCGACGGGCTGGGCTGCGGGCTCGGCGCGAGCTTGCCGCCGAGTACGACGGCCCGCGCACTGGTGGTGGTCACGGTGACCGTCACCGGGTTCATCGAGTCGTTGTAGATCGAAACCTCGAGCGGCGCGTCGGAGCCGGCCGGGTAGCCCTTGGTGTCCTTGTAGACGACCGCGAGGTTGCGGAGCTTGAAGGCGTTGTCGCCGGTCTGGGTGTTGATCCCGGAGACGGTGGGCCGCATGGCGGCGGTCTCCGCGATCTGGCCCGTTCCGCACCCGGAGAGCAGCAGGGCGCTAGCGGTCGCCGCACCGCCCAGCAGCAGCGCGACCCGCCGGGGTCGCCTGATCGAGCGCGTCACGTCGGTCCTCCTCGTTGCGATCCTCGCCCAGCTGTCACCGGACGCGGTGGCCATACCCGCGCAGACCGGCCTCCAGGGTAGTGGGGTGTGGTCGACTGCCGTACGCCGACCCGGTTAACCGGGTCGGACGCAGCGGGCCAGCGAGAACGCGGTCACACCACCCGTCCGCTGACGACCAGGAGCACCACGTCGATCACCGCCACCACCATCACCGCCCGGAACACACCGACCGCGCGTTCCCCCCGGTGGTTCGCGGCGCGGCTCGCGTACCAGCCGGTCGGCAGGACCACGGCGGCGGCCGCGATGGCCGCGACGCCGACCCACGACGGTGGTCCGGCGGGGCCGAAGACGAGCATCGCCGTCGCCGCGAGGAGCAGTCCGGCGGCGGCGACCCGGGAGCCGGCCGGGCCGAGCCGATGCGGCAGGCCCCGGACCCCGGTACGGGCGTCGTCGTCGAGGTCGGGCAGCACGTTCGCGAAGTGGGCGCCCGCCCCGAGCAGCGCGCCCGCCGCGATCAGCCAGCCGGGCGGGGTCGGTGCGCCCGGCAGGGCGAGTACGACGAACGCCGGCAGCGCGCCGAAGGAGACCGCGTACGGCAGTACGGAGACCGGGGTGAACTTCAGCGGCCAGTTGTAGAGCAGTGCGCTGAGCAGGGCCACGCTGATCGCCACCGTTGCCGCCGGGCCGAGCGGTGCGGCCAGTGCCGGGGTGGCGAGCGCGGCGGCGACCCCGCAGAGCAGCACCAGACGGCGGCTCAACGCCCCGGCGGCCAGCGGTTTGTCGGTCCGCCCGACGGCGGCGTCCCGGTCGGCGTCGAGCCGGTCGTTGAGCCAGCCGACGGCGAGCTGGCTCGCCAGCACGGTCCCGGCGACCGTCGCGATGCCGGCAGGCGGGTGTCCGACCCCCCAGGCGAGCAGCGCCGCGACACCCGTCACCGCGACCGCCGGTTCTGGGTGACTCGCCCGGACCAGCCCTAACACCATTCGCGACATAGAGGAAGTCTGTTGGTTACCGGCGAGTCGTGCCAGGCTCGAGCCCATGGCGGGTGAGGATCCCGAGGTGGGCGACGTCCAGACGCGCGCCGGTGCCCCGGTCCGGCCGCGTAACGATCCGCGGCAGTACGACGACCTGGCCGACGAGTGGTGGCGGCCGGACGGCGTCTTCGCGATGCTGCACTGGCTTGCCGCCGCGCGGGCGGGCCTGGTGCCGGCGGCGACCCGGCCGGACGCGGTGCTGGTGGACGTGGGTTGTGGTGCCGGTCTGCTCGCCCCGCATCTGGCGGGTCGGGGTTACCGGCACGTCGGGGTGGACCTGACCCGGTCGGCGCTCGCCCAGGCGGCCGGGCACGGTGTCGTGGCGGTCAACGGTGACGCGGCCGCGTTGCCGCTGGCGGACCGGTGTGCCGATGTGGTGGCCGCCGGTGAGCTGTTGGAACACGTACCGGACTGGCGGGCGGCGGTGGCCGAGGCGTGCCGGGTGCTGAGGCCCGGCGGGACCCTGGTGCTGGACACGCTCAACGACACGGTGTTGAGCCGGTTGGTCGCGGTGCGTCTGGCGGAACGGGTGCGTGGGGTGCCGCGCGGCATTCACGACCCGAGGTTGTTCGTCGACGCGCGGGCGTTGGTGGCGGAGTGTGCCCGGCACGGGGTGGCGCTGCGGGTCCGGGGGATCCGTCCGGCCGTGCCGGGGCTGTTGCGCTGGCTGGTCCATCAGGCCGCCGCCAGCGGCAGTGGTCCGATCGGTGGGGCCGGCGACGGTGGGGCGGGTCGGGGGCGGCGCGCGCCCCGGATCGTGCCGACCTGGTCGACAGCGGTGCTCTACCAGGGCCGTGGGGTGAAGCGCGGGTAGGCAGGCGTAGCCGGTACGGGTCACGGGGCAGAAGGGGGCAGGTATGTCGGTGGATGCGCTCGGAGCCGCGCGCCGGTTGACGCCGCGGTTGGCCGCTCGGGCGGCAGAGCATGACCGCGAGGGCACTTTTCCCGTTGAAGACTTCATGGACCTCCGGGAGGCCGGCCTGTTCGGGCTGATGGTGCCGGCGAAGCTGGGCGGGATGGGTGCCCGGTTCGCCGAGTATGCCGCCGTCGCCACCGAACTGGGCCGGGGCAACGGTGCGACCGCGCTGGTGTTCAACATGCACGCTTCGGTGACCGGTGCGCTCGGCGCGGTGACCGAGGAGCTGGCCGAGGCACTCGGTGTGCCGGATGAGGCGTTGGCCGCGCGGGACCGGTTGCTCGCCGAGGCGGCGGCCGGGGCCTGGTACGGGGTGGCCATGAGTGAACGCGGCGCCGGTGCCCGGCTGTCCCAGCTCTCCACGGTGTACGAGCAGGTCGACGGGGGGTTCCACATCAAGGGCGCGAAGACGTTCTGCTCCGGTGCCGGGCACGCGGACGGCTATCTGGTCGCCGCCCGGAGCGTAGCCGACCAGTCGATGGTGTCGCAGTTCCTGGTGCCCGCCGATGCGGAGGGGCTGCGGGTGGAGCCGACCTGGGACTCGCTCGGTATGCGCGCGACCGCCTCCCACGATCTGCATCTGGACGTGACGGTGCCGACGGACCGGCTGCTCGGCGGGGTGGAAGGGCTGGCTCTGGTGGTGGCGCAGTTGATGCCGCACTGGCTGGTGGCGAGCTACGCGGCGGTTTACGTCGGGGTGGCCCAGGCGGCCGTGGACGCTGCGGTCGCGCATGTTGAGGCGCGCAACCTGGGTGAGCTGCCGGCGGTTCGGGCCCGGATCGGTCGGGCCGACGCGGCGGTGGCCGCCGCCCGGTTGGTGGTGGCTGAGGCGGCCCGGCGGGTGGACGAGGAGCCGGGTGAGGCGGAGACCAACCGCTGGGTGTGGCGGGCCAAGCTGCTCGCGGGCACGACCGCGGCGGAGGTCGCCGCGTCGATGCTGGAGGCGGCGGGCACCTCCGCTACCCGCCGGGGTCATCCGTTGGAGCGGCTCTACCGCGATGCCCGCTGCGGGTCGCTGCATCCGGCGACCTCGGATGTGTGCGCGGACTGGCTCGGTGTGGCGGCGATCGGCGGGGACCCGGACCGGGACGGGTCGGCCCCCCGGTGGTGAGCGCCGAGGACGAGGGCCGGCTGCCGGTGATCACCGGCATCGGTATCGCGCTGCCGCCCCGGGCCGCCCAGGCTGATCTCTGGTCCGGCTTCTTCGCCCAGCATTTCGGTGGCGCCACCCGTGCGCTGGCCCAGCGGATCTTCGCGAATTCGGGGGTGGTCACCCGTCAGGCGGCGGTCAACCCGTTGCTGGAGGACGTCTCCACCTGGCCGACCGAGCGTCGGATGCGCCGGTACCTGGTGGAGGCGCTGCCGCTGGGCAAGGAGGCGGTCGGCCGGGCGTTGACCGATGCTGGGCTCTCCGCCGGTGACATCGGTCTGTTCGCGGTCTGTTCCTGCACTGGATACGCCACGCCTGGGCTGGACATCCTGCTCGCCCGGGACATGGGTATGTCCGCCGCCACCCAGCGGGTCTTCATCGGGCACATGGGTTGTTACGCGGCGCTGCCCGGGTTGGGTGCGGTGGGGGATTTCGTGGCCGCGCGGAGGCGTCCGGCGTTGCTGCTCTGCGCCGAGTTGACCAGCCTGCACATGCAGCCCTCCTCGGCCCGGGTGGACACCCAGCAGATCGTCTCGCACGCGCTCTTCTCGGACGCCGCGGTGGCCGTCGTGGTCACCCCGGGGGGACGTCCGGGGTACGCGGTCCGCGAGGTGGCCGCCGTCACGGACACCTCGACGGCGGACCACATGACCTGGGACGTCACCGATACCGGGTTCCGGATGGGGCTGTCGCCCCGGGTGCCGCAGGTGCTCGCGGCGCATGTCCGGGACCTGGTCGCGGAGTTGTTGGAGCGGCACGGTCTGCGGATCGACGAGGTCGACGGCTGGGCCGTGCACCCCGGGGGGCCACGGATCCTGAACGTGGTCGAACGGGAGCTGGGGCTGCCGCCGGAGGCGTTGGCCGATTCGCGGGCGGTGCTGGCCGAGCACGGCAACTGTTCGTCACCGACGGTGCTGTTGATCCTGGAGCGGTTGCGGAACCTGCCACGACCGCCTCGGCGGGTCGTTTTGCTCGCTTTCGGTCCGGGGCTCACCCTGTACGCGACGTTGCTCGAGGTCCCGGTCACCCCCTGACCGGCGTACGGGGGAGGTGCCGGTTGGCTGGCGACCGTGGGGTGGGCGTACTGCTGGGTGTGGGTACGGCCGTTGTGTTGGCGGTGGGTGGCTGGTGGTGGGCGGCTGCGGCGCCCGTACCAGTGCCGTCGGCTGGCGCGCCGTCGGTGCCGGGGGTTGGGGCGTCGCCGGTGCCGTCCGTACCGGCCGGGCTTCTCGGGAGTGGGGTGGAGGTGGTCGTCGTGGATCCGGCGACCGGGGCGGTGGTGACGGACGCGGCCCCGTTCCTGCCGGAGTTTTCCGCGACGGTGAAGCGTGACGTGCTGCCGGTGCCCGAGGCGGGTGATGGCGTGCAGTGGTCGGCGCCGATGCGCCCCGGTGACCGCTTCATCCTGCAGTACGTCTGCACCGGGTCGGGTGCGCTGGAGGTCAGCGCCTACGGCGGGACCATGCCGGTCGGTGCCGTGCTGGTCTGCGGTGAGGGGTTCGCCGGCAAGGAGTTGACGGCCGAGCTGCCCGAGTTGAGCGTCCAGATCTCCCGGCCGTTCCCTCGGCAGGGCGAGCTGGAGGTGGCACTTCAGTTGATCGCCCTGCCCTGAGTGCCCGGCGGGTCGCCGCTGGTGGGGTCAGCGGTGGGTGAGTTGCGGCAGGTTGGCCTGGTAGTCCGCTGGTGAGGTCAGGTCGGGCAGGATTCGGACGATGTGGCCGGTGTGGTCGACCAGTACGGCGGTGGGGTGGTCGGGCTGTGGGGCCACCTGGACCAGGCCGCGTAGTTCGCCGGCCGGGTCGGCCAGGTTGCGTACCGAGCCGGCGGCGACGGGTGGGCTCGGTAGCGGGCTGGGCCGGGAGCGGTCGCTGGTCACCGCGATCACCGTGACTCCCGGTGGGGCGGCTCCGGCGGCGGCGGCGACCTGGTTTGCGCAGGCGCAGCCGTCGGTGAGCAGGATCACCGCCGGGAGCAGCCCGCGCAGGGCGACCGGGGCGGCTTCGGAGTCGACCAGGTCGAGGGCGGGCAGCGTACGTCCCGGGGCGCCGCCGGTGCTGACGCGTGGGGCGGGTGGCTGGCGGTGCTGGCCGGGCCAGACCACCGCGATGAGGCTGCCCAGCGCGGCGAGCACGGCGAGCGGCATGATCAGCATGGTGATCCGGAGCGCGGAGTGGCTGTTGCGGGAGAGGCCGAGGCGCCGTCGCCAGGCCGCGCGGCGGGCGCGTTGTCGCAGTTCGCGGCGGATCAGCGCGGCTTCGGCGGCGAGTTCGGCGGGGTCGTCCGGGATGACGATCGGGCCCCAGTCGGGTGGGAGTTCGGGCAGCCCGTCGTAGGGGCCGTTGTTCTCCGGCCATCCTTCGGTGTTCCCCGGCGTGCCCATCGTGCCCCCTGGCCGGTCACGTGATAGTGGATCGGGCTCTTTGTCCAGCGTCCCGTACCGGGGCCTGTACCGCTAGTCTCTGACGCCCCCTAAGGGGGAGAGATATGATTGAACCACCGCAACGCCCTACATCCGATTCTTCCGACTAGCCCCGCCGTCCGGTGATCCGGAGGTTACGCAGCGTGGTGAAACTCGTGGACCGGCGGCCTGTCAAGCGGAAGAAAGACCTCTCACAGGGCCTCTGAGCTGCGCTAATGGTCAGGACTGAGGTGGGACATCAGTGCCTGAGCGTGTTACCCTAGACACAGCGAAAGGGGTTTCGAACCTATGGTTTTCAGTGTCGGCGAGACCGTTGTTTACCCCCACCACGGGGCCGCACTCATCGAGGCAATCGAGACTCGGGTCATCAAGGGCGAGCCAAAGCAGTACCTCGTCCTCAGGGTCGCTCAGGGTGACCTGACGGTCCGGGTGCCCGCTGAGAATGCCGAGATCGTCGGCGTCCGCGAAGTGGTCGGTGAAGAGGGCCTGGGCAAGGTCTTCGATGTCCTCCGCGCCCCTCACACCGAGGAGCCGACCAACTGGTCGCGGCGTTACAAGGCGAATCTGGAAAAGCTGGCTTCCGGAAACCCCCTTAAGGTGGCGGAGGTTGTTCGTGACCTCTGGCGTCGGGAGCGGGAGCGGGGCCTGTCGGCGGGCGAGAAGCGGATGCTCGCCAAGGCCCGTGACATCCTGGTCGGCGAGGTCGCGCTCGCTGAGAAGAGCACGAAGGACGAGGCGGAGAACCTCCTCGACAAGGTGCTCACCGAGGCGTAACGCCCGGATAGGGACAATCCTGGCGAATCGCGCCCAACTAACCACAGAAGAAAACGAGGACCGCGACGTGACCGCGCAGCTCAATCCGCGCGGTGACGTCGCGGTCCTCGTTCCTGCGGCGGGTGCCGGCGTACGCCTCGGCCCCGGTGCCCCGAAGGCACTCCGCCTGCTCGCCGGCGAACCACTGCTGGTGCACGCGGTGCGCCGGATCGCCACCGCTCCCTCCGTACACACGATCGTCGTCGCCGCGCCCCCCGCCGAGGTGGAGGCGGTGCGGCAACTGCTGGCCCCGATCGCCGAGTCGACCGTGGTCGTCGGCGGCTCCACCCGACAGGCTTCGGTCGCGGCGGCGCTCGCCGCCGTACCGGCGGGGCCGGAGATCGTCCTGGTGCACGACGCGGCCCGCGCACTGATCCCGCCGGTGCTGGTCGAGGCGGTCGCCGCGACCATCCGAGCCGGGCACGACGCCGCGATCCCGGTCCTGCCCGTGATCGACACGGTCAAGGAAGTCTCCGCCGACGGCGTGGTGCTCGGCACCGTCGACCGCTCGGCGCTGCGCGCCGTACAGACCCCGCAGGGCTTCCGCCGGGCGGTCCTGGCCGCCGCGCACGCCTCCGCCGTCGACGCGCTCACCGACGACGCGGGTCTGGTGGAGAAACAGGGCGTACGCGTCACCTGCGTGCCCGGATCGCCGTACGCCATGAAGATCACCCAGCCGTTCGACCTGGCCCTGGCGGAGCACCTGCTCGCGACCCAGCCGGAGCCGGGCGTCGCCTGATCGGGCACCCCGCCACACCCGCTCGGTAACCTGTCCCCGTGATCGTTCCCCGGGTCGGCATCGGCACCGACGTACACGCGTTCGAAGCTGGTCGGCCCTGCTGGGTCGCCGGCCTGCACTGGCCGGGCGTCGACGGGCTGGCCGGACACTCCGACGGTGACGTCGCCGCCCATGCCGCGTGTGATGCGCTGCTCTCGGCGGCGATGCTCGGCGACCTCGGCGCCAACTTCGGCACCGACCGCCCCGAGTGGGCCGGCGCCGCCGGGGTGGTACTGCTCGCCGAGACCGCGCGCCGGGTCCGGGCCGCCGGCTTCGAGATCGGCAACGTCTCGATCCAGGTGATCGGCGTACGACCGAAGATCGGGCCACGACGCGACGAGGCGCAACGGGTGCTCGCCGAGGCGGTCGGCGCCCCGGTCTCGGTCTCCGGCACCACCACCGACGGACTCGGCCTCACCGGCCGCGCCGAAGGGCTCGCCGGCATCGCCACCGCCTTGATCCACTCGCGCTGACGGCGGCGCGGCGGCGGCCGTACATCCATTCACGCCGACCCGTCTCGGACCGGGCGCCGACGGCGCATGGCCTAGGCTCGAGCGGTGTCCAGCGACGCAGCACCCGATTACCAGGCCTCCGCCGACGACTACCTCCAGCGCGCCGACCTGATGGCCGAACTCGGCCGCTACGACGACGCGGTGACGGAGCTGGGCTTCGCGATCACCCTCGACCAGGCCAGTGTGCGGGCCTGGACGATGCTCGCCCGGACCCACCTGGCGGCGGAGCGACCCGAGGAGGCGCTGGCCGCCGCCGACACCGCGACAGCCGTCTCGACCGCGACGGCCGCCGTGCCGGGCGCCGCGCCGGACTGGGCTCCACCACTGGTCGCCCGGGGGATCGCGCTGGTCGAGCTGCGGCGGTTCCGGGAGGCGGCCGAGGTCGCCGACGAGATCCTCGGCCGGGGCCCGGCGGACGCGTACGCCCAGCGGAGCGCGGCCGGCATCCTGGCCGACGCGCGCAACGGCCAGCCGGCACTGAACGCGGCCTGGCGCGCGGTCGAACTCGCCCCGCAGGAGTCGCAGGCGCACCTGGTGCTGGGCATGGTGGCGGCCCGACTGAACCTCTTCGACCTGGCCGAGCGGGCATACCAGGAGGCGCTGCGGCTCGACCCGACGTTGGACACGGCTGGTGACGACGTGGGACAGAGCCGGCTGGAACGGCGACGTTACGCCCGGGCGCTGGAAGAGGTCGCCGCCACCGTCTCGATCCAGCCGGTACGGGTGGACAGCTACCGCTCGGTCGCGGAGAGCGTGCTCCGCCTGGTGACGTACGGCGCCGGTTACTCGATCACGGCGGCGGTGCTGGTGGCCTTCATGGCCGCCGCTAGTGGCGGCGCCTCCCGGGCCTGGGCGGCGTTGCTGGCGATCGTCGGCGGGGTGCTGGTGTGGCGGTTCGCCTCGAAGGTGCCGGGCCTGACCAGGACGGTCCTGCCGACGTTGATGAGCCAGGACCGGGTGCTGGGGCTGTCGGTGTACGCCACCCTGGCCGCCCCGGCGTTCCTCCTGCTCTACACCCTGGTCGGCACCCCGTGGCCGTTGGTGCTGACGATCGTCGCCACCGCTGTGGCCGAACTGGCCGTGCTCCGCCGCTACGGCCCTGCCGCACGCTGACCCGGGGCGGGGTCGCCGACCCCGGGGGCCGTACCCCCACAGGGAAGGCGTGCCCACTCCCGCGCGGGGGGCACGCCCTCCCTGTGGGGGTACGGGTTCCGGAGTGGCCCGGTCTGGCTCAGAGGGTGCGGCGGGCCCAGGTCCAGGCGTACCCCGGATCCTCGACGGTCAGCGCCGGGTCGCAGAGGTCCAGCGGGCGGAAGGTGTCGACCATGACGGCGAGTTCGTCGAAGTGCTCGACGCCGATGGCCCGCTCGGCCGCGCCGGGCTGCGGGCCGTGGGTGAACCCGGCGGGGTGCAGGGAGATGGAGCCCTGTTCGATGCCGGAGCCGCGTCGGGCCTCGTAGTTGCCGCCGGTGTAGAAGAGCATCTCGTCGGAGTCGGTGTTGTGGTGGTTGTACGGCACCGGGATCGCGAGCGGGTGGTAGTCCACCTTGCGCGGGACGAACGAGCAGATCACGAAGTTCGGACCCTGGAAGGTCTGGTGCACCGGCGGGGGCTGGTGCACCCGACCGGTGATCGGTTCGAAGTCGTGGATGGAGAAGGCCCACGGGTAGAGGTGGCCGTCCCAGCCGACGACGTCGAACGGGTGGTTGGCGTAGACGTACCGGGTCCAGCCGCGACGGTGTTGGACGTACACCTCGACGTCGGACTCCTCGACCAGCAGCGGTTCGGCTGGGCCGCGTACGTCGCGTTCGCAGTAGGGGGAGTGTTCGAGGAACTGCCCCCGGGCGGAGAGGTAGCGCTTCGGTGGTCCGATGTGACCGGTCGCCTCGATGGTGAGCAGGCGCAGCGGTTCGGGTGCCACCGGCACGATCCGGTGCACCACCGAGGTCGGGATGATCACGTAGTCGCCGGCGGTCACCTCGAGTACGCCGAAGGTCGACTCGATCCGGGCCGCGCCGGACTCGACGTACAGGCACTCGTCGCCGATGGCGTTGCGGTAGAGCGGGGACGGCCGGTCGGCGACCACGTAGGAGATCCGTACGTCGTCGTTGGCGAGCAGGTGCTGCCGGCCCAGCACCGGGTCCGCGCCGCCCGCGTCGAGCTTGTGGGTGCGCAGGTGTCGGGGCTTGAGTGGCAGGTTCGGCACCCGGGACCAGGTCGGTGGGGTGAACTGCTCGGCGGCCACGATCGCGGTCGGCAGGTAGCGGTGGTAGAGCAGCGACGAGTCGGAGGAGAAGCCCTCCTGGCCCATCAGTTCCTCGGCGTAGAGGCTGCCGTCGGGCTGCCGGAACTGGGTGTGGCGTTTCCGGGGCAGCTCACCGACGCTGCGGTAGTACGGCACTTTGACCTCCGCATTTGTCCCATTCAGCGGCCGACGGTGTCCGATAATCGGACGCTGTTGTCCGTTAGTCGTAGCGTCCCGTAAGTTCTCTGTTCGTGTCAACGCAGGTGCCCCGGCTCTTCGCCGGCCTGGTCGACGACGCGGCCGTCTTCCCGCCCGGCAACGCGTCGCTGCCCGACGCCGTCGCCGCCCACCGCGAACACCGCGCCGCCTGGTACGCCGACCTGGTCGGACCCCTGCTCGTCCCGGCTTCGGCCCTGCCTCACCTGCCGGCCCTGCTCGGACCCGACGAGCGGATCGAGGTCGGCGTGATCGGCGACGTACCGATCGATCGCCTCCCCGACCTGCTCGCGGCCGTCGACCCCCGGGTCCGCCCCCGGCAGATCGAGGCGGCGGTCGCCAAACGGGGCGAGGACCCGAGCCCCGGGCTGACCGCGCTCCTCGACCTGCACGCCGCCGCGCTCCGTGGCGGGGCACCCGCACCGGAGCTCTACGCCGAGGTCCCGCTCACCTGGGGGCTGCTCGCCGCGCTGGACCGGATCGCCGAGGCCCGCGCCGCCGGCATCCCGGTCGCGGCGAAGTTCCGCACCGGCGGGCTCGCCGCGGAGCTCTTCCCCAGCCCGGCCGAGCTGGCCGCCGTGATCCGCGCCTGCCGGGACCGGGCACTGCCGTTCAAGCTCACCGCGGGACTGCACCACGCATTACGCCACACCGACCCGGAGACCGGCTTCACCCACCACGGGTTCGTCAACGTGCTGGTCGCCACCGCCGCCGCGACGGAGGGTGCCGAGGTGGCCGAGATCGCGGAACTACTGGCCAGCGGCGACCCGCTGCGGATGGTCGAACCGGCCCGGGTCCGGCGTGAACAGGACCGCGCCCTCTGGCGCGGCTTCGGTTCGTGCAGCATCGACGAACCACTGACCGACCTGGCCCAACTGGGGCTGATCAACCACGGGGAGAGCAAGTGAGCTGGGTCGAGGGCGCTGCGGGTTCGTCGTACGACACGCACAATCTGCCGTACGGGGTGTTCACGCACGGGGACGCGCCGGCCCGGATCGGCGTACGGATCGGGGAATTCGTCCTCGACCTCGACGGCGCCGAGGCGGCCGGGTTGATCCTGGCCGGTGGCGCGTTGCGCGCGCCCTCGCTCAACGAGTTCATGGCGCTCGGTCACGCCCAGTGGAGCGCGGTACGGAAGCGGATCGTCGAACTGCTCACCGACCCGGCCCACCGGGCGGTGGTGACGCCGCTGCTCCACCCGCTCGCCGAGGTCACCCTGCGGATGCCGTTCGAGGTCGGCGACTACGTCGACTTCTACTCCTCGGAGCAGCACGCGTCGAACGTGGGCCAGATCTTCCGGCCCGGCGAGCCGCCGCTGCTGCCGAACTGGAAGCACCTGCCGATCGGCTACCACGGGCGGGCCGGCACGGTGGTCGCCTCAGGTACGCCGATCGTCCGCCCGTGCGGGCAGCGCTCGACTCCGGACGGTCCGGTCTACGGCCCCTCGGTCCGGCTCGACATCGAGGCCGAGGTCGGTTTCGTGGTGGGGCTCCCCTCCGCGCTCGGCGACCGGGTGTCGGTCGAGGACTTCTCCGAGTACGTCTTCGGTGTGGTGCTGCTCAACGACTGGTCGGCGCGGGACCTTCAGGCGTGGGAGTACCGCCCGCTCGGGCCGTTCCTGGGCAAGTCGTTCGCCACCTCGATCTCGCCCTGGGTGGTGCCGCTGGACGCGCTGGCGCACGCCTGGGTGCCGGCGCCGGTGCAGGACCCGCCGGTCCTCGACTATCTGCGGGACGAGCCGCACCTCGGCCTCGACCTGCGGCTCGCGGTCGACTGGAACGGCAGCCGGGTGAGCGAGCCACCGTTCGCCGGCATGTACTGGACCCCGGCGCAGCAGTTGGCCCACCTGACCGTCAACGGCGCTTCGGTGCGCTCCGGCGACCTCTACGCCTCGGGGACCGTTTCCGGCGTACGGCGTGACCAGGTGGGTTCGTTCCTGGAGCTGACCTGGGGTGGAGGTGAGCCGGTGACGTTGGCCGACGGTACGGTTCGCACCTTCCTGGAAGACGGCGACACGGTCACCATCACTGCCACCGCCGCTGGCGCGGACGGCCGTACGGTCAGCCTCGGCGAGGTCACCGGAACGGTCGTACCGGCCCGGCGCTAGCCCCGACTCCGACCGGTGTCGTAGCCGGCCGGACCCATCGTCACCGGGGCCCGAGCGCCTCCTCCAAGAGCGTCTATCGACTGTGGAGCACCCCTGGGTGCGCTGTCCGTCGCGGTGATCGCACAGAAGGTGCGAGACCCCGCCGCTCTCCTCCTGCATGTTGCACTCGGTAATGCGTGTCGCACCGTTCGTCGTGTAACAATACCGGCGAAAGCACTTTTATGTGCATAACTCGTATCAAAGGGGCTGAAATGCAGATCGATCTCGCGTGCGCGGAGTGGCGTAAGAGCACCCGGTCGAACGACCAGGGTTGGTGCGTCGAGGTGGCCGACAACCTGACCGGCGTCGTCGGGGTCCGCGACTCGAAGGACGTCACCGGGCCGGTGCTGGCGTTCAGCCCGGCCGACTGGTCCGCGTTCATCGGCGCGGCGCGCTCCGGCTCCTTCGACGGCTGATTCAGACAACGTCGAAGTGCGGTTTTCGGGCGGCCCCGCCCGGTCGGTGAGCAAGGCGGGGCCGCCCTTTCTGCGTCCAGCACCGGTTGCCGCCGGGCCGGACCGGTTCAAATGCCCACTGGTACGGGGCCAGCCACTCCCCAGCCGCTCACCGGCTCCGTGTTTTCGCCAGCCGGATCAGGGCGTCGACCCGGGCGAGAAGTTCGACGCACGCCCGGTGCTCCGCGACGGCCTGTGCGGGACACGAGGAGAGGTGTCCGCTGACCCAGACCTCCTCGTCATTGGGGTGCATCCGCTCGATGTGCACCCTGGCCACCCGCATCTCGACCGTGGCGGCCGGGTCGAGGCCGGCGCAGTGGGACCATTCACCGGCGGCCAGTCGGATCGGGGTGCCCCGGGGCGGATCGAAGGTGCCGATCTCGACCCGCGCGTTCCGCAGCCGGTGACAGTCGCCGGGCTCGGCGCACCGGCCGCACATCCGCCCGTCGGCGTGCGCGGCCACGACCAGGTGCGCCTGACGTACGACCTCCGGCCAGACGTAGCGCGACAGGTACGTCATATCCGCCGTCTCGACCAGCCGGGACCACGGTTCGCGTCCCGCCGGCCCGAGCGCGCACCGGTCACGGTGGCCACGGTCGAACGGGACTGGTCGTACCGGTGGGACTGGTTGTCGGGACGCGGCGCCTGCTGTCGCTCGTCCGCGTCGTCCGGGTCTTCCGGGTCGGACTGCCCGGCCAGGGCGGTATCCATGACGCCTCCAGAATCGCCTTCGCTGTTTCGCGCACGGCGAATCGCGCCCGTTAAGGGCTGGTTTCAAGGGATTGTTCGTGCGACCTGAGTCTTCCCCGGTGCGGATCGGTGACGCAATGGTCACCGGGGGATGTGGTAGAGATAGGTACGAATAGCCGAGGCCCGCTATCGGGCGAGCGCGCATCGTCTTTGCCGACAGCACGACCGGATGAGCGGACGGTGCACAGGCCAGGGGGAGCGCCATGCCGGAGACCGTTGTCGGATCGACCGTCCCACGTCGACAACTCGGCCGCGAGTTACGTCGACTCCGCGAGCAGGAGGCGCGTATCCCGCAGGTGGACGCGGCCCGCGCGCTGGAGTGGTCGGTCACCAAGCTGTGGCGTCTCGAAGGCGGCGAGTTGGCCGTACGCGCCCTCGACGTGAAGGCCATGTGCGAGCTGTACGGCGCCGACGAGCAGACCACCGTCGCCCTGACCGCCATCGCCCCACACACCAAGTCCAAGGGCTGGTGGCACGACTACGCCGACATCCCACCCTGGTTCGAGCTGTTCATCGGCCTGGAAGAAGCCGCGAGCAAGCTTCGCGAGTACCACACGGATCTCGTGTCCGGCGTGCTTCAGACCAGGGAGTACGCCACAGCGGTGTTCAGCAAGAACGCACGGCACGTCGCAACCGAGGAAGTTGAACGTCGGGTAGCAGTTCGAATGAAACGCGCTCGTCTGCTGACGCGACTCGATCCAGCGGCAGCGTCGTTCGACATCGTGCTGGAGGAGTCCGTCCTCAGGCGACGAGTAGGCAGCCAAAGGATCATGGCAGGTCAGCTTCGAAGGCTCGCCGAGGCAGGAGAACTACCCAATGTCTCGATCAGAGTCCTGCCATTGGGTGCGGCGCTGCACGCGGGAGCCCTTGTCGGCGGTTCGTTCACGATCCTTGACTTTCCACGCCGTGAAGAACCGACGACAATCTACGTTGAGGGCTTGACCGGAGCGCTCTACCTTGACAAACAGTCAGAGGCCGAGGGCTACGTCTGGGCCTTTGGCGATCTGAGTTCCGCCGCCCTGGACGAAGCCTCGTCCAGGGACCTCTTCTGGACCATCGCGCGGGAGTTTGACCAATGAGTGACCTGTCTGCAGCCACTTGGCGCAAGAGCAGCCGTTCCAACAACCAGGGTCAGTGCGTCGAGGTGGCTGACGACCTGGTGGGTGTGGTCGGCGTACGGGATTCGAAGGACGTTGCCGGTCCGGTCCTGATGGTGGGGCGGGCGGGTTGGACGGCGTTTGTCGTCGGTGTTAAGTCCGGCGGCTTTCATCGCTGATCTCTTTGCGAGGTGCGGTCGGCGCTCGCCGGCTGGGACTCTTTTGCCACACGACGGAGGGATATGAGTCGTGAGTGATCTGTCGGGCGCCCGTTGGCGCAAGAGCAGCCGCTCGAACGACCAGGGCCAGTGTGTTGAAGTGGCAGATGCTTTGGCGGACGTCGTGGGCGTACGGGACTCGAAGGACGTCACCGGTCCGGCCCTGACGGTCGAGCGGACTGGTTGGTTGGCGTTTGTTGCTGGCGTGAAGTCAGGCAGCTTCCGCCGCTGACTCCCCGGGCCTGCGACCGGCACTCGCCGGCCAGGGCTCTTCCTCTACCGGCGAAGGGATATGAGTCGTGAGTGATCTGGCCGCCTCCCGTTGGCGCAAGAGCAGCCGTTCCAACAGCCAGGGTCAGTGCGTCGAGGTTGCCGACAACCTGGTGGGTGTGGTCGGCGTACGGGATTCGAAGGACGTTGCCGGTCCGGTCCTGACGGTGGGACGGGCCGGGTGGGCGGCGTTCGTCGTCGGGGTGAAGTCCGGCAGGCTTCTTCGTTGAGCCGATTCCAGCGTGGCGACGGGTGTCCTGGGCGGCTTGGAAGACGGGGATGGCCTGCGCGACCGCGATGGAGCGGCGGGGCAGCAGCACATCTGGCCAGGACTTTTAGCTCCTGAGGGTGGCGACAGTGCGCCCACCGAGGGCTCGGATTCCGGCTTGTTGCCGGCTCCGTCTTGACCTTGACCTTGGGTCAAGGTCGACGCTGTTGGCATGACGAACCCGAACGCGACTTACGCGGCCTGGAGTGGAATGTTGCCGGTGGAAGACACCGCCCTGGCCGTGACCGACACCGGCGGGACAGGTACCCCCGTGGTTTACCTGAACGGTTCCTACGCCAGCCGGCGGCACTGGCGGCCCGTCATCAACGACCTGGGGTCGGGGTGGCGACACATCACCTACGACGAGCGGGCTCGTGGCCGATCGAAGACGTCAGCGGACTACTCCTTCGAGGCGTGCGTCCGGGATCTCGACGCTGTCCTGAAAGCCAGGGGGGTGGAGCGGCCGCTTTTGGTGGGCTGGTCCTACGGCGCGTTGCTCGGGGTGGTCTGGGCCGCTCGGAATCCGGGCCGCGTCGCCGGCGTGGTCGGGGTCGACGGCCCTTATCCGTCCGGCTGGACCGACGATGCCGGCCACGAATACATCCGTCGGGGATTCCGTAAGGCCCGGTGGTTGTTGCCGATAGTGCGCCTCGTCGGCAACGCCGCGCGGATGAGTGCCGAACAGCACGCCGAGATCAACATCGAGGCCCACATAATCCACGCCGCCCTCGAACCGGTCCTGGACAGCCTGACCGTCCCGGTCCGGTACGTGGTCGCCTCCGGGGAGTCCCTGGGGAGCAAGGAGGATTGGCAAGAAAAGATGCGCACCACCCTCAACCCGGTGCTCGCCCGCAACCCGAACCTCACGATAAGCGCGAAGGTCGCCAGCAACCACGGCACGATCGTGCGCAAGGATTTCCGCGCCATCGCCAAGGCCACCCGCGAACTCGCCGCCCTCACCCGCGAAAGCCGCTGACGACCATGACCCGCGGCGTCACGATCGGCAAGGCGGCGGCCTTCGTCGGCGTCACGATCAAGACCATCCGCCACTACCACCGGCTCGGCCTGGTCGACGAACCGCCCCGTGACAGTTCCGGCTATCGCCGCTACGGGTCGTCCGACCTGCTGCGGCTGGTCCAGGCCCGGACGCTGGCCGAGTCCGGCGTACCGCTGTCCGAGATCGGCGCCCTGCTCAGCGCCGATCCGCAGCGGTTCGCCGCCAACCTGGCCGAGGTCAAACGGCGGCTGACCGAGCGGATCGAGGAACTGGCCGCGCGCCGCGACTTGCTGGACCGGGTGGCCAACAGAGATTGGGACCTGTTGCCTGACCGGGCCTGCGCGCTGCTGGACCGGGCCGCCGACCTCGGCTTCACCCCAGACGAGGTGGCCGCCAACCGCGAGGGCATGGTGTTGGCCAGGGCCCTGGTCCCCGACGGCTTCGACGACTTTCTCACCGGGGCCGAGCACGCCCTCAACGACACCCGGTTCGTCGCCTTGACCAAGCAATGCTGGGCCGCCAAGGACTGGGAACCCGACGATCCCCGCATCGAGGAACTCGCGACCGCCGTAGCCGACCGTTTCCTCGCCAACCCCGCGTTGCTCGCGATCCCGAACAGCCTCCAGGCCCGCACTGACGCCATTCGATACGGCCTGCTCAACCACCATGGCGAAGACCAGGCACCGGTCATGTCCCGACTGACCACGCTGGTCGAGACGAAACTGCGCTCCGCCGGCGTAGACATCCCGTACCAATGATCGCAGCTCCGGAATTACCGCAGTCGGACCCGAATTGCAGCTCATAACCAGCAGATCTTCGTTGGGTTGGTCGAGTCCGTCAGCCGACGTAATCCTCCAGCAGCACCGGAGTGAGCCCGGAACGGTGGATTGCCTTCAGCGCCGCCAGGAGGTCGTCCATGAGCGCCGGCCGGAAGTGCATCAGCAGCACCTCGCCGGGCTTCACCACCTTCGTCGGGGTCTGATAGCGCACGATCCCCTCGTTGACGGTCTCGGTCCAGTGGAAGACCGCCTTCATGCCGCAGTCGTACGCGGCCTTCAGCGTGGTCGCGTCACGGTTGCCGAACGGTGGGCGGAACAGTGTGGGCCGTTTGCCGAACAACTGCTCCAGCTTGTCCGCCGCCCCGCAGATCTCGTGCTTCTGGAAGGCATACGGCCTGCCCTTCAACGACGTGTGGGTGATCGTGTGGTTCTCCACCACTCCGCCGGCCGCCTCGATCTGCTTGAAATAGGGCGTGTGCTCGGCCGCAGCCGGGGAGTTCAGGAACATCGTGACCGGGATGTGCGCCTCCCGGATGAAGTCGACAACCGCTGGAGGACGGGCCAGCCCGCCGTCATCGATGGTGATGAACGCGACCTTCTGGTCGGTCGGCACCCGGAACCAGAACGGGGCCGAGCCGTCCTTGGGCAGTTGCACCCGCTGCGGTGGCGGCGCCTCGGGGAAGTCCGGCACCTGGGCGAGGTACCAGGCCAAGCTCTTCGGCGCGGGGCTTCCCGCCACCGGCAGCGTCCCTGACGGCGTTGCCGATGCGCTGACCGGGGGCGGGTCGGACGGGCTCGGTTGGCCTGTGGTGGTCGGCGCCGCACTGAACGTGGGATGGGCGCCGGCACCGGAGGCGCTCAACGTCAGCAGGGCCAGAAGCGGGAGTACGGAAAGGATGCGACGTGTGGGGGTGGACGGCACGCCGGGACTGTAGCCATTGAATGTGAGGAACGTGTCAGGCGAGGTATGCCCGCTACCGTCTGCAAACTCCGGTGACCGGGGGTGAGTCGACAGGGCTTACGGCTCGTCCCGGACATCCGCGCCTGGGGCGTGGTTCGACGCTGTGGACGCCCCAGGCGCCCGGGGCGACTTCCTGTTCGTGATCACGATGTGGTCGTGACCGGGGCCAAGCCGCTGGGCTGAGGAAACCGCCCCGGAGGGCGACGCGCGCACGGGCGTACCGGTCGCGGCCGGCACATCCGAGCGCGCGTCGGGTGGTGGCCCCTCGATGACGCCCGGTCCCGCAGTGGGTCAACCGGCGCTCCACCGATCGTGGTGGATCGCCTCGGTCACCGGACGTCGCTGGCGCCAGCCGTGCCGCTCCAGGTCCGGCGTCTGCTCCAGATGGGTGACCGGGCCGAGGCAGAGCCACGCCACCGGGCGGATGGTGGCCGGGATGCCGAGCAGATCGCGCAGGAACGGCTCCCGGTAGAACGAGACCCAACCGACCCCGAGTTGCTCGGCGGTCGCGGCCAGCCACAGGTTTTGGATCGCCAGACAGACCGAGTAGAGGCCGGCGTCGGCGATCGCGTGGCGACCCAGCACGGCCGGCCCACCCCGCTCCGGGTCGTACGTGACCACGACCGACAACGTCGACTCACGTACGCCATCGATCTTGATCCGGGCGAAGCGTTCCGCCGCCGCACCGTCGAGAGTGGCCGCGAAGGTGTCCCGCTCCCGCTCCACGTGCCGGTGGAACTCCTGCCGCAGCTCACGATCGCGGACCAGGATGAAGTCCCAGGGCTGGGAGAGACCGACGCTCGGTGCGGCGTGCGCCGCCGTCAGGATCCGGTCCAACGTCTCGTCGGGGATCGGCGCCCCGGTGAACTGGGCACGTACGTCCCGGCGGCGGTGGATGGTCTCGTAGAGTCCGGTGTTCAAGGCAGGCTCCCGCTGCGCTCGTGCCCCTGACGGGGCCGGTGACGCGAGGCCGGTCTTCGGACTCCTGGATCTACGCTGGTCACCCGCCTTCCCAGCCCGTCAAGGCCAGTGGCTGCGTCTGGTACGCGTGGGTGGCAACTCCCCGGTCACCGCGGCGGGCCCGTGCCGGATTCACACCGGCTTCCCGATTCTCCCCGCTCGCGCGGGGCACCTCGCAACGTTTGTGCCACCGCGCACCCTAGCGGCACCCGACGACCCCGGGACGAACCCCGCCATGAATTCCGGATTGGAGCAGCGGTGGGCCGGGTTGTTCCCGGCCACCGCCACACCATCGCGCCGCGTGCGTCAGGCAGAAAGCTCCGCCCGGATCAGCGCGGCCAGTTCGGCAGGCTGAGAAAGGAACGGCGAGTGCGAGGAGTTCATCCTCAACACCCGCTCGGCCCGCTTCGCCATGAGCTCCTGGACGAAGGGCGGGATGGCGTTGTCGGCCTCGCAGATGATGTAGGTGCTGGGAATGGTCTGCCACGCCGCCCGGGTCAACGGCTGCTGCGTCGAGGCCCACCCCTGGAGTCCGAGTTGCGCAACTGCCTGTTCTGCGATTTCCGGGTCGACATCGCCATAGAAGACCTCGCGGGGCTGCGACGCCTTGATGTGACCCTTGCCCTTCAGTTCCGCCTGCTCGTGCACCTCCCACCAGGGCGGAGCAACGCCGCCGGCGCTGGAGAACAGCGAATCGCCGACATCCAATTGGAAAGCAGCGAGATAAACAATCCGGAGTACGTTCTCCGCGGCACTGAGCGCCTCTGTGACCGGAGCGCCAGCGTAGGAGTGGGCGACGACCACGACCGGGCCGTCGATGGCGGCGACGGCGGCCTTGACCACGGCCGCGTCGTCGTAGAGGTCCCCGAGGGCGGCGGGGTCGTTGCCACTACTGGGCAATGCGACGGTGTGGATGTCGATGTCCGGGAGCTGCTCGACGAGCGACTGCCAGACCCAGGGCCCGTGCCAGGCGCCGTGCACGAGAAGAACCGACGGAGTTCTGTTCAAGATAATGTTCCTGCCCGCAATGGATTCGAATGATCGGATCTGGGGTTCGCCGCCGCCCGCGTCGCCGCCCCGCAGCGCGGAGCGCCCATCCCGACCGGCAACGGCGGAAATATATGCCGCTACTTTCGGGTAGCAGGGTGCGGTCGACTATGAGCCGAGCCACAAGCCCGGCGGCGACCGTTGCCACCGTGAGCAACAACACTCTGCTCGGGTTCGTGTCGAACCTATGCACGTAGACATGCACTCGAATCCCGTATTGCTGGGCGGGCGGCAAAACAAACTCGTTTCCCATGGCCATGCGGTTGTATGTGATTCTCGGCCCCCGGATATCACCTTTCGGTGTCACCAGCGTCACGTTCTCCTCGCCGTCGGCCAATCTTCGCGTGCGGCGCACCCCGTCGCCGTACGGTGAAGGCTCGGAACGACGGGGGCGTCCGGGAGGTGCGATGGCGACGGTGGCGGTGACCCGGGTGGTGGACGCGCCCGCGGACGAGTTGTGGCGGGTCTTCACCGACCTGCCCGGCCGGGCCGGCTGGCTCTCCACGGTCACCGGGATCGAAGTGCTCACCCCAGGCCCGCTCCGGGTCGGCAGCACCTGGCGGGAAGGGCACCGGCTGCCGGACGGAACCGAACTGGCCGAGGAGTTCCGGGTCGAGGAAGCCGTCCCACCCCACCGGCTCACGGTCACCTCCGCCGGCATCGGCGTGGAATACCGGACCGCGTACACCTTCACCCCGATCGAAGGACGGCGGCGTCGACGGGCCGGTCGGACGGCGGTGAGCGTCGTGCAGGAAGGGTCGGTCACCGCCCCGTACGGGCGGCTGCTGGCGCTGGTCTTCGGGGGACTGGCCGCCCGTACCGTCGAGGGCGTGTTGCGTCGTGACCTCGCCGACCTGGCCGCGGCGGTCGCCGCCGATGCCCCGGAGCACCGGGGCGGCCCGGCCGCTGCTGCCTGACCTGCCAGGCTCCGGTCCGCACAGGCTCGGTAGGGTCGCTGACGGAGGTGCTCGATGCGATCCCGCGGCGGTGGGCTGTTGCGGCGCCGGCCGGCCGCCGCCGCGATCGCGGCGCTGCTGGTCGTCGCGGCGGTCGCCGTGATCGTGTACCGGGTCCTCTCGCCCGCCGAGGTGCTCACCCCCGCCCGCGCCGATTACCCGCCCCCGGTCAGCGCGGCAACCGGCGTGGTCGGCACGCTCGCCGCGGCCCCGCTGATCGTGGACGGCCGGCTGCGGATCTACGCCACCACCCGGCAGGTCCGGGCCGATCAGCCGGTCGACGCCCGGACCCGACGTACCCCGTACTGGTCGTACCGGCGCTGGCCGGCGGAGCTGATCGGCATCGTGGCCAGCGGCACCACCGTGGTCAGCCGCTGGTCGGACGGGGATCTGGTCGCGCAGGACGCCCGTACCGGCCGGATCAGGTGGCGGGCCGACGGCCCGCCGCCGGGGCACGGGTACGACGGGCGCCGCACCGGGGCCAGCGTCAACTACACCCCCGTCGGCCTGATCCTGGCCAACGGCCGCAGCGGGCGGACTGTGCTGGTGGTGATCGGCGGTTCCGGTCTGCGTGCCCTGGACCTGGCCGACGGCGAGCAGTTGTGGCGGGTCGACATCGACGGCGCCTGCCGGGCCGGTGCGCTCACCACCAGCGGCGGTCAACTCGCCACGGTCGACGCCTGCGCGGCCCCTCAGACGGTGGAGTTCCACGACGTGGAGACCGGCGATCTGGTCCGGCGGTGGCGACCCGAGGACGCCGGCCCGGAGTTGGGGTTGGTTCCGCTCGGCTGCGGCAACGGCGCGTCGAACTGTCCGGGGATGCGTACCACCAGCGCCGGGACCAGTCGGGGGTGGCTGGTGGACGGGGACGAGCCGGTGCCGGTTCCGCTGCTGGACCCGACCGAGGCGGTGCTCGACGGGGACGTGGCGTTGATCCCGAGCGGGCGCGAGCTGGTGGCCCGTTCCGTACGCGACGGCAGCGAGTTGTGGCGCCGTACCGGCCCCGAGATGGCCCGGATCGTGGCCGTCCAGCCGGGGAGGGTGCACCTGCTCACCGACGCGCACGAGCTGATCACGCTGAACTCGATGACCGGGGCGGAACGGTCGAGTTTTCCCCTCACCGCCGGTGACGAGGTCGTGCCGTGGCGGCCGGGCTTCGTGTACGCGGCCGACGGTTTCGTGGCGGTGGAACGGCTGGCGGCGGCGGCCCCGCCGGACGCGGCCGACCCACAGTTCTACGCGGCTCCGCAGCCGGTCATCCTCGCCGCCACCTGAGCCCCTTACCGCTGGCGCGCGGTCGTTGGGCGGTGATTGCCCGGAAACCACCGGGACGAATCAGTAGCTGCCGCAATCCGCGCTTATCGCCACAGAAGTAGAAGTATCTTCATGTAGCGACTGACTCCCGGCTCTCACCGTCCGACGTGTTCGACGAAAGTGGGGAAGATTCATGCATCGCGTACGTGCCTGGGCGACCCTCGCGCCGGCCTGGTCGATGACGCTGGCGCTGATCTGTGTCGTGGCCCCGGCCGCACCGGTCGGCGCCGCGACGGTCGACTCCGAGAACGTCGTCGGGATCCAGTTGATGGAGGCGCCGTTCGACCGCAAGGACGACCCACGGGCCCAGACCTCCATCGTCGACCACCTGCCGCCGGCCGGTGAGATCCAGCGGAAGCTCAAGATCAGCAACCCGACCGACCGCCGCCAACGGGTCCAGCTCTACGCCGGCGCGGCGGCTGTCGAAGGCGAGCGGTTCCGGTTCGGTGAGGGACGGCAGGTCAACGAGCTGGCGTCGTGGATCTCCCTCGACACGGACGAGATAGACATGGCCGTCGGCAAGACCGTCGAGGTGATCGCCACCGTGAAGGTGCCGGGCAACGCCTTGGCCGGTGAGCGGTACGCGGTCATCTGGGCGTCGGCCACCTCCGCTCCGGAGCCCGGCAGCACCGTGACCGACGTGCACCGGGTCGGTGTCCGGCTCTACCTCGACATCGGCACCGGTGGCGAACCGCCGTCCTCCTTCGACATCGGCGAATTCACCGCCGGACGGCTCCCCGGCGGGCAACCCTCCCTCACCGTGCGGGTACGCAACACCGGCGGCCGCGCACTGGACATGACCGGCAAGGTCTCGCTCGTCGGCGCGCCGGGCGTGGGGGCCGGTCCGTTCGACGTGGTCGACGGCACCACACTCGCCCCCGGTGAATCGGGATCGGTGCAGGTCGCCCTCCCGCCCGACCTGCCCGGCGGGGCGCATCGGGCGGAGGCCGAACTCGCCAGCGGCCTGGTACGGCGTACCGCCGCGGCCCAGGTCGCCTTCCCCGCACCGGACGTGCCCAGGTCCCCCAGTGCCCTGATGCGCAATCCGGCCGTGGTGCTCGGCAGCTTGCTCGCCATCAGCGTGCTGCTTCTTGCCGCCCTTGTTCTGGTGCTCCGGGCACGCCGCCGCGAACTCGCCGCCGCCAACCAGTGAGTTGACCGGTGCACACCCGGGTTCCGGGTCGCCTACCCCGACACGGTGGTTCGGCGGCGGGACCGGCGGATCAGGAGCACCAGGCCGGTGAGGACGACCAGTCCCACCACGAGTGACCCGGTGACCAGCACCCAGAGCGGGCCGAGCCGGCTCAGCGGAGAGCCGGGTTTGCCGACCCGTCCCGGGTCCGGGAAGGTGATGCTCGCCGAAGCCGTCTCCTTCACCAGCCCACTTTCCAGGTTGACGCTGATCTGCCAGGGCCCGTTGGGCACGTCACGGGGGAGCACCGCCAGCACCGACCCGGACTCGCCCGGCCTCAGGGTGGTCCCCTCCACCACGTCGAACGGGCCGGCCCGCATGCCGGCGGGACCGTCGGACAGGGTCACCGAGCCGCTCAGGTCCAGCGCGCGCTCGCCGGTGTTCTGCACCGCCACTCGTACCGAGGGCACGCCGAGGGTGTCCCGGGCCGGGGTCAACTCACCGATGCTGAAACTCGAGGGTGGCTCACCGCCGGTGCCGATGTCGAGATAGGTCCGGATACCGACCCTGTGGATCTTGTTGACGTTCGCTCCGGGGTCGGCTGCGGAAGCGACCGAGGCCCAGATCACCGCGTACCGTTCGCCCCTGGACGCCTGGGGTGGCACGGTGATGGTCGCCCGGAACCGGGCTTCGCCGCGCGGCTTCAGGTCCAGCGTCTCCTGGTCGAGCGAGATCCACGAGGACAGCTCGTTCGCGGTTCGTCCCTCACCGAACTGGAACCTGGCGTCGGCGACGGTCGCGGCGGCCGGGTAGAGCTCGATCCGCTGCCGTTCGTCGGTCTTGTTCGACACCAGCATCTGCCGCTTGATCACGCTGCCTGGCGGCAGATGGTCCACGATGTAGCGCCGGGCGCGTGGGTCCGCGCGGCGGTCGGCCGGCCCTTCCAGCAGCTGGATGCCGATGCTCCCCAGGTCGGGGTCCGGCTCGGCCGCGCTGGCCTGGGCGGGAAGGCCCAGGCCAGCGAGGCACAGCAGGGTCAGGGACAGGAGATGTGCCGACCGGCTCCGGCGGCTACGCCACCGAATGTGTCACCGTCCCGGTGTAGGTGCCCGCCTGGCTGTCGAGCGGCGCGTGGACGATGAGGGTCGGGTTCCAGGTGGCGGTGTTGTTGCCGGTGCCGCCGGTGTGGGTGAAGGCGGTCAGCGGCGTGACGTTGTCCAGCGGTGCCGCTGCGGCGGCGTCGACCTGTCCGGGTGTGAAGGTGCCGGTACCGGTGGTGGCGGTCGCCGGGCCCGACCAGTATTCGATCTCCGTGGCGAGGATCAGCTCCGGCGGGCTGCCGCCGCCGGTGGTGAAGTTGGTGGCGACGACCGTGGCCGTCCACGAGGCGTCGGCCGAGGCGCGCGAGTCGGTGACGGTCACCGGGCCGAGCTGGCCGACGATGTCGGTGCCGGGCGCACCGCCGCCCAGGTCGGCGGCGGCGGGCGCGTCAATGTCCAGCGTGCCAGCTTCGATGTCGAACGTGACGGTGGTGGTGTCGCTGGGCGCCGCCACGGCCGGTGCGGCGGCGAGCCCTACGGCCGCGACGGCGGCGGTGCCGATGATGAGAATTTTGCCAATGCGCACGGGTCCTGCCTCAACTTTCCTAGTGGGTCGATCTGGTCGCGGCGCCCCTGGCGGGGACGCTACTGGGCACTTAGAAAGATAAGGCAGGACACGTCTTTATCCGACTAAAACGGACTTTATAGACGAGGTGTGAACAGGCGACTCAGAGGGCGGATTCGGCGACGGCGAGGAAGGCGTCGTTCTCGGCCGGACTGCCGATCGTGACCCGTACGCCCTCGCCGGGGAACGGCCGGACGATCACACCACGGGACTCGCAGACGCGGGCGAACTCCACCGCCCGGTCGCCCTGGCCCGCCGCGCCCGCCAGCGGCAGCCAGACGAAGTTCGCCTGGCTCTCCGGCACCTCCGGCAGCAGCTTGCGCAGTGCCACGGTGACCCGCTCACGTTCGGCCACCACCAACGTGCAACGGCGACGTACCTCCTCGGCCTGGGCCAGCGCGGCGACCGCGCCGGCCTGCGCCACGGTGCTGCTGGAGAAGGGGGTAACCACCTTGCGCACCGCGGCGGCGACCTCCGGGTGGGCAACCAGGAAGCCGATCCGCAGCCCGGCCAGCCCCCACGCCTTGGAAAGCGTCCGCAGGACCACCACGTTCGGCCGGTCACCGTATGCGGTCAGCCCGTCCGGCACCTCGGGGTCGGTGACGAACTCCCGGTACGCCTCGTCGAGCACCACCAGCACGTCGTCCGGAACAGCGTCGAGGAACCGGTCCAGTTCGGCCCGGCGCACGCTGGTGCCGGTCGGGTTGTTCGGGTTGCAGACCAGGACCAACCGCGTCTGGTCGGTCACCGCCTCGGCCATCGCCGTCAGGTCGTGGCCGTGTCCGGCGGTGTTCGGCACCCGTACGCTGGTCGCGCCGTTGGTCGCGGTGATGATCGGGTACGCCTCGAACGAGCGCCACGAGTAGACGATCTCGTCGCCGGGCAGGCTCGTCACCCGGGCCAGGTGCTCGGCGAGCGCCACCGAGCCGCAGCCGGTGGCGATCCGGTCGGCGGAGACCCCGTACTGCTCGGAGAGGGCCGCCCGCAGGGCTGCCGCCGCCGGATCCGGATAGCGATGCGCCAGCGCGGCGGCCTCCGCGACCGCCTCCACCACACCCGGCAACGGGCCGAACGGCACCTCGTTGCTGGCCAACTTGATCGCCTCGGCCATGCCAAGCTCACGGGCCAGGTCAGCGGGATTGCGTCCCGGGACGTAGCTCGGCAGCGAGGCCAGGTCGGGTCGGGTCAGCCGGTTGGGCTGGCTGCGGTCGCGGCCGGTCATGGCGTGGGCCCTCCTGAGGTGTCCGATCGGTCGGTCGCCGTGGGCGGCGCCGACGCTGTAGTGGTCTTCCGGTCGAGGCGTACCACCACGGTCTGCGCGCGCTTGTCGTGCAACGCCTGCCGCAGCGGGCGGTCGAAGAGCGCGAAGGCGCAGTCGACGAGTTGCAGCAGGAAACCGAGACCACAGCAGTACCAGAAGAAGGTGGGCAGGCCAAGGGTGTTCCAGCGCCGGGCGGCGCGGCCGAAGCCCAGGTGCTCGGCGTCGCCGAGCGAGACCACCTGGAGGCCCAGCAGCCGCTTGCCGAAGGTCTGCCCGGTGTTCGCCATCGCCGGCACCTCGTAGGCGAACCAGAGCGCGGCGGCGATCACCAGGATGACCAGGAGCAGCCAGTCGGCCTGCGGGCTCACCGGTGGCAACCCATCGGTGGACGAGTTGCCCGCCACCGACCGGCGCACGATCTCCCGGTAGACCGGACCGACCTCCTGCGCGTAGCGCCAGACGAACCAGCCGTTGACGACCACGTTGAGCAGCAGCACCGCGCCGATGTCGATCAGACGGGCAGCGATCCGGGTACCGAGCGGAGCCAGCGCCTTGCCATGCGGCCGGGGCTCGCCCACCGGGAACAGGTACGGCGGGTAACCCCAGGCCGGTGGCACCGGACCCGGGGACGGCAGGCCGGCCGGACCGGGCTGCATCGGACCCGCCGCACCCGGCCACGGCGGTACGCCGTTGGCCGGCGGAGCCCCGGGGGATCCGGGCGGGACCGGGGAGCCCGGCAGACCCGGCAACCCGCTGGTCGGGCTCGTCGGCGACGTGGCCGTGGTGGTCGTCCCGGATCTCTCCGGTGCCGACAGCCCGGCCGGTGGAGCACTGGACGGCTCCGGCTCCGGCTCGACGGGTGGTGGCCCCGGGGGCGGGGTGGCGTCGGCGGGCAGTGGCGCGCCGATCCAGCCGTCGCCGTCCCAGTAACGCTGGGTGCTCGGCTCGGCAGGGTCGGTGTACCAGCCCGGTTGCACCGTCATGGCGCCAACCTCAGTTCGTTCACCCTGGGAACCTTAACCACAACGGTACGGGCGGCTTTGTCGTGGAGGCACTGCTGGTACGGCTTGTCCCAGAGCTGCCACAACCCGTCCAGGTAACTGAGGCCGGGCACGAGCGAACCGGCGCCGAACTGCACCAGGTAACGCTTCACCGTGGCGCCACGGGTGAGGGCGGCGTGCGGGTCGAGCGGCACCACCCGGATCTTCATGATCCGCTTGCCCGGGGTCTGCCCGGTCCGGAACATCATCTCCACGTGGTAGACGTACAGCACGGCCAGGAGCACGACGGAGAGGCCGAGCTGCAACAGCAACATCGGGACCATGACGGCGAGGAAGTCCGGCTCGCGCAAGGTGCCGTCCGGCGTCACCACGAACAGCTCCGGCAGGACCCGGGTGACGTAATAGATCATCGTCGGCACCGCGAACACCATGCTGACCAGGAAGTAGATCCCGTAGTCCACCAGACCGGCGAGGAACCGGTCGGAGAACTCGGCCAGTGGCTGACCGGCCGGGCTCAACGGCGGCGGTGGCGGGTGACCCGGCCGCCAACCGGGCGGCACCACCGGCGGCGGTACGCCCGGGTAGCCGCCCGGCCGCACCTGGGGCGGCGGTGCGGCGTACCAGAGCGCAGGTCCGGAGTGCGGCCCGGCCTGGGCCGGGATGTGGCCGCCCGGCGGGACCGGCCCCTGGGGGTTGGGGGTCACGGGCCCGCCGGGCGGCGGCGTCGAGTGCGGGGGCGGCTCGGTCACGCGGACAGTGTTACAGGTTCCCGCGTGCTTCCTGCTCCCGCTCGATCGCCTCGAACAGCGCCTTGAAGTTGCCCTTGCCGAAGCCGAGCGATCCGTGCCGCTCGATCAGTTCGAAGAAGACCGTCGGCCGGTCCTGCACCGGCTTCGTGAAGATCTGCAACAGGTAGCCGTCCTCGTCCCGGTCGACCAGGATCTTGCGCGCCTTCAGCTCCTCGATCGGAGCACGGACCTCGCCGATCCGAGCCCGCAGCTCCGGGTCGTCGTAGTACGAGTCCGGCGTGTCCAGGAACTCCACCCCGGCCGCCCGCATCGCGTCCACGCTGCGCAGGATGTCGTTCGTCGCCACCGCGATGTGCTGCGGGCCGGGGCCGCCGTAGAACTCCAGGTACTCGTCGATCTGCGACTTGCGCTTCGCCACCGCCGGCTCGTTCAGCGGGAACTTGACCTTGCGGGTGCCGCTCGCCACGACCTTCGACATCAGCGCCGAGTAGTCGGTGGCGATGTCGTCACCGACGAACTCGGCCATGTTGGTGAAGCCCATCACCCGCCGGTAGAACTCGACCCACTCGTCCATCTTGCCCAGCTCGACGTTGCCCACCACATGGTCGACGGCCTGGAAGAACCGCTTCGGCTGGACCCCGGCGTCGATCATCGGCTGCCGGTCCACGATCGGACCGCGAGCCACGAAGCCGGGCAGGAACGGGCCGTTGTACTTCGACCGGTCGATCAGGGTGTGCCGGGTGTCGCCGTACGCGGCGATGCTCGCCATCCGTACGGTGCCGTGTCCGTCGGTCACGTCGTACGGGGCGACGATGGCGGTCGCGCCCTGGGTGAGGGCGTGCGCGTACGCCGCGTCCACGTCCGGCACCTCCAGGGCGATGTCCTGCACCCCGTCGCTGTGCTTGGCCACGTGCTCGGTGCCCGGGGCGCCCGCGTGCACCGCACCGGTCAACACGAACCGGGCCGAGCCGCTGGTGAGCACGTACTCGGCGTGGTCCCGGAAACCCTGCTCCGGACCACGGTAGGCGACACAGGTCATGCCGAAGGCGGTCGAGTAGTAGTGCGCCGCCTGCTTCGCGTTGCCGACCATGAACTGAATGTGGTCGATCCCCCGGACCGGGAACGGGTCAGCCGAAATGTCGTGGTCGACCGCGCCCACCAGCACGTCAACATCGACGTCGGTGGTGTCGGGCGACGGTCGGTCAATCGCCTGGGTCATGGTCGGACTCCCTCCGTGCCGGCCGCCCGTCTGCTCGGCGGCGGTCCTGTGGCGAGGATCTCGTCTCCGCCCCGGCTGGGCAACTGTCAGATGATCGGCTGGTCAGCTTGTGCATTCGGTATGGTCAACTACCGTGACCGATGTACAGGCTGTACAGCTCGACCGGCTCGACGCGCGGCTGATCGAGCTGCTCGCGGAGGAGCCGAGGATCGGCGTACTGGAATGCTCCCGCCGGCTCCGGGTGGCCCGGGGCACGGTCCAGGCGCGGCTCGACAAACTGATCGCCCGGGGAGTCGTCCGTGGCTTCGGGCCGGAACTCGCGCCGGCCGCCATCGGTTTCGGCGTCACCTCCTTCGTCACCCTGGAGATCAGCCAGCGGCACGGCCACGACCCGGTCGCGGCGCACCTGCGGGCGATTCCCGAAGTGCTGGAGGCGCACACCATCACCGGCACCGGCGACATGCTCTGCCGGATCGTCGCCCGCTCCAACGCGGACCTGCAACGGGTGATCGACGAGATCGTGTCGTACGAGGGAATCGCCCGCGCCTCGACCATCATCGCGCTCGCCGAACAGATCCCGTACCGGGTGCTGCCGCTGGTCCGGTCGGCGGCGGCCGGTGCGGCGCGGGCAACTCCGGAAGATCCCGGCGGCGAGCCCTCCCGCGTTTGACCCCCGCGCGTCGCTACGGTAGCCCGATGGCGAAGGGGAGCGCCGGGCGAAGCGCGAAGTGGTTCCTCGCCTTCATGCTGGTCGCGGTCATCGTGCTTTCGGCCACCGGGATCTGGAACCCGTTCCCCAACGTGCTCGCCTGGGTCAACCGCAGCCAGCCCCTCTCCGAGCCGGACGTGGTCTGGCAACAGCGGGTCGGCGGCACCCCGAAGAGCGTCACCGTCGCCGGCAGCACCGTCGTGGTCGAGCAACGTACGTTCGTCGAGTCACGCAGCCTCGCCACCGGCGGCAAACTCTGGGAACGCAAGGCCGACTGGGCGGCGGTCGCCGGAAGCGAGACCGACCCGGTTGTCGCCACCGGCAAACTGCTGACCAAGGGGTACGAGCTGATCGACCCCGAGACCGGTGCGGTACGTCGCCGCGACACCGAGGCCAGCGGAGTCTGGACGTACCGCAACGCGCTGCTCGACGTCCACTGTCGCGACCCGCGTGAGTGCACCCTGAGCCGGTGGGACCCGCGCGGCACCAAACCGGTCTGGACCGCTTTCCTGCCCGGGGTCGGCACCGGCCTCTTCGCCGACAACCCCGAGGTGCTCGGCACCCGACGGTTGACCACCAAGCACGTCGCCGACGACGCGAGCGGACCGGAGACCATGCCGTCCCTGCTCGGCTTCCCGGTCGACGGCCGGGTGCACATCGTGGACACCGCCACCGGCCGGGTGCTCCGCGACGTACAGCCGGGCCGGGCCGACCGGCTGGTGGTGGTCGGCGGACGGATGCTGCGGATCGAGGCCCGCGCCGAGGACGGCAGCTGCTACTTCACCGTACTGGCCCGCGACCCCATCACCGGGCAGGAGGTGTGGCGCCGGGCCGGCATCAACCTACGCACCGCCAACGCCGGCGGTTGCGTACAGCGCGACGACCCGCAGGGCGGGCAGAGCGTACTGGTCGGCGTCGGCCCGGACGGCCGGGAGACGGTCCTCGACGGGTACGACGGACGGCTGCTCTGGTCCGGCGCCGAAGGTGAGAAGCTGCTCGCCGTCGACGACCGGTACGCGTTGGTGCGCTCCGCGGACCACCAGTCCCTCATCGGGCGGGAACTGGCCCGGGACGCGCCACGCTGGAACCGCCCGCTGAGCGCCGAGGGGGGCGCCACGCTCACCCGCTCCGCCGCGCTGCTGGTCGACGAGAAACCGGACCGCGTGCTCGCGCTCGATCCGCTCAGCGGACGCGAACTGCTCGACCTCGCCACGTCGGCGAAGGTGCTCGCGGTCGGTCCCGCCGGGATGGTGATCGGCGACGGCAGGGACATCGGTTATGTCCAGTTCGGCTCGGCGGCCGGCGTACCCGGACCCGGCCCGGGCGCTCCCGGGACCTCGCCGGGACCGGGAGCCGGCCCCGGCGACACCGGCCCGACCTGCGGCGGACCGAAGATGGAAGAGTGCCGACCGGCCGGCTCCGGCAAGGACGGTTGAGCCGGTCAGCCCCCGGCCCGAGCGCGGAAAGCACACGACGGACGACCCGGACGATGCGGGAGGTGACCGGCGGCTAGGACGGTTCCGGTCGACTGGCCTAGGCTTTCCGCTCATGAGCAGTGCCGCCGCGTTCTCCTACGCTCCCTTGCTCCCCGTCGGCGCCGACCAGACCGAATATCGGCTGATCACCGACGAGGGCGTCGACGTGGTACACGGGCCGGGTGGCCGGCGATTCCTGACCGTGGAGCCCGCCGCGCTGACCGCGTTGACCGCCGAGGCGATGCACGACATCGCCCACTTCCTCCGCCCCGCACACCTGGCCCAGCTACGGGCCATCATCGACGACCCGGCCGCCTCGCCGAACGACCGCTTCGTCGCGCTCGACCTGCTGCGCAACGCGAACATCGCGGCCGGCGGGGTGCTGCCGATGTGCCAGGACACCGGCACCGCGATCGTGATGGGCAAGCGTGGCCGGCACGTGCTGACCGACGGCTCGGACCACGAGGCGGTCTCCCGGGGCGTCTACCAGGCGTACACCCGGCTGAACCTGCGCTACTCCCAGCTCGCGCCGCTCACCATGTGGGAAGAGCGCAACACCGGCAGCAACCTGCCAGCCCAGGTCGAGATCTACGCCGAGGACCCGGACGGGCACCCGGACGCGTACAAGTTCCTGTTCATGGCCAAGGGCGGTGGCTCCGCCAACAAGTCGTACCTCTACCAGGAGACGAAGGCACTGCTCAATCCGACCAGGATGATGCAGTTCCTGGAGGAGAAGCTGCGGCTGATCGGCACCGCCGCCTGCCCCCCGTACCACCTGGCCATCGTGATCGGCGGCACCTCCGCCGAGTACGCGCTCAAGACGGCGAAGTTGGCCTCGGCGAAGTACCTCGACGCGCTGCCCACCGAGGGCTCGATGCTCGCGCACGGGTTCCGCGACCTCGAACTCGAGGCGGAGGTGCTGGAGCTGACCCGTCAGTTCGGCATCGGCGCCCAGTTCGGTGGCCGCTACTTCTGCCACGACGTACGGGTGGTCCGGCTGCCCCGGCACGGCGCCTCCTGCCCGGTGGCGATCGCGGTCTCCTGCTCGGCGGACCGGCAGGCGGTGGCCAAGATCACGCCGTCCGGAGTCTGGCTCGAGCGGCTGGAGACCGACCCGGCGCGGTTCCTGCCCGACGTCACCGACACCCAGCTCGAGGCCGGTTCCGATGTGGTCCGGATCGACCTCAACCGGCCGATGGACGAGATCCGGGCCGAGCTGTCGAAGTATCCGGTGAAGACCCGGCTCTCGCTCTCCGGCCCGCTGGTGGTCGCCCGGGACATCGCCCACGCGAAGATCGCCGAGCGGCTGGATGCCGGTGAGCCGATGCCGCAGTACCTGCGCGATCACGCGGTCTACTACGCCGGCCCGGCGAAGACCCCCGAGGGCTACGCCTCGGGTTCGTTCGGGCCGACCACGGCCGGACGGATGGACGCCTACGTGGAGCGGTTCCAGGCGGCCGGTGGTTCGCAGGTGATGCTCGCCAAGGGCAACCGGTCCGGCCAGGTCACCCGCTCCTGCCACGAGCACGGCGGCTTCTACCTCGGCTCGATCGGCGGCCCGGCCGCCCGACTAGCCCAGGACTGCATCAAGCATGTCGAGGTGCTGGAATACCCCGAGCTGGGCATGGAGGCGATCTGGCGGATCGAGGTCGAGGACTTCCCCGCCTTCATCGTCGTCGACGACAAGGGCAACGACTTCTTCTCCGAGGTCACCAAGCCGGTCCTGACCGTCGGTCGGCGCTGATTCTCCAAAGTTTTCCAAGAACTTTGGAGAAAGAGGGGCCCTCGGCAGATTTTTCAGTTGTGTAGATGCTCACAGCTGGTACCGTCATGCCCGACGAGGGGGTGATGGCGTGCCGCAGATCGAGATTGACGACGCCACGGATCGGCTGCTGGAGTTCGCGGCCAGCATCGCCGGGTTGAGCAAGGGGCAGGTGGTGGCCCGGTTGGTGGAGCAGAGCCAACCGGCAGCCGCCTTGCCGCCAGCCGTCGCAGACGGAGAACCGGACCCGGTGCGGGTCCACGCCGACTACGCCGGCCACCGCACACAGGCGATCTTCATTCCGGGGCCGAACCGGATCGAGATCACCTCGGGTCCGTTGGCCGACCGCGCGTTCCGGACTCCCAGCGAAGCCGCCCGGGCGATCGTCGCGCACTACAACCCTGACGTCAGCCCGCACCGCAACGGCTGGGCCTTCTTCCTGGTGAGCGCGACCGGAGCGTCCTTGCAGAGCCTGCGGCACCGCGCGTCGTGAATCGTCGGACCGCGAGGCGGGCGACCCGTCGCGATCGGTACAGATGACCTTGGAAGGGGGAGAGTCGCCTGCACGCGCATGTGTTCGTGGATGAGACGAAGCAGCGAGGGCTGCTGGTCGCCGCCGCCGTGGTGCTGCCCGCCGACCTCGCCCCCGCCCGTCAGGCGATCCAACGACTGGTCCTGCCGGGGCAGCGCAGGATCCATTTCCACAAGGAGAGCGACGCGCGGCGGCGACAGATTCTCGCTGCTGTCGTCGAACTGGGTGTCCGGGCCGTCGTCTACGACGCGACCGGTCAACGGAATACCAAGGCCGCGAGGGATGCGTGCCTCGTCGAGTTGGTGGCCGACCTTGCGAAAATCAACGCGGCACGCCTGGTGCTGGAACGTGACGACTCGACTCTCGACGCCGACCGGCAGTTGCTGTTCCGTCAGGTACGAATGGCGGGCATGGTCGAGCCGCTCCGGTACTACCACCTCCGTGCCCATGAGGAGGAACTGCTGGCGATACCTGATGCGGTGGCCTGGTGCTGGGCGAAAGGCGGCCGATGGCGTGCGACCGTGAACCAGATCGTCACGGACGTACGAGAGGTCTGAGCTTTTTCGGCCGCTGATGCGCGAAACCCGGCCCACCTACCGTCCGGAAGGCTGCCGGGCTCACTTCCAAGGAACTACTGCTCCTGGCGGTTTTACCCTACCTTCCCGCCTCACGCCCAACAAGTCGGTCCGACTTGGGGTCGGCACCTCTGGCTGCTCTCCTGTGACCGCGCCAACCGTGGTTCCTTCCTGCGGGGCGCCGCCTCGCGGTGCAGGATGGGATACGTGAGCACACCAGGGACAGCGGGTTACCGCGTCGAGCGGGACTCCATGGGCGAGGTCGAGGTCCCCGCCGAGGCGTTGTGGCGGGCCCAGACCCAGCGGGCGGTGCAGAACTTCCCCATCTCCGGGCGGGGACTGGAGCCGGCGCACATTCGCGCCCTGGCTCAGATCAAGGGTGCGGCGGCCCAGGTCAACGCCGATCTTGGCGTGATCAACGCCGAGGTCGCCGCGGCGATCGCGGTCGCGGCGGCGCACGTGGCCGACGGTGGTTACGACGACCAGTTCCCGGTGGACGTCTTCCAGACCGGGTCCGGCACCTCGTCGAACATGAACGCCAACGAGGTGATCGCCACCCTGGCCACCCGTGAGCTGGGCCGCGACGTCCACCCCAACGACGACGTGAACGCCTCCCAGTCGAGCAACGACGTCTTCCCCTCGTCGATTCACCTGGCCGCTACCCAGTCGGTGATCCAGGACCTGGTGCCGGCCCTGGAGCACCTGGAGCAGACGCTGCGTTCCAAGGTGGAGGAGTTCTCGACCGTGGTGAAGGCCGGTCGTACCCACCTGATGGACGCCACCCCGATCACCCTGGGGCAGGAGTTCTCGGGTTACGCCGCACAGGTCCGGTACGGCGTCGAGCGGATGCGGTCGGTTCTGCCCCGGCTGGCCGAGCTGCCGCTCGGCGGTACGGCGGTCGGCACCGGGATCAACACCCCGGTCGGGTTCGCCCCGGCGGTGATCGCGAAGCTGCGTGAGCAGACCGGTGTGCCGGTGACCGAAGCGGGCAACCACTTCGAGGCGCAGGGAGCGCGGGACGCGCTGGTGGAGGCGTCCGGGCAGCTCCGTACGATCGCGGTTGGCCTTTACAAGATCGCTAACGACATCCGGTGGATGGGCTCCGGCCCCCGGGCCGGGCTGCGCGAGTTGCAGATCCCCGACCTCCAGCCCGGCTCGTCGATCATGCCCGGCAAGGTCAATCCGGTGGTCTGCGAGGCGGTCCGCCAGGTCAGCGCACAGGTCATCGGCAACGACGCCACTGTCGGTTTCGCCGGGTCACAGGGCGACTTCGAACTCAACGTGATGCTCCCGGTGATGGGCCGCAACCTGCTGGAATCCATCCGGTTGCTGGCTGCGGCGAGCCGCCTGCTGGCCGACCGTTGCGTGGCCGGTCTGGTCGCGAACGCGGAGGTGGCCCTGGCGTACGCCGAAGGCTCGCCCTCGGTGGTCACCCCACTCAACCGCTACCTCGGCTACGACGAGGCCGCCTCGATCGCCAAGGAGGCGCTGGCGACCGAGTCGACGATCAAGGCCGTGGTGCTCAGCCGTGGCCATGTCGACGCCGGAAAACTCACCGAGGAACAACTCGACCAGGCCCTCGACGTCCTCCGCATGACCCACCCCTGAGTCAGGCGAGTGCCTGGCCGATCGCGCGGGCGGCGGTGCTCACCTGTTCGCCGACGGTGGATACGGCCAGTGGGGCGAGCGCCACCACACCGACGCTCGCCTCCAGACCCGGTACGCCGAGCACCGGCGCCGCCACCCCGTACGCCCCGGGTTGCAGTTCGCCGCTGCTCGCGACCGGATCCGGCTGCCCCGCGCGCCCGGCGAGGATCGCCTGCCCGGCGGCCCCCCGGTCCAGCGCGTGTCGGTATCCGGTGCGGTAGGCGACGTGGAACGAGGTCCAGCTCGGTTCGACGACCGCGATCGCCACCGCCTCGCCCCCCTCGACCACGGTCAGGTGGGCGGTCGCGCCCGCCTGTTCGGCCAGTCGGCGCAGTGCCGGTAGCGCCCCCTCGGCGAGCAGTGGTTGCGCCCGGCGGGCCAGGTGCAGCAACCCGACTCCGAGTCGTAACCGGCCGCTGTTGTCCCGTCGCACCATGCCGTGCTGGCTGAGCGAGCCGATCAGCCGGTACACCACCGCCCGGCCGACGCCGAGGCGGTTCGCCGCCTCGGTCACGGTCAATCCGCCGGGTGCGTCGGCGACCAGGTGCAGCAGGCGCAGGCCCCGGTCCAGGGTCTGTGCGGTCTCGCCCACGCGGCCCGTCGCCTCCACACCAGGCAGCGTACGGCGGGAGTGGTCGGATCGCGGTTCCGGACCACGGTTGGGGCCGCGCGCGTACAACGGCCGGAACCGGTGACCGTTACCCTGGTGCGGTGACGCTACGCCTATATGACACCGCCACCCGATCGGTGCGGGACTTCGTCCCGCTGCAGCCCGGCAAGGTGGGGGTCTATCTGTGTGGTCTCACCCTCCAGGGGCCGCCGCACATCGGCCACCTTCGTTCCGGGGTCAACTACGACGTGCTGCGCCGCTGGCTGACGCACGCCGGCCTCGACGTGACGTTCATCCGCAACGTCACCGACATCGAAGACAAGCTGCTGGCCAAGGCGGAGGAGCAGGGCCGCCCGTTCTGGTCGATCGCGTACGCCAACGAGGTCATCCTGGCCGGTGCGTACCGGACGCTGAACGTGCTGCCGCCGACGTACGAGCCGAGGGCGACCGGGCACATCCCGGAGATGCACGAGCTGATCGAGGCCCTGATCGAGGCCAAGCACGCTTACCCGGCCGGCGACGACTCGGGTGACGTCTACTTCGACGTCCAGTCGGATCCCGACTACGGCGTACTTTCCGGCCAGCAGCCGGATGCGGTGCAGGCGAACACGGACGAGCCGGGACGGGGCAAGCGGGATCCCCGTGACTTCGCGCTCTGGAAGGGGATCAAACCGGAGGAACCGGCTGGGGCCTCCTGGCCGTCGCCGTGGGGCCGCGGCCGGCCCGGCTGGCACATCGAGTGCTCGGCCATGTGCTGGCGCTACCTCGGCGCCGAGTTCGACATCCACGGCGGCGGTCTCGACCTGGTCTTCCCGCACCACGAGAACGAACTGGCCCAGTCCCGGGCTGCCGGGCTGCCGTTCGCCCGCTACTGGGTGCACCACGGTCTGCTCAACCTCGGCGACTCGAAGATGGGCAAGTCCCTCGGGAACGCGCTCGACCTGGCCCACGTCGCCGGGCTCGGCGTACGCCCGGTGGAGTTGCGCTACTACCTGGCCTCGCCGCACTACCGGTCCCGGATCGACTACTCCGACGAGGCGCTGGGCGAGGCCGCGGTGGCCTACCGGCGGATCGAGGGCTTCGTACAGCGGGCGGTGGAGCGGGTCGGGCCGGGCGGTCTGGGTGCGGTGCCGGCGGCGTTCGCTGCCGCGATGGACGACGACCTGAACACCTCGGCCGCCCTCGCCGCGCTGCATGACGCCCTCCGTGACGGCAACAACGCGCTGGCCGAAGGCGACGACGACGCCATCCGCAGTACGCTGGTCGCGGTCCGCACGATGCTGGACCTGCTCGGTGTCGACCCGCTTGACCCGGCCTTCGCCGGAAGCGGGCAGGACGGCGAGCTGCGTGATGTCGTCGACGCGCTGGTCGCGTTGGCGTTGGAACAGCGTACGCAGGCCCGGGCACGCAAGGACTGGGCCGCCGCAGACGGGGTACGGGACCAGCTCAGGAGAGCTGGTGTCGTCGTCGAGGACACCCCGCACGGACCGCGATGGACGATCGGAGAACAGGACTGATGGCCGGCAACTCACAGCGCCGTGGCAGGCGGGTCACCGCCAAGAAGGGCGCACCCGCCGGATCCGGTGGGAAGAACCGGGCCAGCCTCGCTGGCCGGGGCCGGACCCTGCCCGCCGACGAGCGTCCGTGGCACAAGGGTTACTCCGGCACCGAACAGCTGCCCCAGCGCACTGCCTGGAAGCAGGAGAAGGAGCGCCGGACGGCGGCCGAGGAGGGCCGGGCCCCGAAGATCGGCCAGCCGGGCAGCAAGGACACCACCTGGGGCGCCGGTGGCGGCGGGACCGGCCGAGGTGGCCGGGGTGCCGCCGGGGCGGCTCGCGGCGCGGGAGCCGGGCGTGGTGCCGGCGGGCGCGGTGCTGCCAAGCAGCCGGGCCGGTCGGGTCCCCGGGTCGCCCCGGGACGCAAGTCACACCCGGCCAAGGACGTACCGGAGCTGCTGGTCGGGCGGAACCCGGTGGTCGAGGCGCTGCGGGCGAACGTGCCGGCGACCGCGCTCTACGTGGCCCAGGGCATCGAGATCGATGACCGGGTGAACGAGCTGGTCCGGATCGCCGCCGACCGTGGCATCGCGATTCTGGAGATCAGCCGGGCCGAGCTGGACCGGATGACCGGCGGCGTGCTGCACCAGGGCGTCGGCATCCAGGTGCCGCCGTTCGCGTACCAGCCGTTCGAGGACCTGGTCAACGCGTCGCTGGAGCAGACCGCCCCGTTGCTGGTCGCGCTCGACGGGGTGACCGATCCGCGTAACCTCGGCGCGGTGATCCGGTCGGCGGCCGCCTTCGGCGCGCAGGGGATCTTCGTACCGGAGCGCCGGGCCGCGGGCATCACCGCCACCGCGTGGCGGACCAGTGCCGGTGCCGCTGCCCGGGTGCCGGTCAGCCAGGTGATCAACCTCACCCGGTCGCTGAAGGCGTGCCAGGAGGCCGGCTTCGTCGTGGTCGGCCTGGACGCCGACGGCGACACCGATCTGTACGACCTCGAGGCGGCTGCCGGACCGTTGGTCGTGGTGGTCGGCTCGGAGGGGCGTGGCCTGTCCCGGCTGGTCGGGGCAACCTGCGACCTGCGGGTGAGCATTCCGATGATGTCCGAGGTCGAGTCGCTGAACGCCAGTGTGGCGGCGGCGGTGACGTTGGCCGAGGTGGCTCGGCGGCGTACCGCTCTCTGATCTGCTCGGTGGGCTTGGGCCCGCCGTGCCCGGCGCGGGCCGTCAGGCTTGATTCCCGCGCCGGTCACGGCGGGCCCAACTCTTTGCAGTCCGCTGGCTGACGCCTGTCGGCGGGGCACGGTGCTGCTGCGCGCTGGCCGTAGCATGCGGGGCCGGGTAATCCCTCGCCCCGGAGGAGTCGGCAGATGGCAGGGCAGGACGGCGGCTACGCACTCGGCGTCGACCTCGGTACGTCCAACACGGTGGCGGTGCTGCGCTGGCCGGACGGGCGAACCCGGCCGCTGCTCTTCGACGGGCAGCCGGTCATGCCCTCCGGGGTCTTCCTCGACCAGGCGGGTCTGCTGCACGTGGGGCGGGACGCACAGCGGCTGGCCCAGGCGGATCCCGGCCGTTACGACCCGAACCCGAAGCGGCGGATCGACGAGCCGGGGGTGTTGCTCGGCGACGCCGAGATGGCCACAGTGGACCTTCTCGGCGGGCTGCTGCGCGCGGTGGCGCAGGCCGCGGTCGAGGCGGTGGGTTTCCTGCCGCCGGCGGTGCTGACGTACCCGGCGAGTTGGGGCGCACGACGACGAGGCGCGTTGGCCACGGCGGTGCAACGGGCCGGTTGGCCGCCGGTGGTGGCCGAAGGGTCCGCTCCTGTGCCGGGTGGCGGTGGGACCCGTCTGGTGGCGGAGCCGGTGGCGGCGGCCCGGTACTTCGTCGACGTGCTGCGGCGTCCGGTGCCGGTGGGGGCAGCCCTCGCGGTCTTCGACTTCGGCGGCGGAACGTTGGACATCGCCGTCGTACGCAACGACGGGCTGGACCACAGTGGACGACCACGGTTCGTGGTGGTCGGCTCGGGCGGGTTGCCGGAGCTGGGCGGCCTCGACCTGGACGCGGCGCTGGTCGACCATCTCGGTCGGCTGGTCGGCACGGCGGCGCCGCAGGCGTGGCAGCGGCTGGCACAGCCGGAGAGTACGACCGCCTGGCGGGACCGGCGGCAGTTCTGGGATGACGTACGCGGTGCGAAGGAGATGCTCTCCCGGACCACGGTGGCGCCGGTTGCCGTACCCGGCGTGGAACAGGCGGTCCACCTGACCCGGGAGGAACTGGAACGACTTGCCACTCCGCTGCTGCGTCGGGCGGTCTTCGAAGCGGCGTCGGTGATCGGGCACTGCGGGTTGCGGCCCGATCAGTTGGCCGGGTTGTTCCTGGTCGGCGGCTCGTCGCGGGTGCCGCTGGTGGCCCGGTTGCTGCACGCGGAGTTGGGCGTGGCGCCGACGGTGCTGGAGCAGCCCGAGTTGCCGGTGGCGGAGGGGGCGCTGGCGGAAATCGTGACCGCTGCCGGTGGCGCGGGTTCGGCCACACCGGTTCCCGAGGTGCGGGTTTCCGGGCCGCCGGTTTCCGGGCCGCCAAGTTCCGCCGGGATGCCGATCTCCGGGCTTCCGGTGGGCGGGACGGGCGCGGGCGGTGCGGCGTACCCGTCGGCGGGTCGGGGCGGCGCGTGGCGCGGGCGGCGTGCGGTCTGGACCGGGGCGGCGGCCGTGCTGGCCCTGGTCGGCGTGGTCGCGGCGGCGGTGCTCTACCTCAACCGGGGCGGGTACGACGACGTGGCGTTCGACAACTTCCGCGACCTCGGTGGAGGCATTCCGTTCGAGGAGGAGAACCCGTACTACACCTACACCGCGCTGGTCGGGGACCGGGCCTATCTGGCGTACGAGCGGGAGGACAAGCGGCTGGAGGTGATCGCGGCCAAGGCCAGCACGGGTACGCGCGCGTGGCAGGTGAAGAGCGATGGCACCGCCGAGCGCTGGGCGGGCATCGCCGCCGTGCCGAACGGGCTGGTGCTGCTGGCCGACGCGACGGGCCGGGCCGATCCGCGTGAGCTGAGTGTGCTCGACCCGGCGAACGGCAAGCGGCTGTGGGGGCGCGACGTCCACGGCGACGACTCGGTCCTCTACTTCGAACGCACACTGGTGCTGGTCGACCGGACCGCGCAACAGCTCGTCGGGCTGGACCTGCGTACCGGCAAGCGGCGTTGGGGCGAGCCCATTCCGTCCGGCCCGGCCGGCAACTCGCCGACCTCCGTCCACCCGGTGACGGTGCCGGAGGACCTGGGGGTCGCCGCCGGTACGGACGGTCGACGACTCTCGTACGGGGGCAAGGACCCGCGGATCGTGCAGATCGATGTGAACCGGTCGGCCCGGGTGATCGACGCCGACAGCGGTGAGGTGCTCAAGAGCGCCAAGGGGGTGGCCGACCCCGACGACATGGTTGTGGCCCATGACGGCCGGCTCTATGTCGCGCCGAAGGAGGGCGGGTACCGGGTCGCCGCGTACGACCTGGCGCGGATGGGGGAGCCGACCATCCTCTACACCGGCGACGATCAGCACTACCCGGACCGGCTGGTGGCCTGTGGCCGGGAGCGGCTCTGTCTGCTGGACCGGAAGAACTTCGCCGCCGACACCACGGAACTGGTGTCGATAGCGACCAAGCCGGGGGACGGGGAGAAGATGTGGCGCAAGCCGGCCGCCGGTGCCGAATCCCTGCTACCGGTCGGTGAACATGTGCTGGTCGGTGGCGGTACGCCGGACACCGCGACCCTCTACCGGCCGGACGGCACCACAGTGATCAGCCGGGAGGGGGTCGCGGTTCGGCTCGACGGCGGCAACCTGCTGCTCTTCGCCGATGACCCTTCCACCAACGTCACCGACGTGAGTGTGGCCGGGGTGCGGGTCAGCTCGTCCGATCTGATCGAGCTGGGCGAGTTGAAGGGCGTGCGGGCGGCAAGTTGCTCGTGGAACAGCTCGGTGATCGTCTGCCCGGGCAAGTCGACAATGGTCTTCCGGAGCTTTGTCGAGAAGTAGCGGCGTAGACGGTTCGGTTGGCTGAACGGGTCGGCGGCGGCACACCGGATCTTCCGGTACGTCCGCCGCCGATCCACTCGAGGTGGGGCTGACCGGGCCAGCGGTTACCGGGGCGTCCGGGCCGGGGCGAAGGCCGCCTGGATCCAGTTCGGGTACGCCGGCGGAAGGGCGCTCACCTGGTCGAGTTCGGTGAGGTCCTGGTCGGTCAGCGTCAGGTCGCTGGCGGCGATGTTGTCCGCGAGCTGGTCGAGCCGGCGGGCGCCGGCGATGACGCTGGTGACGCCGCGCTGGGCGAGCAGCCAGGCGAGTGACACCTGGGCGGGGCTCACCCCGTGCCGGACGGCGACGGTCCGGACCACGTCGACCACGTCGTGACCGCGTTCCTGGTCGATCGGCGGGAACTGGGCGTAACCGTCCTGGTTGCGGCGGGAGCCCCCGTCGGTCACGGCACCGGTGCGGTCGACCTTGCCGGCGAGGAAGCCGCCGGCCAGCGGGCTCCAGACCGTCATCCCGAGGCCCTCGGCCTGGGCCATCGGCAGCAGGTCCCGTTCGGCGTCGCGGCCGACCAGCGAGTAGTAGGCCTGGACGGATACGAAGGCGGACTGGTTGTGCAGGGCGGAGACGCCCAGCGCCCGGCTGATCTGCCAGGCGGCGAGGTTGGCGCAACCGATGTAGCGGACCTTGCCCTGGCGTACCGCGTCGTCGAGGGCGGCGAGCGTCTCCTCGATCGGCGTGATGTGGTCGAAGTTGTGCACCTGGTACAGGTCGATGTGGTCGGTGTCCAGCCGGCGCAGGCTGTCCTCCAGCGCCTGCATCACGTGGAGCCGGGACAGCCCGTTGTCGTTGGGTCCGGGGCCGGTCGGGGCGTGCAGCTTGGTGGCGAGCACGACGTCGCGCCGACGCTGCTTGAGGGCCTGGCCGAGCAGTTCCTCGGACTCGCCGTCGCTGTAGATGTCGGCCGTGTCGATGAAGTTGATGCCGGCGTCGAGGGCCGTGCCGACCATCCGGTCGACCTCGTCGAGCTGTAGACCACCCAACGTCCGGTAGATCGGGTGGTCCTTGCCGCCGAAGGTCATCGCGCCAAGGGAGATCTCGGAGACCCAGACTCCGGTGCGTCCCAGAAGGCGGTATTTCATCCGTTACTCCTCGTCGGTGGTTTCGTGTCGGGTGCCCGGTTGTTCCCGTCGGACGAGGCGAGGATTTCGCGTCGCCCGTCCTGTCGGACAGGGTGTCCGGCATGACGTCGGACAGAGTGTCCGGCGGAATGTTACACCCGTGGTGGAGTAGCAGACACATAGCTGTTTGCCCGCCCGACCTGGGCCGACAACACCGCGAAGGAGTACGACGACAGCTCGCCCGGCGGGCGGGCGCGTCGCCTTAAGCGCACCGGAGAAAGGGCGGTTCAGGCCCTGCTCGTCGGTACGGCGCTCTCGATCCGCCGTACGGTCGCGTGCAGGGCGAGCAGGGCGTAACCGGCCAGGATCGGCGTGATCAACGGCAGGATCAGCCCGCAGAGTACGGCCACCAGCGCCAGGACGCCGGCCAGGGCGAGCGGCACCACCGGTCGGGCCACGGCCATCCGTCCGGCCTGCCGTACGGCCTCCCGCCAGCCATGACCGTGCTGCCGGCCAAGCTGCACCACGGTCAGTCCGGCGAGTCCGGCCACCGTCGCGGCCAGCAGGGCGGTCACCGCGATCAGGACCGCGCCACCGGGCACGACGCCCCGGTGCAGAGCCAGCAGGTTCACCGTGAACAGGGCGGCGGTGCCGGCGGCGACCAGGGTGGCCGCAGCGCCGGGGAGCAGTGCGCGGACAAAGCCGCGCAGCACCGGACGTACGCCGGGCCAGCTCTCGTGCTCGCTCCAGTGGTGTACGGCGGCGCTGGCGGTGGCGACCGCGGCACCCGCGGTCAGCACCGGGAGCGCGGCGACGGTGGTGAGGATGCCGACCAGGGCGAGGTCGCTGGCGTTGCGCAGGGTGTCCCGCCAGTCGGGGCGCCGGGCCACCGATCCGCCCGGCTCCTCCGGCCATCCCCCGCCACCCCGAGCCACCTCACCCATCACCCGTACCTACCCTCCGCCGCCAGCCAAACCAAGCGTTAGGAAGGGCCCCTTCTACATCGGAAAGCGATAACAAGGGGCCCTTCCTTCGATTTCAGCCTTTCAGGCCGGTGGTGTTCAGGCCCTCCACCAGCATCCGTTGGAAGGCTACGAAGAAGAGGAAGACCGGCAGCAGGGAGAGTACGGACATGGCGAACATCGGACCGACCGCGCTCTGACTGGTGGAGTCGATGAAGAGGGTGAGCGCCACCGGGACGGTGTAGTCCTCCAGGTCGGAGAGGTAGACCAGTTGCCGGAAGAAGTCGTTCCAGGTCCAGATGAACGAGAAGATCGCGGTGGTGACCAGCGCCGGACGGCTCAGCGGCAGGATGACGTGCCGGAAGATGCCGAACGGGCTCGCCCCGTCGATCTTCGCCGCCTCGTCCAGCTCGCGGGGAATTCCCCGGATGAACTGGACCATCAGGAAGACGAAGAACGCCTCCGTGGCGAGGAACTGCGGCACCACCAGCGGCAGGTACGGCCACGGCCCGCCGACCATGTCGAAGGTCCGGAACAGGATGTACTGCGGCACGATCAGCACGTGACCGGGGAGAAGCAGGGTTCCGATCATGATCGCGAACCAGAAACCCCGCAGCCGGAACCGCAGCCGGGCGAAGGCGTACGCGGCGAGCAGGCAGGAGATCGCATTGCCGAGCACGGTGAGCAGGCTGACCATCGCGCTGTTGACGAAGAACCGGCCGAAGCTGACGTCGAAGTTGCGCCAGCCGTCGGGGTAGTTGCCGGGGGTGAGCTCCCTCGGCAGCAGCCCGATGTTGTTGACGATCTCCTCCGGTGACTTGAGCGACGTACCGATCATCCAGAAGAGCGGGTAGAGCACCAGGGCGAGGATGGCGACCAGGATGAGCAGCCGGCCGATGTGCCGGCCGGTGCGTCCGGGCCGCCGGGAGAGCGCCGGGGCCGCACCCGGGGGCGCGGCCGGGGCCGCGGTTTCGGTGACCATCAGCGTTCCTCCCCGTCGGAGTAGTGCACCCAGAACCGGCCGGTGCTGAAGAGCACGACGGTGATGACCGCGATGGCGAGCAGGAAGACCCAGGCCATCGCCGAGGCGTAGCCCATCTCCAGGTCGACGAAGCCCTTGATGTAGAGGTTCAGGGTGTACATCAGGGTGGAGTCGACCGGGCCGCCGGTGCCGTTGCTGAGCACGAACGCCGAGGTGAAGCCCTGGAAGCCGTTGATGGTCTCCAGCACCAGGTTGAAGAAGATGACCGGTGAGAGCATCGGCAGGGTGACGCTGACGAACTGCCGGATCTTGCCGGCGCCGTCCACCGAGGCGGCCTCGTAGAGCTCGGTCGGTACCTGCTTGAGGCCGGCCAGGAAGATCACCATTGGTGCGCCGAACTGCCAGATGGCGAGCACCATCAGGGTTTCCAGTGCCCACTCCGGGTCGTTCACCCAGGGCTTGCCCTCGATGCCGAAGAAGCCGAGCAGTGAGTTGAACGCACCGTCGCGGTTGAACATGCTGACCCAGACGATGGCGAGCGCGACGCTGCCGCCGAGCAGCGACGGCAGGTAGAACAGACCACGGAACAGGCCGACGCCGCGCCAGGCGCGGTTGAGCAGCAGCGCGACGCCGAGGGCGGCGGCCAGCTTGAGCGGTACGGCGATCAGCGCGAACGCGAGCGTCACCTGCACCGCGTGCCAGTACGACGCGTCGCTGGTGAACATCCGCTCGTAGTTGGTCAGCCCCACCCACTCGACCTCGGACCAGGGCGTGAGGATGTCGTAGTTGGTGAAGCTGAGGTAGAGCGACAAGAGCATGGGTACCGCCGTGATGGCCAGCAGGCCGATCAGCCACGGCGACAGGAAAACGTACCCGGCCAGACCCTCGCGCTGCCAGATCCGTCCGGACCCTCGCCGATCAGCGGGGGTCCGGACGGGGCCGGTGGCGCGCGGAGTCGAGCTGGGCGCCGTGGTCAACGCCACGAGCCGGCTCCTCTCCGGTATGTCGTTCGGCCGATCGTCAGGCGATCGCGCTCTTGCAGATCTCCAGGAAGGCGGCGGCCGACGCGGACGGGGTCTGACGGCCGTACTGGACCTCCTCGGCCGCCTTGATCAGCTCGGCCCGGATCTTGCTGTGTCCCTTCAGCGGCACCTGCGGGGACGGACCGAACTTGGCGGCCAGCTCGGTTTCCACCGCGATGGAGAGCTTCATCGCCGGGTCGGTGACCGCTTCACTGACCGACTTGCGTACGTCCAGGTTGGACGGCAACCCGCGGTCGGTGCCCAGGATCTTGCCCGCCTCCGGGTCGTTGACCAGGAAGTTCAGTACGTCGACCGCGACGTCCTTGTGCTCGCTGCCCCGGAAGACGGAGTAGTAGAGCGCGGCGCGGGCCCACTGGGCGCTCGGGTCGCCGGGGTAGGCGACCACGCCCAGTTCGTCCTTGGTGGCCTTCTTCAGCTCGGGGAGCTGGTTCGCCCAGACGAACGAGGTCGCGGCCTTGCCGGTGACCACCAGTTGTTTGGTGATGTCGGTGGCGTTGCCCTCGTGGATCACGTCGGCGGTCGGGGTGGCGCCGCGGTCCCGGGCGCCCTTCCAGAGCTCGAACCACTTGGTCACGTCGTCGGCGGTGAAACCGAGTTCCTTGCCCTTGTAGAGGTCCTTGTTCTGCTGGCGCAGCCAGACCCAGAAGGCCTTGTAGTCGGCGCTCGGGTCCATGGTGCCGGGGACCTTGGTCACCTTCGAGACGTTCTCCGCCCAGGTGATGAAGTCCGCCCAGCTCATGCCGGTGGTCGGCTCGGGCAGGTTGTGCTTCTGCAGCAGGGTCTTGTTGTAGACCAGCCCCTGGGTGTTCTCACCGCCGGCGATGCCGGCCAGTTTGCCGTCGACGACGCCGTACTGCCAGAGGCTCTCGGGGAGCTTGGTGACGTCGAGCTTCTTGTCGTCCTTGTAGCTGGTCAGGTCCAGGGTGACGTTGCGCGACGCGTACTCGGTGAGGAAGTTGTCGTCGATCTGGAAGATGTCCGGGGCGTCGCCGCTGGCGGTGAGGGTGGCGAGCTTGTCGAAGTAGCCCTGGTTGGCCTGCCAGGTCTTCTTGAACGTGACGTTCGGGTGCTTGCTGGTGTAGAGGGCGAGGGCGTCCTCGGTCAGCTTGGCCCGCGCCTCACCGCCCCACCAGAAGACCGACAGCTCGACCGGCGCGTTCGGCGCGGAGTCGCTCGGTTCGTCCTCCCCGCCGCAGGCCGCGGCGCCGAGAACGAGCGGAATGGTGATGGCCGTGGCCACCAAACGGCTGATCAGGCCGCGTCGGGAGAAGAGGGTACGGTGATCATGCGCGGCACGTTCGTCCGCCATCGGGGGTGTTGCGGGGTGCATGTGCGCTCACTCCTTGGCGTTAGGAGGCGACAGCTTCGGGGTTGACCGCGGCCGTGTTGCCCGGGTCCGCAGGGCTGTGCGGGCCCGGGTCAGCGGTTGTGGTGGTGGCCGCGGAGCCGTTCCGGCCGAGGGTGGCCGGTCGGTGGGGCCCCGTCGAGTCGCGGATGACCAGTTCGGTCTGGAGCATTACCTGTGCGGTGGTGCGACGGTCGTCTGCTGCCACGGTGCGGTTGCCGCCCCGGTTGCGGTGGGCGGCGGCACTGTCGTGTTGGAGCAGCATGTCGACGGCCGTCCGGCCGGCGGCCGCGGTTGGCGTGGCCACCGTCGTCAATTTCGGCCGGACCAGCCGGCTCAGTGCGATGTCGTCGATGCCGACGACGCTGACCTCCTGGGGCACCCGGATGCCGAGGGTGTCGAGCCCTTCGATCAGCCCGATCGCCATCAGGTCGTTGTAGGCGAGGACGGCGGTGGCGCCGGCCCGGCGGACCTGTTCCGCCATCGCGGTGCCGCCGCCCTCGGTGGGTGGGTTGGGGCCGAGTACGGTCAGCGCCGCGTCGGCGGAGCGGGCGGCGGCGGTGGCCGCCCGGCGGATTTCCCGGCTGGTCCAGGATCCGCGAGGGCCGCCGAGCAGCGCGAGTTCGCGGTGCCCGAGCCCGGTGAGGTGTTCGACCGCGAGCCGGGCTCCCTGCCCGACGTCCATCACCACTGCCGGTAGTCCGGTCACCTGGCGGTTGATGACCACCAGTGGCACCTCGCGGCTGAGCTGTTCGATCAGGCTGTTGCTCATCCGGGGGCTGCAGAGCAGGATGCCGTCGACCTGCTTGGCCAGGGCGTGCACCAGGTCCTCTTCGGCGGCCGGGTCTTCGTTCGTGTCGGCCACGAAGATGTGGTAGTCGCGGTGGCGGGCCTGGCTCTCGGCGGCCTTGATCAGGGGTGGGAAGAACGGGTTGGCGATGTCGGCGACGATCAGGCCGATGTTGTGCGTACGGCCGGTGATCAGTGCGCGGGCGGCCCGGTTGGGTCGGTAGCCGAGGTTCTCGGCGCAGGCCAGCACCCGGAGACGAGTCTCCGAGTTGACCAGGTGCGGGGCGGAGAACGTGCGGGACACGGTGGAGATGTGCACCCCGGAAGCGCGCGCGACGTCTCGGATGGTGGCTGGCACGCGGGTCCCTTCGTCTCCGGGCTCGGCCGGTGCCGACCGGCCGTCGGTACTGCTGGTTGTGGTGGTCGTCACGTTTGGTGTGGCCAATTAATGCAAACGGTTGCTCAGGTGTCAACGGGCCTTGGTTACGGGTTCGTTGCGGGCAGCAGCCTTCGATGGCTGCATAGACTTACAAATCAGTACGAAATTCACAGGATTGTTGTCGATCGTTGACGCCGACACCGTTCACGTGGTTACTTCGGCTGCAAACCTTTGCAGTCACACGGAGGCTGAGCGGGATGTCCACAGAACCCGGAAAGCGACTTCGTTACGCCGTGGTCGGCACCGGCGCACGAGCCGAGATGTTCGTCCGCGCGCTCGTACTCGACCATCCCGCAACCGCCGAGCTGGTCGCGTTCGCCGACGTCAACCAGGCCCGGATGGATGCGCACAACGAGTGGCTGGAGGAGCTCGGCTTCGACTCGGTGCCGACCTATCTGGCCGTCGACTACACCACCATGCTGGAGAAGGAACGGGTCGACGTGGTCCTGGTGACCACCGTGGACCGGGTCCACGACGAGTACATCGTCGCCGCGCTCCGCTCCGGTCGGGACGTGATCACCGAGAAGCCGATGACCATCGACGTGCCCCGCTGCCAGCGGATACTCGACGCGGTGGCGGAGACCGGCCGAAACGTTTCGGTGGCCTTCAACTACCGCTACAACCCGTTGCACGAAAAGGTGCGCGAGGTGCTGGCCGCGGGCGAGATCGGCGAGATCGGCTCGGTCCACTTCGAGTGGTTGCTCGACGTCCGCCACGGCGCCGACTACTTCCGGCGCTGGCACCGGGAGAAGGCCAACTCCGGCGGCCTGATGGTGCACAAGGCGAGCCACCACTTCGACCTGGTCAACTGGTGGCTGGACGCGGTGCCGGAGGAGGTCTACGCCTCCGGTCGGCTCTTCTTCTACGGCGAGACCGGGCGGCGCCACGGCTACGCCCGAGACTACGACCGGGCCCACGGTTCGCCGGCCGCCGCCGGTGACCCGTTCGCCCTGCACCTGGCCAGCCACCCGCGTCTGCGGGCGCTCTACCTCGACGCCGAGGCCGAGGACGGCTACCACCGGGACCAGAACGTCTTCGCCCCCGGAGTGACGATCGAGGACGACATGTCCGTACTGGCGCGCTACTCCAACGGCGCCACCATGACCTACCACCTGACCGCGTACGCGCCCTGGGAGGGCTACCGGGTGATGGTGAACGGCAGCCGGGGCCGGCTGGAGCTGGAGGTCGTGGAGAGCGACTTCGTCAGCCCGTACGCGGCCGGTGAACTCAAGGGCGCCGCGCTGCACGGCGTACAGGCCGCGATCGAGGAGGGCTGGGCGAAGCTGACCGTCCGGCCGTTCTGGGAGCAGGCGCGGCAGGTGCCGGTCTCCGGCTACACCCGTACCGGGCACGGCGGTGCCGACGTACGGATGACCGGGGTGCTCTTCGGCGGTCACCCCGACCCGATGGACCGGGGCGCCACCGCCCGCGACGGCGCGCTCGCCCTGCTCACCGGCCTGGCCGCCAACCGCTCCTTCGAAACCGGTCAGCCGGTCCGCGTAGCCGACCTGCTCACCATCGCCTGACCAGAGGAGTCCGCTTCCGTGCCGCCACTACCAGGAGCCGACCTGCTCCTCCCGTCCGAGCCCAGTCAACGGGCGATCGCGCGGGAGCTGTACGCGTTGGCGAAGGACCAACCGCTGATCTCGCCGCACGGGCATGTCGACCCGGCCATCCTGGCCGAGGACGCGCCCTTCCCCGACCCAGCCCGGCTGATCATCGTCCCCGACCACTACCTCACCCGGATGCTGCTCAGCCAGGGCATCCCCCCGGCCGAACTGGGCGTACCGACGGTCGACGGGGCGCCGGTCGAGACCGACGGCCGGACCATCTGGCGTCGCTTCGCCGCGCACTGGCACCTCTACCGGGGCACCCCGTCCCGGCTCTGGCTGGAGCAGACGTTCCGCCACGTCTTCGGGGTGACAAAGCCCTTCGGACCGGCCAACGCGGACGAGATCTACGACGAGATCGCGGCCCGGCTCGCCGAGCCGGCGTTCCGTCCCCGGGCGCTCTTCGAGAAGTTCAACATCGAAACCCTGGCGACCACCGAGTCGCCCCTGGACGACCTCGGCCGGCACGCCAAACTCGCCGCCGACGGCTGGGGCGGCCCCGGCGGACGGGTGATCACCACCTTCCGGCCGGACAACGTGGTCGACATGGAGTTCGACGGCTGGGCCGAGAACGTCGAACGGCTCGGCGAGGTCGCCGGGACGGACACCGGGACGTACGCCGGATATCTCGACGCCCTGCGCAGCCGCCGACAGGCGTTCATCGCCGCCGGCGCCACCTCCTCCGACCACGGCCACCCGACCGCGCTGACCCTGCGGCTGAGCGCCGCCGAGGCGGCCACCCTCTACGACCGGGGCCGGGCCGGCACCGCCACACCCGAGGACGCCGAGGCGTTCCGGGCCCACATGCTGGTCGAGTTCGCCGCCATGTCCATAGAGGACGGGCTGGTGATGCAGCTGCACCCCGGCGCGGTACGCAACCACAACCGCTGGCTCTACGACCGGCACGGCCGGGACGTCGGCGGCGACATCCCCCAGGCGACCGAGTACCTGCACGCGCTCACCCCGCTGCTGGACGCGTACGGCAACGATCCCCGGCTGCGGGTGGTCGTCTACACCCTGGACGAGTACACGTTCACCCGCGAACTCGCCCCGCTCGCCGGTGGTTACGCCGCGCTCTACCTCGGTGCGCCGTGGTGGTTCCTGGACTCGCCCGAGGTGCTGCGCCGGTTCCGGGAGGCGGTCACCGAGAGCGCCGGCTTCTACAACACCGCCGGCTTCGTCGACGACACCCGGGCGTTCTGTTCGATCCCGGTACGCCACGACGTGTCCCGCCGGATCGACGCCGGCTTCCTGGCCCGGCTGGTCGCCGAGGAGCGGCTGCCGTTGGACGAGGCCGCCGAGACCATCGTCGACCTGGCGTACCACCTGCCGAAGCGGGTCTTCAAAATCGGGGAGAGACTGCTGTGACGGTGACCATCACCTCGGCCGAGGTGCACGACGTACGGTTCCCGACGGCGGCGGCCGGTGACGGCTCCGACGCGATCAACCGGGGCGACTACTCGGCCAGCTACGTCGAGCTGCGTACCGACGACCCGTCCGGTGCCTTCGGCGCCGGCTTCACCTTCACCAACGGTCGGGGCAACGAGCTGACCTGCGGTGCGATCCGGGCGCTCGCCCACCACGTGGTCGGTCGTACGGTCGAGGAGATCGTCGAGTCACCGGTGGCGTTCTGGCGGTCGCTCACCGCCGACGTGCAGTTGCGCTGGCTGGGGCCGGAGAAGGGCGTCATCCACATGGCGACCGGGGCGCTGGTCAACGCGGTCTGGGACCTGCGGGCCAAGCTCGCCGGCAAGCCGATGTGGCGACTGCTGGCCGAGATGCCGACCGAGGAACTCGTCGCCAGCGTCGACTTCCACCACATCAGCGACGCGATCAGCCCGGCCGAGGCCGCCGCCATCCTCGACAAGGGACTCGTCGGTCTCAAGGAGCGGCTCGCCGAGCTGGAACAGGAGGGCTTTCCGTCGTACACCACCTCGGTTGGCTGGCTCGGCTATCCGGACGAGAAGGTACGGGCGCTGACCCGGGCGGCGTACGCCGACGGGTGGCGGGCGATGAAGATGAAGGTCGGCGGCCCGGTCGAGGACGACGTCCGGCGGGCGAGGATCATCCGGGACGAGATCGGCCCGGACGCGCTGCTGATGATGGACGCCAACCAGGTCTGGGACGTCGACGAGGCGATCGCCAACATGGCGCTGCTGGCCGAGGTCGAGCCCTACTGGATCGAGGAGCCGACGCACGCGGACGACGTACTCGGGCATGCCCGGATCGCCCGCGCGGTCGCACCGATCCGGGTCGCCACCGGCGAGGTCGCCGCGAACCGGGTCATCTTCAAGCAACTGCTCCAGGCCGAGGCGATCGGCGTCTGCCAGATCGACGCGTGCCGGATCGGCGGGGTCAACGAGGTGCTCTCGGTGATCCTGATGGCGGCCAAGTTCGGGGTGCCGATCTGCCCGCACGCCGGTGGAGTCGGCCTCTGCGAGTACGTCCAACACCTGGCGATCTTCGACTACCTCCGGGTCGGCACCTCACTCGACGGCCGGATGGTCGAGTACGTCGACCACCTGCACGAGCACTTCGTCGACCCGGTCCGCACCCGGGGTGGGCGTTACCTCCTGCCCGAGCAGCCCGGTTACAGCGCCACCATGAAGCCCGCCTCGATCGCCGAGTTCAGCTTCCCGGACGGCCCGGCATGGCGGTGACCGTCGGCGCGTCGCCGCTCGGGCTCGGCAGCCTGCGCCGGCTGCCGGCGACGGCCCGTCCGCTGGTCCGCCCCGGCACCGTGCCCGCCGGCATCGTGCACCTCGGGCTCGGTGCGTTCCACCGGGCCCACCAGGCGGTCTACACCGAACAGGCGGTGGCGCGGGCCGGCGGCGACTGGGGCATCATCGGGGTCGCCCCGCGCAGCACCGAGATGGTGACCCGGCTGGTGGCGCAGGACTGCCTGTTCAGCGTCACCACGCTCTCCGGCGCAGGCAGCGAGACCCAGGTGGTCGGCGCGCTCGCCGGAGTACGGCACGCCGCGAGCGACCCGGCCGCGATCGTGGCGCTGCTGGCCGACCCGTCGATCCGCGTGGTGACACTGACCGTGACCGAGAAGGCGTACCAGCTCGACCCGGCCAGTGGCCGGTTGCGTCCGGACGCCGAGGTGACCGCCGACCTGACCACCGACCGCGACCCACGTACGGTGCCCGGTCTGCTGGTCCGTGGGCTGCTCGCCCGCGCGGTCGCCGACGCCGGCCCGTTGGCCCTGGTGAGCTGCGACAACCTGCCGTCGAACGGCACCAGGTTGCACAGCCTGGTCGGTCAGGCGCTGACGTTGCTGGCGGAGTCGACGGGGGCCCGTAACGGCGCTGACGGCGCCCGCGCGGAGCGGATCGCCGACTGGTTGCGGGCGAACGTCACCTACCCGGGAACGATGGTGGACCGGATCGTGCCGGCCAGCACCCCGGCGACACTCGCGGCGGCGCAGGCGGCGCTCGGCGTCACCGACCTGGCCGCGGTCGCGGCGGAGCCGTACCGGCAGTGGGTGATCGAGGACAGGTTCCCCGGCGGCCGGCCGGCCTGGGAGCGGGCCGGGGCGGTGCTGACCCGCGACGCCGGGCCGTGGGAGCGGTTGAAGCTGCGGGCGCTCAACGGGGTCCACTCGGCGACCGCGTACCTCGGTGCGCTCGCCGGGCGGGACACGATCGCCGACGCGTTGGCCATCCCGGGCCTGGTGGGAGTGCTGCGCCGGATGATCGCCGAGGACGTGGCGCGGAGCTTCGACCCGCCGGACGGGGTGTCGGTGGTCGACTACGGCGACCAGGTGCTGGAGCGGTTCGGCAACCCGGTGATCCGGCACCGGACCATCCAGGTGGCGATGGACGGTTCGCAGAAGCTCCCCCAGCGGGTGCTGCACACCGTGGTCGACCTGCGGGCCGCCGGACACCGGCCACGCTTCGCCACGCTGGTGATCGCGGCCTGGATGCGGTTCGTGCAGGGGTACGCCGACGACGGTGCCGCGCTGCCGCTGGACGACCCGCTCGCGCAGCGGATCCGGGCGGCGCTGGCCGGTGCGAAGGACACCCCGACCGGGGTGGCCGACGCGCTGTTCGGGCTGGGTGAGGTCTTCCCGGCCGCACTCGCCGACGACGAGGTGGTCCGCGAACTGGTGCTGGAGTGGCTGACCGCGCTGGACCGGCACGGGGTCGAGGCGACCGTGGCCGGTGCCGCGTGACCGGCCGGTCCGACCCGCCGCGGGTGGCGTTGATCGGTGCCAGTGGCCACGGCCGCTGGCACCGGCAGGTGATCGCCCAGCTGCGTACGGCCGGCCGGCTGGAACTGGTCGCCCTGGTCGACGTACGTCCGGTCGAGCCGTTGCCGGACGCGGACGGTGAGTCGAGCACGAGGGTCTTCACCGACCACCAGGAGATGCTCCGGTCGGTTCGGCCGGAGGTGGTGGTCGTCTGTACGCCACCGCACACGCACCTGCCGATCGCCCTGGACGTGCTCGCGTCCGGGGCCGATCTGCTGCTGGAGAAGCCACCGGTGCTCTCCCTGGCCGAGCACCGGCGTCTCGCCGAGGCGCGGGTGGCCAGCGGCCGGGCCGTCCAGGTGGGGTTCCAGGCGCTCGGCTCGACGGCGTTGACGACCCTGCTCGACGCCATCGCGCAGGGTCGGCTCGGTACGGTCACCGGTATCGCCACGGTCGCCTCGTGGCAACGGACCGACGCCTACTACGCCCGCTCCCCGTGGGCCGGCCGGCGGTTCCTGGACGGACGCCCGGTGCTCGACGGCGCCCTGGTCAACCCGCTGGCGCACGCGCTGATGCAGTGCCTGGCGGTGGCCTCGGCCGTGCCGTCGGCGCGGAACGTGGGCGCGGCGGAGCCGGTGGCGATCGAGCTGGAGCGGTACCGGACCCGGCCGATCGAGGTGGACGACACCGCGTCGCTGCGGGTCAGCCTCGGTTCCGGGCTGCCGGTGGTGGCGGCGGTGACCCTGGCCGGGGAGGAGTTCATCCCGGGTGAGGTGATCGTGCGGGGTACGGCGGGACGGGCGGTGCTGGAGTATCCGACCGACCGGTTGCTGCTGCCGGGCGACCCGGAGCCACGGGAGATTTCCGGCCGGGTGGGGTTGCTGGAGAACCTGCTCGACCACCGGGTCGACCCTGACCGGGTGCCGTTGCTCGTGCCGCTGGCGCGGACCACCGGTTTCACCGCCCTGGTGGAGGCGATCCACGCCGCGCCGGAGCCGACCCTGCTGGGTGGGGCGACGGTGGTCGGCAGCGGAGAGCCGCCCGAGCGGGTGTGGTCGATCCGTGGGGTCAACCGGGTGTTGCTGCGGGCCGCCGAGGAGGGCGCGCTGCTGCACGAGTTGGGCGTGCCGTGGGCGGTCAAGCCGTACCGGGTGGCGCTGGGCGAGGAGACGGGCAATGGCTGAGCGCCGGACGGAAAACCGACTGCAAACCGCGGGGAAAGCCGTGCGGTAAGAATCGGACCGAATACCCTCTTCTCGGCCAAAGGGTGGCCGGGGCAATTAATATTGCCCCCATTCTTTGCAACATATCTGCACACGCAACACATTGACTCTTGTGACTGCGAATACTTACCGTCTGTTTGTGAACAGGTTTCGTACGCGTTACGGAACCGGTAACCCACACGCAGACGCGGAGAGTGCAGATGCGACTGATCAGGTTGACCGCCGCACTGGTGGGGATCTCGCTCGCGATGGTGCCGGCAACGGCCGTCACCGCAGGTGGATCCGATGACCGACTGTCCTGGGGAGCCCGTCTGCTGGGCCGGCAGGCGCTGCCGGCGAACGACGGTTGGGCCGCCGCCGGACCGGGTACCACGGGCGGTTCCACCGCCGGTGCCGACCAGATCCACGTGGTCGACAGTCGGGCCGAACTGGTGGCCGCACTCGGTGGCGACAATGCCACCAACCGGAGCAACGCCACCCCGAAAATCATCTACGTCCAAGGTTCCATCGACGGTTTCGAAGCCGCCGACGGAACGCTGCTGGACTGCACCGACCTCGCCGACCCGGAATACACCCTGCCCGCCTATCTGGCCGCGTACGACCCGGCGGTCTGGGGACGGGTGGCGCCGAGCGGACCGCTGGAGGCGGCCCGGGTGCGCTCGGTCGCCAACCAGACCCGGCAGACCCAGATCAACGTCGGGCCGAACACCACCATCGTCGGGCTGAGGGGTGCGAAGCTCACCGGGCTGACCCTGATGCTCGACACCGCCAGCAACTCGATCGTCCGCAACCTCACCTTTGTCGACGCCCGGGACTGCTTCCCGGCGTGGGCGCCGACCGACGGCGAGGCCGGCAACTGGAACTCGCAGTTCGACCAGCTCTCGGTACGCCGCAGCGAGAACGTCTGGGTCGACCACAGCACCTTCACCGACGGCGACAACCCGGACTCGGCCCAACCGGTCTACTTCGGACGGCCGTACCAGGTGCACGACGGGTCGCTCGACATCACCCACACCGCCAGCCGGGTCACCGTCTCCTACAACCGGTTCACCGGCCGGGACAAGGTGATGCTGATCGGCTCGTCGAACACGGTCGGCCCGGACGTCGGCCGGCTCAACGTCACCCTGCACCACAACCTGTTCGCAGGTGACCTGCAACGACTGCCCCGAGTGCGGTTCGGCCAGGTCGACCTCTACAACAACCACTACCAGCTCGCCGGCCCGGACTTCCAGTACGCACTCGGCGTCGGCGTGCAGTCCGCCCTCTACGCGGAGAACAACTACTTCTCGCTGACCGGCGGGATCGCCGCCGAGGACCTGCTCTACGACTGGGGCGGCACCGCCGTCACCGAACGGGGCAGCTGGGTCCGTACCGGCGACGGCTGGCCGCGCCCGACCAGCCTGCTCGACGCGTACAACGCCAGCCACGACCCGGACCTGGGCGCGGACGCCGGCTGGACCCCCACCCTGCGCGCCGATCCGCCCCTGCCCACCGCGTTGGTGCCGCTCGCCGTCCAGCTCCTCGCCGGCGCCAACCGCATCCCCCTCTGACCCTTCGGAAGGAAGGGCCCCTTGTTAACGCATAGGGATGTGAAGGGGCCCTTCCTAACGCTTCAACCGCAACCCACCACCACCACCAGGAGGAGGCCCAGTGTGAAACCGATCCGCACCCGGGGACGACCGAGATGGCGGCTGCTCGCCGCCGCCGGTGTCGCCGGCACCCTCAGCGCCGTCGCGGTGACCTACGGGATGCCGTACGCGTTCGCCGACAGCCTGCTGTCGGACACCTTCGAGGACGGCAACTCCAACGGTTGGTCGAAGTCGGGCGGCAGTTGGTCCGTGGTGACCGACGGTTCGCTGGTCTACCGGCAGTCCGGGCAGAGCAGCGACGCCCGTACCCTGGTCGGCCAGACGACCTGGGCCGACTACGGCGTCCAGGCCCGGGTCAAGCCGACCGGCTTCAACGGCGCGAACCGGCATGTCGGGGTGGTCGCCCGCGCGCAGAGCAGCAGCAACTACTACGCCCTGGTGGTGACCAGCGGGGGCGCCGTACAGCTGATCAAGCGGGCCGGGGGTGACCCGGTCGCGCTCGGCACCGGCTCGGCGGCGGTGCCGGTCGGCAACTGGGCGACGCTGCGGCTGGACGCGGTCGGTAGCTCGCTGCGCGGGTACGTCAACGGCAACCTGGTGGTCCAGGCCACCGACAGCGGCTTCAGCTCCGGGCGGGCCGGCCTGGCCACCTCGTACGCCAGCGCCTCCTTCGACGACGTCGAGGTGGCGACGGTGACCGGCCCTCCGCCGACCACCGGGCCGACCACCGGGCCGACGCTGCCGCCGACCGAACCGCCGTTGGATCCGGGCGCACCGCCGATCGGGTTCGCTTCGGTCAATGCGCTCGGCCAGAACGGCACCACCGGTGGAGCCGGCGGGCCGACCGTCACCGTCGACACCCCGGCGGAGTTGCTCGCCGCGATCTCCCAGTCAGGCCCGTTGAACATCAGGGTCAGCGGCATGATCGCGCTGCCCGGTCCGATGCACGACGTGACCTCGGACAAGACCATCGTCGGTGTCGGTGCCAGTTCCGGGATCACCGGGGGCGGGCTCAACATCGGTCTGCCGGCCAGTGACGTGACCAGCCCGCCGGCCGATGCGGTGCACAACGTCATCGTCCGCAACCTGAACTTCCGCAACACCGTGGACGACGCGGTCAACGTGCAGATGTACTCGCACCACGTCTGGATCGACCACAACGACCTGTCGCTCGGCTACGACGGCCTGATCGACATCAAGCGGGGGGCCAGTTACGTCACGGTCTCCTGGAACCACACCCATCACCACACGAAGAACATGCTGCTCGGGCATGACGACAGCAACGCGGCGCAGGACACCGGTTACCTGAAGGTGACGTACCACAACAACTGGTTCGACCGTACGCCGCAGCGCAATCCCCGGGTCCGTTTCGGTGAGCCGGTGCACGTGTTCAACAACTACTTCGTCTACAACACCGACGTCGGTGTCGCCTGCCAGCTCAACTCGGGTTGTGTGGTCGAGGGGAACTACTTCGAGGACGTCGAGGTGCCCTGGTCGATCAGCTACGCGGGGTCGCGGGGCCGGCTGGTGGCGCGGAACAACGTACTCGCCGGCACGAGTGAGGCGGGCGACTCCGGTGGCACGGTGCAGGAGCCGAGCACCTACTACCGCTACAGCGTCGCAGACCCGAACACCATCAAGTCGGTGGTGATGGCCGGTTCCGGCACCGGCAAGATCGGCCTCTAGCTCCAGGCGCCACCAGTTCCGTCAGTCAGTGCCGCGCCGGGAGCGGGTACGGGCGAGTCAGCCCGGTTCTCCCGCACCCCTCCCGGCGTGACGTTCGATCCAGCCCGGCGCCCGGGCAGTGCCAGCCAGCCCTGGGCACTCCCGGCCCCAAGAGATCGACAAACATCGATCTATCTGTCTGACCTGGGCAGATAGGCACCGAGGAGGTTCCATGGAAACCACCGAAACCCGGCGAAGGCATCGCCGTGGTCTCCTGATCGCGCTCGGCGCCGCCGTCACCGCGGTCGCTCTCGCGCTCGGCATGGGCGCCACCGCCTACGCCGCCACCCTCTTTTCCGACGACTTCGAAGACGGCAACGCCACCGGCTGGACCGCCTCCGGCGGTAGCTGGTCGGTCGCCACCGACGGCTCCCGCGTCTACCGGCAGAGCGGCACCAGCAGCGACGCCCGTTCCATCGCCGGTACGACAAGCTGGTCCAACTATTCGGTCCAGGCGACCGTGAAACCGACCGCCTTCAACGGGTCCAACCGCTTCGTCGCGCTACTCGCCCGGGTGCAGAGCAGCACCAGCTACTACTACCTGGCGCTGCGCAGCAACAACACGGTCGAACTCAAGCGGCTCGCCGGCGGCTCCTCGACCACCCTCGACACGGCCAGCGTGTCGGTGAGCGTCGGCACCACCTACACGCTCCGGCTCGACGTCAACGGCAGCAGCCTCCGGGGGTACGTCAACGACACCCTGCTCGCCGAGGGCACCGACAGTCAGTACGCCACCGGCCGGATCGGCGTCGCCACCTTCAACGCCTCGGCGAACTTCGACAACGTGCTCGTCTCCTCCGGCGGCGCCGACCCGACACCGACGCCGACCAACCCGACACCGACCCCGACCACCCCGACGCCGACCCCGCCCGGCAACCCGGGTGGCAACGTCGCCGACGGCTGGGCCTCGGTCAACGCGTGGGGCCAGAACGGCACCACCGGCGGCGCGGGCGGCCCGACCGTCACCGTCACCAGCGCCTCCCAGTTCATCACCGAGGCGGCCTCGGCCGGACCGAAGATCATCCAGGTGAACGGCATGATCGCGCTGCCCGGCCCGATGCACGAGGTCAGCTCCGACAAGACCATCGTCGGGGTCGGGGCGAACTCCGGCTTCACCGGCGGCGGCCTCAACATCGGCCTGCCGATCGACAACGCCATCACCGCGCCGCCCGCGAACGCCGTACACAACGTCATCCTGCGGAACCTGAACTTCCGCGACTGGGCCGACGACGCGGTCAACGTGCAGATGTTCTCGCACCACATCTGGGTCGACCACAACACCTGGACCACCGGCGCCGACGGTGGCGTCGACGTCAAGCGCGGCTCGTCGTACGTGACCATCTCCTACAACCACGCCGACGGCACCGACAAGAACATGCTGCTCGGCCACGACGACGGCAACGCCGCCCAGGACGTCGGCCGGCTCAAGGTCAGCTACCACCACAACTTCTTCGACAACACCAACCAGCGCAACCCCCGGGTCCGCTTCGGCGACCAGGTGCACGTCTACAGCAACTACTACCTGAACACCGGAAACTACGGCGTCGCCGCCACCGAGGACTCCGGCGTCATCGTCGAAGGCAACTACTTCGAAGGCGTCGACGACCCGTACCACCTGGGTGAGGCATCCTCCGGGGACGGCCGCCTGGTCGCCCGGAACAACTGCTTCGTCGGCTCGGGCACCGGTCAGACCGGCGGCAGCGTCACCGACCCGCCGTACCCGTACACGATCGGCACCGCCTGCGACACCAAGGCCACCGTCCTCGCGCAGGCCGGGGTCGGCAAGGTCGGTGCGCCCGGCGGCCCGACCAATCCACCCACCACGCCCCCCGCGACCACCCCGCCACCCACCACGCCCCCGGCCACGACCCCACCGCCGACCAGCGGTCCGCAGACCGGCCTGATCGGCTGGGCCACCCAGAACGGCGGCACCACCGGTGGTGCCGGAGGCCAGACCGTCACGGTGACCGACGGGCAGGCGCTCGCCGACGCCCTGGAGTCGTCGTCACCGCTGACCATCCGAGTGCAGGGCTCGCTGAGTTTGCCGGACACCATGAACGACGTCCGGTCGAACAAGACCGTGCTCGGCGTCGGCAGCAACGCGACCCTGGACAACGGGCTGAACGTCAGCTCGGCGACGAACGTCATCATCCGTAACCTCACCTTCCGGGGCTGGGACGACGACGCGATCAACGTGCAGGGCTCGCGGAACGTCTGGATCGACCACAACACCTTCGACGGCGGGTACGACGGTGCGGTCGACGTCAAACGGGAGTCGGACTTCGTCACCGTCTCCTGGAACCGGGTCACGAACCACACCAAGAGCATGCTGCTCGGCCACGATGACGGGCACACCGCCGACATCGGCCACCTGCGGGTGACGTACCACCACAACTGGTTCGACGGCAGCCGGGAACGGCACCCGAGAGTCCGTTTCGGTGACCCGGTGCACGTGTTCAACAACTACTACTTCGGCGCCGACTACGGCGTCGCGTCCACCATGGGCGCGGGCGTGCTGGTCGAGGGGAACTACTTCGAGAACGTCACCCGGCCGACCGCCGTCGGCTACGCCGAATCGGACCCGGGCGACCTGGTCCAGCGGAACAACGTCTTCGTCAACTCCGGTGCCCCGGAGAGCGCCGGAGACGTCGCCGCCGTCCCGTACTCGTACGCGATGGACGCCGCCAACAGCGTGAAGTCCATCGTCACCGCAGGCGCGGGCGCCGGGCGGATCAACCCCTGACCCCAGGGAAACCACCATCATGCCGGCTCGGGTGGCGGCCGTGCGCCACCACCCGAGCCCCAGCCCCAGGAGGCAAGAAGAAGTGCACGCAGTGAAGAGAAGAAGCATCCGTCGCCGCGGTGTGCTGGTCGCGCTCGGCGCCGGCGCGGTCGCGGTGGTGATGGCCGTCGGCATGACGACGGCAGCCCAGGCCGCGACCCTGTTCTCGGACAACTTCAACGACGGCAACGCCGACGGCTGGTCCAAGTCGGGCGGCGACTGGTCGCTGGTGACCGACGGCACGTCCGCGTATCGGCAGGGCAACTCGGGCAGCGAACTGGCCCGGGCCTTCGCCGGCCAGACCAGTTGGACCGACTACCAGGTGCAGGCTCGGGTGAAGCCGCTGGCGTTCAACGGCTCGAACCGGGTGGTCGCGATCGGGTCCCGCTCCAACAGCGCGACCAGGATGTACCGGCTGGCGCTGATCAACAACGGCCGGGCCGAGTTGCAGGCGGTCAACGGCAGCTCGATCACGGTGATCGGGTCGGCGGCGGTCTCCGTCTCGACCGGCACCTGGTACACCCTGCGCCTGGAGGCGACCGGCAGCACCATCCGTGGGTTCGTCAACGGCTCCCAGATCGGCTCCGGCAGCAACAGCGCCCAGACCGCCGGCCGGATCGCCCTGGTCACCTCGTACGCCAGCGCGGTTTTCGACGACGTCAGCGTGGACAGCGGCGGCACCACGCCGCCGACCAACCCGCCGACCACCGGCCCGACCGCCGGTCCACCGACCACCCCGCCGACCACCGGACCGACCCTGCCCCCGCAGACGGGGCTGGTCGGCTGGGCCACCCAGAACGGCGGCACCACCGGTGGCGGCAGCGCGCCCTCCACGACCGTCTCCGACGCCGGTGCGTTGACCAGCGCGCTCGGCTCGACCAGCGCGGCGGTGATCCGGGTCTCCGGAAGCATCTCCTGCTCCGGCATGCTCCGGGTCCGGTCGAACAAGACCATTCTCGGCGTCGGTTCCGGTGCCACCATCAACGGCTGCGGATTCAACATCAACGGCGACCGCAACGTCATCATCCGCAACCTGAACTTCCGCGGCTGGGACGACGACGCCATCAACGTGCAGGAGTCGGCCACCAACATCTGGATCGACCACAACAGCTTCACCGACGGGTACGACGGCGCCGTCGACATCAAGCGCGGCTCCGACTTCGTCACCGTCTCCTGGAACCGGGTCTACGGCCACGACAAGAACATGCTGCTCGGCCACAGCGACGACAACGGCAGCCAGGACCGTGGCCACCTGCGGGTGAGCTACCACCACAACTGGTTCGACGGCACCACCCAGCGCAACCCCCGGGTCCGGTTCGCCAACCCGGTGCACGTGTACAACAACTACTACAACAACAACAGCGGCTACGGCGTCGCCTCCACCGAGGGTGCGGGTGTCCTGGTCGAGGGCAACTACTTCGAGAACGTGCCCGACCCGTACCACCTGGGTGAGGCCGACTCCGGCCCCGGCACCCTGGTCGCCCGGAACAACCACTTCGTCAACTCCGGCACCGGCCAGACCGGTGGCAGCGTGGCCAGCATCCCGTACTCGTACCAGCTCGACACCGCCAGCAACGTCAAGTCCATCGTGACGGCGGGTGCCGGCACCGGCCGCATCGGCCTGTAACGCAGTTAAGGAAGGGCCCCTTGTTAACGCATAGCGTTAACAAGGGGCCCTTCCTTAACTGCAACGCGGGGCGGACGTCAGCCCGCCCCGCGTCTTGTCGTAGGGACGTGCCCCGTTAGCTGGTCTGGCCCGCTGCGTTCACGATCCGGCCGGCCAGCCGGGTCAACATGACCTGGACATCGCCCTTCTTCACATGGATCGGTTCGCCGTGGACGGGGCCGGCGGGGGTGGTCTCGTCGGTGTTGAGGTCGATGTCCTTGGCGGCCACGGATCGGTAGCCGATGAACTCATGGCTGCCCGGGTCGAGGAGCAGATCCTCCTGCCGCCACCCGTCCTGAAGGCGGCCGACCGCCGTCGCCGTACGGCCGTCGATGTTGACCTGGCGCGGGGCCTGGTCGACACCGGGGATCAGGGCGGCCGCTCGCAGCAGCGCCGCCGTCACCGCGGGCGGGAGTAGGTTGTCGCGCAGGATCGTGGAGATCGCGTTGAACAGGCCGGTGTTCCGTTGCTCCTCGGTGTCCACGTTGAAGGGGCCCATCCTGGCCCGCAACCAGTCGAGCAGCGCGTGCGGATTCGTGGGCAGCCCGGCCAGCGTCGGATAGTCCGTCGGGGGGAAACGGGTCAGTCCCGGGGGCTCGTCGAAAATCTGGAGCGCCCCGTCAACGATCTCGGCGGCTTGCTTGCCGTCGGCCCGGCGCCACCGCTGCGTCGTCACCTCCGGCTTCAGCCCCTTGCTCCTGACGTCCGCGTCCGAGTTGACGACCCTGATCTCGACATAGGTCCACTGGTCGGGTCGCGGCGGCGTGAACGGCTGTGCCTCGGCGTACGCGGCAGCCAGCTCGAAGGTCACGGCCGCGGACCCGGACGCTCCGGACGGCTCGTCCGGCCCCTTGCCGAGGCCACCGACGGTGACGAGGCCGACCGCCAGGGCGGCTGCGGCCACCGTGGCGATGCCGGATCGCAACGTCCAGCCGCGCAGGCGCCAACCGCGAGCCTTGACCCGCTTCCGTACGGGCACCTCCGCGACGTCGGTCCGCGCGATCCTGGCCATCAGCGCCGCCCGCGCCCGGTCCTGCGCGTCCGGCGACGGCGGCTCGACCCCGTGCCAGCATTCACGCAGAATGGTGATGTTGTCGGTCATTCGAAATCCCTTCCAACTGCCGTAGGGTCAGCGCCACCCAGCGCGACCTGCAACCCCTTGCGTGCCCGATGGAGCCGTGAACGGACGGTGCCGGCCGGAATCTCCAGCGCGCGGGCAATTTCCTCACCTGTCAGGTCCGCCCAGGCGACCAGGAGCAGCACCTCCCGATCGGAGGGTGCGATCTCGTGCAGCGCCGCCGCGAGCCGACCGCGAACGGCCTCCGCGTCCAGCCGGATGGCGAGTTGGTCGGCGTCGCCGTCGAGGTTGGCGCCGGCCGTCGCGAGACGTTCCGCGCGGGCGAACGCCCGGTACCGCCGGGCCTCTGCCCGCTCGTGGCCGGCGATGAGATTGGACGCGATGCCGTACAGCCAGGGCCGGGCGCTGTCCTGGGCCGTGTCGTACCGCCGCCACTTGTCGAACGCGACCAGGAAGGTCTCCGCAGCCACGTCGTCGGCCAGGTCCCGCCCCAGCCGCCGGCTCGCGTATCCGTGGATCGCCGGGTAGTAACGATCGAAGATCGCCTCGAACGCGGCCGGATTCCCGTGCATCCGGCCGATGATCTCGGCATCGGTGACCTCCGCGGCGGTGCTCACGCCTTGTGTCACCACACCCATTAATTCTCCATTCGCGTCACACACCCCCGTACACGACGCGAGGGCTTGTCTCTACTCCGCCGATGGCGACAGGAGTGTTCGCGGGTGTGGCGGGGCGAGGCGGAGGCGTTCCCGCAAGTAGGCGGGCTCAGCTGGCTGACTGCCAGTGGGTCCGCAACCGTTCCCGGACGCCGAGAACCTACAGCTGTGGAGCGGAACGCATCGCCGTACGGCCGCGTCCGAGTCCTCAGACTGACGTGATGGGGGAAGCTGTCGTGGTGCAGCGACTTTCGTACCTGGCCCTGGTCATGGTGGTGCTTTCGGCCTGTGGCGGACCGGACACGTCAGACGCGCCAGACGTGGCCACCGCCGCCGCGGTTGAGGGGAGTTCGACGGCGATCGAGGACTGCGGGACGTTCGAACTGTCGCAGAAGAACGTCGACCTTCCCGAGGATGCCGCCACGTGCTTCATCGATGCCGCGCAGGCCGGGCGTCCGGCCCGCCTCAAGGTGACCAGGCCCACCACGGAAGGTGACCCGATCACCTCGGTGTACGAGGCGGGCGTTGACGGTGGAGTCGAGGTCGTCAGGGATTCCCGGCAGGACAGGTTCGGGGAACAGAACGTCAGCCGCCGGACCTGTACCGGGCCGGTTTCCAGGCGTGGGCTGATCGACTTCGCTCAGTGTTCCGAACCGACTCCGGTGGAGAGCTGACCACATGGCCGTACAACTGAGGTCGGTCCAGCGGCGGGACGTGCCGCGACTCGCCGTCCTGCTCGGGCAGTTGGGGTATCCGACCGACGAGGCGGCGGTGCACGAGCGCCTCGACTACTGGCTGGACGATGTGTCGAGCTGGCTGGTCGGCGCCGACGACGGCGGTGACCTGGTCGGCGTCGCCGCGCTGCACGTCATTCCGATGCTGGAGGTGACCGGCAGGTTCGGGCGGTTGGTGGCGTTGGTCGTCGACGACCGCTATCGGGGCCAGGGTGTCGGCTACGCGCTGGTCACGGCGGTCGAGCAACGCGCCCGCGAGGCCGGCTGCCTCCGCCTGGAGGTCACCAGCAGCCGGCACCGGGACCGGGCGCACGCGTTCTACCAGCGGCTGGGTTACGAGGACGCCAGCCCGTCCAAGGCCCGTTTCCTCAAGGACCTCGGCGGCTGACCGAAGGACCTCGGCGGCCGACCGAGGAGGCGGCGCCGGCCAGCCAGGTTACTGGGCACGCCTAACCGGTCGGTGTGGCACGTCCGTAGCGGACGGCCAGGGTCCGTAGGTGCTCGACGAGTTCGGGGGGCTCGGTGACGTCGAAGTCGACGCCGAGCAGGCCGAGGTACACCGCGAGCGTCTGCACGCTGTCCGCGCCGGTGTTCAGCACACAGGTGTGGTCGTCCAGCGCCTCCACCACACCAACCGCCGGGTTGATCCGCTCGGCCACCACCTCCGCGGGCGCGTACACCAGGACGCGGGACCGGTAGCGCCAGGCCGCAGCCGAGACACCCCGGGAGACGTACGCGGCGGCGCCTCCCTCCGGTGGATCGCGTGGCGGGAAACGCGGCCCGGTGGGCGTACGGGGCCGGATCCGGTCGACCCGGAACGTACGCCAGTCCTGCCGGTCGACGTCCCAGGCGAGCAGGTACCAGCGGCGTCCCCACGAGACCAGCCGGTACGGCTCGACCGCCCGGACGGCGCCGGTCCCGTCATGGGCCCGGTAGTCGAACCGGAGTCGTTCGGAGTCCCGGCAGGCCGCTACGAGCGTGGTCAGTACGGCCGGGTCGACCACCGGTCCGGGGCGGTCCGCCGGCACCGGCTCGGTGTACGTCTGCAACGCGTTGACCCGGGCCCGTAGTCGGGCCGGCAGCACCTGTTCGAGTTTGGTGAGCGCGCGTACCGACGACTCCTCGATGCCGGTGATGGTGCCACCGGCGGCCGTACGCAGGCCGACCGCCACGGCCACCGCCTCCTCGTCGTCGAGCAGCAGCGGCGGCATGGCGGCGCCCGCGCCGAGTCGGTAACCACCGTCGGTGCCCCGGCTGGCGTGCACGGGGTAGCCGAGTTCGCGCAGCCGGTCGATGTCGCGGCGTACGGTCCGTTCGCTCACCTGGAGCCGTTCGGCCAGCGCGGCGCCGGCCCAGTCCCGCCTGGCCTGCAACAACGACAGCAGACGTAGCAGCCGCGCCGAGGTCTCCAACATGTTCTGAGAGTCTGCCAGGGCTTCCGGACAGAAGCTGACCGGAAGGGTCCGTAGCGTTGTCGACATGAGCGAGAACACCGAGGTCAAGCCCTTCCGCATCGACATCCCGCAGGCCGACCTGGACGACCTCTCCGACCGGCTCGGCCGCACCCGCTGGCCGGACGAGATCCCGGACGCCGGCTGGGACTACGGCGTGCCGGTGGCGTACGTGCGCGAGCTCGCCGAGTACTGGCGCGACGGGTACGACTGGCGGGCCTGGGAGGCGAAAATCAACCAGTACCCGCAGTTCACCACCGAGGTCGACGGGCAGAACATCCACTTCCTGCACGTACGCTCCCCGCACGCCGACGCGCTGCCGCTGATCCTGACCCACGGCTGGCCCGGTTCGGTTGTGGAATACCTCAACGTGATCGAGCCGCTGACCAACCCGGTCGACGGGTCGCAGGCGTTCCACCTGGTGATCCCCTCGTTGCCCGGCTTCGGCTTCTCCGGTCCGACCCACGAGCGGGGCTGGAACCGTTACCGCACCGCGAGGGCGTGGGCGGAGCTGATGCGACGGCTCGGTTACGACCGGTTCGGCGCGGTCGGCAACGACGGTGGTTCGTTCGTCTCGCCCGAACTGGGCCGGATCGACCCGGAGCACGTGGTCGGCGTACACGTGACCCAGATCTTCTCGTTCCCGTCCGGCGACCCGGCCGAGTTCGCGAGGATCACGCCGGAGGACCAGAAGGCGCTGGAGAGGCTCCAGTGGTTCTACGACAACAAGATGTCGTTCAACGCCCTGCTCTCGCAGCAGCCGCAGACCCTGTCGTACGGGATCTTCGACTCGCCGGTCGGGCTGCTCGGCTGGAACGCGCAACTCTTCGGTGACGCCGCCGACGTGGACGCCGACTTCGTGCTGACCAACACGATGCTCTACTGGCTCACCGGCACCGCGACCTCGGCGACCCGGTTCTACTACGAGGACGCGAAGGCCGAGCACCCTACGGAGCCGACCACGGTGCCGATCGGGGTGGCGATGTTCGAGGGCGACTTCGTCTCCATGCGTACGTTCGCCGAGCGCGACCACCGCAACATCGTGCACTGGAAGTCGTACGGCCCCGGCGGCCACTACGCCGCGCACATCGCCCCGGACGTGCTCGCCGGGGACCTGCGCACCTTCTACGCCAAGCTGCGCTGACCGCCCGGACCTCGGCGCCGGTCACACGGTCCTGCTGAGCCCCGGTCCGGCATGATGTCCGGGTGAGCCTGACCGCGACCGGATCCGCCGGAGCCGCAGCAACAGCCGCAACCGCCGGGGGCGCCGGAGTCGCAGCCACGTCGGCGGCGGGTCGACAGCCCGCCGCCGTGCTGGAAGCGGTGTTGGAGCGGATCACGTACGCCAACGAGGAGACCGGCTACACGATCGCACGGGTGGCCACCGAACGCTCCGGCAACGACCTGCTCACCGTGGTCGGCGCGCTGCTCGGTGCGCAGCCCGGGGAGAGCCTGCGGCTGGTCGGGCGCTGGGGCTCGCACCCGAAGTACGGGCGGCAGTTCGAGGTGCACTCGTACACGACGGTGCTGCCGGCGACGATCCAGGGCATCGAGCGTTACCTCGGCTCGGGGCTGATCAAGGGGATCGGACCGAAGATGGCGGCCCGGATCGTGGAGCTGTTCGGGGCGGAGACCCTACGGATCATCGAGGAGGAGCCGGGGCGGCTGGTCGAGGTGCACGGGCTCGGCAAGAAACGTACCGCGATGATCGGCGCGGCCTGGGAGGAACAGAAGGCGATCAAGGAAGTAATGATCTTCCTTCAGGGCGTCGGAGTCTCCACCTCGCTGGCCGTACGGATCTACAAGAAGTACGGCGACAAGTCCGTCGCCGTGGTCCGCGACGAGCCGTACCGGCTGGCCGCCGACGTGTGGGGGATCGGCTTCAAGACCGCCGACACCATCGCCCAGGCCGTCGGCATCCCGCACGACAGCCCGCAACGGGTCCAGGCCGGCATCCAGTACACCCTCTCCGAGGCGACCGACAGCGGTCACTGTTACCTGCCCGAGCCGAACCTGGTCGCCGACGCCACCGAGATCCTCCAGGTCCCCGCCGACCTGGTCCGCACCTGCCTCGACACCCTGGTCACCGAGGAGGGCGTGGTACGCGAACAGGTGCCGAACCCGAGCACGGAGGGCGGGACCATTCCGGCGGTGTACCTGGTGCCGTTCCACCGGGCCGAGACCGCGCTCGCCAACAGCCTGCTCCGGCTACTCAACCACCGCAGTGACCGGATGCCGGCGTTCGCCGGGGTCGACTGGGACAGGGCGCTCGCCTGGTTGCGTACCAGAACCGGCGCCGACCTGGCCGAGGAGCAGGAACGGGCGGTCCGGCTCGCCCTCACCGCGAAGGTCGCCGTCCTCACCGGCGGACCCGGCTGCGGCAAGTCCTTCACGGTCAAGTCCATCATCGCGCTCGCCGCGGCGAAGCAGGCGAAGATCGTGCTGGCGGCGCCGACCGGGCGGGCCGCGAAACGGATGACCGAACTGACCGGGCACCCGGCCGCCACCGTGCACCGGCTGCTGCAACTGCGACCCGGCGGCGAACCGACCCACGACCGGGACAACCCGATCGACGCCGACCTGGTCGTGGTCGACGAGGCGTCGATGCTCGACCTGATCCTCGCCAACAAGCTGGTCAAGGCGGTGGCGCCGGGCGCGCACCTGCTGCTGGTCGGCGACGTGGACCAGTTGCCCTCGGTCGGTGCCGGCGAGGTGCTGCGCGACATCCTCGGCGCCGAGAGCATTCCCCGGGTACGCCTGACAAAGATCTTCCGGCAGGCCCAGGAGTCCGGGGTGGTGGTGAACGCTCACCGGATCAACGCGGGTCAGCCGCCCGCGATCGGCGAGTATCCCGACTTCTTCCTCTTCCCGGTAGACGAACCGGAGGAGACCGCGAAGCTGGTGGTGGACATCGTCGCCCGCCGCATCCCACGCAAGTTCAAGCTGCATCCGCGCGACATCCAGGTGCTCACCCCGATGCACCGGGGCCCGGCCGGCGCCGGCAACCTCAACACGATCCTCCAGGAGGCGCTCGCCCCGCACCGGGAGTCGATGCCGGAGCGGCGGCACGGGGCCAGGGTGTTCCGGGTCGGCGACAAGGTGATCCAGATCCGGAACAACTACGACAAGGGCAGGGCCGGGGTCTTCAACGGCACCGTCGGCGTGGTCACCGCGCTCAGCGGCGAAGACCGCCAGCTCACCGTCCGCACCGACGAGGACGAGGACCTGACGTACGACTTCGACGAGCTCGACGAGTTGCAGCACGCGTACGCGATCACGGTGCACCGCTCGCAGGGGAGTGAGTATCCGGCGGTGGTGGTGCCGGTGTCGATGAGTTCGTACACCATGTTGCAGCGCAACCTGCTCTACACGGCGGTCACCCGGGCGCGGAAGCTCGTCGTGCTGGCCGGTTCACGCAAGGCGATCGCGATCGCGGTCCGTACCGCCGGGACCGGGCGGCGCCACACCGCCCTGACCCACCGGCTGGTCTCCGCCGCACAGTGACAGGCCGAGGGGTGGCCCGCTCGCACGGACCGCCCCTCGACCTGTTTCGACTAGCTCAGATCCGTACGCCGGTGGTGGCGTGGAAGGTGTGGTTCTTGCCGGTACGCGGCTTCACGTAGACGGTGTCGCCCATGTTCGGCATCGTGCGCCGGTCGGTCCGGACCACGAACCGCTCGGAGGTGCCGTTGATCGTGGCGGTGCCGTAGATGTTCGCGTCCGAGCCGAGGTCCTCGACCAGTTCGACGACGACCGGCAGGCCGCCCTCGGTCGGGCTGACCAGGTCGCAGTCCTCGGGGCGGAAGCCCACGGTGACGTTGCCGTTGCCGCCGTCGGCCTTGGCCGCCTCGACCTGCTCACGGGTGAGCGGGACGATCAGCTCGGCGAAGTTCGCGCCGTTTTCGGTCAGCGGGACGGTCTTGATGTTCATGGCCGGGGAGCCCATGAAGCCGGCGACGAAGACGTTCGACGGGGTGTCGTAGAGCGCCCGCGGGGTGTCGACCTGCTGGAGCACACCGTCGAGCATGACCGCCACCCGGTGACCCATGGTCATGGCCTCGACCTGGTCGTGGGTGACGTACACGGTGGTGATGCCGAGCTTGGCCTGCAGCGACGCGATCTGGGTACGGGTCTGCACGCGGAGCTTGGCGTCGAGGTTCGACAGCGGCTCGTCCATCAGGAAGACCTGCGGCTCGCGGACGATCGCCCGGCCCATCGCGACCCGCTGGCGCTGGCCACCGGAGAGCGCCTTCGGCTTGCGGCCGAGGTAGTCGTCGAGCTGGAGCAGCGCCGCCGCCTCCTTGACCCGACGGTCGATCTCCGCCTTCGAGGTCTTACGGAGCTTCAGCGCGAACGCCATGTTCTCGTAGACCGTCATGTGCGGGTAGAGCGCGTAGTTCTGGAACACCATCGCGATGTCCCGGGCCTTCGGCGGCAGGTGGGTGACGTCGCGGCTGTCGATGAAGATCGAGCCGTCGTCGACGTCCTCCAGGCCGGCGAGCATCCGGAGGCTGGTGGACTTACCGCAGCCGGAGGGGCCGACCAGGACGAGGAACTCGCCGTCGCCGATCTCCAGGTCGAGCTGGTTGACCGCGGGGCGTTCGGTACCCGCGTACACGCGGGTGGCCTTGGAATAGGTGACCGTAGCCATGGTGAAGCGCTTCCTTTCACCGGCAGGAACGTGCCGGACGATCCGAGTGAAGGAGCCACCGGTGCGGGGGCCGCGCCGGTCCGGACGACCCGCCGGGCGGCCACTGGGGGTGGTCGGCATGTCGTCCGTCACGCCACCGTAATCCGCTCTGCCCACCCTGCCAAGGTCAGAGACGTACGGAGAGATGCGAACGACTCACATTTCGGGCATTGGGGCACGCGGGGCCATCAATGGGCGGGGCGGAGTTGGCGAGTTTCCCGGCCTACGCCCGTGGCGTCGCTGGGATCACGAGCGCACTGGCTATGCTGACCCCCGGAACACTGCCCCTGTAGCTCAGCTGGCCAGAGCACCCGCCTTGTAAGCGGGATGTCGCCGGTTCGATCCCGGCCGGGGGCTCCAACACCGCCAGCAGGGGCCTCCCCGGCTGGCCCGTGCCCCGGACGGTCCGGGGCGGGATCGAGGGACGTTACCTGCCCCATACCTCGTCTTCGTCGCTGAGTCGGGTCAGCGCGGCGCGGAACTGGAGGTGGAGCGCGGAGGCGACCGGCACGGTGATCTCACCCTCCTCGGCATCGACGTAGACCACGACTTCCACGCCGGTGTCCTGGTACGCCTCGACCCCGGTGTCGCCCACCCGGGTCCAGATCCCGTGCGGGATCGTCTGCGTATCCATGGAACTTCCGCCAGTGGTCACCTCACCAACATAGGTCGGCTACGCCTGACCCGCTGCTGGATGCACGTGATCGGCTCCGCCGCCGATTTCGAGCGGGTCGGTACGCCGGATCAATCGGTAGCCTTTGGGGATGCATGACCTGCCGAAGGCCGAATTCGCCTTTCCTGGGCCACTGCGCGATCAGTTGGTCGCGGCCATCCTGAACGGTACGAAGACCTCGACCACCGGACTGGAAATCGACTACCAGCTCGAACAGGAACCACTGCCGGTTGCCGGGCAACGGAAGGTGGTGGTCGACTCGGCGGACCACCCCGTCGCGGTCATCGAACTCACCGACGTACGGGTCGTCCGGCTCGGTGACGTGGACCTGGCCCACGCCATCGACGAGGGTGAGGGGTTCACCTCCGTCGCCGACTGGCGGACCGGCCACGAGCAGTTCTGGCACAGTGCCGAATACCGCGACTTCCTGGGTGATCCGTCGTTCAGCGTCGACGACGACACTCGCGCGGTGGCGCAGCGTTTCAGGGTCGTGGAGCGGTTCTGACGTGGCCTACCACTACCTCACCTCGCCGACCCTGGCCCGGGTGCCGGACCTGCTCGACTTCGTCTCGGCCCGGACCGGCGAGCCGAGTCCGGGCACCAGCCACCGGCTCGCCACCTACTTCGTGCACAACAACGGTGACGACGCTTTCCTGCGGCACACGAACGTGGTCGCGCGCGCCCAGAGCGGGTTGTCGTCACGCCTGGTCCGCGAGGCCGACTACCTGACGGCGAGCGTACGCATTCCCATCTTCTCCGCCGCGTTTGTCGCGGCGATCGGGTCGGAACTCGAGCGGGACCTGGAGTTCCACCGCTGTGTGGTGCGCTGCCGGGACGAGGAGTTCGACGACTACTCGGTCGCCCGGGTGAGGACCGTGCTGCCGTTGATCGACGAGGCCCGGTCCCGGCAGCGCCCGTCGGCCGGTGGCGGCGCCCCGATCCTGGCCGAGCCCTTCTTCCGGGAGGAGTACGCCAACCAGTTCCTGATCGCCCGCGACGCCCGCTACCGGACCATGGTGTGCAGTCCACGCCTGGTGGAGCTGGTGCAGGCCCATCGACTGAAGGTCCGGTTCACCGCCACCAGCTGATCGTGCGCCTCAGTGGGCGAAGCCGTTGACGGCGAAGTCGTCGCGGTGCCGCCAGGACGCCTCGGTGCGGACGTGCTGTGGGCGTACCCATTTGGCGACCCGGCGGCCGAACTCGGCCTCCGGGATCGGCGCTGCCGTGCGCACGACGAAGCCCTCCGATCCGTCGGCGTCGCGCTGCCGCGACCAGGCCGCGCGGGCCGTGGCCAGGTCGGGGCCGCGATGGAGTACGGGCACGAGCGGCAGCTCCAGCAGGGCTGCCCACTCGACGGTCTCGTCCCAGCTCCGGAGCGTGTGCGTGGCGTCCCAGACCGCGAAGACCAGGAAGACACCGGGCAGATCGGTGTACGCCACACTGCGCCGGGCCCACACCGATTCGCCGCAGATCCGCCAGCCGTACGGGATCTCGTGTGCCACCCGCGCCCAGAGCGCTTTCGCCGGCCGGTCCCAGGGGTGCGTGCCGGAGTCGACCGAGCGGGCGTACATCAGGTCGCGGGTGAAGGTGACGTTTCCACCGTCCATCTTCTCCGTCACCACCAGTTCGCCGGTGAACCCGTCGAGGTCGGTGAGGATCCGGTCGTCGCTGGTCGCGCCGGGGGAGTCCGGCAGGTGGTGGGTACGCGGGTACTTGCGCGCCGGGGCTGGTTCCGGCTCGTTGCGCATCGGCAGATCGTGGCATACACGAGGGCAGGCGGGCAGCTCGATTATGAGAGTGATTCATGACTATATGCACCGAACGGGGGATAGCGGCGATTCGTCCATCGCTACCACACTGACCTGGTGGAACGCTCCCTGACGGCAGCCATGTTGGCCATCGGAGTGCTGCTCGGCCTGACGGCCGGGATCGCGTACGCCGTCGCCCGCCGCTCCTGGGCGGACTACCGCAAGACGAAGGCGAGCGTTCCCGGCATGCGCAAGGCGGCCTGGGCACTGATCCGGATCGCGGCGAGCAAGGGCGGCATCGTGCTGCTGCTCTGCGTCGCGGCGGCGAGCTGGGCCGCGACCAGCGACAACTGACGCCCGTACCGGCTGCCGGATTCGGCCGATACCACTGAGATAGCACCCATTCGATCCTCACTAGTATCTCGGCGTGATCATCATAAGACGGTCCATCGCGGTCCTGTTAGGACTGCTGGCCGCCCTTACGCCACTTGGTATTCCGCCGGCATCCGCCGACGAACCGACCTCCGAGCCGCCCAAAGTGGAGCTTGTGCTCGACGTGAGCGGATCGATGCGGGCCAACGACATCGACGGCCGCAGCCGGATCGCCGTCGCCCAGCAGGCGTTCCACGAGGTGGTGGACGCGCTACCCGACGAGACGCAGCTCGGCATCCGGGTCCTCGGCGCCACCTACCCCGGCGACGACAAGAAGATCGGCTGCCAGGACACCCAGCAGATCGTGCCGGTCGGCCCGGTCAACCGGGAACAGGCCAAGGCCGCCATCGCCGGGCTCCGACCCACCGGCTTCACCCCGGTCGGGCTCGCACTGCGCGGCGCGGCCCAGGACCTCGGCACCGGCGGAACCACCCGACGGATCGTGCTCATCACCGACGGCGAGGACACCTGCGCCCCGCCCGACCCGTGCGAGGTGGCCCGCGAACTCGCCGCCCAGGGCACCCACCTGGTCGTCGACACCCTCGGCCTGGCCCCCGACGAGAAGGTACGCAAGCAGCTCGTCTGCATCGCCTCCGCCACCGGCGGCACGTACACCTCGGCGAACAGCGTCGAGCAGCTCAGCGGCCGGATCCGGCAGTTGGTCGACCGGGCGAACGACACGTACACCGCGACCCCGGCACTGGTCACCGGCGCCGGTGAGTGTGGCAACGCGCCGATCCTGGCCCCCGGCGTCTACTCCGACCGGGAGAAGTTCCAGGAGCACCGCTACTACCGGATCCCGGTCCGGGCCGACCAGGAACTGCGCGCCTCGGTGAGCGTGGCCCTCGACCGCCCGCTCAACCGTGACTACGGCGTCCTGCTGCGCGCCACCGCAACCGACGGCCGCGAACTCGTACGCGGAACGGACGCCGGCAGTGGCCGTACGGACGTCCTCTCCACCGGCCTGCGCTGGTCAGCCTCGGAGCCGGACGAGCCGACCGAGGAGCCCAGCGAGGAACCGGCCGAGGGCACCACCCTGGTCGTACCGACGCCCACCGTCTGCCTGGTGGTCGGCAACTCCTTCTCCGGCCAGAACACCTCCGCCCAGGTCCCCGGCATGCCGGTCGAGCTGACCATCGACGTGGTCGACTTCTCGCCCGCGCCGAGCAGCCCGGGGCTGGGCCGGGGCTGGGTCCTGCTGTTGCTGCTGACCGTCGCCGGCCTGCTCACCGGTCTGGTCACCGGCTGGTTGACCCGCTGGTGGGTCGCCACCTGGAGGGAGAACTGATGGACCGGAACCAGACTCCGACGGCCACGGCGGGTACGACCGTCGCCCTGCGCCTCGGTGCGACGACGCTCGCCGTCGCCGCCGGCCTGCTGCTCCCGGCCGGCGTGGCGGCAGCCGCACCGGCGTCACCACTGCCGACCCCCTCACCCGGCGCGGTCACGGTCACCAAGGCCGGCACCTCGTTCCTCACCGCCACCGGGATCGCCGCCGGTCAACCGGTCAACGTCGCCGCCTCCACCGGCGACTACCTCTACTGGTCGTTCGCGGCCGAAGCCGGTCAGACCAACGACGTCGCGATCAACGTGACGTTGCCACCGTCGGCCGACCGGCACGGACCGTCGACCTGGACCGTCGACGTCTTCGACGGGCTGCGCCGCCGGCAGGCGTGCACCGCCGGCGCCCAGACCCCGACGGTCGCGGCGACCGAGAGCACGGTGCCGCTCAACTGCACCCTGCGTCAGGTCCGTTCGTGGGCCGAACCGTGGTCCGGAGACCCGCTGCCCGGTACCTACTACGTCCGGCTGGCCACAAGTGACCTGCCGGAACAGGACCTGGGCCTGCCGATCCAGGTGGGCCTGGTGGTCGGCGCGGTGGACGACGACAACATCACCCCGGAGGACGGCGACCTCAGGACGCCGCTCGTACCGGCGGTGAAGCCCGGAGCGATCCTGCCCGAGGGTGGTGCCGCGCCGACGCCGGGCGCCAGCGCCAGTCCGGATCCCGCCGCCCAGGCCGCGAACGACGACGAGGGCTTCTTCTTCGGCTGGTTCGACGGCTGGTTCGACGGCTTCTCGTCCCGGTGGATCTGGACCTCGGCCGGCGGCGTGCTGGCCGCGGTTGCCGGGGTGGTCGGCTTCGCCCTGACCCGTCGTCCCCGCCGACCGGTGGTCCGCTAGGTGTTAGGAAGGGCCCCTAGTACAACGGAATCCGATAACAAGGGGCCCTTCCTTACGCTCGGGGTCGGTCACGGCTCCTGACGGAAGAAACCGCCGCCGCCGTACTTGCGGTGGGCGGCCTGCTTGGAGACACCGAGCGCCTCGGCGATCTGTGCCCAGGACGCGCCGGCCACCCGGGCCCGGCGGACCAGCACCGCCTCCATCCGCTCCACCCCACGGCGCAACTCGGCCGCGGCCCGCAGACTCTCCAACGGTTCCGGTCCCGCACTGAGCCTGAGCAGCTCCTGGAGCGGTTCATCCGGCACGCCGTCAATATACGCTGACGGACCGTACCCCGGCCGATTCTCGTCGGCGGGTGGGCAGCGGAAGGAGAGTACGGTGACCGCCCCCGCGGACGACACCACCACCGATCGACGTGCCCCCGGATACCTGCGCGGACTGGATCCGGTCGCGGACCACCACCGGATCTACCGCCACCTGGTGATGCGCGAGTTCTGGCCCGAGGCGCGGGTCGGCCTGAACCTCGCCTTCTACCGCACGTACGCGGTGCCGTCGATCGCCCGGCTGCTGCTCGCCACCGGTGAGCTGACCGGCCGCCCCGTCAAGCGCGCCTACGACACCGGCGCCATCATGTACGAACTGATTGCCAACGGCATCGACCACCCGCGTGGACAGCGCGTCCTGACCATGCTGAACCGGATGCACCGGGTCCACGGCATCAGCGACCCCGAGTACCGGTACGTGCTCGGCACGCTGGTGTTCGTACCGGGTCGCTGGATCGACCGGTTCGGCCCGCGCACCCTGACCCGGGCGGAGCACGAGGCGACCTTCCAGTTCTACCGGCGGGTCGGTGCCGCGATGCGCATCCCGGAGATCCCGCCGACCCTTGCCGCGTTCGAGGCCGAGTTCGACGAGTTCGAACGGGTCAACTTCGGCTTCGACCCGGCCGCCAGCACCCTGATCCTGGCCACCAAGGACCTGATGGCGCAGCGGCTTCCCGCCGCCCTGCGCAACGTCGGATGGGCCCGCCGGGCCATGGCCGCCGCCACCGACACCATGCTCGACCCGCCGGTCCGCGCCGCCCTCGGCGTCCCCGAACCGTCCCGGGCCGTGGAGGTCGCCGTGCACGGCCTGCTGCGGCTGCGGGGACGGCTGCGGCGCTTCGCCACCATCCCCGACCGTGACCTCTGGATCCCCGGCCAGCCCAACGCGGCCTACCCCGACGGCTACACGCTCGACCAACTCGGACCCGACCGACCGGCGCCGGACCGGCGGCACGGGTCGGCGGGCGGCGCCGGCCGGACCCGGGGCGCGGACCGGTAGACCCCGCCCGGGGCGGGACCGGTCGGCCCGCGCCCCGGGAGAGGAGGCCGGCGGGACCCCGAATCCCCGCCGGCCGGTCAGAGGTGGAACGGTCAGAGGCGTACCAGCGTTGCCCAGCCCGGGACCACCGGCTCGTACCGCAGCGGCATGCCCGCCTCGGCCGGCGTACGGTCGCCCTTGCGCTGGTTGCACGGGTAGCAGGCGGCGACGGTGTTCTTCCAGGTGTTCCGTCCGCCCCGGGAGCGGGGAAGGACGTGGTCGATGGTGCTCGCCCGCCCGTCGCAGTACGCACACCGGTGACCGTCCCGGACGTGCACCCCCGAGCGGGACCAGGCCGGGCCGGAGCTGAACCGCCAGCGGGTGACGACGTACCGCAGCAGCCGGACCACCCGGGGCATCGGGAAGACTCCGATCCGCCGGTCCGGCTCGGCCTCGTGGATCTCGGCGACCCGGCGGCAGAGCATCCGGATCGCGTGCTGGACACTGACTTTGTGTAGTGGGCCGAGGTCGGCGTTGATGACGAGCACCGCGTCCACCGGGTCCTCCTTCCGATTTCGGAAATCAAACAGGTACGACCCGCGCAGCGCTGATCGACCGACGACTACTTCGGGCTGCGGGGCGACCGAAACAAAAAGCCGCCCGTTTCCCTGTCTGCTGGGGGCGGGCGGCGCGGCTCATGTCGTTTTCGACGTCAGCCGCGAAGCCTGCTCAGCTCGTGTTCCGTACGCCAACACGCCAACCGGTCGGCGCCAGCCGCAACGGAGGTGAGCGGTCGGAACCGCCGCACCGCACCATTGCCGTACGCCTTCATGGCTGACCCCTCGATCGGGTGGATAACCTGACGCGCTAAACGGTAATTGTGTCCACCCGTGACCGCCAACGGATTTGATCAGTTCCCGTCAGGAGGGGGACCCGTTCCGTCCGGCAGTGCCTCCGATCAGCGGCGGGCGAGCAGGCCGCGTGGGCGTACGGACCAGATCGGCTCGGGTGCGGTGCCGTACCGGCGCAGGATCTGGTTCGCGGCCAGGAGGCCGGTGACCGCGGCCCGCTCCATCAGCGCGCTCGGCACGTCGCAGTCCCCTCCGGTGCCGGCCCGGATCCCGTCACCGGCGAGGAAGAGCCCCACGGCGTCGGTGACCACCGTCGGCCGGTCACCGTGCCCTCCGGGACGGAACGAGGGCGCCTGCCGCTCCACCCGGGCCCGCAGCTCGACCACCGGCAGCCTCGCCACCTCCGGCCAGAGATCGGCCAGTTCGGCGCGCATCCGCTCGGCCAGCTCGGTCGCCGGCAGATCCGGCGTGCAGGCGTACGCGTGCAGTTCCAGCACCGACCCGCCGGTCTCCCCGGCCCAGCGTCGCGCCCCGGCCTCCAGCCGGTGGTAGAGCGTCACCGAGTCGAGCGTCGGTTGCCGGGACACCCCGCTGAACACCGCCCGGTCCGGGGCCACGTCCCCGGCCAGCCAGTAGCGCGCCACCGCGTACGGCGGCCCGGGTTCCAAGGTGGCGACCTGACCGGCCAGCCGGGGCGCCTCGGCGGCGAGCTCCGGCGCGGCGGCGAGCAACGTACGCAGAGCCGGCGGGTCGACCGCCAGCAGCAGGGACTGGGCACGGTGTTCCGCACCCCCGACGGTGACCCGCCAGCCGCCGCCCGCGCCGGCAGCACGGCCGATCCCGGTCACCGGCACACCGGTCGACACCTCGCCACCACGCCGCCGCAGGTACCGGGCGAGGGGACGCCAGATGGCCGAGTCGTAGTCCCGCTCCGGTGCGTCGAAGCCCAGCCCTTCCGGGTTACCCAGCAGATAGAAGTGGAAGTTCGCCACCAGCTCCGCCGCCGACATGTCGTGCGCGTGGTTGAAGAACGAGTGCGCGAAGACCTCGAAGAGCATCGCCCGCGCCCGGTCCGGCAGTCGCAGCGAATCAAGCAGCTCCTGCGCGGTGACCCGGTCCAGGTCCAGGTAGGTGCGCTTCGGGTGGTACGCCAGCAGCGGCAGCGCCGCCTCCCCGTCCATCGTGCGCAGATCCCGCAGTCGCAGGCTGGGGCTGCGGGTGAGCAGAGCCAGCAGATTCAGCGGCGGTGTGCGGGGCAGGTGGGCGAACTCCTCCGTCGGCCAGTCCGCGGAGAGGACCGGATAACCGTCCACCGGTCGCAGCAGCCCGAGCGCCGGGTCGATTCGACGCAGGATGGACCGCCAGTTGTAGTACTGCCGGAAGAAGGCGTGGAAGCCGTGGTCGACGTACTGCTCGGTGCCGTCGGCGAGCGTTTCCGGCCAGGAGGAGAGCCGTCCACCGAGCGTCGGTCGGGCCTCCAGCACGGTCACCCGTACCCCCCGCTCGGCGAGCACCACGGCGGCGCAGATGCCGGCGATTCCGCCACCGACGACCAGCGCGTCGACCCCGTCCGGTACGCGCGACGTACCGCCCGCGCCGCCCTCGGGGTCGACCCGGACCGGCCGCCCACCCGGCAGCCGCCCCATCAGCCCCATAAACCCCATCCTCCGCTCCCGGGGTAAGGAAGGGCCCCTTCTTATCGTTTTTTGTATAGGAAGGGGCCCTTCCTAACCCGGGGGTGGGGTGGGTGGAGGGCAGGCGGGTGGGCGGTCGGAGGGGGGCCAGACGTAGGGGAGGTCGGGCGGGAGGTCGCCGAAGATGGGGCGGTAGAAGTCCGGATCCTTGCGCAGCAGCGACACCCGGTGGCTCAGGTGCAGGTCCTCCTGACCCAGCCAGGGTGGCAGGTCCCCGGCGGCGGCCAGTTCGGGCTGGGTGCGTACCTGGTCGGTGCCGCAGGCGGCGGTGAAGTCGACGACGAGGGTGGTCGCCACGGTGTCGCCCCGACCGGTGGCGGACCAGACGTCGCAGACGTCCAAGCCGTACCGGACCAGCGCCTCCTCGTACCCGGCCCACATCTTGACCGCCGGGTGGTGCCGCCAGCCGTACCGGGGCCAGGTCAACGCGCGCAGCACCTGGAGCGCCTCCACCCGCTGCTTGCCCAGCCGGCGCGGATCGAGCGCCCGGGCGGTCGCCCGGAAATCCGGGTACGGGAGGAAGGTCTGCATCCCATCGCACTACCCGCGAGGGGTGTCCGCATGCGCGCGGCGCCACGGAGCTTGTGGATCATCAGTGGGCGGCGAACGGTGATCGTGGTGACTACGATCCGGGCATGGCGGATCAGTGGCGTAACCGGGCCCGACGCGCGGTCGAGACCCGGCTCCGCGACGGGCTACGGACCAACGAGAACCGCCCCCACTACGTTGTCTGTGGCCAGAACGACCTGGTCGTACACCTGGTCAACGCACTGCTCGCCGAGTCCGTACGGGTGACCGTGATCGTCCCGGCGCACCGCCGGCCGGAGGGCCCGGACATCCGCGCGACCCGTGGCATCCGGGTGGTCGTGGCCGAGCGGCTGGACGAGGAGACCTTCCGGTCGGCCGGACTGGTCGGCGCGGACGGCCTCGCCCTGATGCACCAGGACGATGTCGGCAACATCCACGCGGCGCTCTGCGCCCAGGCGGTCGAGCCCCGGCTCCGGCTGGTGCTGCGGATGTTCAACACCGGGCTCGGCAACAGCGTACGGCCGCTTTTCGCGGACTGCGCGGTCCTCTCCGACGCCTCGATGGCCGCACCGACCTTCGTCGCGGCGGCGCTCGGCGAGCCGACACCGACCCACTTCCGGTTCCGTGGCCGCACCCTTGTGGTGGCCCGACGCAAGGACGTACGCCCGGAGCATGTGGTGTGCGGCCTCGCCGACACCGACGACGCCCGCCACGTGCGTCTGCTCCCCTCGGACCAGACGACGGCGGACCTGGTGCTGGCCGAGGCGACCGGTCAGCCACCCGGCACCGAGGTCGCGGCCCGGCGGATCATCCGCGCCCGCCGCCGCAAGCAGCGTCCGAGCGCCGCGATCTGGCGAGCGGTACGCTCCTTCGCCACCCGCAAGATCGGCATGGCCACCCTCGCGGTGGTCGCGGTGGTTGTCATCTTCGGCTCACTGCTCGCCCACCCGGAGGACGGGGTCTCGGTCTGGCAGGCGGTCTACGTCGCCCTGGTGACCACCATCAGCGGCGCCGACCCGGACCCGGCGAAGGCGGCGTCGGAGCAGGTCATGCAGGTGGTGTTGAACCTGGCCGGGCTGGCGCTGATTCCGTTGATCACCGCCGCGGTGGTGGACGGCATGGTGAACGCCCGGCTCGCGCTGGACGACGGCCGGCTGCGCAGCCCGCGCAACGGGCACGTGGTGGTGATCGGGCTCGGCAACGTCGGCACCCGGGTGATGGCGCAGCTGCACGACCTCGGCATCGAGGTGGTCGCGATCGACAAGGACCCGCAGGCGCGCGGGGCGTCGCTCGCCCGCCGGCTGAACGTCCCGTTGATCGTCGGCGACGGTGCCCGGGAGGAGAACCTGGAGGCCGCGTCGGTCGCCACCTGTCAGGCCCTGGTGGTGGTCTCCACCGACGACGTGACCAACCTCCAGGCCGCGCTGAACGGCCGCGCGATCAAGAACGATCTGCGGGTGGTGCTGCGCCTCTACGACGGTGACTTCGCCGACCGGATCCAGAACTCGTTCAACATGAACATCTCCCGGAGCGTGTCCTACCTGGCCGCGCCGTCGTTCGCCGCCGCACTGCTCAACCGCCAGGTGATCGCGACCATCCCGATCGACCGGCACGCCCTGCTGGTCGCCGAGGTGCCGGTCGCGGCCGGGTCGTCGCTGGTCGGCCGGGCACTCGCCGAGGTGGACCAGGCCACCGGCGTACGGGTGATCGGGCTGACCCCGGCCGGACAGCCGATCCTGAACTGGTCCCCGGCGCCCGCACAGCGGCTGGCGGTGGGGGACCAGCTCGTGGTGGTGGTACGCCGGGCGGCGCTCAGTGCCCTGCTCAAACAGGCGAGCCCACCGCAGGCCGACCCGGAACCACAGGTGTTGCCGACCCAGGCACGTTTCCCGACGGCCGGTCCCGGTTGACGGACGGGCCGTCGGCCGTCTCAGGCGGACGGCGTGTTGAGGGCTTCGGGGGAGTCGACGACGAGTCGTACGAGGCGCTCGGCGAGGTCTTCGTCGAGGGGTGATCCGATCATGAGTCGGCGGTACAGCAGGGTGCCGGCCCACAGGTCCTGGACCAGTTCGGTGTCGAGACCGGCGGGCAGGTCGCCGCGCTGGATGCCCCGGCGCAGCGCGACCGCGATGTTCTCGCGCTTACGGTGCAGGAACGCCTCCCGAAAGCGGGCCATCAGTTCCGGGTTGGGGAGAAGGCCGGCGGCGAGCGAGGGCAACGCCGCCGCGAGATCCTCGTTGGCGTAGTTGTCGATCGTCATGTCGACGGCCCGGCGCAGTTCGGCGCGGGTGTCGCCGAGGTCGGGGATCTCCTCGCTGCGGAAGATGTCGGCGAGCGCGTCGGCGAGAAGTGCCTCCTTGCTCGTCCACCAGCGGTAGATGGTCGACTTGCCGACGCCCGCAGCCGCCGCGACCGCCTCGATGGTGAGGGCCGAGTAGCCCTGGCTGGCCAGTACGTCCCGCGCCGCGCTCAGGATCTTAGGGGCGGAGCGCGGGCCGGCCGTCGAGTCCGAGGTGAACGACAGCTCCATGACCGGAACGATACGTACCGTTTCACTTGTCGGTCAAGGTATAACTGATCCGCTCCGTCTCCCACCCGTCGCAACCGGTACGGAGGTCAACTCCGGGGTTGCGCCGGTTCCACCGGATTCTGCGCGGCCTGGATCGGTACGCCGAGCACGGCCTGCTCGTCCGGCCGGTGCACCAGCACATCGGCCATGAACGACTGCACCGCCGGGGCCAGCCCGACGTCCCGTCCGGCCTCCTCGGAGAGCCGCCACCGGTGCTCGATGATCTGCACGAACAGCTCGGCCGGCTCCAGTTTGCGGCGCAGGTGGGCCGGAACGGCCCGGACGACGGGTTCGAAGACCTCGGTGAGCCAGCGGTGCGCGGACTGCTGCTCGTCCGACAGGTCGCTCTCGGCGCGGTAGGTGTCCAGGTCGTTGAGGAGTCGCCGGGCCTGGTTCTCCTCGGCGTCGAGTCCGGTCAGTCGGAGCAGTCGCCGGCTGTGGTAACCCGCGTCGACGACCTTGGGGCGTACCAGGTAACGGCCGTTGTCCACAAGGGACATGGCGACCTCGGCGACGTCGAAGCCCATCTCGTTGAGCCGCCGGATCCGGCCCTCGATGTCGTGCCGGTCGTCCCGCTCCACCTGCTGCTCGTACGTGATCTCGTGCCAGAGCCGCTCGTAGCGTTCCACCACCTGGTCGGCGACCTGCTCCGGGTCGATCGCCTCGTGCAGCAGTCCGGCGGCCTGGAGGTCGAGCGCCTCACCGAAGATGTTCACCCGGGCGATCTCGATGTCCTCGCTGCGCTGCCCGTTGGAGAGCTGGTTGCGCAGTGCCCCGGTCTCCGCGTCGACCAGGTAGGCGGCGAACGCCCCGGCATCGCGCCGGAAGAGCGTGTTCGACAGCGAGCAGTCGCCCCAGAAGAAACCGGTCAGATGCATCCGTACGATCAGCGCGGCGAGCGCGTCGAGCAGCCGGGTCATCGTCTCCGGGCGCAGCGTGTGCGAGAAGAGTGCCCGGTACGGCAGCGAGAACTGTAGATGCTTCGTGATCAGTACGGGGTCCAGCGGTTCCCCGTTGTCGTCCTGTCGGTCGGCGACGATCGCCACCGCCTGCACCGACGGGAAGTCGATCCGTTCCAGTGCGCGGAGCAGGTCGTACTCCCGCTCGGCGACCCGTTCGCCGGTCTCCTTGACCGCGTACACGGTGTTGGCAAGACGTACGAAACGTACGATATGCCGGGAAATGCCCTGCGGGAGTGCCACCAAATGGTCAGCCGGCCACTCCTCCAGCGGCTTCGACCACGGTAGATCGAGCAGCGCCGGGTCGACGAGGGCCGAGGTGATGCGCACGGGGACAAGCATGCCGGCTCCGGCCCCCACAACGCTCCCCACCGTGGCCCGTCACACACCCGCCCCGGCGCACCGCGTGGATCCTGTGCAGAGGTCGGGGGGACAGTGTGCGCGCAACGGGGCATCGGGACAGGGCACGGTAGCTTGGGCGGGTGCGAGAGAGCGGACAGGGAACCGGGACGGTACGGCGCAGCGGGCTACGGCTGCGTCCGGTGTACCCCGGCGGCTGGTGGCTCGACCTCCTCCTGCTCGCCGGACTGGCCGGGCTCACCCTCGCCCTGGCCAACGGCCACCTCTACGGCATCGACCAGGCCGTACGCGAATGGTCCGACAACAACCGCCCCGACTTCGCCTACTGGATCGCCCGGGTCTTCAACTTCCTCGGCCAGGGCGGCTGGCTGCTCACCCCGGTCGCCGCGATCCTGGGCATCCTCACCGCCCTGCGATCCCGCTCGATCCGGCCGCTGCTGGTGGTGGCCGCCGCCTACGCGGCGACGTACCTCACCATCGGGCCACTCAAGATCTGGACCGACCGGGCCGCGCCCACCTCGAAGCTGCCGCCGGAAGAGTCGGTGAAGATCTTCAACAGCCAGCTGCCGGCGGGCGAATACAGCATGTCCTACCCGTCCGGGCACGTCGCGAACGCGATCATCTGGTACGGCGCGATCGCCCTGCTCCTGGTCGCCTTCCTGCGTACGCTGGGCCGCCCGCACCCGCCGGCGGCCCTGGCCCGGGTCATCCGGATCGCGCCTCCGCTGATCGTCTTCTGCACCACCACCTACCTCAGCTGGCACTGGATCACCGACAGCGTCGCCGGCATCCTGCTCGGCCTCTTCGTCGACCGGCTGCTCACCCGGATCCCCTGGGACGACCTGCCGCTCCCGGCCCTGCGCGGTGGGCTCGACCGACCCGGAGTGTTCACCTCCGCCCCCTAGTCTGCGGCTCGTGCAACGACAACAGCCGGCCGCAGCCGCCCCCCTTGACCGGCGCCTCGGCGTACGCGACGCGGTGATCATCGGGCTCGGCTCGATGCTCGGCGCGGGCGTCTTCGTGGTCTTCGCCCCGGCGACCGCCGCCGCCGGCAGCGGCATCGGACTCCTGACCGCGCTCGCCGTCGCCGGTCTTGTCGGCTACTGCAACGCGAACAGCTCGGCCCGGCTCGCCGCCCGCTACCCCGAATCCGGCGGCACCTACGTCTACGGACGGGAGCGGCTCGGCGACTTCGCCGGCTTTCTCGCCGGCTGGAGCTTCGTCGCCGGCAAGACGGCGAGCTGCGCCGCGATGGCGCTCACCATCGGCGCGTACCTCTGGCCCGGCCACGCCCGGCTGGTCGCCGTGGTCGCCGTCGTCGCGGTGACCGCGGTCAACCTCGGCGGCATCAGCAAGACCGCCCGCGTCACCCGCTGGCTGGTCGCGGCGACCCTGGCGGTGCTCGCGGCGGTCACGGTCATCGGGCTGGTCACCGGGTCCGCCGATCCGGCCCGGCTCGTCGACCGTGCCGGCATCAGCGGGTACGGCGTACTCGGCGCCGCCGGCCTGCTCTTCTTCGCCTTCGCCGGCTACGCCCGGATCGCCACCCTCGGCGAGGAGGTACGCGACCCGGAGCGCACCATCCCACGCGCGGTGCCGCTCGCGCTCGGGCTGGTCCTGCTGGTCTACCTCACGCTCGCCATGGTCAGCCTCTCCGTGCTCGGCGCCGACCGGCTCGCCGACTCGTCCGCGCCCCTGGCCGACGTGGTCACCGCCGCCGGACTGCCCGGCCTCGCCTGGCTGGTACGCGTCGGCGCGGCGGTCGCCGTCACCGGCGTACTGCTGGCCCTGGTCGCCGGAGTCGGCCGTACGGCGCTGGCCATGGCCCGGCGCCGTGACCTGCCCGGTGCGCTCGCCGCCGTACATCCCCGCCGACGGGTGCCGCACCGGGCGGAGCTGCTGGTGGCGGGGCTGGTGATCATCCTGGTCAGCCTCGGTGACCTGACCACCGCGATCGGCTTCTCCAGTTGCACCGTGCTGGTCTACTACGCGATCACCAACGCGGCGGCGCTCACCCTGGGTCCCGATCCCGCCCGACGGCTGCCCGTACGCCTGATCGCCCTGCTCGGCCTGGTCGGCTGCCTCACCCTCGCCGCGACCCTCCCTCTGCCCAGCGTCCTGGCCGCCCTGATCGTCCTGATCGTGGGCACCCTCACCCGCACCCTCCTCCGCCCCAAATCCCCCGCGATCTAGGGCTGATCGTCGTGCGTTGATCTCCAGCAGTGCTGATTTGCCCTAGATCGCGGAGGGGGTGGGGAGGGGAGGGGGGTGGGGGTGGGGTTAGGGGAGCCAGGTGCCGGCGCGCATGACGCGGAGGACCTGAAGGTTCTCGTCCAGTTCCACCAGGTCGGCGCGGAGGCCCGGGATGAGGGCACCGAGGTGGTCACCGAGGCCGATGGCGCGGGCCGGGGTGGTGGAGGCCATCCGGGTCGCGTCCGGCATACCGATGCCGACGCTGACCGCCCGACGCAGGGCGGCGTCCATGGTCAGGGTGCTGCCGGCGATCGCGCCGTCGCGGCTGAGCCGGGCCTCCCGGTTGGTGACCGTGACCGCCTGACCACCGAGCTCGTACTCGCCGTCGGGCATACCGGCGGCGGCCATCGCGTCGGTGACCAGCGCGGACCGGTCCGCGCCACCGACCGTGGCGGCGAAATTCAGCGTGCCGTCATGCAGGTGAACCCCGTCGGCGACCAGTTCACAGACCACACCGGCCGCGCCGAGCAGCGCGAAGACCGGGCCGGGTTCGCGGTGGTGCGGCGCACGCATGCCGTTGAAGAGGTGGGTCGCGACGGTCGCCCCGGCCTTGATCCCGGCCATCGTCTGGTCGTACGTGGCGTCGCTGTGGCCGATCGCGGCGACGATGCCACGGGAGACGAGTAGCCGGATCACCTCCAGCGCCCCCGGCCGCTCCGGGGCGATGGTGACCATGCGCAGAGCGCCGTCACCGACCTCGATCAGCTTGCCCAGTTCGTCCAGGGACGGGTCGCGGAGGAACTCCGGGTTCTGTGCCCCGCACCGCGCCTCCGACAGGTACGGACCCTCGTAGTGCACACCGGCGAGCACCCCCTCCTTGACCAGCGGGGCGAACGCGGCGGTGGCGTCGTGCATCAACTCGTACGGGGAGCTGACCAGGCTGGCCAGCAGGGTGGTGCTGCCGTGGGAGAGGTGGAACCGCGCGGCCGCCCGCGCCGCGTCGGCGTCGCCGGTGGTGAAGCTGTGCCCGCCGCCGCCGTGGCTGTGGATGTCGACGAACCCGGGCACGATCCAGTTTCCGTCCCGGATCGACGGATACTCCGCGACCGCGGTGATCCGCTCGCCGCTGATCTCCACGCAGCCCTGCCGGATGATCCCGGTCGGGGTTACCACCTTGCCAGTCACGCGGTCGGTCACGAGGGCTCTCTCCAGCCTGTCAGGGGATGTGGGCGGCGCTGCCGGTTTCGAGGTCGCCGATGGTGTCCAGGGCGAGCAGTGCGGCGCCGAGGCAGCCGGCCTCGTCGCCGAGCGCGGCCGGCACCAGTCGGGGTTCGCGGTGGAAGGTGAGTCGGGCGCGCAGCGCCGTACGCAGCGGCACGAGCAGGTCGTCGCCGGCCTCGGCCAGACCGCCGCCGACCACCACCACCGCCGGGTCGTAGAGCGCCTGGGCGATCAGCAGCCCGTCCGCCAGTGCGTCGACGGTCTCCTGCCAGATCCGGACGGCCAGTTCCTCGCCGCCCGCCGCCCGGCGGACCACCTCGGCGGCACTGACCCGGTCCCCGGTGCTGCCGGAGCCGGCGAGTGCGGTGTAGCGGCGGCCGACGGCGGCGGCCGAGGCGATCGCCTCCAGGCAGCCGACCTGACCGCAGCCGCACTTCGGCCCGTCCGGGCGTACGACGATGTGGCCGAGTTCGCCGGCCGCGCCGTGGGCGCCGACGAAGGCCGTACCGTCGATGGTGAGCGCGGCGGCGATGCCGGTGCCGATGGCTGTGAAGAGGACGTACCGGTCGCCCCGGCCGGCGCCGAGCCGTGCCTCCGCAATGCCGCCGACGCGTACGTCGTGGCCGAGCGCCGAGGGCAGCCCGAGCCGTTCGCTGACCAGGTCCCGTAGCGGTACGTCACGGAAGCCGAGGTTCGCCGACCAGACCGCCACCCCGGCCGCCTGGTCCACCACTCCGGGCACCGCGATGCCGACCGCCACCGGGGCGAGGCCGTCGGCGCGCGCCCGGCCGGCCAGGCCCTCGGCGACGGTGAGGATGGTCTCGACCACCGCCGCCGGTCCCCGGTCGGCGCCGGTCGGGTGGCGTTCGCTGTGGTGGGTGGAGCCGTCCGGCCGGACCAGGGCGGACTTGATGCCGGTCCCGCCGACGTCGAGCGCGATCACCACGGAGGGGTGGGCGGGCTCGGTCGACGGGGCCGTCGGGAGAACGTCCGTCACGCGAGCACCACGGAGCGGGTCAGGTTTCGTGGCGCGTCCGGGTCGAGGCCACGGCTGGTGGCCAGGGCCACCGCGAAGCGCTGGGCCAGGATGAGGTCGGCCATCGGGTCGAGCGGGGTACGCCCGGCGGCCCAGTCGCCGAGCACGGTGTGGGTGCCGTTGGTGCGGCTGTGCACGAAGGCGGCGCCGGTGCAGGCGATCTCCTCGGCCAGCCCGTCCGGGATCTCGCCGAACGCCCAGACCATCCGTCCGGGGCCGGCGATCGCGACCGGGCCGTGCCGGTAGTCCATCGCCGGGTACGCCTCGGACCAGAAGGTGGCCGCCTCCCGGCACTTCAGCGCGGCCTCCTGGGCGAGCCCGATGGTCCAGCCCCGGCCGAGGAAGGTGGCCTGTTCGATCAGGCCCGGGTCGACCGGGAGCGGGGCCCGTACGGCGACTTCCGCGTCGGCGGCCAGTGCGGTGAGGTTCTCGCCGAGGTGGGCGCGGAGCAGCGCCAGGGCGCTGGTGGCGAAGCGGGTCTGCACCACCGAGCGTTCGTCGGCGAAGGGGAGTCGTACGTCGGCGTCGGCGAGGCCGACCGCGGGTGAGTCCGGGTCGCCGACGATGACCGTGGTCGCGGTCCGGCCCCGTACGGCGGCGAGCAGGTCGAGGACCTCGGTGGTGGTGCCGGACCGGGTGATCGCGATGATCCGGTCGTAGTGTCGCCCGGTCGGGAACTCGGACGCCTGGAACGCGTCGGTTTCGCCGTGGCCGGCGCGTTCGCGCAGGCCGGCGTAGGCCATGCCGATGAACCAGGAGGTACCGCAGCCGATCACGGCCACCCGCTCACCGGGTCGGGGCAGTGCCTCGGCCGACGGGTCGGCGAGTGCGGCTGCCTGCAGCCAACAGTCGGGTTGGCTGGTGATTTCCGCGTCGACGTACGCCATCAGGGCTCCTCGGGTGACGAGAATTGCTGCGCGATACCGTTCGTTCCGACCGTCTTTCGCGCGTTATTCTGCTCGAAACATGTTCGACCTGGCAACTAAATGTGGCTTCGCGCAGAGCCGTTCTTTGCGCGACCGCAGTTTCGCGCACTAGTGTGCACGCAATCAATCACCGTACGTGCATGGAGGCCTCGCGGTGGACCGGTACGCGAGATGGAACGCCCTGCTTGAGCTGCTGACCGAGAGCGGCCGGGTCAGTGTGGAGGATGCCGCCGCGCGGCTGGACGTCTCGCAGGCCACCATCCGCCGCGACTTCGACCAACTCGCCCAGCAGCAGATGATCAACCGGACCCGGGGTGGCGCGGTCGCCAACGGGGTCTCGTACGACCTGCCGTTGCGGTACAAGACGGCGAAGCACTCGGCCGAGAAGCAGCGGATCGGTACCGCCGCCGCCGCGCTGGTCGCGCCCGGCATGGTGGTCGGCCTCAACGGCGGCACCACGACCACCGAGGTCGCCCGCGCGCTCGCCGTCCGACCGGACCTCAACACCAGTGCGGACGGTGCACAGTTGACCGTGGTCACCAACGCGCTGAACATCGCCAACGAACTGCTGGTCCGCTCCCGGATGAAGGTGGTGGTGGCCGGTGGTGTGGTCCGGCCGCAGTCGTTCGAGCTGGTCGGACCGCTCGGCGGGGCGTTGTTGCGCGAGGTGACCCTGGATGTGGCGTTGCTCGGGGTGGACGCGATCGACGTACAGCTCGGCGCGGCAGCCCACCACGAGGGCGAGGCGTCGATGAACAATCTGATGGTGGCTCGCGCCAAGCGCGTGGTGATCATCGCGGATTCGTCCAAGCTGGGTGGTCACGCCTTCGCCCGGATCTGCCCGGTGGAACGGGTGGAAACACTGGTAACCGACTCCGGGGCCGATCCGGCGATCGTCGACGGGTTCCGGCAGGCCGGGGTGCACGTCATCACCGCCTGATGGTTTTCGCTGGCCTGGTGCGCGGCAAGTTGTGGGCAAATGATGAGTTTCGGATACTTACAGCAGGTTTGCCTGGTATACCGAGCAGAATGGGCGAGCCCTAACCGTGGCACGGGAGGTCGGCGTTGACGGCCGTACTGGAGATCGAAGGTCTACGAAAGACCTACCGGAGTAGACGCCGAGGCGTACGGCACGCCCTCGACGGTTTCGACATGCTGGTCGAGCAGGGGCAGGTGCACGGCTTCCTCGGCCCCAACGGCTCGGGCAAGACCACCACCCTGCGTACGCTGCTCGGCCTGATCAAGCCCAACGGCGGCCGGATGGCGCTCCTCGGCCGTGAGGTGCCGGCCGCCCTGCCCGAGGTCGCCGGTGCCGTCGGCGCGATCGTGGAGAGCCCACAGTTCTTCCCCCACTTCACCGCCCAGGACACCCTCTCCCTGCTGGCCGGCGCCGGCGGGGTGCCCCAGCAGCGGGTCGCCGAGGTACTCGAACTCGTCGGCCTGCGGGACCGGGCCGGGGACCGGGTCAAGTCGTACTCGCTCGGCATGAAACAGCGGCTCGCGGTCGCCTCCGCGCTGCTCAAGAATCCGCGACTGCTGATCCTGGACGAGCCGGCGAACGGCCTCGATCCCGGCGGCATCCGGGAGATGCGGGCGCTGATGCGCAACCTGGCCGAGTCCGGCATGACCGTGGTCCTCTCCAGCCACATCCTCGGCGAGGTCCAGCTCATCTGTGACTCGGTCACCATCATCTCGCTCGGCCGGCGGGTCGCCGCCGGACCGGTCGCCCAGGTCCTCGCCCAGCACGCCGGCAACGGCCTGCGGGTACGCCTGGAGGCCGCCACCGACCTGCCGCTTGCCGCCGAGGCGCTGAGCCGGGCCGGTGCCGAGATCACCACCAACGACGACCACCTGATGGTGTACGGCGTCGAGCAGCCGGCCTGGGTCAGCCGCACCCTCGCCGCCCAGAACCTGTACGTGAGCGAACTGGCTCCGGTCACCGCCGACCTGGAGAGTGTCTTCCTGGACCTGACCGCCACCGCACCGGTGCCGGGCCAACACCGCCAGGTCGACGAGTCCGCCCTGGTCGGCGGCTCCGACCCGCAGGCGAACGGATCCGGCGGCACACCGGGGAGCTGGGGAGCATGAACCTCTACACGACAGAGCTGCGCCGCATCTTCAAGCGCCGGCTCACCAGGATCATGCTCGTCCTGCTCGTCCTCGGGCTCGGTGGCATCGCCGTCGCCTTCACCGTGAACAGCCACAAGGTCGGACCGGCCCAGGTCGCCGCCGCCGAGGCCAGGGCCGAGGCGGAGTACCAGCAGCAGGTGAAGTACCACGAGGAGTCCGTACGCGGCTGTGAGGCGGCCAAGGCGGTCGGGGCGGGCACGGACCGGTACCCGCCGGACTGCGGACGGGAGTGGGCCCCGACCCGGGAGAACTTCCAGGCGGAGTGGTTCATGCCGTACCAGTTCGACTTCCGCGCAGAGTTCGGCGTCTTCATCTCCATCTTCGCCGGCATCCTGGCGCTCTTCGGCTTCGTCGTCGGGGCGTCCTACATCGGCGCCGAGTGGCACAGCGGTGGGATGACGAACCTCCTGCTCTGGCGCCCGAAACGGCTGACCGTGCTCTTCACCAAGCTGGGCGCGCTGCTCACCACCCTCCTCGGCCTCAGCCTGGTGCTCGGTGCACTGTGGACAGCGGCGTTCTGGTTGATCGGCCGCTTCGACGGGGTGACCGGCAAACTGACCCAGGGGGTCTGGCAGTCGTTCGCGCTCTCCGGACTCCGCGCGGTCGGCCTGGTGCTGGCGGTCGGCGCGATCGCCTTCGGCCTGGCCTCGCTGGGGCGGCACACCGCGATGGCCCTCGGTGTCGCGGTCGGGGTCGCCGTGGTCAGCGAGATCGGCATACGGACCGTGATGGCGATCATCGGCACCCCGTTCGGTGACCGGTACGTCCTCTCCTCCTACGCGCTGGCCTGGTTCGAGAAGGAGTGGAAGCTCTTCGACTACAACGCCTGCAACTTCCAGCAGGGGGAGTGCACTCCGGGGGAACTCGTCCTCACCTGGCAGGACTCGGGACTGGTCTTCGGCGTCGGTACGGCGATCGTGCTCGCCGCCGCGATCTGGGCGATGCGCAGCCGCGACGTCACCTGACCGGTCCGACCTGACCTGACCGTCACCACCCGGTCGATCCCACACCGGGTGGTGACGGTGACCTCCCGTGGCGGCTGATGCGCTCGCGGCCAGGCGCGATTAGGCTGGTGGAGCCGTACGGCGGGTGCGGTTTCGCGAGGTCGGTGAGGAGCGCCATGAAGCCGGGTGCCGACGCTCCAGCCACCGACGACGACGGCCACGCCGAACAGCTCGCACCGCCGGTCGTACCGGGGCAGCGGATCGGTCCGGAACATCGGACCGAGCCCGATCAGGCCGGTTCCGGGGCGGCGGATCCGGATCAGACCGGACCGGCCCCGGAGGAGTCCGCAGGGACCGGGCTCTCCGTGCGGGAGCAGGAGATTCTCGCCTTCGAGCAGCGCTGGTGGAAGCATGCCGGGGCCAAGGAGCAGGCGATCCGGGACACCTTCGACCTCTCGGCCACCCGCTACTACCAGCTCCTCAACGGACTGCTCGACAACCCGGCCGCACTGGCCGCCGAACCGTTGCTGGTCGGCAGATTACGCCGGCTCCGAGCGGCCAGGTCCCGTTCCCGCCGCCGTTGACGGCTCACTTCTCGTACGACTGGAGCCCGTTGCCGAGGGCGATGAAGGTGGGTGCCCACTCGCCGACGAAGATGCCCCAGCGGTCCGCCCGGTCGATCTCCGCGCCCTTCTCGAACTGCTTGGACGCCAGCCAACAACCGAATGACAGGGCGATACTCGCGAAACCGGCCATGTAGCAGTGGTCCGAACGCAGACCCATGTCGTGCAGCTTCTTCAGCATCTGGCCCCCCTCTCGCGGTGCTGTCACCCGGGTGCGGGCGGGCACACCATCAGACCCCTGACGTTACCGTCAGTAATGCCGAGCCGTTCTCTGGTTTCTCATATCCGCTGCCGGTACGTACTTTCGCCGATCGAACGGGTATTCCGCGTGGTGGGAAGGGACTCATTCGGTAAGGGCCCATGGGCCCGCTCGGGTAGACATGGGTAAGGCGAGATTTCTTCGACAACCCCTTCGACCGAGCGCAGCCCCGCTGCCTCGCGGTAGAGCCGGAGACCTCAGGATGATGCAGGTATGGTCCGCCTCGCAGGCGGCACCGGACCGACTGGCGAACGAGGATCACGTCTTCCAGTACGGGCAACTGGTCGGCGTGCTCGACGGGGCGACCGTGCCGGAGGGCTTCGACACCGGTTGCGTACACGGGCCGGCGTGGTATGTCCGCCGGCTCGCCGCGCGGATCGGCCTGGTCGCCGCCGACCAGCCCGGAGCCACCCTGATGGAGATCCTGGCCGGCGCGATCGACGCGGTACGGGGCGATCACGGCAACCGGTGCGACCTCGGGCACCCCGGCACACCGTCCTCGACCGTCTGCCTGATCCGGGAGGGCGCCGAGCATGTCGACTACCTGGTTCTCTGCGACAGTCCGCTCGTCGTCGACCTCGGCAGTCGGTTGCAGGTGATCACCGACGACCGGCTCGACACCACCATGGTCGGGATGAAGTCGGCCGCGTTCGCCGGCAAGGCGGGCGGCGACGAGAGCGACCCGCAGGCCCGGTTCCGCCGCTCCGTGACCTGGCAGCGGCAGCAGATGAACATCCCGGGTGGCTACTGGGTCGCTGCCGCCGACCCGGATGCGGCGTACCACGCGATCGGCGGCGGGCTCTCGCTGAGCGGCCCGGACCGGGTACGCCGGGCGGCGCTGCTCACCGACGGCGCGTCGTACGCGGTCGACAAGCTTCGCCTCTTCGACTGGCACAACCTGCTCGCCCTGCTCACCTCGGACGGGCCGAGCGAGCTGATCCGTCGGGTCCGGTTGGCGGAGCAGGGCACCGGTGACGGTCAGGACCGGCACCGGTTCAAGCGGTACGACGACGCCACCGTCGCGCTCTGCCGCTTCGACCGCTGACCGCCGCGCCGCCACCGGATGAGCACGTTCAGCCGCCGTCTTCGTCACGCACGGTAACCGTCGACAGCGGCGATCGGCCGATGGTGGTCCCAGAGGGGTGGCCGAACCCGGGTTGCCGCGTCGGGTCCGGTAGCGCGCCGATCGACGCCCCCTTCCTCCCCTCGGTCACCGTGGGTAGGGCCGTTCAGCGTCTTGCGCGGGCTTTACCGGACAGGGCGTGACGGCGGAACGGCAACGCTTGGGCAAAGCGGTGGACGACTCGGGTTCGGGGCGGGAACACTCGCTTCGTGAGCAGCAACGTACGACTGACCCCGCTCGACGAAAAGACCCTGGAGCCGTTGCTGTCCGTAGCCGTCGCCGAGGCAGAGCCGGACGACGTGATGCCGCCGGTCGACGCCCCGGCAGGCTGGTCACACGCGCGCCGGGAGGCATTCCGTGAGTTCCACCGGGCGAGGTTCGACGGCCTGAACGGTGCGACCCGTACCGCCATGTTCGCGATCATGGTCGGCGACGACGTGGTCGGCATGATCCGGATGACCTGTGACGACCAGCCGACCGCCATGGAAACCGGGATGTGGCTCGGCAAGTCCGCCCGGGGGCAGGGCCTCGCCGCCACCGCGCTCCGCCTGCTGCTCGCCGAGGCGGTCGGAGCCGGCGCCCGCCTCGTGACCGCCGAAACCACCGTCGACAACACCCCCGCCGTGAGTGTGCTCCGCCGGGCCGGCGCCGAACTCAAGCGCGACGGCGACGTCGTACGGGCCCAGATCCGTCTCGGCTGACCCGGCCCGCCGGCCGGTAGGATTCCCGCCGCCCGTAGCTTGGCCGGCAGGAGACGAGAAGCTTGAACAGCACGCCCAGCCTGTACCAGGAACGTGTGCGTCCGGACGCGTCCCAGCCGCACGACGAGGCCGCCGAGCAGGTGGGATCCGACTCCGCCCGCCCGGCACGTCGCGCCACGCGTACCCGCTCGAACGACCGCCTCCACGTGCTCGACCTGCTCCGCTTCGGGGCGGCCATGCTGGTGGTCGGCTACCACCTGCTGACCCCGGCGAAGGTGTGGGGTACGGACACCGAGGCCCTCTTCACCCACCCGATCCGCCAGTTCTTCCACTACGGCTGGATCGGCGTGGAGTTCTTCTTCGTCATCAGCGGCTTTGTCATCTGCATGAGCGGCTGGGGCCGTACGCTCTCCGAGTTCTTCATCTCCCGGGTCACCCGGCTGATGCCCATGTACGTCATGGCCGTGCTCCTGACCTCGGCCGTCGTCGTCCTCGGGCCGGCCCCCGAGAACAACCTCACGGTGCCCGGGGTGCTGGCGAACCTCACCATGATCCAGGGGCTGCTGGGCTTCCCGAGTGTCGACACGGTCTACTGGACCCTGATCGTGGAACTCAAGTTCTATCTGCTCTTCGCGATCGTGGTCTGGTTCGGCGTGACGTACCGGCGGGTGCTGCTCTTCTGCGCGGCCTGGACGATCGGCGGGGTGTTCGCCGAGGCCAGCGAGACCCGACTGCTCCAGATCATCTTCGAGCCGATGTACACCTCGTACTTCGTGGTGGGCATGACGCTCTATCTGATGCACCGCTTCGGCCCGAGTCTCCTGCTCTGGTCGACGCTCGGCATGTCCGCCATCCTCTGCTCCGTCTCGCTGGTCAGGCGGGTGGACGGCAAGGTCACCCACTACTCGGTGGCGTTCCTGCTCCTGATGGCGTTCCTTCTGGTCATGACCGGGGTCGCGCTCGGCTGGTTCTCGTGGATCCGCTGGCGGGGAATGGTCACGATCGGCCTGCTCACCTACCCGGTCTACCTCCTCCACCAGCGGATCGGGCAGCAGGTCATCCACGGGCTCCGGGACGGCGGCATCCCGCCCTGGCTGCTGCTCGGCGGCGTCGTGGTCGGCGTGTCGCTCGTCGCGGCGACGCTGACCATCGCCTATGAGCGACCGGTCAGCCGGCTGCTGCGCGACCGGCTGAGAGCCAACTTCGCCGACGTACGACTGCGCTCTGCCGGGGTCGAGGCGAACCCCGACGAGCGGCGGCGTCCGGTCGGGCCGACGCGACCCGGGGACACGCCCTAGCGGTCGACGGCCCCGCTGCCCTGGACGGCCGCGCCGCCCTCCCGGTTCGCGGCGTACGCGGCCAACCAGGCGACCTGGGCCGGGTCGAGCGACGGCCGCACCCGCTGCCGGGCGGTGGCAACGTGGGCGGCGGTGACCGTGGCCGCCGCCAGTGACTCACGCATCGCGGCCAGCGCCGCCTCGCGGACCAGTGCCGCACAGTCGGCGGCCGAGAAACCGTGCAACGACTCCGCCAGTGCCGCCAGGTCCACGTCCGGCGCCAGCGGCACCGGCTTCGCCACCGCACGGAGGATGTCGGCCCGCCCCGACGCGTCCGGCGGCGGAACGTAGACCAGCCGCTCCAACCGACCCGGGCGCAGCAGCGCCGGATCGACCAGGTCGGGCCGGTTGGTCGCGCCGACCACGATCACGTTGCGCAACGTCTCCACCCCGTCCAACTCGGTGAGCAGGGCCGCCACGACCCGGTCCGTGGTGCCCCCGTCGGTGGCCTGCCCCCGGGTCGGGGCGAGGGCGTCCACCTCGTCCAGGAAGATCAGGGTGGGTGCGGCGTCCCGGGCCCGGCGGAAGAGTTCGCGTACCGCCCGCTCGCTCTCACCGACCCACTTGGAGAGCAGTTCCGCGCCCTTGACCGAGAGCACGTTCGCCCGCCCCGAGCCGGCGAGCGCGGTGACCAGGAAGGTCTTGCCGCAGCCCGGCGGGCCGTACAACAGCACCCCACGAGGCGGTTGCACACCGAGCCGGGCGAAGGTGTCCGGGTAGGTGAGCGGCCAGAGCACCGACTCGGTCAGGGTCTGCTTCACCTCCGTCATGTCCCCGACGTCGTCCAGGGTCACCGTGGCCAGCCGTAGCGTCGACGACGACATCGACGTCGGACGGACCACCTCCAGTGCGGCGGCGAAGTCGGCCATCGCGACCAGCGGCGACGGCTCGGTGCGCTGGCGCAGCGCCGCCCGCACCCCGGCCTCGCGGGCCAGTGCGGCCAGGTCGGCGGCGACGAACCCGGGCGTACGGGCGGCGACCTCGTCCAGCCGTACGTCCTCGGCGAGCGGCATCTTCCGGGTCAGTACGGTCAACTGCTCACGCCGCAGCGCGGCGTCCGGCAGCGGTACGACCAGTTCGAGGGAGAGCAGGTCCGGGGCGCGCAGGGACGGGTCGACCGCCTCCGGACGGCTGCTCGTACAGACCACCGCCGCCCCGGAGCGGACGGTCTCGGTGAGCAACTGCCGGAACACCGTCGCCAACGGGCCCGGCTGGTCTCGGGGGGCGAGTGCCTCGACGTCGGAGACGAGGAGCACCGCCGGTCCCCGGCTCCGTACCGAGGTGGTGACCGCCTCCAGCCGGCGCGCCGCCGCATCGTTGGTGAGCGCGGCCAACTCCGGCGCCCAGACCGCCTCGACCCGGGCCCCGACCTCCCCGGCGACCGCCCGGACCAGAGCCGACTTGCCCGACCCGGCCGGACCGGTGACGAGTACGCCGAGCGAGATCGTGGTGCCGAGCCGGCCCAGCACCTCGCCGTGGTGGAAGCCGAGGTCGAGCAGTTCGGTCAGTGCCTGCGCCTGGTCCCGCAGGCCGGGCAGGTCCTCCAGGTTCGGCACCGGTTCCGCTGCCGCCGTCGACCCGGCCGCCCCGGACGACGCCGCCACACCGGGCGACTCGACCGTTGCGCCCACCCGCGCGGCGGAGATGGCCGTCGCCACCCCACCGGCACCGGCGTCACGGCGGGTCACCCCGGTCGAGCCGGTACGGTCCGGCCAGCCGACCACCGTGTCCATGGTGACCAGTACGGTGGCAGCCGGCTCGGCGGCGGCGACCGTCAACAGGGTGCTCGTCCAGGCGTACCCCATGCTGTTCGCCAGGCTGCGCCGGGCGGCCTCGACCAACGCGCGGACCGCGACGTCGGGGAGCACGTCCTGCGGTAACAGGGACACGTCGTCGCCGACCGTGACCAGTTTGCCGAGCAGGGCGAGCCGGAGCAGCTCCGGCGACACGACCGCCGCGACCTCCGGCGGGCCGTCCAGGACGACCCGGTGGGCGGCGACCACGGGGGCTGGCGCGACCGTCACCGGATCACCGGCGCGCACCCCGAGGTTGCCGAGCAGCAGATCGTCGGCGTGCAGCAGGTCCCGCCCGGCGCCCGCTTCGGCGCGGGCCACGATGCCCGCGGTGGTCCGGCGACCGGTCAGCCGGACCGGGTCGCCGGGGTGCAGGCCCAGGGCGGCGAGCACGCTCGGGTGCAGCCGTACGATCCCCCGACGCGCGTCCAGGGTCGCCGAACGCAGGTTCGCGGTGAGGATGAGATCGGGCTCGGCCACCGGCCGAGCGTAACCGGCGGCTACTCCTCCCGACGGCCGAGAAGTGACGGATCGCGTCGGATCAGCTCGGCCAGCCGGGCCGCCGAGTCACCGGGGCGCTCGTCGACCGTGGCACTCCACGCCGGCATCGGCTGCACCGACAACGGCCAGGCCGGTGGTTCCGGCGGAGCCACCCAGGCCGGCGGCTCGTTGACCGGCAGCATCGTGACCGTGCCCTCCGACCAACCGACGCGGATCGCGGCCCGTGAACCGCCCTGCTCCACGCTCAGGTCAACCGTCACTCCCGGGTGGTGGGCGAGGACCCGACGTACCGCCTCGACCACGTCGTCGGCCGCCGCGCGTACCGGGTCGGCCGGCGGCCGGTGGGCCTCGGCGGCGGGACGGAAGCCGTCGGAGTGGGACCGGGCCGTGGACCGGATCGCCTCGGTCGACGAGTGGACGGTCTGCGGCGGTGGCCGCAGACCGGCGTTCGGGGAACGGGTGCCCGGCACCGGCGGCTGCCCGCCCTGACCGGCCGGGCCTGCGGGTTCGGCCGCAGGCGCGTTGCCCTCCCCGACCGGAGCGGCCCGTCGTCGCAGCAACTCCTCACGCCGGGCCATCCGGGCCAGCGCGTCGTCCAGTTCGCCTCGCATCACGCCACCTTTCCCGAACGCCATGCCATGGTCACCGGCTCACGTCTCCCGCTCCCGGATCGCTCGATCGAGTGCGCGGTCCAGGACGACCAACAGGGCGTCGCGTACCGACAATCGGTCGCGGGCGTCGAACCGCACCAACGGTACGTGCTCGCCGATTGCCAGGGCCCAACGGATCGAATCCAGATCGTGGGCCAGTTGCCCGTCGAACGCGTTGACCGCGACAACGAAGGGTAGCTTCGCGCGCTCGAAGAAGTCGATCGCAGGGTAGCAGTCGTCGAGCCGGGCACTGTCGACGACGACAAGTGCCCCGAGCGCCCCCCTGGCCAGGTCATCCCACATGAAACCGAACCGGGACTGCCCCGGTGTGCCGAACAGGTAGAGCTTCAGACTGCGGTCGATCGTGACGCAGCCGAAGTCCATCGCCACCGTCGTCGTGGTCTTCTCCGAGCGGGTACCCGGATCGTCCACCCCGATCCCCGCGGCGGTCATCTCCGCCTCGGTGGTCAGCGGCGCGATCTCCGAGATGGCGCCGACCGTGGTGGTCTTCCCCACGCCGAAGCCACCGGCGATAAGGATCTTCACCGGGATCGGTGCGGCCTTCGGACGACTGGGGGCGGCTCCGCCGGCACCGGCCGGTTCGCCGTAATCGGTGGTGACGGTCGGCCGCGCGTGCCGGGCCGGGGTGGCGGGGCCGGCGTACCCGGCGGGGCCGCCGTTGCCGCCCGGCCCGCCGCCGTGACTGGTCGGCCCGCCGTACCGACTGGGCGCGCTGTTCACGGGGGAACTGGCCGTCGGGCTGGTCGGCCAGTCAGGAGATCGCACGAAGTCCATCGATCACTCGCAGAATGAGGTCGGGGTCGTGGGCATCCTCGATGTCATAGGTGTGCACATCGAGGTGACCGGTGGCCCGGAGGTCACCGACCAAGATCTTGGTGACGCCGAGATGCAACCGCAGTCGAGCGGAGATCTCCGCCACCGACATCGGTTCGGCGCAGAGCGTGACGATGTCCTGTAGTTCCGGTGCCAGGCGCCCCAGTGGCGGGCTGGTCCAGGACGGCCCGTCCGGTCGGGCCGTCACCTGCGTCTCCAGGCAGATCGCCGGGTCGACACTGTCCACCCGGCCGGCGGTGAGCACGAACGGTCGCAGACCCTGCGGGGCCACGCCCGACAACGCCTCCGGGTCGGTGCTGTCGATCTCCGGATCACCGACGCCCGGCACCGACGCCGCCTGGAGGTAGGGGCGGATCCGGATGGCCGGCTCGGGCTCCCGCCCGGCGCCGGCCGCGGGCCGGGTCACGACTGAACGGAGTTCTTCAACTCGACGATGAGCCGGGGCGTGAGCGCACTGCCCGCCCGGCCCGCGAAGAGCGTCATCTCGTACGCGACGGTGCCCAGGTTGGCCGAGCGGTCGGCCACCACGCCGAGTACGGAGCCGCTGCTGATCGAACTCACCAGCAGGTAGCCGTCGGTCATGTCCACGATCACCCGGTTCAGGCCGCCGAGCGAGTACCAGTTGGCGGCTCCGCCGGCCAGGCTGGTCATGCCAGAGACCACCGCGGCGAGTCGTTCCGCGTTGGACCGGTCCTTGATCGCCGACATCGCCATCAGCAGTCCGTCGGACGAGACCGCGATCGCCTCGACCACGCCGGCGGTGTTTGTGGTGAACGAGTCCAGCAGCCAGTTGAAGGTGCGGGCCTCCTGGCTGAGTTCCGCGGTAGCCGTGCCGGGCTGCTCACGTTCGATGCTGTCGCGAATGAAGGGGCTGGTCATCGTGGCGTTTCCTCTTCGTGACGGTGGTCGGGGCGGACTTCACTCAGGGCGCGGGCCACCCCGGCCTCGAATTGGGTGACGAGGTCGCGGACCGCTTCGGGATCGTCCACGCGGGCCGCGAAGGACCGTGGCCGGTCCCAGCGGGGGGTCGGTCCCGACACGTCCAGGTTGGAGCCGGGGACCCGCCGGGTGAGCTGCACCGGCCCCGCGCCGATCGGCGCGACCTCCGGCGCCGTACCCCGGGGGGTCGCCCCGGTCGTGGCTGCCGTCGCTGGTTGCTGGCGATGTGCGCGGCGTACGCCGGCTTCGAATTCCTCGATCAACGCACGCACGACGGACGGATCGGCCGGCTGCGGGCCGCTGTTGCGGCCCGGGCCCCGGCCGTTCGCGGCCGCACCGGGCTTGACCGGCAGTTGCGCGCCGGGCACCCGCTGGCGCAGTCCCATCGCCCTCGCCGCGCTCGCGTCGTCGGACCCGGGTGCCCCGGTGGTCGGTGCCGGCCCGGCCGTGCCGCCCGGGTCCTCGACCGCGCTGGTCGGTCCGTCGGGTCCGTCACCGGGCGCTTCGGCGAACGCGTTCCACGGCTCCCCGGCGGCGAGCGACTGGCTCGCCCGGTGCAGCAGCGCGGCGTCGAAGACCGGTTCGGTAGCCATGCCGGCAACGGTCGGCGCGGCTGGGGCGAACGCGATGGTGGCGCCGGCCGGCTCGACCGGCTCCGGCCGGGGGCCGGTGCCGGCGACGCCCGGGTCCTCGGTCCCCGTACCGGGCCCGGCCAGGGCGGTGGGGGCGAGCGGTGGCAGTGGCGCCGCGACCGGGGTGGCGTTGAGTTCGGTGACGCCGACCAGGTCGGCCGGGACCGGCGTTGACGGCAGCCGGGACGGCAGTGGCGCGGCGGGGGCGGACGGAGGCTCGGCGGCCGGCGGTCCGGCCGGCCAACTGAGCGACGCGGGCGGGACACTGACCCGCGCGATCGCGACCGGCGACGGCTCGGTACGCCGCGCCACCAGCAGCCGTTCCGCGATGTCCAGCTTGACGGTGACGCCGCCGCCGGAGGTCGCCGAGAGCGTCACCCGCCAGCCGTGCCGGCGGGCCAGCCGGCCGACCACGAAGAGTCCGAGCACCTCGGTCGGGGCCAGGTCGAGCCGCTCCCGTCGGGTCAGCCGGGCGTTCTCCTCGGCCAACCGCTCCGCGTTCATCCCGATCCCGTGGTCGACAAGGGTGAGGCGGACACCGCCCTCGACGGTCTCGCCCGAGACCGTCACCCGGGTGTGCGGCGGTGAGAAGGCGGTGGCGTTCTCCATCAGCTCGGCCAGGGTCAGTACGAGATCGCCGATGACCGCGGGCGCGACCCCCACGTCGATCCGTACGCCGACGTCGACCCGGGTGTAGTCCTCGATCTCACCGAGGGCGAGCCGGACGACGTCGCCGAGCGGCATCGGTGCCACGTGTCCGTCGGCGCCGGCAGAACCGGAGAGTACGACCAGGCTGCTGGCGCTGCGCCGGAGCCGGCTGGAGACGTGGTCGAGCCGGTAGAGGTGTTGCAGCCGGGTCGGGTCGGTCTCCTGGTGCTCCAGCCGGTCGATCAACGCGATCTGCCGGCCGACCAGGTTCTGCGTACGCCGGCCGACGTGGCCGAACATCTGTGCCACGTTGCGCCGGCTCGCCGCCTGCCGTTCCACCAGCCGGGCCGCTGTTCCCTGCACCCGGTCGAAGGCGCGGGCGAGGTCACCGACCTCGTCCTTGGCCCGGATGTCGACCGGGTCGAGCCGGATCGGGGTGACCGACTCGGATTCGTCGTCGGCGATCCGGACCAGTTCGCCCTCGGCGACCCGGGCCACCCGGTCGGCCGACTGGGTGAGCCGGATCAGCGGGCGGGCGACCGTACGGGCCACCGCCAGGCTCAGCAGGACGACCACCAGGAGGATGAACAGCACCAGCCCGCCGACCCAGTACGCGGTGGTCAGCGCGGCGCGCTGCTCGGCGGTGACCTGGGCGATGACGTCGGTGACGATCCGCTTCTCCACGAACTGTCCCAGGGTGATCAGGGACGACACGGCGGGGAAGAGCCGGGCCATGGAGAAGCCGGCGATGGTGCCCTCGGGGTCCTGGGCGAACGTGGTGAGGAACTCGGGGCTGGTGCGGTTCGCCACCGCGTCCTCGACGAGCCGGTAGAGCGCGTTCTGTTCCGGGGTGGCGAAGGCGCTGAACTGGCTGGTGCTGACCTGGAGCGCGGCCATGTTGCTGATGTACGCGGTGATCGCGCCCTGGTTCCTGGTCGCGACCACGAGGACGATGATCGATGCCCCGGCGCTGATTCCCTCGTCGGTACGGAGCACCGCGTCGAGTGCGACGACCTGCCGTCCCTGCGGGGTGGCGGTGTCCACCTCGTAGGAGAGCTGGAGTGCGTCGATGAGCGCCACGTGTACCGGGCCGAACTTGCCCAGCACCTGTTCCGGGGTGGCCCGACGGTTGAGTACGGCGGTGCGTAGTTCGGCGAGCTGCTGCACCCCGGCGACCGCGCCCGACACCCGCGCGGTGAGCTTGTCGCCGAGGTCCGCCCGCAGGTCGGCGATCTTGTCGCTGACCGTGGCCGACTGCTGGATCAGCGTGGAGCGGTCGGTGAGGTTCATCAGGTAGCCGATGGAGAGGAGCCGTTCCTGTTGCAGCTCCTGCACCAGCGAGCCGACCCGGCCGGCGACGCGTACGGTCTCGGCCGTCTCGGCCGCGCGGCTGGCCTGGTTGACCCGTTCGACCACCACCGGTACGGCGAGACCGACCATGCTGAGCAGCGGGGTGATGACGAGCAGCGCGAGCTTCGCCCGGATCCGGAGCCTACCGAGCAGCATCGGTGCGCCCCCAGGTCCCGGGGCTGTCGCCGCCCGTACCGGCGCCGGCGGCGGCGACCGGCCGGGCTGCGGGCGTTCCGGCGGGAGCCCCCGACGGTCCGGCGGCCGACCATTCGACCAGCGCGTCCCAGCGTCCGGGTTCGGTTCCGGTGACCTCGGCCGACGGGGTGTCGGGGATGTTCGGTGCGGTCGGGGCCGCCGGGTGCCGCCGGCCGCCGAGCAGGATCGCCGCGATCAGGGCGAGTAGCAGCAGCAGGGCCAGGACACCGGCGCCGATGGTGATCTGCTGGTCCCGGGCGAGCCGGTCGACGCGGGCGTCGATCAGGGCGGCGAGTTCGGTGAGGATGATCGTGGAGAGCTGTTCGGCGGCGGCGTGGGCGGTGACCCGGGCGGCCGCGATCTGGGTCAGGTCCGCGGCGGAGGTGCCGTCGGTCAGGGCGGAGGCGGCGGCGAGAGCCTCGATGGCCCGCTGGTAGCTGTCGAGCTGGTTGAGCAGGTTGCCGCCGAGGTTGGGGCTCTCGGTGCTGTCGACCGCCGCTTGGAGGGACTCGATCAGGTCGCCGGCCGGGTCGAGCAGGGAGGTGCGGGCGGCGGTGAGCTCGACCACCGTACGGAGCCGTTCGGCGGGTCGCCGGGCCGCGCCGAGGACCGCGAGGTCGGCGAGGCGACCGGCCGCGATCAGGGCGAACGGCAGTTCTTCGCCGACCGCGTCCTGGAGGTAGTACGAGTCGGCCTCCGGGTCACGCATCAGTCCGGAGCTCTCCCGGACCTTGTCGTAGAGGGCGAGCAGCAGGTCGGCCGCTTCGCGGTAGACGGTGAAGACGGCGTCCGGTGCGGTGGCGCCGCGATCCGGAAGCGCCTCGATCTTGGCGCGTACGCCGGCCCAGCGTTCGCGGGTGCGCAGCTCGGCACCGAGCCGGGTGTCGATCACGGTGGTCCGTTCCACCGCGGTGGCGAGTGCCTCGCGGAGCACCGGGCGGCCCGCCACGGCCGCTGACTGCGCCTCGGTCAGGGCCACGGTGACGTCGGCGAGGGAGCGGAGGTACTCGATTCCGTGCTGTTCCCGGACGGCCAACTCCTGATCGTCGTCAACCGATCCCTGTAGCTGCACGAAGAGCGCGGCGATCGGCGCTATCAAGATCACCGCTAGGGAAAGGCGGAGTGCCTTTCCGGGCGCGTTCGGCCATCGTCGGGGCCGCTGCGCGGGAACTGTCATCGTGCATCTCCTCCGGCGACGGCCAGGATCCGGTGGTGGGCGCCGGGAGGCCGCCGGGGTCCCGCCCACCGGAGCGGAAAACTAACTGAACGCCCGACTCCGTCCATCCATGACGAACAGTCGGTTTCACGTCAGTAGCGCTCCCGTGGTCACGGGTACTCAAAATCGTGACTCTGTGTGCCTATTGTCAAGCGACATGTATCGATTGAGTTTTATGTCCAGTAAATCGGAATTCACATAGTCCGAATTTGTCCCCCTCGCTTTGGGCCTGGGATGTTCATACGACCCGATTTGGCCGACGTTCGGGTTGACCGGACGGACGTACGGCGGATCTCAGCCACAGCACAGGTTTTGGCCCGTACGGTGTGCCCATGCCTTCCGCGCTGCCGTCCCGGCTCCGCCGTGCCCGCCACCGTGTCCTGTCCGGAGCGACCCGATCCGGGACGCCGTGAAGGGCCGATTCGGCCGGCGTCGGCTCGGCGCGTCAGCCCTGGTCGTGGCGTTACTCGCCGCCGTCGTCGGCTGGGCGGTCTGGCCCGAGCAGGACTCCTTCCGGACCGAGAACCGGTTGCTGAGCCTCAAGTCCGGCCCGGACGGCAACCAGGCCGTCGACATCGACACGACCTTCTACCTGCCGGAGGGGGCCAGCGCGGACCGGCCCGTACCGGCGGTGCTGCTCGCGCACGGCTTCGGCGGGACAAAGGATTCGGTCCGCACCGACGCCGAGGACCTGGCCGGGCAGGGGTACGCCGTGCTGGCGTACACCGCGCGGGGCTTCGGACGCAGCGGCGGCGAGATCCACCTCGACAGCCCCGACTTCGAGGTACGTGACGCCGCCCGGCTGCTCGACTGGCTCGCCGCCCGGGCGGAGATCCGCACCGACGCGGCGGGTGACCCCCGCGTCGGCGTCGTCGGCGGCTCGTACGGCGGCGGCCTCGCCCTGCTGCTCGCCGCGGCGGACCCCCGGGTCGACGCGATCGTTCCGATGATCACCTGGCACGACCTGGCCGCCTCGTTCCTGCCCGAGTCGAGCGGCCGACCCACCCTGGACGGGGTGTTCAAGAAGGGCTGGGCCGGCATCTTCTTCGGCAGCGGCGGCAGCGGCCCGGGTGGGCTCGGCGGCCCCGCCGCCGGCACCGTCCCCGGCGCCGTCACGGGTACCGAACCCGCCCCGGGTATCGGGCCGGGCACCGGTCCCGGTGCCGGCGCGCCGAACCCCGCCTGCGGGCGGTTCGCCGCCGACGTCTGCGCCGCCTACCTGGAAATCGCCACCACCGGGCGCGCCACCGAGCAGGCGGTCGCACTGCTGCGCCGCTCCAGCCCAGCCGGCGTACTCGACCGGATCAAAGCGCCGACGTTGCTGATCCAGGGCGAGGCCGACACGCTCTTCCCGCTCTCCGAGGCGGACGCGAACGCGCGGGGCATCGCCGCCGCCGGCACCCCGGTCCGGGTCGCCTGGTTCACCGGTGGCCACGACGGCGGGGCCGGGCCCCAGACCGACCAGGACCGGACCAAGTTCCTCACCGTGCAGTGGCTCGACCACTACGTACGCGGCGACGGGGCCGATCCCGGCACCAGCTTCACCTGGTCCCGGCTGGCCGGCTTCGACGCGCTGGACCGGGGCCTGGTCGCCACCGGGTTCCGGACCGCCGACTACCCGGGGCTGACCGGCACCGACACCGCGGCCGGGGGCGGCATCCGTACGGTCACCGTCGCCGGACCGCCGCAGCAGATCGCCAACCCGCCGAACGGCAACCCGGCAGCGATCTCGACCGTGCCCTTCGCCGGGGTGCTCTCCAGTGTGGTCGGCGGGGTCGCCGGCGACCTGCCTGGACAGCACGCCCGGTTCGTCACCGAGCCGCTCGCCGAGCCGGTGGACGTGGTCGGGTCGCCGACCGTCTCGGTCCGGGCCGCCTCGCCGACCGGGGAGGCGGTGCTCTTCGTCAAGCTCTACGACCTCGGCCCGGACGGTACCGCCGAACTGCCCAGCGGGCTGATCGCACCGGTCCGGCTGAGCGGCCTCCCGGCCGACCTGGCCGGTGCGGCGCCGGTCCGGGTGACCCTGCCGGGGATCGTGCACCGGGTCGAGGCCGGGCACCGGCTCGCGCTGGTGGTCGCCACCTCCGACCAGGGTTACGCCACCCCGGTCGCACCGGCGGTCTACTCGGTCGGTCTCGGCGGTGACCAGATCACCCTGCCCACGGTGGCCGGGGAGCCGATCGCCACCACCGGTGTGCTGTGGCGCTGGGCGCTGGCCGCGCTGCTCGCCGCGATCGTGGTCGGGCTCGTCGTGGTCCTGCTGGTGGTCCGCCGTCGGCACCGTCGCCACGACACCTCGGTCACCGCCGAGTACGCGGACATCCCGCTGGTGATCAGGGGACTGCGCAAGGAGTACGCGGACGGTTTCGTCGCCGTCTCCCGGGTCGACTTCGAGGTGCACCGGGGGCAGGTGGTGGGCCTGCTCGGCCCGAACGGTGCCGGCAAGACCACCACCCTGCGGGTGCTGATGGGGCTGACCCAGCCGACCGCGGGTGAGATCCACGTCTTCGGGCACCGGCTCGTTCCCGGTTCGCCGGTACTCTCCCGGATCGGCGCACTGGTCGAGGGGCCCGGCTTCCTACCGCACCTGACCGGGATCGCGAACCTGCGCTCGTACTGGCGGGCGACCGGGCGACCGCTCGCCGACGCCCACTTCGACGAGGCGATCGAGATCGCCGGGCTCGGTGACTCGATCCACCGCCGGATCAAGACGTACAGCCATGGGATGCGGCAGCGGCTCGCCATCGCCCAGGCCATGCTCGGCCTGCCCGAACTGCTGGTGCTGGACGAACCGACGGACGGGCTCGACCCGCCGCAGATCGCCGAGATGCGCCGGGTGCTGCGCCGGTACGCCACCGGTGGCCGGGCGGTGCTGGTCTCCAGTCACCTGCTGGCCGAAGTGGAGCAGTCGTGCACCCACGCGGTGGTGGTCAACAAGGGCGTCATCGTCGCCGCCGGACCGGTCGAGGAGATCGTCGGCGAGTCGCCGAGCGTGCAGTTCGACGTCAGCGACCCGGTGGCGGCGCGGGCCGTGTTCAACCGCCTCGACGGGGTGCGGGTGCTGTCGAACGGTGACGGGACGCTGGTGGTGGACGTCGACGGGACCGCCCGCAGTGAGGTGGTCGCCGAGCTGGTCCGGGCCGGGGTCGGGGTGGACCGGGTGATGCCGCGACGGCGCCTGGAGGACGCGTTCCTCGCCCTGGTCGGCGAGAACTCGCGGGGGAGCGGGGACCGATGACGATGGCCGACTCTCCGGGAAGCGGGGCCGCCGACATGGCCGGTACGGACCAGATGACCGTTGCCGGTGCGGGCGCCGCGCCGGGTTACCGGCCGGGGGCGACACTGTCGGTGGTGACCGAGTGGCGCCGGCAGTTCGCGCGTCGACGTACCCAGTTGACCCTGGCCGCGATGGTGCTGCTGCCGCTGATCGTCCTGATCGCGTTCCAGTTCAACGCGGGTGGCGACGACGACAACGGCAACGGCGAGTTCGCCAGCCTGATCGACCTCGCCACCAGCGGTGGACTGAACTTCGCCCTGTTCTGCCTCTTTGTGTCGGCGTCGTTCCTGCTGGTCGTGGTCGTCGCGCTGTTCTGCGGCGACACCGTGGCCAGCGAGGCGAGCTGGGGGAGCCTGCGGTACCTGCTGGCGGTGCCGGTGCCCCGGGCCCGGCTGTTGGCGGTGAAGCTGGTGGTAGCGCTGGCGTACTCCGGGTTGGCACTGTTGCTGCTGGTCGGGACCGCGCTGCTGCTCGGCACCCTGCGTTACGGCTGGGAGCCGTTGAGCAGCACCGTCGCGGCCCAGATCCCGGCCGCCGAGGGGCTGCTGCGGCTGCTCGGCATCGTCGGTTACCTGGCGGTGGCGCTGCTGGTGGTGGCGGGACTGGCGTTCCTGCTCTCGGTCTCCACCGACGCGGCCCTGGGCGCGGTCGGCGGCGCCGTACTGCTCTGGATCCTCTCCAGCATCCTGGACCAGATCGAGGCGCTCGGCGTGGTGCGCGACTTCCTGCCGACCCACTACAGCACCGCCTGGCTGGGGCTGCTCTCCACGCCGGTGCAGACCGACGACGTGGTACGCGGCTGCATCTCGGCGATCAGCTACGCCACCATCTTCTGGAGCCTCGCGTTCTGGCGCTTCACCCGCAAGGACGTGGTCAGCTAGCCGCTGCCCACGTACCCGATGGATGTTCCGGGCCGTGCTCCGCGCGGCACGGAGCGTGGGGTGTGGGTCACAAGGGGCGGCGGGTGCTGGGCCGGAGGCGGGTTCACCCGTAGGATCGGGCACACAACTGAATACCTCATCCAGAGGGGCAGAGGGATACGGCCCGATGAAGCCCCGGCAACCACCCGCCGGCTCGATGACGAGCCGGGCGAGGCAGGTGCCAAGTCCGTCCCCGCCGCACCGTGCGGTCCAGGGGAAAGATGAGAGGACGGCATCGCATGACTGCGACCCTCGGCGAAACCCAGACTCCCACCAGCGGTGAAACCTCGGCCAACCCGGCGCGTGCGCTGGTCTGCCGGGGCTGCGGCGCGCAGTACCCGCTGATCGCCCAGCATGCCTGTTACGAGTGTTTCGGCCCGCTTGAGGTCGCCTACGACCAGGACGCCCTGTCCAAGGTCACCCGGGCCGACATCGAGGCGGGCCCGCAGAACATCTGGCGGTACGCAGCCCTGCTCCCCGCCGGCCAGGACCCGGCCACCCGGGTCACCCTCGACCCCGGCCTGACCCCGCTGGTAGCCGCCCCGCACCTCGCCGCCGAACTGGGCATCACCGCGCCGCTCTGGGTCAAGGACGACAGCGCCAACCCCACCCACTCGTTCAAGGACCGGGTGGTGTCGGTCGCGCTCACCGCCGCCCGGGGCCTCGGCTTCAGCCGGTTCGCCTGCGCCTCCACCGGCAACCTGGCCAACTCGGTCGCCGCGCACGCGGCCCGCGCCGGCGTCCCGTCGATCGTCTTCATCCCCGCCGACCTGGAACAGGGCAAGGTCATCACGACCGCGGTGTACGGCGGCGACCTGGTCGCGATCGACGGCTCGTACGACGACGTGAACCGGCTCTGCGGCGAACTGGTCGAGACCGACGAGTTCGAGGACACCGCGTTCGTCAACGTGAACGTCCGGCCGTACTACGCCGAAGGGTCCAAGACCCTGGGGTACGAGGTCGCCGAACAGCTCGGCTGGCGCATCCCCGAGCAGGTGGTCATCCCGATGGCCAGCGGTGAGCTGCTCACCAAGGTCGACAAGGCGTTCAGTGAGCTGGTCGAGATCGGCCTGGTCGAGGCGCCGGCCAACGGCTGGAAAGTCTTCGGCGCCCAGTCGGCCGGTTGCAACCCGATCGCGACCGCCCTGCACAACGACACCGACACCATCGTTCCGGTGAAGCCGACCGGGATCGCCAAGTCGCTCAACATCGGCGACCCGGCCGCCGGCCTGTACGCACTGGAGGCGGTGCGGCGTACCGGCGGCTGGATGGAGTACGCCGACGACGACGAGATCCGCGACGCGATCCGGCTGCTCGCGCGTACGACCGGTGTGTTCGCCGAAACGGCGGGCGGGGTGACCGTTGCCTGCCTGCGCAAGCTGGTGGCGAGCGGGCGGCTCGACCCGACCGCCGAGACGGTTGTCTACAACACCGGCGAAGGGCTGAAGACCATCGACGCGGTGGCGTCGCTGGTCGGTCCGACGTACCGGGTGAAGCCCTCGCTGAAGGCCGCCCGTGAGGCGGGCCTGCTGGGCTGAGCCGGCCTGTCCGCCGGTCTGCCCCTCCGCCGGTCTGCCCGTCCGGCCATGTCGGCAACGACGGCTGACGGCCGCCCGCTTGCCGGGAGCGTGCCGTCAGCCGTTCGGACGGGGCAAGTCCGCTGACCGGTGGATGTGTCCGATGCGCTGGGTAGTTGCCGATTTGCCACCCGTTAGCAAAAGACCCCGGCAAGGGCTTGACGTCGCGAATCGGGCGACGCAAAATGCTCCGTGCGGGAGGACGCATCGCCGTAGACTTTTCAAGCTCTTACGACCCGACGCCGGAGGCGTTGTGCGAGCGTCCTCCCGACCAACGTCGGCGGAGCTGAGCGGAACTAATTCGCTCGCGTTCCTCGTACGGGCCGGGCACCCTCGGGAACATGGACACCGCCGCCACCCCCGTAGGCATCGCCGTCACCCCACTCGACGTCGCCGACGACCTTGCGGTCGAGCAGGCGTACGCGATTCGGTCCGCAGTCATCGCGGCCGACCTGCCCGACTTCCCCCCGCTCTGTCGCCAACGGTTCCTCGGCCAGCTACGCCATCCCATGCCCGGCGAAGAGGACCGGTTCGTCCTGGCCCACCTCGACGGTCGCCCGGTCGGCTACCTCGCCATCGAACTCCCGCAGCTGGAGAACACCGAGAACGCCTCGATCGACATCGAGGTGCTGCCCGAGTACCGGCGTCGCGGCGTCGGGCGGGCACTCTTCGAGTACAGCCTGCGTACCCTCCGTGAGCTGGGGCGTAAGCGGCTCAACACCGTCTCGGTCGACGTACTGCCCGGCCAGCCGCCCCGGGAGGACCCCGCCGCCGCGTTCGCCGCCTCGGTCGGCGCGAAGAACGCGCTGGTCGACGTCCGGCGGCGGCTCGACCTCACCGCCCTGGACCAGTCGCACCTCGACGAACTGCTCGCCGACGCCTGGGGACGGGCCGACGGCTACTCGCTGGTCCGCTGGATCGGCAGCGCGCCCGCCGAGTACCTCGACGACATCGCGTACCTCGACGGTCGGTTGGTCCAGGACGCCCCCCTCGGTGACCTGGAGTGGGAGGCGGCGAAACCGGACGGGGAACGGATTCTGGCGGTCGACGCGGCGCTGGCCGTACGCGGGCGCCGTCTCTACAGCAGCGGGTTGCGCCACGACGGGACCGGTCGGCTCGTCGCCTGGACCATGATCGACGTTGGTGCGACCCCGTCCTGGCACGCCTTCCAGCAGATCACCATCGTCGACCCGAACCACCGCGGGCACCGGCTCGGCACCATCGCCAAGATTGAAAACCTGCGGTGGACCCTTTCCCACGAACCCGAACTCCGGGTCATCGACACCTGGAACGCGGGAGTCAACGACCACATGATCTCCATCAACGAGGCGATCGGCTTCCGCCCCGCCGACTCCTGGAACAACTGGCAACTAACCCTCTAACCCCCACCCCTCCCCCCACCCCCACCCCCTCGCCGATCTAGGAGAGATCGCTGCCGCTAGGGATCAACTAGCGCTGATTTGCCCTAGATCGACGCGCGGGGGTGCGGGGAGGGGGCGGGAGGGTAGGGGGCGGGGATGAGCTGGGGCATGATGGCGGGATGACGGAGACCCCGCATCCCCTCTACGCCACGCACGCCGACACCCTCGCCCGGGCGCTGACCGCGATCACGGAGCGTGCCTACTGGTCGGCCTTCCCCGAATCGCCCAGCCCCCGGGTGTACGGCGAGACCGCCGCCGCCGAGGGGGAGGCGGCCTACCGCTCCTACCTGGACGCCGACTTCCCGCTCGACCAGCCCGGCACCCAGGGACGGGTGGCGACCGAGGCCAGTCCGTTCGGCTTCGACCTCGGCGTGCGCTACCCGCACGGCGACCTCGACGCGATGATCGCCGCCGCCACCGCCGCGCTGCCGAGCTGGCGTGACGCCGGACCGCAGGCCCGGGCCGGCGTCTGCCTGGAAATCCTGGCCCGGCTGCACCGGCACATCTTCGAGCTGGCCAACGCCGTACACGCGACCAGCGGGCAGGCCTTCGTGATGGCGTTCCAGGCCGGCGGGGCGCACGCCCTCGACCGGGCCCTGGAGGCGATCGCGTACGCGTACGCCGAGATGACCCGGCACCCGGGCAGCGCCGAATGGGAGAAGCCGGCCGGCAAGGGCGACCCGCTGCGGATGGTCAAGACGTTCCACGTGGTGCCCCGGGGTGTGGCGCTGGTGATCGGCTGCAACACCTTCCCGACCTGGAACTCGTACCCCGGTCTGTTCGCCTCCCTGGTCACCGGCAACCCGGTGGTGGTCAAGCCGCACCCCGGCGCCGTGCTGCCGCTGGCGATCACCGTCCGGTACGCCCGCGAGGTGCTCGCCGAGGCCGGGTTCGACCCCAACCTGGTGCTGCTCGCCGCCGAGGAACCGGGCGAGAAGCTCGCCACCACGCTGGCGCTCCGCCCCGAGGTCCGGATCATCGACTTCACCGGCTCCACCGAGTACGGCGACTGGCTGGAGAACAACGCCCGACAGGCCTCGGTCTACACCGAGAAGGCCGGCGTCAACACCATCGTGATCGACTCGACCGACGACTTCGCCGGCATGTGCCGCAACATCGGTTTCTCGCTGACCCTCTACAGCGGACAGATGTGCACCACGCCGCAGAACATTCTGATCCCGGCCGCCGGCATCGACACCGACCAGGGGCACAAGACCTTCGACGAGGTCACCGCCGGAATCGCCGGTGTCGTCGGCAAGCTCACCGGTGACCCGGCACGGGCCGTCGAGCTGACCGGTGCGATCGTCAACGACGGCGTACTCGGCCGGTTGGACGAGGTGGCCGGGGTCGGCGAAGTGGTGCTCGCCTCGCGTACGGTCGCGCACCCCACCTATGCGGACGCGGTGGTCCGTACGCCGGCCATCGTCCGGCTCGGCGCGGACGACGCGCAGACGTACGGCCGGGAGTGGTTCGGGCCGATCTCGTTCACGATCTCCACCGACTCCACCGCGCACAGCCTGGAGATCCTGCGGAAGACCGTGGGAGCGCAGGGCGCCCTGACCGCGGCGGTCTACGCCACCGACGAGAAGGTGCTCGACGCGGCCGAGGCGGCGGCGCTTGACGCCGGGGTCCACCTCTCCTGCAACCTCACCGGTGGCGTCTTCGTCAACCAGTCGGCGGCCTTCTCCGACTTCCACGCCAGCGGCGCCAACGCGGCGGCGAACGCCGCCCTGACCGACGGCGCGTATGTCGCCAACCGGTTCCGCGTAGTCCAGTCCCGCCGCCACATCTGAGGTGTAAGGAAGGGCCCCTTGTTATCGCATTCTGTATAGGAAGGGGCCCTTCCTAACACCGCTGGTGCGGGGAACCGGCGGTGACGTTCAGGCGCGGCGGCGCATCTGGAGTTCGGTCAGGGCGGGTACGCGGGGATGCGGAACCCGTACGCCGGTGTCGACAAAGCCGAGCCGCTGGTAGGCCCGGAGCGCGCGATCGTTGCCGACCACCACCTCCAGCATCAGCTCCGGCCGTCCGGCGGCCCGGGACCAGACCGCCACCTGCTCGATCAGGTCCGCGAGCAGACCGGTGCCCCGTCGAGTCGGGGTGACGTAGACGGCGAAGATGACGGTGAGCCCCGGCTCGGTGGGGACCGCATGCCCGCCGGCGTGCCCGACGAATGGTCCGGCGGCGGGCGAGAGTTCCCGGGCGGGCGGCAGTTCGGCGACGAAGGCGGCTATGTCGCTGCCCGAAGCGTTCTGTCGGACCCGGTTGGCGTACTCGGCGTGTGGGCGGGCCGCCGCTTCGGCGACCGTTTCCAGGAAGGCCAGTGGCGCGTCGGCGAGCATCTCCAGCCGTAGCGCCCGCATCCGTGCGGCATCAGCCGATTTGATCCGCCGGACCCGCGGTCGATCGGCCGGGCCGGCGTCGGAGCCGTGGCTGCCCGCGCCGGGGCCGCCGCTGGCGGGACCGGGAGCTGTCGGAGTGGGGCTTGCCATGGTGGTGGGCGCGTCGGGCGGTGCACTAGCGGCGAATGCCGGCAGGCTGGTCATCAGGCATGCCTACCCCGCCGGGCCACCACCGGCAACCGGTTTGGCGATCAACCGTGGCGCACCCGTCCGGGGATACATGATCAATTGTACGACGTAAAGACGGTCGACGATGCAGAGTTAATCGCCGGGGGCGGTTGTGGAGCCGTCCCTGCTGTCCCTTTTGGGGTAGTGCACCAGCGTCGGACCTCGTGTAGCGTGCGATTTCGGTTGCTGATTTGGTGGACCGATATGGGTTCGGCGAGTTGGCGGCCCCGGCCGGCGTACGTCGGCACGGGGGTTGCGACCCAGCACGATCGAAGTGAGGAAGTGCACCGTGGCACAGGGCACCGTCAAGTGGTTCAACAGCGAAAAGGGCTACGGCTTCATTGCGGTCGATGGCGGGCAGGACGTATTCGTCCATTTCTCCGCGATCGAGATGGACGGCTACAAGGCGCTCGACGACGGGCAGCGGGTGGAGTTCGAAATCGCGCAAGGCCAGAAGGGCCCGCAGGCCGAGAAGGTGCGCCTGCTCGCCTGAGTGTCGGTCTCCGACCGACCAGTCGTCTGGCTGATCGAATACGACCGGTAGCGACAGCCGGATTTCGATTCGACGGGGCGTCGGCTTCCCGGGAGTGCGGCGTCCCTGTCATCGCCCGTTCGAACGGGACGTTCCGTGGTTGTGCGCGCCCCGGTGCCGACAGGCGCCGAGCCCTGTCTGCCGGGCTCGCGGGCGACACCCGATCCTCGTACGTTGGGCCTGTGTAGTGTCCGGGTCTGCCTCTGTTGTGCCTTTGTGAACTCTTTGCGTGAGTTCTTCCGCCCAGGTCTCCCCGATGTTCACCCTCGCGTCGCTCACCCGCCAGCGTTCGCGGTGGCGTGCCCTGCGACCCGCCCGGCGAGAGTGCGTGTGAGCCGGCCCTCCGTGGAGATCTCCCTGGTCGATGCCGTGCTCGGTGCGCCGCCCGCGCGTTTTCGACCACGCTCGCTCTGGCCCACTCGCTTGCACTCGCCATGGGAGAGTGCTAAACAAGTGATTGGCACTCGCGCGGTGTGAGTGCCAGAAGGTCGGGGCGGTTAGGGCCACGGTCGCGCAACCGGAAGCGGGGGCGGGGCGGATGGCCGGTCGTCGCGGGCTGTCCGGCCCGACCGACGGACGTCACTGCCGCCTAGCGCGCGGGAGTCGGTCCGGTGTGATCGTTGTCGGATCATGCCGCGCGCCAGCGCAGTGGTGACGTCCGAAGGTGCGTAGTCAGGCGGCCGATCCGGGACAACCGGCTCGGGCGGCCGTGAGTGTCCAGGAGGACAACGCCGTATGGCCAAGATCATCGCGTTCGACGAAGAGGCCCGCCGTGGCCTCGAGCGGGGCATGAACCAGCTCGCCGACGCCGTCAAGGTGACGCTCGGCCCCAAGGGCCGCAACGTCGTGCTCGAGAAGAAGTGGGGTGCCCCCACCATCACCAACGATGGTGTGAGCATCGCCAAGGAGATCGAGCTCGAGGACCCCTACGAGAAGATCGGCGCTGAGCTGGTCAAGGAGGTCGCCAAGAAGACCGACGACGTTGCCGGTGACGGCACGACGACGGCGACCGTCCTGGCCCAGGCGCTGGTCCGCGAGGGCCTGCGTAACGTCGCGGCCGGCGCGAACCCGATGGCCCTGAAGCGGGGCATCGAGGCCGCTGTCGCCGCCGTGGCGGAGGAGCTGGCCAAGCTCGCCAAGGACGTCGAGACCAAGGAGCAGATCGCCTCGACCGCGTCGATCTCCGCCGGTGACACCACCGTCGGCGAGATCATCGCCGAGGCGATGGACAAGGTCGGCAAGGAAGGCGTCATCACCGTCGAGGAGAGCAACACCTTCGGGCTCGAGCTTGAGCTCACCGAGGGTATGCGCTTCGACAAGGGCTACATCTCGCCCTACTTCTGGACCGACCCGGAGCGGATGGAGGCCGTCCTCGACGACCCCTACATCCTGATCGTCAACAGCAAGATCGCTTCGGTGAAGGACCTGCTGCCGATCCTGGAGAAGGTCATGCAGTCGGGCAAGCCGCTGCTGATCATCTCCGAGGACGTCGAGGGCGAGGCGCTCGCCACCCTCATCGTCAACAAGGTTCGGGGCACCTTCAAGTCCGTCGCCGTCAAGGCTCCGGGCTTCGGTGACCGTCGCAAGGCCATGCTGACCGACATCGCGATCCTCGCCGGTGGCGCGGTCATCAGCGAGGAGCTGGGCCTCAAGCTCGACGGCATCGGCCTCGACATGCTGGGCCGCGCCCGCAAGGTCGTGGTGACCAAGGACGAGACCACGATCGTCGACGGTGCCGGTGACGCCGACCAGATCCAGGGTCGGGTCAACCAGATCCGTGCCGAGATCGAGAAGAGCGACTCCGACTACGACCGCGAGAAGCTGCAGGAGCGCCTGGCCAAGCTGGCCGGCGGTGTTGCGGTGATCAAGGTTGGCGCGGCCACCGAGGTCGAGCTCAAGGAGCGCAAGCACCGCATCGAGGACGCCGTTCGCAACGCGAAGGCGGCCGTCGAGGAGGGCATCGTCCCCGGTGGTGGCGTCGCGCTGGTGCAGGCCGGCAAGACCGCCTTCGACAAGCTGGACCTCGCGGGTGACGAGGCGACCGGTGCGACGATCGTCAAGATCGCGCTGGACGCCCCGCTGCGCCAGATCGCCGTCAACGCCGGCCTTGAGGGTGGCGTCGTGGTGGAGAAGGTGCGCAACCTGGAGGCCGGCCACGGCCTGAACGCCGCGAACGGTGAGTACGTCGACCTGCTCAAGGCCGGCATCATCGACCCGGCCAAGGTGACCCGGTCAGCGCTGCAGAACGCGGCCTCGATCGCGGCCCTGTTCCTGACCACCGAGGCAGTGGTGGCGGACAAGCCGGAGAAGAACCCGGCCCCGGCGGCTGCGCCGGGCGGCGGGGACATGGACTTCTGAGTCCAGACACTCCCGAAGGGGGCGGGCCGCGCGAGCGGTCCGCCCCCTTCGTCGTCCGCGTCAGGTCGGCAGACGTCGCTGATTGCGTTGCTTGTCCGCGCGGGAGAACGGCTTCCTGATCTGGATCGGGGCGTCGACCATTTCCAGTGGTTCGTCGGACGGCAGTTCGTCCGGTCCATCCATTTCAGCCCGCTGGTCCGCGTCGCCGTAGTCCAGGCGATGTACCGGCGTTTCGGCGGGGACCTCCGCGGCCATCCGAGCCCAGGCGGCCGCAGGGAGATCGTCAGTCGGTTCGTCGTCCTTCGCCATGATTTCCTCCTTTGCTCAAACGGTAGGAGGCAGGCGAGGGACAGTGCTGAGAAACGGCACTATAAACGGATATCTCCTATTCGCCCCTTTCGGGCTATTCCGTTAGAGCTGCTTGCGGTACAGGAAGAAGACCCGCTCGATCCGGGCGCCCGAGTTGCTGGCATAGAACGGCACCGGACCGACCCAACCGATCTCGGCACGCTCGTGCCCAGCCGCCCGCTGATCGGCCAGACAACGGCGCAACAGCACCCCACCGATACCCAGGCCCTGCGCGGCCGGCGCCGTACCCATCGGACCGAACCAACTCGGCCGGGACGAGCCGTACGCGGCGAACCCGAGCACCTCCACCGCCGCCGCCCCGACCTGCGGGGAAGTGGACTCGTCGCTGCCGGGAACCGCCCCGTCCCCGTTACCGTCGACGGCCGGGTCACCGTCACCCGACGCGTCAGAACGACTCTCCACAGTGGCCGGAACGCGGTCCCGTACGGCGATGTGGCAGCCGGCGCCGGTCCTGCCGATCGAGTCGGCCACCTCGCCGCCCCAGCCCACGCCGAACGTCTCCCGGGCGAACTCGACCAGCATGGCGGCATCGTCCGGCTCCGCCCGACGTACCGTGATGCCCTGGTCGGCCAGGCGCTGCTCGGCCGTCGACGTGCTGCGCAACGCCGGCGACGCGTCGTACGACAGGTCCGCCGTCATGTTCCAGGCGATGTTCTCCTGCTCGTAGCCGAGCGCCATCGCGGCGCAGACCGCCGGGGTGTAGCGCACGTCGATGCCGGGCCAGGCGTAGTGCGGCGGGTTGCCCGCGAGCAGCACCTCACCGGCGCCGAGCCCGGAGAGCGCACCCTCGATCCGGGCCAGCAGCGCCCGCCCGATCCCCTGACGGCGGTGGGTCGGATGCACCGCGATCAGGTCTACGTGGCCGAGCGACGGGTCACGGTGGGCGATCGAGCCGAGCACAACACCGACGGTGGCGGAGCCCACGACGGCCACAAAACCGACCGTACGGCGCCGGATCGTCGCACCCGGCAGAGTGGTGGTGTCGCGTAGCCGGGCGACGATCACCGGGGCCTCCGCCGCGTCGTCCGGCAGGTCCAGCGCCTCACCGCAGAGGGTCACCACCGCGGGTACGTCGTCCTCGGTCAGCTCGATGATCGAAAAATCGTGATCCACGACTGCCGACCCTAAGACATCACGGCCCTGACCCGGTGCCCGGACCGTTCCCGCCGACCGGTTAGGAAGGGCCCCTTCCTATACAAAAAGCGATAACAAGGGGCCCTTCCTTACCCCAGGGCGGCGTGGACGGCGGCTGGGGCGTTGAGGAGGCCAGCGCCAGCGGAGTTGCTGTCGGGGCCGCAGGCGGCGGCGGTGGCATTCGCGCCGGGGAGTGAGACCGGGGTGGCGGTGTCACGCAGGATCTGCCTGGTGCGGTCCAGGTCGCCGATGAGCGCCGGGTTGGCCGACCACATCAACGCCACCACGCCGGCCACGTGCGGGGTCGCCATCGAGGTGCCGCTGAGGGCCTCGTACCCGCCGCCCGGCATCGCCGAGAGAACGTCGGCGCCCGGCGCGACCAGGTCGGGTTTCGGGGCGCCGCCAATCGCCGGACCACGGCTGGAGAAGGGGGCGACCCGCCGGTCCCGGTCCACCGCGCCAACCGTGAACACATCGGCGTACGGCGCGGGCGGGTCGTCGATGGAGGCGCAGCGGGGACCGGTGTTGCCGGCGGCGGCGGTGAAGAAGATCCCGGCGGCGGCGAAGGCGGCGGTGGCCGGGCGGAGCGCGCCGGCGTCACAGCCCTCGACCGGGGGACAGCCCCACGAGTTGGTCAGCACCTGCGGGGCCCGGTCCGGCCGGCCGTCGGTGAACGGGTCGCCGCCGGTGGGGAAGGGGGCCAGCATGAACTGGAGGCAGTCCAGGTAGTGGGCGGGGTTGCCGAGGTTGCGGTCGAGATTGACGCAGCCGATCCAACTGGCCCCGGGGGCGACGCCCACGTTCTCGTCGCCGACGGCCGAGGCGAGCGTGTGCGTACCGTGGCCGCCGCTGTCACTGGGGAAACGGGTGCCGTTCCACGGGTCGTACCAGGAGTCGTCGCCGCCCCGGAAACCGTCGACGAGAGCCGGGTGGTGACCGTCCACTCCGGAGTCCGAGCTGCCGACCACGATTCCGGACCCGTCCACCCGTAGCTGTGCCCAGACCTGGTCCGCGCCGATCTGGGTGAGGTTCCAGGACGGTACGGTCGGCGCCGTACCGCCACTGTGGTGGGTCGACGCGGGCGCCGGCAGTGGCCGCAGGTCCTGGCTGATCAGCACCCGGTCGACGTCGTCGCGGCGGGAGAGCCAGCCGCGTACGACCGGTCCGCCGGTCACCTCGATCGCGTTGACCAGGTAGTAGGGCCGGTACGCCAACCCCCAGCGGTCGAGTTCGTGGCGCAGGTCCGCCTGGGCACGAAGCGCCGTGCCGACGAGCCGGCGGTGGACCTCGCGTACCCGTTCGGGCTGGCCGGTCGCTCCGGTGGGTCCGGCCATCAGGTCGTCCAGGGGCGCCTGCTCCTTCAACACCACGAAGAGTCGTTCCCCGTACCAGCCCGGTTGGCCGAGGCCCAGGTAGATGCCCCCGGCGGCGAGCACCAGCACCACGGTGACGGTCGCCGCCACCGCACGGCGCGGGACGCCGGCCCGTACCCGGCCGAACGCCAGGCCGTAGCCGAGGCCGGCGAGGAGGGCGATGGCGAGCGAGGCACCGGCGGCGAGCGCTGTCCAGTACGGCACGTCCCGGGTGGTGGCGAGCAGGATCGAGATCTCCTCCGGGTCGACCAGGGCCAGGGGGCCGACCGCAGCGAGCCCGACCAGCCAGCCGGTCGGCGCCGATCCGGCCAGGTGGCCGAGTCGGCGGAGCGCGGCGACGGTGAAACCGGCCGGGGGGAGGACGAGCAGCGCGGCGAGCTGGCTGCCGCCGGGGCCGGTCCCGCCCGCGACCAGGAGCAGCGCGACACCCGCGACCAGACCGCCGAGCAGCACGAGCCGGGCCGCACCAGCGGGTCGGCCATCGGCGTGGCGTTCGTACCCGGCCCAGAAGTCCTGGTCGAGCAGTGTGGTGGCGAACCAGCCGAGGGCGGCGGCGGAGGTGAGTGCCAGTGCGCTCTCCAGCCGGCCGCCGAGGGCGCCGAGCCAGAGCCAGGGCAGGAGCAGGGCCAGCCCGGCGGCGATCGCCAGTCCGGTGCCGATCAGGGCGGGTTCCCGTTCCGGCCGGTCGGGGCGGTGGGCGCGTCGACGTACGAGTGTCGCCGCCAGCGTGGCGACCACGGTGAGGGCGGCCAGGTAGCCCTCCTGGTGGACCAGGGGGATCGCCCGGAGCAGGCCGAACACGCCGAGCGCGAGCGCGCCGACCAGCCAGACCCGCCCGGTCGCCCGAACGGTCGCCGAACGGGGGAGGAGGGCGAGCAGCCCGGCCGGTACGCCGACCAGCACGGCGTTCGCCAGCCCGGTGACCGGCCACACCCACGCCGGCAGCGAGACCCCGCCGACCAGCAGCAACTGTTCGATGGACCAGCCGGTGAGCTGGGCGCCGACGGTGACCGCGACCGCCCAGCAGCCGATCAGCACGGCCGCGACGACCGGCCATGGCCCGCCACCGGCGTGGACCGGTACGGCGTGGAACGGTGGGGGAGCCGGTTCGTCGGCGGGCTGCGCGGGTCCGACCTGCATGCCGGAAACAGTACGACCCACCGAGGGCGCGAACTGTTCACCGGATGCGGTTAACGTGGACAGGTGCGCGATCCGAACATCTCCCGGTACGAAGCCGGCCAACTCTCACCGGCCCGCCGCGCGGCGGATCTGCGCCGCCTGCGGGGCGAGCGGTTCGACGTACTCGTGATCGGTGGTGGGGTGACCGGCGCGGGCGCCGCCCTCGACGCCGCTTCGCGCGGACTTCGGGTGGCTCTGGTCGAGGCGCGCGACTACGCCGCCGGCACCTCCAGCCGCTCCAGCAAGCTCATCCACGGCGGCCTGCGCTACCTCGAACAGCTCGAATTCGGGCTGGTGCACGAGGCGCTGACCGAACGTGGCCTGCTCGCCACCCGGCTCGCACCGCACCTGGTCCGACCGGTGCCGATCCTGGTGCCGCTCCCGCCCGGAGCGGGCCCGGCGGCGCTGCCCGCACGGGCCTGGCGGCGCTCGTACTACGGGGCCGGGGTGGCCGCGTACGACGCGTTCGCCGGTGTCTTCGGCGGTGGCCGGGGCATGCCGCTGCACCGCCACCTGAGTCGTGAGGGGGCCCGCCGGCTCTTCCCGAGCCTGCGCGCCGACGCGGTCGCCGGTGCGATCCGCTACTACGACGGCCAGGTCGACGACGCCCGCCTGGTGGTCACCCTGGCCCGGACCGCGGCGAGCCTCGGCGCGGCCGTGGTGACCAGCACCCGCGCCGTCGGCCTGATCCGGCAGGCACGCGAGGTGACCGGGGTACGGGTACGCGACATGGAGGCGCGGCCCGGTTCGCCGGACGCCGAGTTCGAGGTGAACGCCCGTACGGTCATCGCCGCGACCGGGGTGTGGAGCGACGACATGTCGCGGATGCTGGGCGACATCGGCGCCCGCCCGGGGCTGCGGGTGCGTTCCTCCAAGGGGGTGCACCTGGTGGTGCCGCGTTCGGCGATCACCGGTGAGGCCGGGCTGATCCTGCGGACCGCCACCTCGGTGCTTTTTGTGCTGCCCTGGGGCGGCCACTGGATCATCGGCACCACGGACACCGACTGGACCCTCGACCGGGCCCACCCGGCGGCCTCCGCCCGCGACATCGACTACCTGTTGGATCAGGTCAACACCGTGCTCGACCGGCCGTTGACCACCTCGGACATCGAGGGCGTGTACGCCGGGCTGCGTCCGCTGCTCTCCGGTGAGGCGGACTCCACCTCGAAACTCTCCCGGGAGCACGCGGTGGTCGAGCCGATGCTCGGGCTGCTGTTGGTGGCCGGTGGCAAGTACACGACGTACCGGGTGATGGCCAGTGACGTGGTCGACCGGGCGGCCCGCCGGCTCGGCAACGCCCGCCCGTCGCGTACCGCCGACCTGCCGCTGCTCGGCGCGGACGGATTCCCGGCGATGTGGCGGGACCGGGCCGACCTGGCCCGCCGGCACGGGGTCCAGGTCGGGGTGGTGGAGCACCTCCTGGAGCGGTACGGCAGCCTCACCGTCGACCTGCTGGCCCTGATCGCGGCCGATCCACTGCTCGCCGCGCCGCTCACCGGTGCGCCGGAGTACCTGGCGGCCGAGGTCGCGTACGCGGCCAGCGCCGAGGGGGCACTGCACCTGGACGACGTGCTGACCCGACGGACCCGGATCTCGTTCGAAACCGCCCATCGGGGCACCGAGTCGGCCGAACACGCCGCCGAGATCATGGGCCGGGTGCTCGGCTGGGACGCCCAGGTCCGGGCCCGTGAGGTGGAGCACTACCTGGCCCGGGTCGAGGCGGAACGGCAGTCGCAGCGGATGCCCGACGACGCCACCGCTGACGCGGCCCGGCTCGGGGTGTCGGACGTGCGGGGCTTCGCCGCCGACCGGGGCGTGGGCGCCGAGGCCGCCGGGGCGGAACTGCCGAGCTGACCGAGGGTGTCCCGCCCGGGCGGCGGGTCCCGCCACCGGGTCAGATGACCTTGCCGGGGTTGAAGAGGCCGGTGGGGTCGAGGGCTGCCTTGATCGCGTGATGGACCCGTACGCCGACCGGGCCGATCTCGCGGGCCAGCCAGTCGCGCTTGAGCAGCCCCACCCCGTGCTCGCCGGTGCAGGTCCCGCCGAGGGCCAGGGCGAGCTCCATGATCGCGTCGAAGGCCCGCTGGCCGCGCGCCATGCTGACCGGGTCCGCCCGGTCGACCACGATCAGCGGGTGCATGTTGCCGTCCCCGGCGTGCCCGACCACCCCGATCAGCACCTCCTCCTCGGCGGCGATCCGCTCGATGCCGTCCAGCAGGGCGGCCAGCCGGCTGCGCGGCACCGCCACGTCGTCGAGGAAGAGCCCACCGTTGCCGGCCGGGAACGCCTCGGCGGCGAATCGTTCCATCGCCGGGTGAGCCAACCGCCGCGCCTGGAGCAGCGCCGCCGCCTCGACCGGGTCGGTGGCGGTGAAGACCTCGTCGGCGCCGGTCGCGGTGCAGGCGGCGGCGAGCCGGGCCAGGTCCGCCGGGGCCCGCGAACCGGTGTCGACCGCCGCGAGCAGCAGCGCCCGCGCGTCCGTACGAAGTCCCATCGGCCGGTACGCCTCGATCGCCCGCAGGTGGGTCTGGTCCAGCAGTTCCAGCAGGCTCGGCGAGAGCCCCTGGGCCGAGATCTCGGCCACCGCCGCACCGGCCGTGGCGATCGACGGGAAGACCGCGACCATGGTCAGCGACTCCTCGGGCGCGGGGCGGAGCGAGACGGTGATCTCGGTGATCACCCCGAGGGTTCCCTCCGAACCGACGAAGAGCCGGGTGAGGTCGTAGCCGGCCACCCCCTTGGCGGTACGCCGACCGGTGCGCAGCACCTCACCCGAGGCGAGCACCACCTCCAGGCCGAGGACGTACTCGGTGGTCACGCCGTATTTCACGCAGCACATGCCACCGGCGTTGGTGGAGACGTTGCCGCCGATGGTGGAGGACTCCCAGGAGCCCGGGTCGGGTGGGTAACGCAGCCCGTGCCGGGCGACCTCGGCGGCGAGGGTGGCGTTGACCACGCCCGGCTGCAACACCGCGATCCGGTTCACCCGGTCGATCTCCAGGATCCGGTCCATGGCGGTGGTGGCGAGCACCAGCGCTCCCTCGATCGAGTTGGCCCCACCGGCCAGCCCGGTCCGGGCCCCCTGCGGGATCACCGGTACGCCGTACGCCGCCGCGAGTCGTACCACCTCGACCACTTCGGCGGTGGTCCGTGGGCGTACCACCACCGAGGGGGGCGCCGACTCGCAGAGGTCCGCCTCGTCGCGCTGGTAGCCACGGAGCAGGTCGGGGTCGGTCAGCACCGCGGCCGTACCGAGGGTGGCGCGAAGTTCGTCGATCAGGGGGGAGCCGGCCATGGGTGGCAGGCTAACCGCCGGACTACCGTGACGGCCATGGTGTACGTCGACCCGCCCGCCTGGCCCGCCCGCGACCGGCTCTGGTCCCACCTGGTCAGCGACGTCTCGTACGCCGAGCTGCACGCCTTCGCGGAGATGCTCGGTTCGCCCCGCCGGGCGTTCGACCGGGACCACTACGACCTGCCGGAGGAGCGGTTCGCGATGGCGGTCTGGCTCGGCGCCCGGGTGGTCCCCAGCCGGGAGATCGCCCGACTGCTCCGCGCGGCGAACCTACGTCTCCCGAAGCACCTCGCCGCCTGACCGGCCGGGGGCGGTGCCCGGGTCGAGCCGGGCCAGTTCGCGGGTGAGGTTGGCGCGGGCCGGGCCTTCCCACCGGGCGGCCAGGTCGGGCAGCCGGTAGCGGGTCGGCAGGTCGAGGAGGTTCCGTAGTACGGCCGCCCGGCCGGCGCGGAACAGTTCGTCGGGCACGTGCGCGTACTCCCGGCGGATCGCGGCGGCGTACGCGTCGTAGCGGGCGGCGGGGGCGGCGAGGATGGCGAGGTCGGCGTCGCAGAGCAGTGCGCCGTTCCGGTCGGTTGCCTCGACCCGGTGCCCGGCGGTGAGCAGCACCAGGCGTACGACCTCGGCCACCGCGTCGGCCGGCAGGCCGAGCCCGGTCAGCAGTTCGGCGGCGAGGGCGGCGCTGGCCCGTTCGTTCGCGTCGCCGGGTGACCGGGGGTCGTAGATCGCGTCGTGGCACCAGGCGGCGAGCCGGACCAGGTCGGCGCCCGACCGGCCGGCGTACGCCAACAGATCCGTCCCGGTCGGTCGTTCCGTCTCGGCGTCGATCACGTCGAGTACGGCGCCCAGGTGGTTGACGGTGTGGTAGTGCCGGTGCGGCTCCCGCCAGCGGCGCAGCAGTTCCTCGCCGACGGCGGCGAGTGCCGCCTCGGGTCCGGTGGCGCCCGCACCCCGGGCCGCCCCGCACCAGCGCCTGACCAGGCCGGTCACCGACTCGGCTCCGAATCGGCCGGAATCCGCGCCCCTGGGCAGGATTGCGCCCGAGTCTCCCGGGTAGTCCCGGCCATGGAGTCCGCCCGGAACAAGGTCCGCTCAGCGGCCGACCTTGACAGTGAGCGGGTCAACCATGTGGTGAGCGAACTGAGCGAGCGTTCGAAGACCACGGTGCAGGACCGGGTCCAGGCCGTCCGGGCCAACTTCGTCCTCGCTCTCCAGGCCGGTGTGGCGGCGTTGCTGGCCTGGTTCGTCTCGCACGACATCCTCGGCAACCCCGACCCGGTCTTCGCGCCGATCTCGGCGGTCGGCACCCTGGCCTCCTCACTCGGCCAGCGACTGCGCCGGACCATCGAGCTGATCCTCGGAGTCGCCGTCGGGATCGGGATCGGCGACCTGCTGGTCATCCTGGTCGGCCACGGCGCGTGGCAGCTCGGCGCGATCGTCACCCTCTCCATCATCGTCACCATCTTCCTCGGCGGCAGTGTCGCCGTGGTGACCCAGGCGGCGGCCACCGCGGTACTGCTGGTCGCGCTGCCGCCGAAGCCGATGATGGACCCCGAGTTTCCCCGGGTCGTGGACGCGCTCATCGGCGGCGGCGTGGGGCTGGCCGTGGTGGCGTTGCTGCTGCCGCTCAACCCGCTGCGGATCGTGGACCGGGCGGCCAGACCGGCGCTGGAGACCCTGGCCGAACAGCTGACCGTGACCGCGGACGCGCTGGCCGAGCGCGATCCCGGCCGGGCGCAGACCGCCCTGGAGCGGCTGCGCCGGGTGGAGGAGTACATGGACGGCCTCCAGGACGCGCTGGAGGGTGGCCGGGAGACGGCCACTCTCGCCCCTGCCCGGTGGAACCGGCGTCGGGCGCTGACCCGGTACGCGGAGAGCGCCGAGTACATCAACCACGCCGTACACAACAGCGGGGTGCTGGTACGGCGGGCGGTGACCACGCTGGAGGACGACGAGCCGATCCCGGCCGCGATGGCCTCCGCGGTACGTCAGCTCGCCGACGCGGTCCGGCTGCTGCACCAGGAACTCGGTGCCGGGTTGGAGCCGGAGGCGGCCAGGGAGCGGGTGCTCCGTGCGGTCAGCGCCGCCGGGCGGGCGTACAGCGAGGGGGTCGGGTTCTCCGGCAGCGTGGTGGTCGCCCAGGTCCGTACCACCGCCAGTGACGTGCTCCGGGCCACCGGGTTGGAGCGGACCGAGGCGAACCGGCTGGTCCGCCGGGCGGTGAGCCCGCAGGCCGCACCGACCCGTACCGCCCGCCCGGCGGCGCACTGACCATCCGGCTTCGGTCAGCCCAGGTCGGCCAGGGCGTCGAGCAGGCGGTCGACGTGGTCGGTGGTGCTGCCCAGGCCGATGCTCGCGCGCAACGCGGTCGGTGGCAGGTCGGTGCGACCGCTGCGGCCAGCCGCCTCGGTGAGCAGTCGCCGGGCGAGGGGGTGGGCGCAGAACAGGCCGTCGCGGAGCCCGATGCCGTGCCGCCGGGCGAGCTCGGTGGCGACGTCGGCGGAGTCCCGGCCGCCGACCACGAACGAGACGATGCCGACCCGGGGCGCGTCGGCCCCGAAGGTACGCAGCTCGACGACGTCCGGCAGGGCGTCGAGCCCGGTCCGCAACCGGGCCAGCAGCTCCTGCTCGCGGGTGTGCAGTTCGGCCCGGTCCGCCTCGTCGAGGGCGGTACAGACGGCGGCCAGGGCGACCGCGCCGAAGAGGTTCGGCGTGCCGGCCTCGTGTCGTGCGGGTCCGGTCGCCCAGCGCACGTCGTGGGTGGCGCTGCCGACGCCGACGGTGGCGCCACCGCCGAGCAGGTACGGCGCCGCCGCGTCGAGCCAGTCGGCCCGCCCGGCGAGCACCCCGGCGCCGAACGGGGCGTAGAGCTTGTGCCCGGAGACCGCCACGTAGTCGATGCCCGAGGCGGCGATGTCCACCGGTGCGTGCGGAGCGAGCTGGGCGGCGTCGACGGCGATCCGGGCGCCGTGGCGGTGGGCCATCGCGGCGAGTTCCTCCACCGGCCAGCGTTCCCCGGTGACGTTGCTGGCACCGGTGACCGCGACCAGGATCGGGGCGGCCCGGTCGCTGTCGCGGCGCAGTTCCCGCAGCGCCTCGGCGAGTCCCCGGATCGCCGCGTCGGGTGAGTCGGGGACCGGCAGTCGTACCGTGTTCGGCCAGGGCAGCAGGTTGGCGTGGTGTTCGCCGCCGAAGGTGACCACCGTGGTCCCGGCCGGTACGGCGCGGGCCAGCAGGTTGAGGGCGTCGGTGGTGTTGCGGGTGAAGATCACCTCGTCCTCGGCCCGGGTGCCGAGGAAGTCGCCGATCGTCTGCCGGGCCCGCTCGTAGGCGAGGGTGCTCCGCTGCGACAGGCTCCCGGCGCCCCGGTGCACGCTGCCGTACCAGGGCAGCAGTTCGGCCACCGCGTCGGCCGCGACGCGGGCGCACGGCGCGGTGGCCGCGTAGTCGAGGTTGACCAGGTCGGGGACGCCGAGCACGTCGAGCGGTCCGGCGGCGTGGTCGGCCGGCGTGGTCGGCCGGGGCGGTGCCGGCGACTCGGCGGGCGAGGAGACGGCTACGAGAGCGGAACGCATGGGTACGACCTCCGGCAGTCCGGGGACCCCGGTTGCTGAGGGTTGGGGCCCGCGCTTGCCCAGCACACGGATCGGGCTGGGCCCGGTCATCACCCAGGGCACCCCACCGCGAACTCGACGAGGGTTGCCGGCCAGCAAGCTGGGGCTTCGTTCACCGCTTCGACCTGGTCCGGCGGTTGCCGGCCGTTGGTCGTGGCGGTGGGCGTTGGTCGCTGGCACTCGTGACCTGATCGGCAGCATATCCGCCCCGGATGCGGTCCGGGTAGTGGGTCGCGGATGGCTACGCTGGGCGGCATGGCCGACACCCCGCCCGGTGGCACTCCCCAGCCGCCGCTGATTCCGCCTCCCGCGCCGAACGGGGCGGCCGGCACCGTGTCGCCACCGGTGGCGAAGATCACCAGCCGGGGGTCGACCTGGCGGCGGGTGCTGGTGTGGGCCGTGGTGATCCTGCTGATCGCCGGCTGCGCGGTCTTCATGGCGATCAGGCTCGGTGACAGTCTCGGCCTCCAGGCATTTCTCATCGGCCTGGCCGCGGCGATCCTGCCAGTGCCGGTGCTGATCGCCTGCTTCCTCTGGCTCGACCGGTACGAGCCCGAGCCGATGCTCTTCCTCGGCCTCAGTTTCGCCTGGGGTGCCTTTGTCGCCACCGCCGCCTCGTTGCAGGTCAACGAGCTCACCGCGGAGCAGTTCGCCCGTTGGGGGTTGCCCGACTCGCTGGTGGCGGTGCTCGGCGCACCCTTCATCGAGGAACTGACGAAGGCGCTGGGTCCGCTCCTGCTGCTGCTGCTGTTCCGCCGCGAGTGGTCCGGCATCACCGACGGAATCGTCTACTGCGGACTCTCGGCGGTCGGCTTCGCCATGGTGGAGAACATCCTCTACCTCGGCGGGTACGGCTACGCCGCCGGCGCCGACCAGTACGGTCCGGCGACCGGGGTGCAGAACGTCTTCGCGATCTTCATCGTGCGTATCCTGCTCACCGGCTTCGCCCACCCGCTCTTCACCTCGATGACCGGGATCGGTCTGGGTATCGCGGCCCGTAGCGCGGACAAGCGGATCCGGGTCTTCGCCCCGCTGGCGGGACTCCTGGCGGCGATGATGCTGCACGGCACCTGGAACCTGATGCCGTCGCTGGCGGCGGCGCTCGGGCAGAACCTGATCGTGCTCTACGGCTACGTCGGCGTGATGGTGCCGATTTTCCTCGGCATGGTCGGTCTGGCGGTCTGGCTGCGGGGCTGGGAGGGGCGGCTCACCGAGCGGCGGTTGCCCGACTACGTACGGGCCGGCTGGATCAGCCCGCCGGAGGTGGCCGCGTTGGGGTCCCTCGGCCGGCGCCACTCGGCCCGGCGGTGGGCTCGGCGGGTGGCCGGTGAGCCGGGGTTGAAGGCGATGCGTGGTTTCCAGTTCTCCGCCACCCGGCTCGCCCTGCTCCGCGACGGGATGCTGCGGGGCCTGGACACCAAGCCGGCCGACCTGGCGCGTACCGCCCAGGAGGAGTGGGCGTTGCTCCACCAGATGACCGCCTACCGGCAGGTCTTCGTGGGCCGGGATCCGCAGGCGCCGGTGGCCCGCTGGGACGGGGCGAACTATCAGCTGACCTTCCCGGACGGGTTGCCGCGCATGGTGGCCGCGTCGGACGAGCCGGTGGTGCCGATCCCGGTGGTCCTGGTCGCCCCGACGCCGCCGGGTTACGCGCCGCCCCCACCGTCCGGTTACGGTCCGCCGCCCGGTTACGGCCCGGCGGGCCCGCCGGGCCCTCCCGGGTACGGGCAGCCGCCGTCGGCCGGTCACGGACCGTACGGTCCGCCACCGGGCGGTTACAGGTAGAGGCCGGTGGAGTCGGTGTCGACCCGCTGGGCGGCGACCGCGTGCACGTCGCGTTCGCGCAACAGGACGTACTCCCGACCGTGTAGCTCCACCTCGGAGCGGTCGTCCGGGTCGTAGAGGACCCGGTCGCCGGAGACGATCGCCCGTACGTTGGGACCGACGCCCACCGCGGTCGCCCAGGCGAGTCGGCGGCCCATCGACGCGGTCGCCGGGATGACGATGCCGGCGCTCGATCGCCGCTCGCCCTCGCTCCCCTCCAGGCGCACCAGGACGCGGTCGTGCAGCAGGCGGATCGGTAGTCCGTTGTCGAGGTCTGGATCGGCGGTCACGAACGGAACGCTACCGTGCGGTCGAACCGGCGGCGGCGGAGGCCGAGGTCACGGCCGCGCGCAGGCGTACCGGGCTGCCGGTCGGGGCAATACTGGGGGATAAATCAGGGCTGGAACGGAACGTTCCGGTCTCGTCACTGCGGTTACCGTAGACGAGGCCGGTTTCCAGCTGGGAGCTGGTCTGACGGCTAGGAGGTGTGCTTGAGCCGCTTCGAGCAGCTGCGGGCGAGTGCCCGCCGCGCGTACGAGTCCGGCCGGGCTTCGGTCCGGGCGAGGCGGGCGGCCGGTCAGCACCTAGCTGCCGGGCAGGAGCGGTCGGTGCCCGAGCCGTCCCGGGAAGAGGTGTCGCCGCCCTGGTCTCCGGTCGTCGAGGAGGAGGCCGCCTCGGTGCATTCCTCCACCAGCAGCCGGGACGACGCGGAGGTGCCGAGGGCGCTGCGGATCGCCGGGGCGTGGTCGTGGCGACTCCTGGCGATCGGTCTGGTCACCTATGCGCTACTCAAGGTGATCGGTACGATCCGGATCGTCATCATCCCGTTGGCCATCGCGTTGCTGCTCTCCGCCCTGCTCGCCCCGGCCGTGGGCTGGTTGCTCCGGGCCCGGTTCCCCCGTTCGCTGGCGACCGCACTGGTGCTGGTCGGCGGCATCGCGGCCGTGGTCGGCACGCTCACCCGGGTGGTGACCGAGTTCATCGGCGGGGTGCCGGAGCTGAGCAAGAACGCCTCCGAGGGCATCCGGCAGATCCAGGACTGGCTCCGTACCGGGCCGCTGCACCTGTCGGACACCCAGCTCAACTCGTACATCGACGAGGCGCAGAAGTGGATTGACGAGAACACCCAGGCGCTCACCAGTGGCGCCCTCTCCACCGCGACCACCCTCTTCGAGCTGCTCACCGGCGCCCTGCTGGTGCTCTTCGCCACGTTCTTCTTCCTCCGCGACGGGGGCAAGATCTGGCGGTTCCTGGTCAGGTTGCTCCCGGTCAACGCACGTTGGCGGATCGACGACGCCGGACGGGCCTCGTGGACCACCCTGGTCTCCTACGTACGGGCCACCGTGCTGGTCGCCTTCATCGACGCGGTCGGCATCGGCATCTTCCTGGTCATCTTCGACGTGCCGTTCGCGTTTCCGCTCGCCGCCCTGGTCTTCCTCGGCGCGTTCATCCCGATCGTCGGGGCGGCCCTTTCCGGTGCGGTCGCGGTGCTGGTCGCGCTCGTGGACAGTGGACCGGTCACCGCGGCGATCATCCTCGGTGTGGTGATCGGCGTGCAGCAGATCGAGGGACACATCCTGCAACCGTTGATCATGGGACGGGCGGTGGCGATCCACCCGCTCGCGGTGATCGTCGGCATCGCCGCCGGGGTGGTGCTCGCCGGAATCGTCGGCGCACTGGTCGCCGTACCACTGATCGCGGTGCTCAACACCGCCGTACGCCGGCTGGCCCACCGCCGCCCGCCCGAGGTGCCACCGGACGCGGTAGTGGTCGCCTCGACCGCCCCCTGAGCACTACTCCTTGCCGAGGCGTTGCAACGCGCCCCGGGCCACCTCGGGGCGGGTGGTGTACCAGAACGGCGGCAGCGACCGGCGCAGGAACGCGCCGTAGCCCCGGGCGGTCTCCAGCCGCGAGTCGAGGACCGCGACCACACCCTTGTCGCCGGTCGAGCGGATCAGCCGACCGACGCCCTGGGCCAGCCGTACCGCCGCGATCGGCACGCTGACCGCCGCGAACCCGGAGCCGCCCGAGGCGTCCACCGCCGCCGCCCGGGCCGCCGCGAGGGGCTCGTCCGGGCGGGGGAACGGCAACCGGTCGATCACCACCAGTTGGCACGCGTCCCCCGGCACGTCGACGCCCTGCCAGAGCGACATCACTCCGAACAGGCAACTCGCCCGGTCCTCCCGGAACCGGCGGACCAGCAGCGGGAGCGACTCCTCACCCTGGAGCAGCACCGGCAGGTCGGTCTTCGCCCGGAGCAGCTCCGCGGCCTGCTGGGCGGCCCGCCGTGAGGAGAAGAGACCGAGAGTACGTCCACCGAGTGCACCGACCAGGTCGAGCAGTTCGGCACCGGCCGCGTCGGGCAGCCCGGAGGCGGCCGGCCGGGGCAGGTGTGCGGCGACGTACAGAATGCCCTGGCGGGTGTAGTCGAACGGCGATCCGACGTCGAGCGAACGCCAACCCGAGCCGGACTCACCCTCACCCGCGCCGCCGGCAGGGGCGACCTTCGGGGGCGGGCTGGTCTTCCCCGCCGAGGCGCCGCGAGCCGTCGAGGCGGCCAGGGCGGCGGCTGCCGGCGACGGTGGCTCGGTGACCACCGGACCGAGCCCGAGGGCCTTGGCGACGGTGTCGAACCGGCCGCCGAGGGTCAGGGTGGCCGAGGTCACCACGACGGTACGTTCGTCGTACAGCTCGTTGGCGAGCATTCCGGCCACCGAGAGTGGGGCGACGACCAGGGCCCGGCGCCCGGCACCGGGACCGTCCGACTTCTCCACCCAGGCGACGTCGTAGTCGTCCTCCTCCAACAGCCGCTGCGAGGTACGCGAAAGGTCGTCCAGGACGGCCTTCGCCTGCTGCTTGCGTACCGGATCGGGGTCGTCGGCCTTGATCTCGCCGATCCGCTCCAGGGCCTGACGGGTGGCCGAGTCGAGCAGCGTGCACGCCTCCCGCAGCGGGTTGGGCAGCCCGGCGGTGATCCGTCCGGCCGGGACCTCGGCCAACCCGACCGCGAGCGCGTCGCCGGCCGCGATGAGCGTCTCGGCGATCTCCGGGGTCAGCAGCGGCCGGGCCCGCCGGGCGGCCCGGTCGATCAGCTCGGGTACGAGTTCGGCCTGGGAGGCCGAGGAGACCCGGTCGGCGAGTTCGTGCGCCTCGTCGACCACGAGCAGCTTGTGCGGCGGCACGATGTGCCGGTCGTTGAGGAGGTCGACGGCGAGCAGACTGTGGTTGGTGACCACGATGTCTGCCTCCCGGGCCCGCACCCGGGACGCCTCGGCGAAGCACTCCGGCCCGTACGGGCACCGCCCGGCCCCGACGCACTCGCGCGAGGGCATGGAGACCAACCGCCATGCCTGGTCGTCGACGCCGGGGTCCAGTTCGTCCCGGTCACCGGTCTCGGTCCGCTCCGCCCAGTCGCGCAGCCGTTCGACCTGCTTGCCGAGCCGGCCGGCCTCGCCGAGCCACTTCATCCCTCCCCCGCCGCCGCCTCGGCCGGGGGTGTCGAAGAGGGTGTCCTCCGGCTCGTCCTCAGTGGAGTTCTCCAGGCGGGCCAGGCAGAGGTAGTGGTGCCGACCCTTGAGTACGGCGAAGGTGGGCCGCCGGCCGAGCACCGGCTCGACCGCGTCGGCCAGTCGGGGCAGGTCGTGCTCGACCAGCTGGGACTGGAGGGCGAGGGTGGCGGTGGAGACCACCACCGGCCCGTCGACGGTGAGTGCCGGGGCGAGGTAGGCGAGCGACTTGCCGGTGCCGGTCCCCGCCTGGACCAGCAGGTGCTCTCCGGTCTCGATGCTCCGTTCGATCGCCGAGGCCATCAGCTGCTGCCCCGGTCGGGCCGAGCCGCCGGGCACCGCCCCGACCGCGGCGGCGAGCAGATCGTCGGTGCTCGGCCGCCCGGCGCGTCGTCGACGCTTCGGCGCCGGTGCCGGGCCGGGGGCTCCGGCGCTCCCAGAGTCGTCGGTGTCGTTGGCGGTGGTCGGCGCGGTCACCGTAGGACCGTACCTGGCCGTCCCGACAGGACCACGTACCTCGGTTGGTACTCGGTTAGGAAGGGCCCCTTGTACTACCGAATCCGATAAGAAGGGGCCCTTCCTTTCGACGTACCTGGTGGGGGCGCTGGGGGGTCGGGATCGGCTAGGGTGCGGGAATGTCGAGCGATGTGGTCCGGGTCGTCTACCGCAAGTACGACGGCACCGCGCACCGGGACTACCCCGCCCGCCGGCTCGCCGAGGACGACCTGGGCATCTGGCTCGGGGTCACCGCCGGCACCGAGTCGGTCTACCACGGCCGCCCCTCGGTGGAGCAGATTCCCTTCGTCCTGCTGGTGCCACATTCCGGCTGGTGGACCGGCATGTTCAACCCGCCGCCGAGGACCAGTGAGGTCTACTGCGACATCGCCAGCCCGGCGCGCTGGGAGGGCGACACGGTCCACTTGATCGATCTCGACCTGGACGTGGTCAGGCGGCGGACCACCGGCGTGGTGGAGCTGCGCGACGAGGACGAGTTCGCCGAGCATCGGATCCGGTTCGGTTACCCGGAGGACGTCGTCGTGCAGGCCGAGGCGGCGGCGGAGTGGCTCTACGACGCGCTCGGCGACGGGACGGAACCGTTCGCGTCCGCGTACCGGAAGTGGCTGGCCCTGGTGGTCTGAGCCCTCCGGGTTCAGGGGCGGGGTGGCCAGCTCGGCGCGTCCGGCCCCAGCTCCGTCACCCGGCTCAACTTCTCCGGGTTGAGCTGGTGGAAGATGCCGGTGATCCGACCGTCGGCGATCGTGTACCAGGTCACCATCCGCAACCGCCCCCGCCCCCGGTAGTCCCCTTCGACCTGGAGCCCGAGGCTGCCGTTGACCAGCACCGGTCGGGTCCGGGCGTCGACGGCTCGGACGGTCCGGTCGAGCAGGCCGAGGGTGAGCCGGGCCACCTTGAGTACGCCAACGACCGGGTTGCGTGCGGCGGGCAGGTGCCCACCGCTGTCGCCGACGAAGACCACGTCCGGCGCGAGTACCGTCACCAGCCGCTCCAGGTCACCCGATTCGGTGGCGGCGATGAAGGCAGCGAGCACCCGCTGCTGCTCGGCCAGGTCGGCGGTGTGGCGGGGGCCGCCCTCGGCGACCGCACGGCGGGCCCGGGAGGCGAGCTGTCGGGCGGCGATGGGCGTGCTGTGCAGCACGGCGGCGATCTCGCCGAACGGCACGGCGAAGACGTCGTGCAGCACGAACGCGACCCGCTGCTCGGGGGTGAGGCGTTCCAGCACCACCAGCAGTGCGATGCCGACCTCGTCGTGCAGTGCGGCCCGTTCCGCCGGGTCGGGGGCGAAGCCGTTCGCCTCGGCCGGCGTCGCGGCGGCGGGGCGGGCCAGGCCGGGCAGGTCGGGTAGCCGGCTCACCACGGGCTCGGGCAACCACTGACCGGGGTACGCCTCGCGGCGTACCCGTGCCGAGCGGAGCAGGTCGAGGCAGATCCGACCGGTGGTGGTGGTGAGCCAGGCGCGGAGTTCGCGGATCTCGGCGCGGGCGGCCGGGTCGGCGAGCGTACGGGCGTAGCGCAGCCAGGTCTCCTGCACCGCGTCCTCGGCGTCGGCCCGGCTGCCGAGCATCCGGTACGCCACCGCCATCAGATGATCGCGTTCGGCCTCGAACTCGGTCGCCAGGTCACGCACGCCGTTGCCCGCCCCCTGATCGTCTTCGGCCGCTGGCCGCGGACCGGATCGGTTCCGGTCGAATTCTCCGCCCATCGGGGCCGCTGGGCCAACGAAGTGTGACGCGCCGGGCAGTGGACGGGATGTTCGGCGATGATCGGGGGATGAGTGGACGCGACAAGGTGCCGGAATGAGTGGGTTGAAGCGCTCCCTCCGCGAGCTGCTGCGGGTGTCGAGCGGCGGGGCGGGGGTGGATCTGGCCGCGATCGACCCCGGTACGACACCGGGGTTGCCCTCGGCCGGGGTGGTCGGCGCCGCGCCGAAGACCTGGGCCAGGTCTCAGGTGGCGGCGATCGGGACGGAGCTGGGGCGGCAGCAGGAAATGCTCTTCGCCTCGGCCAAGGTCGAGCCGGCGGCCGGGCGCCGGGTGCTGCTGGTGCTCCAGGCGATGGACGCGGGCGGCAAGGACGGCACCATCCGGCGGGTGGCCGGCACGATGAACCCGCTGGGGTTGCAGATCAGGTCGTTCGTGCGGCCGACCGAGGAGGAGCGGGCCCACCATTTCCTCTGGCGGATCCGGCGCGCGCTGCCGCCGCCGGGGTACGTCGGTGTGTTCAATCGATCACATTACGAGGACGTCCTGGTGCCGAGGGTTGAGTCGCTGGTGCCGGAGCAGATCTGGCGGGCCCGGTACGGCGAGATCAACGAGTTCGAGGAGGAGTTGGCCGAGGGTGGGGTGACCCTGCTCAAGGTGTTCCTGCACATCTCGTACGAGGAGCAGCTCGACCGGCTGCTGCGGCGGCTCGACGATCCGCACAAGCACTGGAAGTACGAGCCAGGGGACGTGGACACCCGGTCCCGTTGGGTCGACTACCAGGCGGCGTACGCGGAGGCGCTGAGCCGCTGTGACACCGCGCGGGCGCCCTGGTTCGTGGTGCCGGCGAACCGGAAGTGGTACCGCGACTGGGCGGTGGCGAACCTGTTGCGGGAGACCTTCGAGGGGCTGGGGTTGACCTACCCGGAGCCGACCTTCGATCCGGAGCGGGAGCGGCGCCGGCTGCTCGATCTACATCCCGGATCGGTACGTCCCGGTGTCGATTCCGTCGAGTCAAAGTGAACAGCAGGTAAACGAGGAGTGAATCGGACCTGGCCAGGGGTGGGCCGCCGGTTGCGGGATTTTGTCGTTTCCTAGCATTCCCCAAGGCAGGTACCGCTGACGTCCAGCTTCCAGGTCCGTTGACGCCCGCCACCCCCACCGACGACGCGACGAGGTCCGTGCCGTGAAGTTTTCCTTCCGCCCTACCGAGGGTGCCTTTTACGAGCTCTTCACCAGAGCCGCGCAGAACCTGGTGCGGGGTACCGAGCTGCTGAACGAGCTGGCCCTGCCCGGTGTCGACGTGCAGTCGGTGAGCGAGCGGCTCACCGAGGTCGAACACGACAGCGACCAGATCACCCACGAGCTGTACAAGAAGATCAACTCCACCTTCATCACGCCCTTCGACCGGGAGGACATCTACCGGCTCGGTTCGCTGCTGGACGACGTGATGGACCACCTGGAGGCGGTCGGCAACCTGCTCTACCTCTACGGCCTGACCAAGCTCCCCTCCCTGCCCCGGGAGATGCACGAGCTGGTCAACGTCCTGGACCAGCAGGCCCGGCTGACCGCCGAGGCGATGCCCCGACTGCGGTCGATGCGGGACCTCGAGGACTACTGGATCGAGTGCAACCGGCTCGAGAACGACGGCGACCAGGCGTACCGGATGCTGCTGGTCCGGCTCTTCTCCGGCGAGTACGACGCGCTGACCGTGCTGAAGATGAAGGAGGTCGCCGACGAACTGGAGGCGGCCTGCGACGCCTTCGAGCACGTCGCCAACACCGTCGAGACCATCGCGGTCAAGGAGTCCTGATCCCGGTGACCGAGCGAACCATCGCGCCGCCGCAGGCGCCCCCTCCGATGGTCCGTACGTGGGTTGGGGTCGACGCGTGACCCCGGAGCTCATCGCCGTACTCGCGGTGATCGCCGTGGCCATGTTCTTCGACTACACCAACGGCTTCCACGACGCCGCGAACGCGATCGCGACCAGCATCTCCACCCGCGCGCTCACCCCCCGGGTGGCGCTGGCCATGGCGGCCGTCGGCAACTTCATCGGCGCCCACCTCGGCGGCAACGTGGCCAAGACGGTCGGCGACGGCCTGGTCGAGTTGCCCGCCGGGCTGGCCAGCCTCGGTGTGGTCTTCGCCGGGGTGCTCGGCGCCATCTGCTGGAACCTGCTGACCTGGTACTTCGGCATCCCCTCGTCCTCCTCGCACGCGCTGTTCGGCGGGTTGGTCGGGGCGACCCTCTGTGCCATCCCCTTCGGGGTCGGCGGCACCGTCCTCTGGGACGGCATCCTGCTCAAGGTGGTCCTCCCGATGATCGCCTCGCCGCTGGTCGGGTTCAGCCTCGGCGCGTTGATGATGCTGGCGGTGATGTGGATCTTCCGGCGGGGCAATCCGGCGAAGCTGAACCGGGGCTTCCGCTGGGCGCAGACCGTCTCGGCGATGGCGATGTCCATCGGCCACGGCATGCAGGATGCAGCCAAGACCATGGGCATCGTGGTGCTGGCCCTCTTCGCCGGGGGCTACCAGGACAGCAAGACGCACATTCCGGAGTGGGTCTTCTGGACCTCGGCGACGGTGCTGGCGCTCGGCACGTACGCGGGCGGCTGGCGGATCATCCGTACCCTCGGTCGGAAGATCATCGACCTCGGCCCGCCGGAGGGCTTCGCGGCCGAGACGGTGGCGAGCATCGTGCTCTTCACCACCTCCCGGCTCGGGCTGCCGATCTCCACCACCCACACCATCACTTCGGCGATCATGGGTGTCGGGGCGACCAAGAAGCTCTCCGCGGTCCGGTGGGGAGTCGCCGGCAACATCGTCACCGCGTGGATCCTGACCTTCCCGGCCGCCGCCGCGATCGCCGCGATCTGCTACTTCGTCGTCCGCCCCCTCTTCTGACCGTTAAAGGAAGGGCCCCTTCTTATCGTTTTCCGATAAGAAGGGGCCCTTCCTAACCGTCGCGGCGGGCAGCCGGCGTCAGGGGTAGGTGACGCCGATCTGGGTGCGGATGCCGTCCAGCAGGTCCATCACGTCGAGAGTGACCGCGTGCGGCACGAGTGGGCTCTCCTTGAGCCCGGCGGCCAGGCAGCGCTGCACCTCGGCCGCCTCGTACTGGTAGCCGTTGCCGACCAACTCGGCCGGCAGGACCTCCGGCTCGGCTCCGGCCCGGTACACGGTGGCCCCGGTCGGGCGGAAGAACGGCTCGGAGAGTTCGATCCGGCCGGTGGTGCCGGTGATCGTCCCGGTCAGCGGCGTCTCGCCGACCATGCCGCAGCTGAGCGACGCGACCGCGCCGGAGTCGTACCCGAAGATGATGCCGGTGTTCTCGTCCACGCCCTCCGGGCTGATCTTCGCCCAGGAGCGGACGTGGTCGGGTCGGCCGAGCACCACGTGGGCCAGGCTGATCGGGTAGACCCCGAGGTCGAGCAGAGCGCCTCCGCCCAGCGACTTGGCCCGCATCCGGTGCTCGGGCGGGAACGGCCCGCCGACCCCGAACGCGGCCTGTATGGCGGTCACCGAGCCGATCGCGCCCTCGGCGATCAGGTCCAGCACCCGCAGCACGGTGGGGTTGCAGCGCATCCACATGGCTTCCATCAGGAAGACATCCCGTTTCCGGGCGGTCTCGATCAGGGTGGTGCTGGTCGCCAGGTCCAGGGTGAACGGCTTCTCGCAGAGCACCGCCCGCCCGGCTTCGAGGCAGGTCATGGTGGCGTCGAAGTGGGCGGCGTGCGGGGTGGCGACGTACACCACGTCCACCTCGTCGTCGGCGGCGAGTTCCGCCCATGATCCATAAGCTCGGGGGATGCCGTGGTGGTCGGCGAAGAGCCGGGCCGCGTCTTCGGATCGGGAGCCGACCGCGACGACCTCGGCGTCCGGTAGCAGCCGCAGGTCCTCGACGAACCGGGCGGCGATGTGGCCGGTGGCCAGGATGCCCCAACGTGTCATGGCAGCACGCTAGCCGAGCCCGGATCGGTCCCGGCCAGCACGTCCACCAGTCAAGATCCCCTACTAGGCTCGGCGGCATGACGATCGACAGCGGTGGGTTCGCCGCACCGGAGTCGCTGGTCGAGCATGCCCGCCGGTTCTACGCCACGGGTGCGCCTGCGGCGACGCCCCGGGTGGCCGCGACGGTACTGCTGCTCCGTCCGGAGCCGACCACGACCGACCCGGGGCCGACCACGACCGGAGGGGAGCCGGTCGCGACCGGGGCGGACCCCGGGCCGCGTTCGCCGTCGGGTGCGGCGACCGTGGCCGGCCGTCCGGCCGTCGCCGGTGCCGACTTCGAGGTGTACGTGATCCGCCGGCTCGCCGCGATGACCTTCGGCGGGATGTACGCCTTCCCCGGCGGTGGCGTCGACCCGTCCGACTCGCGGGCGGCACTCGACTGGTCCGGCCCGTCCGCCGACAGTTGGGGTGACCGGCTGGGGCTGGCGCCGCAGGCCGCCCAGGCGGTGCTCTGTGCGGCCGCTCGGGAGGTTTTCGAGGAGGCGGGGGTGCTGCTCGCCGGGCCGGGCCCCGGGACCATCGTGGGCGACGTCAGCGGCGACGACTGGGAGGCCGCGCGGCAGGCGTTGGTCGAGCGGCGGATCAGCTTCGCCGACCTGCTGCGCGAGCGCAGGCTCACCCTCCGGGCGGACCTGCTGCTGCCCTGGGCGCGGTGGATCACCCCGGAGTTCGAACCGCGCCGCTTCGACACGTACTTCTTCGTCGCCCTGCTGCCGCAGGGGCAGCGGACCCGCGACGTCAGCGGGGAGGCGGACCACACCATGTGGATCCGGCCGACCGACGCGACGACCCGCGCCGACGCCGGCGAGATCGCGATGCTGCCGCCGACCCGGGTCACGCTCGCCGAGGTGGCCGCGTGCGGGGCGCTGGCCGGGGTGCCGGCGGCCGCGTCGACCCGGGACGTCGCGACCCCGGTGCTGCCCCGACTGGAACTGGCCCCGGACGGCACCGCGCGGTTCCTGCTCCGCTGACCGCGCCGCGCGGCTCCCGCTCCTGGGCGCCGAACCGGTCTTAAACGAAAAAAGCGGTCTTCCGGCAACCAGGTCGGGTCGCCGGAAGACCGCTGAGGGCGCTGCCGATCAGCCGAAGCGACCGGTGATGTAGTCCTCGGTCTTCTTGACGCTCGGGTTGCTGAAGATCTTCTGGGTGTAGTCGTACTCGATCAGGCGGCCCGGGTCACCGGTGCGCTCGATCGAGAAGAAGGCGGTACGGTCCGAGACCCGGGCCGCCTGCTGCATGTTGTGCGTCACGATGATGATCGTGTACTGGTCCTTCAGCTTGAACATCAGATCCTCGATCGCCAGCGTGGAGATCGGGTCGAGCGCCGAGCAGGGCTCGTCCATCAGCACCACCTGCGGTTCGACCGCGATCGTCCGGGCGATGCAGAGCCGCTGCTGCTGACCGCCGGAGAGGCCGGCACCCGGCTTGCCCAGCCGGTCCTTCACCTCGTCCCAGAGGTTGGCCGAGCGGAGCGCCTTCTCGGCCGCGTCCTCCAGCACCGACTTCTTCCGTACGCCGTTGAGCTTCAGCCCGGCGACCACGTTGTCGAAGATCGACATGGTGGGGAACGGGTTCGGGCGCTGGAAGACCATCCCGATCATCCGCCGTACCGCGGTGACGTCGACGTCGCGGTCGTAGATGTCCTGGCCGTCGATGGTCAGCTTGCCGTCGACCCGGGCGCCCGGCAGCACCTCGTGCATCCGGTTGATCGAGCGCAGGAAGGTCGACTTGCCGCAGCCCGACGGCCCGATCAGGGCGGTGACGGTCTTCGGCTCGACGGTCAGGTTGATGTTCTCGATCGCCTTGAACGACCCGTAGTACGCGGTGACGCCCTCCGCCTCGACGCGCTTTGCCATGGTGATTGCTCCTCCGGGGTTCATCGGGAGATCTGGCTACGGCGAGCGAGCAGCTTCGCCGCGATGGTGAGGACCAGCACGAGTGCCACCAGGGTCAGCGCGGCGGTCCAGGCCCGGTCCGGCGAGTAGCGCCCGGCGTCGGTGGCCTGGCCGTAGACGAAGAGCGAGAGCGACGACTGGTTGTTCTCGAACGGGTTGAAGTTGATCGCCGCGGTGCCGCCCGCGACCAGTAGCACCGGCGCGGTCTCACCGGCGGCACGGGCGATGGCGAGCATCACGCCCGTGACGATGCCGGGGAGGGCGGTCGGTACAACGATCTTGAGGATCGTCTTCCACTTCGGGATGCCGAGGGCGTACGAACCCTCCCGCAGCGGCGCCGGCACCAGCCGGAGCATCTCCTCGGTCGACCGGACGATGGTCGGCAGCATCAGCACGCTCAGGGCCAGTGCGGCGGCGAAGCCGGAGTAGCCCGGCCGCCCGTCGGCACTGAAGTGCGGGGAGACGATCAGCACCCAGAACGCGAGGATGAACAGACCGGCGACGATCGACGGGATACCGGTCATCACGTCGACGAAGAACCGGATGATGTTGGCGAACCGGCCCCGGCCGTACTCGACGATGTAGATCGCGCCGGCGATGCCGAGCGGCACGGTGATCAGGGTGGCGATGCCGACCTGCTCCAGCGTGCCGATGATGGCGTGGTAGGCGCCACCCTCCGGGTCCCGGGCGCCGATGTTGTTCATCGAGGTGCCGAAGAAGTTGCCGTCCAGCCGCGCGACTCCCTTGGAGACCAGCGTCCAGACCACCGAGCTGAGCGGGAGTACGGCGAGCACGAACGCGGAGTGGATCAGGGCACTCCAGGTACGGTTGTTGGCCGCCCGCCGCCCCTCGACGTTACGTGCCGCCAGGTAGAGGCCGAACAGGTAGAACACGGCACCGAGGGCGACCACCAGCACCCAGTTCCCGATGCCCGCGCCGAAGACGACGACGCCCGCGAGGACCAGTGCGAGTACGGCGATGCCGATCGGCGCCCATTTCGGCAGCCGCTGGCCGCGCAGGTCCACCCCGGTGTTCCTGGGGCCGGCCAGTGTCGATGTGCTCACGCTGCCCCCTCGGTGAACTCGCGGCGGCGGTTCAGGATCACTCGGGCGGTCATGTTGACCACCAGGGTGATCGCGAACAGGACCAGACCGGAGGCGATCAGGGCGCCGCGGCCGATGTCGTTGGACTCACTGAATCCGTTGGCGATGTTGGCCGCGATCGAGTTGCCGCCGGACTGGATCACGTTGAACGAGATGAGGAAGCCGGCGCCGAGGGTCATCGCCAGGGCGATCGTCTCGCCGAGTGCGCGGCCCAGCCCGAGCATGACCGCGGCGACCACACCCGGCCGGCCGTACGGCAGGACCGAGGTGCGGATCATTTCCCACTTGGTGGCGCCCAGGGCGAGGGCGGCCTCCTCGTTGGCGGTGGGGGTCTGGGTGAAGACCTCACGGGAGAGCGAGGTGACGATCGGCAGCACCATGATCGCCAGCACCAGGGAGCCGAGGATGATGGCGCGGCCGAATGGTCCCTCTCCGCCGAAGAGCGGGATCCAGCTGAAGTATTTGTTGAGCCACACGGAGAAGTCGGTGACCGGCCCGCTGAACACGTCGCGTCCCCAGAGACCGAAGACCACGCTGGGTACGGCGGCGAGCAGGTCGATGAGGAAGCCCAGCGTGGTGGCGATCCGCCGGTGGGCGTAGTGCGAGAGGTAGAGCGCGATGCCGAGCGCCACCGGTACCGAGAGCAGCAGTGCGATCACCGCGCTGAGTACGGTGCCGAAGGCCAGCGCGGCGATGCCGAAGCGTGGCTCGCCCTCGTTGGGTGCCCAGTTCTTGTACGTGAAGAAGTTCTCGTGGTTGGCCTGTAGCGCCGGGATCGCCTTGCTGACCAGGAAGATGGCGATCGCCACGATGATGACCAGCACCATCGTGCCCGCGGCCAGGGTCAGCACGCGGAATGCCTGCTCGGCACCGAACGCCCGGCGCCGGGGAAGCGCGCCGCCGCCGCCCAGTCCGGGTCCGTCGTTGGGGGCCCGGTGGGACGGTATCGCTGGATACTCGGCCGATTGCGCCGAAGCACCGGCGGGTCGGTCGTGACTCGTCGTCACGCCCGATCCGCCGGTGCCGGCGTCGGCCGAGCGGGGAGGGGTTTCACCCATCTGCTCGCTCGCTCCGTGTGGTGTCCGGGGGCTGGGTTACCGGGTCAGGCGATGCTCTTGACGGCGGCCTCGACCTTGGTGCGGACCGACTCCGGCAGCGGGGCGTAGCCCAGGTCGGCCAGGTCGGCCTGTCCCGTGCTGCTGGCCGCGTGGCCGAGGAAGCCCTTGACCAGCGCGAGCTTGTCAGCCGCGAGGCCCTTGTTGCAGACGATCTCGTAGGTCACCAGGACGATCGGGTAGGCCCCGGCCTCCTTGGTGTTGTAGTCGATCGACAGCTTCAGGTCGTCGCCCTGGCCGGTGACCTCGGCGCTGGCGATGGTCTTGCCGGCCGACTCGGCGTTCAGCGCGACGAACTCGCCGGCTCCGTTGGCGACCTTGGCGGTGCTGAGCGCGGAGTTCTCGGCGAACGAGAGCTCGACGTAGCCGATGGTGCCGGCGGTCTGCTTGACCAGGGCGGCCACGCCGTCCGAGCCCTTGGCGCCGGTGCCGCCCGGGGCCTTCCACGCCTTGGCCTTGCCGAAGGTCCAGTCGGCCTCGGCGGTCTTGCTCAGGAAGGCGGTGAAGTTGTCGGTCGTGCCCGACTCGTCAGAGCGGTGCACGGCCTGGATCGCGGTCGACGGAAGGGTCGCGCTCGGGTTGTCGGCCTTGATCGCGGCGTCGTCCCACTTGGTGACCTTGCCGGCGAAGATCTGCGCCAGGGTGGTCGGCTTGAGCTGCAGGCCGGTCACACCGGGCAGGTTGTAGGCGATGGCCACCGGGCCGATGACCATCGGCAGGTGGATGGCCTTGCCCGACGGGCACTTGGCGTCAGCCTTCGGCTGCTCGTCGTCCTTGAGCGCCGAGTCGGAGCCGGCAAAGTCGGCGGTGCCGGCGATGAAGGCCTGGATGCCCGCGCCGGAACCGGAAGGCTCGTAGTTGATGGTCACGCCGGTGCACTGCTGCTGGTAGGCCTTGACCCACTCGGCAACGGCGTTCTTCTGCGCGGAGGAACCCTGCGCGTTGATGGTGCCGGTGGCGCAGTCGGCCGCGGCGGCAGACCCGGAGGCCGAGGGCCCGGCGGGCTCGTTGTTGTCCGAGCCGCACGCACTGAGTGCAAGTGCCGCAGTCAGAGCGAGGCAGGCAAGAATGCCGTGCCGCTGGAGCTTCACCTGAGGGGTTTCCCTTCACATGGACGGAGCGCCGGGAACTCTGCCCCGGGAGCCGGCTATCCACCGGCTACTAGGCAAGTTAGAAGTGCCAGGTAGCCGGTTCGCCGGGCGTGAGTGAACGAAGGGTGAACAGGTGCGGCCGGTCAGATGGACCAGAGCTGAGGGCGAGTTGTCCGTTCCGTGAACTGAGGGGCCGGAGTTCGCTACGTCCGTTATGCGGTGTGTCGGTACTGGACGTGCGTGGTCCACCGAGAAAAGCCGAGCCGCGTGTAGAGGGCCACCGCCGCGACGTTGGATTCATCTACGTAGAGCATCACCCTGGTCAACCCACGGTCACCCAGATGGCGCAGGCCGGCCCAGGTCAGCGCCTTGCCGAGGCCGAGGCCGTGTGCCTCCGGGTCGACCCCGACCACGTACACCTCGCCCATCGGCTCGTGCCGGATCTCGCCTGGAACGGCCGCGTCCCGCTGGCCGTGCGCGTCGGCCGGGCCCGGCTGGGCGTGCACCTTGGTCCAGTGGAAACCGAGCAGGCGGCCGGTCGACTCCTCGACCGCGAGCAGGAAGCCGGCCGGGTCGAACCACGGCTCAGCCATCCGTACGGTCAGGTCGGCCGCGGTCCACCGGCCCTGTTCGGGATGCTCGGCGAAGGCGCGCCGGTTCACCGCGAGCCACGCCTCGTCATCCTGACCCGGCTGGAACGCGCGCAGTACGACACCCGCAGGCAGAACCGGCCCGGTGCTGGTCCCGCCGAGCGGTCGGCGGAACTGCCACAGCACCCGCTCGCGGGTGAAGCCCAGGTCGAGCGCGAGAGCGGCGGCCGACGGGTGATCACCGTGCGCCCAGATGCGCAGATCGGCGCCGCCGCTGCGGGCGACTGCCGCGTCGACCAGGGCCCGGCCCAGCCCCTGCCGGCGGTGTTGCGGGTGTACGGCCAGTTCCGCTTCGGCGCCGGCCGGGTCACCGGTCCGGTCGAGCTGGGCGTAGCCGACCGGCACGCCGGTGCGGTCGCGCAGGACGAGGTGGTCGACCGGGGCGGGGTCCTCCGAGCGGAGCCGAAGCATCACGTGCTCGGAGAGGGGGTGTGCGCCATCGGCCCGGTCGGCGGCCTGGGCAAGCGCCAGGAGGTCGCTGATCTGCCCCGGTTCGAGGCGATCGATCCGGGTTACCTCTGGGGCTGCCGTGGTCACTCCGTTACGTTATCCCGCCGCTACCAACTCGGCCGGACCGCGATCGTGTTCCGAGGGCGAGATCACCACCGCGTCCGGGAGCCGGTCCGGCGCGGCCGACGGGACCGGTTACCGGACGGCAGCGGCGGACGGTTCGGTGGCCCCCGCCGACGGATCGGGCGTACGGACCGAGGTGTCGAGCCGGGGCGCGCCCGACGCTGTGGCACCGGTGTTGTCCGTGCTGGTCGAGGGCGGCCCGGTCGGCAGGGACGACAGCTCGAACCGGCGCAGCAGGTTGGGCAGGATGGTGTGCAGTGCGTTCACGGTCTGTTGCCGGTCGCCGCCGGAGTCGTGCATGAGCACGATCGAGCCGGCGCGTACGCCCGCCGTGACGGTCGACGCGATGCTGCCGGCACCCGGCTGGGTCCAGTCCCGTGGATCCACCGCCCAGTGCAGCGAGGTCATGCCGAGTTCCCAGGCGGCGCCGACGACGTTCGAGGTCCAGGCGCCGCCGGGCTGCCGGAAGTAGACGATCCGGGTGCCGGGTACGGCGGCACTGATGGCGGCGTTGGTGCGGGCCAGGTCGGACCGGATGGCCGTACGGGACCGGCTGCCCAGGGTCAGGTCATGTGACCAGGAGTGGTTGCACAGGGTGTGGCCGGCCGCCACTATCGCCCGTACCAGCTCGGGGTGGGCGGCGGCCTGTTCGCCGACCATGCAGAAGGTCGCCTTGACCTGGTACTCGGCCAGCAGGTCGAGGACCTGCGGGGTGTAGCTGGGGTCCGGCCCGTCGTCGAAGGTGAGCGCCACGTCGGCGGAGCCGGAGGTGAGCCGCGCGCCGTACGGGCCGCCCCGTTCGAGGGCGAGCCGGGGGCGGTCGTCGGCGGGGGTCGTCTCCCGGACCGATTCCGTCGGGGTGGGCGAGGGGGAGGTGGCCGACCGGGAAGGCGGGGCCGGTGGGTTGCCCGGTGTGGTTGCGTGGGTGGGTCTGGTGTCGGGCGGGGCTGAGACGCTGAGTGGGTCCTGCACCTGCTCCGATGGACTGAGCGCGCGGCCGAGGACGTAGACCCCGCCGAGGATCGAGCCGGCGGCGAGGGTGAGGACCACGATCAGGGACAGGTTGGCCGGGTTGGCCAGGAAGGATTGCCGTCGTCCGTCCCGGCCGACCGACCCTTCCTGGCCACGCGTCGATGCCACTGCCGTCCCCCTTGTGCCGTGCCTGGGAACTCAGCGTACGTACCAAATGCCGCTTAAATATCTGATTCGGCCAGTTGCCGGAAATGGTGACCTGGATACAACGAACGCCACCCGGTGTGGTCACCAGGTGGCGTTCGTTGGTCGAGGACAGAACCGGCTCGGAACACCGAAGAACCGGACGGAGCCCGGAAACGGTCAGACCGGGAGGGGCGCCGTCGCCGGCTCCGACTCCGGCAGGGAGCGGGACGAGGGCGGTACGACGAACTTGTAACCGACCTGGCGGACCGTACCGATCATCGACTCGTACTCGGAGCCGAGCTTCGCCCGCAGCCGCCGTACGTGCACGTCGACCGTGCGGGTGCCGCCGAAGTAGTCGTAGCCCCAGACCTCGCGCAGCAGCTGGTCCCGGGTGAAGACCCGGCCGGGGTGCTGGGCGAGGAACTTGAGCAGCTCGAACTCCTTGTAGGTGAGGTCGAGCGGCCGACCCTTCAGCTTGGCGGCGTAGGTGTCCGGGTCGATCGACAGCTCGCCGGCCCGGATCTGGCCGCCGGCACCGGCGATCGCGTTGGTGAGCCGCCCCACGGCGAGCCGCAACCGCGCCTCGACCTCGGCGGGGCCGGCGCTGGCGAGGATCACGTCGTCCACGCCCCAGTCGGCGTTGAGCGCGATCAGGCCAGCCTCGGTGACCACCGCGACCAGCGGTACGCCCAGACCGGTGGCGTGCAGCATGCGGCAGGTGGCACGGGCCTCGCTCAGTTCCGAGCGGGCGTCCACCAGTACGGCGTCCGGGCTGGGCCCGGCTACGAGCGTGCGGACGTCCCGTGGTGCGGTGCGAATCGAGTGGGGGAGCAGGTCGAGGGCGGGCAGCACGGCCGACGGCTCGCCTGCGCGCGCGGTGACCAGCAACAGGATCTCCACACATCACCTCCGTCCCGGCGGCGCATCGCCGCGCGGTGGCCAGTGGCTCTCCGGATCAGGGCCGGCTCGTGCCACTGGTTAATGGTGTCGGTCCCGGCGTCGCTGACGGGGCGGGGTAAGGCCCGAGCTTATCGGATCCGCCGCAAGGTGATCCCGGACGATTGCCCCTTCGGCTGTGTTCTCGACCTCAATGGGGGAGGTTTTTACACGACCGAAACCAGAATCCGTGCGTCAGCGGCCCGATCTGGCACGATCAGTGCGTGTTCCCCTCGACGTCACCCGAGACCGGTCGCGATTCCTGGGCCGACGGGCCCCGTGGCGGACCGGCCGGACCACCGTCCGGCCCCCACCGCGGCTACCCGCCGGCGCCCGGCCCGTCCGGCATGCCCTTTGACGAACCGCCCGCCGCGGACGAACAACGGGAGCCCGAGACCGGTCGTCGGCGCCTGCGCGGCAAGCGTGGCGCGGACGATCCGGTCCCCGGTAGCGGCCTGGACCCGGAGATCGACGACGAGTCGGACGAGGAGGAGTTCGAACCCGTCCCGATCCGCCGCCCGCTGGCGCTGGCGATCGCCGGCTTCGCCGGCCTGCTCGGCCTGGGGCTCGTCTTCGGTGCGCAGACCTCCGGCCCAGGGGCGCGGATCCCGTTCGCGCTCGTGGTGTTCGGGGTGCAACTGCTCTACATCCTGGCCTGGACCATGGCGATGCGCCCGCCCGCCCTGCCGCTGGTCGCCGGGGTGGCCGTGGCGGTCGCCGCCGGTGCCGACGCGGCGGCGATCCTGCCGCAGGTCGCGGCCCTCGGGCCGGTCGGCTACGTGGCGGTGGCCGGTTTCGTGGTCGGCGTGCTCGGCCAACTGGTCCGCCGAACCGACCGAGCCCAGGTCACCGAGTCGCTCGGCGCCACCCTCCTGGTGGTGATCGGCGTGGTCGCGTTCGCGAGCCTGATCGTGCTCAGCCGGCTGCCGATCGGCACCCAGGCGATCTTCGTCTGCCTCGGCGGCAGCGGCGTGGCGCTCGTGGTCGCCCGGCTCACCGACGCGGTACTGCCCTGGCCCCGGCTGGCGCCACAGGTGCCCCGGGGTGCGGCCGGCGTGGTCCTGGGAGCGATGCTCGGCACCCTGGCCAGCGGCGTCATCGGCGGATACGTCGTCGGCTTCACCCCGACCAGCGGTGCGGTCGTCGGGCTGGTCGCGGCGACCGCCGCGGTCCTGGCGGACCTCGGTGTCGGTTACTCGGAAGCCGGCCGACTGATGGCGGGTGAGCCGCCGACCATGTGGGTGGCCCGGCACATGCAGGGTCCGCTCGGCGGGTTCGCCCTGGCCGCGCCGGCCGCGTACGCGATGAGCGTGTTCTTCCTCTAGCTCTTCGCCCCTTCGGGTGGTTCCTTCCTCCCTCCGGTGCGATCCGCCGGGGGAGGGAGGAGGGCGGGAAAATCGGGCGTAGGGGATCATGTTCTCGCCCGGGTTGAGGTTCGCGCGGGCCGGGTACGTAGCGGTTCCCCGATCGGTGGCACCGCCGGTCCGGTAGGCGAAGGCGGGTGGCGTGGCAGACAGTTATCCGGCACAGGATGAGGGTTACCCCAGGCGGTTGCCCCGATCGCACCGGACGGGCGAGCGGCCGCGCCGACGCGGCCGCAAACTGCTCATCGGCCTGCTGGTTCTGCTGTTGGTGCTGCTCGTCGGCCTGGTCGTGGCCGACCGGTACGCGGTCGGCTTCGCCGAGCGCGAGATCGGCACCAGGATCAGCCAGGAGATCACCCGTGAGGGAATCAAGTCCGGTCCGCCGGACGTGAGCGTCAACGGGTTCCCGTTCCTCAGCCAGGTGATCGCCGGCAACTACCAGTCGATCGTGGTGGTGGTGCGTGACGTGGAGGCGCCGGTCGCCAACGCCGAGGCCGTACACCTGCCCGAGCTGCACATCGACGCGCAGGACATCCGCGCGTCGATCAACACACTCCGTACCGGGCAGGGGCAGGTCACCGCCGGGACCGTCGACGGGACCGCGACCATCGCGTACGACAGCGTGCTGAAGCTGGTCGACCAGCCCGGCCTCCAGCTCAAGGAGGACGGCGGCAAGCTGATGGTGACCGCCCCGGTCCAGGTGCTGGGTCAGGCGTTCACGGTCACCGGCGCCGCGAACCTCAAGGTCGAGGGCGCCGAGGTGGCGCTCAGCTTCAGTGACCTGGACGTGCAGGGCCTGCCCGACATCCCGGTGGCCCGCCTGGCCGTGCAGGAGTACGTGCGCCGGATCGCGATCCGGCTGCCCCTGCCGGAGCTGCCGTTCAACCTCCAGGTGCAGGAGGTCCGGCCGCTGCCCCAGGGACTGTCCGTCCGGGCCACCGCGAAGAACGTACCGATCAACTGACCTTTGGTTGGCTGCTCCGGCGCGATCCCGGATCGTGGTCGGCTCGTGACGCGATTATTTCCGGCTGGTAAGCTCCCAGCCCATGGGGACGCTCCTCACCAAACGGCGCGCGGTCGACCTGTGCCGCGTGGCCACCTGCCTGTGTCGCCCCGTCATCTGACGGCGGGGCTGCTCTCGCGTACCCTCTGATTTTCCTCACGCCCGGCAGCGGCGCCGTCGCACAAACCCGTGATCCCTCTCGCTATGGGTCCCGCGCGTGGTGCGACGAAATCCTTCGATACCCGCGCTGGCTCACCAATCCATCATCCAAGACCTTGGAGTGATCTGATGAGTCGCGACACCGCACTCGTCTCGGCCGACTGGGCCGAGAAGAACCTCGACACCCCGGGCGTGGTCTTCGTCGAAGTCGACGAGGACACCACCGCCTACGACGGCGGCCACATCGCCGGCGCGATCAAGCTGGACTGGCGCAAGGACCTGCAGGACCCGGTACGCCGCGACGCGGTGAACAAGTCCCAGTTCGAGGCGCTCCTCTCCGAGCGGGGCGTCGCCAACGACGACATCGTCGTGCTCTACGGCGGCAACAACAACTGGTTCGCCGCGTACGCGTACTGGTACTTCAAGCTCTACGGCCACCGCGACGTCAAGCTGCTCGACGGCGGTCGCAAGAAGTGGGAGCTGGACGCCCGGCCGCTGGTCAAGGACGCGGTGACCCGCCCGGCCACCCAGTACGTGGCGCAGGAGCCGGACCTGAGCATCCGCGCCTTCCGCGACGAGGCGGTCGCCGCCATCGGGGTCAAGAACCTGGTCGACGTCCGGTCCCCCGACGAGTACGCCGGACGCCTGCTCGCTCCGGCGCACCTGCCACAGGAGCAGTCCCAGCGGGCCGGCCACATCCCGACCGCGGTGAACGTGCCGTGGTCCAAGGCGGCGAACGAGGACGGCACCTTCAAGTCCGACGACGACCTCCGCAAGATCTACGGCGAGGCCGGGCTGGACGACGGACTGGACACCATCGCGTACTGCCGGATCGGTGAGCGCTCCTCGCACACCTGGTTCGTCCTCAAGGAACTGCTCGGACACCAGAACGTCAAGAACTACGACGGTTCCTGGACCGAGTACGGCTCGCTGATCGGTGTGCCGATCGCGCTCGGCGACGAACCGGGGAGGGCCTGAGCCATGACCGCTCCCACCGCCGCCGGTTGCGCGGCCCCCGACCAGTCGGCCCCGCTGCCGGCCGGCCTGGACCTGAACCGGGAAACCGTCATCACCGGCGTGGTCCGGGCCGACTCCGGCGACGCCGTTCCCGGCGCGTACGTCCGGCTGCTCGACTCCACCGGCGAGTTCACCGCCGAGGTGGTGACCTCGCCGGAGGGCCAGTTCCGTTTCTTCGCCGCGCCGGGCACCTGGACCCTGCGGGCACTGTCCCGGCACGGCAACGGTGACGTCCTGGTCACCGCCGGCCGGGGCGTCAACGAGGTCGGCGTCACCGTCGCCTGACACCTGACGAAGCAGCGGATCGCCGCCCGGACCACTGGTCCGGGCGGCGATCCTTTTTCCGTACGTACCGCACCGCACCCGGCGGCGGGGTTAGGAAGGGCTCCTTCCTATACAGAAAGCGATAACAAGGGGCCCTTCCTTACATCCGCGGCGGGATCAGATCCCGCCGACCCGGGTGTCGCAGGGCGTCACCGGATCCAGGTTGAAGTTGATTGTCGAGACGAAGCCGGCCGAGACGGTGATCCGTTGCACCTCGGGAATCCAGCCGTCCTTGGCGACGATCAGGTCGTACTTCCCCTTCGGCAGCCAGAGCCCGTAGACGCCGGCCGAGTCGGAGGAGAGGGTGTAGCCGGTGTCCGGGTTGCCGTTCAGGTTCGCCCGTACCGTCGCCTTGACCGGTACGTCCGTGCCGGAGCAGCTCTCGCCGAGCACCGTGCCCTGGACCTTGCCCCAACCGCTCGGCGGAGACACGTTCATCTCCACCGGTACGGCCGCGACCGGGTACGGGGTGTCCGAGCCGAGACCCAGCTCGGCGGTGTACGCGCCGGGCTGGAGGACGCCGGCCTCCGCGGTGGCGGTCAGGGTGACCGTCACCTGCTTCGAGGCGCCCGGGGCGAGGGTGAAGGTCCCCGGAGCGGTGGAGAGCCAGGAGACGTCGCCACCGGATTCGTCACAGAGCTCGAGGCCACCGAGGTACTCGGTCTCCACGGAGCCGACGAACGAACTTGGCGAACCACCGACCTTGTACGCACCACACGCGCCGGCACCCCGGTAGCGGGTGAACGCCGCGTTCGGCAGGTTCTGCCATTCACCCGTGGCCGGGTCGAACGCGATCGACCGGTTGGTGACGGTGCTGGAGTTGGCGGTCACACCACCGGCGATGACCAGCAGGCCACCGGCGGCGGCGTACTGCGCGCCCCACAGGTCGATCGGCATGTCCGGCAGCGCCGACCAGGCGTTGCCGGCCGGGTCGTACGCGAAGGCGTCGGTGAACGTCGTCGTGCCCGCCGCACCACCGCCGCAGTAGACCGCGCCGCCGATGCCGCCACAGGACATCCAGCCGACGGCGATCGGGTAGTCCGCGCCGGCGCTGAAGGTGCCGCTGGCCGGGTCGAAGATCACCGTGTTCTTCGTGCTGGTGCAGCTACCGTCGGCGCAGCCACCCACCAGGTAGACCTTGCCGTCGACGATCGCCGTACCGGCGGCCGCACGCGGCGCCGGGTTGGTGGCACCGGCAAGGGTGCTCCAGGCGCCGGTCGCCGGGTCGAAGACGTCAACCGAGGCGACCGGGGCACCGCTGGCGCTCCAGCCACCGATCACGTAGAGCTTGCCACCGACGGCCGCCGCGGACGCCTTCGAGCGGGCGGTCGGCATGTCGGCGAGGGTGCTCCACGCGTTGGTCTCCGGGTCCAGGACCCAGGTCTTCTTCTCGTTACCGCTGGAGGTGCCGCCGCCGACGGAGTAGACCTTTCCGTCGATCACGGCTGCGGCGTTGTCGAAGACGGCGGCCGGGGTGTTGGCGACCCGGGTCCAGGCGGGGTCGATCGCGGGAGCGGCCGCCGCCGAGTTACCGGCGAGACCGTACGCGACCCCGTTCTGGGCCGTGCTGAGCCCCTTGACCTCGTATTCGTTCAGGGCCGCGCCCCGCTGGGACAGGAGATCGAACGTCCCGTCCCGTTCCAGCACCTCGACCTCGGCCGGCGCGTTACCGGTGTTGGTGACGGTGACCTTGGCACTGCGGGTGCTGCCGTACGGCTGGTGCGACTCGACCTGCGGCGGGCTGACCGAGAGCCGGCCCGCCTTGAGGGCGAAGTCGCCCCGCCTGACGTTGTCGGCGGCTACCGCGATGTTCTTCGTCACCGCCCGGTACGGCGACTTGGTGGCGGTGAACGGGTGGGTCCCGGTCACGCTGGAGAAGAACGAGTAGAAGCCGTCACCGATGTTCGGGTCGTCCGCCGTCGCCGCCGAGACACCCTTGTCCGCCGGGACGTCGCCGCTGGTCACGGTGACGCCGTTGAGCGGGGCACCGGTGTTGGAGTCGGTGGTGAAGCCGGCGACCAGGCCACCCGGAAGCGGGGTGCAGATCCGGTTGACCACCTGTACGTTGTCGACCTGCCACCACCAGGCGAAGGAGCCGTTGAACCGGAACCGCACCTGGGCGGTGGCCGCCCCGGCGAGCCCGGTCAGCGGGACCTCTTCCACCCGCGGGCCGCGCAGGTTGGCGGTCTGGTGCCAGACGTTGGCCCAGGTGGTGCCGCCGTCGGTGGAGACGTCGATGTCCGCGCTGTCACTGCCGACCGACCGCCAGTCGCTGTTGAACTTCAACACCGGTGCGGCGACCCCGGTCAGGTTCAGGGTCGGGGTACGCAGGTCGGCGTCCTGGGTGTTGCCCACGCCCAGGATGTCGCTGTCGATGATGGCGAAGTTGCCGGAACCGCCGGTCTGGTTGCCCCGGTTGCCCGGGTCGTCGAACTCCCAGCCACCGTCGTCGGTGCGGTTGACCAGGGTCCAGCCTTCCGGCGTCTCCTCGGTGTCGAAGCTCTCCGACAGCAGCGGGGCACCGAGGTTGGCCGAGTAGCCGGGCGCCTGACAGGCCGCCGCGACCGGTACCGCGACGTCCAGCGTCTTTGCCGCTCCCTCAAGGGCGAGTTCGCTGCTCACCGGGGCGTAGCCGGCGCTCTTGGCGGTCGTGGTGACCGCGTAGGTGGCGTTGCCCGGCACGGTGAACGAGTAGCGGCCGGTGAACGGGTCGGTGAAGACCGGCCCGCCGGGCCGACCGGCCACCTCGATCTTGGCGTAGAGCGGCCAGCCGTGACCGGAGCCGTCGCTGACCTTTCCGGAGACCGTGACCAGCTGCGCCCCGACGAGGGCGAAGTCCTTCGTCACCGAGGTGCCGTCCGGCACGGTGACGGTCGCGGTCTGGGTGTGGAACCCGAACGCGGCGATGGTCAGCGTGGCGTCGCCGACCGGCAGCCGCAGGGTGTACTTGCCGTCGGTGCCGGTGGTGGCGGTACGCGAACCGACGCTGACGGTCGCGCCGGCGATCGGCTCGCCGCCGTCGGCCTCGGCCACGGTGCCGGTGACCTCACCCGCACCGCCGCGCGGGGCGTTGAAGACGGCCTCGTACGCGTTGAGTCGACCCTCACCGAAAATGTTGTTGTCGTCGACGGTGCCACCGCAGGCGAGTGCCTCGGTGTCGGTGGCGGTCTCGTCGAGCAGCGCCTCGGTGGCGGTGACGTCACCACGGATGGCGGGTGCCGCCGACCAGATCAGCGCGACCGCGCCGGAGAGGTGCGGGGTGGCCATCGAGGTGCCGTCCCAGCTGTCGTACCCGCCGCCCGGGATGCTGGAGCGGACGTTGACGCCCGGCGCCGCGATGTCCGGCTTGGTACGCCCGTCGACCGTCGGTCCACGGTTGGAGAAGTCGCCGATGACGTTGTTGATGTCGTACGCGCCAACCGCGTACGACGGCAGGTTGTCACCGGGCGAGCTGGCGGAGCCACAGGGCGCCCCGCCGAGGGTGTTGCCGGAGGCGAAGGCCGGGAAGATGCCGGCCGCGCGCCACGCGGCGACGGTCTCCTCGTACCACGGGTCGCCTCGGCCGCCGCCCCAGGAGTTGTTCACGATGTCGGGGCGGAGGTCCGGCCGGGGGTTCTGGCCGTTGGAGTCGGTCGGCGCGAGGACCCACTGGCCGGAGGCGAGCAGCGAGGCCTCGGAGCAGCCGGTGGTCTCGCAGCCCTTGGCCGCGATCCACTTCGCACCGGGTGCGACGCCGATCTGGTTGTCGCCACCGTCGTCGCCGACCATGGTGCCCATGGTGTGCGTACCGTGGCCGTTGTTGTCACAGGGGGTGTCGCCGGCGCAGATGTTCGCCGGGTCGAAGAAGTTGTAGTTGTGGTCGAAGTTGCCACCACCGAGGTTGCCCCGGTACTTGCCGACCAGGGCCGGGTGGTCGTACTGGGCGCCGGTGTCGATGTTGGCGACCACCACGGTCTCGCCGCGTACGCCCAGTTCGTTCCAGACCCTGGGGGCCTGGATGTTCTCGACGCTCCACTCGACCGCGCTGGTGCCCGGTCCGGACGGCTCGGCCTTGGTCGGCTTGACCAGCTCGTAGGTCCGCGTCGGCGCGATCCGCTCGACCTCGGGGCGGGCGGCGATGGCGTTGACCAGCGCCTGGTTGCCGGAGGTGACCTGAAGCGCGTTGGCGATCCAGAACGCCTTGTAGCTGGCCTTACGGTCGTCCAGTTCGGCCCGCAGGTCGCGCTGGGTACGCGTGGCGGTGCCGGTGAGCTGCTCGTACACCTTGGCCGCCCGCGCGTCCGCGTCCCCGATCGAGGCTGCGGTGCTGAGGTTGGCCTTCTCCCGCAGGTACACGGTGAAGTTGGTGCTGCCGTTGGTGCTCAGCTCGCGGAGCACCTGCGGGTCGACCGCCGCGCCGGCTGCGGGCGCCGCGACGGCGAGCGCCGGCTGAGCGGTGATCCCGAGGACGACAGCCGAGACGATGGCGAATGATCGCCAAAGTCTGGATCGGCTCCCTGGTCGGTGTGACATCTCTTCCTCCCCACTGACGGCGCCCCGATCGATTCGGGGCGCCTGCCGTGGCGTCGGGTTGTCCGGCGCCACGTAGCACGCGTGGGGGCATCGATGGATACGCAGAGCAGCCCCCACATCGGCTAGGAGTCATGCTCTGGGGATACAGCGGTAGTGATCAATGGAAGTTCTCAGCCAGTATTCAGGCAGTAACTGGTCGGGATGCGGGCGGCGCGGCGCGAGTTGAGGACATCGGCGGGTGTCGTTGTTGACTCGGTCGATCAAAGGGGCTTGGCTTGTGCCCACGGCAGACGGGGGAGGGTGCGGGTGTCCAATAACGAGGTTCCGCTCGTCGTGTGCGTCTCGTCTGATGTGGCGGTACGGGAACGGGTCGTCCGTCGACTCGACGATTTCGGCACCGTGGTGATCTGCGCGGACCTGTCGGAGCTGCGGGCGATGCTCTTTCCCACCGCCACCACGGAGCCCGGCGCCGGGCTCCAGCCGGTCAACCTGGGAGAACTCAGCGTCGACCCCGGCGGTCACCTGGTCACCTGGCGGGGTGAGCCGTTGGCGCTGACCCGACTGGAACGGGAGTTGCTGGCCCGGCTGGCCACCCCGCCGGTCGGGGTCTGGACCTACGAGCGGCTGTTCGGCTCGGTCTGGGGCGGGGCGTATCTCGGCGACACGGCGATCCTGCACTCGGCGGTCAAACGACTGCGTCGAAAGCTGCGCGCGGTCGACGGCGGCCCGCAGGTGCAGACCGTACGCGGGGTGGGCTACCGCCTCGCCTTCGGCCGCACCGGCTGAGCCGCGGCTGCCCGTTGCGCCACCGTGCAACGGCGGTGGCCGCCGCACCCGTTGAGGAGTGCGACGGCCACCTGTGGCGTCGGGCGCGGGCCGGCTAGTGGCCCTGGTTGCCCCTGGGTTGCGCGTCCAGCGTGACGTCGAGCGTCGGCACGGCGTACGGGGTGTCCGCCCGCACCGCCAGTTGGGCCCGGTAGGTGCCCGGCTGGGGGACACCGTTCGGGGCCGTCGCGGTGATCCGTAGCGTGAGCGCCTTCGACGCGCCGGGGGCCAGCGTGAACCGGCTCGGCGTGACGGTCAGCCAGGACACCTCGGCGCCCTCGTCGCAGAGCCCGAGCCCGGTCATCCGCTCCGACTCCGCACCAGCGAACGGCGCGAACTCCGCGCCGCCGATCTTGAAGCCACCGCATGCGCCGGCGCCCCGTGCCCGGGGGAGCAGCGTGTTCGGCAGGTCCTGCCAGGTGTTCGACGCCGGGTCGTAGCCGATGGTCCGGTTGGTGAGCGTCTGGCCCTCGTCGATCACACCGCCGGCCAGCACCAGCCGGCCGCCGGCCACCGAGTACTGAGAGGCCCAGAGGTCGACCGGCAGGTCGGCGATCGGGCTCCATTTGTCGGTGTCCGGCTCGTACGCGTAGCCCGCGGTGTAGGTGGCGTCGTGGTTGAAGCCACCGGCGCAGTAGATCCGGGCCCCGATCGCACCGCAGGACTGCCAGGCGATCTCGTGCGGGTAGGCGGCCTTCGCCCGGAACGTGTTGCTCGCCGGGTCGAACGCGACCACGTCGGCGCTGGCGTTACAGATGAAGTCCAGGCAGCCGCCGACCAGGTAGACCCTGCCCTCGACCACGGACGCGGTGCCCGCCGCCCGCGCTGCCGGGTTGGTTACCCCGGGCAGTGTCTGCCAGGCGCCGGTGGCCGGGTCGAAGACGTCGACCGCGGTCTCCGTCTCGCCCTCGGTGGTCCAGCCACCGAACACGTACAGCTTGCCGTTCACCGCCGCGGTGGCCGGCTTGTACCGGCTGTGCGGCATGTCGGGCAGGGTCTGCCAGGCGTCGGTGGCCGGGTCGTAGACGTACGCTTCCCGCTTCTCCTCCCGGTCCGTCGTTCCGCCGCCGACCGAGTAGACCTTGCCGCCCAGCAGGGCCGCCGAGTTGTCGTACACCGGCGCGGGCAGGTCCGCGATCCGGCTCCAGGAGTCGTCCAAGGGCGTCACCACCCCGGTACGACCCGCCGACGTCGACGGCTTCGCGGTGCCGAACGACATGCCGGCGCTGACCTTCGGCACCGAATACTCGGTGAGCGGGGCACCCTTGCCGGTGGCGAGTGCGGCGAAGCCGCCGTCGCGTTCCAACACCTCGACGCTGATCGGGGCGCTGCCGGTGTTGGTGACCGTGACCTCGGCGTTACGGCCGCTGCCGTACGGCTGGGTGCTCTTGATCTCGGCGGTGTTGAGCGCGATCCGGCCGATCTTCAGGTCGAAGTCGACCCGACGCGCACCGCCGTCGGTGATCGTGCTGGTCTTCGCCCGGTCCTGGTACGGCGCTGCGCTCGCGACGAACGAGTGCTTGCCGTCGACCAGCGTGGAGAAGAACGAGTAGAACCCGTCCGGAGCGCTGCGGTCCTCCGGGGTGGCGACCGAGACGGCCCGCTCGGCCGGCCGGTCCGGGCTGCTGACCGTGACCCCGTTCACCCCGGCGCCGGTGTTGGCGTCGGACGTGAAACCGGTGACCAGACCACCCGGAACAGGGGTGCAGCTGCGATCGACCACCTGGATGTTGTCGAGTTGCCACCACCAGGAGTAGTCGCCCCGGTAGCGGAACCGGATCTGCGCGTTCGCCTGGTTGGCGAGGCCGGGCAGGGGTACCTCCTCGGCCGCCGGGCCGCGCCGGGAGACCTGCTGCATCGCGACGCCGACCCAGTTGGCGCCACCGTTGGTCGAGACGTCGATGCTGGCCGCGTCGCCGTTGCCGGCCACGTACAGGTCGCTGGCGAAGCGGAGGACGGGCGCGTTGACCGTGCTGAGGTCGAGGATCGGGCTGACCAGGTCGCTGTCCTGCGTGTGCCCGAAGCCGTAGCCGTCGCTGTCGGCGTTCGCGAAGCCGCCGGTGCCGCCGGTCAGGTTCTGCCGGTTGCGCGGATTGTCGAACGCCCAGCCGGTGTCGGCCCGGTTGACCACCGACCAGCCGGCCGGGGTGCCGGTGCCGTCGAAGCCCTCCGAGAGCACGGTCCGGCCGACGCCGGCGGTGTAACCGGGCAGGTCGCAGGAGACCGTGGCCGGAAGCGCGATGTTCGCCGTCTTGGCCCGGTTCGCCACGGTGACCTCGGTGGAGACGCTCCGGTAGCCGCTGGAGACGGCGGTTGTGGTGAGCCGGTGCGTTCCGCCGCTCGGCACGCTGACCGAGTAACGACCGCTGGCCGGGTCGGTGAAGACCGGCCCGCCGGGACGACCGGCGACCTCGACCCGCGCGTAGAGCGGCCAGCCCTGGCCGGAGCCGTCGGTGACCTTCCCGGAGAGGGTCACCATGGGCCGCGCGGACAACGCGAAGTCCTGGGTCACCGTGGTTCCGGTGGCGACCACCGTCGCGCTCCTGCCGGCGAAGCCGTACGCCTCGACGGCCACCGGGTACGTTCCGGTGACGACCGGCAGGGTGTAGTGGCCGACCTGGTCGGTGAGAGCGGTGCGGCCATCCACACGGACCGAGGCGCCGGCGATCGGGGCGCCGGTGCCGGCGTCGCTGACCGTACCGGTGATCTTGGTAGCCGGGCCGCGTGGCGCGGTCTCGACCGCCTTGAACACGTCGAGCCTGCCCTCGCCGAAGTTGTTGTTGTCGGCCGCGGTTCCGCCGCAGCTGAGCGATTCGACGTCGGTCGCGGTCTCGTCGAGCAGCTTCTCCGTACCGGCGATGTCGCCGCGCAGCACCGGTGCCGCCGACCAGACCAGCGCCACGGCGCCGGAGAGGTGCGGTGCGGCCATCGAGGTGCCGCTGATGACCCCGTACCCGTTGGTGGGGAGGGTGGAGACGATGTCGACGCCGGGGGCCGCGATGTTCGGGTTCGGCTCGCCGGTCACCAGGGACGGTCCACGGCTGGAGAACTCGGCGATGTTGTTGTCGACGTCGTAGGCGCCGACGGCGTACGCCCCGGGGTTGTCGCCGGGGGAGCTCGCCGTGTTGCAGCCCAGTTCGCCCTCGTTGCCGGCGGCGAAGGTGGGGAAGATGCCGGCGGCCCGCCAGGCGGTGACGGTCTGCTGGTACCAGAGGTCGTTCTGGCCACCACCCCAGGAGTTGTTCACGATGTCGGGGCGCAGGTCCGGCCGGGGGTTTTCGCCGTTCAGGTCGGTCGGGGCGAGAATCCACTGGCCGGCGGCCATCAGCGACTCGTCCGAGCAGCTGCTGCTCTCGCAGCCCTTGGCCGCCATCCACTTTGCACCGGGGGCGACGCCGACCTGGTTGCCGGCACCGTCGTCGCCCACCATCGTGCCCATGGTGTGACTGCCGTGCCCGTTGTTGTCGCAGGGCGCCTGCTCGACGCAGACACCGGCCGGGTCGAACCAGTTGTAGTTGTGGTCGAAGGTGCCGTCGCCGAGGTTGCCCCGGTACGAGTTGACCAGCGCCGGGTGGTCGAACTGCACGCCAGAGTCGATGTTGGCGATGACGACGCCCTCGCCCCGGTCGGCGTACTCGGACCAGACCCGGGGCGCGCCGATGTTGGTGAGGCCCCACGCCACGCCGATCGCGTCCTGCGGGGCGGCCCTGCTCGACGTCGGCTCGATCAGTTCGTACGTGCGCGCCGGCTCGATCCGTTCCACCTCGGGTCGGGCCGCGATCGCGTCGACCAGCGCCTTGTCGCCCTTGACCCGGATCGCGTTGGCGATCCAGAACGACTCGTACCGGGCCTTGCGCTTGGTCAGCTCGGCGAGCAGTCCGCGCTGGGTACGGGCGGCGGTCCCGGTGAGCTGCTGGTAGACCTGGCTGGCGCGGGCGTCCGCGTCCCGTACCTTCGCCGCGTTGCCCAACTGCGCGCGTTCCCGCAGGTAGACGACGAAGCTGCTGCTGCCCGTCGTGGTCAGTTCGGTCATCACCTGGGGGCTGACCGGAGCGGTCGGAGCGGCTGCGGCCGCCATCGCCGGCTGTGCCGTCACGCCGAGGACAACGGTCGAGACCAGTGCGAGTGTTCGCCAGAGTCTGGACCGGCTCGCCCCTCGGCGTCCCAGTCGGTGTGTCATCGTTCCTCCACCTTCGCGACGCCACGGGTCACCCGGAGCGTCGATCACGCTGCTCCGGGATGTCCGGCGCCGCCGGCTGGTGCGGGGTCTGTCGAATTTGGAGAGCGGCTCCGCACCTGCCCAGAAGACATGGTCAGGGGCGTTTTGACCATGATCAAGACTAAAGCTAGGCAGTATTCAGGCAGTATTCAGCCTGAAGGTAGGCATCTTGACGTTTCTGGGAGGGTGCCCATTGAATGGGGGAGGGCGCCCACACCCCGTTGACTCCGTTGCGACGACCGCGTTGGCTGGTGCGAGCCGATGTACGGGGAGGATCGGGTTGACTGAGACCGAGGTGCCACTCGTGGTGTGTGTGTCCACGGATGCGGCCGTACGGGCAAGAGTACTGCGTCGGCTCGACGACTTCGGCCGCGTACTGATCGTGGCTGACCTGGCGGAACTCCGGGCGACGCTGTTCCCACCGGAGAATGCCGGGTCGCCGCCGCCGCCGCTGCCGTCGTCGATGCCGGTGCGCATCGGCGAACTCGTCGTCGACCCCGGTGGTCACCTCGTCACCTGGCGCGGTGAACCGCTGGCGCTGACCCGACTGGAGCGGGAACTGCTCGCCCGGCTGGTCGGTCCGCCGCTGATGGTCTGGACCTACGAGCGGCTCTTCGACTCCGTCTGGGGCGGGGCCTACCTCGGGGACACGGCCATCCTGCACTCCGCGATCAAACGACTGCGCCGCAAGCTGCGTGGAATCGAGGGCGGTCCGCAGGTGCAGACCGTACGCGGGGTCGGCTACCGCCTGCTGCCCGCACTCTGACCGGTTGGCGGCCGTACTTTGACCTGTGCTTCCGTGTCACGATGGCGGTCGTGACGACAGACGCGGCCCCGCCTTCGACGCCGGCCAGCCGAACCGCCCAGGAGCCGCCGGCCCGCAAGCGGCGGCGCTGGCTGCTCGTCGGTGTAGCCGGTTGGGCGGTGTTGTTGCTGCTCGTCGCCTATGTCTCGGTCCGGACCGACGCACCCACCGTGCCGGAGCAGCGCGACGTGGTCGCGGCCATGCCGGTGGTGAACCGGGCCCTCGGCCGGCTGCTCAGCGGGGCCGGACCGGATGCGGTAGCCGAGATCGGCGGGCAGAAGCTGGAGCCGGGCTGCCGGATCAGCCCGATGCGCGACGGGTTCAACCTGGTCGGCACCCTCACTCTGCGTACGGCCGAAGCCGACGCGCCGGCCCTGCTCGACCGCATCGCCGAGCGGCTGCCGGCCGAATATCACGCCCGGGTACGGCACCGCCCGGAGAGCGGCACGCACACGCTGCGCGCCGACGGTGGCGAGTTCGTCCTCATCTCCGGCGGCGTCACCGATCCCGGCGTCATCGAACTCACCGCCGAAACCGGCTGCCGGCCCGGCAGCGACACCCAGTTCGTCGACACCCTCATGGGCATCGTGCTCGACGACGAGGCCGTCCGGGTGCTCACCGCGCTCGGCCTGCCGGCACCCGAGTTCGCCGACGACAGGCCCACGCTCTACTGCCCGTCCGGCGGCCACGCCAGCACCACCCGGGTGACCGTCCCCGGCACCCCGACCGCCCCGCTCGGCACCACCCTGCGCCCGGTCGCCGGCCCCGCTTCGACCGTCGTCACCGACGAACCCGACCTCTACGCCTACCGCACCGCTTCGCTGAGCGTGGTGGTGACGTTGACCGAGACCGGCACCCGCGTCTCCACCACGACCCCCTGCCCCTGACCGCCCACCCCTTCGTAGTTGATCATGAAGTTGGCGCGGATGTTCGGGCCACCTGTGGGTGCCAACTTCATGATCAACAGGGTGGAGGCGGGTCGGTCGGCGGCGAGGTGGTGTGATCATTCGAGGGACCGCAGGCTGGTGAGAGGGGTGGGGCATGACGGAGTACGGCGCTCTGCTCACGGTGGCGCACGAGGCGGTCGACCTGGCCCGGGACATGATGCGTACGCTCCGGCCCGGTGTGCTGACCGGCAAGGGCGACCGGGACATGGCCTCCGAGGTCGACTTCGCCATCGAGCGGACACTCCGCGCCTTCCTGGCCGAACGTACGCCGCAGGTCGGCTTCCTCGGCGAGGAGGAAGGAACCAGTGGTGCGGGTGAGGAACTCACCTGGTCACTCGACCCGGTCGACGGCACGGTCAACTTCGTACACGGGTCACCGCTCTGCGCCGTCTCGCTCGGGTTGATCGCGCGCCAGCGGTCCGTGCTCGGGGTGATCGACCTGCCGTTCCTCGGCAACCGCTACTCGGCCGCGCTCGGGCAGGGCGCGTTCTGCGACGGCGAGCGGATCCACGCCAGTCGCACCGGTGACCTGGGCGAGGCGCTGGTCGCGCTCGGGGACTTCGCGGTCGGCGAGGACGCCACCGGCAGGAACGCGCACCGGCTCGCGATCACCGCCGCCTTCGCCGAGCGGGCCCAACGCGTACGGATGTTCGGCTCCGCCGCGATCGACCTGGCCTGGCTCGCCCATGGGCGGCTCGACGCCTTCGTCATGCTCAGCAACAAGCCCTGGGACACCAGTGCAGGGGTGATCATCGCCGCGGAGGCCGGCGCCCGGCTCGCCGACCTGGACGGCAGCCCGCACACCGCCGACTCGGGCGCGACCATCGGCGCCAGCGAGGCGCTGCTGCCGGCCGTCCTCGCCCTGGTGCGGGAGGCCGCGGTCGCCGCGAGGCCAGCAGAATGAGCTGATGCGCATCCGTACGGCCCGCCTCGCCGAACTGCCCCTGCTGTTGGAGATCGAGTACGCCGCCGGCCGGGTCTTCCACGACCTCGACATGGCGGAGATCGCCGAGAACGACCTGCCCGCACCGGCCGAACTCACCCCGTACCAGCAGGACGGTCGGGCCTGGGTCACGGCCGACCAGACCGATCGACCGATCGCGTACGCGCTGGTCGAGGAGGTCGACGGGAACCTGCACGTCGAACAGATCTCGGTGCACCCGGAGCACGCCCGACGGGGCCTGGGCCGGCGGCTGCTGGAGCATCTCGCGGGCGAGGCGACCAGGCGGGGCATGCCGGCGCTGACCCTCACCACCTTCGTCGAGGTGCCGTGGAACGCGCCCTACTACGAACGGTGCGGCTTCCGGATCCTCACCGACGACGAACTGACACCGGGCCTACGGGCGATCCGGGACCGGGAGACAGCACTCGGGCTGGACCGCTGGCCGCGTACCGCGATGCGGCGGGACCTGGTCCGGTGGGGCGGTACGAGTTGACGGACCGGGCCGGTCGCGGCGGCGGGTCAGTAGACCAGCGCCTGGGCGCCGTCGGCCATCGCCTCCTCGACGAAGGCCGCCGCCCCGGCGATCCGTACGCCGGGCAGCACGTCCGCCTCGCCGATCTCCCGCCGGGCCGCGCACTGGCTGCAGACGGTGACCCGGCCGCTGGTCAGGATCACGTGCAGCAGTTCGGCCAACGGCGCGGAGTGCGGCAACTCGAACTCGGCGGCCCGTCCGGGGAGGGCGAACCAGCTCGACTCGCCGATGAGCCAGAGCGACACGTCCACTCCCGCCGCGACAGCCGTCGCGGCCACGGTGAACGCCTGGGCGCACCGTTCCGGCGAATCGGAGCCGGCGGTGGCCTTGACGACCAGAGTGCGTGTCATACCGGCCAGCATAGGATGACCTTGTCATGGTTACCGAGATTGGGTTCGTAAGCCTGCTGGTCGCGGGCTTCGGCCTGCTCGCCGGTGGCCTGGTCTACCTGGCGGTACGAATTTCGAGAGGACGCTGGTGAACGCGGAGAGTACGTCCCCGGACAATCCGATGGCACCACCGCCGTGGCTGAACGCGCCACCGGTGGAGCCGTACCCGTTCGAGGAGACGTACGACCTGCGGGTCGGTCCGGACCTCCATCCGGCCCTGCTCGGCCTGCTCCCGTACGTCGGACTCTGGCGCGGACGCGGACGCGGCGGTTACCCCACGGTCGACGATTTCGACTACGCCCAGGAAATCAAGATCAGCCACGACGGGCGGCCGTTCCTCAGCTACGAGTCGAGGGCCTGGCTGCTCGACGAGGAGAGCCGACCGATCCGGCCGGCCGGCCGTGAGGTGGGCTGGTGGCGGCCGGTGATGGACGGCGAGCGGGCGACCGACGAGATCGAGGCGCTGCTGACCACCCCGACCGGGATCATGGAGCTGCACGTCGGCAAGGTCACCGGCACCCGGCTCGAACTGGTCACCGACGCGGTGGTGCGTACCTCCACGGCGAAAGAGGTCACCGCCGGTCACCGGCTCTTCGGCATCGTCGAGGGCGCCCTGCTCTACGCCCAGGAGATGGCCGCCGTCGGCCAGCCCCTGGTGCCCCACCTCTCCGCCCGACTCATCCGGGTCGGCGGCTAGGCAACACGGGCAGGACCGGACCGTTACGCCGGACGGTCAGGCCGCCGGGAAACCCAGCAGATCGAGCAGGTTACGGGTGTGTGGGCTGGGCGGCAGCGGCATGCCGTCCAGCGACCGCACCTCAGCCAGCCCGCGTACGGACGAGGTGAACCAGGCGCCGCCGCACGCCGCCTCACGTAGCTCCGCCGGGGTGACCAGGCGTTCCTCGGCCGACCAGCCGAGCGAATCGGCGTGCGCGAGCAGCCACCTGGCGGTCAAGCCGGGCAGGATGCCGGTACTCGCGGCCGGCACCGTACAGAGCGTGTCGCCGGCCAACCAGACCAGGTTGGCCGACGGCCCCTCCAGGGCGTAACCGTCGGTCGAGGTCCAGAGCACGTCGTCGACCCCGTTCGCGGCGGCCCAGCGGCGGGCCGCCAGGCTCACCCCGTACGAGGTGGACTTGACCCCGGCGAGCAGCCAGGGCAGCCCGGCGCGGGCCCCGGCCGGTACGCCGAGCGGCAGCGTGGCGACGGTGACGCCGGCGGTCCGGGCCAGCCGAAGCGCGGGTGCGACCTCGGACAGGGTGGCGAAGACGGTGGCCGGACCGCCCTCCTCCGGCCCACGGGTGCAGACCAGCCGCAGTGCCCCCTCAACCTGCGCCGGCCAGTGCGCGCAGACCTCCTCCAGCAGTACGGCGAGCTCGGTGGCGTCGGGCAGCAGCAGGTCGACGGCGACGGCGGCGTTGGCCAGCCGGGTCAGGTGTTCGTTGCGCAGCCACGGCCGACCGCCGCGTACGTGCATGGTCTCGAAGAGGCCGTCACCGTGCAGCACCCCCCGGTCGTCGGCGCGCACGACCGGTTCGTCGGCCGGGACCACGCCCCGGCCCAGCACGGCGACGATCGGGCGTCCGGACACGAGTTCAGAGCGTAACGGTGTCCAGGGGGCGGGGGAGCCGCTCGCCGTGATTGCCATGGTCGGGCGAGCCCACCCGGGGGAACTATGATCGGCGAGTGTCGGAATCATCGCTGGCCGAAATGTTGCGCTCCCGCGGGCTGCGCCTGACGGCGCAGCGGCAACTGATTCTCGAGGCCGTCCTCGAACTGGGGCACGCCACCCCGGAACAGGTGCACACGGCCGTCCGGGGGATCGCCGCCGGAGTGAACATCACCACTATCTACCGCACCCTGGAATTGTTGGAGCGGCTCGGACTCGTTACCCATACGCACCTGTCGCACGGTTCCCCGACCTACCACGCGGCCGGCGCGGACCAGCACGTCCATCTGGTGTGCCGGTCCTGCGGCGAGGTGGACGAGATCGACCCGGAGATGCTCGGGCCGCTCGCCGACCAGTTGGCCAACGAACGGGGATTCGTGGTCGACGTCGGGCACGTGGCACTCTTCGGTCTCTGCCGGAAGTGCGGGGAACAGCAGGACTAGTCGACTGCGGGGTGGCAAATGATCGACATCGCGGGTGCGGTGGCCGTCGAGGTGCTGGACGAGCAGACGCCGGACCAGCCGACGCCGGAACACGCGGCGGCCGGCGTGCGGGGCGTTGCCGCACACTACGGCGACCCGATGCGGGAACAGCGGAATCTCGCCAGCGAGGTGGGCCTGGTCGACCGCTCCCACCGGGGTGTGATCGCGGTCCCCGGGGTCGAGCGGGTCGGTTGGCTGCACACCCTGACCACCCAGCACCTGGCCGACCTCCGCGCGGGGCAGGGCAGCGAACTGCTGGTCCTCTCACCGCACGGACACATCGAGCAGCACGCGATGGTCGCCGAGGACGGCGAGACCACCTGGCTCGACACCGAGCCCCGGGACACCGCCGGTCTGCTCACGTACCTGGAGAAGATGCGCTTCTTCACCCAGGTCGATCCGCGGGACGCGACCGCCGACTGGGCGGTGCTCTCCCTGGTCGGCCCGCGTGCCGCCGAGGCGGTCGGCACGCTCGGCGTCAGCGGGCTCGACGTGCCGGACGCGCTGCCGGTGCCGGGTCCGAAGTTCGCCGGCGGGGACCTGCCGCCCCGACCGACCACGCGGTACGACGTACGCCCGTTGCCGGGCGGCGGCTGGGCCCGCCGGGTGGAGCTCGGTGTCGACCTGCTGGTGCCCCGCGCCGAACTGGACCGGGTGGTGGCTGAGCTGACCGGCGCCGGGGTGCCGTTGGCCGGGCTCTGGGCGTACGAGGCGGTGCGGGTCGCCGCCCGACTGCCCCGGGTCGGTTTCGAGACCGACCACCGCACCATTCCGGCGGAGGTGGACCTGATCGCCCCGGCCGTACACCTGGACAAGGGCTGCTACCGGGGGCAGGAGACGGTGGCCCGGGTGCACAACCTGGGTCGGCCGCCGCGCCGGCTGGTGCTGCTGCACCTGGACGGGCTCGGTTCCGACCAGCTTCCGGCGGTCGGCGCCCCGGTGACCAACGGCGACCGGGCGGTCGGTTTTGTCGGTACGGCCGTCCGCCACTTCGAACTGGGCCCGGTCGCGTTGGCGGTGCTCAAGCGCAACGTGCCCGACGACGCCCAGTTGGTGGTCGACGGGGTGGCCGCCGCGATCGACCCCTCCTGAGCCCGATCCGCGTCACCCGCGCGTCGACGGGCGGCGCACGGTTGGTGTGGCGGAGGTAACGGGTGGCCTGGTTAGGATCGCCGGCATGACAACAGGGACGTTGATCACGGTGGCCCCGACCGGGGCGGAATCGACCAAGGCCGAGGTCCCGGCACTGCCGGTGACCCTGGACGAGCTGGTACGGACCGCGAAGGAGTGCGAGGCGCTCGGCGCGGCCGTGATCCACGTACACATCCGTGACGATCAGGCCCGGCCGACGCTCGACCAGGGGCGGCTGCGCGAGACCGTCGCCGCGCTACGGGAGAACACCGACCTGATCGTGCAGCTTTCCACCGGCGGGGCGGTCACCGACCCGGAGGCGGAGCGGCTGGCCGTGCTCGACGCCGGTCCCGAGATGGCCTCCTGCACCATGGGGACGGTCAACTTCGGCGACGACGTGTTCCTGAACCGGTGGGAGTTCATCGTCGAACTGCACACCCGGATGCAGGAGCGCGGCATCGCCCCCGAGTACGAGATCTTCGACCTGGGTCAGCTCACCACCCTGCGCCGGCTGCTCGACAAGCACGGCCTGCCCGCCGGCGGTCACGTGCACGTCGATTTCGTGATGGGGGTGCCGGGCGGTATGCCGGGCACCACCGAGGCGTTGGTCGCGTGTCGTCAGTCGCTGCGTGACCTGCCGGAGGGGACCACGTTCTCCGCCACCGGCATCGGGCGCAGCACCATCCCGGTGCTGCTCGCCTCCCTCTCCGCCGGTGGCCACCTCCGGGTCGGCATGGAGGACACCGTCACGTACGCCAAGGGCCGGCCGGTGGAGTCGAACATGCAACTGGTGGCGCGTGCCGTCGGCTTCGCCCAACTCGCCCAGCGGCCCCCGATGACCAGTGCGGACGTCCGTGAGCTGCTGAGGCTTCCGCCTCGTTCCTGAGGGCTCCTTAAGGCGGCGGTCGGGCCACTCGCTAAGTTCTGGGATCATGGCACAGAGCTACGCGGGCGGCGAGCCGCTCGCCGAGGTGGTCCGGTCCGGTTTCGTCGAGGGAACCCACCGGGGTTCGGTGGTGCTCCTCGGCGCGGACGGTGCGGTTGTCTCCTCGGTGGGCGACGTACGTTCGCCGATCTTTCCGCGTTCGTCCAGCAAGCCGATGCAGGCGATCGGGATGCTTCGTTCCGGTCTGCGGCTGGTCGACGCGGCCGACCTGGCACTGGTCTGCGGCAGCCACTACGGCGAGGATTTCCACGTGGCCAGAGTCGAGGCCATGTTGCGCAGCGGTGGCCTGACCGCATCGGCTCTGCGCTGCCCACCCGACCTGCCGGTGAGCGAGGCGGCGCGGGCGGAGGTCTACCGGGCTGGTGGCGGACCGGCCCGGATCCTGATGAACTGCTCCGGCAAGCACACCGGGATGCTGCTGACCTGTCTCGCCGCCGGCTGGCCGGTGGACGGGTACTGGCGGCCCGAGCACCCGTTGCAGCAGCGGCTGCGTACGGCGATCGAGGACTTCACCGGTGAGCAGGTGGCGGCGACCGGGGTCGACGGCTGTGGCGCCCCGGTGCTCGCGGTCTCGCTGACCGGGCTTGCTAGCGGGTTCCTGCGCCTGGTCTCGGGGGCGCCGGGTTCGGTCGAGCGGACCGTCGCCGACGCGATGCGGGCCCACCCGGACCTGGTCTCCGGCACCGGGGCCGAGGACAACCTGCTGATGACCGGGGTGCCCGGATTGCTCTCCAAGGTCGGGGCGGAGGGCGTACTGGTGGCCGCCCTGCCCGGGGTCGGCGCGGTGGCGCTCAAGATCGACGACGGGGCCGCCCGAGCCCGGATGCCGGTGCTGGTCACGGCGCTGCGCAAGCTGGGTGTGGCCGCACCCGTGCTGGACGAGCTGGCCGATGTGCCGCTGTTCGGCGGCGGCGTCCCGGTCGGCGCCATCCGCCCCCTCTGAGCGTAAGGAAGGGCCCCTTATTAACGCTATGCGTTAATAAGGGGCCCTTCCTTACGCGTTGTTAGGGGAGGAAGTTCAGCAGGGCGTCGTTGACCGGGGTGGGGCGTTCCAGGGGGAGCAGGTGGCCGGCGTCGGGTACGTCCGGCAGCCGGACCGCCCCCGGCACCTGGGCGGCGATCGTGTCGGCCAGTCGGGAGATGTCCGGTACGTCGGCCGCACCCGCCCCGACCAGCACCGGCACCTTGATGTCGGCGAGCCGTTCGATCGCGGGCGGGTCGAGTTCGCGTACCTCGACGTTGCCGAGCGCCGCCTCGGCGGCGAGCGCACGACGGTCCATCTCCTGGGCGAGCTCGCGCAGTGCGGGGTCCACATCGGCTGGCTGCCGACCCGGGCCCACCACCCAGAACCGCACCTCGGCCGCGGCGGCCGCGTCGAAGTCCCCGTCGTCGACCTCGCCGATCAGGTTTTCCCAGAGTTCGTTGGCCTCGTCGGACCACTGGTAGCCGGAGACCGCCGAGCCGAAGAGGGCGAGCGCGGTGACCCGGTCCGGGTGGGCGAGCGTGGTGTCGATCGCCACCGCGCCACCGAACGAGCAACCGACCAGGGCGGCCCGTTCGATGCCCAGTGCGTCGAGCAGACCGACCACGTCGTCGTGGTGGGCGAAGGACTGCTCGGACAGTTCGGAGTCGCCGTACCCGCGCAGGTCCAGGCTGAGTACCCGGTGACGTTGGGCGAGGACGGCGACCTGGTGCCGCCACATGCGGCGGTCGGCGATGCCGGCGTGCAGCAGTACGACGCTGCTTCCGTCACCCAGGTCGTCGTAGGCCAGCGTGGTCCCATTCAATTCGATCATCGACACCAGGGGAAGCTACGCACTTCGCCCCCTGTGGCGCAAAGTGGTTCGGGATGAGACCTCGCTAACTGTGGCTAGCGTTTTGCTTGCAACAGCTAGCGCCGCGAACTACCGTCGAGGACATGGCGAACCCCAAGGACCTGCCCCGCGACGTCGGTGGGTTCATCCGCGACCTGCGCCGCAACGCGAAGATCTCGCTGCGGCAGCTCGCCGACCAGGCCGGGGTGAGCAACCCCTACCTGAGCCAGATCGAGCGTGGACTGCGCAAGCCGAGTGCGGAGGTTCTCCAGCAACTCGCCAGCGCCCTACGGGTGTCGACGCCGGTCATGTACCTGCGGGCCGGCCTGCTCGACGACAAGGAGGGGCACGGGGTGCTCGCCTCGATCGCGGCCGACCCCGACCTGACCATGCCGCAGAAGCAGTCGCTGAGCCAGATCTACGAGACGTTCCGGCGGGAGAACGCGCGCCTCGCCGAGACCAGCACGCCGGCGGAGTCCGAGACCAGCACGCCGGCGGAGACCACGACCGCCACCAGCACACCGCCGACCGCGCCGACCAGCACCACCACCGGACCGGCCGACGGCGGCAGTACGGCGATCGACGACGCACTCGAGTCGGTGGCGCGAACCGAGTCGGGCACCGCGCCATCGCCGAACGCCCCCCAACCCGCCAAGCGGACCGCCCGCAAGGCGGTCCGGAAGACCGCGCCAGCGGTCGAGGAGGAGCAGTCATGACCGACCCCCGGACCCCTCGTATCCCCACCCCTCTCTACGCCGCCGCCGGCATCGGCGACCTCGCCCTGGAGCAGCTGCGCAAGCTCCCCGCCGTCGTCACCGAGCTGACCGAGAAGGCCGCGACCAGCACTGCCGAACTGCGCGAGAAGGCCGTTGCCATCAACACGACCGAGCTGCGCGAGAAGGCCACGGTCGGTGCCGCCGAGCTGCGCGAGCGGGCTGCCGAGGCGCTGCGTACCGCGAACACCACCGCGACCAGCCTGCGGGGCCGCACGGTCGGCGCGGAGCTGGACGTCAGCCGGCTGCGTACGGCCGCGATCCGCAACGCCGCGGTCGTGGTCTCCGGTGCGCACAGCGCCTCCGAGCGGGCCGTCGCCGCCTACGGTGCCATGGTGGCCCGGGGTGAACGGGTGGTCGCCTCGGTCGGCACCCCGGCCGAGGCGCCGGCACCGGCCCCCGCTGTACCGGCACAGGCCGCCGGCGCCGACGCGCCCAAGGCCCCGGCTGAGGTGACCGTCACCCCGGAGGCGCTGGCGACGAAGGAGACCGTGGCCAAGGCCGTGGCGACCAAGGCCACCCGTACCCCGGCCCGGACGACGACCAAGGCCACCGCCGCCAAGGCGCCGGCCACCAAGGCCGCCGCCACGAAGACCGGCGTGGCCCGGTCGGCGAAGCGCACCCCGGCCAGCGACGAGAAGTAGACGCGGCCGGACAACCCCGGGTACGGCAAGTAGCCCGTACCCGGGGTTGTCGACATAAGCTTCACGGCATGGATACTGCCGCGCCGATCTTCTACGCCGATGTCCGGTACGTCATTGAGCTGGCGCTCCGCATCCTCGCCCTCATCATCGAGGGGGTGGCCCTGGTGCACGCGATCACACAAAGGTCGGACGCGTTCCCGGCGATCGGCACCCTGCCCAAGGGGGGCTGGATCGCCATCCTCGCCGTCTGCATGGTCATGACCCTGCTGCTCGGCGGTGTCATCACCATCTTCGGTCTGATCGGCATCGCGGCCGCCCTGATCTACCTGCTCGACGTGCGGCCCGGCCTGCGTGACCTCACCGACGGCAAAGGCTTCTGGTGAGAGATTTCCGCTGGCCTCCACCTCCTGACGGCGGGCCACGGACGTACGGACCCGGTCCGAGTGCACCTCGAACCGGGCGTCCCGCCCTGCCCGAGCCGGAGACCGAACTCGTCACCACCCCGCACGGCGTACGGCTGGAGCGGTTGATCACCGGTGCCGGCGACCCGGTGACCGTCTTCGCGCACGGGCTCGGCGGCGGCATCGCGGTCACCCGGCCACTGGGCAGCGCGGTCAGTGGGCGCCGGGTCTTCTTCCAGTTCCGTGGCCACGGCCGGTCGGACGCGCCGGACGGCAGGTGGAGCTACGCGGACCTCGCCCGGGACCTGCGGGCGATCGCCGACCTGAGCCGGGCCACCCGCGCGGTCGGTGTCAGTCTCGGCGCCGGTGCGCTGACCCGGTTGCTCTCCGAGAGCCCGGAACGGTTCGACCGGGCGGTCTTCTTCCTGCCGGCGGTGCTCGACCAACCTCGGCCGGCGGCGGCCCGGGAGCGGCTGACCGCGTTGCTGGAGGCGGTCGAGAGCGGTGAGGCCGGTACGGTCGCCGAGGCCGCCGCCGCCGAACTGCCGCCCGCGGTGCGGAACACCCCGGCCGGTTGGGCGTACCTGCGCCAACGGATCGACCAGTTGATGCGGGACGGGTTGGCGGCGGGGCTGGCCAGCCTGCCGGACGAGGTTGCGGTCTCGGACGCCGCGTCGCTCGGCGCGGTCACCGCCCGTTCGTTGGTGATCGGCTGCGCCGGGGACGACCTGCACCCGCTCGCCGTCGCCGAGCAACTCGCCGCCGCCCTGCCCGACGCCACACTCCAGGTCTACGACCGTCCTGGCGTGCTCTGGACCCACCGGGCGGATCTGCGCGCCCGCGTGTCCCAGTTCCTCAACAGCTAGCCGGGTTCGACGAGAACAGCCAGGCGGGTTCGACGAGCGGGACCGGCCGGACGAGTAACCTGCCTGGGCATGGGTGTTACTCAACATGGCCACACGGTTCGGCTCGACCTCGCTGACCCGACCCTGCGGGAGTGGACGTGCACGGTGGTGCACGTCGACCCGGACCGGGGGATCGTGCTGGACCGTTCGGCGTTCTACCCGGGTGGCGGCGGCCAGCCGCCGGACCACGGTGTGCTGCTCTGGCAGGGCACGCAGACCCGTATCGTCGGCACCCACAAGGGCGACGACCTCTACCTGATCCCGGCCGAGGGCGATCCGGTCCCACCGGTCGGCACCGCCGTCACCGGCGCGCTTGAGGAGACCCGGCGCACCATGCTGATGCGCACCCACTCCGGGCTGCACGTGCTCTGCGGGGTGGTGTTCCGGGACTTCGGTGCCCTCGTCACCGGCAACAGCATGGAACCGGGCGAGGCCCGGATGGATTTCAACCTGCCCGAGGTGCCGGCCGACTTCAAGACCCGGCTGGAGGAACTGGTCAACGTCGAGGTGGCGGCCGACCGCTCGGTGGCGGTGAAGGTGCTGCCGCGCGACCAGGCGCTGGCGCTGCCGGACATCATCCGGACCCAGAGCAACCTGATCCCCGCCGACGAGCAGGAGATCCGGATCGTCGACATCGTCGGGCTGGACGTACAGGCCGACGGGGGCACGCACGTCGCCTCGACCGCCCAGATCGGCAAGGTCCAGGTGGTCAAGGTGGAGAGCAAGGGCAAGGCCAACCGCCGGGTACGGGTCCGCCTGGTCGAGTGACCGGCTAGTCCTGCGGCAGGTTCGCCGCGCGTACGTCGAGCAGCCAGCTCTCGACGGCCGGCTCGTCCGGCTGTTCCGGCAACGGGCTGCGGATGGTGTCGAAGTCCCGTTCGGCCTCGGCCAGCAGCGCACGTGCCTCGTCCACCTCCCCGGCGGCGACCCGATCGCCGAAGTCCACGAAGGACCGGGGGTCGTCGAGCCGGATCGGCAGCCGGCCGGTCGCGTACAGCACGCGGCCCTGGTGGACGAGGCGGGCCAGGTGGCGGGCGTGTTTGGCGGTCCGTCGCCGGGTGTCGGCCGAGAACGTACCGTCGCCGCGCGACTCGAGCTTGCGGAACTGCTGGCCGGCGTAACCGAGGTAGGCGGCCCGGACCCGGGGAGCGGCCAGGAATGCCGTACGGAGGCCGACCAGCCGGTCGCCCAGGTCGGTCCGGGTCTCGTACAACTCGTCGGGCAGCCAGACCAACTCGGTCGCGGTCGGGTTGCCGCTCAGTGCCAGCCGGCACCACTTGCCCGCCTCGTGCAGGGTCCGGTCCGGTGACGTGGTCACGATCGACGCCTGCGGCGGGTGCAGCCCGTGGAAGGCGACCGTGGGCGCGGCGAATAGACCGAGCCGGTCCACGTCGGACCCCGGGCGGGCCAGGCCGTACGCGGTCGAGCCGACGATCCCGGCGAGGAGCAGGCGCATACCGGAGATGATCGCGTACCGGCTGCTTCGGCCGAACGGGTTTTTGTTCGGGAGGCCGGAAAAGTTGCCATCGGTTGTCAGGTTTTGCTGACAACGTCGTCGACATGAGCCAACTCGTCGACATGAGTCCCGACAGGAACCGAACGGAACGCCCACTGACCGGCAGGATCGCGCTGGTCGCCGGGGCGACCCGAGGAGCCGGCCGGCAGATCGCGGTGCAGCTCGGCGCTGCCGGCGCCACCGTCTACGCCACCGGTCGCAGCACCCGTGAGCAACGCTCGGAACTGGACCGACCCGAGACCATCGAGGAGACCGCGGAACTCGTCAACGAGGCCGGCGGCGTCGGCATCGCGGTGCCGGTCGACCATCTGGTGCCGGAGCGGGTCGAGGCGCTGGTCCAACGGATCGACCGGGAGCAGGGAAAGCTGGACGTACTGGTCAACGACGTGTGGGGCGCCGATCCGATGATCGGTTGGGACCAGTCGCTCTGGCAGCACTCACTCGCCGACGGGCTGCGTACGCTCCGCCTGGCGATCGACACCCACCTGATCACCAGCCACTACGCGTTGCCGCTGCTGATCCGCTCGCCCGGTGGCCTGGTGGTCGAGGTCGGCGACGGCACCACGGAGTACAACGGGAACAACTACCGCGCCACGGTCTTCTACGACCTGGCGAAGACGGCGGTCAACCGACTCGCCTTCAGCCAGGCCCACGAACTGCGCCCGTACGGCGCGACCGCGGTCGCGCTGACGCCGGGCTGGCTACGCTCGGAGATGATGCTCGACTTCTACGGCGTCACCGAGGAGAACTGGCGGGACGCGACCGCGCGGGAACCGCACTTTGTCGTCTCGGAGTCGCCCGCGTACGTCGGCCGTGCGGTCGCCGCCCTCGCCGCCGACCCGGACCGGGCCCGCTGGTCCGGTCAGTCGCTCTCCAGCGGCCAACTCGCCCGGGTCTACGGCTTCACCGACCTCGACGGCAGCCAGCCCGACGCCTGGCGCTACATCGTCGAGGTACAGGACCCGGGCAAGCCCGCCGACGCCACCGGCTACCGCTGATCGGTACCCCGTGGACGGGGGGCCACGGCGCCTAGGCGCCGACAGGGGTCACGGCCGGTAGAGCGCGTCCGACCGGGCCGCCGCCTCGGCGAGCCGGGCCCGCAGCGGCGGCGGGTCGAGCACCTCGATCTCCGGGCCGAAGCGGAGCAGCATGCTGTAGCCGACGTCGAGTGACTCGACGGGCAGCCGGGTCACCACCCAGCCCTGCCCGTCGGGTTCGCCCGCCGCCGCGAGCGCCTCCCGCGCAGCCGGTGGTTCCGTCAGGTACCGCAGCGCGCGGAGGCCGGCCGGGCTCAGCCGTACCGTGATCCGCTCGGGAAGCATGGCCTCGATGAACCCGGTCACCTGGGCCGACCAGAAGCCGGCCAGGTCGAAGTCCCCGTCCCGGTCGAAGCCGGTCGTGGTGACCTCGACCCCGACCACCCGGTCCACCCGGTAGGTGCGGTGGTCGTCGTCGACCCGTGCGACGAGGTACCAGACCCCGCCCTTGAGGACCAGCCCGTACGGCTGCACGATCCGGGTCACCTCCCGGTCGCGCCGGTGGTAGCGCAGCTCCACCACCCGGTCGCGCCACACCGCCGTGGCCAGGTCGCTGAGCAACGGCGGCGGATCGGCGGCCCCGAACCAGCCGGGTACGTCCAGGTGGAACCGCTGCCCGGAGCGTCGAGCCGCGTCCCGCAGCGGTGCAGGCAACGCGGCCAGCACCTTCAACCGGGCGGCGGCGACCGGTTCGGCGAGCCCCATCTCGTCGACCGGTCCGGGCAGGCCGGAGAGGAAGAGCGCGTCGGCCTCGGCGCGACTCAACCCGGTCAGCCTGGTCCGGTAACCACCGAGCAGCCGATAACCACCGGCCCGTCCACGGTCGGCGTAGACCGGCACCCCGGCCGCGCCGAGCGCCACCACGTCCCGGTACACCGTCCGCTCGGAAACCTCCAGTTCCTGGGCGAGTTCGGCGGCGGTCATCGTCTCCCGGTTCTGCAACAGCAGCACCAGTGAGATCAGCCGAGCAGCGCGCATCCGTCCATACTGCCGTCCACCGCCGGCCTCCGGCCGCCGACGGGCGGTGGTGGAACAGAGCCGGCCGTCAGGGTCACCCAGTAGGCTTCCGGCTCGTGGGCGCAGCCAAGGTCGCGGCCCCGGCTGTCAGCGCGGCCGGGCAGTTCTTCACCGGTGTCGGGCTGCTCCTGCGCGGCCTCGGCACGTACGCCCGGAATCCCCGTCTGGTGTTGCTCGGCATCCTGCCGGCGCTGATCACCGGTGCCCTCTTCCTCGCCGGCTACGCCACGCTGATCTACTTCGTCACCGACCTCGCCGACCTGGTCACCCCGTTCGCCGACGGCTGGGTGCAATGGGGTCGGGACCTGATCCGGGTGCTCGCCGCGTTCGCGTTCCTCGCCCTCGGCGCGGTGCTCGGCGTACTCACCTTCACGGCGGTGACCCTGGTCGTCGGCGACCCGTTCTACGAGGAGATCTCCGGCCGGGTCGAGGCCCGGTACGGCGGGGTGCCCAACGAGATCGAGGTGCACTGGCTGCGGTCCCTGCGGCGGAGCATGGTCGACTCGCTCCGGCTGGTCACCCGCTCCGTGCTGCTCGGCGTACCGCTCTTCTTCGCCGGTTTCATTCCGGTGGTCGGGCAGTTCGTCGTACCCGTGATCGCCGCCGCGGTCGGCGGCTGGTTCCTCGCCCTGGAGCTGGTGGGCGCCCCCTTCTACCGGCGCGGGCTGCGCCTGGCGGACCGGCGTCGGGTGTTGCGCGAGCACCGGCCGGTCGCGCTCGGCTTCGGCGTCGCCGTCTTCTGCTGTTTTCTGATCCCGCTTGGCGCGATCCTGGTCATGCCGGCGGCGGTGGCCGGCGCCGCCCTGCTCGCCCGGCGGTCGCTCGGCCAGCCGATCGACGAACCCGGCCGCTGGATCGAGCAGCCGGCCCCCGGCACGGGGGCATAGTGGAGACGAGGCTGCTCCAAGCGGACATCACCACGGTACGGGTGGACGCCATCGTCAACGCGGCGAACTCGTCGCTGCTCGGCGGCGGTGGGGTCGACGGGGCGATCCACCGGCGCGGCGGTCCGGCGATTCTGGACGCCTGTCGGGACCTGCGGGCATCCCGGTACGGCCGGGGCCTGCCGACCGGCCAGGCGGTCGCCACCACCGCCGGCAACCTGCCGGCCCGCTGGGTGGTGCATACCGTCGGCCCGGTCTGGTCGGCCGACGAGGACCGGTCCGGGCTGTTGCGGGACTGCTACTCCCACAGCCTCCGGGTCGCCGACGAACTCGGTGCCACGTCGATCGCCTTCCCGTTGATCTCATCCGGCGTCTACCGCTGGCCGATCGAGGACGCGGTACGCCAGGCGTTGACCGTCCTGGGGGCGGCTCGGCCGACACATGTCGCCGAGGCCCAACTGGTGCTCTTCGACGCCGGGACCCTCGCCGTCGCGGAACGGGTGCGGGACGGCGGCTGAGTCAACCGACGCGGGCCGGGTCGACTGCTTGAGCCGACGCGGTCAGGCGGAGTCGCGCAGCACCAGTTCGGTCGGGAGGACCACCGCCGGCTCGACCTCCTCGCCGGCCGCGAGCCGGAGCAGTTGCCGGGTCATCTCCCGGCCGATCTGGAGGATTGGCTGACGCACCGTGGTCAGTGGCGGATCGGTGTAACGGGCCGACTCGATGTCGTCGAATCCGATCACCGCCACGTCGTCGGGGACCCGGCGACCGGCCTCGCGCAGCGTACGGAGGGCGCCGTGGGCCATCAGGTCCGAGGCCACGAAGACCGCGTCGAGGGTCGGGTCGTCGTCGAGCAGTTGGCGCATGGCGAGCGCCCCGGACTCCCGGGTGAAGTCGCCGACCGCGACGATCGAGCGACGCCGGGAGTCCTGCAACTCGGTCCGGTAGCCGGCCAGCCGTTCGATGCCGGCGACCATGTCCTGTGGGCCGGCGATGGTGGCGATCCGCCGTCGACCGGAGTCGAGCAGGTGCCGTACGGCACGGGCCACCCCGCCGATGTGGTCGACGTCGACGTACGGCACCGGTACGGACGCCCGTCCGAGCGGGCGTCCGCCGCAGACGACCGGGATGCCCATCCGGGCCAGCGCGCTGGGGAGCGGGTCGGCGCCGTGCAGCGAGGCGAAGAGCACCCCGTCGACGTGCCGGCCCATGGCGTAGCTCTCCACCCGGTCGTGGCTGGCCGTCGAGCCGGCCAGCATCAGCACGAGCTGCTTGTCGGCGGCCTCCAACTCCTGGCTCACCCCACGGATGATGCCGGGGAAGAAGTGGTCGTCGGAGAAGACCCGGGTGGCGGCCTCGGGCAGGATCAGCGCGATCGAGTCGGTCCGCTGGGTGACCAGACTGCGGGCGGCCAGGTTGGGCACGTACCCCAGTTCCTGGACCGCCCGCCGGACCGCTTCCCGGATCGGCTCGGCGACCGTGGTCGAACCGTTGACCACCCGCGACACCGTGGCTCGGGAGACACCGGCGCGCCGTGCCACCGCCTCCAGGGTCGGTCGCTCCCGCGCCATCGTCATGCGGCTCCTTCGTCTCCTCGCCGTGGCACTGCCACCGGCGTGTCGGTCACAGGCCGTTGCGGCGGATCACCTCCCGGTACCACCGCGCGCTGTCCTTGAGCACCCGCCGCTGGGTCAGGTAGTCGACGTGGACGATCCCGAACCGCTTACGGTAGCCCTCGGCCCATTCGAAATTGTCCAGCAATGACCATACGAGATACCCGCGCAGGTCCACGCCCCGCGATATGGCCTCGTGTGCGGCCCGAAGGTGCCCGTCGAGGTAGTCCACCCGGTCGGCGTCCGGAATCCGCCCGTCGGCGTCCGGGTCGGCGCGGTCGAACTTGTCCGGGAAGGCCGCGCCGTTCTCGGTGATGACCATCGGGACGCCCGGGTAGTTCTCCGAGATGCGTACCAGCAGGGTGGTCAGGCCACGCGGCTCGATCATCCAGCCCATGTCGGTGAGCGGGCCGACCGGCGCCACGAACTCGATCCCGTCGGTGCCCGGATAGGCGCCGCCGCCACCGGTCGCGCCCTCCCGGGCGGTCACGTAGGTCGGCTGGTAGTAGTTGATGCCGAGCAGGTCGATCGGGACGTTGATGATCTTCTCGTCGCCGTCGCGCAGGTGGTCGAGGTTGGTGAACCGGGCCACGTGTTCGAGCACGTCGGCCGGATACTCCCCGCGCAGCATCGGGTCCAGGAAGATCCGGTTGGCCAGGCCGTCGACCAGCCGTACCGCCGCCTGGTCCTCGGGCCTGGTCGGGTCGACCGGGTACGCCTCGGTCGGGTTGAGGGTGATCCCCAGGGTCTGCGCACCGGCCGCGCGCAGGGCCCGACCGGCGAGGCCGTGCGCCAGCAGCAGATGGTGTACGGCGGTGAAGGCGGCTGCCGGATCCTGCCGCCCGGGGGCGTGTACGCCGTTGCCGTAACCGAGGTACGCGGAGCACCAGGGCTCGTTCAGCGTGGTCCAGGTCTTCACCCGGTCACCGAGGCGGGCGTAGACGGCGGTGGCGTACTCGGCGAAGTGTTCGGCGGTCGCCCGGTTGGTCCAGCCGCCCCGGTCCTCCAGGGTCTGCGGGAGGTCCCAGTGGTAGAGGGTGACGATCGGGTCGATGCCCCGGCCGATCAGCTCGTCCACCAGCCGGTCGTAGAAGTCGAGCCCGCGCGGGTTGACCGGGCCGGAGCCGTCCGGCTGGATCCGGGGCCAGGCGATCGAGAACCGGTACGCCTGCAGCCCGAGGTCGGCCATCAGCGCCACGTCCTGCGGGTACCGGTGGTAGTGGTCGCAGGCCACGTCACCGGTGTGGCCGGCGTAGACCTTGCCCGGCGTACGGCTGAAGGTGTCCCAGATCGACGGGCCGCGACCGTCGTCGTGCACCGCCCCTTCGATCTGGTACGAGGCGGTCGCCGCGCCCCAGACGAAGCCCTCCGGGAAACGTACCGTCGCCTCCGCGGGTGCCGCCAGCACCGCCGGGGGCGTCTCAAGACTGGTCATACCGATACCGCACCTTTCCTGATGCCGCTGATGGTGCCGCGGACGACGACGAGATCGACAGGCAGCGGCACGCCGGTGGTCGCGGCCCCCGTGCCGGCTCGCACGCTGCCGCCAGCGGTGGCCGTCCGGCGGGCGCGCGATGAATTCTCGCCTCCGAGCCTGAACGTGGGTCACCCGAGTGTCAAGAGAGCGCTCTCACAAAGTTACACGGAGTCTCCTCATGGCGCTGCCTGAGCAGCCATGAAGAGACGCGGGACCGAGCGGGTCGGGCGTACTCAGCCCGCGCGCAGACCCTCCAGCAGGGTGACGTCGCCAGAGGTCTCCAGCACTTCGAAATTGATCCGGCCCCAGAGCGCCAGCACCAGGTCGCTGGCATTGCCGGTGACGTGTGCCCGGGCGTGGTGGTCGTCGTCGTCCAGGATCGTGTCGGTGTCGAGCAGGGCCACACCCGTGCCACGCAACCGCAGGTACCAGTCCTGGCCGGCGTCGGCCGCGACGAGCTGCACCACGCCGTACCGGGGCTCGGGCGAGCGGCGCCGACCGGCCGGCAACCAGGTGTCCAGTACCTCGCTCACCCCGTCGGCGGCGAGCTTCGCCTCGATCGGCTCGGCCGAGGCGATCGCCAACTGGGCGTCCCAGCGGTGCAACGTGGTCTCGAGGGCCATCCGCCGTGGCCAGAACCCGGCCCGCTTCGGCTGCGGTGCCCAGTTCCAGGCCGGCGCCTCCGGGTCGACCGTGTCGAACGCGGCCACCAGTTGGTCGTACTCGTGCTGCCACCACTCGATCGCCGCGGCTCCGGCCGGCAGGCCGTCCTCGACCGCCCACTTGGCCGGCGCGCTCGTGACCCCGCTGGTGATCACGCCACGGACCCAGCGGTAACGCGAGCCGAGGTGGTGCACCAGATCGGTCGTGGTCCACTCCGGACAGGAGGGCACCGGGCCATCGGGTGGCGCCTCGGAGACCGCCACGCGAAACGCCGGCCCGTCCGCACGCAGGGCGGCGAGCCAGAAATCCTTGGTGCCGTGCAGTCTGCTCATCAGGATCCTCCCGCGCTACCGGGCCACCAGTGGGTCGCCTGGCTCCCCCTCAGCCTAGGGTGAACAACGTGCCAGACGTTAGCGCCCAGACCGCCGCAGCCGACTCCGCCGAGCCGGCGCCGCTCGCGAACTACACGACGCTGCGACTCGGAGGGCCGCCGCGCCGCCTGGTGCTGGCCGAAGAAACGGGTGAAATCGTACAGGGAGTACGAGAAGCGGAGTTATTCGGGCAGCCGGTGCTGATTCTGGCCGGCGGTAGCAACCTGGTGATCGGCGACGACGGGTTCCCCGGCACGGTGATCCTGATCCGCTCGCGCGGCTACCGGGTGGTCGCCCAGGACGATCGGACCGTGACCCTGCGGGTCGAGGCCGGCGAGCCCTGGGACGACCTGGTCGCCGCGACCGTCGAGAACGGCTGGTCCGGCCTGGAGTGCCTCTCCGGCATCCCCGGCTCGGCCGGCGCCACCCCGATCCAGAACGTCGGGGCGTACGGCCAGGAGGTGGCCGAGACCGTCGCCGGGGTCGAGGCGTACGACCGGGTGGCCGACGAGGTGGTCCGACTGACCCCGCAGGAGTGCGCCTTCGCGTACCGGTCCAGCATCTTCCGGCACAGCGACCGGTGGACCGTCCTGAGCGTCGACTTCACGCTCCAGCGTTCGCCACTGTCCACCCCGGTCCGGTACGCCGAACTCGCCCGCGCGCTCGGCGTCGGGATCGGTGACCACGTGCCACTGGCGCAGGCCCGGGCGACCGTACGGGCGCTCCGCGCAGGCAAGGGCATGGTGCTCGACCCGGCTGACCCGGACACCCGCTCGGTCGGCTCCTTCTTCACCAACCCGGTGCTCGACGTCGCCGCGTACGACCGGCTCGTGGAGCGGTCCGACGGGCTCGGCGAGCCGCCCTCCTGGCCCACACCGAGTGGTGTGGTGAAGGTCAGCGCCGCCTGGCTGATCGACAAGGCCGGGTTCGGCAAGGGTTACCGGGGTGCGGGCGGCGCGGCCATCTCGTCCAAGCACACCCTGGCGCTGACCAACCCGGACTCTGGTACGACGGCGGCCCTGATCGACCTGGCCAGGGAGATCCGCGACGGGGTGCACGACCGGTTCGGCGTGACCCTGCACCCGGAACCCGTGCTGGTCAACTGCACCCTCTGACCCCCACCCACTCACCGCGCCACGCACCCGCCGCGCCACGCCTGCGGCGTTAGGAAGGGCCCCTTCCTATACAAAAAGCGATAACAAGGGGCCCTTCCTTACCCCGGGGCGACGGTGGTCCAGGGGACGGTGATCTCGCCCAGGCGCCAGCGGGCGGGGCGGTCCAGGACCGGCCAGCCGGCGTCCCGGACCGCGCCGACCGTACGGAGCCAGCGCTGGCGGGGACCGAAGGTGGCGTACGGGGCCGCGTCGCGCCACCCGTCGTCGAGCGCCCGGAGCAGTCCGTGCACCCCGGTGCCGGGCACGTTGTGGTGGATCAGGGCCTTCGGTAGCCGCTCGGCCAGCGCCGCCGGGGTCTCCAGGGTGGCGAGCCTCGGTGCCAGGGTGAGCGACCGGGGTCGACCGGTGGCGTCCAGCAGCAGCCAGGTGGCGAGCCGTCCCAGTTCGTCGCAGGTGCCTTCGACGATCAGTCCGTTCGGGGCGAGCGCGTCGGCCATCGTCCGCCACGCCTGCGGGACCTGTGCCTCGTCGTACTGGCGGAGCACGTTGAAGACCCGGACCAGCACCGGGCGGAGCCCGGCCAGCTCGAAGCCGCCCCGGGCGAAGGTGAGTCCGGGCGGGTCGGCCGCGTCGGCGGCGGCGGCTACCCGTACCGGGTCGATCTCCAGCCCGACCACCCGTACGTCCGGTCGGACCGCGGCGGTCAGCCGGGCCCGGAGTTCGACGGCGGTGACCGGGGTGGCGCCGTAGCCGAGGTCGATGACCAGCGGGTCGGCCGCGTCCCGCAGTGGTCCCGCGCAGGTCGCCGCGATCCAGTTGTCCACCCGGCGCAGCCGGTTCGGGTTGGTGGTGCCCCGGGTGACCACTCCGACCGGTCGACGTGGCGGTGGCATCAGGGGGCCCGGCGGTGTCGTCCCGGTGCGGGCATCAGCTCACCCGGTGCACCCGGTGCTGGGCCGCCTGGGCCAGTGGGCGGACCACCAGCCGGTCCACGTTGACGTGCTGGGGTCGGGTGGCGCACCAGGCGATGCAGTCCGCGATGTCGTCGGCGACCAGCGGGTCCGGCACCCCGTGGTAGACCGCCGCCGCCCGTTCGGCGTCGCCGCCGAAGCGGTGCAGCGAGAACTCGTCGGTACGGACCATGCCCGGGTCGATCTCGATCACCCGGATCGGTCGGCCGAGCAGTTCCAGTCGGAGGGTACGGGTCAGCGCGGTCTCCGCGTGCTTGGCCGCGGTGTAGCCGCCGCCGCCCTCGTACACGTCGATCCCGGCGGTGGAGCTGACCACGATCACCGTGCCGGCGCCGGAGGCGTCGAGCAGTGGGAGCACCGCCTGGGTCACCCGGAGCGTGCCGAGTACGTTCACGTCGTACATCCACTGCCAGTCGGCGATCGGGGCGGACTCCACCGGGTCGAGCCCGATCGCGCCGCCGGCGTTGTTCACCAGGAGGGTGACCGGACCGGGTAGCCCGGTCGCGGTTGCCACCAGCGCTGCCACCGACTCGTCGGAGGTGATGTCGCAGGTTGCCGCGGTGGCCGTACCGCCGTTTTTCTCGATCTCCTCGACCAGTTCGGCCAGCCGGTCGGCCCGCCGGGCGGCGGCCAGGACGTGGAAGCCCTCGGCGGCGAGTCGGCGGGCGGTGGCCGCGCCGATTCCGCTGGAGGCGCCGGTGACGATCGCGACAGGTGTCATCAGGGCATTGTTTCCCATCGACCGGTCTAGCCGGTCCGAGGGCGGCACCGGATCGGGTCGGCCGATGGATGAGGTCGGTCACCAATGCGGGTACCCGGATGAATGGTTGTGGCGTGATCGGGAAGATGACGATCAGCCTGGCGGTTGTTGTCCTGGGGCGCCCGGGATGTGCCGGACCGTAGTCAGCTTGACCGAAGGAGTGGATGTGGCGGAATCCCACACGGGCGTCGGGCGGCAGCGGGGCGCACAGCCGTGGCCGACGCCGAGCCGTATCGCCACCCTTTCCGTGCACACCTCGCCGCTGCACCAGCCGGGTATCGGCGATGCCGGCGGCATGAACGTCTATATCGTCGAGGTGGCCCGCCGCTTGGCTGACGCGGGTGTCGAGGTGGAGATCTTCACCCGGGCGACGGCGAGTGACCTGCCTCCGGTGGTCGAGATGGCGCCGGGGGTGCTGGTCCGGCACGTCACCGCCGGCCCCTTCGAGGGGCTCGCCAAGGAGGAGCTGCCGGGCCAGCTCTGTTGCTTCACCAACGGGGTGCTGCGGGCGGAGGCGGCGCACCCGCCGGGCCACTACGACCTGATCCACTCGCACTACTGGCTCTCCGGGCACGTCGGCTGGCTGGCCCGGGAGCGCTGGGGGGTGCCGCTGGTGCATACCGCGCACACCCTGGCCAAGGTGAAGAACTCGCGGCTGGCCGAGGGGGACCGGCCCGAGCCGAAGTCCCGGGTGATCGGCGAGGAGCAGTTGGTGGCCGAGGCCGACCGGTTGGTGGCGAACACCGCCGTCGAGGCCCGCGACCTGATCGCCCGTTATGCCGCCGACCCTGACCGGGTGGCGGTGGTCGAGCCCGGGGTCGACCTGGAACGGTTCCGGCCGGCACCGGCCGGGTCGGCCGCCGCGCGCCGGATCGCCGCCCGTCGTCGGCTGGGCCTTCCCGAGTACGGGTACGTCGTCGCGTTCGTCGGTCGGATCCAGCCGCTCAAGGCCCCTGATGTGCTGCTGCACGCGGTCGCCGCGCTGCGGGAGCGGGATCCGCTGGTCGCCGACCAGTTGACCGTGGTGATCGCGGGCGGCCCGAGCGGGAGTGGCATGGACCGGCCGACCGCGTTGATCGAGCTGGCGGCTTCGCTCGGGATCGGTGACTCGATCGTGTTCCGGCCGCCCTGCACCGGGGACGACCTGCCGGAGCTGTACCGGGCGGCGGACCTGGTGGCGGTGCCGTCGTACACCGAGTCGTTCGGGTTGGTGGCGTTGGAGGCCCAGGCGTGCGGTACGCCGGTGGTGGCCGCCGCGGTCGGTGGGCTGGTCACCGCGGTTCGGGATGGGCGCAGCGGCATCCTGGTCGACGGGCATGACCCGGTCGACTGGGCGCGTACGCTCAGCGGCCTGCTGGCGGCGCCGGGTCGACGGGCGGCGCTCGCCGAGGGGGCGGTCCGGCACGCGCAGAACTTCTCCTGGACCAGGACGGCGGCTGGGCTGCTCGAGGTCTACCGTGATGCGATGGTGGAGCACCGGAGCAGGTTGGCGTCGGGGTTGCCGGGTGAGGCCGAGGGCCTGTCGAGCCCGGTTCTGCCGGCCGGCATCCGGTGACCGGGCGGTTTCCGAGGTGACCGGGCGGGACGACCGGCTGGCGATCGGGGCGTTGATCGAGTCGGTCTGCGCCGAGCGTGAGCTGCCGTGCGAGGCGACCGGTGAGTTCGCCTACGCGGTGACCCTTCCTGGTACGCACAAGCTGAAGACGGTCTGCAACCTGATCGTGGGCGAGCACGCGCTCCGGATCGAGGCGTTCGTGATGCGCCAGCCGGATGAGCGGCGCGAGGAGTTGTGGGCCTGGTTGCTGCGCCGCAATGCGCGGATGTACGGCGTGGCCTTCTCCGTTGACGCGGTCGGCGACGTGTACCTCACCGGTCGGGTCGGGTTGGCGGGGGTTTCCGAGGAGGAACTGGACCGGTTGCTCGGTTCGGTGTTGAGCTACGCCGACGAGTCCTTCGACACCATGTTGGAGATCGGTTTCGGTACCTCGATCCGGCGCGAATGGGAGTGGCGGATCAAACGGGGCGAGTCTGTCGCGAACCTCGCGGCCTTCACCCATCTTTTCGAGCCGTCGAAATCCGCCGACCCGGATTTGGACCGTCCCTGACGGGTATGGCAGCGGTGGCGCACGGACGATGAGCGACGCGCGCCGCATGCCGATGACAGACTGTCCAGGGAGCGTGAGAATCTCATGGCTCAACGAAGCAGTTCGAGTCGCGGCGGCACCGCGACCGCGACCAGAAGCCGGGCGATCAGCGCCCGAACCAGCAGTCCGAGTGACATCGCCCAGCTGACCGCCGACCAGATCCGTGGCCAGCTCCGCAAGCGGGGCATCACCGGCATCTCCGCGTTGCGCAAGGACGATCTGGTGCAGCGGCTGGCGAGGGCGATGCGGGCGGAGGGACGGGCCGGCGGTGGGTCGGCGCGTCAGAGCACGGGCCCGGCGAAGCGGACCGGGACGGCTGCCCGTAAGAGCAGCCCGGCGGCGCGTAAGAGCACCGCGTCGGCCCGGACCAGCACCGCGTCGGCCCGGAAGAGTACGTCGCCCGCGCGCAAGAGTGCGTCGTCGGCGCGGACGAGGACCGCTTCGGGGCAGGTGAGCGCGGCGGCGCGGCAGCGTCGGGCGTCCCCGTCGAAGGCGGCGCCGAGTACGGCCGCCCGTACCATGGAACGGGCGAAGAACGCGGCGGCCAACGGAATCCGGATGGGTCGGACCATGTCCCGTTCGTTGAAGTACGCCCAGCCGATCTCCTCGCCCGACCAGCGGCCGGAACGGCCGGGACGGAGCCTGGTCACCACGAGTCACGAGGTGATCCGGCGGTGGGCGCGGGCCCGTAAGGCGAAGCCGGCGACGATCGCCGGGACCGAGCGTGACGGCCGGGCCGGCGTTCTGACGTTCAATTTTCCGGGGTGGCGCGAGGGCGGCCGGTTGCGGCAGATCACCTGGGAGCAGTGGTTCAAGACGTTCGACCTGCGCCGGCTGAACTTCATCTACCAGGAGCAGCGTTCGGACGGTAAGCAAAGTAACTTCTTCAAGCCGGAATCTCCGGACCGGGAAGATGGCTGAACTGTACGGAACATGGTTCGCGTGTGGTGATTCACTCCGTGTGACCGGCGAGACAGCCGCTGAGCTTGTGCCGGTTCCGGAGCGCGAACTACCGTGATCGCGGGCGCGACGCTTGGAACGGTTCGGGGGAACCGCGGATCGAGCAGATCCGAGCACCGAGCAGAGCGCGCCCGGGGGACGGGTGGCACTAAGCCGTTGGGGGACGGCGCCACCTGAGACCGGCGGTGTGAGCGGGCGATGCTTACGGGGGTGAGTGTCGCCCGCCGCCGCCGGGCCGACTTTTCTGTGGTTGCCGGTCGGTTGGCGCGGTTCAGTCGCTGGCGGCACCGGCGGTGCTGACGATGGCACTCGACGCGGGCGGCGCAGCGGTCCGGAGCACCGCCACCCGCCGTTCGCGGGGCGGGCCGGCCAACAGGTGCCCGAGCGCCGCAGCCAGGCCCAGACCACCAACGATGACCCAGTGCCAGTCTCCGAGGTGCTGCAGGCTCACCCCGCCCAGGGCGGGTGCGACAAACGCGGCTGCGGGAAAGGTCAGGTAGAAGACCGACTGGTAGCGGGCCCGGAGTACGGCCGGGGCGAGTTCCGCGTTGATCTCGGCGTTCGGTGGTGCGGCCAGCATCGAGCCGACCGTCCACACCACCGAGGCGGCCAGGTAGACCGGTAGGTGGTCGGCGAGGGCGAGTGCGCCGAAGCCGAGGGCGAGCAGGGCGGTCGAGGCGGAGAGCACCAGGTGCTTGCGGTAACCGTCGATCAGCCGGGGCACGAAGAGCTGCCCGAGCACGATCAGTCCGCCGCCGAGCGCCACCACGATTCCGTACGACGTTGCGCTGAGCCCGTCCGCCCGCATCGCCAGCGGCATGATCGTCGAGGTCTGGGTGGTGAGTACGGCCAGCACGAAGGTCAACCCCACGAACACCATGAACGTACGGTCGGTCAGCGCGGTGACCAGTCCGGGTCGGCGTGCCGTTCCCGCCCCGGCGTTGCCCGGCGTGCGGGTGGCGCGACGGCCGGTGGTGCGGCGCAGTGTTTCCGGCACCTTCCAGGCGATCAGCACGGTGGTGGCGAGGGTGGCGCCCGCGTCGACCAGGAAGAGCGCCAGGAAACTCGTCTCGGCGAGCAGGCCGGCGAGGAACGAGGCGGCGGCCATGCCCAGGTTGAACGCCCAGAACTGGAGGTTGAACGCCCGTGACCGGCGCTCCTCGGGCACCACGTCGATGATCGCCGCGACGAACGCCGGCCCCGGCATCGAGTGCATGACGCCGATCAGTGCGGCGAGGACGGCGATGGTGGCCAGGTCGTTGGCGAAGGCGAGCACGAGCATGCCGATCGCCGCCGCCAGGTGCGACCAGACCAGGGTGGCGCGTCGGCCCCAGCCGTCGGCCAACACCCCGCCGAGCAGCACCCCGACCGCGCCGCCGGCCCCGTACGCGCCGACCACCAGCCCGGCGAGACCTTCGCTGGCTCCCCGGCTGCCGGTCAGGTAGAGCGACAGGAAGAGCATCGCGAACGCGCCGACCCGGTTGATCAGGAGCCCGGTCCAGAGGTACCAGTAGGTGGCGGGGAGTCCTCCGGCGGTTTCGCGCAGCCAACCGCGCACCCACGTACCTCTTTCTGCAAGGTTTGTTTCCAGTTTGATCATAGGAAGACCCTGCGCCACGCACCAGCGTGCCACGGATCACCCCCGTTCCCGGGGGCTGGTCGCGGGAGGGGGTTCAGGCTGCCTGAGAAGCGGCCAGTGGGCCCGGGGTGGGGGTCGGGGTCCGGCGCGATTCGGCCTCGTTGGCCAGCCGCTTGAGCTCCACCGCCCGACGTTCGCGCGCCGGGCCGGAGATCAGGTGTGCGACCGCGATCGCGAGTCCGATCGCGGCGCAGCCGAGCCAGAGGGTCGAGTCGCCGAGGTGCTCGCGTACCAGGCCGCCGAGGATCGGTGCGCTGAACCCGGCCAGTGACCAGGAAAGGGAGAAGACCCCCTGGTAACGGCCGCGCATCCCGGGCTTGGAGAGTTCGGCGATCAGGGTCGAGTTCGACGGGGAGTTGAGCATCTCGCCGAGGGTCCAGGTCAGCACGGTGAGCGCGTAGAACCAGGCCGCGTCGGCGAAGGCGGTCAGTCCGAATCCGACTCCGGTGATGACGGCGGCCAGGGCCAGTACGTGCGACCGGCTGCGCCCGCGGATCAGCCGGGGCACGAAGAGCTGGCCGGCGACGATCAGGATTCCGTTGAGTGCGATCACGGTGCCGTAGGTGGAGGGTGCCAGGCCGTCGGCGCCCATCGCGATCGGCAGCATCGAGATGTGCTGGAGGAAGACCAGCGCGGTGAAGATGTTGATCAGCACGAAGCCGAGGAAGACGCGGTCGCCCAGGACGTCGAGCAGGCCACCGCGGGCGCGGGTGCCGGGGACCGGGGCCGAGGGGACGTACGTCCGGTGCGGCTCGCGGACCTTGAGGAAGATGACGGCCGCGGTGATGAGCGTGGTCGTCGCGTCGACCAGGAAGAGCAGTTCGTAGCTGACCTGGGCGGCGAACCCGGCCAGGATCGCGGCGCAGGCGAAGCCGAGGTTGATCGCCCAGTAGTTCAGCGAGAAGGCGCGCAACCGGTCCCGGTCCGGCACCACGTCGACCATCATCGCGGCGAACGCCGGCCGGGCCGCCTCGGCGAACATGCCGAGCAGCAGCGCACCAGCCGCGATCACCCAGAGTCCGCGGGCGAAGCCGAGCGCCAGCATCATCGAGGCCGCGCCGATGTGTGCGGTGAGCAGGGTGGGGCGCCGTCCCCAGCGGTCGGCGAGGATGCCGCCGGTGAGCGTGCCGACGGTGCCGCCGGCCCCGTAGAGGCCGATCACCAGGCCCGCCTCGACCGCTGAGAAGCCGCGCGCGGTGGTCAGGTAGATGGCGAGGAAGACCAGGATGAAGGAGCCGAGGCGGTTGATCAGGGTCCCGGTCCAGAGGTACCAGAAAGTGGTGGGTAATCCACCTGTGGTGTCTTTGACCCAGCCCCGTACCGACCTCACGTCGCCCCCCGATGTGTAATGACCTCTGATCGGTCAATGCCTTACAACCTAGTCGGCGCGCTCACTCGCGGTCATGTTGATTACCACGTGGTGGTCGTCACGGCGGGTGCCGGCGCGTCCCGACGGGACCTGCGGAAAGATGTGGGGCATGACAGTTGGGACCCTCGTGCTGCTGCGGCACGGCGAGAGTGATTGGAACGCCAAGAACCTCTTCACCGGCTGGGTCGACGTGGACCTGACCGCGAAGGGTGAGGGCGAGGCGCGCCGCGGTGGCGAGCTGATGCGGGAGCACGGGCTGCTCCCGGACGTGGTGCACACCAGCGTGCTGCGCCGGGCCATCCGCACCTCGGAGCTGGCGCTGAACGCCGCTGACCGGCACTGGATCGCGGTCCGCCGGTCGTGGCGGCTCAACGAGCGGCACTACGGCGCGTTGCAGGGCAAGGACAAGAAGCAGACCCTGGCGGAGTACGGCGAGGAGCAGTTCATGCTCTGGCGCCGGTCGTACGACACCCCGCCGCCGCCGATCGCGGACGACGACGAGTGGTCGCCGGCCGGAGACCCGCGCTACGCCCTGGTGCCGCCGGAGCTTATGCCCCGTACCGAGTGCCTCAAGGACGTGGTGGAGCGGATGCTGCCGTACTGGTACGACTCGATCGTGCCGGACGTGCTGGCCGGCCGGACCGTGCTCGTCGCGGCGCACGGCAACTCGCTGCGGGCCCTGGTCAAGCACCTGGACCAGATCTCCGACGAGGCGATCGCCAAGCTCAACATCCCGACCGGCATCCCGCTGCGCTACGACCTCGACCCGCAGCTGCGTCCGGTCACCTCGGGCGGCACCTACCTCGACCCGGAGGCGGCCAAGGAGGCCGCCGCCGCCGTCGCCAACCAGGGCCGCTGACTCTTCCGGCGCTGACCCGTCCAGCAGCGCTTCGGCGCTGCCGGGCCGCGTGACGCCATGTGAACAAGGGGCCCTTCCTACCGTTTCCGGTTGGGAAGGGCCCCTTGCCGTGGTCCACCCGGCTCTGCGTCGGGCGCGGCTGGCCGGTCGGTCACCCGGCGGGCGGCAGGACTAGCTGGCAGTGCTCTGCTCGTCGGCGAACTCGCCGGTGACCAGGTAGACGACCCGCTCGCCGGCGTTGACCGCGTGGTCGGCGTAGCGCTCGTAGAAGCGGCCCAGCAGGGCGCCGTCGATGCCGGTCTCGACCCCGTACGGCCAGTCGTCGCTGAGCAGGATCGCGAACAGGTCCCGGTGCAGGTCGTCCATGGCGTCGTCGTCGCTCTCCAGCTCGGCCGCGAGGTCGGCGTCGGGCTTGGAGAGCACTGCGCCGATCTTGCGCGCGATCCGGTCGGCGACGCCCGCCATCTCGGTGAAGACCCCGCGCAGCTCCGCCGGTACGGCCGGGGAGGGGTGCCGGCGCAGTGCCGTCTTGGCGACGTGGTCGGCGAGGTCGCCCATCCGCTCGAGGTCGGCCGCGATGTGCAGCGCGGTGATCACCGCACGGAGGTCGGAGGCGACCGGGGCCTGCCGGGCGAGCAGGTCGGCGACCCGCTCCTCCACCTGCCGGTGGATGAGGTTGATCTCGGCGTCGCGGGCGATCACGGCCTCGGCGGCTGTCCGGTCGGCGGTGAGCAGCGCCTTGGTCGCCTTGCTCATCGCCGCGCGGACTGCCTCCGCCATGTCCACCAGCAGTTGGCTGACGATGTGCAGGTCGGTCCGGAACTCGTCGCGCATGATCACGTCCTGTGGTCGGTGGGTCGCCGGTGGGCCACCGCCGCCGACGTACCCGCACGGGGTTGGGGCAGGTTGCCTGCTCACCGTAGGGCTCCCCGACGGCCCGTAGGTGAACGTAAGTGAACGACGCGAGGCTGAAGCGTGAACTTTGCCAAGTCGGCGCCTGATTTGTCCTATTGTGTAGGGCCGCTTGGATAACAATGACCCTACGATCGCCGGGTGGAATGGGGGGTCGTAGCCGGCGTGGCCGGTGGGCTGGTGGTCGGGCTGACCATCGGCCCGATGCTGGTGCGCGCCATCCGGCGGGCGCCTGTGCAACACGAGCGGCGACTCCCGGTTGGGGGCGACCTCACCCCAGCCGACGGGAGGCCGGCGATCGCAAAGCACCAGAACGAAGTTTCCGGACTCGGACGCAAGAGCATCGACTCGCTCCGGGTCGGCGTGGTGGTCCTGGACACCAACGACGAGCCCGTACTGATCAATCCGGCGGCGCGGGCGATGGGCCTGCTACGTGCCGGAGCCGGTCCGGGTACGGTCGCGGCCCACCCGATCATCCGTACCCTCGCCGGGCAGGTGCGTCGGACCGGCGTACGGCGCGAGGTCGAACTCGACCTGCCGCGCAGCCGCGACGGCGGGGTCCATGACCCGCTCGGTGTGCACCTGCGCGCGATGGGGATCGGCAACGGGTACGTGGCCATCGAGGCCGCCGACGTGACCGAGTCGCACCGGGTGGCGCGGGTACGCCGTGACTTCGTGGCGAACGTCAGCCACGAGCTGAAGACCCCGATCGGGGCGTTGCAGTTGCTCGCCGAGGCGCTGCTGGACGCCACCGAGCCACCGGTCGAGACCGGTGGGGTCGAGCCGTCCGAGGACGTGGTGGCGGCCCGACGATTCGCCGAACGGATCCAGCACGAGTCCACCCGGCTCGGCCGGCTCGTCAACGAACTGCTCGAACTGACCCGGTTGCAGGGTGCCGAGCCGCTGCCGGAGCCGGAGCCGGTCGCGGTGGACTGGGTGATCGCCGAGGTGATCGACCGGACCCGCACCACGTCCTCCGCCCGGAAGGTCGAGATCGTGGTCGAGGGCCAGCGTGACCTGACCGTGTACGGCAGCGACAGCCAGGTCGCCACGGCGGTCGGCAACCTGGTGGAGAACGCGATCGCGTACTCCGGCGAGGAGAGCCGGGTGACGGTCACCACACGGGCGGACGACGATCACGTCCAGATCTCCGTCGCCGACCAGGGCATCGGCATCTCGCCGAGCGAGGTCGACCGGATCTTCGAGCGCTTCTACCGGGCCGACCAGGCCCGTTCGCGGGCGACCGGGGGCACCGGTCTCGGTCTGGCGATCGTCAAACACATAGCCACCAACCATGGCGGACGGGTCGAGGTGTCAAGCACGCTTGGTGGAGGCTCGACGTTCACCCTGCGGCTGCCAGCCCGTCCTCCGGACGCCGTCCTACCGCTACCCCCGTCAATTGAGATCGACACTGGTTCGGCTGAGTAATCCCAGGTCGGACAGAGGAAAGGAAATTCCGTTGGCCCGCGTTCTCGTGGTCGAGGATGAGGAGTCGTTCTCCGACGCCCTCTCCTACATGCTGCGCAAAGAGGGTTTCGAGGTCTCGGTCGCACCGACCGGGCTCTCGGCGCTCACCGAATTCGACCGCACCGGCGCGGATATTGTCCTCCTTGACCTGATGCTGCCCGAGATGTCCGGTACCGAGGTCTGCCGCGAACTGCGTCAGCGCTCGCACGTACCGATCATCATGGTGACCGCTCGGGACAGTGAGATCGACAAGGTGGTCGGCCTGGAGATCGGGGCCGACGACTACGTGACCAAGCCGTACTCGCCGCGTGAGCTCGTCGCCCGGATCCGGGCGGTGCTGCGGCGCAAGAGCAGCGAGACGGTCGACCTGGCCGCGCCCACCCTGGCCGCCGGGCCGGTCCGGATGGACATCGAGCGGCACGTGGTGACCGTCGACGGTGTCGCGGTGCAGTTGCCGCTCAAGGAGTTCGAGCTGCTGGAACTGCTGCTGCGTAACGCGGGTCGGGTGCTGACCCGGGGGCAGTTGATCGACCGCGTCTGGGGTGCCGACTACGTCGGTGACACCAAGACCCTCGACGTGCACGTCAAGCGACTGCGTTCCAAGGTCGAGCCGGAGCCCTCCACGCCCCGCTACATCGTCACCGTGCGCGGTCTCGGCTACAAGTTCGAGCCGTAGGCCGCCCCGCCCCGCCGGGGCGTGTACGACCGCGTCGATCATGAAGTTGGCGAGGGAATCGCGCGCGATTCCCTCGCCAACTTCATGATCGACGTTCTGTTCAGGCGGGGACGGGCCGGTTGGCGGCGGGGCGGGTCAGGAGCAGGCCGAGCAGGGCCACGGCGGCCAGTGCCATGACGGCGATGCCGTACTCCCGGGCCGTGGTCAGCACTCCGCCGGCGTGCACCACCAGGAAACCGGCGATCACCGCCGGCAGCCCCATGGCGAGGTACGACACCACGTAGATGACCGAGAGCACCCCGGCCCGCTCGTGCGGCCGGGCCAACGGGACCACGGTGCGGATAGCGCCCTGGAACCCGCCGCCGAAGCCGGCGCCGGCCACCACCGTTCCGGCGAAGAAGAGCGACTCCGAGGAGTTGGCGATGGCGAGCAGGGTGACGCCCACGCCGACGAAGAGGCCCGCCGTGCCGACGAACATCAACGTACGGGGAGCGCTGGCCCGCAGGAGCAGCACCATCGCACCGCCGCTCGCGGCGAGGGTGAACAGGGCCAGCCCGCCGAGCACGAACGAGTTGGAGCCGGCCACCAGCCGTACCACCGCGGGGCCGAGCGAGCCGTAGAAGCCGGCGAGGGCCCAGGCGGCGGCCAGCGCCGGCGCGGCCAGCAGCAGCGGGCGGCGGGCGACCGGTGGGAGGGCGAACTGGAGGCGCAGCGAGGCGAGCGCTCCCGGACGCGGCGACGACGATTCGGACATCAGCAGCACGCCGACGCCCTGGAGGACGAAGATCCCGAAGAGCACCAGGTAGACCAGGTGGGCGGGGGCGGGCAGGTACTGGACCAGCAGGCCGGAGCCGAGCGCGCCGGTGGCCGTACCGAGCATCGGGCCGACCGCGTTGGTGATCGCGCCCTTGGTCTGGTTCAGGTCGAGCATGCCGGCGCCGATCGCACCGGCGGCGGCGCCGGTCGACAGGCCCTGGAGCACCCGGGCGGCCATCAGTGCGGGTACGCCGTCCGCGGCGGCGAAGGCGAGCATGGTCGCCGCCTGTACGGCGATCGCCGCGATCAGCACCGGCCGGCGCCCGACATGGTCGGAGAGCGAGCCGACGGTGAGCAGCGCGGCGAGTACGGCCAGCGCGTACACGCCGAAGACCAGGGTCACGGTGATTGGCGAGAAGCCCCATTCGGCCTGGTAGATGGCGTAGAGCGGGGTGGGGGCGCTGGATCCGGCGAGAAAGGCGACCACGACCGAGGCGAGCAGGTAGAACCCGACCGTGTTCGGTAGCCGGCCGGCCCGGGGTGGCGCTTGGAGATCGGGCGGGGAGACGCTCGGGGAGCTCATGCGGACTTCTCTCGCGGCAGCGGACGAACAGACGAGTCTGTCTGACTGACCGGGCCACCGTAGACAGATCTGTCTGCCAGAGTCCAACCACTGTCATGAAGACCACGGAGCCGCGGCGGACCACGGACGCGGGAGTGACCTCGGTGCCGGACCGCCGGGAGGTCCGGTGTGGGCTACGACACGATGGTCGGCGTGGTCACCTTGCGGCCACCGCCGTTGACCCGCCGGGTGGGCGAGGGCTCCGGGGCCGCCGGGCTGGCCGGGTGGGGTGCGACCAGACCACTTTTGAGCCGGGCCGCGCAGAGTTCGGCGAGCTTCGCGTACGCCGGGGCGCCGATCAGGGCGGTCAGCTCCGCCTGGTACGACAGGTACATCGCCTCCTGGCCGACGTGCGCCTCCGGCGACGACGTGCACCACCAGTCCAGATCGTGGCCGCCCGCGCCCCAGCCGCGCCGGTCGAACTCGCTGAGTGTGGAGACCAGCACCTTGCTGCCGTCGGGCCGCTTGCTCCACTCCTGGTCCCGCCGGACCGGCAACTGCCAGCAGACGTCGGGCTTGTACTCCAGCGGGTGCACTCCGTCGCGCAGTGCCTGGGCGTGCAGGGCGCAGCCCCCGCCACCGGCGAAGTCGGCGTCGTTGAGGAAGACACAGGGGCCCTCGTCGCCCTGGGTCGCGGTACGCCGGGCCGGCGTCTTGCCGTCGACGGTGTCCATCTCCGTGTACTTCTTGAAGCCGCGCCGGTAGTGCTGCCAGGTCAGGGGGGTGAGCCGGCCGGCCGCCGCCTTCACCCGTTGCTCGTCGTCATCATCGGTGAAGAACGCGCCGTGCGAGCAGCAGCCGTCGCTGGCCCGGCCGGCGATGATGCCGTGGCACGCCTTGCCGAAGACACAGGTCCAGCGGGACAGCAGCCAGGTCAGGTCGGCGCGGACGAGATGCTCGGCGTCCGCCGGGTCGAGGAACTCGACCCACTCCCGGGGGAAGTCGAGATCGACCTCCCGGCTACGGGGATCGGCCGGATCCTGGACCAACACGCGGAGTTGGGTACGAGGCGCCACCTGGTCAGCGTACGCCCGGCGGTTCTACCAGGTCGGATACCTGCCTTTCCGGGCGTGCTGCGCCGGCCCCCGGAGGAACCGGGTGATCGGCGCGTCTAGGGTTTCGACCATGCGGCTCGGAGTGCTCGACGTGGGATCCAATACCGTCCACCTGCTCGTGGTGGACGCCCACCATGGCGCGCATCCGTGGCCGGCGCACTCGGAGAAGGCGGTGCTGCGGTTGGCCGAGCAGATCGGCCGGAACGGGGCACTGACCGACAACGGTGCGGACGCCCTGGTCGCGTCCGTCGTCGAGGCGAAGGCCTCCGCCTCCCGGCTGGCCGTCGACGACCTGCTCGCCTTCGCCACCTCGGCGGTCCGGGACGCGACCAACGCGGCACACGTGCTGGCGCGGGTACGGGCCGAGACCGCCGTACAGCTGGAGGTCCTCTCCGGGGCGGACGAGGCGCGGGCGACGTTCCTCGCGGTACGGCGCTGGTTCGGCTGGTCCGCCGGGCGGCTGCTGGTGCTCGACATCGGCGGTGGCTCGCTGGAGGTGGCGGCCGGCATCGACGAGGACCCGGACATCGCGCTCTCGTTGCCACTGGGGGCGGGGCGGCTGACCCGGGAACGGCTCAGGGTCGACGCCAGTACCACCGAGCCGCCACCGGCCCAGGCCGTGATGGAACTTCAGGAGTACATCGAGTCGTTGCTCGACCCGGTGGTGGAGCGAATGAAGCAGGCCCGCTGGGAGCGGCCGGTGGCCACCTCGAAGACGTTCCGGATGCTCGCCCGGCTGGCCGGGGCGGCACCCTCCAGTTCCGGGCTGTGGGTCCGGCGCAGCCTCTCCCAGAACGGGCTGCGGCAGATCATCGGTTTCATCCGGCACATTCCGCCGAGCAAGCTCTCCGAGCTCGAGGGAGTGAGCAGCAGCCGGGCGCACCAGTTGCTGGCGGGCGCGATGGTGGCCGAGTCGGTCATGCGTCGGCTCGGCATCGAGTCGCTGGACATCTGCCCCTGGGCCCTGCGCGAGGGAGTCATCCTGCGTCGTCTGGACCAGCTCGAACCGGCCTGAATACACGCCGCTGAGCTGCGGATTCGGGTGATTTAGCACATCTTGTCGGTGGCGGTTCCGCAGCCGAGAGCTACGCTGACAACCGTGACCCCCCCTGTGCTGCTGTCCAGTTCCTCGGTCTTTCCCGAGCCGACGGCGGCGGCCTTCGAACTGGCCGCGGCGCTCGGTTACGACGGTGTCGAGGTGATGGTCTGGACCGACGCGGTGAGCCAGGACGCCGGGGCGCTGCGCGGCCTGGCGGAGCACTACGGCGTGCCGGTGCTCTCGGTGCACGCCCCCTGCCTGCTCGTCACCCAGCGGGTCTGGAGCAATGACCCGGGCATGCGTCTGCGGCGGGCGGTCGAACTGGCCGAGACGCTGGACGCCCCCACGGTGGTCGTGCACCCGCCCTTCACCTGGCAGCGCGAGTACGCGCGCACCTTCACCCCGCTCCTCGCCGAGCTGGCCGAGCAGCACCCGGGCGTACGTGTCGCGGTGGAGAACATGTACCCGGTCAGGATGGCGGGCCGGCAGTTCGTCCCGTACGCGCCGAGCTGGAACCCGACGGAGACCGGTTACGACGCGTACACCCTGGATCTGTCGCACTGCGCCGCGTCGCACACGGACTCGATCGACATGGCCGACCAGATGGGCGGGAAGCTCGCACACGTCCATCTCGGTGACGGCACCGGGGAGGGGCGCGACGAGCACCTCGTTCCCGGTCGTGGCAACCAGCCCTGCGCCGAACTGCTGGCGTCGCTGGCCGGCCGTGGCTTCACCGGCGCGATCGCGGTGGAGGTGTCGACCCGGGGCGCGAAGAGCCGCGCCGGCCGGGAGGCGGATCTCGGTGCGGCCCTGGCCTTCGCCCGCGCTCACCTCGCCGCCGCGCCCACCCTCAAGCACTGAGGGCGGGCACGGGCGAGGGCGCCCGTCGGTCCGCTCAGACCTTGGTGAGTGTCTGGGTGGGCAGGCTTGCCTTCGGCACGCTCGGCTTGGGCACGGCCGCCGCCTGGACGGCTTCCTCCACCGCTGCCCGCTTACGGGCCCGGTGGGCGGCGACGTGCGAGCGGGTGGCGCACCGTTCCGAGCAGAACCGGCGGCAGCAGTTGGACGAGGTGTCCAGGTAGACGTTGCCGCAACGGTCGTCGGCGCAGACCCCGAAGCGCGCGCTGCCGTACTCGCAAAGCCAGACCGAGAGCCCCCATACCGCACCAGCCAGATACTCCGCGCTCACCGAGGCGCCACGGCTGCTCACGTGCATGTGCCAGTCGCTGGATCCGTGACCGGAAATGCGTGGCTGAACGGGAAAGGTCTCCAGCAGTGAGTTGAGTTCGGCGACCGCGTCCACGTCGCGGCCAGAGGTGCCGAATTCGAAGACGTCTCGGAGACGCTTCTGTGCGCGGCGAAATATCACCACGTCGCGTTCGGCCACCTCATCGCGCATCCAGAGGTTTTCGTCGGCGAAGAGCGCCTTCAGGTCGTCGAGGTCGTCCAGTCGCGCGTTGACAAGGTCAACTCCGGTCCGGGCGTACGCGTCGAAGTTCACCCGACAACCGTAGACGATTGGGGGCCGTAGTGGCGCGTCCCCGTAGTGACTGACAGCGGGCGTACGCATCGCTGATAAGGCTTTCACTTTGCGATTGACCGGCATGTGGCGAAGCAGCGACTCGGCGGCATACTTCGTCATCCGGAGCGGTGAATCGAGAAATGCCGGCATCGGGTATGGGTGGTCCGGAAAAATTCCCACAACGCGGCGAGCAGGGCCTTCGGCAAAGTCGCAACTTCCACGACGGGGGAGGCGAGGTGGTCGGCGGGCCGACCGAGGCGACCAATTCCATGATCACTTCGACTGGACGGGCTGTTCCGGACCTGCCCGCTGCCCGGCTCCAGTGGGTCGGCGGACGTTACGCTCCCAGCATGCGTTCGGTCATCCTCGCCGCCTCCCGGTCATCCCGGGTCGAGCGGCTCGTCGAAACGGCCCCGTTCACCCGGGACGTCGTACGCCGGTTCGTCGCCGGCACCACCACGGACGACGCGCTTCGTGCCACCCACGAACTCGTCGGCAGCGGGCTGACGGTAACCCTCGACTACCTCGGCGAGGACACCGTGACCCCGGAGCAGGCCACCGCCGTCCGGGAGGAGTACCTCACCCTGCTGACCGTGCTCGCCGGCGCCGACCTGACCTCGGGCGCGGAAGTCAGCGTCAAGCTCTCCGCCCTCGGCCAGAAGTTCGACGAGAAGCTCGCCTACGACAACGTACGGGCGATCTGCGCCGCGGCGGCGGCGGCCGGCACCACGGTCACCCTCGACATGGAGGACCACACCACCACCGACTCGACGCTGGACATCCTGGCGCGGCTGCGCAAGGACTTCCCGTCGACCGGCGCGGTGCTCCAGGCGTACCTGCGGCGGACCGAGGCGGACTGCCGGGAGCTGGCCACCGCCGGTTCCCGGGTACGGCTCTGCAAGGGCGCGTACAAGGAGCCGGAGTCGGTGGCGTACCAGTCGGCGCGGGACGTGGACAAGTCGTACGTGCGCTGCCTCAACATCCTGCTCTCCGGAGCCGGTTACCCGATGCTCGCCACCCACGACCCGCGGCTGATCGCGATCGGCCAGGACCGGGCCCGCTGGTTCGACCGGTCGCCGGACGAGTTCGAGTTCCAGATGCTCTACGGCGTCCGGCCGGACGAGCAGGCCCGGCTGGCGGGCGAAGGTCACACGGTCCGGACCTACCTGCCGTACGGCAGCGACTGGTACGGCTACCTGATGCGCCGGCTCGCCGAGCGTCCGGCGAACCTGGTCTTCTTCGCCCGCGCGCTGATCTCCAGGAAATGATTTGTTCGGAGGGGTGGGCGCGGTAGTCGGTGGTCGGGCTGAATGGGCCGGGTCGTCGGTGGTCGGGCTTGGGTCGGTGGTTGAGCTGGGCGGGGGCCGAGTGGGGTACGGGCGATCGACGTACGGGGACCACGCGGGCGTCTGACGTACAGGTGCATGTCGTACTCTCGCGTGGATGATCGACGGGGTGGACACGCGGCCGGTACGACGGTGGCGTTGGCCGTTGTGGGTGGCGCTCGGTGTGGTCGGGGTGCTGCTCTTCTGCGGGATGCCGGCGGGTCTGGTGGCGGTGCTGATCGCCCGTACACCCGAAGTGGTGGGGCTGCCCGGCACGGTCGCCAGCGCAACCCCGGCACGCAGCCCGGAGGCGGGCGACTCGATCGAGATGACCGCGGCCTGGCTGGGTGAGCGGATCGACGTGTTGCTGGCGCAGCAGGCGCAGGCCCTGCTCCGCGGCGACGAGCAGGGCTTTCTCGCGGTGGCCGACCCGACCTCCCCGGCCGCGGCCGATCTCAAGCGGCAGTTCAACGTGCTCCGGGCGATGAAGGTGGCCGCCTGGGATCCGTCGCGCAACGGCCCCCCGGCCCAGATGACCAACAACACCACCGAGTGGCGGGTGCTGGTCACCATCGAACACTGCTTCGTGGTGCCGGAGTGCCGTCCCGGGCCGGTGACGATCGGGACCCGGTGGGCCGACAGGGGGCCGCAGCCGCGTCTGGTCGCCGTCGAGCCGTCGATGTCCGGAGTGGAGGGGCCCCGGCCCTGGGAGGTCACCGACCTCGCGGTGGCGGTCGGCGCCCGGACCGTGGTCGCGGTGCCGCAGAGCGTACGCAGCCAGCTGCCGGACCTGCTCAAGACGGCCGAACAGGCGGCCACGGTCGCGGACCGTTACGCGGTCGACGGCTCGCCACCGGACGTCTACCGGATCTTCTACGCCCTCAAGCCCGAGTGGGATCGCTGGTACGGCGGCGGCCGTCCGGTCTGGACCGGTGGTTACGCGGTCGGCATCGGCGGAGGCCGGTTCGACGTGGTGCTCAACTCCGACGGGCTGCACCGGACCGCCATCGACGACCTGCTCCGGCACGAGATGACCCACGCGGCCTCGCTACCCGAACGCGGCCACGCCAGCACCGGGAACTGGTGGCTGGTCGAGGGGATCGCCGAGTACGCCGGCGCCGGCGGTCGCCCGGTCAAGGAGTACGAGCGGCTGCCGGACGTGGTTCGGCTGCTCGGTGTCCGCTCGGGCGGCTGGAACGGCAGACTGGAATCGCTCGAGCCGCCCACGAGTTCGGAGGACTGGCGCGTCTCGGGGAGCTACGGCGTCGGTTACCTGGCCGCCCGCTACCTCGCCGACCGGTTCAGTGAGGAACGGCTGCTCGCCTTCTTCAAGGCGGTGGTGCACGACGGTCGCGCCGAGGCCGACGCGAGCCGTGAGGTGTTCGGGGTCGAGTGGAGCACCCTGCACGAGGAGTGCGTGGCGTACCTGCGTACCGCTCGCTGAGCGGGTGAGCGGCGGGCGTACCGCGCGTCGCGCCGCTCGTACCGGGGGCGTTGCTCGTAGCATGAGCCCGTGAGTCGCGTTCCGTCGCCGCACGCGTACGCACCGTCGCGGCCCCTCCTGCCCGCTCTCGTCGCCGGCTCGGTGGTCCTGGTCAGTCTCGGTGCCGTCGCCTGCGGTGACGAGGCGGCGCCCGTCGCGCTCGGCAGCGTCTCCCGGGCCAGCGTCGCGGAACTCGTCGACGCCCCGGCCAATGTCACCGCGCGGGCCGTGGCGACCGTCAGCGCACCCGCCGACGGCCTCCTGGCCGACCTGCGGGTCGAACCCGGTGCCACGGTCACCGCCGGCCAGATCCTCGCCGTGATCGACTCACCCGGCGCCCGGAACCGGCTCAAGCAGTCCGAACAGGCACTCGACTCGGCCCGGCGGGCCGGACAGGGCACCGGCGGCATTCGACGGACCGAGCTGACCCGCAGCCAGCGGGCCACCGACCAGGCTGCGGCCCGTGCCTTCGCAGCCGCCCGGGACGCCGCCGGGAAGATCACCGAACCCGGGCTCCGCGATGCCCAGCTCCACCAGGTACGGGCCGCCGAACAGCAGTACGCCACCGCCGCCCGCGCCGCCAACCAGGCCGTACGCGCCGCCCAGCGGGGAGTTGCCCAGCTCAATGCGGCCGTCGGTGCACTGACCGCCGCGCAACGGGTCCAGGCGCAGCAGGCGTACGAGCTGGCCCGGGCGACGGTGGACGCACTGACCCTCCGGGCACCGGTCGGCGGAGTCGTCCAGTTCGGCGGGACCGGCGACGGCACCGGCCCCGGCGGCACCCTCGGCGACCTGCTCGGCGCGGCCGGCCTCAGCGGCGGGGCCGGCGGCGAGCGGCGGACGGCCGGCCCGGCGGTGCCCGGCGTCGACGAGGCGGTTCCGGTGGGCGGCCGGGTCACCGCCGGTACACCGATCATGACGGTGGTGGACGTCGCCGAACTCGGACTGGTCGCCGAGGTGGACGAGACCGATGTCCTGCTGGTCACCCCCGGGCTCCCGGCCGCCGTCGAGTTCGACGCCGCCCCCGGGGCCACGTACGACGCCCGGGTGCGGGCGGTCGACGTACTGCCGGCCGCTGGCGCGGGGGCCGGCGTCGGTTACCGGGTCCGGCTCACCCTGGCCGGCGGGCGGTTCGTCGACGGCCGCCCCGCCCCCGCTCCCCGCCCCGGCATGAGCGCCCTGGTCCACCTGCGCGTACGCCAGGCCGACGACGTGGTGACCGTGCCGGCCGCCGCGCTCTTCTCCGAACAGGGACGGGACAACGTCTGGCTGGTCCGTTCCGGCCGGGCCGAACGGGTCCCGGTGACCGTCGGTGTCCAGGGCACCGAACTCGTCCAGATCCTCGACGGCGTGCAGCCGGGGGAACGGCTCGTGGTCGGTGGCACCGACCGGATCCGTACCGGACAGCAGATCTCTTGACCCGGTCGGCGGTGCACCTGAACCGGGACGAGCCGGCGGTCGAGGCGATCGACGTGGTACGGAGCTACGACCTCGGCGCGGGTCGGGTAGCGGCACTGCGGGGAGTCTCACTGCGGATCATGCCGGGGGACCATCTCTCGATCGTCGGGCCGTCCGGCTCCGGCAAGTCGACCCTGATGCACCTGCTCGGTGGCCTGGACCGCCCGACCGGCGGTGAACTGCGCATCGGCGGTCGAGACATCCGTACGCTGACCGCGCCGGAACTGGCGGACCTGCGCAACCGCACGATCGGTTTTGTGTTCCAGTCGTTCCACCTGCTGCCCCGGACGAGCGCGGTGGAGAACGTGGCGCTCCCCCTGGTCTACCGGGGGACCGGTGCCCGGCAGCGGCGCGCCCGCGCGGTAGAGACGCTGACCCGGGTCGGGCTGGGGCATCGGCTCGACCACCGGCCGAACCAGCTATCCGGCGGTGAACAGCAGCGGGTGGCGATCGCCCGCGCGCTGGTCACCGACCCGGCCGTCCTGCTCGCCGACGAGCCGACCGGCAATCTCGACAGCGTTACCGGCGAGTCCGTCCTGGCGTTGCTGGAGGAACTGAACACCGAGCGCGGGGTCGCGGTCGTACTGGTGACGCACGACCGGTCACTGGCCGCCCGTACGCGGCGACAGGTCATCATCCGGGATGGGTTGATCGCCACCGACTCCCCGGTGCCGCCGAGAGCCGTCGCGGCACCTGAGATAGTGGACGCCGCTCCCAGCGCGGAGCCCCGGTTCGCGTCCGGAAGCGAGTCGGGGCACCCGTCCGGTGGCTCCGGTGGCGCCGCCGGAGCCACCGGGCGCCTTCGCCCGTCCCATCCCCTCCCCATGCCGCGACGCGGCGGCAGCCGATGAGGCGGGGACATCATGCGGCTGGCTGAGGGCTGGCGGGTGGCCCGGAACGCGTTGCGGTCCAACCGGACGCGCAGCGGACTGACCATGCTTGGTGTGATCATCGGCGTCGCCGCCGTGGTGCTGCTCGTGGCGATCGGCACCGGCGCGAAGCGCGAGGTGGAGGAGCAGGTCGAGGGCCTCGGGTCGAATCTGCTCGTGGTGGTCCCCGGTCGACTCGACTTCGGTGCGGCGCCCGCGGTGTCCCGGCTCGACCTGTCGGACGTCGCCGCGGTGTCCCGGGTGGTCGGCGACCCGGGGCGGGTCACCGCCACGGTCGCCTCCGGCGAGACCGTACGGGCCGGCTCCCGGTCGGCGTTCGGCACCGTGCAGGGGGTGCTGGAGACCACCCCGAGGGTCTTCGTACGCGACGTCGCCCGGGGCACCTACTTCAGGGCCTCCGATGTGGACGGGGCGCGTCGGGTGGCGGTGCTCGGCTCGACCGTGGCCGCGACGCTCTTCGGTGACCGGGACCCGGTCGGTCAGCAGATATCGATCGCCTCGGTGCGGTTCCGGGTGATCGGCACCTTCGCCCCGCTGGGGCAGAGTCTCGGCGTGGACCGGGATGGCGAGGTACACGTACCGATCACCGCCGCGCACCGGCTCTACGGCACGTCGAGGATCGACGGGATCGCGGTACGGGCACCGGATCGCGAGCGGATCAGCGAACTGGGGGACCGGATCGTCGGCGAGTTGACCGCCCGGCATCCGGACACCGAGTTCAGTGCGGTGACCCAGGAGCAGATTCTCGGCGTACTCGGCGACATCCTCGGCGTACTGACCGGGGTGCTGGCCGCGATCGCCGGGGTCTCGCTGCTGGTCGGCGGCGTCGGCGTATCCAACATCATGCTGATCTCGGTACGCGAGCGGACCCGGGAGATCGGTCTGCGCATGGCGGTCGGTGCCCGTCCCCGGGATATCGGTCTGCAGTTCCTGCTGGAGGCGGTGCTGTTGACCACGCTCGGTGGGGTGGCCGGGGTGGCGCTCGGCATTACCGGGGCGTGGTCGGTGGCCGCACTCTCCCCGGTTCCGGCGACGGTCACCGGTTGGTCGCTGGCGCTGGCCTTCGGGGTGTCGGCGGTGGTGGGGATCGTCTTCGGTGTGCTGCCGGCGCGGCGGGCCGGCCGGCTCGACCCGGTGGTCGCCCTGCGCGCGGAGTGACCGGCAGCTCACCCACCGTTTGTTGTTCGGCCGTCGGCTTTCTGTCCCCTGCCGAGTGGAAAATGCCTGCTCGGGGCGGTGTGGCAGCTTGACGACATATGATCAACAGCGTGAAGGGATCGCGCAGGTCACAGCCGTCCCGCTACCGTACTGGTAACACGCGCGTTGCCCACCGTGGCGCGGGAGCAGCCTGCCCGGGGGCGCGCGCCGGGGAATGGGATGGGTCGGTGGGCCATGACGGGATCACCACAGTCCGACGCTCGGCTGTCGGAGGTCAGGTTCCTGACCGTCGCCGAGGTGGCGACGCTGATGCGGGTTTCGAAGATGACCGTCTACCGGCTCGTGCACTCCGGTGAACTCACCGCGGTGCGGGTCGGCCGGTCGTTCCGGGTGCCGGAGCACGCGGTGCACGAGTACCTGCGCGGGGCGTTCCAGGAAACGGCCTGACCCACGGAGGACTCCGGTCAGCGTCCTGCCGACGCAGGCCGGGGTGGTCGTGGCCGGCGCCGTGACAGGTGTGCATGGGGCCGCGTTGGTCCTGTGCAGGGGCGACGGCTACCCTGGACCGCGACCGTGATCCCACCTTGGTGCGTCCAACACCCACCGGCCGGATCCGGTCCGTTGTCCAGCTCGGTTTCCGGAGACATCCCACGATGGCTCCCGGACCGACCCGCACGTTGTATCGGAAGGGCTGTCGTATGGGCTCGGTGGTCAAGAAGCGCCGCAAGCGCATGGCTAAGAAGAAGCACCGCAAGCTGCTGCGCAAGACCCGCGTCCAGCGTCGCAAGCTCGGCAAGTGACCAGGGCCGGGCCAACGCCCGGCCAATGGCACCACTTGCCACCCGTAGACCCTCGGAGGCACCCGTGACATGGTCGCGGTGGTCTGGGCGTCAGCGCCCGTACACGCTGACGAGGAGCATGGGATGACCCCCGGCGGCACCTCAGGTGCACCGGGGGTTGTCGTCGTGACCGGCGTCAGCCGCTACCTCGGCGCCCACGTCGCGGCCCGCCTCGCCGCCGATCCACGGATCGAGCGGGTGGTCGGGCTCGACGCCGCTGACCCGTCCCCCGAACTGGCCCCCCTGCTCGACCAGGTCGAACGGGTACGCGCCGACGTGGCCTCGGTCGGCACCGTCATCGACGAGCTGGGTGCCGACTCGGTGGTCCACCTCGCCCTCGTGACCGCCCCCGACCAGCAGCACGGCGGGCGGGCGGCGATGAAGGAACAGAACGTCATCGGCACCATGCAGCTGCTCGCCGCCTGCCAGCGGGCGCCCCGGCTGCGCCGGCTGGTGGTCCGTTCCTCCACCGCCGCCTACGGGGCCTCGTTCCGTGACCCGGCCGTCTTCACCGAGGAGACCGAGCCGCACGCGGTGCCGCGCGGCGGATTCGCTCGCGACATCCTCGACATCGAGGGCTACGTACGCGGCTTCCGGCGGCGTCGACCCGACGTCACCGCCACCGTGCTGCGTTTCGCCCCGTTCATCGGCTCCACCGCCGACACCACCCTCACCCGCTATTTCGCCCAGCGGGTCGTGCCGACCGTGCTCGGCCGGGATCCCCGGTTGCAGTTCCTGCACATCGAGGACGCGCTCGAAGTGCTCCACCGCTCGGTGACTGAGGAACACGGCGGCACGTACAACGTCGCCGGGCCGGGGGTGCTCGCGCTGTCGCAGGCGATCCGGCGATCCGGGCGGGTCGCCGTACCGGTGCTGGAACCCGGTCTCTCCGGCGCCGCCGGCATCGCCCGTACCCTCGGCTTCGGGCGCTACGGCCTGGACCAGGTCGACCTCTTCGTGCACGGCCGGGTGGTCGACACCACCCGCCTGACCACGGAATACGGCTTCACCCCGCGTTCCACGGCGGTGGCGTTCGACGACTTCATCAGCGGCCACACCGACCGCACCGTGGTCCGCGCCGAGCAGCTCGCCGCCGCCGAACAGGCGATCCTCGACCGGATTCGTCAGGTCCGCACCGCGGTGGCCAACCCGTCTGGAGCAGCGACCACCGGTGAGTGACCGTAGATGAGTGAAAACGGGCGGACGCCCGCACCCGAGCCGATCGGCTCGGCGGTCACCGACCAGCCGGGCGACATCTGGGATCGGCGCGTCGCGTCCGGGCTCGCCTTCCTCCGACGCCGTCTCGCCGGTCAGTACGAGATCGACGACTTCGGCTTCGACCCCGAGCTGACCGACCGGGTCATCCACCCACTGCTGCGTCAGCTCTACCGGGAATGGTTCCGTACCGAGGTCAGCGGGGTGGAGAACCTGCCGGCCACCGGCGCCGGCCTGGTCGTCGGCAACCACTCCGGAACGGTCGCGCTGGACGCGTTGATCCTCTCCGCGGTCCTGCACGACCACCACCCGGCCCGCCGCTATCTGCGCCTGCTCGGCGCCGACATCGTGTTCCGGATGCCGGTCGTCTCCGAACTCGCCCGCAAGACCGGCGGCACGATGGCGTGCAATCCCGACGCCGAGCGGCTGATGGGCCGGGGCGAACTGGTCGGCGTCTTCCCCGAGGGCTTCAAGGGCGTCGGCAAGCTCTACGCCGACCGCTACAAGCTGCAACGATTCGGCCGGGGCGGATTCGTCTCGGCGGCGCTGCGTACCGGCACCCCGATCATTCCGGTGGCGATCGTCGGCGCCGAGGAGACGTACCCGATGCTCGCCGACATCAAGCCGCTGGCCCGGCTGCTCAAGCTGCCGTACTTCCCGGTGACGCCGACCTTCCCGTGGCTCGGCCCACTCGGCATGGTGCCGCTGCCGAGCAAGTGGCTGATCGAGTTCTGCCCGCCGATCTCGACCGAGGGGATGGCCGACCAGGCGGACGACCCACTGGTCGTGTTCAACCTGGCCGACCAGGTACGCGAGACCATCCAGCAGACCCTGCACCAGCTACTGGAACGCCGCCCGGACCCGTTCGGACCCTGACCGACCACCCCACCCCGGCAGCCGACAGCCGGGCGGGCTCGACGGTCAGCGCAGGGTGCGCAGGTCCAGCGCGTGCCACGCGGTGATGTCGCTGCCCCCGGTGGACCACCAGAGGATGCCGTCGCGGCAGAGCACCAGACCGCTGCCCTCGGCCACCACCACGGTCCGCTGGTCACGCGCGTCGTACAGCAGCAGTTGCTGATTGTCCGTGGCCGTACGCTGCGCGTCGGCGAGGGTGACCACCTCGAACCGGTCGAGGACCGCGACGTCGATGACCGCCGCCGTGGCCACTCCACCGGCCACCCGCTGCCGGCCTGTGCCGTCCGGTCGCATCAGCTCGATCCGCCCCGGCCCGTCGGCGGCGAGCACCAGCACCCGGCACCAGGTGGGGCTACAGGTGACCAGCTCGGAGCCGGTCGCATCGACCTCGATCACCTTGCGCTGGTCGAGGTTACGCAGCAGGACCGGCCCGCTCGCCCCGGCGCCCGCGCTGGCCAACCACGGGTACGCGGAGATGGACCACGCGCCCTGCTCGGTACGGACCGAGACCGGCCCACCGGCGAGCGCCACCGAACGGATCTCCGTCGCGGGCTCCTCACCCGGGGCCGCTGCCGCCCAGTACAGCCTTCCCGAGTGGATGACCATGTCGTACTGCGAGTTCATGAAGACCATGGCGCCGGTGTCGGTGGTGAGCCGCCGGGCCGGCCCGGCCGAGGCGACATTCGTCGTCCACAGTTCGGTCCGACCGACGCCGTCCTCACCCGAGGTCGACTCGGCCCAGGCCAACTGGTCACCGTCCCGGGTGAAGCCAATGAACTGCGGTGCGTCGGCGATCGGGAGCCGGCGCAGTTCGCGGACCGCCCCGTCCGCAGCCCGCAGCACCAGCCGCAGGTCCGTCCCCTCCGGGCTCGGTGCGGTACCGACCGAGGTGCGCGCGTCGAGAAAGTGGACCGGACTGTAGGCCGGGCCGTCCGGAAGGGACGCCGGGATCTCCACCGGTTGGCTGTCCGGCCAGACCTCCGCGAAGGTGCTGACCTTCGGCCCGGGTGCCGGGTCGCTGGTGGCGGCCGGCAGGGCGAGCAGGACCCCACCGGCGGCCAGGGCCGCAGCGAGGCCGACCAGTTGCCGGCGTACCGGCCCGGTGGCGTTCACCGGCTCTGCCGGCGGCGTCGTACCGCGAGTCCCGCGGTCACCGCCCCGGCGAGCAGGCCGGCGGCGACCGTCGACGGCACCGCGATCCGGGCGGCCTTCAGACCGGTACGGAAGTCACGCACCTCCCAGCCGCGCATCCGTGCGGTCTGCCGCAGTGCGTTGTCCGGGTTGATCGCCACCGCCCGACCGACGACGGAGAGCATCGGCAGATCGTTGGAGGAGTCGCTGTACGCCACGCACCGGGCCAGGTCCAGTTGCTCCACGGCGGCGAGCTGACGTACGGCGTCCGCCTTGGCCGGCCCGTGCATCAGGTCACCGACGAGCCGCCCGGTGTACGCCCCGTCCTGCACCTCGGCGACCGTACCGATCGCACCGGTCAGTCCGAGCCGGGTCGCGATGACCCGACCGATCTCGACCGGTGCCGCGCTCACCAGCCAGACCCGCTGGCCGGCGTCGAGGTGCAGTTGGGCCAGGGCCCGGGTGCCGGCCCAGATTCTCGGCGCCATCAACTCGTCGAAGATCTCCTCGCTGAGCCGCTCCATGTCCTCCACCCGCCAGCCCTCGACGAAGGCGAGTGCGGCCTGCTTCGCATGGGACATGTCACCGGCGTGTTCGGTGGTGAGCAGCCGGAACCGTAGCTGCTGCCAGGCGAAGCGGGCGAGGTCGCCGGTGGTGAAATAGTTGCGCGCGGCGAGTCCGCGGGCGAACCAGTAGATCGAGGCGCCCTGCATCATCGTGTTGTCGACGTCGAAGAAGGCGGCGGCATTCTGGTCCGGGAGCGGGGCGAGGTTCGTCTCCAACTCCGTCGCGGCCCAGCCGGCGGTGTGACCATGTGCGTCCGTGCTGACGGTCACCTTTCGGGTGCGGGCCACCCGCGGACCTCCCTCCGATCGACCGAAACGGCGCGTGCCTCCAGCGAGCCTAACCGGGCCGGCCGCACCGGATGCCGCTCCCACACGTGGTGGGGGTCCAGACCAAGGTCTGGACCCCCACCACGGTTGCCTGAACTGTGCGGCGCTACCAGCCCCTACTCGGCCGGTCGGGCATCCACCGGAGCGGTCGTGTCGCCCGCCGGTTTCTTGAGGATCGTCCCCTGCTCCAACTGCCGTTCGGGGTCGCTGGTCGGCGTCAGCTCGGGTTCGGCCGACACCTCCGGACGGGGCGAAGCCGGGGTCCGGGTGTTCTGCGGCCGGCTTTCCTGGGAGGAACTCTGCTGCTGCCCGTTCGAGCTGCGGCTGCCGCCGCAGGCCCGTGGCAACGGCCCCAGGTTGTCGACCCGTGCGGCCGGGTCGGCGCCGCACTGGAGCGCGGCCCGGAGCAGGTCCGCCCGCCGGCCGATCGAGTCGAGCAGGGTGAGTGAGTCGGAGACCCGTTGGCTGTTGGCGGGGCTGGTGCTGTCCAACAACTCGGTGATCTGCCGCCGCTGCCCGGTGAGGAACGTACCGATCGCGTCGAGCGCCGCCGCGTCGCGACGCTGTGCGGCCGAGGTGTTGAGCAGTTTGATGCCCTGCCGGGTGTCCGCGTCCATATCGTCCAGGACAGCGGCGAATCCGACCCTGTCGTCCCGGACCGCGATCGCCTCGGCGAGCCGGGTCTGGGCGAAGTCGAGGAAGAGCTGTCCTCGGCTCAGGTCGGAGCTGGCCAGGGCGAGCTGGGCGCGTTCGGTGGAGCGCTTGACCCCGTACAGGGCGTCGCCGGGCAGGGCGTTCTCGCTCGCCGCCGACATTCCGGAGACCGCGATCGCGCCGACGGCCACGCCGACGATGATCGAGCCCCGGACCCGTGCCCGGGTTCGTTGGCCCCCTCGTGTCGCCCGGCTACCGGCGCCGCCGGTCCGCCGGGCGCCCTGCTCGGCCCCACCCGCGTTCTGCATTGCCGCCTGTTCGGCGGCGGCGAGCAGCATGATTCGCAGCTCGTCTCGGAACGTGGGGTCGACGTCGATGTCGACGGACGGCTGGGCACCACGTACCCGCTGCCCGACCGTCACCAGTTCGGCGAGGTCGTCGTCGACACGGGAGCGGATGTGGTGTCGACGGCCTCCGTTGGCTTCGTCGAGAAGTTGCGCGAAGCGCTCGGCGCGCCAGCGGCGGAATATGTTCAGATTCACCGCGGGCACCTCCCTTCGCTGGTCACGGCCGTACGGGCGGCATCGTCGCCGACCGTGCGACGGCGGCTCGGGTCCGGGCCGCGTCGGTTGCGACCAACTCAGTCGGCCGGACCGACGGGCCGGCGGTTTGCCTGGGCAACCGCCCGTCGCACCGGGACAAACGCCCGGTAAGCCCGGCCGGTTACGGGCCGTTCGGTTCCACTATCACGATGAGTGATCGGTGTTGCCGCGACTGAGTAACCAGGATCGGCTGGACTCACGGCTGAAATCCGTCCGGCAGCAGCCGGGCCAGGGCGCGTACGGCCCGGTACTGGAGCGCCTTGATCGCGCCCTCGTTCTTCCCCATGGTCTGGGCCGTCTCCGCGACCGAGAAGCCTTGGAGGAAGCGGAGCACGATGCACTCCTGCTGTTCGGGGTTGAGTTGCTTGACCGCGCCGAGCAGGGCCATGTTGGTGATGTGTTCGACCACTGCGGACTCCGGGCTTCCTTCCGGCCCTCGATCCTCACGGTCAGCATCCAGAACGTCACCCGTAGTAACTTCGAGGCGGTAGCGTCCGGACTTGAAGTGGTCCGCCACCAGGTTCCGGGCAATCGTCACCAGCCAGGCGCCGAGGTCCCGGCCCTGCCAGGTGAAGCTGCCGATCCGCTTGAGGGCACGCAGGAAGGTGTCCGAGGTCAGGTCCTCGGCGAGCTGCCGGTTACCGACCCGGAAGTAGACGAACCGGAAGACGGTGTCCACGTACCGGTCGTAGATCAACCCGAACGCCTCGGACTCGCCCTGCTGGGCCCGCTCGATCAGCTTCCACACCTCGGTCGCCGGATCGGACGGATCCGGCCGGTCCGGGTAGCCGGTCGGTGGCGGCCCCGACGGTGCGGGCGCCGGATCGACGGCGGGCACGACCGGCAGGATCGCGGTCTCGGTCTCCGGCGCGTCCGGCCGTGGGCCGGTCTGACCGGGCCCCGGCTGGGCCGGCATCGTCGGCCGGGTCGGACTGGTCACCCGACCGCTGATCGGTCGGGCGTTGCTGCCCGGCGGCGTGTGCCGCGACGGCGTCTCGTTCGGGTGTGGTCTGTTCCTGGTCCGTTTCGGACTGCCCTCCCCGCGTACCGCGAGGCTCAGCATGTCGTCCATGGAGACACGCAGCTGGGTCAGCCCCTGGTTCAGGGCGACGCGGGCGGATCGGACCTCGCGGCTACGTGCCGCGTCCGCGTATCCGTAAGTGCTCACAGGCCCTCCCCGAGCCGGTACGCCAGCGGAACCGGTGGCCGCGATGTCGCGGCGGCGATGCCGCGACCCAGGCCTGGACCGGCACGATCCACCACACCGGCGGCAGACCGCCCCGGTTGGCGGCACGCACCCTTGAGGTGCTGGTGCAGTGCAGTTACAGGCACGGCGGCCTCCTCGGGCTGAGGGGTGTCGACTCACAGCAAAAGGGGTGAGCCGACCCGAGTGATGATAGGGCCAACGTCACCCACGCGTGGCGAGTCCGTTACACAGAGCCAAAGTATTTCCCAGATTTGCCCAGATGGACCGGACCAATTGTGCGTTGTCGGATCCCGGACAGTCCGGTCACGAGGGGTGTGACCTGCTAAAACACCGCAACACGCCGAAAGGCAGCACGACTTGGCGTGCCGCCGGCAAAGGTGCTAGCGGTGGTAGTTGGTCCCGGCGGTGATATTTCCACGCGGGGACGTGGTCTCGTGGACGGTACCGTGACGCACCGGTGGTGTCGAGGGGCCGTCTGTCATCGATGTGCGGGACCGGTCGGGGCGGGTCTGTGCCAGACTTCTGCGATCAGTGCCGGACCTGGGAGAACACCATGGCGAGCGAACCGCGACTGACTCTCATCACCCGCCCCGGGTGCCACCTGTGCGAGGTGGCGAAGGAAGCCATCGACCGGGTGGTGGCGGCCACGGGTGACCGTTGGGTCGAGGTGGACGTCAGCGGTGATCTCGAACTCGAACGCGAGTACGGCGACCGTGTGCCGGTGGTGCTGCTCGATGGCAAGGAGCACGGCTACTGGCGCGTCGAGGAAGCCCGCCTCCTCCGCGACCTGACCCCCACCACCCCCTAACCACCCCACCCCCACCCGCCCCTGGCCCCCACCCCGGCTCGTCGATCTAGGGCAAGTCCCTGCTTGTTGATCTCTGGCGACGACAATTCGCCCTAGATCGACGGGGAGGGGGCGGGGGAGGCGGGGAGGCGGGGGAGGGGAGGGAGGCGGGGGAGGGTGGGGAGGTGATCGCGTTATTGTTTCGCGATGGCATTGGCTCGTATGCACCTGGTCTGGGACTGGAACGGCACTCTGCTCAATGATCTGAGTCTGGTCGTCGAATCGACCAATGTCGTCTTCGCCAGCGTCGGTGGCCCCGCGGTGACCCTGGACGAGCACCGGCAGTCGTTCCGCCGCCCGATCGCCGACTACTACGCCGAGGTGCTCGGGCGCGCGGTCGACGCCGACGCGTTCGGCTCACTCGACAAGATTTTCCACGACGCGTACCGGACCGGGTTGACCACCTGCGCGCTGGCCGACGACGCGACCGCCGCGATGCGGTCCTGGAACGGCACCCAGTCGCTGCTCTCCATGTGGTTCCACGAGGAACTGGTTCCGGCCGTCGAGACGTACGGGCTGACCGGCATGTTCAGCCGGGTCGACGGCCTGCGGGGGACCATCGGCGGCGACCACAAGGCCGCGCATCTGGCGCGGCACCTGGCCGAACTCGGCATCGACGGTGAGTCGGTGGTGCTCATCGGCGACTCGGTCGACGACGCCGACGCCGCCGAATCCGTCGGTGCCGACTGTGTCCTCTATACCGGGGGCTTCACCGACCCCGCCCGACTGCGTGCCTCCGGCCGGCCGGTCGCCGACACCCTCACCGAGGCGGTACGACTGGCGGCTCAACCCCGCAGGTAGGTCAGCACCGCCCGGACCCGGCGGTGCTGTTCGTCGTCGGGCGGGAGGTGGAGCTTGGTGAAGATGTTGCGTACGTGCTTCTCCACGGCGCCGTCGCTGACCACCAGGGCACGGGCGATCGCGGTGTTGGAGCGGCCCTCGGCCATCAGACCGAGCACTTCGCGCTCACGTGGGGTCAGCTCGCGCAGCGGATCGTCCCGGCGACGGCGGACCAGCAGCTGCCCGACGACCTCGGGGTCCAGTACGGTGCCGCCGCCGGCGACCCGGCGGAGCGCGTCGAGGAACTCGTCGATCGCGGCCACCCGGTCCTTGAGCAGGTAGCCGATTCCGCCGCCAGCGCCCGGCCCGGGGTTGACCGTGGCGAGCAGGTCGTCGGCGTACGACACCTCGACGTACTGGGAGAGGACCAGGATCGGGGCCCGGGGGACCAGTCTGCGTGCCTCCACCGCCGCCCGGAGACCTTCGTCGGTGTGGGTCGGGGGCATCCGTACGTCGACGATGGAGACGTCCGGGCGGTGCGCGACCACGGCCTCGACCAGGGTGGTGCCGTCTCCGACCGCGGCCACCACTTCGTGCCCGTGCTCGGTCAGCAGCCGGGCCAGCCCCTCTCGGAGCAGGAAGGCGTCGTCGGCGATCACAACCCGCATGGCTCGGTTGTCTACCACGTCGCCGTCCGTCGTGCTGTCCGGCGTACGGATCGGTGTGTCCTCGTTCAGCACGGAAGCTCGGCCCGTACCTCGGTCGGGCCACCGGCCGGGCTGATCACGGTGAGCGTGCCGCCGGTGGCACGTACCCGGTCGGCGATGCCGGCGAGGCCGTGCCCCTTGGAGAGGTGGGCGCCACCTTCGCCGTCGTCGACCACCGCGATGCTCAGCTTCCGGTCGGCGCGGGTGACGGTGAGCCAGCACTCGGTGGCCCGGCTGTGCTTCGCCACGTTGGTCAGGGCTTCGGCCACCACGAAGTAGGCGGCGTTCTCCACCGCCGGGTCGAGGCGGCCGACGGGCGTACCGAGTTCGGGGTCGACGGTGAGTTCGACCGGGATCAGCCCGCGGCCGGCGAGGGCGGCCAGGGCGCTGGGCAGTCCCCGGTCGACCAGGATCGGTGGCGCGATGCCCCGGGAGAGGGCGCGCAGTTCGGCGAGGGTGTCCCGGGTCTGGGTGAGCGCCTCGTCGAGGGTGCGCCGGGCCGCGTCCGGGTCGGTGGCGAGCTGGTGCTGGGCGCGGCTGATGTCCATGGCGAGCCGGACCAGGCGCTGCTGCGGGCCGTCGTGGATGTCGCGTTCGAGTCGGCGCAGGGCGCTCGCCTCGGCGGAGACGGCGGCCCGCTTCTGCTCCTCGAGCACGGTGATCCGGTTGCGCATCTCGGCGACCCCGGTCAGCAGGGTGCGGCCGAAGCTGGCCTGGAGCAGTGCGCAGCCGCGGACCACGATCGGGAGGGTGATGAGGAAGAAGAGGCCGATGGCGCTGTTCAGGCCGATTCGGGCGCCGGCGGAGTCGCCGAGTCCGAGCAGTTCGTTCAGTCCTTCGTTCCCGTCGCCCTGGGGCAGGGTCCAGTCGTACGCCCAGTAGAGGGAGCCACCGATCGTGCCGGCCCACCAGACCACTGTGACGACGAAGGTGACCACCGCCACGACCAGCTTGCCCAGGCCGTGTGCCAGGTCGAGCCAGGACTGGCCGTCGGCGATCGGTACGAAGATCCGCCGCCAGGCGCTCGCCCCGGTCTCGGCGCTGCGGTACTGCGGGCGGACCCGGGGCTGGTGCAGTACGGCTGGGATACGCAGCCGTTCGATGTCGGCCCAGCCCCGCGCCAGGTAGAGGGTGCCGGCCAGGATCGGTAGGCCGATCACGGTCACCATGAGCCCCACGCCGAGCGCCAAGCCGGCGATCAATATGACGAAACTCGCCAGTGCGAGTGGGAAGCCGAGCAGCACGTACGCCGAATCGACGCCGAGCTGGCGCAGAATTGTCGCTTGCGCCGGTTCGGCGCTGGCGGTGACGGTGGTCATGTCTTCCACGCTAGGCAACCCGGTGGGTGGTTCCATATCCCGTCGGCCTGCCTATTTCCGGTAGGGCTGGCCTCACCCGGAGGCCCGCCGAGCAGGACTCGGGCAGTCGGCGAGGACCCACGATAGCTTGTCAAGTTGGCAAGAATAGTCGGAATTGAGTAATAATCGCCAGGCGGGCCGATCCCCGCAACGAAACCGATCTTGTGAATGGAGTGGCTGGTGAGGCCGTGTCGCGACGCTTCAAGATCGCGATTTGTGCACGTCTTCACAAGCGCCTACTCTGTTACTCCGACGAGCCCTGCTAGCACAGCCGGTCACAGCGGTCGCAAGCGGGAGCCCTGGAATGACCCGCCGCTCCGGCTGGTCGAGGATCGCACCGCACGGAGTCACATGAGTCAGCACCGCCCCGCAGGCGCGTCCGGGCGCGCCGGTGCCGTTCCGGCGCTTCCGGATCTCCCTGAGGCGACGGTCGCCCGGCTCCCCGAGTACCTGCGCGCACTGCACAATCTTGCCGAGGCTGGCGACGATACCGTCTCCAGCGAGGGCCTGGCCGCCGCGGCCGGGGTCAACTCGGCCAAGCTCCGCAAGGACCTCTCCCACCTGGGCTCGTACGGCACCCGCGGGGTCGGCTACGACGTCGCCCTGCTGATCCACCAGATCGAGTACGTCCTCGGGCTCACCCATCGTCGCGCGGTCGCGCTGGTCGGAGTGGGTAACCTCGGGCACGCGCTGGCCGGTTACGCCGGCTTCGCCAGTCGGGGTTTCCGGATCGCCGCCCTCTTCGACGCCGACCCGACCCGGGTGGGCGAGGAGATCAACGGGCTGACCGTCCGGCACATCGACGACCTGCTGCAGACGGCCGCCGAGGAGCGGATCGCGATCGGCGTGATCGCCACTCCCGCCTCGGCCGCCCAACGCGTCACCGATCTGCTGGTGGCGGCCGGGGTGACCAGCATCCTGAACTTCGCGCCCTGCGTACTCGCCGTGCCGGAGGGGGTGGACGTACGCAAGGTCGACCTTGCCATCGAGTTGCAGATCCTCTCCTTCCATGAGCACCGCAAGGCGTCCCTGACCGCGCTCCCCGGTGGCCGGGACGAGGCCGATCCGGACCTCGCCGCCACCGGCACCGAGGACACCGCCGCCCCAGCGCCGGTCGAGCCCGCCCCGCCGGGCCGAACCCGCCCGACCCGTACGGAGGTGGTCGGCTCGTGAACCTGCTCGTTGTCGGCGCGTCCCACCGCACCGCCCCGGTTGCCATGCTGGAGCGCCTCTCGGTCTCCACGGCCGATCTGCCACGCATTCTCGACCGGCTGCTCGCCCAGGAGTATGTCGGCGAGGCGGTAGTCGTCTCGACCTGTAACCGGGTCGAGGTCTACGCGGCGGTGTCCGGCTTCCACGGTGGTCTCGGCGACATCTGCGCGGTCCTCGGCGACGAGGCCGGATGTCCTGCCGCGGACCTGGCCAACCACCTCTACGTGCACTATGACGAAGCCGCGGTCGAGCACGTGTTCCGGGTCGCCACCGGGCTGGACTCGATGGTCGTCGGCGAGGCGCAGATCCTGGGCCAGCTCCGGGACGCGTACCACGTGGCGACCGAGGCGGACGCCACCGGACGCCAGTTGCACGAGTTGATGCAGCAGGCGCTGCGGGTCGGTAAGCGGGCTCACGCCGAGACCGGTATCGACCAGGCGGGGCAGAGCGTGGTCACGGCTGGGCTGGAGATCGCGGCGAGCCGCTTCGACGGTTCGCTGGCCGGCCGGCAGGCGCTGGTGATCGGCGCGGGGGCGATGGGTGCGCTCGCGGTGGCGACGCTGAGCCGGACCGGGGTCGGTCCGGTGGCGGTGACCAACCGTGGCGCGGACCGGGCGACAAGGCTGGCCGAGGCGTACGGCGCCACCGCCGTGCCCTTCAATGATCTTACCGTAGCCCTGTCCACTGTGGACATCGTAGTCACCGCCACAGCGGCCATCGAGCCGGTGCTCACCCGCGAGACGGTCGCCGCCGCCCTGGCCCGCCGGGCCACCAGCCGACCGGACACCCCACTGGTCCTGCTCGACCTCGCCGTCCCCCGGGACGTCGACGCCGAGGTCGCCGAGCTGCCCGGCGTACTCGTGATCGACATCGACCGGCTCGCCGCCGAACTCGCGGACGGACCCGCCGCCACCGACGCCGCCGCGGTCGCCGAGATCGTCAGCAGCGAGGTCGCGAGCTTCCTCACCTGGCTGCGCGGCGCCGACGTGCTCCCGACCGTGGCCGCCCTGCGGGCACGGGCCGACGAGGTGGTCACCGCCGAGCTGCGCCGACTCGCCCAGCGCCGCCCCGACCTCACCGACGACCAGCGGGCCGACGTGGCGCACACCGTGCACCGGGTCGTGCAACGACTGCTGCACTCGCCGACGGTACGGGTCCGCCAGCTCGCCGCCGAGCCCGGCGGCGACCAGTACACCGCGCTGCTGCGCGAACTCTTCGACCTGGAAGTGCCCAGCACCTCGCAGGTCGACACCGTCCCCGACATCGCTCCGCGCGTGTCGCATCCCGCTCCAGGAGGTGAGCGATGACCGCACTACGCCTGGGCACCCGGGGCAGCGCCCTGGCACTGGCCCAGTCCGGCCAGATCGCCGACGCGGTAAGGGCCGCGACCGGCCGAGAGGTCGAACTGGTCGAGGTGGTCACCGCTGGCGACCGGTCGACCGCCCCGGTGCACCGGCTCGGTGTCGGCGTCTTCGTCTCCGCGCTGCGGGACGCGCTCACCGCCCGGGAGATCGACTTCGCGGTCCACTCGTACAAGGACCTGCCGACCGCGGGAGCGAGCGGGCTGCACATCGCCGCCGTCCCCGAGCGTGAGGATCCACGCGACGCGCTGATCGCCCGCGACGGCCGTACCCTGGCCGAGCTGCCCGCCGGCTCGACCGTGGGCACCGGCGCGCTGCGCCGGATCGCCCAACTACACGCGCTCGGCCTGCAGTTGGCCGTCACCCCGATCCGCGGCAACGTCGACACCCGCGCGGCGCGGGTGCTCGGCCCGAACGCGGATCTCGACGCGGTGGTGCTCGCCCGGGCCGGTCTGGCCCGGCTCGGTCGCACCGCCGAGATCACCGAGACGCTCGATCCGATGCTGATGTTGCCGGCACCCGCCCAGGGTGCCCTCGCGGTCGAATGTCGGGCCGACGACCCGGATCTGATCGAGCTTCTCGCCGTACTGGACCACGCGCCGACCCGAGCCGCGATCACCGCGGAACGGGCGTTGCTGGCAACCCTGGAGGCCGGCTGTAGCGCACCGGTCGCCGCATTCGCGGAACTCGCCGAGGGCGACGACGGCGATGAGATCTACCTGCGCGGGGCGGTGATCAGTCCGGACGGGTCCCGTGACCTCCGGCTGTCCCGCACCGGTACGCCCGCCGAGGCGGCGGAGATCGGTAAGGCACTCGCCGCCGAACTCCTCGAACTCGGCGCCGACTCGATCCTCGGAACGCCTACGCACCCCGGCGCGAGGACCCAGCATTTTGGAGCACAGCCATGATCCGCACCCGTAAGCCCGCAGGCCACATCTCGTTCGTCGGGGCCGGCCCCGGCGACCCCGGTCTGCTGACCCGCCGGGCGCACGACGCGCTGGTCGAGGCGGACCAGGTCATCTTCGACCGGGGAGTCCCCGAGTCGCTGCTCGACGCGCTGCGCGCCGAGGCCAAGGAGGACGCCCAGTTCAGCCCCGCCGAGGGCGCCCCGGGCGACGTCGCCAAGGTGTTGATCTCCGCTGCCCGTTCGGGCCTGTCGGCGGTACACCTGGTCTCCGGTGACCCGTTCGGTCACGAGTCGGTGGTCAAGGAGGTCCAGGCGGTCGTCCGTACCGCGGTGCACTTCGAGGTCGTGCCCGGTATCGGCCAGGCCGAGGGCGTGGCCAGCTACGCCGGGGTTCCGCTGCCCGGCGTACGCACGGCGGCCGACGTCGACGACGTCACCGCGTTGGACTTCGAGGCGCTCGCCGCCGCCGTGAACCGGGGCTCGCTCGCGCTCGCGGTGGACGCCGGCGACCTCGCGGCGGTCCGGGACGGGCTGCTCGCGGTCGGCGTCGACGGCACCACCCCGGTCGGGGTGACCGGCGACGGCACCGGCGAGACGCAGTACACCACCTCGTCGACCGTGGACAGCTTCGTCGCCGCCGCGCTCGGCTTCACCGGCCGGGTGGTCCTCACCCTCGGCGCCGGGGTCAGCCAGCGGGACAAGCTGAGCTGGTGGGAGAACCGCCCGCTGTACGGCTGGAAGGTGCTGGTCCCGCGGACCAAGGAGCAGGCCGGCGTGATGAGCGCCCGGCTGCGCGCGTACGGGGCCATCCCGTGCGAGGTGCCGACCATCGCGGTCGAGCCGCCGCGTACCCCCGCCCAGATGGAGCGGGCGGTGAAGGGCCTGGTCGACGGCAGGTACGCCTGGGTGATCTTCACCTCGGTCAACGCCGTACGCGCGGTCTGGGAGAAGTTCGCCGAGCACGGTCTGGACGCCCGCCACTTCGGTGGCGTCAAGATCGCCTGCATCGGTGAGGCGACCGCCGACGCGGTCCGTGACTTCGGCATCCAGCCCGAGCTGATCCCCGCCGGTGACCAGTCCTCGGAAGGGCTGCTCGCCGAGTTCTCCCCGCACGACGAGATCCTCGACCCGGTCGGCCGGGTGCTGCTGCCGCGCGCCGACATCGCGACCGAGACCCTCGCCGCCGGGCTGACCGAGCGGGGCTGGGAGGTCGACGACGTGACCGCGTACCGGACCGTCCGCGCGGCGCCGCCGCCGGCCGAGATCCGGGACGCGATCAAGTCCGGTGGCTTCGACGCGGTCCTCTTCACCTCCTCCTCGACCGTGCGCAACCTGGTCGGCATCGCCGGCAAGCCGCACCCGCGCACGGTGGTGGCGGTGATCGGACCGAAGACGGCCGAGACGGCGACCGAGTTCGGCCTCCGGGTGGACGCCCAGCCGGCCAACGCCTCCGTCCCCGACCTGGTGGAGGCGCTCGCCTCGTACGCCGTCGAGCTGCGGGAGAAGCTGGCCGCGATGCCGGCCAAGCAGCGTCGTGGCTCGAAGGTGCAGGGGCCGACCGCGCTGCGGTTCCGCTGACCGCGGCGGTCCCGCCGACCAACTGAAGAGATCCGGGCGGCAGTCGTAGCCTGGAATGGTTGACCCGTGACCCACGGGTCCTGGGGAGGAACCATGTCGTACCCCGACGTCCGGCCGCGCCGGCTGCGGCGTACACCGGCGATCCGGCGGCTGGTGACCGAGACCCGGGTGGCGCCGGCCGAGCTGGTGCTGCCGATGTTCGTCAAGGAAGGGCTGGCCGAGCCCCGGCCGATCGCCACCCTGCCGGGCGTGTTCCAGCACTCCCGGGACTCGCTGCGTAAGGCGGCGGTGGAGGCGGTGCAGGCCGGGGTCGGCGGCATCATGCTCTTCGGCGTGCCGGAGACCCGGGACGAGCGGGGCTCCGGCGGGACCGACCCGAACGGGATCCTGAACGTGGCGCTCCGGGACCTCGCCGCCGAACTCGGCGACAGCACGGTGCTGATGAGCGACCTCTGCCTCGACGAGTTCACCTCGCACGGGCACTGCGGCCTGCTCGCACCCGACGGCACCGTGGACAACGACGCGACGCTCGCCGCGTACGCCGAGATGGGCGTGGCCCAGGCCGCCGCCGGGGCGCACATGGTCGGGCCGTCCGGGATGATGGACGGCCAGGTCGGCGTGATCCGTAAGGCGCTCGACGCCGCCGGTTACACCGACACCTCGATCCTCGCGTACGCGGCGAAGTACGCGTCGGCGTTCTTCGGCCCGTTCCGGGACGCGGTCGAGTCGGCGCTCCAGGGCGACCGGAAGGCCTACCAGCAGGACCCGGCGAACCTGCGGGAGTCCCTGCGCGAGGTCGAGCTGGACATCGCCGAGGGTGCCGACCTGGTGATGGTGAAGCCGGCGTTGCCGTACCTGGACGTGCTCGCCGCGGTCCGTGCCACGGTCGACGTCCCGGTCGCCGCCTACCAGGTCTCCGGCGAGTACGCGATGGTCGAGGCCGCCGCGGCTAACGGCTGGCTGGACCGGGAGCGGGCGATCATGGAGACGATCACCTCGATCCGGCGGGCCGGCGCGCAGATCATCCTCACGTACTGGGCCGTCGAGGCCGCCACCATGCTGCGCGAGAGCTACTGATCCTCGCTGCCGCCGACCGGCGTCATCACGGGGTGGTGACGCCGGTCGCGTCGAGCCGGTGCACCAGTTCGGCCACGTTCACGCCGTACTCGCACCAGTCCCGCTCGGCCCGGAAACCCAGCTCGGCGTTGACCTTGAGCATCGGCTCGTTGGCCTGCGCGTTCCAGGTCTGCACCTCGGCCAGGTCGGGCTCGGCGGCCCGGAGTTCGAAGAGCATCCGCGCCTTCATGGCCCGGTCGATGCCGTAACCACGGTGGTCCTGGACCACGATCGTGTCGTACTGGTCGGCCCGGGTCGGGTGCTGGGCCGGCACGACCACCTCGGTCAGGCCGGCGACCTCGCCGGTCCGCTCGTGCACGGCGAGCACGATGTACGGCTTCATGCCCCGCCGGTGCAGGCAGCCCAGGCTGTCCCGCAGTCGCTGCGGGTCGTACGAACTCGGCCGGAGGTCAAGATCGCCGTCGTCGATGTCGCGGATCTCCGCCTTGGCGCGGGCGTACGCGTCGAGCATCTCGTCCGGCGGACCGCCGGGGTAGAACTCCAGCCGGTAGCCGGAACTGATGCCCCGCGCCATCTCCTCCAGGGTCACCCAGTCCACCGTGGCGAGGCGGAGCACGCTGCGGGTCTCCACGTACTCCCGGGCGAAGCCGAGCGCCTCGAAGAAATGGAGCGCCGGGGTGTCCCCGATGACCTCGACGCCGATCAGGGAGAAGCCCTCCTGGTACGTCCGTCGCGCGGCCTTGGCGAGCAGCTTCCGCCCCAGGCCACGCCGTCGTTCCTCCGGATGTACGAGCACGTCGATCACACCGATGTCGCCGAGCAGCAGTACGTGGATGTGTCCGATGATCCGGCCGGGCGTGCCGTCGGTCGGCTCTTCCTGGGCGATCCAGGAGATCCGCCGCTCGCCCGGCATCACCTCGGCGAGATACTCGCGAAGTGAGCTGTTCTGCCACTGAGGGTCAGCCGGAAGGTCCGCCGCGAAGGCCGCGTTGACAGTGTCCAGCAACGACTCGATCTCGGCGGACGACGCGGTCCTGGGATCCCACTCGCGCACCATCACCAGTACAGCTTGCCGCTAACCGCAGTCTGGCGAAAGTGGCCAATTCTTCAATGTACGTGGACCATTACGCTACGTCCAGACTACGCCCGGCTGTTGGCACCGTACTCGTTGGCCTTGTTGAACACGTCCTGAGCGTAAACCCGCACGTCGTTGTAGGAGAGGATCGCGTTCCACCAGTCCTCGGCGACGGACAGGTTCCGGTTGCCCTTGCACAGATAGTTACCGGCTGCGAGGGCTGCGTCATCGATGTCCTGAGGATTTTTCACGCCGTCGTTGTCGGCGTCGACGCCGCTTTCCTGCCACGTGGTGGGGATGAACTGCATGGGGCCGACGGCCCGGTCATAGGTGACGTCTCCGTCGAGGACGCCCCGGTCGGTGTCCATGATCCGCATTCGGTTCTCGGTTCCGTCCAGCGGAAGTCCGATGATTCCGGGCGTCGACGCGCCCTTGGCGTCGACCGTGTTCCTGTTCGCGGTGCCGTGTCCCGACTCGATGAAGCCGATCGCGGCCAATGTGGTCCAGCTCAGCTTGCAGGCCGGTGTGGTCTGCGCCAACACCAGTTCGGCGTAGCCGTACGCCTGCATCGCGAGCGGAGCCACCCCGGTCCGGGCCGAGGTCTGTGCCGCCCAGCCGGTGAGGACGTCCGCCGGCCGAGCGCTCGGCGGCAGCACGCCCCCCGGCAGGCCGGTCCCCGGCAGCGCGGTTCCGGGTAGGCCGCTCGTCGGCAGGCCGGCACCAGCGGTCGGCGCGGGACCGGACGGCTGGCCCGGCGCCGGTGCGCCCGGATCGGTCTGCGAACCGCTGGCGCCGCCCGCTCGCGAGGGTGGCGTGTGCGCGGTCGCCGGGATCAGCACCCCGCCGGCCAGCCCGGCGGCCGCGACCAGGGCCAGGATGAACAGAGCCGGCAGGACCAGCCGACCGCTGCCGCCCCTGGCCCAGCGTCCGACTGCCCGGGCGGTGGCGGCAGGCACCTGGCGGGCCGGTGGGACCCGGCGCAGGGCGTGCGCGAACGGAACCCGGGTTCGGCGAGGAGAGCCGACCCGGGTCGGCCCGTCCGACGCGGACGTGTCGGATGTGGTGGCTGCCGCGTCATCCGACGCCGCGTCGGTCTTCTCCGCGTCGGTCTTCTCCGCGCCCGTCGTCTTCACCTCGACGGGTGTGTCATCGGCCCGCTTCGCGCCTGTCTCGTCCGCGTCGACGCCTACCTGCCGCGCGTCGGTGGGTTTGTCGTCGGCGGCCTTCGGGTCGCCGGGTGCGTCGGACGCGGCCGGTCCGGGGGTGCGCTGCGTCGGGACGGCGGGTTTCGAGTCGACAGGTTTCGCGGCTCCCGGCTGCTGGGCGGCGGGTTTCGAGGCACCCGGTTCAGGCGCGGCTCCGGAACTGGCCAGCGGCCCGTCGAGCGCTGGTGCTGCCGATCGGAGCCGCCGAGCCGCCGTACTGTCCGCGCCGTCCACCACGCCGCCCTCTCGGTCCGCCACGCGTCGAGTATTACCCATCCGGGGAAAATCGTCAGGTGCGGTCGTACCCTGTTGCCATGCCCCGGTACGAGTTCCGCTGCCGCGCCTGCGGTGACACATTCGAGATCAATCGACCGATGGCCGAGGCCTCCGCGCCCGCGGCCTGCCCGCAGGGGCACGACGACACGGTGAAGTTGCTTTCCGCGGTGTCGGTAACCGGCCGAGGTGGATCCGTGGCCGGTGGTTCGGTCGGCGCCGGCCCGGCCGGCGGTGGTTGCTGCGGCGGTGGCTGCGGCTGCTGAGCCGGCCCCTCCCTCCGCTGGTAGAGGTCCGCTGCCGGATCTGCGATCATTAACCCGTCTGTCGTGATCGTCCAGAATGCTTGGGAAGCATGTGTTAAGTCGTTGTTCCATGGTCACGTAGCGGGTTAGCACCTTGGGGCCGTCTCGCCCCGTCCGTTCCTACGATGCGCTGTGACGTCGAAATGCGGCAGCATAAACGCGACTTCCAGGGGGCGGAGGTTCCACGCATGTCGGTACGGATCCACCTGCCGAGTGGGCTGGTGACTTTCATGTTCACCGACATCGAGGGGTCAACCCGGTTGGCCCAGATGCTCGGTTCGGGCTATCGCCCGGTGCTCAGCGAGCATCGACGGCTGCTTCGCTCCACGCTGGCCGCCAGCGACGGCACCGAGTTGTTCACCGAGGGAGACTCGTTCTTCATCGCCTTCGCCGACGCCGCCGCGGCGCTGGACGCCTGCCTGACCGCGCAGCGGGCGCTGGCCAGCCACGAGTGGCCGACCCCCGAAGCCGCCCCGAGGGTCCGGATGGGACTGCACACCGGCCACGCCGAGCCGCTCGCCGGTGAGTACGCCAGCGCCGAGGTGCACCGGGCCGCCCGGATCGCGGCGGCGGCACACGGTGGACAGGTCCTCTGCTCCGGCGCGACCGCCCGGCACGCGGCGCCGTTACCGCCCGGCGCCTCCCTGCTCGACCTCGGACTGCACCGGCTGCGCGGCTTCGACGACCGGGAACGCCTCTTCCAACTGGTCGCCCCCGGCCTGGAACGGCAGTTTCCCCGACCCCGTACCGCCGACGCCGTCCCGCACAACCTGCCCACCCAGGTCACCTCCTTCGTCGGCCGCAAGGTGGAGCGGGCCGAGCTCGACCGGCTGGTCAACGAGCACCGGCTGGTCACCGTGGTCGGGGCGGGTGGGGCCGGCAAGACCCGGCTCGCGGTCGAGGTCGCCGGGGCGGACGTGGAGACGTACCCGGACGGGATCTGGTTCGTCGACATCGCCGCGGTGACCGATCCGGGCCTGGTCGCCTTCGCGATCGCCGCGGTGCTCGGCCTACGTCCCGAACCGGGCCGGCCGATGGCCGAGACCCTGGTGGAATACGCCGCCTCGCGGCGGATGCTGATCCTGCTCGACACCTGTGACGCCCAGCCGGCCGCCTGCGCCGAGGTCATCGCCCGGCTGCTCACCGGCGGCAGCGGGGTACGCGTCCTGGCCACCAGTCGGGAATCGCTCGGCCTGCCGGGCGAGGTGGTGTGGCGGATCCCGCCGCTCTCGGTCGACCCGGGACCGAACGGTGGCCCCAGCGACGCGATCGCACTGCTGCTCGACCGTACCGTCGCCGCGCGCGGCGGCCGGCGCTCCAGTCCGGCCGAGGCGGCCGATCTCGAACGGGTGGTGGCCCGGTTGGACGGGTTGCCGCTGGCGATCGAACTCGCCGCGGCCCGCCTCCGGGTCCTCTCGGCCAGCCAGCTCGCCGGGCGGCTCGACGACGTGCTCGGCGCGCTCGACGCCGGGCGGGACGAGCCGGAACAGCCGGCCCCGTCGACGCCCCGTTGGATCGCCAACCAACACGACACCGTCGACCTCGCCGCCGCCGCGTTGGGCGTGGCGCCGGTCGCCGCCGCCCGAGCCGCCCAGCGGTCGGCGACCCAGCGGCACGTCACCATGCAGGCGACCGTCACGTGGTCGTACCGGACACTCGGGCCCCGGGCCGCGCGACTGCTGCGCTGGCTGGCGGTCTTCTCCAGCCCGGTCGACCTGGCCACTGTGGAATGGCTGCTCGACGACGACCCGCTCGACCCGCTCTCCGTACTCGCGGACAAGTCGATGATCCAGGTGGAGCCGAACATCTCCGGCAGCACCTATCGGATGCTCGACCCGATCCGGGCGTACGCGGCCCGACGCCTGGTCGACGCGGGCGAGGAGCAGAGCGCCCGGGACCGGCACGTGGCCTGGTCCCTGCACGCGTTGGAACGCGCCTACCTCGGCCCGGACGACCGGCCGGTCACCCTGTCGCTCTACCCCCTCGATCCGCTCGCCGACGAGATGCGCGCCGCGCTGCGCTGGACCGCCACCGGCGGGAGCGCCCGGCAGGGTCTGCAACTCGCCAGCGGACTCGACCAGTGGTGGCGCGAGCGAGGGCTGGCCCGGGAGGGGAGGCTCTGGCTGTTCCGGCTCTACGGGCGGATCGCCGAGACCGGCGAGCGGATACCCGAGGCGGAGCTGGCGGCGGCGTACCACATGCATTCGCTGCACGCCGGGGCCGACGGTGAGTTCGCCGAGGAGTTGAGGTTCTCGCAGCGGGCCGAGTCGGCCGCACGGCAGGCTGGCGACGCCGGTCTACAGGCCCGGGTGCTCGCCGGTCGGGCCGCGCCGCTGATCGACATGGGACAGCTGGCCGAGGCCGAGCGGGTCTGCCGCGAGGTGATCGCCTGGGCGCACCAGAACGACGTCTCGGGCGACGCGCTCTTCGCGGTCTACAGCCTGGCCGAGCTGCTCTGGCGCCGATGCGCCCTGGACGAGGCGGCCGAACTGCTCGGTGCCGCCCGTCCGGTGGAGGCGGCTCGTCCGGTCGAGCGGGCCCGCCGGTCGGTCGACATGCTGCTCGGCATGGTCGCGCTCTCCCGTGGTGACCTGGTCGCCGCACACGACCACCTGGTGGTGGCGCTCCGGTCCCGGATGGCGCACGGATTCCACGGCCGGGCCTGCGACACGATCAACGCGATCGCGGTGCGGTGCGCCTGGGGTGGCGACCCGGTCACGGCAGCCCGGCTCTTCGGGGCGGCCCAGGCGACCCGGTCCGCGATGCGCAGCACCGCCGGCATGTTCGGTCCGTACTGGTTGGAGGAGCAGGCCGGGCTCCGGGGCGTGTTGGGAGACGCGGCGTTCGACGCGGCCTACGCGGAGGGGGCCGAGTTGACGCTGGAGGAGGCGGCGGCGGTGGCGCTCGCGGTCGACCACCCGGACCTGGCGGCCGGTTCGATCCGGTTCTCGGGGGTGGAGCCGCCGGCCCAGCGGTCGAGGTCGGGGCGGGAGTCGATCCACGCGGAGTCGCCACGCGAGATTCTCGACCACTACGAGCATCCGGGTTCGTAGCCCGGCACATGTGCCCCGCCCGGTGGCGCGCGATGGTGTCCGTCGGGGGCGCCCTGCCCAGGGGCACCGTCCCGCCCGCGGGGGTCGGCGGGACGGCACCGCTGGTCTGACCGGTCGGGTCAGTGGATGAGGCCGGCGGCCCGTTCGGCGTCGGACTTCATCTTCGCCGCCCGGTCCAGGTCCGCCTGGCTGACGGCGACCTTGCCGAAGGCGCGTACGGCCTGGTAGTACGTCCAGGCCAGGCTGGTGCAGGCCGGTCGGACGACCGAGTTGTACGTGGCGCAGACCCGCTTCAGGTCCTCGTAGAAGGCGCTGTCCAGGCGGGACTTGTTCGCCGGGAACTGGCCCACCGCCTTGAAGTTGCGGTAGCCGAAGTCGTGCCGGTAGCAGGAGAGCTGGAAGCTGAACCCGAGGGGGTTGTCCGGGCTCGACGAGCAGTAGTCGGTCGACCAGTCGAAGTTGTAGTCGGCCCAGGGAGCCCTGTTGATGCGGGCCGAGTTCCAGCTGTCGTAGCTGCCGGCACTGGTCTGGGTCCAACTGGTCAGCACGGAGAGCTTTTCGGCGGGCGTCACCGCGGCTGCGGGCGAGGCGACGCCGAGCACGCCGAGCAGCGCGAACGCGGCTGCGGCGAGCAGGGTGGTCATCCGACGGGGCATGGGGGATACCTCCGAGACGAGTGATGCCCCTGGTGGGGGCATCGGAGAACGGGGGCTTGTTACCGGTGGGTTACCGGAATGAGCACAGTCTCGGGTAATCGCGGGACGTCGATCTCTACCTGGCGTGAATATTTAACGACATGCGCCGAAACAGGCGAATGTGCATGGGCAGGAGCTGTGCCCAACGGGGGCGTATCCATCCGTGCCGAGCGCGCCGTACGGCGTGCCGGCCGCCAGTGCACGCGGGACCGGCCGTACCGGCTATGTTGTGGGCGTGCAGCTGATCGTGGTGACGGTACCGGGCCCGCGGTGATCCATTTTCCCGCCGTCCGGCAGGGGCCGTTACGCGCCCTCAGCCTGAGAGTCCTCGCCGCCGTCGGCCTGGTGTTGATCATCGTTTTCGTGGTCTACCTGGACCGGGACGGCTACCGGGACGTCAACGAGGACAACCTCACCCTGCTCGACTCGGCCTACTACGCCGTGGTGACCCTCTCCACCACCGGGTACGGCGACATCACTCCGGTCTCACCCTCGGCCCGGCTGGTGAACGTCCTGGTGATCACCCCGGCCCGGGTGCTCTTCCTGATCATCCTGGTCGGCACCACACTGGAAGTCCTGACCGAGCAGTACCGCACCAACCTCCGCATGACGCGGTGGAGGAAAACTGTGAAGGACCACGTCATCATCTGCGGCTACGGCACCAAGGGCCGCAGTGCCATCAGCGCCCTGCTGGAGACCGACTTCGACAAGTCGAGGATCGTGGTGGTCGAGAAGAGCGCGACCGCCGTACGGCAGGCGACCTCCGCCGGCCTGGTCGCCATCGAGGGCTCCGCCACCCGTTCCTCCGTGTTGAACGAGGCGCACGTCAAGAACGCCAAAGCGGTGATCATCGCGACCGACAGCGACGACGCCTCGGTGCTGGTCGCCCTGACCGTGCGTCAGCTCACCGCCGGCCAGGTACGGATCATCGCGGCGGTACGGGAGGCGGAGAACGCGCCCCTGTTGAAGCAGAGCGGCGCGCACCACGTGATCGTCTCGTCGGCGACGGCGGGGCGGCTGCTCGGCCTCTCCACCTCCGCGCCGCCGTTGATCGACGTGGTCGAGGACCTGCTCACCCCGGGACAGGGCATGGCGCTGGCCATGCGCTCGGCCGAGCGGCACGAGGTCGGCACCTCGCCCCGTGAGGTGGAGTCGCTGGTGATCGCGCTGATCCGGCGCGGCAAGGTGGTCTCCGTCGTGGAGCCGGCCGGCGTCAAGATCGAAACCGGGGACATGCTCGTCTACGTACGCGACGACCGCTCGACCTCCTCCGCGTCGTCCGCCTGACCGAGCGGCCCGGCCGCGAGTGGGCCAGACCAGACGGTCCGCGAACAGTGGAAGGCCCGGAACGACGATGGGCCGCACGGTCACCCGTGCGGCCCATCGTCGTGTCGGATGCCGGTGCGGCTAGAGGATGGTCCAGGTGTCGCCGCTGTTGAGCAGCCCGGCGAGCTGCTGCTCGGGCGTCTCGGTCTGGGTGGACTGGGCGGACCGGACCTGCTCCTGCACGATGCTGTCGTAGGAGGGGCGGGAGACGCTGCGGAGCACCCCGATCGGGGTGTTGCGCAGGTCGAAGCCGGGCAGCCGGGACAGCGCGAACGCGTACGCCGGCTCGTTCACCCGGGTGTCGTGGACGACGATCTCCTCGGGCCGTACCGAGGCGGTTTCGCGTACCTCCAGGCCGAATCCACCCGGCGTCTGTACGACGCAGAACTGCCCCTGCGCGCCGAACGTGATCGGCTGCCCGTGTTCCAGCCGGATCAGGTAGTCGTCCCGGGTCGCCGGCTCCTTGAGCTGGTCGAACGCGCCATCGTTGAAGATGTTGCAGTTCTGGTAGATCTCCACGAACGCCGAGCCCTGGTGCTCGGCCGCGGCCCGGAGCACCGACTGGAGGTGCTTGCGGTCGGAGTCGATGGTGCGGGCGACGAAGGTCGCCTCCGCGCCCAGCGCCAGCGACAGCGGGTTGAACGGGGAGTCCGCCGAACCGACCGGGGTCGACTTCGTGATCTTGCCGACCTCGGAGGTGGGGGAGTACTGACCCTTGGTCAGCCCGTAGATCCGGTTGTTGAAGAGCAGGATCTTCAGGTTGACGTTGCGGCGCAGCGCGTGGATCAGGTGGTTGCCGCCGATCGATAGGGCGTCGCCGTCACCGGTCACCACCCAGACCGAGAGGTCCGGGCGGGAGACCGACAGGCCGGTCGCGATCGCCGGGGCCCGACCGTGGATCGAGTGCATGCCGTACGTGTTCATGTAGTACGGGAAGCGCGACGAGCAGCCGATACCGGAGACAAAAACGGTCCGCTCGCGCGGGATCTGCAGCTCGGGCATGAACGACTGCACCGCGGCGAGGATCGCGTAGTCACCGCAGCCGGGGCACCAGCGCACCTCCTGGTCGGACTTGAAGTCCTTCGCGGTGAGCTTGAGGGCGACGGGCTCAGGCATTCTTGACTACCTCTTCCAGCATGGTCTCCAGCTCGGTGGCGGTGAACGGAAGGCCCCGGACCTGGTTGTAGCTGATCGCGTCGACCAGGAAGCGGGCCCGGATCACGTGGGCGAGCTGGCCGAGGTTCATCTCCGGGATGACCACCCGGTCGTACGCCCGTAGCACCTCACCGAGGTTGGCGGGCATCGGGGACAGGTGGCGCAGGTGCGCCTGGGCCACCGAGAGCCCCCGCTGGCGCAGTCCGCGGCACGCGGCGCCGATCGGCCCGTAGGTCGAGCCCCACCCGAGTACGAGCACCCGCGCGTCGCCGTCCGGGTCCTCCACCTCCAGGTCCGGCACCGGAATGGCCTCGATCCGGGCCGCCCGCGTACGGACCATGAAGTCGTGGTTGGCCGGGTCGTACGAGATGTCGCCGGTCTTGTCGGCCTTCTCCAGACCACCGATCCGGTGCTCCAGGCCGGGCGTGCCGGGAATCGCCCACGGCCGGGCCAGGGTCACCGGGTCGCGCAGGTACGGCAGGAAGGTGGTGCCGTCCTCGCCGTTGGGCTCGGTGGCGAACTCCACCTGGAGATCGGGCAGGGAGTCGACGTCGGGCAGCAGCCACGGCTCGGAGCCGTTGGCGACGTAGTTGTCCGACAGCAGGATCACCGGCGTGCGGTAGGTCAGCGCGATCCGGGCCGCCTCGATGGCGGCGTGGAAGCAGTCCGACGGGGAGCGGGGGGCAATCACCGCTACCGGGGCCTCGCCGTGCCGGCCGAACAGCGCCATGTTCAGGTCGGCCTGCTCGGTCTTGGTCGGCATACCGGTCGACGGCCCGGCCCGCTGCACGTCCACGATCACCAGTGGCAGCTCCAGGGCCACCGCGAGCGAGATCGTCTCGCCCTTGAGGGCCACGCCGGGGCCACTGGTGGTGGTGACCCCGAGGGCGCCGCCGTACGACGCGCCGAGCGCCGCGCCGATCGCGGCGATCTCGTCCTCGGCCTGGACGGTCGTGACGCCGAACCGCTTGTGCTTGCTCAGCTCGTGCAGGATGTCCGAGGCCGGGGTGATCGGGTAGGCGCCGAGGAAGACCGGCAGCTTGGCGCGGACGCCAGCGGCGACCAGGCCGAGCGAGAGCGCGGCGTTACCGGTGATGTTCCGGTAGGTGCCCGGGCTCATCTTGGCCGGCTTGACCTCGTATCGGACGCCGAAGTCCTCGGTGGTCTCGCCGAAGTTCCAGCCGGCCTTGAAGGCGGCGGTGTTCGCCGCGATCAGCTCGGGCCGCTTGGCGAACTTGGTTTCGAGGAAGCGGATGGTGGACGCGTACGGCCGGGAGTACATCCAGGAGAGCAGGCCGAGGGCGAACATGTTCTTGGCTCGCTCGGCGTCCTTCTTCGCGACGTTCAGCTCCGTTAGGGCGCCGATGGTCATCGAGGTCAGCGCGACCGGGTGCAGGGCGTAGCCGTCGAGCGAACCGTCCTCGAGCGGGCTCACCGTGTAACCGACCTTGGCCAGGTTGCGCCGGGTGAACTCGTCGGTGTTGACGATGATGTCCGCGCCCCGGGGCAGGTCGACCAGGTTCGCCTTGAGGGCGGCCGGGTTCATCGCGACCAGCACGTTCGGCGCGTCGCCCGGGGTGAGGATGTCGTAGTCGGCGAAGTGCACCTGGAAACTCGACACCCCGGGCAGGGTGCCGGCGGGCGCCCGGATCTCGGCCGGGAAGTTCGGCAGGGTCGAGATGTCGTTGCCGAGCTGCGCGGTTTCCGAGGTGAACCGGTCCCCGGTGAGCTGCATCCCGTCGCCGGAGTCGCCGGCGAACCGGATCACCACCCGATCCAGTTGACGGACCTGCTTGGTCACGTGACCTCCTGTTGCCGGCGGCGGGTTTCGTACACCGATGGTCCATCCCCGCCTGTCTCTCAACCGAGAGCCTACGTCGGACCGTTAGGTAAACCTTCCCCCAGGTCCGCCGGATGGGAAGGGCAAGAAAGGGCATTTGCCAGTATTTGGTGGGTCAAACTCAATCGACGTAACTCAGATCACTGGGGTTTCTGTCCGATTCCCCGTCCATCATCGCTCGCGATCCAGGGCCGTCACCGGTGAATCCGCCGGCCAGCAGCGGTCGGAGATCCGCGCCACGTCGGAACCAGGCGGGCACCGACCCGCCATCGGGTCAGGGCGTGTGTCGACGCAACGTCACGGCCGCGAGGGTCAGCGCGAGGACCACCAGCAGCCCGGAGACCACGATCAGGCCGATCGCCGTCCGCTGGACCCCGTTGTCCGGCTGCGACACCGGCCGCACCATCGGCAGCAGGCCCTGGGAGCCGGTCGGCATCGCGCCGACCCCTTCGGACGGGACGCCGGCCACCGCCGCCGTGATCCGGAAACTCATCTGCATCCGGCCGGTGCGGCCCTGGCTCGGGATGATCGTGCCGATCACGGCGCCGGAGAGGGGTGCCATCCGCTGTGCGGCGGGGGTGGCAGCGACCGAAAACCGTGCGGTGGCGGTCTGGCCGGCGGCGATCCGGCCGAGTTCGCAACCGAGCCGGGACGTACCGGTCTGATCCGGGTTGGCCGGGGCCGGGTCGTCCGGGGTGGGGGCGGTGGCGCGGCAGCCGTGCGGAAGGGCCGGCACCGTCACACCGTCCGGCAGGATGACCTCGACCGTCCCACCTGCCTCGGTCACACCGGTGTTGCCGAGCCGGACCACCAGCGTGCTCGGCTGCCCGGTCGTGCCGAAAGCGATCTCGTCGGCGGCGAGGGTCACCCCGGCCGCCGGTGGGCCCGGCGGGAACAGCACCGCGAAGCCCTCGTCGTCATTCACCGATCCGGCATCGGGCCGTGCCGGGTCGACGGCGGTGACCTGCACGGATCCGGCCAACGGCATGCGTAGCCAGGCGTTCGCGTCGACGAGCACCCTGATCCGCGTGCTGAACTGGGCACCCGCCGCCGTCTGCCAGGCGCCGCACCGGTACGTCCCGCCCGTGACCGGTGCACAGCCCGGCGTGCCGGCGTCGGTCAACCCGGAGGGCAGCGAATAGCGCAGCCGTACGAGCTGCGTCGTCTCGCCGGTGTTGCGGATCGTCACCTGTAGCTCGGTGGTGGTGCTCCGGGCACCCCAGTAGGCGCTGGTCAGGCTGATGTCACCGGTGCTGACCAGGACGCCGAGGCGGGGCTGGCCGGGTTCCGGCGGCCTCGGGATCGTGGTGGGTGGCGGGCTCGACTGGCCGGGAGCGGTGGTCGGCGGCGGGTCGGCCGGCGGAGACGGGCTCTGGCTCGGCTCGTCGCTCGGCTGCGTACTCTGCCCGGGGCTCGGTGTGGGGCTCTCCGGGGGCGTGCTCGGCACAGGCGTGTTCGTCGGCGGTTCGGTCGACGGCGGGGTGCTCGGTTCGGGGTCCGGATCCGGGTCGGGATTGGTCCGCTCCGGAGCCGTCCCGCCGTTGCCGGGCACCTCGGTCGCGGCCAGCATCGTCGCCGCCGAGGCGGCGGAGCGGTCGGTGCCGGCCACTCCGATCACGATGATTCCGGTGGCGGTGAGCAGGGTGAGTGCTACGGCGGCCAACGCCCCGTGCGCCCGGTCGCGGTCGGCCTCGCGGCGGCGGCCGGTCCAGGGCGTGCGAGTACGCCGTCCGAACTCGACACGCGCCATCGATCCTCCGGTGCTCAGCCCTGGTGGACTCATTATTCGGCGTGCCCGGTCCCGGTACACCACTGCCAACGCGGAACAAATGCGTAACGAGCGCATGGCGGCCGTCAGCGTATGTTGACGGCTCGGGGTATCGTCAACGTATGTTGACGACGATGGGAAGGTGATCTACATGGCCGTGGTCGCACAGGACTCCGCCGACGACCCCCGGCGCGCGTTACGTGCCGCCGGAGACCTCCGCCGGGACGCCGAGCGGGCCGAAGCCCTCCAGGTGCGACGGGCCCGCAACGCCGGCCTTGAGTGGGCCCAGATCGCGACGGCCCTCGGAGTCAGCACCCGGGAGGTACGGCGCAGGTACGGCACCCGCCGCCGACTGCTGCGCGCCGGTGCGTGAGACGCGGGCGAGCCGCGCCGGGCGGGCGGTACGGGTAGGCTCCCGCCCATGACCGGCTACCTCGGGTCGTACGCGACGCTCGGGCTCCTGTTGCTCGCCAGCGTCCTGGTCTTCGTCGGCGCGTTCTCGGCGAACCGACTGCTCCGACCCGCCCACCCGGCGGACCCGCCCGGAAAGCGGACGACCTACGAGAGCGGTGTCGACCCGGTCGGCAGCGGCTGGGCCCAGGTGCAGATCCGCTACTACGTCTACGCCTACCTCTACGTGCTCTTCGCGGTGGAGGCGGTCTTCCTCTTCCCCTGGGCGGTCGTCTTCGACCGGCCCGGCTTCGGCCTGGTGACCGTGGTCGAAATGGCGATCTTCGTGGCGGTGCTGGCGCTCGGCATCCTCTACGCCTGGCGTAAGAACATCCTCCGCTGGGCCGACTGAGGGGTAAGGAAGGGCCCCTTGTTATCGCTTTCGGTAGAGGAAGGGCCCCTTCCTAACATCCTTGACGGGCGAGCGGCGCGCGCGGGCGACGCGGGCGGGCGACGCGGGCGGGCGACGCGCGGGCGAGCGGGCGGGGCGTAACGAAGGTCAGGCGAGGCCGCGGCGGGAGAGGGTCGGCGGACGGTCGCCCCGGATCGAGGCGACCATGTCGAGGGCCCGGCGGGTCTGACGTACCTGATGTGCCCGGAACACCCGGGCGCCGAGCCAGGCCGAGACGGCGGTCGCCGCGAGCGTCCCCTCCAGCCGTTCGTCGACCGGCAGGTCCAGCGTCTCGCCGATGAAATCCTTGTTCGACAGGGCCACCAGCACCGGCCAGCCGGTCGCGGTCATCTCCCCGAGCCGCCGGGTCACCTCCAGCGAATGCCGGGTGTTCTTGCCGAAGTCGTGCGCCGGGTCGATCAGGATCCCGTCCGGGCGCACCCCGAGGGCGACCGCGCGGTCGGCGAGCCGGGTGACGGTCGAGACGACATCGTCCACCACGTCGTCGAAGGCGGCCCGGTGCGGCCGGGTACGCGGGCTGAGCCCACCGGCGTGCGAGCAGACCAGCCCCGTACCGGTGTCGGCGGCGACCTGGGCGAGCGCCGGGTCGGCCCCGGACCAGGTGTCGTTGAGCAGGTCCGCGCCGGCGGCGACGGCCTCGATCGCCACCTCCGCCCGCCAGGTGTCGATCGAGATCACCACCTCGGGGAAGGCGGCCCGTACGGCGGCGATGGTGGCCACCGTACGGCGGATCTCCTCGGCCACCCCGACCTCCGCGCCGGGGCCCGCCTTCACCCCGCCGATGTCGATGATCCGTGCCCCCTCGGACACCGCCTGCTCGACCGCCCGCAGCGCGGCGTCCGCGGCGAAGGTCGCCCCCCGATCGAAGAACGAGTCGGGCGTACGGTTCACGATCGCCATGACGACCAGGTCACCCGGGGGGAAGGCCTGCCCGCCCAGCCGTAGCGTCCGCTCCATCGCAGAACCTCCCTCTCGTCCGGTCGCCGATCACCACGACGCTAACTGGGTGTGGTGGACCGGGGTGCGACGGGAGTCGGGCGGGGTGGCGGGGTCGCCCGCCCGCTCCGGTCGTGACACGATCCTTCTATGGGCCAGTTTCTCCTCCTCCTGGTGGTGGCGTTGACCGCCGCGGCGGTCGTCTTCGGTGTAACCGTGCTGCTCACCGGGGGCGATCCCGGCATGGTGCAGGCCGAACCGGACGGCCGCGCGGTGCCCCTGCCGACCAGTCGTCCATTGGCGGAGTCCGATGTGAGCGAGCTGCGGTTCGACACCGCGTTGCGCGGGTACCGGATGAGCCAGGTCGACCAGGCGTTCCAGCGGGCGGCCTACGACATCGGCTACAAGGACGAGCTGATCGGCGTACTGGAGGCGGAGGTGGAGGCGTTGCGCGAAGGTCGTAACGCGGACGCCGACGCACTGCGTCAGGCCCGGGTGGCCGCGCTCGCGCCGGGCCACCCCAGCACCGCTGGAGAGGCGCCCGACCCCGCCGGAACCGACGATGCCGGTGTCGCCGCCGCTTCGGAGCCACCGACGGCTTCGGGCCCGGCCGCACCCGCACCCGCACCCGCAGCCGCAGTGGATTTGACGCCAGCCGTGCCGGCGACCACCACCCAGGCCCCGAAGACGTCACCGGAGCCGGCCGGCGAGGCTGACCCGGAGGAGGCGCCGGCCTCGGTACCGGCCGACAGCGGCGGCGGTCCGGCGCTGCGGACGGAGCGCGGGTGACCGGGCCGGAGAAACCGGAGGGCTGCGAGGACGTCGCGCAACCGGGTGCCGGCGAGGTCACCGCGACGGTGATCGTGGGGGCCCCGGCGGCGACGGTCTTCGCCGGTTTCACCGCCTGGGAGCGGCAGTCCGACTGGATCCCGTTCACCCGCGTCCGGGTGGTGCGGGGGGACGGTGGCGAGGGAAGTCTGGTCGAGGCGGTGACCACGGTCGGTCCGGCGGTGCTGCGCGACGAGATGCGGGTGGTCCGGGTCGACGCCCCGTACGAGCTGCGAGTGGTCCACTGTGGGCAGCTGCTCCGTGGCCCCGGCGTGCTGCGCTGCACCCCGATGGAGCGGGACCGGACCCAGGTGGTCTGGCACGAGTGGTTCCACCTGCCCGGCGGCACGGCGGGCCGATGGGCCTGGCCGCTGCTCTGGCCCGGTTCCAAGATCAGTCTCAGTCAGGCCCTGAAGCGGTTCGCCCGGCTGGTCGAGAGCGGGCAGTTGCCCTGATCACGGCGTTGGCGCCGGGCAACCGGGCTGACCTACGGTAGTGACCGTGACGGATCTGGTGATCGGTGCGGACGGGTTGGCCCGGTGCGGTTGGGGTGCGAGCACGCCCGACTACGCGACGTACCACGACCGGGAGTGGGGACGGCCGCTGCGCGGCGACGACGCTCTGTTCGAGCGGCTCACCCTGGAGGCGTTCCAGTCCGGGCTCTCCTGGCTGACCATCCTGCGCAAGCGGGAGGCGTTCCGGGCCGCGTTCGACCGGTTCCACCTGGAGACCGTGGCCGGTTACGACGAGTCGGACGTGCGGCGGCTACTGGACGACGCCGGAATCGTGCGCAATCGCAGCAAGATCGAGGCGGCCGTCAACAACGCCCGTGCCGCGCTCGACCTCCCGGACGGGCTCAGCGCGCTGCTCTGGAGCTTCGCCGGTCCGGCCCGCCCGGCCGGCCCACGCTTCCTCGCCGACGTGCCGGCGCACACGCCCGAGTCGACCGCCCTGGCCAAGGCGCTCAAACAGCGCGGCTTCCGGTTCGTCGGACCGACCACCGCGTACGCGTTGATGCAGGCGACCGGCATGGTCGACGACCACCTCGTCGGTTGCCATGCCCGGTCGTTCCGAACCGCCGAACAGGCCGTGATGGGATAGGAGCCATGGGGCAGTGGAACGAGGCGCGGGCATGAGCGCCTGGGCGGTGGTCATCAGCGACGAGCGGTACGAGTCCGAGCGGCTCTTCCACCACGACACGCTGGAGTTCGCCGGACTCGACGGGCGACACCGACCGGCCAGCGGCGATCCCGTGCTGGTGCTGCGCGACGGCGCCGACCCGCTGCTGGTGGCGCTGGGCCGGATCGCCACGTCCGGGGCCGACCCGGCACGGAAGCCGGACGACCCGCTGGGGGCCGACGAAGCCGGGGCGCTCACGGTGGCGTACACCCGGCGGGTCTTCGACAGCCCGGCCGAGGTCGACGGCCTCAGCCTCGACGGACCGCTGACCCCGGTCGACCCGGAGACCTACCGGGCGCTGGCCGACCGGGTGGGTCCGGCGCCCTCGCGCAGCACCTGGCTGGTCAGCCTGGACCTGCCGATCGAGGCGGCGACGCCGGCCGAGGCGGTCGCGCTCTTCTGGTCGTACGTGCGGGAACTGGGACCGCGGGAGTTGCCCGCGTTCGTCTCGCCCGCCGGCAACGAACTCGCCATGCAGGCGTTCGTGCTCGGTGCCGAGGCGAACCAGGACCCGGAAGAGGACGACGACTGAGCCCGTCCACAGCGTGGCGGGCCGGACGACCGGCCCGCCACGCGGACGGGTTCAGCGACCGACGAAGACCGGTCGCTGCTTGTTGACGAAGGCGTCCGTGGTCGAGCGGTGGTCCTCGGTCGCACCGCAGATCGACTGCGCCTGAGCCTCGGCGGCGAGCGCCTCGGAGAGCGTGCCGGCGTCGCCGACGGAGAGCTGCCGTTTGATCGCCCCGTACGCCACGGTCGGTCCGGCGGCCAGCCGGGCGGCCAGTTCCTGAGCGGCGGGCAGCACGTCCTCGTCGTCGTCGACCAGCTTGGTGAGCAGGCCCAGCCGGTCCGCCTCGGCCGCCGGCACCGGTTCGGCGAGCATCAGCAGCTCGACCGCCTTGGCGTGACCGACGAGGCGGGGCAGCGACCAGGAGGCGCCGGTGTCGGCGGCGAGCCCGACCTTGGCGAAGGCCATCAGGAAGCTGGTGCCAGGGCCACCGACCCGGAAGTCGGCGAGGAAGGCCAGCGAGGCCCCCGCGCCGGCGGCCGTGCCGCGTACCGCGGCCACCACCGGCTTGGGCAGGTTGCCCAGCCGGGCGGCGATCGGGTTGTAGTGGGCCCGTACGGTGCTCAGCGGGTCGGCCCGGTTGGTACGCAGCGTCTCGACGTGTTCCCGTAGGTCCTGACCCGTGCAGAAGGCGCGCCCCGCGCCCGCCAGCACCACCGCGCGGCAACTGCGGTCGGTCTCCAGCATCGCCAGCGCGTCGCGCAACGCCTCCTTGAGCGGGACGTTGAGCGCGTTCATCGCCTCGGGGCGGTTGAGGGTCAGGGTGACGACGGCGTCGGCGCGCTCGATGAGCAACGGCTCGGTCACGATTTCTACGGGCCCTTCTGTCGGAGAACCTTGCTGCTGGCGTCGAGGCAGTGCTCGACGTAGCGGTCGGCGGCGGGACGCAGGCGGGCGGCGTGCCGGTCGAAGAAGACGGCCGCGCTGGTGCCGGGCCACCGTTCCGGCAGTAGCGCCGGGGGCAGCTGCGGGTCCCGAAAGAGGAAGGTACGCCAGGCGTGCACGAGGCGGAAGCGGGCCGCGTACGCGTCCTCGTCGTCGCTGCGTGCGGTCACCGCGCCGAGCGATGCCCGCTGCTCGGCGATGAACCCCTCGTACGCCCGGCCGATTTCGTCGAGGTCCCAGGCGCGGCGGACCAGCCCCATCGCGCCGGGCGTACCGGCGGCGTGCGCGGCGGAGAAGCGCTCGTAGCGGACGCCGGCCTCGGTGAGCATCGTGTCCACCTCCTCGCCGGGGCGGGGGGCGACCCAGGTCTGCTCGTCCAGCATGCCGTAGCCGAGAAAGGCCAGGCTGGTGTCGAGTCGCTGGCGGTCCCGGCGGGCCGGTGGCGGGCGCAGGACGATCAGATCGAACCGTCCGTCCCAGCCGATCTTGCCGGTGCGGTAGATTCGGGAGGCGGCCTCGTCCAACCGTCGGTTGGCCTTGGGGCTCAGCAGATAACCGGGACCGGAGTTCAGCCGGGCCGGATAGAGCCAGCCCTGACGGACCATGCGGGAGACCGCCGTCCGTACCGCCGGTGGCGCGATCCCGAGCGGTGCGAGAAGCTTGACCAGGGCGGCGACCGGCGCGCGGCCACCTCGGGCGCGCAGATAGTCGCCGTACAGGTCGAAGAGTGCCGACCGTGCCTGCATGACCGCACATTGTGACAGCCTCTCGCAAGATATGCTAGACGCTGTTACAGCCTTGCTGGTTCAGTTTGGGTCCGGCGGTGTTCATCAGGGAAAATCGTTGGTCGGCACCGCGGGCCGTGAGCGCGGTGCTGTCGACGAAGTGGATGTGGGGCAACCCACCGACCCTGGTGAAGGTCTGAGGGGAGACAACATGGCGGCGATGAAGCCGCGGACGGGCGACGGTCCGCTGGAAGTCACCAAGGAGGGCCGGGGCATCGTCATGCGGGTTCCGCTGGAGGGTGGTGGCCGGCTCGTCGTTGAGATGACTCCAGACGAGGCCAACGCGCTCGGTGACGCGCTGAAGGCCGCCGCCGGCTGAGTGATGAAGGAGGCCCGGGCACGCCGCGTGCCCGGGCCTCCTTCCATCTGGGCCACCGGCGCCGCCGGTGGCCCGAACCGTTGCACCGGCCCTCAGCGTGCTCCCAGCAGCGCGCCGGCCGCACCAATCGAAGATCTACTGGAGGTACGGTCGGCGTGCTCAGCATCCGTCTCGTCGCCGATCCCACCGGGTTCGACGCCCTTGTCCTGCCGGTACGACCGGTCACCCCGCCCGTCGACGGCCCCCGGCCCGACACCACGGGTCCGGACACTCCCGAAGCGCCTCCCGGCGCCACCCCGATCGCGGAGGTGCCACCGACCTCGCTCGCTCTGCCGGCCGACCTGCTGGCCGAGGCGAACGCGCTGCTGCCGCTGGTCGAGCTGACCGGCACCGCCGGTGCCAGCCACCTGACGGTCCGGGCGCTACGTGAACCCCGCCGGCTCCTGCTCGTCGGGATCGGCGCCGGGGACGAGGCCGGTTGGCGGGCGGCCGGGGCGGCGATCGCCCGCACCGCCGCACATGAGACTTCGATCACTATAGCGATGCCGTCCGATGCCGGAACGGAAGCCGTACGCGGTCTCGCCGAAGGGCTCTGGCTCGCCTCGTACCGGTTCCGTCTGCCGGAGCCGGCGGAGGTCGCCGACCGCGACGCCGAACTCGGTGAGGTTCTGGTCGCGGTCGCCGATCCGGACGCCCACCAGACGGCCCTGAACCTGGCCCGGGTGACCGCCCGGACCACCCGGCTGGCCCGGGACCTGACCAACACCCCGTCCTCGGTGAAGTCCCCCGAGTGGCTCGCCGACCAGATCGTCGCCGCCGCCGCCGAGTACCCCGAGCTGCGCATCCGGGTCCGCGACCCGGAGCAGCTCGCGGAGGAGGGCTTCGGCGGCATCCTGGCCGTCGGCGGCGGCTCCGCCACCGGCCCCCGCCTGGTGGAACTCGGCTGGCAGCCGGCCGACGCCCGGACCCACGTGGTCCTGGTCGGCAAGGGCATCACCTTCGACACCGGCGGCATCTCGATCAAGCCCCGGGATGCGATGAAGCTGATGCGCAAGGACATGGCCGGTGCCGCCGCCATCCTCGCGGCCACCATCGGCGCCGCCGCGCTCCGGCTGCCGGTACGGATCACCGCCCTCGCCCCGCTCGCCGAGAACATGGTCAGCGGCTCGGCGTTCCGCCCCGGCGACGTGGTCCGCCACTACGGCGGCCTCACCAGCGAGACGACCAACTCCGACGCCGAGGGACGGCTGGTGCTCGCCGACGCGCTCGCGTACGCGGTCGAGCAGCTCGAGCCGGACCTGCTCATCAACATCGCCACCCTCACCGGCGCCAACGCGGTGGCGCTCGGCAAGCGGCACGGCGCGCTCTACAGCGAGAACGACGAGCTGGCGCGGGCGCTGATCGACGCGGGCCGCGAGGCCGGCGAGCTGTCCTGGCGGATGCCGTTGCCGAACGACTACGTCGAGTACCTCGGCAGCGACATCGCCGACCTCTACAGCGCCCCGGCCGCCGGTGCCGGCTCGGTGACCGCCGCGCTCTTCCTGCGTGAGTTCACCGGCCCGCTGCGGGACCGCTGGGTGCACGTCGACATGTCCGCGCCCTCCTGGGCCGAGGGCAACGACGGTGTGCTCGCCAAGGGTGCCACCGGCTACGGCGTGCGTACGCTGCTGCGCTGGCTGGGCGGGCTGGAGTAGTCCCTCGGTGTCCCGCCGCCGTACCGGTCGATCGGGCGGTGTGATCGGGTTGCCCCACGGGAGACGTCCCCCGAGTGGTTATGTGGGGATGGTGGGTCGGCTTCGGCGCCGCAGTGGCGGGACAACCCGGGGGACAAGATGGCTTCGCTCGAATACTCCACCTTCATCGCGCCGCCCAAACCGGTCGTCTCCGACAGCCCACCGCCGGGCGAGACGGAGCGGAGATGGTCTCCGACCACCGCCACGCTGATCTACGGCGACCGGGACGCGGTCCTGGTGGACGCGCTGATGACGGCCGAGGAGGGACGGCACCTGGCCGACTGGGTGGCGGCCACGGGCAGGAACCTCACCACGATCTACATCACGCACGGCCACGGGGACCATTTCTTCGGCGCGTCGGTGCTGCTGGACCGCTTTCCGGAGGCGAGGTTGGTCGCCACCGTCCGGGTCGTCGAGCGGTTGCGTCAGCTCTGCGGCCAGGAGCAGGCCGACTACTGGCGGTCCCGTTTTCCGGGGCAGCTTCCCGAGCGGCTGGTGATGGCCGAGCCGATGTCGGACCATGCGCTCGTGTTGGAGGGCGAGCGGCTGGTCGCGGTGGAGCTGGGTCACAGCGACACCGACGACACGACCGCCCTCTACGTCCCCACCATCGGGCTCGTCGTCGCCGGTGACGCCGTCTACAACGACGTACACCTGCATCTCGGTGAATCCGGCGGCGGCCGGGACCGGGCCTGGCTGGACGCGCTGGACACCGTCGAGTCGCTCCACCCGGTCAACGTGGTCGCCGGGCACAAGCGTGACGGTGCCGACGACGGCCCGCAGATCATCGAGGAGACCCGGGCCTACATCCGGGACTTCGAGACCGAGGTGGCGCGGACGAGCAACGCCCTCGACCTGTACGAGGCGATGCTCGCGCGTCACCCCCACCGGGTCAACAAGGGCATTCTCTGGGACTCCGCCAGGGCGGTGAAGGACTGACCCTGATCGGTCATCCCCGTTTGATCGCGGCGAGCAGACCCTCGCCGGCGGGGAGCAGTGCGGGAATCCAGTCCTCGGACTCGCGTACCGCCTTGACGATCTCGCGGACGGTGACGGTGGTCAGGTCGCGGGCGGCCGGGTCGCTGATCCGACCGCCGGCCAGTGCGCCGTGCAGCACCAGCGCGCCGCCGGGGCGGAGCAACCGCAGCGCGGCCTCCACGCACGCGCTGTACTCGGTCGCGTCGGTGTCGGCGAAGACCAGGTCGTAGACGCCGTCGGCCAGTCGCGGCAGCACGTCGAGCGCCCGGCCGGTGATGATCCGGGTACGCCCGGCCGGAAAACCCGCCTCCTGGAAGATGCGACGGGCGATGCGCTGGTGTTCGGCCTCGACGTCGATCGTGGTGAGTACGCCGTCCGGGCGCATCCCGCGCAGCAGCCAGAGCCCGCTGACCCCGGTGCCGGTGCCGATCTCCACCACCGAACGGGCGCTGCCGGCGGCGGCCAGCAGCCGGAGAGCGGCGCCCGCGCCGGGCGTGATCGCGGGCAGACCGACCTCTCGGGCGAGACTGCGGGCGGTCTGGAGGACGAGGTCCTCGGCCACGTACGCCTCGGCGAATCCGAGTGCCTGGGCGGTCATCGTGGTGACTGACCGATCGACCATGGCGATGGGGCACCTCCGCAGAGCGGCGAGGGTGGACAGGGGCGGTTGCGGTATGAGCCTAAGGGCGGCGGTCTCCGACCGACAGCGTCCCACCGGTTCGGAGTCCACGACGGACCCAACCACTGACTGCACCCCGGCTATCCGTGCAATCCTGGAGGCGGAAATCCGCGCGCCCGACCGGAGGACGGCCCACGCCGTCATGTCGGCACCCGATTTCCGGGACGGACTGGGAGGGCACCGAACGTGACCGACGGCTGGAACTGGCGCCAGCCCGACGGGACCCCGACGACGGCGAATGTGCCGCCGCACGCGGGACCGTCGGCGGGCTCGTCAGCGGGACCTGGTGGTGTCGGCGGGCCGGCGCCCTCCGCCTGGTGGTCCGACGCCCTGCACGATCCGTGGCGCAATCCTCAGACGCCGACCGCGGTCGTGGTCCAGGCGCCACCGCTCGGCGTGGCGATGCTGCCCGAGCCGGTCACCGATCCGGACGCCCCGCGCCGCCGGGCGACGGCTCCGGTCTTCGTGGTCACCCTCGTCACCGCCCTGCTCGCCGGTGCGCTCGGTGGTGCGCTCGGGTTCGCCTTCGCGGCCCGGAGCGGGGCCGGTGGCAGCGGCACGGTGCTCGGCAGCCAGGGCGGTGAGGCGCCGGCCGTGGTGCAGCGCAGGCCGGACACGTTGGCCGGGGTCGCCCAGCGGCTGGCGCCGAGCGTGGTCACGGTACGGGTGAACGGTGGTGGTGGTTCGAGCGTCGGCTCGGGCTTCGTGGTGACCGCCGACGGTTACGTGATCACCAACGACCATGTGGTCGAGGCGAGCAGCGGGCGGGCGACGGTGGTCTTCAACGACGGGTCGACCGAGTCCGCGACCCTGGTGGGCAAGGACCCCGAGTCGGACCTCGCGGTGATCAAGGTGTCCCGGTCGGGTCTGACACCGGTGGAGTTCGGCGACTCGGAGTCGATCGCGGTCGGCGACCCGGTGTTGGCGTTCGGCACGCCGCTGGCGCTCGCCAACACCGTGACGGCGGGGATCGTCAGCGCCCTCGACCGTACGATCAGCGCCGGTGAGCCGGGCGGTCAGGTGCGGTACTACGCGGCGATCCAGACCGACGCGGCGGTCAACCAGGGCAACTCCGGTGGGCCACTGGTCGACGGCGCGGGGCGGGTGATCGGCGTGAACTCGGTGATCAAGTCGCTGGCGGTGGACGAGTCGGCGGCCGGCAACATCGGGCTCGCCTTCGCCATCCCGATCAACCAGGCGAAGCGGGTCGCCCAGGAGCTCATCGACACCGGCAAGGCACGCCGTACGGTGATCGGTGCCCAGGTCAGCGGGGTGGGCGTGGGTCAGGAGGGCGGCGTACGCATCGCCGTGGTCGACCCGGCGGGGCCGGCGGCCGGGGCCGGCCTCCGCAACGGTGACGTGCTGCTCCGCCTGGACGGCCGGGTGCTGGAAGAACCAACTGATTTGATCGCTTTGGTACGTAAATACCCACCGGGTGCGGTGGTGACCGTGGAGTACCGGCGCGGCACCGATCGGCAGAAGGCCTCAGTGACTCTTGCCGCAGATGCCAAGTAGGTCTTCCGCACCCCCTGCCGGATCCGCCCCTGGCGTGCGTAGTCTTGCCCTGGACCGGTACGAGGAGGCGGCGGGGTGTTCGACAACCTGAACTGGTGGGAGATCGGCGCGCTGTTGCTTCTGGCGCTGCTGATCTTCGGTGACAAGCTGCCCAACGTGATCAACGATGGCCTGCGGATGCTGCGCAACCTGCGCCAGATGGCCAGCAACGCCACCGGTGACCTGAGCCGTGAGCTGGGCACCGACATCCAGCTCGAGGATCTGCACCCGAAGGCGTTCATCCGTAAGCACCTGCTCAGCGAGGACGACGAGGCGGCACTGCGCAAGCCGCTGCAAGGGCTCTACGACTCGGTGAAGTCCGACATCAGCGGCGTACACGACGATCTGAAGGACGTGGCCGCCGCCACGGACCTGCGCTCCGGTTCCCGCGCCTCGGGCGTGAACGGCGCCGACAGCGCCCCCTCGGCCGTCAACGGCACCGCCACGGCCGCCGCCCCGCAGGCGCGGTCGTACGACGAAGCCACCTGATCCGGACCTCCGCACCGTCAGAACAAAGGTCCCGCCCGCCGGATGCCGGCGGACGGGACCTTCTCGTATCGGTGAGCCCGTCGGTGGGCCCGTTGGCGGAACCGGTCAGCGACCGGCGGGACGCAGTCCCAGCGGCTTGCCGAGCAGTGACTCCCGGCGGACCGCGAGCCGGTCGGCGACCGCGTTCAGGGCCACCGAGGCGGGTGCCGTCGGGTCGGCGAGCACGATCGGCGTACCCCGGTCACCGGCCTCGCGTACCCGGGTGTCGAGCGGGATCTGACCCAGCAGCGGCACCTGTGCGCCGACCACCCGGGTCAGGGACTCGGCCACGGCGGTGCCACCGCCGGCCCCGAAGACCTCCATCCGGGACCCGTCGGGCAGTTCCAGCCAGGACATGTTCTCGACCACACCGACCAGACGCTGATGCGTCTGGAGGGCGATCGCCCCGGCCCGCTCGGCCACCTCGGCGGCGGCGGTCTGCGGCGTGGTGACCACCAGGATCTCGGCGTTGGGCAGCAACTGGGCCAGGGAGATGGCCACGTCGCCGGTGCCCGGCGGCAGGTCGAGCAGGAGTACGTCCAGGTCGCCCCAGTAGACGTCGACCAGGAACTGCTGCAACGCCCGGTGCAGCATCGGCCCCCGCCAGACCACCGCGGCGTTGCCGTCGGTGAACATGCCGATCGAGATGATCTTTACCCCGTGCGACTGGGGCGGCATGATCATGTCTTCGACCCGGGTCGGCCGAGCCTCCGTGCCGAGCATCCGGGGCACCGAGTGGCCGTAGATGTCGGCATCGACGACACCCACGTTCAGACCCTTGGCGGCAAGCGCGGCGGCCAGGTTCACCGTGACGCTCGACTTGCCCACCCCGCCCTTGCCGCTCGCCACCGCGTACACCCGGGTCCGGCTGCCCGCCTGGGCGAACGGGACGACCGGCTCCTCGGCGGCGGGACCGCCGCCACGCAGCCGCTGCTGGAGCGACTGCCGCTGTTCCGGGGTCATCACCCCGAAGTCGATCTCAACCCCGGTCACCCCGGGAACCGCGCTGACGGCGGCGGTGATGTCCGTACGTAGCTTGTCCCTCAGCGGACAGCCGGCCACGGTGAGCAGAAGTTCGACACGTACCAGACCGTCCGGACCGACCACGGCGGAACGCACCATGCCGAGCTCCGTGATGGGCCGGCGGATCTCCGGGTCGTCGACGGTGGCCAGGGCGGCCTGGACCGCTTCCTCGACGGTGCTGACGGGTGCTGACATGACCGCCATGGTACGTCGCGTCCCGTCCGCCGGTGCCGGTCACGGCCAACCGGTGTGACCGACCCGATCCACCACCGGGTGTAAGGAAGGGCCCCTTGTTATCGCTTTTTGTATAGGAAGGGCCCCTTCCTAACGGGCGGATGCGCCGATTTGAGGATGGACGTCGTACCCGTCGGGGTGTAACCATCGATGAGGTACGCCGCGCGCCTAGCCCCTTGAGGCGCGCGGCTCCGTCATTCCGCGTCGAGTTCGTCGAGCGGCTCCTCGATCCGTTCCGCCGGCACCGGCCGTCCCGAGACCTGCTGCCGGTCCTTGCGGTACTGCCGCTGTTCCAACCGCTGCCGGCGGTGCGCGTGCTCGTCCAGCTCCTCGGCCAGCCGGCCGAGTTCCGAGCGGAGGAAGTCGCGGGTCGCCACCTCGCCGAGGGCGATCCGCAGGGCGGCGATCTCCCGCGCCAGATACTCGGTGTCCGCCTTCTGCAATGCCGCCCGTCGCCGGTCCTCCTCGGCGGCGAGCCGGTCCCGGGCCGCCTGCCGGTTCTGCGCCAGCAGGATCAGCGGAGCCGCGTACGACGCCTGCAACGACAGCAGCAGGGTCAGGAACGTGAAGGTGTACGGGTCGAAGCGCAGTTCCCGGGGGGCGAGCGTGTTCCAGGCGAGCCAGATCGCGATCACCACGGTCATGTAGACGATGAAGTTCGCCGTACCCATGTAGCGGGCGATCCCCTCGGACCAGCGGCCGAACGCCTCCGGGTCGAACCGGGGCAGGCGCAGTCGACGCGGCTCACGTGGCTGGTCGAGCCGTTCCACCCGGCGCGGCTCACTCATGGCTTCGCCGCCGAGTCCCGCTCGCGCCAGTCGCTCGGCAGCGAATGATCGAGTACGTCGTCCACGGTGACCGCCCCGACCAACCGGCTCGCCGCGTCGATCACCGGAAAGGCGACCAGGTCGTACGTGGCCATCCGGCGGGTGACCTCGGGCAGTGGGGTGGTCGGCTGCAACGGGTCGATGTCGTTGATCAGCAGGCTGCCGACCAGCTCCGCCGGGGGCTCCCGGAGCAGCCGCTGGAAGTGCACCATGCCGAGGTACCTGCCGGTCGGCGTCGCCATCGGCGGGCGGACGACGAAGATCTGGGCGGCGATCGCCGGGGAGAGCTGCGGTTCGCGGATGCGGGCCAGTGCCTCGGCGACGGTGGCGTCCGGCGGCATGATCACCGGTTCGGAGGTCATCAGGCTGCCGGCCGTACCGGGCTGGTATTTCAGGAGCTGACGGACCGGGTCGGCCTCGTCCGGCTCCATCATGTCCAGCAGCATGTCCTGTTCCGGTGGGGGCAGCTCGCTGAGCAGGTCGGCGGCGTCGTCCGGATCCATCTCCTCCAGCACGTCGGCGGCCCGCTCCCGGTCCAGCCCGGCCAGGATCTCCACCTGGTCGTGCTCGGGCAGTTCGCCGAGTACGTCGGCCAGGCGGGCGTCGTCGAGTGCGGCGGCCACCTCGTTGCGGCGGGCGTCGGGCAGGTCCTGCAACGCGTTGGCGAGGTCGGCCGGGCGCATGTTCTCCAGCACCGAGAGCAGGTTGGCGGTGCCCCGGGTCTCCGGCAGCCCGAGCAGGCCACCTGCCCGCTCCCAGTCGAGCTGGTGCAGGTGCCCGCGACGGCTGAGCCGGCTGGTCTGCTCCCGTACCGCGACCCGGGTCAGTGACCACTCGCCCTGGCGGTTGGACTCCATCGCGACGTCGACGACGGTGCCGGGCCGGTTGCTCGGTTCGATCGTCACCCGCCGGTCGAGCAGGTCCTCCAGCACCAGCAGCTCGTTCGGGCGTTTCTCGAACCGGCGCAGGTTGAGTGTGCCGCTGGCCAACAGCACCGACTCGGCGTCGATCGTGGTGATCCAGTTGATCGAGAGGAAGATCCGCCGGCGCATCGCCAGCTCCGCCACCAGCCCGACGACCTGAGGGTTCCGGGCGGTGGTCCGAAGTCGGGCGACCGCATCCCGAATCCGACCGACCTGATCTCCGTTAGGGTCATAGACGGCCAGTCCGGCAAGGCGGGCGATGTACACCCGGGTCGGCGTGGTCACGTGATCCAGCCTATGCGCCTAGGGTTTATCAACATGTCGACCTTGGCCTACGAGATCGTGGACGTCTTCACCGACCGTCCGTTCGCCGGCAACCCGCTCGCGGTCGTCTTCGACGCGCAGCGGCTCGCGACCGAGCAGATGCAGCTCATCGCCCGGGAGTTCAACCTCTCCGAGACGGTCTTCGTGCTGCCGTCCAGCGCGGCCACGGCGACGTACCGGGCAAGGATCTTCACCACCGAGCGGGAACTGCCGTTCGCCGGGCACCCGAGCATCGGCGCGGCGGTGACCGCCGGCCGGCGGGGCTGGTACGGCTCCGGTCAGGTGATCCAGGAGTGCGGAGCCGGACTGCTGCCGATCGCGGTGAGCGGTGACCGGGCCATGGTGACCGGGGCGGCACCCACGCTCGGCCCGGAGTTGGACGTGGAGCCGCTGCTCGCGATGGTCGGGTTGACCGCCACCGACTTTGTCGGCCCGGCGCCCCGGGTGGCCGGCTGTGGGCTGGAGTTCCCCTACCTGTCGGTCCGACCGGACGCGCTGGCCCGGGTGGTGCTCAACGCCCCTGCGGCGGTACGGGCCGGGGTCGAGCACCTCAGCGTCTTCGCCTGGCACCCGGAGGAGCGGACCGCGTACGCCCGGGTCTTCGCGCCCGGTGTCGGGGTCCCGGAGGACCCGGGCACCGGTTCGGCCGCGCTGGGGCTCGGTGTGTGGTTGGTCACCACTGGGCTGCTGCCGGGGGACGGTCAGTCGTCGTACACCGTGCGGCAGGGCGCGGAGATCGACCGGCCGTGTCTGCTCGAGTGCACGGTGACCGCGGCCGATGGGGCGGCGCTCGGCGCCACGGTCGCCGGTCAGGTGGTGCCGATCGCCACCGGCCAGATCACCGTTCCGCCCTTCGTCGGCTGACGGTTGTCCACGTAGTGACGGTCAGTCTTCGGGCGGTTGTCGAATTCCACGATCCGTGCTGCCTGTCCTGTTGACAGGTGTACGGCACCACCTGGTCGACTTCCTCGGCATTCTCGACGGCTGGGGGCAGCGGCTGGGGTTGGGGCGGCGAGGGGCCGTGTTGACCGAGAAGGTCGACCGGAACTTCGCTATCAGCGCCCGGTGGGACCTGCCCGCGACGCCCGGTTGACGTTACTCGGCGGAGCTGGCCGGGAGTGCGTCGACGATGACGGGGATGCATGCATAAAGGCGACCCCCTTTCCCAACCGTTAGAAACGGTTCCCGCTTGAATTTCCTGCCACAATAGACGGCCCAACAGGTCGACCTCGAACCCCGCCATCGATAGGCTTTTCATTCATCAGCAACTCCATCCATGTCAATGGAAACGACCCAGAAACGTCCCCGAACGTTTTGGAAAAGGAGTAACGCGTGAATGATGTCCTGCGGGTGGCAATGGTGCAGGTCGGCGAGACCGCTGACTCGCTTGCCGCGAAGGTGGGCGTCGATCCCAAGTCGGCGGCCAGATGGGTCTCGCGTGGGTCGGTTCCGCACCCCGGCACCCGGGTCGCCGTCGCCCAGATCCTCGGTCGCGGGGTGGGTGAACTCTGGCCCGAGACTCTGCTGCGGCGGGGGCCGATCTGGTTCCGGCCGTGGGCCGACAACGAACGGGAGGCGACCTCGCTGCGCTCGTTCGAGATGAACATCGTGCCGGGCCTGCTACAGACCAGGGCCTACGCCAGCGCGCTCTTCCGTGGCGGAGCCCTGCTCACCGACGACGAGGTCGACGAGCGGGTCGAACTCCGACTCGAGCGGCAGGCGCTGCTCACCGGGGAGAACCCGCCCATGTTCACCGCCGTGTTCGACGAGTCCGTGCTCCGACGCCCGGTCGGCGGCCCAGCGGTGATGCGAGAACAACTCCTGCATCTGCTCGCGATGGCCGAGTCACCCCGGGTCAGATTGCACGTCGTGCCATGGACGGTCGGCGCGTATCCTGGCCTGGCCGGTCCGTTCGTGCTCGCCACGCTGCCGGGTGGGCAGGGCCTCAGTTACCTGGACAACCACCTGGAGGGCCAGGTGGTCGAGAAGGTCGGTGACCTGGAGACCTTGCAGCGGATCTGGGAGTCCGTCCGGAGCGAGGCGTTGCCGCACCAGCAGACCGTCGAGTTGATCAGGGAAGTGGCGGAGACATGGATCTGACCGGCGCCCAGTGGCGCAAGAGCACCCGGAGCACCCCCAACGGCGGGAACTGCGTCGAGGTCGCCGACAACCTCAGCGGCCGGGTGCTCGTCCGTGACACCAAGGATCGTGACGGCGGCACCCTGACCTTCAGTCCGGACGCGTGGCGCGCGTTCGTCGGCCTGGCCAAGCAGCACTGACCAAACCGACCGACACGTCCCGTCGACCGGCGAGAACCTACCCGGAAGATCGAGTTGATCAGGGAAGTGGCGGAGACATGGATCTGACCGGCGCCCAGTGGCGCAAGAGCACCCGGAGCACCCCCAACGGCGGCGACTGCGTCGAGGTCGCCGACAACCTCACCGGCCGGGTGCTCGTCCGTGACACCAAGGACCGCGACGGCGGCACCCTGACCTTCAGTCCGGACGCGTGGCGCGCGTTCGTCGGCCTGACCAAGCAGCAGTAACCTAACCGACCACACCTCCCGTCGAGGACCTACACGGAAGATCGTGTGGCTATACGTTCTTCCGTGTAGGAGGTCGACGCTTTATACGCCTCACAGCCGGCAACCCGCCCCGAGCCAGCCAACAGGCAAAGTAAAAGGGCCGGACTACCGGCGGCGTACCCGATGCAGGCGGAACGGCTTGCGGGTCTGGCGTACGGCCGGCGACTCCCTCGGCACCGCCGCCTCCGAGGCGTCCGGCAGCGAGCCGCCCTCAGCCAGCGGTGCGCCGGCCGGGGTCAGCCGGTTGAGCGCACACCCGTCCGCCGCCCAGCGCGCCACGAGATCAGCGGCCGTACCCGGGGCGTTCAGCCGCTTGGCGGCCACCAGCGGCGCGTTCGTCTCCCACTGCTCGCTGCCCGGAACGAGCCGGGTCACCTCGGCCGGCCAGGTGACGATCCGCCCACCGTGGTCCCCACGCAGCGTCACGGCGGCGGTGGCCGCGTCGGCGAGTCCGGGGGCGAGCTGCTCGCCCGGCCCGCTCACCACGTAGAGCCCGCCCTCCAGTGGCAAACACCACAGTGCCAGCCCCGGCCCGCCGTCGACCGACACCCAGGCGATCGCGGCCTTCTTCATCGCCTCGTCGACGAGCGGCGATGTCCTGACCTCCGCCGTCGCCGGGGTCGACGCACCATCTGAGTCAGTCACCCCTGCATCCTGCCCCAGTCCCCGCCCGCCCGTCGCCGAACACCCCCTGCCGACACCCTCCGGCAACCGGCGCGACAGGCGCAGGAGGGAAGGCGGCAACCACCACGGACGCCCGGCGACCGGCCGCCACCACCCGGACGCCTGTTAAGACCAGACTCTTGACAGGGTCGTCTCAAGATCGAAACGCTGGCGTGATCTCCGTCGGGTGTGGCCTCCGCACCCGACCAACCCCCAATAGGAGATCCACATGATCCTGTCCAAACGCGCCCTTCCGGTGGCGCTGATAGCCGCAGTGGGGCTGGCGATACCCGCCGTCCCGCTGCCGGCTCGGGCGGCACCGGCGGACCCGGCCGGGTTCCAGTCCTCGCTGGAGCCCGGCGACCCGCAACCGACCTGGACCAATGCCGCCGAGCTTGACGCCTCCGGGCGGAAGAAGATGTCCGGCGTCACCGGCAGCCCCCCGTTCGAGATCCCGGGCAACCTCACCGAGCGGGCCGTCGAGGTCACCGGCAGCGGCGAGAACCCGCCGAACGAGATCGCGCAGCGGGTCGTCGACCACAACGTCAGCACCAAGTGGCTGGTCTTCGAGCCGACCGGCTGGATCCGGGTGCGCCTCGACGCCCCGGTCGCGATCGTGCACTACGCGCTCACCTCGGCGAACGACGCGCCCGAGCGTGACCCGAAGGACTGGACCCTCGAAGGCTCCACCGACGGGCAGAACTGGACCACCCTCGACACCCGTACCGGGCAGCAGTTCACCGAGCGGTTCCAGACCAAGGACTACCGCTTCGAGAACAGCACCGCCTACCCCTACTACCGGCTGAACATCAGCGCGGTGGGCAGCGGCAACCTCATCCAGTTCGCCGAGTTGCAGCTCTCCGACGGGAGCGGCACCCTGCCGCCCCCGACCGACATGCGCAGCTTCGTCAGTGGCGGGCCGGTCAACGGACCCACGATGAAGCCGAACGTCGGCTGGACCGGGCGCAACGCGTTGCAGTACTCCGGTTGGCAGACCTCCGACGACCGGGGGTACGCGTACAACAAGATCTTCGACGTGAACGTGCCGATCACGGCCGACACCGAACTCTCGTACGCGATCTTCCCGGAGCTGAGCGCGGAGGACCTCGACTACCCGAGCACGTACGTCGCGGTGGACCTGGCCTTCGACGACGGCACCTACCTCAGTAACCTCGGCGCCCTCGACCAGTACGGCTTCGGCCTCAGCCCGCAGGGGCAGGGCGCCTCGAAGTCGCTCTACGCCGACCAGTGGAACCTGAAGCGGTCCCGGATCGGTGCGGTCGCCGCCGGCAAGCGGGCCGTACGGGTCCTCGTCGGCTACGACAGCGGCACCGGCACCGGCATCTTCAACGGCTGGCTGGACGACATCCGGATCACTCCGAACCCGACCCGCCCGCCACACGAGCGCCCCTCCGACCACGTGCTGACCACCCGGGGCACCAACTCCAGCAGCGGCTTCTCCCGGGGCAACAACATCCCGGCCACGGCGGTCCCGCACGGGTTCAACTTCTGGACCCCGATGACCAACGCCGGTGCGATCGACTGGCCCTACAGCTACCAGAGCGGCAACAACGCCGACAACCGGCCGGCGTTGCAGGCGTTCACCGTCAGCCACGAGCCGAGCCCGTGGATGGGTGACCGGCAGACGTTCCAGGTGATGCCGTCGGCGGCGGCTGGGGTGCCGGACGCCAACCGGAACAACCGGGCCCTGTCGTTCCAGCACGAGAACGAGATCGCCCGCGCGCACTACTACGGTGTGACGTTCGACAGCGGCCTCGTCACCGAGATCGCCCCCACGGACCACGCGGCGATGTTCCGGTTCACCTTCCCCGGAGACCGGGGCAACCTGATCTTCGACAACGTGAACAACAACGGTGGCCTCACCCTCGACGCCAGCGGCGAGATCAGCGGCTACTCCGACGTACGCAGCGGGCTCTCCAACGGCGCCACCCGGATGTTCGTCTACGGCGTGGTGGACAAGCCGGTGGTCGGCAGCGGTCGGCTCGCCGGCGGCGGTGGCGCCAACGTCACCGGCTACCTGGCCTTCGACACCAGCGCCTCGGAGCAGGTCCACCTGCGGATCGCCACCTCGCTGATCTCGGTCGAGCAGGCCCGCCGGAACCTGACCAACGAGATCGGCTCCGCTGACACCTTCGACACCGTCCGCGAGCGCGCCCAGCGCCTCTGGGACGACAGCCTCGACGTGATCGAGGTCGAGGGGGCCAGCGACGACCAGCTCACCACCCTCTACTCCAACCTCTACCGGCTCTTCCTCTACCCCAACTCGGGGCACGAGAACGTCGGCACCAACGCCGCACCGCACTGGAAGCACGCGGTGCAGTCCTCGACCTCCTCGACCAACCCGCCGGGCACCACGCCGACGCAGACCGGCGCCGAGGTGGTCGACGGCAAGGTGTACGTCAACAACGGGTTCTGGGACACGTACCGCACCGCCTGGTCGGCGTACACGCTGTTCAGCCCCGGAATGGCCGGTGAGCTGGTCGACGGGTTCGTGCAGCAGTACAAGGACGGCGGCTGGGTGTCGCGCTGGTCGTCGCCGGGTTACGCGAACCTGATGACCGGCACCAGCTCCGACGTCGCGTTCGCCGACGCGTACGTCAAGGGCGTACGCAACTTCGACGTGAAGTCCGCGTACGAGGCGGCGGTGAAGAACGCGACGGTGGCGCCGCCGGGCAGCAACCCGAACAACACCAGCGTCGGCCGGAAGGGCCTCCAAACCTCGATCTTCAGCGGCTACACGTCGTCGGCGGTCTCCGAGGGGGTGTCCTGGGCCCTGGAGGGGTACGTCAACGACTTCGGTATCGCCAACATGGCCTCGGCACTCGCCGAGGACCCGGCGACCCCCGAGGCCGAGCGGGCCGGTTACCGGTCGGACGCGGTCTACTTCCGCAACCGGGCCCAGAACTACGTGCACATGTTCGACCCGGGAGTGGAGTTCTTCCAGGGTCGTGACGCGGCCGGGAACTGGAAGTCCAGCCCGGAGGAGTTCGACCCGAGGGTCTGGGGCCACGAGCACGACTACACCGAGACCAACGCCTGGAACTTCGCGTTCCACGTGCCGCAGGACGGGCAGGGCCTGGCCAACCTGTACGGCGGGCGCGACGCCCTCGCCGACAAGCTGGACGAGTTCTTCGCCACCCCGGAGACGGCCAAGTTCCCCGGCTCGTACGGCGGCACGATCCACGAGATGGTCGAGGCGCGCGACGTACGGATGGGCATGTGGGGTTTCAGCAACCAGGTGTCGCACCACATCCCGTGGATGTACAACTACGCCGGTCAGCCGGCGAAGACGCAGGCCAAGGTGCGTGAGGTGCTGTCCCGGATGTACCTCGGCAGCGACATCGGCCAGGGTTACGCAGGCGACGAGGACAACGGTGAGACGTCCGCCTGGTACCTGTTCAGCGCCCTGGGCCTCTACCCGCTCCAGGTGGGTAGCGCCGACTACGCGATCGGCTCGCCGCTGTTCCGCAAGGCGACGGTGCACCTGGAGAACGGCCGGGACATCGTGGTCAACGCCCCGGAGAACAGCTCCACCAACGTGTACGTGCAGGGCCTGAAGGTCGACGGTGTGTCGTACGGGAAGAACTCGATCCCGCACGGCGTGCTGGCCGACGGTGCGGTGCTGGACTTCCGGATGGGCTCCGCGCCGTCGGCGTGGGGTACGGGCGCGGCGAACCTGCCGACCTCGTTGACCGCGCCCGGTGCACCGGCCCGGCCGTTGACCGACATCACCGTCGACGGCGGACCGGCGGCGTTGCGCGACAACACCTCCGGCACCCAGGCAACCCTGGCCGCCCCGGTCACCTGGGCGGTCACCGGTACGCCGGAGCGGGTCACCCAGTACACCCTCACCTCCGGGGCGAACCCGGCGGACCCGCAGGGCTGGCAACTGGAGGGCTCGTACGACGGCCAGCGGTGGACGGTCGTCGACACCCGGGCGGGGGAGAAGTTCCCGTGGCGGGCACAGACGCGGGCGTTCACGATCGAGCGTCCCGGCCGGTACGCCCACTACCGGTTGACCACGACCGGTTCCGCTCCGGTGGCGCTCGCCGAGGTGGAACTGCTGGCGAACCCGTCGCCGGCCTGCACCTCGACGGTGACCGGCACCCGGAGCGGCCCCCTCACCGTCTCCTCCGGCGTCACCTGCCTGAGCGGGGCGACGGTCAAGGGCCCGGTCACGGTGAAGGCCGGTGCCGCGCTCTATGTCGACGGCGGGGCGATCAACGGCCCGGTGGCGGCGAGCGGGGCGTCCGCGGTGGTGCTGCGCGGCGTCACGGTCGGCGGTCCGGTCGCGTTGACCGGCACCACCGGCGAGGCGAGCATCGAGCAGGCCACCATCGGCGGCCCGGTGACCCTCACCGCCAACTCGGGTCCGCTCGTCGCGGCGACCGAGGTCGGTGGGCCGCTCGCCTGCACCGGCAACGCGCCGGCCCCGGTCGGCAACGGCCTGGCCAACACGGTGCGTGGTCCGGTCGCGGGGCAGTGCGTCGGTCTGTGAGCTGGGCAGTGCGTCGGTCTGTGACCGAACCGTCGTGTTGACCGACGGGGTGTACTGACAGTTGGTTCCAGCGGGGCGTCCGGCATTCGGCCGGGCGCCCCGCGTCGTACCTGCTCAGCGGGCGCGCAGCGCCGGGCGCCGCCGTCCCTGGGCCGGTCGACCCCGGACCGCGACCGGGTGGGCGGTGCCGGCGGGTGCCGGTTCGACCAGGCCGATCACTTCGCGTAGCGAGGTCAGGGCCGGCCCGGTGAACCCCGTGTCGGGGTCGAAGACCAGGTGGTTGCCGAGGTCGGGGGCGAGCAGCCGGACCGCGGCGAGCCCGGTCCCGACGGCGCCGGTGAGTTCCCGGCTGCCCCCGTCGCCGACGTAGAGGCAGTCGCCCGGTGCCACCCCGAGCCGTTGGCAGGCGGTCAGGTAGATCATCGGGTCTGGTTTGCAGCAGCCGACCTGCACCGAGTAGACCTCGGTGTCGAGCAGCGGCGCGACCGGTAGTTCGGCGAGGAGGACCGGGAGTTCGTGGGTGCAGTCGCTGACCAGGGCGGTGGCTATCCCGAGTTGGCGCAGTGCCCGCAGGGTGGGGACCGCCTCGGGGCGTAGTCGGGTGTCGGCCCGGACGGCGTCCAGCCGGGCGGTCAGCGCCGCCTGGATCCGCGTGTCCGACGGCCGTACGCCGATCCGTTCGCAGACCCAGCGCAGGGTTTCCTCGGCGTTGCCGAGCACGCCACTGGCCCGCAGGTAGAACGACTGGTCGAGCACGTCGAGCAGTTCCCGCGTGGTGCAACCGAGCTGGTCGGCGACGAGGGTGTGCCGACGCCCCCGGTTCGCCGGACGGGTCAGGGTGTTGAAGAAGTCGAAGAGCACCGCCCGGTATGCGGGCATGGTGGACCAGCCTCGGGGGAGGGGATCAGCGAACGCGGACCGGGCCGATGGTAACGAAATGTTGATCGATTCGTGGCCCCCCGTGACCGAACTGTGGAACTTTCGAGTGGGATCAGGCGGTCGTGTGATGATCATTCCGTGCCGTCTCCGCGAGTCCCGACCCCCGGACGCCGTCCGGTCCACCCGACGAGCGTCGGGGCGTTGGCTCTCGCGGTCGCCGCCGTCTCCTCCTCGGCGCCGTTGATCGCGTACGCCGCCGCGCCGGCGCTGGCGGTCGCGTTCTGGCGGAACACGATCTCGGTCGGACTGCTCAGCCCGGTCACCCTGCTCCGGCGGCGAGCCGAACTCCGTACGTTGACCCGGGGCGCCGGACGGCGCGAGGGCTGGTTCTGTGTGCTCTCCGGGGTGGCGCTGGCCGCGCACTTCGCCACCTGGATGCCGAGTGCCCAGCTGACCACGGTGGCGGCGGCGACCGCCCTGGGCGCCACCCAGCCGGTCTGGCAGGGCCTGATCGCGCTCGGGCAGGGCCGGCGCCTGCCCACCCTCGCCTGGGTCGGGATCGGCGTGGCGGTGGCCGGTGCGGTGCTCGCGACCGGAGCCGACTTCGGGCACTCCGGGCGGGCGGTCACGGGCGACCTGCTCGCGGTGGTCGGCGGCATCGCGGCGGCGATCTACACCGCCTTCGGGGAGCGGGCCCGCGCGACGATCAGCACCACCGCGTACACGACGATCTGCTACGGCGTCTGCGCCGCGCTGCTGCTTGTCGTCTGCCTGGTCGGCGGGGTCCAACTGACCGGCTTCCCGGGTACGACCTGGCTGGCCGTACTCGGGTTGGTGGCCGGTGCCCAGTTGCTCGGCCACTCGATGTTCAACTACGCGCTGCAACGCTTCTCGGCGACCACGATCAGCGTCCTGATCCTGCTCGAAGCCCCCGGCGCGGCGTTGATCGCCTGGGTCTGGCTGGGGCAGTTGCCCCGGACGGCCGCTCTGCCCGGCCTGGCCCTGCTCCTGGTCGGGGTCATGATCGTGGTGATCGGCGGGGCCCGGGCGAGCCGGCGTGCCGAGCCGGTCGGTGTGCCGCCCGAAGTCGCCCCGCTGGCCGACTGAGCCCTCCCGCCTCACCAGCCCGGTCGCGAGCACTTTCTCGGCGAGTGTGGCCATTCGCGTGCCATCGGCCCGGTTTTCGATGAAAGTGCGGAACAGGGGCATCACGGGAGAGAGGGCCGGTGGAGATGGCGCGGCGTGGGCGCGGGGAGCAGGAGGGGGAGCAACCCTCGCCGGACCAGCCCACCGTCACGCTCAGCCCGTCGGCCGAATTCCCCGGACTGGGCCAGGACGAGCTGGCCGTCCTGCGCGAGGTGGGGCAGCGCTGGTCGGCGGCGATGCGGGACCGGCCGACCGACTGGGACGATCTCCCACTGGACCCCACCCTCGACCGTTACCGGCACCCACCCACCCCGAGCCGATTCGAACGCCTCGCCCGGATCGAGATGTTCAAGGCCGACGAACCCGGCCAACTTCTCGCCACCGAGTCGGCGACCCTGCCGCAAAATCGGGCCGGGCAGCGCCTCGCCCGGGTACGGCGCGCCATCCTCGGGCCGCCCCTGGCCAGCACCGCCGTGCTCCAGGAACGGATGCGCAAGCTGATCGCCCTGCCGGTCCTCTCCTCGGATCTGCTCTCCTCCGTGGCGTACGGGCCCGAGGCACTGCTCGCCGTCCTGGTGCTGGCCGGCACCGGTGCGCTCGCCCTCTCCTTGCCGCTGGCCGGCGCGCTGGTGCTGCTGATGATCGTCGTCGGTACGTCGTACCGGCAGACCGTCCGGGCCTATCCGCACGGCGCCGGGTCCTACCTGGTGGCCAGCGACAGTCTTGGCCCCCGGTTCGGGTTGGCCGCCGCCGCCGGCCTGATCCTCGACTACGTGCTCACCGTCTCGGTGTCGGTGGCGGCCGGGATCAGCGCGATCACCTCCGCGCTGCCCGGACTGGAGCCGTACACCGTGCCCTTCGGCCTGCTCGCGATCGCCGTCCTGCTCGCCGGCAACCTGCGCGGGGTGCGGGTCGCCGGCAACCTTTTCGCCGCGCCGACGTACGTCTTCATCGTCGCCGTGGTGCTGCTGCTCGTCGCCGGCTTCGCCCAGGCCGGGATGCGTGGCTTCGAGGCCCTGCCGCCGCCCCCGGTGACCGCGGTCGAGGGGCTCACCCTGCTGGTCGTGCTGCGGGCGTTCGCCTCGGGGGCGACCTCGATGACCGGCATCGAGGCGGTGTCGAACGCGGTGCCGGTCTTCAAACCGGTCGAGTGGCGCAACGCCCGTACGACGCTGACCTGGATGGTCAGCCTGCTGGTGGTGCTCTTCGCCGGGCTGACCCTGTTGATTCACCTCACCGGTGTGGTGCCGCGCGCCGACGAGACGCTGATCTCCCAGGTCGCCCGCCACACCTTCCGCACCGGTCCGTGGTACGGCATCATCCAGGCGGCGACCGCGATGATCCTGCTGCTGGCGGCGAACACGGCGTACCAGGATTTCCCCCGGCTGCTCTTCTTCCTGGCCCGGGACGACTACGCACCCCGGCGGTTCCTGCACATGGGCGACCGGTTGGCGTTCAGCAACGGCATCATCGTGCTCTCGGTGACGGCGGCGATCATCTTCCTCGCCTTCGGTGGGCTGACCCAGTCGCTGATTCCGCTCTACGCGGTCGGGGTCTTCCTCGCCTTCACCCTCTCCCAGGCCGGGATGGTGGTGCACTGGCGGCGGCACCGGGGCCGGAACTGGCACTGGCGGGCGGCGCTCAACGGGCTCGGTTCGGCGCTCTGCGCGATCGTGTTGGTCACCGCCGCGGTCACCAAGTTCGGCGAGGGTGCCTGGGTGACCGTGCTCGCCATCCCGCTACTGGTGCTGCTGGCGTCGCGGATCCGCCGGCACTACGACCGGATGCACCGGGCACTGGCGTTGCGCCCGCCGTCGGTGCCGGGCCCGGACGTGGGTCGGCCGGTGCTGGCCGGCGGCTCCCGGGACCGGGCGGTCGGCGGCGACGACCAGGAGAGCGAGGAGAGCCCGCAGGACGTACGGCACCTGGTGGTGGTGCCGGTGGCCCGGTTGAACCTGGCCGCGTTGCGGGCGCTGGCGTACGCCGCGTCGCTCGGCCCGCCGGTCTTCGCCGTGCACCTCAGTCCGGAGCAGGAGGAGGCGGACCGGTTCCGGGAGGAGTGGCGGATCTGGGGCGACCATCTCCGGCTGGAGACGATCATCTCGCCGTACCGGGCGGTGACCGCGCCGTTGGTGCAGTATCTCGACGCGCTGCACATGCTCCGGCCGGACATGGTGCTCACCGTGGTGGTGCCGGAGTTGATGGTCCGGCACCCCTGGCACCGCCTGTTGCACACCCCGATCGACCAGCGGCTGCGCCGGGCCCTGCGGGGTCTGCCCGGCGTGGTGATCACCAGTGTGCCGGTGCACCTGAACCGCTGAGCCGGGGTGCCTGCGGTGCGCGCGCCGCGTTTTCCTGCCGGTGGCGGCCGGCCCGGTTACGTTGTGCTGGCGGCGGCGTACCCGCAGGTCGTCGCCGATCTGGCCGGTGAAGGGGGCCGTTGCGATGCCGGGTGACCGGGAGTTGCTGGAGGAGTACGTCCGTGCCGGGCGGTTGATGCAGTTGGCGAGCGTCCGGGCCGACGGCTCCCCGATGGTGGGCAACCTCTGGTACGACCCGTGCTTCGACCCGGACCTGCTCCGCTTCGTCGCCCGGCACGACCACTGGCGTGGTGGTGACGGGCACCAGGTCGGTGGCCACGGCGCCCAGGGGCCGGGTGGCGGCCGGGTCGGTGGCAGCATCATCGCCGTGCCGCCGGACGTGCGGGCCGGTACGGTACGCGGGGTGACCTTCACCGGCACCGTACGGGCAGTGCCGCAGGCCGCTGTACCCGCCGCCGCGCGGGCCTTCCTGGAGCGCTGGCCGGGCGCCGAGGTCGCGATCGACCCGGACCGGCTCGCTCGGCACGAGACCCCCAGTCGGCTCTACGAGGTGGCGGTGACCGAGTGGGTGCTCTTCGACGAGCGACGTTTTCCGAACGAGTCCCAGCATGTCCGGGCCGCCGCGCGTACTGCCTGAGCGGTCCGCCCCGGGTGGGCGTGGGTGGGGCAGACCGCTCAAGCGCCGGCTACGGCACTACCGGGAGGCCGTTGTCGAACCAGACGTTCGTCGCCCGCTCCCAGAGGATGCCGGTCTGGTTGGGGCGGGCGATGACGCCGTACCGGTAGTTGCGGCCGAACTTGTTGTTCTTGAAAACGATGTTCGAGGCGACCAGGTCGTCCCGTACGCCGACGGAGTAGTTGCCACCGTTGCAGTAGTTGTTCTCGAAGGTGAGGTTGCGGACCGAGTCAGCGGTGGTCGAACCGATCATGATGCAGGCGTTGTGCGGGTCGTTGGTGCTCGCCTTGTACGGCTCCAGCCGGTTGTGCCGGACGATGATGTTGCTGCCGCCGGTGGTCTGCAGGGCGTCGTTGTGTGAGTTCGGCACCCGGGCGAGGTCGTGGATCCAGGAGTCGACGACGGTGCTCCTGGTGCTGAGCCGGGGGCCGTCGACCATGTTCCAGATGTTCGCTCGGCGCAGGGTGTAGTTGCTGCAGCAGACCGAGGCCGAGTTTCGTCCGCCGCCGTTGATCTCGACATCCTCGACCAGCAGGTTGGTTGCCGTGTCGTAAACCCGGATCGAGTACGTCGGGCTGTTGCAGGTGATCCGCGACTTGCGGATGACGACGTTGCTGGCCCGGACCGTGACGCAGCCGACGATGTTCAGGTTGGTGAGCACCTGACCGGCGATGCGGAGGTCGAGTGAGCCCGAGTTGGTGAGGATCGTGCCGGCCGGCACCCCGGTGTTGGTCGGGCCGGGCCAGTAGGTGATCGGGGTGGGCGGGACGGCAGTCGGCGCGCGGGGTGGGCTCGGTAACGGACCTTCCGGGCCGAGGTCGGTCGGGGTCGGGGCGACGAGCACCCCTCCCGGTACGTCCGGCGAATAGGCCTCGCCGTTCTGCTCGGAGTCCACAATGGTGGCCGGTGTGGTGGCGTCCTGCACGAACGCTCGGCGGCAGTCGTGCACGGTCACCCGGGTAGCCGCGTAGTCGCCGGGAACGATGCCGTCCGTCTTGTTGTCGGTGCAGTGGATTTCGGTGTCGGTGATGGTGGCACCGGATACGCCGGGGCGGATCCGGATGGCCGCACTACCGCCGGTGCGGATGGTCACCCGTTGCAGAGTGACGTTGTCCGCGGCGATCTCGATCGGACGGTCGAACGTCTGACCGGCGATGACCGCGTTCGGTGTGTTGAGGACCAGCGGATCCGCGCCCGAGTTCGCGATGATCGCGTACCCGGTGCCGGCGATCGCGGCGAGTCCGACGGCGCTGGTGGCGGCGATGAGTCGGGTACGACTGGTGCCACGTGAGCGGGGATCGTCTGGTGTTTGGGGGTCGCCCGATGGGTGCAGATCGGTGTTGTTCATAGCTTCGCCCTTGGGAGTGGGCGGCGCACGGCGCGGCTGCGCTGCCCGTCCTGCCTAGGTAGCCCACCTCGGTTGCTGGCGACAGTGCCGAGTCAACAATCCAGGTCGGTTCACAAGGTGCATGATCGAGGGCCCTGCCGCCCCGGAAGCTACTAGCCGCTTCTACGCGAATACTACTCTTCGTAGTGTGCCGGTTACTATATCCGTTCTGACGGATTATCGACAGATAACGGCATTCATCACCGTGACTGCCGACAAAGCAGTTGAATCCGTCAATTTGCGGCGATGGTGCGGGCGCTGACTCGGCTCAGCCCAGTCCGACCGCCCGCTCGCTCGCCTGCCACAGCCGGGCGGCCAGCACCGGGTCGGCGGCGCGCGGCAAGGGTTCACGCAGCTCGCGGTCGGCGTAGTAGCCCCCGTTCGTCAACGCCTCCGGGGCCAGGTGGGTGAGCCACACCAGGGTCTCCGCACCCTTGGCCGGCGTACGCATGAACCACGCCCGTTTCATCCAGAAGGCCACCAGCGAACTCTCGTTGGCGAACCGGGTACGCACCATGCCCGGGTGGTACGAGACCGCCAGCGGCGCCGGCCACCGTCGGGCGGCCTCGGCGGTGATCAGAATGTTCGCCTGCTTGCTGGTGCCGTACGCGCGGGCCGGGCGGTAGTCACGCAGGCTGGCGGAGAGGTCGTCCGGATCGAGCGCGCCCCACCGGTGCGCGCCGGAGGCGGTGGTCACGATCCGGTCCAGCCGGTCCCGCAGCAGCACGTTCAGCAGGAACGGTGCCAGATGGTTCGCCTGCATGGTCAGCTCGAAGCCGTCCACCGTGGTCACCGGCTGGAGACTCGCCGCACCCGCGTTGTTCGCCAACACGTCGATTCGGTCGTACGCGGCCCGTAGCTCGCCGGCAAGCCGCCGGACGTCGTCGAGTACGGCGAAGTCGGCTCGGAAACCGGCCGGCCGCAGTCCGCTCGCGTCGTACACCTGGTCGATGGCGGCGGCCAGGCGCACCGGGTCCCGTCCGACCAGGACGACCTCGTCTCCCCGCCGGGCAAGCTCGGTGGCGGCGGCGAGGCCGATGCCCGAGGTCGCGCCGGTGACCACCACCCGTAGCCCGGACCGGCGGCCGGAGGCGGCCGGCGAGGGCGATGTCACACCCGGAACATCTTCCGCAGGTCGGTTATCGCCAGTCATGGCGCGAGGTTACCGTGTGGTCACAAAGACCGTCGTGATCGTTTGAGCCGGCCGGAGCTGGGCCGGATGCGGAAAAGGAGCCTCTCGATGAGCACAGCGGGCCGTCCCCGTCGGTCCTGCCTCGCGGTGCCCGGATCGAGCGTGAAGATGCTCGGCAAGGCCCAGGGGCTCCCGGCCGACCAGGTGTTCCTGGACCTGGAGGACGCCGTCGCGCCACTGGCCAAGCCCGCGGCGCGCAAGAACGTCGTCGCCGCCCTGAACGAGGGGGACTGGGCCGGCAAAATCCGTGCCGTACGGGTGAACGACCTGACCACGCCGTGGACGTACCGGGACGTGGTCGACGTGGTGGAGGGGGCGGGCGCCAACCTGGACTGCCTGATGCTGCCGAAGGTGCAGAGCGCCAGCCACGTCGAGTGGCTGGACCTCACGCTCACTCAGATCGAACGTGCCCTCGGGTTGCCGGTCGGCGGCATCGGCATCGAGGCCCAGATAGAGAACGCCGCCGGGCTGGTCAACGTCGACGCCATCGCCGCCGCCTCGCCCCGGGTCGAGACGATCATTTTCGGGCCGGCCGACTTCATGGCCTCGATCAACATGAGGTCGATGGTGGTCGGTGCGCTCATCCCGGGCTACCCCGGTGACCCGTACCACTACATCCTGATGCGACTGCTGATGGCCGCCCGCGCGTACGACAAGCAGGCGATCGACGGGCCGTTCCTGCAGATCCGTGACGTCGATGGCTTCCGCGAGTCGGCCCGGCGTTCGGCCGTCCTCGGCTTCGACGGCAAGTGGGTGCTGCATCCCGGTCAGATCGACGCCGCGAACGAGATATACGCACCGTCCCAGCAGGACTACGACCACGCCGAGCTCATCCTCGACGCGTACGAGTACTACACCTCGGCGGAGGGCGGGCAGCGTGGTGCGGTGATGCTCGGCGACGAGATGATCGACGAGGCGTCACGCAAGCTCGCGCTGGTGGTGGCCGCGAAGGGGCGGGCCGCCGGACTGCGTCGTACCTCGGCGTTCGAGCGACCGGAGTGAGCTGACCGCTCGACCGGCCGGCCCGGTGGTGCTCCCACCGGCCGGTCGGATCGGCGCGCGGCCACAGCCCTCGGTCAGTACGAGTACGAGGAGTCGAAGGCGTCCGGGTTGTTCGCGAGGACGGCGAAGAAGATGATGATCGCCGCGGTGGCGAGTACGGCGATCCCGGCCGCGATCCAACCGGTGATGATGCCAGCGGTCGCCAAACCGCCGCCGCTCTCGCCACGCTCGCGGATCTGCCGCTTGGCCACGTGGCCGAGGATCGCGCCGACGATGCCCAGGTAACCGCCGAGGCCGTAGCCGCAGAGCCCGAGTACACCGACGATGGAGACGACCAGCGAGGCGACCGCCATCCCGTTCTGCTGCTGCTGCGGTGCGGTGTAGCCGTAGCCAGGTGCGGGGTAGCCCGGAGCGGGATATCCCGGCTGGTACTGCTGGGCCGCCGGATCGACGGCACCCGCCGGGTATTGGTAGGCGTTCGGGTCCGGGGTGCCGGCCGGGGCCTGGTACGCCGGCGGAGCCTGGTAGGCCGGCGGGGTCTGGTACGCCGGCGGGGCCTGGTACCCCGCCGGGTTCTGGTACGCCGTCGGATCCTGGTACGCCGCCGGGTTCTGGTAGGCGGTCGGGTCCGGGTACGCCGGCGGGTTCACGTACGCGGTCGGTTCGGATGTGCCGGCCGGGGGTTGGGGGGCCGGACTCTGCGGGCTCTCCGGTTGCGGGCCGCTTCCGGGCGGGGCGTTCCAGCCGCCGGGCTGCTGGGGGTCGCTCATCAGGTCTCTCCGTCTACGCAGGGATGCGCCGTCAGGGTAGTCGGAGATCGCCACCGACATCCGCCCCGTGTCGCAGGGGGTGCCGCGTTGCCCGGATTGACGGGACCGGGCAGGATCGCGGCATGGCATTCGACGCGCGCGCCGGTGAACGTGCCGGCAGCCGACCTCGGCGGGACGCTTCGCGCTCCGCACTGGCTCGCCGTTCCCGGACTCTCCCGCCGGGCGCCGGCCCGGCCGACGACTCCGACGAGCCGACCTCCCTGCCCGACTCCGAACCCGTCACGCTCCGGCTCGACGGGCGGGTCGCGTTGGTCACCGGTGCGGGCAGCGCGGACGGCATCGGCTACGCCACCGCTCGCCGGTTGCGTGACCTGGGGGCACGGGTGGCGATTGTTTCGACCACCCGCCGGATCCACGACCGGGCCACCGAGCTGGGGGCGACCGGGTTTGTCGCCGACCTGACCGACGAGGCCGAGGTGGGCGCGCTCGCCGACGCCATCGCCGAGCAGCTCGGTGAGGTCGAGGTGCTGGTTAACAACGCCGGTCTGGCCAGCCGGGCGAGCCCGGAGGTGCTGCGTCCGGTGGCCCAGCTCAGCTACGACGAGTGGCACGGTGAGATCGAGCGCAACCTGACCACCGCCTTCCTGTGCAGCCGTGCCTTCATCGGTGGCATGGCCGAGCGGGGCTGGGGTCGGATCGTGAACCTCTCCGCGACCGCCGGACCGGTGAACGCGTTGCCGACCGAGGCGGCCTACGCCGCGGCGAAGGCCGGTGTGGTGGGGCTGACCCGGGCGCTCGCGATGGAGATGGTGGCCGACGGCGTCACGGTCAACGCGGTCGCGCCGGGCACGATCTACACCGCCGCATCCACCATGGCCGAACTCAAGCAGGGCCTGGGTACGCCGGTCGGTCGCCCCGGCACCCCGGACGAGGTTGCCGCGGCGATCACCTTCCTCTGCTCCCCGGCGGCCTCGTACATCACCGGGCAGATGCTCGTCGTCGACGGTGGCAACAGCGTGCGGGAGGCGCAGTTCCGGTAGGCGGTGCACCGGTCGGTCGGCGCGGTCCGGGGCGGTTCAGTAGGAGCCGCCGCCGAAGTCGTCGCCGCCCCAGATGCCCAACGCCAACCAGCCGCAGCAGAAGATCAGGTAGAACGCGGTGAAGAGGTAGCTGAGTATCAGTCCGGCGGTGGCCAGGCTGTTGCCCTGTTCACCGCTCTGCCTGATCTGCCGGCGGGCGATGTGCCCGAGGACGATGCCGGCCGGCGCGAAGACGAATGCGAAGACCAGCGACAGGATCGCCAGTACGTTGGTCCCGGTCGGCGGGCCGTAACCGGGTGGATAACCGCCGGGCGGCTGCCCGTACTGGCCCGGCTGCCCGTACTGGCCCGGTTGGCCGTAGTACCCGTACTGCCCGGGCTGCTGGCCGTACTGGCCGTACTGCTCGGGTGGGCCGTACTGCTCGGGTGGGCCGTACTGCTCGGGTGGGCCGTACTGCGGTGGTTGCTGGTGGGGATCGGGGTCCTCGCCTGGTGGTGGGTAGCTCATACCTGTCGCCCTCCTCGTCCCGGACGCTACTTGACCAGGGAAGCCGTGGACGGCGGATGAGTCGACTGACCGGCCGCCGACGAGGACGGGTGACGCCTCAGGCGGCCGGCGACACCCCGCGCAGGCCGGCGACGGCGAGATCGAGACCGAGCCGGTAGTAGTCCTCCTGACGGTCGACGGAGGTGAGCGCGCCGGCGGCGGCGACCACGTGGGGGTAGCGACGCGGCGGCAGCGCGGCGAGGCCGGCCGTCTCGGCGCGTACGGCGTCCTCACGGGCTTCGGCGTCACCGTGCTGCCCGACGCCCGGTTCGTTGCTGACCAGGGTGATCAACGAGCAGAGGACCTGGCGGCCGATCCGGGCCGCCTGGTCGGTCTGGTATCCGGCCTGGTGCAGCAGCGCCAGGGTCCGCTCGGCCAGGGCGAGCCCGGGTGCCGAGGTGAGGATCCGGGCGAGGGTGAGCTGGGCGACGTTCGGGTGGGGACGCAGGGCGGCGAGAAAGGCGGCGAGTACGTCCCGGGTCTGCTCGTGCCACGGCCGGTCGTCCGGTTCGGGCAGTGCGACGGCGGAGAGCAACCGGTCGGCGATCGCGTCCAGTAGTTCGTCCTTGTCCCGGAAGTGCCGGTAGAGGGCCATCGGGGTGACGTCGTGCTGCTGGGCCAGGCGTCGGATGGTCACCGCCCCCAGTCCCTCGGCGTCGGCGACGGCCAGTGCACTCGCCACGATCTTGTCGGGGTCGAGCCCACGGTGTGTCGCGGTCTCCCGCCGGGTGCCAACCATCGGACAAGTTTACTACGTAGACATCTGCCCCGGCCGCACGCTGCCGCGACCAGGAAAGGGGTTGACGGTGCGGTACGGGGCAGTAACCGGATCAGGGGAGCTGACTCAGGTTGCCGTTCGCCCGTTCGATCACCAGGCAGCGGTCCTCGACGTAGTCGATGCCGGCCTCCTCGGCCAGTTTCCGCGCCTCGGCCGACACGATGCCGAGCTGCAACCAGACCGCCGGGGCGCCGATCGCGATCGCCGCCCGGACCACCTCGACCGCGTCCCGGGCGGGGCGGAAGATGTCGACCAGGTCGACCGGATGCGGAATGTCGGCCAGCGACCGGTAGACCTTCTCACCGAAGAGCTCGTCGGCGACCGGGTTGACCGGAATGATCCGCCAGCCGTACCCCTGCATCTGGAGTGGCACCTGGTGGGCCGCCTTCCGTGGATCGCGGGCGGCGCCGACCACGGCGATCACCTTGGCGTCCACCAGGATCTGTCGGGCATCTCGCACCCGCCGACTCTAGCTCCGCCGGCACCCGGTCAGAGCAGGGTGAGCTGTTCGGCCGGAGCGGGCACCGCCGCCGTCGGCACCTGTCGGGTATCGCCCGGTTCGGAGCGGAGCAGACCGTGCCGGCGGGCCGCCATCCGGACCCGGGCGACGATCTCCCGCTGGTAGCTCTGGGGCAGGTAGGAGCCGTTGCCGTACAGCTCGCGGTAGCGGGGCAGCAGGGCCGGATGCTCCCGGGCCAGCCAGCTCGCGTACCACTGGCGGGCACCGGGACGCAGATGCAGCGGGATCGGCGTCACGCTCGCCGCTCCGGCGGCGGCGAGCGCGGAGACGGTCGCCTCGATCGAGTCGTCGGTGTCGGTGAGGCCGGGCAGGATCGGGGCCATCAGCACGCCGACCCGGAAGCCGGCGTCGGTCAGTTGTCTGATCGCGTCCAACCGGCGCCGTGGGCTGGGGGTTCCCGGCTCGACCGAGCGCCACAGCTCCTCGTGGACGAATCCCACCGAGTACGAGATGCCGACCCGGGTCACCGCAGCGGCCTGCCGCAGCAGGGGCAGGTCCCGCAGCAGCAGGGTGCCCTTGGTGAGGATCGAGAACGGGTTGGCGAAGTCGCGCAGCGCGGCCAGGATCTGCGGCATCAGCTGGTACTTGCCCTCGGCCCGCTGGTAGCAGTCGACGTTGGTGCCCATCGCCACGTGGTCGCCGCGCCACTTCGGCGCGGCCAGCTCGCGCCGGACCAGTTCACCGGCGTTGACCTTCACGACCACCCTGCGGTCGAAGTCCTGCCCCGCGTCGAGGTCGAGATAGGTGTGGGTGTTCCGGGCGAAGCAGTAGACGCAACTGTGTGAGCAGCCCCGGTACGGGTTGATCGTCCACTCGAACGGCACGCGGGAGGCGCCGGGAACCCGATTGATGATCGACTTCGCGCGCACCTCGTAGAAGGTCATCCCGGCGAAGCCGGGGGTGTCGAAGGTCCGGGCGACCGCGTCGGGCAGTGCCAGCGGCAAGGGTGGTGCCGCCGGCGCTGACGCTTCGGCCGCCCCGGCCCCGACCGCGGCGAAGGAAAGGTTTTCCCAGCGCATGACCCTGATCCGAACACATGTTCGAGTGTTGGCGCAAGTCCGCCGGGCCGATTCGCCCTGCTGGGTCTTTCTCCGGCTACCGCGCGGGTGGCGCGGTGCTCTCCCTGCGGATGAGTTCCGCCGGCACGTGCTCGACCTGGTGGTGGTTGGCCGGGTCGGGCTCCTGGAGGGCGAGGGTCATGGCGCGGGCGCCCATGTCGGCGAGGGGGAGGCGGACGGTGGTGAGGGTGGGGGTGACGTCGCGGGCGATGGGCATGTCGTCGAAGCCGGTGACGCTGATCTGTTCGGGGACTTTGATGCCTCGGGTGCGCAGCAGGGCGAGGGCGCCGATGGCCATGGTGTCGTTGAGGGCGGCGATGGCGGTGAGGTGGGGTTGGGTGTCGAGGAGGTGGGCGGTGGCGGTGGCGCCGCTGTCGCGGTCGAAGTTGGCGTAGGCGATGTGGCGGGTGGGGAGTTTGTGGCCGTGGTCGCGGGCGGCGTGGCGTAGGCCGGTGAGGCGGTCGGTGGTGGTGGTGAGGTGTTTGGGGCCGGCGATGACGCCGAGGTGGGTGTGGCCGAGTGCGTAGAGTTCGGTGCCGATGAGGTAGCCGCCGGTTTCGTTGGCGGGGATGACGGCGTGGCCGGTGTGTTCGTGGCGGCCGATGACGGCGATGTGGCCGCCGGTGGCTTGGTAGACGCGGAGTTTGGCGTCGAGGGTGTGGGTGAAGGTTTCGTTGTGGTGGCCGCTGCCGGCGAGGATGATGGCGGCGGCTTGGTGGGCGCGGAGGAGTTCGACGTATTCGAGTTCTTTGTCGGGGTCGCGGTAGGTGTTGCAGATGATGACGAGTCGGCCGTGTTCGGTGGCGACGCGTTGCAGGCCGCGGGTGATTTCGGCGAAGTAGGGGTCGGAGACGTCGTGGACGATGACGCCGACGGCGGAGCGGTGGTTGCGGGCGAGTAGTTGGGCGTGGGCGTTCGGGACGTACTGGAGTTCCTCGACCGCCGCCAACACCCGCTCCCGCAACGCGTCGGTCACCGGCTTCGCGCTGCCGTTGATGATTCGGGACGCGGTCGCGGGGGAGACTCCCGCCCGGCGCGCCACATCTGCCAAGGTGGCCATCGATCCGACCTCTCCCCGACCGCCCTGAGCCGGCTGCAGGTGAGGATAGCGCGCGCGGGTACGCGGGCGAGGAAAGCCCTTGCCGAATCCGGGTGCAGACCAGTAACGTGCGCGGGAAAGCGCTTACCTGGATCGACCGTGACAGCCTGAGGAGGCGACCGCATGGCCCGTACCACTATCGGGATCGTGCTCAACGGCGTGACCGGCCGGATGGGCTACCGCCAGCACCTCGTCCGTTCGCTGCTCGCGATCCGCGAACAGGGCGGCCTGCCACTGCGCGACGGCACCCGGCTCTGGCCGGAACTGGTGCTGGTCGGCCGCAGCGAGACCAAACTCCGCGAGATCGCCGACCGGCACGGCCTGACCGAGTGGACCACGGACCTGAACGCGGGACTGGCCCGCCCCGACGTCCAGATCTACTTCGACTCCCAGGTCACCGCGCAACGGGAGAAGGCGCTGCGGCTGGCGATCGAGGCCGGCAAGCACATCTACACCGAGAAGCCGACCGCCGAGGACCTCTCCGGCGCGGTCGAACTGGCCCGGCTCGCCGACGCCGCCGGCATCAAGCACGGCGTCGTACAGGACAAGCTCTTCCTGCCCGGTCTGCGCAAGCTCGACCGGCTGGTCCGGGGCGGCTTCTTCGGCCGGATCCTCTCCATCCGTGGCGAGTTCGGCTACTGGGTCTTCGAAGGCGACTGGCAGCCGGCGCAGCGTCCGTCCTGGAACTACCGGGCGGCCGACGGCGGCGGCATCGTGGTGGACATGTTCCCGCACTGGCACTACGTGCTGGAGCAGATCTTCGGCCAGGTGAACGCCGTGACGGCACACGTCAGCACGCTCATCCCGACCCGCTGGGACGAGGCCGGCGAGCCGTACGAGGCGACCGCCGACGACGCCGCGTACGGCATCTTCGAAATCGACCGGGCCGGCCAGTCCAGCCCGATCGTGGCCCAGATCAACTCATCCTGGGGGGTTCGGGTCTACCGCGACGAACTGGTCGAGTTCCAGGTCGACGGCACCGAGGGCAGCGCCGTCGCCGGGCTGCGCAACTGCCGCATCCAGCACCGGTCGACCACGCCGAAGCCGGTGTGGAACCCCGACCTGCCGGCGACCGAGGACTTCCGGTCACAGTGGCAGGTGGTGCCGGACAACGAGGAGTTCGACAACGGCTTCAAGGCACAGTGGGAGCTGTTCCTGCGGCACGTCGTGGAGGACGAGCCGTACAGCTGGGACCTCTGGGCCGGTGCGCGCGGCGTCCAACTCGCCGAGCTGGGGCTCCGCTCCGCCCGCGAGGGCCGGCGGATCGAGATCCCCGAACTGCAAGCCGAGCCGTCGAAGTGAGCGACTCGGTCCTGCTGCCCGGCGGCCGGTTCACCTTCACCGGCGCCGGGCGGGAGTTCGTCGCGCCCGGCCCACGCTTCACCGCACGGGTCGCGTACGCGGCCGCGCACGTGGTGGCCGACCCGACCGCCGAGAACGGCCCCGGCGCCCCCGCCGAACTCGACTGGTCCGCCACCCTGGCCTTCCGGCACCACCTCTGGTCGCACGGTTTCGGCGTGGCCGAGGCGATGGACACCGCACAGCGGGGGATGGGGCTGGACTACCAGACCACCCGTGAGCTGATCCGGCGCAGTGCCGCCGAGGCCCGCGCGGTCGGTGGCCGGATCGTCGCGGGAGTCGCCACCGACCAGCTGCCCGACGGTCCGGTGCACCTGGACGACGTACGCAAGGCGTACGCCGAGCAGCTGGACCACGTCCAGGCCGCCGGCGCGCGACCGGTGCTGATGTGCAGTCGTCAGCTCGCCGCCACCGCACAGGGGCCGGACGACTACCTCAGCGTCTACGACGAGCTGCTGCGGCAGGCGGACGCCCCGGTCGTCCTGCACTGGCTCGGTGCCATGTTCGACCCGGCGCTGACCGGTTACTGGGGCAGCTCCGATCCGGCGGCGGCGACCGAGACCGTGCTGGAGCTGATCGCCGCGCACGCGGACCGGATCGACGGGATCAAGGTCTCGCTGCTGGACGCCGACTTCGAGGTGGCGTTGCGTCGTCGGCTGCCGGCCGGGGTCCGGCTCTACACCGGCGACGACTTCAACTACCCGAGTCTGATCCAGGGCGACACCTCCGCCACCAGTCCCGGAGCCGACTACTCGGACGCCCTGCTGGGGGTCTTCGCGGCGATCGCCCCGGTCGCCGCCGCCGCGCTGCGCGCGCTGGACCAGGGTGATCTTGACGGTTACCACCGGCTCTTCGCGCCGACGGTGCCGCTGGCCCGGCACATATTCGGTACGCCGACCTACTACTACAAGACCGGAATCGTCTTCCTGGCCTGGCTCGCCGGCCACCAGGAGCACTTCACCATGGTCGGTGGGCTCCACTCCGGACGGTCTCCCCGGCACCTGATCGAACTCTTCCGGCTCGCCGACGCCGCCGGCCTGCTGCCCGACGCCGGCCTTGCCGCCCACCGGGCAAGGGCCTGGCTGACCACCGTGGGGGTGCCCCAGTGAACCGCTTCTCGCTGAACCAGGCGACCACGAAGTACTGGCCGATCCCGGAACTGGTCGCGGGCTGTGTCGACGCCGGGGTGACCCAGGTGGGCCTCTGGCGTGAGGAGACCCGGGACTACGGCGTGGAGAAGACCGCCGCGCTGGTCCGGGAGGCCGGGCTCGCGGTGACCTCACTGTGCCGTGGTGGTTTCTTCCACACCCCGGACTGGTACGACGAGAACCGGCGCGCGATCGACGAGGCGGCGACGCTCGGCGCCCCGGTGCTGGTGCTGGTCTCCGGCGGCCTGCCGCCGGGCAGCCGGGACCTGGACGCCGCCCGTGCGCGCGTGACCGAGTCGATCGGCGCGCTGGTGCCGTACGCGCTCGCCGCCGGGGTCCGGTTGGCGATCGAGCCGCTGCACCCGATGTTCTGCTCCGACCGCTGCGTGGTCGCCAGTCTGGGGCAGGCGCTGGACCTGGCCGCGCCGCATCCGGTCGAGGCGGTCGGCGTGGTGGTCGACACGTACCACGTCTGGTGGGACGACCAGGTCTGGGCGCAGATCGAGCGGGCCGGCCGGGAGCGGCGGATCGCCTGTTTCCAGGTCGCCGACTGGGTCACCCCGCTGCCGGAGGGGGTGCTGCTCGGGCGTGGTCTGCCCGGCGAGGGGTGTGTGGAGCTGCGCCGGTTCCGGGAGGCGGTGGACGCGACCGGTTTCACCGGGCCGATCGAGGTCGAGGTCTTCCACGCCGACGTGTGGGCGCGGCCGGGCCGTGAGGTGCTGGACGCGACGCTCGCGGGTTACCGGACCCACGTGTTGTAGCGGTCCGGTAATCGAGGCAGCCGGGGTTGCCCTGGTCCGATCCGGCGGGGCAGGGGAGGATGAGGAGATGGACCGGCCCATCTTCGTGTACGACGGCGACTGTGCGTTCTGCACCACCTGCGCGGAGTTCGTCGGTCGGCGTATCCCGACCCGGGCGCGGGTGGTGCCCTGGCAGTTCACCGACATCGACGCACTCGGCCTGACCGTGGCGGAGTGCGACGCCGCCGTGCAGTGGGTCGGTACGGACGGCACCCGGGCGGCGGGCCCGGACGCGATCGCCCGGCTGCTCGGTGACAGCCGGCCGGTGTGGCGGGTGCTCGGTCGGGTGCTCCGGTTGCCTCCGGTCCGGGCGCTCGCCTGGCCGACGTACCGCTGGGTGGCCCGCAACCGGCACCGCATGCCGGGTGGCACGGCCGCCTGCTCGCTGCCCCAGGCGGTTCGTGAGCAGCGTTACGGACCCACCCCGAGGTGATCCGCGTCCGGCGGTCGCCGGCACCCGGCCGGATACGACACCGGCCGGACACCCGTGGGGTGCCCGGCCGGCAACGGTCGGTACGCGCATAGCGGGCCCGTGTCGGGCTCGGCGTCGTCAGTGCTCGTGCGAGTGGCTGGCGAGCTGCTTGCGCACGTCATCCATGTCGAGCTGCTGGACCTGGTCGATCAGGGACTGGAGGGCGCTCTCCGGGAGCGCGCCGGGCTGCGAGAAGACGATCACGCCGTCGCGGACGGCCATGATGGTCGGGATCGAGCGGATCTCGAACTTCGCGGCGATGTCCTGCTGGGCCTCGGTGTCGACCTTGCCGAAGACGATCTCCGGGTGCTGCTCGGACAGCTTCTCGTAGACGGGGGCGAACCGCTTACAGGGGCCACACCAGTCCGCCCAGAAGTCCACCAGAACGGTGCCCTCCGAACTCGTCACCTCGTCGAAGTTGGCTGAAGTCAGCTCAACGGTAGCCATTGAACTCTCCGTTCATGGGTTGAGACCTACGCAGGCAAGAACCTGTCCACCGCCTGTGGAATTCCCCGTACCCCCACCCCGAAACGCCCAGGGTGGCCAGAGTCACCCTGCTCCGGCCGGGAGTCGGCCCGGTCAGGGCAGGGTAGTGGCGGATTGACGACCGTCGGTCTGGCGCGGTCTCGTCGGCCCTAATGTTAAGAAAATTAAACGAACACGGTACGTAACGGGAGCGCTTCCATCTCGCCACGGCTGGCGACCTGCGGTGATCTGACGATCACGCTATTCACGAGGGCGAATTTCCAGAATGACCATGAGTTACCGCAACATCAACTCTCACGTTAAGTAATGTTTCAAAAACATAACTGTGACCTCTGTCTCTGTTCCGACTCTTCTGTGTCCCGGCGTCATCGGGCAGAATCCTTCTCATCAGAGCGTGGGCGGCGGGTGCCGGGGAGGGCCCCGCCGCTCATTGCGTCCGGCCCCGAGTCTGATCCGGGGCCCCACTCTGCCCACCGGCTTCCTGTCCACCGGTGCCGGTGCGGTCGAATCTCTCGGGCAAGACCTCTGCCGCCCACCCCGAGCGGTCATATGCTGGCGCCGGGAGGTCCCCCATGAGCCACTACGCCTCGGGTGAGTCGCCGTACTCCGGTCGACCCGCTGGGCGGGCGCCGACCGTGGCCTACTCCACCGACGAGTGGAAGCTGCTCATCCGGCTCCCGGGCCGGGTGCTGGTGGCGGCCACCTCGCCCGAGCCGGCGAGCCCGCGCCACGCGGTGCTCGAGGGACTGGCCGGGCTGGAGGGCATCGCCGCCGGGCGTGCGTTCGACAGCGACCTGGTCCGCGCCGTGGTGGTCGCCATCTACGCCGAGCCCGACAACACCCCGCTGGACGTCCAGCCGGACAACGGTCCGTTCGACGGTGGCCCGCACGCCGGCCGGCGAGACCGGCTCGCCGGGCTGCTCCTCTCCTGTCAGGCCGCGGTCGAGGTGCTCGCCGATCGGGCGGACCCGGCCGACTCGGCCGCGTACCGACAGTGGGTGCAGTCGGTGGCGGCCCGGGTACGCCGGGCGGCGCACCCGGTGGACGCGCACCTCGGCACCTCCGGCGAGTGGGTGCCCGGGATCGACGGGGGCTTTCTCGGCCGGCTCGGTACGGCCCTGGGCCTGCGCTGAGTCGCCGCCCGGTCGGCCCGTACCCTCTGCAGATCGTGGAGGCTGAGGTCGTGGGGGGCGCGGACGAGGAGGTCGGGGTCGGCCCCTGGCCTGGAGAGTTCCCCACGGACCCGCACTACGACCCGGAACTGCTCGCGCACGGCGACCGGCGCAACGTGGTGGACCGCTACCGGTACTGGCGACAGGAGGCCGTCGTCGCCGACCTGGACCAGCGCCGGCACTCGTTCCACGTGGCGATCGAGAACTGGCAGCACGACTTCAACATCGGCACGGTGGTCCGGAACGCGAACGCCTTCCTCGCCGCCGAGGTGCACGTGGTCGGACGGCGGCGGTGGAACCGGCGCGGCGCCATGGTGACCGACCGGTACCAGCACGTACGCCACCACGAGACGATCGAGGGCTTCGTCGGCTGGGCCCGCCAGGCCGATCTCGTGGTCATCGGGATCGACAACCTGCCCGGAGCCCGCCCGCTCGAAACGGTCACGCTCCCGGCGCGGTGCGTACTGCTCTTCGGTCAGGAGGGGCCGGGCTTGTCCGATCCGGCCCGTGCCGCCTGCGACCAACTCTTCTCCATCGCCCAGTACGGCTCGACCCGCTCGATCAACGCGGGGGTGGCCAGCGGCATCGCCATGCACGCCTGGATCCGGGAGCATGCCGGTCCGCCACCCGGATAACCCCTGTCCGACCCGTCCGGGTGAGTAGTGAGCCGAGGCAAGTTGACCGAAAAGGCCGGTTCGCTTGACTCCGGGGTGCTGTGCCGGGGACTGTAGTTCGTGTGACTCTTGCGGTGAGTTGTCCTAGGTGTGGCGGTGCGGTGGCACCACCGGACCTGATGCACTCCGAATGGCGGTGCCCGGACTGTGGCCCGGTGCCACCGCTGCGCGTGGCGGAGCGGGTCGGGCCGGGAATGCTGGAGGTCGCCACCGCGCTGATCAACGACCCGCCGCAGCCGGCCGCCGGCTCGGCGATGCCGCTCTGGTGTCTCTGGCCGCTGCCACCCGGATGGGTGATGACCGGCGCGGCCTGGGCGGGCGACGATCGTACGGGTGTGCGAGCCACCGCCGTGGCGTGCAGCGGCCCGGCGCCGCTCGGCGGCGGACCCGCCGACCTCATCCTGGTCGCCGAGGAGCCCGGCGTCGGTCTCGGCACCCGGTTCGCCGGCATCCCCGGTCCGGACCCCGGCGCGCTACTCGCCGACGTGATGACCGTTGAGCTGCCCGGACACGCCGAGAACCCGGCACACGCCAAGGTCAGGGCGGCTGGTCACCCCACTCCACTTTGGTCGGTCAAATCCCCGACAGACCGCAGCGCGTACGTCGGCGAAGCTCGGGGACGGTGGTTATATGCGATAACCTGGCCGTCGAGCGCGGGCTACCTCCTCGCGGAAGATGTCGTGCTACACGACTTGACCGAGTGGTTGCCGCCCGAGCTGGTGTACGGAGCGCCGTCGCCGTACCTGCACGGTCTGGTCTGACTGACCATCTCGGACAGGTTCGAAAATGGCACAAACTTGGAATTCACGGTAAGACACCTGGCTGATACGCTACGTACTGCTGCGGTACGCCACACGGCGCGCGATCGAGGGGATGGCCCGTCATGGTCAAGAAGGTCCTCACCTGGGGCGGAATCGCCTTCCTAATTTTCTTCATCGCGTTCCGGCCGGACTCGGCCGCCGACGTCTTCAAGTCGTTGGGCGGCGGCGTCATGGACATCGCGCAGGGCTTCAGCGACTTCTTCGCCAGCCTCTTCGCGTAGCCGGCGATGGGCAATCCGTCCGGGCCACCCCCTGATCCTGACGACGCCGAGCGCTGGCGTCGGGAGCGGGACACCGAGCCGATACCTCGGGCCCGCCCCGACGGCCCCGAAGACGCCTCTCCCTATCCCGGTGCACCGTCCTATCCGGACGGGCCGCCCTACCCGGACGGCGCCGGTTACGACGACGAGTCCCGTTCCGGCCGGAGCTGGGAGCGGGACCCGGAGGCGGAGTACCGGCCACCGGAGATCTCCGAGGAGGAGCTCGCCGGTCTGCGGGTCGACGCGTCGGGCATGCCGCTCGGGCCGCGTCGGGTGCTGCCGCTGGAGGACGAGCCGACCGCCCTGGTGGCGCGTTATCTCTTCCCCACCGAGCGGTACCGGGGCGAGTGGAAGCGGCACAAGGTCTACCTGGCCACCCCGATCCTGATCGGGCTTGCCGCCACCTTCGTGCTCGGCTACCTCTCCGGCTTCCTCGCCGGGCAGCAGATCGCCGGGCTCACCACCGTGGCGGTCCTGATCTGGCTCGGCGTGATGGGTTATGTGGCGTGGAAGGTCGCGGACTGGTTCTTCGACCGGTTCATCCTGACCAACAAGCGGGTGATGGTGGTCAACGGCATCATCACCCGGCGGGTCGCGATGATGCCGCTGGCCCGGGTCACCGACATGAAGTACGAGCAGTCCCCGCTCGGCAGGACGCTCAACTACGGCACCTTCGTGCTGGAGTCGGCCGGTCAGGACCAGGCACTGCGTGAGGTCAAGTACCTCCCCAACCCGAACGAGCTCTACCTGCGCGTGGTTGAGGAGATGTACGAGCCGCAGGCAGTCGAGGCGCGGCTCGGCAAGGAAGCCGACGAGGCCAAGGCTGACGACGGAGCGTAATAGACGTGTAGGCATGTGGTGACGGGTGCGGACTTTTCATCCGAAAATCGGAGGAGACCGCACCCGTTCGCCGTCGACTCCGGGGCACTACCTGTGTCAACCTGACGGTTGGTGCTGCGTCGGGGGAGGCAACAGGTGGCGGCCAGGGAAAACCTGGAAGAGGAGTTCCGCGAGTTCGTCGCGGCCCGCTCCGCCGCGCTGCTGCGTACCGCCTATCTGCTCGCCGGAGACTGGGCGACGGCCGAGGACCTGCTCCAGACCGCGCTGACCAAGACGTACCTGGCCTGGAAGCGCCTCGGTGAGATCGAGGCGGTCGAGCCGTACGCCCGACGGGTGCTGGTCAACACCGCGACCAGTTGGTGGCGTCGACGCTGGCACGGCGAGCGCCCCACCGAGGTGCTGCCCGAACGGCCGGCCCCGGACCAGATCGAGGAGCAACTGGAGCGGGACGCGCTCTGGCGGCATCTCCGGACGCTACCGGCACGGCAACGCGCCGTCCTGGTGCTCCGGTTCTACGAGGACATGACCGAAGCCCAGACCGCTGCGATGCTCAACATTTCGCCCGGCACCGTCAAGAGTCAGACCTTCCGGGCACTCAACACGCTGCGCCGCCGGCTCGGCGCGGAGCCCGGCACCGAGGCGGAGCTGGTCGCGCGTACCGACGGCGCAGCGGCGCCGGCCGGCCCGAGGACCAGCCCGCCCGCCACGGCCCGCCCGACCGGCGCCGGACTGCCGGGCGGCGAGCCTTCCCCCCGACCGGCCGGGGCCCGCGCCCCCGTACCGGCACCGGCACCCCGTCGGGTCCCGGCCGCGCCGCGCGCCACGCCGGCCCGGCTGCCGGTGACCACGGTCCCCGCCGTGGCGCCCGCCGTCCGGTCGACCGGGGCCGAAGGTTGATGATCATGCTTGAGGACTCGCTGCGGAGCATGTTCAGCGAACGGGTCGAGTCGCCGCCGCTGATCAACGACCCGGCTTCGGCCGCGATCCGCCGTGGCCGGGCCGCCCGCCGCCGCCGGGCCGCCGCCTCCTCGGTGGCCGCGGCGCTGGCCCTGGTGGTCACCGTCGGCGGGATCGTCTCGCTGCGTGAGGTCTCGATACCGGGCAACGGAGGCCGGGAGGGTTCGGCGATCGCCTTCAACGGTCAACCGGAGTCGACGCCCACCAACCCGGCGGTCGAGCCGCAACCCACCGTCGACACCGGCATCGGCCTCGACCTCTGGGCCGGCAACCGACTCTGGACCATGGACGGCCGGACGCTGCCCTTGACCGGGGTCGGCACGGTCTCCCAGATCTACCGGGTGCCCACCGGTTGGATCTACGGCGGCACCGCCGGTATCCGGTTCATGCGCCCCGACGGCACTTCGATCTCGCTGCGCGGGAACGACGACCGCTGGGTGCTGAGCCCCGGCGGGGACCAACTCGCCTTCGTCATCGACACCGTGCTCTACGTGGCCCGGGTCAGCTCCAGCGGTCTGGCTGTACGCACCATGACACCGGTGCCGGCGGGCATCTCCCCGGTCGCCTTCCTCGGTCAGCAGGTGGTGATCACGGAGGAGTCCCGGGGCTTCGACCTGGTCACCCAGAACCGCGTCTACCAGGCGAACTGGAACAACAAGATCACGGCGGTGTACGGGTCGCCACAGGGCAAGACCCTGATCGGGCTCGTACCCGGGACCGGCCCCGCACAGCGGCCCTGCCTGGCCGAACTCCAGGCGAGCGACACCGGCCTCGTGGTGGCCAGGACCGGCACCTGCGTGCTGGACCCGAAACTCGACACCACCGGAGGACGGATCACCCCCGACGGCGGCTGGGTCGCCGAACACCGGGCCGAGGACGTACGGCTGGTCGACCTCACCCAGGCGCTGGCCGGGCAGGACCGGACGGTGCTCTGCCCGATCCGTACCACCGTCGCACCCGCCTGGGCCGACGAACGCACTCTGCTCGCCGCCGACGACCGGGGTGTGGTCCGTTGCGGTGTCGACGGCACCGAGAAGGTGGTGCCGCTGCCGAGCGGCGTGACCGCGCAGTGGCAGTTCGTACCAAAACTCACCTCGAACCAGCCGGCCGGCTGACCCCGCTGGCCGATCGGCCGGCTGACCAGGAGCTTCCGGTCGGCCGGTACCCTCGTACCAGTGATCCCGTCCGTACCGAACCCGCTGCCCGTTCCCGGTCCGGACACCCGGATCGACCTGCACGCCCACTCGACCGCCAGTGACGGCACGCTCAGTCCGGTCGAACTCGTGCGGTCGGCCGCCGAGGCCGGTCTCGACGTGGTGGCGATCACAGATCACGACACCACCGCCGGCTGGGCGCCCGCGGTCGCGGCACTGCCACCCGGACTGACCCTGGTACGCGGCGCGGAACTCTCCTGCCGCTGGTACGGCGTCCAGCCGTCGATCGCCCTGCACCTGCTCGCCTACCTGTTCGACCCGGAGGCGCCGGAACTGGTCAGCGAGCTGGCCCGGATCCGGGCCGCCCGCGAGGTTCGGGCCGAACGGATCGTGGACTCGTTGCGCGCCGACGGGATCGACGTGGACTGGGCCGACATCCAGGCGCGGGCGGCCGGCGGCACGGTCGGTCGACCGCACATCGCGCAGGCGCTGATCCGGGCCGGACTGGTGCGTACCACCAACGAGGCGTTCGAGCCGAGGTGGCTCGGCTGGCGGTACCACGCGCCAAAGGAGGACCTGGACGTCTTCCACGCGATCCGGCTGGTCCGCGAGGCGGGCGGGGTGCCGGTCTTCGCCCACCCCCGGGCGAGCCGACGTGGGCCGGTGGTCCCCGACGCGTTGATCGTCGAGATGGCCGCCGCCGGACTCGCCGGGCTGGAGGCCGACCACGAGGACCACTCACCGGCCGAACGGGAGCACGTCCGGCGGCTCGCCGCCGAGCTCGGACTGACGGTGACCGGTTCGTCGGACTTCCATGGCGAGCACAAGACCGTACGACTGGGCGCCTTCACCACCTCGGTCGCGTCGTACGAGCGGATCGTGGCGGCGGCGACGGGCGTACCGCCGGTCGTCGCGCCCTGATCGACGCCCCCGCCGGCCGATTCATCCAGATCGACCGGGTGCCGCTGGTGGCCTCGCGCACAACGACGTGGGATAACGCGGCCGGCCAACTACCGTGATCGGGTGGATCTCAAACTCTTCGTGGAGGTGTTCGTCACCCTGCTGGTCATCATGGACCCGCCGGGTATGGTGCCGATCTTCCTGGCCCTGACCGGGCCGCTGGCGGCCCGTGAGCGGAACCGGGCGGCGCGGCAGGCGGTGACCCTCGCGCTCGGAGTGATCGTGGTCTTCGCGGTCGCCGGCCAGAGCATTCTCGGATACCTGCACGTGTCTCTCCCCGCCCTCCAGGGCGCCGGTGGGCTGCTGCTGGTCCTGGTCGCGTTGGAGTTGCTCACCGGCAAGGCCGACGACCCGGGTCAGCAGACCACGTCGAACATCGCGCTGGTGCCGCTCGGCACCCCGCTGCTCGCCGGGCCGGGTGCGATCGTCGCGACCATGCTTTTCGTCCAGGGAGCCGACGGGTTCGCCGACCAGTCGGCGATCGCGGTCGGCATCGTCGCGGTCATGGTCGCCGTCTGGCTCACGCTGCGCTTCTCCGGTGGCATCGTCCGGGTGCTCCGGCCCAGTGGCATCGAGGTCCTGACCCGCATCGCGGGTCTGCTGCTCGCCGCGATCGCGGTGCAGCTCATCGCGGACGCGGTGAGCGCCTTCGTCAAGGTCTTCCAGCAGGGCTGAGCCAGCGCGCCGCGATGTCCTGACGGGCGGCGCGGCGGGTATCGACCGGAGTGTCGGTGGCGGGTGGCAGGATCTGCTACGTGCGCAGATCCAGCTCCTCCGGCAGGCCGACCTCCTCTGGCGGCCGGACCCCACGTCCCCGCGGCGACCAGCCGGAGCAGTTGGGCTTCGAGGGGATGCCGGAACGGCTCTTTGTCTGCACCCCCAGCAAGCTCGGCAGTTACACCGACTGCCCCCGCCGCTACCGCTACTCCTACGTCGACCGGCCGACCCCGGTCAAGGGCCCGCCCTGGGCGCACAACTCGCTCGGCGCGAGCGTGCACACCGCGCTGCGCAACTGGTACGCGTTGCCCGAGGCGAAGCGTCGCCCGGAGGCCCTGCCGGTGCTGCTCAAGGGCACCTGGGTCGGCGAGGGATACCGGGACGGCGAGCAGGAGCGGACGGCGTACCGCCGCGCCCTGCAGTGGCTGGAGTCCTATGTGGAGACGCTCGAACCGGGTGTCGACCCACTCGGGGTGGAGCGGGTGGTCGCGGTGAAGACCGCCGTGCTGGCGTTCAACGGCAGGGCTGACCGGATCGACGCCCGTACCGGCCCGAACGGCCCGGAACTGGCGATCGTCGACTACAAGACCGGCCGCACCGGCCTGGACGTCGACGACGCGCGGGGCTCGCAGGCGCTGGCCCTCTACGCGTACGCGGCCGAGCGGGTCTTCCGTCGTCCCTGCCACCGGGTCGAACTGCACCACCTGCCGACCGGGACCGTGGCGGCGTTCGACCACACCCCCGAGTCGATCGCCCGCCAGGTGAGCCGGGCGGAGGACACCGCGCGCGACATCATGGCCGCCGAACGGGCGGTCACCGACGGAGCCGACCCGGACGAGGCTTTCCCGGTGGCCCCCGGGCCGGGCTGCGCCTGGTGCGACTTTCGGCGTACCTGCCCGGGGGGAGCCGGAGCGCCGGCGAAGGAGCCCTGGGCGGCGGTCGAACGTACCCTGCTGCCGGTGACCCCCACCCCGCCGCCGGTGAGTCCGGCAACGGAATAGGTTCGACCGATGCCGTCCGTGGCGGCTCACCTCCACCAGCCGCCGTCGGGTTACTGGTCGCCGCTCCGACGTTGCTGGCAATTCGGGCAAAGCCCCCAGAAGGTAACCTCGGCCTCGTCGACGTCGAACCCGTGCGAGTTGTTCGGCTCCAGGCAGGGCGCCGACCCGTGGACGCAGTCGACGTCGGCGATCTCGCCGCAGCTCCGGCAGACGACATGGTGATGGTTGTCGCCGGTCCGTGCCTCGTACCGGGCCGGGCTCCCGGCCGGCTCGATCCGCCGCGACAGGCCGGCTCGGGCGAGTGCCCCGAGCACGTCGTAGACCGCCTGGGTGGAGACCGAGTCGAGGCGGCGGCGGACCCGTCGCAGAATCTCGTCGACCTCGAGGTGCCCGCCGTCGGCGAGGACCTCCAGCACGGCGAGGCGCGGCCGGGTGACCCGCAGGCCCCTCGACCGGAGCAGCTCCTCGCTCGTCATGACGCAATAACAGCACGGATACGCGGGGCCATCAAACGATCGTTGTCCCCGGTGGTACGCGGCACAGCCCGCACCAGGTCACGGGCGAGTTGGGAACCGACGTGAACCGTACCGGCTCTGCCATCGTGTACGACTGTTGGGGACACCGTTCCCGATCGATGTTCCGTACCCTGACCCGCCCTGCGGGTCAGCCGCTGAGGAGGTTGTCGTGTTCAGGGAAATCATGGGCCTCCCCGTGCATCCGCTGGTGGTGCACGCCGCGGTGGTGTTCGTACCGCTGCTGGTGCTGCTCGCGATCGGCTACGGGGTCCTGCCGCGGTTCCGGGCGAGGATCGGCTGGGCGGTGGCGGCTCTGGCCGTGGCGGCGCCCGCCGCGGCCCTCTTCGCCAAGCTCTCCGGTGAGGAACTGCTGGAGGTGCTGCGGGCGAAGGGCTACCCGCCGCAGATTCTCGACCAGCTCGCCGAGCACCAGAACTACGGCGACCTGTTGTTCTGGTTCAGCCTCGGGCTGGGCGTCAGCGCCGGCCTGCTGCTCTTCTCGACGAGCGGACGGGCGCGAAGCCGCAACCTGCCGGGCTGGCTCTCGTCGGTCTTCGTCGGCCTGGTGATCGTGTTCGGCGTGCTCTCCGCCGTCTACGTCTACCTGACCGGTGACTCAGGAGCGAGCGTGGTCTGGAGCGGCGTCCTGTAGCGGATCGGGCGTCATGGCGGTGGCGGGTCGGTGTGCCGGCGACCCGCCGCGTGCTGTGGGGTCAGAAGAGCACCCGGGAGCAGAGCAGGCACATCACCACGAGCAGGACCGCCCCGGCGATCAGCCCGACGCCGTACGTCAACGTCCGGGCGCTGGCCTCTGCCGCTTCCACGGCGGGTATGTCCTGCCCCGGTAGCGGGCGCGGCGGGGCGGGCTGGACCTGCACCGGGGGACGCCAGCCCGGTGGTGGGACGGCGGCCTGCGGCGGCCCGGGATAGCCGCCCGGTGCGCCTCCCGTCGCCTCGACCGGGCTCCGCCCCGCCATGGGCTGCGGCGCCCAGGGCAGGCCGGCGCCGGGCTGCGGAGCCCAGGGCAGGCCAGCGCCGGGTTGCGCCGCCCACGACTGGCCGGCGCCCGGCTCGACCGCCAGGGGCGGGGGGAACACGACCGGCCCGGGTGCGGGCGGGTTCGGCGCGGCCGGCGTGGAAGCGGCTGGCCCAGGCGTCGGCGGTTCCGGTTCGGGTGGTCCGGCCGGGCGGCGCCAGAAGCTGTCGTCGGTGGCTTCGTCGCTGGGGGAGGTCACGGCGTTCGACGCTACCCGAGCCGTCGAGCCGGCGGCCGGGACGACGAGCCGATCTCGTTGGTGTCACTCGGTCCCGGGCGGACGGGGCGTCGAGCGTCGCAGGGGCCGGTCCGGCCCGGTGGGTAGGCTACTGAGCGTGAAGAGGGTGGACGAGTCGGGATCGGCCCGCGCGGGCCTGGACAGCGAGCGTACGGTCGATCTTGCCGATGACGACTTCGTGGTGATTCCCGAGCAGTCGGTGGACGACACCGACCGGGGCTGGGGCGAGCGTTCGGGCTCCAACGACGAGCGTCTGCTCGCCGACCGCCCACCGCACTGGGACTAGCCCCCCGCTGGCACCAGACCGCATCCGCCGCGCCGGGCCGGATCAGAAACGGGCCGGCACCTACTCCCGGACCATGATCGCGAAGCGGGTGCCGTCCGGCAGGGCGACCGTACGCTGCGCCTGTTCCGGTGGGAGGGCCAGGTAGAGCGCGGTCGACCCGTCCGCCGCGCTCTGGGCGCCGAGCACGTCCAGGACCAGCGCGCGGGCCGCGACCGGCTCGGTCGGCCGGGCCGGGGGCGCCGCGCCCGCCCTCGGTACGACCAGCAGATCGACCCGGGCGCCCGGTCGTACGACCGCCACGGCGGCCGGCTCGGCCAGTCGTACCGGCACCCCGACCATTCCCGCCGGCAGCGCCAACCGGGCGCCGGCCGGTGCGGGTGGATCGCCGGGCCCGGGAGAGAAGCTGCCGGCCGGCTCGGCTGCCACCGGATTCGCCGACGGCGGTGCGGCGGGACAGGTCGGTGACGGCTGGCGCAGGTAGAGCACCCCGGCGGCGAGCGCGAGCAGCATCGTGGCCGTGGTCAGGCGGAGGACCGTACCTCGCCGGGGCAGGGCGGCCCAGCGGGACGGGGAGAGCGACGGGGTTCGTCGTACCGGCCTGGGGTGGATCGCCATGGGGCCTGCCTTCCGCTCGGCCGGGCGCCGCGACGTGGGCACGCTCCGGTGGGCAGGAGGCTAGGCGGCGTGGGACCGGGCGCGCAGCGCCCGGAACCCCGCTTGTGGATAACTCGGCAGGCTGTGGAGAACCCTCGGACGAGGGTGTGGATCTGCTATGCGGCGCTGCTGGACGAGCTGCTGCTCGTGGTCGACTTCGCCGCGCCGGACCCGCTGCCACCGCTCCCGGAGCCGCTGCTCGACGCGCCGTTGCTCGAACCGCCGTTGCCGGAGGAGGTCGAGCCGGCCGACGAGGTCGACGTGGAGCTGCCCGAGCCGTTACCGGACGAGGACTCCGACTTGGCCGGTACGGAGCTGCCCCCGGTGGAGCTCTCCGACCCGTTCGAGCGGGAGTCGGTGCGGTAGAAGCCCGAGCCCTTGAAGACGATGCCGACCGAGTTGAACACCTTGCGCAGCCGTCCCTCGCAGGCCGGGCACTCGGTCAGCGGCGCGTCGGTGAACGACTGCACCGCCTCGAGCTGGTGGCCGCACGCGGTGCAGGCGTACTGGTACGTGGGCACGGTCTCCTCCGGATCTTGCTTTTTCGTTTGGCACTCGTCGTATCCGAGTGCCAATGGTGCGTCATCGGACCCATTCTCGTCCACCCGAAGTGTGCGGTGTGACGCCCGCCCCCGGCCGACGTCAGCGGGGTGGAAGCGGCTGGAACCCCCCAGTCGGGGTGATCACGGCCCGTACCGGGCGGTCGTACGCCGCTGCCGGCACCGCTTCGACCAGTTCGCCGTCGTGCAGCAGGGCCACGGTCAGCACGTCCGCGCCGACCCGGGCCAGCGCCCGGTCGTACGAGCCGCCGCCCCGGCCCAGCCGGATGCCGCGCCGGTCCACCGCCACGGCGGGAACGATCACCAGATCAGCCGTGCCGACGGCGTCCGTACCGAGCCGGGGGCCGGCCGGCTCCCGCAGGCCCCGGCCGGCGGTGACCAAGGTCTCGGCGTCGAGATAGCCGGCCCAGTCCAGGTCCAGGTCCGGCAGGAGCACCGGGAGCAGCAGCTCGCCGGTCGGGTCGAGGGCGGCGAGCAGCCGGTCGGGGAGGTCCGGGCCCCCCGGCTCGGAGCCGACCGGGACGTACCCGGTGACCCGGCGGGGGCGGGTACGGCGTACCAGTGCGGTCAGCTCGGCCTGGATCCGCCCGGCGGCGACGGCCCGGTCCGGGGCCGGCAGCGCCCGGCGGCGGGCGAGCAGTGCGGCCCGGAGGTTGGCCTTCGCCCCGTGCAGCTCGTCTGTCACTTCCGCTTCATCCGAACGATCCGGCACGTAACGCTCCTGCGGTAACTCCAGTTTCCCTGTTGGGGCTGTGTCAGCATCGCAGCTACGAGTGCGTAACTTCCCGGGGGAACAAGTGACGCTGCGTGGACGGCTGACGGTCGCCTTCCTCGCCGTCGTGCTCGGCCCGCTGCTGCTCGGCGCCTTCTTCGCCGGCGGAACCGTCGCCGTGGTCAACGACCAGCGGTCCCGGGAGCGACTCGACCTCGCCGCCACCACCGTCCGCACCTCCGTCAACGCCCTCTGCCAGCAGTTGTACGCGGCGGCCGACGCGGTGGCACTGGCCGGCGACACCACCGACCGGGCCGTCGCCGCCCGCCAGGTGATCGCCCGGGGCCTCGCCGTCGCGGTCCGGGTCACCGACGCCGTCGGAGCGACCACGCTGCTCACCCCGGACGCGCCACCCGCGCCGTGGGCGGACTGCGCCGGCGGCTATCCGACCAGTTCCCCGGTCCAGGCCCTGACGGTACGGGTGGAGCTACGCGACCAGGTCGGCGCGGCGGTCGGCGTGGTCTGGGCCGCCCAGCTCGTCGGACCCGGATTTGTCACCCGGCTCGCCGCCGCCACCGGCGCCGCCGTCACCCTCTGCCGAGGTGAACCGGGTCCGAGCACGGCCATGCACAGCACCGAACGGAACGGCAGCCGGGACTCCGTCCTGCTCGCCGCCCGGCGGCTGCACGGGGACGCGGTCGGCGAGACCGACGCCGGCCGGTACGTACGTCGGGTCGGCCCGTCGCCCGGCCAACCGCTGCCGCTGGTGCTGTCGGTGCCACCGAGCCCACCGCAGGGGATCTACGCCCTCCTGGCCGGGGCGGTGCTCCTCGCCGGCCTGCTCGCGGTCCTCGCCGCCTGGCGGCTGGCCCGCTCCACCACCCGCCCGCTGACCGAACTCGCCCTCGCCGTCGACCGGGTCGCCGACGGGGACCTGACCGCCCGGGTGCCGGTGAGCCGGCCGGACGAGGTGGGGCGGCTGGCCCGGACCTTCAACCGGATGACCCGGGAGACGCAGTCCTATGTACACGCCCTCACCACCAGCCGGGACCAGCTCCGGGGCCACCTGGCGCTGCTCGGCGACACCCTGGCCAGCACCCACGACCTGCACCGGATCCTCCAGGTGATCCTCCAGACCGCGCTGGTAGCCACCGGGGCGCGCGCCGGTGTGCTGCTCCTGCTCGACCCGGAGACCCGCACTCTGGTCGGCCAGTGCGGCGAAGGACTCGACGGGCCGGCGGGACGGGACCCGTCCGCGCTGCGGGTCCCGCTGGGCAGCGGCGTACTCGGCACCGTCGCGGTCACCGGTGAACCGCTTCGCGGCCGGACCGACCGGGACGGGCCGACCCGGTCCGCGTACGAGCCCGACTGCTGGACGTACGTGGCGGTGCCGTTCGCCGCACCCGGCTCGGCCGGTCCGCCGCAGGGGCCGCCCGGGGTGCCGTACCCGCTGGTCGAACCGCCGGCCGGGGGTGCCCTCGGGGTGCTGGCCCTCTACGACCGGCACGGCTCCGACGACTTCGACGACAGCGATCTGGTGACCCTGCGCAGCTTCGCCTGCCACGCGGCGGTGGCGGTGGACAACGTACGGGTGCACGAGGAGGCGCAGCGGCTGTCGCTGACCGACCCGCTGACCGGGCTCTGGAACTACCGCTACCTGAAGGAGTCGGTCCGGCGGGAGGTCGAACGGGCCAGCCGGTTCGGTCGGATGATCAGCCTGCTGGTGCTGGACCTGGACCGCTTCAAGGAGGTCAACGACACGTACGGGCACGCGGCCGGTGATGTCGTGTTGACCGAGTTCGCCCGCCGCATCCGAGGGGTGATCCGGGAGGTCGACCTCGCCTTCCGGCAGGGTGGGGAGGAGTTCGTGCTGCTGTTGCCCGAGACCGACGCGCGTGGGGCGGTCACCGTCGCCGAACGGCTCGGCGCGGCGGTCCGGGACACGCCGATCGCGATTCCGGCGCCACCGGGCTCGGTGCCGGACGAACCCCGCGCGCTCGTCCCGGTCACCGTGTCGATCGGCATCGCGGTGTATCCGCACCACGCCACCACCGCCGCGCGGATGCTCGACGCGGCGGACGGTGCGCTCTACGCGGCGAAGGCGGCCGGGCGCGACACCCACCGGATCGCGGCGGCCGGCGCCTGCCCGGTGGTGGAGGAGATCGCCGTCCCGGCTGGCGCCGCGACACCCGACGATGGACTGCCCCGGGCTGGTGGGCACCCTGGTCCGCGCGGTGGCGGCGCGTCTTCTGGGCCGCACCCGCCGCGCCAGGGCCGTGGCCGATAGTCTCGCGGAATGTCGGAGCATTCTGCGTCCCCAGGAACCACCTCCAATGCGACCCCCGGACGAGCGGTCAAGGCAGTGATCCCCGCCGCCGGTCTGGCCACCCGCTTCCTGCCCGCGACCAAGGCGGTTCCCAAGGAACTGCTGCCGGTGGTCGACCGCCCGGTCCTGCAATACATCATCGAGGAGGCCGCCGCCGCCGGTATCCGTGATGTCCTGCTGGTGACCGGCCGGGGCAAGACCTCCATGGTGGATCACTTCGACCGCTCGCCGTCGCTTGAGGCCCACCTGGAGAAGAAGGGCGACCAGAAGCGGCTCGAAGCGGTACGCAGGCCGAGTGAGCTGGTCGAGATCTTCACCTCCCGGCAGCACGAGCCGCTCGGGCTCGGTCACGCGGTCGGCTGCGCCGAGTCGCACGTCGGCACCGACGCGCCGTTCGCCGTGCTGCTCGGTGACGAGTTCGTCGACCTGAGCGAGCCGCTGCTGCCGGCGATGCTCGAACTCCAGGCCCGGACCAACGGGATCGTGCTCGCCTTCATGGAGGTCTCTCCGGAGGAGACCAAGCGTTACGGCATCGCCTCGGTGGCGCCGGCCGAGCCGGAGCTGACCGACATCGGTGAGGTGGTCCGGGTGACCGGGCTGGTGGAGAAGCCGGAGCCGGCCGACGCGCCGAGCAACCTCGCCGTCCTCGGTCGGTACATCCTGCCTGGCAAGATCTTCGAGGCGATCCGGCGTACCGGGCCGGGCAGCGGCGGTGAGATCCAGCTGACCGACGCGATGGCGACCCTGCTGGACGAGGGGACCCCCGTGCACGCGATCGTCTACCGAGGTACCCGGTTCGACACCGGCATGCCGCTGGGTTACCTCCAGGCGGTGGTGCAGCTCGCCTCCCAGCGTGACGACCTGGGCGCGGAGTTCCGGCAGTGGTTGGCCGACTTCGTCGGCTCCGAGCAGTTCGGCGGGCGCAATACATGACAGCCACGGCCGATGCCGAGGCGGCCGCTAACGAGCTGACGCCGCTCGCCGACTACCTGGGCAGCACGCTGCGCAGGTTGCGGGCGCTGCCTCCGCTCGACCTCGACCTGACCCAGGCGTACGGCAACGTCCTCGCCGAGGACGTGGTCGCGCCGCACGCGTACCCGGCGTTCGACCAGGCCGCGATCGACGGGTACGCGGCCCGCTGGGACGACCTGGCCGGTGCCGGACGGGGTGGATTCGCCTCGTCCGGCAGCGGTGCCTCCACCGGCCGCCGTCCCGGCGACACCCGCCCGGTACGGCTCAACGTGGTCGGTGACCTCGGCGCGGCGAGTTGGCGTCCGGTCCGGCTCACCCCGGGCTCGTGCTTCTCGGTGGCGGCCGGGTCGCCGCTGCCGGTCGCCGCCGACGTGGTCGTTCCGGTGGAGTGGACCGATCAGGGCATGGCCGCGGTGGAGATCTTCCGGGTGCCGAAACGCGGGTACGGCCTGCGTCGCGCCGGTGAGGAGTTGCAGGCCGGCACGCTGCTCGCCCGTTCCGGCGCGTACGTCTCCCCGGCGCTGGTCGCGGTCTTCGCCGCCACCGGTATCGGACACGTGGTGGTCCGGCCCAGTCCCCGGGTGGTGATCGTGGCGACCGGTGACGAACTGGTCGAGGTGGGCCGGGGCAGCCAGCCCGGTCAGGTGGTGGACACCAACTCGCACGCGTTGACCGCAGCCGCCGCCGAGGTGGGGGCGCTCGCGTACCGGGTCGGGATCTGCGACGACGATCCCGAGGGGCTGCGTGGGCTGCTGGAGGACCAGACCCTGCGGGCCGATCTGATCATCACCACCGGTGGCACCGGCACCGGACCGGGGGACATGGTGCGGCGGATCCTCTCCCGCCGGGACGGCGGCCGGGCCGGGCCGGTGGCCTTCACCGAGGTGGCCCTGTACCCCGGAAGTGCCCTCGGATTCGGTACGGTCGGTGCCGAGGAGGTTCCGGTGGTCTGTCTGCCCGGTGAACCCGGTGCCGCGTTGATCGGCTTCGAGATGCTGGCCCGCCCGGCGATCCAGCTGCTCGCTGGCGCCGAGCCGGTGTTCCGGCCGAGTGTGCGTGCCCATCTGCTGGAGACCGTCTCGTCCCCCGGTGGGCTGCGTGAGTTCCGTCCCGCGCACGTGGCCGAGCGGCGCGGCGGTGGTTACACCGTGCAGCCGTTGCGGGGGGGTCCGCACACCCTCGCCGGCCTGGCCGAGGCGAACGGCCTGCTGGTGCTCGGCGAGCGGGTGACCACGGCGGCGGCCGGCTCCACCGTGGACGTGCTGCTGCTGGACCGGCGCCGATGAGTCTGGTCGGGACACCGGGCTGGCCGGTGGCGCTCATCGACGGTCCGGTGCTGCTGCGCCCGTACAAGCGGACGGACGCGGTCGCCTGGTCCGAGGTGCGTCGCGCCAACCGGGCGTGGTTGGCCCCCTGGGAGACCGCGCCGGCCGGCGGGTGGGACGAACTCAACTCGCCGACCGCGTTCCGCTTCGTCCACCGTGACCAGCGCCGGTCGGCGCGGCGCGGCGAGAGCATGCCGTTCGCGATCTGCCTGCGTGAACACGGTCGGGAACGGCTGGTCGGGCACATCAACCTGGGCAACATCGTGCGGCGGGCGTTCTGCTCCGCGTACGTCGGCTACTGGATCGATGCGCGGGTCGCCGGGCGGGGCCTGATGCCGACCGCGTTGGCGCTCGTCGCCGACCACGCGTTCGGCCCGGGTGGGCTGCACCGGATCGAGGTCAACATCCGGCCGGAGAACGGCCCCTCGCGTCGGGTGGTGGAGAAGCTCGGTTTCCGTGAGGAGTCGTACCACCCGCGCTACATGCACATCGACGGCGCCTGGCGGGACCACATCGGGTACGCCATGACCAGCGAGGAGGTCGCGGCCGAGGGGGGCCTGCTGGCCCGCTGGCACCGGCTCCGTACCGTCTCTTCTTGATCATCTGTGACTCGACGTGATCGGCGCGGCGCGCGTTGATCCTGGTGTACCGCCCGTAACCTGAAGTAACTGGATGTGCGGTAACCGTCCGGTGGTTGTGATGGCCCTGCTGCTTCGGTGGGTCGTCCGGCCACGGTCACGGTTGCCCGACTTGGGTGACGGGAGGGGTGAGGGTGCCGGCCTCGGTGCTCCTCGCCGTCCTCGCCGCCGCCGGTCTGCTCGCCTTCGCGCCAGCGCTGGTTCGCCGGTACGACGCCACGGAGCGGCTGGTGGCGGAGCGGGCGCAGTCGACGGCGCGGGTGTTGCAGCGCCGCCGACGACGCCGCACTGTCCCGGGACGACAGCCCGTGAACCCGTCCCGTGTCCTCACGGTTACTCTGCGCGGTGAGTCGCGGGCGGACAACCCGGTCTACGGCATGCCCGACCCCGTCTCCGCCCCGCCCGCGACCGGTCGCCGGGCGAGCCGGCTGCGCGCCGTACCCCGCTCCGGGGCGCGGGCGCGTCGTCGTCCGCCGCCCCGCCGGCACACCCCGGCCGTCTACCGGCGCCGCCGGGTCTTCGCCGCACTGCTCCTGCTCAACCTGGCCGAGCTGGTCGGCGTGATCACGGTCAGCCCCGGCTTCTGGATCAGCTTCGCGGTCACCGGCACCCTGCTTGTCGCGTACGTCGTACACCTGCGCAACCGGGCCATCGTCGACCGCCGACGCCGGCGGATGCAGGCCCGGGAGGCCGCCTGGCTGGCCGCCCGGCAGGCCGAGGTACGCCGGGAGCAGGCCCGCCGCGCGGCGGCCCGCCGGGAGGCGCAGCGCCGGCTGGCCGCCCAGCGCGAGGCGGTACGGCGCGCCGCGATGGGCCTCGACCGGCCGGACGACCTGCCGGCGGCGGCCAGCGGTGGGCGGACCCGGGGTTCGGTCTCCTACCGCCGCTCGGGCGGCCTGCGCGGTCGCCCGTACGAGGCCGGTCGCGGTTCCCACTCCGCCTGAGCGGTCTTCGAGGCAACCGAGCGGTCTTCGCGCCGGCGGAGGGGGTCGGAACCGGCCGGGCCGGGCCCGGCTCGGAGCCGCCGCGCCGGGGGGCGGATTCGCCCCCCGGGTGCCGCACCTGTTAGCCTTGGCGCCGGTTCGCCGTTGAGATTCGGACGGCGGGTCGATCGTCCGGCGCGAGTCGGGCGAGGGGTTGTGGCGCAGCCTGGTAGCGCACCTCGTTCGCATCGAGGGGGTCAGGGGTTCGAATCCCCTCAACTCCACCAAGAAACAGCAGTGCAAGGGCGAGTTCTCGGATGCCGGGAACCCGCCCTTGATCGTTTTACGGTCTGATGTCCTGCTGGGTTCGGTGATCGTCAGTTGCTGAGCAGCCTCCCGTACGGCGGGTCGGGCGGCTGAGCAACTGACGATCATGGCAACGACAAGTGGCGTTCCGACGAGGAGGCGACCGAACGTGATCACCCGGGCTGATGTTGACGCGGCTGCCGTACGGATCGCCGGGCACGTCCGGCGTACTCCCGTGTTCGAGATGGATCCGGACGGACGGGGCGGACCGGGCTGGTTCAAGTGCGAGTTCATGCAGCACACCGGCACCTTCAAGGCTCGGGGCGCGGTGAACCGGCTGCTGTCGGCCCGCGAGTCCGGTGAACTCGACCCGGCGGTCGGGATCGTGGTCGCCTCCGGGGGCAACGCCGGCCTGGCGAACGCGTACGCGGCGCGGGCGTTCGGCGTACCGGCGACGGTGTTCGTGCCGCTGACCGCCCCGGCGGTGAAGGTGGCGAAGCTCAGGTCGTACGGCGCCACCGTGGTCCAGCACGGCAACGAGTACGCCGAGGCGTACGAGGCGGCACTCAGGGCGGTCGCCGAGACCGGGGCGGTCTACTGCCACGCCTACGACCAGCCGGAAATCGTCGCGGGTGCGGGCACCGCCGGCAGCGAGCTGATCGAACAGCTCGACGGAGCGGTCGACACCATCGTCGTCGCGGTCGGCGGGGGCGGGCTGATGGCCGGCATCGCCGCCGCCGCCGAGGGCGTGGCCCGGGTCGTCGGGGTCGAACCGGTCACCATCCCCACCCTGCACACCGCGCTCGCCGAGGGTGGGCCGGTCGACGTACCGGTGTCGGGGATCGCCGCGGACTCGCTCGGCGCCCGCCGGATCGGCGAGATCGCGTACGCGGTCGCCGTCCGGACCGGCGTACGCGCGGTCCTGGTCGCCGACGACGACCTGGTCGCCGCCCGACGTCAGCTCTGGGACCGGTGGCGGATCGGGGTCGAGTACGGCGCCTCCGCCGCGTACGCGGCGCTCGCCTCCGGCGCCTACCGGCCGGAGCCGGGTGAGCGGGTCGCGGTGCTGCTCTGCGGCGCCAACACCGACCCGTCCGACCTGTAGCCGCCCCGTCCGCCAGCCGATCCTGCGGGCAAGTAGCCCCGGCGGGCCCGGCTCAGCCCGTCGTTGTGCTGCCTTCGAGGAGCAGGTCGGCGACGAGTTCCGGGTCGTCGTGGGTCGGGACGTGGCCGACTCCGGGCAGCGGCACCAGCCGGGAACCGGGGAGGGCGCGGACCGCCCGACGACCCTGCCACGGCAGCAGGAGCCGGTCACGACTTCCCCAGCCGATCGTGACCGGGACGTCGGCCAGGGCCAGGGGGCCGGCGAACCGGAATTCCGTGATGGCGGCCAGGTCGGCGTCGAACCCGGGGGCCGAGGCGAAGACCCGCATCATGTGCGCGGCGTGGTGCGCCGGCAGCCGCCACGGACGCCCCATGAACTGCGCGAACAGGACCGTACGCCGCAGCCGGCTCGCCGTCACCCGCTCGGCGTCGGGCGCCAGCCGGCGGGAGATCCGCGCGCTGAACAGCAGCGACGCGCGTACGAAAACGCCCTCGGGATTGTTGTAGAAACCGGCCGGGGAGAGCAGCGTGGCGGTACGGGCCCGCCCCCGCCGGGCGAGTTCGAGCGCCACCCAGCCGCCCATCGAGTTGCCCGCCAGGTGCGCGGTGGGTAACCCGAACTGGTCGAGGAACCCCTCGACCACGTCCGCGAGCGCCCCGATCCCCGACCGTGCCCCCATGCCCGTACGCGGCGAGTCGCCGTAACCGGGCAGGTCGAGCGCGATCGTGTCGCGCGTCGGGGCGAGCCGGGGCAGGACCGGCTGCCACATGCGCCAGTCGCTGCCGATCCCGTGGATCAGCACCAGCGGTTCGCCGTCTCCCTGGCGATGATGGTTGAGGGTTACGAGCCGCTCCGTCCGTCGATGTACGTCATTGTTGGTGGCTGCGCGCGAATGATGTGGTTCGTCGTACGCCGATCGTCGGAGCCGGGGACACCGATCAGGTCTCGGGGCGGTCCGGGTGTGCGGAACGTGAAGCCGCGACCACCAAATCTCTGTCCACTTTAGTGGTGTCGGGGCATCGACAACGCTCGTATCTTCGTACCCACACCTCTGCGCGACCGGCCGGTCGGTGCGGTCCGCGCGGGTGTGCAATCCACTGGATCGCGAGGGGTGCGTACGTCATGAGATGGCGGCGGGGGCGACCGGCGCTCCTCACCATCGTCGCGCTGCCCGCGACGCTGCTCGGCCTGACCGGGAACCTCGCCACCGGCACCGTGGAGGTGCCGTCCGCGTGGAAGCCGTGGACCTGGGCGACGGTCGTCCTCCTGCTGGTCGCGGTCGCCGTGCTCGAAGGCAACCGGGCCCGTGCCGACGAGCAGACCCGACCGTTGGGGCGCCCGGTCCCACCCGACGACGCGGTGGCCAAGCTCGCCGGCGCCGTCGGGGCGGTCTGGCGGCGCGAGGAGGAGCAGCGCCAGGTCAACGACCCGTTCCCGCTCGCCGTACGGTGGCGCCTCGCCGACGAACAACTGGTCGACCACTGGTCCAACATCCACCGGGCCCCGCCCGGCACCGAGCCGGGGCCGCTGGCACTGGCCAGCCAGCTCGGCGAGATAGTCGACGTCTTCGGGCGCATCCCGTCCGGACGGCTGGTCGTCCTCGGCGCGCCCGGCTCCGGTAAGACCATCCTGACCACGCGGTTCGTGATCGGCCTGCTGCAACGATGGACGCCCACCGACCCGATTCCGATGATCTTCGGGTTGGGCTCGTGGGACCCGACGACGATGAAGTTCGGCAACTGGCTGATCCACCAGCTCATCCGGGACTATCCCGGCCTGGCCGCGCCGGTCGACACCGCCGGCCTCCCCAGCGACCGGACCTCCAGCCTCGCCGCCGCGCTGGTCGCGGAGGGCCGGATCCTGCCGGTGCTGGACGGTTTCGACGAGATCTCCGACGGGCTGCACCCGCACGCGCTGCGGGCACTCAGTTCGACCACCATGCCGCTGCTGCTCACCAGCCGTCCCGGGGAGTACGCCAACGCGGTCCGGGACAGCAACGCGTTGCGGGCCGCCGCCGCGATCGAACTGCTGCCGCTCACCTTCGACGACCTGGTCGACTATCTGCCCCGTACCACCGGCAAGACAGCCGGTGCGACCGCCGGGACCAGCACCGTCTGGTCCCCGTTCCTGCGCTGGGTCGGCGAGCACCGGACCGAGCCGCACGCGTCGACGCTCACCGACGCCCTCGACACCCCGCTGATGGTCTCCCTGGCCCGGTCGATCTACAGCCAGGTGGCTGGCCGGGACCCGGCCGAGCTGCTCGACTCGGAGCGTTTCCCCAGCCCGGAGTCGGTGCGCGAGCACCTGTTCACGGCGTTCGTCCCGGCCGTCTACCAACAGCCGGTGATCGACAGCGTCTCCGCCGACCATCGACGCGAGGACTGGAAGCTGACCGACGTCCAGCGCTGGCTGGGGCACCTCGCCGGCCACCTGAACGCGCTCGACACGCATGACCTGGCCTGGTGGCAGCTGGGCAGCACACTGCGCCGGCCGTCCCGGATCCTCGCGTACGGGCTGCTCGGCGGGGCGGCGTTCGGTGTGGTCGCCGGCATCGTCGCGGGGCTGGCGTTCGCCCTGGCCTTCGGCGTGACGGGCGGGATCGCGTTCGGGCTGGCGGTCGAGGGCCCGAAACCGTCCCGGGTCCAGCAACGCGCCCGCAGCATGCTCCGCAACGCGCTCCGTGGGATCACGTACGGGCTGGTGGCGGGAGTCGCCTTCGCGCTCGCCGGTGGTTTTGTCATCGGGCTCACGTACGGGCTGGTCGCCGGTCCGATCTTCCTGGTCGTCTTCGGCCTGACCTACGGGTTGGCGATCGAGGAGGAGCCGGATCCGTCCCGGAACCAGGTGCGCGTCCGCAGTTCGGAGCGGAACGTGCTGCGTGGTGTCCTCTTCGGCCTCTCGCACGGGCTGGCCGTCGGGGTGCTGGGCGGGCTCACCGTCGGACTCACCTTCGGGCTCGCGGTCGGCCTCTCCGTCGGCCTCGCGGTAGGGCTCGCGCTCGGCCTCGCGGGGGAGCGTCCCGAACCGTCCCGGACCCAGTTGCGCCTGCACGGCCGGGTACGGGCGGTGCTCCGGGGGCTGATCATGTGGCTGGCCGTCGGACTCGCCATCGGCCTGGTGGTGCGGTTCGTGCTCGGACTGCTCTTCACCCTGGCGTTCGGGCGGGCCGAGGGCATGCCGGCCGGGCTGCTGGTCGGTATCGCGATCGGGCTGGCGGTCCTGCTGGTCTTCGGTTTCGGCGAGTTCACCGCCCCGATCGACGTACGCACCGCGGTCAGTCCGATCCGGTTGCTCGCCGCCGACCGACGCAACACCATCCTCCAGTTGCTCATGTTCGGGCTGGTCTTCGCGTTCACCATCGGCTGGCTGGGCGGGCTCACCGTCGGCCTGCTCGGCGGGCTGCTGGGTGGCCTGCTCGGGGCTCTGCTCGGCAACGCCTGGGGCCGGTGGCTGATCCTGGCCCGGTTCTGGTTACCGCTCACCGGCCGCCTGCCCTGGCGTACGATCACGTTCTTCGAGGACGCCTACCGTCGCGGGGTCCTGCGTCAAGCCGGCGCCGTCTACCAGTTCCGTCACGGACAGATCCAGCAGCACCTGGCGGTCGGCCCCGGCGCCACGGAGAGGGAAGAGGCTGGTGGCGGCTTCGACGGCGTTGGTCCGGCCGGCCGGATCGGACGACTATGACGCGGTAGCGGCGATCTACGCCTACTACGTCACCGAAACCGTGATCACCTTCGACGAGACGTCGCCGAGCGCGGCCGACTGGCGCCGCCGGGGCGAGGCACTGCACGCGGCCGGGATGCCGTTCCTGGTGGTCGAGGTCGGTGGCGAGGTCGCCGGATTCGGGTACGCGAGCCAGTGGCGACCGAAGCCGGCGTACCGGCACTCGGCCGAGAACAGCGTCTACCTCGCGCCGGACCGCACCGGGGGCGGGCTCGGGTCACTGCTGGTCGCCGCGGTGCTGGACGGCTGCGTGGCGGCCGGCGTACGTCAGGTGGTGGCGGTGATCGCCGAGGGCGGTGACGCCTCGGTGGCGCTGCACCGCCGGTACGGCTTCGTCGAGGCGGGCAGGTTGCGGTCGGTCGGCTTCAAGCACGGGCGGTGGATCGACACCCTGCTCTACCAACTCGACCTCGGCGACCGCACCGCCTCCCCGGCCTGACGTCGGCGTTCGACGGCGCCAGGGTCAGCGGCGGGTCAGCCGGTCCCAGACGCCCGGCGGTTCGAGTCGGTCGTCGGCGCGCAACGCCGTACCGACCGCCGGTTGGCTGCCGACGGTCGCGATCGCCCGACCGTGTTCGGCGCCGGACGCGAACTGCCTCGGCATGGTCGGGATCTCGGTGCCGAGCCGTACGTCGAGGCCGGGCCAGCCGATCACGTCGAGGTTCTGTCCGGCGCGCAGCGTCGTACCGGTGTCGAGCGGTCCGCGTACGGTCGCCACCTCCCGCCCGGCCGGGACGACCGTGTGTACGCCGAGCGCCGCCGCCGCCGCCCGGACCAGCGGTGTCGTCGCCGCGAACACCGACCGCAACTGGGCCGGGGTGTCCCTGCCGGGCTGCCCGAGGATCGCGCCGACCACGAGGAACTGGGCCGAGCCGACCTTCGCCACCGAGGCGAAGGTGAAACATCCCCCGGCCTGATCGGTGGAGCCGGTCTTGACCCCGACCACGCCGTCCTGGCCGAGCAGGTGGTTGTAGTTGGTCACCGTGCCGGCCACCGGCAGGGTCGCCCTCGGCTGGGCGACGATCTCCGCGAAGGCGGGTAGGGCCATCGCCTTGCGGGTCAGGATCACCTGGTCGACGGCGGTGCTGACGGTGTCGGGTGCGAGGCCGGCCGGGTCGGTGTAGCGGGTGTTCGTCATGCCCAGACCGGTCGCCATCGCGTTCATCTTCGCGACGAACGCGGCGACGCTGCCGGCGTCCCAGGCGGCGAGGATCCGGGCCATGTTGTTCGCCGACGGCAGCAGCACCGCCTGCAACGCCTCCCGTTGGGTGAACTTCGCCCCGGCGGCGACCTGGACCAGGGACTCGCCGCGTGCCTGCTCGGCCGAGTACGCCGCCGCCTGCTCGGCGCTGACGGTGAGGCTCGGCCCCGGTTCGCCGACCCGCAGCGGATGGTCGGTCAGTACGACGTACGCGGTCATCACCTTCGCCACGCTGCCGATCGGCACCGGGGTCTGCGTACCGTGGTTGCCCAGGTCGCCGACGCCGTCGACGGCGACGGCGGCCTGCCCGGTCGACGGCCACGGCAGTTGTGGGGCGGTGCCGGGGATCCGGGTCGTGGTGGGCAGGGTTGGGTCGGCGGTCGGCCGTGACGGCTGGTGCCAGAGTGGCTGGGCGACGATCAGCGCTATCGCGACGAGGACCGGCGCCAGTACGGCGGGCCAGATGGGCCGTCGCCGACGCGGACGGGGTTGTGTGGGGGTCTGCGGGGCCGACTGGTACATGGGCGGTGTTCTTCCCAGATGTCCGGCGAACATGACCGCTGACCGGGTGCGGGTTGAGTCGTGCCGGTGTCGAGCCCCTTCCGGTGCGTGGCGCCGGGGTCGGCGACCTCGCACCGGAAGGGGGATCGTCAGGAGAGGCGGGTCGACCAGGCGGGCTGTGCCGGTGCCGACGGTCCCGTCCGGCGCTCAGCTTCCGGGCCGCGCTCGGTTTCCGGCTCGGCGGAGGGCTTGGCGTCCGGCTTGGCGGTGGGCTCCGGTGCCGCGCAGGTCGCGCCCGGCGGCGGGAGCGTACGGTCGATCAGGTAGCGGTCGATGTGACTGTTGGTGCAGGGCGTACCGGGGTGGACCCCGTGCCCCCAACCCGCGTAACCGACCAGCCGGCCGTGGCGCCCCAACTGGTCCGCCACGTTCACCGCCCACTCCCACGGGGTGACCGGGTCATGGTGCGAGTTGATCACCAGCAGCGGCAGGTCGGTGCGGACCCGGAGCCGGTGCTGCGGATTGTTCACCGCACCCTTCCAGTCGAGGCAGACACTGGTCGCCATGATCGCCGGGGCCGAGCCGCGCATGTTCGGGGCCGTCGAGCGGGCCAGCGCCATGTACCGCTGGAACTCCGACAGGCTGCCGACCGGCAGCGCCCAGTCCTGGCAGAAGACCGGCATCGGATACTCCACCAACTCGTCGGCGACCGCGTCGCCTTGCCCGGCCAGCCGCTCCCGGCCGGTCGACGACCCGTCCCGCGCGGGCGGGCTGTCGGCCATCGCGGCGAGCTGCTCGGCCAGCCCGGACCAGCGCGGGCCGTAGAACGCGTTGAGCGCCAGGCTGGACAGATCGAGCCAGCTCAGGTTCCTCCCGGACTCCGGCTCCACCAGGGTGCCGGCCTCGGCACGACGCATCAACGACGCGAAGAGCCCGGGTACGTCCCGGCCGTGCAGCGCGCAACCGCTGTCCTGCTCACACCAGGCCACGAACTGTGTGAACGAGTTCTCCGCGCCGACCGACTCGGTACGGACGAACGCCCCGATGCCGAGGCTGTGGTCCATGGTGCTGTTCAGCACCAGCGCGCGCACCCGGTCCGGGTAGCGCTCGGCGTACATCTGGCCCATCAGGGTGCCGTACGAGACACCGAAGTAGCTGATCTGCCGGGCGCCGAGCGCGGCCCGGATCGCGTCCATGTCGTGCGCCACGCTCACCGAGTCGACGTGGTCGAAGAGCGGGCCGGTGTGCGCTCGGCAGTTGTCGTACAGCCGATGGTTGTGCGCGACCAGCTCGCGGTACTCGTGCTGGTCGGACGGGACGAAGAAGGGCTGTGCGGCGAGCAGCGTCGCCGAGCATCGGATCGGGTTGCTGCGGCCGACACCACGCGGGTCGAAGCCGACGAGGTCGAACCGCGACCGGACCGCCGGGCTGCCGTACCGCTCGTACCTGTCGATCACCGCCTGGACTCCGGAGCCGCCCGGCCCACCGGGGTTGATCAGCAGCGGGCCGATCCGGGTGGCCGCCGGCCCGGTGGCGGCCCGTTTCGCGATCGCCAACGGGAACGTGGCGCCGCGCGGGCGGGACCAGTCGACCGGGACGGCCAGGGTGGCGCAGCGCAGATCTACCTGGTCCGGCTGCTCCGGGCAGGGCTGCCAGTTGACCGCCGGGGGACGCCAGCCGTTCACGGCGGTGTCTGCCCCGGCCTCCGCCGCCCCGCCGGCCACCGCCCCGGCGGGCGCGGCGAGACCGAGTACGAGCACCAGTGCGGCCGTCACACCGACGGCGGTACGGATCGTTCTTCGCATTCGCGATAACTCCAATCGATGGGTGTGCCGCCAGTCGAGCACGGCTCGAAGCCCGGTTTGAAGAGCGCTCACCGCACGTCAGGGGGATCTCCGGGATGTCACCCATGAAGCGGTCCGGCGGTTGACCCCAGGGGTCGACCGTCTTCTCCGGTACGGTTCGGGCGGAACCGGAACGACGTCCACGAAGGTGGGTGCGACTGCGGTGAACTCGTACGCGGTGCTGTTGCGCGGCATCAACGTCGGGCGTAACAACCGGATCGCGATGGCCGACCTGCGCGCCCTGCTGACCGGACTCGGGTACGACGACGTCGCCACCCTGCTACAGAGCGGCAACGCGGTGTTCCGTACCGGCGGTGGTGACCCGGCCGCGCTCGCCATCGAGATCGAGCGGGCGATCAAGGCCGACCTCGGGCTCAGCATCCCGTGTCTGGTCCGCGACCGCGCCGACCTGGACCGGATCGTGGCCGACAACCCGCTCGCGGAGCGGACCGACGAACCGTCGAAACTGCTGGTCTGTTTCCTCGCCGAGCGCCCCGACCCGAGCAGGCTGGCTGCGATCGACTTCACCGCGTACGCGCCCGAGGAGTGCGGGGTCGGCGAGCGCGAGCTCTACGTCTGGTATCCGGGCGGGCAGCAGAACGCGAAACTGACCTACGCGTTCTTCGAGAAACGGCTCGGTGGTGTCGCCACCGCCCGCAACTGGAACACGGTCACCAAACTGCTCGCGATGATGGACTGACCGCCCCGGTCACGGGTTGCGGCGCAGCAGGTAGGTGTCCATGATCCAGCCCTTGCGTCGGCGCAGGTCCTGGCGGAGCCGCTCGATCTCGTCGACCACCTCGTCGAGCCGGCCGGCGACGAGCGCCTCGTCCTCCGTACCGAGGTACGCGCCCCAGTAGATGTCGATCTCCTGGTCCCGGTACGCCTTACAGGTCAGGTTCGCGTCGAGCATCACCACGACGTCGTCCACCCCGGACGGCAGCCCTTCGGCGAGCCGCCGCCCGGTCGTGATCTGCACCGCGCCCGCGACCCGGTTCAGCGTCACCCGGTGCCGGGCGGCGAGCGCCTGCACACTGCTGATCCCCGGGATCACGTCGTATTCGATCGCCAGTGCGCCACGGGCGGCGATGGTGTCGAGCACCCGGACGGTGCCGTCGTAGAGCGACGGGTCGCCCCAGACCAGGAAACCGCCGAGACCGTCGTCGCCAAGCTCGGCCGCGATGACCTGTTCGAGCAGCTCGGCGCGTTCGTCGCGCCAGTTCCGTACCGCCTCGGGGTAGTCGGCGGCGACGCGGTCCCGGGGCGGGTCCGCGACCAGCACCTCCCGGTAGCGTCCCGGTCCGATGAAGCGGTCACAGAGCTGTCGCCGGGCCACCGTCAGATCCGCCGCCGCCTGGCCCTTGTCCAGGACGAAGAAGATGTCGACCGCGTTGAGCGCGTCGACCGCTTCGACGGTGAGTTGGCCCGGGTCACCGGCCCCGATCCCGATCACCAACAGTTTCCGCATCACCGCGCTCCTCAATCCGACTATCCGTTTGTGCGGTGCGCGTCCACCTCGGCTTGCACCTGCTCATCCGTCAGAGGCACGCACGTTCCCGGTTCGTTGTCGAACAACGTCATCGACGTGCCCAGCCGCTGGCCTTCTCCACGGCCGAATACCACGAAACTCAGCACCGACCCGTCCGGCATCGCGGCTGGCGTGATGGTCATGCGCAGATCTCCATTGGCGTCCAGGCCCCCGGAAAGGACCTGATCGCTGCGTAGAGCCTGCACGCCGGGGCCGGCCAACCGGTAGCAGCCGATGTTCTTGCTGGTGGCGGGGATCTGCACGAACTGGACCTTCGACCGCACTCCGGCAGAAGTCAGTATCTCAGTCAGCTTCTCCGGATCGGAGAGTTCCCGGACGGCTACGGTGACGGTCTGGTTCTTGTTGGTGTCAACGGACCAGGCGGCAAGATGCACATGGACATCCGGGGTGTCCCCGCCGGGTGCGCCGACCGTGAGCGCGACGGCCAGCGACGCCACGGCCACCACGCCGAGGGTCATGAATGCGGACAAGGAGTTGCGGCGTCGGCGCAGTGACCGACCACGAGCGATGACGTGCTCGACCGGGTCGGGCAGGTGGACGTCGCTGAAGGACTCACGTACACGAGTGGAGAGCTCATCCATTGATCTGCCTTCCGTTCTTTGAGAGGGAGGTGAGCTGCGCGCGAAGCGTGGCGGTCGCACGGGCGAGATGGGCGGTCACCGTGCCGGGCGCGATGCCGAGCGTCTTCGCCGTGGTCTCGGTGTCAAGGTCGAGAAAGATCCGGAGTGCGATGACCTGACGTTGTCTGGTCGGCAGGTCCCGTAGCGCCGCCAACACCGAGTCGTCAAAGGCGAAATCCGACGCGCTGACCGGCTCTTCCAGCCCATCCCACGACACCTCCCGCCGCCGACGACGCCACCACGACGTACGGGTGTTCAGCGCGGTACGCACCACCCACGCGTGCGGCGCCGGATGCCGAGCGACGGTTCGCCACGATGCCCATGCCTTGGCGAACGCTTCCGCCACGAGCTCTTCGGCCAAGTGACGATCACCGGTGCTCGCGAGCACCGCCCGTAGGCAATCGTCCTTGGCTTGCACGTAGAACTCCGTGAACTCCATTGTTTGTAGCGCCACACCCCTCTAACGTCTGAGCCACGCCATCCACTTACTGTCGCCGGTCCCGGATTCCGTACATCGCGGGCCTGACGCACATCCCGCCTGGATCGCCGGCCAGGGACGGAGACGAGGCCCCGGCTCCTGCCGATCCGGGGAGACGTGGCCGGACCACGATCGTGGTCGCCGGACGGGCGGCGCGTTGTCGTACAGGCGGGGCGGGAGGTGCAGCTTCTCGACGCCGGCAGTGGGGCCCTGCTCGCGACGCTGCCCCTGGTGGATGCGTTCTGGGTTACGAACGACCGACTGATGTACACGATCACCGGGCCGAATCGGCGGGCTGCGGTCGAGATCGACCTCAACGGCAACGAGGTACGTCAACTGCCGCTGCCGGTCGAGCTGGACCGGCGACTCCTTTTCGTCGGACCCCGCTGACGCTGACGGGTAGGCGACACACCGCGAGTCGCAACCAGTGGCACGGGCTGGATTCCTGGTCGTGGAGCTGGCCGATCCGTCAGGCGGCCGGGGGGAAGATCGCCTCGATCAGGTGCGGGCCGGGTTCGGCGATCGCCCGGGAGAACTGCTCGGCCAGCTCCTCGGCGGTGGTCGCCCGGCTGCCCGGCACCCCGAAACCCTCGGCGATGCTGACGTAGTCGATGGTCGGGTCACCGAGGTCGAAGAGTCGGTTGGAGTGTGCGTCGACCCCGTCGGCGACCAGGTGCTTCCACTCCTCGCGCAGGACGGCGTACGAGCGGTTGTTCAGGATGACGTTGGTGATGTTGAGCCTTTCCCGGGCCTGGGTCCAGAGCGCGGAGATGGTGTAGACCGCACAACCGTCGCCCTCCAGGGCCACCACCGGTCGGTCCGGTGCGGCGATCGCGGCGCCGATCGCCATCGGCATGCCCTCGCCCATCGCGCCGCCGAGCTGCACCAGCATGTCGTGTCGGGGTGAGCCGGCGGTGGCCGCCGCGAGCGGGGCCCGGGAACTCAACGTCTCCTCGACCACGATCGCCCGTTCCGGCAGCAGCGCGCCGATCACCTGGGCCCAGTTCGTCGCGGTGAGCGCCCCGGTGGGCAGCGCCGGCCGGGCCGCTGTCGACAGCTCGGGTTCGCTGTTCGGGTCGAGCAGGTCGGCGAGCGCGGTCAGCGCGGCGACCGCGTCCTGCCCGACCTCGGCCAGGATCTGGGTCTTCGCCTCCGGCGGCACCAGGCAGCTCGGTTGGTCCGGGTAGGCGAAGAAGGCCACCGGTGCCTTCCCGCCCGCGACGATCACCTGCCGTACCCCGTCGAGCTGGGCCGCCACCTGCTCCGGGTAGGGCGCCAGTTGCTCGAAGGCGGGCACGCCCGCGCCGTGTTCGAGGCGCGGGACGTACATCTCCAGCATCACCTTGACCCCGGTGCTGGCGGCGATCCGGCTGGCGGCGCGCAGCCCCGGCTCCCGTCCCGCCGGCCCGCCGATGATCAGGACGGCTGGTTCGCCGCCGCGCAGGATCGTGCAGACGCGTTGGATCACCGCCGGGTCGACCGGTGGCACCGGTCGGGCGGGCATCGGCTCGGCGACGGTTCCGCCCTCGCCCCAGGAGACGTCCGCCGGCATGACCAGGGTCGCGATCTGGCCGGGTGGTTCAAGTGCCTCGGCGTACGAGGAGGCGCCGTCCTGGCCGGCGCCGGTCGGGTTCTCCGGCCGGCGTACGGGGCCGCGCAGCGTGCCGGCGACGGCGGCGATGTCCGACTCCAACGGGGGGTCCTGTGCCTTGTGCCGGGTCGGGTGGTCGCCGACGATGTTGACTAGTGGCGAGTTGGCCCGGCGGGTGTTGTGCAGGTTCGCCATGCCGTGCCCGAGTCCGGGGCCGAGGTGCAGCAGGGTGGCGGCCGGCTTGCCGGCCATCCGGGCGTAGCCGTCGGCGGCGCCGGTGACGACCCCTTCGAAGAGACCGAGCACGGGCCGTACCTGCGGGACCGCTTCGAGCGCTCGGACCAGGTGCAGTTCGGTCGTGCCGGGGTTGACGAAGCAGACCTCCACACCGGATCCGGCGAGCGTACGCATCAGCGCTTCCGCTCCGTTCATGCCTCGACACTATCGACGGCGTGCCTGGTCGGAGTGGTTTCGTGCGGACCGGTCGCGTACACCGTGCGTTCCGGTCCGGGTCACGCTCGATTGATCATGGATTCGGCTCGGTTTCGTAGCGTCCCGACCATGACTGTCCTTCCCGCAGCATCACCGCTGGGCCGCGCCACGGCGGGGCCGCTCGCCCCGCGTACCCGGGCTGTTGCCGTGGCCGCCGCGCTCGCCGTCGCCGGCGGCGCCGCGGCGGTGGCCGTCGCCACCTCGTCGCCCGCCGCCGCCGAACCCGGCAACGTGGTCGTCTCGGAGGACTTCTCCGCCGGGACCGTCCCCGCCGGCTGGAACGCGGTCGACGGTGCCTGGAAGGTCGAGAACGGTCGGCTCTACGGGACCTCCGCCAGCTCCAGCGAGAACAACAAGATCACGTTCGGGAAGCACCTCAACGACTTCCGGATCGAGGCGAACATGCGCTTCGAGACGGTCTCCGCCGCGACCCGCTGGGCCTCGCTCGGCCTCGACGTCCCCGCCAGCGGCGCCACCCCGTGGTGGATCGCCACCATGCGCAGCGGCACCACCGCCGCCAACGGCCTCGAATTCGCCCAGCGGACCACCGCCAACACCTGGGTCGTGCCGAACACCGCCTCCGCGCCGTACGCCGCCGGCACCGGCCGCGACATCCGGGTCGCCGTCGAGGTGCACGGCAACCAGGCCCGCTGGATCTTCGACGGGCGGGAGGCGATGCGGACCAACAACCTCCAGCGCTCCACCGACGGCGGCCAGGCGCTCTTCGTCAACGGCGCCACCGTCTCGTACGACAACGTCACCGTCACCGAGCTGCCGCCGAACGGCTACATCCGCCCCGAGGGCAGCCCCTTCACCGTGATCGCCCACCGGGGCGCCTCCGCCGCCGCGCCGGAGAACACCCTGGTCTCCCAGGAGATCGCACGTAAGGGCGGCGCCGACTGGATCGAGAACGACGTCCAGCCGAGCAAGGACGGCGTGCCGTTCATCCTGCACGACGGCACCGTCGACCGGACCACCGACGGAACCGGCAACATCCGCGACCTGACCGCCGAGCAGATCAAGGCGCTCGACGCCGGCTCCTGGTTCGGCCCGCAGTACGTCGGCGAGCGGGTGCCGACCCTCGCCGAGCAGCTCGCCGACCTGCGTACCCGGGGTGGCAGCCTGCTGCTGGAGATCAAGGGCAAGCACACCAGGGACGAGGTCGCCACGATCATCCAGGTGATCCGCGACGAGCAGATGATGAGCCGGGTCTTCGTCCAGAGCTTCGAGGTCGACGCCCTCCAGTACACCTACGAACTCGCCCCCGAGCTGCCGCTCGGCCTGCTCCGCAGCAGCCTCGACGCCGACCCGGTCGCGATCTCCAAGCAGCTGCACCTGACCGCGTACAACCCGGACGGCAACGCGCTGCTCGCCAAGCCGGAGGTCGTCGCCCCGCTGCACGCCGCCGGGGTCGCCGTGATGGCGTGGACGATGGACTCGGCCAGCCTCTGGCAGCGGCTGGAGCGGATCGGTACGGACGCGATCATCACCAACCGCACCGCCGAACTGGTCGGCTGGAACTCGGCCTTCATGCAGCGCTCCTCCGGTGACCCGACCGTGGAGATCACCTCGCCGGCCGACGGGGCCCGCCTCGACCGGGCGCAGTCCCCGGTGATCGCGGTCGCCGCGACCAACGCCGACACCGTCACTGTCACCGTGGACGGCAAGAAGTCCGCCGCCGGTCGCAAGCTCGACCTGGTCAAGCTCACCGCCGGCAAGCACACCGTCAGCACCCAGGTGACCGGCCCCGAGGGAACCGCGACCGCGACCAGCACCTTCACCGTCACGGTGAGCCAGGCCGGCCTCGGTTACGTCATCCTGACCTCCGGTGCCGACCCGGCCGCGATCAGCACGATGACCGCCAAGCTCGTCGACACCAGGTACGCCGAGTTGGCCAGCTACGTCGACCGGCAGGCCGGCAAGCTGATCCCGGCTGACGTCGCCAGCGTCATCGCCGCCGACGCCCGGACGCTCGCGCTGAAGTAACCGCCGTACGTCATCGCACTGTGGAATCCCCGCCGGCATCTTCCCGACGGCGGGGATTCCTGTTCGCCCGTACCGTCAGCATTTGCGACGAGGGTGTTATGCGAGTCACCGCCGGACAACACCGGATAGCCCGTTTCCGCTGGCAGGGAGGCTGGAAATTTACCGCGTCCCGTACACCCGGCAGTTCATGTAACGACACTGTTTCCGCATAGGCTCCAGTGCGTCTACCCCCCTTTACGGAGGCTCAGTTTGATGCGCCGGACCAGACGCACGCGTTCACTGAACGCGTTGGGCGTGATCCTCACCAGCGGTGCGCTCGGCCTTGCCAGCGGCACCGCGGCGGTCGCCGCCGAACCCACGGCGAACCCCTTCATCAGCGAGATCCACTACGACAACGCCGGCACCGACTCCGGTGAGGCGATCGAGATCGAGGCCCCGGCCGGGTTCGACCTGACCGGCTGGCAGATCGTCCTCTACAACGGCAACAACGGCGCCTCGTACAACACCCGCACGCTCAGCGGCGCGGTCCCGGCCGCCGGCGTGGTCGTCGCGACCTACCCCGTCGACGGCGTCCAGAACGGCTCCCCGGACGGGATCGCCCTGGTCGCCCCCGACGGCACGGTCGCCGAATACCTCACCTACGAGGGCACCTTCGCCGCCGTCGGTGGCCCGGCGAACGGCCTCACCGGCACCGACATCGGCGTGGCCGAGGGCTCCACCAGCCCGGTCGGCTCGTCCCTGCAAAAGGTTGGCGGCAGCTGGCGGGACGCGGCCCCGAACACCTTCGGCGTACGCAACGGCGGCGGCGACCCGGACCCCGACCCCGATCCCGACCCGATCGGCTGCGACGTCCCGGTCACCCACACCATCGCCCAGGTCCAGGGGACAGGCGACGCGACCCCGCTCGCGGGCACCCGGGTCACCGTCGAGGGCGTGGTGACCGGTGACTACCGCACCGGCGGATACAACGGCATCTCGGTGCAGACCGTCGGCAGCGGCGGACGCGCGCCGGCCGCCGGCACCGCCTCCGACGGCGTTTTCGTCTACCTCACCACGAACGCCGCCAACCACCCGTCGGTCGCCGTCGGCGACCGGGTCCGGGTCAGCGGTACGGCCAGCGAGTTCAACGGACTCACCCAGGTCAGCATCGCCGCCAAGGCCGACGTGCAGGTCTGCGAGCAGGGCGTGGCGCTGCCGACCCCGGTCGCGCTCAGCCTGCCGCTCGACCCGGCCGGCCGCGAGTCGGCCGAGTCGATGCTGGTCGCCCCGGTCGGCCCGTACACGGTCTCCGAGGTCTACAACACCAACCGGTACGGCGAGGTCGTGCTCGCCGCCGGTGAGCACGCCGCCCCGATCCCGACCGACCTGGCCCGCCCCGGCACCCCCGAGGCCCAGCAGGTCGCCGCCGCGAACAAGCTCGCCCGGCTGCTGCTCGACGACGGTCGGACCACCAACCTGTCGACCGACAACACGCTGCCGCCGTACTTCTCGCCGACCAGCCCGTTGCGGGTCGGTGACCAGGTCGAGGCGTTCGGCCCGACGGTGCTGTCGTACGGCTTCAACGAGTGGCGGCTCCAGCCGACCACCCCGGTCGCCGCGAGCACCCCGCCGGCCGGTCGCACCACCTTCAAGTCGACCAACCCGCGTACGGCGGCACCGGAGAACGTCGGCGGGGACCTCCGCCTGGCGAGCTTCAACGTGCTGAACTACTTCGTCCACTTCGGTGGCGAGGCGCGCGGTGCCGACGACGAGGCCGGCCTGGCGAAGCAGGAGGCGAAGATCGTTTCGGCGATCAACGCGCTCGGCGCCGACGTGGTCGCGCTGGAGGAGATCGAGAACTCGGTACGGTTCAACACAGCCGACCCGCAGCAGGCGCTCAAGCGGCTGGTCGCCGCCCTGAACACCGCCGCCGGTGCGGGGACCTGGGACTACGCCCGTACCCCGGCGCAGTTGCCGCCCGCCGCCCAGCAGGACTTCATCACCACCGCGATCATCTTCAAGCCGGCGAAGGTCACGCCGAAGGGCGAGTCGCGCTCGGTCAACGACGAGAGCGTCTGGTTCAACGCGCGCGAGCCGATCGCGCAGAGCTTCACCTCCGGCGCGGTCACCTTCACCGTGGTCGCGAACCACCTCAAGTCCAAGAGCGCGTCGGACTCGGCGACCGGCGACAACGCCGACGCCGGTGACGGCCAGGGCCAGTTCAACGGTGACCGGGTCCGCCAGGCGCGGGCGCTGGCCACCTTCGTGGACCAGTTGAAGGCGGAGAGCGGCAGCGACGACGTACTGCTGCTCGGCGACTTCAACGCCTACACCCACGAGGACCCGCTGCAGGTCCTCTACGACAAGCAGTACGTCGACCTGAACACCAGCGGCGAGGCGAGCTACGTCTTCGGCGGCGAGTCCGGCTCACTGGACCACGCCATCGCCTCCCCGTCGCTGGCCGCCCGGGTCACCGCCACCGACGTGTGGCAGATCAACTCGCACGAGTCGTTCGCCTTCCAGTACGACGGCCACCCGGCGTTCTTCGCGCCGAACCCGTACCGGGCCAGCGACCACAACCCGCTGGTGGTCGGTCTGCGTACCACCGCCACCCCGGTCGACCTCCAGTTGTTGAACATCAACGACTTCCACGGCCGGCTGGAGTCCCCGGCGACCGTGAACGGTCAGCCGGTCGGCGGCGCGGCGCAGCTCGCCGGGCTGGTCAACCAGCTCCGGGCGGAGAACCCGAACACCGCGTTCGTCTCCGCCGGTGACAACATCGGCGCCTCGACCTTCATCTCGGCGATCGACGGCGACAACCCGACGATCGACGCGCTGAACCAGATGGGTGTCGTCGCCTCGGCGGTCGGCAACCACGAGTTCGACAAGGGCGTCGCCGACCTGACCGGCCGGGTGACCGACCGGGCCGACTTCCCGCTGCTCGGTGCGAACGTCTACCGGGGCAACGAGCGGGTGCTGCCGGCATATTCGGTCAGCACCGTCGGTGGGGTCAAGGTCGGCTTCGTCGGTGTGGTCACCGAGCAGACCGCGAACCTGGTCAGCCCGGACGGCATCGCCGGCCTGACCTTCCGCGACGCGGTCGCCGAGGCGAACACCGTCGCCGGTGAACTCAAGGACGGCAACCCGGCCAACGGTGAGGCCGACGTGGTGGTGCTCCTCGCCCACGAGGGCGCGGCCACCGAGAACATCGACTCCGCGGCCGAGCTGGCGAACGACCCGGTCTTCGGGAAGTACACCCGCGCGAACGCGACGATCGACGTCATCCTCAGCGGTCACACCCACCAGCCGTACGCCTTCGAGGTCCCGGTTCCGGGCACCGACAAGCTGCGCCCGGTGGTGCAGGCCGAGGACTACGGCCAGAAGCTGGGCAAGGTCACGTTGACCTACGACCCGGCCACGAAGTCGGTCACCGCCGCCGACGCGGCGCTGCTCGACGTCGTCGGCGCGCCGCAGGACCCGGCGGTCGCGGCGATCGTCGCCACGGCCAAGGCGAACGCGGCCGAGCTGGGCAAGCGTGAACTCGGCAAGATCACCGCCGACATCAAGCGCGGTTACACCAACGGCCAGGAGAACCGGGGCATCGAGTCGGTGCTCGGCAACTTCGTCGCCGACGTGCAGCTGGCCGGCACCGAGGCGCCGGGCCGGGGCGGGGCGCAGATCGCGTTCATGAACCCGGGCGGGCTCCGGGCCGACCTGCTCTACCGCACCGACGGCACGGTCACCTACTCCGACGCCTTCTCGGTGCAGCCGTTCTCGAACGACGTGGTGACCAAGAGCTACACCGGTGCCGAGATCAAGGCGGCGCTGGAGCAGCAGTGGCAGCCCGCTGGTGCCTCCCGTCCGCTGCTCTGGCTGGGCGTCTCGAAGGGCTTCAGCTACACGTACCTGCCGGACGCCGCCCAGGGCTCGCGGATCACGTCGATGAAGCTCAACGGCGTGGCGATCAACCCGACCGCGACGTACCGGGTCACGGTGAACTCGTTCCTCGCCTCCGGTGGGGACAACTTCGCCGCCCTCGGCGGTGGCGCCAACCCGGCCACCACCGGTGACAACGACCTGACCATGCTGACCGACTACCTGGCGGCGAACTCCCCGGTGACGGCGGACCCGCAGCCCCGGTCGGCGATCGGCCAGCCCGGCCCGCAGTGCACCACGACGATCACCGGCCGCTACAGCAAGCCGCTGACCGTCACCTCGGGCCTGACCTGCCTGGAGCAGGCGACCATCTCGGGGCCGGTCACGGTCGCCCCCGGCGCGTCGCTGATCAGCACCGGCAGCACCATCTCCGGTCCGGTCACCGCGACCCGGCCGGTGCTGTTCACCCTCACCGGAACCACCGTCTCCGGACCGGTGACCGTGACCGGTGCGACCGGTGCGGTGCTGGTGGAGTCCGGCCGGATCAGCGGCCCGGTCTCCGCCACCAACAACACCGGTGGGGTACGCCTCGACACGCTCACCGTCGCCGGCCCGGTCAGCCTGACCGGCAACTCCGGCAGCCAGCCGGTGCTGGTGGCGGCGAACACGGTCAACGGTCCCCTCTCCTGCTCGGGCAACACGCCCGCGCCGGGCAACGACAACCGGCCGAACACCGTACGCGGTCCGGCGAGCGGACAGTGCGCGCGGCTCTGAGCTGACGTACCGAAGCGGTTGCCACACCCCGGTCCGGGGTCACCCTCGCGGGTGGCCCCGGACCGGCCCGTTTCCGGCCATGTATTCCCGTTGTGTGTCAGCTCGCGATTCCGGATTAACTCTCCGATTTCGGGGGAGGATCGAGTGGGTCCGGCGCTCTGGACCCGAGAATGTGCGACGAGGGGGTCCCGACGTGAAGGCTGTGCAGTTCACCGAGTACGGCGAGCCGGACGTGCTGCAGATGGCCGAGGTTCCCGAGCCCCACGCCGGGGCCGGCCAGATCCGGGTGACCGTCCGGGCGATCGGCGTCAACCCGTGGGACTGGAAGGTCCGCAGCGGCGCGATGCGGCAGTTCCTGCCGATCGACTTCCCCTACATCCCCGGCGGTGAGGTCTCCGGTGTCGTCGACGAGATCGGCGACGGGGTCACCGGGTTCTCGGTCGGGGACGAGGTCTTCGGCTTCGCGGTCGGCGCGGCGTACGCCGAGTACGCCGTACTCGCCCAGGACCATTTCGCGCAGAAGCCGCCCGCCCTGCCGTGGCCGGAGGCGGCGGCGTTGCCGACCGCGGCGGAGACCGCGTCACGCGTGTTGGACCAGCTCGGCGTCGTCGATGGACAGACCGTGCTGGTCAACGGCGCGGCCGGTGGCGTCGGACTGGCGGCGGTCCAGCTTGCCCGGTTCCGTGGCGCGACCGTGATCGGCACCGCCAGTGAGCCCAACCACGACTTCCTCCGCTCACTCGGGGTGACCCCGGTCAGCTACGGCGAGGGCCTGGTCGAGCGGGTACGCGAGATCGCCTCGGCCGGGGTGGACCGGGCCTTCGACGTGGCCGGTAAGGGCGGTCTGCCGGACCTGATCGAGCTGGCCCACGGCACCGACAACGTGATGACGATCGCCGATCCGGATGCGCAGAAGTACGGCGTACGTTTCAGCAGCGGCCGGAGCAAGAATCCGTTCCCCGCCCTGGACCAGGTCGCCCGACTGGTCGAACAGGACACCTTCACCCTCCCGGTGGCGGAGACCTTCCCGCTGGAGCGGGTCGCCGACGCCCACCGGATCAGCCAGGCCGGTCACATCCGAGGAAAGCTCATCCTCCTCCCCGCCTGACCTTCACGCTCACCCCCCGCACCCGCACCCGCACCCGTTTCGGCGGTTAGGAAGGGCCCCTTCCTCTACAAAATCCGATAACAAGGGGCCCTTCCTTCGCCCGCAGCGGGGACGTCACGTGTCGCATGGCGTCAGTAGCATTGCGTGCGAATGTGGGGCGGGTCACGATCTATCCGCCCGGTCGATGGGCGGAGGGGTGGTGAGGGTGGCACTGACCGAACTGGACCGGGAAGCGCCGACCGAGCCGGACACCGCCCGGGGCCCACGCCGCCGACTGGGCGGTGGGCGTCGTCGGGGCGTACGACGTCGGTGGCTGCGCAGCCTGCTGGTGCCGACCCCCAACCGGTTCATCCTGGTCGGGGTGATGCTCGTGCTGCTCTTCGGGTTGACCGCCGCGATCGCCGGGCTGGCCGCGCGGGCGGCGGTCGACGCGGGACGGGTCATGGTCACCAGCGCCGCCCAGATGAGCGGCAACGCCCAGGGCATGCACCGCTGGCTGGCCGAGGCGGACGCCGCCGCGACCGGGCGCTTCCTCGCCTCACCCGAGTCGGGACAGCGGGACCAGCTCAACGAGCGGTACGAGCAGGCGCTCGGCGAGGTACGTCGGCTACTCGGCGAGTCCGCGGGTCTCACCGGCGGTGATCCGGCCCGCGCCGCCGGCCTGGCCCGGGTGGCGAACCAGTTGTCCGTCTACGCCAATCTCGTACAGCACGCCCAGACGCTGGGCGCGGACCCGGCCGCGAAGCCGACCGACGCGCTGCTCGGCTCGGCGTACCTGCGGGAAGCCTCCGGATATCTGCGCGGTGTGCTGCTCCCGGCCGCCCAACAACTCTGGGAGGACGAGACCACCCGACTGCGGGAGGCCCGACGCGGCGGACAACTGGCACTGTTCGGGTCGATCGGGATCACCCTGCTCACCCTGGGCGCACTCTGGTGGAGCCAGCGTTACCTGCGCCGACGGACAAAACGTCGGGTCAATCCCGGGTTGGTGCTGGCCACCGCCGCCATGCTCGCCACCACCGGTTGGCTGGTCGCCTCGTGGCGGCACTGGCCACAGGCGGAGAAGGGGCTGACCGTGGCCGGCCGCCAGTTCGAGCGGCACCGCGACCTGATCGAGATCCAGCGCGGCGCTCTTCAGGCCCGCGCGGACATCTACCTGCGACTCGGCGGCAACAGCAGCCAGTACGGCATGGACGCGCTGAACGAGCGGTTCGAGCGGGACGCCCGTTGCGGGCAGGCGCAGGAGCCGTTCACCGATGAGATGCGGTCCCTCGTCGGCGCCTGGTGCAACGCCCACCGGCGGTACGTCGAGGAGAACGAACGGCTCGGCGCGCACCGGGCGGCGGTCGACGCGGCGTTGCCTGGCGGCGAGGTCGCCACCGCGTTCGGGCGCTACGACACCGTGCTGACGAACGAGATCACCATGCTCGACCGGGACATCTTCCGTGAGCTGACCGCCACCCCACCGGCACCGACCTCGATGGGCGTGGTCACCCTGCTGCTCTGCCTGCTGGCGAGCGCGGGAGTGCTGGTCGGCATCGGGGTACGGGTGAGGGAGTACCAGTGACGTCGACCTCTGCCGCGCTGCGCCGCGCCATCGCCGTACTCGCCGTGGTGCTGCTGCTCGGGGCGAGCGGCTGCACGAACAGCTACCAACCGCCGACGGTTGCTGCGCCCCGCCCGGCCGGGGCACAGCAACCGGCACCGACCCCGAGCCCGATCGACGCACCGGAGTGTGACGCGCGCCGGAGCGTGCAGCCGCTGGCGACCGCGCCGAGCAAGTACGTGACGCAGGGATACATCCGGGCCGGGGTGGACCAGACCATGACCCGGATGACCTACCGCCACCCGGCGACGGGCGAGTTCCAGGGTTTCGACATCGACCTGCTCTACGAGATCGCCAAGGCCCTCTTTCCGGGCAAGGACCCGAAGCAGACGGTTCGCTTCGTTGTGGTCACTTCCGCCGAGCGGCAGGCGCGGCTGCGGGACGACACGGTCGACATCGTCGCCGACTCGATGACCGCCACCTGCGCGCGCGCATTGGAGGTCGCCTTCTCCACCGACTACCTCGACTCGGGGCAGACGGTCCTGGTCCGGGGTGACTCGCCGTACCAGGGGATCGGAGATCTCGGCGGCAAGCCGGTCTGCGCGGCGACCGGCACCACCTCGCTCCAGCACACCCGGGACCGACCGGAGAAGCCGATTCCGGTGTCGGTGCCGAACTGGACCGACTGCCTGGTCATGTTGCAACAACGCCAGGTCGAGGCGATCTCGACCGACCACAATGTGCTGCTCGGTCTCCGCGACCTCGACCCGAGCACCAGGTTCGTCACCCAGCCGCCCGGGTGGCGTCCGCCGGGCGACACCTCGTGCGACTGGCACGTCGAGCCGAAGTCCGCGTGCACCTGGTTCAGCGACGAGCCGCACGCGATCGCCACCCGACAGGACGACATCGCTCTGCTCCGGTTCGTCAACCACGTGCTGGAGCAGCTCCGACGGGACGGCAGGTGGGCGCAGATGCACCAGAAGTGGTTGCCGGAACACCCGGACGCCGGCCCTCCGCCGGCCCGTTACGGTCCGAACCTCTTCTGGCCTCCGGGCATGTGAGGGCGGCGATGCCAGAACCACGCGCGGCGCGGCACCCGGTGGCCCGGCGCCCGCTGGAGCTGCGGCACCAGCCGCTGACGCAGCACCAGCAGGGTGGTGGCGGCGATCCGGAGGCGGAGCTGCGCCGGCTGGCCGCCGAGTGCTCCCGGCTCTCCCACGCGCTGATGATCCGGGACGCCCCCGGCCTCCCGCAGTCCGACCGTCAGGAGACGGCCGGGGCGACCGCCCGTGCCTGGCAGGACGTCCAGTGGCGGATCGGGGAACTGGCCGCCCAACTCGCCGCCGCGCAGCAGGTGCTCGACCGGGCGGAGCTGTTGCGCCGCCGCCAGCCCGGCGCACCGGTGCCGGCCGGCCCCGATGCGGGACCGGATGCTGCCCCGGCGTCGGATCTGACCGCCCCGAACGGTGCCGCCGAGCTGACGGCCCTGCTGCACGGGCCGTGCGAGGTGGTGCTGACCGGGGCCACCGGGGCGCCGGCCGAGGTGGTGAGGCTGCCCCTGCCCGAGGTGATCAAACGGGCCGGTGAGCACCACGCCGCGATCGTCGCCGTGGCCGAGGCGGTGGCATCCGCCCGTACGGTGGTGGTCGGGCAACTCGATCCGCTCGCCCGGCGTTTTGCCGAGCTGCGTACCCGGGCGTTGGCGGTGGCCGTGCCGGCGGAGGTGCTCACCGGTGCGGAGGCGGAGTTCGACACGCTGCGCCGGGTCGCCGACCGTGATCCTCTCGGCGCCGTCGACGGGGTGACCTGGCGAGCGGCCCGGGAGCGGCTCGCCGCCCAGCTCACCGAGCTTGGCGTACGGCTCGGACGGGCCGAGGAGCTGCGGGTCCGGTTGCCGAGTTTGGTGGACGAGTTGCGGCTGCTCATCGGACGGTTGGACGCGGACGAGACCGAGGCCCGGTACGCCTGGCGTGGCCTGACCGCGATCCCGGGTCCGCGTACCGGCACCGAGCCGGCGGTGGCCGGATCCGGGGCGGCGCCGGGCGCGGCAGAGTTCGGCGCGCCGGTGCCGCAGGCCGGGGCGCTGCGGGTGCGGCTGCGCGCGGTTGAGCGGCGCTGCCGCCATGGCCAGTGGTGGGACGCGGTCGACGAGGCGGCGGAACCGGCCGCGATCAGTGCGGCGGTGACCGCGGCGGCGGAGCGGGCGGTGCGGGCCAGGGACGCCGCCGGGCTGCACCGGCAGCGCCTGCATGAGCTCCGGGTCGAGTTGCGTGGCCGGCTGGACGCCTTCCAGCGCAAGGCGTTCAGCCTCGGCCGCTCCGAGGATCTGAGCCTGACCGATCTCTACAACGAGGCCCGGCGCCAGTTGCGGGCGGAGCCGTTCGACGCCGAGGCCGCCGATCGGGCGGTCACCCGTTACCTGTACGCGGTGAACGAGGAGGGCCAGGCGTGAACGGATGTCTCGCCCGTGACTGTCCGGGCGACGTCGACCTGGACGGCTTCTGTCTCAAGTGGGGGCACCGGTGCCCGGGGCAGTCCGGTGACCAGTCCGCCGGGTCGTCCGGCGTGGCCGGTCAGTCCGCCGGCTCGTTCGGCCGCAACGGCGAGCCGGTCGGCTCGTCCGGCGCCGCCGTGCCGGCCGGTACCGGTGACCCGGCGACATCCGGCGGCCAGGCCGGCACGGGCGCGGGGGCGGGGGCGACGAGCGGCGGGGGTGGCGCCGGGCACGGGTGGTCCGGTGGCGGCTCGGGCGGGGGGTTCGGCGGTTCCGGTGCCGGACTCGGCGGTTCCGGTGGGGTCGCAGGTCCGTCCGGCGGGGGCAACCCGACGCCGGGCGGCGGCGGGACCCGGCGCTGGTTCGGCCTGGTCGAGATGCCGGTGGTGCCACCCCGTGACCCGCTCGCCGCGATCCGGGCGGACCATGCCGTACCGGAGCACGCGCGGATCTGCGCAAGGTCGTCCTGCCGCCGGCCGGTGGGGCGTACCGACGGCACCGAGACCGGCCTCACCACGGGCTTCTGCCCGTACTGCGGCACGCCTTTCTCCTTCGTCCCCCCACTGCACGACGGGGACGTGATCAAGCAGCGGTACCGGATCAAGGGCTGCGTCGGCTACGGCGGCATGGGCTGGATCTTCGCCGCCCGGGACGAGGACATGGACGGCAGCTGGCGGGTGCTCAAGCGCCAGCGGGCGGCGGAGGACTCGACCGCCGCCGAGGCGTTCGTCGGGGAACGGCGGGCGCTGATCGCGCTGGACCACCCGAACATCGTCAAGATCTACGACTTCGTGCCCCCGGAGGCGGGCGACGGTACGCCGTACATCGTGATGGAGTTCGTCGGCGGGCAGTCACTCGACGAGATGCGGCCCCGCCCCGCCGGCTGGGGCGTACCCGGGCCGTTGCCGTTGCCGCAGGTGCTCGCGTACGGGCTGGCCATCCTGGACGCCTTCGACCACCTGCACGACCAGGACTGGCTCTACTGCGACCTGAAGCCGGACAACGTCATGCACGTCGGCAACCGGCTCAAGCTGCTCGACCTCGGTGCCGCCCGACGGGCCGGCGACCTGGACAGCCCGCTGCTCGGCACCCGTGGCTTCGAGGCGCCCGAGGTCCACCGGCACGGTGCGCGGGCCGCCTCGGTCCGATCCGACCTCTACACCGTCGGGCGCACCCTCGGCGCGCTCAGCCTCGCCGCCAACACCAGCCAGTACCTCAGCCGCTTCCCCGACGGGCGGCAGCCGGAAACCGTGCCGCAGCTGCTGGAGCAGCACGAGTCGTACCGCCGGCTGCTGCTGCGCGCCACCGACCCGGACCCGGATCGCCGGTTCGGTTCCGCCGCCGAGATGTACGCGCAGGTGCACGGGGTGCTGCGGCAGGTCCTCGCCGAGCAGGGCCAGGAGGTGCCGCCGGAGGCGTCCACGCTCTTCGGACTCGCGCCCCGCCCGTTCGGCGCGTACGACGATCTCCGTACGCCGTTGCCGGCGGCGACCGTCGCGACCGCGCTCCCGGCACCGTTGATGGACCTCGCCGACCCCGGCGCCGGATTTCTCGGCTCGATCGGCGCGCTCCAGCCGGCCGAGTTGATCGCACTGCTCGGGCGGGCCCCGGAGCGCAGCCGGGACGTGCTGCTCCGGTTGACCCGGGCCTACCTCGACGCCGGCCAGCCGGAACTGGCCGCTGGCACGCTCACCGAGCTCGCCGCCCAGCCCGGGGCGCCGGTCGACGACTGGCGGTTGGACTGGCACCGGGGGCTGGTCGCGCTCGCGGCCGGCGAGATCGGCACCGCCCGGGAGCACTTCGACAGCGTCTACGGGCGGCTCCCCGGCGAGCTGGTGTCCCGGCTCGGGTACGCCGTCGCCAGTGAACTCGACGGCGACCTCGCCACCGCGGAACGGCACTACGCCGCGGTGTGGGCCACCGAGCGTTCGTCGCTCAGCGCCCTTTTCGGGCTGGCCCGTACCCGGTTGCGCCAGGGTGACCGGCGGGGGGCGGCAACCGCCCTCGACCAGGTGCCCGAGGCGGCCAGCCACCGGTTGCCGGCGCAGATCGCCAAGGTCCGCGCGCTGCTCGGCGCGGTACGTCCGGACCGGCCGGAGGCGGACGAACTCGTCGACGCCGCCAGTACGGTGAAGGCGTTGGACCTGACCGGGGCGGCCCGGGACAGCCTGACCGCCGAGGTGCTGGAGGTGGCGCTGGCCTGGAGGATTCCGCAGCAGCCCAGCGTCGCCGGCATGGTTTTCGACGTGCCGCTGGTCGAGGACCGGTTGCGGGAGCGGCTGGCCGAGGTCTACCGCTCGCTGGCCCGGCAGAGCGTACGTCGTCGGGAGCGGATCGCCCTGGTGGACCGGGCCAACCGGGTACGACCGTGGACGTGGCTGTGACCGGCCGGGCCGGCGTCACCCGCCCCGGCCGGTGTCGTCTCTGCTCGTTTCGATCCGGGGAGGTGCGCCGGTGAGCGCTGGTCCGAGCTTCGACATCACCACGCACTACGAGATGTACCTGCCGACCGAGGGGACCCTGGTCGACGTCGTCGCCACGGTCCGGTCGACCGGCGGAACGGTCGGTGAGACGGGCTCTGGTGCGCCGGCGCCGCACCTGGCCGAGGTGATCCTGCTCGACTGCTCCGGTTCGATGGGCTCGCCGACGAGCAAGCTGATCCAGGCCCGCCGGGCGGCGATCGCGGCGATCGAGGCCCTGCCGGACGGGGTCCGGTTCGCGGTGGTGGCGGGCACGCACAGCGCGGAGATGATCTACCCGGGCTCGGTCCGGTTGATGGTGGCCAGCGACACCAGCCGGGCGGCGGCCAAGGAGGCGTTGCGCCGGACCAGTGCCGGCGGCGGTACCGCGATGAGTCACTGGTTGCGGTTGGCGGCGCGGCTCTTCGAGGAGGCGCCGGGGAGCGTACGGCACGCGATCCTGCTCACCGACGGCCGTAACGAGAGTGAGCTGGTCAGTGAGTTGGACGCGGCGCTGGCCGAGTGCGCCGGCCGGTACACCGTGGACTGCCGGGCGATCGCCGAGCGGCCGGGGGTGCACGCCTGGCGGGGCACCGAGCTGATTCGGATCGCCGATGCCCTCGGCGCGAACCCGGTGGTGCCGGTGGAGGACCTGGACCGGCTCTCGGCCGAGTTCACCCAGTTGATCACGGCTGCGCTCGGCCAGCGGACCGCTGACGTACGGCTGCGGGTGCGTACCTCGGCGCTGGCCTCGGTCCGGTTCGTCAAGCAGGTCTACCCGACCATCGCCGACCTCGCGGAGCTGGCCCAACCGGTCGACGCCCAGACCATCGACTATCCGATCGGGGCCTGGGGTGAGGGGCACCGGGACTACCACGTGGGGCTGGCGGTGCAGCCGATGGCGGCCAACGAAACCCGACGGGTCGCCTGGTTGAGCCTGCTGGTGCCGGTGGCGGACGAACCACCGGCGGCAGCCGCGACCGGGACGGCGGATGAGCCGGGCCGGTCGGCCGAGGTGGGGCAGACCGCGATCGCGGTCGAGTGGACCGAGGACATCGCCCGCTACACCGGGATCAACCCGACGGTGGCCCACTACACCCGGCAGCAGGAGTTGGCGGTGGCGATCCGTACCGCCTGGGAGGCGTTCGACGAGCGCCGGTTGGCCGACGCCGAGTCGTTGATGGGGCGGGCGGTGTCGTTGGCGTACGCGGCCGGCGCCCACGACAAGTTGGCGGTCTTCGGCCGGGTGGTGGAGATCGAGGACGCCGGTTCGGGCCGGGTGCGGCTCCGCTCCGACGTCGACCCCGGGCACTGGCAGGTGCCGACCGTGACCGGCCACCACACCCGCTCCTGGGGCACCGCCGGCCCCACCGGCGTCAGCATTCTGAACAGCCAGGACGCCGCCGGGAACAGCTCCGACGTGGTGCCGAGGCAAGCCAACGCCGCCCAGCACGACGTCGACCCGGTGCCGGCCCCGCTGCTCGACGAGTGCCCCGAGTGCCAGACCCGACGGCGAGGCCGCTTCTGTGAGCGGTGCCGGTACGACTTCCAGGCGAGCCGGGCCGGCTGATCGGGGTGGACCTCTTCGAATGGGTGGAGCGGTTCGACAACATCGTGTCGATCGTGGTCGGCACGGTTGCCGTACTGGCGATGGTCGGAGGGAGCGCCGCGTGGCAGCGCCGCCGGCCGCACCGGGCGGCGGAGACGATCCACTCCGTACGCGCCCTGGTCGCCGCCCAGCGGGACACCGTACCGGCGCACGCGTACCAGTTTCTCGACGGTTCGGTCGCCGCCCTCTCCGCGATCTACGTACCGCAACGGGTGGTGCCGGGAACCGGCCCGATCGGCCCGGTCCAGGCGTTCGACGCCGACGACCTGCTCCGGGGTGACGCCCATCTGCTGCTGGTCGGACCGGCCGGCAGCGGTAAGACCACCTTCGTCGGGCACGCGGTCCGCGAACTCGCCCGGGGCTTCAGCGGGACCGTACGGGGCCGGGGCGGGGCGCCGGAGGAGGTCGGGCTGGCCGTGCCGGCGACCATGCTGGTCGACCGGTCGTTACCGGAGGCGCTGGCCGAGGCGTACCGGTTCGGGGTGCCGGCGGTCTCGACCGGTCAGCCGCCGAGCCGGCATGGACGGTGGCTGGTGCTGGTCGACGGCGTGGACCGGATCAGCGACCCGAACACCCGGTCGCGGGTGCTGGGCCAGTTGCGCGAGTGGGCGGCCCGGGTCGACCACCCGTACCGGCTGATGTTGACCACCCGCCCGTTGGCGGCGGAGGAGGCGACGGCGTTGCGGACGTACTTCGCCGAGCATCACCTGCTGCCGTTCGAGCCGGATGACCTGTCGACCTTCGCCGAGCGGTGGTTCCGGGACCGGGTGCCCGATCCGGAGCGGGCGGACCGGGACCGGGACCGCTTTCGGGTGGATCTGGCCCGGGTCGAGCTGGACGGGTTGACCGGCAACCCGTTGCTGGTCACGCTCGCGGCGCTGAGCTGGGAACGGCGTCCGGGTACGTTGCCGCCAGGGCCGGCGGAGCTGCTCGACCGGTTCGTGCCGCACCTGATCGAGAGCGGTGCGGCGGCGGTGGACGAGGCGGCGGCGGCGTTGAGCCGCCGGGGTGCCGCGGGTACGGAGGTGGCGGCCTGGCTGGACGAGCGGATCGAGGGGGTGTGCGAGGCCGCCGCGGCGGGCTGGTTGCGTGATGGTGGCGCGGTGCCGGCCGCGGTCGACTGGACCAACACGTACGCCCCGGTTGCCCCGGGTGGGTTGTTGCGGGACTGGCCCGGCCGGGTCCGGGCGCTGCTGCTCGCCACCGGTCTGTTCCTGCCCCGGGGCGCCGACATCGAGCCGCTGACCCGGGCCGTCGCGGAGTACCTGGCGGCCGGCCCGGTGGCGCGGGAGTGGCCGGAGTCCCGCTGGCTGGAGCTGATGGCCGATCCGTCGACCCGGGGGACGGGTGCGTTCGCCCTGGCTCGGGCGGGTCGGGCGACGGAGTCGGCGTTGACCCGGCTGGCCGGCGGGACGGGGCTCCAGGTGCTGGCCGCCGGCCACCTCGTCGGCGCCGGGATTCCGATGTCGGTGGAGGTCCGGGACATGATCCTGGCCGCCCTGCTGCGGCTCTGGCAGGCCGGCGAGGCGTCGCTGGCCGGCGAGTGCCTTTCGGTGCTGGGGGAACTGGCGAAGGCACCGGCGATCCGGCGGGCGGTCTTCGGCATCGCCGCCGACCCGCGCTGGCCGCGCCAGGTGCGGCGGGCCGCGAACACGTTCGTCGCGGTGCCGTCCCTGCGTCAGTCGAGTCCCGACTGAGCGGCGCCGCACTGGCGTCCGGGCGCCGACTGGCGTCCGGGCGCGGTACGGGGCCGGTGGGTCGCACCGGTCCCGTACCGGGTGTGAACCGGCGGCTCAGAAGGCGTGGGTGACCGTGAGGGTGATGTTCGAGCAGGAGGCGGCCCGGCTGGTGAGGGCGTTCTTCTCGGCGGTGTCGACGGTGAGCCGCCAGCGGGTCTTCACCGCCACCCATTCGCCGATGTAGCGGCAGACCTCACGGCTCGGTACCCAGGTGGTCGGGTCCTGGTCGCTCTTGGTCTGGTTGACGTTGTCGGTGACCGCGATCAGTGCCCGTACGTCGCCCATGTCGTTGGCGTACGACTGCCGCCGTGAGGTGGTCCACGAGCGGGCACCGGAGTCCCATGCCTCGGCGAGCGCGACGACGTGGTCGATGTCCAGGTCGGCGGGGTTGGTCCAGTAGGCCCCGTCGTAGTACGAGAACCAGCGTCCGCCGGTGAGCGTGCAGCCGGAGCCGACCGACGGGTTGGTGGTGGCCTCGGCGATCAGTACCTCGTACCGGGTGTTGCAGCCGTCGCCGTCGGCGTCGATCCAGTGCGGGAAGAGGTCGCGGTTGTAGCCGGTGCGGATTTCGCTGGCGACCGGCAGGTTGGCGATCATGGTGCGGAGTGGCTGGGAGACGGTCGCGGCCTGGGCCGGGTTGGCGAGACCGAGGACGGCGAGGGTGGCGGTGGCCAGCAGGGTGGTGGCCCAGCGCGTGAGGGTACGGGTCATCACGACTCCATCCGGGTGGCAGGCTCTCTGCCTGTCACCCATATAGACGGAGCCAACTGTCGTACGGCCTCGCCCGAGCATGAACGATGGTTAAATTTCCACCCTGTTTCCGTCCTCGGTCCCGCCGACCCGGTAGCCGGGGGACCGGGCTCCCGGTCAGCCGGCGGCGATCAGGTCGTCCGTCGGCGACGTCCTCGGCGCCGGTGTCCTGGCGGTCAGCTGGAACCAGAACGATCCGTAGCCGGGCAGGGTGAGCTGGTAGGGGCGGGCGCCGATCAACGGGAACGGTGTCTGCCCGGTCAGTTCCACCGGCAGGTGGCCGATGAACCGGCTGCCCAGCGGGAGCTGTGCCGGCTGAGGATGCCGGGACAGGTTGTGTACGCAGAGCACCACCTCGTGCCCGTCCGGCCCGTCGTACTCGCGCAGGAAGGCGAGCACCGTCCCGTTCTTGCCGCCGAGGTCGCGGAAGGAGCCGAGGGCGAGCGCGGGATGCTGCTTGCGTACGGCGATCATCTGCCGGGTCCACTGCAACAGCGACGCCGGTTGTTCGAGTTGGCGTTCCACGTTGACGGCCTGGTAGCCGTAGACCGGGCCCTGGTTCACCGGCAGGTAGAGCGCGCCGGGGTCGGCGCTGGAGAAGCCGCCGTTGCGGTCCGGGGACCACTGCATCGGGGTACGGACCCCGTTGCGGTCGCCGAGCCACACGTTGTCGCCCATGCCGATCTCGTCGCCGTAGTAGAGCACCGGCGAGCCGGGCAGCGAGAGCAGCAGCGAGGTGAAGAGTTCGATCTGGTTGCGGTCGTTGTTGACCAGTGGGGCCAGGCGGCGCCGGATGCCGACGTTCACCCGCATCCGGGGGTCCTTGGCGTACTCGTTGTAGAGGTAGTCGCGTTCCTCGTCGGTGACCATCTCCAGGGTCAGTTCGTCGTGGTTGCGCAGGAAGGTGCCCCACTGGCAGTCCTGCGGGATCTGCGGAGTCTGGGCGATGATCTCCGAGATCGGGAAGCGGGACTCGCGGCGTACGGCCATGAAGATCCGGGGCATCACCGGGAAGTGGAACGCCATGTGGCACTCGTCGCCGCCCACCGCCGGGTCGCCGAAGTAGTCGACCAGGTCGGTCGGCCAGAGGTTCGCCTCGGCCAGCAGGACGCGGCCGGGGAACTCCTCGTCGACCATCTTGCGCAGTCGCTTCAGGTACGCGTGCGTCTCCGGCAGGTTGGCGCAGTCGGTGCCCTCCCGCTCGAAGAGGTACGTGATCGCGTCCAGTCGGAAGCCGTCGATGCCGAGTTGGAGCCAGAACCGGACGACGTCGAACATCGTTTCGCGTACGACCGGGTTGTCGTAGTTCAGGTCTGGTTGGTGGGCGAAGAACCGGTGCCAGTAGAACTGCTGGCGGACCGGGTCGTAGGTCCAGTTCGACGGTTCGGTGTCGCAGAAGATGATCGGGACCTGCGCGTACTCGGTGTCGGTGTCGCGCCAGACGTAGAAGTCCCCGTACGGTCCGTCGGGGTCCTGTCGGGACTGTTGGAACCACTCGTGGGTGTCGGAGGTGTGGTTCAGCACCAGGTCGGTGATCACCCGGATGCCGCGCGCGTGTGCCTCGTCGATCAGTGTCACGAAGTCGTCGATGGTGCCGAACTCGGGTGCGACGGTCAAGTAGTCGCGGATGTCGTACCCGCCGTCGCGGCGGGGGGAGTCGTAGAACGGCGGCAGCCAGAGGCAGTCGACGCCGAGCCACTTCAGATAGTCCAGTTTGGTGGTGAGGCCGGGCAGGTCCCCGAACCCGTCACCGCTGGCGTCGAAGCACGCCTGTACGAACATCTCGTAGAAGATGGCCCGCTGGTACCACTTGGGCTCGATGGCCAGCTCGCGGGCGCGCCGCAGGGGAGCGGGGGTCGATTCCAGTGGTACGGGCAACTGCCGGGGCAGCAGCCCCAGCTCCTGGTCCGGCGACGGGACCGTCAGCGCGTTGATGCGCTCAGCGAGATCGGACATGGTTCTCCTCCGGGGTTCCAAGTGGAGGGCCCGCAGGTACGGCAGCCGTCGTGCCCGCGGGTCACGCGGGAAGGAATCGCCGGCGCCGGTGACGGCGGGTTCACCGCCCGTTCATCCGCTTCAACCGGGGGTGACGATCAGCGGTAACGCCGATGTTTCAGTAGCGAATCCGACGATCGAGGAAAACCCGCCCGGTGATCGCCCCACACCCCTCGCGACCAGGGCATATGTACGGTGTGGACGCTGTCGTGGGCGAGCTGACTCATGGTCATTTATGACGGTTGAGATGATTTACGCCTTCTGCACACCCGGACGCCGGTCGGAAATCTGACTGAACATCACCCGTTGTGTTCGGTGAACCGGCATGGTTAAGCTCATCGTGCGCGCCCCAATCGCCCGCTTCCCCCGTGGCAGGCGATCGGGGCGCGCACCTATGTGAGGCCGCCGGTTCGCGGTCCCGGGTGCCCGTTCGGCGCGTGTAGCGCCCGGTGGCGACGCACGGCATCGCGGTTGGCGCAGCCCGGTGAGCAGTAACGCTGCCGGCCCCCTCGCGAGGTGTCGACGTAGACCGTCGCGCAGTCGGCCAACGCGCAGCGGCCGAGCCGGCTCATACCCCGTCCGGCGAGGTGCAGAGCGGTGCCGACGCCGACCAGTGCGCGCAGCACCGCAGCCAGTGGAACCCCGTCGTCGCGGTAGTGCAGGTGCCAGCCGGAGCCCTCGTGGTTGGTCAGCCGGGGGTACGCCGACGCCGCCGCCAGCAGCCCGTTGACCAGTTCGGCCCGTTGGACCTCGTCCGGCGCGTCGACGATCCGGCACCACTGGTCGACCAGTTCAAGGGCCTCGGTCAGGTCCCGGTCGCCGACCGGCATGTCGATCACCAACCCGGCGGCGGCGCACCGCGTCACCAGGTCGGCGACGGTGGTCGGGCGGTTGTTGGCCAGTGCGACGGCAAGGCGTACGGCGTCCTGGCCGTAAGGGTTGAGATGCACAATGGCATTACAGCAGGCTCTGGTCATGAACACCGACGACGGTCATGTCTGGCACACCCGGTCCCGCCACCGTACGAGCGACGGTGTGGTGACCTACCAGTCCTGCCACTGCGGGTTATGGCGACTACTCTCCGCAGCCGAACTCGCCACGGTGGGAGCCGCGCGTACCGGCGGGCGCCCGGTCCGCCCCGTCGCGTACTCGTCGGCGTCGGGGTGTGTCGACCGGCGCTGACCGGGTAGACCGGCGGCATGCCGCGAACCCTTCGACCCGGCGGCGCGTCGTGACCGACCCGGCCGCACAACGGTTCGGTTTCGCGTTCGCGCGACCGTTCCGGCTGCCGCTCTCGCTCATCGGGGTCCGCCCGGACAGCGCCAGGGTCACCGTCGACGTGGCCGGCCTGACCGTCCGGTACGGGAGGTGGCGCCTCTACAGCCCTCGGGAGAACATCGTCGGCGCCGAGCGCACCGGCCCGTACCGGTGGTGGCGGGTGCTCGGACCGCACATGTCGATGGTCGACCGGGGCGTCAGTTTCGGCACCACCAGCGCTGGCGGTGTCTGCATCCGGTTCCGTACCCCGGTGCCGGGGCTCGCCCCGGGTGGCTGGCTGCGCCACCCGGCCGTCACGGTCACGGTCGACGACCCGGACGGCCTGATCGCCGCTCTGGAGAACGGGTGACGAGGGCGGTCACCGGCGCGCCCTAGCCGTGCCGGCGCGCGATGAGCGCCTCGATGCCGTCGAGGAGCAGGTCGAGCCCGAAGGTGAAGTCGGCGTCGTCGATCCACTCCTCGGCGACGCCGAAGGCGTTGACGCGTACCGCCTCGGTGAGTTCGGGGTAACCCTCCGGGTCGAGCACCTGCCCGAGAATGGCGCCGTACTCGGCCAGCCCGGCGATCGAGTCGTCGCCGGTGACGGCCCCGGCCACGCTGTTCAAAGCGTGGGCCAGGGTTGCCTGCCGGACGGCGTAGCCGGTGAGGCTGGTCGCGATGTTGATCCGTTCGCCGTGGTCGAGTCCGGTGTCGGCGAGGGCCGCGAGCGCGCGGTCGAGCCAGCGCAGCAGCCGGGGGCCGGTGGGTGGGGTGCGCTGGTCGAGCGCCAGTAGCCAGGGCCGTTCGAGGAGGAGATCCCGGTTGGCCCGGGTCCACTCGGTCAGGTAACCGCGCCAACCCTGTCCGTCCAGCGCGGGCGGTTCGGGTGTCGCGGCGTCGGCCATCACGATCAGGAGCTCGTCCTTGCTGCCGACGTAGCGGTACAGGGACATTGTCGCCATCCCGACTTCGGCGGCGACGCTGCTCATCTTCACGCCCTCCAGGCCGTCGCGGTCGGCGATCCGGATCGCGGCGTCGATGACCCTGCCCAGGTCAAGGCTGGGCCGGGGGCCGTGTCGGGCGACCGTCTCGCGGCCCCACATCCGGGCCACCACGGGAGGGAGCGTCGGTTCCGCCACGTTGAACTCTCCTCGTCCTCCACCCGCGGGTCTTGCGCTCACTCTAGATCTCGGCAACTCTGTACCTCGTACGCTGTATCCTATACGCAGATCACGGGGAGGTCGGTTATGACTACAGAGAGTCCTGCCGGGCGTGTTCTCGACGTCGACGCGATCCGAGGGTTCGCACTGCTCGGGATCTTCGCCGTCAACGTCACCTTCATGGCCTCCGGTTATCCGGGAAACCTGGTCACCGACCCCGACTTCGACTCTGGCCTCGACCACGCCGTACGGGCGTTCTCCTCCCTCTTCGTCGACATGAAGTTCTACGTGCTCTTCTCGTTCCTCTTCGGATACAGCTTCACCCTCCAGATGGAGGCGGCGAGCCGGGCCGGTGCCGCCTTCTCGGCACGGATGCTCCGCCGCATCGGTGGCCTCTTCCTCCTCGGCGCCCTGCACATCGTCCTGCTCTACGGCGGCGACGTGCTCACCACGTACGCGGTGGCGTGTCTCGTCCTGCTCCTGATGCGCAACGTCAAGGACCGTACGGCGATCCGGACAGCGCTGGCCCTCTACGTACTTGTGCTGGTCAGCCTGGTCGCCAGTGCGTTCCTGGTGGACCGCTCGACGTTCGTACCGGGCGAGGCCGAGGCGCTGGTCAACGGCGAGGAGGCGACGCGGGCACTGCTCGGCGGCTGGGGGGCGAACCTCGACGAGCACCTCGACGGCCTGCCGCTGCTCGTACTCCAGGCGGTGACCCTGCAGGGCCCGACCGCGCTCGGGCTCTTCCTGCTCGGCATGGTCGCCGGGCGCCGGCAGTGGCTGGCCCGGGTCACCGGAGGCGAGCCGGTGCTGCGCCGGATCCAGTGGATCGGGTTCCCCGTCGGGCTGCTCGGTTCGATCGTCTACACCGCCAGCGGCGGCAACGGCAACACCCTCGGGGTCGCGGCGAGCGTGGCGACGGCACCGCTGCTGGCCGCCGCGTACGTCGCGACGCTGCTGCGGATCATGCACAACCCGCGTACGGCGGCGGTCCGAAGCGCGCTCGCCCCGGGCGGCCGGATGGCCCTCACCAACTACCTGGGTCAGTCCGCGATCGGCCTGATCGCCTTCACCGGCATCGGGTTCGGTCTCGCGGGCAGCCTCTCCCCGCTGGCACTCTTCGCCTTCGTCGCGGTCGTCTTCGCCGCTCAACTGGCCCTGAGCGCGCTCTGGCTGCGCCGTTTCCGCTACGGCCCGGTCGAGTGGGCGCTGCGCTGGCTCACCAACGCCCGCCGCCCCGCCTTCGTCGCGCCGCCGACATCGGACCAGCCGAACGCGGAGACCATCGAGCCGGCTCTGGCCGCCACCACCCGCCAGCCCGAACCGCGCTGACGCGGGTCGTCACGACCCCTGCCCGCCCGGCGTCGAGCTCATGGTCGGCGCGGGTGGGGGTGTCGGATGGCCCTGGTGGGTGGCCCAGTCGGGGGCGAGCAGGGCCATGAGGTGAGCGTCGATCCACTCGCCGTCCCAGTGCAGGGCCTGGCGTTTGGTGCCCTCGTGGACGAAGCCGACCTTCTCATAGACCCGGCGGGCGCGCGGGTTGAAGTCGTACACCTCAAGCTCGATCCGGTGCAGACCGACGGTCTCGAAGGCGTACGCCAAGATCAGTCGGGTCGCCTCGGTGCCGAAACCACGGCCGAAGAATCGAGGGCCGGCCAACAGGATGCGGAACCAGCACGAACGGTTGTGTTCGTCGAGGTCCAACAACACCACCTCGCCCACCCACTCGCCGCTGCCCTGGTCGACGATCGCCAGGTCGAGACGGTCGTCATGGCCGGCGCGGGTGGCGTACCAGCGTTCCAGGATCTCCAGGCTGTGCGTACGGTGGCTGCCGGTCAGTTTGAGCGTCTCCGGGTCGAGCGTCGCCAACCCCGGTGCGTCGGCGGCCTCGACGGGGCGGAGCAGCACCCGTTCACCCACCAGGATCGGCTTCTCGATCAACGAGATTGCATCGCCCACAACGAGATCATGCCTGCCCACCCCACCCCCATGCTCGTCGATCTAGGGTGAATCGTCGTTGCCGGAGATCAACTAACGTCGTTTCGCCCTAGATCGACGAGGAGAGGGGCTCCCCGGACCTTCAAATCCAGCGGGGGCCCAGCCACATTCGCGCGGACCATTCGGCGTACGGCAGCAGTTGGCCGACGAAGACCGGATAGAAGTACGCGAAACAGATCGCCACCAGCAGGACGTACGCCCCGGCGATGATCACGCCGACGGTACGCCGGTCCAGGCCACCGCCCTCGGTCGACGACTCGTCCGACAGTTCGGCCGGAAGCGTCTCCTCGGAGAGGGTGAGGGTGGTCGGCTGGCCGGTGTCGCCCTCGGCCGGTGCCGCCGAACGGACCCGGGACCGGGTCGCTCTGCTGCCGCCCGGTGGGCCGATGATCGCGCCGAGTACGTACGTCACCGCGAGGATCAGGAACGGCAGCGCCGGGGCGGTGTAGAAGGAGAACATCGTCCGCCCGTCGAAGGCGAACCAGAACCAGGGGAGCAGTCCGGCGGCGACGGAGAGCAGGATCGCCCCGGCCCGCCAGTCGCGGCGGGCGATGCCGAGCCAGGCGGTCGCGGCGAGCGCCGGCAGGAACGACCACCAGAGGATCGGGGTGCCGAGCAGCAGGATCTCGGCGGCGCAGCTCGGCGCTCCGCAGCCGGCATCCGACGACCAGTAGAAGGCGACCGGGCGGCCGAGGAGCAGCCACTGCCACGGCCACGACTGGTAGACGTGCGGCGTCTCCAGGCCGGTGTGGAACTTGTACGCCTCGACGTGGTAGTGCCACAGGTTCTGCAACGCCCCGAGAATCGGCGGCTCCGAGTGACCGTTGTCAGCCAGCCAGTGCCGGAAGTAGCCGTGGTCGGTGGCGAACCAGCCCGACCAGGTGGCGATGTACGTCGCCACGATCAGTACGCCGGCCAGGGCCAGCCAGCCGATCTCGCCGAGCAGGGTGTCCAGCCAGGGGCGGCGTACGCCGGCCGAGCGGCGCGCGCCGACCTCCCAGAAGATCACCAGGAGGGCGAACGCCGGGATGAAGTAGAGCGCGCTCCACTTGACCCCGAGCGCGCAGCCGAGCATCAGCGCGGCGAGCAGGCGCCACCACGGCACACTCTCGGGGAACCGCAGCGGCAGCCGACCGATGGCGCCACGGCGGCTCGGGTCGAGTCCCGCCTCGATCGCGCGTACCCACCGGCGGCGGTGGTGGTCCCGGTCGACGACCAGTGCGGCGAACGCGGCGAAGACGAAGAAGAGCAGGAAGATGTCGAGCAGGGCGGTGCGGGAGAGCACCAGGTGGAACCCGTCGAGGGCGAGCAGCAGGCCGGCGGCGCAGCCGAGCACGGTCGAGCCGAAGAGGCGGCGGGCGGTCCGGACCATCAGCAGCACCGAGAGGATGCCGATGATCGCGGCGGAGAAGCGCCAGCCGAACTCGGGCGAGGTGGTGACGATGTGCCCGGCGGAGACGACGTTGCCGTCGACGTCGTAGTAGCCGAACGCCCACTCGCCGATGCCGATCATCCACTTGCCCAGTGGCGGGTGGACCACGTACGACGGGACGTTGTCCTTGTAGTTCCACTCGACGCCCTTGCTGATCAGGCCCCAGGCGTCCTTGGCGTAGTAGGTCTCGTCAAAGATCTTGCCCTTGGGGTGACTCAGCCCGACCAGCCGCAGGATGGCGGCGATCGCGACCACCACCAGCGTGGCGAGCCAGGAGTACGGCTCCAGCCGGCTGTCGATCGGCACCAGCCGGCGGCGCAGCACGGCGGGGAGGTGCCGTCCGCCGGGGAGTGTCGGCTCGGTCTTCGCCGCGCCGACAGCGGGACCATCGGGGGGTGCGGTGGCCGTACCGCCCGAGTGATCGCGGTCGCTGTCGCGGCTTGCGGTCTGCGCTGTCGACGCCAGGGTCACCCCGCGATCGTAGGCTGCGGGAGCGGACGGTGGCGGCCTACGTCAACCTGACGTTTTCATAAGTGTCGATGAGGGGACGTTCCTGGTGGTAGATATGTCGAGTAATGGGCGACTTGTCATACTTGGAGCGCCGCTCGGCAACCCCGGGGACGCCTCCACCCGGCTCCGGGAGACACTCGCCGCCGCCGACGTGGTCGCGGCCGAGGACACCCGCCGACTCACCCGGCTCGCCCGCGATCTGGAGATCACCATCAGCGGCCGGATCATCTCCTACTTCGAAGGCAACGAAGAACGGCGCACCCCCGGCCTGGTCGAGGCCGTACTCGCCGGAGAACTGGTCGCGCTCGTCACCGACGGCGGCATGCCCAGCGTCTCCGACCCCGGATACCGCCTGGTCAAAGCCGTGGTCGACGCCGGGGCGCCGGTCACCGCAGCCCCCGGACCGAGTGCCGTCACCACCGCACTCGCCCTCTCCGGACTCCCTGTCGACCGGTTCTGCTTCGAAGGCTTCCTGCCCCGCACCGGCGGCGCGCGCCGTACCCGGCTCCGGGCCCTCGCCGCCGAGGAACGCACCCTCGTGTTCTTCGAGGCACCCCACCGGGTCGCCAGCACCCTGACCGACCTCGCCGACACCTTCGGCGCGGACCGGCCGGCCGCCGTCTGCCGCGAGCTGACCAAGACGTACGAGGAGATCCTGCGCCGACCCCTCGGCGAACTCGCCACCTGGGCCACCGAGGGTGAACCGCGCGGCGAGATCACCCTCGTCGTCGCCGGCGCCACCGCGACCCCCGCCGTCCGCCCCACCGACGACGAACTCCGCGCCGCGGTCGCCGCCCGTGAAGCCGCCGGCATCACCCGCCGCGACGCCATCACCGAGGTCGCCACCGCCTACGCCCTCCGCCGCCGCGACGTCTACACCGTCGTCCACACCGCCTAGCTGTGTAAGGAAGGGCCCCTTGTTATCGCATTTTGTATAGGAAGGGGCCCTTCCTAACACCCAGGCGGGCGCGGTCAGAAGGTGGCGGCGAGGAAGCCGGCGGTGATCGCCAGCGGGCCGGCGAGTCCGATCAGTACGGCACCCCGCCGGGCCGAGCGGTCCGGCAGCCGTACGGCACCGGTCGCCCAGACGATGCCGACGCCGCAGAGGATCACCAGTGCCAGCCCGAGGACCCAGCGCAGGTGCAGCGGGGCGGTGCCGGTGCCGACGTACGCGGTGCTGCTGTCGGCGTCGATCATCCGCGCGGTCAGCTGCCAGCTTTCGAGTTTGTCCTCGGCGGGTACGCCGGCCAGCCGGATGTCTACCGCGCTGAACTTCCCGTCCGCCGAGACGAACTCGCCCCGGCAGCGCTGGTTGATCCCCTCACCGGTGCAGTCGATCACCGTGGCGGTGCCGAGGTCGCCATGCCCGAAGGCGAGCCAGAGCGGCTCCACGCTCACCCAGGCGAAGAAGCTGGCCAGTAGCGCCAGCAGAACCAGTCCGGCCAGGCCCGAGGCGGGTCGGCGGGGTGGCTTCGGCAGCCGCGGCGGTGCCCCCGCCGGCACCCGCCCGGTCGGGAACGACCAGAGCCGTCGAGGTCGCTCGTCGGGGTCCGGTCGGGCCGGCGTGCCATCCCAGTTGACCTGCTCGATCGGGAGCCAGAAGTCCTCTTCGTCCTCGGCCGCCGGGGCCTGCCCCGGGAGTGTCACCGGGCTCGGGGTGCCGTCCGCCGACGGCACGGTACGCGTCCCGGCCTTGTTGATCCGGGGCACCCGGTCCGGCAGTGAACTGCGCGGTGCGCCGGTGGTCGGCTCGATCGCGGCGGGGACCGGTGCGGCGATCCAGGGCGATCCGGCCGCCCCGGTCAGGGTGCTCGGCCCGGCCGCCGGGTTCGCGGCCGGACCAGGTGGCTCCGCCGGGGGTACGACCTCAGGCGCGCTCGCTTCGGGCCGTGCTGGCTTTGCCTCGCCTGCGTCGGCCCGTGCTGGCTTTGCCTCGCCTGCGTCGGCCCGTGCTGGCTTTGCCTCGCCTGCTTCCGCCCGTGCCGTCTCCGTCCATGTCGGGCCGGGTTGGGCCGGGGCGCGTGCCGGGCCGGGTTGGGTCGGGGCGCGCGTCGGGTCAGGTTGGATCGGGGCGCGTGTCGGGCCAGGTTGGGTAGGCGTACCGGGCGGGGTGTGGGACGACTGGGTGGGCGCCGACCGGGCGGCGGGGACCGCCGGTGTCTCCAGCGGTGTCGCGGCGGGAAGTGGTGCCCATGGGTCCGGCCGCGCACCCGGTGTCGCCGCTGGAACCTCAGCGGCCGGCGGCGGTACTCGCCGATCGGTCGCTGGCGCGTCCGGTGCGGGCGGGGTGGGCGGGGTGGGCGTCGCAGGGGCGGGAGCGGACGAGTCGGGTGCCGGCGGTGCGGGCGGGGTGGACGCCGACGTGGGTGGCACGGGCGAGGTGGAGGCTGGCGGAGTGGGGGTGGGCGGCGCGGCTGCCCGTGGGCCGTCGGCTGGCCCGTTGCCGCTGGCCTTGGGCTCGGAGGTTGGCGAATCGCCGTCGTCGGCCCGGCCGGGATCGGCTTTCCCTGGCTGTTGCCCGTTCGCTCTACCGGTCACAGAAAGTATTGGACAATGCACTCTTGGCTCAAAGGGGCAGCTTGGGGTGCGTGTCGCCGACAAATCGGGCGCAGAAATCCGACTGGAGCCCGGACGGGATGGCGTAACTCACGTCCAAATGGCCTCGCTTGGGCGTACGGAGCCGGAACGGGCCTATTGGTTCGCGATCTCCCAGCGGCGGTCACTAGGCTTGCTGTTCATGAGTCACGTTCTCGCGGCGGTCGCCTGGCCGTACGCCAACGGCCCGCGCCATATCGGCCACGTCTCCGGCTTCGGCGTCCCCTCCGACGTATTCAGCCGGTACATGCGGATGGCGGGCCACGACGTACTCATGGTCTCCGGCACGGACGAGCACGGCACCCCGATCCAGGTGCAGGCCGACAAGGAGGGGGTCAGCCCGCGTGAGCTGGCCGACCGCTACAACCGGGTGATCGTCGAGGACCTGCACGGACTCGGTCTGTCGTACGACCTGTTCACCCGGACCACCACCGGAAACCACTACGCCGTGGTGCAGGAACTGTTCGAGGGGCTGCACCGCAACGGTTACATCGTGCCCAAGGTGACCATGGGGGCGATCTCCCCGTCGACCGGTCGTACGCTGCCCGACCGCTACATCGAGGGCACCTGCCCGATCTGCGGCTACGACAGCGCCCGGGGCGACCAGTGCGACAACTGCGGCAACCAGCTCGACCCGATCGACCTGGTCAACCCTCGCTCGAAGATCAACGGCGAGACCCCGGAGTTCGTGGAGACCGAGCATTTCTTCCTTGACCTGCCCGGGTTCGCCGAATCGCTCGGCCGCTGGCTGGACACCCGGGAGGGGTGGCGGACCAACGTACTGCGGTTCTCGAAGAACCTGCTGGGCGACCTCCAGCCCCGGGCGATCACCCGTGACCTGGAGTGGGGCGTGCCGATCCCGCTCGACGGCTGGCGCGACCGCAACGACAAGCGGATCTACGTCTGGTTCGACGCGGTGATCGGCTACCTCTCCGCCTCGATCGAGTGGGCCCGCCGATCCGGTGACCCGGAGGCGTGGCGGCGCTGGTGGGCGGCGGACGGCGAGGGCAAGGACGCCACCGGCTACTACTTCATGGGCAAGGACAACATCGTCTTCCACTCGGTGATCTGGCCGGCGCTGCTGCTCGGCTACTCCGGTGAGGGCGACCGGGACGGCACCCCCGGCGAGATGGGCCGGTTGAACCTTCCCACCGAGGTCGTCTCCAGTGAGTTCCTGACCATGGAGGGGCGCAAGTTCTCCTCCTCCCGCCAGGTGGTCATCTACGTCCGGGACTTCCTCGACCGCTACGACGCCGACGCGCTGCGCTACTTCATCGCCGTCGCCGGCCCGGAGAGCAACGACACCGACTTCACCTGGTCGGAGTTCCTCCGCCGGAACAACGACGAACTCGTCGCCGGCTGGGGCAACCTGGTCAACCGGTCGATTTCGATGGCGGCGAAGAACTTCGGCGCGATTCCGCCGGTCGACCCGGCCGGACTCACCGAGGCGGACGAGGCGCTGCTCGCGGTCGCCCGCACCGGTTTCGCCACGGTCGGCAACCTGATCGAGCGGCACCGGCAGAAGGCGGCGATCGGCGAGGCGATGCGGGTGGTCGCCGAGGCCAACAAGTACCTCTCCGACCAGGCGCCGTGGAAGCTCAAGGGCGAGGACCAGAAAGCCCGGATGGGTACGATCCTGCACGTCGCCCTCCAGGTGGTCAGCGACGCCAACACACTGCTCACGCCCTTCCTGCCGCACTCCGCGCAGCAGGTGCACGAGCTGCTCGGCGGCACCGGCGTACACGCGCCGATGCCCTCGATCGTGCAGGTCGAGGACCTGGACGGCGGTCCGTCGTACCCGGTGCTCACCGGTGACTACACGGTCGGCGCCCGGTGGGAGTCGACGCCGATCGAGGCCGGTCGGCCACTGGCACCGCCGAAGCCGGTCTTCCGCAAGCTCGACCCGTCCATCGTGGACGAGGAGTTGGCCCGGCTCGGTAGCTGAGCAGGGGGCGCCCGACGGTCGACGACCGTCGGGCGGCACCGGGCCCGCCGACACGGTGCGACGCGCCGCCAGTTCCCCGTCGTCCTGCCCCGTGTCGGGACGACGGAGCCCTGGCGGCGCGCCGGTTCTGTCAGGTCAGTTCAGGACCGGTGAGCCGGTCAGGCTCCAGGTCAGGTCGTTGACGCCGTCGCCGATGATGTCGTACGAGACGTTCCCGTCGGCTGTCCAGCCGCCCGTCGCGCCGCTGACGTAGTAGGGGGTGTCGAAGCCGGTCAGGTAGTTGGCGGAGCCGTCGTAGTTGCCCCAACCGGTCTGGTCGTCGCTCGCCGACGCGAAGTCCGCGTCGTTGCGCTCCAGCCGCAGGTTGACGACGAAGTGGTAGAAGAGGTCCGCCGAGGTGGTCTTCGGCGTGGACAACGTCTCGGCGGTCGCCCAGAGGTAGTCACCGTCGCGGTGTACACAGAGCCGGAGGGTGATGGTCCGGGACGCCTTGGTGGCGCCGCCCCGCGAGAAGGTCTTCACGTTGTCCCGGCACGTCGAGGCCGCCGCCACCGCCGCACCGGTCGTACCGGCGCTCGCGGCGGTCGGCGCCAGTGCCATGGTGCCGGCCAGTACGGCCAGGGACAGCAGCATCCTGGTACCGATGCCGCGCAGCGTTCGTCCGGTCGCCCTGTCTGAAGGATTTTCTCTGATCATGGGTCACGCCCTTTCAGAGGAGCCGCTGTTGGGTCACAGCGTGCTCGACCGGCCTGGCACAGACCCTGACTAAAGCTTGAATTCGCAGCTCAGGGGCGGTGTGACGGATCCAGTTTGAGGGCCACCTGGTCGGCCTCCGGGTGGCCGATGTCGGTCAGGATCTCCCATGCCCGTCGCCAGGCCGGCTCCGCCGAGGTCCGATCGCCGCCCGCGACCAGGGTGTCACCGAGATGGTTCGACGCCTCGGCCTCGCTGTACCGGTTGCCCAGCTCCCGGGCCATGTCGATGGCGTGTCGGAAACACTCGGCGGCCCGTGCGAAGTCGCCGGTCTGGTGGTGCACGAAACCGAGGCTGTCCCAGGTGTTCGCCACACCGACCTGGTTGCCGATCTCCTGGTGCAGCGCCAGCGCCTTCTCGCAGAAGTCCAGTGCCTGCTGGTGGTCGCCGATCTGCGCGTAGTGCCAGCCGGCGTTGTTCAACGTGTTCGCCTCGCCGCTCTGGTAACCGGCGGCCCGGTACAGCTCGAGGGAGAGCAGGTCGTGCCGGATCGCGTCGTGGATCCGGCCCTGCTGCTGGTACACCATGCTGAGGTTGAGGTGCGTGTGGGCCTGACCGACCCGGTCACCGAGCCGCCCGAGCAGGTCGAAGGCGGCCCGCAGGTGGTGGTGTGCTTCCTGGTGATGGCTGAGCAGCGTGTACGCCCGCGCCAGGTCGCGGTGGGAGATCGCCTGCATCGACAGGTCCCCGAGCCTCGCCGCCGCCGCGAGCGCGATCCGCTGGCTGGCGACCCGGTCGTGCCAGTGTCCGCGCCGGTCGAAATAGGTGACCAGGGACCAGCTCAACTGCCACGCCCGGGTGTCGAATCCCGCCTCGGCGGCCGACCCGATCGTCGCCACCAGCCCCGCATGCTCGACGGTCAGCCAGGCCATTGCCGACTCGTAGCTCTCCGGCCGCTCGACCACCACACCGTCGGCTGCGGGCTCCAGGTCGATCGGGTCCCGGTGCGGGTCGAGCAGTCGCGCGGCGGCGTGCGCGCTGTGCAGATAATGCTCCAGCAGCCGCTGGACGGCCCGGCGACGGTCCGGCTCCGGTTCGTCGACCTGGGCGAGTTCGGTGGCGTACGCGCGCAGCAGGTCGTGGCAGGCGTACCGGCCGGGCGACTGCTCGGCGATCAGATGGGCGCGGGAGAGTTCGGTCAGCAGTGGGCGTACCCGGCCGGCCGGCAGCCCGGCGAGGCTCGCCATCGCCGGCACCGAGAGGTCCGGTCCCGGGTGCAGGCCGAGGAGCCGGAACACCCGACCCGCGCCTGGGCTCATCGCCCGGTACGACCAGGACAGTGCCGCCCGTACGTCCAACAGTGGGTCGCCGCTGTCGAAGGCGTCCAGTACGCCCTCCGGGTCGTTCAGTTCGGCGGCGAGGCTGGCCAGTGGAAAGGCCGGGTGGGCGGCGGCCCGTGCGGCGACCACGGCGAGTGCGAGGGAGAGCCGGGCGCAGCCGGCCACGATCTGCTCCACGGCCTCGGGCTCGGCGCGCACCCGTTCGACGCCGAGCCGGCCGGCGAGCAGTTCCCGGGATTCGGCGGCGGTGAGCAGGTCCAGGGTCAGGGTCCGGGCGGCGGACTCGGCGACCAGCCCTGGCATCTGGTTGCGGGTGGTGACCAGCACCAGGCAACCGGGACCGCCGGGTAGCAGGGGACGGATCTGTTCGGCGTCGCGCGCGTTGTCGAGCACGATCAGCATCCGTTTCTCCGCGACCAGGCTGCGGTAGAGCCCGATCTGCGTCTCCGGGTCCGTCGGCAGGTCACCGGCGGGTACGCCGAGTGCGTCGAGGATGCGGCGGACCGCGGTGGACGGCGGTACCGCCGCTGCCGCGGGTTCGAAACCGCGCAGGTTGACCCAGAGTTGCCCGTCCGGGAAGCGCCAGAGGTTGTCGTGCGCCCACCGCAGTACCAGCCAGGTCTTGCCCACCCCGCCGGTGCCGCAGATCACCCAGGTCCGGTTCTCGCCCGGGTCGGTGAGGGTGGCCAGTGCGTCGGTCCGGCCGATGAACAGCGGCGGACGGGCGGGTAGTTGCCGGGGGACGGGCGGCCTGGTCGACGGTGGTGCGGTCTCTTCGGGCGCTGGTTCGAGGGTCGGCTCGGCGGCCAGGATCTGCCGTTGTCGGGCCTGGAGGGCCGGGCCGGGATCGGTGCCCAGTTCGTCGACGAGAAGTTGCCGGGTCTGCTGGTAGTGGAGGAGGGCGTCGGCCTGGCGGCCGGACCGGTACAACGCGAGCATGAACTGGTCGGCGAGGCGTTCGTCCAGCGGATGGCGGCGGGTGAGGGCCGACAGTTGGGGCAGCACCCGGGCGTGTTGTCCGAGCCGGAGCGCCTTGTCCGCGTGTTCGAGTTCGGCACCGAACCGTTCCTGGGCCAGGGTGTCACGCAGCGAGTTCAGCCAGGGGGAGTCCAACTCGGCGAACGCCTCGCCGTGCCAGAGGCCGAGGGCCTCCTCCAGGAGTGTGTACGCCGGCCCGTCGTCGGCCGCGCGCGCCTGCCCGACGAGGTGGCGGAAGTGGTGCAGGTCCACCGCGGACGGGCTGACGGTGAGCAGGTAGCCGCCGGACTGGCGGGAGATGCTGACCCCGTCGGCCTCGACCAGGCAGCGGCGTAGCCGGGACAGGTAGCTGTAGAGCGCCGACCTGGACCGCTGCGGTGGTTGGTCGCCCCAGACCCGGGCCAGCAACTGTTCGACCGGGACCGTGCGGTTCGCCTCGACCAGGAGCGCGGCGAGCACGGTGCGCTGTCGGGTGTGACCGAGGTCGACCGGTTGACCGGCGACGCGGGCTTCGACCTCCCCGAGCAGCCGGAACTCCACTGCCAACTGGCTGCCCCCGGAGGTGTCGACATTCGTCTCACTCGGCCTGACCAGCCGGTTCAAGAATCCTACAAGCCTCCTGACCGTCCACTGTCGACGACGGGGCCGGGGCCGGGCTAGAAGCCGGCGGCGTAGCTGTCGGTCGCCTCGACCGCGCCCTGGGCGAGGGTCGCCGCCTCGTGCAGTCGCTGTTTCGCCTGTTCGAGTCGGACCAGCGCCTCGGCGACCTGGGCAGCGCTCGCGCCGCTGGTGAGGCCGCGCAGCATCGCCGAGGTCCGGTCCATCGATTCCGCGAGGGAACGGATGGTCGCCGCCTGACGGGTCGCCTCGTCGTTGAACCGGGTCAAGCCGGCCTTGACCTCTCCCACCGATGTCATCTCCGCACTCTCCCCATCGCCGGTCGCCGAACGTCTGGCGGGCCGACGGTACCAAGGAGACGCAGGCCACAGCTTTGCGCGGGAAGGGGGTCTTGCGGATCGAAGCTTAGGTCAGGCTAGCCTAACTTCGTGTTCACCGAGGTTCGTCCCACCCACGCGACGACAGCCCCGCCGCCCGAGTCGCCGCCGCAGGCGCCGTCACCCCGACGCGCGGCGACCGGCTGGCGGCTCTCCGGGCTGGTGCTCGCGATCGCGGTGGTCGCCGTGGTGGCGCTGCTCAGCCTCGCCGTCGGCGCCAAACCGGTCGCGCCCGGCACCGTCGTACACGAACTGCTGCACCGCACCGGCTCCGCCGACGGCGACATCGTCCACGGCCTGCGGATTCCCCGTACGCTGCTCGGCCTCGCCGTCGGAGCGGCGCTCGGCCTGGCCGGCGCGCTGATGCAGGCCCTCACCCGCAACCCGCTCGCCGACCCCGGGCTGCTCGGGGTCAACGCGGGCGCCGCCGCCGCGGTGGTCACCGCGATCGCGCTGCTCGGCGTCACCAGCCCGCTCGGGTACGTCTGGTTCGCCCTGCTCGGTGCCGCGTTCGCCGCCACCGTCGTCTACCTGCTCGGCTCCCGGGGCCGCAGCGCCGCCACGGCGGTCCGCCTCACCCTCGCCGGTACCGCGATCACCGCCGCGCTGACCGGATACATCTCCGGACTGGTGCTGCTCGACCCGGACGCCTTCAACGGATACCGGTTCTGGTCGGTCGGCAGCCTGGCCGGCCGGGACCTGTCGGTACTCACCGCGGTCGGCCCGTTCCTGCTCGCCGGCGCGGTCTGCGCGCTCGCCCTGGCCCGGCCGCTGAACGCACTCGCCCTCGGCGAGGAGCGCGGACGTGCCCTCGGCGCGCACGTCGGGCGTACCCGGGGAATCGGTGTCCTCGCGGTGACCCTGCTCTGCGGCGCGGCGACCGCCGCGCTCGGACCGATCGCCTTCGTCGGGCTCACCATCCCGCACATCGCCCGCGCCCTCGTCGGCCCGGACCAACGCTGGATCCTGCCCTACTCGATGGTGCTCGCGCCGATCCTGCTGCTCGGCGCCGACATCATCGGCCGGGTGATCGCCCGACCCGGCGAGATCGAGGTCGGCATCGTCACCGCGTTCGTGGGTGCCCCGGTGCTGGTCGCGTTGATCCGACGGACCCGGGTGGCCCAACCGTGACCGCGTCGAACCCCGGCGGTACGGGCGTCACCACCGTCGCGCCGCCCGCCCCACCGCCGGTCCGCCGGGTACGCGCCCTGGGTGGGCGGATCACACTCCGGGTGGACCGCCGGGCCAGCATCGTCTGCGCCGCGCTCGGCGCGGTGATCGTCGTGGTCGCGGTCTTCAGCCTCGGCATCGGGGACTACCCGATCCCGGTCGCGGAGGTGGTCCGCACCCTGCTCGGCCAGGGCACCCCGGCCACCGACTTCATCGTCCACGAACTCCGGCTACCGCGCCTGCTCACCGCCGTACTCGTCGGGGCGGCGCTCGGCGTCGGCGGTGCGCTCTTCCAGAGCATGTCGCGCAACCCGCTCGGCAGCCCGGACGTCGTCGGCTTCGACACCGGCGCCGCCACCGGTGCACTCGTGGTGATCCTGCTGCTCGGCGGCGGCGGTACGGGCACCGCGCTCGGTGCGGTGGCCGGCGGGGTCCTCACCGCGATGCTGGTCTACCTGCTCGCCGGCAAGCGGGGCGGATCCGGGTTCCGGCTCATCCTGATCGGCATCGCCGTCGGCGCGCTGCTCGACGCGGTCAACGCGTACCTGATCACGCGGGCCGAGTTCACCGACGCCCGCCAGGGGGTGCTCTGGCTCACCGGCAGCCTCGACGGTCGGGGCTGGGAGCAGGTACGACCGCTCGCGCTCGTCCTCGTCGTACTGCTGCCCCTGGCCGTGCTGCTCGGCCGTGACCTGCGGATGCTCGAACTCGGCGACGAGCCCGCGCGGGCGCTCGGCGTACCGGTCGAACGGACCCGGCTCGGCGTGATGCTGATCGGGGTGGGGCTGACCGCCACCGCGACCGCCGCCGCCGGACCGATCGCGTTCATCGCCCTCACCGCACCGCAGGTGGCCCGGCGACTCACCCGAAGCGGCGGACCGAACATTCTCCCGTCCGCGTTCATGGGCGCGGCCCTGCTGCTCGGCGGCGACCTCGCCGCACAGCGCCTGTTCCACCCCGTCACCCTGCCGGTCGGGGTACTGACCGCGGGCATCGGCGGGCTCTATCTCGCCTGGCTGCTCGCCGGGCAATGGCGGAAAGGACTCGGATGACTTCGGTTGACCGGACTGGGCCCGACCCGGCGCGGCTGAGCTGCGTCGACACCACCCTCGCGTACGACCACCGAGTCGTCGCCGAGGCGTTGAGCGTGACGATCCCGGACCAGTCCTTCACCGTCCTGGTCGGACCGAACGGATGCGGCAAGTCCACGCTGCTGCGGGCGTTGGCCCGGCTGCTCGTACCCCGGCACGGGACGGTGCACCTCGACGGCCGGTCGATCCACGAACTGCGGGCCAAGGAGGTCGCCCGCCGGCTCGGGTTGCTGCCGCAGACGGCGATCGCGCCGGACGGCATCACCGTGCAGGATCTGGTCGCCCGGGGCCGCTACCCGCACCAGGGGCTGCTGCGCCAGTGGTCGCCGGGGGACGAGACGGCGGTGGCGCGGGCGATGGCCGCGACCAGCGTCACCGACCTGGCCGGGCGGTACGTCGACGAACTCTCCGGCGGGCAGCGGCAACGGGTGTGGTTGGCCATGGCGCTCGCCCAGCAGACCCCGATCCTGTTGCTCGACGAGCCGACCACCTACCTCGACATCGCGCACCAGATCGAGGTGCTGGACCTGGTCGCCCGGCTCCGGGAGGAGCAGGGCCACACCCTGGTCGCGGTCCTGCACGACCTGAACCACGCCTGCCGGTACGCCACCCACCTCATCGCCATGCGCGACGGCACGGTGGTGGCCCAGGGGGCGCCGGCCGACATCGTCGACGCCGACCTGGTCGAGCAGGTCTTCGGCCTGCCCTGCCGGGTGATCACCGACCCGGAGTCGGGCACCCCGCTGATCATTCCGAAGGCGCGGCGCGTGCTCACCCCCACCCGCTGAACCCCCCGACATCCGCTGAACCCCCCGACACCCGCACAGATCAACGACTGGAGAACCATGTCCTCGCACCTCCTGACCCGCCGCGGTTTCCTACAGGGCGTCGGCGCCACCGGCGTACTGCTCGGCCTGGCCGCCTGTGGCGACTCCGGATCCACCTCCGTCGACGGCGACGGCCCCTCCGGTGCGGGGCAGTCGTTCCGCTACACCGACGGCCGGGGCAGGACCGTCGAACTGGCCGCCCGCCCGACCCGGGTGGTCGCGCAGAGCAGCGCCGCCGCCGCGCTCTGGGACGCCGGCTTCCAGGTCGCCGGGGTGTACGGGGAGCTGGGCACCACCGACGGCAAGCTCAACTACCAGGCCGGCAACATCGACGTGACCAAGGTCGAGGTGGTCGGCAAGACCTACGGCGAGTTCAACCTGGAGCGGTACGCCGCGCTGCGCCCGGAACTCCTGGTCGACCTCTCCTTCGACGACAAGAGCCTCTGGTACGTCCCGGAGAGCAGCGCCGACAAGGTGTACGCGCTGGCGCCCTCGATCGGGATGAAGATGCCCGGTCTGGACCTGCCCGCGATCATCGACAACTTCATGACGCTCGCCGGTCAGCTCGGCGCCGACCCGGATGCCGCCCCGGTGAAGGCGGCCCGGTCGGAGTACGACGCCGCCGTGAACGAGGTGAGGCCGGCGATCACGGCCAAGCCCGGCCTCCGGATCGCGGCCATCTCCCGCGACCCCGACAAGCTCTACATCGCCGACCCGAACGCGCACCCCGACCTGAAGCACCTCGCCTCGCTCGGCGCCACCTTCGTCACCCCGTCGCGGCAGATGAAGCCGGGCGAGTACTTCGAGGAGATCAGCTGGGAGCAGGTCGGCAGATACCCCGCCGATATGATCATTTTCGACGGGCGGGAGGTCCCCGGGGTCGCCGAGACCGCCGGCAAGATCCCCACCTGGACCAACCTCGCCGCGGTCAGGGCCGATCAGGTCTTCCGGTGGCGGCCGGCCGCCCCGTACAGCTACGCGGCGACCGCGCCGATCTACCGCGAGGTCGCGGGCTGGTTGAACAAGGCCAAGCCGCTGGGCTGAACGCCCGGCGGCGCGGGTGCCTGCCGTACGGTCGGGTCAGCGGCCGTACGGCAGGTCGATCATCCGGTCGTCGGTGATCTCCTGGGCCGGCGCCCACGACTCGTAGACACCGCGCTCGTAACACTGGGCGCCGCAGGTGGCGATGCTGTCCGGGTTCGGCCGGCACAGCCGCAGCCGCAGCCAGCCGGTCTGCTCGCCGAGCACCAGGCAGAGCACCCCGCGCCAGTTGGCGTACCGGGCCCGGCGTCGGACATTCTCGACCGGGTAGCGCGCCGCCCGGGTCATCGCCAGCACCCGGAAACCGCCCGGCAGGTCGGCGAGCGCCTCGTACTCCTGCTCGTGGTAGTCACCGACGAGTTGGGTGCTGCGGGGAGTGTCGCCGAACGGCACGTAATCCTGGTCCGGTGAGACGCCCGGCGCGGCGGCCAGCAGGTGACGCCAGCGCGGGCCGGCCATCCGCAGCCAGCCCCGCTGCTCCGGCTGGTACGTGTAGAGCACCACCTCGTCGCCGGCCGGCGAGTACGCGACCAGGGCCGCGTTCGCCGACAACGGCAGGTCGGCCATGTCCCGGGTGACGAACTCCGGGATCAGGTGCCGCCCGCTCGGGGTGAACCCGGTGCCCAGCACCGGCGGCCCGACCCGGTCGTGCGGCGGGATCGCCACCAGCCCGGCGTGCCGGTCGCCCCCGGGTACGTCGTAGTCGAGCGGGTCGATCGCCCGCCAGCGCAGCACGTACGCGACATCCGTCCCGTCCCGCCCGGCCTCCAGATCGGTACGGAGCAGTGCCAGGTCGGCCGGGGTACGCAGGTGGGCGACGTCGTACTCGCGGTAGCAGAAGCCGTACGGCAACCAGCCGCGTAGATGCCCGGCGAACTGGCGGGCGGAGAGCACCTTGACCATCGGTGTGCCCTGCCGGACCAGCGCCGAGTTGCGCACACTGGCCAGGATCGGGTCGCTCGCCCCCGCCTGGGTCTGGCTGAGCTGGTGGACGTCGTCCCAGTTCCGGACCCGGTTCAGCGGTGCCGTCAACGGCGGTTCCAGGTCCGGGTCGCCGGCGGCGCGCGACCCGTACACGGCGGTGACCTCGCTCGCGTGCACGAACCGGTGCCAGGGCAGCCGGGCGTCCGGGCGGGGGTCGCGGCTGAACCCGTCCACCTCGCTGGCGCTGAACAACTCGTAGGCCGCGCCCCGGGTCAGTTCCTCGGCGGGGTATGTGGTTCCGGCGTACGTCACCACCAGCCCGACCGGCGCTTCGGGTACGTCCCGTGTTTGCGGGGTGACGCTCATGCGCGCGACGCTAGGAGGGTTCGGTGCCCTCCAGGTGAACGAGAGGTGACAGAGAGAGGCAACGACCGAAAGTCGTGCCGAGGTTGAGCCGAAGAGCCTACCGGGACGTCCAGGTGGCCGAGAGACGATCAGCTCACCGGGTACGCGGCGGTAGGTCCCGCCTGGTGTGTGATGCTGACCGGGATGAGTGAGCCGACCGAATCCCGCCAGCAGCGGGCCGCCCGCCGGGCCGGGGAGTTTCCGCCCGCGCCCGAGCCGCTGCCACTGCCCGTGCTGGACAGCCACACCCACCTCGACATCACGGTCACCGAGGCCGGCGTGCCCGGCGTACCCGCCGCCGAGGCGTCCGTCGAGGCCGGTGGGCCCGACGTCGACCCGGTCCTCGCGCTGATCGACGCGGCGGCGGTCGCCGGTGTCGACCGGCTGGTCCAGGTCGGTGTCGACGTGCCGTCGTCACGCTGGGGCGCCGAGGCGGCCCGCCGCTATCCGGCCGTCCTCGCCGCCGTCGCCCTGCACCCCAACGACGCCCCCCGTCTGGCCGACCTCGACGGCGCGTTGCGGGAGATCGAGGCCCTCGCCGGCGAGGAGCGGGTGCGCGGCATCGGCGAGACCGGTCTGGACTTCTTCCGCACCGGCGACGAGGGGCGGGCGGCGCAGGAGGAGAGTTTCCGCGCCCACATCGCGATCGCCAAGCGGTACGACAAGGCGCTGATCATCCACGACCGGGACGCGCACGCCGAGGTCCTGCGGGTGCTCGACTCCGAGGGGGCGCCCCGGACCGTGGTGCTGCACTGCTTCTCCGGCGACGAGGAGTTCGCGGTCGAGTGTGTACGGCGCGGTTACGTCCTGAGTTTCGCCGGTACGGTCAGCTTCGGCAGCGCCGGTGCGTTGCGTGCCGCGGCCAAGGTGACGCCACTGGACCAGATGCTGGTGGAGACCGACGCCCCGTACCTGACTCCGATGCCGTACCGGGGGCGGCCGAACGCGTCGTACCTGATCCCGCTGACCGTTCGTACGCTGGCCGAGACCACCGGTACGGACCTGGACAAGCTCTGCGCCGCCATCTCCGCCACCGGCGACCGCGTCTTCGGCCCCTGGTGAACAAGGAAGGGCCCCTTGTTATCGCTTCCGGTATAGGAAGGGCCCCTTCCTAACGCCCCTCACGCCCGCGCCGGCCGGCGGCGGCGGCGGGTGCGGGTCAGGGGCGGCGGGCGGGAACCCGGCCGACGCGCCGGATGCCACGGCTCGACCGGGGCCGGGGGAGAGTCGTGCCGTCGTCGAGGTCGGTGGTGCCACCGCTGGGACCGCTCTCCACGTCCTGGGCCGGGTGCGCGGGCTCGGTGTGGTCGAAGCGCCGGGCCGCCCACGGGGTGAGGACAAAGCCGCGCTTGACGGTGAGCAGTTCGACCCCGGCGGCCCAGGACCGTACGCCGTCGATCCGGGCCAGTGTCCGGGTGGTGAAGTCGAGCACGTCGGCGTGGGTCGGCAGGATCACCTCGCACATCAGCGACTCCTGGCCGAGGGTCGCGGCGACGTAGCGCACACCGGGCAGCGCGGCGAGTTCCCGGGCCACCGCGTCCAACCGGGACGGGGCGACCGAGAGCCAGAAGAGCAGCTCCGCCTCGAAGCCGAGGGCCGCCGCCGGAACCAGGGTGATCACCTGTACGCAGCCGGCGCCGTACAGTGCCTCGAACCGTCGCCGTACGGTGCTCTCGCTCACCCCCAACCCGAGGGCGACGGCGTGGAAGCTCGCCCGACCGTCCTCGCGGAGCGCGCGCACGATCCGCTCGTCCACCTTGTCCAGATGGTCCGGCGGGCAGTCGTGCACTCCAGGCGTGGCCGGCGTGGCCGGCGTGGCGGCGTCGTCGAGCAGCCGACGACTCCACTCGTGGTCGGACTTGTACGTGTGCAGCAACAGGTCGGCGACGGTGCCACGTACCCCGGGGATGCGCTGTACCCCGGTGAGCACACTGTGCATGCTGGTCCCGGGGGTGACCAGCACCTCGGCGACCAGGTCGTGCGCCCCGGTCATCACGGCGACGAACCGTACCTCCGGCCGGGCCGCCAGCGCCCGCGCGGTCGGAAGTTGCTGGCCCGGTACGCAGTGGACCCGGACGATCAGCAGGTCGGCCGCCCCGCCCCCGGGTTGTGGCGCGACGGCGACCCGGACCAGCCCGTCGGCGATCAGCTGCTGGGCCCGGCGGGCCACGGTCGTCACCGACGTTCCGATCAGTGCGGCGATCTCGGTCCAACTCGCCCGGCCGTTGACCTGGAGGGCGGCGACGATGCGGCGGTCGGTCGGATCGAGGTCGTACGGGCCGGCCGCCATCACGCGGGCGCGACGGTCGACGGGGTCCCGGCGGTCCGCGTCGCGGTCGTCCAGCCACGCGGAGGGGGCGTCATCGAGTTCGGTCGGTCCACGGTGACCAGCGTGGAGTACGGAACGCCGGTCAGCAACGGTGACATGTCATGTTTTCGCCAGTTTGGTAGTCAAAGCGGAGTTGTGCGCCGCCGTACCGGGCGTGCCGGCCAGAGGCCCGATCCGGCCCCGTAGGCTCTGGCCTCATGACCGGACTCCTCGGCCCGGCGGAGATCCGGGAACTGGCCGCCCGACTCGGCGTCGCGCCGACCAAGAAACTGGGCCAGAACTTCGTCCACGACCCGAACACCGTCCGCCGGATCGTCGCCGCCGCCGAACTCACCCCGGCCGACGTGGCCCTGGAGGTCGGCCCCGGGCTGGGCTCACTCACCCTGGGGCTGCTCGCCGCCGCCGGACACGTACACGTCGTGGAGATCGACCCGACGCTGGCCGCCGCGCTGCCCGCGACCGTCGCCGACCGGTCCCCGGAAGCCGCCGGGCGGCTCACCGTGCACCACGCCGACGCGCTTCGGATCACCGGCGCCGAACTGGGCCAACCGGCACCGACCGCGCTGGTCGCCAACCTGCCGTACAACGTGGCCGTGCCGGTGGTGCTGCACCTGCTCGCCGAACTGCCCAGCCTCCGTACCGGACTGGTCATGGTGCAGAAGGAGGTCGCCGACCGGCTCGTCGCCGGCCCCGGCTCCAAGACGTACGGCATCCCGTCGGTCAAACTCGCCTGGTACGCGAACGCGCGCGGCGCCGGCAAGGTCCCACCGAACGTCTTCTGGCCGGTGCCGAACGTCGACTCCGGGCTGGTCGCCTTCACCCGCCACGAACCGCCCCGCGCCGACGTACCCCGCAAACGGGTCTTCGCCGTCGTCGACGCCGCCTTCGCCCAGCGTCGCAAGACCCTGCGCGCCGCGCTCGCCGGCTGGGCCGGAGGCGCGGCCCGCGCCGAAACGCTGCTCCGCGCGGCCGGTGTCGACCCCGGCGCCCGGGGCGAATCGCTCACCGTGGAGCAGTTCGCCGCCATCGCCGCGTCGGCCCCGCCCGCTCCGGATCGTGCCGAGTAGGCTGTCGCCGTGCTCGTAACCAGGCCCGTGTCGCCCCCACACCACCTCGCCGCAGCGGCGGTGTCCCGGGTCCCGGGCCGTGCCCGGTGACCGAGGCATGGCGGCCGGACGATGACGACGAGCGGGCCCGGCGCGGCGCGAGCGGCCCGGTCAAGGTACGCGTCCCGGCGAAGATCAACCTGCACCTCGGGGTGGGCCCGCTGCGCCCGGACGGCTACCACGAACTGAACACCATCTACCACGCCATCGCGCTGCACGACGAGCTGACCGCCCGACGCGGCGACACCCTCACCCTCACCATGGAGGGCGAAGGCACCGGCGAACTGGCCCTGGACGAGGAGAACCTGGTCATCCGGGCCGCCCGCGCCCTCGCCGAACACGTCGGCGTACCCGCGCACGCCCGGCTGCACCTGCGCAAGCAGATCCCGCTCGCCGCCGGCCTCGCCGGCGGCAGTGCCGACGCCGCCGCCGCCCTCGTCGCCTGCGACACCCTCTGGGGCACCAACCTCTCCCGCGACCAACTCGCCCTGATCGCCGCCGACCTCGGTTCCGACGTCCCGTTCCTGCTCTACGGCGGCACCGCGCTCGGCACCGGACGCGGCGAGGCGGTCAGTCCCGTACTGGCCCGGCCCACCACCTGGCACTGGGTGGTCGCGGTCGCCGACGGCGGCATCTCCACCCCGGTCGCCTTCCGTGAACTGGACCGGCTGCGCGCCGACGGTGCCGCCCCGCCCCCACTGACCGCCGCCGAAGGGCTGCTCGCCGCGCTGCGCCAGCGTGACCCGGCGGTACTCGCCGAGAACCTCGGCAACGACCTACAGGTCGCCGCCCTGTCGCTGCGCCCGGCCCTGGCGGCCACCCTGAAGGCCGGCGAGGCTGCCGGTGCGCTCGCCGGCATGGTCTCCGGCTCCGGCCCCACCTGCGTCTTCCTCGCCGCCGACGGCCCCAGCGCCAACCGGATCGCCGCCGAACTGGAAGCCGCCGGCGTCTGCCGGGCCGCCCGCACCGCCACCGGGGCCGTCCCCGGCGCCCGGGTGATCTGACCGGCCGACGGGTACGCCACCCGCGTAGGCTTGGACTACTCCAGGCGTCCCCCCGTGCCGGTCGACCGGCACCCGGGGCGCCTTTGATCATGGAAGGTGGGCTCGTGGCCAACATCGTCAACCTGGACCGGGTGTCCAAGGGCTATGGCGCGGCCGGGCAACTGCTCACCGACGTGTCCCTCGGCCTCGACGACGCCGACCGGATCGGTGTCGTCGGGCTCAACGGGGCCGGCAAGTCGACCCTGCTCCGACTCCTCACCAAGCTCGAAGAACCGGACAACGGGCGGGTGACGCACCGTCGTGACCTGCGGGTCGCCTGGCTACCCCAGACCCTCAACCTCGACGCCGAGGCGACCGTACGGGACGTGGTGCTCGGCACCGCCTGGCTGGACCAGAGCATGGGTGCCGAGCACGAGTGGGCCGGCGACGCCGGAGTCCGGGCCATCCTCGACGGGCTCGGCATGCCGTACCTCGGGCTCGACCAGCCGGTCGGACCGATGTCCGGCGGCGAACGGCGCCGGGTCGCGCTCGCCGCCCTCCTGGTCCGCACCGCCGACCTGCTCATCCTCGACGAGCCGACCAACCACCTCGACGTGGCCGGCGTCGACTGGCTCGCCCGGCACCTGGTCAACCGTCGGGGCGCGCTCGTCGTCGTCACCCACGACCGCTGGTTCCTCGACGCCGTCTGCACCACCACCTGGGAGGTCGGCGACCAGGCCGTACGGGCCTACGAGGGTGGCTTCGCCGCCTGGACGCTCGCCCGGGTGGAGCGGGAACGGGTCGCCGCCGCGACCGAGGCCCGCCGGCAGAACCTGCTCCGCAAGGAGATCGCCTGGCTGCGCCGGGGACCGCCGGCCCGGACCTCCAAGCCCCAGTTCCGGATCGACGCCGCCAACGCGCTGATCGCCGACGTACCGCCGCCGCGCGACACCATGTCACTGCAACGGCTGGCCACCTCCCGACTCGGCAAGCAGGTGTACGACCTGGAGGACGTGACCCTCAAGGCCGGCCCGAAGCTGATCCTGGACAACCTGACCTGGCAGGTCGGCCCCGGCGACCGGATCGCCATCGTCGGCGCCAACGGGGCCGGCAAGACCACGCTGCTGCGCCTGCTCGCCGGGGTACGCGAACCCGAGGCGGGACGGGTCAACATCGGCTCGACCGTACGCCCGGCGTTCCTCTCCCAGGAACTCTCCGAGCTCCCCAACAAACTGCGGGTGCTGGAAGCGGTCGAGGAGGTGGCCCGCCGGGTCGTCCTCGGCGACCGCGAACTGGCCGCCTCCCAACTCGCCGAGGTGTTCGGCTTCGACGACCGTCGACTCTGGACCCCGGTCGGCGATCTTTCCGGTGGTGAACGCCGCCGGTTGCAGATGCTGCGGCTGCTCGCCGCCGAACCGAACGTGCTCCTCTTCGACGAACCCACCAACGACCTGGACACCGACACCCTGGCCGCGTTGGAGGACCTGCTCGACTCCTGGCCCGGTACGGTCATCGTGGCCAGCCACGACCGGTACCTGATCGAGCGGGTCACCGACGTGGTCTACGGCATGTTCGGCGACGGCCGGCTGGTCCACCTGCCCGGTGGCATCGACGAATACCTCTCCCGAGCGAGTGCCGGCCAGGGTCGCACCGCCACCACCGGTGCCTCGACGGCCGCCCCTTCGCCCCAGGAGACCGGGCGTGGTGCGACCGACGACGGCCCCGCCCCGCTCAGCGCCGCCGAGGTACGGGTGGCCAAGAAGGAACTGAGCAAGCTGGAGCGGCAGATCGCCAAGCTCGACCAGCGGGAGTCCGCGCTGCACGACCAGATGGCCGAGCACGCCACCGACTACGCGAAGGTCGCCGAACTGGACAACGAACTGCGCGCGGTACGGGCCGAACGGGAGCAGACCGAGGAAACCTGGCTGGCTCTCGCCGAGCAGGTGCCAGGGAACTGAGACCGGTTCCGGTCGGGCGGCGGACCCGCCGCTGCCCGGCCCGGGCGGCTCGCGGCTGGGCGTGTGCGGCGTCACACCGCCGCATGCGGGACAATCGTTGACGACCCTCACCGGAACGGCGTTGGAGAGTTACGACTATGGCCCACAACCCCGTCAACCACCCCGCGCGCCCGATCTACCGCGCGATCGGCGGACTGACCGGCCTCTACCTGGTCATCTTCGGTGTCCTCGGGCTCGTCGAGACCAGCGGCAGCGAACTGTTCGCCCAGGACCAGACCATCACCGTGCTCGGCCAGGGGACCAACCTCGGCCACTCGGCGCTCGCCGCGGTGCTCGGCGTGCTCGTCCTGATCGGCACCGGCATCGGCCGTAACGTCGACGCCACGCTCAACAAGTGGATCGGCTACCTGCTGATGGTGGTGTCGCTGGCTGGCCTCGCGGTCATCCGGACGGACGCCAACTACCTCAACTACACCATCCCCGGCGTCGTGGTGACCATGCTCCTCGGGCTGGTGCTGCTGATGGCCGGCATGTACGGCCGGGTCGGCTCCGAGGACGAGGCGCGGGCCTGGCGGGACGGGCGCCTGGTGCTCTGAGCGGGCTGGCGCCGGGTGACGGGCCGTACCGAACGGTCCTGATCCGCGTTCCCCGGAAACGCCTCCCGATCTGGGCGACAATTCGGAAGAATCGTCACCAGTACGGGAGGAGAGGTCGATGGCTCACATCCCCATCAACCACCCGGCGCGCCCGCTCTACCGGGTCCTCTCCGGGCTCGTCGGGCTCTACATCCTGATCTTCGGGATCTTCGGCCTCGTCGAGACCGCCGGCAACTCACTCTTCGGCCGCGACGACGTGTACGCCCTCGGACTCCGTACCAACCTGGCCTTCTCGCTGGTATCGGTGCTCTTCGGCATCGTGATCCTGATCGGCGCCTCCCAACGAGGCAACCTCGGCCACTTCATGAACCTCACCGCCGGGGTGGTCTTCCTCGTCGTCGGACTCGTCATGCTGACCGTGCTCCAGACCGAGGCCAACATCCTCAACTTCTCCGTGGCCACGGTCGTGGTGTCAATGATCTTCGGCCTGGTGACGCTCGCCACCGGCCTTTACGACAAGGTCGGCCCACCGGCCCGCGCCGAAGCCGAACGTGAGTACCGCCGCACCGCATCAACCGACCCCGCCGGCTGACCGCACCCGCCCCGGCCTGAGCCGGGCCGGGGTCAACGGCCCCGGCGGGTCAGCAACGTCGGCTTCGCCTCCAGATGCGAAAGCCCGTGCCAGGCCAGGTTGACCAGATGCGCGGCCACCGTCTCCTTACGCGGCTTGCGTACCTCCAGCCACCAGCGCCCGGTCAACGCCACCATCCCCACCAGCGCCTGCGCGTACAACTCGGCCAGCTTCGGGTCGTAGCCACGACTCTTGAACTCCGCCCCCAGAATGTGCTCCACCTGGTGCGCCACGTCGTTGAGCACGCTGCTGAAGTTGCCCGTCGCCGACATCACCGGCGACTCCCGGACCAACACCCGGAAACCGCTGGTCTCCTCCTCGATGTAGCCGAGCAGCGCCAGCGCGGCCTGCTCCAGCAACTCCCGTGGATGACCCGCCGTCAACGCGGCCGCCACCCGGTCGAGCAGGGCCCGGACCTCCCGGTCGACGACAACCGCGTAGAGGCCCTCCTTGCCACCGAAATGCTCGTAGACCACCGGCTTGGAGACCTTCGCGCGGGACGCCACCTCCTCGATGGAGGTGGCGTCAAAACCGCGCTCGGCGAAGATCTGTCGCCCGATGGAGATCAGTTGCTCGCGGCGCTGCGCCGCGGACATCCGTACCCGGGAATTTGGCTTGGCCGGCGCCGTCGGCGGTCGCCCCCGCCCGTTGCCCCCGCTCGTGCTCGGGCTCTCTGTCACCCGGCCATCCTGCCAGGTGGCGCCACCCGTGACGCGCCCCGGCGCGGCCTGATCACTGCGGTACGGCCGGTTTCACCAGTTTCGCCGCGATCCGTTCCGGCTTCGGCCACCGTACGTCGAACGCCGCACCGGCCTTCTCGAACGCCCAGATCACCCGCGCCGAGATGTCCACCTGGCCACGCAGCACCCCGTGCCGGGCGCTGGTCGGGTCGGCGTGGTGCAGGTTGTGCCAGCTCTCACCGAAGGAGAGGATCGCCAGCGGCCAGAAGTTCGACGCCTTGTCGCCCTGGCGCACCTCGAACGGGCGCTCGCCGTAGACGTGGCAGACCGAGTTGATCGACCAGGTCACGTGGTGCAGCAGCCCGATCCGGACCAGACCGGCCCAGAAGAACGCGGTCAGCGCGCCCTGCCAGGACCAGGTGACCAGGCCGCCGATGGCCGCCGGAGTGAGCAGCGAGATGCTCACCAGCAGCGGGAAGAGCCGGTCCACCCGGTCGATGTCCTTGTCAGCCAACAGGTCCGGGGCGAACCGCGCCCGGTTGGAGAGTTCGCGGTGGAACAGCCAGCCCATGTGGGCGAAGAAGAGGCCCTTGGTCAGGCCCCACACACTCTCGCCGAACCTCCACGGCGAGTGCGGGTCGCCCTCGACGTCGGAAAAGGCGTGGTGACGCCGGTGGTCGGCCACCCACTGGGTGATGTTGCCCTGGACCGCGAACGAACCCGCCACCGCGAGCGTCACCCGTAGCCACCGCTTGGCCTTGAACGAGCCGTGGGTGAAGTAGCGGTGGAAGCCGACCGTGATGCCGAGTCCGGAAACCACGTACCACACCCCGCCGATCGCGAGGTCGGTCCAGGTCAGCCAGCCGCCCCAGGCCACCGGAACGGCGGCGATGAGGGCGAGGAACGGCACGATCACGAAGGACCAGAGGGCGATCAGGATGGCCACCGGCTGCTTGCCTTCGGTGAGCGGCTTGGGGCCTCTGTCGGCGGTTGCGGCGGGCGGTTCGGTCAGGGTGGTCGACATGGCACCTCGATGAGTGGGACGGGGGATGAGATCCCGAAGTTACGCCTACGTCACCGTAACTTACGGCACCGTAAGTCGCCATGGGTGAGTTCTGGGAGTTCCCTATGAGGTCTTGACGAAACGCGTCGTACGTCTGTCCTAACGTGCTGGTCATGACCGATGAACTCGCCGCCGAAGCCCGACGGCTGCGCACCGTCGAAGGCCTTTCCGTGGGCCAGATCCGGGCCCGCCTGGGCATCGGCAAGGACCGGCTGTACGAGCTGCTGCGCGGCGTCCCGGCCCCCGACTGGACGCGGCGCCCGAACGCCAAGGACGAGGTGCGCGCCCGCGCGCTGCGCCTGCGGGAGGAGGGCTGGTCGGTCACCGAGATCGCCACCGAACTCGACGTCGCCAAGTCGACCGCCTACCAGTGGGTCAAGCACCTGCCGCTCGACCCCGACTCGCCCCGGGCGCGGCGGCGCCAGGCACATTCGCGGCGAATGACCGACGCCCGTTGGGCGGAGCACCGCCGGGAGCGGGACGAGCGGCAGGCGGCGGTACACGCGGCGGAGGTGGATCGACTCGGCAGGTTGAGCGAACGCGAGCTGTTGCTGATCGGGGCCGCCATCTACTGGTGTGAGGGGAGCAAGTCGAAGCCTTGGCGGCGCAACGACCGTTTGACGTTCACCAACAGCGATCCGGGGCTGTTGGCGCTCTTTCTGCGTTTTCTCGACGCGTGCGGGGTTGACCGCCGGACGCCGAGCTACCGGCTCAGCATTCACGAGTCGGCGGATGTGGAGGCGGCGACGTCGTGGTGGATCGAGGTGCTCGGACTACCGGTCGACCGGGTGCGGGCACCTACGCTCAAGCGCCACCGGCCGACGACGAACCGCCGTAACACCGACGAGCTCTATCGCGGCTGCCTGGTGATTGACGTGCCAGGAAGCAGGGAACTCTACTGGAGGATCGAGGGCGTGAACCGGGCGTTGGCGGCCGAGGCGCTAAAGCGATTCGGCCAGGGGTCGGCCGAGGCGCTAGGCTGACACTGCTTTGCCTTCGGCCGTGGTGTAATTGGCAACACCCGGGTCTTTGGTACCCGTATTTCAGGTTCGAACCCTGGCGGCCGAGCTGTACCTCTAAGTCCGATTCGTTCGGTACGGGGGAACCCGGCGACCGGTCACCGGTGCGCGGTTAGCATGGGGCCGCAGACTGCCAACCGCTCTGACGGGAGCTTCTCGTGTCCCAGCCCCGCGTCCGCACCATCGTCGTTCTCGCCGCTGGCGAGGGCAAGCGGATGAAGTCGGCACTGCCCAAGGTCCTGCATCCCTTGCTCGGCCGTACCCTGCTCGGTCATGTGCTGGCGGCGGCCGCGCCGCTCGCCGCGGACCGCACCCTGGTCGTGGTCGGACACGGCGCCGAGCAGGTCACCGCGCACCTCGCCGAGTTGGCGCCCGACGCCAGTCCGGTCCTCCAGGCCGAGCAGCGTGGCACCGGCCACGCCGTACGCATGGCGCTCGACGCGGCACCCGACCAGACCGGCACCGTAATCGTGATCAACGGCGACGCGCCGCTGCTCCGGCCCGAGACCGTCGCCGCGCTGGTCGAGGCGCACGAGGCGGCGGGGGCCGCGGCGACCGTGCTCGCCGCCGAGGTCGCCGACCCGACCGGCCTGGGACGGATCGTCCGTGACGAGGCCGGACGGCTGGAGCAGATCGTCGAGGAGCGCGACGCGACCCCCGCCCAGCGCGCTCTCCGCGAGATCAACGCCGGTATCTACGCCTTTGACGTGTCCCGCCTGCGGGACACGCTCGGCAAGCTCTCCACCGACAACGACCAGGGCGAGGAGTACCTGACCGACGTCTTCGGCCTCCTGGTGGCGACGGGTGAGCCGGTGGTGGTGCACGTGGCGCCGGACGCCACCGAGACTCTCGGCTGCAACGACCGGGTCGAACTGGCCGGTCTCCGTACGCTGCTGCGCGACCGGGTGAACACCGGCTGGATGCGGGCCGGGGTGACGCTGCTCGATCCGGCGACCACCTGGATCGACGTCACCGTCACACTCGAGCGGGACGCGGTGGTGGACCAGAACACGCAACTGCGCGGGGCGACGACGGTGGCCGCCGGGGCGGTGGTCGGGCCGGACGTGACCCTGATCGACACCAGCGTCGGCCCCGACGCGACGGTACTGCGTAGCCACGCGGTCAGCGCGGAGATCGGTCCCCGGGCCAGCGTGGGGCCGTACGCCTACCTGCGTCCGGCCGCCCGACTTGCCGAACAGGCCAAGGTGGGTACGTTCGTAGAGGTGAAGAACTCCGAGGTCGGGGCCGGCGCGAAGGTGCCGCACCTGTCGTACGTGGGTGACGCCACCATCGGGGCCAGGGCCAACATCGGCGCGGCGACGATCTTCGTCAACTACGACGGGGTGGCCAAGCATCGCACCACGGTCGGCGAGGCGGCCTTCGTCGGCTGTGACACCACCCTGATGGCCCCGGTCGAGGTGGGCCCGGGGGCGTACGTGGCGGCGGGCAGCGCGATCGACAAGGACGTGCCGGCGGGGGCGCTCGGTGTGGCCCGGGGCCGGCAGCGCAACATCGAGGGTTGGGTGGCCCGACGGCGGGCTGGTACCCGCTCGGCGGAGGCCGCGGAACGCGCTCAGGAGCGGGTGGCGGGTGGCCGGGTCGGGGCGGCGGAGGACGCACCCTCGGGGGTCGGCGGCGCAAGCCAGGGTGAGGCAACCCACGTGACGACCGATGCGGGTGGCGTCGGTCCGGCCAAGGGAGATACTGCAACCGAATAGTCCCTGGTCCACTGCCGGGAACCACCGATTAACGGGAGCAGACGAGCCGATGGGCAGCATCGTCGCCGAAAACCGCAAGAGCCTGATGCTCTTCTCCGGGCGGGGCTTCCCGGAGTTGGCGAAGGAGATCGGCGAGGTACTGGGGGTGGCGCCGACGCCCTCCGACTCGTACGAGTTCGCCAACGGTGAGATCTTCGTACGGTTCAAGGAGTCGGTGCGTGGTTCGGACGCGTTTGTCGTCCAGTCCGTGACGCATGGCGTGAACCGCTGGGTGATGGAAACCCTGATCATGGTCGACGCGTTGAAGCGCGGTTCGGCGAAGCGGATCACGGTGGTGTTGCCGTTCTACCCGTACGCCCGGCAGGACAAGAAGCACCGGGGGCGGGAGCCGATCTCGGCCCGGCTGGTGGCGGACCTGCTGAAGACGGCGGGCGCGAACCGCATCCTCACGGTCGACCTGCACACGGCGCAGATCCAGGGGTTCTTCGACGGGCCGGTGGATCACCTGTTCGCGATGGACATCCTGGCCGAGTACGTCGAGCGCCAGTACGCCGGCCGGCCGATGACGGTGGTCGCACCGGACTCGGGGCGGGTCCGGGTGGCGGAGCGGTGGACCGACCGGCTGGGTGGTTGCCCGTTGGCGTTCATCCACAAGACCCGTGATCCGCTGAAGCCGAACCAGGTGGTGGCGAACCGGGTGGTCGGTGACGTGGAGGACCGGGTCTGCCTGGTCGTCGACGACATGATCGACACTGGCGGCACGATTCGTAAGGCCGCGGACATCCTGTACGACTCGGGTGCCTCGGATGTGATCGTCGCGTCGACTCACGCGTTGCTTTCCGATCCGGCGATCGAGCGGTTGAAGAACAGCCGGATCAGCGAGGTGATCGTGACCAATACGTTGCCGTTGCCGCCGGAGAAGCAGTTGGACAAGATCACGGTCTTGTCGATCGCGCCGCTGCTGGCGCGGGCGATCCGGGAGGTCTTCGACGACGGATCGGTGACGACGCTCTTCGGCGGACTGAGCTGAGGTCGTTTCTGGTGGGCGCTGGCCCCCGCGGAGCGGGGCCAGCGTGATTACCAGGGGTACCGGCTGAATGCTTCGTCGGACCTCGGGTAGAATAGTGCGGTTGCCACGGCGAGGGTGCCCAGCGGGCCGCTGATAGAAGCGCCGCACGGAGGGCCCGTCATCGACGCGGTGCTCCGGGGAGTGCTCTGCACGCAGAGCCCCAGCGAGCCCCTCGCCCCAGCACCGCCAGCCGACGTTCCGCCGTAGCGACGATATCAGGAGTTTCCCCGTGTCCGAGGTAAAGATCAGCGCCGAGCCCCGTACCGAGTTCGGCAAGGGTGGTGCCCGTCGTACCCGTCGGGCCGGCAAGGTGCCAGCCGTGCTGTATGGCCACGGCGAGGCCCCCAAGCACATCGCGCTTCCGGCGCGTGAGTTCGCCGCGGCGATCCGTCGTGGCGGCGCGAACCAGCTCTTCGCCATCGAGGTGAGCGACGGCACCCAGGCGCTCGCCCTGCCGAAGGCGATCCAGCGTGACCCGATCAAGGACACCTTCGAGCACATCGACCTGCTCCTGGTCCGCCGGGGCGAGAAGGTCACCGTCGACATCGCGGTGCAGCTCACGGGCGAGGCGGCCCGCGACACGCTGGTCATGCACGAGCACGACACCCTCTCGGTGAGTGCCGACGCGACCCGGCTGCCGGAGAGCATCGAGGTCTCGATCGAGGGCCTGGAGGCGGGCACGCAGATCACCGCCGGCGACGTGAAGCTGCCGCAGGGCGTGGAGCTGGTGGCGGACCCGGCCTCGGTGCTCGTGGTGATCACCGGTGCGCCGACCGCCGAGCAGCTCGAGGCCGAGGGCGCCGGGGTTGTCGAGGAGGCGCCGGCCGAGGAGGCCGAGGAGGCTGCCGAGGGCGAGGAAGCCGCCGAGGGCGAGACCGCCGAGGGTGCCGAGGGCGAGACCGCCGAGGCTTCGGCGCAAGCCTGATAGTTGTTGTGACGCAGGCGCCCCCGACCGGTTCGGGGGCGCCTGTTGGCATATCACTGGGCGTGTGGGGAGACGGGTGTGGCGGACGAGACCTTTCCGTGGCTGCTGGTCGGGCTCGGTAACCCCGGTCGGGAGTACGCCGGTAATCGGCACAATGTCGGGTTCATGGTCGTCGACCTGTTGGCCGCCCGGGTGGGGGGCAAGTTCGGCCGGCACAAGCGGACGGTGGCGGATGTCGCCGAGGGGCGGCTCGGGTTCGGTGGGCCGAAGCTGGTGCTGGTGAAGCCGCTGACGTACATGAATCTCTCTGGTGGTCCCGCGGCGGCGTTGGCCCAGTTCTACAAGGTGCCGCCGGCGCAGGTGATCGCGGTGCACGACGAGCTGGACATTCCGTACGGGCAGTTGCGGGTGAAGTGTGGTGGCGGCGAGGGTGGCCACAACGGGCTGCGTTCGATGTCGAAGTCGCTCGCGACGAAGGAGTACGTCCGGGTCCGGTTCGGGGTCGGCCGACCCCCGGGGCGGCAGGATCCGGCGGACTACGTGCTCTCGGATTTCTCCGCGGCCGAGCGCAAGGAGTTGGAGTTTCAGGTGGACCGGGCGGCCGACGCGGTGGAGTCGGTGATCCTGCGGGGGCTGGAGTGGACGCAAAACGCGTACCACGGCGCCTGATCTGGCCGGGCCGGCGGTAGGGTGCCGGCAGGGCCGGGGAGGCGGATTCCGTCGGTTGAGGAGGCGGTCAGTGATCGTTCGTGGTGCGGCGGTTCAGGCCGTCCCGACCCCTGGAGTCCGCTGATGGGCACCCCACCGGTGATCGACGGAGCGTTTGCCCGCTGGTTGGCGGCGCGGGCCGGGGACGCGTTGATGGAGCTGCGGGCCGAGATGGGGCACGCGGATCCGGGCGCGCTCAAGGCGGCGGGGGACAAGATCTCGCACGATCTGCTCCGTACCGAGTTGGCCCGTTGGCGGCCGGCGGACGCGGTGCTCTCGGAGGAGGACGAGGGGGCACGTCAGGCCTGGGCGACCGATCTGGGGCCGTCGGCGCCGCCGAGGTTCGCCGCCGACCGGGTGTGGATCGTCGATCCGTTGGACGGGACGCGGGAGTTCTCCGAGGAGGGGCGCTCCGACTGGGCGGTGCACGTGGCGCTCTGGGCACGTACGGCGGCGACCGCGCACGGGTTGGTCGGTGGGGCGGTGGCGCTGCCGGCGCAGCACCGGGTGCTCGGTACGGACCATCCGCCGGCGTACCCGCCGATGACGTTGCTGGCCGCGACGGCACCGGGGGGTCGGACGATCCGGTTGGCGGCGAGTCGGAGCCGGCCGCCGGCGTTCCTGACCGAGTTGGCCGACGAGGTTGGCGCGGAGTTGGTGCCGATGGGGTCGGCGGGGGCGAAGATCGCGGCGGTGATCAGTGGTGAGGTCGACGCGTACGTGCACGCCGGTGGCCAGTACGAGTGGGACTCGGCGGCTCCGGTGGCTGTGGCGACGGCCACTGGGCTGCACGCTTCCCGAATCGATGGTTCTGCGCTGAAATACAACGGGGCTGATCCCCGGTTGCCGGATCTGGTGGTATGTCGTAAAGATCTTGCTACCGGGTTGCTCGCAGCGTTGCGGAGGCACCTCCGGGTAGCCTAGGCCCGATATCGGGAGTTGACCGACCGGAAAGGTCTGGAATGCCCATGAGAAGCCGATGCAGCGGGCGCGCGAGATGAGCGGCACGGCGGCGTACCGGGTGTCGCATCTGGACGCCCTGGAGGCCGAGAGCATCTTCGTGATGCGTGAGGTGGTCGCCGAACTGGAACGGCCGGTCCTGCTCTTCTCTGGTGGCAAGGACTCGATCGTGATGCTCCGGTTGGCCCAGAAGGCGTTCGCTCCGGCCCGGATCCCGTTCCCGGTGATGCACGTCGACACCGGACACAACTTCGCCGAGGTGTTGGACTACCGGGACCAGCGGGTGGCCGAACTCGGCCTGCAACTTGTGGTCGCGAGCGTGCCCGAAGCCCTGGAAGCGGGTCTGGTCCGGGAGTCGGCGGACGGGATGCGTAACCGGATCCAGACGCCGGTGTTGCTGGCCGCGGTGGAGAAGTACCGGTTCGACGCGTTGTTCGGTGGGGCGCGGCGGGACGAGGAGAAGGCCCGGGCCAAGGAGCGGGTGTTCAGTTTCCGGGACGACTTCGGTCAGTGGGATCCGAAGAACCAGCGGCCGGAGCTGTGGTCGTTGTACAACGGTCGGCATCATCCGGGTGAGTCGATCCGGGTGTTCCCGTTGTCGAACTGGACCGAGCTGGATATCTGGCACTACATCGCCCGGGAGCGGTTGGCGCTGCCGTCGATCTACTACGCCCACGAGCGGTTGGTGGTCGAGCGGGACGGGATGCTGTACGCGGTGAACGAGTTCATCCGGCCGAGAGGCGCGGAGGAACCGTTCAAGGCGCAGGTGCGTTACCGCACGGTCGGCGACGCGTCGTGCACGGCGGCGGTCCGCTCCGACGCCGACACGGTGGAGCTGGTCATCGAGGAGGTCGCCGCGACCCGGATCACCGAGCGTGGGGCGACCCGGGGCGACGACCGGGTCAGCGAGGCCGCCATGGAAGACCGCAAACGGGAAGGCTACTTCTGATGAGCACGACCGCGTTTCCGGTGGCCGAGGGCGCGGCGCCCGAGGGGCGGGCGATGGACCTGTTACGGTTCGCCACCGCGGGCAGCGTCGACGACGGCAAGTCGACCCTGATCGGCCGGCTGCTCTACGACACGAAGTCGCTGTTCACCGACCAGTTGGCGGCGGTGGAGGCGGTGTCCGCGGCCCGTGGCGACGAATACACCAACCTGGCGTTGCTGACCGACGGACTACGGGCCGAGCGTGAGCAGGGCATCACGATCGACGTGGCGCACCGGTACTTCGCCACCCCGAGGCGGAAGTTCATCATCGCCGACACCCCCGGGCACATCCAGTACACCCGGAACATGGTCACCGGCGCCTCCACCGCCGACCTGGCCCTGATCCTGGTCGACGCCAGAAAAGGACTCGTCGAACAGTCCCGGCGACACGCGTTCCTCTGCTCCCTGTTACGGGTGCCGCACCTGGTCCTCTGCGTGAACAAGATGGACCTGGTCGACTGGTCGCAGGACGTGTTCGAGCGAATCTCCGACGAGTTCACCGCGTTCGCCGCGAAACTCGAGGTACCGGACCTGACCGTGGTGCCGATCTCCGCCCTGCACGGCGACAACATCGTCACCCGCTCCGAACACACCCCCTGGTACGAGGGCCCGTCGCTGCTGCACCACCTCGAACGGGTACACATCGCCTCGGACCGGAACCTGGTCGACGTACGTTTCCCGGTGCAGTACGTGATCCGACCGCAGTCGACCACGGTCACCGACTACCGGGGCTACGCCGGACAGGTCGCCTCCGGCGTACTCAAGCCCGGCGACGAGGTCATGGTGCTCCCGTCCGGATTCACCTCCCGCATCGCCGGCATCGAGACCGCGGACGGCCCGGTCGCCGAGGCGTTCCCACCGATGTCGGTCACGGTCCGGCTGACCGACGAGATCGACATCTCCCGGGGCGACCTGATCTGCCGGCCGAACAACGCCCCAGCGGTCGCCCAGGACATCGAAGCCATGATCTGCTGGATGGACGAGAGCCAACCACTGCGCCCCGGCGGCAAGTACGCCATCAAGCACACCACCCGGTCGGCCCGGACGGTCGTACGCGGACTGCACTACCGACTCGACGTGAACTCGCTGCACCGCGACGAGACCGCCACCGAACTCGGACTCAACGAGATCGGCCGCGTCCGCCTGCGTACGACCGTCCCGCTCCTCGCCGACGAGTACCGGCGCAACCGCACCACCGGCGGTTTCATCCTGATCGACGAAACCACCAACCGTACGGTCGCCGCCGGAATGATCGTCGACACCAACTGACCCACGTTAAGAAGGGCCCCTTCCTATACGAGAAACGATAGGAGGGGGCCCTTCCTTACCCCTCAGGGGAGGCGGTGGGCGCCGGGGGTGGGGAGCACCGGCCATGAGTGCGGGGCGGTGAAGCCCCGCTCGGCGTACGCGTCCGCGACGGCGGTCGCGACCGCCTCCACCCGCTCGGTGTCGACCAGGGCCAGTACGCAGCCGCCGAAGCCGCCGCCGGTCATCCGGGCGCCGTACGCCCCGGCGGCGAGCGCCGCCTCGACCGCGACGTCCACCTCCGCCACCGTGATCTCGAAGTCGTCCCGCATGGAGACGTGCGAGGCGGTCAGGAGCGGGCCGATCTCGCGTACCCGACCGGCGCGCAGCAGCTCGACCGTGTCCAACACCCGCTGGTTCTCGGTGACGATGTGCCGTACCCGCCGCTGGATCATCGGGTCGTCGAGCCGGGCCAGGGCGGCGTCCAGTTCGTCGATTGGCACGTCCCGCAGCGCCGGTACGCCGAGCGAGCGCGCCCCCTCCTCGCACGCCGCGCGGCGGGCCCGGTACTCGCCGGTCACGTGCTGGTGCGGCGCACGGCTGTCCACCACCAGGATGGTCAGTCCGGCCGAGTCGAGGTCGAACGGGATCTGCTCGACCGCGAGGGTGCGGCAGTCGAGGAAGAGCGCGTGCCCGCCCTGGCAACGGATCGACGCCGACTGGTCCATGATCCCGGAGGGGATGCCGACGTAGCGGTTCTCCGCCCGTTGCGCCAGCCCGGGCCGGTCGTCCACCGGCAGGTCCAGTCCGCCGAGGTCGGCCAGGGCGGTGAGCACCGCCGACTCCAGCGCGGCGGAGGAGGAGAGACCGGCCCCGAGCGGTACGTCGGAGGCGATCGCCATCCGCGCCCCCGGTACGTCGAACCCGGCGTCGCGCAGTGCCCAGACGGTGCCGGCGACGTACGCGCCCCAGCCCTTGACCCGTCCCGGCTCGCTGACGTCGTCGAGGTCGAATTCGATCCGCTCGCCGGACTGCTCCGACCAGACCGTCCAGCCTGGTTCGCCCGTGCCGGTGGCGGCGACCACGGTCTGCTGCGGCAGGGCGAACGGCAGCACGAAGCCGTCGTTGTAGTCGGTGTGCTCCCCGATCAGGTTCACCCGGCCCGGGGCGGCCCAACGGCCGGCGGGTGGCTCACCGTACTCGGAGATGTAGCCGGCGGTGGCGCGGGCGGGGATGTCCGCGGTGCCGCTGGGCTGGTCGGGCTGGCTCATTCGGTTTTCTCCGGAAGGATGTGTTGGCGGTAGAAGCTCCAGGCGTCGCCGACCATCTCGGCGAGGGTGGGCTTGGCCGGCACCCAGCCGAGTTCGGTCCGGGCCCGGTCCGAGGAGGCGACCAGTTCGGCCGGGTCACCCTCGCGGCGCGGTGCCATCTCCACCGGCAGCGGGTGGCCGGTCACCTCGCGGACCACCTCGACCACCTGCCGGTTGGAGAACCCGTTGCCGTTGCCCAGGTTGTAGATCCGGTGCTCGCCCGGGGTCGCCGCGCCGAGCGCGAGCAGGTGGGCGCGGGCCAGGTCCTCGATGTGGATGTAGTCGCGTACGCAGGTGCCGTCGGCGGTCGGGTAGTCGTCGCCGAAGAGCTGCAGCTTCTCCCGGCGGCCGGCGGCGACCTCCAACGCGATCGGGATCAGGTGGCTCTCCGGGTCGTGCCGCTCGCCGAGCTGCCGTTCGGGGCGGATGTACGCGCCGGCGACGTTGAAGTAGCGCAGCGAGACGGCGCCGAGCCGGTGGGCGATCGCCTCGGAGGTGAGGGCCATGTCGACCGCGAGCTTGGTGGCGCCGTACGTGTTGGTCGGGGCCTTGACCGCGTTCTCGGTGATCGGCAGCTCGGTCGGGTTGCCGTAGACGGCGGCGGTGGAGGAGAAGACGAACCGGGGTACGCCAGCGGCCCGTACCGCGTCGATCAGCGCGAGCGAGCCGACGGTGTTGTTCTCCCAGTAGATCTCCGGCCGGGTCATCGACTCACCGGCGGCGATCAGCGCCGCGAAGTGCAGCACCCCGTCAAAGCCGGCGTCCGGGGTGAGCACCTGGGCGGCGTCGTGAATCCGGGCCTGGACGAAGGTCGCCTCCGGGGCGAGCGCCTCGACGTGGCCGGTACGCAGGTCGTCCAGGACGACCACCTGGTGTCCGGCGTCGATCAGGAGCCGGGTGACGATGCTGCCGATGTAGCCTGCGCCACCAGTGACGAGCAGTTTCACGTGGTTGCCCTCCCTGCCTGGGCCCGCCGGGGTGTGTGCGCCGCGCACGCGAGGACCCCGGGGGGCGTGCGGGACAGATTACGGGCGTCTCCGGAGCCGGGTGACGTTGACGCTGCCCCACCACGTTCAATCATTATCCAACAGAGTCGAACATGCCATGTCTGGGCCGCCATCTCACCACCTTGCCCTCAGAGGGTGTCTACCATCACTGACATGCGGGTATCCGGCAGTACCGGGCCCCGGCGCAGACCGCCGGGGCGTCCTACTCGACAACCCGGCCCGGTCGCCCGTGGGCTGGCCCGGGTGGTCGTACGCGCGGCCGACGCCGCCACCCGTCTGGTCACCGCCATGCTCGGCGCGAGCCCGACCTCCGGACGGGAGCGGATCAGCGAGTCCGAACTGCGTGACCTGGTGGCCGCGAACACCGTGCTCGACCCGGTGGAGCGCCGGATCATCGACGAGGTGCTGGTGGCCGGCGCGAGCCTGGTACGCGAGGTGATGGTGCCCCGTACCGACGTGGTGTTCCTCAACGCCCGCCTCACCCTCGACGAGGCGGGCCAGCTGGTCCGGGCGGAAACCCACACCCGCTACCCGGTGGTCGACCTGCCGCACGACGACGTGATCGGTTTCGTGCACCTGCGCGACGTGCTGCTCCGGCCCCAGCACGACGGCCGGGCCACCATCCGGGACCTGACCCGGGAGGTCAAGCAGTTGCCCGGAAGCAAGCGGGTGCTCGCCGCGCTGACCGAGATGCGCCGGGAGCGGCAGCACCTCGCCGTGGTGGTGGACGAGTACGGCGGCACCGCCGGCATCGTCACCCTGGAGGACCTGATCGAGGAGCTGGTCGGCGAGATCCACGACGAGTACGACGCCGCCCCCGAACCGGTCGGCGCCGGGCTGCCGGCGGTGGTCGACGGCCGGCTCAACCTGGCCGACTTCGCCGACCGGGCCGGGTTCGCCCTGCCCGACGGCCCGTACGAGACCGTCGGCGGGTTCGTGATGGCCGCGCTCGGCCGGGTGCCGGCACCCGGCGACGAGGTCCGGGTACCCGCCGATCCGACCGGTTCGGGAGGCCCGGTCCGGCCGCCGGAGGACGAGCCCGCGCCGGTCGACGCGGGCGCCGACGGCGGCCAGGACACCGACGACCCGGACCGGGGCGGGTACGACGCCGGCTGGGTGCTGCGGGTGCTCGCGCTGGACGGCCGCCGGGTGGCCCGGATCGGCATCTCCCTGGCCCACCTGCCCGAGCAGCGGCGGGCGTTCCGCCTGCCCGAGCCGCCCCCGTCCGCCTAGCGCTGTCTCACCGGATCTGGAGCTTGCGCCAGGTCGAGCCGTCCGCCGAGTACGCCGCCCAGCCGTTGCTGAACAGCTGGTACGCGACGTAACCCGCGTCGGTACGGGCGAGTCCGCCGACCGTCGGCAGGGTTCCGCCGGCTCGGCGGAACGTGGCGCCCCGGTCGGCGCTGACGTACCAGCGGTTGTCCGCCCCGGCCACCAGCAGCCGGCCGTCGAGCAGCGGCACCAGGTCACCGGCGAGACGCTCCGGCCCGCCGACCGGTGGGCCGGCCGAGGTCGGATCGAAGGTCCGCCCCGCGTCGGTCGAGTGGAAGAACCGGCGGATCGTGCCGTCAAGGTCGGACACGACCGCGTACGCCTGGTTGCCGAGTACCGCCACCCGCACCCTCGCCTGGCCCTCGGCCGGTCCGAGCAAGGTCTCCGTCCAGCTTCCGCCCCCGTCCCGGCTGACCGCCGCGACCGGTCGACCGTCGCGTGTCCCGCCGACCCACCAGGCCCCGTCGCCGGTGCTGTCCGACGCCACCCAGCAGGCGGTGATCCCGTCGATGTCGGCGCTGCCGAGGTCGGCGGGGCCCGTGGGCCGCCAGATCGAGACGGTGCCGTCGCAGCCGTCGCCTCCCGGGGTGGCCGGCTGGCGGTACAGCCGGTCGCCGGGCTGTGGCGGGGTCGGCTTGGCCCGGCCACCGACCCGCCAGGTACGGCCACCGTCGGCGGAGAGGTAGGTCGTCTCCCCGGTGACCGCCAGCCGCCCGTCGGCAAAGGCGAGCAGGCCCAGCCCGGTACGTCCCCGGGTCGCACCGGGGAGCTCGGTGATCTGCCAGCTGAGGCCGCCGTCCCCGGTCCGGGCCACGCTCGCCGGGCATGCCGCGCCGTCGACGCACTCGGCGAGCAGGTAGCCGTGGTCGGGGTCGGTGAACTCGATGTCGGTGATCGTGCCCGGTACGTCGACGACCGGCCCGTCGAGCCCGTTGACGGTGATTCCGGCGTCGCTGTAGATCGGGCCCGGGGTGGGGGTCCCGGCGACCGGTGGCGGCGGGGCCGGATCGCCGCCGCCGGCCCAGGGCCGTACCAGGAGGGTGAGGGTGACCGCCACGGCGGTCAGGGCTCCGGTGGTGGCGTGCCGGGACCGGCGTCGGCGACGCCGAGCCCGGTGCTGGATCCGGTCCAGCGGGGGCTGCTCGATCCGGTCCAGCAGTTCGGTCCGGCCGTGCGCCAGTTGTTCGTCGAGCCGGGTGGGACAGGTGGGCTCAGGCATGGGTCACCTCGGTGCTGCCGGTGTCGGTGGCGGGTCGGGAGGAGCCGGTGTCGGCGGCGGGTCGGCGTGGGCCGGCGCCGGCGGCCCGGGCCGAGGCGGGGTCGGTGAGGTCGGCCGGCTCCGCACCGTCGCGGTAGTCGCCGAGCCGGGCGGCGAGTGCCACCCGCCCCCGGTGCAGTCGCGACTTGACCGTCCCGACCGCCACGCCGAGCACCTGGGCGACCTCGTCCACCGGCAGGTCGGCGAAGTAGTGCAGTACCAACACCTCGCGGTAGCCGACCGGAAGCTCGGCGAGTGCCTCGCGCAGGTCGGCCCGTTCCGGTCCGGGGGCCGCCTCGACCAGCCGGAGTACGGGTCGGTCGCGGCGGAGGATGGTGTCCAGCAGTTGCCGGCGACGCCACCGGCGGCGGACCACGTTGATCGCGACCGTACGCAGCCACGCCTCGGGGTTGTCGATGTCGGTCAGTCCGCGTGGTCGGGCCAGCGCCCGGGCGAACGCCTCCTGCACCACGTCCTGCGCCTCGGCGAGATCGAGGGTGAACGCGTAGACCTGGGTGACCAGGCGTCGGTAGCAGCCGTGGTACAGCTCGCCGATCGCCCTGTCCGCCGAGGTCCCGCCCCGGCCGTGCTGGTCTGGCACCCGATTGCCGCCCTTCCGGTCCTCAGGGTACGAGTCCCCACCCGTCGTCCGGGTTCCCGAGCGAATCGGTGGCCGGCGGGACTTGGCACAGGCCCGTCATGACGTGGGTCCGGGGTTGCTGTCAGAATTGCCGGCATGTCCGACGTTCCTGCCCGACCCCGGGTGCTCTCCGGCATCCAGCCGACCGCCGACTCCTTCCACCTGGGCAACTACCTGGGCGCGGTCCGCAACTGGGTCGCGATGCAGGAGACGCACGACGCGTTCTACTGCGTGGTCGACCTGCACGCGATCACCGCCGGGCACGATCCGGTGGTGCTGCGTCAGCGGACCCGGGTGGCGGCGGCCCAGTTGCTCGCGGTCGGGCTGGACCCGGAGCGGTGCACCCTGTTCGTGCAGTCGCAGGTGCCGGAGCACGCCCAGTTGGCCTGGGTGCTGAGCTGCATCACCGGGTTCGGTGAGGCCAGCCGGATGACCCAGTTCAAGGACAAGTCCGCCAAGCAGGGCGCGGACCGGTCCAGCGTCGGGCTCTTCACCTATCCGATCCTGCAGGCCGCGGACATCCTGCTCTACCAGGCGGACGCGGTTCCGGTCGGTGAGGACCAGCGGCAGCACCTGGAGCTGACCCGGGATCTGGCGCAGCGGTTCAACACCCTCTTCGGAGCCACCTTCACCGTCCCGGCGCCGTACATCGTGCGGGACACCGCCAAGATCGTCGACCTGCAGGACCCGAGCGCGAAGATGTCCAAGTCGGCGTCGTCGCCGGCTGGTCTGATCGAGCTGCTGGACGACCCGGCCCGGTCGGCGAAGAAGATCAGGTCGGCGGTCACCGACACCGGTCGGGAGGTCACCTTCGACCAGGCCGCCAAGCCCGGCGTCTCGAACCTGCTCACCATCTACGCGGCGCTCACCGCCCGCAGCATCGACGAGCTGGTCGAGGCGTACGAGGGCAAGGGGTACGGGGACCTGAAGAAGGACCTGGCCGCGGTGGTGACCGAGTTCGTCACGCCGATCCAGGAACGGACCCGGGCGTACCTCGACGATCCGGCACAGCTGGACAAGCTGCTGGCGATCGGCGCGGAGAAGGCCCGGGCGGTCGCCTCGACCACCCTGGCTGCGGCGTACGACCGGATCGGCTTCCTGCCCGCGGCCCGGCGTGACTAGTCGGCGGGCCGGCACTACTGGCCTGCGGTCGGGCAGCACCGGCCGTGGGCGGCGGGTCGCCGGCCGGCGGTCCGGCGGGATCCGACCGGGGACGAACCGGCGAGGATGAGGGGCGGCCGGCGTCCGTCGCCGGCGGCGTGGGAGCGGAGCATGGTTCGTACGGACGGGTCGCAGCAGACCGAGAGCAGCCCGACCCGGATCGGGGTCGCGGTGGACATCCCGGAACCGTGGGGTGGGTTGCTCACCCGGCGTCGGGCCGAGGCGGGTGACCCGCAGGCGGCGTACGTGCCCGCGCACCTGACCCTGCTCGGGCCGACCGAGATCGCCCCGGAGTACCTGCCGGCGGTGGAGGCCCACCTGGAGAAGGTGGCCGCCGACCATCCGCCGTACACCCTGCACCTGCGGGGAACGGGCACGTTCCGGCCGATCACGGAGGTGGTCTTCGTGGCGGTGGCGGCGGGGATCAGCGAGTGCGAACTGTTGGCCGAGGCCATCAACGCCGCGCCCGGCCTGCGCCGGGAGACCCGGTTTCCGTACCACCCGCACGTGACGGTGGCGCACGACGTCGACCCGACTGCGCTGGACCGGGTGTACGAGGACCTGGCGGGTTTCGAGGCGCGCATCGAGGTGGCCGGGTTCACCCTCTTCTCGCACAGTGGTGAGGCGCGTTGGCAGCCGCGTCGGGACTATCTGCTGGGCGGTTGAGCCGGGTTTCGTACGCCGTGCCTGGGTGCCCGCGCGTGGTCGGCGCGCCGAATCGGCGCGGATCGGCGAGGATGACGGCGTGAACCTCCTGGATCGGGTGGTGGGACGCGCCGAGCGGCGGGTGCGGGTCTGGCGTGGCCGGTCGCCGGTGTTCGACCATTTCTGCCGGGCGGTCGGGCGTTACGTCGAGGTGTTGGGCGGGCGGCTCGCCGCCGGCATCGCGTACTACGGGTTCTTCGCGGTGTTCGCGCTCGGCCTGGTGGCGTACTGGATCTTCGGTGCGGTGCTGGGCGAGAGCCAGCGGGTCAACGAGGGAACCGCGCACTTCTTCCGGCAGAACCTGCCGTTCCTGGATCCGGAGCAGATCCAGCAGGGGTCCCGGCGGGTCGGCATCATCGGCCTGGTCCTGCTGGTGATCACGGGCATCGGTTGGGTGGAGGCGATCCGGTCCTCGCAGCGCCTTGTCTACCGGCTCAACCAGCAGCCCGGGTACGTGGTGATCCGGCAGCTGATCGACCTGGTGGTGGTGCTCGGTGTGTTCCTGCTGCTGGGTATCTCGGTTGGTGCGGTGGACACGCTCCAGTCGCTGCTGAGGCTGGCCATCGGCTCGCATTCGGTGCTGGTCTCGATCACCAGTTGGGTGTTGGCGCTGGTGATCAACGTGGTGTTGGCGACGGCGCTGATGCTGGCGGTGCCCCGGCTGCGGATCACTCCGCGTCGGCTCTTCTCGCCGGTGTTGCTGGTGGCGCTCGGCGTGACCCTGCTGAACTCGGTCGGTCGCTACTACGTGATCCGGTTCGAGCGGAACCTGGCGTACACGGCGGTGGCCGGCACCGTCGGCCTGCTGGTCTATCTCTATCTGTTGAACCAGTTGCTGCTCTTCGGTGCCGCGCTGGCGGCGACGAGCCACCGGGGACGGGTGATCGACCTGGCGGCCGACGACCCGCCCGCGCCGGGTCCGCCACGGGTGGGCGAGCCGCGCTGACGCGGCCGGAGGTTGGCTCCCATCGCCGCCTGCCAATACGCGCAGTGAAGTTGTCGCAGCCTCTTGTGACGAAGATCGACTTGGTGGCATGCTGGCGTCGTGCCCGTGAAGATCATGTAGCTGGTCAGACGGCTTTCGTCGACCGGTTCGCGATCCGGGTCACCGCTGGGCCCCCGGCGGTCGTCGCTGCCTGAGCTGAGGCGACCGCCGGGCCGACGGTCCGACCAAGGTGGCAACTTGGGGCAATTAGGGCAAATGCTGACGAGCCGCCCAGTATGCGGCCCATGATTATTCCGTGGGCGCACTAGTGACGCTGGAACTGCCGGACGGGTCCCCGATCCATGACCTGCCGTGGATCATCACGTTCGGCCCCCTCGGCGACGACGACGAGTGGGAGCCGGTGGTCTGCGGACCGTACGAGCGGCCCCAGGCGCTGGCCCTGGCCGAGTCGGTGGTGGCGGACGAGGAGCTGATGGCGGTGGTCGAACCGTTGCTGCCCCGGCTGAGCGCCGACGAGATCCGTGGTGAGATCGCCGCCTCGCGGATAGCCGCGGAGGACGACGCGGTCCAGGCCGAGGATGCCGACCTCTACGGCGACTACGAGGACATGCTCGACGAGGAGACGGGTCTGGAGAGCGTGCACCAGCACGCCGAACCACGGCCCGCGCCGACCCCGGAGGAACTGCGGGCGAGCATGGCCCGGATCGCCGACAAGCTGAGCAACCTCAGCGGCTGAGCCGGTCGTCGGCGGGCGGCCCGGGAGCGACGCCGGTGCCCCGGACGACACTCCCGGGGCACCGGCGGCACCATCGCACCCCCCACCACAAGGGGTCATCAGCCCCAGTCGCCCGTCGGCGCGGGGCACAACGGACGACCAGGTTAGGGCTGGGGTACCCGGTCCCCGGCGGTTCGAACCCGAGGTTGCGTGGCTTCGAGCAGTGTCCGTACGCCGTCGAGGTAGGTTGCGTGGTCCGGCCCGCCGGTCAGTACGCGTTGGAGGAAGTAGCCGGGGATCAGGCCGAACAGTGCGGCACCGGTGGCCTCGGGATCGGTGTGCGGCGGTAGCTCACCGATGTCGCGGGCGCGCTCGGCGATGACCGCGAACTGGCCGCGGAAGCGGGTGTATTTCTCCGCGACGAACTCGGCCAGGGCGGGATCGCGCAGCGACTCGGCCCAGACCTGGATGGCGATCCGGAGCACGCCGTCCGGGCCGGTCTGCGTGTCGACGAAGGCCAGCGCGCGGTCGAGCGCCTCGTCCAGGGACAGCGGTGGGTCGTGCTGGGCTATCTCGACGAAGACCTGGTCCGCGCTGCCGATCACGGATTCGGCGATCGAGGTGATCAGCTCGTTCTTGCTCTTGAAGTAGCGGTAGACCGCGCCGACGGAGAGGTCCGCCTCGGTGATCACGTCCTGCATCGAGGTGTTGTGGAAGCCGTTGCGCAGGAAGCAGCGCCGTGCGGCGTCGAGGATCTGCTGACGGCGGGCGGCGAGGTGTTCGTCGGAGACGCGGGGCATGGGGCAAATATAAAACGAGCATTCGTTCTTGACGACGATACAGGGCGATGGGACGCTGATTTTAAGAGAACGAATGCTCGTTTTAAGGAGAGGGAGATGGTCCAGTCACCCCGCCGTACCGGATCACCGATCGTCGTCGCCATGCTCGCCGCCGCCGCCGTGGTGGTCCTGCAGGCGCTGCTCGTACCCCTGTTCGCGGCCCCGGCGGCGCACCTGACGCCGCGCGACCTGCCGATCGCGGTCGCCGGGCCGGCGACCGCGGCCGAGGCGCTCGTGGCCCGGCTGGCCGCGGCCCAGCCCGGCGCCTTCGACCCGCGCACCCTGACCGATCCGGCCGAGGCCGACCGGGCGTTACGCGACCGCGAGGTGTACGGCGCCTTTGTCGTCGGCCCGGACGGGATCACCCTGCACACCGCCAGCGGGGCCAGTCCCACGGTCACCGCCCTGCTCACCGAGGTGGCGCGGGCCGCAGGTGGTCCGGTCCGGGTGGTCGACGTAGTGCCGGCCGACCCGGACGACCCGCGCGGCACCGGCTTCGCGGCCGGATTCCTGCCGCTCGGGATGGTCGGCATGCTGGCCGGAGTGCTGCTCGCGCTGCTCGTCGCTAGCCGGGTTGCCCGTCTGGTCGGGCTACTCGCCTTCGGTGTGCTGGCCGGCCTCGCCGGTGCCGCCGTGCTCCAGGGATGGCTCGGCGTACTGTCCGGTGGCTACCTGGCGAACGCCGCCGCGATCGGCCTGTTCGCGCTCGCCGTGTCGGCGACCATGACCGGGCTCGCCGCGCTGTTCGGCCGCCCCGGGATCGCGCTCGGCGCGGTGACGATCTTCCTGGTCGGCAACTCGCTTGGTGCGGTGGCCACCGCACCCGAACTACTACCCCGGCCGTGGGGCGCCGTCGGCCAGTGGCTGCCGGTCGGGGCCGGTGCCGACCTGCTCCGCTCGACCGCCTTCTTCGACGGGGCCGGGGCGACCGCGCCGCTGGCGATCCTGGCCGGGTACGCGGTGGTCGGCCTGTCGTTCGTGTCTATCGGACGGGCTGTCATCGCGATCACCGAACGCATTCCGGCGAATACTGACAAGAGCCGAATACTCTCGACCTCGGTGGGTTGAGAAATTGTTATTAACGCGGAACTTGGCCAACCGTTCCGGCTTAGTCACCCAGCGGCACTGCCCTGAGCAGGGAAAACTCCCCTTAAGGGACGTTTAAGTAGTTGTGGTCGGTGGTGTACCAGCACCGAGAGTGATCTCGACCACGAGAGGGTTACGTGAGGGTAACAGCCACTCAACAGTCGGGCACGATTGTCGGCCGGTGGGTGGGCGCGGGCGTACGCTCCCGTCCTAACGTGGGACGCCGGGTGCAGGGTGCAGGCCGGCGAAGGGCTGCCACCGCGAGTCGGTGCGCATGGGGAAGGAGACGTCTTGCGCTCAGTGCGTGGGATGCGGTTCGTTTCGGTATTCGCGGTAGGCGGGCTCGCGCTGGGCATGGCCGCCTGCGGCGAGGCGCCGAGCGAGAGTGGCGGCACTGGTACCGCCGCCAAGAAGTACAACGCGTGCATGGTGACCGACGTCGGTGGTATCGACGACAAGTCGTTCAACACCTCCGCCTGGAAGGGCCTCCAGGAGGCCAAGGCGGCGGACCCCAACATTGAGATCAAGTACGTCGCCTCAAAGGCCGAGGCCGACTACGAGCCGAACCTGACCCAGTACGTCAACCAGGACTGCGACTTCATCCTCGCGGTCGGTGGGCTGATGGGTGACGCCACCTCGAAGATCGCGAAGGCGCACCCGGACCAGCAGTTCGGCATCGTGGACGCGAAGCTGCCGGAGAGCAACATCTACCCGATGCAGTTCGACACCGCGCAGGCCGCCTTCCTGGCCGGCTACCTCGCCGCGGGCATGACCAAGACTGGCAAGGTCGGCACCTACGGCGGCATGAAGATCCCGCCGGTGACCATCTTCATGGACGGCTTCGCCGACGGCGTGGCGCAGTACAACAAGGTCAAGGGCAAGTCGGTCCAGGTGCTCGGCTGGAACAAGGCCACCCAGGACGGGTCGTTCACCAACGACTTCGTCAAGCAGGACGAGGGCAAGAAGGTCAGCGACACCCTCGTCGCCCAGGGCGCCGACATCGTCATGCCGGTTGCCGGTGGCGCCGGTCAGGGCACCACCGCCGCCGCGCAGGCGTCGGCCGGCAAGTTCAACGCGATCTGGGTCGACGTCGACGGTTGCGAGAGCACCCAGAACTGCCCGGCTCTGATCACCACCGTGGTCAAGAACATCCCGGACACCGTGCGGGACGCCGTGGAGAAGGCGGCCAAGGGCGAGAAGCTCGCGCACGACCCGGGCTTCACCGGCACCCTCGCCAACAACGGTGTCGAGCTGGCCCCGTACCACGACTTCGACAGCAAGGTTCCGGCCGAGCTGAAGGCCGAGGTCGACAAGCTCAAGGCGGACATCGCCGCGGGCACCGTCACCGTCACCTCCCCGGCCCAGCCGAAGTGACGCCGGACCGGCCGCCGAAGGTGGGAACATCACCTCCGGCGGCCGGTTCGTCAGCACACAGCAACGCCCCGGCCGCTCCGGTGCCCGCGGTTCTCCCGCTGGACACCGGAGCGGCCGTATAAGGCTTCGGCCGGAACGCTCCTGATCAAGCGTTCAGGCCGGCGCCGTACCATGCTCGACCGTTGGCCGAACGGGCCGACAGCGCTGACCCGTTCACCCTCCCGCCCCGTCGCGGTGGCGGCTAGGCTGCACCATCGCCCGCACTCCAGGAGGTTGCGCTGAGACTCGAACTGCGCGGCATCACCAAGCGGTTCGGTGAGCTGGTCGCCAACGACCACATCGATCTGACGGTTGAGCCAGGAGAGATCCACGCGTTGCTCGGCGAGAACGGCGCGGGCAAGTCCACTCTGATGAACGTGCTGTACGGCCTGATCCAGCCCGACGAGGGCGAGATCCTGGTCGACGGCGCCCCACTGCGGATCAAGGGCCCGGCGGACGCCATCGGTGCCGGGATCGGCATGGTGCACCAGCACTTCATGTTGGTGCCGGTCTTCACCGTCACCGAGAACGTCATGCTCGGTGCCGAGCAGGTCCGGGGCGGCCTCGCGGGCTGGCTCGACCGGCGGCGCGCCCGCCGCGAGGTGGCCGAGGTCTCCGCCCGCTACAACCTCCAGGTCGACCCGGACGCGGTGATCGAGGACCTGCCGGTCGGTGTGCAGCAGCGCGTCGAGATCGTCAAGGCGCTCACCCGCGACGTCGACCTGCTGATCCTGGACGAGCCGACCGCGGTGCTCACCCCGCAGGAGACCGACGAACTGCTCGCCGTCATGCGGGCGCTCAAGGCCGCCGGCAAGTCGATCGTGTTCATCACGCACAAGCTGAAGGAAGTCAAGGCGATCGCCGACCGGATCACCGTCATCCGGCGTGGCAAGACCGTCGGTACGGCGAGTCCGCAGGCGAGCGAGGACGAACTCGCCGCCCAGATGGTCGGCCGTACGGTCAGCCTGGTCGTGGAGAAGGAACCGGCCGCGCCGGGCGAACCGGTCCTGGAGATCGAGGGGCTGGTCGTCGACGACGACCGCGCCTACCGGGCGGTGAACGGCATCGACCTGACCGTCCGTGCCGGTGAGGTGCTCGGCATCGCCGGGGTGCAGGGCAACGGCCAGACCGAGCTGGTCGAGGCGATCATGGGGCTACGGCCGACGCTGGCCGGCTCGGTGAGCCTCGCCGGCCAGCGGATCGACGGCTGGTCGACCAAGAAGGTGCTGCGCGCCGGGGTCGGCTACGTGCCCGAGGACCGCAGCGTCGACGGGTTGGTCAAGGAGTTCAGCGTCGCCGAGAACCTGGTGCTGGACATCTACGACCAGCCGCCGTTCGGCACCGGCCTGCGACTGCGGCCCGAGGAGATCGCCCGCTCCGCCGAGGAACGGATCACCCAGTTCGACGTCCGTACGCCGAGCGCCGACGCGCCCGTCGGGACGCTCTCCGGCGGTAACCAGCAGAAGGTCATCGTGGCCCGGGAACTGTCCCGGCCGCTGAAGCTCTTTGTCGCCTCGCAACCGACCCGGGGTGTCGACGTCGGCTCGATCGAGTTCATCCACCAGCGGATCGTGCGTGAACGGGACATCGGCACCGCCGTACTCCTGATCTCCAGCGAACTGGACGAGGTCATCGGCCTGGCCGACCGGATTGCCGTGATGTACCGCGGCCGGGTCCTCGGCATCGTCGGACCGGACACCCCGCGCGAGGAGATCGGTCTGCTGATGGCCGGGATCACCGACGAGGCGGGGGTCCCGACTCCCGGTAGCACCCCAAGCGACGAGGAAACGGCATGAGCGAGCGGAGCGAGGCGGCGGCATGAGCGAGTTCGATGGTGCTGCCGCGTCGCCGGACAAGGACCCGGCGGAGCAGTCGCGGGCCGCGCGGTCCGCGGCCGCGAACGCGGATCCACCCACCCCGGGTACGGGTGGCGAGCCGGCCACCCCGCCCGGACGTGGCCCGCTCCTGCTCCGCAGTTTCCTGCAGAACCTCTGGGCGGCGAACACCGTCACGGTGACGATCCTGGCGATCGTGCTGGCGACGGTGATCGGCGCGATCCTGATCATCATCTCCGACCCGGAGGTGCTGCACACCTACAGCTACATCACCGCCCGACCGCAGGACGCGCTGAACTCCAGCTGGGCAGTGGTCAGCGAGGCGTACGCCAACCTGTTCAAGGGCGCCGTGGTCGACCCGGCAGCCGTACAGGGCTGGATCAACGGCACGAACGGCTGGGAGCTGGTCTTCGCGCCGATCTCCGAGACGCTCACGTACACCGCGCCGCTGGTCTTCACCGGTCTGGCGGTGGCGCTGGCGTTCCGCGGCGGGCTGTTCAACATCGGCGCCCAGGGGCAGGCCACGCTCGGCGTGATCCTGGCCGCGCTGGCCGGCTTCCTGATTCCGCTGCCACCAGTGATCCACGTGATCGTGGCGCTGCTCGCCGGGGCGCTCGGTGGCGCGATCTGGGGTTTCATCCCGGGCTTCCTCAAGGCGCGCACCGGCGCCCACGAGGTGATCAACACGATCATGCTCAACTACGTGGCGGTCTACCTGCTCTCCTGGGTGATCCTGCAGAAGGTCGTGCACGACCCGGACCGGACCGACGCGATCAGCCGCCCGGTCGACGGCTCGGCGCAACTGCCCCGGCTGCTCGGCGGCGACCTGCGGGTGCACGCCGGCATCCTGCTCGCGTTGCTGGCCACCTGGGCGGTGGCCTGGCTGCTCAACCGCTCCACGTTCGGCTTCGAACTGCGTGCGGTGGGAGCCAACCCGGACGCCGCCCGGACCGCCGGGATCAGCGTCACCAAGACGTACGTGCTGCTCATGGTGATCTCCGGAGCGCTCGCCGGACTCGGCGGGTCGAACATGGTGGTCGGTACCACGGCCAGCGCGCTCACCCCGCTGGTGGTGGCGCAGATCGGCTTCGACGGCATCCTGGTCGCCCTGCTCGGCCGGGTCAAACCCTGGGGCGTGCTGCTCGCCGCGCTGCTCTTCGGCGCGTTGCAGGCCGGCGGCAACCGGATGCAGTCGTACGCCGGGATCTCCCTGGAACTGGTGACCGTGTTGCAGGCGTTGATCGTCATCTTCATCGCCGCACCCGCCCTGATTAAGGCGATCTTCCAGCTCCGCGCCGCGCGGGCCGCGAGATTGCAGACGAGCCTGGCGAAGGGCTGGTAGCCGATGTCCACGACGGCAGTGGGGGATGTCGCCCTGGCCCCCGTACACCACGGGTTCTGGACCCGTGATCGACGCATCGGCCTCGGGCTGCTCGTCTTCGGTGTGCTCGCGGCGGCCCTGTTCGGGGCGCTCGCCACCGGCGAACTCGCCCGGTTCACCCTCAGCGAGGATGCGGCCGGTGCCGCCCTGGAGATCAACGGTACGGTCGGAGCGATCCTCTTCGGGTTGATCGGCGCGGCGGCCGGCGCGGCGCTGCTGGTCGGCGTGCCCCGGCGCTGGTTCGCGCTGCTGATCGGCATCGGCGTGGTCGGCTTCGTCCTCTCCTTCCTCTGCTGGCAGGTCTCGGCCGCACCGGCGGGACAGAACTTCATGCCGCTGGTCAACATCGTCCGGAACACCTTCCTGCTCGCCCTCCCGTTGATCTTCGGGGCGCTGGCCGGCGTGCTCTGCGAGCGTTCCGGTGTGGTCAACGTGGCGATCGAGGGCCAACTGCTGATGGGCGCCTTCGCCGGGGCCCTGTTCGGCTCGCTCACCGGCAGTGTCTGGGTCGGGCTGGTCGCGGCGGCGATCGGCGGCGCGTTCATCTCCCTGCTGCTCGCCGTCTTCTCCATCCGCTACCTGGTCGACCAGGTGGTGATGGGCATCGTGCTGAACCTGCTCGCGGTCGGCCTGACCGGGTTCCTCTACGAGCGGCTGATGCAGACCGACGCGGCCACGTACAACCAGCCGCCGCACTTCGGCAACTGGTCCGTCCCGCTGCTGTCGGAGATCCCGGTGATCGGCCCGGCGATCTTCCAGAGCAACATCTTCCTCTACCTCGCCCTGGTCCTGGTGCTGGTCATCCACTTCGCACTGTTCCGGACCCGCTGGGGGCTGCGGACCCGCTCGGTCGGTGAACACCCCACCGCCGCGGACACCCTCGGCGTACGGGTGCTGCGGCTGCGCTACCGCAACGTGCTGCTCGCCGGCATGGTGGCCGGGATCGGCGGTGCCTCGTACACGCTGGCGCTCTACACGTTCAGCAAGAACATGATCGGCGGCAAGGGCTTCATCGCGCTGGCCGCGCTGATCTTCGGCCGGTGGAGCCCGACCGGGGCGCTGCTCGCCGCGCTCTTCTTCGGCTTCGCCGACCAGCTCGGCACCTACCTGAGCGCGATCAACAGCGTCATCCCGAGCGACTTCCTCGCGATGCTGCCGTACCTCGCCACCATCCTGGCGGTCGCCGGGCTGGTCGGCCGGGTCCGGGCGCCGGCCGCCGACGGCAAGCCCTACATCAAGGGCTGACAGGGGCCGGCCCGCCGGTCAGTTAGCGGGTCTGACCAGCGGCGAGGCAGGATAGGGACGTGACAATGGAGATCGACTGGGCGGTACTGCGGGCGGCCGCCACCGAGGCGATGCGCCACGCGTACGCCCCGTACTCGAACTTCCCGGTCGGGGCGGCCGGGTTGGTCGACGACGGCCGGGTGGTGGTCGGCTGCAACGTCGAGAACGCCGCGTACGGCGTGGCGCTCTGCGCCGAGTGCGGGATGGTTTCCTCGCTGCACGCCACCGGGGGCGGCCGACTGGTCGCGGTCTCCTGCGTCGACGCCACCGGGGAGCCGCTGATGCCCTGCGGCCGGTGCCGGCAACTGCTCTGGGAACAGGGCGGCCCCGAGTGCCTGGTCGAGGCGGCACCCCGGCCGCTGCGGATGGCCGAGCTGCTGCCGCACGCGTTCGACGTCGCCGACCTGGAGGCGGTCGTCGCCCCACCGGTGCTGCCGACGGTGCCGGAACGGCTCGCCGCCTGGCGGGGCCGGGGCACGGTCTTCGTCCACCCCGACGTCTCCGGCGGTCAGCAGGTCTGGACCGGCTACTGGGAGCGGTCCGCCGGCGACGACGGCGACGAACCCACCGGCGTGCTGGAGGAGGCGCCGAGCTGGGACGACCCGGCCGACGCGATCGCCTGGGGGCACGCCCGTACGCCCCGGGTGGTGGTGGTCGACGCCGCCGGCATCCTCTACTGGGCCGGCGAGAGCGAGCCGCCGATGGAGATACCCATCCGGTGGCCCGGGTCCGCGACCGACTGACCCCGTACGCGGGCGGCGCACGGCCGCCCGTGGACGTTCAACCGGGGCGCCCGCACCGTCCGCGCGACCGCCCCGGATCCCAACTTCTCGACAAAAGGCAGGGTGCAAGGCTCATGAGTGCGTTCAGTGCGGTCGAGGTGATCCGGACCAAGCGCGACGGTGGCGTGCTCAGCGACGGCCAGATCGACTGGGTGGTCGACGCGTACACCCGGGGACAGGTCGCCGACGAGCAGATGTCCGCCCTCGCCATGGCCATCCTGCTGCGGGGCATGAGCCCGGCGGAGATCGCCCGGTGGACCGCCGCGATGATCGCCAGCGGGGAACGGCTCGACCTGAGCGGCGTACGCCGCCCGACCGTGGACAAGCACTCCACCGGCGGTGTCGGCGACAAGATCACGCTGCCGTTGACACCACTGGTCGCCGCCTGCGGCGCCGCCGTACCGCAGCTCTCCGGACGGGGCCTCGGGCACACCGGCGGCACCCTGGACAAGCTGGAGTCCATTCCCGGTTGGCGGGCCGCGCTCACCAACGACGAGTTCATCGGCCAGCTCCAGGAGACCGGTGCGGTGATCTGCGCCGCCGGTGACCACCTCGCCCCGGCCGACCGCAAGCTGTACGCGCTGCGTGACGTCACCGGCACGGTCGAGGCGATCCCGCTCATCGCGAGCTCGATCATGAGTAAGAAGATCGCCGAGGGGACCGGTGCGCTGGTGCTCGACGTGAAGGTCGGCAGCGGTGCGTTCATGAAGTCGACCGACGACGCCCGGGAACTGGCCCGCACCATGGTCGACCTCGGCACCGCGCACGGCGTACGGACCGTCGCACTGCTCACCGAGATGTCCACCCCGCTCGGCCTGGCGGTCGGCAACGCGGTCGAGGTGACCGAGTCGGTCGAGGTGCTCGCTGGGGGCGGGCCGGCCGACGTCGTACGGCTGACCCTCGCCCTGGCCCGGGAGATGCTCGACGCGGCCGGACTGCCCGACGTCGACCCGGAGCCGGCGCTGCGTGACGGCCGGGCGATGGACGCCTGGCGGGCCATGGTCCGGGCACAGGGCGGCGACCCGGACGCCCCGCTGCCGGTGGCGGCCGAGACCGAGCTGGTCCGCGCCGACCGGGACGGCTACGTCGCCGCCGTCGACGCGTACGGCATCGGGGTGGCCGCGTGGCGACTCGGCGCCGGTCGGGCCCGCAAGGAGGACGCGGTCAGCCCGGGCGCGGGGGTCCTGCTGCACAAGCGCCCCGGAGACCGGGTACGTGCCGGTGAGGTCCTCTACGAGTTGCGTGCCGACGCCCCGTCCCGCATTCCGGCGGCCCGTACGGCGGCCGAGGTGGCGGTCACCATCGCCGACGCCGCACCGGTGGCGCCGCCGCTGGTGATCGAGCGGATCGGCTGACCGGTCAGGTCCCCCGGTACGACCGGCGGGGTGGCATGGTGCCGTCGCGGCGGAACCGCTATTCTCGCTGGCCAGGGGGATCATCCGGCGTTAGAGCCGCTGTTGACTGGCAGGGACGTAGCTGTGACCGTACCCGCTCCCGACCCCCGGGCCGTGCGCGCCGCGAATCTCGACGAAATCAACCGTCTGGGGTTGCCGGTGCCGCCGGCCCAGTTCCCCCTCGTGTGGGAGCCGGGCGACGAGGTGGAGTTGCGCCCGACGGGCGAGATCGAGGCCCGTACGGCGGTCCTGCACCTGATCCTGGCGCGCTGTTTCGGTATGCCGGCCGAGGCGGGGATGAGCTGGCTGCTCGGCTCGCACCTGGTCGAGTCGGTCACCCCGCCGGAGTGGCAGTTCGTGATGGGTGGTCGGGGCGACCACCGTTCGTTCGTGCTGCACCACGACGCGGTCTTCGCGCTGGCCTGGGTGCTCGGGCTGACCAAGCACCTCGACCCGTCGGAGCCGACCGACGAGCGGCTGATGGACCTGCTGCCGAACCTGCCGGCGGGGGAGACGTTCACCCAGTGGCGGTCCCGTACGTTGGCCGCCCCCCGGGACGCGGTGGAGGTCGCCGCCCTGCTCGACCTCTACTACTGCCTTGACTGGGGACACCTGGAGCTGGAGCGGTTGGGCGCGGCCCGGCCGAGCATGATCGACGCGAACGCGATCGGGCAGCGGCGGTGGGCGCTGGAGTGGGCGGTCATCTTCCGTGGCCCGTACCACGACCCGCCTGCCGGCTGGGAGGAAGTCGACCTGTCGACCTGATCCGGTACGGGTCCGCGCCACCGCCCGCGGCGCGGGGACGGAGGTGTCAGCGGGGGCGGTAGACGCCGAGTTCGACGGCGGCGGTCACGTCGATCGGCTCCGGCAGGGTCTCGATCCGGGCGGCGAGTCGCGCCGCCGCGATGTGCCAGGCGCTCGGTCCCATGCCGACCAGGGTCGCCACCTCCGGTCGCCGTAGCCGCATCCGGTGTGTGTGCCGACTCTGCCCGACCAGGTCGAACCCGTTGCCGAGGCTGCCGGCGACCCGGTCCGACTTCGCCGGGTCGACCCGGAGCAGGTCGAGTTCTTCGACCAGTTCGGTGAGATGGTCGGCGGCGGGCGTCACCACCAGCAGGAGGCCGTCCGGGTGCAGCACCCGCCGGAACTCCGGGCCGTTGCGCGGCGCGAAGACGTTCAGCAGCAGCGCGGTGGAGGCGTCGGCCAGCGGCAGGGTCTGCCAGGTGTCGCAGAGCGCGGCGGCGGCGCGGGGGTGCGCGCGGGCCGCCCGGCGTAGTGCCGGCTTGGACACGTCGAGCGCCAGACCGACCGCGTCCGGGATCGCGTCCAGCACCGCGGCGAGGTGCCGGCCGGTGCCGGCACCGGCGTCGACCACCAACCTCGGGTACGCCGCGTCCGTGCCGCCGTCGGGCCGGTCGCCGCTGCCGCTTCTCGGGTCGACCGCACCGCTGTCGACGGCACTGCCGGTGGCGGCCGCGACGAGGGCGGCCGAGACCAGGTCGTAGTGTCCCGCGCCGAGGAACTCCTCCCGGGCGGTGACCATCTCGGGGCTGTCCCCGGCGTGCGGGGCGCGGCCGGCGAGCAGGTTGACGTAGCCCTGGCGGGCCAGATCGAAGCTGTGCCCCCGGGGACAGCGCAGCGCCCGCGCGCCTCCGGTCTCGACCCCGGTGAGCGGCTCGCCGCAGACCGGGCAGCGCAGGAACCGCAGCGGATCGGGACTCACCTTCGCCAGCCTAGGCGGTGCCGGGTCGTGCCCCCGGCCGCGCCCCACCTGCCCACCGGCCGGTGGAGCACTAGGGTCTGGTCATGGTGGCAATCGGATACGAAGACATCGTCAAGGCACCCAAGGCGCTGCTGCACGACCACCTGGACGGCGGACTGCGGCCAGCGACGATCATCGAGCTGGCCGACGCGATCGGGCACCCCCTGCCCAGTACGGATCCGGAGGAACTGGGTCGGTGGTTCGTCACCGCGGCTGACTCCGGGTCGCTGGAGCGGTATCTGGAGACGTTCGCGCACACCGTGGCGGTGATGCAGACGGCCGACGCGCTCCGTCGGGTCGCCGCCGAGTGCGCCCTGGACCTGGCCGCCGACGGGGTCGTCTACGCGGAGGTCCGGTTCGCCCCGGAGCAGCACCTGGACCATGGACTGACCCTGGACGAGGTGGTGGAGGCGACCGTCGCCGGCTTCGCGGAGGGGACCGCCCTGGCGGCGGCGGCCGGTCAGCGTATCCGGATCGGCACCCTGCTCACCGCGATGCGGCACGCCGCCCGGTCGCAGGAGATCGCCGAGCTGGCGGTCCGGTTCCGTGACAGCGGGGTGGTGGGCTTCGACATCGCGGGTGCGGAGGCGGGCTTCCCGCCCACCCGGCACCTGGACGCCTTCGAGTACCTGCAGCGGGAGAACTTCCACTTCACCATCCACGCCGGTGAGGCGTTCGGGCTGCCGTCGATCTGGCAGGCGATCCAGTGGTGCGGCGCGGACCGGCTCGGGCACGGCGTACGGATCGTCGACGACATCACCACCGGGGCGACGCCGGTGCTGGGCCGGCTCGCGGCGTACGTCCGGGACAAGCGCATCCCGTTGGAGCTCTGCCCGTCGTCGAACGTACAGACCGGTGCCGCCGCGTCGATTGCCGAGCACCCGATCGGGCTGTTGCGTGACCTCCGGTTCCGGGCCACGGTCAACACCGACAACCGGCTGATGAGCGGCACCTCAATGTCGCGGGAGATGGCTCTGTTGGTGGAGGCGTTCGGTTACGGCTGGGCCGAACTGCAATGGTTCACGATCAACGCGATGAAGAGCGCCTTCATCCCGTTCGACGAGCGGCTGGCGATCATTGACGAAGTGATCAAGCCGGGGTACGCCAAACTGCTCCCCTGAGTCACCCCCTTGCGCGGTGGCGGGGCCTCAGTCGTGGTTGCCCGCCCCGGCTCCGTCGCCGCCCACGTCGGATCAGGCGGTGTCGCCCGTGCCCGCTCCGGTGGTGGTGGCGGTGGCGTGCAGCGCGGCCACCTGCCGGATCACCTGGCCGCCGCGGGAGGGCAGACAGCCGAGTCCGGTCTGTCGGCGCAGCACCGTGGGCTCGGTACGGGCCAGTGCGATTCCCCGGCGTACCAGCAGCCCCGGGGTCTTACGCCGCTCACTCAGGTCGCGTACCAGACGGCGAAAGAAGGTGGCGCCGCGTGGCCGGCGCAACGTGTACGCTCCGGCGAGCAACCCCAGTCGACGGCATTCGGGTACGATCTCCGCAGCAAAAATCCCTTCGGCGATAAAGAGTGGCGATCCGGCTAGATCGAATGTCCGTATGTCCACCCGTCGGTCCACGTCGATCGCGTATACCGGCACTTCAGCCTTGCCGTTCCGTACCAACGCGGCAATCGTCGCCACGGCCGCAGCGGAGTCCCACGCCTGTGGTGACTCCCAGTCCACAAGACCGGCCCGGCGCGGCAACGTAGGGTCGTCACCGTCCTTGTAGAAATCGTCGAGGGAGAGCACGGGAAGCCCGGTGCGGCGGGCGATGTAGGACTTTCCAGAGCCTGAAGGGCCAGCGAGCAGCACCACTCCGACAGAGGATCTCATTACTTTGAGTTACTCCCAGCAGACGGATTGCTAGCAAATTGCATGAACATCCCATCACACGGTCCGCGACGGACAACCTGGGCTTTCTCTTTGACTTGTGTCGTGATGGAATCTCGGAGGTCCGACCCGTCCGGGTCGGTCGATGGGCGGTGCCCGGAGCGACACACGGGCGCCGAAAAGGGAGGGCGGTGACGTGAGCAAGCAGCCGAACACGGCGAACTCTTTACTGTCGCGTCTCCGTCGGCCAATGGGCCGGCTCCGTGACATGCCGATCTGGTCCAAACTCGGCATCATCATGATCGTGCCGACGCTCGCCACCATCGTGGTCGGCACGACCGGACTCATCGACCACCTTCGGACGTACGACAACGCCGAACGGGCGCGCACCCTGGCCCACCTCGCGCAGGCGTCCGGCCAACTGGTCGACGGCCTGCAGGACGAGCGAGCCGCGGCGGTACTGCTGCTTGGCGTGCCGGAGCCGGACCGGGAGGCCAAGGACAAGTACCAGAAGGCGTACAGCGATGTGCACCCCAGGATCGACGACGCCAAGGGGCCGTACTCCGAGCAGCGCGCCGAGCTGAGTGGCCTGCCGGCCAACTTCACCGCCCTGCTGACCCGGATCGACCGGAGCCTCGCCGACCTGCCCGGCACCCGCAGCCAGGTGGTCAACGGCAAACTCAAGCTCACCGACGCCTCGCAGTCGTACGAGGGCCTGATCAGCGACCTGCTCGACATCCGTGACTCGGCCTCGCAGCTCGCCGGGGACAGTGCGCTGAGCGAGCGCATGCGGGCCGCCGCCGCGACCTCCCGGGCCAAGGAGTTCCTCTCCGTACGCCGGGTCGTGGTGCACCGGGCCCTCCAGTACGAGCTGACGCCGGTCCTGCGTACCGAATACATCGCCACCGAAACCGGTCAGCAGCAGGCGTTGCAGTCCTTCCAGTCCGTCGCCACCCGGTCCGAGGCCGAGTTCTACGAGCAGACCGTGGCCGGTTCCGACCAGCGCGAGGCGGACAACTACAGCGGTTACATCCGGGGCAAGACCAACGACGACATGTCGGATGCCCCGTTCGACGCGGACAAGTGGGACGCGGCGATGGTCGGCAACGCGAAGCTGATCCGTACGGTCGAGGCGAAGCTCGACGGCGACGCGGTCGCCCGCGCCACCGAGATCCGCGACGACGTACGCCAGCAGGTCTTCGTCGAAACCACGCTGCTGCTCGCCACGCTCCTGCTGGCGATCCTGTTCGCCTGGATCGTGGCCCGCTCGATGGCCCGCTCGCTGCGCGAACTTCGCCACGGTGCGCTCTCGATCGCCCAGTACGGCCTGCCTCAGGCGGTCGCCCGGCTGCGCGACCCGGCGCTGTCGGCCCAGATGTCGCCGGTCCAGCTGGCCAACCAGATCGCCGAACCGCTGCCGGTCCGGGGTAAGGACGAGTTCGGGCAGGTGACGGAGGCGTTCAACGCGGTCCACCTCGAAGCCGTCCGGACCGCCGCCGAGCAGGCCGCACTCCGTTCCTCCGTCGCGACGATGTTCGTCAACCTGGCCCGCCGTTCGCAGATCCTGGTCGACCGGCTGATCGGTCACCTGGACCGGCTGGAGCGTGGCGAGGAAGACCCGGACCGGCTGGCCGAGCTGTTCCAGCTCGACCACCTGGCCACCCGAATGCGTCGTAACGACGAGAACCTGCTGGTGCTCGCCGGCGCGGACTCCACCCGTGTGCAGCGGGAGCCGGCCGCGCTGATCGACGTGCTCCGGGCCGCCCAGTCCGAGGTCGAGCACTACACCCGGATCGAGTTCGGGGTGGTCGACCGTGACATCGAGGTCGCCGCGCACGCCGTGAACGACCTGGTCCACCTGGTCGCCGAACTCTTCGACAACGCCACCGCCTTCTCGCCGCCCGACTCGCAGGTCATGGTCGAGGCCCGGCGGGTCGGTGACCGCGCGTCGCTCTACGTCGAGGACCGCGGCATCGGCATCACCGCTGACCAGCTCTACGAGCTCAACGAGCGACTGGCCACACCACCGCAGGTGGACGTGGCGGTCTCCCGGATGATGGGCCTGGTCGTGGTCGCCCGACTGGCGGCCCGGCACGGGGTCAAGGTCGAACTGCGGCCCGGCTCCGACCGGGGTACGGTCGCCGACGTCACGATGCCCACCTCGGTGCTCGTGCCCAGGGCGCTCTCCGGGCGCGCGCAGCAGTCGGGCGGTTACACCACCCCGGCGCAGCAGCCACCTTCGCAGCGGCCGAACTTCGGTGCGCCCCTCGCGTTGGAGAGCAGCCCGGTCAGCCAGGTCCCACCGGCGCAGCGCGCGCCGGAGCGGGATTTCAGCCCGACCGGTCGACCGTTCGAGCCGGCCGCTCTCAACGGCGGCGGACTCGCGGCCGCATTCGGCAACGGTGGCGGTCTGGGCACGAACGGGGGCGGCCTCGGTAACGGTGCCGGTCTCGGTAACGGCAACGGTGCCGGTCGCGGCATGCCGGCCTGGTCCGACCTGACCGGTGCGAAGTCCGGCGGCAACGGCACCGACGGTTTCAGTCCGCGCCCGTCCAACGGGCAGGGAATCGACCCGTTGCCACAGCGACGGGCGACCGAGTCCGGTGGCGACGCGGAGCCGACGAACACCCCGGCTCCGAACATTCCCCGGCAGATGCCGAGCACCCCGGAGATTCGCCCGGCAAACGCCGCACTGGCACCGCCGGCACTTCCTCCGGTCTCCGCGCCGCCGATCTCTGCCCCGCCGATCTCCGCCCCGCCGGTGTCGAGCCCGCCGGTGTCTGCGCCACCGATGCCGCCCGTGACCCCGGCCGCAGGCGCCCCGCCGGCCTGGCCGCCGGTCAGTGCCGCCGATCGGGAGGCCCCGGCGCCCTCGGTTCCGGAGCGGCTGGCTGCGGCGCTCGACATGACCGCCGAGCTGCCCCGGGTCGTTCGACCCCCGGTCGAGCCACCGATCACGGTCCCGTCGGCCGCGGCCGTCGAGGCCCGGCCACGGTTCGCGGACGAGACCATGGAACTGCCGATCTTCCGTGAGCTGGAATCCGCCTGGTTCCGTACCCGGCGGGCGGTCAACGAGGAGAACGGTGCCGGCGACGGCGCCGACGTGGTGGACAAGGCCCGGTACGTCACGGCTGACACCACCCGTAGTACCGTCCAGAATGGACCTTCCGGCGCGACTGCCGGTTCCTCGATGGCCGCTCCGGTTTCCGCCGGCTCGGTCCGTGGGGCAGGAGCGGCGGAGGAGACAACGGGGGGCTCGGTCGGTTACGGCAACGGCGCCACCCGCCCGAGTGGGTCGCCCGGCGGTTGGCAGACGGCTGCCGACGACGGGTGGCGCGCCGCCTCCGCGGCTACCGCGGTTCCGGTCGCCGAAACCACTCAGAAGGGTCTGCCCAAGCGGGTGCCGATGGCACAGTTGGTTCCCGGCGGGGTAGAAAAGCCGAGCGTCTCGGTGCAGCGCCGGACACCGGAGGCGGTGCGTGGTCTGCTGTCCGCGTACCACCGAGGGGTGCAGCGCGGCCGTACCAACCCCTCGGAGGACCCCTCGACCAACCCGGAAGCGACTCCGGGTCAGCAATCCCCGCAGGCCGGCCTAGGCCCCGCGGCCGGGAGCGGTCAGAAGGAGCATGAAGCATGACATCTACGCAGGATCTTGGTTGGCTGCTTGCCAACTTCGCCGACCGGGTGCCGGGCGTCGCGCACGCGATCGCCGTCTCCGCGGACGGTCTGCTCCTCGCGTCGTCACGGGACCTTCCGCGCGACCGAGCCGACCAGCTCGCCGCCATCGCCTCCGGTCTGGTTAGCCTCACCCAGGGCGCCGCACGTTGTTTCGAGGGTGGCGCGGTTTTGCAGACCGTGGTCGAGATGGACAATGGCTTCCTGTTCCTCATGTCCATCTCGGACGGTTCGTCGTTCGCGGTGCTCGCCGCTCGCAACAGCGACGTGGGACAGGTCGGGTACGAAATGGCACTGCTCGTCGACCGGGTGGGAGACGCGCTCACGCCAGCGCCGCGGGCCGCGGCGGGGATGCTGGGCTAGGAGTGCCGCCGGTCGGCCACCCCGACAACGGGTGCGACGGCAACGAAGGGACGACGGGCTCCACGGGCTCGGGTCATGGACAGGGTGAGAAGGGGGTGAACGGCGATGGCTGAGCGCGACGAGCCAACTGGCGCGCTGGTCAGGCCATACGCCGTCACCCGCGGAAGGACCCGGCCCCGGCTCGACATCGCCCTGGAGGCACTGGTCGAGACGACAGCGCGTGGCCGGTCCGCCGGCAACGCCAAGGGCGGCCAGGGCCGGGAGCACCAATACATCGCCGCGCTGTGTGACGGTCGGCTGCAGTCGCTCGCGGAAATCGCGGCGCGGATGCAGCTGCCGCTCGGAGTGGCCCGGGTCCTCATCGCCGACATGGCCGCGGAAGGCCTGGTCGCGGTGCACGAACCAACAATCCTGGACGACTCTAACGACGCGGTGGGCACTGAACTGCTGGAGAGGGTGCTGAGTGGACTTCGCAGGCTCTGACATGTCGCACCGCCCGACGGTCGGGCGCGTGACATCGGCGAAGATCGTCATCGCCGGTGGGTTTGGCGTCGGCAAGACGACGCTGGTCGGCTCGGTCTCGGAGATCACGCCGTTGACCACTGAGGCGATCATGACGTCCGCCGGTGTCGGCGTCGATGACACGCGACAGGTGCCGGGTAAGACGACCACCACGGTCGCCATGGACTTCGGTCGTATCTCGATTGACCGGGATCTGATCCTTTACCTGTTCGGCACCCCGGGCCAGACACGTTTCTGGTTCATGTGGGACGAGCTGGTACGGGGAGCGATCGGGGCGGTCGTCTTGGTCGACACCCGTCGACTGGCCGACTGTTTCGCGGCGATCGACTTCTTCGAGCATCGGCGGCTGCCGTACCTGGTGGCCATCAACTGCTTCGACGGGATGCAGTACCACGACCCGCAGGACGTGCGGGACGCACTCGCCATCTCGAGTGACGTTCCGGTGGTCGCTTGCGACGCGCGTAACCGCGAGTCGACCAAGCACGTGCTGATCTCGCTGGTGGAGTACGTGCTCACCATGCGCAGGTCACGCGCGGTCGCCCCCGCCTGAGCCGAATAGCGGATCAACCGCCTGGTCAGGGCCACGCGCCCGACCAGGCGGTTGCTATGCGCAGCGCCGGTTGCCATGCGCGCAGCCGGTTCTCGTACTCCCAGGCGATGCGCCGTGCCCGGTTGGCGTGCTGCCATCGCACGGCTCGCGTGCTGCGCTAGGGCGGTTCGTGTGCCGCGCTTGGGCGGTTCCTGTGCGCCCAGGAGAGACCGAGAAGCCGCGCCCGGTGACGGGGTCGGTGTGGTGCCTCAGGCGGTCCCAGAGCGTGCCCCAGGACAGGGGCGTACGCGAAGGTGGGGCAGCCTGCTCGACGCCGAATCGGCGGGAATCAGGCTGACGCGAGGGGGCCTGGCGTGAGGATCAGGAGATCCGGGTCCACTCGCCACGGCTGACGGTGAACACCCCGAGCGAGTCGGGCTCCATTCCGCCGTGCCGGATCGGCGCGAACGCGTACGAACCGGCGATCCCCTCGGTCACCTGCCGGGCCAGGTACACCCGGATACGGCCACGGTCGACGCTGTTGGCGAGCCGGGCGGCCGCGGCGATCAGCTGGACGGCGTCCGAGGCGTACGGCGCGAAGCCGCTGAACGAACCGTGTGCCTGGATGTAGCGGAAGACGAAGTCGCGGCGGGCCAGACCCGCGCTGGTCGTGTTGGTCAGCGACGATCCGCTCAGCGCCATCGGATGGACCACGAAGGCCCCCTCGACCGCGTCGGCGTTCTGGTCCGAGAGGGTTTCCTCCGCGACCGCCCCGGCGTCGAAGAAGATCGGCCCCTGGTAGCCGGCGTCCCGCAGTGCGCGAGCGGTGGCACCGGAGGTCGGGGCGGTGGCCCAGACGACCACCGCGTCGGCCTTGCTCGACACCGTCCGGTCGGCGATGGAACCGAGGTCGGCGCCGGTGGCGGGCAGCCGCAGGGTCTTGGCCAGCTGGACGCCGGAGGTCTTCAACGACTGTGTGACGGCCCGTACGCCCGAGTTTCCGTGCAGCCCGGGCGCGGCCAGCAGGGTGACCTTGCGAAGCTTCTGAGAGCTGATCAGGCGGGCCAGTTGGCGGGCGACGTCGGTCGCGTCAGGGGTGAGTTTGTAGATGAAGTCGCGCTGGGTCAGCGGGACCACGAGTTCGTCGGCGGCGGCAAGGGAGATGAACGGAAGTTGGCCCTGTTGGGCGACCTTGATGATTTCCATCGACGTCTCGGCGATGGTGCCGCCGATGATGGCGTTCGCCTGTTCGCGCTCAACCAGTTCGGCGGCCTGCTCCGCCGCCTTCTTCGGGTCGCTGCCGTTGTCCTGGACCACCAGTCGGATCTTGCGCCGCGCGTTGCCGACCTGGATTCCCTCTTCGTTGAGGGTGTCGACGGTGATCCGCAACGCCCGCTCCTGGAGCACCCCCATGGCCGCGCCGGCGCCGGTCAACTCAAGGTTGGCGCCGATCACCAGGTCCTGCGGCCCTCGGGTCGGGCCGGACTGGACCTCGGAGTCGCCGCTGCCGCAGGCGGTGAGGAAGAGGCTGGAGGCGCTGGCCACCAGGAGGCCACGACGGGTCAGGGAGGAAGAGCCGATCGCCGGTCTCGCCATCAGGTGCCGCCTCTCCGCGCCATGGTGTCCACCGGCCACCTGCTGTTCCGCCGGTATGTTGCCGAGCGGATAGTACAGCGGTCAAATATTTATGGTGTGGCCAGGGACACGTGACGTTATCCCAGGTCGATCACGCCCGACCGGGAGGTCAGGAGCGGTAGCCGGCGGACCGGTACTCGTACTCCCGATCGTCGTCACGGTCGTTGTGATCGCGGCTGAAGTCCCAGCCACCGGCGGCCTCGCGTCCGGGGCGCCCGCCGACGGCGAAGCCGCCGATCTCCTGGCCCCGGCGCCAACCCCGGAAATAGCCGGTGGTGTGCTCCGCGATCCGGGCCGCGTCGCGCACGATCCGCAGTGGCCGTTCGTCCCGTAGCGGCGAGCCGGGAACCAGGTTTGCCTGCGGCACCCGCCGGGGCAGACCGGCCCGTGTCTCGTCGCCGACCTGCGGTCGGGCCGCCTGCTCTGCGGCGCGCCAACCGGTGTCGGCGGTCGAGGACCACTCGACGTCGACCTCGTCCTCCGGGTGACCGGTGAACCAGGCCGAGCGGGCGGCGGCAAAGATGAGCAGGTCACCGTCGCCCTCGGCCACCGGGGGAGCACTCGGCTCGGTGGCGCGTCGCGCCGCCCGGGTTGGCCGGGCGTTCCGGTCCGGCGCGTCGGGCTCGACGAGCCGCAGCGGCGGACCGTCCAGGCGCGGGTCGGCGTTCGCGCCGGCCGGGTCGCGCAGGGCACGGTCGGCCAACGGCTGCGGCTCCACGAGCCGCAGCATCGGAGGTTCCTGCGGCAGGTCGTCGGCGAGCCAGGGCGGCGTCACCCGGCCGTCGCCGGCTCCGGTCGGCGCCGGCAGGTCGAGACCGGCCGAAGACTGCCGGTCGAACTGGTACGCCGGCTCGGCGCTCGCCGCCAGGTCCCGTCCGCCGAGTTCCCGCTCGCCCCGGCCGAGCTCGGCCCGGTCGTTGCGCTCACGTTCGTTCCGGCCGTATTCGCCACGGCCCAGGGCGCCACGGCCCCGCTCCCGTTCAGCCAGCTCCCGGTCCGCATGCTCCCGGTCCGCATGCTCCCGGTCGGCCCGGTCACGTTCGGCCCGGTCACGTTCGGCCCGGTCATGTTCGGCCCGCTCGCGGTCCGCACGCTCGTCCCGGTCGTCGCCGGGGCTGACCAGGGGCCAGTTCGCCCGGGAGCCGGGCGGCGGGGTGGAGGTGTCCGGCCGAGGCGTGGGCACGGGCACGCTGAGGTCGGTCGCCCCGAACCCGTTCGTGGTGGGAGCGGGCTCGCGGTTGGTCTTCGGACGCGGCACGATCGGCGTCGGACGTCGTTCGCTCCGGGCGCTGTTGATCGCGGCGGTCGTCAGGGTCGCCCGGAACGGTTCTCCCGCGTCGGCGGGCGGCACGTTGCCGCTGCGCTGCGCCGGAACGATCGGGGTGATGCCCGGAGGCGGCGGAGGCGGCGAGGAGACCGGCCGGTTGGCCGGCGACTCCCGCCACTGTGCCGCCGTGGACTGGGCGGCGGGGACCGGAGTGGGCAGGTCACGCTGAGGCTGTGCCACCGGAGCGGCGGCGGGCCGGCCCAGGCCGGGCAGGGACGCCGCCGGTACGACCGGCTGCGGGGCCATCGGCGGCGGTGCGAGCGGTGCCGGTGCGACCGGGGGTGCGGTCATCGGCTGGGGAGTCGCCGGTACGCCGTTGCCGGCGGCGGGCTGGGGGCGACTGCGCCGGCCGACTGACGGCACCGGCTCCTGGGTCGCCGGTCGTACGCCGTGGCTGCCGGTGCCGTGCGCACCCGCGGCCAGCGGTGCTGGTTCCCCGGTGCCGCGTCGTACGGTGCGGCGACTGGAGAGTGGTGCGGGGGTGGTGACCCGGGCCGCGAGCGTCGCCACCAGCGCGTCGCAGCCGGCGTCGTAGGCGCGTACCGCCGCCACGGCCTGCCGTACGGCCTCGGCCACGGCCGAGGTGACGGCCTTGTTGTTGACGGTGGCCCGGCGGGGCGTCTCGGCGATCGCCACCTGGAGCGCGGTGACCGCCTCGGAGATCTCGTTCGCCTCCGCCACGCCGTCGGCGACGAGGTGTGCGGTGATGGCGTCGACGGCAACCGCGCTCTCCCGACCGCGACCGCCGGTGCCGGTCAGCATGCCCGGTTCGGGCAGGGCGTCGAGCACCGCGAGCGGCACCGGGTCGGCCGGGTCGGGGTAGGCGCGGAGTGCGGCGGGGTAGAGCTCGCGGAGAACCTCGCGGAGCGCCCCGGCGGCCGAGTGGCGTCCGCTGGCGAGCGCCGCGTGGGCCGCGAGTACGGGCTTGTAACCGGCGAGGTCCCGGGGGGCCGGGAGGGTGAACGCGGAGAGGGCGCCGGCCTGGAGTGCCCGGGCCAGGCCGATGGCCCGCCGTTGGGCCGGCGATCCCTCCATCTCCTCCTGTGACTCGTCGTCGGCGAACCGCTCGGCGAAGTCGTCCACCGAGTCGTCGTCGGCGATCGCCAGAGGACGGCCGGCCGCGCTCAGCAGCGAGGTGACCAGATGGTCGTCGCTGTCAGCGGCGATCGCCACACCGCTCAGTCCGCCCGAACGTTCGACGAGCAGCGCGCCGAGCTGGGCGTAGCCAGCCGGGTCGTCGCCGATCTCGCCGACGTGGAGCAGCCGGCCTGCGTCGTCAACCACAGCAGACGTCAGCGTGGATCCGGCCGAAGCCGGTCCAGCGGACGGATCCGCTGAGGCCAGACCGCAGTACACCCGCACGAGCGCCACGGCGTCGTCCTCCTCCCGAGACACAGGTGGTGTGTGCCAAAGACTGATGCTCCCTGGTGAGAGGTCAGTCGCGCCAGTCCACCGCTGCAGAGATCTTGCCGATAATCGTGCGCCAACCCAAACTTGCGGTTTGTGCCCCGATTTTCTTCAACCGGCGGCGCCCCATGAATCCGCCGAGGCCGCCGTTGGCCGTCGCGCGGAGCGCCTCGTCCAGGTCATCGAGGCTGTTGCCGGTCGAGAGCATATCCAGTACGGATGGGAGCCGCAGCGCGAAGGCAAGGTCGCGGGCGACCTCGCCGGCGGCGATGAGCAGCTTCGGGTCCCAGGTGTCGTGCCCGCCGCGGAGGTTCTCCACGACCAGGTCGAGCTCGTACGAGTCCTCGTCCAGCGGAGCGATATCCGCAGGCTGGACCCGTGCGACCAGGTCGTCCCAGGTGTCCAGTTCGGTCATGTCGTGCGGTGCTCCGGACAGGACGAAGCTGACCAGTGACTCGCGGCTCTTGAAGAGCAGCAGTTTGCCCCGGTGAGTGAGAAAGACCGCAACTTCTTCGGCTTCCTCATCCTCGTCTTCTTCGTCCGCTTCGTCCGCCTGGTCGTCGAGGTCTTCGTCGTCGGCCTCGTCGTCGTCGCGGACCGCACGCCCTCGCCGGGGGTCCTCTTCGCGGTCCTCGGCCTCAAGGCTCTCGGCGAAATCCTCGTCGAGGAAGACGACGGTCTCCTCTTCCTCGTCCCGGCGCGCCCGGGCGTGGAACGGGTCGTCGTCGTCCCGCTCGCCGATTTCGGTCGGCGTGACCTCGTTGGACATCCGGTACGCCCGAAGGGTGAAGCCGCTGCCCGAGGGGAGCGCGATCTCCACCGGATCGATGCGTACGTCTTCCCAGAGGGCACGGTTCGCCGGCTCGGCTACCGCCCCCTCGTCGTCGAGGTCCGGGTCGTCCTCGACGGGATCGGCTGCCGCGTCCGCCGTGCTCTCGGTCGCGGTGTCGGTGGGCCGGCTGCTCTCGTCGAACTCGGTGTCGGGTTCGTCGGCGTCGGGCCGGTGGGACGACTGGCGGGCCACGCTGACCTCCGTGTGTGCACTCAAGGTTTGCGGCACCCGATCGGGGTGGAACTGTCGGGTGGGTGACTCTGCGCACACACCCTAGTCGGCCGTTCTGTGAGCCGGGTGCCGGCACCCCGTTGGCGAAGGCACCATCTATTAGTAGTCTTGCTACCTATGAAGGCCCAGGCACTGCACGGCCATCTCGACGCACTCCTGCTCTCGGTGCTCGAAGGAGGCTCGCTGCACGGCTACGCCATCATCGAGGCGCTCAAGGTGCGCAGTGGCGGCACGCTCAATCTGCCCACCGGCACCATCTATCCCGCCCTGCGCCGACTGGAGCGGGCCGGCTACGTGGACAGCACCTGGAGCACCGTGAACGGGCGGGAGCGGCGGACGTACCAGCTCACCGGAGCCGGCCACCGGGCCCTGGCTGGTGAGCGGACGAGCTGGCAGGAGCTCAGTTCGACGGTCGGCCGTTTCCTCGGCGTCGACGGCCCCGCCGAGGCGCCGGCCTGACCGAGGCCGTCACCCCTTCACCCCGCTGGCCAGGTGGACGTACGCCGACCGCCCGAGCCAACCGTGCACGGCAACCAGCACGACCCCGCCGACCAGCATCGGTGGCCAGGTCAGCGCCGCCTCCCAGAGCGTCACCGACCAGGTGTAGACCGCGATCGTGACGAGCTGGCCGAGGACGAGTGCCACACAGAGGCCGATCCCGGTCACCCGGGCCAGCCGAACCGGGAACCGGCCCCGTCGCGCCTGCCAGCCCAGCCAGAGGTAGGCGCCGAGGGCGAACAGGTCGACGCCGTGCCAGAGCCACTCCAGCGTTCCGGAGAGGAACAGGTACGCCGCCGGTGGCTCGGGGCCGGTCCACGGGGCGCCACGCCACATCAGGTCGCCCACCGCCGCCAGCACCACGCCGACGACGACCATCCGGATCGCGAGCGAACGCAACGAGCCGGCCAGCAACTCCGACTGGTACTCCCGGGCGAGCTGCCGTACCGGGCCGAACTCGGCGACCGCGCGCCGCTCCGCCTCCGCCGGGTCCATTCCGCCGGCCCGGAAACCCTCAGCGGTGTCGGTGAGGCTGTGGCGTACCTCGGTCAGCAGGTCAGACTTGTGCCGGGACGGGCCGTGCAGCGCCCGGCCCAGGCGGTACACGTACGTGTCGATCATCTGGCGAGCGGCCGGAGCCGGGTCGCCCCGATGACCCGTACCGTCATCGTCGTCAACAGGCCGAAGGTCGCGGTCAGCAGGATCCAGGCGGCGATCATCGGTGGCCAGGTCAGCGCGGCCGGCGACTCCCGTGCGGCGTTCACCCCGGCAACCGCGCCGAGCGCCCAGATCGCCGCGCCGACGACGAGGGCGACCATCGCGAGCGGACGGACGACCGTACGCGGGGCGACGGACCACCGTCGGCCGCCCGGTCCGAGCAGGTAGAGCGCGAGCAGGGCCAGGGCACCGGCGGCGTACGAGGCCCAGTCCAGGGCCTGCACCAGGATCAGGAAACCCGACGTCGCCGACGGGGTCGTCGCCGGCGGCTGCCACCACATCAGGTCGGCGGTCAGCATGCCGGCCGGTACGAGCGCCATCAGCAGCGCGAGCCGTCGTCCCTGCCCGGCGCTCAGCTCGGCCTGGTACGCCGGTGCGAGCTGGCCGGCCGCACCGAACTCGGCCACCGCCCGGTGCTCGGCGGTCACCGGGTCCAGCCCGTCGTCCAGGTACGCCTCGGCGGCGTCCCGCAGACTGTCCCGTGCCTCGGTGAGCAGGTCCTGTTTCAGCCGGGCCGGACCGCGCAACCGTTGCCCGAGCAGCCGCACATGCTGGTCGATCGGGGACTCGTCGAGCATGGACATGTCGCCAGCCTGCCATGCCGGGGCGCAACCTGAGGTCCGGCGGATTCCCGGGTCTGTCCCCGATCCGTCTCAGGGTCGGGTCAGTGTGCGGAGAGGGCGAGGTAGTCGCCTTCGGCCGCCTCCTGGGTGAGCCACTGCTCCCGGTACCAGCCGGGCTGCCCGAGCAGCTCCTCGTGCCGCCCACGCTGGATCACCCGCCCGCCGTCGAGGACCAGGATCTGGTCGTACCGGTCCAGGCCGCGCAGCCGGTGGGTGACCAGGAGTACGGCATGGTCGGCCGGAACCGCGCCGGTCGCGGTGACCAGCACCCGGTCGGCGTTCTGCGGGTCGAGCCCTTCGGTGGGTTCGTCGAGGACCAGCACCCGGGGGCGGGCGAGCAGGGCACGGGCCAGCGCCAGCCGTTGCCGTTGGCCACCGGAGAGCTGACCACCGTCCTCGCCGACCACGGTGTCCCAGCCGGCCGGCTGTTGGCGTACCCAGTCGAGCAGGCCGGCGGCAGCGGTCGCGGTGGCCAACTCGTCGTCGTCGGCGTCGGCCCGGCCGAGCAGCAGGTTCTCCCGTACCGACGCGTGGAAGACGTACGCCTCGGCGAGCAGTCCGCCGACGATCCGGGGCAGTTCCTCGGGGCGGTACGTCCGTACGTCCCGCCCGTCGAGGGTGGCCCGGCCGCTCTCCGGTCGTACCGCCCCGGTCAGTACGCCGATCAGGGTGCTCTTGCCGGCTCCGCTCGGCCCGACCACGGCGACCCGGGCGCCGGCCGGCAGTTCGAGACTCACCCGGTCGAGCGCGGCCGGTGCGCCGGCTCGGTACCGGACGGTCACCTCGTCGAGTGCGCAGTCGACCCCTTCGGCAGGCAGCGGGGTGGCGGCGGTCGACCCGGCGTCGTCCGGCTGGTTGTCCTCGTTCTGCTCCCCGGCGTTCTGCTCCTCGGCGTTCTGCTCCTCGGCCAGGAGTACGGCGACCCGGCGCAGGCCCGTACGGAGCTGCGTCCACTGGCGGGCGGCGCCGACCAGGGCGAGGGTCACCTCCACCGCGGCCAGGGTGCCGACCGCGAGTACGCCGACCAGGACCCCGTCGACCCCGGCGTGCAGGGCGGTGACGACCACGGCGGCACTCGTCGCACCGGAGAGCAGCACGCCGACTCCGTCGATCGCCCAACCGGCCGCGGCGAGCCGCCGCTCCAGTCCGGCGAGCTCACGGCCCCGTCCGTCGGCCCGTTCCAGCGCCGCCCGGGTGGCACCGAAGGCGGCCAGGTCGGCGGCGCCGTGGGTGAGGTCGACCGCGTCCACGGCGAGCGCGCCGCGCAGCGGGGCGACCCGGTCGGCGGTCCGCCGGGTCAGGGCGGTGGCGGCGGCGGGGAGGGCGACCCCGGCCAGCAGCAGGCCGACCGCGAGCGGCAGCGCCGCGGCGGGTGCGACGGCGGCGGTGCCGGCGATGGCGAGCAGACTCACCACAGCCGCCGCCGCGCCCGGCACCAGGACCCGCAGGAGCAGGTCCTGTACCGCCTCCACGTCGGAGACCAGCCGGCTCAGCGCGTCGCCGGTGTGCTGGTCGCTGGTCGTACGCCGGCCGGCCAGGGTGGCGAAGACGCGGGCCCGTACGTCGGTGATGATGCGCAGGGTGGCGTCGTGTCCGGCGAGCCGTTCGGTGTAGCGCAGGACGCCCCGGCCGATCGCCAGTGCCCGGACCGCGACGATCGCCACGGTGAGTACGTCCAGCGGCGGTTGCCCGGCGGCCGTGATCAGCAGCCAGGTGGCGGTGGCCATCAGGGTGAGCCCGGCGAGTTCGGTCCCGGCGGCGAGCAGTCCGGCTCCGACCAGCCGACCCAGGTACGGTCGCGCCAGCCGGAGCACCACCCGCTCGGCTCCGAGGGGTTGCCTGTCCCGCGTGCTCATACGGCCACCTCCGTCCGGCCGGCGGTGAGTTCGGTCACCCGTCCGTCCTCGACCCGGAGCACCCGGTCCGCCTCGGCGAGCAGCGCCGGCCGGTGGGCGACCAGCACGGCCGTACGGCCGGCGACGAGCTGCCGGGTGGCGGCGAGTACGGCGGCCTCGGAACCGCCGTCGAGCCGGGCGGTGGGTTCGTCCAGGAGCACGATCGGCGCGTCCCGCAGGAAGGCGCGGGCCAGGGCGACCCGCTGTCGTTGCCCGCTGGACAGGCCGTGGCCGCGTTCGCCGAGCAGGGTGTCGAGCCCGTCCGGCAGGTCCCGGAGGACGTCGTCGAGGAGTGCGGCGCTGGCGGCCGCGCGGACCGTGTCGATCGGTGCGTCGGGTTGGCCGAGGCGGATGTTGTCGGTCAGCGAGGCGGCGAAGAGGTGTGCCCGTTGCGGCACCCAGGCCAGTTGCCGGCGCCAATGTTCCAGGTCGGCGGTGGCGAGGTCGACCCCGTCGACGGTGATCCGCCCGCTGGTCGGGGCGACGTTGCCGAGGAGCAGGCCGAGCAGTGTGCTCTTGCCGGCCCCGCTCGGCCCGATCACCGCGATTCGTTCACCGGGCCGGATGGTCAGCGACACGTCCCGCAGCGCGACCCCGCGCTCGTACTCGACCCCCACCCCCTCGAACCGGATCTCGCCCGGGGTGAGCAAGGGCCCCTTGTTATCGGATTCCGTTGTATAGGGGGCCCCTCCCAACACGGTCAGGGCGTCGTCGAGCGCGGTCAGGCCCTCCATGCTGGCGTGGAAGCGGCTGCCAGCCGTCCGCAGCGGCAGGTACGCCTCCGGGGCGAGCAGCAGCACCAGCAGTGCGGTCTGCAGGGCCAGGCCGCCGTGCAGCAGACGCAGCCCGATCGGGACCGCGACCAGCGCCACCGAGAGGGTGGCGACCAGTTCGAGGACCAGCCCGGAGAGGAACGCGATCCGGAGCGTTTTCATGGTCGCGGCCCGGTGGCCGTCGGCCATCCGCCGGACCACGTCGACCTGGGCGCGGGCCCGGCCGAACGCGCGCAGGGTCGGCAGGCCGGCGACCATGTCCAGGAAGTGCCCGCCGAGCATGCTGAGTCGCCGCCACTGCCGCTCGGTGGCGGCCTGGGCCTGCCAGCCGAGCAGCGCCCCGAAGACCGGGATGAGCGGCAGGGTGGCCGCGATGATCAGTGCGGAACTCCAGTCCGCGAGGGTGAGCCGGGCGAGTACGGCGAGCGGCACGGTCACGCTCAGCACGAGCTGCGGCAGGTAGCCGGTGAAGTACGCGTCGAGGGCGTCCAGCCCGCGCCCGGCGAGGGTGGCGATCCGTCCGGCCTGCTGACCAGCGAGCCAGCCGGACCCGCGTTGCCCGACCGCGTCGAGCAGGTCGGTGCGGAGCGCCGCCTTGACCGTGGCCGCCATCCGGGCCGAGACCGCGCCCTGCGCCCAGAGCACGGTTGCCCGGCCGGCGACGGCGACGACGAATCCGATCAGCGCGGCCCGGTCGAGGTGACCACCGGCGGCGGTGGCGAGCAGGTCGGCGAGGGTGGTCGCCTGGGCGATGACGAGCCCGGCGGCGAGGACGCCGAGCCCGCCGAGCACGGCGACCTGGCGCCGGGTCGAGGGGACCCGGCGCAGCAGCCGTGGATCGAAGGGGCGGCGTCGGCTCACCAGTACACCGGCGCCCGGTCGTCGATCCGTCCGCGGAACGCCCACCAGTTCATTGCCTGAAAGCCTAATAGGGCTGGCAGCAGCGGAATCAGCAGCCAGCTCAACAGCCGCAGGGTGGGTGTGCTGGCAGCGGCGTCGATCACAGTCAGGCTCGCCGCCGGGTCGACGCTGGAGACCAGTGCGTAGGGCCAGGTGCTTGCCGCGACCAGCAGCACCGGCAGGGCGAGCGCGGTGGAGCTGGCGACGAAGGCGAGGCCGACCCGGTGCCGGGTGAGCGCACCGTTGACGGCGACCAGCGCCAGGGTGAGCAGCAGTGGCAGGAGCAGCGCGGCGACCGGTTGCTGGGTGGTTTCGCGTACCCGGTGGGAGAGCAGGCCCAGCACGGTGGCCGCGCCGACCGCGACCAGCGCGGCGGGGATCAGGCGGCGGGCCAGTCGGTGGTGGCGTTCGCCGGCCCCGGCCGGCAGTCGCAGGGCGAGGAAAACCGCCCCGTGTACGGCTACCAGCCCGACCAGGGCGAGCCCGCTGGCGGCGACGAACGGGGTGAGGAGGTGGCTGATCCCGGCGACGTGCCCGTCGGCGCGCAGCGGCACTCCCTGGAGCAGACCGGCGAGGACGGCGCCCCAGCCCAGCGTGGCGAGCGCGCTGCCGGTGACGACGACCCGGTCCCAGCGGGTCCGTCCGGCGGCGCTGACCGGTCGGCTGCGCAGCTGCACTCCGGCGGTGACCAGGATCACCCCGGCCAGTGCGGTGACCACGGCCGGGTAGAGGCCGGAGAGGAGTTCGCCCTCCAGCATCGGGAAGGCACCGAAGAGGATGCCGACGGCGGCGACCAGCCAGACCTCGTTGCCGAGGAAGAACGGGCCGAGTGCGGTGAGCGCCCGTCGACGTGACTGCTCATTGTCGGCGCCGGCGAGCAGCAGGCCGACGCCGTAGTCGTAGCCGGCGAGCACGAGGTAGCTGGTGAGGAAGAGGCCGAGCAGGGCGTACCAGAAGATCTCCATCGTGCTCTCCTAACCGGCCAGGACGTGGTTGGGCCGTGCGCCGGACTCGTCGGTGGAGTGCGGGGGTCGGCCGAGGGCGAGGTCGTGGGCGCCCCGGTGGGCACGACGGGCGAGCAACGTCCAGTTGGTGACCGCGAGGGCGCCGAGCAGGACGGCGAAGCCGATGAGCGAGGTGAGCAGCACGCCGCTGGAGATCGGGGTGACCGCGTCCTCGACCTTGAGCAGGCCGTACGCCGCCCAGGGTTGGCGTCCGCCTTCGCGGGCGAGCCAGCCGAGGATGCCGGCGACGAATGGCAGCGGTATCGCGATCAGCAGCAGGTAGAGCGGGAACCGCAACCGGATGATCCAGTCCCGGAAGAGCAGCGGCAGCAGCAGCCAGCTCCAGGCGAGCGCGAAGCCGATCAGGATCATGAAGCCGAGCGCCGCGTTGCTCCAGGCGGGCGGGGTGTAGTCGCCCGGCCCGAACCGGGTGGTCCAGTCCGAGACGATCGCGGATTTCTCGGCGTCGCCGCCGTACTTGGTCGGCTGGACGCCGCCGACCGCTCCGAACTGGGAGAAGCCGAAGCCCATCACCATCGTGCTGGCGAGCGCGGCGGTGACCAGACCGATCCGCAGTGACCGGCGGAACAGGGCGTAGTCGGGCGTACGGCGGATGAGCTGGTATGCGCTGATCCCGGCCATCAGCAGTCCGCCGGTGAGTACGGCCGCGCTGACCACGTGCCCGAACGCCATGCCGAGGGTGGGGTTGGTCAGGAGGGCGGCGAAGTCGGTGAGGTGCGCGACACCGTTCTCCAGCCGGTAGCCGACCGGGTTCTGGAGCCAGGAGTTCGCCACCAGCACCCAGTACGCGGAGGCGTACGCGGTGATCGCGACGCCCCAGATCAGCGCCAGGTGCACCCCGCGCCGCAGCCGGTGCCAGCCGAAGATCCACATCCCGAGGAAGGTGGATTCGAGGAAGAAGGCGGCGAGTGTCTCGATCGCCAGTGGTGCGCCGAAGACGTTGCCGACGTACCGCGACAGGCCGCTCCAGTTCAGTCCGAACTGGAACTCCATCACGATCCCGGTGGCGATCCCGAGCGCGTAGTTGATCAGGTAGAGCGTGCCCCAGAACTGGGTCAGGCGTTCGTACTCGGCCTTCCCGGTGATCGCCCAGGCGGTCTGCAGGTAGACCAGCATCGTGACCAGTCCCAGGGTGACCAGCACGAACAGGAAGTGGATGGAGGTGGTGGTGGCGAACTGAAGGCGGGCGATCAGGAGTGCGTCCATGCCATCCCCAAACATGTCGGCTCACATCTCATAGCGAGCCTACACGTAGCTTCGCTACCTATCTCTACTACGGGCAGTAGTAACTTGAGCCTACGACACTCGGTAGTAGATAGCGAGCGGCGTTTTGTCGTCGCCCGTGCCGGGGAACCCACGCCATGCACATCGACGAACTCGGCGAAGCCGCCGACCTACAACTCGATTCCGAGCGCACCGTGCGGTATCTCCGAGCCGGCTCCGGACCGCCACTGGTGCTGCTGCACACGATCCGGACCCAGCTCGAATACTTCGTCGACGTCATCCCGATGCTGGCGCGCAACTACACGGTCTACGTCCTGGACCTGCCCGGCCACGGCCGCTCGTCGAAGCCCACCACCGTCGAGTACGACGAGCCCTACCTGCGACGCGGCGTCATTGACACGATCACGAAGCTCGGCCTGCGGGACGTGACCATGGTCGGTGACTCGATCGGCGCCGTACTGGCGCTCACCGTCGCCAGCCAGATACCGCAGTCGGTCGCCCGGGTCGTCGCCTCGAACCCCTACGACTACGACACCCGGTTCGCCGACGGAATCCGGCGCGGCAACCGACTGGCCGATGTCATCCTCGGTGGCGTGGCGCTGCCGGTGGTGGGACCGGCGCTCGGCGCCGCCGAGAACAAGTCCGTCACCAGCCACATCATGCAGGGCGGCCTGGCGGAGGGAAAGAAGGTCCCCGAACCGCTGCTCGATGAGTTCGACGCCACCCTCAAACGCCCCGGCTTCCACTACGTCGAACGGAACGTCTACCTGAACTGGCGCTCATGGAGCGCCGCCCGTGAGATGTACGGCAGCGTCACCGCGCCGGTGACCCTGGTCTACGGCGAACAGGACTGGTCCCGGCCCGACGAGCGGGCGCGTACCGCGCAGGCGCTGGGCGTGGAACCGATCATCCTGCCCGAGACCGGACACTTCGCCTTCCTGGAACACCCGCGGCGTCTCGCCGAGATCGTCGTCGGTCACCCGGTGCCGTCGAGCTGAGCGGGGTGTTGGCGTTCGTCAGGCGAAGAAGAGCGTCACCGGCAGGGCCACCAGGGTCGTCGCGACGGCCAGGCTGGCCAGGCCACGCAGCCACGGGCGGGGTCCGACAACCAGCAGCCGTTGCACCCGGGCGTCCAGGTGCGCGTCGGCGAGGCCGAGGGCGCCGGCCGGGGCGACCCGCGATCCGGCGGTCGCGAACCGGAGCAGCGCGTTCGCCAACGGCCCCTCCGCGTGCAGTTGCCGGGCCTTGTCGTCGGCCCGCATCTCCACCAGCAGGGCCACCGTCTCCGACGCCCGGCGCAGCCAACCCACCAGGGGCAGCGCCCGGCAGAGCGCGCTGAACGGCAGCAGCACCAGGTCGTGCCGCTCGTCGGCGTGTGCCCGCTCGTGCGTCAGCACCGCCGCGAGTTCGGTCCGGTCCAGCAGGTCCAGGGTGCCGGCGCTGACCACCACGGTCGGTCGCATCCCGGGCAGGCAGTACGCCGCCGCACTCGGATGGTCGAGCACCAGCGCGCCCGGGGCGGCCGGATCGTCCCGACCGACCAGGTCCAGCAACTGCCGGTGCCGGGTCTGCGCGCGTACGGCGCTGACCAGGCCGCGTACGGTCGAGCCGAGCAGGGCGGTGGCAACCCCGAAACCGACCCCGACCAGGGCGAGCTGGGTCACCCCGAGCCCGGCGGGAAGGGTGCCGTGGAGCAGGTCGCGGCCCAGGTGCAGCAGCGAATCGCCAAGCCCCTCGTGGTACGGCGCCAGCCCGATCGACATCGGCAGCCCGATCGCGCACAGTCCGAGGGCGAGGCCGATCGCCTGCCAGGAAATGATCGCCACCCGAGGGCTGCGCCAGGTCCAGGTGGAGCGGAGCAGCACCATGGCGAGGAGGTAGCACGCCACGGCCGTACCGACGAGGTGAGCGGCGTACGTCATGGCCCTAGCCCTGCCGGTCCGCGGCCTCGTCGGTCAGGGCCGCCCGCAGCACCTCGGCCTCGTTGCCGGTCACCGACCGGGCGAACCGCACCAGGGCGGCGTCCCGGCTGCCGGCCAGGTCGAGCGCGTCCAACATCAGCCGGGCGATGTGTGCCTCCCGGGTGGCCGCCGGCCGGTAACTCCAGGCCCGGCCCTCCCGCTCCCGCTCGACCATGCCCTTGCCGGCGAGCCGGTCAAGCACGGTCATCACGGTCGTGTACGCCAACTCGCGGTCGCTGAGCGCCTCGGCGACCTCCCGTACGGTGACCCCGGTGGCGCTCTCCGCGCCGGCGCGTGGGGCGGCGGCCCGGTCCCAGAGGACGTCCATCACCGCACGTTCGAGGTCACCCAGTCGCGTCACGAACTAAGCCTACTACTCGTCGTCGTAACAGCCCAGGTCCCGGGGCTCGGAGGCGGTAGGTCCGGCCGTGGTGGTCGTGAATTGCCAGGTGAGGGCGACCGCAATGGTCCGCCGCTTCCGGGAGTGGGCGACCTTGGCGCGGCGTGTCCGGTCGGGGGGAGCCTCTGATCAAACGCCGCTGTGCCCAGGCTGCCGTATTCGAATTGTCCATCACTCCGACACGTTTAGTGATCGTCGTCGGTCTTTTGTCCATTAACGATCAACCCGTCCTTACTATTTGTGATTGGGTATTGACGGTTGGTGGTCTGGATCTCTAGCGTTCGATGGCTTTCATTGATCGTTGGTGTTGTCCTGGGGAGGACCACGTGTTCGCTGGTGTGGGGTCGTCGCGGGTTTTTTCCCGGGTGTACCGGTGGGCGAGGCGTGGGGTGTTGGCGACCACGGTGGTGATGGCGGTGTCGGTGGTGCCGTTCGTGCCGGCGCAGGCGGCACCGAAGCCGTCTGGTTCGGGTACGGCGGCGGAGGAGTCCGTTCCGGTGCGGCCGGTGGAGCCGGTGAAGCCGACTCGTGCGGATTCCGACGGGGCTGCCATCAAGGCAGTGGATCGAACGGCGTTGCCGTCGGCGGGTGTGGCGGACGTACCGGTGTCAGGGACGCCGGCGACGGTGGGCGGGTTGCCGGTGTCGATCGCGCCGGAGGTGGTGGTCGATGACCTGTCCCGACGGGGCCGCGCGGCCGGGCTGTCGGGGCCGGCAACAGTGAGGACGCGTGTCGTCGACGGTGCTGTGGCGCGGGCTGCGGGTGTGCCTGGGGTGGTGTTGGCGCTGTCGCGTGCGGACGGGGTGGGCCGGTCCGGGCCGGTGAAGCTGAGCGTCGACTACGGGCAGTTCACCAACGCGTTTGGGGCCGATTACGGGCAGCGGTTGCGGTTGGTGGGGTTGCCGGCGTGTGTGTTGGATACCCCGGCGGAGCCGGTGTGTCAGGTGCAGACGCCGTTGGACTCGGTGAACCGGGCCGGTGTGGTGTCGGGCAGCGTGGCGGTCGGTGGCGACCCGGCTGTCGAGTCGTCTGTTGCGGGGGAGTCGGGGGCGGCGCCAATGGTGGTGGCGTTGGCGTCGACGGCGGAGTCAGCGGGTGGCACGTTCACGGCGACGTCGTTGTCTCCGACGTATGACTGGTCTGCTGGTGGTCAGGGTGGTGATTTTGGGTTCAGTTACCCATTTGCGGTGCCGTCTTCGCCGGGCGGGTTGGAACCGGAACTGGCGTTGGGGTATTCGTCGGGTTCGGTTGATGGGCGGACGCTGGCCCGTAACAGCCAGGCGTCGTGGGTGGGTGACGGTTGGGATCTGCAGGTCGGTTACATCGAGCGGTCGTACCGTTCGTGTGCAGACGACGGTGGCACGACGGGCGACCTGTGTTGGTTCTCCCCGGATAACGCGACGCTGGTGTGGGGCGGCTCGTCGACGAGCCTGGTTCGGGACGCCGCGACCGGGGTGTGGAAGGGCGCCAACGATGAAGGGCTCAAGATCGAGGCCCTCAAGGACACGTCTCTGAGTAATGGAGACAACGACGGGGAGTATTGGCGGGTCACGTCGCAGGACGGCACGCAGTACCACTTCGGGCTGCACAAGCGATACCCGACCGACCCTAGGGTGACGTCGTCGGTTCTGACGGTCCCGGTGTTCGGGAACAACGCAGGGGAACCGTGTTACTCCTCAAGCGGGTTCGCGGCGTCGTCGTGTCGACAGGCGTATCGGTGGCAGTTGGACTACGTCACCGACACGACCGGCAACTCGATGACGTACTTCTACGACAAGTACAGCGGCAACTACGGGCGGAACAACAACACCGCCGGGGTCGCGTCGTACGAACTCGCGGGATATCCGAAGTACATCGATTACGGCACCCGGGCGGGTAACGAGGGTGCGCAGACGCCATGGGGGGCGGGTGGAGTTCGACAAGACACTTCGGTGTGTCACCGGTTCGGCTTGCGCGCAGTCGGATTACCCCGACACCCCGTGGGATCTGCACTGCTCGTCGTCGTCGACGAGTTGCCCGGGTACCACGAGCCCGGTCTTCTTCAGCCCATACAAGCTGTCGGCCGTGCGGGCGATGTTGTGGAATTCTTCGGCCGGTCAGTACCGGACGGTGGATCGTTGGGACCTCGCCCAGAGCTACCCGGCCAGCGGCGACTTCATCAGCCCGGCGGGCGATGACACGTCGCCGAATCTGTGGCTGGACAGTGTGACACGCACCGGATTCGCGGAGGATGGGACAACCGGACTCGCGGAGCCTGCGGTCCAGTTCGGTGGCACTCGTAAGTACAACCGGGTGGACTGGGGCAACGACATCGGTGTCGCACCGTACGCGCGCTACCGGATCGGTGTGATCAAAAACGGGGTCGGTGGGGAGACTCTGGTCACCTACTCGGGCGAGGAGTGCACCCGGGCGGTGCAGCCAAGCCCGCACGCGAATCCCTGGCGCTGCTTCCCGCAGATGCACAAACCGGTGGGCATGCCAGCCGGATACGGTTGGTTCCACAAGTACGTGGTGACGCAGGTGGTGGAGCACGACACCACCGGTGGGTCGCCGGACCAGGTGACGTCCTACTCCTACGGGATCGACGGTTCGACTGACACGGCGTTGTGGGCGCATGACCATAACGAGACGTCGTTGGCGGCGGTCCGGACGTGGTCGTTGTGGCGTGGGTACACGACGGTCACGACCACCGAAGGTGCGGCGGGCGGCCCCCAGACCAGTTCCCGGAAACACTATTTCCGGGGTATGAGCGGCGATGGGATGCCCAGTGCCGACAACGAGTCCATGGTGTGGAACAGCCGCCGGGTGGGGATCACCACGCCGATGGGCACGCCCGGGATGCAGGTGGCGGTTTCCGGTCAAGGCGGTCGCTGTCTGGAGGCGGCGGGGAACGCCACCGCCAACGGGTCAGTCATCCAGATGTGGGACTGCACCGGTGCCACCGGGCAGGTGTGGCAGACCGACTACCCGTCGCTGACCGACCCGTCCTTCCGGTTACGGAATCCGCAATCGGGTCGCTGTCTGGACATCGCCAACCAGGCCACCGGGAACGGTTCCGAGGTCACGCTCTGGGACTGCAACACCGGTGGGAACCAGCGTTGGGTGCGGCAACCCAACGGAAGCTTGCGTAATCCGCCGACGGGCCGGTGCCTCGACATCGTCAGCGCATCCACCAGCCGCGCGGCCCGCCTGCAGATCTGGGACTGCACCAACGCTTGGAGTCAGATCTGGCAGCCGCAGGCGAACGGCACCCTGATCAGCCCGCAGAGCAACCGCTGTTTGGAGGTCAGCGGCACGACTGACGGAACCCGAGCCGATTCCCGTCTGTGCAACGACGGCAGCGGACAGGGTTGGGAAACCCGGGCTAATGGCGGCTTGCTCAACCCAAGGTCGGGCAAGTGCCTTGACGTGATCAACGGCGGCACCGCAAACGGCACCCTGGTGCAGTTGCTCACCTGCAACGGCGGCGGTAGCCAGGTGTGGCAGCCACAGCCGAATGGAACGCTGCTCAACCCACAGTCCGGGCGTTGCCTCGCAGGCGGGCAAGCACCGAACGGCACTCAGGCAGGGATCTGGGACTGCACCGCCGCATTGAGCCAGCTATGGGCGAACCGGGTTTCTGACGTCAACGGCCTGGAGGGACGCCCACGCGAGGAGATCACCCTCGACGGCACCACCGTCATCGGGGGCACGATTCGTGTTCTGACCGCCGTGCAGACCGGGCTGCGGCCAACACCGGTCGCCGGCGGCGAGGACGTGAAAGCCCACATGGTCTTGGAAGGAAGCGCATGGCAGCGGACATGGCTGCCTGCCTCCGGTACCTGGCGCTGGACCTACAAGCGCACCACCTTCGACGAATACGGGCTCCCGACCACCGTCACCAATGCGGGCGATCTCAACACCGCGGCCGACAACCTCTGCACTAGGTACACCTACGTCCGTAACACCACCCGCGGAATCGTCGATACCGTTTCCCGCACCCTCACCACTTTGAAGGACTGCTCGGCCACTCCGACGTACCCACAGGACCTGGTCTCCGATGATGTGGCCTCCTACGACGGGCAGGCCGCTGGTGTCGCGCCGACCCAGGGTTTGGTTACCCGGACCGAACAGGTGAAGTCGCACAACGGCACGACCAGCAGTTACGTGACCAGCACGAGCACCACGTATGACAGCTACGGGCGACCGTTGACGGTTACCGACGCGCTGAACAACACCACCCGAACCAGTTACACCCCGCCCACCGGTGCGGCGCCGTCCACCGTCACCGTGACAAACCCAGCCGGACACATCACTACCACCCATTACGATCCCCGCAAGGGTCTTATCCTGAGCGTTGTCGACGCCAACAACAAGACGACCACGGCTCAGTACGACCTGCTCGGGCGGCGCACCAAGGTGTGGAATCCGGGGCGCGCGACAAACCAGACCCCCGATGCCGAGTACATCTACACGGTCAATGCGACCGCCCGGCACGTGCAGACGAAGACTCTCGCGCCGAACGGCAACCAGGTCAGCTCGTTCGCGATCTACGACGGGCTCCTACAGGCCCGGCAGACCCAGAGCACCACCCCGTCCGGCACCCGCGCGGTGAGCGACACCCAGTACGACTCCCAGGGCCTGCCCGTCAAGACGTCGACGTTCCACAACGCCGCCGCCTCGAACGGCACCCTGTACGCATTCAACGACGCCGACGTGGCGACCCAGTCTCGGCGTACCTACGACGGCGCCGGACGCCCCAAGGTTGACGCGTTCTGGTCACGCAACACGTTCAAGTGGCAGACCACCACCACCTACGGCGGGGACCGTATCCACGTTGATCCGCCCGACGGTGGGGTCGCCACCACCACCATCCACGACGCCCGCGGTAACACGACAGCATTGCGGCAGTACCACACCGGGTCCATCTCCGGCGGGGCCGACGAAACCATCTACCAGTACGACCCGTCCGACATGCTGACCAAGGTCATCGACCCGGCTGGGAACGAGTGGAGCTACACCTACGACCTGCGCGGCCGGCAGATCAGCAAGAACGACCCCGATGCGGGCGAGTCCAGCAGCACGTACGACGACCTCGACCGGGTCCTGACGACAACCGACGCCCGTGGGGAAACGATCGCGCGAGTCTACAACGACTCGCTCGGCCGGCTCACCGAAACACGCGATGACAGCCCTACCGGTGCGCTGCGGACCTCGTACGTCTACGACACCCTGGCCAAGGGGCAGCTCACGTCCTCCACCCGCCACATTGGCGCCGCTGCCTACACCACCGCCGTCACCGGCTACACCGACCGATATCAGCCCACCGGCAGCACCGTCACGATCCCGGCAACCGAGGGCAACCTCGCCGGCATCTACACCACCGCCGCCACGTTCCTCCCGACCGGCGCACCTGCCACCACCACGCTGCCCGCTCTCGGCGGCCTGCCCGAGGAGACCCTGACCTACGGGTACGGCACCACTGGTCTCGCCACCACCATGGCCTCTCCGATCACCACCTACGTCGCCTCGACCAGCCACGACTGGTTGGGTGGGATCGAAAACCAGATCCTCGGCGCGGCCGGCAAACGAGTGCGGCTCGGGTACGGGATCGACGAGGCCACCCGCCGCCTCACCAACATCCTGGTCGACACCGAGAACCCCACCACACCGAACACGTGGAACAACCGCTCTGCCTCGGAGTACGAGTTCGACCCGGCCGGCAACATCACTACCATCGCCGGCAAGAGCGACGGCGTCCGCGACCAGGTCGAATGCTTCCGGTACGACTACCACCGGCGCCTCACCGACGCATGGTCCCAGCCCGCCACCGGCTGCACCACGCCACAGCGAGCAGGGGCGGACCCGTACCGGTTGGCGTGGACCTATGACGTCACCGGCAACCGGAAGACCCAGACCAGTTGGAGTGCGACCGGCACCACCACGGCCACCTCCACCTACCCCAATCCGAAGGCCGACCAGCCTCACACCCTTACCCAGGTTGCCTACACCGGGGAAACCACCCGCACCGACACCTACACATATGACCTTGCAGGCAACACCATCACCCGGCCGGTCAACGGTGCCACCCAAACTCTCACCTGGGATCCCGAAGGCCACCTCGCCTCCACCAGCCAAACCGGGCTGGAAACCAGCTACGTCTACGACGCCAGCGGCAACCGGCTCCTGCGTCGTGACACCGGCGGTGGTGGTAGCACCCTCTACCTCGGCGGAACCGAGCTGCACCTCAAGACCAACGGGCAGGTGGATGGCACCCGCTACTACACCCACAACGGCACCACCGTCGCCGTACGCGGCGTCACCGGCCTGACCTGGGTCTCCGCCGACCATCACGGCACCAGCCAAGTCAAGATCGATCCCGACAGCCTCGATGTCATCCGTCGCCGGAGCACGCCCTTCGGCGAACCCCGTGGCACCCAACCCACCACCTGGCCCAGCCAGAAGGGTTTTGTCGGTGGCACGCAGGACCCCACCGGCCTCACCCACCTCGGCGCCCGCGAATACGACCCCACCACAGGCCGTTTCATCAGCGTCGACCCGGTCATCGACACCGCCGACCCACAACAAATCAACGGATACGCCTACTCCTACAACTCGCCCGTCACTTTCACTGACCCCGACGGTCTCAGGCCACTCATCACGGAAACCGCAGATGGGGACGAGCGCCATTACCGGGCTACGGGCGAGAAGGTTGTCAAGAAGAGTAACGGTAAGTGGGGCGTCAGGAAGGACCCGGTCAAGCCGGCGAAGAAGCCGACCAATAATGGGCCGAGCAAGGAAGACCTCGCCAAGGCCAATAAGATCAAGAACACCAGCATCAAGGAGGTCATCCTCAAGGCTGCCGGTGACCTGCTGCTTGACTTTCTTGGCATCAACGACATCCTCGGATGTGTCGGCGGAAACCTCGTCGCCTGCGGTATGGCGCTACTCAACGTCCTGCCTCCGGGTAAAGTGGCGAACGCATTCCTCAAGGGCAAAGCTCTTCTCAATCGCCTGAAGGCTGTCGAAAGCGCCGTCAGGGCATGGGACAAGTCAGTCGCCTGGGCAAACAAGATCCTCGGCAAGTGCCACAGCTTTGCCCCAGGGACGAAGGTGGTCCTGGCGAACGGGCAGGTGAAGGCCATCGAGGAATTTGACGAAGGCGACCAGGTCCTTGCCACCAACCCGGCGACCGGCGAGACCGAGGCGCGCAAAGTCACCGATACCCACACCAACCTCGACAGCGACCTCGCCGACCTCACCATCCGCTTCGCAGACGGACGCATCGAGGTCATCGAAACCACCCAGCACCATCCCTTCTGGAGCCAGACCCGTTACGCCTGGATCGACGCCGTCAACCTGCAACCCGGCGAACGCCTCCTCGCACTCGACAAAACACCCGCAACCGTCACCACGACCCGCTACTACGCTGGCTCCGAGGTCATGCACGACCTCACCGTCGACACCGACCACACGTACTACGTGGTAGCCGGCACCACCCCGGTACTCGTACACAACTGCATCGGCACGGCAGTCAACAAGTCGACGGGGCTTTCGTCAGGGGAGCTTGAAGGCGCGGCGATCCAAGCTCGCGACAGCTTGGCTACTCATCTCAGTAGGTCGGTATCGGGCAGAAAGATGCCGAATGTTGCGATCGGCGGCTACAACATGCAAACTGGCGAGTACGCGGCTGCGGCGTCTTCGGCGGCAGGATGCGCTGAGACATGTCTTATCAACGCCTTGGGCGGTGACCCAACGAAGGTAATGCGGACAACTCCTGTATTGCTGCGTAAATCCAATTTTCTGAGTCCGCGAGCTGTTTGCATCAGTTGTGAGCTCACGTGGGGAAGAGAAAATGTTTCCCCCGAGACCACGTTCGCGTCAGATTGGCTCCGAGTTAACGATCCCGACTAGATTGTGAAGGTGGAAGTTGGCGCAACAGGGAACCGAGGTGGATCCATCGCTTTCAGTTGAACTGGCCAAGCATGACTGGACCGCCTTCCGCACGTTCACGGGTGATGCCTCAAGGGTTCCTGTGGCTATCGTGACGTTGGCTTCTGCGGAGTCTGACGAGCAGGCTGCGGCGGGATACTGGCGAATCGACAATGTGGTCGTTGTGGATGGGAGGCTGTCCGAAGCGGTTAAACCGGTTACCTCATGCTTGCTCGTCGCGATGGATCTGGCGCCGCCGCCTGGACGCAAGTCGATCCTTGATCTCTTGAGTGTCATCGCGACCGGTTATGAAGAGCACGTCGACAATCAAGTAGTCGGCGAGGTGTCCGTGCGGACTTGTGTCGAGATGATGGCGAGTCGGCTGAATGCGTTCATCGAGGAGCTATTGGCGTCGGGGAATGCCAGCTGTGTCGACATACTTCTCATGTGTGCCGTCCATGTTGACGGTGTTTTGAATGAAGTTTGCCAGGCATTCGTTAGCGCGCTGTCGTTGCGATCGTGCCTGTCAATACGCGAACACATCGAGATTGCTATCGACGACCTTCCTCAATCATGTCAATGACGTGGCCAACAAGATTTGTTCAGGTAACGGTATTTGAAGTGCGAGGTGTACCGCTGCCGCGACGACGTCGTCTCGGGCACCACTCAAAGTTGACCACGAAAGGTTTTGATTCGGGCGGAACCGTGGACGCTGATGCTGTCAGGCCCTGGGCTGGGTGAATCTACGTCCGTACCATTCCGACTTCCGCTGCCTGTGCAAGGCATTGGATCGAGGTCTGTCCTTCTTGCGAGGCATTCCGGGCGATCGGGCTTGGCTTCGCGTCTACCCACTGGATCCCGGATAGAGGATCCTTGAAGTGGAGGCTCGGCGAGGAATCTCGGCGAGAAGGGCCTGCATATTCCGGCGCATCACCTTGGCTACACTCCGTCGCCAGGGTGATGGTGCGTGTGTCGAAGTCTGCCGGCGTGCGGCAGCGTTGCCGTCCTGCATGTGGAGAGGTTATTCCCGGGAAGAGTTTAGGCATCGATCCGCAGCGAGCGCTGTTGATTGGTGACCTTGCATCGATATGTCAATTGTGCTGGATTACCGGGAAGATGCCCTTCGGTCAAGATGGACCTCGCCAGAATGGCGGCCCGCGATACGGCCGGCGTACGGCTTCGTGTTAGGCGGGTGAGGATAGATCGGTGTCGCTCGTAGCCGACACGGGCGGAGGTGGAGTTCGAACAGCAGTTGATGTTGCGGGCCAGTTTCGGAGGAGGGTGTCGAGGGCGTCGAGGGTTCTGGACCAGGAGACGTCGGCCGTACGCGGGTGGTGGCGGAACCCGCCGGTCCGTTCGAGGCTCACGTACCCGTGGAAGGTGCTGTGCATCATGCGTACGGCGTCGGTCTGGTCGGGTTCGGAGAGCTGGTAGCCGCGCAGGATCGCCCGGGTCATCTCCGCGTGTCGGCCGCCCGCGCTCGCGGCTGCGGTTTCCGGGTCGAGGTCCTGTTGCATGGCGGCGTACCTGCCGGGGTGCTGCTTCGCGTAGTCGCGGTACGCGTTGGCGAAGGCCACCAGGGCGTCCTTGCCGGCGCGGCCGGCGAGTGAGTCGGCGACCCGGTCGGCGAGTTCCTCCAAGGCCAGCAGTGCGACCTTGATCCGCAGGTCCTGCGCGTTCCTGATGTGGGAGTAGAGGCTGGCGTCCTTGACGCCGAAGCGGCGGGCGAGTGCCGAGACGGTCACGTTCTCGAAGCCGGCCTCGTCGGCCAGCTCCGCCGCCGCCAGGGTCAGGCGTTCGGTGGTCACCCCGGCACGTGCCACGTGCACCACACTCCGTACCTAGAAGTTTTAATCATTTGCCTAGGGCTTCTAGGATAACTCCTATGATGCCCGTGACCGAGCCTGCCATCCGCGCGTCCTTCGTCAACTGCACCAAGGGCGAGGCGAAGCGGCTGGGCGTGCCGAAGGATCTGGACGCGCGACCCTGGGCCGACCTTGACTTCTTCGGGTGGCGGGACCCCTCCGGTGGCGAGCGGGCCTACCTGGTCACCGAGTCCGGCAGCGGGCTCGTCGGGGTGGCGCTGCGGGTGGCATCGCAGACCGGGCAGCTGCGACGCAGCATGTGCTCGTTGTGCCTGACCACGCACACCGGCGACGGCGTTTCGCTGATGACCGCGCGCAAGGCCGGGCCGAGCGGGCGGCAGGGCAACTCCGTCGGGCTCTACATCTGCACCGACCTGGCCTGCTCGCTCTATCTGCGCGGCAAGAAGGACGCCGGCCGTCGCCTCCACGAGTCGATCACCCTCGAAGAAAAGATCGAGCGGACCATGGCCAGCCTCGACGCCTTCCTGGGGCAGGTCGCCGGCTGACCGTGGGCGGTGCTCAGACCGAGAAAGCCCTTGGCGTACGGGTGACAAAGCTGGCCCAGGCGGTGCGGTCGAAGGCGAGCGTCGGCCCGTACGGGTCCTTGGAGTCGCGTACGGCAACCGCCTCGGGCAACTCGGCGATCTCGACGCAGTCCGCGTTGGTGCCGCTGCGGCTGGACTTGCGCCAGGTGGCGGCGGAGAGGTCAGGGGCGATCATCCGGGAGACTCACTCTCGCTCGTGCTCCGTTGCGACCCGCGCAACAAAGTCGACCGACTCGGTGGGGCTCAAGGCTACCGCGCCGAGCCGCTCCGCCTCCCGCCGGAAGAACGCCACCTGCGGTGTCTCCTCCAGGAAGAGCCCGGAGATTTTCTGGTCGAGATAGACCACGGATTTGTTGCGGGGGAAGTCGAAGAGCGCGAACCCGCCGTCGAGTCCGGGATGCCCGCCGACCGCGAACGGCACCACTCGCAGCGTGATGTTGGGGCGTTCCGCGGCCTCGATCAGGTGCCGGAGCTGGCGGGCCATCAGCCGAGGGCTGCCGAGCACCCGGCGCAACACCATCTCGTCGACGATCGCCAGCAGCTCCGGCGGTTGTGGACGGGTGAGGACCGCCTGTCGGCCAAGTCGGGCCGCCACCCGGGACTGGGCGTCCGGCTCCTCGACCCCGCCGTCGCGCATCAGCACCTGGGTGTAGTCGGCGGTCTGGAGCAGGCCGGGAATCAGCAGCGGCTGCCAGTTGACGACGCTGGTGGCCTCGGCTTCCAGGCGGATCAACGTACGGGATTCGTCGGAGAGCCCGCCGATCACCTCCCACCAGCCCGACTCGGCGGAGCGTTCGGCCATGCCGAGCAGGCGCCTGCGTTCGTCACCGGTCACGCCGTAGATCACCAGTAGGGAAGCAACATCCTCGGCCCGGATGCCCTGGATGCCGGTCTCCATCCGGGACAGTTTCGACGCCTGCCAGTCGAGCCGGGCGGCGACCCGGCGCAGGCCGAGCTTCTTCGCCTCCCGCAGCCCACGCAACTCGCCACCGAGCCCGCGACCGACCACTGTGGGCTGATTCGACTTCGCCATCGCGCACTCCCGCTTCCGATTTCGATCGACCGGCCGTAACGGTGATCGACTGTTGTCGTCGCGTTGAGTATTGACAGTGATGCCCGTCGAGCGCAAGAGTTGACTGCAACGTTGCTCGATGCCTTGATCAATAACCAACGCACCGGGAGGTCGTTGTGAACGTGACAACCTCAGCGAAGTACACCCCGCCGTGGGCCCGGCCGTACGACCCGGCGAACTCGCCCGGTCCGATTGAATCGGTGTTGGAGCGGTTCCGCCGGGGCCGGCCCGAGCAGCCGGAACCGAGCGAGGCCGAGGTGGAGGTCGGTCGCTACACGATCGTCCTGGTGCCGCCGGACGCGGCTGAGGTGCTCAGCTACGACCGCACCGACGTGGGGCTGCGGATGTACCGGGACGGGGACTGGGACCACAACCCCGGTGACCTGGACGAGGCGGTCGACCTGATCGAAGCGGCCTGCGGTGAGCCGGTCAGCCTGGTGGAGCACCACTCCGACCTGACCTACTGGACCGCCCGACTCCGCGAGCTGACCGACTGACGAAAAAGGAGCGGTAACGCGGTTTCTTCGTACACGTTCTTTCGTGTAGGCACACGAAAGAACGTGTAGACCAAAACCGGGTTATTGCTTTCAGCGGGGCCGAGCGGCGAGCGTCAGACGCCCTTCGGGTGCCAGACGGTCTTCATCTCCATGAACGTCTTCATCCGCCCCAGGCCCGGATCAGCGGTCCAGTCGACCGGACCGGCCGACGGGCGCAGCACCCGCTTGAGTGTGCCCGCCGCCGCCTGCTCCAACGATCGGGCCAGCTCCGGGTCGGTCACCCCGGTCAGGTCGAGCGCGTTCACGTCGGCGTGCGAGGCGAGCCAGGGCGCGGTCTCCGCCGCCTGACCGGTGAGCAGGTTGACCACCCCACCGGGCAGATCCGACGTGGCGAGCACCTCGGCCAGGGTGATCGCGGCCAGCGGCGCCTGCTCGTCGGCGAGCACCACCACCGCGTTCCCGGTGACCATCGCCGGGGCGATCACACTGACCAGCCCCAGCAGCGGCGACTCGGGCGGGGCGACGATGCCGACCACCCCGGTCTGCTCCGGAATCGTCAGGTTGAAGAACGCGCCGGCCACCGGGTTCGGGTTGCCGAGCACCTGCATGATTTTGTCGGACCAGCCGGCGTACCAGACCCAGCGGTCGATCGCCTCGTCCACCTCGGCCGGGCTGCACCCGAGGGCGACGAACTGGTCTCGCCGCCCCTCCAGCATCTCGGCCACCCGGTAGAGGATCTGACCCCGGTTGTACGCGGTCGCCCCCGCCCAACCCTTCACGGCCGCGCGGGCGGCCACCACCGCGTCGCGTACGTCCTTGCGGGAGGCGAGTGACACGTTCGAGTCCTGCACCAGATACGTCCGCCCCGACTCACTGCGCGGGAACTTCCCGCCGACGAAGAGCTTGTACGTCTTCCGTACCGCCAGCCGAGGGCGGTCCACCGTCTCAGACATCGAGGTACGCCTCCAGCCCGTGCCGGCCGCCCTCGCGACCGTAGCCCGACTCCTTGAACCCGCCGAACGGCGAGGTCGGATCGAACTTGTTGAACGTGTTCGCCCAGACCACCCCGGCGCGCAGCCGGTCGGCCATCCACAGGATCCGGGAACCCTTGTCGCTCCAGATCCCGGCCGACAGCCCGTACGGCGTGTTGTTCGCCTTCTCGACGGCCTCGGCCGGCGTGCGGAAGGTGAGCACCGACAGGACCGGCCCGAAGATCTCCTCGCGGGCGATCCGGTGTGCCTGGGTGACCCCGGTGAAGATGGTCGGCGCGAACCAGAACCCCCGGTCCGGCAGCTCGCACGGCGGCGACCAGCGCTCGGCCCCCTCGGCGCTGCCGACCTCGGAGAGTTCCCGGATCCGGTCGAGCTGCGCGGCCGAGTTGATCGCGCCGATGTCGGTGTTCTTGTCCAGCGGGTCGCCGACCCGCAGCCGGGCCATCCGCCGCTTCAGCGACTCCAGCACCTGCTCGTAGACCGACTCCTGAACCAGCAGCCGCGAACCGGCGCAGCAGACGTGCCCCTGGTTGAAGAAGATGCCGTTGACGATCCCCTCGACCGCCTGGTCGATCGGGGCGTCGTCGAAGACGATGTTGGCGGCCTTGCCGCCCAGCTCCAGGGTGAGCTTCTTGCGGCTGCCGGCGACCGCGCGGGCGATCGAACGCCCCACCTCGGTCGAACCGGTGAAGGCGACCTTGTCCACGCCCTCGTGCTCGACCAGGGCCCGGCCGGTCTCCCCGGCGCCGGTGACGATGTTGACCACACCCGGCGGCAGGTCGGCCTGCTGGCAGATCTCGGCGAAGAGCAGGGCGGTCAGCGGGGTCGTCTCGGCCGGCTTGAGCACCACCGTGTTGCCGGCGGCGAGCGCCGGGGCGATCTTCCAGGCCAGCATCAGCAGCGGGAAGTTCCACGGGATTACCTGGCCGGCCACGCCGACCGGGCGCGGGTCCGGGCCGAAGCCGGCGTGGTTCAGCTTGTCCGCCCAGCCGGCGTAGTAGAAGAAGTGCGCCGCGACCAGCGGAATGTCGGTGTCCCGGGACTCCCGGATCGGCTTGCCGTTGTCCAGCGACTCCAGCACCGCCAGCTCACGGGAACGCTCCTGGATGATCCGGGCGATCCGGTACAGGTACTTCGCCCGGTCCCGGCCCGACATCGGACCCCAGACCTTCCTGTACGCCTTGCGTGCCGCGCGTACCGCCCGGTCCACGTCGCCGGGGCCGGCCTCGGCGACCTCGGCGAGCACCTCCTCGGTGGCCGGGTTGACCGACTTGAAGCTCGCGCCGTCGGTCGGGTCGACGAACCTGCCGTCGATGAAGAGGCCGTACGACGGCCGCAGGTCCACCACGGCCCGGGACTCCGGCGCGGGCGCGTACTCGAAGACAGCCATGATCAGTCCAGGGTGAAGTAGTCGGGACCGGAGTAGGTGCCGGTCGTCAGCTTGGTGCGCTGCATCAGCAGGTCGTTGAGGAGCGTCGAGGCGCCGAACCGGAACCAGTCCGGATCCAACCAGTCCTCGCCGGTGGTCTCGTTGACCATGACCAGGTACTTGATCGCGTCCTTGGTGGTACGGATCCCACCGGCCGGCTTGACCCCGACCTGGCGACCCGTCGCGTCCCGGAAGTCGCGGACCGCCTCCAGCATCACCAGCGTCACCGGCAGCGTGGCGGCGACCGGGACCTTGCCGGTGGAGGTCTTGATGAAGTCCCCGCCAGCCAGCATCGCCAGCCACGAGGCACGCCGCACGTTGTCGTACGTGGCCAGCTCGCCCGTCTCCAGGATCACCTTCAGGTGGGCGTCGCCGCAGGCCGCCTTCACCGCCACGATCTCGTCGTAGACCTCGCGGTAGCGGCCGGAGAGGAACGCCCCCCGGTTGATCACCATGTCGATCTCGTCGGCGCCGGCCGCGACCGCCGCCTCGGTGTCGGCGAGCTTCACCGCAAGCGGGGCCTGCCCGGACGGGAACGCGGTCGCCACGCTCGCCAGGTGCACACCCGAGCCGGCCAGCGCCTCGGCCGCCACCGGGACCATCGCCGGATAGACACAGACGGCGGCGACCGCCGGGCAGGACGGGTCGGCCGGATCGGGCCGCCGCGCCTTCGCGCTCAGCGCGCGTACCTTGCCCGGGGTGTCGGCCCCTTCCAGCGTGGTCAGGTCGACCATGCGGATCGCCAGATCGATCGCCCACGCCTTGGACGTGGTCTTGATCGAGCGGGTGCCGAGCATCGCCGCCCGTTGTTCCGCGCCGACCTGGTCGACGCCGGGCAGACCGTGCAGGAAGGTACGCAGCGCGGCCTCGGACCGCCCCAGATCGGAGAGGTCGGACCACGCCGACGTCGTTGTCGCCGTCATGGCGGCAAGTCTACGCACCCGCGCGTCGATGTGATCTTGCTCACTGCCGGGACCGGACCGCCAGACTTCACCGCCTTGTCGAACCAGCGACATCCGTTGTTGGCACCGAACCCCCACCGTCCTCGGCGTGCGAGCAGTGCACTTCACCGACACCTACCTGCCCCGTCGCGACGGGGTGGTCAGCTCCATCCGCACCCTGGTGCGGGCGCTGGCCGACCGGGGACACCCCGGCCTCACCGTCGTGCCCCGCCACCCCGGCCAGACCGGCGAGCCCGACCTGATGCGGTTACGGGCGCTGCCCTGCGGCGTCGCCGACCTGCGGCTCTCCCCGTGGCTGCTGCACGGTGGCGCCGCCGCCGGCACCATCGCCGAGATCGCCGCCAGCGCACCCGAAGTCGTACACGTGCACACCCCCGGCCCGGTCGGGCTGCTCGGCGTACTCACCGCCCGGCGGCTCGGACTGCCGCTGGTCCAGACGTACCACACCGACCTGCACGCGTACGTCGACGCGTACAAGGTGCCGACCAGGGCACTGCGCGGCGCCGTCCGCCTCTACGCCCACCGGCTCGGCGTACCCCGCCCACCGGTCCGGCCCGAGCCGGCCCCGGGCGGAGCCGCACCATCCCGCCAGGCACCGGCCGCCAGCCACCGCCGGGCCGCCCTCGACGCCACCAACCTGCTCCTGCTCGGCGACGCCGACGCGGTCGTGGTGCCGACCCGGGCCGTGCTCGACCGGATCAGCCTGCCCGTCCCCGACGACCGGGTCTTCCTCGTGCCCACCGGGGTCGCCCCCTGCCGTACCTCCCCGACCGAGGTCGCGGCCTTCCGCGCCGGCAACGGCATCGCCCCGACCGACAAAGTGATCCTCTTCGTCGGCCGGGTCAACCGGGAAAAGGGCGTCGACCTTCTGATCAACTCCTTCGCCGAACTGCTCGCCGGCTGCCCCCGCGCCCGGCTGGTGCTGGTCGGCGCGATCTACGAGCCCCGCTGGCTCGCCGAACTCCTGCGTCTCGTCGGCCCGGCGGTGGCCGACCGGATCACCGTCATCGGGCAGCAACCGCCACCGGTGGTGGCCGCCGCGTACGGGGCCGCCGAGGTGCTCGCCTTCCCCTCCGGCACCGACACCCAGGCACTCGTCCTCCAGGAAGCCGCGCTCGCCGGCGTACCCGCGGTCCTGGTCGACCCGGTCCTGCACCGGCACGGGCCGCTCGCCGGGGCCGCCGACTGCGCCGCCCCCACCACCACCGGGTTCGCCGCCGCCCTGCTCCGCCTCCTCACCGACCCCGCCGCTGCCCGGCGACTCGGCCAACTCGCCGCCGACCGGGCCGCCGGACACACCCCCGAGCGGTACGCCGACGCGATCTGCGACGTCTACGCACACGCCGCCCGGCGACACGCGCAGGTTGCCCGAAGACAGGCCGAATGGGCAGGTCGACCCGGCCCCGCCCAGCCGGTCGGTGCATTCGGTAGGTTGAGCGATCGTGGACGTACTCGTCGTTGACCATCCTGTCGCCCAGACGCGGCTCACCGCGATGCGCGATGCCCGTACCGACGCGGCGTCGTTCCGCGCCGCCCTACACGAACTCACCACCACCCTGGTGTACGAGGCCGCGCGCTCCTTCCCGATCGAGCGGTACCCGATCCAGACCCCCGTCGCCCAGACCGACGGCACCCGGCTGGCCAACCCGCCGCTGCTCGTACCGGTGCTCCGGGCCGGGCTCGGGATGGCCGACTCGGCCCTCGCCCTGCTCCCCGAGTCGTCGATGGGCTTCGTCGGGCTCGCCCGCGACGAGCACACCTTCGAACCCCGCGCCTACATGGAGTCGCTGCCCCGGGACCTGACCGGCCGCCCGGTGCTGGTGCTCGACCCGATGCTCGCCACCGGCGGATCGCTGGAACACTGCTGCCGGCTCCTCGCCGAGCGGGGCTGCACCGACATCACCGTGATCTGCGTACTCGCCGCCCCCGACGGCATCGCCCGGCTGGAGCAGACCGGTCTGCCGCTGCGCCTGGTCACCGCCGCCATTGACGAGCAGCTCGACGAGCGCAAGTTCATCGTTCCCGGCCTCGGCGACGCAGGCGACCGCCAGTTCGGCGGCATGCCCCGTTTCTGAGCCTCGCTGCGCTCGGCTGGCTCGCTCCGCTTCGCGCCGCCCGGTGCGGCGTCTTCGCCCTGCGCGCACGACGGCTTCGCCGCGTGTGCTCGGGCTCCAGACGCCGCGGCGGCGCTCGGTCGACTCGCTCTGCTGGTTGCGGTGTTTCGGTGCTTCGGTGTTAGGAAGGGGCCCTTCCTATACGGAAAACGATAAGAAGGGGCCCTTCCTTACACCGAGACGGTCCAGGGGCCGGGGGTGCCGTGGTGGAAGGGTTGGGAGCCGTGGAAGACCCCCGGTTGGTCGGCGAAGACCAGGGGTAGGAAGTTGCGGTCGCTGGGCCACATCGGTACGGCGCCGCTGAGGATGTCGGACAGGTCGGTCCAGATCAGGGTGCCCTCGGGACAGCGCTCGTACGGGACGCCGGACCAGTCCGGGATCCGGAACAGGAAGCCGAACCAGTTTTCGCCATTGCGGCCGAAGCCGGGCCAGGAGATGGTGCCGGCGAGTTCCACGGTCCGGCATTCGAGTCCGGCCTCCTCGCGGATCTCCCGCCGCATGCCGGCGACCACGTCCTCACCGGGTTCGAGTTTGCCGCCGAGCCCGTTGTAGTAGCCGTAGTGCAGGTCGTCGGGGCGGGTGTCCCGGCGGATCATCAGCACCCGGCGCCGGTCGGCGGAGAGTACGTAGCCGAGGGTGGCGAGAATGGCCTGCACCCGGGCCACCTTACGGCCGGCCCCGGCGATCCCGGGCGAGGCCACCTGCACGATGGTGCGGAAACCGACTACCGTTTCGGGCCATGACAGGTGTGGCGCTGGCTGAAGAGTTGCTGTTGCTCGCGTACGACGACGAGTCGGGGAAGGCCACCGGGTCGCGGATCGGGCTCGACCTGGGGATGGCCGCCGGGGTACTGGTGGAACTGGCGCTGGCCGGTCGGGTCGCGTACGACAACGGCTCGATCGTGGTGAGCGACCCGGCGCCGACCGGGAACCCGATCACGGACGAGGTGCTGGGGCGGATGGCCGGGGACGGCCCGCTTCCGCCGGCCTCCTGGGTGCAGCGGCTCCGGCACGGGCTGCGGGACCGGATCCTGGCCGGCCTGGTGGGCCGGGGCGTGGTCCGGGACGTCGACGAGACCGCGCTCGGGCACATCCACGTGCACCGGTACCCGGCGGTCGACGCGACGGTGGAGACGGAGATCCGGGGCCGGTTGGCGGTGGCGCTCACCGGCGAGCAGGTGCCGGACGAGCGTACGGCGGCACTCGCCGCCCTGGTCGCGGCGAGCCGGATGGAACCGAGTCTGGGCTTGTCCGGTGCGGCCCTCGCGGACGCGCACCGGCGGCTGGCGGAGATCGCCGGTGGTGCCGGCTTCACCGGTGAGGTGAGCCTGGAGGAGTCGACGGTCCGCCCGTCGGTGGCCCTGGTGATCGAGGCCCTGGCCAGCGCCATCGACGCGGCCCTGGGCGCCCGGCGCTGACCGCTGCCGGGAGGGTTCAGCAGGGTCGGCGCCCCTGCCGGAGGGTCAGCGGGGCTGGAGCAGGCCGGTGGGTCGGGTCGCCGGATCGTTCTGTCCGGGGCGGGCGAGCGGCACACCGCCGCCCGTGCTCACGCCCGGTTGAAGCAGGTGGGCGAGTTCGGTGGCGGACTGGTGGGCGCGGGTCGCCTCGACCTCGGCGGTCACCTCCCACGGTGACCGGACCGGCAGGTACCGGGCCAGGAAGCTGCGCAGCATGGTGTCCGCCCGCTCCCGGTCCGCCCCGGCCGGGATGCTGTCGCTGAGGTGGACGGTGTCGTAGTCCCGCCAGTTCAGCAGGTGGTTGAGGAGTACGGGGGCCTGCGGGTCGGCCAGGTCGGTGTGCAGGTGCCGGATCGGCCCGGGCACCGCCGTCCCCCGCAGGTACGACCAGTGGTGGTGCAGGCCGGAGGCGATGGAGAGGTCCGCCGGGTGCCGGAACGGGTGACGCCGGGTCTCCGCGATCTCCTCGGAGGCGACGGCGCAGATCTCGGCGAGCACGGACCGGCGCAGCGCGTACGGGGCGTGCTTCATCTGTTCGCTGATCACCCGGCCGAAGCGGCGGGCGATGAGTCGGCGGTTGTTCTTCGCGGCGGCGGTGACCGGGGCGTCGGTGTAGGCCGGGTCACCGAGGTCGATCTGGTTACGCCGGGACGGGAAGAACTTGGTCAGCCCGTTCGGGTGGAAGAACGTACGCGGTAGCACCGGCCGTCCGAGCAGGACGTTGTCGTCGAGGTGGAGGAAGTGTTCGGCGAGCCCGGGGATCAGGTGCAGCACCGATTCGATCGCGTGCGGGTTGAAGGTCGGCAGGGTCGCGTTGTCGCCGAACAGGTCCCGGTGACTGATCACGGTCAACCCCGGTTGGGGCAGGTCCAGCCAGCGGGGCACCTGCCCGTCGGTGACCAGGTAGATGTGCCGCAGCCAGGGTGCGTACAGGTGCAGTGAGCGCAGCGAGTAGCGCAGCTCGTCGTGGTCGGCGTGCCGGATCCCGTCAACGGCCGGTTCCCCGTGCAGCCCGTGCCGGTCGTGCGCGGTCTGGAAACGGGACCGCCAGTGTGGATCTTCCCGGTCGTGCCAGGCGTAGACCGCGTCGACCGGAAACGTCACCGCGTCGGCGGAGACCCCGGCGAAGTCGGCGCGGACCGGGTAGCGGGCGTGGTAGCCGGCGGGCACGAACGGGTTCAGCGACGCGCCGGGCACCCGTACGTTCGGCCGGAAGCTGGGCACGCTGCGGGCCAGGGCGTTTGGTCGGGGCGCGGTGAGCCGGCCGTCGCCCCCGTGCCAGAACTCCAGTTCGCAGGCGTACGCGGCACCGTAGGCGAGGTCCTCGCTGATCCAGATCGGACGGTAGACCAGCACCACGTCGGCCCGGCGTACCCGCCGAGGGCCGCGTCCACCGGCACGGGGCCGGACCGCCTTGCGGCTGGGGCGTCCGATGAGGACGTCGCCGAGTCCGGCGATCGCCCGGAGCGCCTCGGCGCGCTGGTTCGCCGGCACCCCGACCCGGCTGCGCAGGCCACGGTGGTGCGGAATGGCGAAGTGTTCGACCGAGGCGTCGCCGAGCGCGGCCAGTACCCGGTCCAGGTTGCCCTGGTGGGCGCTGAGCGGGGTGGCGGCCGGGTCGACGGCGGCGGAAACCCGCCGTCCGTCCAGCCGGACCCAGCGCCGGCCGGTGTCCCGCCCGGAGCGGTCGTCGTACCACTGGCGCAGGGTCACCCCGAAGGTGCCGGCCGGCCGGTTCAGCCAACGGCTGAGCCGTACCTGCTGGTCAAAGGGGACACGCTGGTGGAGTCGGCGTCGGAGGGCGGTCGGGATGAGTGCGTAACAACGACGTGCGAGCACATCTGCTGTAACGATCAGCGACGACCAAAGGTGGTGGGGCGGGCCGCCGGGGTCAGCCCAGGCCGAGTGCCGTCGCGATCTCGGACCGGAGTGTGGTCAGCGCGGTAGTGGCCCGCACCCGGGCCGAGGCGACCGCGCCGGTGACGTCGGCCGGCGGCGCCGAACGGTCCGGGCCGCCGATCGGTTCGACCACTTCGAGGTACGCCTTGAGCTTCGGTTCGGTGCCGGAGGGCCGGATCACCACCCGGGCCGTGTCGGTGCGCAGGATCAGCACGTCCGAGACGGGGAGCAGGTCCTGCGTCGAGGTCACCGGGGCGCCGAGCAGTTCGGTGGGGGTGTCGGCACGCAACCGGGTCATCAGGTCCTGGATCTCGCGCAGGTCGTCGACCCGGACCGAGAGCTGGTCGGTGAGGTGGACACCGAACTCGGCGGCGAGTTCGTCCAGCCGGTGCAGGAGCGTACTGCCCTCGGCCTTCAGCCCGGCCGCGAGTTCGGCGACGGTCAGCGCGGCGGTGATGCCGTCCTTGTCACGTACGAGGTCCGGGGCGACGCAGTAGCCGAGCGCCTCCTCGTAGCCGAAGACCAGCGGGGTGTCGCCGGACTCGGCCCGGACGATCCACTTGAACCCGGTCAGCGTCTCGTCGTACGACACACCCCGGGCGGCGCAGATCGCGCGCAGCAGTGACGAGGAGACGATCGTGGTGGCGTAGAGGCCGGTCACGCCCCGCCGGATGAGCTGGTCGGCGAGGAGGACGCCGAGTTCGTCGCCGCGCAGCATGCGCCACTGCCGGTCCGGGCCGGGGACCGCGACGGCGCAGCGGTCGGCGTCCGGGTCGTTGGCGATGGCCAGGTCGGCGCCGATGGCCTCGGCGAGCGCGACCAGCCGGTCGACCGCGCCCGGTTCCTCCGGGTTGGGGAATGCGACGGTGGGGAAGTCGGGGTCGGGTTCGGCCTGCTCGGCCACGATCCCGGGAACGCCGAAGCCGGCGCGGGCGAAGGCGGTGGTGAGGACGGCGGCCCCCACCCCGTGCAGCGGCGTGTACGCCACCTTCAGTTGCCGGGGGCCGTCCGGGTCGAGCACCGCCGCCGCGGCTGCCACGTACCCGGCGACCAGGTCGTCGCCGAGCACCTTGCCAGCCGGGCCGAGCGGTACGGCACGGGCCGGTCCGATCGCCCGGATGGCGGCCTCGATCTCGGTGTCGGCGGGTGGGACGATCTGCGCCCCGGCGCCCCGGGGTCCGCCCATTTCCGCCCCGAGGTAGACCTTGTAGCCGTTGTCCTGGGGCGGGTTGTGGCTGGCGGTGACCATCACCCCGGCGGCTGCCCCGAGCGCCCGGACGGCGTACGCGAGGACCGGGGTGGGGAGCGGGCGGGGGAGGAGCAGCGCGGGTCGCCCGGCTCCGGTGGCGATCTGCGCGGTTCGTTCGGCGAACGTACGGGAGCCGTGCCGGGCGTCGTACCCGATGATCAGCGGTCCGGCGGCGGCGCGGGTGGCGAGCCAGGTGACCAGGCCGGCGGCGGCCTGGGTGACCACGGCGAGGTTCATCCCGTTCGGGCCGGCGCGCAGTGGTCCCCGGAGCCCGGCGGTGCCGAAGGTGAGCGGGCCGGCGAACCGGTCGGCCAGTTCGGTCGCGCTGTCGGGCAGCCGGTCGAGCAGGCCGCGCAGCTCGTCCCGGGTGGCCGGGTCGGGGTCGTCGGCCAGCCAGGCTTCGCCGAGGACGCGCAGGTTGTCGGGGTCGTTCGGGTTCGCCGTCACCCGGACTTGATAGCACGGCGGGGGACCCGGCGGGTCCGGGTCCCCCGGTCGGCGGTCAGCCGGCGGCGGTGATGGTGAAGCTCCGGACCAGTTCGTCGAAGATCGGCTTGCTCTCCTCGAACTTGGCGTCCGGGGTGGTCAGGTAGAACTCGTACGCCTTGCCGTCCTGGACGACGGCCCGCCAGATCCCGTGTCGCTTGGTGTCGCCGTCGCCGCAGGTGTATTCCAGTTCGGCGGCCGGCTTGCCGCCGAGCTCGACCTCCTGGAGACCGATTTCGGCGTACGGCTTGGCGCAGGACTTGTTGTCCGGCTTGGCCAGGATCCCGCCGGCGGATTCGAGGAACTTGATCGGGGTGGCCGACGTCTTCTCGATCAGCAGCCGGATCCGGCGACCGGAGTCGCCCGGGTCGGTGAAGTCGATGTAGAGGGCACCCTTCGGGGCGTTCTTCTTCCAGCCCTCGGGCACGTTGACCGAGATGCCGCGTTCGGCGTGTGCCTGGATCGGGAACGCCGGCCCGGCCGGTGCGCTGGGGCTTGCCCCGGCCTGCGGCAGCGGTGCAGTTTTCTCCGGGTCGCCACCGGAGAGGGCGATGATGCCGATCACGAGTACGGCGACCACGCCACCAGCGGCGGCGAGTTGGATCTTGCGAGGCCAACTCCTGATCGTGGTGAGCGCGGCATCGCCGGCCCGTCGGGCCCCGGCCACGGCGTTGCCGACGGCGCCGCCGTTGCCGCTCCCACCGGGGCGGCCGTAGGTGCCGGAGCCACCGCCGGGGGTGCCGTAGATCGCCGGCCCGCTGCCCTCGTCCCAGCGCTGGGCGGCTGGCATCGCGCCGGTCTGCGCGCTGAGCGCGACACCGGTCCTGGTCTCGTCCATCGCGCCGCCGTGCGCCATCGAGCCGGCCGAGGCACCGCCGGACTTGCGTAGCTGGGCCAGCCGGTCGGTGAGCGACTCGCCGGGGGCGAGCATCGCCGAACCGCCGATCTGGCCGGTCGGCTGCGGCTTGGCCGGCGGTGCCGGTGGCTGCCAGGCCGCGCGCTGGGCCGGCACCACCGAGTACGGGTCGGTCACCAGATGTCCGGCGGTGTTGCTCGCCAGCGGGCCGGCGAGCAGTTCGCGCAGCATGTTGCGCGAGGTGTCCACGTCGAAGCGGCGGGCCGGGTCCTTCTCCAGCAGCCCCATCAGCACCTCGGTGAGGTGGCCGGACCGGGACGGTGGGGCCGGCGGGTCCTCGACCACCGCGTGCATCGTCTCGATCGGGTCACCCCGGTCGAACGGGGGCCGCCCCTCCACCGCCGTGTAGAGCGTGACGCCGAGCGAGAAGAGGTCGCTGGGTGGGCCGAAGTCGCTGCCCATCGCGCGTTCCGGGGAGATGAAGTGCGGTGAGCCGAGCACCATGCCGGGGGTGGTGAGCTGGACGTCGGTGGGCATCCGCGCCACCCCGAAGTCGGTCAGTACGCAGCGGCCGTCGGAGGCGATCAGCACGTTCGCCGGTTTGACGTCCCGGTGCAGTACGCCGATCGCGTGCGCCACCTCGAGCGCGCCGAGCAGCGCGATGCCGATCTTGGCGACCGCCCGGGGGGCGAGCGGTCCGTCCTCGATCACCATGTCGGCGAGGCTGCGCGCGTCGAGCAGCTCCATCACGATCCAGGGCCGGCCGCCCTCGGTCACCACGTCGTAGACCTGCACCACGGCCGGGTGCTGCAGGGCGGCGGCCGCACGGGCCTCGCGCAGGGTGCGTTCGTACATCGCGTCGCGGTCACTGGGGGCGAGCCCCGGTGGCAGCACGACCTCTTTGACCGCCACGTCACGGCGGAGCAGGGTGTCGGCGGCACGCCACACAGTGCCCATGCCGCCATGGCCGACCGCTGCGCGCAGCGAGTAACGACCGCCGATGGTGGCGCCGGGAGCTGCGCGTCCGCTGGTGGGACTGACTGGTCCGCCACTCCACGTCGGAATCTGAGTCACAGGAAAGGCCGCCGGGGAAAATCGAGGGGCATGGGACACATCCCCCCTATCTTGCGGGTTGGCGTACCGGTAGCGAAAGCCGCCCCGGCCAGCGTTCTGAGGAACTCTTCCATCCGTACCGACTCACTCACTCCATGTGCCCAATTCTGGACGGAGTGTATCGAATGACGTGGCGAAGCGTGCTTTGACGGACACGGTGTGCGTAAGAGGGTGAACGGGGTATGTCAGTGTGAGGCCCGCGCCGTCCTCCGACGCGGCGACGGGCCGACCAGATGCCGGCGGCCAGTACCGAAAATCCGGCAATCCGGGCGTGGTTGGCGCCGTCCGGGCCGGACACGTGACTGCCGCAACCGTCACGCGTTGTAGGAGGTAAGGGGGCACATGCTGGCGTTTGACGGCGACCCCTGGGCCGGGTGGCAGCCACTTGAACGCTCCTACCAGGACATACGTGACGCTGCGCGGTCCGATCACTACCAAATTGATGTTGCGCAGCGTCACCATCGGAGGTCTAGGCTGTCCCAGTCCCATCCCATCCACAGCGATCGAGAATTCGACGTGACGAGTGCGTTGACGCTGCCGACCGGCAGCCCGCTGGTGTCGTCCCCATCCGAGCCGCCGCCCGGGGCCACACCTCTCCCGTACGAACTCGATCGGATGCTGGCGCTCCGGATGCCCGATCTGGTGGCCACCCGCCGCTGGATCCACGCGCACCCCGAGCTCTCCGGGCACGAGATCGCCACGGCCGCGCTGATCGTGCGCGAACTCGCCGCCGCCGGCCTCGAACCCCGGCTGCTACCACAGGGGAACGGGGTCATCTGCGACATCGGCCGCGCCAGCGGCCCGGTGATCGCCCTCCGGGCGGATCTTGACGCCCTGCCACTGACCGATGCCAAGGACGTGCCGTACCGCTCGACCGTGGACGGTGCCTGCCACGCCTGCGGACACGACGTGCACACCACCGTCCTGCTCGGCACCGGGTTGCTGCTCGCCCGACTCGCCGCCGAGGGCGGACTCGACGGTCGGGTCCGACTGCTCTTCCAGCCGGCGGAGGAGACCGTCCCGTCCGGAGCACCGGAGATCATCGCCGCTGGCGGGCTCACCGACGTCGCCGGGATCTACGCCCTGCACTGCGCGCCGTACCTGCCCGCCGGCACGGTCGGCGTACGCACCGGCCCGCTGACCGCCGCGGTCGACACGGTGGAGGTCGCGCTGAGCGGGGCCGGCGGCCACACGGCCCGGCCACACCTGACCACGGACCTGGTGCACGCCCTGGGTCGGGTGATCGTCGACGTGCCCGCGCTGCTGACCCGTCGGATGGACCCGCGCGCACCCCTCTCGCTCGTCTGGGGAACGGTGCACGCCGGTACGGCGAACAACACGATCCCCGGCGACGGCTTCGTCCGGGGAACCGTACGGACCCTGAGCGTGGACGCCTGGCGGGAGGCCCAGGACGTGATCCCCGAACTGGTACGGGACGTACTCGCCGGCACCGGCGCGAAGGCCGACGTCCGGTACCACCGGGGTTTCCCGGCAGTGGTGAACGACGAGCAGGCCACCGCGACGATCACCACCGGAGCCACCCGCGCGCTCGGCCAACACGGGGTGGTGCCAGCCGAGATCAGCATGGGCAGTGAGGATTTCTCGTTCTACCTGGAGCAGGTCCCCGGAGCGATGTTCCGCCTCGGCACCGGCGACCCCGACTCCACCATCCGCCGGGACCTCCATCACCCCGGCTTCGACGTCGACGAGCGGTCGATCGGGTACGGCGTCCGCGTCATGACGCACACCGCCCTGGCGGCCCTCGACGCCCTGCCGGGCGAAGGCGCGGCGTGACCAGGAACAGATCGACGATCGTTACGGAGTGGGTGAGTAGGTCCATGGAGCGCGTTGAGCTCGCCGACGGTACGGCGGACGCGGCGGCGGTGCGGGAACACGCGGCGCAGACGGCGGCCCTGGAACACGCGGCCGACGCGGCGGCGCAGACCGGGCACGTCTGGTACGTCTGCTACGGCTCGAACATGAGCCTCAGGCGCCTCAACTACTACCTGGCCGGTGGCCAGCCACCGTCCGGCGCGTTGACCTACCCCGGTTGCCGGGACAAGCGGCAACCCGAACGGAGCCTGCCCGTCACCCTGCCCGGCCGGGTCTACTTCGCGCTGGAGGCGCTGGCCTGGACCGGCGGCATGGCCTTCTACGACGCGGAGGATCCGGGCGAGACACCGGCCCGCGCGCACCTGCTCACCCGCTCACAGTTCTCCGACATCATGGCTCAGGAGATGTGCTTCGAGCCCGGGTCCGACCTGGACCTGACCGAGGTGCTGACCCACGGGCGGGTGGTGTTGGGGCCGGGCCACTACCAGGCCCTGCTCTACCTGGGCGACCTGGAGGGCTGCCCCAGCTTCACCTTCACCGCGCCCTGGCGGAGATCCGAGGTCGAACTGCGCAGCCCGTCCGCCACCTACCTGCGGCACCTCGCGGCCGGCCTGTCGGAGACCTACGGCTGGTCCCCGCAGCGGATCGCCGACTACCTCAGCAGCCGCCCCGGCGCCGCCGGCCACTGGTCGCCCGGCGAACTGGTCGCGGTGATCGACGAACTCCCCGGGGTGGCCGCCGATCGCAACGTCACCCGTTACGGCGAATCCGCCCGGGAATCGACCCCGGCAACCGTGGGAGCCGGTATTGGATAGGTCCCCGAGCATTAGCTGACGGCACGCGGGTGTCCTGGGGCGCGGCCGTACCCAACTTGTGCAACTCGCGCAGCTTCCACAGTGCGCTCTCAGTAGAGGAGGAACGGTCGTGCGCCAAAGTGTGATGACGGCCGAGCTGGAAAGCACGGGTACGAAGTCGCCCTTCCTGCGACATCAGCGGGAGCACCTGTGCGTCGATTGCGGCCACGCCTATCTGGACGGTTCCCCGTCGACTTCGGGACCGCATCACCGCAAGCAGCGGTTCGGGGCCGGAACGATCGTGACCAGCACCCGGGGTCCGGTCCGGGAGCTGCACATTCTGCCGCACTGCGGAACCGAACTCCCGACTGACCTGATCGAGGAGACCGATCCGGAGAACTTCGAGACGCTCTCGCAGTTGGTCCATCAGAACGTGGACCTCGGCACCGGAGCGATCTACCGGAAACTGGTCGAGGGTGTCCGTACCGGTGCCACCGAGGGCGTCGCCGTCGCCGGCTTCCACCTGTCCCGGCTGCTGCTCGACGCCAACCGGGCCACCGTCGAGGCCCAGTTGCCGGTCGACCCGTACGTGGGCAGCGCGGAGCTCTACCAGACCTACCTGCGGCGGCGCGGTCGGGACCTGCGACACGAGGCACTGCTGCCGTGGCTCGCCGCGGTGGACGAGATCCTCCAGTCGATGGACAGCCGGGGCACCGTCTACCACCACCACACGTACGACGTCCTCTCGATGAGCCCACGCCCGTGGGACCGGGGTGTCGCGGCGAAACGGCCCGCGTTCCAACTGATCTGGCGTCGGCCGTCGATCGACGGGGTCATCGACGAGGGTGGGGAATCCGCCGATCCGGGTCTCGCCCGGCTGGAGGACGTCGAAGACGTACGTTTCAGGATTCGCGATTTCCTTGAGCGGAAGATCGGCCTGGTAAACGGAAATGGTGACATCGACTATCCGTTGCTGTTGCCGGTCATGCCGTTCCGGGGATCGCGTCGGGGCGACCCGCCGACCTCCCCCCGCCATCTGGTGTACGACCTACGCAAGGACATCCTGCTCACCGAGGAACAGATCCGTTCGTGGGTGCTCGACGGGCCGTGGCGTCTTGGCGAGGGCGGCCAAGGTGGAGTGGTATCCGGCGGTGGTCCGGGCATTTCCTCGAACCACGCTTGATGGGCCTCGCGCCCATTGTCGCCCCGGCCGCCGGTGGGCGATCGATGGCCGGCCGGGGCCTCAGGCTCGTTCCGTCCGACCCTCGGCCGACGTCTCCGCCGTCCTGGGCGCCGGGGGAGTCGGCGGCGGGGGAGCGGCTGCCGGTGGCGTGGACTGCTCGGAGGAGGCCGTCACCGGAGAAGCGGGTAGCCGGCCGGTACGCCGTCGGTGCCGCCGAGTCAGCCACCAGACCAGAAGCGCTGGTACGCCGAGCGTGACCACCCAGGGCAGCAGCGCGCCGAGCACGATCAACACGACGCCCAGCGTGGCGAGCAGCGCCTGCCAGCCGCTTTGGAGCCCGGCGAGGAAGCCCTTCTCCTCCTGCTCGTCCTCGGCCACCACGGCCTCCGGCCCGATCAGTCGTACGGTGATGGTGGAGAGTGCGGTCAGGTCGCCGAGCCGGCGCTGCCGCGCTTCCAGCGCGACCAGGTCGGCCTCCCGTTTGGCCAGCTCGCCCTCCAGCATCACCAGGTCGGAAAGGGTCTTGGCCTGGGCCAGAAGCCGTCGTCCGCTCTCCACCCGGGCCTGCTGGGTCTGGATCCGGGCGGCCAGGTCCAGGGTCTCCTCGGTGACGTCCTGGGTCTTGATCTCACGGTGCTCCTGCCGGCCGAGCTTGGCCAGCGCGTCGACCACCGAGGCGAACCGGTCCGCCGGCACCCGCAGTTGCAGGGAGGCCTCGGCGTCGCCGGTGCTACTGCTCCGCTGGTCCCCGCCGACGAAGCCGCCGGCCCCGGTCGCGATCGCGACGGCCTCCGTCGCGGCCCGCTCGATCTCCTTGACCCGCACCGTCATCGAGCCGGTGTAGATGATGGAGCGCTGGTCCACCCGCAGGTTCGCCGGTGTCTGGGTGCCGGGTGGGGCCACCGCACCCGGCTTCGTATCGGCCTGGCCCTGCCCCGCGAAGTCGCCGGCCGCCGCCGCGTCGGCCTTCTCCAACGGTGCCGCGGCCGGGGCGACCGCGGCTTCGTCGCTGCCCGTCGAGTTGTCGCCGGCCTGGGCGCCGCAGCCGGCCACCGCCAGCACGGTGACCATCCCGGCCGCGCCCAGGAACCCCACCCATCGTCCTCGCGCCATACCGCGCATGACTCCTCCGAATTCCGTTTCCCCGCTCCGGGTGTTCCCTCAGACGCGAGGCGCCCGTGCCCCGGTTCCGGCAGACTGCACTGGGGAACATCACGATTCGGTTGTCGAGGAGTCACGATGCGGCGGACCAGGACCGGCCACCCGTGGTTCACCCTCCGAAAAGGACGTCGACAGCCGGTCGGGCCCGTGCTGACCCGGACCGGGGGCACCGGGCATGCCGGCTGACCTTGTCCAGCGCCTCTACACCGCCCCACCGGAGGGGTTCGTCGGGGCCCGGACCGAGGCGGTCGCCGCCGCGCGGGCGGCCGGCGACGAGGCCACCGCGCGACAGCTCGCCAAGCTGCGCAAGCCCACCGTGGCCGCCTGGCTGGTGAACCTGCTCGCGATCCGCCGACCGGAACTCGTCGCCGATCTGGTCGAGCTCGCGGCCGAGTTGCGTGCCGCCCAGCGTGACCTGCGCGGGCCCCGGCTCCGGGAACTCTCCGCCCAGCGGCGCGGTACGGTCGCCGCGCTGGTCGCCGAGGCCCGTGCGCTCGGTGTCGAGGCCGACCCGAGGTTGGGCGCCGGCAAGCTGCCCCTCGCCGAGGTCGAGGCGACGCTCCAGGCGGCGCTCGCCGACGTCGAGGTGGCCGAGCAGGTACGGTCCGGCCGCCTGGTCCGGGCGGCCAGCTACGCCGGCTTCGGCGAGGTGCCCCGGCCGCAACTGCGGCTGGTCACCGGCGGGGCCGAGGTGTTGTTACCCGAGCCGGCGGCGAGCGGACCGACCGCCACCCGAACCGCCGGCGGGGTTTCCGGGCAGCGTGGCGCCGGCTCGCCGGCCGAGCAGGCGGCCACCAGGAAGGCCACGGCACGGGAGGAGGCGGCCGAGGAGGCGGCGGCGCGGCGGGCGGCGGCCGAGCGGTCGGAGTTACGTCGAACGCTGGCGCGGGAGCTGACCGGTGCCCGTACGCGGCAGCGCCGGGCCGAGTCGGAGTTGGAGCGGGCCACGGCGGCGGAGCGGGCCGCAGGCTCCGCCCTGTCCGAGGCGGAGGCGGCTCTCGCCGAGGCGGAACGTCGCCGTGCCGCGGCTGAGCAGGAGGTCAGCCGCCGCAAACTGGCGCGCAAGTCGGCCGAGCGGGATCTCGCCGCTGCGCGACGCCGTACCGGGGACGTGCAGGCGGCGGTCGAAGCCCTCGATGCCGAGTAGTGTGCCCGAAGGCCGGGAGAACGAGCGGGCTCGATCGGGTGCCGCCGGCTCCGGCGCCGGGATCGTGGGAAGGGCGCTCAGTTGACCCCTGAACAGGCTGCCGCCGCTGCCCGACCAAGCTTGTCGGCACTGGCGAGGACGTTCCACGAGTCGCCGCAGACGTTGCGCCGGGCGCGGCTGCTCGGCCTGTCGGGCTGGGCGTTCCAGGTGGCCGGCCGGGGTGGGGCGTTGGGTGACGTGGCGGCCGAGACGGTGGCCGCGACGCTCGGCTTCCTCGCGCCCGACGCGGTCGCCGAGGGGTGGGAGGCGGCCCGGCGGGTGGCCCGACCGACCGAGGTGGCGGCGAGCATCCTCACCGAGTGCTGCCGCTGGGGCGTCGATTACCTGCACAGCTTCCCGAAGCTGGACCGCTTGTTCGACCTGGCGCAGCAGATTGTGACCAGTGCGGACGCGACCGGGATGCCGCTCTTCGCGGCGTGGCGGGCGGTGCCGGTTCCGGTGCCGGACCCCGCGGCCCGGATGGCGGTGCTGCTGCACCTGCTCCGGGAACACCAGAGCGCCGCCGCCTTGATCGCCGTACGTTCCGCCGGGCTGACACCGCTGGAGATGATCCTGGCCGGGCCGGACGGCGAGTCGGGCGCGCTGGCGAACGGGTGGCAGCCGCCGTACCCGGAGGTGGCTCCGTTGATGCGGCGCTGTCTCTGGGCCGAGGCGATGACCCACCGGATCGGCGCGAGCGGCTTCCGCGTCCTCTCCGGCTCCGAACGCAACGAACTGGTCGACCTGCTGACCAGCCTCCGTAGCGGCCTCACCTGAGGCGTCCGGGCGGTAGGAAGGGTCCCTTGTCAACGTCCGGGCGCTGACAAGGGGGCCCTTCCTCGGCGGGGTCAGGCGGTGGCGGTGCCGGTGGGGCGCGAGCGCAGTTCGGCGACGTAGTCGTCCGGCGCGCCGGCCTTCTCCGCCGCGTTGGCGATCTCGGAGAGGTACCAGGCGGTCGGCAGGCCGCCCTCGTACCCGGCGAAGACGTAGACCCAGGCGGTGATCTCGCCGTCCAGCGTGACCACCCGTACGTGCAGCTTGCGGTAGGTCTCCGCGTTCACCCCCTCGACCTCGTCGAGTTGCGCGGCGTCCCAGGGGTGTACGTCGTAGATCGCCACGAAGACGCGATCGCCCGGAGACTCCACGACAGTGGTCACCGAGCCCTCCCAGCCGATCACCCCCTCCCCGGCGAAGGTGAGGCGCCAGCCTTCCAGCCAGCCGGTGCCGATCATGGGCGAATGCGGACAGTAGGCACGCATCCGGGCGGGATCGAGGTTTGAGCCGTACGCGGCGTAATGACGCACGGCGATGACGATAGCCCGGAGGACGGGTGGTGGAGAATACGACCGTGCGTGTCGGACGGGTTGGGGAGAAGAAAGTCACTGTGAGCGCCAACGAAGGGCAAGTGCTGTGAGTCGTATCGTGATCATCGGCGGGGGGCCGGCCGGTTACGAGGCCGCCCTGGTCGCGGCCCAGTTGGATGCCGACGTCACCGTCATCGAGGCGGACGGGGCCGGTGGCGCCTGCGTACTTTCCGACTGCGTCCCGTCCAAGACCTTCATCGCCAGTTCCGACGTGGTTACCGGCTACCGGGACACGGAGGAGTTCGGGGTCCACTCGGACGGGCTGGAGGCGGTCACGGTCGACGCCGGGGCGGTGTACGCCCGGGTGAAGCGGCTCGCCCTGGCCCAGTCGGCGGATATCCACGCCAAACTCATCAAAGCGGGTGTCACCTTCGTGGCCGGCCGGGCCCGGCTCGGCGAGGACACTCTCGGTCACACCCACCGGGTGCTGGTCACCCCGACCGATGGTGACTCCGAGTATCCGCTCGACGCCTCAGTTGTCCTGATCGCCACCGGCGCCACACCCCGGGTGCTGCCCAGTGCCGTACCGGACGGGGAGCGGATCCTGACCTGGCGCCAGGTGTACGACCTGCCGGAACTGCCGGAGGATCTGATCGTGATCGGGTCCGGGGTCACCGGCGCCGAGTTCGCCAGCGCCTACCTGGCCATGGGGGTACGGGTCACCCTGGTCTCCAGCCGTGACCGGGTGATGCCGCACGAGGACGCCGACGCGGCCGCCGCGATCGAGCAGGTGTTCCGCGCCCGCGGCATGACCATCCTGAACAACTCCCGGGCCAACGGGGTACGCCGTACCGCCGACGGGGTCGAGGTGGAGCTCTCCGACGGTCGTACGCTGACCGGCTCGCACGCCCTGATGGCGGTCGGTTCGATCCCCGACACCGCCAGCCTGGGCCTGACCGAGTACGGCGTGGCGGTCTCCCCGGGCGGCTACGTCACCACCGACCGGGTCTCCCGCACCAACGTGCCGGGCATCTACGCCGCCGGTGACTGCACCGGGGTGCTCCCGTTGGCCAGTGTCGCGGCGATGCAGGGCCGGATCGCGATGTGGCACGCGCTCGGCGAGGCGGTCCAGCCACTCCGGTTGCGGACCGTCGCGGCGAACGTCTTCACCGACCCCGAACTGGCCACCGTCGGGGTGTCGCAGGACGAGGTGGATTCCGGGCGTACGCCGGCCCGGCAGGTGATGCTGCCGCTGAACGGCAACGCGCGGGCCAAGATGGCGGATCTCTCCGACGGCTTCGTCAAGCTCTTCTGTCGGCCGGCCAGCGGTCAGGTGATCGGTGGCGTGGTGGTGGCGCCGAAGGCCAGCGAGCTGATCCTGCCGATCACCCTGGCGGTGGAGAACAACCTGACCGTGGACCAGCTGGCCCACACGATCACGATCTATCCGTCGCTCTCCGGGTCGGTCACCGAGGCGGCCCGTCAGCTGATGCTGCACGAGTTGCAGTGATCCCGGAAGCTGCCAGCGCCGGTTCCGGCGTTGGCAGCTTCCCGGCGGCCCGTCCGTTGGTCAGGGTCAACGCCCAACCGGCGGCGGCGAAGCCGGCGGCGGCGAGTACCGCCACCGTGGCGAGTCGCCACACCGAGTCGGTCAGCGCGGCGCCGCCGAGGTGGCCGACCAGTGCGCCGTACGCGGCCCAGCCGAGCGCCGCCAGGGCGTCGTACGCGAGGAAGCGCCGGTACGGGTAGCGAACCCGACCCGCGTTGAAGCAGGCGATCATCCGTCCCCCGGGGACGAAGCGGCAGAGCAGGATGACCAGCGGTCCGGGTTGCCGCAGTGCCCGGGTGAACCGAGTGGCGGCCTGGCGGGAGCGGGAGCCGCCGGTGCCGTCCGGGGCGCTCTCGTCCGGCTCCGTGAGGAGCCCGGCAGGTCGACTCCCGCCGGGCCCGGTGGCTGTCCGGGTGTCGCTTGTCGCCGGCCCGTACCGGCCGCGCAGCAGGCGCCAGCCGTTGAGCAGTCGTCCCGCCCCGACCCGGCCGAGCAGGTAGCAGGCGGTGTCCCCGCAGAACACCCCGAGCGCGCCGACGGCGATGGTGAGCGGCAGGTTCAGGTTGCCGTAGATGGTCAGCGCCCCGCCGGTGATCATGATGACCTGGGTCGGCACCACCGGCACGAAGGCGTCCACGACCAGGAGGACGAAGAGCGCCAGGTACGCCGACGCGGGTGACGCGACGTTGGTGAGTAGCTCGGGCACGCGGTTCACCTCGACGCGTTCGGCCGACATGGTCTTGGTCGAGCCTGAACTGCCGGTGTCCGTCGACCGACACAGGCCCGACCAGTGGTGATACCGGCCACGCTACGGCTAACGAACGGCGATGACCGGGCGATACCGGTGGTGTCGCGCCAGTCGGTGGGGGTTGTCGGGGGTCGGGGTCGACGGGACCCGGTGGACGGGGCGATCGGCGTACCGTTGGGGTACGCGACCCGCCACCTCAGGTCCCCCCGTTCCTGACGGTTACGGCTAGCCGACGGGCCGCCGACGGGTCCCGCGTCGGCGGCCCCACCATGGGGGCGGGCAGGCGCCGTCGCGTTGTTCAGATGCCCGGCTGTACGTCGTTGCCCGGTGCCGAGGAGAGCCAGGGCAGGAATCGGCGCAGCCACAGATCCACGCCGGGGATCGCCAGTATCCGGGTGATCGCACCGGCGACGACGATGAGCTGGGCGACCGCCGGCACGGTGTCGAGTCCGGTGGTCGCCGCCACGGTGGGGACCAGGGACAGGGCGCCGACGAGCGCGGCGAGAATGGTCCGGGCGGTGGCCCGCCAGGGGTGCCGGGTCTGGGTGGTGGTGGGGGTCATGGGGTGCCTCCCGGGGTGACGAGGGAGCGGTCGGTTGATCAGGGTGGACACCCTGCTCAACCTCCACGAACCTGGACGGATGCGCCTATGTCGTAAAGATGACAATCAATGGCGGGTGGGCGTCCGGAATGCCCGGCCCCGTCGACTGGTAACGGCAAGGAGTCGAGTTTCGCCGTTACGTGGGCGCAACGAGATCGGCGTAGCGTCAGGACATGGCGGACTTGTTCGAGGACTACCGCCTCGGCCCCGGGTGGGACGAGATGTTCGGCGAGCCGGGCATGCCGCGGGAGACGTACGAAGCGCTGCATGCCACCCTGCAACCACTGTCCAGTGTCGAACTGGGAATCCGGGCCGAAGTTCTCGCCAGGGCCTTCCTCGACCAGGGGATCACGTTCGCGCTCAAGGGCATCGAACGGCCGTTCCCGCTCGACATCGTGCCGCGGATCATCGCCGCCGACCAGTGGCGGGTGGTCGAGGCCGGAGTGGCCCAGCGGGTCCGCACCCTGGAGGCGTTCCTCGCCGACATCTACGGCGCCGGCCAGGTGCTCGCCGACGGGGTGGTACCGCGCCGGATCGTCGTCACCAGCGCGCACTTCCACCGCGAGGCGGCCGGGGTCAACCCGCACAACGGCGTACGGATCCACGTCGCCGGGGTCGACCTGATCCGCGACGAGCAGGGCACCTTCCGGGTGCTGGAGGACAACGTACGGGTCCCTTCCGGAGTGAGCTACGTGATGGAGAACCGCCGGGCGATGGCGCACGTACTGCCCGAGGTCTTCGCCGCCACCAGGATCCTGCCGGTCGAGTCGTACCCGGGGCAGTTGCTGCGCGCCCTGCGCGCCGCCGCACCGGTCGGGGTCAGCGACCCGACGGTGGTGGTGCTCACCCCCGGGGTGCACAACTCCGCCTACTTCGAGCACGCCCTGCTCGCCCGGGAGATGGGCGTCGAGCTGGTCGAGGGCCGGGACCTGGTCTGCGTGGGCAACGAAGTGGCGATGCGGACCACCGCGGGCGAACAGCGGGTGGACGTGATCTACCGGCGGATCGACGACGAGTTCCTCGACCCGGTGCACTTCCGGGCCGACTCGGTGATCGGTGTGGCCGGGCTACTCAACGCCGCACGGGCCGGTCGGGTCACCATCGCCAACGCGGTCGGCAACGGCGTCGCCGACGACAAGCTGCTCTACACGTACGTCCCGGAACTGATCCGCTACTACCTGGACGAGGAGCCGATCCTGCCGAACGTGGAGACCTACCGGCTGGAGGACCCCGACGTCCTGGCCCACGTGCTGGAACGGCTCGACCAACTGGTGCTGAAACCGGTCGACGGTTCCGGCGGTGCGGGCATCGTGATCGGCTCCCAGGCCGGTGACGAGGAACTGGCCCAACTGGCGGAGCGGATACGCCACGACCCGCGCGGCTGGATCGCCCAGCGGGAGGTCGCCCTCTCCATGGTGCCGACGCTGGTCGGCAACCGGCTTCGGGCCCGGCACGTCGACCTGCGGCCGTTCGCGGTCAACGACGGCGAACGGGTCTCGGTGCTGCCCGGCGGGCTGACCCGGGTCGCACTGCCGGAAGGCGCCCTGGTGGTCAACTCCAGTCAGGGAGGCGGTTCGAAGGACACCTGGATACTTGCCGACGCGCCGGCCGCCGCGATCACCGTCACCGACCCACCGGCGCCGCCCGAGGCACCCCGGCTCGTGAACCTCCCGCCCGGGACCAGCGCCCCTGCGCCGCGCAGCCCCGATCCGGGTCCCGACTCCGGGCCGGTCGCCGTCCAGCAGCAACAGCAACAGCAGTCCAGCCGGATCGACGGGCCGCTCGACCGGGGGCCGTCGTGCTGAGCCGGATCGCGGAATCGCTCTACTGGATCGGCCGGTACGTCGAGCGAGCCGAGGACACCGCCCGCATCCTCGACGTACACCTGCACCGGATGCTCGCCGACCCCTGGTCCGACGAGGAGACCGCCTGCCGCTCACTGCTCGCCGTGATGGGCGTACCACCACCGGAGCAGCCCGTCTCCGCGGCCCGGGTGGTCGGCCTGCTCGGCCTCGACGAGGGGAGCCACAGTTCGGTGGTGGGCGCGCTCGCCGCCGCGCGGGAGAACGCGCGGGGAGCCAGGGAGACCATCTCCGCAGACATGTGGGAGGGGCTCAACGCCACCTGGCACGGCCTGCCGGACGCCCGTCGGCGGGTCGAGCAGCAGGGTGTGCACGCCTTCTTCCGCTGGGTACGCGAGCGTTGCGCGGTCCTCGCCGGACTCGCCGACGCCACCATGAGTCGGGACGAGGGCTGGCTCTTCATGGTCCTCGGCCGCAGTGTGGAACGGGTCGACATGACCGCCCGGCTGCTCTCCACCCACGTACGGGCCGGCGGCAGCATTCCGTCCTGGCTGACCCTGTTGCGCTCGTGCGGTGCCTGGGAGACCTTCCTGCGCACCTATCGGGGCTCGCTCGACGACCGGTACGCCGCCGAGTTCCTCCTGCTCGACCGGCTCTTTCCCCGGTCGGTCTTTGCCGCGCTCTCCGCCGCCGAGGCATGTCTCACCGAGCTCGAACCGGCCGGCGGACCAGGGCAGCCGGGCCGTGTCGGGGTCAGCACCGAGGCACAGCGGATCGTCGGCCGGGCCCGGACCAATCTCGAGTTCCGAGGAGCCGACGAACTCCTGACCGACTTCCCCGCGGTGCTGGCCAGCCTGGAACGCACCTGTTCCCAGGTGAACGAGGCGGTCTCCGGCCGCTACTTCCGGCAGACCTCGGCGGTCGCCTGGATGCCGGAGGCAGTGGCGTGAGCGCGGCGATCGGGGTGCCGGCGTGAGCGTCGACAGCTGGCGGTTGAAGATCATCCACCGGACCGGGTTCAGCTACGCCGGCAAGGTCGCGTCCTCGTACAACGAGGCCCGGATGTCGCCCCGGAACGAAACCCGCCAGGCGGTGCTGGACGCCCGGGTGGAGGTGTGGCCCTCCGCCCGCACCTACCGTTACGAGGACTACTGGGGCACCTCGGTCACCGCCTTCGACGTACACAGTCCGCACGAGGCACTCCAGGTCACCGCCGCGTCGACCGTGGAGACCCTGCCCGCCGGCGACCTGCTCCCACCCGGCGGCGGCGCGACCTGGGCCGACCTGGGCCGGCCCGAACACGTCGACCGGTGGCACGAACTGCTGCTGCCGACCCCGCGTACGGCGCTGGACGAGGAGCTGACCGCACTGGCCGAGATCGCCCGCGCCGGCCACTCCACCCCGCACGCGACCGCGCTCGCGCTCTGCGAGCAGATCCGCGAGGAGGTTGCGTACACGGCCGGCGCCACCGGCGTACAAACCGACGCGGTGCAGGCCTGGCGCCAGCGCAAAGGTGTCTGCCAGGACCACAGCCACCTCCTGGTAGGGCTGCTCCGGGCCGCCGGCATACCCGCCCGCTACGTCTCCGGCTATCTGCACCCGTCGCCCTCGGCCAGCATCGGCGAGGCCGTCACCGGCCAGAGCCACGCCTGGGTGGAGTGGTGGGTGGGCCGCTGGACGGGCTTCGACCCCACCAACGGCATTCCGGTCGGCGAGCGGCACGTGGTGGTCGGCCGAGGACGCGAGTACGGCGACGTACCCCCGCTCAAAGGTGTCTACTCCGGCCCGGAAAACACCGGCCAGGGCGTAGAGGTCACCATCACCCGCCTCCGCTGAGGTGTAAGGAAGGGCCCCTTCTTAACGCTATGCGTTAAGAAGGGGCCCTTCCTTACCTGCATCGAGGGGATTCGCGGGTGCGGCGGGCGGAAGTGGCGGTGTAACCTGCGTGGCATGCAGCGCTGCGCGGTACTGACGACGACGCCGGGATACCCCGGCGTGCCGCGCTGACGCGAATCTTCACCGTCAACCAACGGCCCCGGGGCGAACCGCTCCGGGGCTGCTTCGTGTCACCCCGGATCGGCCGCCCCGACCGGAACCGCATCTGACACGACGCGGGCCGGGCTCAGGGTCGTACCCGAGCAAGGAGCGTGACATGGTCGACCACCGCAGGTTGGGCCGCGAACTGGAGCTGTTCCACGCCGACCCCCTCTCCGGCGCGGGCCTGCCGATCTGGCTGCCGGCCGGCGCCGCCGCCCGGCACGCGATCGAGGAGTACGTCCGGGAACTGGAGCGGCGCGCCGGATACCAGCACGTCTACTCCCCGCCGCTGGGCAAACGGGAGCTGTTCGAACGATCGGGACATCTTCCCTACTTCGCCGACGACATGTTCCCGCCGATGAAAATCTCCGAAGACGACGAGTTCGTGCTCCGGCCAGCGCTCTGCCCACACCACTGCCTGGTCTTCGGAGCGCGGGGCCGGTCCTACCGGGAACTGCCGCTGCGCATCGGCGAACTCGGCGGGATGTACCGGTCGGAGCGCTCCGGGGTGCTCGGCGGGCTCAGCCGGGTACGCGCGATCTGGCTCAACGACGCGCACAACTTCTGCACCCTGGAACAGGTCGGTGCGGAGGTGGCCGAAATACTCGAGCTGATCCGGACCGCGCACGCCGCGCTCGGCGTACGGCCAGCCGGGTTCCGGCTCTCCCTACGCGGACCGGGAGAGAAGTACGTCGGCGACGAACAAGAGTGGAACCGGGCCGAGAACCTGCTCCGGGAGGCGCTCGACGCGGCTGGGCAACCGTACGTCGAGGCGGCCGGCGAGGCGGCCTTCTACGGGCCGAAAATCGACATTCAGACCCAGGACCCGGCCGGTCGCGAGTCCACCATCTCCACCATCCAGCTCGACTTCGACAAGGCCGCCAGGTTCGACCTTTCGTACATGGACTCCAACGGGCAGGCCCGCCGCCCGGTGATCGTGCACCGGAGCCTGGTCGGCAGCATGGAACGGCTCTTCGCGTACCTGATCGAGGTGCACGAGGGGGGGTTCCCACTCTGGTACGCCCCCGTGCAACTGGAGGTGCTGCCGGTCGGCCCGGAGCAGCACGACGTCGCGGCGGCGTTCGCCCGGACCGCCGTCGAGGCCGGGCTGCGGGCCGAACTCGCCCCGGACGGGTCACTGGGCGCCCGGGTACGCGCGGCGGCCCGCCGCCGGGTGCCGTACGCGGCGGTGATCGGGGCCCGGGAGGCGGCCGAGGGACAGGTGTCGCTGCGCCTGCGGGACGGGCGAGCCCTGGACCCGATGCCCGCCCCCAGTGCGTTGGCCCTGCTCACCGAATCGGTGGCGGCCCACTCCGTCCAACTCCTCCCTGCTGTGTAAGGAAGGGCCCCTTCTTATCGTTTTCCGTTGTAGAAGGGGCCCTTCCTAACGGGGCGACGGCGCGCGCGATGGGGTGGCGGTGGGGCGCGATGGGGTGGCGGGTGCGGCAATCTTGTCAGTAACAAAATAGGGTGGTGGGCGTGAGCGAGGAGATTGCGGCGGGGCGGCCGTACCACCACGGGGACCTGCAACGCGCGTTGCTGGCGGCGGCGGTCGAGGCCATCGGTGAGTCCGGGCCGACCGCGCTGAGCCTGCGCGACCTTGCCCGCCGCGCCGGGGTCTCGCACGCCGCGCCGACCCACCACTTCGGCGACAAGGCCGGGCTGCTCACCGTGCTCGCCACTCACGGCTTCCACCTGCTCGCCGACGACTTGGCCCGGGTACGGAAGGAGACCGGCAGCCTGCTCGAAATCGGTGTGGGCTACGTCCGGTTCGCCGTTGAGCACCGGGCGCACTTCGAGGTGATGTTCCGCCCCGAGTTGTACCGCCGGGACGATCCGCTGCTGCTCGCCGCGAAGAAGCGTGCAACCGACGAACTCCAGGCAGGTGTGGCCACTCTCGCCGAGCCACCCGAGGAGGGACAGGACGCCCGCCGTGCCGGACTGGCCGCCTGGTCGATCGTGCACGGCTTCGCCACGCTCTGGCTCAGCGGCGCGCTGCCGCCCGACGTGGGTGACGATCCGACGTCGGCCAGCCGGACGATCATCGGCCGACTGTTCGAGAGCAGCTGAACGACCACCAGGGGACGACGTCGCGTCGGCGGTCACCGCCGCGTCCGGTGTTAACAAGGGGCCCTTCCTCTACCGGAAGCGTTAACAAGGGGCCCTTCCTTACACCTCACCAGTTGGTGGGTAGGGGCATTCCCTCGGTGTAGCCGGCGGTGCTCTGCACGCCGATCAGCGCCTTCGCGGAGAACTCCGCCAGGTTCGCCGCACCGGCGTACGTGCAGGCGCTCCGTACCCCGGCGATGATCTCGTCGATCAGGTCCTCGACACCTGGGCGGGACGGGTCGAGGAACATCCGCGCGCTCGAGATGCCCTCTTCGAACACCGCCTTCCGGGCCCGGTCGAAGGGGCTGTCCTCGGCGGTACGGGCGCTGACCGCGCGCGCCGACGCCATGCCGAAGCTCTCTTTGTAACGCCGGCCGCCCGGGTCGGCGTACAGGTCACCGGGGGATTCGTAGGTGCCGGCGAACCAGGTGCCGATCATGACGTTCGACGCGCCCGCGGCGAGTGCCAGGGCGACATCGCGCGGGTGGCGTACGCCGCCGTCAGCCCAGACGTGCCGGTCGAGTTCGGCGGCGGCGCGGGCACAGTCGAGTACGGCCGAGAACTGTGGTCGGCCGACCCCGGTCATCATCCGGGTGGTGCACATCGCGCCGGGTCCGACACCGACCTTGATGATGTCCGCGCCCGCCTCGACCAGGTCACGTACGCCGTCGGCGGTGACCACGTTCCCGGCGACGAGCGGGACCGGTGGGTTCAGTGCCCGGACCGCCCGCAGCGCCGAGATCATCCGCTCCTGGTGGCCGTGTGCGGTGTCGACCACCAGTGTGTCCACGCCCGCGTCGAGCAGTGCCGCCGCCTTGCCGGCGACGTCGCCGTTGATCCCGATGGCGGCGGCGACCCGCAGCCGACCCTTCGCGTCCAGCGCGGGGCGGTACAGGGTGGCCCGGAGCGCGCCCTGCCGGGTGAGCACCCCGACGAGTCGTCCCTCGACGTCGACCACGGGGGCGAGTCGGCGTCGTCCCCGGGACAACAGTTCGAAGCCGGTACGCGGATCGGCCTCGGCCGGTACCGTGTGCAGCTCGGTGGACATCACGTGGCGTACCTGTGCGAACCGGTCCACGCCCTCGGTGTCCGCCTCGGTGACCACGCCGAGCGGCCGGAACTCGTCGTCGACCACCACCAGCCCGCCGTGCGAGCGTTTGGGCAGCAGGTGGATCGCGTCGCCGACGGTGTCGGTCGGTCCGAGCGTGATCGCGGTGTCGTGCACCAGGTGCCGCTGCTTCACCCAGCCGACCACCTCGGTCACCACGTCGATCGGGATGTCCTGCGGCAGTACGGTGATCGCGCCGCGACGGGCGACGGTCTCGGCCATCCGCCGGCCGGCCACCGCGGTCATGTTCGACACCACGATCGGGATCGTGGTGCCGGTGCCGTCGGTGGTCGCCAGGTCGACGTCGAGCCGGGACGCCAGGTCCGACCGGACCGGGGCCATGAAGACGTCGTTGTACGTCAGGTCGTGCGCGGGTGCCGCGCCGGAGAGAAACCGCACCCGATCATCATGCCCGCGATCGCGACCCGCCACTCCTGGTCAGCGGGACCTGTCACTCCTGCTCAGCGGGACCCGCCAGGGTTGGCGGGTTCCGTCTGGGCAGGAGGGGACGTCAGGCGATGGTGCAGACGGCGGCACCGGCGCTGATGACCGCACCGGGTTCGGCGGTGAGGCCGTTGACCACGCCGGCCTTGTGGGCGTACAGCGGCTGCTCCATCTTCATCGCCTCCAGGACCACCACCAGGTCGCCCTCGGCCACGGTGTCACCGTCGGCCACCGCGATCTTGACGATGGTGCCCTGCATCGGCGACGTCAACGCGTCACCGCCGGCGCCGGGCCCGCTCCGGGCCGCGGCACCGCGGCCGGCGCCCCGACGGGCGGCCGGGCCGGGGACGGGGCTGGCGCCCGTACCGCCGCCGAAGCCGGCGGGCAGGCTGACCTCGAGCCGCTTGCCACCCACCTCGACCACGACGGTCTCGCGGGGGCCGGCCGCCTCGGCGGCCGGGGCGGTGGCGGTGAACGCCGGCACGGTGTTGTCGAACTCGGTCTCGATCCACCGGGTGTGTACGGCGAACGGCTCGGCCGTGAAGGCCGGGTCACGGACGACCAGCCGGTGGAACGGCAGCGCGGTCGCCATCCCCTCGAGAGTCATCTCGTCCAGTGCCCGGCGGGCCCGTTCCAGTGCCTCGGTCCGGGTCTCGCCGGTGATGATCACCTTGGCCAGCAGTGAGTCGAAGTTGCCGCCGATCACGTCACCGGCCGAGATGCCGGCGTCGACGCGTACGCCGGGACCGGTCGGGAGCCGCAGCGCGGTCACCGTGCCGGGCGCGGGGAGGAAGTTCCGGCCGGGGTCCTCGCCGTTGATCCGGAACTCGATCGAGTGCCCGCGTGGCGTCGGGTCCTGGGTCAGCCGCAGCTTCTCACCGGCCGCGATCCGGAACTGTTCGCGGACCAGGTCGATGCCGGCGGTCTCCTCGGTCACCGGGTGTTCCACCTGGAGCCGGGTGTTGACCTCCAGGAAGGAGATGGTGCCGTCGACGCCGACCAGGTACTCCACGGTGCCGGCACCGTGGTAGCCGGCCTCCCGGCAGATCGCCTTGGCGCTGGAGTGGATCTCGTCGCGTTGGGCGTCGGTGAGGAACGGCGCCGGTGCCTCCTCTACCAGCTTCTGGTGCCGACGCTGCAACGAGCAGTCACGGGTGCCGACCACCACGACGTTGCCGTGCTGGTCGGCCAGGATCTGTGCCTCCACGTGCCGGGGGCGGTCCAGGTAGCGCTCGACGAAGCACTCGCCACGTCCGAAGGCGGCGATCGCCTCCCGGGTCGCCGACTCGAAGAGCGCCGGGATCTCCTCCATGGTCCGGGCCACCTTGAGCCCGCGTCCGCCGCCGCCGAACGCCGCCTTGATCGCCACCGGCAGGCCGTGGTCGACGGCGAAGGCGATCACCTCGTCCGGGCCGCCGACCGGGTCCGGGGTGCCGGGGACCAGGGGGGCACCGGCCCGCTGGGCGATGTGCCGGGCGGTGACCTTGTCGCCGAGGTCGCGGATCGCCTGCGGGGTCGGCCCGATCCAGGTCAGGCCGGCGTCGATGACGGCGGCGGCGAAGTCCGCGTTCTCCGAGAGAAACCCGTAACCCGGGTGTACGGCGTCGGCGCCGGAGCGCTTCGCCACGTCCAGCAGCTTGTCGATCCGTAGGTACGTCTCGCCGGCCGTGTCGCCGCCGAGGGCGTACGCCTCGTCCGCGAGGGTGGCGTGCAGGGCGTCCCGGTCGGAGTCGGCGTAGACCGCGACACTGCCCAGACCGGCGTCCTGGCAGGCGCGGACGACCCGGACGGCGATCTCGCCCCGGTTGGCGATGAGTACCTTGCGCACGCTCGTCCTCTCCTGGCTATCCGCGTTCCACGACGATGTCCGACGGGCCGTGCGTAACCGGCCGGCCCCTGTCCTCGTTGTCCATGGTCCGTCGTTCCCGCGTCCACCCCCGCTGGTGGGCACTGCGGGGAGTTTATCGGGCACTTTGATCAAGTTCTCCGGGCCGTCGTGTGTCCTGCGGCACCCGGCTTCCGGCCTGCCCGAAGCGCGACCGCTGCGGTTTAGTCAAATTTGTTTATTACGCTTGTGGGGTGTCAAGCACCCGAATGATGATCCTTGGTCTGGTCCGTTGGATGCAGCCCGTGCACGGCTACGACGTACGCCGTGAGCTGCTGAGCTGGAGTGCGGACGAGTGGGCCAACGTCCAGCCCGGTTCGATCTACCACGCATTACGCAAGCTGACCGAGGAGGGGCTGCTGCGCGAGGTGGCGACCGAGCAGGTCGGCGCCCGTCCGGCCCGGACGACGTACGAGGTCACCGAGAAGGGGGAGGACGAGTTCGAGACGCTGCTGCGGGACATGTGGTGGCGCTTGCGTACGCCGGTCGACCCGTTCGCGGCGGCCTTCTCGTTCCTGCCGGCGCTGCCTCGGGAGGAGGCCTCGGCGGCGCTGCGCAACCGGGCCCAGTTGCTCCGGGCGGCGCACGAGTCGATGCGGGCGTCACTCGACTCGGACTGGGTGCGTAAGTCCAAGCCGGTGCACGTGGGCTGGATGTTCGAACTCTGGCTCGCCCGCGCGGAGGCCGAGGCCGGCTGGTGTGAGCGGATCGCTGAGCGGATCGAGTCCGGTGTGTCGTATCTCCCCGAGGAGCTGAGCGAGGCGCCAGGCTGGGAGGCGATGCGGGAGCAGACCGAGAGGTTGGCCGGGGTGGACCGGGAGGTTCCCGGGAACGAGTAATAATCAAGCTTGACTAGATAAGTTATATCGCGTTAGCCTCGGCCTGGTGTTGGGGTGGGCGCCTGCGGCGTTGGTCCCCGGGGGAGTGCGGTCGGCGGTCGCGCCGGCCCGACCAACCAGGAGCGGAAAATGATCGAAACCAGAGGGCTGCGGAAGTCGTTCCGCTCCCGGCAGGGTCGACAGACCAAAACGGTCGACGCCGTGCGCGGCGTCGACCTGATGGTGCGCGAGGGGGAGATTTTCGGCTTCCTCGGCCCGAACGGCGCCGGCAAGACCACCACCCTGCGCATGCTCGCCACGCTCATCGAACCGGACGGGGGCGAAGCGGTGGTGGCCGGCGCCGACCTGCTCACCAACCCGGGCGAGGTGCGCCGCCGGATCGGCTACGTCGCCCAGGGCGGCAGCACCTGGGACGAGTCAACCGCCCGCGAGGAACTTGTCCTCCAGGCCCGGATGTACGGCATCGGCAGGGCCGAGGCCCAGCGTCGCGCCGTCGACGCCCTGGCCGCGTTCGAACTCACCGAGTACGCCGACCGCAAGTGCAAAACCTACTCCGGCGGCCAACGACGCCGGGTCGACATCGCGCTCGGCATCATCCACGAGCCGAAGATCGTCTTCCTGGACGAGCCGACGACCGGCCTCGACCCGCAGAGCCGCGCCCACATGTGGGACGAGATCCGACGGCTCCGCGCCGACGGCATGACCGTCTTCATCACCACGCACTACCTCGACGAGGCCGACGCGCTCTGCGACCGGATCGCCATCATGGACCACGGCGAACTCGTCGCCGAGGGCACACCGGCCGAACTCAAACGCGAGATCTCCGGCGAGGTCGTGCAGGTCGGCATCGACCCGGGCGTCACCCCGCAGGCCGCCGAGGTGCTCGACACCCAGTCCTTCGTACTCAAGCTCGAAACCCTCGACGAGGGCGGGCTGCGGCTCTACGTCGACGAGGGCGCCACCGCCATCCCGCAGATCCTGCGCGCACTCGACACCGCCGGCATTCCGTTGCGCGCCATCGAACTGCACCGGCCCAGCCTCGACGACGTGTTCCTCACCAAGACCGGCCGCTCGCTGCGCGAGTCCTGAGCCCGCCCCCGCTACAGGAGACTGTGATGAAATTCGCCCGGGACACCTGGCTGATCTTCGAGCGGCAGATGCTGCTCCTCGTACGGCAACCCATCTGGGTCTTCGTCGGCGTCTTCCAGCCGGTGATGTACCTGCTGCTCTTCGCCCCCCTGCTCAAGCCCGCGTTGAACGCGCCCACGCAGGCCGACGCCTACCGCATCTTCGTACCCGGCCTGCTGGTGCTGCTGGCCATCTTCGGCGGCCTGTTCCAGGGCTTCGGACTCATCGCCGAACTCCGCGCGGGCGTGATCGAACGCTCCCGGGTCACCCCGATCAGCCGGCTCGCGCTGCTGCTCGGCCGCTCACTGCGCGACGTCGTGTCACTGATCGTCCAAGCCGTCATCATCACCCTGCTCGCGCTGCTGTTCGGGCTCACCGTCTTCATCGGCGACCTGCTGCTGGCGTACCTGATGCTCGCCCTCATCGCGCTGATGACCTCAGCCGTCTCGTACGGCATCGCGCTCATGGTCAAGAGCGAGGACGCCCTCGCCCCCCTGATGAACACCATCGCCCAACCGGTGCTGCTGCTCTCCGGCATCCTGCTGCCGCTCACCTTCGCCCCCGGCTGGCTTCAGGGCGTCGCCGACTGGAACCCGTTCTCCTGGGCCGTCGAGGGCACCCGCGCCCTCTTCGCCGGCGACCTCGGCAACGACCGGGTATGGCAGGGCCTGAGCATCGTCGCCGTACTGACCGCGGCCGCGGTCGCCTGGGCCGCCCGCGAATTCGCCCGCAGCGTACGGTAACCAGCTCTCCGAAATCGTTTCACCTGGTCGGCGGGGTACGCGCCAAACGCTTGTAGCGTAAGGCGAGTGCCCCGCCTCACACGTGACAGGATCACCTGGCTGACCTACGCCCAACTCGGTGTCTGGGGATTCTTCCTCTACGGGTTCGGACCGGTCGTACCGCTGCTCCGCGACGAGCAGGGCACCACCACCGCCGTCGCTGGCCTGCACAGCACCGCACTCGCGGCCGGAGCCCTGCTCGGCGGCCTCGCCTTCCCGTACCTCGCCACCCGGCTCGGCCGAGGACGGACCAACTGGCTCGGGCTCGCCGGCATCGTCGCCGCGGTGGCCGTACTCACCCTCTTCCACAGCCTGCCGGCCACGCTCACCGCCGCGCTCGTCGCCGCCACCTTCGGCTTCATGCTGGTCAACGGCGTCAACACCACACTCGCCGAGCATCACCCGGTCAACTCCCCAGCGGCGATCAGCGAGGCGAACGCCGCCTGCGCCGGCATGGGCATCCTCGCCCCGATCGTCATCGGACTCACCGTCGGCGCCGGACTCGGCTGGCGGCCCGCGATCGCCGTCGAGGTCGCCCTGATCGTCGCCGTCGCCGTCGCGGCCCTGGTCTTCCGGGTACGCCTACCCGCCAACATCCCCGCCACCGCCGCTGCCGACGGCCCACCACGGCGACTACCCCGCTCGTACTGGATCGCGTGGCTGCTGCTCGGTGTCACCGGCTCGATCGAGGTCTGCCTCTCCCTCTGGGCCGCCGACGTGCTCCGGGGCAACGCCGGCATGTCCGCCGGAGCCGCCTCGGCCGCGCTCGCCGCCATCGTCACCGGAATGTTCCTCGGTCGGTTCGCCGGCGGGTGGATCGCCCTCCGGGTCGCCCCGATCCCGTTCCTGCTCGCCGCCCTCGCCGTCTCGTTCGTCGGCTTCGCCATCTTCTGGGCCGCGCCGATCGGCTGGCTGGCGGTGAGCGGGCTGGTCGTCGTCGGGCTGGGCAACGCCATGCACTACCCGCTCGGCATCTCGATGGCACTGGCCACCGCACCCGGACAGGCCGACCGGGCGGCGGCCTACTCGTCGTACTCGGTCGCGGTCGGCTTCGGCGTCGCCCCGGTCGTACTCGGCTGGGTGGCCGACTCCGTCGGCCCGCACCTGGCCTTCCTGCTGCTCCCGCTCTTCATCGCGACCGCCGCCCTGCTGGCGCTCTCCCTCACCCGAACCACCCACACCCCACCCGGGGTAAGGAAGGGCCCCTTGTTATCGCCTTCGGTATAGGAAGGGCCCCTTGTTAACGCCGCCGCACCGGTGCGGCGGCCGGTGGGAGTGAGGGTCAGCGGCGGCGGGCCAGGGTCAGACCGTCGGCGATCGGCAGCATCACCACGTCCACCCGGACATCGGCACGTACGTCCGCGTTGAACGCCACGATCGCCCGGTCGGCTTCGTCCTGTGGGGCGAGCACCCGGCCACCACGCAGGACGTTGTCCACCACGATCAACCCGCCCGGTCGCATCCGGGGCACCAACTCGTCCCAGTAGATCGGGTAGCTGACCTTGTCCGCGTCGATGAACGCCAGGTCCAGGTACGGCTCGTTCGGCAGTGACCGCAGCCCCTCGGCCGCCGGCCCGATGCGCAGTTCGATCCGGTCGTCGACCCCCGCCCGGGCCCAGTAGCGCCGAGCCACCGAGGTGAACTCCGAGGAGATGTCGAAGCAGGTCAGCCGGCCGTCGGCGGGCAGACCACGGGCGATCGCCAGCGACGACATGCCGGTGAAGGTGCCGACCTCCACCGCCTGCCGCGCGTTGACAAGCTGGGTGAGGAAGGTGAGCAGGGCCGCCTGCTCCGGCGCGACCTGCATCTGGGCGTCGTTGGGCAGCGCGTCGACCGTCTCGTCGATCAATTCACGGGCGATGTCGTCCGGCGGGGAACCGTGCGCGATGAGGTACGAGTGCAGTTCCTCGGTCAGCGGCAGCGACTTGGTGGTCATGCCCCGACGCTAGACCAGTCCGGACCGGCTGCGGTAGAACCGGAGCCGGTCAGTACGGTCGGCCCTGCCACAGGTCGGTGATCCGCACATCCAACTCGCCGAGGAGGTTGCGGAGCAGCGGCAGGGAGAGTCCGACCACGGTGCCCGGGTCGCCCTCCACCCGCTCGACGAAGGGGCCGCCGAGACCGTCGATCGTGAAGGCGCCCGCCACCTGCAACGGCTCGCCGGTCGCCACGTACGCGGCGATCTCCTCGTCGCTGATGTCGGCGAAGTGCACCGTGGTGGAGGCAACCGCCTCGGCCCGGCGATCTGCGGTGACGTCGATCAGGCAGTGACCGCTGTGCAGCACCCCCGAGCGACCGCGCATCTGCTTCCACCGCCGAGTGGCGTCGTCGGCGTCGACCGGCTTGCCCAGGATCTCGCCGTCGAAGGCCAGTACGGAGTCGCAGCCGAGCACCAGCGTCCCCGGTCCGCTGGTCGCCCGGATCCGCTCGGTGACCGCCTCCGCCTTCAGCCGCGCGAGGTCGAGGCAGAGCATTTCGGCCCGTTCGGCATTCGCGGTCGACTCGTCGACACCGCTGACCAGCACCTCCGGCTGGATGCCGGCGGCCAGCAGACTCTTGCGCCGGGCCGGACTGGCGGAGGCGAGTACAAAGCGCAGGGGATTCGTCGTACGCACGACGCCGTACGCTACCCTGCCCGACCCCGCCGCCGGCTCAGGCAGGGTCGATCGGCGGTGCCCCGCCCCGCCCGGCCGCACGGCGATGCGACCGTACGACCAGCAGCGCGATGACGACGGCCAGGAGCAGGAAGACAGCGAAGGTGACGAGCAGGGTGTTCGTGCTCATGCCTTCGGGAGCGTCGCCGGGCAACGCGTCGTCCGCGCTCGCCGTCGGGCTCGGGCTGGCGGACGCGGTCGCACTCGGCGTCGCACTGGCCGCCAGCGGGGGTACGTCTGCCGTCAGCGCCGCCATCAGATCGAGTACGCCGTCGCCGTATTCCTCGTCGTGCCCCGGCGCCCCTTTGTCCACCGCTGTCGCGGTCAACCGGTGCACCACTTCCTCGGCCGACAGGTCCGGGTACCGACTCCGAATCAGCGCAGCAGCCCCAGCCACAATGGCAGTGGAATCGGACGTCCCAGTGCCCTTTCGGTACTTGTTATCCATGCTGGTGCTGTAGATGTCCACGCCTGGGGCGAGGATTCCCATCTTGTCACCCATGACAGATACGTCCGCCCGGTTTCCGGTTCGATCGCTCGCTCCGACCGCCACCACGCCTTCGTAAGAAGCCGGAAATCCGATTCCGTAATCTTGTGGGGCATTCCCTGCGGCGGCAATGATCACGATATTGGCGGCAAGTGCTGCACGGACAGCGCGAGCCTCTCGGGGTGATGTTCCGCCACCGATTGACACGCTAATGACTTGGGTCTTCTGGGCTATCGCCCATTCGATTCCCTTGGCGACGTTATCGCTGTCCGGCTCTCCTGGCTTACGGACGTAACGGATCGGAAGAATCTTTGCTTTGGGTGCTATGCCCAAGGCGCCGTTGGTGGCTGATTGTCCATGGGCCGCTATCAACCCAGCCATCCCCGTTCCATGGCTGTCGATGTCCACTCGACCATCGCCCGTACCGCCAGGAAAGGTTTCGGTGCCTGGTAGCAGGTTGTTGCGGAGGTCTGCGTGGGGATCAACGCCGGTGTCGATGACGGCGACCGTGACGCCGGCACCCTGGCTCAGCTTATGAGCCTCGGTGACCTTCAGGTACCGAAGATGCCACTGGTCGTCGCGGATGCGGTCGGCCTGGGCGGGGCCTGCGGGTAACACCGCGATGGCTGTGGCGCAGAGAACGGCCGTGACTCCGCGAATCGTGCGAGGGGTCACCGATCGAATCCGATAGCTGGCCCGGGATCGATCCGACCAGCATCTCTGGGCGCTCGCATGACAGGAGCTACGCCTTCGTCGGTCGCCCACGGGTTGTCCGGATCCCAGTGCTGACTGCTGGCTTCTTCGCCGCGATGTTGGCCCGCCCGGCCTCCGGGTGGCACGACGGAACGTTGGCCCGCGCCGCCCATCTGGGTTGTGCCGCCTGCCATGCCACCGCCGCCACCGATCATCCCGCCGACCGGGTTGATCTGTCGGACCGGTGAAACGCCGACTCCGGGTTGGCCCACCGTTGGCATACCGCCGATCATCCCGCCCGGAGCCATTGCCCGTGGAACGTTCGCTACTCCGCCGACGGCAGGCTTGGTGAGACCGCCGGTCATCGGAGTGGTTCCGAGCGCACCCGGGTAGGGGGTGCCGAATCCGCCCGGCGTGGGGGGCAACGCGGGCGGGAAACCCGTGCCGATACCGGGAGTGGGGGACGGGGTAGGGGTGATCACGGGCGGTGTGATGGAGGGGGTTGGCGCGGTGGGAGCGACAGGTGCGGCGCTGCCGAGCGTCGGGCCGTTGCCGCCGAGGACCGGCCCGACGGACGGCGCGGTGGGCGCCGGCACGACGTGCTGGACCGAACCCGCACCAGCGGGCATCGACGGGCCCGTACCGGTGGTGGTCGGCACCGGCACCACCGGTGGAATCGTCGGCGGTGAGCCGCCGCCGTAGACGTCAGGATCGTAATCATCTCGCTGGGGTCTGCCCTGGTACGGCGGAGGCTGCCTCAGTTGGGCCTGGGCCTGGACGAGTTCGCTGCTGAGGCCGTACATGATCGAACGGGCGCGGTTGTTGAGTCGGTCCAGTTCGGCCTGCGAGACCGGTGGCGTAGGGGCGGGCCCCGGCGAGGGCGACGGAGTCGGTGTCGGCGAGGGCGTCGCGGACGCGCTCGGCAGTTTCCGCTCGTACTCCTCTTGCGCGGCGAGCTTGCGGACGTACTCCTCGTGGATGCTCTTGAGCTGCCGGCGGGCGTCGCTGATCGCACCGGTCGCGCCGGAAAGGGCGTCACGGTTGGCGACGGCCGCCTCGAACGACTGCTCCACGCTGTCGATCAGGTAGTCCAGCCGTTCGACGTACGCCTTCGACGCCGCGCTCTTCTCCGGCGGCCAGGCCTGGATCAGACCTTCCCGGTACGCCCGCAGGCGCGACAGGTGCGTGCCCGCCAGTTCGTGCGTACGGCGCCAGCCGGCGACACGTTGCCAGTGGCCGTCGGTCTCCTGGTTCTCCAACGTCTTCCACATCTGCTTGACGTCGTAGTTGAACCAGTTGGTGCTGCCGGAGTAGTCGCCACCCGCGTCGGCGATGAGCATCAGGAGACTCCCGAGTTGTCCGTGACCGGTGCCGGGGTGGTGGTGCCAGGTTCGGGGAGTTGGGCGGCGGAGGTCTTGTCCAGTGCGGATTCGACCTCCTTCACCCGGGCCAGGGCGAACGCGTCGGCCTTGCCGTAGTTCTCGCTGACCTCCTTGGCCGCCTGGGCGAAGCCACCCGTCGCGTCCCGGTAGTGGAAGACGACGTTCGTGCTGTCCTGCTGGATCGCCCGATGTGTCTCCAGGAACGTGAACAGCTCGACGAATTCGGCCGCGGGGTCCGGTACGGGAGCGGTCACGTCCTCGCGCAGGTAGTCCAGGTGCGGGGCGTAGTTCTGCCGGACCTCGGCATCGAGGTTGGCGGCGAACTCCTCCATCTTGCTGATGTCGGCTTCGATGTCGCCGTAGTCACGCAGCCAGGCCGGCGGAAGGTCCTCCTCGGGAATCGCCATGTGTCCCTCCCCCAGGTGTCACGACGCAATGCCCGTATGAGGCTAGTCGGAGCGGGCGGCTCTCAGCAGCCCCGTCCGTACGTTCAGCGGGGAAGCCCGGACCAGCGCCACGCATCGACGCCGGGGCGGGCCGGCAGGCCGGAGGCGGAGACCGCACCGGGGCGGGACCGACGTACCCAGGCCGATCCGGTGTCGGGGCGATCCGGCGCGGCCGGGCGGGGCCGCAGCATGATGGCGCCCACCAGCGCGGCGAGTTCCTCGGCGGTGGGGGTGCCCCGCACCACCCGGAACGCCGGCTCCTGGTCGGGCACGGGACGAGGGTCAGACATGTGACGAGGGTACGACGCCAACCTGAGCCGGGCCGACGGCGTACGCGTGGGCGTACGGATCGACCGTGCCGTTAGGTTGCACCGGACGACCGAGGTACGTCTCACACGGCCGGGTACGTCTCACATGAGCGTGCCGCTGGTGTGACTTTGCTCCACTCCGGGTACCGTCCACGGGATGTCCGAGGCGCCCCCCCAATTGATAGCTGACCGTTACCGGCTCGTGGAGCCGCTCGGTCAGGGAGGCATGGGGCGCGTATGGCTCGCCCGCGACGAGGTGCTGCACCGGGATGTGGCCATCAAGGAGTTGGTTCCGCCACCGGGGCTGACCACGGATGAGCGCCGCGAGATGCGGGAGCGGTCGTTGCGCGAGGCCCGCGCCATCGCCCGGCTGAACAACATCAACGTGGTCCGCATCTTCGACGTGCTGCGTACCGACGCCGACCCGTGGATCGTGATGGAGTACGTCCGGTCCCGCTCGTTGCAGGACACGCTCGCCTCCGACGGTCCGGTGTCACCGGGAAAGGCCGCCGAGATCGGCCTGGGCGTGCTCGGCGCGTTGAAGGCGGCGCACAAGGCCGGCGTGATGCACCGGGACATCAAGCCGGGCAACGTGCTGCTCGGCGAGGACGGCCGGGTGGTGCTGACCGACTTCGGTCTCGCGACCGTGCCGGGGGACCCGAACGTGACGCGTACCGGGCTGGTGCTCGGCTCACCGGCGTACATCGCGCCGGAACGGGCGCGCGACGGTACGGCCGGTCCGGAGGCGGATCTCTGGTCGCTGGGCGCGACGCTGTACGCCGCCGTGGAGGGGCAGTCGCCGTACGCCCGTTCTTCGGCGATCGCGACGCTGGCCGCGCTGGCGACGGAACCGCCACCACCGGCGAAGCGGGCCGGCCCGCTGAAGGCGGTGCTCAACGGGTTGCTGCGCAAGGACCCGGCGCAGCGGATCACCGCCGACGTGGCGGAGCGGTTGTTGCGGCGGGCTACGGACAAGCGCCCCCCGCGCAGCACCATTTCGCTGCTCGACGGCGTACGCCGTCCGAGTCCCTTCGGGCCCCGTGAGGCGCGGACCAAGGTGGTGCCGCTGCCAGCGCCGCGGCCCGCGTCGGATCAGCCGGCCGCCGCGGCGGACTCGGCTTCCTCCTCCATGATCGCCGACTTCATCGGTACGGCCGGTGCCGGTGCCACTGAGCCCACTGCCCCGGGCACGCCCGTTACCCGGGATGAGCCCGGCGCCACGGTCGATGACGCCGCCGACCAGCCCGCCGTGACGGCGGAGTCGACAGAGGTGGAGTCGACGGAGACGGACCGGACCGAGCCACCGACCGCGTCGGTGGAGAAGACGGCGAAGCTCAGCGCGCCGATCTCCCCGGCCCCGCCCTCGTACGCGATCGGGGCCGCCTCGGTCGGCAGCGGTACGCCGGCCCCGGTGACACCGACACCAGCACCGGCTCCGACACCGGCTCCGACCTCGCCGGCCCCGGCCGCCGCCGGAGCGACCGAGACAGTCGCCTCGCCGAACCGTGGCCGTACGTTCGGGCGCCCGGTTGTCGCCGGAGCCGAAAACAAGGGTTCCTTCTTCGCCGGACGACAGGTGTGGCTGCTCGGCGGCCTGGTTGTGGTGCTCCTGCTCGCACTGGCGGTGGTCGTGCCGCTGGCCCTGCGGGATCCGGACACGAAGTCCTCCGACCAGCCCGGCGGTCAGCCGTCCGCCCAGGCGTCGGCGACCGGTACGGGCGCCCCGGCGTCCACCACGGCACCGGCCGCGCCACCGGCGGGTGAGCCGTCCAGTCCGGCGGTGGCGCCGAGCGACGTGCCCGCCTCGGAGCCGGCGATGACGCGCGGCCAGGGCCCGTTGCCGGCCGGGTGGACCTGGCACAAGGATTCGACCGGCTTCACGGTGCCGGTGCCGAGCGGTTGGAGGATGGAACGTACCTCGACCGCGGTCAGGTTCATCGAGCCCAACAACGCCCGGCTGCTCATGATCGACCAGACGTCCAGCCCGCAGAAGGACGCGGTCGCGGACTGGACCCGGCAGGAGGACGCACGGACCCGTGCCGGTCGCTACCGGGACTACAAGCGGGTCAAGATCGAGAAGATCGACTACTTCCTCGAAGCCGCCGACTGGGAGTGGACGTACACCTCGGACTCCGGAAATCCGCTGCACGTGGTCAACCGGGGCTTTGTCACCGGGCCGAGGCACGGGTACGCGATCTACTGGTCGACGCCCGCCGGGGCCTGGCAGGACAACCTGGACGAACTGAAGCTCATCTCGGACGGATTCCTGCCCGCGCCGAACTGATCCGCATGACCTCCGCTCCGTCTGGGTACTGCTGAGTCGACGACGGAAGGAGGTACGACATGAGTTTCCGACAACGCACGACCAAGCCGAGCGTGGCCCTCTGGATGCTGATCGCGGTGGGCGACATCGCGCTGATCCTGGCGAGCTTCGGCGTGGTGACGCTGATCGCGCTCGCGAGCGTCGTGACCATGGCCGTCGGGGTGGTCGGTGCCTGGCGACTGATGCGTCCCACGGTGCCGGCCGGGGAAGTGGCACGGTCCCCGATGACTGCCCGGCGGAGGGCCTGAGCGCCCCGCTGGAGACGCACGGACCAGCCCCCCGGGGGCGGTGTTCGGAACGCAATGGCAGCCGGACCGGTGATCCCCGGGCGGGGATGTCCGATCCGGCTGCCGCTGTTCGTGGTCCGGTCGGGCCGGCTCAGCCGACCCGCTCGATCACCGCCCGCCGGATCAGGAACTTGCCCGGCTCGCGGACCTGCTCGAACGCCGCGTTGTTGAGCAGTACGCAGCTGCCGGACGGGCTGGTCACCTTGACCGTGGTGCTCTTGTTGTTGTCCAGGTTCGTGACCCGCAGGGTGGTGCCGATCGGGAACGTACCGCTGGACGCGGCGGGTGCGGCGTCCTCGTTGAAGAGGGTCACCGTCGACCCCTTGCAGACGACCTCCCCGTTGGCCGGGGCGCCGGCGGGAACATCGCCGCCACCGGGGTTCGCGGGCGCGGCGGGCGGGTTCGCGGGTGCGGCGGGCGGGTTGACGGGTGCGGGTGCGGCCGGCCGGTCCGCGTGCACCTGCGCGGTGCAGCCAGCGGTGACCCGGCGCTGCTGGATGAGGTCGACAACGGCCTGCCGGTTCGCGATCCGGGCCTCGGCGAGCGCGTCCGGGTTGGCCCGCTGGTCGGCGATGAAGTTCAGGTTGTTGCGCAACGCGGTGTCCAGGCCGTTGCAGTTCTCGCCGGCGTTGCTCATTCCCGTACCGACCGCCAGTGCGGTGCCGAGCAGGGCCGTCGCGGCCGCCCCGATGAGCAGCTTCCGCGCCCGGCCGGTCGTCCCGCTTCTCCTGTACATGCACCGCTCCCTTGATCGTCGGCTGCCCGGTTGCAGCATCGTTGGGTACGGATGTCAGGGCCGGACGGATCAGATCGTTTCGCTTAAATGTTCTTCAAGCGCCGTTGCGTTGCGTGAGCGCGTGTGGACCGAGGGTCCGGTCACTCCGTCGCCAGGCGGTGGCCTCGCGCAGGTGGGCTAGGCTCCCCGGCTGTGTCGATCGACGGCTTTACCGACGTCTGGAACCGGCTGTTCGATGCCCAACCGGATCCACCGCCGTTACTCGTACTGCTCACCGGGCTGGTCGCGCTCGCGGTGGTGCTGACCCGGCTGCCCTGGCGGATCGGGCGCAACGCCATCACGATCGCCCACGAGGGTGGGCACGCGCTGGCCGCGCTGCTGACCGGCCGACGGCTGCACGGGGTCAGGCTGCACTCGGACACCTCCGGGCTGACCCTGTCGGCCGGACGTCCCTCCGGTCCCGGCATGGTCTTCACCCTGCTCGCCGGCTACGTCGCACCGTCCCTGATCGGACTCGGCGGAGCCTGGCTGCTCGGCGGCAACCGGATCACCCTGCTGCTCTGGGTCGCGGTGGTGCTGCTGCTCGCCATGCTCGTCATGATCCGCAACGCCTTCGGCATCGTCTCGATCATGGTCACCACCGCCGTGGTCTTCGGTGTCTCCTGGTTCGCCGGCCCGCAGGTGCAGGCGGTGTTCGCGTACACCGGGGTCTGGTTCCTGCTGATCGGTGGAATCCGGCCGGTGGGCGAGTTGCAGACGCTGCGACGCAGGGGACGGATGCCCGCCTCCGACGCCGACCAGCTCGCCGGGGTCACCTTCCTGCCGGCGATCTTCTGGGTCGGCCTGTTCGGCGTGGTCAACCTGCTCGCGTTGGGCATCGGTACGAGCCTGCTGGCCGGCGCCCACCTGGCCGACCTCGACCTGCCGTTCTGAGCCCGCCCGCCACCGCCCCGGCTGGTCAGGGGCAGAATGGGGGCGTGCGGTATGTGATCATCGGTGCGGGGGCGGTCGGCGGCACCATCGGCGCGCGGCTGGCCCTGGCCGGCCACGACGTGACCCTGGTGGCCCGTGGCGCCCAGTTGGACGCGATCCGCGCCCGAGGGCTGACCCTGGCCACCCCCGAAGACGAGCGGAACGTCCCACTGCCAGCGGTGGCCGGCGCCGACGAGTTGGAGCTGACGCCGGACACCGCGCTGGTGCTCACGGTCAAGTCCCAGGACACCCAGGCGGCCCTCGGCGAGTGGGCGGGCGCGCCGGTGACCGGTGGCGGTACGGCGGCCGAACGGCTACCGCTGCTGACCGCGCAGAACGGGGTGGCGAACGAGCGCGCCGCGCTGCGCCGCTTCGACCGCGTCTACGGGATCTGCCTCTGGTTGCCCGCCACCTTCCTCGAACCGGGTGTGATCGCCGCCGAGGGGCACCCGCACTCCGGCATGTTGCAGCTCGGCGCCTACCCGGGCGGGGCCGACGAGTGCGTACGGCAGATCGCGGACGAGCTCACCAAGAGCGGATTCGTCACCCGGGTACGGGACGACGTGATGCGCTGGAAGTACGGCAAGCTGCTGGCCAACCTCGGTAACGGGGTGGACGCGCTCCTCGGCCGGGACGCCGACCCGGGGCTGATCGACCTGCTGCGCGCCGAGGGGGTCGCCGCGCTGGCGGCGGCCGGCATCGCGCACACCTCGCGCGAGGAGGAGGCGGCCGACCGGGCGGACAACGTACGGGCACGCCCGGTTGCCGGCCGTACCCGGGCGGGGAGTTCGACCTGGCAGAGTCTGGCTCGGGGCACGGGTTCGACCGAGACCGACTATCTCAACGGGGAGATCGTCCTGTTGGGACGCCTGCACGGGGTGCCGACCCCGGTGAACGCGGCGGTGCAGCGCGCGGTCCGCCGCGCCGTACGAGAGCGGATTCCGGCCGGCGGCTTCCCGCCGGACCAGCTGTTGGCCTGAGCGAACCACCACCGCCGCGAGGCCGGCTCACACCAGCCTGAGTGAAAGTCGGCCCGCTCCGGCAACCGACCGGCTCGTCCCGCGCGTATAGCCTCCGACGCCCAGGGGAGGTAACTGGTGCCCGACGTCGGCGGGTTCGACGAGTTCTACCGGGGAAGCCGGCAACGGCTGCTCGGCTACGTGTACCTGCTCACCGGTGACCTGTCCGAGGCACAGGACGCGGTACAGGAGGCGTACATCCGGGCCTGGCAGCGCTGGTCCACGGTGAGCGGGTACGAGGACCCGGAGTCGTGGGTACGGGTGGTCGCCGCCCGGGTCGCGGTCAGCCGGTGGCGTAGCCTGCGCAGCCGGGCCCGCGCGTACCTGCGCCATGGCGCGGTGGAGAACGTCACGCCGGGACCGGGCACCGAGACGGTCGACGTGGTGGCGGCGCTGCGCCGCCTGCCAGAGGAACAGCGCACCGCGCTGGCTCTCTACTACCTGGTCGGTCTACCGGTGGCGGAGGTGGCTCGGGAGACCGGCGCCCCGGTCGGCACCGTCAAGGCCCGGCTCTCCCGGGGGCGGGTGGCCCTGGCGGGTTTGTTGGCCGTCGTCGAGTTGGAGGAGGCCGCTGATGCCTGAGCGTCGGGCGGAGCGGGTGCCGGACCCGGAACTGACGATGGAGCTGACGGTCGGCCCGGCTGCCGGCCAGCCGGGTGAACCGGTGCTGGACCTGGCGGCGGAGCCGCCCCGGGACGAACTGCCGGAGTCCCTGGCGGCGTTGATGCCGGAGCCGACGGCACCGTCCGACGACGAGCCGGTCCCGCCGGAACTGCTGACCGAGCAGTCCCGGATGCTCGCCGAGCAACTCGCCGCCGAGCTTGGCGGCGTGACCTGGCCGGCACCGGAGCGGATTCGGGCCCTGGGCCGGCGTCGGCGTCGACGGGTCGCGGTGGGCGTGCCGGCGGCCGTCGTGCTGGTCTTCGCGGCCATCTGGGGACTGGTCGGCGGGTTACCCGGTACCGGTACGGGACCGGTGACGGTCGCCGGACCACCCGCTGCGCCGGGTTCCGACCCGACCGTGACGCGGAGTTCGCCGGACCCCTCCCGCCAGCCGGTCCAGCCGGGCGGTGCGGGCTGGTTCCCGGCGGTCGCGCTGCTCCAGCCGGCCGACCTCGGGCTCAACTTCCGGATCAGCTACGACACCAGCGGTTCGGTCGGTGCCGACCTCTGGCCGTTCCACCTCGCCGACTACTGCCCGGCCTACGCCGGGCTGCGCGTCGCGACGTACCGCGACTACCTGTTCAGCCGGGGCAACAGCGTCGGCGGGGACGGGCCGGACGGGCGGGTACGGATGCTCAGCCAGCAGGTGACCCGGTACGCCGACGACCCCGCCGCCCGGACCGTCGTCGACGAGGCGCGCCGGGTCGTGGACGCGTGTGCGGCGTACGAGGTTCCGCCGGCGGTACTGACCGGTCACACCGCCTCCGCCGATCCGCGCCCGAACGTCGACCCTTCCGCTCCGCCCTCCTCGGCCACGCCGTCGTCCTCGGCCGACCCGCCCTCGTCGGCCGCCCCGTCATGGTCGTCGTCCTCGGCCAGCCCGTCCGCTCCGGCTGTTCCGTCGTCCTCGGCCGAGCCGGGCGCCACCGTCCCGATGGTCGATCCCGGTGCCAGGACCGGGGGGCGGCACACCCTGCGGGTGCTCGGTGACGGCTTCGCCGGGTCCCAGTCACTGCTGGTACGCCAGGAGGTGACCGCGCCCGCCGGCACCCCGGAGGCCGGCACGGTCACCCTCTACGCCGTGGTACGGGTCGGCGACCTGGTCGCCGTGCTGGAGTCGTACGACTACGACGACGCCCGCATGCGCCAGCTCGCCGGCCGGGCCGCGGCCTGGCTCTGCCCGTTCGCGAACCCGCGTTGCTGAGCGCCGGCCGCGGCCCGTTCGCCGGTGCGGTTACAGCGGGATGTTGCCGTGCTTCTTCGGCGGCAGCGTCTCCCGCTTGGTGCGGAGCATCCGTAGCGCGCGGACGATCTGGGTGCGGGTCTCGGCCGGTGCGATCACCGAGTCGATGTAACCGCGCTCGGCGGCCACGTACGGGTTCGCCAGGGTCTCCTCGTACTCGGCGATCTTCGCGGCGCGGAACGCGGCCGGATCCTCGGCGGCGCCGAGTTCGGAACGGTAGAGGATGTTCACCGCCCCCTGCGCGCCCATCACCGCGATCTGGGCGGTCGGCCAGGCGAAGTTGAGGTCCGCGCCGAGGTGCTTCGAACCCATCACGTCGTACGCGCCGCCGTACGCCTTCCGGGTGATCACCGTGACCTTCGGTACGGTCGCCTCGGCGTACGCGTAGATGAGCTTCGCGCCGCGCCGGATGATGCCGTCCCACTCCTGACCGGTTCCGGGCAGGAACCCGGGTACGTCCACAAAGGTCAGCACGGGGATGTTGAAGGCGTCGCAGGTGCGGACGAAGCGGGCCGCCTTCTCCGAGGCGGCGATGTCCAGGGTGCCGGCGAAGTGCATCGGCTGGTTCGCCACCACACCGACCGGGCGACCCTCGACCCGACCGAAGCCGACCACGATGTTCTGGGCGAAGAGCGGGTGCACCTCGAGGAACTCGCCGTCGTCGAGGACGTGCTCGATCACCCGGTGGATGTCGTACGGCTGGTTCGCCGAGTCCGGGATCAGAGTGTCGAGTTCCCGGTCCGCGTCGGTGATCGCCAGTTCCGCCTCGGCGGCGTACGTCGGCGGCTCGTCCATGTTGTTCGCCGGCAGGTACGACAGCAGCGCCTTGACGTAGTCGATCGCGTCGTCCTCGTCGGTGGCGAGGTAGTGCGCGTTGCCGCTGCGGGTGTTGTGCGTACGGGCCCCGCCCAGTTCCTCCATCCCCACGTCCTCGCCGGTCACCGTCTTGATCACGTCCGGCCCGGTGATGAACATGTGCGAGGTCTGGTCGACCATCACGGTGAAGTCGGTGACCGCGGGGGAGTAGACCGCACCGCCCGCGCACGGCCCCATCACCAGTGAGATCTGCGGGATCACCCCGGAGGCGCGGACGTTACGGAAGAAGATCTCGCCGTAGAGGCCGAGGCTGACCACGCCCTCCTGGATCCGGGCGCCGCCCGAGTCGTTGATCCCCACCACCGGGCAGCCGGACTTCATCGCCAGGTCCATCAACTTGACGATCTTCTGACCGAAGACCTCGCCGAGCGAGCCGCCGAAGACGGTGAAGTCCTGGGCGAATACGCAGACCTGCCGGCCCTCGACCGTGCCGTAGCCGGTGACCACACCGTCCCCGTACGGGCGGGTCCGTTCCAGCCCGAAGTTGGTGGACCGGTGCCGGGCCAGTTCGTCCAGTTCGACGAAGGAACCGGGGTCGAGCAGCATCTCGATCCGCTCACGGGCGGTCTTCTTGCCCCGGGCGTGCTGCTTCTCCACCGCGCGGGCGGAGCCGGCGTGCACCGCCTCGTCCACCCGCCGCTGCAGGTCCGCCAGCTTGCCGGCGGTGCTGTGGATGTTGATCTCGACCTCGCTGCTGGCGCTCACGTCAGTAGTCTGCCTTTCCTCGCGACCGCGGGGGCCCGCCTCGCTCCTGCTCGCGCTCGCGGAATCCGTGCTCCGACGGGTCGGGCACGGACGGCATCCGCTCCGCGCGCGTGCCCAGTCCTGGATCGTAACGATGCGCCCGCCCGGCGTCGCCGCCCGCCGACGTGGGCTTGGCCTCACCAACCAGTCCGGAGGCGTGTCGCCGGCTGTCGGGGCCGGCGGAGGCGGGCGTCGTAGGCTGGCCTGATGCCGGATTCGCCGTACACCGATCTGGACCGCCCCCCGCTCGACGTCCGTGGGCTGCGGCGGTCGCTGGTTGTCCCGGGCGGGCTCTGGACCCGGCTGGACCTGCGCGCCGAGACCGGCTCGACCAACGCCGACGTGGTCGCGGCGGCTTCGGCGGGTGAGCCGGAGGGGCTGGTGGTGGTCGCCGAGCGGCAGACCGCCGGGCGGGGCCGCCGGGGCCGTAGCTGGCAGTCGCCGGCCAGGGCCGGTATCGCGACCAGCGTCCTGCTCCGGCCGGGGGTGCCGGTCGTCGAGCACGACTGGCCCGGCGCACCCCCGGCGACGTACGGCTGGTTGCCGCTGCTGGCCGGGGTGGCCCTGGTCGAGGCGGTGAACCGGGTGGCCGAGCTGCCGGACTCGGTGGCGGCGGGGCTGAAGTGGCCGAACGACCTGTTGCTCGGTGCGGCCAAGGGCGCCGGCATCCTGGCCGAGGCGGTGCCGGCGGAGGTCGTCGGTGGCCCACCGGCGATCGTGCTCGGGATCGGGCTGAACGTGACCCTGCGCGCCGACGAGCTGCCGACCAACCCGACCGGGCTGGCCGCCACCTCGTTGCGGCTCGCCGGCGCGGCCGTGGCCGACCGGGATCCGTTGCTGCGGGCCCTGCTGCGCGCACTCGCGGACTGGTACGGGCGTTGGCGGGCCGCCGGTGGCGATGTCGAGGCATCCGGCCTTCGGGCGGCTTATCTGCGGCACAGTGCGACGGTCGGCCGGGCGGTACGGGTGCTGCTGCCGGCCGGTGACGATCTGGTCGGGTCGGCGGTGACGGTTGATCCGGAGGGCCGTTTGGTGGTCTCGGCAGCCGACGGTGAGCATCGGGTGGCTGCTGGCGACGTACTGCATCTACGCGGAGAGTGACCGCGAAATTCCGGCACGGAGTGCGGAACCGGGTGCAACGTCACTTCCGGGGAGTGTCGACCATCAGTTGACCCGCTCGGTAACCATGAGCCGCTACGGTCAGCGCGAACAATGACGTATCACAGGAGGTTCGCGTGCCTTTCCCCGAAGATGTGCTCAGCTCGGACGAGCATGTCGTGCTGCATCTGCACCCGCACTGGAAGGCCCTGATCCGGCCGGTCCTGGTGCTGGTCCTGGCGATCGCGGCGGTGGTGGCCGGTGCCGTGCTGCTGCCCGAAGGCGATGGCGGAACCATCGGCCTGTACGTGATCGCCGGCCTTGGCCTGCTGCTGGTGCTCTGGCTCAGCCTCTGGCCGTTCCTCGTCTGGCGCACCACCCACTACCTGTTCACCAACGAGCGGGTCGTGCTCCAGAAGGGCGTTTTCCACCTCGACCGTCGGGACATTCCGCTCGGCCGGGTGAACGACCACACGATGAACCAGCACTTCCTTGAGCGGCTGCTCGGCTGCGGCACGTTGACCATCGAGTCAGCGGGTGAGCGGGGCCAGACGGTGCTCACCGACATCCCCGAGGTCGGTCACGTACAGACCAAGCTCTACGAGCTGGTCGAGGCCGACCACGACAAGCACTCGCTCGGTGAGGGCGAGCTGCGTGAGGCGCTCGCGGACGTCCAAGAGGGCAAGCCGCTGCGCGAGAAGGCTTAGGAATCCGGGTACTGGTCTGCCGGCCCGGTGTCGGTCGACGGGGTCGCGGCTGGGTCGCGTAGGACGAACCAGCCGCGGAACCTGGTCCGAAGCACTTCCTGTTCCGGCTGGTCGTCCGCGCCCAGCCGGACCATGGTGGCGCCGAGGGTGACCGTGCCGAGGCCGGGCCGGGCGGTGGAGGGCTTGCGTCCGATCACGTCGAGCCGGACGGCGAGCCGGTCACCGGCCCGGACCGGGGCCAGCCAGCGCAGTTCCTCCAGTCCGGGGGAGGCGTCGGCGGCGGCGCGGGACAGCACGTGGTCGACGTACGCGCGCATGAAGAGACTGACGGTGTAGAAGCCGCTGGCGATCAGCCCACCGTGATGGCTCGCGGCGGCCACCTCGGGGTCGACGTGGTACCACTGCGGATCGAACCGTCGGGCGAAGGCCAGCATCTCCGGCCCGTCGACCGTGGTCACGCCGAGGTCGAAGGAGCGTCCCGGGGTCAGGTCCTCGAAGAAGAGGTCGGCCTCGGCGCCGGTGCCGGACCGGGGCGACGCAACGGGCACGTCGGCGCGACGGTCGGTCGGCGACGGCGTGGTCAACGGTGGGTTGTCAGTGGGCGGCGGGACGGTGGGCAGCCGCGCGTAGCTCCAGATCGGCGGCGAATTCGGCGCTCAGATCCTCTTCGACCGCCGGGAAGCCGTTCGATTCGGTGCCCGGGCCGTCCGGGGTCGAGGTGCCGACCGGCGTACGGTGTGCGGCCTCCTCCAGTTCGGTCACCGCCTCGGCCAGCTCCGCTACCGGGTCGAGTTCGACGATCCCGTCGGTGCTGTGGTCGTGTGTGCCGGGCTTGTCCGGTACGGGCTGGAAGACGAAGGTGCGGTACGACCAGAACCGGAAGATGGTCGCGAGTCCCACCCCGACGGTCTTCGCCACGTTGAGGGCGAGCAGCCCGTGGATGTTCAGGCCGTACTTGGCGGCGGCGAGCACGCCCAGCTCGATCGCGAGCCCGGTCGCGTTGAACACGAAGAACAGCACGTATTCGCGCCGCATCGCCGACTTGGGGCGGTCCCGGTAGGTCCAGTACCGGTTCATCAGGTATGAGCTGATCGCCGCGACGATGGTCGCGATGACCGTTGCCTTGAGCTGCCCGTTTTCGAAGATCGTCAGCGCCAGCGCGTTGAACACCGCGTAGTTGATGACGGTGTTCACGCCGCCCACGATGCCGAACGTCACGGCCTCGCGGGCGAACTTCTGCCAACGGTCGGGGAGCTGCCGGACAAGACGCATTTGGTCACCTTAGGGCAGGGCGACGCCGGGCGGCAGCGGCGGTAGGGAGGTGGGCCGCAGGTCACGCCGTCTAGTCACTCTTCGTGATCACAGGCGGTGCATCCTGTGCGGCCGGACCGACGAAGACGAATCGCCGATATGACCAGAATCGGAACAGTGTGCCCAAAGCAGCACCAATCAGATTCGCGGAGATGTTGTCGGCGAGCCACGACTTGAACACCCCCGGCCAGATGCTGCCCAGGCCGTAGTGGCTGATCCACAGGCAGGCCAGGGCGATGGCCAGGCCGACGGTGTTGAAGAAGAAATAGAGCAGGTACTCGCGGGCCATACCGGTCCGCTCGCGGTGCCGCCAGGTCCAGAACCGGTTCCCGACGAACGCGATCGTGGCCGCGATGACGGTGGAGACCGTCTTCGCGCTCAGCGTCTCCATCTCCCAGACCTGCCGGGCGACGTTGAACACCGCGAAGTCGACACCGAAGGCGACCCCACCGACGAGCCCGAACTTGCCCAACTCGCGGATCAGGTGGCGGAACCGGTTGAGAATGGTGCGGAAAAGGCCCTGCCGGGTGCCCGAGGAAGAGGGCTGGTCGCCGGTAACGGTCGCAGACACACGTCGAGCCTACCGGGTGCGGCACCCGGCCACGCGCCGCTACCGCGAGTCGGAGCGCGGCGCGCCGGCATCACGGGTCCTGCCGCCCCGGCTGTCCCAGGGAAGCTGTCCGGCAATGCGTCCACTGTCACCTTACGACGACGGACGGTACGTTCCCATCCCGTTGGCAGGTCCCGGTTCCGGGCCGCCAGCGGCGTCAGGTCGGGGCGCGGTCATGCGTCGGTACGCGCATGAGTTGTGGCGCCTTCCGCAAAACGTCGCGGTACGACGCGTCCGGCGCAGCCGGCCGTCCCGCCCCACGGCGTGTACGCAAAGACTTGCGTGAAACTGCGCGGGGAAGCGGGAAATTGCTCGCCTTACCGCAAAACCCCCGTATCTTGTGCAGTTCTTCACAACTGGTCTCGCTGCCCCCGACCGCCGTTCGGTTTACGCTGGTGGAAATCCCAGGCTTTCACACCGGCGGCGCATCTCCAGCCTGCCGGCCGTTGCTCCACCCCTCATATCGGTCAGCGTCGACCACAAGGAGAACTGTCATGTCTGCTCCGGCAACCATCCGGGGGCTCGATCAAGCTCCGACCTCCCACTCGAAGTTGCTCGCCTGGGTCAAAGAAGTCGCCGAGCTAACCCAGCCCGAACGCGTGGTGTGGGTGGACGGCTCCGAGGCGGAGTGGCAACGGCTCACCGACGAACTGGTACAGGCAGGCACACTTGTCCGTCTGAATCCGGAGCGCAAACCCAACTCTTTCTGGGCCCGTACGGATCCCTCCGATGTGGCCCGGGTGGAAGACCGCACCTACATCTGTTCGGTCGACGAGGCCGACGCCGGACCCACCAACAACTGGATGGCGCCGGCCGAGATGAAGCGGACGATGACAGAGCTCTACCGCGGTTCGATGCGCGGTCGCACGATGTACGTCATCCCGTTCTGCATGGGCCCGTTGGAGGCGGAAGAACCCATGTACGGCGTGGAAATCACCGACAGTGCGTACGTGGTCGCGTCCATGCGCATCATGACCCGGATGGGTGCCACGGTACTGGAGGCGATGGGGAACAACGCCTCCTTCGTGCCGGCACTGCACTCGCTCGGTGCCCCACTCGCCCCCGGCGAGCAGGACTCGTTCTGGCCGTGCAACAAGACCAAGTACATCTCCCACTTCCCGGAGACCCGGGAGATCTGGTCGTACGGGTCCGGTTACGGCGGTAACTCGTTGCTCGGCAAGAAGTGCTACTCGCTGCGGATCGCCAGCGTGATGGCCCGGGACGAGGGCTGGCTCGCCGAACACATGCTGATCATGAAGGTCACCTCGCCCGAGGGGAAGGTGCACTACATCGCCGGCGCGTTCCCGTCGGCCTGCGGCAAGACGAACCTGGCCATGCTGGAGCCGACCATCCCGGGTTGGAAGGTCGAGACCGTCGGCGACGACATCGCCTGGATGCGCTTCGGCGAGGACGGCCGGCTCTACGCGGTGAACCCGGAGTTCGGCCTGTTCGGCGTGGCGCCGGGTACCGACTGGAAGACCAACCCGAACGCCATGCGGACGCTGGACCGGGGCAACTCCATCTTCACCAACGTCGGACTCACCGACGACGGTGACGTCTGGTGGGAGGGAATGGGCGAGCCGCCGGCCCACCTCACCGACTGGAAGGGCAACGACTGGACACCGGAGGGCGGCGAACTGAGTTCGCACCCGAACTCCCGGTTCTGCACCCCGCTGGCCCAGTGCCCCACTCTCGCCGAGGAGTTCAACGACCCGAACGGGGTGCCGATCGACGCCATCCTCTTCGGCGGCCGGCGCAAGGACACCATCCCGCTGATCACCGAGGCCCGCGACTGGGTGCACGGTGTCTACATGGGAGCGACGCTCTCCTCGGAGACCACCGCCGCCGCCGCCGGCCAGGTCGGTGTGGTGCGGCGGGACCCGATGGCGATGCTGCCCTTCATCGGCTACCACGCGGGTGACTACTTCGGACACTGGATCGAGATGGGCAAGGGCGTCGACGGCGACGAGGCCAAGCTGCCCAGGGTCTACTACGTCAACTGGTTCCGTAAGGACAAGGACGGCAACTTCCTCTGGCCGGGCTTCGGCGAGAACTCCAGGGTGATCAAGTGGATCGTCGAACGGCTGGAGGGAAGCGCGGCGGCGGTCGAGACGCCGATCGGAATGGTGCCCGCCGCCGACGCGCTCGACGTGGAAGGGCTCGACCTCACCCCGGAGGACATCCGGGTCGCCCTCAAGGTCGACGTCGACGAGTGGCGCGACGAACTGCCGATGATCAACGAGTGGTTCGAGAAGTTCGGCGACAAGCTGCCGGGCGTGCTCTGGGCCGAACTCGACGCGCTGCGGGCCCGGCTGGACGCCGAGCAGCCCAGCTGACCGACCCGCAACCACCGCTGTGACCTGGGGCGGCGCCGACCGCCGCAGGGCGGGCAGGGCCCGGAGGACACGCCCGCCCCACACGCTCCAAGCTGTCCGTCGCGCCTCCGAGCGGGCATCATCAGCAGCATGACGACGGCCGCCGGGATCCATTCCCCGGCGGCCGTCCGCCGCTGTGCCCCGTACCCCGGCAGTGCCGCGGCCCACCGCGCCGGCCGCCCCGGTGCCGACGAGCGGATGGGATGAGGATGGACTGCTACGACGTGGCCGTGGTCGGCGCCGGACCGGCCGGCTCGGCCGCCGCGCTCGCCGCCCGCCGGGCCGGTGCGAGTGTGCTGCTGCTGGACCGGGCCGAGTTTCCCCGGGACAAGGCATGCGGAGACGGCATCGCCGCGCACACCCTCGACGTCCTCGCCGAGCTGGGCGTACCGGACGCGGCGGCCGGGTTCGCGGCGGTGCCGGCGCTACGGCTGGTCGCGCCGGGCGGTGCGCAGGTCGCCCGGTCCCTGCCCCGGCCCGCGTACACGGTGCCTCGGCGGATCTTCGACGCGCGCCTGGTGGACGCGGCGGTGGCGGCCGGCGCGCGGCTACGGCAGCACACCGTACGCCGAATTGACGCCCACGAGGACCGGGTCGTGCTCGACGGCGCCGTGGCGGCGCGGGCCGTGGTCGGCGCTGACGGCGCCGGGTCGACCGTCCGCCGCGCGCTCGGCCATCCGAACAACCCCGACGGACACCTCGCGATCGCCATCCGGGGCTACGCGCCGGCCGCCCCCGGACCGGTCGAGCAGCAGATCGTCACCTCTGGCACCGGATGGCCGGCTTACGCCTGGTCGTTCCCGATCGGCGACGGCCGGGCCAACGTCGGGTACGGCGAGGTGCTGCGGGGTGCGCCGGTCACCAGGAGCCGCCTCCTCGACGGTCTGCGCGCCCTCCTGCCCGACCTGGCGGTCGACACGGTCACCGAACTGCGCGCCCACCATCTGCCGCTCTCCACCCGCCGTCCGCCGTCCGGCCGGGGCCGGATCCTGCTCGCCGGTGACGCGCTCTCCCTGATCAACCCGTTCACCGGTGAGGGCATCTTCTACGCCGTGCTCTCCGGTGCCCTCGCCGGTGCCGCAGCGGCCCGGTCCCCCGGCGACGCCGCCGACCGGTACGCCGACACTCTGCGCCGCCGGCTCGGCCGTCATCTGCGCCACAGTTCGGCGGTGGCCCGACTGGCCCGGCACCGTCGGGTCGTCGACGCCGCCGTACGCGCCGCCGAACAGGACCAGCGGGTCTTCGGGGTGATGGTCGAGCTGGGGCTCGGTGACGGGCTGCTGGACCTGCGCACGGTACGCCGGATCGGACGCGGACTCGCCGTCCACGGATGGGCGCCCCCGGCTCGCCCTGCGATTTAGGTCGCTAGTCTGCAGGGGATGACTCTGCGGGACCTGGTGTACTCAGCGTACGAACGGCGGTTGGCGGCGAAGCTCGCCGGTAAGCCCGTGCCACGCCATGTCGGCGTGATGTGCGACGGCAACCGGAGATGGGCCCGCGAGATGGGCTACGTCGACCCGAACGACGGTCACCGGGTCGGTGCAGCCAAGATCAAACACGTCCTCGAATGGTGCGACCAGGCCAACATCGGGCACGTCACCCTCTACCTCCTCGCCACCGACAATCTGCGCCGGCCCGCGAGTGAACTGGACCCCCTGCTCCAGATCATCGAGGACCTGGTGATCGAGCTCGCCGAGGAGGGCAACCCCTGGCGACTGCGGATGGTCGGCGCACTCGACCTGCTACCGGCACAGACCGCCACCGCGCTCAAGGCGGCGGAGGAACGTACCCAGGAACGCGCCGGGGGCGCCCAGGTCAACATCGCGGTCGGGTACGGCGGCCGGCGTGAGATCGCCGACGCCGTACGGTCGCTCCTCTACGAGCACGCCGCCGCTGGCGGCACCATCGAGGAACTCGCCGAGGTGCTCGACGTCGAGCACATCTCCGAGCACCTCTACACCCGTGGCCAACCCGACCCTGACCTGGTCATCCGAACCAGCGGCGAGCAGCGCCTCTCCGGCTTCCTGCTCTGGCAGTCGGCCCACTCCGAGTTCTACTTCTGCGACGCCAACTGGCCCGATTTCCGCCACGTCGACTTCCTCCGCGCACTCCGCTCGTACGCCAGCCGCCAACGCCGCTACGGGGTCTAGGCAGTTCCGGCTGCCGGCGATCGCCCCGCTCGGCCGCTGGTGCTTTGCCCGGATCATGTCGCCGTTGCAGGAAAGTGCACTCCCTGGCGCTCCTGGGCGGTCTCGGGTTGACTGGGCACCACGACGCCAAATGGGCCGGTTCGTCCGTCGAGCCGGTCAACTGGCCTTTCGGGGAGGCAATGAAGTGATCTCTCGACGTGCGGTGCTGCGCGGTTCTGCGAGTACAGCGGTGGCGATGGCGGCCGGGATCGTGGCGGCGGGGTCGGGCGCGACCTCGGCCAGCGCCGCCTCGGCCGGCCCGCGTGCGGTGCCGACCACTCTCGCCGCGAACCGGGGTCGGTTGGCCAGTCGTACGGTCGTGACGGCGCCGAAGCTGCCGCTGACCCATCTGTCGGTGGCGCACACCGGCGAGTCGGCCGCGGTCCGACTGCGTACCGCCGCCGGCTGGGGGCAGTGGCGGGAACTGGGCGGATGTGCCGGTGGGCGGGACGGCTCCCCGGCCGCCGGTTACCGTTCCAGCGTGGTGGTGGCGGCCGGTGCCACCGCCTACGAGGTGCAGGCGAAGGACGGCTCGACCGTCTCCACGGTGGAACTGAACACCGTCGACGGCCCGCTCCGGACGGTCGCCGCGCCGGTGCGCAACGCTCTGCCGCTGCCGTCGGGCGCAACGTTGCCGTTCTATCTCTCCCGGGGCACCTGGGATGCCGACGAGTCGCTGCGTTTCGCCGCCGACGGCAGCGAGGTGTGGCCGGGCCAGTTCATCCCCGTACAGACTCTCACCGTGCACCACACCGGACTGACCGAGCACAACGGTGACCCCGACCCGGCGGCCACCGTACGCGCGATCTACTACGACCAGTGTGTCCTGCAGGGGTGGGGAGACATCGGTTACCACCTGTTGATCGATGAGCAGGGACGGGTCTACGAGGGCCGGTACTCCGGGTCGGACGCCATCCCGGTGTACGGGTCGGCACTCGGTGACGATCGTCGACCGCTCATGGTCAACGCGGCGCACGTCGGCGGGTTCAACGCGGGCAACGTCGGTGTCTGCCTGCTCGGCCGCTTCTCCACCGGGCAGCCCACCGCGGCGGCGCACCGGTCGCTGGTGCTCGTCCTGGCGGCGTTGAGCGCTCTGGGTCGGCTGAACCCGACCGCCCGGACCACCTATGTCAATCCGCTGAGCGGGGTCAGCGGTGAGGTGAACGTGATTTCGGGTCACCGGGACTGGGCCAGCATCGGCGCGGACCCCACCGAGTGTCCCGGTGACGCGTTCTATCCCTACCTCGGCAAACTGCGCAGGGAGGTCGCCGCGCTCTACCGCTGAGCGGACGAGCGCGGCCCGGCTCGCCGAGCGCCGTGCACCAGGTCAGCTGAACCTGTGCACGGCCTCGGTGAGGAAGTCGCCGAGAGCTTCGGGGGAGTCGATGGTGAGGTCGGCGGCGGTGGAGACCTCGGCGCCGGTCTCGGGGTTGGCGACGGCGACGCAGACCCCGAAGAAGTCGGGGTGGGTCTCCTCGCGGGCCCGCAGGGCCGCGAAGGCCTTGATGTCGGAGACGTCGTCGCCGAAATACCAGGCGCAGCCGGCGCCCTGGACGGCTTCGCCGATCACCATGCCCTTGTCCCGGTCGACGGGCGGCTTGATCTCGATGACCATCCGTCCGATCTGAACCCGTAGACCCCGCCGTTCGGCCTGTTCCCGGCCCCAGGTCTCGACGGCCTGGGCGAGTTGGGGCGCGGTGCGGTAGTGCAGGGCGACGGAGAGGCGCTTGTACTCGACCAGGGCGCCGGCCGGTAGTTCGTCGCGGGCCTGCTGGGCGAGCTCGGCCATGGTCGGCACCCAGGGCAGCGCCGCCTCTTCGGTGACGGTCTCACCGGAGCCGTGGCTGTGTTCCAGCCCGTAGAGCCCGTAAAGGTCGACGTCGGTCAGCCCGACGAAGTGGTCGCGGAGGAACTCGACCGGTCGGGCCGACACGATGGCTACCCGTTGGACCACGCTGGCCAGGGCGTCGAGGGCCGCGAGCACCTTCGGCGCCGGTTGCACGGCGGTCGGGTCGTCGTGGACCGGCGCCAGTGTGCCGTCGAAGTCGAAGAACAGCACACACTGCCCGGCCCGGCCGGTGGTGGCCTGCCAGGCCTGTTCCGCTGTCAGGGGACGGGGCGGGCGCTGATTACCCGTGTTGATCGGCCGCACGGGCGTCAGCGTACCCCGGTCGTTACCGTTCTAGATGGCGTCTGTCTGAACCTTCAGTCGTCGCCCCCGAGCATGGCTCGGCGGCTGTGTAGCCGGGGCCCGATCGGCACCACCGAAGGGTCGGGGTGGCTGAGCAGGTAACCCTCGACGAATCCGGTGTTGCGGTCGCCGGTGTGGCTGTCTAGTTCGTTCAGGCGGGCGATGAGGAATTCGGTGAGCGCGGTGACGCGCTCGTTGAGGCGCTCGTGCAGGTCTGCGACCACGGCAAGTACGGTCGCGACGCCGGTGGCGGTGAGGGCGATCATGTTCACCACGACCGGAAGTTCTGCGCCATTGACCGTGCCGAGCACGACGTTGGCGGTCACGCACAGTGTCACTGACACGGCCGCGACCATGACTGCCATCCATTTCAGGGTCATGGCTAGACCCCTCCTTCTGTCCCGCAGGGCTGGGTTCGGCTTTGTCCCGTCCCCCCGCCGACGACGAGCCCAAGCAGTACGAAAAGGCACGTTAGCGCGCGTATTCAGGTGCTGGTGCGGTACGCATGAGAAGCATGGTGATTCTTGCGCCATATGAGGAACTAGCCTGCTCGTTTGCCCCCTTTTCGGACATCTACTGGCAAGGTGGGCCGGTAGGCCAGATATCTGATTGTCTCCCTGATGTGAAATTTCTCCGCCTCGGAGACGTTTGGATCCACCAGTCGGCGGAGCAGCGCCTCGACGTCCGGGTCCATCGGCGGAGTGGGTGGCGCGGTTCGCGTCGAGGTGGCGCGGTCCCAGCCGAGCACCCCGAAGGCGGTGGTCGGATTGAGGCCGAGCCCCTCACAGAACGCGACGACCCGTTCCGCCTCGGGGTCGCTGGCCCACTCGCCGCGTACCCACCTGTTGATGGTCTGGCGGGAGACGCCGGTCCGCCGGGAAACCTCCGTGCCGGTCCAGGCGCGGTTGGCGCGGGCGTCGTCGAGGGCCTTGCGTACGAAGGCGGCGAAGGCAATCTTGCGCCCGTGGGCACTGTCCGGCACGCGGTGACGGTACGGCCAGTCGGCCGATTCTGTCGGGGGTGGTGCCTCTGTGTGCCGCGCACGTGACAACTGGGCGGGTATTCCGGTAAACGACTTACTGCTCGTGTTGAGGGGTATCACGTGGTCAGACTAGTGGTACGCAGGTCTGGGGGTAATCAGACGAAAAGATGATACTGTCACGTACGTGGGACGATCTAACGTGTGTCACGTGCTTGAGACCATCTGTGCTCACGTGGGTCACTTCCTCGTGACAGGAGGGATTCGGTGACCGAACTCGCGACCCGTGCCCAGGCGTTCGGTCTGATCGCCGACGGGGTGGCGGCCGGACTCAGCGCCCCGTGGCGGCTGTATCTGGCGCGCGGGTGCCGCTATCTCTCGCTCAACGTCGGTGACCGGGCCGAATGGAACTCGTGGCGTACGCATCTCGGGTGTCCCGAGTTGAGTGTGCGGGTGTACGACGCCGGCGGCGAGATCCGCCGGGCCTCCGTCGCCGAGGTCGTGCTCGACGGCTGCCGGATCAGCGTCGAGCTGGTCGAAGAGGTGAGCACCGACGATCTGGACCGGCTGCTCATCACGGATCCCACCCCGACCGAGTCGGAGGACTCATGAACGGGCCAGGCACACAGGTCGGAGTGATCCGATGAGTCCCTTCTTCGCGGTCTTCCTGGTACTCCTGCTGGGCTCGTCCAGCTACGCCGCCGGCCGGCTGCACGGACAGCTCAGCTACCGGATCGGTTACCGCTTCGGCTACCGGCAGGGCTACTTCGACGGTGACCGGGGGGCGTGGAACCGCCGTCGGCGTGAAGCCCAGGCCGCCATCGCCTCGGTGCTGGCGGGACCGCCGACCGGCCCCTCCGCCACCGGCCCTGACCCGTCCGGGACGGACCAGGGCACGACCTACACGGGTGCTTCTTTCGCGGGGACCGCGACCAACGGCGGACGGCATTCCACCGACGCGTACGCCGGCCGGAACGTTTAGCCGGTGACGCGGTGGAGTGAGCGGTCTCCTGCGATCACGGTGCGTCGTCCGCGGCGGACACGCACCGTCGGGATCACGTCAGACCGGTGACGGTGATCCCACCGGCCGGGGTGCGCGCAGGGGGCATGCATCCCGGCCGGTCTCCGTGCCGCCGGGCCGGGGGTCGGTCGAGACCTCCGGCCCGGCGGGCCGGATGCGCTCGGTGATCACGGGCCGCCCGACCCACCCGAAGCGTCGTAGCCAGGTGTAACGGGCGTCGGGGAACGGCAGCCGGATGGTGGCGAGATGCATTCGGTATGCCCTAGCCGCGTGAGCATCCGACAGCTAGCGTCTAGACATGGCGAGGGGTCATCCCACGCCAGCCGGACGGCCTGGAGCTTTCGCGTACTGATCCATGGGGCCCGCATCCGACCCCGTGGTTCCGGGCACCGGACGAGGCGGAACGCGGGCGGACCGGGTGCACGCCCGCCGGAGCAGCCTGTGACGACTCGCCGTACCAACTCCAGGGCCGACCAGGACCCGGGCGCGACTCCCGCGACCGGGCGTGCCAGAGGCGGACGGAGGGCCAGCACGGCCCCGTCCGCCGGTCCGGAGCCCGCACCAGCCGGCCGTGCCTACGTGCTGGACACCTCGGTGTTGCTCTCCGACCCAGCCGCTTTCCACCGGTTCGCCGAGCACGAGGTGGTGCTCCCGCTGGTGGTGATCTCCGAACTCGAAGGGAAGCGACACCATCCGGAGCTCGGCTGGTTCGCCCGCCAAGCCCTGCGCATGCTCGACGAACTGCGGATCAAGCATGGCCGGCTGGATCAGCCGGTGCCCACCAACGATCTCGGCGGCACGCTGCGGGTCGAGCTGAACCACGCCGACGACTCGGTGCTCCCACCCGGGTTCCGGAACGAGTCCAACGACACCCGGATCCTCTCCGTCGCCCTCAACCTGGCGGCCGAGGGCCGCGAGGTCATCCTGGTCAGCAAGGACATGCCGCTGCGGGTCAAGGCCGCTTCCGTCGGCCTCACCGCGGACGAGTACCGGCATGGCCAGGCCAGCGACCCGACCTGGACCGGAATGGCCGAGTTGGAGCTGGGCGAGGAACAGATCAAGCAGCTGTACGGGGGCGAGCCGCTGGATCTCGACGAGGCGGCCGGTATGCCGTGCCACACCGGGTTGGTGCTGCACTCGCCCCGTGGCTCGGCGCTCGGCCGGGTCGGGCCGGACAAGTCCGTACGGCTGGTCCGTGGCGATCGGGAGGCGTTCGGGCTGCGGGGCCGCTCGGCGGAGCAGCGGATCGCGCTGGATCTCCTGCTGGACGAGTCGATCGGGATCGTCTCGCTGGGGGGTCGGGCCGGAACCGGAAAGTCCGCCCTGGCGCTCTGTGCCGGGCTGGAGGCGGTGATGGAACGCCGTCGGCACAAGAAGGTGATCGTGTTCCGGCCGCTCTACGCGGTCGGTGGCCAGGAGTTGGGCTACCTGCCCGGGTCCGAGTCGGAGAAGATGTCGCCCTGGGCGCAGGCGGTCTTCGACACCCTCGGCGCGGTGGTGCACGAGAACGTCATGGACGAGGTGCTGGCGCGCGGGATGCTGGAGGTGCTGCCGCTCACCCACATCCGTGGCCGGAGCCTGCACGACGCCTTTGTCATCGTGGACGAGGCGCAGTCGCTGGAGCGCGGGGTGCTGCTCACCGTGTTGTCCCGGGTGGGACAGGGATCGCGGGTGGTGCTCACCCACGATGTCGCCCAGCGCGACAACCTGCGGGTCGGCCGGCATGACGGCGTCACGGCGGTGATCGAGGCACTCAAGGGTCATCCGCTCTTCGCGCACGTGACCCTGACCCGTTCGGAGCGGTCGCCGATCGCGGAAGTGGTCACCGATCTCCTGGAGGACATCCCGCTGTAGTAGCACCTACTGGGGCTATTCGACTGGTTTGTGCCGGTATTTTGAGTGGCACAAGTCACAATCGCCGTCGTTGGTTTCCCAGCCGACTCACTGTGCGCGATGGTGTGCTTCGAGCAACTGCTGCCTCACGGACATCGTCGAAGATCGGTTTCCAAGGGCAAATGGTGCGGACGATCACGAGTCGTCCGTAACAGCGGTCCGGTCGGACCGAGTGCTCGCGGCGCGGAAAGCACCGGCCCCGCACGGGTTGGTTCGCGCCGGTCCTTGTCCCCGACGAAGGGAACACTTCGTGAGTCGGCTGTGGAGCCGCTACGGCGTCCGGACGCTCGCGGTCTCAATGCTGCTGGTGGGTGTTGCTGGTGGCTATTTCCTGGGTGAAGACCGGGAAACCCAACAGAGCGGAATCGACGCCCAACTCGTCGCTGACGCCGAGCGCGCCGAGTTCCAATTGCTGCGTGAGCGCAACGCCGCGCACAAGCAGGCGATGGCGGCACAGGTGGCCGCCGAGCAGGAAGCCACCCGTAAGGCCGCCGAGACCGCCAAGGCGGCCGCTGAGCGGGCCCGCAAGGCCGACGCGGCGGCGGATCGGAAGAAGCGTGAGCAGCGGGCGGCCAACGCGCCGGCCAAGCCGTACGACGGTCCGATCCCGGATTCGTGCAACGAGTACAGCGGCAACCGCGCGGTCGGCTGTGCGCTCATGCTCGAAGCCGGCTTCCCGATTGCCGAGATGCCCTGCCTGGAGAAGCTCTGGACCAAGGAGAGCGGCTGGAACCCCAAGGCGAGCAATCCCTCTGGTGCGTACGGCATCCCGCAGGCCAAGCCCGGCAGCAAGATGAGCGCGTACGGCGCGGACTGGCAGAACAGTGCGGCCACCCAGATCAAGTGGGGCCTGAGCTACATCAAGGGGCGGTACAAGACGCCCTGTGGGGCGTGGACCTACTTCCAGAACAACGGCTACTACTGAGGCTCGACCGGCCTCGCCGACCGAGGGGGACGGACGAGGGTCCGTACCCCTCGGTCTTTTTTGTCCGGCGCGCGGCCGGCGTGGCGGCGACCGGTGTGACGAGTCGGGTGGCGGTTACGGGCGATAGCTGATAGCTACTTGAGGGGTGACATTCGATTCCCGTAGCGGCGGCGACCCGTACCGGTTCGGCAGCGACGCCTTCTACGCCGCCCTCGGCCGCGCGTTCGTGGCCATGTGCGCGGTCGTGCCGGTGCTCTTCGCCATCGAGGGGTTCGACTACTGGCTGGACGCGGGGCTGGACGGCACGGCCGGGATCATCCCGCACCGGATCGACGGGCTGGACGGGATCTTCTTCGCGCCCTTCCTCCACCACGGCTTCAACCACCTCTACAGCAACAGCGTGCCGTTGATCCTGCTCGGCACGTTCGTGCTGGCGGCTGGCGCCCGGCGCTTCCTCTACTCCACCCTGGTGATCATGTTCGTGAGTGGGCTGGGGGTCTGGTTCACCGGCTCGGCGAACTCGGTCGTGGTGGGAGCCAGCGGGATCATCTTCGGCTACCTGGGCCTGCTGCTCATGCGCGGCATCGTCGAGCGGAGCTGGTGGAACTTCGCGGTGGTGCTGCTGGTCGGTCTGCTCTACGGCGGGCAGCTGTTCGGGGTGCTCCCCACCGACGAGCCGATCTCCTGGCAGGGGCACCTGTTCGGGCTGATCGGAGGGCTGGTGGCGGCGATCCTGTTCCGGCGCCGCCCACAACGCGACGCGTACTCCTCCGCCCCGACCCTCACGCTGCCCTGACGGCCGGACCCCGGCAGCGCCGCCGAGGTCGGCTGGCGAATCCGGCATGGGACGTGTCTTGCCTCCACAACGTCGCGCCGCCTACGGTCGGAATCAGCAGATGTTGATCCGTAGGCGGAAGGCGACGGTGAGCACATGCGTGAGGTCGATGTCGCCATAATCGGAGCCGGCCCGACCGGACTCTTCGCCGCCTACTACGCCGGGTTCCGGGGCCTCTCCGTCGCCGTCATCGATGCGCTTCCCGAGCCCGGTGGCCAGGTGACCGCCATGTATCCGGAGAAGGTCATCTACGACGTGGCCGGGTTCCCGTCGATCAAAGGCCGGGACCTGGTCGCGAACCTGGTGGTCCAGGCCGCCACGTTCAACCCCGAATATCTGCTCGGCGTCCGCGCCGAGAAGCTCTCGTACCAGTCCGGCAAGCCGGTGCTGAGTCTCACCGGGGGCACCGAACTGGCCTGCGGCTCGGTGCTGATCACCGGCGGCCTCGGCAGTTTCACCCCCCGTCCGCTCCCGGCGGCGGACAGCTTCGTCGGCAGCGGCATCGTCTTCTTCGTACCGCACCTGGCCGACCTGGCCGGTCAGGATGTGCTGATCATCGGAGGTGGGGACTCGGCCTTCGACTGGGCGCAGGCACTGGCTCCACTGGCAGCCTCGATCACGCTGGTGCACCGACGGGAGAAGTTCCGGGCGCACGCCGCGACCGTGGAGCGGGTCCGCAAGCTGCCCGTACGCGTCGTCGTCAACGCCGAGGTGACCAGGATCCACGGCGACGGTGCGGTCACCGGCGCGGAGATCGTGGTCAAGGGTGGGAGCGCCGAGACGGTGCCGGTCGACACCGTGGTCGCCGCACTCGGCTTCACCGCTGACCTCGGGCCGCTCGCCGAGTGGGGACTGAACCTCGACAAGCGGCACATCCTGGTCGACAGCACGATGGCCACCAACCTGCCCCGGGTCTTCGCCGCCGGTGACATCACCGAGTACAAGGGCAAGGTCCGGCTGATCGCGACCGGCTTCGGTGAGGCGGCGACCGCCGTGAACAACGCGGCGGTGGTCATCGACCCCGCCGCCCACCTCTTTCCCGGACACTCTTCCGACGCCGGCTGACCATCGCCGCCGCGCCCTGCCGCCGCACCCGCCGCCACCCGCGCCGCCGCCTGGTTAGGAAGGGCCCCTTCCACCACCGGAAACGATAGGAAGGGGCCCTTCCTCAACTCTTCTGTCGGGCGGCGACGAGGACGGCGGCCAGGGTGAGGGCCGCGCCGAGCAGGGTGAACGGGCCCGGCCCGCTGGCGCCACCGGGAGCGGCCACGTCGATCACCACCGCGCCGACCACCTGGCCGGCGATCGTCGCCAGACCGAGCAGGAGTACGCCGGTGAAGCGGACCAGGGCGGCCGCGATCGCGATGAACAGGATGCCGATCGGGCCGCCGAGATAGAGCCAGGGCTCGGTGGGGAGCGCGCCGGTCGGCCAGCCGCGTACCGCCAGGCTCACGGCGAACGCGACGAGCAGCGCCGCCAGACCGACCGCGAAGTTGACCAGGGTGGCGGTCAGCACGCTGCCGGAGGCTGCCCGTACCCGCCCGTTGACCGCCTGCTGCCAGGCCAGGCCCAAGCCGGCCAGGAGCGGCAGCAGGGCCAGGGCGAGTCCGGCCGGGTCGTTCGGACCGTCGCCGACAGCGAGGAAGACCGCCGGTACGGTGAGCGCCGCGCCGGCGAGTCGGGTGGCGGTGACGCGTTGCCGGCCGCCCGGACCGATACCGGCCCGGTCGACCACCAGGCTGCTCGCCGACTGCCCGGCGACCACGGCGACGGTGAAGATCGCCACGCCGAGCCGGCCGACGGTCAGCCCCTGGTTGGCCACCATGAACGCGCCGCAGGCGCCGCCGAAACACTGCCAGGGGCGCAACGACCCGTCTCGCAGGGCGGAGCGGAACACCCCGAGGTGGCGCCGCCCGGTGGAGCTGCCGAAGGCCAGCGCGACGAGCGCGACCAGCCCGATGCCGAAGGAGATCACCGCTGCGGCGATGCCGTCGTGCAGGCGTACGCCGAGTTCGCCGTTGATCCGGGACTGCACCGCGACCGCGCTGCCGGAGACGACGGCGAGGCCGACGGCCCCGGCCCGGCGCGCGGTCGGGGTGATTTTCGCGGTGGTACCCGTGTCGAGCAGGCTCATTCCTGCTCGGCCAGGGGACGACCGTCGTAGTCGACGGCCGAGTAGAGGTTGAGCTTCTCCAACCGGTGGTAGGAGTCGATCACGCGGATCGTGCCGCTCTTGGAGCGCATCACGATCGACTGCGTGTACGCGCCGCCGGAGCGGTAGCTCACGCCGCGCAGCAGGTCGCCCGAGGTGACGCCGGTGGCGACGAAGAAGCAGTTGTCCCCGGTGACCAGGTCGTCGGTGTGCAGCACCCGGTCGAGGTCGTGTCCGGCGGCCAGCGCCTTCGCCCGTTCGTCGGCGTCCTGGGGCCAGAGCTTCGCCTGCATCGCCCCGCCCATGCACTTGAGCGCGCAGGCGGCGATGATGCCCTCGGGGGTGCCGCCGATTCCCATCAGCACGTCGACTCCGGACTCGCCCCGGGCCGCCGCGATGGCACCGGCGATGTCGCCGTCGGAGATGAACCTGATGCCGGCGCCGGTCCGGCGAATGTCCTTGACCAGTCTTTCGTGCCGGGGTCGGTCGAGGACGCAGACGGTGACATCGGAGATGTCGGTGTCCTTCACCTCGGCGATCCGGCGCAGGTTGTCGGCCACTCCGGCGTTGATGTCGATCGCGTCCGCGTACGCCGGGCCGACCGCGATCTTCTCCATGTAGAAGACAGCGCTCGGGTCGAACATCGCGCCGCGTTCGGCGACCGCGAGTACGGCGAGCGCGTTCGGCATGCCCTTGCTCATCAGAGTGGTGCCGTCCACCGGGTCGACCGCCACGTCGACCTCGGGGCCGGTCCCGTCGCCGACCACCTCGCCGTTGAAGAGCATCGGCGCGTTGTCCTTCTCGCCCTCGCCGATCACCACGACCCCGCGCATCGGAATCGAGTTGATCAGCTTGCGCATGGCGTCGACGGCTGCGCCGTCCCCGCCCTCCTTGTCGCCTCGGCCGACCCAGCGACCGGCGGCCATGGCCGCCGCCTCGGTCACCCGGACCAGGTCGAGAGCGAGGTTGCGGTCAAGATCCTGGGGGATGCGGGTCCTGGTGATGGTCATGGCGGGGCTCCTCCTCGCGACGGTGCGGGGTGAACCGGCGGAAGGCCAAGCCTGCCACCGGCCATGTCATTAGATCCTGACACGCTTGCGAACGTAGATCAGGTTCGGTCGCGGGTGGTCCAGGTCGCAGCAGTCGGAACGGCTGTCAAACTGGTTACGTGGACTCCGCTGCGCCTGTTGACCGCGATTCGAACGACGGCACCCGAAACGACCGTACCCAGAGTGACCCTGGACCGTGCGCCCTCGGGGCAACTGACCTCACTCCGGGTGACCGTGACCCGGCTGACTCCGACGCCAGCGAGGCGGCTGCGACGGCGGAGGTGGTAGCCGCCGCGACCCGCTCGGAGCGCTCGCCGAAGGACATGGCGATCTCCCTGCTGGTGCTCCTGATCCCGATCGCGCTGTTGGTCGGGTTCTATCGGGTCTTCCTCGGCGGTGACCAGCCGGCCGAGATCGATCCGGCGCCGACCGTGGCCCAGGCCCGGTCGATCAACGCCTTCCCGGTGAGCGAGCCGGTCGGCCTGGCCGACGGTTGGCAGAGCGTGACCGCCAATCTCCAGCGCCCAGAGGGGGCCGTAACCCTGCGTCTGGGATACCTGAGCCCGAATGGCGGGGCCGTACAGGTGGTGCAGAGCAACCTGCCGGCCGAGCGGCTGTTGCCGACCGAACTGACCCCCAAGGGGCAACCGCAGGGCGCGACCGAGGTCGACGGGCGGAACTGGCAGCGCTACACCGCGCGGGCGAGCGAACGGGCCCTGGTGCTGATGGAGCCGGGGCGAACAGTGATCGTGGTCGGTTCGGCCCGGGAGAGCGAGCTGCGTGACCTCGCCGGGGCGCTCGGCTAGCGAACGAGGCCGGATCGGGCAAGGGCGGGCCTGGATCGGGGCGAGGGTGGGCCTGACGGGTGACCCAGAGGCGGTCATCAATGAGCTGGGTGCTCACGACGGTCGTTGGTGCCCCGACCGACCCGTCGGCTGCCGTCGAACTTATGGCAGATATCCGCGAGTTTTATGTAATACTTAAGGGTTATCTGCGAGGGATGTCCAGGCGTTAGGCTACGGCCTTCAGTCAGCGGCGTATTGACGCCGGAGACATCCTGAAGGGGATTCCACGTGAGAATTCGGCGCTCGAGCGTCACCGTTCTCGTCAGCGCAGCTTTGCTCGTCCCCGGAATCGCCGCGTGCGAGCCAGGGGGCGCCAAACCCGTCGCGTCGCAGGGTCCGGCCACCTCCACCGACGCGAAGGCGGCCCTGCTCGCCTCCACCCTGGAGATCGCCAAGGGCAACTTCAGCTTCGCCATCTCCAGCGACAGCACCCGTGGCGAGGGTGTGGTCCACCTGCCGAGCCGGAGTGCCCGAATGAAGATGACCTTCGGTGCTGCCGGCAGCTCAATGGCGATGGACATGATCTACATCGGCACCGACGGCTGGGCCAAGATCGAGGGGGACGGACTGGAGGCGGTGCCCGGACTCGGGCTGCTCGCCACCGGGAAGTACCACCACCTCGACAAGAGCAGGATCGAGGGCCTCGCGCTGCTGGACTTCGACTTCGAGGACGTCGACCCGGCCGGAGCCGCCGCGCTCACCCAGGCCGTCGTCGACGTACGCGAGACCACCGACGATGTCTTCACCGGCAACATCGACCTGACCAAGGCGACCGATGCGAGCCTGGTCGGCGGCTCGATCGTGAAGGATCTCGGCCCCGCCGCGGCCAAGCTGCCGTTCGAGGCGAAGGTCGACGCCCAGGGCCGGCTCACCCAGTTGACCATCAAGGTGCCCGCGGCCGGGGCGACCGCCGCCCAGGAACTCCAGGTCAGCTACTCCGACTACGGCGCAGCCCCGGCTCCGAAGGCGCCGCCGGCCGACCAGGTCGTCGAGGCGCCGGCCGAACTGTACGAACTGCTCAAGTAGGACTACGAACCGCTCAGGCAGGCAGTGATCGACCCCGGACCCGGGAGATCAGGCGGGTGTCCCGCCCTCCCGGGCCCGCCGGGCCGCGTCGATCCGGTCCCGGGCGCCGTCCAACCAGCGCTGGCAGATCTCAGCCAGCCGTTCGCCGCGCTCCCAGAGCGCCAGGGACTCCTCCAGCGACGTCCCGCCGGTCTCCAACCGCTCCACCACCGAGGCCAGTTCGGCCCGGGCCTGCTCGTAGCTGAGCCGCTCGTCCGGTCCGGCGGTGCGCTTCTGCTCGTCAGTCATCGTGTCCCATCTCGGTACGTACGGATCAGGCGTCCACGGTCGCGGTCAGCTCACCGTCGGCGAGACGGATCCGAAGCTGGTCGCCCGCGCCCACCTCGCCCGCCGCGCGTACCACCTGCTCGTCGGAGCGCTGCACGATGGCGTACCCGCGTTCGAGGGTGGCGGCCGGGGAGAGCGCGCGGAGCCGGGCCACCGTCTGGCGCAGTTCCCCGCCGGCGGTGGTCAGCCGGTGGTCGAGGCAGCGCCCGGCCCGGTCCCGCAGCGCCCCGGTCTCGGCCGTCCGCTGGTCGATCATGACCTCCGGGCGGGCGAGCACAGGTCGGGACCGCAGCCCGTCGAGCCGGTGCGACTCCCGGTCGACCAGTCCGCGTACGGCCCGGTCGAGCCGGTTCCGGGCCTGGCCGATCAGCCGCTGTTCCTCGGCCAGATCCGGCACGATCCGTTTCGCCGCGTCGGTGGGTGTGGAGGCGCGCAGATCGGCGACGTAGTCGACCAGCGGCGCGTCGCTCTCGTGCCCGATCGCGCTGACCACCGGCGTACGGCAGCCGAAGACGGCCCGGCAGAGCGCCTCGTCGGAGAAGGGGAGCAGATCCTCCACCCCGCCTCCGCCCCGGGCCAGCACAATCACGTCCACGCTCTCGTCCGCGTCGAGTACGCGCAGCGCGTCGATGATCTGCGGCACCGCCGTCGGCCCCTGAACGGCGACGTTGATGGTCCGGAAGTCCACCGCGGGCCAGCGGCGCTGGGTGTTGAGCAGAACGTCCCGTTCCGCGGCCGAGGCGCGGCCGGTGATCAGCCCGACCCGGTTCGGCAGGAACGGGAGCCGCCGCTTACGGGCCCGGTCGAAGAGTCCCTCGGCGGCGAGCAGCTTCTTCAGCTTCTCCAGCCGGGCCAGCAGCTCGCCGAGCCCCACCTGGCGGATCTCGTCGGCCCGCAGGCTGAGGGTGCCGCGCCCGGCGTAGAACTCGGGCTTCGCGTGCAGCACCACCCGGGCGCCCTCGGCGAGTTCGGGCGCGCCCGCGTCGAGCACGTCCCGGCTGGCGGTCACGGTGAGGCTGAGGTCGGCCGACGGGTCACGGAGGGTGAGGAAGACGGTGGCCGCACCCGGACGGCGGCTGATCTGGGCAACCTGGCCGTCGACCCAGACCCAGCCGAGCTTGGCGATCCAGGCACTCACCTTCTGGCTGACCACCCGAACCGGCCACGGCTCTTCGGGGGTGCTGCGCCCGGCGGCGGCCTCGGTCATCCGGTCAGCCTACGGTGGGCCGCGCGGTCCGCCGGTCCGCCCCGCCCCACCCGTACGCGCCCGGCGGGTGCTGCGCCGGTCCGCTGCGCCGGTCGGCTGCGCCACCCACTGTGCCGGCCCGCTGCCCCGGCCCGGATCGGCACGTAGACTGACCGTGTGATCGAGGCTGAGGCGACTCCCGAGACCCGCAAGCGTGTGCTGCTGGCCAAGCCGCGCGGTTACTGTGCCGGCGTCGACCGGGCGGTGCAGACCGTCGAGGAGGCGCTCAAGCTCTATGGCGCGCCGATCTACGTACGCAAGCAGATCGTGCACAACAAGCATGTCGTCTCGACCCTGGAGCAGCAGGGAGCGATCTTCGTCGAGGAGAACGAGGAGGTCCCCGAGGGGGCCACCGTGATCTTCTCCGCGCACGGCGTCGCGCCCGAGGTGTACGTGCAGGCCAAGGAGCGGTCGCTGCGCGCGATCGACGCGACCTGCCCGTTGGTCACCAAGGTGCACCACGAGGCGCGGCGGTTCGCGGCCGACGACTACGACATCCTGCTCATCGGCCACGAGGGCCACGAGGAGGTCATCGGTACCGCTGGCGAGGCGCCCGCGCACATCCAGCTGGTCGACGGGCCGGACAGCGTCGACCAGGTGACCGTGCGGGACCCGTCGAAGGTCGTCTGGCTCTCCCAGACGACGCTCTCGGTGGACGAGACGATGGAGACGGTGGCCCGACTCAAGCAGCGGCTGCCACTGCTCCAGTCGCCGCCCAGCGACGACATCTGCTACGCCACCTCGAACCGTCAGCACGTGGTCAAGCAGATCGCCGCCGACTGCGACGTGGTGATCGTGGTCGGCTCGCGCAACTCGTCCAACTCGATCCGTCTGGTCGAGGTCGCCGTCGACGCGGGTGCCCGGGCCGGCTACCTGGTCGACTACGCCTCGGAGATCTCCGACGAGTGGCTGGCCGGTGCCACCACCGTCGGGTTGACCTCGGGTGCCAGCGTTCCGGACGAGCTCGTCATGCAGGTCCTGGACCACCTCGCCGAGCGGGGTTTCACCGATGTGGCCGAGGTGACCACCGCCGACGAGCGGCTCACCTTCTCGCTGCCGCAGGAGCTCAAGCGCGACATGAAGGCCGCGGCCGCGGCCCGGTCCGTGCAGGCCGCCGCGCTCGCCGCCAGCGCCGGCAACGGCTGAGCGGGCACCCGGTGCCGCCCGGCGAGCACGGCGAGCGGATCCCGTCCCGCCCGGGGCGGGATGCCGCACGTGGTCCCGTACCGGCGCGGTGGAACGTACGGGCCGGTGCCGCCGTCGGAGGACGTATGAAGTCGATTCGGATCGGGCTCCCCGCGGTGGCGCTCTGCGTGGTTCTCGGCGCCTGCGGCGAGTCCGCGACCCCACCCTCGGTCAACCCCTCAGGAGGACCGTCGTTGTCTACCGTCAAGCCCAGTGACCCGAACGCCGAACCGCCGCTGCCGCCGGCCAACTCGACCGCCCCGGCCAGCCCGCGCCGCCCCAGCCCGGGTTGGTCGCCGGGTGGATCGGCCCCGACCGGCACGTTCACCGTCACCGGCGTGATCACGCAGGGGGTAGAGCCCAACTGCATGTTGATCGACAACTATCTGCTCATCGGCGGGCCGCGCGAGCAGTTACGCGCCGGTGCCCGGGTGACCGTGACCGGGCGGCTCCAGCCCGGTCTGATGACCACCTGCCAGCAGGGCACACCGTTGGTGGTGGAGAGCGCCAAACCAGCCTGACCGCTCGGCACCACCGGATCGAAACGTGGAGCCCGCCCCCAACCGGGGACGGGCTCCACGCTTTTGCCGTACTGGTGGTTAGTTGACCGAGCCGATCGCCACGTTGCCGCTGCCGACGACCGCGCCCTCGTTGGTCACGATCTTGAGCTCACCGAAGAGCTGCCGGCCGGCCGGCGGTGCGCTCAGCACCGTGACCGCGCCGGTGACACTGCCGGTGGAACCGTTCTTCGGCAGGTTCACCCAGGCGCCCGACGACGAGATGTTGCCCAGCGCGGCCGAGTAGAACACGTCCCGGTAGTCGTACGCGGTGGAGCCGGTGGGTACGGCGTACCCGTCGATCTCCACCGTGTAGACGCCCGCGGCCGGGTTCACCAGAGCCACCGCCTCTTCCGAGTCCCCGTCGGCGGCCTGCCCGACAAGCGTGCCGTTGCGGTACACGAAGAGGTCCAGGTCGGCGGCCGGGTCACTGGTGTTGCCGATCGCGACGTCGAGACGGGTGGCACCGGCCGGTACCGCCACCTCGAAGGTCTGCACCTCGTGGTTGGCGATGGTCGGACGCTCCGACACGACGCTACCGAGCGCGCCGCCCTGACCGGAGACCGTGACCGGGCCGTAGGTGTTGCTCAGCGACCAGGTGACCGGGGTCGGCTGACCAGCGGTGACGTTGGGCAGTTCGACCACGGACGGCTGCACCGCGACACCCTGGATCCGGGCCTGCAGCGCGAACGGGTTCTCCAGCAGGCCGGAGGTACGCCGCGACTCCACCTCGATCTCCCAGACACCCGGGACCGGGTTCTCGTACGACCGCTCCTCCGGCTTGCAGACGGCCGGGTCGGAGAAGTTGGTGAAGCAGTTCAGGCTCGAGGTGCTCTCGACCGGAACACCGTACGGGCTGTTCGCGATGAAGCGGGTCTGCGAGCCCGGGGCGATCCCGGTGAGGTTGACCTGCAACGCCGCCGCGCCCTCCGGCACGGTGACGAAGAAGGACTTGGAGAGGTTGCGGTCGACCGTGCCGCTGGTGGTGAAGTCGAAGTTCGGCTTCGTCGGCACGTTGGAGATGACGACCGTGTTGAGGAACGCGAAGTCGACGATCGAGGTGGCCGGGTCGTCCACCTGCATGATCGCGCTGTGCGAGCCGTAGCCGGCCCGTGCCTCGACGGTGAAGGTCACGGTCTTGTTCAGCGGCAGGATCAGGTTCTTCGGGGCGTTGCGGAAGGTGCCGTCGTTGCCGACCCAGCGGACGGTGTGCTTGATGTCCTTCTTGGCACCGGTGGTCCGGGTGACCTTGACCGTGTACTTCTTGGCCACGTCCGGCCGCTGGCCGCCCTCGGTCACCGCGCAGCTGTTGTAGATGCCGGCACCCTTGCCCGGCGTCACCAGGAAGTCGGCGAACGGGGTGCAGACCGGCGCGGCGGTCTCGTAGCCGCGCACCTCGAAGCCGCCGGCGAGCAGGTCCCAGGCGCCCGGCACATTGAACATGCCGTTGCCCTGGCCCTCCGCGCCGACTCCGTCGATCCAGGTGGCCGACGAGTAGATCGCCTTGCGGAGCTTCTCCGGGGCGGCGTCCTTGCCGGTGGCCTTTGCCGCCGAGAGCAGCAGCGCCGCGGCGCCGGTCGCCTGCGGCGAGGACATCGAGGTGCCGTTGATCATCTGGATGCCCGGCGGGAGCTGGTAGCCGGCCTCGGCCACCGGGATGCCCGGCTGCCACACCGGCGTGGTCGACAGCGCCGACCCCGGTGCGGTGATGCTCGGCTTGAACGCACCGTCCTCACGCGGGCCACGGGAGGAGAAGTTGAACAGCTGGTACGGCGTACGGGTGACCGAGCCGTAGTTGGCCAGGTAGGTCTCCTGGCTGATGCCGGCCGCGACGCTGACCGCGTCGGTCGCGGTGGACGGGTCGCCGAGGGTGTTCACACCCGGGCCGCTGTTGCCGGCCGAGATGAACAGCTGGACGCCGTAGTCGCGGATCAGGTTGTCGTAGAGCCGGGCGCGGGCGTTGTTGCCGTCGTTCAGCGCCGGGAGGCCACCGATCGACAGGTTGACCACGTCGACGCCACGGTTGACGACCAGTTCGACCATGCCGTCGCTGAGTGCGGCGGCGGTGCAGCCACCGCCCCAGGAGCAGGCGCGGGCGGAGACCAGCTTGGCGCCGGGGGCGGCGCCGTCGAAGTTGGCGTTGCCCAGCATGTCGTTGGCTGCGGTGATGCCGGCGACGTGCGAGCCGTGCTCGTCCTCGATGATGCCGATGTTGACGAAGTCGGCGACGCCGGGCAGGCCGGCGGGGGTGGTGTCGACGTCCTCGCGGTACTCGACCACGAACGGTATCTGGTCCCGTACGGCGGTGGCCGGGTTGTCGGTGCCGAAGTGTCCGATGTCGTAGCGCTCGCCGTACGGGCGCATCACCGGGTCGTCGTTGAAGTCGCGGTTCTGGTTGGCGTCGACCCTGATGTCGTGGCTCACCGGGTCGTAGAGGACACCGAACGCGTCGGTGGTGTCGCCGTCACGGTTGACGTCACCGCCCGGGGAACTCGCGGTGGTGATGTTCTCCGAGAACCGGTTGATCTTGTACGTGCCCGCCGGGGCGGTCCAGCTCGTGCCGCCGTAGTTGAAGGCCGGGCCGGTGACGTCGGTGAGCATGGCCCGCCAGGTGCCGTCACTGTCGAACAGCGGGTCGGTGGCGGTGAACCAGTCGACGATCTTGCGTTCGCCGGTGGTGGTGGTCTGCAGCGCCGGGTTGTCCAGGTCGACGCCGGAGTCCATGATGCCGATGGTCACCCCCCGCCCGTCCCACTCGGGGTGTGCCTGCTTGAAGGCGACCGCGCCGGTCTCGCTGGTCGGCATGTACGGGTTGACGGCGGGCGTGTCCGCGCCCGGCCCGCTCACCGCGACAGTTGCCTTGGCGCCCGCCTTCACCGGCTCCGGCTTCGGCAGCTGGATCGTCTCGTTCAGGTCGAGGGCCGCGACGCCGGGCAGCTTGGCCGCCTTGAGCACGGCGCTGGTGGGAATCCGGGCGCGGACGTAGCCGACACCATCCACCTGCTTGCCGATGACGCCGCCGAGCTTCTTCAGCTCAGCCGCGACGTCGTTGGCCTCGCCCTTGTCCGTCACCACGATTACCGTGACGTCCTGTTCGCGGTTGGCCTCGGCCTTGGCGAGCAGTTCGAGATCGTGGGAACCCAACGTGTCCGTGGGGGTCCCCTTGAGAACGTCGGCTTCGGTCGACGGGTTGGCACCGGCGGTTGTCACACCACCCGTCAGTGTCATGGCGCCCGCCGCCACGACTGACGCGAGGAGGCCGGCGGAGGTACGCCGACTCCAGGTACGGGGTTTGCTCACGTTCTCTTCCTCCAGAGAACAGGGCCCTTAGAAACAGGGCACGTGTGAGCGCATCTTTCGCGTCTGGTCGATCCCTGTCACTAGTCCAGAGTCCGTTGTGACCAGCCCGTGATATTGACCGCATCTGATTCACATATTTGTATGTTACATTCCGCTACTCTGCGTGAGATTCGTGTTGGCCGTTATCGGTCAGCTCGGGCGCCTGCAAATGCCGGGTGGTGAGCTCGACCTGAGCCGGCGCGGCCAACTCGTCACCGGACACACCAAGGTCGGCCAACTTGCGCGCGCTCACCAGCACCCGCGACTCCAGGGAGCCCACCGCGCGGTTGTAAGCGGTCACCGCTCCGCCCAGCGAACTGCCGAGCTTCGCCACGTGTTCACCCAGAGTGGACAGTCGTCCGTAGAGTTCCCGGGCCAGCGTGTGCACCGCCACCGCATTGCGGGCGAGTGCCTCCTGACGCCAGGCATATGCCACCGTACGGAGCAGGGCGACCAGGGTGGCCGGGGTGGCGAGCACGATGTTGCGGGTGAAGGCGTGCTCCATCAGGGTCGGGTCCCGCTGCAGCGCGACGTCGAGGAACGGGTCGGCCGGAACGAAGAGCACCACGAACTCCGGTGTCTGCGCGAACGCCGACCAGTACGCCTTGGCCGACAGGGCGTCCACGTGGGCCCGCAGGTGCCGGGCGTGGTTGTCCAGGTGCGCGTCCCGCCCGCGCTCGTCCCGTGCCTCCATCGCGGTCAGGTACGCCTCGAACGGCGCCTTCGCGTCGACCACCACCGACCGGCCGCCGTGCAGTCGGACCACCAGGTCGGGGCGGACCACCTGCTGGTCCGTGGCGGCGGTGACCTGCTCGGCGAAGTCGCAGTGCTCCAGCAGGCCGGCGGCCTCGACGATCCGGCGCAACTGGTGCTCACCCCACCGGCCCCGGACCTGGGGTGCCCGCAGCGCCGCGACGAGCTGTTTTGTCTCCGTACGCAGCTCGCCGGAGACCGCGCCCATCGACCGCACCTGCTCCCGCAGTTCGGCGTACGCGTCGACCCGGTCGCGCTCCAGTTCCGCCACCCGCTGCTCGTACCGGCGCAGGGTCTCGTGCAGTGGAGCCACCGCCCGGGCCACCGCCTCCTGGGACTGCGCTGTCGCCTCGTAGGAGAGCGCCCGCATCGACTGCTCCAGCCGTCCCTCGCCGTCCCGGGTGGCGCGCAGGGTCGCGTCCAGTCGGGCGATCTCGGTGGCCGAGCGGGCGCGGGCGGCGAGCCAGCCCAGCGCGCCACCGGCGCTGAGACAGACGAGCACCACGAGCACCGTCGAGACTCCCACGCCGCTGAGCATGCCAAACGTGTACGACACCGGTGTGACCTGGATCGCCGGTAAGGCGGACCGGTTGGCTGGCGGAGCTACCGTCGTACGCATGGTGTGGGTCTTGGTTCTGCTGGTTCTGCTGGTCGGCGGCGTCACCTGGTGGCGGCGGGAGACCACTGCCCGGCAGGTGCGTGAGCTGGCCGACGCGCGGGCCGACGCGGTGCGTTGGTACGAGCGGCTGGGCGGTCAGGTGCTGGGTCTGCGGGGCGACGAGCCGGCGGTCCGGCAGGCGCTCAGCGACGCCGGGGAGCGCTACAACGCGGCCGGTGGTCAACTGGAGCAGGCCCGCTCCGCCAAGCAGTACGAACTTGCCCGGGAGACCGCGCTGGAGGGGTTGGCGTACGTCCGCGCCGCCCGGGTCGCGCTCGGCATCGACCCCGGCCCCGAGTTGCCGCCGCTGGCCGCCTCCCGAGGCGCCGGGTCGATCACCCGGGAGCGGGAGGTCAACGTCCAGGGGCAGGTGTTCCGGGCCGGACCGCAGCCGGGCGCCGGCACGCCCTACTACTACCCGGGCGGTCGCTACCAGGGCCGGCCGGTCCCCTCCGGCTGGTATTCCACCCCTTGGTGGAAGACCGGCCTGGCGGCCGGGGCCGGCGTGGTCGGCGGCATGTTGATCGCCGACGCGCTCTTTTCGCCCGCCTTCGCCGACCCCGGGTACGGCTACGACGCCGGCTACCAGGAGGGCTTCGCCGACGGGGCCGACGGGGCCGACGCCGGTGACGCCGGTGCGGCCGGCGACGGTGGTGCCGACTACACCGACGTCGGGTATGGCGGTGGCAGCGACTACAGCGCCGCCGACTACTCGGCGGACTCCGGCTTCGGTGCTGCCGACTCCAGCGACTGGTCCGGCGGCGACTGGGGCGGTGGCGGCGACTTCGGCGGCGGCGACTGGGGTGGCGGCGACTTCGGTGGCGGCGACTTCTAGCGCGCACTCCCGGGCAGCGGGTTGATCATGAAGTTGGTGCGCCCTTTGGGGCGTGGAATCCCCGTCAACTTCATGATCGACGCAGGTGGTTCGGGCTAGCCCGCCCGGCGATGGTAGGGCTGGCGGGATGGTCGGAGCGCGCCGAACGGGGCAGAGTCGGCAGGGTGAGCGCAGACATCCACACCGTGACGCCATCCCGGCCCGGATCGGCCACCAGTTGGCTCGGCAGCTTTGCCGCGGCCGCGCTGGCGGTGGCCGCGGTCACCGTGATCGCGCAGTCGATCGACCGGTTCCACTGGTGGGCCGGATTCATCCTGGTCCCCGGCGCCCTGATCAGTGCGACCGGAGGACCGTTGCTGGCCCGAGGCGGTGGCCGGGCCTTCGCCGGGTACCTGGTGGCCTGCGTCGGCGGGCTGGTCTTCGCGGTCGGTGCGTTGCTGATGCTCGGCGTGATGGGCCGGGGCTGGCCATTCATGATCATCCTGCCGTCGCTGGCGATCGCCGGCACCTACGGCTGGCACCCGGCACACCCGCTCGCCCGCGCCGCACACCGTACGGTGGCGATGCTCGCGCTCGGCGGGGCCGCGCTCGGGGTCACCTTCCTGCTGTTGCGCAACGGACGGATCGAATTCGGCCATACCGACTGGTGGGGCGGGTTCATGATGCTGGCCGGAGTGATCGTCTTTCTGAACGCGGTGGAGTTGACCCGGCACCGGATCGCGTACCGGTTGCAGGCGATCACCCTGCTCCTCGGGCCCGCCGTGGTTACCTTCCTGCTCGGGCTGCGGTTCCTGCGCGGCGACTGGCCGTACTGACCGTCCGCAGCGTGCCGCAGAGCGCCCGCAGCGTTAGGAAGGGCCCCTTCCTATACAAAAAGCGATAACAAGGGGCCCTTCCTTACACCTCAGAAGGCGGAGGCGATGACCAGTTCGGGGGCGCGGTCGGGAAGGAAGTCGAGCTTGGCGATCCGGCCGGCCGATCGCAGGTCGTCACCGACCAGCGCCAGTTTCTCCAGCACCTCCGCCGGGCCGAGCGCCTCGGCGAGTGGCACGTCGGTACGCATGGAGAGCTTCCGGTCCGACTTGGCCCTGCGCACCTGGGTCAGCGCCGCCCCGGCGAGCCGGAGCAACTCCGGGTCCCCGTCCCGGGCCGCCTGACTCAGCTCGTACGTGGTCGGCCAGGGCGCCTGGTGCACCGAGCCGTACCGCCACCAGGACCAGACCTCCTCGGTCACGTACGGCAGGAACGGGGCGAAGAGCCGCAACTGGGCCGAGAGTGCGGTGGCGAGCGCCGCCCGGGCCGAGTCGGCACCCGGACCGGAACCGTACGCCCGTTCCTTCACCAACTCGATGTAGTCGTCGCAGAAGGTCCAGAAGAACGACTCGGTGGCCTGGAGGGCGGCGGTGTGGTCGTAGTCGTCGAAGGCGGCGGTGGCGGTGCCGACCACCGTGCTGAGCCCGGCGAGCATGGCCCGGTCCAGCGGCTCGGTGACCTCGGCCCGCAACGCGTCCGCCGCGCCCAGCCCGAGCGCGAACTTGGAGGCGTTGAGCAGCTTGGTGGCGAGCCGCCGGCCGACCTTGATCTGCGCCGGGTCGAAGGCAAGGTCCGTGCCGGGTCGTCCGTTCGCCGCCCAGTAGCGCACGGCGTCCGCGCCGCTGGACTCCAGCAGCGACATCGGGGTGACCACGTTCCCCTTGGACTTGGACATCTTCTTCCGGTCCGGGTCGAGGATCCAGCCGGAGAGGACCGCGTCCCGCCACGGCAGCACGCCGTGTTCCAGGTGCGCGCGGACCACCGAGGAGAAGAGCCAGGTACGGATGATCTCCTGCCCCTGCGGGCGCAGGTCCATCGGAAAGACCCGGGCGAACAGGTCCGGATCGGTCTCCCAGCCGCCGACGATCTGCGGGGTGAGTGACGAGGTCGCCCAGGTGTCCATGACATCCGGGTCGGCGGTGAAACCACCGGGTTGGCCGCGCTGGGCCTCGTCGAAACCCGGCGGCACGTCGCTGGATGGGTCAACGGGGAGCGCGGACTCGTCCGGCGTGAGAGGGTGGTCGTAGTCCGGCTCGCCAGCGTTGTCGAGCCGGTACCAGACCGGGATCGGCACCCCGAAGAAACGTTGCCGGCTCACCAGCCAGTCGCCGGTCAGGCCGCCCACCCAGTGTTCGTACCGGTGCCGCATGTGCGCCGGCACCCAGTTGAGATCGGTGCCCCGCGCCAGCAGTTCCGCCCGAAGCTCGGGATCCCGGCCGCCGTTGCGCAGGTACCACTGCCGGCTGGAAATGATCTCCAGTGGGCTGTCGCCCCGCTCGTAGAACTTCACCGGATGCGTGATCGGTTTCGGTTCCCCGATCAGGTCGCCGCCGGCGGCGAGCATGGCCACCAGTTCGCGGCGGGCCGCGTTCACCGTTTTGCCGGCGAGCGGCGCGTACGCCACCGGGTCCACCCCGGGAGGCGGTTCCGGCAGCAGTCGACCGGTCCGGCCGATCACCACCCGGGTCTCCAGGTGCAGGTCCCGCCACCAGGTGACGTCGCTCAGGTCGCCGAAGGTGCAGACCATCACCAGGCCGGTGCCCTTGGTCGGCTCGGCCAGCGGGTGCGCGTGCACCGGCACCTCGACGCCGAAGACCGGGGTCCGCACGGTGCCGCCGACCAGGTGCGCGTACCGGTCGTCGTCCGGGTGGCAGACCAGGGCGACGCAGGCCGGCAGCAGCTCCGGCCGGGTCGTCTCGATCTCCACGAAACCGCCGACCACGTTCTCGTCCCCGGCGATGCCGGGGGCGGCGACCGCGAACCGGAGCCGGTGGTACGCCCCCGGCCGCTCCCGGTCCTCCAGTTCCGCCTGGGCGACCGCGGTGGCGAACCCGACGTCCCAGAGCGTCGGAGCCTCCGCCTGGTACGCCTCGCCCCGCGCCAGGTTCCGCAGGAACGCCCGCTGCGACGTCGCCTGGGCGTGCGCCCCGATCGTGGTGTACGTCAGCGACCAGTCCACCGAGAGCCCGAGCCGCCGCCAGAGCGCCTCGAAGACCAGCTCGTCCTCACCTGTCAGCAGCGTGCACAACTCGACGAAGTTGCGCCGGGAGATCGGGATCGGGTTTTTCCGCGCGTCGTCGCTGACCGGGGCGGCCGGCGGCCGCCAGTCCGGGTCGTACCGCAGCGCCGGCTCACAGCGCACGCCGTACACGTTCTGCACCCGGCGCTCGGTGGGCAGGCCGTTGTCGTCCCAGCCCATCGGGTAGAAGACGGTCCGGCCGCGCATCCGCTGGAACCGGGCCACCGTGTCGGTGTGGGTGTACGAGAAGACGTGCCCCATGTGCAGCTCACCGGATACGGTCGGTGGCGGGGTGTCGATCGCGTACACGCTCGCCCGATCCTTGGACCGGTCAAACGCGTACGTGCCCTCCTCCTGCCAACGGCGCGACCAGGTCTCCTCGAGTCCGTCCAGGGTGGGACGCTCGGGGACACCGGCGCGCGGGTTCTTCGCCGTATCCGTCATGACCCGATGCTACCGAGCCCTCGATACCCTCCGTGACCGGCAATACCGACATCCGGGATGCCGGCCCGAGACGGGTCACCGCGCTGCCGGGTTCGCCGCGCCGACGTTCAGACGAGCGAATCGCGCCACTGCCGGTGCAGGGCCGCGTACCGACCGTCGGCCTCGACCAGTGCGGCCGGCGGACCGTCCTCGACGATCCGGCCCCCGTCGACGACCAGCACCCGGTCGGCGATCTCCACCGTGGAGAGCCGGTGCGCGATCACCAGCGCGGTCCGGTCGCACAGGATCGTCCGCAGCGCCCGTTGCACCAGCCGCTCGCTCGGTACGTCCAGGGACGAGGTCGCCTCGTCCAGGATCAGCACGGTCGGGTCGGCGAGGAAGGCGCGCGCGAACGCGACCAGTTGACGTTGCCCGGCGGAGAGTCGCCCGCCGCGTCGGTGCACGTCGGTGTCGTACCCGTCGGGCAGGGCGGCGATGAAGTCGTGCGCGCCGATCGCCCGCGCCGCCGCTTCGATCTCCGGTTGTTCGGCGTCGGGCCGGCCGAACCGGATGTTGTCCGCGACCGAGCCGCTGAACAGGTAGTTCTCCTGGGTCACCATCACCACCACGCGGCGCAGTTCGGCGTCGGGCACCCGCCGCAGGTCGACCCCGTCCAGGCTGACCGTGCCACTGGTCGGGTCGTAGAAGCGGGCGACCAACTTGGCCACCGTCGACTTGCCCGCCCCGGTGGCGCCGACCAGCGCGACGATCTGCCCGGCCGGGATCCGCAGGTCCAGTTCGGTCAGGACCGGCGTCTTCTCCCGGTAGCTGAAGGTGACCCGGTGGAACTCGATCTCCCCACGACCGCCGCCGGCGGGCAGCCCGGTGGGGGGCGCCGGTTCGGGTACGCCGGGTCGCTCGTCGAGCACCCCGGAGAGCTTCTCCAACGCGGCGGTGGCCGACTGGAGCGAGTTGTAGAACTGGCTCAGCTCCTGCATCGGTTCGAAGAATCGCCGCAGGTAGAGCAGGAACGCGGCGAGTACGCCGATCTCGGTGGCGCCGTGCAGGACCCGCCAGCCGCCGTACGTGAGCACCACCGCCACGGCCACGTTGCCGATCAGTTTGATGCTCGGGGAGTAGGTGGCGATGAGCCGGAAGGCATGCAGGTTCGCCCGCCGGTACTCGTCGTTGACGGAGGCGAAGATGTGCTGGTTGCGGGGCTCGCGACGGAACGCCTGAACCGCCCGGATCCCACCCAGCGACTCGACGAAGTGCACGATCACCAGGGCGACCGCCTCGCGGGTGCGCCGGTAGGCGAGCCCGGAGGCGCGGGCGAACCAGCGGGAGAGCACCAGCAGGAACGGGAACGCGAGCAGGGTCACCGCGGCGAGTGGCGGATCGAGCCAGAGCAGGACGCCGGCGACGGAGACGATGGAGAGCGCGGCCAGCACCAGGTCGTCGATGCCACCGTCGACCAGTTCGCCGATGGAGTCCATGTCGCTGGTCAGCCGGGCGATCACCCGACCCGAGGTGTACCGCTCGTGGAAGCCGACCGAAAGTCGCAGGAAGTGCTCGTACACCCGCTGACGCAGGTCGATCAGGACGGCCTGGCCGATCCGCGAGGAGAGGGTGAGGAAACCGCGCTTGCCCGCGTACTCGGCGGCGGCTGCGGCGCTGAACGCCACCGCCACCGCCACCAGGGGCCGGGGGTCACCCTCGCGGAGTGGGTCGATCGCCCGGTCGATGCCGAGCATCACCAGGTACGGACCGGCCATGCCGGCCGCGTTCTGCACCAGGAGCAGCACCACCGCCACCCCGATCAGCCGGCGGTGGGGCCGCAGCAAGGCGCCGAGCAGGGCCCGGCTGCGGGTCCGGAGCAGGGCCAGCGCGCGGACAGTGCCCCGTTCGGCGGTGGTCCGTTCGGCGTCCGGGTCGGTGGCGACGCCCCGCCAGCCGGTGAGGGCGGCGGCCGGGTCCGTACCGGGGGTGGGCGCGGCTCCGGCGGTCATGAGCGGATCAGGCCGGAGGCGTCCGACTCTCCGGTCAGGCCGGCGGCGTCCGGTTCCCCGGCCCTGGCGGAAGTGTCGGCGGCTTCCGTGGCGGAGAGGACCGCGCGGTAGTCGGGGACGGTGGCGAGCAGTTCGGAGTGGGTGCCCACGGCGGTGATCCGGCCGTCGGCGAGCAGCGCCACCCGGTCGGCGAGCGCCACCGTGGAAGGTCGGTGCACCACCAACAGCGCGGTGGTGTCCCGCAGCACCCGGGACAGCGCGGCCTCCACCAGCGCCTCGGTGTGCACGTCGAGCGCGGAGAGCGGGTCGTCGAGCACCAGCACACCTGGTTGGCCGAGCACCGCGCGGGCCAGCGCCAACCGTTGCCGCTGCCCGCCGGAGAGGGAGAGGCCCTGTTCGCCGACCCGGGTTTCCAGTCCCCACGGCAGGCCGTACACAAAATCGGCCTGCGCCACCGCGAGCGCGTCGCGGATCGCGTCGTCGTCCGCGTCCGGCCGCCCCAGGGTGAGGTTCTCCCGGACCGACATGGAGAAGAGTGTCGGCTCCTCGAACGCCACCCCGACCACCCGGCGCAGCCCGGCGAGCTGGAGATCGCGGATGTCCTGCCCGTCGAGGCTGATCCGGCCGGCGTCGACGTCGTAGAGCCGGGGCACCAGCGACAGCAGCGTGGTTTTGCCGGATCCGGTGGCGCCGACGATCGCCATCGTCTCGCCCGGCCGAACCGCAAGGGTGACCTCGTGGAGCACCGGTCGGGCGAGTCCGGGGTAGCCGAAGGTGACTCGCTCGAACCGGAGGTCGCCGTGGACCGCGGCCCGGCGCAGCGGGACCGCGTGTGGTCGGTCCACGATGGTCGGTGCGGTGTCGAGCACCTCCTGGATCCGGTCGGCCGCGGTCACCGCCTCCTGACCGTTGGCGATGATCCAACCAAGGGATTCGATCGGCCAGATCAGCATCAGTTGCAGCGTGACGAAGGCGACCAGTTCGCCGATGGTCAGCTTGCCGTACGCCACCGCCGGTGCCCCGGCCACCAGGACCACCGCCAGGGTCAGGTTCGGGACCAGGTCGAACTCGGCCGACGTACGGGCGATCAGGCGGCCCTTGCCGGTGGCGGTGTCGTGCAGTTGCCGGGCCCGTACGGCGAACCGGTGCGCCATCTCGGGGCGACGGCCGAACGACTTGATGGTGCGCAGCCCCTGGGTGGACTCCTCGATCAGGGTGGTCAGGTCGCCCTGTTCGTCCTGCATCTGTCGGGACGCGGCGAGGTAGGAGCGGGTGAACCGCCGGCTGACCGTGAACAGCGGCACGGCGCTCGCCGCGACCAGCAGGCCGAGTGGCCAGTAGAGGTGGATCAGGAGTCCCACCACGGCGAGGTAGGTAGCGGTGTTGACGATCAGGAAGAGCAGCCCGAAGGAGAGGAACCGACGGATCACCGACAGGTCCGCGGTGGCCCGGGAGAGGAGTTGCCCCGACTGCCAGCGGTCATGGAAGCCCACGTGCAGCCGTTGCAGGTGGGCGTAGATGTCGTCGCGGATGGCCGACTCGATGGCAAGGGCGGTCGACGACTGCACCCAGCGGCGGACGAAGATCAGCACTGCCTCGGCGAGCCCGAGCAGCAGCGCCAGGACGCCGAGCCGGTACAGACCGCCGGGGTCGCGGTTCGCGATCGGACCGTCGATCACCTGCCGGATGATCAGGGGTACGGCGAGACTCGCCCCGGTTGCGGCGAAGGCGACGACCAGCAGCCAGCCGAGCTGACCGGTGTACGGGCGGACGTAGCGACGCAGCCGCCACAGGTTGTGTCCGAACGGCGGGCGCGGGGGAACCTCCGGAATCGTCACAACCCCTGAATTCGGGTCATCGTGGTCCGGAGGCACCCCTGCACCGTATCGGTAAACGCCGATCCAGTAACAGTCAGCTTCCGGTCAATGGCCGCTCGTGACCGAGCAGCCAACGCTTCACGTCCAGCCCCCACCGGAACCCGCCCAGGCTGCCGTCGGTGCGCAGCACCCGGTGGCAGGGGACAAAGAGCGCGGCGGCGTTGCGGGCGCAGGCCGCCGCCGCGGCGCGCACCGCCCGGGGCCGCCCCGACAGCTCGGCAAAACCGGTGTACGTCACCGGCTCACCCGGCTTTACCTGCCGCAACGTCTGCCAGGCGTGGGTCATGAACTCGCCGCCGCTGTGCTGCTCCACCGCCACGGCGTCGATCGCGGTCAGCTCACCGTCGAGGTAGGAACGGACCGCGCGGGTCACCGCCCCGAGGTCGGCGCGGGGCCGGACCGGGGCCCGCAGACTGGGGTGTACGACCGCCAGCAGCGTCCCCACCTCGCTGGTCCAGCCGGCGGCGCGGACCGCACCGTCCCGGTTGACCAGGATCGTCAACGGTCCGGCCGGGGTGTCCACCTGGGCGCTGCTGAGCTCCGTCGTACTGCCCGTGGTCGAGCTGTTCAGGTCGTTCATGATGCTCTCCAGAGTCGGATCGTGGCGTAGGAACGCCAGGGGCGCCACCGGGTGGCGTGGTCGGCGAGGGAGGCCGGGGTGCCGGGCAGCCCGAGCGCGGTCGCGCCGTGGCGTACGCCCAGGTCGGTGGGGAGGAAAACGTCCGGGTCGCCGACCGCGCGCAGCAGCACGTACGCGGCGGTCCACGGGCCGATCCCGGGCAGCCCGGTCAGTTGGGCGGTGAGCCGCTCCCGGTCCGCCCCCGGATCGAGGTCCAGGCTGCCGTCGGCGACCGCCCGCGCCACCGTACGGATCGTCTCGCGGCGGGCGGCGGGCATGCCGTACGCCCCGTCCGGCAGGGCCAGCAGTTCCGCCGGCGCCGGGAACGCCCGCAGCGGCGACTCGGCGTCGGGGGCGCCGACCGGCGGCTCGTCGGCGGGCGCCGCCGGCTGGCCGGGCGCCGCCACCGGGCCGGGGACGGCGGCGACCAGCCGGCCCAGCACGGTCCGGGCCCCGGCCACCGAGACCTGTTGGCCGACGATCGCCCGGACCGCCATCTCGAAGCCGTCGACGGCACGCGGCACCCGTACCCCGGGTTCCTCGTCGACCGCGGCGGTGAGTGCCGGGTCGGCGGCGAGCGTGCCGTCCACCGCCTCCGGGTCGGCGTCCAGGTCGAGCAGTCGGCGGCAGCGGGCCACCGCCGGCGACAGGTCGCGTACGTCGGTCAGGCGCAGCGTCGCCGCGACGTACCCGGGGAGCGGGGTCAGGGTCACCTCCGCCGGACCGTGCGGCAGACGCAGCGCCCGGGTGTACGACCCGTGGTCGACCCGTTCGACCGACGGCAGGGCCCGCAGGGAGAGGAAGTCGAACAACGCCTCCACGTGCAGCGGGGCCCGGTACGCGAGCCGCAGCGACACCGTGCCCGCGCCGGTCCCGGCCGGTTGGTGGTGGGCCTTCGCCCGCAGTACCGACGGCACCGCCGCGTACACCTCGCGGATGGTGTCGTTGAACTGCCGTACGCTGCCGAACCCGGCGGCGAACGCGATCTCCGCCAGCCCCAGTTCGGTGGTCTCGATCAGGATCCGGGCGGTCTGCGCCCGCTGGGCCCGCGCCAGTGCGAGCGGCCCGGCGCCGACCTGGGCGGTGAGCATCCGGTGCAGGTGCCGTTCGGTGTAGCCGAGGCGGGCGGCCAGACCCGGCACCCCGTCCCGGTCGACCACACCGTCCGCGATCAGTCGCATCGCCCGCCCGACCACGTCCGCCCGGACGTCCCACTCGGGCGAGCCCGGTGCCGCGTCCGGCCGGCACCGCCGGCAGGCCCGCAGTCCGCCCCGCTGGGCGGCAGCGGCGGACGGGTAGAAAGTGACATTTTCCCGTTTTGGGGTTACCGCCGGGCAGGACGGCCGGCAGTAGATCCCGGTGGTCCGTACGCCGGTGTAGAACCAGCCGTCGAACCGCTGGTCACGGCTGTCGACCGCCCGGTAGCACCGCTCGAAGTCCAACTCCACCCGACCGATACTCCCCGCGCCGATGCCCCCCTGCTAGCGGAATTCGGACCTCACCGTAAGGAAGGGCCCCTTGTTATCGCTTTCTGTATAGGAGGGGCCCCTTGTTAACCGGTCCCGGCGGCGGGGCCGGCCGGGAGCGCGGGCGCGCCGGGCGGTGGCGGCGAAGGCTTGCGTATGCTGGTTTGTCGTGGCTATCTCGCTAGGCATCGTCGGCCTGCCCAACGTCGGCAAGAGCACGCTCTTCAACGCACTCACCAAGAACGACGTGCTGGCCGCGAACTACCCGTTCGCCACCATCGAGCCCAACACGGGCGTGGTCGGGCTGCCGGACGAGCGACTGGACAAGCTCGCCGAGATCCACGGGTCACAGAAGATCATCCCCGCGCCGGTGACCTTCGTCGACATCGCCGGACTGGTCCGGGGGGCCTCCAAGGGCCAGGGCCGCGGAAACGCGTTCCTCGCCAACATCCGTGACGCGGCGGCGATCTGCCAGGTGGTCCGGGCCTTCTCCGACCCGAACGTGGTGCACGTCGACGGCAAGGTCTCGCCGGCCGACGACATCGAGACGATCAACACCGAGCTGATCCTGGCCGACCTGCAGACGCTGGAGAAGGCGCTGCCCCGGCTGGAGAAGGAAGCCAAGATCCGCAAGGACCGGGCGGCGGTGGTCGAGGCCGCCAAGAAGGCGATCGACCTGCTCAACACCGGTGTCACCCTGTACGCGGGCGGAGCCCGCGCCGGGATCGAGATCGTCGAGTTGCGCGAGCTGCACCTGCTCACCACCAAGCCGTTCCTGTACGTCTTCAACGTTGACGAGGCCGAACTGGGCAACGCCGACTTCCTGGACGAGCTGCGCCAGCTGGTGGCGCCCGCCGAGGCGGTGTTCATGGACGCCAAGGTGGAGTCGGAGCTGATCGACCTGCCGGCGGAGGAGGCCCGTGAGCTGCTGGAGTCGATCGGGCAGCCGGAGCCGGGGCTGGACCAGCTGATCCGGGTCGGCTTCCGTACCCTCGGGCTGCAGACGTACCTGACCGCGGGGCCGAAGGAGGCGCGGGCCTGGACCGTCCCGGTCGGGGCGACCGCGCCGGAGGCCGCCGGGGTGATCCACACGGATTTCCAGCGCGGCTTCATCAAGGCTGAGATCGTCTCGTACGAGGATCTGGTCGCCGCCGGGTCGATGGCGGCGGCGAAGGCGGCTGGCCGGGTCCGGCTGGAGGGCAAGGACTACGTCATGCAGGACGGCGACGTGGTCGAGTTCCGTTTCAACGTCTGAGTCGTCGATGCCGGGGCGCTACGAGATGTAGTGCAGGATCACGTTGTGTACGTGGTGACTCTTCTGGTCGCCCCGGAACTCGACCTCGTACGTGTGCGTGCCGACGTGGATGGCGATCGCGCCGGTGGAGAAGAACGACCCGCCCCAGGACTTGTTGCTCACCACGCTCACGCTGGTGATCTTCGAGTACGGGATGCTGGTGATCGCGAACTTCTTGCCCACGAACGACTTGTCCTGGATGATCACCCGCCGGTTGGTCAGGCCGATGAAGCCGGTGCCGGTGCCGATCGCGTCGTAGACCGCGATCACCTGCTCGCCGTCGAGCAGGCCGCTCTGGATCTGCTGGAACTGCTCCCGACGGTCGTATGTGACGTTGTTGGCCATGTGGCCGAGGGTAGGAGCGGCGCGCCACCGCGGCACCTCGGCGGATGGCGCCAGGATCTCCGCCAGGAACCATGGTTCGGGTGGCGTGCGAGGGGTAAGCCCGGCAATGTTCTCGCTCCGGCACCTTGGTCATCGGCGCCCGCCCGCGCTGCCGGCCGATCCCGCCACGAGACGCGTCGACGAGATCCTCGCCAGGTGGGCCGATGCGAGCCGGACCAAGGTGCGTGACCGGATCCGGCAGATGGAGATCAACCTGATGATCGCAGTCCAGGCCGGGGTGGCGGCGGCGCTGTCCTGGGGGATCGCGCACGAGGTCCTGAACACGCCGCAACCGGTGTTCGCTCCCGCTGCCGCCGTGGGCACCATCGCCTCGTCGACGGGGCAGCGGCTGCACCGTACGGTCGCCCTGATCGCGGGGGTCGCGGTGGGCATCGGTGTCGGCGACGGGTTGATGCTGGTCGCCGGCCGGGGGCCGTGGCAGTTGGGGGTGATTGTGACGCTCGCGGTGATCGGGGCGATCCTGATCAGCGGCCGGGGTGTGCTGCTGGCTCAGGCGGGCGGTACGGCGGTGCTGATCGCGGCCCTGTCGCCGACCGTGGGTGAGCTGGAGTATCCGAGGTTCGTGGACGCCCTCATCGGTGGCGGGGTCGGCCTGGTGGTGGTCCTGCTGCTCCTGCCGTTCAATCCGCGTCGGATCGTGCAACGTGCCGCGAGCTATCCGATCGAGGAACTCGCTCGACAGTTGAGCCTGACCGCGCAGGCGATGAGGGCGCGCGACGCTGCCGCCGTCGGGCGGGCGGTGGATGGCTTCGGAGCCATCGAGTCGGACCTGGTGAACCTCAAGGCGGCAGTGGACGGGGCGAAGGAGGTGGTGCAGTTGGCGCCCGCCCGCTGGCATCGCCGCCAGACGCTGGCCCTGTTCACCCAGGGGGCCGAGCACATGGACAACGCGGTGTGGAGCAGCCGTGGCCTGGCCCGTCGGGTGGCCAGCCTGATCGCGGACGGCGAACCCCTCCCGGACTGCCTGCCGGTCGCGGTCGACCGCCTCGCCGAGGCGGTCCGGCTGCTGCACGACGAGTTTCGGCACGGTCGGGTGCCGGATGAGGCGCGCAGGCGGGTGCTGCGGGCGGTGCACGACGCGAGTCAGGGCTACGACCACGGGGTCGCCCTCTCCGGCGCGGCGGTGGTGGCGCAGGTCAGGTCCGCCGCTCTTGACCTGTTGCAGGCGACCGGGGTGCAGCGGGACGACGCCAACCAGCTTGTCCGTGAGGCGGCGCGCGCCGCCGCCACGCCGACCTGAGCGGTACGGGTGGGTCAGTCGGCGCTGGTGACCGAGCGGTAGACGTCCTCGATCCGGGCGGCGAGGGTGACCACGTTCTCGGTGATCGTGTCCTCGTCCGGTGCGCCGATTTTGATCTGGGTGTGGCCGTCGAGACGCCGGAGCTCTGGACGTACGTGCACCGCGTCTGCGACGATCTTGACGCGTTCGGTCAGCGCGGCGTGTTGGGTATCGTCGAGGATGAGGGTGCGCTTGAGTTGTCGCCCCTCCCGGATCCAGCCGGGCAAGAGGGTGAGCGCGTCGGTCAGGTAGTCACGCTGGGATCGACTGCGCCATAGAGCACGCTTCACCATACCTCCCAAGCGTCGTTGCCGGCTTGTGGCCAAATCGTCGCTATCCCGTGTCCTAGTCGGTGCTCCCTAGTCTGTCGCCGGCCGGCTGGTGTGTCCACGTCCACAGTTCCGTGTTCTTTTGCCCTACGGTTGGGCTACGGCACCCGAACCGCCGATTGATCTGGCACCGTTGATGCCCGTGCAGACCGAACGGGCGAGTGGGGACGAGAGTGCCGGTTACAGCGGCGAGTCGACTGATTACGGAAAGCGAAAGAGCAGGGTAATTGTCGGTGCGGCCATCATCGAGGACGGACGGGTGCTCGGTTGCGCCAGGGCCAAGCCGCCGGAAGTGGCCGGCAAGTGGGAGTTTCCGGGCGGCAAAGTCGAATCCGGCGAAACTGAGATCGACGCACTCATCCGCGAATGTATGGAGGAGTTGGCCGTCCGGATCGAGGTCGGCGAGCGGGTCGGTGCGGACGTGCCGCTCGCCCACGGCCGGGCGGTACTTCGGGTCTACCAGGCCCGGCTCATCGGTGGAGACCAGCCACAACGGCTGGAGCACGCGGAGTTGCGCTGGCTCACGGCGGCCGAACTCGGCTCGGTGGCCTGGCTGCCCGCGGATGAGCCGATCGTGGCCGCCCTGCGGCCCCTGCTCTGACACGCCGGGGGAAATGCGACGTCATACGCGATAACAAGGCCCGATCACGTCGACGTCCCGAAAAATGGTTTGGAACGGCGATCGTGCCTGAATGGGAGTTGTGCCCGGAATACCACTGAAGGCTCGGCGGCTACTGCCGCCGAGCCTTCAGTACGCGTACGGGCTGAATACGCCCCGGATCAGTCTTTCTGGTCCGGGTGGGCGTAGTTCAGGTGGTCAGCCGGGAGCGGAAAGGACACGTCGTCGCCGAACGGCGACGGCGCGGCTGGCCGGTCGAAGGTGAACTCGCTGAGCGGCATCTTGCCCCGCTCGTCCACCACCGGACTGGTGGGGTGCGGCACCTGACGGTGCCAGTTCACCCCCCGCTGCGCCTGCTCCTCGGCGACCGGGTCGCCGGAGGAGCCACCGTGGGAGTGATGCTCACGGACATCTGACGGATCCGGACGAGCACCTGTCTCGTCGCCGTCAGTCTGACCCCGTCGGAAGATCTTGCTACCAAGCCACACAAGAGGATCGTACCTGCGGTCGACGACGCGTTCCTTCATCGGGATGATCGCGTTGTCAGTGATCTTGATGTGCTCGGGGCAAACCTCGGTGCAGCACTTGGTGATGTTGCAGTAGCCGAGGCCCTGCGACGCCTGTGCGTACTCCTTGCGGTCGGTCTTGCTGTCGAGCGGGTGCATGTCCAGTTCGGCGGCACGGATGAAGTACCGCGGGCCGGAGAACGCGACCTTGTTCTCCTCGTGGTCACGTACCACGTGGCAGGTGTTCTGGCACAGAAAGCACTCGATGCACTTGCGGAACTCCTGCGACCGCTCGACGTCGACCTGCTTCATCCGGTAGTCACCGGGGGCGAGGTCGGCCGGCGGCGCGAACGCCGGGGTCTCCCGGGCCTTCTCGTAGTTGAACGAGACGTCGGTGACCAGGTCCCGGATGACCGGGAACGTCCGCAGCGGGGTGACCGTGACCGTCTCGGCCTCCTCGAAGGTCGACATCCGCGTCATGCAGCCCAGCCGGGGCATGCCGTTGATCTCCATCGAGCAGGAGCCGCACTTGCCGGCCTTGCAGTTCCAGCGGCAGGCGAGGTCGGGTGCCTCGGTGGCCTGCAACCGGTGGATCACGTCGAGGACAACCTCGCCCTCGTTGACCTCGATCTGGTAGTCCTGCAGGTCACCGCCCTGGTCGTCGCCCCGCCAGACCTTGAAGTGGCGCTTCGTACCCATTACTTGCCCGCCTCCTGCGCGTGCACGCCGCCGGTTTCGACACCCTCGCTGAGCGCGTCGAAGTCGGCCAGCTCGTCTTCGGTCAGGTACTTGGCCAGCTCGGTCCGGTCGAAGAGCTGGATCAGCTCGGCCCGCATCTTCGGCAGAGGCTTGTGCTCCAGCCGTACCTTGTCGCCGTCGAGCGAGCAGACCAGGTTGACCATGCGCCAGTCCGGCGCCATCTTCGGGAAGTCCTCCCGGGTGTGTCCGCCGCGCGACTCTTCCCGCTCCAGTGCCGCCTTCGCGGTGCACTCCGAGACGACCAGCATGTTGCGCAGGTCGAGCGCGAGGTGCCAGCCCGGGTTGTAGCGCCGGCCACCGGTCGCACCCACCTTCGCCACCCGCTCCCGCAGGTCGGCCAGGCGGACCAGTGCGTCCTCCAGCTCGCCCTTGCGCCGGATGATGCCGACCAGGTCGCCCATCACCGCCTGCAGGTCCTGCTGGAGCTTGTACGGGTTCTCGCCGTCCGGGCGCTCCAGCGGGGCCAGCGCGCGGTCCACCGACGCCGCGACGTCGGTCGCCGCCACCTTCGGGCGGGAGGCCAGGCCATCGGCGTACGCCGCCGCGTGCCCGCCCGCCCGCCGGCCGAAGACCAGCAGGTCGGAGAGGGAGTTTCCGCCGAGCCGGTTGGAGCCGTGCATGCCGCCGGAGACCTCACCCGCGGCGAAGAGCCCCCGGACGTGTCCGTGCGCCGCGGCGGTGTCCGGCTCGACCTCGACCCCACCCATCACGTAGTGGCAGGTCGGCCCGACCTCCATCGGCTGCTTGGTGATGTCGACGTCGGCCAGCTCCTTGAACTGGTGGTACATCGACGGCAGCCGGCGCTTGACCTCCTCGGCCGGGAGTCGGCTCGCGATGTCCAGGTAGACGCCGCCGGCCGGGGTGCCACGACCCGCCTTCACCTCACTGTTGATCGCACGGGCCACCTCGTCGCGAGGAAGCAGCTCCGGCGGGCGCCGGTTGTTGTCCGGGTCGCTGTACCAGCGGTCCGCCTCCTCCTCGGTCTCCGCGTACTGCTTGCGGAAGACGTCGGGGACGTAGTCGAACATGAAGCGCTTGCCGTCGGAGTTCTTCAGCACACCACCGTCACCCCGGACCGACTCGGTCACCAGGATGCCCTTCACCGACGGCGGCCAGACCATGCCGGTCGGGTGGAACTGGAGGAACTCCATGTTGATCAGAGTCGCGCCGGCCCGCAGGGCGAGCGCGTGGCCGTCCCCGGTGTACTCCCAGGAGTTCGAGGTGACCTTGTACGACTTGCCCACCCCACCGGTCGCCAGCACCACGGCCGGCGCCTCGAAGAGGACGAACTCGCCAGACTCCCGGTAGTAGCCGAACGCGCCGGCGATCCGGGGACCGTCCGGGCCGGAGGAGTCGAGCAGCAGTTCGGTGATGGTGGTTTCGGCGAAGACCTTGATCCGGGCCTCGTAGTCGCCGTGCTCCCGCTTGTCCTCCTGCTGCAGCGAGACGATCTTCTGCTGGAGGGTACGGATCAGCTCCAGCCCGGTCCGGTCACCCACGTGCGCCAGCCGGGGGTACTCGTGGCCACCGAAGTTGCGCTGCGAGATCTTGCCGTCCTTGGTGCGGTCGAAGAGCGCACCGTACGTCTCCAACTCCCAGATCCGCTGCGGCGACTCCTTCGCGTGCAGCTCGGCCATCCGGAAGTTGTTCAGGAACTTGCCACCGCGCATGGTGTCGCGGAAGTGCACCTGCCAGTTGTCCCGGCTGTTCACGTTTCCCATGGCCGCCGCCGCGCCGCCCTCGGCCATCACCGTGTGGGCCTTGCCGAAGAGCGACTTCGAGATGATGGCGGTGCGCTTGCCCGCCAGCCGGGCCTCGATCGCCGCCCGCAGGCCGGCGCCGCCGGCCCCGATCACGACGACATCGTAGTGGTGTCGTTCGATTCGCGTAGTCATGTCAGGCCCTCAGTTGATGAACCGCAGGTCGCCGAACCACTCGGCGGACAGCGCCATGATGTAGAAGTCGGTGAACGCCAGTGTGCCCAGCGTGATCCAGGCGAGCTGCATGTGCCGGGTGTTGAGCTTGGACACGAAGGTCCAGAAGCGGTAGCGCACCGGGTGCTTGGAGAAGTGCTTGAGCCGGCCACCGGCGATGTGCCGGCAGGAGTGGCACGAAAGCGTGTACGCCCAGAGCGCGATGACGTTGATCCAGAGGATCACGTTGCCCAGTCCGAAACCGAAGCCCTCGGGACTGCGGAAGGCGAGTACGGCGTCCCAGGTATTGATCAGTGAAATGACCGCCGCGGCGTAGAACGCGTACCGGTGTGCGTTCTGGAAAATCAGCGGGAAGCGGGTCTCGCCACTGTAGGTCTCGTGCCCGTCCGGGACGGCGCAGGCCGGCGGGGAAAGCCAGAATGCCCGGTAGTAGGCCTTGCGGTAGTAGTAGCAGGTGAGCCGGAAGAGCAGCAGGAACGGCAGGGTCAGCGCGGCGTCCGGGATGATCCACCAGCCCGGCAGCACACGGCCGAAGTGCGCCGCCTCCGGGAGGCAGGTCTGGGTCACGCAGGGCGAGTAGAACGGGGTCAGATAGTGATAATCGGCGACCCAGTAAAAGTCGTGCATGAACACCCGGACCGTGGCGTAGGTGACCCAGGCGCCGAGCCCGATGACCGTGATCAGCGGCGCGAACCACCAGCGGTCGGTACGCAACGTCCTCGCCGCGATGGCGGCGCGCGGACGCGCACCCCCCGGCCTCGTTGCCGTCGTAGTCATTCCTATGTCTCCCTGACAGGGCCCTGTCTGGCTGACGGGCACGGATGGTGTTCCGGTGAGCGCGCGGGGGCAGCGATGTGATTCGAAGTCGCGCCACCCGCACGCTGTACACCAGGACCTATGCCTTCCGGCGCAGTTCGGCGTACACGTTACGCCGCACGCCGAGCGCACGATGCGCAAGGGAGTCTCGCGTGTGTCCTACCGGTAACGAAAGTCCCAGCCGTCATTCCGGGCGTGGTTGTGCAGAACTTCACTCATGATCGTCAGCCCGGAGCGGCCGGAAGATCAGCCCGAGGCGCCGCCGGTGAAGTTCCACGACGCCAGCCGCAGCGCCGGAGCCGACCACCAGGAGGCGTCCCAGCTGTCCGGCAGCAGCGACGCGTGCCGGCCCAGACCGAGCACCGCGCCGGGCGCGAGCGCCTGCGGGTACGACTGGGTGAAGCGGAAGTTCTGCACCGCCGTGGTGATCTCGCCGTTTTCGATCAGCCAGACGCCGTTGCGGGTCAGACCCGTGATGACCAGGGATTTCGGGTCCAGTACCCGGGTGTACCAGAAGTCGGTGACAAGCAGTCCACGTTCGACCCCGGCGACCAGCGCGGCGGTGTCCGAGTCGACGATCGGCCCGGAGACCTCGGTCGGACCCGAGCCGTCGCCGGTGTCACCGGCGGGCAGCAGGCACAGGTTGGTCGGGACCGCACCCCAGGAGGCGCCACCGTGCAGCGCGTGCCCGGTCGAGGAGACCCCGGCCTCGGCCGCGGTCCGCCGGTCGTGCGTGACCGTACGGGTCACCCCGTTCTCGACCAGCGCGACCCGACGCTTCGGGGTGCCCTCCGCGTCGTACGGCAGGCCGAGCGTGCCGAGCGTGTCGTCGACCAGGCTGATCGTCGGGTCGAACTGCGTGCTGCCCAGTTCGGCGAAGGACCGTCGCTCGTTGTACGCCTTGCCGTTGAACCCGAAGAGCGCGAAGTTCTGCAGGATGTCGACCACCGCGGTCGGCTCCAGCACCACCTCGTAGCGCCCCGGTGCCAGCTCGACCGGGGCCGCACCGGCACGTGCCTTGACCGCCGCCCGGGCACCGAGGACCGTACCGTCCAGATCGGAGAGACGCCCGGTGTTGCGCCGGGCCACCCCGTCGACCCCGCCGGCCCGGGCGATGCCGTCCATGGCCGCCTCGGCCGAGCGGCCGGTGACGGACTGGCCGGCACTGTTCGCGAAGCCGCCGGCCCAGCTCACCGTACGGCAGTAGCCGGCCGTCTCCAGCCCGCCGGCCGCCTCGACGAAGGCGCGTACCCGGTCGGCCCGCTCGTCCGGGGTGGCCTGCGCGGTCGCCTCGTCGTAGTTGCCGGTGCCGTCGGGTGCCGTCGCCGGGGCCAGCCCGGGCCAGGCCGGGTCGGGTGGGCAGAGCCGGGCGGCGGCGACCGTACGCTCCACCAGCCCGCGCAGCCCGTCGTCGGTGACGACGGTGCTGGAGCCGGCGGCCGTACGACCGTCCACGTGCAGCCGTAGCCGCAGACCGGTGGTGTCCTCTGCGACGTTCTGGTGGATTGCCGAGTTGGCGAAGCGGGTCAGCGAGTGGGCGGTGTGGGTGGCGCTGGCTTCCGCCTCGGCGTCCGGCCCGGCGATCTCCCGGACCAGTTCCACCACCCGACCTGCGAGATCGAGCTCCCGGCTCATCGAGATGTTTCCCTTCGCTCGTCGCGTACCGCCACGGTGGTGGAGCAGGTCATCCGCGCACCCCCACCCGTACGTTGGTGAACCGGGCCGGGGCGGCCGGGTGGCCGGTGTGCCCGACCTGGCCGGGCTGACCCTTGCCACAGTTCGGGGTCCCCCAGGCGACGCTCTCGCCGGAGAGCATGTCCATCGAGCGCCAGAACTGCGGGCCGATCCCGGTGTAGGTGGGGTTACGCAGCATCCGGCCCCGGCGACCGTTCTTGATCTCCCAGCCGATCTCGCAGCCGAACTGGAAGTTGAGCCGCTTGTCGTCGATCGACCAGGAGCGGTTGATGTCCATCAGGACACCGTCGTCGGTGGCGTCGATGATCTCGTCCAGGGTGTGCGGTCCTGGCTCCAGGCCGACGTTCGTCATCCGTACCATCGGCAGCCGCGACCAGCCGTCGGAGCGCACGCTGCCGGCGTAGTCGAGGCCGGCGACGGCGGCGGAGTCGCGACCGGCCAGGACACCGACCCACCGGCCCTCGCGGACCGCGTCGCGTTTCGCCGCCGGCGTGCCCTCGTCGTCGAAGCCGAAGCTGCCCAGCGCGCCCGGGATGGTCGGGTCGATGGTGATGTTCATCAGCTCGGAGCCGTAACGGAGCCGGCCGAGCTGGTTGAGGTCGAGCCACGAGGTGCCGGCGAAGGCGGCCTCCCAACCGAGGATCCGGTCGAGTTCGATGGCGTGCCCGACCGACTCGTGGATCTGCAACGCGAGCTGCTCACCACCGAGGATCAGGGTGGTCTCCCCGCTCGGGCAGAGTGGCGCGGTCAGCAGCTCACGGGCCTCCTCGGCGATCCGGACCGCGTGCGCGCCGAGGTCGAGCGAGTCGACCAGTTCCCAGCCGCTGGTGCCGTACTGGCCGCGGTAGCTGGGGTAGGAGCGGCGTTGGGTCTCTCCGTCGCCGATAACGGTGGCCGAGATCCCCGCCCCACACTCGCGTACGTGCTGGTCGATCCGGTGCCCCTCACTGGAGACGAACCACTTGCTGGTGTCCCAGATCTGGTAGAGCCCTTCGGCCAGGTCCGCCCCGGCCTGGTGCGACAGCTTGGTCGCGTGGACCAGCAGGTCACCCTTGTCGGAGAGGGCGACGCCGAGCGGGTCGACCGCGCAGGGCGAGGACCAGGTGCCGCTCTGCCCGCCGGTCGGCACCAGGTCGACAGCAGGGCCGGGGACGCGGGCACTGGCGGTGGCGATGCGCGCGGCGCGGGTGCCGGCCGCTCGGGCGGCGGCGTCGGAGAGTTCGGGTACGGCGAAGAAGCCCCAGCTGGAGCCGACGAGTGCCCGTACGCCGATGCCCGCGTCCTCGTCCTGCGAGAGTTCCTCGATCTCGCCGTTGCGTGCGGACATCGACTCGTAGCGCCGGTGCATCACCCGCGCGTCGGCATAGCGGGCGCCCGCGTCGAGCGCCGCCTGCACCGCGGCCGTGGCCACGTCGAAGTGGGTCATGACCATGACCCTATGCGAGATCCCGGTCAGGGGCGGGGTAGCGGCACGGACAGCGCCGGGCGCGGGATCACGCAGGGTAGTGGTTGCGAGGTGGTCGGACCGTCCGCCGGGGTCGGGGTGGAGTGCGCGCGACCCGCTCCGCGCGATCCCGATAACGGGTCGTCCGGAGCTCGGTTCGGTCGACGGTTGTCAACGCGTCAGCCAGTTATGTTAACGGTTCAACCGCGGTTCAATGAGGAGAGTGGGCGGAGAGCGTCCTCGATGCGGTTTCGTTACTGTTTGCCCGCTGACAGGCCCCTGCCCGTAGCTTAGTTTCGCCCTCTACCACCCTTCACGGGTTCTTTCCGGTGGTTCGCAGCAGGTTTACCCGCTGTGACGAACATGGACCCGGAACCGGCGGGAGTGGAGAGAGGCGGTCGAGCGGCATGCCCGGAACACCCCGACAGCGTGTGGACGACGGTCCCTACCTCCAGGTGCGGGACCTCAGGGTCGGCTTCGAGACCCCGGACGGCACGGTCCGAGCGGTGGACGGTGTCTCCTTCACCGTCGACCGTGGTCGCACCCTCGGCATCGTCGGTGAGTCGGGCTCCGGTAAGAGCGTGACCAGCCTGGCCGTACTCGGCCTGCACGATCCTCGGCGGAGCACGGTCAGCGGCAGTATCCGGGTGGGCGGGGAGGAGGTCGTCGGGCGGCCGGAGGAGGAGGTCCGGCGGCTACGCGGGCGGGACGTGGCGATGATCTTCCAGGACCCGCTCTCCGCGCTGCATCCGTACTACTCGGTGGGGCGGCAGATCACCGAGGCGTACCTGGTCCACCATCCGAGTGCCGGCCGGCGGGCCGCCCGGCAACGGGCGATCGACCTGCTCGACCGGGTCGGCATTCCCCAGCCGGCGAAGCGGATCGACCAGCACCCGCACGAGTTCTCCGGGGGCATGCGTCAGCGGGCGATGATCGCGATGGCGTTGGCCAACGACCCGGATCTGCTGATCGCCGACGAGCCGACCACCGCGCTCGACGTCACCGTGCAGGCGCAGATCCTCGACCTGCTCGCGGATCTGCAACGCGAGTTCCACTCGGCGATCATCCTGATCACCCATGACCTCGGTGTGGTCAGCCAGGTCGCCGACGAGGTACTGGTGATGTACGGCGGGCGGGCGGTCGAGCACGGCGGTGTCGAGCAGGTGCTCCGCCGGCCGCAGCACCCGTACACCTGGGGTCTGCTGGCCAGCGTCCCGTCGCTGCGCGGACCGGCGGACGCCGACCTGGTGCCGATCGAGGGCAGCCCACCGAGCCTGATCAACCTGCCGTCGGGTTGCGCCTTCCATCCCCGCTGCCGGTACGCCGGCCGTAGCGGCGACCGCTCCCGCACCGAGGTCCCCGAACTGCGCCAGGTGGCCGAACGCGGTCACCTGGTCGCCTGCCACCTGCCCGAACCGGAGCGGAAACGGCTGCACGCCGAGGAGATCGCGGCGACCGGAGCGGACCGATGAGCGAACCGTTGCTGCGGGTCGAGGGACTCACCAAGCATTTCCCGGTACGCGGCGGGTGGCGCTCCCCGGCGCGGGTCCGCGCGGTCGACGGCCTCGACTTCGAGGTACGCGCCGGCGAGACGCTCGGCCTGGTCGGCGAGTCCGGCTGTGGCAAGACGACGACCGGGCGGATGCTGGTCCGGTTGCTCGAGCCGAGCGGCGGCCGGATCAGCTTCGAGGGGCGGGACATCACCCATGCCCGGCGTGCCGCACTGCGCCCGCTCCGACAGGACCTCCAGATCATCTTCCAGGACCCGTACGCGTCGCTGAATCCGCGCCACACCGTCGGCCGGATCGTGGCGATGCCGTTGCAGGTCAACGGGATCAGGCCAGTCGGTGGGGTCAAGCAGCGGGTGGCCGAGCTACTGGAACTGGTCGGACTCAACCCGGAGCACTACAACCGGTACCCGCACGAGTTCTCCGGCGGGCAGCGGCAGCGGATCGGGATCGCCCGCGCGTTGGCGCTGCGGCCGAAGCTGATCGTCGCCGACGAGCCGGTCTCCGCGTTGGACGTCTCGATCCAGGCGCAGGTGATCAACCTGCTCCGGGACCTGCAACGGGAACTGGGGCTCGGGTTCGTCTTCATCGCCCACGACCTCGCCGTGGTCCGGCACTTCTGCCAGCGGGTCGCGGTGATGTACCTCGGCAAAATCGTCGAACTGGGCGACCGGGAGGACATCTACCACCGGCCGCAGCATCCGTACACCCGGGCGCTGCTCTCCGCCATCCCGGACATCGGCCGGCTCGGCCCGACCGGCCGGATCCGGCTGCGCGGTGACGTACCGACGCCGTTGCACCCGCCGTCCGGCTGCCGCTTCCGAACCCGCTGCTGGAAGGCCCGGGAGCTCTGCGCCACGACCGAACCCGCGCTCGTACCGCGTGACGGTGGCCGCCAGTCGACCGCCTGTCACTTCCCGGAGGAGGGGGAACTGGGATGAGTGAGCAACAGGTCGCCGCATCGGCGGCGGTGGTCGACGCGTCCGGCGGACTGACCCCGGGGGCGGTGCCGCCCGTCGGCACCGGATTCGTCGGCCGCTCACCGGGGCAGCTCGCCTGGCTCCGGCTCCGGCGCGACCGGGTCGGCATGGCCAGCGGCGCCGCGCTGGTCTTCTTCGTCCTGGTCGCCGCCGCCGCGCCGCTGATCGAGTGGCTCTACGGCAAGGGGCCGCAGGAACGCTTCCCGGAGCGGCTCGACCGCAACGGCTTCCCGCTCGGTTACGCCGGCGTCGACGCCGAGCACTGGCTCGGCATCCAACCCAACATCGGCCGGGACGTGTTCATCCAGCTCGTGTACGGGCTGCGTACGTCACTGCTGGTGGCGTTCACCGCGGCGCTGCTCACCATCGCGCTCGGTCTGATGATCGGCGTGCTCGCCGGTTACCTCGGTGGCCGCGTCGACGCCGCACTGACCTGGTTCATCGACCTGACCATGGCGTTCCCGTTCTTCATCTTCTGCTTCGCGTTCATCCCGGTGGCGGTCAACCAGTTCTACGGCGTACGCGACGCCGAGGCGTCCTGGTTCCGGCCGGTCCTGCTGATCGCCATCTTCGTCCTGTTCAACTGGACCTACACCGCCCGGCTGGTCCGGGGACAGGTGCTGTCGTTACGGGAACGCGAGTTCGTCGACGCCGCCCGGGCGGCCGGTGCGGGGCTGGGACACATCCTGTTCCGACAACTGCTGCCGAACCTCTGGGCACCGATCCTGGTCACCTTCTCGCTCAACGTACCGGCGTTGGTCACTGCCGAGGCGGCACTCTCCTTTCTCGGCATCGGCATCCTCGAACCAACCCCGGACCTGGGGCGCCTGATCAGCGACAGTGTCGACTTCATCCGGGAGGTGCCGAGCTTCACCGTCATCGGTGGCACCACGCTCTTCCTGCTCGTGCTCTCCTTCAACCTCTTCGGCGACGCGTTGCGGGACGCGCTCGACCCGAAGTCGAATCGGTAGGGGGTCGCGTCGATGCTCCGCTTCCTGGTCAAGAAGCTGCTGCTGGCCGTGGGCACGCTGGTCACCGTCAGTGTGCTGACCTTCGGGCTCTTCTTCGCCGTACCGAACAACCCGGCCGAGCTGATGTGCGGCAACGGCAAGGTGTGCAGCCCGGAACGGCTGGAGATGATCGAACGCCGGATGGGGCTGGACGTACCGGTGGTCCAGCAGTACGGCACCTTCATGAAGGGGATCTTCGTCGGCCGTACCGTCGGCCAGGGCGAGGCGGCCCGGGACTGTCCGCGACCCTGCCTCGGGTTCTCCTTCCGCAACGACGAACCGGTGTCGCGGATCGTCGGGCGCACGCTGCCGGTGACGCTGAGCCTGGTCGCCGGGGCGGCGGTGGTCTGGCTGCTGATCGGGGTCTCGGTCGGGATGATCTCGGCACTGCGCCGGGGCACCGTCTTCGACCGGATGGCGGTCGGGTTCTCGCTGGTCGGCGCCTCCATGCCGATCCTGCTCTTCGGGCCGTTGCTGCTGATCGTCTTCGTGTACGAGACCGGCTGGCTCAGCTACCCGCGCTACGTGCCGATCACGGAGAACCCGGTGGCGTGGGCGAGCGCGATGATCCTGCCCTGGCTCGCGCTGGGCTTTCTCAACTCGGCGTCGTACGCCCGGCTCTCCCGGGCACAGATGCTGGAGACCCTGACCGAGGACTTCGTCCGTACCGCACGCGCGAAGGGCCTGCCCCGGTCGAAGGTGTACGGCCGGCACGCGCTCCGGGCGGCGATCACCCCGATCGTCACCATCGCCGGGCTGGACCTCGGCACCTATCTCGGCGGAACGGTGATCACCGAGACCATCTTCGGGTTCACCGGACTGGGCAAGGCGTCGCTGAACGCGGCGATCAACCTGGACATGCCGGTGGTGATGGCGACGGTGCTGCTCGCCGCGGTCTTCATCGTGGTCGCGAACGTGGTGGTCGACGCGCTCTACGCGGTGATCGATCCGAGGGTACGGCTGGGTTGAGCTGTGCGGAAAGTTCCGTCAATCAGTGGTGGAGGTGCAGGTTCCTCCACCCGAGTCGATCGGGAGGACCGACTGATGCGACCAAGACGTGTGATAGCCGCGACCGGGGTCGCGCTGGTGCTGGCCTCGGCACTGGCGGCGTGCTCGAAGAACACCGGGGAGGCCGACCCCGACCGCGACGACGCTGCCGTCCGGCAGCGGACCAGCGCGATCGCCACCGACCCGAAGGAGTCTCAGGGACCGGCGCCGGCGATCCCCGGAGCCAGCCGGGGCGGCACCATCCGCACCATCGTGCAGTCCGACTTCGAACACCTCGACCCGCAGCGCACCTACACCGTGGCGGCGATGGCCGCCGAGCAACTGCTGGTCCGCACCCTCACCCAGTTCAGGGAGGACGGTAAGGGCCAGGTCACCCTCGTCGGTGACCTGGCCGAGACGCCGGGCAGGGACGTCAACGGCGACTGCAAGATCTGGGAGTACAAGATCAAGCAGGGGGTCAGGTACGAGGACGGCACCGACGTCACGGCGGCCGACGTCGCGTACGGCATCGCCCGGTCGTTCGAGGAGTCGATCGACGGCGGCCCGACCTACCTCCAGGAGTGGCTGGCCGACGACCCGGCCTACAACGCGACGTACAAGGGTCCGTACACCTCGGGCAGCACCGCCGTGCCCGGCCTGACCACGCCGGACCCGTACACCCTGGTCTTCACGTTCGCCAAGCCCCACTGCGACCTGCCGTTCGCGCTCTCGCTGCCGACATCGGCGCCGGTTCCCCAGGCCAAGGACACCCGGACCGAGTACGACCGCAGGATCTTCTCCTCCGGGCCGTACAAGATCAAGGAGTACCTGAAGGACACCCGGCTGGTGCTGGAGCGCAACCCGCACTGGAAGGCGGAGACCGACCCGCTACGGCACGACTACCCGGACAGCTTCGTCTGGGAACTCGGACCCGACGACACCGCGCAGACCGAACGGATCATCGCCGACGCGGGTGACGACGCCTATGCGATCAGCACCGACGGCGCTCCCCAGGCCCTGGTCAACCAGGTGCTCGGCAACCCGGCGCTGAAGGAGCGGACCATCTCCGCGCCGCAGCCGTTCGTGTTCTACCTGACCATCAACAACGAGCGGATCACCGACATCAACGTCCGCAAGGCCATCGCGTACGCGATCGACAAACAGGGCATCGTGCTGACCCAGGGCGGTGACGCCGGTGGCCGGGTCACCAACACCCTGCTCGCGGACAACACCATCGGCTGGAAGAGCTACCCCAACCCGTGGGACGGCGGGCCGAACGGCAACCCGGAGAAGGCCCGGGAACTGCTCGGCGGGAAGAAGGTCAAGCTCGTCTTCATGGCCCGCAGCAGCGCGTTCGGCCAGGTCACCGCACCGGTGGTGAAGGAGAGCCTGGAGAAGGCCGGCTTCGAGGTGGTGGTGAAGACGGTGGAGACCCCGCAGCACAACCCGACCGCCCGCACCCGGGGCAACGAGTACGACATCCACATCTCCAACTGGGGTGCAGACTGGCCCAGTGCGGCCTCCACCATCCCGGTCCTCTGGGACGGGCGCAGCCTCGGGCCGAAGGGCAACTCGAACGTCTCGTACTTCAACTCGGACGAGGTCAACCAGAAGATCGACGAGGTGAGCGCGCTGCCGGCCGGTGAGGCCGGGCCGAAGTGGGCCGAGATCGATCAGTTGATCAACGAGAAGTACGTGCCGGTGGTGCCGCTGTTCCAGGCGTACTTCACCGGCGTGATCGGTTCGAAGGTGGGCGGCGTCTTCTTCTCCGAGTCGATCGGCACCCACGTGCTCTACAACGCGTACGCGAAGTAACCGCGCACAGCTGTAAGGAAGGGCCCCTTATTAACGCGGCGGATTCCAGGGGTCGTTGCAACACGATGGCTAGCCGGTGACGGCTAGGAGCTTAGCGAGACGCTCGGCTGGGGTGTCCCAGCCGAGCGTTTTGCGTGGTCGGCCGTTGAGTTCGGCGGCGACGGCGGCGAGGTGTTCCGGGCTGTGGGTGGACAGGTCGGTGCCTTTGGGGAAGTACTGGCGGAGTAGTCCGTTGGTGTTCTCGTTCGAGCCGCGTTGCCAGGGTGAGTGCGGGTCACAGAAGTAGACCGGCATGTCGGTGGCCATGGTGAACTCGTGGTGTAGTGCCATCTCGCCGCCCTGGTCCCAGGTCAGGGAGCGTTTCAGGTGGGTGGGCAGGGTGTTCATCGTGGCGAGTAGGCCGTCGCGGACGTGGTCGGCGGTCCGGTCGTGGCCCAGGTGCACGAGCAGGACGTAGCGGGTGGCGCGTTCGACGAGGGTGCCGATCGCGGAGGCACTGTCCTTGCCGATGATCAGGTCGCCTTCCCAGTGTCCGGGCACGGCCCGGTCCTCGACCTCGGCCGGCCGGTCACTGATCATGAGCATCGGTGCGACGAAGCGGGTCTGACGTTGCCCTGGCTGCCGGCGGGGTCGGCGCACGGCGCGTCCGGTCCGCAGGGCCGCGGTGAGTTCTCGGCGTAACTCGCCACGGCCCTGGACGTAGAGCGCCTGGTAAATCGTCTCGTGAGACACGTGCAACTCGCTTCGCTCGGGGAAGTCCCTGCGGAGCCGACGGCTGATCTGCTCGGGACTGTGTCTGAGATCCAGCCTTCCCTGCACCAGGGCGCGTAGCTCGGGGTGGGCGGCGATCTTGCCGGGCTTCGGACGTGGACGCCGACTGTCAGCACGCTCCTGCGCGGCGTAGGGCCGGTAAACACCACTACCCGGATGACGATTACGGCGTATCTCCCGGCTGATCGTGCAGGCCGGACGCCCCAACTCCACCGCGATCGCCGCCTGCGACGCACCCTCACGAAGCCGGTCCGCGATCACGATCCTCTCGTCCTGCGACAAGTAGCGGGCCGACCCAGACGAAGGCCGGACGGCGGAGCCTCGATCGCTCTGCCACCCGGCCTTCGTCTGGCTTTCCCTGCCATACCGCCAGCGGTGACCGGTCCTCCGGTTGACCCCCACCAGGCGACACGCCTCACTCGTACCCACACCCCGCGCCACAAGATCCAAATATGCCTGACGTTCGGCACGGAGTTGCTTACGACCCTGCGACCGACGATCCGAACGGCTCTCGAACACTGCAACCCCTGAAACACTCAGGCGTTGCAACGATCCCCAGAACCCGAGCGCTATGCGTTAGTAAGGGGCCCTTCCTTACAGCGCTCTGAGGTGGAGGTGGAGGAAGTCGCGCTCCAGCCGAAGCAGGCGTTCGGCGGCACCGTCCGCGGCCATGTGGGTGGCGCCGGTCAGTGGGATCACCGAGTGCGGACGACCGGCGGCCAGCAGCGCGGCCGACAGCCGCAGCGTGTGCGCGGCCACCACGTTGTCGTCGACCATGCCGTGCACCAGCAGCATCGGCCGGGCGTCGTCCGGGGTGACCGGAGGCTCGGCGGCCAACTCCAGCAGGCAGTGGTGGGCGTACACCTCCGGGCTGTCGTCCGGCAGCCCGAGATACCGCTCGGCGTACGCGGTGTCGTACAGGGCCCAGTCGCTGACCGGCGCTCCGGCGACGGCGCAGCGGAACAGGTCGGGGCGGCAGAGTACGGCCAACCCGGCCAGCCAGCCCCCGAACGACCAGCCCCGGATGGCGACCCGGCCCAGGTCGAGGTCCGGGTGCTTCTCGGCGAGCGCGGTGAGGGCGTCCACCTGATCGAGCAGGATCACGTCGGCGAGCCGCCGGTGGATCACCTTCTCGAACGACGGCGCCACTCCGGGCGTACCCCGGTTGTCGACGGTGACGACCGCGAAGCCGGAGTCGGCCCACCACTGCCGTTCCAGCCAGCGGGCGCGGCTCGCCAGCACCTGCTGGAATCCCGGCCCGCCGTAGATGTCGAGCAGCACCGGCAGCCGGCGCCCGGCGACGTGACTGCGCGGGTAGAGCACGGCCGTGGGGAGCCGGCGGTCGGTGACCCGCTCCAGCACCGGGCGAGGCGAGTACGGCGGGGCCGCGGCGAGCGTGCTCAACGTGCCCAGCTCGCGCTCACCGCGCCAGACCGTCCACCGGGTGCCGGCGTGGTCGAGCGAGGCGGAGCCGACCACCAGTACGTCGCCACCGACGACCCCGGTGTGCCAGCCCGGGTCGGCGGTCAGCCGGCGCGACTCGACCCCGCCGCCGATCGCGGTCCGGACCCGGAACAGATGTTGCTGGCTCGGTTCCCCGTCGCTCGCCTCGACCAGCAGGTCGGTCGCTCCCGGGCCGGCCGGGAGCGGGCCGACCACCCGGCGGATGTAGAGCGACGGCGGGGTGAGCAGGGTGCCGTCGGCGAAGAGGCAGCGGGCGTCGTAGCCGTCGTGGGCGAGTTCGCCGCCGACCAGTACCCGCCCGTCGGGCAGATGCCGGGGAGTGCCGGCGACCGGCTCGACCCAGCGGGGGTCGGCGAGTTCGGCGTGCACCTGGGTCTCCCCGGTACGGGGGTCGACCGCGAGCACCAGGCCATGCTGTTGCAGCCGCCGGAGCACGGTGATCAGCGGTCCGGTGTCGGCCCAGTGCACCGATACCAGGTAGGGGTAGGTCTCCCGGTCCCAGTGCACGTCGACCCAGCCGCCGTCGAGGTCGAGCAGGTGGAGGCTGACCTCGGCGTTCGGCCCGCCGGCCTGGGGGTACGCGATGCCGCGCGGCAGGCTCGCCGGGTCACCGGGGTCGTGCAGGTACCAGCGGGGCAGGCGGGACTCGTCGACCCGGGCGGCGAGGATGGATCGCCCGTCCGGCGCCCACCAGTAGCCGCGGTACCGGGCGAACTCCTCGGCCGCGATGAACTCGGCCAGTCCCCAACTGACGCCCGCCTCCTCACCGGCGAGCAGGTTGTCGGTGCCGTCGGCCTCGATCACCCGCAGTTGCCCGCCGCAGCTCCCACCATTGCCACCGTTCGGGCTCTGTGTGCGGCCCGGGAGGCCGGTCCGGTCGGTGCTGGCGGGCCCCTCGGTGACGTACGCGAGCCGTTCGCCGGTCGGGTCCGGGCGGGGGTCGATCACCGGCCCGGTGACCGCGACCTCGACCACGTCACCCTGTACCAGGTCGGCCCGGAAGAGGCGACCGGCCAGGGCGAAGACCGCCACCCGGGCGGCCGGGTCGGTGGCGTAACCGCCGATGCCGCCGGCCTGCAACCGCTGCCGTTCGCGTAGGGCGCGTTCGGCCGGCGGCAGCGCGACGGTGGCGAGCGGGTCCCTCGGATCGCTCTCCAGCAGGATGGCCGGGTCGGCGACGAGTCGTTCCGTCGCCGTCGCGACATCGAACAGCCAGAGCGCGTCGGCCGGATCCTCGGGGCCGCCGGACCGGAGGAAGACCACCCGGGAGCCGTCGGAGGCCACCGTCACCGACCGTGGTGCGCCGTGGCTGAACCGGCGGGTACGGGCGGCCAGTTCCGGATAGTCCACATCGCCGATCGTAGAGCGGCGCGATCGATGATGGGGCTGAGCTGCTCATCGTGTCCGTACCTCGACCTGCTGGGCGGTCGATCGCGGACGCGTAGAGTGACTGCCGTGACGAACCTGGCCGCCCGGCGGCTTCTCCTGGTACACGCACACCCGGACGACGAGGCGATCGGAACCGGGGCGACGATGGCGCACTACGCCCGCGCCGGGGCACAGGTCACGCTGGTGACCTGCACGCTCGGCGAGGAGGGCGAGATTCACGTACCGGCGCTGGCCGGGCTCGCCGCGGACGCCGCCGACCAGCTCGGCGGCTACCGGATCGCCGAACTGGCCGCCGCGTGTGCCGCCCTCGGGGTGTCGGACCACCGCTTCCTCGGCGGGGCGGGCCGTTACCGCGACTCGGGCATGATGGGGCTCGTCACGAACGACCACCCACGTGCGTTCTGGCAGGCGGATCTCGACGAGGCGGCCGGGCATCTGGTCGAGATCATGCGCGAGGTACGGCCGCAGGTGCTCGTCACGTACGACCCGAACGGCTTCTACGGACATCCGGACCACATCCAGGCACACCGGGTCGCCATGCGCGCGGCGGAACTGGCCACGGCCGAGGGGTTCGGACCAGCCAAGATCTACTGGACGGCGATGCCGAAGAGCGTGCTGGAGGCGGGCATGGCCGCGTTCGGGGAGTCCTCGGACAACCCGTTCGCCGGCATCGACCGCTTCGACGACCTGCCGTTCGGTACGCCGGACGCGGAGATCGCGGCCCGGATCGACGGCACCGACCAGCATGCCGCCAAGGAGGCGTCGATGCGGGCGCACGCCACCCAGATCCCGGCGAGTTCGTGGCTCTACTCGATCGCCGGCAACTTCGGCGGCGAGTTCATGGGCGTGGAGTACTACACCCTGGCGGCCGGCGAGCGGGGACCCGGATCCGGCCCGTACGGCTGGGAGGACGACCTCTTCGCCGGCCTGGCGCCCGAGGCGGTGGGACCGGCCGCCGTGGCCGGAGCCGACGCGCTGGCGGAGAGCGGAGCGCGGTGACGCTGTCCAGTCCGTCGACGCCGGTTTCCGGCGAGATGCCCGCCGAGCCCCGACCGCCGCGTTGGGCGGGGCTCGTCCGCCTGCTCGACCTGCTGTTGCGGATCGCCGGGGGAGTGTTGGCGGTGATCGCCGCCCTGGTGACCGGGACGCTGGAGCTGCTGCTCGCCACGCTCCGCGTCGGTGGCCAGCTGATCGGCGTGTCGGTGCTGGTCGCGATCGCGGCCAACCTGGTGCTGGGTTGGTTCGCGTACCGGACGGTGGGGCGGCGGTGGGCGGTGGCGTTGCCGGCCGTGCCCTGGTTCGCGCTGATGGCGGTGGCCGCGATCAAGACCAGTGAGGGGGACGTGCTGCTCGCCGGGGACAACTGGGTCGGCGTCGTCATGATCTTCGCCGGTTCGATGGCCTTCGCCGCGTTGGCGTTCAAACTGATCGTTTCCAGGCCGCTCGGCCCGCTTCCGCCGTCGAGCCGCCCGGCCGGCTGATGGATCCTCCCAGCTACGGGTGGTAGATATCTTCCAGCGGTACGGGAATCGGCTGTTTCTGGAGGCGTGCGATGAAGGACCGTTGGTTGCCGGTCGGCGTACTCGCGGCGGTGTTCTTCCTGATCAACGTGATCGCCCGGCTGGTCATCCGGTTCGGGTTCGAGGACGACGTCGAGGCCGCTGACCGGGTGTCGTTGATCATGTTCGGGCTGATCGGGTTGATCCTGGCCGTGATCGCGTTCGTGTACGCGCGGCGTCAGCCGGTGGCCCGCTGGGGTGGGGATGTCGCGGTCGCGGTGCTCAGCGCGATGGCGCTGACCGTCGTCGTCGGCCCGTTCGTCAGCGGGAGTTACCCGTTCGCCAACGGCGCCGGGGAGTTCTTCTCCCAGATCTGGCTCTATGCCGGGTTCGCCGGTGCCGGCACCCTGCTCGGGTTCCTGCTGGTGACCGCCATGGGCCTGGACTACCGCTCCCAGTCGCTGAAGCGGTACGCCGAGACCAAGCTGGCCAAGCCGCGCCGGGTCGTCCGCCGCTGACCCGACGGGTGCCGCACCACTCACCTAACCGGCGGGTGGTGCCACCCGGGTCAGGTACGTGTGGTGGGTGGTGAATCCGAGCCGGCGGTAGAGCGCCACGGCGGCCGAGTTGTCCTCCTCGACCTGGAGGAACGTGTCGGTCGCGCCCCGCTCGGCCGCCCACCTGCCCAGTGCTCCGATCACGTGCTGGGCCAATCCCTGCCGGCGGGCCTCGGGCACCACCTCGATACTGGTCAGGCCCAGCCAGCGGCCCGCGCCGGTGACCGTGCCCCGGCCGACGGCGATCAGTTTCCGGCCGTTGTCGCCGGTCGGCGCGTACAGGTGGGCGAAGCGGATCTGGTCCACGGCGGTGAGTACGTGTCGGGCGGCGGCCGGGAGGATGTCGAGCGGCTCAGGCCCAACCGTGCCGCCCGCGTGGGTGGCTTTTCGCGCCGCCGTGAGCCTCAGCCACTCGTCCGAAGGGCTGGTCGCCAGTTCCACCTGGGCCAGGTCGGTCCGGGCGGGGAGGCGGGCAAGCAGCGCGGTCAGCGGTGTGGTCTGCACCAGGACCGGACTTCGGCTGGTCCAGCCGCGTTCGTCGAGCGCCACGCCGACCGGCGCGGCGAGCGGCAGCGGCGTGTTGATCATCGCCGGCTGGCCACGGTCGGCGTACCACCGGGCGACCGCGTCGATCGCCGCCGCCAGGGGACGGTCCGGGTCGCCGACCGGTAGCGCCGAGTTGGCCCGGCCGGTCCAGCCGTCGGCGGCACGGAGCAGCCAGTCGCCGAGCCGTTCCTGCACCGGTGCCGGCCAGGCCTCGTTGGCCGCGAGTTCCAGGGCGACGACCGTCGCGGCGTTCGGCCGCCGGGCCGCTGGCACCCGCTTCGCCCGGTGCACCTCGTCCAGCGGCACCCGCAGCTTCCCGCGCTCGGTGGCGAGGGTGAGGTGTGTCTCGGTGAGCTCGACCAGTTCACCGAGGGCGTCGGTGAAGAGCGGTCGGTCGTCACGAACCCCTACAATTCGACGGACTACCACGCGGTGTCCCAGATCCTGCCGTCGGAGCACGATCGCCCCCCTCCTCGGCGAGATACTAGGCTCTTACCGTCGCGGTTGATCGCGGCGTAGCTTGCGGAGGAGAGATCGGTGACCTACATCATCGCCGAGCCGTGCGTCGATGTGCTCGACAAGGCATGCATCGAGGAGTGCCCGGTCGACTGCATCTACGAGGGCAACCGGATGCTTTACATCCACCCCGACGAGTGCGTGGACTGCGGGGCGTGTGAGCCGGTCTGCCCGGTAGAGGCCATCTTCTACGAGGACGACGTGCCGGAGCAGTGGAAGGACTACACCTCGGCGAACTACGAGTTCTTCGAGGACCTCGGCTCGCCCGGTGGCGCCTCCAAGATCGGCAAGGTGGAGAAGGACGCGACCTTCGTCGCGGCGCAGGAGCGGCGCGGAGAGGGACACTGAGCGGCGTACCGACCGGTGGGGGGATGACCCCCGGTGGTGGGGGCGCAGGTGGGTCGACTGGTGCGGCGGCGAGCCGGATCGACGGCCTACCCGACTTTCCCTGGGACCTGCTGGCGCCCGCCAAGGTGGTCGCCAGCGGGCATCCCGACGGGATCGTCGACCTCTCCATCGGCACCCCGGTCGACCCGGTGCCGGGGCTGATCCGGGACGCGCTCTCGGCCGGCTCGAACGCGCCGGGTTACCCGCTCACCGCCGGTACGGCGGCGCTGCGGGCCGCGATCGCGGGCTGGGTGGGGCGTAACTGCGGCGCGGACCCGGCCGGGGTTGGCGTACTGCCCACGATCGGTTCGAAGGAACTGGTCGCCTGGCTGCCCACGCTGCTCGGCCTCGGGCCGGACGACGTGGTGGTCATTCCCGAGGTCTGCTACCCGACCTACGAGGTCGGCGCCCGGCTCGCCGGGGCCACCGTGGTCCGGGCCGACTCGCTGACCGCGATCGGTCCGAACCCCCGGGTACGGCTGATCTGGGTCAACTCCCCGTCCAACCCGACCGGGCGGGTGTTGCCGGCGGCGCATCTGCGCAAGGTCGTCGACTGGGCCCGGGAGCGCGGTGTGGTGGTGGCCAGCGACGAGTGTTACCTGACCCTGGGCTGGGAGTCGTCGCCCGTCTCGGTGCTCGCACCGGAGGTCAGCGGCGGGTCGTACGACGGGCTGCTGTCGGTGCACTCGCTCTCCAAGCGTTCCAACCTCGCCGGCTACCGGGCTGGTTTTGTCGCCGGTGACCCGGCGCTGGTGGACCGCCTCCTGGCGGTACGCAAGCACGCCGGCATGATCGTGCCGGAGCCGGTTCAGACGGCGATGGTCGCCGCGTTGAGCGACGAGACGCACGTGGCGGAGCAGCGTGACCGTTACGCCGCCCGCCGTGAGGTGCTGCGGCCGGCGTTGCAGAAGGCGGGCTTCACGCTCAGCGACTCGACCGCGGGACTCTACTTCTGGGCCACCCGCGACGAGGACTGCTGGACGACCGTCGACTGGCTCGCGGAGCGCGGCGTCCTGGTCGCACCGGGTGCCTTCTACGGGCCGTCCGGTTCGAGGCACGTCCGGTTCGCGGTCACCGCGACCGATGAGCGGATCGCCGCCGCCGCCGAGCGCCTCGCTGGCTGAGTAGCCGCCAGCGGGCGCCCGGCGGTCGGCCGGCTGTCCGAGAGGGCCCGGAGTTCGTCGTCGGTCGATTCTCTGACCGAAAATCTGTAATGGATCTTTGCTGGTCACGTCCATCGTGGCCGCCTGGAGAGCGCTCTCAGGATTGCCGAAACAATCCTTGACGAGCCCGCAACCGAGCCGTAACGATGTATGTGCATACCTCGCACTCTCACCGGCCGTCGGCGCGCCGGGGAGATGCGAGAGAGCGCTCTCGACGGCACCACCGGCAAGGGCGTGATCGGCGCACGCCGTCCTCCATCGGATCAGGAAGGGACTCACGTGCGTAGATCACTGCGATCGTGGCTCGGCGGTGTGCTGAGCGCGGTCCTCGTGGTGGGCGGCATCGTCGCCGCACCACCGGCGGCCAGCGCCGCCGCGTTCAATGTGCTCGTCTTCTCCAAGACCGCCGGGTTCCGGCACGGATCGATCACCCCCGGCATCGCCGCGATCCAGGCACTCGGCGCGGCCAACGACTTCACCGTCGAGACCACCGAGGACTCGGCCCAGTTCACCGATGCCAACCTGGCCCGGTTCGACGCCGTCATCTGGCTCTCCACCACCGGCGACGTACTCAACGCGGCGCAGCAGGGCGCGTTCGAGCGTTACATCGCGGCCGGCGGCGGTTACGTCGGCGTACACGCGGCCTCCGACACCGAGTACGACTGGCCCTGGTACGGCGGGCTCGTCGGCGCCTGGTTCGCCTCGCACCCGGCCGAGCAGACCGCGACCGTCAAGGTCGCCGACCAGGTGCACCCGTCGACCACAGGCCTGCCGCAGCGCTGGTCCCGCTTTGACGAGTGGTACAACTACCGGACCAACCCGCGCGGCAACGTACACGTGCTCGCCACCCTGGACGAGACCAGCTACACCGGTGGCAGCAACGGTGCGGACCACCCGATCAGCTGGTGCCACAACTACGGCGGCGGCCGGTCCTGGTACACCGGGATGGGGCACACCGACGCGTCGTACGCCGACGCCAACTTCCGCCGGCACCTGCTCGGCGGCATCCGGGGCGCGGCCGGCGCGGTGCAGGCCGACTGCGGCGGCACGGTCAACAGCAACTTCCAGCAGGTCACGCTCGCCCGTGGGGTGGCCGAGACCGGCGAGCCGATGAGCCTGACCGTGCTCCCCGACCGGGGCGTGTTCCACACCTCGCGGGACGGCACGATCCGGCACACCGACGTCGCCGGCAACACCAAGATCGCTGGCACCCTGCCGGTCTACACCGGTGACGAGGAGGGCCTGCAGGGGATCAAGGCCGACCCCGGTTTCGCCACCAACCGCTGGGTGTACGCCTACTACGCCCCGCCGCTGAACACCCCCGGCGGCGGTGCCCCGGCCACCGGTACGCCCGCCCAGTTCGCAGCCTGGAACGGGGTCAACCGACTGGCCCGGTTCACCGTCAACGCCGACAACACCATCAACCTGGCCAGCGAGACGCTGATCCTGGAGGTGCCGACCAGTCGGGGCATGTGCTGCCACGTCGGCGGTGACATGGACTTCGACGCGGCCGGCAACCTCTACCTCTCCACCGGGGACGACACCAACCCGTTCGACTCGGCCGGGTTCAGCCCGATCGACGAGCGGGCCGACCGCAACCCCGCGTTCGACGCCCAGCGGACCTCGGCGAACAGCAACGACCTGCGCGGCAAGGTGCTGCGGATCAAGCCGAGCGCGGCCGGCGGCTACACCATTCCGGCCGGCAACATGTTCCCGCCCGGCACCGCGCGTACCCGGCCCGAGGTCTACGCGATGGGCTTCCGCAACCCGTTCCGGATGAGCGTCGACAAGGCCACCGGCGTGGTCTACCTCGGTGACTACGGGCCGGACGCGGGTACCGCCGACCCGAACCGGGGGCCGGCGGGCAACGTGGAGTTCGCCCGGATCACCCAGCCCGGTTTCTACGGCTGGCCGTACTGCACCGCGCGCAACGACGCGTACAACGACTACACGTTCCCGAGTGGGCCGTCGGGTCCGAAGTTCAACTGCGCGGGTGGCCCGGTGAACAACTCGCCGAACAACACCGGCATCACCCAGCTTCCGGCGGCCGTCCCGGCCTGGTTGCCGTACGGCGGCTCCGGCTCCCCGCCGGAGTTCACCGGCGGCGGGCTCTCCCCGATGGGTGGGCCGGTCTACCGCTACAACCCGGCGTCCACCTCGGACGTGGCCTTCCCGCAGTACTACGACGGGACCTACTTCGCCGGCGAGTTCGGCCGACGCTGGATCAAGAACATCAAGATCGATGCGGCCGGTGAGCCGTTGAAGATCAACCCGTTCCCGTGGACCGGCACGCAGGTCATGGACATGGAGTTCGGCCCGGACGGCGCCCTCTACGTACTCGACTACGGCACCGGCTGGTTCAACGGCGACGCGAACTCCGCGCTCTACCGGATCGAGTACGCCCGCGAGGGCCGTGCCCCGACTCCGAGGGTCACCGCGACCCCGACCAGTGGGGTGGCGCCGCTGACCGTGGCGTTCTCCTCGGCCGGCACGCTCGACCCGGACGGCGACCCGATCACGTACGCCTGGGACTTCGACAACAACGGCACCACCGACTCCACCGTGGCGAACCCGAGCTTCACGTACACCACCAACGGGGTGCGCAGCCCGACCCTGACGGTGCGGGACAGCACCGGCAAGACGGCTACCGCGAGCGTGGTGGTCACCGTCGGCAACAGCGCGCCGGTGGTCACCATCAACACGCCGCTCAACGGGTCCACGTTCAACTTCGGTGACTCGGTCCCGTTCACCGTGACCGTCACCGACGTCCAGGACGGCGCGATCAACTGCGCCCGGGTCAAGGTCAACTATGTCTTGGGCCACGACTCGCACGGCCACCAGCTCGGCAGCGTGCAGGGCTGCACCGGGGTCATCCAGACCTCGGCCGACGGCGAGCACGACACCGCAGCGAACATCTTCGGCATCATCGACGCCGAATACACCGACCTCGGCGGCGGCGGCCAGCCCGCGCTGACCACGCACGCCCAGGCGGTGCTGCAACCACGGGTACGCCAGGCGGAGCACTTCGGTGACTCCAGCGGCATCCAGATCACCAATCCGGGCAACGCCCAGGGCGGTGGGGCGATCGGGTACGTCGACAACAACGACTGGATCTCGTTCACCCCGTACAACCTGACCGGCATCCAGTCGTTCAGCGCTCGGGTCGGCGCCCCGGCCGGCGGTGGCGGCACCCTCGAACTGCGGGTCGACTCACCGACCGGAACGCTTGTCGGTTCGGCCACCGTGGTCCCGACCGGTGGGTACACGACGTGGGCCACGGTCACCGGCGGCGTCACCGCACCGACCGGCACCCGAACCCTCTACCTGGTCTTCAAGGGCACCGGTCCGTACTTCGACGTGGACCAGTTCACCCTCTCGCCCCAGCCCGGGGGCCCCGGGCCGGACCCCGACCCGGACCCGGACCCGGAACCGGGCAGCAACCTGGCGTTGAACAAGACGGCCCGGTCGTCCAGCATCCAGGACGCCTTCGTCGCCGGGAACGCCTTCGACGGTGCGATCGGCACCCGCTGGGCGAGCGCGTTCAGCGACCCGCAGTGGATCGACGTGGACCTCGGTGCCTCGTACGCCATCAACCGGGTGAAACTGACCTGGGAGGCGGCGTACGGCAGCGCGTACCAGATCCAGACCTCGCCGGACGGGACCAACTGGACCACCATCCGGAGCGTGACCGGCGGTGACGGCGGGGTCGACGACCTCACCGGCCTGACCGGGACCGGCCGCTACGTACGCCTCAACGGCACGACCCGGGGCACCGGGTGGGGCTATTCGCTGTTCGAGTTCGAGGTGTACGGCGGCAGCGGGCCGAACAACCCGCAGCCCGGGGCCAACCTGCTGCTGAACAAGCCGACGCTCGTCTCCAGCAGTGAAGGGGCCGGCATGTCCGGTGCCCAGGCGGTCGACGGCAGCCTCACCACCCGCTGGTCGTCGCTCTTCGCCGATCCGCAGTGGATCCGGGTCGACCTCGGCACTCCCACCGCGATCGGCCGGGTCAAGCTGACCTGGGAGGCGGCGTACAGCAGCGCGTACCAGATCCAGACCTCCAACGACGGCAACACCTGGACCACCGTGCGCTCGGTGACCGGGGCCAACGGCGGAGTCGACGAACTGACCGGACTCGGCGCCAACGGCCGCTACCTGCGGATCAACGGCACCGCCAGGGGGACCGGCTACGGCCACTCCCTCTGGGAGGTCGAGGCGTACAGCAGCTGACCACCACCACGGTGTGGCCGGCACGGGTCTCCCGTGCCGGCCACACCTGCCGGTGTCCACCCGCTGCTGGCCGGTGCCGGCTGATCCGCTGTACGTGAGCGGATCGGAAATCGAACTGCTTCGCTGATTTCCGGTCACCGGGGGGCGGTCCTAGGCTGGCGGCCATGTCGCTGGCGCTGATCGATCAGGTTCGTGCTCTCTCCGTCCGGATCCGGGCGCTCGCGCCGGGGATCGAGCGCGACCGGGGGCTGCCGGAGGACCTGGTCGACGACCTCACCGGGCTGGGCCTGTTCCGGCTCGCCGCGCCGAACGCGGCGGGTGGTGTCGAGGCCGACCCGCTGACCATGTTCGAGGTGTTCGAGGAGTTGGGCCGGGCCGACGGCTCGGTCGGCTGGTGCACGATGATCGGCGCCGCCACCGGTGCGACCCTCGGATACCTGGACGAGCCGGTCGCGGCGAAGCTGCTCGCCGACCCCCGCTTCCTGATCGCCGGGGTCGCCGCACCGTCCGGCCGGGCCACCATGGTGCCCGGCGGCTACCGGGTACGCGGTCGCTGGTCGTTCGCCAGCGCCAGCCGTCACTCGACCCACCTGGTCGGCGGCTGCGTGGTGTTCGACGGGGACACCCCGGCGCCGGGACCCGGCGGGATGCCGCAGGTACGGCACGTGATCATGCCCGCTGCCGACCTCAGCATCCACGACAACTGGGACGTCGTCGGGCTCGCCGGCACCGGCAGCCACGACATCGAGGCGGTCGACGTCTTCGTCCCGGACGCGTACTCGTTCTCGCTCTTCGGTCCGCCCCGGCAGGACCGGCCGCTCTACCGGTTCCCGGTCTTCGGGCTGCTGGCGTTCGGTATCGGCGCGGTGGCGCTCGGCATCGCCCGCGCCGCGCTGGACGAGTTCGCCCGGCTGGCGGGGGAGAAGCGTGACCCGCTGACCGGGCAGCCGGTCGCCGGCAAGCCGATGATCCAGGCCGGGCTCGCCGAGGCGGAGGCAATCCTCGGCGCCGGGCGTGCGTACCTGCTCGGTGAGATCGCCGACTGCTGGCGCCGGGTGTCGGCCGGGGAGGTCGTGCCGGTTGAGCAGCGTGCCCGGCTGCGGCTGGCGATCGCGTACGCGACCAGGAGCGCTGCGCACGCCGTCGACCTCGTCTATCACGCTGGCGGGGGTGCGTCCATCCGGGCGTCGAGCCCGTTGCAGCGCTGCTTCCGGGACGTGCACGTGGCGACCCAGCACGCACTGGTCAGCCAGGACGTGCGGGAGCTGGTCGGTGCGGTGCTGCTCGACCAGCCGGTCGTCACCGTACGGCTGTAGCGCGGCGGTGCGGTGCCCGCTCGGCATGTCAAAGTCCGGCGGATGCCCCTAGGGTTAGGGCCATGGTCGAGGGTCCGGTGGTGGCGGTACGGGGCGAGGCGTTTCGTGAGGTGCCGCCGGAGTTGGCGCGCTTCGCGGTGACCGTGAACGTGCGGGAGCGGGACCGGCCGACGACCCTGACCCGGTTGGCCGAGCGGGCGGAGGCGGTCCGTGGGCTGATCGACTCGTACGGCCCGGCGATCGAGCGGCGGGAGACCGGCCAGCTCGGGGTCTATCCCCAGACCAAGCGCTCCGGTGAGCGGGTGATCGGTTACCACGGCAGCGTGACCACCACGGTGACCGTCACCGACTTCAGCGTGCTCGGCGAGCTGATGCTCCGACTGGGCGAAGAGGACCAGACCCAGGTTGCGGGCCCGTGGTGGGCGCTGCGACCGGAGAGCCCGGTGTACCGGGAGGTCCGCCGGGCCGCGATCGGCGAGGCCGTCGACCGGGCCCGGGAGTACGCGGACGCGCTCGGCGCCCGGGTGACCGCCCTGGTCCAGCTCGCCGACCCCGGCGTGGAACAGCACCGGTCGATGATGATGGTCGGCTCGGCGCAGGGCTTCCGGAGCAAGGGCGCGATGGACAGCGTGCCCGACCTCGATCTCGACCCCCAGGTGCAGACGATCCAGGCCGCGATCGAGGCGCGGTTCACGATCAGCGAGCCGACGGTGCTTGCCGAGCCCCGCGACTGAGCCGGCCGCCGTGTCCGTACCGGCGCAGCCGTACACCTTCGACCGGTTGGTGGCGCGGGCCGGCGCCCTGGCCGGGGCCGGTCCACGGCAACTGCTCGGCATCGCCGGCGCACCCGGCGCCGGCAAGTCCACCCTGGCGCAACGGCTGGTGGCCGCGCTCGGCCCGGTGGCGGCACTGGTGCCGATGGACGGGTTCCATCTCGCCGAGGCGGAGCTGCACCGGCTCGGCCGGCACCACCGCAAGGGCGCCCTCGACACCTTCGACGGTGCCGGTTACGTGGCCCTGATGCGTCGGCTCCGTACCGGGGGCGAGAGCGGGGACGGGGCCGGCGGCACGGTCTACGCGCCCGAGTTCCGCCGTGAGCTGGAGGAGTCGATCGCCGGGGCGATCGCGGTACCGCCGCAGGTGCGGCTGGTGGTGACCGAGGGCAACTATCTGCTGGTGCCGGCCCCGCCCTGGGGTGAGCTGCGCGGGCTCCTGGACGAGGTGTGGTTCCTGGACCTCGAAGCGGGGGAGCGGCTGCGTCGGCTGACCGACCGGCACATCGGCTTCGGTCGGTCGGTGACCGAGGCGGCCACCCGGGCCCGAGGCACCGACCAGGTCAACGCCGATCTGATCGAGACCACCGTCGACCGCTCCGATGTGGTCGTACGACTCGCGGGCTGACGTCCCGGTTGCCGGGTGATCGTTGACTGGACCGGTGACCAGTGTTACGCAGGTAATTGTCGTACGCGGGGAGTCGTGTTCACGACCCGGACACTCATCGTCGTCAACCACTGCCCACCCTGGCGATAGCGAACCGCATCGAGGACTGGTAAACCGGGCGGACAACGTCGATTAGGCGGGTTCGGTACGTTGGTTTCGAACATCGACAGGAGGCCCGTGTCCGCTCGGAAGGTATTGACCTGGTACGCGGTGGGAATGGGCGTACTGGTCGGCTGTTTCTTCGCCGTGCCGGTGCTGCGTACCTTCCTGTTCGCGCTGGTGGGGCTGGCTGGGGCCGCTGCGGTGCTGGTCGGCGTAGGGTGGCACCGCCCACAACGCGGATACACCTGGCGGCTGCTTTCCGCAGGCATGGCGCTGCTCGCCGTCGGCGACACCCTCTACAGTCTCGAAGCGTCGTTGCCGAGCGACGCGCCGGCATCGGCCGCAGATGTTTCCTATTTGTTGATGTTCCCCTTGATCGGCGCCGGACTACTCGGACTCACCCGTTCGAACATTGTCGCCCGTGACCGATCGCAGTTCCTCGACTTTCTGATCTTCTGTACGGCCGGCGGATTCCTGCTTTGGATCTTTGTTCTCGGCCCCTACCTCGACGGACCCGGGCTCAACCCGTTCAGCCGCTCGACCCTGGCCGCGTTCGCCTTCGCCGACCTGCTGGTGCTGGCGGCCACCGCGCGGCTGCTCACCGCCACACCGATCAACCCCGCCGCGGTACTGCTGGTGATCGGCGCCGCGGGCATGCTCGCCGGAGACCTCGGCTACGGCATCGCCCTGCACAACGGCGGCTGGCAGCCGGGTGGGCCGATCGAGCTGGGCTGGTTCACCTTCTCCGTCTGCTGGGGCGCCGCCGCCCTGCACCCCCGGATGACGCGGTTGACCATGCCGGCCCAGCCACGGCAGACCGAGGTCGGACGGCTCCGACTGGTGCTGCTCGGACTGGCCGCCGTACTCGCCCCGGCGGTGCTGCTGCTCGAGGCGGTCACCGGGGAGGTGCACGACGGTACGGTGATCGCCGTCGTCTCCGGGGTGATGTTCGTGCTGGTGCTGAGCCGGCTCGCGGACGCGGCGGACGCACACCGGCTCGTGGTCACCCGTGAACGGAGCCTGCGCAAAGCCGCCGCCGACCTGGTGTCGGCCACCGCCGCCCGCGAGGTCGACCGGGCGGTACGGGCCGCCGTCGCCCGGCTGGTGCCGAAGCACGCCCCGCACCGGGTGGTGTTCACGGTCAACCGGGCCGACGGGGTGCCGGCCGCCGCGACCAGCATCTGGGGGTCGGCGGTCACGGAACCCTCCACGTACTACCCGGCGCCGAGCGTGGCCACCGCCCGCCGCACCAGGGTGCTGCGGGTGGGCATGCTCCAGCCGGCGCTGGCCGGGCAGTTGGGCGAGTTCAGCACCGCCGTGCTCTGTCCACTGGTGCTCGACGAGCGGGCCACCGGGGTGCCCCGGGTCGGCGCGTTGCTGGTCGCCGCCGACCAGACCGTCCTCGCCGGGCTGCGCGACTCGCTGGAGGTGCTGGCCGCGCAGGTGGCGCTCGCGCTGGAACGGATCGGGCTGAGCCAGGAGATCAGCCGGCGGGACACCGAGGCGTACTTCCGCAGCGTGGTGCAGAACGCCACGGACGTCATCCTCGTCGTCGACGACGACCGGTCAGTCCGGTACGCCAGCCCCTCGGTCCGTACCGTGATCGGCATCGACCCGGCGGACTGCGCCGAACTGAACTCCGTGGTGCACCCGGACGACCGGGAGCTGATCGACGACCTGCTGGACCCGGCCCGGTCGTCGGGCGGCGGGTGGGCCGACTGGACCGTGCGGCGACCGGACGGTGAGCGGATCCACCTGGAGGTGAGCTGCCGCGATCTGCGCCGGGACCGGACCGTCCGGGGCCTGGTGGTGACCATGCGGGACATGACGGAACGGCGCCGGCTGGAACGGGAACTGACCCACCGGTCCATGCACGACGTGCTGACCGGGTTGGCGAACCGGGCCTCCTTCCAGGACCAGGTGTACGCGGCGGTCGGCCACGCCCGCCGCAGTGGCCGTATGGTCGGTGTGCTCTGCATCGACCTGGACGAGTTCAGTTCGGTCAACGACGCGCACGGGCACGCGGTCGGCGACGGGCTGTTGATCGCGGTCGGGCAGCGGTTGCGGGACCTGGTCGGTGCGACCGGCATGGTGGCCCGGCTCGGCGGCGACGAGTTCGCCGTGCTGGTGCCGGACGCCGAGAACGCGGAGCAGGCCGAGCGGATCGCCGACGATCTGGTCCGCGCGCTCGCCGAGCCGCTCGCGGTCGGTGACACCCTGCTCAACGGTTCGGTCAGCATCGGCGTGGCGACCAGCGCCGACGCCACCGATGCGGGGGAGCTGCTCAAGCACGGGGATCTGGCGCTCTACGTGGCGAAGGGCGGCGGCAAGGGGCGCTGGTGCCGTTACCAGTCGGAGCTGCACACCGCGATCGTGCAGCGGCTGGAACTGCGTACCGCGCTGGCGGAGGCGGTCGAGCGGCGCAGCTTCATGGTCGAGTACCAGCCGATCGTCGATCTCTACAGTGGGGTCGCCGCCGGTTTCGAGGCGCTGGTGCGCTGGCACCATCCCGGTCGGGGTCTCGTTCCGCCGGATCAGTTCATCGCGCTCGCCGAGGAGACCGGCCTGATCGAGCAGATCGGTGACTGGGTGCTCCGCGAGGCGGTCGCCGCGGCCGGTCGCTGGCGGCAGGACCGGGACCCGTCGGCGACGCCGTACGTCAGTGTCAACGTCTCCGCCCGGCAACTGCGCGCGGGTGGCTTCGTCGACCGGGTACGGGCCGCCCTGGGCGCCGCCGACGTACCGCCGACCCTGCTCATGTTGGAGATCACCGAGAGTCTGCTGCTCCGCGACGACGACCAGGTGTGGGCGGAGCTGACCGAGCTGCGCACCCTGGGCGTACGGGTGGCGATCGACGACTTCGGTACCGGCTTCTCGTCGTTGAGCTACCTCCAGCAGATGCCGGCCGACGTACTGAAGATCGACCGCTCGTTCACCGCCACCGTCGCCTCCTCCCGACGGCAACTGCTGCTGCTGGAGGGCATCATCCGGCTGGCCGGAACCCTCAGCCTGGACATCATCGCCGAGGGGGTGGAGACCGAGGTGGTACGGACGCTGCTGATGGACATGGGCTGCGCCCTCGGCCAGGGCTACCTCTTCTCCCGCCCGTTGGCGGAGGAGGACGCCAACCGGTGGGGCCCCGAGCGGCGCAGCCCCGCTCCGATCCAACGCGCCTGACCGGCACCGACGTCGCGGGTCGTCGACGCGTCCTGCCTGCGAAGCCTCGTCCGGAGAGGAAGCGGCGTCAGGTGAGGCGGCGGGTGATGCGGGCCGGGTTGCCGAGGGCGACGACGTTGGCGGGGAGGTCGCGGGGGACGACCGCGCCGGCACCCACCACCGTGTTCTCGCCGATGGTGACGCCGGCGAGCACGATCGCGCCAGCGCCGAGCCAGACGTTGTCGCCGATGTTGATCGGCTTGGCCGCTTCCCACTTGGCTCGGCGCGGCTCCGGCTCGACCGGGTGGGTGGGCGTCAGCAGTTGCACGTTCGGGCCGATCTGTACGTCCGCGCCGATCGTGATCGGCGCGACGTCGAGCAGCACCGCGCCGTAGTTGATGAACGTGCCGTCGCCGATGGTGATGTGGTAGCCGAAATCGCAGTAGAACGGCGGCCGGATGCCGACTCCTTCGCCGACCGCGCCGAGCAGTTGGGTGAGCAGGTGTCGCCGCCGCTCCTGATCATCGACGGTGGTCGCGTTGAACTGTTCCATCAGCCGTGCCCCGCGCTGTGCGTCGGCGACGATTTCCGGGTCGTCGGCGAGGTAGAGCTCGCCTGCGAGCATCCGTGTCTTGTGCGAGGCCACAGCCTCTCCTTCGCCGGTACCGTGGATGATCTGAATAGGATGATCTCGATGGATGGGATGATCATTTGCCGAATGTTGGTAGTGCGTCGGAAATGATCACAAGCGATTGAATGGTCTAATTCTAGATAGTGTCAGGGGTATCAGATACATACTCGGTATGCAATGCTGACCGGTGTCCATGCAGGACCTGACATCCACGAGATGTCAACCGGGGAGGTTTCGTTGCAGGTATCGAGGAGATTGACCGCAGTCGCACTGGGGGTCGGGTTGGTGCTCGGCACCGGCTCGGCCGGCTTGGCCAGTCCCGTCCCGGCGGCCGCGCCGCCGACCGCAGAGCCGACCACTCGGGCGCAGGCCCGACCCGTCACCGTCACCCTGCTCACCGGCGACCGGATCACGCTCGCCTCGGCTGACGCCCTGACCGGTTCGGTGCAGCCGGCCAAGGGGCGAGAAAAGATCCAGTTCATCGTCCAGCGCGACGCCGACCATCTGTACGTGATCCCGCGCGACGCGGCGCGGCTGGTCGGTGCCGGGCAGCTCGACCGGCGCCTCTTCGACGTCACCGGGCTGGTCCAGGCCGGTTACCACGACGCGGCGCGGGACAACCTGCCACTGATCGTCACCTACCGCGACGGCGCCGTGGCCTCCGCCACCGGAACCCTGCGCGGCACCGGCGCCCGGGTCACCCGTGACCTGCCGGCGATCGGCGGCGCCGCGGTCACCACCGCCAAGGACCAGGCCACGGCCTTCTGGGCCGGGGTCACCACCGGTCAGGGCAGCGCCCGCACCGCCACCGCCGGCGGGATCGAGAAAATCTGGCTGGACGGCAAACGGCAACTGACCCTCGACCACAGCGTGCCGCAGATCGGTGCGCCCGCCGCGTACGCGGCTGGGTTCACCGGCAGTGGGGTCACCGTCGCGGTGCTCGACTCCGGCGTCGACGTCGAACACCCGGACCTGGTCGGCAGGGTCGCCGAGGCGCGGAACTTCAGCGAGGAGGCCGATCCCCGCGACCTGGTCGGGCACGGCACCCACGTCGCCTCGATCATCGCCGGCAGCGGCGCCGCCTCGGCCGGGAAGTACCGGGGCGTGGCGCCGGACGCCACCCTGGTCTCCGGCAAGGTCTGCGAGATCTACGGCTGCACCGAGTCGGCGATCCTCGCCGGTCTTCAGTGGGCGGCCGTGGAGAAGCAGGCGGACGTGGTCAACATCAGCCTCGGCGGATACGACGGGCCGGAGATCGACCCGGTCGAGGAAGCGGTCAACACCCTCACCGCGCAGACCGGCACGCTCTTCGTGGTCGCCGCCGGCAACGACGGTTCGGACGCCTCGGTCGGCTCACCGGGCAGCGCGGACGCCGCCCTCACCGTGGGCGCGGTCGATCGCGACGACAAACTGGCGGCCTTCTCCAGTCGGGGACCCCGGGTCGGGGACAGCGCGGTGAAGCCCGACATCACCGCACCCGGTGTGGAGATCGTCGCGGCCAAGGGCGCCGGCACCCTGCTCGGTACGCCGGTCGGCGAGCACTACGTCGCCGTCTCCGGCACCTCGATGGCCACCCCACACGTGGCCGGTGCGGTGGCGTTGCTCGGACAGCAGCACCCGGACTGGAGCGCGGCACAGTTCAAGTCGACCCTGATGGCCTCGGCCAAGCCCGATCCGACGCTCACCGCGTACCAGCAGGGAGCCGGCCGGGTCGACGTGGCCCGCGCCATCACCCAACCGGTGACCACCGACCCGGCCAGTCTCTCCTTCGGGCGGGCCGTCTGGCCGCACGCGGACGACGCGCCGGTCAGCCGGACCGTCACCTACCACAACTCCGGTAGCGCCGCCCTCACCCTCGACCTCGCGTTCCAGGTGACCGGCCCGGAAGGGGCGTCCCTACCGTCGGGCCTGTTCACCACCAGCGCCAACCAGGTGACCGTGCCCGCCGGTGGCGAGGCGACGGTCACGGTGACCGCGGACACCAGCGTCGCCGGTCCGGACGGTTACTGGTCCGGCCGCCTGACCGCCACCACCGGGTCGACCGTGGTCACCACCCCGGTCGGAGTCGACAAGGAGGTCGAGAGCTACGACCTCACCTTCACCTACATCGACCAGACCGGAGCCCCGGCCGTCGAGTACGGCAGCTCGCTCATCGGACTGGACCGGTTCTCCTTCACCAGCGTGTACGACGACGACGGCACCGCCACCGTCCGGGTGCCGAAGGGTCGCTACGGGTTGGACGCGGTGCTGTTCCACCTGCGCGGCGAGGACGAGGTAGACGCCACGATGCTGGCGCAGCCGGAACTGGTCGTCGACCGGAACCTGAGTCTCACCCTCGACGCGCGCCAGGGCCGACCGGTCCGGGTGACCGTGCCCGACCCGTCGGCCGCACCCGCCCTGGTCGACATCTCCGCCAACTGGACCGTGCTCGACGGCGGCTTCGGCTCCAGCCTGCTCTCCTTCACCTTCGACGGCCTCCGTACCGCTCAGTTGGGGACCGGCACCTCGTCGGCCTTCAGGGGTGGCATCGCCAGCCAGTGGGCGGATCCGGGTGCCGACGGGCAGTTCCTCCAGAGCCAGTATTTCTACGGGCTCAGCGACATGAGTCCCGGCCGGTTCCCGACCGGATACGCCCGGCACTTCCGGGACCGGGACCTTGCCACCGTCAAGAACGACTTCCGGGGTGGCGCGCCCGGCCAGACCGTCTACCGGTTCTCGTACGCGTTCTACCCGGAGCCGACCGGCGGTTGGGCGGTCGGGCTGCCGGTCGTCGTACCCGGGCAGCGGGTCGAGTACTACAACACCGACGACGGTGTGCGGTGGGACCAGGCGCTGGAGTTCACCCTGCCGGACGCCGACGGTTACCCGGCCACCCAGACGGTGTTGCAGGTGCCGGCCCCGGTGCAGTACCAGGCCGGACGCCACTACCAGAACGTGTGGAACGGTGCGCCGTACGGTCCGTCGTTCCCCGAGCCGCGCTGGCCGGACCAGGGCATCTTCCGTCAGGGCAACATGATCGGGGTCGACCTTCCGATCTTCAGTGACGCTGCGGGGAACCCCGGTGGTTCGCTCACCGAGACGGCGCGGACCGCGCTCTACCGCAACGGCAAGCTGGTCGACGAGGTCCCGAACCCGGGCTGGGGAAGGTTCGACGTGCCAGCCGGCAAGGCCGACTACCGGCTGACGGTTTCGGCCACCCGGAACGTCGCGGACCTGGCCACCTCGACCGAGGTGGCGTGGACGTTCCGCTCCGGCGAGGGGCCCGTCGACGAGATCGCCAAGCTGCCCGCGATGGCGATCCGGTACGCACCCAAGCTCGACGCCGGCAACGCCGCCCCGGACGGTCGGGAGTTCGACATCCCGGTCACCGTCGCGCGGCAGCCCGGCGCCCCGTCGGCACAGGTGCGGCAGCTGACCGTGGAGGTCTCCTACGACGACGGGCGGACCTGGCGGAACGCGTCCGTGAAGGCTGGCAAGTCCGGTTGGACGGCGAGCGTACGGCACCCGAACGGGGCCGCGTACGTGTCGCTGCGCGCGAAGGCCACCGATTCGGCCGGTAACACCGTCACGCAGAAGGTGATCCGTGCCTACAAACTGAAGTAACCGTGGGTGGGTGCCGGCCGAGGATGGTGGCCGGCACCCGTACCACCTTTGTTTCGGTGCCGGTCAGTCGTTGGCGTGCAGGGCGGCGTTCAGTTCGATGCCCCGACCGGTGCGCGGACGGGCCTCCAGCGCCCCGGTCAGCGAGTTGCGCCAGAAGAGCAGCCCGGCCACGCCGGAAAGCTCCCGGGCCTTGACCACGTTCCCGTCCGGCAGAGTGATCTTCGAGCCGGCGGTGATGTAGCAACCCGCCTCGACCACGCAGTCGTCGCCGAGCGAGATGCCGATTCCGGCGTTCGCGCCGAGCAGGCTGCGCTCGCCGATGCGTACCTTCTCGGTGCCGCCACCGGAGAGGGTGCCCATGATCGAGGCGCCCGCGCCGATGTCCGAACCGTCGCCGACCACCACCCCGGCGACGATCCGCCCCTCCACCATCGAGGTGCCGAGCGTGCCGGCGTTGAAGTTGCAGAAGCCCTCGTGCATGACGGTGGTGCCGGAGGCCAGGTGGGCGCCAAGCCGGACCCGGTCGGCGTCGGCGATCCGGACCCCGGACGGCACCACGTAGTCGGTCATCCGGGGGAACTTGTCCACCCCGTACACGGCGAGGTGACGTCCGGCGGCGCGCTCGATGACGCGCAGCTCGTCCACCCGGTCCGGCGGGCACGGCCCGGCCGAGGTCCAGGCCACGTTCGCCAACTGCCCGAAGATGCCGTCGAGGTTCAGCTCGTTCGGCCGGACCAGGCGGTGGGAGAGCAGGTGCAACCGCAGGTACGCGTCGGAGGCGTCCTTGATCGGGTCGGCCAACGAGCCGATCTCGGTGATCACCACCACGGTACGGAGTCCCGGCAGGGCCCGCTCGCCGACCGCGCCCGGCGGCAGGTCGAGCACGTCCGCCTGCTCCTCGCCGGGCACCAGTGGCAGCGCGCCCAGGCCGAGCTTGCCGGTCGGATACCAGGTGTCGAGCACCTGACCCTCGGCGGTGATGGTGGCCAGTCCGATACCCCAGGCGGGCTGCGCGGTCGTCACTGAGTCATCCTTCGTGTCTGTGGGTCTCGGGCCGGCTTCGCGGCAATGGCGATCCTCGGACCCTGGCCGATTGTCGCCTGCGGAGGGCGCGGCCGGTGTGAACTCGGGGCCGACGAGTCACGGACAGCACAGCTCGACAGCTCACTCCGCGCCCGCACAATCTTGACGGTACCGTGCCGAGCATGGAGAACCCGCTGACCCCCGAGGTGTTGGCCGATCCGGTCGCGTTGACCCGCGCCCTGGTCGACATCGAGTCCGTCTCGCTCAACGAGAAGGAAATCGCACACCACGTCGAGGAGGTGCTGCGGTCGGTTCCGTACCTGGACGTGCGGCGGCACCAGAACACCGTGATGGCCCGTACCGATCTGGGCCGCGCGCAACGGGTGGTGTTGGCCGGACACCTGGACACGGTGCCGTTGAACGACAACTTCCCGTCGACGCAGGACGGCGACCTGATCTACGGCTGCGGCACCTCGGACATGAAGTCCGGGGTGGCGTACGCCCTGCACCTGGCGACCACCCTGGCCGAACCCCGGTACGACGTGACGTACCTGTTCTACGAGGCTGAGGAGATCGACAGCCGGTACAACGGGTTGAACCTGGTCGCCCAGACGCACCCGGAGTGGCTGACCGCCGACTTCGCGGTGCTGCTCGAACCGACGTACGGCGTGGTCGAGGCGGGCTGCCAGGGGACGCTGCGGGCGATCGTGGTGACCACCGGTCGGCGGGCCCACGCGGCGCGGTCCTGGCGCGGGGTGAACGCGATCCACGCGGCGGGCGCGGCCCTGGACCGGTTGGCCGAGTACCAGGCCCGTACGGTCACCATCGACGGCTGTGTCTACCGGGAGGGGCTGAACGCGGTCGGCATCCACGGTGGGGTGGCCGGCAACGTGGTGCCGGACCGGTGCGAGGTCGAGGTCAACTTCCGGTTCGCGCCGGACCGGTCGCCGGCCGAGGCCGAGGCGCACGTACGCGAGGTCTTCGCCGGTCTTGAGGTCAACCTGGTCGACGTGGCCGCCGGTGCGCTGCCCGGCCTGACCGCGCCGCCGGCCCGGGAGTTCCTGGCAGCGGTCGGCGAGGCGCCGGTGGCGAAGCTCGGGTGGACCGACGTCTCCCGGTTCGCGGCGCTCGGCATTCCGGCGCTGAACTTCGGACCGGGCGACCCCAACCTGGCCCACGCCCCGGACGAGCACGTCGAGATCGGGAAGATCCGGGACGGTGCCGCCACCCTGCACCGCTGGCTCGCGCCGGTCTGAGCCAGCTGGCTCAGTTCACCGGTGACTCAGTTGACCTCGCCGTGACCGCCGGGGCTCTCCGCCGCGACGGCCGAGTGGTCGAACGTGTGGTCGTCGGGCAGATCCTGCTGACGGGCCAGCCGCCGTTCGGCCACCACGGCGCGGATTCGCTGGTGCATCTGTCGCCGGAGCCGGATGATCTCGTTGTTGTTGATCACGGTTGCGCCTCCCCCCAAAGGTGTCCGGCGGCGCTGCCGGACCCGGTGCATACCTGGTATGTGAATAGTAAGACGCATTGGAGGCGCATTCGGTTGCGCTGCTCGACACACTTTCCTGCCCGACGCCCTGATCGCCGAGGTTTTCCCGGCGACGGGGTGAGTGGCGTACGGCACGGGACGCTCCCACTACCGTGGAGCGCATGAGTCACAGCAAGGGACGAAGTGGCAGGGCCCGTGGGCCGGAACGGCACGGCGGCGGGGTCACCCTCCGTCGGGACGCCATTCCGGGGAGTACGGCCGACCAGCGCCTACTCGACTCCCGTACCCGGGGCGACTGGAAGACCAAGGACGCCTGGCGCGCCCTGCGGATCCTCTCCGAGTTCGTCGAGGGCTTCGACACCCTGGCTGACCTGCCGCCCGCGGTGAGCGTCTTCGGCTCCGCCCGTAGCCTGCCGGACAGCGACGAGTGCAAGCTCGCCGAGGAGCTGGGCGCGGCGCTCGCCCGAGCCGGTTACGCGGTGATCACCGGTGGTGGGCCGGGTGTGATGGAGGCGGCCAACCGGGGCGCCACCGAAGCCGGCGGACTCTCCGTCGGACTCGGCATCGAGCTCCCGTTCGAGCAGGGCATCAACGACTGGGTCGACATGGCGATCGACTTCCGCTACTTCTTCGCCCGCAAGACCATGTTCGTCAAGTACGCCCAGGCATTCGTCGTACTGCCCGGTGGGTTCGGCACCATGGACGAACTCTTCGAGGCGCTCACCCTGGTGCAGACCGGCAAGGTCACCCGGTTCCCGGTGGTGCTGATGGGTGAGGCGTACTGGAGCGGACTGCTCGTCTGGTTGCGTGACACCCTCGCCACCAGCGGCAAGATCGGCGCCGCCGATCTCGAATTGATACTGGTCACCGATGATGTGGCCACCGCGGTCGGGCATATCATCGATGCGGACGCGGCACTCGCCGCGGAACAGGAAGCGCTTCAGGAGTCGGCCATCGCCCAGGCGGGCGCCGACCAGCAGGCGGCTTCCACCACCCGTCGGGAGGACTGAGTCGATGGCCGCGATCTGCGTCTTCTGTGCTTCCTCCCGTACGCTCGACCAGCGCTGGCTCGACCTCGCCACGGTGACCGGCGGCGAACTGGCCCGACGCGGCCACACCCTGGTCTCCGGCGGGGGTTGTGTCGGCATGATGGGCGCGGTGGCCGACGGGGCACGCGCCGCCGGTGGCCACACCCTCGGCATCATCCCGCAGGCGCTGGTCGACCTGGAGGTCGCCGACCTGCACGCCGACGAGCTGGTGATCACCGACGGCATGGCCAGCCGCAAGACCGCGATGATCGACAAGTCGGACGCCTTCCTCACCCTGCCCGGTGGGCTCGGCACCCTCGACGAACTCTTCGAGGTCTGGACGATGGCCACCCTGTCCATGCACCACAAGCCGGTGGTCCTGCTCGACCAGGACGGTTTCTACTCCGGCCTGGTCAACTGGCTCAACGGACTCGCCCCCGGCAGTTTCGCGCGGAAACCGGCGATGGATCTGCTGGTGGTGGTCGACTCGGTGCCGGCCGCGCTCGACGCGATCGAGGCCCGCCTCGGCTGACCGCCCCACCCACTGTCTCCGTTAGGAAGGGCCCCTTCTACAACGGAAAGCGATAACAAGGGGCCCTTCCTTCGGGGGGACGTCGGGGCGGCATGGTGTGATGGGCGGCGTGCAGGCGTACCAGCTGGTCCGTCGGCCGGCTGAGGCCGAGCCGGCGCGGATCGACGATCCCAGGCAACGGGAGGTCGTCGCGCACACCGACGGGCCGCTGCTCGTACTCGGCGGGCCGGGCACCGGCAAGACCAGCACCCTGGTCGACTCGGTGGTCGCGCGGGTGACCGAGGGCACCGACCCGGAACAGATCCTGGTGCTGACCTTCGGCCGGCGCTCCGCCACCGCACTGCGCCACCGGATCGAGGCCCGGGTGACCGGGGTCGCCGCCCGGGTGATGCACGAACCACTGGTACGCACCTTCCCCGCGTACGCGTACGGCCTGCTGCGCCGGGCCGCCGCCGAACGCGGCGAGCCGTCGCCCCGGCTGCTCACCGGTCCCGAACAGGACCTGATCATCCGTGAGCTGCTCGACGTGGTCGGCGAACACACGACTGGCGAGCGCGGGGCTGGCGAGCGCGGGGCCGGCGGGGACAGGGCCGGCGAGCGCGGTTCCGGCGCCCCGGACGCTCCCCTCGACCGGGTCGGCTGGCCGGAGCAGCTACGACCGGCGCTGCGCACCCGGGCCTTCGCCGAACAGTTGCGCGACCTGATGCAACGCGCCGCCGAGCGCGGAGTCGGCCCGGTCGAGCTGGCCCGGCTCGGGGAACGGTTGGGCCGAGCCGACTGGCCGGCCGCGGCCCGCTTCCTACGCGAGTACGTCGCCGTACTCGCGCTGCGCGACGCGACCAGCCGGGGCTCGATCGCGTACGACCCCGCCGAGCTGGTCCGGGCCGCCATCGGGCTGCTCGCCGACGACCCCGAGCTGCTGGCCGGTGTCCGGCGCCGGTTGGCGTACGTCTACGTCGACGAACTCGCCGACACCGACCCCGCCCAGATGGAACTGCTCGCCCTGGTCGCCAGCGGAGGCAAGTCCCTGGTCGCGTTCGCCGACCCCGACTCCTCCACGTACGCCTTCCGGGGTGCCGACCCGGCCGGTGTCGCCAACTTCCCGCTCCGGTTCCGTACCGCCTCCGGGGCGGTCGCCCGGACCGTCCTGCTCAGCACCGGCTACCGCACCGGGGCCGGCCTGCTGGCCGCCACCGCACGGGTCGCCCGGCGGCTCCGGGGGCCGATCGCGCACCGGCAACTCGCGCCGCTGCCCGACGCCGAACCCGGCACCGTGCAGGTCCGTACGTTCCGCTCCGCGACCAGCGAGTCGGCGTACCTGGCGCACGCGCTGCGTTCCGCCCACCTGATCGACGGGATGCCCTGGTCCCGGATGGCGGTGCTGGTCCGTTCGGCTCCCCGGCAACTTCCCTCGCTGCAGCGCGCGCTCCAGGCGGCCGGGGTGCCGACCGTCGTACACGCCGAGGACCTGCCGCTGCACCTGCAACCGGCGGTGGCGCCGCTGTTGCTGCTGCTGCGGTGCGCGCTGGAGCCGGACCGGCTGGACGAGGAGGCGGCGGTCGCGTTGCTGCACTCGCCGCTCGGCGGTGCGGACCCGCTCGCCGAGCGGCGGCTGCGACAGGGGCTGCGGGCGTTGGCGCTGGCCGCCGGTGACCGCCGGCCCTCGGGGGAGCTGCTGGTCGAGGCGTTGCGTGACCCGGCCGAGCTGGTTGCGATCGAGCGTCGGTGGGCCGAGCCGGCCCAGGCGGTCGCCGGCCTGCTCGCCACCGCCCGGGAGGCCGCCGCAGCCCCCGGCGCCACCGCCGAGCAGGTGCTCTGGGCGGTCTGGCAGGGCAGCGGGCTGGCCGAGCGCTGGTCCGGCGCGATCAGCCGGGAGCGGGCGACGAGCGGCGAGGGAGAGAACGCGCCCCGGTGGCGGGCCGCCGCCGCCGACCGGGACCTGGACGCGATCGTGGTCCTCTTCGACGCGGCGGCCAGGTTCGTCGACCGGCTGCCGGGTGCCCGTACCGAGGTCTTCCTCGATCACGTGTTGGGCCAGCAGCTGCCCGCAGACACGCTCGCGCCGAGCGCCGATCCCGGCGACGCGGTCCGGTTGCTGACCGCACACGCGGCGAAGGGCCTCGAATGGGACCTGGTCGCGGTGGTCGGCGTGCAGGAGGGGACCTGGCCGGACCTGCGGTTGCGGGGCAGCCTGCTCGGCTCGGAGCGGCTGGTCGAGGTGCTCGCGGGACGCTCCGACGGCAGTGGGCTGGCGGCGAGCCTGGTCGGGCAGACCTCGGCGTTGCTGGACGAGGAGCGTCGGCTCTTCTACGTGGCGGTCAGCCGGGCCCGGCGTCGGCTGCTGGTCAGTGCCGTCGCATCGGCGGCGGTCGGCGGGCTCGACTACGAGGAGCAGCCGAGCCGGTTTCTCTACGACCTGGCACCGCCCCCCGATCCGGGCCCGGATCCGGTCGACCCGGACGGCGGGTCGGGCGCTGACGGCGGCGGTGCGCCGGGGTCGGACCGGCCGGGCGGGGGAGCCGGGGAGGAACCGGTCGAGCTGCCGGTGGAGCGCCCGCCCCGGGCGCTCACACTGCCGGCGTTGGTCGCGGAGCTGCGTACCGTGCTCGTCGACCCGGCAACGACCGACCAGCGGCGGCAGGCCGCCGCGGCCGAACTGGCCCGGCTCGCCGCCGCCGGTGTGCCCGGTGCCCACCCGGACGACTGGTGGGGGCTGCGCGCACTCTCCGACGACCGGCCGCTGGTCGACGAGGGCGAGCCGGTCAGGGTCACCCCGTCCACCATGGAGAGCGCGCTGCGGTGCAGCCTGCGTTGGCTGCTGGAACGGCACGGCGGGGCGGCCCCGGCGAGCGGTGCGCAGGGGGTGGGGAACCTGGTGCACGCCGCCGCGATGCTCGCCGAGGACGCCAGCGCCGACCGGGCCCAACTGATCGAGTACGTGACCGCCCGGTTCGACGTGATCGACCTGGCCGCCCGCTGGATGGTCGGCCCGGAGCGGCAGCGGGCCGAGGCGATGGTCGACAAACTGCTCCGGTGGCTGGCCAGCAACCCGCGCCGGTTGCTCGCCATCGAGCACGAGTTCGCGGTGCGGCTGGACGACCCCAGCCGACCGATCGAGCTGACCGGCCGGGTGGACCGGCTCGAGGTCGACGCCGACGGGCGGCTGGTCGTGATCGACCTCAAGACCGGCAAGTCGACCGCGGTGACCGGCACCGAACTGGCCGAACATCCACAGCTCGGTGCGTACCAGGCCGCGGTGGAGGCGGGGGCGTTCGCCGAGTTCGGTGACTCCTCCGGCGGGGCAGCGCTGGTGCAGCTCGGTACCGGCACCAAGGATGCCAAGGAGCAGGGCCAGGCCCCGGTCGGGACCGGCGACGAGTCGGACTGGGCGCGGGCCATGGTCCGGCGTACCGCCGATACGATGGCCGCTTCGACCTTCGCCGCGGTAGCCAACAGCAAGTGTCGGGTCTGCCCGGTACGGACCAGTTGCCCGATCTCGGGCAAGGGACGCCAGGTGGTCGAACCACCGGCCCGGCGGCCCGGGATGACGCCGCCGACCCAGCGTGGAGAGCGGGATTGAGCCAGTCGTCACTCTTCGCCGCCCCGGCACCGCCGCCGTCGCGGGAGCCCGACTCGGGACCGCGTTACACCCCGGTCGAGCTGGCCAAACTCCTGCGGCTGCACGCGCCGACCCGGGAACAGGCGGCGATCATCGCCGCGCCGGTCGAGCCGCTGCTGGTCGTTGCCGGTGCCGGATCGGGCAAGACCGAGACGATGGCCGCCCGGGTGGTCTGGCTGGTTGCCAACGGGTACGTCCGACCGGAGCAGGTGCTCGGCCTCACCTTCACCCGTAAGGCCGCCGGAGAGCTCGCGCACCGCATCCGTACCCGGCTCGACCAGTTGGTACGGCGGCTCGGCCGGGACCGCCGCGACCCCGCCGGTGACCTGCTCGGCGGCGAACCGACGGTGGCGACGTACCACTCGTACGCGGCCCGGATCGTCACCGAGCACGGGCTCCGGGCCGGGTACGAGCCCTCCACCCGGCTGCTCACCGAGGCGTCCCGCTGGCAGCTCGCCGACCTGCTCGTCCGCACGTACGACGGGGACATGTCCGAGGTCGACCGGATGCCGAGCACGATCACCGACGCCGTACTGGCACTCGCCGGTGAGCTGGCCGAGCACCTGGTCACCCCGGACGAGTTGGCCGCCTGGACGGGTCGGTTCTACGCCGAGGTCAGCTCGCAGCCCGGCAAGATCTACGCCGACGTACGCAAGGCACTGAAGATCCAGCAGATCCGACTGAAGCTGATGCCTCTGGTTCGCGCGTACGACCAGCGCAAGGACGACTTCGAGGCGATGGACTTCGGCGACCAGATGGCGCGGGCGGCACGGGTGGCCCGCGACCATCCGGAGGTCGGCACGATCGAGCGTGAACGTTTCCGGGTGGTACTGCTCGACGAGTACCAGGACACCAGCCACGCCCAGGTGGTGCTGCTGCACGCGCTCTACGGCGGGGGACATCCGGTGACCGCCGTCGGCGACCCGTGCCAGTCGATCTACGGCTGGCGCGGGGCGAGCGCCGGCACCCTGGACCGTTTCCCGACCGAGTTCGCGCCCGCCGGTGGCGGTGCCGCGCGCACTCTGACGCTCAGCACGAGCTGGCGGAACCGGCCGGAGATCCTGGGCGTGGCCAACGGGCTCGCGGTCGCCTTGCGGGCCGCCGGGGCGCAGGTCAGCGAGTTGGGCGCGGCGCTGCGGGTGGACGACCCGATCCCCGGGCGGACCGCCCGCGGGGCCGCCGCCGGCACCGTGCACTGTGCGCTGCTGTCGACGTACGAGGAAGAGGCGGACTGGATCGCGGAGAGTGTGCTCGCCGCGTGGCGCGGCGCGGCGCGGATGCCGGGGGTGTTGCCCGAGCACATTCCGGTCGACCGTCGGCCGAGCACCGCGGTGCTGGTCCGGGTCCGGAGCCAGATTCCGGCGATCGAGGCGGCGCTGCGCGAGCGGGGTCTGCCGGTCGAGGTGGTGGGACTCGGCGGGCTGCTCGACACCCCGGAGGTCCGGGACGTGGTCTGCACCCTGCGGGTGCTGGCCGACCCGACCGACGGGGCCGCACTGCTCCGGCTCCTCACCGGGGCGCGGTGGCGGATCGGACCCCGGGACCTGGTCGCGCTGCACCGGCGGGCGCGGGCGATCGCCGCCGCCCGCCGGGAGCTGCCGCGCGCCGACGACGAGCCGGAGATCACCACCGACCGGTTGGACGAGGCGACCCTGGTCGAGGCGCTGGCCGACCTGGGCCCGGCGCAGGCGTACTCGGCCGAGGGCTACGTCCGGCTGCGGGCGTACGGGCTGGAGCTGGGGCTGCTGCGGCATCGGCTGGACCAGTCCCTGCCCGACCTGGTGGCCGACGTGGAGCGGACCATCGGCCTGGAGGTGGAGGTCGCGGTCCGGGCCGGTACGGACGGCCGGGGCGGCGACGCCGGCCTGGCCCGGGGCCACCTGGACGCCCTCGGCGACGTCGCCGCCCGGTTCTCCGGTGACTCGACCAACGCTTCCCTCCCGGGCTTCCTGGCCTTCCTCGCCGCCGCCGAGGAGGAGGAGCGGGGGCTGGCGCCGGGGGAGCTGGAGGTGGTGGAGGGGGCGGTGCAGATCGTCACCGCGCACGCCGCGAAGGGGCTGGAGTGGGACGTGGTCGCGGTCGCCGGGCTCACCCGGGGTGTCTGGCCCGGTCCGGTCCGTAACTCCGACCACTACCTGTTCGGTCTGGGGGTGTTGCCGTTCCCGTTGCGCGGGGACGCGGACGGGCTGCCGGTGCTGGAGCTCGACGAGGTGGCCGACCAGAAGGGCGTGGCGAAGGCGCTGACCGCGTTCACCGAGAAGTGGCGGGCGCACGACGAGCGGGAGGAGCGGCGGCTCGCGTACGTGGCGGTCACCCGGCCCCGGCGGCTGCTGCTCTGCTCCGGCTACTGGTGGGGCGAGGGCGCGAAGCTGGCCCGGGGCCCGTCGGTCTTCCTCCGCGAGGTCTACGACCGCTGCCTCACCGGTGAGGGTTACGTGATCGACGCGTGGGCGCCGGAGCCGGCGGGTGACGCGGTCAACCCGACCACCGAAGTGGTGGTACGGGCGGAGTGGCCGGCCGACCCGCTCGGCGGCCGGCGGCCGGCGATGGCCGAGGCGGCGGCCCTGGTGCGCCGCCACCTGACCGCCGACGTGCCGGTCGACCCGGTGTCGCCGGTTCCGGTGGCGGTCGACCCGGTGTCCCCGGTTCCGGTGGCGGTCGATCCAGATCTGGACCGGTGGCGCCGGGAGACGGATCTGCTCCTTGCCGAACGGGCGGAGCTCGCCGCACGGGTCGGGCCGATCGAGGTCGTGCTTCCCGGGCACCTCTCCGTCTCGCAGTTGGTGGCGCTGCGTCGCGATCCGCACACGCTGGCCCGTACGCTGCGCCGGCCTTTGCCGGCCCGTCCGGACCCGTACGCCCGCCGGGGCACCGCCTTCCACGCCTGGTTGGAGCAGCGGTTCGGGGCCGACCGGCTGCTCGACATCGACGAACTGCCCGGAGCGGCCGACGAGGACGCCGCGCCGGATGAGGCGCTCGCCGAGTTGCGGGAGCGCTTCCTGGCCAGCGAGTGGGCCGACCGGGTTCCGGTCGAGGTGGAGGTGCCGTTTGCCACAGTGGTCGCCGGGGTGGTCGTACGGGGCCGGATGGACGCGGTCTTCGCCGGGCCGGGCAGCCGGTTCGACGTGATCGACTGGAAGACCGGCAGGGTGCCGGTCGGCCCGGCGGCGGACGCGGCGGCGGTGCAGTTGGCCGCGTACCGGCTGGCCTGGGCGGAGCTGGCCGGGGTGCCGTTGGAGCAGGTCCGGGCCGCTTTCCACTACGTACGCGAGGGGACGACGGTGCGTCCGGTCGACCTGCTCGACGCGGACGGGTTGGGTGCGCTGATCACTTCCCTGCCCGCAGCTTGATGACCTTTCCGGGTTGTACGTGCTATGCTGACCTAGTTGCAGTTTTGGTTCCCAGAGACTCTGTGTGCGCCTGCGGGATTGTGACCCAGGCGCTCTTTGTTATGTCCGGAGTTCTCCGGGCGGGGCGACCAGAGGGCGACACCGATCCGCGCCTACCGGCGCGGGCGATTCTCTTCGGCCCGCAAAAGTGCGGGACCGATCGTTCCGTCAAGGAGACGAAACAAATGGCAATTGGCACCGTCAAGTGGTTCAACGCTGACAAGGGCTTCGGCTTCATCACCCCGGACGGCGGCGGCGCCGACGTCTTCGCCCACTTCTCGGCGATCCAGTCCTCCGGCTACCGGAGCCTGGACGAGAACCAGCGGGTCGAGTTCGAGGTGACCCAGGGCCAGAAGGGCCCGCAGGCCGAGAACATCCGGCCGATCTGAACCCTGTCCCACCCAGTCGCGTCCGCCCGGCGTGGGGGCATGCTGTCGCAGCCTGCTCCCCGCCGCCGGGCGGCGTGACACCTGTTCCAACCTGCCGCGCCCGCCGGGTGCGGTGACGTGACCGGCCCGCGCCACGCTGGCGCGGGCCGGCCCCGCGTTTACCCTTCGGTTCGTGCTTGCGACCGCTGGTGGAGCCCGTTGGCTCCCGGCGGCAGTGCCCCACGGGCACCTTCCTCGACACGTGCCGTCTTGAGGAAGGTCCCATCCATGACCCATGCCGTCGCGTCGTTTGCCGACGCCCCGCTGGCACCCGCACTGCACTCGGCGCTGATCGCGAACGGGATCACCGAACCCTTCCCGATCCAGTCCGCCACCCTGCCCGACTCGCTCGCCGGTCGGGACGTACTCGGCCGGGGGCGGACCGGCTCCGGCAAGACGCTCGCCTTCGGTCTGCCGCTGCTCTCCCGTACCGCCGGTCGCCGGGCCCGGCCCGGCCAGCCGTTGGCGCTGGTCCTGGTCCCCACCCGTGAGCTGGCCCAGCAGGTCACGACCGCGCTCGCGCCGTACGCCCGCGCGGTCGGCCTGCGCTGTGTCACCGTCGTCGGCGGCCTCTCGCTGCAGCGCCAGGCCGACGCCCTGCGCGCCGGTGCCGAGGTGGTCATCGCCACCCCGGGTCGGCTCGCCGACCTGACCAACCGGGGTGACTGCCGGCTCGACCAGGTGACGATCACCGTGCTCGACGAGGCCGACCAGATGGCCGACATGGGCTTCCTGCCGCAGGTCACCCGGCTGCTGGAGCAGGTGGCGCCGAACGGGCAGCGGATGCTCTTCTCCGCCACCCTGGACCGGGGCGTGGACCGGCTGGTCCGCCGCTTCCTGACCGACCCGGTGTCGCACTCGGTGGACCCGGGGACCGCCACGGTCACCGCGATGACCCACCACCTGCTGCACCTGGACGCGGCCGACAAGGCCGCCACCACCACCCAGATCGCCGCCCGGGACGGCCGGACGATCCTGTTCACGGGTACGAAGCACCGCGCCGACCGGCTGGCCCGGCAACTGCTGGCCAGTGGCGTACGCGCCGCCGCTCTGCACGGTGGCAAGTCGCAGCCGCAGCGGACCCGGGTGCTGGAGCAGTTCCGCAATGGTCAGGTGACCGCCCTGGTCGCCACCGACGTGGCGGCCCGTGGCATCCACGTCGACGGTCTGGACATGGTGGTCAACGTGGACCCGCCGACCGAGGCGAAGGACTACCTGCACCGGGGTGGGCGTACGGCCCGCGCGGGTGAGACGGGTGCGGTGGTCACCCTGGTCCTGCCCGACCAGCGTCGGGACATGGCCCGGTTGATGGCGACCGCCGGCATCCGGCCGGAGTCGGCCCAGGTGCGTCCGGGTGACGACGAACTGGTCCGGGTGACCGGTGCGCGGATCCCGTCGGGCGTACCGGTGACCGTCGCCGCGCCGAAGCCGACCCAGGCCACCGGCCAGGCGGGTGCCGCTGCTCGTACCCAGCACCGTGGCTCCGGACGTCCCCGCCGGCCGCGTCGCCCCGCCGCGCCCCGCGCCTCCTGACCTCGTTCCACGCGTCACCGCGTTTGTCTGGTGAACCGGGCCGGCCGTTCACGGCCGGCCCGGTTCACTCTGGACCGTCGACGAGCGGTGTGGGGTGGGGACCGGGAGTGTGAGCGCGGAGCGCCGATCGGATCATCCGAATGCGTCCGATGGATGACTGTGCTGTGTCCGGTTATGCGTGATCCTGTTCCATGGGGAGTTGGCGGGCTGGTCGAACGGGCTCCCCGATGGGGAGGTCGTCATGATCTTGACTGCCGGTCCGGGAGCGGTACGCGAAATCCTGGTGGTGCTCGCGGTCGCGCTCAGTGGACTGCTCCTCGCCCTGATCGCCGCCTTCGCCCCCTGGTACCACGCCCCGATCGAACCGGTCCGTCCGCAGGTGGTCGAGCTGCAGGCGCCACCCGGCGGAAGTGACAACATGGAGTCGGACGTCGCGGTTTCCCGCTGAACCGGACTCCCCTGCTCCGGACCGAAGTGGACCATCGGCCGCTTCGCGGTTCACCGACCGGTGGTGTTGACTGGGGGAGATGCCTGACCCGACCCCACCCGAACCATCGTCTCCGTCCACGCCCGGCCCGGCGTCGACGGCGGGTCCGGTTTGGACGGCGGGTCCGGTTACCCGACTCGGCGACCGGTCCGGCGTACCTCCCGCTGAGCGGCTGTCGCTCCAGGTCGAGCGCTCCGCGCGGGAGCGGCTGCGGCTCCGGTGGTTTGCCGGGGCGGCCGGCGGGGTGTTGGTCATCGGTCTCGTGGTGGTCCTGGCGATGACCCTCGGCGGGAATCCACGCCCGTTCGGTGAGGACTTCGCCGCTCCGCCGGATCTCCGGCCGCCACTGGCCCGGATGTGCCCGCTGCCCGCCACTCCCGGGCCGGTCCCGGCGCCGTCCGTGCCGGCCGATCCACCGGTGCTCCCGTCACCACCGGCCGGGTCCGCGACCGCCTCGGCCCCAGCCGTCGAGCGGCGTACGGTCGACGAGGAGGCGGGCATCTCCTACACCGAGTACCCCGCACCGTGGCAACCGTGGGAGACGGTCTGGAATGCCGGCACCCTGGAGGTGCCGTACCGGATGGGCCAGCACTTCGTCACCGAGCCGGCGTACGACGGGTTCAGCGACTACCACGCCTCGATCCTCTCCGCCGCTGTCCCGGCGGCCGAGAACGACGCGCTCACCTTCAACCTCGAATGTGTGGGCCGGCGGGTCGCCGCCGACGTACGGGCCGAGTACTACCCGCAGCCGAGCAGGATGGAGTTGCTCCGCGACGAGCGGACCACGCTCGGCGGTCGCCCGGCATGGGTGACCGTGTTCCGGTTGCACTTCAGTCGGCCAGGGCTCCGGGCGACCGACGAGTTGGCCGCGGTCGCCTGCGTCGACGTCGGGCGGGCGACCGCCGCGATCCTCTACATCTCCGTTCCCGGCACCCATCGTCAGTGGGACTGGATCGTCGAGGACGCCCTCGCCTCGGTCCGCCCGGTCTGACGTCATCCGGATCCGGCCCGGCCCCCACCGGTCCCGCCGACTTTGTCACCAGACCTAGCGGCGAAGGGTGGTCATCTCCTACTTTCGGCATAGGATTTTCCGGATCAAGGTCGGGGGGCGGCGGGATGAGCCGGACGGTGCTGGTGGTCGGCGGTGGCTGTAGTGGCACGCTGGTCAGCCGGGAGCTGCTGCGCGGTACCTCCGATTCGGTGGTGCTGGTCGATCCCTCGCCAGATCCCGGCACCGGCATCGCGTACGGCCCGGCGGCCCGGCCGTGGCACCTGCTCAACTCGCCGGCCGGCACGATGAGCGCCGACCCGGACACGCCGGGGGACTTCGTCGACTTCTGCCGCCTGCGGCGGCCCACCGCGAGCGCCGGCGACTTCATGCCCCGGAGCTGGTACGGCGACTACCTCCGGCAGACGCTCGACACCACGCACCGGCACGCGGCCGGACGGTTGCGGATCCGCCGCGACCGGGTCAGCCGAATCGTCGCCACCACCGGCGGGGTCGACGTCGAGTTCGAGTCGGGTGCCCGCTCGGCGGCCGACCGGGTGGTGCTCGCCATCGGTGCACCCGGGTCCGGGGATCCGGTCGCCCGCTGGTCGGTGGGGTACGACGGCCGCCGCGGATACGTCCGCGACCCCTGGGCGCCCGGTGCGCTCGACACGGTCCCGGTCGACCGGCCGGTGCTGCTCCTCGGCACCGGTCTCACCGCCGTCGACGTGGCACTCAGCCTGGCCGAGGCCGGTCAGCGGGCCCCGATGGTCGCGGTCTCGCGGCACGGTCTGCTGCCGAACTCCCAACGTCGACCGGGTCCCCCGGTGCCCGCGCAGGGCGGGCTGCCCGAGTCGGCGCCGTCGCTGCGTCAGCTCGTCCGTCAGCTCCGCGAGCTGGTCCGGGCGGGTGCCGACTGGCGGTCGGTGGTCGACGGGTTGCGGCCCCGGCTGGACGGTCTCTGGGCGGGCCTGTCCCCGGTGGACCGGGACCGGTTCCTGCGGCACCTGGCCCGGCACTGGGAGGTGCACCGGCACCGGATGGCACCGGAGATCGCCGACGAGCTGGACCGGCTGCGGGCGAGCGGTCGGTTGACCGTACGGGCCGCGACGGTCGGGGCGGTGACGCCGGGGCCGGCGGACGGACTGGAGGTACGGCTGGAGCACGCTGGTCGGGTTCCGGTCGGCACGTCGGTGTGGACCGGTGGAGAGGTCACCACCTTCGGCGCCCTGATCAACTGCACCGGCCCGGGACGGTTGCCGGGGTCGGCGGACCCTCTGGTGCGGCGACTGCTCGCGGACGGGCTCGTCCGACCCGGACCGTACGGGCTCGGTCTGGACGTGGACGGCGGCGGTGCGCTGTACGGGCGGGACGGATCGGCCGACGGGGTGCTCTGGGCCGTGGGCCCGCCCCGGCGGGGTCGGCTCTGGGAGACCACCGCCGTGCCGGAGATCCGTGGCCAGGCGCGGGCGCTCGCGACCCGGTTCGCCGTCCGGGAGGGTGCGCCGAGCCCGCTCGCCGTCGCGGTCTGAGCCCGGACGGGGTTCCGGGGCGGACGCGTACCGGGTCGGTCGGGAGGTGTTGCCGCTCACCCGCCCCGGCGCGGTCGGAACGCTCCGGGACGATCCGGGGCCGGCCGTCGGGGCAACGTCACGGCGCGCGGGTGTGGGGACGCGCTAGGGTCGGGTCGTGGCGGCGCGGAGATCAAAGATTCCAGCAACGAGGTATCCGGTCGAGCGGTTCACCCTCGACAACGGCCTACGGGTGGTGCTGACCCCGGACCGTAGCGCGCCGGTGGTCGGCGTGGCGGTCGTCTACGACGTGGGCATCCGCTCCGAGCCGGAGGGGCGGACGGGCTTCGCCCACCTCTTCGAGCACCTGATGTTCCAGGGGTCGGCGAACCTGGAGAAGCTCGCCCACTTCAGGTACGTGCAGGGCGCCGGTGGGACCTTCAACGGCTCCACCCACCTCGACTACACCGACTACTTCGAGACGTTGCCGAGCAACGCCCTCGAACGCGCGCTCTTCCTGGAGGCCGACCGGATGCGCGGTCCCCGGCTGACCGAGGAGAACCTGCGCAACCAGGTCGACGTGGTCAAGGAGGAGATCCGGGTCAACGTGCTCAACCGCCCGTACGGCGGTTTCCCCTGGCTGCGGCTGCCGCCGATCATGTTCGACACCTTTCCGAACGCGCACGACGGCTACGGTTCCTTCGACGACCTGGAGAGCGCCACCGTCGAGGAGGCGGCCGACTTCTTCGACCGCTACTACGCCTGCGGCAACGCGGTCCTCGCGGTCAGCGGGGACCTGGACGTGGCGCAGACCCAGGAACTGGTCGAACGGCACTTCGGCTCGGTCCCGGCACGGCCCGCCCCGGTGCGGCCGAGTTTCGCCGAGCCCGACCTCACCGCCGAGCGGCGGCAGGCGTACACCGACCGGCTGGCGCCCCTGCCCGCGGTCGCCACCGCCTGGCGGGTGCCGGACCCGGTCGCCGACCTGACCAGTTACCTGCCGTACGTGGTGCTGGCCGAGGTGCTCACCGACGGTGACGCCTCCCGGCTGGTCGAGCGGTTGGCACTGCGGGACCGGACGGTCACCAGCATCGGCGGCTACCTCGGTCTGATGGGCGAGCCGTTCGGCGTACGGGACCCCACGGCACTGCTGGTCGAGGCGCACCTGCCGCCCGGTGGGGACGTGGACAAGGTGCTCCGGACGATCGACGAGGAGGCCGCCCGGGTGGCCACCGACGGGCTGGTCGACGGTGAACTGGCCCGGACCCAGGCCCGGATGGCCACCCACCTGTTGCGTGGCACCGACGCGGTGCTCGGCCGGGCCTTGCAGATGGCCGTGCTGGAACAGCAGCGCGGCGCCCCCGACCTCCTCAACGACCTGCCCCGGCTGATCGGCGAGGTCACCGAGGAGCAGGTACGGGCCGCCGCCGCCAGCCTGCGTCCGGAACGCCGGGCGGCCGTCGAGGTCATCCCCGGAGGAACGAAGTGACGCTCTCCCTGCCCGCGCTGGGGCCGAACCGCAAGCTCAAGGTGCCGACCGGGGCCGAGCGGACGCTGTCCAACGGGCTGACCGTGATCGCCATCCGCCGGCCCTCCGTGCCCCTGGTCGAGTTGCGCCTCTGGGTGCCGTTCGGCCGGGCGCCGCTGGCCCGGGGCGTACTCCTGTCGCAGACCCTGCTCTCCGGCACCAGCACCATGTCCAACCTGGACATCGCCGCCGAGTTGCAGAAGGTGGGCGGCGGGTTGGCCGCCGGGGCGGACCCGGACCGCCTGATGATCTCCGGCAACGGGCTGGTCAGCGGCCTGGACCGGATTCTGGAGCTGCTTGCCGAGGTGGTCACCGACGCGGCCTATCCGTCGGGTGAGGTCGCCAACGAGCGGGACCGGATGATCGAGCACATCCAGGTGGCGAAGAGCCAGCCGGCGCACCTGGCCCGGGAGGCGCTGCTGCGCCGGATGTACGGCAAGCACCCGTACGCGGTGCAGACGCCGGAGCCGGAGCAGGTCCGGGCGGTCCGGGCGGCCCAGCTCCGTACGCTGCACGCCGACCGGGTGCACCCGAACGGGGCGGTGCTGGTCATCGTCGGTGACGTACGGCCGGAGCGGGCGCTGGACGCCGCCGAGGCGACCCTGGGCCAGTGGAAGGGTGCGGGGCGGCCGGTCGAACTGCCGCCCGCGCCGGCGCTGACGTCCGGTCCGCTGGTGCTGGTCGACCGCCCCGACTCGGTGCAGTCGTCGCTGCGGATGGCGCTGCCGGCGGTGCCGCGTACCCACCCGGACCACGCGCCGCTGCACCTGGCGAACCTGATCTTCGGCGGTTACTTCTCGTCCCGGTGGGTGGAGAACATCCGGGAGGACAAGGGCTACACGTACGGGCCGCATTCGGTGATCGAGCACGCGTTGGCCGGTTCGGCGTTGATCGTCGCCGCCGACGTGGCCACCGAGGTGACCGGTCCCGCGCTGCTGGAGACGGTGTACGAGCTGGGTCGGCTGGCGTCGCTGCCACCGAAGGAGGACGAGCTGGAGCAGGCCCGGCAGTACGCTCTCGGCACCCTGCAACTCGGCATGTCGACGCAGGCGGGGCTGGCCGCGCTGGCGAGCGCGTACGCCGGTTTCGGGTTGCGGCTGGACTTCCTCGCCGAGCACTCGGCCCGACTGGCCCGAGCCACCCGGGACGAGGTGGCCGCCGCCGCGGCGAAGTATCTGGCGCCGTCGAGGGCGGTCACCGTCGTGCTCGGTGACGCCGCCCGGATCGCCGGGCCGCTCGCCGCGCTGACCCCGGTCGAGTCCCCGGCCGAGTCGTCGTGACTGGTCTGGCCGACCCCGACGGTCCGCCGTTGGCCCGTACCACCCTGGACCGGGCGGCACACCGGCGAGACGATCCGGAGTGGCTGGCGCGGGCGTGGGAGCAGGCCCGGGTGCTGGTGGTGGACATCGCCGGGGGTGGTCGGGCGCTGGTCGGTGTCGGCCCGGGCCGGCCCACGCTGCTGCTGTTGGCCGCGTCGGAGGTGCCGGAGGGGACCAGTGTGCGGCTCTTCCTCGGGGTGGAGCCGGACGGCACCCCGGTCTTCGCGGTCGACGGGCCGTTGCCGGTTGTGCCGGAGACCCGGATCGTCTCGCTGCGTGAGGTGGGGCACCTGCTCACCGACTCCGACGCCGGGCTCTTCACCACTGCCGTGGCGTTGGGCAACTGGCACGCGCGGCACGCGTACTCCTCGATCACCGGACTGCCGACCACGGTGACCGACGCGGGTTGGACGCGGGTCGACGAGAGCGGCGCCCACATCTGGCCGCGTACCGATCCGGCGATGATCGTCCTGGTGCACGACGGCAAACCGGGTCCGGACGGGCGGTGCCTGCTCGGGAACAACGCGGCCTGGCGCCCGCACGACGGGGTGCGCCGTTTCTCCTGTCTGGCCGGGTACGTCGAGCCGGGGGAGTCAGCCGAGGCGGCGGTGCACCGGGAGGTGTCGGAGGAGGTCGGGATCGGTCTCGACCACGTGGAGTACGCGGGCAGTCAGGCGTGGCCGTTCCCCGGCTCGTTGATGCTGGGCTTCCTGGCCCATGCCGATCCGGCGCAGCCGGTGCGGGTCGATCCGGCGGAGATCGCGTTCGCCCGCTGGTTCACCCGTCGGGAGATCGCCGATGTGCTGGCCGGTACGCCGGTCGACGCGGACGAGGGGAACCGGGTGGGGATGCCGCCGCCGTCGAGTATCGCGCTCTACCTGGTGCATCGCTGGCTCGACGAGTCCTGAGCCGGCTGGAGGCGAAGCCCCACGGCCCGGTCCGGGGCGGGTGCCCCGGTTGACGAATCTTGGCCCGTGACCGTCGTTGCCGCGGCGGTCACGGGCCAAGATCATTGCCGTCGCGGCCGGCTGTGGCGTGGTGCACGGCGGGGGAGCCGGGCCGGCGTACGACGGTCGATCATCGGGTGGTGCGTGGTGGTGCGCTGGTGCCGGCCGGCTGCTCCTGCCACTCGGCCGGTGGTCGGCACCGGGTGTCGCGTAGTGGCAGAACCTTCACCCGCTGTCGTCCGGACCGTACGGCCCCGACGGTGGAGAGGGCGCGGGCCAGTATCAGGGCGGCGTCCAGGTCGTCCGCGCGGACGATCTGGCGGCGGTGCTCGGGGGCGGTCTGTTCATCGCGGAGGCGGCCTCCGCCGGCCCAGATCGCGGCCAGGTCGTCGTCGGCAGCGGTACGGATGTCGGTGCGAACGATCAGAAACCGCATGGGCGTCTCCGGGGTGAACCGTGACGGATGATGTTCGTGCAATCACTGAACGGAGTCAGTTCGTGGAACTTCCATGTAGCCCCACACGCCATGTTACGCACCGGAGCGCCACCGGCAAGTGATACGCGCTGATTGATTTCGCGGGTCAGCCAAATGGGTGATGGCTGCTCAGTGCCGGTGTCGCAATTGATCACCGGTCGGCGAAGGTCATCACGTCGGCCGGGGAAACGTCAATCCGTTGCGTCACAAGGTGACTGAGCGCTTCTGTCGGCTCCGTTGTGGAACCACACACGGTTGATCCGACCTCGGGACACCGACCCACAGCGGCCCGGACAGGATCCGGGCGGCCGGCCCGCGTGGTGTCGGTGCCGACCGCCCGCTCTCGTTGATCCGGGACCCGGGTGGGAGATGTCGCTCAGTTCAGGTCGAACTCGCCCTCGGCGAGGACCAGGCCGAATTCGTTCTCGACGAAGGTCAGATCGAACTCGCCGTCCTTGGCGCCGGCGATGAAGTCCAGCCACCGGGTACGGGCGAAGACCAGGACCGGGCCGCCCCGGTCCTTGCTGTCGCGCAATGCCACCGGTGCCCGGTCGTCGCCGAGCGGGGCAACCTCGACGCAGTTCGAGGTCTGGCTGCGTGAACTGGTCCGCCAGGCGGCACGGGCGAGATGCTCGCCGAGCGGCTCCGGCGCCGGGGACGTCCGGGCTGTCTCCATGGTCAGCTCCTACCTGACTGGTGCATCGTGACGGGTGGCCGTCCCTCCAACGGCGCCCGGCCGCGGGGAGTCACTGCCCGGTCAGGCGTTCGGTTCGCCGCCGCTGGGTCGGGGGAGTCACCGGCCCCCGGGACGGCGCCGGTCGCCCCGGGTCGCCGTACCCCCGCCCGGCCATCTCGGCCAGCCACGACAGCGTGTCCTCCGGGGTCATCGCCGCCGACTGCAGCCACTCGAAGACCACCGTATAGCGGTCCAGTTCGTCGCGGTCGTTGAGCACCTGGTTGGTGGAGTGTCCCTCGATCGCCAGCGTCTCCGGGTCCTGCGGATCGGCGAACCGGTAGAGCGAGAAGCCGGTGTGCGGCATGTACCAGTTGGCGACCCGGGCGTCCCTGGTCAGCACCTGCAAGGTCACGTTCGGCAGGGTGGCGAGCTTGCAGAGCTGGTTGAGCTGCGCCCGTACGACCTCCGGCGGTCCGGCCCGCCGGCTCAGCGCGGACTCCTCCAGCACCGCGGAGTAGCGCGGTGGGGCCACCTCCCGGGTGAGGAGCAACTGGCGGGACATCCGGGCCTCGACCTCGGTCTCCGGATCGTCCACGTCCGACCCGGCGTCGGCGGTGTGGTTGCCCAACGGACGGAAGGAGACGATCCGGGTACGGGCGTACTCCCTGGTCTGGAGCAGTCCGGGGACGACGAAGGGGCTGTACTCGCGAATGTCCGCGCAGCCGGCCTCCAACTCGGCGAAGCTGCGCTGGCGTGGGGTCATCGCCCGGTACGAGCGCAGCCAGCTCCGTACGTCGCCCGCCTCACGGGTGATCGCTTCGAGTTCGTCACGCAACGGTCCGGTGACCCCGTAGAGCTCCAGCAGGTCGCGTACGTCGCGCGGGTCGGGTCGACTGCGGCCGTTCTCCAGCCGGGAGAGTTTCGACGCGGACGCCCAGCCGATCTGCTCGATGACCTGGTCACCGGTGAGTCGGGCGGTCTCGCGCAGACGGCGTAGCTCCAGGCCGAGTCGGCGTCGGCGCAGGTGCGGGCTCGGCGGCGTACCTTTTGGTTGGGTCGGGTTGGGTTGAGCTGGAGGCAACGGGTCCTCGCTCTCGATCGTGTCGTGCCCGACGGTTGCCGGGCACCGTGTCGAGCCCGACGGTTGCCGGGCGATGACCGGTTCAGACTGCCCCCCACGGTCAGTATGCCGGTCGTCGCACTCCGCCGACGAACCGTGCGCGGCGTGTCCTAGAAAGGATCTCTTTCCAAAGAAAGCTTTCGAAAGCTACGCTTCCGGCCATGCCGCAACCGGCCGTCGGGGACATCCGGGACCCACGGATGCTGCGCGCCATGGCCCACCCGCTCCGGTTGCGCATTCTCGACGCGGTGGCCTTCTGTGGCTCGGCCACCGCCACGGAGGTCGCCGAGCAGGTCGGTGAGAGCCCGGCGAACTGTTCCTGGCACCTGCGCCAGCTGGCCCGATACGGCTTCGTCGAGGAGGCCGGCGGAGGCACCGGGCGCCAGCGACCCTGGCGGATCGTGCTCGACCGGCACCGCTGGGGCCCCGGCGGTGCGGAGTCGACCCGGGTGGGGCAGGCCGCCCACCAGGTCCTGCTCGACGTCGAATACCAGGCGTTGCGGGAATGGCTGGGCAACCGGCACGAAGAATCTCCACAGTGGCGCGGCGCGGGCTTCCTCACCCAGGCGGTCGGCTGGTGTACGCCCGCGCAACTCGCCGAGATCGGGGCGGCCATCAACGAGGTGCTGGCCCGCCGACTGCCCGACCCGATCGACCCCGAAGCTCGACCCCTCGATTCGCGACCGGTCCGCTTCATTGCCTGGGGCGTGCCGGCTCGGCCATCCGAGCCGGCCACCGCCGACGACGGCTGACGCCGTTCCCCGTGCACGAAGGGACCCCCTCGTCATGCGTGCCATCCTCCGCCGCCCCGACTTCCGACTCCTCTTCGGAGGGCTCGTCGCCAGCATGGTCGCCGAGTCGATCCTGCTCCTAGCGCTCGCCATCTGGGTCAAGGACCTGACCGGCTCCGACGGGATGGCCGGAGCGACCGTTTTCGCGATCGTGGCGCCCATGGCGCTGGCGCCACTGGTCGGCTGGATGGTGGACCGGTTCCGTCGGCGGCCCTTCTTCATCGGTGTCAACCTCTGCACCGCGCTCCTGCTCACCCCGCTCTACGCCGTCCAGGACCGGGGCGACGTGTGGATCATCTACGGGGTCGGCGCCCTCTACGGGCTCTCCTACATCGCACTGAGCGCGACCCTGATCGGGCTGATCAAGGAGATCGTCCCGGGGGACCTGCTGGCCGAGGCGAACGCCACCCTGCAAACCGTCAAGCAGGGGCTGCGGCTGGTCGGTCCGCTGGCCGGCGCGGCGCTCTACGCCGGGTTCGGCGGCTGGGCGCTGGCCACGCTCGGTGCGCTGGGCTTTCTCACCGCGGCTGCCGCGGTGAGTCGGATGCGGGTACGGGAAGCCGCCCCCTCGCCCGCCCAGCCGCGCTGGCTCGCGGAGATCGGCGCCGGCGGACGGCACATGCTCGGCGACCCGGCCCTGCGCCGGGGGGTGGTCGGCACCTCGTTGACCATGCTGGTGCTCGGGTTCAGTGAGTCGCTGATCTTCGCGTACGTCGACCGGGGGCTCGGCCACCCACCCGCCTTCGTCGGCGTACTGCTGACCGTGCAGGGGGTCGGCGGCCTGCTCGGTGGCCTGTCGTCCGCCACGATCGTGGGGCGCCTGGGTGAGGTCGGAGCCCTCGCCACCGGGGTGGGGATCTTCGCGCCGGCGGTGCTCGCCCTGGTCCACCCGAATCTGTGGCTCGGGTTCGTCGCGATGGTGATGGCCGGCTTCGCGCTGCCGATCGTGATCGTCTCGCTCAACACGCTGACCCAGCGCCGTACCCCGGTGCTGCTGGTCGGCCGGGTCGCGGCGGCCTCCGAGGCGGTGGTCAGCGGTCCGCAGTCGCTCTCCATCGGGCTCGGTGCGGTGCTGGTCGGCGCGGTCGACTACCGGCTGCTCTTCGCGCTGATGGCGGCGGCCATGCTCGCCGTGGCCCGCTACCTGTGGCTGGGCCGTCGCCTCTCCCCACCCTTGGCGCCCCGACCCACGCCGCTTGACGACGCTCTGCCGGAGGTCAGGATCCCCAACGCGACCCCCACCCCCGAGCCAACCGCCTGATCCCGCCCGACCATCCCGTACCCCTGGTCGATCATGAAGTTGGCGGCGTGACACGCCGGAGGCGGAGCGCCAACTTCATGATCGACAACAGCGGGTGGGGCGATCGGGCGGGGATGGTTCAGCTGGTGGCGGCGGAGGAGGCCGCCAGGCGGGCCTTGACCTGGGTGATCGAAGGGTTGGTGAGGGCGGTGCCGTCGGGGAAGAGGACGGTGGGCACGGTGGCGTTGCCGCCGTTCACGCTCATCACGTACTGCTCCGCCGCCGGGTCCTGCTCGATGTCGACGACCTGGTAGCCGATCCCCTCCCGATCAAACTGAGACTTGAGCCGGTGGCAGTAGCCGCACCAGGACGTCGAGTACATGGTCAGCATGATCAGGTCCTCCAGATGTTCGTCGATCGACAGGCTAACCGCTGCAACGCCGGAGCCGACTGCGATGATTCCTAGCTGTGGCGGTTGACTCAAGCGCGGAACGGGTGCTGGCCGGACTCGACCCCGAGCAGCGCGCCGCGGTGACGGCGGTGGCCGGCCCGGTCTGCATCCTGGCCGGCGCCGGCACCGGAAAGACCAGGGCGATCACACACCGGATCGCGTACCGGGCGCTCTCCGGCGAGATCGCCGCCCGGCACGTGCTCGCGGTCACCTTCACCGCGCGGGCCGCGGCCGAGATGCGGGCCCGGCTCACCGCGCTCGGCGTCGGCGGTGTCCAGGCCCGTACGTTCCACGCCGCCGCGCTGCGCCAGGTCCGCTACTTCGCGCCCCGGCTGCTGGAGGGGCGGCCGATGCCCGAACTGCTCGACAGCAAGGTACGCCTGGTGACCCTGGCCGCCGCCCGATCCGGGTTACGGACCGACCGGGCCGCCGCCCGGGACCTCGCCGGCGAGATCGAGTGGGCCAAGTCGTCGCTGGTCGAGCCGGCGGAGTACGTGGTGGCCGCGGCGAAGGCGCTGCGGGAGACCCCGCACGAGCCCGCCCGGGTGGCCGAGGTGTTCGCCGCGTACGAGCAGATCAAGCGCGCCAACGGGGTGATCGACTTCGAGGACATGCTCCGGGCGGCGGTCTGGGGCATCGAGGAGCACCCGGACGTCGCCGAGCAGGTACGCGCCCAGTACCGGCACTTCGTCGTGGACGAGTACCAGGACGTCAACCCGCTCCAGCAGCGGCTGCTCGACGCCTGGCTCGGCGGGCGGGACGACCTGACCGTGGTCGGCGACGCCAGCCAGACCATCTACTCGTTCACCGGGGCGACCTCGGGATACCTGGTCGACTTCCCCCGTCGCCGTCGGGACGCGGTGGTGATCCGGTTGGTGCGGGACTACCGCTCCACCCCGCAGGTGGTGGGGCTGGCCAACGCGGTGATCCGGCAGGCCCGGGGCACCGAGGCGCAGCTCCGGCTGGAACTGGTCGGACAGCGACCCCCGGGCGCCGAACCGGACCTGCGGATCTTCCCCGACGAGCCGACCGAGGCGGCGGCGGTCGCGGCCCGCTGCCGGCAGCTCGTCGCCGCCGGCACGCCGGCCCGGGAGATCGCCGTGCTGTTCCGTACCAACGCCCAGTCGGAGGCGTACGAGAAGGCGCTGGCCGAGGCGGAGGTGCCGTACCTCGTACAGGGCGCCGAGCGGTTCTTCGAGCGGACCGAGGTGCGCCAGGCGATGATCGCGTTGCGCTCCGCCGTCCGCTCGACGCCGGCAGGGACACCGCTGGTCCAGGCCGTGGTGGACGCGCTGGCCGCGGTCGGCTGGGCCCGCGAGCAACCCCCGCCGGGTGGTGCGGCCAGGGAACGCTGGGAGGCGCTCGCCGCGCTGGTCCAGCTCGCCGAGGAGTACGCGAGAACGCCCAATCTCCTCCCGATCGGGGATGCCACCGTGGCGACCGCCCGGGGCGGGGTCTCCGGTCACGCGGTCACCGGCGACCCGGTCGGCTGGGTGGAGCGGGCGGTGTCGCTCGCCGAGTTCGGCGAGGAGTTGCAGCGGCGGGCGACCCAGCAGCACGTTCCGACCGTGGACGGGGTCACCCTGGCCTCCCTGCACTCGGCGAAGGGCTTGGAGTGGGACGCGGTGTTCCTGGTCGGGCTCGCCGACGGCACTCTGCCGACCACGTACGCGAAGACGGCGGAGCAGGTCGAGGAGGAGCGGCGGCTGCTCTACGTCGGGGTGACCCGGGCCAGACAGTGGCTCTGGTTGTCGTACGCCTCGGCGCGCTCGCCCGGTGGACGGCCCCGGCGACCGTGCCGCTTCCTGCCACAGTTCGACCGTTCCGGCGGGGAGCGGGCGACGCCCACCGCCGTCGAGGGCCGGAAACCCGACCCTCGACGTAACCGGGTCGTCTCCTGTCGGATCTGCGGAGCGACCCTGCTCGCCGGGGTGGACCGCAAGCTGGGGCGGTGCGCGGACTGTCCGTCGGATCTCGACGACGAGCTGTACCGGCGGCTGTACGACTGGCGGGCCCGGGTCGCCAGCGCCCAGAAGGTCCCCGCGTACGTGGTGTTCACCGACGCGACCCTGACCGCGCTGGCCGAGCGGCGTCCGGTGGCACCGGACGGCCTGTTGGCGATCGCCGGCATCGGTCCCCGCAAGCTCGGCCTGTACGGCGAGGCGGTGCTCGCTCTCGTCGGCGGCGCGGTGGTGGACGAGTTGGTCCCGGAAAAAACTTCGATAATCGACCCGTAAAACCGTTTGCCCTCGCCCCCGGATGAGGAATAGCCTCAAGGCACACCTCGCGAGCTGGGGCTTTCGCCCTGCTCAAGAGGGGTAATGACATGTTGGTAACGAGTGTGAGACAGGAGGCGAGACCAGTGGCGATCTACCTGAACGAGCGACCGTCGGTGCAGCCGACTGTGCTCGCACCGGTGTGGATGGACAGGGCTCTGCTCTCCGTCTGCACTCCGTTGATTCCACAGGCGTACCAGGCCTCGGTTCAGGCCGAGCTGGTGCAGGCCGAGCTGGTGCAGGCCGACCTGGTTCAGACCGAGCTGGTCCAGGCCGCCGTGTCCGCCGGAATCAATGGCAGCAGTGGCTTCACGGGCGAAGGCATCCACCTGGGCAAGAAGCGGATGGATGTTCGCGGTGTTCCACCTCGAGGAAGGCCGGTCTGATCTACAGACCACCGGCTCACCTCGAGGCCGCGGAACCCGCTTACCGGGATCCGCGGCCTCAGTTTTTGTATCGCCACAAGTACGTAGGAACAGCGATCCACGAGATCGAAGCGCGAGAGAGAGGTGACCGGGCGATGAGTCTGGCGTTGGCCCCCCTTGACCTGAGCGTCGAGCTGGAGGCGAATCTGCCCTGCCGGAAGTTCGACCCCGACCTGTGGTTCGCCGACTCGCCCACCGAGCTGGAGCTCGCCAAGTCGCTCTGCGGGGACTGCCCGCTGCGCGTCGAGTGCCTGGCTGGTGCGGTGGATCGGGCGGAGCCGTGGGGCGTCTGGGGCGGCGAGATCTTCGAGCGTGGCGCGGTCGTTCCGCGCAAGCGGCCCCGGGGCCGTCCGCGTAAGGAGGACGTCGCACGGGACGTGATGTTGCGGGTCGAGGCCGAGGCGCGGTTGGCGGCCGATGGGCTGTCCGACTCGCGTGGCGCTGTCCGGTTGGCGGCCTGACATGAACCCGATCGAGGTGTACGCCGGCACCCTGCCGGTACCGAACGTCTATCCGAACACCGTGAGCAGAAACCCCGTTGGAGTTGAAGAGATGTATCTCATCCACGAAGCGTTGTCCCGGGCCCGAATGCGACTGCCTCAGGCCGGTCGTAACACCACGCGCACTGAGGCAACCCGATCCGCCCGTGTCATCGCGCTCGAGGCCCGCCGTCGGGCCGCCCGCGATCTGGGCTCCTTCTGATCCCTGGCACGGTTGCGCCCCGATGAATCGGGCGCAACCGCTCCACACCCCGCTGGTCGGTAACCGATCAGCCTGACGAACGAGAGCGGACCCGGGTGCCACTGGCGCATCCGGGTCCGCTCTCGTCATGTGTGCCGGGCTGGTCCGGCCGCCCGGTTCAGGCGGGTGGGGCGAATCCGGGTAGCCAGCGCTCCACGATCGCCCGGTACGGGGCTTTCGCCTCCAGTTGGGAGAGGATCCCGATCGAACCGAGCGTGACCCGGTGGATCAGCAGGTACGACGGCGGCAGGTTGAGCTGCCGGCTCAGCTGGTACGCCGGTGACCTCGGGTTGGTGAGCCTTCCGGCCTCGACCCGCAGCCAGGCACGGGTGAAGCGGAACTCCTCCACGGAGAGCGGCTCCAGCACCGGCATGATGAAGTCGAGGACCGCCTCCGCGTCGATCACCTCGTCCGGTTTGATGAAGCCCTCGCCCCGCAGGCCGTCGACCACGGCCTCGGCCTCGCCGGCGAGCGCCAGCCGGACCAGCCGCCCGACCGGTTCGGGGTGGCCGCCGGGGAGCCGGGCCACCGCACCGAAGTCGATCACCCCGAGTCGGCCGTCCGCCAGCAGCCGGAAGTTGCCCGGGTGCGGGTCGGCGTGGAGCAGCCCGGCCCGGCCGGGGGCGGAGAAGTGCAGGGTGGCGAGGTGCCGCCCGGCCTGGTTGCGCTCTTCCTCGGTGCCGCTGGCGATGATCTGGGACAGCGGGGTGCCGTCGACCCAGTCGGTGACCAGTACCCGCGGACTCGCCGCCACCACCTCGGGTACGAAGATCTCCGGGTCGCCCGCGTACGCGGCGGCGAAGGCGCGCTGCGATTCCGCTTCGAGTTCGTAGTCGAGTTCCTCGCTGATCCGGTCACGCAGTTCGGCGAGGAGCGGTTTGATGTCGAGCCCGGGCTGGATGGCCCGGAACATGGTGCCGAGCCGGGAGAGCTGCTTGAGGTCGGCGAGCAGGGCGTCGCCGGCTCCGGGGTACTGCACCTTGACCGCCACCGGTCGGCCGGTGGCGGCGGCGCGGGCGGTGGTCTTCGTGCCCCGGCGGCGGGTCCCGGCCGGGACGACCGGGGGGCCGTTCCAGATCGCCTGGTGGACCTGCCCGATACTCGCCGCCGCGGCTGGTTTGTCATTGAATTCCAGGAAGTACGACTGCCAGTCCGGTCCGAGCTGTTCGCTCAGCACCTTGTGCACGCTCGCCACCGGCAGCGGCGGCGCCGATTCCTGGAGCTTGGTCAGGGCCTGTCGGTAAGGCGCGGCGATCTCCTCCGGCAGCGCCGCCTCGAACACCGAGAGCGCCTGGCCGAACTTCATCGCGCCGCCCTTGAGCTGTCCGAGCACACTGAACAGCTGTTCGGCCGTACGTTGCTGAATCTCGGCTGAGATCACCTCCGAGGCGAGCCCGGTGACGCGCTTGCCGACGCCGAGCACGGTCCGACCGGCGAAGCCGAGCGGCAGGGCGGCTAGCTTGGCGGTCCGGGAGACGGCCCGGCGCGGGATGTCGGTCACCAGATCATTGTTACCGACTTTCGGTGGTCACGGCCGCCGTCACCGGGTGGCCCGGGCCACGGCGACCCCGGTGTCCGTTATTCCGTGGCGGTTGAACGTCGTCGACGCCGCCGTGACGTGCAGCCACAGGCGGGGTGTGGGGGCCAGGCCCGGCGGCGAAATCGCCCCGGTGTCCGAATCTCGACCGCCGCTCCGACGGTCTCCGGTGAGCCGCCGTCGAGAAATCCGAGCACCTCGCCGGTGGCGTATCCGACTGCGGAGATCAGCGTCGGGGTGCTGCAGGGCTGGAGCGCGGGTTCCCCGGCGAGTTGCGCGGCGAGTTCCGGCCAGCCCGGGTCCCGGTCACGGCGGTGCAGGTCGCGGCAGTTGAGGCAGGGAGAGCCGGTGGCGGGGACCAGCGGCCCGACCACGGGTACGCCGTCGTGCAGGCTGAGCAGCAGGTGGGCCTGTCGGCGCTGGGCGTACCCGGCGGCGAGCAGGCCGGCCGGCCGGTCGGTGCCGACCTGGACCACCAGGTTGGCGCCGCCGCGGCGTACCGCCCGGGTCTCGGTGCCCGGCGCGGCGCGGGCGATGGCGTCGGCGACCGCCTCGGCCCGGGGACGGTGCAGGTCGGCGCTGACCGCCCCACCTCCGACCACGTCGGCCGCGTCCACCCGTCCGGTCAGGTCGGGCTGGACATGACCGACGCCGGCCTGGGCGAGGGCGACCGCGACCGGCCCGCCGAGCCGGCCCTGGCCGGTGACCACGACCCGGGCCGCCCGGCGGCGTCGCAGGAGTTGGGCGGGGGTGGCGGTCGCCTCGGGCCCGCGTAGGGCGATCGCGGTGGCTTCGCTGGTGAGCCGCTGCCGGTCCGGTTCGGGCAGGTCCGGGGGGAGCAGGGTGTGCGCGCCGACGACCAGGCCCGCGGTGCGCAGGGTGTCGATCAGCGTACGGGCGTCTTCCCGTTCGATCCGTAGGGCTTCCGCGTGGTCGAGGATCATGCGTTCGCTCCGGCTGCCGTCGAGCAGGTCGAGCAGGCGGGCGGCGCCGGGATCGGCCATTTCCAGCAGCACGGCGCGACTGGGGTCGAGGCCGAGTTGCAGGGTGTGCCGGTCGCGCCAGAGGCGGGCCAGGCCGGGGAGCAGGGTGGGGCGGGGGAGTGCGCTTCGTGTCATAGGTGACACGCTGTCATCGTTGCCCAACGATCAGTCGATCGTTATCCACAGGCAGTGGCAGCCATGCCGTGCACTATCCACAGGCTTTCGTGGGTTATCCACAACTGGCGAGTAACTAATGTCGTGCTCGGGACATCACAGCGGGTGTCCGCAGCGCGACAGAGGCGTGCCGGCCGTGATGCGGTGACGGGAAACGGGAAGGGGCGGCCGGTTGGCCGCCCCTTCCCCGCGAAGTGATAGCGCGTGGCGGTCAGACCTTGGCCTTGCCGAGGATCCGGTTGACCGTCGTTCCGCAGACGGGACATTTGCCCTTGGCCATGTTCATGCCCGTCTTGGACACCTCGACGTTGCCCTCGAAGTCACGCTTTTCCTTGCACTTGACGCAGTACCCGTTGTAGGTCTGGGCCTTGTCGGCCACGGTGCCCTCCTCTTCCGTCGGGTCACTCACCCAACGTCTGCCCGGCGGCGGGCCGCGAAGGCCCCGGCGCTGGGATCTCTGCGCGATCACCACTGTGTGACCGCCGGTCCGCGGACCCTACCCAGGTGCGGGAGGTTCCAGTCAGCAATGCGTCGGCACTGTGAGTAAGCCGACGACGAGAGTGTGCATGCCGGAATAGGTCGGATAAGTCAGTTTCGCAGGGACACGCCGGATGAACGCCTTCAGAACGGCATTCAGGGGTGCCGCGCAACAGCCCCGAGGTTGATCGTTTACCGTGGAGCCCGCCGCGTGTCGCTCAGCGTTCGTACGCCTCGGAGAGGCCGTGCCGCCCCCGCCGGCCGGGCCGGTCAAATAATTTTTTCGGACTGTAGGCCGCTAACCGGGATTTTCCCGGCGCGTGTCGATGGGTTGACTCTTGCGGTCACCTGGTCACTACGCATTAGTTTTCCTTCGTGAATGAAACCCGGGCTGTCGCGGACCGGTAATGGCTGGGGCGCGCAAGCCGGTCGTCGAGGTACGGCGCAGTGTGCGCCGGCGCCGGACGGTGTCCGCCTACCGCGACGGTGAGCGGGTCGTGGTGCTGATCCCGGACCAGTTCTCCCGCGCCGAGGAGAGCGAGTGGGTCGACCGGATGCTCGCCCGGCTGGCCGCCCGGGAGGAACGCAACGGTCGGTCCGACGACGATCTGCTGCTCCGGGCCCAACGGCTGATCGACCGATACCTCGCCGAGCACGGTCGGGTGGCCGTCCCGGCGAGCGTCCGGTGGGTCACCAACCAGAACGGGCGCTGGGGCTCCTGCACCCCGGCCGACCGCACCATCCGGATCTCGCACCGGGTCCAGGAGATGCCCGAGTGGGTGATCGACTACGTGCTCCTGCACGAACTGGCCCACCTCGTCGTACCGAGCCACAACGCCCGGTTCTGGGCCCTGGTGGGGCGCTACCCCAAGACCGAGCGGGCCCGGGGCTATCTGGAAGGGGTGGCCGCCGTCGCGGTCAACCTGACCGACTGAGCCGGCCAACGCCGGGCTAGATTCGTCGGATGGCCCGACGTCTGGTGGTGACACTGCTGGGACCGGTGCACTGGGCGCCCCCCGGCACCGACCCGATCCGCTGGCAAACCGCCCTGGCCGAGGACGTGGTCGACCTGATCGCCACGCTCAGTGAGGCCGAACCGGCGATCGCCGCGACCGCCGCCGAACGGCCGCTGGCCGACGCGGTGGCCTGGCCGGGAATGCCGATCTACGACCTTCCGGTCCGGACCGTGGGCGCGGCGCTCGCCGCGGCGGCCGCCGACGGCTACGACCAGGCGGCGGTGATCGTCGCCGACGCGCCCGACCTTCCCGGCCTGATCCTGGGCAAGTTACTCCGCCCGCTGAGCAGCCGGAAGGTGGCGGTCGCCCCGGCCGCCCCGACCGGCCCGGGATTGTTCGGGGTGGCGTCGCGGCTGCCCGCACCGGCCTGGCTCACCGAGGTCGACCTGGACACGACGGACGCGGACACGCTCCGGGCCGCCGCGCCGGACCCGACCGAGGTGGCGGTCGCTCCGGGCTGGCGCCGACTACGCGGCCCGGCCGACCTGGCCACCCTGGACGTGGCGGTCGAGGGCTGGGAGACCACCCGGGCGCTCCTCTCCGCCGGCTGACCGGCGGAGAGGAACCACCGGGTTCAGGAAGGGTTCTTGTCCCCGGGCTGCTCCGGGCCCTCGTCGGTCTGGTCACCGCTGATGCGGTCCCCGCCCGCCGGGCCGCCCGGCTGGGTGAAGTCGAACGAGTCCAGTTCGTCGAGGTCGAGCTGAGCGCGGGCGAAGCCCTCCGGGTCGGCGAACTCCTCGCCGGAGGGAAGCAGGTCCGGGTGCCCCCAGATGGCGTCGCGCCCGGCGATTCCCCGGTGCTCGGTCAGCGCCGCCCAGAGCGCCGCGGCCTCCCGCAGCCGCCTCGGCCGCAGCTCCAGTCCGACCAGAGCGGCGAAGGTCTGCTCGGCCGGTCCGCCCGCCGCCCGGCGGCGACGGAACGCCTCGCCGAGCTTGACCACGTTGGGCAGCCGTTCCGAGGCGGCGCTGTCGACGACGTGGCAGACCCACCCCTCGACCAGGGCCAACGCTGTCTCCAGGCGGGCCAGCGACGCCTTCTGTGACGGCGTGTCCTCCGGGGTGAAGATGCCCTCCAGGGCCAGCGCCTGCATCGACTCGGGATTGGTCGGGTCGACCCGCCCCATCGCCTCCTCGATCGCCTCACGGTTGACCGTGATGCCCGCGGCGTACGTCTCCACCGCGGTGAGGACATGCCCGCGCAACCACGGCACGTGCCCGAAGAGTCGCTGGTGGGCTGCTTCGCGGAGCGCCACGTAGAGCCGGACCTCGTCCTCCGGCAGTTCCAGGCCGGCGCCGTACTCCCGGATGTTCGCCGGGACCAGCGCGGCCGTGCCGGCCGGTCCGAGCGGAAGCCCGATGTCCCCGGCCGAGAGCACCTCGGCGGCGAGCGAGCCGAGCGCCTGGCCGAGCTGTCCGCCGAAGAGGGCCCCGCCGAGGGTGGCGACCATCGACTGCATCGGGCCGAGCTGGGCGCGGGCCTCCGGTGGCACCAGGTCGCCCATGGCCCCGACCATCCGGCCGGCGACCGGGTCGCAGAGCTTGCGCCAGACGTCGAGGGTCCGGAAGATCCACTCGTTGCGGTTCCACGCCACCGAGGTCTGGATGCCCGACGGGAGCGCGGAGCTGGGCTCCAGCCACAGGTCGGCGAGGCGCAGCGCCTCTTCCACAGCGTGTCGCTCGAACGGGGTGACCGCCGGGTCTCCGGTCGAGCTGAGCTGGCTGGCCGCCACCTGGCGGGCCAGGTCCCAGTTGACCGGGCCACTGCCCGGGGCGGCGAGCAGTTGCTGCAGCTGAGCCATGAACTGCTGCATCTGCTGCGGGTCGTTGGGGTCAGGTGGCTGGCCACCGGGGAGCGCGAAGCCGAACGGAATATCAGGCACCCGTCCACGGTACGCGCGCGAGGGGGCAGAATGCCGGTCCCCGAATTGTGCTCAGGGAGAACTAGGGGTTCGACCAGCGGGACCCCCATGAGGGCTCGGTACGCTCTGCCGCATGAGACGTCGCGGGGTCACAGTCCTGCTCGGTGCACTGCTCACCGCCCTGCTCAGCCTCGGCGTGGTCGGGACACCGATCCCGTACGTGGTGCTCGGACCCGGCCCCACGGTCAACACGCTGGGCTCCGAGGACGGCAAGGAGGTGATCAAGGTGACCGGCCGGGAGACCTCCAGCTCGGCGGGGCAGCTGCGGCTGACCACGGTCGGCGTACAGCCCGACGTGCGGCTGCTGTCGGCGATCTCCGGCTGGCTCTCCGACTCCGAGGCCGTGGTGCCGCGCGAACTGATCTACCCGCCGGGGCAGACGCAGCAGCAGGTCGACGAGCGCAACGCCGAGGACTTCACCGCGTCGCAGACCAGCGCCGAGACCGCCGCGCTGACCGAACTGGGCTTCCCGGTGCAGGTCACGGTCAAGGTCGTGACCCCGGGCGGGCCATCGGTGGACCGGCTCAAGCCCGATGACGTGATCACGACGGTGAACGGGCAGCCGGTCACCACCGCCACGAAGCTCACCGAGCTGGTCCGGGCCCAGCCGGCCGGCACCGCGCTCACCGTCGGCTTCCAGCGCGGCGGCGTCGCCTCGACCACCACCGTCACCACCACCGCGGCCAGCGGTCAGCCGCCACGGATCGGGGTGGAGATCGAGCAACGGCAGCCGCACCCGTTCGAGCTGCAGATCGACCTGAACGACATCGGCGGCCCCAGCGCCGGGCTCATGTTCACCCTGGGCATCATCGACAAGCTCACCCCCGACGACCTGACCGGCGGGAAGATCATCGCCGGCACCGGGACCATCGACGACGAGGGCAACGTCGGGCCGATCGGTGGCATCCCGCAGAAGCTGGTCGGGGCGAAGCAGGCCGGCGCGGTGTCGTTCCTGGTGCCGGCGGACAACTGCGCCGAGGCGGTCCGCAACCCCCAGCCGGGCCTGCCGCTGTACCGGGTGGCCACGCTCAAGGACGCACTCAACGCGTTGAATCTGCTACGCACCGGAGGTCAACCGCCACTCTGTTGACCTGACGTGTTCACCTTGGGCTCATCCCGCTCAGGTGGACCCCGTACTCTGGGTGCCTGGTCGGAGCCGATCACCGTGGAGCGGAGCCAACAGTGGTCATGCGTAGCAGTCCCCTACCGAGAATGAGTCGCCGTGGCCGAGTCACGGTCGGTGTGCTGGTCGGGGTGTTCCTGCTGTTCACCCTCCTGGGCTGGGGGGTCCAGGCATGGACCGACTGGCTCTGGTTCGACGAGGTGAGGTTCACTCAGGTCTTCACCGACGTCCTGGTGACCCGGATCCTGCTCTTCGCCGCGGTCGGGCTCGCCATGGCCGTGGTGGTCGGCGGCAACCTCTGGCTCGCCTACCGGCTGCGCCCGGTGCTGCGGCCGCACTCGGCCGAGCAGGCGACGCTGGAGCGTTACCGGATGGTGCTGGCACCGAGGATCGGCGCCTGGATCAGCGCGCTCGCGGTGATCGTCGGCCTCTTCGCCGGCCTCAGTGCGCAGAGCCGGTGGAGCCAGTGGCTGTTGTTCCGCAACGGTGGCAGCTTCGGGGTCAAGGACCCCGAGTTCGGCATCGACATCGGCTTCTACGTCTTCCAGTTCCCGTTCTGGCGCTACCTGCTCGGGGTCGGCTTCACCGCCGTGGTCCTCTCGGTGATCGGCGCGCTCGCCGTGCACTACATCTTCGGCGGGGTGCGGCTCCAGGGCGTCGGGGACCGGATGACCAACGCCGCACGGGCCCACCTGACCACCCTGGTAGCGGTCTTCGTGCTGCTCAAGGCGATCGCGTACGTGCTGGACCGGCGGGCGATGCTGCTGGAGTTCAACGAGAGCGTCAACACCTACGGCGCCGGCTACGCCGACATCAACGCACTGCTGCCGGCGAAGGAGATCCTGGCCTACATCTCGGTGGTGGTCGCGATCGCGATCATCGTGTTCTCCAACGCGGTGATGCGCAACCTGGTCTGGCCGGGCATCTCGTTGGCCCTGCTCGGCATCTCGGCGGTGGCGATCGGTGGCATCTATCCCTGGGCGGTGCAGACCTTCGAGGTCAAGCCGAGCCTCAAGGACAAGGAATCGCAGTACATCCAGCGCAGCATCGAGGCGACCCGGGCCTCCTTCGGCCTCGCCGCCACGCAGACCGCCCCGTACGGCGCCGGAAACCTGAAGCCCCCGGCCACGCTCGCCACCGACACCTCGGTGGTGCCGAACATCCGGCTGCTCGACCCGCAGTTGATCTCCGAGACCTACACCCAGTTGCAGCAGGTGCGGGGCTTCTACGACTTCGGCCCCAAGCTCGACATCGACCGCTACACGGTCAACGGTGCCACCCAGGACTACGTCGTCGGCATGCGCGAGATCAACTACGGCGAGCTGACCACGCAGCAGAGCAACTGGATCAACCGGCACACCGTCTTCACCCACGGCTACGGCCTGGTCAGCGCCCCGGCGAACCAGGTGGTCTGCGGTGGTCAGCCGTTCTTCGTCTCCGGCTTCCTCGGTGACCAGGCGCAGCAGACCTGTTCGTCCTCGACCGAGCAGATCCCGGCGCAACAGCCGCGGATCTACTACGGCGAGCAGATGGACGACAGCGACTACGCGATCGTCGGCCAGACCGACTCGAACCGCAACGTCGAGTTCGACCGGCCGACCGGCGGGGAGAGCGAGAACGGCGGCGGGCAGACCTACACCTACACCGGTTCCGGTGGGGTGGAGATCGGCTCGTTCACCCGCAAGCTGCTCTACGCGATCAAGGAACAGGAGAGCAACTTCCTGCTCTCCGCGGCGGTGAACGAGAACTCCAAGCTGCTCTACGTACGTAACCCGCGCGACCGGGTGGAGAAGGTGGCCCCCTTCCTGACCCTCGACGGCGACCCGTACCCGGCGCTGATCGACGGTCGGATTCAGTGGATCATCGACGGCTACACCACGGCGGCGACCTACCCGTACGCGGAGCAGGTGAACCTCCAGACCGAGACGGCCGACGAGCTGACCGGTCGGGGCACCTTCCAACTGGCCCGGGAGAACGTCAACTACATCCGCAACTCGGTCAAGGCGACGGTCGACGCGTACGACGGCACCGTGAAGCTCTACGAGTTCGACGAGGCCGATCCGGTGCTCAAGGCATGGAACAAGGCCTTCGGCGGTGACCTCGTGGTGCCGAAGTCGCAGATCCCGGCCGACCTGGCCGCGCACTTCCGCTACCCGGCCGACCTGTTCAAGGTGCAGCGCAACCTGCTGGCCAAGTTCCACGTCACCGACCCGTCGGAGTTCTTCTCCGGGCAGGACTTCTGGGAGGTGCCGAACGTCCCGGACGCCCCGGACACCGGCCAGCGGCAGCCCCCGTACTACCTGTTCACCCAGCTTCCCGGGCAGGAGTCGCCCCGGTTCCAGCTCACCTCGGCGGTGACCCCGGCGAGCCGGCAGAACCTGGCCGCGCTGATCTCCGGGTCGTACGTGAACGGGCAGCCGCAGTTGCAGGTGCTGGAGCTGCCGGACCAGACGGCCGTCTCCGGGCCGGTGCAGGTGCACCAGAAGATGACCAACAACGCGACGATCCGGCAGGAACTCAACCTGCTCTCGTCGAACCAGGCCCAGGTGCAGTACGGCAACCTGCTCTCGCTGCCCTTCGGGGACGGCATGCTCTACGTCGAGCCGGTCTACGTGAAGAGCAACCAGCAGAACGCGTACCCGTTGTTGCAGCGGGTGCTGCTCTCGTACGGCGACGGCGGCGAGTACGTGGTGCTGGCCAACAACCTGCAGGACGGCATCAAACAGCTTGTCGAGCAGGGCAAGACGGCCCCCGGCACCACTCCACCGCCGGGCGGTACGCCGCCGCCACCGCCGAGTGACAACCCGCCGGCCACGCCGAACCCTGGCGCGACGCCGAGCGCACCGCCCGCGCTCACCGGTGAACTGGCAGTGGCGGCGCAGAAGGTACAGGCGGCGATCGCCGAGGTGCAGGCCGCGCAGGCGTCCGGTGACGTCGAGCGGTGGGGGAAGTCGCTCAAGACCCTGGATTCCGCGCTCACGGAGTTCCAGGCAGCCCAGCGGGCGGCCGGGATCGCCGGGGCGTCACCGACGCCGAGTGCGGCCACCCCCCAGACGGGGACCACACCGAGTGCGCCGCCCGCCACTCCGAGCGGCTGACCGTAGGCGAATAGCAGAAAAAGAAGCTCGGCGGGCCGGAACAGAACTCTCGTTCCGGCCCGCCGAGCTTTTTGTCTTTCGCCATTCGCTGAACGAATCCCCTGGTCAGGGCGGTGCGCAACGGTTTGTGGTGGCTCGTTTTGCGGGCGGGTGTGCCGGTGCGCTAGTCTTAACAAGTCGACGCGGGGTGGAGCAGCTCGGTAGCTCGCTGGGCTCATAACCCAGAGGTCGCAGGTTCAAATCCTGTCCCCGCTACAAGTGAAAGTGCAGGTCAGAGCCCCGCCCCCAAATCATGGGGGCGGGGTTTTTGATCTCCTTCCGGGCACAGTCCGGGCAGACGAAACACCACGAGGCGACATGAGATAGCAGACTATCGATCTTTGCTGTATCGGTCGTCGGGTCGACGTCGAGCACCTTCTATCTCAGGGGGATGCCGGTGTTCCGTTCAGGGGCATCCCTGAAATCAAGGCCATCGATTCCGTATCGGGGACAGCCCAGGGCCCGGCGGATCGGATCACTGCGCACCCCGCCGTCCCCTTCTGCCTGTGGCTCCCCGACCGGCCCGGCAGCGCCTGAACCGGTTGTCGCAGGCAACGACCGATCCCCCGCGACAACCCGCTCGGCGCGACCTGACCGATCCGCAGCGAGCAGCACTGGGTCGAAGTTGTCCTACTTCTCTGAGACCATCGACCCGTACGCATTTCCTGCGACGAGCCATGAGGTGCGCGGGTGGGGCCGGTCCACAAGCTCAGGACGTTGTACCCGACGCCGACCTTCGCCCACGCCGTCGAGACGTTCCTCGCCGCGCGCACCGCCGCCGGCGCCTGGTCGACAGGCACCACGGTCAAGCACCGGCAGACCCTGACCGCGCTCGCCGGCACCCCGGCCGGCGACGTCGGCGCGCTGGACCCCAAGCCCGAGGCGGCGGCGCTCGCCCAGGCGTGCACGGCGGCGTTCGGCACCACCGCTCCGGCCATCCGGGTCCGGCACCTGTCCACCCTGCGCTCCTCGTTCACCTGGTGGCGCGAGACGATCGGCTGGATCGCCGGCGACCCCCACTGCGGACTGGGTCCGGTCGAAGGTCACCGTGGACACCACCCGGGTGCTGACCCGCGATTAGGTCGCCTCGCTGTGGCACCTCGACGTCGGTCTGCGCGACAGAACGCTGTGGCGGCTGCTCTACGCGACCGCCGCCCGCGCCGAGGAGATCCTCACCCTCGACGTGCCCGACCTCGACCTGGCCAGCAAACGCGCCCGGGTGGTGTCCACGGGCGGCAACACCAAGTGGGTGTTCTGCCAGGCCGGCGGCGCCATGCTGCTGCCCCGGCTTGTCGCCGGCCGCGCCCACGGCCCGGTGTTCCTTGCGGGCTGCAAGCCGACTCGCGTCGTGGCCACCGTCGACTTGTGCCTCGTCACCGGCTGGGTCTGGCTGTCCTACCGCCGCGCGGCCGAGATCTTCGAGCACGCCACCTGGCCTCTCGCCAATTCGGTCGACCGGGAACAGGGCTGGACGCTGCACCAACTCCGCCACGCGATGCCTTCCCACGAAGCCGAGAATGGCACCAGAACACCGCCACCCTGCTCGCCTGCTCCCGGCACGCCTCCGTGCGCTCCCTGGAGCGTTACGCCCGACCCGGTCCCGAAGTGGTCGCCGCCACCGACCCGGCCGCCCTTAGCAGAACCGGACAAGGCCGCTGACATGGCGTTCGCGGCGATCCACCCCGAGGTCGGCCGCATCGACGCGACCCTGCCCGACCTCGGCCGTGGACTGAGCTGGGACCAGGTGCACAAGACCCGGCCCCGGGTCGCGCTGCGTTGCCCCGATTGCGGCTACGGCGTGCACGCCAAGGTGTCCGCCCGCAAGTTGCGGTACTTCGCCCACGACCCTGGCCGGCCCGCCGACTGCGCCTGGCTCAACGAATCCCTGGAGCACCATCTGCTCAAGCTGGAACTCGCGACCGCGATCCGCGCCGCCGACTGGCACGCCGAACTGGAGGTCCGCGCACCGGACGGCACCTGGCGTGCCGACGTGCTCGCTTCCTCCCACGATGGCACACAGCGCATCGCCTGGGAGGCCCAACTGTCACCCATCACGAACGAGGAAATCCAGGAGCGCACCGAGCGGTACCGGGCTGAGGGCATCGGCGTGTGCTGGGTAAGCCCCGGCGGGAAGGCCCTCTGGTTGGGTGCCGTGCCGTCAGTCCGGGTCCAGGAGCCGCGCGAGGACCGTCCGTGGACCGTCGTCGACGGGCCCGCCTCGTTTTCCTTCGAGCACGGCACCTGGATCGCCGTCGACGACCTGGAGCTGACCGCCTTCATCCGCTGGGTACTGCACGGGCAGACACAGGTCCACCGGGTCCGGCCCCGGTACCGGAATGTCTGGTTCGCCAGCAGGAGCTGGCGTCGGCGACCCCTGGTCTGGACCACAAGCCCACACGTGGACACCGAGACGCGGCACGAAGCCATGCGCCAACGTCAGGAAGAGCGCAAACGCCAGCGGGAAGAGCAAGAGCGCCGAGCCGAGCAACAGCGCAAGGCCGAAGCCGAGGCCCGCCGGATCGAAGAGGAACGCCAACGCGAGGCACAACGGCAGGAGCAGGAGCGGCAGCGCAAAATCTGGGAAGCGGAGCAGGCCGCCCGCTGGGAGGAACAGCAGCGACAGCGGGCAATCGAGGCCGAGCAGGCCCGGCAGCGACGAGAAGCCGAGGAACGACAGCGGCAGGAGCAGGCCCGCGCCGCCGAGGAGCAACGCCTCCGGCAGGAACAGCACGAGCAACTGGTTGCGGGCCAGTGGTGGGCGGTGCTGTCGCCCGCGCAGGTCCAGGAACTGCGTGACGCCGTGGCCGAGCCGCTGTGGAAGAAGCAAGCCACCCGGGCCGAGTTCGACGCCCAGGGCGCCTCCGCCGACAGCGCGTACGGCATCGCGATCTACACGCGCCGCCGGCTGCACGGCATACTCCGCCCCAGCCCAGCCTCGCTGCATCGACTCCCACCCGTAGTACTCATCTACGTCCGCAACGCCCGCGAAGCCCATCAACTCACCGACACCGGGAACGTCGACCCTGGGCGGGTCATTCACTTCAACCTGCCTGACCATGAACAGATGTCGCTCATCTAAGACGCCCCGGGGAGCCGGACTAGCGCGATCGCCAGCCATCACGGCTCGGTGGTGTAACGGGGTGACTACGGAATTCCGGCAGCGACTCGCCGGACGACCCCGGCTCCGAGCAAACAGCCGCAGAGGAAAGGCTCGGCTTCCGGCGGACGGCTCTGGGCACACCGGGTGGAACTCGTGTGCGTAGGCTATGTCCTCCGGGTCGTTGTCGGCCTGGCATGGATGCGATCGTGGTCGAGAAGGTGCGGGTTGAGTGACAACCTGGAGCAGCTAGGCCCTACAGGCTTCCAAGATCTCGCGGCCAGCCTTGCAGTCGCGGCTTTCGGCCCTGGCGTCCAGGTGATGGGCGCAGGGCGTGACGGCGGGCGTGATCTGTACTACCGGGGTCAGCTCGTCTGGAAGCCAGTCGAGGATCAGCCTGGCGAAGTGTGGGACGGCTACACCGTCATCCAGGTGAAACATAAGGCGTCCGTGACCGGTGGACACCCGGAAAACGCGGCTTGGCTTTGGGGACAAATCCGTAAGGAGCTCGATGCCTGGGCTAATTTCAAGGGCGATCGCAGGGATATCCCCGGCTTTTTGATCTTCATTACGAACGTGATCCTCACGCCGTTCCCTGTGGTCGGCGGGCATGACACAATAAATACCCACATCAAAGATTATCTGGACCATCTCAATGATGGCACGCGGGATATCGACGGGGAGGCCACGAGCGCCCGGATCAAGCGCCTGAATAGGGTGAAGTCGATCGCGAAGGTACGCGTGTGGGACGGCAACCAGATTCAGACCCTCCTCAAGGTCTACCCGGGAATCCGCAGTGCGTTTCCGGCGTTCCTTACTGCCGGAGATGCCTTCACTGTTTTGAGGCAGCTCAGCGACAACATCTCGACCGACAATCTCGAAGCCGCGCTTCGTGAGCACGCGAAGACTGCGCTGGCAGGCGAGGGATTCATCTACTTCGATGAGGCGGGAAGCGGTGACGGCAATGGAATTCCCGTTCATGAAATAGCGATCGACTTACCGGTCAGCTTCGACTCCGGGACGCGGCACACGAGCGTGATCAAATATGTTCTCGATCGCGCGGAACACGTCCTCGCGCCCGGTATAACGACCCAGGCGGCCCCTCGACATCTGATCATTACCGGGGCACCGGGTAACGGTAAGACGACGATCTCCAAGTTCCTCGTCCAGGTGTTCCGTGCAGCCCTGCTGCGCGACGCTGACAACCTTGGAGACGGCCACCGCGAGATCATCGAGGGCACCAAAACCGCTCTGAGGCGTTTCGCCCGTGAGCTGCCAAGGAACCGCCGCTGGCCGGTGCGCATCGACCTGGCGCAGTATGTCCAGGAGGGAGGGCTCAACGACGACTCCACCCTGCTGCGATGGATCGCACATAAGGTGTCCCGCAGGTCCGACACGGGAATTGTGACGGCGTGGGCCCTCAAGGAATGGAGGCAGAAGTGGCCGTGGTTGCTTGTCCTTGACGGGCTCGATGAGGTCACCGAGCCCACCGTGCGAAAGCGCCTGATCGAGCGGGTGACCGAGTTCGTCAATGACGTCGACGCGGACAAGTGCGATGTGCTCGTCATTCTGACCACTCGGCCGGTGGGTTACACAGAGAAAATCGCGCCCGCGCAGTTCGAACGGGTCGACCTGGATTATCTTGAACTCGCAGAGGCCGTTCGCTACGGGAAGCTCGCGACCAGGGTCCGCCTTCGTACGGACACCGACCGGATCGAGAGAGTGCACGCCCGTCTGGTCAAGGCTGCGGAAGATGAATCTCTACAGCACCTGCTGCGCACCCCGCTGCAAGTCCTGATCCTGACCATCATCATCGACGGAGCCGGACAGCTGGCCCCGGATCGCTACAGCCTGTTTCGGGGCTACTACGACACAGTGTTCAAGCGAGAGCGCGACAAGCCAGCTGGACTACACAAGATGCTTCAGGATTACGGCCAGCAGATCCAACAGCTACACGAACGGGTCGGATTCGAACTGCAGGTGCGCAGCGAATCCAGCGACCGGTCCTACGCCACGCTCACCCCCGAGGAGCTGCGGCGCATCGCATGGCAAGTCCTCACCGAAGCCGGCTTCAAACCGTCCGGCAAGGACGCGGGCCTGCTGTCGAACATCTTCGACGCGGCTACCAAGCGGCTGGTGCTGATCGTGCCCCGAGGCGCGGACGGCTACGGCTTCGATGTGAGGTCCCTGCAAGAACTCATGGCCGCCATGCACCTGACCACTGGACCGCTGGACGACATTCTGGACCGCGTGCGGGTGGCCGCCGCCAGTCCGTACTGGCGTAACACCTGGCTGTTCGCCGCCGGCCAGCTCTTCTCAACCCCTCAACGGCATCAGCACCAAGCCTTGGTCGAGCTCGTTGAGACAATCGATGCGACGGCCGACGACCGGCTCGGCGGCGTCGCACCGGTCGGCCCGCGCCTCGCGCTGGACATCATTGACGACGGTATGGCGCGTTCCTACCCCAGATGGCGCGACCGGCTGATCGCGGAGGCCATGAAGGTCCTGGGCGAGCCGGACCCGCCGGACCTTCCATTGATCACAAAGTACCTCCTACGGTTCGCCAACACCGGCGACGACCAGCGGGCGGCGGTAGCGGAAGGGTTACGCGACGCCTTGGGAGGAACACCCACGGCACGGAGGACAGCGGCCACGCTCCAACACCTGACGCCAGCGATCGCCCTGGAGATCCGAGCACACCCCAACGTGCGCGGCCTCGACAGCGTGAGGAAGCGCCCGGACGCGACTCTTCCGACCTCCGTAGACGGGTGGGAAGACTTCGACTTTGAAATCGAAACCAACCCGTGCGTTGGCGAAGCAGATCGTTTACTTCACGAGGCAGCCGACGCACTACGGCACCTCCGTGGCAACGAGATGCGAGACGAGGACTACCTCGCCATCATGCGGGCGCTAGCGGTAGAGCCGGCAGCGGCAGGACTCGCAGCGGCCTTGGCCCACGTGATCGGCCATGAGGAGAGGCTCATCTACCACCTGCGAGACGGCGTGATCCCGACCGTGCATCGCCGGCCGGTGGGTGAGCGGCTTCAATCGATGATGCCAGACGACGTGTAGTCACCGCAGACGGATTTTGGGCTTCGCGATTGGTGGCCCGCCCAGGGACGAGATGGCTCACTTGTCGATGAATCTTCCGATGGTCTACCACCTCGGCTCGTTTCAGATGGCGTCGCCGCCAAGGGGCGGCCTGGTCTGAATCCTCCTCGTACCTGCGGGGACTCTCCCGTCGGCGGGAGTTTGTGACGGTTGGCCTGGGTGGGGGGTCTGGCGGGTTCAGGATTCTCGGTTGAGTCGGTGTCGGGCGAGTAGCCCGAGGATTGCGGCAATGGTTCCTGTGCTGAGTGCGGTGGCGGCGTGGGTGGCGTGGTGGGCGATGAGGAGTACCGCGCCTCCGGTCCAGAAGATGGCGACGGTGGTGATGGAGGTGACGAGGGAGGTGAGGGTGGCTCGTCGGAGGTGGGGTGCGATTTCGCGGCGGGTTTGTTCGATGGCGGCGCGTCGGGCGGTTTCGAGGTAGTCGGCGGCGGTGAGGTCGCCGTTGAGGAAGCGGTGTCCGTCGTCGGAGAGGAGGGGTACGTGCCGAACGGTCGCGGGGGTGTGGGGATGGTGGGGTGGCATGGTATTCAGCCTTTCGGCTTCTCGGCGGGTGGTGACCCGTTGTCGCTGGTTGCTTATGGCGTGGGGATGTTGGTGACCGCTCCGGCGGTTTCCTGGTGGGCGAGCCCGGCGGCGAGGACGGCGGCGAGGAGGACCATGTGGCCTTTGTCGACGTCGGTGAGGGAGTGGGGTAGGTCGGAGTCCAGGGTGAGGAGGCCGTAGCTGGTCTCGCCGGCGCGTACGGGTACTGCGATGAAGGAGCGGTAGCTGCGTCCCTTGGCGTCGTTGAAGTGGGGTGGTGGGGTTTGGTGGAGGTCGTCGACGACCAGGACATCCTCGCTGAGGGTGAGTCGGATGGCCTCGTTGTCGTGGGCGCTCGCTCCGTTGGTGAAGTGGCGGCGTGGTGCGGTGTTGGTTTGACGTCCGACGTACACGACGCGTTCGAGGCGGTCGTGGTTGTAGGTGTAGTAGACGCAGCGGAGGTTGGCGCGTGGTTGGTTGTGCCGTCCGCACTGGGAATGACCGATGTCGACGACTCGGGTGGTCAGGACATCGACCGCGGCTCGTAGTTCCTGCTCGGTCTTCGCGGTGGTGACCTTCCCGAGTGCGTTCAGCAGGGGAGCGCCGGCGCGGTTGAGGCCAGAGGCGAGTTGGGCCCGTGCCCGGGCGGCCGCGTCGCCGGCGGCGCTGGCCTGCCGTTCCTTGAACACACCGAAGATGGCCGTCCCTGTCGTCGCGGCGATAGCTCCGAGGCCCCAGTACACCCGGATGGGGCCGTGGTTGAGCGACGCGAGGAAGGTGGAGACGACCGCTGACGCGGGAAAAAAGACCGGAAATCCGTATCGCATGGTGCGGCGTGTCCAGACTCGGACACGGTTCGGGGTGTGGTGCTTCGGCACTGTGCTCCCTATCGGAGGTGAGGATGGTCGGGGTCGGCCCTGAAGGCCGGAGTGCGGGCGCCCGGAGATAGGCCGGAGGATCGGCAGGATCCGGACGGGGCGCGACTGTCGGCGCCTGCGTAACGCGGTCCGCTGGTCCCCAGCGGCGCGTTCGAGGAGTTTCTGGGTGGTGCCCCTGTCGTGCCTCGTTTGACGGGTTCGGGTGGGTCGGGTGAGGTCTCCGGCACGAGTCAGGGCGGGCCGATGAGGGGGCGCCACTACCGATGGAGTGGCTGGCCATTCTCGGCGCGGTTGTGCCGTGGTTCGGGCACGATCCGCAGAGCATGTGGACCGTCGGCCCTCATGCGCTGCCGCGACGGTCGGTGTCTCCACCCATATATTTCGCGGGCAGCGCGGATTGTCACGGGCTCTCGAGCGTGATGTCCCGAAGCGTGAGATGCCTGCGGATCCGTGATCGACCGAAACTCCTCACTGCTGGCAGTGAGGATGAGTTCAAGCAGCTCACGACCATGGTTGCCCGAGGCAGAGCCCGTGGTGTTCATCGGCCTACGACGATGCATAAATTTGCCGAGTGTGGGTGGATCGGCCGTCGGGCTGCAGGTGACGGATGCCGGGCTCGTCGACGTCGGGCATTGACGACATCCGGCCGCGGTGTCCTGAATGATCCGCGGCGTGACACCTGGGTGGGTCTACCGGCCGTTCGTACCTCCCTGTGACGACGGAGGTCGACGCGGACAGGGCAGCGTTCGCGTACCCGTTCGGATGAACTCGTGGACCCTGGTCGATCGGGCGTGACGTTCCCGGGGTCTGGCGACATATCCAGGTGGAGGGATGCATGGATGATCAAATTTGGTTCACCGAAATGTTCGGGCGTCACTACAGCACGATCTGCCGTTTCGTGGGCTACAAGAGTGTTGGCCTGGACGTCGAGGACGTGGCCGCCGATGTGTTCCTTCTCGCCTGGAACAAGCGTGACACGGTACGGGACCGGGAGAATCCGCTTCCATGGCTCCTTAAGGTGGCGTCCAACCACGTCAGCAACCGTGTGAGAGCAAAGAGGACCCAGAACGGGTACGTCGCCGAACACGGCCCCCCTCTTGTCGCTCAGACAACACCTGACCACGCCGAGCGGGTCGTCCGAGGCATGCGCTTCGACGACGCTCTCGCCAAATTGCCCGAACAAGACCGAATCACGATCTTCCTGTTGGTTCACTGTGATCTGACGCAGACAGAGGCAGCCAAGGTCATGGGCTGTAGCCGTCTAGCGATGACGATGCGAGTGAAGCGGCTCAGGGATCAGGCCCTGCGCCACTCGCGCGGCGCAGACCACGACAGACACCCACTTATCGAACTTGTCGGAGGGAGAGAATGGTGATCGACAAGGCGGCTCGAGATCTCCGCGCCCACTGGGGCCCGGCACTCGCCAGGTCCGAAGAGGAATGGCAACCGAACTCGGAGATCGCGGCGGCGACCCTGGCGCGGATCCTCAGCACGCCTGACCAACCACGCCCGGCGCCCGCCACACCGCCCCGGTGGACTTGGGTATGGCGCATCGCCGTCGGTGGAGTCTCAGCCACGATCGCCGTCATCGCCACGCTCACCATGATCCCGAATCCGGCACCCGCGCACGACGTGACACCGCCTCCGCTCACCTACCACGCACCCGAGCAACCGGTCGCCGCCGCACCCCTGCTCGAACAGATCGCCGATTCCACTCGATCCACCGCCGCGGGCGCCAGCCCGGGCGGCCCGGACTCGCTGGTCGAACACCTACGCATCGTCAGCTGGAACCTCAACAGTCAAATCGACGGGCGCCGGATCACCTCGGCGGTGGTACCGACCGACACCGAAACCTGGCTGAGGGCCGACAACTCCGGACGTAGTATCCGCCGCCAAGGAACGCCGATTTTCGCCGACGCCGACGATCGGCGGGACTGGAAGGACCAGCGTGCCCTCAGCCGGGGCAACACTCCTGTCGCCGAAACCTACCCGCCCGGCGGCTACCAGCGACTGTGGGCGGGCCGCCCACCGACCGAAGTGCCGCAGCTGGAGAAGTGGCTAAGGGAGATCAACAAAGGAACAGACGAGTCGGCGCAAACCCTCCTCGCCATCACCGACCTCTTCAAGGAACGTGTCCTAGACCCGTCCGAACGAGCCGCCGTCCTACTGGTCCTCGCCCGGCTGCCCGACCTTCAATACGCCGGAATCACGACAGACCGAGCCGACCGCAGCGGCGAAGCGTTTTTCGTCACCTCCGACGTCAGCGGCCTACCGACCCGATACACCCTCATCATCGACCGACACACCGGCATACTCCTCGCCCAGGAACAGATGCTCCTGACGGACACCGGCAGACTCAACGTGGAAGCACCAGCCGTGGTCGACTTCGACACCTACGTCACCGCCGACTGGGTCCCGGACATCCCATGAGCACACCACCGCCGCGCCGAAACAGGAGGCGACCCGATCACCGGGCCGCCCCCCGCCCCATTCCGCGGTCAGCCCCACACGGCGTACGCCTGATCGTTAGCACTCCCCATCGAATTCGCGTACGACCTCGACCCACAGTTGTAAACCGAACCACTGTTGTAGAGCGACAGGTGCCCGACGTCCGCCGAGCCCTGATTGTTCCGCCACGAGGACGTCTGTCTGTCAAACCCCCACTCCGAGAGGTAATGCCAGTACTCGTCGCTGAAAATCAGCCTCCGGCCCCCGCCATTCGCGTGCTCATACAGACACAGCCATCCACTCGCGCACGCGGGAACAGCAAGTGAACCCGCACCACCAGACGACCGCGCCCCCTCCTGGTATAGGGCATCAGCCTGGCGGCTGTACCCCAACAGCACGTCAGCCTCCTCATGCGTCGCGAAACACTCCGCCCTCCGGCCCGCCCACACCACACACGACTGCGCACCCCACCAGCCGTCCTTCAGATCAATCACTGTCCCCTGAAAAGTGGCGACCCCTCGAGTCGGCCCCTCCGGGGTTGCTGACGCCGGCGTCCCGACGGCCAGCAACGGGATGGACAGGACCCAGACACAGACGAACCGAACGATCACTTTGATTGACATGCAGCCTCCTGTCAACGGGAGCGAATTAGCTGCCGACAGTCGGAGAGGAACTCCCACCCGCGCGGTAAGTACACGGTACAAAGATTCGTCAAATTCAATCACGCGCCTGTCGCCAAGGTTACGGGCGACGATCCGGCGCCGTGGGCATTTACCATGACAAATGCCTTTATCTTGGTGATGGGCAACGGGACGTGTCCATCGGTCACCAAAAGCGGGGCGGTGGAAATTCCACGGAACCAAGATGTGGGCGCGGGACTTGAGTGTGAATGAGAGTGCGGCCGAAGCACTTTCATGCCGGCGTTCTAATGACGGACCTATGCGATGAATCCGTGCGCAGGCTCATGAGGGCGTCGAGGTCTCCGGGCGGACGGACCCGGCTCGCGGCGACCTGGAAGCAGGGGCAGCCGAGCACTCGCGGCGTTCGAGCTCGCAGCGAGAGAACCCCAGACGTTTGCCGCACGCTGCGGACCTACGCAGGCGTTTCTGGCGAGGTGACCGAATCCAGGTCACCGTCAGGGGCGGACGAAGTGACCTACAAACTCGCCGCGCCCGTCGAGGCACGCGCCACAACGGTACGCCGGTGCTGCTTCTCCCGGGTCAGCCCCGGACGCTACCCCTACCGGAGCCATCGGACCCCGGAGCGGAGCCGCCATCGCCGCCCGGCCGGGCGCCTCAACCCCGGCTCACCGGGGCGCCCGTCACGGCCGTGCCGAAGCGTCCGGACGACTGCGGGGATGCCCGGACCGACGTACGGCCGTAGCGGCGTATCCGCTGACTGGCACGGGTATGGGACCGTTTCGCGTGTCGGTCGCCTGACGCAGCTTTTGGGTCGTACGGCAGGGGAGTCATCGGCCGGGCTGCGACGGTCGCAGCCTTCGGGGCCCTAGGGATTGGCGATGCGATCAAGAGGCGCCACGGTCTCCGGTCAGTTCAGGCAGCGTGCGCGCGACTGGAGGCGGTACCCGGTTGGGCACCGATCAAACGGCTCGGTGACCGGACGATGCTCCCCAGAACGGCATGGGTCTGGCTGTAACCCGGTTGAACAGCCAGTCGACCACGGTGAGTAAGAGCACCGCCCCGGCGACGACGAGCAGTTGTGTCTCCGTACGCAGCAGGCCGAGACTGACGATCAGCGTGGTCGCGCCGGCCGGGGGGTGATTGGCCTTCAACAGCACCAGAACCAGTGCGGTGACCGCCACCGAGCCCGTACCGGCGAGGATCCGGGCCGGTGTCACACCGGTCTGGAGCACCGACGGTGTATCCGCCAGGCCGCACGTCGTGAGTAGTCCGTAACCGGCGAGCAGCGCGACCCCGTGGCCGATCAGGGTGTTGCGGGGCGACGGACGGGGGACTGGCGGTGAACCTGGAACGCGAGGCCGAGGTCGAACAGGACACCGGAGTCACCGACGAGGAATAGGTGCGGGCCCGCCGCGAGTCCCTCGCCGCGATGTTCGCCGCCGGCTCGTTTCGCCTGCTCGCCAGCACCGCCGGCCGGCGCGACGTCGACCTGAATTTCGACAGCCTCTTCGAGTTCGGCCTGCAACGCCTGCTCGACGGTCTGGCCCCACTGTTGCCCGAGCGGCAGCCGGGACGCTGACGCCCCGGTCAGGACGGGCGCGGTTCGAGGCGGCCGCCCCTCGGCACGGCACGGTCAGAGTGGGCCAGCCCCGCCGGCCAGTACCGAGCCGAGCATTGCCGGTACGGCGACCGGAACCGCGCTGAGCGCGACGCCGGCCCGTGGCGGCGCGACAACCGGATCGGGGTGGAAGAGGCGCGGGCCACCGTGCCGCAGCCGGAGCAGGAACGCCAGTTGCCCGGTCAGCCCGGTGCCTGCATGGAATCATCAGCGCTGATGACGGAGCACCCGGACACGTCATTAGAGTTCTGGCATGGAGAACACCACCTGCGGCGTACGCATCAGACGCGGCGGCCCGGCCGACGCGCCCGCCGTACTGGCCATGCTCGACTCAGCGGTGCTCTGGATGAACGATCGCGGCAACACCGAGCAGTGGGGCACGACACTGTTCTCCGAGAAGCCCGGAGGGCCCGAGCTGGTCGCTCGTTACATGACCGAGAACCTCCCGTACATCGCGGAGTTCGATGGGATGCCGGCCGCGGCTCTGGTCCTGGACTCCAGTCCGGACCCGGCGGGCACCGATCACGCCTGCGGGAGAACCGGAGCGCTACGTCCGTCTCCTGGTCTCCGACCGGCGATTCGCCGGTCGGCACCTCGGGTCGGCCCTGCTGGCGCACGCCGTGCAGGAGACCCGGCGAGCCGGTGTAGGCCTCCTGCGGGTCGACTGCTGGGCGGGCGGCGGTGGCGAGTTGGTGGCCTTCTACGAGCGCCACGGGTTCACGTCCACCCAGACCTTCCGGTCCGGGTCCTGGTCGGGTCAGGTGCTGGCCCAGCGGGTCGGTTGAGTTCGGTGAGCTGATCCCAGTCGGGCACGTGGCGTGGCGGCCACCGGCCGGCGCACCGGCTCGTTGATCACGTGTCCGAATTGCGGCGTGTCGTCGTGGCAGTGCCGCTACCCGCTTGCCTACCGTGTCGACGGCCTTGCCGGTCCGCACTGAGGGAGAGACGTGGTGTGGGATCACGGGCACGGATTCGACTTCTCCTAGGCCAGGGACATCGACGTGGCGTTCTTCGACTCCACTGACCTGACCCGAGACAACGACGACCATGCCACCGAACGCCTGGCGACGATACGGGCAGAACCCCCTTGGGGAAGCGAAAACCAAGCCGCCGTGCATACCTGGTATCAGGGCCAGTAGGTGCCGGTGCCTATCGGTCATCGACAACAGAGCCTCGGCCAGTCCGGCACGCTGACGAGTGATCTGATCCAGCACAGCCAGGAAACCGGTAGCCATCGCAGCGAGGTTCATCCGTGTCGTCCGGCTGTCGAAATGCCTCTCATCCGGCCGTTGTCTGGGTGGTGAGTAGGTAGAGCAGCGCGACGAGGGTTGTGCCGGCGACGATCTGCTTTTTGTTGATGAGTTCCGGGATGTCGGCGACGGGTACCCATTCGACTTTGTCGCTTTCGAAGCCGTCCTTGGGTGGGCCGATGTATGTGGCGGCGTTGGCTTTGAAGATGTGGTGTTCGCTGGTCATGAGGCCGGGTGAGGGTTGGCTGTAGACGAGTGGGTGGATCGGTCGTTCGGGTCGCCAGCCGGTTTCCTCTTCGGCTTCGCGGGCGGCGGCGTCGGCGGGGTCTTCGCCGGGGCGGATGCTGCCGTGGGGAATTTCCCAGCCCCACGTGTCGGTAACGAACCGGTGCCGCCACATGAGGAGGACCTTGTTGTCGGTGACGACGGCGAGGCCGGCTCCGGGTGCCGCGGTGCGGATGATGCGGTGGTCGAGGTGTCGGCCGTCGGGTAGCTCCACGTCGGCGCTGGCGACGTGGACCCACTGGTCGCGGTAGAGGTCTCGTTCGGAGTGAACTTTCCAGCGCATCAGGTTCCTATCGGTGGTAGGTGCGGTTGGGCGCGTTCGAGGAGGTCGGCGACTGCGGGGTGGGCCGCGTGGGGTCGTAGGGCGGAGATGACCTGGGTTACCCGGTCGTGCAGGCGTCCGGATTCCATGCCGGTGACCCGGTCGAGCATCTGGGCGGCTGTCTGCGCGCTGCGGTCGAGGTCGCCTCGTGCGGTGAGGATGAGTGACAGTCCCGCGTACCGGTGGACCTGTCCGCGTAGGTGGGTGGTGGTGCCGGTCCGTACGGATTCCTCGGCGTAGGTTTGTGCGGCGGTGAGGTCGCCGAGCCGGCGTAGGGCCTCGGCGACCTGGGTTTCGACCAGGCCGGGTTGGACGTAGGACACCTCGGCCGGGCTCCCGCTGTGGAGGATGCGTCCGGCGAGGGTCTCGGCGTGCCGGAGGTGCTGGTGGCTGCCGGTCGCGTCGCCCATGCGCGCGTACGCCTTCCCGGCGAGGGCGTGCAGGTCCGCGGTCAGGGCCGGGGAGATGACGGTGCCGGCGGCCCGGATGCCGGCTTGGGCGTACTGCACCACGAGCCGGTACTCGTCGAGGTAGAGGGCTTGGTTGGCCATGAGCGCGACGACGTAGGCGCCGAATGCCCGGTCGCCGGAGGCTTTGGCCAGCCGCAGGGCGGTCAGTAGATGGCGTTGTGCCAGGGGTTGTTGGTCGGCGTCGTAGGCGCAGACCCCGGCCAGGGCGGCGAGTCCGCCCACGGCCCGGTACAGCTCGCGGCCCCGGGTGTTGTCGTAGGCGGCGCGTAGCAGCGGTGCGGCCTGCCCGGTGAGGGTGGCGACGATGCGGGCCTTGACGGGTACGCCACCGACGCGCCGGTACATTTCCTGGTAGCGGGCTCGGGCGTGTCGTAGCCGGGCGACGTCGGCGGGGTCGACCCGCCGTTGCCCGAGGTGCGACACGTCGTCGTCCTCGGGTGGGTTCTCCCACTCCCACACTGGCGCGATCGCCTGCGGCCCGGTGACGGTCGACCGGGGCGTGTGGCCCTTCTGGTCGCTGCGCCACAGCGCGGCAGCCCTGTCCACGACTTGCGGCAGGCCGCGCGGGTCGGTGCCGGCCCGGTCCTGGGTCATGCCGATGTCCGTCGGTGTCAGGGGGGTGCCGAGCCGGTCGCCGAGGATGCGGCAGATCATCACCGGTACTGGGTCGCGGGGGATGGCGTGGTCGCGGATCCATCGGGCGACGGAGGCGTGGTCGTAGCGCAGTCCGCTGTCGAGGGTGTTGAGCTGCTTGGCCAGGCCGGCGTGGGACAGGCCGGCGCGTTCGAGGAGGGCATCGAGCAGGATGTTCGCCTCGGCCACCCTGTCAGGGTATGGCCAACCGGGCGCCGATCGAAGTGTTTCGCCGCGTTCACACCCCGTGTGAAGCCTGCGCGTCAGCGGCCCACAACACACTCTGTATCGATGCCCGTCACCGTCCATACCGTCATGGGTAACGGTTGCGGTGGTCGACGCAGAAGGGTGCTCGGCCGCCGCGCTCTCACCCCCAACGTACGGGAAGGGACAGGCCATGACGGCGACGACGACGCAGATGCCGGCACCGGAGGCGGTCGGCCAGCGGGCGGCACAGATCCTGGACGCGATGCGGGAGCACTCCGGCTGGGAGCGGCTCAACGGTTCCTCGATGCGGTACTCGACCTGCTGGGCCACGTTCACCGGCTACCCCACGGTGAGCGAGTGGTCGCTGGACCGGGACGCGGGGCCGCTGCTGGTGGAGGCGCTGCGGGTCCTCGCGCTGAAGGCGGCGGTGTACGAGCTGACCGGCGGTGACGAGGAGAAGGCGGAACTGCTGGTCCCGGCCCCGGTGGACGAGATGGTCCACGCGGTCCTCGCGCAGTTCACCCTGATGAGCCGGATGCAGGCCGAGCTGCGGGTGGTGTTCCCGCACGCCACCGAGCTGGAGGACTTCGGCTACACCCGGGGCTGCATCACCGACGACTACTACGCGGCGGCCGGCTGGGGCGATCAGCCGCTGCGGTACTGGCTCGACGCGGCCGAGGTCAGCCGCCGGCTGGCGATCCTCGACACCCACCTGGGTCCCGCGGGCTTCGGCCGCGGTGGGCGCAGCCACACCATCACCTTCGACGAGCCCGTCGCCGCGGCGGTCTGACCTACCGGTTGGCGAGTTCGATGGAGAGCACCCGGCGTAGGGCCTTCACGACCACGCCGGGTGCGAACCGCTCACCGGCCTGCCGTTCCGCCCGCGCGACCGCCGTGAACATCTGCTCCGGCGCCGCGACCCGCAGCGTGGCGACCAACCACCCCTCCAAGTCGTCCAACTCGGTCGGCAACTCCAACGCCGCCGGAGTAGGCGCCGGCATCGCCGCGCTCAGATCCGGCAGCGGAACACCGGCCGAGGCGTACCGGCCCGGCGGCATCCCGACGCGGTACGGGTGCACGCAGACCGGATTCCCGTCCGGGTCGACCCGCCATCCCGCCGCCCGGTTGTAGGCGAATTCCGGACCTGGCCGGTCGACGACGTCGAACCGGCCCGGCCCCAACTCCTGCGCCGGGCACACCCCGCAGGTGTGCTCGGACCACTCGGGCAGCGGAGCATCCACCCGCCCATGCTAGGGCCAGAAAGGGCGCCGACAGTGACCGTTCTCGCCGCGCCGCGTCATCCACTCGTCCGCCAAGCCCTCACCGACGCCCGAACCTGGTGCACCGGACAGATCATCGATGAACGGCCGGCGCTCGTGCACGCCGTCCGGGTCGCGGTCACCCTCGCCCGCCACCTACCCGGTGTGCCGCCGGAGCTGGTCGCTGCCGCGCTCCTGCACGACGCCCCGGAATTCGTCCCACCCGAGCTGGACCTCGACACCATCCTCACCGCCCGCTACGGCCCGGAAGTGCCCCGGATCATCCGCGCGTTGCAGGTCGAGCACCACGCCCTCGACCAGCCCAACCCGCCGATCAGCACCGACGACCGGCCCGTTCTGCTCGCGTCGACCGCTGACAAGATCGTCGCTCTCGCCTCGCTGATACGCCGCGCCCGTGCCAGCGGGGACCCGGACGCCTTCTTCACCGCCCGGCCCGGTCTCCTCCGGCTCCTGCCGCACTTCCACGGCTTCCATCAGGCCGCGACCGGTCTGGTGCCTACTGGCATGAGCGACCAGCTCGGATACGTTCTGGACCTGATCGACCAGACCGCCGCGACCGCCCGCACCAGGATGCAGGAGCCGGGACGGTGATCGCCGATTATGTCGTGACCGCGCTCCTGGCCGCTCTTACCGACAACGCCGGTTTCGACGTCGTCCGCCGCGAATGGATCCGGGTCTGGCAGCTCAGCGGCGTCGAACGCCTGCATCTGACCGGCGGCGCGACCCTGGTCTTCAAATACGCCGCCGGCCCGTTCGCCAACGAGGACCGCACACTGAGATACCTAGCCGCGCACGGTGTCCCGGTGCCACGGGTTCGCGGCTCCGCCACGATCGAGAACACCCTCGGCATGCTCATCGAGGACCTCGGCCCGGCAACCCGCGAAGCCAACGAGGACGACGCCGCTATCGCCGCAGCGAGGTTGCACAACCTCGATCCCGCACCCGGGCTCGCGACCCTCGACGAGACCACCCTTCGCGCGCTACCGGCACGAAGCCTGGGCCACATACACCACCTGCGCGACAACGGACGACTCACCGATGCCCGCAAGCTCGCCCAACTCTTTCACGCCCTGAACTCCATTGCCCCCACCCGCGCAGCCGGTGCCGACCTGGCGCCCTTCGGCATCTGCCACTCCGAACTACATCCGACCTCACTGCACATCACCGACCACGGCTGGCACCTCCTCGACGTCGCCAAAGCCTTCAACGGCCCCGGAATCCTCGACCTCGCCACCTGGCACGGCACCCGCAACCCAGCCGACCCACCACGACTACGGCGGCTCCTCACCCGCTACGTCCAAGCTGGCGGCAACCCCCACGCCCTCACCAACCGCGCCGGACTACCCGCCGAAACCTGGGCACTCGCCTGGCACCGAATCTGGGCAGCAGAAGCCCTGCTCCACCAAACCACCATCACCACCGACCAAACCGGCCCAGAACAAGGCACCATCGACGCGATTCAACGCCAAGCCACCGGCGCCCTCGAACTCCTCAACACCTCATAAAGGGTGCATCATCCGTGCGCCCTGTGCCGAGGCCCCGAACAAGCCGCCCGCGTTCAGTCGGTTCAAGGGCTGCGGTACACCCCCACCCCCGATGCCGGAATCCGGCCGCGTTTCGAGACGTCGTGCCCGTTTTTGAACGACCATTGCCGAATCGCCTTGTTCAGGTCCCGACCGGCACGCTGTGGGGCCGTGCCGCGACGCCCGTGGGGCCGTGGCGGCACCCCTGACCAATTACGCGACGCTCGTGCGGCCGGGCCTGATCGTGCTGGTCATGGGTGACCGTTGGGTAGAGCGGGTCGACGCGTCAACAAGGTCGGCTGCTGCCTCAGCGACGGCGGCGGTCGACGGATCGATCCCAGTCTGCATCCCGCCAGGACGCCTTTCCATTAGGAGCCAGACGCGGGTCGGTACGGTGGCGATCTGATCCATCTCGGGGACTGTGAGGCCACGGGGTGGTCAGGGCCAGGGAGCGAGTAACGGACGGTTCCCATAGGCAGGCATTGACACGTCGCCAATCCGGAATCACGGCTGGCCGGAAAGCTTTTCGACTCGACTCGACAGATGTAGTACGGTCGTCGGCTGGCGGCGGGTCCGACCTCAGATTCCGCAAACACCGGTCCCGCCGCCGAACTCCAGGGATTCGGACTTGCCGCACTCGCGCTCGCCACCAGGACGATCGTCAACAACAACCGAATTTGGTCTCTACCTGAACCCGGCCAGCCGTGGGTAATCACGGCGCGGTTCCTCGTAACTGGGAAGCCGGACCGCGCAAATCCGCCAGCCGCTTCGGCTGAGTTAAGCGTTCCAGTGCCCAGCAGGCAACGTTCACCCTGTCGGAAACCCGCCGCTCGGGCTCTGTCCTGGCCGGCGTGGCCGTCGGTCTGGAGGTCGACGGCCAGTTGCTCCTCGACGCGCCCGCGCGGGCGGTCCGCCTCTGGCTCCAGACCGACGAGGCGACCCGGCATTGGTTCTGCTAATTAGTGCACGCCTATACCTGTCCGTGCACTACACACACGTGTGGTCGGCACTGCGGGGATCGTCAACACGCCGGCTGCGGTAGATATCACCCTGGTTGGCCGTAGCGCGCCACGGACGGGCGAGGTCGAGAGCGATATGAAACTCGGGAGCGTCTCGGTCCAGGGTCACGACAACCATCTCGGCTGGGGCGTCAACGGAGGCGAGGCTGCTGCCCTCAGGGCCGATGACCGCCGACCGCATCAGGTGCGCACTCTGCGATGGGACCGAGACGCTCAGCCAGTAGTTGTTGATCGCGGCATGAGCCTGAGCTTTGGTGAAGAAGATCGAATCGACGGGCCACGCCGACAGCAGCAGGCAGTCCACGCCGAGCTGTTCGTACTCGGCGAACAGTTGCGGAAAGTTGACCTCGATGCAGATGGCACAACCGAATCGGAAGCCGTCGACGTCGAACACCACCGGTTCGAAGCCGGGGCTGTAGAAGCTGGTGATCTCGGTGTTCGAGCAGAACCGCTTGTCGTACCGCGCCACGACGCGGCCCTGGTCGGAGATCACGTAGAGGCTGTTGTGTGGGCGATGCGGGGGTGTCAACGGGTGTGCTGAGCCCAGGACGACCCACATTCCGAGCTCCGCCGCCAGTTCGGTGACCTGGTCGAGTTCCTCTCGGACCGCGGGCCAGTCGACGTCGTCCCAGTCGGCGATCTGCTCCTTGGCGTATCCGGACAGGAAGCCTTCGGGGAAGTGCAGCAACTTGGCCTGCGCCGCTGCGGCCTGACGCATCAGGTGGCGAACCTTCCGGCCGTTGTGGCGGGCGTCGACGCTCGCGGTTGGCTGCGTGGTAGCGATCCGCAGCTTCATCGCCGAATCCTTTCACCTTGAACGCTTTCCGGAGCCTGTCCGGCCGGGTTTCAACCTCTGTCTCAAATAATGACTTAGCGTCGTTAGTGTCCTAAGTCGTTGATTCGTCGGTAGTAGGCCGCGAGGGACTCAAGGATCTCGTCGGCGGTACGGGGCGAGGACGTACCGGCGTGGGTTGGTTCGAGTTACTGTCCGGGCCTAACCAGGAGCCGTCGGACGTTGTCGCCCCGAATTGCGGCGCTCGCCAGGCCGTCAAACGTCTCCTTGTGCTGCTGCACCACGCGCGGGTCCTCCACCTCAAGAGCGTCCTGCGGCCCGCCGTGCCGGTGAACCATGTCCGGGTCGTCCGATGCGGCGTGCTCAAGAATGGAGAAGGAGCTGTCCAGGCCCAGGTGGGCGCCAACGGCGAGCGGGGCGACGACAATCTCGGCACGGGTGCGTTCGATCATCACGTCGAGGTGGGCGAACTGTCGGCGCATCACGTCCTCATCGCCGACACACCGTACGAGCGCGGACTCGTCGATGATAATGCGAGTAGCGCCCGCTCGCTCGGGGGTGAGCACGCGACGTTGCCGTTCGTTGTTGAGCCGGACGCGCGCCTCGACCTCGGGCATCGGTAGGTGCTGCGCGGCTGTGGCCTTGATCAGCACCTCGGCGTATTCCTCGGTCTGCAGTAACGTGGGTATGAAAAGGGGCTCCCAATAGCTCCCGAGTGTTGCTTCCATTTCGTAGCCGAGAAAGTCGATGTAGGCGGCGGGCAGGACAGGTCGGTACTGGGCAGCCCAGTGGTGCCGCTTCGACGCGCGCGACAGGTGCAACAAAGCCTCGACGGTCTCGTCGTCGTGTAGGCCGTAGTAGGCGAGAAGTACTCGTAGGTCGTTGACGGTGATGCCGACCGCGCCGCTTTCGATTCTCACGACCTTGGATGTTGACCACTCCATCGCCCGTTGGACCTGGTTGATGGTGTATCGACGGTCTTCGCGAAGCCGCTTCAGCGTCCTACTGAGCCGCCTGCGTGCCATCGATGGCCCTGTCTGGTGATCAGGTGTCGACACCGCTCTCGCCGGCTCGTGGAGTCCGGCGTCGGCATCTCCCCGGGGCCGCGGCGATCCGGCGGCGGCCGTTGTCGTCATGGGGTTTTCTCTATTTGGCCGGTGGTGAAGATGGGTGTGACTGTCGCGGCCAGGGGTATGGCTGCTTCGGCGAGGCCGGCGAAGGCGTGGTCGTAGTGGTCGACCTGATCCCTGTCGGTCACGGTCACGCGGGAGCGCCGGGGTAGGTACGCGACGTGCTCACCGTTGGGTAGGTCGAGCACCGTAATGGGCTCGTCGATTGGCAGCCCCGCGCGCATCGGCAGGACTTGGAGCGAGATGTTGTCACGGCGTGCGAGGTCACGCAGGCGGGCCATCTGCGCCCTCGTGGCGGTTACGCCGTCGGTGCCGGCGATTGGCCGGTGCAGGGCTGCCTCGTCCAGCACGATCTGCAGGTGGGGTGGGTCGTTACGGTCGAGTATTTCCTGGCGTGCCAGGACAACCTCTAGCTTCCGGCGCATCAGCCGGTGGTCCGGCGGTCCGATCGTGAAGGAGGTGATCGCCGCCCAGGCGTATGCCTCGGTGCGTAGCAGATCCGGTAGGAGCAGTGGGGCGTAGTGCCGTAGTCGCGTTGCTGAGCCTTCCCCGCCGAGGTAGGTCCGCTCCTGGGGGGTGAGCACGTCGCGATATGTTCCCCACGGCTGGCGCCGGACCTTCCGCGCGCTGATCTCCAGTTGGCTGCGCGCCTCCTGGTCATGGACGCCGTAGAGGTCCAGCATCGCGCGCAGATCGGTTGTCGACACCGCGACCTGCCCGGCCTCGATCCGCTGCACCTTTGCTTGGCCCCAGCCCAGCAGCTCAGCGACGGCTGTCTGCGTGTGTCCTGTACCCTCTCGCGCCTCGCGCAGCTGCCGACATACGGAAAGACGCGGTTCTACTGGACCATGTCGCTCGCGCATTCCTCACCGCTCCTGAGGGAGTCGCGACGATACGTCGTGTGGTGCCGGGCTGTCCTTGTGGCGCTGTGGGCGGCGCGGAATCTGGTTCGCCAGATTCGGCACGCCGGGGATCGGGTGGGAGGGGTCGAGGTTGTAGGCGCACAGGTCTGGGTGGTACGGGTCGTGCTGCTTCGCGATCAGGCCGACCGCGGCGGCGAGGTCACCGACGGTCGCGGCGAGGGCGGCGGCCTGCTGGAGACATGTTTCGGCCGGGTTGGTGTGTCCGCAGGCGCGATACATCGCGCCGAGGCGGGCGAGCAGGGTGATGGCCAAGGGGTCGGGTGCGCCGTATCGATCGGCGCGTGTGGTGCACAGGTCGCCCATCAGTTCGAGTCCGGACGGGCAGAGCGCGTTCTGGTGACGCATCTCGGCCAACTCGACGCCGACGATGATCGCCCGGGCGGCGGTGTGATCGACTGTGCTGAGTGCGTCTTCTGCGACGAGGAACAGCTCTTCCGCGTCGTCGACGTCGCCGCCCGCGCCGAGAGCCCGAGCGTGGGTGAGGACCGCCGCGATGGTGCGCTCGTCCGTTCGGCCATGTAGGTACAGGCATGCGTTGTGCGCGTACGCCGCCCAGGTGCCGGCCGCGACGTGGTCCCCTTCGTCGATCAGCAGCAGGTGGGCGTAGAGCGTCGCGGCGTCGGCCGCATCCGGGTCCGGCCGCTGCGTGTGCTCGGGAGTGAGTGCCTTACCCAGAATCTCCCGGGCAAGGTCTGAGGATCCGGCCGCGACTGCGTCGCGTGCCACCTCAAACTGTTTCCGCAGCGACGGTGCCGGAGGGCAATCGAGGGCGGCGGTGGAAGACGAATCGGATTGGGGTTGGCCGGGCTGGTGGTTAGGGGTGGTCGGCGGCGGCGCGGGCACGACCGCCGCCGACCACGTGGCGCCTGGCCGGACTCCCACTCGGGGTTCGGGTGCCGGTCGGCGCCGTGCGTCACACCGTTGGGACCTGGCAGACGGTGGACGCGGGGAAAGTTCCTCAAGGTCGGACGCGTTGTCGCCCAACTCGGTAGCGTTTGACGTGCCATCGACTGGTACACCTGGTGGCAGGTGCATCCACCCCAACGTCTCGTCGAGGATGGTCATCCCGCCGTGTACGGGGCAGGGGGCAATGCTGTCGGGGGTCGGGGTCATGGAGAACCGACGCTTCGGACGGGGATTCCGGCGGCTCCGAGGGAACCGACCACGCCTGCCGCTGTGGCCTCAGCGGTCGCGGGTATGTCGTCGCGGTGGTAGTAGATGGGCAGCAGGCCCGCTCGCAGCGCCGCCCACACGGTACCCGCGCTGTCGGTGACACCCAGCTTGTCGTAGAGGCCGCTGGTGGTACCTAGGTGCCCGTCGAGTGCGTCGTCGGGCTCCCCAGCCGCGAGCGATCGCAACATGTCCAACTCGGGGTCGGTGAGCGGGACCGGCAGGGAGGTGTACGGGAGGTTGTGGGCGGGCAGGTGCCGGTAGGCCAGTGCGAGGGCGTGCGCCGGGGTGCGGGCGTGCAGGTCGGTGAGCAGTTGGCGCAGCGCGAGCGCGACTCCGCTGTCGGTTCCTCGCATCTGCTTGGCGATCTGGTCGGGTGCGGCACCAGCGGCGATGCATGCCAGCAAGAGTTGGTTCTTCCCGCTGATCGGTCGCGCATCGAACGACCCTCCTCTGGGACGTAGCTCGACTCCCATGGCGACGAGGACGCGGTGGGCCGTGGCGTAGGAGCATGGCGTCGCCGCCGCAACCACCCGCAGCGATCGATGCTCGCGGTACAGCTCGGCCAGGCGTCCGGGGTCGAACATCGTCTTCACACCGCCGGCTACTTCGACGAGCTGTCGTCGTGGGGAATCCGTCATCGGTCGCCTTCCTCCGTTACGGGTCGGTGCTGGCTGGTGCAGGTTGGTGGGCGACTGCCGGGGTGGGGCAGGCGCAACGCCGTAGCTCTCGTCGCCTGTGGATTCACTCGGCCGCCGTCTGTCGGGAAAGCGGGGCGGCGGATCATCGAGCACCGGCGGGGTTACCCCCGACGCTTGACCGCCTCAGACCATCCGGCCGCTGGGCTGGGGCTGCCGCCACATGGGCCACATGGTCGGCCCGTCGGGCAGGGTGACCGGCGTGCCCATGTCCTCGTAGCCGTGCCTGAGATACAGGGACCGGCTACGGGCGCTCGTCGCCACCAGGTAGGCACCGCTGCCCTCCGCGTCCAGGACGCCGTTGCGCTCCCGCAGCAACGCCGAGCCGATGCCGCTGCTCTGCCAGGCGGGGTCCACACCGAGGCAGGCCAGGTACCACCAGTCGGTTCCCGTCGGGCGGCGCTCGTCGAGGGCCGCGCCGAGGGATCTCCACCGGTCGGCGAAACCCGGGCAGAGGTGCTCGATGGAGGCTGCGGCCTCGGCGTCCGGGAGGGGCAACGCCGTGGCCGGGTACCAGACGGCTACGGCGGTGTGATCCGGTGTGCAGATCACCATGCCGTGCACGACCGCGTGGTGCAGCGTCTCGGAGGCGACGCGCTTGTAGATCGGTTGACGGATCCGCGGATCGGCGATCAGGTACTCGGCGTCCGGGGCCCCGGCGAACGCGTTGCCCATCGATCGGGCGAGCCGCTCAATGTCCTGGATCGTGGCGAGGCGAGCCGCTTCGGCGGTGCCGGAAATCGGCGTCATAGGTGCACTTTCCTTCGTCGTAGAGTCGGTGACATCAGGTGCAGTAGGTCGCGGAGGGCGTCGGCGACGGCGGGCTACTGGGGCACGGCGAGCGGTCCGGGCGGGGTCGCCGCCGGTTGCTGCGTGATCCAGATCGGTACGAGCCCGGCCGCAAAGGCGGCGCGGACGCCGCTATCCGAGTTGTCATCCATGTGCGGGAACCGCCGCGCGGACCGACGACCATCGACGCCGCCCGGCCGACCCGAGTACCTGCGTTCAGGTAATGGTCGAGCATCTCGGCGTTCTTCTTCGACAGGTCGATAGTGTGGGTAATCCCGTCGAGTCCGAATTCCACGGTGCGATCTGCCCGCTGCCGCCGAGGTCATCAGTCAAAACCGTAATTGCTTTCTTTGCCACGCTGGAACTCCCCAGATATAGCCGGCCTTCTAATTTGTGAGTGTGACTCATCAACCGCTAAGGCCCAACGTTGCCCGATCGCTCAGGCAAAGCGTCTACAGCTGGCGGATCACAAATGCTGTTCAAGGGCAGCCCGTGCACGCTGCCGCACCCTGTAGGCGTAGACCGCCGAACATCCGTACTGCTCCACAATCTCGCGGCCCTTCATCATGCGTCCGCTGCGGCGCATCTCCTCGATCGCGCGAGTCATGACGGTAGAGGCCGACGTTTCTTCCGATGTGTTGATCCCCGCTGCTTGGAGATCTAGGTAGATGGTCGCTTCGGAGACACCGATGACGTCCGCCAGCTCGGCAACGACCGTGACGCCTGCCCGCCAAGCGGCGGCAACGACCACCTGTCGTGGCCTCCGAGCGGCCCACCGCTCCAATGGGACGAGGGTGTTCCTACCTGTCGCCACTCGATCTGCTGCTTTGATGACCGGTCGGCTTCGGGCACTCGCGCTAGTGGTGGCCAGGTCATTTGTCACTGTGGTACGAGCCACGCCGCCCGCTTTCGATATGGCGGAAAAGGTGTTGCCGGCTTCGTAGGCGGCGCGAATCAGCCGCCTTCGAGTAGCCTCGCTGTTGTAATCGGCCCAAAGCTTCAACGCCGCCAACGCCGCCGCCCGTGTTTGCAAGCTGCTCCATCCTTTCTCATACTTCGGGCTCGCCCGGCGTCGACTCGGCGCCACGTCCGCACGCGGAGGGCTTTCGGTGAAGGTGGGCCGTGCCATGACCTTGTCGACAGCCGGGGCGTTTGTCGTTCGGGCGGGCGTGGTCGTCGTATTCCTCGGGGTGGGCGGTCTGCTGAGGGTTCGGGAATGCAGGTGCACGGAGGATGGCTCGCACGGCCGCATTGATGTTGGGGTAGAGAGGTGTCGGTGGCTCCCCAGCTGGAACGGGCTGCGGATTTCGTGGCACCCAGATGGGATGTAGCCCTGCTTGTCTGGCGCCGATCATGTCGTTGTTCCAGTCGTCGCCGATGTAGAGGCAACTGCCCGGGTCTACCCCGAGTTCCCGGCAGCAGCGAGCGAAAGCCTCAGGGTCCGGCTTGAGTACCTGGTCGTCGAGACCGCAGATGACAGCGTCGAAGAGGTCGAGGAGTCCGGCCTTGGCCAGCCTGGCTTCGGCGTGGATTGCGGACGCGTTGCTGACTACCGCGAGGGGGTACCGGTCTGCCAGGGCTCGCAGGAGTCCGGGGAGGTGGGGGTCGGGGCGGGTGATCGTGAGCTGGTGGGCAAGGAGCGCGTTGACCAGATGGTCCAGCTCAGCGTCGGTCGCCGAGATGCCTACGGCCGCCAGGGCGTGCGTCCAGGGGTACCGGCGTATGGCGTGGACGGAGCCGAGGGGGGCGAGCATCGTGGAGAAGCCCTTCCACGCGGCTTCGAAGGTGTGGCGGTATGCGGTGGCGAGCGCGGCTGGGACGGGGATGTCGTGCTTGGCCGCGGTGTACCGGCACACCACGTCGACGGCGTACCACATGGCATCGCTGGAAACCAACGTGTCATCGAGGTCGAACAGCACTGCCTCAACCGCGGACAGGGCCGTACCGGCTATACCTGAGGAGATCGTCACGGAATCGGTTGTCATATGTCGTATGCGTCCTGTAGCCAGAGGAGTGGAGGGTCACCAGAGACGGCCCGGCATTGCGCTGGGGAGACGGCGAGATGGTGCTCGTGACAAACAGGACCGGGCACTGCCCACCGCCGGCCGCGACGGCGGCCAGTGGGTGCGCGCCAGATGTAGTCGCGCAGGATGCCGCGATCGACGCGGTAGTTTCTGCGAGCCCGGCCGAGGCGGTTGTCGACGAGCGAGTGATCCTCCCGCTGCATGACGCGTTCGTCCCGGACTCGAACGTCGGGTGTGACGATTCCCTGCTCAGCCAGTACCTGCATGCGCCGTTCGGCGTCAGCGCGTATCTCCTCGGCTGACTTCCGCGGTGGTGGGACAGCGATGGACGTCCTCATGGGCTGGCCTGTGCGGTGGTCGGGACGCTGGGGTCACCGTCGAGCAGGACAGTCCGGTCGGCCACGTGCGCGGCCAAGGCCGTGTTCTGCTCGGCGATGAGCACCGTGAACCCCTGCCTGGCAACGGTCTGCACGATCTGGCCGAGCTGCGTGACGGTGGCGGGGGCGAGCCCCTCGCTGGGCTCGTCGAGGAGCAGAAGCCGAGGGTTGGTCAGGAGCGCCCGCGCGAGGGCGAGCATCTGCTGCTCGCCCCCGGAGAGCTGCACGGCGGGGTGAAGCAGGCGGTGGCGCAGCGGGGGCAGCAGGCGCAACACGTCGTCGCGGGTCCAGGGCCGTCGTCCCGGCGTAGTGCCGCCTACGGCGGCTGCTGCTGCGGCGGCGGTGAGGTGTTCGGCGACGCTGAGGTCGAACAGGCGGCGGCCCTGGGGAACGAGGGCGACACCGGCGCGGGCGATGCGGTGGGGTTGTGCCAGGTCGAGGCGGGTGCCGGCGAGGTCGATGAGTGTGGGAGGCACGGGAGTGAGTAGTCCGGCGAGGGTGTTGAGCAAGGTGGTCTTGCCGGCGCCGTTGCGCCCGAGGATGGCCAGTACCTCGCCTTCGGCGACGTCGAGGTCGAAGTCGTTGAGGACGGGCGCACCTTGGTAGCCGACGCGCAGGCCGCGTACCCGCAGCAGTACCGGCTTCCGGTTGGCCCTGGTAGTAGTAGGTGCGGCGGGCGGGGCTTTGGCGCCGAGGTAGGCGGCCTGTACCCGCTGGTTGGCGCGGAGGTCCTCGGGGGATCCGGTGGCCAGGTGTTGCCCGTGGTCAAGGACGGTGACCGTGTCGGCGATGGCCCAGACCAGTTCGAGGTGGTGGTCAATGAGCATCACGGTGACATCGGTTGGCAGTGCCCGGACGGTGGTGACGAGTTGGTCGATGTCGTGTGGGCTGAGGCCGGCTGAGGGTTCGTCGAGCAGCATGAGCCGGGGCCGGGCGGCTAGGACGATGGCGAGTTCGAGGAGCCGGCGTTGCCCGTAGGGCAGACGACCGGCCACGGTGTTGACGTGGGCGGTGAGTCCGACCTGGTCGAGGGCAGCGTGGGCTGCGGCGTTGACGATGGGCCGCAGCGGTGCCCGTAGCCAGCGCCGGCCGCCGCCGGGGGTGTGCCGGGTTACCGCGAGGGCGACGTTGGCGTGAGCGGTGAGCCGGGGGAACAGCGCGGGGTGCTGCCAGGTGCGGCCGATACCGCGGCGGGCGCGGGCGGCAGCGCCGAGGCGGGTGATGTCGTGACCGTCGAGCAGGACCCGGCCACTGGTCGGGCGGCTAGTGCCCGCGATGAGGTTGAGCAGGGTGGTCTTGCCTGCACCGTTCGGCCCGATGATGGCGTGCCGGGCGCCGGTGGAGATGTCGAGGGTGAGGTCGCTCAAGGCACGCACGCCGTGGTAGTCGCGCCCGAGATCCTGGAGTTGGAGCAGACTCATGTTTTCCCCTTCGAAGCGAGGGCGGAACGGGCCCAGCGTGTGAGGGGGGTGAGGTGAGGGCGGCCGTAGGCGACAGTGAGGAACAGCAGGCCGAGCAGGGCCGGGCCGTGGCCGCCGGTGGTACCGCCGAGCCAATCCCGGGCGGCGACGACCGCGAACGCCCCGGCGACCGCGCCGGTCATGGTGCCGGCGCCGATCGCCGCCGCGAGCAGCGCGACGGCGGCGACGTCGAATCCCATGTCTGCCGGGGACACGTACCGGTTGACCGCGACCAGCAGCGCTCCTCCCGCGCCGGCGAGGGCGCCGGCCGCGACGTATCCAGTGGTCAGCTCGGCGCCGACCCGGTGGCCGAGGGCTGCCATGCGGGGTTCGTGGTCGGCGCAGCCGCGCAGCACGAGCCCGAGACGGGACCGCAGGAGTAACGCCACCACCGTGCCAAGGGCCAGAACGCAGGCAAGCACGTAGAGGTAGACGTGGCCCGCGTTGGTGAGCGGGGCAGCGCCGGCCCAGAGGGTCACCGCAGAGGTGTGCAACCCTTCGTCGCCGCCGGTGACCCGGGTCCATCTCGCGGCAGCGGTGGCGGCCAGGCTCTGGATGGCGAAGGTGACCATCAGGAATCCGGTAGCCCGGGTCCGTAGCGCCAGCGGCGCGGTGACGGCCGCGGCGATGGCACCCGTCACGGCCGCTGCGGCCAAGTGGAAGGGGCCCGTGGTGGTGCCGCCCTGGGCGAGGAGCGCTGCGGTGTAGGCGCCGACACCGAAGTAGGCGACCTGACCGAAGGCGGGCAGTCCGGCGACGCCAACGAGTAGTTGAGTGCTCATCGCCAGCACCGCGAGGACGAGCGCGGTCGTGGCCAGGGAGATCGTGTACGCGTCGACGACGCCGGGCAGAGCCACCGCTGTAAGGATCACGGCTGCAACGGCGACGTGGACCGATCGGCGGGATGCGGGGGAGTAGGGGGCGGTCGGCGCGTCGTTCACGGGCGTCACGGTGGTGGTGGTCATGCTGCCCTCACCGCCGGCACGTCACCCGTCCGCCCACGTACCACCAGGACAATCAGCAGGGCGCTGAACAGAGCGAACGGTGCGGCAGCAGGGGCGAGCAGCACCCCGACGGTTTGGACCTGCCCCACGAGCAACGCCGCGGCGAGGGTGCCGCCGGTGGATCCGGCTCCGCCGAGGACCACCACGATCAGCGAGAGCACCAGCACGGTCGTGTCGACCCCGGGTGCCGGTCCCAGCAACGGCGCGCCGAGGACCCCTGCGGTGACGGCCAGCACACCGCCGCCGGCCATCGCCGCGGTGCGGACCCGGCCGGCGTTGATGCCGGTGGCGGCGGCCATCGGCGGGTCCGACACGGTAGCGCGCAGCAGGACCCCGGCGGTGCTGCGCCGGATAACCAGGTGCAGGCCGGCACCGATGGCGGCGGCGACCACGATGAACGTCAGCCGGTACACCGGGTATCCGTGGCCCGCGACGTCGATGCTGCCGTCGAGTGGGCGGGGTGCGGTGACCGGTAGTGGGGCGGCGTCGAACACGGTGGTGAACCCGTCGGCGGCGAGGAACGCGACGCCGAGTGTGACGAGTGCCTGGTCTAGGTGGTCCCGTCCGGTCAGCGGGCGCAGGACGGCCGACAGGGCGGCACCTCCAGCGGTGCCGAGTGCCACCCCGGCGGCCAGCGCGAGTCCGAACCCCCACAGGTTCCCGTTGGTGAGGAGGTAGGCCAGGTAGGCGCCGGCGAGGTAGAGCGTGCCGTGGGCCAGGTTCAGGATGCCCATTACCCCGAAGATCAACATCAGTCCGGCGGCGACCACGAACAGCAGCAGCCCGAAGGCCACCCCGTCGATCGCGGTCACCACGTACATGCCGGTCTGCCCCACGACACCCTCCCCTTTCCGCGTTACGGTGCTTAGTTCTCGGCCCGGCGGCCGACGGTCGTGACCATCGGGTACATCCAGGTGAGGGTGGCTGGATCGCTCATGGCCCGACGTAGCGTGGTGAGGTACGCGGTCGTCATACCGGCGGCGAGCAGAGCGGATTCCATCTGTCGGCTGTTGCTGGCGTGGAGCAGACAGCCGGCCTCTCCGCCGGCCCAGAGCCGGCTGTGGACCTCGGACTCGATGTCGATCAGGCCGGCGTGGTGCATGGCCAGGGGGACTTCCCGGGCCCAGTTGAGTGAGGCTCCGTTGGTGACCGCGAGGGCGAGCAGCTTCTCCTGGAATGCGGCGAACGCCTGCGCGGCCTCGGCCGTGCCGCGCAGCAGCATGGTGTCGGTGTTGGTGCAGTCCCACTCGGACAGCACCAGCAGGCCGCCGGGTTTGAGGGCGCGCGTCATGCGCCCCAGGAGCGTGCGGCGCTGCTCGAGGTGCATGGTGAGCAGCCGGGCGTGGATCAGGTCGTACTCCTTGTCGCCGAGGTCGAGTTCGGTGGCGTCGCCCTGGCGGATGTGGACGAGGTCGTGGGTGGGGATGTGCCGGGGGTCGGTGTCGATCGCGGTGACCCGGCCGGTCGGGCTGACCCTGGACGCCAGCCAGGTCGCCACGCTGCCGGCGCCGGAGCCGAGGTCGAGACACCGCCAGCCGGGTTCTGGGTCGAGGCGGGCGAGCACGCTGGTGCTGTGGTCGTCGAGGATCTCGGCGAGCAGGCGCACCTGGTTGGCGGCCTCCGGGGTCGCGTTGTCGAAGGTGTACCTACCCGCCGCCGGAGGCGAACCGGCGGGCGTGTTGGTCGTGGTGCTCATGGTGGGACTCCTGTCTTAGCTGCCGAGGGTGGTCAGGTTCTGCACGACGACGTTGGCGCGAGCCCGGCCGTCGTTGCCGACCTCCCGCAGGTACCAGGGCTGGATCGGCGAGTGGTTGGCACCGAAGCGCCATGAGCCGCGGGGGCTGTCGATCGCGCCGAGTGCCGCGATGGCGGCGTTGAGCGACTCACGGGTGACGTTCCGGCCCGCGGCGGCGATGGCCCGGTCGAGAACCAGGGCGGCGTCGTAGCCGGTGACGTTGTAGATGTTCGGCGCGGACTGGTACTTCTGCTGGTACGCGGGGGCGAACACCCGGTTCACCGGGCTGTCGAGGTTGGCCGCGTAGTTGAGCACCGTGCGGATCCCGTCGGCGGCGGCCCCCTGGGCGCCCAGGACGGTGCCCTCGGTCAGGAACCCGGCGCCGTAGAGCGGGATCTTGGTGTGTAGGCCCGCCTGGGCGTACTGCTTGACGAACTCCACCGCCGAGGTGCCGGCGTAGAAGCAGTAGACGGCCTTGGCGTCACTGTCGGCGATCTTGTTCAGGTAGGGCAGGAAGTTCGTCGTCGGCGGTGTCCACGGCGTCCAGGCGGGCTTGCCGTCGTCGTTGGCGAGTTTTCCCCCAGCGGCGGTGTAGGCGTCGACGAACCCGCCGATCTGGTCGTAACCGCCCTGGTAGTCCGGGCCGATCACGTAGACCGGCCCGTTGATCGTCGCGCGCACGTGGTCGGCGACGGCCTGCCCGGTCTCGCGGGACAGCCATGAGGTGTGCCAGATGTAGGTGAGGTCGTCCAGGGTCGACGGCCGGCCGCCGGTGCCGACGAACGGCACCTTCCGTTCGGTGACCAGGCTTTTGATGGACTCGACGGCGTCCGCGGTCCCGGTGCCGGCCAGGACCATGACCTGGTCCTTGTCGAGCAGCTTTTTGACTCCGTTGATCGCGCTCTGCTTGCCCTCGGCTTCGTCGACGGTGGTGATGGTGACCGTCCGTCCGCCGAGCTTGCCGTCGTGGGTGTCTAGGTAGAGCTGCCACCCGCGGGCGAGATCGTCGCCGATGCTCTTGTACGGGCCGGACTGCGGCAACAGCAGCCCGACCTTGATCGGGCCGCTGCTGCCGGCGGTGGCGTCGTCGTTCAGGCTCGATCCGGAGCAGCCGGCCATCACGGTCGTCAGCGCGAGCGCGGTGAATACGGCGAGGGTGCGCGAGGTACGTCGTCCGCCAGTCATGGTTCTCCTCAAGGTCGTCAGGGGGAGGGGGTGGGCGTGGCGGTGGCTCGTCGCTGGTCCAGGACGTGTTGGACCAGGGTGATGAGGGTGCCGCGGACCAGTTCGCGGTCGCGGGCGTCGCAATACAGCAGTGGTGCGTTGTCGGAGATCCGCAGCGCGTGCCGGACCTCGGCGTCCTCGAACCTGGGCGCGTGGGGGAACTGGTTGATCGCGACGGCGTAGGGCAGCCGGCGGTTGTCGAAGTAGTCGATGGCGGTGAAGCAGTCATCGAGCCGGCGGGTGTCGACCAGTACCACCGCGCCGATCGCGCCCCGGGACAGCTCGTCCCACATGAACCAGAACCGGTCCTGCCCGGGTGTGCCGAACAGGTACAGGATCAGGCCGGAGTCGATGGTGATACGACCGAAGTCCATCGCGACGGTCGTGGTGGTCTTGCCCGGCACCGCGTCTGTGTCGTCGACGCCGACGCTGGCTTCGGTCATCACCGCTTCGGTCCGCAGCGGGGTGATCTCGGAGATGGCGCCGACGAAGGTGGTCTTACCGACGCCGAATCCGCCAGCGATGAGGATCTTGGACGAGGTCACCCGGGCGGGGTTGGGCCGGGCGCCGCGCTGCTGCGGCGCCCCACCGGCGTGCAGGGCAAGGTCCGTCATACCAGTTGCGCGTCGCGATGCTCGGGCGTCAGGGCGGCCCCGACGCTGTTGATCAGCGTGGCCATCTCGTACGCGACCTGCCCCATGTCGCACCCCTTGAGGGCCAGGACGGTCAGGATCGACCCGTCACCGATCGCCATCACCACGAGGTGCCCGCCGCGCATGTCGACGACGGTCTGCTCGACCGGGTCGGCGGCCATGAGCGACGCGGCGCCTGCGGTCAGGCTCGCCAGACCGGACGTGAACGCCGACAGTTGATCCGCGTGCTCACGAGACAGGCCACTGCTCTTCGCGATGAGGAGCCCGTCGGCGGACAGGGCGACAGCATGCGAGATGCCCGACTCCTGCGCGCACAGCCGGTCGAGGAGGTAATCCCAGTTGAGGTTCGGTCTGGTCATCGCGAGGGGTCCTTTACGAGATCACGATAGGGAGGGGTGTGCCGCCCGGCTGCGCCGAGCCCGTTGTGGAAGGCGTTCATCTGCCGGCGTAGCGCGTTCGGGTCGCGTTGCACCGGGACGCGTGGCCGCGTGGCCACGTCGACTGGTGGAATCACCCGTCGGCCGGGTTGGCGCACCGGCAGTCCATTCGGGGTCGACTGTTCGGGCACCGTCGTCCTGACGGCCTCAGCTGCGGCTGCCGCCTCTTGCCACGCTGGCGACAGCTCGGGGGCCTGGTCCTCATCGCCCGCATCGCTGGTGGTGAACCAGGAGCGTCGCGGGTCGCGGCTCAACTGCTCGAAGATCACGGGCGCGGCGGCCCCGGCGCTCGAGCCAGTAAGGCCCGTCTGGGGAATCTGCCCGGTTGGTGGCCACGACATGGGCGGTGTGCTTGATGAGACCGCTGCGGCAGGTGTCGGCCGTGGTCGGATCGCCGGCATCTCCGCGGTGCGGTCGGACTCCACGGCGGATCGGAGCGGCGCTGACGAGAACAGCAGGGACGGGATGGTCAGGTCGACCTGGGTACCCTGGTGCCGTTGCGAGCGGATGCCGACCGTGATACCCAGCCGCTCGGCGAGGGCACCGACGACCGGCAGACCCATCTGGTCCGTCGTGCGGTTGTCGATCCGATGTGGGTGGGTGATCCGGTCGCGGACGAGTTTCAACTCCTCGTCGCCGAGGCCCATGCCGCGGTCGAGGACCTGGATGTGCAGGAGATCGCCGACTCGGCGTCCTTCGACCACGACCCGCGAATCGGGCGGGGAGAACTTGGCGGCGTTGTCGAGCAGCTCAGCCAGCAGATGGATCAAATCCACCGCGGCATCCGGGCTGATGCTCACAGCGTTGTCGACCTCGCCGACATCCACCCGCAGGTAGTCGTCGATGCCCTGACCCGCCGCCCGGAGCAGGTCGGGCAGTGGAACCGCTGCCTGGGTCGGCTGGCCCGCACGGCCACCGGCGAGTACCTGCAGGTTGGCGATAAGCCGGCGGATCAGCGTCGCCACGTGGTCCAGGTCGAACAGCCGGCGCAGCCGCTCGGGGTCCTGCTCGTCGCGCTCCAGGCCGTCGAGACTGACCATCAGCAGATTCGCCCGCCGCTGCAGTCGCCGGGAGACCGAGTGGAAGATCCCAGAGACCTCCGCGCGGAGCAGCGCCTGCTCACCAGCGATCCGCACCGCACTGGCCGCGACAATGTTGAACGCCGCCGCGACCTGCCCCACCTCATCCGATCCGTCCACCCGCAGCGGCGCGGCAGCCTCGGCCATCAACCGGCCGGCGGTAGCCCGGTCGATGTTGTTCGTGTCGAGTTGCTCCACCACCCGAGGTAGGCGACGCTGCGCCACCATCTCCGCGCCCTCACGCAGCCGGCTCAGCGACGACGTCAACGACCGGGCCACCCACCAACCGATCAACACCATCACAAAAAGGCAGGTCAGGACCCCGCCGGCCAGCGCGACGATGCTCCGTCGCGCAGCATCTCGCTGCCGGGAGACGTCGCCACGCAACTCCCGGTCCAGGTCACGCTCGACCGCATGCAACAGCTCCATCCGGGCGTCGACCGTGCTCGCCCACCCCGTGGCGCTGGTACCCAGACGCAGTGCTGCGTTCGGCTCGGTGCGGACGGCCACCCCTTGCAACCTCTCGGCCTCGATGACCGCCTCGCCCGTGACCCGGGTGTTGAGCGCCGACCGCCAGCCCGGCGGGGCCAGGTCCTGAAACGCCTGGAGCGCCTCGGTCACACCGGAGTCCGCGCCGATGATCTCCTGCTGCCCGGCAGGCGTCAGCCGCCCCGCAATGTCCGCCTGAATTACTGCCACCTGCATCAGCCCAAGCGACTCAATCGCCTGCGACAGCGCGGAAGCCGCGCGCAGTTTGTTCGCGCTTTCGGCGTCCACACCGACCTGGCTCAGCCCTTGCCGGTACGAGATGAGGTCGGCGATCACCGCGCGGTAGCGGAAGACCACGACACTGCCGGGCACATCCCGGCCGGCTTGCACCTGCTGACGAACCGCGTCGAGCCCATCAAGCTGTCCCTCTACCCGCACCAGCAGGACAGCCAGGCCACCCGAAGGCTGCACGTCGCTCGCCGCATCCCGGAAGCTGCCGATGACGGTGTCGGTGGCCGCAGCCTGGCTGCGGTACTCCTCCAGGACCGACGCTTCGTCTCCGGCGAGCACCAGCGCCGCCAGCACACGCTCACGCTGCATCTGCGCGGCCAGCTCCCCGGCGACACCACCGAGCGCGACCAGTCGGCGGGCCTGATCCGCCTGTAGCGCGGAGGACGAAGCGCCAGCGGTAATCAATCCGGCGAGAGCCAGAATCGCCACCATCGGCAGTACCAGAATCACGGCCAGCTTGGCCCGGATCCGTCGATCACGAAGCCGCCAGCGACGACCGGGCGATTTCGTCGCTGTATGGGGGGCCGGATCGGTCATGACATAACCGCCATCTGGACAGGTGGCAGCAGTCCGGTGGTGTGTCGGTGTGGGCTCATGATGTGGCTGCGTCTTTCGGTCATCCCGTTACGTCGCCGCGATGTCGCGCGAGTCAGGGGTGGAAGGGGGAGCGGTGGCGTGCCGGCGACCACCGATTGACGCCGGCACACCACCGCTTTCCTGCCGCGGGCGAGAGGGCTCGGCCGGAGGAAGGAGCCTCCCTCGCGCCTGGGCCGTCGGCTCGGGGCTGCCGTCCGAGCAGGCCTGGCAGGGTAGGGGGACGGCGTGTATCGCAGGAGAACGCGACCGGACCCGTGATCGCCTCGCCCTGGTACGCGAAGCCCATCGGTGAACATTCGGCCGGAGGCGGGCGGCTCCATAGCAAGCACCCGCCCCCGGCCAGATCCGTGGGCGATGGGCGCAACCGTGCCGTGCATGGCGGCCGGTACCTGGTCCGCAGCGACCACATCGCTCATCGCGTTCAGCCTCCTTGTGCGCATCGGCTCTCACCTCGTGGCCAGGCCCCCGCGGCGGTGCGACGCATGTGCGCCCTGGTCGCCAATTGGGCACGGATGTGCGTCGGGGGGATGGACCTGTGCTTGGCTTGGGCCGGGGCCGGCGACGCTCCGCGGCCCATCGAGGAATAACTCGTTGCGAATCAACGATCACGCAATGGCGCGCGGCTGGGAATACCGACCTTCGGTCCGACCTCGTGTACCGACCTTCGGTCCGACCGCCGTCTGAGCTGCGCATTCATAACGGACCGCTAGCGGCATCAAGATCGTTTCGCTGGATGTCGGGGTTACATTGATTGCACCCAGCCGGCCGCGATCGTCGACCGGGTTTGAATGCACCCCCTGGAGGCTGCCGGTGACCCGCCCCAGTCCGTACGTCCGCCGGCGATGGCTAGGACGCGAGATCCGGCGCCTGCGGGATGAGCACGGAATGTCGGGCGAACCGCTCGCGCGCGCCGTCGGGTTTCCGCGCCAGCAGCTCAGCGCCTTGGAGAACGGGCACCTCGGTCCGGACATCGACCTGGTCAGCGCGATCTGCGACTACCTGGCCGTTGGCGTGAACCGACGGACGGCGATCATGGACGCGGCGGCCGACGGTTGGGCGCGCGGATGGTGGATGGCCGACGCCGAACGGATGGGCGTCCGGCAGGCCACGTATGCCGACCTGGAAAGCGGCACCAAGGCGATCACCGAATTCGCTTTGATCTTTCCTGGGGTGCTGCAGACGCCCGCGTTCGCCGACGCTCGGTTGCGAAGCAATCTTGCTCGTCAAGCCGACAGGTTCGACTCTGCCGCGGCCGTCGCCGCGAGAGCGCACCGGCAGGAACTACTGCTTGCCGAGGGCGGGCCGCAGTACGACGTCGTGCTCGATGAGATCGCGGTCCGACGCTACGCGGCCGAACCGCATATCGTTGCCGAGCAGCTACGGCACATCCTCGCCGTCTGCGCGAGCCATTCGTCGGTGACTGTTCGGGTGCTACCGATCGGCGCGTCCATCAAGGGCCACAGTGCGCCTCCGTCGGCGTACTCGATCTACCGCTACCGCGACACGCCGAAGTCCGTGGCCGTCGCTGTCGATACGCTTACCAGGGATTTGATCCACACTGATTGGGATGAGATCGATCCCTACCTGGGCTTGCATGACCGGCTGATGGCCGCTGCGCTGTCGCCCGACATGAGCATCCGTCTGCTCCGCGACGCGGCGCAGGACCTGTCACCCATAGGAGGAGTTTCAGTATGAACGCACGGCAGTACACGAACTGGCGTAAGTCCAGTCGCAGCGACGGTGGCAACTGCGTCGAGTTCGCCCGCGCCGATGACGGCACCGTTGGTACGCGTGACTCCAAGGACATCACAGGCCCGGTCTTGGAATTTGACCCGGCCAGCTGGCGCGCCTTCACCGACGACGTGCGTGGCGGCAAGTTCGATCGGTGACACTCGCCATCCGGGTCTAGCCGAACGGGCAAGCTCGTGACGACGGCCGACGGGCCATTCCGGTTCGCCGATCGTTCGCCGGACCCGTGCAGTTCGATGGCATCCGCCCTGCCGAGTACGACGGCGTGCCTCGTTCGTCGGCGGTGGGTGCCCGACCGGGATTGTGGGCTTGGCGACGGGCGGGGTGGTGCGGCGCGCGGCGGTGCTGGATGCTACGCCCGACGGCACGTTGTGTCGCAGGGGGATCACACGCCGGTGAATGTCCGTGTTTCGTGGAGGTGGCTATGCCGCGTCACCCTGATGCGATCATCACGCCGAACACCCTGCTCAGCGACGCTCGCAAAAGCCTGGCGTCGCCGAACCGCCGCGACCAGCACCTCTCGCGCGCGGAATTGGCCGACGTCGTCAACAGCACCCTTGAGCGGCTTCACCCAGATGAGGACATGACGGCCCAGTACGTTGACTTCCGCTGGGTTGGCAAGCTGGAGCGTGGTGAGCACCGCTGGCCCAGCGACGAGCGCCGCGCAGCCCTTCGTCACGTCCTCAAGGCTGCTAGCGATGCTCGGCTCGGCCTCTACAGCCCACGGCGCTCGCCTGCAGCAACCCAGCAGCCAGTTCCCCTGTCAGCGCAGCCGAGCACGCCGGGAACTGGCATCCGTGTCGATGACGAGCTCATCTCCAGCCAGCCGGATGCGGTCGAGGCGTGGCTACGCGAACTCGACCGCCTCACGCTGCAGGCCACCCCCGCGGTAACCCCGCAGCTCGGTATGCGGGTCCGCCAGCACCTCGAAGTCCTCGACTGGCTGCAACGCGACGGCGCCCGACCATACCTGGCGAGCGTCGATGCCCGGTGGTCGGAGTTCATGAGCTGGGTCGCCGACAACGCCGGAGAACCTGACGGCGGGTCGTGGCTGGACCGATCGCACCGCCGCGCGGCCGAGGCCGACGACCAACTGCTCGGCGCCTACAGCCTCATGCGGCAAAGCCAGCGCGCCCTCGCCGACGGTGATGTCCGCGCCGCGATCACGCTGTCTCGCCGATCGCTCACTCACGGCCCGGTACCGCCCCGCACGCGTGTGTTGTGCTTGACCCGGATGGCCGAAGGGCTGGCCGCCAGCGGCGACGACGACGCGCCTACGGTGATCACCGCTGCCCGCCGTGGGCTGCGCCGCGCCGCGAACGACACGGAGGACGAATTCGCCAGACACTGCGACCTGCGCTACGTCGCTGCGGTCGATGCGCGGTGCCGGCAACTGCTTGGCGATTCGATCTCCGCCGTGAGGATCTTCGAAGATCTCCTGGACGGTGAACATGCGGTGCCCTTGCTCGACGTCGGGATGTGGCATGCACACCTCGGCGAGTGCTACCTGTTCGGCGACCCCGAACGGGCCGCCGCACACGGCATGAACGCCCTGCGGTTGGCACGCGAGGCAGGCGCGTACCGCGTCATCCGGGCGACCCAGCCGCTCGCTATCGCGCTGCGCTGGCACAGCGCCCTCGCCCCGGTGCGCGCCTTTGTCGACGCTCATCGCGGCGCGGTGACCGGCCGATGACAAGATAGCCACGTGGACTTGATCCCAATGACCACCAGCACCGAGGTCGCCGCCCGCACACCCAGTGTCGCGGTGCTGCCGGTCGGCAGCTTCGAGCAACACGGCTCGTTCCTGCCGCTGACCACTGACACGATCGTCGCCTCAGCGATCGCCGCATCCATCGCACAGCGGCACGACGTCCTGGTGCTGCCGCCGATCACGGTGTCGTGCTCGCACGAGCACGCCGCCTGGCCCGGCACGGTCAGCATCAGCCACCAGACCCTCTCCGCGGTCGTCGAAGACATCCGGGCATCGCTCTCAGGCAACGGAATCACGCGGCTGGCGATCATCAACGGCCACGGCGGCAACTACGTCCTGAGCAATATTACCGACCGCGGGTAGAGCCGTCCGCGACGTTCGCATTGGCCTGTGACCAGGGACGTCCCGTACTCGTTTACCGACCGGGTCCGGCACGTCCGACCTGTTGAGGACGTCGGCGCGGAGGGCACGTGGCTCGTAGTGTGGTGGTCGGAGACTTTCGGGTTCAAGAGATCAGGTCCAGCGACGGGAGTCGCGCGTGGACGATCGTCTGCCCGGAGGGCAGGGTCCAGATGGAGGCGGACCGTTTCCTGCGGCGGCATGACGGTTCTGGTACGCAACGCACGTACGCGTACCTGCTGGTGGATCACCTGCGATGGCTCGATCGGGAGTGTCTGCCGACGGCGGCGGTGGGGCTGCGCGACCTCGAGCGGTACATGGGTCTGGTGGGAGCTGACGTCCGGATGCCGCTCGGTCGGCCGTGGCGCGAGGGCAAGCGTCCGTACGGGCACGCTGCGCTGTCGACCGCCGCAGCGTGTTTGAAAGGCTTCTACCTGCATCAGGCATCGCTCGGTATCAACGAAGCGCTCGGCGCGCAGCTGAGCAACAGCCGGCTGCCCTCCCGGGCGGATCGCCGTCGTTCGTTTCTCGGCCACGTGAAGACCACGATGCCGGCGAACCCGTTGGCCCCGCGCGGCTCGCAGCGCCGGCATCCGAAGATGCTCCCGGAAGGCGCACGAGAACGGCTGCTGGCCGAGGTGGGAAGGGCCCGGGATCGGCTGGTGGTGACCTGGCTGGCCGATGGCGGCTTCCGGATCGGGGAGCTGTGCGGGCTGCACCTGGTGGACCTGCACCTTCGCGAGAACGCCGCGTGCGGGCAGTGTCGCTCGCCGCACGTGCACGTCTGTCACCGGCCGGGCAATCCGAACCGGGCGGAGGCGAAAACGAAGCATCCGTGGCGGGTGGTGGCCGGCACGGTGACGGGTGGGCTGATCAAGCGGGTAAGCCCGGCCATGGTGCACACCTACTTCGACTACATCACCGGCGAGTACCCATGCGGCGGCGCGGGGCACGGGATGCTGCTGGTCCAGCTTCACGGCCCGGGACGGGGACAGCCGTGGGCGCCGGTCGCGGCCCGGCGGATGCTGGCGCGGGCCGGGCGGCGAACCGGTCTGGGGCTGGTCAAGCCGCACTCCTTTCGCCATTCCTTCGCCAGCGCCGTCCTCGACGCGGCCGATGGGAACCTGGTCATTGCCCGCGACGCCGGAGGCTGGGCATCCACGTCGGTGGTGGACGAGATCTACGCGCACGTGGATGTGCACGATCCGGCGTTCGACGCCGCGCTGCACACCGTGTGGGGTGAGAACCGGTGAACGCCACCCTCACGCTGCTGCCGCAGCCGTCGAGGCCCGGCCGCGTCGGCCGCGACCGGCTGGAGATCCTCACCGCGCTGATCAATGCACCGTCGTTCGATCCGATCTTCCGCACGGACATAGTCCGGATTCCCCGCGACCATGCCACCTACCGGTGGTGGTGCGTGATCGGCGGTTGTGAGCGGGTCCGGTCCAGCGGCGCGGACATGTGCGCAGTACATATGCGGGCGTGGAGCAAGGCGGACCAACACGGCGTGGGCAAGGCCGCCTTCCTGTCTACGGCGGAGCCGCTGCCGGCGTCGGAGTGGGTAGAGCAGGCCGCGTGCCGGATCTGCCCGGACCGACCGGCCGCGCATACCCGATGGCGGCTGTGCCGGCGGCACCTGAGCCAATGGAAGCATCACGGCGTCCTGGATGAGGCGGCCTTCGTGAACTGGGTCGCTGTCCAGCAGCCGTACCCGGGTTACGGCGACTGCCTGGTCGCGGTATGTCCGAACCTGGCCGAGTCGCCGCTGCGGTTGTGCTCGGGGCACGAGACCCGCTACCGCAAGGCCGGCAGTCCCGGCGGCGCTGACCTGTCGTCGGCCTGGTCGCAGCGGTACGAACAGCGCGGCCGGCCGACCCCGGTCTCCTACACCGACGAGCCGGCCTTTCGGCGCTGGTGCGCCAGCACCGACCCGATGCCGAGTCCGGCCCAGCTGAACCTGCGCGGGCTGCCACCGCTGCTGCGCGCCGAGCTGCAATGGGGCCTGTTCGCGCACACCCAGCAGACCCGCCCGACCCGATGGGACCTGTGCCACGTGCAGAAGATGGTCAACAGCTGCCGCGCAGCCGGCACCACGACGCTGGCCGAGTTGGTCACCGACCGGGCGGACCGCTGGGTGCGCAGGATCGCCGGGGAGATTACCGGCGAGTTGTGGCGGATCTACCGGACCCCGGACGAGGCCCGCGAGACCGGGATCCTGGACACCGAACACTTCGGGGTACGGTTCCCGCGCCGGACCAGCCGCTTCGACCTGACCGCGATCCCGCAACGCTGGCTGCGGGACCTGGCCTGGGACCACCTCGCTGGGCTGCTGCAATCGCCGCGCTGCCCGCGCACCGCGGGCAGCTTCGACAACCTGCGGCGGGCCTGCGTCGAGCTGGGCGCCTTCCTCGCGGTCGATGCCCCGGGCGGCGGCCACGACCCCGCCACGCTCCGCGGTGATCAGATGCGCCGGTTCGTCGCCGACCAGCGCCGCCGTGAACGCGACAGCCTGCCCTCGTTGGGCATCACCAAAGCGGGCGGCAAACCGTCGATGGTCTCCGCCACCACACGCGGCATCGTGTTCAACGGTGTCCGCACGGTGCTGCGCGACGCCCTCGACCGTGGTGCCGTCGACAGCCTGGGGCTGGCGCGGGAGTTCATCGCGGCGGTTCCCGCCTGGGAAGGGCTGCCGCTGCGGACACGCCGGCCGTTCCCGGACCAGGTCGCCCGCGCTCTGGCCGACGAGACGAACCTGCGCCGGCTGGCCGAGCATCACGACCGGCTCGATCACGGCATGCGCGACATCTGGGAGACGCTGATCGCCACCGGCCGGCGCATCGGCGAAGTGCTGGATGTCCGCTGGGACTGCCTCGGCCGCTACGGCGGGCTGGCAATGTTCTGGCACGACCAAACCAAGGTCGGCAACTACGACGTCGCCATCCGCATCCCGGACCGCGTCTACGACCGGCTGCAGGCACGGCAGGCCAAGACGCTGGAGCGGTTCACCGCCCGCTACGGCTACCAGCCGGCCGGCACGCAACGCGCCCAACTCGCCTTGTTCCCCAGCCCACAACGCAACCCCGCCGGGACCGTCTCGCTGTCCAAGGAGTGGTTCTACGGCCCGTTCCGGGCCTGGATCACCGAACTCGACCTCGGCCACTGTGTGCCGCACCAGGCTCGGCACACCCTGGCGACCAACCTGCTGCGCCACGGCGCCACCCTGACCCACATCCGCCGCTACCTGGGCCAGGTCTCCGACCGCATGGCCGAACACTACGTGCACCTGGCGCACTCCGACCTCGAACAGGTCCTCCAGCACGTGTGGGTCGCCGGGCCCGGCACCGCCAACCCCGGCCAGCTGCTCACCGCCGACACCATCCCGCTCACCCGCGCCCACGTTCAAGCCCTGGCGATCGACCTATCGAGGCGCAGTACGCCCGCCGAAGGCGGATTCTGCACCTTCCAGCCCGTCGTCGACGGCGGCGCCTGCCCGTGGAACCTGGACTGCCACAACTGCGACAAGTTCGTCCTGTCCGGCGCCGATCTGCTCTACTGGCGCCGCAAACGAGAGCAATGGCGGCTGCTGGCCGAAGGCGCCAACGACGACGCCACCGCCACCTACCTGCAGCAACACTTCGAACCCACCGCCCGGGCCATCGACGGCCTGGAAAAAGCCCTCGCCGGCCTGGGCCTGCTCGATGACGCACTCGCACTCGATCTCCGCAAGCCACAGGACTACTTTCACCGGGTATGGGCCACGGTCTTCCGCGCCAACGACCTGGCCGCCGCCGGCGGGCACGCCGACGACACCTCCGATGGACAGGAGGCCGAGTGAGCTCCGTAGCCTCGTCAGGCACCCGCACAGTCGCCGCCCTCGCCGCACGGCGAGAACGCAGCCAAGCCGCCATCGGGCGGGTCCAGGACACCCTCGCCGCCATGCGCCGCGAGAACGTCCGAGTCACGGTCGCCGCCGTTGCTCGACGCGCCAACGTCTCTCGAACCTTCATCTACGACAACCCGCAGGCCCGTGCCGCGATCGCTAGCGCGCTTGCCAACCTTGACCAGCAGCGCACGCAGCTTCGCGGTGCGCCCGACGGTCAGCAGGCCGTGTGGCGAGAACGCGCACTCAACGCCGAAGACGCGCTCACCAAGGCCCACACCGAGATCAGCCGTCAACGGACGCGCATCGGTGAACTCCTCGGCCAGGTCCGCGACCTACAGGCCGAGTGGGACGACGAGACCACCGCGCGGATCACCACCGAGAACACCAGCCTCAAGCAGCGGGTCCGGCAGCTGACCGCCGACAACCGGATGCTCGAGGAACGGCTCGCCGCGGCCCGGTCCACCCTGCGCTTCCAAGACCGGCGCATCGCCGACCTCGAAAGCCGGATCGCCGACCCGGCAACCATGACGTGACCGACGATGCGTCGACGACGGCGTCACCCCTCCAGCAGGTCACGCACCCGGGCGAACGACTGAGACAGGCTGTCCAGCACCGCCGCGCCCTTGTCCGCGCTGCCCAACGACGGCCGCCCAATGATCCCGGACGACGTGTACGCGCGCATCCCCACCGTGAGCAGATCAGGCCGGTCGTTCGCCAGATGGTCGGCCGTCCGGTATCCCTCTCGCAGTAGCTGCGGCGCCCCATGCAGCAGCAAGGAGACCTCAAGCTCCCCACCATGCATGTCCTCGTGGGAAGTGGTCTCACAGCCCGCCTCGACACGCGCGGCGTTCCAGTCCTCGGCAGCGGGAAACAGCGCCATCCGCCGCCGGATCGTCGTGGCCTGCTGAACAGCATTGCGAAGGCTGTAGTTCCCGCCGTGCCCGTTGACGATCACCAGGTTCTCCACGCCCGACGCCCGCAGAGACTCGTCGACATCCTCGATCACCGCGAGCAACGTGCGGGCACTGATACTCACCGTCCCGGCGAACCCCGCGTGCTCGTGCGAACACGAGATCGTCAGCGGCGGCAGCAACAACACCGGATGATCCTCCGCAACACGCCCGGCAACCAGACACGCAACGACCGTGTCCGTGATCAAAGGCAGGAACTCGCCGTGCTGCTCAAAGCTGCCCACCGGCAACACCGCCGTCCGAGCAGCCCGGACACGCTCGTCACCAGACGTCGCGATCGGAAGCAGAAAGGTCACCCGGACAGCCTGCCACGAGCAGACGAGGGCCTCGTCCGCGCGTCGCCGCGCGCGAGACCCCGCCGCGTCAGGCAGACGCGAGCGGACGGAACGACCTGCTTGGCTTCACGGCCGACACCAGGCCCAGGGACCTTCGCACCAGCGGATACGCCCAGTTACCGGCCAACAAGGGCCCGACGTGCGGATCGCGGCATGTGCGGACGACTAGTCAGGATCTTCGTGATCGGTCGATCTGGTCCAGGAGCTTGTCCGCGCTGGGCGTGCTTGAGGAGGCGGAGCGCAGTCGCTGCGAAACTGTCGTGTTGTCGGAGCGATGACGACCGGCGTCCCGGAAAATTCTCTAAGGAAGTCCGGGAGGGGGTGTCGGATCGGGGCGGTGGTGTTCGTAGCAGGGGTGAGGCCGCCGACAAGGGGTGGCGCCAAGGCAAGGAACCGCGATCATGAAGCTGACGACCATGACCCAGATCTCGATTGATGGAGTCATGCAGAACAACGGCGCCCCCACGGACGACCACCCGAATGGGTTCGAGCGCGGCGGATGGGCCCTGGGGAAGGGCGACGACGGGACCAGGACGTTCATCACGCAGACCTACCAGCGGGCCGAGGCGTTCCTGTTCGGCCGGCGCACGTACGAGTTGTTCGCCGGCTCCTGGGGATCGATCGACCAGATGCGCGCACATCCCATCGGCGTGGCCTTGAACGAGGCCCCCAAGTACGTTGCCTCGACCACGCTCACCGCGCCGCGTTGGGAGGACACGACCGTTCTCCGCGGTGACCTCGCGGCGGCCATCGGTGAGCTGAAGGCCAAGCCTGGGGGTGAGCTGCAGGTGCACGGGAGCGGCGCCCTGGTCCGGTGGCTGCTGGCCAACGATCTGGTCGATGAGATGACTCTGATCGTGATCCCGGTGATCGTTGGCCTGGGCGCGAGACTGTTCCCGGAGACCGGTCCGGATCTTGCGCTCGATCTGGTCGAGTCGCGGGTCGACTCGAAGGGCGTGACGATCCAGGTCTTCCGGCCGGCCGGGCGTCCGCGGTATGCGACGGCCTGAAGTTCCTGACCGTCGAACCACGCTTTCTTGACACCAGAGGAGATGTTCTTCAGATGCAGTACCTGGTTTCCGTGATCGATGACAAGAGCAATCCCGGCAGCACGGACAGGCAGCCTGCCATCAGCGCGTTCAACGAACGACTGATCGCCGAGGGCTACTGGGTTTTCGCGGGCGGACTCGCGGACACCGACGCGGCCACCGTCATCGACAACCGGGGCGAGCAGGCGGTGTTCAGCGACGGGCCTTTCGTGGAGTCGAAGGAGTACCTCGCCGGCGTCTGGGTGTGGGAGGTCCCCGATCTGGATGTGGCGCTCAAGCTCGCCGCCGAGGCGTCGAAGGTCTGCGATCGGAAGATCGAGGTGCGGCCGTTCCAGTGAGCGACGTCGAGGAGGCGGTCACCCGGGCCCACCACGACGAGTGGGCCCGGGCGGTCGCCTCGCTGACCCGGCGTTTCGGTGACCTCGACATCGCCGAGGAGGCAGCGGCCGAGGCGTTCGCGACCGCCGTGGAACGGTGGCCGGCCGACGGCGTACCCCCCAACCCCGGCGCCTGGCTGACCACCACCGCCAACCGCAAGGCCATCGACCGGATCCGGCGCGAGAACAAGCGCGACGACAAGCACAAGGAGGCTCAGATGGTGTACGACAACACCCCACCCGAGCCTCTCGGCGCCATCGACGACGACCTGCTGCGGCTGGTCTTCACCTGCTGTCACCCGGCGCTTGCGATGGAAGCCCGCGTGGCGCTGACGCTGCGCATGGTCGGCGGTCTGACCGTGCCCGAGATCGCCCGCGCCTTCCTGGTGCGGGAGACCACCTTGGAGCAGCGGATCACCCGCGCGAAGGCCAAGATCAAGTCGGCTCGGATCCCCTATCGGGTGCCGGCCGCCGAGGATCTCCCGGGACGCGTCTCCGGCGTGCTCGCCGTGCTGTATCTCGTCTTCAACGAGGGCTACCTGGCGACCGGCCCCGACACCGATCCCGTACGTCACGACATGACCGCCGAGGCGATCCGGCTCACCCGTCTGATCCGCGCTCTGCTGCCGGAGGACGGTGAGGTGGCCGGGCTGTTGGCGCTGATGCTGCTCACCGAGGCCCGCCGCACCGCTCGGGTTTCGGCCAGCGGCGAACTGGTCACCCTCGACGAGCAGGACCGTGGGGCCTGGGACAAGGCGCTGATCGCCGAGGGTCACCGCTCGTGCGCGAGCGCCTCGCCGCTGCCGCCGCCGGGGTGGCTCCGGGCCGCTACCAGATCCTCGCCGCGATCAACGCCGTGCACACCTCCGCCCGCGACATCCGCGACACCGACTGGTCGCAGGTCGTCGCCCTCTACGACCAACTCGTCCACCTCGACTCCTCGCCGATCGTCGCCCTCAACCGGGCTATCGCGGTCGCCGAGCTCGACGGACCGGAGGTGGCGCTGGCGGCCGTCGACCGTCTTGAGGACAAGCTGGCCGGCTATCACGCCTACCACGCGACCCGCGCCGACCTGCTGCGCCGGCTGGGCCAAAGTCAGCAGTCGCGCGCGGCCTACGACAAAGCCATCGAGCTGGCCGGCAACACCGCCCAGACCGCCAACCTGACCCGCCGCCGCGACCAACTGCGGTAGCGCCCACGAATCCCGATCGAAACCCCGCGCGCAGCGGCGGCCGGCCCCGACGCAATCAGATCGGCCCGATACCCGCATGAGATCGTCAGCTTCTACGGTCGGCACTGCACTGTCATCGGCTAGATCAGTATGCCAACCGTGAGCTGGGGGCCGACGTACCCTACAGAAAGTGACCGAGCGGCATGGTTTACCTCCTGACCCACGCAGCGTTGAGATTGGAAGGCGTTGCTCGCCTCACGGCTCAGCCTGGTGACAGCGCGCATGGCGGCACCTGGCGGTGCCTACGCCGCGGACGTTGGCCGACCCGTGCCCCAGCGTCGACACGCGGGTACGTCATCCTCGCTGGCCACGTTGCTGACATGTAAGTTTTGATGCTGGCGCAGGTCAGAGCGCTGCGAGGCCGTTGTTGGTCGGTAAATCCAACATCGTGCAGACCGCAAACGCGGAGAAGGCCGGCTCGATGACCTTGTTTCCCACGCGGACGGACTGGGACAACGCCCGGTCCGCGGCGGAGCTGGCCAGCGACGCACATCATGACATGCACGCGGGTGAGCTGGAGGTCTCCATCCTGCTGTGTGTCCAGCCGGGCGCGGTTGGTGCCGGCTTCGTCGACGGCGACCACGCCGCCGATGAACGGCCGATGCTGTTGGCCCACGGAATGGGTGCCTATACGACGACCGGGGTCATCGGCCGGCCCTCGGCCGGCACGGCAGGCAAAGGTGAGGCGCTGCTGGCAAGCCTGGCCGAGTCGTTTGGCGAGCATCTCTCGATCCTGCTGAACGAGCGGTAACCGTACGGGTCGACGCGGTAGCCGTGGGTACGTCACTGGTCGTATCGACAGATAAGCTGACATCGCTCAAACGCGCGCGGTCCTGAGGTCAGCGGTCGTCATAGCGTCCATCGGCGGCCGTGAAGGGAGGATTCGGTGCCCCGTCGTCCCGACGCGGTGATCACACCGAACACCCGGCTCCGCGGTGCCCGCCGGCGGCTGCCCTCACCAGTACGGACGGGCCAGTGCCTGTCCCGGACCGAACTGGCCGACGCCGCCAACCGGGCCCTCGATTGCCTCTACCCGGGCCGGGACCTCACCGTTCATTACGTCGACTTCCGCTGGATCGGCAAACTCGAACGTGGCGAGCACCGCTGGCCCAGCGAAGAACGCCGCGCCGCCCTACGGCACGTACTTGACGCCCCCACCGATACCGAACTCGGCCTCTACAGCCCACGACGCACCGACAGCACGTTGACGGGCGCCAACGAGCACCACCACCAAGCTCTGCCCGACCCACTGGCCGAACTGCTTCCCACAGGCGATCTGCTGCAGTTGGTGACGGCCACGGCCGGGCGCCGGGTCGGCCACACAACGGTGAGCGATTTGGCAGCCCGAGTGCATCGGCTGCGCCTGGCTGATGACATCCTGGCTGGCGGAGACCTGATCCGCCCTGCCTTTCGCGAACTACGGGCGGCGACGAAGTTTTACCGCGAGACGTCCCACACCGAGGCGGTCGGTCGTGGGTTGCTGATCCAGATTGGTGAATTGGCGCAGATCACAGGGTGGATCGCCTCGGACGCAGGGCACCTCCACCTGGCGGAACGTGCCTACAACCTCGGGGCATCGGCCGCCCGACAGGCCGGTGACGCAACGCTGGCAGCCAACCTGCTCGGGTCACTCGCCTACCAGCACGCCAACACCGGACGTGAACGGGAAGGCGTCGAGCTGGCCCGCGCTGCGCTGGACGAAGCCGGACACGATGCGCCCGCTGAGGCCAGGGCACTATCTTTCGACCGCTTGGCATGGGCCCATGCGCGTGCCGACGAATCACAACGCGCCATGCGAGCGCTCGGCGAGGCACACGAGTCGCTACTCCACAGCCGTGACGGCGAGGCGCCGCTGTGGGCGTACTGGGTAAGCCAGGACGAGTTGGACGTCATGGACGCGCGTGTGTTCACGGAACTGCGCAGGCCGCTCAGAGCCTTACCTCTACTGTCTAAGGTGCTGGACCGGTACGACGCGACACACGCGCGGGAGGTAGCGCTGTACCTATCGTGGTTGGCCGTCGCCTACGCCGACGCGAACGAACCGGAAGCCGCCGCCAGCGCCGCCGCACGCATGTTTGATCTCAGCGACGAACTGCCGAGCGCGCGAATCTCGCAACGAGCGAGCGTCGTGGTACAGAGAATGATGCGGTTCGGAGATGTGCCCGAAGCGCGGGCACTGCTCGCTGACCGCCGAGCTGACTGGCAGAGGGAGAGCGACTGATGCCGTCAGATGTCGATCCGCCCGGTCGAGGGGAGACGTAGTGCCCCGCCACCCGGAAACCGAGATCACACCCAACACGCTGCTTAGCGAGGCGCGTGAGCGTCTGGCGTCACCACGGCGGCGTGGGCAATGCATGTCCCGGGCCGAGTTGGCCGACGCCGTGAACACCGCGCTCGACCAGCTTTACCCTGGCCGGGATCTCGCCGCCCATTACGTCGACTTCCGCTGGGTCGGCAAACTCGAACGTGGCGAGAGCCGATGGCCAAGTGAAGAGCGTCGTTCCGCGCTCTGCCTGGTTCTAGGCGCTGCCACCGATACCGACCTTGACCTCTACATCCCACGGCGCACCGGCACCGGCGGGGCTCCCCGCAGCAGCGAAGCTCACCCGCCGCCCGGGAGCTGGGACGAGACGATGTATCAACTGCGAGCACAGTGGCACCTGCTGGTCCAAAACGACAAGCTGTTCGGACCGGAGTACGCGCTCATCGGCGTCACGGCTCAGCTCATGCTTCTCGACCGGCTGCTCGGTGACGTGCCACCGTCAATCCGCCCCAGCCTCGTCCGCCTCGCCGCCCAGTACGCCGAGTCCGCAGCATGGTTGAACCAGTCGCTCAACGACGCCCCAGCCGCCCAGCACTGGACTGGGAAGGCGCTCACCTGGACCAACCAAATCGCTGATCCGACCATGACGGCGTGGGCGATGTACCGCAGCAGTCAACACTGGCTTATCGCTGGAAAGCCGCATCGCGCTGTCGAACAGGCCGAAGCCGCCATGGTTCAAGACAAGAAGGTGCCCAGCCCGGTGCGGGCGGCGCTTCGCGTGCAGCATGCCCACGCGCTCGCGACGGTCGGGGAGCACCGCGAAGCGATGCAGCTCCTTGACGACGCGCATCGGTGGGCCGCCGACCGTGGCCCAGGTAAGCCCGAAGGGGAGCACGGCTCCTACTGCACGAGCGGGTACATCGAAGTTCACCGAGGAACGTGCCTCCGGCTGGGGCAGCGTCCCGAGGAGGCCATCGCGGTACTCGACGCGGCGCTGCCGTCGATCCCGTCGCTCCACCGCCAGGACTTCACCTCAGCCCTGCTGACCAAGGCCGCAGCACACGTCGCAGCTGACCAGCCCGACCAAGCCGCCGCCACCGCGCGTATCGCCTTGCCGGTCGCCCGTCGAGCTGGATCGCGCCGGATCCTGCACCAACTCGCCCTGATCGGCTCGGCAGTAGACGAGCACCGTCACCTGGCCGACGTTCGCGCGTTCCTCGACGACCTCGTGGAGACTGCCTGATGGCATCAGACGTAGAGCTGGCCGCGATGCGGCACGCCATCACACTGTCGGCCCTTGGGCTGGGCACCACAAGCCCGAACCCGCCCGTCGGATGCGTCATCCTGGACCAGCATGGAACGACCGTGGGTACAGGGTTTCACCGCCGCAAGGGAGAGCCGCACGCCGAAGTGCACGCCCTGACCACCGCCGGAGAGGCGGCTCGTGGCGGCACAGCCGTCGTCACACTCGAGCCGTGCAACCATGTTGGTGTCACACCGGCGTGCCGCCAGGAACTGCTCGACGCAGGCATCTCCCGCGTCATCATCGGCGTCATCGACCCAACCTCCCGCGGCGAAGGCGGCGCCGCGATGCTCGCCGCCGCAGGCGTCCAGGTCGAAACCGATGTACTGCGCGACGAAGCCCTCACCGTCCTTGGGCCATGGCTAACCGCAACCACGCGCCGTAGGCCCTACCTGACCTGGGCATATGCTCCGAACGACAGACGTCACCAGGCGGCGGAAGGACATCTTCTGCTCCACCTGCGCGGTGGCGCGGACCTCGTCGTGACGGACAAGACCCTCGACGAGGGCATCCCCGGCGGTCACGCCCCAGGGCATTTCGCACTACCGGACGAAGCCGATATTGGCGTCGGCCTGCCGCAGTGGCTGTCGGCCGCCTACGCAGTCGGCGTACGCAGTGTGCTCGTCATCGGGCACGAGCGCGGCGACGCGCTACGACCGTACATGCACGCCGTTGACGAGGTCATCATCGCTGCACCGCGAGCTGACCCGTCTCAAACGCTTGACACGGTCGACCCCCACCTCCCACCGATCGGCTTCCGACTGGTCGACATCGCGACTTCCGCCGAGTTGTTGATATGCCGATTGCAACGACATGCGCGTGAGGAGATGTAGTGCCTCGCCATCCGGACACGATGATCACACCGAACACCCTGCTCAGCGACGCCCGCCAGCGACTGCCATCGCCCCGGCGAGCAGGCCAGTGCATGTCGCGCAGTGAGCTGGCCGACGCCGTCAACACCGCCCTCGACCTGCTCTACCCCAGGCGTAACCTCACCGCCCACTACGTCGACTCCCGCTGGATCGGAAAGCTCGAACGCGGCGAACACCGCTGGCCCAGCGAAGAACGCCGCGCCGCCCTCCGCCACGTCCTCGGCGCCGCCACCGACACCCAACTCGACCTCTACAGCCCACGACGCACCGACGATGCCCCATCTCAGCAGCGGCCCCAGCGAACCGTCCATCACGCGGCTTTCTCTTTCCGTAGAGCAGCCAGCCGCAATCCTGGCGCGGGTTCGGGCCCACGCCTCCGACCTCACTGACACGTTGCTAGACGACCTTGACGCGCACGTCACCCGCGTCGTCGAGCAGTACGAGCAGGACGGGCCTGCGGCGTTGGCGCCCGACCTGGTGTCGCAACGCCAACTGATTCAGCCGTTGTTGCAGGCTTGGCATCGAGCCCACCATCGTGACCGGCTGTTCCGCGCCGCCGCGCGAATGTCTGGTCAACTCAGCTACATGGCCATCAACCTGGGTCACTTCGACTCAGCTCGCGCATACGGACTCGAAGCATTTTCGCTGGCTGACCATGTCAACGACGACGAACTCCGCGCATGGGTGCGCGGAACCCAGAGTCTGACCGAATATTATGCGGCCTCTTATGGCCAAGCGCTGGAGTTAGCGCGAGACGGACGTTGCTATGCGGGAGGAGGGCAACAAGCCGTCCGACTGGCGGTCAACGGTGAGGCCCGTGCCCTTGGCAAGCTCGGCGAACGGAGCGCCGTCGACCGAGCGATCGGTGAGGCATACGACCTGCTGGATGCCTTTCCCCGGCAGGCGGGCATGACTCCTTGCATCTCCTTTGGCCTCTACAGCGAAGCGAGAACGGCGGCAAACGCCGCGACCGCACGCTTGGCACTCGCCCAGCCGGTGGAAGCGCTTGCCTATGCCGGTCGCGCGCTGGAGGTCGTCGATGCGTCGCCTTCCATGTGGAGCCGTGCGCTGGTCCGCCTCGACATGGCTGCAGCGGTGACGTCGACGTCCCGGCCCGACCTGGAACACGCGGCGGCGCTCATGCGCGAGGCGATGACAGCGGCGAATACGCATCGCATCGAGTCCATCCGGCAACGCACCATCAGTACCGCCCAGGACCTCTCTGCCTGGTCAGCCGAACCCGTCGTCAGCGAACTGCCGGATGAATTTACGCATTGGCTCGCCAACGGATCGCCCAATCATGACACCACCTGACCCGACCAGGCTCGAAATCCACTCTCGGGACTACGTCATCGCTGACTGGAACCGCTACAGAACTCTCGACCGGCTAGCCAATCATTGGGACCGCCCTGGTTGGAGCAACGGCCGCCGCTCCTACCACTGGATTCTTCGGTTCGACCAGTACCCCTCCCTGCGGCGCCTCACCGCCTACTGCCAAGCAGCACTCCAGCACATCTCGACGCTGGATATGGCACCGATGTCCAGCTTGCATCTCACACTCCAACGTGTCGCGTTCACCGACGAGATCCAGCCAGCCGTGGTGGACGCGATTGCCGCCGTGGCCGCTGGGAAGTACGCGCTCGTCCCGCCCGCCACCATCACAGTCGGGCCCCTCGCGGGCTCCCCTGGAGCCGTGCGATTCAGCGCCGGCCCACACGCCCCGATCGTTGCCGTTCGCAAGATCGCCCGAGCCGCCATCGGCTACATCCACCTGGCAGAACGTACTACCGCTTTCGTCCCGCACGTAAGCATCGCCTACAGCAACAGCTCTCACCCCGCAGCGGCGATTATCGAACAGGTCGCGTCGCTACGCCATGCGGACGTTGCCGTGGTCGAAGTGACCAGTGTCGAACTGGTGGAGCTACGCCGCGAGGAACGTGCATACGCGTTCGACGTCCTTCATAGTCTCCCGCTCCAGACTGCGGGGCAGTGTCTCACCACTGCCGTGATTCTCCGTCACGCACGTCCCGGTAGTCCGGTCCTGCATCGGACCACCCGTTCAGCACCCTCAGGAACTTTTGACGGAGCAAACCGCTCATATCGAGCGCGAGACTGATCCTGCTGCGTCAGCTGGCGTCCCTCAGTCGCGTCCGTGCGCATCAACTCGGGTTCCAGATCGAGACTCCACGGCGCCGCAGCCAGATCAACGTTGTCCCTCTTGTTCCTCGCTGACACGCTAGTCCACCCAGCTCAACGCCAAGTCGGACCGAAGGTCGGTACACGAGGTCGGACCACAGGTCGGTATTCCCAGAGCCACTGGACTAAGTAATCGTTACTAGTGCAGTCAGTTATCGCAGGCCCGAGTCACGCGATTCCTCGGCTGGACCCACCCTGCACCAGCAAACGCACCGTCCGCCGAGCGCGGCCTCCGAACCATTGCCCGACGCATCGACGCTCTGGGGTCTGGGCCACCTCGCCACGCTCGTCCTGCCCGGCCTCACCGCCAACCATCAACTCGGCGCCGATCACCCGATTGCGGCACCGCCGGCACCGCCCTTCCCGATTACAACCCGGCCGCCTGAAGCCGGCCCACCAGCCGGCATCGCCCCGCAGCATCGATCGCCCCCGGGCCATGTCGCCATGCCCGGCTGCCCTCCGATTTGTGGGCAGTGCCCCTAGAGAAGGCCCCTAACGCCATGTCCTTGAACTTCGATCCCCAGTGGTTGTCTCGATACCCGGCACAAGAACCGGTCGGCGGCGCGGTGTCCTCCTGCGTGTTTTGCGGCATTGCCTGCGGCGACGTGGAAGCGCACGTCCTAGCCGAGACAGCGGACACCTTGTGCTTCCTGGACCATCTCCCGGCGACCTACGGGCACGTCCTCGTTGTTCCCAAGCAGCACTTCCAGGACCTGCTCGACATCCCGGAAGAGTCGTTCCAGCACGTCATGGCGACCGCGAAGCAGGTGGCGAACGCTCTGCGGGATTCGTGCGGGGCGTCCGGCATCAACCTGGTCCACGCCACCGGTCAGGCCGCCCATCAGACCGTCTTCCACTTTCACGTCCACGTCGTGCCGCGCTACGACGGCGACTCGATCGTCGTCTTCCCTCGGCTGGCCGATCCGACCCGCAAGCACGAGGTCGCGCAGCGCCTGCGCACGGCCCTCAACGCCCCACAGCCGCCCAAGACCGAGGCAGAGAGCAGTCAAGCGTGATGACTTCACCGAACAACGCCGTCGCCCAGTTCACCGAACAGGGCTTCGCGCTCATCAAGCATGCCGTCCCCGACAGCGTCGTCAGCACGGTGGACACGGCCGTCCGCAGGCTTACCGACGACCGCGGCCCCGACCTGACGCACAGCTCGTTCAACACGAACCCGGCCCTGACCCACGTGCGCGACGCCGCGAACATCATCGCCGAGTACCAGCTGCTCTTCGAGTGCGCCGCCCTGATGTCCGTCCCCCACCGGATCCTCAACGGGTCGCTCCAGGTCCTGGGCACTGAGGTGCTGAGGCGGGGGATCTACCAGGAGGTCCACGAGCCGTGGCACCGCGACTCCGGGCCCTACCTGGAGCGTCCGTACGACGAGCTCAACGGGCCACTGCACCTCAAGGCCCAGGTGTTCTTCACCGACACGCGGCCCAAGGACAGCGGCAACCTCGTGCTCATCCCCGGCTCGCACCGGTGGCCGGCCAACTACAAGGACAACGCCTACTGGAAGACGGCGAACGACGCCCTCGCCCAGGGCTCGCTTCCCGAGGGCGCCCTGAGTATCCACGCCGAACCCGGCGACGCGGTCGTCTTCGGCAACACCATGTGGCATGCCGTGCTGCCCAACCGGACCCAGGAGCGACGCAGCGCGATCATCCGCTTCGGACAAGCGTGGCTGCGCCCGTACGACCACCCCTGCGATCCCGCCACCGCGGCCGGCCACCTCTCTTTCCAGAGCCGTCGGCTGCTGGGTTACCACTCCAACACGGTCAACCCGGTGGACCTGTACAAGGACACGACGAGCAGTGAGAGCTGGGGTGCGCGATGACGGACTTGCCGAAGGTCGTCACCGTGCTCGGAGCGACCCGGAACTTCTTCAAGGTCGGCCACTACACGCTGCGCCGACTCGCCTGCGATGCACCGCAGCTGACGCTACGCCTGGCCATCCCGGAAGCCCGGATCGCCGGACGAGCCGTGAGCGACATTGAGGTACAGCTCCGGGAGTGGGAGCCGGCGGAGCCCGCCTCGCTGGCCGAGGCGTTGGCCGGGACGGAGACCATGCTGATGGTGCCTCCGATCGACCGGCGAGTCGACATCGGCGGGATGTACCTGCAGGCGGCGCAGAGGGCCGGTGTGCAACGAATCGTCTGCCTGGGCATCCAGTTCGCCCCGGAGCAGTGCACGATGGCCGACGAAGCGGCAGCGCTGGAAGCGCTCCTGGAGAAGTCCGGGATCGCGTTCGACGTCGTTCAACTGCCCATGTTCCTGGAGAACATCCTCTACCAGTGCCAGTCGATCGCCGGGGTGGGGTCGTTTACCTTCCCCGTCGACGCCGACCGCCCGTTTTCCTACATCAGCTGCGACGACGCCGCCGCTCTGTTCTGCCGCAAGATCCTGTCTCCCGACTCGGTGGATCTGAGCAGCGCCTTGATGAGCCATCACACGCAGGCGACCTGTGCCCAGTGGGCCTCGGCCCTGAGTCAGGTTTGCGGGCGGCCGATCACGTTCGTGCGGCAGACAGACGAGCATTTCGTGACCAGCCTGGCCAAGTACGGGATACGCCGTAGTGCCGCAGCGCAGGTCCTCGGTCTGTGGGGCCGGATCGGCGCTGAGGGGGACGCCCCGGCGACCCGTACGGCCGAGCAACTCCTGGGACGACCCTCCACCGATCTTGAGACCTGGACGACGGACCACGCCTGCTGCTTTGGCCCCGACTTCACCTCGTGCCCCCACCCGCACCCGCCCATTCAGCACATGTTTGGCCCCGCCTGAGAGGCGGACCGTCAGGACGCGGCGCGAGTCCCGCAGGGCTCGCGCTGCGCCCCGTCTCCAACCGCGGGCCGCACTTCGGGGACACGACAGCTTGTTCGAGTACAGGCATTCGGCACCAGGCCGCGATGATCGCTCTCCGCCTCGGGTGCGGAACGAGACCACCGAGGACTTTCCCTATGACTCTCACGAACTGGGGCGGCAACGTAACCATCGCCGCCCAGGGCGGCTGGACGCGTATCACGTCCCTGGAACAGCTGGAGTCGATGCTGACACGCGAGAAGGAAACAGTGCGCGTCCTCGGGTCCAGGTTTACCTACCCGGCCCAGCTGCGGTGCCCGGACGGGACTCGAGGCATCCTCCTCGACCTCCCGGGCCGCGGGGTCGGTGAGCTGCGTGGCGAGAACCTGTACGTCACCGGAGACACGCTGCTCGAAGACGTGTGGCGGGCGTTTGACAGCCACGGTCTGGAACCGGCCGCATGCCCGCCCGTGATCACAAGCCAGACGGTCGCCGGTGCCCTCGCCACCGGCACCCACGCGCAGGGTCTGTCCAGCGGCACGTTCTCCGACTGCGTGACCGCCGTCGAGCTCATGGACGGGACCGGCACCCTGCACCGGCTCACCCCCGCTGACGCCGAGTTCGGCGCGGCCGTGCTCAACCTCGGGTGCCTCGGCGTGGTCGTCGGCCTGGAACTCCGAGGTCGACCGGCAAAGGAGTTGCACTGCACCCGTTTCACCGTGGCCGAGGACAGCCTGCCCGAGCGCTACGCCGCCTGGAACCGCGAATCCGTGGCCGCCAAGAGCTGGTGGTTCACCGAGCACCAGGTTACGCACACCTGGGTCGTTCACGACGACAGCTGGACACCCACGGCCGCCGAGGCCCAGGGTCTGGCTGATCTGGACCGCGTCGTGACTCGCACCCGCCGCCAACTGATGGCCGACATCGGCGACGGCCAGGGCCGGACGCCGGCCGCCCAGACGCTGGAGAAGTTCCTCGGCGCGAGGGGCTCCAAGGGGACGCTCCACGAGATCTTCAAGAACGGCATCCCGGCCCCGCAGCTGAACATGGAGATCGCCGTTCCCCTGGACGCCGTACCAGGGGCGTACGCCGGTCTCAAGGAACTCTTGCGCGCCTCCCCCTACAAGCTGCACTACCCCGTTATCCTGCGCACCACCGGCCCAGCCCACGGCTACCTGAGTCCCGCGCAGGCAGGCCCGGCCACCTACTTCGGCTTCGTGTCCTACATGACCGCCGTCGGGTCGATCACCGCCGCGCGTCCATTGTTCGATGACATCCAGCGCCTGCTCTACGGTCTGGGCGGCAGGCCGCACTGGGGCAAGTACTTCACTCCGGAACTGCTGCCCGCCGCCAACACCGACGGCTTCCACCGGTTCCGGCGGGCGCTCAGCAGGTTCGACCCGCACCGACGCTTCGAGAACGACACCTTCTACCGCACATTCGGGCTCTCCCCGACACGACCCGGAACTGATGGACCGGCGCCGTTCAGCCGCCCCCGCCTGCCGGGCCAGCGGACCGAACCCCGCCCGATTGCGCCCACGCGACACCCGAGGTGACACACACCAGCGCTACCGCCGCGCTGTCAGTGGCAGTCAGGAGAATAAGCGGCATGACGAAGCCTTCCGCAGCGGCGCCCGCTGTCGACCTTGCTGATGAGGCCGCCTACCTTGAAGCCGTCGCGCAGGCGCGGAAGGCCGCCGATGCCTACTACGGCTCCGGCGAGTCAGGATTGGACGACGAGACCTACGACCGGCTGCTGCGCGCTATCACCGTCTGGGAGGACGCGCACCCCGGGCGGATCGCGGCCGACTCCCCGTCCCAGCAGGTCGCGGCAGGAGTGACCGCTGGCGACGTCGAGCACACCGTTCCGATGCTCAGCCTGGGGAACGTCTTCTCGGACGAGGAGCTGACGGCGTGGGCCGTCTCGCTGGAGCGGCGGCTGGGCGGAGCGGCGGTGGCAGGCTGGGCCGTGGAGCCCAAGCTCGACGGTGTGGCCTTGGCAGCCCGCTACCGCGAGGGTCGGCTGGTTCAACTGGTCACCCGGGGCGACGGGACGACAGGGGAGGACGTGTCCCACGCGATCGGGGACATCATCGGCCTGCCCATGATCCTGACCGAACCGGTCACGATCGAAGTGCGAGGCGAAGTCCTCATGACCGAGGACCAGTTCGCCGGCGCGAACGAGCTGCGGACCGCGCACGGCGCCACGGCCTTCGCCAACCGCCGCAACGCCTCCTCGGGCTCACTGCGCGCCAAGGACCGGGCCTACCGAATCGAGCAGACCTTCCTGGCCTACGCCGCACTGACCGACCCCGAACACACCGACGATCCCACCCTCGCCGGGCTCACCCACACCCGGCTCATCGCCCGCCTCGCCGCTCTCGGACTGGGGACGATGGCCGACACTCCCCTCGCCACCCGGACCTACACCTCCCTTGACCAGGTCATGGACCGGGTACGCGAGATCGGCGCCCTGCGCGCGGAACTCGACATCGAGCTCGACGGTGCCGTGATCAAGGCCGACAGCCCCGTCGACCAGATCCGGGCCGGGATGGGCTCACGCACCCCGCACTGGGCCACCGCCTTCAAGTTCCCTGCCGCTCAGAAAATTACTGTGCTGCGCGCCGTGGAGTGGAGTGTGGGCCGCACCGGCGTGATCGCCCCGCGCGCCGTCCTCGACCCCGTGGACGTCGCTGGCACCACCATCACCTACGCCACTCTGCACAACCCGGCCGACATCGCCCGCCGCGGCCTGATGCTCGGAGACCACGTCATTGTCTACCGAGCCGGCGAAGTCATCCCCCGCGTCGAAGGCGCGGTCGCTGGCCTACGCACCGGCACCGAGCAGCCCATCGACTTTCCCGAACTCTGCCCGCGCTGCGGGTCCGGCATCGACCGCAGCCAGGAGCGGTGGCGCTGCGCGCGGGGACGCGCCTGCGGCCGGAAAGAGGCGATCCGGTATGCCGTCGCCCGCGACGCGCTCGACATCGACGGCCTCGGCGAGAAGATCATCGTGCAACTCGTCGACAAGGGCTTGATCGAGGACTTCGCCGACCTGTTCACCCTCACCCGCGATCAGCTGCTCCTCCTGGACCGCATGGGGGCCAAGAGCGCCGATAACCTCATGACCGCAATCAAGGCGGCCAAGACCAAACCCCTCAATCGCGTCTTCTGTGCCCTCGGCGTCCTGGGCACCGGCCGATCCATGTCGCTGCGCATCGCCGCGCACTTCGGCTCCATGCAGGCCATCCGAGACGCCGATGCCGTCGCTCTAGAGCAGGTCAACGGCATCGGCGGCGAGAAAGCCCCCGTGATCGTAGAGGAACTGGCCGACCTTGCCCCGGTGATCGACAAGCTCGTCGCCGCGGGCGTGAACATGAACCAGCCCGACTTCGTCCCCTCTACTCCCACAGATGCTGGGGCCGATGCGGAGACGTCCGCCCAAAAGGCAAAGAGCGAGCTGCCATTGGCGGGGATGACCGTGGTGGTGACCGGCGCGATGACCGGGCCTCTCTCGGACCGATCCCGAACCGAGATGACCGAACTGATCGCCAAGGCGGGGGGACGCGCGTCCTCAAGCGTCTCTGCCCGCACCCACCTCGTCGTCGCCGGAGAGAACGCCGGCAGCAAGCTCGACAAGGCCCAGGCATTCGGCATCGAAACCATTACACCCGAGGAACTCGCCCAGCGCCTCGCCGGGCATCTGACGTGAACAGGGGTGAACGACCGGCCCGAGTCGTCGCCGGGATTCCCCGGGTGGGTCGTACGAGGAACGGTGGTAAGGATCGATACGCGGCGGGAGCTGCACCACGAGCCGGGCAATCAGGCAGAACTGACCTGTGCCAGACCATGACCGGATTGGGAATCTCGCCCGCATTCCGAGGGCATTGGGCTTCCGCGTTGAGGATCCCGAGTTACTTCCCGGTCGCGGGGATGTGAGCGATCTCCAGCCTTACGCCGTCGAGGTCTTCCACGAACACGGCGAAGTACCCGGGCGTGTAGTTGTACTCCTTGGGCGGGTGGACGACGGTCCATCCGCTGTCCACGGCTGCCTCGTGTGCGGCATGCACCGTGGCTCGGTCGGCGACGGTAAAGGCGGAATGCTGCCAGCCGGGCCGGCCGTGTTGATGGGGGGTCCGGTCGTCGCCTTCTGCGGGGTAGAGCAGGATCTCGGGTTCCCGGCCGTTCCAAGTGCAGATTGCGTCGGTGGTGATGTGGCGGCGGTAGCCGAGTACGCCGAGGATCGCGTCGTAGCCAGGTGCTGATTTGGCGAGGTCGGTGGCGGTGATGGCCAGGTGATGCAGCCTTGTGGTCATGGCGGTGACCTCTTCCGTGGGCGTGGCCGGCAGGTCTCGAGCAGGTTGCCGTATGTGGATGCGTGGTCGGGCTGTGGTGTAGTCGTAGGGATCGACGATCGACCGTAGCCGCGTGAGAGCGGCTTGCGGGTGCGCCGCGCCCACACCGATGGATAGTCCGGCGTCGGGCCGGTAGACCTGGTCGTCGATTTGGGCGGCGTTGAGGTGCCTGCCGACATTGGGTGCCTTGCGAAGATCGGCGACCAGTTCGCCTTGACGTGTCAGTGAGACGCGCTCCCGCGTAGATGGCGGTCGGACCAATCGGCCGTGCGAATGTCGGTTCCGTCCGATTTTAGGGCCGTTGGTCACGCGGCCAACTTGGCGCCGATGACACACCTGTTCGACACGCCGGCTACTACATGACTCGACCTTGCTACGGAACGTAGGCTCCTCTGCGTGGTCACAGGTCACTGAGACCCGACATCCGCGCCTCAGCAACTTCGCTTTCCCGGCGCCAGATGGACGCCGGGCGTACCGCCGTGCCCAAACGGTGTCAGCGTCGACGCCGCTGGCGGCATCACCCGCTCAACCGAGGAGGCCGTGTGAGGACGACGATCCGCCAACGACGATCCGCCGAGAATGAGGGCCAGGCTGCCGAACGGCAGACACCAACGGCCGGCGAGAAACCCATGGAGTCGGTGCTGCCGGAGCTACGCAGCATGTGGTGGGAGAGCGGCATGCGGGCCCGGGCCAGCGCCGGCCTGCTCGCCGTCTTCGCTGAACTACCCCGTCTGGTCGGCCAGGCGCTGCGGATCAGTTGGCGTGCCGACCGGACCCGCACCAGCGTCGTGGCCGCCGCCACGATCAGCGCGGGTGTGATGGCGGCCTTCGGACTGCTGGCCACCCAGCGGATATTGGTAGAGCTGTTCGCCGGCGGCCCGACGCCCGACCGGGTGACCGCCGCCCTGCCCGCACTCGCGCTCCTCGCGGCAGCGACCGCCCTCCGCGCCGGGATGGGCATCGCCACCGGGTACGCCCAGAACGGACTCAGCCCGCGGGTGAGCCGCGAGGTCGAACGCGGTCTTTTCGAGGTCAGCACTCAGGTCCGCCTCGACGCCTTCGACGAGGACGCGTTCGCCGACGACATGGAACGCGCAAGCCGCGGCACAGAATCGGCGACCGGCCTGGTCCAAGGCGTCATGAACCTGTTCGCCGGGCTGGTCAGCCTCCTCGCCGTCACCGTCGCGGTCATCGTGATCCACCCGTTGCTGCTCATCGCGCTGCTCGTCGCGACCCTGCCCAATGCCTGGGCCTCACTACGCGCCGGCCACCAGCGATACCAGACGTACACCGCCGGTTCGGTACGCCGACGCCGGCTATGGCTCCTGCACCGCTTGATGGCCGAACGCGCCTCCGCCCCGGAACTCCGCTCGTACGGGCTACGCGGGTTCCTCCTCGACCAGTACGACCGGGTCATGAACGTGGAAACGGACATCCAGATCGCGTTGGCCCGGAAGGTCACCACCACCACCAGCGTCGGATCGATGATCGGCGGACTCGCCACCGGTGCCGTGTACGTCCTGCTCGGCATCCTGCTCCTCGACGGGCAGATCCCACTCGCGGCGGCGGCGACGTGCGTGCTCGCGGTCCAGGCCGCGCAACGGTCCCTGACCACCGTCACCCTCCAGATGGACCGGATATACACCGAGGGCCAGCACTTCGGCGACTACAGGGGCTTCATGACCCGAGCGACCGCCTACCTACCGCGGGTCGTGGGCGGCGCGGCCGTCACGCCGCTGGAGGAGGTCGCCGTACGCGGGGTAAGCCTGCGCTACCCCGACCGCGACACCCCGGCCGTCAACGACGTGACCCTCACGATTCGCGCGGGGCAGACCGTGGCGTTCGTCGGTGAGAACGGCTCCGGCAAGACCACCCTCGCCGGGATGATCGCCGCTCTGCGGACTCCGAGCGAGGGCCGGATCGAGTGGAACGGACGGGCGCTTAGCGAGTGGGACCCCGACGGGTTGCGGGCGCGGATCGCTGTGGTCACTCAGGAGTACCACAAGTGGCCGTTCACCGCGGCGACCAACATCGCCATCGGCGACACCGAGACCGCACCACAGCGGGACCGGATTGAACTCGCCGCACGACGTGCGGTCGCTCACGGGATGATCCGCGACCTGCCACACGGATACGAGACGTTGCTGGACCGTACCTTCGCCGACGGGCAGGATCTCTCCGGCGGGCAGTGGCAGCGAATCACCGCGGCTCGCGGGTTTCTGCGCGAGGCCGAACTGCTGATCATGGACGAGCCGTCGTCGGCGCTGGACCCGCGCGCCGAGGACGCGCTGTTCCAGGCGATCCGGGACCGACAGGGCAAGGCGACGACGATCCTGATCACCCATCGGCTGGCCAACGTACGACACGCCGACCGGATCTTCGTCCTGGACCACGGCATCCTGACCGAGGCCGGCACCCACGACGAACTCATCACCGCTGGCGGTCGATACGCCGATCTGTTCAGCTTGCAGGCCGCCGGCTACGCAAACAGGAATTAACTGCAACGAACGCAACACATCGCCCGGTCCAGGGCTGAGCATGGGGCCGGGCCGAGCGAGGGACGTCCAAATTCCACAGCAGCACCAGCCCGCCTCGCATGAAGGAACGCCCCATGGACGACCTGACTCCCGCCGGCAGTCCCGACACGATCCTGGTGTGCATACGCGGCAATTCCGGATGCGGGAAAAGCACCATCGCCCGCACGTTGCGGCACCGGCACGGCCGTGGCTGCGCCATGGTCGGCCAAGATCACCTTCGTCGGATCCTGCTCAGAGAACGTGACAAACCCGGCGGTCTTGCGCCCGCCCTCATCGCGCAGAACGTCCGCTTCTGCCTTGACCACGGCTACCACGTAATCCTGGAAGGGATCATGCACTCCGCCCGGTACCGAAACATGCTCACCGAGCTGCGCGACGCGCACCGCGGGCGGACGCAGTTCGTCTACCTCGACGTGTCGCTGCCGGAGACCTTACGGCGCCACGAAACGCGTCCCGAGGCGACGGAGGTATCGCCGGAGAACCTGCGCACCTGGTACGCCCCACACGATGTTCTCGGCTGGCCCGACGAACTCGTCCTGCCCGAGACCACCACGCTGGAGCAAGCGATCGACCGCATCGCCACCGCGGCCAGCCTGCCGTTGACCGGCCGCGACAACGATCTCCTCCCGCGATGACCAGGAACCGGACGATCGCCAGCGCGCCGACCCGCGACCGGCCGCCAGACACTCGTGAGACACCGCCCGCTTTGAGCCGCGACTTCCACCGACTGTGGGGCGCCTACTCGGTCAGCGAACTGGGATCCGCCGTTGGGGCGGGCGCGCTGCCGCTGGTCGCGATCCTGCTGCTGGACTCATCGAGCTTGCAAGTCTCCCTGCTCGCGGTGATGTCCGGCATCGCCTCGGCAGTCATCGTCCTGCCATTGGGCCCCTGGATCGAGTTCCGCCGCAAACGACCCGTCATGATCGGCGCCGACCTGCTGCGGTTTACGGCCCTGGCCAGCATTCCCATTACCGCCGCATTCGGCGAGCTCACCTACGAGCAGCTGTGCGTCGTGGCCATCATCCAGACCGCCTGCGGCATCGCGTTCAGCGCGGCCAGCGGCACGCACCTGAAGCACCTGGTCACCGTCGAGCAGCGCGTTACCGCCAACAGCCGATTCGAGACCTCCCAGTGGACGGCGAACAGCATCGGCTCACCCATCGGCGGCGTCCTCGTGTCCTGGCTCGGCGCCACCGCGTCCATCACCGTCGACGCCACCAGCTTCCTTCTGTCCGCACTCGCAATCCGGCGCCTGCAAAGCGTCGAACCACCGCCACCTCCACGCCACCCCGCACCGCACTGGGCCCAGGAAGCCACCGAGGGATGGCGGTACATCCTCCATCACGCCGGCCTACGGGCCCTGTTCGCCAACGCGATGCTCTTCGGCGGCGCCATCATGGCCGCCATGCCCATCATCGCGGTCCTCATGCTCCGCGACCTGCACCTGGCACCCTGGCAGTACGGCCTCGCCCTCGGCCTGCCCTGCCTCGGCGGCATCCTCGGCTCCCTGACCGCCGGCCCCCTCACGGCCCGCTACGGCCTGCGTACGGTCCTGCTCACCGCCGGAGTCGCCCGCACACTCTGGATGGGCCTCATTCCACTCGCGCCGCCCGGCACACCCGGCCTGATCGTCATCGTGGTCGCCGAAACACTCCTGCTGTTCTTCGCGGGCGCCTTCAACCCGACCTTCTCCAGCTACCGAATGAACCACACCAGCGAGCACTGCCTGTCCCGCGTCCTGACCGCCTGGTCCATCAGCAGCAAACTCACCCAGCCGGTCGTCATCGCGGCGGCAGGACTCCTCGCCGCTGCTGCAGGCCCCCGCACCGCCATCACAGCAACGGCAGCCCTCACCGTCATCAGCGCGGTGTTCCTGCCCTGGAAGGCAACCCTGCGCGACCCGCCACGTATGCCACCCCACTCACCCAGGGCCCCGCTGCCACCCGCCAACCCTCCGGACAATGTCGCCACGGCACCGGCGCGGCAGACGTCTTCGTCGCAGGCTGAGCTACGCTCGTCCGCCGTGGAGATGGACGAAGGTGGACGCGAGTGACAGGTGCACGACGATCTCGGCGGAGGCCAGGTCGAACAGCAGCGGAACTCGGCGGGGCTGCACAGTCGAAGGCGACGGCGAGCAGGGCCACCGGCCGGCGCACCGCGTCGTCGATCACGTGTGCGAATTTGCTGCGTGTCGTCGTGGCAGTGCCGCTACCCGCTTGCCTACCGTGTTGACGGCTCGCCGATACCCGCACCCGCACTGAGGAAGAGACCCGACCATGAGCGACATGAGCAGCACGCACGGGCACGCAGGCCGCCGACACATCGGCACGTCGCACGACTTCGTGCTGGAGGGCATCCCGGGGCGCCTCGTCACCGCCGCCGCGTGTGATCGGCTTACCCACGTCGAACTACGCGTGGGCAAACACGGCTCGACCCTGGCCGGTATGGCCGACGCGCTGTCCACGGCGATCACTACCGCCCTCCAGGCCGGCGCACCCCTGCCCGAGTTCGTGGCCGAACTGCGGAACACCCGCCACGTCCCCTCCGGTGCCGCCACTAAAAACTCCTAACGAAATGATGTTGGGCGTAACTCTGGGACGTGAGGGTCGTTCTGTCTGAACGTGAGGAGGGGTGAGCAACCGCCGTGGATCGTCTCGGACGACTTGTGGGCCGAGATCGAACCGCTGCTGCCACCTCGACCGCCTCGCCGGCACCGGTTCCCCGGCCGCAAGCCCCTCGACGACCGCAAGGTGCTGTGCGGGATCCTGTTCGTGCTCTACACCGCGATCCCGTGGGAGTACCTACCCCAAGAACTCGGGTTCGGGTCGGGGATGACCTGCTGGCGCCGGTTGCGGGACTGGAACGACGCCGACGTGTGGCAACGCCTGCACGAAGTCCTGCTCGGCAAGCTGAGAGCCGCCGACCAACTGGACATGTCCCGGGCGGTGATCGACGGCACGCACATCCGGGCGCTCAAGGGTGGCCCAAAACCGGTCCGAGCCCGGTCGATCGCCGCAAGCCAGGCTCGAAACACCACGTCATCACCGACGCCGGCGGCATCCCCCTCGCCGTCACACTGACCGGCGGCAACCGCCACGACGTCACCCAACTCCTGCCCCTAGTCGACAAGATCCCGCCGATCAAGGGCATCCGAGGCCGACCGCGACAACGACCCGAGCGGATCTACGCCGACCGCGGCTACGACTTCGACAAGTACCGCCGTGAGTTACGAGCCAAGGGCATCACCCCAGTCATCGCCCGACGCGGCACCGACCACGGCTCCGGACTCGGCACCCGACGCTGGGTCGTCGAACAGACCATCGTCCTACTGCACTGGTTCCGCCGCCTACGCATCCGCTGGGAGATCCGCGACGACATCCACGAAGCCTTCCTCACCCTCGCCTGCGCCATCATCTGCTGGCGCCGACTCCGCCGCTCAGAGCTGAAAGTTGCTAGATAGACGCGGGAGCCTACGGTTGCGGGGTGAAGCTTGACTACTACTCAGCAGCCGAAGGCGTCGACATCGCGAGTGCCCGGGCAGACCTTTGTCACCTCGCTGACCTGGTAGCAAGCGGAGGCGAGCTGAGCCTTGCCTCGTCCGCTCACCCTCGGCACCTACGGGGTGTGCTCATCGAAGTGACGCAGGGTCCCGTCGTCATTGGTGTCGACGATCGCAGCTATCTCAGCATCCACGGTGGCGCGGAAAGCCGGTCGCTCCTCGCCGACCTGCTACGCGATGTATCCAGCATGGACGACGGCGGCCACGTTCACCTGGAGTACTTCGAGGGCCACCATTTCCTGGCACCAGACAGCGTGCCGCTCATCGTCAACAGTCCGCATGGCGGGATGCCTCGGGGCTGATCAAGCAATGCCACGCACGGAACCACCCCACAACATCATTTCGTTAGGAGTTGTAATTCGGACGTACCGCAGGCGACACCGCTGAGCGACTACCTCGCACGCCGCCTGCACGACGAAAACTCCAACACCGTGCCGCTGCGCGCACACGCCCAGCAGAGCGACGTAGGCACCCCGGCCAGCGCACAACTGCCGGCGGCACCCGATCGGCTGCCGCACCCCCGAAGCTGACCCAAAACAAGATCAGCCCCTACGACCGTGGATAACGGGAAGCGGCGAAGCATGCGGAACCGCGAGTTGTGTGACCTGGTCGAGGCGAGTCAGCCGTTGATGCGAGCGCTGCGCGCCGTACGCGAATCGGGACTGCCGGATGCCTGGATCGGTGCTGGTGTCCTGAGGGACGTGGTGTGGGATCAGCGGTACGGGCACGGATTCGACTTCTCCCAGGCCAGGGACATCGACGTGGCGTTCTTCGACCCCACTGACCTGACCCGAGACAACGACAACCACGCCACCGCCCGCCTGGCATCGATATGGGCAGAACCCCCTTGGGAAGCGAAAAACCAAGCCGCCGTGCACACCTGGTACCCGAACCGATTCGGCGGTGACCCGGTCCCCGCGCTGGCCAGCATCGCCGACGCGGTAGCGACCTGGCCCGAGTACGCCACCGCCGTCGCCGTACGCCTCGACGCCGACGGGCACATCGCCGTCTGCGCACCACACGGCCTCGACGACCTCCTCGACGGCACCTGGCAGCGCAACCCGACCCGAGTCAGCCTGGAGGTGTCACGACAACGGCTAGCGCGGCATCGCCCCGCCGAACGCTGGCCTCGGGTCCGAGTCGTCGGGTGAGCCGGCCAAGCTCAGGGCCGGGGGACTCGGTACGGGTGGTCGATACCCGCCGGCGTGGTCCAGAATCGAGCCCATGACCCGGCGGAAGCTCTCGATGAGACTGGTGTGCTCGGCACCGGTGAACAAGCTGTCAAGCCGCGCGGTACTCAAGTCCTTGACGGACGGCTCGAACGTCACCGCCGCAGCCAACTCCGGCCAGCTACGCGGCTCGGCCGACCTGGACATGAACGCGCGCAAACTCTGCGCGACCGGCCGGCCTCCGCTGAGCACGGCGGCAACGTCTGCTGACCTGGCCCTTGTCGGTGTCTTATCAGTGGCGGCCCGGTTTCTCACCCAAGATGGCGGATTCCTCGATGGAGATCGCTGCGGGCTTGTTGCCGCGAGACGGGCCCGTGGCCGCTGATCCAGCGGTTACCCCCCCGGTGCCCGGGAGTAGGTTGCCCTCGTGGCTGACCGGCGCCGAGGGGCTCAGCTCAGCCGATGCGGCCGACGCCGCCGAACAGGTAAACCTCCGGCTCGTCGGACTCGGGGTGGGGGCGCCAGCGCGAGCACGTAACGACGCCGGGCTCCAGCAGGTCCAACCCGTCGAAGAAGCGTTCGAGCTCCGTCTTCGTCCTGGCGCGGATTGGCGTGCCACCGCGCTCGGTGGTTTCCCGCATCACGCGCAGCATCGGCTCGCCGTGGATCTCCGCGGTGGAGTGGGTGAGTACCAGGTAGCTACCGGTGGGCATCGCCTGTACCAGCTGCGCGACGGAGTCGTACGCCACGTCGTCGTCCATGAGGTGGTTGACGACGCCGAGGAGCATGAGCCCGATCGGCTGCGAGAAGTCGAGCGTCTGCCGCGCGGACGCGAGTATCGTGTCCGGCTGTCGCAGATCGGCTTCGACGTAGTCGCAGCTGCCTCCCGGTGCGCTGGTCAGGAGCGCACGCGCATGCGCCATGACGAGTGGGTCGTTGTCGATGTAGACCACCCGGCAGCGGGGGTCGAGGGACTGCGCGACCTCGTGGGTGTTGTCCGCCGAGGGGAGTCCGGTGCCGACGTCGAGGAACTGACGGATGCCGGCATCCTCGACGAGAAACCTGACCACGCGCTTGAGGAACGCGCGCTCGGACTTGGCCCCGATGGGGATGTCCGGGATGTGTGCGATCACCTCATCGCCGGCGGCGCGGTCGACCGCGAAGTTGTCCTTGCCGCCGAGCCAGTAGTTCCAGATCCGCGCCGAGTGCGGAACCGTGGTGTCCAGTTTGGAGCCTGAGGGGAACTCCAGGTCCTCGGTCATGAGGGCATTCTTCCGCACCGAAGGCGCGGCGACGCAAGTGGGGCGGCGGTCCGACGGCACGGCGGGCTCCAATTGGGTGCCCAGGTCCGGCAACTGCGTGAGGCCAACCAGAGTATCGATCGGCACCGCACGGTCAGGGACGCTACTGGGCCAGCCCCCGGCGATGATCAAGGGGTCCTTATCAGGAGGGCGGGAGCCTCAGCGTAACCAGCGTGGTGGCCGTCCGTGGTTGACCATCAGTAGCCCGGCCAGTTCAGCCCATCCGGAGCGCGGGAAAGGACCTGACCGGCGGCCCCCGTTCAAACGGCCGATCCCTCCATGGCGTTAACTTGGCATTCAGGAGTCTCGACGCCACGCGAGAGATTCTCGGGCGCCATGCTCGCGAGAAAGCGCCATTTCCGATGAGGCCCTACACGGCGTGTAGGTTCTCAATGAAGTTGTCGGCGCTGAGCGCTCTGACCTGCGGCATAGCCGCAATTTCTCACTGACTTGTCGGCGGTTTCTTCTCACCGAGATGGCGCTTTCCTCGGCCCCCACCAACTTCGCGAGACCGTTTGGCGTTCGCGTTTCAGGTCTGTGGTGAGTGAGTACGGCGATCATGGTCCTGCGGCGGGGCGGGGACGTCGTACGTGTCGTCTAGGGTGCCGCGCATGCAGATCACAGACGAGGTTGCGGTCATCGTCCTCACCGACCGGCTTGGGCGGGTGTTGATGCAACAGCGCGGCTTCGATAAGCGTGTGGAGCCGGGACGGTGGGGGCCGCCGTGTGGGCTGGTCGAGCCCGGGGAGGACGCCTTGACCGCTGCTCACCGTGAGCTTCTGGAGGAGACCGGGCTGACCGCCACCCTTGAGCACTGCCGGGTGGTGGAGCAGGTCGTTGCCGGCGGAATCGGGGTGCGCTTCCACGTGTTCGAGGGCAGCACCGATGCCCGTCAGGAGGACGTCATTCTTGGCGAAGGGCTTGCGATGCTGTTCCTGACCCGTGCGGAGATCGCATCCAAGGAGCTGGTCAGCAACGCTCGGGCGTTGTTTGGCCAGGACATGACGCCGAATTTGCGCCGGGCCGTCCGTGCGATCGTGCTCGACGAGGACGACCGCATACTGTTATGCCGGTTCGCCCCTCCACACCCAGCAGTGCCGGATCAGGCGGACGGCGTGTGGGCGGCCCCAGGCGGCGGCATCGAGCCCGGCGAGGACCCGCTGACGGCCCTGCGTCGCGAACTTCGCGAGGAGACAGGTCTTACGGTCACCGTGGACCCACCGCACGTCTGGCACCAGGAAATCGCCGCCGCCGACCTCGTGCCCGGCCTCGGCGGCCTCATCAATGACTACTTCCTCATCCGCACGAGCCACTTCCAGCCCCGCGGCGAGCTCACCGACGACCAACTCGCCACCGAGGAGAACCTGGCCGCGTTCCGCTGGTGGACGCTCTCGGAGATCGTCAACTATGCCGGCCGTGAGCTGTTCTCGCCCCGCGACCTCGCCACACCGTTGACGGCGCTTCTCACCACCGGCACGCCGATGCATCCGGTCCACCTCGGCCTCTGACAAGCTTCGGCACCGACCACCAGGCGGGGGCGTGGCCGCAGACCGAAGCGCCACCCAGGATTGGACCCTTGGTTATGCCCCGCGAACGAGACAAGATTTTGCAAGGCTCCACATAGGACAGCCATCAAGCCCGGCCTCGGCGACCCCCACCCCGTCGGCGACCAGCAGCGCCAGGGATCATGCGCTCGCGTATGGGCGGGGTTGAGCCGATCGGTCGCCACATGAACGCCGCCTCGTGGCGCCGGTGCTACTGGCGCTGATTGGGGCGATTCCTTTTGTAGGGGCCGATTTCGGTCTGACGTTGGCTTGGGCGTAGCGGTTGAGCAGTTCCATCGACGCCACGCCGAAGGGTTTCTCACGGAAATGTCGCAAGCGACAACTCGGGCGACACGTCCATGAGAAAGCGACATCTTCAACGAGAAGCTACAGGCGGCTCACCCAAGATCGACTTCGCGTGCGCGCATGAAGGCGAACGGTTCGGTGGCGTTTGCGCTGGTGGGTGGGGTGCTGGTGTGGGTTTCGAAGTGTAGGTGGGGTCCGGTGGAGTTGCCGCTGGTGCCGACGGTGCCGATTTGTTGGCCGGTGGTGACGGGTTGGCCTTTGGCGACGAATGGTTGTCGGAGCATGTGGCAGTAGCGAGTGGATGTCTGGTCGGCGTGAGCGATCTCCACGAACCAGCCGCATCCGGGGGTGTCGATTGAGCCGTCGGTGTCGCAGTTCGGGGCGTCGCAGGTGGCGGTGATGACGATGCCGGCGGCAGCGGCGTAGATGGGGGTGCCTTTCGGGGCGGCGACGTCGACGCCGTCGTGGTCTGGTCGGTCGGGAGTACGGAAGCCGCTGGTGAAGGTGCCGTTGACGGGTTTGATCCATCCCGAGGCGGAGGGGGATCCGGGCGCGGTGCAGGTGAGTGTGCCGTCGGTGATGGCGTTGACGATGGCCGTGGCGAGGGGTTCGTGTTTGGCGTAGGCGTCGGGGAAGGCGCTGACCTGGACCTGTTGGGCGACGACCGTGAGGGGCATGGTTTCCCAGCCGCCGATCGTGCGCATCTTGCTGAAGAATTTGGTGGCGGAGATGGCGGGGGTCATGAGTTCCTGCACGGTGCCCCATCCGCCTTCGCCGTCCGGTGGTAGGGGGCGTTGTTGGAACAGGCCGACGCTGTCGTGGTCGGAGCCGACGCCCTCGTGCGGGAGGGTGAGTGACCTGGGCACGTTCGAGTTAGCCATGTTCTTGAGGTAGGACTCCTGCAGCGCGGTGGCGATGCCGATGACCGCTGCCCGGACGGGCAGTTTCATCTGGGTGGACGTGTCGTAGATGGTCTTGGCGTTAGCCAGAGCGGTCGGAGCGAGCGCTTTGAGTGCGGTCTGCGCGGGGCTTCCCTCGGTCACGGCGGGAAGACAACCCGCCGTGGATGCGACGGGGTCGAGGGCGCCGCTGCCGACCGCGGACACGGCGATGGCGAGCGCGAGGGCTATGGGGGTGATGGGTGTGAGCGCGAGCAGTTTCATCGTGCCCGCTGGGGGTGGGGCATAGCGGTACCTCGGGATCAGCCGAACAAGGGTGTTTGTGGTTGTTAATGGCAAGGTGTGGGTCCTGCTCCCACGGGCTGCGCGTTGTGTCGACGAAGATCAAGTTCTGGGTCGCCGTGTGTACCCATACATCCGAGTGCTCGTCCGTCCATGCGGGCTCGGGTGGTTCGCGTATCTCGATGGGGCGTCCGCGATGGCGGCGGCGCGAGCGTGCCGTTCGAGCGGGGGAGGGGATGGCGTTGTCGTCGAGCAGGCGTTCGTATCGGTGCCGCAGGTCGCGTGGTCGGGGTTCGGTGTCGTGCTGTGGGGGTGCGTGGTTGGCGTACAGCTTCTCCCCGGCGCGGAAAGTCGCCGGGCTGGAAGATCCGCATTCGGGAGAGTAACGACGGTATGCGAGTGGAGGCCAGAGGGAAACTGCTGGTCAGAGGTACATGTCACAGTCAGGAGGGTGGGCCCGGTGGGTCGTCCGTGACCTCGGGTAGCCCTTCCCGGCTCTGGGCGTAACGCGGCTGAGCCCAGATCGGCTCGAGGGCTTCGATGGACAGCTGGGCGGCTAACTGGGCGAGTTCACGAGCGCCGTGATCGCGTAGTTCGGTGACGCTCGCCCAGCTGTGTGTCGACACGATTCGTGATGACGCCGTCGCCGAAGTACGTCACGTTGACGCCGAACAGATGGGCGATCCAGCTGTGCTTGTCCAGACTCGGAGTGGGGCGCTTGCCGGTGCGGATCTGTTACGGATACCGGCGGGATGGCCCCTTTGTCGTGTGCGAGTTCCGCGATTTTCGCGGCTGGCTGTGCGGTAGCTGTAGGGCCGGATAGACCGTCCGTAAAGGATGGTCGAAGCGCCCGCGAGGGAGTTTGGCCCGTCGTTGTTGGTGGTTACCCCAGCGGTGCGCTCTCGACTTTTGATGTTCTGATTCGACATGTGTTGTTAACAATCTCTTACGTGACCCCTTGGTGTATGGCGCATGTCACTCTGCTGGAGACTTCCGTGCCGAAGGCAGGGGCTGTTTACAGTTCTCTCCGCTGTACACGCTTGGCTCGCTACCTCGGGTTGACCTGGGATAACACCACGCGACAGCGACACCCCCGCTCGCGAGGAGAAGAACCCCGTGCATCACCTTGCCTCCGCGTTGTCCGTTCTCGCGGACATACCCAATCCCGCCCCCGCTGACCCGACAGGTGGCAGCAACGGAGTCACGCTCCTGCTGTCCTATGTCAAATGGGGTGCGTTGATCGCCTGTGCCATCGCCGCGCTCGCCGCTGGCGGGATGATGGCTGTCGGCAAACTTTCCAATCGCCCCGACACGGCCGAGCGGGGTAAGAGCGCCTTCATTTGGTCGTTGGGGGGCGTGATCGCTACCGCGATCGCGATTCCTCTGGTCAACACCGTTTTCGGTGCGGCCGGATAGCCGTCAGCGTCATGAGCACGTTTTTGGATGAGACCCCCCGTCGGCGACGCGTAGCAGTGGTCATTTCCGTGGCGGTCGCAGTGGCTGTGGCGGCTGCGTTGCTCACCTGGACGCTGTCCCGCTCGACCATCGCGGCGTCAAAGGGCGTGGGCGCCTCACCGACCGTGGTATCGCCCGTCCAGCAGGTTCCGGCGGGTCCGGTGAGGCTGGTCAAGGGTGCGCGGACCGTGGATGGGATTTCGGTGGGTTACCCCCATTCGATGCAGGGTGCGGTGGTAGCGGGTACGGAGTACCTGACCCAGGTGCTGTCGAACCTTGACCCGCAGCGTGGCCGGCAGATCGCCTCGGTAATCGCGGACCCGTCGTTCGACGACGCCGAGGAGTACATGGCACAGGGACCGGTCAACCTCCGCCGTTCCCTCGGACTGCCGACCGCCGGCCCGGTCCCGTCGGGTGCGTCGATCACCTTCGGCCCCGCCGCCTACCAGGTGCGTGACGCCTCACCGGACACCGTGACGGTGCTGATCCTGGCCTACCTGACGACCACGTCCGGTGGTCAGGTCACGTCCGTGCTCGGGGCGTACCCCATCGAGTTGCACTGGGACGGCACCGACTGGAAAGCCCCCAAGCCGGGGGCGGCGAGCAGGGACACCGACTACACCAGTTTGGTCGCTCAGCCCAACACGCCTGACGCTGCCGCTAGGGGATGGCAGGCGCTCACGCCATGATCACAGCATGTGTCCCTCTGGGAAGTGACGTCAACGGCTGCAACCCCGGGGACATCATCGGCGGCATCGTCGGCGGTGTCGCGGGCAACGCGTGGGAGTCGGTCTGCAAATCGTTCGCCGACGCGGCGACGTCGCTGCTGAAAACGTTCGCGGACGCGTTTGTTGCCTTTCCGAACATCGACCTGATGAGCATCGACGGGCCGTACGCGATCTCGAAGTGGCTCGCGATGGGGATCGCGGCACTGCTGCTGCTGATCCAGATCATCCGGACCGCGGTCACCCAGGATGGTTCCGCCCTGGCCCAAGGGCTGGTCGGCACCGGCAAAGCGGTCCTGGCGTTCCTGGCCACGATGCTCGTCGCGAATGCGGCACTGATCGCCTCGGACGAGATCACCAAGGGCATCGTCGACAGATCCCTCGGCGGCAACGACGGACTGAAGGCCAAGCTGACCGTTCTCTTCCAGCTCACCAGCGTCAACGGCACCTCCGCCTCGCTGATGCTGATTCTGGCCCTGGTCGGGATCGCGCTCACGCTGGTGCTCTGGTTCGAGATGCTGCTGCGCAACGCCGCGATCGCGGTGCTGCTGGCGACTTCACCGATCGCGGCGGTCGGGCAGATCTCGGAGACAACGAAGAGTTGGTGGTCGAAGCTCTGCGCGGCGACGATCCAGCTGATCATCCTCAAGCCCGTGATCGCGATGGTGTTCGCGATCGGCTTCGGTATCTTCGGTGACCCGACCGACCCCACCCGGGCCACGGACCTCACCACACTCCTGACCGGGATGCTGATCCTGCTGCTCGCGGTCGTGGCCTGGCCGGTCATCGCCCGCTTCTTCACCTTCGCCACCGTGCAGGCCGCCGCAGGCGGCGGGATGGCCGGGCTACTCGGCTTCGCGGCCGGTCGCACCAACAGCGGCGGATCCCCGGTCGGGGTGAACCCGGCCCAGTTCAGCCAGGCCACCGAGGCCCGCACGATGGCCGCCGCCGGAACGGAGACCGGCGCGGCCGGAGCCACAGGGGCGACAGGAGCTGGTGCAACCGGCGCCGCTGCGAGCGGGGGGTCCGCCGCGGCTGGCGCCGGAGCGGCTGGGGCTGCCGGGGCGTTGGGAGCGGTCGCCCTGCCGATCGCGGTCGCCGCCGCTGGTATCGACATGGCCCAACGTGCCGTGAACTCCCTCGCCGGGCGGATGGAGCAGACCGCCGGGCACGCCGGAATCCACGGCGCGAATCCACACGCCAGGCCCGCTGGCTACCCGCAGTACGGGGGAAGTTGGACCGGTGCCGCCACTGGCGGTGGTTCCGGTGGCAGTCCGCAGCCGGCTCCGTCAATCGAAGCCGACCGCAGCAGTTCCGTGGCGGCCGATGTACAGCATCCCGTCGCGCCGGGAGCGATGCCGGAGACCCGGACCGAACCGGTGGCGGCGGACCCCGGACCGCCACCGGTCCCTCACCAGCCCACGTACACCAGCCCGATTGAGGAGGTCGGCAAGTGAGCACCAACTCCGACCACAGCACCCGCACCTACTTCGGGTGGCAGCACGAGAAGGTCGCGTTCCTGTTCGGGATGACACTCCAACGCGTCGTGATGGTCGCCGCAGCGGTACTCGCCGCGATCTGGCCCCTCGCGTCCGCGCGGATGCAGGCCGGCGTGGTCCTCTGGCCAGTCGCCGCGATCCTGACAGCGTTGGCCTTTCTCCGCCTGGGCGGACGCACCGTCGACGAGTGGGTCCTCGCCTTCACCTCCTACCACCTCGGCAGATCCCGCACCCGCCACCGATTCCTGTCCGCCGCCTTCGCCCCCGAGGCCACGGCGGACAAGACCGCGCCGAAACCGATGGACCTACCCGGCCTCCTCGCCCCGATCAAAATCATGGAAGGTAGAGGGCCAACCGGCGCACCCCTGGCAGTGGCCTACCACCGCCTGGACCGCACCTACACCGCGGTCGCCCGGGTGCGGTACTCCGGCATCAGCCTGGTCGACTCCAGCCGCCGCGACCAACGCGTCGCGAGCTGGGGGGCACTCCTCGCCCGGTTGTGCACCGAAGGGAACCCGATCATCCGGGTGCAGGCGTTGCAGCGGATCGTGCCGGAGTCCGGCGCCGCGCTGCGCCGCTGGCACGCCGACCACGTCGCCGACGGGGCACCACGGCAGGCGGTCGAGGTCACCTCGGGTCTACTGGCCGGCGCCACCCTCTCGACCAGCGGCAGGGAGGCGTATCTCGCGTTCACCATGGACGAGCGCCGCGCCTCCGGGGCGATCAAGGGCGCCGGTGGTGGAAGTGCCGCAGCCGCCGGCATCCTCACCCGTCACCTTCGCGCCCTGGGCGCGTCGATCGCCGGAGCGGATCTGCAAATCGAGTCCTGGCTCGGGCCGCGTGATCTCGCCGAGGTCATCCGGACCGCCTACGACCCGCACTCGGGGCGGCACCTGGCCGAGCGGCGCGCCAACGCGAGCGCCGTGAACGCCGACGGCCTGGCAGCCGGCGTAGACCCGGCGGTCGCTGGCCCGGCAGCTGCGGAAAGCAAACCGCACGCCTACGCCCACGACGGCGCCCATTCCGTGACGTACTGGATTCACGACTGGCCGCGTAACCAGGTGTACGCCACCGTCCTCGCGCCGCTGCTCGGTGAGGGTGTGCACCGCCGGTCGTTCTCCATGCACATCGAACCCCTTGGGCCTCGGGAGGCGTCTCGGAAGGTGATGGGGGAGCGGACCAAACGCTCTGTCGCCGTCGGGATGCGTCAACGGACCAAGCAGATCGTGCCCGAGCACGAACGGCAGGCGCTGGCCCGTGCGGAGGCGCAGGATGCCGAACTCGCCGCCGGCCACGGACTGGTCCGCTTCACCGGCTACGTGACGTTGACCGTCACCGACGCCGACCAGCTCGAAGACGCCTGCCTGGCCCTGGAAGCCGACGCCGCCGCGGCCCGGATCGAAATCCGCCGCATGTGGTACGCGCACGACGTCGGCTTCGTCATGGGCGCCCTCCCGCTCGGCTTCGGCCTACCGAAGAAGAGGTGGTAAACCGCCATGAACACCACACCCCGCAGTGCCTCCACCCCAACCGAATCCGAAGGGCGGTGAAGTGAATGCTGTTGCGGCGTAAGCGAGGCGACGACCTGCCCGTGGTGGACCTGGCCGACGTCCTCGGTCAACTGCCTCACCCGGCCGTCATCTCGGCCAGGGAAGCGGCACCGGAGCGGGTCCGGCCCGAGCCGACGCCACCGCGACGCGGCTGGGCCCGCCCGTTCGCCGGCCGGGCCGCCCGCGCTCCGCAGGTCCCGGTCTTCCGCAGCTCCACTGGCCAGATGCAGGGCCTCTACCCGTGGCTGTACGGGCAGACCATGCCCCCGACCGGCACCTATATCGGCATCGACACCCAATCCGGGGGCAGCTTTTCCTGCCACCCCATCGAGTGGCTGCGACTGGGGTTGATCACGAACCCCAACTTCCTGATCACCGGTGTCCCCGGGTCGGGTAAGTCGGCCACCATCAAGCTGCTCTGCTACCGGCTGATGGCCTACGGGGTCAAAGCGTTCGTTCTCGGCGACATCAAGAACGAATACGCCACCCTCGCCCGGCACCTCGGCGTCGAACCCATGGAACTCGGCCCCGGCCTCGGCAACCGGCTCAACCCCCTGGACAGCGGACCCCTGGGACGTAACCTGCCCGTCGACCCCGAACAGCTACGCGAGCGACTGGACGAAATCCACCGCCGCCGCATCACTTTGTTGTCATCGCTGCTGGTCATGCGCCTCGGCCGTGCCCTGTCACCGACGGAGGAAGCGGCCCTGTCCCTGGCGATCAAACACGCTTCCGGGGAGGCGACCGGTCACAGTGACCTGACCGACCCGACCATCCCCGCTGTCTGGGCACTGCTTCGTGACCCGCTGCCGGAGATGGCGACCGAACTGCGCATCCGCGGGGATGACACCGCGGAACTGCGGGAGATGATCCGACCCACGGCCGACGCTCTGGGCAACATGATCCACGGCTCTCTCAGCGGCCTGTTCGACGGACCCACCACGATCAACCTGGACTTCGACGCACCAATCCAGACCGTCGACCTGTCCCGGATCGACGGGCGCGGTGACGAAACCGTGGCAATGACCCTCGCGTGTGTGTCGTCCTGGGGACAGGCGGCGATCGACGAACCCGGCGGCCCGGTCCGCATGGTCATCCGCGACGAACTTTGGCGAGCCATGCGCGTCCCCGCCATGATCCGCAAAGTCGACTCCGACCTACGGCTGTCCCGCGCGCAGGGCACCCTGCAGATGCTCAGCACCCACCGGCTCGCCGACTTCGAAGCAGTCGGCGCCGCCGGCAGCGAAGAAGTCATGATCGCCAGCAACCTCATCGCCTCCTGCGACGTCCGGGTCTGCCTACGCCAAGACACCGCCCCCCTCGCCATGACCAAAGAGCAAATCGGGCTCACCGACACCGAATGCGCCCACATCGCCTCATGGTCCGGCGAACACGTCGGCCGAGCCCTGTGGAAAGTCGGACGGCAGCCCAGCCAAATCGTGCAGACAATCCTGACCGCCCAAGAGCGGCAGCTGTTCTACACCAACGAGCGGATGGCGGTGTAGCAGCGGATGGGATGGGCGGAGATTTGGTGCGAGCAATTGGTCATCGGCACGACACTGGCCGAGCGAACCCCGCCGGCTGAGGCCGCGCATCTGCATGCCGGGGACTTCGAGCATCCGATCGCCGGGCGGCTGTACACCGACATCCTGCGCGTGCAGGCGGCCCATCCCGGATGGGCTGCTGCTCAGGTCGCCGCTGATTGCGCCTCGCGGTTCGCCCATGGCGGGATCACCGCGAACCTCCTCGAAGAACTTGCCGCGACGGCCGGCAACACGGACCAGGCGGAGATCGCGATCGCCTACGAGGAGGTGGTGCGGTCGGGCAGCGAGACGGCGATCAGCCGCGAACTCCGCCAACTCGGACGACCGGGCGGCGAGGAGTCTCGGGTCCGCCGTGATGCGTACGCTCGTCTTGGCCTGGCCCTGAACCGCCGCGCGGAGATCCTCCGCCTTCGACCCGACCGTAACGACGACCTGACGTTGCTGCTGTTCGAGGCGTGGTCCGAGCGGCGGCCGGACACCCGCCGTCCGGCAGAGCCGACCAGGGACCGCGTCAGGGCCGAGGAGAGCCTCCTTGCCGGGCTCCTTCAGTACCCCGACATCGCCTGGGTGGTTACCGGGTGGCTGCCCGACCGGGTCTTCACGACCGAGTTCCGCCGCGACATCTACCAGGCGCTCAGCGAGGACTTCCTGCCCACTCCCACGAGCAGGACCCTGGGGCACGTCTACGCCGCGCTGCGCGAGGTACACGACGGCGGCTGCCAGCACGACACCCCCATCGCCCAGGAACGCACCCTGATTCAGCGGTACCTCACCTACCCGGTGACCTGCGATGCCGCCGTGAGGGCGGCGCGGGAGATCTACGCCGCGGACCTCGAACGCGCGTCGGGCAGAGCCGTAGACGAAGGGTCGAGATGAGCGGCAACACCACTCGGCTGCGAGGGGGCGGCCTGACCAGCGGATCGGACTACGCGATCATCGCGATCATCGGGGTCGCGGGGTTCGCGATGGTCGGCACCTGGCTGTCGGGACAGGTCGCCGGGCTCCTGTTCGAACTCACCTGGCCGGACGTGTCGATCGGCGACGCGTTCACCATCGCGGTCGCCCTGCCCAAACACCCGGCCGATCCGCGTCTGGCCTGGCCCGCGCACACCCAGGCACAGCTGCCCGGTCCGGTCGGGCTCTACACCGCGATGGCAGTGGTGCTCGCGACCATGGTCACCGTCGCGGTGCTGGTGGGCCGGCGGTGGGGCACGGACCGGCAGGCCAGGGGCATGGCATCCCGTCAGCAGCTGGCCAAGAACCTGTCAGCCGCCGCCGTCCTGCGCAAAGCGCCCCGACTCCGCCCCGGACTCACCGGGAAGCCGCAGCTGTCCGATGTCGCGGTGGAACTCGGGCTCGCCGGGCGGATGCCGTTGTACGCGAGCCTGGAATCGTCGGTGCTGGTCGTGGCCGCACCCCGCCAGGGCAAAACCTCCCAGGTCATCATCCCGTGGCTGCGCGGGTTCCCCGGTGCCGCCGTGGTCACCTCGGTCCGCCCCGACGTGCTGGAAGCCACGGCGACGTTGCGCGCCGGGACCGCGTGGGTGATGGAGCTGACCGGGGACCTCACCTGGCCACACCGGGTCACCTGGACCCCGATCGCCGGCTGCGAACGCTACGACATCGCCCGCAAACGCGCCGACGTCATGATCCAGGTCGGGAAACAGGACGGGGCCGACGCAACCAACGCCGGGTTCTTCGGCCTGACCGCCACGAATCTCATGGCCGCGTGGCTGCACACCGCCGCCCTCACCGGCAGAACCATGGCCGATGTCCTGGTCTGGTCGACCGATGACACCAACGACGAACCCGTCAAGCTCCTGCGCGACGTCTACGGGGCCCGCGACGGGGTGCTGCGAATGCTCGACGGGTTCTACCGCCAGCCAGCCACCACCCGTTCGAACCTCTGGACCACGGTGCAGACGGGCACCAGTTGCCTGTTCGGCGAGGCCGCCCACCAGGTGTTCAGCGGACCAACCTCGGACTCGTTCGACGTCGAGACGTTCCTCCGCTCGGGCACCGACACCATCTACCTGCTCGTCGACGAGAACCAGGCCGAAGCGCTCGCACCCCTGGTCACCGCGTTCGTGGACGAGATCACCACCACCGCGAAACGCCTCGCCCTGCGCGCACCCACCGGGCGGCTGGACCCACCGCTGGGCATGATCCTCGACGAGGTCACGAACGTCGTGCCGCTGCCCGATCTGCCGCAGCTCATGTCGTACGCGGCCGGTAGCGGGATCTTCGTCGCCGCCGTCCTGCAGAACCTCGCTGCCGCCGAACAACGCTGGGGAGCTGTCGGCCGCAAGATGCTGTGGGCCAACTCCACCATCAAGATCGCCCTCGGTGGCCTGGCCGGCGCGGACCTCGACGACTTCTCCCAACTGGCCGGCACCTACCGGGAGACCCTCCTGGTTCCTCAACGCAACGCCCACGGCGTCAGCGTCCAAGCCACCGTCGTCGACCGGAAAACGATGGCGCCCGAAGCCATCCGCGTCCTCGACGAAGAACACCGCGAGGCGTTGGTCATCCACGCCACCACCCCAGCCGTGAAGACCCGCATGGTCCGTCACTACGAAAGCCGCCACGCCAAGGACTACGCCCGAGCCACCCGAGACGCCCGCACCCTCATGGACCACACCCCGAAGGCAAACCGATGACCACCACACCCCACCGCGACACCGGCACAACGAGCCATCAAACGATGGCTGCGGGCCTCGACCCGCCCCGCCCGCTGATCCGCGAATGGCACACCATGACCCCCGACGAGCAGGCCGCCGAATGGAAGGCCCTCGTCGAATGGGTGATCTGGATCCACGACCTCTACGAATTGTCCCGGGAAGAACGCCTACCGCTGTGCTGGCCCCGGCACCCCGGCCTCGTCGAAGAACTCCGCAGCCTCAAAGCCTGGCGAAACGCCGTATACACCAGCCCGGATACCGCCGCAGCCGCTCACACCGCCCGGTCCTGGCATGGCGAACTACGCCAGACCATTGCCGCTACCGCCACCTTCTGGGCACCCACCTGCCGCGCCGGTCACAAAGACGCCACCGTGCTGGGCGAAGCACACCCGGACCTGGCCGAGCAGTGGCAGAAGGTCCGGCCACCCGTCATGGCGTCCGCACCCACCCCGCGACCGGTCACCGCCTCCGGTGACGAGATCAGTGACGCGGACATGACCACCGCTGTAGCGGCCGGTCACGCCGAGCCGCATAGCCGCAGCATGCCGTACTACGCCCGCCTCGACGGGACGTGGTGGACCCGCAGTACCGACGGCACCACCTGGCTGCGCTGCACCGACCCCACCCACCACGCCCACCTCGACGATACGAGCGCCCGTATGCGCGCCGCCGACACCGCCCGCGACCAGCTCGACCAGTAGTAAGGAAACGCCATGTCAGACCTGATCATGCGCGCCGAACAAGGCATCCTCGGCGCCCTGCTCGCCGACCGCGACCAGGCCCTCATCACCGAACACCTGAACACCGAGGACTTCGGCCACCCCGCCCACCAAGCCATCTACACGGCGATCCTCGACCTACAAACAGCCGGATACGCCACCGAACAAGTCACCGCCACCATCGTTGAGATGGTCGACCGGCCCGACGTCGACGCCGCCTGGCTACAAGCGCTCGCGATTAACGCACCAGGAAGCGATCGGCTCCGCGCCTACACCCAGATCGTCATCCAAGCCGCGTTCGACCGCGACATCGCCGACTTCGCGGACCCCTACCTCGATGCCGCCGCACTCGCCAGCAATCCCGAAGCCCGAGACAACCTGACCCGACTCGGACAGGCCCTCACCGTCCAGGCCGACACCTTCGCACCCGGCAGCACCATCGACCCGGACCGCAGCGTCCAGGTGACGTCGCTGACAACCGTGGCCACGGCCGTCGAACTGCACCGGGAAGACGCGGTCATCGCCGATCTGGTGCAACACCCCGAACAAGCCCGCGCGGTGGCCGGATGGCTCACACCAGAGGTCTTCACCACCGAGCAACGCCGCCTCACCTACGAATTCGCGGTCTCCATCGCCTACGACAACGACCCCATCGACGCCGTCATCCTCGCCTGGCACGTCCAGCGCGCCCGCGACATCAACAACATGTACGACCACGAAACGCGACTCCCGGACCCGCGTAACGAGTCCGAGTACGCCTACCTCACACGCCTGGAAGTCACCACCGTCGCCGTCGGCACCGCGGTCATGGTCGGGCATCAACTGGTCTTCGAACACGTGACCGCCACGCTCGCCCTCAGCGCCACCACCGCAGCCGAACACGCCATCCAAGCCACACCCGCACAGCGCGGCGAGCATCACATCGGATTAGAGCCACCAACCACGCCAACTCCCACTGTCGACGTCCGCCGCATCGAGCTGTGAAGGGAGAGCGAGCCATGAACGAGATCACGAACCCGATGACCACCGCTCCCAGCGACGTCGACCCCGACCGCACACCGCGTTCCATCGACCACGCCCAGATGCGCCTGTACCAGGAGCAGCGCCTCGTTACCCTGCTATCGACCCGCGACCGGTACCGGATGATCGTCCGCTACGACAGCACCTGGTGGATCGGCGACCGCGACGGCTTCACCGAGATCACCAGCACCGCCCAGACGGCGAAGCTCGATCGATGGCATGAGCGGCTCAACAACGGAGCCCTCTGGTCCTGAGGGGGTACAGACCGGCCCGTGAAGGAGGCCCCGGCCGCGGCAGGCGGTTGCTGTGGTGCTTTGGCTACTGGTCGTCTGGTCCAACCCAGAACAGACCCCGGTCGGCACCGTCTTCGGTGTATTCGCGCACGATGAGCCAGCCGGGCCCGTCATCGGGAGGGCGGAATCCGAGCGACAGCGCGTGCGCGGTCAGTGCGGGGGTATCGAGGATGTGTGCCCGCTCCTGGAGGTCCGCCACGGCGGTTTCCTCGCCTTGTACGGGGTGCTCGTCAGCTTCGATCATCGGCGATCCCTTCCCCGGTTCCATCGAACAGCCAGACCCGTACGCCCCCGTTGGGGCGTACCTGGTACACGGTCAACCTATAGCCTGCCGGCAGTGTGGCCTTGATGTTCTGGGTGCAGCCGTCCTCGCCGAGGCAGGGCCTCATGTTCGTGTAGAGCACGGCGTGCCGGATGCGATGCCGGCGCATGTGCGCGGTGGCGTTGGACTCGATGTGGGTGATGAACCGAAGCGATGGCAGCGGAGCGGCGAGACCCGTACCGGCGCCGGTGTCCCCCGGCCCGGCCAACGGCGTCAACGGCCGCCCCTCGGTGTCGTACAACCGTCCCGCAGCGACATCACGCCCGACATGCGGTCGAATCTCGTCGACGGCCGACTTCTGCGGCCGGGTCTGTGCCACAGCGGGCCCGACCGAGGCGGTGGCCTCGCCACCAGCGGCGGCGACTGTTGTACCAGTGATGAGGTCGACGTAGGCCGCGACCGCCGCCTCGGCGCCACCGGCAAGCTGCGCCCCCTCACGTAACCGCCGCGCCCCAGCAGCGAGGCGGGCCAGGGCCATCTGCGCGTAAGGGTTGGTAGACGTGCCGATCATTGCGGTCAGCCGGCGGGTGGTCTCATCGAGCTGGACGGCAAGGCTCAAGGCGCTCTGCCGCTGCTGGTGGAGGTCGACGCGGACCGCGTTGAGCCGCGCCACGACCTCGGCGACCAACGACAACGCCTCACCTCCGCCGCCCGGCCTGCACGCTATCGAGAACCGCAGATGTCGGGCAAGAGCCGCCAGCAAGGTCCCGGGCCGGACGCGGGACGCCCTCAACAGATGCCCGGCGTTGTTTCAGGCGAGACGCCGTCGCTGGCAGCTCCTCCTCGGGGAGGTATGGCGTCGCGGCCTGAAGACGATGGCCGCCGGGTACCGGACGGCGCACCCGAACGTCAGGCCGGAGGATCTACTCGCTGTCGTCCCGGCATCGATTTGCTATACGGCCAGCTCGGTCTACCCGTACGAGGACCTGGTTCTCGGACAGGCGCTGCTGCCCGAGCAACTGCAGGCATACGCCAGGGATCGGCAGGAGGCACTGCTTGCCGTCATGGAGAACGCCACCGCGGCGACGGACGCCCTGCGTGAGGGAATCGAGACCTCATGAGGCAACGCGCCCGTAGCCAAAAGACTGCTGACATGGGCAACAGCTTGGTGCCCGCCATCACCCCTGGCCCGGAGGTGATGTGGCCGTGATCCAGCGTCGACGAGCCGCGGCGGTGATCGTACGGGGAGATCGGCTGTTGATGGTGCGGGAGCGCGGCCGCGGTCCTTCTGGCCGACACGATGGTCAGGAATACTGGACGTTGCCAGGCGGGGGGATAGCCGCCGGTGAGACAGCCGAGGACGCGGTCCGGCGCGAAGTGGTCGAGGAGGTTGGTCTTCGGCCGCTGGCCGTTCGGTATCTGCTCGACGTGCCGTACCCGTCGGGGCTGACGTCCTGCTTCGCCGTGCAGGTGGCCGACGGTGAGCCGACCCTGGGCAACGACAAACTCCGCTGCGACTGCCCGGTCATGGTTGGCTTGGACTGGGTGCCCCTGCTGCAGCTCCAAACCGAGACTCCGGGGCTGCCCATCCCGACGATGATCGTCGTTTGGGACCCATCGATACGATAGTCGTCCGTGACAGCACCCGTCGCCGGTCACTCTCGCGGACAAGCGCCTATATCAGGGCTTCCACGCTTTCGACGATCTCGCGCGGGGAGGGCATCCGCTCGATCTCGGCGCGTACCCGTTGTCGTACGGCCGCGACCCACCACACGGTGATGTCCGACGCCGAGGCGATCCATCACTGTGGTGGACACCGGACCCGTACGCGCCGCAGCGGTCGTTCGTCAGAGCCCGTGAAGCGTGCGCCACAACCGCCGGTCGGTGCGTTGCCACAGGCTCTGGGTGCGATGGTCGTACCGCCGCCGAGCCCGAGGGTAAGCCTCAGAAGACCTCGCGGGGGATGTTCCCGACGACGCTTCAGCTCGACCACCTGGTAAGCGGTGACGCTCTGGGCGTAGTCGCTTGAGGGCCTGATCGCGCTCCCTTATCGTTGCTGTTGGCGGCCACCTGGCCCTGTCGTGGAAGTCGCTTGCTGTGGTCGGCGAACTCGATCTTCGGTAGGGAGTTGCCCTGCTGGTGCTCTTGCCACGAACGGGGATGTCGGCTGGGGCCCGTCCTGCTTGACGGGGCGTTCGCCTACGGGCTACCGGCCCTGTCTGTCAACTCGTCCCGAGGTCAGGTCGGCCATCCCATGAGGAATTCGGCTCAGGTTCGCGGATGATCTTGACCGACATGTCGCTGTGGAGCCGGTAGCCGACACCGCGCAACGTCGACACCACCGGGAGGTCAACTCCGATCTTGGAGCGTAGCCGGCGGACGTGGACATCTATGGTGCGGTGGCTGGTGTATGGGTCATCCCAAACCTGTTGCAGTAGTTGGGCGCGGGTGAACACGCGTCGTGGTTGTTCGGCGAGGTGCAGCAAGAGGTCGTACTCGCGTCTGGTCAGCCTGATCTCGGTTGTCTGCCGAAAGACGGTGCGAGCCGCAGGGACCATCCAGAGGGATGGTGCGGTAGTTGGAGTAGGAATCTTGGCCTGTTGCTCGGCCTCGCTCAGCTCTTGTAGCAGTCGAATGACGTGGGCGGTGTTCGGGTCGATCGGCCCCGGTCCGAGCCGAAGCTCGACGGAGATCCAGAGCGGTCCCGTGTTGATCGATGAAGGTTGATCGGCATGGTCTGGGTGGCTTGGGCTGGAGGGCTGAGACTGCACCAGGCTATAATGACAACCGTTTTCAACTTAGTCGAGGGGATGTGATGTCGGTGCCGTCACCGATCCCGCGGCGGCGCTGCTGTCCCTCTTGGCTATTCGTCGCCTGGAGGCTCTTGCCTGTTGCGTCTGCGGGGGCCGCGCCGGCATGCCAGCGCGCTTCGTCGGTGGTGTCTGTCTGGATCGCCGAGACGCTCGGTGCGCATCTCTACCCGCTTCGAGAGCGGTCACAGGCGGTGGCCGGGGTGGGGTGGCTTCGCTGCGTGCCCAGGTTATCCGCTTCGGCTGGCAATCCTAGGTAACGATGGTGGCTACCCGGATCGAGGCGGAAATGCGGTCTGCGGGTCTGACGCAGACCCCGCGTAGGCGGGCCATCCTGGTCCTCCTGGCCCAGTGTCAGCGTCCGATGACAGCCCAAGCGATACATCACGCTGTGGTGACCGCAGGGGAGCGGGTGGGCCTGACCACCATCTATCGGGCCCTGCATCGTCTGACCGAGGCGGGACTCCTGCACGCCTTCGACACCGATGATGGGCGGGGCTACCGGTACTGCGGTGGTAGACCGCACCAGCATCTGGTCTGTGACCGCTGCGGTCGGGTCACCGAGTGTCCGCCGGACGTGGTAGCCCTCTGGCTGAGCCAGCTACGGGAACAGACCGGCTTCAGTCCAAACGCCGAACGACTTGATCTTCATGGTGTCTGCGCGTCATGCCGCAGCCATCGCGGAGCGTAGGGCCAGCCGCCCACGAGGGGACCCAAGTGCCTGGGCCTCCGCAAAGGCGCCCTTGCTATACGATGCGAAAACCGTTTTCATTGCAAGGTGAGTGGCGCGTGCGGTGTGCGTCCGTCCTATAAGGACGAGGGGGATCGGCGGCGAATGGTGGCATCTTCGGGCAGATGGAATATTTCCTGGTGGCGGTGCTTCGGGTGAGAGCCTCGCGAGCGCGCCTAACGGCTGCGGTTTTGGTGCTCGTCATGCTCTCGGGTTGCAGTGCTCCGGTGGCGCTCAGTGACTCCGATCGGCGGCTCCAGGTCATGACCACCACTGGGATCCTGGCGGATCTGGTACGCAATGTCGGAGGCGACCGCGTCGTCGTTGACTCGGTGGTCCCGGACAATGCGGACGCGCACGTGTATGAGCCGACGTTGCGGGACGTGCGCAACATTGTCTACGCCGACCTTGCCTTCAGTAACTATCTCCTGCTTGAAGCCCAGAACGTCATCAAGACCCTCGATGCGAATCTACGGGCGGGGGTGCCGAGCATCTCGTTGGCCGAGGGCGCGTCGAAGTACGCTGCGGAGATCATCCCACTGGTCGAGGACGTGTCGCTGGACACGATCTGGCTGGGTCTGCGAGTACAGGGGACCGGCGCCGAGTATCAGGCCAACCGGTCGTCGGATGTGCTGCTCTCGGCGACCGATGTCAGCGGACCGGGCGAGCTGGTGGCGTATCTGACCGAGTCGTTCGGCAACCCCGATTTCTACATCAACTCCACCGACGGGTTCGACGCGACGAACGGGTTCCGGGATGACACCGCGACCCTGCCTCCAGACGCGCACACCCACATGAGTTGGGCGTTCACCAAGCCGGGTGTGTACCGGCTGTCTCTCAAGGCGCAGCTGCGAGTCGCGCACGACGCCAGGCCAATCGACCTCGGGAACCAGACGTTCACCTTCGCGGTGGGCGTGGACCCGCACTCGATCAGCGGCATGGCGGCGCCGACCGTGTTGAGCGCCGGGCACGCGGACCTCGCGATCGACATGGACAGCCGGCGGTTCTCCATCTACGCGGATCCACACGGCGGCGGCGATGTCCACCAAGAGGTGTACGACCCCGCCACGACGGTTATCGAGGTGCCGAACAAAGCCCTGAAGGAAGTGCCCTCGGGCACGGGCTACCGGTTCCTGGGGCGTCCGGGCGAGCGGGTACACCAGCTTCCCCAGGCCGTACTGGGTCGGCATGTGCACGGCGAGATAGACCCACATCTGTGGCAGGACGTGGGGAACGCCCAGGCCTATGTTGAGCTGATCCGCGACAGCCTCACCGAGGCGGACCCTCAGGGTGCGTCGGAGTACCGACGTAATGCCGAGCGGTACCTCGCGGACCTGGCCGCGCTCGATGCCTACATGTCGGAGACCATCGCGTCGATTCCGCCAGCCAACCGGTACCTCGTCACCACTCACGACGCGTTCGCTTACCTGGCCCACGCGTACGACATACCGGTCGCCGGGTTCGTGACCCCCAACCCAGCGACGGAGCCCAGCCTCGCGGATCGGGTGAAGCTCACCGAGACGATCAGAAACCTGAGGGTGCGGGCGGTCTTCCTGGAGCCGAACCTCAAGGCACGATCATCCACCCTGGTCGAGGTGGCGAAGGAGCAGGGAGTCGCCGTCTGTGCGATCTACGGCGATGCCTTCGACGACACCGTCCGTAGTTACGTTCAGATGATGCGCTTCAACGCCGACTCGCTGAAGAAATGCTTGGCCCGATGAGGACGATAGGTATCCCGATGACACGTATTAGCGGCGAGGCTTGGTTGGGCCGGCGGCTCCGAGCGGTCGCCGGCACCGCCGTGGCGATGGCCCTGACCTTGACGGCAACCCCCGGCTGGGCGAGTGAACCGACAGGGCGACACCCACTGATCGCCCCGGCGCCGACCGCGCCCGGCACGGACGACGCACTGGACCAGCGTGTCGACGCTGAGCAGTCGGAGGTTTCGGGCCGGGCCGTCCTCGATTCGGGGCACGTCGACATAGGGCCGCGTTATCGGGACGGGCAATGGTCGATTCAGATTCATGACGACACGGTCGTGCCGTCGGTGTGGCGACACCTGCCGGACGTGGTATTTCAGGTGCCGGACGCCGCCGTCCAGAAGGTTCCCGACGACCCGAACTACACCTTCCTCGGGCAGAACCCCGGCACACCCGTCTACGTTGTCCCGCAGACCCAGAACCGGGACGTTGTGTGGATTGGCTGGAACACCCAGGACCCGGGGACCATGGAGGCGATTCAGCGCGGCGTCACGATGAACCTGCTCGGCGTTCAGGGACCCGGCGACGTCATCGTCTATTTGCAGTCGGGAAATCTCGGCGCGCCCGAGGTGCTGTGGAATTCCACCAAGCCCTACCCACAGCCGCTCTGGGTGGAGACGAACACCCATACCCATGCCAACTGGATCTTCTCCGAACCCGGTGTGTACCTCGCCGTGATCGAGATATCCGCCGATCTGATCGATGGCGGGAAGGTGTCGAGCCAGGGCACGCTGCGGTTTTCGGTCGGGGACCAGACAAGCACCGAGCAGGCATTCACCGCCGCGTACGCGGGCCCGACTCCACCACCGGGTGGTTCGCCAGCCGCGGCTGGCCAGGACGGCCCTGCGTCGAGGTCGGGGACGAGTTCCGACGGTACGAGTACCGCGCTGCTGACGGCGCTGATTGTCCTCGTCGCTGTGCTGCTGGTGGGCGGACTGATTTGGTCTGCGGTACGGGGCGCCGCCGCCCGTCGACGTGCGGAGACAGAACGCGAAGCCGCCGTCGCGGGCGACGGGGCGGCCCGGGCCGGCGGCCGGGAGGGCCAACGGTGACCAGCGCTCTGCACGTGGAAAACCTCAGCGTCGAACTCGGGGGCAGACTCGCGTTACGCGAGGTCAGCCTCACCATCGACTCGGGCGAACTGGTCGGGCTGGTCGGACCGAACGGCGCGGGCAAGACCACCCTGCTGCGCTCCGTCCTCGGGCTGCTCCGGCCTCGCGGCGGCCGGGTCCTGGTGGCCGGCAAGCCGACGAGGTTGGGTGGTTCACCGGTGGGCTATGTGCCACAGCGGCACGAGTTCACCTGGGACTTTCCCATCTCGGTCGAAAACGCGGTGATGACCGGACGGGTACGTCAGGTCGGCCTGTTTCGGCGACCGGGTGTCCCGGACTGGCACGCCGTGGGCGAGGCCCTTGAGCGGGTTCGTCTCACTGACCTGCGGCGTCGCCCCGTCGGAGAGCTGTCCGGTGGGCAACGTCAACGCGTCCTCGTCGCACGCGCACTGGCTCTGCGCCCGAACGTACTGCTGCTGGACGAGCCGTTCACCGGCTTGGACATGCCGACCCAGGAACTGCTCAGTGACCTGTTCGTCGTCCTCGCCAAGGAGAGTGCCGTCCTCATGGCCACCCATGATCTGGTCGCGGCGGTGCACAGCTGCGACCGGCTCGTGCTGCTCAACCAGACGGTCGTCGCCGCCGGCACACCCGAACAGTTGCGCGACCGCCAGATATGGATGGACACCTTCCAGGTGAGCGAGCACAACCCGCTGTTGAAGAGCCTCGGTCTGACCGAGCGTGCGCCGGCCGAAGCCGTTGGGGCGTGACATGACACCTGTCGATTTCATCCGTGACCTGTTCAACCCCGACCTGGCGTTCCTTCCCAAGGCCCTGCTGATCGCAGTGATGTCCGCGATCGTCTGCGGTGTTGTCGGCTGTTACGTGGTCCTGCGAGGCATGGCGTTCATCGGCGACGCCGTCGCCCACGCCGTGTTTCCGGGCCTGGCCGTCGCATTCGTGGTCTCCGGCAGCCTGGTGCTCGGTGGCACCATCGCGGGCGTGATCACGGCGCTGCTCGTCGCGGCCTTCTCACAGAACAGGCGGTTGAAGGAGGACTCCGTCATCGGGGTGTTCTTCGTCGCCGCCTTCGCCCTGGGAATCGTGATCATCTCAAGGGCGCCCGGCTACGCCGGCTCACTGCAGCAGTTCCTCTTCGGTTCCATCACCGGAATCCCCGACCGGGACGTGTTCGTCGTGGGCCTGACCGGAGTGGTCATCCTGCTGGTCGCCTTCCTTCTACACAAGGAACTTGTCGCGGTAACCCTTGACCGGGAAATGGCCCGATCTGTCGGCCTCCGAACGTTCTGGCTGGACATCGTGCTCTACGTCATGGTCACACTGGCGGTGGTGATTTCGGTGCAGACCATCGGCAACATCCTGGTGCTCGCGCTGCTCATCACGCCCGCGGCGACGGCTCGACTGCTGACCGACCGTCTTGGCGTCATGATGTTCCTCGCCCCGGTCATCGGCGGGGTCTCGGCGCTGGTCGGGCTCTATCTTTCCTGGTCCTGGGATCTGCCGGTAGGGGGCACGATCGTGCTCACCCTAACCGCAGTGTTCCTGGGCGGGTGGCTGCTCGCGCCACGTCACGGGCTACTGGCCAGTCGAATGCGGTTGGTTCGGGGGGCGGCGTGACGATCCTGTAGCGAGCATTGTCCGACGGATCGGCGTGCTCCGGCGATCCATGTCTTGCTTGTGCGGCACCGTCCGATCAGGACGATCAGCGAGACCGACTCAACCGTTCGGCTGGGTCAACGAATGCAAGGATGTCCGACCGCACAGCGTGCGGCCCTGGGACGAGCGGTGAAGCGGAACACCACCCACTCGACAGCCTGCGGTTGTCGTGCTAGCTTCCGCATGTCTGATGACACTGAATTTCATTTTCAACTAGCTGTGGGGAGGTAACCATTGGCCACACAGGCACGCGGACGACCAGCGATCATCATCGCGACCGTCGCCGCGGTCTTGGCATCGGTTGCGGTTAGCGCCGCACCGGCGCTCGCCGCGGAAGAGGTGGTCCTGTCCAAGGGCCACACGGACGCGGTGGATGTGCACTACGAGGGCGGCACGCTGTCGCTGAAGGTGCACGACGACAGCGTCTCGCCGTCGGTCATCCGCGATCCGGCCGACGTGGTCTTCCAGGCCCTGCCGGCTTCGGCGACCCAGGTCCCGGACATCCCGTCCTACAGTTTCCTGGGGCCCGCCGGGTCAACGATCTGGATGCTGCCGCAGGTCCAGGACCCGGATCTGCTCTGGCCCGGATGGAACACCACGACCCTGTCCAGTGGTGTGTTCACCGGTGACAAGGTGAAGCTCAGCCTGGTCGACGTCGACGGACCGGGCGAGGTTTGGGTCTTCATGACCGACGCGCTCGGTGGACCGCTGCACCGGTTCCGGACCGACGACGGCCTGCCGGACGCGCTGGATGTTCCGGTCCACACGCACGCCCACGCGAACTGGGCGTTCGGTGCGACCGGTCGATACACCCTGAAGTTCCAGGCCGACGCCACCCTCACCGACGGTACGGCGGTGTCGACCGGCCCGGTCGACTACTCCTTCCTGATCGGGGATGCCACCACCCCGACACCCGAGGTGGACCTGGACATCTTCGGCCTGGAGGACAGCTACGAGCCCGGGCGGCAGGTCAACCTGGTCGCGCTACAGACGCCGGAGACCGAGCTCGACCACTACCACTGGTTCAGCAAGTGCCCCGGCGCGGCGGATTTCGCCGTGGTCCAGGGTGAGCTGGGCGCGGCGTACCAGTTCACCTCCACGCTGGCGCTGGACGGTTGCCAGTACAAGGCCGTCCTGTACGACGACGACCACAACGCGGTGGCCGAAAGCGACCCAGTCACGCTCGTGGTGAAGGAAGCCGCCGGCCCCGGGAATCCCGGTGCCAGCCAGTCGATCACCGCCACCGTACGGGACATCGACGGCGCGCTGGTGCTCAGCGTGGATCCGAACGACCGTACGGTGCTCCTGCCCGCCACGGCGCTTGGAGCGGGCGGTGACCGGCTGGAGGCAGCCGGCGTGCTGCGGCCGGTGACGGTGACCGACACTCGGGCGGGTAAGCCGGGATGGAACGCGTCCGGGATGGTGTCCGACTTCAGCGCCGAGGGCGGTGTCCGTTTCGGCGGCAAGTACCTGGGCTGGACGCCACAGGTGCTCGCCCAGGCCGAGGGCCAGGGAGTAGTTGCCGGGCCGGTGGTGGCATCGGGCTTCAGTTCCGGCAACGGGATCGCCGGGGGTGCGGTGCTGGGCTCAGCGCCGGCAGGTAGCGGGCGTGGTACCGCTCGTTTTGGCGCTGACCTGCGTCTGGAACTGCCGACCGACACCACGGCCGGTACCTATGTCGCCACGCTGACCTTGACCGCGATTTAATCGTGCGCGTTCTTCTGACAGCGGTCGCCGCCCTGATCGGTGTTATGCCGATCGGGGCGGCGGCCCGTGCCGAACCGGCGACACCGGTCACCTGGGGCGTGGCACCATCGGGCAAGAGCGGCCCGAACGGACGGTCCTCGTTCACCTACAAACTCGACCCCGGCGCGGTCCTGACCGACTACGCCGCGATCTCCAACTATTCGGCCCAGCCCATCACGGTCGACGTGTACGCCAGTGACGCGCTCACCACCGCGACCGGCGCGTTCGACCTGCTGCCCGCCGCGCAGAAACCCACCGACGTCGGCAGTTGGGTCGCTTTCGAGCCCGCGTACCGGCGAATGGTCATTCCGTCGAAGTCGCGGATGGACGTACCGTTCCGCATCCGGGTGCCGGAGAACGCGACACCCGGTGATCACGCCGGTGGCATCGTCGCATCGATCGCCTCGCCGGAGTCCGACGACCAGGGCAACCGGGTGCGCGTCGACCGGCGGGTCGGTGCCCGGATCTACCTACGGGTCACTGGCGAAATGCTTCCGGCCCTCAGCGTGGAACAGACCGAGGCCCGCTACACCGGCAACCTCAACCCGTTCGGCCCCGGGTCGTTGACGGTCACCTATCGGGTACGGAACACCGGCAACGTCAGACTCACCGGCCGCCCGCAGGTCCACGTCGCTGGCCCACTCGGCCTCGGCAGTGGTACCACCCAGCTGGCCGACCTACCCGAGCTTCTGCCAGGCGGCGTGTTCACCACCACCGTCCGTGTCGATCGGATCCGGCCCCTCGTGCGTCTCGACCTCGACCTCGGCGTGATGCCGGTCCCCGTCGGCGACCAGGGCATCGGTACGACCATGGCCAGCAGGAGCGCGACGGTGTGGGCGCTCCCGTGGCCACAGCTCGTACTGCTGCTACTGATCGTCGTCGCGTCGTGGCTGATGATCCGCAGACGGCGGGCCATCGCCCGCGCCCTGGCCGACGCCCGGGCACAAGGCCGCGCGGACGCCATGGCCTCGGCCCGTACCACGGAGCCGACCGACGGTACGGCCGACCATTCACCTACCGAAACCGCTAGGGGTAGCTCATGAGACGGGCCCTCACCGCCCTGTTCGCCATCGCTTTCGCGGCCGGCGCCGGCCCGGCTCCGGCGTATGCCGAACCGGCCCGGGTGGCTGTCAACGGCGCCGACCTGGTGTCCGTACGACCCGACGGCGACGCGTTGTCGATCCAGATCCGTGACGCTGTGCAACAACGTCAAGGTCTTGCCGGGCACGATCCACGTGACGTGGTGATCGACGCGGACGACGGATATGCCGCGGTGGTTCCCGACCGTGCCGACTTCGGTTTCCTCGGCAAGCCGGGGGACCGCGTGTGGGTGGTGGCAGCCGCCGACGGGGACCTGGCGTCTCTCGATACCACCGCACTGCCGCGAGGGAGCCTCGTCGGCGACGCGGTGACACTGCGTCTCGCCGCGGTGGAGGGGCCGGGCATCTTCCACGCGTACACCGTCTCCTCACTGGGAACCCCCAAGCCCGTACTCGGCAGTGCGGACGGCAGCGGGCCGAAGGCCATGTCGCTATCGGTGGGTGTCCGGCAGGGCGGACTGGTGTGGGCCTTCGACAAACCGGGTAGCTATAAGGTGACTCTTGGTGCCTCGGCCCGGAAGGTCGACGGTGGGGAGGCACGTGGCGAGGCGACCTACCGGATTGACGTGCCAGACGCCGTACCCACGGCTTTGCCGGCTGGCACGCCTGAACCTCGCGTCGCGGGCCCCGCAGCCAAAGCCCTTTCCGAGATCGCGGTGGTGCCTCACGGGCTACCGAAGCTGCAGGCCAACCCAAAGGCGGTGGTCGGCGCCACGACAGCGGCGGCCGTGGCGAACACCGCGACCGGACGAAAGGTGTTCGCCGACGGCCACGTCGACATGGGGCCCCAGCTCCAAGGTGACACCTGGACGGTCCGCCTCCGTGACGACAGCGGTAGCCCTCCGGTGTGGCGTGAGTTGTCTGACGTGGTCCTGCACGTCGTCGACAAGGCGAAGATCAAGGTTCCGAGCGGCGCCGACTACGCCTTCCTCGGGGCCGCTGGGTCCGATGTCTGGCTACTGCCGCAGGGTCAACAGTCCGGCATCGTGTGGCCGGGCTGGAACACGCAGGATCCCTCGGTGGTCAACGGCATCAACGGAGACGTGACCTGGCGGCTCACCAGCCTCAGCGGGCCCGGACACTTCAAGCTCTACCTCACCGGATCGTTCGGCAAACCCGAGGTGCTGTTCGACTCCGCCAAGACCCTGCCCCAGGGCATCCGGGTTCCCCCGAATACCCACGCGCACGGCAACTGGGCGTTCACCAAGTCCGGAATCTACCGCCTGGGGGTGGAGATGACCGGCACGACAAAGGCCGGGAAGTCCGTGACCAGCACGAAGGTTCTGACCATCGCGGTGGGGGCCGTCGACCCCAACGACGGGTTCACTCCTGGTACGGGCACCGGCTCCAGCGGCGGCACCGGCACCGGCACCGGCAGCGGTGGTGGAGGGTTGCCCCGTACCGGGTCATCCTGGCTGCTACCCGCCGGAGCCACCGGGGTCGCGATGGTGGCTGTCGGCGTGTTCCTGCTGTTCACCACGCGTAGACGCAGGACGGCCGAAAACGCGGCGAAGGCATCCTGACGCGGGTCGACCAGACGATCACATCCGTTAATCCTCCAGCCACAAATTTCCCGCAAAAACGATTATCATTCTCGTTAAGCGGCCCACAGTGGACCGCGGGGAGGAGTCTTTCGTGCGTACCCCCATCAGGGTGCTCGTCGCGTCCGGCGCGCTGCTCGGCGCGCTGCTCGCGACCGGCGCGCCCGCCCAGGCGAACTCGCAGATCGTCATCAACCAGGGCCACGCCGACGTTGTCGGCGTTGCCTACGAAGATGGTCAGCTGAACCTTCACGTCCACGACGGCACCGTTGAGCCCGAGGTCGAGCGCGACCCCGAGGCCGTCAAGTTCCAGGTGAAGCCGGAGGCGGAGACCGTCATCCCCTCGGACCCGTCCTACGCCTTCCTGGGAACCGCCGGCGACCCCGTGTGGATCCTGCCCCAGGTGCAAAACCCCGACCTGCTCTGGCCAGGCATCGGCACCGAAGAGCTCGAAGCGGGCGTCTTCCAGGGCGACTCGGTGAAGGTGAACTTCGTAGCGCTCGCCGCACCCGGCGACATCGCCATCTACACCGAAAACGCCTTCGGCCTGCCGGGCAACATCCTGGTCGACAGCGGCGACGGACTGCCCGACGTCGTGACCCTGGCCGCCGGCGGCCACCTGCACGCCAACTGGGCCTTCGAGACCCCCGGCCACTACTGGTTCCTGGTCACCGCGAGCGGCAAGCTGGCCGCGAACGGCAAGACGGTCTCCGACGCCGCCGTGTACCACTTCCAGGTCCTGAGCTAGGAGATCCTGATGCGACTTCGTACCCGACTGCTCGCGCCTGTCGCGGTAGCGGCCCTGCTGGTCGGCGCGGTTGCTGCCCCGGCCCAAGCGGTGCCGATTCCGCTCTCAAGCGGCCACGTCGACGTCTTCGACGTCGACTACGTCAGCGGAGCCCTGGCACTGCGCGTTCTCGACAGCACCGGCGGGACCGCCGTGGAGCGTAACCCGGCGGACGTGACCTTCGAGGTGCCCGTTGCCGCGCAAATCACCGGAGTGCCCTCGACCGGCCCGTGGTCATTCCTCGGCACCGGCGGCACCGCGTGGGTCCTGCCTCAGAGTGAGGCATCCGGACTGCTCTGGGCCGGCTGGAACACCACCGAGGTACCCGCCGGCATCTTCGTCGACAACAAGGTCACCTTCCGTCTGACCAGCGTCAGCGGCCCCGGTGGCTTCAGCATCTACACCGCCTCCGGGGGTACGCCGACGGTCCTGTTCGACAGTGGCAACGGCCTGCCCGATACCCTCGACGTCGCGCGACTCGCGCACAGCCACGTCAACTGGGGCTTCGACGCCGCAGGCACCTATGTCATCACGTTGAGCGTCACCGGCGTACTTGCCTCGACCGGAGCCACGATCAGCTCGGGTTCGAAGCAGTTCACCTTCAACGTCGCGGCCAGCTGACCCACTCCACGCTGACTCCCGCGACAGGGGTGGGGCGGAACAGGTACCCACGTACCCGCTCCGCCCCACCCTCCATGCAACGCCTCACCCAGGTGTGTGGACGTCACCTACCCGAGGCGTAGATGTGACCGATCGGCGTATCCGTCAATGGGTTGTGGCGAGCGCCGTCAGATGGCGGGTGCCCCGATGTCAGGCGATCGGCGACGTTGTGTGACCGTTCGGGGCCACGCGCACGGCGTGGCCACCATAAGACCCATGTTCCGATGGTCGCGGCCGGCCTGCGCCAACACCCGATGCGGACCGAACCGATGCCGACAGCAGTACAAGGGGGCCTGACGTGGGCGACAACACCGGCGTGACCGAGGCACGCGGATGAAGGCGGACATGGCCGGGTTGTTCGACCGCAGCGCCGCGACCTACGACCGGATCGGCGTGGAGTTCTTCGGTCCGATGGGACGTGAGCTGGTTCGCCGAGCGGGGCTACGTCCCGGCCAGAGTGTGCTTGATGTGGGCTGTGGACGCGGCGCGGTCCTGTTCCCTGCGGCCGAGGCCGTCGGTACGACAGGTAGCGTCATCGGCATCGACCTGGCGCCGGCGATGGTCGAGTTGACCCGGGCCGATGCCGCAGCGGCCGGCCTCGGTCACGTACGGGTCGAGGTCGCCGATGCTCAGACCCCTCCGCTGCCGGAGGCCACCTTCGACGCGGTCCTCGCGGGCCTGGTGGTGTTCCTGCTTCCCGCGCCGATCGACGCGCTGCGCGGATACCGGCGTCTGCTGCGCCCCGGCGGCCGGCTCGGCTTCACCACGTTCGCCGCGCACGACCCGTTGTTCACCGAGACGATGCGCACCCTGGCCCAGCATCTCCCGGAGGAACAACGGCAGTCGCCGACGGCTGGCCAGGAGGATCTGTTCGCCACGCGGAAGTCGACCATGACCCTGCTGGAAACTACGGGGTACCAGGACATCGCGGTAGACGAGGCGACGTTCCGTAGCCGATTTCGCGATGTCGAACACTGGATGACGTGGGCCTGGTCGCACGGCGCCCGCGGGTTGCTGGAACGCATCCCGACCGATCGGCTGCCGGCCGCGCTCGCCGACGCGACCCGGGTGCTGAAAACGGCGGGCGAGGAACTGACGCTGACCACGATCGTCCGGTTCGCGTTCGGCGTACGCGCCTGACCAATTCGGCGACCAGCGCGATCAGGGAGGCGTCGTGGTCTACGACCCCACGGTCGTGGCCGTCGAACCCGGTCCGGCAGCCTTGGTCGGCGAGGGCGTCTGCACCGGGCCGTTCCAGGCCACCGCGCTGACCGCCGACGAGATGAGGCTGACCGCGAACCCGAACTACTGGGGTGGCAAGCCGGCGCTGGCCGGAGCGCTGGTGCGGTTCGTTCCTGACGGTCAGGCACGGGTGCTGGCGGTACGCAACAACGAGGCGGACGTGGCGCTGTATCCGCCCACCGAGCTGCTGCGTCAGCCCGGTAACGGCGCCACCGCGCGTCAGCCCCTGCAGCAACTGGGCCATCTTCTACACCCGCATCATGGCCATGAGTGACGATGCGGTACGGCGTGCGTTCGCGTTCGGCGTCAGGGTGTGGCGGGTCTGGCCGCCGGGCTGCTAAGAACCCAGCGGCTGGCTCTGCCGTGCGTGTACAGCATCCCGACTGGCGCCTCTACCCACCGGTCGTCGACTACGCCCAGCACACCCAGCGTACCGACGCGACCGAGGTGGTCCGGCTGCTCGACGCAGCCGGATGGCGTCCCGGCCCCGACGGGTACGCACGCAGTCCGGCACACCACTGACGGTCACTGTGCTGACCTACCCGCAACAGCCGGACACCAAGACCATCGTTCAGGCGCAGCTCAAGCCGCTCGGCTTAGACGTGCGGATCAGCGAGGTGGAAACATCCGGTACGCCGGCCGGTCCACCCTGCCACCCAGGTACGTCATGCCGATTTTCCAGGACGCCTTTGCCAGGCTCGACCCCCGCTGGCCGATTTGGCGCACCGTCTCCGAGCCCGATCCCACCAACAACCGGGACACCGCAATTCGCCTGCTGGCGCGCGTCGGACTGCTGACGGTTGATCCCGACTCTCGACCCGGCGAGTTGTCTGGAGGCGAACAGCAACGGGTCGCTATCGCGCGGGCACTGGCAGCCCGACCCGCACTGCTGATCGCCGACGAACCCACCGCACAACTGGATCCCGCCACCGCGGCGGGAATCTGCACCCTCTTCGCGAACTCACTGACGACGGGACCGCAATCGTGGTCGCCAGCCCCGACCGGGCCCGCCTGGCCTCGCTGGCCGGCCGACTCCTACGGCTGACCAGCAAAGGTCTTCGCCGAGATCCTCCGCCAAGCACTCGGTGGGCGATCACCGCTACCAGGCCCTATCCAGCAGATTGAGCCCGCAACCCATCAAGTTCCCATGCTGACGTTAGGTCCGCCGCTATTGGCGAACCAGCGGTCACCGGCAGCCGAGCTCCCCTGCGCTACGGCGGCGGTGATTTGAAAGACACCGAAGCTTCGTTGAGAACGATTTTCATCTTCGCTATCGTACCGGCGTAATCAGACCGACTGGAACCTCTCTGTCATCACCTGCTTTAGCGAAGCTGACCAAAGGAAAATTCGTTGCCTCACTTGCCCCTCCGCAGACCAGGGCTGATCGCCCTCGGTACGGCTGCGGCCCTGGCCATGGGCGTCGCGGCACCGGCCGCCGCGGCACCCACGGGCCCGGTTCCGCCCCAGCACCCCGTCACCGCGCCACTGCCGGCCGGCGGCAGCTCGCAGAGCGTCACCCTGATCACCGGTGACAAGGTGACGGTCGGCACCGCCGCCGACGGCACCGCCCTACGCTCGGTGGAGGGTCCGAACGGGACCACGGCCAGCTTCCACCGCGCCGTGCTCGACGGCTCGCTCTACGTCTACCCGGACGCGGCACTGCCGTACGTCACCGCGGGCGTGCTCGACCGGCAGCTGTTCAACGTGACCGGGCTGATCGCCGACGGCTACGACGACGCGCACAGCGACAAACTGCCGCTGATCGTCCGCTACACCGACACCGCCGCCCGCGCCCGCACCACCGCGAACGTGGCCGGCTCCACCGCCGTACGCCCGCTGACCAGCGTTCAGGGCGCGGCCGTGGCGCAGCAGCGGGCACAGGCCCCGACCTTCTGGTCGTCGCTCACCGGAACCCCGGTGCCGACCCCGGACGCCCCGGCGACCCGCCGCGCGCCGGCCAACCCGTCGCTCACCAACGGCATCGCCAAGGTCTGGCTCGACGGCCGGGTCACGGCCGACCTGGCCGACTCGACCGCGCAGATCGGCGCCCAGCGGGTCTGGGCGGAGGGCAACACCGCCACCGGCGTGGCGGTCGCGGTGCTCGACACGGGCGTGGACACCGAACATCCGGACCTGGCCGACCAGATCGCCAGCAGCGCCAGCTTCGTGCCGGACGAGGACGTGACCGACTACCAGGGCCACGGTACGCACGTCGCGTCGACGATCGCCGGCAGCGGCGCCGCCTCCGACGGCAAGGAGAAGGGCGTCGCGCCGGGCGTGAAACTGCACGTCGGCAAGGTCCTCAACAATGAGGGCCAGGGGCAGGACTCCTGGATCATCGCGGGCATGGAGTGGGCCGCCCGGCAGGAAAAGGCCCGGATCATCAGCATGAGCCTGGGCGGCGGCGCGACCGACGACACCGACCCGATGACCGAGGCGGTCAACCGGCTCAGCGCCGAGACCGGCGCGTTGTTCGTGGTCGCCGCCGGCAACAGCGGCCCGCAGACCATCGGCACCCCGGGTACGGCGGAATCCGCGCTGACCGTCGGCTCGGTCGACTCCAACGACCGGCTCGCCGACGACTCCAGCCAGGGTCCGAGCGTGGGTGACGGCGGACTGAAGCCGGAGATCACCGCACCGGGCGTCGACATCCTCGCCGCCCGCTCCCACCTCGTACGGGGCGGATCGGGCTACTACACCATGATGAGCGGCACCTCGATGGCGACGCCGCACGTCGCCGGTGCCGCCGCGCTGGTGCTCGCCGCCCACCCGGACTGGACCGGCCAGCAGATCAAACAGGCGCTGGTCAGCAGCACCAAGGCCACCCCGGCCTACACCCCGTACCAGGCCGGCAGTGGGCGGGTCGACGTCGAGGCCGCGGTCCACGCGACCGTCTTCGCCACCGCCTCCGCCTCCTCTGGGTTTCACCCGTGGCCGTCGGAGCCGGGTGAGACCGACGTCAAGCAGGTGACGTACACCAACGTCGGCGATCAACCGGTCACCCTCGACCTGGCCGTCGACGCCACCGCCCCGGCCGGGCTCTTCACCCTCTCCACCAACCGGGTGACCGTACCGGCACACGGCACCGGCTCGGTCACGCTGACCGCGAAGCTGGACCTGCTCCCGGTCGACCAGCCGATCAGCGGCATGATCCACGCCAAGGACAACACCGGTACGGTCCGCGCGCACACGCTCATCGGCGCCGTACGCGAGGGGCAGCGGCAGAACCTGACCGTCGTCGCCACCGACCGCTCCGGCAAACCGCTCTCGGGCAAGGTCATCGTCACCGCGCAGAACCTCTTCGCCGCGGTCGACCTCGACGCCTCCGGCACCGGCACCCTGCGGCTGCCGGTGGGCAGCTACTCCGGCTGGCTCAGCGCCGACGTACAGGGCGCCAACGGCCCGCACTCGCTCGGCATGGCGCTGCTCCCCTTCAACGACGTCAAGCTGGACAAGGACCGGACCGTCACCCTGGACGGCACCAAGCTCCGCCGGGTCCAGGCGTACGTGCCGAAGGAGTCGACCCCGGCCGCCGTCCGGCTCGACATCCACCGCTCGTACACCGACAGCCTGGTGGAGAGCTCGGCGCTGCCGAACGCGTCGTACGACAGCATCTGGGCGCTGCCGACCGGCAAGAAGGTGACCGACGGGGCGTTCGAGTTCGGTGCCCGGTTCCGGCTCGAACAGCCCGCGCTCACCGTGGCCACCAAGTCCCGTACCTATGAGGATCTGCTGGTCAAGCGGGCGGCGACGCCGCTGCCGGCCGGCACCGCGCAACTGCCGGCGGTCTTCGCCGCCGACGGCACCCCGGCCGACCTGGCCAAGCGCGACGTACGCGACAAGGCCGTGGTGGTCCGTCGCAGCGACACCATCGCCCTGGCGGAACAGGCCCAGAACGCGGCGACCGCTGGCGCGAAGCTGCTCCTGGTCGTCAACGACGGTGTGGGGCGGCTCGACCCCTGGGACGAGAACCCGTGGACCCCGGAGAGCCCCGCCCCGATCACGGTGGCGACCCTCACCGCCGACGAGGGCGCGGAGCTGATCGGCGAACTTCGCCGTGGCAGCGTGCCGCTCACGGTCACCTCGAACCCCACCACCGACTACCTCTACGACGTGGTGCACCACTGGACCGGTGCGGTGCCGGCGAATCCGACCTGGCGCTCGACGCCGAAGGACCTGGCCCGGGTGGACGTGTCGTTCCGCAACTTCCGCCAGGGCAAGGCGATGGAGTTCCGCCCCGACGTCTGGCGCGGTTGGGCGGTCGGCAACCAGCTCACCGTGGCCGCCCAGGGTGACCGGACCGACTGGGTCACCGCCGACGTGAGCTGGACGAACGACGCGCAGATCCTCGGCGAGACCGGACAGCACCTGGTGGGCGTCGCCGCCCGCTACCCGGTCGGGCCGATCAGCAAGGTGAGCTGGTTCGGTCCGATCCAGCGCCCCCGGATGGGGCCGGTCAACTACCAGCCGGTCCGTTACCTCGACTCGGTCTACATCCCGGTGCCGGGTTGGGGTGCCTCGGGCTCCGGTTACGTGGGCGACGCCGGCGGCAACTACGACGTACGGAACTGGGCCGCGCTCTACCAGGGCGACCAGCAGCTTCTGTGGGGCAACGCCGAGTACCTTCCGGTCAGCGGACTCGCCCCGGAGCGGTTGCCGTACCGGCTGGTGGTCGACAACGACCGGGGCACCTGGGCGAACCCGTACTCGACCCACACGCTGACCGAGTGGAACTTCACCTCGGCGGCGACCGGCGCAGAGTCGACGGAGACACTGCCACTGATCCAGCTCGACTACGACGTGGCGACGGACACCGACGGCAAGGCCGGCCGGCACACCGAACTGTCGGTGGCCGCCTCGCACCTGCCCGGCGTGACCGCCACCATCCGGGAGGTCACCCTGGAACTCTCGTACGACGACGGGGCGACCTGGCAGCGGGCGAAGCTGACCCAGAACGACTTCGGCTGGTCGACCAAGCTCAAGGCGACCGACACGGCGCAGTTCGTGACCCTGCGGGCCAGCGCCAAGGACAGCTCCGGCAACACCGTCTCGCAGACCCTCACCCGGGCATTCGGCCTGCGCTGAGTCTCGCCTGACCCGTACCGCCACCGGGCGGGGCCGCATCCCGCAGTCCCGCCCGGCTCGGCATCCGCCCGCCGACCGAATCACCTGAATGGCGCGAGCTACCGCGCACCCGCCACCCGCGATTCTTCGGTGTCTGCGGTGAGGTCTCGTTGAGCAGATCACCGCATCGCACCCGACAGGTGATATGGATCGTGGTTACGCCGGGACTGGAACTCGCCTGCTAGCCCATCGCTTCGGCAAGGCTGATTTTGACTGCGGGGTCGGCCGAAAGCGCCTGGGTGATTTTGGCGGGATCAAGCGTATCGGCGGCGAGATGGACTCCCGGAGGCACCTCGCCCGCGAGTATCGCGCTCGCTGTCGCCGCCGCCATGAAGCCACTGAGTTCGTAGGAGTCCTCGGTGGTCAGCGACAGGGTGCGGGTCGGTGGGCCGTCGATGTCGTCCTCCCAGAGGTGGAACTCCTGCCCGTACCACGAGCCGTGTCGTCGTACGTCCTCGGTTGCCGCGCTGATCAGGTCGCGTGTGTCGGTGCTTTCAAGTGCCCATGACATGGCCAACTGCTGTGGGAGCTGGTCGCCGCCGAACACGGTGTACCAGTTCACCTGCTGGAGCCGCACGGCGCGGGCAAGCCGGACTGCCTCCGTGGACAGGAAGGGAAATGCGTCCACCAATCGTGGGAAGGCCGGGAGTGACAGGCCGCGCCGGGGCGCGAGAGTCCGCTCCCGTACGTCGTCACCCCGCCAGCCGGCGCCGGATATGCCGTGCTCGGGGCCGCGACTGAGTAGTACGTCTCCGGCTGCTGCCGGGGTGAGAGCTGCTACCCCGCCGAGGTACGCGTCCAGCCGGACTGGTCGTTGGATTCCGGCGGCAAGGTGGCGCGGGAGGAGCCCCGAGAGGCCCGGCAGGGCTCCTGCGGACAAGACAGCAATCCGTCCCGCCGCGACCCATTCGTTGGCGCCGCCGTCGGCGAGCAGCCGCAGAAGTGTGGGATCGTCCCCGGCGGCGTCGACATAGTCGGCGTCGTGACGCAGTGCGGCCCGGGCGACCGTGTCGAGCACCCGATACGACGGGCCAGCGCAGTTGACGATGAGACCGCAGCGTGCCGCGAACCGGTCGAGCGAGGCCGGGTCGTTGCGGTCGACGGTTGCGGGTTCGGTGGAGGCTGTGCCGGGGCCCAGCGTGCGGGCGAGTTCCTTGGCTCGTGCCGGGTCACGGCCGGCAATCAGGAGCTGTCCGGTCACTGTCTGGTGCAGACGGCGTACCACCGAGCTGCCGACAGCTCCGTAGCCTCCCAGGACGCCGATCGTCGTGGTGTCACTCATCGTGTGGGCCTTTCACTGAGCACTGGCTACTCCCGCAAATGATAACTATTGTCATTTTCGTTAGATGATGAGCGCCGGCGTTGCCGGCAAGGAGGATGCCGTGTTTGACGTGATCGTGGTGGGCGGTGGGCCGGCCGGGCTCAACGCCGCCCTGGTGTCGGGCCGCCAGCGCCGACGGGTGTTGGTTGTGGACAGTGGCAGCCCGCGGAACGCGCCGGCTGCCGAGATGCACATGTTTCTCAGTCGGGATGGGTTCTCCCCGGCCGAGCTGCGCAAGCTGGGCCGGGACGAGTTGTCGGCCTACCCGAGCGTGGAATGTCGGGACGGCCGCGTTGACGATGTCACGCGAGCCGACGGTGGATTCATCGTGACGCTGGCCGACGGACAGGCTTATCAGTCCCGCAAGCTGGTCCTGGCAACGGGTCAGGTCGACCTCACCGACACCGTCGCCGGGCTGGCCGAGCGATTCGGACGGGGTGTCTTCCACTGCCCGTTCTGCCACGGTTGGGAGACCCGGGGCATGACGCTCGCCGTTGTGGGGCACGAACTGCCGCAGGTGATGCAGGCGCTGTACGTCGCGGATCGGTTCAGCGACGACGTCGTCGTCTGCACCAACGGGCATCCCGTACCCGAACCCGCCGTGGGGCGCCTCGCCGCCGCCGGTATCCCCGTACGCGAGGCGCCCATCACTCGGATCGAGGGGGAGGAGGGTGACCTGCGGCTGGTTTTCGCCGACGGGGTGGTGCTCGAACGGCAGGCTGTCTACCATCGGGCGCCGACTCGCCAGCACTCTGCCCTGGCCGAACAGTTGGGGTGTGAGCTGCTGCCGGATGGCTGCGTGCGAGTGGACGAGTTTCAACGGACCTCCATCCCCGGGGTCTACGCGGCCGGGGACACCGCCCGTCTGGCGGCGTTGCCCGACGCGCTGACGTTCGTCGTCACCGGTGCCGCCGATGGCGCGCGGGCAGCGGTGTGGCTGGACCAGGAACTGTTCCGGGAGGACGCGGGCCTGGCCGGCTGAGCATCGGCGAATTCGTCCGCAGCGGCCCGCCGGGTCACCGCCGACAGCCGTGGCGGGGTCGTCACCCCGCCACGGCTGCGCTCATGGAGTGGTCGTCTCGCGGGCGGCGGTGGCGAGCCCCGCAACGGTGGGATGTTCCAGGAAGCGACGGGGTGTCACCCGTCCCACTTCCTCCCGGGCGAGGGCACCGAGCATCCGTACGGCGAGCAGCGAGTCCCCGCCGAGACCGAAGAAGTCCGTGGCCCGGTCCGGAACCGGGCAGCCGAGCAACGCCGCCCACTGCCGCGCGATCGTCCGTTCCAGGTCGTCACGTGGCGGACCGGGTTCGTCCATCGTCCCGGCCGGCGCCGTCGGCACGGACAGGCGGGCGCCCGACCGGGCGTGCTCGGGGGCGTCCAGGGGCTCCGGCAGCGCGAGCGGCACGGACCAACCGTCCTCGTCGACCAGGGTTTCGATGGAGGCCATCACGTCGGTGAACATCCGGTCCACGTCGTCGGCTTCGAAGATCTCCTCCACCAGGGAGAACACCACCACCAGTTCGTCACGCAGCTCGAACAGCCGGACCTCGAGCGCCACCTGCGGGGTACGCAACTGCTGGTAGTGGCTGGAGAGGTCGATGGTGCCCAGCGGTCCGGCGGTCCGGGGGACCTCACTGCCGAGGGCAGCGTCGACGCCCAGGGTGCTCTGGAAGACCACCGGGGCGACCGGACGCCGGGTGTTGCGGCGTCGGCCGAGTTCGCGGGACACCTCCACCCCGGTCACCAGGTTGTGCGCCATGGCTTCCCCGATGTCCCGCTGAGCGCGGACCGCGAGGTCGGCGAAGGTCGCCGAGCCGGGCAGTTCCACCGGTACGAGCATGGTCGAGGAGAAGGCGCCGACCAGCCGAGGGACGTCGGTGTGTAGCGGAAGGCGGTTCAGTTGCAGGGTGTTGAGCAGGAATCGTCGGTGTCCACAGGCGCGGGCCAGGGCCGTGGAGAACACGGCGAACATCGCGGCCGAGGGGGTGACGCCGTGTCGGGCGCAGTGCTTTCGCAGCCTGGCCCACCGGGCCGGGTCAAGGACGGCCTGGCGTGCGCCCATCAGGACTGGACGGACATCCGCCGGATCGGCGGCCAGTGGCAGGGCCGGGGGGAGCGGAAGGTCGTCGAGGCGGTCCCACCACCAGTCGCGGTCGGCTCGCCACTGTTCGGTCCCGGACAACCCATCCAGGGTTGCGGCATAGTCGCCGAAGTCGACGTCCAGTGGGGCCAGCATCGCGTTCTGGTCGGTGGCCAGAGCGAACAGGTCCCGGTAGAAGACCCCCGACGACCAGCCGTCGATGATCATCAGACTGGTCGAGGAGTGCAGCCGGGCCCTCGCGTCGGGCAGCAGGGTCAGTCGCATGTCCAGTCCACACCCCTGGGTCGGGTCGGGGCCGTTGGTGCTCATCTCATGTCGGATCGCCGCCAACTTCTCGGTGATCTCGTCCGCACCGGCGGTGCTGAGATCAGTCACCCGCAGCAGCGGCAGGGCCTCCGGATCGTCCAAGGGCAGGATCTTCTGCCGCCCGTCCGGCAGGATCCGGGCACGCAGTACCGACTGGTGCTCGGCGAGCCGCTCCAGCGCATCCTGCAACGATTCGGCGATCTCGTCGGCGTCGATATTCTGCAGGCCGATGTCCACGTAGTGGTGGGCTGACCGGTAGGACAGTTCCCACCCGTCCTGCTGCCCGACGAAGTAGCCCTGTTGGAGTGGGAGGAGCGGGAAGGGTGCTTCCGGGTCGTCTCGCCTCTTCAGCTCAAGCGGTAGCGGGCGCAGTGCTCCAGTCGCGTTTCCGCGTTCGTGAATGAGGGTGGCCAGTCGGGCCGCGCTGTGCTCGACACGGACATCGGCCAGGGCCAGGGCGGCACCGATCCGTTGCCGGATCAGCGCTGCCATCCGTACCGTCAGGACGGAATCGCCACCGAGGCTGAGGAAACTGGCGTCGGCCGGTACGGCGGTCACGTCGAGGTCCAGCACATCGGCCCAGACGGCGCGTACGGCGTCGACCAGCTCGGTCGGTGCGTTGGTGCCGGAGGAGTCGGTCAACGAGGGTCTCCCATCATGGCGGGGAACGGGGTGGGGATGATGCGGTCCACGGCGTGGACCCGTTCGGGACGCTCGGCCGGTGGCAGCCTGGCCGCGAGGGCGGCCGTGACGAGGGTCGGGTCCGGGAGCGGGATTCCCGGCCGGACCCGACCGGCGATCACTCGCTGACCCGCCTCGGCCAGTGGATGGCCGTCTGTGGGCAGCACCGGCAGCGGGTCGAATCCGGCGGCGTCCAACTGGTCGCTCCACTCCGCTGCGGTGAGGAACACCCGGTCCTGTCCGGCCCGCAGGTCGGTGAACCAGCGCTCCTCGTCAGCGGCGGGTGACATGAGCAGGTACATGGAGGTGAGCGCCTGGTAGTGCTCGCGGCAGGACTCGACGAGCACCAGCAGTCCACCGGGCGTGAGTAGTTCCCGTAGGGCCGCCAGGACCAGGCCCACGTGCCGGGCGTTGTGCAGGACGTTTGCGGCCAGAATGACGTCCCGGGAGCCGGGCGCGAATTCCGGTCCGACCGGTGGCCGGTTGACGTCGAACAGGCCGAACCGCAGCCCCGGCCGGTCACCCAGCAGGGCCCGCGCCGAGGTGAGGAAGAAGCGCGAGACGTCGGTGAACAAGTAGTCGATCTCGGTGTCCGCCAGCGCGTCGAGGACGTGCCGGGTGGTCGCGCCGATCCCGGCACCCAGCTCCAGGATGCGTAGCGGACCGTTCGACCGCGCACCCCGTGAGCTGTCGGCGATCATTGCCGCCGCCGCGTGGTTGGCCCACCGGCTGGGCAGGTTGTCGTGGTAGTTGCCCTCGGCCGTGTCGGTCGATCCGTCCGGGAACAGCAGTGCCTGCACGCCCGCCTCGTCCCGCAGCAGCGCCGGCAGCCGGTCGGCCGTGGCCAGGAAGAACCGGGTCATCGACGGCGGGTAGCCCAGCCCACGGCGTGCTTCGTCCAGTTCCCGGCGGGCCCGCGCGTATCCGGCTCGGTCCGGTGCGACGAGGTCGTGGTAGCGGTCGGTGCGCGGGTCGTGCCTGAGTCGCCCCTCGGCGACGAGAGTGGTCAGCCACCGTCGCGTGATCCAGGCGTGTCGGGGGGCAACGCCGAGCGCGTCCAGCACCTGGGCCGCGTCGTGCGTCGCGCCGTCGCGGAAGAGCCGCGCCGCGTGCAGTACCCGGGCCATCGCGAGCAGGGCCACCTCGTCCAGCAGCCGGGTCAGCCGGGGGAGGGACGTCAGGTCCGCGCCCTCCACTGCCGCGTCCCCGGCGGCAGCCGCCGCATCCCCTCCGCCGGTTGCGGTCCGTTGCGCCTCCGCCGGAATTGTCCGCGCGCCGGTTCCGGCTGCGGCGCCGGACACCAGCAACGCGGGCCGTCCGGGTCCCGGAACCCATTGCCAGGCGGCCACCCCGGGCAGGTCCGACAGCCCGTGAACCGGAGGGCTGCTCACGGTGTTGCCCGGTCGTCGGCATCGGCGACGACGATCCTGGGCGGCCGTAGGCCCGGCGCCCGGCGTCGCAGGTGGTCACGCAGCACCTCGGGCAGTCTGCGACGTACGAACCCGGCCAGCGGCTCGTGGGCTTCCGGCCCCGTCGCACCGCCGAGCGCGGAAAGTGCGTCGACCGTCAGAAATCCGCAGGCGGCGGGAGCGGCGACCGCCAGCAGCCGTGGGTCGTACGGGTCCAGCAGCACCACGGCGTCCAACTCGCCCACCGCCTGGCGCAGGGCGTACGGCGTGACCGCCGCCGGGCCGTCGTTCAACAATGCGTTGGGGATGCCGGACACGACGACCGGCTGATCGGCCAGCGCAGCCCGTAGCGTCGCGGCCACGTCCTCACCTGGCTGGTGCGACCAGGGGACAGCCCGGACCGGTGCTTCCCCGTCGAACGAGGACTCGGCACCGACGTGCAGGACCAGGTCGTAGCGGTATCGGGTCAGCTCGGTGTTGTCCTCCATCGTCCGTGCGCGCACGCTCATCCGCACCGGCCAGTCCTGCCCGGCCAGCATGGATACGACGGCGCTGGGGGAGAAGGACAGCTCTTCGTCCGCCGAGATCGCCGCTCGTACCCGCGCCTGGAGATCCGTCTCGTGACCGGGCTCGCGGGACTGTTCCAGCCAGGTGAAGTGTTCGGTCAGGAGACCGCTGTGCCGGATGTCGCCGACAATCACCGTTCCGCCGTCGGCGACCGTGCCCAGCGCCTGACGCAGCACCGTGGCCAGGTAGTCCAGCCCCGGAAAGCACTGGGTGACGGAGTTCAGCAGTACACAGTCGGGCGCGACATCCGGGCCGAACACGGCGTCCATGGCCGCCCGTACCCCGGCACCCGACGTCTCGTGCGCGGCGGCCTGGACGAATGCGGTACGCGGCAGGCCGGCGCGTCCGAGCCGGTGTACCGCCGCAGGCGCCACGTCGGTGCCCACGTAGCCGTTCAGGTGAGGGTGCAGGCGATGCGCGAGCAGGCCGGTGCCGCAACCCACCTCCAAGATGCGCTCCGGCCGTTGACCCAACACCAGGCCCACTGTGCAGGCCAACCACTCCCTCATGTGCTCGGTCGGCAGGGGAAGTCCGGTGTCCGAGGCCCGCCAGCCGGAGAGGTCGAGGTCGTCCGCGTGCCGTCCGGCCGCGTCCTGGTACACCCAGTCATAGACCTCGGCCCAGTGGTCAAGGTGCTCCTGTAGCAGTGGTCCGGGACGAGGGCCGGCGGTGGTGACGGCGGGATCCGCCCGGACGATGATGGCGCCGTCTGGTGTGGCACGCGCTTCGGCGACCCACGGGTGCTCGGCGACGTGGGCCACCATCGGATCGGTGGTCGCTTCAGCGGGCACCGGATTCCTCCATTCGAGTGTCGGTATGTCGGCCGTTGCTGTCGGCCGGGACAAGTCGGCGGTCACGTAGGTGCAGCACCTGATCCGCTCGGGCCGTCACGGCGGGGTCGTGGGTGACCGACAGGATGGCCATGCCGTCCGCCCGCAGCCGGTCGAGCAGGTCGAGCACCGTGCCGGCGGATGTCTGGTCGAGCGCCGAGGTCGGTTCGTCGAGCAGCAGCACCTCGGGCTGCGCGGCGAGGGCCCGGGCCAGCGCCACCCGCTGTCGCTGACCACCCGAGAGCGCACGCGGGCGCCGGCGCGCGTGGTCGGCCCTGAGCCCGACCACGTTGAGGAGACGCAGCATCGTCCGGCCCCGGTCGGCACGACCCAGGCCGTGCAACACCCGCAGCGGGCGGGCCACCGCGTAGCCGACGCGGTGCGCCGGGTTGAGTTCGCCGGCCGGATGCTGACCGACGAACTGGACGGCCCGCCGTTGGTCGCGGTCGCGCTGCCGGACGTCCGCCGGCAACGGACGACCCCTCAGCAGGAGCTGGCCATGCCCGGCGGGACGACGACCGATCATCGCGTGCAGCAGGCTGGTCTTGCCACTGCCCGACGGGCCGACGACCGCGATCCACGACCCGGGGATCAGGTCCAGACGCATGTCCTCCAGCAGCGGCGCACCATCCGGCCGGGTCACCCGCAGACCGCGCACGGCCAACAGGACCGGGTGGTCATCGATGTCGTCAGATCCGCCTGCCGCGTGCCGGGCCGGCAGGAGTCCCGCAGGCCGGAGCGCGACCGGCTCTCGCCTGGTGGCGACGAACCTGCCCGTCGTGGAGGTCCCGGCAGCCGTGCGACAAACCGCGGACGGAGTGCCAGGGGCGGGCGCTGTCAGGTCCAGCACCCGGTCAGCGAGAGCGGAAACCAGATGCGGGTCGTGGGTCACCAGCAGGGTGCACCCCTCCGGCCGGGCTCTCAGCGCCTCGATGACCCGGTGACGGGTCTTCCCGTCCAGGGCGGAGGTTGGCTCGTCGAGCAGGAGGACATCCGGCCGGGCTGCCAGAGCCCGGGCCAGGGCGACCCGTTGGGCTTGCCCGCCGGAAAGTTCGTCGCCACGGCGCTCGGCGAGTTCGGCCGGCAGGTCGAGCAGGTCGAGAAGCTCACGGACGCGCATTGCCCGGTCCGCCCTGGGACCGGTCAGATGCTCACCCAGCAGACGCCCGACCGACCAGAGCGGATGCAGCGCCAGGGCCGGATCCTGACCGAGGTACCCGCACTGTGTTCGCCGCCAACGGCGGGCTGGTCGGCCCGCGTGGATCGGTTGGCCGCGCCACCGCACCGTCCCGACGGCGCGGTACAGACCCGTGGGCAGAGTGTCCAGCAGCGCGTGCAGCAACGTGCTCTTGCCGGCCCCGGACGCCCCGGTGACAGCGAGCACCTCGCCGGGCCCCACCCACAGGTCGGTGGCTGGCAGCAGCACCTCGCCGTCGACGGAGCGACTCACCGTCAGCCCTGTCGCCGTCAACAGTGCCGTGTCCGCCGTGCTCATGAGGGCGCTCCGTTTCGGCGGGTACCGCTATGCGGTGCCGCCGCGCTGAGCACGATCAGGTGTCCGCTCCTACCCCTCACGTCACGCCCTCCAGTCGGCGCCCCGCCGCGCGTGCCGCGGCGGCGAACAGCAGGGCGCACAACGCCAACGGCACGGCGGGCGCCAGCAGTGCCGCCGGGTTGAGTGCGGCGCCGGGCAGGTTCTCGCTGAGCATCAACGCCCAGTCGGGGTTCGGGGGCTGGGGGCCGAAGCCGAGGACGGCGAGTGTGGTCGCCAGTTGCAGTGCGGTGATCAGGCGCAAACCCGCATCCGCCGCGACCAGGCCGCTCAACGCCGGTAGGAGTTCCCGTACGAGGATGGCCGGGCCACGTTCACCGCGCTCGACGGCGGCGTGCAGGTAGCCGCTGTCACGTACGGCGACGCACTGTGCTGCCACCACGCGGGCGGTGAGCGGCGCACCGCTGAGTACGGAGGCGACCACGACCGCCGTCGCGCCCGGTAGAGCCACCGCCAGTACCAGGGCGAGGATCAGTGCGGGTACGGCCAGCAGCAGGTCCCCGAGCCAGTGCACGACACGGCCCGCCCGGGTTGGCCACCAGCCCGCGAGCAGCCCGAGCGTGACTCCGATCAGGAGCGCTGTCACGGCGGCGGCGAGAGCGACCCCGAGTAGGTGTGCGCCGCCGGCGACGACCCGGGAGAGGACGTCGCGACCGAGCGCGTCGGCACCGAGTGGCAGCCGTGCCGAGGGCGTGGACCAGGGCATGGTCAGCGGTTGCTCGGGGTCGTGTGGGGCGAGGTGCCGGCCCAGCATGGCCAGCGCGACCACCGCCAGTGCCACGACCGGCGTGACCGTGTCCCATCGCGAACGTCGTGTCACGGCACGCCAACCGTAAGCTCGACCGGCCGGCGAGTAGCGGGACCGGCGGTCCGATGCACTGTCGCGGCGGCGAGGTCGGCGAGCAGCATTCCGACCAGCACCGTGGCGATCGGGATCAGCGCAGCGCCCTGCACCACCGGCACGTCACGCACCGCCACCGCGGAGACGAGCAGCCCGCCGAGGCCAGGGAAGCCGTAGACCGTCTCCACCAGTGCGGTTCCGGCCACCAGCCACCCGGTGGTCAGGACCAGCACCTGGATCATGGGCACCAGCAGGAACGGCAGTACGTGCCGGCGCAGAACCAGTGACGGTGACAGGCCCCGCCGGTACGCGTCGACCACGTGCGGCCGGTGCAGGGTGTCGGTGAGCGCGCCGCGGAGCAGGGTGCAGGCGAACGCGGCCGACGGCAGCGCCAGGGTCAGCGCCGGCAGGACCAGCACCTGCGGCTCCTGCCACGGGTGTCCGCCCGGTGGGAGCAGGGACACGGCGGGAAGCCAACCCAACATCCCGGACAGCACCGCGCCCAGAGCCGCCGCGTAGACGGCCTGCGGCACCGCGGCGAGCCCGGCGGCGAGCGTCCCGCCCCGGCCCCGACGCAGGTGCGCGACCAGCAGACCGGCCGCGGTGAGCAGGACCGTCACGACCAGCGCGGCGGCGACCAGGCTGGCCGTGGCGGGCAGGCGCTGGCCGAGCAGGTCACTGACCGGCCGGTCACTGCTCAGCGACCGGCCCAGGTCGCCCCGGAGCAGCCCGCCCAGCCACCGCAGGTACCGCACCGCCACCGGTTGGTCCAGGCCGAGTTCGTCGCGCGCCTGCGCGACCTGCTCCGGTGACGCCCGGCCGGGGTCCCGCAACGTCCCCGCGTCTCCTGGCAGCACCTCGGTGGCGGCGAAGACCACGGCGGTGGCAGCGAGGACCAGCAGCGCCGTACGGGCGAGTCGGCGTGCGATCACTTCGCCTTCCAGGCACGTTCGATGAACATCCGCTGGAAGCCGGGCCCGTTGGGCAGGTCGTGCACACCGGTGCCGGTCAGGTCCAGCCCGTCCCCGACACCCCACACCACGTACCCGCCGTCGCGCCACAGGTCCTGCTGGATGGCGGCGAGCCGGGCGTTGCGCTGGGCCGGGTCGAGGATCCCCATGGCGGCGTTGAACTCGGCGTCGAAGGTGGCGTTGCGCCAGGCGGTCTCGTTGGTCGGGGAGGCGGCCAGCAGGCCGACGCGTACCAGGTCAGGGAAGGAGATGCCCCCGTAGTAACCGACGTAGAAGTCCTTCTTGGCGTAGATGTTCGTCCAGTAGGTGTCGGCGGGCTCCACCTTCACCTCGACCCGCACACCGATGTCGGCGAGTTGGTTGGCGTAGAGGGTGGCCGCGGTGTCCATGCCGGGGTACGACGTGGTGGTGTGCAGGGTGAGCTTCAGCCCTTCGGCGTGACCGGCCTGCGTGAGCAGATCCCTGGCCCGGTCCAGGTCCCGGGTGCGCTGGGTCAGTCCCTTCGGGTACGACGGGTCGTACGGGGTGGGCAGGTCGTTGGCGATCTGGCCATAGCCGAGGAACACCGTGTCGACGAGCGCCTGACGGTCGGCGGCGAGTTTGAACGCCTCGCGCACCTTCGGGTCGTCGAAGGGAGCGGTGTCCAGCCGCATGATGATCGGGTATTCGGTGACGCCCTGGCGGCGCACGACCTGGGCCCGGCCCCCGGCCTCGACGGTCTTGACGGCCGCCGGGCTGACACTGCCGGCGACGTCGGCCTGACCTGAGGTGACGGCGGCGGCACGCGCCTGTGGGTCGGCGACCGCCCGGATCTCGATCCGGTCCAGGTGGGGCCGTTCACCCCACCAGCTGTCGTTGCGGGTGAGCACGGCGGTCTGGGCGTCGGTCTCGGTCACCCGGAACGGTCCGGAGCCGGGGATCGGGGCGGAGAAGTCGGCGCTGCCGTCGGGCACCACGAAGCTGATCGACTCCAGCGCCTTCGGGGCTTCGGCCATCGGGGACCGGGTCGCCAGGACCACCGTGTGGTCGTCCGGTGCGGTGGCCGCTGCCATGTCGAAGTCGGCGAGCCGGCCGTAGTTCTCGGCGGCCTTGTCCGCGATCCGGGTCAGCGAGTACAGCACGTCCCGGGAGCGGACCGGCCGGCCGTCGGTGAACTTCGCGTCGTCGCGCAGCCGGAACGTCCACCGGTTCAGGGTCTGGTTCGGCTCCCACGACTGGGCGAGGCGCGGCTGCGGGCTGCCGTCGGCGCCGGGGACGGTGAGCACGTCGTAGGTCAGGGCGAAGCGCATGAGGTCCGACTCGTTGCCGAGTCCGCCGTGCGGGTCGTTGCTCGCGGTGGCCGGCGAACCCGGTACGACGTAGCGCAGGGTGCCGCCGTCGACGGGCGCGCCCGATCCGCCGGTCGAACCGCTGGTCGTGTTGTCGGCGCCGCAGCCGGCCAGCAGCAGGGCGGCGGTGATGGCAAGCGGCAGCAGTCCGTGCCGCGCGCGGCGGGACCGGAGAGGTATGTACATCGGTTCTTCCATCGGCTAGGAGGGGCGGAGCGGTTACTGGAGCGGACTTGGCAGTGCCGCGAGGGTCTGGTCCAGGAGTCCGGCGATCGTCTTGGCGGCGTCCCCGGTGAGGAGCGAGTAGTGGTGACCCTCGACGACGACTTCGTCGAGCGGCCCGCGTACGTGACCGGGCCAGCCGAGGCCGGGCAGGTCTGGTGCGTCGTCGACACCCATGCCGACGCCGCTGTTGCGCGGTGACGGCAGCGCGGCCCGGACGAGGAGCAGCCGGGTGGCGGGATCGTGCAGGTGGCCCGCGTGGTGCTCGCCGAGCGCCCGCAGGTGACGTTCGAAGACCCGCAGCCGGAGGTCGGCGGTGTCCCGCCGGTTCAGCAGGCCGACGTGGCGCAGCCGCTCGGTGACGGCATTTCGGATCTCGTCACTGGTTCCGGTGAGCAGTCCGGCCCCGTCCCGCGCACCGCCTACGAGGTCCAGGTCGAGGAACGCCTCGAGCGAGTGCAGGTAGCGCAGGGCGGCGACCGCTTCTGGCGCCCCCTGACCGTGTAGGGGCCTGATCCGGTCCGGGGTGTTGGAATCGATCATGAACAGGAGGTCCGTGCGCTCACCGCGCCGCTCCAGGACACAGGCCATCTCGTGGGCCAGCGTTCCGCCCATCGACCAACCGCCGAGCAGGTAGGGCCCGTGCGGCTGGTACGCGCGAACCGTGTCCAGGTAGTGGTCGACGAGGGCGGGGATGTCCGTCGGTCCGACGCCTCCGGTGAGCGCCGGATCGGTGAGACCGACGATCGGCCGATCGTCGGTGAGCAGCCGGGCGAGTTCGCCGTAGCAGAGCACGTCACCGCCGGAGGGGTGGATCAGGAACAGCGGCGCCTTCGCGGTGCCGGCGCGGAGCAGCAGCGCCGTCTCACCCTGACCCGTCCGGGCGTCGACCTGTGGCGTGGGTACGGTCCGCGCCTGCCGTGGTGCCTCCCATGCCTCGACGTCGGAGGCCAGTCGTCGGACCCGCTCGACGTAGGCGGCGAACGCCTGGTCCGCCTCGTCGGCCGGCAGGACGTTCTCCAACACGTCCCACTGCAGGAGCAGGGCGCCGTGCTGCTCGATCACCTGATGATCCAGCCAGGTCTGCGGCGTACTGCTCACGCCGTACACGGGTGCGCCCATCCAGTCCAGGTCGTGCTCGCCGCCGAGCGGGTCGGTCAACCCCAGGGCGCTGGTGAACACCACCGGTACCGACTCGGTCCGGCCGGTGCGCGCGGACTTCTCGGCCAGCAGTTCCAGGGCGGAGAACTCGCGGTGGTCCAGATCGCGGAAGAGCGTCCGCTGCGCGTCGGCCGCGTCGCCGGCGAACGTCCCGGGACGGGACCGGTCCACCTCGTGCAGCAGCAGGGACGTGAAGTCCCCGACGACCAGGTTGACGTCCGGATGCACCTGCGGGCGGTCGAACAGGGTGAGAGTGATGGCGAATCGTCCCTGTCCGGACCAGGCGGCCAACGCGTCCGCGTACGCGGCGAGCAGGACGGCGGTCGGGGTGAGACCACGTCGGGCGGTCTCCGCTCGTAGCGCCTGCCACTGCGGCGGGTCCAACCGGGCGGTGCGTCGGCCGAACCGGGGGCGGGTCCCCGGTTCGGCTGGCCGGACCGGGAGGCCGGGCGCCCCGGGAAGACGATCGAGTCGATCGCGCCAGTAGGCCGCCGCCCGGTCCCGCTCCGGGCCCTGGGCGCGTTGTTCCAGGGCGGCGACGCACGCGGCGAAGGTCGTACCCACCCGTGGGAGCGGGGCGTCCGGGTCCTCGTAGAGGGCGCGGACCTCGCGGTCCCAGAGCAGGAAGCTGGCGGTGTCGCAGACGAGCACGTCAACGTTGACGAACAGGCGGACGATTCCGCCGGGTAGCCGCGCGGCGCGGATGTCGACCAGCGGCCACCGGCCCGGGCGCGGTTCCCGCCCGACCATCTCCTCCCTGGTCCGGGTCAGCTTCTCCAGCCGGGCGGGTTCGTCGAGCGCGGAGAGGTCCCGTACCCGGATGCGGTACCGGGGCACCCGGTCGAGGATCCGGTTGCGGCCCTCGGGGGTGATGATCGCGCGGAGCATCGGGTGCCGGGCGATCACGGCGTTCCAGGCTTGCTCGTACCGGGCAGTGTCCAGCCCCGGGCAGTCGTGTTCGAGGTGGAACGAGCACGGCACGTCACCCAGCCGGTAACCGCCGGACCCGCCGACCCAGTACGCGTGCTGCACCCGGGTCAGCGGAAACTCCCGTGGCCCGTCCGGGTCCGGCCCGGCGGCGTCGGAGTCCGTGCCGACGGCGTCCACGTCCGTCTGCGCCGAGAAACCAGCGGCCGGCGTCGGGGACGGTCGGTTGGCCGCTGCCACCAGTGCGGCCAGCGACGCGACGGTCGGCCGCGACAGCAGGTCCTGCAGCCGTAGCTGGACGCCGTGCTCGTCACGGAGCCGGGCCAGCATCCGGGTGGCGAGCAGGGAGTGCCCGCCGAGGGCGAAGAAGTCGGCGTCCCGGTCGGACACCTCGAATCCGAGCAGCTCCGACCAGACCTTGGCGAGGGTCGCTTCCGCGTCGTCACGGGGGGCACTGCCATCGGCCGGGCCGTCCTGGCCGACGGCTGCGGTGGTCCGCTGTACGTCGGTCTGCCCGCCGGCGAGACGGGGACGCAGGTCGGCGGGGGAGACCGCGACCAGCGCGGGGGCCCGCCCGTGCCCGGCCAGGGCGAGCAGACGGTCCAGTGAGCGCATGCCGTCTCGTCGCCCGATCGAGTGTCGGGAGGCGACGGCCCGGTCGGTGCCGCCCGGGCCGACCCGCCAGCCGTCCCAGGCCGCGCTGACCCAGACCGTACGGCCGTCCGTGCCTGTCCGTTCCGCCAGCGCGTCGAGGTAGCGGTTGGCGGCGGCGTACGGAGCCAACCCCAGGCCGCCGACCAGGGTCGTCGCCGATGACATCAGCAGTACGGTGGCCGGGCGGGTGTGCTCGGGCAGCTCTGCCAGGGCTCGCCGCAGGGCCACGGCGGCCGAGACCTTGGCCCGCGCGTGGTCACGTGCCACCTCGGGATCGACGGCCCGTAGCGGAACGACCGCGGTCGAGGCCACCACGCCCGCGCCGTGCACCACGAGATCCACCCCGCCGAACCGATCGACGACGTCCCACAGCAACGCCGCGGTGGCGGCCGGATCCCCGGCGTCGACCGCCCGTACCTCCACCGGCAGACCCCGTTCGGTCAAGCGTCGGACCGCCGCGATCCGGTCCGCCGCCGGGCTGCCCGGCACCGGGTCGGGGGCGAGTCCGGTGCGGCCGGTGACGACGACCCGCCAACCCCGTTCGGCCAGGTGTTCGGCCATGGTGAGACCGACGTCGCCGAGCCCACCGACGAGCACGGCGGTGCCCGCTTTCGTGCCTACCCTCGGTTCGCGGGTCTGTGGACGCCACGGGGTCAGGGTGCGCAGCCAACGGTGGTCGCCGCGCAGCGCCACCTCCATCCCGGTCCGGCCGCCGGCCATCAGGTCCGCCGCCTCCTCGCCCACCCTGCGGGCCAGCTCGGCCGGCGACCCGGCCGCCGGCAGGTCGATGTTGCGCCAGCGCAGACCGGGGAATTCCTGAGCCAGGATCCGGGGTACGGCGGTGCCTGCCGCGCCGGCCGGACTCGGCTGGTCCGTGCTTTCCACGTGCTGAGCGCTACCGGTCACGTGCAGCAGGCACGTTTCGTGCGCCCAGGCGGCGGTGAGGCGAGCCAGCTCGGCATGCCGAAGTACGCCCTCGGTCACCCGGTCGGCGGGGTCGTCACCGTCCGGGGCAAGGTCGAGTACGACCACACCGGCACAGGGGACCGTCGGGTCTGCGGAGACCTCGGCGCGGTCCATTGTCTGGGCTCCCAGCGCGGACAGGTGTGCCCGTACCGCGCCGATCAGGGGGTTGTCCTCGGGGCCGTCGACCAGCCACCGACCCGCGACGACCGATGGGCCGTCCGGCACGGGTGTGCGCTGCCAAACCGGCAGTTGGAAGGGTTCGTCCTCGTCGGGCGTGTCCGCTACGGGTCCGGCCTCGGGTTCGGGCGGGTCGATCCACAGCCGGCGCCGGTTGAACGGGTGGCCGGGCAGGGCAACCCTGCGCCGGCCGGGCCGATGCAGCGCCTCGGCCGTGATCTCGACACCCCGGGTCCAGAGTTCACCGGCGGCGGTCAGCAGCGCTGCGCGTTCGCCGCCCGGTTCGTCCGGCTCGGGGAAGGTGGCGACGGTCGCCACCAGGTTCGTCGTTTGTTGTTGACGGGCGAGTTGTAGCAGACCGCCCCCGGGGCCGACCTGTACGACGACGGCTGGCCCGTCGCCGATGGCGGTGGTCAGCGTGTCGGAGAAGCGCACCACCGACCGCAGGTGCGGTACCCAGTGGTCAGCGCCGGGCGGGTCGACGAGGAAGCCGCCGGTGAGGGTGGTGGCCAGCGGCACCACCGGTGTCCGCGCGTCCACCGCCGAGGCAGCCGCGCGCAGCTCCGGCAGGACCGGGTCGACGAGTCGTGAGTGGGCGGCAGCGTCCAGCCGCAGGCGGGTGGGCGCCGGGCCGTCCGCAGCCAGTCGCGCCTCCAGTGCGGCCACCGCCGGCTCGGGCCCGGAGACCACACAGGAACCGGGTGCGTTCACGGCGGCGAGATCCAGTTCCGGGTGGTCGGCCAACAGCGCCGCCACGTCGGGCTCGGGCAGCGGCACGGCGAGCATGGCGCCTTGTCCGGCGGTCCGGGACATCCCCCGCGACCGCACGCGGACCAGGGCAGCGGCGTCCGCGAGTGACAGTGCGCCGGCGACCACCGCTGCCACGTACTCGCCGAGGCTGTGACCCACCACCACGTCCGGTCGTACGCCCCACCGGGCGAGGACCCGGGCGGTGGCGAGGGAGACGGTGAACAGCGCGGGCAGGCCGTACGCCGGATCACGGACGAGCCGCAGTGCGACCTGGTCGTCGCGGTCGGCCCGGATCAGGTCGACCAGCCGGGGCTGGCCGGATTCGTCGAACAGCGCCGCGCACTCCCGTACGGTGTGGCCGAACTCCGGCTCGTCCGCCATCAGCTCGCGCCCCATGCCCGGGTATTGGGCACCGCCGCCGGGGAAGACGAGCACGATCCGAGGAGCGACCGTCCCGACCGCACGGCGTGCCGCCGTGGCCAGGGCGGTCCGGTCGGTGACACCGTTTCCGGTGAGGACCGCCGCGGCGCGGTACGGCCGAGCCACCCGGCCCTGATGCAGGGTGTACGCGACGTCGGCCGGCGTTGCCGCAGCCGCATCCAGCGCGTCCGTGGTCGCCGTGACGGTGACGGCCAGGGCCGCGTCGCTGTTGGCGGAGAGCAGTGTCAGCTGCGGGCGCGGATCGGGTTCGGAGGCGGACCCGGCGGGTGCGCTGCCGAGCACCATGTGGCAGTTCGTACCCCCAATGCCAAACGAGCTGACGCCGGCGTAGCGCGGCCCGGGCCAGTCCGTGGTCCGGCGGGCGACGGTGAACGGTGAGCCGTCCAGGTGCAGTTGTGGGTTGAGCGGCTCGGCGTCCAGCGAGGCGGGGAGAACTCCGTGGTGCAGGGCGAGCACGGTCTTGGCGAATCCGGCGATGCCGGCGGCGGAGTTGGCGTGCCCGATGTTGCTCTTCACCGAGCCGACGGCGCACCAGGCCGGACCCTCGTCCCCGAACACCCGACGCAACGCGCCGATCTCCACGACATCGCCGAGGCGGGTCGCGGTGCCGTGCGCCTCGACGTAACTGATCTGTCGGGCGTCCACACCGGCCACGGCCAGCGCCTCGGCGATCACGCGCGCCTGACCACGTGGGGAGGGTGCGGTGAAGCCGGTCTTGTCCGCGCCGTCGTTGTTGACCGCGGAGCCGTGCAGCACCGCCAGCACCGGGTCACCGTCGGCGAGGGCGTCGGTGAGACGGCGCAGGACGGCGACCCCCACTCCCTGGGAGTGGACGATTCCGGTGCCGTCGGCGGAGAACGTGCGCACCCGACCGTCGACGGAGAAGATCCCGTCCGGAACGTACAGGTATCCCAGACCCTGTGGAACGATCAGCGACGCGCCCCCGGCCAGCGCCGTGTCGCATTCGCCGGCCAGCAGCGACTGGGCGGCCAGATGTACGGCCACCAGGGAGGTGGAGCAGGTGCTGTTGACGGCGATCGCCGGCCCGGTCAGCCCGAGGCGGTGTGCGACCTGAAGGGGAAGGTAGTCCCCGACGGTCGCCATAGCCGTCTGGAGGCTGCCGATCGGATCACTGGCGGCGGAGTTGTAGCGGTGGGCGAGGTTGCGCATGAGGTAGTCGCTGTGTGCGGCTCCGGCGAACACCCCGACGGCTCCGGCGCCGATGCCGTTGCCGTGCCCGGCCGCTTCGAGGGCGCGCCAGCAGGCTTCGAGGAACAGCCGCTGTTGCGGATCCATGAGTGCGGCCTCGGTGTCGGTGAGCCCGAACGGTTCCGGATCGAACAGGTCCTGACCGTCGATGACGCCGCCGACCGGAACGTATGCGGAATGCTCGCGCAGCCGGAGAGGCACCCCTCGCTCGGCGAGTTCCCCGAGCGTGTGTCGGGTGAGGCCGTGGCGCTCGGATACCAGCAGTTCCCAGAACGCGGCGGTGTCGGGTGCGCAGGGGAAGCGGCAGTCCAGGGCGGTGACGGCGATCAGCGATTCCGCCGAGTTGTCCGTCGCGCTCATCGGTCGACCTCCTGGGCCCGGGTGCGGGCGGCCAGCCGGGACGAGCGTCGGGTCGACGGTTGCGTCGAATTGTCGAGCGGCTCGTGCGTTCGTGGGCCTTGGTTGGGTGTCAGGGAGGTGATGTGGGCGGCGAGGGAGGCGACCGTGGCGTGTCCGAACATGTCCGCGAGTGCCAGTCGGGGGGCGATGCCCTCGTGCAGCCTGCGGTGGCTGAGTACGAGCGTGAGCGAGGTCGCGCCCAACGCGGCGAACGTGCTGTCCGGGTGCACCGGTTCTCCGGTCAGGTCGCTGAGCACCGCGATGACCGCCTCGGTGACGCTGGGGTCTGTCGGGCGGGCACCCTTGGTCACCCCACCGTCTGCGGGCTTCTGCGCCGACGGTTCCGGTGCTGTGACTGCCGGTTCGGCGACGGCGGCCGGTTGCCGGGTCGGAGGAGTGCCAGCGGTCGGGACCGGATTCGGACTGCGAGGGACGAGTTCGATGACACCGTCGACGGGAATCCGTTCGACGAAATTGGCAGCGTATGCACCAGTTCCGAGATGGACCCGTTCGAGCCAGCGGGCCGACGCGACGAGGGCCTGCGACGGTGACAGCCGCCCCGGATGTACGACCAGCCCGATCTCCAGGCCGAGCGCCGCCGCCTCAGTGATCGCCGGGCCGACCCAGTCCGGGCCGTTCGAGGCGGACGAGAGTGGCGTGCGTACTGGAGGCGTGGCTGGCGGGGGCGACGGCTGGATGTCGTCGTCCGAGCTGTCGTCCACGGTCCGGTAGGGGTTTGGCAACGCCGCGTGGTCGATCTTGCCGTTTGGGGTGACCGGCAGCGACTCCAGCACGAGGAACCGGTTCGGGACCATGTAGTCGGGCAACCGCTCGCGCAACGTTTCCGTCAGCTCAGCGATCGGCGGCGTAGGTTGGCCGGCCTTGGGTACCACGTACGCGACCAGGCGTGGCCGTTCGTCCGGACCGGGCACCGCCGCCACGACACACTGCCGCAACCCCGGGTGCCGGCTCAGCGTGGCCTCGATCTCGCCGAGCTCGATTCGGTGTCCGCGAACCTTCACCTGCCGGTCGACGCGCCCCAGGAACTCGATGTTTCCGTCCTGCCGCCACCGCCCCAGGTCCCCGGTGCGGTACAACCGCTCGCCCAGCACCGGATGGGTGGCGAAGCGTTGCGCCGTCTGCTCCGGATCGCCGACGTAGCCGCTGGCGAGTCCGTCACCGCCGATGAACAACTCGCCCGGTTCACCGACCGGGCAGGGGGCACCGTTCGGGTCGAGGATGTGGAAGGACTGGGCCCGCAGTGCCCGACCGTACGGGATGCTCCGCCACTGCAGGTCGACTTCTCCCACGGGGTAGGTGATCGACCAGATGGACGCTTCGGTCGCGCCACCCAGACTCATCACCCGCGCCTGCGGGGCGAGGCGACGCAGCCGGTCGGGAAGGGTCAGCGGGATCCAGTCGCCGGAGAGCATCACCAGCCGCAGCGTGCGCAGGGCCTTACCGGCGGCCTCCGGCTCGATTTCGGCGTACTCGACGAGCATCTCCAGCAACGCGGGGGCGGTGTTCCAGATGGTGATTCCATGCCGGTCGGCGAGTTCCAGCCAGTGTTGCGGGTCGCGTTGCCGGGCCGGGTCGGGCAGGATCAGCGCGCCACCGGCGCCGAGGACCCCGTAGATGTCGAAGACGGAGAGGTCGAAGCTGAGCGCGGACAGGGCCAGTACCCGGTCACCGGCGTGCACGCCGAAGCGGTCGACGATGTCGTCGATGGTGGTGCGAGCGGCCCGGTGCTGGATCTCGACGCCCTTCGGGTGGCCAGTTGATCCGGAGGTGAAGATGACGTACGCGGTGGAGCCGGCATCGGGTTGCGGGCGCGGCGGTGTGGTCGGCGGCGACGCCGACACCTCCGGTCGGGCGCTGGGCCGTCCGACTGCGGTCAGGCGGTGTGGTGTGACGCCCTCGGGCCACGCCGTCCGTACGCCTCGGCCGACCAGAGCGTGCCGCACCCCGGCACGGGCGCAGATCGCCGCCACACGGGCATCGGGCCAGGACGGCTCGACGGGCAGGTAACCCGCCCCGACGGCGTTGACGGCCAGGACCGCGGCTATCTGGGCGGGCCCCTTCTCACAAGCCACCGCGACCAGATCGCCCGCACCGACACCGGCCGCACCGAGGGCTCCGGCGGTTGCGGCGACGTTCTCGGCCAGCCGTCCGTGCGAGGTCGTCCCGCTGCCGGCGTAGAGCGCCGGGTGTTCGGGCACGCGGTGGGCGGCGATGGTCACCGGATCGTGCAGCAGCGGACCAGCATCGGGAAACGGCTCGACGTCCAGGGTTTCGGTCGGTAGGACGAAGGGGTCCCAGCCGAGGGTCGGATCCTTCCAGGCGGCGGCCTCGGTGAGGCGGTGCAGCAGCCGAAGGTACGCGTCGAGCATGTCCCGCAGGTAGCCCTCGGGGAAGGCGCCGACGACCCCGTCCCAGGCGATCCGGAGCGCCCCGGCCTCGTCCCACACGATGTGGTCGAGCAGTACCTGAGGGGTCTGCGAAACACCGAAGACTTCCTCGCCGAGCCAGCTCGCCGGAGCCTCGGCCTTGTCACCGGCAAGCCCCACCCCGCTGGTGAACACCACCGGGTAGGGCGGTGGGCCAGCGGTGCGGTCGAGCTGTCGCAGCACCTCAACCCCGGAGACCGAGCGGTGGTCTAGGTCTTCCCAGAACCGGCGGTTCAGATCTGCGGCGTACCCGGCGAACCCGCTCCAGGATGACGGGTCGCACCGGGGCGTGCCCACCAGCGCGGTGGTGGTGAAGTCGCCCACCACCAGGTCGATGCCCTCGGGGCTTTCGGGACGGTCGAACAGCGTGGTGTTCAGGCATACCTGGTCGCCGGCCCCCCACCGAGACAGGATCACCGCGAACGCGGCCAGCAGCGCGGCGGTCGGCGTCACTCCGTGCTCGCCGCACCGGGCGCGTAACTCCCGCCAGGCTCCGGTCTCGAGCCCGCCGGCGTGCCGGACGAATCGAGGCGGCTCGGTGGAGTCAGCGGCACGGGTCACCGGCAGGCGTGGCGCCGGAGGAAGTTCGGCGACGCGGGTCGCCCAGTAGGCCTGGTCCCGTACACGCCGCTCGGCCCATTCCGGATCGGCAGCCCTGCCCCGCAACAGGTCGGTGAAGTCGGCGGGAGGCACGGGTAGGGACGCGGCAGGATCCGCGACGAGTTGCCCCCACTGGCGCATCAGCAGCATCCAGCCGGCCATGTCGGTAACCAGCACGTCGACCCCGACGTACAGGCGAGTGCGGCCTTCGGGCAGGAACGCCGCGTGCAGGTCGAACAGCGGCCACTGCCCGGCCGGGCGTACCTGGTGAGAGCGGTCGTGCCGTAAAGCGGCGAGCTCTTCGTCCACCTTTGCGGGCGAGGCGTCGCGCAGGTCGGTGACGCCGATTCGATACGGCCCGACCGAGGGCAGGACGCGTCCCCGGCCACGGTGGTCGGCGACCATCCGCAGCATCGAGTGGTGCGAGACAAGTCGGTTCCAGGCGACTTCCAGACGATCGAGGTCGGCCACGGCGTCGTCGGTGATCCGGTCGTACTCGTAGTAATAGAACGTGGCCACCCCACCGAGAACCAGCCCGGCCTCCCGACCGACCAGGTAGGACTCCTGGATCGGGGTCAGGGCAAAGACCAACGAGTCGTCCGGCTGCGTGCTGGTGCTGGAGGGGTCGCTGGTCGGCTCAACAAACCGCGACAGTTGCCGGGCGAGGTCCAGCGCGGTCGCGTTGTCGAGAAACGCCGTCAGCGGTAGGTCGTGCCCAGTGCGCTCCCGGATCCGGCGGCGTAGCCGTACGGCGGTGAACGACTCCAGGCCCAGGGCCGTCAGCGGTGTTTCCGTGTCGATCAGCCCGGGGTCCGTGCCGAGGACCTCGGCGATGCAGTCAAGTACGTCGTCGAGGGCTGCTTCGGGATTCAGGGGCAGGTTCATCCGGTCTCCGTAGCTGCGACGGCAAGGGGGAGCGCCCCACCGGAAGTACGGCGGGGCGCGCACCGGAGAGCCTAGGTGAAAATGAATTTCATTTCAATCATGTCACGGAGGTTAGTTCCGGGTCGCGACGTACATCCCGGCGTCGGGAGGGCCCGTACGACGCGTGGTCAGCCCGTGCTCGGCAAGCTCCTTGCCCAGCTCCGCTTCGTCCAGGACCCACCAGTCGTATTCCACGACGAGTTCGGACACGGGCTGCCCGTCCCGTTGGACGAGGTAGGTCATGTGCCACCTGACCTGGTGATCGCCCACGACCTCCGCGCTCGCCCAGCCCTCGTAGGTCAGGTCGCCCACCTTGCGGCTGGACATTCGGCTCCTCGCGATGTGAGTCGGGCTCGTCGGCGGGGAGAGATTGAGGATCACGCCGCCCCCGGGGACCAGTCGGGGGGCCGCTCGTCCCCACAACACCTGTCGATCGTCCGGTGACAGGTGCCCGATCATGTTCATGGCTACCAGCGCCCGTATGTGGTCGGGGAGGGGAGTGCCCAGCGCGTCGGTCGGTGAGACGGTCACCCGCTCGCGCAGGCGTACGTCCTCGTGTGCCCGTGCGAGCAGTACCGCGCGCAGGGATGGTGAGGGCTCCACCGCCAGAACCGGCGAGTCGTCGGGCAGGGCGGCGCAGATCACCGCGACCCCGCGACCCGAACCGGCGCCCAGGTCCACAGTGACCCCCGTCGTGCCGCTGAGGCCACGCAGGGCCTCGGCAAGCCCGGGGGCGAAGAACCCCCAAGCCTCGGCGATGAGGATGTCGATGTACTCGGCTGATCGTTGGTACGGATCGTTCATGGAAGTCCTCGGGTCGATGGGTCTAGCGATTATGACAATCGTTTCGATTATTGGCGACGGGCATGCGCTGTGGGGGTGGGTGGATCGACGACGGGACCAGTAGGCAAGCTCTGCGGAGCGCTCGCATCGCCGCAGGTGGTCAGGCGACGGGGCGACGCATGTGATTGGGTGTGGGTCCGTCCGAAGTGTGCGGCCCGCAGGAGCGTGTCTGGCGGGAGAAATCCGTCGCCTGGGATGGGTTGGGCGACCGGCGGGCGCGGCGGGTCGGGGGAGGCATCTATGCATGCGGTTATGCGCTTTTGACAATCATTTTCGCAAGATCGCAAGCTGAACCATGAGAACTCCCTTGAAGGTGACGGCATTGACGGCCACAGCCGTGCTGGCCTCGGTTGGGCTCGGCGCATGTGGTGGTGACAGTGACCCTGGCCCCACGGCGTCGCCGAGCAAGATTTCGGTGGTGGCGGCCTTCTATCCGCTGCAGTTCGTCGCGCAGAGGGTGGGCGGCGACGCGGTCACCGTGACCAACCTGGCCAAGCCAGGGGTCGAGCCGCACGACATGGAACTCGTTCCAGAGCAGGTCAGACAGATTGTGGATGCAAATCTGGTGGTCTACCTGCGTGGGTTCCAGCCTGCGGTCGACGAGGCTGTCGAGCAGAACGCCAAAGACTCCTCCTTCGACGGCCTCGCGATCGAGTCGCTGCGCGATGCCCCCGCCGGCGGGGAGCACGAGGGCGAGGAACATGAGGGCGAGGAGGAGAGCAAGGCGCTCAACGGAAAAGATCCGCACATCTGGCTGGACCCGACTCGGCTGGCGACACTCGGCGACAAGCTCGCCGATCGGCTCGCGACCTTGGAGCCCGGCCGGGCCGCCGACTTCCGGAACGGCGCGGCGGCCCTGCGCGCCGAGCTGGGCAAGCTCGACACCGAGTACACGGACAGCCTGGGGACCTGCCAGCGCAGGGAGATCGTTACCAGCCATGCCGCGTTCGGTTACCTCGCGGGCAGGTACCAGTTGGAGCAGATCCCAATTAGCGGCCTGTCCCCCGAGGAGGAGCCGTCGCCGCAACACATGGCCGAGGTCGCTGAGCAGGCCAGGGCACGCAAGGTGACCACGATCTTCTTCGAAACGTTGGTCAGCCCGAAGGTCGCCGAGACCATCGCGCGGGAGGTAGGGGCGAAAGCGGAGGTACTCGATCCGATCGAGGGCCTGACCCCCGGCTCCAGCGATGACTACCTGTCAGTGATGCGGACGAACCTGGGGCGGCTGAAGGCCGCGCTGGGCTGCGGGTAACAAACCACTCACCATCTCCCGCCGGGCCGCAGCGCGCGGTCCGGCGGCCGGGTGACCTGGCGCTGCGGACCGGCTGACAGGCACCACAAATTCAGTCGACGGCAGGTTTGCTGGGCGGCCGGTGCGTAGACAGGTCGTCGCTCGGATGATCGGGTAGGTCCAGGTCGGTGTGGTCGGCGTGGAACAGGGCCTCGTCGAGCAGGTGACCAACGTGCACGTTCGCGGCAGAGTAGTAGACAAAAGTTCCCTCGCGTCGGCCGCGCACCAGCCCAGCCAGCCGCAACTTCGCCAAGTGCTGACTGACAGCGGTCGGGGCGCCACCGACTAATTCCGCCAGACAGGCGACCGAGGACTCGCCTTGAAGCAGTGCCCAGAGAATCTTGATCCGGGTCGGATCGGCCAGTAGGCGGAAGCTCTCGGCCGCGAGGTGGACCTGCTCCTCGTTCGGCATACGGAAGTCGGGCACGGACGTGTGCATGAGCGGAAGCCTATCCCAGACCTGCTAACTTGCGTATATGCATGACTGCGCAGGTAGTGTGGTCTGGTGCTGACCGATGCGCGGCTCCGGCCGGATTCAGCTGTGATTACTCAGGGTGCCCCTCGGAGGCGCCGTACTCCGCTGTGGGCGCTGGCCGAGGCGCGCTGGGCGGCCGCCGCCGTGGGTCTGTTCGCGGCCGGCGGGGTTCTACAACTGGCGGGTGGACCGCCATGGTCGTGGTGGACGCTGTACCTCGCCTGCTACGCCGCCGGTGGTTGGGAGCCGGGTTTGGCCGGGCTGCGGGCGCTGCGGCACAAGACGCTCGACGTGGACCTGCTGATGGTTATCGCCGCGATCGGGGCGGCGTCGATCGGGCAGGTGTTCGACGGCGCGTTGCTTATCGTCATCTTCGCCACCTCGGGCGCCCTGGAGGCATTTGCCACTCAACGCACGGCCGACTCGGTCCGTAGCCTGCTGGATCTCGCTCCGCCGCGCGTCACCAGGGTGGATGCGTTCGGCGGTGAGGAGGCAATTGACGTGGCTGACCTGGCGGTCGCCGACGTGATCCTGATCCGCCCCGGTGAGCGGATCGGCGCCGACGGTCACGTACTCGACGGTGCCAGCGAGGTAGACCAGGCCACCATCACCGGCGAGCCGTTACCGGTAGCCAAGTGCACAGGCGACGAGGTGTTCGCCGGTACCTTCAATGGCACCGGTGCCCTGCGGGTACGGGTGGCGAAATCGGCTACCGACACCGTGGTGGCCCGCATCGTGGCCATGGTAGAAGAGGCATCGGTCACGAAGGCACCGACGCAGCTGTTCATCGAGAAGGTCGAACAGCGTTACTCACTCGGCGTTGTCGTCGCGACGCTGGCACTGTTCGGGATTCCATTGGCGCTCGGTGAGGATCTCACGACATCGTTGCTGCGCGCCATGACCTTCATGATCGTCGCGTCGCCCTGCGCGGTGGTGCTTGCCACCATGCCACCCCTGCTGGCGGCGATGGCCACCGCCGGCCGTCATGGTGTGCTGATCAAGTCCGCAGTCGTGATGGAGCGCCTTGCCCAGACCGGCCAGGTGGCGTTCGACAAGACCGGCACGCTCACCGAAGGCAGCCCGCAAGTGGCCGTCATTCGGGTGGTGCCCGGTGGCCTACTCGACGACAGCGACCAAGTTCTCGCGATGGCCGCCGCCGCGGAGCAACCCAGTGAACACCCGTTGGCCGCTGCGACGCTCGCTGCCGCGCGGGACCGGGAACTGACGGTGCCGGCTTCGGCCGACTTCACCTCACTGCCCGGGCGGGGCGTGACCGCCCGCGTCGAGGGGCGCGAGGTAGCCGTAGGCAGCCCGGCCCATCTGCTTTCCGACGGCCATCAGATCGCCCGCCGACTGACCGAGGAGTTGGAGGACGACGGGCATACCGCGGTTGTCGTACTCGTGGATGGTGACCCGGTCGGCGTGCTCGGCATCGCCGACCGGATTCGTCCGGCTGCCGCCGAGACCAGCGCTCGGATCGCGGCGCTGACCGGACGGGCACCGGTGCTACTCACCGGCGACAACGCCCGCGCTGCCGTGCGCATCGCGAGCCAGGTGGGCGTGCACGATATCCGCGCCGGCCTGTTGCCCGAGGCCAAGGTCGCCGCCGTACATGAGCTGCAGGCCGACGGTACCCACCTGCTCGTTGTCGGGGACGGGATCAACGATGCCCCGGCCCTGGCCGCTGCGCACATCGGCATCGCGATGGGCAGGGTGGGATCCGATCTCGCCATCGAAGCCGCGGACGCGGTCGTTGTCCGCGATGATCTGACCACCATCCCAGCTGTCATCGAATTGTCCCGCCGTGCCCGTCGCTATGTCATCGCAAACCTCGTCATCGCGGGGTCAGTCATCACCGTGCTCGCCACCTGGGACATCATCGGTCATCTTCCGCTGCCGTTAGGCGTGGCCGGGCACGAGGGATCGACCATCATCGTGGGTCTCAATGGGCTACGTTTGCTGCGCCGAGACGCCTGGCCGGTGGGTCGGTCGGCGATGTGGCGAGCCCGCTTGAACGAGCGAAAAGGGCAAACCGGTGTCGATGGTGGGCAGCCCGCCCTGCGATCACGACGACACTGATCCCACTGATGAGGTTGTTTCGGCGACGCTCGCACCGACCTGGGCGCGGCAGTGCCGTATCGATCGGCTGTGGTGGTGAACACCAGGACTCGGGTTAGGGTGAGCTGCCACCGGATCAGCCCGAGCGAGGAGAGCAGAGACTCCGTGACCGCCTCCGACCGAGCGCCGCGCCGGGCCGGGCCCGCCGCTCCGAAAGGGGCAGATTCCGGAGCAGTTTGCCGCCCGCGTCGGCGAGCAGGTCGAAGAGCACGTAGTGGGCGGGGTATTCGTGGGCCAGTCGGAGGAGCCTGCGGCCGGCGGTGACGCGCCGCTGCAACTGGGCGAAGTTCGTCCTCCCGCGCTCGAACACGATCAACGTAGTGAGCCCGACCAGTAAGCAAGACGCGAGAGCGAGCTGTCCGATCCGTGGGTTGGTTGGGCCCGGGATGATTCGCGACCTCGTTTGGAGCCAGGTCTACGGGCCGGGCTTCACTCGGAGCGGGTACGAGATGTCGACATCTCGTTCTTCGACCCAGACGATCTCAGTCGCGGTAGCGACGATCAGGCAACGCGACGGCTGTATGTCGCCTGGCCGGAGGTGTCTGGGAGGCCTGCAACCAGGCAGCTATCCAGCGGGAGGTCCGGCGGCGATCTGGTCAGCCCGCTGCTGAGCATCGCCGACGCCGTCGGCACCTGGCCCGAGAACGCTGGCGTCCCGGTTCGTCTCGAGCTGGTGGGTGGCATCGAGACCTGCGCTACGGTCGGCCTGAACTACCTACTGGCCGGCGTAGGGCACCGCAACCCTCGACGTCTCAGCTTGGAGGCGTCTCGTGCCCGGCTTCCCGCCACTGATCGGCCGATCAGTGGCCGCTGGTGCAGGTGATCCCACCTGGGACCAGCACAGGTGAACAGGCCCGTGGCGATGGTGATCCCGATCAGACGAGGGCGCATCGCGGGTCCCCGGAGAAACGGGCAGCCCCGCTCGTTGCCGCGCCGCCGTGTCGCGAGGTGCGGATGTTCGAGGATGACTGGACTCGCTCGTCGTACACCTGTGCTACTCGGGGGTTTCTTGTGCGTCCTGAAGTCGTGAACCTCGGTTGGATCCACCGTCCTGCACGCGCCGACAGTGCCCAGGCCGACGAACACGCCGGTAAGCGGGTCCACTTCGTGGGCAGAGCGCTCGACGAGAACGGGCCGGGTAGAGGTTGTCCTCGCGGACGGGACGCGGGTACAGGCGTACCGTCACGACATCATCCCTGGGTGACCTGGACAAACGTCAGATTTGCCGGGTGGGAGGGCGACCGTCCTGGATCACGGCGGGTAGTCAGACGGATGGCTCCGGGGAGTCGTCCGTGACCTCGGGTAGCCCTTCCAAGGTCCGGTCTGGTGATGCTGCGGCGGATCAGCGGCCACCGGGTGAACCCGTGATCGGTGGTGCCGGTGTCGGGCAGGGACGCGACGGCCCAGTCGTACAGGCGTGGGCCTTTGACACCGTCGCCGCAGCTACGTCGTTTCCACGCCAGGGCCGGGGCCCGGGCGGCGAGGAAGTCCGCGCGGGCGCTGCCCGTGTCGGTGGAAACCCTCTGGCTGTGTGGTACGGCCAGGACGTAACCGACCTTGCGTTCCTGCAGCCAGAGCCGGAATTTCGAGTCCTGCCCGTATGCCTCGTCGGCGGTGACCCACCGGTGATCGAGGCCTCAAATGCTATGCCCGGCCCGGGTCGGCCGGGTCCACTCCGGCGATGAGGGCGAGATTCGCTGCCGGCACGTTCAACTCCCGCGCCAGTTGGTCGATCAGCGCCCGTTCGGGAACCAGGGCTCCGCGACGGAGTTTCATGATCGTCGAGTCGGCTCGCCCGGCCCGCCAGGCCACCTCTCGCAACGACAGGCCGCGCATCTCCACCAGCATCTGGAACACGGCGCCGAACGGGTGCGGCTCCGGTTCCCCCGCCGGCGCGACCGCCGGTCCGATGACCGTGTCCCCGACCTTCATCTGCCAACGGAGGAGCCGGTCTTCCAGGAGCCTCACCCGCGCAGAGAACGACTGAACCTCGCCGGCGTCGCCGCCGAGGGAACCCCGCACGGTCACCTCGACCACCTGCACCTCCCCGGGCGGAAGGGCCAGAGCTGAAGAACTCTTACGCACTTCTGCCACCTCGGCTACCCGCCAGGCGCGATTCCACCACGGCAGCTCGCCCAGCAGCGTGTCAAGGAACATCGCCAGGACCGACCGGTCGACAGCCAGCTTGTCGGGAGGAGCATCGCGCGCCCTATCGGTAAGCGCCTTAATTACGGCGGCACTCAGAGGATGATTCGGTAGCTTATGTCCTTTGTGGGTGTGGCCTGACGCATAAACATGAGCCGTGGTCGTAACCGGTGAGGTTGTGGCTGCGTTGGGTTGATCATGGGTGAGCGGGCGGCGTATCCGAGTGACCTGACCGACGAGCAGTGGGCGGTGGTCGGACCGTTCCTGCAGGCGTGGAAGACAAGGCATCCGTCGGTGTCGGGGCATCGGGGCCGCTATGAGTTGCGGGAGATCGTGAACGCGATCTTCTACCAGAACCGGACTGGTTGTCAGTGGGCGTACCTGCCGCACGATCTGCCGCCGAGGTCCGCGACGTACTACTACTTCGCGTTGTGGCGTGACGACGGCACCGACCAGGTGATTCATGATCTGTTGCGCTGTCAGGCGCGGGAGAGGGCCGGCCGGGCGGAGGATCCGACCGCGGTGGTGTTGGACACCCAGTCGATCCGGGCGGCCAACCACGTCCCGGCCGCGACGACCGGTAAGGACGCTGCGAAGAAGGTGCCGGGCCGTAAACGTGGCCTTGCTGTTGACGCCCTGGGGTTGATCATCGCGGTGGTGGTCACCGCCGCGTCGGTCACCGACAACACGATCGGCGTGAAACTGCTGGACAAAGTCGTGGCTCACACGCCGACGGTGACCAAGGCATGGGTGGACGCCGGGTTCAAAGACGACGTGGCGATCCACGGCGCGGTCCGCGGTATCGACGTCGAGCAGGTCAGACGGTCCGACACGACGGCCGGGTTCGTGCCGGTCAAGCGCCGGTGGGTGGTCGAGCAGACCAACGGCACGTTGATGCTGCACCGCCGCCTGGTCCGCGAGTACGAGAGCCGCCCTGCCTCGGCGGTGTCTCGAACCTGGTGGGCGTCCACGGCGAACCTGGTCCGCCGGCTGACCGGCACCAACACCCCGTCCTGGCGCGACCCAGGCCACCAGCGGTGACCCAGCCACCGCTGCTGGACCTGCTCACCGAACGCGAAACCGCCGCCCGTGCCGCCGCGGAACGACTTCGGGAGCAGATCGCCTCACTCAGCGACCAGCTCACCACGGCCGAGACCGAACTGGCCGAACTCGCCATCACCCGCAAGACCCTGCTCAGCCTGACCGGCCACACCGACACGACGGCACCCGCTGACGCGACCGTCGCCAGCCCGGCCTACCAGCAGATTCTCGCCGTGTTCCACACCGCCACCAGTCCGATGCGTGCCAAGGACATCTGCCACGCCCTCGGCACCGGCGTCACCGCCAAGGACACCGAGGGTCTCCGAGCCAAGCTCAAACGCCTCGTCGCCCGCCAGATCCTGACCGAGCCCGAGGCCGGCCTGTTCACTCTCGCCCCGCCACCGCCGTCCGCGTAGTCCCACGAACAGGGCCTCTAACCTACGGCCAAACCCACAACGGACATACGCTCCCGAATCACCCTCTCAGACGTTCCACACTCACCTCCGTCATCTCGGTGGCCGGAACGGGCGGACTGAAGCCCATCCCCAGCCGCGCGCACGCCCGTTCCGTCGATCCACGTGGCCAACGCAGGGAAGCCGTAGGACCTCGGCGGTGCGACCAGGGAACCGTCATCGGCTCGCCGTGCATCGAGGGTGCCGCCGTGGTTGGCCGGAACCACCATGGCGGGGCCGACCATGCCGAGACAGGCGATCAGATAGTCGCTTTCACCGTTCGTCCAAACCGTCCGCCATCGGCTCGCCATTACCTCAGTCCTCGTCGTCCTCGCAGAGCGTCGCGCCCTTATACGTCGCGGACCCGCTGTAACCGGCCGCCGCGAACGCACGCTTGGAGATCCCTTCAAGCATCTCGTCGTCGTCTCCGTAGTCCTGCGGCTGATAGTGGCCGGACCACCGGTTGAACTCCACGACCTTCCCGTCCTCGACCTTCAGACCCCCGCCATGAGCACACCGTCGGGTACCTTCTGGCTGTCCCATCCCGCGATGCTCGTGTGACCGGGGCTGACCCCTTTGTCATTGATCCTCACAGCGTGCCGGCGCGACGGAGGACGCCCGAGCCGGTGACATCACCTCGGTGGCCGGAAACGGGCGACATGAGGGCCGTACCCGACGATGAGATCTCCGCCCGGGGCGACGGCGAGGCTCGCGGCCTTGGTCGGCAGTCGCAGAGCAGGGCAGAGTTCGTCGCCGGATTCGAGGTCGACCAGCGACACCGTGCCGTCGGCCCGGGCCATGTAGACCGCAGGCCAGTCCGCGACCGCCACCGAGGTGATCACCTCACCGGTGACATCGGGGCCGAGCCGCTGGCCGGTCAGGTCGCGAGCCCACGCGGTTCGCCAGGCATTCCATGGTTCCGCGTAGCTGCCGCAGACCAGACGGTCGCCGTCCATCGCGGCGACGAAGCCGCCGGCAAGACCTGGCAGCGGCTCGGGCGCCGCGAGGTCCTCCAGCCGGAACAGCTCCGGGTGCGCGCTGGGCGACGTAGTGATCGCGATCGGCTCCCGGCCGAACGAGCCGATCACGACCCGCGATGTTTCCCGATGCTTGACCACCTTGTCGATGACCGCGCCGTCGGTGGTCCGGCGGATCTCGAGCGTGCCGCGATTGATCACGACCAGGACCTGTTCGCCGCGGACCACGGCCGGGTCGACGTGCTTCACCTGCGCAACGTTCATGTCGATCGCCGGTGGGATCTCCTTCCGGGCGTCGAGGTCCCACCGCTGCAACCACCGGTACGACGCCCACCCAGAACCCGCGCCGGTCGCCGCCCGCACAATCGGGCCGTCCCTCCAGGCCGCCAGCGCAACGATGCCCCTGATACCGCTGATACCGGTGTACGTCGGCGGAGCGACCAGGGAGCCATCATCGGCCCGCCGCGCCTCGAGCGCGCCGCCGTGGTCGGCCGAAACCACCACGCCGGGGCCCGCCATGCCGAGACGGACGATCAGATCGTCGCTCTCACCGGTCGCCCAGACCGTACGCCATCGGCTCGCCATTACCTCAGTCCTCGCACAGCGACTCGCCCTTGTAAGTCGCGAACCAGCCGTAACCGGCCGCCGCGAACGCACGCTTCGAGATCTCTTCAAGCATCTCGTCGTCATCTCCGTAATCCTGCGGCTGATAGTGGCCGGACCACCGGTTGAACTCGACGATTTTTCCGTCGGAAACCTTGATACCTCCCGCCATGAGCACACCGTTCGGCTTGTCCTGACTGTCCCGTCCTGCGATGCTCGTGTGACCCGACCAGATGCTCCGGTCCCACAGAGCTTCGAGAATGCCGTCGGAGACCGACCTGACCTCGTCATTCGGCATGATCACGAAGTGGTGGCAGCCGTCGGCGAGTGGCCCTCGCCCGTCTTTGCTCCGCCGGACGATCGAAGGATCAGGCAGCTCATCCTGCTCGTCGGGATTCGGAACGCGGAGCGGGAATCGAGCGTCGTAGGCGTTCTTCCAGATGATCTCTTCGCAGTCGCTGTTGTGGACCAGGATCGAGGCGGTCCCGGCGACCACGTAGAAGGTGTGCAGGTCGGCGACGGTGAGGTTGTGGACGCGGGTCTGCGCGTCGTGGTGTCGCACCGCGGTGATCTGGACATGGGTGCCGGCGCCGGTGCGTAGCCACTGCGCAGGCGCCAGCCGTTCGGCGTCGACCCACTGCGACAGCTCCGGGACCCAGAACGGGTGGTTGTGAGTGGCGGTGATCGTGGTGGCGCCGACGGTGATGTCGACGAGCTTCTTGTCGCCGTCGCCGACGATGGTGGCGGTTACCGGTTTGGCGACGGTGACACCGGTGATCGGATCGGTGGCTCGCACCAGGTCGCCGACCGCCACCTTCTCGATGGGCCGGCTGGTACCGTCCGCGAGCAGCACCGGGGTGCCGCTCAGGAAGCTGTTGCTTCGGGCGCGGACATCGCACTCGTCGTCGCGGTCCTTTTTCTTCTTGTTGCGCCGGGCGATGTCGCGCAGCGTGTCCCGCCGCTTCTTCGCGTCCTTGACCTTTTCGAGGAACGCGATCAGCTTGGGTACGAGCTGGACGAGTTTGTAGCCGGCGCGGATCGCCTTGATCCCGCCGAGCAGGCCGACCAGGCTCCACAGGCAGGCCACGACGTTGCCGTCGCGGATGCAGGACACGATGTCCCCGACGCCGGACAGGTCCAGGAACAGGTCCCACGCCTCGGCCTTGATGAAGTCCAGGATGCTCATCCCGGCCTCCTGCTCGGCCTGGCGCAGTTGCTCCAGTTCGTCCGGCGTCAGGTATTGCAGCAGGTCGGCCTCGGTCGCGTCCGGGGGGATGTTGGCTGCGGCGTCGGCCAGTTCCTGCGCGGCGCGCTGCCGTGCGGCTTCCTCCGCCCGGTCGGCGGCCTTCTGCGCGTCGATGGCGTGCTGGAGCGCGTTGGCGGCCGCGGTGGCGGCGCTGTCCGCCGCCTGTTGCGCCTCGTCGGCCGCCTGCTGGGCGGCGGCAGCGTCGGCCTCGGCCCGGTCGGCGGCGGCCTGAGCGGCGGCAGCGTCGGCCTCGGCGCTGTTGGCGGCCTGATTGGCCTGGCTGGCGGCCTGCTGGGCCTGCTGTGCGTTGCGCCCGGCGATCGCGGCGTCCTCGGCGGCCTCGTTGGCCGCCTTGCGAGCGGCGGCAGCGTCAACGCTTGCCTGGGCGTCGGCGCTGGCCGCACCGGCTGCGGCGGTACGCGCCGCCGCGGCGTCGGCTGCGGCCTGCGCCGCCGCCCGCTTCGCCTCGGCCACGGAGGTGGCGGCCGCGGCGGCCGAACGAGCGGCCTGCGCCGCTGCGGTGTAGGCCGGCCTGACCTCTTCGGCGGCACGAGCCGCCGCCGCTTCGGCGTTCTCGGCAGCGGTGATCGCCTCACTGGCGCGAGCGGCCGCCGCGTCGGCCTGCTCCTGACCGATGCTCAGGGCCTGCTGGGCGACCAGTTGGGTGAAGTCGGCGTCGATGTCGGCGCCGGTGAACGGGCTGACCATGCCGATGGCGGTGTTGGCCGGCTCGGCGATGCCCGCCGCCGACTGCCGGGCCGCAGCCGCCGCATTGATCGCGATCTCAGCCTGTGCAGCGGCGGCCACAGCCTCCGTCAAGGCAGCCTGCGCCTCATCACGCGTGCGGTCCGCCACCCACAGCGACTTCACGGACTCGTCGGCGGCCTGCCCGGCCAAAGCCTGGGCAGTGTCCGCGGCTTCAGCGGCCTTGGTCTCCTCAGCGGTCGCCTGCGCCGCCTCCGCGTCAGCCCGTGCCCGCGCCGCATGCGTGGCCTGCGCGCTTGACTCAGCCTTGTCCGCTGCCGAGTCCGCGGCGACCGCCGCCGCACGCGACTGCTGGCTAGCGGCCCGGGCGAGGTTGGCCGCACTCTGCGCCTGTGTGCTGGCAGCACGGGCGTTGGCAGCGGCACCGGTGGCGGTGTTCGCCTGAGCGCGGGCTGCCCGCGCTGCCGAGCTTGCTATGCCGGCCTGCCGGTCGGCCTCGTCGGCCTGAGCCTGGGCTTCCTGGCGTTCGGCTTCGGTCTCAACCGACGCCGCGGCGGCCCGCATCGCCTGGGCCCTCGCCCTGGCGGTCTGCTCCGCGCGCTCCGCGGCCATGGCGTCGTCGCGCGCCTGCCGCGCGACGCCTTCCTGGTCCCACGCCCGCTGTTCGGCTGCGCGAGCGGTCGCCTCCGCCGATTCAGCCTTCGACCGGGCCTGATCCGCGATGGCCGCCTGCGTATCCGCGGCCGAGCGGGCATTACGCGCGATGGCAGCCTGCTGCTCCGCCTCGACCCGGTACCGGTCGGCGTTGGCCCGCTCCGCCTCGGCGATCTGACGCTGCCGCTTCGCCTCGCCCGCCTGCGCCTCGGCCGCCTGCCGCTGCTGACGAGTCTTCGCCGCCTCCGCCCAAGCCTTGGCCTCGGCGGCTTGCGCCTGTTCCTTAGCGGTCTTGGCGCGTGCGGCGGCGGTGGTTGCCGCAGCAGCCTCCACGGCTGTTGCCGCAGCCAACTTCGCCGCCGCCGCAGCGTGCTCCTGCGCGTGCTGGCGCCACTGCACCGCCTGCCGCTCGCGGGCCTCAGCCTGCGCCTGTGCCCCTTGCGCGTTGTTGGTGGCGATCGTGGCGTCGACCGCATGAGCGGCGGTCGTCGTAGCGCCGACAGCCGCCTGGGAAGCTTGGCTCATCCCCTCCGCGATATCAGCCCACTCCACGCCGTACGTGAGCCCCGTCTCCTGCAGGACCTGCGCCGCCGAACGAGACGCGGCCGCCGCGGCCTGGGCCTGCTGGGCAGCCAGCCGGACACCGTCCAACTCGGTGGCGATCAGCGCCTTGTCGATAGCCAGATCGCCGGCCTTGCTCGCAACCGTGCCAGGCCCGGCGAGAACCCGCTGACTATGCCGGGCAGCATTGGCAGCACTCGCCATCGCGTTCGCGGCCCGCTGCAACGCCCGGACCCCGTTACCGTGCGCGACCATCATCTGCGCCCGCGCCTCGGACGCCCGCCTGGCGCGCTGCGCCAGATCAGAAAGCTCCTCCGCCGCCTTGTTCCGCGCCTCAAGATCCGCCAGGTACTGCTCCCGTGCGGCGGAGTCGGCCCTCGCCGCCGCCGCATAACCGGTAGCGAAGAACGCGGCCACCGCCGCGTCATCGCCGGCCAGCGCCTGCTGGGCGGCAGCCTTCACCTGCGTACCCGACGGCGCCGCCGCCGCGAACACCCGCAACCGCTCCCGCAACGCCGCAGCCCGCTCCCGCGAGTCACCGGCCGCCTTGTCGTCACGGGCACGGGCGATGTCGGCACCGTAAGCCAGAAACGCCTTCCGGTCCTCATCGGTGCCGGCCAGCACCCGCTGCACCTCGGCGTTGAAATAGCCACCAGGCACACCGGTGCCCACCATCGCCCTGACCCTCGCCAGCCGGTCCGCAGCTTCCAGACGCTTACGCTCACGCACCTGCTGGTCGATCACCGGCATATCCATCAACGCGAACTGGCGGATCGCTGCCGCGTCCCCGGTCGCCAGCACCTTCAACGCGGCGTCACGGATCTCCGGCTCCTCGGTCAGCTCCGCAAGATCAGTCACCGCCTGCACCCAGCGCTCATTGCTGGTCACCACACCCGCGGTGCCGTTCCACTCCTCGGTTACCAACGGCGGAACCGGAATCGGGGGCAGGTTCTCGGCCTGCGCACTCGGCCGTGGGGTAGCCGGGGTGGCCGCAGCCGGTGGTGCGTGCAAATTAGTGACGATCATCACTGCAGTGACGATCAATGCCAAAAACGCGCGTACTCCAGCCAAGTTCTTCTTCACGCGATACCTGCCCATGCGTCAGCGCCGGCGCGTTTGCCAGCGCCGGAAAGCGAGAAAGGGACGAATCGAGCCGTGCGGCCAGTGCCGGTAATAGACGTCAGATTGTCAGGAAGTCATGTCTCGCTCGCCGGCCAGCGCCATTTCGTAGAGAGAAGTCCAGTACGCGGCCTGCCTCGTGGCGTTAACGTGCTCGTTGGTCCACTGCTGACCGTTGGCTTGCGCGCTGACCGTGATGGACTCCCAGTTCGGGTTGTCCGCGGCCGCCGCTGCGGCCAGCGCCACCTGTTGCCAGTTCGCCGCCTGCCGCTCGGCAACCTCGACGGCGGTGTCCCAGGTGGACCTGGCCGGCTCGGCCTGCGCTCCGAGCGTGCGCCAGGCGCGGGCGGCGGTCTCTCGAGCCAGCTCGCGTGCTTCGCCCTCGGCAGCGAGCGCCGCCGCGTGCGCGGCCTGCGCGTCGGCCAGCAAAGTCTTGATCTTGGAGCGCCAGATCATGTCGTTGTTGGCGCATTGCGTCTGATGGGTCTGCAGGTCCACGGAGGCCGCGGCGGCCCAGTCGTAGGCGTAGAACTCCACCACATCGGCGTCGGTGGCCTCGGCGCGTAGCGCGAGCCCGGCCGCGGCTCGAACCTGCGCGCCGGGATCGTGCTCGCGCAGTTGAACGACGAAGTCACGATCGGCCTGCAGTAGGCCGGCAGCATGATCGCCAGAGGCTTCTCGGGCGATCCGGTCGCGTTCCTTTGCGGCCGCGTAGCCGGTCCGGGCGAAGGTGTCCAGCGCGGTAGTGCCGCTATTGATCGCATATTGGGCGGCCGCGTGCACCTCCGGCGAGAACTCCGCGGGGTGGGTGGCCACGATCCGCTTGGCGAAGTCGAGGTTGCGCGCGGCGAGTTCCTGTGAACGGCTGACCGCGTACGGGAACCCCGAGGTAAAGAACCGGTCGATGGCAGCGGGAACATTACTGCTGGTCAAAGCGTTCCAAGCGGCCGTCCGCACCAGCGCACGCGGGTCGTAGAGAGCCAGGAAGCGCACGAAAAGACGATCTTCCTCGGCTTGGTCAAAAGCCGCACTCGCCATCGCGGTTGAGTCCCGCGCGGTCGCCCATGCTGGCACAGCGACGCCGCCGAGCAAGCCCAGTGCCACCAGCAAAACAGCAAGCATCGCCGCGGACCGCGTCCGCACACGCCTATTCATTTGGCCAACCCCCGTGGCAGCAGAAGCGACACCGTAGATCGATGACCGCCGAACGCGAGAGATTCGTACCACGAATCCACACCGGACACAACCGTGTGCCGTGGAACCCTAAATCATAGAGAAATGCGCATATGACAGGCCGTAGATGTAGCTTGCCGTCGATGCAACTCGCGGGCTAGCCTGCCCTAGCCACCATTCGGGACTCGGCAATCCGTGGCATGCCATCACAGCGTCGGACATTCATCCGCCCACCACGCGAGACGGCATCGTTTCTATTCACCGAAAACGGGGATCGCATTGAAGACAGCACACCGGCGTCCGCATGCCCTGCGCGTCCTGCTCACCACCGCCACCACCACCGTAGGCTTGATCGCACTCCTCGCCGGGCCAGCAGCCGCCGCCCCCGCACCCACCCCTTCACCAACATCCGCCAAGCCCGCGCCTGCCCCGGCAGCTCCGCCTGCCATCAGGCCGCCCACCTCCGCCCCGCCGCCGATGTCCACGGGGGCCAAGGCGAAAGCCGCGCAGCCGATGGCCCAGTCCACCAGGGCCGCCCTCACCGGCGCGGCCGCGGAGGCCGCCGCCACCGACGACGGCCTGCCAACCGACGAGCTGGCCAAGGTCCGGGCCGCCCGCGAGATCGGCATCGAACCCGAGCCCTGGGTGCTCGGCCAGACCGACCGCAACTTCGTCTTCTGGATCTGGCAGCAATCCGCCGCCTACCCGCTGGTCCGCACCGCCGCCGAACTGACGCTCTCCACCGACATCGCCACCGTCGACGCCGCCTGCAAGCAATTCATCCTGCACGGCATCTTCGATGCCAAAATCGCCGATGACGCGAAGAAGATCAGCGACGAGGCCGCCGCCCGCGCCGCCCGCGACCTCAAGCGTGCCGCCTACGCCGCGGCCGGCCTGACCCTCGACACCGAAGGCCGCATGCTCCTACTCTCCGAACGCGACGCGGTCATCGAGATCTGGAGCAGGGCCACTGGGGCCCGCGTCAAGGCCGCCGCAGCCGCGGTCATCAACGGCACCCCCGCCCAGCAGCACGCGTTCCTCGCCACCGGCGTCAAGACCGCCGCCGAACAAGACGTGCAGGACGCGATCGCCGCAGCCGAGGCCGCCGGCGCCGCCGAACAGGCCCGCCTGGCGCGCCGAGGCGCCATGACCGCTGCCGCCGCCATCATCGGCGTCGTCGCCGACGAGGGCAAGCTCGCCATGACCGACGACAACTTCACCCGCTGGGTGTGGCAGGTCGTCGACACCGACCCGAACCGTATCGAGATCAGCGCGGCCGCCGAAACCGCGCTGCGCAGCAGCAACCCGGCCGACTGGCGGGCATTCATCGACACCGGCATGCGCGAAGCCGACCGCCGAGACCTCGACCGAGAGCTGGCCGAAGCCGAGGCCGCACACCGCCAGAGCGCGAACAACATCAAGACCAAGGCGGCCGCCGACGGCGAGGACAACCTCGTCACCGCCGCCACCCAAGCACTGGCCGGCGACGTGGACGCCGTCCGGAACTTCTTGACGACCGGCCGCTACCAGGTGCCGCCAGACTCCACCAACCGGCCCAGCGCCAAGTCATGGCAGTGGACCAACCTGAACTCCGGCAAATGCCTGGCCGCCGAGGGCGACAGCGTCACCAACGGCAAGGCCGTGGTGCAGGCAAACTGCGCCGACAACGTCAAGCAACGCTGGCTGGCGATGCGAATCTATGGCACCACTGATATCTACCGCATCATCAACGCCTTGGACCGCACGAAGTGCGTCAGCCTCGCCAGCCCTGCGACGGGCGTCGGCATCAAATTCGTCATCCGCACCTGCGACGGCCAGACCGACCAGAACTTCCGGTACACCAAGCTGGCTGGCGGTGACAATTACGTCTGGACCAACGCGTTCGGCAGCCGGGCGATCGCCATCATCGGCGGGAGCAAGGACGCCGGCGCCGGTGCCGTCACTGGATCTCCTCTTGTCACCCCCGATCAGCTGTTCTACCCGACCAACACCGAGTTGGAGGCCGGCGCGGAACTCTCCGACGCCAAAGCGCTCCACTCGCACCTCGGTCATACGCTGCGACTCCAAAGTGACGGCAAGCTTGTCGTCTCGAAGGGACCCAAGGCCGTCTGGGCGCCCGCGGTCTCCAACGGCGCGCGCCTCGCCAACCAGCGCGACGGCAATCTCGTCCTCTACAGTGCAGACGGCACACCGGTGTGGGCGTCCGGAACCCACGGGAATGGGCCGAGCAGCCTGAAGCTGCAAAAGGACGGGAATCTCGTCCTCTACCGAAACGACAGCGGCAATGCCACCTGGTCCACCGACCTCTTTGACATGACCGTCGTCAGTCATTTGAACGGCAAGTGCCTCACCGTGCCGGACGGCAGGTTCGACGATGCCGTGCAACTGGAGATGCGGACCTGCACCGGCAGCCCTTCCCAGCAATTCATGTGGGTGCCAGGTGACAACTTCGTCAGTTTCAACGGCAAGTGTATTGACGTGTGGGGCAGCAATCCGGCCGACGGCACACCAATCGTGCTCTACACCTGTAACGGTACGGGGGCGCAACGATTCGGTGGGGATTTATTTGATCCCATAATGGTAAATTTCCAGACTGGTAAGTGCATTACCGTCGCGTACAACAATGCAGCGGACGGAGCCAAGGTTCACCAATGGCTCTGCGACCGGGGAGCGAGCCAGTTCTGGAGATTTGTTTTTCATTCCCCGCCACGTGCGTGACACGGCTACCCGTGCAACCAGCCCATAGACGCACATGATCCCAACGGTCGCCGCGCGATGAGCTCGCGCGGCGACCGTTGCGCATCCCGACGGCGAGCAACGCCGAAGGGCTGGCCCTAACGACCTCGTGCACGGTTGCGAGTCCTTGAGCATCGATGATCGTTAGCCTGATCATGGTTGGCGCGATGATCAGGAGGAACCGGCGGATGACGGGTCTGTCCCTGCAGGTGATCGAGAGCCTGGTCACTGAGCTGGCGCCACGGTGGCAGGCCCGTCACCGCGACCGCCTCGCCGCACGGGCCCGTTGTCGTGCCATCGGCGGCGGGGCGAAGCGCCGGTTCGGAAGACACCCCAGTCCTTCGTCGCCGCCTGCGACAAGTTCGTCTACACCGACAACCTCTCCTACGACCACCCCGTCGCACCGGCCGAGGCCACCCTCGTCAAACCCCGAACCCCCACCCGCGCCGCGCAGCTCAAGAACGACACCGCCCTCGTGATGCTGCTGCGCGACACCGTGGAAGCCGCCTCCGGCGACGACGGCTGGGCCCACCTCGCCGCCGTCGGGCATATCCTGACCAAGCGGCGACCCGACTTCGATTCCCGCACCTACGGATACGCCAAGCTCACCGACCTGGTCACGGCGACCACCTTGTTCGAGGTCGAGCGCCGCCTCCCCGGCGGCGGGAAGCCCGCCGTCGTCTACATCCGCGACCAGCGCCGGCCCACACCCGAACGAGCCATCCCGGCCTCCGGCCGTCGCGCTGTGGTCGGCACTGACATCGCCCCCGACATCTGACCTGGATCAGCCGACCGACCGCCGAATTGGGTGTGCGTGTCAACCTGGTGTTGGTGCTGGACGAGTCTGGTCGGACGAATAGTTTCGGAGGCAGGGCGCTCTTCGGCACCCACGCCGACCCGTCCCTCAAGATCAGATCGAGTTACTGGGGACACCGCGGCCAAATTCGATCTTGTAGAACGGCCGCGACCCACCGCGCGGTGATGTCGGCCAACGCCTGCAACGCCGCCGTCATTGCCTCCGGGCTGGCGTTGCATGCGTCGTTGATGATGGTGATCCCGTCCGCTCTGGTCGTGACCTGCATCCGGCCCGGCGAGAGTGCCTCGGCCCGGGACAGCGCCTCCGCCACGTCCCCGATCCGATGACCGCACCCGAGCGCCTTGGTCTGCCTGACGTATCGGGAGATCGCTCTTTCGGGAACTGGATCAGACGGGCGCCCTGCTGGTGGGCTTGGCGCATCAGGGCGCATATGGCTGTGCCGTTGACCGCCGGTCGCAGGAGATGTAGCTCTGCGCTACCGCGATCCTGATGATGTTCACCGCGAGAGACTACTGATGGTGTCTGACCCTTCTCTGCGCGTGAGTGGCGTCTGTTCTTTGGCCTCGTTCTGGCGTTATCGTCGGCGGGCGCCCGGCGATTGGAAGAGGTGATTCGGTGCGACGACGCCAGATGCTCGCCGGCCTGGCTGCTACCGCCACCACGGTCGGCTGGCCCGACCCAGCCCTCGCCGACCCTGTATCCGCCCCCGACATCGGCGCACTTGCCCTCCTGGACGCTGACATCACGAACGCCGTCCCTGAATCCACGGCCCGGCTGACTCGTGCCCTGACCCGTGCCTGGACCGTCTACGCCGATACCCGGTACGACGAACTCTGCTCGCAACTGCCGGCCATCATGGGTGCGGCCGAGGCGAGTTGGGCGCAGGCCGCCGCTGGTCGTGACGGGCTTGCCGCGATCCTTGCCGGCAGCTACCAACTGGCCTCCGAACTGTCCATCAAACTGGGCAACGATCCGGTCGCTCGGGTCCTCGCCGATCGGGCGTTGACCGTCGCAAACGCCAGCGGCGATGCGACCATGATTGCCGCCGCGTCGCGTTCCGTTGCGATCGCGATGCGGCGCTCTGGCCAACACGAAGACGCCGTCGCGTTGTTGATCGCCGCCGCCCAGGACCTTGATGCCGATACCGTCCGGGCCGGCCCGGACGTGGTTGCCGCGTACGGGTCGCTGCTCTGTACGGCGGCCTACAGCAGCGCCCAGCACGGCAACGGGAGTCGGGCTCTGCACCTCCTGGGGCAAGCCACCGAGGCCGCCCGGCGGCTGGACCACACCCGATCCCAGGGCGGTCTGCGGTTCAACGCGACCAATGTCGCCATCTACAAGATCGGCGTGTTCACGGCGCTCGGTGAGTCCGCCGCTGCCCTTCACCACGCCAGCAGCGTCCGCCCCGAGCTGCTGCCGAATGCTGAACGCCGCGCCCGCTACTGCATCGACACCGCCCGGGCGTGGGCGTCGCATGGCAAACCCGACCGGGCACACCAGGCCTTACGGGTTGCCGCACAGCACGCGCCACAGGAGCTACGCCGCCCCTCCGTCCGTGCCCTGACTTCCACCCTGACCGGGGCACTCACGAGGAGGTCATAGCTGATCCCGGGCTGAGTCGGGCAGCGCAATGCCGTGGGTGCGCCAGATCAGAGGTGTACCTGTAGCAGGCGCTGATGAACGTGCCCAGGCGGGCCTGCTGTCCAACCACGTGGATGGGAGACCTCATCGTGCGGGCGCTGATCGCGACCCCTCGTCTGGAACTGCGTCCGTTCCGTGTGGCGGACGCCGATGAGCTGCACACCATTTTCAGCGACCCCGAGACACACACCATCGGCGATGGCCCCTTCACCTCGACCGAACAAACTCGTGCCTGGATCCGTCGGCGGGTCCAGGTCGCGGAAGAAACCGGACTGCTCTGGTACGCCGTACGCGCGCGACCCAACGGCGACCTGCTGGGCAACTGCGGCCTGTTCTTCGGCCGGATCGGGCAGATCGAGCCGGAGATCGGCTACGAGATCAGGCACTCGCACCAGGGCCAGGGGTTCGCCAGGGAGGCAGCCCAGGCTGTACTGGACGAGGGACTGGCAGCCGCTGTCCCTCGCGTCTGGGCAACGATCCGACCGTACAACGTCGCGTCGCTCCGTATCGCGGCCAAGATCGGCATGAGTGAGCGGTACACCAAGGTCGACGCCCGTGGACCGCTCATCTACCTCGCGCGTCCCTGAGCATCGGACCGTGCGAGGGGGCGGGCGGCGGAACCGGTGTTTGCGGAAGCTGAGGTCGGTCCCGCCACCAGCCGACCACGTACTACCCACACGCAGGCGAGTGAGAACGCTTTCAGACCAGGTGACGAACCATGTGATCAATTACCAGAGGTCGAGGTGTTCGAGTATTTGGGCAGCTCGGGGTAGGGGCGGTGTGGGTTGCCCGGTGACGATGTTGGCAGGCAGGGTGACGTCGTGGCGCAGGCGGATGATGTCGCGCCATGCGAGGACCTGGTCCCATTGCTCAAGTACCTTCCCGCAGCGAGGGGTATCGAGCTGGGGTGAAGAGGGCAGATCTTCGAGGTGCAGACCGCCGGACAGCAGGGCGGCCGCGGTCTTGGGGCCGATACTTCTGATGCCGGGGATGTTGTCGGCGGGGTCTCCGGTCAGGGCCCGGTAGTCGGGCCACTGACGGGGCAGTACGCCGAATCGCTGCCGCACGTCAGCACCGGTGAGTTCGGCCCGCGTCGGGGTGAGAATCGTGACGGTGTCGTCGAGGAGCTGGTAGAAGTCCCGGTCGCCGGAGAAGCAGATGACGCGGCGCCCCTGCCTGGTGGCGGCGCTGATCGCGGTGGCGAGTACGTCGTCGCCTTCGTGGTTGTCGAGTTCGGCCCATCTCACGCCGGCGGCGCTGAGCGCTTGTTTCACGGCCGGGAGGGATTTGATCGGGGTGTGATCGGCCGTCGCACGGTTGGCCTTGTAGGTCGACTCGGCACGGACACGATCCGCCGTGCCGAACTCTCCGTCGAAGACGACGACCATTTCGCTGTCGGGTGCGTGCAGGTGGTGGGCTTTCCGAGCGAGGGCGAGGAAGCCGAACACGCCGGTCAGGTCGCGGGTACGGTCGCGGCTCATGATCCGGGCCGGGAAACCGAACCAGGCGCGGTAGAGCAGATGGTGTCCGTCGACGGCGAACAGCGGAGTCACAGAGGGCCTCCCAGGCGCGGGTAGTTTGCCTGTGACCGTGGCAGCGGGTGCTCGTCGCCGAACTCTAAGAAGAGTACCGGCCGAACGGCGCAGGTCAGAGAACCAACGCGAGGTGTTGGCCAAGTCTGAACAAGGTCCGGTGCTCGACACGGTGTACCCGGTTTTGAAGCCGAGGCTTCCTCGGGTCGATCGGGCTGGGTCGGGTAGGGGGAAGATACGGACGCGGTGCCGGGACGGGACCGCGCGGCGGCACTAGCCTTTCTTCGGTGGGTGGTCTGCGGCCTGAGTGGCGCGACGAGACGTGCGGGGTATGCCCGGCCCAGATGCTCGGACCGGGCGATTTCGACGTGGTTGCAGGTCCGGGCTGGGAGTACGCCTACGACGCGACCATTGGGTGGCGAGTCGGCCCATCCGGGACGGCGGTGTGCGTGCACCCGTTTCGGGTGGGACTGCCGCCGGGCCGGTACGCCTCGGCCGGGGATCCGCTACCGGGTCGGAGCATGCCGCCACCGTTGCCGTCGCCGGAGTCGCTGGAGCTACCCGAGGATCTCGTCGATCTGGAGGGCTGGCTGGTAGCGACTCTGCGCGTCGCGCAGCCCGAGCAGATACACGGCGCGGTAGCGCGCGCGGAGCGGGTTGCCGCACAGCGGTTCCCGCCTGGCGCGGTTGTTGCCGCTTTACGTCGAGTGCTGTCCGTCGAGTTGGCCCGCCAGTAGGCGGCGGCACGTTACCAGCTGACTTCGATGCCGGGCTCGAGCTGCGGGAGTTCCAGGGGTGGTTCGAAGGCGGGTTGGTGTCGGGTGGCCGGACGCGTTGTTGCTGGGGGCGGTGGCGGCGTGGGGGTGTTGATGGGTGGTGGGGTGAGGTGCCCGCGGTTGATGAGTTCGGTTTGTAGGTGGGTGGCGTAGGTGGGTGTGGTGAGGAGGGTGTCGGCGTCGCCGTGGCGGGGGCCGAGCCAGTCGTCGCCGAGCCGGGCGGCGACTGCGGTGGTGATGTTGTCGCGGTCGGTGTCGGGTAGGGCGAGGTAGGTGTCAGTGGTGATGCGGACGGTGATGGGGTCTGCCGGGGTGTCGTGCGGGTGGCGGGCGGCGAGTACGGCGTCGACGGCGTGGAGGTATGCCTGGTGCCCGGAGTGGTGCGCGGGAATGTACGCGCCGAGTGGTTGGGTGGGGTCGTCGAGGGTGATCTGGTGCTGGTCGCGGTAGGCGGCCACGGTCGACGCGTGCCGCATCCACTCGGTGAGGGTGCGAGCGTCGGTTGGAGTTTCGCCTAGTCCGGCGAGCCAAGCGGGCCGGTGGGCCATCGTGTCCATGGTCAGGTTGTGGACGCGTTCGTTGATGAGCTGGTTGATGTCGTTGAGGTAGGTGTCCCATTCCGGGTTGGTGGTCTGCGGGGTGGACTCGATCCACGGCAGCGGCCCGGTCGCGGGAATCGGTCGGGTGAGGTGTTGGAGTTGGTGGCGTATGCCGTCGAGGTCGCTGCCGGGGCGTGCGGCGGCGAGGAGATGGTCGGCGGGGTGTCCGTGCTTCTCGGCGGCTTTCAGGGTCCAGGCGAGGGTGCGCCAGGCGTCGGTGGTGCCGGGTTGTGCTGCTGGTGGTGGGGTGGTGTCGAGGTGGTGGTTGAGGCGCCAGGCGAGGACTTCGGACAGGGACCGGGCGTCGTGGAGCGGTCGGGAGACGACGGCGGTGGCCACGGCGGTGAGGGGGTCGTGGCCGGCGTGTTCGGCGCGTCGGATCGCGTTACGTAGCGCTGGCCAAGCCGCCTCCTCTGCGGCGCGGGAGGCATCGTGGTCGCCGAGGACGGTGGCGAGGAGTTGCTGGTGATCGGTGACCGTGGTGGTCGGTTCGGTGTGTAGGAGGCGGGGTGGCCGGGTGCCGTCGACCGGGTCTATGGGGTCGGTGGTGCGCAGGACGGTTCGGAGGAGGGCGGCGTAGCGGGTGGTGTCCGCGACGGTCGGCTGGGACAGCGCCGGGGCGGGGCGGCGGCCGTCGGTGTGGTCGTTGATGCGCCAGGCGAGGAGTTGCGCGGGGGATTCGGCGGCGGCGAGGGTGCCACGGCGGGCGGTCGCGGCGAGGACCTGCGGCAGGTCCCACCCCTGTGCTTCCGCGGTGCGTAGTGCGCGGACCACGGCCGGCCAGGCTGGGTCTCGGTGCAGGCCGTTGCCGTCCGGACCGAGCGTGCTGGTGACGAGGGTCCGCAGACGGTTGGTGTCGGCGATTTCGTTGGCGTAGCGCAGGCGCGGGACGAGCGTAGCGAGACTGAGCGCCTCCTCCTTCGCGCGAATGATCGCTTCGGTCGCGGACGGTTGCGCACCCTCTGTCGCAAGGACGGTTTCCAGGATCTCTCTGGCGTCGCGGGCGTGCCGGTCGTAGACGGTTCGGTCCATTCGGGCGTCTTCGTCGAGGGGCAGGATGCGGTGGGTGACGGCGTAGAGGGTGGTGTGGTGGCGGGCGCGGGTGGCGGCGACGTAGAGGCTTTCGCGGGTCATGTCGTCGGTGACCAGGGCGTGCGCGGTGTCGACGGTTGAGCCCTGGGCGCGGTGGGTGGTGGTGGCGTAGAGCAGTTCGACGTGGGTTGACACATAGGCGGCGGGCAGGGTGAGGGTGCCGCCGTGACCGAGGTGTTGGACCTTCAGGGAGCCGTCGCGGTGGCGGGCGGTGACGGTCCAGGCGTCGCCGTTACGGACCCAGTCCTTGCCCTGGTTGCAGGTCATCTTCCGGTCGTTGCCGCGGGTGACGATCCAGTCCCCGCGCCCGGCGAGGTTCCCGTCGTGCAGGGTCACACCTTCGGTTTCGACCTGCCCGGCGGCGACGCGGTCGGCTCGGGCCCGCGCGGACAGGGCGGTGACTCCCGTGGTGGTGGATGACGACATGAGGGTTTTGAGCCCTTGGGTCATGTCGGTGTGCCAGGCGTTGTACGCCTGCTCGATCATCGCTTCGGCGGAGCCGCCTCGGATCCGGTTGTGGGCTTGGTAGTAGTCGATGGCTGTGGTGTCGCCGTCACGGAGCCGGCGGGTGGCGTCGGCTTCGGCGGCGCTGGTGAACCGGTGTAGATGGGTGAGTTCGACCGCGCCGGCTTCGGTGGCGAGCAGGCGCAGGGCGCCGCCGGACTCGACCGCCGAGAGTTGCCGGTAGTCGCCGAGCAGCCGGATTACCGCACCGTGGCGGGTGGCGATGTCGCGCAGGGTGTCGAGGTTGCGGGTGCCGGCCAGGCCGGCTTCGTCGACGAGGATCACGTCACCGGGCCGGATGTGGAAAAAGGCTTTCTGTGTTGGCAGTGTGCCGTCGGGGTGTGGTGTGGGTTGGCCGTGGGTGAGGTGTTCGTAGACGAACTTGTGCAGGTTCTCGGCCGGGACACCAAGGTCCGTGGAGAGTACGGCTGCCGCTGCGGCGGAGGTGGCGAGGGGGATGAGCCGCTGGCCGTGGGCGGCGAGGACGTGTTGGTAGGCGTGCATGGTGGTGGTCTTGCCGGCACCGGCGGGGCCGAGACCGACGGTGATGAGGCGGGGGTCGGTGGCGAACGCGACCACCATGGCCCGCTGACCGGGGTCGAGTGTCTTGCCGAACGCGGACTCGTAGTTGCCGAGGGTCGTGTGCACCGCGAGGGGTGCGCAGCTGTGGATGGTGGGGGTGTGCGCGGCGTTGAGGAGGCGTTGTTCGGCGTCGAGGATTTCCTGGCTGGTGTATCGCATCGCCGTGTGTTGGACGAACACCGACGTCCCGTCCGGGCGCCGTAACGCGGCCGGTTCGATCAGGTTGGGCTGGGCGGTGACGGGCACGCACAACGACTCGACCGCGTCTCCGACAACCCGGTTTAGCAGCGCCGTACGGTCGTCGGTGGATCCGAACCGGATGCCTTTCGGGAACAGCATGTGTGGAGGTTCTCGGAGCAGCCGGTCGGCTTCGGCGCGCAGGTTCCATACCGTCCAGGTCGACCGGGATGCCTCTGCCCGGCCCACGGCGAGTGACGCCAGGGCGCTGATCTGGGTTGTGGATAGTTCTGTGGAAAACGTTTCACGTACCTGGTCGGGTCGGGACGCGGCGACCGTCTTCACGAGATGGCGTAGTGCGGTGCGGCCGTGGGTGAGTGTGAGGCGCTCGGCCCATTCGGCCCGGAGCCCGGCCAGTGATCGGGGTTTGGGTTTGGGTCCTCGGGTGTCGAGGTTGGCTTGCCCGGCGAGCCGGAACGCGGCCTGGTTGTCCGGGTCGTGGCCGTGGGCGCGGCGGAAGTCGACGATGAGTTGTTCGTAGCGGGCCTCGATGTGCGAGCGCCGCGACGAGAACGTCTTCACGAACTCCAGGGGCATGCCGGCGACTTCCCGCACGGGGTGTCGTTTGGTGGCGGTGTCGGGGCGGACCTCGAAGTCGACGCCGAGGTGCTGGGTGGCGAGGGTTTCGATGGTGGAGTTGTAGTGTTCCGACGCGGCGACCGCGATGCGGTAGAGGGCGCGGCCGTCGAGGCTGCGCCACTTCCCGTCCTCGCCCCGGATTTTGTTGCTGATCGGGACGTGGGTGTGCAGGTTCGGGTCGCCGTCGCGGGAGTCGTAGTGGTCGAACACCGCGTAGATCAGTCCGTGGGTGCCGATTTGCGCCTGCCCGACGTCACCGACCCGGGTGAACGCGGCATGCTCGTCGAGTAGAGCGAGGGCCGAGTCGCGGGCCTGCTCATGCGCGGCCCGGACCGCGTCGCGGACCCACTGCCGCTCATCGAGGGCCCAGAGTAGGACGAGGGACTTGACCGGGGTGAACACCAGGTCGTAGCCGGCGACACCGCCACGGGCGCGGCGGGCTTCCTCCATACGAATCTTGCCGACCTCGGCCTGCGTCGGCTCCCTACTGGCCTCCGTCCGAATGACCGCGAGGCGCTCGTCCACGCGGGTGTCGAAGGCGTCGAGGGTCTTGTAAACCGGGAACCTCCGACCGAGGGTGGCGTGCCGGATCGCCTGCTGCGTCAGGGCGGCGAGCTGTGTTTCGGTCATCCCGGCGCGGGTGTGCTCGGCCAGGTAGGCGGCGATGATTCGGTCGGCGTCGGGGTGCATGCCTTGCCCGAACAGGTGCCTCATCTGCTGCTCGGTGACCTGGCCGGTCAGCCCGAGCTGGGTCAGGCCGCGTCCGCCCCACCGGCCGGGCGGGTTGCCGTTGGCGGTGTAGTAGTCGGCCGCGCTCTGTCCGGGTTCGCGGTCGCGGTCCCCGCCGACGACGTGCCGGGTGAGGTAGGTGTAGCCGTCGGCGACGGACAACTTGTGCAACGTCATCATCGCGGCAACACCTCCCCACGGCTGTTATCCGGTGTCCGCGAATTCCGCTGTCCGCCGACGCGGTTGTGCCTATTGGCGTGTGTGTGAAATGGGGACGGTAGCCGCCGGAGGCGATCCATGACAAGAGCATCTGCAAGAGGTGTGTGGGAGTTCTCTTTTAGGGTGTGGTCTTGGTGTTTTGGCTGGTGGAAGGGTTGTGGTGTGGGGGTTTCGGGGGTTTTGGCTTTCGGTTGTTTTTAGTTGCCTTGATGTGTATTGAATTTGCGACTTGGGCTTGAGGTGATTGCTTTTCCGTGGCTATCGTCTGGGGCTATGGTGAAGCGATTGAGTGGTGCTGGTGTGAACAGGTCGGCGGCGCGGAAGGCGTCGGAGGTGGCGGCGGCGAGGCAGGCGCGGCGGGCAGCGCACGAGGCTGCGGTGACGGCGGCGGTGGGGCTCTACTTCGACCGGTCCGAGCGGGCGGCGCAGGTCCGGGAAGAGGCGGGGGAGCGAGCACGCAGGATCATCACCGAGGCGGAGACCGCGGCGGCGCTGCTCGACCGGGATGCGGAAGCGGCGGTGGCACGGCTGAAGGAACTGGGCGAGCCGGTGGTGGAGATCGCGGGGATGACCGGCCTACCGGTGTCCGGGGTCCGCGCGGCTGTGACGCGAGCAGGCGTTACCCCGGCGGCCGGGTTAGACCTGGCGGAGGACAGCGACGGCCAGGACGATGCGGCGCGCGGCGGGGTTGACGTGACGGAGGCGAGCGGCGCGGCATCGGGGGAGCGGCGGGAGTGGGAGTGACGCGCGGACAGGGCCGGACCCAGGTGGGTTCGGCCCTGTCCGCGTTGGTGGGTCAGCGGTGGCGGTAGCGGACGACCATTCGGTACTCGGCCAGGTCGGCGGGGTTGCGCGGGTCGTAGAAGTCCTTCTGGCCGACGAGGACGAACCGGTGGCGTCGGGTCGGGTTGGCGTTGCCGCTGCGGCGGTGGTCGGTGGACTGGTTGGTGTGGCGCATGACGATGCCTCCTGGCGGGGTGGACCGGGTGCGGCGGTGCCCTGCGGGTCTGGCCCCGGGGTGCCGCGCTGACAGATCGGTGAGGGACCGGCCATGGTCAGCGGGCAGGCAAGAAAGCCAGGCAAAAGATCTTGGAAGCGCAGCGGCCGGGGAGCGAAGCGGACCGGGCCAAGATGTTTTGACGGCTCTTGCCTGACGCGGCCTGGTCGGTCACCACTGGGGCTGGCAAGCGCGCACCCGCGGGCCAGGCGGGCGGTCCGTACGCTCGCCCGCCGGGACGAACGGTGTGGGACACCAACGACTCCGGACAACGGCTCGGGCATCCAGTGCCCCGGGCACGGCCCGCCGCGTTCAACGGCGGGACTGCGTGCAGGGCTCCCACCGCGCCGGCCAGGATGTGCGGTGCGATTCATCCGCCGCTGCTGCGGGATGCGGCAGGGCCGTCTCCGGCACGGAACCCGTGAGGGCGCGGGATGCGTCAGCGGTCGTGGCGCCGGCCACCAGCCGGGTACTGGTGCAGCCAGTAGAAGAAGTTCTTGCTGCGCTCTTCGATGTCGGCGGCGGAGCCCGGAACGGGTCTGTCGTCGACGCGGTGCCAGACGGCGGCCAGTAGTTGGTACCAGCGGTAGTAGAGCTCTTTCAGGGCGATGGCGTGTTCGCGGTCGAGGTGGGTGCACCGGTTCCAGGCGGTGATCCACTGGCGGTGTGTGCCGTGGTGCTTGGGGTCGAACAGGTTGGCGGCGAGCATGTCGAGCTGCGTGGGGACGTCGGCAATGGTGTTGGGGACGCTGATCGGCGGGATCGGTAGGCACCTCGCCGCGTTCGGGTGGGCGGCCTCGACAACGGGTCGCAACGCCCGGTGGGCGGCGACGAGGTGAGTGCGGGCGGCGGTGAAACGCTGTTGGCTTGTTGGGGCCATGGGTCGCTCCAAAGGGGTGAGCTGGGTTAGGTGCAGTCCAGGCCGCAGGAACGGCAGACCAAGACCTGGCCGTCGGCGATCCACTGGCCATCGGGCCGGTCGTCGCGGCACATCTCCGGCGAGGGGTAGAGCCAGTCGCCTTCGACCACGCGGCGGCCGGGGTAGACGTATTCGCCGCCGTGGTGGGCGACGGGTTGGTCCCGGTAGTGCACAGGTGGGGCGGGCGCGGTCGGGATCGTGAACACCGATGGCTCCAAGAGGGTTGGGGTGTCAGCCGCCATGCGGGTCGGGGTGGAACGGCGGGCTCGGGCGGGCCAGTCGCGGTGGGAGCCCCGCGACCGGCCCGCTCCGGCGGGTGGCTCAGTGGTGGAGGAGTTCTCGGTCGGTGGTGACTTCCGGGTAGGCGTCGGCGGCGTACTGCTCGCCGTCGGCGGTGGTGACGATGTCGCCGCGACGGGTTTTGACCTGGGGTCCTGCGTGGGCGTCGGTGAACCGCATGGAGACCGACAGGTTGCGGGCCTGGACTTTCATGGCGGGTAGGTCGCTGTCGTTGATGTAGGGCAGGAGTTGCCCTGCCTCGATGATCACCTGGTCGCCGCGGGTGAGGTTGCGGGCGCGGGTGGCGAGGTCGCCCCAGCACATGACCTCGAAGAACATGGCGCGGGAGTCGACCCATTTGCCGGTGTGGTCGCGGTAGCGGTCGCGGTGCACGACGGGGAACTGGACGAACTCGCGGCCCTCGCGGGTGTGGCCGGTCTGCGGGGACGCGGTGAGCCGGGCTTCGATGACGCAGGCGAACAAGGACATGACAGGGGTGCTCCAAACGTCGACAGGGGTTCGGCGGGACGGGCGGCGGGGCCGGCCGGTGAGTGGCGACCGGCCCCGCGCGGGGGTGGGGTCAGAAGGCCGGTTCGAGGTCGCGGTCAGACGGCGCCCACGGGTCCTGCTCGGCGCCGGTGGCGGGCTTGGCGGTGCGCTGGGACTGCGCTGCGGCGAATCGCATCGAGAGGGCGACGTTCGCGGCGGTGACCTGGAGCTGACCGGCGGGCTTCTCGGTGGTCTGGTTGAGGTAGGCCCAGACGCTGAGGTCGTCGCGGGCGTCGACGATCACGGTGTCGCCCTTCTTGGCGCTCTCGGCGACCCGTTCGGCGAGTGCTTCCCAGCAGGTGACGGTGACCCACATGGTCGGCCCGTTGACCCACTCGCCGGAGGTGGTGCGCCGACGGGTGTTGTGCCCGACGCGCAGCTTGCAGACGGCCTTGCCGGCGGGGCTGAAGCGCAGTTCGGGCTCGTCGGCCAGGTTGCCCTCGAAGGTGAAGCTGAACAGCATGACGGTGCTCCCATCAGGGTGGTGCGGGGTGCGGGTGCCGGCCGGGTCGGGTGATCCGGCGCCGGGTGCCGCGCTGACGGGGCCGGTCAGAGCCCGCCCGTGGGCCGGGGCTGCAAGCAACCAGACAAAAAGATCTTGGCGTCGAGCGGAGCGAGACAAGACAGCCAAGATGTTTTTGGCTGGGCTTAGCGGCCCCGCGCCCGGGTGGGCTGACCTTCGGGTCCCTCAGCAGCGGCATCAGGCGGCCACGGATCCCACCGACCACCAACGGCCGACAACCGCACCGCACCCTGCCGGGCCCAGCACCGCACTGTTCAACCTTCGACCCGTGACCGGGGTGCGGTAGCGGCCCGCAAGCCCCGGCCCACCCCCGCTGCCGTGCGCGCTCGGCCCCACCGGCCCGGGCCCTCACCAGCGGGGGACAACGACCACCAATCGAGGTCGCGGACCGGGTTAGCGCCGGGGGCGGCGGAGACCGGCCCGCCAACCGGACGCGATCGTGCGCCGGGCCTCCGCCTGGCTCAACCCCACCGACACCGCCGCGTCGGTCAACCGGGGCCACACCACGGCCTCGTCGAGCGCTCCACTCGCGGCGAGTTGTCCGAGCCGGAACGCGGCCCGGTTCAGCGCGTTGTTGCGTCCACCGCCCGTCACCCGCTGCCCGCCCCGGAACGCCGGGCGCGGCGCGGCCAGAATCCGGCCCACCTCCCCGTCCAGCGCGGCCTGCGCGTACCGGTCGAGGTCGGCGATCGGCTCGGCCGCGACCGTCAGTACCGGCGCCGGTGGGACCACCAACCGGGCAAGCTGCGGTGGGCACTGCGGCAGTGTGCCGCCGTCCCAGGGTTGGGTGAACAGGTACCGGTGGCCGGTCGCGTGCAGCGACGGCGGCGCGACCGCTGACCCGCCCCGGCCGCGCCAGTCCACCCCGGGCAGCAACCCGATCCGACTGCCGTACCCAGTCGGGGCGAACCACAGGTGGTAGCCGAGCCCCGTACGCACGAGCGGCCCGGACGGGCGGACCACGTTGAGTAGATCGAGGACCGCGCGCAGGCCGGCGTTGGTGTCGACGTCGCACACGTCCAGCGTGGTTCCGGTGGCCAGGCCGATGTTCGCCCTCGGCCAGCGCCGCCACCACGACCGGATCAACCGGGTGTCGGTGGACGCCTCGTGCAACCCGTGCCGCAGCCGTGGATGCTTGCCGGGCGAGCCGCACCCGTCACGTTCCCGGCAGGAACAGCCCCCGCCGGGTACGGGGGTGTGTAACGGCATCACCGGGATACCGGCCTCCGCGTATCGCAAGGCCGCCCCGAGCAGACTCTCTCCCATCTCTTACCTCCCCTGCTTCCCTCCATGGTGCGTGCGGCACCCGGGCGTCTCGGCGCCTTGTTCCGGGCGCGGCGGTTTGCCCTCTTCGGGGGCCAGTGCGGCTCCGCCGCCAGACCGCAGGTGCCTATAGCAGTTGGGTGCGGGGTGGGTTGGTCTCAGGGGTGGTTGTGGGCTGGCGTGGTGGTGGTGAGGTGGCCAGGGTGTGCAGTTCGGCGGCGAGTTCCTCGGCGGCGGTGAGTTCGCGGTGGAGGTCGGCGAGTTTGTGGTGGAGGTCGACTTCTCGCTGTCGTAGCCGGTCGATGGTGTAGGTGCGGAGGTGGGCGAGGCGGGTCGGGGCCAGATGTCGGGCGTGGGCGTGCATGAGGTCGTGGAGCTGCGGGAGGGTTGTCCATCGGTGGAGCAGTGCCCGTATGGCCTCGGTGAGGTATTTGGCGCTGTGGTCGGGTACGGCGTCGTCCCAGCGTCGGCGGGTGGTGCGGCGGAGTCCGAGGTTCCCGTAGGTCATGTCCGGGATGAGTTGTGGGGTGATGTTGCCCGTGCCGCTGACTTCGATGCCGTTGACGAGAGGTCGGTCGGTACGGAAGGTGTTTGGCCTGGGCTCGAAGCCGAGCTCGACCCGGATTCGTTCCTCGGGTGTGGTGAGTGTCGGGGCGGGATCGGCGGCGATGGTGATGCTGCCGGTGAGCCGCGGCCCGGTCATCTGATAGCGGACCATGCCGGTGTCGAAGTGCAGTGTCTCGACAGCGCTGATGGTGGGGAAAGGTGCTGTCAGGGGCAGGGTGAGATGTGTCTTTCGGTCTGCGGTGGTGCTGGGTTCCTGCCGAGGGGGTTCGTCGGGGTGGCTCTGCGCTGGGGTGGTCACTGTTCGGCCCGTTCGTAGTAGGCGCCTCGGCGGCGTTGGAGAGTTTCTCGGCGGCGAGTCGGAGGTGGTGCAGTTCGTCGGGGGTGAGTTGGTCGAGAGCGTCTTTGGTGGTTTGTGGGTCGCGCTTGATGAGGGCGGTGGGGGACGGGAGCGGCAGTCCGCGGGGCGGTCGGCGCCGGGTGGCATCCCGGTCAGTCGGTGAGGGTCATGCCATTTCGGCCATGTGCGCCCGGTAGGCGCGGCCGGCGAGTTCCCGCTGTGGGCCGCTGAGGTCGCCGTCGCCGTGCACCACCTCACCGGCGGTGCGGGCGAGGGTGTCCAACTCGTCACCGGAGAACTGCGCGGCTACGCCTCCCACGGTCACCACCCGCTGCACGGCATCGCGTGCCGGCGTGGTCGGAGAAGCGGCCGGTTCGTTGTACGCCAGGGTCACGCTGTCGACGGACCACGACTCGTCCTGGGCGGTGTCGAAGTAGAGACGGGTGACCTCTTCGTCGGCGGTGGGCGGGTCGACTGGGCAACCGTGGTGGCCGGACACCTCCGGCCACCACTCCCGGGCGAACTCGGCTACACCGCGCCTCGCGGCACTCTCCGACTGGTGGACCTCGACGGTCGTGCCGTGCCGGTGCGAGATCGACACCACCCACAGCTCACCGGCCGGCATGTTCTTCGGCTCGTTACGCTGCCGCTGCGCCTCGGCGATCGCGTCAGGCACCGTCAGTTCCCGCAGATCTCCCTCGTACCACCAGCGGGCATGGGTCAGCCCTCCGCCGGGCTGGATGACGAGGGGGCTGGTCTCGGGTGCGGAGATGAAGAAGCCGCGCCCGTAGTCTTCGGCCAACTCGAGCCGAATCTCGATCGCGTCGCGTGTGTCGGTGTCGAGGTCGGGCATCACCGGCCCGCCGTACGCCTCGGCCTCGGCGCGCGTCACCGCGTCGGGGTGCGCCCCGATCTGGCCGTCGGACGGGCAGTGCCACAGCATCCGCCGCTCGGCGTCCCAGACAGCGCGTAGCTTCGCCGCCACCTCTGGGTCGTCGTAGCTGATCTCGAATGCCACCCGGTGCGCGCCGGGGAACACCTTCGTGAGCATCTCGGCGGCCTGCCCGGCTTCCAGCGTCGCGTACCGGCCGGCGGCGGTGTCGGCGGCATTCTTCGCGGCCTGTCTCAGCGGGTCGACGGTGAGGCCGCTGCTCACGTGTGGGTTGTCCAGTCGCGCCGCCACTCGGGGCCGGGTGGTGAAGGTGCGCAGGTCGATGGTCGTGCTGGTCATGGTCGTTTCCTTCGTGGCGAGGTTGGGTGTGCCGTAGAACGGAGACGATCGCGGCCCTTGTCGTGGGCTGGCGGTCGTCTCGGAGTGGGCGGAGCGGATTTATGTCGCGTTCGGGTCGCGGTCGTGACCCGGGGGTGCCGTAGTTGGCATTGCCGCAGGAGCAGCCCTGAACGCCGTCCCGGCTTCGTCGTCCGGGTTCTCACTTCGCTGCACGTCGAGCAGGAAGTCGATGAACTGCCGCTGCGTCTCGTCGTCGGCGGCGTCCAGGAACCGCCGCGCCAGCCCGTCGAGCGTCGCGTCGGTCCACCCCTGCTCCACCGATCAGGTGCGCGATCAGGTCCAGGCTCCGGGTCGTGTGCCGGCTCTGCTGGTTCGCCTGGGCGTCGGGGCGGTTCTGCTGGTCAGGGCTAGGCATAGTCATCCTCGTGAAGGTGTTGGGGAATCCTGGGCATGGCCTGCAGGGCGTGACCGAGGGTGCGAGGTCGCACGGCACGCAGCGTCACGGCGAATACGGCCGTAGCTGGGTGCGGTCGGTGACGTGGGCACGGACGGTGGGGTCGCCGACGGTGTGGATTTCGACGCCGGCTTCGCCCCAGTCGTCGACGACCTTGTAGGGCCAGTCCGGGTCGCCGTGCCAGACGAGGTCACCGGGCTGGTACTCGACGCCGGGCAGCGGCACCATCTGGTCGCCGCCCTCGTCGTGCCAGCGGCGGATATCCGCGTCGATGTCGGTGTGGTTCCCGCGGTCGTTGATGTACCAGGCGCGGGGGAACACCCCATGGGTGACCATGGCGCGGGCGAGCGCGATCTCGGCGACCTCGCGACTGGGATAGGTCCCGACGGTGCTGCCGTCGAGCGCGACGTGGTACCGGTCCCGGTCGACCGAGATGCAGGCGTCGGACTCGTCGGGGATGTCCCACCAATCGGCGAGAATGTCCCTGGCGGCGTTCTCGCTGAGGTGCCGCAGCCGCTCGGACAGGCTGGACGCGTCCTCGTGGTCCCGGCCGATGTTGATGCGTACGGTGGTGCCGTCGGCGGACACCATCAGCTCGACGTCCCCGGTGTCGTGGCGCTCGACGTGGAACCTCGGCGCGTTGTCGCGGAGGGTGAGGTCGGCCATCAAAGGTCGCCCGGCTGCGTCTCGAGCCGGATCTGGTGGTGCCACACCGACACCCCGATCCCGTGACGCCTCCACCGGGTCGACCAGGCGGTGATGGTGTTCAGACCGCTGACGCCGCAGACCGAGCGGTCGTCTGTCCGGACCAGCACCCGCTGCCCGGCGACGAACAGCACGTCCCCGTGCGGCGAGTTCCGGAACCGGATCTCGTCGTTCACCCGGCCGAACACCCAGCCGGCGAAGTACGTATCGCCGTACTGCGGGTACCGGCCGTAGTCCGAGGCGATGAGCGCCATCCGGGTGCGTGCCTGCTCCAGCGTCATCGACTCCAGGACGTCGTCCGGAACGGCCGGGTGAGAGGCGAGGGCGACGACCTCGACGTCAACGCCGGGAAGCGTGGTGAGTGTTCCCGTGTCGGCGGTCACGGTGATCTGCCCGCTTTGATGGTCGACGCCGGTGACGAGCAGTTGCTTGCGCTCGCCGACGAGGCGGACGGCATCGCCGTCAGCGATCACATGGCCGGACCTACCGCTGTTGGTGAGAGTCCGCTCAGCGGCAACCCGGTCGAGGACCGGATTGCCGGGGGTGTGGACGTAGTCACGGATGGTCTTGGCAGTCATATCTACTCCTCAGCGCGTCGGGAGGTTGCGGGGTGGTCTGTCGAGCCGGGCGCCCCAGACGTGCGGGCGGCGGGTCATCGGCCGCGCTGGTCAGTAGTCGTCATTCGGGGCGGTGGCGGCACCGTCGGCGGCAGCGAAGACAGCAGCCGGCACGGGTGCCCTGCCCGGGTAGATGGCGAGCCACTGGTGGGTCTGAAAGTCGCGGGGTCGGCTGTCGGTGAGGGTGACGGTCACCCAGTCGCCGAGTTCGCGGCGGTGTTCGACCGGCCCGACCGCGGCGACGGGTCCGGCGAAGTACCGCCACAGCTGGCGTTGTCCGCCGGAGTGCTGCCACAGCCCTTTGACCAGGTCGCCGGGGTGCAGGTCCTGCGGGTGGCGGTCTACCGGGTCGCCGTCGGGCAGCCGCCACGACGGTGCCTGCCCGTCCGCGAGCAGGGACGCCACGATGTCCGGCACGAGTTCGCCGGCCTCCAGACGGTCGAACACCGCGAGGTACGCGGCCGACAGGCGGCGGCTCTCGCTGACCGTCTCCGGGTCGGCGGTGCCGGGCCAGAACGCGGTGACCTCGGCGTCGCTGGCCGACAGGTCCAGGCCGTGAACGAGACGCTGCGCCCAGCGGACATGCCGGGCACGCTCCTGCTCGGCCGGGTCGTAGCCGGCGATCCGCGCACCGTGCTCCAGGCGCTGCCACCGCTCGACGGCGGTGGCGAGGTCGACGGGCCAAGGCTGCCCGTGCGGGGTGTCGTACTGCAGGCCGTCGCGGCGGCGGCCGAAGATCTCGTCGAAGGGTGCCTTCTGCGGCCACATCCGGTTGTCGAGACTGACAGTCTTGCGGTTCACCCGCGTCACCCGGTACCACCCGTGCGACCCGACCCGGACCAGGTCGTCCTTGGCCAGGTTGTCCGGCCCCCACGCCACGAACTCCCCGGACGCGGCGCGGTCGGCGAGCTTGGCCTCCTGGTGGGCGATGTCCTCGGCCAGCCGGTCGATCTCCCGCTGTACCCGCGCCTGGTACTCCGCGCTGGTGTTGGCCTCGGTGGCGGCGGCGTGTTCGCGTTCCGCGCGGCGTAGGTCGGCCCGGAGTCGTTCGAGCCGTCGCATGATCGCCCGAGGGTTGTCCTTCGCGTCCTCATGCGCGCGCACCGCGTTGGCCCGTTCGGCGAGGTCGCCCGCGTACTGGTCCTCCTTGATCGCCTTGTTCATATTGGTCCGGGCCCGTTCGCGGCGGTTGTTGTCGGCGGCGTAGGAGTGGTGGCCGGGCATCTTCGGCTGCCCGAACGGAATCGCCTCGTAGACCCGGTCCGCCGCGGCCTGCCGGTCGTCGCGGCGTGACGCGGCGGCGCCGGCCCGTTCGTGGAGCCGGTCGGCGCGCTCGTCAGCGCGGACCGCGCGGTCGGCTTCACGGTCGGCGGTCGGCCGCCACTGGTCGTCGACCTCGATCTCGACGTCGAAACCGTTGCCGCGCAGCGCCTGCGCGGCGGCGTCGATACGCCACCGCTGGACGTCGCGGTCACGGCTGCCACGGATGTAGATCCCCACCGACGGCGACCAGCGGAACCCATGCGGCTTGACCAACTCGTAGACGCCATCACCCTTCCGAGAACCGGTCAGGACGGTGCCGTCCGCGTGTGAATGCGAAATAATGATCATGGTGGTGCTCCTTGAGGGGTGTTGAACGCAAAAAGCCCGGCCCGCGCTGGGGCGCGGACCGGGCGAGAGAAGAGCGAAGCGGCGGCCTCCGGGTCAGCGGAGGCTCAGCGGGGCTACGAGGGGCGAATGGCCGCGCAGTCGTGTGCGGCGTGGGCGCTGAGTAGGCCGGCGAGGCCGTCACCGGATCTGATCATGACGGTGCGGGTGTCGCAGGCGGGGCATGTCAGCCAGTCACCGTCGTCGTCAGCGCTGATGTAGGTGTCCGGATGCGCGAAGGGCAGGCGCCCGGGGCAGCGGGACGCGGCACTGGTCGAGGGCAGCTTGATCGGTGACAGGGCCTGTAGTTGGTCGGCTAGGGAGTAGGCCGCGGTGAGGTCGCGCCGGACCTCGGTCAGGAGACGGTGGTCGAGGAGGATCTGACCGTGGGTCCACCGCTTGAGTCGGGCGTTCGCGGTGGTCCGGGCCGCCGCGTGCATCAACTCTTTGACGTCGAGCCGGCGGTAGGAGTCGGCGAGCGTGCTGATCACGGTCAGGAGATACCGGCGGCTGCGATCGGGCAACTCAGCGGTGGTCTCGGGGCGGGTGCCCTTTGCCCGGTCGGGCACTCGTAGCAGATCCAAGCGGTGCTGCCAGGTCGGGTCATCAAGGTGGACGACGGCGCCGCCTTTCGCGGTGATGCCATGGACGACGGGCAGATCGTCCTGATAGTCCGCGAAGAGGTGGTCGCCGTCACCGAGCTGGATGATGATCTGCTCGGGGATGGCCTGGTCATCGAGGATGCCGGGTTTGAACGCGATCGAGCCGCGTAGGTGCGGCCCGGTCACCTGGTAGCAGACGACGCCGGTCGCCCGGACGTCAGACGCGACGGTAACCAGGCCGTAGCCGGCCAGGGCGTGAATGGACTCGGTCATAGCAAAACCCCCTGGGTTGAATCGGGGTTGGGCTGGTGAGGGGCGGCACAGCTGTCGCCGATCGCCGCGTACGGCGTCGGGATCGGCGGTCCGCCGGTGCGTGGATGTGTCAGGTGCGGCGGAACACGGCGATGCCGCTGCCGGGGACCCTGACGTCGCGGACGGAATCGCGGAACAGGTGCTCGACGAACGCTTCCGTGTGGAAGAACCGATCAGGGATACCTGCGGCCCGCAGCGCCCCGGTCCAGCCGCTTCGGTCGCGTTCGACGGTGGCGAAATCGTGGCGACCGGAATGAACTCCGACGTACGCGGTGTCGAACGCGGCGGTGATCTGGTCGGCGGTGAGATCGCTGTTGGTGGCACCCTCGGCGTGCAGCCAGTCCCCGACGACCGACGGCAGCAGGTCGTGGGTGGCGGCGAGGGCTTCGATGACGCACAGCACCTCGACGTCGAGACGGTCGCGGAGGCGGCCGTAGTCGCCGTACCCGAACGCGTCGACGATCAGGACCGGGCCGGTCGTATCGCAGACCTGCCGCAGATGAGTTAGCGACTCGGCAGGGTCGGTGGTGATCCGGGTCCAGTGGGTGAGTGTCGGGTCGGCCGGGTCGGCGACCAGCACCTGGGTACCCGAATCACTCCGGTACGGTTCGGGCCCGGGGCTGCGGTCGTTGCTGGCGTCACGTAACCGGGCCAGGCACGTGATGGCGCCGCGCGACAGGTGGGACAGGGCGACGACGGCTTGGGCCTGGTGGCGAAGCTGGTAGCTGGTCAGCGTGGCGGCAGGGGTGACGACCCGTGCGCCGTAGGTGAGCCACGCGACCGGGGTTCCGTCGCAGGAGACGACGTAATAAATCGAGTCACCGGTTACCGGCGTCCCCCGCTCCCGGTAGACGCTGTCGTGTAGCAGCGCGGCGGCCTCGGGCGTCAGGGCGCCTGCTGGGATGGGCGCGTGGCTGCGGTAGCGCAGCGACTGGCCTTGAATCCGTCCGGCGTTCGTGTCGATGAGGTGCCGCATCTCCCGCAGCGCCTCGGTCTGCGAACTCCGACTCATCACAGCCCCCCGATATCGCGACGATTCGCGGAAGGGCGTCGTGGCGGGTCTGCCGGGGACCCGTGGTTCACGGCCGGTCCCTGCGTGTCGGGCTTCGGGAACGCGTACCGGAACGTGTCGAGGTCCTCCAGAACGAGCGCGAGCCAGGGCCGCCGCTGGCGGGCCGCAGCCCGTAGGAGGTCGATCAGGACACGGCCGTCGGGGAACCGCTGGGTCAGTTCGAGGTGCTCGACGAAGTCGTCGCCACCGATCTCGTCGGTGTGCCCGAGTTCCTGGCGGGTGCCTGAGCCCCAGCCGTCGGCGTAGACGACCTGCTGGCCGGCGTCGGGCCGGCCCGGATCGGCGGGCGGGCCGGGGATGCCGTTGCTCATCAGGTAGGTGCCGTCGTCCTTGACCCATAGCAGCGCCGGTACGGCGGGCAGGCCCTCTTCCTCGCGGGTCAGCGACCGGACGTGATCCGGTGCGGTGAGTGCGTGCTCGGCCAGGCCCAGCGCCTGGTCCAGGGGGAACAGCAGGGTGATCATCGGCGGGTTTCCTTCGTCAGTTGTAGGTCGGGTGGGACGGTGCTGGTCCAGGTGAAGGTCATGGCGTCCAGGACCGAGCGGCCGTCGACGGTCACCGCGAGCCCGAAGTCGTCGCCGTCGTCGGTGAGCACCTCGACGCTCAGGTCGGCGCTGCGGTCGGTGGGCTGGTACACGCGGACCACGTACTTGTCCGCCGTGACGGCGGCGACCTGCAGCCCGTAGCGGGTCTCGGTCACCTCGGCGTCGATCTCCCACGCCTCATCGATCAGCGGCCGTCCGCTGCCCGAGATCAGCCCACACAGCAGCTCGACCACGTCGGCGCCGGAAGGGTCCGCCTCGCGGTTGAGGAACGCGGTCAGCTCGTCGACGATCACGGTGTCCGGATGCCGGTCGCCGGTCATCGCGCGCCTCCAGCGGCGGCCAGGATGTGGTTGCGGAGGCGGTCCCAGGATTCCTCTGGCAGCACGCCGAGCGCCCGTGCCTCGTCAAGGTGGTCCAGTGCCGCCGCATGGTCGCCCGCGTCGAATGCCGTCTGGGCCGCGGTGAACGCTGTTTCTCCCTGCTCGCGGCGCAGGTCGTCCCATTGCTGGGGGTTGCGGACCGGACCGGTGTCGGTGAGGGCCTCGGGGTGGGTGCGGCCGTGGGTGTAGATCCAGTCCCACTCGTCGCGGGTGGCTTTGACGATTTCGGCGACGTACCGGCAGCCGTCCCCGGTGACCCGTTGGTAGCCGGGGCCGTGTTGTTCGAAGGCGAGCAGGATCTGCCGCTGGCGAATACGCACCAGCCGAGCGTCCCGGTCGTCCGGGATCGTGCCAGTAGTGGCCTGAGGGTTGATGGTCATGTGCGGTTCCGATCACGTCGGGGGGTTGTGCAGGGGTGGGGCTCCGCCGGAGATGGCCTCGACGAGCCAGGCGATGAGGTCCCAGGGCGCCGAAGCGGCAAGACGGCGGGAGGCCAGCGCATCGCGCTGACCTCCCGCGAAAGGGGGTGAGGTGTCAGACGGTGGTCAGGGACTCGGACTCGGTGAGTTCGGCGAGGGCGGAATCCGTGACCAGGTCCTCGATCGGTGAGCCGTCCTCGGGATCTGCTCCCTGCCCGTCGCCCGGTTCGCCGAGCTCACCGTCAGCGGCGGCGTCGTTTGCTGGCAGCTCGATCTCGGCCACCTCGGCGTCAAGGTCCGGATCGAGTTCCGGATCGAGGTCCGGGTCGGTGTTTTCGTCAGGTTCCTCGTCGCCGTGCAGGGACTTCCGCAGCGTGGTTTCCGCGTCGGAGAGGGTGTAGCCGTCGGCGACGAGTTGGTCGAGCCAGAACGCCGCCGAGTCGGCGTCGAAGCTCCAGGTTCGTTCGGTGGCGGCGTAGCCGAGGTTGCGCTCGTGGGCGCAGATCCACTGCGCGACCAGGCACCGGCGTAGCCGGTCCTCGCCGGCCGCCAGGACCACGTCCATGCCGTGACCACCCAACGCCGTGTAGAGGTCGTCGGCGTCGGCGAACCGGATCGAGCCGGTGTCGGCGACGGCGTTGCGCAGGGCCTCGGGGAACAGGCGCTTCGCGGCGCGGGCGGAGGCGTAGGACTTGCGGTAGAAGTCCTGCCGCACGGTGGTGGCGAGGGTGAGGTTCTCGAGGTACTCGGCGTGGACCCGCTCGGCCTCCTCGCGCTTGGCCAGCTCTTCTTTCGACAGTTGGGTGGCGAATCTGTTGAAGCGGGTGTAGCCGTACCGGTCCGGGTCGGTGCAGTACACCACCGCCCGTGCGGCGTCGCCGAGGCCCTTCTCCACGAAGGCGGCGAACCCCGGCCGTGTCATCACCGCATCTGGATCGAGGCGCTGCCCGTCGGCGTCGACCAACGCCTCGGCGGCCACCTCGACACCGCTGTACGGGAATCCCTTCGGCTTCCCGGTGACCTTCACCCCGGCGAGAACCAGCTCGGCCTTGAGCCGTTCCTTCGCCGCGCCGAAGACACGCTTGGACCGCTCCGAGGCGATCGCGTGCCGCAGTCCCCACGCCGACCCTGTCGCCTTGAGGATCCGGGTGAGGGCGGCGGGTTCCTCGGTGAACTCGGCGAGCGCGGCGGCGTCCTCCAGGGTGAGAGCACCAGCGTCGGCGGCCCCACGGGCCGCCTGCGGAAGCGCACGCAGTTGCAGGGTCTGCTTGACCTGCGCCGTGGGGATCGCCCTCACCTTCGCGATCTGCTCCGGGGTCCAGTCCAGCAGGGTGAGCTGGTGAAACGCCTCGGCTTCCTCGGTCGGGGTCAGGCCGATCCGGTGGCCGTTCTCCGCGAGCTGGGCGACGATCTGCAACGCGGCGCCTTCGTCGGCGGCGACCCAGCACGGCACCTGGCTCATCCCCAGGTCGATCGCGGCGTACTTACGACGGTGCCCGATGATCAGCTGGAACACGTCGTCGCGGCCCTCGACCGGGATGACGACCAGGGGGCACAGAACCCCGACCACAGCCATCGAAGCTTTCAGGTCGGCCAGGTCACCGATGTCCGTGCGGAGGTTGCGCGGGTTGTCGACCAACTCGGTCGGATCGACGTACTCCGACCGGAGCGCAGGCAGATCGGGCGTTGGAATCAGAGCGAGGTCCTGACCGACGATCTCGCCGGTGAGGACCTCGTCAGAAGCGGTGAGGATCTCGTCAGAATCGGAAGTGGAACGGGTCAGGGTGGCTGTAGACACAGAGGGTCCTTCCAAGATGAGGGGGAACGGAGATAGGGAGAAGGCCGCGCATTGGCCGGCGGGGTGGCCGGGTGAGCGGTGCTGGCCCGATCCGTGAAGGCCGACCGATCGGCGCGGACCCGCAAGACCCACCCCCGGCCGCGTCCACGCAGCCGGGCACGGTTGGGACGGGGTGGGCCTTGCGGGGCCAGCCGCGGTCGGCCAGGATCGAGGGCCAGCAACCGCACCCCGGCATACCGCCGCAGGAGAGGGGCGAACCCAGGGCTTCGCGGTGACTGAACAGGTCAGCGACGGTCAGGCGGCGGCGAGGTGCAGCGCCTGGATGGCGGTGGATTCCAGTTCGTGGGCCGCGTCGGCGTCGGTCAGGGTCTGCGCGACCGACGTGACGGCGTGCATGACGCCGCCGGCGGACAGGTCCGCGCCGGCGATGAAGTGCGCGAGGATGGCCTGCTGCTGCTCCTCGGTGTACCGCAACTGCTGTCCGACCACCTTCAGCGTGGTGTTCGGGTCAGTGATCGGAGTGCCCGCTGCGGCTTCCAACTCCCGCAACGCCTGCGCGATGTAGTCCGCGTCGAGGAACGCGGTCACCGCGTCCGTGGTCCGCGACGTGATCAATTCCAGGGTCTTTCGAGTCGTCGCCTCCGACGCGGCGACCACCCCATCGTCAGCCGTCATCCGCGACCCGATGTGCGCCCGACGCAGGGCGTCGCGGCGCAGCGTCATGCCGTTGCGGCAGACCTCGAACCGCACCCACGGCGAGATGGAGAACGCCCCGCAGCCGGTCTCGGAGTTGCGGATCAGGAATCCGGCCGACACGATCGGCAGGTCGGCACCGGCCCTACCGTCGAACGGCGACCGGTAGCGGGACAGCAGCCGGGGCGCGGCCACCTGCACCTGCGGTGAGTAGACCCGCAGATACATGCGCCGGTCGGTCAGGTCGCAACCGGCGAACCGGACGTGGACACCGGCTTGGCGGATCCCGTCGAGGGCGGCGAAGAGGACGTCGAGGTTGTCGATGCGGGCGTACCGGTCCGACAGCACCGCCCGGGCGACACCGCCGCCGGTGTTGCCGCGCAGGCAGCGGACCAGGAAGGTGCGGTGGTCGCGTTCCAACCACCCGTTGACGTTGTCGTCCCACAGATCCGGGTGCTCGGCAGCCAACCGCCGCAGGTAAGCGACGGGGATACCGAGCTTGTCGGCCAGGCCGGTGTTGGCCACATCGTTCGGGGTGTACGTGCCAGCGGTCATCGTCACCCCGTCCGGGCCGAGTTGCGGCTCGGTACCGTCGAGGACCAGATTCCCGCCGACCGCGCGCATCCGCCCGGCCCCGGCCTTCACATCCACCACCCGGGTGGACTGGTCGGCGAGCATACGGCGGAGCTGGTCGAGTTCCACGTTCCGGTTGGCCGGAACAGTAATCATCGGAGACACAGAAGGCACTCCTTACGACAATGAGGGGAAGAGAGAGACCGCCCGGCCTCGTGGCGGAACGTGGCCTGGTCGAGAGGCCACGGCGCGCGTCGAGACGGGCGGCGGTGTGCCCGGCGTCCCCCGGTGGGGGCTGGGGCACGAGGACAGCTACCCGCCGGTCGCGCCGACGACGTCACAGCCCCGACGAGCCGGAATCAGGCGGGAGAAGATCGCGGCCGGCAGGCCGGGATCCTCTCCCGCCCCGGCGTGGGCGGGGCTTGACGGCGGCCAGCGGCGGCGGGAGCGTCGGTCCTCGCACCCAGCACCCCGGGGACGGCCGGAGCCCGGCAAGTCCCGACCGGGAGCAGGGTGATGTGCTGTTGGCGTCAGCCGGAGCACGGTTGAGGTAAGGACCGAGCGGCGGTCGTCAGAGCGAGATGACGCTCGGTTCCCCGCCGACGTTGTCGAGCACCTGCTGGAGGGCGTCCGAGCGGGTGAAATCCCCTCGCCAGATGGTGGTGCGGCGCCCTTGACGAATGACGTGTATGGCCCAGCCGCCGGGTTCGGGGTTGATGATGTGAACGGAGTCGGCATACTGGCCCTCGCCGCCGATGACGACGACCGGTCCCTGCTTAACGCGAGACAGGGTCCCGGCGACCAGGTGGGTGAGGTCGCGTCTGGCGTCGGCCTCGGTTAGTGCTTCGCAGGTGAACGGGTTGAATCCGGTGTGGTCATCGAGTTGGAGGTCGACGTGCCAGGGAGCGGCGCGGGTGGCGGCGCGGTGGAGGGTGATCGGTAGGCGGATCACGGATTCCTTCAGGACACGACGCACGTGATTTCTCCTTCCGAGAGGAGTTCGCTGCGGCGTGCGGTCTGGTGCTGCCAGGCGTGGACCTGGGCTTGGAAGCGGGTGAAGCCGATGCCGATCAGCTCCTGCTCGTCGGCGGTGAACACGGCGTATACCGGTTCATAGGCCCGCCATCCGCGGTAGCCGGGCACGATCTGGTAGCGGTCGTCATGCCGCCAGCCGCGCCGGAATTCCGCCATCAGCCGGGCGGCGAACGCCGGCACCAAACGGGTGTAGTCCCACGTGACGTGGAGTCCGTTGTGCTCGGGCCGGTAGCCCAACCCGGTCACGGTGTCCCACCACAACCGCCGCACGGTGACGGCGTCGAGCGCGGACCACACCTCCTGCGCCCGCTCGCCCAACATAGCGAAGACGTCAGCGGAAACCCACTGCTCCCACGAGGCGTCGATGTCCTCGTCCTCCAGCGCGGAGTGGTCGTGTTCGTCGAACAGCGGATACGACTCCTTCAACCAGCACAGCACGTCGACGACCTCGGGCGGAAGGTCGGCGACGAACGCGCCCAGGGCGGTGACGTTGCTGAACACCAGGTCCGTCCACAGGCCGGGGTGTGCCCGGTGCAGCGACCGGTAGTTGCTGCGGTCGACGGTGGTCGACTGCCCGGCCCGGCAGTCACCCCGGGCCACCTTCTCCAACGACACATACAGCGCCTGCTCATCGTCATACCGCTGGTCCGACAGGTCATAGCTGAGGAGGCACCCGGTGTCGGCGGCGGCAACGCGGTGGGCGAACCCGATCCGAAAACCGGCCGCACGCAGCCGATCGACCGCATCACCGCCCGCGCGCCGCAACTGCTCGGTCAGCCACCGGTCCGCGTCCGGGACGACAGCCACGTACGCGGCACCGATGCCAGCCGCCGCTGAAAAGGGTGAGAAGTCGCTACGGTCCGCAGACACGATGATCAGTTCGGGGGTGGTGGGCATCGACGCGAGTTTCTGTGTGCTGAGCAGATCGGCGCCGAGCAGGACCAGGTTCGCGCCCGCCCAGTGCGTTTTCGCGGCGGTGACGGTGGTGTGGTCGGTGAGGTGCACGCCCACCCGATCGGCGTAGGCGTGCAGGTGCTCGCGAATGCTCGGGTCGCCGGTGACGACCAGCACGGTGCTCATTCCCGCTCCCCGCTGGTTAAGGTCGTGGCGGGTGGCCACGCGCCGACGGTGAAGCCGGGGATGTGCGCATGGAGCGCCGCGGCGATGAGCAAAGTCAGCCGGTCTACAGGGTTGACCGTCAGGACACGGCGAACCGCCGCGTGGGCGATCGCCTCCTCGCCGCGCATCCACGCACACCACGCGGCCAGGCTCCCCGGCCCGGTGACGTAGGCGTCGGGCATCCGGCGGGTCATGTCGAGCCACAGATCGCGCTGCCACATCCGCCCCGACGTGGCCTTCCACGCCCGTGCGCGTAGCCGCTTGTCGTGCAGCAGCACACCCAGCTCGGCGACCTGCGCGGTGGTGAGCCGAACCCCGTCGCCGGCCACATCCATGTAGAAGGACAGCTTCGCCGGCTCCGGGTAGCCCCTGCTGCGGATGGCGGCGATCTCCGCACCGACCGCGGCTTGCTCCACCGGGTCGGGTTTGGCGAGCGCGAGCAGGTCGGACCGGCCAGGTAGGGCGACGATGCCGTGGAACGCGGCCCGCGCGGCGGTCGCGGTCGCCGTCGGGTCGAACACCACCCCACCCGAGGCGCCACAGGGGCACCCGAGGCAGAAGTAGTGCCCGACGGTGACCAGGAACGCCTCCATCACGGGCAGGTGACGTGCCAGGTCGGCGGCGATGGCGGCGATCGAGCCGGTCTCGCTCAGCGGACCGTAACCGATGACGATCAGAGACTGGGAATTCTCCCGAGCGGCGACGGCACGGACCGTGTCCGTGACGTGGATGGCAGGCAGGGGCAGATCGTGACGGGCGGCTACCCGGATCTCGTGGTCGGCCTGGACAAACAGCACCACCAGGCTGTCCGCCGGGTGGTAGCCAAGCAGATACGGCACCAACCCGAGCAAATCCTCGGGGGTCCGCATCTGGAACGGGAATCGGTTCTCGGGCATGGTGAGGAACTCCGTCCGGTCGGAGGGGAAAGGAAGAAGCGACGAGAAGCCGCCAGCGAACCGCGAAGTGCTCTGCCCGGATCGGCGGCCGCCGCGGTGAGGATGTCGTGGCGAACCAGGCGGGGTCATTGCCCGCACTGGCGCGTCGACGCGCCAGTGGCGAGGCCGGTCGAGCAACAGGAAGGCGCGCACCAGCGCGTGGGGTTCGGCGGTTTCCGTCGGGGAGCGGGACTCAGCGGTCGCGGGCCCTGGCCGTCAGGAACACATCGGCGTCATCGATGATCCACGGGGCGTCGGAATACCGGGGCAGACGGCCGATGGCCTGCAAGCGAAGCGCGTCGCAAAACTGGTACGCCTCACTACCGCGCCAACCCGGGTGCTCACACGACTGGTACTCGTAACACGCCAGCGCCTTGAGGACCACGATCGGGTCCGGAGTCCCCGGAAGCCAGGTGAACAGGTACGGCTCCTCGATCTCGTCCTCGGCGTACCGGTGATTGACGCTGGCCCGGTTCTCCGCCAACAACATCGCCCCGACCCGACCCGCGGTCTGCAAGCTCAGGGAGCGGCGGCGCTGCGAGGACTCCAGCTGCAACTCGGAGGAAGTCCAGTTCCCCGGATCCGAGGCTGCGGTTGGGCTCGGCCAGTACCAGGACAGCGGGTAGCCCGTTTCGGCGAAGCGAAGGCCGGCGGTGAGCAGGGCATCGATGTGCACGTTGGGAACCTCGAAGGCACTCATCGGGCACCCACCAGGGGAAACGGGGAAAGGGCAGGTCGCATGGGACACCTCTTCGGGAGTCGCACGACCGCGAACCCGACGACGGTGAAGCCGCCGGGGTCGCGCTGACTCCCGCTGCGTACCGGCCCGGGTGCCCGCAGGCAGGCAAGGGGCCCGGCCGGCACCGGTCACCCGCGTCAACGCCGGGCCAGCGACAGGTATGTCGGTGACCGGTGTGGACGGAAGCGCCCTTGCCGGGCAAGGGCCGGGACGGTAGAACGCGCGGGAAGGACAGCGCGGCACCGCGCGGCCACGATCGGTTCGCCACTCGCGACAGAGGAAGACACACGATGGGGCGTCGTTGGGGGCGACGCACCATGACTCAAGCGGTCACAGGCGCCAAGCGCTCCGGCTGCTGCCTCAGTGCCCGGAGTCGTGCACTTGCCACGTCCCTGTAGATCGAGTAACGCCGCTGCGTCGTGATCGGCGAGGCTTTGCGCAGTCCCACCCATGCCAGTGGGCGCCAGGGGTATGGGTGGTCAGGGTGACCACGGGGGAAAGCCACCCTGACCAGCGGTTCCGTAACCGTACGAGTCACCGGACAGGGCGACAACCCGCCGACCGGATGAGGCGGCCATGTACCGGCGGCTCGCTCCGGCAGCCGTACCGAGCACGCCGCGATCCACCGTCGCCACCTGACCGTAGATTCGGGTGGTTCAGATGGTCACGGAGTCTCTACCGGAGGCCGGGAGGCTCGTTGGTTCCGGCGCGGAGTGCTTCCGGGCCGTGTCGGCGGCAAGGACCGGAGGAGATCGCCGCGCCAGCGCATGGCCCACCGGCGGCAGTTCCCGCAGTGCCCACGGTGGGTACAGCCGGGCAACGGCGGGCTGTACCTCGCCGCGAGCGACCAAGCCAGAGAGTCGCTGGAGTCAATACGATTGGCGAAGCGGCGTAATCCGAGCGTCTTGACCCCGTAGGTGTGCAGGCGTCGTACGCCGAGGTCCCAGAGGGTGTCGATGACTTGTTCGGCTTCGGTGGTGCCTTGGCGTCGGCACACCGAGCCCACCCCAACCAAAGGTTCCCCGCTCAGATCCACGCCGTGACGGGAGTACAACGCCACACATCGGGCGTAGTCGCGCGGTAGCCACCCCTGGACCACGGGTATCACGGCCAAACCCGCGTCGACGCCCTTCAGTTCCAGGTAGTTCCCGACGGTCAGGTCGATGTGCCGTTCAACGGTCAGACCGGTCCGGTGGAGCATGTCGGGCTCGCACATGTGATCTTGGGGTGATGCCCAGGCGAGGTGGCCGATCTCGTCGACGTAGCGGCGGATCCGGCCGGCGTACTGGCGTGGGGTGGGCCCGTTCTGCCAGCCACCGCGGCGCCACAGTTGGCTGTAGGCCCCGGAGTCCAGGGCCCAGGTGGTGCTGGCGCGAGGCAAGGCACGGTAGTCGCGCAGCGTGGTGTCGGACACGAACAGCGGGACGGTGCTGTCCCGCAACCAGGCGGGCCGATGCGTGCCCAGGTAGAAGGTGCGCACCGGTTCTACCCGGTGCCTGGTCCGCACATCGGGGCGTCACCGCCGTCTGCGGTGAGGTAGCGAAGGGCGTTCCGGCGGCGTGGATCATCGCGGGCCGGAACGCCCTTCGGTGTCAACAACGGCGCACGCACCGTCTGAGGCTGGTGGGTCACGGCCACGCAACACTCCTGCCCTTGAAGTCAAGATTCTGTAGTTGCCAAGAGTTTGCAATAGGGAATACTGGGCAGCATGACGATCTACACGCTTCCCGACATGCCCTACGACTACGGCGCCCTGGAACCGGCCATGTCCGGCCAGATCCTGGAGCTGCACCACAGCAAGCACCACGCCGCGTACGTCAAGGGCAGCAACGACACCCTCGATCAGCTCGCCGAGGCCCGCGACAAGGGCGACTACTCGGCGCTGGTCGGTCTGGAGAAGACCCTCGCGTTCAACCTCTCCGGGCACGTGCTGCACTCGATCTTCTGGAACAACCTGCGGCCCGGCGGGAGCGCCGACCGCCCCGACGGCGAGCTGGACGCGGCGATCGGCGAGCATTTCGGATCGTTCGAGGCGTTCTCGGCCCAGCTGTCCACCGCGACCAAGGGCGTGCAGGGTTCCGGCTGGGGTGTCCTGGCGTGGGAGCCGCTGTCGCAGCGCCTGATCGTCGAGCAGGTCTACGACCATCACGGCAACGTCGGTCAGGGCTCCACGCCCATCCTGGTATTCGACGCTTGGGAGCACGCTTACTACCTGCAGTACAAGAACGTGCGCCCGGACTACGTCGACCGACTGTGGAACCTGGTCAACTGGGCCGACGTGACCAAGCGGTTCGACGCGGCCCGCGCCGCCGGCAACCCGCTCATCGTCGCCCCGTGACCGGCACCGGCCCGGAGCGCGACGACAGTGCGGGGTCCGGCACTCCCGTGAGCGCGGGCACCGGGCCGGTCTTCCTCGGCGCTCAGCAGGCCGCAGGCGTCGTCGCTGCCAAGCACCGCGGCGACTTCGCCGGCGCCGAGCAGCTCCTCGAAGCGATGGGTGACCCGCGCGCCCAGGCCCGCGGCTTCTGCCTGCTCGCCGAACTGTCCCTGGCATTGGTGCGCGCTCAGACCGGCCAGAGCATGGACGAGCTGATTCAAGAACTGACCCTGCTCATGGCCGAGGCTGCCATCACCGGACCGCAGTGAGTCAACACTGACCAGTTCGCGGATTCGCTTGCCCTGCTTAGTGCAGTCAACTATGCAGCGCCGGTTGGAGACCTGGGCGATCGTGCCGTTGCGGGCCAGTTCGTCCGACAGTCGCACCGGACCGGCCCGGACCAGCCGTCGGGGTGCGGCGGTGTCATCGAGGACGACATAGCGTTTCCCGCCGCCGGTAGCCAGGGCTGGGCGGGCGACCTGGACGAGCCGGACCCCGCGCGCCCGGAGCATGGGTAGGAGTGCCTGCTCGGCGGTCTGGTAGGTGTCGGGGTATTCGTCGCCTACCTGGGCGACGATCATGGTCAGAGCGGACAGTTCGAAGTCACGACTGGATGGGTCAGTGAGCCATCGGGCGAGAACCGCGGATGAGTCAATGCCCGCACCGAAACTGAGCACCACGTTGCGGGACAAGAAACAACCTCCGTGAAGCTGAGTAAAGAACCCGAGTGGGCACGGTCAAGCGGTCACGTTGGCGCGCGGCATCCCGGCGGGCCCGCTCCCTGGCAGCGGTCGGCCTGCGAAACGCGGGCGGAGGTCGCGGAGGTTCCCCGGCGTCGCGGGTGTCCCGGGCAAGCCGGACGCCAGGTCTGTTGAGGCGTCCAAGGACGGTGTCGGTCATCGAGTGGACTGTTGCGACCTGATGTGCTGGTAGACCTTGGCGGCAGTGAGCGGCTCGCCGGATAGGTTGGATGGCTCGGTGATGTGGCGCCATCCGAAGGGGGAGCAGGACAACCACTGGCTGTCCTCCCGGTCTGCCTGTACCTCGACGACATCGCCGACGGATACGGACCGGCACCCGAGCAGTCGGTACACGCAGGCGGCGAGGAACGCGGCCTCGCCGTCCGCGGTTCCGCGGGCCGACTCCAAGCGGTCAAGGTCGGCGTTGAAGGCGTGGAACGCCCATTCGGTGGCCATTTGCGGGTCGCGGCCGTCGTGAGCTTCGAGCCGGTGCGATGTGACGGCGACGAGCCGTTGCCCGTCCTCGTAGGGCATGAACCGGCTTTCCTGATTGTGATAGACGGTGACCGTCAGCATGTGTTTGGCTTCCTTTCCTGTGCCGATGGCGACACGGACATGGGTCTGATCCGTTCCGGAACCGGTCCGAAACGGTTGTCTGATGAGGTGTTCGGCCGTCGGCCGGAGCTAATTCGTTTGTAGGTTCTTGTTCGCGTTGCCGGCCGGGTGCGCTGCCGTCGGGATGGGGACGAGCACGACAGGCCCGGTCGGGTACCGCCGGGGTCAAGCCAGACCGGCAGCCACACGCCGAGGATCTGTGGCCGAGCGAAGCGTCCCGGCGCAGCGGAGCAAGCCGGGCGGCCCGGATCCGAACGTGGGGCGTCGGCGGGCGGCTTGACGACGGCACGACCGACCGGGACCGTGCCGAGTCCCCATCACAGGCGCGCGCAGGGCCGGCTATCCACGCGAGCAAGGACCAGGGCGACCTCGGCGTACCGGCGGGCAACACCCGACCGCAGCCGGATCTCGGTCAGCGGGGCGTTCTTCGACGCGAGTACCACATGGCGCAGGACAGACGGGGGCATTACGGCGTCTTACGGCCACGCCCACCGTCAATGCTCGGCTGACGTCCAGCCATCACACCGCGAACGCATCATGACGTACCTGGCCAGCGCCTCCCGCGCGGCTTCCTCGGCGTACTCGTACCCGTAGATGCCCCAGGACGCGTCGACCACCTCCCATGTCTTGCGCGTCACCAACTTGTCCGGCTTCGCGTCGCCGGCATCGACCACCCTGACCCAGATGACGGACTCCTCCACCACCCAGCCGTACACGTCACCCTCTGCCCACTGGCGGTAGGTGTCGCGCTCCCCCTTCAGACAGGCGACCGGGTTGGTGATGCCCTGGCGCTCGATGTCCTCCGGCATCAGGTACCACACCGACCGGGCGCCATCGATCGGCGCATCAACCAGCACCGTCGCGCCGTGGAAGATCCGTGCGTACCGTGTGAAGATCACCTCAGCCTCGCTGCAGAAGTGTCGGTAGTTCAGGGTCGCCCAGGCGTCGGCCAGCGGCCCCCCGTCCTCGTCCACGTCGATGTACCGAGCCGAGGGAACCGTCACGACGTGCGCCAGGTTGTTCCACTCCTCGCGCGGATTGACCGGTGAATCCTCCTGTTCCAGAAGCACCCGGTATCCGGGTTCCTCGATTACCTGGCCGTACATGCTTGCCTCACCTTCGGTTGCTTCGATCCAGCTCCCACCATTACGGCACGTCAGAATCCTGCCCACGGGGCATGCTTCGGCCATGCCCAGACCGCCCCTTGGTTCCGGTGCGCCGCCAACGCCTCGGCATCCCGCAGTACGCCCAACTGGCGCCCTGCCTCCCGCATGTCCGCCAGAAGCTGCGGCGCATCACTCGCGCCAGCGAGTACGGCCAGGGCGTACCGCTCACGTCGCCGCGCCAGGCGGCGGATTTCGTCATCCTGAAACATGCCTTCCCCCTCGACCTGACTCATGGATCAGCTCGGCTTACGCGTCGTGATGCGTTCACGGTTGAAGTAGTTCCGTCCGGCGTCCAGGTAGGCCACCTCGTGCCAGACGTCGCGCTTGTTAGGACTGCGGGGTGGGATTGGTGGGGAGCACCTGGTCCGCTGGGAAGGGCTCGCTCGGCTGGTCCGGCTCCGTCGCCGGGCGGTACGACGTCGGCCACTGTGGTACCGATATCGCGGGCACCCGGCGGACGTCGGCGGGGAACGCGACCGCCTGTTCCTGGCCGTCGTGGGCGTACCTGTTCGTGAAGACCACCCGGTCGAGATCGTCGACCGCGACGACCCTGAAGGTGCCCACGTACTCGCCGGCCGGCTGCGGCCCGATTCGCCCGTTGGTGTACTCCTGCACGTAGTCACCGACGGCGATCGGGTGACCGTGCTGGTCAAGCAGCGGCGGCAGGTCCAGCGGTAGGCCCGTCTCTGCCAGGTGCACCACGCGTGGGCCGACTCGGTCCGTCTGCCCGTAGAGGAATCCGGCCTCGGCGGACTCCACCCAGAGGTCGACGTACCGCCGACCGAACTGCACCTTGACAGTGGCGCCGACCAGGTCGGCGGTCAGCCGGTCGAGCACCTTGACCGGACGGCTGTCGATCGGCTCGACTGGGCCGAGCAACCGCACGGTTGCGGTGTCGTGCCGATGCTCGCATGGCCGGCTGGTCGCCCCGCTCGGGTGCATGAACAGCCATTCGTCCGGGCCGACGCGCTGCCACACCGTCTCGTACTGCCGCACGGCGTACACGTCGGTCGACACTGAGGCTGCGGCTGGCGGCACCAGTGGGGTCGGCCTCCGCTCCCGGACGGGCGCCTCCAGGCCGGCTGCCGCAGCCTGCTTCGCGTCATGTCGGTCATGAGCGGTCCACGGCCGGGCGTAGTGCTCACGGTCAGCACGGGCGGCGATGATGACATCGAGGATCCGCTGTGCGTGCGCAATGGCCTCTTCGCGCAACTCGAGTGGGCAGGAGTCCGGCACCGTGAAGGTGTTTGTGAGGAGGTTGATGTCGACCGTCACCCGCCTGCCGGTCGCGCCCATGCCCTGCGGCCGAACGTCGCAGTTGAAAGAGGCGGCGGCGTGACCCGGATGGTCAGGCCATGTAGCGGCGTAACGGCTGCCCCACGCTCGGAAGGTGGTGGGCGAGAGTCGCACGCGTGCTGGCTGCCCGTCTATGTAGAACGGCCACGCGCCGTCGCCGTAGACGATGCCGTAGTCGTCGACGTCGTACGCCCAGTCGCTGTGCGGGTTGCGCTCGTCCCACCCGTCGCAGGTGGAGCCGGGCGGGGCGGCGTGCTCGCCTGTCGACATCGGCTCGGCGACCGGGGTGCTGTGCTGGTTGATCCATGCCTGCGCCTGCTCTTCGGTGGCGAAGTAGGCGCCGTCGCCGTCCTCAGCGTCGGGGCCCGCCATCGGGGCGACCCGGGCGCGTTGCGTGTCGTAGACGCACCAGCGCTTCTCGTCGGTGCCGCGCAGTTCGCGCTTCCACGGTCGGGCGGTGATCAGCCGGGGCAACCGGACCGCCTCGGTCGGCGGTCCGTCGGGCAGCCGGTTCCACGTGAACGCGACCAGGTCGGATCCGGCTTCCTCCAGGACGTTGACGGCGTTGCCGGTGATGCGGCACTCGCTGGCCTTCGGAAAGTCCATTCCGCCGTTGTCGATCGTCGATCCATCGGCTTTGGTGCCGGTGTAGCGCAGCCGGGTCTTGCCTCCGGTGACGGTGCGAATCCCGGATACCTGGGGGTGGATCCGGTTGATGCACATCCAGCGGCTGCCCGGTACGGCGGCGCGTTTGAAGTCCGCGAGGGTGTTCATCGTCGGCGCGGCTGCGGGTAGGCAGATGTCGCACAGTTCCAGGCGGTCGACTTGCCGTTCGTTGGCGAGCCAGGCCGTCATCACCTCGCGGCCGGTGGCGGTGCGGATGTGTTGGTGGTTGACGCCCTTGGCGTGCGGGCAGTCCCGCTTGTCGTGGACGGTGTGCGTGGGTGGGCGGCTCTGGTGGTTGTGGGTCTTGAACAGGCGCTCGTGTGGCATCGCGTCGGGAGCGCTGTGCGTTCGCTGGTCCGGGCTGGTGGGGCCGCCGGTCTGGACTCCGTACCAGGCGCTGGTGACGAGGCGCAGGCCCAGGTTCTTGGCCGCGGCCTCCGTGCCGTGGATGTCTCTGCGGTCGAACAGCCGGGCGCCGCTGGTGTCGCGGCCGATCCAGCGGCCGTTCTCGACCACCACGGCGCCCCGGGCGTTGTAGGTGTCGTCGGTGAGCACGAACATGGGGTTCGGGTGCTGATTCACGGGTGTCCTTCGGGACGTGGGGATGGGTTGGGAAGAGGGCGGCCCGTGCCGGGCGGCGCGGGCGCGCGCCGAGGGGTTAGGGTTCGAGCCGGCCGGTCTGCCCGAGCGCGTCCAGGGGGGCACGGGCGAGGTCCTGCGGGGTGCTACCCGGCCTGTCCCAGACGGCCGTCAGCGCCTCGGTGACGAATGCGAGGTCAGCAGCCGTGTACGGCTCCAGCGGGCGGGGGTCGACGTCGTGGTCCGTCGCCTCGCCGTGTGGGTGGTGACCGGGGTCGGCGTCCTCCCACGTGATGTGAAGATCGGCCCATCCGAGGCGGTCGCCCGCGTCGTCGCAGACGCGGATGCGTCCCCGGCTATCCCGGACGACCTGCGGGTTCGGTGAGCGCTGGCCCGGGTCGGGAATGTTGTAGGTGATGACGACGTGGGCTGGCGTGCCGCCGGTGGTGCCAGACGCGACGTCCTCGCCGTGTACGGGGCTGGGCGGCTGGGACGGGGTGGTGTTGTTCATCAGAGATCCCTTTCTGGTGCGGCGGATGACATCGGCCGCGATCTGGGTGTGGTGTGGCGGGGAGGGTGTTGCCGTCCAGGTGTGCCGGGCGGGCCCCGCGCGGAGTCGCGGCGTCCGGGAGCAGGGCTTCGGCAATCTGTGGGCTGAGCGACTCGGCGACGTTGCAGGACACCGTGTTGCCGGCCGGCATGGGTTGCTCGCCGCTTCCGCCGAGGGCCACGTGCTCGTCCGTTCGGCGCCCGGCCAGTTCGCTTTGGGGTGACCGTCGCGGCGGACCGGGGACGGGGGCGTGCCCTCGTGGCGCTAGATCTGGTGGATCGTGTCGCCGCTGTTGCTGATCTCGACCGCGAGTTCGGTCGGTCCGCGGCCCTCGTTTTCGATGTGCACATACAGCTGAGGCCGGCTCATCGGATTGGTCCGGGTCGTGCGGAAGCGGACCAGTACCGAGATACCGGCGACTTCCAGGACGTACATGTCGCTGGCGTCGTCACTGCCCAGGTCGGCGCTGCGGTCGAACAGGCGCACGACGGCGTCCCGTACCGGGAAGATCTCGTGGCTCATGGCTGCTTTCTCTCGTTCGGGCTCGGGTGTGGTTGGGGTCGGTCGAGCAGGTCACCGTGCGGGGACAGGCGCCCGGACGCGCGGGCGCTGGCGGGGGTGCGTTCCACCCGGGGGTCCTGTTGGTTTGTTCGCCTGTGGTTTGTGCCCGGCCGCCGGTCAGGTTGGCTGGACGGGGAGGTGCAGGCCGAGCCGCTGACGTTCGAGCGCCAGGAGAGCGCGCGCTGGGGCCTGCCAGGTGTCGTCACCTGTCGGGGCGGGTGTCTCACCGTTGACCAGGGCGCGTAGGGCCGGGATCTGTTCGACGTAGGACCCGCCGAGCGCCTCCAGGTCGGCGCAGGCCCGCAGTGTCAGGTCGCGGATCCTGCGCGTCCACGGGCCCGGTTGGCCCCAGTTCTCCCGCCGACGTCCGTGGAGGGGGCCTTCGCAGAGGTTGTAGCCGAGCCAGACGACGGGTGGATGTACCCCGACGGCCTCGGCGAGCAGGGCGACCTTGTCGTAGTCCCATGCCCGGCCGCCCGCGCCCATCTTCCGGCGGTAGCCGGCGGGCCTGGGGCTGGTCAAGGTGCGCCAGTATTCGGGGTGGACTCCGGTGGAGGCCACCATGTCCTCCTCGCTGGCGTACCCGCCGGCGGTCAGGGCGTGCGGCAGCAGATCGGTGAGCAGGTGCGCCAGCTCCCGGCGGCTGACCGGGACGGCGGGGTCGTCCGCGCCGGACAGTCGCACCCCGGCGGCTGGTGCGCGGGCTGGCTGGTCGACATGGTCGGGCAGTGTGCCGCCGTCGGCGAGGTAGCCGAGGAGCAGTCCGCCGAAGTCGCTGAGGATTCCTTCGAACCCCCGGGTTCGGTCGCCGTAGTCGGGAATGGGTGTCCAACGGCCACCGCCGCGATGCCCGACCCGATGCGCCGCCTCGTGCAGCAGCGTGCGGAGCAGCGCGTGTCGGTCGGACAGCGTGTCCCGGTGGACAGCCGTATCACCGTTACGCGGGTGGTAGAACCCGGCCGAGCAGGGTGACTCCTCGCTGTCGGAGTACACCCGGACCCGGTCCAGCGCGTAGGACCCGATGGCGCGGCGAACGAGCTGGCAGGCGTCCCGCAACGCCGTCCGCTCCGCCACAGTCAGGGAACGCTCGGGTACCCAGGTGGTCTTGTCGCGGTTGCGCTCGTAGTGGCGTCGCTGCGACGCTCGGGCGACCTCGACGCCGAGCAGGTCCATCAGTGCGTGCTGATGGTTGGCGGGCAACTGACGGGCGGTGACCTCGGTGTAGCCCTTGTCGCGCAGGTCGAGGGCTGCTTCGGAGTTGGTGCCCGGGGCGGTGTAGAACGTCTGGGCGGGCAGGTGAGCGCGCCCCCATGCCCGCCACGCGGCTCGTGCCCGGGGGTGGGTTACCCCGGTGAAGAACTGTTCCGGCTCACGGAGGGTGCCGCCGCTGAGGACGTGGGTGGCGAACCGGTCGATGACGGCCTGGTCCTCGGTGGCGGTGAGGATGCCGCGGACGGCGTCGCGTAGTGCCCCGGCCTCGATGACGGTGCGGTCCCGGTTTTGCAGGGTCTTGTTGTCCAGCGGCAGGTCGTAGGAGGCACGGAATCCCGGAACGGTGGTGACGAGTACGCCGCCGATCCAGACCCGGCCGGGATCCCCGGTCAGCACACAGGCCCCCGGGAGTCCTGGCGCCATGTAGGCGGGTTCGGTCAGTGCCCGGAACCGTCCGATGGCGTCGTCGGCGAGTGCCTGAGGGCATTCGACGGTGATGACGGTTCCTCGGGTCCGGTCGGTTTGGGCCAGGTGGTACACGAGGACCTCCGCGCCCTGCGCGGAGCGCGACGGGATCAGGCCGCCGAGCAGCCGACGCCGCTCGACCGTCGGGACGAAGCTGTAGCCGACCGTCTCGCAGCGGACCGCCCCGATGTCCGTGCTGCGGGCAAGGACCAGGCAGGCGAGCTTCTTCCCCTCCCCGAACTGACCGATCTGCTGATCATTCTTCGTCGAGTAGCCGAGGATAAGTCCCTCCTCGGGAATACCCGGGCCGGCGTCGGCAATCGTCAGGACCCCGTCGGCCCACCCCACGTGTGCGTCGGGATCCTCATCCAGTGCGTTCGCGATGAGTTCACACAGCGCGCGGACCGGCGTCCTTATCTACACCTGTCAAGCACAAGACCAGGTCATTCCGGTGAGACCTGGTCAGGCATGTCAGGCACGGTCGGTGCGGCGCGCTTGCAGTGCGCTAAGGATGAGGCCGGCGAGCGCGAGCGTCATCCAAGTGGTGAGGTAGATGAAGGCGGCGGTTGGCGAGATGGTGCTCCACAGCAGGCCAGCGGTGGTGGAAGCGGCGAGGTTGCCCAGCGATTGAACGGTGGCGAGCATCCCGAACGCCGATCCGCGCAGGTGTGTCGGAGCGAGCGCGGCGACTGCGGAGTGTTGGGCGGTTTCCACTGTGCCGATTCCGATGCCGGCCAGTAAAAACGGGATGGCAAGGAATGCGATGGCGGCTTCGTTCACCGTGAACAGCCCGTACGCGGCGGCGAATGCGGCGACGCCTGCGGCGAGGACGAGCACCGGTCCACGGCTGCCGAGCCGGTCAGAGAGCCGTCCGGCCGGGACGGAGGCGAGGGTGGCGGCAACGTTGTACGCGGTGTACAGGCCGAGCGCAATCGTCGTCGCTGTCTTCGTACCGTGCTCGGGCGCGAGGAGGTCGGAGGCCCGCAAGATCAGCAGGGTGGCGGCGACGTTGCCGACCTCGAACGCGGCGACCGCGCCGAGGAGACGGCCCAGGTCGCCCTTGAGTACCGGCTTGATGCGGATTCTCAGCGGAACTTTGTCGCGGCTGGTGGGGCGGGGCGTCTTGCGGATGGCGTAGATGATGGCGGTCGCGGCGAGTAAGCCGGGGATGACGGACAGGCCGATCGCCCACTGCACTCCGACCCAGGCGACGAGGCCGAGGGCGAGGAGTGGGCCGAAGATCGCGCCGAGGTTGTCCATCATCCGTTCGAAGCCGTACGCCCGTCCGTACGCGTTGGCGGGGACGATGTCGGCGAGCAGGGCGTTGCGGGCTGGCACACGGAGCCCGCGGGCGGTCCAGGCTGCTGCCCGGAGTAGGCCGACCTGCCAGACGGTGGTTGCGCCGGCTGTTGCCGCGCCGAGGACGGCGGTGGTGGCGTAGCCGCCGACGGCGACTTTGCGGCGCCGGGCTGGGTCGTCGGCGAGGACGCCGCCGCCGAAGCGGGCCGCGCCGGCGAGGGCGTCGGAGACGCCTTCGATCGCGCCGAGGGCGGCGGCCGGGGCGCCGAGGGTGGAGGTGAGCAGGCTGGGTAGCAGGGCGGTGGGGATTTCGTGGCCGACGTCGGCGAGGAAGCTGGCGGTACCGATGCCTCTCACGCCCGGGGTGAGCCAGGGCCCGTCCGGTGTGGTCTCGGGTTCGGCGGGCGTGGACTGGGTGGTCATCGGTGGCGGGGTCCTCAGGCAGGAAGAACGACGGCGCAGGCCGGGTCGATGGTGACGGTGACGGCCTGTCCCGGTTGCGGCGGAGTGTGGTCGCGGGCCGGGGTGAGGACGGTCAGGGTAGTGCCGTCAGGCATGCGTACGCGGGTGCGGGTCAGCCGGCCTTCGGGTGTGGCGTCGGTGACTGTACCGGCGAGGGTGTGGCCGTCGGCAGGCGTGGCGTCGCCGGACTCGTGCGGTTGTAGTGCGAGGTGCTCGGCGCGTATGGCGATCGTGACCGTCTTGCCGGCCCGGGTGGTGGGCAGGTGGAGTTGCTGGCCGCCAGCCAGCTGGTAGGTGTCCGGCGCGGTGGCGGTGGCGGGTAGGAGGTTGTCGAAGCCGAGCGCGCGGGCGGCCGGCAGGTTCGCTGGGTGGTCCATGACGTCGGCGACCGGTCCGGTCTGTGTGGTGGCGCCGTCGACGATGAGGGCGAGGCGGTCGCCGAGCGCGTAGGTCTCGGCCCGTTCGTGGGTGACGATCACGGCCGGGATGCCGACCTCGCGCAGGAGGGCGCGCAGATCGGAGCGGATCGCTGCCCGGGTCGGGGTGTCGAGGGCGGAGAGCGGTTCGTCCAGCAGCAGCAGGCGTGGGTCGGTGGCCAGGGCACGGGCGAGAGCGACGCGCTGGGCCTGGCCGCCGGAGACCTGACCGGCTTTGCGGCCGGCGAGGCCGTGCAGGTTGAGCAGGTCGACCAGTTTGGCGAGTTTGCGGGTGCGGTGGTCGCGGCGGGCGCGGCGCATGCCGTAGGTGATGTTCGCGGCAACGGTGAGGTGCGGGAAGAGGGCATAGTCCTGGAACAGGTACCCGACACCGCGTTTCTGGACGGGCACGTTGGTGCGGGTGGCCGAGTCGTACCAGGTGTGTCCGGCGCAGGTGATGCGGCCGGTGTCGGGGGCGTGGAGGCCGGCGAGGGCGCGCAGGATGGTGGTTTTGCCGCCGCCGGAGGGCCCGAACAGGATCAGCGTCTGCCCGGCGTCGAGGGTCAGGTCGGCGGTGATGGCTGGCCCGCGCCGGTGCCGGGCAATGAAGGCGGCCGTGAGTGCGTGACCTTCCTGACCCGGTTCGGTCTTGGTGGTGGCGTCGCTGGTGAGGGTCATGGGGTGGCTCCGGCGTAGGTGAACCGGCGCTGGAGGGTGTAGGTGGTGGCCAGCACGGCGAAGGAGAAGACCAGCAGGAGCAGGCTGGTGCGGCCGGCCGTCGCGTAGTCCATCGCCTGCACGGAGTCGTAGATGGCGATGGAGATCGTGCGGGTTTGTCCGGGCAGGTTGCCACCGAGCATGAGGACGACGCCGAACTCGCCGACGGTGTGCGCGAACGACAGCACCGCACCGGTTACGATCCCCGGCAACGCGAGGGGAACGGCGATCCGGGCCAGTGTGACCGTGCGGAATTCGCCCAGCGACCAGGACGCTTCCAACAGTCGACGGTCCACTCCGGCGAAACCGGCCGTGATCGGCTGGACGGCGAACGGCAGGCTGAACAGGACCGAGCCGACCAGCAGGCCGGTGAAGGAGAACGGCAGCAGACTGCCGGTCAGGTCCTCGTACCAGCGGCCGACCGGGGACTTCGGGCCGAGCGCTATCAGGGCGTAGAACCCGAGTACCGACGGCGGCAGCACGAGGGGCAGCGCGACGACGGCCTCGATGGCGGTGCGCCACCAGCGCCGGGGTGCGTAGGCGAGCCATGCGCCCAGCGGCAGGGCGACCACCAGCAGGATGCCGGTGGTCGTCGCCGCCAGGCGCAGGCTGAGTAGAACGGCCTGCCAGTCCACGAACGGATCCCTTATTGGCCGGGGAGGTAGAAGCCGTACGCCTTCAGCACCGCATGGGCCTTCGGCCCGCCGAGGTAAGCGGTGAACGTTCTAGCGGCCTCGACGTCGGTGGCCTTCTTCATGATCACGCCTCCCTGGTTGATCCGTGGGTAGGACTCCAGGTCCACCTCGGCGACGTCGCCGATGTCCTTCATCGGGCCGGCCAGCGACAGCGACAGCGCGATCACACCTGCGTCGGCGTTGCCGGAGGTCACGAACTCGGCGGCCTGGGCGATGTTGTCGCCCAGGACCAGCTTCGGCTGCACCTGCTCGTAGACACCCGCGCTCTTGAGCGCGGCCACCGCGGCGCGACCGTACGGGGCGTGCTCCGGGTTCGCGATCGCCACCTTGCGGATCTTCGGGTCGGTCAACTTCCTTATGCCTCCGGCCACGATGCCGAACTGCTTGTTCTTGTCCGCCCACACGACGAGGCGGCCGACGGCGTAGTCGAACTGCGAGCCGTCGACCGTCAGCCCGGCCTCCTCCAGCTTCTGAGGGTAGGAGGTGTCGGCGGACAGGAACACGTCGAATGGGGCGCCGTTGGACAGTTGGGTGGCGAAGTTGCCCGACGAGCCGTACGTGACCTCGACATTCGTGGTCGGGTTGTCGGTGCGGAAGTCCTTCAGCACGTCGTCCAGGGCGAACTTCAGGTCGGAGGCCGCGGCGACCTTCACCACCTTCTGCTGCGCGCCTGCCCCGTCGGCTGTGTCGTTGCCGGCGCCGCAGCCGGTCAATATGACGGCTGCGGCCAGCAGCCCAGCTACCAGTGCACGGGTGCGCTTCACGTAGTCACCTCTGCTCCCGCGCCGGCCAGCGCGTATCCGCCCAGCCGGCGCAACTGGGCACTCACCCTTGGTGAGCACCACACCTGCAACAACGTCGACATTCCCGGGTGCTCGACGAACCGCCGGTCCACCCAAAGCTGCACCACGTGCTCCTCGAACGCGGTGAAATCCAGTCCCACCGCCGAAGCCGCCGCAGCGATCGTTACCCCAGCCGCGACCCGCCCCTCCGCCGTAATCCGCGCCGACGCCAGATGCCCCGACGCGACCGGCCCGGCCACCCGCCCCGCAGCCCCGGCCGCCGCCAACGCCCGATGCAGCGCCTCCTCGGAGGCGGCCTGGGAGTCACGGTGCGCGACCGGCACCCGGCCAGCCCCGACCTCGCCGAGAGGCGGCATCGTGCCGTTGTAGGCGAGACCGACCGGCCAGCGAGCCAATTCCCACCGAGCCACGCCAGCCTGCACCGGCGGCAGACCTCCGACCGGGCCGTGCACCACCGCCGCATGCACCCGCTCCGCCGCGAGCGCCGCAAGCGAGCGACCCGACGAGGCGTGCACGACGACCAGGCGTGCGGCGCCCTTCCCGGGGGCAGCCGAAGCGGCCATGCCGAGAGCGGGCTCGCACCCGGCCACCACGAAGCCGTCCCCGCTCGCACCGTCCAAAAGCTGCGGCCCCTGCGCAGTCCAGACAGCATCGGCCAGGCAGAACCCCGACGCATCCGACTCCGCAAGCGGCGCCCACACCTGTGTAGAACCCACCCGGGCTACCGCCAGCGGCGTCCCAGGCGCCGGCTCGGCAACGTCGGCCAACACGGGCAACACCGCATCGGTGCCACCGCCCCCGAAGAGGTTCTCCACCGTGCAGTCCAGCGCGGCGGCCAGCCCGAGCGCAGCTACCACCGACGGAACGTGCCGCCCCGCCTCGACCGCCACCACCGACTGTCGCGACATCCCCGCCGCAGCCCCCAACTCGGCCTGCGACCAACCGCGAAGCAGCCGACGCTGCCGCACCCGCTCACCAGACATGCTAGGAAAGTAGCGCAGTGACAGCATCCGAGCATAGACCTGGCGCCCAGGTTCGGATGTCACGACACACGCCCGTGTCCGCGTTGGAAATCTCGGTCCGGCGCCACCCCAGATCGGCTCAGGGTCTGCCTTGGCGTGGTCAAGCTGGTGACATGCATGGACCCTCTGCCCGGCGGTTACCGCGGCAGCACGCTCAGCGGCGGGACTCAGAGGGCCGTCGTTCGAGCTATGGGCAGGTCACGGTGTGGTACTGGTTATGTTTTCGGTGCGGATCAGACGGCGAATGCTGGTTCGCGCGGCAGCAAGGTCGTCCTCGGCCTCTTTGAGCTGGCTGGCGAGTTGCTCGATTCTGGCTTGTGCCTTGGCGAGCTCGTCCTGTAGACGCCGGTTGTCGGTGGTGAGTTCGTCGACGCGGGCGCCGAGGTCGGCAGCACCGAACTGGTCGAGTTGCTGTCCCAGGTTCCGCCGGACTGCGGCCTTGAGCCGTTCCACGTCTTCACGCAGCCGCCGGTTGTCCTCCCGCAGGAGCTGCTTCTCGACCTTCCACCCGGGCGGGGTCCGGGCGCTGGTACGGGCGTCGTTGGCCGCGGTGCGGCCCTGGCGCCGGCGTGCGGCCTCGATGTGCTCGCGTACGCCGTCTGCGTAGACGAGCCAGTGGGAGACGTTCGCGGCGCGGGCCACGCCGGTGAAGGTGACCGGTTCGTTGTCGGCGAGGAGCTGATCGACGACGGACAGGACGCGGGTGCGCTTGGTGAGTGAGTCCTTTTGGCGTGCCTCGCGCAGGACCTGGCCGGGGGTGCGGGGCTCACTCATTGGGGGTGCTCCGAGTGGGGATCGAGGGAATGGGCAGGACGGGCAGCCGGGCTGCGGCGCGGACCTTACGCAGGACTGTGGCTGCTTCTTCGAGGTGGCGGCGTTCGTCCTCGGGCATCGCGGCGAGTTGGGTACGAATGCTGGTGACGACGTTTTGAAAGGAGTTGATCTGGTCGCTGAGATTGCGGACGACGAACTCGGCGACCTCCAGGGCCCGCGCGGTTTCGCGGTCAGCCTTCAACGCGCGGATGTGGTCCTCGACCGCGGGAAGGAAGGAGGGATCGGGGCGGAAGCCGCAGCCGGAGCACTGGAAGCGGATCGGGCACCGTCCGCCGCCGGCCTTCACGTTGGACGGCTCGGTGCAGTTGCCGAAGGGCACCGCGACTGATCGTGCCTCGTACGCGGTCGCCGACAACGTCGGCGCGGGGTTGCCGGCGCGATCAACGACGTGTTGGCGCATGGTCTCCACCGCCTCACGGCGCTTGGCGAGGGAGACCTTGAAGTATCCCAGGGTGGTATCGGCTGATTTGTGATCCATGAGGTCGCGCAGGGTATGTAGGTCGGTGCCTGCGTCCGCATGACGCTGGGCGTAGGTGTGCCGGAAGGCGTAGGCAAAGATGCGGCTGCGGTCGAACGGCAGCGGCCGGCCTCTCGGAGCCCCGCAAGAAAAAGCGAGCCCTCGCGGTGGAGAGCGTAGTCGTAGGCTCCGACGACCACCCATCCCGTTCGATCCTGATTCAGAGTCGCCCGCTCGGCGCGGAACGACGTGACGAACGTGCCTAAAATGCCGAACACCCCTTGGATATCGATGATCAGGCCAGCTCAGCGCAAACGTGGCTGACATGACTGTAGGAAAGATCACCATGAAGATAAATGGCCAACTGTGGGCGTAATGATGCCGAAGGACGTAGCGTTTCGCCTCGGCTTCGGGCAACTCGATGGTTTGGTAGCGGCGGGCGTTGAAGCCACCGTGGCGGCGGTGGACCCAGCTGTGGCGGCCCTGGTGCCACCGCTGGCACCACGCCGACAGGTGCGGCAAGACGGTGTCGCTCATCGCGGGCGCTGCGGGGTGGTCGTGTGGGCGCGGTAGGTGTCGTAGACCCGGCAGACGGTCTCCGCGATGTCCGTGAGCACGAGGTCCGCCGCGTGCGGGCGCTGGTGGAACATGCGCGGGTGGATCTGGTCGGAGGCGACGGTGACCGCGTTGTCGAGGTGGACCAGAAGAAGGAAGCCACCATCACGGGCCTCACCGACGGTCGTCGGGTGGACGCTGACGTCGGTAATCGGGTCCCGGTAGCGCATCGCGCCGTGCGCGACGCATCGGGAGAGCAGGTCGTGGACGTCGGTGCCGAAGTCACGACTGCCTGGGTCGAGTACCTCCAGGAGGCTGTTCAGTTCGGCGATGTCGTCGGGGTGCGCGACGTCGCTGGAGACATCTCCGGCGGCCAGGTGCTGGAACCTGGTGGTGTCGAAGACGGCGACGGGCGGTGCGGGCCGTTGGTCGCGAAGGCGGGCACCGTGCCGGTCTGCTGCGGTGGGGTAGGTCATGCCCGGCTGGTAGATGGCGTGGGTCTGCCGGTGGTGGCGGGCGTGGTAGAGGGCGATGTCGGCGGTCCGAAACGGTTTCCCCGGCACGGGTGTCGCGGTTGGCGGGGCCAGCCCGATCACGCAGCTCACCGTTAGCGGATCAGGGGCGCCGTCGATCGTGACGGGTTCGGCGAGGGCTTGCCGGACGACTGCGGCGGCGTCCATGAGTTGCTGGCTGGTGGTGGCGTGCGGGAGGAGTAGGACGAACTCGTCGCCGCCGAGGCGCCCGGCGAGCCCACGCAGCGTGGTGGCGACGGTGTGGAGGCGGGCGGCGACGGCGGACAGGAGGTCGTCGCCGGTGTCGTGGCCGAAGGTGTCGTTGACGTCCTTGAACAGGGTCAAATCGAGGAGCAGGACACCGGGCGGGGTTCCGGCGATGGTGAGGTCGCGGTGGGTGTCGTGTAGGCCGCGTCGTCCGGCGATGCCGGTGAGGTAGTCCCGGCCGGCGGTCTCGGCGATGGCAGCGATACGGGCGTGCAGGTGCCGGAGTTTGAGGCCGACGGCGATGGCTTGGAGGACTTCGGCGGTGGCGATGGCCGCGATGACGGCGATGGTGGTTGCGGACATGAGGGGTCTCCCAGAAACGCAAAAAAGCCCGCCATCAGGCGGGCTGAGGAACAGCGATCGGGACGCGGTGGACCGCGACGGATTTTCGTGGTGCCGAATGGGCTATGGCGCTCCGGCGGACGGGCCAATCAGTCACATGGCTTGCGAGTTGCGCTGTGGACCTTCGAGGCTGCCGGGTAATCAGTTCCCGTACGCCGCGCAGAGGCGGTGATCAGAGTGAAGGGCCCCGCGACGACAAGGCCTCGTCAGGCCGCTGCTGCCTGACGTGGCACGGCTGCGGCGGCACTGCTGGTGGCCGTTATGCGCGACTGCTGGCGCAGCTTGCGGCGAAGCCATGCTTCCTGCTGGTCGATCGACGAGCCTTCCAGGGCTTCGTAGTGCACGCTGCTGTCGGTCATCTCGATCGGCGGCAGTTGGGCGAGTGTCCACATGCGGGCGTAGAGGCCGGCGGCGGTGGTGTTCAGCGGTGCCCGGAGGCTGGTTTCGCTCAGTGCGATGCAGCACTCGGCGGCGGTGCCTGGTCGGGTGTCTTCGCGGCGTGCTACCCGGTCGAGCAGTTCCCGGCAATGCGACCGGTACACAGCCTCCGAGCGGCTCATCAGGTCATGTGTCGGTGTGAGCAGCAGGAAGCTGTCCCAGATGCGGTCGGCGGCGTAGCGGTGTCTGCGTCGTGCCGCTTCGATCTCTTCCTCGGCCCATTCCATCGCCTGGAACAGCGGAGTGAGTAGGTCTTGCAAGTCGTTGATATCGGGCAGGGACACGGATTCCTCCTGTGAGGGCTGTGATTCGAGGGGTGTTGGCGAGGCCGGGGAGGTGGTGAGCCGTTCCGGGGCGCAGGGCACCGTCACCGGGTGGCCCGTAGGCCGTTCTCGTCCGGGGAAGGAGGGGCGAGGTGGGAGGCATGGTTGGCCTGCCACCGTTGGGGAGGCGCGGGATGCGTGTGGTGGGTCAGCCGGTGGTGACCTGGATTGCCTCGTACACCCCGCCGGGGCCCACGACCCCGGCGTCGAAGGTCGCGTACGCGTGCGGGTTCGTTGCGAAGATGACCTCGAACCCGCGGTCGGCGGCGTCCCGGTGTGATGCGGCCCGGACGAGGAACTCCGGCATGTGCCGGGTGCGCCAACGGCCGTCATCCCACGACGCGGTACCGGTGATCTGGAACAACGACTGCTCCGAGCCGTCGGGGACGAGTGGCGGGTCGATTGCCGCGATGACGTCGGCGGCGAGGGCGACCAGCCGGGCGGTGCCGTCGGCGATCAACTGGTGACAGCCCGCCGACCAGGCGGAAGTGATGGGACCCGGGACCGCGCAGACGATCCGACCGGTCTGCGTCGCGGCCTGGGCGGTCAACAACGCCCGGCTGGTCACCATGGCCTCGACGACCACCGTGGCCCTGGTGATCGAGCCGAGCAGCCGCTCCTGGACCGCCCACCGCGCCCGACTCCGCGGGCATCCAGGCGGGAACGCGCTGACCACCGCACCGTGCTCCGCCACATCCGCCAGTAGTCCGGTCAGCTCGGCAGGGTAGGACTGGTCCAGGCCGTTGGCTACGACCAGCAACACGGGGCGTCCGGCGGCACGCGCGGCAAGCGCGGCGTGGGCGTCGGTGCCCGTCGCGGCGCCGGCCGTGACGGTCCAGCCGTAGGTCGCGAGGGCGTAGGCCAGGCCGGTCGCGGCCTGCTTGCCGTACGCCGTCCCACCGGGCGTGCCGGTGACCGTGATCGCCTCGCGCAGCAAACCGGCGACGTCAGCGTCACCGATCACCCACAAGCACGGCAGCGGATCGCAGCCGGTGCCCGCCGGCCAACCAGGATCGCCGGGAACCAGTTGCGTGATCCCGGCTTGGCGCGCCTGGTCGAGCAGAAGCCCGCCGAGCGCGAGGAGATCCGTCGGCGGGTCAATGCCAGCATCGGAGATGGTGGCCGAGTCCGGCGGGAAGACCCACCCGTCGGTGGGAAGGCCATGGACTTCGGCGGTCCCGCGCAGGTCGTCGGGCAGGGCACCCCCCACATACAGCGACAGCGCCGCTCGAACACTTCGGAAAACATGGTCATCGGAGGACATTTGCTCGGCTCCCAACGTTCGGGGGATCCCGGCGACCGCCGCGGGGGCGTGCCGTCGGGATGGGGACGAGCACGACAGGCCCGGCCGGGCACCGCCGGGGTCAAGCCAGACCGGCAGCCACACGCCGAGGATCTGTGGCCGAGCGAAGCGCCCCGGCGCAGCGCAGCAAGCCGGGCGGCCACGGATCCGAACGTGGGGCGTCGGCGGGCGGCTTGACGACGGCACGACCGACCGGGACCGTGCCGAGTCCCCACCCCGGCACCCCCACAATCGGGTGGCGGAGCCTGGTCACATCGGTGGCCGAAACATAGATCATCCCTTGATGAACGGGAACGAACGGTTCACCATTGGCGACGTGCACGGAAACGGTGACCGGCCAGGATTCGATGCGCGGACGGACACGCGCGGATGGCGGTCCCGTATTTTGAGACGGGGTGTTATGAGTTGCGGTCGCTCAGTTTCACCTGTCTTCAGGTGGCTCGCCGCCCGTTGACGCAGGTCAGGGCATGTCTGCACAGTGGTCCTCCCGGCAAGAACACGCGCGCCGGAGAACGATCGGACATGGGGAGAATCGATATGCCGTGCAAGGTGCGCTGGACGCCGGAGCAGGTACGAGAACTGGGGCTGGTCACGAGCCTCGAAACGGCTGGGCAAATCCTCGGCATTGGTCGCAGCAAGGCGTATGAACTCGCCCGTCACGACCAGTTCCCTGTCAGGGTGATGCGCGTGGGGCGGTGTTATCGGGTGGCCGTCCCCGGTATCCTCGCGCACCTTGGCGCGGAATGACTCCCTACCGGTGAACCTGCGGCCGAGCCTATTTGCCCGACGCCGGACACATCACGCTCCCGGTCGTGATGTGTCCGGTTTCGCTTGTGCAGGCCGGCCTGGCGCGTTCGCGCATCGGACGCGCGATGGATGCGCCGCCTGTCGGTCGACCGCCAGCAGAAGCGGACGCCGATGACGGAGGCGCCTGCCGCGTTGCGCAGATGGTTGTGACCGACTGCCTTCGGGCGCTATGCCGCCGGTCGATGTGGGCGTGGTGGGGCTGCGGGTCGATGGACGGCAAGGCACACTGCGTGCATGACGCAATACGGTGAGCAGGTGCCCGATCATCTGTTGATCAAGATTGAGCATCGGGACGATCCGGTGTCGGCGGTGTCCGAGGATGACGCGCGGCGCCGTTCGGTCGCCTATCCCAGGCTGATGTGGGGTGCCCCCGTCTTCGGCTCCGCTGAGGAAGTCGACGGCCGGTGGCGGATTCTGAGCCTGATTGGGAACCGGCCGCAGGGCACCCGTGACGGTCTGGGTTCCCACTTCCGTCGGCTGCTGAGCGAGACGCCGGACACCGCCGAGACGGCGGTGGAGCGCAAGGAGTACGAGGCGGCGATCCGGCTGCTGGACTGGGAGGTGGTCAACGACCTCACCGTCAATGGTCGCCGTTACCGGATCATCCGCGCCCAGCCCTTCATCCGGATGGGACCGGACGGGCCGGAGCCGCCCCGGCCCACCGACCCGGACCCCCGCCCGGTGGGCAAGGGACGTGCGACGGGCTCGGCGGGATCGCAGATGGAGGGATTCGTCATCGACCCCGGCGCGAGCACCGGGTTGTCCGACGGGATCCTGCGGATGGAGCTCGTGCCCGCGATCTACAAGTCGGCGGGGGTGCTTCCCGACGAGGTACGGGAGGATTCGCGTCGGGCGTTGGTCACGCATCCGAACGTGGTGCTGTTACCGGTCGGCTTCACTCTCGGTGAGTACGTCGATGGGACGTGGCGGCCCCGGTCGTTCTCGATGGAACCGACGCCGGGGGCGGCCCGGGAGTTGGCGTCCTTCACGTTCGAAGACATCGTTCCGCACGAGAACGCGTCGTTCGAGGAGATCAGAGCCGCGTACAACCGTGCAATCGAGGAGTTCGAGGCCCCGACCACCGACGAGTTCGAGGTGAAGGGTGTCCGCTGCCGGGTGACCCGGGTCGAGTCGTTTATCCGGGTGGGCGCGGATGGTCCGGAGACGCCGCGGCCGTCGGACTGGGACCCGGAGCCGCCACCGGAGCTGCACTTCCAGCAACTGCGTGCCGAGGGCAGGATGCCCGATCTGGAGTGACCTCACCGGCCGCCGGTAGTCAGCGTCTGCTCCGGTTGCGGATGGAGGCGAAGGCGTTGATGGTGGCCTTGTCGAGGTCGGGCAGGGTGTGCAGGTATTTCTCGCTGGTGGTGATGCTGGCGTGGCCGAGCCGGTCTTTGACCTTCTGCAGGTCGACGCCGGCGGCGACGAGCCAGGACGCGTGGGCGTGGCGTAGGTCGTGCGGCCGTACGTGGATGCCGATGTTGGCGACGGCGAGTGCCGGTTTCCAGATCTGGTTGCGGAACCACTCGCGGGGGATGTGGCCGTCGGCGTCGACGTGGCGTTGCCGGGTTCGCCGGGGGGTGTCCTTGCCGGTGTTGCGCCGGTTGGCGCGGTAGATCGCGAACGCGTCGCGGCAGTGCTGGCAGCGGCACTTCCCTGCGGTGTAGGCGCTGGTGGTGCCGTGCCGGTACTGGCGGCCCTGCTCGTTTGGTTCGGTGAGGCCGAGGGTGTCGGGGTCCGGCGGGGTGCGGGTGGTGGTCGCCGGGGGTGGGTTCTGCCAGTGGAAGATCAGGTCGTTGTCGCCGAGGCCGTGTTGGGTGATGTGGTGCAGGAGCCGGGCGAGGACTGCTTCGCTGACGTCGACCCGGCGCGGGTCCCGGTCCTTCGGGTATTCCTTGACCAGGAAGTTCTCGGCGTCGGGGTGGAACTTCGCGTCGATTTCGACGACGGCGCGGCGGATGGAGAAGACGCCGGTGCGTGGGTCGAGGTCGCTGACGCGTAGCTCGGTGAGCTCCCCCCAGCGCAGGCCGGTTTCGATGGAGGTCTCGACGAGCAGTTGCATGAACGAGTCGGGCAGTGCGTCGTAGATGACGTCGAACTGTTCCGGGGTGATGATCTTCAGTTGGCGTGCCGGGGCGTGCGGAGTTTTCACGCCTTTGCAGGGGTGGAAGAAGATGATCTGGTCGTTGAGCGCGGTGGTGAAGATGGCCGACAGGATGTTCTTGACGTTCTTGAGTGTCTTGGGTTTCATGCCGTCGGCGGTCATCTTGGCGACCCACTCCCGGATGTGGGTGGGGGTGATGTCGACCAGGCGCATGGCGCCGAAGTACGGGATGAGGTGCTTGTTGATCTGGTAGGTGTAGCCCTGGAGGGTGGATGCCTCGATGACGTGGTAGGGCAGCCATTGTTCGATGACGTACCGGTCGAAGGTCTGCCGGCCGCGGCGGGGGTCGCCGATGCGGCCTTCGGCGCTTCTGACGTCGGCGGACCGGGCGGCGGCCTCGGCGTCGCGTTTGACGGTGTAGATGCCCTGGGTTTGCTTGATCCCGTTCCGGTCGCGGTAGCGGGCGTAGTAGGTCCTCTGGCCGGTGTCGGCCTGGTGTGGCTCTACCCAACCCATGGCGGTCGCCTGAGGGCATGGTGGTGACGGGTCGGCGTGGACATGAGGGGTGGGTCCTTTCGGGATTCACCGGATGCCGCGCGGTGAGGGGTGCGCGGCATCCGGTGAGGTGGAGCAGGAGCGCGAGGAGCAGGGGGATCGGGGTCAGGCGTCGAGTTCGCGGAGCAGGTGCCCGATCTCGTCGGGCGTCGCGTCGTGCAGCGCGCGGCGCAACCTCGCGATCGGGTCGTGGTCGCGGCTGTGACCGGTAGCGGAGCCCGCCACGGTGCTGCTGGTACGCGCCGCCCTGGCCGGTGCGACGGTGTCGCGGGCGGACCGGACCGGGACACGGGGGAGGTCCACCCCGGAGCAGGGGTCGACAGGCAGGATCTGGAACTGCACGGCCCGGCGGGTCGCGGACGCCAGGACCCGGAAGTGGTTGCGAACCGTCCGAGGGCTGTAGTGGCGTTCGTCGACGAGCCAGCGCACCCAGTCCGCGACCATCTCCCGGGTGAGTTCGCTGGCGTCACGGGTGCCGAAGAACGGGCTGATGCTGGTGCGGCACACCGACCGCAGACAAGCGGCGGTCGAGTACCGCAGCGCCAGCGCCCGGTCGTCGATCGACTGCTCGCACAGCCGCGCGACCGTCAGCGGTTCCGGCGCGGGCGTGGTGCTGCGGCTGGTCTGGAACTCGATGGCGTCTCGGCGGTTGGTGAACGTCCGCTGCTTGCGGTGGTTGGTGGCGGGGTCACGCCAGGTCACCCGGTACTGGTTGGGGCGGTCCTTGTGGCAGGGCATGAGGGGTACTTCCTTCCGGGGTTCGGTGGGAGGGCGTGAGGGATCGCCCCACGAGCGCCGGGCGCCGCGCGGGGTGGATCAGGGTGTGGGGTATCGACCCGGCGGTCAGGACCGTCCGGGCTGCATGAGGATGTGGGTCATCGCCCCGTGTGCCCGCAGGGCGTCACAGGGTCAGGCGGGTGGGGTGAGGGGTTAGCTGGCGGGTAGCCGGGCGAGGTAGCTGTCGATCGTCTTCAGCAGGTCCTCGCGGCTGGTCTCGCCGTCGACTGCGGTGCGCAGGTCTTGCAGCAGGTCGCGGACCTGGCCGCGGGTCTGCCGGATGATCTGGTCGCTGTCGGCGAGGAAGTCGTCGAGCATTCCTGCCGCGTTGCGGAGGAACTCGGATTTCAGATCAGCGTTGGTTGTCGACCCGGTGTCGCCCAGCACTTCGGCGCTGACCTGCTCGTACTGGGTCGAGTCGGTGAGGGGGAGGGGCTGGCGGCCGCGTACCCACGCCAGGAACGCCTCGGAGTCGATGACCACGGCGGGCGCGAGTTGGACCCGGTCACCTTCCGGCGGGGCGAGGAAGAACTCCGGCGGCACGCCGAGGGCGAGGGACAGCAGAAGCATCTCCTCGACGGTGACCGCCTGCTGCCGGCGCCCCGCTTCCAGGTTCTGGAGCACGTTGGCGCTGAGCTTCGTCCCGCCGCCGGTCATCGCGGCGAGCCGGTCGGCCAGCTGGTAGGTGCTGATCCCGCCCAGTCGGGCTCGGCCGTCCTTGAGCCGGCCGATGATCAGTGCCCCCGGACTGATGGGCGCAGTCACCTGGGCAGGCGCCTCATCCGCATCGCGTGCTGTCATGGAGACAGTATTACTCGTCCCCTTGACAGCACGCAAGCCCCTCGTGCAAAGTCTGCGTCCTAAGCGACAGAGGCGCAGGTCAGTCTGCCGTCTCAATGACAGCACGGAGTGGATGATGGACGAGTCGAAGATGTGGACCCACGAACAAACAGCCCGCTACCTGGGCATCGAGGAGCAAACCCTCTACTTCCTCAACCACCAGCGTAAAGGCCCCAAATATTACAAAGTCGGGCGCTACAACCGGTACCGCAAGGCCGACGTCGACCACTGGCTCGAAACCCAGTGCCTACCCCGCTGACCCACGTCGACCCCTCGCCTGGAGAGCCCGATGAATTGCCACACCCGGTTCCGTCTGCACTACATCGACGACTCAGGATCAGCCGACACCGGCTACACCACCTTCACCTGGCTCGCCCTCGCCCCGGAAAGCTGGGCCGCGGCCCAACAGCAGTGGCTGCGGTTCCGCGCCGACCTCTACGCCCGACACCGCATCCCACCCGGCGCCCGCCTCCACGCCACCGACCTCACCAGCGGCCGAAGCCGACCATCACTGAACCCGGACTTCAGCGTCCGCACCCACGGACTGACCATCGTCCGCGACGGCCTCGACGTCATCGCCGCGATCCGGGGACTGACCGTCGGCACCGTCTACCGCCACGGCGGACACCCCAGCGAAGCCAAACGCGAGTTGTACCGGGCACTGGTCAACCACCTCGACGGCGAACTCCACCGGACCGGCCACATGGGAATGATCTTCATGGACGGCGACGGCAGCGACCACCGCTACGCAGGCGCACACCGCGAACTCCACCCGGACACCCGCGGGCTCATCGAAGCCCCCGTCTTCCGCTCCGCCGAACACGACCAATGGGTCCAAATGGCCGACTTCGCCGCATGGAGCGCCTACCAGTCAATCCTGCGCAAGCCCACCAAACGACGCTTCTGGAACTGGTACCCGCGCACCCTCGGCCCCCTCGACCCGCACGGCCCACTCGCGCTCTAGCACCACCCCGGGCCGCCACCCGGACGACGGCGGGAAAACAGCAGGACCTGCACATCCACGAGCGTGGGGCAGGTCCGCCCGGCCACCGTAACACGCGCCCCACCGCCCATAAGCGGGTGGAGCGACGCGGACGACCACAGGACCACCGCACGGGAGAACAGCCATGACCACCCTGCCGCACTTCGCCACCCTGCCCGGCGACTGGAACACCCTGTTCCTCGGCAACGGCACATCAATCAACATCTGCACCGGCTTCTCCTACAACAGCCTCTACGAAGAAGCCGACCTCTCCATCGCCGCAGCCCAGCTCTTCGCCGAATTCGACACCACCAACTTCGAACTCGTCCTGCAACTCCTCGGCGCCGCCCGCCGCGTCGGCGCGACCCTCGGCAGCCCCCGCAACGGCCAACGACTGATCGACGCCGAATACGCCAACATCCGCGAAGCACTGTTCGCAGCCGTCAACGCCACCCACATCCGCCACGACGAGATCCCCGAGAAGACTCTGCGGGCGATCGCCGGGGAACTGCTCAACTACCGGCGAGTCTTCACCACCAACTACGACCTGCTTGGCTACTGGAGCCTCATGACCTGCCGCCAGCGGGCCGAGGTCACCGACTTCTTCTCCCGCGGCGGCGACCGCAACCAACCGCTCACCTTCGACCTGACAACCCCTGCGCGTTTCCTCGGCCGCACCCAACTGCTGCACCTGCACGGCGGCCTGCACCTCTGGCAGGACGAACGCACCGGCACCACCGGCAAGTGGGAACACGAAGACGGCGGCAGACTCCTCGACCTGGAGAAGCGCTACCTCGACCACCCCGAACGGCAAGCCCTGCTCGTCAGCGAAGGAACCAGCGCCGACAAACTCCGAGCCATCCGCCGCAGCGACTACCTCTCCTTCGCCCTACGCCAACTCGCCCTCGACCACGACGACCTGGTCATCTTCGGCTCCAGCCTCAGCCCACAAGACCAGCACATCGTCGACGCCATCGACAACGGACCGGCCCGGCGCATCGCGATCTCGATGCGTGCAGACGCGGGCGCCCGCAGGCAACAGCGACGCATCGCCGAACTCACCGACCTGTTTCACGACCGGCACCGGGTCATGTTCTTCGACGCCGCGACACACCCGCTCGGGCACCGACACCTGAACGTACGATGACCGTCCCGTGGGCTGCTGCCGCCCGGCGCGTTCCCAACCAAAGCCCGGCCCGAGGACCGGGCGCGCAAGGGAACCGAGACCGGGCTCGCGACCGGCGACACCGACACCGTCCACCGCCGCTGCGAGGGTCGCGAGAGCCGGGCTCCCTTGCGCGTCGGTCCGGGCCGGGCATGGTGCGGGACGCGACGGGAACGGCAGCCACCACGGCGACGAGCCAAGCCCGGCTGAAGCAGGTTGGGCTGGTCGGCGCGCAGCAGTTCCTGGTGTCGGGGGTACGGCTTGGAGTGCAGAGCCAGGTACACGATGAGCTACAAAGATCCACAAGTCGCCGCATCGACGTCGGGTGCATCGAGGACTGCCGTCGGCCACCAGGACGGCTGCCTGATCTAACTACGTTGGGTCACAGGAGGTCGGAAGGATGAGCGTGGATCGCGGCTAGATGCGGACTCGTCCACTGCGCGAGGGGGTTATCCCTCGGCAGCGGGTCGGCTCCGCACCACCAGCTCGTCGATCTCCAAACGGCCGACGCGCAGCTCCCGCACCACCGCCCGGCGGATAGCTAACCGCCCGATGACCAGCACCCCAACGGCCACGGCCCCGACGGCCAGCGCCCCGACGGCCAGGGCGCCGAGCGACGCCGCCCCCGCAGCCCGCGCGCCTGTAGCCGCCGCGCCCGTCGCCACCGCACCGTCGGCGCGCGTCCCGGCCAACCGCATCAGGCGAACCTCTCGCTTCATCCCCCCATTATCCGCGCACCGCCGGCCGCCCGATCCCCACAGATCCCGGATGTCACCTCACCGCCCCTATCTTCGTCCGTACCGCCCGCCGCCAGTCGCTGCATCCGGCGCCGAAGGGCGGAGGTGAACGGGCGGGCCGAGTCGCGGCTTCACAGGCCAATCCGGCAGGCCGCGGCCAAGACAGTGTCCCGGCACTGCTGCGCCGCATCGCAGACAGCATCGAACAACGGCCCGGCATCGAAGTCCAGGACGTCACCCTGCACAGCGAGGTCACCGCCGACGGAGCCGACGGGCCGCGCGCTATCTGCGGCAGAAGAGTGCGGCGGTCGCGCCCGGATGTGCCGCTTCGTACTCGCTGTCGACGCGGCGGGAGTAGCGACGGAAGTAATTGATGTCTCTTGATCGGTGTCACGCCTGATGTCGAAGGCACAACGCTGACGACATCAGGCGTGACATGGATCTAACTCTGCCCAGTGATCAACTGCCGGGCCATTCTGGCGATGGGTAGCGCGGCGGGCGGGTCGTAGTTGCCGAGCACCACGGAGGTCCATCGGCTGTCGGGAAAGATCTCGAGGTTGGTGGAGATTCCGGGGGATCCGCCGCCGTGGCCGAAGGTCCATTGACCGCTGGCGACTGTTCCGATCGGGCCGTAGCACTGCAGTGTCACCGGCGGCGGTCCCGGCAGCGGCGGCGTCCCGGGTGGCGGCGGCATCGGCACCTTTCCACTGGCGTAGAGCTGGAGGAATGGCGCATCGATCAGCTTGCCGCCCAGCAGCGCTTGGGTGAAGCGGTCAAGGTCGGCGCAGGTGCAGAAGGCCTCGCCGGCCGGGGTCCCAATGAAGTAACGGCTGTCGATGTCATCGACTTGCTTGCCCGACTCCGGCCTGGTGTAGGGATGGGCGATCCGGGGATCGGTGAGCCACTGCGGTTTGGTGTAGAAGTCCGAGCTGCTCATCCCGGCGGGCCGGAAGACGTTTCGCCGCACATAGTCGTAGTAGGACAGCCCGGATACCTTCGCCACGATCGCCCCGAGCAGGTGGAATCCGGCATTGCTGTAGGCGTGTGAGGCCCCGGCGGGGAACGTCACCGGCATCCCCCGGATGATCTGCGTGATCCCGTCCATGACCTGCTGGGCGCTGCTCCAGGTGCGTGCGGTCTCCCAGAATCCGGGCACCATGTGGAAATCGCCCAGCCCGGACGTATGCGTGAGCAGGTGGTGGACGGTCACCGCCTCCCCGACCTCGGGCGCGAAACCGTCGAGGAGCGGGCCGAGCTTGGCGCCGAGGGAGAGCTTCCCCCGCTCCACGAGCTGTACCACGCTCAACGCGGTGAGCACCTTGGTCACCGAGGCGAGGGCGAAGATGGTGTCGGGCCCGTTGGGAATGCCCAGCGCTTTGTTGGCCATGCCGTATGACCGGCTGAGCACTCGCCGCCCGCGGTGGGTGAGCAGCAGCGAGCCGGAGAACTCGTCCTTGACCGCCAGCTCGGCGACGAATTTGTCAAGCTCCCCACCCGGTTTGAGGCCATCGGGCACCTTTGCGTAACCCGGGTCCGCTCCGGCCGGGTTCCCGATCGCCAGGGCCAGCGGTGCCGCGCCGGCGAGCGAGAGGATCGTTCTTCGTGTAGTGGTCATGAGCCATAGGTCTACCGGTGGGCGCGTATGGCGGGCCGATCGAGCGACCATACGTGATCCATAGGTGGGCTCGCGCATACTTGTCCAGTGCGGGTGCTGCTGGTGGAGGATGAGCAGCCGCTGGCCGGTTATGTCGCGGTCGGGCTGCGCAAGCACGGGTTCGCCGTCGACGTGGCGTTCGACGGCCGGTCCGCGCTCGACAAGTGCGAGCTGACCGCCTACGACGTGGTGGTGCTCGACCGCGATCTGCCGGTGCTGCACGGGGATTCGGTGTGCCGGTGGCTCGCGCAGGACGGCACCGCCCGGATCCTGATGCTGACCGCGTCCGGCACGGTCGAGGACCGGGTGGGCGGCCTGAGCCTGGGCGCGGATGACTACCTGGGCAAGCCGTTCGCCTTCTCGGAGCTGGTGGCGCGGGTGCGTGCGCTGGCCCGGCGCAGCACCCCGGCGCGCCCTCCCGTGCTGCGCCACGCGGACGTGGTGCTCGACCCGGCGCGCCGCGCCGCCGAGCGGGCCGGGCGGCTGCTTTCCTTGACCCCCAAGGAGTTTGGCGTCCTGGAGGAACTGCTAGCGGCGGGCGGCGATGTCGTCAGCGCGGAGACGTTGCTGGAGAAGGTGTGGGACGAGCACGCCGACCCGTTCACCAACGCCATCCGTATCACGATCGGGACGCTGCGCCGCAAGCTGGGCGATCCCCCGCCCATCGAGACGGTGACCGGCGCCGGATACCGGATGATCCCGTGAAGCTCACGCTTACCGCCCGCGCCCGGCTCACCGTCCTCTACACCGGACTCGTGCTCGCCGCAGGACTCGTCCTGACCGGGTTGACGTACCTGTTCATGCGGCACCGTCTCGGGCAACGGTTGGTGCGCATCGACCTTCGGGGCCCAGACGGCACGGTCCAGACCGCCCCGCGCCCGGAGGACCTGCTGCCGGATCTGGACCGGTTGCGGGGCGCGACCCTGCACGAGCTGCTGATCCAGGCGCTGACCGCGCTCGCCGTGGTGACCGCGCTCGCGGCGCTGCTGGGCTGGCTGGTGGCGGGGCGGGTGCTGCGCCCGATCCGCGCCATCTCCGCCACCGCGCAGCGCCTTTCGGCGGAGAACCTCTCCGAGCGGGTTCCGGTCAACGAGCCCCGCGACGAGCTGGCCGCGCTCGCCGCGACGGTCAACGGCATGCTCGACCGGATCCAGGCCGGGGTGGCCAGCCAGAAGCTGTTCACCGCCAACGCCGCGCACGAGCTGCGAACCCCGCTGACCACGATGCGCACCGCGATCGACGTCACCCTCGACGGCGAACCCAGCCGAGATGAGCTGATCACGATGGCGCAGGACATTCGGACCGCGATCGGCAAGAGCCAGCGCACACTCGACGGGCTGCTCGCACTGGCACACAGCCAGGCAGCGACAGGACGGCGGCGCCTGGTCGACCTGTCGGATCTTGTCAGGGTCCCAGACCAGTCAAACCTGCGGCCAGCCCCCGTGGTCGGCGACCCGGTGCTGCTGGAGATGATGGTAGCCAACCTCGTAGACAATGCCTGGCGCCACAACGATCCCGACGACGAGATCAAGGTGGAGACCGGGGTCGAGGGCAGCAAGGCGTTCCTGCGCATCTCCAACGGCGGCCCGGTGATCGCTCCAGGCCAGGCCGAGCACCTGCTCGAGCCGTTCGTGCGCGCCGAGGGCGGCCGCACCGGCGGCCAGGGCGTAGGGCTCGGGCTGGCCATCGTGCACGCGATCGTCCTGGCCCATCGGGGCCGGATCCGCCTAACCCCGCGCGACGGCAGCGGGCTGTGCGTGACGCTGCACTTCCCTCTCCCGGATGCGGGCAGCACCTTTCTGAACCGATGAACGACTTCCTCGATGGCGTGAAGTATGGTGCTGCTGGCGATCCTGTCGTACACAGCGCGCTGATGAACTCTCATCGGCTACTTATGTACTGGTGCTACGACCGCAGCCAGGCCAGGCTTGGTCGAGGTGACCGGCGGGGTAGCTCTCTCATCGGCTGCCCACCGCGAGTTGGTGTGGCTCTCATTTGGCATGCGTCCTGCCGGTCACCGTGGCGCGGAGAGGCTCAAGAGGGGTCTGCCCAGCTCGAAGTAGCGCTGCCCTCCTCGCCGGATTCAGCCCGGTTTGATCGAGGAGGACGAGCGTGGGACGCGTCATCATCGGCATGGATCCGCACAAGCGGTCCGCGACTATTGAGATCATCAACGACCGCGAGCAGATCCTTGCCCAAGGCAGATTCGCCACCGACCGTGATGGCTACCAGGCGATGCTCAAGGTCGGCCGACAGCACAAGGACCGTGTTTGGGCGGTCGAGGGCTGCAGCGGCATCGGCCGGCACATCGCTCAACGCCTCGTAGCCGACGGGGAGACTGTGATCGACGTGCCGGCGAAGCTGTCCGCGCGGGCCCGGGTCTTCGACACCGGTCAGGGCCGCAAGACCGACCCGGTCGACGCCCACAGCGTGGCCGTCGCGGCGTTACGCGCCAAGGGCTTACGGGAGGTGGCCGTCGACGACGCGACCATCGCGCTGCGACTACTGGTCGACCGTCGCGATGGTCTTGGTCATGCCCGTACAGACCTACTCAACCGCATTCACAAGTTGCTCCTGGAACTGGTGCCCGGCGGGGCGAAGACGTTCCTGTCCGCCCCGCAGGCCCGGACACTACTCAACACGGTCCGACCCCGTGACCTGGTCGGATCCACCCGCCGGCGACTCACGTCAGAACTCATCACCGAGCTGGCCCAGGTCGACAAGAAAATCAAGGCCGCGAACAAGGAGCTCAGCGAACTCGTCGCCGCCACCGGCAGTGGTCTGCAGGACCTCAACGGCATCGGCCCGTCCGGCGCCGCCCGGCTGATCGGCGACGTCGGTGACGTCAGCCGGTTCGCGACCCGTGGCCACTTCGCCGCCTGGAACGGCACCGCGCCTCTGGACGCCTCGTCCGGCGACCAGAAACGCCATCGACTGTCCCGGGCCGGGAACCGGCGCATCAACCGGGTCCTGCACATCATGGCCATCGTCCAGATGCGGCACGACACCGAAGGTCGCGCGTACTACCGGCGCAAACTCGCCGCGGGCAAGACCCCGATGGAGGCCATACGCTGCCTGAAACGACGCCTGTCCGACGTCGTCTACAAGCAGATGATCAAAGACGCCGCATCGGCGAGGACGGGCCCGGGAGGACACGTGGGGACGACTCTTCAATCCAGCGCGGCCGACCCAATCCCCATGGTCGACACTTCGGAACAGTCACTTCCCGGACCCGCCGAACCCCAGCCTAGAACACCGCTCCTCGCCGCCTCTTGACACAGAGGGGTGCCAGATCCGGAAGCGAGCGGCTCGCGACACTCGGGGAGATCCGTCACGCACGGTTATCGTCGGGGCACCTCCCGAGATCCGATAGTCAGCAAGATGGTCGATCGCTGGGGATGGGCTGACGTGCCCAGGGTGTGCACTTCGAGCCGTGTCGGCTGGCGGCGGGGCCGACCTCAGCCTCCGCAAACACCGGCTCCGCCGCCGATACGGATTTCGCCTCGTCCGCGGTCCCGGCTTTGCTCATCACCGGGAGCCGGGACGCTTCCTATCAGTCGAGGAAGGTACGCGAACGTACGGCGGCTACCTCCAGGACCGAAGGTAGAGGAGGCTCTCCACCTCCCGAGAACACGTACCGGGGTGAACCGGTTGGGCCAGCGTCGAGCCGGTAGACACCTTGGCCTCCGGTGATATGCCAGCCGAGAGCCGGGGGCGCACCCCTTCTCGGGTCGCTGTTCCGCACGACGTAGATCAAATATTCACACGCAGGGTTGAGCAGTGGCGCCAGTCCCGGATCCCGAGCCATTTCCGCGGACGCCTGCGTCAGGGGCATCCTGCCGGCCACGCGTACCTCACCCTTACGGCTGGTACGGGGTGCCGGAGCGACCCACAACACCTCCAAGACCCTGACCGTCGTCAGCGTGTACCGCATCGAGGGTGCCTCCGGCTCGGGCGGCCACGGATATTCGACCTTGGGTGTCGAGTCGATCGCCGACGCCCGGATGACCGCGTCGCTCTCCACGAGGAGATCCGTCCTGGTGTAGTCCTTGGCTCTCTGGACGAAGCTGTGTGGCGCCCGCTCCGGCTGGTGCTCCGGGCCGCACGCTGCCGGCCCCGGGATGCTTCCGCTGCCCGTCACCATCGTCGCGGACCCGCCCACGGTGAGCAGTGCAAGGGTTACCAGGCCCACCAGGGCCAGCGGGATCCTCCTGAGCATCGCCCACCTCGCCCTGGTCGCCGCCGACCGTATCGATGGCTCACGTGTTCACTGGTGCCAACGACTCGATGTCCTGCGACGACCCGCCGGTCGGTCGGTCTTCCTTGATGAAAACCAACACCACAGGTCGGCGTGCGGACTCAGGTGCCCAGGTAGATACGGCTAGACCGAGGCAACCTCCACCCGGGCCGCGCTAGGTCGTCGCGCAACAACCCCACCGAGTGCTACTACCCTCATCGGGTGGACGCCTGCGATCAGTATCCCTCGATGGGTGGGGGCTGTGTCGACAGTCACATCCGTTTCAAGATCATATGCGGGTGGCGCTCGCGGCAAGATCCCCATCCGGGCGTGGTCCGGGCAGACGTCCCACTACAGGGCAACATGAGGCGCCATCAGAGATCACGAAAAACCATGCCTGAGCTGGGAAAATAGACGCTCGACGCTCAGGGGTTTGAACCCTGGACGGGGCTCATAACCCAGAGGTCGCAGGTTCAAATCCTGTCCCCGCTACAAAGAAAAGAACCCGCCTCCCGAAACGGGAGGCGGGTTCTTGCCTGTTCGACCGGCAATAGGTGGAAAGCGGATCGTCCGACGTGGCACTTCGCGGTATCCGGGCGATCGTGAGCGGTGAAGGCGACCCGGTGCCGCCGGCCCGCCGGCTCAACTGGGGATGACACGGTCCCGCCGGAGTGTGTCGAACAGGTTGGCGAACGAGCTGAGGGTGTGGACGTAGTCGGTGAATCCCGCGCTCCGGCTGCGCGTCATGTCCGTGAAGCACTCGATCGGTCTGTTCAGGTCACTGTCGGTGTGCCACCAGGAAGCGACACGTGTGATGTCGGGCTCGGCAAGGTGTTCGCGCTCGGCCAGTCGGCGCCAGGTGTCAGCTGCGCCGGACATCTGCTCCTCAAGCGGTCGCGGCCGAGCCAGGTAGCCTTCCGGCTCGACGTCGAGCAGCTCCGCGATCCGTGGCCACATCCAGCGCCAACGGAAGAGATCTCCGTTCGCGGTGTTGTACGCCTGGCTCGGCAGATCGCCGGTCGTGGCCGCCCAGATCATCTGGCGCGCCAGCAGTCCGGCGTCGGTCATGTCCGTGACACCGTTCCATTGCACCTCGTTACCGGGGAAGACGAAGGGTCTGCCCTCGGCGCGGCAGAGAGCTGCCTGGACGGCCAGGGTCGTTCCCATGTTCATGGCGTTGCCGACGGCATGCCCGATGATCGTGTGTGAGCGGTGCACGCTCCAGGTGAACCGGTACCGCTCGGCGGCCTTCCACAGCTCGTCCTCCTGGGCGTAGTAGAAGTTCGGCGCCGGTAGGCGGGGCTCTTCCTCGTGGAAGGGCGTGTCGCGGGTCTCCCCGGTGGCGTACGCCTCGAACGGTCCCAGGTAATGCTTGAGGCCGGTGACCAGCGCCACGTGGCGTACGTGTCCCGACGGTCCTGTGACGTCCAGGACGTGCCGCACCATGGCGGAGTTGACCAGGATGTTCTCCGCCTCTGTCGCCATGCGGCTCCACGCGGTGAAGAACACGTGGGTGAGGTCCAGCCCGGCCAGGGCTGACCGCACGGACTCCACGTCCGTCAGATCGGCCCGCACGGTCTCGACGCCGTCAAGAGGGGCGGCCGGGGCACGTCGGGACAGGCCGGCGACCCGCCACCCCCGTTCGGCGAGTTCCCGGCACAGGGCACGACCGGAGATCCCGGTCGCGCCGACCACCAGAGCGAAGTTCTCGCCACTGTCTCCCGTTTTCACGCGTACCTCCGTGCTCCCTGACCGACACGAGGAGCCGGCGGCGGGATCGGTGTTGGTGTCGAGAAGCCCGCGGGCGTCGGCCGAAGCCGAGGTGTTCTGACTGTATCGCCGGTTCCGGCCGGGTGTCGTAGGTGACGCCAACCCTGGGAGCTGGGTCACCGACCAGGGCGCGGGGTCGTTGACGACAAACGGCGAATCGGGTAAATCCCCCGCGAACGCGCGATGTGTTCACCCGGTCGAGCCGGCCACGATCGGGTGGTGACCAGTGATATGCCGCTCGCCCGTACCCGGGCCAAGCTCGCGGCCTTCGTCGCGCTCGCCGCCGCCGGTGCCGGTGCCGGTATCTCCTGGTGGGCCGTTGGCGTGCTCCTGCTGACCACCGCCGCGATCGTCGTGGCTGCCGGCCTACTGGGGGGACCACGACTGGTCCGGGCCCTGCTGTGCCTGCCATCCCGGCCGCAACCCGTGCGGCACCGAACCGAGAGGACGAAGCCCGATGCCCGACTCCGCTCGTCAGGACGTACCCCAGCCCAGCCGAGGTGACCAGGGCGGATCCGACCCCGGTCCACGCAACGTGGGGCTGGACCGGCAGAACCCGGACCTGTTGGTACCGCCGACCACCGACAGCGGCACCGTGCCGAACCTGAAGTTCTCCTTCTCCATGGCGCACACCCGGCTGGAAAAGGGTGGTTGGACCCGCGAGGTGACCCAGCGCGAGCTGCCGATCGCCACCCAGCTCTCCGGCGTCGACATGAGGCTCGAACCCGGGGCGTACCGGGAACTGCACTGGCACCAGCAGTCCGAGTGGGCGTACGTGCTCGCCGGCAGCTGCCGGATCAGCGCCGTCGACCACGAGGGACGCAACTTCCTCGACGACGTCCAGGAAGGCGACCTGTGGTTCTTCCCGAAGGGCGTACCGCACCACATCCAGGCACTCGCCGAGGGAGTGGAGTTCCTGCTCGTCTTCGATGACGGCGCCTCCTCGGAGAACGGCACCTTCCTGATCAGCGACTTCTTCGCGCACGTACCGAAAGAGGTGCTGGCGAAGAACTTCGGCTGGACCGTGGACCAGTTGGAGAACCTGCCCGAGCGGGAGAAGTACATCTTCAGCGGCGAGGTGCCCCCTGCCCTGAGTGCCGACAAGGTGGTCAGCCCGACCGGCGACGTGCCCCGTACGTTCAAACACCGGATGCACGCGCAGGCGCCACAACGGTTCAAGGGTGGCTCCGTACGGATCGTCGACCAGACCAACTTCGCCGCCGCGAACACCATCTCGGCGGCACTGGTGGAGATCGAGCCGGGCGGCATGCGTGAACTGCACTGGCACCCGACCGACGACGAGTGGCAGTACTACATCTCCGGCTTCGGGCGGATGGGGGTGTTCGCCAGCACCGGTCTGAACCGTACGTTCAACTACCAGGCGGGCGATGTTGGGTACGTGCCCTTCGCGTACGGCCACTACATCGAGAACCTCGGCGACCAACCGTTACGGTTCCTGGAGATGTTCCGTAACCCTCGCTTCGAGGACATCTCGTTGGCCCAGTGGATGGCGAACACGCCGCCGCAGATCACCGCCGACACGCTCAACCTGCCGCGCGAGATGATCGAGGCACTACCGAAGACAAAACAGCCGGTCGTACGCTGACCGCGAGACCGTACGGCGGGCGTCCCCAGCGGGTTGGGGCGCCCGTCGCGTCGAAACCACCCGGCCGGCGGGTCGCCGTTCAGGCCGGCGGATCAGCGGATTCGTCGTCCCAGATCCGGGCCAGTTCCAGCCGGCTGCGGATGCCGAGCTTGGCGTAGATCGCCCGCAGGTGACTGTCGACCGTGTGGAACGAGACGAAGAGCTGGGCCGCCGCCTCCCGTTTGGTCGCCCCGCCGGCCAGCAGCGCTGCCACCCGTACCTCGCCGCCGGTCAGCGAGTCGAGACCGGTCCGGGGCCGGGCGGATCGGGAAGACTGCCCGTCGAGGACCCGTTGGTGCCGTTGGGCGAGCCCCTGGTCGCCGGTGGCGCCGATCCGGCCGTAGAGCGCGGCGGACTCCTGCGCCGCGGCGGCGGCCTCGGCCGGGGGCACCTCGGGTGACCGGGCCAGGTCGAGCAACGCGTCGGCGAGCGCCGGTCGGGCGGTGGTGGTACGCAGCCGCGCCACCGCCTCGCGTACCGTCGCGGGATCCCCCTCCACCAGCCCGGTGGCGTGCCCGGCGATGCCCCACCAGAGCGGGTTGTCGACCTGCTCGGCAACGGTGCCCAGATGCCCGGCGACGGTACGCGCCAGCGCGGGCTCGCCGGCCCGGAGCAAGGCCCGCACCAGCACGGTTCCCCGGTGCGGCAGCCGGACCAGTTGAGTGAGCGAGTGGTCGAGTGCCTCGGCGGAGGAGCAGAGCAGTTCGAGGTGGCGTACCGGCTCAGGGTCCATCGCCGCCGCGCAGCCGAGCCGGATCCACTGCATCCGGTCCGGCCACCCGCTGACCGGCCGCTCCGCGTCGAGCAGGGATCGCGCCCGGTCCGGTCGGCCCCGGCGGATCAGTACCTCGACCAGCACCGAGAGCAGCTCCAGGCGTACCTCGTCGGGCAGTCGGCGCTCGGCGCGCGGATGGAGCGCGAGCCCGGCCCGCGCCTCGGCCTCCGGCAGCTCTCCCACGCTGAGCCGGAGCAGGCAGTCGAGCGCGGTCAGCATCGGCTCGACCACCGCGCCGAGCCGGTCGATCTCGGCGGTGGCGGCGGCGAGCGAGATGCGCGCGTGGTCGAACTCGCCGAACGCGAGCTGCGTCGCGATCCGGTCGACCCGGAGCAGGGCCGCCGGGCCTCGGGAGTCCGGCGCGTGCGGGTCGGCCTGCCCCAACAGCCGTCGGGCGGCCCGCAGGTCGCCCCGGCCCAGCGCGACCCCGGACCGCGCGAGCGCCAGGCGTACCGCGCCGCCGGGCGCCGGTGTCTCCCGTTCGGCCTGTTCCGCCTCGCCGAGCAGTTCCGCCACGGCCGGCTGACCGAGCGGGGCGACGATCGCCGCCAGGGTGGTCAGCAGCCACGCCCGGTGGATCGGCTGGGTCCGTTCCTGGGCCAGCGCCCGGTGCAGGTACGCCAGGGCGAGGGAGGGACGCCCGGTGGCGTGCCAGGCGCCCAGGCGACCGAGCAGGATCGCGCGTTGCTCTGGGCCGTCCCGGTCGGCCGCGATCTCCTCGGTCAGCACCGCCATAGCCTGTTCGGCTCGCCCGGCCAGCATCAGATGGTCGACGAGCGCCGGCAGCAGGCTCCGGTGGTGCTCCGGAGCGAGCGTGGGGCCGTACCGGACATGGACGGCGAGCAGCAGGTCAGCGGCGACGGAGGGGTCCACCGCCGGATCGACCGCGAGCCGGCTCACCAGGGCGAGGTCGAGGCGTCCCGTACCGGTGCCGGGGTGCTCCGGCCCGGTCGTTTCGACCAGCGCCCGTAACAGGTGACCGGCGGCGAGCGTCGGCGACGGGTGGGCCAGCACCGCCGCCGCCCGTACGTGTATCGCGCCCCGCAGCGATGGCGGGGTGGCCCGGAGCACCGCCCGCCGTACGGCGGGCGAGCGCAGGCGCAGCCCGCCATCGGAGTCGTGCAGCAGGTCGTACGCGATGAGCATCTCGATGTTCGCCTCAAGTGCGGGCCCGGACCGCCGCACCATCCGTTCGACGAACCAGAGCTCGCCCGGCGTCGCGCTGAACGCCAGCGCGCGCAGGATCGACCGCTGCACGCTGGTGAGCCCGGCCAGCGGACCGGTGCCGGCGGAGGCGGGGCCGTCGGCCGCCGTGCGGGCCGTCCGTGCCCTGGTCCTGCGGGTCGGTGGTCGGAGCCGGGTCGCTGATGGCCGGTTCAACAGTCGCCATTCGGGCACGAGACTTCCCTCCGTGGCAGCCGGTGGGCCTGGTCGACGGAGACGAAGGCGATGGCTGGGTGAAGGTGAATCGAATTCGGGTCGACACCGCGAGGCTATACAGGGCCCTGCCGGTGGCGCCGGTTATCTGGCTAATCCGTTCGGGTTCGGCCTCTTTCGGTGCCGCCGCACCGAGATCATCCAAGATCGACAGTCCTGCCATCATGTTGCGCATGACAAGCGGAGCCGGCCGAATTCTGATCTCGTACGCCCCCGACGACGCGGTGCACGTCGACGCCGTGCGGGACCTCTGGATCCTCCTGCGGGCCGGGGGTCTGGACGTCGAGTTGCCCACGCCGGCCGAGTTGGCCGGTCTGGAACTGGACGGCCCGGATCTGGTCGTACTCATCGGCTCGCCGCTCTACCGTGAGGTCGCGGCCGCCGCCGACCCGGCCGACGCCGACCCGGATCTGTGGCGGGCCGCCCGAGCGATCGGGGACATGCTCGACGACGCGGAGAAGGCCGCCGTGGTGCTGCCGGTGGTGCTGCCCGGCGGCACTGTACGTGACCTGCCGGCCATCCTGTCCGGCCACACCGGCACCCGGCACCGGCTCCGCACGCTGAGCAGGCGCGGAGTCGCCGCCCTGGTCGCGGAACTCCACCGGCGGTGCGGGACGGTGGATTCCACTCCCCGGCACGAGCTGTGCCTGGAGGTGAGCGTGGCGCAGAGCCGGGTCCGCAGCACCGCGACGCTCGCCGGAACACTGCTCTGCGAACGGGACGAACCGCTGCCGTTCGGTCGGGACGAGGTCTGGTCGCTGCTGGATCTGCCGGACGCCGACGCGCGGCTGGCCCGTCTGGGGCAGCGGCTGTCGGCGGCGCTGTTCGACGCCGACTCCCTCGACCAGCTCACCACGCTCGTCGCGGAGGCCACCGAGGGCACGGTCATCGACGTCGTGGTCACCGCCGACGGCCCGGCCCACGAACTGCCGTTCGAGATGATCCGGCTCACCGACCAGCGGGTGCTGGCCGCCGTCGAGGGCGTGCGTTTCACCCGGACCATGGCCGGCCTGCCGGATCGGGTACACCCGCCGACCCCCGGACCGTTGAAGATCCTGGTCGCGGTGGGCGCCCCCGAACACACCGCGAGCCCGGCACTGGACATCGAGGCCGAGATGCAGGCCATCGTCAGCGTGGTCGGTGGGCTCGGCCGGGCCGAGGTGACGATCCTCGAGGTGGCCGGCCCGCAGGAGATCGCCGACGCGCTGCGGCGCGACGCGTACCACGTGCTGCACCTGTCGGCGCACGGGTCGCCGTACGGGGTGGAACTGGAGGACCGGGACGGTAACGCGGTCGAGGTCCAGGCCGAGGATCTGGTACGCGCGCTGCGGCGCGGCGGCCGGCCGGTCCCGCTGATCGTGCTCTCCAGCTGTGGTGGCGCGGCCGACGCCGACGCGGGCCTCGCGGCGACCCTGCTGCGGCACGGCGCCATCCGGGTGATCGCGATGCAGACCACGGTGACCGACCGCTACGCGACCAGCTTGATCACGAGCGTCTACCGGACGCTGGCCGAGGAGAACACCTCCGTCGCGGTGGCGTTGGCCGAGGCGCGGTCGGAGATGTACGAGGAGGCGGTACGGGCCGAATCGTCCAGCCGCCCGGAGTACGCGGTGCCGACCCTGTTCGCCACCGGGGACGGCCCGCTCTGGGACGCCGTGGCGCGGCCCGAGCCGCTGTCCAACCCGACCGAGCTACCCACCGGTGTCGGCGTACGGGAGCTGGCCCTCGGTGAGCTGGTCGGTCGGCGCGGGGAGCTGCGGGTCGTGTTGCGGACCCTTCGTGACGAGGTTGCCCCGAGCGGGCAGTCCGAGTTGGTCAACGGAGTGGTGCTGACCGGGGTCGGTGGCATCGGCAAGACCGCCCTGGTCGGTCGGGCGATCGACCGGTTGCGGGACGACATCGAGGACCCGTGGTCGATCGTCGTGCACGGCGGTTCGTGGAACCCGCCCCAGCTCATCGAGGACATCGCCGCCACCGGGGCCGGGGCGGGTGTCGGCGACCACCAGGACCAGTCACTCGCGCTGACGGCGATCACCGAGGCGTTGCGGAACCAGCGCCTGCTGATCGTCTTCGACGACTTCGAGCAGAACCTCACCGTCGGCGGCGACGACTTCCTCGATCCGGGATTCGCGGAGGTCTTCGGCGAACTGTGCCACGCGGCGGAGCGCGGCAAGATCCTGGTGACCAGTCGCTATCCGATACCGCGCCCGGTGCCGCTGCTCCGCGTCGAGGTGCCGAGGTTGAGTGACGCCGAACTGGGCCGGCTGCTGTTGCGCCTGCCGGCACTGCGGGAACTCTCCTCCGCCGACCGTGACACGGTGGTGCAGGCCGTCGGTGGGCACCCCCGGTTGCTCGAGTTCGTCGACGCCCTGCTGCGCGGCAAGGCCGGTACGGCGCGGCTGCCCGAGGTGACCGAGCGTCTGCGCCGGCTCGCCGAACAGGAGCGGGTGGAACTCGCCCGGTCGGCGGCGAAGGCTCCCGACGCGGCCGAGGCGACCCGACAGGCGATCGCGCTCGGCGCCCGGGACATGCTCCTCGGCGAACTGCTCGACCTGTTGACCCCGGCCGAACGCGAGGCGCTGCTCCAGGCCGCGGTGTCGCGCGTACCCCTGATCGGTGACGACCTCGCGTTCGCCGTCCACGAGCGGGAGCCCTCCGATGAGGACCGGGCCGCCATGGCCGCGCACATCGGGCGGCTGCTCGGTTTCACGTTGGTCACCTCCAGGGACGACGGGGTGCTCGTGGAGTCCTGGGTCAGGGAGGCCCTGGTGGACCTCCAGGGCGAGCGGCGCCTCGACCGGCACCGCCGGGCCGCCCTGATGTGCCACCGGATCGTGGCGGCCAACCGGGCCGGGTTCGAGGACCTCACCGAGGCCGTCTACCACCTCAGGGCCGCCGACCGGTTTGACGAGCTGGCCATGTTCGCCGAGAAACTGCTGCCGAGTCTGGACGGGGAGTTGACGGTCGCGGCCTTCCTCGGCGAGGTGACCCCGGGCTTCCCGACCGACCACGTCGCGTACCTCGAACTGGTCCGCCGGGAACGGGACGCGCTGGAAGCCACCGGCAGCACCGCCGCGGCGGCGGCCAAGGGGGAAGAGGTGGTCGCCCTGACCGCCGGCCTGGTCGAGAACGAGCCGCAGGACCCGGAGGCGCTGATCGAACTCAGTTCCGCCCTGGACAGCCAGGGGCGGCTGCTGCGCCATCTGGGCCGGATGGCCGAGGCGCGCGACCACTACGAGCAGGCACTCGGCATCGACGCTCATTTGTGCGAAGTTGACCCGGAAGACGCCCAGTACCAGCGCAACCTGGGCACGAGCTATCAGAAGATCGCTCAACTGGCACTCGACTGTGCTGAGATCGGGCCGGCGCGCGAGGCGGCGGACCAGTCGCTGCGGATCCGCCAGCGACTGGTCGACGCCGACCCCGACAACCCGGTACTCCACGACGACCTGGGCGTCGGCCTCGTCACGCTCGCCGCCGTGTGCCGTGCCGGCGACGACGCGGCGCAGGCCCGGCAACTGGTCGAGCAGGCGCTGGCCATCTGGCGTCCGCTGGTGGAGGCCCACCCGGAGAACGAGAACCTGCTGGCGAATCTGCTCGATGCGGTGAGCGCTCTGGCCGATCTCATCGGATCCGCCGGCGCCGAGTCCGAGCAGGCCCGGGAACTCATCATGGAGGCGGCCTCGATCGTGAACCGGCTGGCCGAGGCGAACCCCGGCAGCATCGCCTACCAGCGCGAGCTGCTCATCTCCTACTGGCAACTCGGCGACATGGATCTCGGCGCCGGGGACCTCGCCTGCGCCCGGCAGCATTTCGTGGGCGCGGTCACGTTGGCCGAACGACTCGCCGACGCCGACCCCGACAGCATCGACGGGCAACGCGACCTCGCTACGGCCTTCCGCCGGATGGCCGACTACTCCATCGCGAACGGAGAGCCGCAGGAGGTACGCGGAAATCTCGAACGGTCGCTGGAGATCGCGCAGACTCTGGTGCACCGCTTCCCGGACAACGGCGCGTTCCACCGTGACCTGGCACGGGCGGGTGAGCGCCTGGGCGGCTGGGTGAGCGACGCCGGTGAGCCGGCACTCGCCCGTACGCTCTTCGACCAGGCGCTGGCGACGTGGCGACGGCGGGTCGCGCTCGACCCCGGGGACCTCGGGGCGCGACTGGCGCAGGCCGGCGTGCACGACCGCCTGGCCGAGTTGGCGCAGGCGGCCGGCGACCCGGCACGAGCCCGTAGGCAGTGGCAGCGGGCCCTCGCGATTGTCGAGAAGCTGCACGCCGAGACGCCGACCGAGGAGTCGCGGAACCGGTTGGCGCTATATCAGACGAAGCTCGGCTGAGCGCGGAATCCGGTAACGAATCCGTTCAGGCCAGTTGTGGGCGCAGGCGGCCGCGGTGATCAGGACCAGTTGCGGCCGCCGGGTCACCGGCCTGCGCGATCGACGGATATCGGCGAGTCCGACTGATCGGCCGATCAACATGTGTGCTGATCGGTCGTACGCTCCGTTGCCATGCTGTTCTCGAACCAGCACAGGAATACCGATCGGGCGATCGCGGAATTCTGGCGGTGGTGGTCGGGGGCCCGTCACCGGGTCGAGGTGGCGATCGCTGACAGCGCCTGGTCCGACGACCTCGTCACCGAGGTCAGCCGCCGGGTGAAGGCGATTGACAAGGAATTGGAGTGGGAGTTCGCCCAGGGCTCCCGAGCGGGGTATTCGCTGGTGGTCTCGGCCGCCGGGACGCCCCGGCTGCGGGCGGTCGCCGAGCGCTGGTGCCGGGCCGCGCCGGCCTCGGACGGAACCTGGGAGTACCACTCGACCCGGCAGCCTGACCCGAGTTCACTGTCTGCCGCGTTGACCGTCGCCGGTCATGAGATCAAGCTGCCCGAGCTGCGGTTCGCCTGCCGGATCGACGCCGACCGGTACGAGGTGGACGTGGTCGTCCACCACCCGGACTTCGTCCAACTCGGTGAACCCGATCGGCTCCGGGTGGCGTTCCTGGCCCTGGACTGGCTGCTCGGCGAGGTTGCGGTCGAACTCTGGGTGGGCGTGGTCGAGACGAGCGCGACGCTGCCTCCCCGGGCCGAGCCGGGCGAGACACTGGTCGCGGTGGTGGCCCAGTTGGCCCGGCGACTACGGGACACGAACTGGCTGTCGCTCGAACGTGCCCCGGTCGGGGGACAACCACAGCTCGCCGCGATCCGGCAGCCGCTCAAACCGGTCCGCTGGCCGCAGCTCGACACCCACCTGGCGGTGGTGGTGCCGTACCGGGCGGAGCCGGGGACCGGGCTGCCGACCGGGGCGGCGGGCCTGGCTCTGGACCGGCTGGAGGAGCGGATCACCGCAGCGGCCGGGGAAGCGACGCTGGTCGCGCACGAGACCTCCGCCGGGCGCCGGACCTTCCACCTGTACGCCGAGGCGGGGGCCTCGGTGGTCGAGCCGGTACGGGACGCGGTGCGTGGGTGGGACCAGGGCCGGGTACGGGTGGGTTCCCGCTACGACCCGGCCTGGCGTGCGGTACGGGACCTGCGCCCGTAGCCGTGGGTGGTGGCGTCCGATTCGACCGAGCGGCGCGTACGGGTTGCGCGCAGGACAGAGGATGTAGACATGGCTTCTCTTGGAAAGTGGTGGGCAAGGCTGGGCGCCGTCGTCAGCATGGCGACCCTGGCCGTACTCGTACCGGTGTCGGCCTGGGCCTCTTCCGGCACCGGCCAGATCGTGCTGGAGGCGACCCGGGTCCGGCGTCGTGGCGGCGCCGGTTTCGGGGTCTTCGGACTGGTCTGCTGCGCGGTGGCGGTGGCGGCGATCGTGGTGTTGCTGGTGGTGCTGCTCCGTCGCCGCTCCGGTCGTCGGTGACCGAGCGGGCACGCGCTGGTCGGCGTCGGCTCAGCCGCCGGCCAGCGCGGCGTTCGCCTGGCTGACGAACTCGGTCGCCGCCTGCTTGGAGGTGGCCCTGCCGGCCTGCGCGCTCTCCGCCACCGTGATCAGCAGGGCCCGGACCTTGGCGTGGCCCCGGGGCGGCGGCGTCGGGGCGGCCCCGAACCGGTCGACCATCGAGGTCTCGAAGGACGCCGAGCGTTTCATGCTCTCGTCCGTGAGCGAGTCCGCGACGTACGAGCGGACGCTCAGGTTGGCGCTCAGCCCGCGCTCGGTGCCGAGGATCTGTCCGGCCTCCACGTCGTTGACCAGGAAGTTGATCACGTCGGCGACGACCTCGGGGTGGCGGGTCCCCCGGAAGGCGGCCCAGTACATCGAGGCCCGCGCCCACTGGGCCTTGGGCGCGCCGGGGTAGCTGACCACCGCCAGTTCGTCCTTGGTCAGCTTCTGGAGCTCGGGGAGCTGGTTGGACCACATGAAGCTGGTGGCGGCCTTGCCGGTGGCGACGAGTTGGCGGGTCACGTCACCGCTGTTCGCCTGGGCGACGACCTTCGCCGACGGGGTGGCCTCGGCGGTACGGGCGTCCCGCCACAGGTCGAACCAGCGGGTGAGGTCGGCCTCGGTGAAGCCGAGCTGCCGTCCCCGGTAGAGCTCCTTGCCCTGTGCCCGCAGCCACAGCCACAGCGCCTTGTAGTCGGCGGAGGGGTCCATGGTGCCGGCGATCTTGCCGTTGGTGCTCTCGGTCACCTCGGCCGCCCAGTCGACGAACTCGTCGTACGGCATCCCGACATAGGGCTCCGGCAGGTCGAGCCGCTTCAGCAGGCTCCGGTTGTAGATCAGGCCGGGAGTGTTCTCGGCGGCGGCGACGCCCATGGTGCGGCCGTTGAGCTGGCCGTACTGGGCGAGGCTGGGCGGCAGGGTGGTCAGGTCGATCCGGCCGGTGCTTACGTAGTCGCTGAGGTCGAGGACGATGTCCCGCTCGGCGTACTCGGTGAGGTAGTTGTCGTCGATCTGGAACAGGTCGGGGGCGTTGCCGCCGGCGGCCTGGTTGGAGAGGCGCTCGTAGTAGCCGGTGTTGCCCTGCCAGGTGACCTGGAAGGTCACTTCGGGGTGCCGGGAGGAGTAGAGCTGCAGGGCCCGTTCGGTCAGTTCGGCGCGTTTCTCCCCGCCCCACCAGAAGACGGAGAGGCGGATCGCCTCGTCGGTCGGGGTGTCCCTGGTGCCGCCGCAGGCAGTGAGGGAGCTGGTCAACAGCGTCACCATGGCCAGAGCCGCGGCGGTCCACAGTCGGGACACCCGGCGCCCGGGGATGCGGGAAACAGCGGGCACAGCATCTCCTGTCGGCGCCGGTCATGGGGTTGGACCGGGAACATTTACACAGGAATGCCCGGTGGGTGTCAACGGCCGTCCGGTCGAGATCACCTGACCGGGGAGCGGTGCGGGGGCCGAGCCATTGACACACGTAAAAGTCATCCGTAACGTCCCGGAGGGGGAAAGCGCTTTCCTTCGAGACTCCCGCTCGTGTCCGTACTCCCGCTCGTGGTTCGCGTACCGGAAGGACACTCCATGATGGCGCTCCAGCGACCGAGCCCGACCCGACGGCCCCAGGTCATCGTCGTCGCCCTGCTCGCAGCCGTGCTGACCGCGCTGGTCGGGGTCACCGCGACCGCCTCCGCCGCCGCGCTCTTCGGCGACGACTTCGAGGACGGCAACGCCAACGGGTGGTCCAAATCGGGTGGCACCTGGACGGTGGTGACCGACGGCACCCGGGCTTTGCGTCAGGGCAACAGCGGAGCGGAACTGTCCCGGGTCTTCGGCGGCTCGACAAACTGGACCGGCTACCAGATCCAGGCCCGGGTCAAGCCGGTGAGCTACGGCACGGCCAGCGGATTCGTCGCGGTCGCCGCCCGCTCCACCGGTGCGACCAGCTTCGACCGGCTGGCGCTCTTCGCCGACCGGGCCGAACTGCAGGCCGTCCGGGGCGGCACCGTCACCGTGCTCGGCTCGGTGCGGGTGGCCGTACCGACGGGTGCCTGGGCCACCCTCACCATCACCGCCGACGGTGCGACGGTACGGGGTCGGGTCGACGGGACACCGGTGGGAGAGGGCGCCAGCCAGGCCGGCAACGGGCGGATCGGATTGCAGACGTACCGGGCCACGGCCTCCTTCGACGACGTGGACGTACAGGCCGGGGCGCCGAACCCGACACCGACCGCGACCGGCTCACCCAGCCCGACCGGCCAACCCACGCCGACCCTGCCGCCGACCACCGCGCCGCCGACCGACCTCCTGGTCGTCGCCACCTTCGGCGACGACACCTCGGCCGGCACCCTCGACCATCCACTACGGACCATCCAGCGGGCGGTGGACCTGGCCCAACCCGGCGACACCATCGCGATCCGGGGCGGCAGCTACGCGCCGACCAGCAACATCCGGATCACGCACAGCGGAACCGCCGCCGCCCCGATCACCCTCACCCGGTACGGCAACGAGCCCGTCCTGATCGACGGCGAGCAGATGCCGCACACCCCGGCCCCGCTCGACGGCAGCATCCCCAACGCGGAGCGCGGCGCGATCCACATGGCGGCGTCGTACTGGCGGCTGGTCGGCCTGGAAATCGCCAACGGGCCGTACGGCGTCTACTGCCGTACCTGCCACGGCAACATCTTCGACCGGCTGGTCACCCGGGACAACTACGAGACCGGCCTGCAGATCCAGGGTGAGGCCAGCAACAACCAGGTGCTCAACCTGGACAGCTACGGCAACCGTGACCCGCGCAAGAACGGGGAGAGCGCGGACGGGCTGGCGATCAAGGAGGGCTCGGGCACCGGCAACGTGATCCGGGGTGCCCGGCTGTGGAACAACGTCGACGACGGCTTCGACGCCTGGGAGTTCCTCTCCCCGATCCTGATCGAGGACTCGGTGGCCTGGGGCAACGGCGTCAACCGCTGGGGTTTCCCGAACTTCGCCGGTGACGGCAACGGGTTCAAGCTCGGCGGCGGCGACGAGGACCTGCCGGCCGGGCACGAGGTCCGCAACAGCATCGCCTTCGACAACGCCCAGGGCGGGTTCATCGACAACGCCAACCCCGGTGCCATGCGGCTCGACCGGAACACCGCCTGGGACAACGGGGGGACCGGCTTCGATGTCGCCGACTCCCGGTCCACGCTGACCGGCAACCTTTCGGTGAGCAACGCGCAGGCGGTGACGATGGGAGCCTCGACCGGCGCCGGCAACTCCTGGGACCTGGGCGGTACCTGGACCGACGCCTCACTGGTCAGCACCGATCGGAGCGTGATCACCGGCCCGCGTACGGCAGCCGGGACGATTCCGTCGTCGTCCTTCCTGCGCCCGTTGGGCGGAATCGAGGTCGGCGCCCGGATCTGACCCGCGACGACGTGGGGCCGCCGTCCCGGGCGGCCCCGCCTGCCACCGGCGAAGGCCGTGTCCTGTTCCGGGCGGTCTCGGCCGTCCTGGGGCGCCGGGCGCGTCACACCGGGGCGACGGGCGCACCGGCCGGACATCCCGTCGTGATGTACTTGCCCCGTGGAACTTCTGCACTCCGGCAAGGTCCGGGACGTCTACGCGGACGGCGACGATCTGATCCTGGTCGCCTCCGATCGGGTGTCGGTCTACGACGCGGTCCTGCCGACGCCGATTCCGGACAAGGGCAAGCTGCTCACCGCGCTCTCGCTCTGGTGGTTCGAGCAGCTCGCCGACATCGTGCCGAACCACGTCATCTCCGCCACCGACGTACCGGCGGAGTTCGCCGGCCGGGCGATCCGGGTCCAGCGGCTGGAGATGGTGCAGGTCGAGTGCATCGCCCGGGGCTACCTGACCGGCTTGGGCCTCAAGGAGTACGAGCGCACCGGCACGGTCTCCGGCATCGAACTGCCCCGTGGCCTGGTGGAGGCGTCGATCCTGCCCGAGCCGATCTTCACCCCGACGACGAAGGCGCCGCTCGGCGAGCACGACGAGTTCATCACCTTCGCCGACGTGGTCGACAAGGTGGGCGCGGAGACCGCCGAGCGATTGCGGCAGATCACCATCGACGTCTACTGCCGGGGCGCCGAGCTGGCCGCCGAGCGGGGCATCCTGGTGGCCGACACCAAGCTCGAGTTCGGCTGGGCGCCCGACGGCACCCTGGTCCTCGCCGACGAGGTGCTCACCTCCGACTCGTCGCGCTTCTGGCCGGCGGAGTCGTACCAGCCGGGTCGGGGGCAGTTCTCCCTCGGCAAGCAGTTCGTCCGGGACTGGGCGGTCAGCACCGGCTGGGACAAGCAGGAGCCCGCGCCCGAGGTGCCGGCGGAGGTCGTCGAGGCGACCCGCGCCCGCTACGTCGACGTCTACGAACGGCTCACCGGCCGCACCTGGTAACCAACCCCAAGCTCCCCGTAGCACCCGAACCACCGCGTCGATCTAGGGCGAATGCGCGCTTGTTGATCTCCAACAAGGCGGATTAGCCCTAGATCGACGACGGAGGAGGGGTGGGGGTGGGGGTTAGTCCTCGACCCAGTTGAGGGTGCGGTCGACGGCTTTGCGCCAGTTGCGGAGCTCGCGGTTCCGGTGATCCGGGTCCATCGCCGGCTCCCACCGCGCGTCCTGCCGCCAGTGGCCCCGAAGCGTCTCCAGGTCCGGCCAGAAGCCGACGGCCAGGCCGGCCGCGTACGCGGCACCCAGACAGGTCGTCTCGGTCACCGCCGGCCGGACCACCGGTACGTCCAGTACGTCGGCTAGGAACCGCATCAGCAGCTCGTTGGTGGTCATGCCGCCGTCGACCCGGAGTCGGGTGAGCGGCACCGCCGAGTCGGCGTTCATCGCGTCCACCACCTCCCGGGTCTGCCAGGCGGACGCCTCCAGCACCGCACGGGCCAGGTGCCCCCGGGTGATGTAACCGGTGAGGCCGACGATCACCCCGCGCGCGTCCGCCCGCCAGTGCGGCGCGAACAGGCCGGAGAAGGCCGGTACGACGTAACAGCCGCCGTTGTCCTCGACGCTGCGGGCCAGCTCCTCGATCTCGGGCGCGGTGGAGATCAGCCCCAGGTTGTCCCGTAGCCACTGCACCAGCGACCCGGTGACCGCGATCGCCCCCTCCAGCGCGTACGTCGCCGGCTCGGCGCCGATCCGGTAGCCGACCGTGGTGAGCAGTCCGTGCCCGGAGACCACCGGCTCGGTACCCGTGTTGAGCAGGAGGAAGCTGCCGGTGCCGTAGGTGCACTTCGCCTCGCCCGGGGCGAAGCAGGTCTGACCGAAGAGCGCTGCCTGCTGGTCGCCGAGCGCGCTCGCCACCGGCACCCCGGCGAGCGGTCCGGTCGCCGTACCGTAGACCTCGGCGCTCGCGCGGATCTCCGGCAGCATCGCCGGGGGAATCCCCATCAGGTCGACGAGCTCCGGATCCCAGGCCAGGGTGCGCAGGTCCATCAGCAGGGTGCGACTGGCGTTGGTCACGTCGGTGACGTGCGCACCGGTCAGTTTCCAGATCAGCCAGCTCTCCATCGTGCCGAAGAGGACGTCACCGTGTACCGCCCGCTCACGTAACCCGTCGACCTCGGCCAGCAGCCACATCAGCTTCGGTCCGGCGAAGTACGTCGCCAGCGGCAAACCGGTACGGGCCCTGATCCGCTCCTCGCCGTACGTCTCGTCGAGCTGCCGCAGCAGCGGCCCGGTACGGGTGTCCTGCCAGACGATGGCGTTGGCGACCGGGCTGCCGGTGTGCCGGTCCCAGACCAGGGTGGTCTCCCGCTGGTTCGTGATGCCGATCGCGGCGAGCCGCTCGGGGCCGATCCCGGCGCCGTCCAGCGCCTCCCGGATCACCCACTGCACGTTCGCCCAGATCTCCTCGGCGTCGTGTTCGACCCAGCCGGGCTGCGGAAAGTGTTGTCGATGTTCGCGCTGCGCCACGGAGACGGGGGTGCCGGTGGCGTCGAAGACCATGCACCGGGAGGAGGTGGTGCCCTGATCGATGGCGGCGACGTACTGCTCGGTCACCGCCGCACCGTACCGGTAAACGCCCGGTCCGTGCTGCCGCCGCCGGTCGTCGCGGCTCGGCGAACACCCGGTGACGCCGGCGGAAACCTAGGATGCGAGCGTGCGTGACATCGCCGTCTTCAGCGGAAGTGCCCATCCTGAGCTGGCCGCCGAGATCTGTGCCCATCTCGGTGTCCCCCTGCACCCGGTCCGGGTCTCCCGGTTCGCCAACGACTGCCTGGAGGTGCAGCTCCAGGCGAACTGCCGGGAGCGTGACGTCTTCCTGATCCAGCCACTGGTCCCTCCGGTCCAGGAGAACCTGGTCGAGTTGCTGCTGATGCTCGACGCGGCCCGGGGTGCGTCGGCCGGCCGGATCACCGTGGTCCTGCCGCACTACGCCTACGCCCGGTCGGACAAGAAGGACGCGCCACGGATCAGCATCGGCGCCCGGCTCGTCGCCGACCTGCTGGTTTCGGCCGGCGCCGACCGGGTGCTGGCCCTGACCCTGCACTCCCCGCAGGTGCACGGATTCTTCAGCGTGCCGGTCGACCACCTGCACGCGTTGCGTGAACTCGCCGACCATTTCAAGCGGTACGACCTGACCGAGACCGTGGTTGTCTCGCCCGACCTGGGCAACGCCAAGGAGGCGGCGGCCTTCGCCCGGATGCTCGGCACGCCGGTCGCCGCCGGGGCGAAGCAGCGGTTCAGTGACGACCGGGTGCAGATCAGCGCGGTGATCGGTGATGTGGTGGATCGGGACGTGATCGTGCTGGACGACGAGATCGCCAAGGGCAGCACGATGATCGAACTGATGGACCACCTGAGGGAGCTGAAGGTACGGTCGATCCGCCTCGCCTGCACCCATGGCCTCTTCTCCAGCGACGCGCTGGAGCGGCTCAGCCAGCAGGACGGCGTACTGGAGATCGTCTGCACCAACACGGTGCCGATCCCGGTGGCGAAGCGGATGCCGAAGCTGCGGGTGCTCTCGGTGGCGCCGGCGCTGGCCGAGGCGATGCGCCGGATTCACAACGGCGAGTCGGTCAGCGCGCTCTTCAGCTGACCGGTGGTGGGCGCTCGCCGCCGAGGTCGCCCGGCCGAGGTCGGTCGGGCGGCGGCGGGTGGTCGCCGGTGAGACGGGCGATGATCCGTACGGTGGTGCCGGCGGGACCGGTCTCCACCGCCATCTCGTCGCTGAGTCGGCGGGCCAGCCAGAGTCCCCATCCGCCCGCGCTCTCCGGCGCGGGGCGACGGCGGTCCGCCAACCGGTCGGCGCCGATGCCGGTGCCGTGGTCGGAGACCTCGCAGCAGACCGCCCCGGTCGTCGGCCAGAGCCGAAGGCGTCCCTGACCGCCGCCGTGCAGGACGGCGTTGGTGATCAGCTCGTTCACGACCAGTACAAAATCGTCGAGGCGTTGGCCGGCCAGTCCGGATGCCTCGGCGTGGGCGGCGACCGAGTGCCGGAGTGCGGAGACCTGTTCCCGGTGGAATGTCTCGGCGAGCAGCGGGGCGGTTCCGCCGACCGACGGGGAGGGCTCGACGGGCAGCACGGGACGCGGCGTGCGGGGTGTGCTGCTGGTCATGGTCGGCTCGCCATCGATCGTCAGTTGCTTTATGGCTTTTCCACCTTACGTCGGGTTACCGGTCGTCCCCCGTACGTCCCGGGCCGGCGCGGGTCGGCGCGGGTCGGTTGTCGCCGGAGCGGGGGACAGCCGCCGGCCGCCCCGGTGTGGCATGGTCGGTCGGTGTCGGAGAGGTCGATCGCGCAGCCGTCCGGAGGGTTCCAGACACCACTCTGGCGGGCCATCGCGGTCTTCCGGTTCGCGTCCCTGGCGTACGTCGTCGTGCTGGTGGGGCTGAACCTGGACGAGTACGCCCACCCGGTGGCGGCGGTGCCGGTGCTGGTGTCGATGACCGTCTGGACCGCCTTCGCCAGCTACACGTACGCCCGGCCGGCCCGCCGGCGCTGGCCGCTGCTCGTCGCCGACCTGCTGGTGGTCATGGCGACCCTCCTGGCGAGTGTCGGGGTGGCGGGGCAGGCCGCGTTGGCCTCGGGTGTGCCCACGCTCGCGGTCGCCTGGCAGGGCGGCCCGGTGCTCGCCTGGGCGGTCACCGGCGGACGGCGGCGAGGTGCGATCGCGGCACTCATCCTCGGCGGCACCGACCTGCTGATGCGGGACCAGCTCATCCAGGCCACCGTGAACGGGGTGATCCTGATGCTGCTGGCCGGGATCGCGGTCGGGCACGTGGCCCGGCTCGCCACGATCGCCCAGGAGCGCCTGCAACGCGCCACGGAGCTGGAGGCGGCGACCCGGGAACGGGAACGGCTGGCCCGGGGGATCCACGACTCGGTGCTCCAGGTGCTCGCCCTGGTCCAGCGGCGTGGCGCGCACCTGGACGGGGAGGCCGGTGAGCTGGCCCGGCTCGCCGGTGAACAGGAGGCGGCGCTGCGGGCACTGATCGCCACCAGGGGGCCGACCCGTGGTGCCACCGACCCGGACGGGGCGGAGACGGACCTGCGTACGGTGCTCGGCGGTCACGCCTCGGCGGCGGTCTCGATCGCGGTGCCGGCCACCCCGGTACGGCTTCCCGGCCACGTCGCCCGTGAGGTCGGTGCGGCGGTGGGCGAGGCCCTGGACAACGCCGTACGGCACGGTGGTGGCCGGGCCTGGGTGCTGGTCGAGGAGGAGGCCGGCGTGGTGACGGTGTCGATCCGGGACGACGGGCCGGGGATGCCGGCGGGCCGGTTGGCGGAGGCGGAGGAGCAGGGGCGGCTGGGGGTGGCCCAGTCGATCCGGGGCCGGGTCGCCGAGCTGGGCGGCAGCGTACGGATCGTCACCGCCCCGGGGCAGGGCACCGAGGTCGAGCTGCGGGTGCCGGCCCAGCGAGGGTGAGAGGGCCTTGCCGCCCGCTCTAAGGTGGGCGGATGAGCGTGGGCACCCCGATCCGGGTGATGGTGGTGGACGACCATCCGATGTGGCGTGAGGGGGTGGCCCGGGACCTGACCGAGGCGGGCTACGCCGTCGTGGCGACCACCGGCGAGGGGCGCCAGGCGATCCGGATCGCCGCCGCGACCCGACCCGACGTGGTCGTACTCGACCTCCAGTTGCCCGACATCTCCGGCGTCGAGGTAATCGACGGCCTGATCGGCCGGGTGCCGGGTATCCGGGTGCTGATGCTCTCGGCAAGCGGTGAACAGCAGAGCGTGCTCGACGCGGTCAAGGCCGGTGCCACCGGTTACCTGATCAAGTCGGCCGCCCCGGCCGAGTTCCTGGAGGCCGTCCGGCGTACCGCCGCCGGCGACGCCGTCTTCACCCCCGGGCTGGCCGGGCTGGTGCTCGGCGAGTACCGCCGGCTCGCCGCCGCACCCGAGCCGGCCGAGGAGGAGGGCACCCCCCGACTCACCGAGCGGGAGACAGAGGTGCTCCGGCTCGTCGCCAAGGGGCTGTCGTACAAGCAGATCGCCGAGCGGTTCGGTCTGTCGCACCGTACGGTGCAGAACCACGTACAGAACACGCTGGGCAAGCTGCAACTGCACAACCGGGTCGAACTCACCCGTTACGCCATCGAGCAGGGCCTGGACGACTGACCCGTACTCAGGGCGGGGGCTGGGTCAGGCCGGGCTGCCGGTCGCCGGGCGGCTCGGTCTCGTGGATGGCGAGTTCCTCGGCCGTCGGGCCGCCACCGGCCGAACCCGCGTCGGCGGCAACCGCGTCGGTCTCCACGTCGTCCCGGGCACCCTGGTCCTGTTCCACCAGCCGCCCCACGGTCTGACCGGTCGGGCCGCCCAGGTTGCCGTGGTCGTAGATCGACACCGCCGACGCCGGATCGGAGGTCGGGCCGGGGTCGATCACATCCGCGTCGAACTGGGCCTGGGCGGCGGCCTCCTCGCTGTCCGCCTCGGCCGCGATCGCCGGATCGACCGGCCCGGCCAGCGGGTCGTCGATGGGCGTCTCGGGCTGCTCGCGCGCGATCTTGTAGTCCACCGACTCACCGTCGAGCTGTTCCTGGGCGGTGTTGCCGAAGCGGTCCACCGCCTGGGGCCGGTCCGCCGGGAGCGCGGCCGGTTCGCGACCGTCGGCCTCCCGGCCGGTGGCGACGTCGTCCCAGGCGGTCGAGTCGTCGTCGGCGGTGTCGGGCAGGCCCTCGGCCTCCGGGTCGGCGAGGGGTACCGGGTAGTCGTCATCGCGCATACCGACGGAACTACCCGTTGAGGTCTCCGCGTAACCGCCGGCTGCCGTCCGGTGTCCGGCTGGCCGTTCCATCCGCTCTGACCGGGAGCAGGGCGGTTCGTGCCCCGGATCGCCCTATCCGGCCGATCTTCTGTTCCACAGTGGACCGGAAACCGGTCGGCGAGCACCGCGCTCCGGCGGTGGCTGTTCGTCGTACCCCTTGGCGCGCCCTGCCCGGCGCGGGCCGGAACGCGCCCTTCGTGCCGGTCAGGGCCGGACCGCGCGCACCGCTCCGCCCCGGCGACGCCGCGCTGTTCGGGGTACGTCCCCGCCGATCGTCCGGTACGTCCGGCCGCGCGGTCCCGCCAGCGGCCCGCCCCCGACCCGAGTTGGGAGGTTTCGGCTCCGCGGAGCCCGGTTAACGGGAGACTCTGATCGGAAGCCCGTTGGCCCGGCCACCAGGGGTGTCGTGCCGCCACCGGAGACCAGCCCGGCCAGCCTGCCGCTGGCCCCCGCCACCCTGATGGAGGTAGCCCGATGCGCGTCGGCCTGGTCCGCGCACACGCTGGTCCCCCCGGTCCGTCCAGTACGACGACCGGCACCCAGCAGCATGTGGCGCGGGTGGCCGCCGAACTCAGCGGCAGGGGCCATGACGTACGGGTCTACGAGCGCCGGGAGGACCCGGAACTGCCGGACACCACCGAGACCGACGGCTACCGGCTGGAGCGGGTGCCGGTCGGTCCGTCGACCCGTGCACCGACCGCCAGCCTGGTGCCGTACGTGCCCGAGTTCGGGCGCTGGCTGATCGAACACTGGTCCGGCGAATGGGCGCCCGACGTGGTGCACGGCCACTTCTGGATCGGCGGGCTCGCCGCCGCGAGCGCGGTACGGGAAACCGACATTCCGGTCGTGCAGACCTTCCACTCGCTCGGTGTCGAGCAACTACGCCACCTCGGCCGGGAGTACACCGGACCGGGTGAGCGGATCCCGCTGGAGCGGGCACTCACCCGGGCGGTCGACCTCGCGGTGGCCCAGTCGACCGACGAGGTGAACGAGCTGACCCGGATGGGGCTGGACCGGGCCGCGGTGACGGTGGTCCCGGCCGGCGTGGACATCGACCGGTTCACCCCGGACGGCGACGCCGAGCCGCGCGAACGACGGTCCCGGATCCTCTCCGTCGGGGGACTGGCGCCGGGACACGGACAGGAGGACCTGATCCGGGCGCTCCGGCTGATCGGGGACGCCGAACTGGTCATCCTCGGCGGTCCCCCCGCCGACCAGGTGGACCAGTACGGCGAGGCCCGCCGGCTGCGTGAACTCGCCGCACAGACCGGGGTCGGCGAGCAGGTACGCCTGGTCGGCGACGTACCGCACGAGCAGATGCCGGCCTGGTACCGCTCCGCGGACGTGGTCGCCTGCACCCCGCGCTACGCGGCCGCCGGACGGATCCCGTTGGAGGCGATGGCGTGCGGGGTGCCGGTGGTCGGCTATGCGCTCGGGGGGATCGCCGACACTGTGGTGGACGAGGTGACCGGACGGCTGGTCCCGGCCGGGGACGTACGCGCGCTCGGGGTGACCCTGCGCCGGCTGCTCAGCGACGACGCCCGGCGGTTCGCGTACGGGCACGCGGCGGTGGACCGGGTGCGGTGCAGCTACACCTGGGAACGGACCGGGGGCGCGTTGGAGCGGGTCTACGAACGGGTGGTGCGCCTGCGCCGCCCCGACGCGGAGGTGTAGGCGACCGGCGTGAGCAAGGGGCCCTTCCGGTACAGAAAACGATAGGAGGGGGCCCTTCCTTTCCGTCGGGGCTGGGGTTCGGCGTAGCGGGTGAGGGCGCAGACGGAGAGCAGGGTGACCAGGAAGCCGAGGGCGGCCAGCCACTCGCGCCCCGGCCAGACCCGGTCGTCGAGCAGCAGCAGCCCGACCACGGCGGCCGGCAACGCGCCCGCCGCGTCCATCGCCGCCACCGCGGCGGTGGTCGACCCCCGCTGCATCGCCAGGCCGAGCAGGAGCTGACCGACGATCGAGTGGGCGACCAGCAGGTAGAGCAACGGGTCGCGGACGAAGTCCCCGAACGACTCGGCCGATGCCAGCGGCCGGGCGGCGACCGCCGCCGCGGCGAAGGCCAGCCCGGCCAGGGCGCCCAGCGCCACCGACCCCGGCACCCCGCGCAGGCGTACCGCGAAGAAACCCAGCGCCCCGACCACACCGAGCACGGCGGCCAGCGTGACCACGGCGGCCGGGCCGAGCGGCCGGGACTGGGCCGGTCGGGCGGCCAGCACCAGGGCGGCGATGCCGCCGAGGAGGAGCACCAGCAGGACCACCTCGGTGACCGGAAGCCGCCAACGGAGCAGCAGTACGCCGAGGAGCGCGGTGACCCCCAGACCGGCGGCCACCGCGGCCTGGACGAGGTACAGCGGCAGGTCCCGGCGGGCCAGGAAGGCGAGCGCGAACCCGAGCATCTGGCAGCCCAACCCGAGTAGGTAGGTGCGCTGGCAGGCCAGGCGCAACAGCAGCCCGGGATCGAAGGTGTGGTGCAGTGTGGTCCGAGCCGCGGCCACCGACTGGAGCAGGTTGGCGACACCGTACGCGGCGATCATCGCCGCAAGGAAGTACCAGCCCGCAGAGACCATCCGGCGAGGATAGAGGTTGCCGGTGCGGCCCGCAGGAGGCGGTCGGTCGGCTCCCGCGGCGGAACAAATGCCCTGGTGAAGGTGGGTCCCGTTACGGGTTGAGCCGGCGCAACAGGTCCTCGTGGAGGAGCCCGTTGCTGGCCACGGCGCTGCCCCCGGCCGGGTCGGGTCGGCCGGCGAGGTCGGTGAAGGTTCCGCCGGCCTCGGTGACGATGGGGATCAGTGCCGCCAGGTCCCAGAGCGAGAGCTCCGGTTCCACCATGACGTCGACCGCCCCCTCGGCCACCAGCATGTAGCCGTAGAAGTCGCCGTACGCCCGGCTGCGCCAGCCGCCCTGGAGCAGGTCGAGCATTGCCGGCAGCCGCCCGTTCTCCGTCCAGCCGTCGAGCGACGAGTAGCAGACGCTGGCGTCGGCGAGCCGACGTACCCCGGAGACGTTGATCGGGGTCGCGGCGGCGGTGTGCCGCCCGGCGTACGCGCCGTGCCCGGTCGCGGCCCACCAACGTCGACCGAGCGCGGGTGCGGAGACCAGTCCGACGACCGGCTGGTCCCCCTCCATCAGGGCGATCAGCGTGGCCCAGATCGGCACTCCCCGGACGAAGTTCTTCGTGCCGTCGATCGGGTCTATCACCCACTGCCGGGTGCCGCTTCCGGCGGCCGGCGTGGTGGTGCCGTACTCCTCGCCGAGCACGCCGTCGCGGGGACGGGTACGGGCCAGCGTGGCCCGGATGGCCCGCTCGACCGCCTGGTCCGCGTCGGTCACCGGGGTCAGGTCGGGCTTCGACTCGACATGCAGGTCCTGTGCTCGGAACCGGGCCGTCGAAATCGAGTCCGCGGTGTCGGCGAGCACGTGGGCGAGGGACAGATCATCCGCATACCGGGCCATGGCCGGAAAGGTAGCCGACATCCGGGTCCGACGCGATCTGGGACCGCCCCTCCGCGTGGCGCCGGCCACCCCGGTCCCGCGTGCCCCGGTCCTGCACGACCGTGCGGGTGCCGCCGGCTCCCGGTTCCCGCCGGGCGTCCGGCCCCTCGTGGTTATTCGGTCTCGCCGGCCCGGGAGGCGAGCAGCCGGCGGTACGACGCCAGCCGCCGCTGGTCCGCGTGCCCGGCGGCCACCCAGGCGGGCAGCGCGCACTCGGCCTCGGCGGCGGTGTGCTCACAGTTGGGCGGGCAGTCGACGGTCCCCTCGACCAGGTCGGAGAAGCCGTGCAGCAAGCTGTTGGCGGAGACGTGGGCGAGTCCGAAGCTCCGGATGCCGGGGGTGTCGATGATCCAGCCGGCGGCACCGCCGCGATCCGGCCCGTCGGCCGACAGCGGTGGCAGGTGCAGCGCCACCGCACTGGTCGAGGTGTGCCGGCCCCGGCCGATCGCGCTGACCGTGCCGACCGCCCGCGCGGCCGCCGGCACCAGCCGGTTGACCAGCGTCGACTTTCCCACGCCGGAGTGGCCGACCATGACCGAGATCCGGTCGCCGAGCAGTTGGCGCAGCTCGGCCAGGTCGGCGTCCGGGCGGAGCAGCACGTACCGCAGATCCAGTTCGGCGTAGTAGTCGAGCACCTCGGCCGGGCTGGCCAGGTCCGACTTGGTCAGGCAGAGCAGCGGTGAGATGTTGGCGTCGTACGCCGCCACCAGGCAGCGGTCGATGAAACCGGTACGTGGCGGTGGATCGGCCAGCGAGCTGACGATGACGAGCTGGTCGGCATTGGCGACCACCACCCGCTCCAGCCGGCCCTCGGCGGTGGTCTCGTCGTCGTCGGCGGTACGTCGCAGCACCGAGCGACGTTCGTCGATCCGGACGATCCGCGCCAGTGCCCCGTCCCGGCCGGTGGTGTCGCCGACCAGGAAGACCCGGTCCCCGACCACCACCGACTTGCGCCCCAGTTCACGGGCCCGCATCGCGGTCACCAGCGCCGGCGCGTCGGTCCCGCCCTCGGGTACGCCCGGCCCCTCGTCCCGGTCCAGGTCGATCAGTACGCAGATGTAGCGGCCACGGGCGACGGAGACCACAAAGGCGGGAACGGCGTCCTCGTGCCGGGGCCGGGTACGGGTACGCGGCCGTGACGAACGCCCCGGTCGGATCCGGACGTCCTCCTCGTCGTACTCCCGCCGCTTGCCGGCCAGCTCGACTCCCTCGGTTGCGCCGCGACCGTGCCGCGGACCGGTCCGGCGGGCCGCTACCGTTCGCTGCCGCCCGCCACCATCGCTGACCATAGTGCCGGGAACTCCGGCAGGGTTTTCGAGGTACACCCCACGTCGTCCAGTTCGATCCCCGGGACGGTGAGGCCGATCACGGCCGCGGCGTGCGCCATCCGGTGGTCGGCGTAGGTCCGGAAGGTCCCACCGTGCAGTGGACGTGGGTGGATCTCCAGGCCGTCCGGGGACTCGATCACCTGGGCGCCGAGCGTGGTGAGCTCGTGGGCGAGTGCGGCCAGCCGGTCGGTCTCGTGACCCCGGATGTGCGCCACGCCGTACAGCCGGGACGGGCCGTCGGCCACGGTCGCGAGCGCGGCCAGCACCGGGGTCAGTTCGCTCACGTCGGAGAGGTCCGCGTCCAGGCCCTTGACCACCCCGGTGCCGCGTACGGTCAGCCCGTCGGTGTCCAGGGTGACCTCGCCCCCCATCCGGAGCAGCAGCGTACGGAGCGTGTCGACCGGTTGCAGGCTGTTGTGCGGCCAGTCGGTCAGGGTCACCGAACCACCGGTCACCAGGGCTGCGGCGAAGAACGGGACGGCGCCGGAGAGGTCCGGTTCGATGTCCCAACCGCGCCCGGAGAGCCGGCCCGGTTCGACCACCCAGACATCCGGCGTGGTGTCGTCGACGGCGGCGCCGGCGGCGCGCAGCATCTGCACGGTCATCCGCAGGTGGGGCGCGGAGGGCACCGGGGGACCGACGTGGCGGACCGTGACGCCGTGGGTGAACCGGGGTGCGGCGAGCAGCAGTCCGGAGACGAACTGGCTGGAGGCGGAGGCGTCGATCTTGACTTCGCCGCCGGCAACCTCGCCGGTGCCGTGCACGGTCAGTGGCAGGCTGCCGACGGGTCCGGCGTCGATCCGCATGCCGAGCGCGCGCAGTCCGCCGAGTAGCGGCCCGAGCGGGCGGGTGCGGGCGACCGGGTCGCCGTCGAAGGTGACCGGTCCGTGTGCCAGCCCGGCCACCGCCGGTGCGAAACGCATGATCGTGCCGGCCAGGCCGACGTCGATGTGGGCCGGGCCGCGAAGTGGGTTGGGCCGGATCAGCCAGCGTTCCTCTTCGACGGTCGAGACCTGGGTGCCGAGGGCGCGCAGCCCGGCGGCCATCAGTTCGGTGTCGCGGGCCCGCAGCGGTCGGCGGAGGGTGGACGAGCCGTCCGCGACCGCGCTGAGCACGAGGGCCCGCGCGGTCATCGACTTGGACCCGGGGAGGGTGATGGATGCCGTCACCGGGTCGGAGGCGGTCGGGGCGCTCCACGGCTGGGCGGGACGGGTCGCGGTCAGATGTGCCACCCGTACATTCTGCCGCGCCCGGTGCGGCTCCCGGGCTCGGCGGTCCGGGCGCTCTCGCCTGCCGGGACGGGTCGTTCTCGGTCAACTCGGGCCGGCCCGCCGATTGATCTTCGTAGTGCGACGGGACGATCTCGCGGGGCGGCTGGTCTCCGTCGGACGGGCTAGCGTGGGTGTCATGTGTGGGAGGTACGCGACAACCCGCAGCGCCGCGGATCTGAGTCAGCTTTTCGAGTCGTACGACGAAACGGGCGGTCGGCTCGCCGCTGATTACAACGTGGCGCCGACCGATCCGGTGCCGATCGTCCGGATCGGCGCCGGTCACCGGGGGTCCGGTTCTCCTGGCGACGAGGCCGTGGCCGGCGCGCCGGACCGGAACGGGGCGACCGACGACGGTGCCCGGCGCGTGCTCTCGCTCGCCCGCTGGGGTCTGGTGCCGGCCTGGGCGAAGGACGCCCGGAGCGGTGCGCGGATGATCAACGCGCGGGCCGAGACGGTGGCCACCACCAACGCGTACGCCCGGTCTTTCGCCCGGCGCCGCTGCCTGGTGCCGGCCGACGGCTGGTACGAGTGGGTCCGCCGGGACGGCGGCAAGCAGCCCTATTTCATGACCCGGGCCGATGGTGGCGTACTCGCCTTCGCCGGCCTCTGGTCGGTCTGGAAGGGCCCGGACGGGCCGCTGACGAGTTGCAGTGTGATCACCACCTCGGCCATTGGCGACCTGGCCGACGTGCATGATCGGATGCCGTTGCTGCTGGAGCAGGAGCGTTGGGGTGACTGGCTCGACGGCGGGGACTCGCCGGCCCACCTGCTCGCGCCCCCGACGCCCGAACTGCTCGCCGGAATCGAGATCCGTCCGGTCGGACGGGGGGTCGGCGACGTACGTAACGACGGCCCCGATCTCGTTGCCCGGGTGAGCGCGCCGCCATTGCGTACGGGACCCGCGACGGCCGACGAATTTACGCTTTTCTGAGCGTCGACCCCATTGGCGCGAGCTGATTTGCCAGAGTTAGGGGTGAATCGTCGCCCTGGACTTCGCGCAGGTTCTCCACAACCCCTTGTCTCCGCCCGCAATAGTGCGATAGAACACAGCGCCGGCAGTGGGTACGGATTCGCACCGGGCGGGTGAGGCCCACCGATCATGCCGGTCCCACGGGGGAGGTGGGTGGATGACACGGGCGCGCATGCCACGCCCGCACGAGGTTGCCGCGGCACGACGAGACCCGCGATTGTTGCGGGCGGTAGCGGAGCGGCAGCTTGATGATGCCTGGCGGACCAGAGGCGTCTGCCAGAGCGTGGATCCGGAGACCTTCTTTCCGGCACCGAGTGAACCGGCTGACGCGGCGGTGGCACTTTGTCGTACCTGCGATGTGCAGGGCGCGTGTCTGGCCTGGGCACTGGAGGTGGGCGACTGCCACGGCGTCTGGGGCGGCACCACGCCCCGGGAGCGTCGGGCCATGCTGGTGGCCTGGCGGGGCCAGGTGCAGCGTGATCCGGACGCGATGGTGGACGAGAACGGTCCGCCGGTACGGGACCGTCTGTTGACGCTGGTGCCGCTGAGTCGCTGAGCTGGCCATCGGGCGCGGTGCCGGCGGGAGCAGAATGGCCGGATGTTCCGTGGTGACAAGCTCGTCGACACCCCCAGAGGACCCGCGCGGGTCGACCTGGACCCGCCCGGCACCGGCCTACCGGTCGGTCTCCTAGTGCTGGGACACGGTGCCGGTGGTGGGGTCGACGCGCCGGACCTGATCGCCCTACGCGACCAGGCGGTCGCCTCTGGTGTTGCCGTCGCCCGGATCACCCAGCCGTACCGGGTGGCCGGGCGACGGGCACCGGCACCGGCCGGGCAGCTCGACGAGTGCTGGGCGGCGGTCGTCGCGACGCTCACCGAACAGCTTCCGGAGGTGCCGCTGGTTGTCGGTGGGCGCTCCAGCGGCGCCCGGGTGGCCTGTCGAGGTGCGGTGGCGGTCGGTGCCGCCGGAATCGTGGCGCTCGCCTTCCCGCTGCATCCGCCCGGACGACCCGAGCGTTCCCGGGCGGCCGAGTTGTCGACCGGGGTGCCGACCCTGGTGCTCAACGGTGACCGGGATCCGTTCGGTGTGCCGCCGGCGGGTGCCGGCGTGGAGGTGGTCGTCCGGCCCGCTGAGGGGCACGACCTGCGGAGGGATCCGGCGGGCACCGCATCGCTCGCGCTCGCCTGGCTACGTGGTCGGGGCTGGGCCCGTTGACGGGCAGCCTGACCTCATTCTGACCGTCCGCTGACCGGACGGCGCGCCGTTTCCCTGGCCCGGGGAGATCGTTGCAACTCATGACGCCGGCCGATCGAGGGACCGCACCAGTTCGTGGAATTCGCCGACCGGCGTCATCCTCCCAGGCCCTTCCTGGTCCCTGCCGTGGCCGCCCCAGCCAAGGGTTGCCGGCCGGGACCAGGGATGGGGCCAGGATCACCGGAATGCCCCAGTGGTCGTCGAGCGTTACAACTCCCGGAAGCTACTCAGGCGAGGGGGTTGACCTGTGCCGACCGAAACACGGAATCCGGCGCGCGCCGAGCACGACACCGGGCCGCATCGGCAGGTGCGTGGCCCAGGAGCGGGGCGGGTGGCACGCGAACTGCGCCCGGTGAGCACCGGCACGGCCGGAACCCGATCTGCGGACGGAGCTTTCCGCGTATCCTCGGCGGGAAAGTCGACTCGTTCGGTGGCGTCGTTGGCGTCTTCTGAACTGGTCCTGAGCCCGTCCCGGCCGTCCGTCTCCGGCCGATCCCGGGATGGGCGACCGAGGCGGGGGGACGTGCGGTTGACACGACCGGACAAGGCTACGGACGAACGTCGGGCGCGCTTCGAGCGGGACGCGTTGCCCTTCGTCGATCAGCTCTACGCGGCCGGTCTGCGGATGACCCGTAATCCGGCCGACGCAGAGGATCTGGTCCAAGAGACCTATTTGAAGGCATACGCGGCATTTCACCAGTTCGAAGAGGGAACCAACCTCAAGGCCTGGCTCTACCGCATTCTGACCAATACGTACATCAACTCGTACCGGCGCCGGCAGCGTCAGCCGATCCAGGCGCCGACCGAGGAGATCACCGACTGGCAACTCGCCGAGGCGGAGTCGCACACGTCGAGCGGCCTGCGGTCGGCCGAGACCGAGGCGCTGGACCGGTTGCCGGACAGCGACGTCAAGCAGGCGCTACAGCAGTTGCCCGAGGAATTCCGGCTGGCCGTATATCTCGCTGATGTCGAGGGCTTCTCCTACAAGGAGGTCGCGGACATCATGGGAACGCCCATCGGTACGGTAATGTCCCGGCTGCACCGGGGTCGGCGTAATCTGCGCAAGCTGCTTGAGCGTTACGCCGCGGACCGGGGTTTCCATGCGGCTACGACGTCCAAGGACTCCGCCGCAGCCGGCCGGGAGGTGTAGGACCGTGAGTTGCGGTGAACCGCACGAGACCGATTGCCGTGAGGTGCTCGCCGAGGTGTATCTCTACCTCGACCTGGAATGCGCCGACGAGCGACGGAACCTGATCCGTGAACATCTGGACGACTGCACCGGATGCCTGCGCGAGTACGGCATCGAGCAGGAGGTGAAGGCGCTGGTCGCCCGTTGCTGCGGCAACGAGACCGCGCCGACGGAGTTGCGTGAGCGGCTCCGGCTTCGGCTCACCGAAATCGTCTTCGAGACCGAGCAGTCCCGGGAGTACCTTCCCGACTGACCGGTGCGCCCCGCTGGGGCATGCCTGTGTCCCGCGCGGGCCCTGGTCCAGGGCCCGCAGCGGGACCGCCGAGCATCCTCCGCCGGCTGGCGGAGTGGAGCCTCGGTCAGGAGTTGGGGCGCTTGCCGTGGTTGGCGGCGCTCTTCTTGCGAGCCTTCTTCTTGCGAGACTTCTTCGCCATGCTGGCCTCCCGTCGGACAGGTTCTCCCGGGACCGGGAGTTGACCCGATGATGTTAGTCCGCCCCGCCGTGGTCCCGGCGCGGGCCGGCTCATGATTGGATACCGTTCGCATGCAACACCGCGTCGACGAGGGAGGGCACCACCATGGCCGAGGAGATTCGCGCCGAGATGGTGGCGAACGTCTGGAAGGTCGTCGCCAACGCTGGCGACACCGTTTCCGAGGGCGACACGCTGGTGATTCTCGAATCCATGAAGATGGAGATCCCGGTGATCGCGGAGTCTGACGGCGTGGTCCGGCAGCTCGCGGTCAACGAGGGTGACGTGGTGCAGGACGGTGACCTGATCGCGGTCATCGAATGAGTGGTCCGCTCGTCCGACCGGCGGTCCCGGCTGAGTTCCCGGCGATCGCCCGACTGACCGTGGCGGCGTACGAGGCCGGTGGTCAGCTCCACTCGGCAGGTGGTTACGCCGACACGTTGAAGGACGTCGCCGGGCGGGCGAGCGCGGGTGAGCTGCTGGTCGCGGTCGACCCGGCGACCGGGGACGTGGTCGGGTCGGTGGTGTTCGTCCTGCCGGGGACCCGGTTCGCCGAGATCTCCCGGGACGGCGAGGCCGAGTTCCGGATGCTCGCGGTCGACCCGACGGCCCAGGGCCGGGGTGTCGGCGAGGCGCTGGCCCGTGCCTGCGTGGACCGCGCCGCCGAGTTGGGGCTGGGCGCGGTGGCGATCTGCGTACGGGATTTCGTGGAGAACGCCCAGCGGCTCTATGCCCGACTGGGCTTCGTCCGTACTCCCGAGCGGGACTGGAGCCCCGGGCCCGGCATCCGGTTGCTGGCGCTGCGTTTGGACCTCGTCACGGCGCCGAGCGTGGTGCCGGCCGCCTCCTAGCCTCCGCGACGCCCGGCGGTGTTCGCCGCGGGGCGGTGCGGCTCAGGAGTTGGTCGCCCCGATCCGGTCGAGCATCTCGTACGCGATCTCCAGCGCCAGTTCGCGCCGCTCCTCGTTCGTGATGTCGGGGTCGCGGAGCGCGAACCAGCTGCTGTGTACGGCGAAGAGGGCGAGCGTGGCGCGCAGGCGCGCACCCGGCGAGTCCTCCGGTGCGGCCAGGACCGCGGCGAGCTGGAGCATCCGTTCGCGCATCATCTGCCCGGCGGGCAGGCTCTTGAGCACGGTCTGGTTCTGGTCGAAGAACCGCATCACCGAGTGCCCGGTGCTGCCGAAGAACTCGTCGGCGTAGCGGCTGAGCAGTGCGCGGCGGCGGCCGGGGAAATCCCCGGTCGGCTCCTGACCGTGTTTGACCAGGGCGTCAAGCCGGTCGAGGCGATCCTCCACGAAGCTCTGGACGATGTCGTCCTTGCTCTTGAAGTGGTAGTAGAGCGCGGCCTTGGTCACGCCCAGCCGCTCGGCGATCTCGCGGAGCGAGGTCTTCTCGTAGCCCTGCTCGGTGAAGAGTTCGAGCGCGACGGTCTGGATGCGGGTCCTGGTGTTTCCTGTGTTCTCGGACACCTGACCCCCCAACTATCGAATTCGGCTTGACTGCTTCCGCGCGCCAGCTTACCGTACGGCTAGTAAGGGCCCTAGCCGGTCGGCAAGTAAGTAGGTTGCAGCTCAGGGGGAGCTTACCGATGACCCAGACCGAGCAGGCGGTGGTACGACCGAACATTCGGGTCGTACTGGCCGGCCTCATGATCGCGATGATGCTCGCGATGCTCGACAACATGATCGTCAGCACCGCACTGCCCCGGATCGTGGGCGAGTTCGGCGGATTGAACCACTTCACCTGGGTCGTCACGGCCTACGTGTTGGGCACCACCGTGTCGACGCCGATCTGGGGAAAGCTCGGCGACCTGTACGGACGCAAGACCATCTTCATCACCTCGATCGTGATCTTCCTGATCGGCTCCGCGCTCTGCGGCATGGCCGGTTCGCCGATGTTCGGCGGCACCAAGGACGGCATGATCCAGCTGATCGTGTTCCGGGCCGTACAGGGCCTCGGTGCCGGCGGCCTGATGGTGGGCGTGATGGCCATCATCGGTGACCTGGTGCCGCCCCGGGAGCGCGGGCGCTACCAGGGCATGATGGCCGGGATCATGGCCATCGCCATGGTCGCCGGGCCGCTGGTCGGTGGCTTCATCACGGACAACCTTTCCTGGCGCTGGGCGTTCTACGTCAACCTGCCGCTGGGTGGCGTCGCGCTGCTGCTGCTGATCACCCGGATGCACCTGCCGAAGTACCGCACCGAGCACCGGATCGACTGGCTCGGCGCGGCGCTGCTCTCGATCGGCATCACCGCGATCGTGCTGATCACCACCTGGGGTGGCAACGAGTACGCCTGGGGTTCGGCACAGATCCTCGGCCTGACCGTGCTGGCCGTGGTGAGCCTGGTCGCGTTCGGTCTGGTGGAGCGACGGGTGGCCGAGCCGATCCTGCCGCTGAACCTCTTCGCCAACCGCAACTTCGCGGTCGTCTCGGTGATCGGGTTCCTGCTCGGCTTCGCCATGTTCGGCGCGATGAACTTCCTGCCGCTGTTCCAGCAGACCGTGCAGGGCGCCTCGGCGACCAACAGCGGCCTGCTGCTGCTGCCGCTGATGTTCGGCATGCTGATTGTCTCGATCATCGCTGGTCGGGCGATCACCAAGACCGGCAAGTACCGGATCTTCCCGATCATCGGCGGTGTCGCGATGACCGCCGGCATGGCCCTGCTGATGATGATCGACGTGCACACCAGCAAGACCGTGCTCTCGCTCTACATGGTCGTCCTCGGCGTCGGCATGGGCTTCCTGATGCAGACCTCGATGCTGATCGCCCAGAACAGCGTGGAACAGAAGGACCTCGGCGCGGCGAGCGGCGCGGCCACCTTCTTCCGGTCGATCGGTGGTTCGTTCGGTATCTCGCTCTTCGGCGCGATCTTCGCCGACCGGCTGCACGACAGCCTCTCCAGCAAGCTCGGCGCCCAGGCCGCTGACCAGCTCAGCAGCGGTGGTGGTGGCGGGATCGACCCGGCCAAGCTGGGCGAACTGCCGGGCAACGTACGCGACGCGGTGCTCGGCGGCCTCGCCGACTCGATCTCCGGTGTCTTCGGCTGGGCGGTCTTCTTCGCCGCCGCCGTCGCGGTGCTCGCCTGGTTCATCAAGGAGATCCCGCTGCGCGGCACGAACGACCCGACGGGTGAGACCGCGGAGGAACAGGCCGAGACCGCTCTGGCCAACGCCCCGGTGCACTGAGCCCCGGCGGTAACACGCCCGCCGGCCCCGCGCCTGTCACCCACAGGCCGGGGCCGGCGGGTTTTCCATGGGCGCAGGGCGGGCGGGCAGTGGCGGAGCCGGGATCAGCGGCGCAGGTGCCGCCAGAGCCGGCCCAGCCAGCCACCGGGACGGGGGGTCGGCACCTCCGCGGCGATGATCTCGCGCGCGGTGGCGAGGGTGTCCGGGTCGACCGACGGCGTGGCGAGCACCAGTTGGGCCAGCGAGCGGGCGATCGAGACCGGGCGCTGACGGGCCACCGCCACGCTGTCGGCGAGCCGTTCGGCGGCGATCGCGGCCACGTCGGCCCGGACCGCCGGATCGACCCAGGCCGCGGTGACGAGTGCGCAGAGCGCCGCCTCGGTCACCCAGTCCTCCACTCCCCAGACCAGGTCCACCAGGACCCGGCGCCGGGTGGAATCGGCCCACGGTTCGTCGGTGCGGTGGTGCAGCAGTCCCAGGCAGGCCCAGACCTGCACACACCGCACCCAGAGCGTCGGGTCGTGCTCGGCGAGCGTCCGACCCAGCGGGGTGGCCGGCGGCTCGGGCGGGTGCACCAGCAGGCCCAGGAGATCGTCGACCTCCAGCGTGGCCAGGCCGACAGCGGCGTCGTACGCGGCCGGTGGGTTGGGCCAGGCGGGGTGGGCGAGTTGGCGGATCCGGTCGACCGCGGTCGTGGAGGGAGCCGGCACCGCCGGTACCGCGATCGTGCCCTGGTAGCTCCAGAGCCGCCGGGCCGACGACCGGCGCGGCTCCCGGATGTCCGGTGCCGCGACCTCGGCCACCTCGACGGCGAGCCCGGGTACGGCCGCCGCCACCGCCCGCATCGCGCTCGGCGGTTCCAGTCCGCTCAGGCGTAGCTGCCCACCGCTGACCGGCCCCTCGTCGGCCAGCACCTGCCGCAGCACGTTGGTGACCGCCTCGCCGGCCGCCGGGATCTGCCCCAGCCAGGGCCGGCCCTGGCAGCACTCGGTGAGGTCGCTGTGCTCGTGCGTGTCGTCCGGGTGGTCACGGCGGAAGTCGGCGAGCGCGACCAGATGGTCCAGCCGGCCGTCGCGCTGGTAGCGCAGGCGGTGCCCGGTGTGCACCGCGCAGTCGAACGAGGCGTCCCGGGCCAGGGCCCGGTCGATCCAGCCCAGTGCCTCGTTCAGCCGGCCGTGGTCGGCGAGGGTGCCGGCGATGTCCGCGTACACGGAGAGGTCGTCGGGGTCGTGCTCGACGGCCCGGTTCAGCGCGGCGAGCGCCTCGGCGGTGCGGCCGGCGCTGCGGTAGGCGTAACCGAGCCAGACCTCGGCCAGCTTCGACGGCCTGATCCGCGCCCCGGCGTCGGCCCAGCGGACCGCCTGTTCGACCTCGCCGACCCGGCGGGCCAGCGCGGACGCGGCGCCGAGCAGCTGGCCGTCGTCCGGGTACGTGGTGAGCGCGTGCCGGGCCAGCGTGAGGTACGGCAGCAGCGGCCCGCGTTCGTCGGAGTCGACCGGGTCGGCGACGGCGGCGCAGATCTGCATCAGCAACCGGGAGATCTGTTCCGGATCGAGCTGTCCGGGCAGCTCGGGGGTGGTGACCCAGGGAACCCCGGCCCAGTCCGCGCCCGGTGCGTGGGCGGTGGCCGCGGCGAGCAGGTCCAGCCCCTCGTCCGGGTGGCCGCTGGCCGCGAGCAGGTGGGCGCGGGCCACCACGGAGCCGATGAACGGGTGATGGTCGAGGGGGAAGAGGTCCAGTGCGCCATCGGCGCGGACGGCGAGCCGGGCCAGCACCTCGTGCACCTCGGGCATGGTCGGCGCGTACGCGATCGCGCCGGCGAGATGGCCGGCCGCGTGCCGTAGGTCGCCTTCGTCGAGAGCCAGTCGGGCCAGTGCCAACTCGCCCTCGGCCGACAGCCGCGGGTCGTCCATTCCCTCGGACACCGTGTCGACCTCTCGTCGTGCGTTCGTTCCCCCTTGGGTTGGGCAGCCTAGAGCATGATCGGGATCGGCGGTGATTGTCTGCTCGATTCTGCTCGGTTTATTGCTTGAAAAGCTTCGATAATGCAAGACTGAGCATGAAACGCGCGGCGATCGCGCAGGACTGGGAGGTCTTCGTGGCACATCCGGGAGCCGGCATGGCGGCCGACATCAACGAGCAGCCGGCGGGTTTCGCCCGGTTGCTCGAACCCGCGAACGCCGAGGCGATCGCCCGGATCGCCGCCGTGATCGCCGAGCGCCGCCCCCGTCACGTCGTCTTCACCGCGCGCGGCACCTCCGACCACGCCGCGCTCTACGCCGCGTACCTCACCGAGATCCGGCTCGGGCTCCCCGCCGGCCTCGCCTCGCCGAGCGCGGTCACCGTCTTCGGCGCCCGCCCCGACCTCTCCAGTGCGCTGGTCATCGGAGTCAGCCAGAGCGGCGGCTCCTCCGACCTGGCCGAGGTGCTCCGCCAGGCCCGCGCCTCCGGCGCGCTGACCCTGGCCGTGACGAACGCCCCGGACTCACCGCTGACCGGGGTGGCCGAACTCGCGATCGACATCGTCGCCGGGCACGAGCGGGCGGTCGCGGCCACCAAGACGTACACCGCCGAACTCTTCACCCTGCTGATGCTGATCGAAGGGGTGCGCGCAGGCAACGGCGTCCTCCCCGAGGAGGAGCGGAAAGCCCTCGCCGCCCTGCCGGAACTCGCCGAGCGTACGCTCGCCGACCCGACCGCGCGCCAACTCGCCACCCGCTACCGGTTCGCCGCCCGGGTGGTCACCACCGGCCGGGGCTACGCCTACCCCACCGCCCGGGAGGCGGCGCTGAAGCTGATGGAGACCTCGTACCTGCCGTCACTCGCCTTCTCCGGCGCGGACCTGCTGCACGGGCCGCTCGCCATGACCGACCCTGACGTACCGGTGCTCGCCGTCGTCGGCGCGGGTCCGGGCGGGGCGGCGATGCGGGACGTACTGGCCCGGGTCGGTGAACGCGGTGCGGACGTGGTCGCGGTGGGGCCGTCCGACGTACCCGGTGCCACCGCCCGGCTCGCCGTTCCCCAGGTCGACGAGCGGTACGCCCCACTGCTGGACATCCTGCCGTTGCAGCAGCTCGCGCTCGCGCTCGCACTGGCCCGGGGCGAGGACCCGGACGCGCCGCGCGGTCTGCACAAGGTGACCTCGACGCTCTGACCACGGCCGTGCCGCCGACGGGGCGGGGTGGACGTGGCACGCTTGCCTGATGTCCACGCTGCGCGACCTCGCCGAGGAACACACCCGGCTCCGTCCGGCCGACATCGACCATCTGCACCGGGTCGCCGGTGACTGGCAGCTTCTCTCCGACCTCTCCTTCGCCGACCTGCTGCTCTGGGTCCCGGTGGAGGGCGACGACACCGTATTTCTCTGCGTGGCGCAGGTGCGCCCGACGACCGCCCCCACCGCGTACCAGGACGACCAGGTGGGGCGGATCGTCGGCGGGCCGGAGGTGGCGCACCTGACGATCGCGTACACCCAGGGCCGGATCTGGCGGGAGGGCGACCCGGTCTGGTACGGCGACACCCCGGCCCGGCACGAGGCGATCCCGGTCCGGCTGCGGGCCGCCGACGGTGAGTCGGGCGAGGTGATTGCCGTGGTGGGGCGGGACACCAACCTCTCCACCGCACGCACCCCGAGCCAGCTGGAACTGAACTACCTGACCACCGCCGACGACCTGGCCCAGATGCTCTCCGACGGGACCTTCCCGCCGCCCCGGCATCCGGGCGAGACGACCTCGGCGCCCCGGGTCGGGGACGGACTGGTCCGGCTCGACGCCAGCGGCAAGGTCACCTACGCCAGTCCGAACGCCCAGTCGGCGTACCGGCGGCTGGGGTTCGCCTCGCACCTGGTCGGCGAGGACCTGGCCGCGCTCAACACCCGGCTGGCGGCCGACCCGCTGGACGGCACCGAGGCGGGCAACCGGGTGCTGGCGGCGCTGCGCGGCGAGGCGCCGGCCCGCCGGGAGATCGAGGCCCGTGGGGCGACCGTACTGACCCGGGCGTTGCCGTTGATGCCCGCCGGGGTGCCGATCGGCGCGCTGGTCCTGGTCCGTGACATGACCGAGGTACGACGCCGGGACCGCGCCCTGATCACCAAGGACGCCACCATTCGGGAGATCCACCACCGGGTGAAGAACAACCTCCAGACGGTCGCCGCCCTGCTGCGGCTCCAGGCCCGCCGGGTGGACATCCCGGCCGCGAAGGCGGCGCTGGAGGAGTCGGTACGGCGGGTCGCCTCGATCGCGCTCGTGCACGAGACCCTCGCCATGTCCAGCGACGAGGCGGTGGAGTTCGACGGGATCGTCGACCGGGTCGCCTCCGCCGCTACCGAGGTGGCCGCGACCGAGGTGGCGGTACGGATGCGGCGCGAGGGGACGTTCGGCGTACTGCCGGCGGAGATCGCCACCTCGCTGGTGATGGTCCTCAACGAACTCCTGCTCAACGCGGTCGAGCACGGTTTCCCGCCGCCCGGTGAGGAACCTGCCGAGAAGACCGACGAGGAGAGTACGGCCGAGGTGGTGGTCTCGGCGCACCGGTTCCGTAAGCAGTTGCATGTGACCGTCGCCGACAACGGCCAGGGCCTGCCGGCCGAGTTCGACGCGGCCAGCGGTGGCCGGCTCGGCCTCCAGATCGTCCGGGCCCTCGCCACCGGTGAACTCGCCGGCACCATCGAGTTGCGTAACCGGGCCGAGGGCGGCACCGAAGCCATCCTGGTCGTCCCCCTCCACAAACGCTAACCCCCACCCCGCCTTCCCCTTCCCCTTCCCACCCCCCCGCCCCCCCCGCCATCTTCCGTGATCTAGGGCAAATCGCTGCGGGGAGAGATCATCAAGCGCGGACTTGCCCTAGATCGGCGGGGCGGGCGGGGGAGGGGCGGGGGTGGGCTAGCGGGTTAGGAGGGCGATGGTGAGGCCGGGGACGGTCCAGGTCCGCTCGACCCGGAAGTTGTCGCGGAGTGCGGTCGCCTTGGGCCGCGTGACCCCGGTCAGCGGGTCGGTCGGGTGAACGCCGCGGGTCAGCAGCCACACCCGGTCGACACCGGCCAGGCACTGGGCCGGCAGCGGGCACTCGGTGGCCTCCAGGGTGGCGGTGGCGACCGGGCCCTCGACCAGCAGTACGTCCCGGGGGCGCCGGTCGGGCAGGTAGTACGCGACGGCGACGTCGAGGAAGCCGGGCATGTCCCTGGGCGAATAGACGATCCCGTCGCCCGGTCGCTGGCCGGCACCGATGATCCGGGTGGCGGCCGGGTAGTCGATCGGCGCCGAACGTGGGGTCTCGTGCGTACGCCGGAGGCTGGCCTGGGCCGGTGCGCCGAGCAGCCCGGCGAGCGCCACGATCGGCAGGGCCCGGCGTAGCCGGAGCGGGGCGAGCGTACCGGCGGCGAGCAGGCAGCCGAACGGCACCGTGAAGAGCAGGTAGCGCGGTACCCAGAGCGGGGTGAGCAGGCCGCCGACGTACAGCAGCGCGGCCGGGAGCAGGACGCACGCGCCGAGCGCGACGCCTCGCCGTCCCCGGGTGAGCAGGCCGACGGCGGCCAGCCCGACCAGCAGGCCGCCGACGGCACCGCTCTGCAGCAGGTCGCCGGGGAGGTCGGGCAGGTCGGTCAGGGTCGGTGGCCGTACCCAGGCGAGTTGGCGGGCCTGCTGGTCGCGGCCGAGCCAGGCCAGTGGCGCCAGGACCAGGATCGCCGGTACGAGGGCGAGCGGCCAGCGCGCGTACCGGCGGTCGGTCTGCCGGTGCCAGGCGAGTCCGACCGCTACCGCGTGCCCGAGGACCAGGCTCGTCGCGAGCAGGTGGGACAGGCCCAGCCCGACCAGTGCGGCGGCGTAGCCGGCCCAGCGCCACCAGCCTGGTCGGTCCAGCGCCCGGAACAGCAGCAGGGTGGCGAGCACCGCGAAGAGCGTGGCGAGGGCGTACGGTCGGGCTTCCTGGCCGTACCGGGAGGTGCTCGGCAGGACCGCGAAGAGCAGCCCGGCGACCAGCCCGACCCGTCCGCCGAAGAGCCGTCCGCCGAGTACGGCGACCAGTGCCGCGGCCCCGGCCAGGCTGAGTGCGGCCGGTAGTCGCAGGGACGGTACGGAGTCGCCGAAGAGTTCGATCCAGCCGTGGATCAGCAGGTAGTACGCGACCGCGACGCCGTCGATGTTGGCGGCGAGTCGGAGCAGGTCGCCGGTGGGGCGGGAGGCGGCGCTCCAGGTGGCGAGTTCGTCGCGCCAGAGCGGTGCCCGGTCGATCTGGACCAGGACGATCGCCAGGGTGAGCAGCGCGGGCCAGAGCCAGCGGGTTCGGTCCAGCCAGCGGGGGAGGTCGGGTTGCGGGTCGCCGTCCGCCGCCGCTCGCGGCCCCGTTCCGGATCGATCGGGCCCTGTCCCGTGGTGACCGTCCACTGTCCCCGCCTCATGACGTCACGAGACAAAAGTTCGGTTTGCGCAATTAGCCCGAATATTGGGCATATTAACGTGAATCCGGCCACAGCGTGGTCCGGGATCCGGGATGCGCGGCGCGAGCGGTAGTCCGGGGACCTCGGAGTGTGGCAGCATGACCACTATGACCGCCGTTCGAGGCCGCGTCGTGACGCTGGGGCTGACCTGCCGCCGTCACGTCGACTACGGCCGCGTGCGTAGCGCGATCTGTCCGGCTCACTGACGCCCCCTGGACCACTTCTGTCTCGGGTGCGCTCTGCGCCGGCCCTGCTGACACCGTTGTCTCAGCCCCGCTGACCGGGGTGCCGTCGCTCTCGCGTACGCCGAGCAACTCGTCTCAGCAGACAACGGAGGACGCCGCGATGGCGGTCAGCAGTACCTCGGCGCTACCCGAAACCGCCGACACCCCGATTGCCGCAGCCGCCGCGACCCGGCCGGCACGCGCACCGCGCCGACCCCGTGGCGAGGGCCAGTGGGCGCTCGGACACCGCGAGCCGCTCAACCCGAACGAGCGGACGAAGAAGGACGACAATCCGCTCAACGTACGGGCCCGGATCGAGAACATCTACGCGCACCGGGGCTTCGCCTCGATCGACCCCGCCGACCTGCGCGGCCGGTTCCGCTGGTGGGGGCTCTACACCCAGCGCAAGGCCGGGATCGACGGTGGCCGTACCGCCGTCCTCGAACCGCACGAGCTCGAGGACGAGCACTTCATGCTCCGGGTCCGGATCGACGGCGGACAGCTCAGCCTGGAGCAGTTGCGCACCATCGCCGACATCTCGACCAGGTACGCCCGCGACACCGCCGACATCACCGACCGACAGAACATCCAGCTGCACTGGATCCGGGTCGAGGACGTGCCGGAGATCTGGCGCCGGCTCGAGGCGGTCGGCCTGGAGACCACCGAGGCATGTGGCGACTGCCCCCGGATCGTGCTCGGCAGCCCGGTCGCCGGGGTCGCCGAAACCGAGCGGATCGACCCGACCCCGGCGATCGACGAGATCGTCGCCCGCTACGTCGGCGATCCGGCCTACTCGAACCTGCCACGCAAGTTCAAGTCGTCGATCTCCTGGCTGGCGGACACCCCGTACGAGGTCAACGACATCGCGTTCCTCGGCGTCGACCACCCGGAGCACGGCCCCGGCTTCGACCTCTGGGTCGGCGGCGGCCTGAGCACCAACCCGATGCTGGCCCAGCGTCTCGGCGTCTGGGTGCCGCTGGCCGAGGTACCGGACGTCTGGGAGGGCGTGGTCTCGATCTTCCGGGACTACGGCTACCGGCGGCTACGGCACCGTGCCCGGCTGAAGTTCCTGGTCGCCGACTGGGGCGTGGAGAAGTTCCGCGAGGTGCTGGAGAAGGAATACCTCGGCCGTACGCTGCTCGACGGTCCGGCGCCCGACCTGCCGGAGAAGCCGATCGACCACATCGGCGTGCAGCCGCAGCGCGACGGGCGCTTCTACGTCGGCGCCGCCCCGGTGGTCGGGCGGGTCTCCGGCACCCAGCTCACCGCCCTGGCCGACGTCGTCGCCGCGCACGGCAGCGACCGGGTACGGCTCACCCCGTACCAGAAGTTGCTTGTTCTCGACATCGCGGAGGAACGGACCGAATCGCTGGTCACGGCCCTGCGCGGGATCGGTCTGGAGGCCCGCCCCTCGGTCTGGCGGCGCAGCACGATGGCCTGCACCGGCATCGAGTTCTGCAAGCTCGCCATCGTCGAGACCAAGGCCCGGGGCGAGGAACTGGTCGCCCGGCTGGAGGAGCGGCTGCGCGATTTCGACGCCGACCTGTCCATCCACATCAACGGTTGCCCGAACGCCTGCGCCCGCACCCAGACCGCCGACATCGGGCTCAAGGGGCAGATCGTGGTCGGGCCGGACGGCCGTCAGGTCGAGGGCTTCCAGGTGCACCTCGGCGGCGGCCTCGGCATGGCCCAGGGGCAGACCGCCGGGTTCGGCCGCAAGTTGCGCGGCCTCAAGACCACGGCCGAGGAACTTCCGGAGTACGTCGAACGAGTGGCCCGCCGCTACCTGGCCGGGCGCCAGGAGGGCGAGGCGTTCGCCCAGTGGGTGCTCCGGGCCGACGAGGAGGAGCTGAGATGAGCGAGACCCGCGCGGCACCGATGTACTGCCCCTACTGCGGCGAGGAGGACCTTCGGCCGCACGAGGAGTCGCACGGCGCCTGGGAGTGCCACGCCTGTGCGCGGGTGTTCACGGTCAAGTTCAGCGGACTACTGGGACGGGCGGTGGCGCGATGAACATGCTCTCGGCAACCAACCTCGGGCTGGTCACCCTCGGCCCCGTACCGACACCGGCGTCCACCCCCGACGGGCCGGCCCGTCGGTCCGCCGCCGAGTTGAAGGCACTGGCCGACGAGGCCGGCCGGGCCCTGGAGGGTGCGCCGGCGGACGAGATCGCCCGCTGGGCGGTGGAAACCTTCGGCGACCGGTTCTGTGTGACCAGCTCGATGGCGGACGCGGTCCTGGCCCACCTGGTCTCCCGGGTCGCCCCCGGTGTCGACGTGGTCTTCCTCGACACCGGGCTGCACTTCCCGGAGACGCTGCGGGTCCGCGACACGGTCGCCCGTACGCTGCCGGTCACCGTCCGGTCGATCCGGCCCCGGCTGACCGTCGGTCAGCAGGACGGCGAGTACGGTCCGCGCCTGTTCGCCAAGGCCCCGGACGAGTGCTGCGCGTTACGGAAGGTCGAGCCGCTGGAGCGGGCCCTCGGCGACTACGACGCGTGGGCCGCCGGACTGCGTCGGGACGAGTCCCCGACCCGGGCCAACACCCCGGTGGTGACCTTCGACGCCCGGCGCGGCAAGGTCAAGGTCAACCCGATCGCGGCCTGGAGCCAGGCCGACGTGGACGCGTACATCTCCCGCTGGAACGTGCCGGTCAACGAGCTGTTCCGGTCCGGCTACACCTCGGTCGGCTGCTGGCCGTGCACCCGGCGGACCAAGGCCGGCGAGGACCCGCGCGCCGGCCGCTGGGCGATGTTCGACAAGACCGAGTGCGGCCTGCACGTATGAGCGCCGGACCGGGTCCGGTCGTGCTGGTCGCCCACGGCAGCCGGGATCCGCGCGCGGCGGTGGCGACCCGGGCCCTGGTCCGGGCGGTCGGGGCGGCCCGTCCGGGCCTGCTGGTCCGGGCCAGCTACCTCGACCACAGCACGCCCCGTCCGGGGGCGGTGCTGCACGAGCTCGCGGCGGCCGGCCACCAGCGGGCCACCGTGGTGCCGTTGCTCTTCACCGCCGCCTATCACGGCCGGGTCGACGTTCCCGGGGCGATCACCGCCGCGCGCGCCGAGGGCCTTCAGATGGCCGTACGCGTCACCGACGTGCTCGGCCCGGTGGCCGTACCCGATCCGCCGGACGAGCTGCTGTTGGCGGCGTTGGGCCGTCGGTTGGCCGAGTCGGGCGCGGGGGCGGCCGACGGTGTCGTCCTGGCCTCGGCCGGAACCCGGGACGAGAGCGCCCGCCGTACCGTCGAGGCGGTCGCCGACGCGCTGGGGGAGCTGCTCGGTGTGCCGTGCCTGGCGGCGTACGCCTCCGCCGCGCAGCCGAGCGCCGGGGCGGCGGTACGGCGCCTGCGGGCCGGTGGTGCCCGCCGGGTGGCCGTCGCGGGCTACTTCCTCGCCCCCGGTTGGCTCTACGACGCCGCGGTCTCCTCCGCCCGTGACGCCGGGGCGGTCACGGTGGCGGCTCCGCTCACGGACGCGCCCGAACTTGCCCGGCTCGTCCTGTACCGCGCCGAGTCGGCGATCCTCACCCACTCCGACCATTGTTGATCGTCAGTGCCGTCGTTTCCGAAAGCCGGGGAATCGCGATCACTTGATCGTCGACAAAGCGCGCACTGCGTCGCTCGGGATGTAACAGAACGCGCCGGGGGAGTAACTCCCCCGGCGCGTTCAGCGTTTGTGGTTGGTCAGGCGGTGTGAGCGCGCAGGACCCGCAGTCCGCCGCGACGCTTGACAGCGCGTCGCTCTTCTTCGCTCATTCCGCCCCAGACGCCCGCGTCCTGACCGGATTCGAGTGCCCACTGCAGGCAATCGTCGGTCACGGAGCAGCGCCGGCAGACGGCCTTGGCCTGCTCGACCTGCAGGAGAGCCGGACCAGACGTCCCGATCGGGAAGAACAGCTCCGGGTCTTCGTCGCGGCAGGCAGCATGGTGACGCCAGTCCATGGCGGCAACACTCCTCAATCTGGATGGGTGGCAGTGGATAGCGTGGATCTTTTCCTATATGCATCCGCGGTGCCGACTTCGACGGTGTACACCCATCGTTTCGACAAGCACGTGCGCAGGCTGTTGTGCGCTTGGGAGCGCCGCGTGAACAACTCGCTTAACGAGCGGTCCGAGGCAACGTCCCGGTAACTCAAGTTCGCTTGTGAATACTTTCACGAACTCCCGCGATGTCAAGGGGAGTGCTCAGAAAAACTCTGAGCGGGTGAGCAAGCCCACAACCCTTTTGTCCGAATTCCGGCGCTTGCCGGGACCCGCCGTACCACAGCCAAGGATCAATATAGTACAGTCCACGCGACATTGCTGGCATTTCCGACATCCGTCCCTCGTCCGGCATGTTCCTCAGGGAGCCATGGAGGAGGCTGTACCCCAGCGCTAGCAGATTACTCTTAGTGCGGCGCTTACGGAGGAGAATCGAACTTTTTCTCGTTCACCGAGATAGTCCCCATCGAGCTGAAACGCCTGCGGACGCCCCGCTACCAGCGTAAACTCCTCAAGATCGTGCATCCGAAGAATTTGCCGGCCGTGCGGCTGACTCCTCCGCGACAGCAGCTGCGTCACCGTACGTGTGGTGCTGGGCACGCGCAGCCGGCGGACCGCCATCACGTCCAGCCCGAGATCGAAGGACGCATCGGGGTTGGGGTTCACTTCCCGATCGCCGATGTACGTCCACGGGGCGGTGTTCTGGATGACCACCGTCGCCAGCTCGGTCGCCGCGACCTCGTCCGGTAACTCCAGTGCGATGTCCGGATGCCGGCGCTCGGTGCCGAGGGCGTACTGGGCGATCATCGCCCGGAGGTAGAGCGAGGGGGTGGAGACCCGCCCCCGCCGCCGCGCCTGTTCCACCCGGTGCACCACCGCCGCGTCCAACCCGAAGCCGGCGCAGAACGTGAAGTAGCGATCGTCCGCCCGGCCGAGCCCGACCGACCGGAACCGCCCCAGCCGTACCCCGTCGAGGATCACGCTCGTCGCCTCCGGCCACTCCCGGGGCAGTCCCAGCGCGCGGGCGAAGACGTTCGTCGAACCGCCCGGGACCACGGCCAGCGCGGGCAGCCGCTCGGCCGACGGCTGCGCCAGGTCGACGGTCGACGGCTCGGCGGTCATCAGACCGTTGACCACCTCGTTGACCGTTCCATCGCCGCCCAGCGTGACGACCAGGTCCATGCCGTGCCGGACGGCCTCCCTGGCGAGGATCACCGCATGGTCGCGCCGCCGCGTGTACTCCACGGTGAGGTCGACCTCACTGCGCAGGGCCCGGACGAGCACGTCCCGGCTGCGCTGGCTGGTGGCGGTGGCCTTCGGGTTGACCACCAAAAGGGCCCGCATGGGCGGCACTGTACCGCGAGAAAGCGCGGGTATCGTTTCGCGCGTGACCACCGACTCACCCGTGACCAGCGATTCTGCCCTGGTGCCCGGACCACTGCGCGGGGCCGTGTGGCTGCTGCGCGGTGAGGCTGCCGCGCTCGGTCTGCTCGCCGCGTACCTGATCTACGCGGACCTGACCAGCACCGCGAGCGATCTTGTGAACGCGCTGTTCGTGACCGCGTTCACGGCTGGAGGCGCGCTCGTGCTCTGGTTGCTCGGCGCCGCGCTGGGCCGGCTCCGGTCCGGCGCCCGCGCACCCGCCATCGTGCTCCAGTTGATGCTGCTCCCGGTCGGTTACTACATGATCCAGGGCGGGCTTGCCTGGCTCGGGATTCCGCTGATGGCGCTCGGCGTGTTGGTCGTCGGCCTGCTCGTCTGCGCCCCCACGAACCGGGCCCTCGGCGTCGGCTGAATCCGGGCCGGGCTCAGAACTCGGCGGCGCGTCGGGTGAGCAGCGTGATCGTCGCCTGCTTGCCGTCGGCAGTCGCCTTGGCCGAGGTGGTCAGCGCGGTCAGCACCTTCCACGCGAACGACGACTCCGCCGGCAGCCGGGCACCCGAGGTGGTCGGCACCGTCACCTCGACGGTGAGCGCGTCGTCGGTGACCGAGAACCGGCACTCCAACTCGGCGTCCCGGGTGGCGATCGCGAGCAGCATCGCGCACGCCTCGTCGACCGCGATCCGCAGGTCCTCGATCTCGTCCAGAGCGAAGTGCAACCGGGCGGCAAGACCGGCGGTCGCGGTACGCAGCACGCCCAGATACCCACCGTCGGCGGGCACCGTGAGCATCACGATGTCGTCGTCGACCGTCGGCTGGGTGGTAGATCGAGTCACCGGTGCCATCTCCCTCGGCTTCGTACGCCCGTGGTGGCGCCGGTCCCCTGGACGGGACCCGCCCCGGCGCCGACGGGCACTCTCACCGTACCGGGCGTGGGGGTGCACCGCCCCGGCCGCCGTCCCGTACCGCGTGCCGCCGCCCGGTCGCCATGATCGTCAGGTGTTCGGTCGTCCGTTCCGCGGCGGGTCAGGCGGTCGAGCGTCCGGCGATGCTGAAGTCGCGGAGCAAACTCGGTTGCGGGTCGGTGGTGTGGTGGGCAGGCTCGCCGGATGGATCAGGACGAGGCAGGGCATTCCGACGAGATCGCGACGACTGGTGAGGCCACTACGGGTGGGTTCCCGGCGATCGACGTGGCACTGGTGCGGCGGCTGATCCGGGCGCAGTTCCCGAAGTGGGCCGACCTACCGGTCCGGCCGGTCGAATTCGGCGGATGGGACAACCGGACCTTCCACCTCGGCGAAGACATGACCGTACGGCTCCCGAGCGCCCCCGGGTACGCGCTCCAGGTCGCCAAGGAGCATCGCTGGCTGCCGAAACTCGCGCCGTACCTGCCGCTGTCCATCCCCGAGCCGGTGGCGATGGGAGCGCCGGGTGAGGGATATCCGCTGAACTGGTCCGTCTACCGCTGGATCGAGGGCGAGCAGGCGCACATCGCGCGGATCGCCGACCTGACCGAGTTCGCCACCACGCTCGCCGGCTTCCTCACCGCGCTGCGCCGGGTCGACGCCACCGAGGGGCCGCTGGCGGGGGAGCACAGCGCCTACCGGGGTGGACCACTGGAGACGTACGACGCCGAGACCCGGCGCGCGATCGAGGATCTGGCCGGCCGGATTCCGGCCGACGTCGCCACGGCGGTGTGGGAGACGGGCCTCGCGAGCAGTTGGCAACGTACGCCGGTCTGGTTCCACGGTGACGTCGCCTTCGGCAACCTGCTGGTCCGCGAGGGCCGGTTGGCCGCCGTCATCGACTTCGGCTGCGCCGGCGTCGGTGACCCGGCCTGTGACCTGGCAGTCGCCTGGACTCTCTTCTCCGGACCGAGCCGCGAGGCGTTCCGGGCAGCCATCGACCTCGACCCGGAGACCTGGGCCCGGGGACGGGCCTGGACGCTCTGGAAGGCCCTGATCGTCGTCGCCGGTCGAACCGGTGCCCCGCCCGGCCGGCAGACGGTGGAAGGGCGGCTCATCGACGACCTCCTCAGCGAGTACCGGCAGTCGGGCGGCTGACGGGCGCCCCCGACCAAGTCTGGCTAGAGTTGCGCGGTGCGTAACCGGTCGACAAGGGTCATCGACGTCACGTGGATGCCCCGATCCCCCCTCCTGCCAGGTATTCGAGCATCGATGCGCGGATGGGGGTGGGGACGATGACCGTCACTGTCCGCTACGGCGAGTGGGTCTCACCGGTCACCGCGGTGATGGCCACCGAGGGGATGAGCGCCGGGCAGATCGCCGCCCCGGCGTACGTCGGCACGGTCGGCGCCGAGGTGTGGTGGACCGAGCCCCGTCCGACCGAGGAGGGGCGGATGGCCCTGGTACGGCGACGGGCGGACGGCAGCACGGAGACGGTGCTGCCCACCCCGTGGAACGTACGGAGTCGGGTGATCGAGTACGGCGGCCGGCCCTGGGACGCCCACACCGGCGCCGACGGCGTGCTGCTGGTCTTCGTGAACTTCGCCGACCAGCGGCTGTACGCGTACGACGCCGATGTCCCCGGGGCGGGTCCGCGCCCGTTGACCCCGGTCTCGACCGTCGGGGGCGGCCTGCGCTGGGCCGAACCCGAGATCGACGTCGACCGTGGTGAGGTCCGCTGCGTGCTGGAGGAGTTCACCGGTGAGGGGCCGTCGGACGTACGCCGGGTCATCGTCGCCGTCCCGCTCGACGGGTCGGCGCAGCGGGACCGGTCGGCCGTCCGGGAGCTCTGCGACGACGGGCACCGGTTCGTCGGCGGCCCCCGGTTCTCGCCCGACGGCAGCCGCGCCGTGTGGCTCGCCTGGGACCACCCGTACATGCCGTGGGACGCGGCGGTGCTGCGGATCGCCGAGGTCGACGTCCAGGGCCGGCTGCACCGGGTACGCACACTGACCGGAGGCCCCGGCGACCCGATCGCGCAGGCCGAGTGGGCGGCGGACGGCAGCCTGCTGGTGGCCGCCGAGCGGACCGGGTGGTGGAACCTGTACCGCGTCGACCCGGAGACGGGGCAGGCGGTGGCGCTGCACCCGGCCGAGCAGGAGTTCGCCGGTGCGCAGCGGCTCGGCCTGCGCTGGTTCGCCCCGCTGCCGGACGGCCGGGTTGCCGTACTGCGGGGCCTGGGTGCGCAGCGGCTCGCCCTGCTCGATCCGGTCACCGGTGTGGTGACCGAGGTGCCGGGGGAGCGATCCGAGTGGCTGCCGCAGCTGGCCGTCTCCGGTGACCGGGTGGTCGGCGTCGCAGGCGGGCCCGCGCAGCCGTACGAGATCGTCGAGTACGACCTCCCCACCGGTGATCTGCGGGTTGTCCGTGCCGGTCAGCACGCCCCGGTGGATCGCGGTTACCTGCCGGAACCGCTGGCCCGGGTCTTCACCGGCCCGGACGGGGAGCGGATCCACGCGCTGCTCTATCCGCCGCGGAACGTCGACCACGCTGGTTCCGGAGCGGGCGAGAGCGATCCGCCACCGTACGTGGTGTGGGTGCACGGCGGGCCGACGATGCGCGCCCCGGTCGCGCTGAACCTGGAGATCGCCTACTTCACCTCCCGGGGCATCGGGGTGGTCCAGGTCGACCATGGTGGCTCGACCGGGTACGGGCGGGCCTACCGCGAACGGTTGCGTGACCAGTGGGGCGTGGTCGACGTGGGCGACTGCGCGATCGTCGCCCGCGCGATCGTCGACGAAGGACTGACGGCACCGGGCCGGGTGGCGATCCGGGGCATCAGCGCGGGTGGTTTCACCGCCGCCGCCTCGCTGGTCGCGACCGACGCGTACGCCTGCGCGACACTGCTCTGCCCGATCCTCGACCTGTACGGCCTGGCGTCGGGCCAGACCCACGACTTCGAGTCGCACTATCTGGAGTCCCTGGTCGGGCCGCTGGCCACGGTTGCGCAGCGTTACCGGGACCGTTCGCCGGCCGCCCATCCGGAGCGGATCGACGTCCCGTTCCTGCTGCTCCAGGGCTTGGACGACCCGATCTGCTCGCCGGAGCAGAGCGAGCGGTTCCTGAGCGGGATGAGCGGCCATCCGGTCCCCCGCGCCCACCTGACCTTCGCCGGGGAGGGGCACGGGTTCCGCCGCCAGGACACCATGGTCGCCTGCCTGGAGGCCGAACTCTCCCTGTACGGACAGGTCTTCGGCTTCACGCCGCCCGGCGTACCGGTGCTGGCGTTGCGCTCCTGACCCCCCCTCCGCCCGACCCGTCCGATCCGCCTCCCCGAGCCATGCGATCAAGGAACGCGCGGCCCGGTACCGCCGTCCAAGGTGATCACGGCCGCGTGATCCGTCGTCCCGGATCGCGCGGTCAAGGCCGCCCGGCTACCGGCGTCGCCGAGGCCAGCGGACCGGTTCGTAGAGTTTCCGGGTTGATCCCGGGGAGGGAGGCGGACGTGTACGACGACAGTCGGCTGCTGGAGCCGGGAGAGGAGCGGGCGTACCGGCTGCTGCTGCGGCTCTCCGTGGCCAGTCCGGCCGACCTGGCCGGTCTCGCCGCGCTGCCCGAAGCCGAGGCCGCGAAACTGCTGGAAGCGTTACGGGACAAGGGGCTGGCGGTGAGCCGGCCCGGCCCGGACCGGATCTTCGAACCGCTGCCGCCGGACGTGGCCCTCGGCAACACCCTGCTTCGCCGGCAGGAGTCGCTGGAGACGGCACGGCAGGCGGTGGCCGCCCTGACCGAGGAGTACCGGGCCAGCGCCCGGCGGCACCACGCCGATCACCTGGTGGAGGTGGTCGTCGGCGCCGCCGCGTTGCGCGACCGGCTGCGCGACCTGCAGAACTCGGCCCGTGAGGAGATTCTCTGGTTCTGCCGGGCCAACCCGTTGGCCATGTCCGGGCCGGAGAACGCCGAGGAGTCCGGCGCCCTGACCCGGGGTGTGCGGTACCGGGCGATCTACGAGCGGGGGCTGCTGGAGATGCCCGGTGAGCTGGAGAGCATCGCGGAGAGCGTACGCGGCGGCGAGGAGGCCCGTACGTTGCCGGCGCTGCCCGTCCGACTCGCCATCGCCGACCGCTCCACCGCCGTCTGTCCACTGGTGCCGGACGACCACCAGGGCATCGGGGAGCCGACCGCCGCGCTGATCCGGCGCAGTGAACTGCTGGACGCGCTCCTCGCGCTCTTCGAGAGCCACTGGGACCGGGCCACCCCGATCCGCCTCGACGGTGATCCGGGCACCCCCGCCCCGGCCAGCTCGTACGGGGACGTGAGCGACGACGTACTGGCCGAGAGCGAACGGTTCCTGCTCTCGCTCTTCGTGGCCGGCTTCCCGGACAAGTCGATCGCCTCGCAGCTCGGCGTCAGCCGACGTACGGTGCAGCGCCGGCTGGAGCGGCTGATGCTCCTCGCCGGCGTGGACACCCGTACCGGCCTGGCCTTCCAAGCGGCCCGTCGGGCCTGGCTCTGACCGGCGGTCGCGCGGGACCGGGCGGGACGACGGGACCTGTCGCCCCGCCCGGTGGCACTCAGCGCAGGCCGTACGCCCGGATCACGGTCTGGGTGACCGCGTTGCCGGACCCGTCGGTGGCCCGGACCCGGAGCGAGACGCTGCCCCTGCCGGCGGGGATGCTGGCCCGGAAGTCGGGGCCCTTACCGGAGACCGTGACCTTCTTCCAGGTGGTGCCCTCGTTGAAGGACACCTCGGCGGTCAGGGCGGTGCCCTCGGGCGCCCCCAGGCCGTTCTGGTTCCGCACGCTCAGTCGCAGCGTGTGCGCCCGGTCGGGGGCCCGGCCGGTCAGGTCGACCGGTGCGTCGTAGTCGACCTGGAGCAGCGGCAGCGGCCTGGCCTTGTCACCCGGCCGTTGACCGGAGCGGAAGTCCCACACCGTCTCGGTACGGGTGCCCCAGTTCCACTCCGGGTCCGTGCGCTCGGTGTTCAACACCAGCCGGTACCACGCCTGGGCGCTGGTGGTGGTGACGTCCTGACGGGCGTTCGGCAGTTCGGCCAGGAGTTGGCCGTCCCGCCACAGCTTGGCGTCGATCCGGGTGGCCTCGCCGATGGTGAAGTGACCGTCGGCGTCGACGAACTCGGGCACCCGCAGGGCGAGCGTGTTCCCCGTCCGGGTCGAGACCAGTTCCGCTACACCCTTGGGTGACGCCGGCCGGACCACCGCCGCCAGCCAGTTCTCCGCACGCCTACCGGCACGGTAGCTGGTGGGCGGCTCGGTCATCCCCGTCGCCAAGGGGCCGAAGTCGATCGACGGCCAGTCGTGTGCCACCCGGTGCTGCCAGAGTGAGTCCCCACTGGTCACCCACTCCTCGCGCACCTTCGGGGTCTCGACGAAGCGGAAGTGGTCGTTCCATGAATACGTCTGCCAGGGGCGCCATCCGAACCGCTGCTCCTTCTCCCACGGGATTCCACCGTTGTCGGCGTAGCTGGAGGTGATCCGTACCGAGTTCTCCGGGGTCACCCGGTAGACGACCTGGTCCGGGATCCGGCCGGTCTCGACGTGTTGCACGTCGTAGAGGTAGGGGCTGGAGGTGGTCAGGGTCAGGTCGACCGTGGCCTGACCCTTTGACGCGCGGGCGACGAGTTTCGCTCCCGCGTCCGCCGCAACGGCCAGCATCGGGATCGCCTCCCGGTCGCCGGTCGGTCGCCACACCGTCCACGCCGACCAGTCCGCCGGGCGAACCATCAGGGTCACCGCGGCCCCGGCCGCCGCCGCCGAGGCGGTCACCTCGCTCTCGCTCGGCGCGTCCTCCCCGTTCGGTTCGGTCGACGAGTCGATCAGGACGGCCGCGCCCCTCACCTTCGCCGCCTTCAGCTCCGCCGGGGTACCCCGACCCGCGTAGACCAGCGGGAAGGTGCGCTTCCCGTCGTACGCCGGGGACTGCCCGGTCAGGTTGACGTCGAGCGGCCCGCTCACTCCGGGCACCCGGATCTGGACCATCGGCGCCACCAGCTGCCAGCGGGACGAGAACTCGAACGCACCGGCCGACACCTGCTTCGTCGGCGTGACGTTGACCTGCTTGACCGTACTGAAGTGCATGCTGCCGAAGTTGATCTCCCGGCCGGTGCCGGTCACCCGGTGCGTGTAGTAGCTCAGCACCGCCTGCTGCTCGCTCGGCTTCGGCGTCTCGATCCGGATCGGGGTGCCCGTGCGGGCGTCGAGCAGCACCTCGACGTCCCGGTCGACCCGCAACTCCGGGTTCGTGATCAGGGTCGTCTGCTCGTCCAGCACGCCGCCGTCGTCGATCAAGCTGTTCAGCAGGTACGACCCCGCCTCGACCCGGGTCGTCCAGGTGGTGCCCTCGAAGAGGAAACCGAGGCTGTCCGAGCGGCTGCTGTCGCCCTGGAGCAGGATGACGGGCACCGCCACCGGCTTGCCCGCCCGGTCCACCGCGCGGAACGTGACGCTGTGCCGTGGGCCCTCCAGGGTGACCGCCATCGCCGTGGTGGCGAGGACACCGTCCGGCCCGGTCGCGGTGATCCAGCCGCCGTACTGACCGGTGGCCAGCTTGGCCAGGTCGACCGTCACCGGCACGTCCACCGATCCGCCAGCCGGTACGGTCACCGTGCCGGTGCCGACCGTGATCGCCCCGGTCTCCGGGGCACCCGTGCCGAGGTTCGACACGTCCGTGGCGAGGGTGAGGGTCACCGGTACCGTGCCGTCGTTGGTGTACGTCACCGTACGAGCCACCGGAGCCGTTCCGGAAGCGCTCTTGACCTGTAGGCCGAAGTCGGCCACTCCGGTGGCGAAGACCCGCTGGCTGACCGCACGGGCGACATCCACCCGGCCGGCGCCCTCGGCGAAGACCGACAGCTCCTCGTTCGTACGGGCAGTGCTGACCAGGGCGTTCTTCAGTCGCGCCGCAGACCAGTCCGGGTGCTGCTGGGCCAGCAGCGCGGCCGCGCCGGCCACGTGCGGGGTGGCCATCGACGTACCGGAGACGGCGGTGTACCGCTCGTCGACCGGCGTACCCATGTCGGTCCCGGCGGCGCGGGCGGCGACGATGCCGACACCGGGCGCGGTGATCTCCGGCTTGAGCCCCTCGTCGCCGAGGCGCGGACCGCGGCTGGAGAACGGGGCCAGCGACTCGTCCCGGTCGACCGCGCCGACGGTCAGCGCCGACGCGGCGGTGCCGGGCGAACCGACGCTGTAGTCCATGCCCTCGTTGCCGGCCGCGACCACGAAGAGCGTGTCGCTCTCGGCGGTGATCCGGTCGACCGCCTCGCGCAGCGGGTCGCTGCCCTCGCCCGGGGTGCCGCCGAGGCTCATGCTGACCACCGCCGCGCCCTGTTCGGCGGCCCACTCCATGCCCGAGATGATCCACGACTGGTAGCCGCTGCCGTTGTCGTCGAGCACCTTGCCGACGAGCAGGCTCGCACCCGGTGCCACGCCCTTGCGGGAGCCACCGGAGGCGGCGCCGGTGCCGGCCACCGTCGACGCCACGTGGGTGCCGTGACCGTTGTGGTCCGTCGCATCCGCGCCGTCGGTGAAGTTCTGCGCGAGTGCCACCTTGCCGGCGACGTCCGGGTGGGTCTGGTCAATGCCGGTGTCGAGCACCGCGACCTTGACCCCGGTCCCGTCATAACCGGCCTGCCACGCTGCGGGCGCGCCGATCTGGGCAGTGCTCCGGTCGAGCGTCGAACGGACCCGACCATCCAGCCAGATCTGGCTGATCCCAGCGCCCAGCGCCGGAGCGGTGGCGGTGCGGGAACGGGCCGTGGCACCGGCGGAGTCGGTCGGCGCGGTGGCGCGCCAGAAGTCAGCCAGCGAGGACTTGCCGGCCACCAGTGCGGCGCCACCGATGCTCGGCAACGACCGGGCGCCGGTCGTACCGGCGATGGCGCTGCGGGCACCAGCCGCCGGGTCACGGTAGCGGACGATGAGCGGCAGTCCGGCGGACTTCGCGTCGCCGTACCCGTTGGCGATCAGCTCCTGGACGTCGAAGAGGTCCGCGTCGAGCGTTCCGGCCGAGACGTACGGCACCGCGTCGCTGGGGAGCACCCGCATCCCACCGTCGACCTCGATGGTGTGGAAGGTCATCCGCTCCCGACCGGGGCCCGGGTGCACCGAGGCGGTGAACCGACCGGCTCCGGCAGCGGAAACCTCGACCACGTCACCCGTGATCAGGGTGACTGTCGACGTGGCGCCGGTCGGCGCGACGGGGGCGGCGGGAGCAGCACCCGGCGGTGGCGCGGCCGAGGCCGGCGGGGTGCCGGCAGCGGTGAACGCGAGTACGGCAGCCAGACCGGCGGCCGTACGACGCAAGGGGGTGGACATGGCCCAGACTCCTCAGGTTCAGCGGAACGCCATCAATCTGACGTCAGCTCGGAGTCTGTGGCCGGATCATTTCCCCGGTGCGGTACGAGGGGTGCCGCAGAGGCGACATGGCACTAAGTGGACATCCCGCCGCGCCCCTGGGTGCGAACATGATCCACCGAGGGTGATCAATTGTCACGAGATGTCGCTGATCGATGACTGTCCTGTGTCCCGTCACCGTGACCGGGGAGTGGGCTCAGTCGGCCTGTTCGGCGAGCGCGCTCAACGCGTCCCCACTGAGGCGGTACGGCACCCACTCGTCCATCGGCGCGGCGCCGATGGAGTGGTAGAACTCGCGGGCCGGGTTCCAGTTGAGCACCCACCAGTCGAGACGCTGGTAGCCGCGCTCGACACAGACGGCGGCGAGGGTGGCGAGCAGCCGCCGGCCGGCGCCGGTGCCCCGGGCGGACGGCCGGACGTACAGGTCCTCCAGATAGATGCCGTGTACGCCGCGCCAGGTGGAGAAGTTGAGGAACCAGAGCGCGAAGCCGATCGTCTCGCCCTCCGGATCAAGGGCCACGTGCCCGAACAGCGCCGGCCGCTCGGCGAAGAGCGCGGCGTGCAGCTGCTCCTCGGTGAGGTGGCATTCGTCGGCCGCGCGCTCGTAGTCGGCCAGTTCGTGCACCATCGCGACGATGGCCGGCACGTCCGAGGGACGCGCCGGCCGAATCGCGGGTCGGGGACTTCCGTCCCCCCGGTCGGCGAGCGGCCGGCCGGTGGAAACCGTGGAACTCACGCCTGCTTGGTCTCCCAGAAGATCTTCGAGATCTCCTCGATCTTCTGCAGCAGCTCGTCCGCCTTGGCCGGGTCGGTCGACGCCTTGGCGCCGCCTCCGCCGCCAGCCAGCTTGGTGGCCTCGTTGAAGAGCGAGTGCAGGTTCGGGTACTTCTCGAAGTGCGGGGGCTTGAAGTAGTCGGTCCACAGCACCCACAGGTGGTGCTTGACCAGCTCGGCCCGCTGTTCCTTGATGATCAGGGCCCGGGTCCGGAACTCCGGGTCCGTGTTGGCCTGGTATTTCTCGCAGATCGCCTTGACCGATTCGGCCTCGATCCGAGCCTGGGCCGGGTCGTAGACCCCGCAAGGCAGGTCGCAATGGGCGTGCGCGACGAAACGTGGTGTGAGGATGCGTGGAAGTCGCATCAAGGCCCTCCGTGGGATGTTTGCGATGATCCGAGACGACATTACTCCTGACTTACGTCCCCAGGGCGGTGGAGGTGAAACCCGGTGCGCGGTGGAGAAGCGGTCGAGCCGCCGGCCGGCCTGGTGCCGCCGGCCCGCTGGCTGTACCCCGTACTGGTGAGCGGGCCCTCCATGGTGCCGACGCTCCGTCACGGTGATGCGGTGCTGGTACGGCGTGGCGGACGTGCCGTACGTCCCGGTGATGTGGTGGTGGCCGTCTTCCGGAGCCGTCCTGAACTGGCGGTCGTCAAACGGGCGGTACGCCGGCAGGACGGTGGCTGGTGGCTGCACGGTGACAATGAGCTGATCACCGACGACTCCCGTGCGTACGGGGTGGCCGATGTGCTCGGTCGGGTGGTGTTCCGTTACTGGCCACGCCCCCGCCGCCTCGGTTACCGCTCGGTATGACCCTGCTCACAGGTACGGTAAACAGACGACAGTATGCTCATTGGCCGTGCCCGGGTGACCCCCCGCACCGCACCGCCGGTCATTCGCCGACCTCGCGTCGAGCCGGTTGGTCCCAACCGCTCGACGAACCCTGGAGTTCTCCCCATGCCATCGTCTTCTGTGGATCACTCTGATCCGGTATTCGAACTGCACCGTGGCGGCAAGTTGGCGGTGGCCTCGACGGTACCGCTGACCAGCCGGGAGGACCTCTCCCTCGCGTACACCCCCGGGGTCGCGAAGGTCTGCGAGGCGATCGCCGCCGACCCGGAACTGGTCGACGACTACACCTGGGTCTCGCACACCGTGGCGGTGGTTACCGACGGTTCCGCCGTACTCGGGCTCGGCAACATCGGCCCCCGCGCGGCGATGCCCGTGATGGAGGGCAAGGCGGTGCTGTTCAAGCAGTTCGGCGGCGTCGACGCGGTGCCGATCTGCCTCGACACGCAGGATGTCGACCAGATCGTCGCGACGGTGGTCGCGCTGGCCCCGTCCTTCGGCGGGATCAACCTGGAGGACATCTCCGCCCCGCGCTGCTTCGAGATCGAGCGCCGCCTCGACGAGCTGCTGCCGATCCCGGTCTTCCACGACGACCAGCACGGCACCGCCATCGTCGTGCTCGCCGCCCTGCGCAACGCGGCCACCCTGCTCAACCGCAAGCTCGGTGATCTGCGGGTGGTCGTCAGTGGCGCGGGCGCGGCCGGGGTCGCGGTGACCCGGATGCTCGCCGCGGGCGGGGTGAATCCCGGTGAGATCGTGGTCTGCGACTCGCGGGGCGTGCTGCATCCGGACCGGGAGGGGCTCACCCCGGTCAAGGCGGAGCTGGCCGAGTTCACCAACGCCGCCCGCTGCCAGGGTGGCATCACCGACGCGCTGCGCGGCGCCGACGTGCTGATCGGCGTATCCGGTGGGCAGATCCCGGAGCAGGCCGTCGCCGGCATGGCCCCGGGCGGCATCGTCTTCGCGCTGGCCAACCCGACCCCAGAGGTGCACCCGGACGTCGCGGGCCGGCATGTCGCGGTGGTCGCCACCGGGCGCAGCGACTTCCCGAACCAGATCAACAACGTGTTGGCCTTCCCCGGGATCTTCCGGGGCGCGCTCGACGCGCGGGCAACCCGGATCACCGACAACATGAAGGTCGCCGCCGCCGACGCGATCGCCTCGGTGGTGGCGGAGAACCTGACGGCCGACGCGATCGTCCCGTCGCCGCTCGATCCCCGGGTCGCCCCGGCCGTGGCCGAGGCGGTTCTCGACGCCGCCCGACGCGACGGCGTCGCCCGCGCCTGAGGTGTAAGGAAGGGCCCCCTCCTATCGTTTTCCGTATAGGAAGGGGCCCTTGTCAACACCTGCGCTGCGGCGGTGGGGCGTTCCGATCGGGGGCCGGCGCTGTTAGCGTGCGGATCATGCGTGCTGCCTTCGCCTCGACCTTCGACGCCGACAACCCGCTCGCCGCGCTCGCCGTCGGTGACCGGCCGGAGCCGACCCACCCGGACGACGACTGGGTGACCGTCGAGGTCCGGGCCAGCTCGCTCAACCGGCACGACCTGTGGTCGCTGAGCGGGGTCGGTCTGGCCCCGGAGCAGTTGCCGATGATCCTCGGCTGCGACGCGGTGGGCGTCGACCCGGACGGCAACGACGTGGTGGTCTACCCGGTGGTGGTGGACCCGTCCGACCCACGTGGTCTGTCGATCCTGTCGGAGCGGTTCCCGGGCACGCTCGCCGAGCGGGTGGCGGTGCCGAGGGCGAACCTGGTGCCCGTACCGGCGGGTCTTCCGCTCACCGACGCGGCCTGCCTGCCGACGGCCTGGCTCACCGCGTACCGGATGCTCACCAACCGGGGCCGGATCGACGAGGGCGAGGCGGTGCTGGTGCAGGGGGCCGGCGGCGGGGTCGCCACCGCGGCGGTGGTGCTCGCCGTCGCACTTGGCAAGCGGGTCTACGCGACCAGCCGGGACGCGGCGAAGCGGGACCGGATCGCGGCGCTCGGTGCGACCGCGCTCGCCCCGGGAGCCCGGCTGCCCGAACGGGTCGACGTGGTGATCGAGACCGTCGGCGCGGCGACCTTCGACCACTCGATGAAGTCGGCGAAACCGGGGGCGCGGATCGTGGTCTCCGGCGCGACCGCCGGGCACGAGCCGAAGGTGAACCTGCGGCGGGTCTTCGCCCTCCAGTTGGAGATCCTGGGGACCTCGATGGGAACCCCGGCCGAGCTGGCGGAACTGCTCGCCCTCTGCGTCGACAAGGGAGTACGTCCGGTGGTCGACTCCGTCTACGGTTTCTCCCAGGTCTCCGACGCGTTCGCCCGGCTGCACTCCGGCGAGGTCTTCGGCAAGGTGGTGCTCGACCACTCCCGCTGAGCCCCGGCAGCGCCCGTACCGGCCGGTAGGGCGGTCCGGGTGGACCTGCTGGGAGCGGTGACGAGCTGAACACGCGCGATCACGCGATTTGAAAATCCGGACCTTTCCCCCCGGGTAAACAGGGGTAAACGAGCGGCATAAGCCGCCTGAAAAGCGTAGATAAGACCGGGGTAAGGTCCTCTTTAAGAAAACTAAAGGTTCGGATTCCGATCTTTTTGTGATACCTCCTCGCCACCTTGGGTGCGCGGTACAGTCAGGCCGTTCTGCTCTGCTGATTGCGGACTATGTGTAGGTCGAAGGGGTCAGATCTTGAGGTTCTCGGCGGCGCATAAGGATATTGAACAAGTGCCACGATCCGCGCGAGGCGGGCATAAGTTATTTAGCCGTCGCCCGCGTTCATTATTGGTAATTCTGGCAACGATGGTCGTCGCCGTGGCCGGCATCGGAGTGGCCGTGGCGGGCAGCCGCGACGGGTCGATGGCGATCTACAAGGACGGGACCGTGGTCGACGGGGCGGCGATCAACGGCTACCTCCACGTGCGGGCGAACAACGTCACGATCAAGAATTCGACCATCCGCTACGGCGGTGCCTCGCACGCGCTGCGGATCTTCGACGGATTCTCCGGCACGGTCATCGAGGACACCAAGATTCATTGTGGGTCGGCCCGGACCAACGGAGTGGTGTTCGGAAACTACACCGCCCGACGCGTACAGGTTTTCGGCTGCCGACACGGATTCATGTATTCCGACTCCGCCCCGGCGACGATTGTCGAGTCGACCTGGAATGGCAAGGCGGTGACCGCCGGCGCGGAGATCGGCCCGGCCCCCGAGGCGCCGGCCGAGTCCACCGCCACCCCCAGTGCCCGCCCCAGCGCCACCCGTACGACCGCCCCGGCGCCCAGCAGCGCGCCACCGCCCGAGGCGATCGGCAGCATCCCGGAGTCCTTCCCGGGCCCGAACAACACCGGAGTGCCATCCGGTGTCACGCTCAAGGCATCCGGTTCGATCAACGCGGTAAGGGACGGCCAGGTCTTCACCGGGCTCGACATCAAGGGCTGCGTGACCGTCACCGCCAAGAACGTGGTGCTGCGGAAGTCGCGGATCAGTTGTGGCGGGCTCTACTCGATCAGGACCAAGGGTGCGGTCAACCTGCTGGTCGAGGATGTCGAGATCAACGGTCAGGGCACGAACTCGGCCGCCGTCTGCTGCGGCGACTACACCCTCCGCCGGGTCGAGATCACCAACACCATCGACGGTCCGCGCCTGGGCAACAACACCGTGATCGAAAACTCCTGGATCCACCACCTCAGCCGGGCCAGCGGCTCGCACAACGACGCGTTGCAGACCACCGGCGCGTCGAACATCGTGGTACGGGGCAACTCGCTGGAGACGTACAACCCGATCACCAGGGATCCGTTCAACGCCTGCATCATGATCGGTTCGACGACGGGTCCGGTGGTGTCGAACCTGACCTTCGAGAACAACTACTGCAACGGCGGCAACTACTCGATCGGAATCCGCGAGGACCTCAACGGCAGCAACATCAGGTTCCGCCAGAACGTCTTCGGCCGGGACTTCCGGTTCGGTGTGGTGGCCCGCCCGACCCAGGCCGGAATCAGCTGGGACAAGCCCAGCAACGTCTGGGCGGACGACCGTAGGCCGGTTGTCCCGTAACCCGACCGCTCCACCCGCCCCCCTCCACCCGGGTCCGCGCGCGAGCGCGGACCCGGGTGCGGCAGGAGGAGGCGTACGCGTGGGCCGGACGGCGGGGCGCTGCTGGGGCGGGCGGCACCGCGGCCGCGAGCGAGCGTACGCACGCCGACCGCGTACGTTCCCTCCGGCGCTGGGCGGGGCACGGCCCGTTCGATGGCGCACCCCGAGGCGGCAACCGCCCGCCCGCAGTCGGTACGCGTGACCGACCGGGCCAGGTCGAGCGACCCGATCCACGGTCGTCTCCGCGCACCTCTTTGACCGTAAGCGCGTACTCCGCCATACACGGCCACCCGTCCGGCTGCGGTACGGCGGCCAGCCGGTCGATGTTGACCGGCCACCTCGGTGGTTCGCCGGGTCGACGAGTGGTCCGAGCCAGGCTGTCGGGCACGTTCGCTATGGTCATCGGCATGCCTGACACGTACCCGGACCCCAGTGGCAACACCGAGGCCTTCCGTGCCTTCGCGCACCCGGCCGCCGAACCGTCCGCCCCCGTCAAGTCGTCGTCGAACCTGCCGTTGGTCGTCGCCCTCGTCGTCGCGGCCGTGGTTGTGGTCGGCCTGATCGCCTGGCTGGCCCTCTAGTTCGCCTTACCCGTCGACTCCTTCACGCCCTGTCTGCCGCCCCACCCGCCCCGACCCGTGGGCGGGCGGGCGGCGGCGGGACGGGAGGTCAGCCGGGCGCGACCAGACTGGCGGTCTGTCGGGCTATCTCCAACTCCTCGTTGGTGGCGATGACGCAGACCGCCACCCCGGCCCCGTCGGGGGAGATGAGGCGGTCGCCGGACCCGGCGTTACGGTCGGGGTCCACCACCACGCCGAGGTGTTCCAGGCCGGCGAGCGCGGCCGAGCGTACCGGTGCGGCATGCTCACCGACCCCGGCGGTGAAGGTGATCGCGTCGAGCCGGCCGAGCAACGCCAGGTAGCCGCCGACATAGAACGTGATCCGCCGGCAGTAGACCTCGAAGGCCAGTTCGGCCGCCGGGTCACCGGCCGCCCGGCGGCGCAGCACCTCGCGCATGTCGTTCGCGCCGCTCAGACCGAGCAGACCGCTTCGGTGGTTGAGCAGGTCGTCGATCTCGTCCACCGACAGCCCGCCGGAGCGGTGCAGGTGGAGCAGGACCGTCGGATCCAGGTCACCGCTGCGGGTGCCCATCACCAGGCCCTCCAGCGGCGACATGCCCATCGAGGTGGCGATGCTGCGACCACCCGCGACGGCGCACGCGCTGGCCCCGTTCCCCAGGTGCAGGGTGATGGTGTTCGTCTCCTCGTACGCCCGGCCGAGCAGTGCGGCGGTACGCCGGGACACGTACGCGTGTGAGGTGCCGTGGAAGCCGTACCGGCGGATGCCGTACCGGTCGGCGGTGGCCGAGTCGATGGCGTAGCGCGAGGCCGATTCCGGCAGCGTGCGATGGAACGCGGTGTCGAAGACGGCGACCTGGGGCACGTCCGGCAGCAGTTGCCGGGTGACCTCGATGCCGGTCAGGTTGGCGGGGTTGTGCAGCGGGGCGAGTGGCACCAGTTCCCTGATCTTGGCGAAGACCTCGTCGTCGATCAGGGTGGGCGCGGCGAAGCGCTCGCCGCCGTGCACCACCCGGTGTCCCACCGCGGTCAGGCCGGTACGGTCGATTCCCTCCAGCACCTGCCGGACCGCACTCTCGTGGTCCGGTGGGCCCCCGTCCGGCTCGCCGATCCGCTCGATCACTCCCTGCCCGAGCACCACCGGCCCTGAGCCGCCCGGACCACCGGAGCCGTCGGCGCCGCCCGAGCCGCCCGTGTCGACGCGGTCGTAGAGGCGGTACTTGAGCGAGGACGAACCGCAGTTGACGACCAGGATCCGGCTCATGGGACCACCCTGCCTTCCGGCTCCGGTCCGGCCGCCGCCTGGATCGCGGTGATCGCCACCGTGTTGACGATGTCCTTGACCGTGGCGCCCCGGGACAGGTCGTTCACCGGACGACGCAGGCCCTGCATGACCGGACCGACCGCGACCGCCCCGGCCGAGCGCTGCACGGCCTTGTACGTGTTGTTGCCGGTGTTCAGGTCGGGGAAGACGAAGACGGTGGCGCGGCCGGCGACCGTACTGCCGGGCAGTTTGGTGGCCGCCACCGTCGGGTCGATCGCGGCGTCGTACTGGATCGGCCCTTCGACCAGCAGATCCGGTCGGCGGGCCCGGACCAGTGCGGTCGCGGCGGCCACCTTCTCCACGTCGGCGCCGGCACCGGAGGCGCCGGTCGAGTACGAGAGCATCGCCAGCCGGGGTTCGACACCGAACCGGGCGGCGGTCTCGGCGGAGGAGAGCGCGATGTCGGCGAGCTGGGTCGCGTCCGGGTCGGGGTTGACCGCGCAGTCGCCGTAGACCAGCACCCGGTCGGCGAGCAGCATGAAGAAGACGCTGGAGGCGACCGAGAGCCCCGGCACCGTCCGGATGATCTCGAAGGCGGGGCGGATGGTGGCGGCGGTGGTGTGGGTGGCACCGGAGACCATGCCGTCGGCGTGACCCTGGTGCACCATCATCGTGCCGAAGTAGTTGCTGTTGACGACCACGTCCTGGGCCAGGTCGAGGGTGGCGCCGCGATGGGCGCGCAGCCGGGTGTACTCGGCGGCGAAGGTCTCGCGCCAGGGGCTGGTCGCCGGGTCGACCAGCTCGGCCTGGTTGATCTCCACTCCCAGTTCGCGGGCCTTGCGGCGGATCTCGCCGGGGTCGCCGAGCAGGGTCAGATCAGCTACTCGGCGGCGGAGCAGGATCTCGGTCGCGCGCAGGATCCGCTCGTCCGTGCCCTCGGGGAGCACGAGTCGGCGCCGCGCCGCGCGGGCCCGGTCGATCAGGTCGTACTCGAACATCAGCGGGGTGACCCGTACCGAGCGGGTGACCCGGAGCCGACGGGCCAGCTCGGGGGTGTCGACGGCGGCCTCGAAGGCGCCGAGAGCGGCCTCGACCTTGCGCGGGTTCGCCACGCTCGGTCGGCCCTCGATCCGACTGGACGCGGCCACCGTGTGGTAGCTGTCGCCGGGCACGGAGAGCACCGCCAGCCCGGTGCGGAGCCGTTCGACCAGGCGCATCACCCGTGGATCGGGTTGTTCGGCCAGGGTGAGCACCAGGCCGGCGACGGACACCTGACCGGCGACGTGCGCCGCGGCGGCGGCCACCAGCAGATCGGCCCGGTCGCCGGGCGTGATCACCAGGGCCCCGTCGGTGAGATGGTCGAGCAGGGTCGGCACGTGTGCCGCGCCGACCACAAAATCGAGCACGTCACGGTCGAGCGCGGCCCGGTCCCCGGCGAGCAGCCGGGCGCCGAGGGCAGCCGCCACCTCGGCCACCGTCGGCGCCGACACGGTCGGGACCTCGGGGATCGCGTACGCCGGAACCGGCAGTTCCGGCAGGGGCATCGCCCCCGGCACCCGGTTGGCGATCACCGCCAGTACGGTCGCCCCCAGGTCTTCCAGGTCGTGGTACGCGCCCCGGGCCGCTGCCGCGATCGCCTCCGGTTCCTGGCCGAACCCGTCCACCACCGGCACCACCACACTGCCGAATTCGGTGGCCAGCCGGGCGTTGAAGGCGAGTTCCCGGGAGAGACCACCGGTGCGGCTCTCCGCCGCGTCGTCGAAGTCGCTGCCGACCACCACGACGGCGGGGCAGCCGCGTTCGACCGTACGGTAGCGCTCGACGATCCGGGCGATCAGCTCTTCCCGCTGGCCGTCGGCGACCAGGGCGGACGCCTCGGCGTAGGTGGTGCCGTAGAGGTCTTCCGCCGGGGTGTCGATCCGGTAGCGGTCGCGGAGCAGGGCCAGGATCGGGTCCTCTTCGGTCCCGCCGACCAGCGGCCGGAACACGCCGATCCGCTCGACCTGCCGGGAGAGGAGTTCGGCCAGACCGAGCGCGATCGTCGACTTGCCGCCGCCCTGTCCCAGGCTGGCGATATAGACACTGCGTGCCACCTGCCCAACCTACAAGATCGGGCGCCCCATCGGCCGGGTCAGCCGAGGTCTACCGGGACACATCACGCCGTCACGCCGTCTACTCGTCGTCCTCGTCGTCGAGCCGGGCCAGCCAGGTGGCGAACCGCTCGATCGGCGTCTCGAACTCGGGATTGAGGTCGACGAAGTCACGCAGTCGCTCGCCGAGCCACTCCAGGGTGACGCTCTCGTCCCCCCGGCGTTCGACCAGTTCCTCGATACCCCGGTCGGTGAAGTACATCGTGGTCCTTTCAGACGCCGGGGCGGATCGAGGTGGGAACCTCGATCCGCCCCGGTCTCAACTCAACGCGGTGCGACGGTCAGGGGCGGGGGAGAGCCGCCTCGATCAGCGCGGTCTGCTCGACCTCGTGCATCTTCGCCGAGCCCACCGCAGGGGCGGCCGCCGCCGGGCGGGAGATCCGCCGCAGCCGTACGCCCTCGAGGTGCTCCAACAGGTTGAGCGCCACGAACGACCAGGCGCCCTGGTTGGCCGGCTCCTCCTGGACCCAGGCGAAGTCCTCGGCGTTCGGGTATTCGGCCAGGGCCGCCCGGATCTCCTCCACCGGCAGCGGGTAGAGCTGCTCCATCCGGACGATCGCGGTGTCGGTGATCTTGCGTTCGTCACGGGCCTGGAGCAGGTCGTAGTAGATCTTGCCGGTGCAGAGCAGCACCCGCTTGACCGCCTCCGGCTTGGCGATGGTCCGGTCACCCAGCACCGGCTGGAACGAGCCGGTGGTGAAGTCCTCCACGCTGGAGACGCAGAGTTTGTGCCGCAGCAGCGACTTCGGGGTGAAGACCACCAGCGGCTTGCGCTTCTCCGACAGCGCCTGCCGGCGGAGCAGGTGGAAGTGGTTGGCCGGGGTGGTCGGAATGGCCACCCGCATGTTGTCCTCGGCGCACATCTGCAGGAACCGCTCCGGGCGACCGGAGGTGTGGTCCGGTCCCTGACCCTCGTGGCCGTGCGGCAGCAGCAGCGTCACCGCGGACTGCTGTCCCCACTTCACCTCGCTCGACGAGATGAACTCGTCGACCACCGACTGGGCGCCGTTGGCGAAGTCACCGAACTGCGCCTCCCAGAGCACCAGCGCCTCGGTGTTCTCCACCGAGTAGCCGTACTCGAAGCCCATCGCGGCGTACTCGCTGAGCAGCGAGTCGTGCACGAAGAACCGGGCCTGGTCGCGGGTGAGCGCGGAGAGCGGCAGGTGTTCCTTGCCGGTCTTCGAGTCCACGACCACCGCGTGCCGCTGGACGAAGGTGCCCCGGCGGGAGTCCTGCCCGGCGAGCCGGACGGTCACCCCGTCGTGCAGCAGCGAACCGAAGGCGATGATCTCGCCGAAGCCCCAGTCGATGTTGCCCTCGACGGCCATCTTGGCCCGCCGCTCGAGCAGTTGCTGGATCCGCTTGTGCGGGGTGAAGCCCTCCGGCAGCGTGGTGTGCGCTACGCCGATCGAGCGGACCACGTCGGCGTTCACCGCCGTGGCGACCTGCGGCTCCGGTTCGGGCTGGCGGCGGGGACGGGCCGACTGCCGACCCGCCGTCGCGGCGTCCCGGGTGGCCTTGAAGACCCGTTCGAGTTGCGCCTGGAAGTCGCGCAGCAACTCCTCGGCGTCCTCGACGGTGATGTCCCCGCGTCCGATCAGCTCCTCGGTGTAGAGCTTGCGGACCGACCGCTTCGAATCGATGATCTGGTACATCTGCGGGTTGGACATCGAGGGGTCGTCGCCCTCGTTGTGGCCGCGCCGCCGGTAGCAGACCAGGTCGATCACGACGTCCTTGTTGAACGCCTGGCGGTACTCGAAGGCCAGCCGGCCGACCCGGACCACGGCCTCGGGGTCGTCCCCGTTGACGTGGAAGATCGGCGCCTGGATCATCCGGGCGACGTCGGTGCTGTAGAGGCTGGAGCGCGAGTACTCCGGGGCGGTGGTGAAGCCGACCTGGTTGTTGACCACGACGTGCACGGTGCCACCGGTGCGGTAACCACGCAGCTGCGACAGGTTGAGCGTCTCGGCCACCACGCCCTGCCCGGCGAACGCGGCGTCGCCGTGCACCGCCACGGGCAGCACGGTGTAGCCCTCGAGTCGCAGGTCGATCCGGTCCTGCTTGGCCCGGACGATGCCCTCCAGCACCGGGTCGACCGCCTCCAGGTGCGAGGGGTTCGCGGTGACCGACACCTTGATCGCGTGCTCGCCGTCCGGGGTGCTGAACTTTCCGGCCTGGCCGAGGTGGTACTTGACGTCGCCGGAGCCCTGGGTCGACCGGGGGTCGAGGTGCCCCTCGAACTCGGAGAAGATCTTCTCGTACGGCTTGCCGACGATGTTGGCGAGTACGTTCAGCCGACCCCGGTGGGCCATGCCGATGACAACCTCGTCCAGCCCGCCCTCGGCCGCCGCCTCCAGCACCTCGCCCAGGAGCGGGATCAGCGATTCGCCGCCCTCCAGGGAGAAGCGCTTCTGGCCGACGTACTTGGTCTGGAGGAAGGTTTCGAACGCCTCGGCCGCGTTGAGCCGGTTGAGTACGTGCTTCTGTTCGTCCGCGGCGGGCTTCTCGTACTTGCGCTCGATCCGGTCCTGGATCCAGCGCCGCTCCTCCGGGTCCTGGATGTGCATGTACTCCACGCCGACGCGGCGGCAGTAGGAGTCACGCAGCACCCCGAGGACCTCGCGGAGCTTCATCTTCTGCTTGCCGTTGAAGCCGCCGACCGGGAAGTAACGGTCCAGGTCCCAGAGGGTCAGGCCGTGCTGGAGCACGTCCAGGTCCGGGTGCTTGCGGATCTTGAACTCGAGCGGATCGGTGTCGGCCATCAGGTGACCACGGACCCGGTACGCGTGGATGATCTCGATGACCCGGGCGGTCTTGTCGATCTGGCCCTCGGAGGTCACCGCCACGTCCCGCATCCAGCGGACCGGCTCGTACGGGATCCGCAGCGAGGTGAAGATCGCGTCGTAGAAGCCGCGCTCGCCGAGGATCAGCTCGTGCATGACCTTCAGGAACTCGCCGGACTGGGCGCCCTGGATGATCCGGTGGTCGTACGTGCTGGTCAGCGTGATGATTTTGCTGACCGCCAGCTCGGCCAGGGTCTCCTCGGACATGCCCTGGTACGGCGCCGGGTACTCCATCGCGCCGACACCGATGATCGTGCCCTGACCGACCATCAGTCGGGGCTGCGAGTGCACCGTGCCGATCCCGCCCGGGTTGGTCAGCGAGACCGTCGTGCCGCCGTAGTCCTCCATGGTCAGTTCGTTGCGGCGGGCCCGCCGGACGACGTCCTCGTAGGCCTGCCAGAACTGGCGGAAGTCCATCTGCTCGCACGCCTTGATCGACGGCACCACCAGGTTGCGGGAGCCGTCCGGTTTGACCAGGTCGATCGCGATGCCCAGGTTGACGTGCTCCGGCCGGACCATCACCGGCTTGCCGTCCACCTCGGTGTACGAGTTGTTCATCTCCGGGTGTTCGGCCAGCGCCCGGACCAGGGCCCACCCGATCAGGTGGGTGAAGCTGACCTTGCCACCCCGGCCACGGGCCAGGTGGTTGTTGATCACGATGCGGTTGTCCACGATCAGCTTCGCCGGAACCGCGCGCACGCTGGTCGCGGTCGGGACCGACAGCGACGCGTCCATGTTCTGCACGATCTTGGCCGCGACCCCGCGCAGCGCGGTGGTGGAGCTACCGCCGGCCGGCTGGGCCGGTGCGCTCTTCGGCTTCGGCGTGGCGGCCGGTGCCGCCTCGGCCTTCGCGGCGACCTGGGTCGACTTCGCCTCGGCCGGCTTGGTGGCGACCGGGGCCGCGGTGGACTCGCTCGCCGGCTGGGGCTTCGTGGCCGGCGGGGCGGCCGGTACGTTCTTCACCTCCGGCGCCGGCTTGGCCGCTGCTACTGTCTTGGCACCCGACCCTTTGCCGTCAGTGCCGGCCGGGGTCGCGTCGGTCGCCGGTCGGTAGTCGGCAAAGAAGTCGTGCCAGGCTGAATCGACGCTGGTGGGGTCGGCGAGGTAACGCTGGTACATCTCCTCGACGACCCACTCGTTCGGGCCGAAACCCGCCAGTGGGTTGTCCTGCGAAGTCTGCTGGGTCGACACGGCCAGTGATCGCCTCTTTCACGCGGGTTCTGCGGTTCACGCGGGTTCTGCCGCCGCCTGAAGCTGGAGTCAGAAGTCACCGCCCAGGCTACGCCGTACGCTATCGAGGGGCATTGCCGCATCCGGCCCGTGTTGCGATTCACAGCATGAAAGTCTTGTTCACCTGGCGTTCAAGTCGCGGTCGTCGCCTGGTCGGCGGAGTCGGGACCGCTGCCGTACGCCATCGGGTGCCAGGTCGGACCGGCCACGCACCGCGTACAGGGCCGTTCACCCGATCGACACCCGTTTACCCGGTGCGCGACACGCCAACGGTGGGCGGCGACCTTACACATAGCGCATGGCTGTTCTGCTTACCGCTCCCGCACCCACCGGGACCAGCGGTTACACCCTGCTGATCGCCGACAGCGCGGCCCAGGTCGCCGCCGCGCAGCGGCTGCGCCATGACGTCTTCGCCGAAGAACTCGGCGCCACCCTGCACTCCGACGTCGATGGACTCGACACCGACGAGTTCGACGAACACTGCGACCACCTGCTGGTCCGGGACGACAGCACCGGGGCCGTGGTCGGCACTTACCGGATGCTGCCGCCGGACCGCGCCGCGCGCGCCGGCCGGCGGTACGCCGAGGGCGAGTTCGATCTCTCCGCGTTCGCACCGCTCCGCGACGAGCTGGTGGAGATCGGGCGCTCGTGCGTGCACCCCGACCACCGCACCGGTGCGGTGATCAATCTGATGTGGGCCGGCATCGCCCGCTACCTGCACCTGCGCGGGTTGCGCTGGCTGGGTGGCTGTGCCTCGCTCGGGCTCGAGGACGGTGGCGCGAACGCCGCCGCGGTCTGGGCGCAGGTCTCCGCCCGGAACATGGCGCCGCCGCCGCTGCGGGTCCGCCCGCACCGGCCCTGGCTGGCCGAGCCCTCCGGGGTGGCGGCGGTCGCCGCCGGCGCCGGTTCGCCGGGAGCACCGCCGGCCGTCGTACCCGCCCTGCTCCGCGGCTACCTGCGGCTCGGCGCCTGGGTCTGCGGCGAGCCGGCGTACGACCCCGACTTCGGCGTCGCCGACCTGTACGTCCTGCTCTCGATGGACCGGATGCACCCCCGCTACCGCCGTCACTTCCTTGGACTCGGAGAAGAAGGATGAACCCGCTCTGGCAACCGCGCTCGGCCTGCGGGCCGCACTGCCTCCCCGGTGCGGGGGAGACCCCGGAGGTCTCGCGGCTGCGTCGGGCCGGCCGGCTGGCCGCCCTGTTCGGCGCGCTGCTCTTCGGGGCGTTGCTGCTCCCCGTACTTCCGGTGTTGCCCCCGGCCGGGCGCCAGGCCGGCGGGCGCTGGTGGGCCCGGTTGGTTCTCGGCTCGCTCGGCATCACGCTGCGGGTGCGGGGCCGGCTGCCCCGGCGCCGGGCGCTGCTGGCGGCCAACCACATCTCGTGGCTGGACATCATGGCCACGCTGGCGGTCGCGCCGGCCCGGATGCTGGCCAAGCAGGAGGTCCGGCAGTGGCCGTTGATCGGGCCGCTGGCCTCGGCCGGCGGCACGATCTTCGTCAACCGGGGTCGGCCGAGGGCGCTGCCCCGAACTGTCGCCCTGGTGGCGGAGGCGCTGCGGGCCGACCGGGTGGTGGCGGTCTTTCCAGAGGGTACGACCTGGTGTGGCAAGCCCCGCGAGACGAGTGACTGCCCGGCCGGGGGTCGGTTCCGGCCGGCGATGTTCCAGGCGGCGATCGACGCCGGGGCACCGGTGGTGCCGCTGACGATCAGCTATCGCACCGGTCCGGGTCGCGACGGGACGACCGCCGCCGCCTTCCTCGGTGACGACAGCCTCCTGGTGTCGCTGCGGCGGGTGCTCGCCGTGCGCGGGCTCACCATCACGGTGACCGCCGCACCGGCGCTGCATCCGGAACAGACGGCCTCCCGGCGCCGGCTGGCCCAGGCGGCGGAGTCGGCGGTCCGCCTCGCCGGTCCCTTGGCGCATCGTCGCGCCGCCCGGGTCGAGCCGGTCCTCCCGCTGCCCGTCCCGGTCACCCTGGTCATCCCGTCGGGCGCTGTTCCCGCCCCGACGCTCGCCGCCCCGACCTCGCTGGGCGCCCCGCCGCCCGGGCTCGACCTGGCTGCCTGAGTCCCGACCCGCAGCTACTCGTCATGTCGCGATGTATCGCGTTAGTATGGGGAGACGCGACAGTGCGCTGACGACATCCGGCCACCCACCGTGGCCGGATGTGACGGGACGGGTGTGGGGCCATGGCCAAGTGGACGATCAAGGAGCCGCAACGGCTCACCCTGGACGGTCGGATCAGCAGGTTGGACGTCCACCTGATCTCGGGTCGACTCAACGTGGTGGCCACCGACGGCCCCGCCCGGGTGGAGATCACCCGGGCCAGCCGCCGACCCGAGATCGTGGTCGAGCAGCACGAGGGGCACCTGTCCGTACGCCAGGACTGGAACCGGCGCTGGCAGGGCCTCTTCTGGTGGCTCGGCCGCAGGTACCGCAGCGACGTCTCGATCGCGGTGCCGGCGCACGTCGTCGCCAACCTGCGGCTGGTCGAGGGCTCCCTGATCGTCTCCGGGCTCCGGGAGGAGACCCGGGTCGACGTCACCTCGGGTCAGGTCACCCTGATGGGGCTGAGTGGCCGGACCAGCGCCAAGCTGGTCTCCGGCCCGGTCGAGGCGCTCGGTGTCGGCGGTGAACTCAGCATGGAGACCGTATCCGGGGAACTGGTCCTCGCCGACAGTTCCGCCGCTCTGGTCCGGGCCACCACCATATCGGGATCGATCACCTGCGATCTGGACAATCCTCAGTACAGCGAGATCCAGCTCAGCACCACCTCCGGCAGCGTCACGGTACGGATCCGCGAGGACAGCGACCTCACGGTCCGACTGCGTACCGCCTCCGGCCGGATCACCACCGCGTTCCCGCAGCTCCGTACGGGCATCCCCAACTGGGCCAAGGAGGCCCACGGTGTGCTCGGCACCGGTGCGGGTAGCCTCTGGGCGAACTCCACCTCGGGCGGCATCGCCCTGCTGGCCCGATCGGTCGACCCGGACGAGAAGGATCCCGGGGAAGCGGATCCGGACGTGCCGGGAAGCGCCCGGTGGACCGGGGCTGGCGACGAGGGGCGGGGGGCGGCATGACGGCCGTGTTCAGCCACGGGCGGCTCCGGCTCTATCTGCTCAAACTGCTCGCCGACGGACCCAAACACGGCTACGAGTTGATCCGGCTGCTGGAGCAGCGGTTCCTCGGTCTCTACGCGCCGAGCGCCGGCACCATCTACCCGCGCCTGCAGCGGATGGAGGTCGAGGGTCTGGTCACCCACACCGCCGCCGGCGGCCGCAAGGTCTACGAGATCACCGACGCCGGCCAGGCCGAGCTGGCTCAGCGCAGTGGTGAGGTGGCCGACCTCGAATCGGACATCCGAGCCTCGGTGGAGGATCTCGCCAGCCTCGCCGGGGAGATCCAGACCGAGGTACGCGGCTCGGTCCGTGACCTCAAACGGGAACTTCGCGCGGCTACCCGGGAGACCCGGTTCAGCGGCTGGGTCAACCCCGGTGGCGCCCCCCGCAAGCCCCCTCCGCCCGGTGCCGATCTCGATGCGGAATTCGACCGCCGGCTCACCGACTTCACCGCCGAGGTACGCGCACTGGTACGCGGCCGGCAGCTCACCGACGGTCAGATGCGGACCCTGCTCCGTACCCTCGACGGCGCCCTCGACGGGCTGCGCCGCCTGCTCCGCTGACCCGTCCGTACGCCGCTGATCCCTCCCTGGGGCGGTCGGGCGGGTTCCCAGGTAGTTTTCAGGGGACCTCCAGCCCGCCCGAAGGGGAGCGGCGGATGATGTGGTCATGGCAGCGCAAACCGAGGCACGACTACTTGTCGTGGAAGACGACCCCAACATCCTGGAGTTGCTCTCCGCCAGCCTGCGTTTCGCGGGATTCGACGTGGCCACCGCCACGAGCGGCAGTGCCGCCGTGACGGCGGCGAAGGAGCGTCATCCGGACCTGGTGGTGCTCGATGTCATGCTGCCCGACCTGGACGGCTTCGAGGTCATCAGGCTGATGCGGGAGAGCGGTACGCGTACCCCGGTGGTGTTCCTGACCGCCCGCGACGCGACCGACGACAAGATCCGGGGACTGACCCTCGGTGGTGACGACTACGTCACCAAGCCGTTCAGCCTGGAGGAGCTCACCGCCCGGATCCGGGCCGTGCTGCGCCGTACCGCGACCGGGGACCAGACGCCGTCCCGTCTCAGCTTCGCCGATCTGGAGCTGGACGAGGAGACGCACGAGGTGCACCGGGCCGGGCAGCGGGTGCAGCTCTCGCCGACCGAGTTCAAGTTGCTCCGCTACCTGATGCTCAACGCGAACCGGGTGCTCTCCAAGGCACAGATCCTCGACCACGTCTGGAACTACGACTTCCGGGGCGACGACAACATCGTCGAGTCGTACATCTCCTACCTACGGCGCAAGGTCGACAGCAGCCAGCCCCGCCTGATCCACACCCTGCGGGGCGTCGGCTACGTGCTGCGCAAGCCGGCGGCGTGACCACGCCGGCCTCGGTGCTGAAGGGCCGGCTGCGGAGCACGCCGCTGCGCTTCAAACTGGTCACCGCGGTCCTCGCCCTGGTCGCCGCCGCCCTGCTGGTGATCAGCGTCATGACCACCTTCTTCCTCCGCAACTACCTGGTCAGCCAGGTCGACTCCGAGCTGCACACCTCGGCCCGCACCCTCCAGACGCTGATGGCGGAGGCCAACAGTGGCACGGTTGGCCTGCCGCTGGCCGACTACATCGTGGTGCTGCCGACCAACCAACCGAACCAGGTCTATCTCCGGTACGACACCGGCCGCTTCAGCCCGGCCGACCTGCCGCCGTGGCCGGCTGACGCCGAGGGCTTCGCCAAGCTCCAGGGCGACCCGATCACGGTCGGGGCGCATGACGGCAAGGTCCGCTGGAGAATGCTCTACACCAAGCTGCCCAACGGCCAGATGGTCGCCATCGGACAGCACCTGACCGATGTCGACGAGGCGGTGGAGCAGCTCATCTGGATCGACCTGGTGGTCGGTGGCACGGTGCTGATCCTGCTCGCGTCCCTGGGCGCGGCGATCGTCCGGACCAGCCTCCGACCGTTGGACAAGATCGAGCAGACCGCGGCGGCGATCGCCGACGGCGACCTGACCCGACGGGTCCCGGACCCCGAGCCCGGCGAGGCCGAGGCAAAGACCGAACTGGGTCGCCTCTCCCGGGCACTGAACGCGATGCTCACCCAGATCGAGGCGGCCTTCACCGCCCGGGCGGCGTCCGAGGCCGCAGCCCGCAACGCCGAACTGGGGGCCAGGGACGCGGCGTTCGCCGCACAGGCGTCCGAGGCACGGGCCCGCCGCTCCGAGGAGCGGATGCGACAGTTCGTCGCGGACGCCTCGCACGAGCTACGCACGCCGCTGACCACCATCCGTGGCTTCGCCGAGCTCTACCGCCAGGGGGCGGCCGGCTCGCCCGAGGAGACCGCCCGGCTGGTCCGCCGGATCGAGGACGAGGCGTCCCGGATGGGGCTGCTTGTCGAGGACCTGCTGCTGCTCGCCCGGTTGGACCGGGAGCGGCCGCTGGTGCTGGGGCCGGTCGAGTTGCCGGTGCTGGCCACCGAGGCGGTGCAGGCGGCTCAGGCGATCGCACCCGAGCGGAAGATCTTCCTGGAGGTCGTGCCGGGCTCCGGGGACCTGGTGGTGCTCGCCGACGACGCGCGGCTGCGACAGGTGCTCGGCAACCTCATGACCAACGCCATCACCCACACCCCGCCGGATGCCTCGGTGACGCTACGACTGCGCGCCGACACCGGCAACGTGGCCACCGTCGAGGTCGCCGACACCGGTCCCGGGCTCGCCCCCGAACAGGCGGAACGGGTCTTCGAACGGTTCTACCGGGCCGACGCGGCCCGTACCCGGCGGGCTGACGGTGCAACCGGCACCGGCCTCGGACTGGCCATCGTCGCCGCCCTGGTCGCGGCACACCACGGCAGCGTGGAGGTGCTCGAGACACCGGGTGGCGGGGCCACCTTCCGGGTCAAACTGCCGCTCGCCCCGGGTACGCCCGACTCGACCGAGAACGAGTAGCGGTGCCGGCCACCCGGCCGACACGAACGATTCACAGCGAACATCCAGTGCGATTCCAGGTGGGTCGCAGAGCAACGGGGCAAGGTAGGTGCCATGAACGAGTACGAGACCGACCCGCAGCGGCCTTCGGCCAACGCCGACGCCGACGCCACGCCGTCGTATCCCACCGCGGAGTTGTCGCCCGTCGAGCGCGGGCCGGCCGACTCCACCACCGCCTCCGGTGCCCCGGCCGCCTCCGAGCCGGCCACCGCCGGTGACCCGGACCAGGCCGGTACGCCAGCAGCCACGGCCGAGCCGCAGAGCCCGTACGCCAGCCCGACGACCGGCGTCCCCGCTGATTCCTCCGGCGCGACCACGGACCCGTACGCCGGGACCGGCCACCCCGGGACACCGGCCGGCCCGTACGCCGGTCACCCGGGCCAGCCCGGCCCGTACGCCGGTTCGTACGGTGCTCCCCAGTCCGGGGCTCCCGCGCACCCGACGCCCAACCCGTACCCGCCGAGCCCCTGGCACCCGGCCGCGCAGAACCAGCCGGGCTGGACCGGTAACCCGACCTACGCCGGGCACCACCCGCACGGTGCGCACATGCCGCCGCAGCCGCCGCAGGTCGGTGGGAACCCGCCGCCGATCTGGGCGCAGGGCCCGGGCGTGCCCGGTCCGGCGCCCCGGCCGAGCAGGGCCGGCAAGTTCGCGGCGATCGGTGCCGCGGCCCTGGTGCTGATGGCCGGCTCCGGCATCGCCGGTGGTGCGGTCGCGCTGGCGCTCGACGGCGGCTCCTCCGGACCCAGCCGGACCTACACCGCCGCACCGATCATCAACAGCGAGGACCTGCCGAAGATCGCGGCGTCGGTGGAGAACAGCGTCGTCTCGATCACCACCGGCACCGGTGAGGGTTCGGGTGTGGTGCTGACCGCCGACGGCTACGTCCTGACCAACAACCACGTGGTGGCGAGCGCCTCCGGTGACACGGTCCGGGTCGTCCTCGCCAATGGCAAGACCGCCCAGGCGAAGATCATCGGCACCGACCCGAAGACCGACCTCGCGGTGGTCAAGGCGCAGGGGGTCAGCGACCTGAACCCGGCGAAGTTCGGCGACAGCGACGCGATGCAGGTGGGGGACACCGTGCTCGCCCTGGGCAGCCCGCTGGGTCTGCAGGGCTCGGTCACCGCCGGCATCATCAGCGCCCGGGACCGGACCATCCAGGCCGGTGGCGAGGACGAGCAGCAGCAGAACCCGTTCCAGCAGCAGCAGCCGCAGGCGGCGGCGAGTTCGATCTCCGGCCTGCTCCAGACCGACGCCCCGATCAACCCGGGTAACTCCGGTGGTGCCCTGATCAACACCAAGGGCGAGGTGATCGGCATCAACACCGCCATCGCCACCGCCGGCAGCAACGGCAACATCGGCGTCGGCTTCGCGATCCCGAGCAACAAGGCCAAGGACGTCGCCAGCAAGCTCCAGCAGGGCCAGAAGGTCAGCCACCCGTACCTCGGGGTCAGCGTGACCGAGTCCGAGAACGTCGGCGCGGTGGTCAACGGGGTGACCCAGGGCAGCCCGGCCGCGCAGGCCGGCCTGCAACAGGGCGACGTGATCACCCGCTTCGGCGACAAGACGGTCAACGACTCCAATGATCTGGTGGGGGCGGTCCAGACCGGCAAGGTGGGTGACAAGGTCCAGCTGACCTTCACCCGAAATGGTGTGGAGCAGACCGCAACCGTGACGCTCGCCGAGACGTCATAACACCAGCGATCCGCGCAGACCTGAGGGCACTTTCCGTAACCCGGAGGTGCGCCTCCTCCCCAGGCGGCGGGCGATGTGACCAAGGGGGTTGGTCACGTCGCCCGCCGCTCCTCTTCTCTCCCGCCCGGCACCGGTTCCGCTTCTCACCCGGTGCCGGGCTTCTCTCACCCGTCGCCGGCTTCTCCTCACCTCGCCCGGACGAGGCCCGGTCACCCCGGCGGGTGTGACGCTCGGGGAAGCGGCAGAACGGGTACGGATCCGGGGAGGAACGGGTATGACCACAGCGACCGCGACCCGCGACGACACGGCCATCCAGAATGACCTGCTGGCCGAGTTGAAGTGGGAGGCGCAGGTGCAGCCCAACGAGGTCGGAGTCGTGGTCCGGGACGGTGTCGTCACGCTGACCGGATGGGTGGACAGCTACGCCCGCCGGTGGGCCGCGGAGCGCACCGCGCACCGCGTCCGTGGCGTCCGCGGCGTGGCCAACGACATCGAGGTACGGTTCCACGGCTCGGCCGCACCCACCGACACCGACATCGCGAAGGCGGCCAGCCGTGCCCTCGACTGGGACTCGTTCGTGCCGGTGGAGCAGATCGACGTGACCGTCGCGAACGGCTGGGTGGTGTTGCGCGGCGAGGTCGACTGGGGCTATCAGAAACAGGCCGCCGAGCGGGACCTCGGTCGGCTCTCCGGGGTCCGGGGGATCACCAACCTCATTTCCGTCCGACCGGGGGAGCGGGTCACCCCGCAGGAGCGGGAACGCGACATCCGGCGCGCGCTGGCTCGGGTGATCGAGGACAACGCCGACAAGATCGTTGTGCGGATCGAGGCCGACACGGTCATCCTCGCGGGAACCGTCCGTTCGTGGATGGAACGGGAGGAAGCGCGCCGGGTGGCCTGGTCGTCACCGGGTGTCCGGGAGGTCGACGACCGGCTCGGGATGGGGATCTGACCACCTGACGGCCCACGGGTCCCGTCCGTCGCCGGTTCTCGCGGCGTCACCGCCGGTTATCCACCGTGCAGCCGGGGAACCCGAAGTATCCGGGTCAGCCGGAGCAGTGGGGAGGGCTCGACGTCGTGAACCACATGCCAATCGACCGATTCGACCGGACGGCACCATTGCGCATCGCGATGGTCGTGCCGCCCTGGTACGAGCTTCCGCCCGCCGGTTACGGCGGGGTGGAGCAGGTCTGCGCCGCGCTGGTCGACGCGCTGGCCGCCCGTGGGCACGAGGTGACCCTCTTCGGTGCGGGTACGGGATCGGGTACCGCCGCCCGCTTCGTCGGCACGATGCCGGAGTTGCAGCACGAACGCCTCGGGCAGTCCCTGCCCGAACTGGCCCACCTGGCCCGGGTCGACCAGATGATCAATCCCGACGTGTTCGACGTGGTGCACGACCACACCACCATCGGCCCGTTCGTCGCCCCTCGGCGGTCGGTGCCGACGGTGGCGACCGTACACAACCGCCCGACCGGCGAGCTCGGGGACATTCTCGCTGACATCGACCGTTCGGTCGGGTTGGTGGCGATCTCACACGCGCAGCGTCGACTCCGTCCCCACCTGCCGTGGGTCGCGACCGTCCATAACGGAATGGCGCTCGACGACGTACCGCACAAGACCTCGGCCGGCACCGGCCCGGTCCTCTGGCTGGCCCGGTTCAGCCCGGACAAGGGACCGGACCTGGCCGTACGGGCGTGCCGGGCGGCCGGGCTGTCGCTGGTGCTGGCGGGCAAGTGCGACGAGCCCGAGGAGCAGCGTTACCTCGCAGAGGTGATCGAACCGCTCCAGGGTCCCGATCTGACCGTGCTGCGCAACCCGGATCGGGCGACCTGTTTCGAACTGATGCTCTCGGCCCGGTGCCTGATCATGCCGATCCGCTGGGAGGAGCCGTTCGGAATGGTGATGGTCGAGGCCATGGCGACCGGTACGCCGGTGGTGGCGCTCGACCGAGGGGCCGTACCGGAGCTGATCCGACCCGGCGAGACCGGGGTTGTCTGCGTCGACCCGGACGACCTGCCACAGGCCCTGCGGGACGCGGGTGGGCTCGATCCGGCGGCGTGCGTGGCGCACGTACGGAACTCCTTCTCGGCGGAGTTGATGGCCGAGGGCTACGAGCGGGTCTACCGCCGCTGGGCGGCGACCGCCCCCCGCCCCACCAGTTCCGCCCTCACCCCCACCGGAGCCTGGTAATCCGAAGGAAGGGCCCCTTGTTATCGCTTTCTGTATAGGAAGGGGCCCTTCCTAACCTGCTGTCCTCAGTGGCGTCCGGCGCAGGGAAGGGGACGTCCGGCGCACCGGGGTCGGTCGAAAGTGTCGTGGGGGTAGCGCGAGTGGCGTACCGGCCCGGACCATGTGGGGCAGGAGGTGGTCCCTTTGGTCGCCATCACCCTCGACCGGTTGACCAAGATCTTCGACGGCGGGCCCATGGCGGTCGACGACGTGAGCATGGAGATCGGATCCGGCGAGTTCGTGGCGTTGCTCGGGCCGACCGGGTGCGGCAAGTCCACCATCTTGCGCCTCGTCGCGGGACTGGAGGAGCCGACCAGCGGCCGGATCCTGTTCGACGGCGAACCGATGGAGAACCAGACGGTACGCGATCGCCGGGTCGCCATGGTCTTCCAGGACTACGCCCTGTACCCGTACCTGACCGTGGCACAGAACATCGGCTTTCCGTTGCGGCTCGGGGCGGAGCCGAGTGGCGCGCTCGCCGCCCGGGTCGCCGAGGCGGCCGAACAACTGGGCATCACCCATCTGCTGGAACGCCGGCCGGGCAACCTCTCCGGCGGCCAACGACAGCGGGTGGCGATGGCACGGGCGATCGTCCGACGGCCGCAGGCGTTCCTGCTCGACGAACCACTGTCCAACCTGGACGCCGGAGTGCGGGCCGAACTGCGTACGGAGATCACCGGCCTGTCCCGGCGGCTCGGCGTGACCACGCTTTACGTGACCCACGACCAGGTCGAGGCGATGACAATGGCGGACCGGGTGGCGGTGCTGCGTCGGGGCCGGGTGCAGCAGCTCGGCACGCCGGCCGAGGTGTACGCCGACCCGGTCAGTCTCTTTGTCGCGGCGTTCCTCGGCACACCCCGCCCCAGCCTGCTCCAGGGAGCGGTCTACGTCGACCGCGAACGGGTGCTGATCGACGTGGGCTCACAACTGTTGGAACTGCCCCGTGACGACCCGAGGCTACGGACGTTGGTCCGCCGGCACACCGAGCGGGTGACGCTCGCGCTGCGCCCGGAGGTGCTGACCCCGGTGAGGCCCGGCGCCGAGCCCGGTGCGGTGCTGCGCGGCAACGTACGGTCGGTGGAGCACCTCGGGCACGAGGCGTTGGTGTACGTCGACATCGGTGCCGTACCGACCTCGGTCGTCGAATCGCGGCTGGAGCACCCGGACACCGGCCAGCACCTGTCGGAGCTGCTCGCCGACGACCCGCCGACCGGTCACCCGTTCCGGCACACGCTCGCCCGAATGATTCCGCACCAGCGCACCGACTCCCCGCCCGCGACCGCCAGGACCGAGTACGGCTTCTACCCGGTGTACGAGCCGGAGTCCGCGCAGGACCAGCCGCCCGTCGCCGACCTGGTGGTGCGGGTGCCGGCCCTGACCCCGCCCCGGCCGGGGGCGCCGATGGCGCTCGCTGTCGACCTGGACCGGCTCCTCCTCTTCGACCGGGCCGGGGACCGGATCAGACTCGACCCGTCCGGGGCGGGTCCGGCCTGATCCGATCCGCGGCCACGACCTCGTCTCAGCCCTTGTTCGCGCCGAGGGTCAGGCCGGCGACGAAGTGCCGTTGCAGGGCCAGGTAGACGATCAGGGTCGGGATGACCGTGATGGTGGCGCCGGCCGCGATCAGGTTGTAGTCGAGCAGGAACTGTCCCTGCAGGTTCTTGATGCCTGTGGTGATCGGCAACTGGTCGCCGCTGTGGATGAACAGCAGCGGCCAGAAGAAGTCGTTGTAGAGCCAGATCACTTCGAGCGTGCCGAGGGCGGCCAGGGCCGGCCGGCACAGCGGCAGGATGATCCGGCTGTACTGCCGCCAGACGCCCGCCCCGTCCACCAGTGCCGCCTCGGTCAGTTCACCCGGCAGCGCCTTCATGTAGTTGGCCAGTACGAAGGTGCAGAAGCCCAACTGGAAGGCGACCTCCACCGCGATCACCGCGTAGTACGTGTCGAGCAGGCTGCCCGAGGCGCTGATCGAGTACGGCAGCGGCGTGTGCTTGAACATCTCGAACAGCGGTGCGGCGAGCACCTGCGGCGGCAGCATGTTGCCGGCGGTGAACATGATCAGCAACGTCAGGTTGAACTTCCAACTGAACCGGCTCACCGCGAACGCCATCATCGAGGCGAGGGCGAGGGTCAGCAGCACCGACGGAATGGTGATGATCGCCGAGTTGCCGAAGTACGTCGCCATCCCGCCCTGGGTCCAGGCGGTGGCGAAGTTCTCCAGGTTGAGCGGCCCGTGCAGGCTCCAGTAGCCGTACCGGTCCGTCACCTCCTTCGGTCGCAGCGCGGTGTAGAGGGTCCAGAGCAGCGGCACCAGCCACAGCACCGCCATCGCGACGAGGAACAGGTGGGTGCCGTAGTGCCGGCGCCCGGACGGCCGACGTCGGGTGGCACCCCGGTCGCCGCCGCCGGCGCGGCCGGTTGCCGGCCTGGGCGTCGCGGTCGTCGTCATCAGTCAGCCCTCCGGAAGGTGCGGACCAGGTAGTAGACGATCGGGCCGAGCGAGATCGCCAGCAGGATCACCGCGAGCGCGGAACCGACGCCGATCACCTGGCCCTCGCCGACCAGGTTCTGGATGACCAGAACGCTGAGCAGCTCCAGGCCGTTGGTACCCCGGTTGATCACGTACACGATGTCGAAGGCCCGTAGCGCCTCGATGATCGTGATCACCACGATCACGATGTTGATCGGTCGCATCGCCGGGAAGACCACCCGCAGGAACGTCTGCCGGGCAGTGGCGCCGTCGAGCGCGGCAGCCTCCCGCAGGCTCGGGTCGATGCCCTTCAGTCCGGCCAGGTAGAGCACCATGATGTAGCCGGCGTGCCGCCAGGTGGTGGCGACCAGGGCCGCCCAGAGGTTGACCTGCGAGTCACCGAACCAGTCGGTGGCGCCGGGTGTCCCCGCGGTGCCCAGCAGGTTGTTCAGCAGGCCCTCGTTGCGGGCGTAGACGAGCTGCCAGATGATGCCGACCATGACCAGCGAGAGCATCACCGGCGTGAAGAAGATGCTCTGGTACAGCCGGCTACCGCGGATCTTCTGGTCGAGCAGGACCGCGAGGAGCAGACCGATCGGGGTGGCCACCAACGCGAGGAACACCAGCCAGATCACGTTGTGCCAGACCGCCGGCCAGAACGGCGGGTACTCCTGCGTCGAGTACGTGTAGTTGGTCAGGCCGGCCGGCCGGATGTCGGCCAGGTCAAGCCCGTTCCAACGGGTGAAGGAGAGCCCGATCGACAACAGTGTGGGAATCCACACGAGCACGGCCTGGATGAGCGTGGGTACGCCCACCATCAGGCCGAGCACGAGCCGATCCGGGCCGGTCAGTCGCCGTACCCGACGGGACCCCGGCCGGGGCGCGGTCCCGCCGGCCGACGGCGCGGCCGGCGGGGACACGGTGGTGGTTGTCATGACAGCTGACAGCTCACTGCGCGGCATACAGGGTCTTGGCCTGCGACTCCAGGTTGCGGGTGTCCACGACGCCGTCCTTGAGGAAGCTCTGCAGGGCCGGAATCATGACGTTGTTCGCCATCGCGGGTAGGGCGTCACGGTCGAAGAACTGGCTGACGTACTTCGCGTTCGCGATCGCCTCGGCACCCTTGCGGTTGAGCGCGCTGAACGACGAGGTGTTCGCGTCCTTGGCGGTCTGCAGGTTCGACGAGTCCTTCGCCGCGTACGCGTCCTGCCCGGCACCGGTGCCGAAGAACGCCAGCATGTCCTTGGCGGCCTGGTTGCGCCCACCCTTCGCGGAGAGCACAAAGCCGTCGATCGGCGCCTCGATGGCGTCGGTGCCCTCGACCGCGATCGCGGGGAACGGGAAGAAGTCCAGGTCGGCAGCGACCTCCGGGTCGGTGAGCTCCTGACCGATGAAGGCACCGATCAGGTACATGCCGGATTTCTTGGTGGCCAGGCTCCGGGCCGCCTCCTGCCACGTGGCGCCGAGCGCGGCCGGGTCCTGGTGCGGCAGCAGCGCCTTCCAGTTGTCGAAGACGTCCTTGACCTTCTGCTGGTCCCAGGACTCCTTGTGCGCGCAGAGGTCGACGTGGAACTGGTAGCCGTTGGTGCGCATGTTGAGATAGTCGAACGTGCCCATCGCCGGCCAGCCGTCCTTGTCGGCGAAGGCGATCGGGGTCAGGCCGTCCTTTTTCATCTGCGTACAGAGTGCGAGCAGCGCGTCGAAGGTGGCCGGGATCTGGTAGCCGTGCGACTGCCAGACACTCTTGCGGTAGTAGAAGCCCCACGGGTAGTTGTAGTTCGGCACCAGGTACTTCTTACCGTCGTCGCCGGTGGACGCCTTGGCGATGCCCTCGGAGAAGTTCCCGCCGATCTTCTCCCAGACGTCGTCCACGGGCGCGAGCAGACCCTTGGCGGCGTAGTAGCGCATCCGGTAGCCGGCGAACCAGGTGATCGCGTCCTCCGGGCTGCTCTGCAGGTACGTGCTGATGTTGTTGATCAGCTCGTTGCGCGGCATCACGTTGGTCTTCACGGCCGCGCCGGACTTCTGCTGGTACGCGTCGACCATCGCCTGGACGGCGCTGCGCGGTACGGCGTCGGAGAGGCCCGAGCCGAGCGAGGTGGCCTTGTCACCGCCCTCGCCCGAGGGGGAGCCCCCGCTACAGGCGGCGAGCAGTGGTGCCGAGGCGAGCGCGGCGGTGACGCCACCGATGCCCTTCAGCAGCGTACGGCGATCGGGGCGGGCGTCGGAGGTGAAGGGGGACGGTGTGGTCTGGTCGTGCGCCATGGGGAACCTCCCAGTGAGGGTTCGGACACCGGATCTCGCCGGTGTCTGGCTGTCGGTGCGTTCGGTGGGGTGGCGTGGCGTGGGCCGGTCGGGTTCGCCTCTCGACCTAGTCGATCCGCCGTAGCCGGACGAGGGTGCTGGCGTGGTCGCCCGGTGGCAGGCCGAGGGGAAGGCCGGCATGCCGGAGCAGTGCGCCCGGGTACGTCGCCCCGGACTCCAGGTCGTGGTAGCTCGCGGCGACGTCGACCGAGGCCAGGCGGAGCGGTGGTGGCTGGTGGCCGAACCGGCGGGTGGGGCACCAGGCGAGCAGTACGTGGTCGTCGCCGTGGACGTACTGCATCCCGGTCAGCGCGCCGTCGCCGCGAAGCCGGTACGCCGTTCCGTGCTGGACCACCGGCCGGATCAGCTTGTACGTGGCGATGAGTCCGGCGGCCTCGGTCAGTTCGTCCTCGGTCCAGGCGGTGAGGTCGCCGCCGACGCCCAGCGCGCCGGCCATCGCGACGTGGAAGCGGAAGCGCAACGGAGTACGCCGGGCGGTGGCGACGTTCGGGCTGTCGGTGACCCAGGCGCCCATCACCTGCGCCGGGTAGAGCTGACCGAATCCGTGCTGGATGCCGATCCGGTCGACCGGGTCGGTGTTGTCAGAGGTCCACACCTGGTCGGTACGGGCGAGTACGCCGAGGTCCGCGCGTCCGCCGCCGCCGGCGCACGCCTCGATCCGCAGGCCCGGGTGGTCCGCCCGGAGCCGGTCCATGATCCGGTAGACCGCGCGGGTGTGCGCGATCCAGAGCCGGTCGGGGTCACCGTGGCCGGGCCATCCCGCCTCGGTGAACGGGCGGTTGGCGTCCCACTTGAGGAAGTCGACGTCGTGCTCGCTGACCAGCCGGTCGAGCCATGAGTGGGTCCACTCGGCGGTGTCCGGTCGGGCCAGGTTGAGCACCAGTTGGTGGCGCATCTCGGTGCGGTCGCGGTTTGCCATGTGTAGCACCCAGTCCGGGTGCGCCCGGTACAGGTCGCTGTCGGGGTTGACCATCTCCGGCTCCACCCAGAGCCCGAACCGCATACCGAGCCGGCGTACCTCGGTGGCGAGCGGGCGCAGGCCGTTGGGGAAGCGGGCCGGGTTGGGCACCCAGTCGCCGAGGCCGGCGCGTTCGCTGCTGCGGGCGCCGTACCAGCCGTCGTCCATCACGAACAGTTCGACGCCGAGGCTCGCCGCGCGGGCCGCGAGGGCCTTCTGGCCCGCCTCGTCGACGTCGAAGCCGGTCGCCTCCCAGGAGTTGTAGAGGACCGGCCGGGTCTCGTCGGGGTGCGACAGCACGTGCCGGCGGACGTATCCGTGCCAGGCGCGGCTGGCCGACCCGAATCCGCCCATGCTGTAGAGGCCGGCGACGATCGGCGTGTCCAGGGCTTCGCCGGGCGCGAGGGTCCAGGTCAGGCCCTCGTGGCCGAAGCCGCCGGTCCAGGTCGTCCGGCCGACCGGGTCGCGGTGCACGGTGATCCGCCAGCTGCCGCTCCAGGCCAGCGCGGTACTCCAGACCTCGCCGTGCTCCTCGGTGGCGGTGCCGTCGTCGACGGCGAGCCAGGGGTTGGCGTGGTGGCTGGTCATGCCGCGCCGGCTGGTGAGCACTGTCTCGGCCACCGGGATCTCGGTACGTCGCAGTTGGAACTCGCTGTTCCAGCCGCCGACCAGGTGACTCAGCCGGTAGTGGGTCCGGTGCGGCACCGTCCAGGTCGCCGAGTCGCAGCGGAGCAGGGTGACCGGTTGGTGGGCGTCGAGGTTCCGGACGGTCGTCCACCGCTCGAGTACGTCACTGTCCGAATGTGTCCGGTAGTGCAGGGTCACCCGAAGTGGGTAGTGCTGGTCTTCCAGGTGAATGCTCAGGTGCCCACCGTCGACGTCGTGGCCGGCGTACCGCCACTGGAGGGCCCGGGTGCCGTCGGCGAACCGTACGACCAGACTGGGTGGGCCGAACCGGGCGCCGCCCTCCACCGTCAGTTCGTCGACTCCGGCCACGGCCTCGAAGCTGCTCGCCGCCGGCGAGGTGCGCTCGACCGCCTGAACGGCCTGGTCGAGCGTGAGCGGCGCACCCCAGTGGACATGCCGCACGGCGCCGTCCTCGGCGAGCCGGACGGCGTACGCTGCGGTCGGCCCGCACAGCAGCCACAGGCGATGGTCGGGGTGAAACAGCACGGTGGGCATCGGTTCCTCGGTTGTGCGGCGATCGGGTGGTGGCTCCACCGGGCCGGGATGGGGTGGCGGGCCGTAAGTGCCGCCGAGCGTAGGACCGCCGCCGCGCCGAAATCAATACTTGACGAAGTTAATTATTGATCCTAGGTTTCGCGTATGTTTCCCGAGACCGGCACGGGCAGCCTCTCCGTGGCCCCGGCGGCAACGGCCGTGTTCACCGCCGTACTGACCGAAGGTCCGCTGAGTCGGGTCACCCTCGCTCGCCGGCTCGGACTCTCCTCCGCCGCTGTCACCAAGGCCGCCCGACCGCTCATCGACATGGGCTACCTGCACGAGCTCGCCGCGACCGAGCGGACCGGACCGGGGGCCGGACGCCCGGCCAGCCCGCTCGCCATCCGGAGCGACCGTGAGTTCTTCGTCGGCGTGAAAATCACCGCCGACGAGCTGATCGGCGTGGTCTGCGACCTCGGCGCACGGGTACGGGCAGCGGCCCACCGGCCACTGACCGACACCGGTGTCGAAGCGGTCCTCACCGAACTCGGCCGACTCGTCGACGAACTGCTCGACGGTCCCGACGACTACCGCCAGCGCACCCGACGGCTCGGACTGGCCGTCTCCGGTGACGTGGACCGCAGCACCGGCCTGGTCCGGTACTCGCCCTTCCTGCGCTGGCACAACGTACGGCTGCGCGAGCGCGCGAGCCTGCTCACCGGGCTCAGCGTCACCGTGGAGAACGACGTGAAGGCGCTGACCGCCGCCGAACACTGGTTCGGTGAGGGTGTCGGCGTCGAGTCCTTCGCCCTCGTCACCGTCGGCACCGGCATCGGTTGTGGCCTGGTCGTCAACGGCCGGTTGGTCTCCGGGGCGCACGGCGTGGCCGGCGAGGTCGGCCACATCGGCATCGACGCGACCGGCCCGAGCTGCCACTGTGGTGGGCGGGGCTGCGTGGAATCCATCGCCGGCACGCACGCCATCGTCGAACAGGCCCGGGACCGGACCGGCCGGTCCGACCTCACCATCGACGACGCGGTGGCCCTGGCCCGAGCCGGTGACGAACGGGTCACCGCTGTCTTCGCCCGCGCCGGCAACGCGATCGGCACCGGCATCGCGGCGGTTGCGAACCTGGTCGGACCGGCCCGGATCGTCGTGTCCGGCGAAGGGCTGGCCGTCTACGACCTGTTCGAGCCGCACATCCGGGCCGGTTTCGAACGCCAGGCGTTCGGAGCCGCCGCCCAGTGCCCCCTGTCCATTCGCCCGCTTCCGTTCGAGGAGTGGGCGCGTGGTGCGGCGGCGGTCAGCATCCAGTCGCTCGTCGTCTCCTGACTCACCCGTCGTGCCCGGCGGGGCCTTCCGCCGGATCCGGCGGTAGGTCTGCTTCGACAGACGTCGATCCTGGGTGCGCTCGTCGAACGGTGGCCGGGGTCTGGACACAAACAGTTAACAGTCCTAATAATTAGCCAACTGTCGATGGCTGCGCGAGCCATGACCGGTCGGGAGGACTGGATGAGACGCTCCAGATCGTTGTTCATCGGTATGGTCGCCGCGCTGGCGGCCGGGGTGGGTGCCGTCGCGGTGGCGATGCCGGCGTTCGCGGCCGGTCCGACCGCGACTTTTGTGAAGGTGTCTGACTGGGGTTCTGGTTGGGAGGGGAGGTACACGGTCACGAATGGTGGGTCGTCGGTGATCTCGTCGTGGGTGGTGGCGTTTGATCTGCCGGTGGGGAGTCGGGTGGGTACGTTCTGGGATGCGTCGATGACGTCGTCGGGTCAGCGGTTCTCGTTTGTGAACCGGTCGTGGAACGGGACGTTGGTTCCGGGTGCGTCGGTGTCTTTCGGGTTCAATGCCACGGGTGCTGGGGTGCCGTCGAACTGTGTGTTGAACGGTGTGGCGTGTGGGGGTGGTACGACTCCGACGACCCCGCCCACGACCCCGCCGACCACTCCACCCACGACTCCGCCGCCGACCACGCCGCCCGTCACCCCGCCGCCGACCACTTCGCCGCCGCCGAACACCGGTCTACCGAAGCACGCGCTCATCGGCTACCTGCACAGCAGCTTCGCCAACGGTTCCGGCTATCTCCGGATGGCCGACGTACCGGCCGAGTGGGACATCATCAACCTCGCCTTCGGCGAGCCGACCTCGGTCACCTCCGGCGACATCAGGTTCCAGCTCTGCCCCGTCGCGGAATGCCCCGGCGTCGAGACCGAGCCGCAGTTCACCGCCGCCATCCGGGCCAAACAGCAGCAGGGCAAGAAGGTGCTGATCTCGATCGGCGGCCAGAACGGGCAGGTGCAGCTCACCACCACCGCCGCCCGGGACAGGTTCGTCAGCTCGGTCAGCGCCATCATCGACCGGTACGGCCTGAACGGGTTGGACATCGACTTCGAGGGGCACTCGCTCTCACTGAACACCGGTGACACCGACTTCCGGAACCCCACCACGCCGGTGATCGTCAACCTGATCTCCGCCATCCGCACCCTCAAGGCACGCTACGGCTCCGGTTTCGTCCTCACCATGGCGCCCGAGACGTTCTTCGTGCAGCTCGGCTACCAGTTCTACGGCTCCGGGCCATGGGGCGGTCAGGATCCGCGCGCCGGCTCGTACCTACCGGTCATCCACGCGCTTCGCGACGACATCACCGTGCTGCACGTACAGGACTACAACTCGGGGCCGATCATGGGGCTGGACAACCAGTACCACACCATGGGTGGCGCGGACTTCCACATCGCGATGACCGACATGCTGCTCGCCGGGTTCCCGGTCGCCGGCAACAGCGCGAACGTCTTCCCCGGCCTGCGCGAGGACCAGATCGCCTTCGGTACGCCCGCCGGCAGCAGCGCCGGCAACGGGTACGTCGCACCGGCCGGGGTCCAGCAGGCGGTCACCTGTCTGGTGCGCGGTACCAACTGCGGCGGCTATGCCCCACGCAGTGGCACCAACCCCAACTTCCGTGGGCTGATGACCTGGTCGATCAACTGGGACCGCTTCTACAACTGGGAGTTCAAGAACAGTCACGACCCCTTCCTGAATTCCCTGCCCTGACCGCTCCCCCCCCGGACAGCCGTTTGGAAGGGCCCCTTCCTATACAGAATGCGATAACAAGGGGCCCTTCCTTCGGGTCAGGTCGCGGTGAGTTGGGCCAGGACCGCGTCCAACTGCCTGGCGTAGTCGCGGCTGATGCCACCCTCGTGCACCCGGGTCGCGACCGCCTGCCGGAGCAGGTCGACCGGTCCGACCAGGTCGACCGGTCCGGAGATCATCGACATCTGCAGGTTGCGTAGCTGGTTGCGCAGGTCGACCCCGACATCGCCGCGGATCGCCCCGGCGGCCAGGCCGTTGCCGATCAACCGGTCGAGTTCCGCCACCGCCTCCCGGAACGTCGCCGCGGTCACCACAACCGGTCCGGTCGGTGTCGGTCCGATCGGAGCCGCGCTCCGCGTACCGGGCGGTGTCGACCCGTTCGTGGGCGGTGTCGACCCGTTCGTGGACGGCGCCGGTGCGGAGGTGGCCGGCATCGGGGCGGTGGGGAGGCCGACCGGTCGGGGCTGGCGCGGGTCGCTGACCAGAAGGCCGACGATCACGGCCAACCCGACTACGGCGACCGCGCCGCAGGCGAGTCCGAGGGTTCCGATCCGGGAGCGGCGAGCGTGCTGCTCGGGTTGGCGTACCGGTGTGGCAGCCGGGGCACCGGGGCCGGATCCGGCCGGCTCGGCGAGGGCGGGCAGCACCCGTACGCCGATGGCTGTCCGCTCGTGTGACCAGGCTGGGGGGATCGGCGCGGCCGGGGAGGGTGACGGCTCGGCGACGATCGCTGGTCGACCGGACGGCGGTGCCGCTTCGGCCGGTGCCGGCGGCTCGGCGGCGAGGAGCTGTCCACGGAGCAGTTCGGCGACCTCCCGGGTGGTCGGCCGGTCGACCGGATCGCGGGCCAGGCAGCGCAGGCAGGCGTCGGCCACCTTCGGCGGCAGACCGGGTACGCCGGTCAGGGGCGGTACGGGACCACCGGTACGCAGCGCCTCGGTCAGCTCGTCCCAGGTCTCGGCGGGATAGGGCACCTGTCCGGTGAGCGTCTCGTAGAGCAGCACACCCAGCGAGTACGTGTCGGTGGCGGGTTGCGCCGGAGTCCCGTCGAGCCGCTCCGGCGCCACGTACGCCGGCGTGCCGAAGGTTTCGCCGTCCTCGTCCTCGTCCGGCGCGCCGACGTGGGTGGCGATGCCGAAGTCGAGCACCTTCGCGCCGACCGAGGTCATCATGATGTTGGACGGGGTGATGTCCCGGTGCACGATGCCGAGTTCGTGCGCCTCGGCCAGGGCCTCGGCCACCTGCGCGCAGATCTCCACCGAGTCGGCCCAGGGCAGCGGGCCGTCCCGTAGCCGGGCCTCCAGCTCCTCGCCGGTGAGCAGCTCCATCACCACGAAGGCGGTGACGGCGCCGTCCGGGGCGATCTCCTCGCCGTAGTCGTGTACGGCGGTGACGTGCGGGTGGACGAGCTGGGCGGCGGCGCGTGCCTCCTCGCGGACCATGTCACGGAACTTGGCGTCGGCGGCGAGCGACGCGGCGAGGACCTTGATCGCGATGACCCGGTCCAGTACCTCGTCGCGGGCACGCCAGATGACGGACATGCCACCCGCGCCGATCTGGTCGATGAGTCGGTACCTGCGGGCGAGCAGACCGCCCGCGTACAGCGCAGCCATCGTGTGCAGCACCTGCCTGGGGAGGGGGTCGTATCAGGTTGCGCGAATGTAATCGTTCTGTCAACGATCGGTGGTCCGACCCGGCACCTGCCGTCAACCCCTGGTCGGACCGGGGTTTCCGGTTCTGGTGTACCCGCTTCGCCGGCCGCTCCCCACGGCCGGCGAAGCGTCGCTCAGCTCGCGGTCCCGGTCTGCCAGATGCTCCTGCCGTCGTCGGAGATGACGACGTTTCCGTCCGCTCGCAGGACCAGCGTCGCGCCGTTGTTGCGCGCGGTACGCGAACTCCAGACGGTCCCGCCGTATCGCGAGTACAGGACGAGGTTGCCGTCGCCCTGGAAGACGAGGACCTGGCCGCCTCTACCGGCGGTGCCCGACCGCCACACCGTCCGTCCCTGGTCCCGCAGGACGATGTCGCCGTCGCCGGTCAGGGTGAGTTCCAACCGGTTCGAGGTCCAGGACTGGTCGGTGCGGAGCGCGGAGGTCGACCGGATCACCCGCTCCTGCCAGACCGGAGCCGGCGGGGGTGGCGGCGCGGTGGTGGTGGTCGCCGAGGGCCTGGGGGTGCCACTGGGGTTCGTACCGGGGCCGGTGGGGTCGGGGGTGGCGTTGCCCGGCGGGCTGGCCGTACCCGCCGGCCCGCTCGGTGTCGAAGCGGTCGGGTTGTTCCGCCGGGTGGGGGTGGCCGAGGCGCCGCCCAGTCGCGGGTCCCGCGCGTAGTACGCGGTGTAGTCCGACACCATGTCGGCGAAGGCACGCAGGCTCGGGGCGTCGGGCAGCCCGCCGGCCTCCCGTATCGCCTCCGGTCCCCACTGGAACGCGGCCAGGGCGGTCAGGTAGGCGTCCCCGTCGAGTGGGGCGAGTTCGTCGACCAGGCCGCACATGGCCCGCCCGAGGGCGGGCACGGCCGCGGCGGGGTCGGTCGCCGAGGCGGCGGGGGAGGGTGCGTACGCCTGCCAGAGTTCGGGTCGGAACTGTGCGACCCCCTCCGCGCCGTCCTCGCCGAGGACTCCGGGGGTGAAGCCGGAGGCGGCCATCACCTGTCCGGCGATCCGGGGCGCCGGCAGCTCCGGGCACACCTTGCCGGCGGCCACCACCAGGGGTACGTATTCGTCCGGCAGCGGCTTCGGTGAGGTGCCCGGACTGGGGGCGATGCCGATCGGTGCGGCCGCGCCGACCCGGTTGCCGCCGTCGGGTTCCCGGGCGCCGACCACCGGCACGATGCCGAGTCCGGTCCGGAACACGACTCCGAACAGTACGAGTAGGAGGACCAGGCCGAGCGTGGTGCCGATGGCGACCCAGCGCAGTGGACCGGGCGTACGGAAAATCGTGCGGCGGAGCCGGGTGAGGGCGTCGACGCCCTGCGATAGGGGCACTTCCTGGTCTCCTCAGCCGCCGGACGGGGCTCTACGGGAAGCATCGGGGCGGGCTCATGCTACCCAGCACCGGTACCGGCGAGAAAGTGCGGCTGTCAGGAATGAGACTGCTTCAGAATGTAGTACTCATGCTATGGTCTGGCCCACTGGTTAGACGGGGAGGTGAAGGTCTATGACGGGGTTGCAGGAGCTGAACGCACCCGCCCGGGTCTCCGGCCGGACCGACGGGTCGACCGTGCTCGACGTACGCGACCTGCGCATGCGCTATGGCACCAACGACGTGCTCGACGGGGTCACGTTCGCCGCGCACCGGGGCGAGGTGCTGGCGCTGCTCGGCCCGAACGGGGCGGGCAAGACCACCACCATCGAGATCCTCGAAGGCTTCCGGATGCGTTCCGCGGGCGAGGTCAGGGTGCTCGGCGTGGACCCAGGACACGGTGACGAGCGGTGGCGGGCCCGGCTCGGCGTGGTCCTCCAGTCCTGGCGTGACCACGCCAAATGGCGGGTACGCGAACTGCTCGCCCAGATCGGTTCCTACTACCTGCCGTACTCCGCCGACCAGGTCCGCCGCCCATGGGACATCGACGAACTGGTGGCGGCGGTCGGGCTCACCGAGCACGCCGGCAAGCGCGTCGGCCAGCTCTCGGGTGGGCAGCGGCGGCGGCTAGACGTGGCGATCGGCATCGTCGGCCGTCCGGAGTTGCTCTTCCTCGACGAGCCGACGGTCGGCTTCGACCCGGCCGCCCGGCGCGAGTTCCACGACCTGGTGCACCGGCTCTCCGACACCGACGACACCACGATCCTGCTCACCACGCACGACCTGGACGAGGCGGAGAAGCTCGCCGACCGGATCCTCATCCTGGCCGGTGGCCGGATCATCGCCGACGGGTCGGCCGACGAACTCTCCCGGCGGATGTCCACCGAGGCGGAGGTCCGCTGGACCCACGACGACCAGCGGTTCGTGCACACCACCATGGACGCCACCCGGTTCGTCCGGGAACTGTTCCGCCAGCACGGTGAGTCCGTCGCCGACCTGGAGGTACGCCGGGCCAGCCTGGAGGACACCTACATGGCCATGGTCCGGGAGTTCGAGTCGGGGCGGGCCGCCACCGCGGCGCGTACGTTCGAGGAGGTTGTCCGATGACGCCGGTGCTGACCGCGGTCCGGTCCGGGCTCGCGCGCGGCGGGATCGAGCTGCGCCAGACGTTCACCACCGCCCAGGACCTCTGGACCTATTTCTTCCCCACCGCGATCCTGCTCGTGGTCATGTTCTTCACCCGGGACGTCAGCGTGCCCGGGACCAGCTTCTCACTCGGGTCGCGGACCCTGCCGAGCGCGATCGGCATGGGCGTCGCCTTCGGCGGGCTGGTCAACGTGGCCCAGCAGCTCATCGTCGAGCGGGAGGACGGCACCCTGCTCCGGGCCAAGGCGGTCCCGAACGGAATGCTGGGTTACCTGATCGGGAAGATCGTGCTGATCTCCGGTATCACCGTGGTGAGCACCACCCTCCAGCTCGTACCCGGGCTGTTCCTGGTCGACGGTCTGACGGTGACGAGCCTGACCTCCTGGTTGACCCTGGCCTGGGTGCTGGCGCTCGGGCTGGTCGCGACCATGCCGATCGGTGCGATCATCGGCTCGCTCTTCGACAACCCCCGCAACATGGGCCTGATCATGTTGCCCATCATGGGGCTGGTTGCAAGCTCCGGTATCTTCTACCCAATCACCAACTTCCCGGCCTGGCTACAGGGGGTCGCGCAGGTGTTCCCGATCTACTGGCTGGGGTTGGGGATGAGGTCGGCGCTGCTTCCGGAGAACCTGTCGGCGGTCGAGATCGGACAGTCCTGGCGGCACCTGGAGACCCTCGGCGTACTCGGGATCTGGGCGGTTGTCGGGTTGGTCGTGGCGCCGGTCGTGTTGCGCCGGATGGCTCGACGGGAGTCGGGGTCGAGCGTGGCCGCGCGTCGCGAGAAGGCCCTGCAGCGGGTCGCGTGAGAGGGCGGACGCCATGAACGAGGTGATCTACGACCGGATCGCGGTGCTCCGGGTCGAGCGGGGCATCTCCCGCCGACAGCTCGCCGAGGCGCTCGGGGTCCACTACCAGACCGTGGGCTACCTCGAGCGGGGCGAGTTCCGGCCCAGCCTGCACCTGGCGTTGCGGATCGCCGCCTTCTTCGAGGTGCCGGTCGAGGTGGTCTTCTCCACCGAGCCCTTTCCGCGCATCGGTGGCGGCCCGGCCGTGTCGGAGCGGCGGCCCGCCTGACCGGGCACCGCTCGCCGGGTGTGCCGGGCGGCCGGCGGGGTGCGGACGCGCACGTCGAAGCGGCCGCGCCGACCCGGCTCGTGACCGGTCGTGCCACGATGAAAGGCATGGTCAAGGGTCCGGTCGCGTTCGTGCTCGGCGGCGGTGGCGTGCTCGGTGCGGTCGAGGTCGGCATGCTCCGGGCGCTGTTCCGCGCCGGCATCCGCCCCGATCTTGTCATCGGTACGTCGATTGGTGCGGTCAACGGCGCCCTGGTGGCGGCCGATCCGACCGAGGCGGTGACCAACCGGCTGGTCCGGCTCTGGGCGTCGCCCGAGGCGAGCGAGGTGTACGGCGACTCGGTGGCCCGGCAACTCCGCCGGTTCGCCGCCCGTACGCACCTGCACTCGCCCCGTCCGCTGCGCCGGCTGCTCGAATCCGAGATCGGTGAACGGACCACCTTCGCCGACCTGAAGGTGCCGTTCCGCTGCTGTGCGGCGAGCATCGAGCGCGCCGCCGAGCACTGGTTCTCCAGCGGGCCGGTGGTCGACGCGGTGCTCGCCTCGGCCTCGGTTCCCGGCCTGCTCCCACCTTCGGAGATCGACGGGGAGCACTTCGTCGACGGCGGCATCGTCAACTCGATTCCGATCGGCGAGGCGGTGGACTGCGGGGCGAAGCAGATCTTCGTGCTCCAGGTGGGCCGGATCGAACGGCCGTTGAGCCCGCCCCGGCGGCCGTGGGAGATCGCCCAGGTCGCCTTCGAGATCGCCCGAAGGCACCGGTTCGCCCGGGAGATGGCGGCGCTGCCGGACGACGTGGACGTGCACGTACTGCCGACCGGAGGGTCGCAGCCACGCGATGACACCCCGTGGGCGTACCGCGACATGGCGGCGGTGGGCCGGCGGATCAGCCGGGCGTACACCGCCTCCCGGCGCTACCTGCAATCGCACGTCGAGGGCAGCTGATGTGGTTGCCGCCGCGCTGGCTGCGGCGGGTGTTCCTCGGGCCGGTGGTGGTGCTGCTGGCCGTACTCGTGGTCAGCGCGTTGCCGGTCTGGCTGATCCTCGCGGCGGCGGCGTCGCCACTGGTGCCGGGTTATCTGCGCCCGCTGCGGGTGCTCTGGATGGCGATCATCTACCTGGCCTGGGACGCGACCGCGCTGATCGCGCTCTTCGCGCTCTGGATCGCCTCCGGTTTCGGTTGGAAGAAGCGCTCACCCCGGTTCCAGCGGGCGCACTACGTGCTCACCGGCTGGTTCCTCAACTTCCTCTTCTGGCAGGCGCAGTGGACGCTGCGGCTGACCATCGAGATGGTGGGCACCGACCCGGACAGCGCGTTGCCGGGTCGCCCGCAGTTGGTGCTCTGCCGGCATGCCGGCCCGGGTGACTCGTTCATCCTGATCCACGCTCTGGTGAACTGGTTCGATCGCGAGCCGCGGATCGTCCTCAAGCAGACCCTGCAGTGGGACCCGGCGGTCGACGTCCTGCTCAATCGACTGCCGAACCGGTTCATCGCGCCCGGCCGGGCGCAGGATCCGGCGATCGGCGGCGACAGTCGTCAGCCGGGCCGTACCCTCACCGAGCAGATCGGGCACCTCGCGGTCGGCCTGGACAGCGACGACGCGTTCGTGATCTTTCCAGAGGGCGGGAACTTCACGCCGCGTCGGCGGATCCGGGCCATCGAGCGGCTGCGGGCGCGGGGGTTGGAGAAGATGGCCGTACGGGCGGAGGCGATGCGGCACGTGCTCGCACCGCAGCCCGGCGGCGTACTAGCCGCGCTCGATGCGGCACCGGACGCGGGCGTCATTTTTGTCGCGCACACCGGTCTCGACCGAATGCTGACCGTGGCCGACGTCTGGCGCGAACTGCCGATGGATAAGAAGATTGTGATGCGTTTCTGGTCGGTGCCGCCGGAGGAAATACCAGCTGGTCGGCAGGAGCGGATCGACTGGCTCTACGACTGGTGGAAACGTATCGACGAATGGGTCGATATCCACCGCAACAGCGCGTAAGGTGCGCGACGTGGACCAGCTCTGCGTGGTAACGACCGTGGTGGATGCCCGGTCAGTGGCGGATCTGCTCGCCGCCGCCGCGGTCGCCGGCCGGCTGGCGGCCTGCGCCCAGGTGGGCGGCCCGATGGACAGCACCTACTGGTGGCAGTCCCGGATGGAAACCACCCGCGAGTGGTCGGTGCAGTTCAAGACCGCGCCGGACCGGGTGGAGGCGCTCGTCGACCACCTGCGCAGCTCCCATCCGTACGAGGTGCCGGAGATCCTGGTGCACTGGGTGGAGAGCGGAAACCCGGACTACACCACCTGGATCCACGACCAGACCCGGACCTGAGCCGGGGATCGGGCCAGGTGGCGTGAGTACCCACCCCCCGGCCACCGCCGGTCGCTGAGTACCCGGACTCTGTGCTGGTCGGGGCCGGCGGGGCGAGCATGCGAGGGTGAGCAATCCGCCGAGTCTGTATCCCTGCCCCGGATGTGGGGCAGGGGCCAATCTGAGCACCGGCTGCCCGCGCTGTGGACGGGCACCGGACCCGGTCGCCGCCGAGGTGGTCCGGTTGGACGGTGAGATCGTCGCGCTGACCGCCCGGGTCGAGCAGACCCGGCAGGCGTACACGGCACTGGTCACCACCCTCGACGGGCTCCGCCGCCGCCGAGCCGAACTGGCCGCACAGGTACGGGTGGTGGCGACACGCCCGGCACCCGCCCCGGTCGTCCACGCCGCCGCGCCGCCACCGGTACGCCCGGAAGCGTCCACCCGGACGGTACAGAACCTGCTCTTCGTCCTCGGTGGACTGCTGCTCTGCGCCGCCGCGATCGTCTTCATCGCGGTCACCTGGTCGGTGGTCGGAGTGGCCGGCCGGGCGGCGATCCTGGCCGGCGTCACGGCCGGTGTGCTCGCGTTGCCACCGCTGGCGAAGCGACGAGGGCTCACCGCGACCGCCGAGACGTTCTCGGTGGTCGGACTCCTGCTGCTGGCGCTCGACGGTTACGCCGCCTGGTCGGTGAACCTGCTCGACGTCCGGGCCTGGTCGGGCCCCACCTACGCGGCGCTGGTCTGGGGAGTCAGCGCTGCCGTGGCCCTCGGCTACCAACGACTGACCCGCCTCGACGCGCCCTGGTTCACCGCGCTGGCGCTGGTCCAGCCGGTGTTGCCGCTCCTGGTGAGCGAGACGGATCCCGGTGCGGCCGGCTGGGCGCTGGCCTTCGCCACGCTTGCCGGATTCAACCTGATCGTGGTGTACGCCGAGCGGATCCGGTCCGCTCCGGTGCCGGAGACCGGTGAACCGGCCCCGGCGGGCGTACGTGTGGGAGGTGGGGGAACTGACGGGGCGGCGCCCGGAGGGGTGGCGCCGGCTCGTCGGGTCGTCGGCTGGGTGGCGTACGCCGCCGCGCTGGCGGTCGCCGCGTTCTGCGGCCTGATCGCGCTGCTGGTGGGCGACGGGCCGGGAACGCCGGTGTTGGCCGGCGGGCCACTGCTGGTCGCGGTGGCGGTACTGGTGGCCGGTGCGGTGCTCGCGCGCAACGCCGGCTTCCAGGCCGCCGCCGGACTGGTGGTCGTGCTCACCCTCGCCGCCGCGACCCTGCGCCCGGTCCTCGACCTGGCCCCGCCATCGGCACTGGTGGCGAGCGGCGTGGTGATCGCCGTACTGGCCGGCGCGGTCGCGTGGGGCCGCAGATGGCTGCCGGTCGAGGTCTGGCGCGGCCCGTGGATCGGCGGGCTGTTGCTCGGTGGCGCCCTGGGCTCACTGACCTTCGCGATGGCCGCGATGACCGGACTGGCGGCGGTGGACCGTTCGCGGCCGGCCTGGCGGGGGAGCGGCACCGGGCTGGTCAGCACGTTGGACTGGCAGGCGTCGGTGACCGTACTGCTGGTCGCGTTGGCGCTCGCGATGCTGCTGCCCCGGCCGGCCCGGGAACCAGTGGCGGTAGCCGGCGTCGGGCTGGCGGTGCTCGCCTTCCCGGCCGCGCTGCCGCTGCCCTGGTGGGGGCTGGCCGGGGTGGAACTGGCGGTCGCGGTGCCGCTGCTGCTCGCCGCCGTACGCGTGCCGGCGCCCGGGGTGGCGTCGGTGCTGGTCCGGGCGGTCGTCGGAGCGGCACTGGCCGGGCACGCGTTCCTGGTCGCCCTGGCCCGTCCGACCAGTGCCGCGGCCGTACTCGGCACGATCATGCTGACCGGGCTGGTCGTCGCCGTACTCGCCGGCGCCGGTCGGCCCGGCGAGGACGGCACCGACGGCGACGGCGACGGGACACCGGACCCGGTAACAGCAGTACGGCGGGTCATCGGCGGGGCGGCTCTCACCGTCGGCCTCTTCGCCGTACCGGCGACGACAACTGTCGGACTCTTCGCCGCCGGGGTGCAACCGTGGTGGCAGGCGCGGGCCGCGCTCGCCAGCGGCGTACTCGTACTCGGTGCGGTGGCGCTGGTACGTCGCCGCCGACCCGATCACCTCCCGTACGCCGACACCGCACTCGCCGGCACCGCACTGGTGACCGGGCTGGCCCCACTGGCCGGGGGAACCGACGAGCCGCTCGGGCTCTACTCGGCGCTGGCACTGCTCCTGGGAGTCGCCGCGCTCCAGATCGGCGGAGTGCTGACGGCGCGGGCCGGCACCCCGACCGGCACCGGACCGGTGGAGGCGCCACGGGCCGGAACCCGGCTGCCCGGCCCGGTGTCGGCCAGCCTGCTCTGCGTGCCGGTGCTGGCGTTCCCGGTCCTGCTCGCGGTCGCGCCGACCGTGGGCGCGGTGCTGCTCGGCCCGTACGGCTGGCTGGGCCGGGTCTGGTCCGGGACGCCCACCGGTGTCGGGCTCGCCCCGCACGGCTGGCCCGTCGACGGCCGTGCCGGCGCCGCACTGGTGGTGCTGACCGGCGTACTCGCCCTGGCCGGCTGGGGTTGGCACCGCAGCCTCGGCGGGGCGGCACTGGTGGCGTTCCCGGTGGCCGCGACAGCGGTGCCGGTCGTACTCGCCTGCGTCGGTGCAAACTGGCCGGTGGTGCCGGCGGTGGCCCTGCTCGGCGGACTCGCCGCGCTGCTTGCCGGCACCGTACCGATCGGCCGTACGGCAGCGCCCGGCGCGACCCGGTTCGGGCTGGTGGCCGTACCCGCGGGGGTGTTGCTGGCCGCGGCCGGCCTGGCCGGCGCGTTGCCCACCAAGGCCAGCACCCTGCTCGCGTTGGGCCTGGTCGTGCTGGTCGCCACGGCGATCGGCGCGGCGGCCGGCGGCGCGGCACCACTGCCGGCGGTGCGGGTCGTCGGCTGGCTCGTCGCCAGCGGCGCCGCCCTCACCCTCGCGGTCGCCGCCAGCCGGGCGGCCGAACTGCCGCTGCGGGTGGCCGCGCTCGTGGTGCTCGGGGTGGCCACGGTGGTGCTGGCCGGCGGTGCGTTGCTGCGCGGACGGCGGCCGGCCGAGTCGATCGCGATCGAGGCGGCCGGGCATGCCGGGGCGCTGGTCGCCCTGCTGCTGACCGTCGGCTCCGCCCGGTACGCGGCAGCGGTCGCCACCATCTGGGGGGTGGTGGTCGGGGTACGCGCGCTGCGCCCGGGTGAGCCGGCCCGGCGCCGATCACTGCTCGCCTCGGCGGCGGCCGGTTGTGAACTGCTCGCGGTCTGGGTGCTGCTCGGCTCCGCGCAGGTGGCGGTGCTGGAGGCGTACACCCTGCCCACAGCGCTCTGCGCGCTGGTCGTCGGCGCGCTGGCGCTACGAGTCCAGCCAGCGTTGAGCAGTTGGGTGACGTACGGCCCCGGGCTCGCGGCGGCGCTCCTGCCCAGCCTCGCGTCGGTGCTGGTCGACGGGGACCAACCGTGGCGGCGGCTGCTGCTCGGAGTCGGCGCGCTGGTGGTGGTGCTGGCCGGGGCGCACTGGCGGCAGCAGGCGCCGGTGCTGCTCGGCGGCGCCACGCTGGCCGTCGTCGCCCTGCACGAGGTGGTCGGCGCGTGGGACCAACTACCCCGGTGGATCTTCCTGGCCGCCGGTGGGCTCGCCCTGATCGGGCTCGCCATCACGTACGAGCGGCGGCGGCGGGACCTGTCGCGCTGGCGCGCGGCCGTCTCCCGGATGAGTTGATCACCTGTGGCGGTAGGGCTGGCACTACCGCGCATTAGGGGGTTTCCAGGGTTACTCAGCGCAAGCTCGATCGCGAGACTTGAGGCAGCGCGCGTCGCCCGGCGCGTCATCAATTCCGAGCAATCTGGGAGAAGTCATGACGGTCGGCGCGGTGGCGGAACCCACCCTTCGACGAGGTAGCGACTACGCGCAGTTATCTCGGAAGATCAGTCAGGCGGGTCTGCTGAACCGCCGGCCCGGTTGGTACGCGGCCAAGATCGCATTGACCGTCGGGCTTTTCGCCGCCGGCTGGGGCGCCCTTGTCCTGGTCGGTGACTCGTGGTGGCAACTGCTGGTCGCGGTCCTCCTCGCGATCGGTTCCACCCAGGTCGCCTTCCTCGGACACGACGCCGGTCACCGGCAGATGTTCCGCAACCGCCGGGCCAGCGAGGTCGCCGGCCTGCTCGCCGCGAACCTGGCGGTCGGGCTGAGCTACGGCTGGTGGATCGACAAGCACAACCGGCACCACGCCAACCCCAACCACGAGGACCACGACCCCGACGTCGGCGCCGGAGCCCTGGTCTGGACCGACGAGCAGGCGCGCGAGCGGCGCGGCTTCGGCCACTGGCTGGCCCGGCACCAGGCGTACCTTTTCTTCCCGATGCTGACCCTGGAAGGGTTGAACCTGCACTACGCGAGCTTCCAGGGACTGTTCCGGGCACCGATGCGGTACCGGGCGGTCGAGGCCGTGCTGCTGGTCGCGCACGTGGCCGCGTACCTCGGCGTGGTCTTCGCCGTACTGTCGCCGGTAAAGGCGCTGGTCTTCATCGCCGTACACCAGGGATTGTGGGGCGTCTACATGGGTTGCTCGTTCGCGCCCAACCACAAGGGGATGCCGGTGCTGACCGCCGAGGACGACCTCGACTTCCTCCGCAAGCAGGTCCTGACCTCCCGCAATGTACGGGGCAGCCGGGTCGTCGACTTCGCGCTCGGCGGGCTGAACTACCAGATCGAACACCACCTCTTCCCGAGCATGCCCCGCTCGAATCTGCGCAAGGCCCAGCCGATCGTCCGGCAGTACTGCGCGGAGCAGGGCATCCCCTACGAGGAGACCGGCCTGCTCGACTCGTACGCCCAGGCGCTGCGGCACCTGCACAGCGTCGGAGCCGGGTTGCGCGCCGACCGTTGATCTGTCCCGGTGCAGGCCGGGGTGGGTGAACCCGACGGATGCGCCGGCCCCGGTTGCCCTCCCCGGGTGGGAAGCGCGGCGGTAAGGTCTGCCTTATGGCAGAGGTGCTGGACGCCGAGGCGGTGCGCGGTGAACTGGAGCGGCTGGACGGCTGGTCCGGTCATCCCGCACTGATCACCCGTACCGTCGAGCTGGGCAGCTTCCCGGAGGCGATCACGACGGTCGACCGGGTGGCGGTGGTGGCCGAGGAACTAGACCATCATCCGGACATCGACATCCGCTGGCGTACGGTGACCTTCCGGTGCGCGACCCACTCGGTAGGGGGCGTGACCCGCCGGGACATCCAGCTCGCACAGCGTATCGACCAGATCCTCGGGGGAGCGGCGTGAGATTCGAGATCAGTAAGGTCCTCGACGCGATCGAGGGCCGGGTCTGCACCGATCCGTCGCTGGCCCGTGCCGTACTGGACCTGGCCGAGGTGGTCCGCTACACCGACTTCGACGGCGGCCGCCCGGCGAGCATGCTCCGGCTCGGCATCGTCATCGACGCACTCAGTCGGCAGTTGGAAGAGGACAGCGTCCCGGTCTACCCGGTGGTGCACCGGGCGCTCCTCTCCGACGCCGACCTCACCTCCAATGAGCGCATGGTGGTCCGGCGGTGGGCCGATGACGGCCTGGTCGAGGTGCTGCCCAACCCGGTCGAGCGGATGCTGGAGTTGGCCGACCTGCTTGGCCTGCCGGTGCTCAGCCGGATGCGGTTCGACGGCATGCTCGGGCGTTATCCCTGGCTGGGGTCGCAGCCCGGCCGCCTGCTCGCCCCGGTGAACAGCCCGAACGGGCCGACCCTGGTGGCCCAGGCCGGTGGCAAGGCGGTCTGGACCTCGCCCGGCCCGTCCCCGACCGGGGCGAAGCTGCTGTCCCGGCTGTGGCGTTGCCCTGAACCGGGCTGCGTGCTGTTCGGCGATGGTGGCGGTGGCGGCGGTTCCTTCGCCGATCTGGCCCGGTCCGACCGCGAACCGGGCGGGCAGCCCCCGCCCACGCTGCGCGGCGGCGCCCCGAGCTGCCCCCGGCACGACCGCCGCCTCACCGATGCCGGTCCCCGGCCGGACACCGAGGTGCTCTCGGTCCGCGTCGGTGGCCAGGTACGTCGTCGTTTCGTGGTCTCCGCGGACCGGCCCGTGATGGTCGGCCGCGCGCCGGAGGAGTCCGGCGGGATCGTGCTCGGCCAGTGGCTGAGCGAGGAGGCCCGGCGCTGGATCAGCCGCAACCACGTCCGCTTCGAGTTGCGCGGCGGCGACCTGGTGGCGTTCGACGTGAGCACCAACGGGTCGGGTGTCCGGCCCGGCGGCTCGATGGACGAGGACGAGCGGATCGCGTTGAAGCAGCAGGCCAACCGGGTGCTGCGTGGCGGTGACATCGTCGAGCTGTACCCGGGTGTCCAGATCGGTCGGTCGTCGAACTGGACCTCCGGCGGAGTGATCAACCCCAGTTCGGTGATGGCCGAGGCGCCGACCATGGCGATGCGGGTCATCGAGCGCCCCTGAGCGCATCCTCCGCGTACCTGAACAGCGGTCACCCGGATTGGGGTGACCGCTGTTCACGTACCGGTTCGTCGCCGGTGACTTCCCGGTGTCAGCTCAGGATGGCGCGGAGCTGCTCGACGGCGAAGTCGAGCTCCTCGGGCTCCACCACCAGTGGCGGGGCCAGCCGGATGGTCGAGCCGTGGGTGTCCTTGGCGAGCACACCCCGTGCGGCCAGTCGCTCGCACGCCTGCCGGCCGGTCATCAGCGACGGGTCGATGTCGATCCCGGCCCAGAGGCCACGGCCGCGTACGGCGACGAGGCCCTCGCCGACCAGCCCGCCCAGTGCCGTGTGCAGGCGCGCCCCGAGTTCGGCCGAACGACGTTGGAAGTCGCCGGTGGCGAGCAGTCGTACCACCTCGGTGGCGACCGCGCAGGCCAGCGGGTTGCCGCCGAAGGTCGAACCGTGCTCACCCGGGCGCAGCACGCCGAGTACGGACTTGTCGGCGGCGACCGCCGAGACCGGCACGATGCCGCCGCCGAGCGCCTTGCCGAGCAGGTACATGTCCGGCTTGACGCCCTCGTGGTCGAGGGCGAACGTGGCGCCGGTCCGGCCCAGACCGGACTGGATCTCGTCGGCGAGGAAGAGCACGTTCTGTTCGGTGCAGAGCTGCCGTACGCCGGGCAGGTAACCGGTCGGCGGCACCACCACGCCCTGTTCGCCCTGGATCGGTTCGAGCAGTACGGCGACGGTGGTCTCGTCGATCGCCTCGGCGAGCGCGGTGAGGTCCCCGTACGGGACGATCCGGAAGCCGGGGGTGTACGGCCCGAAGTCGTTGCGGGCGTCCGGGTCGGTGGAGAAGCTGATGATCGTGGTGGTCCGGCCGTGGAAGTTGCCGTCGGCGACGACGATGGTGGCCTGGCCCGCCGGCACGCCCTTGACCTGGTAGCCCCACTTACGGGCGACCTTGATCGCGGTCTCCACGGCCTCGGCGCCGGTGTTCATCGGCAGGACGAGTTCGGTGCCGCAGAGGTCCGCCAGTTCGTGGCAGAAGTCGGCGAACTGGTCGTGGATGAAGGCGCGGCTGGTCAGGGTGAGCCGGTCGAGCTGTTCGTGCGCGGTGGCGATCAGCTTCGGGTGGCGGTGGCCGAAGTTGAGTGCCGAGTAGCCGGCCAGGCAGTCGAGGTAGCGCTTGCCGTCAACGTCGGTCACCCAGGCGCCCTCGGCGGAGGAGATCACCACGGGCAGCGGGTGGTAGTTGTGCGCGGTCCAGCGTTCGGCGTCGCGTACCGCCCCTGGGGTGAGCAGCATGTCGTCCACGATCACTTGCTTGCCTCTCGTTCCCGCAGCACCAGGGTGCAGCACTTCGGTCCGCCGCCCGCTTTGCGTAGCTCGGACAGATCAACGCCAATTGTCGCGTATCCGCGCTCGCGAAGCTTGGCCGCCAGGCCGGTGGCCTGGGCCGGAAGCACCACGTTCCGGCCGTCGCTGACCGCGTTCAGGCCGAGCACCTCGGCGTCCGCCGCCTCGGCCAGGACCGCGTCCGGGAAGAGCCGCCGCAGTACGGCCTGACTGCCGGCGGAGAAGGCCTCCGGCAGGTACGCCACGTTCCGTTCGTCCAGCACACAGAGCGCGGTGTCCAGGTGGTAGAAGCGCGGGTCGACCAGTTGCAGCGTCACCACCGGCCGACCGAAGACCTCCTGCAACTGGGCGTGCGCGGCGTGCGTGGTACGGAATCCGGTGCCGGCCAGCAGCATCCCGTTGGCGAGCAGGATGTCGCCCTCGCCCTCGTTGACGTACTTGGCCTCGTGGACCGGGTACCCGGCCCGCTCGAACCACGACCGGTACGCGGGTGCCTCATCGGCCCGCTGCGGGTCACGGAACTGGACGGCGAGCACCTCGCCGTCCACCACGGTCGCGCCGTTTGCGGCGAAGACCATGTCGGGCAGGCCGGGCACCGGTTCGATCTCGTCGACCGTGTGGCCGAGGTCGAGGTACGTGCGGCGCAACGTCTCCCACTGACGGATGGCGAGCGCGGCGTCGACCGGAGCGCTCGGATCCATCCACGGATTGATCGCGTACTCGACGGCAAAATATGTGGGCCGGCACATCAGGTAGTGCCGGCGGCTGTTGTCCAGCGTCATGCCCTGCTCCCAGTGGTCGGGCGCGCCCGGCCGGGGTCGGCTCACACCGCTGGCGCGTAACCCAACGCTATGCGGCTGGGCCTGGCCGAAACCACTGGGAGGAGTTGCGTCGTGCGGCGGATCATTGCGTATGGAGCGGCCTCTTACGGCGATTCGTTGCGTCGGGTGATCAGGCGTCGCCCGGTTGATCGGCGTCGCCCGGTCACCCGGCTCGGAGCCGGTTGCCGTACGACGGGTTGCCGGTCGTCGCTGAGGGGGCGGCGTGGACGCCGCCCCCTTCATCGACTCAGCTCTGGCGGTGAACCACCACCGGCGAGCTACGCCCGAGCGGTGCACCACCGCTCTGGCGTCATATCTGCCCCCTAGAAGCGGTTCACAAACTGTGAGTCGAGCCACTCCCGGAATCGCAGCACCCAGTCCCCGTCCGTGGTCGGCCAGGTGAACTGCCCGGTCATCGCGAGGATGCCCAGGACCACCGCGCCGAGCCCCAACACCAGGCCGAGCAGCGCGTCGGACTTGCCGGCGACGTGCCGGCGACTGGTGGCCGAGACGCCGGCGACGCCGAGCAGCGACCCGAGGGCGCCGATCGCGATGCCGTACCCGGCGAGGGTGCCGGTCAGCACGAAGAGGGCCGCGGCGACGCCGAGGACCAGGCTGACGGTGGCGAGCAGGCTGGCCCGGGGGCGCGGGCCGGCCGGCGCCACCACGGTCGGTTCGCGGTCCACCCGCTCGGTGCCGGTCGTCCGGTCGTCGACCCGCTCGGTGGTGGTCGTCGGCCCGTCGGTCCGGTCACGACGGTCGGCCCGGGGAAGGTCCTCTCCTGCGGGGCGACCGTCGACCCGCGTGTCGTCGTCCCGGCTGACACTCGTACGTGGGCGGTCGATGACCGGCGCGGTCGCGGAGCCGGCCGACGAACTGCGGTACGTCGCCCGCTCGCTCGGCGGAGCCACCGCGCTCGGCGGAGCCACCGCACCGGTGTCACCCGCCCGTCCGCTGTCTGGCGTCGGCGCGGGCGTCACCGCCGGCCCGGGCTCGGTCGACGCCGCCGTGCGCCGCGAGAGCGAAGGAATTCTGACCACAACACACCTCCTGGTCGGAGCGCGGCTACCTACGCCTGTTCGCCGGTGCCCACGCGGTTACGACCATCGGAGTACCCCGATCTCCGACCCGCCAACCACCAGGCCGGACGGTTGGCGGGCGGAGGGTTCGGGTACATGGACGGTCGCCCACATCGGACGGGGACGGCTCGTCCGACAGGCGAGCCCTACGCGCTCGCCGTGGGGCTCGGCGAGCAGCGTCCGGCGCTGGGAAAGCGGGAAACCGACAGCTTGGTGAACCACTTCCGCAACGTGGTGGGGGAGTTCTGTGGCGTCCCGGATCAGTGAGCAGGAGATCTCGGCGGCGTCCGGGGTCGAGTTCGACCGGGCGTTGGCCCACGCCGAGGCGCCACTGCCCTGGCCACGCTCCTGCTGCTCGTACCCTGACCTGACCTGCCGCAACATGCGGACCTGGCGCTGTACCCGCCGTTACCATCGGCCTGGCCACAGCGGCTGAGCTGGGCGGATGCGGTCGGAGGCCGGTCAGGTGGCGGATATCGGGGACAGCGTGCGGGGCCTCCGGGGCTCCGAAGGACGTGGCCGGGTCACGTTCGTCGAACTGTTCTTCGACCTGATCTACGTACTCGCGGTCACGCAGTTGACCCACCTCCTCCTCACCCACCTGACCCTTCTCGGTGCGGCCCAGACCCTGCTGCTGTTGCTGGCGATCTGGTGGGCCTGGGTGGACACCTCCTGGGTCACCAACTGGTTCGACCCGAACCAGTTGGCCGTGCGGCTGATGCTGGTCGTCCTCATGCTGCTCAGCCTGATCGTCTCGGCGTCACTGCCGGAGGCGTACGGGGAGCGGGGCATCTGGGTCGCCGGTGCGTACGCGGCGATCCAGGTCGGGCGGAACGTCTTCGTCATAGTGACGCTGGGTCGGCCGGGCGCTGGCGCGGCGGGGGAGTCGGCGGAGCAGAAGCGTCAACGGCTGGGGCTGCGGCTCAACTTTCAGCGCCTGCTGGTGTGGAAGGCCGTTTCCAGTGCGCTCTGGGTGGCGGGCGGTCTCTCGTACGGGTCGGCGCGGCTCGCGTTCTGGGCCGCCGCCGTGGTGATCGAATACCTTGCCGCCATCGCCGGCTTCTGGGTCCCCGGAGTGGGCAAGTCCGACCCGGCGGACTGGCCGGTCAACGGCCGGCACCTCGCCGAACGCGGGCAGTTGTTCATCCTGATCGCGCTCGGCGAATCGATCCTGATCACCGGTACGGTCTTCGGGACCCGTCCGGCCGAGGCGCCGCACCTGCTCGCGTTCACCGTCTCGTTCCTGGGCACCGTCGCCCTCTGGTGGCTCTACTTCGACCGAGGCGCCGAGGCCGCCAGCGCGGCGATCGAGCAATCGGAGAACCCGGGGCAGATCGGCCGCTCGGCGTACACCTATTTCCAGTTGCCGATCGTCGCCGGCATCATCGTCGCGGCGGTCGGGGACGACCTCGTCATCGCCCACCCGGGCGGCCACGCCGAGACCGTCACCATCGTCACCGTGCTCGGCGGGCCGGCCCTCTTCCTCGCCGGGCACCTGCTCTTCAAGCGTTCCGTCTTCGCCACCTTCTCGCTGCCCCGGTTGCTCGCCATCGTCGCGCTCGCCGCCCTGGTGCCGGTGGGGCCGCACGTGTCGCCGCTGGCTCTCTCGGCCATCGCCACCCTGGTCGTGGCCGGCGTCGGGGTCTGGGACGCGATCCGGCTTCCGGGCCGTCAGCCGCCCGGCGGATGACGGTACGGCCAGGAGGCGGTAGGCACCCGTCGACGGTCGGGATCAGGATGACGGTCGCGGTCGCCGTAGTCCCTGGAGAAGCAGCTCGACCAGTCGGCGGGGGTCGTAGCGGGGGTCGCTGTCACGTCCGACGCAGAGGTTGCCGATGCCCCGCATCAGCTCGTAGGCGTGCGTACCGGGGCTGATTTCGTCGGCTTCGACGGCGGCGTCGAGCAACTGCGCGCAGACGGGCACCAGGCGGTCGAGGAAGTAGGTGTGCAGCGCGTCGAAGCCACTGCTCTCCGATTGCAGCGCGTTGGCGAGCCCGTGCTTCGTGACGAGGAAATCAACGAAGAGGTCGACCCACTGTCGGAGTGCCGCGAGCGGTGAGTCGGCACTGCCCAGCAGGATCGGGCCGGCCTCGGCGCATGCCTCGACCTGGTGGCGGTAGACGGCGACGACGAGATCCGACCGAGTGGGGAAGTGGCGGTAGATCGTCCCCATCCCGACGCCCGCTTTGGCCGCGATCTCGCGGATCGGCGCGTCGACGCCGGAGGTGACGAACACCGCGGCGGCGGCGGCGAGCAGCGTCTGCTGATTACGCAGCGCGTCGGCCCGTTTGCCCCGGGCAGGCACCTGCCCGGACTGGCTGGTGGTGGGCACCGCGTTCTCCTTCCGGTGGCCGTTGACAAAGCGGAACACTGCTCCGTATATTAATCGGAGCAACGTTCCGCTTTAGCTTAGCTGAAGCCCGACCTCCTGACAGCCTCACCTGCCGCGAGCCGGACGAGACCGCGGCAGAGGCCAGTGAAGGGAAACACGCATCATGATTGGATCGACTTACGTGGCCGACACTGTCAGCCCACCCACTCCGGTGCTCTCGGTCAGCCCGGTGGTGCTGTCGGCCCCCGGCCGAGCCGTGGACCTGGAGGTGCGGGTCTCCGCGCCCGTGACCGGGGGCGAGCTGCCGGTCATCCTCCTCTCGCACGGCCAGGGCCACTCGAACAACCTCTCCTCGCTGAACGGCTACGCCCCCCTCGTCAACTTCTGGGCGGCGCACGGCTTCGTCGTGATCCAGCCCACCCATCTGAGTTCCCGGACGCTGAGGCTCGACCCCGCTACCCCGGGGGCGCCCCTGCACTGGCGATCGCGGGCCGAGGACATGAAGCGCATCCTCGACCAGCTCGACGTGATCGAGGCCGCCGTGCCACAGCTGCTCGGGCGCCTGGACCACAGCAAGGTCGCCGTAGCCGGGCATTCGATGGGCGCGCACACCGCGAGCCTGCTGCTGGGCGCCCGGCTCACCGATCCGGAGGACGGAACGGAAGTGAATCTGACCGAGCCCCGGATCAAGGCGGGTGTGCTGCTCGCCGCGCCCGGTAGAGGAGGCGACGCCCTCAGCGAGTTCGCGGCCAAGAACTACTCCTTCTTTGTGACCACGGACTTCTCCGCCATGGCGACGCCCACGCTCGTGGTCGCTGGCGACAAGGACACCTCTGCCCACCTGACCGTTCGGGGCGCGGACTGGCACACGGATCCGTACTTCCTCGCTCCCGGCCCGAAGTCTCTGCTCACCCTGTTCGAGGCGGAGCACGGGCTCGGCGGGGTCTCCGGATATGACGTAGCCGAGACGACGGACGAGAACCCCGAGCGGGTGTCCGTGGTCCAGCGACTCACCTGGGCCTACCTCCGTACCGAGCTCCACCCCGGCGAATCGGCTTGGCAGGCGGCGCGTGCCGCGCTGGCGGCCGGCCCGAACCCGCTCGGACGGGTCGAGTCCAAGTAGGCGGACCGGACCCGGCGAGGCCCCTGGTGGTGAGCGTTATCACGTGGGCGGGTCGGCGCAGGTCCCGGACGTTGCCCCGGGATCGAGTCCCATCGAATTCGATCGTCGGTCACTCCCTTTCGCTAGCCGATTCCCGCAGGGAAATGACCGAAATGCCGTGTGAATTCGCCGCCGTACGCACCTTTCTCCCGAGCGAGCGGCCAGTCGAGATCCACCGTTCGGTGGAGCCAGGAAAGCGGCCCCGGAGCGTCCTTATGCTGGGCTGCGGGTACGCGGGTCCGACCGACTCGCGTACCCGCGGGCTCCAGTAGCGCGCTGGCAAACACCCGGGAACAACTCGGGGGGAAGACAACCGGGGAAGGCAACACGATGACCGACTTCGTCACACGTACCTGGGAAGGCATGACCATCCCGGCTGCCGGCTCCTATCTTCTCGATCAGGCGCACAAGCGGATCGGTTTTGTGGCCCGACACATGATGGTGAGTCCCGTACGTGGGGAGTTCGCCGAGGCGACCGCCCATATCCACGTGGCGGAGGACCCCTTGGCCTCCTCGGTGACCGCGACGATCCAGACGGCGAGCCTCACCACCGGGAGCATCGACCGGGACACCCACCTGAGCAGCCCCGACTTTCTCGACGTGGAGCGCTATCGGACGCTCGAATACCGGAGTACGGGCATCAAGTGGCAGCGCAACGAAGACCCGATCTTCACCTGGGCCCGGTTGAGGAACCACCGACTGGGTCAGCGGGGCGCGGGGCGCGAGGTACCGCCGCAAGTGGCCCAGACGCCCGGGCGATTCGTGCTCACCGGAGAGTTGACGGTGAAGGGAATCACCCGGGCGGTCGACCTTCAGGTGGAGTTCGGCGGTGCCCGACGTGATCCCTACGGGCAGGACATCTTCGGCTTCAACGCGACGGCGGACATCGACCGCGAGGACTACGGCCTGCTCTGGAACGTGGTCCTCGAAAGCGGTGGAGTTCTCGTCGGCAAGACGGTACGGATCGAAATCGCCGGTGAGGCCATCCGTCAGTCCTGACCCGAACGGGCGTCGCCACCCCGCCGACCACCCGGCGGCTCACTCGGACCTGAGCAGGATCTGCACCCAGTTGCGCCGTGCTGCCGAGCCGATCCCCAGGTAGAACTGGTCCGAGGTGGCCCGGTCGGTCACCGCGAGAGTGTCGTCCGCGAGTACGTCAACCAGGCCCAGCCCGGGCGGTACCCGTGGATCGCTCACCCAGACGCCGTCGCTTGTGTTGACGTACCCGAAGCCGCCCGGACCGGCGACCGCGAGTGCGCCGCCGCCCACCGCGACCGCGTTGTATTTGCCCGCCTCGGTCGGGTGACCGGTCGCCGGGACGGTGACCCACTGGTCGTCGGCGAGCCGCAACAGCGTCGGAACACCTGCACCTCGGGGATCAGCCACGTGTCGGAGCCGTCCTTGCCGCCGTGCAGCGTCACGACGTCGCCCAGTTCGGGCACGTTCGGCCAGATCCAGCTCCGGCCCTGGTCGCTGCTGACCGCGACCGGAGCACCCAGGGCGTCGTACCGTCCGGCGCGGGACCGCCGGGAGTCCATACCGTCAGCACAATCCGCGACGTTCCAACGTGGGGCTGATGGAGATCGACCGAACCGGTGCGTCGATCTCCGGGGACCCGGACCTCGTGCCGGCGAACGGGGCCAGGCGTTGTCGGCGGTATGGCGTGGATCACGCTGGGCATTCCGACTGAGCATCTTTGAACGCCTGCCCGGGGAGCCACGTGTACCCGGCGATCCTCACTCTCCCGAGCTGCGTGTCAGTGCGGATCACGCGCGGTGTCGTACCGGCATGTGAACATGGCTGTCAGTAAGGGGGACTGGGATGACGTGGGACGAGGTGCTCGAATACTGCCTGGCCAAACCGGGTGCCTGGCAGGACGAGCCGTGGGAGACCGACATTGTGGTCAAGGTCGGCGGCAAGATCTTCGCGTTTCTCGGCTCCGAGTCACGAACCTCGGTCGGGGTGAAGTGCGGTGCCGACCGCGAGATCGCCGACGAGTGGCTGCTCCGCCACCCCCGGGACGCCTCGGTGATGGCCTACATCGGGCGGTACGGCTGGAACAGCCTGCGGATCGACGGCACGATCCCGGACGACGAACTCGTCGAGGCGATCGACGCCTCCTACGAGGCGGTGCTGAGCAAGCTTCCGCTGAGGGACCGACCAACCGTCTGACCAGGGCTTTTGTGAAGGGACGGCGAAGATCAGGTACGGCGGTGATGGAGTCCGACCCGCCCGGACCCCCGCCATCGATCGCTGATCCGAACCACATGTTTTTTTCGTATCCGGCCGGTTCACTCCCTGACAGCTTCACAGGACGCGTGTCAAGGGAAAGGTTGGCGGAATGTTCGACTACCAGGGGCGGACAGGGTACGAGACGATCAGCGACGTCGATCGCAAGGAGTTCCACGACCAGGGTTTCCTGCTGCTGCGGCAGGTGCTGACCGAGGAGCACCGGACGGCGTTGGAGAAGGCGGTCGACCGGATCCACGACCGGGCGGCCACGGCGGGCAACACCGCGAAGAACGGGACCCTGCACCTGCTCGGTTTCCTGGAACGGGACGAACTCTTCGGCGAACTGCTCACCCACCCGACGACGTTCCCGTACGTCTGGGGGCTGCTCGGCTGGAACATCCACACCCACCACAACCACCTCGACGTGACGCCCCCGGAGCCGGCCGCCGAGGCGGAGCGGCCGTACTGGGGCTGGCACCAGGACGGCTACCGGCAGAACTCCGACCCGCAGACGTTGGATTCCGACCAGCCTCGGCCGATGTTCTCGCTGAAGGTCGCGTACGTGCTCTCCGACCTCTCGGAGACGGGTCGGGGCGCAACCAAGGTCATCCCGGGCAGCCACATCAGGAACTCGCTGCCCCGCCCGGCGGATCTCTCGGTGCACCACCCCGACCCGGAGGGCGCGGTCGAGATCACCGCCAACCCCGGCGACGCGTTTGTCTTCGACCGTAGGCTGTGGCATTCGCGGTCGATCAACCGCTCCAGCATCACCCGCAAGATGCTCTTCGTCGGTTACACGTACCGCTGGATCCGTCCCCTTGACGACCTGCACCTCGACCATGACGGCCCGTGGTGGGCGGCACGTACGCCGGTGCAGCGGCAGTTGCTGGGGGAGAGCACCCACACGGCCAACCACTGGGGCGTCAACTGGGACGGGTACGTCGACGACGAGATCCCACTGCGCCGGGAGCTCAAGCGGCGCCGGCGCCTCGACCGCTCCATTCCCTGGCTCCGTTGACCGGCAGCCGGGTCCGTCCGGTGGCTAACGCGGCTGGGCGGACTCCCACGCTCGTTGGCTTGCCCGGCTGTCGCTGGGTGACTGCCCGGCACGGAGCCAGACCTGGTCGTCGCCGCTGATCGCGACCTGTCCCTCGCCGAGATCGGCGGCGGCGGTCACCTGCGGGTACCGCACCACCAGGTCACCGAGGAAGGCCAGGCAGAGGTCGTCGGCGTCGTAGCCGCGTTCGTCGAGCACGTCGTACGCGCCGTCGTCCAGGCTGACCCGGGCGATTGGCCGCTCACCGTCGAGCACCGCCGCGGTGGTCAGGGCCAGACTGTCCGGACCCACCGGGAACGGGAAACCCGGTTCCAGTTCACCGACCAGCCGCCACGCGCCCGCCGGGTGCTCGGAGACCGGCAACCAGGCGAACGCCTGCCGATTGCGGCTGCTCGGGGTCGCCCCGTCCGTCCACGGCCAGTGTCCGTCGCGGTCCGGCCAGACCAGCTGGAGTACGGGCACCTCGAAACCGCCGTAGAAGCGGTGCGCGGTGCCGAACAGTGCGTCCCGCCACGATTCGTGCACCGGTCGCAACTGGGTCTCGAAGCCCTGCAAGACACCCTCGAACGGCTCCCCCGGCTCGGGCCAGCCGTGCGCGCGCCCCCGGTCCACGCACGCGTTCAACCAGTGCTGCATGTTCTCGCCGTCGAGCCCGAACATCACGATCTCGGGCCGGCGGAAGGTGTGCCACAGCCCGACCGTGTACGCGAAACTGAGCCCGCCCTCGACCCGCAGGGCCGACCAGCCGTGCTGCCGGACGGTGTCGACGATGCGGTCGTCCCTTCCGACGGGAGCGTCGGAGCAGACGAGGCAGGCGCAGGGGAGCTCGGTCACCTCGCGACTCTACCGACGGCGTTGCCGACCGGCAGTGGCCAGGGCTGCGGGGCGGCGGCTTGCCGCCGGTTCGCACACTGGCCGGATGCGGAGCAAGCCGAGCTTCACGGTTGCGTTACGGGGTTACGACACCGCCGAGGTGGACGGACTGATCACGTTGGTCGAGGAGGCACCCGCCTCGGCGGACCAGGTGCGGCTCGCCGCGGCCCGGGACGAGATCCGGCGGGCCGTTCTTGTCGTACGGTTGCGTGGTTACGACCGCGCACAGGTCGACGGGCACCTCCAGACCCTGGCCATCCAGCTCGGCTGACCCGACCCGGTAGGAGCAGGGGTATGGGTTGACTTGCTAGACCACCGAGTCTCGGGTCACGTCGAGGAGGTTGACGTCGGCGACGTCGAGCAGGGCGATCAGTGTCTGTACGCCCTCACGTCGGGCGAGTGCCACTTCATTGGCGGTGATCGGGATCATGGTCATGAGTTCGGCGACGACGGTCACTCCGTCCTCGGCAAAGACGACGTTGAAGGAGTCGCCCAGGGACGGGTGTGAGGCGACGAGGACACCATGGATCTCGGTGCCGGCAAGCAGCGGGCCGTCGTTGGGGATGACATCCTCGTTGACGAGGCCACGGCCCTGCTGCAGGACGAGTTCGACGGCGATTCGGACGAGGTGTTCGGCGGCACCGTCCTGGCCGTCGACGACGGAGCAGACGATCTCCTGCGGGAACACAGCCGTGATTTTCGCCGCCGACAGGCCGAGAGACGCGAAGGTGACGAAGTCGGCCTCGTCCGGTTGGAAATCGAGGATGCGGAGCACGCCGACCGGGGCGACGTCCTCGGACTCACCCAGATACAGGTCGTAGTGGTCGGCAATCGCTTCCAGGCTCACTGCTTGCCCTCCGGCACTTCGTCGAACCACTCGAGCGGGAACGGGTGGATGCGCTGCGCGAGCTCGAGCGGTGACTGCCCCCCCTGGTCGCGGAGGTTGCGGTCCGCACCATGCTCGAGCAGCGTCCGCACGACAACGCCGTCCGGCGCCCGGCGCGAGTTCATGACGGCCAGCCAGAGCGGGCTTTGTCCCCGGTTGGAGAGGGCGTCGACGTCGGCTCCGGCGCTGAGGAGCGCATCGACCGCCGCTGCGGCGCCGTCCTGGGCGGCGAAGTGCAGCGGGGTGTAACCCTCGCGGCGCTCCCGCATTGACACCGGCACGCCGGCGGCGAGACGTTGCCTGATCAGGTCGACGTCGTTGCGGAGTGCCGCGTAGTGCAGCTCGTCGCGGTCCAGGTCGTCTGACTTGGCCATAATCACCGGCTCCTTCTATGGGCCCTGGAATTTGCGGCTGCGATTCGGTCCCTGTTGTTCAAGCCGGTAGATCTCCGGCCTGTCCTGGTCCTTGATGACTCGCGCCCGATCGTAGTTGTTCGCGATCGCTTCCTTCTTGTAGTCGGCCCACTCGTGTCCGGGCCGGTGGCCGAAGTCGAAGGTGCCGGGCTGCGGGACGGTCATGCCGCCCTGTCCCGGGTTGACCCGGCGGCCGGTGTCGGGGTTGATATAAACGGTGTTTCCGTCGGGGGTGGTCACGCGGGGGATCTTGCCGCCGGTGGCCTCGCAGACGAAGTCACCGTTCTGGTCTCGGACCGCGTCGCGATAGATTGCACGTTTTGTCGGTGCGGACAGTTTGACGCGGTCACGGACCGCCACCGGCGTGGCCTCCCGGCGTTCCTTGCGCTTCGCGGCCCGTTCAGCCTTCTTCCGGGCCTGCTCAGCGGTGAGCGGGCCGTACACCTTCGCTTTCGTCTTGAAGGTCGAGGCGGCGGCCTGGGCGATGCGATTCGCGCCAGCGCCGGTCGCGTTGTTCCGCCTAGCCACCGAGGATTACCCCGAGAGCCTGGTCGATCAGCATGTTGATCACGATGTCGGTGAGCCTCTTGAAGACCGGGATCTCCAGCAGGGACGCACCGAAGGTTGGCGCGGCCGTCGCGATCGCCTGGATGATCGCGATTGCCAGGAGGGTCAGTTGGACGATTACGTTGATCTTCAGGGCGAGGACCACGGCCGCGCAGACGAACAGGGCCCCGCCGATGACGTTGGCGCCGGTGACGCCGCTGTCCAACACGGACGGCGCGGCGTCGTCACCGTGCCAGGCGGCCAGGAACGCGTCGATCGCCTCACCGGCGTTCGCGGCGGCGACCGGTTGCACCGCCGCGTCGGCGCTCTGTCCGAGCGCCTGCAGCTCGGATGCGAGGGCCAGCCAGTTCTGCCCCAGCTCGAAGAGTTTCATCTCGTCGGACTTCGGCCAGGTGTAGCCGAGCTCGTTGAGCAGGTTGGCCAGCTCGCCGGGAATCATCAATCCCATGGGGTCGCCCGGCTCAGTAGATCGCCGAGAAGAGGCCGGTGTTGTCCGCCTCGACCGAGTCGTAGTTGTCGGCCATGTCACTCAGGCCGGCGCTGAAGCTGTAGAGGCCGTCGACAACCGACAGGTAGGAGTCGCCGGCTATCTCGTGTGCGGCGTGATAGCCGATACCGATCAGGCCGCCGACGTCGTCGTCGCCGAAGATGTCACCCATCGCCTGCACCTGCCCGGAGAACCGGGCCCAGGCGCCGTCGAGTTCCTCGGCGAGCTGGAGTAGCTGCTGTCCGGCCTGGCGCAGCGTCTCCGTCTCCACCAGCAGCCCGTCAGCCACGGCGGCCGTCGCCCTGCGCGAGGCGGTCCAGGACGTCGGCCATCGCGGTGCTGAACACCGCCATCCGGCGTACCGATTCTTCTTGGACCTGCTCCAACTGCTCGGCCAGCGCCTGCGGGTCCGGAGCGCCAGCTGGTCCCTGCGGATGTTGGGCACGTAGCTCGTCGGCGGCGGCGTTGACGGCGCGGACGATCTCCTCCGACAGCGCCAGCGAATCCATCCGCATCGCCCGCGGGTCCAGATACAGGACTTCCAGGTGCGCCTCGGGCGTGACGACCGCCCGGACCAGCCCACCAGCGGTCTCAGCTTCTCCTCGCGCCTCGATCTCCGGCAGGTCATCTCGATCGGCGCGCATCTCCTGAAGGCTTCGGCGCGTCTGTTCCAGTAACTGCGCGATCGCAGCGGCGCCCATTCCCGGATCCGTCACCCGCACACTCCCGTCTGTCCCATCGGCGGAGGTTGACAGTAGTAGATATCGGCAACGCGGTTTGCCCCGATGACCGGCGTGGGTCGGCCCGTACCGAGTCCACAGCGGAGGAACATCCTGACAGGCGGGTGAGCCATGGTGTCGACGCCGTCGGCGAACAGTGGTCCGGTACGCCACGCGACCGCGCTGCTCGCGACCGCGCTCCCGTACGCATTTGTCGGAGTTGGCGAGCGGTGCCGGTTACTACGACCAGGCCCACATGACAGCGGAGTTCCGGCGTCTCATGGGCGTACCCCCGGGGGTGTTTCTCGCCGCGCGCGGGCCCACGGCCGGCGACTGCCGCGACGGGCATTGACGTTCGTGGGGCGCTCCGGCGGACGTTTGTGATCTTCGGACACCCCGCCGCAGCGCCGCCGAGCCCTCGCGACCTGGGTTGGTACGCAATGATGCCTATGTTGTTGCGCGCTCCCAACTGGAGGTCATCGGTGTCCCCTCGTTCCCCTCGGGTGAACGTCCAGATGCGCCATCGGTCCCAGGAACGGATCATCGGTGCGGCGTTGGAGGTCTTCGCGGCTCACGGGTACGAGGGAGCGACCATCTCCCAGATCACCGAGCGGGCGCAGGTGTCCCGGGGGCTCATTTCCTACTACTTCGCCTCAAAACGTGACCTGCTGGAGGCGGTCCTGGGGCGCTGGTTGGACAGCGTGCTCTCGATGCTGGACGACCAGGGCGAGGACGTGCCGGCGGACCGACTGCTCGCGACCGTGATCGACCGGGCACTGCTCGGCGCCCGCGAGTTCCTCGGCATGCAGCGGTTGATGCTCTGCCTGATGCTCCAGCCCGGCACCCGCGAGGTCTTCGCCAAGGTGGAGCGGTCACGCGCGGTCGCGGTACGGGCCTTCGAGGAGCGGCTGCGCGCGATCTTCAAGGCGCGGGGTGCGGCTGATCCGGCGTTGGAGGAGGTGCTGCTGCGCAGCCTGCTCGAAGGTGTGGTCTACAAGCTCGCCGTGTACGAGGACACCTACCCGCTGGCGGACGTCCGGCCCCGGTTGTACGAGCTCTATCAGTTGGGGGAGCCGTCGCCGCTGCCGTTGCCGCCGGACGACTTCCGGGTCACCGACGGGTTGCGCGCCCCCGTCTGACGGTGGCCGTCCGCTCGCGGACCGTTGACTTGCCAACGTCCGGTTGACTAGCTGATGATCGGGCTCGTAGGGTCGTGTCGACAGTGGACTGGACGGACGTACAGTCAACGGTCGCCTCGACCCCAGTGCCCCCTCGCGCCTCCGCCATGGCCGAGGGGGCACTGGCTTGTAAGGAAGGGCCCCCTCTTATCGTTTTCGGTATAGGAAGGGCCCCCTGTTGACCCCGCCGTGGGTCCGGGGCGATCAGTTCGAGTTACCGCATAGGCTTGGTCACCATGCCTGAGGGACACACCATCCACCGGCTCGCGGTACGCCACCGGGCGCTCTTCGCGGGCGACAAGGTGCTGGTCGACAGCCCCCAGGGTCGGTTCGCCGAGGGGGCGGCGCTGCTTAGTGGCACGGTCCTGGACGGCACCGAGGCGTACGGCAAGCATCTGCTCCATCATTACGCCAGTGGCGTGAGCCTGCACGTCCACCTCGGGCTGTACGGCAAGTTCGCCGATGGTGACGGCGAGCCGCCGGACCCGGTCGGGCAGGTCAGGCTGCGGATGAGCACCGACCGGCACTGGCTGGAACTGCGTGGGCCGACCGCCTGCGAGGTGCTCACACCGCCCGAGGTCGAGGCGCTGCGGCATCGGCTCGGCGCCGATCCGCTGAGGCCGGGCGCCGATCCCGAGCCCGCGTACGGGCGGATCAGGCGCAGTCCGACCCCGTTGGCGGCGCTGCTGCTGGACCAGACGATCGTGGCCGGTACCGGTCTGATCTTCGTGACCGAGGCGCTCTTCCGGGCTGGGACGCATCCGCGCAGATCCGGGCAGCGGTTGACCGGCGCCGGCTGGGCGGCGCTCTGGGACGATCTCGGGGAGTTGATGCGCGCCGCGGTGGTGACCGGTCGGATCGATACCGTACGGCCGCAGCACCTGCCGGAGGCGATGGGCCGACCGCCCCGGGTGGACCGGCACGGCGGCGAGGTGTACGTCTACCGCCGCGCGGGTCAGCCCTGCCACGTCTGCGGTACGGCGATCTGCCAGGGTGAACTGGTCGGGCGCAACCTGTACTGGTGCCCGACCTGCCAGCCGCGCTGACCGAGCCGACCAGCCGGGCTCATCGGGTCTGGGAGCGAGCCGTTTGGCTGCCGGATAACCACCTGTTTTGTATGTTTAGCGGGGTACGAACAAGACCAGGATATGGCCGCCTCTCGCTGGTCCGGCGTGCATAGGAGGCCAGCCGCCGTGACGTCGAGTCCGCTACCACGGATCCTGCGCAAGGGTGACGAGCCCGAGTACCCGACGTTCCTGGAGCTCTTCTTCGATCTGGTCTACATCTTCCTGCTCTCCCGCATCGCCGGGGCCCTGGCCAACGACCCCAGCGTGCGCAACGCGGTGATGATGGCGGTGCTGCTGGCCGCCGCGTGGTGGGTCTGGGTGCTGACAGCGTGGCTGACCGACCTCTTCAATCCGCAGTTGCCGATCATCCAGGCGACGGTACTCGCGGTCATGCTCGGCGCCCTGGTCATGGCGATCACGACGCCCCGCGCGTTCGGCTCCGCCGGGTGGATCTTCGTCGCCGGGTATTTCGGCATCCACCTCGCCCGTGATCTGGTGCTGATACCGGGGACCCGGGTCAACCGTTATATCCAGGCCAGGAGCGTCCGGGTTTTCTTCTGGTTCGGTGTCACCGGTCCCCTCTGGGTGGCCGGTGCGCTCGTCGACGGCACGGCCCGACTGGTGCTCTGGGCCGTCGCGGTCGCGGTGGACCTCGGCTCGGCCCGGGTCGGCTGGCCCACGCCGAGACTCGGTCGGACGGATCTCACCAGCCAGATCTTCACCGGCACCCATCTATCCGAGCGGCACCGGGAGATCTTCATCATCGCGCTCGGTGAGTTGATCCTGACCACCGGGCTGGAACTCTCCGCCAGCGGCTTCGAGGCCGGTCGGGTAGCGGCCAGCGGGGTGGCGTTCGCCAATGCGGTGCTGCTCTTCCACCTCTATTTCCACCGGGTCCGCCAGCTACTGGCACCGGCCAAGGTCGCTCTGGTGGAACGGGTCCGTTCCGGCACCTCGACCTCCTACACCCATCTGGTCATGGTGGCGGGGGCGGTGGTCATCTCGGCAAGCGACATACTCGTCATCGGTCGCCCGTTCGGCGAGGCACCCGCGAGCTGGATCGTGCTGATTTTGGGCGGTCCGGCACTGTTCCTGGTCGGCGGGCTCCTCTTCGACTTTGTGGTGACCGGCCGGCTGCTCCTGTCCCGTGCGGTCGCGTTGGTCGTGCTGGGCGCGATCGGACCCGCGGTGGCGCCCCTTCCGCCGCTCATGATCATGATCCTGGCCAACCTGGTGCTGCTGCTGACCCTGCTCGTGGAGACGCTGGTCCGGACCAGGTGGCTGAGCGGCCCGGCGGTCCCGGTGCCGTGAGGTGCGTCAGGAAGGGTCGCCCAGCACCGGTGGGTTCGGCTCCCGGGGGTGCTTTCGGGTGCTGAGCAGGTTGGCCGTCGCAATCAGGGCAAGGATGACCAGGTCGATGATGGTGATCGCGATCGGCGGTATCAGGGGCGTCGTGGGCACCACCGCGGCGAGCAGAACCAGCCCGACCAGCCGGGACCGGGAGACGCGACCGAACACGACGTAGTCGAGCAGTCCTCGGCCGAGCAGGAACAGGGCCGGGCCGCCGAGGAGCGCCGGAATCCAGTGCGGCGGCGTCCTGCCCAACGGGTGTTCGATGACGAGTTGACAGGTGCCTGCCGTGATGACGATGCCGGCCACGATCACCACGTGGACGGCGGCGGCGAGATGCCCGATTCGGTGCAGATTCGCCGACCGGAACATGGCGATCGTCATCAGCTCACCGGCGCGGTAGATGTAGATCCGCCACATCAGCACCGTGATCGTGAATACGACAAGAACCGCCCACGCCTGGTCGATCCGCTGGGTCTTTGTCTCGCCGAATGCCTTTCCGGTGACGAAGAGCGATACGCCGAGCGCGATGATCACAAACTGCCGGTAACGCTCGGAGATCCGCTCACCGATCAGTCGCCATTCCTGCGAACGGGAACGCCCGGCGCGGGGTACGGGCCAGCCGAACGCGGCGCCGAGGTACTCGATGCCGACCGCCGTCGCCCAGAGCACCCCTTGAGACGTGCCGCCGAGCAGTGCGCCGACGATCCAGCCGACGCCGGCGATGGACTCCCAGAAAAAGACCCGGCGCCCGCGAGTCGCCGACGGGCCGTGCCGCTCGATCACGCCGTAGTAGAAGCTCGACGTGAGGTGGATCGTCACGTACGTGATCGCGAACAGCAGGCTGCGGTCGCCGTACGCGTCGGGGATCGCGGCGGCCAGCAGCAGACTGGCCGCCATCACCCCGAGCACCAGCGGCTGGATCAGCGGCTGGGTCGGGTCGAACCTGTTCCCCGCCCAGGCGGTCAGTGCCCAGATCATCGTGAACGCCAGCAGCAGCGTCATGGTCTGACCGATGCTTGCCCAGCTCATCTTGTCGCCGAGCTTTGTCGCGAGCCCGAGCAGGGCGGCGACGTAGACCAGGTCGAAGAAGAGTTCCAGGAAAGCCGGCCGCTGCGCATCCTCGGAGGTCGAGGCCGTCACCCGGGCGCCGCCCGTCGCCATCGATCACCCCACCCGCCGCCGGTCCACCGTTATCGCCGTAAACAGACACTAAGCGGTAGGAAGTGGCGGTGTGGGGTGATCCGTTCCCGGGCCACCCGGGGCCGGCCGGCCTGGAGACCGGCGACTCAGCCGCGCAGACGACGGATGTCCCCGTACGCCCGGTAGAAACCGCCACGGCCCGACTCCCGGACCTCCGAGACCAGATAGCGGGCCCGCGGCTCACGAATGCCCTTGGGAAACTGGACCAGCCAGTCCCGCCGAAAACCCGGCGTGAGAACGTGGATGCGCAGCCGGCCACCCTCCTCGACGCACTCCACCAGCACCCCGTCGTCCTGATCGTGGACCACCTCGACGGTGGTGGAGACCGGGACCGCCGGCATCCGGGGCGGTGCCTTCACGTCCACCACGTCGGGCACGGTGCCCTGCTCCGCGGCCCGGATCGCCGCCTCGCTGGCGTCGACGCAGGCCAGCGCCCCGGTCGTGGTGACCAGATAGAGCCGCTCGTCGTGATACTGCATGGAGTAGGCCGAGCCGCAGCCGGTGCCGAGCTTCCAGAGCCGGTTGCCGGCCGAGTCGAAGCAGTAGATCGACGAGTGGCTGTCCCCGGCGAAGACGAACTCGCCGTCCGCCGCCGTCGCGCAGGAGTAGACCGCGGCGTCACAGCGGTAGGTCCGCTCGAACCGGCCGTCCTTGCTCAGCCGGGCCACCTGGTTCGTGGCCGTGCCCGCGTACAGGGTGCCGGGCTCCTGCCAGCCGAAGAGGACCGCACCGGTCGACTGGTGCCACACCTCACGGCCGGTCCGCCAGTCGTAGCTGGTCACCCCACGGGAATGACCATGGTGTACGGCGTCCGCGTCGCACCGCACCATCCAGCCGCTCGAACCGTTGCCCTGCCGCCGCCAGAGGAACTCGTCCTCGTGGTCGATCGAGGCGATGCCGCCGCCGGAGTCCGAGACCCCGAGCACTCCGTCGTGGATGTCCAGCCAGTAGATGTCGATGTCGTCGGCGATCCGGTACGCCAGCCGGGGCACCTTGCCGGAGATGTCGTAGACGTTGCCGTCATCGCAGCCGGCGTACCGCCAGTCGTCGTCGGCGACGATGCACTTCACCCCGTCGGGCAGCCGGTACTGCTGCATCACCTCGGCGTTGTGGTTCAACGCGGTGATCACCCCGCGTTCGTTGCCTACCAGGCAGCCGTCGCGATCGACGAAGATGCCGAACGCCGGAGCACCCGAGTCGTAACGCCAGAGCACCGGGGCGCGCCGGGCGGTGGAGCGGACACTGACGATCTGGCGACGGGAGACGCTGCGCTTCTGCCGTACCCCCGGCACGGCCGGGGCGTAGCCCTTACGTACCTTCTCGCCGACCTTGCGGGACGCCTCCAGCCGGGCCCGTTCCGCGCTGGCGAAGCTGCTCCGCTTCACCTGGCCGGTGTCGCCGATCCGGCCGTAGCGGACCGTCAGTTCCGCGCCGTCGATGGTCACCTCGTAGAACTTGTGCGAGGTGCCGTCGGCCTCGGACAGTTCGAGGTACGTCTTCTCCTGGGACATCGGCGAAGCCTCCGGGGGTGGAGTGACTGGTGGCGTGACTCGCGCCGGGCGAAAACACCGACGCACCAACGCCCCAGACCGTAACCACCCCCACCGACATGTTCGCCGGCCTCCGTTCCCACGTAAGGAAGGGCCCCTTCTTAACGCTATGCGTTAACAAGGGGCCCTTCCTTACGTCGAGTGGAGGATGTCGACGGCTTTGCGGGCGGCGACCAGGACCGGGTCCCAGACGGGGGAGTACGGAGGTGCGTAACCGAGATCGAGCATCGACATCTCGTCCACGGTCATCTTGTTCCAGAGCGCCACGGCCAGGGTGTCTATCCGCTTCGCGGACTGGGACCGACCGACGATCTGCGCGCCGAGCAGCCGTCCGGTGCCCTTCTCGGCGATCAGCTTGACCGTCATCTTCGCGGCGTCGGGGAAGTAGCTGGCGGTACTGGTCGACTCGACCGTCACCGTGATGAACTCGAACCCGGCGATCCGCGCCTCCGGCTCCAGCAGCCCGGTCCGGGCCACCTCCAGGTCGCAGACCCGGGTCACGGCGGTGCCGATGACACCCGGGAAGGTGGCGTACCCGCCACCGATGTTGATGCCGGCGACCCGGCCCTGCTTGTTGGCGTGCGTACCGAGTGGTACGTAGACCGGCTGACCGGTTGTCTTGTGCAGGGTCTCGACACAGTCACCGGCCGCCCAGACCCCCGGTGCGCCGATCACCCGCATCCGCAGGTCGGTACGGATGCCGCCGGTCGGGCCGATCGGCAGGCCGGCCTCAGCCGCGAGCCGGACGTTCGGGCGTACGCCGGTCCCGAGCACCACCACGTCCGCCGGGATCGTGACCTCGCTGGTGCGTACGCCGGAGACCCGGCCCCCCTCGGTGGTCAGGCCGGTGATGGTCACCCCGGTGCGTACGTCGATGCCGAGCCCGTCGAGCGCGTCGCGGACCATCCGGCCCATGTCCGGGTCAACCGTGGACATCGGCTGCTCGCCCCGCTCGACCAGGGTCACCGCGAGCCCACGTTCGATCATCGCCTCGGCCATCTCGACTCCGATGTAACCGCCGCCGACGACGACCGCCCGTTTCGGCTTCGGGTCCCCTTCGAGCCAGTGCCGCAGCGCCTTGCCGTCGTCCAGGGTCTGCACCCCGAAGACCCCACCGGCGTCGGTCCGCGCCCAGTCGGGCACGGTCGGCACCGCGCCGGCCGCGTACACCAGCTCGTCGAAGCTCTCCCGGACCTCGCGCCCGCCGTTCTCCAGGTCCCGTGCGACCACCTCGCGCCGGTCCAGGTCGATCTTGACGACCTCGTGGCGCAGCCGTACGTCGATCTGGTGCTCCCTGCGGTGCGTCTCCGGATCGCGAATGATCAACTCGTTGTAGTCGACCAGCCCGCTGATCCAGTACGGGATGCCACAGGCCGAGTACGACGTGAAGTGTCCCCGTTCGAAGGCGATGATCTCCAAGTCGTCCCGGTCCCTACGGCGACGCGCCTGGGACGCCGCGGACATGCCAGCGGCGTCCCCGCCGATCACGATCAGTCGATCAGCCATATCTCATTGTCGCTGTTCGGCAAGGTCGCGGCGCTGCTGTTCGGCACGGTTGCCCGGGTGAGGCTCGGCACGATCGCCCGGGTGCCGATCGGTGTCGCCGCCGCGGGTCTGTCGGGCCAGGTCGGCGATGACGTCGGAGAGCTCACCCCGGCGGGCGTACGCCGCGCGCTGCCGGTCGGCGCCGGTCCCGTCCCGGCGTAGCCGGTCCAGTTGCGCGGTCACCTCGGGCAGGTCACCGTGGCGGTCCAGCTCCGGCCGTACCCGGTCGACCAGCTTCTCCAGCAGCTCCCACGCCGGCATGGTGCCGCCGCGTACCGGGTCGACGGCGAGCCCGTCCAGCCCGTCGTGCGCCGCCCGCCAGTGCGCGGCGGTGAGCAGGTGATGATCGATCTGCACCGCCTCGCGGCCCTGCTCGACATCGCTGATCGCGGTGCCGACGAGCGACCGGACCAGCGCCGCGACCAGGATGGTGTCGTCCAGGCTCGGGCACACGTCACCGATCCTGACCTCCACCGTGGGGTAGTGCGCGGAGAGCCGGGCGTACCAGTAGACCATCCCCTCGTCGAGCAGCATGCCGGTCGAGACGAGCTGGTCGACCAGCCACTGGTAGTGCGCGTACGACTCCAGCCACGGGGTCGGCGCGACGGAGGGCCAGCGCTCCCAGAGCACCGAACGCCAACTCGCGTACCCGGTGTCGAGCCCGGCGTGGAACGGGGAGTTGGTGGTCACCGCGTGCAGGATCGGCAACCAGGGACGCAGGTGGTTGAGCACCCGTACGCCGGTTTCCGGGTCGGGGATCCCGACGTGCACGTGCATGCCGTTGTTGCCCGGCCCGTCCACCAACGGGCCGAACTGCTCGACCATCCGGTGGAACCGGGGGTTGTCGAAGACCGGTGGAACCGGCCCGTCGACCAGCCCGGCACCGACCGCGACCAGCCGTACGCCGGCCGCCTCGGCGGCGTCGGACAGACCGGCCCGGAGCAGCCCGAGCGAGTGGCGCAGCGCGCCCAGTTCCAGTCCGGGCGGGCTGCCGATCTCGATCTGGCTGGTCTGGAACTCGTGCTGCACCTGGCCACGTAGCTCCTCCGGCACCCGCTCCAGCACCCGGTCGACCGCGGGTACGGCCACCCCGGTATCCGGGTCGACGAGCAGGAACTCCTCCTCGACCCCGACCGTACGCAGTCCCGGCTGTTCGGCCGGAACCTCGGCCGCCGGCTGCGCAGGCGTGCGTGCCGCCGTCTCCTGGGAAACCGCCGCGCCCTGGGCCATCGCCACAATGCCGGCCATCGCCACCACCCGCCGTTCCGTCGTTGCCGTCGCGCCGAGATCAGCGCCTGACGACTCCGTTACCCAGCGCGGTCAGGCGGGGAAACGCGGTCCCGGCGTGGCGACACGCACTCAGCTCCAGAGGAGAGGGGTTTCCACGTACGTCGACGGCGGGTACGCCTAGCGGAAAACGCCGATCTCCTTGTGCTTGAGGCCGGGGAAGATGGGTTTGTGGTCGGCGACGCCGAGCCGGGACCTGAGCAGCTCGGCCAGTACGTCCCGATAGTCGTTGGCGCCGGCCAGGTCACCCTGGTCCAGCGCGCCGGCGCCGAGCCCCGGCCAACGCCCGTGCACCTTGCCGCCGTTCATGCCACCGCCGAGCAGCAGCATCAACCCGCCGTGCCCGTGGTCGGTGCCGGAACTGCCATTCGCCTCGACCCGGCGACCGAACTCGCTCATCGTGACCACCGAGACATCGTCCAGCGCCGGTCCCAGGTCGGCGGCGAACGCGCCGAGCGCGCTGGCGAGTTCGTTCAGCCGGTTGCGCATGTCGCCGCCGTCCGGGCCGCCGATGTTGGTGTGCATGTCCCAGCCGCCGATGTCGACCGCGGCCACCCGCAGCCCCACCTTCGCTTTGATCAGCCGGGCCACGTCCCGCAGTTGGTCGGCGAAGCCGCCGCCGGGCCACTGGGCGGTGGAGCGGTAGTCCTTGCTGGCGATCTTCCGCGCGGCCGCGATCGACGCGAGGGTCTCGGTGGCCTGGGTTGCCAGTGGGTGGTCATCCAGGCCGGTGTAGAGCGCCTTCAAGGCGGTCAGCGTGCTGGCCCGTACGCCGCTGAAGCCCTGGAGGTCGAACTCGCGGATGCCCTGCAACACCAGCTTGTTCTCGCCGCCGACCAGTGACCGGGGCAGGGCGGAGCCTTCGGCGATGGCCCGGAACGTGGTGCCCGGTCCGAGCGCGGTCAACACCCGGTCCAGCCAGCCGGTGTGTACGCCGGTCGAGGCGGCTCCCCGTTCCAGACAGTCCTGGGCCTGGAAGTGGCTGCGGCTGGCGTCCGGCGACGCGACCGCGTGCACCGCGGCCATCCTGCCCGACTTCCAGAACGGCTCGAGCGGGGCGAGGGCCGGGTGCAGCCCGAACCGGTTGTCCCCGGCGATCAGCGCGCCGTCCGGGATGGCGATGTTGCGCCGGGCGTTGAGGTAGTTCCGGTCGCCGCGCGGCACCACCACGGAGAGGCCGTCCATGCCGCCGCGCAGGAAGACCACCACCAGGGCGCGGTTGGTGGTGGCGGGCGCGCCGAACGCGACCCGGGTGGTGGCGATCTGACCGGCGAGGCTGGCCACGCCGACCGCGCCGGCGCCAGCCATCACCCGGCGTCGGGTGAAACCGTGCCGCCAGCGGTCCCGCTGTTCGGTCAGCTCCCCGGTGACCGACTCGGCCTGCACCCGGATCGCCGCCTCGGCCAGGTTCGGGCCGTGCCGGCGCAGCTCCTGTGCGGTACGGGGACGCGGGGGCGCGTCGTCGGGGTGGTACGGCGGGTTGCCGTCCGGCGGCTGAGGATTCTCCTGCGTCATTGGTCTCTCCTCAGCGCAGCGCGTGGTAGATCGAGTCGAGGAAGAGCGGAGCCAGGTGCTCGATCTTGCCGCCCAGGGTGGCGTTCTTCACCGTCGTACCCTCCTTCGAGCCGAGGAAGGTCAGCAGCGCCTGGCGGTCCTTGGCGGCCAGCGGTTGTTGCAACAGCCGGGCGGCGAGGGCGTCGAGGTACTGGCCGGTGGTGGGCGGGCGCTTGCCGACCAGCCCTTCCGGCTTCGGGTACGACAGCCCGCGCTGGGAGCCCTGCACCAGCGCCCGGTGGCTGTTCCAGATCGCCAGCGTGGCATGGGCCGACCGCCACGCCGCCGCGACGTCGGGGTAGCCGTTCGGCGGTACCCAGCCCAGTGGCGGCTGCCCGAAGCGCTGGGTCATCCGGTAGAGCCCCTCGATTCCGGCGCGGGTGTCGGAGCCGGGTGCGATGCCGAGCGAACGGGCGGTGGCGACGAAGTTCTCCAGCGGCCGGCGGGCCTTGAGCCCGGTGGCGATCCAGAACTCCTGGGACCGGAAGAGGACCCGCAGCACCGGCGCGATCGCGGTGCCGTTGGCCAGGTACGTCTCGGCGAGCCGCTGCACCAGGTTGTGTGGCGGGGTGTCGGCGACGAACCGTACGGCGAGCTTGCGGGCGATGTTCTTCGCGGTCGCCTCGTGGGTGGCGAGATACTGCAGGTAGCGGTCGCCGACCTGGAGTCCCTTGGCGCGGGACGGGTTCTTGTCGGTGAAGCCGAGCACCTTGACCGGGTCGATCCAGTGCCGGTCGGCCTCGTACCGGAACTCGCCCGCGTTGGTCACGGTCCGGCCCGTCATGATGTACGCGCTGTTGCGTACGTCTTTCTCGGTGTAACCGCCGTCGATCCCGACCGTGTGCAGTTCCAGCAGTTCGCGGCCGTAGTTCTCGTTCACCGAGCGACGGTGCGACTCGTTGTTGTTGAGGTAACGCAGCATGGCCGGGTTGCGGGCGCTGGCGGTGAGCATGTCGGAGAACCTGCCGAGCGCGTGTTTACGGATCACCTGGCTGTCGAACGAGGTCCGTACGTCCCAGCCGCCGTCGAACGGGTTGGTCACGTTCAGGTGGTTGGACCAGAAGTCCACCATCACCTCGAAGAGCTGACGGCTGCTCCAGAACTGTCGGGCCAGGGTGGCGTGGCCGAGCTCGTACTGGGCGGCCCAGTCGAACTCCTTGACCGCCCGACGGATCTGCGCGGTCGACATGTTCACCGTGGGGAACGCGCCGGCCACCTGCTCGCCGACCGGGTCGGCGAGCTTGCCGGGGTCGAGCTGCTGTTCGATCCAGGCGTCGACGCCGATGGCCCGGACCGCGTCGGCCTCGGTCCGGGTGGGGCCGAAGGTGGCCCGCCGCAGCAGGTGCTGCACGGGGTCACGGCTGAGCGGGTTGGGAAAGCGCGGTGTCGCCGCGAGCGCCGCCTTGGCAGCCTTGGCCGGGGTGTCGGAGATCCCGGCCGCGCCGAAGTTGATCGATTCGCCGAGGGACTGGCTGTAGCTGGCGTCGCGGTCGGCGAACGCGCCCGCGTCCCGGGGCGACCGGGTCGAGGTGGCCTGGTCGCTCACGGCGGCGGCGATCCCACCACCCCCGCCGAGTACGGCGGCGGCCGAGCCGACCGCGCCGGTGGCGACGGCTGCCGCGCCGAGCCCGATCACCACCTGGCGCCGGTTGCGCAGCAGTCCGAAGAGGGCCGGTTCGCTCGCGCGCGCCGCGCGGGCCATCTTGCCGAGCACCGGGGCGAGCCGACCGGGCTCGTTGCCGCCGGCCCGGGTCGCGGGCAACCCCGCGGCCTCGGTGGCGCTGCCGCGCGGGCTGGCGGCGCGGTGGCGGGAACCTCCGTCGCGTCTCGCCAAGCCCGGCTGGTCCCGCTCGGCCATTCTCGGCGCACCTCTTCGTCGATCCGGTCGGCTGGGGCGCCGGCGCGACCGTGCCCCTGGCGCACCCTAGTCAGGTGCTGAGCTACCACTCAACCGTCGCGACGGATTGTTAAGCCGCAGCAAAGGAAGCACTCCGATCGGTGCTTTCGGGGGTGGCCCGGCCGATTACACTGACCGGGTGCCGGAATCGCTGTTGAGCGTCGTGGGCTGGTGGGCGTACGCCCTCGCGCACGTCGTCACGGTGGCCACCCAACCGTCCGAACTGCTCGCCGGTGCGGCGGTGGCCGCGGCCACGCTGCTGGTGATCGCGGTGGCGGTGCGCCTGGTCGGCACGGTGCCCGGGGCCGGTAACGCGGCCAGACGCGGGTTGACCATCCGGGAGCGGGCCCGTCGGGCCCGGATCCCGCGCCAGCTCGACCCGGACGCGGCCGGGCGGCCCCGTCCCCGAGCACCGTCGGTGCTCCTCTCGGCCGCGTAGCGGTTTCCTCTTCCCACCGCCACGCGGTCGGTTCCGTCTTACATCGTCCACATCGGACGTTGTCCCTGGCTCGCACCGGATGCGCCGATCCGCGGGTACGCGCTGATCCGCGCCACCAGGTTGCCCGCGCACCGGTGTCGCGCCCTCCCGGAATCGCACCGAGGGGTTCACCATGCTCACGTTCGCACCACTCGACGGCGCCGTCGCCGTCGCCGCCACCATCGTCGAGGCGCTCGCCTCGGCGGTCGCCCCGATTGCCGACACCGGCGCCACGGCCGCCGCCGTCGTGCTCTTCACCATTGCCGTACGACTGCTGATCGCGCCCCTGACCTGGGCGCAGGTACGCGGCGAGCGGCGCCGGGCCGAACTCGCCCCGCAGGTCCGTCAACTCCAGCAGCGGTACGGCAAGGATCGGGCGCGGCTGCAACAGGAACTGGTCACGCTGCATCGGGAGGCGGGCGCGAGTCCGGTCGCGGGTTGCCTGCCAGGGCTGTTTCAGGTGCCGTTCTTCGTGGTGATGTACCACCTCTTCACCACGGTGGGCCCGATCGGCGGGACCGCCGGGTTGCTCGACGAACGGCTGGCCGGGGTGCCGCTCGGGCACCACCTCACGGACGGGCTCGGCGGTGCGGCGGGGCCGCTCTTCGGCGTACTGCTGGTGTTGCTGACCGCGTTGGCCTGGTGGACGTCGCGGCGGATGCGCCGGGATGCCGCCGCCGCCACCCCGGCAACCGCGCCCGACGGTACGGAGCTGCCGGGCGCGGCGGTGTTGGCCCGGCTGTTGCCGCTGCTGCCGTACGGAACGTTGCTCGCCGCCCTGGTGCTGCCGCTGGCGGCGGTTCTCTACCTGGTCACCACCACCGCGTGGACCGCGTTGGAGCGGGTGGTCCTGCGCCGGCCCCGTCCACTGCCGTAGCTCGCGGCACACCAGGACGCCGACCACAGGCATCGATGAACGTTGACATAACCGGGGTCGGGACGTACAACCAGGGAGAGAGCGCTCTCTCATCCGTCCCGTAGAGAGGCCACGATCATGACCAGCACCGTCCCGGCTCCGGCCGGCCCCGTCCCGAGGCGCCGCGCGTTTCTCCTGCTGGCCGCGTTCACCACGATCGTCACCGTGGTCAGCGCCGTCTCGGTGAACGCCCGCGCCGCCGTACCGCCGACCCCGCCCGGCTGGAGTCTGGTGTGGAGCGACGACTTCACCGGCGCCGCCAACACCCTGCCCTCGGCGAGCAACTGGATCATCGACACCGGCACCAGTTATCCGGGCGGACCGGCCAACTGGGGCACTGGTGAGATCCAGACCTACACCAACAGCACCAGCAACGTCAGCCACGACGGTGCCGGCAACCTGCGGATCACCCCGATCCGGAGCGCGGGAGGCCAGTGGACCTCGTCCCGGATCGAGACCGTACGGACCAACTTCAAACCCCCGTCCGGTGGCGTACTCGCCATCGAGGGGCGGATCCAGATGCCGAACGTCACCGGAGCCGCGGCGGCCGGATACTGGCCGGCGTTCTGGGCGCTCGGCGCACCGTACCGGGGCAACTACCAGAACTGGCCGGGCATCGGCGAGTTCGACGTGATGGAGAACGTCAACGGGATCAACTCGGTCTGGGGCGTACTCCACTGCGGCGTGGCACCTGGCGGGCCGTGCAACGAGTTCAACGGCATCGGCACCAACCGGGCCTGCCCCGGCAGCAGCTGCCAGTCCGCGTTCCACACCTACCGTTTCGAGTGGGACAGCGGCGCGAACCCGCAGCAACTGCGCTGGTACGTCGACGGCCAGCAGTACCACACCGTCACCCAGAACCAGGTCGGCCAGCCGCACTGGGACAACATGACCAGTCACGCCGGCTACTTCCTGCTGCTCAACGTGGCGATGGGCGGCTCGTTCCCGAACGGGGTGGCCGGCGCGACCACGCCGACCTCGGCGACCGTCTCCGGCCGGCCGATGCTGGTCGACTACGTGGCCGTATGGAGCCGGGGAGGCGGCGGCACGCCCACCAACCCGCCGACCACGCCACCGTCCGGTGGCGGCGGCAGCGCGTACTCGACCATCCAGGCTGAGGCGTACAGCGGACAGAACGGCGTGCAGGTCGAGACGTGCAGCGAGGGCGGGCAGAACCTGAGCCACCTGGCCGGCGGTGACTGGGCCCGGTTCGACAATGTCGACTTCGGCACCACCCCGGCCCGTGACTTCGTGGCCCGGGTCGCCTCCGGTGCCCCCGGCGGCGTGAGCGGCCTGGTCGAGGTACGCCTGGACAGCCCGACCAATCCGCCGATCGGTGGGTTCGCGCTCGCCAACACCGGTGGCTGGCAGAGCTGGCGCTCGGTCCCGGGCAACATCTCGGCGACCACCGGTGTGCACACCGTCTACCTGACCTTCAGCAGCGGCCAGCCGGCCGACTTCGTCAACGTCAACTGGTTCACCTTCCGTCGTTGACCCGCCCCGCCTCCCGTACGGAGGCGTTAGGAAGGGCCCCCTGTACATCGGATTCCGATAACAAGGGGCCCTTCCTTCTCCCGTCAGGGCTGGACAGGAACAGTTAACAGTCTTAATAATTAGCCATCCGTCGATGGATGACGATGCCTGACCGGCCGTGGAGGACCGCATGAAGCGCTCCAGAACCCTGCTCCTGTCCCTGATCGCGACCCTGGTGGCGGCGCTCGGTGCCGTCGCGGTGGCGATGCCGGCGTTCGCGGCCGGTCCGACCGCGACTTTTGTGAAGGTGTCTGACTGGGGTTCTGGTTGGGAGGGGAGGTACACGGTTACGAATGGTGGGTCGTCGGTGATCTCGTCGTGGGTGGTGGCGTTTGATCTGCCGGTGGGGAGTCGGGTGGGTACGTTCTGGGATGCGTCGATGACGTCGTCGGGTCAGCGGTTCTCGTTTGTGAACCGGTCGTGGAATGGGACGTTGGTTCCGGGTGCGTCGGTGTCTTTCGGGTTCAATGCCACGGGTGCTGGGGTGCCGTCGAACTGTGTGTTGAACGGTGTGGCGTGTGGGGGTGGTACGGCTCCGACGACCCCGCCCACGACCCCGCCGACCACTCCACCCACGACTCCGCCGCCGACCACGCCGCCCGTCACCCCGCCGCCGAACTCGCCGTTGCCGAAACACTTCCTCACCGGCTACTGGCACAACTTCGACAATCCGGCGGTGGAACTGCGGCTACGCGACGTACCGGGCGAGTACGACCTGATCGCGGTCGCGTTCGCCGAGGCGACCAGCACCCCGGGGGCGGTCACCTTCGGCATCGACCCGGGTCTGTCGGCCTCGCTCGGCGGTTACACCAACGCCAACTTCAAGACCGACGTGCAGACCCTGCACTCACGCGGGAAGAAGGTGATCCTGTCGGTCGGTGGGGAAACCGGTCGGGTGGCGGTCAACGACGCGACCTCCGCCACCAACTTCAGCAACACCGTGTTCAACCTGATCCAGGAGTACGGGTTCGACGGCGTCGACATCGACCTGGAGAACGGGCTCAACCCCACGTACATGGCACAGGCGCTGCGGAGCCTGCGCAACCGGGTCGGCGCCAACCTGATCATCACGATGGCGCCACAGACCATCGACATGCAGTCGCCGACCGTGAGCTACTTCAAGCTCGCGCTGGACATCCGGGACATCCTCACCGTCGTACACACCCAGTTCTACAACTCCGGCTCGATGCTCGGCTGCGACCAGCAGTTCGCGTACAGCCAGGGCACGGTCAACTTCATGACCGCGCTGGCCTGCCTGCAACTGGAAGCCGGACTCCGGCCGGACCAGGTGGCGCTCGGCCTGCCCGCCGGCCCCGGCGCGGCCGGTGGCGGCATCGTCGCACCCGCCCTGGTCAACCAGGCGCTCAACTGCCTTGCCCGAGGCACCAACTGCGGCAGCTTCCAGCCGCCGCGCACCTACCCGGGCATCCGGGGCGCGATGACCTGGTCGATCAACTGGGACGTCGCCACCGGGAACAACTTCGCCCGTACGGTCAAGCCGCACCTGGCGACGCTGCCGTGACCCGCCCAGCTCCCTGACCCTGTTCGGTTCACCTCCATCAGGTACCGACCCGACCGGAGACACCGAATCCTCTGGACCCGCATCCAGGGCGCGCGGGACGAGTGGCTGATCAGCGTCGATCAGCCACTTGTCCGGTGTCCGGGCGGGCCGACGGCCGTGGCGTCGCGGGTTGGCGGCGTCGGCGTAGCCGTTTGACCACCCAGGTCGAGACCACGAGCACGAATCCGGCCAGTAGCGCCAGGTCGAACCAGGTGCTGTACCGGTCGATCTGCTGCCACCGCGAGCCGAGCGCGAAACCCAGGCCGACGAAGATCGAGTTCCAGATTCCGCTGCCGAGCGTGGTCAACGCCAGGAACCGCCCAATCGGCATCCCGTCCGCGCCGGCCGGCACCGACACCAGGCTCCGGACCACCGGCACCATCCGACCGAGGAGCACCGCCCAGTTGCCGTACCGCGCGAACCAGCGGTCGGCCCGGTCCAGGTCCTCGGCGTCGACCAACGGGACCCGGTCGAGCCAACGCTTGAGCCGCTCCTCGCCCAGGGCGGCGCCCACCCAGTAGAGCGCGAGCGCGCCGAGCACCGAGCCGGCCGTCGCCGCGACCCACATCACGACGACGTTGCCCCGTCCCTCACCGGCCAGGTAGCCCGCGAGCGCGAGCACCACCTCGCTCGGAACCGGTGGGACGAGGTTCTCCAGGGCGACCAGCAGGCCGACCCCGAGCGGCCCCAGCGCGTCGATCACCGAGGCGACCCAGCCGGTCAGCCCCCCGATCTCGGTCGGCTCCGCCTCGGCCACGACCAGCATCGACATGGCTCCTTCCGCCCGTCAGCGTTGACGACCGGCCCATGGGGTTCGGCCAGCCCTGGTGAACGACCGCCTCACCAGCGGAGGTCGCCCGAAACAGCGATCGCCCGAGCGGTCGTCGGGAGGACGTCCGTCCGGGGTGATGGCGCCTGCGGTACCCGTCTCGATCGACTTTCACACCTCCGTCCCGAGCAGGGTTCCGTTTACCGGCGCCGGGCGGAGGAAAAGGCAGTCGGGCATGGGAGACCGGTGGTATTCCGAGGCAGTCGTCTACTGCCTCGACATCGACACGTACGCGGACAGCGACGGCGACGGGGTGGGCGACCTGCGTGGGCTGATCGGCCGGCTGGACTACCTGGCCCGGCTCGGCGTGACCTGCCTCTGGCTGCATCCGATCCACCCGTCCCCGAACCGGGACGACGGTTATGACGTCACGGACTTCTACAACGTCGACCCCCGCTTCGGCACCCTCGGTGACTTCGCCGAGCTGCTCCACCAGGCGCACAACCGGGGTATCCGGGTGATCATCGACCTGGTGGTCAACCACACCTCCGACCAGCACCCCTGGTTCCAGTCGGCCCGCTCGTCACCGGACTCGCCGTACCGGGACTGGTATGTGTGGGCGGACGAGGCGCCGCCCGACCGCCGCCAGGGCATGGTCTTCCCGGGCGAGCAGGACGAGACGTGGAGCTACGACCGGACCGCGAAGGCCTGGTACTACCACCGGTTCTACCGGTTCCAGCCGGACCTGAACCTGGGCAACCCGGCGGTACGGGAGGAGATCAAGAAGATCGTCTCGTTCTGGCTCCAGCTCGGCGTTTCCGGGTTCCGGATCGACGCGGTGCCGTTCATCATCGAGCTGACCGAGCCGGGCAACCCGGACTCGCCCAAGGATTTCGAGTTCCTCACCGAGCTGCGTCAGCACGCCCAGTGGCGCCGGGCGGACGCGGTGCTGCTGGCCGAGGCGAACGTGGAGCCGGCCGAACTGGTGCACTACTTCGGCGACCGGGGCGGGTCGGCCAACCGGCTGCACATGCTCTTCGACTTCATGCTCAACGGCCGCCTGGTGCTCGCCCTGGCCCGGCAGGATCCGGAGCCGATCATCGCCGCGCTGCGGGACACCCCGGAGCTGCCGTACGGCGGGCAGTGGGCCACCTTCCTGCGCAACCACGACGAGATCGACCTCTCCCGGCTCACCGCCGAGCAGCGCGAGCAGGTGTTCGAGCGGTTCGGCCCGGACGAGGGGATGCGACTGTTCGGTCGGGGGATCCGGCGTCGGTTCGCCCCGATGCTCGGCAACGACCGCCGCCGGATCGAGCTGGCGTACGCGTTGCAGTTCTCGTTACGCGGCACGCCGGTGCTCCGCTACGGCGAGGAGATCGGGATGGGGGAGGAGCTGTCGCTGCCCGGCCGGGACGCGATCCGTACCCCGATGCAGTGGTCTTTCCAGGAGAACGCCGGGTTCTCGACGGCACCGGCGACGGAGCTGATCCGACCGGTCATCACCGGCGGCGAGTACGGCTACGAGCGGGTGAACGTGACCGCCCAGCGGCACGACGCGGGTTCGCTGCTCTCCTGGTTCGAGCGGATGATCCGTACCCTGCGTGAGGCCCCGGAGGTCGGCTCGGGCCGGTGTACGGACATCGACCAGGTGTTGCCGGCGGGGGTGTTGGCGCACCGGGCGGACGGCCCGACCGGGACGATGGTCTTCCTGCACAACCTCGGTACGGAGGACGTGACGGTCGATCTCGGTGAGCTGTACGCCGAGGCGGAACTCCCCGGTGACGTCCTCGCCGACCAGGAGTACGGGCCGGTCGGCAAGCTCGACGCGCTGGCGCTGGCCGGGTACGGCTACCGCTGGATCCGGTTGCACCGGGGCCAGGGACAACTGGGTTAAGCTCCTCCGACCGAGCGTAAGTTACCGGGAGGTAAGCATGTCGGAGCAGTCCCGCGTCGCCATCGTCACCGGTGCCGCCCGAGGCATCGGCGCCGCCACCGCCCTACGCCTGGCCGCAGACGGGCTGGCGGTCGCGGTCGTGGACCTGGAGGAGTCGGCGGCCGCGTCGACGGTCGAGGCCATCGTCGCCGCCGGCGGTCGGGCGATCGCGGTCGGGGCCGACGTGGCGGACCGGGTGCAGGTGGAGGCCGCCGTCGAGCGGATCGCCGCCGAACTCGGCGCGCCGGGCGTGCTGGTCAACAACGCCGGGGTGCTCCGGGACAACCTGCTGTTCAAGATGTCCGACGCGGACTGGGACACGGTGCTGGGGGTGCACCTGCGGGGCGCCTTCCTCTTCACCCAGGCGGCGCAGAAACACATGGTCGGGCAGCGGTGGGGCCGGATCGTCAACCTTTCCAGCACCTCGGCCCTGGGTAACCGGGGACAGGCGAACTATGCGGCGGCCAAGGCCGGGCTCCAGGGCTTCACCAAGACCCTGGCGATCGAACTGGGCCCGTTCGGCATCACCGCCAACGCGGTGGCTCCCGGTTTCATCGTGACCGACATGACCGCGGCGACCGCTGCCAGGATCGGGGTCGAGTTCGAGGAGTTCCAGCGGCTCGGCGCCGCCGAGATCCCGGTACGCCGGGTCGGCCGGCCGGAGGACGTGGCGCACACCATCTCGTACCTGGCGAGCGAGGGGGCCTCGTTTGTCTCCGGTCAGGTGATCTACGTGGCCGGCGGTCCGCGCGACTGAGCGGTTCCTGCGGGTCAGGCGGTCTCGCGGGTGCGGCGCAGCCAGAGCAGGCCGAGCACCGGCAGCACCAGCGGGATGTAGCCGTAGCCCGCGCCGAAGCTCGACCAGACCGTGTCGTCCGGGAAGAGGGCCTTGTCCAGCAGGCTGGTGGCACCGACCGCGAGCACCCCGACGAGTTCCACGGTGCAGCAGACCAGCGCGATCCGCCGGCCGCTCGGGCCGCCCCGGGCCAGGCCGACGGTGGCGATGATGTAGATCACGGCGGCGAGGGCGGAGAGCAGGTACGCCACCGGCGCCTCGTGGAACTTGGTGACGATCTGGAGGGTGGCCCGTGAGGTCGCCGCGATCGCGAACAGGATGTAGACCGCGATCAGCACCCGGCCCGGCCCCCGGTTGGTCACCCGTGGCGGTGTCTCGCCCGCCGGGGACCCGGTCGGCGGCGACCCCGCCGACGACCCACCGACCGATCTGGTCGACCGTTCAGCCACCGGTCACCTCCCATGTCTGTTGCAGCCGTACCACCACGACCGGGATGACCAGGCAGACCACGGTCACGATCACCGAACCCCAGCGGGTCGGCTCCATCCGGGCCAGCACCCCGGCCAGCGGCGGAAGACAGACCAGGGTGACCAGGTAGCCGAAGAAGGTGCCCGGCTCGGCGGGGTGCTCACCACCGACCCACGCGGCGAGCGCCAGGCCGGCGAGGACGAGCAGGCTCGCCTCCACGATCGCCAGGCCGACCAGGTGGGTCAGGTCCGGGGGCCGGTTGCGCACCGTCGTGATCAGGCTCCAAGCCGCGAGTACGAGCGAGAGCACGATCGTCACCGTCACCAGGGAGCCGTTCACGTGGACAGCCTAGTGAGCGGCTCCCGACGCCCCCGACCTGGCCACCGGTCAACCGTCACCGCTGGTCACGCCATCAACACGCGTCTATCATCGGGTGCGGTCGGTCCCGGGCCGCGCGCCATGGCCCGGGCTTCATGGACCCGACCGGACCCTCGCGGCTCCGGTCGGGCTCCGCTGGGCGACGCGGACCGTGGGGAGTGCGGCGGTGGGCGCGACGGGCGTGTGGGCGTTGCTGATGGCCGGTGGTTTTGTCGTGCTCGCCCTGCTCGGACTCGCGGTGATGACCGACCGCGCCCGTACGCCCCGCCCGGATCTGGAGCAGTTGCGCGCGGAGGCCGACGAGTTGGCCGTGCACGCCGCCCAGGTGGGGATCGACGCCGCCGGAGCGGCCGAGCGGGCGGTTCTGGCCCGTGCCGAGGTGGCCGTGGCAGAGCAGGCCCGAGACCTGGCCTGGGCCGCCCAGGAGGCTGCTGAGCAGGCGTACGACCTGGCCTGGCAGGCGGCTTCCGTTGGGCGCCAGGCGGCCCGGGTGACCGAGCGGGACGAGACCGGGGGAGCGGACCGCGAACGGGCGGTGGCCCGGGCGGCGCTCTCGGCGTACCGGCGCGGCGACATCTCGGTGCAGGAGTTACGGGAGGTGTTCCGGCGCTCCGGTGACTGGGACCCGGCCCAGGAGGAGCGGGAGCGGGTTGCCGAACAGCGCCGGATCGAGCAGGCCGCGGCCCGGCGGGCGCACGACCGGGCCGCCGCCGGGGTACGCCGCGCGGAGCAGGCGGCCCGGGTCGCCGAGGTGGCCGCCGAGGCGCTGGTCGACGAGGCGGCCGAGTCCGCCGCCGAAGCCGACGAGGCCCTGTTCGTGGTGGAGCGGTACACCGCCCGCCGCCGCCGCTTCCTGCGCCGTCGAGGTTAGGAAGGGCCCCTTGTACATCGGAAAGCGATAACAAGGGGCCCTTCCTTCCGGGTCGGGGTGGGGTGTTCGGGGCCGGGGGAGGCGCTAGGTTAACCAGGGTGGCCGGCGGAACCGGGCGGGGACACCGCCAGGCTGGCGGGGCGAGGAGAGGAGCCGGCGTTGCAACGGTTCGGGTTGTTCGGCACGGGGCACTGGGCCGCCGAGACGCACGCGGCGGCACTCACCGCGCACCCGAAGGCGCAGCTTGCCGGCATCTGGGGACGTGACCCGGACAAGGCCAAAGCGCTGGGACAGCGGTACGGCGTACCGGCCTTCGACGACGTCGAGAAGTTGATCGAAATGGTGGACGCGGTGGCGGTCGCACTGCCGCCGGACATCCAGGCCGACATCGCGGTCCAGGCCGCGAACGCCGGAAAGCACCTGCTGCTGGACAAGCCGTTGTCGCTGAGCCTGCCCGACGCCGAACGGGTGGTGAGCGCGACCGCCCGCGCCGGGGTCGCCTCGCTGGTCTTCTTCACCAACCGGTTCCACGCGAACGTGGCCGGCTTCCTCGCTTCGACCGCCGCCGCCGGGGGCTGGTACGGCGCCCGCGCCACCATGTACGCCTCGATCTTCGAGCCGGGCAACCCGTATGGTGCCTCGCCCTGGCGACGGGAGCGGGGCGGGCTCTGGGACATCGGGCCGCACGCACTGTCGATCATCGTGCCGGTGCTTGGCCGGGTGACCCAGGTGGCCGCCATGAACGGCCCCCGGGACACCGTGCACCTGCTGTTGTCGCACGTCGGGGGCGCCACCAGCACTCTCTCGTTGACCCTGAACGCGTCACCCTCGGCTCGGGCGTTCGATTTCGTCTTCTACGGCGAGAACGGCATCGAGAGCGTGCCGCGCGGTGACGGCACCGCGGTGCAGGCGCTCTCCCTGGCGCTGGACCAGCTCACCGAGGCGGTCGACTCGGGGGCCCGGGACCACCAGTGCGACGTCCGGTTCGGCCGCGAGGTGGTGGCCGTACTCGACGCGGCCGAGGCGGCCCGCCGGCAGGGGCGTACGGTCCGCCTGCCCGGCTGACGGTCCAGCGGGCGGCTGCCGGCCGCCCAGCCGGCCCGGTGCGCGCCCGCGAGGGCGGTGGGGCCGGCGGAAACCGGTTGTTCGTCGTGCTGCCCCTGGTTAGCCTCACCGACATGTGCATGATGACGACGCACGCCCTGATCAACGTGGCCGCCTCGTCGGCCGCGTGGGGCCCGTTGCTGGCGCCCCGTCCGCGAGTCCGGCGTACCGCCCTGGCCTGCCAGGACGCGCCCACCGCCGGCTGATCGTCGTACGTCTGATCGTCGTTTCGCGCGCCGCGTCCGCCGCGCACGTCCAGGGCCACCCGAGTCCAGATCCCGCTCGGACAGGCCCCGACTCGTGTTGCCTGTCCGGATCGCCGCCCGGTATCCACCGGCGCGGCAGACAAGGACACCGGCTGTGGCACCTCGCCAACCCGTCAATGGATTTCCCGGACCAATTCCGAAGACCGAGCGCGACCGGTCCCGTCGCGTACTTTCCCAGAATTTCCTGCACGACGCCGAGGCGATCGAGCGGATCGTGCGCTCCGCCGGGCTCGGGCCGGGCGACCTGGTCGTCGAGGCCGGCGCCGGGCGGGGAGCGCTGACCCGGGCGCTGGCCGCGCGGTGTGCGCGGGTGCTCGCGTACGAGATCGACCCGGAGTTGACCGGTGCGCTCGCCGACGCCTGTGCCCCGTTCGGCAACGTCACCTGCCGGGCCGAGGACTTCCTCGCCGCGCGGGCACCGGCGGAGCCGTTCGCCGTGGTGGCGAACATCCCGTGGGCGTTGACCGCCCGGGTGGTCGAGTGGTGCCTGGGGGCCCGGTCGCTCACCTCGGCGACACTGCTCACCCAACTGGAGTACGCGCGCAAGCGCACCGGCGACTACGGCCGGTGGAGTCGGCTCACCGTGCTGACCTGGCCGTCCATTCGGTGGCGGCTGGGTGGACGGGTGCACCGGTCGGCGTTCCGTCCGGTGCCCCGGGTCGATGCCGGCATCCTCTGCCTGGACCGGCGGGTCGAGCCGCTGCTGCCCCCGGCGCTGCTGCCCGACTACCGGAAACTGGTCGAACTCGGCTTCGTGGGTGAGGGCGGTTCGCTGTACGGGTCGTTGCGCCGGCGTTATCCCCGGGCCCGTCTGGACGGCGCGTTCCGGGCGATCCGGCTGGCCGCCGACACCCCGGTCGGGTACGTCTGGCCGGAGCAGTGGCTCACCCTGTTCCGCCTCCTGCAGCCCGTGGCACCGGACCGACCGCGTACCGATTGACCGGGTACCGGTTGACCGCGTACCGATTGACCGCGTACCGGCTGACCGGGCACCGGAGCGCCGGCCGTCAAGGTCCCGTAGAGATCGTGACGGCCGGCGTAAGGCACTCGTCAAAGCGGCTGCCGCCAGGGCGTACTCCCGCGCTTCACTCGTCCTTCGGGGCCGCCGTGCGCGGTGGCCCGGGGGGAAACGGAAGGAGCGGCGATGGACCTGGAGCACGGTGGCCGGACAGGTCGTCCCGGGGTCCCGCCGGCACCGTTCGGCATTCGGATCGGCGGTGGAGCGACGCTGGTCGTCGCCGCGACCTGTCTGGCTGCCGCGCTGTTCCCCGTCTCCGCGCCGTTGGCCCGGCTGCTGGTGATAGTGCTGGCGGTCGTCGGTTTCGCCCTGGTCGTATCCGATCTGCGGGCGAGTCTCGTGGTTGGCCTGCTCGGTTTCCTCTGCTTCAGCGGGTTCCTGCTCGACCGGTACGGCGAGCTGCACTGGCACGGCGCTCGGAGCGCCGGCTACCTCCTGCTGCTGGTCGTCGCCGTGCTCCTCGGAACGGCTCTGGGATGGGTCCGGCGCTCCCGGCCCGGGTCGGTGGCCGGAACGGGGCGGTTTCATACCCGGTCGGCGGGGTAGCCCCGGGCATGCAGGTGCACCGGCTCGGGGGACCGGGCGACTTCGATCCGCTGCTGGGGTTGGCCAGCCGTGCCCGGGTGGTGATGCTCGGCGAGGCGAGCCACGGCGGGTACGACTACTACCGGCTGCGTGAGCAGTTGACCCGCCGGCTGATCGTCGAGTGCGGGTTCAACTTCGTCGCGGTCGAGGGCGACTGGCCGGACTGCGACCGGGTGCACCAGTCGGTGATCTCCGCGCCAGGTGGTGACTCCGACCCGCAGCTCGCACTGGAGCGGTTCGAGCGTTGGCCGACCTGGATGTGGGCGAACGCGGAGGTGGCCCGGTTCTGCCGTTGGCTGCGTGCCTGGAACCTGGAACGGCCGGAGTCGGACCGGGTCGGTTTCCACGGCCTCGACGTCTACTCCCTCTGGGAGTCGATGCACGCGATCTTCGAATATCTGGGTGACGACGACCAGGAGGCGCTGGCCGCCGCGCGCGAGGCGTACCGGTGTTTCGAACCGTACGGGCAGCAGGTCGAGGAGTACGGGCTGGCCAGCAGGTTCGTCTCGGCCAGTTGCGAGGACGAGGTGGTCCGGCTGCTCGGCGCGATCCGTGCCCGCGCGACCACCGACGGGGCGGCGACGGGTGGGGAGCCGACCAGTGGGGCCGACCGCTTCGCGGCCTGGCAGAACGCCGAGGTGGTGGCCGGGGCGGAACGGTACTACCGGGCCATGGTGGCGGGCGGGCCCCAGTCCTGGAACATCCGCGACATCCATATGGCCGACACCCTGGACCGGCTGCTGGACCGGTACGGTCCGGACACCCGGGCGGTGGTCTGGGCGCACAACACCCACATCGGTGACGCACGGGCCACCGACATGGCCGACGCCGGCATGATCAACATCGGTCAGCTCGCCCGCGAACGGCACGGAGCCGAGGCGGTGGCCCTGATCGGCTTCGGCGGCTACCAGGGCAGCGTGGTCGCCGCCCCGCGCTGGGGCGCCCCGGCGGAGATCATGACGGTGCCGCCGGCCCGACCCGGCTCGATCGAGGAACGGCTGCACCGCATGCTGCCGGAACGGGCGCTGCTCGTACTCGCCCACGGCGACCGGCCGGCCTGGTTGAACGAGCCGGCCGAGCACCGGGCCATCGGGGTGGTCTACGACCCGTCGTTCGAGGAGTGGGGCAACTACGTACCGACCCGGTTGGCCGAACGGTACGACGGGTTCATCTGGTGCGACCAGACCACCGCCCTGCACGAGCTGCCGGCGAACGCCGAGCCGGGCGAGCTGGAGACGTACCCGGCCGGGACCTGAGCCCGGTTTTCGATCTTCACTGGCGTCGGCCCCCGGTTTGGTCGATGTCCGGTTCGGGGTAGCAGGACGGGTGGGCGGATTTCCCGTGCCGCCCGCCCCGGCGGGTGTACGGACCCCGCCGCCCCGACTCCGAGGAGGATCGATGCGTACATCGGCGATAGCGACGGTCGCGACGCTGGCCGGGCTCGGCCTGGCCGTAGCCGGCTGCGGTGAGGGATCGGTGGTGGGCATGGCCACCCCGAACCCGAGCGCCGCTACGGGCAGCGCGGCACCGACCGGCAGCGCGGGTGCCTCCCCGCCGTCCGCCGGTCCGGTGGCGTCCTGCGTGACCGGTGACTGGCGGACCACCTCCGCCGCCGGACAGACCGGTGGAGCCCTGGCCAGCGCGAGCATCAGCGGCGGGGACGGAGTTCTGGTGAAGGTCGGCCCGACCGGTGCGACGACGGTGGACTTCGCCGGGATGCGTCCGGTGAGCTTCAACGCGCAGCTCGGCGATGCCAAGGTCGCCGGCCGGTTCAGCTACGCGGGGCAGGCCAACGGCACGGTGAGCACCGGGGGGACCGGCGGCACGGCCGGTGACTGGGCCCCGATCCCGCCGCTGCAATGGGGCGACACCCGGGTCACCGTCGAGCTGACCGAACCGGCGCCGGCAAAGCTCTTCGACAACGTCCGGATCGCCGAGTACGTCGGCGACGGCGCCACCCGCAGCGCCGACGTGGTCGACATCCAGCCACTGCTCGGTGCCGGGCGTTACCAGTGCGGCGGGAACACGCTGACCCTGACCCCGAAGGATGCTGGCGGCCTGACCTGGGTGCTCAACCGCGCCTGACCGGTGGCCCCGGCTGTCCAGGCCGGTTGGGCCAGACCCGTGAGACAGAACCTAGACGTCGTGCGAGGCGGTGTCGGTCGGGCAGTCGGCCGACTCCGCGTCGCACGGCTCGGCCTTCACCGGCGGGCAGACGTCCTTGTGGAACCCGGCGCGCACCTTGTCGGAAATCTCGGCGAGTACGTCCAGCTGCTCGGGGGTGAGCACGTCGATCACCCAGCGACGGACGTTCGCGACGTGTTTGGGCGCCGCCGAGATGATGGCCTCCCGGCCGGCTTCGGTGATCCGGATGAACGCGCCCCGGGGGTCGGTCAGGCAGGGCTCCCGCTCGACCAGCCCACGCCGGGCCATCCGCCCCAGGTGGTGGGTGAGTCGGGTCTTCTCCCACTCCAGGTGCGCCCGAAGCTGGAAAATCCGCAGCCGGCCCTCGGGCGCTTCGCTGAGGTGCACCAGGACGGCGTAGTCGGTCTCGGAGAGGCCGGCATCGGCGAGGAGTTGGCGGCCGAGCCGGTTGTGCAACTCCATCTGCATGGTGATGAACGAACGCCAGGCGCGCTGCTCCCGCTCGTCGAGCCATCGTTCCCCGGTCGTTGCCACCTGACCATGATACTGGCCAGGCTGACGTGTCATCCTGGCTTGTCGGGCGGGGGAGAAACCGGGCGGGGGAATCAGCCCGGCCGTCACGTAAGTCCGGTACTCACCTTCCGGTGGCGCCCGCCAGGGTGTCCCAGGTGCACCCATCGTCGCTGATCACTGGGCTGTCCGTGACCACCGTCACCGGTGAACGGCTCAGGCCCCCGTCCCCAGCTTCGTGGCTGGGCGGGGGCCTGGTGCCGTGGGTCGACCGGGCGTCGGATCAGAGCATGGACATGTGTACGTGGTCGGTGTGGTCACTCTCACCGCTGTACGACTGCCAGCCGGTCGCCGGGAACCAGATCTGCCTGTACCAGATCACGTAGAGGATGCCGAGGCGATCCGCGTTGCGGACCAGGAACGCGGTCAGGTTGTTGCCGTACAACCTCTGCGCGTTGGTGCTCGCGGGGGCGAAGCCGCTCTTCAGCAGCGACCAGTCGCAGGCCCGGCCCTTGGGGTGCTCGAACGGCCCCCCGTTGCGGTGACAGCCGACGAAGAGGTTGAAGCCGGCCTTCTTCACCTCGTTGTACGCGTGCAGCGTGCGCGGGGTGATGCAGCCGCTGGTGGTCGGGTCGTTCTTGCTGCACGACTCCTTCGGCCAGCCACCGCTGGCCGTACGCGGTGCCGGTGCGGCCACCGCCGAGGTGGCACTGACCAGGCCGTTGGTCAGTTTTTTGCCGCCGACCAGGGCGAACGCCTTTTCGGCGTCCGACTTCTGTCGGGCGATCACGGCCTGCTGCTTCTCCTGCTCCTTGACCTCGGCATCGGCCAGGGCCTTGGCACGGTCGGCCAGTTCGCGAGCGGCGTTGAGTTCGTGCAGTTTCTGGTCGTTGACCGCGTTCATCTCGTCGAGCGCGACCGCCCGTTGGAGGAACGAGTCCGGTGACGCGCTGTTGAGCAGCACCGAGACCGCACCGAGCTTTCCGGTCCGGTAGGTGCGGGTGGCGATCTCGGTGACCTGTGGGGTCAACTCCTCGATCTGGGCCTCGGCCTTCTGGAGTTCGGCGGCGAGAACCCCCTGGCGCTTCTTTGACGCCTCGAGCGCGGCCTTGGCGTCGAGGAAGCGGCGGCCGGTCTGCTCCAGGACCTCGCTCAACAGCTGGCCGTCGGACTCGGCCGGCGCCGGTGGCGTGGCGGGCGCGGCCTGGGCCGCGGCGGAGAACGGCACCAGCAGGAGGGAAGCGGTGAGCAGAGCCAGGGCAGGGGTGAACCATCGGCGGAGGGGTGCCGTCATGCAGGATCCTTCCGTTGGTCGCCGACCGGGTTAGCTGACGGGTTCGGGATGGAAGTGATCCCTACCGCTTTCGCGGATTCACCCCGGGTACTCGGTTCCCCGGTTCGTCCATGGACGATTAGGCGACGGTCCCGCCGGCACCGGTTGGCGCCGATTGGCGTTGACCGCGAAGAATCCTACCGCGTGGATCGACATCTTGTGCACGCCCCGACCCGTACGAAAAGCGTTATGGGACAACGACTTTCGGTTATCATCCGCGTATTCGACAACGGCGTGTACCGCGGGTAATGGTGGTGCCGGGGATTGTCGTGTCAGCGGTTGCCGCCGCGTTTGCGGGACGGCTGCGTGTTTCGCGCCGACTGATTGGCGACCGCCTTTCGGGCCGCCGCCGCTCGTCGGGCGGCGGCGGAGGTGGCCGGACGACGGCGGTTCGCCGGGCCGGTGTTGATCCGGGCACCCCGTTTCGGTCGAACCACCAGGAAGACCATTGCCGCCACCGCGACCAGCAACAACACCGGCAGCAACCAGGTCATCACTCCACTGTCGCCGGTGGTGCCGCTGGCGTTCCCGGTGGGTGGCGGGGGCGGCGCGGTGGTGTGGGTGCTGGTGGTGCTGCCGGGATTCGCCGAGGACGGCGGCTCCGGGTTCTCGGCGGCGGCCACCAGCGCCGGATCGGCGGAGTTGGTTGGCGGGCTCCAGCCCTGCGGTGCGGCGGTCGGCGTACCGGAGTAGGTGAACTTGACCGTGCCGCGTACCGGTTCCCGGTCCGAGGCGACCGAGAGGTAGCTGGCGGTGTACTCACCCTTCTCCGGCCAGTGCGCCACCTGCACCAACGCGGCGTAGCCCGTGTGGTAGAGGCGCGGCTCCCACTTCCCGTTGACCAGGAACAGCTCGGTCACCGGGCGGTCGAGTCGTTTGTCCAGGCCGGGCCGCCAACCGGCGTCGACCCGTACGCCGCTCGGCGCGGTCACGGTGAAGTACGCGTTCGCCGCGGGCGCCTCGGTGAAGTAGAGCTCCAGCGCCTGCTTCGGTTGCGAGACAGTGGCGCCGGCCACCGGATCGGAGATCGCCAACTGTCCGTGCGCGGAGGCCGGCGACCCGGCCACGACGAGCGCGACCGCAGCGCCGAGAACGACGGCGAGCAGGCGGCATGCCGCGTGGACGGTAACCATCCGGGTCGATCGCATCGGCCCATCATGGTGGCTTCCGCTGTGCCCGGCAAGACGCTACAGTCGCTTCCCAACGTCTCGGGACCGGCCTGTCAGGGGAGATGTCGATGTTGCCCGCTATCGGCCGCCGCCGCGCGCTGGCCGCGCTGACCGGTGCGATCCTGCTCTCCGTCGCCGGTACCGGCTGCGGGTCGAGCGAGGCGCCGGCCGACCCGGGTTCTCCGGTCGAGGTGGCCATCACCATCACCGGCGGGCGGTCCCAGCCGCAGCCGGGTCGGGTGGACGCGAAGAAGAACCAGCAGGTCAGGATCACCGTCACCAGCGATGTCGCGGACCGGGTGCATGTGCACGGGTACGAGGTCGGCGCGGACCTGATGGCCGGGCAGCCGGCCACGGTCGAGTTCGTGGCCGACATGGACGGTCTGTTCGAGGTCGAGACGCACCAGACCGGTCTGCTGCTGTTCCAGCTCCTGGTCCGATGAGCGATCCCGCCCCGGTCCGATGAGCGATCCCGCCCTCGGTACGTTTCCCGAGCTGCTCGCGCACGGGGTCGGCGGCCGGCAGGATCTGCCTATTCCGTTCGGCTTCGCGGTGACCGGAGCCGCGCTCGCCCTGGTCATCTCGTTTGTCGTGCTCGGGGCGTTCTGGCGGGAGCCGAGGCTGGGTGACCCGGAGGCGGGCCGGCCGCTGCCCGAGCGGGTCGGCCGGGTGGTCGACTCGGCCGGGTGGCGGTGGGGGCTGCGCCTGCTGGGCCTGGTGGTCGTCGGCTACTTCGGCATCGGGCTCTTCCTCGGTCCCGACCTGGACCGGAATCCGACCGCGGGCGCGTTCTACGTCCTGTTCTGGGTCGGGCTGGTTCCGTTGTCGCTGCTCTTCGGGCCGGTCTGGCCGGCGCTGAACCCGCTGCGTACGGGCTTTCTGCTGGTGGCGGCGGTGCTGCGCCGCGATCCGCGCCGGGGACTGCTGCCGTTGCCGGCGCGACTCGGCTACTGGCCGGCCGCGCTGGGACTGCTCGCCTTCGTCTGGCTCGAACTCGTCGCGCCGGACCGGGCCACGGTGCCGGTCATCCGGACCTGGCTGGTCGCGTACGCGATCGTGGTGCTGGTCGGCGCGGTCGTGTTCGGGGTCGACTTCCTCGACCGGGGTGACGCCTTCGAGGTATACAGCGACCTGGTGGGGCGGCTCGCGGTGGTCGGCCGTCGGGACGACGGCGTGTTGGTCTGGCGCAACCCGTTGGAGGGGATGAGCGCGTTGGCGCCCGCTCCCGGGTTTGTCGTCGTCGTGGTGGTCCTGCTCGGTTCGACGCTGTTCGACAGCCTCTCCAACGCGCCCGCCTGGTTCCGCTTTGTGCAGAACAGTGAGTTGCCGCCGGTGTTCACCAACACCGTCGGGATGCTCGCGCTGATCGGGCTGGTGCTGGCCGCGTACGGCCTGACCTGCCTGCTCGCGGCGCGGCTGGCGCCGGGGGTGCGACCGGGTGAGGTCGCGGCCGAGATCGCCCACTGCATCGTGCCGATCGCGGTCGGTTATGTGCTCGCGCACTACTACTCGCTGCTGGTGCTGGAGGGGCAGCGGACCCTGGCGCTTCTCTCCGATCCGCTGGTCACCGGCACGGCGAACTGGCTCGGGACCGCGCACTGGTCGATCAGCGCAGCTCTGGTCACCCCGTCCGGGGTGGCGACGCTGCAGGTGACCCTGATCGTGCTCGGGCACCTGATCGGCACCGTGCTCGGCCATGACCGGGCGTTGGTGCTCTTTCCCGGCCGGGCGGCGGTCGCCGCGCAGGTGCCGTTGCTGGTGCTGATGGTCGGTTACACCGTCGCCGGTCTGTTGCTGCTCTTCGCCGGCTAGCTCCGGTTACTCTCTGTTGGTTATCGGTCACCCGTTTCGCCTTTGACTTGCACACATAGCGATGTACGCATACTTTGGGCGAAGGTGGCGACGACGAGGGGGCGACCATGGGTGCGGGTCACGACCACGGCGGACACGTACGACGAGCCGGCGAACGACACCGCCGACCCCTCTGGGCGGCACTCGCGGTGCTGACCGTCTTCATGATCGTCGAGGCGGTCGCGGCCTGGCTGACCGGATCGTTGGCTCTGCTCTCCGACGCCGGCCACATGTTCACCGACGTACTCGGCATCGGCATGGCACTGGCCGCGATCACCGCCGCCAGTCGGGCCGCCCGACACACCCAACGGACCTTCGGGCTCTACCGACTGGAAGTGCTCGCCGCCCTCGCCAACGCCGTACTCCTCTCCGGGGTCGCGATCGCGGTGCTGGTCGAGGCGGTCCGCCGGTTCGGCGACCCGCCCGAGGTCGCCGCCGGGCCGATGCTGCTCGTCGCCGTGGGCGGGCTGGTCGCGAACATCGTCGCGTTCCTGCTGCTGCGCGAGGGCGCGCAGGAGAGCCTGAACGTACGCGGCGCCTACCTGGAGGTGCTCGGCGACCTGCTCGGCTCGGTCGGCGTGATCGTCGCCGCGACCGTCATCGCCCTCACCGGCTGGCTCTACGCCGACCTGGTCGTCGCGGTCGCCGTCGGCCTCTTCATCCTGCCGCGCACCTGGCAACTCGCCCAGGCCGCGATCCGGGTGCTGGTCCAGGCCGCACCGGCGCACGTCGACGTGGCCCGGGTGCGCAGCACCCTCGCCGGTGTCACCGGCGTCTGCGACGTACACGACCTGCACGTGTGGACACTGACCTCCGGCATGGACGTCGCCTCCGCCCACCTCAGCCTCGACCCCGGTGCCGACGTCGGCCCGGTCCTCGCCGCCGCCCGCGAACGGCTGCACGAGGGCTTCGGCATCGACCACGCCACCCTCCAGGTCGAACCGCTGGCCTCGGCCCGGTTGTGTCAGGACAGCCACTGGTGATCGGATGGGAACCATCCGGCCCGTCGATACGACTATCCCTGGGGCTGTCTGCCATCGCCGTTGGGAGTTGAGCTGGATGCGAATGTTCCGCCCGCTGGCCGTCATGGCCGTCGCCTGTGCCGTCGGGCTGCTGGCCGCGCCGGCACCCGCCTGGGCGCACAACGAACTCCGGGCCAGCAACCCGGCCAAGAATGCCCGGCTCGCCACCGCACCGGTCGAGGTGACGCTCGACTTCGCCGAACGGCTCGACCCCCGGTTCACCACCGTCGCCGTCACCGACCCCGCCGGCAAGGCGGTCACCTCCGGTAAACCGAAGGTCGACGGGGTACGCGCCGTCCAGCCGCTGAACCAGCCACTCGACCCGGGCACCTACACGGTGGCGTACCGGGTGGTGTCGGTCGACGGGCACCCCGTACGCGGCTCGCACACCTTCACCGTCACCACGCCGCCGACCACCGCCCCGCCGACCGCGCCGGCCGGGCTCCCCGCACAGCCCGCGTCACCGCCCACGGCGACGACCACCGGCGCACCCGCCACCACGGCGGCCGAACCAGGGGCGCTCGTCGGCGACGAACAGGACGGCGGCGGGAACAACCTGGCGGGACTGCTGCTCGGCGGCATCGCCTTACTGGCGATCGGCACCGGGATCCTGCTGGTCCGACAGCGCCGGACCCGCCAGCCGTGAGCCGACCGCCACGGCCGCCCGCGAGCACCGGCCGGCCGACCACGAGCGCGACCGCGTACGGCACGCTGCCCCGGGCCGCCGCCGGCCTGCTCGCCGCCGTCGGTGTGCTGGTGCTGATGCTCTGGTACGGCGGTGCCACCCGCAGGGAAAGCCTGCCCGGCCTCGCCGACTCCGGCCCGATCACCGGTTGGGCGCTGCCCGGTGCCCGGCTCGGCATGCAGGTCGGTGCCGTGGTCACCATCGGCCTGCTGATCGCCGCGCTGCTCTTCTCCGCCCGCGCCGCCGGAGGCGGACTCTCCGGGACCGGCTACCGGCGGGTGCGGGCCGCCGCCTGGTCCGCGCTCGGCTGGTGCCTGGCCAGCATCGTCGCCCTCTGCCTGACCCTCTCCGACATACTTGGGATGCCGATCGGCGAGGCGGTGTCGTTCACCAGCGTGGTCAACTTCGCCACCACCGTCCAACTGGGGCAGGCGCTCGCCCTCTCCGGTTGGCTCGCCGGGGCGGTATTTCTCGTCTGCCGGGCCGCGTTGACACCCCGGGCCGCCGGGATCGCGCTGCTGCTCGCCGTACTCGCGATGGTGCCGCCCGTCTTCACCGGACACGCCGCCGCCGCGAGCAACCACCAGCTCGCCGTCTCCGGCCTGCTGCTGCACGTCGTACCCGTGGCGGTCTGGGCCGGGGGACTGCTCGCCCTGGCGCTGACCGGTCGAGCCGCCACCGACCAGCTCACCATCGCCGTACGCCGGTTCTCCCCACTCGCCGCCGTCTGCCTGCTCCTGGTCGCCGGCTCCGGAGTGGTCTCGGCGTACGTCCGGCTCCCCGGACCCGGCGCGCTCGTCGACACCCGGTACGGCCAGCTCGTCCTGCTCAAGACCGCGCTGCTCGGCACGCTCGCCGCCGCCGGCTGGTGGCAGCGGCGGGCCGCGTTACCCGCCCTGGCCGGCGGTGACCGGAGCCGGTTCGTCCGGGTCGCCACGGTGGAGATCCTGCTCTTCGCCGCCGCGATGGGCACCGCGGTCGCCCTGTCCCGGACCCCGGCGCCGGTGCCGGCCGGGCCGGCGGAGAGCATCGCGGCGGCCCTGCTCGGTTACCCGATACCGGCGGCACCGGACGCCGGGCGGTTGCTCGGCGACTGGCTGCCCGAGCCGATCGTCATCGCCGCCGCGCTCGGCGCCGCCTGGGCCTACCTCGGCGCGGTGACCCGGCTGCGGCGGCGGGCCGAGCGCTGGCCGGCGACGCGTACGGCCACCTTCCTCGCCGGCTGCGTGGTGCTCGTCCTCGCCACCTCCAGCGGGCTGGCCCGGTACACGCCACTGCTGTTCAGCGCGCACCTGGTCCAGCACCTGCTGCTGACCCTGGTCGTACCGCTGCTGATGGTGCTCGCCGCCCCGCTCACCCTGGCGCTACGGGCGCTTCCCGCGACCACCGACCCGAGCTGGCCGGGCGTACGGGACCGGCTGCGGTCGGCCGGGTCGTCGCGTCTCTTGTGGTTGCTGACCCGGCCACCGGTGGCGGCCGGGCTGCTCGCCGGTGCCGCCCCGCTGCTCTACCTCACCGGCCTGTACGACCTGACCCTGCGCTCGCACGCCGCGCACCTGGTCATGATCGGTTACCTGGTGGCGGCGGGCGGGCTCTTCTGCTGGGTGGTGCTCGGTCTCGACCCGGTGCCGCGACCCGCCGGGCGACCGGCCCGGCTGCTCGGCGTACTGCTGCTGATGCTGACGCAGGTCGTGCTCGGCCTGGGGCTCGCCGGTTCGAGCACCCTGCTGGCCGGCGACTGGTTCACCGCCCTGGCCCGCCCCTGGGGTGATCCGCCCCTGGTCGACCAGCAGACCGCCGGCCGGATCCTCTGGTCACTCGGCAACCTGCCACCGCTGCTCATCCTCGGCCTGCTCCTGCGCCGGGGCGGCCCCGATTCGTCGGCCAACGCTCCGGCCGACGTGCCGGTAACGGGGGCGCCGGAACCGGCGGTGGCGAACCCGCCCGGCCGGCCCTGACCCGTCGACCGGGCCACGCTCAGGAGCGCAGGCGCCAACGGCTGCTCCCGGCCGCCTCCGTCCGCGCCGCGTCGCCCGCCGGCTCCGCGTCGCCAGCCGTCGCTGGTTCGCCGGCCGTGGTCGCCGCCGCGTCCGACGAGTCGGCCGGTGGCCCGGGCAGCGCCGGGACCCCGGTGACGGTGGCCGGATGGCGGCGGCGGGCGACCGCCGCGCCGCCGAGTGCGGCGACGACCAGCAGGACCAGCAACAACCCGATCCGCAACACGTTCGAGAAGCCGTCCGTCGCCGGTTCGCCCGCCCCCGCCACCTCGGAGTTCCCCGCCTCGTTCCCGGCCGGTGCCGGTGCCATGGCGGACGACGGAAGCAGGGCGACCACCGGTGCCGGACCGGTGCCGGCCGTGGCCGGGCCGGGCGGGCCGCTCCACCGCACCTGGGTGCCGTCCGAATAGGTCTGGGTCAGGTCGAAGACGAGCTCCTCGGCCTCGGGCATCGGCCCCAGCGACACCACCAGTTCGGCGACGCCCCCGGCAGCGGCCGGTGGTGCGGTGCGTACCCAGGTGACCATCGAGGTCACCTCCGTCACCGCGCCATGGTGGATCCCGGTGAGCGCCTGGTCGAGCGGACGGGTGGTGGTGCTCGGGCCCCAGTCCGGGACGGACATCGGATACACCTCGGCGATCGGCGTCGACTCCGGCAACCGGAGCTCGACCCTGGTCGTGTACGCCCCCGTGCGCTCGTCCGGCACCCGGAAGGTGAGCTTGGCGGCGTCACCCCGGTACGCCTGCGCCGGTGCCACGGTCACGTCCGCGCCCGCCGGGGCGGCGAACGCCAATCCGCCGACGAGTACGCCGCTGGCCAGGGCGCCCGCCAGCGCGCTGCGTACCGTGCGGACGCCTCGGACCCGTACCGACCTGTTCACCGGCGACCTCCTTTGATCCGTACCCGTGCCCCTACCGTGGTAGTTCGGACCGGAGGCCGTAAAGGTTCAATCGGCCGACGATCCGGCTCCGCTGCCCAGGTAGGCGAGCACCGCCAGCACCCGACGGTTGGTGTCCTCGGTCGGTGGCAGGTCCAGTTTGGCGAGGATGCTGCCGACGTGCTTACCCACCGCGGCCTCGGAGACGACCAGGGCCCGCGCGATCGAGGCATTCGAGCGACCCTCGGCGATCAGGGCGAGTACGTCGCGTTCCCGTACCGAGAGCCGCGCCAGCGGATCGCGGCGGCGACGCAGGAGGTGCCGTACCACCTCGGGATCGACCACGGTGCCACCGGCCACCACCTGGTGCAGGACGGCGGCGAACTCGGCGACGTCGACCACCCGGTCCTTCAGCAGGTAGCCGACCCGTTGACCGTCGCCCGACTCGAGCAGTTCGGCGGCGTAGCCCGGTCGGACGTACTGGCTGAGCACCACCACCGCCAGTTCGGGCCGGTCGTGGCGCAGTCGCACCGCCGCCCGTAACCCTTCGTCGGTGAAGTCGGGCGGCATCCGTACGTCGGTCACCACCAGGTCCGGTTGCTGCTCGGCCGCCGCGGCGACCAGCGCGTCGGCGTCGCCGACCGCCGCCACCACCGTGAACCCGAAGCGGTCCAGGAGCCCGACCAGACCCTCGCGCAGCAGCACACCGTCCTCGGCGAGCACCACCCTGGTCACCGGGGACACGGTAGCTCCACCTGGAGCAGGGTCGGGCCACCGGGCGGGCTGGAGAGCAGCATCCGGCCGCCGACCGCCGCCAACCGGTCGGCCAGCCCGGTCAGGCCGGTCCCGTGCGCCGGGTCGGCCCCGCCGTGACCGTCGTCGCTGATCCGTACGGTGAGCTGGCCGTCCTGTCGTGCCAGGTCCACCCGTACCCCGGTGGCGGCGCTGTGCCGGGCGGCGTTGGTGAGCGCCTCGGCGACCACGAAGTAGGTCGCTGCCTCCAGGTGTCCCGGCAGCCGTCCGGAGAGGTCACCCTGGACCGTCACCGGGATCGGGCAGCGGTCGGCGAGTTCGGCCAGGGCCGCTGGCAGCCCGCGTTCGGTGAGGATCTGCGGGTGGATCCCGTGGATGATTTCCCGGAGCTCGACCATCGCCTGTTTGGCCTGCTCGTGTGCGGTGGCAAGGGGGCCGGCGGCGGGTGATTCGGCGGGCAGGTCGAGCCGGGCCAGGCCGAGTTGCAGGGTCAGGCTGACCAGCCGTTGCTGGGCGCCGTCGTGCAGGTCGCGTTCGATCCGGCGACGTTCGGACTCGAACGCGTCCACCAGCCGGGCCCGCGAGTGCGCCACCTCGACCAGTTCGGCCCGGAGCCGATCGTCCGCGCCCCGGTGCAGCAGCAGCCGGGCGACCGCACCGTGCGCGCCGGCCAGCAGCGCCAGCAGGTACGGCACCAGCGGAAACAGGAGCAGACCGACGAGGGCGGCCCAGCGGGCGGACGCGGCGGAGTCGATCGTGATCCGGCCGATCTCGAACGGGCCGCTGCCATCCGCCACCAGGAACGGGGCGGCCAGCAGCGTCAGGATCAGCAGGGGTACGAGGAGCACCGCGCCGTACAGCAGGGGTGCCGCCGTGACCAGGAGGAACGTGTAGCCGACCGCGCGCCAGGTGGCCGCCTCCGTGTAGCGGGTACGCAGCCAGGGCCAGGGACCGGGTTCGCGGACCCGGGCATGGCCGGACTCGACGGGTCTGGTGCTGATCAGTCGCAGCCGGCGTCGTTCCAGTGCGGCCACCGGTAACCCGATCAGTGGCCCGCAGACCGCGATCAGCACCGCCCCGAGCAGGGTGCCGAACAGGACGACCCCGAGCCGGCTCTCGACGGGCTGGAACCCCCCGCTGGTGAGCCGGTGGAGCGCGAACAGCCAGGGCGTGCCGAGGATCAGCCAGGGCACGCCCACGGCGGCGGCGACCAGTGCCGTGGTGAGCAGATAGCCGAGTGATCGCCATGGCCAGGCGCTGATCAGGAATCGTCGTTGTCGCAACGATTCCAGTGGGGTCGTGGGACCGTTTTCCATGGGGTTCCGGGATTCGTCGGTGAGCACGCTCCGACGCTAATCGTAGGTGTTCGGCGGGGCCATCGGTCTGCGGATAGACCCGGGGTATACCTGGCTATACCCCGGGCAGTGGTGTTTGTCGGACCGGGTCGGCCGATTCTCCGACTGATTCTGATCTGCCCGCCGCATTTCATTGCCGACCAACGGTATTTCTCAGTCGTCGAGGAGTGGACGCCGTCGGGTGGCGATCTGTTCCAGTAACGGCACCGCCCGTTCCGGTCCCGGAAGGGCGGCGAGTTCGTTCCGGAGCCGCCCCGCCGCCTGCCGGTAGCCGGGGTCGGCCAGCACCTCGGCGACCGTGACGGCGGCATCCTGTGGGGTGACGGTCAGCGCTTCCAGCACCCGGCCGACGCCGAGTGCCGCGCAGCGGGCGGCGTTGGCCGGTTGGTCGGCGCCCATCGGGGCGAGGACCATCGGCAGGCCGTGAACGAGGGCCCCCATCACGCTGCCCGAGCCGCCGTGCGACACGACCAGGTCGCAGTGGGGGAGGACCAGTCCCTGGTCGACGTAGCGCTCTATCCGTACGTGCTCCGGTTGCGGACCGAACTCCGCCGGATCGATCTGGTGTCCGACCGTGACGAGCAGATTGACGTCGAGTTCGCGCAGGCCGTTGATGAGCCGGGGGAAAAGGTCACCGGACTCCACATTGAACTCGGTGCCGAGGGTCAGGTAGACGTTCGGCCGGCTGCCCGGGTGCCACCACTGCGCCGGGTCCCGGTCACCGGTCGCCGGTGGTGTGACGGAGCGGAGCGAGTGGGCCGTGGCGGGCAGCGGAAAGTCCGGGTCGCGGAAGCTGGGTGGAAAGGGGGAGAGGACCAGGTGGCGGCCGGGCATGGTGAACTCGGGGTCCGGCGGCAGGCCGTACCCGGCGCGCAGTTCGTCCAGCGGTTCGGCGACCAGTGCCGGCCGGACCAGTGACCCGGCGGCGAGGACCAGGACGGTCGCGTACGGCAGGCCGAGGTGTTCGGCCGCGATCATGCCGCCGAAGTCGGCCTCGTCGAAGACCAGCAGATCGGGCCGCCAGTCGGGGATGAGGTCGACCATCCGGGCGGACCGTTCGCGGGCGGCCCGGACGGCGAAGTTCTCCCGCACCTCGCGGTCGATCCGCGCCGGGTCGATCGGCTGCAACGGGAGGCGCTCGGCGGTGGCGCCCGGCCCGGTGTCCGACGGGGGGTCGGGGGCGCGGCGGGTGGCGAGGGCGGTGAAGCCGTGTGCCTCGACCCTGGGCGCCATCGTCGCGGAGCAGGCGAAGGCGACGGTGTGGCCGGCCGCTTCGGCGGCGCGGGCGATCGGTACGAGCGGGATGAGGTGACCGCTGCCGCCGACGAAGCTGAAGAGGATGCGCACCTGGCCGACCCTCGACGATCCGTACGCCGGAATCAACCGGTATTCGTGGGACGGGCCGGCACGGGTGTCGGGTAACCGTCGGTTTTATTTCGCACACTTGTGTTGAAACGCGGGTCGATGCCGGCTACAAAGAGACGTGCCGAAAATCGTCGACCACGACAGCCGTCGGGAAGAGCTGGCGCGGGCGGTCTGGGCCGTGGTCGCCCGCGCCGGCGTCGAAGGCGCCACCGTACGCGCGGTGGCCGCCGAGGCCGGCTGGTCGATGGGGGCCCTGCGGTACTACTTCGCCACCCAGGACGGGCTGCTCCGGTTCGCGCTCGAAGTGATGCTCCGCCGTGCGCCGGAACGACTCAGGACACAGCTGGGCAGCGGTCGAACCGGCCTCGAACAGGCGCAGGGCCTGCTGGAGGAGTTGCTCCCGCTCGACCAGGAGCGACTCGGCGAGGTCCTGGTCTGGCTCGCCTTCCTGGGCCGGGCCCGGGTCGACCCCAGCCTGGACGACCTGCGGCAGACGGCCTGGCAGGGCGAGCGGTACGTCTGCCGGCTCGCCGTCGCCGAACTCGCCCGCCGCCCGTGGCCGGCCGAACTCGCCGCGCCGCTCCCCGCCGAGCATCTGGAAGCCGAGGCGGCGCAGTTGCACACCTTCGTCGACGGGCTCGCCCTGCAGGGCGCCACCTTCCGCGCGCAACTCCCGCCGGAACAGCTCCGTGACCTGCTGCGCCGACGACTGGAAGCGCTCGAATCCGCCGTACGAGAGGATGGTTGATGGACGCCGGGCTGATCGGATCCCTTGTCCTGCTGGCCCTGATCGACAGCACCAGCTTCGGGACCCTGCTGATCCCGATCTGGATGATGCTCGCGCCCGGCAGGCTGCACCCCGGCCGGCTGCTGACCTTCCTGGCCACCGTCGCGATCTTCTACCTGGTGCTCGGGGTGGCCCTCACCTTCGGGGCGCTGGCCCTCCTGGACGACCTCCGACCGGTCGCCGCGAGCGGACCCTTCCAGGTGGCGCAGCTCGTCGTCGGCGTCGCGCTGTTCGCCTACTCCTTCCGCTTCGGCAAGAAGCGGAAGGGCTCCGAGCCGGGGCGGCTGCTGCGCTGGCGCGAGCAGGCGATGAGCGGCGAGGGATCGCCGAAGGCGCTGGTCGTACTGGCCCTGACCGCGGTCACCCTGGAGGTGGCGACGATGCTGCCGTACCTGGCCGCCATCGGGCTGATCAGCGCGGCCGAGCTTGCCCTGCCGACCACCGTCGCCGTACTCGCCGGATACTGCCTGGTGATGGTCCTGCCGGCACTCGTCCTGCTGGGCGCTCGGGTGGTCGGGGCGGACCGGGTGCAGCCCGTACTCGTCTGGGTCAACGGATGGATGACCCGTAGCGCCGCCGAGACCACCGGGTGGGTCCTCGGCATCGCGGGCTTCCTCCTCGCCGCGAACGCCGCCCAGGAACTCGGCATCCTCGAAGCCATCGACTCCCTCTCCGGGGCGAAGTAGCGCCGGGCGTCGGGCTGCATACCAGCCCACCGTCCGGCTGACCGGCAAATGACCGGTGGTCCCCGAACGGCGACCGCGCGGGTAGGGAATGCTGGGTCGGTGCAGATCACGATCCTTGGCCCGCTCGCCGTGGACGGCCAGCCGGTCCGAGGTGAGCGCCTCGCGGCGGTGATCCGCGCGCTGGTCGACGCGCGCGGGCGGGCGGTCTCCGCGACGCTGCTCGTCGACGCCGTCTGGGACGGCCTGCCACCCGACGACGCGACCGGTGCCGTCCAGGCGCTCATCTCCCGGGTGCGCCGTCTCGGGCTCCCCGTGGTCGCCGTACCGGGCGGATACCGTCTGCCCACCGACGAGGTCAGCGTCGACGCCGTCGAGGCCAGGGCACTCGTCGAGCGGGCCCGGGGCGTACTCCGGTGCGGTGACGTCACGGCCGCCCGCCGCTTCGCCGACCAGGCCCGTGCCCTGTTCCCGGAGGTCCCGGAGCTCGCCAGCGCCGACCAGACCCGCCTGTTCGCGGACCTCGCCGCGGTACGCGCCCAGGCGGCCCTCGGCGGCGCCGGGCCGTACGACGAGGCAGACCTGCGACGGCTCGCCGCGCACACGCCACCCGACGAGCCGTCCGCCGCGCTCCTCGTCCGGGTGCTCGCCGCACAGGGCCGTGACGCCGAGGCGCTGGAGGTGGTCGAGCGGCTCCGCACCGAACTGGCCGACCGGTACGGCACCGATCCCTCACCCGTGATCACCGAGGTCCACCTGGCGTTGCTCCGTGGCGAGCTCACCGTCCCGGCCGTCCCGGCGGCACCCCGGCAGCCGGCGCGGATCGCCCTCCCCGCCGGATGGCGCCGCCCGATGACCGCCCTCATGGGGCGGGAGCGGGACGTCGAAGCCGTGGGCGCGGCGCTCACCGAGGCGCCGCTGGTGACGATCGTGGCCACCGGTGGGGCGGGCAAGACCCGCCTCGCCGCCGAGGTGGCCCGGCGCGGGGCGGCGGCCGGGCGGACGGTACGGGTCGTCGAACTCGCCGGGCTGCGCTCGCCCGACGAGGTGCTGCCCACCGTGCTCGGCGCGTTCGGCGGTGCGGACACCTCCGCGACCGGTGGCAACCTGGGCCTCGAACGGCGGGTACTCAGCCCCGAGGAACGGCTGCGCGCGGTCGCGCCGGACCTCGACGGCCTGGTGGTGCTCGACAACTGCGAGCACGTCCTCGAAGCCGTGGCCACCGTCGTCGCGGACCTGCTCGCGGTGACGTCACCCGAGGTCGCGGTGCTCGCGACGAGCCGAGCCCCGCTCGGCCTGGCCGGTGAGCGGGTGCACCGGCTGACCGCGTTGCCCGACGCCGACGCGCTCGGGCTGGTCGAGTCCCGGGCGCGGGCCGGCGGCGCGGTGCCGACCTGGGACACCGAACGGGCGCTGGCGCTCTGCCACCGGCTCGACAACCTGCCGCTGGCGCTCGAACTGGCCGCCGCCCGGCTGCGGCACATGCCGATCGACGACGTACTCGCCGGCCTGACCGACCGGTTCGCGCTGCTCGACGACGCGTTGCGGGGGCTGCCCGAGCGGCACGCGAGCCTCTGGGCGATGGTCGACTGGAGCCGCGAACTGCTCGCCCCCGACGACCGCGAACTGCTCCAGCGCCTCGCCGTCATCCCGGCGCCGTTCACCGCGGATCTCGCCGCCTCGGTCGCCCACACCCCGGACGTACGGCGCGGACTGGCGACCCTGGTCGAGCAGTCCCTGCTGACCCTGGTCGAGGGGGACGGCCCGCCCCGGTACCGGATGCTGGAAACCGTCCGCGAGTACGGCGAGGCCCGTCTCGACGCGGCCGGTGACCGTGATCCGGCAATGGCCGGGCTGCTCGGCTGGGCTCGGGAGCAGGCCGTCACGCTCGCCGACCGGTTCGTCGGTCAGGGCCAGCTCGACGCGTTCACGCGCTGCGCGGCCGAGCAGGACAACCTGCTCGCCGCACTGCGCTGGGCGACCCAGCAGGACGACGAGCCGGCCGAGGTCGACATCGCCAACGCGCTGTTCCACTTCTGGTCGGTGCGCGGGCTGCACCTCGAGGTCATCGGGTGGGCGAGCGGACTGCTCTGGGCCGACGAGCCGGACCGGCGGCGGCGCTCCGCGATCGCGGTTGGTCGGGCCGCCGGCCGACCGTTGCCCAACGCCGACCGGCTCGCCTGGATGTGTCTGGTGATCGGGGTCAACGCCGGCATCAGCGGCGCGCTCCGACTCGCCGTACTCGCCCGGCGGGCGCTGCGCACGCTCCTCGTCGAGCGGCCCGGTGACCTCTCACCGAGGCAGAGCGTGCTCGCGTCGGCGTTGCCCGCCTTCGACACGTTCGACCCGGAGGAGAGCATGCAGGGCGCCGAGGAGATGATCGCGCACCCGGACCCGTACGTGCAGGGGCTCGGCTTCTTCGCCCGCGCGGCCGTACGGGAGAACGGTGGCATGCCGGAGGCGTCGGTCGTCGACGCGGAGCAGGCGTACCACCGCTTCGAGCTCGTCGGTGACCACTGGGGCATGGCGATGGCGGCGCAGGCGGTCGGGCACTCCATCACGCCACGGGGGAACGCCCGGGCCACCGAGTGGCTGGCGCGCGGCGTCCGGCACATGGACCTGGTCGGTGCGACCCAGGACGCCCGGTCGATCCGGGTGCTGCTGGACGCGCAACTGGCCCTGACCGGTGACCCGGAGGCGGAGCGGCGGCTGCGGGAGACAGCGGCACCGGGCCAGGCCGAGGAGTTCGACGCCGCGCAGGCGTGCCTCGGACTCGCCCACCTCGCCTGGCAGCGGGAGCGGTACGACGAGGCCCTCGCCCACGCCGACGCGGCGACCCGGGTCGTGGCCGGGTCCACCAGCCCGCCGCCCCAGCCGCGCATCATGTTCCGGGTCGCGGTCGCGGTGCTCTACCTGCGGGTGGCGTCAGTCCGGCCGACGTCGGGCGAGGCCGCCGACGCGCACGCGGCCGCGTTGCTGACGCTCGCCCGCGACGAGGCGGTGTCCTCGAAGGACCTGCCGGTGATCGGGGCGTGGGCGCTCGGCGGTGCCGAACTCGCGGCGTACCGGGGTGATGTGCCGACCACGCTGGAGCTGTGGGCGCTCGGCACCCGGATCGGCACCAACATCGGAATGCTGCTCCCGCCGGGGGAGAGCGAACGGCTCACCGCCGCCCTCGGGGACGAGGAGCGGCGTGAGCCGAAGGTGGCCGCCCTGCGGGCCCAGCCGCCCGCCTCGGTCGTCGCGCGCATCCAGCAGGTGATGGACGACCTGCTCGGCTAGTTCAGACCTTTCTGCGGTACGCGCGCAGCGCGAGCGGCATGAACAGCACCACGAACCCGGCACACCAGGCGAGTGTCCACCAGACGTGCGGGCCGACCGGCGTGCCGAGGAAGAGCCCGCGCATCGCGTCGACCAGGTGGGTCATCGGGTTGACCTTCACGAACGCCTGCATCCAGCCCGGCAGGGTGTCGGTGCCGACGAACACGTTGGACCCGAAGCTCAGCGGCATGATCAGTGCGAACATCAGGCCCTGCACCGCACCCGGGGTGCGTACCTTCATCGACACGAAGACCGGCAACCAGCTCAGGCAGAGCGCGAACAGGACCGCGAGCAGGCAACCGGCGAGCGCACGCAGCGGGTTGGCGTCGATCCGGAAGCCGAGCGCATAGCCGATCGCGAGGGTCGAGACGGTGACGATCACATACCGTACGACGTCGCCCAGGACCGCGCCGACGAGCGGCGCCGAACGGGGGATCGGCAGTGACCGGAACCGGTCGAAGATGCCCTTGGCGATGTCGGTGTTGAGGTTCACCCCGATCGCGATGGATCCGGTCGCGATCGTCTGCGCCAGGATTCCGGGCAGCAGGAACTGGAGGTAGTCGTGGGTGGATCCGCTGACCGCGCCACCGAAGATGTACACGAAGATGACCAGGAACAGCACCGGTTGCAACGTGACGTCGATCAGCGCCTCGGGCGTACGCCAGGTCTTGATGAGACTGCGCTTGGCCAGCGCGAGCGAGTGCCGGACCAGCCGGAACGGTCGTGGGTTCGGGGCGACCGTCGACAGTGCGCGGCTCGTCGTGGGCGGTGCGTCGAGCAGGGTGCTCATGCCGCCACCTCCTTCAGGCTGGTGTCGTCGTCGGCTGCCGTACGCCCGGTGAGGGTGAAGAAGACCTCGTCGAGGCTCGGCAGATGCAGGGAGAGTTCGGTGACCGTGATGCCCGCGACGGCGAACCGCGCGACGGCCTCGGTCAGGGCCGCGTCGTTGACGACCGGCACCGCGAGCACGCCCTTGCGGATCTCGTCGGCGCGGGCGCCCGAGGAGACCTCGCTCAGGATCGTCGCGGTACGGGCCAGCTCCGCCGGATCGGCCGGCCGCACCTCGAGGGTCTGGCCGCCGACCACCCGCTTCAGCCCTTCCGGGGTGTCGTACGCGATGACCCGCCCGTGGTCGATGACCGTGATGGCGTCGGCGAGCGCGTCCGCCTCTTCGAGGTACTGGGTGGTGAGCAGCACGGTCGAGCCGTTCGTGACCAGCGAGCGGACCACGTCCCACATGTCCTCGCGCTTGGCCGGGTCGAGACCCGTGGTCGGCTCGTCGAGGAAGATCACGTCCGGTGAGCCGACCAGGCTGGCGGCCAGGTCCAGCCGCCGCCGCATACCACCCGAGTAGGTCTTCGCCGGTCGACCGGCCGCCTCGGTGAGGTCGAACCATTCGAGCAGCTCGGCGGCGCGACGCCGGGAGCCGGCGCGACCCAACTCCAGCAGGGTGCCGAACAGCTCCAGGTTCTGCCGCCCGGTCAGGTCCTCGTCGACCGAGGCGTACTGCCCGGTGAGGCCGATCGTCTGCCGGACCCGCTCGGCGTCGCGTACGACGTCGAAGCCGCTGATCCGGGCGGTGCCGCCGTCGGGGGTGAGCAGCGTGGAGAGGATGCGTACGGCGGTGGTCTTGCCGGCCCCGTTGGGACCGAGTACGCCGAGCACAGTTCCCCGGGGCACGGCGAGGTCGACGCCCTGGAGCGCCCTCGTCTTCCCGAAACTCTTCACGAGGCCCTCGGCCTCGATCACCAGGTCATTTGTCATGCCACCCAGCCTGCGGCGGCCGGCTGACACGTCACCGACACCCCGCCGACACGGCGCCGACAGCGCCCCCGGCCGGAGGCGGCCCGACCCACGACGAGCCGCAGCCCGTCCTCGGCCGTGGCCCGGTTGATCGCCGACGTGGTGAACGTGGCTTTGAGGGTTACAACGCATCGCCTTGCTGGCTTCGCCGACAAAGTCTCAACCGTCGGTTCAACGATAGCGTTGAAGGCATGATTCTTGGTGTCAAGAACAGCGCCCATCCTGTCGAGAGCGCTTCCGTCATGCGGCTGCTCCCGACCCGACCTCGGCTGCTCGCCCTGGGCGAGCCCACCCACGGCGAGGACGTCCTGCTCGGCCTGCGCAACGAACTCTTCCGGCAGCTCATCGAGGAGGAGGGATACCGGACGATCACGATCGAGAGCGACTGCATGATGGGCCTGGTCGTGGACGACTACGTCACCTCGGGCACCGGCACCCTCGACGAGGTCATGGCACGCGGTTTCAGCCACGGGTTCGGCGCGTCCGCGGCCAACCGCGAACTCGTGGGCTGGATGCGCGCGTACAACGACGGCCGGCCGGCGTCCGAGCAACTGCGTTTCGCCGGGTTCGACGGCCCGCTGGAGATGACCGGCGCCGCGAGCCCCCGGCAGGCCCTCACCGCACTTCACGGCTACCTCGCGACCTGGGTGGACGCGGATCTGCTCCCCTGCACCGCGGAGACGCTCGACCGCGTGCTCGGCGCTGACGACCGGTGGACCGATCCCGCCGGACTGATGGACCCGTCCCGGTCCGTGGGGCAGTCAGCCGAGGTCAGGGAAGTGCGGGTGCTCGCCGACGACCTGGTGGCACTGCTCGACGTGCAGACGCCGTACCTCATCGCGGCGTCCTCGCGGGAGGACTGGGACCGGGCCCGCCTGTACGGGCGCACCGCCACGGGGCTGCTGCGCTACCACTACTGGTTGGCCGACACGTCACCGAGCCGCCTGGCGCGGCTCTGCGCGCTGCGGGATTCGATGATGGCAGCCAACCTGCTCGCCCTCGCCGAGCGGGGCCCGACGCTGGTCCACGCCCACAACGCTCATCTCCAGCGGGACAAGAGCTCGATGCGGATGGGCGGCCTGCCGCTGGAGTGGTGGAGCGCCGGCGCGATCGTCAGCGCCCACCTGGGCGAGGAGTACGCCTTCCTGGCCACGGCCCTCGGCACGATCCGCCACCAGGGAGTGGACACCCCACCGCCGGACACCATCGAAGGGCATTTGTACGCACTCCCGGAGGACCACTACGTCGTCGACGCCCGCCAACTGGCCGCCGCCCTCGTTGACCCGCAACCGGCCCCTCGCAGGTCTTCCTGGTTCGGCTACGCCCCGCTGGACCCGGCCCACCTGGCCAACAACGAAGGGATCGTGTACGTCAAGGACGTCCAGCGCAGCTGAGGTGGCGTACGCGCCACCCACGGACGGCCCCGAGTGCATCCCGGCCCCGTACGTCCTGGGATACGACAACGGCCCGTGCGAGTGTCACGGGCCGTTGTCTGTCGTCCGTCGATGGGAGCTGCTTGAAGCGGCTTTGCCCGGGGTCTTCCCGCTACCGTCGTTCGCTGCTGATCGAGATCACGAACGTGGCCCAGGCGCCCGGGGTGAAGACCAGCACCGGGCCGTTGGGGTCCTTGCTGTCGCGTACGGCAACCTGGTTGCCGAAGCTAGCGATCTCTGTGCATTGACCGTTGCCCGATGAGCGGCTCGATTTCTTCCACACCACGTTGCCAAGGTCGGGGGCGTTCATGTCCTCGACCCCCCTTCTAGCGTTGATCTCTATGTGTCGACCGCATTCATTCTCGCTTCGACCAACTGAACGGAGCTGGCTGGGTCGAGTGCCACGGCCCGAAGGTGCTCGAAGATAACGCTGTAGCGACGTACGTCGGGTTCACGTTCCAGGAACAGGTCACCCGCCATGCTGTCGATGTAAACCAGGTCCGGGTCGGCAGCGTCCGGGAAGTCCATCACGACAAATGATCCAGGCATACCGGCGTGGGCGCCGGCCTTGAACGGAATGACCTGGAGCGTGATGTGGGGCAGCCGCGCTGACTCGACCAGCGCGTGTAGTTGCTTCGCCATCACCTCGGCGCCGCCAACGGCGCGGTGCAGGACGGCTTCATCGAGGATGGCCCAGAGCCTGATCGGGTCGTCTTTCGTCAGCGTCGCCTGCCGCTGCATGCGTGCTTCAACTCGTCGCTCAACCTCGTCGTCGCTGGCGAGCGGTAGCGCACCTTTGATGACGGCGCGGGCGTAGTCCTCTGTCTGTAGCAGACCCGGTACGAACAGACTTTCGTAGTTCCGTACGCCGCGCGCCTCGGCCTCGAAGCTGATGTAGGCCGTGTACTCCTCGGGAAGTTCTGACTCGTACGCCTGCAACCAACCAAGCTGCGTGGCCTGCTTGGAGAGGTCGATCAACTCGTTGCGTCTGGTTTCGTCCGCTACGCCGTATTTATCGAGGAGTGCGAGCAGGGTGCGTCGCTGCGGGCGGACCTTGGCGGTCTCGATGCGGTAGAGCGTCGCACTGTTGATATTGGTCTGCTCGCTGACTTCCTCGCGAGTAAGGCCGGCGTCTGTGCGCAAGCCGCGCAGCTCAGCGGCGAGCCTGCGTAGTCGCACTGTTGGTGGTTGCCGCCTGGCCGACAAGTCCATCCCCTTCGCTCCGTCCTTGGTACGAGTCTCCCTGCCGTGCAGATGCACAGACAAGCCGGGGAGTCAGATGCTCAAGGGGCAAATGCCTACCTTGCATTTTCCTATAGGCAGTAGCACGATGGGCACAGCATGTCATAGGGTGACCGCCCAGGTGGCATGGGCTGGTGGTGCGTGTTACCCGCCTCGAACACGCCCCGCCGGCCGCTCCCGGATGGGGGACTCCGGCCAGTGCTGGCGGCAACCAGTTGCCGGAGTCCCCCTTTGAGAAGGAGGTCATCTTGGCGATCTTCGGTGCAGCCGTTGGATGCGCCCTTCTGGGGTTCCTCGCAGGACTGTTTGCCTTCCGGGTCAAGAGCCGGTGGTGCCCCACCTGCGGGGAGACGACCACCAGCACTCTCCAGCACAAGGCCCCTCCTCATGCCCGGCCTTGAACCCAAGCCCGGCGACGCGCTCCTGATCAACGGCGCGGCCAACAGTGACTTCGACGGGGACGGCCAGATCTTCCTGCGGGTCATCCGTGTCGAGGAAACCCAACCGGGATGGCTGTGGCTGCACGGGTACGAGATCAATCAGCGGGGCACCGCCAGCAGAAAGCGGCAGGTGCACGTGGTGCGCGACGGGTTGCGCAAAGCCGAGGTTTACATGCTCCGTTCCGTGCGGAAGGGTCCCCGATGAACGGGTACGTCGCTCGGGTGCCGATGAGCCCCAGGATCAACGGCGAGTCGTACAAGGAAGCTGCCTCGCCCTTGATTCTGACCCCCGAGCAGGCTGGAAACGTCGAGTTCGGTTACCAACTCAAGGGGTTTAACCAATCTCAGGTGCGCGCCTACGTGGCTCATGTCGCGGCGGAGCTGCGTAGGCGGGACGGGGTCATCCTGCGCCAAGCCGAGGAGTTACAGCGGCTCAAGGGAGCACTGCGCGCGTGGCATTCCGATCAGGCCAGGAACCAGCATGGCGAACAAGTCCAGGCCCGCCCGTCGGCCTGAACCGGGCGACCTGGTGGTCGTGGGCAAGGCGGCCAGCGTCCAGTTCGGCGGCGAGCAGGGCTTCACCTTCCGTATCACCGCAGTGGACAAGAGGCTCACCTATCCCGGCTGGGTGTGGCTGACCGGTTACGTGTTGGACGCCAAGGGCGAGGCTGTTACGCGTCGGGAGATCTTCGTCCTGATCGAAGGGCTGCGCCGGTTGACACCTCGGGGGCGTGAGTGAGCCTGATTCAAGACCTGACCGTTGAGGCCAAGTTCTACGCGGCTATGCACCAGCTTGCTCGTGAGGCGTGGCGACGGAACCTGACGGTTGACGCCATGCTGGCGCTGACGATCCTGGTGGATGTCCCCGACGAGTCAGAGCCCGCACCGGAGCCACCATGCACGACCTGAGTGCCCTGCTGAAGGTCACGGTGAACCGCCCGCCGCAGCCGTTGACGCTCTCGACGGTGCTACGGCTCGGCCCACGACATAAAGACCGAGTCGGTCAACCTGGCCGTCGGTGCCGCTGCCGGGCTGATCCGACAGGTGGCCCTGCTACCCGCATCAGGACCAGGCGGTCCTAGATTGGGCTCCCGCAAGAGGTTCACCCCAGGCGCCGATCAGGCTGATGTGGTCAGGTTTCGGCTTTGATTATGAATCACGCTGCCGGAATGAACGGCTCGTTGGCCCGGTCGAGCCGCTCGATGTTGATCCAGTACGTGTTGCGGAGACGGCGGTGATCGAACTCCTTGCCCTGAGGCTTCCGGCGTACGACCAGCAGGCTATGGTCCCGCAGTTCCTTGGAGGCTCTTGTCCAGGTGTCTTCGGAGAAGCCGTACCGCTGCTTCTGAGTCATCGTGAGCCAGGGCGGGTCGGTCTCCGTCTTGTTGCTCCGCATGTCGCGTAGGACGAGCAGGAACCCCACGGCACTGCCGGAGAGTTGGTAAACCCACTCATTCTGCCAGAAGCCAAGCGGCATGCTGATATACCACGAGCCGCGCCAGCTGTACGCCTTGCCGGTTCCGGATGGGCTCAAGAGGGTGACGTCTTTGGGCATGCCTTGCCGGCTGTCCAGCCTGACCAGGCGTGCTTCCTGGAGCCAGTTGAGGGCGTCGGTGATACGGCGGGCGCCGTTGACCTCGGGGTCAGGCAACGCTAGTACGCGTGCCCAGGTGCGCGCCGGGATGGATTTGATGTCGTGCGGCGGCCGCGCCGCGAGCATCGTCATGGTCAGGTACAGCTTCAGTCTTACCTCTCCGCCTTGCCCGCCGCGCAGCATGTGGGCGAGCGGCGGAGTTGCGGAGAGTGTGTCGTCGCGCAGGAAGCCGGGCGGGAGCTGCACCCCGCCTGTGCGCTTCGACCGCTCGACCAGCCGGCGCAGGAGGCGGCGGCCCTCGGCGGTCGGCTCGACGGTAGAAGATTTCGACATTCGATCCACCTTTGTAGCGGAGAGACCAGGGGTCTGGGGGTAACGGGGGTATGGGGGTCCTAGCAGTTCTTTCCTCTTAACTTTCCGCTGCAGCCTCGATGTTACGCCGCCACAAACATCTGCGAATGCCGCTACACCCTCCCCATCACTCCGCAGGGGGCGCTCTATGAAGCCGCTGCCGAGGTAGGTGCGAGCCGTTTGGCCAGGGATTGCGTGACTGGGACGATTGGAATGTCTCGCCTGGCGCGGCCTGAAGAAGGGTCATGTCGGTCCGGATGAGACGGGGACGTATGTACCCACACAAGGGCGGACGGCCGCGCCTACGGCCGCCCGCCCGTTACCCCGAAGTCCCAGGTCGAGGACTTAGTTAGGAGCAACCCGAATGGTAGAGCCACATCGCGTCCGGCGACGAAGGACGCCGAAGCTGAAGCCGCCCCGTAGTCGTCGCCGTGCAACGAGCCGCAGTGCGGTCATGGGCGATGCGGTGCGATGCCTATCCGTGACCCAGGTGATCTTCCGGTTGATCGAGTTGATCGTAAACCTCAGCTGAGAGTAAAGGCGCCCATTCGGCGGCCCGTCCTTCAGCGGCAATGTGAAGGCGGGCCGATCCGGTGGGCGGCGATGCCCGGGCGGTTTGAGGAAGCTGAGGCCCGGCGGGCCGGGGTGCAGTTGCCGGCCAAGCATTCACCGTCCCTACAGCGTGCGGCGGCGCCGTCCGGACCGGCGCCGCCGCGCACCCCTGCCTCCGGAGTGCGACACTCGTAACTGTATTGCTGGGGTCCTTGAGTTGCTCTGGCTGAAGCACTGTGCCCGATACCGGCCGTAACCGCTGCCACTCCGGGCGTCCCCGGGCGACCCAGGAGACGCCCGGAGAACCACCGTCCTGGTCAGCGCAGTTCGAGCGTGAGTAGCGGCTCGGCAAAAACCGGCGCTGGAGCGTCGGGATTTGCGGCAACGGCCTGCTCAAGTCGGCGGAAGCCGGCCTCCAACTCGTCTGGACTGAGCTGCGCGAAGAACGAGAGGGTGCGCAGGCGCAGCCGTTCGAGCATGTCGGCGTAGGTGCCCGGGGACGGTTCGGTGACCGTGTCGAAATTGGCAACGCGCCAGCCGACCGACGTGAACGTCGCGATGACCTCGTGCAGTGGCTGGAACAGCGAGGCGTCCCTTTCGTAGCCGTGAGGGAAATGCTCCAGCCACCACGGCCGGGGATGGTGGTCCCTGAAATTCGCGCGCAGCAGCAGCCGCCCGCCGGGCCTGAGCACCCTGGCCAGCTCCCGGGCTGCCCGGGGTTTGTCCTGGACGTGGTGCCAGGACAGGAACATGAGCGCGTAGTCGGCGCTGTCCGACGGCACCGGCATGTCCTCGGCGGCGCCCGCCAGGTATCGCACATCCGGATGCTGGGACTGCGTCTGCGCGACCTCGCGCATGCGGACCGACGGCTCGACACCGGTGACCGGCCCGAACGCCTGGGCCAGCGCGGGGGTGAACCTGCCGGTCCCTGAGCCGACGTCCAGGCCCGCCAGCGGACGCCGCTCGGGCAGCACCGCTTCGAAGGCGCTGATCCACACATCCAGTTGCCGCTGGTTGAGCGCGCGGCCGCGCGCGTAGTCCTGGTGCTGCTCCGCGTCGTAGTCGATCGACCTCATCGCACCTCCTGGGTCAGCCGGGCGACCGCGAAGCCCCAGGCCGATATATCGAGCCGATACATCGGAACGATAGGCGTCGTCGCCTGGCTCCACAAGGTGCCTTGCGTGACCGCCGCGACGCACGTAGCCGAGATGCGGATGCCCGTCGAGGTTGCTTGCCTCGCCTCCTGTGTGAGGCATGGTCTGGCCATTCCGCAGGCCGTTCGCTGGTCACGCCGCAGTGGTGCACAGTCGGCTCACCGTCTGCGTGATCGCCGCCTCCAACTGGTCGACCGGACCGGGAAACGTGAGCTGGTGGAAGATGAGACCGTCCAGGTAGTCGAGGATTGCCGCGCATTCGCTCTCCGGGTCGGTGGAGCCGATCGCGCGCAGCCACTCCGTGCCCCACGTCCGGATCGAGAGGGCCGCCTCGGCAAGTCGCCCCTGTAGTTCCGGGCGCAGTGCGGCCTCGACGAACAGACCGTATCGGGCGATGGTCAGGGCGCGCTCTGGGCCGAGCGCACGGTGCACGTATGCGGCGAGCGCAGCCGCCAGCTCGACCGCGGTGGTGGGGCGGACGAAGCCCGCGATCGCCTGCCAGGTGGCGCGGTCGCGGTCGGCGAATCGGTCGGCTACGGCGCTGAGCAGCATGTCGCGGGTCTTGAAGTAGTTCGCTGTGGAGCCGGTTGGCACCGCGGCGGCCGCGTCGACCGCGCGATGCGTCAACGCCCGTACGCCTTGGTTTCCGAGGATGCCGATGGCGGCATCGAGCAGGTTTTCTTCGCGGGATGGCACGCCGACACCTTATTCGATTCACAACATCCGTAGTCGGAAAACAACAGGTGTTGTAGCGTGGTGAACATGGAGAGACGTGCGTTGATCATTGGCGGGGGCATCGGTGGGCTGACGGCGGCGATCGCGCTGCGACGCGCACGCTGGAGGGTCACCGTCCGGGAGCGGGACAAGGGGCTGCCGATCACGGGCACGGCGCTCGGCATGTGGCCCGTGGCGCTGCGCGCGCTGGACGCGATCGGCGTCGGCGACATGGTCCGCCGGGCCGGGCGACGACAGCAAGCCGGGGTCTTTCTTCGTCCGGACGGCTCCCGCATCGCGACGATTGACGTCGAACGGCTGCACCGGCGCACCGGCGACCATGTTTACCTGTTGTCCCGGCCGGGACTGCTCGCCATCCTGCACGAGACGGCGATGGAGGCCGGGGTGGAGCTACGGACCGGCGATCCAGTGGACGACGCTACCGAGGTGGGTGATGTCGATCTGGTCGTGGTGGCCGACGGAGTGTTCAGCCAAGCCCGCGAGAAAGTGTTCGGCCCGGCGTACCGAGCACGATTCTCCGGCAGCACGGCGTGGCGCGGCGTGGTGGAAGACATGCCCACCGACATGTTCGTGGAAGTGTGGGGCCGGGGCCTCAAGTTCGGCGTGACACCGCAGGAGGGCGGTCGCACCAACTGGTACGCGTCCGCGGCGGCACCGGAGGGCCAGTTCCGCCCGGGCGAGGAAGTCGCCGAACTACGGGGAATGTTCGGCCGCTGGGCGCCGCCGGTCCATACCGTCCTGGACGCGATCAACGAGTCCGCGGTGCTGCGACACGACGTGTACGTGACGCCGCCGCTACCGTCCTTCACGCGCGGCACGGTGGCTTTCCTTGGCGACGCCGCCCACGCCATGACACCCGACCTGGGGCGCGGCGCGTGCGAGGCGATCATCGATGCGGTAGCGCTGGCCTCCCACCTGCGCAAGACGCTCACGGTCGAGCAGGCTCTGCACGAATACGATCGCCAGCGTCGGCCAGCCACCCAGAGGCTGGCCCGCATAGCTGGCCTGGCTGCACGGATGACTCACCTGCGGTACGCGATACCAGTCCGCGACCAACTCCTGCGCGCGAGCATGGTGGCCGGCCCGCCCGGCACGTAAACGCCAACCACAATTGGTGCTCGGTAGCCGCGATCCGGGCTCGTTCGGCGCCCGTACATCGACCCATCGCAAGGATGCCCCGGCCGAACGGCCGGGGCATCCTCAATCGCTACTCGAACGCGAAACTGGCTTCCGCAATCAGTGATCGCCCGGTCGCGTCGCGCGTTTGCGGTTCTGCCACGTGCCCCGGGCAGGATTCGAACCTGCGCCCCGCCTCCGGAGGTCGGTCAGGTATCACCGAACCCCGATCGGGAGATGCATAAAGGATTCATATAAAACTGCTATGCTTCAGGTGTGAGTCGCCGAGACGCCGCGCACGGCGCTTCCGATGCCATCGGGTCAGCCCTCTACGGTCTGGCCACCAGGGCCGTGAGACGCCTTCCCCGCGACATGAGCCTGACGTCCGCCGCCACCTTGGCCACCCTGGACAAGACCGGCCCGCGACGGATCACCGATCTGGCGGTGGCCGAGGGTGTCACCCAGCCCGCGATGACCGTCCTGGTCCGGGTGATGGAGGAATCCGGGCTGGTCGAGCGGAAGGGCGATCCGTCCGACAAGCGGGTCACGCTGGTGTGCCTGACCGAGGCCGGCGCGTCGTACGTCCGGACGCGACGCCAGGCGGGCGTCGACGCGTACGCGCGGTTGATCGACGAACTCACCGGTGACGAGGTCGAGGCCCTGGCAGCAGCCCTTCCGGCGCTGCTGCATCTGGCGGAGCTCGAAAGCCACGCCCGAGAGGAGTCGGACCGGTGACCGCGGCCCAGGCTCATGACCAGCCCATGAGCACTGCCCTGATACGTTCCGAGGCACGTCTGCTGGTCCCCGCCCTGATGTTCATCGCCCTGGTCGTGGCGGCGGTCGCCAGCCTCGGGACGCCGCTCATCACCAGCGTGGCGACCACGTTCCACGTCTCCCTCGACAGCGCGCAGTGGACGCTGACCATCGCCCTGCTCAGCGGCGCCGTCGCCACACCCGTCCTCGGCCGGCTCGGAGCCGGTCCGCACCGGCGGGCCACGATTCTCGCCACGCTGGCGATCGTCGTCGTCGGCAGCGCGCTCACCGTGCTGCCGCTGCCGTTCGCCTGGCTGCTCGTGGGCAGAGCGGCCCAAGGCGTCGGACTCGGTCTCACGGCGCTGATGATGGGCGTGGCCCGCGACCATCTTCCCGAGGAGCGCAGCGCGGCCACGATCGCCCTGATCTCAGTGGTCTCCATCATCGGAGCCGGCGTCGGCTACCCGCTGGCTGCGCTGCTCGCCGAGTTCGGCGGACTGCGGGCCGCCTACGGCCTCGGCCTGCTCGTCACCGCCATCGCCTTCGTGACCGCGTGGCACTCCATGCCCGCAGCTCCCGAAGGCCGCTCCGCTCACGTGAACGTGGCCGGTGCGCTCGTCCTGGCGGGTGGACTGCTCCTCGTCCTGTTCCTGGCCGGCGAGAGGAGCCTGTGGAGCCGACACCTCGCCGTGGCGGTGACCGTTGCCGTCGCCGCCGTACTCCTGCTCTGCGTCTGGACCGTTTCCGAACTGCGAACCAAGACGCCCCTGGTCGACGTCCGGGCGGTACGGCACCCGGCGGTCGCCGGGGCGAACATCGCCATGTTCGTCGGCGGGAGCGGCATGTACCTCCTGCTCACGCTCATTACCCGCTACGCGCAGACGCCGCACAGCGCCGGCTACGGCTTCGGACTGACCACCTTCGTGGCGGGGCTGGTCCTCATCCCGTTCTCCGTGCTGGGGTTCGTCGCCGGCAAGCTCACGCCGCGGATCCGCGAACGGATCGACGGCCCCCTGCTCCTGGCCGGCAGCGCCGCCATCGTCGGCGGCGGGTTCGTCCTGTTCGCCACCGCCCGGTCCAACCTGGCCGAACTGCTCGCGGCCATGGGCGTGCTGGGCTTCGGCGTCGGCAGCTTCTCGGCCGCCATGCCCGGCGTCATCCTGGCCGTCACCCCCAGGAGCGAGACGTCGAGCGCCATGAGCTTCAACTACGTCGTCCGCAGCGTCGGGTACTCCCTGGGCAGCGCCATCGGCGGTCTGGTCCTGGCCGCCGGCACCGCCACGGGCCGCCTCTTCCCGAACGACGACGCCTACACGACCGCGGCGCTGGTCGGCGTCGCCGCGATGGCGATCACGACGATGGCCAGCCTCGCCCTCGCCCGCCGACGCTCACCCGAGACCAATCCGATCACAGCCCCAGTCGGTGTGCCGGGCCTGGGCCGGTCGAGTCGAACCGGAAGCTGAGGATCGAAGCCGTCCGACTTCGACGCCGTCTCCGTCGGCTCGCTGACCCACAGCGCGCCGGCCATGGATCTGAGCATGCTTCTGAGCATCAATTCCGAACACAGGAGGTACCGTGGCCAAGGGCTATTGGGTCAGCGCCTACCGCACCATTGCGGACCCCGAGAAGCTGGCTGCCTACAACAAGCTGGCTGGTCCAGCCGTCGAGGCCGCGGGCGGGCGGCTGCTCGCCCGCGGCAGCCGGGTCGTCGCACACGACGCCGGAATCGCCGAGCGCACCGTCCTGATCGAGTTCGACAGCTTCGAACAGGCGGTCGCCGCACATGCGAGTGCGGCCTACCAGGAGGCGCTGGCCGCACTTGCTGACGGCGTCGAGCGCGACTTCCGCATCATCGAAGGCCTCGACTGACGATCGAGGCTGCGTCGGCGACGAACCCGAAGCCGACTGCGGGGATCACCCCGGCTCGTCAGCGCGCCGCACCGTCGCGAACAGCGTCAGGCCAGCGGCATCGGCGGTGATGTCCAGTCCGGCGACCAAGGCTTGATAGTGGCGGCGGACTGGAGCGGTACCGGGCATGGAAGGCGCGAGAACTTGGCCGTGTATTTGCCGTGGCTGGCCGCTGAGGGCCGTAGATCACCGGACACAGTCCGACACATGAAGAAGGCCGCTGTCCAGGTTTGCCCTGGTCGGCGGCCTCTTGTGCTGATCTTGCCTGGTGCCCCCGGCAGGATTCGAACCTGCGCCCCCGCCTCCGGAGGGCGGTGCTCTATCCCCTGAGCTACGGGGGCTCAGCGACCGGGAAAGAGTAGCAAACACCCGCCCCGAGCACCGAATCGGTATCCGTCGGACGTGAACAGCGTGTCCGGTTGGGGGCGGCGTGCCCCACGACGGGATCAGGCCTGACCGCCCAGAGTGGGGTACGCCGCCCCCAACCCCACCTGGATCAGGAACGCCCACACGAAGGCAACGCGTACGGCGCGATGCGCGGCGGAAGCCGTCGTGGCCACTCGCCCCGTCCCCAGGACCCGTCCACCACCACGTGCACCAACCGTCCGTCCGCCCCGCTCAGCCGGAGCAGGAAGTCCCGGGGCAGTGGCGGGTCCACCGTCGGTGTCGTGATCATGAATTTGACCCGCCCCCGCTGGGACATCGCCGAGATCACGTCCGCCGCCGGCGCCACCCCGTGCAGCCGGGTACGCCCGAGCCAGCAGAGTTCGGCGCGGTGCTCCTGGGCGGAGCGGACGATCGCCGGGTACTCCTGGCGCACCCAGATCCGTACCGCGTCGACGCAGAGGCCGCAGGCGCGGTCGGTGGGCTCCCGTGGTCCGAGTCCCCAGGCATGCAGGTATTCGCCGACGATGCCGGGATCGATGGTGAGCCCGAACTGGCGCTCGATCAGGGCGGTGACGCTCTGCCGGGTCCAGAGCGGATCGTCGAGCCCGAACTGGTCCGGGTACCGGCCCCGTAGCGCGTCGATCAGCTCGAGTTCCTGATCGCGGCTGAGTGCCTCTGCCGGGCCTGACCGCTGCCCCCGGCGAGCGGCCACCGCGCCGTCGCCGCCGATGGTGTGCCGCCGGCACCAGCTGGTGACGGAACGTCGCGCGTCTTTAAGAACAACCCCCACGTCTGGGGCAACGAGCCCGGATCATGACTGGTCACGATATCTGCGGAGAAAACTCCCTAAAGTGCACAGTCGGGCATAACGCCGCGTATCGGGCCAGAAGGGACTACTTGGCGCCTAGTTTGTCGAGCAGTGCCTGAATCGCGGCGATTTCCTTCTTTTGTCCGGCGACCATGGTCTCGGCGAGGGCCTGCACCTGCTCGTCGTCGGAGAGCTCCAGCGCCGCCTCGGCCATGTGGATGCCGCCGAGGTGGTGGTTGAGCATCAGCCGGAGGAACATGACGTCGAAGTCCCGGCCGGTGGCTGCGCGCAGCTGCGCCCGCTCGGCGTCGGTGGCCATTCCCGGCATCAGGCCGTCGCGGATCGTGCCACCGCCATCGGGCATCCAGGCCATCCGGGGCTGGGAACCGGTCGGCGTCAGGTGCCAGTTCCGCAGCCAGGTCTGCATGGTGCCGATCTGGCCCTGCTGGGTGAGCGCGATGTCCGCGCCCAGGGTCCGTACGTCCGGGTCGGTGGCCTTCTCGTGGGCGAGCAGGGACATCTCGACAGCCTGGGCGTGGTGGGTCGACATGTCCCGGGCGAACCCGGCCTCGACCGAGGTCTCTCCCGGCCGGGTCAGGCCCGGGATGAGCAGCCCAACCGCGACGCCGAGGGCCAGGCCCACCACGAGCGCGATCGTCACCCAACCGGTACTGAACCGGCGGCGGCCCTCGCCGACGGCCGAGTCGTCGCCCGGGTCGTCGCCCGGGTCGTCGACGTTGTCGTCACCGCCCTCGACGCCGTCGTACTCGAACTCCTCGGGGTCCGGGACCCCGGCGCCCGACGCGCCGGCCTGAGCCGGCGCGTCGGAGCGGGTTGATGCGCCCATCGGGTTCCTAACTACTGCTGCGCGCCGTCCTTGCCGAGGTCACGCGGGGTGGTGCCGGTCGCGGTGATACCGCCGGAGCAGGTCGCGTTCGGCTCGATCGTGGCGTTGGTGCGCAGCGCCCGGATGAAGGTGTCGATCCGGCCGTCGTCCGCGTTGTCGACCTTGAGCTGGTAGCCCCACGCCTGGAGCGAGATCGGCTTGTCCAGGTTGTCGATCGGGCTCATCAGCATGTACTCGTTGCCGCGCACCTTCTCGGCCAGCTTCGAGACCTGGTCGGCGGGAAGGCCGCTGCGGTACGCGACCCAGACCGCGCCGTGCTCCATGCTGTGCACCGCGTGCTCGTTGGCGATCGGGGCGTCGTAGACGTCGCCCATGCAGTTCTGCCAGTTGAAGTTGTGCTTGCCGCCGACCGGCGGGGTGAGCGAGTAGGTCAGCGGACCCCACGCGTGTTCCGAGGCGGTCAGGGACTTGTCGGACGACTCCCGGTAGTTCTTGATCCCGTCGATGCCGGCCGCCTGCTCCGCCCAGGGCTTGGCACCCTGGAACACGGCGAAGGCACCCCAGCCGATGATCCCGACGGCGAGCACGCCGACGGCGACGAAGAGGGCGATCGGGCCCCAGTTGCGGCCCTGGCTGACCTTGACCGGGGCGATCGGCTTACGCGGGCCCTTGCCGCCGCCACCCGCGCCCCGACCTCCTCCGCCGGGGCGAGCGCCACCGGAGTTCCCGGCCGCTGGCTTGCCACCCGCTGCCGGCTTCCCACCGGCCGCCGGCTTCTTACCGGTGCTGACCACGGACGGACGGCTTTGATCGCCACCCTGGGTGCTGATGCTCATGGTGCCTCGTCAGGTCGGTCGGTCAGGGGGTGGCGGGTCACAAAGGCGCAGGGTGTCCGCCGAGTGACTGAGTCTACCCCCGGTAACATGTTTCGGTGACTCCCGCCAATCTCGCCGAGGTCGTCCGTACCGCCGCCCAGGCGGTCTTCATCTCCCGTGGGCTCGACCCCTCCGTACTGCCGGAGTCGGTGACCCTGGAGCGACCCCGCAATCCTGAGCACGGCGACTACGCCTCGACGCTCGCACTGCAACTGGCCAAGCGGGTCGGGGTGCCGCCGCGTGAGTTGGCGGCGGGCCTCGCCGACGAGCTGACCCGTGCGGTCGGCATCAAATCGGTCGAGATCGCCGGACCCGGCTTCCTCAACATCCGTCTCGACGCGGCCGCCGCCGGGCAGCTGGCCCGCGTCGTGGTCCAGGCCGGCCGGGAGTACGGACGTAGCGACGCCCTCGCCGGTGAGCGGATCAACCTCGAGTTCGTCTCGGCGAACCCGACCGGGCCGGTGCACATCGGCGGGGTCCGGTGGGCGGCGGTCGGCGACGCGCTCAGCCGCCTGCTCCGGGCCACCGGTGCCGACGTGACCACGGAGTACTACTTCAACGACGCCGGCTCGCAGATCGACCGGTTCGCCCGTTCGCTGCTCGCCGCGGCGAAGGGTGAACCGGCCCCCGAGGACGGCTACGGCGGGGCGTACATCGCCGAGATCGCCGACGCGGTCCGGGCGCTGCACCCGGACGTGCTCGACCGGCCGGACGCGGCCGCCCAGGAGGTCTTCCGGGTCGAGGGCGTCGCGCTGATGTTCGACGAGATCCGCTCCTCGCTCGACCAGTTCGGGGTCCGGTTCGACGTCTACTTCAACGAGAAGGACCTGCACGACCGGGGTGAGCTGGACCTCGCGCTGGCCCGGTTGACCGAGCAGGGCCGGACGTACGAGCTGGACGGCGCCACCTGGCTGCGGACCACCGACTTCGGTGACGACAAGGACCGGGTGCTGCGCAAGTCGAACGGCGAGTGGACCTACTTCGCCGCCGACTGCGCCTACTACCTCGACAAGCGGGAGCGGGGCTTCGGCCGGGTCGTGATCATGCTCGGCGCCGACCACCACGGCTACATCGGGCGGATGAAGGCCATGTCGGCCTGCTTCGGCGACGACCCGGACCAGAACCTGGAGATCCTGATCGGGCAGCTGGTCAACCTGGTCCGCGACGGCCAGCCGGTCCGGATGTCCAAGCGGGCCGGCACCGTGGTTACGCTGGAGGACCTGGTCGAGGCGATCGGAGTGGACGCCGCCCGGTACGCCCTGGCCCGCTACTCCAGCGACTCGCCGATCGACATCGACGTCGAACTCTGGACCCGGGCCAAGAGCGACAACCCGCTCTACTACGTCCAGTACGTCGGCGCCCGGACCGCCGGTGTCAGCCGGCAGGCCGCCGAGGTCGGACTGACCCGGGGCGACGCCGACGCGTTCCGCCCCGAGCTGCTCGACCACGACAAGGAGAACGAACTACTCAAGGCGCTCGCCGAGTATCCGGCCGTGGTGGCCAATGCCGCCGCGTTGCGTGAACCACACAAGCTGGCGCATTTCCTTGAGGAGAAGGTGGCGCTCTCCTACCACCGGTTCTACGACAACTGCCGGGTCCTGCCGCAGGGCGACGAGGAGATCACCGACCTGCACCGGGCCCGCCTCTGGCTCAACGACGCCACCCGCACGGTGATCGCCAACGGGTTGGAACTGCTCGGGGTCTCGGCCCCGGAGAGGATGTAACGGAAATGCGTGCTCACGAGGCGGGGGCGCTGCACGGCGACCTCGGCAACCGGGGACCCGCCTGGCTGCGTACGCCCGAGGACGTGAACGCCCTCCTGCCGCAACTGTGGCCGCGGACCGTGACCCGCGACGAAGACGGTGAGTTGACCGTCGGCAACCTGCGGATCGGCGTGCTTACCAAGATGTTCGGTACGCCGCTCTTCGTGCTCGACGAGGACGACCTGCGGTCGCGCTGCCGGGACTTCCGCGCCGCCTTCGCTGACGAGGACGTCTACTACGCCGGCAAGGCGTTCCTCTGCAAGGCGGTGGTACGGATCATCGCCGAGGAGGGGCTGCACCTCGACGTCTGCTCCGGCGGTGAGCTGGCGGTGGCGCTCGCCGCCGACATGCCGGCCGAGCGGATCGGTTTCCACGGCAACAACAAGTCGGTGGCGGAGCTGACCCGGGCGCTGGACGCCGGGGTGGGCCGGATCATCGTCGACTCGTTCGACGAGATCGACCGCCTGACCGAGCTGGCCCGGGAGCGTGGGGTCCGGCCCCGGGTGCTGATCCGGGTGACCGTCGGGGTCGAGGCGCACACGCACGAGTTCATCGCCACCTCGCACGAGGACCAGAAGTTCGGCTTCTCGCTGGCCGGCGGGGCGGCCGCCGCCGCCGCGTTCCGGATCCTCGACGACAACGTGCTGGAGCTGCGCGGGCTGCACTCGCACATCGGGTCGCAGATCTTCGACACCAGCGGGTTCGAGGTCTCGGCCCGGCGGGTGCTCGCCCTCCAGGCGCAGATCCGTGACGCCCGCGGCGTCGAACTGCCCGAGCTGGACCTCGGCGGCGGCTTCGGCATCGCGTACACGACCCAGGACGACCCGTCCACCCCACACGAGCTGTCGAAGCGGATCCACAAGATCGTCGAGGGTGAGTGTGAGGGGCTGCGACTGGCCAAGCCGCACCTGAGCTTCGAGCCCGGCCGGGCGATCATCGGGCCGGCGGTGTTCACCGTCTACGAGGTCGGCACCGTCAAGGACGTCGATGGCCTGCGGACCTACGTCAGCGTCGACGGTGGGATGAGCGACAACATCCGTACCGCGCTCTACGGCGCCTCGTACTCCGCCACCCTGGCCAACCGGGCCTCGGACGCCGAGCCGATTCTCGCCCGTGTGGTGGGAAAGCATTGCGAGTCCGGGGATGTGGTGGTGAAGGATGAATTCTTGCCCGCCGACGTACAGCCCGGAGATCTTCTCGCCGTGCCCGGCACGGGTGCCTACTGCCGGAGCATGGCCAGCAACTACAACCATGTCCCGAGGCCCCCGGTGGTGGCGGTCCGCGGCGACGAGGCACGCGTGATCGTCCGGCGGGAGACCGAAGACGATCTGCTGGCATTGGATGTGGGATGACAAGACCTCTCCGCTTGGCGCTGCTCGGTTGTGGCACGGTCGGCGCCGAGGTGGTGCGGCTACTGCATGAGCAGGCGGCCGACCTGGCCGCCCGCATCGGCGCACCGTTGGAGATCGCCGGCATCGCGGTCCGCCGGCAGGGGCGGGACCGGGGCGGGCTCCCGGTCGACCCGGGGGTCTTCACCACCGACGCGCTCGGCCTGATCAAGCGCGACGACGTCGACGTGGTGGTGGAGATGGTCGGCGGCATCGAGCCGGCCCGTACCTGGCTGGTCGAGGCGCTGCGGGCCGGCAAGAGCGTGGTGACCGCGAACAAGGCCCTGCTCGCCGAGGACGGCGGCACCCTGCACGACGCCGCCGCGGAGAGCGGCGCGGACCTCTACTACGAGGCCTCCGTCGCGGGCGCGATCCCGCTGCTGCGCCCGCTGCGTGAGTCGTTGCAGGGGGACACGATCACCCGGGTCACCGGCATCGTCAACGGGACGACGAACTTCATTCTCTCCGCCATGGACGCCACCGGGGCGGGCTTCGCCGAGGCGCTCGACGAGGCGACCGAGCTGGGATACGCCGAGGCGGATCCGACCGCCGACGTCGAGGGGTTCGACGCCGCCGCCAAGGCCGCCATCCTCGCCTCGCTGGCCTTCCACACCCGGGTCAGCGCCGCCGACGTCTACCGCGAGGGGATCACCGAGGTCACCGCCGCCGACGTGGCCAGCGCCAAGGCCATGGGCTGCACGATCAAGCTGCTCTGCATCGCCTCGCGCGGCCCGGACTCCACCGGCACCGAGTCGATCAGCGTCCGGGTCTACCCGGCGATGATCCCGCGCAGCCACCCGCTGGCCAGCGTCGGGGACGCCTTCAACGCCGTGTTCGTGGAGGCGGCCGCCGCCGGGCAGCTCATGTTCTACGGCCGGGGAGCGGGCGGGTCGCCCACCGCGAGCGCCGTCCTCGGCGACGTGGTCGCGGTCTCCCGCAACCGGCTGGCCGGCGTACGGACACCGAGCGAGTCCTCGTACGCGGCGCTGCCGATCCGGCCGATGGGGGAGGCGGTCACCCGCTACCACATCAGTCTCGACGTGGCCGACCGCGCCGGTGTGCTCGCCACCGTGGCCGGGGTCTTCGCCCGGCACGAGGTGTCGATCGCCACCGTCCGCCAGGCGTCGGCGTCGAGCTCCGGTGGCGCGACCCCGGCGGCCCGGGGCGTCGACGCGATCCTGGTCATCGTCACCCACGCCGCGCCGGACGCCGCGCTCGCCGCGACCGTCGAGGAACTGCGTGGACTCGACATCGTCCGCTCGATCGCCAGCGTGCTGCGGGTCGAGGGCGGTGTCTGAGTCGGTGTCCCGCCAGGTGGGTAACGATGGGCGCGCGGGCGCGAGGACCGGCACCCTGGGTCACGCTTGACCCACCTTCACCCGGTGTCCGTCCCGTGCGGCGGCAGCACCTCGACGAGGAGAGCGACATGTGGCGGGGTTTGATCGAGACCTATCGGGACCGGTTGCCGGTCACCGACGCCACGCCGGTCGTCACGCTGCACGAGGGGAACACCCCGCTGCTGCCCGCGCCGGTGCTCTCCGCCCGTACCGGCTGTGACGTCTACCTGAAGGTGGAAGGCGCCAACCCGACCGGTTCGTTCAAGGACCGGGGGATGACCGTGGCGGTCTCCCGCGCGGTCGAGGTCGGCAACAAGGCCATCATCTGCGCCTCCACCGGCAACACCAGCGCCTCGGCTGCCGCGTACGCGGCCCGGGGCGGACTGAGCTGCGCGGTGCTGGTGCCCCAGGGCAAGATCACGCTGGGCAAGCTGGCCCAGGCGCTGGTGCACGGGGCGAAGCTGTTGCAGGTCGAGGGGAACTTCGACGACTGCCTGGCACTCGCCTCCAAGCTCTCCCAGGACTATCCGGTGGCGTTGGTCAACTCGGTCAACCCGGACCGGGTGCACGGCCAGAAGACCGCCGCGTTCGAGATCGTCGAGGCGCTCGGTGACGCCCCGGACATCCACTGCCTGCCGGTCGGCAACGCCGGCAACATCACCGCGTACTGGCTGGGCTACCGGGAGGACGTGGCGGCCGGCAACGCCACCCGACACCCGAAGATGTACGGCTTCCAGGCGGCCGGCGCCGCGCCGATCGTGCACGGCGAGGCGGTACGGGAGCCGTCCACCATCGCCACCGCGATCCGGATCGGCAACCCGGCGAGCTGGACCGGGGCGTTGGACGCGCGGGACGCCTCGGGTGGGCTGATCGCGGCGGTGACCGACCGGGAGATCCTCTCGGCGTACCGGCTGCTCGCCCGTGAGGTCGGCGCCTTCGTGGAGTTGGGCAGCGCGGCGAGCGTGGCGGGCCTGCTCCAGCAGGCCGAGGCGGGTACGGTGCCGGCCGGCTCGACGATCGTGTGCACGGTCACCGGGCACGGCCTGAAGGATCCGGAGTGGGCGATCTCCACCGCCCCCTCGCCGATCACGATCCGCAACGACGTGATCGCCGCCGCCCGCGCGCTCGACCTGGCCTGACCGGTCGGTGCTCGCCGGGTTACCGCTCGGCGTCGCGTTCGTCCTCGGCGGCGGCCGCTATCAGGGCGGTAGCCCGTTCGACGATTGCCAGTTCGTCTACTGAGAGCCGGCTGAGGATGCTTTGCATCCGCGCGTTCCCGGCCGTGACGATGCCCTCCATGAGGGTGCGGCCGGCCGGACTCAGTTCGACCCGGCGAACTCGACGGTCACGCGGGTCCTCACCCCGTACGACGAGATCCTGTCCGACCAGGCGGTCCACGATGCCGGTCATGGTCGCGAGGCTGACCCCGACGGTGTCGGAGAGTTCCCGGCCGGACGCGCTGCCGCGCGACGAGAGCAGCAGCAGTATTTTCAGCTGCGGCAGGGTCAGGTGGAGCGAGAGGAGTGGATCGGAGCGCTCCGAGGCGAGCAGATGTTGCATCCGACGTTGACCATCCATGATGGCCGCCATGAGTCGGGCCCGGTCGGTCAACGCTTCGCCCGCCTCCCTGTCGTCGCGGTGGTGGCGGTGACCGAGGTCGTTGCCACTGGCCACCGGACGTTAGCAGGCACCCCCGACCTCAGGCTAATTGTTCGTATCAGGCAAAATATTCGTGTCGCGCCCTGACTTTCCCCAGGAGAGCTCGCCCATGTCGTTGTTTGCCAGACTCAGTCTCGCCAACCGAGGGCTGGTCGCCCTCATCGCGGTGGTGATCACGGGCTTCGGGCTGTTCGCCGTCCCCTCGCTGAAGCAGCAACTCCTACCGTCGCTGGAGTTCCCGGCGGCCTTCATCGTTGCCAGCTACCCGGGCGCCTCGCCCGAGATCGTCGAGGCGCAGGTCGCCGAGCCGATCGAGAACAGCATCCAGGGAATCGCCGGCCTGACCAAGGTCTCCTCGACCTCCCGGGAAGGCGCGGCAACCGTCCAGGTCGAGTACGAGTTCGGCATCGACCTCGACAGTGTCGTCAACAAGATGGAGACGGCGCTCAACCGGATCAGCACCCAGCTGCCCGAGGGCGTCGACCCGCTGGTCTTCGCCGGCAGCACCGACGACCTGCCGGCGGTGGTGCTCGCCGCCAGCGGTAACGGGGACAAGCAGGCCCTGGTCGAGCGGCTACGGACCACGGTCGTACCCGAACTCGAGGGCATCGACGGGGTACGCACGGTCGAGGTCACCGGTGCCCCCGAGCAGCAGGTCGTGATCACTCCCGACCCGGCCAAGCTCGCCGCGACCGGCATCGCGCCGACCGCCATCGGCACCGCTCTCAAGGCCAACGGGGTCGCCATCCCGGCCGGCACCCTGGTCGAGGGCGCCCAGGCGCGTACGGTCCAGATCGGCTCCCGGATCGCCACCATCGAGGAACTGCGCGGCATCTTCGTCAGCCCGACCAACCCCGGTGCCGCCCCGGCCAAGCTCGGCGACATCGCCACCGTCGAGCAGCAGGTCGCCCCGGCGACCGCGTTCACCCGGACCAACGGCAAGGAGAGCCTCGGCATCCAGGTCACCGCGTCGCCGGACGGCAACGCGGTGCAGATCTCGCACGAGATCCGGGAGAAGCTCGCCGACCTCGGCAAGGCGTCCGGCTCCGAGATGGCGGTGGTCTTCGATCAGGCGCCGTACGTGGAGAAGTCGATCGAGAGCCTGACCACCGAGGGCCTGCTCGGCCTGGTGATGGCGGTCCTGGTCATCCTGGTGTTCCTGCTGTCGGTTCGGTCGACCCTGGTCACCGCGGTTTCCATCCCGCTCTCCGTGCTGGTCGCGCTGATCGCCCTCTGGATCGGCGACTACTCGCTCAACCTGCTCACCCTCGGCGCGTTGACCATCGCGGTCGGCCGGGTCGTGGACGACTCGATCGTCGTGCTGGAGAACATCAAACGACACCTCGGGTACGGCGAGGACAAGCGCGACGCGATCATCACCGGTGTCCGTGAGGTCTCCGGCGCGGTGACCGCCTCCACCCTCACCACGGTCGCGGTCTTCGCACCGATCGCGCTGGTCGGTGGTTTCGTCGGGCAGATCTTCGCCCCGTTCGCGATCACCGTCACGGTGGCGCTGCTCGCCTCCCTGCTGGTGTCGCTGACCGTCATCCCGGTGCTGGCGTACTGGTTCCTCAAGCCGGCAGCCGGTGGCGAGGGCGAGGCGGCGGTCCGGGCGGCGGCCGAGGAGAAGGAACTGCGTAGCCCGTTGCAGCGGGCGTACCTGCCGCTGATCGGGTTCGCCACCAAGCGCCGGGTGGCGACGCTGCTGATCGGGCTGGTGGTGCTCTTCGCGACCGGTGGCCTCGCCACCCAGCTCAAGACCAACTTCCTGGACGACTCCGGCCAGGACACGATCAGCATCAGCCAGAAGATGCCGGTCGGCACCAGCCTGGCCACCACCGACGCGGCGGCCAAGCAGATCGAGGGGATCCTGGCCCGGCACGACGGAATCGAGACGTACCAGGTGACCGCCGGGGGCGGGAGCAACCCGTGGGAGGGCGGCGGCGGCGCGGCCAACGCCAGCTTCTCCGTCGCGCTGAAGGAGGGCACCGAGGCCGGCCCGCTCAAGGACACCCTCCGGGCCGAGTTCGACAAGCTGAGCAACGCCGGTGAGATCACCTTCGGCGGGGGCGGGCAGTCGACCAACCAGGTCGCGGTGGTCGTGCAGGCGTCCGACAACGACGTACTGGCCCGTGCGACCGAGCAGGCGCGGCAGGCGATGGCCGACACCCCGGGTGTGGAGGACATCGAGTCCGGCCTGGCCGACAGCGCGCCCCGTATCGACGTGGCCGTGGACCGGGCCAAGGCGGCCCAGTTCGGGCTCTCCGAGGCGGCCGTCGGGCAGCTCGTCGCGCAGTCGTTCCGGGGCAGCCCGCTCGGACAGGTCACCTTCGACAACGACCAGCAGGACGTGGTGCTCCGCTTCGGTGCCGCTCCGGCCACGGTGGACCAGCTCAAGGCGCTCCCGGTCGGCCCGGTCAAGCTCGGTGACCTCGCCACGGTCAACGAGGTGGCCGGTCCGGTCTCGGTGACCCGGATCGACGGCGAACGCAGCGTCACCGTCACCGGTACGGCCACCGGTGCGAACCTCGGTGCCACCAGCGCCGAGCTGACCAAGAAGCTGGACGCGCTGGACGTACCGGGGGCGACCTTCACCCTCGGCGGTGTCAGCGCGGACCAGGCCGACGCCTTCGCTGACCTGGGACTTGCCGTACTCGCCGCGATCGCGATCGTCTTCGTGATCATGGTGGCGACCTTCCGGAGCCTGATCCAGCCGCTGATCCTGCTGGTCTCGATCCCGTTCGCGGCCACCGGCACGATCATCCTGCTGCTGGTCACCGGTACGCCGCTGGGCGTGCCGGCGCTGATCGGGGCACTGATGCTGGTCGGCATCGTGGTGACCAACGCGATCGTCCTGCTGGACCTGATCAACCAGTACCGGGAACAGGGACTGAGCGTTCAGGACGCGGTGGTCGAGGGGGCCCGGCGGCGGTTGCGGCCGATCCTGATGACCGCCATCGCGACCATCTTCGCCCTGCTGCCGATGGCGCTCGGCCTGACCGGCGAGGGCGGGTTCATCTCCCAGCCGCTCGCCGTGGTCGTGATCGGTGGTCTGCTCAGCAGCACCCTGCTCACGCTGCTGCTGGTGCCGACCCTCTACACGATGGTCGAGGGCCGGAAGGAGCGGCGCCGACAGCGGCGCGGCCAGGGCGTGGGCGACATCGCCCCGACCGGGTTGGAGCGGGAGCCGGTGCTGGTCGGAGCGGGTGTGGCGGGGGCCGGATCGTCGGCGGCCACCTCCGCTCCGGCGGCGGGCACCTCCGCCTCCGAACCGGCCGCTCGGCCGTCCGGCGCGCTGATCGACGGTACGGACCAGTTCGAGGTGCTGCGGCTGCCGCGGACCAAGCGTTCGCCGTTGCCGCCGACCGAGTAGGCGTCAACCAGGCGTCAGCACAGCGTCGTCCCGGGCCGATGATCCATTGGTCCGGGACGACGCGTTTCCGGGTTCGGTGCGGGAGTAGGGTCCGGGAACGTGTCGTCGTCTCCACTGCGGGTCCTCGCCCGAAACCGTGACTTCCGGAACCTGTTCTGCGCGCAACTTGTGGTCTTTGGTGCCGACTGGTTTGTCATGGTGCCGCTGTTGGTGCTGCTGCCACAGCTCACCGGCAGTGGGGTATGGGGCGCGCTGGTACTGGCCGTCGACACCGGGTTGACCGCGCTGATGCTGCCGTACAGCGGCATGATCGCCGACCGGCTCGACCGCAAGAAGATCATGATGGTGGCGAACCTGTGCGCGCTGGTGGCGATCCTGCTGCTGCTCGCGGTACGCGATGCCGGCACCGCCTGGCTGGCCCTGGTCGCGGTCGGCGCGGTGGCGGTGTCGAAGGCGTTCTACTCGCCTGCCGCACAGGCGGCCCTGCCGAACGTGCTGGCGCCGGAGGATCTCGCGGCCGGCAACGCGGTCGCCGGAGCCGCCTGGGGCACGATGGCGGTCGTCGGGGCCTCGCTCGGCGGGGTGCTCAGCCAGGCCGTCGGTCCGTACGCCTGCTTCTGGATCGCGGCGGCGGCACTGGCCGTGGCCGCCGGCCTGGCCACGCTGATCCGCCGCCCGTTGCAGGTGCCCCGCGACCACGCCGAGCCGGCACAGCGGGGCTGGGCGGCGCTGGGTGAGGCGCTGCGTTACATCTCCGCCCGGCCACGGCTGCGGGCCCTGGTGACGGTCAAGTCGGCGGTCGGGCTGGGCAACGGCGTGCTCACCGTCTTCCCGCTGCTGGCCGGCGTGTACGGGGTGGGTGCGGTCGGCGCCGGGCTGCTCTTCGCCGCTCGGGGCGCCGGGTCGGTCGCCGGTCCGGTGCTGATGCGTCGGGTGCTGAACCGGCGGTCCTGGTTGCTGCCGGGGCTGGCGCTGTCGATGTCCGGCTACGGTTTGGCCTATCTCGGCGCGTCGGTGGTCAACTGGTTCCCGCTGGTCCTGGCGCTGGTCTTCGTCGCCCACTTCGCCGGTGGCAGCAACTGGGTGCTCTCCAATTTCGCGCTCCAGGGCGAGGTGCCCGACCGGTTGCGCGGCCGGGTCTTCGCCACCGACCTGATGCTGGCCACGTTCGCCATCTCGATCAGCCAGCTCGCGGTCGCCGCGGTGGTGGACCACGTTGACGAGCGGGTGGTGCTCGCCGGCTGTGGCCTGGTCACCCTGGTGTACGCGATCGGCTGGCGGATCGCCACCCGCCGGCTCTCCCTCTCCAATGCTGACGCCGTCGTGCCGGCGGACGCTGTCGGGTAGCGGTCGCCGTTCGTTCCGCCTTGCTCCACGGTCGATGGATCGCTATCTTAGTGATATCACTTTGCTACTAAGGAGATGTCATGGAGCGAGTGGTCTACCGAATGTCCGGATTCGCCATGGTCGCGTTGCTGGTGCTGCTCGCCGGCGCGGCGGCCGGTGCCATCGCCGCCACCGGGGCCAGCGATGCGGCGGTGATCGCCGGCGCGGCCAGCTACGTCGTGGTCCTCGCGATGATCGGTACCGGATTCACCATCGTCAACCCCAACAACGCCCAGGTGGTCCAGTTCTTCGGCCGATACGTTGGCACCATCCGGGACGCCGGCTTCCACTGGACCTGGCCGCTGACCGCCCGCACCCAGGTGACGCTGCGCATACGCAACTTCGAAACCGCCCGGCTGAAGGTCTCCGACGCCGACGGCAACCCGGTCGAGATCGCGGCCGTCGTGGTGTGGCGGGTGGTCGACGCGGCCAAGGCCGTCTTCGCCGTTGACGACCACGTCGAGTACGTCGCAGTCCAGGCCGAGACGGCGGTCCGCCATCTCGCCACCAGCTACCCGTACGAGGCACACGACTCCGGTCGGGCCAGCCTGCGCGACAGCGCCGTGGTGAGCGAGGAACTCACCCACGAACTGCGGGAACGCTCCGAAATGGCCGGGGTCGAGGTGCTCGAATCCCGTACCACCCACCTGGCCTACGCTCCGGAGATCGCCCAGGCGATGCTCGCCCGTCAGCAGGCGAGCGCAATCGTCGGAGCCCGGTTCAAGATTGTCGAGGGCGCGGTCGGCATGGTCTCCAATGCCCTGGAGCGGCTCCGCGAGGAGCACGTGGTCGAATTGGACGAGGAACGCAAGGCGCAGATGGTGGCGAACCTGCTCGTCGTACTCTGCGGAGACCGGGCAGCCCAGCCGGTGGTCAACGCCGGGTCTCTCTACAGCTAGAGGCGGTCCGGCTGATGGCCGAACGCAAGAAACTCCTGCTCCGACTCGATCCGCAGGTGTACGACACGATCGCCAAGTGGGCCGCCGACGACCTACGAAGCGTCAACGCCCAGATCGAGTACGCCCTACGGCTGGCACTGCGCAGCGTCGGGCGGCAACCGAGACAGCCGGCGCAGCCGGACGACGCCGTACCGCCGGCGCCGGCCGACCCTGACGAGTAGCAACGGCGAACCGCCGTCCGAATGCTGATCACCCTGCGGGCGTCCGGCAGACCTGCCGGCCGCCCGCTCTAGCATGACCGGATGGGGTTGTCCTTCGTTTCCGAGCCGGTCCGGGTCCGAGTGCCCGCGACCAGCGCCAACCTCGGACCGGGCTTCGACTCGCTCGGCCTGGCGCTCGCGCTCCACGACCAGGTCAGCGCCCGGGTGACCGCTGGCGGCTGCCAGGTCACGGTGACCGGCGCCGGTGCCGGCGAACTCCCCGACGACGACACCCACCTGGTGGTACGGGCCATGCGCGCCACCTTCGACCTGCTCGGCGGTCAGCCGCGCGGACTCGCGTTGGACTGCGTGAACGGCATACCGCAGGCCCGTGGCCTAGGTTCCTCGTCGGCGGCGATCGTCGCGGGTGTCGAGTTGGCGCGGGCGCTGGTCGCCGACGGCGCGGACCGGCTCGACGACGCGGGCGCGCTGCGGCTGGCGGCCGAGATCGAGGGACACCCGGACAACGTGGCGCCCTGCCTGCTCGGCGGTTTCACCATCGCCTGGACCGAAACCACCGCTCCGGCCGTGGCCGGCATGGCCGGCGTGGCGAGTGTGAACGCAGTGGCCGCTGAGGCCGCTGATGCCGCTGATGCCGCTGTGACGAACCCGGCTGACGGGGCACGTGCGGTCACGCTGCGGCCGTCCGCCGCCGTCACGCCCGTTCTTTTTGTACCGGAGGAACGTGGGCTCACGGCGGTGGCCCGGGCGGCGTTGCCGGCCACGGTGCCGCACCACGACGCGGCGCGTAACGCCGGACGGGCCGCACTGCTCGTGCACGCGCTCACCGTGGACCCGTCGCTGCTCTTCCCCGCCACCGAGGATCGGTTGCACCAGGACTACCGGGCGACCGGCATGCCTGGAACAGCCGCCCTGGTCACGGCGTTGCGAGAGGCAGGTGTGGCGGCGGTGGTCAGTGGGGCCGGTCCGACCGTGCTGGCCCTGTCCACGGTGCCGGAGGAGTTCGACCCGGGAATCGGCTGGTCGGTTCGGTTGTTGCCAGTAGACGTGACCGGCGCCCTGGTTGATAGGGTTAGACTTGGACACGCCGAGCGGGACCCTGTTGCCGCAGGTCGGAAGAGTTGATTACGCTCTAGACTTAGCACAGCCGCGAAGCATGCGATCTCCTGCGGGTCGGTGCACCCCCGAAGCTTTCGGCGGTTAGCCCGTCTCACCCTTGCCTAGGCCCACGCCGCACCGCAGTTTTTCCAACCGGTCGCCGCAGACGGCGAAGACTGCTCACCGACGTTGGTGAGTCGGGAAAACCGGCTGCTGTGTTAAGACTCCCGTTACGCGCGACGCGAGGCGGGTGTACCGAGGCCGCCCGGCCACCTTGTTAGTCGATCCCGGGTAGCCCCGGCCTTATCGAGGGAAGGAATCCATTGAGCGACACCACCGACGTGACGTCGGATGTTTCCAACGTCGCTGGCGAAGCCACCGCGGGTCCCGTCCGTCGCCGCCGGACTGGCACCGGCTTGTCGGCGATGCTGCTGCCGGAGCTGCAGAGCCTGGCCGCGTCGCTCGGCATCTCCGGTACCGCCCGGATGCGCAAGGGCGAACTGATCAGCGCGATCTCCGAGCGACAGGGCGGCGCTGCCGCGGGTAGCCCGCCGCGTCCCCGGGCCGAGGTCGCGGCCGCGGCCGCTCCGGCGCGCGAAGAGGTACGCGCCGAGGTGCGCGACACCGCCGAGCGGCGTGGCGCGGACGAGTCCCAGCCGGCGACCGCCGAGCCGACCGGGCGTGAGCGTTCCTCTCGTCGGTCCAACCGTGCCGCCGCGGCGACCGCTGCCACCACCACCACTGCCGAGCCGAAGGCCGAGGAGCCGGCGGCGGAGACCGCTGAGCGGGCCGATCGGGCCGAGCGGGGCGAGGCCCGTGGTGGCCGGGAACGGGCTGACCGTGGTGACCGGGCCGAGCGCGGTGACCGGGCCGAGCGCGCCGAGCGTGGTGACCGGGCCGAGCGTGGTGACCGGGCCGAGCGTGGTGACCGGGGCGAGCGCGCCGAACGTGGTGACCGCGCCGAACGGGGCGAGCGCAACGACCGGGCCGAGCGCGGTCAGCGCAACGGAGACCGGAACAACGAGCGCAACGTCGAACGCGGCAGTGACCGCAACGGCGACCGCAACAACGACCGCAACGACGACATGGACGACGACGGCGAGGGCGGTGGCCGTCGCAGCCGTCGTAGCCGGTTCCGCGACCGCCGTCGGGGCCGCAACGACCGGCCGGAGGGCACCGAGACGACCGGTGGCCGCGAGCCCCAGGTCAACGAGGACGACGTGCTCGTCCCGGTCGCCGGCATCATCGACGTGCTGGACAACTACGCCTTCGTCCGGACCACCGGCTACCTTTCCGGCCCGAACGACGTCTACGTGTCGATGTCCCAGGTCAAGAAGTACGGCCTGCGTCGCGGTGACGCGGTCACCGGCGCGGTCCGCGCGGCCCGTGACGGTGAGCAGCGCCGGGACAAGTACAACCCGCTGGTGCGGCTCGACACGATCAACGGGATGGAGCCGGACGAGGCGAAGCGGCGGCCGGAGTTCTACAAGCTGACCCCGCTCTACCCGCAGGAACGGCTCCGCCTGGAGACCGAGCCGCACATCCTCACCACCCGGGTCATCGACCTGGTCATGCCGATCGGCAAGGGCCAGCGGGCGCTCATCGTCTCCCCGCCGAAGGCGGGTAAGACCATGGTGTTGCAGGCGATCGCCAACGCGATCACCCACAACAACCCGGAGTGCCACCTGATGGTGGTGCTGGTCGACGAGCGGCCCGAAGAGGTCACCGACATGCAGCGCTCGGTCAAGGGCGAGGTCATCGCGGCCACGTTCGACCGGCCGCCGCAGGACCACACCACCGTCGCGGAGCTGGCGATCGAGCGGGCCAAGCGCCTGGTCGAGCTCGGCCACGACGTGGTCGTCCTGCTCGACTCGGTGACCCGGCTGGGTCGGTCGTACAACCTGGCGGCGCCGGCCAGCGGCCGGATCATGTCCGGTGGTATCGACTCGACGGCGCTCTACCCGCCCAAGCGGTTCCTGGGTGCGGCCCGCAACATCGAGAACGGCGGCTCGCTGACCATCCTCGCCACCGCCCTGGTGGAGACCGGCTCCATGATGGACACGGTCATCTTCGAGGAGTTCAAGGGCACCGGTAACGCGGAGCTGAAGCTGGACCGGAAGATCGCCGACAAGCGGGTCTTCCCGGCCATCGACATCCACCCGTCCGGTACGCGTAAGGAAGAGATTCTGCTCGCGCCGGAGGAGCTGGCCATCACGCACAAGCTCCGCAAGGTGTTGCACTCGCTGGACTCGCAGGCCGCACTGGACCTGCTGCTGGACCGGCTCAAGCAGAGCCGTACCAACATCGAGTTCCTGATGCAGATCGCGAAGTCCACCCCGGGGGAGTAATCCACCGCATGTAAGGAAGGGCCCCTTGTTAACGCATAGCGTTAACAAGGGGCCCTTCCTTACACCGCCTCAGAAGTTGCCGTCGGCGACCTGGAAGACGGTGAGGCCGAGGTCGCGCCACATCCGGACCACCTGCATCCGATCGTCGAAGACGCCGACCACCTGGTAACGGGGATGGATCTCCCGTTTGAAGATCTCCCGCTTGACCACCGCGTCCTTGCGGCTGTCGCCGTACGGACGCATGAACAGGCCCAGGTACGGCACGGCCACGTGCAGGTCGAGCCAGGCCTCGGTCTCCGCGCGGCAGGAGTCGTCCCGACCGGAGCAGAAGACGATGCCGTAGCCGGCCGAGTGCATCGCCCGGACCGCGGCGATCACCGACGGGTTCGGTAGGTCGTCACCGACCCGGCTCATGTCGTACGGGCTGCGGGCCCCCATCAGTGCCACCGTGCCGTCGATGTCGACCAGCACGATCTCGGGTTTGTCCGGGGTCGGCTGGTAGACGGTGGCCGGGCCGCCCGGGGCCACGTACGGCACCGGCAGGGGCAGGTTGCGCCCGGCCAGGTAACGCTCGTGCATGCGCCGGATCGCCTCTTCGCCGACCCGGTCCTGCTCCGGTCGGTCGGCGTCACGGCGTACGCACTCGTCGACCGGTACGTCGGTGAAGTCGTGCACCTCCAGGGTGGCGTCGAACCGGGCGCCGAGCTCGGCCCATTCCCGTACGGTCTTCGACCGCAGGTTGGTGTCGTCGATGCAGATGTCGACCTTGGCCCGGAGCAGCGCCTCGACCTGGGCCCGCTGCACGGCGGTCACCTGCCCCTCGGCCCACTGGGTGAAAAGGCGGGTGCCGTGCAGCATCCGGCGCAGGTCGTCGCGGTTGACCCGGACCACGCCCGGCTGGAGTTTGCGGGCGAAGGTGGTCTTGCCGGAGGCGGGCAGCCCCCGGGTGAGGATCAGTCGGGTCATTCTCTACTCCGGGCTGTGCGGGGTGCGGTCGCCGGTCGGCCGGGCCTGCTGCCAGAGCAGCGAGCGGTAGTCCCGGTTGCCGAGCCGGAGGAAGAGGGCGGCGCGTTCCGGGTGGGCCAGGGCCCGCCCGGCGAAGTCGCGACGGGTCCAGCCGTCCGGTAGCCCGGCGACGATCTCACCGTACGCGGCTTCGATGGCGTCGGCGCGGGCCTCGACGGTCGCGGTCAGCTCGGCCGCGATTTTCTCCACCCAGACGTGGAACTCGTCCGGCAGCGGCTCGACCATCGCGGCCAGGCTGCCGCCGTTGACCATGACGTCCCAGACGCTTCGGGCGCTGAGGCCGAACACCAGGCGGTGCAGCCGTACGTAGTCCGCATATTTGATCTTCACGCGCTGGTCGGTGTCCGGCCAGTGCACCACCAACCCTTCCCGGTTCTCCCGGGGCGGCGCGGCGAGTGCCTCGGCGAGGGTGCGGTACGGCAACGTGTCCACCACCGGACCGGGCCAGTCGGGCACCGCCGCCGGGCCGTGGCTGCGCCCGCTGCCGATCTCGACGGCGCCGAGCAGGACCAGGTCGTCCAGGCCGGCATAGTCGAGCACGATCCGGTTGCCCGGGTAGATGATCTCGACCAGCACGGTCAGCCCGGCCGGCGGTACGAAGTCGGGGTACCGGGCGCGAAGCACCCCGGTGGCGTGCCGGGCCTGGTCCGAGCTGAACGAGCCCCGGGTGGCGACCGCGTACCCGCCCGGAGTCGGGTAGATCACACCCAGCGAACCGTCGGCTTTGTCGGTCACCGTCACCGCCGCGTCGAACCGCAGGTCCGGCGCCTCCGGCTGGTCGTGGTTGAAGAACTTCGGGTACGGCCGGGCCACCACCGCACCGGTCACGTCGTCCACGATCAGCCCCCGACAGGCCAACGTCACCGGTGTCCAGGCACCGGCGTAGCTGGCCGCCTCGGTGTAGTTGTAGACGCTCAGTGGCAGTTCGGGGTGGCGTTGTGCGCGTACCTGCCCCTCGGTGATCGCGGTGACCAGGTCCGAGGGGTCGAAGAGACGGTCGAGCGGGGTCTCGGGTACGTGCACAGGGGTGGTCACGGGGTGTGCCTTCCGGCGTGAGGGGAATGCGTAGGGGTGGAGGTACGTTAACCACCACGGATCCGGTGTGCAGCCCGATTTCGGGGTGGGTCGAGGCCCATGGCACACTGGTCAATCGGCCACCGGTTCCGGTTCACGCCCGAGCGCGCCACGCGATCGTGACGAGCGTTGACGGCGACCCGGCGACCACTTGACGAAAGGGACCGAGGCGACATGAAGCCCAACATCCACCCGGAATACGTCACCACCGAGGTGACCTGTTCCTGCGGTAGCACGTTCACCACCCGCAGCACCGCCAAGGGCGGCTCGATCCACGTCGAGACCTGCAGCGCCTGCCACCCGTTCTACACCGGTAAGCAGCGCGTTCTCGACACCGCCGGCCGGGTTGCGAAGTTCCAGCAGAAGTACGCCAAGGTTCAGGCCAAGAAGGCCAAGTAGCTGCGTCGACGGCGCCCGCGTCCCGGTTCGTACCGGGTCGCGGGCGCTGTCCGTATCTGCCCGCGGAAGGAATCCCGCCGCGGTTTTCCCGGCCGGCACAGGCCGCGTTCCTCCGGTCGCCATAAGGAGTACGGGCAATGAGCAGTGAGCGGTTGGCGGGACTCCTCGGCGAGTACGCGGAACTGGAGAAGCGGCTGGCCGATCCGGCCATCCACGCCGACCAGGCTGTCGCCCGGCGGGTCGGGCGCCGGTTCGCGGAACTGACCCCCATCCACAAGGCCGCCGGTGAGCTGGCGCAGGCCCGGTCGGACCTCGACGCCGCCCGGGAACTCGCCGCCGAGGACGCCTCCTTCGCCGCCGAGGCGGAGACGCTGGCCGACTCGCTGCCAGTCCTCGAACAGCGGCTGTCCGAACTGCTCGCCCCGCGTGACCCGCACGACGCCAAGGACGTGATTCTGGAGATCAAGGCGGGTGAGGGCGGGGACGAGTCCGCGCTCTTCGCCGGTGACCTGCTCCGGATGTACACCCGGTACGCCGAGCGGCACGGCTGGGTGACCGAGGTGCTCGAGGTGCAGGACTCCGATCTGGGTGGGGTGAAGGACATCTCGCTCGCGGTCAAGACCAAGGGCGTACCGGAGGGCGGCAACGGGGTCTGGTCCCGGTTGAAGTGGGAGGGCGGCGTACACCGGGTGCAGCGGGTGCCGGTGACCGAGTCCCAGGGGCGGATCCACACCAGTGCCGCCGGCGTCCTGGTGCTGCCCGAGGCGGAGGACGTCGACGTCACCATCGACCCGAACGAGCTGCGCATCGACGTGTTCCGCTCGTCCGGCCCCGGCGGCCAGTCGGTCAACACGACCGACTCGGCGGTGCGGATCACCCACCTGCCGACCGGGATCGTGGTCTCCTGCCAGAACGAGAAGAGCCAGCTGCAGAACCGGGAACAGGCGCTGCGCATCCTGCGTGCCCGACTGCTCGCCGCCGCCCAGGAGCAGGCTGACGCCGCCGCCTCCGACGCCCGCCGTTCGCAGGTGCGTACGGTCGACCGCTCCGAGCGGATCCGAACCTACAACTACCCGCAGAACCGGATCACCGACCACCGGATCGGCTATACCGCCTACAACCTCGACCTGGTGCTCGCCGGCGACCTGGACGCGGTACTCGGCGCGCTCACCGAGGCGGACCGGGCGGCCCGGCTGGCCGGCGAGAACGAGCTCTCCCGGCGCTGAGTCGTCCGACGGCACCACCCGGCGGGCCGGACCGGCGCCGCCGGGCGGTGGTCAGGAAAGCGTGGCGCGGGGCCGGCTCTTGGCCCGCAGCATCTCCCGGTCGGCGACCCTGAAAGCGGTGCCGAGCGCCTCCCGCAGCCCGGCGGCGGTGCCGCTCACCTCGGCGAAGCCGACACTGACCCCGACCGGCGTGCCCGGCACCAGTGAGGCCCAGTCCTCGGCCTGCACCGCTGCGCTGATCCGGCGCCCCACCTCGGCGGCCTCGGCCATGCCGGCGCTCGGCAGCACCACCACGAACTCGTCGCCGCCGAAGCGGGCCACGAAATCGCCGCGCCGCATCACCCGGTTGATCACCCCGGCGATGCGTTGCAGCACCAGGTCCCCGGAGTGGTGGCCGTGCGCGGTGTTGACCGCCTTGAACCCGTCGAGGTCGCAGACCCCGATCACCGCCCGCTCGCCCCGCCCGACCATCGCCGCGACGTAACGCTCCAGCCGGCGGCGGTTCGGCAGGCCAGTGAGCGGATCGGTGAGGGCCTCGTCCTCGTACCGGGCCGCCTCGCGGCGCAGTTCCTCGTGGTCGATCCGGGCCGCGATCCCGTCCACGTACACGTCCCGGAGCCGGTCGTTGCGTTGCGCGGCGAGCCGGAACGCGAACCGGTCCGCCCGGTGCGCGGCCGGATGGTCGCCCGCCCTGCTGTACGCCAGGCTCCGCAACCGGGCGTGTTCGGCCGCGCCCAGGGTCTCGGCCGCGACGGTGAGCCGCTCCAGTCGGGTCATCGCCTCGATCGGACGCCCGGCCGCGATCGCCAGACATGCCTCGCCGAGCTGCCGCATGTCCCTGGCGCGGGCGCCGTCCCCGCCCTGGCCGAGCAGAGCGGCGGCGGAGATCCCGGCCGGCAGTTCGGTCTGCTCGCCGAGCGCGGCCCGCCGGGCGACCGCGTAGCCGTACGCGCAGAGGCTGCTCGGCCGGAGCCGCTCGCCGCCACCGACGGAGATGAACCGCTCCAGGTCGCCGCCGATGTCGCGGAGCACCCGCAGGCAGCCGTCGCTGTCGCCGTGATGGTCGAGGGTGACCGCGTTGCGCAGCCTGATCCCGGGGGCGGCGAAGGTCTCGTCCGGTATCCCGGCGGCGGCGCCGAGTTGACGGGCGCGTTCGATCGCGGCCAGCGCGTAACCGTGGAAGCTGAGGTAGGAGTAGGCCATCGCCAGGTCGTGCCAGCCCCACGCGGTCTCCCGGTCCGGGTCCTCCACCGCGGTCAGTGCCTGGGCGCTGCGTACCAGGTGGGTGACGCACCGGTCGAGCGCGCCGTGGTCGTGGGCGGCGAGCGCGGCCAGCGCGTGCAGGTGCCCGTGCAGGTACGGCTCGGTCAGGTCACGGGCGGCTTCGAAGGCCCGTTCGACCGCGGTGGTGTATTCGGCGGTGCGGCCCAGGTTGATCAGCGCGGAGAGGCGTTGGACCAGCGCGTCGGCGCGCGAGTACGGGTCGTCGGTGGTGTCGATCACCTGCTCGAAGGTCTGACACGCCGCCGCCGACCGGCCAGCCTCCATCAGGCTGCGGGCGTGCATGAGGACCTCGGCCTGGTCTTTGACCTGGTCGAGCCAGCTCACGCGGAACCTCCTACGAATCGCGGACGGCGGGCACCCGTAACCGGTGCCCGGTCCGACGTCTCATGATTATGGCGTGACAGATTTCCTACAGCAGCCCGCCGAAGGGTCAGAACGGTTGCGGCCGCCGGTCGCCGTCGCCGACGCGGCCGGGGTGCTGAGCGCGGCCGGGATCGGGCCGGCACGGGTGGAGGCCGAACTGCTGGCCGCGTACGTGCTGGACACCTCGCGGGGAAGGCTGGCGCTGACCGCCCGGTTCACCCCCGCCCAACTGGAGCGGTTCCAGGCGTTGGTCGCCCGTCGGGCCGGCCGTGAACCGTTGCAGCACCTGCTCGGATCGGCGCCATTTCGTTATCTGGAACTGGCGGTCGGGCCCGGTGTCTTCATCCCCCGACCGGAGACGGAACTGCTCGCCGGCGTCGGCGTCGACGCGGCGAAGCGGATCGCCGGCGAGGCCGGCGGTACGGGTGGTGCCGGTGATCCGGTGGTGGTCGACCTCTGCAGCGGCAGCGGTGCCATCGCCCTCTCCGTCGCCGACGAGGTGCCGGGCGCCCGGGTGGTGGCGGTCGAGCGGTCCACCGAGGCGCTGGTCTGGCTGCGGCGCAACGCGGCCGAGCGGGCCGCCGCCGGGGACCGGCCGATCGAGGTGGTGGCCGGCGACGTGACCGATCCGGGGCTGCTCGCCGAGTTGGCCGGGCGGGTGGACGTACTGCTCTGCAATCCGCCGTACGTGCCGGAGGCGATCGCCGTACCCCCGGAGGTGGCCGACCACGACCCGGCGGAGGCGGTCTTCGGTGGCGCCGACGGCCTGGCGGTGATCCGCCCGGTGCTGGACCGGGCCGCCGCCCTGCTGCGCCCCGGTGGGCTGCTCGGCATCGAGCACGATGACACCCACGCCGAGGCGGTGCCGGCGTTGCTCCGTGCGTACGGGGCCTTCGAGGAGGTACGGGATCATCCCGACCTGGCTGGTCGGCCCCGGTTCGTCACCGCACGCCGTTCCGTCGGCACCCGTGCCGACGAAGCCGCTCCGGCGTGGCAGACTGGCTCCTCGTGATGCTCTACGACTGCCGGTCCCTCGCCGAACGCGACCGTGGGATCGCCGCCGCGATCGAGGCGGTCAAGAACGGTGAACTGATCGTCCTGCCGACCGACACGGTCTACGGGGTCGGCGCCGACGCGTTCACGCCCTACGCCGTCACCGCGATGCTGAACGCCAAGGGGCGGGGCCGCAACGTCCCCTCGCCGGTCCTGGTCGGCTCCCGGCACACCCTGGACGGGCTGGTCTTCACCCTGCCGCAGGCTGCCCGTGACCTGGTCGCGGCCTTCTGGCCGGGCGCCCTGACGATCATCGTCGAACATTCGCCGAGCCTCCAGTGGGACCTCGGCGACACCTCCGGCACCGTCGCCGTACGGATGCCGCTGCACCCGGTGGCGCTGGAGGTGCTCCGGGAGACCGGCCCGATGGCGGTCTCCTCGGCGAACAAGCACGGACAGCCGGCGGCGGTCACCGCCGAGGAGGCCCGCGACCAGCTCGGTTACGCGGTCCGGGCCTACCTGGAGGCCGGGCCCTGCCCGGACCCGGTGCCGAGCACCATCGTCGACCTCACCGGCTCGGTGCCCCGGGTGGTGCGGGAGGGGGCGATCCCGTTGGAGAAGCTCCGCGACGTCGTGCCCGATCTTCAGGCCCAGGGGGGCTGAGTGCCGCCGTTCACCGTCCTGCACGTCTGCATGGGCAACATCTGCCGCTCGCCGATGGCCGAACGGCTGCTCACCTTCGCGATCCGCGAACGGCTCGCCCGGCACGCGGACGGTACGCCGGTCGACCAGGCGCTCGCCGACCAGTTGCTGCACAGTCACAGCGCCGGCACCGGTGGCTGGCACGCGGGGGAGGAGATGAACCCGCCGGCCGCCCGTCAGGTCCTGCTGCGTGGCGGTGCCGTCGAGGGTTTCGCCGCCCGCAAGCTCCGGTCGGACCAGATCGACGCCGCCGACCTGGTGCTGACCGCCACCGCCGACCAGCAGGAGTACGTCGTGGCGCTCCGCCCGGACGCGGCCGCCCGTACCTTCGTGCTCGGTGAGTTCGGCCGGCTGCTCGCCACCGTCGACCTCTCCCGGCTGCCGGCCGCGGCGGCCACCCCCGAGGCGGTCTACGCCCGTGGGGTCGAGCTGGTGGCGGCGGTCGACGCGGCCCGGCAGGGCAGCGAGCCGTTGCCGACGGACGACCTCGATGATCCGTGGGGGCGGGGCGACCAGTCGTTCCGCCGGGTCGCCGACGAGATCGAAGAGACGGTGGAACCGCTCGCCGCCACGCTGCTGCCCTGAGTCGGGTCGTCGTGTCCCCGAGCGTGGTCGCCCATCCCACCCCTGAGCAGGGCGTGCATGGATCACGCGGGAGGTGCTCCGTACACTCCACTGCGGTGGCGCACCCGACGAGGAGACCACGATGAGCACGTTCTTTGGGCCCGACTTCGATGAGTTGGCGGCCACCGACCCGGAAATCGCGGGCGTGGTCCTGGGCGAGCTGGACCGGCTGCGGGGCGGGCTGCAACTGATCGCCAGCGAGAACCTGACCTCGCCGGCGGTGCTGGCCGCGCTCGGTTCGACGCTGACCAACAAGTACGCCGAGGGTTATCCGGGCCGGCGCTACTACGGCGGCTGCGCCGAGGTGGACCGGGCCGAGGAGATCGGAATCTCCCGGGCCAGGGAGCTGTTCGGCGCCGAGCACGCCAACCTGCAACCGCACTCCGGGGCGAGCGCGAACCTGGCCGCGTACGCGGCGCTGGTGCAGCCGGGTGACACGGTGCTGGCGATGGAGCTGCCGCACGGCGGTCACCTGACCCACGGCAGCCGGGTCAACTTCTCCGGCAAGTGGTTCGCGCCGGTCGGATACACCGTGCGCCGGGACACCGAGCTGATCGACTATGACGAGGTTCGCGACCTGGCGATCGCGCACCGACCGAAGCTGATCATTTGTGGCGCCACCGCGTACCCCCGTCTGATCGACTTCGCCCGGTTCCGGGAGATCGCCGACGAGGTCGGGGCGTACCTGATGGTGGACGCCGCGCATTTCATCGGGCTGGTCGCCGGTGGGGCGATCCCGTCGCCGGTGCCGCACGCGGACGTGGTCTGCTTCACCACCCACAAGGTGCTCCGGGGGCCACGCGGCGGAATGATCCTCTGTCGGGAGTCGCTCGCCGACCGGATCGACAAGGCGGTCTTCCCGTTCACCCAGGGCGGGCCGTTGATGCACGCCGTCGCGGCCAAGGCGGTCGCGTTGCGCGAGGCCGCGCAACCTGACTTCAAGGCGTACGCGACCCAGGTGGTCCGGAACGCGCAGGCGTTGGCCGACGGGTTGGCGGCGGAGGGGATGCGTCCCGTCTCCGGGGGCACCGACACCCACCTGGCCCTGGTCGACCTGCGTGAGCTGGACGTCACCGGGCGGGACGCGGAGGAGCGGGCGGACCGGGCGACGATCACGCTGAACAAGAACGCGATTCCGTACGACCCACGTAAGCCGGCGGTCGCCTCCGGGATCCGGGTCGGCACGCCGAGCGTCACCACACAGGGCATGCGAGAGGGCGAGATGCGGCAGATCGCGACACTGATCTCCCGGGCGATCCGGACCGACCCGGCCGCCGCGGGTGGCGCCGACACACTGACCGAGGTCGCCCGCGATGTCGCGGACCTGGTCGCGAGCTTTCCGGCGTACCCCCGTGGCTGAGCTGACGCGGGACCGGGCCGAGGCGGTCCCGGACGGCGCCCCGGAACCCGCCCCCGCCGAGCAGATCGTCGACCCGGGAGGACTGGACGTCGGTGCCGCGGATTCGGTAGTGCCGGCGGACCGCTACTGGCGACTACGGCATCTGCCGCCACTGTTGGCCGCCTCGGCGGCGCTGATCGCTCTGGCCGCGCTCGTCGGTGGCCTGACCGTCGGTACGGCCGGCGCACTCGGCGCGGCGATCGGCGTTGCTGTGGTCACTTTCAGTTACACATCCTCCACCTTGGTCGTGGCCTGGGCCGATTCGCTGGACCCACAACTGGTCCTACCGTTCGGTCTGGCGATGTACGTGGCCAAATTCTCGGTGTTCGGGGTGCTGATGGCCGCCGCGGCGGCTACGGGCTGGCCAGGACTGGTGCCGTTGGCGCTGGGACTGTCCGTCGCGGTGGCCGTCTGGACCGGTGTGCACATCTGGTGGATCAGTACCGTTCACCTTCGCCGACTCGCCGAGACGACCAGCGCGTAAAAAAACTGTCCGTGATCGGTCATTTCCCAGCGGGCCGAAGCGGAGTAGCGTGCCTCCAGACGACGCCGCGCCCCAGAACGCCCACACACACCGGTTGTGCGGGGGGTGCCTCCTTGCCTCGTATTTCTGGCTGATATCGTTCGCCCCGTCATGGCCGGTGACCAAACCCCCCACTCCCCTGACGGCACGGGCGACTATCCGCCGCCCAACGCCGGACAGGGATGGACCGCGCTCGCATACCTGATCGCAGGGATGTTGGTGTGGGGCCTCATCGGCTGGCTGGTCGACCGATGGCTCGAAACCGATGGCGTCGCCATCGGGATCGGGGTAGTGCTCGGCGCGGCCGGGGGGATCTACCTGGTCATCCGCCGGCTCGGCGCGCCGCCTAACTAGGGAAGGGACGCGGTGATCGGACAAACGGTCGTCCTCGCGGAGGGCGATTCCCCGTTTCCACCCAGCGTGGGGGACTTCTTCCTGCCCAGCATCGCCCCCTGGGGCGAACATTCGCTCTGGGTCACCAAGATCACCCTGCTGGTCTGGCTCGCGGCCGGATTGCTCATCCTCTTCTTCCTGTTGAGCTACCGGAACCCGCAGCTGGTGCCGACCAAGAAGCAGTGGTTCGCTGAGTCGATCTACGGCTTCGTTCGCAACAACATCGCCGTGGAGATGATCGGGCACCGCGGAGTCGCCTTCGCGCCGTACTTCACCACGCTCTTCTGCTTCATCCTGCTGACGAACCTGTTCAGCATCGTTCCGTTGATCCAGATCTCGCCGAACTCGCACATCGCCTTCCCGGCGATCTTCGCGGCGATCAGCTACGTGATGTTCATCTGGGTGGGCATCCGGCACCACGGGGCGGCGAAGTTCTTCAAGCACTCGCTGATCCCGCCGGCGCCGTGGTACATCCTGCCGCTGCTGATTCCGATCGAGTTCTTCTCGACGTTCCTGGTTCGCCCGTTCTCACTGGCCGTGCGTCTGTTCGCGAACATGTTCGCCGGCCACATGCTCCTGCTGGTCTTCACCCTCGGCGGATTCGCGATGCTCAACGCGACCCCGCTGCTGGCCCCGGTCTCGGTGCTCTCCTGGGTGATGACCGTCGCGCTGACCTTCCTCGAAGGACTGGTCATCGTCCTGCAGGCATACGTCTTCGTCGTGCTGACCGCCAGCTACGTCCAGGGCGCTGTCGCCGAAGAGCACTGATTCCACAACCGCACAACCGTTGTCGTCCCGCGTGACCGTCACGCGTGATAACCAGGAGGAACCCACTAATGGACATCGCCGCAGTAGAGGGCAGCGTCGCCGCCATCGGTTACGGCCTTGCCGCCATCGGCCCGGGTATCGGCGTCGGCCTGGTCTTCGCCGCGTACATCAACTCGACCGCGCGTCAGCCTGAGTCGTCCCGGATCACCCTGCCCTACGTCTGGATCGGCTTCGCCGTGATCGAGGCGCTCGCCCTGCTCGGCATCGCGTTCGGCTTCATCTGGCAGGGACAGCTCTAGTTCCGCCGGCCTTCGTCAACGGAGGGGTTCACATGTATTCACTCGCTGCTGAAGGCGCGACAGAGCACAACCCGATCCTGCCGCTCTGGCAGGAGATCGTGGTTGGATCGGTCGCCTTCGCGATCCTCTGCTTCGTGCTGATGAAGTTCGTCTTCCCACGCATGGAGCAGACCTTCCAGGCGCGGGTCGACGCGATCGAGGGTGGCATCAAGCGGGCCGAGGTCGCGCAGGCCGAGGCGAACCAGCTGCTCGAGCAGTACCGGGCCCAGTTGGCGGAGGCGCGTACCGACGCCGCCAAGATCCGTGACGACGCGCGGGCCGACGCCGAGGGCATCCGACAGGACGTCCTGGCCAAGGCGCGCGAGGAGTCCGACCGGATCATCGCGCTCGGCAAGGAACAGCTCGCCGCCGAGCGGCAGACCATCGTGCGCGAACTGCGCGCGGAGGTCGGCACGCTCGCCGTCGACCTGGCTAGCAAGATCGTCGGTGAGTCGCTGGCCGACGAGGCGCGCCAGAAGGGCACGGTCGAGCGGTTCCTGACCGGCCTCGAGAGCGCGGGGGCCCGCTGATGCAGGCCGCCAGCCGGGAGTCGTACGCCGCCGCGGCGGAACGTCTGGACGCGTACGCCCAGACCGCCCAGCCGTCGGCGATCACCGACACCGCCGACGGGATCCTCGCCGTGGCCGATCTGCTGCGCCGTGAGGCGCGGCTGCGGCGGGCCCTGTCCGACCCGGCCCGTTCCGGCGAGGAGCGGGGCGGCCTGCTGGGCAGCCTGGTCGGCGACAAGGTCACCTCGGACGCCAAGGAGCTGCTCACCGTACTGGTGGGCGGCCGTTGGTCGGCACCGTCGCAACTGCTGGACGGGACCGAGCGGCTCGGGGTCGAGGCGCTGCTCGCCAGTGCCGACCGGGCCGACGACCTCGGTGAGGTCGAGGACGAGCTGTTCCGCTTCGGTCAGGTGGTCGGGGCGGACACCGCTCTGAGCAACGCCCTCTCCGACCCGATCGCGCCGGCTGCACAGCGGGCCGAACTGGTCCGGACGCTGCTCTCCGGCAAGGCCAAGCCGTCGACCATCCGCCTCGCTGAGGTGGCCCTGGCCGGGTTCGGCGGACGGTCCTTCTCCAACGGGCTCACCCGCCTGGTGGAACTGGCCGCCGACCGCCGCGACCGGCAGGTGGCCTACGTGACCGTCGCGGCGCCCCTCGGTGAGGATGAGGAGCGCCGGCTGAGCACCAAGCTGACCGAGATCTACGGTCGGGAGGTCGCCGTCAAGCAGACGGTCGACCCGCACGTGCTCGGCGGGCTGAGCGTCCAGGTCGGTGCCGATCTCTACGACGGCACCATCCTGCGCCGACTCACCGAAACCCGTAACGCGCTCAGCAAGCGCTGAACGCAGAACGCCGTACTTAGCTGCCGCTCTGAGTTAACTCCGGGCCCTGAATAGAGGAAGCAGAGGATGGCCGAGCTGACCATCTCGTCGGAGGAGATCCGCGGCGCCCTGGAGCGCTACGTCTCCTCCTATTCGCCCGACATCTCCCGCGAGGAGGTCGGCACCGTCGCCGACGCCGGTGACGGCATCGCGCACGTCGAGGGACTCCCCTCGACGATGGCCAACGAGCTGCTGGAGTTCGAGGACGGCACGCTCGGTGTGGCGCTGAACCTCGACGTCCGCGAGATCGGCACCGTGGTGCTCGGCGACTACGCCGGCATCGAGGAGGGGCAGCGCGTCAAGCGCACCGGCCGGGTGCTCTCGGTCCCGGTCGGCGACGCCTTCCTTGGTCGTGTGGTCAACGCACTCGGTGACCCGATCGACGGCCTCGGCGAGATCGCCAACGAGGGCTACCGTGAGCTGGAGCTGCAGGCCCCGAACGTGATGGCCCGTCAGGGTGTCACCGAGGCGCTGCAGACCGGCATCAAGGCCATCGACGCGATGACCGCGATCGGCCGGGGTCAGCGTCAGCTGATCATCGGTGACCGGAAGACCGGCAAGACCACGGTCGCCATCGACACGATCCTCAACCAGCGGGACAACTGGCGGTCGGGCGACCCGGCCAAGCAGGTCCGCTGCATCTACGTGGCGATCGGCCAGAAGGCCTCCACCATCGCCTCGGTGAAGGGCCTGCTCGAGGAGCAGGGCGCGATGGAGTACACCACCATCGTCGCCTCGCCCGCCTCGGACCCGGCCGGCTTCAAGTACATCGCTCCGTACGCCGGCTCCTCCATCGGGCAGCACTGGATGTACGGCGGCAAGCACGTCCTGATCGTCTTCGACGACCTGACCAAGCAGGCCGAGGCGTACCGCGCCGTGTCGCTGCTGCTGCGTCGCCCGCCGGGCCGCGAGGCCTACCCGGGTGACGTCTTCTACCTCCACTCCCGCCTGCTGGAGCGCTGCGCCAAGCTCTCCGACGAGCTGGGTGGTGGTTCGATGACCGGTCTGCCGATCATCGAGACCAAGGGCAACGACATCTCGGCGTTCATCCCGACCAACGTCATCTCCATCACCGACGGGCAGATCTTCCTCGAGGGTGAGCTGTTCAACCAGGGTGTCCGCCCGGCGATCAACGTCGGTACCTCGGTCTCCCGGGTCGGTGGCGCGGCGCAGGTCAAGCCGATGAAGAAGGTCGCCGGCCGGCTCCGGCTGGACCTGGCCCAGTACCGCGAGCTGGAGGCGTTCGCCGCCTTCGCCTCGGACCTGGACCGGGCCTCCCGTAACCAGCTGGAGCGCGGTGCCCGCCTGGTCGAGCTGCTCAAGCAGCCGAACTACTCGCCGTTCGCGGTCGAGCAGCAGGTGGTCTCGGTCTGGGCCGGCACCGAGGGCAAGCTCGACGACATCGCGGTGCCCGACGTCCGCCGGTTCGAGAACGAGTTCCTCGACTTCCTGGGCCGCAACTACGCGCCGACCATGCAGTCGATCGCCGCCAACAACTGGAACGACGACATCACCACCGCGCTTGACGAGGCCATCGGCCGGTTCAAGCAGCAGTTCCTGGGTAACCAGGACGAGGTGAAGGTCAACGACCCGGCCGCCGCGCCGCTCGAGGGCGACGAGAACCGCGAGACCGTGACCCGGTACCGCGATGGCGGGACCGACCAGCCGGCAGAGAAGTAGGGCTGAGCAATGGCGGCCCAGGTTCGCGTTCTTCGTCAACGAATCCGCTCGGCGAAGTCGATGAAGAAGATCACCAAGGCGATGGAGCTCGTGGCGACGAGCCGGATCGCCAAGGCCCAGGCCCGGGTGGCGGCATCCCTGCCGTACGCCCAGGCCATCACCGGTGTGCTCACCGCGCTGGCGTCCAACGCGGCGATCGATCACCCGCTGCTCACCGCCCGTCCGCGGGTCCGGCGGGCCGGGGTCGTGGTGGTCACCAGTGACCGCGGCCTGGCCGGCGGTTACAGCTCCAACGCGATCAAGACGGCTGAGTCGCTGCTGGCTCGGCTGCGCAGTGACGGCAAGGAGCCGGTGCTCTACGTCATCGGCCGTAAGGGTGTCGGGTTCTACAAGTTCCGCAACCGCCCGATCGCGGCGAGCTGGACCGGCTTCTCGGAGCAGCCCACGTTCGCCGATGCCCGTGAGGTGGGTGAGACGCTGATCAAGGCGTTCACCCACGGCGCGGACGACGAGGGCGGCGAGGCCGGCATCGACGGCGTGCTCGGCGTGGACGAGTTGCACATCGTCTACACCGAGTTCAAGTCGCTGATGACGCAGAACCCGGTCACCCGGATCATCGGTCCGATGGAGGTCGAGGACCGGCCCCGGTCCGAGGGCCTGCTGCCGGCGTACGAGTTCGAGCCGGAGGCGGAGGCGCTGCTCGACGCGCTGCTGCCGAAGTACATCAACACCCGCATCTACGCGGCGTTGATCGAATCGGCGGCAAGCGAGTCTGCGGCCCGTCGGCGCGCGATGAAGAGCGCGACCGACAACGCCGAGGACATGATCGGCAGATACACCCGCGAGATGAACTCGGCCCGCCAGGCCGGGATCACCCAGGAGATCAGTGAGATCGTCGGCGGCGCCAACGCGCTGGCCGCGTCGGGAAGTGAAGTGTGATGACTGCACCAGTAGAGACGAAGACCGCCACCGGTCGGGTGGTACGGGTCATCGGCCCGGTCGTCGACGCCGAGTTCCCGCGCGACGCGATGCCGGAAATCTTCAACGCCCTCAACGTCACCGTCTCGCTCTCCGGTGGAGACAAGACGCTGACCCTCGAGGTCGCCCAGCACCTGGGCGACAACATGATCCGCGCCATCTCGATGCAGCCGACCGACGGTATGGTCCGCGGCGCCGAGGTGCGCGACACCGGCAACCCGATCATGGTTCCGGTGGGTGACGGCACCAAGGGTCACGTGTTCAACGCGATCGGCGAGTGCCTGAACCTCAAGGAAGGCGAGAAGCTCCAGGTGTCCGACCGGTGGGGCATCCACCGGAAGGCCCCGGCCTTCGCCGACCTTGAGCCGAAGACCGAGATGCTGGAGACCGGCATCAAGGTGCTCGACCTGCTCGCCCCGTACGTCAAGGGTGGCAAGATCGGCCTCTTCGGTGGCGCGGGTGTTGGCAAGACCGTTCTCATCCAGGAAATGATCATCCGGGTGGCGAACAACTTCGGTGGTACCTCGGTCTTCGCCGGGGTGGGGGAGCGGACCCGTGAGGGCAACGACCTCATCCACGAGATGACCGAGTCCGGCGTCATCGACAAGACCGCCCTGGTCTACGGCCAGATGGACGAGCCGCCGGGCACGCGTCTGCGGGTCGCCCTCTCCGCGCTGACCATGGCGGAGTACTTCCGGGACGTGCAGAAGCAGGAGGTGCTGCTCTTCATCGACAACATCTTCCGCTTCACCCAGGCCGGTTCGGAGGTCTCCACCCTGCTCGGCCGTATGCCGAGTGCGGTGGGTTACCAGCCGACGCTCGCCGACGAGATGGGCGAGCTGCAGGAGCGGATCACGTCGGTCCGGGGCCAGGCGATCACCTCGATGCAGGCGATCTACGTCCCCGCGGACGACTACACCGACCCGGCGCCGGCGACCACCTTCGCCCACCTGGACGCGACCACCAACCTGGAGCGGTCGATCTCCGACAAGGGCATCTACCCGGCGGTGGACCCGCTGGCGTCCTCCTCGCGGATCCTCGCGCCGGAGTACGTCGGGCTGGAGCACTACACCGTCGCCTCCGAGGTGAAGCGGATCCTGCAGCGCTACAAGGACCTGCAGGACATCATCGCCATCCTCGGTATCGAGGAGCTCTCCGAGGAAGACAAGATCACGGTCGGCCGGGCCCGCCGGATCGAGCGCTTCCTCTCGCAGAACACCTACGCGGCTGAGGTCTTCACCGGCATCAAGGGTTCGTACGTGCCGGTCAAGGACACCGTCGAGGCGTTCAAGAAGATCAGCGAGGGTGAGTTCGATCACTTCCCCGAGCAGGCATTCTTCATGTGCGGTGGTCTCGACGACCTGGAGCGCAACGCTCGCGAGCTGATGAAGGACTAGTTTCCGTACCACGAAAAGGGACCGTGCCGGCGATAGCCGACACGGTCCCTTTTCTGTCGCCACCCGCGACGGCCGTCGGTCGAGTTGATCTTCCGAGGGGTTCCCCAGGATCCAGCGCTACGCTCTGCAACGTCGTGCCCGCGAGGGGCGGCCTGACCGGGCAGGCGAGGACGGGAGACGCGGGTGACCGACATGGATACGACCACCACCCACGGCAAGCGCAGGAGACGATCGACGGTGCCGCGCTGGGCGCGGGTCTCGATCATCTTCGGTACGGCGCTGATGCTGCTCAGTGGTGTCGTACTGGTCGGGTTCGAGGCGCTGCTCTCCCGTTACCAGGGCGCGGTGGCCAGCGCCGACCTCTTCGGTGACGAGACGGCCGCCACCCCGCCGCCGAAGACCTCGGACATCAAGGGCCCGGTCAACATCCTGCTGGTCGGCATCGACCCGCGGCAGCCGTCAACGCCGCCGCTGGCCGACTCGATCATGATTCTGCACGTGCCCGCCGGAATGGACCGGGCGTACCTCTTCTCCCTGCCCCGGGACCTGCGGGTGGACATCCCGGCGTTCCCCAAGGCCAACTACCCCGGCGGTAACGACCGGCTCAACTCGGCGATGTCGCACGGCAGTATCGTGCCCGGCAAGAACCCGGACGCGGCACGCGGCTTCGAGCTGCTCCAGACCACGATCAGCAACTACACCGGGATCAAGCGGTTCGACGCCGGTGCGATCCTCAACTTCAGCGGCTTCAAGAAGATCGTCGACGCGATGGGCGGCGTCGACATGTACATCGACGCCGACACCAAGTCCGAGCACCTGCAGCCGGACGGCAGTCCGCGACCGGGCAACCCGAACGGCGAGGGTTACATCGGCCCGCAGCGGGAGTACAAGAAGGGCGAGGCCCACCTCAACGGCTGGCAGGCGCTGGACTACGTACGGCAGCGCAAGACCCTGGTCGACGGCGACTACGGGCGTCAGCGCCACCAGCAGCAGTTCATCCGGGCGATGGCGAGCCAGGCGCTCAGCCGGGACGTGGTGACCAACCCGCTCAAGCTCGACGCGGTGCTGCGTGCCGCCGGCCAGTCCCTGATCTTCAGCGGTCGCGGGCACAGTGTCGCCGACTGGGCCTTCGCCCTGCGTGACCTGCGGTCCGACTCGATGACCCTGATCAAGCTGCCGCACGCCGCGCTCGGCACCGCCAGCAACTACCAGGGTGAGCAGTTGCAGGACCCGGCCCCGGACTTCTTCGCCTCGGTGGAGGCGGACACCCTGGACTCGTTCGTCGCCGCACATCCTGATTTGATCAACAAGGACAAGTAACATCGCGACCCGTCGCAGGTGAGGGGCGTTCGCCCGATCACCCGCCGAAGTACCCCGGTGGTACTTCTCGGCACCCGCCGTGGGTGCCGGCCGGGTACGCGACTAGACTCTGTGCAATCCCGTCGCCATACAAGGAGACAGCGTGGCAAATCAGCTACACGTCGAGCTCGTAGCCGTCGAGGAGAAGGTCTGGTCCGGCGAGGCCGAGATGGTCGTCGCGCGGACGACCGAAGGCGAGCTCGGAGTGCTGCCGGGCCACGCTCCTCTGCTGGGCCAGCTTGCCGAGCCCGGCCAGGTCCGAATCAAACTCGCCGGTGGTGAGCAGATCGCCTTCGAGGTCGCCGGCGGTTTCCTCTCCGTGACCGGCTCGGGCGTCACGGTTCTGGCGGAAAGCGCCACCGCAGTCACCGCCGCCGCGACGCGCTGACCCGGCACGTCGGTGCTGGTTCTGGAATGGATCGGGGTCGGCGTACTGGTCGTGCTCGCCGGCCTGCTGGTGCTCTTCGTCCGGCGCGCCCTGGTGACCCGCTCCGGCGGCATCATCCGGCTCAGCGTACGGGTGTCGACGATGCTCGACGGCCGTGGTTGGTCGCCCGGGTTCGGTCGCTTCACCGATGACGAACTGCGCTGGTACCGGATGTTCAGCTTCGCCATCCGGCCGAAGCGGGTGCTCGCCCGTCGTGGTCTGGCGGTCGAGCGGCGCCGGCTACCGGAAGGCCAGGAGCAGTTCTCCATGCCGGCCGACTGGGTGATTCTCCGCTGTACCAGTCACCAGGCGCCGGTGGAGATCGCGATGGCGCAATCCACGGTGACCGGGTTCCTCTCCTGGCTCGAGGCCGCCCCACCCGGGGCGGTCTCGCCGCGTCTCGGGGCCCAGGACTGGCCCGCAGCCTGAGGCGGACACCGTTCGAAGCTTGTCGTACGCGAACGCGCCCGGCCCCGATTCTCGGGACCGGGCGCTGGTCGTTGCGGGCCACATAACCGGCCGCTGACCGGATCGCTCCGGCGGCCTGGTCGTCGCCGCCCCGGCTGGCCGGCAGACGGGACGGGTCAGTCCAGGGAGTCGGCCGTACCGACGCGCAGCGGGGACCGGTCGGAGCCGTACGCGTCGGTCCGGATCGGGCGCCGGCAGTGGTAGACCAGGGCCGGCGGCAGGTTCGCCCAGACCGTACGGCCCATCGTGACCTCCTCGAACCGGGCCCGTAGCGCGGTGCGCAGCCGCTGGGCCGGCGGGGTCCAGATGGCGAAGAGGTAGGCGAAGGTGGTGAAGGCGCCGTCGTCGGCGAGCCCGTCGGCGACCGCGTCGAGCAGGTTGTGCTGCAGGTCCGACGAGAACGCGGCCCAGGGCAGGCCGCTCACGATCACGTCCGCCTGGCTGTGGCCCCGGGCTGCCAGCAGTTCGCGTAGCTTCCGGGCGTCGTCGGAGATGACTTCCACCGCCGGGTAGCGCCGGCTCAGCGCACCGGCGAAGTCACTGTTGATCTCGATTGCCAGTTGGTGACCACGGCCGCCGAGTCGGCGCTGGATTTCGCCGGTGAAGGCGCCGGTGCCGGGCCCGAGTTCGACCACCACTGGATCACCCGTACGTGGAACCGGTGCGGTGATCTTGTTGGCCAGCGCCGCCGAGCTGGGCGCGACCGCGCCGACCGACATCGGCTGGCGGACAAACTGGGTCAGGAACGTTAATTTCTCGTTGGCCACGGCCACCAAAATAGGCGATCAGAGCGCGGAATCGGTCGTCCGGGTGGTCTGATCTTCGATCAACGTCAGGAGACCCGTCGACCGGTGGCCGGAGAGCCTCCGCGCCGCTCGTCGGTCATTTTCGGCGACGCCGGTGGTTAGCGCTTGCCACCGGGGACCCATAGCACGTCGCCGTCCGGATTGGCCGTTCTTGCCAGGATGAACAACAGATCAGAAAGCCGGTTGAGATACTTTGCCGGAAGAATGCTGGTTCGTCCCTGATCGTGGTTCACCAGTGCCCAGGCAGCGCGTTCGGCTCGCCGCGCCACCGTACGCGCGACGTGCAGCAGGGCCGCCCCAGCGGTACCGCCGGGCAGGATGAAGGAGTCGAGCTTGGCCAGTTCCGCGTTGTACTCGTCGCACCAGCCCTCCAACCGGGTCACGTACTCCTCGGTCACCCGCAACGGCGGATACGCCGGGTCGGGCTCGATCGGGGTGGCCAGGTCGGCTCCGACGTCGAACAGGTCGTTCTGGACCGCGGCCAGCACCGTGACCAGGTCGTCGCGGAGTTGCCCGAGCGCGAGTGCCACCCCGATCGCGGCGTTGCACTCGTCCACGTCCGCGTACGCCGCGATCCGCGGATCCGTCTTGTCGACCTGCTCGTTGTTGCTCAGCCTGGTTTGGCCGGCGTCGCCGGTCCTGGTGTAGATGCGGGTGAGGTGAACGGCCATGACGGACAGCGTACGGAGGTCCGACGGCGAGCCGCCCACCCAGACGGTGCCGGGTGGGGGAGTCGACCCCGGCCCCGCACTGGCCGGCGGCGAGGCGGGTGTGCCGGCCGACCTGTCCGCAGGGGTCACGGCCGGGGTGGCGGCCGACTCTACGATGGCCGACGTGGACGTGATCAGAGTCAGTGGCGGTGCCCGACTCGCCGGTGAGGTGCACGTCGTGGGCGCCAAGAACTCCGCGCTCAAACTGATGGCGGTGGCCCTGCTGGCCCCCGGCCGCAGCGTGATCACGAACGTACCCCGGATCACCGATATCGCGATCATGGGCGAGGTGCTGCGCCGGCTCGGCTGCGAGGTCTCCTTCGGGGAGGACAACGGCACGTCGACCGGGACCATCGACGGCATCCCGGTCGTCGGTGTGGGGGACGGGGTACCGGCGGAAGTGCCGCCGGTGGACGGCGCCGGGCCGGTTCGCGACGTCGCCACCACCCCCAGCGGTGAGGCGCAGGCGGCGGTCGACCTCGGCGCGGCGCCCGGCCGGGCCCGTACGGTCACCATCGACGTACCGGCGGAGCCGGGCACCGACGCCGACTATGACCTGGTACGCCGGCTGCGCGCGTCGATCTGCGTACTCGGCCCGTTGCTGGCCCGGCGCGGTTACGTCCGGGTGGCCCATCCCGGCGGGGACGCGATCGGCTCGCGGGGTCTGGACATGCACGTGTCGGGGCTGGCCAGGATGGGTGCGGAAATATCCGGCTCACACGGCTTCGTGATCGCCTCGGCACCGAACGGGCTGCACGGGGCGACCATCTGGCTGGACTTTCCCAGCGTCGGCGCGACCGAGAACCTGGTCATGGCGGCGGTGCTGGCCAAGGGGACCACGGAGATCGACAACGCGGCCCGGGAGCCGGAGATCGTGGACATCTGCGCGATGCTCTCCGCGATGGGGGCCAGGATCGAGGGCGCCGGCACCTCCACCATCCGGATCGAGGGCGTCAGCGAGCTGCGCCCGGTGCGGCACCGTACGGTCGGCGACCGGATCGTCGCCGGGACCTGGGCGTTCGCGGCGGCGATGACCCAGGGGGACGTGACCGTGACCGGTGCCAGCCCCGGTTTCCTGGAGATCGCGCTGGACAAGGTGATCTCCGCCGGTGGACTGGTCGAGACCCGTACCGACGCCTTCCGGGTCCGGATGGACCGGCGGCCGCGCGCGGTCGACGTGGTCACCCTGCCGTTCCCGGGCTTCGCCACCGACCTGCTGCCGATGGCGATCGGGATGGCCTCGGTCAGCGAGGGCGCCTCCCTGATCACCGAGAACATCTTCGACGGCCGGTTCATGTTCGTGAACGAGATGGCCCGGCTCGGGGCCGACATCAAGACCGACGGGCACCACGCGGTGGTACGCGGCCGCGAGCGTCTCTCCAGCGCCCCGGTACGGGCCACCGACATCCGGGCCGGCGCCGGCCTGGTGATCGCCGGGCTCTGCGCGGACGGGGTGACCGAGATCTCGCATGTGCACCATGTCGACCGGGGCTATCCGGACTTCGTCGCCGACCTGCGCGCGCTCGGCGTGGAGGTCGAGCGGACCACCGCCCCGGCGGAGCAGGCCTTCACCCTCTGACCCGAGCGGCACCGCTGACGCCGACCCGCACCCACTGACGCCGGCTCCGACCGGCTGGCCCGCCACCCGGATCGACCTCCGTCGCCTCTCCTTAGGTGTCGTTCAGGTGGACGGATAGAGTGCGGTTGACGGCAGGGGTACCAGGGGAGGGAGCAGGAGGATGGCGGGTCGACTCGCGATCATCGGGGCCGGTTTGATGGGCTCGGGCATTGCCCAGGTAGCGGCGCAGGCGGGCTGGCAGGTGACGCTCCGTGACCTGGACGACGCGGCGACCAGGCGCGGGCTGGACGGCATCCGTGGCTCGCTGGAGAAGTTCGCGAGCAAGGGCAGGATCGAGGCCGGCGAGGTGGAGGCGACTCTCGCCCGGATCACCACGACCACCGACCTGGGCGCCGCAGCCGACGCTGACCTGGTCGTCGAGGCGGTCTTCGAGCGCCTGGAACTCAAGCAGGAGGTCTTCCGCGAGCTGGACCGGATCTGCCGGCCCGACGCGGTGCTCGCCACCAACACCTCGGCCATTCCGGTCACCCAGATCGCCGCGGTGACCCAGCGGCCGGAGTCCGTCGTCGGCACCCACTTCTTCTCCCCGGTGCCGATGATGCAGCTCTGCGAGCTGGTGCGCGGCTACAAGACCAGTGACGAAACGCTTGCCACCGCCCGTGTCTTCGCCGAGGAGATCGGCAAGACCTGCGTCGTGGTCAACCGGGACATCGCCGGCTTCGTCACCACCAGGTTGATCACCGCGCTGGTGATGGAGGCGGTCAAGCTGGTCGAGTCCGGGGTGGTCTCGGCCGAGGACCTGGACACCGCCTGCAAGCTCGGCTTCGGGCACGCCATGGGCCCGCTCGCCACCACCGACCTGACCGGAGCGGACGTGCTGCTGCACGCGACGAAGAACATCTACACCGACACCGGTGACGAGAAATTCTTCCCACCGGAGCTGCTCCAGCGCATGGTCGCCGCAGGCGACCTGGGCCGCAAGACCGGCCAGGGGTTCTACTCGTACTGAGCTGCCGGTGGGGGCGGTGGCTCGCCGGGCCCGGCTCCGAGCGGATGCTCCTATGGAGTGTCAAGTGGTGAGTGCGGCGAGGTCTGCGAGTAGGGCGGTGTGGACTTCTCGGATGATGTAGCGCTTGAGGCAGCGGATGATCTCTTTTTTGCTGAGGCCTTGGGTGGTGCGTCGTTCGGTGTAGGCGCGGGTGCGGGGATCGTGGCGTAGGCGGCAGAGCGCGATGGTGTAGAGCGCTTTGTTTGCGGCGCGGTCCCCGCCTCGGTTGAGTCGGTGCCGGTTGGTGCGTCCGGAGCTGGCGGGGATGGGTGCGGCGCCGCAGAGGTGGGCTAGGGCGGCTTCGCTGTGGAGCCGGTCGGGGTTGTCTCCGGCGGTGGCTAGGAGTTGCCCGGCGACGTCGGGGCCGACGCCGAGGAGCGCGTTCAGGCGTGGGGCGGTGGTGGCCACGATGGGGTGGAGTCGGTGTTCGAGTTGGGTGATCTCGGTGGTCAGGGTCTGGACCCGGGTGGCGATCGAGTGGAGTGCCGCTCGGGTGGCCTGGATCGGATCACTTGTCGGGGTGTCGTCGGTGGTCAGGGTGGTGCAGGCGGTGATCAGGGCCTGGCCGTGCAGGCCGGTGAGGTTGGCGCGGAGTTCTTCGGGGGGGGGCGGAGGCGATGAGGCCGTGGAGTTGGTTGAGTGCGGCGGTGCGGGCCTTGACTGCGCCGCTGCGGGCGACTCGTAGGGTGCGGATCGCTTCGACGGGGCCGGTGCGGGTCTTGGGGGTGCCGTTGGCTTGTCCGGACAGGGCGGCTCGGGCGGCGGCGATCGCGTCGATCGGGTCGGACTTGCCCTTCGTGCGGCGGGTTTTGCGGTCGGGTCGGTCGACTTCGACCAGGGTGATGTTCTGGCTGGTCAGGTAGCGGGCCAGGCCGGCGCCGTAGGCGCCGGTGCCCTCGATACCAACCTTGGTTACCCGGCCGTGTGATCGGAGCCAGGCCAGGAGGTCGTGGTAGCCGGCTGCGGTGGCGGGGAACTGCTGGTCGTTGAGTACCCGGCCGGTCTGGTCGACCACGGCGGCGTGGTGGGTTCTGCCGTGGGTGTCGATTCCACCGGTGATCTGACGCTTCTTGGCTGTCATGCTGGGGTGTCGTCCCGTTCGCTCGCACCGGACAAGGGTCGGCACGCACCGCCGCGACGGTGGACAAGACAGTGATGGGTGCCTCTCGCACAGGCTCCTATCAGGTCACATCCGCCCAGGTGGTGAGTGCGGTAGCGGGTCACCCGGACCGGTCGACGAATCCGCCCAAGGACAGTGATCGTCGGTCAGGCTTTGGGTCAGACCAACCGGGTGACCCGCCCTTACATCCTCACTGTCAGGCTTGATCTCTCCGCCGGGCCCGGCGGGCCACCACCTTCTCGGCTTCCGGGCGTCGTCGCGGGCGTCGTCGCGTCAGGTGGTCAGCCGTCGCGCCGGGTGGTCCAGCGGAAGGTGCGGAGGCAGAGCACCAGGCCGACGATGCACCAGGCGGCGAGAACCAGGGCCACCTTGCCCAACTCGTACGAGCCGGCGGGTTCCTGGGCGCCGAACGAGGCGGGCAGGAAGACCGAACGCAGGCCCTGGCACATCCACTTCAGTGGGAAGATCGCCGCCACCTGCTGCATCCAGGTCGGCAGGTCGGTGAAGACGAAGAAGACCCCGGAGATGAACTGGAGGATCAGGGCGACCGGGGTGACCGTGCTCGGCGCGCTGCGGCCGCTGCGGGCCAGCGACGAGAAGGCGATCCCGCAGAGCGTGCAGGCGGTGATGCCGAGCGCGGCGACCCAGGCGAAGGTGAGCCACTTGGCGCCGGTGTCGGGCAGTCGCAGGTCGAACAGGAGGACGGCGACGGCGAGCAGCAGGACCGTCTCGGCGACCCCGATCACCGCGACCATGATCACCTTGCCGGCGAAGTAGACCCACTTCGGCATCGGTGTACCACGCAGGCGCTTGAGTACGCCCCGGTCCCGCTCGATCGGAATCTGGATGGCCAGACTCTGGAAACCGACGGTCATCAGCCCGGTGGCGATCATGCCGGTGACAAAGTATTGGGTGAACCGCACCCCACCGCCGATCTCACCCTTGAAGATCGACGCGAAAATCAGGATCAGCACCACCGGGAAGAGCATGGTGAAGACCACCGACTCCCGGCTACGCAGGAACTGTCGCAGCTCCAGCCGCCCCTGGCGCAGGCCCAGCGTCGCTGGACCGAGGCGACGGGGCGCCGCGACCCGGGTCGCTTCCGTGGTCGTGCTCATCACTGTCCGATCATCCGCAGGTAGACGTCTTCCAGGGTCGGGCGGGTCACCGTGAGCCCCGGAACCTCGCCGCCGTACCGCCCGGCCAACTCCGCGATCAAGGCCGTCGGCGTCGCGCTCTCCGCCTGTTGCGGCGTCCCGTCCGGCGTACGCCAGGAGACCATCGGCAGCGCCTGCTGCCGGTTGCCCAGCTCGGCCGGGGTGGCCACCTCGACCAGTTGACCGGCGGCGATCACGCCCACCCGGTCGGCGAGTGACTCCGCCTCGTCCAGATAGTGGGTGGTCAGCACGATGGTGGTGCCGCCGGCCGAGAGGTCACGGATCAGTTCCCAGAACTCGCGCCGAGCCTCCGGGTCGAACCCGGTCGTCGGCTCGTCGAGGAAGAGCAGTTCGGGCCGGCCGACGATGCCGAGCGCCACGTCGAGGCGGCGCTTCTGTCCGCCGGAAAGGGTGTGCGTGCGGGCATTGACCTTGTCGGTCAGTCCGACCCGACCGATCACCCGGTCCGGGGCCTCCGGCGCCGGGTAGAACGCGGCGAAGTGGTCCACCACCTCGCCCACGGTCAGGTCGTCGAACTCGCCGGTGCCCTGGAGCACGATTCCGACCCGGGAGCGCCAGTCCCGGCCGGCGGTGTCCGGGTCGACACCGAGCACGCTGACCTCGCCACCGTCGCGCCGCCGGTAGCCCTCCAGGATCTCCACCGTGGTCGTCTTGCCGGCGCCGTTCGGGCCGAGCAGGGCGAAGACCTCGCCGGTACGCACCGTCAGGTCCAGACCGGCGACGGCGGCGTGCTCGCCGTACGACTTGCGCAGACCTCGTACGGAGATCGCGGGCTGGTCACTCATGCCGACCACTATGCGCGCCGGTACCGCCCGGTGGGGATCCGGGGTCCGGGGGGAGTGAGCCGGGTCAATTGGGCACGGCGGGTGGGAAGATCCGTTCGGTTCGCGGTGTCACGGTACCGGCCGGCCGTGGGGCGTCTCAGGATTCGGCCAGTACCTCGGAGAGCGTGGCCGGGACCAGGCCCCGTTCCCGCAGTCCGGCCAGGATGTGTGGCAGCGCCTCGTCGGTCATCGCCGCGTTCGCCTCGGTCACGTGCATGATCACCACTGAACCGGGACGTACCTGGTCGAGTACCGCCCGCACGATCGGCTGCCAGGCGGTGGCGAACGGGTCGCCGCTGACCACGTCTCCGTCGACCACGGTCACGCCGAGCGGCGCGAGGGCGGCCAGCGCCTCCCCGTCGTGGCAGAGCCCGGGGAATCGGAAGTAGCGGGTCTGCCGCCCGCCGTACGGCTCGATCACCCGGAACGTCTTCGCCACGTCCTCGGTCATGTTCCGGCTCGGCACCCGGGGGAGGTCGTAGCAGTTGCCGGTGAACGCCAGATGCCCGTACGTGTGGTTCGCCAGTTCGAACCGGGGATTGCCAGCCAGCCGGCGGGTCAGTTCCGGGTAGCGCTCGACCCACTTGCCGGTCAGGAAGAAGGTGGCCGGCAGCTGCTCCCGCTCCAGCAACTCGACGATGCGCAGGTTGGCGTACGACTTCACCCTGCCCGTACGCAGGCTGTAGAGCATCGAGTCGGTCATGTCCGCGTCGAAGGTGAGAGCGACCCGGTTCCCCGTACGCGGACCGTGGTCGACCACCGGCGGCCTGGTGCCCGCCCTGGTGGCGCCGGGGACACCGCGGTCCGGCGGAGTGCCCCCGCTGCCGGCCGACGGGGTGGGGGAGGTCCTGCCCGGTTCGGTGGTGGCGGGTCTGCCTGGTTCGGTGGTGCCGGTCCCGTTCGGGCTGCTCGCCACCGGGGTCGGGGTGCCGGCCGGGCCGGGTGGATGGCTCACCTCGGACGGGGCGTCGGCGGACACCGACCCACGGCCGGGCGGCGACAGCGCGACGCCCAGCGCTATCGCGCTGGTGGTGGTGCCGAGCACGGCCGCCGCGACCAGCGCGCCGATCAGCAGACGGGACCGGGCTCGGCTCACGTCGCTGATCATGTCAGACGTGAGGGAACCTCATTGACCGGAAGCCGAGACGTCACCCGACCGTGGGAGGCCGGCCCGGCTCCCGGAATCCAGTCGCTCCTGCCGGCAAAGTCGCAGCTCAGACGCGGTAGCCGGCGGCGCGGGCCGTCTCCCGTTCCCGCTTGCGCTCCCGCCGGCGGCGCAGCGTCCAGGGCAGCAGGATCGCGAAGCCGGCCAGGAAGAGCAGCACCAGCACCGGAAGGATGATCGCCACGAGCGACATCGCCACGCTGGTCACGTCCTCCACGGTGCTGGCCACCGGAGCGCCGATCCCGGCGGTGCCCGCGTTGATCACCGGCCGGGCAGCCGACTTGACCGCGTGTACGCCGAACGCGATCACCACTCCGGTGACGATCGGCACCCACTGGTTGGAGGAGAAGAAGCTGCCCGGGTCGGTGACCGTCACCGTCTCCGAGCTCGACCCCGCACTGAACACCAGTCCGCCCGCGGTCGGCCGGACCACCGTCTGCACAAGATCGTTGACGTGGTCGACCACCGGCACCTTGTCGGCCACGAACTCGACCGCCAGCAGCACGATCAGGATCGCGATCACCCAGCCGTTGGAGAGCCACTGCCAACCGCTGGGCAGGTCGATCAGACCGGTGAAGCGGGACAGCAGTCCCATCGTCAACAGGGGAATGTAGGCATTCAGGCCGGCCGAAGCGGCAAGGCCCGTACCGGTGAGGGCTTCCAGCACGGCGTCAGCATCTCACCGCCGTACGACTTTCGCTCGACGGCGTTCGCTCGATGGCTCCCGTACGACGGCCTTCGCTTCCTGGCCGGCTTCCGGCGTGCGCGGCGGGGACCGGCTGCCGGCTCCGCTACCCTCGTCGGGTGCGGTTGGTGATAGCGCGATGCGCGGTGGACTACGTGGGACGACTTTCGGCGCACCTGCCGCTGGCCACCCGGTTGTTGATGGTCAAGGCGGACGGGTCGGTGTCGATCCACGCCGACGACCGGGCCTACAAGCCACTCAACTGGATGAGCCCGCCGTGCCGGCTGGAAGAGGCCCCCGGTGTGTGGCGGGTCGTCAACAAGGCCGGTGAGGAACTGCGGATCACCCTGGAGGAGGTCTTCCAGGACACCTCGTACGAACTCGGGGTCGATCCCGGCCTGCGCAAGGACGGGGTGGAGGCGCACCTGCAGGAGCTGTTGGCGGCGAACCCGACCACGCTCGGCGACGGCTTCACGTTGATCCGTCGGGAGTACCCGACCGCGATCGGTCCGGTCGACCTGCTCTGCCGCGACGGCGCCTCGGGCACCGTGGCGGTGGAGGTGAAGCGGCGCGGTGACATCGACGGCGTGGAGCAACTGACCCGCTACCTGGAACTACTCAACCGCGATCCACTGCTCGCCCCGGTCCAGGGTGTCTTCGCCGCCCAGGAGATCAAGCCGCAGGCCCGGGTGCTCGCCAATGACCGGGGCATCCGCTGCGTCGCCGTCAACTACGACCGCCTGCGCGGCATCGAGCGCGACGAGCTGACCCTCTTCTAGCCGTCGGCTCCAGGTGGCACGGCCGTGGTCTTCGGCACCTCCACTCGACCGGGCAGCCGGAGCGGGTACACATCCACCGCTGACCTTCGCCGCGCCGCTCCAGCCGCGCGGGGGTGTTAGGAAGGGCCCCTTCCTATACAAAAAGCGATAACAAGGGGCCCTTCCTTACGGGGAGCCGAGGACGGCGATGAGGGACTTGGGGAGGGTGGCGAGGCGCTCGACCCGGATCTGGGACTGTGGGAAGTAGTGCCGCATCTGGGACCGGTCCACCAGTTCGGTCCAGAGCACCTGCTGGATCGCGGCCTCGTGCGTCTTCGCCGGCGAGTGGGCCAGCGGCCAGCGGCGGGCGACCAGCGTACGGAACCGGACCGGTAGGAACTGCATGCCGGGGGCGATCCAGTGTGGCTCGATCGGGAAGTAGCGGTACGGGGTCTGCACCCAGTGCGCGTCGCTGAGCAGGTGCACCGACTCGGCGAACCGGACTCGCCGTTCGTGCCCGCCGACGTGCTCCAGCACGGAGTTGGAGAAGACCAGGTCGTACCGGCGGTGGGAGATCGTCGGAGGTAGCGCACAGGCGTCGCCGTAGTCGACCTCCGCCCAGTCGGGGATCTCCGGTGGCGGTGCCTCCAGGTTGACCACGTGTACGTGTTTCGGGCGTACCACCGCTCGGGCCCAGGTCTCCACCCGACCGCCGAGGTCGATGATGGACATCTGGGCCAGGTCGGGAAACGTCTCGACCAGCCAGGTCGCCCGCTTGCTGCGCCTGCGGGCGGCAAACGAATCCTCGTTCTCGACCAGGCGAGATCGCAATGCGTGTATCCCCACTTGACGGAATGTAGGGGTACGTCAGCTTGAGCCGGTATATCTGAAACGCCTATTCCTCCACCACGATCGGATGGGTAAGGATCACCGGCCGTACATAATTTTGACGGCTTTTGCGATTTTCGCGACCTGTGCCGGGGTTCGGGAGAAGGTCATCGCCGGCAGCAGCGATGGTCCACGTCGTACGGTGATCGCCTTCGCCCGGCCGAACTCGCGCAGTCCGTCGTCGCCGTGGACCCGACCGAAGCCGGAGTCGCCCACCCCACCGAAGGGCAGCGTGGACATGCCGGCGAAGCTGAGCGCCGAGTTCACCGCGACCATCCCGGAGCGCAGTCGACGGGCGATCTCGACCGGTCGACGCTTGCCGAAGACCGCGCCACCGAGCCCGTACGGAACCGCGTTTGCCCTGTTCACCGCTGCGTCGGCGTCCTCAACCCGGGTGATGGTGAGGGTCGGGCCGAAGGTTTCCTCGCGGATCGCCAGGGCGTCCTCGGGCACGTCGACCAGGATGGTCGGCCGGACGTACGGGGGCTGCACCGCATCCGGTCCGCCGAGCACCGCGCGCCCTCCCCGAGCTAGAGCGTCATCGATGTGTCGCCGGATCACCTCGACCTGGGTCGGCATGGTGATCGGACCGAGATGGGCGTCGGGTTCGGAGCCCACGGTGAGCTTTTCCGCCCTCGTCACCACCTTGGCCACGAAGTCGTTGTATATCTCCTCGACCGCGTAGACCCGTTCGATTCCGATACAGGTCTGCCCCGCGTTGGTCAGCGCCCCCCAGACGGCGGCGTCGGCGGCGGCGTCCAGGTCGGCGTCACCGTCCACGATCATCGCGTCCTTGCCGCCCGCTTCGAGCAGGACCGGCGTCAGTGTCTCGGCGCAGGCGGCCATCACCTTGCGTGCGGTAGCGGTCGAGCCGGTGAAGGCGACCTTGTTCACTCCGGACCGGCATAGCGCCGCGCCGACGTCCCCGAGTCCGTGCACCACCTGGAGTACGGGTTGCTCGGGCACCACCTCGCCGAGGCTGTCGACGAGCCACTGGCCGACGGCGGGGGTGTACTCGCTCGGCTTGAGCACCACCGTGTTTCCGGCGGCGAGCGCGTACGCGATCGATCCGAGCGGGGTCAGTACCGGGTAGTTCCACGGGCCGATCACGCCGACGACGCCGTACGGCTGGTATTCGAGCCGGGCGGCGAACTCGGCCACGATGAGTCGGGAGCGGACCCGGCGGGGACCGAGCACCCGTTTGGCATTGCGTGCGGCCCAGTCGACGTGCTCGATCGCGGAGGCGATCTCGACGACGGCATCGGCGAGCGGCTTGCCGGTCTCGTCGTGCACCAGGTCGGCGAGCTCCTCGACCCGGTGCGCGAGCCGGGAGCGCCAGCGCAGCAGCCGGGCGCGGCGCCCGGTGAAGCCGAGCCCGGCCCACCAGGTCGCGGCGGTCCGCGCCCGGGTCACCCGTTGGATCAGATCGTCGGCGCTGGCTACCGGAAAGCGGCCCACCTCCGCGCCGCTGGCGGGATGCGTGGAGATCAACTCGCCGTGGTCGACCACGGGTACGCCGGGAGCGTGCGGAGCCGTCATGGCCGGAGTCTAAACCTGAGGATTACTCACGGGTAGCCGGCGAAGCGCCGCGTCTGTCCGGACCCGCCCCGATGGCACGCATCGAACGGCTTGCACTCCGACCGAACCGGTCACCCGAATTCACCTACCGGACGAGCAACTCCATCCTGCGGTTAATGGAGATGGGAGCCGCTCGATGTCAGGCTGACTCTGGGCGCCGAGGGGGGCGTGGAGACCGGCATCCGGGGGGAGGTTGGTCGGAGTGAGCGAGCTGTGCGGAGAGTCGATGTCGGACGAGTTGCACCTGTTGCCACTGCTGACGGTGGTCAACGGACCTATGCGGGGGGCCAGTTTCCGGCTGCGTCCCGGCACCCGCAGGATCGGCCGTGAGGAGGGCGTCGACATCGTCATCGACGACCGGAAGGTGAGTCGGCGGCACGCCATGCTGGACCTGGCGCAGGGGCGCGCCCTGCTGGTCGACACCGGTTCCACCAACGGCACCTGGCTCAACGACCAGCGGATCTCCCGCCCGATGGAGCTGCGCGACGGCGACCGGATCCGGGTCGGGAACGTGGAACTGCGCTTCTTCGACCCGGCGGCGGCGCTCACCGACCCGGTCGGCGCGATCCGGTACACGCAGTCCTCGCCGCCGCCCGCGTTCCGGCCTGCCGACCAGCCGTCGCAGGCATCGGCCCGGGCGACCGCCGCCGCGCTCGGCGCACCGACCCAGGCGATGGCGACCGGACGTGGTCCCGGTCGGCTGCTCTGGTTCTTCGGCGGCGGAGCGGTGTTGGCCGGATGGGCGGCTTGGGCGTACCTGGTGCTGAACTGAGTGAAATGCGCTGATCGTCCTGGTACGCCACGGCAGGTCGTACCGCCATATCGGGGCCGCCGGCTTATGTGGGGATGCCACACTGCCCGACCAGACGCACAGTGGCACCATCGCGGGGATGGAAACCGAACAGGTGAACATCGTCGCCCGGGGCATCACCCAGAACGTGCTCGTCGCCGGGCCGGCGGACGGCAGCCCGGTGCTGCTGATCCACGGGAACTGCTCGTCCGCCGACTTCTGGCGTCCACTCCTGCGCCACCTGCCGCCCACCCTTCGTGTGGTCGCGCCCGACCTGCGCGGCTACGGCGCGACCGAGGCCGCACCGGTCGACGCCACCCGGGGCCTGCGTGACTTCGCCGACGACATCGCCGCGCTCTTCGACGCCCCGGGCCTCTTCGGTGCGCCCGGCGCCCGGCCGGTGGTGGCCGCACACTCGATGGGCGGCGGCGTCGCCATGCAACTGCTGATCGACCACCCGGACCGGATCCGCGCGCTGCTGCTGGAGGCACCGGTCTCGCCCTACGGCTTCGGTGGCACCCGGGACGAGGACGGGACCCCGATCAGCGCGGACTTCGCCGGCACCGGCGCCGGTACGGCCAACCCCGACTTCGTCGCCCGGCTGGCGGCCAAGGACCGGGGCGCCCAGACGCCGACCAGCCCGCGCAACGTCATGCGGACCGTGTACGTGGCCGACCCGGCCAGCCTCGGCGACGACGAGGACCTGCTGCTGGAGAGCATGCTCAGCACCGCAACCGGCGAGGCGAACTACCCCGGCGACGCCGCCGCGACCGTAACCTGGCCGGGAACCGCACCGGGGCGTCGCGGCGTGCTGAACACCATGGCGCCGAACCACTTCCGGGTCGCCGACGACCTGGTCGCCGTGCCCGTCAAACCCCCGATCACCTGGGTACGCGGCGACGTCGACGCGATCGTCTCGGACACCTCCCTCTTCGACCTGGCGTACCTCGGCTCGCTTGGCCTGGTCCCCGGGTGGCCGGGTGCCGTCACGTGCCCGCCGCAGCCGATGGTCGGCCAGACCCGGGCCGTGCTGGACCGCTACGCCGCCGCGGGCGGGACGTACCGCGAGGTCGTCTACCCCGAGTGCGGGCACTCCCCGCACGTGGAGCGCCCCACCGAGTTCGCCGCCGCACTGCTGGACCTGATCGGATGAGCGGCGGCCACGACGGAGCGGACCGGGCCGTGCCGTACCTGCGGCGGACGGTGCCGGTCGACGGCGGAGAGTTGACCGTCGGCGAGTGGGGACACAACAGCGGACCCGTGCTGCTCGCCGTACACGGCATCACCTCCTCCCACCTGGCCTGGTCGGTGGTGGGGGAGCGGCTCGGCGTCGACCACCGGCTGGTCGCGGTCGACCTGCGCGGCCGGGGCGGCAGCCGGGACCTGCCCGGCCCGTACGGCATGGCCCGGCACGCGGCCGACCTGGTCCGGGTGATCGAGGCGTACGGCGGCGGCCCGGTGGTCGTGCTCGGCCACTCGATGGGCGGATTCGTCGCCATCGAGCTGGCCCACCGTCACCCGGAACTGGTCCGGCGCCTGGTGCTGGTCGACGGCGGCGCACTGCTGCCCGCCCCGCCCGGACTCGACAGCACCGCCGACGAGCAGGCCATCTCGGCGGCGATAGCGGCGACGGTGGGACCGGCCTTCACCCGGTTGAGCATGACCTTCCCGGACCGCGAGTCCTATCGGCAGATGTGGCGCGAGCATCCCGCCTTCGCCGACTGGACCCCGGCGATGCTCCGGTACGTCGACTACGACCTGGTTGGCGTGGCCCCCGAACTCCAGCCCTCCTGCCGGCTGCCGGCGGCGGTCCGGGACGCCCGGGACCAGTACGCGTACCCCGGCGTCGAGCCGACACCGCTGCCGGTGCCGGCGGTCTTCCTGCGCGCGCCCCGGGGTTTGCTCGACGAGCCGGACAAACCCCTTTACCCGGACGGGTACGCGACGCACTGGTTGCCCGGTGTGCGCGAGGAGACGGTGCCCGGGGTGAACCACTACACCATCGCCCTCGGCGACACCGGTGCCGCCGCGATCGAGTCGGCGGTCCGCGTCGCCGGCTGACATGGCACACTCGCGCGCAGAAAACTTAGCGGCCGTTCACCCACGGGCGGCCCGGGAGCGGCGGAGGCGGCTGTGGCACGCGAGATCACCAGCGTCGGCGTCATCGGACTCGGCACCATGGGCGCGGGCATCGTCGAGGTCTTCGCCCGCAACGGCGTCGAGGTGCTCGCGGTGGAGATCTCCGAGGAGGCACTGGAGCGGGGACGGGCCAACCTGACCGGATCCACCGACCGGGCTGTCGCCCGGGGCAAGCTCGCCACCGAAGCGCGCGACGCTCTGCTGGGCCGGGTCACCTTCGCCGTCGGCCTGGCCGTGCTCGACGACGTCGACCTGGTCATCGAGGCGGTGCCCGAGCGCCTCGAGCTCAAGCGGCGGCTCTTCGGCGAACTCGACCGGATCTGCCGGCCGGACACGATCCTCGCCACCAACACCTCATCGCTGAGCGTCACCGAGATCGCGGTCGCGACGACCCGGCCACAGCAGGTCGTCGGGCTGCACTTCTTCAACCCGGCGCCGGTGATGAAGCTGGTCGAGGTTATTCGGACGGTGGTCACCGCACCCGAGGTGGTCGCCGACGTCGAGGCGCTCTGCGGCCGGCTCGGCAAGGTCGACGTCACCATCGGCGACCGCGCGGGTTTCATCGCGAACGCCCTGCTCTTCGGCTACCTGAACCAGGCGGTGGAACTTTTCGAGTCCCGGTACGTGACCCGCGAGGACCTCGACGCGGCCATGCGCCTCGGTGCCGGCCTGCCGATGGGCCCGCTCGCCCTGCTCGACCTGATCGGGCTCGACACCGCGTACGAGATCCTGGAGACCATGTACCGGCGCGGCGGACGCAACCGCCGGCACGCCCCGGTCCCGCTGATTCGGCAGATGGTCACCGCGGGCCTGCTCGGCCGCAAGACCGGCCGCGGCTTCTACACCTACCTTCGCCCCGGCTCGGGCACCGTCGTACCGGACGAACTGACCCCGCCGCCGGTGGAGCCGACCGACGTCGACGCCGCGCGCACGGTCGGTCTGGTCGGTCCGGGACCACTCGCCACCACCCTGGCCGAGGGTTTTGTCGCCGCCGGCTACCGGGTCGTCGAGGTCACCACCGACGAGGCGGAACTGGCCCGGCTGGCCGAGGTCGACCTCGTGGTCGAGGCGGTCGTCGACGACCTGGAGACCAAGCGGTCCCTCTTCGCCCGGCTCGACCAGGTCTGCCGACCCGGTGCGGTGCTCGCCACCACCACCTCGGTACTCCCGGTGATCGACCTCGCGATGGCGACCGGTCGTCCGGCCGACGTGATCGGGCTGCACTTTCCCCGCCCGGTCGGGGAGCGGCAACTCGCGGAGATCGTGCTTACCGTCCGGACCTCGGCGGAGGCCACCGCTGTCGCGCGTACGGTCGCCTCGGTGCTCGGTCTGACCACGGTGGTCTGCGCCGACCGGCCCGGGTTCGTGGTCGACGCGCTGCTCTTCCCGTACCTGAACGACGCGATCCGGATGCTGGAGGCGTCCTACGCGACCGTCGAGGACGTCGACCACGCCATGCGGCTCGGCTGCGGCTATCCGGTCGGTCCGTTCGCGCTGCTCGACCAGGTGGGACTGGACGTGGCGCTGAAGATCCAGCGGGGCCTCTACGGGGCGGCGCGGGAACCGGGTCTGGCCCCCGCGCCGCTGTTGGAGCAGTTGGTCACCGCAGGTCACCTCGGCCGGGCGACCGGCCGGGGCTTCCGGGAGGCGACGGTCAGCTCTTGACCCGTACGGTCACCCCGGCGATGTCGGTCTTGCCGTCGGCGGTCAGCCGGTAGACGAACTTGTCGCTCTGCGTGTGCTGGCCGTTCGGCGTGTAGAGCACCGTACGACGACTGGTGATCTGGAGCTTGCCGTACTTCGGCGGCGTGACGATGGTGATCTTCGTGGCGCTGGTGTAGAGGTCGTTCGCCAGCACCGGGATGTCGACCTTCTTGGTGCCCTTGGTCGAGGCGGTGTCGTCGTCGGCGAGCGGCGCCGCGCCGAACCCGCCCCGCCCGTTGCCGATGAAGTGGGTGACCTCGCCGGTGCTCTCGTTGGTGGTACGCACGTCCGGGATGCCGTCGGCGTTCGCGTCGACCACCGTCGCGGCCCAGTACGAGTCACCCCAGGGGTCACCCTCCAGTTCCACCGCGGTGCCGTTGTCGAGCAGCACGACCACACCGGTGAAGTTCTCGCCGCAGCCCTCGAAGTAGGCGATCAGCACGTCGGTGGCGCCGTTGCGGTTGAAGTCGGCGAACTCGTACGCGGGCCAGCCGCTGCACCATTCGATCGGGCCGCGTACCAGTTGCCCGGAGGCGGTGTTCAGGAAGGTGAGGAAGCCGTCCCCCTGGTCGGTCCACTGGTAGACGTCCTGGCGGCCGTCGCCGTTGAAGTCCGCCAGCCCGATGTAGCTCGGCTGGTAGATCGCGTCGAAGCCGCCCGCCGGTTGGTAGTCCCGGAGCACCAGCAGGTCGGTCTCCACTCCCGGCGGCCGGCCGTCGAACCAGGCGAGCACGAGTTCCACCGTGCCGTCGCCGCCGAGGTCGACGACGACGCCCATGTCGGGGCAGTAGCCGTACTCGCCGGGGGTGTCGTAGGTGTACGTGGTGGGAGCACCGTATCCGCCCGCGCCGTCGCCGAGTGAGACCTGGACACCACACTCGTCCGCACCGCCACCGGCCAGCACGGCGCGGTCGACCACGCCGTCGCCGTTCAGGTCACCGTAGAGCGGATCGCCCTGGCCACCAGCCCAGGCCGACGGCGCCGCGCCGACCACGGCCAGCGCAGTCGCGACCGCCAGGGCGCTGATGCGTTTCCTCCACATGATGTTGCCTCCCCGCCTTCAGACCAGCCTTCCTGGCCAGCCGCTTGCCCGACGATGCCGGTCTGCCGGACCGGCTCGGGCCCGGACATCGACCGTGCCTGAGGCGGGTCGGTGCCGGGTGGTGCCGGCTCGGAGCGCCGGCTGCTAACAGACGATGCCGGGTCGCGGGTCGATCCGGAACGCGGTGACGGTGATCTGTCTTTCGACCTGACCGGGCGGTCGGCCGGGTATCGGCCGGTACGTCGACCGCGATCGGTCGCCGGTTGTCGGGGTGCACGGGTACGTCCTGTTCGGGGTCGACGGGTGTGCTCTGTCCTGGGGTCGACGGGTGCGCCGCCGGTGGTGTGGACGGGAGCGCGGGGGTACGGGGCGAGGCGCCCCGTACCCCCCGGTGCCCGTCGTTCAACTGATCCTGAGGGAGACTCCGGCCTCGGAACTGCGGCCGTGGTCGGTCAACCGGTAGACGAAGCGGTCGGTCTTGCCCGGCTTGCTGCTCGGCGTGAAGACCACGGTGCGGTCACTGGTGATCCGTACGGTGCCGTACTTCGGCGGGGTGACGATGGTGATCTTCGCCTGCTTGGTGGCGGCGTCGTTGGTGATCACCGGGATGCTCGTCTTCTTGCTGCGGCTCACCGAGGCCCGGTCCGACACTGCCTTCGGTGTCTTGAGGAAGCTGCCGTCGCCGTTGCCGACGAAGTAGGTGATCTCACCGGTCACGGTGTTCTTGGTGACCACGTCGGGGATGCGGTCGGCGTTGGTGTACTGCACCTTCACGGTCCAGAGGTGGTCGCCGTACGGGTCGCCCTGAAGATGCCAGGCCATCCCGTCGTCCCGGATCACCACCACCCCGGAGAAGTAGTCGGCGCAGCCCTCGACGTACGCGATCACCACGTCCATCGCCCGGTTGCCGTTGAAGTCGGCCAGTTGGTACTGCGGCCGACCGGAGCACCAGGCGACCGGGCCCGGGGTCAGGCCGCCCACGGGTGTGTTGAGGTAGGTGGCGAACCCGGCCCCCTGGTCGGTCCACTGGTAGACGTCCTGGCGGCCGTCGCCGTTGAAGTCGGCCAGCCCCATGAAGCTGGGCTGGAAGATCGCCTCGAAGCCGCCGGAGGGCTTGAAGCTCTCCAGCACCAGCAGGTCGTGTTCGAGCGGGTAGGGGCGGCCGGCGAACCAGGCCAGGACGAGTTCGATGTCGTTGTCTCCGCCCAGGTCGACCGCGACACCCAGGTCCGGGCAGTTGGGCTCCGGCCCGTCGAGCGTCAGGTACGGGTACTCGGTCGGTGGCAGGTAACCGCCGCCGGACTTACCGAGGCGTACGGAGACCGTGCAGTCGAGTAACGGGGCGCGGTTGACGGACGGGGCGGTGTCGAGCATTGCCTGGTCGACCACACCGTCGCGGTTCAGGTCGCCGAACATCGGCTCACCTGGCCCCCCGGCCCAGGCAACGGGCGCCACCGCACCCAGAGCAGCCACGGTCGCCGCGACGGCCACCACGGCTACGCGCTTTCCCCACATGAAAATCTCCTCGCCGCACGGGTCGGCCCCCGCAGAGCCGAACCTCTATTCACGGACGTTAGAGCGTTTATGGGGACAACCAGAACTTACTGACCGTGATCTGACATTCGTCTTGTGTTAGGAATACGGGGCGCGGAGGTACATACTGTCTCCCGCCCGGGCGGCATCGTATTCTTCTGAATGTGAGTCCCCGTCGTAATCGCCCCCGCTCGACCGACGCCGCCCCAATGGACGGCGAGCGGGCGCGGCGTGGCGTCGAGGCAGTGCAGAGCTGGCAGGACGGCGACTGGCAGGTGCGGGCCATCACCGCCGGCGGTGCGGTCAAAACGTACCGCTGTCCCGGCTGCGAGCAGGAGATCCCGCCCGGCACGGCGCACCTGGTGGCGTGGCCGGCCGACGGTCGCGGCGACCTCACCGACCGCCGGCACTGGCACAGCGGCTGCTGGCGCGCGCGGGACCGCCGTGCGCCGAACATCCAACGTTCCCGCAGCGCCCCCCGCTACGGCTGACCGGTGCAAGGAAGGGCCCCTTGTTATCGCTTTCCGTTGTACAAGGGGCCCTTCCTAACCGGCGCCTAACCCGGGCCTAACCGGGGGCTGAGCGGTGGCGTGGCGGTGCCGCGCGGTGGGGGGATCTTTGTCACCTCGAACCGTCCCGGCCGGCGCGATCGCCGTCCACGCGCGAGACTGGGACGGTGAGCACAGCGATCCGCGCGTCGTCCATCCTTCCCGCCCGGCGGGAGAAGATCGAACTGCAGACCGCCGATGGGCTGCGCCTCGTCGGTGAGCTGGCCCTGCCGGCCGACCGACCGCCGGTCGCCACCCTGATCTGCCTGCACCCGCTCCCGACACACGGCGGGATGATGGACAGCCACGTGCTGCGCAAGGCCGCCTGGCGGCTACCCGCCCTCGCTGACCTGGCCGTGCTCCGGTTCAACACCCGTGGCACCAGCAGCGTGCAGGGCACCAGCGAGGGCGAGTTCGGCAACGGCATCGCCGAACGGTTCGACGTGGCCGCCGCGATCGAGTACGCGGAATTCGCCGATCTCCCCGACATCTGGCTGCTCGGCTGGTCCTTCGGGACCGACCTGACCCTCAAGTACGGTTGCGAACCGGGCGTGACCGGGGCCATCCTGCTCTCCCCGCCGCTGCGCTTCTCCACGCCCGAGGACCTGACCGTCTGGGCCGAGTCCGGCAAGCCGTTGACCGCGCTGGTGCCGGAGTTCGACGACTACCTCCGGCCGGACGAGGCACGCCACCGCTTCGCCGCCATCGGGCAGGCCGAGGTCGTCGGGGTGCCCGGCGCCAAGCACCTCTGGGTCGGCGACGCCGAAACCGTGCTCGACGAGGTGGTCCGGCGGGTCAATCCGGCCGTACCGGTGCCACTGCCGTCCACCTGGGACGGTCCGATGACGTACGGCGACGCCAGCGCGTACGCCGACCGTACGGTTGCCGCCTTTGGTGAGCGGCCGGCGGGGCTGGGACAGGCCGCTCAGACGCCCGGCGTGGCGGACTGAGCCGGACCGGCGACCTCCACCGCCGGCAACTGCGTCGGCGGTGGCCAACCAGCCAGCCAGGTACGGCGCGCGGCCCAGACCTGGCGCCAGTAACCGGCCCGGCCGGTGAGCCGGGCGCCGGCGGCGCGTACCGCCACTCCGGCGGCGAGCAACGCCCGCCCGGCCGCCGCCCGGCGTGGGGTCCAACGCAGCCTCAGGTACGTGGTCTTGCCCTGGAGCAGCATGATCCGTTTGTTGACCCCGGTCGACGAGGCGCCACCGACGTGCACCACCCGGGCACCCGGCACCAGCACCGGGGAGGCGCCGAGCAGGGTGGCCCGGTGGCACAGGTCGATGTCCTCGCTGTACATGAAGTAGTCCGGCAGGAACCCGCCCAGTTCGGCGAAGAGCGACCGCTGCAACAACATCAGGCAGCCGGAGGCCGCCGGCACTCGCGCCGGCATCGATCGGTCCAGCCCCGGTAGCTCCTCGGGGTTGAACAGCCGGGAGCGGCGGAACACGGTGGAGAGCCCGGTGGCGAAGCAGACGTAGCCCCAGAGCGAGGGGAGGGCGAACGCCGAGCGCCCGTCGTCGGTCCGGTCGTCGTGCAGAGTCCGTCCGGTGTAGACCCGGTGTTCCGGGTTGGCCCGGGCGTACGCCACGAACTCGCCGATCACGTCCCCGACCAATTCGGTGTCCGGGTTGAGCAGCAGGATCCAGGTGCCCCGGGCGCGGGACGCACCCACGTTGACGGCCCGGCCGAAACCGACGTTGCGGGTCAGCCGTACCACTCGTGCCTCGGGGAACTCGTTCTCCACCGCCTCGGCGGAGCCGTCGGTGGAGGCGTTGTCGACCACGATCACCTCGTACGACCCGGCCGGACTCGCCGTACGGAGGGTGCTCAGGGCACGCCGGATCAGGTCACGGGTCTGGTAGGAGACGATGACGACGCTGACCGCCGGGGTTGTCGGACCGCTTGTCATCGGGGGGCTCCTTCCGCCGGCACCCGGCTTGACTCGTCCCGACCCCAGGCCCCCTGGCTCGCCCGGCGGCTGGAGATCCCGGCCGCGATGGTGAGCGCCGCGTAGCAGACCCCGGCCGGCAGCAGCCACGGTCGTGGCAGCACCACGTCGACCAGCCAGGACGCGCGGCGGGCTCGGCGTACCCGGGTGTCGGTGGCGCGCATCGCGGTGTTGCCGGCACGTACCCGGCCGAGTCGGCGAAGCAGGTCCCCGGTCCGCCGGGGGGTCGCGACCACGAGGGTCACCTCGGCGACCTCCCGCTTCTCACCCACCTCGAAAAGCGAGTCGAGGAAGAGGTCGTCGGCGATCTGGTCGGGGAACCGATCGAAGCGGGCCCGCCCGGCGGCGGAGAGCACGATCGCGCCCCGCCCGAAGAGCGCGTCCCGGAAGGCTGGTAGTCGCGAGTTGACCGCGTAGTAGGCGCGTACCAGCAGGGGCCGGCCGGTGGTGTCCAGCCGCCGGGCCGGTGCCGCCGCGAGCAGGCCACCGCCGCCGGGGGCGGCGGTGGTCGCGGCGGCGAGCTTGCGGGCTCCGTCGGCGGAGAGCGGGATGTCCGCGTCGAGGTAGATCCGGGGGAAGCGGGTCGCCGCCGCGTCACCGGCGTTCAGCGCCGCCGACTTGGAGGCCTCGACCAGTTCAAGCACCTGTACGCCGGGGATCGACCGGGCCAGCTCGGCGGTCGCGTCCGTGCAGCCGTTCGCCACGACCACCACCTCGAACTCTCCCGGTTCGGCACCGTCGAGCAGTTGGCGCAGGCATCGGGGAAGCACCGCCGCCTCGTTGTGTGCGGCTATCACCACGCTGGTCACCAGGGCGCCCGCCCGGTCAGGGCGAGCCGGATCCGGCGCGTGACGGTACGCCGTCGGCGCCGCCAACCCTGGTATTCGCGCAGGTCCAGCGAGGCGGCCTGGACCACCCGGGCGGAGTGGCGCATCTGTTCGGTCCACTCGGCCACGGTGGTGACCCCGGTCCGCTTGGCCGAGAGCGGCCGGCGGGCCATGAAGTCCTCGTCGGTCAGGTAGATGGTGTGCGGGCTGCGCGGGTCGTCCATGTGGTCCTCGGGCAGGAAGGGGTGGTACCACCCGTTGATCCAGCCGAGCCGGGCCCCGCGCAGGCACCAGGTGGTGAAGGTGTCCTGCTCGGTCAGCGGGCCGACCTGGCGGACCATTTCGCGCTTGAGCAGATAGCCGCTGCCCTGCACCCAGTGGTTGCGCATCAGCCGGTGCCCGTTCGGGTAGTCGGCCAGCTTGGCGGCGACCAGTTCGTCGTCCACGTCCTCGTCCGGGAAGCGCCAGGTGCCGATCACCCCGAATTCGGGTACGTCGTCCTGGGCCTGGCGCAGGGTGTGCAGCCAACCGGGGTCGGGCAGGCAGTCGTCGTCCACCTTGCTCAGCAGGTCCCCGGTCGCCTCCTGCCAGAGCCAGTTGGTCGGTTCGCGCAGGCCGGCGTTGACCGGGCTGTGGTGGAACCGGTGCACCCTCGGGTGATCGCGCAGTTCCTCCACCGCGTCCAGGGTGGGCTGGTCGGTGCCGTTGTGCCAGAGCCAGACCCGGGCGTCGGGCGGGCAGCTCGCCAGCAGGTGCGGCAGGGAGAGCCGGACGTACTCCGGCCGGTCGTACGTGATCATGAGAATGTCGATACCGGTCACGCGTACACCTCGGTGGTTCGTTCGGTCATGACGCCCCGCTGGAGTTGATGCGCTCGGCCCGGGTCAGCCGCCACAGCGCCCCGGCGAGGCCGAGCAGCAGGTGCACCGTGATGAAGTAGGTGGTGAAGTAGAGCGCGTCGAAGGTGAAGGCGGAGACAGCCGCCACGCCGATCGTCACCGCCAGTACGGCCGCCAGATCGCGGTCCCGCTCGCTCGACGCGAACCGGCGGACCCGGCCGGCGACGACGATGCCGATCAGGAAGAAGAGCGCCAGCCCGGCCACCCCGACGATGCCGGTGCTGACGAGGGTGACCAGCCACTGGTTGTCGAGGAGTTGGTACAGCTCGGGTAGCCAGGTGCCGACGCCGCGACCGAACCAGAGCCGTTCCTTGATGTACGGCGCGACGAAGGCGTAGTCCTCCAGCCGCCCCTGCACGCTCGGGTCGTTCTCGCCCGCGAAGAGCAGCGCCCGCAGGGTTGCCAGCAGGCCGGGTTTGCCGACCTGGATCAGCGCGGCGAGGAAGAACCCGATCACCAGGACGTTGAACGTGGTCCGCAGCGGCCAGACCAGGATGAAGAGCAGGATCGCGGCGGCGAGGGCGAGCACTCCGGTCCGGGAGAGCGAGATCGGGATGACCGCTGCCTGGATCATCGCCAGGGCGCCGTAGATCTGCCGACCGCGCCGGTTGTCCGAGAAACGGGCGTAGTGGATCGCCACCACCAGCCCGATCACCATCAGCACGCTGAACTCGATGTAGTGCCCGGCGGTGCCGGCGACCCGGACCAGGCCACCGCCCCCTCGGGCGTCGAAGCCGATCAGGTCCTTCTGGAAGACCAGCAGGGGCGGCAGCTTGAGGTAGGTGGTGAAATCCACCCGGAGGATGAACTGGGCCAGCGCGAAGAGCGCCATCACGGTCGAGCCCCAGGCCAGGGAGCGCAGTACGTGGTCGATCCGTTCGCGGGTGAGCACCCCGTCCGCCGCCGCGAGCAGCACGCCCGCCCCGGCCAACGCCATCAGGATGGTCCGGTCCGCGCTGTTCGCCTCCAGCACCGACATGCCCCGGGCCTCACCGGCGATGTACGACACGCCCATGGTGGCCAGGTAGAGCGCCAGGGCCCAGCGCATCGGCTGCTGGCCCCGCGTGACCAGGGTGGGGTGCATCCGGGTCAGGGCCCACCAGACGATCAGGAAGAACCCGATGATCACGCCGGGCCGGCCGAGCGTGGTCAGCGGCGGAAAGATCAGTCGCGCGGGCAGCAGGTAGGAGAGGAGAACGGAGGCGATCAAAGCCGCGGTCGCGTCCGGGAAATGGCGTACGCGGGGGGTCACCCCGTCGTACACGGTGGCGGATCGTCGCGAGGAAAGGTACGTGGGCACGTCATCCGCTCCGTCGGTACGTCATCGGGCCGTGGTTATTTGCCCGTGTCGTCGGCGGGACGGCGGACCGCGGTGAGCAGGATCGTGTCGTCGGACTGCGGCGCCCGGACGAAGTCCGCCGAGACCTGCTGCGGTGCGCCGCCCGACCGCTCGCCGGCGCTGGGATTGCCCTGGCCGCCGAGGTTGCCGACCACCTGGGTGGCGTCGCCGGAGTCGGAGCCACCCTTCGGCCCGGGGATCGGCCGCCGGGCGGCACCGACCGTGGCCTGTCCGGCGTTCCACGCCATCGACGGACGACCGCCGTGCCGATCGGCGAGCCGGGCGCGGTCCCGCCGACGGACGATGGCGTCGTAGCCGACCGAGGCGGCGGCGGCGAGCAGCAGACCGATGGCGACCACCACGATCTGGGCCCGGAGCACGTTGGAGCGGGACTGGACGATGTTCAGGCCCGGGTCGAGCACCTGCGTGGTGATCTGCTCGCCGGCCTTCGGCTTGTACTCGGCCTGCTTGCCGGCCACCTCTTCGCCGACCAGCTTGGTCACGGCGGTGACGGTGGCCAGCGCTTCTCCGTGGCTGGCCGCGGTCACGTCGATGGTCAGGATGGGGCTGCGGTTGACCAGCCCGACCTCGTAATCGGGATTGCCGCCGGCGGCCTGCACCTTGGCCCGTGCCTCGTGCGCGGAGATCGAGATCTGGACGGCCTGGGCCATCGAGTTCTCGCCGACCCGCAGCCACGGGTTGCCCGGCTGAGGGCTGGCGTTGGGCGCGGGCGCGGCCGGGCTGGTGGTCGGTGGCACCAGGAGCACCGCCGCCGAGGTCTTGTATTCGGGCTGGATCGCGGCACCGAGCGTGAATGCGGCCGCGAGGGTCAGGACCACGACCGGCGTCGTGACATACCATCGCCGAAACATGAGTTTCAGCAGGTCGAGAAGGTCCATCAATCGACCCCTTTAGGTGCGCGAACGGATGCGTCAGAGAATTGGTGAGGTTGGTCCGGACTCACGGGACCGCCTCTTTCGTACCATGCTGGGGCCGGGTCTGGCGCGCGGCATCCGTCCCGGTTTCGTCCGAAACCGAGTTGTAACCCGTTGGATTGCGCCGAAGTAGCTGATCCCAGAGTCTGATGTACGACTTGGCCTGGTGGTCCCAGGCTAGCTGTTCGGTGAACCGTCGCCGGGCGACCACGCCCATCGCGTTTCTCGCGGCGTCGTCGCCGAGTAGCTGGTCAAGGGCCTTGGCGAGTTCGTCCGGGGTGCCGTTCGGCACGTAGCTGGCCGCGTCCTCGGCGGTACGCCGGGTCTCCAGCAGGTCGACGGCGACCACTGGAAGGCCGCGGGCAACGTATTCCACGGTCTTCGCCATGGTCGACAATTCGGCCATTCGGGTGGGCGGATCCGGCTGGATGGCGATCGACGCCGACCGTAGGAGGGCGTCGACCTCGTCGCCTTCCAGCCAACCGGTGAACGTCACGACATCGGAGATGCCCCGCTGGTCGGCGAGTTCGCGCAACCCGGGCAGGCACTCTCCGTCACCGGCGACCACCAGTTGCCAGTCCTCACCGCCACGGAGTCCGACCAGGTGCTCGGCGGCCAGTACGGCGGCTTCGACGTGGTCCTGCGGATTTATGACACCGAGGTAAACAATTGTCTGACGATTTGTGACAGTGGTCGGACCTGTTTCGGCCAGTTCCGGCTCGACCGATTCCGTCCTGATCGGTCCCACCTCGGCCAGAGTCGGTCCATTCCGGACCACCACCACCCGTGCCGGATCGCAGCCACCCCTGGTGATGGCCAGCTCGCGGTACGACTCGTTGGTGGAGACCACGGCCGAGGCACAACGCCAGGAGAGCTTCTCGAACAGCCGCAGAACGCGCAGTACGGCTGGTCGGGGATGGTCCGTCTTGCACTCGTACAGTTCGGGACTCAGGTCATGGTGGTCGAAGACGAACGGGCGACCGAGCGCCCGCATCAGGAGCGCGACGACCCAGAACACGTCCGGCGGGTTGCACGCCTGCACCGCGTCGACCCGCGAGCGCAGCATGATCCCGAGCAGCCGGGTGGTGACCGCGAGCAGCGCCCAGGCGAACTCGGCGGCGAAGGAGAGCACGCCGGTGCCGGCCAGTGGCTGTGGGAACGACCGGATCGCGGTGTCGACGGACCCGGGCAGCATGGTCAACCGCCCCGGGCCGCGTGGGCAGATCACGGTGACCCGGTACCCGGCCGCCTCGAGGGCCAGGCACTCCCGGATCACCCGGCGGTCCCGTTCGACAGGCAGATTGACCACGACGATGACGACATGTGGACGTCGGCTGGCCATCCCCAACTCCGATCCGCGCAGCTCGGACGATGTTTTCGATGGAAGGTCGCGGCGTGTGGACGCCGCGACCGGAAGAGTTCCCGGCTACCGGGAGATTGTTCTACGAAGACATTTCCCTACCGACGCGGGATGGGCAAGCAGCGGCGATTCGCGAGTGATGTCGACTTAATTACAAGGCGGAGGCCGATCGGCCGATTGCTCTTTCATGCGTTCATCCGGACTTCATCAGTACGTACGGTTACGTTGCGGGTGGGCGCCTCCGCTGCCCTCCCCCGTTAGCCTGCTGAAACATGTGCCCGGTGAAAGTGCCGGTCGGTCGCGCTGAGTCGACGGTCAGAAGAAGCCATTTGTAATTGTTGATGGGATGGCTACCCTGTGCCTGCGGTCGCCCGGCTGGCACCGGGGACCGCACCCGGTACGCGGTGCGCGTACCCCGGTGGGGGTGTGGGGAGGGGTGCGATGACGCGCCTGCGTCGAATCATGCGCTTGGGACTGGTCGGAGTCCTGCTGGGCAGCGTGCTGGCACCGTTGCGGGCAACCGTGGCGGAGGCGGTCACGCTGCCCAGTGGATTCCAGGAGCAGATCGTCTTCAGCGGTCTCAGCCAGCCGACGAACATCGAGTTCGCCCCGGACGGGCGGGTCTTCGTGACCGAGAAGGGCGGGCGGATCAAGGTCTTCGACGACCTGGCCGACCCGACCCCGACCATCTTCGCCGACCTCTCCACAAACGTGCACAACCAGTGGGACCGGGGCCTGCTCGGGCTGGCGCTGCCGCCCGACTTCCCGGCCACCCCGTGGGTGTACGTGCTCTACACCTACGACGCGCCGCCCGGCCAGACCGCCCCGGTCTGGAACGACACCTGCGGTGACGCCAACAACGGCCGCTGCCTGGTCACCGGCCGGCTCTCCCGGTTGCAGGCCAACGGCAACGTGATGACCGGCAGCGAGCAGGTGCTGATCCACGACTGGTGCCAGCAGTACCCCAGTCACTCCGTCGGTGACCTGCGCTTCGGCGCCGACGGCATGCTCTACGCCAGCGCGGGCGACGGCGCCAGCTTCAGCGCCACCGACTACGGCCAGCTCGGCAACCCGGTCAACCCCTGCGGCGACCCGCCGGGTGGTTCGATGACCCCGCCGGGTGCCCAGGGAGGTGCGCTGCGCGCCCAGGACGTACGGACCACCGGTGACCCGACCGGGCTGGACGGGACGGTGCTCCGGCTCGACCCGGCCACCGGCGCCGCCGCGCCGGGCAACCCGCTGATCGGTTCGGCCGACCTGAACGCCCGCCGGATCGTCGGGCTGGGAATGCGTAACCCGTTCCGGTTCACCATGCGCCCCGGCACGAACGAGGTGTGGCTCGGTGACGTCGGCTGGAACGTCTGGGAGGAGATCGACCGGCTGGTCAGCCCGACCGCCGGGACGACCAACTTCGGCTGGCCCTGTTACGAGGGCGCCGCCCGGATGTCGAGCTACGACAACGCCAACCTGAACCTCTGCGAGAGCCTCTACAGCGGCACCGGTCAGAACGCGCCCTACTTCACGTACAACCACACCGGGGCGGTGGTGCCGGGGGAGAACTGCGGCTCTGGTGGCGACGCCATCTCCGGCCTGGCCTTCTACCCGACCAGCGGGGGCAACTACCCGGCCGCGTACGCCGGGGCGCTCTTCTTCGCCGACTACTCGCGCAACTGCATCTACGCGATGCGCCCGACCACTCCCGGCGGGCTACCCAGCCCGACCAACATCGAGGCGTTCGGGCAGGCCGCCGCGAACCCGACCGACCTGGCCATCGGGCCGGGCAACGAGCTCTACTACGTCGACCTGGGCGGCGGCACGGTGCGCCGGATCCGTTACTTCCCCGGCAACCAGCCGCCGACCGCGGTGATCAACGCCCAGCCCACCTCGGGCACCGCGCCGCTGACCGTCAGCTTCGACGGCACCGGATCGACCGACCCCGACCCGGCGGACGAGGGGCGGCTCACCTACAAGTGGGACTTCACCAACGACGGCGCGGTCGACGCGACCACGCCGACCGCCAGTTTCACCTATCCGGCCGGCGGGACGTACACGGCCCGGTTGACCGTCACCGACACGCTGGGCGTCACGGCCAGCACCACCGTCGCGATCCAGCCCGGCAACACCGCCCCGACCGCCGTGGTCGACTCCCCGGTCGCTGGCACCACCTGGGCGGTGGGCGACACGCTCAGCTTCAGCGGCCACGCCAACGACCCGCAGCAGGGCACGTTGCCGGCGAGCGGTCTGAGCTGGCGGCTGCGGATGGAGCACTGCGAGACGGTGGGCAACTGCCACACCCACCAGCTCCAGGAGTGGACCGGGGTGGCCGCCGGGTCGTTCGTGGCACCGGACCACGACTACCCCTCGTACCTGGAGTTGGAGCTGACCGCGCGGGACGCCGACGGGCTCACGCACACGGTGGTCCGCCGGTTGGACCCGCGGACGGTAGACCTGACCTTCGCCAGTGAACCGGCCGGACTCCAGCTCAGCGTCGGTGCGTCGGCCGGGACGACGCCGTTCACCCGTACCGTGATCGTCGGTTCGACCAACACGGTGAGCGCACCGAGCCCACAGAGCGCCAACGCGCAGACGCACACCTTCGCCAACTGGTCCGACGGTGGCGCGGCGACGCACGTGATCACCGCGCCGGCCGGCGCGACCACCTTCACGGCGGCCTACACCAGCGCCGCCGGCTGCGCCGACAGCTTCGGCTACACCTGCACCACCACCACGGAACGACCGTTCCAGCCGGCCGGGGAGACGGTGCTGCCGCTCACCGGCGACGAGGATGTCGCCGAGGTGAACCTGCCGTTCGGATTCCGGCTGTACGGCGAGACGCACGGCACCGCCTGGGTCTCCACCAACGGCTTCCTCTCCTTCTCCGACCCGGGGGCGGCGGCGCCGGTGAACGGGCCGGTGCCCGACGCCGTCCTGCCGAACGGCGCGATCTACCCCTTCTGGGACGACCTCGTGCAACGGGCCGACTCGACGGTGCGTACCGGTGTGTACGGCACGGCGCCGAACCGGCGTTTCGTGGTCGAGTGGCGCAACAGCGGCGTGTACGGATCCTCGTCGGCCCGGGTCACGTTCGCCGCGGTGCTCAGTGAGCAGGGTGAGATCACCTTCAGCTACGCGGACCTGGCGGGGAACGGGCGGGAGCAGGGCGACTCGGCGACGGTCGCGATCGAGGACGGCACCGGGGCGGTGGCGCTCGGCTACTCGATCAACCAGCCGGTGCTGCGCAACGGCACCTCGGTGGTCTTCACCCCGCCCGGCGCGACGCCGCCGCCGACCACCGGCACTCTCTCCGGCACGGTCACGGCGCTGGCGACCGGCCTGCCGGTGGCGGGGGCGACGGTGACCCTGTCGCCGGGGGGCCGGACGGCGACGACCGGGGTGGACGGGTCGTACAGCCTGAGTGCGGTGACGCCCGGCGGTTACACCGTCGCCGGCTCGGCGCTCGGCGGGCTGCTCACCGGTTCGGCCCAGGTCACCGTGACGGCCGGTGGTACGCACGCCGCCAACCTCGCCCTGGTCGTGCTGCCGACGGAGGAGCCCGGGTACGCGAAGACGACCGAGTCCCGGCCGTTCGTACCGGCGGAGGGTGCGCTGGTGCCGTTGACCGGGGACGAGTCGGTGGCGCAGGTGAGCCTGCCGTTCTCCTTCCCGTTCTACGGGCAGAACCACAGCTCGGCGTGGGTCTCCAGCAACGGGTTCGTCTCCTTCGCCGATCCGTCCGGCGCCCAGCCGATCAACACCGGGCTGCCGGGTGCGGGACTGCCGAATGCCGCGCTCTACCCGTTCTGGGACGACCTGGTGATCCGTGCGGACACCACGGTCCGGACCGCCGAGGTCGGGTCCGGCGCGGACCGGAAGTTCGTGATCGAGTGGCGCAACATCGGGATGTACGGCTCCTCGTCGGCCCGGATCACGGTGGAGGCGATCCTCTCCGCGAACGGTGAGATCGCCTTCAACTACGCCGACCTGGCCACCACCAAGCCGGCCGAGCTGGGCGGCGGCGCCACGGTCGGGATCGAGAACCCGGCCGGTACGGCGGCCGTGCAGCACTCCGTCGACCAGCCCACCCTGGCCAACGGTACGGCGATCGTCTTCCACCCGATCTCCTGATCGGGCGGCCGACCAGCGGTGGTTGATCGTCTGGTGCGGGCAGCTGACCGGTCGTTAAGTCGACCCGGTCGGCTGCCCCCGGCGGTCGGCGAACCGACAGCCCGGCGGGAAGCGTTCCGGTAATTCTTAGACGGCACCATTTCGGCGGTTACCGACCGGCCGACAGGGAATCGCCAATCGTGGATGCGGTGGGCGACCCATGGCGATTCGGGCCCAGGGGCAGTGGGGCTTCCCGGACCCTTCGAATGCAGATAATCCGAGGTCAGCGGGGTTCAGACGTTTCGGCATCCAGGGGATCGGGGTACCGGGACATCACGGAAACATGTTACTCGCAACACGGTGAGTAGCGTGGTGGTCGGGGTTGGCCCGATGACGGCACCGTCCGCATCGGACACTTGCGTGTCGATACAGTGGCGCGGTCCCGGCCTGACCCACCTTTCACGACGGTCGATCGGATGATGCGGTTCGGCTGACCGGGTGCCAACACGGGCCGCTAAGGGGGCGGGCATCGCCTCGCGGAACTGGCACCCTGACTGCGGCCCGAGCACCCGATTTTGTATTCGTGTATGTCCTGCGGGCACCTCGGTACCGCGCCGTAAGTAAGGAGAGCAGTGATGCCGCAGCAATTCCGGCGCGCACTGTCAATGGTGCTCGCACTGGGCCTGAGTCTGCCCGCGTTCACCGGTCTGTCGTTCGATACCGACAAAGCCGCCGCAGCCGTGCCGGCGGGCTTTACCGAACAGGTCGTCTTCACCGGACTGACTCGACCGACCAAAGTGGTCTTCTCGCCGGACGGACGGGTATTCGTCGCCCAGAAGAATGGCCAGATCAAGGTTTTCGACAGCACCTCGGACACCAGCGCCACGATCTTCGCCGACCTCCGTACGAACGTGTACGACTTCGAGGACCTCGGCCTGATCGGGCTCGCCCTGGCCCCGAGCTTCCCGGCCGACCCGTACGTCTACGTCAGCTACAGCTACGACGGGCGGATCGGCGGCAGCGCGCCCACGTACAACGACACCTGCGCGGTCACCGGCAACTGTCCGACCAGCGCCCGGGTTTCCCGGCTGCGCGCCGACGGCAACGTGATGACCGGCACCGAGCAGGTGCTGCTGCACGACTGGTGCCAGCAGATCGAGTCACACTCGATCGGCGAGTTGAACTTCGGCCCGGACGGCGCGCTCTACGTCACCGGCGGCGAGGGGGCCTCGGCCACCTTCACCGACTACGGCCAGGCCGGCAACCCGAGCAACCCCTGCGGTGACCCGCCGTCCCCGGTGGGCGGGCCGATGACCCCGCCCACCTCCGAGGGGGGCGCGCTGCGGTCCCAGGACATCCGTACCTCCGGCGACCCGACCGGACTCTCCGGCACCCTGATCCGGATCAACCCGGCCACCGGTGCGGCGATGCCGGACAACCCGTTGGCCGCCAGCCCCGACCCGAACAACCGGCGGATCCTGGCGCACGGCCTGCGTAACCCCACCCGCTGGACCTTCCGGCCCGGCACCAGCGAGATCTGGGTCGGCGACGTCGGCTGGCGTACCTGGGAGGAGATCAACCGGATCCCCGACCCGGCGGCCGGCCCGGTCCGTAACTACGGCTGGCCCTGCTACGAGGGGAACAACCCGCAGAGCGGCTACAACTCGGCGAACCTGACGCTCTGCGAGAGCCTCTACAGCGCACCCGCGGGCACGGTCACCCCGCCGTACTACACCTACGCGCACAGTCAGGTCGTGTCGCCGGGCGACGGCTGCCCGACCGGTGGATCCGCCCCGTCCGGGGTGGCGTTCTACCCCGCCAGCGGCGGGAACTACCCGGCCGCGTACGCCGGAGCGCTCTTTTTCGCCGACTACTCCCGCGAGTGCATCTGGACGATGCGCGCCGGCTCCAACGGCCTGCCCGACCCGGCCAGCATCATCCCGTTCTCCAGCACCGTCTCCGGCCCGGTCGACCTGGAGGTCGGACCGGACCAGGACCTCTACTACGTGGACCTGACCGGCGGCACGGTACGTCGCTTCCACTACAGCGCCGGCAACCAGCCACCGGTCGCGGTCGTCACCGCCAACCCGGTCTCGGGCAACGCGCCGCTGCAGGTGAACTTCGACGCGAGCGGCTCGACCGACTCGGACCCCGGCGACATCCTCAACTACCAGTGGGACTTCACCAACGACGGCACGGTCGACGCGACCGGCGCCACGGCCAGCTTCACGTACACCAGCGTCGGCACGTACACGGCCCGGCTGAGGGTCGCCGACATCGGCGGTTCCAGCGACACCAGGACGCTCCAGATCCGGGTCGGCACCAACGCGCCGGTACCGGTGATCGACACCCCGGCCAGTTCCTTCAACTGGCAGGTGGGGCAGACGGTGAACTTCTCCGGACACGCCACCGACCCGCAGGAGGGGAACCTGCCGGCCTCGGCCCTGCACTGGGAACTGATCAACCGGCACTGCTACGCCGCGGACAACTGCCACACCCACCCGGTGCAGAACATCGGCGGAGTTGCCGCCAGTTCCTTCGTGGCACCGGACCACGAGTACCCGTCGTACCTGGAACTGACCTTGACCGCGACGGACAGCGGCGGGCTGACCGGCAGCACGACGGTGCGGCTCGACCCGCGTACGGTCGATCTCCAACTGGCCAGCAGCCCCAGCGGACTGACCCTCAACCTCAACGGCGCGGACGTGACCACCCCGGCGACCCGGCAGGTCATCGTCGGCTCGACCAACACGGTGAGCGCACCCACCCCGCAGACGGTCGGCGCGTCGACCTTCGACTTCGACCGATGGTCGGACGGCGGTGCCCGCACCCACGTGGTGACCGCACCGGCGAACGCCACCACGTACACCGCCACCTACGGCGCCGACTACGGCGGTGGCGACTGCGGTGACACCTTCGGGTACACCTGCACCACCGCCACCGGTCGTACCTTCGAACGGGTCGACGACACGGTGCTGCCGCTCACCGGAGACGACGCGATCACCCAGGTGACGCTTCCGTTCCCGGTCCCGTTCTACGGCCAGAGCTACACCAGCGCCTGGATCGACACGAACGGGAAGATCTCCTTCGTCAACCCCGGCCCGGCCTGGGGTGTGAACTCCCCGATCCCGGACCCGACGGTGCCGAACGCCTCGATCTACCCGTTCTGGGACGACCTGGTGATGCGGGCCGACTCCAGCGTCCGTACCGGGGTGATCGGCAGCGCGCCGGATCGGCGGTACGTGGTCGAGTGGCGCAACGTCGGGATGTACGGCTCATCCTCGGCGCGGGTCACCTTCGAGGCGATCATCTCCGAGACCGGGCAGATCACCTTCAACTATCTCGACCTGGCCGCGTCGAAGCCGGCCGAGCTGGGTGGCGGCGCCACGGTCGGGATCGAGAACGCGGCCGGCACGGTCGCGGTGCAGTACGGCATCAACCAGCCGCTGCTGGCCAACAACAAGGCCGTCATCTTCACTTCGCCCGACGGGGGACCTCCGCCGGAGCCGCCGCAGCCGCCGACCACTGGCACGGTGACCGGTACGGTGACCAGGGCGGTCGGGGGTACGCCGGTCTCCGGGGCCACGGTGACCCTGTCACCGGGCGGGCGGACGGCGACCACCGCGACGAACGGGACGTACACCCTGACCGGAGTGACGCCGGGCAGCTACACGGTCGCCGGCACGGCTTCCGGTGACCTGACCGGATCGGGTTCGGTGACCGTCACAGCCGGTGGTACGCACACCGTCAACCTGGCGATGACCGCGCCACCGGTGCAACCGCCGGGCGGGGACGGCGACTACACCACGTCGGTCGAGACGCGGGCGTTCGTACCGGCTGAGGGCACCCTGGTGCCGTTGACCGGGGACGACGCGGTGGCGCAGGTGAGCCTGCCGTTCGCCTTCCCGTTCTACGGGCAGAACCAGAACTCGATCTGGATCTCCAGCAACGGGTTCGCCTCCTTCGTCAACCCCAGTGGCGCCCAGCCGATCAACACCGGGCTGCCGGATGCGGGACTGCCGAACGCCGCGCTCTACCCGTTCTGGGACGACCTGGTGATTCGTGCGGACACCACCATCCGGACCGCCGAGGTCGGGTCCGGCGCGGACCGGAAGTTCGTGATCGAGTGGCGCAACATCGGGATGTACGGCTCCTCGTCGGCCCGGGTCACCCTGGAGGCGATCCTCTCGGTGAACGGTGAGATCGCCTTCAACTACGCCGACCTGGCCACCACGAAACCCGCGGAGCTGGGCGGCGGCGCCACCGTCGGCATCGAGAACCCGGCCGGCACGGCAGCCGTGCAGCACTCCCTCAACCAGCCCATCCTCGCCAACGGCAAGGCAATCGTCTTCCGCCCCACCCCGTGATAGGAAGGGGCCCTTCCTATCGTTTCCGGTAGAGGAAGGGCCCCTTCCTACGTTGTCGGACGTACCCGTGGGGATTGCCTGACCGGCATTCTGACACCGATCGCTTCTGGTGTCCGGCCGGTGAGGCGTGGGTCAGGGGCGGCGGTGGAGCCGGTCGAGGATCAGTTGACGGGCGCGGCGGTCGATGCTCAGGAGCACCGTCGCGGCGATCAGGCCGGCCGTGGCGCCGAGTACGAAGACCCCGAGCAACGGGTTGAGCTGGTTCACCCCGATCCGGTCGGTGGCGAGCGGGGTCAACGCCGCGGCGCCCGCCGCCAGCAGGGCCGGCAGGGTCGGGGCGAGGAAGCGGATGATCGAGGCGCCGATCGCCCGGCGCAGGGTCACCCAGATGGAGATGACGTTGACCACGAGCTGCATGCCGATCCCGGCGAGTGCGACGGCGCTCGCCTCGGCGACGTCGTCGCGCCCGTTGAGCAGGAAGCCGACCGCGGCCAGGGTCGCCACACCGAGGATGCCCCGGGTCCAGAGGATCGCGGCGAGCTTCGCCGGCTGCCCGATCGCCTGGAGTGCCGGGCCGAGCAGGACGCCGAACACGTTGATCGCGCCGAAGAGGCAGAGCAGCCGCAGCGGGATCTCGGTGCCGGCCCACTCCGGGCCGAGGAAGCCGACCAGCGGGTGCGCGGTCGCCGTCAGCACGCCGAGCACCGGCAGCCCGGCGATCGCGCCGAGGTGCTGGAGTTTGGTGAGGTGGAGGGCGAACGCGCGCCGGTCGTCCTGGAGCCGGGACAGCGACGGCAGGGCGACCTGTTGCAGTGAGCGGACGGTGACGTCGACCAGCATGTCCGGCAGCCGGGAGGCGAGCCGGTAGATGCCGGTGGCGCCGGTGCCGAAGAAGATACCGGTGAAGATCACGTCGGCCTTGGAGCTGAGCATCAGGCCGAGCCCGGCGTTCGCCGAGTGGGCGGAGAAGGCCCAGAGGTCGCGGATGGCGCCGAGCCGGGGCCGGCGGCTGGGCCGCCACGGGCAGACCACCCAGAGCACGATCAGGCTGACCACGCTGGTGGCGAGCTGTTGTGCCACCAGCGCCCAGATGCCCGCCCCGGCCAGGGCGAGCGAGATGCCGAGGATGCCGCTGATCGCGGCGGCCAGCAGCGTACGGATGGCGACCGAGCGGAACTGCAACTCGCGGCGGAGCACCGCCTCCGGCACGATGGCCAGCCCCTGCAGCAGGACCAGCGGGGAGAGTGCGAGGCAGACCTCGGTCAACCCGTCCGGGTCGCCGTTGATCAGAGACCAGACCGGGCTGAGCAGCGCGGTGAGCGCGCCGACGCCGAGGCCGCCGAGCAGGGTGACGCCGAAGGCTGCGTCAAGGTGTTCCGGGGTGAGCTTGTCCCGCTGCACGATCGCGGAGACCAGCCCCTGCTGGATGATCGTCTGGGCGATGAGGATGAAGACCGTGGCCATCGCCACCAGGCCGAACTCGTGCGGCCCGAGGAGCTTCGCGAGCAGGAAGGTGACGATGACCGACGAACCGACCCGGCCGGCGGTGAGCAGGTACGACCAGCCGATCGCCGACCGTACCCGGCCGCGGGTGGGTGCGGGGGCGGACCCGGTCGTCGTTTCGGGGGTGGTGTCGACCACTAGGCGTTTCCCTTTGCGGTGCTGGTGCGTGAACGTCGGCTCAGGCGGCGGCGCCACCGGCCGAGGAACACCCGTACCCGCCGGGCCCACCAGGCACCGAGGAACGCGCAGGCCGAGCTGATTCTGGTGCCGAACGGATCGTCCCCGCTCAGGAGTGTGCGGAACGTCTCCAGCAGCATCCGCTGCCGGGGCGCCCGGACCTTGCCGCTGTCCTGGGCGTACCAGGAGAGGGCGGAGGCGGGCGTGGCGTCCTTGGCCTGCCGGCTGGAGGCGCCGTGCATCCGGCGCAGGAAGAGTGGCCGGTCCACCTCGTGGATCTCACCGAGTCGGGCGACCTCGGCGACGAGGGTGTAGTCGGAGGAGAGGAAGGGGCGGATCATCCCGGTGCGGCGCAGTGCGGAGAGGCGGAAGACCCCGAAGTGGGCATGACACAGGTTGATGTTGAGAGCGACCCCGGCGACCCGCCGCCACGGGCGGTGGTCGCGCAGGTTCAGCCGGTCGGCGTACGGGCCGATCACCGTCCCCGCCTCGTCGATCAGCACGGTACGAGGATAGGCGAGCACTGCCTGTGACCCTGCGGCGTCCAGGGCCTCGACGCAGGTGCTGAGAAATGTCGGCAGACAGACGTCGTCGTACGCGACCCACTTGAACAGTTCGCCCCGGGCGAGTTCGGCGACCCGGGCGTAGTTGACGTGGCCGCCGAAGTTGCGTGGGTTCCGGAACAGCCGGAATCGTGGGTCGACGGCCGCGTAACGCTGGCAGATCTCCCAGGTCCGGTCGGTGGAGGCGTTGTCGCTCACGATGATCTCGAAGTCCTGGTAGTCCTGCGCGAGCAGCGCGTCCAGGCAGCTTTCGAGGTACCGCTCGGCGTTGTAGAGGGGAACGCCGAGACTCACCCGGGGCGCTCCGTCCATCACTCTCCTCAGCTGCGAGTGATCGTCGACAAGGTGTGTGGTGTGGAACGGGTGCCTGTCGGTCGGGACCATCTGTCCGTCGCCTCAGGCGACCAGCAGTTCGGCGTTGACGCCCAGTTCGCGGAGCGCGGTGCCGATCTCGTTCCGGTACGCGGGGTTGGTGATGATCACCGATCGCGTGCCCAGGTCGGTCAGGCTCGCAGGGGAGCCTACCTGGTGTCCGGTCACCGGCAGGTATCTGCCCCATTTGCGTGGGTTGACGTCGACCACCGCGGCGAGTCGCCCGTCCGGGTCGGCCAGGTGCAGGAACTGCACGCCGCGCGAACCGGCACCCCAGAGCACCGGCTGGTCGCCGGCGGCGAGCAACCGGTCGATGGTGGAGCGCCAGTGTTCCCGTTCGGCCGCGTGCCGGTTGTCGAATCCGGCGATCGACTCCAGTTGGCGGTCCCGATCGGCTGGACCGGGAAGTTTCCGGCCGGTGGCGCTCGCCGGCACGTTCACCGCGATCTCCACGAACCGGAACATGCCGGAGAAGAGTGGACCGGTCTCCGCCACCTGCCAACCCGCCCGTTCCACGATCCGGCACAGCGAGTACGCGTCGAAGTAGGAGACGTGCGGATAGATCACCTCCCAGCCGGCCGTGGCGAGGTCGTAGCAGGCGTCCGGCACCTCCAGGTAGCCGCGTACCGGCCGGTCGCCGGCGAGTTCGCGCAGGCGTACGAGGAAGCCGTGCGGGTCGTCCAGGTGCTCGAACCAGTGCCGGGAGGTGACGAAGTCGAACGTCGGCGTGGTCTCGTCAAGCGGCGCGTGCCCGGAGTGGAGGACCGCTCCGGACGGGTCCGGTCCGACCGGTCCGGCGTACATCGCGTCGTAGCCGTGGCCCCGGCAGCCGGCGACATGGCACAGCTCACGGAGGAACTCACCCTGGCCGCAGCCGATGTCGAGCACGGTCGCGCCGGCCAGCGGATACCGCGACGCCAGGTGCTTGACCAGTTCGGCGGAGAAGGTCTGGAAGGCCGGCGAGTGGTGCAGGTTGGTGTCCATGGTGGTGTCGTAGACCAGCGCCGTCGGGTCGAAGGCGAGGTTGCGCACGTACGCGCACTCCGGGCAGTAGCCCAGTCGCATGTCGCCCAGCGGCGAGGCGAGCGCCTCGTCCCGACTGGCCCAGTGCACCCCACAGAAGACCGGGATCGGGCCCAGGTCGGCGAAGGGGACGAGAGCGGCGCTGCCGCACGCGTCGCAGATCCGGCTCACGCCGGGACGCCAGCGGTCCAGCGCAGTTCCTGGTCGAGCCGGCCGGCCCCCTGAAGGGCCTGGATCCGGCGCAGCCGCTGGTGTCGCTCGCCGCGGAACACCTCGATCGTCAGGCCGTGCCGCTGGTACGCCTCGACCAGCTCCTCGATCCCCTTGCGCACGGTCCACCGGGGCTGGAAACCGGGCACCTCGGCGGCGATCAGGTCGCAGCTGACCCGGTAGTTGCGGGAGTCGGCCGAGGCGCCACCGGCGAACGTGACGGTGGAACCGTCCACCACCTCGGCGACCAGTTCCGCGACCTCCCGGATCAGGTAGTTTTCGCTGCTCACGCCGATGTTGTACGCCTTCGCGTGGACCTGCTCGCGGGGCGCCTCCAACAGTGCCAGGAAGGCGGCGCAGATGTCCTCGGCGTGCACCAGGGGACGCCAGGCGGTGCCGTCGGAGAGGAGCCGGACCTCGCCGGTGAGCAGGGCGCTCGCGGTCAGGTCGTTGACCACCAGGTCGCCCCGCAGGCGCGGGGAGAAGCCGTACGCGGTGGCGTTGCGCAGGAAGACGGGGGAGAAGTCGTCGTCGGCGAGGGCCGTCAGCCCCTGCTCCGAAAAGATCTTCGACTCGCCGTACGGGGTGACCGGTGCGAAGCCCGCCTGTTCGTCCAACGGACGGTCGTCCAGCCCGGCGCCGTAGAGGCTGCACGAGGAGGAGAAGAGGAACCGGGTCACCCCGGCCGCCTTCGCCGCCTCGGCCAGCCGCACCGTGGCCCGGTGGTTGATGTCGTACGTCAACTCGGCGTTGAGGTTGCCGATCGGGTCGTTGCAGAGGGCCGCCAGATGGCAGACCGCGTCGAAACCGGTGAGGTGCTCCGGCCGTACGTCGCGCAGGTCCAGCCGGAGGTTGGGTACCTCGGCCGGCGCCGGGCCGAGCAGGCAGTCGGCGTAGAGGTCGGTGTCGAGGCCGGTGACCTCGTGGCCCGCCGCCTGGAGCAGCGGAGTGAGCACGCTGCCGAGGTAGCCGTGATGACCGGTGACGAGAACGCGCACGGCAAAGCTCCCGAGGGTCCGCGGGGGTGAGAAGCAGAGTTTATGAGCGGTCGCTGATCATGAACGAGTAGTGTCGGACTTTTTACTGAACACCCCGGCCCCTAATCGCTGGAACTAGCGTGTCCGAAGCGTGCCGGCGGGCGCCGCGCGGATGTGGGCGAATATTCGGGGTGGATGGCATGACCATTGCGGAATGTCGGCTCTGCGGCACGGGATTGACCGAGACCTTCGTCGACCTCGGCATGTCTCCGCTCTGCGAGAGTTACCTGCCTGCCGACCGGTTGGACAGTGCTGAGACGTTCTACCCCTTGCATGTGCGGATCTGTTCCAGTTGTCTGCTTGTGCAACTGCCGGCGTACGTGCCCGGAGAGGACATTTTCTCCGACTACGCCTATTTCTCCTCCTATTCGGATTCGTGGGTGGCGCACGCCAAGCGGTACGCCGACACGATGACCGAGACACTCGGCCTCGGCCCGGAAAGTCTCGTCACCGAGGTGGCGAGCAACGACGGCTATCTGCTCCAGCACTTCGTCGCCCGGGACATCCCGGTGCTCGGCGTCGAGCCGGCGGCGAACATCGCCGAGGTGGCCCGGGGTAAGGGCATCCGCACCGAGACGTACTTTCTCGGGGCCGAGACCGGTGCGGACCTCGCCGGCCGGTACGGCCGGGCCGACCTGGTGGCCGGCAACAACGTCTACGCCCACGTGCCGGACCTGATCGGCTTCACCGCCGGGCTGGCCGCGCTGGTCAAGCCGACCGGACTGGTCACGTTGGAGTTTCCGCACCTGCTGCGTCTGATCGAACGCCGGCAGTACGACACGATCTACCACGAGCACTACCAGTACCTCTCACTGCTCACCGCGCAGCGGGCGCTGGCCACGGCGGGTCTGGCCGTGGCCGACGTCGAGGAGCTCTCCTCGCACGGGGGGTCGCTACGGGTGCACGCCCGACCGGCCGCGGCGGACAATCTCGGCCCGACCGGGTCGGGTCTCGGCTGGGAACCGTCGAGCAACGTCAAGTCGGTGCTGGAGGCGGAGGCCGAGGCCGGTCTGCACACTCTCGACGGGCATCGCGGCTTCGCCGAGGCGGTCTTCATGATCAAGCGGAACCTGCTCGACTTCCTGCTCACCGCGCGGGCGGAGGGCAAGCGGGTGGTCGGGTACGGGGCTCCGGGCAAGGGCAATACGCTGCTCAACCACTGCGGTATCCGATCCGACCTGCTGGCGTACACGGTCGACCGGAGTCCGTACAAGCAGGGCAGGTTCCTCCCCGGCACGCACATTCCGATCCACGCGCCCGAGCGGTTGGCCCAGGACCGTCCCGACTACGTCCTGGTGCTGCCGTGGAACCTGCGTACCGAGATCTCCAGCCAACTGGCGTACGTCCGTGAGTGGGGCGGCCGGTTGGTCTACCCCATCCCGGAGCTTGAGGTGGTCTGATGAAGGTCGTCCTGTTCTGCGGCGGACTGGGCATGCGGATGCGGGAGGGTGCCGCCTCGGCGCCCAAACCGATGGCGATGATCGGTGATAGGCCGCTGCTCTGGCACGTCATGCGTTATTACGCCCACTTCGGACATACTGACTTTATTCTCTGTCTCGGGTACGGCGCCGCCGCGGTGAAGGACTACTTCCTGCACTACGACGAGACGCTCTCCAACGACTTCACCCTCACCATGGGCGGCCGGGACGTACGCCTCTTCGCCACCGACATCACCGACTGGAACATCACCTTCATCGACACCGGGCTCGGCGCCTCGATCGGTGAGCGGCTGATGCGGGTCCGTCGGCACGTCGACGGCGAGGAGATGTTCCTGGCCAACTACGCCGACACCCTCACCGACGCGCCCCTACCCGCGATGATCGACCGGTTCCGGGGCTCGACCGCCACGGCCAGCCTGCTCGCCGTACCGGTGCAGTCGACCCACCACGTGATCGACATCGACGAGTCCGACCAGGTGAGCCGGGTCCGGCCGATCCGCGAACTGATGCAGTGGGAGAACGGCGGCTACTTCATCCTGCGCCCGGAGATCTTCGACGAGCTGCGTGAGGGCGAGGACATGGTGCCGCACGCGTTCGACCGGCTGCTGCCGCAACGGCGCCTGATGGCACAGCGCTACACCGGCTTCTGGCGGGCCGCCGACACCTTCAAGGACCGGGCCGAGCTGGAAGAGCTCTACCACTCCGCCAGCTGTCCCTGGATGCTCTGGGACGCCAACCGGCACAGCGGGGCGCCGATCCCGGCACCGCTCGGAGCCCGGATCGACACCCCGGTCGCGACCGGCAGCCACGCCCTGATCCGCTGATGGCGTCGTTGCGACTGGGTTCGGTCCGCTCGCTGGTCCTGGTCGGGGCGCACCCGGACGACATCGAGATCGGCGCCGGTGGCCTGCTGCTGGCACTCGGTGCGGTCAACCCCGGGCTCCGGGTGCACTACCTGCTGCTCACCGGTACGCCGAACCGGCAGGCGGAGGCCCGCGCCGCCGCTGCCGCCTTCCTGCCCGACGCCCAGCTCGACTTCGACCTGCACCAACTCCCCGACGGCCGGGTGCCCGCGCACTGGGAACAGGCCAAGCGGGCTATTGACGCGGCTGCCGCCGCGACCAGTCCTGATCTGGTCCTGGCGCCGGGGGCGGACGATGCCCATCAGGACCATCGCACCCTGGCCGAACTGGTACCCACCTCGTTTCGCCGCGCGTCGGTGTTGCACTATGAAATCCCCAAGTGGGACGGTGACCTGGGCCGGCGCAACATTTACCTGCCGCTCACCGACGAGCAGGCCCGGCGCAAGGTGGAGTTGCTACACACCAGTTACCCCTCCCAGAAGGATCGGGACTGGTGGGACGACGAGGTCTTCCTCGGGCTGGCCCGGCTGCGGGGCATGGAATGCCGATCCCGGTACGCCGAGGCGTTCCGGTGTGAGAAAGCGGTAATCGAGATATGACCCAGCACAGCGAGCCGGCCCGATGAGCGGCGAGGTGCTGTCCGCCTGCCTGTTCGGCGTACCGGGCTCCCATCTCAACCTGGGCGTGGGGGCGTTGCGGGCGGCGACCCTCGGCGGACTGCTGGCCCGGGAGCCACAGGCCGACATCACCGTCTTCGACGACGGCTGGGGCCAGCGGTCCGGGCACGCCTTCGTCGGTGGTCGGCCGGTGTCGATCTCACTCGCCGGCGCCCGGCACTCCCGTCGGTACCACCGGCCCGAGTCGTACCTCAACATGCGGGTCAGCGCGGCGCTCGGCGGGTTCGGCAACTCCGGTGTCGCCCGGATCGACCGGGCCGACGTGGTGCTCGACGTCAGCGGCGGGGACAGCTTCAGCGACATCTACGGCGAGCACCGGTTCCGTACCGTGGCCTGGCCCAAACGCCTCACCCTGCTGCGCCGCCGGCCGCTGGTGCTGCTGCCGCAGACCTACGGGCCGTTCCGCTCCGACCGGATCCGGGCCGAGGCCGCCGCGCTCGCCCGGGGTGCCGCGATGGCGTGGGCCCGTGACCCGGAGAGCTACGCGGCCCTGGGCGAACTGCTCGGCGCCGATCTGGACCCGACCCGGCACCGCGAGGGGGTCGACGTGGCCTTCGCGCTGGAACAGCGCCCGCCGGACCAACCCGCGCTGGAGACGCTGGAGCGGTGGTTCGCCGCCGCCAGCGGCCCGGTCGTCGGCATCAACGTCAGCGGGCTGATGGCGCGGGCCGAGGGCAGGGCCCAGTTCGGCCTCGCCGCCGACAGCGCCGAGGTGGCCCGCCGGATCTGCGAGCGCCTGCTCGACGAGGCGGACACCCGCGTGATCATCGTGCCGCACGTGCGTACGCCCCAGGGGACCGACGACGACACCGCCGCGAGCGAGCGGCTGCACGCCGCTCTCGTCGGGCGGTACGGCGACCGGGTCACCGTCAGCCCGCCCGGCCTGGACCCGCACCAGACCAAGTGGGTGATCGCCCGGACCGACTGGTTCTGCGGGATGCGGATGCACGCCACCATCGCCGCGCTCTCCACCGGCGTGCCGGTGGCGAACATCGCGTACAGCCTCAAGGCGAGGGGCGTCTTCGCCAGCGTGGGCCAGGAACGGCACGTGGCCGACGCCCGCAAGCTCGCCGACGACGACCTGCTGGACGCCCTCTGGCGGTCCTGGACCTCCCGGGCCGACACCGCCGTCGAACTCGCCGAACGGATACCGGTGGCGGTCGCCCGCGCCGGCGAGCAGATGGACGAGATCGTCGCCGTGGCCCGTGCCGAGCGGGCGCGGCGCGGCGCGGGAGCACGCCGATGACGCGGCCCCAGACGGTGCACGACGTGGCCGCGCACAAGCTCTGCACCGGCTGCGGCGTCTGCGCCTACCTGGCCCCGGACGAGATCCGCATGGTCGACGTGCTCGACCAGGGTCGGCGGCCGATCCCGATCACCCCGGTCGGCAGCAGCTCCGGGACCGGCGCCGCCGCTGCCCTGGCCTGCTGCCCCGGCGTGAAGCTGGAGCACCAGGCGAGTGCGCCCGCGCCCGGGGAGATCCCGGAGCTGCGGGCGGCCTGGGGCCGGTCCGGAAGATCTGGGAAGGGTACGCCGCCGACCCGAAGATCCGATTCGCCGGTTCCAGCGGCGGGGTGGCCACCGCGCTGGCCGCGTACTGCCTGGAGCAGGAGGCGATGGCCGGGACGCTGCACATCGGCGCCCGCGCGGACGTGCCGTACCTGAACGAGACCCGGTTGTCGCGCAGCCGCGAGGAACTGCTCGCCGCCGCCGGCTCCCGGTACGCCCCGGCCAGCCCGGCCGACCGGCTCGACCTGATCGAGTCGGCCGAGGCGCCCTGCGTCTTCATCGGCAAACCCTGTGACGTCGCGGCGGTTCGGATGGCCCGGCAGGTACGCCCCGCCCTGGACGCCCGGGTCGGCCTCACCATCGCGGTCTTCTGTGCCGGCACCCCGAGCACCGCCGGCACCCTGGAAATGATGCGTCAGCTCGGGGTGACCGACCCGGACCGCGTGGAGTCGGTGCACTACCGGGGCAACGGCTGGCCAGGGCTGGCCCGGACCCGGACCGTGGACGACCCGCCGGGGGAGTTGCGGACGCTCACCTACGAGCAGTCCTGGGGCGACATCCTGCAGAAGCACCGACAGTGGCGCTGCTACCTCTGCGCCGACCACACCGGTGAGTTCGCCGACGTGGCGGTCGGTGACCCGTGGTACCGCCCGACCGGTGACGACCCGGGGCGCTCCCTCGTGCTGGCCCGGACCGAACGGGGCGTACGCCTGGTCGAGGCGGCGATCGCGGCCGGCGCGCTGGTGCTGGAACCGGTGGCGGCGGAGATCCTGCCGGCCTCGCAGCCGAACCTGCTCCGTGCCCGGGGTGCGGTCTGGGGGCGGATGAGCACGCTCCGGGCCGCCGGGCTGATGACCCCTCGGCTGCGCCGGCTGCCGATGGCCCGGATGTGGTTCCGGCACCTCTCCACCCGGGAGAAGCTCCAGTCGACCGTCGGTACGGTCCGCCGGATCAAGCGCAAGCGGCTACGTGAGCCGGCGGTGCTGACCCCGTACCGGGACACCGCCGACGACCGCTCGATCAGCGACTGACGCCGGGCCGGGGCGAGCGGCCTCGCGGCGGGCTCACGGTACGACCGGTTGGCCGCTGTCGAACCAGACGTTGCTGCCCCGGTCCCAGCTGATCCCGGCCTGGTCCGAGCGGGCGATGACGCCGTACCGGAAGTTGCGGCCGAACCGGTTGCCCCGGATCACGATGTTCGACGCGACCAGGTCGTCCCGTACCCCGATCGAGTAGTTTCCCCCGTCGCAGTAGTTCTCCTCGACCAGCAGGTTCGTCACCGAGTCGCTGGTGGTGGAGCCGATCATCAGGCACGCGTTCAGCGGATCCTGGGTACCGGGCCGGTGTGGTTCGAGCCGGTTGTGGCGGACCACGATGTTGTCGCCGCCGGTGGTCTGCAAGGTGTCGTTGTGTGAGTCCGGCACCCGGACGAGATCGTGGATCCAGGAATCGACGATGGTGGTGTTCGCGCTGAGCCGGGGACCGTCGATCACATTGTGGATGTTGACCCGGCGCAGGGTGTAGTTGGCGCAGCAGACCGCCGACGAGTTTCGGCCCATGCCGTTGATCTCGACGTCCTCGACCACCAGGTTGCTGGCCGACTCGTACGTCCGGATCGAGAATGTGGCGCTGTCGCAGGTGATCCGCGAATTGCGCAGGACCACGTTCGCCGCCCGTACGGTGACGCAGCCGGTGATGTTCAGGTTGCTGATCACCTCGCCCGGCTTACGCAGGTCCAGCGAACCGGACTCCCGCAGCACCGTGCCGGCCGGTACGCCGGTGCTCTCGGCGGCGGGCCAGTAGCTCATCGGGGTGGGGGCGCCGGCGGCGTTCTCGGCCGAGGGCGGATCGGTGCCGAAGTCCTTCGGCGTCGGCGTGGCGGCGACCGAACGTCCGGGAGTGTAGGGCCGGCCGTTGGCGGTGGAGTCGACGATGCTGGCCGGAGCGTCCGGACTCTGCCGGAACGGCTGCCGGCACCCGTCGACCCGCACCCGCAAGGCGGAGTAGCCGCCGGGAACGATGCCGTCGGTGTGCTCCTCGGCGCACTCGATCCGGGTGTCCTCGATGACCGTGTCGCGTATCCCGGCGCGGATCCGGACGGCGGCATCGCCGCCGGTGGCGACCGTGAGCATGCGGAGAGTGACGTGGTCCGCCGCGATCTCGATCGGGCGGCTGATGGTCTGACCCCAGAGCACGGTGTTCGGCTGGTCGATCACCAGCGGTGCGTCCCGTCCCGGACCGGCGAGGCTCACGATCAGGTAGCCGGTGCCGGCGACCACGGCGAGGCAGATACCGATGACCACGACGAGCAGTGGGCCGCGCCGGGGTGAACGCGCCGGCACCGCCCCGTCCGCCGTGGACGCGGTCACCGGATCCGATTCGTCGGCAGCGGGCGGGGGGACCGGTGGTAAAGATTCGTCACCAGTCATCGATGCCCCCCTCAGAGATCGTGAATGATCCTACAAGCGGGTTTGGAAGAGACGGAATTGTTCGTTGTGACAAATTGTGGACTGACAATGGGGACCGGTCACCGTATCTGCTGACGTGGCAGCACGACCTCCCGCAGGATCAGCTGAATCGCCGCCATCGCCGGAATCGCCACGAGGGCACCGATCACACCGAAGAGAGCGACTCCCACCAGGGCCGCGACGATCGCCGCCACGTCGTTCACCTTGACCGACCGCTCCATCACCTTGGGGTAGATCAGGTAATTCTCGAGTTGCTGGTAGATGACGAAGAAGACGAGGCAGGCGATTCCCGCCGGCAGATCGGTGGCGAATCCCACCAGGCTGACGATGACCGCGCCGAGGGTGGCGCCGATCTGCGGCACCAGGTCGCAGACGGCCACCACGACGGCGAGCGCGAAGGGGTACGCCAACCCGACGATCATGGCGAAGACGAACGTACAGAGCCCCGCCAGTACGGCGATCGCCAGCGCGCCGACCATGTACGCGCCAACCTTGGCGAGGATCTCATCCGTGATCAGGCTGACCCGCTGCCGGCGTGAGGCGGGCACCAGGGAGTAGCCGAGGGTCTTCAGCCGGTCGAAGGCTGACATGAAGTAGATGGTCAGGACCAGCACGGTCAGCACGTTGAAGATGGCGCCGAAGATGAACTGGGCACCGCCGAACACACCACCGACCGCCTGGCCGATCGTCTCCGGATTCGCCGCCGCCTGGATCCGGTTCACCAGGTCGTACCGCTCGACCAACTCGTTCACCGTCGCGTTGCGACGCAGCTCCTCGACGTACACGGGCACCTGTTCGAGGAACTGCCCGGTCTGCGTCACCACCGGCGGGACCAGCGCGAGGATGCCACCGGCGAGCACCAGCAGCACGGTCAGCGCGACCACCGTCACGGCGAGTCCGTGCGCCAGTCCCCACTTGCGCAGCCGGGCCACGGCGGGGTTGAGCCCGATGGCGAGGAAGAGGGCGATGAAGATCAGGATCAGCATCGAGGCCGCGCCGCGGACGGCGAGGAAGGTGGCGTACGCCAGCAGCACTCCCAGCCCACCGGTGAAGCCGATGAGGAACGGGCTGCGGCGCAGCGGCCGGCCGGGCTGCCCGAACCGGCCCCGGGCGTACTCCCGATCCTCCGGGCCATTCTGTTCTGAGTCGTTGCGCTCCGTGCCGGTGCCGGTGCCGGTGCGGTCCGAGCCGTCGGTCGGCTCCGCCGCAGGGGCGGCCGACGCGAGGATGCCCGTCCGGGTGGCCGCCGCCGGCTCGCCGGCCCGGCGTTGTTCCGGCGTCGGTGTGACCCGTTCGTCCTCGGTGGTTCCCGCCTCCGGTTCTTCCGCCGCCACCGGCCCCTCCCGCCTCGCGTTCGCTGTTCCGGCAGGTTATCGGTAACCGGCCAACGCGGCCCCCGCCGGGCCGCCCGTATCCGCCCGTACCCGCTCGGACCGGTGCTGCTCAGGCTGGCGGCGACGGCGTCTCCGGCACCCGCCCCCAGCTGCGTGCGGTGTCCGACACCGCCATCCCGGCCAGGACGACCGTCGCGGCGGCGGCGATCGCCACCGGCGGCAGCAGGATCATCGCGGGGGTGAGCGCGGTGAGGATCAGCAGCGCGACGATCCTGGACTTGGAGACCCGGCCGAAGACCTCGTACTCGAACCGGGAGCGTCCGAGCACGAAGAGGGCGGGGCCGCCGAGCAGGACGAGGACCATTCCCCAGTTGGTGTGACCGAGCGGGTCCTGAAGGATGATCTCGAAACTGGCCGCGGTGATGACGATCCCGGCCACCATGGCCAGGTGGGTGTACGGGGCGACCCGGAAGAACCGCCGCGTCTCGACGACCGACTCGATCGCCAGTGGCAGCACCTCGCCGGCCCGGTGGGAGTAGATCCGCCAGAGCAACAGGGAACTGGTGAACGCGACGATGAAGGCCAGGGACCGGCCGAGATCGAATTCGGTCTTGCTGAAGGTCAACCCGATGACCAGGATTCCGTCACCGAGGGCGATGATGATGAACTGCTGGTAGCGCTCCGCGAGGTGCTCCGCGGTGACGTTGTACTGCGTCTTCGGTAGCCGGCCGAGCAGCGGGGTGGGATAACCCAGGCTGAACGCGCCGTAGTCGATCGCCAGCGCCAGCCCCCAGAGCCCGGCCCGGAGGCCGGGGTCGTCGGCGAACCCACCCATGATCCACGGTACGGCGGAGAGGGCGAACCAGAAGAAGATCCGGATCGCGCGTTTCTGTGCCTGCTGTCCCCGCAGCAGTGGGACGAGGAAGAGTCCACGGCTGAAGTGGATGCCGACATAGGCGCACGCGAAGACCAGGCCGTACTCGCCGAAGGCCCGGGGCAGCGTCGCCGCCATCAGCAGGCTGCCCAGCATCACCGTGATGGTGATCAGCTTGATCGAGATCTGCTGCGGGTCGTACAGGTCGGTGAGGAACGCCGTGATCGACCAGACCCACCACATGCCCATCAGGAGCAGCAGCGACTCGAGGGCGCCGAGCCAGGTGTGGTGGGTCGCGAGGTGACCCGAGATCAGCGCCAACGCGACGACGTACACCAGGTCGAAGAAGAGTTCCAGGAGACTGACCCGGCGCGAACCCTCCGGGTCGCGTTCCAGCGCGGCCTTGTCGCTGACCCTCATCCGCGGTCCGGCTGATCAGGCTCGACGAGGCCGTTACTCGGACTCGACGGAGACCTTCTGCTCGGCGTCGACCGACACCTTCTTCGGTTTGGCGCTCCGCTCGTCGGTGGTGGGTTTGGCGCTCCGCTCGTCGGTGGTCGGCTTCGCGCTGAGCTTCCCGCTGTCGCCGGTACTGGTGATCTTGGTGGCGGTCGCCTCCCGGCCCCCCTCACCCGGAACCGCGGCGACGGTCGGCTCGCCGTTCACGTCGCTGGTGATCGCGTCCGCGTTGACCGGCGCCTCCGCCGGTGCGGTCGGACTGGGCCGGGCCGCAGGGCGCTCGACGGCGCTGTCGGCCGCTCGCTGTACGTCGGCGCCGGCCTCCGCCACCAGTTGTTCCGCGTGCTCGGCAGAGCGCTGGGTGCCGGTCAGTCGCTCCTGCTCGCCGGCCAACTGCTGGTGGGCCTCGGCCAGGCGGCGCTGGATGCTGTCCGCCTCCTGGCGGGAGGCGACCGTCTCCTGCCGCAGGTCGGCGAGTTGTTGCTGGGCCTTGGCGATCTCCTGCATCACCTCGGCCAGTTGCTGCCGACCGGCGGCGGCCTCCTGCTGGGTGGTGGCCAGATGCTGCTGGGTGGTGGCGAGGTGCTGCTGTGCGGTGGCGGTGTACTCCTCGAACTGGCGCCGGGCAGCGGCCGCCTGCTCCTCGGCCTCCCGCCGCGCGGTGGCGAGGTGCTCCTCGGCCTGCTGCTGCACCTGCACGGCGTGCTCGTCGGCGACGCGCCGGATCTCGGCGGCTTCCCGCTCCAACTCCGCCCGCTGCGTCGCGTGCTGCTGCTCGATGCTGGTCCGCCACTGCGCGAACTCCTGCTCCGAGGCGGCACGCCGGGCGTTCAGCTCCTGCTCCGCGGTGCTCCAGCGGGCGGCGATCTCGTCGTCGATGGTGGCCCGCTTCTGTTCGATCTCGTGGTCCACGCTGGCCCGCCAGCCGTCCAGCTCCCGCTGCGTCTGGGCGCGGACCTGTTCCACGTACGCGTCAGCGTCCACCCGGGACCGTCGGACGATCTCCGCGGTCTCCTCGGTGACCCGCTCCGCCGCCTGCTGGGCCTTGGCGTGGGCGGCCTCGCCGGCCTCGCGCAGCCGGGCGCCCTCCTGCCGTCCCTTGGCCAGTGCCGTCTCGCCGGCCTCGCGGAGCTGCGCGGCCTGCCGCTGGGCCTCGGCGAGGGTCGCCTCGCCGTCCTGCCGGGCCTTGGTGGTCATCGCCTCGCACTGGTGCCGCGCCTTGGCCAGGGCCGCTTCGCTGTCCTGTTTCGCCTTGGCCAGGGCGGCTTCGCTGTCCTGCTTGGCCTTGGCGAGCGTGGCCTGGGCGATGTCGCGCAGCCGGGTCGCCTCCTGGCGGGCCTGGGACAGCGAGGTCTCGCCGTCCTGGCGGGCCTTGGCCAGGGTCGCTTCGCTGTCCTGCTTGGCCTTGGCAAGCGCGGCCTTGGCGGCATCGCGCAGCCGGGTCGCCTCCTGCTGGGCCCTGGCGAGGGTCGCCTCGCTCTCCTTGCGGGCCTTGGTCAGGGTGGCCTCGCTCTCCTGCCGGGCCTTGGCGAGCGCGGCCTCGCTGTCCTGCTTGCCCTTGGCTCGGGTCGCCTCGCTCTCCTTACGGGCCTTGGCCAGGGTGGCTTCGCTCTCCTGCCGCGCCTTGGCCAGGGCCGCCTCGCCGGCCTGGCGCAGCATCGCGCCCTCCCGGTGCCCCTGCTCGTGCGCGGCCTTGCCGGCCTCCCGGAGGCGGGTGGCCTCCTGGGTCGCGGCGGCCACCTCCGCGTCGGCCTTGGACTTGCGGTTCGCGGCGGTCTGTTCCTCCTCGCGGCGGCGGGCGGCGAGGGCGAGTTCGAAGTCGCGTAGGGCGGTGGCCGCGTGATCGCGGGCCTCGGTGAGGATGCGGTCGGCCTCCGTACGCTGTGCCTCGGCGACCCGCATGGCGTCCGACTGGACGATCTTGGCTTGTTCCTCGGCCAGGGCCAGCATCTGCCCGACGACGGGGCCGAGGTGCCGTAGCGACATCGGGTCGACCGTGCCGGACTGGCGCCGGACCTCGGCGAGCTCTCGTTGTAGCTGCTCGACCTGGCCGGCGAGCTTGTGGATCTGGGTGAACGCCTGTTCGCGTTCGGCGGCGAGCGTGGTGATCTCGTTCTCCGCCCGAACGACGTACCGGTCCACCTGCCGTTTGTCATAGCCCCTCAGGGCCGACTCGAAGCTGGGCTCCGTAGCCACTTCCCCGCCAAGAGCAAACAGTTCCTCGCCGTGCGACATGTCACCATCCTCACATGCGCTGTGTCGTCTCGCGGCGATACGGTCCGGCCCGATGGGATGAAGGTAACTACTTCCTTATTGTACCGTCTGCCCGATTCGGTAGGGTGGGTCGTTCTTGCCCGCCAGCGCGCGGCTGAACCCGGACAGGCCGCAGGGCCGTACCGGTCATGTCCGGTACGGCCCCACGTACTCTCCTGCCCCGCTCGGCGGCTCCGTCCCGAGGAACGGGACGGAGCCGGCCCGACAATCCGTCCGACCAGTCCGGCGACCGCCGGATGAACCAGGTCAGCTCGCCGTGTCCGCGGTCTTCCGCTCCTCGGCGTCGTCCTGCTTGACCTCCGCCTTCGGCGGCGCGGTCGGCACGATCCCGGCCAGGCCGGACAGCATCTGCCCGAGCTGGGAGGTGACCGCGTCCTTCTGCCGGGTCAGGTCCTCGACCTCGCGGCGAGCCGCCTGCGTGGTCAGGTCCGCCTCGGTACGCGCCTCGTTGAGCAGCCGGTTCGACTCGGCCCGCGCCTCGTTCAGGGTCTTGTCGGCCAGCGCCTTCGCCTTCTCCACGGTCTCCTGCGCGCTGCGCTCGGACTCGATTCGCCGCGCCTCGGCGCGCTGCTCGATCTCCTTGGCCCGTTCCTGGGCCGCACGAGCCCGCTGTTCGGCCTCGCCGACCAGCTTCTGGGTCTGCGCCACCTGGGCGGCGTGCCGCTCCGACTCCTCGCGCTCGGACTTCTCCCGGCGCTCGGCCAGTTGGAGTTCCAACGCCTGCAGGTCCTTGTCCCGCTTGTCGCGGGCATCGGTGAGCAGCTTCGTCGCCTCGGCGCGCTTCTCCTCGGCCTCCCGAGCGGCCTTCGCGCGCTGCTGGGTGATCTCCCGCTCGGCGGTCGCCCGCAGGGTGGCGACCTCGCGCTCGACCGTGGACTTCAGCTCGGCCACCTCGTGCGCGGTGACCGTACGAAGCTGCTTGGTCTCCCGATCCGCGTCCGCACGCAGCGTGTCGGCCTCGCGACGGGCCTGCACCCGGACCTCGGCGGCTTCCCGCTCGGCGGTGGTACGGACGGCGCCCGCCTCCCGCTCGGCGGTCGCCTTCATCGCGGCAGCCTCAGCCCGCGCCTTGTCAGTGATCTCACGGGCCTCGAGCCGGGCGGCCGAGAGGATGCCCTCGGATTCGCGCTTGGCCTCGCTGCGGTGGTCGTTCGCCTGCTCCTCGGCGAGCCGGAGGATCTGCTCGACCCGAGTGCCGAGCCCCGAGAGGGTGGGCCGGCTGTTCTCTTCAAGCTGCTTGTTGGTGTCGGTGAGCTTCTGCTCGACCGAGGTGAGGCGCTGTTCGGCCTGGCGGAGCCGACGCTGGGCGTCGTTCATCCGCTGCTCGGCCTCGGCGCGTGCCTGCTCGGACTGGGCCAGCGCCGCGGTCAGCCGCCCGAGGTGGCCGTTGACCTGCTCCCGGTCGTAGCCACGAAGGGCGACCGTGAAGTCGGGCTGAGAGTTCGCGTTCTCGAAGAACGTAAGAGGGGAGGACTGCTGCTGGGGCATTGGGACATACTTGCAGACACACCGGGGGCCTTCGCAAGAGCTGACCGGCGTTATCACGCGCCGTTCACATGGTCAACGAGGGACGCCCGGCCTGGCGTACGCTGGCGTGATCTTGCCAGCTCCCGGGGTCGGCGACGGGTGTTCCGGCTGCCCGGCGGGGATCGACGAGACCAGGTGCCGTTCCTTTCCCGTCGTAGGTCCCAACGGACACCGACGTTTGCCTGAACGAGCGAATAGACCTCGATCGAACCGGTGGAAAGGCAATCAGTCGATCACCGGAATAGTTGTCACGTACCAGGTCACCGGTCGGCGGATCAGCGGCCGGCGAGCCGCGCCACGATCGGGGCCGCCGCCTCCAGGTTGCCGCCGAGGTGCAGGTAGTTGATGCCGTACCGCTCGCGCAGGGCGAGCAACTTCTCCACACACTCCTCGACCTCGCCGTGCAGCACCGACGGGGAGGCGGCGAGCGCGGCCGGGTCGGCGAGTGCGGCGTGGCTCGACGTGGAGCGGTGCTCGACCCCTCGGTGGTTCACCCGTACGTCGAACATCCGCAACTGGAACTCGAGCGCGCCCGGATCGCGGCCGGCGGCGAGCGCGGCGTCCCGGGCCCAGGCCACCTTCCGGTCCATCCGCTCCGGGCTCATCTCGGCGACGGCGGCGAGCGGGTCCACGTCCGGCGCGAGCCGTGGGTTGACCCCGACGATGTCGGCCGTGCGGCCGGCCAGTTCGAGCACCCGACGGCTGCCACCACCGACCAACAGGGGAGGCCGGGGCCGCTGCACCGGCTTGGGCAGGCCGTCGAGTTCGGTGAGCTGGTAGTGCTGGCCGGTGAAGGTCACCGGCTTGTCGCCGAAGAGGCCGGTGACCACCTCGATCGCCTCGGCCAGGCGGTCGACGCGTACCCCGGCCGGGTCGAACGGGAGCCCGGCCGCGTCGTGGTCGTCGCGTAGCCAGCCGGCGCCGAGCCCGACCTCCACCCGGCCACCGGAGAAGACGTCGAGGTTCGCCATCGACTTGTGCAGCAGCACCGGGTGCCGGAAGTCGTTGCAGAAGACCATGCCGAGCACCCGGAGCCGGGTGGTCGCCTCGGCCGCCACGGTCATCGCCACCAGCGGGTCCATCGCCCAGCCGCCGGTGAAGTGGTCGGAGACCGACACCGAGCTGAAGCCGAGCTGTTCGATCCGGCGGATCTCGTCGCGCCACTGCGGCACCGGCCGGTTCAGCGGCGGCATCGAGGCGGTGAAGCGGAACGGGAGCGGGGGCATCGCCAGACTGTAGGCGGACCGGTGCGACCTACGGCCGGTCTTCGCGGCGACGGTCGCGCCCAAGTCGGATTGTCGACAACCGGCTCAGGTCCGTCCCGGAGGTCCTTTCGGGTTCACGGTGGTGCGGCTTACCGTGACCCCCGGCTGGGATCCCTTCGCGCAGGAGGCCGCTATGACGGTGGTGTACTTCGATTCGCCCATGTCCGACGACGAGCGGCGGCGCAAGCTTTTCGGCGGAGACCTGTTCGTCTACTCGCCCACCCCGCACTCGATGGCACTGGTCGCCTTCGCCCGGGAGATGGCGGAGTCGGCGTTCGCGCCGCACTTCCCGCCGGACGCGCAACACCACCTCGCCGGACCCGACTACGTACGGGTGCTGGCCGACCTCAAACCGACCTTCATCAACCACCCGCGTAGCAAGGAACTGGTCCGGGGCATGCTCGCCGATCTCGGCGCCGACCTGGAGCAGACCTACTTCGACGTACCCCGGTTGCGGAGCATGACCAGCGAGTACCTCAACGCCGGCCTCACCCTCCAGTTCGAGTCCCACCGGGACACCTGGTTCTCCGCCCCGATGTCGCAGCTCAACTTCTGGATGCCGGTGTACGACGTCGAAGAGGCCAACGTGATGGCCTTCCATCCGCCGTACTTCGACGCCGGGGTGCGCAACAGTTCCCGCGACTACAACTACGCGCAGTGGGTGGCGCACGGGCGTACCGCCGCCGCGCAGCAGGTCGACATGGAGACGCGCAAGCAGCCGGAGGCCGAGGAACAGATCAACCGCGAGCCGGACATCCGGGTCATCACCCCGCCCGGCGGTGTGCTGCTCTTCTCCGGTGCACAACTGCACACCACCGTGCCGAACACCTCCGGCAGGACGCGCTTCTCCATCGACTTCCGGGCGGTGAACCGCCGTGACGTCGAGGTACGCGCGGGTGCGCGCAACGTCGACTCCGAGTGCACCGGCACCACCCTCGGCGACTTCCTGCGCGCGACCGACCTGGAGCCGCTGCCGGCCGACCTGATCCGCTCGTACGACACCGTGCCGGCCTGACCCGGCCCCACCGCAGCCCGCTGGCGGACCGGCCGGCTCCCCCCGACCGGTCCGCCAGCGGTGCCCCAGCACGTACGCGGTTCAGTGCCGTGCGTGGGTTCAGCGCCGTGCGCCGGTTCAGTGCTGGGCGGCGGGTTCCACCAGTTCGACCAGCACCCCGCCGGCGTCCTTCGGGTGCACGAAGTTGATCCGCGAGCCGGCGGTGCCGCGTCGCGGGGTGTCGAAGAGCAGGCGCATGCCCCGCTCGCGCAGGACGGCGCTGGCCACGTCCACGTCCACCACCGTGTACGCCACCTGCTGCACGCCCGGCCCGGACCGGTCGAGGAACTTCGCGATCGTCGACTCCGATGACAGCGGTGCGAGTAGCTGCAGGTGGCCGCCGTCGGGGGTCGGCCCGACCTGGAGCATCGCCTCGCGTACGCCCTGTTCGGCGTTGACTTCGGTGTGTACGCACCTCATGCCGAAGACCCGCTGGTAGAACTCGATCGCGGTGTCAAGGTCGGCGACCGCTACACCGACGTGGTCGATACGTCGGAGGCCGATGTCTGTGACGTAGTCCGCAGCGGTCTCGTCGGGGTGCTCTTCTGCCATGGCGCTAGTCTGGCCGAACAATCGTTAAGGTGCACGATCGGCCCACCCCTCGGAGGCGGAGAGTCATGGCTTCGGTGATCGTCAGCGGTGCGCGTACCCCGATGGGGCGGCTTCTGGGCAACCTCAAGGACCTGCCCGCCACCAAGCTCGGCGGGATCGCCATCCGGGGTGCCCTGGAGCGTTCCGGGGTGGCCCCGGAGCAGGTGCAGTACGTGATCATGGGGCAGGTGCTCCAGGCCGGGGCCGGTCAGATCCCCGCCCGCCAGGCCGCGGTCGAGGCCGGCATCCCGATGTCCGTACCGGCCCTGACGATCAACAAGGTCTGTCTCTCCGGGCTTGACGCGATCGCCCTCGCCGACCAGTTGATCCGGGCCGGTGAGTTCGACGTGGTGGTGGCCGGCGGCATGGAGTCGATGACCAACGCCCCGCACCTGCTCCTCAACCAGCGCGCCGGCTACAAGTACGGCGACGTGGTGGTCAAGGACCACATGGCGCTGGACGGGCTCACCGATCCCTGGGACTGCTGCGCGATGGGGGAGTCGACCGAGCGGCACGGGGCCCGGCACGGCATCACCCGGCAGGAGCAGGACGCCTTCGCGGCGGCCAGCCACCAGCGGGCCGCCGCCGCACAGAAGAACGGCATCTTCGCCGACGAGATCGTCCCGATCCACCTGCCGCAGCGCAAGGGTGACCCGCTGGTGATCAGCGCCGACGAGGGGATCCGCCCGGAGACGACGGTCGAGACGCTGGCCCGGCTGCGGCCCGCCTTCACCCCGGACGGCACGATCACCGCGGGCAGTTCCTCGCCGATCTCGGACGGCGCGGCGGCGGTCGTGGTGATGAGCAAGGCCAAGGCGATCGAGCTCGGGGTCACCTGGCTGGCCGAGATCGGCGCACACGGCAACGTGGCCGGCCCGGACAACTCGCTGCACTCGCAGCCGTCCAACGCGATCAACCAGGCGCTGCGCAAGGCCGGTCTCGGCATCGCCGACCTGGACCTTGTCGAGATCAACGAGGCGTTCGCGGCGGTCGGCATCAAGTCCACCCGTGACCTGGGGATCAGTGACGAGATCGTCAACGTCAACGGCGGCGCGATCGCCCTCGGTCACCCGATCGGCATGTCCGGCGCGCGGCTGGTCCTGACGCTCGCGTTGGAGCTGCGTCGGCGGGGCGGCGGCACCGGCGCGGCGGCGCTCTGCGGCGGCGGTGGCCAGGGCGACGCGTTGATCATTCACGTACCGAGCGGTGCCGGCGAGCGAAAGTGACGGTGCGACGCGGTCGCGACGTACCGCTGCTGGTCGCCCGGGCACGCGACGGTGATGCCCGGGCGGTGGCGCGTCTGATCACCCTGGTCGAGTCCGGCGACGAACTGCTGCCGCAGGTGGCCGCGGCACTCGCGCCGTACACCGGGCGGGCCCAGGTGATCGGGCTGACCGGCGCGCCCGGGGTGGGCAAGTCGACCACCACCAACGAGCTGGTCCGGTCCCTGCGGGCCGAGGGCCGCCGGGTCGGGGTGCTCGCCGTCGACCCGTCGAGTCCGTTCACCGGCGGGGCGATCCTCGGCGACCGGGTACGGATGCAGGAGCACGCCACCGACCCGGGTGTCTTCATCCGGTCCATGTCCAGCCGGGGGCACCTCGGCGGACTGGCCGCGGCGACGCCCCAGGCGGTACGGGTGCTGGAGGGGGCCGGCTGCGACGTGGTGCTGGTCGAGACGGTCGGCGTCGGACAGGCCGAGGTCGAGGTCGCCTCGCTCGCGGACACCACGCTGGTGCTGCTCGCGCCCGGCATGGGCGACGCGATCCAGGCGGTCAAGGCGGGCATCCTGGAGATCGCCGACGTCTTTGTCATCAACAAGGCCGACCGGGACGGCGCCGACGCCACGGTCCGCGACATCCAGGGGATGATCGCCCTCGGCGAGCGTGGCCCCGGGCAGTGGCGTCCGCAGGTGGTCCGCGCGGTCGCGGCCCGCCCCGAGGGGATCGACGACATCCTCGGCGCGGTCGAACGGCACCGGGCCTGGCTGGTCGAGCACGACGAACTGCGGCGTCGCCGCGAGGCGCGGGCCGCCGCCGAGGTGGAGGCGATCGCGCTCGGTGTGTTGCGGGCCCGGATCGGCTCGTTGCACGCCGGCACCGGACTCGCCACCCTCGCCGCCAAGGTCGCCGACGGTTCGCTGGATCCGTACGCCGCCGCCGGTGACCTGCTCGCGGAGCTGGACCAGCGCGCCGCCGGCTGAGGTGGAGGCGGCGGCACCCGCGACGCCGAACCGCCCTGTTGGACGGTGCCGCCGAACTCGTCCGGTCCGGGCCGTCGGCGTCCGCGTCGGGGCGCCGGCACCGGGGCGGGCGGCGCCGACCGGCGCCTGAGGACGGTCCCGGACCTGCCAGGACAGCTCCGTCCCAGGTGGACACTGTCCGTCAGGTGACTCCGTGCCCGGGGACTGGCGAGTAGGCTCCCTGATCGCGCAGGGCGCCGGGTCGGCGCCGAGACCAGGGGAGAAGCAAGCATGAGCGAGGTTGTGCAGAACACCACGGGCGACGCCGGGACCGCAGCGGAGGCCACTGCGGCGCCGCGCGGCACCACCGCGATCTCCGAGGAGGTCGTGGAGAAGATCGCCGGTACGGCGGCCCGCGAGGTGCCGGGCGTCGCCGATCTCGGTGGGGACGTGTCCCGGTTCTTCAACAGCGTGCTGGACCGGGTCGGGCTGGACGAGGTGGGGGACGCCGGACGCGGCGTCTCGGTGGAGGTGAAGGGCACCGCCGCCGTCATCAACATCGTCATCGTGATCGAGGCTGGCCAGGTCGTGGGCGAGGTGACCGAGGCGGTACGGGTCAAGGTGATCGAGGCGGTCGAGAAGTACGGCCTCCAGGTGACCGAGGTGAACGTGAACGTCGACGACATCGAACTGCCGGCGCCGGCAGCCGGAGCCTGAGCCGGTACGCCGGTAGGTCGGCCAGTTACCTAATTGCCATTGTTCTGGGACCTTTCGCCCCCGGATCTCCGCCGATCCGGTGGCGGAAGGTCCTGACCGGCATGCTGGCTTAGCGATCGTTCAGGAACGCCCTCTATGCTCGACCTGCAGTCGAGGACTCGAGGAGGAGCACTCCGGATGAACGCCGACGAGATCGATGCCGGCCGGGCCCGTTGGCAGGCCCGGTATGACACGGCCCGCAAACGCGACGCCGACTTCACCACCCTGTCCGGCATGCCCGTCGAACCGGTCTACGGACCGCCAGCCGGCACCGACCACCCCGGCTTCGAGCGGATCGGCTGGCCGGGCGAGTACCCGTACACCCGGGGTCTCTATCCGACCGGCTACCGGGGCCGGACCTGGACCATCCGGCAGTTCGCCGGCTTCGGCAACGCCCAGCAGACCAACGAGCGCTACAAGATGATCCTCGGCGCCGGCGGTGGCGGCCTCTCCGTCGCCTTCGACATGCCGACCCTGATGGGACGCGACTCCGACGACGCCCAGTCGCTCGGCGAGGTCGGGCACTGCGGGGTCGCCGTCGACTCGGCCGTCGACATGGAGAACCTCTTCGACGGCATCGACCTGGCCGGCACCACCACCTCGATGACCATCTCGGGCCCGGCCGTCCCGGTCTTCTGCATGTACCTGGTCGCCGCCGAGCGGCAGGGCGCCGACCTGTCCAAGCTGGACGGCACCCTGCAGACCGACATCTTCAAGGAGTACATCGCGCAGAAGGAGTGGCTCTTCGCCCCCGAGCCGCACCTGCGTCTGATCGGCGACCTGATGGCGTACTGCGCGCAGGAGATCCCGCGCTACAAGCCGCTGTCGGTCTCCGGCTACCACATCCGGGAGGCCGGCTCGACCGCCGCGCAGGAGTTGGCGTACACCCTCGCGGACGGCTTCGGCTATGTCGAACTCGGACTCTCCCGGGGACTCGACGTGAACGTCTTCGCCCCCGGTCTCAGCTTCTTCTTCGACGCCCACCTCGACTTCTTCGAGGAGATCGCCAAGTTCCGGGCGGCCCGCAGGATCTGGGCCCGGTGGCTGCGCGAGGTCTACGGCGCCACCGACGAACGGGCGCTCTGGCTGCGCTTCCACACCCAGACCGCCGGCGTCTCGCTGACCGCACAGCAGCCGGTCAACAACGTCGTACGGACCGCGGTGGAGGCGCTCGCGGCGGTGCTCGGCGGCACCAACTCGCTGCACACGAACGCCCTCGACGAGACGCTGGCGTTGCCGACCGACTCCTCGGCCGAGATCGCCCTCCGTACCCAGCAGGTGCTGATGGAGGAGATCGGTGTCACCAACGTCGCCGACCCGCTCGGCGGCTCCTGGTACGTCGAGGCGCTCACCGACCGGATCGAGGCCGAGGCGGAGGAGATCTTCGCCCGGATCCGTCAACTCGGTGGCGACGGGCCGCACACCATCGGCCCGATGACCTCCGGCATCCTGCGCGGGATCGAGGACGGCTGGTTCACCGGCCAGATCGCCGAGGCGGCGTTCAGCTACCAGCAGGCGTTGGAGAAGGGCGACAAGAAGATCGTCGGAGTGAACGTGCACACCGGCACGGTCGCCAAGGAGCTGGAGATCCTGCGCATCTCGCACGAGGTGGAGCTGGAACAGCGTCGGGTCCTCGCCGAACGCAAGGACGCCCGGGACTCCGCCCGGGTCGAGGCGGCCCTGGCCCGGATGGTGGCGGTCTCCCGGACCGAGGAGAACATGATCCCGGCGATGCTCGACGCGGTACGCGCCGAGGCCACCCTCGGTGAGATCTGCGACGCCCTCCGCGCCGAGTGGGGCATCTACCGCGAGCCCGCCCGCTTCTGACCCCGGGTAAGGAAGGGCCCCTTCTTATCGTTTTCGGTAGCGGAAGGGGCCCTTCCTAACCTCGCGGTGGCTGCGGGGGCAGGGGTCGTACGTGCTCGCCCTCTGCGGGCTGGTGTTGATGGTCACCGTCGACGGGTGGCGGCGGGCCGAGGACGGCCGGGCTCTACGTCGGCAGGGCCCGCCCGCCCGCCTACGCGGGTGGTCGGGGCAGCGCGGCGCGGTGGTCGTACCTGCCGGTGCTGACCAGTGCCGCGATGGTCGGACTGGTCGCCGCCAGGGTGGCCTGGTGGCTGGCCGGCGACCATCTGCCGATCTTCGTCGAGCGGCAGTTCCCGCTCACGCCACCTCGCTGGCCGGATCTATTCCCGATTTTTGTGCCATGGGCGCTGGCCGGGGTGATGTTCGCGGCCGTGGCGGCGGGTCTGGGTTGGGCGTCGCGCGTGCGAGACTAGACAACCATGAGCGACCCACGGATCACCTCGTCGATCTTCACTCGCGGCGCGGTAGACCTCGGCGCGCTGCGCAGCGCCGCCCAGCCGACCGCCCGACCCGCCGGAACGCCTCCGGCCAGCCCTTCCACACCCGCTGCCGCGCCGTCCGGCGCCGTCGCCGGAGGTGGCGTCGCCGGAGGTGGCGTCGCGGTCATCGACGTCACCGAGGCGACGTTCCAGTCGGAGGTGCTGGAACGCTCTCTGACCACACCGGTCGTGATCGACTTCTGGGCCGAGTGGTGCGAGCCGTGCAAGCAGCTCTCGCCGGTGCTGGAGCGGTTGGCCGAAGAGGGCGGCGGCGCCTGGGTGCTCGCCAAGATCGACGTGGACAGCAACCCCCGGATCGCCCAGATGTTCCGGGTGCAGGGCATCCCGATGGTCTACGCGGTGATCGGCGGTCAGCCGGTCGACGCCTTCTCCGGGGTTGTGCCCGAGTCGCAGCTGCGACAGTGGATCGACGCCGTACTCAAGGCCGGCGGAGCGGCAGTGGCCACCGCGGAGGATCCCCGGCTGGGTGAGGCCGACGAGGCACTCATCACCGGTGACCTGGACGCCGCCGAGCAGGCGTACAAGAAGATCCTGTCGGATGCCCCGGCGGACGCCGCCGCCGAGGCGGGCCTGGCGCACGTCGCGCTGGCCCGGCGGGTGACCGGAGTCGACCCGACGGCCGCCCTCGCCGCCGCAGCCGAGAAGCCCGACGACGTGGCGGCCAACCTGCTGGCCGCCGACATCGAGGTGCTCAGCGGGCAGGCCGAGCAGGCGTACGCGCGGCTCGTCGGCCTGGTCCGGCGCAGTTCGGGCGATGACCGGGAGGGAATCCGGCGGCACCTGCTCTCCCTGTTCACCGTGGCCGGTCCGGACGACCCGGCGGTGGCCGGGGCCCGTCGGGCGCTCGCCAGCGCGCTGTTCTGACCAGCGCCCGGCTGGCCGGGCGGCCAGGCGGTGGCGCAACGGATGACCATGGAGCGTGAAAAGTCGGCTGAGGCAAGTGCGAAATGCCTGACCCTGGGCGTGGGGAAAGTGTGATCACATGGGTTCGGAAGGCCTGACCAGGTGAGTACGAGCAGCACACCGGTCAGCCCTGCGGTCGGCAACGAGGACGGGAGCCCATGATGCGCCGGATCGCCGTCCTCGACGCACCCTCGAATCTGGGCCTGCGCCCACCCACCGCCACATCGGTGCCCGGATGTGCGAAGGCCCCGGGGGCGCTGCGCGACCAGGACCTGATCGCCCGGCTCGGCGCCCGGGACGCGGGCTGCCTCACCCCGTCGCGGTACGACCCCGGCGACTGGCGCCCCGGCGACGGGGTTGCCCACGCCGGGGCGATCGCGGCGTACTCGCGGGCGCTGGCCGAGCGGATCGGCGCCATCATCGACCGGGGCGAATTCCCGGTCGTGCTCGGCGGCGACTGCTCGATCGTGCTCGGTTCCGCACTGGCCATGCACCGCCTCGGCGAGGCGGTGGGTGGCCGGATCGGTCTGGTCTACGTCGACGGCCACTCCGACTTCCGGCACCCCGGCAACGCGTCGTACGTCGGCGCCGCGGCTGGGGAAGGTTTGGCGCTGGTGACCGGGCGGGGACAGCCCGACCTCGCCTCGATCGAGGGGCGCCGACCGTACTTCCGCGACGTCGACGTGGTGGTGCTCGGGGTCCGGGCCCAGGACGAGTACCGGCTCGATCTCCAGGCGGCCGGCATCGTGACCCGCCCGGTGCCGATGCTCCGCGCGGAGGGGGCGGCCCGGACTGCCCAGTGGGCGCACGACCAGCTCGCCGACTGCGCCGGTTACTGGGTGCACGTGGACGTGGACGTGCTCGACCCGGCGGTGATGCCCGCGGTTGACGCGCCCGACCCCGGTGGCATCGCCTTCCCGGAGCTGGAGCTGCTCCTCGCCGGGCTGGTCGACACCCCGCACTGCCTCGGCGTCGAGATCACCGTCTTCGACCCCGACTACGACCCGGAGGGCACGTACGCGGCCGAGATCGTCGGCACCCTGGCGGCCGGACTGGCCCCGGTCACGACCCCGGAGACCCCGCCGGCCCGGCTGCTGCCGACCCAGCCCTCCGCCACCGGTCGCGGGCTGCGGTCCGTACGCGAACCAGCAGCCGTTCCGGCGTCCGCCACGTCGGCTCCCGCCGGCACCTCCACACGACCCGGGGCGACCAGCGCGTTCGGCCCGGTCAGCGCATTCGGCGCCGAGGTGGCGAACGTTGGTGCCGATCGTGCGTCGGCCCGTGCCGGCAAGGCGTCGAACGCACCCCGGCGTGGACTGTCGTCGGTCGCCGGGATGGGTGTGGAGGCGATCCCGGTCGAGCCGGTACCCGCGCCGGTCCCGGTTCCCACCCCTGCCCCGGTCTCCGGTCCGACGGAGTTCGGACCGGCGCCGGGCGACGAGGACCTTCCGACCACCGAAGCGGCCGCCTCCCCACCGGCCCCCGGCCGGGAACCGGAGGACCCGGCGGAGGGCCGCGGCGCCACCGCTTCGGCGCCGTTGCCACGTACGCCGGAGCCGGTCGGACCGCCGCCGTCCGCCGGTCCGGGGCGCCTTCGGCGTACCCCGGCGGTGGAACCGGCCGCCGGCACCGCCGCGACCGAGGTCGACGCCCCGGGCACGGCGGCCGAACCCGCCTGACCGACGGCGCCGCCGGCATGGCGGCGACCGACGATCAGGGCCCTGCGTACGGTGACGTCAGCGGGCGGCGAGGTTACGTAGGAACCGCTCGGCGATCGGGACCGCGGTCTCACCGCTGCCGCCGCCGTTCTCCACGAAGACCGCGAACGCCACGTCGCCCTGCCAGCCGACGAACCAGGCGTGGGTGTGCGCCGGGTTGTCGTCGTACTCCGCGGTTCCGGTCTTGCCCTGCACCGGTCCGCCCGGAACGGTCTTGAGCGCGGTCGCGCTGCCGACGGTGACCACCTCGCGCATCATCGTCCGCAACGGCTCCACGGACGTGGTCTTGAGGGGCGGGCCGGCCGGCGCGGGTGCGGCCGGAGCGGGGTCCAGGACGAGTTTCGGCTGCTGCCACTGGCCCTTCGCGACGGCGGCGGTGGCGGCGGCCATGGCGATCGGGCTGACCAGGGTGGTGCCCTGGCCGAAGGCGGCGGCGGCCCGTTCGGCCGGCGAGCCGCCGGTCGAGACCTTGCCGGTGAACGCCTCGACGCCCAGCTCCCACTTGGCTTCGAGGCCGAGGCTGCGGCCCGCGTCGGCCAACCCGGTGTCACCGAGCTTCGGCGCCAACGCGGCGAACGCGGTGTTGCAGGACTTCGCGAAGTCCGTACGGAACGGCACGTTGCCCAGCTCGAAGTCGTTCGAGTTCTTGAACGACCGTCCGTCGACGGTGAAGGTCTTCGGACACGAGACCGGGGCGTCCAGGCTGACCGCACCCCCGTCGAGCAGGCCCAGGGTGCTGACCATCTTGAAGGTCGAGCCGGGCGGCACCTGTGCGGTCAGGGCCAGGTTCTCCGCCCCACCGCCGGGACCGTTCGCGGTGGCGAGCACCGAGCCGTCGCTGATCCGGATCGCCACCATCGCGGTCCGGTGCGGGTCCGGTGCGAGGGCGGCGTCGGCGGCGTTCTGGGTCTTGACGTCGATGGTCGTCCGCAGCGGCGCTCCCGGGGTCGGCTCGGTACGGAACAGTTCGGTGTCGGTCGGCTCGATCTTGCCGTCGGCGTTCCTCCGGCTGATCACCACGGTGTTCGCCGGGGTGCCCCGGAGCTGCTTCTCGTACTGCCCCTGGAGGCCGCCGTGGCCGACCAGGTCGCTCTCGACGTAGACGCCGGGGTTGGCGTCGAGGTCGTCCTTCTGCACCGGGTCGACCGAGCCGAGCAGGGCGCGGGCGAACTCCCGGGTCGGGGCGAGTTCACGCTGCTCCTCCCGGAACTTCGTGCCCGGCAGGTCGTAGATGCGCGGTTTGATCTGCTGGTACGCCTCCTTCCGGAGACTGACCACCTCGACAAAGGCATCCGGCTTCGCCTGTTTCATCCGATCCGGCAGGTCACCGAGCTCGATCGGTGGGCTGATGGCCGGCCGGATCGCCTTGAACGCCGCCTCCAGCTGCTTGACCAGGGCGGGTACGTCGGTGACCTCGCTCGGCTGAACGCCGACCACGACGATCGGCCGGGTCGTGACGATCGGTGCCCCGGCGCCGTCGAGGATCGCCCCACGGGTGGCACTGACCCGCCGTACGGTCAGTTGATCTCCCTCGGTCAGCTGCTCGTGGGCGATCCGCGGCTCCCAGATGATCCGCCAGCGGTCCTCGGTGTCACGCTTGAGCCGCACCGTCGTGGGGTACGCCCAGTGGGTGCCACCAGGCAGCGTCCAGTCCACCGTCAGTTTCGCCGTCGCGGCGTCCCCGCCGACCGACGCCTCGCCTTCGCGGCGTACCGCCGGTGCCGGCAGGTCGCCACGGAGGAAGGCGATCTCCTCGACCACCTTGGGCCCGGTGATCTGCTGTCCCTGCCCGTCGACGAACCGGACCTGGTCGAGCTTCCCCTCCTGCCACCCCCGGAGGAATTCGTCCACCGCCTGTTCCGCCGGGGCCTCCCGGGAGCATCCGGTCAGCAGCGTGGCCACCAGACCGAGTCCGGTGAACGCGGCGAGCATCGGCCGCCGCAGGCGGCGCCGTCGGCTCAGGTTGTCGTTGCGGTGGTGTTCGTGTGGGCGCATGCGCTGGCGACCACCTTTCAGTCGTTCATCCCCGATTCGACCCCTGACGGTAGTACGGGCGTCGAGGCTGGTCGCGCCTGCGAGCCCGGTTCGTGACCAGTCGAGATCCAGGTGTGATGACGCGCTGAGTAGGGGTACTCAGGAGCACCCGTGTTCCGTACCCACAAGGGGTGAAAGGGCGAAGTCGCGATCCATACGTCCGGCTGTCGGTCCGCCGATCAAGGAGAGAACCGACAGAGGCATACTGGGCGGATTGAGCACCCACAACGCGGTGGGTCGAGGGGAGTGGCACCGATGGACCGGCGTCCGGCGATAAAGTTTCCGGAGTCCGATCTCCGGCAGGCAGAGACCAGCCGGGACGACGGCTTTGACCCGGTGATCGACGACGACGGGCACGGCCCTCGCCTCGACAGCGGCGTGACGGGTGCCAGCGTCGACACCCTCTATGATCTGGGCCTGCCCGCGGACGCGTTGGCCGACGACGTCGAGGACGCTGATCTCGACGAGCCGGTCCCGAACGCGGAACGGTTGGTCGCCCAGGCGGTCGCGCTGGCCGGCGACGACCACGACGCGGCGACCCTGGTGGACCGGTTCTGGCGGTTCGCTCCGGACGAGGAACTGATCGGCTTCACCGCCGCCGAGATGCTCTCCGCCGCCCAGGCCCACCGTGACCTGGCCCAGCAGCGGGTGCCGGGCGAGCTGAAGCTCAGGATCCACGAGCCGGCCCCGGAACAGCAGCACACGGTGATCGAGATCGTCACCGACGACATGCCCTTCCTGGTCGACTCGGTGACCGCGCTGCTCACCGCGCAGCACCTCGACCTGCACATGCTGGTGCACCCGCTGGTCGTGGTGCGCCGTGAACCGCTCGGTCGGCTGACCGAGGTCGCCGCCGACGTCGAGCCGGACGACGCGATCGACGGCGACGTGGTCGAGAGCTGGATGCGGATCGAAATCGACCCGGTGCGGGACGCGGCCGAACGCGAGAAGCTCCGTGGCGAGTTGCAGCGGGTGCTGACCGACGTACGCGAAGCGGTCGAGGACTGGCCGAAGATGCGTCAGCGGGCCCTGGCGCTCGCCGACGAGCTGGCCGCCGCCCGTACGTCGGAGAACCGACCGCCGGTGCCGGAGAAGGACATCACCGACTCGGTGGAGCTGCTGCGCTGGCTCGCCCACGAGCACTTCACCTTCCTCGGCTACCGGGAGTACCGGCTGGTCGACGCGGAGGGTGCCGGGGTCGGCACGGACACCGGTGTGGGCCCGGACGGCAGCGGCGCGGAGCAGGCGCTGGAGGCGGTGCTCGGCACCGGCCTGGGCATCCTGCGGCAGGATTCGACCTCGCCCCGGGTGCTCGCCTCGATGACGCCGGAGGCGCACGACAAGGTGCTGGAGAAGCGCCTTCTGATCATCACGAAGGCCAACTCCCGCGCCACCGTGCACCGGTCGGCGTACCTCGACTACATCGGTTTCAAGATCTTCAACGAGGCGGGCGAGGTGGTCGGCGAGCGCCGCTTCCTGGGCCTCTTCTCCACGTCGGCGTACCGGACCAGCGTGCGGGAACTGCCGGTGGTCCGACGCAAGGTCGCCGAGGTGCTGGAGCGCTCCGGCCTGAGCCCGCGCAGCCACTCCGGCAAGGACCTGCTCCAGATCCTGGAGACGTACCCGCGCGACGAACTGTTCCAGATCAAGACCGACGACCTGTACCACGCGGTGATCGGCGTACTGCGCATGGCGGGCCGCCGCCAACTGCGGCTCTTCCTGCGCCGGGACGGCTACGGCCGGTTCATCTCCTGCCTGATCTACCTGCCCCGGGACCGGTTCACCACCCAGAACCGGTTGCGGATGCAGGAGATCCTGCTCCGTGAGCTGAACGGGATCGGCGTCGACTACACCACCCGGGTCACCGAGTCGATGCTCGCCCGGGTGCACTTCATCGTCCGGACCGACCCGACCAACCCGCCCGGCGCGGTGGACGCGGACCTGCTCGCCGAGCGGCTCGCCGACGCCACCCGGCTCTGGGACGACGACTACCGCCTCGTCCTGGAACGCAAACTCGGCGACGAGCAGGCCAAGCGCCTCTTCCGCCGGTACACCGACGCCTTCCCCGAGGGCTACAAGGACGACCACACGCCGTACGAGGCGATGAAGGACCTGGCCAAGCTGGAGCTGCTGGAAGAGCCGGGCCAGCTCGAGATGCACATGTTCCGCAAGCAGCGCTCGCCCCGTCCCGGCGCCGCCGGCCTGCCCACCGACGACGAGGTGGAGGTCCGGTTCAAGGTCTACCGGTACGGCGAGCCGATGGTGCTCTCCGCCGTGCTGCCGGTCCTGCACTCGCTCGGGGTCAGCGTCGTCGACGAGCACCCGTACGAGGTGGAACGCGTCGACGGCCGGATCTACCTGTACGACTTCGGCCTCCAGTTGCAGGACGGGGCGCGGGAACTGGCCGAGGTGCGTCCGCACGTGGAGAACGCCTTCTCCGCCACCTGGCGGGGCGAGGCCGAGGTGGACGGCTTCAACGAGCTGGTCCTACGCGGCGGTCTCACCTGGCGGCAGGTGGTGGTGCTGCGGGCGTACGCGAAGTACCTGCGCCAGGCCGGCACGGTCTTCTCCCAGGAGTACATGGAGTCGACCTTCATCGCCTACCCGGAGATAGCCTCACTGCTGGTACGACTCTTCGAGGTCCGCTTCTCGCCCACGTCGCAACTCGACGCCAGCCAGCGGGAGTTGCAGAGCAAGCAACTGGTGACCAGCATCGGCGAGGCACTGGACGAGGTGACCAGCCTCGACCAGGACCGGATCCTGCGGTCGTACCTGACGCTGATCCAGGCCACCCTGCGGACCAGCTTCTACCAGCGCGCCACCGACGGGCGACCGAAGTCGTACGTGGCCTTCAAGCTGGACCCGCAGGCGATCCCGGAACTGCCGGCACCCCGCCCGAAGTACGAGATCTTCGTCTACTCACCCCGGTTCGAGGGCGTACACCTGCGGTTCGGGCCGGTGGCCCGGGGCGGGCTGCGCTGGTCCGACCGGCGCGAGGACTTCCGTACCGAGGTGCTGGGCCTGGTCAAGGCGCAGATGGTGAAGAACGCGGTGATCGTGCCGGTCGGCGCCAAGGGCGGCTTCGTACTCAAGCAGAAGCCGGGCGACCGGGACGAGGCGGTGATCTGCTACAAGGAGTTCATCTCGGCCCTGCTCGACGTGACCGACAACCTCTCCGCCGGGCAGATCGTGCCGCCGCGCGAAGTGGTCCGACACGACGGCGACGACCCGTACCTGGTGGTCGCGGCGGACAAGGGAACCGCGACCTTCTCCGACATCGCCAACGAGATCTCCGTGTCGCACGGCTTCTGGCTGGCCGACGCGTTCGCCTCCGGTGGTTCCGCCGGCTACGACCACAAGAAGATGGGCATCACCGCCCGGGGCGCCTGGGAGTCGGTGAAGCGGCACTTCCGCGACATGGGCATCGACACCCAGACCCAGGACTTCACCGTGGTCGGCGTCGGCGACATGTCCGGTGACGTCTTCGGTAACGGGATGCTCCTCTCCGAGCACATCAAACTGGTGGCCGCGTTCGACCACCGGCACATCATCCTGGACCCGGACCCGGACCCGGCGGCCTCGTTCGCCGAACGGCGGCGCCTGTTCGACCTGCCCCGCTCGTCGTGGGAGGACTACGACGCCAACCTGATCTCCGAGGGCGGCGGCATCTTCCCGCGTACGTCGAAGACCATCCCGATCACGCCGCAGGTCCGGGCGGTGCTCGGCCTCGACGGCGGGGTGGACGCCATGTCACCGCAGGAGCTGATGAAGGCGATCCTCACCGCACCGGTCGACCTCTTCTGGAACGGCGGCATCGGTACGTACGTCAAGGGCAGTGCCGAGTCGAACAGCGAGGTCGGGGACAAGTCCAACGACGCCATCCGGGTCGACGGCAAGGCGCTGCGCGCCAAGGTCGTCGGTGAGGGCGGCAACCTGGGCTTCACCCAACTCGGCCGGATCGAGTACGCGCTCGCCGGTGGGCGGATGTACACCGACTTCATCGACAACGCCGCCGGGGTGGACACCTCCGACCACGAGGTCAACATCAAGATCCTGCTCGGGGCGGCGGTCGCGGACGGCGAAATGACCGTGCCGGAGCGCGACGAACTCCTCGCCGAGATGACCGAGGAAATCGCCGAGCACGTGCTTCGGGACAACTACGACCAGGCCCGCGCGATCGGCAACGCGCAGGCCCAGGCCGCCTCGCTGCTGCCGGTGCACCGCCGGATGATCAGTGACCTGGAGAAGTCCGGCGCCCTCAACCGTGCGCTGGAGGCGTTGCCGCCGGACGAGGAGCTGGCGGTACGCACCGAGAACGGGCTGACCGCACCCGAGTTCGCGGTGCTGCTCGCGTACGTCAAGATCGTCCTGGAGCGGGAGATCCTCGCTGACAAGCTGCCCGACGAGCCGTGGACCGCCGACGTGCTCGCCGGCTACTTCCCGACGCCGCTGCGCCAGCGGTTCGCCAACCGGATGGCCGACCACCGGCTGCACCGCGACATCGTTACCACGGTGCTGGTCAACGAGGCGATCAACCGGGGCGGGATCTCGTTCATCTACCGGGTGGTCGAGGAAACCGCGGCCACCGCGGCCGACGTGATCCGGGCGTACGTGGTGGTCCGCGACGTGTTCGGGCTGCGTGAGATCTGGGACGCGGTCGAGGCGCTCGACAACAAGGTGCCGACCGAGGTGCAGACCGGCGTCTACCTCGACACCCGGCGCCTGCTCGACCGGGCCGTACGGTGGCTGGTCACCAACCGGCGCTCGCCGATCGACGTACCCACCGAGATCGCCCGGCTCCGCGACGGCGTCTCCCGGCTCCTGCCGGAACTGGGACACCTCTTCTGCGGCAGCGAACGGCAGGCGCTCGCCGCCCACGTCGACCTGCTCGTCGCCCGCGGCCTGCCGCAGGACCTGGCCGAACAGGCGACCCGGCTGATGTACAGCTTCGGCCTGCTCGACGTGGTCGAAACGGCGGCCGTCACCGGACGCGACGTGGGCGAGGTGGCCTCGGTCTACTTCGTCCTCTCCGACCGGTTCCGGGTTGACTCGCTGCTGTCGAAGATCTCGTTGCTGCCACGGGAGGACCGCTGGCAGACCCTGGCCCGGATGGCACTCCGCTACGACCTGTACGCGGCCCTCGCCGCCCTCACCGCCGAGGTGCTCCAGTCGACCTCCGACTCGGTGCCGGCGGAGCAACGCGTACGGGAGTGGGAAGAGTCGAACGAGACCTCGATCAACCGCGCTCAGAAGGCGATGGGCGAGTTCGACGAGTCCCGTTCCGACCTGGCCGCCCTCTCCGTACTGCTGCGCCAGATCCGTACCCTCGTCCGCACCTCCGGCGCCAGCAGCTAGCCGTAAGGAAGGGCCCCTTGTTATCGCTTTTTGTATAACAAGGGGCCCTTCCTAACGCGCCTTCAGGAGGCCCCACTCTTCGCGCTCACCGCAGCCCCGTTGACGTTTGCCCGCCACTCGTGCCGGGTGTCTCCGGTGCGAGGTTTTTTGGCTTGATCGACTTGGTTCGGGGCGTGGTCGGCGGAATGTTGGCGGGGGTGGGGTCGTTATACATCGCGTACGACCGGAGCAGCGCCGAGGTGTCCCCCGCCTCATAGGGCCTGTGGCCTCGTACTTCTTCCCGAGTGACGCACCTGTTTTCCCCCTTTTCTTGTGTGCGCTTCGGTACCCCCGATTGGAAGGTGAACCATCGTGAAGACGACTTTCACCGCTGTTACCGAAGCTTCGTTCGTTCGTAAGACCGCTCTTGGTATCGCTGGCCTCGCCTTTGTTGGTGGCGCCGTCGCCGGTCCCGCGTCGCACGCGTTCGCGTCCCCGGCCGTGCACACCGCCCCGGCGATGACCACGGTTGCCGCTGTGACCAGTGACAAGCCGGCCATGGACAAGCTGGTGCCGCACGGCACCCAGGGTTCCCAGTCGGAGATCAGCCTGTCGAAGGAGCAGACCGACAACGCCAAGGCCATTACTGATGTGGCCAAGAAGCTCGGCATGGGTGAGCGAGGTGCCGTGATCGCGGTCGCCACCTCCATGCAGGAGTCGAAGTTGGAGAACCTGGGTCATCTGGGTGACATGAACGACCACGACTCCCTGGGTTTGTTCCAGCAGCGTCCGAGTAGTGGTTGGGGTACTCCGGAGCAGATCACGGACCCGACCTATGCGGCGACGGCGTTCCTGAGCAACCTGAAGCAGGTTGATGGTTGGCAGGATCTGCCGCTGACGGTGGCGGCGCAGAAGGTTCAGGTGTCGGCGTTCCCGGACGCGTACGCGCAGTGGGAGAACCAGGCCGCCCACATCGTCCAGGACGTCTGGACCAAGTAAGCAGAACGGCCGCTGGCCGGGTCCCCTGTGAACGGGCCCGGCCAGCGGCATCTGTCGGTTGGGGAGGCTGGGACTATCGCTGGTCGAAGACCCGCTTGCTGGAGCCGAGGTGCAGGAACACCGTCTCACCGGTGGCGTCCTGGAGCGCGTCGTTGTCGGTGACCGCGTAGACCTGGCCGTCACCCGCGACAGTCATGCCCTCGAGCTTCTCCTGGGTCCAGCCGTTCGTCGCCCGCAGTTCGGGCAGCACGTCGTACGCCAGGGTCTTCGGCAGGACCCGCAGCGGACCCGGCGCCGCCGCAGTGCGCGGCAGGTCCACGGTGTAGATCCGCTTGATCCGGGCGGCCGGGCCGTTGAGCTTGTCCCGCTCGATCACCGCGAGCTTGTCGCCGACCACGGTGATCTCGGAGAGCCCGATCCAGTCACCAGCGGTGGTGGTGCTCGCCAACCGGTAGCCGAACCAACTCCAGGTGCCCGCCGCCACGTCGTAGCGACCCAGCCGGACGACGCCGGCCGGATCGGTGGAGACCTCTCGCTGCAGGGCGGCCCAGACCACCTCGCGTCCGCGCGAGTCGGTGGTCGCGGTGACGCCCTCGAAGCCCTGCTTCGCCAGGCCGCTCGCGACCTCGGCCGGCAACTCCACGACCTGCTTGGTAACCCCGTCGCGGTCGAGCCGGACCAGCTTGTTGCCGGCACCGGTGGTGCCCTCGACGGCGAGCCAGAAACCGCCCTGCGGCCGGGCGAAGATGCCCTCCGCGTCGTAGCCGACGGCGTTGCCCCCGGCATCGGAGACGGTGAGCGCGGCGGTGATGACGGCCGGCTCGGCGGTCGGGTCGATGGTGAGGATCCGGCTCGGCGAGTACGCCGCATCGGTCACGCTGTAGAGCAGGTGCGACCTGCCCGGTACGGCGGAGAGCGCACCGAGCGCACCCCAACCGATCGGAGCCTTGTCCACGCCCGACCGCTGCGTGGCGGAGACGATGGTCGGGAAGGCCGGCTTGCCCTTGCCGAGTTCGTACACCGTCACCGAGGCGCGTACACCGACCGAGGCGTCGTCCTCTTCACTGGAGACCGCGAGCAGGTTCCGTCCCGGGATCGGGAGCAGCCCCTCGGGGCCGTTGGTCGCCGGCAGCACCTGCTTGAAGACCGGGTTGGCCGGACGACTGATGTCGTAGACGGCGACGAAGTTGCTCCGCTCCGAGCCGACGAAGGCGTACCGGACGCCGTCGTACTCGGCGACCGCGACACCCTCCGGCTCGGTGCCCTTCTTCTCCACCCGGTCCTCGTTGTGCAGCCCGTACGTGACCGCGAGCCGCTCGAAGCTGTTGCCGGCGTCCCAGGCGACCCGACCGGTACGGCTGTCGAAGACCGACCAGCCCCGGGTGCCACCGCGCCAGTCGCCCTCGTTGGCGGTGGCGAGGTACCGGTCGTCGATCCAGGCCACCGCGTCGGGTTCACGCGGTACGTCCTTGATCGAGCCGGTCAGGTCGATCGCGCCGTCCTCGACCGTGTCGATGCCGCTGATCGAGGCGGTACCCGCGTTGAACGCCCGGATGATCCGACCCGACGGCAGGTCCACCAGGACGATCCCGTTGTTCTCCTGGAGCGTGAGCGCGACCTCGTTGTTCCGGTTGATCGAGACGTACTCCGGCTCGGGGTCGGTCGGTGCGGCGAAGCCGGCGGCGACGAACGCCGGCAGGGCGCTGCCGTCCGCGCCGGTCAGCGCCACCGGCCGGGTCCGCCAGTGGCTCGGGTTGCCGCCGGTCAGGTCGACGATCTGGAGGAAGCCGGCCGGGGCCTGGGGCAGGTCCCCGTCCTCACCTCCGGGCGGGGCCGCGTCCTCGTCGCGTTCGTTCTCGATCGCGATCGCCGCGTACCGCTTGTCCTTGCTGATCGCGATGGAGTCGGGCTGTCCGCCGAGGTCGAGGCTGGTCACCCGCTGCCGGGTACGCAGCGAGATGACGTCGAGCCGGCCGGAGGGCGCGGTGAAGCTGGGGCTGGTGTTGACCACGACCAGGACGTACTGGCCGACGACGGCGACCGAGGTCGGCTCGTCCTCGGCGTCGCCCAACTGGGACAGGGAGAGTGTGCCCAGGCCACGGGGCTTGTCGGGACGGGTCAGGTCGAGGAAGCCGATCCGCCGCGCCAACGCGTCGGTGTAGATCAACGTACGGCCGTCGTCGCTGACCGCGGAGATCTCCGCGACGGTCGGCGTCGCCGGGTCCTCACCCGCCGGCCGGTTCTGGAAGACCGGGTAGGTCGCGGTGCGGTCGAAGGAGAGCGGGCGATCCGACTTCCCGTGCGCGGCCGCGGTTCCCGCGCCGGTGAGGGTGCTCGCGGCGACTGCCGCCACGGTCAGTGCCGTATATATCTTTTTGGCAGGCATTGTGTCTCCGATGCTGCTCGGGGTCGACCATGGAAGGTCGCACGGGCAGACAAGCGGAATCGATCCCGCACATGAACGGTGGGCAAAGAAGCTGAACCTGGCCGGGCCCCGAGATGCGGGACCCGGCCAGGGTTGGGAGAGGCACGTGAATTCGTACGGCGACCGGTGTTATTGCGGCGTGGTGGCCGTGTTCGTGGTCGCGGTGGCGAACACGACGATGTTGTCCGGGTAACTCCGCTTCTTCTGGTCGAACTGGCCGCCGCAGGTGACCAGCCGGAGACTCGCCTTTTCCGACGGTCCGTAGACCAGGTCGGTGGGGAAGGAGTCCTTCGGGTACGACTTGACGCCTTCGACCGTGAACTGTGCGACGCTGCCGTCCTTGCGGGCCACCTCGATCGTGTCTCCGGCCTTCAATGCGCCCAGTTTGAAGAAGACCGCTGGCCCGGTCTCGTGCGAGTCGACATGTCCGACGATCACCGAGTTGCCGATCTCGCCGGGGCTGGGGCCGAGCCGGTACCAGCCGGCGAGTTCTGCCTGCGTCAACGGGGGCACCTCGATCATCCCGTGCGGATCGACCCCGAGTGACATGAGCTTCGCGGCGACGCCGATCTTCTTGATGGTGATGTCGGTCGGCTCCGAGCGGGGCATCCCGGCGGGGCCGGGCGTGGCTGTGGTCAGTCCGGCGTCGGGCGCCGGTGCCAGGTCCGGGTCGACCGGTGACGCCGACTCGACCGGGGTGGGGCGGAGGTAGGCCGGCGCGGCTTCCGCCGCCGGCTGCGGTGGAGGTGTCGGGGTGGCGTTCAGCGAGGCCCCGATGAGCCCGGAGCCGACCATGGCGAGTACGGCGACGAGGGCGTAGCCGACGGCGCGCCACGTGAGAACGTGACGGCCGCCGGCCCTTCCCCCCGACGTCTCAGACGAGCGAGCCATCGATCCGTCGCCGCCGCATCAGTACGATGCCGCCGAGCGCCGCCGCGCCCAGCATTGCCGCACCGCTGGTCGCGAGACCGTTGTCGCTGGCTCCACCGTCGCCGCCCTCGACCCACCCGGTGGGTACGACCACCAGGGTGCCGAAGCCGCAGGAGCCCTTGAGCTGGTAGTGGCCCGGCTTCGCGTCGGCCGGGATCGTGGTGGTGGTCGAGTAGGTGTGGACCTTCTCCTGCTCGTCCTTCTTGCTCCACGCGGCGCCCGCGTCGTCCTTCGCGCCGGCTTCGTCCTTGGCGCCCTCGTCCCACTTGGCGCCGGCTTCGTCCTTGGCACCTTCGTCCCACTTGGCGCCGGCTTCGTCCTTGGCACCCTCGTCAGACTTGGCCCCCGCCTCGTCCTTGGCGCTCGGGTCCCAGCCGTCGGACTTGCCGTGGGCGTCGGGCTTCTCGCTCCATTCGGTGGACTCGCCCTGGCTGGCGGCCGGGTCCTTGCTCTCCTCCGCCGCCGGGTCGGAGTCGGTCGGGGCACCATCGGCCGCCTTGGCCGGGTCCTCGGCGGGCGCCGAGGCGTCCGGCTGCGCCGGCTTCTCCGTTGTCGCCGGTCCGCCGTCGGTGCCCTCGTGTCCGCCCATGTCGGCGTGGGCGTCCGGCTCGGCGGCCGGGTCGACCTGCTCCGGTGCGTACTCCTCGACCGGTCCGAGATCGGCGGCCGGGGGCGCTTCCGGTGCGGCCGGGCTCTCTACCGGAGCGGCGGTCGCGGCCTTGTGCTCCTCGGGAGCCGTCGTCTCGGCGGTGCCGTCCGGGGCGACCGGCTCGGGAAGCCCACTGGTCGGAGCTGCTTCGACCGCACCATTCTGCTCAGGGGCCGGCTGTGCCTTCTTGCTCCGGTACTCCTTGTACTCCAAGTACTCTTTGTACTTTTTGTACTCCTGGTATTCCTTGTCGAGCTGGTAGTCCTCGTTCGCCTTGTATTCCTTGTACTTTTCGGTGTTCTTGTACGTTTTGAATTCTTCGGTCTCGTGGCTGCTCCGGGCGGTTTCTTCGGCCGGAGTCTGCTCGGAACCCTCTGCGGCTCGCTCGGGGCCCTTTACGGGCTTCTTGTCATGTTCGTGGGTGAGCTCCAGTTTCCCGGTCACCTTCGACCAGACCCAGGGGCTCTCCTGCGGCTCCTTGCAGATCTCGACGATGGTGACCTCGTGACCGGGCTTCGCCCAATGCGGCTTCGCCAGGACCTGTCCCGGCTCCGCGCTGGTGGACGGCCCATCCGCGAAAGCGATCCCGGGGGCACCGACGAGCAAAGATGCGCCACCGAGGGCGGCTCCGGCGACGACCTTGCCGAGGAACTTCTTAGACATGACTTCCGTCACTCCTTCCCCTGTTCACCGTGGCTCGACGAGAGCCGAGCCATGACCGAGGCTAACTTGTTTGTGAGCTTTAGTCGGATTGATACGGCATTTCTACTATTGCCCCGAACGGGTGATGCACCGTGCTATCCCGGCCATCGGGCGGTAGGAGCCGACTGCTGATTGATCGGGGTGACCCGATCCGCGCGGGCGGTAATGTCAGCTCTCGTCTTCCCTGGAACGGGGTGACCGATTCAGTTCCTGATACTCCCGTTTCCGGCCCTTTATGGATTGGTGCCCGGTTCACTCCAGTCACACCTTTCCCAACGGACCCGAGAAGCGCGGTCGGGTCCGTACCGCCGGTGGCATCAGAAGCGGTGGCTCGGTTGCCGGAGCCGTGCTGTCGGTGGGCCCGGTCGGGCCACGCCGCCCGTGCTCGGGTCGCTACCGGGCGAGGGTTGAGGTGGCGAGCGGCGGCGGGGATAGTGGGGAGAGGGATCGGCAGGCATCGTTGCCGAGGTGTTGTGGTGGAAGCGCTCCCATGCAAGAATTCATCCACTGTGTAGGGGAGCCACACCGCGCAGTACGACGCCGAGGGCAGCCGGTCTCTTCCGGACGGCGTTCGCCCGGCCGTCGACTACGGCCGGCACCACCACCCGTCAGCCCGTCCGGGTCGGGCGACACCCTGCATTTCCCCATGGCGCCTACGGACGACCCCCACCGGTCCACGTTCCGAGGCCGCCGCGCCGGGTCCCGCCACCAGGGACCGGCTGGCCCAAGGAGATCAGTCGCATGAATTTACGGAGCAGATGGTCCGGCCGACGCAAGGTGCTGGCACTCGCCGGCGCGAGCACATTGGTAGCCGCCGGCCTCGTCGCCATCCCGGGAACCGTGGCACACGCGGCAACCCAGTGCAGCGTCACGTACTCCGCCAACCAGTGGCAGGGCGGTTTCACCGCCAGTCTGACGATTCAGAACGTGGGTGACCCGCTCAACGGGTGGACCCTCGGCTTCACCTTCCCCAACAGCGGCCAGCGGGTGCAACAGGGCTGGTCGGCGACCTGGAGCCAGTCCGGCAGCCAGGTGACCGCGCAGAGCATGTCGTGGAACGGAAGCCTCGCCACCGGCGCCTCCACCAGCATCGGCTTCAACGGTGCCTGGAGCGGCAGCAACCCGGCGCCGACCTCGTTCACCATCAACGGCACCGTGTGCAACGGCGGCACCCCGCCGACCACCCCGCCGCCCACCACCACTCCGCCGCCCACCACTCCGCCGCCGACGACTCCGCCGCCGACCACCACGCCGCCGCCGGGCGGACCGAGGGTCGACAACCCGTACGTGGGTGTCACGGGTTATGTGAACCCGGACTGGAAGGCGAAGGCGGACGCCGAGCCGGGCGGTAGCCGGATCTCCAACAACCCCACCGGGGTCTGGATGGACCGGATCGCCGCGATCAACGGCACGACCGGGGCGCGTGGTCTGCGCGCACACCTCGACACCGCGGTGGCGCAGGGCGCCGGGTACATCCAGGTCGTCATCTACAACCTGCCCGGCCGGGACTGTTCCGCGCTGGCGTCCGCTGGCGAACTCGAGCCGACGGAGATCGACCGGTACAAGACGGAGTACATCGACCCGATCGCCGCGATTATGGGCGATGCCAAGTACCGCAACCTCCGCATCATCAACGTGATCGAGATCGACTCGCTGCCGAACCTGGTCACCAACACCGGCAGCCGGCCCACCGCCGTCCCGGCGTGCGACGTCATGAAGGCGAACGGCAACTACGTCAACGGCGTCGGGTACGCCCTGGCGAAGCTGGGCGCGCTGCCGAACACCTACAACTACATCGACGCCGGACACCACGGCTGGATCGGCTGGGACGACAACCTCGCCCCGTCGGCGACCCTGTTCGCCGAGGCCGCTCGGGCCTCCGGCAGCACGCTGAACAACGTGCACGGCTTCATCGTCAACACCGCCAACTACGGCGCCCTGACCGAGCCGTACTTCAACATCAACAGCACCGTGGGCGGTACGTCGGTGCGGCAGTCCAGGTGGGTCGACTGGAACCGCTATGTGGACGAGCAGTCGTTCGCACAGGGCTTCCGTACCCAGCTCATCAGCGCCGGGTTCAACTCCAATGTCGGCATGCTGATCGACACCAGTCGTAACGGTTGGGGTGGCTCGGCCCGTCCGACCGGCCCCGGCGCGCAGACCAATGTGGACACCTTCGTCGACGGCGGCCGGCTCGACCGGCGAATCCACACCGGCAACTGGTGCAACCAGAGCGGTGCCGGCATCGGCGAGCGGCCCCGGGCCGCGCCGGCAGCCGGTATCGACGCGTACGTCTGGATCAAGCCCCCGGGTGAGTCGGACGGCGCGAGCACCGAGATCGAGAACGACGAGGGCAAGGGCTTCGACCGGATGTGCGACCCGACGTACACCGGCAACCCCCGTAACAACAACAACATGAGTGGCGCCCTGGCCAACGCCCCGCTCTCGGGTCACTGGTTCTCGGCGCAGTTCCAGCAGCTGATGCAGAACGCGTACCCGCCGCTGTAGGTGGTCGGGTAGGCCCTCGTACAACACCACAGGATCCCTGGTCCGGCCGGTGTCGGTCGGACCAGGGATCCGTGCGTACCAGGGTCAGGGCACGGTCTTCTCGATCGCGGCGGGACCCTGCTCCGCCAGCATCCGCCGGGCCCGTTCGAGGTTCTGCGGGGTGGCGTCCTGACCCCAGGCCGCGACCAGGTCCTCCGGTTCCCAGGGCTGCTCGGCCCCGGTGCGGGTCCGGTCGGAGCCGGGAAGGCCGCCTCCCTGCGAATCGCCGATGAGTTCGTCGGTGGGCGGAAAGTCTCCCGGCACGTCATCCGACCCGATGAATTCCGGCGTGTCCCGGTCCCGGCCGCCGCCGGTGCGGAGCTGGGGCACGGTGCTCTCGTCGTCGGCGGCCGAGGCCATCTCCGGGGACTCCTCCAACGGCCGGGCCAGGCCCGGATCGCGCTCCGTCATCGTTGCTGCCCTCCTGTCCGGTGGCGGCGTCATTCCCACCCGTACGGCTACCCCGGATAGCCGACACCATGCCGTCGGCGCTCAAGCTGTGTGGATTCGTCCGTCGCCAGGGTGCGCGGCGTTCGCGGTGCACGGCTCCGAGGTCAACGGTCGAGCAGCCGGTCGAGGAAGTCGCGGTAGCGGCGGATCGCCAGCCGGATGTGTTCGGTCTCGCCGCTGCCGGCCGAGCCGGTGCCGCCGTCGTCGTCCAGTCGGGTGCGCTGCTCGGTCAGGGCCGTCGTGAACGACCGGACCGCCTCGTCGACCAGCTCACGCGCCTCGTCGAGCGCGCCCGGCGGGTCGTCCACGAAGCGCAGCTGCATGCCGCGCCAGCGTTCCCGCAGCCGCTCGGTGGTCTCCGTGTCGAGCAAGCTTCCGATCCCGTCGCCCTCGCCGGGCAGGGGGGTGACGGTTCCCGTACCGGGTCCTGCCGACGACCGGTCGGACGTACCGGTCGGGCTGACCCGGGTGACGGCGTCGTTCACCTGGCCGTCGCCAACCCCGTTGTCGGGTGCGACGGTGCTCTCCTCGCGGGGGTCCGGTTCCTCGGTCCGGTCACCGCTGGCCAGGGCGGACGCGGCGACCGCACCGCCGACCGTCGGGGCGCCGAACGTGGTCGGCAGTGGCGCCGGTTCGTGGTACTCGACGCGGTCCAGGTGATCGACCCGGTTCGGGTCGTCCGTCCGGTTCCCGTCGTCGCGTACCAGGTCGTCGGTGTGGTTCCGGGCGTTCTCGAGGTCCAGGTTGTCGGTCCGGTCGTTGGTGTCGGCCCGCTCCGGGTCGTCGGCCCGGTCCCGGTCGTCGACCTTGACCGCCGTACGGTCGGTCCGCTGCTCGTCCTGGATCTGCTGGTCCTGCTGACGCATGGTGGGGTCTCTCCTCAACGGCTCGGCGTGTCCTGCGGCGTGTGCCGCGGAGCGCGCTCTGAGGTCTGCTGTGCCGACTGCTCCGGGTTGTCCGATCCTGTCGGCGTGGTTTTCGTGGCCGGACCGTCGGGGCGTACCGGATCCGCGCCGAGCAGGTCGGCGAAGAGCGCCCGGTAGTGCACCAGGGCCTGGCGGAGGTCCTCGGTGCCAGCCTCGCCGCGCTGGTCGCGTTCGCGGATCTCGTGTGCGTCGCGGTAGTGGGACAGGGTGCGGGCGTGTTCCACGGAGAGGGAGGCAAGTTGCTCGTCGTAGTTACCGGTCGGGTAGCCCCGTTCGGCGATGAGGCGGGTGACCAGTTCGTCCGCCTCGCCGACCGAGTCGTTGGGGGCGTCGACGAACCTGGCCTGGATCTCGGCCCAGGTGCTGGCGTAGCGCTGGCGGGACTCGGGGGAGAGGGGAGTGAGGGTCAACTCGGCGTGCCGCCGGGTACGGTCGCGCAACTCCCGCTCGGCGTCGCCGCGACTCTCCCGGTCGGCGACCACCTGGTCGTACTCCGGGCCGAACCGACGCCGTAGAGCCGCCCGGCGGCCGACCGCCCAGATTGCCGTGGCGACGGCCACGACGAGTACGGCGGCCACGACGATGACGATGATCTGCGTGGGTGACATGGGTTCCTCCTTCGCATCTGGTATTCCCGCTCTGGAGTGATCGCCAATCCCGAAGTGGGCGACTTTCGGCGCCGGCCCCGATCGCGCGTCTGTTCTGTCATGAGGCGTCCGAAATGAGGCCGAGGACCCGGCTGCCCGGCGAGGAACGTGGTTACCCTTCCCCTCCGTTAACTTGACTCATTCCAGAAAACGCGCTTGGCTGGGCGCGACGACCTGGCGAAGAACCTCGTCAACCTGCTCGGGTCGATGCCGGTGACACTTTTCGGCCACCGGAAATGGTCGGTGGGGTGAGGGGGCGCCAGCTGTTTCATCGATGAAGTCGCTTGCCGGCAATAACGGTGGCGGCCCGGTGACAAAATGGCGCCGGTTCGGTTCGCGGATCGGTACCCGCCCCGAATGGGGGCGATTGAACAGAGCGTCGGGAAGCCCACCCGGAACGTGCGGTAGTGCATACGTCCCTGATTACGTATCCTGCCGGGGGCGCACGTCCGATTCCGTGACTCCGGCCGGGGCCGCGGACCGGCCGGGCCCGGTTCTTCCCCCTGCCACCCCGGGCGAGGTCCGATGAATAGCCGTAGCTGGACGATCCGCTCGAAGATCATCGCGCTGGTCGCCGTGCCGATCTCCGCGCTCCTCGCGCTCTGGATCTTCGCCACCCTGCTCACCGTCGAGCCGGTCACCCGGTTGCTCTCCTCACAGTCCCTGCTGGACAACATGGGACGCCCCGGCACCGCCGTGGTCGGCGAGCTACAGGCCGAACGCCGGCTCTCCATCCGGTACCTCGCCGGCGGGGACCTGGCCGCCCTGACCGCCCAGCGGACCCGTACCGACCAGGCGATCGCCGAGATGCGGCGCCGGACGTACGACAGCGGCCTGCTCGACTCGAACGGCGACCTGCTCCGTGGCCGGGTCCAGCAGCTCTTCACCAACCTGGAGGCGCTCCCCTCCGGTCGCGGCTTCATCGACCGGCGGGACATGGACCGGGGCGGCGCGTTCGGCCTCTACACCAGCACCATCTCGCTGACCTACCGGGTCTTCGACGCGATGGCGGCGCGGGCGTACGACGGGGTCAACCTCCAGTCGCTCAACCTGATCGCGCTCGGTCAGGCCCGCGAGGTGCTCGACCAGGCCGACGCCGTACTCGCCGGAGCCTTCACCTCAGGCCGGTTCGCCGACGGCGAGTACGCGCAGATCGTGCAGGCCGTCGGCACCCAGGGGTTCCTCTACGAGGAGGCGGTGGCCGACCTGTCGGCCGAAGACCGCGCCGCGTACCAGCGGATGATCGACGGTGACGACTTCGTCCGGGTCCGGGCGATGCTCGCCGACCTGGTCGCCAAGGGACGCAACGGCGCCGCGCCGCCGATCACCGCCGACGCGTGGCGGACCAGCTACGACTCCACCCAGCGGCAACTGCACGACTTCGAACTGGACGCCGCGGACTCGCTCACCGAACGGACCACACCGGTGGCGGCCCGGATCCTGGTCCGGCTCGGACTCGCCGGCCTGCTCGGCCTGGCCGCCGTCATCCTCTCCATGTTCCTCGCCATCCGGGTGGGCCGGTCGCTGATCGGCCGGCTGACCAGCCTCCGTACGGCCGCGCTGGAACTCGCCGGTACCCGGCTGCCCGACGTCGTCGGCCGGTTGCGCCGGGGCGAGGAGGTCGACGTCGCCAAGGAGTCGCCGGAACTGGAGTACGGGCGGGACGAGATCGGGCAGGTCGGGCACGCGTTCAGCGAGGTGCAGCGCAGCGCCGTACGTTCCGCCGTGGACGAGGCGACGCTGCGGCGCGGACTCAACGAGGTCTTCCTGAACATCGCCCGGCGCAGCCAGACCCTGCTGCACCGGCAGCTCGCGCTCCTGGACCGGATGGAACGGCGGGTCACCGAGCCGGAGGAGCTGGAGGACCTGTTCCGGGTCGACCACCTCGCCACCCGGATGCGCCGCCACGCGGAGGACCTGGTCATCCTCGCCGGTGCGACACCCGGCCGGGGCTGGCGCAACCCGGTGGCGATGATCGACGTGATGCGGGGCGCCATCTCCGAGGTGGAGGACTACGCACGGGTCGACGTGGCCACCGTACAACCCGGATCGACCCTCGGCCCGGCGGTCGGTGACGTCATCCACCTGCTCGCCGAGCTGATCGAGAACGCCACCTCGTTCTCACCGCCGCACACCCGGGTACGGGTCAGCGGGCAGTTGGTGCCGAACGGGTACGCGATCGAGGTCGAGGACCGTGGCCTGGGCATGACCCCCGAGGCATTCGAGGCGGCGAACCGGCGGCTGGCCGACCCGCCCGAGTTCGACCCGGTGAACAGCGCCCGGCTCGGCCTGTTCGTGGTGGCCCAGCTCGGCGCCCGGCACCGGGTGAGGGTGCAGCTGCGGCCGTCGCCGTACGGCGGGGTGACCGCGGTGGCGTTGATCCCGGGCGAGCTGGTGGCACCCGGCAACGGCCCGTTGGCGTTGCCCGGCGGCTCGGCCGACCCCGGCCCGCCGAGCCGCCCCGTCCCGGTCGCGCAACTCGGTACGGAGCCGGCCCCGGATCCGTCCACGGTGGTGTCGGAGCCGGGCACCTTGTCGGGCGTCCTGACGGCCTCCCGGGGCGGTGCCGGACAGCGGTCCGGTTCGCCCGGACGTGCCGGTGCCGGAGCACGGGGCGGAGCGGACACGCCGGCACGTCGGGCCCGTACCCTGGGCCGGCTCACCGCCGTTCCGAACCGGCTCGAACCCGAGGAGCTCAAGCCCCCGGTCGTACCGCCCATACCGTCGCTGCTCGGGTCGCCCGCACCGGAGCCGGTGACGGCACCGACCGAGCCGAACGCTCCGACCGAGCCGAACGCTCCGAACGCTCCGACCGAGCCGAACCCCTCGGCCGGCCGGGACCTGTCGATCGCAACCGCCGCACCCACCGTCGAACGCGGCACCGGACCGGTCGGACCGGTCGGACCGGTCGCCGAAGAGCGGGCCGCCGCACCGGTCGGTGCGGACGGACTGCCCCGGCGGATCCGGCAGACCAGCCTGGCGCCGCAGTTGCGGGAGCCGGTGCAGGGGACGGCGGAGCCGCCGAGCCGTGCCGGTGCCACCACCGGCGAACGGGCGAAACGGGCCGACCGCACACCGGAAGAGGTCCGGGCGATGATGTCGGCGATGCAGGCCGGCACCGCCCGCGGCCGACGGGACGCGGCCGTCCCGCCGACCCCTGCCGCCACCAGCACCACGCCCGCGACGGCGAACGCCACGCCCGCGACGGCGAGTACCGCATCCACGGCCACCGGTGCCGGGGATGCCCCGGTGGACAGCGCACCGGCCAGCTCAGTCGAGGCCCCGGTCGTCGACCCGGGCTCCAGCGAAACGGGAAGGGACGCGTAGTGGTACACCTGACGAGGCCGGCCGATCTCGCCTGGCTCCTTGACGACCTCGTGGAGCGCGTACCGACCGCGGAACAGGCTGTGGTGCTCTCCGCGGACGGACTGTTGATGGCCGCCTCCAGGGATCTCGACCGGGAGGACGCCGAGCATCTCTCCGCGATGGCCGCCGGCTTCCAGAGCCTGGCGAAGGGGGCCAGCCGGCAGTTCGCCGCCGGGCCGGTGCGGCAGACGGTGGTCGAGATGGAGTCCGCGTTTCTCTTTGTCACCGCCGCCGGTCAGGGGGCCTGCCTGGCCGTGCTCTGCACCGCCGACTCCGACATCGGCCTGATCGCGTACGAGATGGCGATGCTGGTGACCCGGGTCGGCGACTACCTGAGTACGCCGAGCCGGGCCAACGGGGTGAGTGCCGATGCGCGATGACGAGATGCCCGACCCGGAGCATGACTGGCTGGATCGCGACGCGGGGCCGGTGGTCCGGCCGTACATGATGACCGGCGGCCGGGTACGTCCGGCGGTCGGCGGCTTCGACCTGGTCGCGTTCGTGGTGGCGGCGGTGGCCAGCGGTGACGGCCGGGCCGAGGGATTGCAGCCGGAACATCGGCAGATCCTCCGGATGAGCCAGGAACCGATCTCGGTGGCGGAGGTGGCGTCCTATCTCGACCTGCCGCTGGGGGTGGTCCGGGTGCTCCTCGCCGACCTGCTCACGGCCGAGTTGATCGCGATGCACGAACCCTCGTCGGCGCCCAGTTTCCCGGAAGACGACATCCTCAAGGCGGTGGTCAATGGACTCCGTGCGCTCTGACCGGCCCGGATCGGCGCGCCGGGTGCCGCTCGCGTTGAAGATCCTGATCGCCGGTGGTTTCGGGGCCGGCAAGACCACGCTCGTCGGCGCGGTGAGCGAGATCAGGCCGTTGCAGACCGAGGAGGTGCTTACCGACGCCGGGCTGGGCACCGACGACCTGGCCGGGGTCGAGGAGAAGAACACCACCACCGTGGCGATGGACTTCGGGCGGATCTCCATCAACGAGGACCTGCAGGTGTACCTCTTCGGCACCCCTGGCCAGGACCGGTTCTGGTTCCTCTGGGACGAGTTGGCCTTCGGGGCGCTCGGCGCGGTGGTGCTGGCCGACACCCGACGGCTCGCCGACTGTTTCCCGTCGGTCGACTACTTCGAGCGCCGGGGGACCCCGTTCGTCGTCGCGGTCAACTGTTTCGAGGGGGCGCAGCAGTTCAGCACCGACGCCGTACGGTCGGCGCTGGACCTCGACCCCGACGTGCCGGTCATCCTCTGCGACGCGCGCAGCCGACAGTCCGGCAAGGGCGTACTGGTCCGGCTGGTCGAGCACGTGGCGGCGCGGCGCGGCGTACCGGCCCCGGCGAACTGACCGGCACGCCGGGGCCCGGGAGACCGGGTCGGCGTCAACCGGCCACGATCAGCACGTCCAGTCGTCGGGGCCCGTGCACCCCCTCCACCCGGTTCAGTTCGATGTCGCTGGTCGCCGACGGTCCCGAGACCAGGGTCACCGGTCGGGTCGGATCGGCGAGCCGGCGTAGCGCCTCCGGCACCCGGTCCACGACCTGGTCGGTGCGGACCACGCAGATGTGGTGGTCGGGGACCAGGGTGAGCAGGCGGCGGCCCTGGTCGGTGCCGGTGTCCAGGATCAGGGTGCCGGTCTCGGCGACCGCCACCGCGCAGCCGGTGACCACGGCCAGCCCCGGTTCGTCCAGGTCGGTCACCGTCAGGGGGCGCGGCGCGCCGTCGCGCCGGACCGTTCCCGGGTACGCGGAGAGCCAGCCCCCGGGCAGCCCCGGTGGGACGGCCACGGCGGGTACGTCGTCGAGCAGCCCGGCCAGCGCCCGCGCCAAACCGGCCGGATCGCAGTGGGTGACCGTGGCCCGGTAGTCGACCAGCCGGTCCACCAGCAGTTCGATCAGCTCCGGCGCGCTCGCGTCGGTTCCGCTCGCATCGGTTCCGCCTGATGTCGTCGTGGCCGGCGCGTTCCCGTCCGCTGCGGGCCCGGTCGGTGCCGGACCGGCGGCGATCGGCCCGCGGTCGTATCCCCGGGGGACGGTGACCGGGGGAATCGGGCGGACCGCCCGAAGTCGCCTCATGATCTCTTCGCGTGCCGTCATGTCAGCCCCTCCACCCGCCCTGCGGGCATCCCCGGCCAGCGACCGGCCGACCACGTCATCCCCGGCCACGGCCGGCCCACCATTCCCGGAAGGTCTGCGCCGCCGGCAGCGGGGCATCCCGGGTGCCGGTCCAACCGGAGAGCGGCCAGGGCAGGTGGCGTACGTGGTCCCGCCGGCCCCCGAGCCGTAGCGGGGCCGCTCCCCGCCGGGCCGCGCGCAGCGCGGCGGCGTACCGGCGCCGGTCCCGCATCACCCAGGACATCGCCCCCATCGCGGTGCGCTCCGCCGACGGCCGACCCCGGTGGGCGTCCACACCGCGTTGGCGCAGGTGCACCAACACCTCGGGGATGTCGATCCGGACCGGGCAGGCTTCGAAGCAGGCGCCGCAGAGCGTCGAGGCGTACGGCAGGGTGCGGTTGGCGCCCGCGTCCGGTCCGGTCATCTGCGGCGACAGGATGGCGCCGATCGGACCGGGGTAGACGGAGCCGTACGCGTGGCCGCCGACCCGCTCGTAGACCGGGCAGACGTTCAGGCAGGCCGAGCAGCGGATGCAGCGCAGCGCCTGCCGCCCGACCGGATCGGCCCGGGTCTCCGTACGCCCGTTGTCGACCAGCACGATGTGCATCTGCTGCGGCCCGTCGCCGTCGCTGACCCCGGTCCACATCGAGGTGTACGGGTTCATCCGCTCGCCCGTCGACGAACGGGGCAGCAGCTGCAGGAAGACCTCCAGGTCACCGAAGGTCGGTAGCAGCTTCTCGATCCCCACCACCGAGATCAGCGTCTCGGGCAGGGTCAGGCACATCCGCCCGTTCCCCTCCGACTCGACCACCACCAGCGTGCCGGTCTCCGCGATCGCGAAGTTCGCTCCGGAGATGGCGACCCGGGCGGAGAGGAACTTGGCACGCAGGTGCCGACGGGCGGCCTCGGCGAGCGCGGCCGGTTCGTCGGTGAGCGCTGACACGTCCACCCCGGGCATCCGTTCGGCGAAGATGTCCCGGATCTGCCGCCGGTTGTAGTGGATCGCCGGCACCAGGATGTGTGAGGGCTGGTCGTCGGCGAGTTGCACGATCAACTCGGCCAGGTCGGTCTCCACCGCCGCGATACCGGCCGCCTCCAGGGCCTCGTTCAGCCCGATCTCCTGGGTGGCCATCGACTTGATTTTGACCACCTCGTCGGTGCCCGTCTGCCGTACCAGTCGGGTCACCACCGCACACGCCTCCTCGGCGTCGCGGGCCCAGTGCACGGTCGCCCCGGCGGCGGTCGCCGCCGCCTCGAACTGGTCGAGCAGGTCGGGGAGGCGGGCCAGGACGTCGTCCTTGATCGCCGCCCCGGAGACCCGCAGCGCCTCCCAGTCGGGCAGTTCGCCGACCACCCGCAGCCGTTTGTCGCGGATGGTGTGGGTGGCCCGCCGCAGGTTGCTCCGCAACTGCGGATCGGCGAGTCGGACCTTGGCGGCCTGCGGGAACGGCTGCCGCGCGACGATGTTCCCGGTGCCGGTCACTTGGTTCCTCCCACCGTCGAGGCCGGTGTCCGTACGGTTCCGGCCAGGATCTCCGCGTAGTGGACCGCCCGTACCCCGGGCTGGTCGCCGCCGGTGCCGGGCCGGTCGCTCCGGCGGGACAGCCCGCCGCCGATGTGCGCCAGGCAGGAGTTGTCGGCGGCGGCGACGAAACGGGCGCCGGTGGAGCAGACGGAGTCGCACTTGTCGGCCAGCATCGCACCGGAGACGCCGGCGTTCTTGACCGCGAAGGTGCCGCCGAACCCGCAGCACTCCTCGGCCCCGGGCAGCTCGACCAGTTCGAGGTCGCGGACCGCCCGGAGCAGCCGGAGCGGCCGGTCACCGAGGCGGAGCATGCGCAGGCCGTGGCAGGTCGGGTGGTAGGTGACCCGGTGGGGGAAGGAGGCACCCAGGTCGGTCACGCCGAGCACGTCGACCAGCAGTTCGGAGAGTTCGTACGTACGCGGCGCCAGTTCGGCCACCCGTTCGGCCAGGCCCGGGTCGTCGGCGGCGAGCCGGGGGTACGACTCCCGCACCATCGCGACGCACGACCCGGACGGCGCCACCACCGCCTCGTACTCGGCGAAGGTGTCGACGAACCGGCGGACCAGGGGCATCGCCTCGGCCCGGTAACCGCTGTTGGCGTGCATCTGCCCGCAGCAGCTCTGCTCGGCCGGGAACTCGACGGTGTGGCCGAGCCGTTCCAGAATCTCCACCACCGCCCGCCCGGTGCCGGGGAAGACCAGGTCGTTGACGCAGGTCACGAAGAGCGCGATGCGCACGGGTTCTCCTTTCGTGGCACGTCCACGTGGAGCGGCAGTTCGGCGTGGAGCGGCAGTTCGGCGTGGAGGGGCAGGTATGTGCGGAGCGGCAGGTCGACGGGTCGCGGCGGGCCGGCCTGCCCTGGGACGTAGCGCCGGTCGGTGCGGGGCATCTCAGGTCTGCGCGAAGAAGGGGAGGTGCCGGTCCCGGGCGGAGAGCAGGTGGGCCCGCATCGCGTCGCCGGCCGCGTCGGCGTCGCCGGCCGCCATCGCGTCCACCACCCGGTGGTGTTCCTCGCCGCTGATGCCGTGATGCGTGGTGGGGAAATAGAGCCGGAACAGGTGCAGGTGGGACCGGAGTCGGACGATCGCGTCGTACAGCAGCCGGTTGCCGGCGTGCTCCGCGATCAGGTGATGGAACCGCGCGTCGGTGTTGGTGAACTCGGCGATGGCCGCGAAGCCCTCGCTTCCCGGTGCCGGGCCGGGCAGGTCGGCCGCCGAGCGGAGCCGGTCGAGTGGGTGGGCCGGTGCGCCCTCGTCGGTGCTCGCCCGCTCGTTCCCGGCGGGAGTCTCGTCGGCGATCCGGCGGGTGGCCCGGACGGCTGCGAGCGGCTCCAGGATGAGTCGCATCTCGACGAGTTCGTCGAACTCGGCCCGGGTCAGCAGCGGGGTGGCGGTGTAGCCGGCGAGCGCCCGTTTGCGGACCAGCCCGTCGGATTCGAGCCGGGCGAGCGCTTCCCGGACCGGGGTGGGGGAGACTTCCAACTGCCGGGCCAGGGCGTCGATGTTGATCCGTTCGCCGGGTGCCACGGCATGATCCATCACCAACGTACGCACCGACTCGTACACGTCGTCGGCGAGCGTCGTCCGCCGCGCGGGCCGTACCCCGTCCATCACGATCGAAGATCCTATAGGATCACCCCTCGGTAAGGAAGGGCCCCTTGTTAACGCTATGCGTTAACAAGGGGCCCTTCCTTACCCCACAGAGTGGGTGGGCTCTGGTTGGATCAAGTGGAGGTGGCGGACGTGGGGTCGCCCCGGTGGCGGACGGAGCGTGTGGATGGTCGACGGCGGCGAGATCCTGTACGTCGGTTGTTACACCGCCGAGGCCGGGGGACGCGGAGAGGGCGTCGTCGCGGTACGCCGGGACCCGGTCACCGGCGCGCTCGACCCGCTCGGCACGGTGGCGCCCACCGAGTCGCCCTCCTTCCTCGTGCGGCACCCGAGTCTGCCCGTGTTGTACGCGGTCAACGAGTCGGCCGAGGGAACGGTCAGCGCCTGGGCGATCGACGCCGACGCCCCGGCGCGGCCCGGTCTGCGCCCGCTGGGCAGCTGGTCCACCGGGGGCGACAGCCCGTGTCATCTGGCGGTGGCGCCCGATGGTGGATACATCTTCGCCGCCAACTACGGCAGTGGCAGTGTGTCCGTACATCCGTTGGATCTGGCGGGAGTGCCGGGTGAGCGGACCGACCTGCGGGTGCACGACGGACATGGTCCCGATCCGGAGCGGCAGGAGCGGGCGCACGCGCACATGGTCTCGCCCGATCCGGCGGGCGGTGCGCTGCTCGCCGTGGACCTGGGCACCGACACCGTCTACCGGTACGACCTGGACCACTCCCGGGGGCGGCTGCTGCCCCGGGAGCCGGTGACCCGGACCCGGCCCGGGACCGGCCCCCGACACCTGGCCCGGCACCCGGACGGTCACCGCTTGTACCTGGCCGGAGAGTTGGACGCGACGGTCGTGGCGTACAGCCGGGAGTCCGGGGGCACGCTGCGCGAACGTGGCCGGGTCGCGGCGAGCGCACGGCACGGGCTCGTGCAGCCTTCCGAGATCACGGTACGGCCGGACGGCCGTTTCCTGTATGTCGGGAACCGTGGCGTGGGCACGATCTCAGTGTTCGCGCTCGATGCCGAGGTGCCGCGTTACGTGACCGAGGTGGCCACCGGTGGTACCTGGCCGAGGCATTTCACATTGATCGGCACGCACCTCTACGTTGCGGACGAACGGTCCGATGTGGTGAGTGTGTTCGTCGTCGACCCGACGGGCGGGGTGCCCGAGCCGGCCGGGTCGGTCGCGGTGCCGAGTCCCACCTGCGTGTTGGGACCGCCCGCCCCACCGGCGGAAGCGATCCGCTGAGCACTTCCACTGATGATGATAATTTTTACCAGCATAAATGAATATCTGGTGGAAGATGTCAAATGCGCGACATGCTCTGTTGGAAAGCATGGGTGCGAAAGCTGCTCTGGTGGGCGGATTACTAGACAGTTTGCCGTCGATCAACTACAGGCTGTGAAATTTGAACGGCGATCCGTATCTCGTGAGTAACTTCCGGCCCAACGCGACTGGCATTATGTCGAATCATTACGCAAGATGGTCATCGTGTCGGGCCGCCATCGTATGCGTAGCAGTATTCGTGGAGCAGGCGCCATCGCAGCGGCGATGGCGCTTGTCCTTGTCGTGGCGGGAGCGTGGTTCGGCTATCAGAGGCTTGCTGAACCCGCCTGTGCCGGCCAGCTCCGGCTGACCGTCGCCGCCGCTCCCGAGATCGCGCCGGCCGTGCAGGCCGCCGCCGCCCAATGGTCCGAGAACGGCGCCGCCGCCGAGGGTGTCTGTGTCGCGGTCGACGTCACCGCGAGCGACCCGGTCGATGTGGCGGCCGTTCTCGCCGGTCAGCACGGGGTGTCGCTATCCGGGGTGGGACAGGCTCCCGGCGCCGCGGTGACCCCTGACGTCTGGCTGCCCGACTCGAGCAGCTGGCTGCTGCGGTTGAGCTCCGAGGCCGCCGGTTTCGCGCCGACCAACAACGCCTCGATCGCCCGCAGTCCGGTCGTCGTCGCCATGCCGCAGCCGGTCGCCGCCTCGGTCGGCTGGCCAGAGAAGAAGATCACCTGGGGGGACCTGTTGAAGCAGGTCACCACCGGCACCAAGTTGCGCACCGGGATCGTCGAGCCGACCCGCGACGCGGCCGGACTCTCCGGGCTGCTCGCGCTCGGCGCCGCCGCCGGGGCGGCCGGTGGCGCCCAGGGCAGGCAGGCGACCACCTCGGCGCTGCGGGCGCTGGCCACCGGACGTTCGACCGTACGGCAGGACCTGCTGGCCAAGTTCCCCCGGGCAACCGACCCGGCGTCGATCGCCTCCGGACTCAGCGCGGCCGCGCTCAGCGAGGAGGACGTCATGGAGTACAACGCCAAGCAGCCGCCGATCCCGCTCGCCGCGCTCTACGTGGAACCGGCGGCGATGTCGCTGGACTACCCGTACGCGGTGATGCCCGGCATCGAGCCGGCCCGGTCGGCGGCGGCGGCCGGCCTGTTCAAGGTGCTCACCGAGGGCAGCTTCCGGGACCGGCTCGCCAAGCAGAACCTGCGGGCGTCCGACGGCACCTGGGGTGAGGGATTCAGCGCTCCCCAGGGTGCGCCCAGCCCGGCCGGCACTCCGTCCAGCTCCGCGGCGGCGGGCGGCACGGCCGCGGGTGGGGCTGACCCGGCCGCACTCAGCCGGGCGCTCTCCACCTGGACCGCCATCACCCTGCCGTCGCGGATGCTCGCGGTGATCGACGTCTCCGGCTCGATGCTGGAGAAGGTGCCGACGGCGAACAACGCGACCCGGGCCCAGGTCACCCTGGCCGCCGCGCAGGGCGGCCTGGACCTCTTCGACGAGTCCTGGGCGGTCGGCCTCTGGATCTTCTCCACCGAACTGGTCGGTGCCCGGGACTACCGGGAGCTCGTCCCGATCGGCCCGCTGACCAACCAGCGCAGCCAGCTCAAGAGCGCCCTCGCCGGCATCTCCCCGAAGCCGAACGGCAGCACGGGCCTCTACGACACGGTGCTCGCGGCGTACAAGGCGGTGCAGGACGGCTGGGAGCCGGGCCGGGTCAACTCGGTGGTGATGCTGACCGACGGGGAGAACGAGGACGCGAACGGCATCACCCAGGCGAAGCTGCTGGCCGACCTGAAGGCGGCAGCCGACCCGGAGAGGCCGATCCAGGTGGTGATCATCGGTATCGGTAACGGGGTCAACCGGGGCGAGCTGGACGCGATCACCAAGGTGACCGGTGGCGGGGTCTTCGCGACCGAGGATCCGGCCAAGATCGGCGACATCTTCCTGCAGGCCATCGCCCTGAGGCCGGCCTCGAACTGATCCGGATGGCCGGCCGGCTGATCGTCGGCCGGCCATCCGGAGAGCATTCACCGTACGGCCGGACATCACCACGATCCACTGACGCGGATGGCGCACGTTGGGGGTTAGGGTACGCCCGGCAGGTCTCCGGCCCCCCGGGAAGTGACAGTAATCTGTCGGAAGCTCTCGGTAATCGGATCCGTAGGTGAAGATGTTCGAGGTGTCCCGGCACCGCGGGTCCGATGGGGAGGATGCGCGGTTGAACCGGGATTCTCCGTGAGTGAGCTGGGGAGGGCCGGTGACGTCGGCAACACTGCTGAGCTCCGCGACGATGCCTCCGGAAATGCCGCCGGGGGCGTCCGCTGTCACGACCAGATCGCGGCAACGGGCGTACCTCCGCACCACCGTCATCTTCGATACCTTCGCCCTCGGCTTCGCGGTGCTCGTCGGTTACTTCGCCAGGTTCGGCAGCGACGATCCGCGCGGCTCCGACATCTCGTACGTGATCATCGCGCCGACGCTGGTGCTCATCTGGTTGCTCTCGCTACGTGCGATGCGTGGCTACGACGACCGGGTGCTCGGGTACGGCGCGGACGAGTACCGCCGGGTCATGGCGGCCAGTCTCCGGCTCGCCGGTGGGGTGGCGATCGCCGGTTACATCGCCGACGTGGGCGTCTCCCGTGGTTTCCTCGGCATCTCGTTCGCGGTCGGCACCGTCGGTCTGGTGGTCGCCCGGTTCGCCGCCCGTAAGCAACTGCACCGGGCCCGCGCCCGGGGGACCGGTTGGGCCCGCCAGGTGCTCGTCGTCGGCGACACCCCGCACGTGCTGGAGCTGGTGCACACCCTGCGCCGGGAGCCGCACGCCGGTTACCAGGTGGTCGGCGCGTGCATCCCGGACGCACTGCTCGCGCCGGTGCCGCAGCGGCTTGGTGACGTACCGGTGGTCGGTTCGTTGCGCGGGGTGGCCGAGGCCGCCATCGCCTCGGGTGCGGACACGGTCGCGGTCACCGCCTCCAGCGAGCTCACCGCCACCCGGCTGCGCCGGCTGGGGTGGCAGTTGGAGGGGACCGACATCGACCTGGTGCTGGCCCCGGCGTTGACCGACGTGGCCGGCCCACGCATCCACACCACGCCGGTCGCCGGGCTGCCGTTGATCCACGTGGAGGCGCCCGAGTTCCGGGGCGCGCGCAAAATCATCAAGGGTTTTGTGGACCGGGCCGCGGCCCTGGCCGCGCTCACCCTGGCGTTGCCGATCCTGGCCGTGCTGGCCCTGGCGATCAAACTGGACAGTCGAGGGCCGGTGATCTTCCGGCAGATCCGGGTCGGCCAGGGCGGCCTCGAGTTCGGCGTCTACAAGTTCCGCACCATGGTCACCAACGCCGACGCCCTGCTCGCCGAGCTGACCGCGCGCAACGAGACCGACGGCCTGATGTTCAAGATGCGGGACGACCCACGGGTGACCCGGGTCGGCAAGTTTCTCCGCAAGTGGTCCCTCGACGAGCTGCCGCAACTGGCCAACGTGCTCTTCGGCCACATGAGTCTGGTCGGCCCGCGCCCACCGCTGCCGTCCGAGGTGGCCCGCTACGACGGGGACGTGGCCCGACGCCTGCTGGTCAAGCCGGGCATGACCGGGCTCTGGCAGGTCAGCGGTCGCTCCGACCTCACCTGGGAGGACGGCATCCGGCTCGACCTCTACTACGTGGAGAACTGGTCCCTCGCCGCCGACCTCACCATTCTCTGGAAGACCTTCGGCGCCGTCATCAACAGCCGAGGCGCCTACTGACCCGCCGGTCGGGCCCCGGCGCGAGCGGGGTCAGGCCGGCGGAGCCAACCAGCGGGCGGGGTGGGCGAGGACGGCGCGGACCACCGAACCGGCGGCGCCGAGCACGGCGGCGTCACCGGTGAGCAGCGAAGGCCGTACGGTGACCGGCGACCAGCCGGCGGTGAGCACCCGTCGCCGGATCTCCGCCTCCAGGGGTGGCCGGAGCCACTCCGCCAGTGGTGCGTAGATCCCGCCGAGCACGACCGTGTCCAGGTCCAGCAGGTTGATCACACCGGCGATCGCCACGCCGAGCGCGCAGGCCGCCTCGGTGAGCGCGGCGATCGCGGCGCCGTTCCCGGCCCCGGCCAGTTCGGCCAGCCGGGCGATGGCCGCGTCCGCGGGTTGGCCGAGTCCGGCCAGTCCGGCGCCGGTCAGGATCGCCTCCTGGCCGGCGTACTGCTCCAGGCAGCCCTGGGCACCACACCGGCACCGCCGGCCGGCCGGGTCGACCGGCAGGTGGCCGAGTTCCCCGCTCCAGCCCCGGGCACCCCGGAACAGGGTGCCGTGCAGCACGATGCCGGCCCCGATGCCGATCTCACCGGAGACGTAGAGAAAGGTGGCCTCGCCGGACGTACCGGCGTGCAGTTCGCCGAGGGCGGCGAGGTTCGCCTCGTTGTCCACGGTCAACCAGTGCCCGGCGGCGCGCCGCCCGCTGAGGGCGGGGTGGGCTTCGAGGGCGCCGACGAGATCCACGTCGCGCCAGCCCAGGTTCGGTGCCAGCCGTACCACGCCGGTGGCGGTGACCAGCCCGGGTACGGCCAGTGCCGTACCGGCGAGCACCAGGCGCTGCCGTTGCGCCTCGGCGTGTGCGGTGGCGGCCAGGTCGCCGAGGCCGGCGAGGACCTCGGCCGGCGGGAGCGGGCGTAGGTCGAGCCGGCGGATCGCCCGGTGCCGGACCGCGCCGGTCAGGTCGACCACGCAGGCGGCCAGGTAGTCGACGTTGATCTCCAGGCCGAGTCCGGCCGGCCCGTCGGTGGCCAGGACCAGGCCGAGGGCCGGGCGCCCGGCCCCGGTCCGGGGTGCCGGGTCCACCTCGGTCAGCAGGTGTCCGCCGATCAGGTCGTCGACCAGGGCGGAGACGGTGGCCCGGGTGAGTCCGGTGGCGGCGGCGAGGTCGGCGCGCGATGGGGGGCGCTCGGCGTCGGAGATGTGCCGCAGGACCAGGGCCAGGTTGTGTTCACGCAGGCTCGCCTGGCGTACGGCGGTGCCCGCCGCGCCCACCTGCCCGGTGCCGTGGTGCGTCACGTCTTGACAATGCCATAGGCCGGTCAAATAATTCAACGGGTAAACAAATCAGGGATGTTACGTGGAGGTCATCGATGGCTGCCGAACCGACCCGCGCCGACAAGTTCTCCTTTGGCCTCTGGACGGTGGGCTGGGAGGCCCGCGACCCGTTCGGTGACGCCACCCGCGCGCCGCTCGACGCGGTGGAGGCGGTGCACAAGCTCTCCGAACTCGGTGCGTACGGCATCACCTTCCACGACGACGACCTGATCCCGTTCGGCTCCGACAACCCGGCCCGGGACCACCACATCTCCCGGTTCCGCAAGGCGCTGGACGAGACCGGGCTGGTGGTGCCGATGGTCACCACCAACCTCTTCACCCACCCGATCTTCAAGGACGGCGGGTTCACCAGCAACGACCGCGACGTACGCCGCTTCGCCCTGCGTAAGGTGCTGCGCAACGTCGACCTCGCGGCCGAACTCGGTGCCAAGACCTTCGTCATGTGGGGCGGCCGGGAAGGTTCCGAGTACGACGTCGCCAAGGACATCCGGGCGGCCCTGGACCGCTACCGCGAGGCGGTCAACCTGCTCTCGCAGTACGTCCTCGACAAGGGCTACGACATCCGGTTCGCGATCGAGCCGAAGCCGAACGAGCCCCGGGGCGACATCCTGCTCCCCACCGTCGGGCACGCCCTGGCCTTCATCAACGAGCTGGAGCACCCCGAGCTGGTCGGTCTCAACCCGGAGACCGGACACGAGCAGATGGCCGGCCTCAACTACGCGCACGGCATCGCCCAGGCGCTCTGGGCCGGCAAGCTCTTCCACCTCGACCTCAACGGCCAGCGTGGCATCAAGTACGACCAGGACCTGGTCTTCGGTCACGGCGACCTGATGAACTCGTTCGCCCTGGTCGACCTGCTGGAGTTCGGCGGCCCGGAGGGTGCCCCGGCGTACCAGGGCCCGCGGCACTTCGACTACAAGCCGTCCCGGACCGAGAACTTCGACGGGGTCTGGGCGTCGGCCGCCGCGAACATGCGCACCTACCTGCTGCTCAAGGAGCGGGCGGCGGCGTTCCGGGCCGACCCCGAGGTGCAGGAGGCGCTCGCCGCCAGCAAGGTCGGCGAACTCTCCACGCCGACGGTGGCCGAGGGCGAGACCTACGCCGATCTGATCGCCGACCGGAGCGCCTTCGAGGACCTCGACGTCGCCGAGGTGTCGGCGCGGGGCTTCGGTTTCGTCCGGCTCAACCAGCTCGCCGTCGAGCACCTGCTCGGCGCCCGTTGATCCGTAAGCCCATCCGTATCCGTACCCCTGCTTGCTAGATCCACCCACCCCCTCAGCCACGGAGGCCGGAGATGGCGCTCGTCGCCGGGGTCGACTCGTCGACCCAGTCGTGCAAGGTGATGATCCGCGACGCCGAAACCGGCGAGCTGGTCCGTTCCGGGCGGGCCGCCCATCCGGTCGGCACCGAGGTGGATCCGCAGGCGTGGTGGGATGCGTTGCAGGATGCCGTGGTGCAGGCCGGCGGCCTGGCGGACGTGGTTGCCGCCTCGGTCGCCGGCCAGCAGCACGGCATGGTCTGTCTCGACGAGCGGGGCGCGGTCGTCCGGCCCGCTCTGCTCTGGAACGACACCCGGTCGGCCGGTGCCGCCACCGAGCTGATCGAGGAACTCGGCGTCAGCGGTCGTGCCGCCGACGCGGGTGAGTCCGGTGACCGGGTCGGTGACCTCGTCGCCGGCCGGCAGGCGTGGGCCGAGGCGGTGGGAAGCGTGCCGGTGGCCAGCTTCACCGTGACGAAGCTGCGCTGGCTCGCCCGGAACGAACCGGCTTCGGCGGAACGGACCGCCGCGGTCTGCCTGCCGCACGACTGGCTCACCTGGCGGCTGGCTGGTGCGGGCGGACTGGACACGCTCCGTACCGACCGCGGGGACGCGAGCGGCACCGGCTACTGGTCCCCGCGTACCGGCGAATACCGTTTCGACCTGCTGGAGCAGGCGTTCGGTCGGCGGCCGGTGGTGCCGGTGGTGCTCGACCCCACCGGTCGGGCCGGTGAACTGGCCAACGGCGCGCCGCTTGCCCCGGGCACCGGCGACAACGCCGCCGCGGCGCTCGGCGTGGGCGCGCTCCCCGGCGATGTGATCGTCTCCGTCGGCACCTCGGGCACCGTGTTCAGCGTCGCCGAGACGCCGTCGCAGGACAGCTCCGGTGCGGTGGCCGGGTTCGCCGACGCCACCGGCCGATTCCTGCCGCTGGTCGCCACACTCAACGCGGCGCGGGTGCTGGACGCGGCGGCGAAACTGCTCGGGGTCGATCTGGACGAGCTGGCCCGGTTGGCGCTCTCGGCTCCGGCCGGGGCGGACGGGCTGGTGCTGGTGCCGTACCTGGAGGGGGAGCGGACGCCGAACCGTCCACTCGCCACCGGTGCCGTACACGGGCTGACCCTGCGTACCTCAACCCCGGCCCACCTGGCGCGGGCCGCGATCGAGGGGCTGCTCTGCGGGCTCGCCGACGGGCTTGACGCGATGGTGGCCCAGGGCGCCACGGTCAACCGGGTGATCCTGGTCGGCGGCGGTGCCCGCTCCGAGGCGGTCCGTCGGATCGCGCCCGAGGTCTTCGGCTGCCCGGTCCTGGTCCCCGCCCCCGGCGAGTATGTCGCCGACGGTGCCGCCCGCCAGGCCGCGTGGGTCGCTCTCGGCGGTGACGCGCCGCCCTCCTGGGTGGCCAGCTCCACCCAGGAGTACGACGCCCCCGCCGCTCCGCAGATCCGGGACCAGTACGTCGCCGCCCGCGACCTGTTCATCAACCGCCCCACCCACTGACCCTGGTGTCGATCATGAAGTTGGCGCGGGTTTCGATCTCTCCCGGATGCGCCAACTTCATGATCGACAGACCCTGGGTCAACGCGCGCGGGCCGGGCGGTTCAGAAGGTGATCGGTGCGGCGCTGACGGGCAGGCCGGTGGAGGGGCCGACAAAGAGGCGTTCGGCATGATCGTTCGGCAGTCGCATCGAGTGGTCCACCCGCCCGTTCAGGTCGACGACGAGCAGCCGGGCGTTCGCCTCGGGAGTCGCCGCGCCGGGGCCGGCCGGCTCCCCAGACGTCGGTGAATCCTCGTCGGGAAAGGCGCGGACCAGGAGATGTTCGTCGTCCGCCCAGCCGATCAGATCCGAGGCGCGCGGCAGGGACATCGTGTGCTGCACCGCCCCGGTGGTCGGGTCGGTGACGGTGACAGTGACGGGGGTCAGGCCGCTGATGGGTGTGATCAGGGCCATCTGCTTGCCGTCCGGTGAGAAGGCGGGGCGGGTCAAGGTGCCGGCGTCGGTGGTAACCGTACGGACCACCTTGCCGGTCAGGTCGTAGAAGCGGACTCCGGTCACCACGGCGCCTGTCTCCAGATTCTCGGGGAGCCGCGTCAGCGTCAGCGCGATTCCCCTGCTGTCCGGCGTCCAGACCAGGCCCAGGCCCAGATGGTGGTCGGAGGTGAGGTCGGGCAGGGGAACGAAGGTGGTCTGGAGGGTCTCCGGATCGACCACGGCGAAGCGCGGCTCACCCTGACGGGGCATGTGGGTGAAGAGGATCCGCCGCCCGTCCGGTGACCACTGGCCGTTGTCGGAGTAGCCGAGCACGCTGAAGGAGTCGGCCTCGCCGGGGTCATCGATCCACCGCACGTCCCCGGTGGCGCGGTCCATCACTCCCATCCGGGTGGGATTCGGGCCGTTGTCGCCGGTCCCGACCAGCACCCGGGAGCCGTCAGGTGAGGGCATTGCGTACCGGTAGGGAATCCGTTCGTACCGTCCGGTCTTCGGGTCGAGCAGGAGCGAGTACTGGAAGTGCGGGCTCGGGTCCTCGATCGACCGATCCCGGATGCCGCTGTACGCGGTGACCACGAGCGGCTTGAACCCGCCGCCGGCGACCTGGTTGCCGCCGTCCGCGGTCCCGATCGGGCCGACAGCGGCGATCACGCCGACCAGCGTGGCGCAGACAGCGGCGGCGATCCCGCCACCGGCGACCTTCTGGACGATCCGCTGCCGTCGGGCGGTGACCAGCGCGGTACGGGCCATCCCGGCCGGCGGTGGTGCGGTCTCGGCCAGCTCCTCGAACGCGTTGCGGAGCGCTCCGGTGAGATGCAGGTTCATCGTTCCGCCTTCTCCTTCGTGCCAAGGATGTCGAGTTCGGGACAGTGGCCACGCAGCCGGGCGAGGGCGCGCGCGGCCTGGCTCCGTACGGTGGATTCGGCGCAGTCGAGGATCTCCGCGATCTCGCTGTCCGGCCGGTCCTCGAAGTAGCGCAGCACGAGCACCGCCCGGTGTTTGGGCGCGAGCCGGGCCAGTGCCTGCCGGAGCGCGAGGTGGAGGTCGACGGTGGCCGTGTCGTCCCTCGGTGCCCGAACCTCTGGCACCTGCTCGGTGCTCACCTCGCGACGCTGCCGCAGACTGCGCCACCAACTTGTCTGCTGGCGGTACAGCGCGGTACGCAGGTACGCCTCCGGGTTGCCGGTGCGGATTCGGCCCCAGTGCCGGGCACCCTTTGCCAGCACCGTCTGGAGCAGGTCCTCGGCCTGCTGGCGGTGTCCGCTGAGCGCGAGCGCGGTCCGGAACAGCGCGTGCGTACGCGCCTCGACGAAGTCGCTGAACTCCCGTTCCAGGTCAGCGTTCATGTAGATACCTGTCCCTCATGCCGATAACAACGCCGGCACCGGGCCGGCTGCTGCCTAGCGACCGAACGCAATCAAGATCTCAGATCGTCGTGGAGCGAGAACCGTCGCCGGAGCGGAGCACGGTGCAGCGCCGCCGGCCCGCCGTCGCTTCGGGAGCGCGCCGCCGCTTTGACAGCGCGCCGCTTTGACAGCGCGCCGCCGCTGTTCAACCGGCCCGGGTGTTACGACACCCCGGGGCGTTGCCGCATGCTGTGCAGGTGTCGGAGATGACCAGGACCAGCGGTGGCGGGCGGGTGGCCCGGGGCGGCGGCCCGATACACCGGATCTACAGCGTGGTCGTCTTCGTCGTACTCGCCTCACTGGACAACGTGGCGATCGGGCTGGTCCCGCCGCTCTACCGGCCGATCAGCGACACACTGCACGTCAACGTGTCGGCGATCGGGCTGGTCACCGCGGTCAACTTCCTGGTCAGCGCGGTGGCGGCGGTCGGTTGGGCGTACTACGGCGACCGGACCAACCGGAAGCCCCTGCTGATGATCGGCACCCTGCTCTGGGCGCTCGGTACGGCCGGCAGCGCCGCCGCCGGCAACTACCCGGAGTTCTTCGGCGCGGCCGGCGGCTGGCCCGCGTTCTTCGCCGCGCAGGCGGTGGCGGCGATCGGTCTCGGTGCCGTCGGCTCGGTCGGCTTCTCGGTCGTCACCGACCTCATCTCGCCCAGCCGCCGGGGGCTGGTGATGAGCTTCTGGGGCCTCTCCCAGGGCGTCGGTACGCTCGCCGGCACGCTGCTCGGCGGCATCCTCGGCTCGACCGACTGGCGGCTGCCGTTCCTGGTGCTCAGCGTCGCCGGGCTGGTCGCCACGGTCGCCTACCTGTTCACGTACGACATCCAGCGTGGGCAGAGCGAACCCGAACTCGCCGGGGCGATCGCCACCGGGCACGAGTACGACTACCGGATCGGCCGGGCCGACCTGCCGGTGATCCTGGGGCGGCGGACCAACCGCTGGCTGATCCTGCAGGGACTGACCGCGCAGGCGGCCTTCGGCTCACTGGTCTGGCTGCCGGTGCTGTTCCAGGAGCGGGCCGAGGACCAGGGTCTCTCCACCGCCACCGCGATCATCGTGGGCAGCGTCTTCGCCACCCTGTTCCAACTCGGCGGGGTGCTCTCCATTGTCGGTGGACTAGTCGGCGACGCGCTGCAACGGCGTACGCCCCGGGGCCGGGCGTTGGTCGCGGCCGTCGGCATCCTCGCGGCCGTGCCGTTCTACCTGGTCCTGTTCTTTGTTCCGATCCGGATCGACGTCCCGGACGGGGCCGGTGCGGGGACGGTGATCGGCGCGGTGCTCGGTAGTGTGCTGACCGAGCCGACGGTCGGGTTCAGTCTGCTCACCGCGTTGCTCGCGCTCGCCCTGACCTCGGCGAACTCACCGAACTGGTTCGCTCTGATCGCCGACGTCAACCCACCCGAGCACCGGGGCACCGTCTACAGTCTCGGCAACCTGGTCAACGGGGTCGGTCGGGCGGCCGGCAACGGGCTGGTCGGGGTGGCCTTCCAGGGGCTGCGGGCGGCCTTCCCACCACCGTTGAACTTCGCCGTGGGGTTGGCCGCGTTCCAGCTCTTCTTCATCCCCACCGGGATCATGTACTGGCTGGCGTCCCGTACCTCGCCACGGGACATCGGGGACGTGCACACCCTGCTGCACGACCGCGCCGACGAGGTCCGCGCCGACGGCGGGTAAGGAAGGGCCCCTTGTTAACGCTATGCGTTAACAAGGGGCCCGTCCTTACCCCTCAGGCGTGGTACCAGACGGTGACGTCGGTGGGGACCTGGTCGTCGGGGTCGAGCGGGGCACTGGAGACCAGGACGGTGGCGCCGGCCGGCAGCGGCACTGCCTCCGGACCGAAGTTGGTCAGTACGGTCAGCTCCCCGTTGCGGAAGGTGATCACGTCGTCCGGGCTGGTCAGCCAGTAGACCCCGCCCCGGCCCAGGCCGTGTTCACGGCGCAGCCGCAGCGCCGTCCGGTACAGCTCGTACGTCGAGCCCGTCACCCCTCGTTGCAGGTCGAGCGCGTACTCGGCGTACACCACGGGCTGCGGCAGCCAGCTCCGGTCGGTCGGGCCGAAGCCGTACGACGGCGCGTTCGACTCCCACGGGATCGGCACCCGGCAGCCGTCCCGGCCCCGGTGGGTGTGCCCGCTGCGCTCCCAGGTCGGGTCCTGTCGGGCCTCGTCGGGCATCGTGGTGTGCTCGGGCAGCCCCAGTTCCTCGCCCTGGTAGAGGTAGGCCGAGCCGGGCAGGGCGAGCATCAGCAGGGTGGCGGCGCGGGCCCGGCGCAACCCGAGTACGCCGTCCGGCTGCGGGTCGTCGGCGCCGATCCCGTTCGGCCGGGTCTGTCCGACCGGCAGGCCGAGCCGGGACGCGTGCCGGATCACGTCGTGGTTGGAGAGCACCCAGGTGGTGGGTGCGCCGACCGCCGAGGTCGCCTCCAGCGAACGGGTGATGACCGCGTACTGGGCGGGGGCGGTCCAGGCCGCCTCCAGGTATTCGAAGTTGAATGCCTGGTGCATCTCGTCCGGGCGGACGTACGCGGCGAGCCGCTCGGCGGGCTGCACCCACGCCTCGGCGACCAGGATGCGCTCGTCCGGGTAGCTGTCGAGCACCTCCCGCCAGTCGCGGTAGATGTCGTGCACACCGTCCTGGTCCCACATCGGTGGGCGCGGTCGGTCGGTGCCCTCGCCGGAGAGGGGTTCCTGCGGGTAGCTCCAGTCGGCGAGGTCGGCCTGCTTGATCAGGCCGTGTGCGACGTCGACCCGGAAACCGTCGACGCCCCGGTCGAGCCAGAACCGCAGGATGTCGAGGAACTCGGCGCGTACCTCGGGGCGGTCCCAGTTCAGGTCCGGCTGCCCGGGGTCGAACAGGTGCAGGTACCACTGACCCGGCTGTCCGTCGGGAGTGGTGACCCGGGTCCAGGCGGGGCCGCCGAAGACGCTCTGCCAGTCGTTGGGCGGCTCCTCGCCGGCGGCCCCCCGGCCGTCGCGGAAGATGTAGCGCTGCCGTTCCGGGCTGCCGGGGGCGGCGGCCAGGGCGGCGCCGAACCAGGGGTGGGCGGCCGAGGTGTGGTTGGGCACCAGGTCGACGATGACCCGTAGGCCGCGCGCGTGGGCGGCGCCGATCAGCGTGTCGGCGTCGGCGAGTTGGCCGAAGAGCGGGTCGACGCCGCGGTAGTCGGCCACGTCGTACCCGGCGTCGGCCTGCGGCGACGGGTAGAACGGGGAGAGCCAGATCGCGTCGGCTCCGAGTTCGACGAGGTGGTCCAGGCGGGCGGTGATGCCGGGGAGGTCACCGACACCGTCGCCGTTGCCGTCGGCGAAGGAGCGGGGGTAGATCTGGTAGATGACCGCCTCTCGCCACCACTGCGCGGGTTCCGGCTGGTCGCTCGGTGCAACCGAGGTCTGCGGCAGCTCGGTGGTCGAGGATGGAGTCTGCTGGCTGTTCAGGGCGTGCTCCCCATGGGTGTCGGGCAGGTTGGTACTCGGGCAGCCGGCCGGTGGCCGGCATGGTCCGGGGTGTTGCGTCGTTCTGTCTCAGTCTGCCGGTGTTCTGGCCACTTTGCCCAGGGCTGGGCGGGCGACGGGCTCACCCGCTGCGCGGTGGCCCGGTCGACTCTCGTACGACGAGGCGGGTGGGCAGGATGATCGATGCCGAGGTCGCCCGGGGGCGTCCCGCCAAGGGGTCGAGCAGCAGGCCGGCGGCGAGCCGGCCGTGGGTGGCGGCCGGCTGGGCGACCGTGGTCAGCCCGACGGCGGCGGCGAGGTCGTGGTCGTCCAGCCCGATGACGCTGACGTCCTGTGGCACCCGGAGGCCGGCCGAGCGGAGCGTGGACATCGCACCCATCGCCATCTCGTCGCAGGCGGCGAAGATCGCCGTTGGTGGTTCGCCCCGGCTCAGCAGGTCGAGCGTCGCCTGGCTGCCACCGTCGACGGTGAACTGGGCTTCGACGTCCAGCCGGGGATCAGGTTTCTGTCCGGCGGCGAGCAACGCCTGCTGGTAGCCGAGTCGCCGGTCGATGTGGGTGGTGAAGGAGAGTTCCGCGGAGGCGTCACCGGCCAGGTGCGCGATCCGGTGGTGACCGAGCGAGAGCAGGTGGGCGGTGGCGGCCCGGGCCGCGCCGACGTCGTCGATCCGGACACTGGGCCATCCCGGTACGGCGGCGCCGGAGCTGACCGTCACCCCGGGCAGTCGTAGTTGGGCGATGGTCGCCAGTTCGGCTTCGGAGAGTGGGGTGGAGACCAGCATCAACGCGTCGGCCCGCTTCTGCAGGTTGCTGGCGTGGAGCAGTTGCCGGCGGTTGCTCTCCTGGTCACCGAGGTTGTAGAGGAGCAGGTCGTACCCGGCTTCGCGGAGGGTCTCCTCGGCCGCGTCGACCACCGTGCCGAAGAACCAGCGGGTGATCTGGGGGACGACCACCGCGATCGTCCCGGTACGCCCGCCGGCGAGCCGGGAGGCGCTGGGTGAGGCGGTGTATCCGAGCTGTTCGGCGGCGGCGAGCACGCGGGCGCGGGTGGACTCCGACACCGTCGGCAGCCCGCGCAGGGCGCGGGAAACCGTGGCGGTGGAGACCCGCGCCAGCCGTGCGACGTCGTCGATCTTGGTCACGGTGTTACGTGCTCCGCTCAGTCAGGCCGCCACCTCGCGGCCCCGCCACCTCCGTCGGGTGCCCCGGGCTCAGCCCTTGACGCTGCCGGCGAGCAGGCCACGGACGAAATACCGCTGTAGGGAGAGGAAGACGATCAACGGTATGACGATCGAGACGAACGCGCCCGAGGTGAGCCGTTGCCACTCGCTGCCCCGGGTGCCGGCCATCTCGGCCAGACGTACGGTCATCGGCGCGGTCTCGTCCCCGCCCCCTGCGAAGATCAGCGCGACCAGCAGGTCGTTCCAGACCCAGAGGAACTGGAAGATGCCGAAGGCCGCGATCGCCGGAGTGATCAGCGGCAGCACGATCGTCCGAAAAATCTTGGGATGGGTCGCCCCGTCCACCCGGGCCGCCTCCATCAGGTCCCGGGGGAGCTGCGAGACGAAGTTGTGCAGCAGGAAGATGGCGAGCGGCAGGGCGAAACAGGTGTGGGCGAACCAGACCTGGACGAAGCGCTGTTCGTCAGCGAGATCCCAGGCCGGCATCAGGGTGACGCCGCCGAGGCTCACGCCCTGCGAGAAGAACCGGAGCAGCGGCACCAGCGCCATCTGCAGCGGCACGATCTGGAGCGCGAAGATGCCGATGTAGATCCAGTCCCGGCCGCGAAAGTTGATCCAGGCCAGCGCGTACGCGGCCAGCGCGGCGAACGCCAGTGGGAAGAGCACCGACGGAATGGTGATCACCACTGAGTTCACGAAGTAGCTGGCCAACTGGCCGGAGGAGGACGAGCGACCGAAGAGAACCTGTTGGTAGTTCTCCAGGGTGAACTGCGGGTCGCTGAAGAAGGTCCACCAGCCGGTGGTCTTGATCTGGTCCTCGGGCCGGAAGGAGGAGATGAACAGGCCGAAGGTGGGCAGCGTCCAGACCACCGCGATGACGATCGAGACCACGGTCGCGGTCCGGCTGTTGAGCCGCTTTCGTACCCGGCCGCCGACGGTGGTCGGTTGGTCGGTCGCGGTGGCGGCGGTGCCGGCGCGTACGGGAACGGCGGTGGTCATGTCATACCTCCCGCTGCTTGCGCAGGTTGCGGATCTGGTAGATCACGATCGGGATCACCAGGACGAAGAGGAAGACCGCGAGTGCCGAGCCCTGGCCGGTCTCGCCGTAGCGGAACGCCTGGTTGTACATCTCGCTGGCGATCACGTTGGTGTCGAAGTTGCCGTTGGTCGCGGTCCGGACGATGTCGAAGACCTTGAGTGTGCCGATCGAGATGGTCACCACCACGACGATCAGCGCCGGCCGGATGCTCGGGAGCGTCACCTGCCAGAACATCTGCCACGGGGTCACCCCGTCCAGCCGGGCGGCCTCGACGATGTCGCCCGGGATCGCCTTGATCGCGGCGGAGAGCACCACCATGGCGAAGCCGGCCTGGATCCAGATCAGGATGACGATCAGCAGCAGTGTGTTCAGCGGCGGCTCCTGCAGCCACTGCCGGGGTTCGCCGCCGAACCAGACCACCACCTGGTTGAGCAGACCGATCTGCTCCTGGCCCTCGCCCCGGTAGGCGTAGACGAACCGCCAGATGATGCTGGCGCCGACGAACGAGATCGCCATCGGCAGGAAGATCAGTGACTTGGCGACCGCCTCGAACCGGGCCTTGTCCACCATCACGGCGTAGAGCAGGCCGGTGGTGGTGGCCAGCAGCGGCACCAGGATCACCCAGATCAGGGTGTTGATCAAAACCCGGACGATCTCGTCCTGGCTGAACAACCAGCCGTAGTTACGCAATCCGACCCAGGCGTCGCTGCCACCGTCCATGAAGGAGAGCACCACGGTCCGGATCGCCGGGATGACCAGGCCGACCAGGAGCAGCAGCACGGTGGGCAGCAGGAAGAAGAGGCCGAAGAGTCCTTCGGCGCGCCTGGGGCGCCGGGCTCGGGCGGCGCCGGCCGGCGGGCCGGCGTCGGCGACGGCGACCAGCCGGGCCTCACGCCGGCGGGCGAACCAGTTTGGTACGACATCGAGCAGGAGCAGCAGGCCGCCGACCACGACGACGAAGGCGACCAGCCCGTACAGCAGCATGACGAGCTTCGGTGCCTCGTCCGCGAAGTCGAAGTTCATCCGCCCTCCCCGGGGCCACTAGACGAGCCGGTGGTCCGGTCCGGTACGCCGGACCGGACCACCGGGTGAGCTCATTTCGGCCAGGTGCTCTCGATCTGGTCGAGGGTGGCAGCGGTGTCCTTACCGTTGATCCACTCGATCATGCCCTTCCAGAACGTGCCCGCGCCGACGGCCGCCGGCATGAGGTCCGAGCCGTCGAAGCGGAAGACGGTGTTCGGGTCCTGGAGGATCTCCACGGAGAGCTTGTCGATCGGGTTCGGGACGTTGTTGACGTCCAGGCCCTTGTTCGCGGAAACGTTGTTGCCGAGCTTGGCCCGGGCGTTGGCGTACTCGGGGGAGGCGAGGTAGGTCTGCACCTTCTGCACCTCGGGCCGGTCGGCGAAGGCGACGGTGAACTCGCCACCACCCAGCACCGGCTTGCCCTTCGCCGGGTCGACCGCCGGGAAGTAGAAGGCGTACACGTCGCCGTCCTCGGCGACCTTGGTGCCCGCCGGCCAGTTGTTGGCGTAGAACGACGCCTGCCGGTGCAGTGCGCACTTGCCCTGCAGGATCGGCAGACCGGCTTCCTGGAAGGAGGTGGCCGCGATGCTCTTGACGTCGCCGTAGCCGCCGTTGACGTACTTCGGGTTCTTCAGGATCTTGCCGGCCTCACCGAGCGCGCTGACGACCCGCGGGTCGTTGAACGGGATGCCGTGGGTGGTCCACTGGTCGTAGACGTCGGGAGTGACCGTACGAAGCATCAGGTCTTCGATCCAGTCGGTCGCCGGCCAGCCGGTGGCGTCACCGGACTCGATCCCGGCGCACCAGGGCTTCTCGCCGCTGGCGGCGATCTTCTCGCTCAACGTGAGCAGGTCGGCCCAGGTCGTCGGGACCTGCCAACCCTTCTCCTTGAACGTCTTCGGGGAGTACCAGACGAAGGACTTCACGTTGGAGCCGAGCGGCGCGCCGTAGAAGGTGCCACCGACGGTGGAGTACTTCAGCCAGTCCGGCGAGAAGTTCTGCTCGGCCATCGCCTTGGTCTCGGCCGATGCCGCCTTGAGCTTGCCGGCTGCGGCGAACCGGTTGAGCAGGCCGGGCTGGGGGATGAAGGTGATGTCCGGGGCGTCGCCGCCGTCCACCCGTACCTGCAACTGGGCCTCGAACTCGCCGCTGCCCTCGTAGTCGATCTCGATCCCGGTGCACTTCTCGAACTGCGACCAGGAGTCCTGCAGGATGTCGGCCTCGGCGTCGCGGATCGACGCGTAGATGCTGACCTTCTCGCCGTCACTGCCCTGGTATGCCTTGTAGGCGGCGCACTCCGGGGAGTCCGCGTTGCTGTTGGTGTCGCTGCCACTCGACGAGCAGGCGGTGGCGCTGAAGGTCAGCGCGAGTGCGCTGGCGATCACGAGGGCCTGGCGTGGTCTGGTGAAGACCGCCATGCCGTCCTCCTTCCTTCGCCGGCGGTCGTCGGGAGGTCCCGTCGGTGACGCCGGCCCCGATGGGCGTGCCCATATGTAAGCGCTTGCAAGTGGAGCCGTCCACCCCTCCCGTGGCACGAGCCCGTAACGATTCGGAAACCTGCTCGTTTACCGCTGGCCGTTCCGACGTGCGGCGCGACGATCGGCCCCGTTCCACATAGTGGATCTTGTGCGATTCAGCGATCGACAAGTCGAGATGTCCGCCGCGGCGGTTACGACAGCCGCCGGGTACGACACCGGGGTCGTCGCACCGGGCCTCCGTCGGGGAGGACGAGAACCCGGTACGACGACCCCGGTGGGTCGAAGGAATCGTGATCCAGAACAGGAAGGAGAGGAGGGGGAGGGGAGGTCTTTCGGGGAGGGGGAGGGATCGGATCGAGGGGATGAGGGATCAGGCGGCTAGTTGAAGATGCTGACCCCGCCCGGGCCGACCAGCAGCCCGATGATGATGAGGACGATGCCCCAGAGCAGTTGCCGCCGGAACAGTGCGAGCACGCCGGAGACGACCAGTACGACTGCGAGAATCCAAAGAATCAGGTCCATGACCGGTCAATACCCGACCCGATTTCCGCAGAAACCTTCGCCCGATCCGCCTCCTCTGAGAGGTGGAACACGCTGTAGGCCTGCTTGATCACCGGGTGTGCGACGTTGCGTACGCGGACTCCCCCGGGCGTGGTGCCGCGCTCCGTGCCGTGGTGGGCGTGACCGTGGATCGCGAGCGCGGTCGGTGCCGAGTCGATGGCCTCGCCGAGCAGATAGGAGCCGAGGAAGGGATAGATCTCCAACGGTTCACCGGCCAGGGTGTCCGGCACCGGCGCGTAGTGGGTCAGCGCCACGCGTACGTCCGCCTCCAGCTCCCGCAGCGCGGTGCCGAGCCGATCCGCGACCGCGGTGGTGGTCCGGATGAACGCTTTCATCTCCGGCTCGCCGAACTCGCTGGCGCACCGGCCGGCGAATCCGCCGCCGAAGCCCTTGGCCCCGGCGATGCCGAGCCGGTGCTCGCCGCATTTCAGCACCACACCGGTGCCCTCCAGCACGGTGATGCCGGCGTCCTCGAGCACCCGCACCACCTGCGGCACCTGGTCGCAGTGGTGGTCGTGGTTGCCCAGCACGGTCACCACCGGTACGTCCAGCCCGCCGAACTCGGTCGCCACGCAGCGCGCCTCGGACTCGGAGCCGTGCCGGGTCAGATCCCCGGCGAGCAGCAGTACGTCGGCGTACTCGGCGATCTGGTCGAGTGCCGGCCGGAACCGGCCGACCACGTCCTCGTCGAGGTGTACGTCGCCGACCGCGGCGATCCGGATCACCATGTCGCCTCCTTCACGGCAACTCCTCCACCTCGGTCGGGGCCTGAGCGCGGATGAGTCCGATGTCGACCTTCAGGGGCAGGTCCGGGTACGTCTCGGCGACCCGGCGCAGGATCTCCTCGCGTCGCTGCTGGCTCTCCACCTCGCCGTAGAGCACCAGTGACTGGTCCCGGCGGACCACGTTGATGCCCTGTTCGGCGATGTCGGCGTTCTCGGTCAACAGCCGTTGCACGGCCGCTTCCAGATAGTCGTCGGGCCGCTCGACGGCGACCCGGTCCGGTTCGGTCATGCCAGCACCTCCTTCTCGGCCCGCGTGGCCTCAAGGTCGGCTGCCGCGGTCGTGGCGGCCGCCCCGTCGGTCGCGGGTACGACGTCAAGCCGGTTCAGCAGGATCAGGAACGCCTCGGCGTACGGCGAGTGCCCGGTCTCCTCGCGGACCCGTGCCCAGTCGATCTGCTCGCGCAGGGAGCGGGCCAGCGGCAGCCCACGGGCGAAGTCGCAGTAGTGCTGGGAGAAGCTGAGCAGCTTGTGCACCATCAGCCGGGTCGCGGTGAGCACCGGCATGTGGATCGCGTCGACCGGACGGACCACGGTGTCGGCCAGGGTGTCGTCGGTGACGGGGGTTTCGATCGGGCGGTGGATCAGGTCGACCAGCCGGCCGTTGTCGTAGACCTTGACCAGCCAGTCCTCCGGTGGGCGTTCGGCGACGAAACCCTCCGCCACCAGAGCCTCCAGGGCACGTTCGGTGTCTTCCTCACGGAGCAGGAAGTCGACGTCGTGGTCGCTCGAATGGCCGCCGTGGGCGTATACCGCGAAGCTTCCGCCCAGGGCGAAGGGAATCTCGGATTGTTTGAGGACGGCGGCGACCCGCTTGAGGGTGTGCAGCAAACCCTCGTCCCCGCGGTGATCCATGACAGCTCCCGTGGTGGGTTGTGGCGGGCATCTGGTCGGTTGGGTGCAGATTTGTCGGTACCCCGCACCCCGCTCCTTCACACCTGGGACGGCACGCGGGTCGAGATCCATCCTGGCCGACAATTACCTCATTGTCGTCGAAAAGCCGTGCAGTTTTTCCGGAAATTCACCCCATACCATCCTGAAATGCATCGAGGAGTGCGAACGCCCGGTACCGTTGCTGAGCGTGGCCCCATCTGCGCAGGATCGGCACGTTGAAACGGTCGGCAGGGGGCGACTTCGCGTCGTCGCGCTTGTCGGCATCGATGGCTCAGGTAAGACCACCCAGGCACACCGGCTCGCAGTGGCACTCAACCGGGCCGGTGTGCACTCCACCTATTGGCGCAATGCCGGCGGTCGGCGCTGGTTCGGCCGGGCCGCCCGGCGACTCGGGCGCCCGGACGCCGTGCGCCTGCTCGGCCCCACCGGGTTGCTGATCGTCGAGTCGATACTGCGCGGGCTGGCGATCGTCCGCGCGCTGCTCCGTTCCGCCGTACGCCGCCGGCTGGCGGTGATGGACCGTTACGCGGTCGACCAGTACGCCAGCGTCCGGGTGCACAGCGGGAGCCGGCGCGGGGAACGGCTGGCCCGCCTCTTCTACCGGTTCTTTCCCGAGCCCGAGGTGACCTTCCTGCTCTCGGTCGAGCCGGCCGAGGCGTACCGGCGGATCGGCATCCGGGGCACCGACCACGAGAGCATGGAGTACCTCATCGCGGCCGACGCCGCCTACCGCTCCCTGCCGGAGTACGGCACCTTCGTGGTGATCGACGCCAACCGTCCACCGGACGAGGTCACCGCCCAGATCGCCGTCTACCTGCGGCCCTGGCTCACACCGGAGCCGCCGCCGACCGTCCGGTCGCCCGAACCGTCGCCGGTCCGGCTGCCGGCACCGCCTGAAGCGGCGTCCCCGCCGCCTCCGGTGATGCTGGGCCGGGCCGTCAGCTCGGGTGGCTGACCCGAAAGGCCGTCCCCGGACGCCGAGGCCCCGGGCGGCTGACCCGGGGCCACGGCCGCCGACGGTCGAGCCGGCCGGCGGCCTCCAACGGCGGGTTTCGTCGAACGCGCAGCGGTCCCGCGTCGGATTGCGCTGAACGCGAAGCCTTTCTGCTCTCGGCAGACGGGGCTGGCTGGTCGCGCCGGACCGGCCGCAGGATCAGTGGCATGCGTCTTCTCATCCTCGGCGGCACCGTCTTCCTCGGCCGCGCGGTCGCCCGGCTGGCCCGCGCGTCCGGCCATCACGTCACCTGCGCCGCCCGTGGTGTCTCCGGCGAGCCGGTGGCGGGGGCCAGGTTCGTCCAGGTGGACCGCGACCACCCGGCTGGTCTGTCCGCACTGGACGGTGAGCGGTTCGACGCGGTGGTCGACGTGACCCGGCGGCCGAGCCACGCCCGGCACGCGGTGGCCGCCCTGGCCGACCGGGTCGGCCACTGGTCGTACGTCTCCACCTGCTCGGTATACGCCGACAACGCCACCCCGGGTCAGCGGGCCGACACGGCGAAGCTCACCGTCCCCGCCCCGGTCGAGGTCGACAACCCGGTCGGCGAACACGCCGACTTCTACGGCCCCTGCAAGGTCTCCTGCGAAGACGCGGTACGCGACGGCGTCGGCCCGGAACGCGCCTTCATCTGCCGGGCCGGTCTGATCGTCGGGCCGGAGGATCCAAGTGACCGGTTCCCGTACTGGGTGGCCCGGTTGGCTCGGGGTGGTGAGGTACTTGCCCCCGGCACCCCGGACGACCGGGTCCAGCTCGTCGACGTCGACGACCTGGCCCAGTGGTTGTTGTACGCGGCCGAGAACGGCCTCGCCGGCACCTTCGACGGGATGAGCGCAGCACTGTCCCGGAGCCGTTTCCTGGCCGAGGTCGCCGCCGGGGTCGGCCGGCCCGACCCGGAGCTGACCTGGGTCGAGCAGGACTTCCTCCTCGCCCGGGACGTCCGGCCCTGGACCGGGGAACGGTCCCTGCCGCTCTGGTTGCCGTTGCCCGAGTACGGCGGCTTCCTGGCTCGGGACGTGACCGACTCGCTGGCCGCGGGGCTGCGGATCCGGCCGATCGCCCAGACCGCGGCCCGGACGTTGGAGTGGATCCGGGCCAGTCCCGGCGACGTGAAGGCGGGCGGGTTGGAACCCGCGCAGGAGGCGGAGGTGTTGCGGGAGTGGGCCGCCCGTCAGTAGCTTTCGCTGGTGGGAAAGATTGCACAGGTTTACCCAGGTCATGAGCCGGGTGGGCTGATCGTCCAGATCGGCGGCCTGCTGCCGTCCCTCTCGCCGGCCGAGCAACGGGTGGCCCGTTTCGTCCTCGCCGATCCGGCCGGCGCCGCCCGCCGTACCATCACCGATCTCGCCACCTCGGCCGAAACCTCGGAGGCGACGGTCGTCCGGTTCTGCCGCTCGGTCGGGCTGACCGGTTACCCGCAACTACGTATCCGCCTGGCCGCCGAGGCGGCCAGGCGGACCGAACCGCCGGACGGTCGGGTGGTCGCCGGCGACATCCCGCCCGGCGCAGGTCTGGCACAGGTCATCGCGACCGTCGCCTACCACGACGCCCGGGCGGTCACGGAAACGGCGGAACAGCTCGACCCGGTCGTCTGTGAACAGGTCGTCGCGGCCCTCCAGCGGGCCGGCCGGATCGAGGTCCACGGGGCCGGTGCCAGCGGACTCGCCGCCCTGGACCTCCAGCGGAAGCTGCACCGGATCGGCCGGCTGGTCTCCTGTTTCCCGGACGGGCAGACCGCGTTGGCCTCGGCCGCCCTGCTCGGGCGGGGTGACGTCGCCATCGGGATCTCGCACTCCGGGGAGAGCGCCGAGACCCTGGCCGTGCTGGAGCGGGCCCGACACCGGGGCGCGACCACCGTCGCCCTGACCAGCTTCCCCCGGTCGCCGGTGGCCGGGGCGGCCGATGTCGTACTGGTCACCGCGGGGCGGGAGACCACGTACCGGACGGGCGCGACAGCCAGCCGGCTGGCCCAGCTCACCGTCGTCGACTGCCTCTTCGTCGGATTGGCGAGCCGCAGCGGGAGCCCGGCCCGACGGCTCTGACTGTCGGCGCCGGGGGCGGTCGGTATGCGGACACCGCGATCTGTTGATCAAGGGGACTTTGCGCGCCGGCCGGATTGTTCACCACTCACAGGGGTATTCCCGGACCGTGGTGAACCGACCAGGGTCCTGGCGCGTGTTGTTGCAGTGACGAGGATCGCAGGCCAGCGGTGATGCGGATCGCTGCGCGTCGTTATGTCGCGGTGTTGCCATTTAGCAGGCTCAAGGGCTGCGCCACCGATCCGCGAATCAGCGCGGAACCGGGTTTCGGGCAGTTGAACGGGCCTCCTGACAGCAAGCTTCGATCGTGCTCACAGGAACTACTCAGGCATTCGTGACACTTTCGACCCACGAGATGGAATCCCCAACGCGTCTCAACTGTTGTGTAGGTGTCAGCGCCACAGGGCACAGCAGGGGTTACGGGGGAGGGCTGATGAACGTGGGGATGGCAGGTAACCGGGCAACCGGGGCAGACGAGGGGACCGTGAGCGACGTGGAGAAGAGCATCGTGATGCGTACCGACGAGGTTGCCGAGGAGCGCGACCTGGTCGGCGTCTACCTGCACGAGATCTCGCGCACACCGCTGCTCGACGCGGCCAAGGAGGTCGACCTCTCGAAGTCGATCGAGGCGGGCCTCTACGCGGAACACCTGCTCGACACCGAGCAGGTTCCGGACGGCGTCGGTCGCGAGGAGCTCGAGCGCCTGGTGGTCGAGGGGGAGCGGGCGAAGGATCTGTTCATCCGGGCGAACCTGCGACTGGTGGTTTCGATCGCCCGTCGTTACGTGCGTTCCGGGATGCCGATGCTCGACCTGATCCAGGAGGGCAACACCGGCCTGGTGCGGGCCGTGGAGAAGTTCGACTACGAGCGGGGATACAAGTTCTCGACGTACGCCACCTGGTGGATCCGTCAGGCGATCAGCCGGGCGATCGCCCAGCAGGAGCGGACCGTACGGCTCCCGGTGCACCTGGTCGAGGACGTCAACCGGATGCGTAACGTGGCGCGTCAGCTCACCCGTGAGCTGGGCTCCGACCCCGAGCCGGAGCAGATCGCGGCGGCCCTGGGCGTAACGGTGGAGCGGGTGCACGAGCTGGTGCGCTGGTCGCAGGACACGGTGTCGTTGGACACCCCGGTCGGCGACGACGGCGACACCAACCTCGGTGACCTGGTCGCCGACAGCGACGCCCCGTCGCCCGAGGAGATCGTGCTGACCGCACTGGAGCGGCAGCGGATCGAAGGGCTGCTCAACCACCTCGACGACCGTTCGGCGGGCATCATGCGGGCCCGGTACGGGCTGGAGGACGGCCGCGAGCACTCGCTCACCGAGGTCGCCTCGCGCTTCTCGCTCTCCCGTGAGCGGATTCGTCAACTGGAGATCCAGGCGCTCGGCCGGCTCCGCGAGCTGGCCCGTGCGGAGGGCCTCCAGGCCGCCTAGAGCAGCCGCCTGACCGAACAGCCAGCCGCCTACCGACAACGCGAGCAAGCCACGGCCGGTGCCCCGACAGGGCGCCGGCCGCACGCGTACCTGGGTCAGTCGCGGAAGCTGGCGACCACGTCGCCGACGCGCCGCTCCGGTTGGGTGGCACAGGCCTCGGTGACCGCGGTCAGCCCGAACGGGCTGTCCAACTCGGGAACGCCCCGCGCCAGTGCGATCGCCTGGAGTGCCCGCATCCGGTCCTCCCTCGGTGCCTGGCGGAAATCCGCGCAGGAGGACTGGCTGGTCAGGCCACCGCTGTCGTCGAGGTCGCCGAGGATGTTCCGGGCGATCAGGCAGACCACCGCCACCGCGACGACCACCACGGTCAACCCGATGAGGAGTGCGCGCCGGGAGAACCGGCGTCCGGTTCCGGGCGGAGCCGGTGTTGGGGTGGCGGCGGCGGTCGCCGTCGCGGGGCCGGCGGGAGTCTGCGACGCGGCGCTGGGGGGTGGGACGGCGGCCACGGCGGCGGCGAGTTCGGCGGCGTACGCCGGGTCCTCCCGGATCGCCGTGGCGAGCAGGCGCCGTACCAGGGAATTGTTGCGGGGTTGCCGGACGAACTCGGCCAGCGCCTCGGTCTCGCCGAGGGCGTGCAGCCGGGCGGCGACGGTCCGGTGGAGCGACCGGGCGGCGGAATCCACGCCTGGGGTGTCGGGGCCGGTCGTGCCGACCGCTGGCAGGTACGGCGTCAGGCGTTCGATCGCCGCACCCGCCAGCGCGTCGGTGCTCTCGGGCGTGGTCACCCGGGCAGGTTAGCCGACCCGGCCGTAGCCGTACGGGGTCATCATGTCGACGCTGGCCAGTGTCACGTTCTCACCGAAGCTCGGTGCGTGGATCACCTGGTTGCTGCCGACGTAGAGCGCAACGTGCCCGAGGCCGCTGTAGAAGACCAGGTCACCGGGTTGGAGCGAACCCCGGCTGATGTGTGCCACCTGGTTCCACTGCATTTCCGCGTTGTGCGGTAGGGACTTGCCGGCGGCCTTCCACGCGGCCAGGGTGAGGCCGGAGCAGTCGTAGCCGTTCGGTCCCTCGGCGGCCCAGACGTACGGCTTGCCGATCGCGTTGTACGCGTAGGTGACGGCGACGCCAGCCTTGCCGGAGACCGCAGGGATCTTGCCGGTGTACTTGCTGCCGCTGGTGCTCACCGAACCGTACGCCTTGCGGCGCATCTCGGAGAGCTTCTTGATCTCGCCCTCGATCTTCTTCTTGCCGGCGTCCAGTTCCTTGGCCTGCGAGGTCTGCCGGGCCAGCGTGGCGTCGAGCCGGGCTTTCTGGTCGATGTACTCCTGCTGGGCGGCGGTCAGGCCGGCGAGCTGCTCTTCCCGGTTCCGGGCCAGGTAGTCGAGGGTGCCGAGCCGGTTGACCAGGCTCTCGGCGGCGTTGTCGCCGAGCAGCGCGTCCGCCGTACGCAGTCCGCCCGCCTTGTACGCCTTGGTGGCGAGCGCCGCCACCTCGGCGCGGCTCTGCGTCGCCTGCTGCTCCAGCGGGCCGAGTTTGGTGCCGAGGTCGGCGACCGCGGCCTTGGTGCCCTTGATCTGCTCGTTGAGCTTGTTGTACGACTCGACGATCTTTTCCAGCTCGGTGGAGGATTTGTTGATCTGCTGCGTCAGCTCGGCGGCGGAGGGTTCCGCCTGGGCGATCGTGGTGGGCGCGATCAGCCCGACCGCCAGACCCGCCAGGACGAGCGAGCGCAACAGGATCCGCGCGGATGGCAAGAGTGCGGAGCCCCTTCCGTTCTCGCCGCCGATCGATGTCGCGACCTCTGGTCCCGGTGCTCGGGTACGAGGTCGAGCCGATGTGTCCGCTCGGTCGCGCGGTGCGCGCCCTCGGGCGTGAGGCCCGGCACATCGGCCGTTTCCGCCCGGGGGCGGTCGCGTCCGTTGTGGAGCGGTCCCGGGCGCGATTGCGGAGTGTCACCTCGCGGTCACGTCCGGCCGGTGCGGTTCGGCGGCGCCGGGCCGGCGTCACCCAGGGGGATGACTGACCACCGGACCAGCGAAAACCAACCTAGTCCCCGAACCGGTCGCGGCAACAGTGGGGGTCGATCATTCTGTGACGAGGTGAACGATTTCTCGAATGCCCTGATCACGTGGCGTGGTGAGGCGGAACCGCTTGGTGATATAAGCGGTGGATCCCGCACCGGGACTCGCCGATTGCCCCTTTGGCCGGTGTTGGCAAATGAGGTACGGGCTGTCGGTAGGTTAAAGCACCGCAAAGAAGGACATAAATCTGTCCAGTGAGCTAGCTGCCGCCTGGAAATCTGCCAGGTGGCTGAAATAGCCCTTCCCTCTCCTGGCACGTGCTTCGCACAATGATTGCAGAGCGGGAATCGATTTCTCGCAACGGCATCGTTGCAAAACGATGATCGGCACCTGGCTGCCACCAAGTGCCGATCTTTACAACCACTCTTCACCACGCACACCACAGCCCGCCTCACGAGCCGTTGGAGGCTGTCATGCATCCTACTCGCGACTCCGCGCGCCGACCAGGTACACAATCCGTCACCGGGCGAGGGGCCGATCGGCCGGCGCCGGTGGATTTCTACCGCCGACCGGGAGTCAGCGTCACCAGCGAATGGTTCACCGTGGCCGGACGGCGGTTCCCGGTGGCCGAGCTGACCCAACTCAGGACCGCGCGCGGCCCGCACGACCCGCTCACCGTACGGGCCGTGGTGGTCACCGGCGGGGTGCTGGTCGTGATCGGCATCGCGTTCGGCTACACCGGTGAGTTCTACCGACTCAACGCCGCCACCTATCTGGCGCTCGGTGCCGCCGCGTTCGTGCCGGTGCTCCTCGCGTTCCTCGGGCACAGGCTGCGGCCGCCGACGTGGGAACTGTGGGGCCGCTACCGGGGCGAGATGATGCTTCTGTTCAGCAGCGACCAGGAGCGTCAGTTCGGCCAGCTCACGCGCGCCCTGCGCCGGGCACAGGAGGTCGCCCGGTACGGCGGCGTGGCCGAGCCGGTCGTCACCGCGCCGCCGCCCTGGGAGCCGCCGGCCCACTGACCCGCGCCCCGCTCGACAGTGCCGTGCCGGATCAGGCCAGATCGTGCGCGATGGCCGCGATCCGTTCGAGGGACTCCGCCGGGCTCATCGCCGCCCGTCGTAGTCCCTCGAAGGTCATCAGGTGCGAGGTGACCGACTCCGGGTGGTCGAGGACGTCCTCCAGGCCGGTGCTCTCCAGATAGACCGCGTCCGTCTCCTCGGAGCCGTCGAAGCAGACGATCACGAACTGGCCGAGTGGGGTGTAGATGGTGGAGGTGAACGGCAACACCTGCACCGTGATGTGCTCCACCTTGCCGAGCCGGACCAGGTTGAGCAGTTGCTCGCGGATCACGTCCCGACCGCCGGTCTGGCGGTGCAGGGTCGCCTCGTCGAGCACCACGTCGATGACCGGTGGGTCGGGCCGGTCGAGCACCTCGCGCTGGCGCCGCAACCGCAGCGCCACCGACGCCTGGGCCTCGCTCGCGTCACTGAAGTTCGGTATCACGGACCGGACCACGGCCTGGGCGAACGCCTCGGTCTGGAGCAGACCGGGCATGCCGACCGACTGGTAGAAGCAGAGTCGTGACGCCTCCGCCTCCAGGCCGATGTACGCGTAGTACGCCGGCGGCACGCTGTCCCGGTACTGCGACCACCAGGTGCGTTGCCTTGCCACCCGGGCCAGTTCCACCAGTTTCGCCACCTGGGCCGGATCGGTCACCTGGTAGTGGTGCAGCAGGGCCTTGACGTCGTTGGTGGAGATGGAGACATAGCCGGATTCGATCCGGATCAGCTTGGAGAGCGACCAGTCCATCGCAAGAGCGACCTGCTCCTGGGTCAGCCCGGAGGCCTCCCGGGCCCGGCGGATCGCCGAGCGAAGTCTGCGTCTGCCCACCGTTGGGCCGAATGCCGTGCTCATCAGCAGATTTCTCTCCGTCAACGGCACCACACCGGCGGCTGAGCGAGGGGGCGCTGGCCGGTGTCGTCAGATCCGGTCCTGGACGGATCCGGTCCTTCTCAGAGCGGGTGATTCCTCGGAGCGGGGGTGTTTCCGGGGTGCCACCTGGCGATCGGCTACCTACCAGATGGGAAGGCTATCGTGCAGGCTACACCGGCCGCGCAAACCAACACCAGAGGTTTGCAGCGGGCCGGAGTCGTACCGTGGCACTCGGTGTAACCCAGAAATGAAGCACCATAATGCGCGCATTTGCGGGCTATCCGCCCCGCTGGCCGACCGGTATCGTCTGCTCGTCGCGGCACCTGCCGTGAAGGTAGCGGGTGCCGAGGAGGACGCATGTCGCAGCCGGATTCCGTCGCGGGTACGTGGCGGAAGAGCACTCGATGCGAATCGCAGAAGTGCGTCGAGGTTGCCGAGGTGACAGCGGGAATGGCGGTGCGCAACTCCACCGACCCCGAGCGCCACGTCGTCTTCCCGGCGACCGCCTGGCAGGCATTCGTCGACACCGTCCGGCTCGGCGAGTTCGACCGGGGCTGAGTGCCCGCCGGGGCGCCCGGGCCGGCCGGTGACGCGCCGTACGGAGTGCCCCACGGCACGGGATTCACGTACCGGCTCATGCTTCACTCAGGATCGCCGGCCAACGGGCCCGATCCGGACGTACGGCATCGAATCGACGTGGAGCGTGCCCGGTTGCCGTGCGGGAGGGGCGCCCGAGGGCCCGACCGGCCGGGGGTCAGCCGGCCACGGTCTGCGGCTGCGGCTGCTCCTCCCGCACCTGGGCGTTGATCCGTCGGCGTACCACGCGTTCGGCGTAGAACGACACGAACGGGACAGTGCCGGCGAGCATCACCAGCAGCATCTGGCCCAGCGGCCACTTGGCCCTGCGGGTCACGTCGAACGCGGCCACCAGGTAGATCATGTAGAGGAAACCGTGGGCGGGACCCACCGTCTCCACCACCACCGGCTCGTCCCAGCCGTACTTCAGTGGCATTCCCACCACCACCAGCAGGATCAGCACGACGCCTACCACATAGGCGATCACACGGTATCGGGTCAGGGCTGCGCCCACGTCGTTCCGTTCCTTCCTACCGGCCGGGGCCGGGGTAGTCGCCGGGCCGGGCGCCCGGATTGGCGTTCAACCACGCCAGGTAGTGGTTGTACTCGCTCAGCTCAGGATCGACTTCCTCCGCCGGCACCAGCACCCGGGCACTGGTACGCGCCGAGCGGACCGGCCGCCGTACGCCCGGAGCTCTGGCCGGGGTGACCGGCGGCGTCGCTTCGTCCGGATCCCCGGGGCGCAGCGTGTGCCGCGCCTCACGGAACCACAGGAAGACCACGAAGCCGGCGAAGATCGGCCACTCGAAGGCGTACGCCCAGCTCAGGGTGTTGCCGTTGGCGGCCCGGCTGATCTGCCACCAGCCCAACGCGAGGAACCCGGCCACGAGCACGATGGTGAGCACGTGGCGGGCGATCCACGCCGGTGTCCACAACCGTCTCATGGCTCTAGAGCGTACCGGCGATCCGTCCGGCTCTCCGACGTGGCGTCGTAGTAGTGCTCGGCGTCGTGTGGTTTGGGGTGTACCCGACGCGGGCAACCGTTCAGTCGCCAACCCAGTCGAGCAACCGGGGGCGATGATGACCGATTCAGCACGAGGTGCCCAATTCGATATGACCGGGTCCGTCGACGACAGCCCTGAACAGCGGGTCGGGGAGTGGGACGGCGACCACCTGCACGACCGTGACCCGGTGACCGCCGCCGCGGTCGTGGTCGAGGAAACCGACGACCTCGGCATCGACCCGGCCGAGCTCGGCGACGACGACCTGATCCGGGAACTGCGCAGCCTGCACCGGACCCGGCTGGACACGCTCCGGCACGCCGCCGACACCGCACTCGCCAACCATCTGCGACGCACAGCCGAGCTGGAGACCGAATACCTCAGCCGGCACCCCGGTCGAGAGGTCGACCCGGCCCGACTGCGGGACGGCAACTGACGTGGCCCGCGCCGAACGCGGCATGGACGCCCCGCCCGAGGTGGTCTTCAACACCGCCACCGACCCGGACCGGGTCGACGCCTGGCTGCCCGCGCCCCTGCGCCGGGACGGCGGCGCACCGGCCCGGGTCACCGACGCGCTCGGGGCGCACTGGGAGACCGCCGGCTCACCGACCTGGTCGGCCCGGCTCCACGTCCGCCCCACCGACGCCGGGGGCGCCGAGGTACGGCTCGAACTGGAAGCGGACCCACCAGACCGCGAACTCGACCAACTCGCCGACGAGTCGCTGGTCAACCTGGCCCGGGAGGTCGGGGAGAACCTGACCCCCGGCTGACCGGCCGAACCGGAGCACCGGCGGTGGACACGACCGATCGAGGGGACCGGGTCATGAACGTACGAAGCAGGGTGGCGCGGCTGCGGCAGGCGTACGCGCCACACGAACACCGGCCGCTCGGCGGTTACCTCGTCGCACTCGGTGCCTACGGAGGGGTGATCGCGGGGCTCACCGGCGTGGTACGAGCCACCGGCCGGCCGGTGCCGCACGCCCCGTCGAACTCGGACATCGTCCTGCTCGGCATCGCCACACACAAACTCAGCCGGCTGCTCAGCAAGGACGCCGTCACCAGCCCGCTGCGCGCCCCGTTCACCAGCTACGACCGCCCGACCGGGAACGGCGAGGTGATGGAGCAGGTACGCGACCAGGGCAGCGGCACCCGGCACGCGATCGGTGAACTGCTGAGCTGTCCGTTCTGCCTGGCGGTCTGGGTGGCCACCGGGCTCACCGGCGGGTTGGTGCTCGCCCCCCGGCTGACCCGACTGGTGGCGACCGCGCTGACCGCGATCGCCGCGTCGGACTTCCTGCAACTGGCGTACGCCTCCGCGCAGCAGGCGGCCGAGGGCCGCAGCGAACCCGCGCAGTAGACGGTCGAGGGCCGCAAGGACCGGACCCGGCGAGCTGGCCCGCCGGGTCGGGCCCGGGCCGGCCTCACTCCTCCAGGTCAGACCAACCCTCGGGAGCCTGCGGCTCCTGGCCGACCTGCTCACCGGTGAGCAACTGCTCGTCGGGCTGCTGCTGTTCCTGCTCGCCGAGGTCGCCCTGCTGCTGGTCCTGCTGGTCCTGTTGCCCCTGCTGCGGCGGTTCGCCGACCGCCGGTTGGTTCTGCTCGCCCTGCTGGCCGTACTGACTCATCTGTCCTCCTGGTGTGCTGTCGGCGACTTCTCACCCCACCCGCCGGACCCGGGCCGTCAGGCGGGGGTGCCGCCGAGCAGTTCGGCGGCCTCGTCGACCGCGTACTCGCCCTCGGGCATGGCGGTGATCCTGATGAGCAGCTCGGCCGGCAACTCGGCGGCGACGGCGCGGCGATGGATCTCCGCCTGGGTGACCCGTTCCTGACCCTCGTAGAGGTCGTCCAACAGGTCGTCCAGATCGGGACGGAGCTGATCGTCGGTCACGCAGGCCCGGCTACCCGGTGGCGGGTCGGTCAAACACACCGACGGGGACGCACGGCACTTCCGGGACGTACCGTCGGGGCCTGACGGCCTCGGTCGGAGAGTGACATGAGCCACAACGCCGGATGGAATCCCGGACGGGGTCGGCTCGTTGTGATGACTGTCGGTGTGACCAGTGTCCCCGGGCCTCACCTAATTGCCTTCGCGGAATACCGTTCGGCTGGAGCCGCGTCGTGCCACTCGCCGAGAGGCGACCTGCACACCGACACCAGCGCCGCCCATGGCAACAGCCGTGGGCGGCGTAGTTTTTCTCCGGTGCCGCCCACGACCCTGGTCGTGGGCGGCCTCCCGGTCGACCTCCCCAGGTGGGTCGGTGATGCCGGCGGTGGCCGGGCAGCTGGTTCAGGGCCCGGACTCAGCGGTCCGGCGGCGGATCGGCCGGGCCGGGCCCCGGGACACCGTTCGTCGCGGCGTACCGGCCGTTGCTCAGCCGAAGCGTCACCACGCCACCGAGGACCGCGCCGCTCGCCGGCTCGGTGCCGGCGACAGCCCCCCGCGGGCAGTCCGAGTCGACCGGTTCGGGGTTGACCGAGACCCGGAACCCGGCCTCCCGCAGGGTCCGCGCCGCCCGCTCCGCCGGTACGCAGTCGAGCATCGGTACGGCCCGCTCCGGCACCCCCAGCAGCGCGGCCGACGCCTTCGGGAAGTCACGTTTCGGCTTGCCCCGCATCGCCTCCGCGAGGGTCCCCGACACCGCCGGATTCACCACCTCACGCGGCATCTCCACGGTCCCCTCCGGCCAGTCGGGGTCGGCCAGGATGCCGGCGACCGTGAGTGAGGTGGTGGTCAACGCCAGCGACGCCGTACGACGCCCGTCCGTGGTGCCGCTCTTGCCCGCCAGCGGATGACCGACCAGTTGGCGCGCGTCCCCCGCCGTCGCCTCCCGACACCGGTCAGCGGCGGACTTGTCCCCGACCGGGCAACGGGCGGCGTCGACAGCCGCGTACGCCACTCCGGGCTCGACCGCCCGGTCACAGCGCGGCCGTACCGCGTCGAGCGGGCCGCCGGACCGGTCCCGGATCTCCTGCACCGGCGTCGGTACGCAGTGCCGGCCGCCCGCCGCCAGAGTCGCGTACGCGTTCGCCAGGTCGAGCGGCGTGGTCGCCGAGACGCCCAGGGTGAAGGCGCCCCAGCCGTCGGCCGACTTCCGGTTGTCGGCCAGTGCCGCGTCCGTCGGCGCCCGGAACCCGATCCCGAGCCGCCGGGCCACGTCGACCACGTTCGCCGCGCCGACCCGCTCGGTGAGCGGCACGAAGTAGGTGTTGACCGAGGAACCGAACGCGCTCCACATGTCGTGCCGACCGGCCATCTTCTCCTCGTAGTTGCCGGGGCAGTAGCGCTCGGTCCCCGGGCAGGCGGCCGGGCTGTCCCGCTCGACGGTGTACCGCGACTCGTACCGCTGCGGGGCGTCGATCTCGTGCGACAGCGGGATGCCCTGTTCCAGCGCGGCGACGATGGTGAAGATCTTGAAGGTGGAGCCGGCCTGGTACCCGTGCACGTCACCACCGCCGGTCAGGAGCGGATTGGTGGTACGCGGATAGGTGCCCCGGACCCCGGCAACGGCCTTCGCCGGATCGGTGGCGGGACCGTTGCCCGGCTTCGCCGCATCGTCGATCGCGAAGGTGCGGTTCGTGGCGAGCGCCCGTACCCGGCCGGTGCCCGGCTCCACCGCCGCCAGCATCAACGCCTGGGCGGACCCGGTCGGCAGCTTCTGCTCCAGGTTGCGGTGCGCCGCCTCCTGGGTGACCGCGTCGAGACTGCTGACGATCCGGTAACCGCCGCTCTTGAGCCGCCGCTCCCGGTCGTACTCGGTCGTGCCGAACGTCTCCTGGCTTAGCCACCATCGGTAGAGGTAGTCGCAGAAGAAACCCCAGTGCTGCTTGCCGGTGACCGAGCAGCCGTTCGCCGGCACCCGGCCCTGCACCACCAGCGGTACGGCCCGCGCGGCGCTCGCGTCCGCCTCGCTGACCGCACCGGTCTCGACCATCTGCCCGATGACCCAGTTGCGCCGGTGCAGCGTCTCGGTCGCGCCCGCCCCGGAACGGTCGAGCGGGTCGTAGAAGCTCGGCGCCTTGACCAGCCCGGCAAGCATCGCCGCCTCCGGCACGGTCAGTTCCGTGGGCCGCTTGCCGAAGTAGAACCGGCTCGCCGCCGAGACGCCGTAGGCGCCGTGCCCGAACGGCGCCAGATTCAGGTACCGCTGGAGGATCTCGTCCTTGCTCAGGTGCGCTTCCAGGATCGAGGCCAGCCGCATCTCGCGCAGCTTGCGCGCCTTCGTGTCCTCACTCGCCTCGACCACCGCCTGCGGTTCCTCGGCCGAGTAGGTGGCGGACATCCGTACCAGTTGCATGGTCAGCGTCGACGCGCCCTGTTGGGCGCCGATGGTGTTCGCCACGATCGCCCGTAGGAAACCCCGCACGTCGATCCCCCGGTGCCGGTAGAAGGCGTGGTCCTCGGCGGCGACGATGGCGTCCCGCATCACCGGTGCGACCTCGGCTAGGGGCACGTCCTGCCGGTTCTCGTCGAAGAAGACCGCGAGCGGGGTCCGGCCGTCGGAGGCGAAGACACGGCTCGCCTGTGGCGCCGAGGCCACCCGGAGTTCGACCGGGAGGCTCTCGAACGCCTTCGCGCCGGCCTTCGCCGCCAACCCGGTGAGTGCCAGCGCCGGGAACGCCGCCGCGGCGACAAGTACCCCGGCGACGAGACCGGCGACCAGCATCATGCCGATCCGGAACAGCCGGACCCGCTTGGCCGACCAGCCCGGTCGGTAGGTGGCGGACCATCGGCGGCGGGGGAACCGCCGAGCTTGTCGGTGCGCGGGCATTCGACACCACCTCCGGGTACGCCTGGTCCGCACCCAGTAGATCCGCCGCCCGCCCCGAAGGTGGCCGGCGTGGGCAGGATCCCCCGATGGGGGCCGCGATTCCCCCGTTCGGTCGTCCCCGACGGCAAAGCCGGCCGGCGTTCCGCTGGTGCACCTGTGCCACGGCGGTCTCCGGATCGGATAGCGTCGTCCCCATGCCCGAGACCGGTTACCCCTGGCCGATCGAGACCACGCGGTTGGACAACGGCCTCCGCGTGGTCGTCAGCGAGGATCGCAGCGCACCCGTGGTGGCGGTCAACCTCTGGTACGACGTCGGATCACGGCACGAACCCGACGGCCAGACCGGCTTCGCCCACCTCTTCGAGCACCTCATGTTCGAGGGCTCCGTCAACGTGGCCAAGACCGAACACATGAAGCTCATCCAGGGTTCGGGCGGGTCGCTCAACGCGACCACGAACCCGGACCGGACCAACTACTTCAACACCGTGCCGGCCGAGCACCTGGAACTCGTGCTCTGGCTGGAGGCCGACCGGATGGGTGGCCTGGTGCCGGCGCTCACCCAGGAGACCCTGGACAACCAGCGTGAGGTGGTGAAGAACGAGCGGCGCCAGCGGTACGAGAACGTCCCGTACGGGGACGCGTGGCTGCGCCTGCTGCCGTTGCTCTACCCGCCGGGGCACCCGTACCACCACTCGACGATCGGCTCGATGGCCGACCTGAACGCGGCCGACCTGGCAACCTTCAAGGACTTCCACGTCACCTACTACGCGCCGAACAACGCGGTGCTCACGGTGGTCGGCGACGCCTCGTCCGGTGAGGTCTTCGCGTTGGCCGAGAAGTACTTCGGGCGGCTCGCCCCGCGCCCCGACATCCCGGCCGCGCCGGACGGACTGGTGGTGCCGGCGACCGGTGTACCGGCCCAGGAGACGGTCCACGCCGAGGTGCCGGCGCCGAGGGTCTACCTGGCGCACCGGACGTACCCGTTCGGCACCCCCGAGTACGACGCGGTGACCGTACTCGGCACGCTGCTCGGCAGTGGCCGGGGCAGCCGGCTCTACCAGCGGCTCGCCGACGGTGCCCGGTTGGCCCAGCCGGACAACGTCGGCGCGTACGGGGTGGACCTGGCGCACGCTCCCGCGCCGTTGATCATCACCGCGACCGCGCGGGACGGGGTGAGCGCCGAGGAGCTGACCGCCGGGCTGACCGAGGTCGTGGACGAGTTGGCCGACGGCGGCGTGACCGGGGCGGAACTGGACCGCGCCCGTGCCCTGCTGACCACCGCCTGGTGGCGGTCACTGGCCACCGTCGACGGCCGGGCCGACACCCTGGGCCGGTACGCGACCCAGTTCGGTGACCCGGCCCGGGCGGCGGACCGCCTGCCGGGCTGGCTCTCGGTCGGTGCCGACCAGCTCGCCGAGGTGGCCGCCGAGGTGCTGCGCCCGGCGGACCGGGTGACCCTGACCTACCTGCCGGAGGAGAGCGCATGACGCTGATTGCTGACCGTCCGGCCACGGGCGAGCCCCGGCCGTACCAGTTTCCGACCGTGGTCCGGCGGACCGTCGCCGGCGGCGAGGTGGTCGCCGCCCACCTGCCCGGCCACAACCTCGCCGCCGCGACGTTGCTGCTCGACGCGGGCGCCGGACGGGAGCCGCTGGGCCGCGAGGGGCTCGGCGGTGTGCTGGCGAAGGCGTTGGAGGAGGGGACCACGCGGCGGGACTCGACCGCCTACGCGCTGGCCCTGGAGGGGCTCGGCACCGAACTGAGCATCGGCACCGACTGGGACGCGTTCCAGGTCGGGGTCCAGGTGCCGGTCCGCCGGCTGCTGGCCGCGGTGGAGCTGATGGCCGAGGCCGTCCGCACGCCCAGGTTCGACCCGGCGGACATCAACCGGGTACGCGACGACGAGGTCACCGCACTGCGGATGTACTGGGCCAACCCGGGGCCCCGGGCCGACGCCGCGTTCCGCGCCGACCTGTTCGGCTCCGACCGGCGGCAGGGCCGGCCGTTGGACGGCGATCCGGATTCGGTTGCCGGGATCGGGGTGGAGGACGTCACGGCGTTCCACGCCGAATGGTTCACCCGGCCCGGCACCCTGCTCGTCGCCGGTGACCTGGACCAGATCGACCTCGACGCGCTCGGCGCGGCGGCGTTCGGCGCAGCCGCCGGGGCACCGGCACCGGTCGACCCGCCGATCGAGGTCCAGCTCCGCGACCAGCGGCGGATCATCGTGGTGGACCGGCCTGGTTCGGTGCAGTCGACGCTGCGGATCGGGCACCCCGGGCCGCACCGCGCCCACCCGGACTACGTCACCATGACGCTGGCCGGCACGGTGCTCGGCGGTGCCTTCACCTCCCGCCTCAACCACCTGCTCCGCGAGGTGCGGGGTTACACGTACGGCATCCGGGCCGACTTCGGCCTCTCCCGCCGGTTCGGCCGGTTCGTCGTCGCCGGGAACGTGCAGACGGCGGTGACCGCGCCCGCGCTGGTCGACGCGATCGGCGAGATCAGCCGTACCCAGGTGGAGGGGGTGACCGAGGTGGAGCTGGCGGTCGCGCGGTCCTGGCGGGCCGGCCAGCTCTCGGTGGAGTTGCAGTCGCCGCGCGCGATCGTCGGTGCGCTCAGCACCCTGGTGGTGTACGGCCTCCCCGACGACTACCACGCCACGTTGCGTACCCGACTGTTGGCCGCGACCGAGGCGGAGGTCTCCGCGGCGGCCGCGACGCACCTGCGCCCGGAGGGCCTGACCCTGGTGGTGGAGGGCGACGCGGCGCTGATCCGGGACGAGATCGTCGCCACCGGTCTCGGTGACGTGGTCGACGCGAAGCAGTGACCGGTCGAACGGCGATCCGCCGGCCCTGATGGTCTCGATAACGGCGGGAAGCCGGTCAGCGACGACGCTGGCCGGCTTCCGCGTTCACGGTCGGTTGGGCCGGCACCGCGCCCACTCCTGAGCTGGGGCGGCTGTCGCCGGGAGTGGAAGGTCGGGTCGGATTGGTGGTCCCATCCACCCCGGTCGCCCCGGAGCCGGTCGTCGGCGGGTCGAGTCGCCCGGTACGGGTCTGCTCCGGGCCGCCCCGGTCGGTCGACGCGCCACCCGGGCCACCCGTGGGCCCGTTGGTCGGTCCGCTCGGCGGTGGGTTGTGCTCCGGGCCGCCGGGTCCGGTGTTCGTGCCGCCGGGGTCGGAGCCGGGGCCGGCTGTCCCGAGGGCCCGGCGTGCGGCCCACCAGCGCTCACCCGCGCCGACCAGCAGGAACACCCCGCCCACGTAGGCCCAGCCGACCAGCACGTCGATCACGTAGTGCTCCCCGGTGTAGACCAGGGTGAAGGTCATCGCCAGTGGGTACGCCAGCAGCAGCGGCCACCACCGCCGTTTGACCGTCGGCAGGAAGAAGACCACCACGAAGAGGGCGTACGCGGTGTGCAGCGACGGCATCGCGGCCACCGGGTTCGAGGCGAGTTGCAGCACGTTGAGGGTGTTGCCGGCGCCGTGCAGGCCGAACTCCTGCCAGCCTCGGTTGGAGATCCTGGCGACGTCGACCGGGAGGAAGCCGTGCACCGAGGCCCACCACGGCGGCGCCGCCGGGTAGGCGAAGTAGGTGATCAGACCGGCGAGGCTGAGCGTGAACCAGCGACGCATGAAGGCGGCCCAGCGCGGCCGGGAGACCAGCCAGAGCACCACCGCGGCGGTGAGCGCGGCGACGAAGTGCGAGAAGTACACAAAGCTCGCGATGACGTCGTACCAGCGGACGTCCGGGTGGTAGAGGTGCTGCTGCAACCAGACCGTGGGCACCTGCCCACCGGTGGCCCAGCCGAACATCCACTCGTCGGCGTGGATCAACTCGGTGACGTGCGGCTGGAAGTAGTCGTCGGCGAACCCGCGCGAGACGTTGTAGATGGCGAGCAGGATCACCACCGGCAGCCAGTCCCGGGCGAAGGTCAGGTGCTGCCGCCACGGCAGGTGGCTGCGCCACGCGACGGTCGCCGCCCAGAGCCAGAAGAAGGCGTAGAGCGGATCGGTCGGCAGGCCGATCAGCAGCCAGCCGGCCACGAAGGCGACGATCCAGAGCGCCATCGCGCCGATCCGCCTGCGGCGCAGCTCAGCCGCAGTGCGTACCGGCGGGGACCCGGCCGGCGACTCCGCCGGTTGCTTCCTCGTCATGGCGACCCAGGCTAGCCGCCCAGGCTGGCGACGCCGGACGCCGGGGCGGTCCGGGAGGGTCGTCCCCGATGAAACATGCCGTCGCGGAATGTGATCTTTCCTCGTCGGTGCCCAGTATTGTGCGGCGAATGGAATCGCTGACCGTCCGTGGTCGTCTGGTCCGGGTCGTGGTGACCCTGGTCGGCGCGGGTCTGCTGTTGGCCGGGACGCTGGTCGGCTCGGACGACGACTTCCCGTTCGGCCCGTTCCGGATGTACGCCACCACCGACCGGCTCGACGCGCCGGTGGCCGAGGCGCTGGTGACGGCGAAGGACGCGGCGGGCGAAAGCCTCGTCCTGACCGAGCGGGAGACCGGGATCCGCCGGGCGGAGATCGAGGGCCAGCTGAGCCGGTTCGACGCCGACCCGACGCGGCTGAGCCTGATCGTGGACGCGTACCACCGGCGGAATCCGGAGCGGCCACCGCTGACCACGGTCTCCATCGTGATCCGTCGCCACGGCATGACCGACGGGCGGCCGAACGGAAACAACATCGACGAGACGATGGTCGACTGGCAGGTGGCGGGATGAGGCGGGTCGGGGACTGGCTCACCACACCGGTGCCGCTGGGGCGGGCGGCGGCCTTCCGTACGTTGGCGTACCTGCTGGTCGCCGCGGACATCGTCTTCTTCACCGGCTGGATACGTGGCCGGACCGCGGTCTCCGGCGAGCTGTACGCGCCGCTGCTGGTCGGTCGGGTGCTGCCGCTGCCGACCCCGAACGCCGTCCTGGTGACCGTGCTCTTCTGGGTGTTGCTGGCGGCCACGCTCGCCGCCGCCACCGGACGGGCGCCACGGTTGCTCGGCTGGACCGTGCTGGCCCTCTACTTCGAGTGGCTGATCATCGCGTTCAGCTACGGCAAGGTCGACCACGACCGGTTCGGCATCCTGGTCGCCCTGGCCGTGCTGCCGACGATCGGTCGGGCCCGGCACGGCGATCTCACCCCCAGCGCCAAGGCCGGCTGGGCGTTGCGGGTGACCCAGCTCGCGGTCATCGCCACCTACTTCCTGGCCGCGTGGGCGAAGCTGCGCTACGGCGGCCTGGACTGGCTGACCGGGGCCACCCTCGCCCGAGCGGTGATCCGGCGCGGCACCTTCGCCAGCGAGTGGCTGCTGGACGTACCCGGGCTGCTCGTCGCCGCCCAGTTCGGGATCATGGCGTTCGAGCTGACCAGCCCGCTGATCTTCGTGCTGCGTGGTCGGGCCCGAAACGCCATGATCGCTTTCTTCTACCTCTTCCACGCGGTGACCTGGTCGGCGATCACCATCTCCTTCATGCCGCACCAGGTGGCGATGACCAGCTTCCTGCCGTTGGAGCGGGTACGTCCGGTGCTCTGGGCCCGGCGGCTGCTCCCGGCCCGGCTGCCCGCCGCCCCAGCGGCCCGTTTCCCGGCCCCGCCCGAGGCACCGGTCTCGCCGGCCGGCCCGGTGACGCCGGCCACGCTGGTCGACTCCGCTGGCCCGGTGACGGAAACCGACTCCCGGTCCGGGCGATCACCTGGGTAGCCTCGCAGTCATGAGGATTGGCATTGTGGGCGCCACCGGCCAGGTCGGTGGGGTCATGCGGAAGGTGCTGGCGGAGCGGGAGTTTCCCGCGGAGCAGGTGCGGCTCTTCGCCTCGGCGCGGTCGGCCGGGCGCACGCTGGCCTGGCGCGACACCGAGGTGACCGTGGAGGACGCGGAGACCGCGGACTACCGGGGACTGGACGTCGTGCTCTTCTCCGCCGGTAAGGGGGCGTCGCGCGTACTCGCGCCGAAGGTCGCCGAGGCCGGCGCGGTGGTGATCGACAACTCCTCGGCCTGGCGGATGGACCCGGACGTGCCACTGGTGGTCGCCGAGGTCAACCCGGAGGCCGCCGCCGTACGCCCCAAGGGCATCATCGCCAACCCGAACTGCACCACCATGGCCGCGATGCCGATCCTGCGCCCGCTGCACGAGGAAGCCGGGCTGGTGAGCCTGGTCGTCGCCACCTACCAGGCCGTCTCCGGTGCCGGCCTGTCCGGTGTCGCGGAACTGGACGAACAGGTACGCAAGGTCGCCGAGCACGCCACCGCCCTGACCTTCGACGGAGCCGCCGTGGACTACCCGGCGCCGCGCCAGTTCAGCCAGCCGATCGCGTTCAACGTGCTCCCGCTCGCCGGCTCGATCGTCGACGACGGGTCGGCCGAGACCGACGAGGAGCAGAAGCTGCGCAACGAGAGCCGGAAGATCCTCGGCATCCCCGGCCTGCTGGTCTCCGGCACCTGCGTCCGGGTGCCCGTCTTCACCGGTCACTCGATGCAGATCAACGCCCGGTTCGCCCGCCCGATCAGTCCGCAGCGCGCGACGCAACTGCTCGCCGACGCCCCCGGTGTGGCGCTGGAGGAGGTGCCGACCCCGCTGCGGGCGGCCGGTCAGGACCCGACCTACGTGGGCCGGATCCGGGCCGACGAGACCGTCGAGCACGGCCTGGCCCTGTTCTGCTCGAACGACAACCTGCGCAAGGGTGCCGCGCTCAACGCGGTGCAGATCGCCGAGCTGCTCGCGAGGACTGGCTCGGTGGCCTGAGCCGACCGTACGGTGAGGGGCGCCGGCCAGCGTGGTCCGGCGTACCCCCGGAACCGGGGTTCCTTGCGAGTGGAGGAGAGCATGGCGAACGACCAGTTCGACCCGGCACTGCTCGACCTGTTGGCCAGCCGGCCGTACGGGGTGCTGGCGACCATCAAGCGGGACGGCCGCCCACAGCTGTCCAATGTGGTCTATCACCTGGACCGGGAGCAGAACCTGCTCAGGGTCTCCATCGCCGAGGGGCGGGCCAAGACCGCCAACCTCCGCCGGGACCCGAGGGCCAGTCTGAGCGCCAGCTCGGCTGACGGCTGGGCGTACGCGGTGGCGGAGGGGAGCGCGGAGCTCTCCCCGACGGCGACCGAGCCGTACGACGCCACGGTGGAGGAGTTGGTCGGGGTCTACCGCGCGCTGCGGGGGGAGCACCCGGACTGGGACGACTACCGGCGGGCGATGGTGGCCGAACGGCGGATCGTCCTGCGACTCACCGTCCGACGCCTCTACGGCCTCCCGCCCCAATCCTGATGTTAGGAAGGGCCCCTTCCTATACCAAATGCGATAAGAAGGGGCCCTTCCTTCCCCCTGGGCGGGGGCGCGTTTAATACCGAACCATGAGTACGGAGAAAAGCTCTGACCTGCGGGTCGGCATCCTTGGATACGGCATCGGCGGACACCGCTTCCACGCGCCGCTGGTAGCGGCGACGCCGGGCCTGTCGGTGGCGGCGATCGTCACCGGCGACCCGGAGCGGGCGCGGCAGGCACAGGCCGGCTACCCGCAGGCGCGGGTGGTCCCCACCGCCGACGACCTGTTCGCGGCCGCGGACTCGCTCGATCTCGTGGTGGTCAGCACGCCGAACCGCACCCACGTGCCGTTGGCCCTGCGCGCCATCGAGTTGGGCCTGCCCGTGGTGGTGGACAAGCCGTTCGCACCGACGGCGGCCGACGCGCAACGGGTGGTCGACGCGGCGACCAGCGCCGGTGTCGGCCTGACGGTGTTCCAGAACCGTCGGCTCGATTCGGACTTCCTGACCGTACGCAAGGTGCTCGCCGCCGGCAGCCTCGGCCAGGTCTACCGCTTCGAGTCGCGCTACGACCGCTGGGTGCCGACGCCCAAGGAGAACTGGCGCGAGTTCGGCGACCCGGCGGAGGCGGGCGGGCTCCTCTACGACCTCGGCGCGCACATCGTCGACCAGGCGCTGCAACTGTTCGGCCCGGTGGCCGAGGTCTACGCCGAGCTGGACCGCCGCCGCCCCGGGGTGGTCGTCGACGACGACACCTTCGTCGCGTTGCGGCATGTCAACGGGGTCCGTTCGCACCTCTGGGCGTCGGCGCTGGCCGGCACCCGTAACCCGAGGTTCCGGGTGCTCGGCGACCGGGCCACCTTCACCAAGTACGGGTTGGACGTACAGGAGCCGCAGGTGCTGGCGGGTAAGCGGCCGGGTGACCCGGGGTGGGGCGTGGAGCCGGCCGAGAACGCCGGGGTGCTCGGGGTGAACGACGAGGTCGAGACCGTACCGACTGAGATCGGCCAGTATGAGCGCTTCTACGCCGAGGTGCGGGAGGCGCTGCTCGGCCGGGGTGAGTTCCCGGTCGATCCGGCCGGCGCGGTCGAGGGCCTGCGGGTGATCGAGGCGGCGCTCGTCTCGGCCACCGAGCGACGGGTGGTCACCCTCGACCACTGAGTGCCGCCAACTCCGGGTGGCTGTGTGCCGTTACCTCTCGGTCGGGCCGGGTAGACGGCAACCGCCGACAAGGAGAGGAGCGCCATGACGACCGTCGGAGAGTTCATGACGACCCGGTTGGTGACCATGGACGGCACCGACACGCTCACGGCCGCGGCCCAGGAGATGCGGGACAGCGCCATTGGCGACGTCATCGTCACCAACGGGGACGCGGTGATCGGCATCGTGACGGATCGCGACATCACGGTACGTGGGGTGGCGGACGGGCTGGACGTGAACACCGCGACACTCAGCCAGATTCTCACCCAGGACGTCGTCACCGTCACCCAGTACGACGACGCGGTGGCAGCGGCCGATCTGATGCGGACGTACGGCGTACGGCGACTCCCGGTGATCGAAGAGGGCCGGCTGATCGGGCTCGTCTCGATCGGTGACCTGGCGGTCGAACGTGAACCGCAGTCGGTGCTCGCCGACATCAGCGCCGACGACCCGAACAACTGAGCCGGGGCCGCCCGGAGCACCAGCGCACCGCAGCACGTGGACGACAGGCCGTGACCGCACCGATCCCGACAGCGGGAGTCGGTGCGGTCGCGTCTCCAGCCGCTTCCGCCCGGCCAGCCGGGACCACCGGGTGCGCCATCGGTGTGCGGACCACCGCTTGGAACGTGTCGGCGGCCGCCTGGAATGCCGTCAGCCCGAGCCCGGCGGCCCCCTTGACCTGACCGGTGGGACGACCGCGGTGCATGTGGCGGCTGTGGCGGCGTCCCGGCAACCTCACCCGTCCTGGGCGATGCCCTACCACCGGGGTGTGCGGGACGCTCCGGAGAAGTGGCTACTCGTGCAGACGTGAGAAGGAGGACCGATGGCAGATCCGACCGCCGACTTCTTCGACGGGCTCGGCCATCGTGGCCCCGACCCGATGCTTACGAAGGTCAGGGGCACGGTCCGGTTCGACCTGGGGCACCGGGACGGAACCGACCACTGGGTGCTGGTGATGAGTGAGGGGAACGTCAGTGCCAGCCGGGGGGAGCGGCCGGCGGACTGCGTGATCAGCACCGACCTGCGGTTCTTCGACCGGGTGACCACGGGGGAGGCGAACCCGATCGCGGCGCTGCTGCGCAACGAGATAACGGTCGAGGGCAACCTCCTGTTGTTCCACTACTTCCAACGGCTCCTGCCCGGCCCGCCGGGCGCGCGCGATCCACGTGAGATGGTGCGGGAGAGGCGGCACAAGTGACCGACAACATGGTGAGCATCCTCGACGGCAACACGTTCCTGGTCAGCGACGCCCGTGGTGACATCGACCCGTCACCGAGCTTCCCCACCGGGCTCTTCTCCTTCGACACCCGGTTTCTCTCCCGGTGGGAGCTGAGCATCGACGGTGAGCGGCTCAACGCGCTCTCGATCGACGACCTCCAGTACTACGAGACCCGGTTCTTCCTGGTACCCGGTGAGCCGACCCACTACGTCGACGCGAAGGTGTCGGTGGTGCGGCAGCGGACCATCGGGGGCAGCTTCGACGAGCAGCTCACCGTCCTCAACCACCAGGGCCAACCGGTGGAGTTGACGATCCGGATGGAGATCGGGTGCGACTTTGCCGACCTGTTCGAGATCAAGGACGTCAAGGAGAAGGCCGGCTCCGCCCAAGCGTTCATCGAGGACGGGCGGTTGCGTCTGAGCTACCGCCGGGACACCTTCCGGCGGGAGACCATCATCTCCTCCACCGTGCCGGCCGATGTCGACGAGAAGGGGCTGACCTTCCGGGTCCGGATCGAGGCGCACGCGGAGTGGACCACCAACCTGCACGTACAGACCATGGTGGAGGGGGCCGGTGGGCGGGACCTGCGGCTGGGCCTGATCAGCCACGGTAGCCGGGTCAAGATGGAGATGCAGAAGGATCTCGCCGCCTGGGTCGCGCGGGCGCCGAAGCTGGCCTGCGACTGTCAGCCGCTCGGCGACACGTACGACCGCAGCCTCGCCGACCTGGCCGCGCTCCGCTACAGCCCGCTCTCGTTCGAGGCGAAGGTGCCCACCGCCGGCCTGCCCTGGTTCATGACGCTCTTCGGCCGGGACAGCATTTTCACCTGCCTGCAGTCGTTGCCGTTCACACCCGAACTCGCCGGGCCGACGTTGCAGATCCTCGCCATGAAACAGGGCACCAAACTCGACGACTTCCGGGACGAGGATCCGGGCAAGATCCTGCACGAGTTGCGGTACGGGGAGTCAGCGGCCTTCGCGGACCAGCCGCACTCGCCGTACTACGGCGCGGCCGACTCGACCCCGTTGTTCGTGATCCTGCTGGACGAGTACGAGCGCTGGACCGGCGACGTGGAACTGGTACGCCGGCTGGAGCCCGAGGCGCGGGCGGCGCTGCGGTGGATCGACACGTACGGCGACATCATGGGCAACGGCTACATCTGGTACGAAAGTCGTAACAAGCTCAACGGGCTGGAGAACCAGTGCTGGAAGGACTCCCCCGACGCGATCTCGTACCGGGACGGGCGGTTGCCGGACTTTCCCCGAGCCACCTGCGAGCTGCAGGGCTACGCGTACGACGCGAAGATGCGCGGGGCGCGGCTGGCCCGGCGGGTCTGGCACGACCCCGTCTACGCCGACCGGCTGGAGCAGGAGGCGGAGGACCTGAAGCAACGGTTCAACCGGGACTTCTGGGTCGAGGACGGCGGATATTACGCGCTGGCCCTCGACGCCGACGGCGGTCAGGTCGACGCGCTCTCGTCGAACATTGGCCACCTGCTCTGGAGCGGCATCGTCGAGGAGGACCGGGCCAGCCAGATCGCCGCGCACCTGCTCGGGCCCCGGCTCTTCTCCGGCTGGGGAGTGCGGACCCTGGCCGAGGGGGAGGGCCGCTACAACCCGGTCGGTTACCACGTCGGCACGGTCTGGCCGTTCGACAACTCCTTCATCGCCTGGGGGCTGCGGCGGTACGGCTTCAACGAGGAGGCCGGCCGGATCGCCGAGTCGATCATCGACGCTTCGCAGTACTTCCGGGGTCGGCTGCCGGAGGCGTTCGCCGGTTACGACCGGGCGTTGACGAAGTACCCGGTGCAGTACCCGACCGCGTGCAGTCCGCAGGCCTGGTCGACCGGTACGCCGATGCTGCTGCTCCGTACGATGCTGGGCCTCGAACCGCACGACGAGCACCTGGTGGTCGACCCGGCCCTGCCACGAGGGATGGGCCGGGTCGAACTGCTCGACGTACCGGGTCGGTGGGGCAAGATCGACGCCTTTGGTCGGGGCCGGGTCGACACGCAGCACGAGCAGCAGATGGTCGACGAGGAGAGCGAACGCTCGACTGAACCCGTGCTGCAGGCGTTGCCGGACCGCACGACCTGAGGGTGCCCTCCGACCGGTCGCGACTCAGGCGCGAGCGGCCAGTTCCTTCAGCAGCGCCTCGGTTCCAGCCTCGCTGGAGGCGGGGTTCTGCCCGGTCACCAGGTTGCCGTCGACCACCACGTACGACCCCCAGGCGGGTCCGGACTCGAACTGGGCGCCCGCGTCGCGGAGTCGCTCTTCCAGCAGCCAGGTCGCGTTGTCGGCGAGGCCGGCCTGGCGCTCCTCCTCGTCGGTGAAGGCGGTCATCCGGCGGCCCTTGAACAGCCAGGCGCCGTCGGGGGCGCCGGCGGAGAAGAAGCTGGCCGGACCGTGGCAGAGTGACGCCACCACCTTGGTGGGGTCGGGCAACAGGGTGGCCAGCACCCGAGCGACATCGGGGTTCACGGCCAGGTCCTGCATGGGGCCGTGACCACCGGGGATGAGTACGCCGTCGAACTCGGTCGGGTCGATGTCCTCCAACCGGGCGGGCGACTCCAGCAGTTCCGCGACCTGTTCCAGGTAGGCGCGGAGTTCGGCGGCCTTGCCCTCGTCGTTGCCGAGCGCCGCCGCCGACAGGCTGCCCTGGTCGGCGACGGGGGTCAGGCCACCCGGGGTGGCGATGGTGACGTCGACCCCGGCCCCGACGAGGAGCCGGTGCGGCACCACGAACTCTTCGGCCCAGAACCCCGTCGGGTGCTGGCTCCCGTCCCGCTGAGTCCAGTTCCGTGCTCCGGTCAGCACGATGAGGATCGATGACATGGTTACCTCCAGTGGTGCGGGGTGGCGCTTGTCGATCAGGGTCAGGTGTGGCACGTTCCGCGCCCGTCGTAACGACCGTAACAGGTTCGGGGATAACCAGCGAGCTGGCAGCGGCTCGCTCGTTACGATCGTTGTCAGTTAGCCCATCACCTTTGCCGGTGAGTGCGCTAGGCTAGCTTGGTCGGGGAGGAGGTGAACGATCATGGAGCGGACAACGGCCGAGGGCTACCCGCCCAGCGTCTGTGACAGCTCCGAGCTGATCCTCGGCTTCGTGAACACCCGCCCCTCCGGGAACGGTCGGGTCGAGTCCCTCTCCGACCGGGACGGATTGGTGCGGTGGCTGACCGGGGCCGGTCTCGCCGCCGACGACCCGGGCGTCAGCTACGCCGACGCGGTGGCGGCGCAGGAGCTACGCGGAGCCTTGGAGACCATCCTCCGCGCGCACGCCGGCTGCGTCGACGACGTCACCTCTGTGCCGGCCGCCGAGGCATACCTGCGGCGGGTGGCGGAGCGTTATCCGCTCACCCCGAGACTCAGCGCCGACGGCTGCACCTTCGTCCCGGCGCAGACGGGCGTACCGGGTGCGTTCGGTGCGCTCTTCGCCGCGGCAGCCGACCTCGCGGCCCGGGGAGCGTGGTCACGACTGAAGGTGTGCAAGAACCCGTCCTGCCTTGCCGGTTTCTTCGACAAGACCAGGAACTCGTCCGGCCTCTACTGCGGTGCCGCGTGTGGATCCCAGATGTCGATGCGGGCCTATCGCAGCCGGCTCAGAACAGGCTGACCACTGACGGCTGCACGCCTCGAGTCAAGTGTGGGCCTAGGAGTGATCCGGGGTGGCGATCGGCCGCTCACTCCAACCGATGAATCGATCGGCCAGTTGCTCCTCGGTCAACGCCGGCAGATCGGCTCCGGCCTGCTCCATCAGGGCGCGGAGCTGGTTGCCCAGCTCGACCGGATTGCCCTGGTAGAGGTATTTCAACTGCTGCTTTCGCACAACGCACGGCCACTCCTGCTTGCAGGCGGCGCAGGACCAGTCCGGCCGGCAGGGTGCATGGATGGTCGGAATGTCAGTCACCTCGGCGGGGCTGGGGCTGGGGGTACGGCAGGTGGGCCCGTCGGTCCTCGGTGGACTCGACCGGACGTACCTGATCCGACTCGATCGGGCGGCGATAGGACTCCTGCGCGTCCTGGCGGCTCTGGACGTAGCACACGTTGTGCCGGCTCTGCCATTCCCGCAGTGCCGTCCGCATCCGGGTCGCCTCCTCCCGTGCGCTCATCAGTTGCTGGTACAGCACCGCCAGATCGCCCTCGACCAGATGAAGAAATTCGCGCACCTCACCAGGCTGGTAACCGCGTCGGCCGATCCCGGTCGGGCTGAATCTCTTTCTGCGCACGTCCCGTGGGGTCAGGAGAGTTCGTTCTCGTGGGCGACCGACCCGGTCGCGCTCGTCCTCCATGGCCCTCATCCCGATCCCATTCACGTGTCTGACGTGGGTCAAACGGAAACTGGCAGGTAGGCGTGACGGTAATCCCTGTCACGTCCGCACTCGTGGGACAGTCGTATTTCCGGCAGTTACCCCGGTCGCCACGGCGAGATCAGCCCGTACGGTCGGCGCGGGACTCCTCGGTCTCCGGGTACGCCGCGGTACGCAGCCGGCCCCGGCCGAACGCGTCGATCCGCCCCCACCTGCCCGGGATGCCGAGCAGTTCGATCCGGCCGAGGCTGGCCGGCACCGCCGGTCGTACGGTGAGTCCGTCCTCCTGCGGCTCCAGGCCGAGCATCGTACGGATCAGAAGCATCGGCGCGCCCGCCGACCACGCCTGCGGGCTGCACGCGGTCGGATACTGCACCGGATACGTGGTCAGGTCCCGGTCGTAACCGGCGAACGCCTCCGGCAGCCGGCCCTGGAAGTACTTGGCCGCGTCGACGATGCTCTCCGCGATCCGGGCCGATTCCTCGGTGTATCCGTAGCGCGCCAGACCCGAGGCGATGATCGAGTTGTCGAAGGGCCAGACCGTGCCGACGTGATATCCGAGCGGGTTGTAGCGGCCGTTCCCCTCGGCCAGGGTCCGTACGCCCCAACCGGAGAACATCGACGGGCCGAGCAGATGCTGGGCGACCATTCCGGCCCGTTCCTGATCGACGATTCCGCTCCACAACAGATGCCCCATGTTCGAGGCGAGAGCGTCGATCTGGCGGCCGTCACGGTTCAGGCCGAGCGCGTAGTAACCACCGTCCTCGACCCAGAAGTCCTGGTTGAACCGTGCCTTCAGGTCGGCCGCCTCCCGCTCCAACCGGTCCGCGAGATCCGGGTCGTCCCAGAACCGGCGAGCCATCCGGGCGCCCCGGATCTTCGCGTCGTAGGCGTACCCCTGCAGCTCACAGGTGGCTCGGGGAAAGTCGGGCAGGCTACCGTCCCGGTAGCAGATCGCGTCCCAGGAGTCCTTCCAGCACTGGTTCTCCAGACCGTTGCGGGTGTTGCGCCGCTCGTACCAGATGTAGCCGTTGCCGAGCAGATCACCGTAGGTGTCGATCCAGCGCAGCGCGAGCTTCGCCTCGTCGGCGAACTCGCGGACGAGGTCCGCGTCGCCACTCCAGCGTTCGTACTCGTCGAGCAGGATCACGAACAGGGGAGTGGCGTCGGCGGAGCCGTAGTACGGCGAATGCGGCTGCTCCTCGAACGCGGCCGACTCGCCGTACCGAACCTCGTGCAGAATCTTGCCCGGCTCCTCGTCGCGGAGATTGTCCAATTTGGTGCCCTGCAGCTCGGCCAGGGTACGCAGCGTCGGCGGCGCGATCTCCGGGATGAACGGCAGTGTCTGCAGGCAGGTGATGAGGCTGTCCCGGCCGAACAGGGTCATGAACCACGGCAGCCCGGCGGCGGGCAGTTTCTCCTTGCGCAGCAGGCCGGTGTAGCGCAGTGCGGCAAGGTCGATGACGCTGCGCTTGTACGAGTCGCTCAGTGGCTCGCAGTCGCAGGCCAGGTGCGGTGCGCGTGCCGTCCACTCGTCGAGCAGGCGCTGCACGTCCGGGCGCCCCCGACCGCGGTCGGAGGTTGGCAGCTCCGCCGCCGCCGACTCGTCCGCCCCGGGGAAGAGCGTCACCACCCGCAGCAGCGTCGTCCACTTGCCGTGCGGCTCGATCCGGATCCGGAACGTCAGGCCGTGGTCGTCGATCTCCGCCTCGTTGCTCGCCGCGACGAGGGTCTCCCGGAAGAAGGCGCCGCGCCGGTAGCGCAACCGCAGCCGGCCCTGCTCCACCAGCGTGGAGACCTCGCCCCGCTTCGGCAGCAGGTTCTTGATCTCGAACAGGTCCGCGAAGTCGCTGCCGACCTCGATCCGTACGGTGAAGTCGACCGCCTCCTCCTCGTGGTTCAGCACCGTCAACCGTTCCTCGAACCCGCCGCCGACGGTGCGTTTGCGGATCACCGACGCCTTGGCGTCGATGTAGTGGGTCGGCTCACCCGGGGCGAGGAAGAAGCTGGTCTGGAAGTACCGCAGGTCGTCAACGGAGAGCGAGTGCAGGCGCTCGCCGTTGATGGTGAGTTCCCAGCGCGCGATGAACCGGGTGTCGAGCGCGAACAGGCCGGTGGGGAAGGACGGCGACGGGTCGATGTCGCCGTTGCGGTCGCTCACCACAAAGGTGGCCCCGTCCAGGATGCTGACCGGCTGCGTCACGCCCGGTTGCGTCATCGCGACTGCCGTTCCCGGACCATCCGGCGGGGGTCGATCGCGTCCGGGGCGGCGGGAAAGAACCGGCGGAACATCATCAGCAGCGGAATGTCCCCGTCCAGCACGCACTCCGTACGGATCATCGCCGAGATCACGTTCGCCTCGCCGGTGGTGAAGCGGTCGAAGAGCGCCTCGCTGACGTGCACCACGCAGTCGGCGTCCCGCTGGTCCTGCGAGACCACCATGTTGCCGTGGCGCATGGCGATGAACCAGTACGAGATCTCCGTACCGCGTTGCAGGTCGAACCGCATCGTGCCGTGGATCCGGCGCGGCAGCAGTTCGGGCGCCCGTTCACCGAGGCTGTGGAAGAACCTCGTGGTCACCTCGCTCATCGCGCGCCCTCCCGGTACGCCTCCTCGCCGTACTCGAGAAGCATCACCCTCGGGGCGGCACCGGCACATCACCCCGATGAGGTGAAGCGCGACGTCACCTCGTACGGCCCCGGAAGAGCACGAGCAGGCCGGTGGCGGTGGCGGCGGCGAGCGGGGCGATGAGGAAGCCGACGGTCACCTGCCCGCTGGCGTCGAGCAGGACCCCGTTGACCGCCGCGCCGGCCGCGCTGCCGACCGAGAAGGCGGTGGCCGCCCAGGCGAACGCCTCGGCGACCGTGCCCGGCGGTGCCACCTCGTCGATCGCGACGAAGGCGATGGTGAGCAGCGGCGGCAGGGCGAGTCCGCTGATCGCCATCAGCGCCAGCATCGCGGGCGGGGCCGGGGTGAGCAGCAGGGGAAGGTAGCCGGCGGCGAAGACCGCGGTAGCCCGGGGGAGGGTGGCGTGCCGGCGCAGGCTGGCGAAGCGTACGTAGAGCAGCCCACCGGCGAGGGCGCCGGTGGCCTGGGCGGCGAGCAGCCAACCCGCCCACGAACGGGCTCCGGACGCCTCGGCGTAGCCGGTCGCGGCGACGGTCACGCTGCCCACCCCCGCGCCGACGAGCAGGAGCGCGGCGAGGATCAGCCGGAGTCGGCCGGAGCGCAGCGGCCCGGCCCAGTGCCGTACCGCCGGCTCCCCGCGCCAGCGGCGGACCGCGTCGCTGGTCGCGAACCAGGCTGTTCCGACCGCCTGGAACAGTGCGGCGGCGGCCAGGCCGCCGGTCGGTCCGGCGAGGCCGACCGCGGCCAGGGTGACCACCGGTCCGAGTACGAAGATCGCCTCCTGGACCGCGATGTCCAGGGTGTACGCGGTCTGAACCTGGTGGGCGGGGAGCAGATCGCGCCAGAGCACCCGCAGGCACGACTCGAACGGCGGAGCGCCCGCCCCGGCGATCGCGGCGGCGAGCACGGTGACCGGCAGGTTGACGTGCGCGGCGGCGAGAGCGAAGCCGAGACTGGAGACGATCATGGCCAGCCAGAGCACCGGGGGCTGCCGCCAGCGGTCGGCGACCCGGGCGAGCATCGGCTGACCGACCGCCATGCCGGCGGTGTACGCGCCGACCAGCAGCCCGGCCACGGTCAGCGTCATCGTCTCGCGGGCGAAGATCAGCAGTGCCAGTGGGGCCGCGCCGAGTGGGATCCGGCCGAGCAGGCTGGCGGCGAGCACCCGGGCCGTCTGCGGTGCCCGGAGCACGGCGAGCGCCGAGGTGTCGGCGTCGTTGGACGGGGAGTCAGGGCTTCCGGGCCGGGATTCGACGTCTCCGGGCCGCAGGTCGGCGTCTTCGGGCATGGTGGCGGGGGTTTCGGGCATGGTGACAGGCTCCCGAGGGCGGGGAAGGGACCGGACGACGAGGGTTCCGGGCCTGCTCAGGGAGCGAAGTCGGCGCGTTCGTGATCGTTGCCGTAGAGCGGCAGATCGGGCGTGATCCAGCACTGGTACGCGGCGGCGGTCGCGGCGAGCGGGATCACCCGGTCACTGTATCGGTTCGACGGGTCAGTGGACCGGGCTGAATTTCGCCATCGCCACCAAGACGCCCGTCGATCAGACCGGTCGGCGGCCCGCGTCGTACTTGACATGTGGCGTCAAGTGCTTGACAGTGGTCGTCAAGTGCTTGATGTTCGGTGTCAGGAAGGGGAGGCGTCGTGCCACCACCGGAACGGGCCCAACTCGCGGAGCAGCTCGCCCGACTGCTCGACATCCGACTGCTCGACCCGCTGGAGATCCTGCTGGACGGGCACGACAGCGTGGACGCACTCCGTACCGTGGTCCGGATCCGGGCCGCGAGCTGGGCGGACCGGATCGTCGCCGGCGACGACCAGGCCGCCGTCGGTGTGATCATGCGGGTCGTCTCCACCCTCTACCCGGGAGACGGACCGTTCGAGCCGCCGCTCGACTGGTGGCGCAGCCCACTGGGCCGGGCGGTGGCCTGGCGGGTGGGACATCCCACCGCGACCACGGTGTCGTACGCGGTCGCCGGCGCGATGCTCGGCATCACCCGACAGGGCGTGCACGACCTGGTCAACCGGGGTCGACTCGCCCGCCACCCGGATGGCGGGGTGGTGCCCGCCTCGGTGCGCGACCGCCTGCACCAGCTCGACGGGCGGGTCGACCATGCGTGACCTGACGGTGGCCGCCGCCGGTGTCCCGATCGCCGCACGGGACCACGATGGGCCGGGATCGCCCCTGCTGTTGCTGCACGGCGCCGGCGGCAACCTGGAGCACATGGAAACCCTGGCCGAGGCGCTGGCGTCCGACCACCGGGTGGTGACCGCCGACCTGCGCGGGCACGGCCGTTCCGGTGACGGCCCGTGGACCATGGACGCCGCCCTTGCCGACCTCGACGCGCTCGTCGCCGAACTGGCGCTGGAGCCGCCCGCGATCGTCGGGTGGTCGCTCGGTGGGATGATCGCCACCGAGTGGGCGCGGCGGCATCCGGAGTGTCCGGGCGCGGTGAGCCTCGACGGCGTCCCCGCACCGGCCCACCCCGACCAACTGGCCGGTCTGACCACGGCACACGCGGCGGCGGAGCTGGCCCGGCTGCACGCCGCCTTCGCGGCGACAACCGTCGAGCTGGCCCGGCAGGAGACACGCCCCGGCCCGGAGACGGTCGAACAGTTACGCCTGGCGATGGCGGCGTTCGACCTGGTCCCGGCGCTGCGGGCGGCGCGCTGCCCGCTGCTGCTGGTGCTGGCGACTGTGGACCTGCCCCAGCAACATCCGTTCCGGGAGCTGTACGGGGCGTACCGTCGGGGCAACTCGGCCCGGATCGCGGAGGTGGCGGCCACCAACCCGCGGCTCCGGGTGATCGAGCTGGCCGGGACGAGTCACGGCATGGTCATCGAGCAACCGGCCCAGCTCGCCGCACTGGTCAACGACTGGCTCGCCCAGCCAGCGGGCGAGCCGGGCGGGGCGTGGGTTACCTCGTGATGTGGTACGGGTAACGTTTGGCGATGCCAGAACTCGTGTACCCGCCCGTGATCGCGACCGCCAAGACGCTGTTCCGCGCCCTCGACCTGCGGCTACACGTGGAGGGTGGGCATCACGTGCCCCGCTCCGGTGGTGCCGTGATGGCCAGCAACCACGTCAGCTACCTCGACTTCATCTTCTGCGGCTTCGGCGCCCAGCAGTCCCGGCGACTGGTGCGGTTCATGGCCAAGCAGGAGGTCTTCACCAACCGGTACGCCGGCCCGCTGATGCGCGGCATGCGGCACATCCCGGTCGACCGGGCCAACGGCGCCGGCTCGTACGCGACCGCGGTCAGCGCGTTGCGCGCCGGTGAGGTCGTCGGGGTCTTCCCGGAGGCCACGATCAGCCGATCGTTCACCCTCAAGGCCACCAAGAGCGGGGTCGCCCGAATGGCCGACACGGCCGGGGTGCCGGTGCTGCCGGTCGCGCTCTGGGGCACCCAGCGGCTCTGGACCAAGGGGCGCCCGAAGACCCTGACCCGGCGCCACACCCCGATCACCGTGCTGATCGGGGAGCCGCTCGCCCCGGCCGACTTCGGCACCTCCGGTGCGCTGATGGCGGAGCTGCGCCGGCAGCTCACCACACTGATCGACCGGGCGCAGCGCGAATACCCGGACCAGCCGGCCGGGCCGGAGGACTCCTGGTGGCAGCCGGCCCACCTCGGCGGCTCGGCGCCCACCCCGGAGGCGGCGGCCGAACTCGACGGGGAAACCCGTCCGGTCCGGCGCCGGAGCACCGACCTGGTGGGGGAAGCCGAGCGCTGACCTGCGTCGGGATGACCGACCCGCCGGATCAGGCCGGTGCGTCGCCGGTACGCGGCTGGATCAGGTCCCAGCGGTTGCCGTACAGGTCCTCGAAGACGGCGACCGAACCGTACGGCTCGTGCCGGGGCGGTTCGGCGAACCGTACGCCGGCGGCTGTCATCCGCTGGTGGTCCCGCGCGAAGTCGTCGGTGTGGAGGAAGAGCGTCACCCGTCCGCCGGCCTGGTCACCCACCCGGGCGGCCTGCTCCGGGTTCGCGGCGCGGGCCAGCAGCAGCGCGGTCTCGGTCGAGCCGACCGGGGCGACCACCACCCAGCGGGTGCCGTCGCCGCGCGGGGTGTCCTCGACCAGCCGGAAGCCGACCCGGTCGACGTAGAAGGCGATCGCCTCGTCATAGTCGCGCACGACGAGGGTAACCAGTCCGAGATGGGGCATCTACCCATGATCGCTGGTGCCGGGATCCGCTCTGCCTGAGGGCGGGTACGGGGCGGGGGAGATATCCGGGCCGGATGCGGATCCCGAGGATTCTTCGTACCAGGTTCGGGTAGATGGCCGGATGCGACTGATTCGCGGGTGGCGCGAGACGCGCCCGGCGGCCAAGCCGAATGGCGGCACGCCGAGGCCGGCGGCTTGGGACCCGTACGCCGGAGCGGGGGTTCCGCCCGGGCGACGACGGGGCACACCGGAACGGCCGGCCCGAGTGGTGATCATTTCGGCCAGCGCGGGGGCTGGGCACGAAGGGGCGAGCCGTGAGCTGGCACATCGGCTCCGTACTCGCGGATTCCAGGTAGATTGTCGGGATTTGGCGGATATCTTCCCGTACGGCCTCGGCAAGCTGCTCCGTGGCACCTACCACGGGATGCTGAGCAGGTTCCCGTGGATCTACGGTTCCCTGTTCGCGATCGGCTGCGGCTTCGCCGGCGCCGGCCCGATCACCCGGGCACTGCTGCGCCCGGTCCGCCCGCAGGTCCGACAACTGGTCGGGCCGGACACCCGGGCGGTGGTCTCGACCTACCCGATCGCCACCCAACTGCTCGGCCCGCTGCGCCGCAAGGGCCAACTCGACGTACCGGTGATCACCTACCTGACCGACTTCGCGGTCAACCCACTCTGGGTCTCACCCGGTGTCGACGTCTACTGCGCCGCGCACCCGAGCACGCGGGACCAGGCCAGAGCGCTTGGCGGCACAGAGGTACGGGTCGTCGGCCGGCTCGTCTCTGCCGGCTTCGGCCCCGGCACGGAACAGGCCCGGCGACACGCCCGGGAACGCTTCGGCCTGCCGACCGACGCGCGGCTCGCCCTTCTCGTCGCCGGTTCCTGGGGAGTGGGCGAGGTCGCGACGACCGCAGCCGAGATCGCCCGGACCGGGACGGCCGTACCGGTCGTGGTCTGCGGCCACAACGAGGCGCTCTACCGCCGGCTGCGTCGGCAGGGGCAGGCCCACGTCTTCGGCTGGGTCGACGACATGCCGGCCCTGCTGCACGCCGCCGACGTACTCGTGGAGAACGCCGGCGGGCTGACCGCGCTGGAGGCGATGGCGAGCGGGCTCCCGGTCGCGACCTACCGCCCGATCCCCGGCCACGGGCGGGCGAACGCGGTCACCATGGCGGAGGCCGGGATGGTCACCTGGGTACGCCGCGCCGACGACCTGGGGCCCGCCCTGGTCGAACTCACCGACGGGGTACGCGGGCAGCGGCAGCGGGAAGCCGGGCTGGCGCTGTTCCGGTCCGATCCGGCGGAGGTGGTGGCCGAGGTGGCCCGGGGGGCAGCCGAGCCCCCGGTCCCGTTGCCCAAGTCCTCGGTGTTCACCCGGGGCCGGCGCGGTCGTCGGGCCCGTCGCGCCGGGGTCCTGGTCTGCCTGGCCGTCGCCGCGCTCAACTGGTACGCCCACCACCACGCCCAGCAGCCCACCGCGCCGGGACGGCGCAGGTGAGGTCGGGCCGCCACAGCGCGGGCTGACCCGGTGACCCTCTTCGCGGTCCTGCTGGGCCTCGCCTCGGCGCTCTTCTTCGCCTTCAGTTCGGCGCTGGAACAGCACGCCGCAAAGCAGGAGAAGCCCACCAGGGCCGGCGACCCGAGGTTGCTGATCCGGCTGCTGCACCGCCCACTCTGGCTCTTCGGCGGCATCCCGGACGCGATCGGCACCGGTCTCCAGGCCGTCGCGCTCCGGTTCGGTCCGCTGGCGCTGGTCGAACCGCTGCTGATGAGTGGCCTGTTCATGGCGATTCCGCTGGAGGCGGCGCTGGAGAAACGCCGGCCCCATGCCAAGGACCTGATCCTGGCCGGGGTCGCGATCGTCGGCCTGGCCGCCTTCCTGATCACCGCCAACCCACGGGCCGGGGTCGAGCAGCCGTCGACCCTGGCCTGGTTGGGGGTGGGCGTGGTGGCCGGTGGCCTGATCGCGATCTGCCTGCTCGGCGCCTGGCGGGCCCGGGACGCACACCGGGGCACGCTGCTCGGCATCGCCACCGGGCTGCTGTACGCGGTCGCGGCGGCACTGCTCAAGACGATCAGCGAGGACCTGACCAGTCACCCGTGGACACTGCTGGCCGACTGGCACCTGTACGCGCTGATCGTGGTCGGCGCGGCGGCGCTGGTGCTGAACCAGAACGCGTACCAGAGCGGGCCGATCGCCGCCCCGCTGACCGCGATCACCCTGCTCGACCCGTTCGGCGGCGTGATGATCGGAGTGTTCGCGTTCCACGAGACGCTCTCCACCGACGGCCCCCGACTGGTGATCGAGATTATCGCCGTGATCCTCATGATCGTTGGGATTTCCCTGGCCAGCACCACCCGGTCCAAGTAGCCCGGCCCGGGCGGAACCTGAAACAGACTTCGCCGGCCTCACCGTCCAGGCGGGTGAAGTTGGGTACGCTCAGTCACGACTACTTAGCGCGAGTGATGGGTTACTGACATCTGGTGCGGCGGTCCGGCCGGCTCGCGTCGACAGGTGGACTCTGCGCGAGAGGCTGCATGTGCTCGAATTGACCGGCAACGTCTCCAGCCAGTCGCCCGGAGATCCAGCCGCCCAACCGTCCGGGGACCCGGCCGCGCAGCGGCGGATCCCGCAGACCGCGCTCTCCGGCGAGAACTTCCCGGTCGCGCTCCGGATCCTGCCCGGAACCATCCGCCGTCACCTGCTGACGCTCTACACGTACGCCCGCTACGTCGACGACCTGGGCGACGAACCGGCCCAGCAGCCGAACAGCGAACCCGCCCTCGACCCGTTCAGTGAGCCCGCCACCGACCCGCCCGCCCGGCCACCGGTCGACCCGTCCAGCCGACCCGCGCTCGACCCGTTCAGCGAACCGGCGCGGGACCCGGCCAGCGAACCCGCCCGCGACCCCGGCGGTGAACCCGGCGGACCGGGCCCGTACGACGACGCGGCGACCCGGTCGGCGACGCTGCGCCGGTTCGAGGACGAACTACGGGCCATGTACGACGGTGTCCCGCCCACCCACCCGGTCCTGGTCGGACTCGCCCCGACCGTGGCCGACCGGCGGCTGCCGCTCGAACCACTCTGCCGCCTGATCGCCGCCAACCAACGCGACCAGGTCGTCCACCGCTACGACACGTACGCCGACCTGGTCGACTACTGCCACCTCTCCGCCGACCCGGTCGGCGAACTGGTGCTGCACATCTTCGACGCCCAGTCGGCCCGGCGGATCGCCCAGTCCAACCACATCTGCACCGCCCTCCAGGTGATCGAACACCTCCAGGACGTGGCCGAGGACTACGGCCGGGGCCGGATCTACCTGCCCCAGGACGACCTGGCCCGACACGGCGTCACCCCGGCCGACCTCGCCGCGCCGTACGCCTCCCCGGCGCTGCGCGCGGTGATCCGGGTGCAGGCGGAACGGGCCCGCGCCGCACTCGACGCGGGCGCCCCACTGGTCGGTACGTTGCACGGCTGGGCTCGACTGGCGGTCGCCGGTTACCTCGCCGGTGGCCGGGCCGCGCTCGCCGCGCTCTCCCGCTCCGACCACGACCCGCTAGCCCGGGTGCCCCGGCCGACCCGCGCCGGCACCGCCGGGCAGTGGCTCAAGACCCTGATCGCGAGGCCCGGATGAGCGCCGCGGGCCGCTCGACGGTCCCCTCCGAACTCGACCTGGCCTACCGGGAGTGCGAGCGGATCACCCGCGCCGAGGCGCGGAACTTCTCGTACGGCATCCGGCTGCTCCGGCCCGAGCGGCGCGGCGCGCTCTGCGCCGTCTACGCGGTCGCCCGCCGGATCGACGACATCGGCGACGGCGACCTGCCCCCGGCCGCCAAACTGGCCCGACTGGACCAGGTCCGGGCCGCGTTGCGTCAACTCCCGGAGGCCGGCGGCGACCCGGTGCTGCTCGCCCTCGCCGACGCCGGCGGTCGACTGCCGATTCCGATCGACGCCCTGGGTGAACTGGTCGACGGCTGCCTCGCCGACGTCCGCGGCACCCGGTACGACACCTTCGACGACCTGGTCGGCTACTGCCGGCAGGTGGCCGGGTCGATCGGCCGGCTCTCGCTCGGCGTCTTCGACGTCCGGCCGACCGTGCCGCGTGCGGTCGCCAGCGAACTCGCCGACACGCTCGGCATCGCCCTGCAGTTGACCAACATCCTCCGGGACATCGTCGAGGACCGGCGGGACGGCCGGGTCTACCTTCCCCGGGTCGACCTGGAACGATTCGGCTGCACCCTCACCCCGGGCATCGACGGCGGGCTCGCCGACCCGCCCGAGCGGCTCGCCGAACTCGTCCGCTGGCAGGCCCAGCGGGCCGAGCGCTACTACCGCACCGGACTGCGGCTGCTGCCGCTGCTGGACCGGCGCAGCGCCGCCTGCGTCGCCGCGATGGCCGGCATCTACCACCGGCTGCTGGCCCGGATCGTGGCCGACCCGCAGGCCGTCACCCGGCGGCGGGTCTCCCTGCCGGGCTGGCAGAAGGCGTACGTGGCGGCGCGGGCGATGACCCGGAGCAGCGCGTGAACGGAGAACAGGTCTGTGTCGTCGGAGGCGGCCTGGCCGGCATCGCGGCCGCGTTGCGGCTGGTCGACGCCGGGGCCCGGGTCACCCTGCTGGAGGCGCGGCCGGAACTCGGCGGCGCCACCTACTCCTTCCGCCGGGGCGATCTCGTCGTCGACACCGGCCAGCACGTCTTCCTCCGCTGCTACCGGGAGTACCGGCAACTGCTCGACCAGCTCGGCACCAGCGGCGGAGCACACCTGCAGGACGTGTTCGCGGTGCCGATCCTGCGGGTCGGCGTACCGCCGCACCTGCTCACCCGTACCCGGCGGCTGCCGGCCCCGGCGCACCTGCTCCCAGCCCTGATCAACTACCGGCCGCTCCGGGTCGGGCAACGGATCGCCGCGATCCGGGGTGCCGCCGCGCTGCGCGGCGTCGACCCGGACGACCCGGCCAACGACGAGATCAGCTTCGGTGACTGGCTGACCCGACACGGGCAGGACGCACCGACCGTACGCCGGCTGTGGGAGCTGATCTGCGTCGCGGCGCTGAACGCGCCGCCGCACCGGGCGTCGCTCGCGCTCGCCGCGCGGGTGTTCCGGACCGGCCTGCTCGACCGGGCCGACGCCGGCGACATCGGCCGCCCCACCGTGCCCCTGTCCGAACTGCACGGCGAGCCGGCCGGGGCGCTGCTGCGCGAACGCGGCGGCACCGTCCACACCGGGGTCAAGGTGCGTGAGATCGTCCCGGACCAGGGTCAGTTCCAGATCACCGCCGACCGGGTACGGCTCACCGCCGACGCGGTCGTGCTGGCCGTACCGCACCCGCAGGCGGCCCGACTGGTCCCGGCACAGGCAGCACCCGACCGCGAACGCTGGGCCGGGCTCGGTGCGGCGCCGATCATCAACGTGCACGTCCGCTACCAGCGGCGGGTGACCGACCTGGAGTTCGCCGCCGCGCTGGACAACCCGGTGCAGTGGGTCTTCGACCGGACCCCGCCCGGCAGCACCGGCCAGTACCTGGTCACCTCGATCTCGGCGGCGGAACCGCTGCTGCGGACACCGGCCGGACGACTCGGCCGGGCCCAGCTCGACGCGCTGGCCGACCTCTTTCCCGCGGCCCGGCGTACCCCGGTACGGGACGTGTTCGTGACGCGGGAACCACGGGCGACCTTCCGGCAGGGGCCCGGCACCCGCCGGGACCGGCCCGCGGCGGGAACCCGGCTGCCCGGATTGGCGCTGGCCGGGGCGTGGACCGACACCGGATGGCCGGACACGATGGAGGGCGCGGTACGCAGCGGCCGGCAGGCCGCCGACGTCGTGCTCGCCCATCTCGGGTCGAGATCGAGTACGACGGAGGCGCCGACATGACCATGACCTTGCCTGGCTTCCTGGCCGAGGTGGACACACTCGTGCAGCCCGAGATCCGGGCGGCGCTCGACCGGATCGACGAACGCACCCGGCTCACCGCCGGCTACCAGCTCGGCTACTGGGACGCCGACGGCCAACCGACCACCCGGGGCGGTGGCAAAGGGCTGCGACCGGCCCTGGTGCTGCTCTCCGCCCGGGCCGCCGGCAAGACCGCGGAGGACGCCCTGCCCGGTGCGGTGGCGGTGGAACTGGTGCACAACTTCTCCCTGCTGCACGACGACGTCATCGACGGGGACGCGGAGCGGCGACACCGGCCGACCGCCTGGGCCGCGTTCGGCATCGGCCCGGCGATCCTGGCCGGCGACGCGATGCTCAGCCTCGCCGGGGACGTGCTCTCGGCGATGCCGGGACACGGCGGCACCTGGGGGCTGCGCTACCTGAACGCCGCGGTCCGGCGGTTGATCGCCGGCCAGGCCGCCGACGTCGCGTTCGAACACCGGGTGACGGTGACCCTGGACGAGTGCCTGACCATGGCCCGGGACAAGACCGCGGCGCTGCTCTCCTGTTCCGCGACCCTCGGCGCGGTGGTCTGCGGCGGCCCGCCGGCCCTCACCCTCGGCCTGGCCCTCTACGGCGACCGCCTCGGCCTCGCCTTCCAACTCGTCGACGACCTGCTCGGCATCTGGGGCGAGCCGGCGGTCACCGGCAAACCGGTCCTGGCCGACCTGGTCGCCCGGAAGAAGTCGGTGCCGGTGGTCCGCGCCCTCACCGCCGGCGGAACAGCCAGTGAGCAGCTCCAGGAGCTGTACGCCACCCCGGGCGAGCTCTCCACCGCCGACCTCGCCCTGGCCGCCGACCTGATCGAGGAGACCGGTGCCCGGGACTGGACCGAGAAGGAGGCCGACCGGCTGCTCACCGAGGCCCTCGCCGAGCTCGACCGGCTCACCGAAGTCGGCGCGAGCGACGGGCCGGAGGCGAACGCCCTGGCCGAGGTGCACCGGGAGCTGGTGGAGATCGCCCGGTTCATGACCGGCCGGGACCACTGATGGGCGCCGAACCCGACGTCGGCCCGGGGACCGGTCCGGTCGACGAGGCGATCGCCACCCCGAACGCCGACGGCGTGGTCGAACTCGACGTCGCGCAGGCGGTCGACCTGGCGGTCGCGGAGGCGGTCGACGCCGCCGTGGTGCCCGGGATCGAGTCCGCCGGTGCCACGCTCGACCCGCCGGCCGGTGCCGCCGTCGACGACCGGCAGCGGCGGGCGGTCGACGCCCTGGGCCGGGCCCGCGACCACCTGCTCGCCGCGCAGCATCCCGGCGGCTGGTGGCAGGGGGAGCTGGCCACCAATGTGACGATGGAGGCCGAGGACCTGCTGATGCGGCAGTTCCTCGGCATCCGTACCGCCGAGGAGACCGAGGCCACCGCCCGGTGGATCCGCAGCCAGCAGCAGGCGGACGGGAGCTGGGCCAACTTCCACGACGGCCCCGGCGACCTCTCCACCACCATCGAGGCGTACGCCGCGCTGCGGCTCGCCGGCGACCCGGTCGACGCCGAACACCTCCGTACCGCCCGCGAGTTCGTCCTCGCCCACGGTGGGATCGAACTGAGTCGGGTCTTCACCCGGATCTGGCTGGCCCTGTTCGGCGAGTGGCCCTGGGACCGGATCCCCGCCGTACCACCGGAGGTGGTCCTCCTCCCGTCCTGGGTGCCGCTGAACATCTACGACTTCGCCTGCTGGGCCCGGCAGACCATCGTGCCGTTGTCGATCGTGCGGGCGCTGCGTCCGGTCCGCCCGCTCGGCTTCGCCCTGGACGAACTCCGGACCGGCGTACGCCCGACGCCGCCGTCGACGTCGCTGCGCAGCCGTACCGGCTGGTTCCAGCGGCTGGACGGGGCGCTGCGCGGCTACGAGCGGCGGCCACTGCGGTCCGTACGCCGCAACGCGTTGCGCCGCGCCGCCGAGTGGATCGTGGCGCGGCAGGAGGCGGACGGCTCCTGGGGTGGGATCCAACCGCCGTGGGTCTACTCGCTGATCGCACTCCACCTGCTGGGTTACCCGCTCGACCACCCGGTGCTCCGGACCGGGCTCGCCGGCCTGGACCGCTTCACCGTGCGGGAGGCCAGCCCGGAGGGGGAACTGCGCCGGTTGGAGGCGTGCCAGTCGCCGGTCTGGGACACCGCGCTCGCGGTGATCGCGCTCGCCGACGCCGGCCTTCCCGCCGACCACCGAGCCCTGGTACGCGCGCAGAGCTGGCTGCTCGACGAGGAGATCCGGGTCGGTGGGGACTGGCAGGTACGCCGGCCCGACCTGCCGCCGAGCGGCTGGGCGTTCGAGTTCGACAACGACGGCTACCCGGACACCGACGACACCGCCGAGGTGCTGATGGCGTTGCGGCGCGGCGGCAACGACCCGCGTACGCCAGCGGCGCTGGACCGGGGCGAGCAGTGGCTGCGCGGCATGCAGTCGCGTGACGGCGGCTGGGGTGCGTTCGACGCCGACAACACCCGTACCGTCGCCCGCGAGCTGCCGTTCTGCGACTTCGGTGAGGTGATCGACCCGCCCAGCGCGGACGTGACCGCGCACGTGGTCGAGGCGCTCTGCGCCCGTGGGCCGTCCGACTCGGCGGCGGTCCGGCGCGGGGTGGCCTGGTTGCTGCGGGCTCAGGAACGCGACGGCTCCTGGTTCGGCCGCTGGGGCGCCAACCACGTCTACGGCACCGGTGCGGTGGTGCCCGCGCTGGTCGCGGCGGGCCTCCCGGTCGACGACCCGGTGCTGGTACGCGCGGTCGGCTGGTTGCACCGGGCGCAGAACCCGGACGGCGGCTGGGGCGAGGACATGCGGTCCTACCGAGACCGGTCCTGGCGGGGCCGGGGCACCTCGACGGCGTCGCAGACCGCCTGGGCGCTGCTGGCCCTGCACGCCACCGGCCACGGCGACAGCGAGCCGGCCCGGCGCGGCATCGACTGGCTGGTGGCGACCCAGCGCCCCGACGGCACCTGGGACGAGCCGCAGTACACCGGCACCGGCTTCCCGGGCGACTTCTACATCAACTACCACCTGTACCGGCTCGTTTTCCCGGTCAGCGCCCTCGGCCGCATCCTCGCCGCTTCCGCCACCGGGGAGAGCGTCGGGGTCGGGGCCGCTCACCCTTCGGCGGCCCGGAACGGCGCCACCGGCCGGGACGGCGCCACCGTCGGGGCCAACGCCGACGTGGGCGCGATCAGCGGGGGGCGCGGGTGACCGGACTCGGCGAACGCACCGACCTGTCCGGCGACTGGGTGCTCTTCGCGCCGATGCGGATGGAGGCCCGCGCGCTGCGTCGTGCCCTGCCGGCCGGCGCGCCGCTGCGGCGTACCGGTCGCGGGTTGTCCCGGGCCACCCGCGCCGCCGCCGGCTACGGCGGCACCTCGGCGCTCGCGGTGGCCGGCATCGCCGGCGGTCTCGACCCGGCACTGCGCCCTGGCGACGTCGTGGTCGCCACCGAGGTACGCCGGGACGGCCGGACCGGCGACGAGCGACTGCCCTGCCCCTCGGCGCCGATGCTCGCCGCGACACTGCGCCGGCAGGGGCTGACCGTCCACCTCGGCCCGGTGGTGAGCAGCGACCGGCTGGTCGACGGCGCGGACCGGGACCGACTCGCCGCCACCGGCGCGCTCGCCGTGGACACCGAGTCCTCCGCGCTGCTCGCCGGTCCGCCGGACCGCCCCACCGCCTGCGTACGGGTGATCGCCGACGTGGCACCGGAGCCGCTGTTCCGGGCCGCCACCCTGGGGCGGGTGGCGACCGCGCTGCGGGCGCTGACCCGGGTCGGCCCGGGTCTGGCGGAGTGGGCCGGGGCGACCAGCCTCGAACAGGTCGTGCTGGCCGCACCCCGCTCGTTCTGCGCCGGGGTGGAACGGGCGATCACCGTGGTGGAGCAGGCCCTGGACCGGCACGGCCCACCGGTGTACGTACGCAAGCAGATCGTGCACAACACCCACGTCATCGACGACCTGAGCCGGCGCGGCGCGGTCTTCGTGGACGAGTTGACCGAGGTGCCCGACGGCGCCGTCACCGTCTTCTCGGCCCACGGCGTCTCCGCCGAGGTACGCCGGACCGCCGCCGACCGAGGGCTGCCGGTGATCGACGCGACCTGCCCGCTGGTGACAAAGGTGCACAACGAGGCCCGCCGGTACGCCGGACAGGGCCGTACCGTGCTGTTGATCGGTCACGCCGGGCACGAGGAGACCGAGGGCACGCTCGGTGAGGTGCCGGGACGGGTGACCCTGGTGCAGAGCCCCGGGGAGGCGGAGCGGGTCGAGGTCGCCGACCCCGACCGGGTCTCCTACCTGGTCCAGACCACGCTCGCGGTCGACGAGGTGAGCGGGGTGCTGGACGTGTTGCGCCGCCGCTTCCCGGCCCTGACCGGCCCCTCCTCGGACGACATCTGCTACGCCACCACCAACCGCCAGGTCGCGCTCCGGGCGATCGCCGCCGAGGCGGATCTGGTGCTGGTCCTCGGATCCTCGAACTCCTCCAACTCGTTGCGTTTGGTGGAGGTGGCGAGGCGCGCCGGTACCCCGGCCCACCTGGTCGACGACGTCGGCGCGGTGGACCTGCGCTGGCTCGCCGGTATCCGCACGGTCGGTGTCACCGCGGGTGCGTCGGCTCCGCCGCACCTGGTCGACCAGACCGTGGCGGCGCTCGTCGGGCTCGGCGCGCGGGCCGTACGGGAACGTACGACCAGCACGGAGGAAGTGCATTTCACCCTGCCAAAGGAGAAACGTCCGCGATGAGTATGCCGTTGCGTCAGAGCATCCGGGTCGGCCGCTATCTGATCGGGCAGAAGCTGCGCCGCAAGAAGTACTTCCCGCTGCTGGTGGAATTGGAGCCGCTCTTCGCCTGCAACCTCGCCTGCGCCGGCTGCGGGAAGATCCAGCATCCGGCCGACGTGCTGAAGCGGCGGATGCCGGTGGAGCAGGCGGTCGGCGCGGTGTTGGAGTCAGGGGCGCCGATGGTCTCCATCGCCGGTGGTGAGCCGCTCATGCATCCGCAGATCGACGTGATCGTCAACGAGTTGGTCAAGCGCCGCAAGTACGTCATCCTCTGCACCAACGCGGCGCTGATGACCAAGAAGCTGGACAAGTTCCGGCCCTCGCCGTACTTCTCGTGGGCGGTGCACATCGACGGCCTGAAGGAACGGCACGACGCCTCGGTCTGCAAGGACGGCGTCTTCGACCAGGCGGTGGAGGCGATCAGGGAGGCCAAGCGGCGTGGCTTCCGGGTCACCAGCAACACCACGTTCTTCTCCACCGACACGCCGCAGACGGTGATCGAGGTGCTCGACTACCTCAACGACGAACTCGCCGTCGACCAGATGATGCTCTCCCCGGCGTACGCCTATGACAAGGCGCCGGACCAGGAGCACTTCCTCGGGGTGACGGAGACCCGGTCGATGTTCCGCAAGGCGTTCGCGGACGGGCGGCGGCGCAAGTGGCGGCTCAACCACTCGCCGCTCTTCCTGGACTTCCTGGAGGGCAAGATCGACTTCCCGTGCACCGCCTGGGCGATCCCGTCGTATTCGCTCTTCGGCTGGCAGCGCCCCTGCTACCTGATGAACGACGGTTACACCAAGACGTACAAGGAGTTGATCGAGACCACCGACTGGTCGAGCTACGGCCGGGGCAAGGACTCCCGCTGCGCCAACTGCATGGCCCACTGCGGCTACGAGCCCACCGCCGTCCTGGCCACCATGAACTCCCTCACCCAGTCCATCCGCGCCCTCCGCTCCACCAGCTAACCCCCCGGCCACCCGCCCGCCCGCCCACCCACCTCGTCGATCTAGGGCAAATCCGCGTCGGTTGATCTCCTACGGCGCGGATACGCCCTAGATCGAGGGGGAAGGGGGTTAGCCCCAGTGGCGGGAGAGGTGGCGGTAGGTGCGGGGGAGGGTGGCGCGGATCGCCACCGGAAGGTAGAGCCAGCGCGGCAGGTACGCCTCGGGGCGGCCGGCGAACATGGCGGTGAGCAGCGCGGCGGAGGCCCGTTCGGCCGAGACCGGGCGAGGGGAGCGGCGGTCGTAGGGGCGACCCCGGCGTACGAAGAACGGGGTGTCCACCACCGCAGGCACCAGTTCGGTGATCACGATTCCGCGCCCGGCGGTCTCGTGTCGCAGGCTGTCGGCGAAGACGCTCAGCCCCGCTTTGGTCGCCGAGTAGACGGCTTCGTCCCGTACCCCGAGCCGGCCGGCGATCGAGCCGACGAAGCCGAGGTGGCCGCGTCCGCGCGCCAGCATGTCCGGGAGTACGGCCCGGGTGAGCAGGAGCGGTGCGGTCAGGTTGAGCGCCACCATCCGGGCGATCTCGGGCTCGTCCATGCCGGTGAACGAGCCGGCCCAGCCCTGCCCGGCGTTGTTCACGAGTACGTCGACCCGCCCCGCCTCGGTCAGGACCCGGTCGGCCAGTTCGGCGGCTCCGGCGGGTTCGGTGAGGTCGCCGATCACCGCCGTGCCGCCGATCCGGTCCGCCAGGTCGGTGAGTTTGGCGGCGTCGCGGCCGGCGAGGAAGACGCGGGCGCCCGCGCCGGCCAACTGCCGGGCCGCAGCCGCGCCGATGCCCGACGAACCACCGGTGACCAGCGCTGTTGTGCCATTGATGCGGAGAACTCCCATCCCGGTAGTGTCGCCGCTGCGCGCCCCGGAGGCCGGCAGACCGGACAAAGTTAATCCCGGTGGCGTCGTCGATCATCGATGTCCTGCCCCTAGGGGTATGCACCACGTGTGGAGCGCCGGCCCCTATTGCCGTTCCTGAGTGGGGCTGATTAGCTACACCGAGCTATGGCACAAAAACCTCGAAGCATAAATAAATGCCGTGCCCTATGTGAGTTCATCACTGATCCGGAAGAACAGGATATGTGCTGCTCAAAGGTCCTGCGATGAACCGGCCGGGTGGACTGCGACGTCGGGTCGCCCGGTGGCTCGACCCGACCGCCGCCGACATCTTCGACGCCGCACCGGCGGACGGCGCCGAGTCCGTTCGACCCACGTCCGCCCTCGATCGGGATCCGGCTGGACCGCAGTTCACGGCGGCGCAGGCGTGGCCGGCGCTCTGCGAGCAGTTCGCACTCCGCATCCTGGCCGCCGCGTACCAGACCGGCGGGCAGCTCGCCGAGGTCGAGGCGGACGAACAGGACCCCGGCCGGTTGGCCCAGTTCTACCGGATCGACCACGCCAACACCCGGATCCGTCGGCAGGCCGAGAACCTGCTGGTGCTCGCCGGTCGGCCGGTCGACGACGCCGGACGTCAGATCACCTCGCTGATCGACGTGGCCCGGGCGGCGACGTCGGCGATCGAGCACTACCCCCGGGTACGCCTCGGCGTCATCGCCCACCTCGCCGTGGTCGACTTCGCCGCCGACGACGTGATCCGGGTGCTGACCGAGGTACTCGACAACGCGACCAGGTTCTCCCCGCCGTCCATGCCCGTCACCGTCTCGGCCCACCTGACCGAGGCGGGCAGCGTGCTGCTGCGGGTGGAGGACACCGGCCTGGGCTTCACCCCTGGGCAACTCGCCGACGTCAACGCCATGCTGGCCAGTGCGGCACCGCACGCCGTCAACCCGGCGAGCGCGAACCGGCTGGGGTTGCTGGTGGTGCAGCGGCTCGCCGCCGCGCACCGAATCGGTGTACGGCTCACCGCACGTCCGGGTGGCGGCACCACGGCGACCGCCCTGCTCCCCGCCGGGCTGCTCTGCGAGATCCCCTCCTCGCACGACGCCCCGAATCCGCACGCCCTGTCGCCCGCCCCGCCCCCACCGGTCCGGCCCGTGGCGGCACTGCCCCCGACCGCAGCGGCCAGGCCCGCCGCACCCCCGCTGCCCCGACCCGCGTCCCTGCCTCCGCCGGCCCGACCCGCTCAGACCTCGTCCGGCCAGCCGGTCCGACCCAATCCGACCCAGCCCGTCCAGCCGGCCCGACCCGGTCCGGACCAGCTCTCGTCCGCCCCGGCACCGGCCGTCCAGCCCCCGTCCGTTCGGGCACCGTCCGCCCCGCCCCGGTTCACCCCGCCGGGATTCGCGTCGCACCAGCCGCCGCACCAGGCGCCGCATCAGGCGCCGCATCAGCCGTCGCGGCAGCCGGCCGACGGCCCGGCGCCCCGGGTCAACGGCAGCGGACCGTCGCCGGCCGGAACCGGGTCGAGCCCGAACGGCCTGCCCCGGCGGGAACCGGCCAGCCTCCGCGGCGACCTGCCCGCCCCGCCCCTGGCACCGACCGGCCCGACGGTCGGATCGGACCAGCTCGCCTGGCCGGACGAGACGCTCGACTTCGCCACCGGTTTCCGTGACGGGTTCGCGGCCGGTTCCCGCGACGGGCAGCAACCACACCCCAGCGACGAAGGACATCGTGATGACCAGCCCGCGCAGTGACCTGCCCCGCCCGCCGGCCGGAGTCCAGGCCCCACAGGATTTCGGGTGGCTGCTCGGGCGGTTCGCGACCGAGACGGCGGGGGTGACGCACGCGCTGCTGGTCAGCCTGGACGGGCTGCAACTCGTCGCCTCGGACATGGTCTCCCGCGACCTCGGCGACCAGTTGGCGGCGCTCACCTCCGGCCTGATCAGCATGGCCGACCGCAGCGCCGCCCTGCTCGACCTGGGACTCTCCGAATACCTCACCGTCCGCCTGCCCCGTGGACACCTGCTCTTCATGCGGGTGGGCGACTCGGCGGGTCTCGCGGTCGCCGCCACCAGCGGCTGCGACCTTCGGGTGGTCGCCTACCAGATGACGAAGTTCGTCGGCGCGGTCGGCCATCTGCTCAGCCCGCAGGTCCGCAGCGACCTCCAGCGCCGTACCGCCGCCGGCCAGCGCGTCGGCTGACCACCGCCGCAGCGGACGTCGCGTACGCGGGCCGACAGCGGGTCAGCCCGTACCCGCGCCCGAACCAGACCCCGACCGCGCACTCTCGAGGGAGCGATCGCCACCGTGGCTACCGCACATTGGAAGGTGCGACCCTACGTGCTTACCGGCGGCCGTACGCGCACCCGGCAGCGCCTCTTCGTACACACCCTGATCTCGGTGCCGTACTACGACCCCCGGTTCGCCGCCGGCCTGCCGCCGGAGACGAGGTCGCTCTACGACCGGGCCCGGCGTACCACCTCGGTCGCCGAACTCTCCGCGTACTCCGGGATGCCGCTCGGCGTGACCCGGGTGGTCATCGACGACCTCGCCACCACCAACCGGTTGCAGATCCACCCCGAGACCTACTCCTCCCCGTTTGATTCCCGGCTTCTGGAAAGACTCCGCGATGGCCTCCTACAACTCGCCTGAGCCGCCACCCGTCACCTCGGCGAAGATCGTCGTCGCAGGTGGATTCGGGGTGGGAAAGACCACCTTCGTCGGGTCGATCTCGGAGATCCCACCGGTGAACACCGAAGCCTGGATGACCGCCGCCAGCGAACCGGTCGACCGGCTCGACCCGGGCATCGACAAGACCACCACCACCGTCGCCATGGACTTCGGCCGCCGGACCGTCGCCGACGACCTGGTCCTCTACCTCTTTGGTACGCCCGGACAGGCCCGGTTCTGGCCGATGTGGGACGACCTGTGCCGGGGCGCCGTCGGCGCGTTGGTGCTGGTCGACACCCGCCGCTTGGACGTGTCGTTCGCGGCGGTCAACTACTTCGAACAGGACAGCAACCTGCCGTTCGTGGTCTGCGTCAACCTCTTCGACGGCCGGCTCACCCACCAACTCGCCGACGTACGACGCGCGCTCGCACTGGACCCGAACGTGCCGGTGATCAGCTGCGATGCCCGGGACACCGGTTCCGTCGCGCGGGCACTGCTCACCGTCGTGGAACACACCATGCGCCGTACCGGCGGTCGACGGCCTGTCCACCGGCCCGCCGTACCCGTGGCCGGTCCCCGCCCCGCCGGCCCCGCCCCGGCCGCCGCCGGCCGATAGCCCCTACCACCCCTGGGAGAGAAAGACGATGCGGAAGATCCTGATCATCGGTGCCGGACAGTCCGGCCTGCAACTCGGTCTCAGCCTGCTGGCCGAGGGTTACCAGGTGACGCTGATGTCGGCGCGGACCCCCGAGGAGATCCGCGAGGGCTGGGTGATGAGCACCCAGGCAATGTTCCACCAGGCGTTGCAGACCGAACGGGCGTACGGGCTGAACCTCTGGGACGACCAGGCGCCGCAGATCGCCGGCTTCCACGTCTCACTCTCCGCGCCCCCGGGGCAACGGGCCCTGAGCATCATCGCCCCGCTCGACGACCCGGCGCAGAGCACCGACCAACGGGTGAAGATGGCCGCCTGGCTGGAACTCTTCGAAGAGCGCGGCGGCATCCTGCACTACCAGGGGGTCACCACCGCCGACCTGGACGGGCTCACCCGGATCGGCCGGTACGACCTGACCGTGGTCGCCGCCGGCAAGGGCGAACTCGTCGGCGTCTTCGACCGCGACACGGCCCGTTCCCCACACACCGCCCCGCAGCGCGGGCTGGCGGTCTCGTACGTGCACGGGCTGGCGCCCGACCCCCGGTTCCCGGCGCCGAACGTCGGCTTCAACGCCGTACCCGGGTTGGGGGAGTTGTTCGTGATCCCCGCCCTGACCCGCAGCGGCCCCTGCGACATCCTGTTCTGGGAGGCGGTCCCGGACGGCCCGCTGGACCTGTGGCAGGAGCGGCTCGACCCGGCCGAACAGCTCAAGCTCACCCTGGAGCTGGCCCGTCGCTACACCCCCTGGGTGTACGACCGCTGCGCGGAGGTCGAGCTCACCGACGCCCGCGCCACCCTCTCCGGCCGGTACACCCCGACGGTCCGGCACCCCGTGGCCGAGCTGCCGTCGGGTGGACTCGTCCTGGGCATGGCCGACGTGGTCATCGCCAACGACCCGATCACCGGGCAGGGCAGCAACACCGCCGCCAAGTGCGCCGCCGCGTACCTCGCGGCGATCGTCAGCCACGGTGACCAGCCGTTCGACCGGGCGTGGATGGAACAGACCTTCGCCGACTTCTGGGAGCGGTCCGGGGCACCGGTCACCGACTGGACCAACGCGATGCTGGCGCCGCTGCCCGAGCACGTACAGCAGATCCTCGGTACCGCGGTGGCCAATCAGACGGTTGCCCGCCGGTTCGCCAACGGCTTCTCCGACCCCTCCGACTACGCCAACTGGCTGATGGACCCGGCGAAGACCGCTGCCTACCTCGCCTCCGTCGCCTGACGAAGGAAGGGCCCCTTGTTATCGCTTTCTGTATAGGAAGGGGCCCTTCCTAACGCCGCCGCCGCGCGGCGGGGTGCGGGCGCGGCGTGGGCGAGGTGGCCGCGGGCGGGCATGGCGCGGGGCGAGGGGTTAACGTGGCGTATGGAGACGATGCCGCTCACGCCGCCGTTCGGACCGGAACTTGTCGTCACCTCGGACGAACGCCAGGTCCTGGAATCCTTTCTCGACTTCTACCGCCGGATCGTCGTGACCAAGCTGCACGACGTGTCGGACGCCGACGCCAAGCGTCGGCTCGTCCCGTCCGAGACCACCCTCGCCGGGCTGCTGCGCCACCTGGCCGTGGTCGAACGCAACTGGTTCCAGCATCATCTCGCCGGTCGGCCCACACCGCCCGGTGACGCCGACGGTGGCTGGTCGGTGGAGCACACCAGCATGGCGGAACTACTCGACGACTACTCCCGAGAGTGTGCCCGGTCGCGGGAGACCGCCGCCGGGTACGCCCTCGACGACACCGGCAGCCATGAGCAGATGGGCGCGGTCTCGCTGCGCTGGATCTACGTTCACATGATCGACGAGACCGCCCGGCACGCCGGTCACATCGACATCCTGCGGGAACTCACCGACGGCTCGACCGGAGTGTGGTGACGGCGAGCACCCTGGGCGCCGCGAAAGATACGCAGCGGTGCGAACGATCTACCCGCGCGACCCGACAGCAACCTGTCTGAGGTCAGCGACTACCCGTAGCGAGTGGGGGAGCGGCGATGGGCATGACGGAGTACGCGGCCGAGCAGGCCGAGGCGTTTGCCGCCAATCGGCAACTCGATCCGGACGCGGCGGCGCACTGGCGGGAGGCCGTCGCCCGGCACCTGCGTCCCCGTGCCGGGACCCGCGTGCTTGATCTCGGCGCGGGGACCGGGACCTGGGCCCGCCTCTTCACCGACTGGTACGGGATCGAAATGGTCGCGGTGGAGCCGTCGGCCGAGATGCGGGCCCGCTCGGTTTTTCCGGGCATGCTGGCCGGTGACGCCGCCGCCCTACCCCTGCCGGACGCGTACGTCGACGGCGCCTGGATCTCCACCGTGATCCACCACGTGACCGACCTCGGCGCGGCGGCGGCGGAGCTGCGGCGGGTCCTCCGCCCCGGTGCTCCGGTGCTGATCCGTTCGGCGTTCGCCGGCCGGCACGAGCAGATCACCCTGTTCCGCTACTTTCCCGAGGCGATCCGGGTGCTGGACGGTTATCCGAGTGTGGAGCAGGTCCGCGACACGTTCACGACGGCCGGGTTCGAGTTCGTCGCGCTCGAACAGGTCCCGCAGGTGAGCGCGGCCTCCCTGGCGCAGGCCGTGGCGAACCTGCGCCGCGCGGCGCACACGCCGCTGCAACTGATCAGCGACGCGGCGTACGCGGCAGGTCTGGACCGGATGCGTACGGCGGCCCGGGTCGCCGGCCCGGATGCCACCCCGGTGGTGGACCGGCTGGACCTGCTGGTGCTTCGTCGCGACGGAATGCGCGACGGAATGCGCGACGAAAGGAGCGACGAAGTTCGGGACGGCAAATGACGGTGCGGTCCCTCGGTTTGTCCATCTACTGTGGCCGGATGGGACGCAGGCTGCGCCGGATTCATGTTGATGGTGCCGACTACCGCTGGCTGGTCCGCTCGGGCGGGGAGAGCCACGTGGAACTCCGGGTGTGGGGCGGCGCCAACGGGCGCGGCTGCCGGCTGGACGTCCGGGTGGCTTTCGACGACCCGTGGTTGAACTTCGGGCTGATCATCACCGCGCCGCCCGAGCGGATCGCCGAGGTGATGGAGCTGGAGCCGATCACTCCGGCAGTTGTCGAGCGGGTGGTCCGGGCCGGTCTGGCCGAGGGCTGGCGGCCCGACGGGGCGGCCGGTTCGATGCGCTTCGCACTTGATTCGGCTCGCGAGCAGCTCGTCCGGAGCTGACCGGGCGGCTTCCGCCGGGTGCACCGGGGCGGGGAAGTCTTGTCCCCGTCACGGTCCCGCCTGGCGGCCCGGGGGCAAGGTCTCGGACCGGAGCAGGACTTCGAGGCCGTCGAGGATCCGGGCCAGGGCGAAGTCGAACGGCGGCTGGTGGGCTTCGAGCCTGCCCGGATCGAAGGTGCCGGCGGTGGAGAGTTCGGCCAGCGCGGGAAGGTGCTCGGCGTCCACCAGCTTGGTCAGCATCCGCCCGTACCAAATCTGCCGATCGTGGTCGGTGTGGTCTTCCGGGCCGGTTGCCTGATGCAGGGTCAGGGCGATCTGCGCCTCTCCCCGTACGTAGTTCAGCACCAGCAGGATGACCTTCATCTTTTCCTGCGGGTCCAGTCGAGTGCCGGTGAGCGTACGCAGACCGCAGTCGAGCCAGGCGAGCTGACCCGGCTCCAGTGGTGGGTGACCGGCGGTGATCTGAAGGATCCACGGGTGTCGGTAGTAGACGGCCTGTAGTTCCCGGGCCCAGCGCTCCAACCCGGCGCGCCAGTCTCCGGGGGCGGTCTGGATGTCCGGCGGATCGCCGGGGGCGGCGTCCATCATGAACACCTGTAGCTCTTCCTTGTTGGCCACGTGTCGGTAGAGCGACATGGTGGCGCAGCCGAGCCGCTCGGCGAGGCGGGCCATGGAGAGTGCGCCGATGCCGTCGGTGTCGGCGATCTCGATGGCGGTGGCGACGATGCGGTCCAGGTTGAGTGCCGGTTGCGGTGCTCGGGGGCGCCGGTCGGTCCGTCCCCAGAGGACCCGGAGGCTCCGGGGGATCTCGTCGTCGCTGTCTGCCGAAGCCAAATCTCCGCCACCTTCCTGGATGCGATCATCCTAGCGATGCGTATACCCTACGCAGTGCGTACGGCATACGCATCGCGTACGCCGTACTCGGCAACATTCCGATCAGGTCCCCGCCGGTGCGATCCCTCCGCGTTCCGCAGCTGCCGGCGAGCAGACAGGAGCCCCGCCATGACCACGATCACCGAGACGCCCAGCACCGGTCCCCAGCCCGACCAGCCGCCCACCCCCGCACCGAGCCGCAGGCCACGCCGCTGGTGGCGACGCCCCTGGATCGCCCCGCTCGCCGTCCTGTCGATCGTCTTCGTGGCGTTCTCGTTGCCGCCGTACCTGACCTTCGACCCGACCCAGTCCCGGGTGCCGCAGCCGGAGTGGCTCACCGCCGCCCACTACCCGATCCTGGTCGGGCACGTCACCTTCGGTTCGATCGCGCTGCTGACGGCCTGCCTCCAGATCTGGCCCTGGTTCCGTCAGCGTTACCGCACCGCGCACCGGGTCATCGGCCGGGTGTACGTCTTCGGCGGCGTGCTGCCGGCCGGGATCATGGCGTTGACCATCGGCGCGGTCAGCCCCTACGGGCCGGTGGCTCGGGTCAGCAACGTGCTGCTCGCCGCGCTCTGGCTGACCTGCACCGTCGTCGGTTACCGGATGGCCCGCCAGCGACGCTACGCCGACCACCGGCGCTGGATGATCCGCAGCTTCGCGCTCACTGCCTCGATCATCACCAACCGGATCTGGGGCGTCTTCGCGTACCTGGCGCTCGCGCCGCAACTGGAGACCACGTTTGGCGGCAGCGAGGAACTGCTGAGCTGGACGATCGCCGGCATCACCACCTGGGTCGGCTGGACCGTCCCGCTGCTCGTCTCGCAGTGGTGGTTGGACCGGACCGAGTCGCCCGCCCACCGGCAGCGACTCGCCACCGGCGGGCGTACCGGGTAGGCGGCCCACGGCGAACAGGGGTGGCGCCCCGGGGACGCGGGTGCACCGCCCCTGTTCGCCGACCGGCCGGGCCACGCTGCCCGGCCGGTCGGGGCCGATCCCCCCGGATCAGTGCGTCGTGACCACGGGCCGGACCGCGGTGGCCGGGCGTGGGTCGTCCAGCAGCCGGCGGGCGACCGCCACCACCCCGAGCGTGACGAGTACGGCGAAGCCGAGCAGCGCCACCCGTGCACTGACGTGCTGCAACGCGATCCCGATCCCGATCACTGGTACGGACAGCCCGAGGTAGCCGGCGAGGAAGAGCCCGGCCAGCGCCTCCGCGCGGCTCTCCGGGTTGGAAATGGCGACCGCGGTGCCGAGCGTGCCCTTGAACAGCGCCCCGGCCCCGACGCCGGTCAGTACCCCGCCGACCAGGAAGACGGTCAGGCTGGGCGTGGGTAGCCAGGCGGCGAGCACGAGCAGACCGACGCCGGCCACCAGGCCGACCATGCCGACCGCCAGGCTGCGCCGGATCGACCAGTTGAGCGTGGTCAGCTGGACTGCCACACCGGCGGCGAAGACCAGGAAGACCGCCGCACCGGCGAGCGCCCGGGAGGGGTGGTGCAGGGTGCCGGCGAGGAACGTGCCGGAGAGCCCGACGAGCACGCCGAGACCGCCGTAGGCGAGGAACGCGCCGGCCAGCGCGGCGTAGAACCGGCTCCGGGCGGCGGCCGGCACCGAGATTCGCTGCGCCCGGTAGCGGGGGCGGGGGTTCGGCAGTTCCCGGCTGTCCGGGGAGAGCAGTACGCCGACCAGGGCCAGCGCCAGTGCGACCAGCAGCACCACGTACGGCAGTCGCAGCGGGTGCGGGGCGTACTCGGCGAGCAGGCCGGCGATCAGCGGGCCGAGCCCGAGGCCGCCGAGGTTGGCGACGGACGCGACAAGTTGTGCCCGCCGGGGCGAGGCGTCCGGGCGGTGGGCGCGGTGCAGTTCCGCCAGCCACACCGTCGCGGTGGCCGCCACCACCCCGACGGCCATGCCGCCGAGCACCCGGCCGACGACCAGGCCGGGCAGCTCCGGCCAGAGCAGGAAGACGAGGGCGCTGAGGGCGCTGACCGCCACCGCCGGGGCCAGCACTCGACGCCGGCCGTGCCAGTCGGAGATGTGCCCGGCGGTGAAGAGGCTGACCAACACCCCGGCCGCGTAGGCCGAGTAGATCAGCGTGATGGTGAACGTGGAGAAGTGGTCCTGCTGCTGGTAGAGCGGGTACAACGGGGACGGCAGGGTGCCGAGCGCCATGATCGCCAGGAAGGCGAGCGCGACCGCCCAGAAACCTCGGCCGTGGGCGCGTGCCGACCGCCCGGCGCTGAGGTTCGTGCTGGTTGAGGACATGTTCGGAGCACCTCGTCTGAAGCCGTGTGAGTCGACTCCGATCATGGTCCGGTAAGTAATCGCCGGCCACGAAGAAAACTTCTATCGATTATCTTGATCCGTGATAAACACGGAGGATGGAACTCCGGCACCTCGCCACCTTCACGGCCGTCGCCGAAGAGGGCAGCTTCACCCGGGCCGCCGACCGGCTCCGGGTGGTCCAGTCCGCTGTCTCCGCCGCCGTACGAAACCTCGAACGGGAACTGGGCGTGCCGCTCTTCGAACGGACCACGCACCGGGTCCAGCTCACCGACGCCGGCCGGCTACTGCTGCCAGAGGCACGCCGTACGCTCGCCGCCGCGGCCGGCGCCCGTGAGGTGGTCGACCAGCTCCGCGGTGGTCTGCGCGGGACCGTACGGCTGGGGATGATGCAGGCCCAGCGCGCCTCGGCGGTGAGCGTGGCCCGCCTCCTCGCCGAGTTCCGGGCCGAACACCCCGGCGTCGAGGTGGAACTGCGGGTCGGAGCCAGTGCCGCGCACGCGGCTGACCTGCGCAGCGGACGCCTCGACCTGGCGTACCTGGCGCTGCCCACCGGATCGGCGGCCGGGCTGGACCTGCTCCCGCTGGACGCCCAGAACATGCCGCTGGTCTGCGCCTCCGACCATCCGCTCGCCGACCGCGCCGAGGTCGAACTGGGCGACCTGGCCGACGAGACGTTCGTCGACACCCCGCCCGACTGGGGCAACCGGATCGCCACCGACCGCGCCTTCGCCGCCGCCGAGGTGGCCCGCACCGTCCGTTACGAGGTCGGTGACCTGGGCAGCCTCATCGACTTCGTACGGCACCGGCTCGCCATCGCCTTCGTGCCCCCGAGCGCGATCGTCAAGGACGTGGACCTGCGCCTGATACCCGTACGGCACGGCCCGGTCTTCCGTACCTCGATCGCCGCCCCGGCCGATCGGCGTCTCGGCGCCCCCGCCCGCGCACTGCTCGCCACCGCTCAACGTCAGGCCAGCGCCGATGCCCTGGCCACCGAGCCACCGTCGACGCCTCAGCCACCGAGTCGACCCGGCTCCTGACCCGCCGTCGGTCCCGACTGCTCGGCCGGGAGCGGGCCCGCTCTGTCATCGCTCGCCCTGCCGGATACCGCCGGCGAGGTTACGGTGCAGATTGCCGGAAACGTCGCCCGAACCGGGGGCGGCGCGGGACGCATGACGAGAAGGACGGCCATGACCGTGAACATCGACCTCACCGGTAAGACCGCGTTGGTCACCGGTTCGACGCAGGGCATCGGCGCCGCCATCGCCACCGGTCTCGCCCGGGCCGGCGCCCGGGTGGCGATCAACGGTCGTACCGCCGCCAGCGTCCAGGAGGCGGCGAAGACGTTGCGTACCTCGGTCCCCGAGGCGGACGTGGTCGAGGTCGCCGCCGACGTCGCCAGCGACGAGGGTACGGCGCGCGCCCTCGACCTGCTGCCGGCCGTCGACATCCTGGTCAACAACCTCGGCATCTTCGGGTCCCGACCGGCGCTGGAGATCTCGGACGAGGAGTGGCGTCGTTACTTCGAGGTGAACGTGCTCGCCGCGGTCCGGCTCAGCCGTTCCTACCTTCCCGGGATGATCGAACGCGGCTGGGGCCGGATCCAGTACATCGCCAGCGACTCGGCGGTCGTGATCCCCGCCGAGATGATCCACTATGGGGTTTCGAAGACCGCCCTGCTCGGTGTGTCACGGGGATTCGCCAAAGCCGCCGCCGGCACCGGTGTGACCGTCAACGCGGTCATCGCCGGGCCCACCCACACCGGCGGCGTGGAGGACTTCGTCTACGAACTCGTGGACAAGAGCCTGCCGTGGGACGAGGCCCAGCACGAGTTCATGCGGCTGCACCGCCCGCAGTCCCTGCTCCAGCGGCTGATCGAGCCCGAGGAGATCGCCAACCTGGTCACCTATCTCGCCTCCCCGCTCGCCTCCGCCACCACCGGCGCGGCCGTACGCGTAGACGGCGGCTACGTCGACGCGATCATCCCGTAGTCACCCCGATGTCCGGGTCGGGGACGGGATGGGTCCGGCTCGAGTGAACGCCTCGGGCCTGCTGGGGCAGGCACCCGGAGCGGACACGTCTCGTCACCCGTGCCGGATGTCCCCGGTGCGAGGTTTTTGGGCTTGATCAACTTGGTCCGGGGCATGATCGGCGGAATGTTGGCGGGGGTGGGGTCGTTATACATCGCGTACGACCGGAGCAGCGCCGAGGCGTCCCCCGCCTCATGAGGGCCTGTGGCCTCGTACTTCTTCCCGAGTGACGCACCTGTTTCCCCCCTTTCTTGTGTGCGCCTCGGTACCCCCGATTGGAAGGTGAACCATCGTGAAGACGACTTTCACCGCTGTTACTGAAGCTTCGTTCGTTCGTAAGACCGCTCTTGGTATTGCTGGCCTCGCCTTTGTTGGTGGCGCCGTCGCCGGTCCCGCGAGCCACGCGTTCGCGGCCCCGGCCGAGCACACCGCCCCGGCGATGACCACCGTCGCGCAGGTGACCAGTGACAAGCCGGCCATGGACAAGCTGGTGCCGCACGGCACCCAGGGTGCCCAGTCGGAGATCTCGTTGAGCAAGGACCAGCTCGCTAACGCCAAGGCCATCACCGACACGGCCAAGAAGCTCGGCATGGGTGAGCGAGGCGCCGTGATCGCGGTCGCCACCTCGATGCAGGAGTCGAAGCTGGAGAACCTGGGTCACCTCGGTGACATGAACGACCACGACTCCCTGGGTCTGTTCCAGCAGCGCCCGTCGTCGGGTTGGGGTACCCCGGAGCAGATCACGGACCCGACCTACGCCGCGACGGCGTTCCTGAGCAACCTGAAGCAGGTCGACGGCTGGCAGGACCTGCCGCTGACCGTGGCGGCGCAGAAGGTTCAGGTGTCGGCGTTCCCGGACGCGTACGCCCAGTGGGAGAACCAGGCCGCCCACATCGTCCAGGACGTCTGGACCAAGTAAGCAACCAGGTAGGACAGACAGCAGAACGGCCGCTGGCCGGGCCCCCGTTCCAGGGGGCCCGGCCAGCGGCGTCTGTGCTGCTGCGGTTGGAGTGTCGCGATGGGCACCCTGTAAAGATCTTGCCCCCTGGCCCGGAGACCCCTAGGTTGCGGTAGTTGATCAAGCGACTACCACGGGGAAATCATGTTTGATGCCTACACGATCCTGCTCATGGTCAGTGGACTGCTTCTCGTCGCCGTCGGTGCGGCGCTCAGTGGTCAGGGCGTCGGGGCCCGCGTACTGACCGTCGTGGTCGGTCTTGGATTCTTCGGCTACGGCTTCTACCTGGAGTTCCTGTTCGAAGGCGGAACCTACCGGATCTTCTTCTATGCCTTCATCTTTCCGGTGCTGCTCACCGTCCGGGCAGTGAAGAGCTGGAGCGAGAAGCGGGATCAGGCCGCACAGCCGGTCGCCCCTCAGCAACCGGAGCATGCTCCGCAGGAGGGGCGCTAGCCGTTTCGGTGGTAGCGGTTCGTCTGCTACCTGCGCGACCCAAAGGGGCCATCCGGGATGGGTGGCCCCTTTCGTGTGCCGTCGAAATGTTGACGACGGCCGTCCTGGGAGTTCGGTATGCGAGGTTTTCGGGCTTGATCGACTTGGTTGCGGGGGCCGTCGGCGGAATGTTGGCGGGGGTGGGGTCGTTATACATCGCGTACGACCGGAGCAGCGCCGAGGTGTCCCCCGCCTCATGAGGGCCTGTGGCCTCGTACTTCTTCCCGAGTGACGCACCTGTTTCCCCCTTTACTTGTGTGCGCCTCGGTACCCCCGATTGGAAGGTGAACCATCGTGAAGACGACTTTCACCGCTGTTACTGAAGCTTCGTTTGTTCGTAAGACCGCTCTTGGTGTTGCTGGCCTCGCCTTTGTTGGTGGCGCCGTCGCCGGTCCCGCGTCGCACGCGTTCGCGTCGCCGGCCGTGCACGCCGCCCCGGCGATGACCACCGTCGCCCAGGTGGCGGACAGCAAGCCCGGCATGGACAAGCTCGTCCCGCACGGCACCCAGGGTGCCCAGTCGGAGATCTCGTTGAGCAAGGATCAGCTCGCGAACGCCAAGGCCATTACTGACACGGCCAAGAAGTTGGGTATGGGTGAGCGTGGTGCGGTGATCGCGGTCGCTACTTCGATGCAGGAGTCGAAGTTGGAGAACCTGGGTCACCTCGGTGACATGAACGACCACGACTCCCTGGGCCTGTTCCAGCAGCGTCCGAGTAGTGGCTGGGGTACCCCGGAGCAGATCACCGACCCGACCTACGCCGCAACGGCGTTCCTGAGCAACCTGAAGCAGGTCGACGGCTGGCAGGACCTGCCGCTGACCGTGGCGGCGCAGAAGGTTCAGGTGTCGGCGTTCCCGGACGCGTACGCGCAGTGGGAGAACCAGGCCGCCCACATCGTCCAGGACGTCTGGACCAAGTAAGCAACCAGCACAAGCACAGCGAACACGAGCCGGGCCCCGACCAGGGGCCCGGCTTTTCGCGTACCCGGAAGTCAGCTGATCCTGGTGTCCGTGCCCAGAAAGGCTCGGACCTCGGCGACGAACTCGGCCGGTTGGTTGCCGTGGACCTGGTGTCCGGCCGGGATGGTGACCAGCCGACCAGCCGGCAGGCGGGCGGCCATCTCCGCGATCTGATCCTGCGGCAGGTGACTGGCCGACCCTCCGGCGATGACCAGGGTCGGCGCGGTGATCCGCGGTAGCGCCTCCCGCCAGCTCGGATCTGCCGCGTTGAGCTGCCGGATGACCGCAGGGCGTACGGCCCAGTCGTAGGGGAGCGGCCCGTCCGGGCGCTGCGGAACGTTCAGGCCGAGGGGGACCGGAGGCGGTGTCTCCTCCAGCACCAACGCCTCGACCCGATCCGGGTACGCCGCCGCGAAGAGGTACGCGACCACGCCGCCGAGTGAGTGCCCGATCAGCGTTACTCGACCCAGCCCCAGCCCGTCGAGGAATCCGAGCAGGTCGTCCCGCATCAGCTCGGCCGAGTAGCGGCCTGGCCGGTCGCTGAGCCCGTGTCCGCGAAGGTCCAGGGCGTAGACCCGCCACTGGTCGGCGAACCCGGTGAGCGTCGCGTCCCAGGTCGACCCGTCGCGGCCACCGCCGTGCAGCAGCACCATCGCGGGCGCGTCGGGATCGCCCGAGGTCCGGTAACCCAGTTGTATCCCGCCGACATCGAGCAGTTGTTGGTTGCCCACGCTTGCAGGGTAGCTACACCTTGGCCGGGTCGTTGTAGCTGGCGGCGTACTCCTGGCCGGAGAGGGCGCCGATCGCCCGTACGATCTCGTCGGTTGCCCGGCGCCGGTCCATCGCGGAGGTTGCCTCGCCGTGCTCGGGGCCGAAGTGCAGCGGAGTGCCGAACCGGATGGTCACCCGGCTGATCCTCGGCAGCCGGTTGCCGACGGGTTGGATGCGGTCGGTGCCTTTGAGCGCCACCGGCACCACCGGTACGCGGGCGGTCAACGCCAGCCACCCGACACCGGTCCGGCCCCGGTAGAGCCGCCCGTCGAGCGAGCGCGTTCCTTCGGGGTAGATGCCGAAGGCGTCACCGGCGGTGAGCACCTCCAGGGCCGCGTCAAGCGACGCCTGCGCGGCGCGGTTGGCTCCGCGCTGCACCGGCACCGAACCGATCGCGGTGAAGAACCAGCGCACCAGCCGCCCCCGTAGGCCACGGCCCTGGAAGTACTCCGCCTTGGTCAGGAAGACCACCCGTCGAGGCGCCATCAGGGGGATGACGATGCTGTCGAAGAACGACAGGTGGTTGCTCGCCAGGATCACCGGGCCCCGCATCGGTACGTTCGACCGGCCCTCGATGACGGGCCGGTAGATGAGTCGGACCAGCGGAATCAGCAGCGCTCTGACGATCAGGTAGAGCACGGGGGGCTCCCTCGGGGGCTCGGGTCGGTGTGGTGTCACCGGACTATAGCGTCCGAACGGTCGTACGCTAAATGTCTTGGTGCTAGCTATAGTGATCGCCGTGAGCCCTCGCCGTTCCAGTGCCGAAGCCGGTCAGACCCGCGCCGCGATCCTGGCGCGCGGTGTCGAGGTCGCCTCGGTCGAAGGTCTCGAAGGGCTCACCATCGGCCGGCTCGCCACCGACCTGGGGCTGAGCAAGTCCGGACTGCTGGGCCACTTCGGTTCGAAGGAAGCCCTCCAGTTGGCGGTCGTCGACACCGCCGCCGAGATCTTCTTCCGCGAAACGTCCGGCGACACCGAAGGCGTCACACCCGGACTGCCTCGCCTGCGCGCCATGTGCGCGGCATGGGTGTCGCACGTGGAGCGTGAGGTCTTCCCCGGTGGCTGCTTCTTCACCGCCGCCGCCAGCGAGTTCGACGACCGCGACGGCCCGGTACGCGACGCCGTCGCCGGACTCGTCGGACTCTGGGAACGCGACCTGCGCCTGCACGTACGCCTCGCCGTCGCCGACGGGGACCTGCCCGCCGGGACCGACCCGGACCAGGTGGTGTTCGAGCTGGTCGGTCAGATGCTGGCGCTGAACCATGGGCTGCGGCTGCACCGCGACCGTGAGGCGCTGGCCCGTACCCGCCGGGCAATGGAACGCCTGCTCGGCGGGTACGGGCCAGCGCCGGCTCCCCGTACCGACGTGCCCCAGCCTCGGCCGGCCGGGATCGCGGGCTAGCTCCTGGGGCGCTTTTCGTTATCGATGGTTACGAGGCTGGTCCCGGCTCGGCGGACGGTGGTTGCCGATCCACGACGCGGCTGAGGGCGGGTACGCGCAGAGACCGTTCCCGCCGGTGCACCACCGCCACCGCGACCGCCAGCGTCAGTGGCGGGATCAGGACCAGCGCCAACCACTGCGCCAGGTTCAGGCCGGTCGGGATTTCCCCGTTGGACGTACGGGCCAGAAAGCCCCGGTCTCCGAACCCGATCCGGGTGATCAGCAGCGTCGCGCCGACCGGAGCGAGCAGCGCGAGCAGGCGCCGTCGTAGCGGTGCCGGGGTGAGCAACACGGTGAGGGCGCCGAGTGCGTAGCCGACGCCGAGTAGCAGAGCCTCCAGATAGGTGACGTTGTTGGTGAAGATCCACGGAGTGCGAAGGTTCCCGGTCCACAGGTTCGGCAAGACGATGGCCGTGATCGTGGGTGCGCCGACGAGCAGCGCCGCGCCCGCGAGCGGGACGAGCCACCGACGTCCGAGCGAGGTCGCGCCCGAGCGCGGTGCCGCGACGGTGAGGGCTACTGCGGCCACCACGGCGAGCGCCACCGTCCACGAGCTGGAAACCGACTGGTAGTTGCCGTAGTCGCCAGCCTCTGGCACCGCTTGGAGGGCGGTGCCGGCCCACGCGAGTGAGGCTGCCGTCCGGTGCCAACCGGTCGCGGCGAGTATCACCACCATGAGCCAGACGGCCACCGGAGCCCAGGACCGCCAGGTCAGCAGGGCGCTGAACTCCGCCAAGTAACCCCTGGTCGCCGCCACGGTGAGGTTGAGCAGCACGAGGCGCCCGGCGTACGCGAACAGGGCCAGTGGGGCGAGCAGGCCCAGTACGGCCGCAGCCTCCCGCCACGGTTGCCCGGACAGGTTGGTGAGCGCGTACCGGGTGCGGGTGCGCAGTGCGCCGGAGAGCAGGTCGAGCACGTCACGCGCCCGGGGGTGGCGCTGCTGCGGACCGGCGTCGTCGAGCAGTACGCCGAGCATCTCCTCCTCGTACTGCTGGCGGTGTTCCCACGGGTAGCAGGCCAGCAGTCGACGGTAGGTCTGTTCCAGGGTCATGCCGCGCCACCCTCCAGCAGCAGGCCGGCGCGTCGCAGCCGGACGGTGGCGGCTTCCGCGTTGTCGCGAAGTCGGCTGGTTTCCTCGGCCAGGCGCCGGACGCCCAGTGCGGTGAGTCGGTAGTAGCGGCGCATGCGTGACTGCACCAGCTCCTCGCGTTCAACCTCGGCCAGCCCGTCGGCGCGCAGGCGATCCAACACCGCGTACAACGTGCCGGCGCGGAGCTCAACCCGTCCGCCGGAGATCCGTCGCACCTCCGTCAGGATCGCGTAGCCGTGCTGGGGGCCCTCGACCAGGGCAGTGAGGATCATGAAGGTGGGCTCTCGCATGGGAGGCTCGGTCATGTGGGGAGCATATACGCGTTGGCAGTATATGCAAGTAGCCGGACATAGGCGCCGGCGGTGGGGATGCCTCTGTTCGCAGCCGGTACAGGCGGTGGGGCACCGGCAATATTCGGACATTCGCCCCATCCGGGCGGCCATGCGTCCTCAACGGCTCCGCCTGCTCCGGCCGTGATCGCAGGTCGGCCGGGCTGTCCCCGGTGCGAGGTTTTCGGGCTTGATCGACTTGGTTCGGGGCATGATCGGCGGAATGTTGGCGGGGGTGGGGTCGTTATACATCGCGTACGACCGGAGCAGCGCCGAGGTGTCCCCCGCCTCATGAGGGCCTGTGGCCTCGTACTTCTTCCCGAGTGACGCACCTGTTTCCCCCCTTTCTTGTGTGCGCCTCGGTACCCCCGATTGGAAGGTGAACCATCGTGAAGACGACTTTCACCGCTGTTACCGAAGCTTCGTTCGTTCGTAAGACCGCCCTGGGTATCGCTGGCCTCGCCTTTGTTGGTGGCGCCGTCGCCGGTCCCGCGTCGCACGCGTTCGCGTCCCCGGCCGTGCACACCGCCCCGGCGATGACCACCGTCGCCCAGGTTGCGGACAGCAAGCCCGGCATGGACAAGCTCGTGCCGCACGGCACCCAGGGTGCCCAGTCGGAGATCAGCCTCTCCAAGGACCAGACCGACAACGCCAAGGCCATCACCGATGTGGCCAAGAAGCTCGGCATGGGTGAGCGAGGTGCCGTGATCGCGGTCGCCACCTCCATGCAGGAGTCGAAGTTGGAGAACCTGGGTCATCTGGGTGACATGAACGACCACGACTCCCTGGGCTTGTTCCAGCAGCGTCCGAGTAGTGGTTGGGGTAGCCCGGAGCAGATCACGGACCCGACGTATGCGGCGACGGCGTTCCTGAGCAACCTGAAGCAGGTTGACGGTTGGCAGGATCTGCCGCTGACGGTGGCGGCGCAGAAGGTTCAGGTGTCGGCGTTCCCGGACGCGTACGCGCAGTGGGAGAACCAGGCCGCCCACATCGTCCAGGACGTCTGGACCAAGTAACCAGTACGAATAGCGGAAACGGAAGCCGGGCCCCCGAACGGGGGCCCGGCTTTTCGCGTACCCGAATGAAGTGAAGCTCTAGACCGCGACGATGACGGCGGACTCCGCCGGCAACTCGACCCCGTTACGGGTCACGCTCGCCCCCGGACCGGTCGCCAACAGCACGGCGCGTACGCCACTGGCCAGGTCGATCCGCTGCGGCTTGCCGGCCAGATTCGCCGCCACCACACAGTTGCCTCGACGGACCACCAGGAACTGGTCCCCGTAGCGCACCCCGATCCGGTCCAGCCGAGGGTCGGAGAGATCCGGGTGGCTGCGGCGCAGCTTGATCAGTCGTCGGTAGAAGTCCAGCATGTCGCGGTGTTCCGGCTTCTCCAACTCGGCCCAGTCGAGCCGGGAGCGGACGAAGGTCTGCGGGTCCTGCGGATCCGGCACCTCCGTCTCCGGCCAGCCGTGCGCGGCGAACTCACGGCGTCGACCGGTCGCCACCGCGGCGGCCAGCTCCGGTTCCGGATGACTCGTGAAGAACTGCCACGGGGTACTCGCCCCCCACTCCTCGCCCATGAAGAGCATCGGCGTGAACGGCGCGGTGAGCAGCAGGGTCGCGCCGACCCGCTGCAAACCCGGGGAGAGTGACGCGGAGAGCCGGTCGCCGCTGGCCCGGTTGCCGATCTGATCGTGGTTCTGTAGGTACGCGACGAACCGGTGGCCAGGCACCCGGTGCCGGTCGACCGGGCGGCCGTGGCTACGCCCCCGGAAGCTGGACCAGCCACCGGCGTGGAAGAACGCGCCGGCCAGTACGTCGGCGAGCGACTCCAACGAACCGAAGTCCGCGTAGTAGCCCTGTTCCTCGCCGGTGAGCAGGGTGTGCAGGGCGTGGTGGGCGTCGTCGTTCCACTGGGCGTGCAGCCCGAACCCGCCCGCCTCCCGAGGGGTGATCAGTCGCGGATCGTTCAGGTCCGACTCGGCGATCAGTGACAACGGCCGGCCGACATGCGTCGACAGTGCCTCCACCTCGGTCGCCAACTCCTCCAGCAGCGGAATCGCCCGATGGTCGCGGAGCGCGTGCACGGCATCCAACCGCAACCCGTCGAGGTGGTAGTCACGCAGCCACATCACCACACTGTCGACGATGTAGTGGCGCACCTCGTCGGAGTGGGGGCCGTCGAGGTTGACCGAGCGTCCCCAGGTGTTGCTCGTCTCCGCCAGGTACGGACCGAAGAGCGGCGCGTACGCCCCCGAGGGGCCGAAGTGGTTGTAGACGACGTCGAGGATCACTCCCAGGCCACGTGCGTGGGCCGCGTCGACCAGCCGTTTCAGACCGTCCGGCCCGCCGTATCCGTGGTGCGGGGCGAACCAGCAGACCCCGTCGTAGCCCCAGTTGTGCTCGCCGTTGAAGGCGTTCACCGGCAGCAGTTCGATCAGGTCGACCCCGAGGTCGACCAGGTGGTCGAGCCGCTCGATCGCGGAGTCGAACGTGCCCTCCGGGGTGAAGGTGCCGACGTGCAGCTCGTACAGGACCCCGCCGGGTAGCTGCCGGCCGGTCCAGCGTTGGTCGGTCCACTCGTACGCGCCATGGTCGTAGACCCGGCTGTATCCGTGCACCCCGTCGGGTTGCCACGCCGACCGTGGGTCGGGCAGCGCCTGGTCCCCGTCGTCGAGCAGGTACGCGTAGTCGGTGCCGGGCCCGGCCTCCGGTACGTCAAGGCGCCACCAGCCGTCCGGGCCGGCCATCATCTCGTGGTCACCCGTACCGACCAGGCGTAGGCGTACCCGCGACGCTTCCGGTGCCCAGACCGTGAACTCGGTCATGATGCCTCCACGGGCTTGCTTCGAACGAGCAGTGCCACCGGGTAGTCGGCCAGCAGTTCGGCCAGGAGGACCCGTTCGTCACTGTAGACGCGTCCGGTGAACAGCTCGGTCACGTTATTAACGGAGGGTGACAGCCAGGTGCCGCCCCAGCCGCCCCGTCGGGCCAGGCCGACCGGCAGCCGGGTCGCCACCGCGAGCACACCGCCCCGGTCGAAGGCGACCGCGTGTTCGGCGGCTGAGCCGTGCACCGGCACCGGACGGTAGCCGGTGAAGAGTTCCGGCCGGTCCCGGCGCAGGCGCAGGGTCCGGGAGACCACCAGCAGCTTCACCGCCCCGCTGGCGTCGACCGGCGGCAGCCAGCCGGCGTCGAGCCGGTCCAGCAGTTCCCGGCGTACGGCGAAGTCGACCGGGCGCCGGTTGTCCGGGTCGACCAGGGAGTTCTCCCACAGCTCGGTGCCCTGGTAGGTGTCCGGCACCCCGGGCATGGTGAGCTGCACCAGCTTCTGGCCGAGCGAGTTGGACCAGCCGGGCCGGGTGAGGCGGTCGGCGAAGGCGCTGATCTCGGCGTGCAACGCCTCGTCGTCGTACATCCGGTCGACCAGGTGATGCAGGGCGTGTTCGAACCTCGGGTCCGGGTCGGACCAACTGGTCGAGGCCGCCGCCTCCCGGGCCGCCTTCTCCGCGTACGTGTGCAGCCGGTCCCGCTCGACCGGCCAGGCGCCGACGGCGGTCTGCCACAGCAGGTGCGCGAGCGACGGGTCGGGCAGGGGAAAGCGGGCCATCCAGTCACGTACCCGTCGCGCCCAGTCGGCGGGAAGTTCGGCGAGTACGGCCAGCCGGGCCCGCACGTCCTCGCCGCGTTTGGTGTCGTGGGTGCTGAGCGTGGTCATCCCGGCCGGCCAACGTTCCTGGCGGGCGGCGGCGGCACGGTGGAACTCCGCCGGTGGTACGCCGAACCGGGCCGGGCTGCCGCCGACCTCGTTCAACGCCACGAACCGGCTCCACCGGTAGTAGGCGGTGTCCTCCACACCTTTGGCCATCACCGCCCCGGTGAGCTGGGGGAACCGTTGTGCCAGTTCGTCGTCGGGGTCACGGAGGTGGGCGGTGACCGTGTCCAGGGTGGCGGTCAGGTCCGGCCGCCGCCGGCCCGCCTCCGACCGGGCCATCGCCAGGTGCCGGGCGCCGTGCGGCGGGTAGCCCCGGTAGACCGGGAAACACGCGGCGAGTTCGGCCAGCGCGGCGCGGGCCGACTCCGGTGCGACCTCCGGCACCAGCCGGGCCAGCCGGTTCAGTTCGGCGGCGAAGAGCCGGGTGACGACGGTGCGCTTGCAGTGGTGGATCAGCGAGGGCCAGGAGGTGGGGCGGCCGGTGACGGTGGTGTCGAGGACGGTGAAGTCGCCGGCCGCCGCCGGGTCGACGAAGAGTCCGCAGACCGAGGCGAGGGCCTCGTACCCGGTGGTTCCGTCGACCGGCCAGTCCGGCAGCTCCTCGCCGTACTCGAGGATCTTCTCCACCACCAGCCAGGTCTCCGGTGCGGCGGCCCGCAGCCGGGCCAGGTAGCCGGCCGGGTCGCGGAGCCCGTCGGGGTGGTCGACCCGGATGCCGTCCACCTCGCCGGCCGCCACCCAGCGCAGCACCTCGGCGTGGGTGGCGTCGAAGACCTCCGGGTCCTCGACGCGGACGCCGGCCAGGTCGGAGACGGCGAAGAAGCGCCGGTAGCCCAGTTCGGTGTCGCCGCGCCGCCACGAGACCAGCTCGTAGTGCTGCCGGTCGTGCACCTCGCGTGGGCTGCCGCCGTCGGTGCCGTCGGCGATCGGGTACCGGTGTTCGTGGTAGCGCAGCTCCCCGTCGGCGATCTTGAGGTCGTCGAGGGCATCGGGGGCGTCCGGCCCGCCGGTCCGACCCGCGTCGTCGGCGAGGACCGGGAGCAGCAACCGGGGACGCGACCAGTCGATGTCGAACCATGCCGCGTACGGCGACGAGCGACCTCGGCGCAGCACATCCCACCAGGCCGGATTCGCCACCGGTACGGCGACCCCGGCGTGGTTGGGCACGATGTCCACGACCAACCCCAGCCCCACCGCCCGGAGCGCCTGGACGAGCCGCCGCCGGGCGGCCTCGCCACCGAGTTCCGGGTTGACCGCGCGGGGGTCGACCACGTCGTAACCGTGCGCCGAGCCGGGGGCGGCGGTCAGCAGCGGCGCGCTGTAGAGGTGCGTGACGCCGAGGGAGGCCAGGTAGCCGGTGAGGCCGGCGGTGGCGTCCAGGTCGAATCCGGGTCGGACCTGCACCCGGTAGGTTGCCGTGACCTGTCGGTGGGCACCGGTGGGCATTTCACACCATCCTCTCCAGCGCCACCAGCGAACGGTCCGGCACCCGTACGGTCGCCCCGGTCTCGATCACCGTCGGGTCGTCCGGGTCGGGTTCGGCGGTGCTGATCACGCGTTCCCACTTCTGGCCGAACTCCTCGCCGGGCAGGGTGAAGTCCAGTGCCGCGTCGTGCGCGTTGAACAGCAGCAGGAACGAGTGGTCCCGGTGCCGCTGCCCGTACTGGCCGCGTTCGCGGATTCCGTCGCCGTTGACGAAGAGCGTGAGGGCCCGGCCGAAGTCGTTGCCCCAGTCCGCACCGGTCATCTCCCGACCGTCCGGGGTGTACCAGGCCAGGTCGGGCAGGGGGGCGTCGGCGGAGCGGGTCTGCACCGGCAGTCCGGTGAAGAAACGGCGCCGGTGGAAGACCTGGTGCCGGGCGCGGAAGGCGGTCAGCGTACGGACGAACTCCAGTAGCTGCTCGTCGACGTTCGCCCAGTCCACCCAGGCCAACTCGTTGTCCTGGCAGTAGGCGTTGTTGTTGCCGTGCTGGGTCCGGCCCAGTTCGTCGCCGTGGCCGATCATCGGCACGCCCTGGGAGAGCATCAGGGTGGCAAGGAAGTTGCGACGTTGCCGGGCCCGGAGGGCGAGCACCTCGGGGTCGTCGGTCGGCCCCTCCACACCGCAGTTCCAGGACCGGTTGTGTCCCTCCCCGTCGCGGTTCTCCTCGCCGTTGGCCTCGTTGTGCTTGTCGTTGTACGAGACCAGGTCGTTCAGGGTGAAGCCGTCGTGGCAGGTGACGAAGTTGATGCTGTGGAACGGGCGGCGCCCGTCGTCCTGGTAGAGGTCGGCGGAGCCGCAGATGCGGGAGGCGAACTCCGACAGGGTGGCCGGTTCACCGCGCCAGAAGTCGCGCACGGTGTCCCGGTACTTGCCGTTCCACTCGGTCCAGACCGGCGGGAAGTTGCCCACCTGGTAGCCGCCGGGGCCGACGTCCCACGGCTCGGCGATCAACTTCACCTGACTGACCACCGGGTCCTGCTGGACCACCTCGAAGAAGGTGGAGAGGCGGTCCACGTCGTAGAACTCCCGGGCCAGGGTGGCGGCCAGGTCGAACCGGAAACCGTCGACGTGCATCTCCTGCACCCAGTACCGGAGCGAATCCATGATCAGTTGCAGTGAGTGCGGGCTGCGTACGTTTAGGCTGTTGCCGGTTCCGGTGTAGTCGACGTAGTAGCGGGGGTCCTCTTCCGAGAGCCGGTAGTAGGACCGGTTGTCCACACCCTTGAACGAGAGCGCCGGGCCGAGGTGGTTGCCCTCGGCGGTGTGGTTGTAGACCACGTCGAGGATCACCTCGATGCCGGCCGCGTGCAGCGCCTTCACCATCGCCCGGAACTCCTGCACCTGCTGGCCGAGCCGGCCCAGCGCCGAGTAGCCGTGGTGCGGGGCGAAGAAGCCGATGGTGTTGTACCCCCAGTAGTTGCGCAGCCCCAGGTCGGTCAGGCGGTGGTCGTGCACGAACTCGTGCACCGGCATCAGTTCGATCGCGGTCACGCCGAGCCGGGTCAGGTGCTCGATGATCGCCGGGTGGGCGATCGCGGCGTACGTGCCGCGCAGCTCCTCGGGGATCTCCGGGTGCCGCCGGGTCAGCCCCCGTACGTGTGCCTCGTAGATCAACGAGTGGTGGTACGGCGTCCGGGGCGGGCTGTCGTTGCCCCAGTCGAAGTACGGGTTGACCACCACCGCCTTGGGCATGAACGGCGCCGAGTCGGTCTCCGACATCCGGTCCGGGTCGGCCAGGTCGTAGTCGTAGACCGCCGGATCCCAGACCACCTCACCGTCGATCGCCTTCGCGTACGGGTCGAGCAGCAGCTTGTGCGGATTGCACCGCACCCCGTTCGCTGGGTCGTACGGCCCGTGCACCCGGAAGCCGTACCGCTGTCCCGGCTGCACCCCCGGCAGGTACGCGTGCCAGACGTACGCGTCCACCTCCGGCAGTGGGACGCGACGCTCGGCGCCGAGGTCCCACTCGTCGAAGAGGCAGAGTTCGACCGACTCGGCCACCTCCGAGAAGATCGCGAAGTTGGTTCCCGTGCCGTCGTAGGTCGCCCCCAGCGGATACCGTTCCCCCGGCCAGACCTGCATGGTGCTCCTTCGCCCTGGTCGACTAGGCCCCGGACCGCGATGGCCCGGCGCGCACGCGGGTAATTGCCCACCCACCACCTCCACCAACCCTGGGGTAAGGAAGGGCCCCTTGTTATCGCCTTCTGTATAGGAAGGGCCCCTTCTTAACACTGGAACCGGCCGGCGCACAGGAGGTTGCGGAGCTGGGGGGTGGGGCCGTTGTGTGGCGAATCGCCGAGCGTCGTTATCGGTGTATCAGGTGCGAGCGATTGGGGCAGCCGCCATCGGGGTGGCCGGGGCCGGGGTTGGGGCCGGGGTCGGTTCGGCGGGAACGGGAGCGGGGACGCTCAGCGGTTCGGCGGGAACGGGAGCGGGGACGCTCAGCGGTTCGGCGTCGCGGCGGGTCAGCAGCCAGCCACCGGCCAGTAGCGCGCCGAGCGCGGCCGTGCCGAGAGGGATCCGGTAGTCGACCACGGCCAGCAGCCCGGCCCCGGTCAGCAGGGCGATCGAGGTGGGTGCGAAGACCAGCGAGTTGGCGGTGGCGGCTACCCGGCCGAGCAGGGCGTGCGGCGTACGTCGCTGGACCGCTGTCATCGCCGCGATCACTGTCCACGGCAGACCGACTCCCATGAGCACGCCGCTGACCAGCACGGCTGGTGACCAGGGGAGGCAACGTAGGGCCGTACCGGCGGCAAAGACGAGGGCGGCCCAGCCGGCGAGCGGCAGTTCGCCGTACCGGTCGAGGAGTCGGCCGGCGAGCAGCCCGCCGATGATCGAGCCGACACCGTGTACCGAGGTGATCACCCCGGCGAAGGCGGCTGGTTGGTGCAGGCCGTCGCGGACCACCGCGTACAGCACCGCCGAGCCGAGGCCGGACATCAGCATGGTGACCGAGGCGACCAGTACGACGGCACGCAGTGGCCGATGGCCGCGGAGGAAGTCGACGCCGTCGCGGGATCGTCCAGCGGGTCGGGGTTCCGGGGCGCGGTCCTCGACGTACGCGGCCGTGGTGCGGATGGCGGCGTAGAGGCCGGCGGCGATGCCGAGCAGGGCGGCGCTGAGCAGGGCGACCGCCGGACCACCGATCCAGGTGAACAGTGCGGCGCCGACCAGCGGGGCGATCAGCTTGGTGCCCTCCTGTGCGCTCATCCGCAGGCCGTTGAGACCGCCGAGCTGGTCGTCCGGCAGTGCCGCCGGCAGCACCGCCGCCTCGCCCGCGTCCAGCAGTACGTAGCTGACGCCGTAGCCGAGCATCACCGTGTAGAGCAGCCAGAGCTGGTCGGCGGAGCGGACCGCGAGCAGCAGGAGCAGCAGGCCAGCCATGCCCAGGCTGGTCCCGACCAGCAGCGGCTGGCGGGGCAGCCGGTCGACCAGTACGCCGAGCGCCGGTCCGAGCAGGCTGGGCGCGAACACGCAGGCGGCGGCGAGGGCGGCCAGGCTGGTGGAGCCGGTCAGGCCGAGCGCCCAGAGTCCGGCGGCGAGCGACATCGCCGTACCGCCGAAGCCGGCGACCAGGGAGACCCCGACAAAGAGAACCGCGTTCCGGTCCCGGAGCAGTCGCACCGCTGACCACCCCCAAACTTGAGCCTGCCGGGCTCAATCCTGGGGGCGGCGCCGTTCGGTGTCAAGCGGCTGCCGATCCTCCGGTGACGAATCCGGCGCCGGGGCGGGCGGTGTGGACGGCCGCCCGGGTTCGGGGCGGGCGGTGTCGGCGGCCCGGCGCAAGTGGCCCAGCGCTGCCCGGACCGGGTCCGGCACGTCGTCGGGAAGCGCCCCGCCGGGTGTCGACGTCATCGCCTCCAGATCCGCCAGTGCCTGGATGACCAGCGCGTAAAGCGCTCCAGGGGTAGCGGTCGAGGCGGCCTCGATGCTGGTACGGGCCAGCCCGGCGCGCGGGTGCCGGGCGTCCCAGTCCGGATCGGCGTCGAGTTCCCGGCACGCCGCGTCCGTCGCTGCTCTGAGGTGACGGATCGCGGTGCCGTACCCGATGTCAACGGACTGTTGACGCTGTCGGATCTCGCGTGCCCGAGCCAGGGCACGCCCGCTCCCGCCGCGCAGCCGGAGCCAGCGCTGCTCGGCCGCCTGCCGCGAGGTCAGGCCCAGTGCGGCGGCGATCCGGGCCCAACTCGTCCGCCGGTCCCTGGCCGACTCGATCAGCGCGCGTTCGATCCGGTCCAGGTCCGCGCGTACGCCGTCGAGCAGCGCGAGCGCGGCCAGCAGTTGCTCGGGAGTGGGATCGGTGGCGGTGGCGGTGGCTGCGGCTGTCCGGTGATCGCGCAGCGACCGTGACTGCCGTTCGTCCGTCTGCCCCATGCCAAAATGCTCCCGGCTGCCGCGCGACAATGTCAACGGATCGTTGTCATCTGTGCTGTGGGAGAGGCTCGGGCCGGTTGGGCAGGCACTGGTTGACAGGCCGCTGACGGGCTGCCTAGCCTGCGCCGGCAGGCCGGCCGGCCCGCCACCATGCCGGGAACGACCTGCGGTTGAACTGCCTGATCCCGCTCCTCGGTGAACTCGTGGAGGTTTCCGTAATTCGCCGGACGCCCGCCGGTCTCCTGACAGGGAGAGGCCGAACAGATCCGGCCTTCGGCGCCTGACGCTCGGGCGATCGCCGCAAACAGGTGAAATGCCGCGCGAGCCAAGAGAAATCGAAGGGGAGTGAGACGCCATGTCCTCAGCCGGTCGGGGCGTACCCGATACCGGGATGGTCATCGCGGCCCAGCGGGGCAACCAGCACGCGCTCGACGATCTGGTGGCGAACTCCCTTCCACTCGTCTACAACATCGTCGGCCGGGCACTGCGCGGGCACGCCGACGTCGACGACGTGGTCCAGGAGACCCTGGTACGGGTCGTCCGTCACCTGACCGACCTGCGCGACCCCGGGGCGTTCCGGCCCTGGCTGGTGGCGATCACCATCCGGCAGATCCGCGACTGGGAACAGCATCGCCGTACCGCGCTGATCCGCGACGCCGGAATCGACGCGATCCACGAGGTGCCCGACCCGGCGGCTGACTTCGCCGAGGTGACGATTCTTCGGCTCGGCCTCACCGACCAGCGCCGCGAGGTTGCCGAGGCGACCCGTTGGCTCGACCCGGACGACCAGGAACTGCTCGCCCTGTGGTGGCTGGAGGAGACCGGTGAACTCGGTCGCGCCGACCTGGCCGCCGCGCTCGGCCTCAGCGTCAGCCACGCGGCCGTACGGATCCACCGGATGAAGGAGCAGATCCAGACCGCCCGTACGGTCGTCCGGGCACTGCGCGGTCGACCCGGTTGCCCGGATCTGCGGAACATGACGGCCGGTTGGAACGGCACGCCCACCCCGCTCTGGCGCAAGCGCCTGGCCCGGCACGTACGGGACTGCATGTTCTGCGGGCGCTACCGCGAGGACTTCCTTCCGATCGACCGGCTCCTCGCCGGGCTGCCGCTGCTCCCACTGCCGGCGAGCTTCGGTGACCAGATCTCCACCGCCGCCGCGTACGCGGGCGCGGCCCCGTCGCACGCGGCGACCGCCGCCCACCAGGCGCCCGCCGCCGGGGGCGGGCTGCCCGACGGTTCCGCCGTGGACGGGTCGGGCTGGCTCGGCCACCTCTTCACCGGCGGCGCCCGCAAGGTGCTGATCCCGTTCAGCGCCGCCGCCGCGGTGGCCACGCTGGTGGCCGGCGCGCTGGTGGTGACCAAGTTGACCGGCCCGACACCACCCCCGGTGGCCGCCCCGCCGGCGGTTGACGCCGGCCTGGCCCCGGTCGACCCGAGCACCAGCCCGACGCCCACGCCCCTGGTCACCCCGTCGGCCTCGGCCAGCCCTTCGGTGAAGGCGACGCCGAGCGCCAAGCCGAGCAGCCGGGCGCCCGCCGTCGGACCGGCGGTCACCTCGGCGAAGAAGGGTGTCGGCGTCTGGGAGTTCAGCGGCGTGAGTCAGGCGCTGAGCAACTCGAAGGCGAGTTGGTACTACACCTGGAGCACCCAGCACTCCGGTATCAACACCCCGAGCGGGGCCACCTTCGTACCGATGATCTGGGGTTCGAAGAGTGTCACCGCCGCCGAACTCGCCCGCGCCAAGGCCGCCGGACCGTACCTGCTCGGTTTCAACGAGCCGGACCTGCGTGAACAGTCGAACATGACGCCGGAGCAGGCGCTCGACCTCTGGCCGCAGCTGGTCGCCACCGGCAGCACGCTGGGCAGCCCGGCGGTCGCCTGGGGCGGCGCCGACGCGGGTGGCTGGCTGGACCGGTTCATGTCCGGGGCGAAGTCACGCGGTCTGCGGGTCGACTTCATCACCCTGCACTGGTACGGCGGCGACTTCAACACCACCAACGCGGTCAACCAGCTGAAGCAGTACATCCAGGCGGTCTACAACCGCTACAAGCTGCCGATCTGGCTGACCGAGTTCGCCCTGATGAACTTTGCCGACGGCGCCCAGCGTTTCCCGACCCAGGCGCAGCAGGCCGCGTTTCTCACCGCTGCCACGAAGATGCTCGGTGGCCTTTCCTTCGTGCACCGGTACGCCTGGTTCGGGCTGCCCGCGACCGACCGGGACCAGTCCGGACTGTTCCGTACCGGTACCGAGGCGACCGCGGTCGGCCGGGCCTTCCAAGCCGCCGGTTGAGAACGGTCGCCCGGTCGGTTCGACGTACCGTCACATAGCTATTCGTAGATTGTCGGGCCGCGACGGAAGTTGTCTTTTCCGTCGCGGCCCGACCGTTTCCGGGATTCGTACGCGGACGTGCGGAACAGGGCCGGAACCGGGGTCGGAGTTAAGTGAAAGATAAGGGATTCGAGTCGAGGACGCGGGTGTCATTCACGTATTGTCTGCGCGGAGAGAGAAAGGTGTGTGCCCCGCTATGACCACGCGACCTGCCCTCGGTTCCCCATCCGTGACAACTGCCTCGCCGAGCGTCGACCAGGTCGGGGATCGGGCCGGGATCGCCGGGTGGCGGGTGTGACCGGGCGGGGTGTCGCGACCGGCGACGGTGCCGGTCACGGGCGTCTGTTCGGGGCGCTCACGATCCTGGTGGTGACCGCGTTGGCGGTGGCGTTGGTGCAGGGCTGGGGCCGCGGAACGTCCCGGGCGAAGGCGGGGCAGCCAGCGTCGACCGCGACCGCCGCACCGGTGGTGCTGAGCGGCACGGACGTGGCGTTCATCCAACTGATGATCCCGATGAACGACCGGGCGCTGGCCTTCTTCTCGTACCTCGATTCCAGTGCGGCCACCACACCGGCGCTACGCGAGCTGGCCGGCCGGCTCACCTCGACCCACCGGGCCGAACTGGCCGAACTGCGGTCGTTGCTGGCCGCCGGGAACGTGGCCGAGGAGAACATCCATGAGGGGCACCAGATGCCCGGCATGATCACCGAGCTTCGGATCGCCGATCTCGAGGCCGCGCCGGCCGCCGAGTTCGGCCCCCGCGTGGTCACCGTGATCCGGGAACACCTGGCCCAGAGCGCGGTGGTGGCCCGGTCGGAGCAGGAGTCCGGTGGCAGCGACCGGACCAGGGCCCTCGCCGCCGGGTTGGAGCGTTCGCGCAACGAGGAGCTTGTGCTGCTCGACGCGGTGCCGGGCGCCGACTCCGCACAGGAGTGACGCCCGGCGAATGAGCCCGGCGAATGACGTTCGGCACCGCGCGGCGATGACGGCCCGGCCGGCGGCGGAATCGGATCAGCGGTTCGGGCCGGGTCGGGACGCCAGTCCGGTGATCAGGGCGAGCGTGGCGACCGTGGTGAGCGCCACGCCGACCAGCCCCCACGGCACGGCGCCGGGGCCGAACGACTCGACCGCCAGCCCGAGCGCGGGCGGGAACGCGACCCCGCCCAGCATCGAGACCGCCACGACGGTCGGGATCAGCTCCGGTCGGAGTTGCCCCAGCCAGGCGAGTCCGGTCGGGAAGAGCGGCCCGACCGCGACACCGAGCAGCCCGTACGCCCACGGGGCGAGCGGGTGGGAGAGCGTCGCGACGGCGGCCACCGGAGTCATCACGGTGCAGGCGATGACGATCGTCCGGGGCGGGAAGCGGCGGCAGAGTGGGACGACGGCGAACCGTACGGCGGTGAAGGCGAACCAGAAACCGGAGGTCGCGGTCGCCGCCGCCGATGCGGTGAGGCCGGTCGAGATGAGGTGGGTCGTCTCCCAACCCCCGGCCCCGGTCTCCAGCCCGACGTGCAGCACGAAGAACCCGATCAACGCCAGTCCGAGCAGGCTGAGGACCCGTCGGCCGGCACGGCGCGGGTCGGCGACCCGGCCGGTCCTGATCCCGAGCAGGACCGGCAGCACGATGACCGACCCGACCGCGCAGGCGACGAAGGCCCAGCCGTAGCCGGGGAGGAGCCCGATCGCCACCGGCCCGGCGATGGCGCCGACGCCGAAGCAGCCGTGCAGCAGGTTGAGCATGCCGTGCCCACCGCCGTCGCCGGTGTAGATCTCGGTGAAGACCTGGTTGACGCCCCCGTCGATGCCGCCGAAGCCGACCCCGGCGACGAAGGCGGCGGTGAGCGCAAGTGGCCAACCGGGGGCGAGCAGGAAGCCGACGCATCCGCTCGCGATCAGCGCCAGTGCGGCGGCGAGGAACGTCCCGTCGGCGATGCCACGGCGGCGGCTGCGGGGCAGGGCCAGCACGCCGAGCACGGCGCCGAGGAAGTGGACGCTGAGCGCGGCACCGGCGGCGCCGGCGGAGATGTCGTGCGCCGCGCGCAGCGCCGGGATCGCCGGGCCGTAGAGCGACTGCTGCACGCCGATGACCACGAAGGCGACCACGGCGGCGGTGACGGCGGCTGGTGCGAGGCGGGGTCCGCTGGCGCTGTCCCCGGGCGTCCGGGTGAGGGTCACCACCGGGTGCCGCCGGTCATGCCACGACCACGTTCACGCCGGCCGCGCGGAGCGCGGAGAGCTGGTCCTCGGCCGCTTCACCGTCGGTGACCAGCACGTCGGCGAGGGGGGTGGCGCCGATCCGGGCGAAGGTGATCCGTCCGAGCTTCGCCCCCTCGGCGACGACGATCCGCCGTCGGGAGCCCCGGATGGCGGCCTGCTTGAGGCGTACGTCGTCGGGGTTGAAATCGGTCAGGCCGTGCTCCGGGTCGAAGCCGCCGACGGAGAGCACGAAGGTGTCGAAGCGGAAGTCGTCGAAGACCCGTTCGGCCAGTGGCCCGACGAAGGACTGCTCGCCGGCCCGTACGTCGCCACCGGCGGCGATGAGCCGGATGCCGGGTTCGTCGCCGAGTTCGGCCAGGGCCGGGACGCTGAGCGCGCAGACGGTGAGTTGCCGGCGCCCACGCAGGGCACGGGCCACGGCGAGGGCGGTGGTGCCGGCGTCGATGACCACGGTCTCGTTCGCGCCGATCAGCGCGGCTGCCGCCGTACCGATGCGGGTCTTGGCCTCTGATCCGAGCCGGGCGCGTACGGCGAAGGGTGGTTCGTAGCTGCCGGAGATGGTGCTCACCGCGCCGCCGTGGACCCGGAGCAGGAGCCCTTCACCCTCGAGTAGTTCCAGGTCGCGCCGAACGGTCATCTCCGACACTCCGGCGCGGGCGGCGAGCGCGGCGACGCTCACTCGGCCCTGTCCCTGGAGTGCCTCCAGGATTCCCTGGTGGCGTTGCTGCTGCACAGACATGTGTTCGATTCAAACATCAGTGTGTGAGTTTCGCAAACGATTCTGTGCGATCCGGGTCACCCGTCGGTACGTCGGAGAGGCGGAGGACGGGGCGACACACCGGGGGCGCGGAGGCCGGCCCTAGCAAGTCGTTCGCACACCTGTCGGGTAACTTCGTTCCCTGGCCCTGGCAGTACCGTCCGACAGGAGAAGTTTCCCGCATGGGTAGAAAGACCGTTCACATCTCCGATTTCAGCGGCAAGGTCCTCCAGTCGGACGACGAGATCGTGCGCGTCGTCGTCCTGGAACACCCGGACCTGGTGGCTGGACCGGTGCAGTTGGAGGCCAGGTCGGTCGAGGTGGAGAGCATCGACGACGCGTCGCTGGACGTCGCGGTCGTGGAGATCTACGACAGCCACGGCGGCGGTGAACCGCGCCGGGTGGTGCTCACCGCCAGCGAGTTCGACGCGCTCGCCACCGACGTGCCGATGGCCCAGCTGCTCAAGACCGCGGAGCGGATCAAGCCGCCGAAGGCGACCAAGCGGGTCACCGCCGAGCGGATCGACTACGCCACGCTCGAACACGCGGGCAAGCCGCACCGGGGCAAGACCACCGAGGAAGAGGCGCAACTCGTCCGGGACAACCTGGAAGAGATCAACAAGCGGCTCGCCGACGAGGGCATCCGGCAGATCGACCCGGCCGACCCCGAGCACGCGGCCCGGTACGGGTTCCCGGCCTGACCGCAGGCGCGTAAGTGGGGCCGTTGGCCGGGTGCCGTACCCGGTCAACGGTCCTGCCGGGTGGCCCGGACGCCCGCGAGTAGCCTTCGTCCCGGTGTGTCCGCCCGGGGTGCGGCGCCGGTGAGTGAGCGGGGGAGCTGTGATGGGCGACGAGGGGAGCGGCGTCGACCCGCTCGCGGTCGATCCGCTCGCGCTGGAGCGGCAGGTGTGTTTCGCCCTCTCGGTCGCGTCGCGCAACGTGGTGGCGCTCTACCGGCCGCTGCTCGAGCCGATGGGACTCACCCATCCGCAGTACCTGGTGATGCTGGCGCTGTGGCAGTCGACGCCGCTGTCGGTCAAGGCCCTCAGTCAGTTGCTGCAACTCGACCCGGGCACGCTCTCCCCGCTGCTGAAGCGGCTGGAGGTGAACGGCCTGATCCGGCGGGAGCGGGACGCGCAGGACGAGCGGACGCTCGCCGTGGTGCTGACCGATTCCGGTCGGGCGTTGCGGGCGCAGGCGGAGAAGATCCCGGCGGCGGTGATCGAACGTCTCGGTATGGAACTCGACGAACTGTTCCATCTGCATGCGTCGCTCACCCGGCTGATTGCCGCCACCCGCGCTGCCGGCGCCGGCGGTTCACCCCAGGGCTGATCCCGGGCGGTTCGGGAAAGGTGACCCTGGCCCCTTGTCCGACCGATACTTGGTGTACAAACTATTGGTGCGCCAAGCACTTGGTCGACGAGAGGACGGGATCGACATGGATGCGTCGAAGCCGAAGCGGTCGTTCCTGTCCCGGCTGGCCGGCCGGGACCGGACGTTCGACGTCCTGTTCAAGATCCTCGGGCCGCCGACGGTCGAGAACGCGGTCCAGGGCACCAGCGCCGAAGCGCGTGAGGGATGGCGGCGTGACCTTGCCGAGCGCAAACGGTTCAGCGCCGAGCAGCGGGCCAGGCGAGCCGAACGCCGCCGCGGCGGCAACTCCTCGACCGGCCTGCTCGGGCCGGCCGACCCGCCGACCCCGCTCGACTGACCAGCCCGGACCGAGGCCCACCGGAACCCCAACCCCGCCGTACGCCCCACCCGGCGTCACCTCCGGCCCACCTGCCTCGTTGCGGTGAGGACGCCGCGTACGTGAGGCGCAGGCGCGTGAGCAGGGGAGGCTCGGTTGGCAACCTTCCGGTCGGTACTTCGGCAGGCGTTCCACAAGTCAGGCGGTCAACGGGTCAGGATCGTGGCGCAACGCACCGCGCTACGCGCCCGCTCCGGGGCATTCCGCAACGAGATCGGCGTGCGGATGCACGCGGACCCCGCCGACATCCGGGGCGTACTGCTGGCGATGTACCACGGCAACCTCGACCGGAGCGCCGTCGCCACCTGGCGGCGTCTCGCCGGTGAGCTACGCCCGACGGTCGCCCTCGACATCGGTGCGAACTACGGCGAGGTGGCCTTCTCCACCCGCTACCACGAGGGGCTGCGCGCGCTCCACCTGGTGGAACCGAATCCCGTGGTGATCCGGATGCTGCGCGAGACGCTGAGGCACAGCGGGGGCGACTATCCGGGCATCGTGCTGCACGAGGGTGCGGCCAGCGACACCACCGGCGTCGCCCGCCTGAACTTCCACCTGCACTCCGGGGTTTCGTCCCTGCGGCTGCGCAGCGACCGGGGAGTCTCCGTCGACTGCTTCCGGTTGGACGAGCGGATCACCCTCGCACCCGACGACTCGTTGCTGTTCAAGATCGACGTCGAGGGGCACGAACTGGAGGCGCTGGAAGGGATGGCCGGTCTGCTGCACCGGCGCCAGGTCGCCGGGATCTGCGAGGTGATGCACGCGGACGAGGAACTGGTGGGCTATCTCTGCGACCGCTTCGCGGTCAGCGTGATCCGGTCCGGCGTCGAGCAACCGGTCGACGCGCCCCGCCTGCGGGACGTACTCGCCGATGCCCGTGCGACCGGGTGGGCTGGTCTCAGCAAGGATGTCGTACTCCGGTCCCGCTAGCCGGTGGTCGCACCCGAGGAGACACCGATGATCGACATGGACGAGGTCGCCGGCACGGTCGGGGACTACCTCGACCGGTACGGCACCGAGCACGACCGCCTCGCTCCGCTGCTCGCCGGTATCGCGCAGCGCTCGGCGATCACCTCCCGCTCGACCTTCACCGGCCACCTCACCTGCTCGGCGATCCTGCTCGACCCCGCCGGGCGGGCCCTGCACATCCACCACAACGTGCTCGACCGTTGGCTCCCGCCCGGCGGGCACCTGGAGCCGACCGACACCAGCCTGCTCGGCGCCGCCCTGCGTGAGGTCGAGGAGGAGACCGGCCTGACCGCTGGTGACCTGGTGCCGTTGGACCGACGACCGGTGGACATCGACATCCACCCGATCCCCGCCAACCCGGGGCGGGGCGAACCCGGGCACTGGCACTTCGATCTCTGCTACGCGTTCACCGTCGGGGACGCGCCCGAGCTGACGCTCCAGACGGCGGAGGTCGGCGCGGCGGCCTGGATGCCGATCGGATCCGCGCCGCTGCGGGCGAAGCTGGAGCAGCTGGGAGCCGCCCCCGCAGTTGTGGCCCAAGGTGCGCCCAGCCTTGCTGAGCTGCCCTTGTAGCTGGTTGTGCGCCCGGCAGGGATCGAACCTGCGACCTTGGGATTAGAAGTCCCCTGCTCTATCCGCTGAGCTACGAGCGCGTGTTGTGGTACGCGGGAGTAGGGTACCCGCGCCGCCGGGCGGAGCGTTCGGCTGGACGGGGTCGCCGGCCCGGCCAGCACATACTAGGTTTTCACGGGTGCAGGTGACGAGCACTGAGTTTTTGCCGTTGCTGGTGTCGACCATCGATGACCAGCTCGGCGAAGACCACGTGCTGGACGAGTTCTCCGACGACATCGGCATCGCCTACTCGTTCGGCCCACCGTACGGTGAGCGCCTGGTGACCTGGGCGGACCTGGACCGCATCGGAGTGGGTCGGCGGGCGCTGCGGCGAACCGCGATGGAGAACCTGGACGTCGCGATGAACCGGCTGCGGATCTCCGGCCAGCCACCGGCCCTGCTGCTCTCCTTCGACGGCCTGGAGTCCAGCGTCCTGCTGGTCGACGAGTTCTGGGACGACCTCCAGCAGTCCGTCCCCGGCGAACTGGTCATCGGCGTTCCGGCCCGGGACGTGGTGATCGTCACCGGGTCGCAGTCGCGTCCGGGACGGGAGAAGGCGCGTCGCGCGGTGGACCGGGTCTTCTTCGCCGGTGACCCGCACCCGCTCAGCCGGGACCTGCTGGTGTGGCGGCAGGGAATGTGGCTGCCGTTCCACCCGGCCCCGGCCGGGCTGACCTCCGGTCCGGGCCGGCGTACGGTCCCGCAGCCACCGTCGCGTCCCCCGGTGGACCTTCCGTCCCGGCCGTTGTCGGGAGCGGAGGTCGGCCGGGAGGTGGCGGCGCCGTACCAGCCGACGCGTCGTCCGTCGTACCGGCAGCCGGCCCCGGCGGCGTACGAGCCGCCGCTGCCGCAGCCGGCGTACGAGCCGCCGCCGGAACTGCCGTACGGCCCGCGCCCGGAACCGCCGTACCAGCCTCCGTCGTACGAGCCGCGCCCGGAGCCGCCGTACGAGCCGGCGCCCTCCCCGTTCCGAGCCGCGCGGCAGGGACGGCGCCAGCAGCCGGAGCGGCCGCAGCGGCGTGACCGGGTGGATCGGCGCGAGCGGGCCGAGCGCACCGAACCGCGTGACCGGCCAGAGCGGGTTGAACCGCGTGACCGGCCAGAGCGGGTTGAACCGCGTGACCGGGCCGAGCGGCCTAGGCGGTCTGAATGGGTGGAGCGGCCTGAGCGTCCGGAACAGTCTGGGCGCCCTGAATGGTCTGAGCGTCCGGAGCGGTCCGAACGTCCGGAACGGCCCGAGCCTCCGGAGCCGACGAAGGGGTCGGGTCCGGAGGTGCGCTGGTCGGAGTCACCGCAGCCGGGGGAGCTGGGGCGAGGAAAGCGCCGACCCAGCGGTCCAGCTCGCTGAAGACCCGCTCGCGGACGGCCGGTCCGGAGAGCGTCAGGTCGTGCAGGCCGCCGTCGAACCGGACCAGGGTCACGTGCCGTCCGATCGCCGGTGCCCAGCGGGCCATGTCGGCGACGTTGAGTACGGAGTCCGCGAGCGTCGCCGACTCGTGCCAGGTGCTCACCCGGCAGCTCCGGGTGGAGGAGGCGAGCAGGACCGGTACCCGGATGTCCAGCCCTCGCTGGAGCCGCCGCTGGCCCTGGCGGATCGCGGCCAGCCAGCCGGCCCGGACGGGGAAACCGTCGAGCGGCTTCCAGGCCAGGTCGTAACTCCATTCCCCCCGGTGCTCGGTGTGCAGGCTCTGGCCGTACACCGGGGAGAGGGTGATGGGGACGACCAGGTACGGCATCCGCCGGGCCAGCCGGGCGACGGCCGCCGCGAGGGGTCGACGGGCCAGCCACGGCGCGTTCAGGTCGAGGAACGGGCTGTTGAGGAAGAGCCCGTCGATGATCCCCTCGTCCCGGCGGGCGTCCGCCCAGAGTGCCGCGATCAGCCCACCGGTCGAGTGTCCGTTGACCAGAAGGGTGCCGTTGCCGTCCTGGTCGCGGATGATGCTGGCCGCCGCGTCGAGTTCCGGGAAGTACTCGCGGAGGTCGCGGCAGAAGTTCGGCGTCTGGTGTGGGAGCAGGCTGCGACCGTACTTGCGCAGGTCGAGCGCGTAGAAGTCCCAGCCGCGCTCGACGTAGAAGTCGGCCAGGTGGGACTGGAAGAAGTAGTCGGCGAACCCGTGCAGGTAGAGCACGGCACGCCCGGTGGGATGGTCGGCGCGGCGATGTACCAGCGTGGCCAGCACAGGTCCTTCGTCGTCGTGCCCGAGATCGATCGTCTGGTACTCGTACGCGCCGCCGAGCAGGTCCGGTTCCACAGCGTCGACGTTATCGCGCCGTACCACATTCGCGCTTGATCAGGTCTTTCTCCACAGGCCCGGGAGTTGTCCACAGTCGGTGGACGGTCGGTGGCGTCACCGCCGGACGACGGCCACGCTCGTCGGTGAGTCGACTCGATGTGGTGATCCCTGGACAACCGTGAGAGTTACGGAGAGATGATGTTCGATACCTATGTGACCGTGGTGGGCAACGTGCTCACCGCGCCGGAGTGGCGACGTACCACCCAGAGCGGCACGCTGGTGGCCAACTTCAAGGTCGCCTCGACCGCCCGCCGCCTCGACCGGGAGAGCGGGCGTTGGGTCGACGGCAACAGCCTGCGGGTGCGGGTCAACTGCTGGCGCAAGCTCGCCGAGGGCGTCTCCTCGTCGGTGATGACCGGCGACCCGGTCATCGTGGTCGGCCGGATGTACACCCGTGACTGGGTCGACGACGCCGGCAACCACCGGACCATGTACGAGATGGAGGCGGTCGCCGTCGGCCACGACCTCTCCCGGGGGCGGGGACAGTTCGCCCGCAACCGGCCGACCATGACCACGAGTTCGGTCGAGGACGGCGAAGCCGAGCACCGGGTCCACGGCGAGCCGACCGAGCCGGTGTCGGACGAACTGGCGCCGGCCCGGCCCGGCGGCCCGTACGGGGAGGAGGAGTCGCGTACCTTCCTGACCCTCCGCGACGAGTTGCCGGAACTGCCGCCCCACGACCTCGCCGACCTCGGCCGACACGAGGTGCCGCCGGCCGTGCCGGGCGACGGGACCCTGCCGGTGGACGTGCCGGTCGACGGGATTCTGTCGGGCGGGCCGGACGACGACGAGTTCGACGGGGGCGACCCGGCGTCGGGGGCCGAGGGCCCGCAGGTGGGCGGCCGGGCCCGACGCGGGCGGAGCCGGGTGCCCGTGCCGGCCTGATCGGTTTCGCCGGTCGGCCACCGGCGGTGGGGAGGCGGGCGTCGGGGGAGCCGCCCGCCTCCCCGCATACCCGTCGGCTGGCCATGAGGCCAACAGCGTCGCGTTTCTGCCCAAGCGAAGACCCGCCCTGGGGCGTCGTCCACGGGGGAAGACGACGCACACCCAGGGCGGGCCGGTCAGGTCGGGCGCGGAGGCCCTCTACGTAGATGGCGTCATGTGGGCCAGCCTCGATCAGGCTCGCCCGCTTCCTTGCGCTTCACAGCGTGGCGTGGCTGGTCTCCTGCTGGGCGGCGCGGCGCAGCACTCCCGACATCTCCTCGATGTTCAGTCCACCGAGGTAGTCCACCATCAACGACCGCACGGCCTCGACCGTCTCTGGCATCTTCGCGGAGTCGAGCCCCGACGGCGGGATCACGACGCGGAAGCGGGGGTCGTTGATCGCGCTGCCGATCAGCCGCTCGGCGAACCACAGCGGTACGCGCTCCCGCAGCACGAAGGTCAAGTGCACGCTGGTTTCTGCGGCATTCCGCGAGTGCGGGTTGTGCACCCACCCTCGCGGAAGAACGAGCACATCCCCGGCGGTCAACTCGACTGTCATGTCGGGGCCGGAGTCCTGCCACTGCCTGACCCAGTCGCCATCCCAGAGGTGCGTCGACGTCGCGTGATCGCGGTATGGCGCCTCGATCTTGGGCTTCCACAGCTCCCAGGTCTTTGACCCCTCAAGCTGCACGACGATCCCGAGGTACTGGTCCCAGTGATAGTCGAGGCCCTGAGTTCCGCCCGGCGTGATGAATGCTGTCACGTACCCGGCGCAGCCGGTCTGCGCCTGGATGCCCGCACAGATGGCACTCATGGGCGGATGCCAGCGGTTCAGCTCGCGGAGCTGGATGGTGACACCCTGATCGAGCAGGAGTTGCACGGAGCCCGGCGCCACCCGGTCGTCAGCGGTGAAGCGGCCCGGATGCAGCGCCTCACCTCTGTGGAACATGTTGACGTAGTTGCTCGGCGCGCAGCCGGCGTCGAGGAAGCCGCGAATCGTCTGCGCGTTGATCACCCGGCCGATCGGGCTGTCCGGCGGCAGGGTCAGTGTGTATGGGTGGGCGGGCCAGTCGCTGAGAAGGGCGGCGGCTGCCTTGTTGCCGATGATGAGGTCGAGGGACATGGGTTCTCCCAGGGTCGAAGGTCAGTTCGGCGGGAGGGGACATGGAATGGCGGTGAGGTGGCGATGCGGACAGCAGATAACCGCGAACACGACGAGCCGGTTGCCGCTCTTGCTCGTGGTGTAGTGCCAGATGGTGTCGCCCCCATGTCGCAGCGACTGGCCCGTGTACTCAAGGCGTTCGGCCAGTTCCATGTAGCTGAGAGCGGGGTCGGGCGGCAGTTGGGCATACGTCTCGGCCAGCCAGGTCAGCGGCCCCTGCACGTCGATCCATGTCCGTTCCCGTGCCGTTTGATCGCGGCGTAGGAGATAGTGACCGGTCTGCATAGGCGGCGTGGTCGCCGCGACGAACGCCGCCCACCCGGCGTCGCCGGGGCCGTTCCCAGGCCGCCGCTCATGCTCGTGCTCGCGCGAGAAGAACTGATGTGGCCCCGTCCACGGGCCATAGGCGTGCCAGTGCGGCGTCACCAGCGCCATTGTTCCCTCCGGGGGTGGGCTGGCCGCACGACTCGCGCGGCCAGCCCTTGATCGATCGGTTAGCTGATCTCGCCGGCCTGGTACGCCGCGAAGAAGTTGTTCAACTCCTGGCGGGTGAACCGGAGGGTCGGCGTATCGGCGCCGAGCTTGCTGTCGCCGATGGTGACGGCGTCGGGGTTGCCGGGCAGGATGGCGGCGGCGACGCAGCTCTCCATGGACAAGTTGTTGATGCCACCGCCGCAGAGCTTGCGGAGGTTCACGCCGGTGGCGTCGACCTCGTACAGATTGACCTTCTCCGCCACGAGACAATCTCCCTTCAGGTGCTGTGCGGGGATTCGGTCCCCGCGCCGGTGCTGCCTTGTGCGCCCGTCAGGCGTCGCCTGGCCAGTGACGACAACCGGCGGGAGTCCGGGGGCGCCAGAGGCGCGATCAGGGCGGGGGAGCGGGGCGCTCGGGCGGCGCCCAGCACATGATCCGTTCGAAGATCGTCCGCACGTCCGGCGGCGGCCCGAGGGCCGAGTCATAGACGTGCAGGTCAGAGATGGCGTCGACGAACTGCGTGCCGAGGTAGAGCATCAACGCGACCCGCTGGTGACGAAAGCTCACGGTCAGATCGAGCCGGGCGTCGGCGCACGGCCACGGCTGGGCGCAGACCCGGCAGCACCAAACCGGGCGCAGCGGGAGGTGGAGTAGCCGGCCGGCGACCGGCTTCGGGTCGATCACCAGTCCGGTCCCGTCGGCGCGGGCCGCTCGACGTCCGCCAGTGCGCGGCGACGGATCACGTAGTCAGCCTCGGGCAGCTCGGGTTTCCCCGTCGGCTTCTCGACGCCGCGCACGCTGACCCACTCGGTGTCGTACGCCCCGGCGTCCATCGGCACGTGGGTCAACCGCAGGTGAAGATCACCCATGTTGTCCTGATAGGCGGGGGTGCGGGTCCGGCGGTAGTCGCCCGCCTCGGCGTTGACGATGTCGCCGACCTGCACGAAGGCACTACCGATCATGGCGACCCCCGTTCCGGGGTACTCGGTATCCCGTCCGCTGGCCGAAGGTGAGCAGCGGTCCCAGGTTCACCGTTCGCTCATCGGCCCACGACGGGCGGGCGGACGGTGGGGGCGGGGCGGGTGGCTGTGCCTCGGCGGTGTCGGCGGACCACGGCCACAGGCGGTCCCGCCAACGGCGGTAGACGGACATCGCACCTCCTTGGGTTGGATGCGAGGCCGTCCCACGGAGAGGTTGGGACGGCCCCGCGCGGTCCTGCCCGTCCTTGCGGGTGCATGGGCGACATCCGAGGGTGTGGATTCGAGCAGTTCCGCTGATGACACTCTGGGTGCACGTCGCAGCACATGCAACAGTCAACGCTGAGACTGTTCACCAGTACATGTCGCTGTCTCGACAGCTAGTGGGGAACGGTCTCATACTCGGTAGACAAGTTGCTTCAATCTGAGACAGGGGGCCGAATGACCGATTCAGGGTCATCCGTACCGCGAAGGCAGCTAGGGCGCTATCTCAAACAGGCACGTGAGCAGGCGGGACTGTCGCTTGAGGCCGCTGCCGGGGAGCTGGAGGTCTCTCGGGCGACCATGTACCGGATCGAGGGTGGACAGAACGCCGTACGCAAGGCCGACGTCTTGTCCATGTGCACCACCTACGGCCTAACCCCGGAGATGACGTCGGTCCTGGTCGGCTTGGCGACGCAGACTAAGGCGAAGGGGTGGTGGCACGCGTATGGCGACGCCATCCCAACCTGGTTCGAGCTGTACGTCGGACTGGAGGCAGCAGCCTCGCGGCTGCGCCACTGGGAGCCGGCCTCGGTGCCGGGCCTGTTGCAGACCAGGGAGTACGCGGAGCACCTGCTGCGGTCGCATCCCGACATCCCCGGTGGGGAGGTTGACCGCCTGGTTGAGGTCCGAATGGAGCGCCAGCACATCCTGCGCCGGAAGAATCCTGCACCACCGCGTCTGGACGTCATCCTCGACGAGGTGGTGTTGCGTCGCCGAGCCCCAGGGATGGGACGCCAGCTCGCCCATCTTCACGATCAGGCGACCAACGGGACGGCGACTATCCGCGTTGTACCGAGTGCAGCGCTATCCAACTATTCGCTCTCGGGCGGGCAGTTCATCATCCTAGAATTCCCTCCGCTCGGACTCCGAACCCCGGAGCCCACAACGGTCTACAGCGAGTCACTGACTGGTGCCCTCTACCTCGACAAGCCGTCGGAAGTCAGGACGTACTCTGGGGCATGGAAGGTGCTTGAAGGGTTGACGCTCGACGCAGACCGGTCAGCCGACTTGATAGCCATGATCTCCAAGGAGAGTAGCAATGAGTGACCGAACCGGTGCTGAGTGGCGCAAGTCCAGCCGGAGCAACGGATCAGGTGGCGCCTGCATAGAGGTCGCCGACAACCTCCCCGCCCGCGTCCTGGTCCGTGACACCAAGGATCGCGACGGCGGCACGCTGACCTTCGCCCCCGACGCGTGGCGGGCCTTCGTCGGTTTCGCCAAGCAGGGCTAGCAGACCTTTCTCGCGCCCCCCGCGCCTGATCGGCGGATTCTCGTGGTCCTCGCAACACCTGATGGTCTAGACGGATGTCAGTAGATCACGCAGGCGCTCGGCTGGGGTTTCCCAGCCGAGTGTTTTGCGTGGTCGACGGTTGAGTTTCTGGGCGACGTGCTCAAGATCTTCGGAGCCGTGGATGCTCAGGTCGGTGCCTTTGGGGAAGTACTGCCGGAGCAGGCCGTTGGTGTTCTCGTTGGTGCCACGCTGCCAGGGCGAGTGCGGGTCGCAGAAGTAGACCGCCATCCCGGTCGCCAGGGAGAGCTGCCTGTGCGCGGCCATCTCGCAGCCTTGGTCCCAGGTCAGCGATCCGCGCAGATGCTCGGGAAGGGCCTGGATCAGCGGTATCAGGACGTCGCGGACTTCCTCGGCGGTGTGCCCGCCGGGTAGGTGGCCGAGCATCACGTAGCGGGTGGTGCGTTCGACCAGGGTCACGATCGCGGACTCGCTTCGGGTGCCGACGATCAGGTCACCTTCCCAGTGGCCTGGCACGGCCCGGTCCTCGATTTCGGGCGGACGCTCAGAGATCATCACCATCTTGTCGACGAACCGCGCGGTGCGCTGATCAGGACGCCGGTGGGGCTTGCGCCTGGTGCGTCCGGTACGCAGTGCTGCGGCGACCTCGCGCCGCAGCCCGCCACGCGCCTGGACGTAGATCGCCTGGTAGATCGTCTCCGTGCTCACCCGCATGCTCCCGTCGTGGGGGAACTGGCTGACAAGAGCGTGGCAGATCTGCTCCGGTGACCACTCCTCCCGCAACCTGCTGGTGACGTAGTCGCGCAACGGGCCGTCCTGAGCCAGCTTGGAGGTCTTGGGGCGCGCACGCCCCTTCGCCCACGCTCGCTGGGCCCGGTGCGGCCGGTAGACGCCGTCGACGGAACGGGCATCGATCTCTCGCTTGATCGTCGATGCCGGCCGGCCCAACTCGCGCCCGATCGCCCGCAGGGAGACGCCTTCACGATGCAGGTCAGCGATGGTCTCACGCTCGACCAGGGTCAGGAACCGAGGATGGAGTTCGGCCTCCAGGGACCCTACCGACCGCGGCTGAGACGCGGTGGCCATCGTGGTCACACCCGTCCGGTAGTCCACCTTGCGCCCGTCGGGATAGATGCGGGTATGTCCTACAGATCGCACCCCGTGATCCCAGTCCCGGGCGGTGCGCACATTCACCCCGACACGCCGAGCGGCCTCCTTCCGGTTGACCCCGTCGGCACGCAACCGGTCGTACTCCACACGCCCAGGATGACCCCCGCTGCCGCCGCTCCCACACCCTCGCAGGCCAGCCTTCCGCACCCACCCAAACGCCGTGTTCAGGTTCACCCCTACCGACCGGGCCGCCACCGAGACGTTGCCGCCTTCACGGTCCAGCGCCTCGAAGAACCCCACCCGCAACTCCGGCGAAAGCATGATCCCCGCAACCCCCTGAAACCCAGGGGTGTTGCGGGGATCGCTAGAACCCGCGATCGGTGCGGGGGGCTTCGTCGTGTCCGGGGCCGAGCGGTGACGCCCTTCGTGTGGCACCGGTTCACAACCAGGGGTGCCGTCTCCGTTGCCGTCGAGGGTCTCGACTTAGACGTTGCTGGTAGTCGCACCGGTCATCACCTTCAGACGGTTGCCGTCGGTGTCGGTGAAGTTGTAAAGGGTCGTCACGGGGCGGGCTCCTCAGTAGCCGTAGGAACAGTCGGGGTCGTTGCACTGCGCGTGCGGGTCGGCGTCCTCGGGGTCGCCCGGCGTGGGCTCGTACCAACGCCAAAGGGCGGCCCCGCGGCCGGGGGGGCAGGGTGGGGCTGCGATCACTCGGGTATGGCCTCCGTAGGCCGTTGCAGGGGTGGTCGCTCTGCAAGTCGGCCTGGACTACCCGAGGTGTTCAGGACGTCGGCCGGCGGCGGCCCGAGCGGCGCTGGAGGGCGGCCCCGTCACTTCGTCATCCTGCTCGGCGCTCCTCGGCGCCTGCCACCCGGACAGGCAAAGACCCGTCCTGGGGCGTCGTCCACGGGGGAAGACAACGCGCACCCAGGGCGGGTCGGCTCTGCAATTCGGTGGTGGCACCATTTCTTTAGTGCTGCCGGTCACTCCCCACGGAGCCGTACGTCGGCGTCGTCGTCGGGCAGGGGCTCCCATTCGTGTTCACCTGCAAGTAGGTGCTGTGCCGCTGGTTGGGCTCGCGCCCACGCTAAGACCTCTGCGCGGGTTCCCTCGAAGTCTTCGGCCCCAAACGACTCGCCCCGTTCGGTCGGCTGGTCGTATTGGTCGATCCAACTGGCTGAATAGGTTAAGGGAGGGTAGGGCGGGGCGCCGCCCTCAGCTTTGACATACACGGTGCCGTGTCTGGGGCGGGGTGATCCGTGTCGCTGTGGTTCATTCGTGAAGTGATCCAGCGGCGCGGACGTATAGTGTCGAGCGATCGGGCGGCGTTTGTTCTCCATCGACTCACTCTATCGCCGCCTGTATGCCGCTGACCCCGAAGCGGGCACGCCCGGTACGGCGTGCCCGCTCGGCTCCATAGTTACCGACTAGTGCCGCTTGGCCCAGTCGGGTGCCGCCGTAGCCGTAGGTTCCCGATCCACGGAATTCGACTTTGTAGTTGGCGACGTAGTAGTAGCAACCGATGAGCGTGCACACGTTGCCTTGGGTGTTCGTCGGCGGGTTCAGGCACAGCCACGCGGCTTGACGTGCGCCGAGCGCCAGGGAGCATTGATCCTCCCCGCGACGCGGACCGATTCCGCTCCCGCGTAGTGTCGCGCCTCGGAGCTGAGGGCCGGCTGGTTGTTGGATGCCGGCTCAGCCATTGCGGGCGATGGGGCGCTCATGAGCGCAGCGGCGGACAGCGCCGCGAGTGTGGCCGCAAATATGCGGCGTAAGGGGTTTCTCATGCCGCCCACTGTAGGGTTCACCTTGACCATTAACAATAGACAAATGTCGATCAAGAAAGGGCAGGAATAGCGCGGCCTTCAGTAGGGGAATGTGTTTCCCCTGCTGAAGGCCGCGCTATTCCTGTCTGCTGTCTGACCGCACCTTTCGTTTCGGATTGCTACCCAAGTAGCACAATGCGATGCTGCGTCCCGTCTGCTGCTAGAACTATCAGGTCACCGTGAGGTGCCAATTCCTTGGCCAATGCGGCGAGTCGCACTGCTGCGTTGACTGCGTCCGTTTGGGTTTGGTCACGTGTTAGCTTGATCAGTGCATCGGTGGCGCGAGGGGTCAGGTTGGAAGAGCGGCATCACCCAAGACCAGGCAGGGACGGCGATCAACGTCAGTGCCTCGCTGATCGCGGCGATCGAGAACGGCCGGTTGGTCCCACAGCCTGACACCGCTGCCCAGCTAGACGACCTGTTTGGCACTGGTGACAAGGTCCAGCGAGCCGCTAACGAGGCGCGCGATGACGCGCGTCCGACGTGGCTGCGACCTTGGACAGACCACGAGCAGCGGGCTGTGCTGCTGCGCACCTTCGAGTCAATGCTGGTCCCCGGACTGCTTCAGACCGAGGCGTACGCCCGCGCCGTACTGCGCGGAAGCCGGCTGTCGCACGACGAGGTCGAGCGCACGACTCAAGTTCGCCATGAGCGCCAGGCCGCAACCGTCGAGCAGGACGACGCCCCGATGCTCTCCGCCGTGCTCGGCGAGTTCGCGCTTACCTGCGGGCCGCCCGATGTTCTCGGTCCTCAACTGAAGCATCTGCTGGACATGAGCGAGCGCCCGAAGGTGCAAATCCTGGTTGTGCCTCGGAGCGCTGGCCTTCATGCTGGCCTTGCCGGCGCGTTCGTGCTCGCGACCCTCCCTGCGAAGGGCCGGACGGGATACGTCGATGACCAACTACGGGGTCGGTTGGTGGTTGAGGGCGGGGACCTCGATCGGCTGGAAGTAGCGTGGGAGATCGTCACCGGGTTAGCCGTGCCGGTGCACCTGTCAAGGGACCTCATAGTGAAAGCAATCGAAGATCATGACTGACCTGGCCCCCGAGTGGCGCAAGAGCACTCGTAGCAGCGGGAATCAGGGAAACTGTGTGGACGTGGCTGACAACATCGCCAGCCACGTCCTCGTCCGCGACAGCAAGGACCCGGCGGGACCGGCCCTGACTTTCGGCCCCGAGGCGTGGCGGGCCTTCGTCGGCTTCGCCAAGCAGGGCTAGCAGACCTCGCACCTCGCCCCCGTGCCCGACAGGTGCGGGGGCGTTGCCATGCCCGCCGGCACGCCGAGACATCAGGGGAGCCGCCCGCATCCCGCCTCCCCGGCACACCAAACGGCTGGCTAGGCTGCCGCCGGGGGTGATCGCCGTGCGACCGGAGACGATCATGCGTCGGGTCGGACGACCGGCCACGACAAGCACGACAACATCGGGCAACGGCTCGAGCCGGGTGCGGCTGGGCAGCGGCACGGCCAACGCGGCCGGGCTGGCCGCCGGCTACGCGCTCGACGCGCTCTTCGGCGACCCCCGTCGACTGCACCCGGTCGCCGGATTCGGACAGGCGGCGGCCGCTCTCGAAAGCCGGCTCTACCGTCCGAACCGCTCGGCGGGAGCGGCGTACGCGGCGCTGGCGGTGGGCGTACCGGTGCTGGTGGCGGTGGCCGCCGCGACCGCGACCCGGCAGCGGCCGATCGCCCGTGCGGCGCTGGTCGCGGCCGGCACCTGGACCGTGCTCGGCGGCCGGACCCTGCGGCACGAGGCGACGGTGATGGGCCGGGCACTGCGCCAGGGCGACCTGCCGGCGGCCCGGGGCCGGCTGAACCACCTCTGCGGACGGGACCCGTCGATGCTGGACGAGCCCGAGCTGGCCCGCGCGACGGTCGAGTCGGTGGCCGAGAACACCTCCGACGCCGTGGTCGCGCCCCTGGTCTGGGGTGCCGTGGCGGGACTCCCCGGACTGATCGGATACCGGGCGGCGAACACCCTCGACGCTATGGTCGGGCACCGGTCGCCCCGGTACGCGCGCTTCGGCACCGCCGCCGCCCGCCTCGACGACCTGCTCAACCTGGTGCCGTCCCGGCTGACCGCGCTGCTCACCATCGTCAGCGCGCCGACCGTACGTGGCGACCGGGGCCGCGCCTGGCGGATCTGGCGCCGGGACCGGCACGACCACCCCAGCCCGAACGCCGGACAGTGCGAGTCGGCGATGGCCGGCGCGCTCGGGGTGCGGCTCGGCGGTCGCAACATCTACTTCGGCCGGTCCGAGGCCCGCCCCTTCCTCGGTGACGGGCCCCGGCCGGAGGCGCGGCACATCCGTCGTGCCGCCCGGCTCTCCGGCACCGTCGGGCTGGCCGCGCTGGGCGTCGCGGTGACGTACGCGATCACCGCCCGACCCCGGCGGGCGCTGCTCGGCGGTCTGGCCCGGGTGGTCCGGTCCCGGGTGCTGCGCCCCGGCCCGCCTCCCGGGGTACGCCGATGAGCGGCGGCCTGCTCGTCGCCGGGACCACCTCCGACGCCGGCAAGAGCGTCCTCACCGCCGGCATCTGCCGCTGGTTGTTCCGGCGCGGGGTCAAGGTCGCCCCGTTCAAGGCGCAGAACATGTCCAACAACTCGGCAGTGGTGGTCGGACCGGACGGCCGGGGCGGCGAGATCGGCCGGGCCCAGGCCATGCAGGCCGCCGCCTGCGGGCTCGCCCCCGACCTGCGCTTCAACCCGGTGCTGCTCAAGCCCGGCAGCGACCTGTCCAGCCAGGTCGTGCTCCTGGGCGAGGCGCTGCGGGAGCCGGCCGCGCCACCCGGGGTGGGCACGCAACCCGGGGTGGGCGCCGACGGGACCCCGGCACCCGGGACCACCTCGATCACCGCCACCAACTTCCGGACGCTGCGACCCCGGCTCGCCCGGACCGCCTTCGCCGCCCTGGCCGAACTGCGCGCCGAGTACGACGTGGTGATCTGCGAGGGGGCCGGCAGCCCGGCCGAGATCAACCTGCGGGACACCGACTACGTCAACATGGGGCTGGCCCGGCACGCGGCCCTGCCCACCATCGTCGTCGCCGACATCGACCGGGGCGGTGTCTTCGCGTCGCTGTTCGGCACCGTCGCGCTGCTCGACGCCGCCGACCAGGCACTCATCGCCGGCTTTGTGATCAACAAGTTCCGGGGGGACCTCGGTCTGCTCCAACCCGGCATCGACATGCTCGGCAACGTCACCGGCCGCCCCACGTACGGGGTGCTGCCCTGGGACCGGGACCTGTGGCTCGACGCCGAGGACTCGCTCGCGTACGACCGGCTGCTCGGGCGGCCGGCGTCGCCACGCGGCACCGAGTGGCTCGACGTGGCGGTGGTCCGGTTGCCCCGCATCTCCAACGCCACCGACCTGGAGGCACTCGCCACCGAACCCGGGGTACGCGTCCGGCTCACCGTCGAACCGGGCGAGGTCGCCGCCGCCGACCTGGTTGTGCTCCCCGGCACCAAGTCCACCGTGGACGACCTGGCGTGGCTGCGCCGTACCGGCCTCGCCGACGCGGTGCTCGCACACGCCGCCGCCGGCCGGCCGCTGCTCGGCATCTGCGGCGGGTTCCAGATGCTGTCCCGCGTCATCCACGACGAGGTGGAGAGCCGACGGGGCACCGTCGAAGGGCTCGGCCTGCTGCCGATCGAGATCGCGTTCGACCCGCGCAAGACGGTGACCCGATCGGTGGGCACGGCCTTCGACTCGCTTCCGGTGCACGGCTACGAGATCCACCACGGGTACGTCTCCGACACCGACCCCGGGCTGCCGCCGCTGCTGACGTACGCCGACGGGCGTACCGAAGGGGCGAACCTCGGCGCCGTACTCGGCACCCACTGGCACGGGGCGTTCGAGTCCGACGGGTTCCGTCGCCGGTTCCTGACCGAGGCGGCCCGGCTCGCCGGCCGGCACGGTTTCCAGGTGGCGCCGGACACCTCCTTCGCCGCCGCCCGGGAACGGACCCTGGACCTCCTCGGCGACCTGGTGGAGGAGCACCTCGACACCGACGCGCTCTGGCGTCTGGTCGACGGCGGCCCCCCGGCCGACCTGCCCTTCATCCCGCCGGGCGCACCACCTGCCGGTTGACGCACCACCCGCCGCTCGCGCGACGGGGCGGGCGGTAGCGTGCCGGGGTGGCCGAGTGGGTGGAGACGTTTCCGGAGCTGGCACGACGAATCATGGGACGGCCGGCCCGACTCGGACGGACCCGGTTGGTCGCGGTCGACGGTCCCAGCGGCGCGGGTAAGAGCGTCTTCGCCGGCCGTCTCGCCGCCGCGCTCACCGCGTTGCCGGCGCCGGCCGAACTGCCGGGCGACGCCCCGCTCGACCCGCCGGAGCTGCTGCCGGGCGAGCACGTGCCGGTGGTGCGGACCGATGACCTGCTCGCCGGTTGGGACGACCAGCTCAGCTTCTGGCCCAGGCTGGACGAGTGGGTGTTGACTCCGCTGCGGGCCGCGCGGCCCGGACGCTACCGTCGCTACGACTGGACCAGGGCCGCCTTCGGCCCCGACTGGGTGACCGTGCCGCCCGCGCCGGTGGTGGTCATCGAGGGGGTCAGCTCCAGCCGGGCCGGTATCGCCCCGGAGCTGAGCTTGGCGATCTTCGTGACCGCGCCGCCCCGGCTGCGGCTGGACCGGGTGTTGACCCGTGACGGGGCGGCGGTGTTGCCGGACCTGACCCGGTGGCGGCAGGGAGAGCGCCGGCACTTCGACGCGGACGCCACAGCCGATCGGGCCGACCTCGTGGTCGACGGTGCTCCCGGCGCCGCCGCCGGCACGGACCCGGCGGTCGCCACGGATCCAGCGGTCGCCACGGATCCAGCGGTCGCCACCGACCCGGTCGACGATTCGATCACCGCGCTCGACCCGGATGTCCACTACGTTCGATTGCGGTGAGTGGCACCACCCCGGCGACACTCCCGGTTGAACCGGTTCGGCGGGCTCCCCGGGCGGGCCACGGTAAGTCCGGCCTACGATTCCGGTCATGACCAGACCGATCTTCACCGAGGCCGGGTTGCGGGCCGCGATCGAGCGGGAACTGCCGGGCGTCCGGGCCGACCTCGAACGCCTCGTCCGGATCCCCGGCATCGCGTTCGACGGCTTCGACCACTCACACGTGGAGCGCTCCGCCGAGGCCGTCGCCGAGCTGTTGCGCGGCTGCTCGCTCGACGTACGCATCGTGCGCTCCGGCGGGCAGCCCGCGGTCATCGGTCGGCGCGCCGCACCGCCCGGGGCGCCGACCGTGCTGCTCTACGCCCACCACGACGTCCAGCCCGTCGGCGACATCTCCCTGTGGGAGAGCGACCCGTTCGAGCCGGTCGAGCGGGACGGCCGCCTCTACGGGCGGGGCGCGGCCGACGACAAGGCCGGGATCATGGCCCACGTCGCCGCGCTCCGGGCGTTCGGTGACGACCTGCCGGTCGGTGTCGTCCTGTTCATCGAGGGCGAGGAGGAGTACGGCTCCGACTCGCTGGAGCGGCTCCTCCGGGAACACCGCGACGAGATCGCCTCGGACGTCATCGTCATCGCCGACTCCGGCAACTGGGACATCGGCGTACCGGCGCTGACCACCTCGCTGCGCGGCATCGTGAACTGTTTCGTCGAGATCCGTACGCTCGAACACGCCATCCACAGCGGCATGTTCGGCGGCGCGGTGCCGGACGCGCTGACCGCCCTGACCCGGTTGCTCGCGACCCTGCACGACGAGCACGGCGACGTCGCGGTGGACGGTCTGATCAGCCGGGGTGGCGCGACGGTCGACTACCCGGAGGACCGGCTCCGGCACGAGTCCGGGCTGGTCGACGGCGTCTCCTTCATCGGCACCGGTCGGCTCACCGACCGGATCTGGACCAAGCCGGCGCTGGCGATCCTCGCCATCGACGCGCCGCCGACGACCGGGGCACCGAACGCGCTGGTGCCGGCGGCCAAGGCGAAGCTGAGCGTCCGGCTGGCCCCGGGCGACAACCCCAAGCAGGCGTACGCCGCGCTCCGGTCGCACCTGGAGAAGCACGCGCCGTGGGGTACGACCGCCGTCGTCACGATCGAGCACGACGGTGACCCGTGCGTGATCGACGCCTCCGGACCGTACTTCGACGCCGCCCGGGGTGCCTTCGAGGCGGCCTGGGACGGGGTGAAGCCGGTCGACATCGGGGTCGGCGGCTCGATCCCGTTCATCGCCACCTTCCAGGAGATGTTCCCGGCGGCGGCGATTCTGGTCACCGGGGTCGAGGACCCGTACGCGCGGGCGCACGGGCCGAACGAGAGCCTGCACCTGGGTGAGTTCGCCCGGGTCTGCCTGGCCGAGACGCTGCTGCTGGCCAAGGTCGCGGAGGCGGCCGCCGCCGACCGCTGACCGTCGATCGCCAACAACGTGGGCCGTGGCCAGGGGTTCCTGGTCGCGGCCCACGATCGTGTGGAGACAACCCGCCGAGCGGAAAAAGGCGAAGTTCGTGCGTACGTCCCGAGTCGCGCGGTATGGTCTCGAACATGCGTACGAACGAGGCGATAACGCGGCTCGACGCCGCTGTCAGTGCTCTGGGGGACGTCAACGTCTCCGCGTGGTCCGAGGAAACCCTGAAGGACCAGCTTGGCGAGCTTTCCAGCGTCCTCTGCGCGCTCGACGCCGTCCTCTCCCGGGTCGCCGACGAGGTGCGGGCCCGGGGGCTGCGGATCGAGGAGCCCGCCTCCGCGTAGCTTCAGCCACGTCCTGTCGGGGGTGGCTGCCAGGATGGGGGCGTGCGGTTCCTCGACCTGGTGGCCACCTCGGCCGCCGTCAGTGCGACCTCCGGCCGGCGGGCGAAGGTCGAGCTGCTCGCCGCCGCCCTCCGTGGCCTGGCCCCGGACGAGATCCCGGCCGGTTCCGCCTACCTCGCCGGTGAGCTGCGCCAACGCCAGACCGGGGTCGGTTACGCCGCGCTGCGTGAGCTGCCACCACCGGCGGCACAGCCGGTGCTGACCGTCACCGACGTCGACACCGCCATCGACGCCATCGCCGCGGTGGCCGGCCCCGGATCACAGGCCCGCCGCCGCGAACTGCTCGGCCGGCTCTTCACCGCCGCCACCGCCGACGAGCAGCAGATGCTGGTCCGGCTCTTCAGCGGCGAACTGCGCCAGGGTGCCCAGGCCGGGCTCCTGGCCGACGCCATCGCCCGCGCCGCCGAGGTGCCGCTCCCCGCCGTACGCCGGGCGTTGCTGCTCACCGGCGACCTGAAGATGGTCGCCGCGACGGCGCTGACCGGCGGCGCCGCCGCCCTCGGTGAGATCACCCTGAGGGTCGGCCGACCGCTCGCCCCGATGCTCGCGCAGAGCGCCCCCTCGGTCGACCAGGCCCTGGCGGTGACCGGAACGCCGGCCGTGGTCGACGTCAAGCTCGACGGCATCCGGATCCAGGTGCACCGCTCCGGTGACGAGATCGCCGTCTTCACCCGCAGCCTCGACGAGATCACCTCCCGGGTGCCGGAAGTGGTCGCGGCCGTCCGCACCCTGCCGGCCCGCGAGATCGTGCTCGACGGCGAGGCGATCGCGCTGGATGCCGCCGGTCGACCCCGGCCGTTCCAGGAGACGGCGAGCCGGGCGGCGACCCGGGCGGCGACCCGGGGCGCCCGCCCGAGCGCAACCGCCGGCCTCTCCGCCGAGGTCGCCGCCGAACAGTCGGCGAACGAGCCGGTGCGGTCGTTCGGTGCCGCGCCGGTCGGCCCGGCGGCGCCCGCCGATCGGGCGACACCGACGGACTCGGCGACGACGACCGGACGGGCCGGGCATCAGGAACCAGCCACCCCGGTCGGCCCCGCACCGGCCCAGTTGCCGGCCCCGGTCCGTCCCGCTCCGGCCGCGCCAGCGGTACGCGCGGCGGCCGGCAGCACCGGCACCAGCGTGCTCACCCCGTACTTCTTCGACCTGCTCCACCTCGACGGCACGGACCTGCTCGACGCCCCCGGCCGGGAGCGCTGGGCGGCCCTGGCCGAGACGGTCGCCGCACCCCAACTCGTCGGGCGGGTGACCGTGGAGAACGTGCTCGCCGCCGCCGACGCTTTCGCCGCCGCGCTCGACGCAGGGCAGGAGGGCGTGGTGGTCAAGTCGCCCGACGCGCCGTACGAGGCCGGCCGGCGCGGCGGCGGCTGGATCAAGGTCAAACCCCGGCACACCCTGGACCTGGTGGTGCTCGCGGTGGAATGGGGCAGCGGCCGGCGTCGGGGTCTGCTGTCGAACCTGCACCTCGGCGCCCGTGACCCGGACACCGGCGGTTTTGTCATGCTCGGCAAGACCTTCAAGGGCCTCACCGACGAGTTGCTGCGCTGGCAGACCGAACGCTTCCTCGAACTGGCCGTCGAGCGCGGCGACTGGGTGGTCCGGGTCCGGCCGGAGCAGGTGGTCGAGATCGCCTTCGACGGGGTGCAGACCAGCCCCCGCTACCCGGGCGGGATGGCGTTACGGTTCGCCCGGGTGGTCCGCTACCGCGACGACAAGAGCGCCGCCGAGGCGGACACCATCGACATGGTCCGCGCCATCCACACCGGCCGGGTCGGCGGCTGACGTCAGCGCGGCAACCGGTCGGGCCCGCCCGAATCAGGCCGGTTCGGCAGCCCGGTCCCGGCTGCGCGGGGTGCGGTCGTCGGTCTTCGACTTGTTGTCACCAAGCGCCTCGCGGCGGGCCAGCCAGCCGAAACCGTAGAGGGTCATCAGGGCGAAGAGCCACCACTGGATCACGTAGCCGGCGTTCTGCCAGTTGTTCTCATGCTGGATCGGCACCGCCGCGAACGTGGGGTCGGCCGCCGGGGTCTGCTCGTCGAGCAGCAGGTACGCGCCGTAGATCGGGTACGGCAGTTCGCCGGCCAGGCGCGGCAGTGCGATCCGACGGGTCTCCAGCCTGCCGTCGCGACGATCGACCACGCCCGGCTTGCTCTCCGACAGGTGCACCCGGCCCACCACGGTCACCTGCCCGGTGGGGATCGCCGGCAGTTCCGGCTGGGCGGTGGCCGAACCCGGCGGCGGCGGCACCCAGCCGTGGTCGACCAGCACCGCGCTGCCGTCAGCGAGAAGCAACGGTGTGACCACCTCGAAGCCGACCCGGCTGTCGACCGTACGGCCGCGTACGACGATCGTGTTGGTGTCGTCGTACCGCCCGGTCACTGTCACCCGGGTCCAGGCCGCGTCCTTCTCCGGTGCGGGTCCAGCCACCCCGGCCGATCCGCCGGCCGTCGGCAACACGTCGGCCAGTGGGGCCGGCGCCACCCGGTCCGCGGCGTCGATCCGTTCGTTGATCGCGGACCGCTCCCGGTAGCGACTCAGCTGCCAGTTGCCGAGCAGCACCATCACCGTCGCCGCGACCAGCGTCAGGGCGAAGATGCCCAGCCAGCGTGGGGTGAGCAGGAAGCGGTACACGAGACGAGGTTACCCGTATGACCGCGACCACTACGCCGGTGCCCGGATTGGCGGCAGGCGGCCATTCACGACGCCCGGTATCGTCACGGCCGGCGAACCGGTTGCCGGGTCGCCCGCTCCGCCCTTTGTGCCCACGGTCCGGGACGAGGGCCGGCCGGGTGTGGCAACCGTTACCCCACTGCACAACGTTCAATACCTGACAGCAGCGCCACCATCGACCGCCACCCGTCTCGCCCCGATCCGTCCGCCCCCGAGGAGCCGACCATGACCGCCGTGCCGCGCGTGCTGGTGAGCGCGCCTTCCTCCGGACACGGTAAGACCGCGGTCGCCGTCGGTCTGCTCGCCGCGTACGCCGCCCGGGGGCTCGACGCCGCCGGCTTCAAGGTGGGCCCGGACCAGACCGACGCCGCGTACCTCGGACTCGCCGCTGGTCGGCCGGGGCGCAATCTCGACCCTCGGCTGGTCGGCCCGCACCGGGTCGCCCCGATCTTCGCGTACGGCGCGACCGGCGCCGACGTGGCGGTGGTCGAGGGCACCATGGGGCTCTTCGACAGTCTCGCCGGACGCTCCGAGACCGACTCCACCGCCGCCGTCGCGACCGCGCTGCGTACGCCGGTGGTGCTGGTCGTCGACGTGGCGGCGATGGGCCAGTCGGTGGCCGCGCTGGTGCACGGGTTCCGGGCGTACGACGAGATGCTCTGGCTCGGCGGGGTGATCCTCAACCGGGTCGCCTCGGACCGGCACGAGCAACTGCTCCGGGAGGCCCTCGACGACATCGGCGTACCGGTCTTCGGTGCGCTGCGCCGGCACGAACTGCCCGCCGCGCTCCCCTCCCGCCAGCACGGTGTGGTGCCGGTGCTGCACCGGGGCGTGGACGCGTACCGGGGGGTGCGCCGGCTGGGTGAGGCGATCGCCGCCACGGTGGACCTCGACCGGCTCCTCAGCCTGGCCCGGTCGGCGCCCCGGCTCGCCACCGAGCCATGGTCGGCGGCGGAGGCACTGGCCCAGGCCCGTGCGGCGGCACCGTTGCCGCCCGGACCGGCGCCGCGCGGTCCCGGCCAGGGCGCGCCAGGTCAGGCCGGTCCGGGGCAGCCTCCGATGGTGCCCGGCAGTGGTGCCGGCGGCCGGCGGCCCGTGATCGCGCTCGCCGGCACCGCGGCGCTCTCCTACTCCTACCCGGAGACCGCCGAGCTGTTGGCCGCTGCCGGCGCGGAGGTGGTGCCGGTCGACCCGTTGCAGGACGAGGAGTTGCCGGAGGGGACCGAGGCGCTGGTCGTCGGGGGTGGGCTGCCCGAGTCGTACGCGGAGGAACTGTCGGCGAACCGGCGGCTCGCCGCGGCGGTGGCCGAACTCGCCCGTTCCGGTCGGCCGGTGCTCGCCGAGGGCGCCGGGGCGCTCTGGCTGGCCCGGGAGTTCGACGGCCGGCCGATGTGCGGGGTGTTCGACGCGACCGGGGTGAGCACCGACCGGATCGTGGTCGGCTATCGCGAGGCGACCGCCCGTGCGGCCAGCGTGGTCGCCCCGCTCGGTGCCCGGCTGGTCGGTTACAAGCAGCACCGGGGTCTGCTCGACCCCCGCGCCGGGCAGACCCCGGCCTGGAGCTGGGGCGGCGGCACCCCGGAGGGGTTCGTCTGGCGGCAGGTGCACGCCTCGCAGCTGATCCTCCACTGGGCGGGTGCCCCGGAGATCGCGGGACGACTGGTCGGGGCGCTCGCCGTGCCTGGCCCGCTGGCGCCGCGTGCGGGGGCGGAGCCCGCAGCCGGGGTCCGGAACGGTCCGGTAGCCGGTCCCCGGGCGCCCCGGGCGGGGGCGGAGCCGGTCGGAGGGCTGCGGCTGGTGCCGTCGAACCGGCCGGCCGACCCGGTGCAGTCGGGTGCCCGACCCGGTCAGGGTGAGCGGCCGGTGCCGGGCGGCCCGGACGGTGGGCGGTCGGCGTGACCGGGGAGGTGGCGGTCCGCCGTTTTCCGACCCTGACCGTTTCCACTCCGCGGGCACACGTACGGCCGTTGCTGGCCGCCGACGTCCCGGCGGTCGCGGAGATCTTCGCCGACAAACTGACCCAGCGTTGGTTGCCGCTGCCCGAGTCGTCGGGCCCGATCAATGCTGTCGCCTGGTGCACGGAGATGGCCAAGGAGCGGCGGGACAGTGGCAACGGCGACCACTACGGGGTGATCCGTCGGGAGGACGACCGGCTGGTCGGCGCCCTCTGGACCAAGCGGACCGACTGGTCCGGCCGGACCACCGAGGTCTGCTACGCGGTGGCGCCCGAGGCGCGCGGGTACGGGCTGGCAGCCGAGGCGGTGCTCGCCCTGGCGATCGCGTTGATCCTCGAGCACGGGTTCCAGCGGCTGGAACTGCGGGTGGCGCCGGGCAACATCGCCTCCCGTCGGGTCGCCGAGAAGGCTGGTTTCAGCTACGAGGGGCTGCTGCGCAACGCCGGGTACGCCCAGGGTGGCCGGGTGGACCTGGAGTCCTGGTCGTTCGTCTCCGCCGACCTCCGCTAGCAGGTAAGGAAGGGCCCCTTGTTAACGCATAGCGTTAACAAGGGGCCCTTCCTTACCCCTCAGCTGATGGTGAGGGAGGGTGGGGCGAACTGGCGTACGGGTTGATCCTTGAGCGCGTCCCGCAAGGTGTCGGAGACGGTGCTGACCGGTTTGTTCGACTGCGCGTCGCCGACGGCGTTGAACGGGTTGTCCGGATCGGCCAGGAAGCTCGCCATCGCGTACTCCGGGGTGTAGCCGACGAACCAGGCGGACCGCGTGCTGTCCGTGGTACCGGTCTTGCCGGCCACCGGGCGGCCGACGGTGCCCTTGACGCTGTCGGCGGTGGACCAGCCACCACAGGAGCCACGGGCCGGGGTGTCACCGGTCGGGCAGCGGGCCGCGTCGGTGGCGGCACGGGCCGCGTCGGCGTTCACCTCCTGATGGCAGCGGGGCTTCGCGGCCTCGACCTGCCCACCGCTCTTCGTCGTGATCATGGTCGGGGTGCCGTCCGGGTTGCTGATCGAGGTCACCGGGATCGCCTCGCAGAACCGGCCGTCGGCGGCGATCGCCGCGTACGCGTTCGCCATCTCCAGCGGCGTGACGTCGGAGACGCCCAGTACGAACGCGCCCCACTCCTTCCGCTTCTCCGGGGACGCCTGGCGTTTGTCCACGTCCGTACGCCACTGCAGGCCGAGCCGTTCCGCCAGGGCGACCGCCTTGTCCGCGCCGACCGCCTGTTCGAGCTGCACGAAGTAGGTGTTGACGGACTTGCCGAAGCCGGACCACATGGTCTGTCGGCCGGTCATCGCGGCGCTGGCGTTGGACGGGCACCAGAGTCCGCCGCAGCTACTGGTGGTGCCGCCACCGGGATAGATCGAGGTGATCCGGAACGGCGAGTCGTACGCGGTCGAGAGCGGCATGCCGGCGTCGAGCGCGGCGAGCATGACGAACATCTTGAACGTCGACCCCGCCTGGTAGCCGGGGAGGTCACCGCCGCCGAGGAGCGGGTTGACCGTGTTCGGGTAGTTTCCCTTCATCCGGGCGCGTTTGCTCGGGTCGGAGTGGGGGCCGTTCTCGGTGGAGTCGAGCGAGTAGATCCGGTTGACCGCCATCGCCTTCACCCGACCGGTGCCGGGTTCGACGGCGACCAGGCCGTGTGCGAACGGACTGCTGGCGCTCTCCTTGGCCAGTACGTGCTTCTCCGCGATGTCCTGGACCTTCGGGTCGATACTGGTCACGATTTTGTAGCCGCCGCGGCGCAGCTTGTCCAGCCGTTCCAGCGAGTTGGTGCCGAAGCCGGGTTGGACCGACCACCACGACTTCAGGTAGTCGCAGAAGAAGCCCCAGCTGTTGTAATCCTCCGACACCGAGGCGCAGTCGTTGGGCGGGGTGGAGAGCTTGAGCTTGATCGGTTCGGCCTGCATCGCCGCTGCCGCGTCCGGCGAGATGTAGCCCATGCTCCGCATCCGGTCGATCACGTAGTTGCGCCGGTCGGTGGCGGCCTTCTGGTCGTTGACCGCCGGGTCGTACTCGGAGGGGGCCTTGACCAGGCCGGCGAGGGTGGCGGCCTCGACCGGACTGAGGTCTTTCGGGGTCTTGGAGAAGAAGATCTCCGAGGCGGCGTAGATGCCGTACGCGCGGTGACCGAAATAAGCGGAGTTGAGGTAGCGCTCCAGGATCTCGGTCTTGCTCATCTCCTTCTCGAGGTCGAGCGCTATCCGCATCTCCCGCAGCTTGCGGATGCTGGTCTGCTCGGTCGCCTCCTGCACTTCCAGCGGGGTCTGCGCGCTGTCGCGCAGCGCCATCCGGACGTACTGCATGGTCAGGGTCGAGGCGCCCTGGGAGACCCCGCCGGCCTGCTGGTTCGCGACGAAGGCGCGGGCCACGCCCTTGGCGTCGACCCCGTTGTGCTTGTAGAAGCGGGAGTCCTCCGAGGCGACGATCGCCTGTTGGATGTAGGGGGACATCTCCCCGATCGGGGTGTACTTGCGGTGCTCCTCGTAGAACGTGGTGAGCAGCGTCTTGCCGTCCGCGCCGTAGACGTAGGTGGTCTGTGCGGGCGAGGTGTGGCGCAGGTCGCGGGGCCGGTCGCGGACCAGGTCGGCGGTTGCCTTGGCGCCGATTCCGCCGATGGCGGCGAGCGGGTACGCCGCGGCCGCCAGGATGACGCCGGCGATGAGGCCGGCTCGTAGCAGGGGTAGGAAGCGGTTGCCTTCGGAAGGCGAGAGGGTGGGCTTCGTCACCCTCTTAAGCTATGACATGCCCCATTTTAACCTGATAAAAATTCGCGAACGTCGCCGTCGGACTCCGGCCACCCGGCCCCCATCCTTTGGTCAGCGCTCCCGCCGACGGGCAGGATCGCCAGCATGCAACCGCAGGTAACCGCGCCCCGGGCACCGGCGACCGACGAGGTGGCCCCCGGTCGGCCCGACGAGCTCGACATCGACCTGGGGCACCACGGCGACGTCGAGGTCGTACCCGGCCTGGTCGACCTCGCGGTCAACGTCCGCCGGGCGCCGATGCCGGACTGGCTGGCCGACCCGATCACCGCCTCCCTGGGCGAGCTGGCCAGCTACCCGGACCCCGGCCCGGCCCGGGCGGCGATCGCCGCCCGGCACCGCCGGCCCAGCGCCGAGGTGCTGCTGACCGCCGGGGCCGCCGAGGGCTTCGTGCTGCTCGCCCAGGCACTGCGCGGTGCCCGCCGGCCGGTGGTGGTGCACCCGCAGTTCACCGAGCCGGAAGCGGCGCTACGGGCCGCCGGTCACCGGGTCGAACGGGTGCTGCTCCGCGCCGAGACCGGTTTCCGCCTGGACCCCGCGCTGGTGCCGGATGACGCCGACCTGGTCTTCGTCGGCAACCCCACCAACCCCACGTCGGTCCTGCACCCTGCCGCCGTCCTCGCCGAACTGGCCCGTCCGGGCCGGGTACTGGTCGTCGACGAGGCGTTCGCCGACACCACCACCCGCCCCGTCGACACCACCACCCGCCCCGCCGACACCACCACCCGCCCCGCCGCCGACCCCGCCGACCCCGCCGACCCCGCCCACACGGTCGCCGGTGGGGTGGCGCCGGCGTCGACCGGGGAGGAGCCGGAGTCGTTGGCCACCCGCCGGGACCTGCCCGGCGTCGTCGTGGTGCGTAGCCTCACCAAGACCTGGGGACTGGCCGGACTGCGGATCGGCTATCTGCTCGGACCAGCCGAGCTGCTGGAGCGGCTCGCCGCCGTACAGCCGCTCTGGGCGGTCTCGACGCCGGCGCTCGCCGCCGCCACGGCCTGCGCCACGCCGGTCGCGGTCGCCGCCGAGCGGGAGATCGCGGTACGCCTCGCCGCCGACCGCGAGCATCTGGCCCGCCGCCTGGCGGCCCTGCCCGGCGTACGGGTCGCGGGCACCCCGGCGAGCGCGTTCGTCCTGGTCGAACTGGCCGGTGCGGCCGAGGTACGGCTCGCGCTGCGGGACCGGGGCTACGCCGTACGCCGGGGCGACACCTTCCCGGGGCTGGGTGCCGACTGGCTGCGCGTGGCCGTACGGGACACTGCCACCACTGACGCGTTCGTCGCCGTGCTGGCGGAGATCCTGGAGGCATGATGTTGGAGGCGTTGATCGCCACGATCCGCCCGCTCGACACCGAGGCGATGGAGGCGGCCCGCGCGCTGCACAGCCGGCTGACCAAGCCCGCTGGTTCGCTCGGCGAGCTGGAGGAGCTGTCGGTACGCCTCTGCGGGCTCGCCGGTAGCTGCCCGCCGCCGCTGCCGGGCCCCGCCGCCGTAGCGATCTTCGCCGGTGACCACGGGGTGCACGACCAGGGGGTGACCCCCTGGTCACGTGAGGTGACCGCGCAGATGGTCGGCAACTTCCTCGCCGGTGGCGCGGTGGTGAACGCGTTCGCCCGGCAGACCGGTGCCTCCGTGACCGTGGTCGACGTCGGTGTCGCCACCCCACTGCCCGACCTCGGCACCGCCCCGACAGCTACCGCCACCGGCTCGGCCGTGGCCACCACCTACGACGAGCGGACCGGGCTGGACGACCTGGTCGCCCCCGATGCGCTGGTCGACCTCGACGGCCCTGCCGGCCCGGCGCCGACCGGTGGCCCGACCACCCCGGTCACCGTCTTCGACGAGCGCACCGCGCTGGAGAGCCTCACCTCGCCGGACGCGCTGGTCGACCTCGACGGCCCCGCCACCGCGTCGCCGGTCGCCGGGGTGGCACCGACCCCGGTCCCGTCCGCCGCCGTACCGGGCCCGAGGGTCGCGGGCGGGAACGGCACCGCCGACGGCCACCCGGTTGACGTACCCGCCCTGGTGCGGGCGCGGGTCCGGCCCGGCACCCGGGACATGACCGTCGAGCCGGCCCTCACCCGGGACGAGGCGCGGGCCGCGATCGAGGTCGGCATCCGTACCGCCGACCAACTGATCGACGCGGGCGCCGGCATCCTGCTCACCGGGGACATGGGCATCGCCAACACCACCGCCGCCGCCGCGCTGATCGCCGTACACACCGGTACGGCGTCGGCCGAGGTGACCGGCCGTGGCACCGGGGTCGACGACTTCACGTACGCCCGCAAGGTCGCCGTGGTCTCGGCCGCGCTCGCCCGGCACCGTCCCGACCCGGCCGACCCGCTCGGCGTACTCGCCGCCCTCGGCGGGCTGGAGCACGCGGCGCTGACCGGCTTCATCCTCGGGGCCGCGGCCCGGCGTACCCCGGTTCTGCTGGACGGCGTGAGTGCGGTCGCCGCGGCGCTGGTCGCGGCGGCCTTCGCACCGGACGCGACCGGCGCCATGATCGCCGGACACCGCTCCGCCGAGCCGGGCGCCACTGTCGGTCTGCGCCAACTGGGCCTGGAGCCCCTGATCGACCTGGGGCTGCGGCTCGGCGAGGGAACGGGCGCACTGCTCGCCTTCCCGGTGGTCGCCGGCGCCGCCCGGGTGCTGCACGAGGTGGCCACGTTCGACGCGGCGGGGGTATCGGAGAAGTGACCCGACAGATCGGTGCCAACCCTTATCCGCTCGGGCTGCGCCTGGCAGGGCACCGGGTGCTCGTGGTCGGTGGGGGAGCGGTGGCCACCCGCCGGGTGCCGGCGCTGCTCGACGCGGGCGCGTTGGTGGAGGTGGTCGCCCCCGAGCTGACCCCGGCGCTGCGGGCACAGGTGGACGCGGGACGGGTGCGCTGGACGGCCCGCCCGTTCGAGCCCGCCGACGTCGACGGCGCCTGGCTGGTGCAGGTGGCCGTCAACGACCCGGTCGCCGCCGAAGCGGTCAGCGTCGCCGCGCTGGAGCGCCGCGTCTTCTGCGTACGCGCCGACGACCGGAACGCGGCCACCGCGTGGACTCCGGCGGTGGTCCGGCACGGGGCGGTGACCGTGGCCGTACTCGGCGGCGGTGACCCGCACCGGGCGGTGACGGTCCGCGACGCCGTCCGTGACCGCCTCGCCGACGGCACCCTGGTGAGCACAGGCTCACTGTTGTCGGATTCGGTGGTGGAAGGGCCCGTCGTCAACCGCGCGGAGCGCGACGGACCCAGCGGTGGACGGGTCGCGTTGGTCGGGTCGGGGCCGGGCGATCCGGAGCTGATCACGGTCAAGGGGCGGCGGCTGCTCGCCGAGGCGGACGTGGTGGTCGCCGACCGTCTCGTCCCCGGCCTGCTCCTGGACGAACTCCGTCCGGACGTGGAACTGGTCGACGCGTCGAAGATCCCCTACGGCCCGGCCCGTGCCCAGGAGGAGATCAACCGGATCCTGGTCGAGCGGGCCCAGGCCGGCGCGTTCGTGGTCCGGCTCAAGGGCGGCGACCCGTACGTCTTCGGTCGCGGCGGCGAGGAGGCGCTCGCCTGCGCGGCGGCCGGCGTACCGGTGACCGTCGTTCCCGGGGTGACCAGCTCGATTGCCGCCCCGGCGCTCGCCGGCATCCCGGTGACCCATCGGGGGGTGGCGCACGAGTTCACCGTGGTCTCCGGACACGTGCCCCCGGACGACCCGGCCTCCCTGGTCGACTGGGCGGCGCTGGCCCGAATGCGCGGCACGGTGGTGGTGCTGATGGGGCTGAAGAACCTGGCCGCGATCGCCGCGACGCTGCTGGCACACGGGCGGGAGCCGGGCACGCCGGCAGCGGTGGTCCAGGAGGGTACGACCGGCGCCCAGCGGACGCTGCGGGCAACCCTGGGTACGGTCGCCGACGCCGCCGCTACGGCCAGGATCCGTCCCCCGGCGGTGGTGGTCATCGGCAACGTGGTCGGGACCCTGCCCCCGGTCGTGACCGCCACCTGACCGCCACCTGACCACCGGCTCCCCCCGCCACCAGCTCAGCCAGATCGGGGTGGGCGCCGCCGTGACCGGCGCGGACATCAAGCCTGACAGTGAGGATGTAAGGGCGGGTCACCCGGTTGGTCTGACCCAAGGCCTGACCGACGATCACTGTCCTTGGGCGGATTCGTCGACCGGTCCGGGTGACCCGCTACCGCACTCACCACCTGGGCGGATGTGACCTGATAGGAGCCTGTGCGAGAGGCACCCATCACTGTCTTGTCCACCGTCGCGGCGGTGCGTGCCGACCCTTGTCCGGTGCGAGCGAACGGGACGACACCCCAGCATGACAGCCAAGAAGCGTCAGATCACCGGTGGAATCGACACCCACGGCAGAACCCACCACGCCGCCGTGGTCGACCAGACCGGCCGGGTACTCAACGACCAGCAGTTCCCCGCCACCGCAGCCGGCTACCACGACCTCCTGGCCTGGCTCCGATCACACGGCCGGGTAACCAAGGTTGGTATCGAGGGCACCGGCGCCTACGGCGCCGGCCTGGCCCGCTACCTGACCAGCCAGAACATCACCCTGGTCGAAGTCGACCGACCCGACCGCAAAACCCGCCGCACGAAGGGCAAGTCCGACCCGATCGACGCGATCGCCGCCGCCCGAGCCGCCCTGTCCGGACAAGCCAACGGCACCCCCAAGACCCGCACCGGCCCCGTCGAAGCGATCCGCACCCTACGAGTCGCCCGCAGCGGCGCAGTCAAGGCCCGCACCGCCGCACTCAACCAACTCCACGGCCTCATCGCCTCCGCCCCCGAAGAACTCCGCGCCAACCTCACCGGCCTGCACGGCCAGGCCCTGATCACCGCCTGCACCACCCTGACCACCGACGACACCCCGACAAGTGATCCGATCCAGGCCACCCGAGCGGCACTCCACTCGATCGCCACCCGGGTCCAGACCCTGACCACCGAGATCACCCAACTCGAACACCGACTCCACCCCATCGTGGCCACCACCGCCCCACGCCTGAACGCGCTCCTCGGCGTCGGCCCCGACGTCGCCGGGCAACTCCTAGCCACCGCCGGAGACAACCCCGACCGGCTCCACAGCGAAGCCGCCCTAGCCCACCTCTGCGGCGCCGCACCCATCCCCGCCAGCTCCGGACGCACCAACCGGCACCGACTCAACCGAGGCGGGGACCGCGCCGCAAACAAAGCGCTCTACACCATCGCGCTCTGCCGCCTACGCCACGATCCCCGCACCCGCGCCTACACCGAACGACGCACCACCCAAGGCCTCAGCAAAAAAGAGATCATCCGCTGCCTCAAGCGCTACATCATCCGAGAAGTCCACACCGCCCTACTCGCAGACCTCGCCGCACTCACCACTTGACACTCCATAGGAGCATCGGTCCGCGACGGGCGCGGCGGCGCCCACCCCAACAGCGACTACCTCACTCCTTGACCATCTCGTCCAGCAGCAGCGCACACCGGATCAACCCCAGGTGGCTGTACGCCTGTGGGTGGTTGCCGAGCCCCCGCTCGGCCAACGGGTCGTACTGCTCCGGCAGCAGGCCGGTCGGGCCGGCGGTGTCGACCATCTGCACGAACAGTTCCTCGGCGTCGGCCCGGCGTCCGGTCCGCAGGTACGCCTCGATCAGCCACGCCGTGCAGATGTGGAAGCCGCCCTCGCGTCCGGGCAGCCCGTCGTCCCAGTGGTAGCGGTAGACCACCGGGCCGCTGCGCAGGTCCGCTTCGATCTTCAGCACGGTGGAGAGGAACCGCGGGTCGTCGTCGGGAAGCAGGCCGGAGAGCCCGATCCAGAGCGAGGAGGCGTCCATCTCCTCGTCGCCGTACGCCACGCTGTAGGCGCCGACGCCCTCGTGCCAGCCGTACTCGAGCACGTTGTGCCCGATCCGGTCGCGCAGCTCGACCCAGTCCGGCCGGTCCCCGTCACCGTGCTGGCGCACGATGTGCAGCGCCCGGTCCACGGTCATCCAACACATGACCTTGGAGTAGACGTGGTGCCGGGGAGGGAGGCGGGCCTCCCAGAGGCCGTGGTCGGGTTCGTGCCAGCGCCGGCTGACCGCCTCGACCATCGACTCCAGCACCCGCCACTCGGTCTCCAGCACCGAGCCACGCAGGTCGGCGACGGCGGCCAGCAGGTCGGCGATCGGGCCGAAGACGTCGAGCTGGAGTTGGTGGTTGGCCAGGTTGCCGACCCGGACCGGCCGGGAGCCGGCGTAACCGGGCAGGGTGTCGATCACCGCTTCGGCGCCGAGTTCGTAGCCGTCGACGGTGTAGAGCGGGTGCAGCCGTTCCGGGTGTCCGCCGGTACGTTCGACACAGCCGTCAACCCAGCGCAGGAAGGCTTCGGCCTCGGTGAGTGAACCGAGGTCGACCAGGGCGCGGGCGGTCATCGCCGCGTCCCGCAGCCAGCAGTAGCGGTAGTCCCAGTTACGTACCCCGCCGAGTTCCTCGGGGAGCGAGGTGGTCGCGGCGGCGAGGATCGAACCGGTGGCCTCGTGGCAGAGCCCACGCAGGGTGAGTGCACTGCGGGCGACGAGTTCCCGGTCGTGCGTGGGGAGCTTCAGACCGGCCACCCAGTCCCGCCAGGGCTGCTCGGCGGCGGCCTGCCGTTCCGCCACCGGCACCCGGTGGTGGGCCAGGCTGTGCGAACCGAAGCGGAGTTCGAGGGTGAGCGATCCGCCAGCGGCGGCGAGGTCGACCACGGCGCGGGCGGTCTCGTAGCCGCCGTCGGCGACCACCTGCCACTCGACGCCGGGGGCGTAGAGCGCGATCGGTTCGTTCGAGCCGAGCACCAGCAGCCCGTCGGCGAGCGGCTGGAGCTGTACCGCCACCTGCCCGAACTCGGGCCGGGGGGCGAACTCCAACCGGACCCGGCCGGAGCCGGTGAGCACCCGGACCAGGGTCGAGTCGCCGGAGATGACGGCCGATCCGGCCGGTACGTTGTCCGACGACGGCCGGTCCAGCCAGTCCGTGACGGTCAGCCCGGACCAGCGGGTCTCCACCGTCATCGTGCCGGGCCGGTAACGCTGTCCGAGCGGTAGCCCGCCCCGCTCCGGTCCGACACTGAAGTGCCCGGCGGGCGGGCCGCCGACCAGGTCAGCGAAGATCGCCGAGGCGTCCGGCTTCGGGTGGCAGAGCCAGGTGACCTTGGCTTCCGGCGTGAGTAGCGCGACGGTGCGGCCGTTGGCGAGCATCGAGTGGCGCTCGATCGGCACCGCTCGCTCGCCGAAGAGCCAGGTGCGGCGGACCTGGAGCAGCAGGCCGAGCACCCGCGCGGCCTCGACCGGGTCGGCGACCCGGTGGGTCGCCTGGGTCTCCCCGGAGCCGATCTTGATGCCGAGGTCCGGGCCGTGCAGGTTGGCGAAGGCGTTCTCGTCGGTCACGTCGTCGCCCATGAAGAGCACCGCGCTGGCCGAGATCTGGGTGCGCAGCTGGTCCACGGCTGTCCCCTTGTGGGTGGGGATCACCGACAGCTCGATGACCTCCTTGCCCTGGGTGACGGTCACGCCGCTCCAGCTCGCCGGTCCCTTCCGTACCGCCTCGACCACCCGGGACGCGACCTCGGGCGCCGCGCCGCGGGTGTGTACCGCGATGCTGGCGGGCTTGCTCTCCAGACGTACCCCGGGCTGTTCGGCGACGATCCGGCGCAGCTCACTGCGGAGCCGGGTGCGTACCTCGACCAGTTCGGGGGAGAGACGCTCCACGAAACCGATGTCGAATTCCGACCCGTGGCTGCCGACGAGGTGCACCTCGCTGGGGAGCCGGGAGAGGGTGGCCAGGTCGCGCAGTGCCCGGCCGGAGACCACGGCGACCGTGGTCTGGGGCAGGGCGGCGAGCGCGCGTACGGCCGCCACCGACTCCGGTAGCGGCACGGCCTTGCTCGGGTCCTCCACGATCGGCGCGAGAGTGCCGTCGTAGTCGCAGGCGACCAGCAGGTTGGGGGAGCGTGCGATTCGACCGATCGCGTCCCGCAGCGCGGGATCGATCGTGTCCAGGGCCATCGACCCGGTGTCCAGTACGGACGTGCTCACACTGCCTCCGTTTCGGGCACGCCCAGCTCGTTCAGGAAAGACCGGGCCCAGTGTTCGACGTCGTGGGTACGCAGGTGGCGCTGCATGATGCGCATGCGCCGCCGTGCTTCCACCTTGTCGACGTGGACCGCGCGCAACAGCGCGTCCTTCACCCCGTCGGGGTCGTGCGGGTTACAGAGGAAGGCCTGGCGCAACTCGGTGGCGGCGCCGGCAAACTCACTGAGCACGAGCGCGCCGCCAGAGTCGGCGCGCGATGCAACGTACTCCTTGGCCACCAGGTTCATTCCGTCTCGCAGTGGGGTCACCATCATCACATCAGCCGCGCAGTAGAGCGCGGCAAGTTCACTGCGACTGTACGACTGGTGCAGATAGTGAACAGCAGGCACGCCGACACGCCCAAATTCGCCATTAATCCGGCCAACTTCGCGCTCGACCTTTACCCGTAGTGCCTGGTAGTGCTCCACCCGTTCCCGGCTGGGAGTGGCGACCTGCACCATAACGGCGTCCGGAACTGTCAACTTTCCGTCAGCCAGCAGCTCCCGGAACGCCTTGAGACGAAGTTCGATCCCCTTGGTGTAGTCGAGCCGGTCGACGCCGAGCACGACGGTCTTCGGATCACCCAGTTCGGCCCGGATCTGCTTGGCCCGCGCCTGCACCGCCGGGTCGGCCGCCATCCGCTCCATCTCGGCCACGTCGATCGAGATGGGGAAGGCACCGGCCTTCACCTGGCGCCCGTCGACCTGGATCATCTGCCCCTCGTAGCGGAGGCCGAGCAGGTGCCGGGCCAGCCGGACGAAGTTCTGGGCCGCGAGCCGTTGCTGGAAGCCGACCAGGTCGGCGCCGAGCAGGCCGCGCAGCACCTCGGCCCGCAGCGGCATCTGCATGAAGAGTTCGATCGGCGGGAAAGGGATGTGGAGGAAGAAACCGATCCGCAGGTCGGGTCGGAGTTCCCGCAGCATCGCCGGCACCAGTTGGAGCTGGTAGTCCTGCACCCACACGGTGGCCCCCTCGGCGGCCACCTCCGCGGCGGCCTCCGCGAACCGGGCGTTGACCAGCCGGTACGCCTCCCGCCAGCGGCGCTTGTAGGCCGGGGTCTCCACCGCGTCGTGGTAGAGCGGCCAGATGGTGGCGTTCGACTGGCCCTCGTAGTACCGCTCCAGTTCCTCGGCGCTCAGCGGAACGGGATGCAACCCGATGCCATCGAGGTTGAACGGTTCAGGGGCGGCGCCCACCCCGCCCGCCCATCCCACCCAGGTGCCCTGGTGCTGGACCAGGACCGGGTGCAGGGCGGTGACCAGGCCACCTGGGCTCCGGCGCCACTGGCGGCCCTCGGGGGTGGTCACCTCGTCAACCGGCAGACGATTCGCCACGACCACGAACGAGCTACGTTCCGTCACGATCTGTGCACCTCCGGTGATTCCGCAGTCCACCGCTGAGCGTACTGAGCGTAGCTGCGGTGCCTCCCTTGCGGTGCCACTCTTACTGCCCTGCGGGACGGCGAGGGCAAACCAGCAAGTGATCTTGACGATATCGAGCCGTTTCGGCCCTCGTTCCGGGTCCCGGCGGGGTGATGTGGGCGTACGGCGCCTCACCTGTCAGGATTGACGACGGCCCGCGCGGAGTTCACCCTGCGCTCGCGTCCCGCTCGCGGGCTCCCGGGCTCGGGTTAAGACTCCCTGTTCCGCAGACTCTGGAGGTAGGCCGCACCGTGGCCCAGTACATCTACGTTCTGGAAAAGGCGCGCAAGGCGCACGGCGACAAGGTCGTGCTCGACAATGTGACGCTGAGCTTCCTGCCCGGGGCCAAGATCGGTGTGGTCGGCCCGAACGGCGCCGGTAAGTCCAGCCTGTTCAAGATCATGGCCGGGCTGGACCGGCCGAGCAACGGTGAGGCCCGGCTGATGCCCGGCTACTCGGTGGGCATGCTGGCCCAGGAGCCGCCGTTGAACGACGCCAAGACCGTCCTCGGCAACATCGAGGAGGCGGTCGCGGAGACCAAGGCCAAGCTGGAGCGGTTCAACAAGATCGCCGAGCAGATGGCCACCGACTACTCCGACGAGCTGATGGAGGAGATGGGTCGGCTCCAGGAGGAGTTGGACAACGAGGACGCCTGGGACATCGACTCCAAGCTCGAACTCGCGATGGACGCGCTCCGTTGCCCGCCGCCGGACGCCGACGTCACCCAGCTCTCCGGTGGTGAACGCCGCCGGGTCGCGCTCTGCAAGCTGCTGCTGGAAGCCCCGGACCTGCTCCTGCTCGACGAGCCCACCAACCACCTGGACGCGGAGAGCGTGCAGTGGCTGGAGCAGCACCTGGCCAAGTACGCCGGCACCGTCATGGCGATCACCCACGACCGGTACTTCCTGGACAAGGTGGCCGGCTGGATCCTGGAGCTGGACCGGGGCCGGGCCATCGGGTACGAGGGCAACTACTCCACCTACCTGGAGAAGAAGGCCGCCCGGCTGGCGGTCGAGGGTCGCCGCGACGCCAAGATGAAGAAGCGGCTCACCGAGGAACTCGAGTGGGTCCGCTCCAACGCCAAGGCGCGACAGACCAAGTCCAAGGCGCGGTTGGACCGCTACGAGGAGATGGCCACCGAGGCGGAGAAGACCCGCAAGCTCGACTTCGAGGAGATTCAGATCCCGCCGGGCCCGCGCCTGGGCAACACGGTGATCGAGGCGAACAGCCTCAGCAAGGGCTTCGGCGACCGGCTGCTGATCGACGATCTCAGCTTCACCCTCCCGCGCAACGGCATCGTCGGCATCATCGGCCCCAACGGTGTCGGTAAGACCACGCTGTTCAAGACCATCGTCGGGCTGGAGCAGCCGACCGACGGCGCGGTCCGGGTCGGCGAGACGGTGCACCTGTCGTACGTCGACCAGAACCGTGAGGGCCTCAACGGCGACAAGACGGTCTGGGAAGTGGTCTCCGACGGGCTCGACTACCTGATGGTCGGCAAGGTCGAGATGCCGTCCCGGGCGTACGTGGCGGCGTTCGGGTTCAAGGGCCCGGACCAGCAGAAGCCGACCAAGGTGCTCTCCGGTGGCGAGCGGAACCGGCTCAACCTCGCGCTCACGCTCAAGATCGGCGGGAACGTGATCCTGCTCGACGAGCCGACCAACGACCTCGACGTCGAGACCCTCTCCTCGCTGGAGAACGCGCTGCTGGAGTTCCCCGGCTGCGCCGTGGTCATCTCGCACGACCGGATGTTCCTGGACCGGGTGGCGACGCACATCCTGGCCTGGGAGGGCGACGAGGAGAACATGGCCAAGTGGTTCTGGTTCGAGGGCAACTTCGAGGCGTACGAGAAGAACAAGATCGACCGCCTCGGCGCCGATGCGGCCCGACCGCACCGGGTGACCTACCGCAAGCTCACCCGTGACTAGTTCGGTCGCCGCCGAGCACCCGCCGGCCGCCCGGTACGTCTACCACTGCGCCCTGCGCTGGTCCGACCTGGACGCGTACGGGCACGTCAACAACGCCCGCTTCCTCACCCTGTACGAGGAGGCCCGGGTGGCGTTGATGTTCGTCGGCGGCCGGGCCTGGGGGGTCGGCTCGTTCGCCGAGGGGGTGGTCATCGCCCGGCACGAGGTGGACTACCTGCGTCCGGTGGACTACGCCCTCGGCCGGGCCACCGCCGAGCAGGCGCCGACGGTCCGGGTGGAGCTCTGGGTGGAGGAGATCCGGGCCTCCCGGTTCACCATCGGCTACGAGCTCTTCGACGGCGACGTGCTGGCCAGCCGGGCCCGTTCGGTGCTGGTGCCGTACGACCTGGAACAGGGGCAGCCCCGTCGCCTCTCCGTGGACGAGCAGGCCTTCCTGCGGCCGTACCTGCTGCCGTGACCGGGCCGGCGGTGGACGGGCACGCTCCCGGCGAGCCGGTGGCCACGGCGGCACCCGGACACGGGCTGACCGGGATCGCCGACGCGGGCGCCTTCCTGGCCCGGTTGACCCGGCTGGACCCGACCGCGGTGGTACGCCTGCGCCCGGCGGGTCCGGCTGGGCGTACCGCGCTCTGGGCCCGTCTGCCGTGGGCGGTGCTGGTCGGCCGGACCGTCGCCGGGCCCGGTCCGGCCGACGTGACCGTCTCGGCGGCCGCGCTCCTGGCCGAGCTGGCCCGGGGTGGTGCCGCGCTGCCGCCCCGCCGGGACGCCGACTGGCGGTGGCCGTTGCCGCCGTCGGCCGGCGAACTGGTCGACACGATGCCGGGCGCGGACGTACGTCGGATCGCCGTCGCGGCGGCCGGCACCCTGCGCGATGCGGCGGACCACGGCGTGGCCGGTCGGGCGGTGGGGCAGCGGATGCTCCGGGACGCGTTGCTGGACCACGTCGCGGTGGTGGTCACCCGATCCTCGCCGGACGGTCCGCCCGGCCGGTTCGAGGTGTCGCAGCGGCTGGTGCAGGCGGTGGTCCGGATGGGCTTTCTCGGTCCCGCCGCGACCCCGGTCGAAGCGGCCGGATCCACTCCCGTCGAAGCCGTCGGGCCGGGCTCGGCGGGCCTGATCGGCCCGGACGGGGTCCAGGTCCGGGCCGTGGGGCGGTGGACAGGGCTCTCGGCACCCTTTGGAGTTGCTTGGTCACTCAGGGCGAGCCAACTGTCGATTACGCCAGTTTGAGATCCCCTGAACGGCTGATGCTATATAGTTCCTCTGGTCATGGGCATCCGTTGGGGGGATGCCTCCGAACGGCTATCCGGGTACCGTCGTCCCTCGGATCCAACGCACCGTAGGCGACTGGATCCGCTGGGGAGCGAGGTGCGCGAGCAATGCCGTGGTGGTCATGGCGCCCCGGTCACACCGCTTCGAGCGGTGGGCCGGAGACTCGAAGCAGGATCTCCGTGGACGAGGCCGTGCGGGTCGGACCGCCCGCGCCACGTGAACCGGAGCACGACTGTGATCCGTCGGAATCGCCCGCGACAAACGAACGGCACACGGCCGTCGTACCAGCCACCGCCGCGCCGGCAACGGTCGCACCGGTGACCCTGCGCCGGCTCGGTGAGGCCCTCGACCTACTCGACGTCCGCTACCTCGCCGACGGCGACGGCAGCCTGCTGGCGATGTGGGAGCGGCACGCCGTGCTCTTCTCGCTGGAAGGGCCGGAGGACGAGATCCTGGTCATGCGCGCCCGGCCGTACTCGACCGTGCCGCCGGACTGGGCCGACCGGGCCTACCGGGTGGTCAACGAGTGGAACCACGCGCAGCGCTTCGCCAAGGCGTACGTCGGCGACCCGACCGAACGCGGCCAACTGCCGATCTACGCCGAGATGCAGGTGCCGATGCGGTCCGGTGCGCACGACGCACTGGTGGTCGAGGTGCTCGACTGCGGCGCCGCGATGGCGACCACCTTCGTCGACTGGCTGCACGACGAGGGTGCCCTGCTCTGACGCATCGCTCGCGGATCCTCAGACGCCCACGGGTGGACGACGACCGTCAGCTCAGCCGAGTCGGGGCGGGGGCGTCACATCGCCCTCATCCGTGTTCACCATGAAGTACGCGGCCCGCTCCAGGTAGTCCCAGAGCGTCTCCTCGTACTCCTTCGGCAGGTCCAGGCTCTCCACGGCCCGGCGCATCTGCCGCAGCCAGGCGTCCCGCTCGGCCGGCCCGACCCGGAACGGAGCGTGCCGCATCCGCAGTCGCGGGTGGCCGCGCTGCTCCGAGTAGGTGTTCGGACCGCCCCAGTACTGCATCAGGAAGAGCGTCATCCGGTCCGCCGCCGGGCGGAGATCCTGCTCGGGGTAGAGCGGGCGGAGCAACGGATCGCTGGCGACGCCGACGTAGAACTCGTCGACCAGCTTGCGGAAGGTCGGTTCACCGCCGATCGCCTCGAACAGGGTGGTCGGCGTCCGCGTCGGATCGCCCTCAGCTGGAGACGTCACACTTCCATCCTGCCAGGTCTGGATCGATCGGTTGGGACGCGGTCGGGGCGGCCTTGATCACAAAGTGCTGACGCCACCCTGCGGGCTCGGTGAGCCCGGCGCCCGGTCGTCGATCGACTCCTCCGCCGAGCGCTGCGCCGGGCGTACCTCGGCACCCATCCGGGTCTGCCGGGAGGCGTTCGCGATCGCCGCGTTGAAGTCCGCCGTACTCGGCCACTGGGTCGAGACGACCAGCATCAACAGCACTCCGCCGATGCTCCAGAGGCCCACCACGGTGGGGATGTTGAACCGGCTGGCGAGGACCCCCGTGATCAGCACGGCGGCGCCCTGGAGCACCTGCATCCCGCTGCTCATCACCCCGAACGCGCGGGCCCGGAAGCCCGGCGGCAGGGCCTGCACGAAGAGGCCGTTCGCGACCGGCAGCAGGCCGGCCACCGCGAAGCCGCTGATCACCGCCATCAGGGCGACCACCGGTGGGGTCGGGTTGAGCAGGGCCGGCACCAGGGCGAGCGGGGCCAGTACCGCGAACGGCCGGATCATGGCCCGTCGTACGTCCGGACGCAGCCCACGCCCGATGGTGAGACCGCCGAGGATGAAGCCGACCGGGCTGGCGATCATGATCATCGCCTGGGTCAGTCCGGCGCCGGGGTGATCAGGGTCGGACACGTCGGCGAACTTCGCCGCCCACCCGGCGGCGAGGCCCTCGGGCACGATGGCGAAGAGCATCGAGGCGAAGACGATGACGGCGATGGATCGCAGCACCGGGGTGCCGAAGACCAGCTTGAAACCCTCGGCCGTCTCGCGGAGCAGGTGGCTGCGGTGTTCCTCGGTCATCGCCGCCGCCCGCGGGCGGATGCCGAACCGGATCAGCGTCGCGGAGAGCGCGAAGGTGCCGGTGTTGATCAGCAGCGCGGTGGTCGGGTTCAGTGTGGCGACCGAGGCGCCGAGCACGTACCCGGCGATCTGGGCGGCCTGCCCGGTGCTGGTGTTGACCGCCAGGCCGACCACCAGGCGGTCGCCGGTGAGCAGCATCGGGAGCAGCGCGGATCGGGCCGCCTGGCTGGGTGGATTGGCCAGAGTGACACCGAAGAGCAACGCCAGGATGACCGGCACCGGTAGGCCGGGGATGGCGATGAGGCCGATCAGCACCATCCGGGCGAGGTCACAGATGACCATCACGTTCCGGTACGGGTGGCGCTCCGCCACCGCGGCGAGCAGCGGGCCGCCGACGAGCCACGGTAGGAAGCTGACCGCGAAGGCGGCGGCCGAGAGCGCGACCGACTTGCTCTCCTGGAACACCAGTACGGTGACGGCGGCTCGCGCCAGGTAGTCACCGAGCCAGGAGAACGCGTTGGCCGTGTAGAGCGCCCGGAACTCCGGCTGCGCGAACACCTCGCGGAAGGTAGCCGGCCCTTCGGGCGTTCGTGTCGCCTCGGACACGGGGGCCTCCATCGTTCTCGACCGCTGACCACTCAGGATGGAGCCGTCGGGAAACGTTGTCAGACGTTGGGGGCAGCGAAGACTTCGTCACGCTCCGAGAGGAGCTTGTCCCGGATTCTGCCCGATCGTCAGACATTTGGCTAGTGTGAATGGGTAGATCGTCGCACCAATGACTGAACGAACGGACGATACCTGACCGGCCATGTGGTTCGCGACCCCTTGATCCCGCGAACCGTTCCGACGGCCCCACCCACCCTCGGTCAGGTGGCCCCGCCCTGACCCGTCTCGGTGCCGCCCGTCCCGGGCGTCGGGGGGCGGAGATACATCCGCGACGCGGCGATCTGCGCGGTGATGCCGGAGTTCTCCAACGCCTCGGCGAGCCGGCGGCGCAGTTCCCGCCCCACCGCCAGTTGTCCGTCCGACGTCGTCTTGACCACCGTACGGATCACCGCGCCGTCCACGGTGATCTGCTCGACTCCGAGCACCTCCGGCTCCTCGACGATCTCCGGTGACAGCTCCGGGTCCACCGCCACCGACGCCGCCGCCGTACGCAGCACCGCGGTCGCCTCCTCCGTACCGGCGAAGCCGATCGGCAGGTCGACGATGACCAGGGCCCAGCCCTGGCTCTTGTTCCCCACCCGGACGATCTCGCCGTTGCGGATGTACCAGAGCACCCCGCGCCCGTCCCGGATCGTGGTGATCCGCAGGCCGACCGCCTCCACGATGCCGGTGGCCTCACCGAGGTCGACGGTGTCGCCCACCCCGTACTGGTCTTCGAGGAGCATGAACAACCCGGCGATCAGGTCCTTGACCAGTGTCTGCGCGCCGAAGCCCAGGGCCACGCCGGCGATTCCGGCGCTCGCCAGCAGCGGCGCCAGGTCGAAGCTCAGTTCGCTCAGCACCAGCAGTACGGCGATCCCGAAGACCACCGCCGTGACCAGGCTGCGCAGCACCGAACCGATCGCTTCGGCGCGCTGTCGACGGCGCTCCGGCACGACCATCGCCGGGTCGACGTGCGCGGTGGGAATCCGCTCCCGCAGCGGCTTGAGGATGGTCGGCACCGACCCCTCCGCGGTCGCGCCCACCAGTCGCTTGATGGTCCGGTGCAGCAGGTACCGGGTCAGCATGGCGATCAGGACGATCGCGATGATCCGCAGCGGCTTGATCAGGAGGTAGTAGCTGCCCTCCGCCAACCACGGAGTGTCGGTCCACTTCCACAGCAGGTCGCAGGCGTAGCTGTCCAGGCAGGCCGGGCTGGGGCTGCTCGGACCGGGGCTGCTCGGACTGGGGGAGGGTACGGCGTACGGCAACACGAGATTCACGAGTGCCTTAGTACCTCACGGGTGAGCGTCGCCGTCGGGCGCCCCGCCGCAAGGTGGGCTCACTCCCGCCGGTGCGAACGGCCGGGAACCGGCGGATGCCGCCGGGTTAACCGGACGGAACCGGTCATCGTGCCACGCGACACAAAAGCTTCATGAGGGACCCCGGATTAGTGCGTGCAATCGGGGGTCCTATCGGGGACTATTGGCGCACGGACGCCGGTGATCTGCCGGCGTCGGCCGCGGTCGGTAGCGAACCGCGCCGTCGGTCGGCACAGGCAGATGACAGGGGTGGAGCAAGACACAACCGGGAGGGTGATCGCGATGCCTGACATACGACCCACGGTGGGCTCCGGCTCGTTGGTGCTCAATGCGACGTATGAGCCGCTGTGTGTCGTCTCGGTGCGTCGAGCAGCGATTCTCGTGCTCTCGGCCAAAGCAGTCTGTGTCGCCGACGGCGAGGGGATGCTGCACAGCGCCCGCAACTCGCTGCCGGTTCCCTCGGTGGTACGCCTGACGCGCTTCGTCCGGGTGCCGTACCGCAGCCATGTAGGTCTCTCCCGACGGGCGATCTTCGCCCGGGACAGCTGGCGGTGCGCCTACTGCCGGGGCCCCGCCGAGACCATCGACCATGTCTTCCCGCGCAGCCGTGGCGGTCGACACGCCTGGGAGAACGTCGTCGCGGCGTGCGCCAGGTGCAACCACAGCAAGGGTGACAAGACCCCGGCCGAGATGGGCTGGCGGCTGCACGCGCTACCGGCCCCGCCGAAGGGAACAGCCTGGCGGGTGCTCGGTCACCGGGCACCCGACCCGCGTTGGGCAGACTGGCTCGACCTCCGGGACGCCGAGGCCGCCGCCTGACCCGCCACGCCACCCTGACCCGCCACGCCACCCTGACCACGCGCCGACGCCTGACCCGGGCGAGCGGGGTCATGCCGGGCGGGCGGAGACCAGCGAGGCGAAGACCACCACGTTGTCCGCGTACCCGGTGGTGCCGCCGACCCAGCGGCCACCGCAGGTGATGAGCCGCAGACCGGGCCGGTTGAAGTCGTCGAAGACCTCCTCGGTCGGCAACTGCGACTTGTCGTAACGCCGGACCGAATTGACCTTGAAAACGGCCACCGAACGGTCCGTCCGGGTGACCTCGATCTCGGCGCCGGGCCGGACCTTCGCCAGGTCGTGGAAGACCGCCGGTCCGGTCCGGGTGTCGACGTGGCCGACGATCACGGCCGGGCCGTACTGGCCCGGGGTCGGGCTCTGGTCGTACCAGCCGGCCTCCTGGTAGCGGTCGGGCGGCGGTACGGCGATCGAGCCGTCCGGAGCGATCCCGACCCGGTGCACCCGGGCCCGGACGTCGAGCGAGTCGATCGCGATCGCGGTCGGCGGGCTCTGCTCCATCACCGGAAACTTGCGGGGTGGCGGCTGGCTGCCCGAGCTGAACCCCGGCAGGAAGTTCGTCCCGGTCACGTACTGGACGCCGAAACCGGTGATGATCAGTCCCATCAGCACGATGATGATGGGCACCGGACCAGGACGGCGCGCCGGCTGGCGGACCCGGCGCACACGCGGTGGCGCGACCCGGTAGCCGGGTGGGCGGGCGGTGCCGACCGCCCGCCCCGTACCGGGGCGGGCCGGACCGGCACGCAGCGTGCCGGGAGCGGTGCGGTCGGCGGTGTCCGGGGTGACGATGCTCGCCGCCGACGCCTCCGCGGCGAGCCGGGAGAGCAGGCGCCAGGCCCGGCTCTGCGCCGCCCGGACCGGAGCGAGGCGACCGGCCATCGGCTCGGCCGGCTCAGAGTCGCGTCTCGGGCCGGCGACGCGCGCTCATCAGCCAGAGCCCACCGCCGAGCACGACCACGGCGAGGCCACCGACGAGCACCATCGGGCCGCCGAAGCCGCCCGCCGTGCCGCCACCGCCGGTGGCCGGGCCCTGGGTCGGCTTACTCATGTTGACCACGGTCAGGGTGGTGTGCGCGGTGTTGCCGTTCGGGCAGGTCAGGTTGACGTCGAAGGTGCCCGGCGCCCGGTTGCCCGGAATGGTCACGGCCCCGGTCAGGAAGCCGTTGTTCGGTCGCACGACGACCCGGTTGAACGCCTGCGACTCGACCGTCGCCTGGTTGTTGTTCGCCTGGTCGCAACTTGCCCGGATGTTCACCCGACTGCCCGCCTGGGCGGTATTCGGGGTGACCTCGACGAACGCGTTGGATGACTGCGTCGGCGTCGGTGCCGCTGCCACGGGCGCCGCTGGCGCGCCCAGGGCGACCACACCGGCCGCCGAGACGATTGCCCGACGGACTGCCGTTCGACCCCGCATGACCTCCCCCTTCCGGCCCTCCGGCCGGCTTCGCGCGGTTACTCGCGTCGAGGGAGGTGTTCCCACCCGGACCCGCGAATCACGCCGGATCGCCAAGCCGCTCGTCGGTCGGCGTGGCCGACGACCGTCCGGGGGCGCGGCTCAGGGGCTGACCGGGCCCGGTGCCGCCGGTAGGGGGGTGACCGGGTGCCATTCCAGCGGGGACGAGAGCACCATCGTGCTGGAGGGCTGCCCGTACGGGGCGAGGCGGTCGATTACCTCCTCGAACGCGTCGATCGACCCGGCGGCGACCTTGAGCACACTGCACGCGTCCCCGGTGATCCGGTGTATCTCCAGCACTTCCGGCCAGTCGGCGACCGAGGGGTCGCGCAGGATGCAGTGCGGGCCGTAGCAGGACATCCGGATCAGAGCCACCACGGTCCGTCCCGCCCGGGTCAGGTCCACGTGGGCGTGGTAGCCGGTGACCACCCCGGCCTCCTCCAGCCGGCGGACCCGTTCGGCGACGGCGGGTGGTGAGAGGTGGACCCGGCGGGAGAGCTCGTTGAAGGAGAGCCGGGCGTCGGCCTGTAGCTCGCGTAGCAGCGCCCAGTCCATGCCGTCCACGCCGCACCTTCCCTTCGTGAGGTGTTTCCCGAAAATAGCCGCTGATCAGCAGGTCAGGACGCAAGTATGCCGTTGCTTCGGCATTCCTCGGCGCGGCCTGAGAGCGAGATCATGACGCTACGGCGGTAACGGAAGGGGACAGGCGGATGGAGCACGGGCAGCATGGGTCGGTGATCGCGGCCACCGGTGGGCGCGACCCGGTCGGTGCGACGGGGCGGAACGGGGCCGGTATCCGGCCGGTCACCGCGGACGAGCGCACCGCTCGAGCGGAGGCGAACCAGGGCGAGCCGACGCTGGAGTTCGCGGACCGGACGCCGTACGACGCGTACGTGCACGCCAGCACTCTGCACACGTTGCAGCAGACGCTGAGCAAGGACCCGGGCGAGATGTCGTTCCTGATGGTCAGTCAGATCATGGAGCTGTACTTCGGGCTCACCTGCTTCGAACTGCGGCAGGCGCGTCAGCGGCTCGGTGAGGACGACGTCTGGGCAGCGCTCGGTCCGCTGCGCCGCGCCGCACTGCACCTGGAAGGGCTGAACGCGGCCTGGCGGGGTCTGCGCTGGATGACCCCGGCCGACTTCAACAAGTTCCGCGACCTGCTCGGCGAGGGTTCCGGCTTCCAGTCGGCCATGTACCGCCAGCTCGAGTTCCTGCTCGGGCTGAAGACCCCCTCGCTGATCCGTCCGTTCCGCCGGCAACCAGCCGTGTACGACGCCCTGCTCGACGCCCTGCACGCGCCGAGCCTCTGGGACGAGGTGTTCCGGCTGCTCGCCCGCCGTGGCTTCGACATCCCCACGACGCTGCTCGACCGGGACCTCACCGAGCCGGCCGAGCCGAGCCCCGAGGTGGAGCGCTGCTGGGTCGAGATCTACTCCGACACCGGCCCGGACAACCAGCTGCGTCCACTCGGCGAGGCGCTCTCCGAGATCTCCGAGCAGTTCGGCGACTGGCGTTACCAGCACCTGAAGGCGACCCAACGGACCATGGGCGCGAAGCCGGGCACCGGTGGCTCGGGCGGCGTGGCCTGGTTGCAACGGAGCATGGCCCGTACGGTCTTTCCCGAGCTCTGGTCGGCCCGTACCTCGATGTGAGGCGGCGACCCGTGGGGACCGGAACCGGAACGACACCGAAAGTGGAAGCGAAGATGCCCTTCTCCGAAGAAGAAGCCCACCGTCTCGACGCCGCCGACCCCGGCCAGCGCGACCTGTTCCTGATTCCGCCCGCCGAGGGCGGACGGTACGCCGAGGCCGCCTACCTGGTCGGCAACTCCCTCGGTCTCCAGCCCCGGGCCACCCGGGCGGAACTGCTTGAGGAGTTGGACACCTGGGCCCGGCTGGCGATCGAGGGCCATTTCGAGGGCGCCCGCCCCTGGACCCCGTACGTCGGTCTGCTCACCGAGCCGGCCGCGCGACTGGTCGGCGCCCTCCCGGCGGAGACCGTGGTGATGAACACCCTCACGGTCAACCTGCACCTGCTGATGGTCTCGTTCTACCGCCCGTCCGGCGCCCGGAACCGGATCGTCATCGAGGACACCGCGTTCCCCTCGGACAGCTACGCCGTGCAGAGCCAGGCGCGCTTCCACGGGCTCGACCCGGACCAGGTGGTGGTACGGCTGCGTGCCCGCCCGGGCGAGGAGAACCTGCGCACCGCCGACGTGCTCGACTACCTCGACCGGGAGGGGGAGAACGTCGCGCTGGTGCTGCTCGGCGGGGTCAACTACCTCACCGGCGAGCTGATGGACATTCCCGCGATCACCCGGGCCGGCCGGGCAGCCGGTGCGGTGGTCGGCTGGGACCTCGCCCACGCGGCCGGCAACGTACCGCTGCGACTGCACGACTGGGACGTGGACTTCGCCGCCTGGTGCACGTACAAGTACCTCAACGCCGGGCCGGGTGCGATCGGCGCCGCGTTCGTACATGAGCGGCACCTCGGCGACCACGGGCTGCCCCGGTTCGAGGGCTGGTGGGGCAACGAACCGGCGACCCGGTTCGAGATGACCCCGCAGATCCGGCCACCGGCCACCGCTGACGCCTGGCAGGTCTCCAACCCGCCGATCCTCGCGATGGGGCCGGTGCGCACCTCCCTGGAACTCTTCGACAAGATCGGAATGACCGCGCTCCGCGAACGGAGCGTCCGGCTGACCGCGTACGCCGAGCGGGTGCTCGACGAGGTCGTCGCGACCCGGCCGATGACGCTGCTCACCCCGCGTGACCCGCAGCGGCGCGGAGCCCAGCTCTCGCTGCGGATCGGCCAGGGCAGCGCCGCCGAACTGGCCCGACGACTGCGGTTCGAGCACGGGGTGCTCACCGACTCCCGTGAACCGGACGTCATCCGGGCGGCGCCGGTCCCGCTCTACTCGACGTACCACGACTGCTGGCGGCTGGCCGACGCGCTCGCCCATACGGTCGACGGCTGAGCCGGTTCCCGGGGCGTTTTCGCGTCCCCGCGCGGGCGGTGTCCGGTTGTCCGGTACGGCGACAGCCACCGATGGCGTACCGCCCGCGCCCGGTCCCGGGCAGGTCAATGCGGGGTCGGATCGCCACCCCGAGATACGCGGCGCGTCGCTGCACGATACCGTTGACAAAGTCTGAGTCGGAGCGGACCGGCAGCCTGGCCGCCCACCCTGGGCCGGGTGTCTTGGTCCCTATCACGCCTGGGAGCGTTGAGGTTGTCTGCTACCGAGCAGTGGACGGTTACCGACACCTTGCTGTATTTCGTCGGGATCCCGGCTGCCGTGGTGCTGGTGATCGCCGTGTTGGCGCTCGCCGGTAGCGGCCGGAGTGCCAAGCGGTATCGGCCGGGGCGTCCGTTCGACTTCACACCGGTCTGGTTCCTGTCCGCACCGGAGAATCTGGCCGGTTCCGCCACCGCGGCACTGCGCGGCAGCGGCCGCGCGGCCGAGTTGACCGGTGCGGAGACCGAGACCACGGGTACGCCGAGTCCGGCGGGCACAACTGGAGGCGCAAGTGACCGCTGGTGAGCAGGCCATGATGACGTACAGCCCGGCTGAGCCGGAGCCGGCGGGTCGACCGGACGTGCTCGACGGTCCGTTCTCCACCCGGCAGCTGCTCCGCATCGACGAGGCGTTGCGCCTCGCCGACCAGGGCAGCGGGCTGGTCTTCACGGTCTACGTGGGTGCGCTGGACGAGCCGGTGCGCGAGCACGCCGTACGGCTGCTGGACCAGCTCGCCGACCCGGCCAGGTCGGTGCTGATCGCGGTGTCGCCGAACCAGCGGATGCTGGAGGTGATCACCGGCGCGGAGGCGCGTAAGCGCATTCCGGACCGGGACGCCAAGCTGGCCGCACTCTCCATGGTGGCCGCCTTCGGTGGCGGCGACCTGGCCGGTGGCATCATCAGCGGCCTCGACCAGCTCGCCAGCCGCGCCGGCAAGGCGTAACGAAGGCTCAAAACCCCGGTGGGGGTCATCGGATCACCGATGACCCCCACCGGGGTTTCCGCGTCTCAGGCGGTGGCGGCGTCGCGGGCGCGGGCGTCCAGTGCCCGGACCACCCCGTCACGGCCCTCGGTCACCAGCCGGCGCAGCGGGGCCGGGTGCCCCTCCTGGGCCAGCCACTCGTCGGTGGCGGCGATCGTCTCCGCGCTCACCTGGTAGGACGGGTACGCCAGCATGACGAACTCCTGCGCGGGCTCACTGTCCCGGCTCGCCCACACCCGCCCCAGCGACTCGAAGTACCGGGCGCTGTACGGCGCGGTCAGCTCCGCCTGGGCCGGGTGCTGGAAACCCTGGAGCAGGGCCCGGTTGCGCCAGTTCGGCAGAGCCTCCTCGCCGGTCAGGGCGGCCCAGGTCGCGGCCTTCTCCTGCGACGTCGGGACCAGCGCCCGACTCAGCGCCGCCTCGCGCTCGCCGCTCGCGGTCCGGTCCCCGGCCAGCTCGGCGTCGATCTCGGCGGTCCCGGCGGCACCGTTCGCCACCAGGGCCCGCAGCAGCGTCCAACGCAACTCGGTGTCGATCGCCAGCCCGTCCGGCACATCCACCCCGTCGAGCCAGCCGCGAATCGTGGCCAGCTCCTCGTCCGAGCGGACCGCTGAGGCGTACGCCCGGGTCCAGGCCAGTTGCAGCCCGCTGCCCGGTTCGGCGAGCCGCACCGCGGTACGGGCGGTACGCGCCAGGTCGGCCCAGCCGCTCGTGGCCCAGTCCGGGTCGGCGTACATCGCGAGTGTGCTCGCCGCCTGGCGCAGGGTCTGGGTGACCAGGTTGATGTCGGTCTCGGCGGGAAGCCCGGCCAGTACGAGGGCGACGTAGTCACGGGAGGCCAGTTCGGCGTCCCGGACCATGTCCCAGGCGGCGGCCCAGCAGAGCCCTCGTGCCAGGGAGGACTCGAACGCGCCGACGTGCTGCACCACGGTCGCCATCGACCGCTCGTCGAGACGGAGCTTCGCGTACGTCAGGTCGTCGTCGTTGAGCAGCAGTACGTCCGGCGCCGGCACCCCGGCGAGCTGGGGCAGCTCGGTCGCCTCGCCGGCCACGTCGATCTCGAGCCGGTCCCGCCGGACCAGCCGGCCGTCGCGCAGGTCGTAGAGGCCGACCCCGATCCGGTGCGTACGCAGGGTCGGGTAGTCGGCGGGCGCCTCCTGGCGTACGACGACCCGCTGGTAGTTGCCGTCGGCGTCGATCGTCACCTCCGGCCGCAGCGTGTTCACCTGGGACGTTTCCAGCCACTGGGCGGCGAACTTGCGCAGTTCCCGGCCGGAGGCCGTCTCCAGCTCGGAGAGGAGGTCGTCGAAGGTGGCGTTGCCCCAGGCGTACCGGGCGAAGTACGTGCGCAGGCCGGCCCGGAACGGCTCCTCGCCGACGTACGCGACGAGCTGCTTGAGCACGCTCGCGCCCTTGGCGTACGTGATGCCGTCGAAGTTGACCTCGACCGCCTCCAGGTCCGGCATCTCGCAGTAGACCGGGTGGGTGGAGGAGAGCTGGTCCTGCCGGTAGCCCCAGTTCTTGCGGACGGACAGGAAGGTGGTCCACGCGTCGGTGAACCGGGTGGCGTTCGAGTTGGCCCAGTGGCTGGCCCATTCGGCGAACGACTCGTTGAGCCAGAGGTCGTTCCACCACCGCATGGTGACCAGGTTGCCGAACCACATGTGCGCCAGTTCGTGCAGCACCGTGTTCGACCGCTGCTCGTGTTCGAAGTCGGTGACCTGGGAACGGAAGATGTAGTGCGTCTCGGAGTGGGTGACGCAGCCGAAGTTCTCCATCGCGCCCGCGTTGAAGTCCGGCGCCCAGAGCTGGTCGTACTTCGGCAGCGGGTAGCGGACCCCGAACTGCTCGTGGAAGAAGTCGAATCCCTGCGTGGTGATCAGGTGCAGTTCGTCGGCGTCGAGGTACTGCGCCATGCTGGCCCGGCAGTAGTAGCCCATGCTGATGCCGTCGTGGGTGTAGCGGACCTCGTGGTACGGGCCGGCGCAGAGAGCGGTGATGTAGGTGCTCATGAGGGGCGACTCGGCGAAGTGGACGGTCTTCGTTTCGCCGTTGGTGTCCTCGCTGGTCACCGGCATGTTGGAGATCGCCCGCCAGTGCGCGGGGACGGTGGCGTGCCAGGTGTAGACGCTCTTCAGATCGGGCTGGTCGAAGCAGGCGAAGACGCGCTGCGCGTCGGCCGTCTCGAACTGGCTGTAGAGGTACGTCTCGCCGTCGACCGGGTCGACGCTGCGGTGCAGACCCTGTCCGCTCGCCGAGTAGGCGAAGTCGGCGTCGACCACCAGGGTGTTCTCGCCGACCAGGTCGGTCAGGGTGAGCCCCTTCTCGGCGGACCAGGTGGCGAGGTCGATCGGCCTGCCGTTGAGCGTTGCCGACCGTACCGAGTCGGCGGCGAGCTCGATGAAGGTGCTGGCGCCCGGCTCGGCACAGCGGAACCGGACCTCGGTCACCGAGCGGAAGGTGCGATTGTCGGCGGCCTGGTCACCAGAGGTCAGGTCCAGGCTGATGTCATATCCGGCGACGTCGAGCAGGCGGGCCCGCTCGGTCGCCTCGACCTGAGTAAGGTTGCGCACTCCCGGCACGTTATTTCTCCATCCGCAGCTCGCCCGCTGTCCTCACTGACAGCGAAGATCCACCCCCGGTGGCTCCCAGTCGAGTGTTTCACGTGGGGGAGCGAGCGGGGGTGGTCCAACTCACGGTCTCATCCCAGTGCCGTGCAAGCGTCGTCGGGGTGAAGATTTGTGGGGTTGGATAGGGAAATCGCCGTTCGTTAACAGTGAAGGGAGCCGCCGTGTCCGAGCGCACGAGCGCCACCATGTATTTCGATCCGGCCTGTCCCTGGGCCTGGATGACCTCCCGCTGGTTGCTTGAGGTGGAGCAGGTCCGCCCGGTCGACGTCGAATTCCGGGTGATGAGCCTCTCGGTGTTGAACGAGGGGCGGGAATTATCGGCGGAATACCGCGAATCGATGAAAAAGTCGTGGGGCGCGGTACGGATCTGCATCGCGGTCGAGCAGAAGTACGGGCAGCAGGCGGTCCGTGACATCTACACCGCGCTCGGCACCCGGATCCACCTCCGCAAGGAGGAACGTGGTCAGGAGATGTACGCCGCCGCGCTCACCGACGCCGGTCTGGACCCGGCGCTGGCCGAGGTCGCCGACTCCACCGCGTACGACGAGGCGTTGCGGGCCAGCCACGAGGCCGGCATGCGTCCCGTCGGCACCGACGTCGGCACACCGGTGATCCACACTCCCGGCCCGGTCGACGGGGAGACCGTCGCCTTCTTCGGCCCGGTAGTCACCCCGGCACCGAAGGGTGAGGCGGCCGGCCGCCTCTGGGACGGCGTACTCCTGGTCGCCGCCACCCCCGGCTTCTACGAGCTGAAGCGCTCGCGCACGGTGGGGCCGATCTTCGACTGACGGCTCGGCGTGACCGGGCGGCGGGTGCGCTCGTTGGACCCTGCGTCCGACGCGCCGGTTCCGCCGGCCGCCCGGTCACGACCGACCACCGGAGAGGCCCCGATGCCGAAGCACCACCATGATCTTGAGCAGCCCCGCGCGTTGCCGTCGGAGGTGGTGGCCCGGAACCTGGGTGGCGCCTACTGGTCGGTGGACGACTGCCGGTGGCCGACGCTGCACCCCGGTCTGCCCGAGCACCTCGCCGACCTAGTCGCCCCGCCGATCGTGGTCGGGGCCGCGCCGGTGCCGACCAGCGCGCTGCTGGCGAGCGCGCCGGTGTCCCGTCGCCGGGGCGGGCGGCACCGCCGCCACGCGCCGGCCAACTGACCGCTCCCCGTCGAGCACGCCCAGCGAGTGGACTCGGGTGGGGGATCGACGGCCGGATACGACGACCGCCCGGTAGCGTCACCGGGCATGACGGTCGTACATCCGATCACCCGGGCCTGGATCACCACCGGCGGCACCGGCGCGCAGAACTATGACGAGTTCGCCGACGACGCGGAGATCACCGCGATCATCGAGGCCAACCCGCACAGCGCTCTCGCCATCGAGATGCCGCACCGGGCACCGGAGAGCCTCGGCCGTTCCTTCGCCGAGTCCCTGCCCGACGCCGTGGCCCGGTTGGCCGAGGCGAAGGCCGACGGCAGCTACACCCCGGCGGACCAGGTGGTCGTCCTCTACCGGATCAGCTCACCGGTCGACGAGCCCGGCTACGGGATGTTCGCCCTGGTCGACACCGACCAGATCTCCACCAGCGCGGACGAGCCGGGGCTGGTGATCCGCAACGAGGACGTGTTCATCGCCAAGGTCAGGGAGCGGGTAGCTCTCGCCGACGCGACCGGGCACCTGCTCTCACCCGTACTGCTGCTCCAGACCGGGCGTGGTGACGAGCTGCACGCCGCGCTCGCCGCGGCGACCGACGCGGCCGGGGCGCCCGCCGCGACCGACATCGACCAGGCCGGCCGGACGCACGCGATCTGGCTGCTCGGCCCCGGGCCGGCACAGGACGAGCTGCGCGCGCTCGCCGGCGGCGGCGAACTGGTCGTCGCGGACGGCAACCACCGCAGCCTGGCCGCGCAGACCGGTGGCATACCACGCTTCCTCAGCGTCATCACCACACCGGCGTCGGTGGCGATCCAGCCCTACAACCGGCTGGTGAGCGAGCTGACCAGCACGCCGGAGGAGCTGCTTGACCGGCTCCGGTCGGCCGGGGCCCGGGTCGAACCGGTCAACGGGGCGCCGACCGTGCCGGCACCGGGCGAGCCGGTCCAGCTCTACCTGGCCGGTCGGACGTACGCGGTGACGCTGCCGGGCGGCGACGGCGCGGCGGTGGAGAACCTCGATCACGCCCTGGTCGAGCGGGTGCTGCTGCGGGACGCGCTCGGGCTGGACCCGGGCGACAAGCGGATCACGTACGTGGGGGGCGACTACCCGGCCCGGTGGCTCGCCGGTGAGGTCGACCGGGGTCGGGCGGAGCTCGCCGTGCTGATCGCCCCGGTGACCGTCGACGACTTCGTGGCGGTGAACCTGGCCCGGCAGAAGATGCCCCGCAAGAGCACCTGGTTCACCCCGAAGGCACGCGGTGGCCTGGTGCTGGCGGAGCTGAACGCATGAGCCGGGCCGGTACGGATGTGAGCCGGATCTGGTTGTCGGCGCCTGCGCGTCGCGGCCCCGAAGCGAGCTGAGAGACTGCCTGCCATGCGCGTCTACCTGGGATCCGACCACGCCGGTTACGAGTTGAAGGTGCACCTGGTCAACCACCTGGCCAAGCAGGGCTACGAGGTGGTCGACGTGGGGCCGCACGTGTTCGACCCGGACGACGACTACCCGGTGTTCTGCCTGCACACCGGCGACCACGTGGTCGACGACGTGGAGAGCCTCGGAGTGGTGATCGGCGGCTCGGGCAACGGTGAGCAGATCGCCGCGAACAAGGTCGCCGGGGTCCGGGCGGCACTGGCCTGGAGCGTCGAGACGGCCCAGCTCTCGCGGCAGCACAACGACGCGAACGTGATCGCGGTCGGCGCGCGCCAGCACACCCTGGACGAGGCGACCGCGATCGTGGAGGCGTTCCTGACCACGCCGTTCTCCGGCAACGAGCGGCACGCCCGCCGGATCGCCCAGGTCACCGAGTACGAGGAGACCGGCGCCCTGCCGAGCCTGCCCGCCTGACGCGGTGCCCGGGCGGGGCGGCTCAGCGGCCGCCCGCCCGGTTTCCGCACGAGCGGACCGGGTCGAGGGTGAAGTCGACCGTCGACACCAGGCCGGCCGAGATCCGCAGCCGTCGGCTCTGCGGCTTCCACCCGTCCCGGGCGACGATCACGTCGTACCGCCCCCGGGGCAGCCAGCGGGCGTACCGGCCCTGCTCGTCGGCGCTGAGCGTGTAACCGCTGGTGGGGTCGGTGACCAGGTTGATCTGCACCGTCGCCGGCACCGGGACCGGTGCCCCGGCGCAGGGTCGTCCGAGTACGGTCCCCTGGATCTTGCCCCAGCTCGCCGGGGGCGCGACGTTCATGGTCACCGGGACCGTCGGTGCCGGGTACGGGATGTCCGCCCGGAACGCCACCGTCGAGCCGTACGTGCCGGGCTGGTCGATCCCGTTCACCGCCCCGGCGGTGAGGCTCACGGTCACCGCCCTCGACTCACCCGGTGCCAGCGTGAACGTGGCGGGGGTCAGCGCCAGCCACGGTACGTCGACCGCGTCCTCGCACGCCTCAAGGCCGCCGAGCCGCTCGACCTGCCCGGACGCGGTCCCCTGCTCCGACAGGCCGCCGAGCTTGTACGCGCCGCACGCCCCGGCGCCCCGGTACTGGGCGGAGTCCGAGTTCGGCAGCTCCGACCAGCTCCGGCGGACCGGGTCGAAGGCGATGGTGCGGTTGGTCAGCACGTCCTGGTCGCCCCGGAAACCTCCGTTGATCACCAGTAGTTCGCCGGCGGCGGCGTACTGGGCACCCCAGAGCGGGACCGGCGGCGCGGGTAGTGGGCTCCAGGCGTCGGTGGCCGGGTCGTACACGTAGGCGTCGTTGACCTGATCGTCCCCGGACCCGCCGGCGCAGTAGACCCGGCCGTCGATGCCGCCGCAGGAGGCCCAGGAGACGTCGCGGGGGTAGCTCGCGCCGGTGCTGAACCGCAGTGTGCCCAGGTCCAGGACGACCAGGTCGGCGGAGGGCGCGCACTCGGTGTCCACGCAGCCACCGACCAGGTAGAGCTTGCCGCCGACCACGGCGGTCCCGGCCGCCGCGCGCGGCGCCGGGTTCACCACCCCGGCCAACGTCTGCCAGGCGCCGCCGGCGGCGAGGTCGTAACCGACGACGCTGGGCAGCGGCGGGGCGTTCCAGTCGTCCTCGTCCTCCGCCCAGCCGCCGACCACGTAGATCTTGTCGTTCGCGATCGCCATCGACGGTTTGGCACGTCCGCCGGGCAGGTCCGGCAACCGGGCCCAGTTGTCGGTGGCCGGGTCGTAGACCGAGGCGTGGTGCGCGTTGCCCTCCCCGAGGCCGCCGCCGGCGGTGTAGACCCGGCCGCCCCAGGTCGCGGCCGCGTTGTCGTATCCGGGGGAGGGGAGGTCGGCGACGGGCGACCAGCCCTGTGCGGCCGACGGGTACCGGGTGGTGCCCCTCGCCGCCGCCGACAACGCCCCGGCGGGCGCGGTGCCGGCCGACAGCGGTGCACCGGCCGAGACCGGGTCCCCCCGGTACGGGGAGGTGCCGAGCGCCGGGCGGGACGCACCGGCCCGGGAAGCGGTGCCGGTGCCGGTGCCGGTGCCGGTGACCTTCCGCTCCACCAGCGGGGCACCGGGCCGGGAGAGCGGGCCGAACGAGGCGGGGCGTTCCAGCGCCTCGACCTCGGCCGGGGCGCTCCCGGTGTTGGTGAGGGTGACCGTGGCGGTACGGGTGCTGCCGTACGGCTGGTGCGTCAGCACGCTGGGCGGGTCGACCGTCAACCGGCCGGCCTGCAGCGCGAAGTCGGCCCGCTTGACGCTGTCCCCGGCCACCACCACCGCTGTCGACGAGGTGGCGTACCCGGACCGCCCGGCCTGGAACTGGAGGCTGCCGACCCGGTTGGAGAAGAGCGAGTAGAAGCCGTCGGGCAGGTTCGGATCGTCCGGCGTCGCCGCCGACAGCCCGTACGGTTGCCCGGTCGCCTGGTCCGCGCGGACCACCCTGACCCCGGTCAGCGGGGCCGAGGTGTTCTGGTCCGTGGTGAAGCCGACGACCAGGCCGCCCGGCACGGTGACGCAGCCGCCGTCGGCGTTGGCGTACCCGGGGGCGAGGCAGTCCGCTCCGACCGGCACCGCGATGTTCGTGGTCTTGTCCGTGGCACCGAGCTTCAACGTGGTGGTCACCGGCGGGTAGCCGGGGTAGCGGGCGGTCGTGGTGATCCGGTACGTGGTGCTGCCCGGCACGGCGAAACGGAACCGGCCGGAGACCGGGTCGGTGAAGACCGGGCCACCGGGGCGGCCGGGGACCTCGATCGCGGCGTAGAGCGGCCAGCGGTGGCCGGAGCCGTCGCTGACCCGTCCGGAGACCGTCACGGTCGGCGCCGCCACCAGGGCGAAGTTCCGGGTGACCGAACCATCCTCGGGCACCTCGACGGTCGCGGTCTGGGCGACGAAGCCGTAGCCGGCGGCGGTGACCGTCTGCCGGCCGGCCGGCAGCACCAGCGAGTAGCGGCCGTCGTCGCCGGTGCTGACCGCACGCCCGGCGGCGCTGACCCGGGCACCGGGGACCGGGTCGCCACCGGCCGCGGTGGTCACCGTGCCGGTCACGGTGCCGACCGGCCCACGCGGGGCGGCCTTGACCGCCTGGTACGCGTTGAGCCGGCCCTCGCCGAACGTGTTGTTGTCGTCCACTGTGCCGCCGCACTCGACCGCGTCGACGTCGGCGGCGGTGCCGTCGAGCAGTGCCTCGGTCGCGGCCAGGTCCCCGCGCAACGTCGGCGCCGCCGACCAGAGCAGCGCCACCGTGCCGGCGACGTGCGGTGCCGCCATCGACGTGCCGCTGAGGAAGTCGTACGAGTGCCCCGGCACGCTGGAACGGATCGCCACCCCCGGGGCGGCGATGTTCGGTTTGATCCCGCCGTCGACCGAGGAGGCGCCCCGGCTGGAGAAGCCGGCGATGACGTTGTCGCTGTCGTACGCACCGGCGGCGTAGGAGTGCGGGTAGTCGCCGGGGGAGCCGGCGGTGCCACACTCCGGACCGGTGTTGCCGGTGGAGAAGTTCGGGAAGATGCCGACCGCCCGCCAGGCGTCCACGGTGTCGGCGTACCAGCGGTCGCCGGTGCCACCGCCCCACGAGTTGTTGACGATGTCGGCGTGCAGGTCGGGGCGGGGGTTGTGGCCGTCGAGGTCGGTCGGGGCGAGCACCCACTGGCCGGCGGCGAGCAGTGCCGCGTCGGAGCAACTACTGGACTCGCAGCCCTTGGCGGCGATCCACCGGGCGCCGGGCGCGACCCCGATCCGGTTCTCCGGGCCGTCGCTGCCGACCATGGTGCCCATGGTGTGGGTGCCGTGTGAGTCGTTGTCGCAGGGGACGGCGTCCGGGCAGACGCCGGACGGGTCGTACCAGTTGTAGTTGTGGTCGAAGGTGCCGTTGCCCTGGTTGCCCCGGTAGCCGGCGACCAGCGCGGGGTGGTCGTACTCGACTCCGGTGTCGATGTTCGCGACGACCACTGTCTCCCCGCGTACGTGCAGTTCGTCCCAGACCCGGGGTGCCTCGATGTTGAGCAGGCCCCACTCGGCCTCGGCCACCTCGGCCCGCTCGACCGGCTTCGGTTCGACCAGCGGGTAGCTGCGCGACGGCACGATCCGTTCCACCTCGGGGCGGGCCGCGATCGCGTCGACCAGGGCCTGGTCGCCTTCCACCCGTACGGCATTGCTGATCCAGTACGCCGTGTGCCGCGCTTTTCTCGTGGTCAGCTCGGCTACCAGCCCCCGCTGGGTACGGAGCGCGGTCTCGGTGAGCCGACGGTGGATCTCGACGGCGCGAGCGTTCGAGTCGCCCCGTCGGGCCGAGCCGGTCAGGTCGGCCCGTTCCCGCAGGTAGACGAGGAAGTTGGCGGTGGCCCCGGAACGTACGGCGGCTCTCACCTCGGGGCTGACCGGTGCCGTGCTCCGGGTGCCGGCGGTGGCTGTCGCTGGCGCCAGGGCTACCGCGAGTACGAGAACGAGCATCACGGCGAGTGATTGCCGTCGCCGGCCCCGGTTGTTGCCGACATGTTCTCGTGGATCCGACATCCGTTGCCCCCTACCTGCGATTCCGCGCCCGGCGCCGGACTGTCCGGCGGGGGCGGGCTGGGGACATCGCGCTCTGCGGAACGTACGGGTCGGATTTACGCAGAGTTATCGCGGTGTCAGCAACACAAGTGACCGATCCACGACAAAGAGACCGGACACCTCCCGGACGCGCGACGGGGAGGTCCCGAACGGGCCGGGTGCTCCGGACGGGGCGGTCAGCGGCCGTTGCGGGGCAGATCCTCGCGGGGCACCCAGTTGCGGCGGATCACCACCACCCGCTGTTCGGCTTCGGCCAGGTCGGCCTCGGTCGGGCGGGACGCGTCCCGCGCCCGCATCGCCGCGCTGACGCCGACCTGGGAGGCGCCCGATCCGATCAGGCCGCGCAGGCCGCGTTCACTGTCCCGGTCGTCGGATCCGTTGCCGTGCCCGGCACCGTTGCCGCCCCGGTGTCCGCCGCCACCACTGCTTTCGCCCCGGTGTCGGTCGGGGCCGGGCGAGCGACGTGGCGGGTCGGGCTCGACAACCGGATCGTGCACCTCGGAGGTGCTCGCCGACCGCCCCTGCGGAGTCCCGTCGTCGGTGCTGCCGTCTGGGCCGGCGGTGGATCCGTGCCGGTGCCGCCGCCGACGACGCTCAGGATCAGCCATGTGCCGACGGTACCCGCCCCCCGGTCGACCAGAGGTGGGCAACCTTCGTCGGTCTGTCGATCGATGCCCGATTCCGTCATCGGTCGATGCCGGCGGGGCGGACGGTTTGTGTTCTGGTTACCCTCGAATCGGGACGGGTCACCGGCCCGATGGGGGAGGACAGGAACAGATGTCAGACCAGACGCAGCCGTGGGCCGACCAGACCACGCAGCCGTGGGCAGAGCGGACCGTCGAGGTGCCGCCACAGCGGGACGGCTTCCAACGCGGGGTGGCCTCGGTCAGCCCACGGGCACCCCGGAGCGAGCGGAGCACCGAGTCCTTCCCCGTCGCCCCACACGAGGAGACCGGGACCGGCTGGCCGATCGAGGACGAGCCACGGGAGCGGATGCCGCTCGCGTACCACCTGCGGCAACTGCGCAAGGGCAGCCACTGGAGCACCCTCGGCGGCCTCTTCGCCTTTGTCTGCTGGGGCATCTGGGCGATCTCGGCCCGGGGCGACTTCACCAGTCCGGTGGTGGCCTTCCTGCTCACCCTGCTGGTGGCGATCGGTCTTTTCGCCCTGGCCCGGCTGCTCGGCCGGGTCGTGCTGGAACGGCAACTGGGCCGCGTACGACGCAGCGCCCGAGGCGCACACCTGGTCGCCGGAATCTTCCTGGCCGGTGTCGGAGTGGCCTATCTGCGGCAGACCGAGTGGGTGGTGAACGCCTGGAACTGGATCGCCGGCACCTGATCGCGGAGACCTGACCCCGGGCTCCGAGGCGGCGATTCAGGAGCGTATGACGACCTCGGCCTCGATCTCCACCGGGAGGCCGAACGGCAACTCGGCCATGCCCACCGCGCTGCGCGCGTGCGCGCCGACCTCCGGGCCGAACACCTCCAGGATCAGGTCGGAACAGCCGTTGATGACGGCGGGCTGCTGGTCGAAGTCCGGAACGCCGCGGACCATGCCGAAGATCCGTACCCAGGCCTGGATCCGGTCGAGGTCGCCGAGGGCGCGATGCAGGCTGCCGAGCATCGACAGCGCGGTCAGCCGGGCCGACTCGTAACCGTCGGCGATGTCGAGGTCCAGCCCCACCCGGCCGAGTCGCCCCCCGATCGAACCGTCCGGATTCTGTGGCCCGTGCCCGGAGATCACGGCACGGTCGCCGAAGAGCCGGACCGACTCGAACGGCAGCCGCACTCCCGGCGGTGGTCGCAGGGCCGGCGGCAGGCTGAGCCCCAACGATTCGAGCCTGCGCTGTACGTCGCCCATGTCGCCCCGTTCCCTCGCCGTCACGCAGCCGTCGCCCCGAACCTACTCCCGCCCCCTGGTCCGGCGGGTTCGGGCCGTTGCCGTCGTGGTGCTGGCCGAACAGACGCACGCGTGTCCAACTTTCGACAGGCCAGCAACCAATCGAGGGTGTCGATCGTCATATATATGCCTGAGTTTTAGGTCAGCCGGGGGGCGACGACCGTCCGGTCCGTGCGCTCTCCGGAGGTCGAGACCAGTGGCTCTGCTCAGCATGATCATCCCGGTCTACCGGGTCGAGGAGTACCTGGCCCGCTGTCTGGACTCGATCCTGCGGCAACCCTTCGCCGACTTCGAGGTGATCGCCGTCGACGACGCCTCGGACGACGGCTGTGCCGACATCCTGGCCCGGTACGCGGCGACCGACCCCCGCCTGCACGTGGTGACCCTGGACCGGAACCGGGGGCTGGGCCAGGCGCGCAATGCCGGCCTGGCCCGTGCGACCGGCACCTACGTCTGGTTCGTCGACAGCGACGACTGGCTGCCCGACGGCACCCTGGGCGCCGTCGCCGACCGGCTGGCCGACACCCGACCCGATCTGCTCGTGACCGGGTTCAGCCGGATCTACTGGGACGGCCGGGTCCGGATCGAGTCGGTGTCCCGGGTGGTCGGACCGCCCGGCGCGCCGCAGGTCTTCACCCTGGCGGACCGCCCCGCGCTCCTCTCCGTACTGCACATCGCCTGTAACAAGATCGTCCGACGGCGGTTCCTCACCGAACTCGGCCTCTGCTTCGGCGACGGCTGGTACGAGGACGTGTCGTTCAGCTTCCCGCTGATGTTGGCGGCGGAGCGGATCAGTCTGCTGGACCGGGACTGCTACGCCTACCGGCAGCGCCGTACCGGCGCGATCACGCACACGGTCAGCGATCGACACTTCGAACTTTTTCCGCACTGGGACCGGGTCTTCGCCTTCATGGCCGCCCGTCCGGAGATCCGGGACGGGTTGCGTGGACTGGTCTTCCAGCGGATGGTCTGGCACTTCCTCCAGGTGCTCGGGCACGCCCAGCGGGTGCCGGCGGCACGGCGCCGGGAGTTCTTCGCCGCCATGGTCGACCGGTTCCGCCGGTACCGGCCGGTCGCCGGCTACCAGGTTCCGTCGGGTGCCGCCGGGGTCAAGCACCGGCTCATCGCCACCGGGGCGTACCGCCTGTTCGAGGCGCTGCGCCGGGCGAACCGGGTCGGTGGCGTGCTCACCCGGCGGCAACGTACGCGGGTCCGCTCCCGGGCCCGGTCGCACCCGGCGGCATCGGTTTCGGCGGCGGCGCCGACCGCGGTCTGGCCGGCCGACGAAGTGATCATTCCGGGTGAGGTACGGGACCGGGTGCGCTGACCCGTGCCGCCCGGCGGGGTGGCAACCCGTGCTCGCCGAGCGGACCCACCCGCCACCCGCGCCGGGCGCACTCGTCCAGCAGGTACGGCAGCGCGGCCAGGCTCGACCGCCAGGCGCCCGGTGCGGAGGCGCAGTCGGAGTCGTGCAGCAGGATGGTGCCGCCCCCGGCGAGCCCGGTCCGGAGTGTGGCGAGCACCGACGCCGGGGTGGCGGTACGCGTCCAGTCCCGCCCCCAGCAGGTCCAGAGCACCGGGCTCAGCGCCAGCCGTCTCGCCGCGAGCAGGGCCGACGCGCTCAACACCCCGTAGGGCGGCCGGTAGAAGCGTGGCGTCTGGCCGGTCGTCTCCCGTACCAGGTCCCGGGTCCGGGCCAGGTCATGATGGGTCGCGTACGGGCCGCGCAGCAGCAGGTTCCGGTGCGCCCAACCGTGTACGGCCACCTCGTGCCCGGCCGCGGCGAGGTCCCGCCCCACCGAGGGCGCGTCGGCGAGGGTCGAGCCGAGCAGGAAGAACGTCGCCCGTACCTGGTGTGCGGCGAGCGCTTCGGCGAACCGGGGCGTGGAGGCCGGGTCCGGCCCGTCGTCGAAGGTCAGCGCCACGTGGTCGGTCGTACCGAATCCGCTGAGCCGGGGAAAGAGTCGCAGCCGGACCCGGGGCAGCACGGTCACCGCGGGGACGGCGTTCGCCACGGCGGTGCCGAGCGTGGCCATCAGGGCGGCCCGTCGACCGGGGCGGCGGGTCGGGTCGCTCATCGGGTCGGCCCGCCGGGCCCGGGGGTGGCTCCGGGCCCGGAGTCGACCGGTGCCGGGCGCACCGCCGGGAGGCCCCGTATCCGGATTGTCGCCCTCCACCACGTCACGCCGCCTGTTACCCGGTCCGCGTGGGGTCATTCCTCGTCGCCGCGAGTTCTCCGGTACGGGTCGTCCTCTCTCCGGTACCCCGGACCGGCTTAACGAAAATGAGTACCGTTATCGTATGGCGGTTGGAAGGAGGCCCCGATGGCCGTACCCAAGCGCCGTACCTCGCGCGCTAACACCAGGCACCGTCGCGCCCAGTGGAAGGCGAGCCCGCCCACCCTGGTCACCTGCCCGTGCCCCCGGCAGGAGAAGGTGCTGCCGCACCGGGCCTGCGCCCACTGCGGTCTCTACAAGGGTCGTCAGGTGGTGGGGGAGGGATGACGCTCCCGTCGCGGCTGCCGGTGACCGTGCTCTCCGGATTCCTCGGCGCGGGCAAGACCAGCCTGCTCAACCACGTACTCGGCAACCGGGACGGGCTCCGGGTCGCGGTGATCGTCAACGACATGAGCGAGGTGAACATCGACGCCGCGCTGGTCCGGGAGGGCGGCGCACTCTCCCGGACCGAGGAACGCCTGGTCGAACTGACCAACGGCTGCATCTGCTGCACGCTCCGGGACGACCTGCTCGAGGAGGTGGCCCGGCTGGCCCGGCAGGGCCGGTTCGACTACCTGCTGATCGAGTCCAGCGGCATCTCCGAACCGATGCCGGTCGCCGCCACCTTCGCCTTCGGCATCGATACCGGACCCGCGCCGGCCGACACCGCCGCGCCCACCGCGCCCACCGAAAGCGCCGCGAGCGCCGATCGGCAGCACGGCGGCTGGGTGCTCGACGACCTGGCCCGGCTCGACACCATGGTCACCGTCGTGGACGTGGCCCAACTGATCGCCCAGATCGACGCGGGCGAGTCGTTGGAGGAGCGTGGGCTGGCCGCGTACGACGAGGATGACCGGACCATCGCCGATCTGCTGGTCGACCAGATCGAGTTCGCCGACGTACTCGTGGTCAACAAAACCGACCTGGTCGAGCCGGCCGAACTCGCCACCGTCGAGGCCCTGCTCACCCGCCTCAACCCCGGCGCCCGGCAGGTGCGCGCCACGCACGGGCGGGTCGCGCTGCCGGAGGTGCTGCACACCGGACGCTTCGACCTCGAGCGGGCCGAGACCGCGCCCGGCTGGGTCGCCGAGCTGAACGGCACGCACATCCCGGAGACCATCGAGTACGGCATCAGCAGCACCGTCTTCCGGGCGGCCGCCCCGTTCCACCCGCAGCGGCTCTGGGACCTGTTCACCGGCGGCGGACTCGCCGCGTACGGCGTACTGCGCTCGAAGGGGTTCCTCTGGCTGGCCAGCCGTCCCGGCGTACAGGCGCTCTGGTCCCAGGCCGGGCCCGCCGGCCGGTGTGACCCGGTCGGGGTGCCGGTGGTCGTCTCCGGTGAGTGGCCGGACGACCCGGCGGAGCGGGCCGAGCTGACCGCGCGCTGGCACCCGGTCTTCGGCGACCGCCAGCAGGAACTGGTCTTCATCGGCGTGGACCTGGCGGTCGAGCCGCTACGGGCCGCGTTGGCGGGTTGCCTGCTCGGCGAGCGGGAGTTGGCGATCGGGGAGCGGGCCTGGCCGACGCTGCCCGACCCCTTCCCCGAGTGGGACCTCGCCGACGTCGACAACCACCCCTGACCCACCCGCTCCCACCCACCCCCGGATCCCGCCCCGTCGATCATGAAGTTGGCGCAGAATTCCCGCTGCCGGGGCGCGCCAACTTCATGATCAACGAGGTGGGAACGGGGGAACGGGGGGAACGGGGGACGGGGGAGGGGGTGGGGGTCAGCGGTTGTGGCGGGCGTACTTGGCGCGGAACTTCTCCACCCGTCCGGCGGTGTCGAGCAGGCGTTGGCGGCCGGTCCAGAAGGGGTGGCTGGCGGAGGAGATCTCCACGTCGATCACCGGGTACGTGTTGCCGTCGCTCCACTCGATGGTCTTCTCGCTGTTGGCGGTGGACCGGGTGAGGAAGGCGAAGTCGGCGCTGCGGTCGCGGTAGACGACGTAGCGGTAGGCGGGGTGGATGTTCGGTTTCACTGTGGTTCGGTTCCTTCCGGTGTTGATTCCAGCTCGGGCCGCTGCCCGCCGGATTCGGGCCGCTGCCCGGCGATTTCGGGCTGCCGCCCGGCGGGATCGTGGTCGTCGCCGATGGGGAAGCAACCAGCGAACGGGTCGGGATATGCCCGCCATTCCAACTCCCCGTCGGCCAACTCGGTGTCGGTGAGCAGGCAACCGGCGAGCAGTCGGTGGATCTCCACCGGGTCGAGGTCGAGGCCGATGAAGACGAGGTGGTTGCTCCGGTCCCCGTAGTACGGATCCCAGTCCAGGTCGGCGGCGAGCCGGCGCTGCTCGCTCGCCTCGATCCAGTGTTCGGGCGGCAGGTCGACCAGCCAGCGACCCAGGGTGCCGAGGCTCAGTCCGCCGCCGGCGAACTCCCAGGCGACCGCGGTCTGTGGTTGGCTGGCCAGCCAGAGGTGGCCACGGGAGCGCAGGGCTTCCCCGGTGACCGTCTCCAGCACGTCGTGCAGCCGGGTCGGGTGGAACGGGCGGCGGGCGCGGAAGACCGCGGAGACCACGCCGGAGTCAGGCAGTGGCGCGTGTACGCCGAGCGGGTAGCCCTCGATGCCCCGGGCCAGTACGCCGGGTGTCTCCGGGCGGTGCCGGTGGGTGTGCCGAAGTTGCCCCCGCAGGGCGGTGACGTCGACCCGTCGCTGGGTGGCGGCGCTGACGTGTACGGCCCACGGCGCCATCCGGTGCAGCAGGACCGCCAGTTGCCCGGTCTCGTACGCGCCGTCGGGGGACTCGCCCCAGAGCAGGACGGTGTCGGCGTACTCGATCTGCCGGGAGATGACGTCGGCGAGTGCGCGGTCGTCCTCCTCGGCGGCCTCGATGCCGAGGGTCACCAGGTCGTCGGTGCTGCCCAGGCCGTCGAGCAGGTGTTCGGCGTCGACCACGGTCACGTACGAGTCGAAGCGGACGAGGTCGGTGACCGGCACCCCGTCGAGCAGGCAGTACGCACACGCGACGGCGACCGCCTCGGGTTCGACCACCTCGGGCAGCATCAGCATCAGGTCCCGTCCGGGCCGGGTCCGGGCCAGTCGGGCCAGGGTGGGCAGGACGTCCTCGCGCAGTGTGCACGAGACACAGCCGTGGGCCAGCGTGATCGCCTCGTCCTCGATCACCCCGGTCTGGTCGCGGACGATCCGGCGCACGGTTCCGTGCCGTACGTCGGTCAGGTCGTGCCGGACCAGCAGCAGTGTCGGGTCGTCGGCGAGCAGGGCGCGGGCCACCGCGAAGGTGGCGGAGGGCCAGAACCCGGAGAGCACGGTGACCGCCGGACGCAGGTCGGTACGGGCCTGCGGGATGCCCGCCGGGCAAGCGATGACGACATGCGGGTCCCTTCGTTCTAAATGAAAACGGTTGTCATTATAGGCACGGCCACCCCGGTCGTCGACCGGCACCCGGGGATGTAAATGAAAATGGTTTCCGTTACGGTGTGCGTCTGAGGAGGAACTACTGTGTCCAGACGATGTGATGTCACCGGCGCCGAACCGAGCTTCGGCAACGCCGTCTCCCACTCGCACCGGCGCACCCGCCGCCGGTGGAACCCCAACATCCAGAGCCACCGCTACTGGCTCGCCAGCGAACGGCGCTGGGTCCGGCTGACCCTCACCGCCAAGGCGCTGCGCACCGTCGACCGCAAGGGGATCGACGCGGTCGTCGCGGAGTTGCGGGCCCGTGGGGTGCGGCTCTGATGGCCCGCCAGACCGATGTCCGACCGGTGGTGAAGCTCAAGAGCACCGCCGGGACCGGCTACACGTACGTCACCCGCAAGAACCGTCGCAACGACCCCGACCGGCTGGTGCTGCGCAAGTACGACCCCCTGGTACGCCGGCACGTCGACTTCCGCGAGGAGCGCTGATGGCCCGGCTGAGCCTCGGCAACCGGCAGAACCGACGCACCGAACTCGTGGACCAGCACGCCGCGTTCCGCACCGAGCTCAAACGAGCGATCGTCCACCCCGACACCGAGCCGTCGGCGCGGGCCGAGGCGGTCCGCCGACTCAACCGGCTGCCCCGGGACAGCAGCCCGGTCCGGTTGCGCAACCGCGACCAGATCGACGGCCGGCCACGCGGAGTGCTGAGCCGGTTCGGCCTCTCCCGGGTCCGTTTCCGCGAACTGGCACTCCGGGCGAACTGCCCGGCGTCCGGAAGGCGTCCTGGTAGCTGAAGGAGTGACCGCGAACCACCGGGCCGTTCGGCGGACCGGCACGGTGAACAGTCGGCGTGGCGACCTCCCCGCCCCTTCTTCGGTCGCCACGCCGACGCACGGTCCGTCGGTCGGACACCGTACGACGTGATCGTGGTGAAACACGCCACGCCGTATCCCCGTACACTTGGCTGCGCCTGTAGGCCGAGTCGGAAGGGTGTCCACTCGTGATCAAATCCATGCCGGGGGTGACCCGCAACACCCGGCAGCGTGGCGAGGTCGTCGCGCTGCTCGGCGAGCTGAACGAGTTCCGCAGTGCCCAGCAGCTGCACGCCGACCTGCGCCAGCGGGGTGTCGGCGTCGGGCTGACCACGGTCTACCGGACCCTCCAGACGCTGGTCGACGCGGGCGAGATCGACGTGATGCGGCTGCCGAACGGGGAGCAGCTCTACCGTCGGTGCAGTCCCACCCATCACCACCACCTGGTCTGCCGCCACTGTGCCCGTACGGTCGAGGTCGCCGGGCCGACGGTCGAGACCTGGACCAAGCGGGTGGCCGACGAGCACGGTTTCACCGACGTCGGACACACTCTCGAGATCTTCGGCACCTGCGCCCAGTGCGCGGCCGGTGCGCAGCGGAAGGAATGACCCGCTCCGATGAGCGGGCGACTACGGGAGATCGCGCGGCAGACGGTGGAGATCGCCGAGTCCGGGCACTACCGCGATCCGGCCGGCAGGGAGATCAGCATCGCCGGGGCGGTCGCGTCGGCGGTCGCCGGGACCCGCCACTACCTGCCGGAGACTCCGCTGCCCGTGCCACCGGCGGCCGATCCGGCCGGTGCCGGCCCGGTGGTGACGGTGACCCGCGAATCCACCCTGGTCGCCGCCCGACGGCTCGCCCCGGACGCGGCCTGCCTGGTCTTCGCCTCGGCCAAGAACCCCGGCGGTGGCTTTCTCGGCGGAGCGAAGGCACAGGAGGAGAGTCTCGCCCGCGCGTCCGCGCTCTATCCCTGTCTGCGCACCGCCCCGGAGTTCTACGACTTCCACCGGGCCCAGCATGACCTGCGCTACAGCGACCGGGTGATCTACTCACCGGCGGTGCCGGTCTTCCGGGACGACAAGGGGAACCTGCTCGACCAGCCGTACCAGGTCGCCTTCCTGACCTCGGCGGCGCCGAACCTCGGCGCGATCCTGCGCAACCAGCCGGCGGACGCGGCGGGGGTGCCGGCGGTGCTGCGGCGGCGGGCGGAGCGGGTGCTCCGGGTCGCGGCGGCGCACGGCCACCGGCGGTTGGTGCTCGGGGCCTGGGGCTGCGGTGTGTTCCGCAACGACGCCGCCACGGTGGCGCGGGCGTTCGCCGGTGCACTGGCCGAGGTGGACCGCTTCGACCAGGTCGTCTTCGCGGTCTACGACAACCTGCCCGGGACCCCGGTGTACGCCGCGTTCGCGGAGGTCTTCCCGGCCGCGTCGGCCGTGGCCTCGGCCGTCCTCGAATCCTGACCCGCTACTGCTCCGGTCCGGCGAGCCCGGCCAGGGTGGCGTGGATGATGTCGCGCGCCTCCTCACCGTGCCGGGCCACCTCGCCCAACCGGTCGAAGATCCGGCCGAACCGTTCCGCGTCGACCGAGGTCTGCCAGGTCTGCTCCTCGGCCCAGGTCTCCACGGTGATGGTGTCGTCGAACATGACAAAGCCGTGCAGCGGGGCGAGCGGGAGGCGGGCGTCGACCGGGATGACGCCCAGCTCCAGGTTGTTCAGGCCGATCAGCGCGGTGAGCCGGTCGAGTTGCCCGCGCATCACGTCGACCGGACAGAGCGACATCCGCAGTACGGACTCGGTCACCAGGAACCGGAACTGCTTGCTGGAGTCGTAGAGCACCTGCTGCCGCTGTATCCGGAGCAGCAGCGCCTCCTCCAGGTCGTCGGCGGGGGCGCCGTGGAACTCGATGTTCTCGGCGAGGCGTACCCGGGCGTAGTCGGCGGTCTGGAGCAGGCCGGGCACCACGCCCAGTTCGAAGTTGCGGATCAGGGTCGCCTCGGCGGCAAGCTCCATCATGGAGCGTTGGGTGCCGGACTGGGCGGTGTCGCTCGCCCCGCGCCGCCACGCGATGTGTTCGCCACGCAGCTCCCGGAGCTGCCGCAGCAACTCGTCGACCAGGGCGTCGTCGAGCCGTACGGCGGCACCCCAGGCACGTACGTCGTCCTCGGTCGGTAGCTGCCGACCGGTCTCGATCCGGGATATCTTCGACTGGACCCAGCCCAGCCGGCCCGCCAGGTTGACGCCGGAGATGCCCTCGCGGGCACGCAGTTCCCGCAGTCTCGCCCCTAGCGCCCCACGATCGTTGCCGGTCTGGTTGCTGGACATCACCTGCTCCTAAGCTGCGCTTGGGTAGGCGTCACGGTACCGCTCATACGCCATCGCACGCTGTAAAGCAGCGACTCGACCCGCGGGCATCGGGCCGGCTCGGTGGTCGGGGGGCCGGTACGGACCCCTCGCCGGCCCGAGGGTCCGCCGGCCGGAGTCCGACCAGCCGAGGTGATCGGCTCACCGGCCAGTCATCCGGAACGTGTCCCTGGCCGGTGAGCCGATCGCCCGTGACTAGAGCGCCTTGGCGATCTCCGCCAGTACGTCGACCGGAACTTCGACCACGGTCTCGTGCGCGGGTACGTCGAGCTGGGCCAGGGCCTCCGGATCCGATACCCGCCACCCCTGGACGACGAAGGTGTCGCGGTCGGTGCGGTATAGGGATGGGCAGTTGTTCACCTGGGACAGCGCGGTCTTGCGAACGAAGGTGAGCTTCACGGCTCCACCTCTCACTCTCGGGTATGTCGCTTTTGGCCGGATGCCTGGCGACCTGCGTTGCATTATGCGGCTGCGCGATCGGCGTCCAACCAACTTTCCAGTGCGACACGGGCATCAAAACTGCCTTAACCTTAGCTCAGTCGCACATATCCGACACCTACCGTATTCATGCATGATCCATTCTCGACCGGAACTGCATGATTCACGCATAGGAACGCCGCCCCGAGGTCGTGATCAGGCCCCGGGACGGCGGTGCTGCTGGTGGGTCGGTGCGCGCGGGTCAGCGGTGGTCGTTGGCGGCGGGGATCGCCCCCACGTGCATCTTGTAGATCCATACCGGATATTCGATCGCCTGCTCGCCGCCGTTGAATTCCGCACTGCGGTTGAGCTGCGGCACCGGGATCCAGAGGTCGCCCGCACCGTCGAGCCACATCGCGTCCGCCCAGACCAGCCGGGGGTCCGCGACCAGCGTCTCCACCTCCCGCTCCGCGGTGATCGACAGGATGCGTCGCTGGTTGGCGTCGTTGAGGTAGATGACACCGTTCGCGTCGATCGCGGTCCCGCCGGTGGTCGGTGTGTCCAGCCACGTCTCGACCTGATCGGCCAACTCGCCGGGGGTGACCAGCGGATCGTCCAGCCACCGGGTGGCGATCCGGGACATCGGTCCGGACGTCGGCTGGTAGTAGAGCTGCCGGCCGTCCGGGGAGACCTCCAGTTGGTCGGCGTGGACCCGTGCCTCGCTCCCGTCGGGCGTACGCAACAGCTGGCCGTCCGCGTACATCGGGCGTTGGTCCGCCACGCTGGGGTGGTCGTCGAGCAACCGACGCAGTTCACCGGTGGAGAGGTCCAGCACGATCAGTCCCGGTTCGCCCGCGTCGGTGAGGTAGATGTGGTTGCCGTTGAACCGCAGGTCATCGAGGTAACTGCGGGGCTTGGTGATCGGCCCGAGGTCGTAGATGTCGCTCACGGTGTCGGTACTGAGGTTGACCACGATCAGGCGGGCCCCACCCGGCACGGCCGGGCTGCCGACGCCTGGTGCGCCCGCGTCGATGATCCAAAGTCGCCCGTCCGGGCCGATCCGCAACCCGTTGACCTGTACGAAGGCCTCCGTGGCCTCGGCCCCTGAGTGGGGCATGTTCCACGCCTGGTCCGGGTAGGGCACGATCTGTCCGGACGCGCTGAGTTCGGCAACCTGGACGCCGGGGCGGTCGGCGTTGGGGAAGCTGACGAAGACCCGCCCGTCGCCGCTTGTGGTCACGCCGCTCCAGGCGCGGTCGGAGCGGTAGGTGGCCTCCAGTCGAGGGTCGTTCTCGGTCGGTAGCCCGATCATGTACGCCTCCTCCCCATGCGACGCCCGGGGTGTCCGCGCGACGCACGCGGCCCGGGGTCGACAGATGGCGCGTACCCGTTGCGGGATGGCGTACCCCTGCCGGTGGCCGGGGTCAGCTCTCGGCGCAGGCCTCGTCGTTGACCGAGGTGTTGATCCGGGCCAGCAGCGTGTGCAGGGTGGCGATCTCGTCCGGGTCGAGGTGGGCCAGGAGTTCGCGCTCCACCGCGCTCATCGTGGTGTCGACCCTGGTGACCGCCGAGGTGCCGGCCTCGGTGATCGCGACGATGTGCCGTCGGCGGTCGGCCGGGTCCCGGCGTCGTTCGACCAGGTTGTCCCGTTCGAGGTCGTTGAGGATCGCCACCAGTGCGCTCGGGTCGACCTTGAGCGCCTCCATGAGGGCCTGCTGCCCGATCGGGCCGGTCTCCGCGAGGTGCATCAGGGTGATGCCCTGTCGCATGGTCAGGCCGGTAGCCTCCAGTGCCTGGCGCATCCGGGCGTTGCTGATCCCGCCGTGGCGGGCCAGCAACAGGCCGATGCGGTCCATCGCCCGCCGGGACCGGGTCTGCTCGACCGTCATGCGGGTTATGTTAGCAGAGGCAAAATGATTCGCCCTACCCAATCGTTGGCGTCGAAAAACTATCTGGTACGGTCGACGCCATGAAGCGTGGTCGCGTCGACCGGGAGGCCCCGGGCGAGCATCTGGTCAAGGAGCTGAAGTGGATCCACGGCGTACTGCGCCGTGACCTCAACCAGCTCCGGCGGCTCGCCGACGAGGTCAGCCGGGGCGCGTCGGCGAACCGGGTGCAGGCCACCGTCCGGTCGTTGCAGACCCGCAGCCCGCTCTGGCAACTCCGGGTCAACTGTCTGAGCTGGTGCCGGCTGGTGCACGGCCACCACGGCAACGAGGATGTGCGGATCTTCCCGGCCCTGCGTCGGTCCAACCCGGCGCTGATCCCGGCGGTCAACCGGCTGGAGGCCGACCATCGCCGGATCTCCGACCTGCTCGACCAGGTCGAGGCGCTGGCCAAGCTGCTCGCCAGCGACGACCGTCCGGAGACCCGCAAGCGGTTGATCCTGGCGCTGAACGACGTACGTGGCGGTCTGCTCGCCCACCTCGATCTGGAGGAGGCCACGATCATCCCGACCGTACGGCGATGGCGCGACTGGCCCCGCTGACCCCTCGCACCACTCCGCCCGTCGACCTCGTGAAGAACAGGGACCACCGTGACCGACACGCAGCACTGGCTGACCGCCCGTACCGGCCTCGTTCCCACGCCCCCGCCACAGACCCGGCACAGCACCACCGAGGTCTGGGACGAGAGCACCCGGCCGACCGCGCCCGAGCCGGACCGCGAGACACGCTTCACCGGTAGGGGGCTCTCCGCCGGCAAGCACCTGATCGAGGTGCACAACCACTACCGGGCGGAGCTCACCCGGGTACGGGACATCCTCGAACAGGTACGCGCCAACGCCATGGATGTCGGCGTGGCCCGGGGCGAGCTGAACGCGATGACGCTTCGCTCCAACAACTGGACCCTGGGTTCCATCTGTCAGTCGTACTGCCTCTCGCTGACCCAGCATCACACCATGGAGAGCGGCGGAATCTTCCCGCACCTGCGCGCCTCCGATCAGGGGCTGGCGGCGGTCATCGAACGGCTGGACCAGGAGCATCAGGTGATCCACGACGTGCTGGAGGCGGTCGACCAGGCCCTGGTGGATCTGGTGCGCCACCCGGAGGACCTGTCCGGGGTGCAGGAGGCGGTGGACGTGCTCACTGACGCGCTGCTCTCGCATCTCGCGTACGAGGAGCGTGAACTGGTCGGGCCGCTCTCCCGCTTCGGTTTCTTCGGCGGGCAGGTCTGATCGGCCGCCTGCGGGATTGAGCTGAAACAGTTCAATCCACGGAAGTTACCGGCGGTCCGGAGCTCGAGTCAATCGTTGCGGACTGCGATCTGCTAAAAGTAGGCGTCAATTCTGCGAACGCGTTGTTTTCCTTGACAGCTTCGTAACGTCCTGGATATCTTGGCCGCGGCTTATTGAAACGGTTCATCTCCTTGCGGAATCCCCCCGCTCCCTCCAGGAGGCTCCGACATGCCGCAGCTACCCCCGTCCCGATCCCGATCCGCCCGTCGTTCCGGGCGATGGCGGGCGGCACTGGCCGAGGTGGCCGTGCTCGGCAACCGCTGAGCCGGCCCGCTCCGCCCGTCCCCGCGTACACCTGTTCGTCATTGCCTGTCTGTCCTGATGGCGCAGCACCCTGCGGTTCCCGCCCTGCGCAGCGGTTCGCGCCCATTTCCCCTGGTCGGCCTCCCGGCCGGTGCCGGAGAAAGGATTCCCATGAACAGCAGAATTCGAAGGGGTCGCCGGCTGCGCCGTACGGTGGCGTTGTTGGCGGCGTTGCCGCTGGTGGTGACGGGGTTGGTCGCTCCGTCGGTGGCGGTGGCTGATCCCGGTTCGGGGTTGCGTCAGTTGGAGTTCCTGGATCGTGGCCTGGTGGCGGTGAAGGTGGACGGTGGTGTCTACCTGAGTTGGCGTTTCCTGGGTGATGAGCCGGACGATGTGGCGTACCGGGTGTACCGGGACAACAAGTTGGTCGCGACGGTGACCGGTAGCAGTAACTACACCGACGCGGCTGGTACGGCGACGTCGGCGTACCGGGTGGCGGCGATCGTGAACGGGGTGACCCGGCCGAAGTCCGCCGCCGCCACCCCGCTGTCACAGCAGTACCAGGACATCCAGCTCAAGCAGCCACCGGCGGCGATCACGCCGGTGCTCGAGACCTACCCCACCACCGTCTCGGGCAAGCAGTACGAGCCGGTGAACATGGACCTGTTGCGGCACATCCGGGAGGCGCACGAGAACCCGGCCGGGGTGACCGAGACGGAGTTCGCGGCGTTGATCGCGCCGTTCCGGACGTACTTCAACGATCCGTCGTGGGCGCCGAAGAACCCGTTCGGGACGCGTAGCACCTGGAAGGGCGGGGACCGGTACGGCATCAGCGACAAGCTCTTCGCCGAACTGGACAAGGCCTTCACCCGGTACGTCGACGAACTCGACCGGGGTCCGAAGCTCGCGTACGCCAAGAACCCGGACGGCACGCTGCGCACCAACACCGCCACCTACTCGGCCAACGACGCCAGCGTCGGCGACCTGGACGGTGACGGCAGCTACGAGCTGATCCTCAAGTGGGACCCGAGTGACAGCAAGGACTCGTCGGCGTACGGCTTCACCGCCCCGGCCATCATCGACGCGTACAAGCTCGACGGGACGCTGCTCTGGCGGGTCAACGTCGGCTACAACATCCGGGCCGGGGCGCACGACACCCAGCTCGTCGTCGCCGACTTCAACGGCGACGGCAGATCCGAGCTGATCATCAAGACCGCCGACGGCACCACCACCGGCAAGGTCCTCGCCGACGGCAGCTACCAGGTCCGCGACGTGGTCGGCGACAAGCAGGCCACCGCCGACAAAATCCAGTCGTACATCCGTGGCGGTGACGAGGCGAAACTCGACAAGTTCACCGACGCGATGAACACGTACAGCGTCTCGTGGGTGCTGCCGGGCGGCAACACCCCGCCGGAGCAGAACGTACGCCAGTGGGGCAAGGTCTACACGTACGGGCCGATCGGCACCAGCAACGAGTACCTGACCGCGTTCGACGGTGCCACCGGTCGGGTGCTCGACACGGTCGACTACGCGTTCCCGTACGGGGAGCCGAACTGGGGTGCGGCACCGGTCGACCACCGGGGCGCGTTCTTCAAGGCCGAGATCGATCCGTACTGGCAGAACCCGCAGACCCGGTGGGGCCACTTCCCGTGGGGTGACCCGCAGGGCAACCGCTCCAACCGGTTCCTCGCCGGTGTCGCCTACCTCGACGGCGTACACCCGAGCGCCATCATGGCGCGCGGTTACTACGCCAAGACCACCGTCGCCGCGTACTCCATGCGGGGTGACAAGTTGGTGCTCGGCAACACCTTCGACTCCGACCGGCTGCCCGACCCGAAGGTCGGCGAGGAGCGCGGGGTGCACAGTCTGATGGTCGCCGACGTCGACGGCGACGCCAAGGACGAGATCGTGTACGGCGCGATGGTGCTGGACGACAACCTGGCCATCAAGACGGTGGGGAACACCTGGTTCCCGTCCCCGCCGCCGGCGACCAACGTCGACCTCACCCCGCAGATCAAGAACCCGGACGAGAACGCCAAGTTCGTCTACCTGGCCCACGGCGACGCCATGCACGTCGGTGACCTCAACCCGGACCGCCCCGGTCCGGAGGTGTTCCTGGTCCAGGAGGCGTGGAACGCCTGGCAGGACGCGAAGGACCGGGCCGGTAACACGGTCGACGGGGTACGCCCCGGCGGCGGCGTCTACGACCCGGTGACCGGCGAACTGATGACCGCCTTCTACGCCGGCAAGGACAACGGCCGGGGCGCCGCCGACAACATCGACCCGAACAGTCCCGGTGCCGAATACTGGTCCAACGGGTCGGTCTACAGCGCGGTCACCGGTGAACGCCTCTACGGCGCGGGCAACCTGCCGCAGAACTTCCTTATCTACTGGGACGGCGACCTGACCCGCGAGCTGCTCGACAGCAACCGGATCTCCAAGGCGAACACGGACTACACCACCCGGCCGAGCACGGTCAACAAGACCGACCTGCTGGTGGCGACGGACGCCTCGTCGAACAACGGGAGCAAGTCGACCCCGACGCTAACCGCCGACCTGTTCGGTGACTGGCGGGAGGAGCTGGTGCTGCGGGTCGGCAACGACAAGCTCCGCCTCTACACCACCACCATCCCGACCGAGCACAAGATCCGGACCCTGATGCACGATCCGCAGTACCGCAACCAGGTCGCCTGCGAGAACATCACCTACAACCAGCCGCCGCACCCGAGTTTCTACCTCGACCCGGCGTACCCGCTCCCGGCTCGCCGTACCGACATCAACGTGGCGAAGAAGTAGCTGAGTGAAAGGAAGGGCCCCTTGTTAACGCTATGCGTTAACAAGGGGCCCTTCCTTTCACGCCACCAGCACGCCGTGCCCGATCGGGACTGCCGCGGGGGTGTGTAGAACTGGGGCAGGAGAGGGCGAAGCCGAGCGCGAACGGGATGCCGCTGGCCCGGGGGAGTACGCGGGAGCGCCAGAGCGCCACCGCGACCAGCACCGCGCCGATTTCCGGCAGGCGGGCGGGCGGCGGGGTGGGTCAGTCGCCCGAGAAACCCCAGAAGTAGATCTCCCGGGGCTGACCGGTCGGGTCGTGCAGGATGGCGCAGCGGCCGAACCAGCGCTCTTCGGCCAGATGGTTGATCGCCTCGAGGTGGTCTCGGGTGAGTCGTTCGGTGCCGGCACACCGCAGTGCCTCGGCGGGGGTCACGGGCTGGACGGTGCCGTAGTCCGGCTGCTCGCCGTCGGACACGATCTTGTACATGTCGAGGATGGAATGCGTCCCCGACTCCTGCACCCACTCGTCCTCGAACAGTTCATCGAGCGTGGCCGGGCGGTTGTCGTGGTCGCTCGCCGACTTGCCGATCTCGCCGCGCGCCCACCAGTAGTCGCCCTCGGCGAAGACCCGCTGCCGGAGATCCCGCAACGCCACCCGCAGGTCAGGCTGGTAAGGGACAAAGTAGTCCCACCCGGACGCACCCATCATTGCCTTCTTTCGTGAACCCGTCGATTGCGCGGCACCGTAACGGCCGGCACCGACGTTTCCGCTTCGCGTCCTGCGGCCGGGGGCGGCGACAATGCGGGCATGACAGCAGAGAAGTCGGCCGCGGCGATGCCCGATGCCACCTACTTCGACCAGTGGTACGCGGACATGAGCACCTCGCCGGTCCGTGACGCCATCTGGGCCCGGGCCCTCGGGTTGCCACCGCGCCTGCGCTCCACCAGCACGCTCAGCTGGCAGGGCATCGGCGAGCTGACCGAGGAGCTGAGTCTGCCGCAGGACGGCCTGTTGCTCGACATCGCCTGTGGTCGGGGTGGCTACGGCATCGAGGTCGCCCGGCGTACGGGGGCGCGGCTGGTCGGGGTGGACTTCTCGGCCGTGGCCGTGGAGCAGGCCAGGGCGGCCGGTGCCCGTCTGCTGCCCGCCGGTCGGGCCGAGTTCCGGATCGGGGCACTGGTCGCGGCCGGTCTGCCGGACGGCGTCGCGGACGGACTGATGTGTGTGGACGCGGTGCAGTTCGCCGAACCTCCGCTCGCCGCGTTGCGTGAGTTCCGGCGGCTGCTGGCTCCGGGGGGTCGCCTCGCCGTCACCTGTTGGGAGGTGGTCGACCCGTCGGACGAACGGATTCCGTCCCGCCTGCACCAGGTGGACCTTCGGCGGGACCTGCCGGAGGCCGGCTTTGTCGAGGTGGAGGTGCGCGATGTGCCCGAGTGGCGTCGGGCCGAGCGGGAAATGTGGGAGGAGGTGGTCGCGGTGGTCGACTCGGACCAGGCGATGCGGTCGCTCCAGGCGGAGGGGCGGCGCTCACTGGAGATGTTCGATTCGATCCGGCGAGTGTTCGCGACCGCCACCGCTCCCTGATCCGTGCCCTTGCTTGCGTCCAGGGATGACCGTCACTAACCTGCAACCGAATGGTTGTACGTCAGTGGGACGGTTGCCGTCCGTAGCTGAGGCGCGCGTACCCGCGATTCGATCGGAAGGACACCAGGGATGCGAAAGCTGATCGTGAACACCTTCTTGACCCTCGACGGCGTCATGCACGCCCCCGGCGGGCCGGGGGAGGACGACGAGGGCGGCTTCGCGTACGGCGGCTGGTCGGTGAACTACTGGGACGAGCGGATGGGCGAGGTCATGGGCGCGTCGATGACACCGCCGTTCGACCTCATCCTGGGGCGCAAGACCTACGACATCTTCGCCGCGCACTGGCCGAACGCCCCGGAGGACGCCGCCTCCAAGGCACTGAACGGCGCCACCAAGTACGTCGCCTCGCGCAGCCGTCCGGAGCTGAAGTGGCGCAACTCCGTCCTGATCGAGGGTGACGTGGCCGAGGCGGTGGCGGCGCTCAAGCAGGGTGACGGGCCGGAGCTACAGGTGCACGGCAGTGGAAATCTGATGCAGACGCTGCTGCGCCACGGCCTCGTCGACGAGTACCGCCTCTGGATCTTCCCGCTGGTGGTCGGGTCGGGCAAGCGACTCTTCGCCGAGGGCACCGTGCCCGCCGGGCTGAAGCTCGTCGACAGCAGCGTCTCCTCCACCGGCGTCATCATGACCAGATACGAGCCGGCGGGCGAGATCGTCACCGGCTCGTTCGCGCTGGACTGACTCCGCCTCGCTCCCCGTCGGTGCGGGTTCCAATCATCGTGGGATCGGCGCCCGCACCACGGGGCGCTGCGCCGGTTGCGGTACGGCCGGCTCCGGCTCGGTCTCGGCGGAGGCGGGCGCAGCCGTGGACCGGGCGGGGATCAGCAGCAGCGCCACCAGGTCCTGCCAGACGTGCACCACGATCGCGAGCAGGAGGCTGCCCGAGATCAGGTACAGCGCGGTGAAGACGCTGCCGGAGTAGGCGATGCCGAGCAGCGCGAGGCGGCCCTGATAGGTGTGTGCGGCCACGAAGAGCAACAGGCTGGCCACCACAACCAGCAGCTTCGGTAGGTCGTACACCAGCACGCCGGCTGCGATGAACAAACCCCGGTAGACCGCCTCTTCGGTGATGCCGGCGGTGAGCGAGACCGCGACCGCGAGCCGGCGCTCGTGCGTCGTCCGGGGCATGATCGAGGCCGACCGGGCGCGGCTGGCATAGACGTGTCCGCGACGCATCCGGTGTCGGGCGAGCAGGCCGCCGAGCCCGAGCGCCACCACCATCGCCGCCGCGAAGAGGTAGTCGAGGCCGTCACCGTTCGGCCAGGCCCAACCGACGTCGGCGGCGGTCAGGTCGGCGCTGGTGAGGACGATGACCGGGACCAGGGCCGCTACCGCCCACGAGGTCACCATGAACCGGCGGTAGAACCTGCCCCGCGCCTCCGGTATGGCGTTGAGGTGCTGGTGGAACCGGTCGCGGTACCTCGTACCCCGGATCACCGCCGCCAGTTTGAACGCCAGCAGCGCCACGATCAGGATGTGTGTCGTCACTTCGAGGGCCCGGTCCACGAACGACGATCATGCTCGCGGGCAAGGGTGATGGCAAGCCTCGATGCGCCGGGTCAGACGATGCGCAGCCGGCGCGGCGGCGGGTCGTTGATCCAGCCGATGAAGCGGGCCTCGACCTGCTTGGCGCTCAACTCGGGCAGTGCGGGGGCCGCCTTGTCGCGGAAGTGACGCATGAACGCGGCGAGCCGGTGCGGGTCGTCCGGGTAGAGCAACCGCATCCGCCGTCGGAAGATCGGGCACGGCCACGCCTCGCCGTCGTCGCGGCAGCGCCAGTCGTCGCCGGGGCGGTGCGGGGCGCTCAGGTCGTCGTCGGGCTCGGTCACGTCGGCGCTCCCTCCTTCGCGGTCGCGGATCCATGATCAGGGTTGTCGCCGCGACGGGGATCAGACGTCCAGCCGATGCATCCATAGTGGACGCAACGGTAGACGCGGTGCCGGGGTGAAGATCAAGGGCTTGGTCACACCTCGCGAGAACGCCTGGTACGTAGACAGGACCTGGCGCGACGTACCCGGGGAGTGCCTTGAGTATTCGAGTGGGGAGGACGACCGCCGGTCACTGCCCGCCGTACGGCTTGCGCCAGGTCATGATCTCGGTTGGTGGGTCCAGGCCGAGGGCTGTGGCCAGTGTCTGGGCGAAGCCCGGTGCGTACGGCAGCCGGCCGGGCCCGTAGTACGCCGCGCTTCCCCGGAACAGGGTGCTGTCCCACTGCCAGCCGTCCGGCATGTCAATCTCCCTGTCTGGTCGGGCGGTAGAAGATGTCCGGCCCGAGCTCGTCCTCACTCCGACCTGTGCGGTGGGTGTCCGGACGGCACCCCACCCGACCATAGGGGATGGCACCCGGCGAGGCGGATGTAAGGGGACCGGTCAGGCGAGGACGGTCGCGGCCAGGGCCAGGACCGAGCCGGCGAAGACCACGGTGTGTCGAACGTTCTGCAGGACGGGCACCCAGGAGGGGAAGCCGCTCTCGGCCGCCTTCAGCAGGGCCGGTACGTCGATCCGCCCGAGCATCGGGTCGCCCTTGCGGGCGAACGCGGTCCGCACCGATGTCACGGCGGTCTCGTGGCCGCTGGCGTCGAAGCTGAGCTTGTTTTCCCTCAGGACGCTGACCGGTACCCCGGTACCCCTCCTCCCGTATGAAACGGTTCATGATTGATCTTCGCCCTGCGTATCGGCCGGACGGTCGGGCCTGCCCTACCCGGACGACCCGGTCAGCCCTACCGGCAACCGGGGTGTGAGCTGGATCGATCCCGGGCCGCCCGGCTCATAGCGTCGAACCATGACCATGACGCCCGTTCCCTCGCCGCCGGCCCGGCCGGACCCGTACGCCGGACCACGACGCAGGCCCGCCGGCAACGTCGCCGCGCGGATCGCCGGCTGGAGCGCCCGGCACCGCACCACGGCCATCCTCGGCTGGCTGCTGTTCGTGATCGCGGCGACCGCGCTCAGCGCCGTGATCGGCACCGTCAACGCCGCCGACAGCCAGTACGGCCACGGCGACTCCGGTCGGGCCACCGATCTCATCGCCGCCGCCGGTTTCCCCGACCGGGCCGGGGAGATGGTGCTGATCCGTGGCGACTCACTCGACGTGGACGCACCCGCGTTCCGGGAGGCGATCGCCGCCACCGTCACCGCGGTCGAGGGGACCGGCCTGGCGGAGAACGTCAACGCCGACACCGTCTCGGCCGACCGGCACGCCGCGCTGGTCACCTTCGACCTCACCGGGCCGGCCGACACCGCCGCCGACCGGGTCGGTCCCGTACGCGACGCCGTTGCCGGCGTACAACGGGAGCATCCGGACCTGCTGGTCGCCCAGACCGGAGACGCGAGCATCGACGAGTCGATCGGCACCATCCTGACCGGCGACATGCACCGGTTGTCGCTGCTCTCCATCCCGGTGACGCTCGGCATCCTGATCGTGGCGTTCGGCGCGCTGCTCGCCGCCGTACTCCCGATGGGCCTGGCCCTGACCGCGTTCGCCGCCTCGATCGGCCTGCTCGCGGCGGCCAGCCGGCTGGTCCCCGCGGTCGACACCACGATGCACCTGATGCTGCTGATGGGTCTCGCCGTCGGCGTCGACTACTGCCTGTTCTACCTGCGCCGGGAACGGGAGGAAAGGGCACAGGGCGCCGACCCCGAACGGGCGCTGGCGATCGCGGCGGCCACCTCCGGCCGCGCGGTGCTGATCTCCGCCCTGACCGTCATCGTCGCGACCGCCGGCATGTTCCTGACCCGGGACACCGTCTTCAACAGCCTCGCCACCGGCACCATCCTGGTCGTCGCGATCGCCGCCCTCGGCTCGCTCACCGTGCTGCCGGCGGTGCTGTCGAAGCTGGGCGACCGGATCGACCTCGGACGGGTGCCGGGCCTCTACCAGCGCGGGTCGACCGGACGCGGCTGGAGCCACTTCCTCGGCGTGGTGCTCCGGCGGCCAGGGCTGGCCGCCGTCCTCGCCACGACCACACTGCTCGCCCTGGCCGTGCCGGCGCTCGGCATGCGGACCGCCGAGGAGGACATCACCTCGCTGAAGGGCTCCTCCCCGGCGCTGGCCACCTTCCTCCAGGTCCAGACCGCCTTCCCCGGCGGCGGCGACCCGGCGCTGATCACCGTACGGGCCGACGACGTGACCAGCCCTGCGGTCACCGGCGTCATCGACGACATCAAGACCCGTGGACTGGCCTCCGGCGCACTGCACGAGCCGGTGACGGTCGAGGTGAACCCGGACCGTACGGTCGCGATCGTCAGCGCCGGCCTCTCCGGCTCCGGCATCGACGCCACCTCCGAGCAGGCGGTACGGACGGTGCGCGACGACGTCCTCCCGGGCGCCCTCGCCGGCGTCGCCGGTGCGGAGGCGCTGATGACCGGGCGGGCGGCCGACTCGGTCGACTACAACGACGCGATGGGACGCAGCGCCCCGCTGGTCTTCGGGTTCGTGCTCGGGCTGGCGTTCCTGCTGCTGCTCGTCTCGTTCCGGTCACTGGTGGTCGCGTTCACCGCGATAGCGCTCAACCTGCTCTCCGTCGCCGCCGCGTACGGCCTCCTGGTCCTGGTCTTCCAGCACGGCTGGGGTGAGGGACCGCTCGGCTTCGAGTCCAGTGGGTCGATCACGAACTGGGTGCCGCTCTTCCTCTTCGTGATCCTGTTCGGGCTCTCGATGGACTACCACGTCTTCGTGCTCAGCCGGATCCGCGAAGGACACGACCGGGGCTGGCCGACCAAGCTCGCGGTCTCCCGAGGCATCCGGAGCACCGCAGGGGTGATCACCAGTGCCGCGCTGGTGATGGTCGCGGTCTTCGGGCTCTTCACCACCGGGTCGCTGGTATCGATGAAGGAGCTCGGTTTCGGTCTGGCTGTTGCGGTGCTGATCGACGCGACCATCGTCCGGGCCGTGCTGCTCCCCTCGGTGATGGTCCTGCTCCGGGAGCGGAACTGGTATCTGCCCGGGTGGCTCGGCTGGCTGCCCAGCCTCTCCCACGGCGACCCGGCGGTCCCGCAGCCCGTCGTAGCGGTGCGCGTTCCGGAGCCGGAGCCGGTGAGGGCCTAGACGCCGGTTAGGAAGGGCCCCTTCCTATACAGAAAGCGATAACAAGGGGCCCTTCCTTACACCGGAGTCAGGTCACCAGTGGTCGCCGGGCTGGCGCGGGGTGCCGTAGAGGGTGCCCCGCTCGGCGCGGGCCTGGGCGACCGGATCGGCCTGACCCGGATACCCGGCGTACGGGTCCGCCGCCGGCTGTGCGTCCCACGGCTGCCCGTGCCAGGGCTGCTCCGGTTCGTCCGCCTCCTCCGGTGCCAGCTTCGCCTGCCTGGCGCGGCGTACGCGGGTGACGATGAAGTAACCGACCGCGATCACGCAGACCGCGATCACGATGTTCTGGAGTACGCCGACGTAACTCTCGACCACGTGCCAGTTCTCGCCGAGGAAGTAACCGGCCAGCACGAAGACGGTGTTCCAGATCAGGCTGCCCAGCGCGGTGAAGAGCAGGAACGTCGTGACCCGCATCCGTTCCACCCCGGCCGGGATGGAGATGAGGCTGCGGAAGACCGGGATCATCCGGCCGAAGAAGACCGCCTGGACCCCGTGCTTCAGGAACCACGCCTCGGTCCGGTCGACGTCGGCGAGCTTCACCAACGGCAGTTTCGCGGCGATCGCGCGTACCCGGTCCCGGCCGAGCAACGCACCGACGTAGTAGAGCGCGAGCGCGCCGACCACCGAACCGATGGTGGTCCAGATGATCGCGCTGAACAGGCTCAGGTTGCCCTGGCTCGCGGTGAACCCGGCCAGCGGCAGGATCACCTCGCTCGGGATGGGCGGGAAGAGGTTCTCCAGGGCGACCGCCAGCCCGGCACCGGGACCACCGAGGGTCTCCATCAGGCCGGTGACAAAACCCACGATCCCGCCCGAATCAGGCTCTGGGGTGGCGGCGAGCAACGAGCTGGTGTAATCCCAGGTTCGATTCACGGGAAAGACGTTACGGGGCCATTCTGAGCGTCACCATGCGGTGGGCCGCCAGGTCCGCCGGGCGAACCGCAGGTGCCGGCATGCGGAAAACCACACCCGTCGGGCCCCTCCAGGGCCACGCTTCGTTGTCGGCCGAAGTCTGCCGGGCGCAGACTGGGCCACACGTTCCGGAGGAGGATGCCGTGGTCAGGGTGGGCGATGGGTAACCGGCACCCACACGAGCAGAGCGCCGGGCTGGCCGCCCTGGCCGGGCTGCTGGCCGACCGTACCCGGGCGACGATCTGCCTGGCCCTGCTCGACGGCCGGGCCTGGACCGCGACCGAGCTGGCCCGGCACGCCCAGGTGGCGGCATCGACCGCGACCGGGCATCTGAACCTGCTGGTCGACGGCGGGCTGCTGACCCAGGAGCGGCAGGGGCGGCACCGGTACGTACGGCTCGCCGGGCCGGGGACCGCCGAACTGATCGAGCTGCTCACGGCTAACCTGCCGCACCGGCCCGAGCCGGTCAGCTCACTGTCGATGGCGCGTCAGCGGGGGGCGCTGGCGCAGGGGCGTACCTGCTACGACCACCTCGCCGGCAAGCTCGGTGTGGGGATCGCCGACGCGATGACGGCCCGTGGCCACCTGGACTGGGCGCGGGGACTGACCCTGACCGAGCCGGGTACGGCCTGGCTGCGCGGGCTCGGTGTGGCCCTGCCACCGTCGGGATCCGGGCGGCGGCCGGTGGTTCGCTCGTGCCTGGACTGGACCGAACGGCGCCCGCACCTAGCCGGGGCGGTCGGCGCGGCGCTCTGCCGGTACGCGTTCGACGCCGGCTGGATCACCCGGATCGGCACCAGCCGTGCGGTCGCGCTCACCGGGCTCGGTCGTGACGCCCTCCGGGAGCAGCTCGATCTCCCCGACGAGGTGGTCGAACGGCAACCGGACGCCAGCACCCGGGGCGGTTAGGCGTCGCCCCGGCCCGTCAGGCGTCGCCCGGATCGGGGAAGGCGTTGCCCTCGCCGGACGGATGTTCCGCCGCCCAGGCACCGCGTGGTGGCCGGACGGTGTCGGGGGAACCGTCCGGCTGGACCACGTACCGCGTCGGGATCCGGGCGCCTATGCGTCGGTGGCGGGGTTCAGGATCCGGTCGAGCCAGTCGCCCCGCGTGCGGCGTGCGGCGGCTGAGACCCGTGCCTGCGGGTAGAGGGCGTCGAATCCGTGGAAGCCGCCCGCCCAGACGTGCAGTTCGGCCTGGCCGCCGGCCGCCCAGATCCGTGTCGCGTAGTTGACGTCCTCGTCGCGGAAGACCTCGGCCGTACCGGCGTCGATGTAGGTGGTGGGCAGGCCCGAGAGGTCGTCGGCGAGCGCGGGTGAGATGTAGCTGGGCACGTTCTCGTCGGCGAGGTCGCCGAGCACCGATCGCCATCCGAATTCGTTCATCTCGCGGGTCCAGACGCCCGGGCCGCCGGAGTACTGCTGGCTTGAGGTGGTGTCGTTGCGGTGGTCGAGCATGGGGTAGATCAGGATCTGGGCGGCGATCGCCGGGGTGTTCCGGTCCCGTGCCATGAGGGTGACCCCGGCGGCGAGGCCGCCGCCGGCGCTGGTGCCCGCGACGATGATCCGGGTGGGGTCGATGCCCAGTTCGTCGGCGTGCTCGGCGACCCAGAGCAGACCTTGGTAGCAGTCGTCGACCAGTGTTGTGCCGGTGGCCTCCGGTGCCAGCCGGTAGTCCACGGAGACCACGACGGCACCGAACCGGTCGAGCCATTCGAGTGGGATGTCGATCTGGGAGAAGCGATCTCCCATCACCATTCCGCCGCCGTGGATCCAGTAGACGCAGGGCGCTGCCGTCGTGGAGCGGCCGGCTCCGGCCGGACGGAGGATCTCCAGTGGGATCCGCGCGCCGTCCGGGCTGGGGATGGTGACCTCGCGGCGGTCGACGGAGCGGCCTTCGAGCAGGGTCTCGATCGGGGTCGGCGGGAATTGGCGGATCTGCGCGAGTACCTCGGTGTTGAGCTGGGGCATGAGTGGCATGTCGGCGAGAAGTGCGCGCAGTTCGGGGTCGGTGTGGGGGCGTGCGAGCGTCATGGTGGTTCCTTCGTGGAGGGGGAGCGGGTTGACCTTGAGGGGGCGGGTCGTCTGGGCGGCGGGGCTCAGAAGGCGGCCTTACCGCCGACCGGTACCTCGTCGGCGTACTGGGACTCGCCGGCGAGCAGTGGCTGGAGCTTCGCGACCAGTGCCGTGGCTTCCTCGGTCGCGAAGAACCTGCGGTGAGCGTCCGCGCTGGTCCAGCCTTCGGTGACGTGGACGATGTCGCGGTTGCCGGCCGAGCGGCTGACCAGGAAGACAACGCAGTCGGGGTGCGGCAGGGACGGCGCGTCGAGGAGGAACTCGACCAGTTCGTCGCCCTTGCCGGGCTGCGCGGTCATGGTGGCGTGGAAACCGTGGTTGACGATCATCGGTGCATCTCCTCATTCGTGGGACTGTCGCGTGTTCCTGCGACATCGACCTACTCATCAAACCACCGTGACCAGCACAAACGTTAGAAGGATGCTCCTTACCTCTTGCCTGATCCTACTTTTGTCGCGAGTATCGTTCCGTGCTTCAATCGGTGCATGAGCCTTGATGAGCTGCGTACCCTGCTCGCCCGGCACGTCCGACCGGACATGACCACCGCCATCGACGGTGTCCTGATCTCGAAGGTCGAGCAGCCGCCACCGCCGTCAGCGTCGATGTCGGGCACCGTGATGGCACTCATCGCGCAGGGCGCGAAACGGATCGCACTCGGCGACCGTGTGTACGAGTACCGCGCGGGCCAGTACCTCGTCGCCTCGGTCGATCTGCCGATCACCGGCCACTTCACCGAGGCCAGCCCCGAGTGGCCGGCGCTGGGCTTCGGCCTGACCCTGCAGCCGGCCGCCGTTGCCGAGTTGCTGTTGCAGGCGGCCCCCGGTGACATTCCGCCCGCCGGCAGTGGCGTGCCGTCCGGCCTGGCCGTCAGTGACGCGTCCGACGAGCTCCTCGACGCGGTGATCAGGCTGCTGCGCCTGCTCGACCAGCCACGCGACCGCGCCGTGCTCGCGCCACTGGTCAAACGGGAGGTCCTCTGGCGGCTGATCACCAGCGAGCAGGGTGCCGTCGTCCGCCAACTCGGCCTCGCCGACAGCAGTCTCACCCACGTCGCACGGGCGGTCCGGTGGATCCGTGACCACTACATGCAGGCATTCCGGGTGGAGGACGTGGCACAGATGTCCGGCATGAGCGCGTCCGCCTTCTACCGCAACTTCCAGGCGGTCACCGCGATGAGCCCGATTCAGTTCCAGAAACAGATCCGGTTGCAGGAGGCCCGGCTCCTGCTCGCCACGCATCCCCACGACGTCGCCGGTGTCGGCATGCGGGTGGGCTACGACAGCCCGTCCCAGTTCAGCCGCGAGTACCGCCGCCAGTTCGGCGCGCCGCCCAGCCAGGACGCCGCCCGCCTGCGTGGCTTGCCGCTCGGCGGCACGCCGGCCCTGGTGTGACGGCGTCGTTGGTGGCTGGGAACGGGTGGTCCGGGGCGGGCGCCCGGTAGCGGCAAGCCCTAGAGGCATTTGAAGGGTTTTGTCTGATACAGCCTGATTTCTCGATACTCTCGCCTGGACCAGGAGCGGGGGTGGTGCGACGTGAAGTCGTACGTGGGGGCGGTGGGGACCGCGGACACCGCGGTCGTACGCGGCCCGGGGGAAGTCATGATCACGCTCTCCGTGAACGGAGTGCCACGGACCATTCCGATCGAGCCCCGGGTGAGCCTGCTGGACGCGCTCCGCGACCGGCTCGACCTCACCGGCACGAAGAAGGGCTGCAACCAGGGCGCCTGCGGCGCCTGCACGGTCTGGGTCGACAAGCGGCGGGTGCTCGCCTGCCTGACCCTGGCGATCACCTGCGAGGCCCGGGAGATCACCACGATCGAGGGACTCGCCCAGGATGGCGAACTGCACCCCATGCAGGCCGCCTTCATCGAGCGGGACGCGTTCCAGTGCGGCTACTGCACCCCTGGTCAGATCATGTCGGCGGTGGCCTTCCTGCACGAGGGGCACCAGCCCGACGACGCGAACATCCGCGAGTGGATGAGCGGCAACCTCTGCCGCTGTGCGGCGTACCCGCACATCCGGGCCGCGATCCGGCAGGTCCGCGACGAAATGGGCGTCGGGGGGACCGATGCGACCCGTTAGTTACTCGCGGGTGGCCGACATCGCCACCGCCGTCGGCGTCGTCAGCGCGGACGCGGACAGCTCCTTCCTCGCCGGCGGCACCACCCAGGTCGACCTGCTGCGCATCTACGTCGAACAGCCCGGCCGGCTGGTCGACATCAACGACCTGCCGCTGCGCCAGGTCGACCCGACACCCGGGGGCGGGCTACGGATCGGCGCCCTGGCCCGGATGAGCGACGTGGCCCAGGCCCCGCTGGTCCGGACATGGTTCCCGGTGATCTCCCAGTCCCTGCTGCTCGGCGCCTCCCCGCAGCTGCGCAACATGGCCTCGATCGGCGGCAACCTGATGCAGCGGGTCCGGTGTGGCTACTTCCGCGACCTCGCCGCCGGCTGCAACAAGCGGACGCCGGGCAGCGGGTGCGCCGCGCTGCACGGCGTCAACCGGGAGCACGCGGTCCTCGGTACGAGCGACAAGTGCATCGCCACCCACCCCTCCGACCTCGCTGTCGCGCTGGTCGCGCTCGACGCCGTGGTGCACACCGAAAGCTCCTCCGGCCGGCGCGAGATCGGCATCGACGACTTCTTCCTGTTGCCCGACCAGACCCCGGAACGTGAGCACCCGCTCGGCCACGGCGAACTCATCGTCGAGATCGAGGTGCCGCCCAGCCCGGTGGCGGACCGGTCGCTCTACCTCAAGGTCCGTGACCGGGACTCGTACGAGTTCGCGCTCGCCTCGGTCGCGGTCGCGATCTCGTTGGAGGGCGACCGGATCAGCGACGTACGGATCGCGCTCGGTGGTGTGGCCACCAAGCCGTGGCGGGCCCGTCAGGCCGAGCGGCTGCTGACCGGGGCACCCGCGACGGTGCAGAACTTCGGCGAGGCGGCGCGGGCGGAACTGCTGCCGGCGATCTCGCACGGGATGAACGAATACAAAATCGAACTTGCCCGGCGCAGCATCGTACGGGCCCTGGAGATGGTCACCGCCGACGACTGGCGACAAGGTGTGGGAACGGGAGGCGCGGCATGAGCCCGGCGATCGGCACCACCCTCGACCGGGTCGACGGTCGGGCGAAGGTCAGCGGCGCCGCCCGCTACACCGCCGAACTGGTCCTGCCCGGACTGGTGCACGCGGTCCTGGTCGGCGCCCGGGTGGCGAGCGGGCGAATCGTCTCGATCGACACCGGCGCGGCGCAACGGGCCGACGGGCTGATCGCCGTACTCACCCACCTCAACCTGCCGAAGATCCCCGGCACGCCGAAACTGCTGCCCTCGCTGGCCGGGATGGCGGCCCCCGGACAGAGCTACTTCCCGATGCAGGACGACGTGGTGCACTACGCCGGGCAGCCGGTGGCCATCGTGGTCGCCGACACGGTCGAACGTGCCGAGCACGCGGCCAGTCTGCTCCGCGTCGACTACGAGGAGACGCCGTCCAAAACCACCCTCGACCAGGTACGCGACCAGGCGTACGAGCCGGAGCGGATCTTCGGTGGGATGCTGCCGGGCCGGTTTGCCCGAGGTGACGTCGAGGCCGGCCTCGGCCAGGCGACGGCTCAGGTCGACGTGACCTACCGGTTCTCGGCCAATCACCAGAACCCGATCGAGCCCTCGGCCAGCACCGTGGTCTGGGACGACGTCCACCGGCTCACCATCTACGACTCCACCCAGGGACCGACCGCCACCCAGTTGACCGTGGCGGCGCTGCTCGGCATCTCGCCCACCCAGATCAAGGTGGTCAGCGAGTTCGTCGGCGGCAGCTTCGGCAGCAAGGCGATGATCTGGCCACATGTCACCCTGGCCGCGCTCGCCGCCCGCCAGGTGGGGCGGCCGGTCCGGCTCTCCCTGAACCGGGAGCAGATGTTCCATTCCTGCGGGCATCGCGAGGAGCAGGAGCAGCACCTCACCCTCGGTGTCGACGCGGAGGGCCGGTTGACCGCGCTGCGTCATCACAAGCTCTCCATCACCTCACACTTCGACGACTGGGCGGAGACCTCGCTGCAGTCGCCCGGGATCCTCTACGCCACGCCCAACTACGAGGGGATCTACCGGATCGCCAAGGGAAACACCATCACCCCGACGTTCATGCGCGGCCCGGGGGAGGCGACGGGGATCTTCGCCCTGGAGTGCGCGATGGACGAACTCGCCGAGCGGATCGGGGTCGACCCGATCGAGCTGCGGCTGCGTAACTTCGCGGACACCGACCCGACCAGTGGCCGCCCGTGGTCGAGCAACGGCATCCGCGAGTGCTTCCAGCGGGGCGCGGACCTCTTCGGCTGGGCCGGGCGTGACCCGAACCCGGGCACCCGCAGGCAGGGGCGGACGTTGATCGGTTGGGGGGTGGCCGCGTCCGCGTACCCGCATGTGGCGCCCCCGAATCCGCAGCGGGCGCGGGCCCGGCTCTACAGCGACGGCAGCGCGGTGGTCGAGGCGGGCGTGTCGGAGTTCGGCACCGGCGTGACCACCGCGATGACCCAGGTCGCCGCCGACGGACTCGGCCTGCCGGTCGAGCGGGTCCGGTTCATCGGTGGCGGCAGCGACCTGCCGAACATCACCGCCGCGGTCGGATCCGCCGGCACCGGCGCGGTCAGCGCGGCGGTGCACCTCGCGTCCACGCAACTGCGCGACGAACTCGTCGGGCGGGCCGTCGCGGACGCGCAGTCGCCGCTGCACGGCGCGGATCCGGGCGCGGTGTCGGTCGAGGACGGGCGGATGCGGCTACGGGATCGGCCCGATGTCGGCGAGACCTACGCCGAGATGCTGTCGCGGCAGTTCACCCCGGACGTCGAGGCGTTGGGCGTCTGGACTCCGCCACCGCCGGACCCCGGGTACGGACTGCACACCTTCGGCGCGCAGTTCGCCGAGGTCGCCGTCGACGCCGACCTCGGCCTGATTCGGGTACGCCGGATGGTGGGGGTCTTCGCGCCGGGCCGGGTGTTGAACCGCAAGACCGCGCACAGCCAGCTCATGGGCGGGATGCTCTGGGGGCTGAGCCACGCGTTGCTGGAGGCGAGCCAGATGGACGCCCGCCTCGGTCGCTGGGCGAACCCGAGCCTCGGGGACTATCTGATCCCGGTCAACTCCGACGTGCCGGACGTGGTGGTGGAGACCATCGAGGTCACCGACACCGTGGTCAACCCGCTCGGCGTCAAGGGGGTCGGGGAGATCGGCATCGTCGGCTCGGGTGCGGCGATCGCGAACGCGGTGCACCACGCCACCGGGCGCCGGGTGCGGCACCTTCCGATCACCGTGGAGGACCTGCTGTAACGCGGCCCGTGGTCAGGCGCGGATGGTCATCCGGGAGACCCGGTCGCCGGCCATCCGGAACGCGAAGGTGCTCGGGCCGTTGAAGCCGTTCCCACCGACCTCGGCGACGACCACGGTCTCCTCGCCGTGCTGCCGTACGTCCCGTACATCGAGGCTGACCTGCTTGCCGATGAACTCGGCGTCGCTCCAGGCGCTGATCCGTTCGGCGCCCTGGAACTCCCGGCCCCAGTCGTCGACCACACCGTCGGTGGTGAACCCGGCGAGGAAGGCCGGCAGGTCGTTCGCGTTGGCCGCGTCGACGAGGGTCCGGACTGCCGGCTGAAGTTCCGTTGCCACGTACTTCTCCTGGTTCTGCTCGGTTTGTCGGGTCGCGGGGTGACGCTACCGCACAGGGCCGGCGAACTCTCGGCGGTCAGGAGGTACGGCGCCGCCGGCGCCCGCCGCGTGGCTCGGTGAGCTCTTCCACCACCTGGCAGGCGTTGTGCAGTGGGTCGAGGCGGTCGGCGTGCGTGGCGACCCGCTGGAGCAGTTCCTTGAAAGCCGGCTGCTCGTTGCCGAGGACGGAGAGGATCTCCGTTTCGGCGGTGGTGAGGGCGTTGCGCCGGTCCTGCCAGAGGGTCCGACCGGCTTCGGTGGCGACCACCCTGCGGCTGCGTCGGTCGCTCGGGTCCGGCTGGCGGGCGACGAGGCCGGCGGCTTCCAGGTCGTCGATCAGGTAGGTGAGGACGGTCCGGTCGATGCCGAGTTGGGCGCCGAGCGCGCCCTGGTTCATGGCGAGGTTCTGGCTCGCCGAGGCGACGACCTGGTAGCCCCGGGCGCCGCCGGGGACGTCGTCGAGGAGCTCCCCGACCGCCTTCGAGTAGCGCCGCAGGATGACTCCGAGGGCCCAGCCGAAGTCGTCCTTGAGCAGGTCGGCCGCGACCTGCTCGCCCCGGTCGGAGGAACCGGGGGCGTTCGGCGTGGTGGCTGCATCGTGGGACACACCCCCAGCATAGCGATCCGAAAAGATAATCTGTTCAACAGATCTTCTGTTCAGCGGTAGTGCGATAGTGCAGATGATCTGAGTCACAGTCATGCTGCATCCTGGATTATCTGCCAATACTTTAGTCTGCAACGCAGAATAATTTGGAGGAAAGCAATGAGCCTGTTCCGACTCGACTCGAGCATCCAGGGCGAGCGCTCCACCACCCGCGCGGTCGCCGACACCGCCGAGAAGGCGTGGCTGCGCACCCACCCGTCCGGCCTGATCACCCGGCGTGACCTGGTCGCGTCGCCCCTGCCGCCGCACGCCTGGACCTCGGCGGTCTCCGCCGGATTCGTCCCGGCCGACCAGCGCACCGACGAGCAGGCCGAGTCAGTCGCGCTCAGGACCGCACTCTTCGATGAACTGCTCGCGGCCGAGGCGTACCTGCTCGCCGTCCCGCTCTACAACTACGGCGTCTCCCAGCACGTGAAGAACTGGATCGACCTGCTGCTCACCGACCCGCGGATGGGGACGGGGCAACCGCCACTGGCCGGGCGCCCGGCGGCACTGATCACCGCCCGGGGCGGCGGCTACGGCCCCGGCACCCCACGCGAGGGCTGGGACCACGCCACGCCGTACTACCGCCGGATCTTCGGTGACCTGTTCGGTATGGAGCTGCACGTCAGTGAGATCGAGCTGACCATGGCCGAGAGCAACCCCGCGATGGCCGAACTGCGCGGCCAGGCCCGTCAGCAGTTGGAGGCGGGACACGTGTCCGCCGAGAAGCACGGTGAGCTGCTCGCCCAGCACGTCCTCGACCAGCAGAGCTGACCGGCGACACGGACCCTCCGGATCATGCCCCCGACCGACGACCGGTACGGGGGCATGACCGTGCGCGGACCGGTCCGTAGCGGCGGCCACCGGCGCCGTGACCACCTCCGGGGTGCCGCGTCCGACTCCCTGGCCGGGGGTGGTTGCCAGGTGCCGGGAAGGTCACGTGTGGGCAGGGTTGTCCGACGAGCGCCGAAGACTCCAGGCCACCAGGGGTTGCAGGACGGACATCAGTTCCCGGCCCTCGCCGGTGAGCGCGTAGCGGATCTGCACCGGGGTGCTCGGGATCACCGTACGTTCGATCAGGCCCTCGGCCTCGAGTTCCTTGAGACGCTGGGCGAGCAGGCGGTCGGAGATGCCGCCGCCGACCATCGTGCGGTACTCGCCGAACCGGCGGGCGCCGCGCAGCCCGGCGAGCAGGATCGCACCGGTCCAGCGACGTCCGACCAGCTCGAGCGCCCCCTGGAAGCTGCGGCAGGAGAGATCGTCGATGCGCTCGTGCTGTCCGGGTGGGGTAGCGGCGGGCGTCGTCTGCTGAGTCACTTACCTAATGTAAGTAGCTAATCTCAAGTTTGCCAACCCGGTGCCCGCTGCCGAGGGTTGACGCATGACCGATTACGGACACCCGATCACCTTCGGATTGAGCCTCGACCCAGCGGTCGACCGGCTCCCCGAAACCCGACAGATGGCGCGGCACGCCGCCGCCGGCGGCTTGGACTACCTCGCCGTGCAGGACCACCCGTACCAGCCCGGCTACCTCGACGTCTGGACGATGATCAGTCACCTGGTCGCCGAGACGGAACGGATCGCCTTCTTCCCCGACGTGGCCGACCTGCAACTGCGCCCGCCGACCATGCTGGCCAAGGCCGCCGCCTCGCTCAGCGTGCTCAGCGGCGGCCGGATCATCCTCGGCCTCGGCGGCGGCGCCACCGCCGACGGCATCGCCGCGATGGGCGGCCTTCGCCGCGACGGCCGCCAGATGGTCGCCTACACCGAGGAGGCGTTGCAGGTCATGCGCCGGGCGCTGGCCGGCGGCGCGGTACGTCTGCGCAGCGAACAGCACGACATCGGCGGCTACCAGGCCGGCCCCGTCCCGCCCGCCCCGGTTCCCCTCTGGCTCGGTAGCCAGAAGTCGAGAATGCTCGCGGTCACCGGACGGTCGAGCGACGGGTGGATCTCGCCACTGAACATCTACGTCCGGCCGGACGAGGTCCCCTCCCGGCAACAGCTCATCGACACCGCCGCCCGCCAGGCCGGTCGAGACCCGGCGACCGTGCGCCGCGTCTACAACGTGATCGGCGCGATCGGTTCGTACACCGGCCCCGGGCTGGTCGGACCGGTCGAACTCTGGGTCGACACACTCGCCGCGTGGGCGGTCGAACTCGGCTTCGACACGTTTGTCTTCTGGCCGGCGACCGCACACCTGCGCCAGGCCGAGATCTTCGCCGCCGAGGTGGTGCCCGCCGTACGCCAGCGGGTCCAGGAGCTCCGTGGCCAGCGGGGCGACGGGTCAGGGGGCCGGCGATGAGCAGGCTGAGTTCCGTACCGGAGCAGTTGCGGGGGCGGATCGTCGGACCCGACGACGCCCGCTACCCGCTGCTCCGATCCACCTACACCAGGAGCTTCCAACCCGCCGCCGTGCTGCTCCCGGAGAGCACCGAGGAGGTGGTCGCGGCCCTCCGGTTCGCCCGGGACCAGGGACTGGCCGTGGCCGTCCGCAGCGGCGGGCACGGCCTCGCCGGGGACTCCGCCAACAACGGCGGCGTCGTCATCGACCTCTCCGCGATGGACCGGGTCGAGCTGATCGACCGGGCCTCCCGGCTCGTCCGGGTCGAGGCCGGGGCCCGCTGGGGTACGGTCGCGCGCTCGCTCGCCCCGTACGGATTGGCGATCAGCTCCGGTGACCACGGCAACGTCGGCGTCGGCGGCCTCACCACCGGCGGGGGCGTCGGCTGGCTGGTCCGCCAGTACGGACTGACCATCGACCACGTCCGCGCGGTCGAACTGGTCCTCGCCGACGGCACCACCGTACGGGCCGACGCCGACCACGAGCCGGAACTCTTCTGGGCGGTACGCGGTGCCGGTGCCGGACTCGGCATCGTGGTGGCGTTCGAGATCGAGGCCATCGAGCTGACCGACGTCGGGTACGCGCAGGTCGTGCTGGAGGCCGATCGCCGTGGCGACACGCTGCGCCGGTGGTCGGAGTACCTGGCGACCGCCCCGCGTGAACTCTCCACCGCGATGAGCGTGGTGCCGTACGGCACCGGGTCGGCGGTGGTCGTCCAGGCGGTGGTCGCCAGCGCTGACACCGGCCTCATCCGAGCCGCCGTCGCGCCGCTGCTCAAGATCGGCGTCAACCTGCTGGAACAGCGGATACAGCTCGCCCCGTACACCGCCCTGGTCTCCACCGCGCATCTGCACCCGAACACCGGGCAGCAGTCGGTGCTCACCACGAACGGGCTGCTGCCCACCTTGACGGCCGAGACCGCCGGGGCGGTGATGGCCGTGGCGAGCGGGCGGGAGCAGATGCTGCTGCAACTGCGATCGGTCGGCGGTGCGGTCAACGACGTCGCGCCCGACGCCACCGCGTACGCCCACCGGCACCAGCAGGCCCTCGTGGTCGGCACCATCTTTCCGGCGCAGCGTGGCGCCGAACTGGACGTGGCGTGGCAGCCGCTGGCCGGACACCTGGACGGGGCGTACGTGAACTTCGAGAGCAGGCCGGACCCGGCCGCCTTCGCCCGGATCTACCCGGGTGCCACGGGTGAGCGGGTACTCGCGACCCGGAAGCGGTACGACCCGGACGCGGTCTTCCGTACCCGGTCGACCTGAACCTCCGTCGGCCGGCGTGCGGTGAGGTCGGCGGCGCGGTGCGGTCGGCGGTGCCGGTCAGGTCGGCGGTGTGGGTGCCTCCGGCATCGTCCGGCGGCGGGACCGGAGCGCGTCGGCGAGCGCCACCGCGGCCAGTACGGCCGCCGCGGCACTGCTGACCGCCAGCGGTGGTACGAGCAGCATCGCCGGTGTCAGCAGGACCAGCGCGATCAGTCCACCGATCCGGGACCGGGAGACTCGGGCGAACACCTGGTACTCGAACTGGGCTCGGCCGGCGAGGAAGAGTGCGGGGCCGCCGAGCATGGTGTAGAGCCAGACCGGGGAGGTGTGTTCGAGGGGGTGGGTGATGGAGAGTTCGTAGCCGACCGCGGTGAGCACGATGCCGGCGATCATGAACAGGTGGGAGAAGGACATGGACCGGCCGAACCGGGCCGGTTGGCGGGCGGTGGTGATCGCGACCGGTAGCAGGTGACCGGCCTGGTGGAAGTAGACCCGCCAGAGCAGCACGGTGGTCAGGAACGAGATCAGGAACGTGGTGGTCCGGTCGACGGCGAAGCTGGCGCCGCTGAAGGTCAGGCCGATCACCAGGATCGACTCGCCCAGGGTGATCAGCAGAAACTGCTGGTAGCGCTCGGCCAGGTGCTCTCCCGCGATCGGGATCTCGGTGGTGGGTGCCGGGCCCAGCTTCGGGATCGGCCAGCCGGCGACGGCTCCGCCGTAGTCGAGCAGGATGGCGATGGTCCAGAGCACCGCGCGGAGCCCGGCATCGTCGTTGATCGCGCCGAACAGCCAGGGCACCGCGCTGAGTCCGAGCCAGATGAAGAGCCGTAAGGGTACGTCCCGATCCCGGCGGTGGACGAGGAAGAGGAAGAGCGTACGTCCGAGGTGGAGCGCCAGGTACGCCACGGCGAAGATGACCGCGTGTTCGCCGAAGCCCTTCGGCACCGCGACCGCCATCACCATCGCGCCGAACATCGTGCCCACCACGACGAGTTGGATCGCCGGCTGGTCCGGATCGAGCCGGCTGGTGACCAGCGCGGTGAAGGTCCAGACCAGCCAGAGGGCGAGGAAGAGCAGCAGCGTCTGGCCGGCCTCGGAGAGCAGGGTGCTCCGTCGGTCGGTGAAGTCGGTGATCAGCCGCTGGGAGATCCGGGTGAGCGCGAAGACGAAGACGAGGTCGAAGAAGAGTTCGAGGAAGGTGGCCCGCTGCGAGTTCTCGGCGCTGCGCAGCACCCCCGGTTCCGACTCCTCGCCGTTGGTCATCGGGTGACCCGATCGGCTCTGTGCCCGCTCGGACCGGGGCGAGCCGCGCCAGGGTGGATCACGGCGCCCCCTCGTCGCTCGGCGATCTCCAGATCCCCAACGAGCCAGTACCCGGCCGGGACGTTGCCGCTGGTCCGGGGTGACGTCATCGACCGTCGTCGGGCAGGCCGGAGGGCCCCGGCGGACGCCTGTCGCGTCTACCGGGGCCCTCCGTGTGCGGTCCTGCCGAGGTCAGGTCAGGGGAGCTGCCAGATCTGGTTGCTGGTGTTGTAGCAGTCCCAGATCTGGAGCCGGGCGCCGTCGGCGGTGCTCTTGTCGGTGACGTCGAGGCACCGGCCCGACTGCGGGTTGCGTACGGTGCCGTTGCTCTGGCCCTGCCAGACCTGAGCGCCGCTGCCGTTGCAGTCCCACAGCTGGATCTTGGTGCCGTTGGCGGTCCCGGCGCTGGTGATGTCCATGCACTTGCCGAGTGCCCGGATGGTGCCGTCGGTGCCGACCGTCCAGGTCTGCGCGTTGCTGCCGTTGCAGGTGTAGAGCTGGATCGGGGTGCCGTTGGCGCTGCTGGCCGCCGCGATGTCGACGCACTTGCCGGCCAGCCCGGTGATCCGGCCGGTACGGCCGCTCGGCGGCGGGTTGCCGCCCCCGCCCATCACCGTGTCGTAGATCGCGCTGACCAGCGAGGTCCCGTCGTTGCGGTCCTGGGACAACTCCCAGTTCATCATGCCGCCGGCGTTGGCCAGTGCCCACTGGGTCTTGCGCTTGACCGTGGGGATGCCGTTGTAGCACTGCTGGGCGCCGTTGGCGGTGGTGCAGTCGCGGTTGGCGTTCGCCGGGTCCAGCTGCACGAGCTGGCTGTACGTGAGGTAACCGGGGCGGCTGTAGAACGGCACCCCGACCACCGTCTTGCTCGCCGGCAGGCCACGGTTCTTCCAGCCCTGGGCGTTGCTGATCGACCAGTCGTAGTTGGCGTGCGGCTCGCCGCCGTCGTACAACATGATGTTGAGGAAGTCGACGTAGCCGAAGACGGCGGGCTGGATGCCGTTGGCGGTGCCGCCACCGGAGACGACCGCGGCGGTGAGCAGCTTGCCCCGGTTGTGCAGCTCGGTGCTCAACTGCTGCATGAGCAGCGTGTAGTTGTTGGCCGAGGTGCCCGGGTCCGGGTACTCCCAGTCGATGTCGACGCCGTCGAGCCCGTACTGGTTGACGAAGTTGATCATGTTGTTGACGAACGTCGTACGCGTTCCCGAGTTGGCGGCGAGCGCCTCGAAGGCCGAGTCGTTGCCGTCGTTCCAGCCGCCGACCGCGATCAGCACCTTGACGTTGTTCTGGTGCCCGAGCGAGACCAACTGCTGGAGCTTGCCCGGCTGGTCCACGGCCTGCAGGCTGCCGTTCGAGTTCGGCAGCACGAACGCGTAGTTGATGTGGGTCAGCTTGCTGTACTGGATGGTGGTGACGTTGCCGGCCCAGGAGGGCATGTAGCCGACGCTCTTGAAGCCGTTGGGGAGCACGGCCGCCTGCGAGGCAGTTGCCGGGGCGAGCGCGGTTGCCGTGCCGACGAGGGCGGTGACCAGGGCCATCGCCCCGGTGAAGAAGCGGGATCTGCCGGTCCGGGCGGGTGCGGGGGATGTGTTGGACATGTTCGACCTTTCGCGACGTACGCGCCATGGGCCCCGCTCCGGGCGGGGTGTGTTCGTGAGCACTCGGCCGACCAGGGCCCAGGGTCGGGTTCGAGGCGGGAGGTGGGGTTGTGCCGTTTGCGACGCTTCAGGTGGGTGAAAGCTTAGGAAACTTAACTATTAAAAGTCAATGGATGTCAATTCATCGCTTGGCAACAAGCTCGACCAGCGGGGACATCCGGTGGCAGTGCGGATCGGGGTCCACTCGCGACACCTGCGACCGAACGCGACCGGCACCGCTGCGGGCGGATCCTTGATCCGGCCGGTGATCCGGGCCTCGGCCTGCTCGGGAGTCAGATCGATGGTGATCGTCGCGCGGCGCTACTCTTCGCCGTCGTCGCGGCGGCGCCGGTTCACGTCCGGCCGGCGCGGGGCGCGTACGCAGCCCGTTGGAGGGGAGGTCACCGGGCTGACCGATGACCGGAACGTAGACAAAAGCCGGCTGGGCGCCCCGGAATCGGGGCGCCCAGCCGGCAGACGTACCAGAGGATCAGAGGTTTTCGAAGGTCAGGGGCGGAACGCGTCCCGGGTGTCGTGGGCGGCGTCCTTGACGTGGTCGCCGGCCTGCTTGACGTTCGCCTCGGTCTGCTGCGTGGTGCCCTCGGCCTGCAACCGCTCGTTGTCCGTGGAGTCGCCGACCTTCTCCTTCACCGCGCCGGCAATCTCTTCGGCCTTGTGCTTGATCTTGTCGCTGATGCTCACTGTGATCTCCACTTGCTTGGGGTGGCGCCGGTGGTTCACCGCTGCCGGAGGATGTGCCCCGTGGCGCCAGCGGCGAAACCGCCACGACCCCGATCACCCACCGCCCCGCCGGCCCACCCTGACCACCCCCGTACGGTGGCAGGGTGGCAGCCGCGGTTCAGGTCACCTGGTGGGGGCACAGCACGGCCTGGATCGAGGACTCCGGGGTGCGGCTGTTGACCGATCCTGTCCTGCGTGACCGGATTGCCCACCTGCGGCGGATGCGTGGGCCGACCCCGCACCTGCCCGGGACGCCGGACGCCGTACTCGTCTCCCACCTGCACGCCGACCACCTCGACATCGGGTCGCTGCGCCGGCTGCCGGAGCGGGTCGCCCTGGTGGTGCCGGCCGGGTCACGCCCGTTCCTGCGTCGCCGGCTCGGCGTCGCCGGTGCGGCCCGCGCGGTCGAGTTGGCGCCGGGCGAGGAGTTCCAGGTGGACGCGGTCACGGTCCGGGCCGTACCGGCGAACCACGACGGCGGTCGGGGGCCCTGGTCGCGGCACCGCGCGATGGCGATCGGCTACACCGTGCACGGTCGGGCGAACACCTGGTTCGCCGGTGACACCGGACTCTTCCCCGGGATGGCCGACCTCGGTCCGCTCGACCTCGCGCTGATCCCGGTCGGCGGCTGGGGACCAACCCTCGGCGTCGGCCACCTCGATCCGGTCCAGGCGGTCGAGGCGGTACGGCTGGCCGGACCCCGGTACGCGGTGCCGGTGCACTTCGGCACCTTCTGGCCGGCCGGCCTGAGGTTCCGGCGGGGGATGTTCCACGAGCCGGGTCAGCGGTTCGTCGCGCACGCCGCGACCGCCGTTCCCGAGGTCCGGGCCACCGAGCTGCTGCCGGGGGAGACGCTAGCGGTGGAAACCGTACGGTGAGCAACGCCATCGGGGTGCTCGCCTCGCTCTTCGTACTGGTGGCCTTCGGCGCGGTGCTGCCGGTCGTACCGACCGGCGCGGCGGTCAGCGCGGCGGCGGCGCTCGCCTTCCACCAGCACTCGCTCATGATCGTTTTTGTCGTCCTGGCCGGTGCGGCCGGCGCCTACCTCGGCGACGCCGTCACCTACCTGCTCTGCCGGGTCGGTGGTGAACAGCTCGCCCGCCGGCTGCGGTGGCTGCGCAACGGCGACCGGCTCGACGGGCTCGCCGCCCGGCTGCGCGAACGCGAGGTGTCGGTGCTGCTGGTCTCCCGGCTGGTGCCGGGCGGGCGGATCCCGGTGCTGCTCACCATCGCCCTGGCCGGCCTAGACTGGCGGCGCTTCGCGCTGGCCAACGCCCCGGCCTGCGGGCTCTGGTCGGTGGTCTACGCCGGCTTCGGCGTCCTCGGCGGCTCGATCTTCCCCGAGCCCTGGCAGGGGGTCCTGGTCGCGGTCGTCATCGTGGTGGCGATCAGCCAGATCGTCGGTGTGGTCCGGCGGCGTTCCGGGGCCTGACCGGCCGCCGACCGGCGCCTGCGTCGGCACGAACGCCCGGTCCGCCGACAGGATCGGCGCGGCCACCCGCTCCGTCGTGGTGGCCGGCTCGTCCGCCTCGCGCAACCCGAGCTGCCGCAGCCAGGCCAGCAACTGCCGGTGTACGGCGACCGGCCCGATCAGCGGGTCGGCCTCGACCGGCCACTCGGCCGGGTGCAGCAGGAAGGCGTCGGTCTGCCAACCACCCAGCCCGCCGTGGCTGCCGACCAACTCCTCGAAGGCGGCCACCTCCTCGGTGCCCGAGTCGATGGTGCTGATCAGCACCAGGTCGCCGACGTGCGCGATCTCCTGATGCCGGAGCAGGTCGGTGGCGGCGCGTGGCCCGTACCCGGCCAGCGGGTCCTCACCGGTGACCCGCCCGTCGCCGAGGTGGTGTTCGCCCCGCTTGCCCACGGCCACCGGACCGGACTCGTCGCCGACCACCACCACCCCGACACCCGGGTGCGCGGCCAGGGCGTTCACCAGGCCCGGGTGGGCGGCCTCGATCTCGGCCCGGGTCGGCTTGCCGGGGTAGCGGGTGAAGTAGACCATCGCCAGGTTGCCCGAGGCGACCACCAGCACGTCCGTACGGGCGAGTTCCTGGGCCTCACCAGCAGGGCCAGGTCGGGGTGGCGTGGCGGGTTCGCGGGCCGGGCCGAGTCGCACCTCGCGGTCGACGGTCCGGGAGCGGACCGCCGCCCGGGTCGCCGCCGCGCCCGGTCCCGGTCGACCACTGATCTCGGTGAGCAGCGTGTTCACCGGTCCCCAGTGCTCGACCGGTCCGGTCGCGGCCGACGCGGTCCGCTCACCCCGCGCCGATCCGTTCCGGCTGGCCCGGTTGGTCCCACCCACCGGGGACGTGCTGTCATCGGCCGCCCGCGCCACCTCGGCGGTGGCGTTCACCAGGCGGTCGACCGTCTGGGCCAGCGACTCGCCGTACCGCTGCCGGAAGGTCTCGCCCTGACTCTGGCCGTGGTCGGAGAGAACGACCAGGTGGTAGCGCCGGTCGGCCTCGGCGGCGAGCCGTTCGAGTACGCCGAGGACCTGGTCGAGGCGGCCCAGCGCGTCCAGCGACTCCGGCCGTGCCGGCCCGGCGTGGTGCGCCACCTCGTCGTAGTCGACGAAGTCGCAGAAGATCACCGGGGCGCCGAGCGCCATCTGTTCGGCGATCAGCGAGACGTTCATGTCGCGCAGCATGCCGGCGAGGGGGCGGAGCACCAGGAACGCCCCGGACCGGCTGACCCGCGGTCGGATGTCGCGCAGCCGCTGACCACGGGCCTGGTGCAGCTCCTTGAGTACGCGTCCGAGGCCCAGCACGATCGCGCGGGCGAAGCCGGCCGGGCTGATCATGAACTCGGCGTAGCCCCGGGAGGAGCGGCCCGGCAGGGTGGCCCGGCTGACCGTGAAGAGCGTCGCGGGCGCGTCCCCGGAGAAGATGTTGCTGATGCTGACACCGCCGTCGCGGAGCAGCCCGCGACCGTCGGAGAGCTGGCGTTCGATCTCCGCGGCGTCGCGCGGCCGGTTGGCGACCATCAGTCGCCCGGCCTCCTTGTCGTACCAGCGGAACGCCGGCACCGACCGGTCGTCGCCGTGCAGGATGCCGGCCTGCGCCCCCGGCGTGGTCGCCGGCAGGCCGGTGTGCCAGGCACTGAGCCGGTGACTGCGCAGGCGGAGCCAGCGGCCGGTGTTGGGCAGGTTGCCGGCGTGGATCGCCCAGCGCAGCAGCGGAGCCGACACCCCGTCGAGCTGTACCACCAGCAGGCCGTCGCCCTCGGGTGCCGTACCCCGCTTCTGAGCCGTCCGGCTCACCTTGCGCATCAACCGCAGCGCCTCGCTGACGAAGGCGTCGTCGGTGCCGGAGTCGGTCAACCAGTTGACCACGGCGGCCAGCGCCACCGCGAACCACGACGCCGCGAACGCGGCCGGCAGCCCGGAGAGGTGCGCGTCCGGGGCCAGCCGCAGCGCCACGTACAGGATGATCGTCTGCAGGCTGGCACCGACGATCATCGCGCCCAGGCCGCCGAGCACGGTCGCCAACGCCAGCAGTACGGGTCGTAGCAGGGCGCCGACGACGGCGACCAGGACCACCACCCATCCGATCGCGATCAACCCGTCGGCGTCGACCCCCGGCATCAGCCAGAGCGTGCCGCCGAGGACGACGAAGAGCGTGACCGCGCTGCGAACGAGCCCGGCCAGGCGGGCGACGGTCGGGCGCCACGAGCGAAGCTCCCGCAGGACGAGTCGCATCCGTCCCGGCCGGACCGGGGTCGGCGGGCGGGGCGCAGCGGCGGGCACGGTCACCGCCCCACCTTGGCACAGCCCCGCAGCGTCGGGTCGGGTCGTGACGTACCGCGACCGCTCGATGTGATCAGGTCAACAACGGGGCGGGTACGCCGACGATCGCCCCACCCCGGCCCACCTTGTCCGCCCCCCGAGGTGACGGATCGGCCGGCGGGCCTTACGGTGGGTCCAGCTTCATCACGGTACGGAGGCGGGGCTGCATGGCCGAGGCTGTCCGGGTAGACGAGCTCGAACTCGGGGACCATGGGTGTTTGACGTTCTCCGATCCGCAGGAGCGGCTGGATCTGCTGGCCGCCTTCGTCCGCGATGGCCTGCGCCAAGGGCAGAAGGTGCTCTGCTGGACCGACTCGGTCGACCCGGAGCAGTTGGGTCGGGAACTGCTCGGCCGCTCGGTACGCACCGGCAGCGCGCTGCGACGCGGGCAACTGCGTTTCGAGACCATGGAGGCGTCGTTGCTGGCCGGCCGGACGGCGGACGCGCTGAGCATGGTCGACACGCTCGCCGAGCAACTGGAGTTGGCGGGGCGGGAGGGTTATCCGGGGCTCCGGGTGACCGCGGACATGTGCTGGGCCACCCGTCCGCTGGCCGCCCCGGAGGAGCTGCTCACCTTCGAGCAGGAGGTCGGGGCTCTCTTCGCCGACGGGCGTCTCTGCGTGATCTGCCAGTACGACCGGGAGCGGTTCGACGCGGTCACCCTGGCCTTTGCCGCGAAGGCGCACCCGAGGGCGGTCGCCGCGCTGGCGTACCACGACGACGCGTTGCTGCGGATCTGCCGGCAGTACAGCCCGCCCGGCATCCGGATCGCGGGTGAGCTGGACTACCAGCACCTCGACGAGCTGAACCGGGCACTGACCGAGACGGTACGGCTCGACCGGCACCCGCACGTGAACCTGACCGGGCTGGACTACATCGACGCGGCCTGCGCCTCGGCGATCACCCACGCCGCGCTGAAGCTGCCCGCCGCCCGGCGGATGACCGTGACCTGCCACGGGCTGGTGCGGAAGGTGATGGAGCTGGTCGGTGCGACCGGCCTGACCGGGACCGACCGGTTTCGGATAACAGCGGCACCATGAGTACTTCCGATCCGCGTGTCGCCGCCTCGGCCCAGGGAGAGAATCCCGAGCCGGAGGAGGTCACGCTCGACCATGCCTTCGACGGCGACGGCCTGTACGGCATGCGGGCCACCATTTCCGCGCACGCCGATCTTCTCGGCATCGACAACGAGCAGTTGCAGCAGTTGTTGATCGTGGCGGGGGAGTTGGCGAGCAACGCGGTCCGGCACGGCGGCGGCCGTGGCCGGCTGCGACTGTGGCGGGACGGTGCGCGGCTCTGCTGCCAGGTCAGCGACGCGGGTACGGGGATCAGTGAGCCGGCCAGCGGCACGACCCAACCGGCGGCCACCCAGATCGGCGGCCGGGGTCTCTGGATCGTCCGGAACCTGAGCGCGGAGCTGTTCATCCGCAACGACGCACCGGGGACCACCGTGACCGCGGTGATCAGCGCGGGCTGATCCGTTCGGGTCCACGGCGGGGGCCGGGTGGCTTCTATCGTGACGGGAATGAATATCCCTGAGCTGATCTTCGCTTTCGTGCTGTGGCTGGTCGGGCTTTTCGTCCTGTACGCCGTGGTCCGGTTCGCCGTCCGTCATGCGATCGAGGACGCGGACCGGCGCCGGGCCGCCGAGCGTCGGCAGCGCGGGGCCTGAGCCCGGTCCGTCCGGGTCCGACATGCCGGTACGAGGGTTGTCCGGGGTTCCGTCAGCCTTGACATGTGACCATTGGGTCACATAACTTGGCGTCATGACGGACGACGACCGGGTCTTCAAGGCACTGGCCGACCCGACCCGTCGCTTCCTGCTCGACCTTCTTTTCGCTCGCGACGGCCGGACGCTCACCGAGCTCGAATCGGAGCTGGAGATGACCCGTTTCGGCGTCATGAAACATCTGAAAGTCCTGGAAGAGGCGGGTCTCGTCAGCGTGCGCCGGTCCGGCCGGGAAAAGCTGCACTTCCTCAACCCGGTGCCGATCAGGCTGATCCACGACCGGTGGATCGACAAGTACACGGAGCGTCACGTGGTGGCGCTCATCGACCTGAAGAACCATCTGGAGGAGCAACCATGACCACGAACACCGACGTCTCGGCCGACACCACCACCCAGGTCTACCGGGTCTACATCAAGTCCACCTCGCAGAAGATCTGGGACGCCATCACCCAGCCGGAGTGGAACGCCCGCTACGGTTACGGCGCCCCGGGGATGTACGACCTGCGCCCCGGCGGCTCGTACCACTCCACCCCGAGCGACGAGATGCGCAAGTACGCCGCCGAGAACGGCTTCCCGATGCAGGAGGTCATCGTCGACGGCGAGGTCATCGAGGTCGACCCGCCGCGCAAGCTGGTCCAGACCTGGCGCCTGCTGATGGACGAGAGCACCGCCAAGGAGCCGTTCACCACGCTCACCTGGGAGATCTCCGAGCTGGCGGCGCAGCCGGGCGTCTGCCGGCTCACCGTGACCCACGACGTCACCGATGCCCCCGCCACCGGCGCCATGACCGGGGGCAAGCACGAGGAGAGCGGGGCCGGCGGCGGCTGGGCGTGGATCCTCAGCGACCTCAAGACCCTCGTCGAAACGGGCTCGGCCTTCTCCTCCTGAGCCGACCGGTCCCGACCGGACCCGGCGGCGGTGCGCCTCCACCGGATCCGGTCGGGACCGCCGCTCAGCGGGTCGCCCCGACGATCTCGGCGGTCGGGTCCCGCAGTTCCGGGTCGACGCGCTCGAACAGCAGCAGGATGAGCACTCCGCCGAGCACCATCAGCCCGGCCCCGGTACGCAACGCGACGACGTAGCCCGACACCACCGCGACCTGTGCGGCCACCCCGAGTTGGAGCTGGTCGTCGGTGTAGCGGAGCGCGAGGGTCACCAGCACGGCGAGTCCGAGCGCACCGCCGATCTGCTGCATGGTGTTCTGCACCCCGGAGGCCAGGCTGGAGTCCTGGGCGGTCACCCCGTGCAACGCGGCATTGGTCGCGGCCGGCATGGTGGCGCCGGCGAACACCCCGAACACGATCATCCCCGGCAGGATGCCGCTGACGTACCGGGTGTCGACGTCGATCGTGCTGGTCAGGAACAGCCCCACACCGGCACCGATGAAACCGGCGGCGGCCACCGCCTTCACTCCCAGGCGGGGAATCAACGCGGTACCCACACCGATGCCGACCCCGATCGCGAGCCCGAGCGGCAGCCAGGCCAGCCCGCTCACCAGCGGGGAGTAGCCCAGCACCTGCTGCTCGAACAGGGTCAGCATGAACGTGTACGAGATGAACGCCGCCATGAAGAAGAGCGAGACGACGTTGATCACCGACCTCGTCCGGTTGGCGAAGAAGGCCAGTGGGATGAGCGGATCTCTCGCCCGACGCTCGACGACGACCGTGGCGGCCAGCAGGCAGACACCGCCGACCAGTGGAAACACCACACTCGCGGACCTCCAGGGATGCTCGGCGGCCTGGAGCAGCCCGTAGACGATGGCGACCAGACCGGTGGTCGAGGTGATCGCGCCGGTGACGTCGAGTCGTTGACCCCGCTCGCGCACCATCCGGCTTTCCGTGACCAGGCGAGGCATGATCAGGAGCACCAGTGCGGCGAACGGCAGGTTGATGTAGAAGATCCAACGCCAGGAGGTCAGGTCGGTCAGCACGCCGGAGATGACGTAACCCAGGGTCCCGCCGAGCGCGACCAGGCCACCCCAGATCCCCAATGCTTTTGTCCGCTCCTTCGGATCGGTGAAGAGCAATGCGATCAGACCCAGTGACGCCGGGGCGGCGATCGCCTCGGCGACGCCCTGGCCGAATCGGCCGGCGATCAACATCCCCGGGCTGACCGCCGCGCCGCAGACGGCCGAGGAGACCGCGAAGATGACGACACCGGTCAGCAACAGGCGTCGCCGGCCGAAGACGTCGGCCAACCGCCCGCCGAGGATCAGCAGCCCGCCCGCAGCCAGCACGTAACCGTTGACGACCCAGGCCAGCCCGGCCTCCGAGAAGCCGAGGCTGCCCTGGATCCGGGGCAGCGCCACGTTCACGATGGTCATGTCCAGCAGGATCATGAACGCCAGGCCGGAGAGCAGGGCCAGCACCCACCATCGCCGGGGATCCGCTCCCGAAGCCCCGGCGCCTGCGGCGGCCGTACCCGAGCTGACCGTGGTCACGCCCGTCCCCCTCCGATTGTTTTGCGGACCGGCGCAACCTGCTCCGCCCGATTGGCGGGGCGCGGGCCGGAATGATCGACAGTGACGATCGGGCACGGCGAACCACCCGTCCGAGTCGGAGGCCCTCCCCCCGATGGATTTTGTGAGGGCCCCGGGTGCCCGGCCGGATGTGCCGTGCCCGGCGGGCTGGATCAGGCGAAGTCGGCGGGGTTGAAGGCTCGTGGCTCGACCAGCACCATCCAGTTGCCCGAATTGTCGCGGGCGACCGCCTCCACCCCGTACGGGCGCTCCTCCGGGGTCTGGATGAACGCCACACCCTTGGCGCGCAGCTCGTCGTAGGTCTTCTGGCAGTCGTCCACGCGCAGACCGAGGGCGAACATGCCACCGTCGTCGAGCGCCCGGTTCATCTCGGCGACCATTCCCGGCGAGTACGGCGGGCCGGGAATGGTCAGGTGGACCTCAAGTTCCGGCTGGTTCGGGTGCTTCACCGTGCACCAGCGGTAGCCGTCGCCGAGCGCGACGTCGGTGTGTTCCTCAAAGCCGAGGACATCGATGTAGAACGCCTTGGACGCGTCCACATCCTTCACGAAGACACTGGTGATCGAGATGTTGGTAATCATGTGACCAGGCTATGAGTGCTCCGGGGCCGGCGGCTTCTCCTGAGTTGCACATTCTTTCCGTTCGGCCAGCCCCCACATGAGCACGAAGCATCCCGGGATCCGGGGCGCGCCGGTCGCCGCCCACCGTCGCTGGAACTCGCTCGGTGTCTCCCCAACAAGTTCGCGGAACCGACTGCTGAACGAGCCGAGGCTGGAGAAGCCGACGGCGTGGCAGACCTCGGTGACGGTGAGGTTGGTGACGCGAAGGAGGTCCTGCGCCCGTTCCACCCGGCGGCGGCAGAGGTGCGCGGCGGGGGAGAGGCCGTACGTGGCGGTGAACATCCGCTGGAAGTGGTACTTGCTGATCCCCGCCACCGCGGCGAGCGTGTCCAGATCCAGCGGCTCGGCGTAGTGGCGGTCGGCGTGGTCACGGGCCCGCCGCAGGTGGACCAGCAGGTCACCTGGGGCCTGGCGGCGCGCGTCGCTCACCGGGGCAGTCTAAGGCGCGCAGGCCGGCGGGCCAGCAGCCACGCGCGTCCGGGACATGGGCCCGGCGCCGACCCGTCGAAGACCCGACGGTGGTGGGCTGGTACATACATGACCGGGGTAGCGCCCCGGCGCGCGTATTTGTTACTCCGACACGCCAGGTTTCGACATTGACAATTACCACTTATTTTCGGGCTTACGTTCCTTGCTGTCCGAATACCTCCACTCCTAGCCTTGCATTTGTCCTGCGGATTCGCGGTCGTCCTCGAGTCGGATGCGGGCGGTGACGTCGTCCCGTCCGCCGACCTCTGCTGTGCGGGCGGTGGGCGGCGGCGGAAGGTGACCGACAGAGAGGTGTGGACACGTGGCGACGTTGCGACCGGGACTGTTGGCGGTGGCATTCAGGGGCGGCGCGGCCGGTGGTCGTGGTCAGACCGCATCCGCGCCGTCACTTACACGACCCAGGGATTCCGGTACGTGGTGACGGCGGTGGGGCACGCCGAGGGGCGCCCGCTGGTGTGTCTCGCCGCGCCGGCAGTCGCGCCCCAGGTCAAGCTGACCGAATTGGCTGAGACCGTGGTACGTGCCTTCTGACGCGTGAATTATCCGGTGTTGTCATCGACGCATTCCCTCTCGGATGTCGGCGACGACGCCGAACGGGGGAGCCGGTGGATATCAGTATCAAGTTGTTGGGTGCCGTCGAGCTCCATCGCGACGGGGAGTTGGTGAATCCGGGCGGTGGGAAGCGGCATGCCGTCCTTGCCGCGTTGGCCCTCGATGCCAACCGGCCGGTATCGCTACGCCGGCTGGCTGCGGTTGCGTGGGCCGGCGTACCGCCTCGCTCCATGGTCGCTAACCTGCGGACGCACGCGGCGGCACTGCGTCGGATACTGGGCGACCGGATTGTCGCCCGCTCCGGTGGATACGAGCTACGGGTCGCGTCGGGTGAGTTCGATGTCGAGGAGTTCCTGCGCCTCGCTGACCAGGGGCGCGCGGCGCTGTCTGCCGGCGAGGCCGCGCAGGCCCTACCACTGTTGACAGCGGCATTGCGGCTGTGGCGCGGGCCGGCCGGTGACGGCCTACAGCGCGGTACGGCGCTCGACGGGCAGCTGACCCGTCTCGACGAGGAACGTCTCCGGGTGGTCGAGGACCAGGTGGAGGCCCGACTGGCCCAGGCCGAGCACACTGCGGTGCTGGGCCTACTGCGCCAGCACCTGGCGCTGTACCCGCTGCGTGAGCGTGCGTGGGGGCAGCTCATGCTCGCGCTCTACCGCAGCGGCGACGCGGCAGCCGCACTGCGGGCGTACCAGGAGGCACGGGACGCGCTCGACGACCAACTCGGCATGGAGCCCGGTCCGAACCTCGACCGGCTGCATCGCGCCGTGCTGGATCGGGCTCCGGAACTGGACCTGCCCCACCCGCATCCGTTGTTCCCGGCGATCACCGGTGGGGACGCGAGTGCCGGCCTACCCCGGGAGTTGCCGCCCGACATCGCCGCCTTTGTCGGTCGGACCGAGGAGGTGGCGCGGGTCGTGGCCGCCGTCCGTGGCGCCACTGCGGACGGCAGTGCGGACGGCAGTGCGGTGGTGGTGGTCTCCGGGCCGGGCGGCGGTGGCAAGTCCGCTGTCGCCATCCGGGCGGCGCATCAACTCTTGGCCGACTTTCCCGATGGGCAGATCTTCATCGACTTGGCGGAGAGCCGGCACCGGCGTACCGAGGTGAGCGAGGTCGACGTCGTCGCGCGGGCGCTACGGGCGTTCGGCGTACCGGCCGGAGCGGTGCCGGCTTCGCCGGAGGAACGTGTCGGGCGGTACCGCTCGCTGGTGGCGGCTCGTCGCACCCTCGTCGTGGTGGACAACGTGACTGATGCGAAACAGGTGCAGCCACTGATCCCCGCCGGGCGGGCGTCGGCACTGATCACGATCGCGCGGCGACGGCTCACCACTCTCGACGGCGCTCGGCACGTGCCGTTGGGACCGCTGTCGCAGGCCGACGCGTACGAGGTCGTCGCGGCGCTGGCTGGAACCGAGCGGTTGGCCGCCGATCCCGCGGCAGCGGCCGAGTTGATCGGGTTGTGCGATGGACTGCCGCTGGCGCTACGGATCGTCGGCGCCCGGCTCGCGGGACGCCCACTGTGGCCGGTGAGAACGCTCGTCGAACAGTTACGTGCGGGCGGCAACCACCTGGACGCGCTGGTGCACGAGGGCCTGTCGATCCGGGTCCGCCTCACCGAGGACTACGAGCTGCTCCGGGCGGACAACGAGCTGAGCGGACGGGCCTTCCGGTTCCTCGGCGGGCTACCTCCGGCCCCGGTCACGTCGCAGCAGGTCGCCGCTGCACTCGCGGTGCCGGCGCACGAGGCGTGGGAGGCGCTGGAGCGGCTGGTGGACGCCCATCTGGCCCGGCCGACGGAGTGCGGCGGGTACCGGCTGCCGCCGCTGGCGCACGAGTACGCGGCGGAGGCGGCGCTTTCCCCGGCCCGGGGGGCGTAACCCACCGGGCCGGGGAGCAACGACGCCTCGCCGCGGCCCGCGATGACGATGGGCAGGAGGGCCGTCATCAACAGCAGGGGCAGGCGGCGGGGAAGCAGCAGAACCTTTTCCTGGATTCGGGGCGTTACTCCTTGACCGCGCCGAGGCAGAGGATGAAGCCTTTTCGGAACCGTCGTCCGTCCTGATAGAACGATGCCGCCGTGTCAGGATGGGCCCCGCAGGCGCCGTTGTCGTAGTCGGTTTCGGTCTTGTCGTCCAGCCTGTCGAGCACCCGCCAGGTTGCCGCCGGGTCGGTGCATTCGACGGTACGCAGGTCGTTCACGCTCTGGCCGGCCATGCATTCGCCGACGTTGGCCTGGCTGGGCTCGTCGAGTCCCAGATAGATGGCAAAAGGTGCGACGAGGATGGCAACTGCGAGAAGGACCACCCGAAATTTGCTGACCGGGCGGAGGCCGCGGAACCAGCTTGCCGCGGACCTCTTCGGCTCTTGCTCTGGTGCGGTCGATTGGTGCGACATTAGGGCAACTCCCTTTCCGGGTGAACGGACCGGGAGAGAGTAACGGGAATGGCGGACACGGAGCCGGGCGATTCGTCGACCAACCCGTCCGCACCACCGACGAGAATGCCCGTGAATGGCTTGGCATCCGCCAACTCGCCGACTGCCGATCGTTCACGAGCGGCGCGACCTGCGGATTCGCAACGGCGGGGGAAAGGCGAAGCGCCGAGGCGCGGCTTTCTGTTACCGCGCCACGCCGTGTCGCGAGGCGGGTGTTTGTCACATTAATTCTTGCCGGCCCGCCTGGTCGTACCGCCTGGGGGCGCCGCGTGGATCCGCTTGCTGCGGTCACCGGTGACCTTGGCTCGGGCGTCGTGAGTGCACATATATCCGCCGATGTATCTCCAATATAGCTGTCGATGTATGTCTGTCTTCTAGGTTCTCACTTGTCGTGTCTGCTGTTTGGCGGAGGGTGACCGGTTATGGGGAAGCTGCGCGGGGTTACGGCCGGGGCGTTGTTGTTGGCGCTGGTGGTGACCCTCGGCGGTGTGGAGTCGGCGCCGCCGGGTGGGCCCGACCCGGGGACAGGTAGACAGACCGGCGACTCGACTGCTGCGGGTGCGGATGCCGGTCTGCTGGCCCGGCTGCGGGAGGCCGGCCGCAACCTGGTGAGTGACGGCTCAAGGTCTTCGCCGGCCCTGCCGGTGGCCGCCGGGCTGGCGGTGGATCGGGCCGCACCGGTGGGCCGGGAGGTGAAGCCGGCGAAGCGGGTACGGGAGTTGACCACGAGGCGGTCGGCGACCACCCGCCTCTTCGAGATGTCTGATGGTCGGGTGCAGGCGGAGGTGTCGACGGGGGCCCGGTTCTACCGGAACGCGTCGGGCCGGTTCGAGCCGATCGACACCACGGTTCGTCCGACCGGATCCGGCGGCTTCGTGAACACCAGCAACACGTTCACCAGCCGGTTCGGTGGCCGCAGTGACGACCTGGCGAGTTTCGAGCTCGGCGGTGAGCGGGTCAGGCTGGGTCTGGCCGGAGCCTCTCGCGCGGTGCCGTCCAGGGTGGATGGTGACACGGTCACGTATCCGGATCTGGTCGACGGCGCGGATGTCAGCTACCAGGTGACGGGGCAGGCGCTGAAGGAGCTGATCACCCTCAACCGGGCGTCGGCGGCGGCGTCGGTGACGTTCGAACTGGACCCGGGTCGGATGTCGGTCTCCCAGCGCGACGATCAGGCGATCGAGTTCCGTGATCCGGACAGTGGTCTGCTGTTGCTGGTGATGCCGGCGCCCTTCATGTTCGACGCCAGGGACGACGCGGCGTCCCCGTACGGGAAGGCGTGGAGCGACAAGGTCACCCAGACGCTGGACACCTCGGGCAAGGTGCCGACGGTGACGGTCGCGGCGGATCGGGCATGGTTGGCGGATCCGGCGCGGGTGTTCCCGGTGACGGTCGACCCGACCATCAAGATCCAACCAACGGTGACCCAGTCGCAGGACGCGATGATCACCTCCGACGACCCGGCCGCCAACTTCGACGGTAACTGGCGGCTCTCGGTGGGCACGACGACTTCGTCCCTCGCGCGCAGCCTGGTGAAATTCGATCTGGGCGGTATCCCGGCGAACACGACGATCGACTCGGCGTCGTTGCAGATGTACTTCGATCAGGACCACACCACCGGTGCCTACGACGTGCCGATCGAGGCGCGGCAGATCACCGCCCCGTGGACCGAGTCGTCGGTCACCTGGGATTCGATCAACGCGAGTGTGGGTGCGGGCGCGGCCACGGTGGTCACCGTCGACGACACCGACACGGCGAAGACGGGGGTCAGTGGGGACTGGCCGGCGTCGGCGAACGCTGACTACACCAAGTACGGGATCAACAGCACCTACAAGTACAACAAGAACACGGTCGCGGGTGAGACGTTCACCTGGGTGCCGACGTTGCCGGAGGCGGGGACGTACACGGTCGACGCGCACTATGTCACCGGTCCGGACCGGAGCGGGGCGGCCGCGTACTCGGTGCAGCACAGTGGTGGGAGCACCCCGAAGGCGGTCGACCAGCGGTCGCCGGGGGTCGCGGACTGGGCGACGTTGGGCACGTTCGGGTTCACCGCCGGTACGACGGGTCGGGTGACACTCGGCGACGCCGGGGTGTCCGCCTCGGTGGGCGTGATCGCCGACGCGGTGCGGTTCACCAGGTCCGGTGCGGTGAAGAAGGCGAACGAGTCCAGTGTCTGGCACGACTACCCGGTGACGAACCTGGTGCAGTCGTGGGTGACCGGTACGGCGAACCACGGGTTCATGCTCAAGGCGGCGGACGAGACCAACCTCGGCCGGGGTGGCCCCCGGTACGAGGCGGCCGAGTACGCGTACAACGGGGAGAACGAGAACAGCCCGAAGCTGATCATCAACTACGGCAAGCCGGGGGTGACCCTGGAGTCGCCGACAAAGATCTACTCCACCGGCCCGGAGCTGAAGTGGTCGGGTTACACCGGTAGCGACATCGTGGAGTACCAGGTGCACCGCTCGGTGTTCCAGACCTTCACCCCGTCGGCGGCGACCCTGGTCGCCCCGGTGACGAAGACCGCGACGACCTTCACCGACACCACCGCCACTCCGACTCCGGTCGACGCCGCTGACCCGTTCGGGCAGGTCTACTACTACATGGTGGCGGTCAAGACGGCCGGTGGCGCGGTCATTCCCGCGCCGACGCAGATCGTGCGGCTACCGCGCGCCGGACGGGTGGTGCGGTTGCTGCAGGGCGACGCGACGGACACCACTCTGACCGCGAACGAGTCGACCGTCGGGCACGACGTCCTGGCCGGCAAACCGTGGCTGATGGTGGGCAACAATTCGGCCACCTACGGCACGGCCCGTACGGTGGTCAGGTTCCCCGACGTGTCGTCCATCCCGGCCAACGCCCAGATCCTGCAGGCCGACTTCGACCTGTGGTCGCCGACGACCCCGACGCCGGCCAACGCCACGTACGAGGTGCACGCGCTCAACCGCCCCTTCGACGAGGCGACCGCCTCCTGGGCCAAGGCCGACGCCGCCACCAACTGGACCACCGCCGGCGGGGACTACAACCCGGCCGTGCCGGACACCGTCACCGGTAGCACCGACGACCCGGCCTGGCGTACCTGGTACGTCAAGGACATCGTCCAGGGCTGGGTGGGCAACTCGGTCAGAAACGACGGGCTCCTGGTGAAACTGGCGAACGAGACCAGCCCGGGTGAGCGCGCTCTCTTCCTGTCCAGCGAGGCCGCGGAACCACAGTTGCGTCCGAAGCTGGCGGTGACCTACATCGAACCGACCCCGGCGCAGACCTACTACGCGCCCGAGACGCCGAAGCAGTTGCCTCCGGCCAGCACCCAGACGGTGCCGGTGACCGTGTCGAATCCGACCACGAGCACCTGGCGGGCCGCCGACTGGGAACTGTCGTACCGGTGGGCGCGGGCCGACGGCATCGTGTTGACCGATACCAGCAACCAGCTGGTCACGCCCCTGGCGAAGGACGTCGCCGCCGGTGAGGCGGTCAACGTCTCGGCGCAGGTGAAGACGCCGCCGTCAACGACAGAGGGCAACAAGCGTACGGATTACGTACTCAAGTGGGAGTTGCACAACAAGACCACCGGCAAGTGGTTGTCCGACACCGTGCCGATCGGCTCGCTGGACCAGAACGTGGCGGTCGAGGAACCGACCTCTGACCAGTTGGGTCTGGAGAAGTTCTACTCGTACGCGGGGAAGAACACCGGCGCGGGTGGCACGTTGATGAACAACCTGTACGCCGGGAACACCGTCTGGTCGTACAACGCCTGGAACAATCCGTCGCGGGGCCTGTCGACGTTCGTCCGGTTGGCGTACAACTCGCTGGACACCTCCGACACCGTCGCCGGGTACGGCTGGTCGTTGCAGGCGTCTTCCATGATGCGGCTGGGCGCGCCGCTCGACTTCCACCCGAACCCGAACCCGACCAGGGTCACCCTGACCGACGGGGACGGCACGAGCCACTGGTTCACCTGGGACGCGACGGCGGGGCAGTGGGTGAGCCCGAAGGGTGTGCACCTGTATCTGCAGCGTCTGGTCACCTGTGACAACAAGACGGAGGAGTCCCGGGCCTGGCAGTTGACCCGGCCGGACCGGACCACGTTCTTCTACGACTGCGACGGGTTCCTGTCCGCGATGCTGGACAACAACCTCAACGAGATGCTGTTCACGTACGAGGAACGCAAGTCAAACAACAAGCCGACGAAGTTCCTCAAGTATCTGACCGACCCGACCGGCCGCCAGACCCTGACGATCGACTACTTCGCCAAGGGTGACAACTACGACTTCATCAACGACACCACCTGGACGCGACAGTCGGCCACCAATCTGACCAACCCGCACATCATCGACCACGTCAAGCAGATCACCGATATCTCCGGTCGGAAGCTGACGTTCGCGTACACCGACAAGGGTCTGCTCGGTGAACTGGTTGACGGGGCGGGTTCGACCAGCGGCGCGCCGAAGGTGTTCAAATTCGCCTATGACATGACGCAGGGGAACAAGAACGTCAAGCTGGTCAAGATCACCGACCCGCGCGGCAACCCGACCAGCCTCGACTACTACTCGCCGCCGCAGGACGACCCGAAGTTCCACTGGGCGACAAAGACCTACACCGACCGGCTCGGTTACCCGACGCGGTTCGCGTACACCGATCCGGACGGGCCGCAGGGCAACACCGTCAACACGGTGGTGACGGACGCCGAGAACCACGCCACCACCTATCTCATGGACGGTTACGGCCGGCCCACCCAGACCACGAACGCCAAGAACGAGACCACCAAGCTGGGCTGGGACAACGACCACAACGTCGTACGGCTCGAAGAGGCCAACGGCGCCGTCGCCACCTGGAGCTACGACCAGAAGACCGGCTACCCCCTCGAAGTCAGGGATGCCGAGGCGGTCAAGAACGGCACCCCCGGCACCACGCTGGCCTACCAGTACCAGCTCAACGGGTACATCGCCGAGCCGACCAGCAAGACGAGCCCGGAAGGGCGCAGGTCGACCTTCACCTACACCCCCGAAGGCGACATCGAGACCGTTACCGACCCGCTCGGCAACGCGACACCAACCGATGGTGACTACACCACCACCAACGCCTACGACGAGTCGGGACAACTCCTCAGCGTCAAGGACGCCAACGGCCACACCACCGGTTACGACGACTTCGACGCCAGCGGCTACCCGAGAACCATCACCGACGCGGGAACCGGAAAGTCGTACTTCGTCTATGACGTACGCGGCAATGTCACCGAGGTCCGCAACGGCGGTAACGCCAAGGTGACCCAGACGTACGACACGTTCGGGCGCCCACTGACGAAGGTGGAGCCGGTCGACGCGGCGGCCGGGCGGTTCATCACCACACCGCCACCGGTCTACGACGCCAACGACAACATGACCTCGGTGATCGCGCCCAATGGAGCGGTCTCGACCTCGGTCTACGACAAGGCCGACCAGACGATCGAGAGCACCGCGCCGAAGGACGAACCGAACGATCCGGAGCGCAGGACCACGACGACCTACGACAAGGTCGGCAACGTCCTGACGGTTACCGACCCGCAGGGCAACCTGACCAGCACGGTCGGCGACTACACGACGACCACCCGGTACGACGAGATCTACCAGCCGGTCGAGGTGTTCAACGGCAAGGGCCAGCGGGTGACCTCGACCTACGACAACGTCGGCAACGTCCTCATGCTCGTCGACGCGAGGAAGAACGCCACCGCCGACCCCGACGACTACACGACCAAGTTCGAGTACGACCTCAACCACCGGGTCGTCAAGACCATTGACGCGATCGGCAAGTTCACCAGCGCCCGTTACGACCGTGACGGCCTGACGGTCGCCACCGTCGACGCCGACGGCAACGAGTCACTGGCGACCTACGACCAGCGGGGCGCGCTGATCGAGTCGAAGGTGCCGCACAGCAAGGATGCCGCCGGCACGATCACGTACCGCACCACGAAGTACGAGTACGACCAGGTCGGCAACTCCACCAGGGTCACCACTCCGCGTGGCGTGGCGACCACCGGCGACGCCGACGACTTCGCGACCGTCAACGTCTACGACCCGCTGAACCGGGTGAAGGAGACCTGGTCGGCGTACGACAAGGACGACGGCCACTACAACACGGCCGACAAGACGTTCTACTCGTACGACTCGGTCGGCAACCTGGCGAAGGTCAGCGCACCGCCGTCGGAGGGTCAGACGGTCCGTAACGACACCATCTACACCTACTACGACAACGGTTGGACGAAGACCTCGGCCGACCCGTGGGACATCACCAACTCCTACGACTACAACGACCTGGGTCAGCAGACCAAGAACACGTTGACCTCGGCTGGCGGGTCGACCTCCCGGACGATGACCTGGGAGTACTTCGCCTCGGGCAACCAGAAGGGCCGGTCGGAGGACGGTGTGCCGGTCGGCAAGGACGTCGTCCTGGTCGACAACTCCGACTCCAACAACACCGCGTCGCAGGGCACCTGGACCAGCGGGGCGGCGACCGGGCAGTACGGGTACGACGTGCACACCGCTGCCGCCGGCACCGGCACCGGCCAGTTCAACTGGCAGCTCAACATTCCGCAGGACGGCAGCTATGAGGTGTTCGTCCGCCACCCGCAGGTCACCGGTGCGGCGACGGACGCGAAGTTCACCATCACCTACAACGGCGGCAGTGCCGTCAAGACGGTCAACCAGACGCAGAACACCAACGTCTGGATCAGCCTGGGCAGTTACTCCTTCGTCGAGGAGGGCGCCCAGAAGATCACGGTGACCGACCAGGCGACGGGCAAGGTGCTCGCCGACGCGGTCAAGCTCGTCCGGAACAACTCCGGTGACGTGGACAACGAAAAGAAGGAGTTCACCTACCGGTACAACCCGAACGGGCTGATGGTCGAGGTCAAGGACCTCAGTCCGGGCGCGAAGAACGACAGGTACGAAATCGGGTACGACGAGCTCAACCAGATCGCCACGGTGAAGGAGTTCGCCGGTACGACGCTGAAGAACACCACCGCGCTCACGTACGACCCGAACGGCAACCCGCTCACCTCTACCCATGATCTGACCTGGTCCGAGATCGTGTACGACGACCGGGACATGGTCGCCAAGGTGACCAACGCCGACTCGGCGACAGCGGGCAACCAGCAGATCTCCACGTTCACGTACACCGCCCGTGGGCAGATGCTCAAGCAGGTCAAGCCCGGCGGCAACACGGTGGACTTCGAGTACTTCCTCGACGGTGCCACCAGGCACCAGGTGGAGAAGACCTCGGCGGGTACGACGGTCGCCGAGCACACGTTGGAGTACTCGGCCAACGGGCATCCGTCGAAGGACGTCCTGAAGTTGATGAACGCCGACAACTCGTCGGACTACATCGACAACACGTACGCCTTCAGCTACGACCCGCAGGACCGGGTCACCCGGATCGACAAGACCGGTGACAGCACGGCGGTCGAGACGTACACCTACGACGCGAACAGCAACGTGGTGGCGCAGACCGTCGACGGTTCGACCGCGACGAACAGGTACGACCGGAACCGGCTGCACTCGGCCACCTCCAGCGGAGTGACGTCGACGTACAACTACGACCCGCTGGGCCGCCTCGACACGGTGTCGATCGGTGGGCAGCGCGCGCAGAAGTACTACTACGACGGGTTCGACCGGACCGCTAAGACCACCGCCGGTACGGGCGCGACGGCGAAGTCGACCACCTACGTCTACGACCCGTTCGACCGGACGACGTCGCGGACTGTCGGGTCGAAGACGACCGCGTTCACGTATTTGGGCATGGACAACCAGGTGTTGCGGGAGGAGGTCGCCGGTAAGGCGACCAAGTCCTACCAGTACGCGCCCTGGGGTCAGCAGCTGACGCAGATCAAGCACAAGGACGACAGCAGCCGGGAGTATTCGCAGTTCGTCTACCGGCCGCGCGGTGATGTCGAGGCCATCACGAAGGAGGACGGCAACACCCGGGCGACGTACGGGTACACGGCGTACGGCAAGGATGACGAGTCGCAGTTCACCGGTGTGGACAAGCCGGGTGCGGCTGCGGAGGGTGAGGAGCCGTACAACGCGTTCCGGTTCAACGCCTCCCGATGGGATTCCGGGTCGGGTACGTACGACATGGGGTTCCGGAACTACGACCCGGGTCTGAACCGGTTCCTGACCCGTGACATGTACGGCGGCGCGATGGCTGACATGGGTCTGGGTCTGGACCCGTTCACCGGTAACCGGTACGCGTTCGCTGGTGGTAACCCGGTCAGCTTTGTCGAGTTGGACGGGCACCTGTTCGGGATGTCGTGGTCGGACATCGGGCACACCACGTTGGATGTGGTGGGTCTGATCCCGGTGGTTGGTGAGGTTGCCGACGTCGCGAACGGCGTCTGGTACGCGGCTGAGGGCAACTATGTCGACGCGGCGTTGTCGATGTCGTCGGCGATCCCGTTCATCGGGTACGGGGCGACGGCGATCAAGGCCGGTCGGACCGGTCAGAAGATCATCGAGGGTGTCGACACCGTCAAGGACATCGAGAAGGGTGTCGAGGCAACCACCGACGCGTCGAAGGCCGTACCGACCAACACGCCGAGCACCAAGCCCGATGTCGAGGCGCCCGCGGGTCCGAGTTGTAGGACGAACAGCTTCGTACCGGGCACGAAGGTCGTCCTCGCTGACGGCAGCAGTACCTCGATCGAGGATCTCAAGGTCGGTGACCAGGTATTGGCCGCGGATGTGGAGTCCGGGGACAACCAGGGGCGCACGGTGACCAACGTGCGTAGCAATGAGGGCACCAAGACTCTGATCACGTTCACCGTCGACGTCGACGGCAGGGACGGGTCCGAGACCGGCAGTATCACCTCCACTGATGCCCACCTGATCTGGTTGCCCGACTCCGGTAGCTGGGTCAAGGCCGACCAGCTCCAGCCGGGGGCGTGGCTGCAAACCGCTGCGGGCACCTGGGTTCAGGTCACCGCTGTCAAGCGCCACGTCCACCACGAACGAGTCCACAACCTCACCGTCGACGGCGTCCACACGTACTACGTGCTCGCTGACAACACGCCTCTCCTTGTCCACAACTGTGAGACGCTGAACCTTGGGTCGGGCGAAAACCCGATGCCAGGAGCGGTCAACGTAGATATATCTGCGACGAAGCCCGGGGTGGACGTTGCGGCGGATGCCAAGGCGCTTCCGTTCAAGGATGGCGCCTTCAGCGAGGTGCACGCCATCAACCCGTTCGGATACAATCCTGTCTCTGCCGAAACCGCGCGTGTTATGCAGCCTGGTGCGCTCCTCAAGGTGACTGCGGCGATGAAGGCGAACAAGTGGGGTCGGGCAAGTGCCGAACGGATTGCGGAGGCTGGATTCGAGCTGGTGAGTAGGGGCCCGCTGGATCCGGCGCACGCTTTCGGGGTCATGAAGAGGACCGACGGATCGCCGATCAACATGGACATTCTCGAGACGATAGTGTATCGAAGGCGCTGATTAGCGTGGATATCGAAGACGTAATGAATTATCTGGTTGATGAAAGAGCTGAAGACCTGTCTCCCCTGGCCTTCTCCGAGATGTTCATGTCCTTGTCGTATTACCTGCTGGATGGCGACAAGGTCCTGGGCGTCGCAAGAAAATGGCTTACGCTCGACGATGAGTACCGGGCGGCCATATCGCTCGGGCTTGAGGACGTTTTTCCAGCCGATTCGCGAGCTGGCCTGGTTGAGCTGTCTGCCTCTATCCGGGAGCGATTCCCGGCCCTCGCCGAGGCGGCTGAGGTTTGGGTGGAAAGGTGGGATAAGTCCTATGGGGCCAGGCGAGACCCAGCGTGAGCAGGTGACATGAGACCCAGACAACAACATGGCGCGGCCGGCTGTCCACGGCTTGTAGCTAGACGGGAAACCTTGCTGCAGGGATAGGCAGCGGTTCTGGGGACCCTGGTGCGGTGGTCCGGGAGAAGGATCTCCCGGACCACCGCACTATTTCCGTCCTGGGGTGACCTCACGACGGTCGGGAATGACTGAGATCGTCGGACGTCTGAGCCGCACCCACCAACACGCCGGACGTCCGCGTGTCACCGGCCCAGCGGGCGGATGGCAAGGTATCGATCTCGACGAGATGATGGCCGGAATCGCCCGCCGTATGCTCGACGTCGGAGAGCCTGAAGCTGAATGAGACGACCGTGAGCACCAGGATGCCCTGCCATGGACTGGCAGGGCATCCTGGCTATTCCCCGTTGGTGATGAACGCCTGCGGGGCATCAAGTGTCGTCCGATGTCCGGCGTTAGCTGGCAGCGGAGTTGTAGGCCTCGGCCGTCACCCGGAAGCCGCGCGAACCGCCCAGCCGCGCCGGCCACGAGACGTCGACCTTGCGCGTCTCACCGGGCAGCAGCCAGAAGTAGTTCTCGTCGTACCGCGCCGGCAGGACCCGGTCGCCGCGCGAGTCGCGTACCGCCAGCCGGATCAGCGCGGCGACCGCGCCGCCCCGGTTGCTGACCGTCGTGGTGGCCGTCGCCCGGTTCCCGGCGGAGCGGACCCCGCTGGTCGAGACCGACAGACGGGTCCGCGGCAGGTCGTTGAGCACCCGCATCTGCTCCGCCTCGCGGTAGCGCCAGTAGGTGTTCTCCGACAGCACCCGACCACGGCTGTCGCTCAGCTCGAGCCGGACCAGGTGCAGCGGGCCCCCGGCCGGCTCGGTGAGCGCGAAGACGGCAGACGCCGCCGACCTGGCCACCTCCACCCGCTGGCTCTGGGTCTTGCCCAACTGGCGACCGGCCAGGTCGTAGAGCTTGGCGGTGACGGTGGCGCCGGTGAGCGCGGCGTTGGTGTGGTTGACCACCCGGACCTGCCACGTACCCGGATCCGCCTGGACGTGCAGCGGCTCGCAACCCTTGCGGGCACCGTAGTAGGCGCCGTTCACGTCCAGGTCGTAGTCGTACGTCTGCCACACCGTGCTGTGCCACGCCGGGTGCGACATCCAGAGCAGCAGACCGGTGGCGTCCTGCCACAGGTTCGCGTTCCACGCCTCGAACATGGCGCGGTGGCTCTCGTAGTTGACGAACTGCGCCCGGCTGGCGAACTCCTCCAGGGAACCGGACTCACCGAGCCGCGCGTTGATCGCGTCCAGGTACGTGTCGGTGTGCTGGTTCCCGATCGTCGACCAGTCGTGGTAGTTCCAGACCTCGCTGATCGGCCACCCCGGCTCGTCGCCGACGAGGTTGCGCATGCTCTCGATCACCGACACCACCGGCATGCCGATCTCGGTGTGGAAACCGAATGCGCCGGTGTCGTACGTGTTCCTGTCGTTGTACGTCGACGGTTCGATCCACCGGTACGGGCCGTGCCCGTTGACCAGGCCACCCGCGGAGTTCGGGATGTAGAGGATCTCCGGGTGCTCGGCGGCGACCGCCGCCTTCAGCCCGGCGTCGACGATCGGCGGCGGGTCACCCTCGTTGGCGCCGCACCAGACCACGATGCTGGGGTGGTGGCGGAACCGCCGGATCGTGTCGGCGGCGATGTCGACGTAGCCGGGCGGGTTCGGCAGGAACTGACCGGCCTGCCAGAAGTCGTTCCAGACCAGGATGCCCTGCTCGTCACAGGCCTGGTAGAGCTCGTCCCGGTTGCTGCTGCCGAGCCAGTTGCGGATCATCGTGAAGTTCATGTCGCGGTGCATCTCGACGGTGTCGGCCAGCCGGTCGGGCAGCACCCGGCGGAGCAGTTCGTCCCAGCCCCAGTTGCCGCCCCGGCAGAAGACCGGGACGCCGTTCACGCTGATCTTGAGCTGGACGATGGCGTTGCTGACCGACTTCACGTCGGTCCACTGCTCACCGTCGTCCGAGACCTGGATGACAAAGCTCCGGGCGTACGCCTGCTCCCAGTCGATGGTGACCTGGTCGAACGCGACCGGCGCGGGGAAGTCGACCTGAATCCACTGGTTGTCCTCGTACTTCGACGACCAGCGGGTACGCGGGTTGCCGTCGACGGCCCGGTCCGGCCCGTTCGAGTCGCCGTCCTGTGAGGAGGCGGTGGCGGTCTGGTGCAACGCGAGGTCGAGGCCGGGTTCGGCCTGACGCCCGACCGAGAGCGACCACATCGAGATGCCCCACGAGGTGACCCGCGCCCCGGCCTGGATGCGCAGGTGACGCGCGGTCTGCGCGGGGAAGGTCTCGACCTGGGTGGCCCGGTTGCCCAGCGGCGTGTCGTTGCTGACCGACTTCACGTCGGTCCAGTTGTCGTCGTCGTTCGACACCTGGATCCGGTAGTCGAGCGCGTACGCCTGCTCCCATGCGATCGTGACCCGGTCGAAGTCGGCGGCAGTGCCGAGGTCGACCTGGATCCACTGGTCGTCCTCGTACTTCGAACACCAGCGGGTGCCGGTGTCGCCGTCGACGGCGTTCGCCGCCACGTTCGTGTCGTTCTCCACCGAGGAGGCCCGGGCCGTCCTGCCCAGGGCCAGGTCGGAACCGCTCTCGCCGTCGAGGACCGACAGTGACCACATCGAGACACCCCAGCCGGTGGCACGCTGGCCGGCCTGGATCCGGACGTACTGGGCGTGCTGCCGGTCGAAGGTGACCGTCTGCATGGCGACGTCGCCGTCGAACACCAGCGGCGGCTGGCCGGGCGGCGACACCACTACCGGCTGGTGCCAGTCGTAGCCGAACTCCCGGATGCCGAAGCGCAGCTCGCGCCGGTCGCTGACCTTGCCGCGTACGGTCGCGGTGACCCGCAGGTCGTGCAGGGCGGGGTCGCCGTAGCCGTTGGGCCACCAGAGCTTGGGGTTGCGCAGCCGCAGCGCCCGGAACCGGTCCGGTGCGAAGGTCACCGTGGTGCTCTCCCGGGCGGCCACGGTCACGGTCGTCTCGACGGCAATCTTGTCGAAGGCCGCGCGGACGGTCACCGTGGTCGCGGTGTCGGCGACGTTGCGCACCGGTACGGCGATGGTGACCTCGGCGGTGCCGGTGTCGGGCAGGTCCGGCAGGGTGGTGGCCACGTGCGGGTCACCGACCAGCACCGAGCCGGTGCCGCGCAGCCGTACGTGGTCCCAGATCCCGGTGACCCGGTCCCGTACCGCCGGCATCCAGTCCCACCCCGACACCGCGAGGTACGTCGGCGCGTCGAGGTAGTGGTGGGCCGACTGGAGGAACGTGTTGCCGTCGGCGCCCTTGTCACCGGGGGTGCCCGGGTGCGGCATCGGCGTCACGCGGACCGCGATGACGTGCTCGGAGTGCCCGGCCAGGGCGTCGGTGATGTCGTACGCCGCCCGCGCGAACGGGTGCGCGACGCTGCCGACCCGCACCCCGTTGACCCAGGTCTCGGCCTCGTGGTTGATTCCGTCGAACTCGAGCCAGATTCGCCGGCCGGCGGAGGTGTCCAGGTCCCGGGGCAGCCGCAGCGCCCGCCGGTACCACCAGGAGTGGCGCGACAGCGCCTCCGGGATCAGCATGTTGTTGAAGCCGGAGACGGGGTCCGGCAGGTGCCCCTGCTCGACCAGCGTGCCCAGCACCGTGCCCGGTACGGTCGCGGGCAGCCAGGACCGGACGTCGAGCTGCCCGGTGGAGAGCGCGGCGCCGTCGTTGGTGCCGGCGAAGTCGTCCATGGTGAGCGCCCAGCCGGACTCCAGCGGTACCGTGCCGTCGGCGGCGACGGTGAGCGCGGGCGCGGGGCGGTTGTTTCCGCCCGCCCAGTCGGTCCAGCCCTTCGCGGGCGGCTGGTGGGTGGTGGGCTTGCCGTACACCTGGAAGCCGTTGAGGCCGACCGGGTTGCTGTTCGAGCGCTTCGTGGAGGTCATCCGGATCCAGCGCGCGGTCACCGGCGCGGGGAGCTTGATCGCCTGGACGCCGCCCTGACCGTCGGCGGTCTCGTAGACCGAGCGCCAGGCCTTGCCGTCGGACGAGACCTCGAGCCGGTACGCCACCGCCGCGCTGGACCGGATCTCGGTGCCGTCGGTGTTGGTGTAGTTACCGTCGAAGGGGCCGTCGGCGAGCGTCGCCTCGAAGACCAGCGTGACCGCCTCGATGTGGCACGGGGCCTGCAGGTCGACGGTGATCCACTGTGGGTCGCCCGGGGCGGCCCGCCAGCCACTGCCGCCGACACCGACCTTGGGCAGCCCGTCGACGGCGAAGCTGCCCGGCGTCGGCGCGTAGTCGGTGGAGGAGACCACAACCGGCCGGTACCGCGCCAGGTCGGTGCTGACCGGCGGCGTGTTTCCGGGTGGGCGGGTCACGGGCGCGGCCGAGGCGGCGCCCGGCAGGACCGCGATCACACCGGAGGAGGCGAGCAACGTGGCACCGGCGGAGAGAAATGTACGCCGTGACACGGATGGCAGATCAGACATCATTACCCCTAAGCGCTGACAATGGTGTCAATCTGCCGAAGTGGATCATGTGTGTCAAGGCATGATCGTGGACGCCCGCCCACCAGTGGGGCGTGCCGTCAGCAAAGCTCCAGCCGGTTGCGCAGGAACCGACGCTCGGCATCGGTGGGTGCGAGGTCGAGTGCCCTGCGGTAGCTTCCGGCGGCCTCCGGCCCACGCCCGGCACGCTGCAGCAGGTCGGCGCGGGTGGCGTGCAACAGGTAGTAGCCGTCGAGCTGTCCCGTCCCGACGATCGCGTCGACCAGTGGCAGCGCCGCGTCGGGGCCATCGGCCATGCCGACCGCGACGGCACGGTTCAGATCCACGATCACACTCGGCGCGAGACGCGCGAGCTGCCCGTACAGCCCCACGATCTGGGGCCAGTCGGTCTGGGCCGCGACCGGCGCGGTGGCGTGGCACGCGGCGATGGCCGCCTGGAGCTGGAACGGTCCGGCCCGGCGCTGGCGCAGTGCCCGTTCACAGATCAGGGCGCCCTCGGCGATCTGTGCCTGGTCCCACAGCGTGCGGTCCTGTTCGTCCAGGGTTACCAGGTTCCCGCCCGCGTCGACGCGCGCCGAACGCCGGGCATTGTGCAGCAACATCAGGGCGAGCAGGCCGTGCGCTTCCGGCTCGTCCGGCATCAACGCCGTCAGCACCCGGGCCAGACGAATGGCTTCCTGGCACAACCGGGCCCGCCGCGGGTCCCCGTACCCCTCGTTGAACACCAGATAGAGCACATGGAGTACGGCGGGAAGGCGGTCCGGCAGCAGGTGCGGCGGGGGCACCCGAAACGGGATGCCCGCGTGCGCGACCTTCTGCTTGGCGCGGAAGAGACGCTGACCCATGGTGCGTTCCGGCACCAGGAAGGCACGCGCGATCTCCGCGGTGCTCATGCCGGCGAGGCTCCGCAATGTCAACGCCACCTGGGCATCAAGGCTCAGCGACGGATGGCAGCAGGTGAACATGAGTTCCAGGCGCTCGTCCGGGATCTCGCTGTCACTCGGGTACGGCGGCGGCTCCAGGTCCATCGCGGCCACCTCCCGCAGCTTCGCCGCCTCTGTCGACGCGCGACGTATCCGGTCGATCGCACGGTGTCGCGCCGTCGTGGTCAGCCACGCCAGCGGCTGGTCCGGTACGCCCGACACCGGCCACTTCTGAAGTGCCTGGGCGAACGCGTCCTGCGCACACTCTTCAGCCAGGTCCCAGTTGCCGCCGGTGAACCGGATCATGGCGGCCACGATCCGGCTCCACCCGTCGGCGTAGATCCCGGCGATCCGATCGGTCACCTGAGCTGTCACGCGGGTCATCAGTCTTGCTACTGGTCCTCGTCGTCGGGCCAGAACGGACGCAGCTCGATCATCCCGGCCCACGCCATCGGGTGCCGGGACGCGACGTCGATGGCTTCGTCGAGGTCGGCGCACTCGAGGATGTCGAAGCCGGCGATCTGGTCCTTGGTCTCCGCGTACGGGCCGTCGGTCAGCAGCACCTGGCGGTCGCGGACCCGGACCGTGGTCGCGTCGCTCGCCGGCCGGGTGCGGTTGCCCATCAGTCGGATCCCCTTGCCGTCCATCTCCGTGACCCAGTCCTCCACGTCCGGGGCGCCGTCGTCCTGGCCGGGCGTGTAGTCGGGATCGGTGCACACCAACATCAGATACTTCATCGGGTTGCTCCTGTCGGGGAATCTGCGGTGGCGATCGCGGTGATCGTGGTTGCCATGTTTCGACACAGGGTGACCAGGCGGCCATTGAGCGTCAACGGGTCGGCATCGGCGTCCACCCGGGCACCGGTGGCGCCGGGACCGTGGGTGAACGAATGGTGGACGACGCTGCTCCCCGGCTCGGGACCCTCGTGCAGCTCGTAGCGCCATGTCGAGCCCACCAGGCCGGCGTCGTCCAGTACGGTCCAGGCGAAGACGCTCGGCCGTTCTGCTTCGATGACCACACAGGTCACCGTACTTTCCGATCTGTCGGCGTACCGGTTGCGCCCGATGAACCGGGCACCCGGAGCCGGCGCTTGGACATCCTCACACCAGTCGCCGCCAGCGGCCTCGGGGCTCCATTCGCCGATCCGGTCCACCGCCGCGACCAGGTCCCACATCCGTTCGCGTGGCACCGGGACGGTCAGGGCGATTGCCACGTGTGCGCCAGTGACCATGTCCATGAACGTTCTCCTCTCCGTCGTTCAGGTGGATGACGATCGGAGTCGGCGCTCTACTACAGGTCGCGTCAAGATTTTTTTGTGTGGTCATGGGACGCCTGCCTACCTGCTTGATTGCATGATCAAGTTAAAGTTCGATCATGAGGAGCGGCGAGGACGGGGGTTCTGCGGCGGGTTGGCGGAAGCTGTACGACTGGCCGCAGGATGTCGCCGAGCGCCGGATCCTGCGGCTCATCGGGGTCGGGAAGTGGGTGTCGGCCCTCGTCCTGCTGGGCATCGGCGCGGCGTTTCTGGTCGATTTCGTGGTAACGGCGACCGGGGACTATCAGATGTCCCGGTACGGCACCACGGTCGTGGCCACGGTCCGCGACACCGCGCCATACGACCGCGACGGCTCGCAGTACCTTCTCGTGTTCACCGTCGACGGTCGGTGGGACGAGCAGTGGGCCTCCGGCATCGGCCGCCATCAGGTGAACCAGACCGTCTCCGTCGTGGTCGACCGGCAGGACCACGCGCACATCGCGCTGCCGTACACGGGAGCCGATCAGTGGATCCTCTACGGCATCCAGCTCTCCGCGGCGGTGTTCTTCACGCTGGTCGGCCTCGCCCGCACTCGCATGAACGTGGCCGCGTACCGCCAGCATGTGTGGGCACGTTACGGCCGACGTCCGCCGGAGGTCGTCGGGCGCTAGGCGTCGCCCGAGCAGTGCCCAGCGTCGGCGGACGATTTCTCACGGGGGACGAGGACCTGGGGTCAGCGTGATCTGTGCGCGGACGTTGAGTGGTGACGTCGGAATTATTCGCCCAGGATGGCCACGAGGTCTCCGGTATTCCAGGTTTTTCTTGCTCGATGAACCCTCTACCGGAGACCTCGCGGCTTACATGTCACGCAGCTCAGTCGGCGGGCTCGGCCACGATGAGCTGGAACTTCTCGAAGGTCAGCTGGACGGTGTTGTGCCTGGCGTCGACGGTGCCGAGGGAGACGCCGTTGAACGGGTCGGTCAAGCGGTACCTGCCCCGGCCCAGACCACGCAACTCGACTTTCCCGTCCCATCGGTCGGCGTAGAAGGCGTAGTGCAGGGCTCCACCCTTGGTCACGACATGCGCCTCGGGCTTGTCGAAACCGACGTCATACAGCTCGCCCCGGTACTCGCCGGTGGGCAGCATGTTCTCCTTGTACAAGCTCACCCATTTGCGCCAGAGGACATCCTTTTCCGGCGTGAGCACGTTCTCGTCCGGGCCCGCAGGGTAGGTGAACTTGGTCGACAGGACGGCTCCTACGCCGTAGCTGGACGCGAAGTCGTCGCCGCCGTCGCTCAGTTCGACATGGTCGCCGGCGTAACTGGCGCCCTGACCCATCAGCGCCTTCATCGTTTTGCCCTTGGTTCGGACCTGGTAAGAGGAGGTTGGGTCCGAGCCCGGGTACTGGTCGACGTAGGGCAGGTTGTGGAAGGCGAAGGCGGTGCCGCAGGGGCAGAGTTCCACGACCGCGTTGTGGTTCGCCTTGTGTGCGGCCTCGTGCACCGCCTTCCAGAACTGCGCCAGGCCCTCGGTCGATTCTTCGGGGCGGGTGTGCCCATGCGCCGGGTTGTAGCAGGGTGTGACGCCATTGAGGTGCTGGCCGTCGATCTTGAGCCCTTCATAGCCCCAGTCACCGATGAACCTCTTCACCTGCCCGACGAAGTAGTCCACGGTCGGCTGGTACGCCGGGCACAGTGTGTAGGCGTCCCACCAGGTCACTTCCTGCATGTTGCCGTCGCGGTCCAGCAACAGCATGTCAGGGCGTTGCTTGAACAGGTTGCTCCCAGGGTCCGCGGCCAGCGGGGCCCACCACAGACGCGGCCGCAGGCCGGCGTCGCGGATCTGCTTGGTGAAGGCTCGCATGTCCGTTTCGCCCTGCGGGAACTTCTGCGGGTTGATGTCCCAGTCGCCCTCGTTGGTCTGCCAGCCGTCGTCGAGCACAGCCCACTTGAGGCCGACCTCACGCACCTTGGGCAGCGTTCCGATGACCTGCTCGACGGTGAAGTCGCGCTCGTAACCCCAGGCACACCAGATGGGTTCGAAGGCCGGGGTCGGCGTCTTGGGGGCGCGCAAGCCGATGTCGCTCATGTAGTCGCGATAGCGCTGGAGCGGCGCGAAGTGGTCGCCGGGGTGGGCTGTCAGGAAGGTGGTGTCGGTGGTCAACTGCTGGCCCGGCTTCAGGGTGCGGGGAGTGTCGCCTTCGACGGCGATGCTCGCTCCGCCGGCCGTCTTGCGAACGGGTAGGCGCAGGATCCTCGCCACGGGTTCGACGTGCCCGACGGAAAGGCCCCCACCCGGACGCCAGACGGACGCCATCGGCGTGCCGCCCCCATAGTCGGAGGAGTCCATCCCCAGCGAGTTCTTCTGGTCGAACCCGTCCGTCATCGGCTGCACCCAGTCGCGACGGTTCTCGTAGGTGGTACCCGAGAAGGTGTAGAAGCCGCCGGGCTTCTCCAGGAGTTCGTGGGCCGCGCTGCGCCAGCCGGTGACCTTCAGCTCCGAACCGGACAGGTTGGCGTAGGTCACCGTCATCACGATCATCCCGGTCAAACGCTGGAAGGAGGTCAGCTCCACCGTCTTCCGCACGCCAGCCCTGGAATAGCCCTGGACAATCACCTGGACGCCCGCACCGTGCCGGGAATGCTTGGTCTTGCGGGTCTCGTGCCCGCGGTACGTGAACTCGTCGATCGTCGTACCGCCCAGCAGCAGGGCTTCGCTGGCGTCGAAGCGCGTGACGTTGACGCCCTTCAAGGCCACCCGGGTGTGCAGTTTGTCGTCGAACTCCAAGGTGATGGAGGTGTCGCCGACCCCGACGACGTCGGGAGCATTGTTCGGTGCGGCGGCTGCGGGTGTGGCGCCCACACCTGTGGTGACGGCAGGGAAGGCGGCCAGGCCGGCGCCCCCCAGTGCCAACTTCAGTACGGTTCGCCGCTTCATGTCGGCCATGTCAAACTCCCTTCGGGCTCGTTGCGCAGCTCTGACGACCAGGCCACGCCGTTGCTCGTCGCTGTAGATCGTCAAGATCGAGCCACCTCGAACGTGCCGATGCGTTCCGTGGGGTCGAGGACGAGGTCACGAAGATCCGTCGGCTGCATGCCCGGGTAGCCGCCGAACTGGTCGACCTGGTTCGACGTCGCATCCAACAGCAGCGGGGCGCCATCGTCGAAGGACTGCGCCACCGCCGCCTCGATCACCAGCGAATGCGCAGAGCAGACCAAAGGGATGCCAACCGCCGAACCGGGACGTTGACGCCGACAAGATCGAGCAGAAGCTCCACATAGAGCACTCCCCGTTCACGTCTGGCTGGTCTGCCCGACGAACGTAAGTGGTATGCTGTTGGCCTGTCAATGGCCGGTTCTCGGTTATTTCTGGTTGGTCACCGCACCTGATCCGAGGGCGGTGGGCCGCCTGCGGGGCGCCTGGCTCAGGGATCGATTGAACCGGTATGGTTGGCTGGTATGACTGCTGCGAGGACGCGGATGCCCCGTGCCCTGTTCGCCGACGACGCACTCCCGCTGTACGAGCGCACCGCCGCGCAACTGCTCGCAGACCTGCGCGACGCAGCCGCCCGCGTCGGCGACCGGCTGCCCTCCGAGCGGACGCTGGCGACTCGGTACGCCGTTTCACGCGTGACGCTGCGAGCAGCACTCGCCGACCTGGAGTCGCGAGGCATCGTGCGACCGGCGTCGACGCGCGGGTGGTTCGTCGCCGACCTCGACCAGTTCCCTGACCCGGCGATGGCATCCACCGCGGCAACCCCCCAGGTGCAGGGCCTTGCCGACTTCGCCCGCGTCAACGGTCTGACGCCGAGCAGCCGGGTTCTCTCTGCCGCGGTTCGCCCGGCAACGGTGTCCGAGGCCGAAGATCTCCGCATCGCCCCCGGCTCCGACCTCTTCGAACTCCACCGATTGCGTTTCCTCGACGACCTGCTGGTCGTGCTCGAGCACAACCGGCTTCCGTTGGCGGCCTGCCCGGCCCTGGCCGAGACCGACTTCAACACCGCCTCGCTGTACGCCACCCTGCGCGCGGCGGACCCGCCACAGACTCCGCGCGTCGCCGACTACTCGTGCGAAGCCCGCCACCCAACGCCACGAGAGATCGAACTGTTCGGGATCAGCGACACCATGCCGATGCTCGTCGCGACCACGCTGACCTTCAACCAGGCAGGCCGCCCGATCGAGCTGACCACCCAGGTCTACCGAGGGGACCGCTACCGCTTTCGCGCCTCCATCACCAATAAGCCATGAGCAACACCTCCGCGCCACCAGCTTGAGCGGTGCCTGGCGGTCTCCGACTCCCCGCGCGCTTGCGGAAATACCTCATGGTCGGCCGCGGTTGTAGGCTGCCCGGCGATCTCTCGACCCGCGCCGGCAGAGGTTCGCCGGCGGCCGCCGGGCGGTAGCCCGGAGCAGGGCGAGCAGCGCCATGTCACTGGACGACGGGTCACCCGCGACTGGGCCGGTCGGCTGCCGGGCCTCCACGGTGTACCGGGCCACCTGCGGCAACTGCCGTGAATCGGCGACGCGCAGGGCGGCGTACAGCGACGCGGTGGTGAAGTCGGTGCTGGCCAGGGCCGCGCATATGGCCGGTGGTAGCTGGCTGTTTTCCAGCACCACGATCAGGTTGTCGGGGTACCGAGGCCGTCGCTTCTCGAATGGTTCGGCGCCGGGCGGCGCGGAGGATCTCGGACTCCGCGATCGAGCTTGGCCGCACCCGGGACTCCAGGACCGCAGCGTGTGTCGTGAGGCCGTGCGCCCCGCGTAGTCGGCAAAGGCTTGTACGACGTCTCCGGACTGCCGGCCGTCGCCGGCGTACGGCGCCGGCCGTCTTCCGCTGTCGGATCGGCGAGAAACCAGCCGCGTGCCGGTGACCGTATGACGACGCCCTGGTCGGCGAGCTGGGTCAGCGCCGCCCTCAGCGTGCCCCCAGAGATGCTACGAACGGGAGCATACCAAACTACATACCAACTAGACAGTAGCCGGCCAAGTGGAATACCAGTAGGGTCCATTACCAGCTTCAGAACGGCGAGGAAAAGGAACCACCCCATGAGTAACCCGCTCGACACTGTCGTCGCCCTGCACAAACGGGGGGAACCGGTCGGCGTCACGTCAATCTGTTCCGCCCATCCGCTGGTCCTGCAGGCCGCGATGGCTCAGGCCCGGGAAGACGGCGACCTGGTGTTGATCGAGGCGACCTCGAACCAGGTCGACCAGGACGGTGGCTATACCGGTATGCGACCGGCGGACTTCCACGACCTGGTGTACCGGGCGGCCGACCAGGCCGGACTTCCTCGGGAGCGGGTTGTGCTCGGCGGCGACCACCTGGGCCCGAACCGATGGCGTTCGCTGCCGGCGGAGCAGGCCATGGCGCGCGCCGACGTGCTCGTCGCGGCGTACGTCGAGGCCGGCTTCACCAAGATCCATCTTGACTGCAGCTACCCCTGCGCGGACGACCAGACCCCGTTGACCGACGAGGTGATGGCCGCCCGCGCTGCCCGCATGCTCGCCGTCGCGGAGAGAACCGCCGCCGCGACGGGGCGGGCCGGGGAACTCCGGTACGTCATCGGCACCGAGGTCCCGGTGCCCGGCGGCGCCGAGGAGACGATCGAGGAACTCCTGCCCACCACCACCGAGTCGGCCCGTAGCACCCTGGCCCGGCACCGGGCGGCCTTCGCCGAGCTGGGCCTCGAGCACGTGTGGCCGCAGGTGATGGCCCTGGTCGTCCAGCCGGGCGTCGAGTTCGACCACCTGCGGGTCGTGGACTACGACCGGGACCGCACCAAGGACCTGCAGCGGGTCCTGGACGACGAGCCGACAATGGTCTTCGAGGCCCACTCCACGGATTACCAGACCGTCCCGCGACTCGCCGCGCTGGTCGAGGATCACTGGGCGGTGCTCAAGGTCGGACCCGGCCTGACCTTCGCGCTGAGGGAGGCCCTGTTCGCGTTGGCCGCGATCGAGGCCGAGCTCGTTGCGGAGCACGACCGCTCGAGCCTGCCAGAGGTGGTCGAGCAGCGAATGCGCGCCGAGCCCGGGCAGTGGGCGAAGTACTACACCGGCGACGCCGCGGAGCAGCGCCTGGCGCGGCGGTACAGCTACAGCGACCGGATGCGCTACTACTGGCCAGACCCGGAGATCCAGGCCGCCGAGCGGCGCCTGCTGGTCAACCTGACCGACCGGGACATCCCGCTGCCGCTGCTCAGCCAGTACCTGCCCGACCAGTACCAGCGGGTCCGCGACGGCACCCTCGGCAATGACCCCGTCGAGCTCGTCCTCGATCGCATCCGCGACGTCCTGCGCGGCTACCGCCACGCGACCACCTCATCCGAACGGCGGCCGGCAGCATGAGCACCCTCCTCGGCCACGACCCTGACTACCTGCGCCGGCGCGACGCCGTCGACACCAGCCGCGAGATCGCGCAGCAGCCGATCGTGTGGCGCCAGATCGCCCGGATGGCGGCTGAGTCGGGTACGGCAACCGCCGCGTTTCTGAAGCCGCTGCTCGAACGGCCCGACCTGCGCATCGTCCTCACCGGCGCGGGCACCTCCGCGTACGTCGGCGAGGTGCTGGCGCCGTCGCTGCGTCGGCGGCTGGGCCGCCGGGTGGACGCCGTCGCCACCACCGACATCGTGGCCGATCCACTGGCCTGCTTCGCAGAGGATGTCCCGACGCTGCTGGTGTCGTTCGCCCGCTCCGGCGACAGTCCGGAAAGCGTCACCGCCACCGAGCTGGCCACCCAGGTGCTGACCGAGTGCTGGCACCTCGTGGTGACCTGCAACGAGCACGGCCGGCTCGCCCGCCAGTACGCCGACCGTTCTACTTCGCACGTGCTGCTGCTGCCCGAAGCGGCCAACGACCGGGGCTTCGCGATGACGTCCAGCTTCACCGGCATGGTGCTGGCCGGCTCGCTGGCCCTCGGCGGCCCCGATGAGGGCCTGGTGGAGCGGCTCGCCACCGCAGCCGAGCAAATCTTGGTCACCCGGCCGCCCGCAGCGGCCGACCTCGCCGCCCGCGGTTACTCCCGGATCGTCTACCTCGGAAGCGGAACCCTGCACGGCGCGGCCCGGGAATCCGCCCTGAAGGTCCTGGAGCTGACCGCCGGCCGCGTGGTGGCCATGGCCGAGTCCGCGCTGGCCTTCCGGCATGGACCGAAATCCGTGCTCGATGACCAGACCCTGGTCGTCAGTTACGAGTCCAACGACCCATACACCAGTCAGTACGACCGCGACATGGTGGCCGAGCTGCTGCGGGTCATCCCGGAGCGGAACCTCGTCACCGTCACCGGTCACGCCGGGCGGCCAGCCAGGGAAAACGCCTGGACGCTACCCGGCATCGCGGACGTGGACGACGCCGCGCTGGCGCTGCCGGCCGTGATCTGCGCGCAGCTGATCGGCTTGCACTTCTCCCTGGCGCTCGGGCTCACACCCGACAATCCCTTCCCCGGCGGGGAGGTCAACCGAGTCGTCCAGGGCGCGATCATGCACCCCCTGTCCGCTAGGCCGCGGCCAGGCGAACAACAGGTCCAGATCAGGGCCATCCCGGCCCGGACGGGCGACAGAGCTGACGTCAGCAGTGGCGCCACACGGAGGTGAGACAAATGTTTCTCGGCGTGGACGGCGGCGGCACCAAGACCGCTTTCTGCCTACTGAGGGCGGACGGCTCGATCGTGGCCCAGGCCACGACCGCGAGCAGCTACTACTTCAGCGAAGGCATCAACCTCGTGACCCGGGTCCTTGAGGAGGGCGTCGGCGCTGTCTGCGCGACGGCCGGCATCACCCCGGCCGACATCGACTTCGCGTTTTTCGGGATCCCGACCTATGGCGAGGTCAGCGAGGACATCGCCGCCCTCGACGCGGTGCCACGGGACGTCCTGGGCCACGACCGGTACCGGGTCGACAACGACATGCTCTGCGGCTGGTCCGGCTCGCTGGGCGCCGCGGACGGCATCAACGTGATCAGCGGCACCGGATCGATGACCTATGGTGAACGTGCCGGTCGAGGGCTGCGCGTCGGCGGTTGGAGCGAACTGTTCGGAGACGAGGGCTCGGCGTACTGGATCGCCATCCGTGGCCTGCAGGCGTTCTCCCGGATGAGCGACGGTCGACAGCCCGCCGGCCCGCTGCTGGATGTTCTGCGCGACCACCTGGAGCTGTCCGCGGACCTGGATCTGATCGACATCGTGCTGAACAGGTGGCACGGCGACCGTGGCGAGATCGCGGCGCTGAGCCCGCTGGTCACCCGCGCCGCCGACCAGGGCGACGAGGCGGCCGCGGCGATCCTCGGCGAGGCCGGCCGGGAACTCGCCCATCTGGTGGAGACCACCCGTAGCCGACTCGGCTACCCCGTCGAAGAGCAGGTGCTGGTCTCCTACTCCGGCGGCACGTTCAACGCACCGCAGGTGCGCGAGGCATTCCGACAGCACCTACACACGCTGCACGACGGGTACGACCTCCGTCAGCCCATGTATTCGCCGGTCGTCGGCGCGGCGCTCTACGCCGCGAAGCAGGCCGGCGGCCCGCTGAGCGCCGACGCGCTCGAGCATCTCCGGACCACCCCGACCGCCACCGCCGCTTGAGGAGGCGCAGATGCCAACGACTATTTCCCGCATCAGCCGTAGCTGGATCCCGTACGCGGGACTGCTCGTGCTGTTCTGGGGCGTCTGGGGAGCCTTCTCCGCCGTCCCGACCAGCGACTACGGCTATCCGGACGGCATGGTCTACGTCGTCTGGTCCATCACCATGATCATCCCGGCCGTCGTCGCGCTGCGCGGCAACCGGCTGGACCGCCGCCCGATCGCAGCCGTATACGGCCTGCTGGTTGGTCTGACCGGCGCCGGCGGCCAGTTGCTGCTGTTCAAGGCGCTCACCATCGGCCCGGCCTACCTGATCTTCCCGTTGATCGCACTGTCCCCGGCGATCACCGTGCTGATGGCCACGGTGCTGCTGCGTGAACGCATCCCGCGGCTCGCCGTGGTCGGCGTGATCGCCGCGCTGATCGCGGTCGTGCTTTTCAGCGTGAGCGGCGGCGACGGTTCCGCCACCGGTGGAATGTGGTTGGTCCTGGCCATCGTCGTCTGCGTCGCCTGGGGTGTGCAGGCCTACTTCATGCGCAAGGCAGCCACGGTTGGCGTCAACGACGCCACCACCTTCACCTGGATGACGATCAGTGGTCTGTTGCTGGCGCCGATCGCCATCTGGATGGCCGGCGGCCTGGCGCTGGAGGCGCCCTGGCAGGCGCCGACCCTCGCCGCGGTCACCCAGCTGCTCAACGCCGTCGGCGCGCTGTTCCTGGTGATGGCGTTCAGCCGGGGCAAGGCCTCTATCGTGGCCCCCACGACCAACGCCCTGGCGCCCGTGCTGACCGTGATCCTCTCCCTGATCGTCTACCAGCGGATGCCGTCGATCTACGCCACGATCGGCATCGTGCTCGCCATCGTCGGGTCCACCGTGATGGTCTACGCCGACGAGAAGCGCGGCGAGGCCGCGGCGGCGGACGCGGCCAGCCCGGTCACGCTCGACCGGAGCGGCGCGCCGGACGTCGCCGTCCCGTAACCGCCAGATCGACCCCGGCGGCCGCCGGTTCGGACTCAGTCCGGACCGGCGGCCGACTTTGTGGCTGCGCCACGGCCTTCCTGACCCGTCGCTCACGAGATCGTGGTGACCAGGTGGGCGACGGTCCGGGCGATCGCGTCCCGCGCCGGCGCCAGGTATTTCCGCGGATCGATGACCGGCGCGGCCGCCAGCTCGGCCCGGACGGCCTTGGTGAAGGCGACGTTCAGGATGGTGCCGACGTTGATTTTCACGATCCCGGCCCGCACGGCGCGGACCAGGTCGTCGTCGGGGACGCCGGAGGAGCCGTGCAGCACCAGCGGCACTGGCAGCGCCTCCCGGAGCCGGCCGATGAGCGCGAGGTCGAGCGCGGCGGTCCGGTCGGTCATCGCGTGGGAGCTGCCCACCGCCACGGCCAACGCGTCGACCCCGGTCGCGGCGACGAACTCGGCCGCCTCGGCCGGATCGGTGCGGACCCCCGGGGCGTGGGCGCCGTCCTTGCCACCGACCTCACCCAGCTCCGCCTCCAGCCACAGCCCGTGCGCGTGCGCCCAGCCGACCGCCTCCACGGTGGCGCTGACGTTGTCGGTGTAGTCGAGTCTCGACGCGTCGAACATCGCCGAGCTGATTCCGGTCCCCTGCGCAGCGTGCAGCAGGTCCCGGCTCTCCACGTGGTCGAGGTGTACGGCCACCGGCACGGCGGCGAGTTCGGCCACCGCGGTGACGGCAGCGGCGATCGGAGCGAGTCGACCGTGGTGGAAGCGGACGGCGTTCTCGCTGATCTGGAGGATCACCGCCCGGCCGGCCTGCTCGGCTCCGGCGACGATCCCCTCGGCGTGCTCCAGGGTGATCACGTTGAAGGCGGCAATCGCCGTGTTCGTGGCACGCGCACGGTTGACCAGTTGGCCGGTGGCGGCGAGGGGCATCTGGTGCTCCGTTTCCACGGTTTCCGGTCGGAAGCGTCGCCCAGTTGGTCAATGAGGTTCGCCACCAGGCGGCAGAGCACCCAGTCAGTGACCAACGCTTGACAGCTTCCCAACGAAAAGCAAGCATCCCCAGCATTAAACAAGCAGATGGCACCGCATCACAAGGAGGTGACCAGGTGGCAGCTCCACTGCTCGTCGGCCTCGACGTCGGCACCACGGCCAGCAAGGCGGTGGTCTTCACCGACACGGGCGAGCCGCTGTCCCAAGCTGCGGTGACCACGCCCTGGACCGTCACCCGGACCGGAGCCGAACTCGACGCGACCGCCCTGCTCCACGCCGCGGTCGAGGCCCTGGCCGGCGCGCTGTCCGCCGCCCCGCCCGGCCCGGTCGCGGGACTCGGCGTGACGAGCATGGGCGAATCCGGAGTGCTGCTGGACCGCTCCGGCGAGCCGATCGGCCCGGTTGTCGCCTGGCACGACACCCGGGACGAGACGGAACTGGCCGACCTGCACGCCCGGATCGGCCCCGCGACGTTCGCCCGGACCACGGGGTTGCCGCTGCGGCACCAGTGGGCGCTCACCAAGCACCGCTGGCTGCTCGCCCACCACCCCGAGACCCGGACCGCCGTACGTCGGCTCAACATCGCCGAGTGGGTGGTCCGCGGACTCGGCGGGGCGGAGGCCACGGAACAGTCCCTCGCCTCCCGGACCGGCTGGCTGCGGCTCGACGGCCGGGACTGGTGGCCCGAGGCGCTGGAATGGTCAGGGGCTCGCGCCTCGCAGATGCCCGACCTGGTGACCGCCGGAACCGCACTCGGCACCGTTGACGTGGGGGCCGGGCCCGACCGGCTCACCGGAGCCACCCTCACCGTCTGCGGCCACGACCACCAGGTCGCCGCGATCGGCGCCGGCGCGGTACGTCCCGGCGACGAACTGGACAGCTGCGGTACGGCGGAGGCACTGGTCCGGTCGGTCCCGCCCGGCCTGGCCCCGGAGACCGTCGCCGGTCTGGTCGCCGCCGGGGTCACCGTCGGGTGGCACGCCCTGGCCGGTCGCTGGTGCCTGCTCGGCGCCACCACCGGAGGACTGGTGCTGCAACGGGTACTCGCCGGGCTCGGCCTGGACCGTGCCGACCTGACCCAACTCGACCTCCTGGCCGAGCAGGTCGAGCCGGGCCGGGTCGAGGTGCGGATCGCCGACGAGGGGAGGTCGGTCGTCGTACCGGCAGGGGAGTCCGCCGAGCCGGCGGAGATCTGGCGGGCGGCACTGGAGATGGTCACCGACGAGATCGCTGTCATCCACGAAGCGATGACCGCGTACAGCGGTGACCATCACGAACTCGTCGCCGTCGGCGGCTGGTCGCGCAGCGAGGCGCTGATGGCGGTCAAGGGCCGCCGGCTCGGCCCGGTACGCCGTTCCCCGGTCGTCGAGGCCGGGGCGCGCGGCGCCGCCCTGCTGGCCGGGCTCGCGGCCGGGGTGTACGCCAGTGTGGACGACTTTCCGGACGCCGCCGACACCACGGCAAGCGTTCACTCCGGCGACACGGTCGTGGCCGGGGGCCAGTGGTGAGGACCAGACCAGGAGAGCAGCTGGCGACCCATCCGCTGATCGAGGCGCCGCCCACCGCGACCTGGCCGCCGCCGCGACCGGCCTGCGGACCGCCAACGCCAGCGGCAAGGCCAAGATCGTCGGTTTGGACGCCGGCCCGGTGCAGGTCCAGCAGCTGGAGCAGGGCGCGGCGCAGGCGTTGATCGCCCAGAAGCCGAGCAAAATCGGCGTGACCGGGGTCAAGAACATGCTCGCGGCGCTGACCGGCGGCGGAGAAAAGGTCGGCACCGGCACCGTCACCAGGGACAACCCGAACACGCCCGAGATCCAGCAGGCGCTGTACCAGTCGAAGTGCTGAGACCCCGTGGCCGGAGGGACCGGGCCGTGACCAGAACGAGAGGGACGTCCGATGAGCAGTCCAGCTGGTGCGACGAACAGCCGACCGCCGTACGCGGACGAGCGTAAACAGCACATCCTGCAGGCGTTGCGCAGCAAGGGGCGGGTCGAGGCGGGCGAGGTCGCCGTCGCGCTCCGGGTTACCGGGGAGACGGTGCGCAAGGACCTGATCCAGTTGGAGCGCAACGGCCTACTGCGCCGGGTACACGGCGGCGCCGTACCGGTGGAGAACCTCTCGTACGAGCCGGCGGTCTCGGTCCGGACCGAGTTCGGCGTGGAGAAGGAGCGGATCGCCCGCGCCGCCCTGGCACACCTGCCGGCGAGCGGCTCGGTGCTGATCGACGCCGGCTCCACCACCGCGATGCTCGCGGAGATGTTCCCCGGGCATGCCGAGCTGACCGTCTACACCAACGCGTTGCCGATCGCGCTGACCCTGATCAACCGGCCCCGGCTGACCGTGGTCACGCTCGGCGGCCGACTACGCAACCCGACCCTGGCCCAGGTCGACGACTGGGCGATCCGCGCCCTCGCCGACATCAACGTCGACGTCGCCTTCCTCGGCACCAACGGCATCTCCCTGGAACGGGGTCTGACCACCCCGGATCCAGCCGAGGCGGCCGTGAAACGGCACATGATCACGTCCGCCAATCGCCGGATCCTGCTCGCCGACCACAGCAAGGTCGGGCTGATCCGGGGCAACCGGCACGGCGACCCGAGCGACATCGACCTGTTCATCACCGACACCGGCCTCCCCGACGTACGACGTCGCGAGCTGGCGGAAACTGGTCTGCAGATGGAGTACGCGTGATTCTCACCCTGACCCCCAACCCGAGCGTCGACCGGACGGTCTTCGTCGACGCTCTACCGCGTGGGGCGGTGATCCGCAGCCGTCGCGGCTGGATCGAACCCAGCGGCAAGGGTGTCAACGTCGCGCTGGCCCTGCAACGCCACGGCCAGCCGGCCACCGCGGTGCTGCCGGTGGGCGGCTCGGTCGGCGCCCAGCTCTCCCAGATGCTCCGGCTCGCCGGACTGCCAATTCGGGAGGTGCCGGTGCGGGGTGAGATCCGCAGCAACATCAGCCTGGTCGAGCCGGACGGCACCGTCACCAAGGTGAACGAGCCCGGTCCCGAACTGGACGCCGAGGAGACCGAGGCGCTGGTGCGCGCCGTCCTGGACAACCTCGACGACGTCACCTGGCTGGCCTGCTGCGGCAGCCTGCCTGACGGCGTACCGCCGGACCTGTACGCCAGACTCGCCGAGGTGGCCCGGTCCCGCGGGGTCCGGGTCGCGGTCGACACCTCCGGCGAGCCGCTGCGGGCCAGCCTCGCCGGCCGACCCGACCTGGTCAAACCAAACTCCTCCGAGCTGGCCCAACTGGTCGGCCGGCCACTGCGGACATTCGGCGACGTGATCGACGCGGCGCTCCAGGTTCGCAAGCTCGGCGCCGACGCGGTGCTGGCCAGCCTCGGCGCTGACGGGGCGCTGCTGGTCGAGGCCGCCGAGGTAACGCACGCCGAGGCGCAGGTGACCCGAGTGGTCAGCGCCGTCGGCGCCGGTGACGCCACCCTGGCCGGCTTCCTGCATGGCGGCGGGGCGGGCATGGCCGCGTTACGTACCGCGGTGGCCTGGGGTACGGCCGCCGTCCAGCACGAGGGAACGCTCTTCTCCCGCGCCGACCCGGATCAGACGGTGCTCGTGAGTACCGATGTCGACCCGAGCCGGCCGCTACGGCACCCCGACGCCGTCCTCGCCTAAACGCACGTCACCCGGCCGACCTGACCGGCGGCGGCCCTACCAGGACCTGTTCCGGTTGCGGGACGGCACGGACGGCGCTACTGGCAGCGAATGGCACGCAAGATCGGAGAGAGCTGAGAACAGAACGGCCCAGGTGTGGCGATCATGTCGCTGGCCTGGGCCGGGTGCTGTGGAGCGGGCGACGAGAATCGAACTCGCGTAATCAGTTTGGAAGACTGAGGCTCTACCATTGAGCTACGCCCGCGTGCGCCCCGGTGCCGGTGGCGCGCTCCTAGCGTACTGGGTCGGCTTCGAGGCCGCACGGGGGTATCCGCCTGGTCGGGGGCAGCGGGCGTTTCGCCGTACGCTGATCTTGAAAAAGGCCAGGTCGCGGCGGGTCGCGAGGGACGCTCGGGCAGGGACCGGGCGTGGCGTGTGGATACCAGGCGGCGCGACCGGGCGGCGACGGCATACACTGCTGGTCGCCACGGGGTGTGGCGCAGCTTGGTAGCGCACTCGCTTTGGGAGCGAGGGGCCGTGGGTTCAAATCCCGCCACCCCGACTGTGATCCACCACCGCTGTGTGTCGGGCGCCGCAGGGCCTCCCAGACCGCTCGCCTACACTCGATGGGCTGAATCACGCCCATGACAAGACTGAGATCCGTCAAGGAGTACGCCTGTGAAGAGCACCGTCGAGACTTTGAGCCCGACGCGCGTGCGGCTCGCGATCGAGGTGCCGTTCGTCGAGCTCGAGCCGAGCCTCAGGAAGGCGTACCGGGAGATCGCCCAGCAGGTCACCGTGCCCGGTTTCCGCAAGGGCAAGGTGCCGGCGAACGTGATCGACCAGCGGGTCGGTCGGGGCACCGTGCTGAACGAGGCCGTGCAGGAGGCGATCCCGGAGAACATCCTGGCCGCCGTCCGTGAGCACGATGTGAAGACGCTCGGTCGTCCGGATGTCGAGATCACCGAGTTCAACGACGGCGACGCGCTGAAGTTCACCGCCGAGGTCGACGTCCGGCCGGAGATCACTCTGCCCGACTTCGCCACCGTCGAGGTGACCGTCGACGAGCTGAAGATCGACGACAGTGAGGTCGACGAGCAGGTCAAGGGCCTGCGGGAGCGCTTCGCCACGCTGAAGACGGTCGAGCGGGCCGCCCAGGAGGGCGACTACACCCAGATCGACCTGGCGGCCACCGTCAACGGCGAGGAGGTCCCGGGCGGCTCGGCGACCAACATCTCCCACGAGGTCGGCAGCAAGCAGCTCCTCCCGGGCCTGGACGAGGTCCTGGTCGGTCTCTCGGCCGGCGACTCGACCACCTTCGTCACCCAACTGGTCGGCGGCGACTTCGCCGGGCAGGACGCGGACGTGGCGGTGACGGTACGGACCGTCAAGGAGAAGGAACTGCCCCCGCTGGACGACGACTTCGCCCAGCTCGCCAGCGAGTTCGACACGCTGGAGCAGCTCCGCGACGACCTGCGTAACCGGATCACCCAGAACAAGCAGGTCGAGCAGATCTACGCGGCCCGGGACAAGGCGCTGCAGCAGCTCGTCGCCACCGCCGACGTGCCGGCGCCCGAGGGTGTCGTCCGTGACGAGGTGGAGAACCGCAAGCAGGCCATGGTCGACCAGCTCCAGCGGATCGGGGCCTCCCTGGAGGAGTACCTCGCCGCCGAGGAGAAGACCGAGGAGCAGATCGACACCGAGCTGACCGAGGCGGCCACCGAGGGGGTCCGGGTGCAGCTGCTGCTCGACACCCTGGCCGACGCCGAGGACGTTCAGGTCTCGGACGACGAATTCGGACACGAGATCGTGCACCGGGCGCAGCGTGCCGGGATGGCTCCGCAGCAGTACTACGACCAGCTGGTCCGGTCCGGCACCGCCGGCGCGGTCTTCGGTGATGTCCGGCGGGGCAAGGCGCTCGCCTCGGTGATGGACCGCATCAAGATCACCGACTCGGCGGGCAACGCGGTCAGCCTGGACGCGCTGCGTGCCGCGGCCGACGAGGAACACAACCACGCGCACGAGCACTGATCGACGGGCGTTTTCCGGCCGCCACGCGGGTATTCCGCGCGGCGGCCGGAACCCTTCCCGGGGTGCCCTCGGGTAGCTGCGCTGAGAGCGAACAGTGCCCGGAGGAGGAAGCTCCGGCCCCCCGCAGCGGTTAGTGTCGGGCGTAAGACGGTACGGAGAGCGAAGGGCTGCCATGACCGAAATGAACATCCCAGCGATGCCCCTGCGGGCTGTTGAAGCCCGCGGTGGGGACTCAATTGGCAACCTCGACGACTCGGTCTACAACCGGCTGCTCAAGGAACGCATCATCTTCCTGGGCAGCGAGGTGACGGATCAGGTCGCTAACCGCATCTGCGCGCAGCTGCTGCTGCTCGCCGCGGAGGACCCCGACCGCGACATCAACCTCTGGATCAACTCGCCGGGTGGCTCGGTCTACTCCGGCATGGCGATCTACGACACGATGCAGTTCATCGACAACGACGTGTCCACCGTCGCGATGGGCATGGCCGCCAGCATGGGCCAGCTGCTCCTCTGCGCCGGCACCAAGGGCAAGCGGTACGCGCTCCCACACGCGCGGATCATGATGCACCAGCCGTCCGGTGGGATGGGCGGCACGGCGTCGGACATCGCGATCCAGGCCGAGCAGATGCTGTACACGAAGCGGATGTTCCAGGAGCGGGTCGCGTTCCACACCGGCCAGGACCAGGCGTCGATCGAGGCCGACTCCGACCGGGACCGTTGGTTCACCGCGGCGGAGGCCAAGGACTACGGCTTCATCGACAAGGTGATCACCGGAGCCACGCAGGTTCCGGAAGGCGCCGGGACCCTGAGCTGAGGAGCTTGACGATGACTGACCTGACGCTGCCGCCGCAGTTCGCACCAGTGCACAACCGGTACGTGCTGCCGTCGTTCGTCGAGCGCACGTCGTACGGGGTGAAGGAGTCGAACCCGTACAACAAGCTGTTCGAGGACCGGATCATCTTCCTCGGTGTCCAGGTGGACGACGCGTCGGCGAACGACGTGATGGCCCAGCTGCTGACGCTCGAGGGCACCGACCCGGACCGCGACATCATCATGTACATCAACTCGCCCGGCGGCTCGTTCACCGCCATGACGGCGATCTACGACACCATGCAGTACGTCCGTCCGGACATCCAGACGGTCTGCCTCGGCCAGGCCGCGAGTGCCGCTGCGGTGCTGCTCGCCGCGGGCACCCCGGGCAAGCGGATGGCGCTGCCGCACTCCCGCATCATCATCCACCAGCCGGCCACCGAGGGCGGCTACGGGCAGGGCTCGGACATCGAGATCCAGGCTCGGGAGATCCTGCGGATGCGTACCCAGCTGGAGGAGATGCTCTCGCGGCACTCGAACCAGCCGGTCGACAAGGTCCGCAAGGACATCGACCGTGACAAGATCATGACGGCGGAGGAGTCCCGCGAGTACGGCCTGGTTGACACCATCCTGACCAGCCGTAAGAAGGGCCTGCTCGCGGCGAACGCCGCCAGCTGACCATGGTGGTTCAGAGGTCGACCGGGTCGGATTCACCGGTCGACCTCTGACACACCCGGTTTTGGGGGTCGGAGAAAGCTCCGACAGCGAGTAACGTCGGGTCTGCACCGCTTCGCCGGTCAGTCCGGCGGGCGATCTAGACCGACGAGGCGTACCGTCCTCAGGCCAGGGCCGGGTTGATCCGGCCGATGAGCGCAGGGAGAACGTAGGTGGCACGGATCGGCGACGGCGGCGACCTACTGAAGTGCTCCTTCTGTGGCAAGTCACAGAAGCAGGTCAAGAAGCTCATTGCGGGCCCAGGGGTCTACATCTGTGACGAGTGCATCGACCTCTGCAACGAGATCATCGAAGAGGAACTGGCCGAGTCCGGCGAGGTGAAGTGGGAAGAGCTTCCCAAGCCGATGGAGATCTGCCAGTTCCTCGACAACTACGTGGTCGGCCAGGACCAGGCGAAGAAGGCCCTCTCGGTCGCGGTCTACAACCACTACAAGCGGATCCAGGCTGAGGCCGCCGGGGCGCCGGGCTCGGGTAACGACGCGGTCGAGCTGGCCAAGTCGAACATCCTGCTCATCGGTCCCACCGGCTGCGGCAAGACGCACCTGGCGCAGACCCTGGCCCGGATGCTCAACGTGCCGTTCGCGATCGCGGACGCCACCGCGCTGACCGAGGCGGGCTACGTCGGCGAGGATGTCGAGAACATCCTGCTGAAGCTGATCCAGGCGGCCGACTACGACATCAAGCGCGCCGAGACCGGCATCATCTACATCGACGAGGTCGACAAGATCGCCCGGAAGTCGGAGAACCCGTCGATTACCCGGGACGTCTCCGGTGAGGGTGTGCAGCAGGCACTGCTCAAGATCCTCGAAGGTACGGTCGCGAACGTGCCGCCGCAGGGCGGTCGCAAGCACCCGCACCAGGAGTTCATCCAGATCGACACCACCAACGTGCTGTTCATCTGTGGTGGCGCCTTCGCCGGGCTCGACCAGATCATCGAGTCCCGGACCGGACAGGGCGGGACCGGCTTCGGTGCCCACCTGCGCGCCGTCTCCGAGCGTTCGACGGATGACATCTTCGGCAAGGTGATGCCGGAGGACATGCTGAAGTTCGGGCTGATCCCGGAGTTCATCGGCCGCCTCCCCGTGATCACCAACGTGCGGAGCCTCGACCGCGAGGCGCTGGTACGGATCCTCACCGAGCCACGTAACGCGCTGGTCCGGCAGTACCAGCGACTCTTCGAGCTCGACGGTGTCGAGTTGGAGTTCGAGCCGGATGCTCTGGCCGCCATCGCCGATCAGGCGATGCTGCGGGGGACCGGTGCCCGGGGTCTGCGTGCCATTCTGGAAGAGGTCCTCCTCTCGGTGATGTACGAGGTTCCGAGCAACCCCGACGCCGCCCGTGTCCTGATCACCCGCGAGGTGGTCCTGGAGAACGTCAACCCGACCATCGTGCCGCGTGAGTTCACCGGCCGGCGGCGGCGTGACCGCGAGGAGAAGTCGGCCTGAGCGCGAGTCTGGCTTGAGGCGGGCGGCGGCCCGTACGCTCATCGCATGCGTGTCGCCGTCTGCCAGCTGAACGCCCGTGATGACCGGCAAGCCAACCTCGCCGCGGCCGGTGCTCTCCTCGACCGTGCAGCCGCGGCTGGTGCCGATCTGGCGATTCTGCCGGAGTACGTCGACTATCTCGGTCCCGGCTCAGGACAACCGAAGCCCGAACCGCTCGACGGCGAGTTCGCCGACTTCTTTGCCGCCGCCGCGCGACGGCTCGGTATGTGGGTCCACGCCGGCTCGTTCCACGAGGTTGGTCCCGATCCGCAACACACGTACAACACCTCGCTGGTTTTCGACCGCGCCGGCGAACTCGCCGCGACGTACCGGAAGATCCACCTGTACGACGTGGAGATCCCCGGTCGTGTCTCCTACCTCGAGTCCAGGGCAGTGGCACCCGGTCCGGAACCGGTGACGCTCACCGTCGACGGCGTACGCGTCGGTCTCTCCATCTGCTACGACCTCCGCTTCCCGGAGTTGTACCGCCAGCTTGCCGTGGCAGGGGGTGCGCAGTTGTTGGTGGTGCCCGCCGCGTTCATGTTGCACACCGGGCGGGACCACTGGGAGGTGCTGCTGCGGGCCAGGGCGATCGAGAACCAGTGCTTCGTCGCGGCGGCGGCCCAGATCGGCGATCACGACCCCGGGCGGACCTGTTTCGGGCGGAGCATGGTGATCGACCCCTGGGGGACCGTACTGGCCCAGGCTCCGGACACGGTCGGGGTCGTCTGCGCCGATCTCGACCTGGACCGGCTGCACACCATCCGTACGGAGTTGCCCAGTCTCGCCAACCGCCGGCTCTGACGGGCGCCCGGTTCGCGCTGGAGCTGTCGAGGAATCCGGTCGACGCCGTACCGGCGGGGTTCCAGTGGCGAGTGGTTCACGGGCGGCACGCGGCAGAGCGGTGTCGACGTGGTGCGGTGCCCACCTCAACGGCCCTCGAGGAACACTCCGATCAGGGCGAGCCCGAGGATGGCGGCGGCCGTGACGAGTAGTCCGGTGGTCATCCGGGTCGGCCCTCGTCGTGCCAGCCGGCGTACCGACACGACAAGTGCGACCACCACCAGGCCGCCGATCACCAGCTGCCAGATCGGCAGCAGCAGACCGACGACCGCGTCCGCGGCGAGGTGGCGTTCCTCCGGTACGGCAACCATGGGTGCCACTCTGGCACGCCCGCCCCGTCAACATGGTGACGGACGTTGATTTGCGCTTCGGAGAGTCCTTCGCGTAACTTTCTCTCTGCAAGCGGAACACCGGACAAAACGGCCGGAACCGCAAGCGCCCAGGCTCGTGGCGGGTGACCGCCGAGCGAGGCTGGACCGGGTGGTGCGACTCGCCTGCGAGATTGGGTTGAGATCGCGAAGCCAACCGAGTAGAGTGTCTGAGGCCGGCAGGAACCGGGCGGATGTGTCGCTAAGCGACAATCGGCCGGTCTGGAGGCCTCCCTCGAACAGAAGTGACCACCGGAGACGGTGGGCGCGAGCGCGGGGAAACTCGGACGAAGCGAAGAAAGTCCAAGAAACGGGCTTGACAGCGCCAAGACGAGCGGGTAAGTTAGACGAGTTGCCCCGAGAGCGGTTCTCGAAACGAGAACAGTGATTCGGTGTGTGGTTGTTCTTTGAGAACTCAACAGGGTGCTTGATAAGCCAGTGCCAATTATGATTTATACCCGGGCCGGTTTGCCTTTCTTTCGGGATTGGTTTGTTGGTTTGGATTCCTTTGGCAACTTTTTTGTTGCCGGGACATTTTTTCCACAGATTTTTGTTGGAGAGTTTGATCCTGGCTCAGGACGAACGCTGGCGGCGTGCTTAACACATGCAAGTCGAGCGGAAAGGCCCTTCGGGGTACTCGAGCGGCGAACGGGTGAGTAACACGTGAGTAACCTGCCCTAGGCTTTGGGATAACCCTCGGAAACGGGGGCTAATACCGAATATGACTTCTGGCCGCATGGCTGGGGGTGGAAAGTTTTTTCGGCTTGGGATGGACTCGCGGCCTATCAGCTTGTTGGTGGGGTAATGGCCTACCAAGGCGACGACGGGTAGCCGGCCTGAGAGGGCGACCGGCCACACTGGGACTGAGACACGGCCCAGACTCCTACGGGAGGCAGCAGTGGGGAATATTGCACAATGGGCGGAAGCCTGATGCAGCGACGCCGCGTGAGGGATGACGGCCTTCGGGTTGTAAACCTCTTTCAGCAGGGACGAAGCGAGAGTGACGGTACCTGCAGAAGAAGCACCGGCCAACTACGTGCCAGCAGCCGCGGTAAGACGTAGGGTGCGAGCGTTGTCCGGATTTATTGGGCGTAAAGAGCTCGTAGGCGGCTTGTCGCGTCGACTGTGAAATCCCGCGGCTCAACCGCGGGCTTGCAGCCGATACGGGCAGGCTAGAGTTCGGTAGGGGAGACTGGAATTCCTGGTGTAGCGGTGAAATGCGCAGATATCAGGAGGAACACCGGTGGCGAAGGCGGGTCTCTGGGCCGATACTGACGCTGAGGAGCGAAAGCGTGGGGAGCGAACAGGATTAGATACCCTGGTAGTCCACGCTGTAAACGTTGGGCGCTAGGTGTGGGGGACCTCTCCGGTTCTCTGTGCCGCAGCTAACGCATTAAGCGCCCCGCCTGGGGAGTACGGCCGCAAGGCTAAAACTCAAAGGAATTGACGGGGGCCCGCACAAGCGGCGGAGCATGCGGATTAATTCGATGCAACGCGAAGAACCTTACCTGGGTTTGACATGGGCGGAAATCCGGCAGAGATGTCGGGTCCTTCGGGGCCGTTCACAGGTGGTGCATGGCTGTCGTCAGCTCGTGTCGTGAGATGTTGGGTTAAGTCCCGCAACGAGCGCAACCCTCGTTCGATGTTGCCAGCGCGTTATGGCGGGGACTCATCGAAGACTGCCGGGGTCAACTCGGAGGAAGGTGGGGATGACGTCAAGTCATCATGCCCCTTATGTCCAGGGCTTCACGCATGCTACAATGGCCGGTACAATGGGCTGCGATACCGTGAGGTGGAGCGAATCCCAAAAAGCCGGTCTCAGTTCGGATCGGGGTCTGCAACTCGACCCCGTGAAGTCGGAGTCGCTAGTAATCGCAGATCAGCAACGCTGCGGTGAATACGTTCCCGGGCCTTGTACACACCGCCCGTCACGTCACGAAAGTCGGCAACACCCGAAGCCGGTGGCCCAACCCTTGTGGAGGGAGCCGTCGAAGGTGGGGCTGGCGATTGGGACGAAGTCGTAACAAGGTAGCCGTACCGGAAGGTGCGGCTGGATCACCTCCTTTCTAAGGAGCACCTGCCCGCGAAAGTGGGTTAGGAGCCCGCATCATCCGAATGTGGTGGTGGGGTGCTCGATGGCGGAGACACTGGTGAGTTTGTTGCCGGCAACGGCCACTTTTGATGTGAGTACAGCCCTTTGGGGTGGGAAAGCGTTTGGTGGTGCGGCTGGTGGTGGATGATGAGCACCCTGTTGGGTCCTGAAGGAACAAACACGTGTGTTTGTTGTTTCGGGTTGCCAGGCATGGCCTGTCACTGCAAACGGATCTCCGGAGCCAGGTTTTTTTGGTGGTGGGGTTTGGTGTGGTGGTTGTGGGTTGTGGGTTGGTCGTTTGTTGAGAATTGCACAGTGGACGCGAGCATCTTTGTGGTCAAGTTGTCAAGGGCGAACGGTGGATGCCTTGGCACCAGGAGCCGATGAAGGACGTGGGAGGCCGCGATAGGCCTGGGGGAGCTGTCAACCAAGCTGTGATCCCAGGGTGTCCGAATGGGGGAACCCGGCAGCAGTCATGTGCTGTCACCTGCACCTGAACACATAGGGTGTATGGAGGGAACGCGGGGAAGTGAAACATCTCAGTACCCGTAGGAAGAGAAAACAAAATGTGATTCCGTGAGTAGTGGCGAGCGAAAGCGGATTGAGGCTAAACCGGCTGCGTGTGATACCTGTCAGGGGTTGCGTGGTTGGGGTTGTGGGACTCTGCTGATTCAACTGACATTGGGTCGAGAAGTTATAAAACCAGTTGCTAGCCGAATGGTGTGGGAAAGCCAACCGTAGACGGTGAGAGTCCGGTAGGTGAAAGTGGCTGGTCTTCTGTGGATGTTCCCGAGTAGCGGCGGACCCCTGTAATCTGCCGTGAATCTGCCAGGACCACCTGGTAAGCCTAAATACTTCCTGGTGACCGATAGCGGACAAGTACCGTGAGGGAATGGTGAAAAGTACCCCGGGAGGGGAGTGAAATAGTACCTGAAACCGTTCGCCTACAATCCGTCGGAGCCTTTAGGGGTGACGGCGTGCCTTTTGAAGAATGAGCCTGCGAGTTAGTGGCATGTGGCGAGGTTAACCCGTGTGGGGTAGCCGTAGCGAAAGCGAGTCTGAATAGGGCGTTCAGTCGCGTGTCCTAGACCCGAAGCGGAGTGATCTAGCCATGGGCAGGCTGAAGCGTGGGTAAGACCGCGTGGAGGGCCGAACCCACCAACGTTGAAAAGTTGGGGGATGACCTGTGGTTAGGGGTGAAAGGCCAATCAAACTCCGTGATAGCTGGTTCTCCCCGAAATGCATTTAGGTGCAGCGTCGCGTGTTTCTTGCCGGAGGTAGAGCACTGGATGGTCTAGGGGGCCCACAAGCTTACCGAAATCAGCCAAACTCCGAATGCCGGTAAGTGAGAGCGCGGCAGTGAGACTGCGGGGGATAAGCTTCGTAGTCGAGAGGGAAACAGCCCAGATCACCAGCTAAGGCCCCTAAGCGTGTGCTAAGTGGAAAAGGATGTGGGGTCGCATAGACAACCAGGAGGTTGGCTTAGAAGCAGCCACCCTTTAAAGAGTGCGTAATAGCTCACTGGTCAAGTGGTTCCGCGCCGACAATGTAGCGGGGCTCAAGTACACCGCCGAAGCTGTGGCATTCACATGTGACTTCGCATGCTCCTTTTGGGGTGTGTGCAGGTGTGTGGATGGGTAGGGGAGCGTCGTGCCGCGGGTGAAGCAGCGGAGTGATCCAGTTGTGGACGCGGCACGAGTGAGAATGCAGGCATGAGTAGCGAAAGAAGGGTGAGAAACCCTTCCGCCGGATGACCAAGGGTTCCAGGGCCAGGCTAATCCGCCCTGGGTGAGTCGGGACCTAAGGCGAGGCCGAGAGGCGTAGTCGATGGACAACGGGTTGATATTCCCGTACCCGCGAAAGAGCGTCCGTGGTGAACCTCATTGTGCTAACCATTTGATGTCGTTGATGCCTTCGGGTTGATGCGGTTGATTCTGGGAACCTGGTGGGTAGTAGTCAAGCGATGGGGTGACGCAGGAAGGTAGCTGAGCCCGGCCGGTGGTTGTGCCGGGGTAAGCGTGTAGGCCGTGTCGTAGGCAAATCCGCGACGCATGTGGCTGAGACGTGATGCCGAGCCGATTCAGGTGAAGTCAGTGATCCTATGCTGCCGAGAAAAGCCTCTAGCGAGTTCTTAGCGGCCCGTACCCCAAACCGACACAGGTGGTCAGGTAGAGAATACCGAGGCGATCGGGCGAACTGTGGTTAAGGAACTCGGCAAATTGCCCCCGTAACTTAGGGAGAAGGGGGGCCGGAGACGTGAAGCCCCTTGCGGGTGGAGCGTTGTATGGCCGCAGAGAGCAGGGGGAAGCGACTGTTTACTAAAAACACAGGTCCATGCGAAGAAGTAATTCGATGTATATGGACTGACGCCTGCCCGGTGCTGGAACGTTAAGGGGACCGGTTAGCTCTTTCGGGGGCGAAGCTGAGAACTTAAGCGCCAGTAAACGGCGGTGGTAACTATAACCATCCTAAGGTAGCGAAATTCCTTGTCGGGTAAGTTCCGACCTGCACGAATGGCGTAACGACTTCCCCACTGTCTCAACCACAGGCCCGGCGAAATTGCATTACGAGTAAAGATGCTCGTTACGCGCGGCAGGACGGAAAGACCCCGGGACCTTTACTATAGCTTGACATTGGTACTCGAATTAGCTTGTGTAGGATAGGTGGGAGCCGGTGAAGTCCATACGCCAGTATGGGTGGAGGCAATCTTGAAATACCACTCTGGTTGATTTGGGTATCTAACTTCGGACCGTGATCCGGTTCAGGGACAGTGTCTGGTGGGTAGTTTAACTGGGGCGGTTGCCTCCTAAAATGTAACGGAGGCGCCCAAAGGTTCCCTCAGCCTGGTTGGCAATCAGGTGTTGAGTGCAAGTACACAAGGGAGCTTGACTGTGAGACTGACAGGTCGAGCAGGGACGAAAGTCGGGACTAGTGATCCGGCACTTGCGAGTGGAAGCGGTGTCGCTCAACGGATAAAAGGTACCCCGGGGATAACAGGCTGATCTTCCCCAAGAGTCCATATCGACGGGATGGTTTGGCACCTCGATGTCGGCTCGTCGCATCCTGGGGCTGTAGCAGGTCCCAAGGGTTGGGCTGTTCGCCCATTAAAGCGGTACGCGAGCTGGGTTTAGAACGTCGTGAGACAGTTCGGTCCCTATCCGCCGTGCGCGTAGGATACTTGAGAAGGGCTGTCCCTAGTACGAGAGGACCGGGACGGACGAACCTCTGGTGTGCCAGTTGTCCCGCCAGGGGCACGGCTGGTTGGCTACGTTCGGAAGGGATAACCGCTGAAAGCATCTAAGCGGGAAGCTCGCTTCAAGATGAGGTATCCCACCCATGCAAATGGGGTAAGGCCCCCAGCTAGACTACTGGGTTGATAGGCCGGAGATGTAAGCTCGGTAACGGGTTGAGTTGACCGGTACTAATAGGCCGAGGACTTGATTACTAAGGTGCTACGCGTCCACTGTGTGATTCCCGACAAGCGAACAAGACCCTGTTGGGTTGTTTGTTAAGTCGATAGTGTTACGGCGGTTATAGCGGTGGGGAAACGCCCGGTTACATTCCGAACCCGGAAGCTAAGCCCTCCAGCGCCGATGGTACTGCACTCGGGAGGGTGTGGGAGAGTAGGACGCCGCCGGACAACTTTCTAGTTTGGGCCACCCCTTTACGGGGTGGCCCAAACTTGTTTTGGCGTACATATCGGCTTTGAGGTCGGACGATCGGTTCCTTCACCCACGCCGGCGCGGAGAAGGCGCCGGCGTACCAGGTTGTCCTTCAGTTGCGGGTCTGTACGCCGTTGCGGATGCTCAGCATCAGTGGCGCCGCCTCGTCGACCTCGCGTCCGGGAAACATCGCCATACCGACGCTGCCATGGTCGGCCCAACCGCAGACCGTCAACGTGTCGCCCTGGCCGCTGGTCCCGCACTTCAGGACCCCGCCGAGATCACCCGCAGGCTGACCGCGTAACCCGGCGATCTCGCCAGAGTCGTCCGCGACAAGTTTGAACAGCCGGTCCAGATCCCTCTCCGGCTGCCAGATCAGAGTGGTACCGCCGAAGAACAGGACCGGCCGATTGGCCCGGACCGGGTCGGTGTAGACCGCCCCGGCGCTCGCGTCGAGCTGGATGTCGGCGGCCAGACCGGTAAGGAGGTCGTCGACCGTCCCTCTCGCCCGGGCGCTCTCGTCCAGGGTCAGCCCCGCAACCTGAGCCGGAATCGCCAACGTGGTGTCCTTCTGCTGGGCGATCCGCCAGCCGAAACTGCCCAGCACCGCAGCGCCGGCGACTCCGACGAGCAGGGCGGCACCGAGCACGATCAGACGACGCCGCGACATCGGGCCCGACCGGTTCCCGTCCGGATCATCCTCAAGCCCGAAGCCGGGCGTGATGTCGAAGGGTTCCGGCGTGACGTCGACCGGCGCCGAATCGGCGGCCGAGGGACGGTCGAAGAGATTCGCGTCGGACATAGCCGTCACCGTAGCCCAACCGGTGGTGGTGCACGTCGGGCCCGCCCGGGGCCTCCGTAGACTTCCAGGGTGACCGAGACACTGGATACCCAACGCACGGCCGTTCCGTCCCTCTCCGCGCAGTACCAGCCGGGCGAGGTAGAGCAGCGACGGTACGAGCAGTGGGTAGCCGCCGGCCACTTCCGTGCCTCGGCGGAAAGCGACAAGCCCCCGTTCACCATCGTCATCCCGCCGCCGAACGTCACCGGCTCACTGCACATGGGCCACGCCCTCGACCACACCGTCCAGGACGCCCTCATCCGTCGTAAGCGGATGCAGGGGTTCGAGGCGCTCTGGCTGCCGGGCATGGACCACGCCGGAATCGCCACCCAGAACGTGGTCGAACGGCAGCTCGCCGCACAGGGCCTCTCCCGCCACGATCTCGGCCGGGAGAAGTTCGTCGAGCGGGTCTGGCAGTGGAAGGCGGAATCGGGCGGGGCGATCCTCGGCCAGATGCGCCGCCTCGGTGACTCGGTCGACTGGGACCGCGAGCGTTTCACCATGGACGAGGGGCTCTCCCGGGCCGTACAGACGATGTTCAAGCGCCTCTACGACGACGGTCTGATCTACCGCGCCGAGCGCATCATCAACTGGTGCCCGCGCTGCCTCACCGCACTGTCGGACATCGAGGTCGAGCACACCGACGACGACGGCGAACTGGTCTCGATCCGGTACAGCGACGAGGTGGTGGTCGCCACCACCCGGGCCGAGACGATGCTCGGCGACACCGCCGTTGCCGTACACCCCGAGGACGAGCGCTACCGGCACCTGATCGGGACCGAGGTCGAGGTTCCCCTCACCGGCCGCCTCATCCCGATCGTGGGTGACGAACACGTCGACCCCACCTTCGGCACCGGCATGGTCAAGGTGACGCCGGCGCACGACCCGAACGACTTCGAGATCGGCCAGCGGCACAACCTGCCCTCGCTGACGATCATGGACGAGCGGGGGGTGATCACCGCCCCCGGACCGTTCGAGGGACTGGACCGGTTCGAGGCCCGTCCGGCGATCGTCGCGGCACTGCGCGCCGACGGCCGGATCGTGGCGGAGAAGCGGCCGTACGTGCACGCGGTCGGGCACTGCTCCCGGTGCCGTACGACGGTGGAACCCAGGCTCTCCCTCCAGTGGTTCGTCAACACCACCCCGCTGGCCCAGGCCGCCGGCGACGCGGTCCGGGACGGACGGGTCCGGATCGAACCGGCCGAACTGGCCAAGCGCTACTTCGCCTGGGTCGACAACATGCACGACTGGTGCATCTCCCGCCAGCTCTGGTGGGGGCACCGGATCCCGGTCTGGTACGGCCCCGACGGCGAGGTCGTCTGCGTTGGCCCGGACGAGGAGCCGCCGAGCGGGGCGGGCTGGCGTCAGGACGAGGACGTACTCGACACCTGGTTCTCCAGCGGGCAGTGGCCGTTCTCCACCCTCGGCTGGCCCGAGCGGACCGCCGACCTGGAGAAGTTCTACCCGACCAGCGTCCTGGTCACCGGGTACGACATCCTCTTCTTCTGGGTCGCCCGGATGATGATGTTCGGCCTGTACGTGATGGACGGGCGTCCGCCCTTCGACGTGATCGCGCTGCACGGCATGGTCCGCGACCAGTACGGCAAGAAGATGTCGAAGTCGTTCGGGAACGTCATCGACCCGCTCGACTGGATCGACCGCTTCGGTGCCGACGCGACCCGGTTCACGCTCGCCCGGGGCGCCAACCCCGGCGCAGACGTTCCGGTCAGCGAGGAGTGGTGCCAGGGGTCCCGGAACTTCTGCAACAAGCTGTGGAACGCCACCCGGTTCGCCCTGCTCAACGGGGCCAACGTCGACGGGCCGCTGCCCGAGCCGGCGCGACTCTCCCCGGTCGACCGGTGGATCCTGTCCCGGTTGCAGCACGTGGTCGCCGAGGTCGACGAGCAGTTCGAGGCGTACGAGTTCGCGAAGGTCTGTGACACGCTCTACCACTTCGCCTGGGACGACGTCTGCGACTGGTACCTGGAACTGGCCAAGCCGGTGCTCGCCGCTGGTGGTGAGTCGGCCGAGGTCACCCGGCGGGTGCTCGGGCACGTACTCGACCAGGTGCTGCGTCTGTTGCACCCGATCGCACCGTTCGTCACCGACGAGCTGTGGAGCGCGTTGACCGGCCGGGAAACGGTGCAGACCGCGACCTGGCCGGTGACCGAACCGGCGCTGGTCGACGACGCCGCCGAGGCGGAACTGGCCATGTTGCAGCGGGTGGTGACCGAGATCCGCCGGTTCCGCTCCGACCAGGGGCTGCGGCCGGCCCAGCGGGTCGCCGCCCGGCTCGACGGACTCGACGGCGCCGGCATCGCCGGGCACGAGCCGCTGATCCGTTCGCTGGTCCGGCTCACCGACGACGAGGCGGACTTCTCCGCCACGGCGACCCTGGCGGTGGCCGGCGGGGTGAACGTGGCCCTGGACACCCGTGGCTCGATCGACGTGGCGGCGGAACGGGCACGGCTGGAGAAGGACCGGGCGGCGGCCGAGAAGGAAGCCGCCCAGGCCAGGGCGAAGCTCGGCAACCCCGCTTTCGTCGACAAGGCGCCGGAGCCGGTGGTAAACAAGATCAAAGACCGGCTGGCGGTTGCCGAGGCCGACCTGGCCCGGATCGCCGCCGCACTGGAGGCACTCGCGTGACCGACCATGAAGAGTTCGCCAAGGTTGACGCGGAGCTCAACGCACGGGGATTCACCCGGATGGTTTTTGACCTGGGGCGGATCGAGGAGCTGCTCGACCTGATGGGCAGCCCGCAGCGGGCGTACCCGTCGATCCATCTGACCGGGACCAACGGCAAGACCTCCACCGCCCGCATGATCGACTCGGTGCTGCGGGCGTTCGGTCTGCACACCGGCCGCTACACCAGCCCGCACCTGGAGACCATCCGGGAACGGATCAGCCTCGACGGGGAACCGGTCAGCGAGGCGCGGTTCGTCGCCACGTACCGCGAGGTGGAGCCGTTGGCGGAACTGGTCGACCAACGCGGCGACGAACCCCTGACCTACTTCGACATGACCACGGCGCTCGCGTTCGCGACCTTCGCCGACGCACCGGTGGACGTGGCCGTGGTCGAGGTCGGGCTCGGCGGCGCCGAGGACTCCACCAACGTGATCGGTGCCGGCGTCGCCGTCATCACCCCGATCGGTCTCGACCACACCGAGTTCCTCGGCGACACCATCGAGGACATCGCGCTGGCCAAGTCCGGGATCATCCACAAGGGCGCCACGGTGATCTCGGCGGCCCAGAACGAGGAGGCCGCCCGGCCGCTGCTGGAGCGGGTCGCCGAGGTCGGCGCCACCATCGCCCGGGAGGGCGCCGAGTTCGGCGTACTGCGACGGGCCGTCGCGGTCGGCGGCCAGGTGCTCACCATCCAGGGGCTCGGCGGCGTGTACGACGAGATCTTCATCCCGCTGCACGGCGCGCACCAGGCGCAGAACGCCGCGATCGCGCTCGCCGCCGTCGAGGCGTTCCTCGGCGCCGGAGAGAACCGGCAACTCGACATCGAGGCGGTCCGCGAGGGCTTCGCCGGGACCAGCTCCCCGGGCCGGCTGGAGCGGGTCCGTTCCGCCCCGACCATCCTGCTCGACGGCGCGCACAACCCGCACGGGATGGCCGCCACCGTCAACGCGCTCCAGGAGGAGTTCGCCTTCAGCCGACTCGTCGCCGTCGTCGCCGTACTCGGGGACAAGGACGTCGCCGGCCTGCTGGAACTGCTGGAGCCGGTGGTCGACCAGGTGGTCGTGACCCGGAACACCTCACCCCGGGCGATGCCGGTCGCCGAACTGGCCGAACTGGCCGAGGAGTTCTTCGGTGCGGACCGGGTCGAGACCGCCGAGGACATGCCGGACGCGATCGAGGTCGCGGTGGCACTCGCCGAGTCGGACACCGAGGCCGAGCTGAGCGGGGTCGGTGTCATTGTCACCGGATCCGTCGTCACCGTCGCGGACGCCCGGCGGCTGCTGAAGCGATGACAACAAACCAGTGACCGGCCGCGGCGACAGGCGGCCGAGCAGCAACGAAGCCGGAGAGACGATGACACCGGAGCGGGAATCGACGGCAGCGGAGTCGGACAGGCCAGCGGCGGAGTCGGGCGGACGCCCGTCCGGACTACGTAACCCGGTCCGGGCGGTACGCGGCCTCGGCGCCGGCACCCTGGTCATCGAGATGCTGGTGCTGCTCCTGGCCATCCAGCCGATCCGACTCGTCGGCGGAGACCTCAGCGGCACCGCGATCGGCTGCATCGCCGGGCTGGCCGTACTCGCGTTGCTGCTCAGTGGGCTGCTGTCCCGCGGCTGGGCCTGGCACGCCGCCACCGGGCTGCAGGGACTGCTGCTGCTCGCCAGTTTCCTGCACTGGTCGCTGGGCGTACTCGGGGTCATCTTCGCCCTCGTCTGGGGCTACGTGCTGCACGTACGCCGGACGATCCTGGGCTGACGGGCCCGGCGCCGCGCCGATCAGCTCGCCTGGCGACCGCGCCACTGGGTGAGAGCGATGCCGTGCCCGTCCGGGTCACGGAACGCCGCCGCCCAGAGCTCCAGCTTCGCGCCCCGGTTCACCGCTCTCGGCGCGTAGGTGAAGCGCACACCCTTGCCGCGCAGTTCCTCGTAGACCGCCTCGACGTCACCGACCTCGAGGTTGAGGTGGACCAGACGGCGGTTGATCGGTGCCACGTCCGGGATCGCCCGTAACACGATCCGGGTGGCGCCGGAGGCGAGCACCGCGTTGCCGTCACCGCCGTCGATCTCGAAGAAGCCGAGCATGTCCCGGTAGAACGTCACCGAGCGGTCGAGGTCGGTGACGAGCAGGGTGATCCCGACACCATGGATCGGGCCCGAACCGCCGACCTCGGCGCTCGGCGGGGTGGCGGCCAACCCGGCGAGCAGGTCCTCGTCGTCGGCGACGTCGGGCGTACGGTCGGCCGGTCCGCCCCGCCCGTCGTCGGTGCCGGCCGGCGGTGTTCCGGGGTCGTCGAAGTCGAGCGGCAGGTCGATCTCGTCCCGGGGTGCCGGCGGTTCACGGTCGGCCACCACCGGTCCGGCTCCGGCCCGGTGCGGCTCCCGCGGCTCGGCCTGCTCCTCCTCGGCCTGCTCCTCCTCGGCCCGGTCGGAGACCCGGTCCTCGGTCCGGTCCTCGACCCAGTCCGGGTCGTGGCGGTCGGTGTCCAGGCGGTCGGTCGGGGTATGCAGCAGCGGTGCGTCCGGGTACGGGTCCCCGGCCGAACTGGCCCGTGGCCCGCGCGTCGGGCCGGGCGTCGGCTTGGCCCGACGCGGCAACGGCACCGTTGCCGGCGGCTCCACCAGGGTGCCCTCGAGCACGATCGTCCCGCCCGGCGTCTGGTGCACCACCACCGGCTCCTCCCGTAGACCGCGCAGGTCGTCGTCGAGGTCCGCGGTGACCGGGTCGCCCGGGGACGGGGGCCGGTAACCGTCGTCGGCGCCCCGACGCACCCACGGCGGTACGTCCTCCTCGATCAGGACGTCGTCGCGGAGCCGGTCGAGGTCCTCGTCGAACTCGGGCGGCAGGTCGCCCCGCTCAGCGGCCTCGGTGTGGGTGGGCACCTCGTCCCAGAGGATCCGTACGTGCCGGGGGTCGTCGATCGCCACCATGATCGGCAGGGCGGTTCCCGGGGCCGGCCACTTGGTGACCGGCACCCGTGGGTCGCGTACCCGGATCGACCTCGGTGGCAGGCCCGGCGCGTCCAGCACGATCTGCAGCTCGCACCGGCCGAAGACCGACGAGGCCGGTGGCTCGGAGACGCTGTGTACGTGGGCGATGCCGGCGACCCAGGCGCGGGCGCCGCTGCGTACGGTCGTGACCAGGCCCAACCCGATGGCGAGCACCAGTAGTGCCACCCCGAGGGCGACGATCGCCCAGCTGGGCATGCCGCAGCCGAAGAGGATGACAAAGGTGGCGAAGGTGCCCAGCACCCCGGCGACGAGCTTGCGCACGGGTGCGACCGATCGACGTACACCGTCTGCCACAGTGGACCTCCCTGGTTAAGGCCAGGCTAGGCCCGATCCGCCAGGAAAGGAAAGAGCGCCGCCGTGAGACATGGGCGGCGTCGGGGGGCGCCGGGCGGCTCGCTAGGCTGACCTTGCCAGCCGTACCCCGCCCCGTCCAGGAGGAAACAGCGTGTCCACCAGCAGCCAGGGCGAGCGTTCGCTCGTTCTGATCAAGCCCGATGCGGTCCGCCGCGGCCTGGTCGGCGAGATCATCTCGCGGTTCGAGCGCAAGGGGCTCGGCATCGACGCGCTGGAGTTGCGCACGATCGACGGGGAATTCGCTGACCAGCACTACGCCGAGCACGTCGAGAAGCCGTTCTACCCGCCGCTGAAGGACTTCATGACCGGCGGCCCGCTGGTCGCGCTGGTGGTCTCCGGAGACCAGGTGATCGAGGTGGTTCGTGGGCTGGTCGGCGCGACCGACGGCCGGCGGGCGGTGGCCGGCACGATCCGCGGTGACCTCTCCCTCTCCAACCGCGAGAACCTGGTCCACGCCTCGGACTCGGTCGACAGCGCCAAGCGGGAAATCGGGCTCTGGTTCCCCGAACTCGGCTGACGTTCTCCCGCCCGGTTCGCCGCACCGGCGAACCGGACAACAGGCGTACGACGACTATCCGCTTGTCATACCGGACGGCTAGTTTCCCCGGCATGGCAACGCTGGCGACGTACTCATATCTGCGCCCGTCCGGACTGAATCCCGACGACCGGCGACTGACCCTGCAGACCTCGGGTGGGCCAGCGGCCCACCCGAGGTTCTTCAACGGCTTCCTGACCACGCCCGAGCCGGCGGCGGTCGGCCTGCTCGCCGTTGCCGAGGTGGCCCGAACGCGCTACTACCAGCCCGTCAGTCCGGCCAGCCTCGACCCGGTGGTCACCGGGGGCCTGGACCGGCTCCGGTTCGAGTCGTTCTCCGGGTGCTGCGGCGTCTACGCCCGGCTCGACGTGCTCCCCGACGGGTTGGACGGGGAGATCACCACCCACGGGACCACCAACGTCGACGTCAACCCGCCGTTGCGCCAGGCGCTCGCCGGTATCGGTGACCGCGACCCGATGCACGTCGCGGTCGGACCGGACGATCTGACCGTCACCACCATCGACGACGGCCCGCTGGTCGAGAAGAAGGTGCCGCTGCCCGGACGCTGGCTGCGTGGCTTCGCCGAGGCACAGGTCATCACCGCCCCCTTCGAGCCCCGGGTCGAGGTCGGCGCGGCCGAGGCGACCGCGTTCCTGCGTCGGCTGCCGAGCGGATCGGACCGTTCCGTGCTCTGGGTCGTCCCGGCCGGCCGGACACTGCGCCTGACCTCGCGACCGGTCCCCGGCGCCGTCTGCCTGCCCGGTGCCGGTCGACTGGTCGCACTCCGGCCGTTCCTGCGCTTCGCCACCGCGCTGCGGGCGTACGGCCCGCGCGTCGCCGCCGGCAGCGGCCCGGTCGCCAGCACCTGGGAGCTGAGCACGCCCACGCTCCGGCTGTCGCTGACCCTGTCACCCCAACCGCACCGGGGATTCTCCGGTGAGGGCGCGGTGCTCGCCGCGCTCGCCGGCGACGAGGTCTGCGACGACGCGGACCTGATCAGCGCGCTCCTCTCCTGGGACCCGACGATCGACATCGCGGCGCTGGCCGACGCCGCCGGACTCCCGGTCGAGCGGGTACGTGCCGCGCTGGTCCAACTCGGCACCGCCGGACGGGTGGGCTACGACGTGGCCGAGGCCGGCTACTTCCACCGGGTGCTGCCGTACGACGCGGCCGCCGCCGAGCGGATGAACCCCCGGCTGATCGGCGCGCGGGCACTGGCGGAGTCGGGTGCGGTGTCGGTCGGCGGTGACCTGGCGACCGTACGCAGTGGCGAGGAGAGCTACCAGGTCCGCTTCACCGGTGACGTCGGTTCCTGCACCTGTCCCTGGTGGGCCAAGTACCGGGGTGGGCGGGGACCGTGCAAGCACGTACTCGCGGTCCGGTTGGTGACCACGCGGAACACGGAGGAAACGGCCGGGGTCGGTGCCGGATCCGGCCACGTCGACGGGATCGGGGCATGAGCGCGATCCACCGGGAACCGGAACTGAACTGGCCGGACCTGCGCTGGGCGATCGGTCTGGCCAAGAGCGACGTGGTCGGCAAGCTGCTCCGGGGCGGCACCGAGCAGGAGCGCCTGGCGTTCGCCCCGGAGCTGGAGGCGTACGTCAAGAACCTGCCCGCCGAGCGCTGGTGGGCAAGCCACCAACCGGGGCCGGCGGTCGCGATCGCCGCATTCGGCTGCCTTCCCTCGGCCGCCCGGGCCGCCGCCCTGTTCAGTCGCCGCGGCCTGCGCGAACAGTGGCACCTACTCCCGGTCGCGGACCTGATCGAGATGGCCCGCGTCCGGGAGCTGACCTGGCTCGGTGACCTGGCCCGGCGCCTCGCCGGCAAGCTCCGCCGGGACCCGAACCCGGGAGAATGGGCGCTGGTCGCCGGGCTGCTGGCCGAGGCCGGGGTCGACCCACCCACCGACGACGCGTTCGTCCGGGGCTGGCTCGGACACCTGCTGGGGTGGAGCCGCCACGATGACCGGCCGCCGTTGCTGGACCGGATGCGTACCGACCCGTACCTCGACCTCCTGCTGCCTCGACTGTTCGAGGTGGACGGGCTCGGCACCGAACTGGCCCGCCGGGGCTGGGACCAGCAGACCCGCCGCTGGAGCGACCAACCGGCGGTCCCGTACGCGCTGGTGGCGCTGGCGGCCGAGGGACGGGTGGACCGGTCGGCGCTGCTCGACGGCGTACTGGGGCGGTTCCTGCGCGGCGACCGGGTGGCCGCGCTGCGCCCGTTCGTGGTGCTGCACGACGCGCTGGCGCCGACCGAGGTGGAGCTGGCCGAACGGGTCACCCAGTACGCGCGGCTGCTGCCGGACGCCCACTCGACCGTCGCCGCGCTCGCCCAGCGGGCGCTGCGCCAGGTGGACGACGCCGGCCGGTTGGAACTGGACACCCTGTTGCACAGCAGCGGCCAACTTCTCGCCCGCCCGGAGAAAATGCTGGTCAAGGCCCAGCTGAGCTGGTTGGACCAGGTGGCCAGAAGGGAGCGGGACCGGGCCGGCGAGGTGGCGGAGACGGTGGCGGTCGCCTTCGGGCACGACGCCCTCGACGTGCAGGAGCGCGCGCTCAGCATCGTGCTCCGGCACGCCGCGCAGTGTCAGCCGGCGACCCGTGAACGCCTCGCCGAGCAGGCCGTCGAACTCGCCGGTGACCTGCCGGCCCGAGCCGCCGAGGTGCTCGGCCGTCCGGCGGCGGCGACAGCGGTTGCCGTACCGGCAGGGTTGCCGCTGGTGCCGATGCCGCTGGTGGTGCCGATGCCACCGCCGGTGACCGGCGCCGCCGAACTGGCCGAGGAGATCGGCGCGCTGCTGCACAGCCAGGACTCGATGATCTGTTGGGAGCGGGTGCTCGCCGGACTGGTCGCCTGCCACACGAGCGAACCGGCGGAGTTGCGTGACGCGCTCGTCCCGATGCTGGACCGGTACGACGTCCAGTTCAGGACGGGGCACGTGTTAGGGAAACCCCGGCTCCGGCAACTGCTCGGCGAGGCGATCCGGGCCGCCGTACGGGTCGACACCGGGCTCACCGGTTGGGAAAGTGCCATCCGCACCGTCCGTACCGCGTTCCGTACCGCACCGGCCGCGTTGCCCGAGATCGGGTACGGGCCGGGTCCGGGCCGGGTGCTGGCCGTGCGGGTGGCCGAGATGGCGGTTCGGACCCGGCACTCCCCGGTGCCGATGCTGGTCGCGACACCGAGCCGGGCCAACGGTCAGCTCGACGCGACGGTGCTGGTCGACCGGCTCGCGCAGGCCGAGCGGGAGGGCTGGCAGCCGTGGCGGTTCGACCTGGAACAGGCGTTGCTGCGGGTGCCGACCGAGGTCGACGGCGACGCGTTGAGCCGGGCCGCCGCGCTGCGCTCACCGGCCGGTCTGCGGTTGGCGGCCTGGCTCGCCGACGGCGGTGCGCCGCACCCGGTCTCCGTACGGGTGGAGCAGCGGCGGCCCGCTGTCCGGCTCTTCGACCACTGGCAGTTGAGCCAGTTGCCCGAACGGCGGGTCGTGGTCGGGACCCGGCCGGGGGCAACGCAACACGGCGAACTCGGCCAGGAACTGTTCGAGGTCGACCCTCCGGACCGGCCGGTGCTGGAGTTCAGCGACCCCGAATACCAGCTCTGGCCGGCGGTGCTGCCCAACCACCGGGAGGTGGTCGCGGCGTGGTCGCTGCCCGCGTTCGCCGGTCTGGCCGACAACGACCAGCGCGGGGCCGATCTGCTTCCGCTGCTCGCTGAGACCGCCGGCCCGGTCGGACCCGCGGTGACCCTGGCGCTGGCGTACACGTTGGCGGCCCGGCACGAGACGGACCGGGTCGCGGGGGTCGACGCCCTCCTCGCCCTCGCCGCCGCCGGAGACCTTGACGGGGTCGCACTCGGCCGGGAGTTGGGCGCGCTCGCCGCCGGCGGCGGCACCATCAAGCTCACCCGGGTGGTGACCGGACTGGCGGAAGCGGCCCGTGCCGGTGCCACGACGACGGTCTGGGCCGCGATCGAGGCGGCGCTGCCGGCGGTGCTCGCCACCACCCCACGGGGTGCGCCGGACCTGCTGGCGCTCGGTGCCCGTACGGCAGGCGAGGTGGCGGAGAAGGCCGACCCTGGTCCGCTGCGGGCAGAGTTGGCCGAAATCGTCGCGCGCGGCGGCAGCGGTCGACTGGTGACCGAGGCCCGCCGGCTGGACCGGGTGTTGGGCGGGTAGCGGCAACAGGTGCCGGCCGGGCGGGCGGTGGTGGGCAGCGTGACCCCATCCACCGAGCCGCCCGGCCGGCGTACCCCGCTCAGACCTCGGTCGGCGGCTGCGCCCGGGTGGTCACCGCGATCCGGTTCCAGACGTTGATGGTCGCTATCGCCATCACCAGGTCGGCCAGTTCCTTCTCCGACCAGACCTTGCTCGCCTCGTCCCAGACCTCGTCCGGCACACCGTGCTCACCGAGCCGGGTCACCGCGTCGGTCAACGCCAGGGCGGCCCGTTCCCGCTCACTGAAGAAGGGCGACTCCCGCCAGGCGGCGACGGAGAAGAGCCGGCGGTTCGACTCACCGGCCGCCAACGCGTCCCTGCTGTGCATGTCGACGCAGAACGCGCACCCGTTGGTCATGGACGCCCGGAGCTTCACCAGTTCCAGGACGGTGTGGTCGACGTTGCTCTGCACGTAGTTCTCCAGGCCCATGACGGCCCGGTACGCCTCCGGCGCCACCTGGTACATGTTCATCCGCTGTGTCACGAGAACCTCCGTCGATCTGTGTTGCGGTTGCTCATGCCGGGTTGACGGGGAAGCGGGCGAGGGTGTGACGGACCCCGAACGTGATCCACGTCATCTGGTCGTTCGCGTCCAGTTCCGGGATCGGTCACCTGAACCGGGTGGGCGGGCAACGTCGGGTCGATAGACAACCATGGTCATGCCCCACCGACCGTGGAGGAAACGAATGACCTCGCTCGACCGACGTACCCTGCTGCGAGCCGGACTGGTCAGCGGCGCCGGTCTCGCCGGCGGCGCCCTGCTCGGCGCGTCCGGCGCGCCCGCCGCCCCGGCCTGGCGACCCAGCGGACGGCCCGTGCTCACCCACGGGGTGCAGAGCGGCGACGCCACCGCCGACTCGGCGGTGGTCTGGACCCGGGCGGACCGGGCCGGTCGGCTGCACGTCGAGGTCAGCCGCCGTCCCGATTTCCGGGGCGCCCGCCAGATCCGGGGGCCGCTGCTGGCGCCGTCGGGCGACTTCACCGGCAAGGTACGGCTGCGTGACCTGCCCGCCGGTGAGCGGCTGCACTACCGGGTCCGGGTCGAGAGCCTGGACCGGCCGGGCCTGCTCAGCGAACCGCTGGTCGGTTCGTTGCGCACCGCCCCGGGCGCCGGCCGCCGGTCGGACCTGCGGTTCGTCTGGACCGGTGACATCGTCGGCCAGGGCTGGGGCATCTCGTCCGACTTCGACGGCATGAAGATCTTCGAGTCGATGCGGAAGGTCCGGCCGGATTTCTACCTGTGCAGCGGCGACACCGTCTACTCCGACGGGCCCCTCGCGGAGACGGTGACGCTGCCGGACGGGCGGATCTGGCGCAACCTGGTCACCCCCGAGAAGAGCAAGGTCGCCGAGACGCTCACCGAGTACCGGGGCCAGTTCGCGTACAACCTGCTCGACGAGCACCTGCGGGCGTTCGCGGCGGAGGTGCCGCAGATCAACCAGTGGGACGACCACGAGGTGACAAACAACTGGTACCCGGGCGAGATCCTCGCCGACGACCGCTACACCGAGAAGCGGGTCGACGTGCTCGCCGCCCGGGCCCGCCAGGCGTTCCACGAGTGGCTGCCGACCCCCGGCGACGGACGGCTCTACCGGCGGCTGTCGTACGGGCCGCTGCTGGACGTGTTCGTGCTGGACATGCGGACGTACAAGGACCCGAACGACGGCAACACGTACGCCGACGCGGACCGTGGCCTGCTCGGTCGGGCGCAGCGGGAATGGTTGATCCGGGAGCTGAAGCAGTCCCGGGCGACCTGGAAGGTGATCGCCAACGATCTGCCGATCGGGCTGGTCGTACCGGACGGCGCGACCGCCCAGGAAGGGGTGGCGCAGGGCGACAACGGGCTGCCCGCCGGGCGTGAGCTGGAGTTCGCCGAGGTGCTGCGGGCCGCGCACCGGGGTGGCGTGAGCGGCATCGTCTTCGTCACCGCCGACGTGCACTACACGGCGGCCCACCACTACGACCCGGTACGCGCCGCCGTACGCGACTTCACCCCGTTCTGGGAGTTCGTCTCCGGGCCGGCGCACGCGGGTGCGTTCGGCCCGAACGCGCTGGACGGGACCTTCGGCCCGAAGGCGGTCTTCGTCAACGCCCCGCCGGCTGCCAACACCTCGCCCGCCGACGGTTTCCAGCACTTCGGCGAGGTCGCCATCGACGGCCGGTCGAAAGAGTTGACCGTGCATTTGCGTGACCGCGACGGCCGGTCCCTCTGGTCGACCACGCTCGCCGCGCCGCGCTGAGCCATCCCGGCCTGCCCCACCCCCGTGTGGTGGGGCAGGCGCCCCTCCCGCCCTACGGCGTTAGGAAGGGGCCCTTATATAACGGAAAACGATAATAGGGGGCCCTTCCTTACCCTGCGGGTTACTCGGAGGCGGGTGGGGTGGGGGGACGGGTAAGCTGGGGGCACAGGCGACGACCCGGCCATCACCGGCGAGCCTCCGGAAGAAACGACGGGCGTCCCGGTGCGGGGCGACCGGCGGAGTAGAACCGGACGGGTCCGGCCCGTCACAGCCGACCAACGAGCGGGCGGTCGACCCTGACCGTCAAGCGGGGTGGTACCGCGGGTCACGCGGCGCGCCGGCTGGCCGGCGTACCGTTCGGCTCGTCCTCGCAGTCCACTGAGAGTGAGCTGCACGAGGAGAGCGACCCCCGATGGCGTATCCCAAGCACGCCCCCGACGGCACCGGCGTACCGGCGAGCCCCGACCTGCCCGCGGTCGAGCGCCGGGTGCTGGAGCACTGGACCGCCGACAAGACGTTCGAGGCGAGCGTCGAGCAGCGGTCGGCCGGCGCCAACGGCTCGAACGAGTACGTCTTCTACGACGGCCCGCCGTTCGCCAACGGCCTGCCGCACTACGGTCACCTCTTCACCGGCTACGTCAAGGACGTGGTGCCGCGCTACCAGACGATGCGCGGCCGGCGGGTCGAACGGCGGTTCGGCTGGGACACCCACGGCCTGCCCGCCGAGGTGGTCGCCGAGCGGCAGCTCGGCATCACCACCAAGGCCGAGATCCTCGACCTCGGAGTGGCGAAGTTCAACGACGTCTGCCGTACCTCCGTGTTGCAGTACACCCAGGATTGGGAACGGTACGTAACGCGACAGGCGCGCTGGGTCGACTTCGGGAACGACTACAAGACCCTCGACGTGGACTACATGGAAAGCGTCATGTGGGCCTTCCAGACCCTGCACAAGAAGGGTCTGATCTACGAGGGCTTCCGGGTGCTGGCGTACTGCATGCGCTGCGAGACGCCGCTGTCGAACACCGAGACCCGGATGGACGACGTCTACCGGGACCGGCACGACCCGACGCTGACCGTCTGGTTCCAGCTCGACCCGACCGCCGACGGCCAGCCCGGCGAGAAGATCGGTGTCTGGACCACCACCCCGTGGACGCTGCCGTCGAACCTGGCGCTCGCGGTCGGCCCCGACATCGAGTACGCCGTACTCGAGCGCGACGGCGAGCGGTACATCCTCGGCGCCGCCCGCGTGGCCGCGTACGCCAAGGAGCTGGAAGGGTTCACCCAGATCGGCACGGTGTACGGCCGTGACCTGGTCGGACGCCGCTACACCCCGCTCTACGACTTCCTGGTCGAGGCCGGTGGCCCGAACGCCTTCCAGGTTCTCGGCGCCGATTTTGTCACCACCGAGGACGGCACCGGCGTGGTGCACCTCGCCCCGGCCTTCGGCGAGGACGACCAGAACACCTGCAACGCCGCCGGCATCCCGACCATCGTCACCGTGGACGACCACGCCCGGTTCACCGCGCTCGTCCCCCGGTACCAGGGCGAGCAGGTCTTCGACGTGAACAAGCCGGTGATCCGCGAGCTGAAGGACCGGGGGGTGGTGCTGCGGCAGGACACGTACACCCACTCGTACCCGCACTGCTGGCGCTGCGACACCCCGCTGATCTACAAGGCCGTCTCCTCCTGGTTCGTCGAGGTGACCCGGTTCCGGGACCGGATGGTCGAACTGAACCAGGAGATCAACTGGACTCCGGGGCACGTCAAGGACGGTTCGTTCGGCAAGTGGCTGGCGAATGCCCGGGACTGGTCGATCAGCCGGAACCGCTTCTGGGGGTCGCCGATCCCGGTGTGGAAGTCCGACGACCCGAACTACCCCCGGGTCGACGTCTACGGTTCGCTCGACGAACTTGAGCGGGACTTCGGCGTACGGGTGACCGACCTGCACCGGCCGGTGGTGGACGACCTGGTCCGGCCGAACCCGGACGACCCGACCGGTAAGTCGATGATGCGTCGGGTGCCGGAGGTGCTGGACTGCTGGTTCGAGTCCGGCTCGATGCCGTTCGCCCAGGTGCACTACCCGTTCGAGAACCGCGACTGGTTCGAGGACCACTACCCGGGTGACTTCATCGTCGAGTACATCGGCCAGACCCGGGGCTGGTTCTACACCATGCACGTGCTGGCCACGGCGCTCTTCGACCGGCCCGCGTTCCGTAACTGCCTGGCGCACGGCATCCTCCAGGGCGGCGACGGCCGCAAGATGTCCAAGAGCCTGAACAACTACCCCGACGTGTACGGCGTCTTCGACAGTTACGGCTCGGACGCGATGCGCTGGATGCTCATGTCCTCGCCGGTGCTGCGCGGCGGCGACATGCCGGTGACCGAGGTCGGCATCCGGGACGCGGTACGCCAGGTGCTGCTTCCGCTCTGGAACGTCTGGTACTTCTTCTCCCTCTACGCCAACGCCGACGGTTACGAGGCGCGGCGGCTGACCGCCGAGGAGGAGGGCGCCAGCAGTGCCGCCGGTGGACTGCTGGACCGGTACGTGCTGGCCAAGACCGGTGAACTGGTCACCACGGTGCAGGCCCAGCTCGACGAGTACGACATCTCCGGGGCCTGCGCCACCGTCCGGTCGTTCCTCGACGCCCTCACCAACTGGTACGTCCGTCGTTCCCGGGACCGGTTCTGGTCCGGTGACCGTCGGGCGTTCGACACCCTCTACACGGTGCTGGAAACCCTCTGCCGGGTGGTCGCGCCGCTGGCGCCGCTGACCGCCGAGGAGATCTGGCGCGGGTTGACCGGGGAGCGCTCGGTGCACCTGACCGACTGGCCGGACGCGGCCGAGTTCCCGGCCGACCACGCCCTGGTCGCGGCGATGGACGACGCCCGTACGGTCTGCTCGGTGGCGCTGTCGCTGCGCAAGGCGAAGGGCCTGCGGGTCCGGCTGCCGCTGTCGTCGCTCACCGTCGCCAGCTCGAACGCGGCCGACCTGGAGCCGTTCGCCGACCTGATCGCCGACGAGGTCAACGTCAAGACGGTGCTCTTCACCACCGAACTCGCCGGCTACTGCGAGCAGGTGCTCACGGTGGTGCCCCGGGCGCTCGGCCCCCGCCTCGGCGGTCAGGTGCAGACGGTGATCAAGGCGGTGAAGGCGGGCGACTGGTCGCTGGTCGACGGTGTTCCGGTCGCCGCCGGGGTCACCCTCCAGGAGGGCGAGTACGAGCTGCGTCTGGTCGCCGCCGACGTCGAACACTCGGCCCCGCTGCCGGGCGGCGAGGGGGTGGTGGTGCTGGACACCACCGTCACCGCCGAACTCGCCGCCGAGGGACTCGCCCGGGACGTGGTCCGGGTGGTGCAGCAGGCCCGTCGGGCGGCTGACCTGGACGTGTCGGACCGGATCGAGGTGGCGCTCGCCGCCGGGTCGGAGGTGGTGGCGGCAGTCGAGGCGTACCGCGACTTCGTCTCCGCCGAGGTGCTCGCCGACGCGATCGTGCTCACCGCCACGACCGGCGAACTGCCGCCGGACGCTTTCACCGGCGAGGTCGGCGAGGGCGTACCGGTAGCCGTCACCGTCACCCGCGTCTGAGGTAAGGAAGGGCCCCTTGTTATCGCATTTTGTATAGGAAGGGGCCCTTCCTAACCGCCGGAGCCGGCGTGCGGGGGTGCGTCGGTTGGCACTGCGTGAGATCGGGCGCCGGCGATGCTGAAGTCGGAGCGGGTCTGGCCTACCATCGGTGCGGCGGCGAGGGCCGCCGCGACCGGTGGGCCCGGCGCTGACCAGGGGAGGCCGCGTGCCGCTGCTCTACACCGTCGGCAAAGTTACCGTCGGCACGGCGATGAACGTGGTCTGGCGGCCCACTGTCGAAGGGCTGGAGAACGTTCCCACCACCGGCGGTGCGATCATCGCCGGCAATCACCTCTCGGTCGCCGACGAGCTCTTCCTCGGTTCGGTGGTGCCCCGTCACATCGCCTTCTGGGCCAAGGCGGAGTATTTCACCGGGACCGGATTCCGGGGCTGGCTGAGCCGGTCCGTGATCGGTGGCCTCGGCGCCATCCGGGTCGAACGTGGCGGTGGGCGGGCCGCGCTCTCGGCGTTCGACGGGGCGATTCCGGTCCTGCGCGGCGGTGACCTGGTGGCGATCTACCCCGAGGGGACCCGATCGCCCGACGGTCGGCTCTACCGGGGGCGTACCGGCACGGCCCGGCTGGCGATGGCGGCCGGTGTTCCGATCATCCCGGTCGGCATGATCGGAACCGACCGGGTGCAGCCGATCGGTGTCCGGGTGCCCCGCCCGTACGTACGTGGCGTGACGGTGCGCTTCGGTAAGCCGATCGACGTCACCGGCCGGGGGGACGACCGCTCCTCGCTGCGTGAGGTCACCGACGAGCTGATGGCCGAGATCCAGCGGCTCACCGGGCAGGAGTACGTGCCGCGATACGCCCCGGCCCGCAACGCCCCCACCGCCGACCCGGTCGGGGAGTAGCCCCGCACAGGCGCTCACGACGAGCGGTCACGGTGCCTGCGACCCGCGTTTGCGCTCCTGTTCCTTGATCGCGGGCAGGTCGTCCAGTCGATCGAGTTGGCGCAGGCTGCGCACCATCCGGGCGCTGCTCGGCAGACGTTCGCGGGTGCGGTCCAGGAAGACCCAGTAACCGCCGGTGTACGGGCAGGCGGTTTCGCCGTGCCGCCGTTTGGGGTCGTACGGGCAGCCGCCGCAGTAGTCGCTCATCCGGTTGACGTACTCGCCGCTGGCGGCGTACGGCCTGGTGCTCAGCTGACCCAGGTCGGCGTACTGGCTCATGCCGACCACGTTGGCCGTCATCGCCCATTCGTGACCGTCGACGAACGAGCGGTGGAACCAGTCGACCAGCTCCGACGGCCGCCAGCCGCGTTGTATCGCGTAGTTGCCGAGCACCATCAGCCGGGGGATGTGGTGCACCCAGCCGCGATCCCGGACCCCGGCCAGCACGTCGGAGAGGCAGCGGGCCCGTACCGAATCGGCGTCCAGGTCGGCGAACCAGGAGGGCACCGACCGGCGCGCGCCGAGGCCGTCGGATCGGCGGTGGCCGGCCTCGAAGTACCAGTAGAGGTGCCAGGCGAAGTCCCGCCAGCCGAGCAGTTGCCGGACGAAGCCCTCCACGCTGGACAGTGGCGCGTCTCCCGTCCGGTACGCCTCCTCGGCGCCCCGGATCGCGTCCATCGGGTCGAGCAGACCGAGGTTGAACGAGGAGGAGAGCAGGCTGTGCGCCATGAACGGGTCGGTGGCGAGCATCGCGTCCTCGTACGGCCCGAACTTCGGCAACCGGTGACGCAGGAAGTGGTGTAGCCGGGTGGTGGCCTCGGCGCGGGTGGCGGGGAAGAGCCGGGGACCGTCCCGGCCGACGAAGCGGATCCCCTCCGCCGCCCAGCGGTCCAGGTCGTGCCGGACCTCGGCGTCGATGTCGTCCTCTTCCGGCATCGGTGGCGGTGGTACGTCGAGCCGTTCGGAACCCTTCGGTGGCGGCTGCCGGTTCTCCGCGTCGAGACTCCACCGGCCACCGGCGGGTTCGTCGCCGTCGAGCAGCACCCGGTGGTGCCGGCGTGCGTACCGGTAGAAGTCGTCCAGCCGCATCGCACCGCGCCGTTCGTCCGCCCAGGCGGTGAAGTCCTCGGTGGTGGTGACGAATCCCCGGGGCGGCAGGACCCTGACCCGGTCCAGTGACCGGACCAGGTCACGTGCGCGCCGGGAGGTCGGGTGGTTGACCTCGACCGGTTCCCGGACCCTGGCAAGCCCTTCCCGGTAGGTCTCGGTCCGTAGGTGGAGAGCCTGGTCGCCGAGTTCGGCGGCGCGGTGGCGAAGCGCGGAGAGGACCAGGTGGGCCTTCTGCCGGTGGAAGGCGCGGCGGCGGAAGACGGCTTTCGACTCGATCAGCAGGAGTGGCTGGTGCCGGTCGTCGAGGAAGTGCGGCCCGAGTTGGTCAGCGAAGATCCAGCGCCGCGGCATCACCCGATTGTGCGCCGCCTGACGGATTCCTCCCGTAGCTACGCCATGAATCGACTGTGTCTCCGGTCACATAACGTATGGTCAGGCCTTCGTGATTATCTCCGCGCGTAGCCGGGGGAGCAGGTTCGCACTGTCCTCGACGGACAGTCGGGTGAACAGGGCGGTGCCGAGGCTGCCGTGGTCGGCCCAGGTGCAGACGACCACGTCCGCACCCCGCGCCTCGCCGATCCCGCAACGCTGGAATTCACCCCGTACCCCGGTTTCCACCGCGGTGATGTCGTGCAACGTGTACTCGTCCGTCAACCGCGACATCTCGGCGTCGAGAGCCTGTTCCGGGTTCCACTGGAACCCGGTGCTGCCGAAGATCGTGACCACCTTGCCGTCCGGGTCGGTGTAGACCCCGGCGAAGGTCTCGGCGAGCAGGTTCTTTGTGGTCAACTCCTCCTTGAGTTGATTCGCGACCTGTTCGCTCGCCCCGTCCTCCCGTTTGCGCAGGTCGGCCAGTTCGGCCGGGAGCGTGGCGTTGACCGGGTACTGCTCCCACATCGGCTTGGCGAACCAGGCCGGCGCACCGCAGCAGCAGGCGACGGTCAGCAGCGAGAGCATGAGCATCACCCGGGGCCAGCGCCGCCGCCGTCGTTCGGTGACCGCGACGTAGCCGGGCGGTGCGCGCCAACCCGGTGGCGGCGCGCTCGTCGGTCCGTACCCCGGAGGTCGGTTCGCCTTCTCCTGGCGTCCGCGCCGGGTCTGTGCGGGCACCTTCACCACCGGGGCCGGCGGCGGCGCGGCCGGCGGGGGTGGCGGCGACGGTGGTCCGGCGGCGGCCGGTGGGGCCGGCGCCGGGTCGGTCGGGAAGGGGCTCGTCGCCGGGTACGGCCGCAGCGGCGGATGCGGTGACCCCGACCGGTACGGCTCCGCCGGTGACCCCGACCGGTACGGCTCCGCCGGTGAGAGTGACGCCACGTGCGCCGCCCACGGTTCGGGGTCGGCGGCGGCCCACGGGTCCACCGGCGTGTCGTGGTCCGGTTGCCGGTCGTGATCCCGTTCGCCCCGACCCTGTTCGTCCCGCTCCCGTGCCGGCAGTTCCCTGGTCGGGTCGGGCGGGACCGGTACGCCCCGGCCCCGGCCCCGGCGCTGCTTCGGAACTGGCTGCGGCACCGCCGCCGACCCGGTCCAGCGCGGTGCGACCGGCTCGGTCGACGGTTCGTCCGGCCCGGCCACCGCCTCGTCGACCTTCGTCACCGGTTCGTCTGCCCTGGTCACCGGCGCCTGCGGCCCGTCCTGCCGCGCCGGCTCGGGCGACGGCGGGGCAGCCTGTTCCGGTGTGGGTGTGGCGTGTTCCGCCTTCGGCGGGTCCGCCTGTTCCGTTGCGGGCGTCGGCTGCTCCGGCGTCCGGGCCGGTTCGGGCGTGGTGGCGGTCTTCTGCTCCGGTTCGGAGACGGTTTCCTGCTCCGACCCCGAGGGTCGGGACTGGCCTGCCGGTGGGGTGTGTTCCGGCTGCGGCTCCGGCATCAGGACGTTCTCCTCTCGCGCGCCCGTACGAGGTTAGTACCGGCTGGCCACTCCGGCACCGATGGTCACAGCAGTCACTGCTCGCCGGAAGGATCAGGAGTCCCGTGGGACACACCGGTGACCGGGCTGCCCGGCAGGCGACGGGAGCCGGCGGCGCGCCGCGTACCCTTGGCGGTCATGAGCGTCCCGACGACCACCACCGGCCACAGCAACAGCATCTGGCCGCAGCTTGAGCCACTGCTGCCGCAGGTCAGCAAGCCCATCCAGTACGTGGGTGGCGAGTTGGGCGCGGTGGTCAAGGAGTGGGAGTCGGCGACCGTCCGGTGGGCGCTGATGTATCCGGACGCGTACGAGGTGGGTCTGCCCAACCAGGGCGTACAGATCCTCTACGAGGTGCTCAACGAGCAGCCCGACGTGCTCGCCGAGCGGACGTACGCGGTCTGGCCGGACCTGGAAAAGCTGATGCGCGAGCACCGGGTGCCCCAGTTCACCGTCGAGGCGCACCGCCCGGTCGGCAGTTTCGACCTCTTCGGTATCTCGTTCAGCACCGAACTCGGCTACACCAACCTGCTCACCGCGATCGACCTGGCCGGCATGCCGATGCTGGCGGCCGACCGGACCGACGCCGACCCGGTGATCGTGGCCGGCGGGCACGCCGCGTTCAACCCGGAGCCGATCGCGGACTTCATCGACGCGGCGGTGCTCGGTGACGGCGAGGAAGCCGTCCTGGAGATCACCGCGATCGTGCGGCAGTGGAAGAACGAGGGCTCGCCCGGCGGGCGGGACGAGCTGCTGCTGCGGCTGGCCCGTACGGAGAGCGTCTACGTACCCCGGTTCTACGACGTCGACTACCTGCCCGACGGCCGGATCCAGCGGGTCGTGCCGAACCGCCCGGACGTCCCGTTCCGGGTGCACAAGCGCACCACCATGGATCTCGACGCCTGGCCGTACCCGAAGAAGCCGTTGGTCCCGCTCGCCGAGACGGTGCACGAGCGGTACGCGGTGGAGATCTTCCGGGGTTGCACCCGGGGTTGCCGGTTCTGCCAGGCCGGCATGATCACCCGCCCGGTACGGGAACGTTCGATCACCACCGTCGGCCAGATGGTGAAGGAGGGGCTGGAGTTCTCCGGCTTCCACGAGGTCGGACTGCTCTCGCTCTCGTCGGCCGACCACTCGGAGATCGGCGACATGTGCTCCGGTCTGGCCGAGCAGTACGCCGGCACGAACGTCTCGCTCTCCCTGCCTTCGACCCGGGTCGACGCGTTCAACATCGACCTGGCCCAGGAACTCTCCCGTAACGGGCGGCGGACCGGGCTGACCTTCGCCCCGGAGGGTGGCTCGGAGCGGATCCGCAAGGTGATCAACAAGATGGTGTCGGAGGAGGACCTCATCCGCACCGTGGTCACCGCGTACACCAACGGCTGGCGGCAGGTGAAGCTCTACTTCATGTGCGGGCTACCCACCGAGACCGACGAGGACGTGCTGCAGATCGCCCGCCTCGCGCACGAGGTGATCAAGGCCGGGCGGGCGGCGACCGGGTCGAAGGACATTCGCTGCACCGTCTCCATCGGCGGTTTCGTACCGAAACCGCACACCCCGTTCCAGTGGGCGAAGATGGAAACCCCGGAGGTGATCGACAACCGGCTCCGGCTGCTCAAGCAGGCGATCAACTCGGACCGGTCGCTCGGCCGGGCGATCGGTTTCCGCTACCACGACGGTGAGCCGTCCCTGATCGAAGGGCTGCTCTCCCGAGGCGACCGGCGGGTCGGCGCGGTCATCCGCCGGGTCTGGGAGGACGGCGGCCGGTTCGACGGCTGGAGCGAGCACTTCTCCTACCAGCGCTGGGTGACCGCCGCCACCGAGGTACTGCCGACCTTCGGCGTCGACCTTGGCTGGTACACCACCCGCGAGCGCGAGGAACTCGAGGTGCTCCCCTGGGACCACCTCGACTCCGGCCTGGACAAGGACTGGCTCTGGCAGGACTGGCAGGACTCGATGTCCGAGTTCGAACAGGATGACTGCCGGTGGACCCCGTGTTTCGACTGCGGTGTCTGTCCCTCGATGGACACCGAGATCCAGATCGGGCCGACCGGCAAGAAGTTGCTGCCACTCACTCCGGTCAACACCGGGCTGCGGGTGCCAACCGGCGCCTGACCCGGGCCGCCGTCGGCCGCCTCCGGCCGTACCCAACCGCTGCGGTCGGACGACCTTCTCCACCGGCCGCCACACCGAGGAGCACCACGATCAGCAAGAAGAACCAGCCAGAGGGCGGTCAGGCGCCGGTCGTACAGCGGATCCGGATCAGGTACGCCAAGCGAGGGCCGCTCCGGTTCACCTCGCACCGTGACTTCGCCCGGGCCTTCGAACGTGCCCTGCGCCGGGCCGGCGTACCAGTGGCCTTCTCCCAGGGATTCACCCCGCACCCCAAGATCTCGTACGCCAGCGCGGCCCCCACCGGTACGGCCAGCGAGGCGGAGTACCTGGAGGTCGGGCTACAGGACGAGGTCGACCCGACCACGCTCCGGCTCGCGCTCGACGCCGCCCTCTCACCCGGTCTGGACGTGATCGAGGTGGTGGTGGCCCAGGGCGGGAGCCTGGCCGACCGGATCGACGCGTCGCACTGGCGCATCGAGTTGCCCGGTGTCGAGCCGGAGCTGGCGCGACAGGCCGTGGAGAAGTTCTGGGCCTCTTCCGAGGTGCTGGTCGAGCGGTTGACCAAGCAGGGGCGCCGCACTTTCGACGCTCGTGAGGCAGTCAACAGGATCGATGTGATCGACCAGACTGGGGCACCTTCCGAGGTCGTGGGCGTACCGTGTGCGATACTCGACCTAGTCATACGGCAGGTCACTCCGTCCGTACGACCCGATGATGTCCTTTCCGGCCTCCGCGTGGTGGCCGACCTGGAGCCGCCGGTGCCGTCAAGGGCGACCCGGCTGGCGCAGGGCACGTTGACCGCGCAGGGGGCGATCGTGGATCCGTTGGAGGCGGACCGCGACGGGGCGAACCATCGGTGAACGTTAGCCGGTTTCCGGCCAGCGCTCAGTTAGCCAGACTTCGGTAGCCCGTGCACCTGACGCGCTGCCGGGTACACCTTTGCGGCAACCCTGCGTGGCAGCGCTCACCCGCGCCCGGGGCGGCCAGAACTGGAGAACGTCCAATGCTCGACAACGAGCCCGAGGGCGGCGAACGGACCGGCGCACAGCCGGCCGGCGACCCCGCCGAGACCACTGACAGCGCGCCCGTGCGGCGCACTCGTACCACCCGGCGCCGTACCCCGGCCGCCACCGCGGAACCGGCCCAGGCCGGGGCTCCGGTCGAGGCGCCGGCCGATGCCCGCGCCGGCTCCGACGAGGCACCCCAGGCAGAGGTGTTCGCGCCCGTCGCGGCCGACACCGAACCGGCCCCGAAGGTCACCCGGCGCCGCCGGAAGGCGACCACCGCCGACAAACGTGACGAATCCGCCGCGCCGGTCGGCGAGCTCGGGACCACCGGCACCGCCGACCCCGAACTCACCGCCTCGGGCGGCGACTCGACCCAGGAGACCGGGAGCGCCTCGATCGAGGCCGGGCCGGCGCAGACCACCCCGGCCGAACCGGCCGAAACCACTCCACCGGTCAAGGTGACCCGCACCCGACGACGCAAGGTCGTGCCACCGGCGGCCGAGGCCGAGCCGGTGAGCCCTCCGGCGGAGCCGGTCACCGAACCGGGTGCACCCACCCCTGCCGTGGAGGAGTCCGACGAACTCGGCACCGCCGCCCTGACCGGCGAGTCCGTGCCGCCGGGCGTCGCCGTACCGCCGACCGCCGGGACCGAGCCGAGCACCTCTGACCTGGCCGAACCGGTCGAGGAGGCGCCCCGTACCCGGCGCCGTCGAGCCGCCCTCTCCGCGCCGACCGTGCTCTTCATGGCACCGGAACCGGAGATCCCCCCGGCCCGGCCGACCACCCCACCCGTCGCGCCGACCGAGGCGGTCATCGTGCCGGCCGAGGCCGTCGACGTCGACGAGACCGACCTCGAGCCGGTCGAGCCGACCCGGCGCCGGCGGCGTGGCCGCCGTACCGGTGAGGCCGCGGAGCTTGCGAACGAGCCGGTCGAGACCGTCACGGACGCCCTGACCGGCGAGCCGGAGCCGATCGAGCTGGAAGACGAGGACGAGGAAGACGACGACGAGGCCGGTGGCCGCCGTCGCCGTCGCCGGGGCCGCCGAGGTCGCGGCCGGGGCAAGGGCCCGACCGACGAACTCGACGAGGACGAGGCCGAGGAGCCGGCGCAGGCAGAGGCCGAGGCCGAGGCCGAAGAGGACGAGGAAGACGAGGCCGAGGGGGGCGACGGGCTGACCCGTCGGCGTCGCCGTCGGCGGCGCAAGGGCGCGGGGGACACCACGGAGGGCGGCGCCGAGGACGGTGTGCACACCGTCGTCAAGATCCGCGAGCCGCGCCGGACCGCCGACGAGGTGCAGGGCGTCTCCGGGTCGACCCGGCTGGAAGCCAAGCGGCAGCGCCGCCGGGACGGGCGCGAGCAGCGCCGTACCCGGCCGCCGATCCTGAGCGAGTCGGAGTTCCTGGCCCGCCGCGAGGCGGTCGACCGGGTGATGGTGGTCCGCCAGCGTGGCGACCGTACCCAGATCGCCGTGCTCGAGGACGGGGTGCTGGTCGAGCACTACGTCACCCGGGCCACCTCGGGCACCATGGCCGGCAACGTCTACCTGGGCAAGGTGCAGAACGTCCTGCCGAGCATGGAGGCGGCGTTCGTCGACGTCGGCCGCGGCCGCAACGCCGTGCTCTACGCCGGTGAGGTCAACTGGGACATGAGCGGCCTGGAGGGGCGGGCCCGCTCGATCGAGCACGCACTCCGCTCCGGCGACGCGGTGCTGGTCCAGGTCACCAAGGACCCGATCGGGCACAAGGGTGCCCGGCTGACCAGCCACATCGCCCTCTCCGGTCGGCACCTGGTCTACGTGCCGCACGGCAACGCCTCCGGGATCAGCCGCAAGCTGCCGGACACCGAGCGCAAGCGGCTTCGTGACGTACTCAAGAAGCTGGTCCCGGACGGTGCTGGCGTGATCGTCCGTACCGCCGCCGAGGGGGCGAGTGAGGACGAGCTGGCCCGGGACGTCAAGCGGCTCCAGGCGCAGTGGGAGGACATCCAGGCGCGGGCCGCCGAGGGCGGTGCCCCGGCTCTGCTCTACGAGGAGCCCGACCTGGTCATCCGGGTGGTCCGGGACCTCTTCAACGAGGACTTCCGCGAGCTGGTCGTGCAGGGCGACGAGGCGTACGGGATGGTCGAGTCGTACCTCGCGCACGTCTCGCCCGACCTGGTGGCCCGGCTGCACCGGCACACCGGCACGGCGGACGTCTTCGTCGAGCGTCGGATCGACGAGCAGATCCTCAAGGGGCTGGACCGTAAGGTCTACCTCCCCTCCGGCGGTCACCTGGTGATCGACCGGACCGAGGCGATGACCGTGGTCGACGTCAACACCGGCAAGTACACCGGTGCCGGCGGCAACCTCGAGGAGACCGTCACCCGGAACAACCTGGAGGCGGCCGAGGAGATCGTCCGGCAGCTCCGGTTGCGGGACCTCGGTGGCATCGTTGTGATCGACTTCATCGACATGGTGCTGGAGTCCAACCGTGAGCTGGTGCTGCGCCGGCTCACCGAGTGCCTCGGCCGGGACCGGACCAAGCACCAGGTCACCGAGATCACCTCGCTCGGTCTGGTGCAGATGACCCGTAAGCGGATCGGCGCCGGGCTGCTCGAGGCATTCAGCGAGACCTGCGACTGCTGCAAGGGCCGCGGTGTGATCATCCACACCGAGCCGGTCCCGGAGAAGCCCCGCGTCGGCACCAGCTCCACCACCACCACCACCACCACCACCGGCGGCGGCGACAAGGTCAAGGCGGTCGCCTCGGCGTCCGTACCGACCAGTGCCGCGCCGAGCGCGACCGCACCGGAGACCCCGACGGTCAGCCGGCGCAGCCGGGCCCGCAAGAGCGCGGTTCCGGAGCGGGTCGTGGTCGAGGTGGCGGACGAGGACGACACCATGGGGTACGACCTCTCCCGCTACGAGGTCGACCAGCCCGAGCCGGCGGAGGAGACCGACGACCTGCAGACCGGATCGGCCCGGCTGGCCGGTGCGGACGACCCGGACGCGCTCGCCGACGACGGTGAGCCGGACGCCGACGGTGATCTGGAGGGTGGTGCCGGTGGTGGTCGGCGCCGGTCCCGCCGGGGCGGTACGCGCCGCCGTACCCGTCCCTGAACCACTCCGACTCCCCGGTCGTACGCAGACTTGATCGATCATGTGCCCCGCACCGGTTGCGCACCGCGCGCCGGTGCGGTGCACTGAGGGCCGAGCGCTGAGAAGGGCCCCTTCCCCGCCACACCGCGACCGGAAGGGGTTCCTTACTATCCGCACCCCCTTGCGAGGAGATCAGATGCGACGCCCGCTGCCGGCCGCCGTCATCACCACCGCCCTGCTCACCGCCGTGCTGCTGGCCGGCTCCGGCTGCGCCGCCGAACGTCCCCGTACGGAGGGGCAGGCCCCGAGCGCCACGACGTCGGCTGATCCGGGGGCGTCGACACCGGGTGTGCCGGGACCGTCGGGCACCCCGGGGCCGTCGAACGGCGCCGGAGCCCCCTCGGCTGGTCCCGGTGGTCCGGCCAACCCGGCCAACCCGATTCCCTCGGTGACCGGACCGGCCGGCGGCAACGCCAAGGAGGTCTGCGCCGCCGCGCTGAAGACCAACACCGATTCGGGTACGGCCTTCGTGACCGACCTGATGGCGATGATGCAGGCGACCGGGGACGGCGACACCGCTGCCGCCACGGCGGCCAAGACCCGGGCCGAGCGGGGCCTGGCCAACTGGACCAGCGCACTGAAGGAGCACTCCTCCAGGGCCTCGGATCCCACGCTCAAGAGCGTGCTGACCGAGTTGGCCACCCAGATCGGTTCGATGAAGCCCGAGCTGAACTCGATCAACGAGATCAGGTTGGACGAGTTGAACCAGCGGATCGAGACGCTCTGCGGGGTCTGACCGGCCGGGCCGGTTTGAGTGCCGGGCGGAGCATGGCGTACGCTTGCCTGCGGCGCACCTTTGGCGCCAAGCTGTCGCGTGCCCGCCCCGCATCCGTGCGGTTGTGGCGAGCAGCCGCGAACAGCATTCCAGCAGCCTCAACGACAGGGAGTCCGCCTCCGATGTACGCGATCGTCAAGACCGGCGGCAAGCAGTACAAGGTCGCCGAGGGCGACGTGATCGAGGTCGAGAAGCTCGTCGGTGAGCCTGGCGACGCGGTGACGCTCTCCGCGGTGCTTCTCGTCGACGGTACCGACCTGGTGACCGACGCGGCCAAGCTCGCCAAGGTCGCGGTTTCCGGCGAGATCGCCGCCCACACCAAGGGCCCGAAGATCCGGATCCACAAGTTCAAGAACAAGACCGGCTACCACAAGCGTCAGGGGCACCGTCAGCCGCTGACTCAGGTCAAGGTGACCGGAATCTCCAGCGGTAAGTAAGTTCGGCGGTAAGAACCCAGCGGAAAGTAAGGTCGTCCTCAGATGGCTCACAAAAAGGGTGCGTCCAGCTCGCGGAACGGTCGCGACTCCGCGGCGCAGCGGCTCGGCGTCAAGCGGTTCGGTGGTCAGGTTGTCAGCGCCGGCGAGATCCTGATCCGCCAGCGCGGCACCAAGTTCCACCCCGGGGACCTGGTCGGACGGGGCGGTGACGACACGCTCTTCGCGCTCGCCCCGGGTGCGGTCCAGTTCGGCACCAAGCGTGGCCGCAAGGTCATCAGCGTTGTGCCGGTGGCGCAGTAGTTAGCTTCTCCATTCGGCGAAGCGGGCCGCGGACCTGAGTGTCCCGGCCCGCTTCGTCGTTTGCGTGGCAGGCTTGTTGTCGCGGGGATGGACCTCGCGGAGAGGATTGGCGTCGTGATTACCTTCGTTGACCGGGTCGTCCTGCACCTGCGGGCCGGCGACGGCGGGCACGGCTGCGTCTCCATCCACCGGGAGAAGTTCAAGCCGTTCGGTGGCCCCGACGGCGGCAACGGCGGGCACGGCGGCAGCGTCTCGCTGGTCGTCGACCCGCAGGTGCACACCCTGCTCGACTTCCATTTCCGGCCGCACATCAAGGCCGACAACGGCAAGGGTGGCGCCGGCTCGAACCGGGACGGCGCCAACGGCGGCAACCTGGTCCTCAAGGTGCCGGCCGGCACGGTGGTGCTCAGCACCGACGGGGAGGTGCTGGCCGACCTGACCGGTGCCGGCACCACCTTCGAGGTGGCCCGTGGCGGTCGTGGCGGTCGCGGCAACGCGTCGCTGGCAAACGCCCGGCGCAAGGCCCCCGGCTTCGCCGAGCTGGGCGAGCCGGGCGACGAGATGGACGTCGTGCTGGAGCTCAAGAGCGTCGCCGACGTTGGCCTGGTCGGCTTCCCCTCGGCCGGCAAGTCGTCGCTGATCTCGGTGATCTCGGCCGCCAAGCCGAAGATCGCCGACTACCCGTTCACCACCCTGGTGCCGAATCTCGGCGTCGTACGGGTGGAGAACCACACCTTCACCGTCGCCGACGTACCGGGTCTGATTCCGGGGGCGGCCAGCGGCAAGGGGCTCGGACTGGAGTTCCTCCGGCACATCGAGCGCTGCTCGGTGCTGGCGCACGTGGTGGACACCGCGACCCTCGAACCGGGGCGCGACCCGCTCGCCGACATCGACGCCATCGAGGCGGAGCTGTCCGAGTACGGCGGACTCGCCGACAAGCCGCGTGTTGTCGTACTCAACAAGGTCGACGTCCCTGACGGGCAGGACCTGGCCGACATCACCCGGGCCGACATCGAGGCCCGCGGTCTGCAGGTCTTCGAGGTGTCCGCGGCGACCCGGGTCGGGTTGCGGGAGCTGACCTTCGCCCTGGCGGAGCTGGTCGAGCGGAACCGGGCCGCCACGCCGGTGCTTGAGCCGACCCGGATCGTGATCCGGCCGGTGGCGGTGGACGACGCCGGCTTCACCATCGAGGCCGCCGAGGATGGCGCGTTCGTGGTGCGTGGCCCCCGGCCGGAACGCTGGGTCCGGCAGACGAACTTCGACAACGACGAGGCGGTCGGCTTCCTGGCCGACCGGCTGGCACGGCTGGGCGTGGAGGAGAAGCTGGCCAAGGCGGGAGCCGTGCCGGGCAGTCTGGTTCGGATCGGCGTACGCGAATTCGACTGGCAGCCGACCCTCTTCGCCGGAGTGGACTTCACCCCGGGTAACCGTGGCACCGACGTACGGCTTGAGGAGCAGTCGTCGCGGCCGTCGGCGGCACAGCGACTCGCCGCGCGCAAGGCCCGCCGTCAGCGCCCCGAGGACGAGTTGGAGTCGGCGCAGGCCATGGCCGACGCGATCGGCCAGGACGAGGTGCGTCTGATCGTCGGTGGTCGGGACAACGCGGAGGAGTAGGTCGGCGGTGGCGGGTGGCGCAGCCCACTGGACGACATCCCTCTCTATTTCCGCCACTTTCGAGCAACCTCGGCGAAACGACGGTTGATTACCCTGAGTGGATGTTGATCGAGTCTCGTCCATGCTCCGACCCGGAGCTCGTGGCCCTGGTTAGCGCCCAGCAGCGGGAGCTGCGGGAGGCGAACCGACCACTCGCCTCGGTGGGCGCCTCGTTCCCGACCCGGGACGACGTCAGCTACCTGGTTGGCGTGGTCAGCGGGCGTGCGGTGGCGTGTGGCGCGATCCGGTCGATCGATCGGACGACGGCCGAGATCGCCCGGATGTACGTCCGTCCGGCGTACCGCCGACGCGGCATCGGTCGCCAGCTGCTCGATGCACTGGAGGAACTGGCCTACCAGGCCGGTCACTCGGTGTTGCGACTGGAGACCGGCACCTACCCGCCGTCGGCGATCGCGCTCTACCGCTCGTCCGGCTACACGGAGATCCCGGTCTACGGCGAGCACGTCGGCAACCCGCAGAGCGCCTGCTTCGGCAAGCGGATCCTGATCTCCGCCTGATCGTTTCCGGTCGACCGGTGGTGTGCGGGAAGGTCCCGCCGGGGAACCCCGCACACCACCGGGGACTCTTCAGGTGAGCAGACCGATGGCGCGCTTGGCCCGGTGGACGGTGTCGGTGGCGTTGTCCCGGGCCCGTTCGGCCCCCTCGGCGAGCACCCGCCGGACGAAACCGGGGTCGCGGGTCAACTCGGCGTGACGAAGCTGGATCGGTCGGAGCAGTCCCTCGACGGCCTCCGCCACCGCCCGCTTGAGCTTGCTGTAGGTGGCGTACTCGGCGGCGAGGGTGTCCGGTGGCGCGTCCACACAGGCGGAGAGGATCTCCAGCAGGTTGGCCACGCCCGGACGGGTCTGCGGGGTGTACTCGACGCTCCGGCCCGAGTCGGTGACCGCCCGCATGACCTTGCGCCGGATCACCTCGGGCGGATCGAGCAGGAAGATGGTGCCCGCGTCCGAGCTGGTGGTCTTGCCCATCTTGGAGGTCGGGTCACTGAGTTCCATCACCCGGGTGGCGACCTCGGGGTGCACCGCGCGGGGCACGGTGAAGGTTTCGCCGTACCGGGAGTTGAACCGGACGGCCACGTCCCGGGCGAGTTCGAGGTGCTGGCTCTGGTCCTCGCCGACCGGCACCTCCTCGGCGTCGTGCAGCAGGATGTCGGCGGTCATCAGGACCGGGTACGTCAGCAGGCTGAGCCGTACGTGCTGCTGTTGCGCGGGTGACTTCTCCTTGAACTGGATCATGCGTTGGGCCTCGCCGACCCCGGTCGCGCACTCCAGCAGGAAGTGCAGTTCGGTGTGCTCCGGCAGTTGGGACTGCACGTAGAGCATGGCCCGGTCCGGGTCGAGACCGGCGGCGAGCAGCATGGTCGCCTGTTCCAGGGTCAGCTCGCGTACCCGGGCCGGCTCGTGGGCCACGGTGAGCGCGTGCAGGTCGGCGAGGAAGACGATGGTCTCGGCCTGGTACTGCGCGTCGACGACCGGGCGGATCGCGCCGAGCAGGTTGCCCAGGTGCAGGTGTCCGGTGGGTTTGAGGCCGGTGAGCCGGCGTTTCGGCAGGGTCCGGGTGAGTGTCGGGGTCGCGGTCATCGAGAGCTCCTCCATCGGTACGTCGACCGCCCGTCCCGGGTGCGCGCAAAGAAACGGCCGCCCGGTTCGGGCGGCCGTTTCTGCTGTCTCGGGTGCGCGGATGCGTGGCCGCCCGTCAGGGGGCCCGCCAACCGTTCGTGGTCATCCGCACCCGGCCAGCTTAACCCACCCCCCGTGACCGGACGTGAATGGCTTACTGGGCGGGACGTGAACGTTTACGCCGGTTCGGCCAGCGGTGGCTGCTGGGAACCGTGGCCGGTGGGGCCGTAACGCCGCCGCCTGGGTGATCGTTTTCCCTGGTGGTGAGGAGCTGATCGGGTCGGCGAGCATCGGAGGCATGCGTGAGCAGCCACGGCGCCCTGGCCTGGCTGGGTCGACGGGACCCGGGCTACCAGATCATCCGTCGCGCCCTTCGGCTGATGCTGATCGGCGTCGGCGTCTTCTACAGCAGCCTCTACGTCCTGAACAGCGCCACCATGGCGCTGTACGGGGTCTTCACCGTCTTCGCCGTCGGCGCGCTCTCCCAGTTGCCGCCGACGCCGCGCGAACGGGTCCGGGTCCTGCTCGTGGCTCTACCGGCGGCCTGGCTGCTGGTCGGCCTCGGCACCCTCCTGGCCAGCCACACCTGGGCGGCGGCGGCCGGCATGCTGGTGGTCGGGTTCGGGCTCACGTTCGTCAGCGTCGGTGGGCCACGGCTGGCGGGGGTGACGAGCGGGTTGCAGCTCTTCTACATCCTCGCCTCATTCGGCCCGTACGCGCCGGGAACCCTGGGGGAGCGGCTGGCCGGGGTGAGCCTGAGTGTGCTGCTGCTGGGCCTCGCCGAGCTGGTGCTCTGGCCCGGTCGGGTCACGCTGGTCCCTTACCCGCGCCGGCTCGCCGAGGCGGCCGACGCGGTCGCGGACCTCCTCGACCTGCTCGCCGAGGCGCTCTCCGGGCGGGTTGATCCGGGGCCCGAGACCGCGCGCCGGCAGGCGGCGGCCAGCGCGGCGCTGGACCGGCTGACGTTCGAACAGTTGCCCGCGACCGAGCGCCCGACCTCGGCGAACGCGCGTGATCGGGCGATGCGCGATGCCGCGGTGGCACTGCGCGAGGCGCTCGACTTCGCCGACCGGTTGGCCGTTGACGCGGCTCTCCCGGGTGCCTCCGCCCCGCCCGGTGCACCGCGGCCGCCCGGTACCCCGGCGACGCCCGACAGTGACCTGGACTGGCTGCTGCGGCGGGGGGCGGAGTTGACCCGAGCCGCCGGCCGCACCTTCTCCGGCGAGGGCCCACCGGTCGACCGGCGGGAGCCGCTGCGGCTGCAGCAGGCGATCGACGAGGTACGGGCCCGCCCCGGTGCGGGACCGCCCAGCGAGAGCGGTCTCAACCAGCTCTGGTTGGACACGATCATCCTGCGGCTCGTCGAGCAGGTGCCGATCCTGGCCACCGCCGCCCGGATCGCCGCCCGGCTCCCGATCGACCTGCCCACGCCCCGGGCGCCGCAGCACCATCAGCCGTTCACGTACGCCTACCGGTCGACCCTGGTGCTCTACGCGCAGCGGTTGCGGCTGCATCTCACCCGACGGTCGGTGAACTTCCAGGGCGGGGTACGGATCGCCCTGGCTCTGGCCTCGGCGCGGGTGGTGGCCGGTTACCTGGACCTGGACCACGGCTTCTGGGTGCTGCTGGCCACGCTCACCCTGCTGCGTACCTCGGCCGCCGACACCCGTACCACGTTGCGCCCGGCGGTGGTCGGCACGGTCTGCGGTGCCGCTGTCGGCGGCGGCCTGCTGACGGTGGCCAGCCGGCCAGAGATCTACGAGGGGCTGCTGCCGCTGGCCATGGTGCTGGCCTTCGCGGTCGGCCCGCTGCTGGGGTTGGGCTGGGGACAGGGCTTTGTGACCCTGTTGCTGACGGTGCTGTTCGCCCAGATCGGACCGCCCAACCTGCAGATCGTCCAGGCCCGGTTCCTGGACGTGCTGATCGGGGCGGCCGTCGGTATCCTCGCCGGGCTGCTGTTCTGGCCGCACGGCGGCGGCGGGGAACTGCGCCGGTCGATGGCCAACTATCTCGACCAGGCCGCCGCATCGGTCCTCGAGACGGTCGAGGTGGTGACCGGCGAGGAGCCGGATCGGGGTGAGCTGGCTCGGGCGCACCGGGCCGGGTTGCTCGCCGAGGCGTCGATGGTCCAGTACCAGTCGGAGACCCCGAGCCGTCGGAACGAGGGTGTGGACTGGAGCGCGGTGCTGATCGCCGGGCATCGGATGGTCCGGGGTGGCCAGCATCGGCGGGTGTTGCAGCCGCCGGTCCACTCCTGGCCGCGTCCGGAACTGCTGGGCCCGCTCGACGACTTCGCCTTCCGGGTACGCGGCGCCTACGGCGACGTCGCGGCTCAGCTTGCCCATGGTCGGGTGACACACCCGGTGCGGACGCCGTCGCCCAGCGGCAACCTGGCCGGTCGGTTGGGGGTTCTGGGCGACAGTGGTGGTGACCGGGCCTTGGCACTGGATCTGGTGGACCTGGAGGTGTGGTTGATGTGTCTCAGGACCCACCTGAACAGGGTCCAGGCCCCGGTCGGCGGGGAGGTGCGGGAGCTTCCGCTGCGGTAGCGGCTCCGACCGGGGTCCACCGACCGGCCAGGACCGGCCGATGTTCGACCAGATCCCGGCCGGCACCGCCCCGCACGGCGGTTCCGGCCGCAGCCTGAAGGGCGGGTCCGTCGTGGTCGAGATCGAACGGCGGGGCGGCGCGGCGGCCGAGGAGGTCCGATGGGTACGGCACGGGAGACAGTGGCCTTCCTCGGCCTTGGCGGTATGGGCCGTGCGATGGCCGGCAACGCGTTGCGGGCCGGTCTGCCGACCGTGGTGTGGAACCGTACGCCCAGGGCGGCGGAGGCGCTGGGTGGTCTCGGCGCGCGGGTCGCCGGGAGTGCGGCCGAGGCGGCGGCCCAGGCCGCGATCGTGGTGACCATGGTGTCCGACGTCGACGCGGTCCAGGCGGTCGCTGTCGACCAGGGCATGCTGGCCGCGTTGCCACCGGGCGCGATCTGGGCGCAGATGAGCACGATCGGCATCGCCGGGACCGAGCGGTTCGCCGCGCTGGTCGACCGGGAGCGGCCGGACGTGGTCTTTCTCGACGCTCCGGTGGCGGGGAGCCGGGGACCGGCCGAGGCCGGGCAGTTGGCCGTCTACGCGTCCGGGCCGACATCGGCGCGGGAGCGGGTGACGCCCCTGTTCGACGCGGTTGGTCAGCGTACGGTCTGGGTCGGCCCGGTGGGGCAGGGGTCGCGGCTCAAGCTCGTCAACAACATGCTGCTCGCGTTCCTGGCCGAGGGGGTCGCCGAGTCAGTGGCGCTGGCCCAGACGGTCGGGATCGCCACCGAGACCGTGTTGACCGCCTTGACCGGTAGTCCGATCCTGCCGCCGTGGGCGGAGGCGAAGCTACGCCGGATGGCGCGGGACGACTATTCGCCCGAGTTTCCCCTGTCGCTGGCGCTCAAGGACGTCTATCTCGCCCTCGATGCTGTCGACCCGGCCCGGTTCACTGTCGGGGGCTGCCTGGCGGCGCAGTGGCAGCGGGTGCTCGACCGTGGCTTCGGGGGCGACGATCTGACGGTGGTCGTCCGGGCCATGACACCGGGTGCCGCGTGACCGGGTCGATCGGGTGCGGCGACCAGTCCGGGTCATCCGGCACGCCACCCGGTGGCTCGCCGGATGACCCGTGGCGGTCCTCCTACTCCAGGTCGAACTCGCCGTCCTGGGCGCCGGCCACGAACGCGTCCCACTCGGCCTGGGTGAAGACCAGCACCGGTCCGTCCGGCTCGGCCGAGTTGCGCATGCCGATCAGGTCGTCCACGAACGCCACCTCCACCGCCGCCTCGGAGGTGTCGCCTTCGGCGCGCTGCCACACCGCGCGGGACAGGTCGAAGTCACCCTTCGGATGCTGCGCCATTGTCGGTTCCTCCACTGCGCGATCCGTCATGGGAAAGCCTTTCCACTCTCAATGTTGCAGGATATGCGGATGCCGAGCCTTACCAGGGTCGAGGCGGCCGAGCGCGCCGCGCTGCTGACCGTTGAGTCGTACCACGTTGATCTTGACCTGACCACGGGTGACGAGCGGTTCCGGTCCGTCACCACAATCCGTTTCCGGGCCACCTCCGGCGCCACCACCTTCGTCGATGTCAAGCCGGCCCGACTGACCAGCGTACGGCTCAACGACACGACCATCGATCCGGCGACGCTGGTCGACGGTCGTCTTTCGCTCAGCGGGCTCCACGACGAGAACACGCTCACCGTCGACGCGGAGATGGCGTACTCGAACACCGGCGAGGGGCTGCACCGGTTCGTCGACCCGGCCGACGGCGAGGCGTACCTCTACGCCATGGCCTTCCTCGACGAGGGCCCCGCCATCCACGCCAGCTTCGACCAACCCGACCTGAAGGCGCCGGTCACGCTCAGCGTGACCGCACCGGAGAACTGGCTGGTGGCCGCGAACGGGGCACCGCTGCGCCCGCCGACGGCGGGACGGTGGGAGTTCGTCCCGACCGCACCGCTCGCCACCTACTTCATCTCGCTGATCGCCGGCCCGTACCACGCCCGCCACGACGAGCACGACGGCATACCGCTCGGCCTCTACTGCCGCCGTTCCCTCGCCGCGCACCTCGACCAGGACGCCGACGAGATCTTCACGGTGACCAAGCAGTGCCTGGACCGGTTCCACGAGCTGTTCGAGATCCGCTACCCGTTCGGCAAGTACGACCAGGCGTTCGTGCCGGAGTTCAACGCCGGCGCGATGGAGAACCCCGGCCTGGTGACGATCCGGGACGACTACGTCTTCCGGTCGGCGGTCACCGACAGTGAGCGGGAACGGCGGGCCACCACCATCGCGCACGAGATGGCGCACATGTGGTTCGGCGACCTGGTCACCATGCGGTGGTGGGACGACCTGTGGCTGAACGAGTCCTTCGCCCAGTACCTGGGCGTCCGGGTTGCGGCCGAGGCCACCCGCTTCGACGGTGCCTGGACCACGTTCGGCCTGCGGGGCAAGGGCTGGGGGTACGCGGCCGACCAGCGCCCGTCGACCCACCCGGTCGCCCCGGCGGAGGTGGTCGACGCCGCCGCCGGTCTGCTCAACTTCGACGGCATCTCGTACGCCAAGGGCGCGTCCGTGTTGCGGCAGCTCGTCGCCGGGCTCGGCGACGAAGCGTTCCTGGCCGGGCTGAACGCGCACTTCGCCGCCCGGAAGTACGGCAACGCCACCCTGGCCGACCTGCTCGGCGCGATGAGCGAGGCCAGCGGCCGGGACCTGACCGGGTGGGCCGAACTCTGGTTGCGCCGGGCACAGGTGAACACGCTGCGGGCCGAGGTGAGCGTGGCCGAGGACGGCACCTACCGTGAGGTGGCGGTGGTGCAGACCGCCCCGGCGGAGCATCCGGTGCTGCGTCCGCACCGGATCGGGGTGGGCCTCTACGACACCGACGAATCCGGTCCCGCCGGTCGGCCGGTGGCCGTACTGCGTGCCCGGATCGAGGCCGACCTCGACCCGACCGTCGACAAGGGACGGACGGTCATCACCGAGCTGGCCGGTCAACCGGCCGCCGCGGTGCTGCTGCTCAACGACGGTGACCTGACCTTCGCCAAGGTACGTCTCGACGACGCGTCCGCCGCCGCCGTACCTCAGGTGCTGCCGGGCATGGACGACTCGCTGACACGTGCCTTGCTCTGGACCGCGACCATCGACGCGGTGACCGACGGTGAACGTCCGGTCTCCGACCTGGTGGCGCTGATCCTCGCCGCGCTGCCCGGGGAGACCGAGGTCATCCTGGTCGAGGAGGCGCTGAAACTCTCCCGTCCGCTGATCGACCGCTATCTCGATCCGGAGCGCCGCCTCGCCGCGCTGGAGTACGTCGCCCAGGCCTGCGACCGGTTGCTCGGAACCGCCCCGGCCGGTGGTTCGGTGCAGCTCGCCGCCGCCCGCGGCCTGATCGAGGCGAGCGTCGACGCTGACCGGCTCGCCGGCTGGCTGGCCGGCGAGGGGGTGCCGGACGGGCTCGCCGTCGACATCGACCTGCGGTGGGCGCTGGTCGGCCGACTTGCCGTGCTCGGCGCGGTCGGCGAGGCGGAGATCGCCGCCGAGTTGGCCGCCGACCAGAGTGCCGCCGGTGCCGAACGGGCGGCCCGGTGCCGGGCCGCGTTGCCGGACCCGGCGGCGAAGGAGCACGCCTGGCAGGTCCTGATCAGCGACACCTCGCTGTCCAACCGACTCGTGGAGGCGAACGCGGCCGGGTTCTGGCAGCCGGAACAGGCGGAGCTCACCGCCTCCTATGTGGAGCGGTACTTCGCCGAGATGCCGGCGGCAGCGCGGTTGCGTACCGCGTGGACCGCCGACCAGGTGGCCAAGCTCGCCTTCCCCCAGTACGTGGTGGAGCAGCGGACCCAGGATCTGGCCGCGGCGCTGCTGGCCCGCGACGACCTGACCCCGGGACTGCGTCGGGTGGTGACCGACGCGGCCGACGACCTACGGCGGGCGATCTGGGCGCGTTCCACCGGGGTGGTGTGACCGGCGGCCCGGACCGGCGACGGGTGGCGGCGCCCGGATCGACCGGGTGCGATCTGCGTCATGCCGGGGCGGCGGGAAGGCCGCCCCGGCATACGATCAAGAGGTGGAGGAAGATACCCGACGAATCGGGATCATGGGTGGCACCTTCGACCCGATTCATCACGGTCACCTGGTCGCGGCCAGCGAGGTCGCCGACCGGTTCGGGCTCGACGAGGTCATCTTCGTGCCCACCGGCCACCCGTGGCAGAAGGCCGACGAGCCGGTCTCCTCGCCCGAGGACCGCTACCTGATGACCGTCATCGCCACCGCCTCGAACCCCCGGTTCCAGGTCAGCCGCGTCGACATCGACCGGGACGGCCCCACCTACACCGTCGACACGTTGCGCGACCTGCACGAGCAGTACGGCCCGAAGGCGCAGCTCTTCTTCATCACCGGAGCGGACGCGCTGGAGAAGATCCTTTCCTGGAAGGACGCCGACCAGGTGTTCGAGCTGGCGCACTTCATCGGGGTGACCCGGCCGGGCTTCGAACTCTCCGCCGGGCACCTGCCGGCCGACTCGGTGAGCCTGGTCCAGGTGCCGGCGATGGCGATTTCGTCCACCGACTGCCGGGCCAGGGTCGCCGCCGGGGAGCCCGTCTGGTACCTCGTACCCGACGGTGTGGTCCAGTACATTGCCAAACGCCGGCTGTATCAGTAACGGTTTGGGGTGTTTGCGACCTGTTGTTCGCTAACTGCCAAGTCGTAACTCAGCAGCGTGTGAGAGGCTAGGAGAGTCCCACAGTCGACCAAAGGAGTACGGTGACAGCTTCCGATCGCGCCCTTGAGCTGGCATTGGCCGCCGCACAGGCTGCCGCTGACAAGAAGGCGCAGGACATCGTCCTGATCGACGTAGGCGACCAGCTGGCCATCACCGACATTTTCCTGGTCGCCTCGGCGCCGAGTGAGCGCCAGGTCCAGGCGATCGTCGACGCGATCGAAGAGCAGCTGCTCACCCTCTCGGAAAAGGCGAAGCCGGTACGTCGCGAGGGCGAGCGGGCCGGCCGTTGGGTGCTGCTCGACTACGTCGACATCGTGGTGCACGTCCAGCACACCGAAGAGCGCGAGTTCTACGCTCTCGACCGGTTGTGGAAGGACTGCCCGATCATCCCGTTCGTCGACCGCGACCTCGTGGACGCCGACGCCGGCCACGGCGAATGACCCGACTGATCGTCTGGCGGCACGGCAACACCGACTGGAACGCGGGTAACCGGGTGCAGGGGCAGACCGACACCCCCCTCAACGAGCTGGGTGTGGAGCAGGCCGCCGCCGCCTCGGACATGCTCGCCGCACTGAAGCCGGACGCCATCGTCTCGAGCGATCTGCAGCGGGCCGCCCGTACGGCGGCGGCGCTGGCCGCGCTGACCGGGTTGCCGGTGCGCACCGATGCCCGCCTGCGCGAACGGCACTACGGTCAGTGGCAGGGCCTCACCATGCACGAGGTCGCCGCCCGGTTCCCGGCCGAGCACGCCCGCTGGCGGGCCGGCGACCAGGATCCGGGCTGCGAGGTGGAGAGCCTCGACGACCTGGGCAAGCGGGTCGGTGCCGCGCTCCAGGCGGCGGCGGACGAGACGCCCGGTGGCACCACCGTGGTCGCCACCCACGGTGGTGGCGCCCGGCAGGGCTGCGGCCATCTGCTCGGCTGGTCCCCGGAGATCCTGCGCCAACTCGGCTCGTTGCAGAACTGCCACTGGACCGAGCTGCGCTACGACACGGTGCGCGGCTGGCAACTGCGTGCCCACAACGTCGGGCCGGCCGCCCGGGAGCCGATTCCCGCCGCGATCTGAGCCACCGTGGTGCGAGCCGGTACGGGCGCAGCCGCCTGGCGGATCGACCAAGCCTTTTGGTCTGTGTTGCCTGCTTCTTTGCCATGATTTGCCCTGACTGCGGGGCATCTCGGCGTCGGCGGCCACCGAGCCGATCGGCTACCGTGCCGAGATGCCCGTCGCGGTTGTTACCGACTCCACCGCCTACCTGCCGGCCGACCTCGCGCCCCGGCTGACGGTGGTGCCGCTCACCGTGATCGTCGGCGGTGTGCAGGGGCTCGAAGGCGTCGAAGTGTCACCCGCCGACGTCTCCCGCGCGATGACCGGCCGCCGGATCGCGGTGCAGACCTCCAGACCGGCGCCGGAGCAGTTCGCGGTGACGTACCGCCGGTTGCTCGACCAGGGCGCCAGCGGGGTCGTCTCGGTGCACCTCTCCGCCGAACTCTCCGGCACGGTGGAATCCGCCGTCCTCGCCTCGGCCGAGTTCGGCGACCGGGTCACCGTGATCGACTCTCGTTCCACCGGGATGGGTCTCGGCTTCCCGGCACTGGCCGCCGTACGGGCCGCCGCCGGTGGCGCCGGGCTGGTCGAGGTCGAACACGCCACCCGGGAGGCGATCGGGCGTACGTTCACCTTCTTCTACGTCGACACGCTCGAATTCCTGCGCCGGGGCGGCCGGATCAACGCCGCCGAGGCGCTGTTCGGGACCGCCCTGTCGGTCAAGCCGATCCTGCACGTACGCGACGGGACCATCGCGATCCGGGAGAAGGTGCGTACCGCGAGTCGGGGACTGGCCCGGCTGGTCGACCTGGCGGTGGCCGCCGCCGAGGAGACAGCGGTCGACGTCGCCGTCCACCACCTTGCCGCGCCCCAGCGCGCGGAAGCGCTCGCCGGGGCGCTTGCCGTACGGCTCGGCGACCGGCTGTGCGACCGGTACGTCACCGAGGCCGGTGCGGCGGTCGGGGCACACGCCGGGCCGGGCCTGGCCTGCGTGGTGGTCCACCGCCGGCCCTGAGCCGTCCCCGGTGGCGCTGGGCCCGGAGTGGGCCGGTGAGCCTCAGCCCAGGGTGAGCCAGCGCAGACCGATCCGTTCGACCCGCTCCGTCTCGGCTGCGGTGATCGGTTCCCGCCCGGTGGCCTTACCCAGGAAGGTCAGCCGGTCCCAACCGAGTCGCCGTACCGAGGCCGGTCCGGCCGGGCCGACCAGCAACTCCTCCACCAGTTCGCCGGCGGGCCCGGTCAGCCACGGCCGGCGGTCCAGGGCCGCGGCGAGGTCCAGGCCGTGCACCGCGACCTCGACCACGCGGGTACGCAGGAACTCCGACAACAGCATCGGGTCGCCGTGCCGGGTGCGTACCAGCCGTCCGGGCGGCTCGGCCCGGCAGAGCAGATCCACCCGGCGCCACGTGGTGCTGAACTCTTCGACCAGCCCCGCACCGGTCACCTGGGCCGCCGCGTGCTCCTGGGCCAGCCTGATCCGGGTCGCGTTGGTCCCCGACGCGAACCGTTCGTCCGGCCGGTAGTACGCCGTCGCCGACACCTCGGCGCGGGCCGGCGGTTCGGCCGCCAGCATCTCCGGCAGCCAGGCGAGCACCACCCGGACATGGGCCAGCAGGTCCCGTACGAGCCAGGGGGCGCAGGTCGTGGGGCGATCCCAGTCCGGCTCGGAGAGTCCGCTCATCGCCTCGGTGAGCTGCTCCAACTCGCCCCGGAGAACGTCCAGCACCGAATCTTGTCCCATTGGCCCGAAGCTACCAGCCCCGGGCCGCATAACAGATCCCGTCATGATCAGGGCGTTGTCCACAGGCGGGCGGCTTGTCCACAGGCGAGAATCGCGCGGCGCTCGGCTCCGTCCGATCCGGCTACCGTCCGCCGGGTGTCTGACGAGGACGAGACGAGGGTGCGGGAGCGCCTGGCCCGGCTACGTGCCGGCCGGGCGAACCGGTCCGCCGTACCGGCGGCGGTGGATCCGGTGGCGACAGAGCCGCCGCCGGCCGTTCCGGTTCGGCTGGGCGGACCCGGGGCCTTCGACCCGGGCCGGCGCGGAGTCCGGGCGCTCGCGGCGGTCGCCGCCCTGGTGGTGCTCGGCGCGGCCGGTTGGGCGTGGCACTCCCGACCGAGGACCGAGCCGGTGGACGTCGCGGCGTCGGCGGCAGTGGACGGGGTCGGCTCGTCGGACCGGCCGGCGAGCGCCGTGGCCAGCCCCAGCGGTGGCACCGCTGCCGAGGTGGTGGTCGCGGTCGCCGGCAAGGTACGCAAACCCGGGCTGGTCCGGCTGCCCGCCGGTGCCCGGGTGGCCGACGCGCTGACCGCCGCCGGAGGAGCCCTGCCCGGCGTCGATGTCGCCCTGCTCAACCTGGCCCGCAAGGTCACCGACGGCGAACTGATCCTGGTCGGGGTGAGCGCCCCGCCGGGTGTCGCCGGTCCGCCGGCCGGTGCGGCGGGTGCGCCGGGACAGCCGCCCGCCCCGGCCGGCGGCGGCAAGGTCAACCTGAACACCGCGACCCTGGCCCAGCTCGACACCCTGCCCGGCGTCGGTCCGGTGCTCGCCCAGCGCATCCTCGACCATCGCGACCAGCGCGGCGGCTTCCGCTCCGTGGGCGACCTGCGGCAGGTCAGCGGCATCGGCGACGCCCGGTACGAACAGCTCAAGGAACTGGTCACGATATGAGCGCACGGCTCGCCCCGGCGCCCACCACGCGCACCCGACGGGAACCGGCCGGTTCCCAGCCGGGTTACGAGCCCGGCCAACCCGGCCAGCCCGGCCAACCCGGCGCCCTGGTCACCGAGTCCGTTGCCCAGGACAGGTCACCGGATCTACGGCTCGCCAGCGTCGCGGTGGCGACCTGGCTCTCCGCCCTCGCGATGCTCCACCTCTGCGCCCGGACCGGGATCGTGGCCGTGGCAGTGGCCGGTGTCGCCGCCCTCGGGGCGGCCGCGTACCTGGCCCGTGGCCGTGGACGTCGCCCGGTTGTCGTCCGCTACGGCTGGATCGTCGTCGCCGCCCTGCTCGGCGTGGTCTGCGGCAGCGCCGCCACCGCCGCCCGGCTCGGCGTACGCGACGCGCCGGCCCTCGCCGAACTGGCCCGCTCCGGTGCCCCGGTCGACGTGGAACTGGTCGTCCGGGACGACCCCCGGGCGGTTGCCGGAGCCCCCGGTCGGCCGGCGATGCTGCTGGTCTCCGCCGAACTCGACTGGCTGCGCGACCCGGCACGGGGCCGGATCGAGATCCCGGCCCGAATCCTCGTACTCGCCAGCGACCAGGGCTGGCGCGACCTGTTGCCGGGACAACGGTTGAGTGCCGCCGGCCGGTTGCAGCCGGCACGGGGCGGCGACCTGACCGCCGCCGTACTCTCCGCGGACGGTGCACCGGTCCGGATCGGGGAACCGTCGTGGACGCAGCGCGCGGCGGGAACCCTGCGGGCCGGGTTGCAACGGGCCTGCCTGCCGCTGGCCGACGAGCCGGGCGGACTGCTGCCGGGGCTGGTGGTCGGTGACACCAGCCGCCTGCTGCCGGCCGTCGAGGACGACTTCCTGACCACCGGAATGACCCATCTCAATGCTGTTTCCGGCGCCAACGTGGCCATTGTGGTCGGGCTGGTGCTGCTCTGCGCCCGCTGGGCGCGCGCCGGACCGTGGCTGACCGCCGCCATCTGCGCCATCGCCCTGGTCGGATTCGTCATCCTGGCCCGGCCGTCGCCGAGTGTCGTACGGGCCGCGACGATGGGGGCGGTCGGGCTGCTGGCCCTCGCGGTCGGCCGCCCCCGGGCGGCACTGCCGGCACTGGGCGCCGCGATCACCGTGCTGGTGGTGGCCGACCCGGAACTGGCCGGCGACGCCGGGTTCGCGCTCTCCGTACTCGCCACCGGAGGGTTGCTGCTGGTCGCGCCGAGGTGGCGGGATCGGTTGCGGGGGCGGGGCGTGCCGGCCGGGCTGGCCGAGGCGCTGGCCATCCCGGCGGCGGCGCAACTGACCTGCGCCCCGGTGGTGGCGGGCCTCTCCGGCACGATCAGCCTGGTCGCCGTACCGGCGAATCTGCTGGCAGTGCCGGCGATCGCGCCGGCCACCGTACTCGGCGTGGCGGCGGCCACGGTCTCACCGGTCTGGCCGGCCGCAGCGGAGTTCGCGGCCTGGCTCGGCAGTTGGCCGGCCTGGTGGCTGGTACTGGTGGCCCGGTACGGCGCGCGGGTGCCGGCCGGCACGCTGCCCTGGCTGGACGGGGTCGGGGGCGGGTTGCTGCTCGGCGCGCTCACCGTGGCGCTGCTGGTCGCCGCCCGCCATCCGTTGGTGCGTCGACTGGTCCCGGTGGTCGTGGTCGCCGTGGTCGTCGGTGCGCTGCCGGTACGCCTGGTCGCCTCCGGCTGGCCACCGTCCGGCTGGATCTTCGCGGTCTGTGCGGTCGGCCAGGGGGACACGGCCGTGCTGCCGATCGGGGCTGGACAGGCGGTGGTGGTCGACGCCGGTCCCGACCCGTCGGCGACCGACCGCTGCCTGCGTCGGCTCGGCGTACGGTCGGTCCCGCTTGTCGTGCTCAGTCACCTGCACGCCGACCATGTGGGCGGACTCGACGGGGTGCTGCGGGGACGCCGGATCGGGGAACTGGTCACTCCAGAGTGGGGTGAACCAGCCGGGGGCCGGGCGCTGGTCGAGCGGGCCGCGACCGCCGCCGGGGTTCCGGTGCGCTCGATCGGCCCCGGCTGGCGGTACGTCGCCGGGCCGGTGGAGCTGACCCTGCTCGGGCCGCCGTACCCGATGCGGGGCACCAGGTCGGATCCGAACAACAACTCCCTGGTGCTGCGCGCCCGGGTCGGTGGTGTGCGGATCATGCTCCCGGGCGATGCCGAGGAGGAGGAACAACGTGCGCTGCTGGACCTCCTGCCCGCCGCCGATCTCCGGGCGGAGGTGCTGAAGGTTGCCCACCATGGCAGCGCCTACCAGGACGGAGACTTCCTGGACGTGGTCGACCCGGCGGTGGCGCTGGTCCCGGTCGGGGTCGGCAACGACTACGGACACCCGAATCCGGCCGTGCTTGCCCGGTTGACCCGCAACGGTGCCCGGGTGCTGCGTACGGACACCGACGGGGATCTGGCGGTGGTGCTCCGTGACACGCGGCTCGCCGTTGTCGTACGTGGCCTCGACGCGACGGACGAGCGGCCGGGATGACCGGGGTAGGGGGCCGCCAGCCATGAGTAGTAGGTCGGGATTAAGATAAATGTCTGGATTTGCGCTAAGTGCGGGCTCGGCTACGGGTACTGGGGTGACCAGGCCCGACGCGCGCACCCAACGTGCGACGATGACGACGTGACCCCTGTTAGCCTCCCCCCGGTAACGCTCGTCCTCGGCGATGAGGAACTACTCGTCACCCGGGCGCTCTCCGGGGCCGCCGAATCGGCTCGGGCGATCGAACCCGACGCCGACGTCCGCGAGTACGAGGCCGGTTCGGTCAACCCCGGCGAACTCGCCGAGATGCTCAGCCCCTCCCTCTTCGGCGGTCGCCGGGTGATCCTCCTACGTGGTGGCCAGGACGCCCGCAAGGACCTGGTCGCCACCCTGCTGGCGTACGTGAAGAATCCCGACCCGGACGTCCACCTGGTGGTGGCGCACGCTGGCGGCGCCAAGGGCAAGGCCTTCGCCGACGGACTCCGTACCGCCGGAGCGACGGTTATCCCGGCGGCCAAGCTCAAGGGAGACCGGGAGCGGATCGCCTTCGTCCGCGACGAGTTCAAGCGCGCCGGTGGCCGCGCCACCGACGACGCGGCGGCTGCCCTGGTCGCCGCGGTCGGCAACGACCTGCGCGAACTCGCCTCCGCCTGCGCGCAGTTGATCGCCGACACCGACGGGCGGATCGGCGCCGACACGGTCGCCCGCTACTACAAGGGCCGGGCCGAGGTGAGCGGCTTCACCGTCGCCGACGCCGCCATGGTCGGTGACGTACCCGGTGCCCTGGAGGCGCTGCGCTGGGCGCTGCACGTCGGCGTCGACCCGGTGCCGATCGCCGACGCCCTCGCCGACGGCGTACGGACCGTCGCCCGGGTGAGTTCCGCCGGGCGGGGCAGCGCGTACCAGCTCGCGAGCACGCTCGGCATGCCCGCCTGGAAGATCGAACGGGCCCAGCGACAGGGTCGTGGCTGGACCCCGGAAGGGCTGGTGGACGCCATGCAGGCGGCGGCCGAGTGCAACGCCGCGGTCAAGGGCGGCGCGGACGACCGGGGGTACGCGCTGGAACGGGCGGTCTTCGCGGTCGCCGCCGCCCGTACCGGAGGTGGTACGCGATGAGCGGGTCGTCCCGTCTCCGGCTACCCGGACAGATACGTGCCATCCGGCGGGCCCGGGTGGCCCAGGACGTCAGCTACCCCAACCTGTCGGAATCGCCCGACGTGGCCGTTCCGGTGGTGGTCGGCGACATCGCGGCGAGTTACCCGGGTCTGGTCGCGGAGGTCTGCGCCGACCTCGACGGGGCGTCGCGCGCGGAACACCCCACCGTACGGGTCTACCCCCGGCTGCTCGAGCCGGTCGTTGAGAGCACCGTTGCCGACGACGAACGGGTCCGCCCGCTCTACTCCCGGGTGCTCCGGCTGCACCACGTCGACCCAGGTGGCCTGCTCTGCTTCCTCTTCTTCGAGGGCACCGTCGCGCTGGGCCTGCTGCTCGCCCTCGCCGAACTGGTCAACTGGTGGGGCGTACTGGTCCTGCCGATGACGGTCGCGGTCATGGTCAAGATGAATGACCTGGTGGCCGCGGCGGTGGTCCGGTCCGCCGCCCGGGTGCCCGACCTCGAACAGGAACGGTTCCGCCGGGAGATGCTGCCGGCGGTCGGCCGGGCCAGGGTGCCCGAGGAGTGGAAGATCAGCCCGGACACCCAGGGCGGCCCGCCCGGTGCCGGGTCCGCCGGCCACGAGCAGCGGCGGGTCACTGGTACGGCGGGCGCGTCCCGGTCCGTGCCGGGCGACCCCCGGGTCGGTACTGCCGCTGCGGCCGAGGCCCTGCCGACGGCGGCGAGGGTGGTGCTGGGACGGGCGGCGGCGAACCGGCTCCGGGCCAACTCCGGCCACGCCGGCACCCGTCGTACCCCGATCGGGCGACCGGCCAACGCCCAGCCGGCGGCGGGGGAGCGGACCGAGCAGCAGTGGCAGGGCCAGCAGACCGGCCGGTGGTCCGAGCAGCCGGACGCCGCACAGCGGCGGGCGAGCCAGTCCGGCACCCGGCACTACGAGTAGCGCCCGACACTCCGGACCAACGACAGCTACGCCCCGAGCCGAAGCTCAGGGCGTAACTGGTGAAGTCTGGGTCGGAACCGTCAGGCGGCGGTGGCCGACTGCAGGCGCTTGGCGATGGCCGACTTGCGGTTCGCCGCCTGGTTCTGGTGGATGACGCCCTTGCTGACCGCCTTGTCCAGCTTGCGCGAGGCGTCCCGCATCAGCGCGGTGGCCTGCTCGGTGTCACCGGCAACGGTCGCCTCGTTGAACTTGCGGATGGCGGTCTTCAGCGACGACTTGACCGACTTGTTACGCAGCCGGCGCTTTTCGTTCTGCCGGTTGCGCTTGATCTGGGACTTAATGTTCGCCACGCGACAGCCTCGTCTTGATAGCTCGGGTTGGTCAGCTTGATGCACGGGCGACGATCGGCGGGAGCCCCTAGGGCGCCAACACACAGTGACATCGCCACACGCGAAAAGTCAGGTTACCAGGTCGGCCGGGTGAGGCCAAAACCGGTCACCGCCAGCCGCGGCGAGCGGCCAGCCAGGCCAGCGCCGTCTCACCGCTCCAGCGCTGGTGCGCCCGCAGGTGCGGGGAGTCCGCCACCGGCTCCGCGGTGGCCCGGACGAGCCAGTAACCGGCGAGCGAGGCGAGGGCCGCGTCCAGTCCGTCGGCCGGGGCGTCCCGGGCGGCCGGATGCGCGGCGAAGACACGGTCGGCGTCGAGCCCGCTGGCGTACACGGTGACGAGCAGGCCCGCCAGGTCGAACCAGGCGGGGCCGAAGCAGAGCCAGTTCCAGTCGCAGATCCACGCGCTCCCGGCCCGGTCGACGAGGACGTTGTCCAGTCGCAGGTCGCAGTGGATCAGGCCGGTGCCGAGGGCGTACCCCGGCATCAGCCCCTCCAGGGCGGCCAGCTCGGGTATCCGGTCACGCAGGCTGGCCGGCATCCCCGGCGGGACCGGCTCCTGCCCGTCGACGATCTCGCGCCACCAGGAGAGGTCCGACCGGAGCAGGTCGGCGAGCTGGGGCAGGCCCAGCGCGACCAGTTCGGCCGGGGGCTCCCGCAGCGCCTGCGCCACCCGCGCGTACGCGGCCAGGGTGGCGGTCAGGTCGGCCGGGTGCCACGGCAGGGCGGGTGTACGGCCGTCGACGGCGTCCAGGCAGATGACGAAGTAACCGGCGGCGGTGAGGGCCCACCGGGGGCGGGCGACCGGTAGGTCGGGCGGGAGCGCGGCGATGATCGCGATCTCCCGGGCGTACCAGTCGCTGAGGTGCCGCTGGTCGGTCAGGGAGGCGGCCTTCACGAAGACCCGGTCACCGGCGGTGGTGTGGAGCACGCCGGTGAAGCCGCTGGTGAAGCCGCCGCCGGCGGTGGTCGCCCAGCTCACCGTCGACCCCAGTCGGGCACTGATCGCGGCACGCAGCTCGGCCGGCAGGTCGGCCCAGTCCGGTCGGACGGCGGTCGCACCGTACGGCACCAGCGGCAACGGGCTCGCGGACATCTCCCCATCCTGCCCCAACGTGGTCCACCGGTGCCGCTGCCGCCGTACGGTCGACGCGGCGAGGGGTGGTGGGGGCGGACCCGGCGGTCTGCCAGACTGCCGGGACATGAGGACCGACGAGTTCTGGGCACTGATCGACGAGGCGCGTACCGGTGCCGACGGTGACAGCGGAGCGATCATGGAACGGCTGGTCGCCCTGCTGGCCGCCCGCGACGTGACCGAGATCGAGGGCTTCGACCAGCACCTGTGGCGGGTGCTCGCCGCCTCCTACCGGGCGGACCTCTGGGGCGCGGCCTACCTGATCAACGGCGGCTGCTCCGATGACGGCTTCGAGTATTTCCGCTGCTGGTTGCTGCTCCAGGGCCGGGCGACCTTTGCCCAGGCGGTCAAGGACCCGGACTCGCTGGCCGGGCTCCCGGCGATCCGTCAGGCGGCGGTCACCGGTGCGGAGTTCGAGGCCGGGGAGGTCCTGCACCTCGCCCGCAACGCCTACCGGAAGGCCACCGCGAGCGAGATGCCGGAGCAGGAGCACGCCGCCTACCCGAAGCTGGACGAGTTCTGGGACTTCGACGACGAGGAGTCCGCCCGGCGGCAGCTGCCCCGGCTGGCTGCGCTCTTTGTCGAACCACCGGCCGAGTAGCCCGCCGCCGCCCGGCTCCACCTCGCCAGCCGGGTGGGCGTTCCGCCCGGAGTGAACGGATGGGCTGCGGCGGGGTTCCCCGAGGGCATGGGATCATAGAGAGTGGTCGGCGCCGCGTCGGCCGTCGCGTACCGCCCACCGGCCGTCGCGTACCGCCGACCAGTTCCGATCCAGCCCGAATCAGCGCAGCGGCTTGCCGGCCCGACCGGCTCGCCCGCCCGATTAGAACGGACCGCCGTGCCACCGACGCCCGACCCCGGCGCGAACACTCCTGGTGCCACCGACCCCGGTCGGATCAGGAACTTCGGCATCATCGCCCACATCGACCACGGGAAGTCGACCCTGGCCGACCGGATGTTGCAGCTCACCGGCGTGGTCGACCCACGGCAGATGCGGGCGCAGTACCTGGACCGGATGGATATCGAGCGCGAGCGCGGCATCACCATCAAGAGCCAGGCGGTCCGGATGCCGTGGACCGTACGCGAGGGCGAGCAGCAGGGCGAGCAGGCCGTGCTCAACATGATCGACACCCCGGGCCACGTGGACTTCACCTACGAGGTCTCCCGGTCGCTGGCCGCCTGTGAGGGCGCGGTGCTGCTGGTCGACGCGGCTCAGGGGATCGAGGCGCAGACGCTGGCGAACCTCTACCTGGCGATGGAGAACAACCTCACCATCATCCCGGTGCTGAACAAGATCGACCTGCCGGCCGCCCAGCCGGACAAGTACGCCGAGGAGTTGGCGCACCTGATCGGGTGCGAGCCGAGTGACTGCATCCGGGTTTCCGGCAAGACCGGCGACGGGGTGCCGTACCTGCTCGACGAGATCGTGCGGCAGTTCAAGCCGCCGGTCGGCGACGCCGACGCCCCGGCCCGCGCGATGATCTTCGACTCGGTGTACGACGTCTACCGGGGCGTGGTCACCTACGTCCGGGTGATCGACGGCCGGATCGAGGCCCGCGAGCGGATCAAGATGATGTCGACCGGCGCCGTACACGAGCTGCTGGAGATCGGGGTCATCTCGCCGGAGATGGAGAAGCACGGCGCGCTCGGCGTCGGCGAGGTGGGTTACCTGATCACCGGGGTGAAGGACGTACGTCAGTCCCGCGTCGGTGACACCGTGACCCTCAACTCCCGGCCGGCCCGGGAGGCGCTCGGTGGTTACAAGGACCCGAGGCCGATGGTCTACTCGGGTCTCTACCCGATCGACGGCTCCGACTACCCCAACCTCCGGGACGCGCTGGACAAGCTGAAGTTGAACGACGCCGCGCTCGACTACGAGCCGGAGACCTCCGGTGCGCTCGGCTTCGGCTTCCGCTGTGGCTTCCTCGGCCTGCTCCACCTGGAGATCATCCGGGAGCGGCTGGAACGCGAGTACAACCTCGACCTGATCTCCACCGCGCCGAACGTGGTCTACCGGGCGAAGCTGGAGGACGGCAGCGAGATCACGGTCACCAACCCGAGCGAGTACCCGAGCGGCAAGGTCGCCGAGGTGTACGAGCCGGTGGTGCGGGCGACCGTGCTGACCCCGAACGACTTCGTCGGCGCGGTGATGGAGCTCTGCCAGGGGCGCCGGGGCACCCTGCTCGGCATGGACTACCTCTCCGCCGACCGGGTGGAGCTGCGTTACACGCTTCCCCTCGCCGAGATCATCTTCGACTTCTTCGACCAGCTCAAGAGCCGTACCAAGGGCTACGCGTCGCTTGACTACGAGCCCTCCGGTGAGCAGCAGTCCGACCTGGTCAAGGTGGACATCCTGCTGCACGGTGAGCCGGTCGACGCGTTCAGCGCGATCGTGCACAAGGACAAGGCGTACAACTACGGCGTCAGCATCGCCGCGAAGCTGCAGAAGCTGATCCCCCGGCAGCAGTTCGAGGTGCCGATCCAGGCCGCGATCGGCAACCGGGTCATCGCCCGGGAGACGATCCGGGCGATCCGCAAGGACGTGCTCGCCAAGTGCTACGGCGGTGACATCACCCGTAAGCGCAAGCTGCTGGAGAAGCAGAAGGAGGGCAAGAAGCGGATGAAGATGGTGGGCCGGGTCGAGGTTCCCCAGGAGGCGTTCATCGCCGCGCTCTCCTCCGACGAGTCGTCCGGCGACGGCAAGGGCGGCAAGGCGGCCGGCGGCAAGAAGTGAAACCACGGACGTACGGGCCGGACGCCTCGTTCTGCCCGCGCTGCGGGGCGCCGCTGGCCGGCGCCCCGCCCACGGTCTGCGGCTCCTGCGGGTACGCCCTCTTTGTCAACGCCCGCCCGACCGCCAGTCTGATCCTGCTCGACGGTGACCCGGTCACGCCCCGGTTCCTGGCCCTGCGCCGGGCCGCCGAGCCCCGGTCCGGGCTCTGGGAGACACCGGGCGGCTTCTGCGACGGCTGGGAGCATCCCGAGGTCGCGGCGGTCCGGGAGGGGCGTGAGGAACTCGGGGTCGAGGTGACGCTCGGCGCCTTCGTCGGCATGTACGTCGGCGGCTACGACTACCAGGGCGAGACGCTGCCCGTACTGGACATCTTCTACCTGGCCACGATCGGAGCCGACGACAAGATCCGGCTCGACCCGGCGGAGTCGTCCGGCATGACCTGGTTCCCGCTGGCGGATCCGCCCCCTTTGGCCTTCGAAACGATGGATGCGGCCGTTCGGGCGGCGGCGCGACAACTCGGGCTCTGAGTCGGTTTGAATTTTCCGGCGGTCGGGCACTATCCGGTCACCACACGACAAGGTGTGACCGATCCGAGTAGGAGACGACCGATGACTGTTCTCGGTATCATCACCGCCCTTATTGTTGGCCTCATCGTCGGTGCGCTCGGCCGCCTGGTCGTGCCGGGCCGGCAGAACATCCCGATGTGGCTGCACATGCTGATCGGCGTCGGCGCCGCGCTCCTCGGTACGGTGATCGCCCGGGCCGCGGGCATCGCCACCGAGACCGCCGGCATCGACTGGCGTGAGCTGCTGGTCCAGGTGGTTGTCGCGGCGATCGCGGTGGCCATCGTGGCCGGTGTCGGCGGCCGCCGCAGTGTCAGCCGCTACTGATCCCCGCACCGACCTCCCGTACGCACGGCTGGGGCGCCCGACCGATCCGGTCCGGCGCCCCTGCCGTGTGCGTCTGCCGTAACCGGTGGCGCCGTAGGCTGTCGTCCATGACGGGGAGAGTGGCATCCGTGAACCTGGCCGTCGTGACCGTGGCCCCCTGGGCCGGGGATCCGAGCGGACGCAGCGGGATCGACAAGCGCCCGGCACCGGGTCGGGTGGGGCTGCACGCACAGGGGGTGACCGGCGACTTCGTCGCCGAGACCTCGGTCCACGGTGGCCCGGACAAGGCGGTCTACTCGTATGCCCGGGAGGACGCCGCCTGGTGGTCGGAGGAACTGGGGCGGGAGATCCCACCGGGCGGGTTCGGTGAGAACCTCTCCACCGAGGGGGTCGACGTCACCGGTGCGGTGATCGGCGAGCGTTGGGAGGTCGGCGGCGCGCTGCTCGAGGTGAGCCAGCCCCGTACGCCCTGTCGGACCTTCGCCGGCTTCTGGGACGTACGGGACCTGATCAAACGGTTCACCGCCCGAGCCTTTCCGGGGGCGTACCTGCGGGTGCTCCGTGACGGCGAGGTCGGCGCGGGTGACCTGGTGACGGTGGTGCACCGGCCGGCGCACGGGGTCACCATCGGCGAGGTGTTCCGGGCCTTCAACACCAGTCCGGAGCTGTTGCCGCGCCTGCTCGACGTGCCGGAACTCCCCGGCCGCGTGCGCGAACGGGTGCTACGTCGGACCGCCGGTGTCTCCGGCTGACGGTACGCCCCGACCGGGTCACCCCTCGGCGTAGACCTCGGCGACGACCAGGGCCGAGTTGGCCGAACCGTTCTCGACCAGGGTCCACGACCCGTCGTCGGCGGTCCACTCCAGATTCTCGAAGCTGACCCGCTTCACGCCGTTGTCCCGGGCGTGTGAGACCAGCCAGTGGGCGTAGCGCCAGCCGGTCTGGAGATTGGCTGCCGGCACCGCCAGGCCGGTCAGCTCGGCCGGCACGGTGGTCTGCAACTTGCCCCAGTCCAGGTTCAGCCCGTCGGTCAGGGCGGCGGCTGCGGCGGCACCGCGCAGCAGCGGTTCGGTGCCGACGGTGCAGGCGACCGCACCGGTCGCGTTCCCGAGCAGCGCCCGGGTGAGTACGGCTGACTCGTCGGCCCACTTCTCGTACGCCTCCGGGAACGCGGAGCGCTGCACCCGCTGGGCGGCGTCGGTGACCCGCATCGCCTCCCAGCCCTTCACCTTCTTCAGCGCGGCGTAGAACTTCTTAGCCGCGTAGCGCGGGTCCCGGATCTCCTCCGGGGTGCCCCAGCCCTGGCTGGGGCGTTGCTGGAACAGTCCGATCGAGTCACGGTCGCCGCCGGCCAGGTTCTCCAACCTGGACTCCTGGAAGGCCGTTGCCAGGGCGACCACCACAGCCTGCTCCGGCATCTTCCGCTGGACCCCGATCGCCGCGATCGTGGCCGCGTTCGCCATCTGCTCCGGGTTCAGGTTGACCTGGCCGTCGGCCTGGACGGTGCAGCCCTGGACCGTCGGCAGCGGCAGCTTGCCGACGATCTCGCGTGAGCCGAGGTAGACCCCGAAGGCGGCGACCGCCGCCAGCGCCACGCCAGCGGCCACCATCGCTCGAGTCCGCACCCGCACCCCCCGCTTGTCGACCGGCCCGGCCCGGCCCGCCGTCCGGACCGGCCCCACGGGCCGCCGGTCGGCGGAACAGGCCTAGCGTACGTGCCGGGTCCGTACCCACCACCAGCCTTGTTCTTGCGGTAAACCTGTGCTCACCAGTTTTTTACGTGATCTGTACCGGCGTCGAATGCCGTTCCGCGCTGCTCAGGCTCCGGGTACCCAACGAGCCGGCCGTTTCTCGCGGAACGCCAGGATTCCCTCCCGCCCTTCCTCGGAGAGGAAGTAACCGGTCGAGATGGCGCCCAGTTCGGCCACGTCCGCCCGGAGGTCCGTCCCGGCGGGTCGGCGCAGCAGTTCCTTCGTCCCGGCCAGGGCAGCGGGAGCGCCCCGGACCAGGGCCGCGCAGTACGCGGCCACGGTCTGGTCCAGCGCGTCGGCCGGCACCGCCCGGCTGACCAGCCCGATCCGTTCGGCCCGGTCGCCGTCGAAGGTCTCCCCGGTCAGGTAGAGCTCGGCGGCGGCTCGGGGCTGCAACCGGGGCAGTACGGTCGCCGAGATCACCGCCGGGATCACCCCGATCCGTACCTCGGTGAAGGCGAAGGTGGCGTCCGACGTACAGACGGCGATGTCGGCGGCGGCGATCAACCCCAGGCCGCCGGCGCGGGCCGGACCGGCGACCCGGGCCAGTACCGGCTTCGGACACTCGCAGATGGCGGTGAGCACCTCGCCGAGCCTGCCGGCCGGTACGGAGCCGCTGGCGTACGCCGCCGCGGTCTCCTTGAGGTCGGCGCCGGAGCAGAAGACCGGCCCGGTGTGGGTCAGGACCACCGCCCGTACGGTGTCGTCCGTCACAGCCTCGGCGAGCGCGGCGAGGAGCTGGTTCATCAGCGGCGTGGAGAGCGCGTTGCGGTTGTGCGGGCTGTCCAGGGTGAGCGTGGTCACCCCGGACGCCGTCGACACCCGGACGAGCGTGTCAGGGGCTGAGGTCATGCCGGCACACTAGTCGCATGCCCGGTCTGCTCCCCGAAGGTGAACCCGTACCCGTCGACGGTTCGCTGCCCCGTACCTCCCTTGCCGCCGTCGGCGCCCGAGGCTTCGGGGTGTACGTGCACGTGCCGTTCTGCGCCAGCCGGTGCGGGTACTGCGACTTCAACACCTACACGGCCACGGAGCTCGGTGGCGGGGGCGCTCGGGACGGTTACGCCGACTCGGTCCTGGCGGAGCTGGCGCTGGCCGGCCGGGTGCTGGGGGAGCGGCCGCCGGCCCGGGTCGACACGGTGTTTGTCGGTGGTGGCACCCCGACCCTGCTCCCCGCCGACGAGCTGGCCCGGATCCTGGACGGAATCGACCGGACCTGGGGGCTCGCCGCCGACGCGGAGGTCACCACCGAGGCGAACCCGGAGTCGGTGACGCCGGAGTCGTTGAAGACACTCCGGGCCGCCGGGTACACCCGGATCTCGCTGGGGATGCAGTCGGCCGCCCCGGGTGTGCTCGCGCTGCTGGACCGCAGGCACACCCCGGGACGGGCGGTCCAGGCGGCGTTGGAGGCGCGTGACGCCGGGTTTGACCACGTCAACCTGGACCTGATCTACGGCACGCCGGGGGAGAGCGCCGAGGACTTCGCCGCCTCGCTGGCGGCGGTGACGGAGGCGGGGGTCGACCACGTCAGCGCGTACGCCCTGATCGTGGAGGACGGCACCCGGCTCGCCGGCCGGATGCGGCGCGGGGAGCTGCCGTACCCCAGTGACGACGTGGCGGCGGACCGCTACCTGGCCGCTGAGGCCGCCCTCGGCGCGGCTGGTTTCTCCTGGTACGAGGTTTCCAACTGGTCCCGGACGGCGGCCGGCCGGTGCCGGCACAACCTGCTCTACTGGACCGGCGGTGACTGGTGGGGCCTCGGTCCGGGGGCGCACAGCCATGTCGGCGGCGTGCGCTGGTGGAACGTCAAACACCCCAGCGCGTACGCGGCCCGGCTGGCCGCCGGTGAGTCTCCGGGCCACGCCCGGGAAGTGCTCACCGGGGACGATCGGCACATGGAGGACGTGATGTTGCGGCTGCGGTTGGCGTCCGGCCTGCCGTTGACCGGGCTGGACGACCCGGGGCGGGCCGGGGCGGCGCGGGCGCTGGCCGACGGGCTGCTGGACCCGGGGGAGTACGCCGACGGCCGGGCGGTGCTGACCCTGCGCGGCCGACTGCTCGCCGACGCGGTGGTACGCGACCTGCTGCCGTAGCCGACGGGTCGGATGACGGTACGGGGTCGGGTGGTCGGGCCCGACCCCGTTACCGGGCTCGTGGTCGTTACTTGATCATGTTCGGCGACATCGGGTACTTGTAGTACTCCCCGTTGGTCGCCTTGACTCCGGCGATGATCCCGAAGATCGTTCCGAGCGCCCAGGCGCCGAGGACGCCGATGATGCCGATCCCGATGCAGAGGAAGATGTACCCGACCACACCGATGATCGACCAGAGCACCTGGAAGTTCAGTGCGGTCACCGAGTGCGCCCGTACGGTCGGGGAGGTGTTCCCCTTGGCCAGGAGCGCGACCAGCGGGGCGATCCAACCGGCCACGCCGCCGCTGATGAAGGCGCCCGCGGCACCGCCGAAGTGGGCGACGAGAGCCCAGGTCTTCTCTTCGCTGTTGGCGAAGCCGGCCGGGGCCGGGCCGCCGTAGTAGCCACCCGGCGGGGGGTAGCCACCGCCGGCCGGGGGATAACCACCCGGCGGGTAACCACCGGGGGGCGGGTAACCACCGGGCGGCGGGTAGCCGCCACCGGAGGTGGGGGGCGGCGTGCCGTACTGCGGCGCGGCCGGGGGCGGGGCGTAACCCGGAGGTGGAGCCTCGCCGGGACTCGAGTACGAGCCGGGGGATGTGAACGGAGTGGTCGGCGGTTCCGGCTGGTTGCCGCCGGGGCCGTTGTCTCCGGGCGGGCGAGGTGGTTCAGTCATGGGGTCACGGTAGGGGCACCGACCAAACGACGCCACCGACCAGCGGTGACTTTCTCTGGACAATTGCCGACTGAAGCTGCTATGCCGACAGAGAGTCAGTTATCGTCCAGCAATCATTCAAGATCTTCGGCTCGACGCGAGGTTGATCATCGCAACCGGCCGGACCCACGTCGTAGACTGGCACTCGTTACAGTCGAGTGCCAGACTGGTGGGCCGGGTGCTGCCCGGACCCGGGTCGTAGGGAGGTGGAGAATGGGTCTCGACGACCGGAAGCTCGACGTCCTGCGCGCGATCGTGGAGGACTACGTCTCCACCCAGGAGCCCGTCGGCAGCAAAGCCCTCGTCGAACGGCACCAGCTCGGCGTCTCGCCGGCCACCGTCCGCAACGACATGGCCGTGCTCGAGGAAGAGGGCTACCTCCGGCAGCCGCACACCAGCGCGGGCCGGGTCCCCACCGACCGTGGCTACCGACTCTTCGTCGACCGCCTCTCCCGGGTCAAGCCACTCACCCCGGCCGAGCGTCGGGCCATCGAACGCTTCCTGGCCGGCGCGGTCGACCTCGACGACGTCGTGCACCGCACCGTACGCCTGCTCGCCCAGCTCACCCGGCAGGTCGCCGTGGTCCAGTACCCGAGCCTGGCCCGCTCCTCCGTACGACACCTGGAGCTGGTGCCGATCTCCACCACCCGGCTCATGTTCGTCATGATCGCCGACACCGGCCGGGTCGAACAGCGCCTGGTCGAGATGCCCGCGCCACTGCTCGCCGACGACGTCACCGACCTTCGCCGGCTGGTCAACGAGAAGCTCGTCGGCAGCCGCCTCTCCGAAACCCCACCGCTGGTTCAGGCGTTGGTTGACGAGGTGACCCCGGAACTGCGCCCGGCCATGGCGACACTCGCGACAGTGCTGCTGGAAACCCTCGTCGAACGGCACGAGGAACGGATCGCGCTCGCCGGGACCGCCAACCTGACCCGTGGCGGCCTGCTCGACTTCCAGGGCTCGCTGCGGCCGATCCTCGAAGCGCTGGAGGAGGAAGTCATCCTGCTCAAGCTCTTCGGCGAGGTCGAACCCAGTACGCTGCGCATTCGGATCGGCGACGAGAATGAGATCGACAACCTGCGGGCCGCCTCGGTCGTGAGCACCGGGTACGGCACCGGCAACACCATCCTCGGCGGGCTCGGAGTGCTCGGGCCGACCCGGATGGACTACCCCGGCACCATCGCGACCGTACGCGCCGTGGCCCGGTACGTGGGCGACCTACTGGCGCAGAACTGATGGTGCCGGTGCGGCGGGCAGCGCGGCGCGGAACCAGAGCGCCCGGATAGGAACCAGAGCGCCGGAGTAGCGGGAAAGCACCGACGCGGAACTGATCGACAAAGTTGACCTGACGACCGGCGGACGGCACGACTGACATGGGGACACGGAACACAGTGGCCAAGGACTACTACGGGATTCTCGGCGTCAACCGAGAGGCCTCCGACGACGAGATCAAGCGCGCCTACCGCAAGCTGGCGCGGCAGTTCCACCCGGACGTCAATCCGGACCCGGAGGCGCACGAGAAGTTCAAGGACATCAACGCCGCCTACGAGGTCCTATCCGACACACAGAAGCGGCAGATCGTCGACCTCGGCGGGGACCCCCTGGCCCCCGGCGGCGGTGGCGGCGCGGGAGCCGGCGGCGCCGGCCCGTTCGTCGGCTTCCAGGACATCATGGACGCCTTCTTCGGTGCCGCGGGCGGCAGCCGGGGACCTCGACCGCGTACCCGCCCCGGCGCCGACGCGATCCTCCGACTCGAACTCGACCTCGACGAGACCGCCTTCGGCGTCGAGGCACCGATCACCGTCGACACCGCCGTACTCTGCACCACCTGCTCCGGGGCCGGCACCGCCGCCGGCACCCACCTCGCCACCTGCGAAGCCTGCGGAGGTCGCGGCGAGGTGCAGTCCGTACAGCGGACCTTCCTCGGCCAGGTCGTCTCGTCCCGGCCGTGCACCGTCTGCCAGGGCTACGGCACCGTCATCCCGCACCCCTGCCCCACCTGCGCCGGCGACGGCCGGGTCCGGACCCGCCGCTCGCTCACCGTCAAGATCCCGGCCGGGGTCGAGGACGGCATGCGGATCCGCCTCGCCCAGCAGGGCGAGGTCGGCCCCGGCGGCGGCACCGCTGGCGACCTCTACGTCGAAATCTCCGAACGGACCCACGACGTCTACTCCCGCAAGGGCGACGACCTGCACTGCCGGGTCACCGTGCCGATGACCGCCGCCGCCCTCGGCACCCGGCTCACCATCAAGACCCTCGACAGCGACGAACCCGTCGACGTCAAGCCGGGCACCCAGCCGGGCAGCACCATCCGGCTGCGCGCACGTGGCGTACCGCACCTGCGCGGCACCGGCCGAGGTGACCTCTTCGTCCACCTGGACGTACGGACCCCGACCAAGCTCGACGCCGACCAGGAACGGATGCTGCGCGACTTCGCCAAGACCCGGGGCGAGGAGGTCGCCGAACTGAGCAAGCAGGGCGGCTTCTTCTCCCGCATGCGAGACGCCTTCAACGGACACTGAGTTGGTTGGCCTCGGCTCCGCCGAGGCGGCTCGCTCCCTGCTAGCCCGCACCAGCGGAGCTGGTGCGGCTCGCTCCGCTTCGCGCCGCCGGGTGCGGCGTCTTCGCCCTGCGCGCACGACGGCTTCGCCGCGTGTGCTCGGGCTCCAGACGCCGCGGCGGCGCTCGGTCGACTCGCTCCCTGCTAGCCCGCACCAGCGGAGCTGGTGCGGCTCGCTCCGCTTCGCGCCGCCCAGTGCGGCGTCTTCGCCTGCGGGCGACGAAGGCTTCGCCTCGTCGTCCTCGGCTCCAGACGCCGCGGCGGCGCTCGGTCGACTCGCTCTGCTAGCTGGCGCGACTCGCTCCGCTTCGCGCCGCCGGGTGCGGCGTCTTCGCCCTGCGCGCACGACGGCTTCGCCGCGTGTGCTCGGGCTCCAGACGCCGCGGCGGCGCTCGGTCGACTCGCTCCCTGCTAGCCCGCACCAGCGGAGCTGGTGCGGCTCGCTCCGCTTCGCGCCGCCCAGTGCGGCGTCTTCGCCTGCGGGCGACGAAGGCTTCGCCTCGTCGTCCTCGGCTCCAGACGCCGCGGCGGCGCTCGGTCGACTCGCTCTGCTAGCTGGCGCGACTCGCTCCGCTTCGCGCCGCCGGGTGCGGCGTCTTCGCCCTGCGCGCACGACGGCTTCGCCGCGTGTGCTCGGGCTCCAGACGCCGCGGCGGCGCTCGGTCGACTCGCTCTGCTTGTCCGCCTCGGCTGCGCCGAGGCGGCTACGAGTACTGCGTGGGGCAATGACCTGATTTCGACATGAATCAGGTAGGTGTCGAAACTCGAAGTGTGGGGTGCAGACGGCACTGACGGTGTCGCCGACGCTTCGAGGGCTGGCGGTGCGGCGGCGGCGCGTGCGCCGTCGCCAGGTGAGAACGGCGAAGCCGCATTCTCCGAGGTACCGCATCGGCTGGTGTCGGGCAGCTTCCCGTTCGGGGGCACGTGCGACGAGCCGGTCGGTGGCAACCTGCCGCGACCGCGTCGTACGGCATGGGTGTCCGCGTTGCCAGCTCGTACGGCCCCGGCGACGTGTCGGCAGGCGATGGCGCGCGACACGCCGAACCTGGCACTCCGGGGGTTGGTCCTCACCTGCAACGAACCACACCAATACGAGAAGTGCCTGGTAGAAGCAGGTCCAAAAAGGCGCGGGTACCCGGTCGGGTGCCGACCGCTCGACGTGCAGCAGTGGTGCAAGTGCTGGACGAATTCCCTGCGGACATCGACTATGGCACGATGCTATCTGCGCGACTTGTTCCGGGTCGAACCAATCAACACCTTCGTGTTCCTGGAACCGGCTGGCTATCTGACAAACCCCGGCTGCCGTATGGGTGTCCGGTGGGGCGAAGAGGAGTTTCCGTGAGTACCCGCCGGATGCCGACGCGGAGTTCGGAGATTCGAGGGGAGGTGGATGTCCGTCATGCCTATCGAGATGTCGGATGATGCTGCCGAGTTCCTGAAGTGGTTGACGGGTGAGGAGCTTCCGGCGACGGATCCGGATAAGTTGCGGTTGTTGGCGGAGGGTCATTACGCGGCGTCTGATGGTTTGGAGCAGGTGTTGCCGCTGTTCGTCACTGCGGTGAACAGCATCAGTAACGGGGTGGCGGGTAAGTCGGAGTTGGCGTTCGTTGACGCGATGAAGGACTATCTCGGCGACGATGGATATTTGGTTGTCGCGTCGCGTTATGTTCGCCGGTTGGGTGAGGGCCTGGAGGATTCGGCGACCCAGGTCGAGTACACCCAGATCATGATTATTTTGACGATCATCGAGTTGATGATCGAGCTTGCGTTCGCGTTGGCGATTGCCTGGTTGTGGCCGGGTGTGCTGCAGAATATGGCGATCAAGCTGTTGGTGGACAAGTGGAAGATCGCGTTGTGGTTGGCCCGGTTGATTATCGCGGTAGGGCTGGGTCAGGTTGTTGGTGTGGGTTTGCAGGTGTTGATGGATGTGATCGCCCAGGCGATTTTGATTCAGCGGGGGCATCAGGAGGGTTGGAATGTTGATCTGACCAAGAACGCGGCGGCGGTGGGGTCGTGGACTGGGTTGGTTGGTGTGGTGATGGGTGCGGGTGGTGGGGTTCTGGGTGGGTTGGGTAACCGGTTTTTTCGTCAGGCGGTGGAGCAGGCTGCGGATCGTGCGCGGGGTGCGGCGCAGGCGGCGGTGGGGGGTGCGGTTCGGGGCGCGGCGGGTGCAGCGGTTGACGCGGGGGCGAAGAGTGCGGCGGATGCGGTTGTTCAGCATGGCGCGCGGAATGTTGCGGCGGAGTTCGTCGAGAACGTGGCGACCGAGGGGGCGGTCGAGGTTGTTGGTGAGGGCACGTTCAACATGCTCACGGGGAAGGGTTGGCAGTGGGGGACGGTGCCGGTCACTCTGGTGTCCGGCATGTTGTCCGGTGCTGCCGAGGGTGCGGGAGATGTCGCTGGTACCAACCTTCGGCGGCTTACCCATGGTGAGGACGCGGTGGGCGGTGACCCTGCCCGCAGCGGTGACCCGTCCGACACGGGCGGCCCGCCCCCGCCTTACTCCGGCCCACCAGCATCCCTGCCAGGTCAACCCCCGTCCCTGCCGGGGCAACCCCCCACTCTGCCCGGCCAGCCTCCGAACACCCCCGGTCCCGGTGTACCCGGCACCGTCGGCGCGGGTACGACGGCCGGAACCGGCCCGTCCACCATCTCGAAGACCGGCTCGGAGCTGTCTCCTGAGGGACAGCCCGAGCCCAGATCCGTAAGTGCCGCACCCTCTTTGGATGAGCTCGCCGAGGGTACGACCAGGCCGACGCCGGTCGTACCGCGAACCCCGGTCGTCCCGGGATCACCGGCAGATTTGCTGACCCCGACTGTGCTGACGCCTACGTCTGTCGTGACGCCTTCGCCGCCGCCGGCCACGTCGGTGCCGTCCACCTCAGCGGAGCGGGACACCACCGCCCCGGCGCAGCTCCCTTCCACCAGCCGGGTATTGGGAAGCTGGGCATGGGGTGCCCCACCAGCGATCGCCACGTCACCGTCATCCGGTGGCGGCGTGATGTCGTCCGGTTCCCCGGCCGCTGGCCCGTCCCAACTCGCCCCTGCTTCCGTGCCAGGCAGGGTCATGCCGTCGTCCGGACCGGTGCTCTCTCCACCTGCATCCGTAGTGTCGCCGGCCCCGGCCCCGACCCCGGCCCCGACCAAGACTGCTCCCGCTGCGGCCACCCCTGCTCCCCACCCGCTGTCCGTAGGCACACCCGGCGTCGCCACCTCCGGGCCATCGCAGGGGACCTCGCACGAACAGTTCGGCGCGGGTACGCGAATCCTGCACGGGGTTCAGGTGGGCCGGTGGGACGCGGGCGCAACGGACCACACGTCACCGGTGACTGACCTGGCCGTTTCGCCGCTGCTGCCGCACCGGTTCACGGCAGCCGCGCCGCCGGTGGACACGTCGGTGGCCCGGGCGGTGGAGCAGTTGGGGCACTGGGACGGCGCCAGTGACTGCCTGGTGCGGGTCGACTCGGTGGTGACCGCGCTCGGCGTACCCGGACGGGGGTATGACGACGACGTCAGAACGGTAACGGCCGCGGCGCTGGCGGCTCGGCTCAACAACGGCCAGTTCCGTCCTGCGGCAGTCGAGGACCTGGCCAAGCTACATGTGGGACACCTGACCATAGCGTTGACACAACACCCCAACGACCCGCAACACGCGATCTTGGTTAACCGGCCGAACGGCAAGCACGCGTCATTGGTGGCGGTGGAGACCCAGGCCGACCCGGAGGGCCGCGCGACCTCTGAGGAACCGCGGCTATACACGACGTTTGATCCGACCCGCCAGCCGGGAAGCCTGCCCGACGTGCCCCGCGCCCTGCGGGGACCGATCTTCCTGCCCGTCGCCGCCGACGGCCGCCTGTTGCAGGTGGACACCGGCACAGGCGCGGTCTTCGCAGGCGAGGTCGTCACCGACGCCACCGACAGCACGGCCCTGCTCGATCCCGCCGCGAGCGCCCGCCCCGGTATGCACCGATCAACACCGGCCCCGAGCATTCAACCTTTGGCCGGGCCCACGGTCAGGCCGAACCGCAGCGAGAACGCCGGTGAGTCCGACAAGGTGTCTGTCGGTTCCGAAGGGGAAACACGGGTTTTCGCGACTTCCACGAGCGGGATGCAGCTGTTCTACCAGCAGGAAATCGCAACGGGGCCGGTTCTCGATCTTGTCATTGATTCGAAGCACTACTATGTCGGCGACCGTTTGATCTATCCAAACCGGGACAGCGCGACTGCGGACGGCGCCAGAGCGGTGACCCGAAAAGACATGAATATTGTGGAACTCGTCGTCCATCCGGCGGGGTTTCGAAATGATGCGGGGCGCGTCGATGTCGAAACATCGACCAGGACTTTCAGAAGAGTGCTGGAGATTTTGTGGCAGACTCCGCCGTGGATGCCTGGCAGTCAAAGTGGTCCATCTCTTGTCGACCTTATTCCGTCGGATATCCCGCTCCAGCCGGCGCCTGGGGCCGAGAAGGTGCGGCTGAACTCGATGCCCGCGCGGAACGATATGGAACGCCGTCGGTCGCGCGAGTTGCATATGCAGTACACCGTCGAGCTCCTTCCTGGTTCGCTGTACGATTTTCTCAGTTTTCTTGCAAGTCGGGAACGGACTCCGCAGCCAATCCCGCTGCAGCATCTCCGCCAGGGTCTGGTCTTCGGGTCCGAGATAGCCGCAGAGTTTGTCGTCTCAGAAGGAGGTGGTAGAGGAAATCTGCCGCCGAATCTGGTAGTAGACAACACGATCAGTGAGCTATTCTCCGGATTCCGCGAGCCGAAGGAGGTGTGGGGGTTTATGGCGCATGTGTATGCGCAGATTGCGGCGACGCTGGAAACTAGCGTGACAGACGGCGACATATTGACCAAGAATTGGGTGGCGTTAGCCTCCCGTACCGACCTCGATCAAGTGCGGACTCTGACCTCTGGGTCGGTCAGGTTGTTCTTGGACTCGCGCGGCGAGGCCATTTCATCGTCGTTCAATCGCCATTTCAAACAAGGGAATCCCTCTTATCCGAGCAGATATGCCAAGCTATACGACGAGCCGCCGCCCGAAGACATTCTGGATCAAGGGAGGGCTCGTGATTACCTGCATACGGCCATCCTTGCCCGGCCAAGGAGAAGAATCACTCAGCGCGACGGTATCGGCATGAACGTCGGCCTCTCGGACCCGATCGACAACAACGGTCAATTTGCCCGGCCGCGACTATTGGGTGAGGTTAGGAAGTACAAGAGGGTTTGGTCCTCTCTCGAGGAAGCCGTCCAGGACTTCGGGGAGATGCTGGAGCAGTCACGGGCGGTGCAGCGACAGGAGGAGAACCTTGTGTCGTTGCGCCCTGGGGACGTCCAACGAGTGCTCAATAACCCTGAGGTGCGAACCGTAATCGACATCGTACGCAGGCTGCGGCAGCTGCCTCCCCTGAATCAGCAGGGCTCGGCCGGTCAGATACTGCCGGCATCGCCCACCAGGATCGGCAAGATCTTGCGCCTGCTCGGCCTTCATGCGTGTCGGTCGACGCAGACCATTCCTGTCGAACTCGCGGATTTGTTGGTGTCGTTGCGCGAATCGTTCGACAAATACCGGGGCAAGATACCTGGTTCGCAGGTACCGGCTGCGGTCTGGCAGCTCAATCGAGAATTGAAGGCATTGGAAACGGCCTGGAAAAATTCGTCTCGGGGTGTCGGCCGCGGCGCTGTCGGCCACGCCCAACCCGGGGGCGACAGCCGCGGACACCGGCACCAACTGCCGAGGTGACCGGTGCCGCTTGTTGATTAACGGCGGCGCCACCGACGCGGGCGGTCAGCGGGTGGTCAGGGTGGCGGCGGCCTTCGCGGTCTTCGAGTTGCCCTTCGCCAGGGCGGTGAGCCAGGCGCGCAGGGGCGGGTCGGTCACCGGGACGGCGGCGCGCAGGTGTTCGTCGCGGAGTAGCTCGACCAGGCCGTGCAGGCCCCGGGTGCCGCGATCCAGGTGCGGGAGGAGGGCCGTGAGCAGGGCCAGGACCTGATCGCCGCGACCGGCCGTGGAGAGGTCGGTCAGCGCGCTGGTCCAGCGGTTCACCGGTACGGCCGGCGCGAACCGGACCATCGCGGCGGCGAGTTCGGCTGTGGCGATCCTGCCCGGCAGCAGTACGGCGGCGGCGTCGACGGCGGCGGTGCGTACGTCCAGGAAGGCCGAGGCGAAGCCGGCGGCGAGCAGGTCGCTGCCGAGCGTGGGCGGGGCGGCTGCGGTGCCGGCGAGCAGCGCCAACGCGGGTACGGCATCCGTCCTGGCAATGCCGTGGACGGTGTCCCACAACTCTTCCAGACCGAGGGTGAGCATCGGGTCGATGTTGCCCGGCCAGATCAGGCTGGCCCAGCCCGGGTGCGGGTGGAGGATCGGCTGGTACGGGCCGGGCGTCCAGGCGCTGGCATGCAGCTGGGCCAGCGACACCGTGGGCCGGAGCGGGTCTGCGGTGTCGGTTTCGCCGGGCGGGGTGGAGGTGGGTTTCGCCTCCAGGCCCCAGGTGCGGGCGAGCTGGCCGTCGTACCGGGGTGGGGCCACCTCGACGGTCCAGCGGGGGGCCTGGCCGGCGCCTCCGACGTCGAGGGCGGGGCGATCGGGGCCGGTCGGCAACCCGCGCAGCCACGGATCGTCGTCGTACGGGGCGCGGGCGCGGGCGGCGGCGATCCAGAGTGGGTGGTCGTCGGTGACGGGTTCGGTTGGGGGCGGACCGCCGAGGGCGTACGTCAGTGGCCGGCGGAGCCGCTGCGGCAGGTGGTCGGCGCGGGCGGCGAGGGTTGCCGTCGCGGTGGTGTGCGGGCCGAGGCGGAGCAGTGCGGCGACGGTGTCCAGGGGCATCGGGTCGGGTGTGGCGCTCAGCCGGTCGATCAGGACGTCCGGGTCGACCCAACCGCCATGGTGGGTCGGTTCGGCGGCGAGCTGACGGCGCCCACCGGCGAGCAGTAGGCCGGTGACCTCGGCGAACCGGCCGGCGATGATCGCGTCGTAGCGGGTGGAGCGCCACTGGCCCCGCTGTCGCTCACCGGCGCAGGCCAGCACCAGGGCGGTGACGCCGAGTGGGTGGCCGTGCATGTTGACGGCGAGGGAGTCCCGGTGCAGCCGGTGGGCCCGTTTGGTCAGTGGGCCGTAGCGGGCCGGGTCGGCGCCGAGGCGGGCCGCCGCGCCGAGGCAGCGTTCACCGAGTTCGGCGTCGTCGGGATGGGCGAGCAGGACGGCGAGCGCTTCGGCCAGTTCCGCCGGCTCGGTGATCGGCACGATCTGTTCCGGCACGATCTGCGCCGGTACGACGGGGTGTGGCTCGGCTGCGCGTACCGGTGATGGTGGAGCGACCACGGCGGCGGGTGTCGGGGCCGGTCGGACCGGGTCGGACGCGGTGTTCTCCGGTGCGGGTGGGGCGTCGGTGGGTCCCAGCCACTGCCGGGCCGCCGCGGCGGTGCTCGGGGCCAGTTGGTCGAGGTGACGTTCGACCTCGGCGCGGGCCGAAGGGCTGCCGTGCCGGCGGAGTTCGGCCAGGGCGGCGGACTGCACGTCGGCGTGCGGATGGCGCAGAGCGGCGGCCAGGATGTCGAGTCCGGCGGCGGTGTTCCGGCGCATGATCCGGCCGGCGAGCCGGACCGCTCTCGTGGCGGTGGTGCGGGCCGGTACGTGCACGGCGGCGGCCAGGCCGGCGTTGGTGAGGGTGTCGTCGAGCCGGCCGGCGTTGTCGAGCGTGGTGAGTGCGCCGAGCGCCAGCGCGACGGTGGGGCCGAGCGGGCTGCGCAGAAGTCCGGCGTACGCGGCCTGCCGGCTGGCCGCTTCGTCCACGGTGGGTCGGAGGGCCTCGTGGAGGCGGCTGAACCAGCCGGCGCGATACTGCGGGAAGGCCCTGGCCAGGGCGGCGAGAGTGGCGTCCAGCACCCGTTGCCGGTCGATGGTGCCGTCGGCGGCGAGTTCCAGCACCGCCTCCTGCCACGACTGGGTCTCGGGGCCGAGGAACCGGTCGACGTTGGTCAGACTCACCTCCCGGTTCCCCTCGACCTCGAAGATGCGCCAGAAGGCCCGGTCGACGAGATCCGGGTCGGCACGGAGCAGATCGGCCTTGCTCTGTTCGTTCTGAAATTGGCCGGTGAGCCCGCTGATCATGGCGAGTACGTAGGTGTCGTCCACGGCCAGGGTGATCGAGCCGGCGCGTTCGTGGGCGCGGATCTCCTCGAAAATCGGGCTGTGCGAGGTGACCTCGGACATCCACCGGACGGTGGCGCGGGCGAGCGCATCCAGGAAACGTCGCCCCCGGCTGTGCACGATCCGCCATTGGGCGTCAGCGTCAGCGTCGGCGCCGGCGGTGTCGGACCGTTTGGTTTGCGGCCACGAGAGGTCGGCGGCGGGCGCGGTGGCCAGCAGGATCAGGCGCAGCCGGTCACCGTCGGACGGACGGGGGCGGTGTGACGCCTCGCCGTAGAGGTGCCGGTGGTACTCATCGAGCGCCTGACGTGCCGGTCGGCGCAGGGTTTCCCGTTCGGCGCTGTCGAGAGCGCAGAGCCGGTCGATGAGAGCGGGTTCCGGGAGAGCGATCAGGTCGGCGATCAGGTCGGGGGCGGGCACCGGGTGACCGTAGCCGACCCGGTCCGGGGCACTGCACGACCGGCTAGCCTGTGCACGTGTCGCTGCCACTGTTCCTGGTTGAAGCCCTGCCCACGGGTGATTCGTTCACCCTCGACGGGCCGGAGGGGCATCACGCCGCGACGGTGCAGCGGTTGCGGGTCGGTGAGGAACTGCTGCTCGCCGACGGGCGGGGCGGCACGGCGACGGCGGTGGTCGACGCCGTCGGCCGGGGCACCCTGGATCTCCGGGTCACCTCCTTCGGGTACGACGACGCGCCCGACCCCCGTCTCGTGGTGGTCCAGGGGATCGCCAAGGGCGACCGGGGTGAGTTGGCCGTACAGGCGATGACCGAGGTCGGGGTGGACGAGATCGTGCCGTGGGCGGCGGCCCGTTCGGTGGTGCAGTGGCGGGGCGAGCGGGGCGGCCGGGCCCGGGAGAAGTGGGTGGCGACCGCCCGGGAGGCGGCGAAGCAGGCCCGACGTCCGTGGTTGCCGGTCGTCGCCGGTGCGCCCGACGAGTCGACCGCGCGGGTGGCGAAGCGGATCTCCGGGGCGGCGGCCGGGTTTGTGCTGCACGAGGAGGCGACCGTGGCGCTCTCCACCGTGGAGTTGCCGGCAGCCGGTGAGATCGTGCTGGTGGTGGGGCCGGAGGGTGGCATCACCTCGGATGAGGTGGCGGCGTACGAGGCCGCTGGGGCGAGGACGGTACGGCTCGGCTCGGCGGTGCTGCGTACGTCGACCGCCGGGGTGGCGGCGCTGGCCGTCCTGTCCACCCGGCTCAGCCGCTGGTGAGGTGTAAGGAAGGGCCCCTTGTTAACGCTATGCGTTAACAAGGGGCCCTTCCTTACACGACGTCGAAGGTGGCGGTGAGGCGTACGTCGGCGACGCCCCGGGCAGCCTGGACGGTGTAGCGACCGGGAACGGTTCGCCACCGATCGGCCCAGATCCGGGTGGCGCGCGCTGCCAGCGGCACCCGTACGGTGATGGTCTCGCCGGGGGAGGCGGTGACCGTGGTGAAGCCGGCGAGTTGCCGGGTCGGTCGCTCCGGGTCGGGTTCGGTCGGGCCGACGTAGAGCTGCACCACCTCACGACCGGGCCGGGTGCCGGTGTTACGCAGCTCCACCACCGCCACCGGGGCACCGGCGTCCTCGGCCGGTTCGATCCGCAGTGACTCGTACGCCCAGGTGGTGTAGCCGAGGCCGTGCCCGAACGGGAAGAGCGGTTCGGTGCGCCACCCCCGGTAACCGATGAACACGCCCTCGTCGTACGTGAGGGTGCCGTCGGTCGGGGTGGTGGAGAGCACCGGTACGTCCTCCACGTGGCGGGGCCAGGTGGTGGGGAGCCGCCCGCCGGGTTCGGTGACCCCGAGCAGTACGTCGGCGAGCGCCGCCCCCGCCTCCTGGCCGGGGAACCAGGTGAGCAGGATCGCCGCCACCTGGTCGGCCCAGGGCATCAACACCGGGGAGCCGGAGTTGACCACGACGACCGTACGCGGATTCGCCGCCGCGACCCGGGCGACCAGCTCGTCCTGCCGGCCGGGCAGGGCCAGGGTGGTCCGGTCGAAGCCCTCGGACTCGACCTCCTCGGTGGTGCCGACGACCACGACCGCGATGTCCGCGTCGGCGGCTGCCCGGACCGCCGCGTCGAGCAGTGTGTCCGGGTCGGCGGCCGGTTCGAGGTGGCCGAGGCTGAAGCCGACGTAGCCGGTCATGCCCTCGGGCACCCGCTGGGTGAGCACCACCTCGACCGGTTCGCCCTCGGCGAGGGTGATCGGGAAGCGCCGTTCGGACGGGGAGAGGAATGCGACAGTGAAATCCTGGTCCTCGTCGAAGACCGGGCCGTCGAAGATCTCGGTGCCGGCGACGGTGAGGGTGAACACGCCGAAGCCGTTGATCGCGAGTTGGTGTTCGCCGCTGAGACGCGGGGTGCAGCGGGCGGTCAGCTCGATCGTGGTCAACGCGGTCTGGTCGACCCCGGGCGGCAGGTCACCCATCCAGCGGACGGTGGCGGCGCCGAGTTCGGCCCGGTAGAGCGTCTCCCCGTCGGCGTCGCGCAGGGTGGCGCCGATCGGCGACCACTGCGCGCCGGTGGCGGCGGGGAGTTTCGGTCGTGGGTCGGCGCCGATCGCGTACGTGACCTCGACGTCGGGCAGGGCGGCGGTCAGCCCGGTGAGCGGGGAGACCACCCGGGCGGGGGTGACCTGGGCGCTGCCGCCGCCGAGGATCCGGGCGTCGTCGGCGAGCGCGCCGCAGACCACCACCCGGCGTAGCGCGGCCGGGTCCAGCGGCAGGACCTGGTCGGCGTTGCGGGCCAGCACGAAGGAGCGGGACGCGATGTCGCGGGCCACGTCCGGTCCGTGCAGCGGCGCCGGCCGGTCGTCGGGTGCGACCGCCGGGGGTACGCCGTCGAGCAGTCCGACCCGGGCGGCGAGTCGCAGCACCCGGCGTACCTTGTCGTCGACCACCTCTTCGGCGACGTGGCCGGCGCGTACGGCGGCGACGAGGTCCGCTCCCCACGGGTCGCCGTGGGCGGGCATCACCACGTCGAGTCCGCCGTTGGCGGTGCCGACGGCCGACCGGGCGGCGGTCCAGTCGGAGACGATGAACCCGTCGAAGCCCCAGTCCCGTTTCAGCAGGTCGTGTTGCAGCCCGCTGTGTTCGGTCATGGTGAAGCCGTTGACCCCGTTGTACGCGGCCATCACGCCCCACGCCCCGGCGGCGACGATCCGTTCGAACGGGGCGAGGTACAACTCGTGCAGGGTGCGGTCGTCGACCCGTACGTCGACGGTGAACCGGTCCGTCTCCGAGTCGTTGGCGACGAAGTGCTTCACCGTGGTGCCGACGCCCTGTTCCTGCACCCCGGTCACGTAACCGGCGCCGATCTCGCCGGTGAGCAGCGGATCCTCCGAGTAGCACTCGAAGTGCCGGCCGCCGAGCGGGCTGCGGTGCAGGTTGACCGTCGGCGCCAGCAGCACGTGCACGCCCTTGCGCCGGGCCTCCTGACCGAGCATCCGCCCGGCGGTCCGGGCCAGTTCCGGGTCCCAGGTGGCGGCGAGGGCGGTGGGGCTCGGCAGTGCCACCGACGGGTCGTCCGGTCGCCAGCCGATGCCGCGTACGCCGATCGGCCCGTCGGACATGACCAGCGAGGCCAGACCGATCTGGGGCAGCGCCGGCAGTGTCCACCAGTTCTGTCCGGACAGCAGCCGCACCTTGCTCTCCAGGTCGAGTGCGCCCAACGCCCGCTCGATCGCCGATTCCGCCACCGATGTTGTCGCCGCTGCCGTCATCACACCGCCCCAGAAAGTCGACTCCGGTCGATCCTGCCAGCCGTCGACCGCCCCCGCACGCCCCTCGTGAGGTGCCGCTATTGGATCTTGCTGTTGGTCAGCTCTTCGCTCAGCTTCCACAGACGGTCGGCGAGCTGCGGGTCGACGGCGTAGGACATCACCCCGACGGCTGTTTCCACCCGACCCGTCATCACGTCGATGGAGTCGTCGTGCGAGGTGAGTAGCGGGGAGATCTCGTTGTTCTCGCAGTAGACGCCGCCCATGCCGTCGAGTTGCGGGGCGGTGGCGCACCACACGGTGGTCGATGCCCCCTGTTCGGCGGTCTTGCGCCCCGACTCCGGGTCGATGACGCGGTTGCCGTGCTCGTCGATGAGGTCATTCGTCCGCAGGTACTCCGGCGTGGTCCACGGGCTGAGGTTCGTGCCGATGATGAGGCCCGGGTGCAGGGAGAAGCCGCGGATGTTGTCGGCCTCGCCGCGCTGGTCCACCCCGACCGCGAACAGGATGTTGGCGGTCTTCGACTGGCCGTAGCCCAGCCAGCCGTCGTACTCGCGTCGTTCGAAGTTCGGGTCGTCGAAGACCACTGGCGAGAGGTTGTGTGCCCAGGCCGAAACCGTGACCACCCGCGCGCCCCCGGCCTGGCGCAGGGCGGGCCAGAGCCGTGTGGTCAGTTGGAAATGGCCCAGGTGGTTCGTCGCGAACTGCGCCTCGCACCCGCGGGCGTCCCGGGTCAGCGGCACGTTCTGGATCCCCGCGTTGTTGACGAGGATGTGCAGCGCCCGCCCGGTGGCAAGGAATTTGTCGGCGAACGCGTCAATCGAGGCCGGATCCATCAGGTCGAGCTGTTCGATCTCGACGCCGTCGATCCCCGCGAGCATGTCGCGGGCACGGTCCGGGGACCGTACCGGGACGACAACGGTGGCCCCGGCGGAGCGCAGGGCCCGGGTGGTCTCCAGGCCGAGGCCGGAGTGGCCGCCGGTGACGATCGCGGTCTTGCCCGAGAGGTCGATTCCCTTGATGACCTCCGCAGCGGTCGAAGCGGCACGGAAGCCGGAGCCAATCGGTTGTTGTGGGCTGGGCATGTCAGATTTCTCCTCGGGAAAAGGTGCTACAGACCGCGTCTACCGCGCGCCTTCCGGGCGTCGCCGTGAACACGGACCATGCTGCCGGCGAGTGGTTGGCGGCGGCCAACACCGGTTGCCTGGCACGGCGGCAGGCTGGGCCTGTGGCCCCTTCTTGGGCAGCTCCGGTGCTTCGTAACCGGTGCCGGGGACTCAAGCGTCACCCGTGCCGCCGCCCGGGAGGCGGGCTACGGTTCTGTGGTGCTGTTCGAGCCGGGGAAGATCATCGACCGTCGCTATCTGCGCGGGCGGTGGTGTACGTGGGTGCAGCCGATGCGCGTCATCGCCGACAACGAGGACGGTCTGCTGCTCTGGCATCCCGCCGGCAGTGACTTCGCCCGGCTTGTCGATGGGGACGGCAAGACCCAGCACGAGATCACCATCGATCAGATGCGCGACCCGAAGCTGACGGTCCTGACCTGGCAGACGTACGACATTCTGGTCCTCATGCCGCCGCAGGCCGCCTACTCGGTGTGGTGGTTCTTCCGCGATGGGGCCTTCACTGGCTGGTACGTCAACCTCGAAACGCCCTACCGGCGGCAACCCGACGGGGTGGAGACCGATGACCTCGTCCTCGACATCGTCGTGACCTCGGACCGGCTGTGGGAGTGGAAGGACGTCGACGAGTTCGACGGGCGCATCGGAAATCCGCTCTACTTCGACAGAGCTACGGCCGACGCCGTCCGTGCCGAGGGGGAACGGCTCACCAAGCTGATCATGGCCGGCGATTTTCCCTTCGACGGCACCTACACCGACTTCCGTCCTGATCCGCGCTGGTCGGCGCTGCGGCTCCCGGCGACTCTCGACCCGCAGCCAGGCCTGGCCGGATAACAATTTTCGATCAGTGACGATTGGAGTTGGTGGGGCGTGCTCGCTGAATCAAAGTAGGGGCCTCATCAGGTCGCCCAGCGAGACGGGCAGCCTGGTTGATTTCGTCCGTGGACATGAGCGAGGAGGTCTCTATAGCGTCCTGAAGCCCACGGATGTCCCCCCAGTCCAGCATCCGCAGGAACCACCGCACCGCCTGCACCGGGTCGATCGGCCCGCCCACACCGTCTCGGCACGCTTGTGCCAGCGCATACATCGCGATCACGGAGCCACCCTCGGCACCCCGTAGGTTCCACTCCCGGGCCAACTCGTGCGCCCCGTCGGCGGTGAGGTACTCCGCGAGTACTGCGGCTCCGGCGCCCAACCCGAGTTCGGCCGCCCGCTGGAACATCTGTTTGGCATAGCTGTCGTTGGGTGGGACCAGCTTGCCTGTACGGAACAGCACTCCCAGGTTGAAGGCGGCGTGACTGTCGCCCTCCTCCATCGCGTGGGTGAGCAACGAGGTTGCACGTTTGATGTCCCGCTCACCACCGATGCCGTTGAGAAGCATGACGGCGAGACCTCGGCTTCCAGCGGGATGACCTTGGTCGGCGGCAGACTCGAAGTATCGGCGTGCCTCGGCCGGTTGACGCATGTGCTCCAGAAACAGGCCGCCAGCCAGTGCCTGTGCGTCGGCATCGCCGCCGTCGGCCAGCGAGAGGAGTTCAGGTAGACGTTGCTCTACCTCGGCTCGCGCCACGAGATCGCCGCGCGTCATGCGTCCAAACAACGCCTCTATGTCAGCGAGGTGGAAACTCTTCTGACCTGTAGCCATATATCCCTCGTGTCGGTCTCAGGTACCGGTCTCGAACACACAGGCCACGCCTGTACGCCGGCCGGCTACGCGAGAAGGTCCGACGCCTACTCAGGCGGGATAGTGGTGCGTTGCCCGCCTGGCACACGTCACGCGTCGGTCTTGATGCCCTGGGTGAACGCCGTCCATGCGTCAGCGCTGAACGCCAGCACCGGGCCGGTCTTGTCCTTGCTGTCGCGCACCATGACAACGCCGGACGGTGTGGCCACCTCGACACAGTTCCCGTCGCTGTTCGACCGGGTGGACTTACGCCATTGCATGAGATCTCTCCTTGATGAAACTCACTGACTCTGCCGGGGACATCGCCAGTTCTTTGAGGTGGTCGTACACAAGCCTGAGTCGGTCAGTTTCGTTGCGCGACTCCAGGAACAGCGCGCCGGCCAACGTGTCGATGTAGCCGAGTGGCGGATCTTCGTTCAAGCCCAGGATCAGGAATCCGCCGTGGTTGGCCATGTGTGCGCCAGCGGCAAACCGTAAGACGCGAACGGTGATGTTCGGCCGGGCGGCACTTTTTGCCAGGTGGTCGAGCTGTTCAGCCATCACTTCCACACCCCCGACCTCCACCATCAGGGCCGCCTCGGATATCGCCACGTCGAGTTTTGGGCGGTTGTCCTTGCGACTCAGGATCGCCTGACGCGTCATCCGAGCTGATACCCGCTGTGCGATCACCTCGTCATTGGTCTCCTGGCCGACGCTGATCACTGCCCGCGCGTACGCCTCGGTCTGCAGCAGTCCAGGGATCAGTACCGGCTCGAAGTTGAAGATCTCCGACGCTTCTTCCTCGTACGCGATCATGGTCGCGTACCGCGACGACAGCGAGTCGAGTCGCTGCCACCAGCCAGGCTCGCGCAGGTCACGGGCCATCGCAAGAAGTGAACTCCCTGGCTCGCTGTCGATCGCCACGCCGTACGCAACGAGCAGTTCCATCACGTCGCCTGGCCTGACCTTGATGTCCCCGGACTCGATCCGCTGGATGCGAGATCCAGAGCTGTCGACGCTCTTGCCTGCCTGTTCAAGGGTCAGCTTGGCGGCATCGCGCAGCCGTCGAAGCTCCCGGCCGAGTCGCCGGCTGCGAGGAGTTGCGGGAGTGAAGCGAGCCATCTTGTGATCGTCCCTTATCCGAGGCCACCTGCCCTAACTCTGAGCGCTGACGATTCTGGGGGCTTGCGTCGCATCATACGATGCGGCCACTATGGATGTGCCGGGGGGTGGCGGTCGGTGCTCCGGAAGGGCCCGGCCGTTGCGCTTCCAACCGAGGGAGGCGCGGTGAACAGGCGCGTGACGTACGACGAGTACCTGAGCGCGGTCGCGCTGACCCTGGCCCGAAGGCACCGTCCGGTGTGGTCGTGGGCCAGGTGGCGGTACGTCTGCCGCTGCGGGTCCGACCTGCCGTGTCGGGCGAGACACCGGATTCCGATCAACCGAGGCCACTGGCCAGGGGAGGACGCGTGAGCAACCACGGACCGGTCATGCCGATCTGGAACTGCGCCGGGTGCGGGCTGCCCTGGCCCTGCCGTACCCGACAGCAGGAGTTACGGGCGGCGTACGTCGACGCCCCGGTGTCGCTGTCGCTCTACCTCAGCTCGTACCTGGTGATGGCGATGCAGGACCTGCCGGGAACGCCCGCCGGGCTGCTGCACCGCCGGTTCATGGAGTGGACCCGCGAGGGACAGCCGAGGGAAGAGAGCTGGGTACGCGTCGCCCGCCGGTCCCTCTGACCGCGTACAGCTCAGGTACGCAGGTAGGAGGCGCCGTTGAGGTCGAGGACGGTGCCGGAGGCCCACTCCGCCTCGGGTGAGGCGAGCCAGTGCACGGCGGCGGCGATCTCCTCCGGGCGGGCCACCCGGTTGAAGGGGCTCTGCGCCCGCATCGCCTCGTCCCGGGGCACCTTGATGTGCTCGTTGGTCAGGTCGGGTTCGACGAAGCCGGGTGCGACGGTGGCGACCGCGATGCCGTACGGCGCGAGCGCCACCGCCAGCGACTGGCCCATCGAGTTCAGCCCGGCCTTGCTGGCTCCGTACGCGGGGTGGTTCGGCTCGCCCCGGAAGGCGCCCCGGGAGGAGACGTTGACGATCCGGCCCCCGCCCCTGGCGCGCAGGTGCGTCACCGCGCACCAGGTGACGTTCGCCGCGCCGATCAGGTTGAGGTCGATGGTCTGGCGCCAGTGCTGTTGCCACTGTTCGTAGCTGGTGTCGGTGATCGGGTGCGGGGTCGACTGGCCGGCGTTGTTGACCAGTACGTCGAGTCCGCCGAGCCGCTCCGCGGCCTCGTCCACCATCCGGCGTACCGCTTCGGGGTCGGTGAGGTCGGCCTGGACCACGACGTGTCCGTTGCCGGGCAGCGCGGCGGCGAGCTGTTCGGCCAGTGGGGCGGACTCCCGGTGGTGGATCGCCACCCGGTCCCCACTGTTGGCGAATGCGGTCGCGACCGCCCGTCCGACTCCCCGGGATGCCCCGGTCACCAGTACCGCTCGTCCTGTCACGCGCACCATCATCCTCCCGGGGCATAGCATCCGGTGGGTGGAGACTGACTGCTTGTTCTGCCGGATCGTGGCCGGCGAGATCCCGGCGACGGTGGTCCGGGAGACCGATACGACGCTCGCCTTCCGTGACATCTCGCCGAAGGCGCCGGTGCACGTCCTGGTGATCCCGAAGGAGCACTTCGTGGACGTGGTGACGATGGCGCAGGCCGACCCGGAGTTGACGGGTGCGGTGATGGAGACCGCGGCGACGGTCGCCGAGCAGGAGGGGCTGAGCCTGGACGGCTTCCGGTTGATCTTCAACACCGGGCCGTGGGGTGGGCAGGAGGTCTTCCACGCGCACGCGCACGTGCTCGGCGGGGCCCCGCTCGGCCCGATGCTCGCCGGCTGACCCCGACCCCGGCCCCGCCGGGCCGCTGACACACGAACCGGCCGGGGTACGCGGGGCGCCAGTGGGACGCCGCCGTACCCCGGCCGGGTGCGGGGTCAGGAGACGAACTTGACGACCGTTTCGGTGAACTCCTCGGTCTGCTCCAGGTGGCCGAAGTGCCCGCTCTTGTCGAACATGTGCAGCTGCGAGCCGGGGATGCCGTCGTGCAGCATGGTGGCCCAGCGGGTGCCGCAGATGAAGTCGTGCATGCCGACCAGGATCAGGGTCGGTGCGGTGATCGAGCCGAGCTGGTCGCGTACGTCGAACGGCGTCGGCTCCTCGCCGAGCTGCGGGCCGAGCCAGCCGCGTACGGCGGCCCGCATCGGCGCCAGCTCGCTCTCGTTGCCCCAGTAGTCGGCGAAGTACACCGGCAGGATCCGCTGCAGCTTGGCGGTGACGAAGTCGTCGTTCGGCTCGGTCGGGTTCTCCTGGAACGCCTTCGGGATGTCGGCGGCCTCCGGGCGGTCGGGGTGCCGCTCGACGAAGCGCTGGACGTTCGCCATCGCGTCGCCCCAGAACTCCGGACCGGTGACCGGCGAGGTGTCGTACAGGAGCAGGCCGGCGACCCGCTCCGGGTAGGCCAGCGCGTAGCGCTGGACGACGAATCCGCCGTGCGAGTGCCCGAGCAGGAGCACCTTCGGCTGGCCGAGGTGTTCGACGACCGCGTTCAGGAACCGGGTGTACGTGTCGAGGTGGTACTGCCGGGCGTCGGCCAGGCGACCGGACGCGCCGGTGCCGACCGGTTCCAGGTAGACCATGGTCAGGTGCACTTCGAGCGTCGGCATGCGCAGGTAGGTCCACTCGATCCCGGGGCCGCCGGAGTGGACCACACAGACCGGTCCGGTGCCGGCGACGTGGTAGACCTGCGACACGCCGTCGACGTCGAAAACATGGGTGCCGGCGGCGAGCGCGTCGGTGGTGTGGGAACTCATCGGAACTCTCCTGAAACCGTGGCCTGACGTAGGCGGGCCTGAGCTGACGTCTACGTGATGACGTGGCGGGCGGAAAGTTCGGTGAGCGGTCGAGGTGATGTTGAGAGAGGCATCACATCGTGCTGGACAACCGGGCCGGTTCAGGGTGGTAAAGGCGCATTCGGGCGGTTCGTCCCTCGCGCAGGGTGTGCAGCCAGATGGCCGACGGTGGGCAGTGCGTCGGGTTGTCCGGCGGGCTGATCAGGTCTGCTTCCCAGATCATCACGTTTCCGCTCGTGACGACGTTGGCGATCCGTTGCCGTACGCCGTCGTTCAGGTCCTTGTTCATGCCCCAGACCGCGAAGTCCGGCCCACCGGCCACCTGCCCGTCGGGGGTGACGAACTCGGCGTCGGACCACCAGGTCTCGCGTACGAAATCGGAGAACCGGCCCCGGTACGCCGTCGCCAGCCCCTGCTCGGCCTCGCGGCGGCGGGCGGCGGCCTGCGCGGCGGCGTCGTCGTGGGCCTTGCTCGCCGTCTCCTGAAGCGCCGTGGTGAGCTTGCTTCTGGCCTGGCTCAGCCGGCTCCGGACGGTTCCCACCGGCACGCCGCAGAGCGCCGCGATCTGCTCGTAGGACGACGCGCCGCTGAAATAGCGCAACAGCGTCACCAATCGGACGGGTTCGGACAACTCGCCGATGGCGTGCCACACCCAGTCCTGCATCGACCGGCCGTCCAGCAACTCCTCCGGAGTGGGATCGGTGGCCGGCAGGGCGAGCGCCTCCACGTCACCGACCGGGACCGTACGGGACTGGCGCAGCCGCATCCGGGCGTTGTTGCGTACGATCGCCCGCAGCCACGGCCCGACCGCGGCCGGGTCGCGCAGGTCATTGATCCGGCCCAGGGCGGTCAGGACCGCGTCCTGGACCGCGTCCTCGGCGTCGGGGCCGTACCCGAGCAGGCTCAACGCCACCGCCTGCATGCCGGCCTGGTGTCGGGACACCAGTACGCCCAGTGCGGTCGCGTCGCCGGACTGGGCGGCCAGCGCCAGTTCGGAATCGGACTCCAGGGTCGAGATCACACCCGTCTCCTCTGATCGCACGGCACTTCCCGGGTGCGAGATGTGGAAGTCGTACGAAAAGTTCGATAAGGGAGAAAACTACTCTCGGTAACGGGAGGCCGATTCGATGCTACCCGGGTGCATGAACGCGGCGGCGGCTGCCGGGGTGGGCGCCGGTAGGATCAGGTGATCTTGGTGACGCGGTGGAGGAGGGCGGACATGACCGAGGTGGGACACCGGCTGGCACGGATGACCCGGCAGGTGCAGGCGGAGGCCCGCGTGCCCGCGCTCTCGGTGGCGCTGCACCGGGCCGACCGTCCGCTCTGGACGCTCACGGTCGGTGACACCGGCAACGACACCCCGCTCGGTCCGCCGACCCGGTTCCGGATCGGCTCGGTGACCAAGACCCTCACCGCCGTACTCGTGTTGCAGGCCCGCGACGAGGGGCTGCTCGACCTCGACGACCCGATCGGGGCGCACCTCGACCTGCCGGCACACCGCGAGCTGACCGTACGCCGGCTCCTCTCCCACACCGCCGGACTGCAACGCGAGCCGTACGGCGACGTCTGGGACACCCTGCGCGCCCCCGGAGTGGATCAACTTCTGGGCGAGCTGGACCGGGCCGAGCGGGTCCTGCCACCGGGACGCCGCTACCACTACTCCAACCTCGGTTTCGCCCTGCTCGGCCAGGCGGTCGCCCGGCTGCGCGGAGGTAGCTGGGGTGAGGTGCTCGCCGACCGGGTGCTGAACCCGCTCGGACTGACCGCGACCGCGCCGGTCCCGGGCCCCGAGGCCGCCACCGGCTTCCTGGTCGACACCTACTCCGACCACGCCCACGCCGAACCGGCCACCGACTTCGGCGGGGTGGGCCCGGCCGCACAGCTCTGGAGCACCGCGCCGGACATGGCCCGCTGGGCCGCCTTCCTGGCCGATCCGGCGGCGGTCGACCCGGCCGGTGCCGTACTCCGGCCGGGCACGCTCGACGAGATGCGCTGGCCGCTCACGGTCACCGACGAGACCCTCTGGAGCGGCGGGTTCGGCCTCGGGCTGATCCTGGTGCCGCGTCCGGACCCGGAGACCGGCGCGCCCCAGCGGGTGATGCACGTCGGGCACGACGGCGCCATGCCCGGGTTCCTCGCCGCCGTCTACGGCCGCCGGGGCGGCCCCGGTACGCCCGGCGCGATGGGCGCCGCCGTACTCGCCTCCTCGGGCACCGCCAGCGCGATCCTCGAACTGCCCCACCTGCTCCTCGACGCCGCGGTCGCCGACGACCCGGCCGAGATCGTCGCCTGGACGCCCGGCGAGCCGGCCCCGGAGCGTTACCGGGAGATGCTCGGGCGCTGGTGGGGCGAGGGCTACGAGTACGTCTTCAGCTGGCACGACGGCGTGCTCCAGGCCCGAGGGGCGGGCGCCCCGGTCAGCCGGCCGCCGTCGGTCTTCACCCCCCTGCCCGACCAGCCGGACGTGCTCCGTACGGTCTCCGGTCGGGAGGCGGGGGAGCTGCTCCGGCTGACCCGGGACGAGCGGGGCGCAGTGGTACGGATGCACTGGGCCACCTACCGGTTCACCCGGACCCAGGAGACCTTCGACGGGTTCGACTTCCGCGCCATCGACCAGGCTGGTTAGGAAGGGCCCCTTGTACAACGGAATGCGATAACAAGGGGCCCTTCCTTACGCCGGTGGGTTGGTTCGCGGCGCGGGTGACAGCTCTCGCGTCAGGTGGGGAAATGGACGGCGTGCTCCCGGCGTTGAGCAGATACGATGGGAAAAGTCGTCCGCACGCTGCGCCTACGTGGCGCGGCCAGGAAATCGAGAGCAGGTGTCGTGGGGCCCGCCGGGCCCGACCTATGACCGGTACCCCACCTCCCGGGCAGGCCCGGGTGCAGACCAGGATCACCGTTCCTGACTCGCAGATCATGGTTAACCTGCTCGGGCCGGGCGACGAGGTTCTCCGCCTGGTCGAGCGCTCGATCAACAGTGACGTGCATGTCCGGGGCAACGAGATCACCATCACCGGCGCCCCGGCCGACAACGCGCTCGCCGAGCGGCTCTTCACCGAGCTGCTGGAGCTGATCGAGAAGGGTGAGACGCTGACCGTCGACGCCGTTCGGCGCACCGTCGGCATGCTCGAACAGGGCAGCACCGAGCGGCCCGCCGAGGTCCTGACCCTCAACATCCTTTCCCGGCGCGGGCGCACCATCCGTCCCAAGACGCTGGGCCAGAAGCGCTACGTCGACTCGATCGACGGGCACACCATCGTCTTCGGCATCGGCCCCGCCGGCACCGGTAAGACGTACCTGGCGATGGCGAAGGCCGTCCAGGCGCTCCAGGCCAAGCAGGTCAACCGGATCATCCTGACCCGGCCGGCGGTCGAGGCCGGGGAGCGGCTCGGCTTCCTGCCCGGCACCCTCTACGAGAAGATCGACCCGTACCTGCGCCCGCTCTACGACGCCCTGCACGACATGCTCGACCCGGAGTCGATCCCGAAGCTGATGCAGGGCGGGACGATCGAGGTCGCGCCGCTGGCGTACATGCGGGGGCGCACCCTGAACGACGCCTTCATCATCCTCGACGAGGCGCAGAACACCACGCCCGAGCAGATGAAGATGTTCCTCACCCGGCTCGGCTTCGGTTCCCGGATCGTGGTCACCGGCGACATCACCCAGGTCGACCTGCCCGGCGGGACCACCAGCGGCCTGCGGGTGGTACGCGACATCCTCGCCGGCGTGGAGGATGTGCACTTCGCCCAGCTCGCCAGCTCGGACGTCGTACGTCACCGACTGGTCAGCGACATCGTCGACGCCTACGCCCGGTGGGACGCCGAGCGGGAGGCGCAGCAGGGCCAGGGCGTGCACGCCGTACCTGACCGGACCGCACACGGTGGCCGCGCCAGCCGGCGCCGCTAGAGCACCAGACCAAGAGAGCAGCAGGGGAAACAGTTGTCCATCGAGATCGCCAACGAGTCGGGCGCCGAGGTTGATACCGACGCGGTGCTCGCCGTCGCCCGCTACGCCCTCGACGAGATGGGGGTCAACCCCCTCGCCGAGCTGTCGGTGCTGCTCGTCGACATCGAGTACATGGCCGAGTTGAACCACCGCTGGATGGGTGGGGACGGACCGACGGACGTACTCGCCTTCCCGATGGACGAGGGCAGCGTCGACCACGGCCCCGGCGAGGTCAGCGGCGGTGAGCCGGCGCTGCTCGGCGACATCGTGCTCTGCCCGGAGGTGGCCGCGAAGCAGGCGGCGACCGCCGGTCACGCCGCCGCCGACGAACTGCACCTGCTGACCGTGCACGGGGTGCTGCACCTGCTCGGTTACGACCACGCGGAGCCGGAGGAGGAGCGCGAGATGTTCGCGCTACAGGCCAAGCTCCTCGCCGGTTGGCGAGCAGCGCGGGCGCAGTGATGCCCGACCACTTAGCCGCCGCCGGTGCCACCGCCGCCGGCCTGCCCGATCTGCAACTCATCTTCTTCGGCGCCGCCCTGGTGGTGCTCGCCGGCCTCTTCGCCATGACCGAGGCCGCGCTCGCCGCCGTCTCCCCGGCCCGCGCCGGGGAGCTGGCCCGGGACGGCGCCCGGGGCGCCCGTACGCTCCAGATCGTCGCCGCCGACGCGGTCCGCCACCTCAACCTGTTGCTGCTGCTGCGGCTCCTCTGCGAACTGACCGCGACCACCCTGGTCGCGCTGGTCGCGGTGGACACCTTCGGCGCGGGTTGGCGGGCGGCGCTGGTCACCGCCGGTGCGATGACCGTGGTCAGCTTCGTGGTGGTCGGCGTCGCGCCGCGCACCATCGGCCGGCAGCACGCGTACGCGGTCGGCCGGGCGAGCGCCCCGGCGGTCCGTTGGCTGGGCCGGGCGCTGAATCCGCTCGCCTCGCTGCTGATCCTGATCGGTAACGCGGTGACCCCCGGCCGGGGCTTCCGTGAGGGCCCGTTCGCCACCCAGGTCGAGTTGCGTGAGCTCGTCGACCTGGCCGAACAGCGGGGGGTGGTCGAGCACGGCGAGCGCCAGATGATCCACTCGGTCTTCGCCCTCGGCGACACCATCGCCCGCGAGGTGATGGTGCCCCGGACCGAGATGGTGTGGATCGAGGCACACAAGAAGCCGTCCCAGGCGCTGCTGCTCTTCCTCCGATCCGGGTTCTCCCGGATTCCGGTGATCGGCGAGAGCGTGGACGACGTGCTCGGTGTGCTCTACCTGAAGGACCTGATCCGGCGGACCCAGGGCGACGAAGTCGCCGCCGAGGAGCTGCCGGTCTCCGAGTTGATGCGCGAGGCGACCTTCGTACCGGAGTCGAAGCCCGTCGACGACCTGCTCTCCGAGATGCAGGCGGCCCGTACCCACCTGGTCATCGTGGTGGACGAGTACGGCGGCACCGGTGGTCTGGTCACGATCGAGGACATCCTCGAGGAGATCGTCGGCGAGATAACCGACGAGTACGATGTCGAGCGGCCGCCGGTGGAGCGCCTCGACGACGGCGACGTACGGGTCACCGCCCGGCTGCCGGTCGAGGACCTCGGTGAGATCTTCGACGTGGAACTCCCCGCCGATGAGGTGGAGACGGTGGGCGGCCTGCTCGCCCAGGCACTGGGCCGGGTGCCGATCCCGGGTGCCGCCGCCGAACTCGGCGGGCTACGGCTGATCGCCGAGGGGACCACCGGTCGACGTAACCGGATCGACTCGGTGCTGGTCAGCCGGGTCGACATCGGCGCCAAGGGCGATCGGACGGGGCGCTCGGAGGGCGCCGACCAACGCAAGAACGCCGACCAACGCAAGAACGCCGACCAACGCAAGAACGCCGACCAACGCAAGAACGCCGACCAACGCAAGAACGCCGACCAGCGCAAGAATGCCGACCAGCGCGGAAGCACCGAGCTGGACCGGAACACCGAGCCGGGCGCGACCGCCAGGCCGGGCAAGAAACAGAAGCAAGAGCGATCCGAGGAGAGGCAACCCGCAGATGCCTGAGTTGTCCGCCGTACCCGCCGCCGTTGCGGCCGGGCCGACCGGTTCGGCCGCCGCGCCCACCGAACTGAGCGCCGAGGACACCAAACTGGTCGTCCTGGCCCGAGGCGCACGTGCCCGGGTCGGCGCGGTGGAGGGGGCCGCGGTACGGGACCAGGACGGTCGGACGTACGCGGCGGCCAGCGTCGCCCTGCCCTCGCTGGCGCTCACCGCGCTCCAGTTGGCGGTCGCCTCGGCGGCGGCCGCCGGTGCCACCCGCCTGGAGGCGGCGGCCGTGGTGACCGAGGCCTCGACGTTGGACGGCGCCGGGCACGCGGCCGTACGGGACCTCGCCGCCGACGCGCCGATCCACGTGGCCGCCCCGAACGGCACCGTGCTCGGCACGGTGGTCGAATGAGCACCCGGACGCCGGCCGCACGTGGCGGTTCGCGGGTGGGCGGGACCGGCACCGAGCCGTACCGGGCGGGCTTCGCCTGCTTCGTCGGGCGGCCCAATGCCGGCAAGTCGACCCTGACCAACGCGATCGTGGGCCAGAAGATCGCGATCACCTCCAGCAAGCCGCAGACCACCCGGCACGTGATCCGGGCCGTCCTGCACCGGCCGGAGGCGCAGCTCGTCCTGGTCGACACGCCCGGTCTGCACCGGCCCCGTACGCTGCTCGGCGAGCGTCTCAACGACCTGGTCCGGTCGACCTGGAGCGAGGTCGACGTGATCGGCCTCTGCGTGCCGGCGAACGAACCCGTCGGGCGCGGTGACCGGTTCATCACCGGCGAACTGGCCGAGCTGAAGGCCAAGGTCGTCGCGGTGGTGACCAAGACCGACCTGGTGGACAAGAAGCGGCTGGCCGAGCAGTTGCTCGCGGTCAACGAGATGGGCGAGTTCGCCGCCGTCGTGCCGGTCAGCGCGGTCTCCGGGCACCAGGTCGACACCCTGGTCGACGTGATGACCGGTTACCTGCCGCCGTCGCCGCAGCTCTATCCGGACGACATGCTCACCGACGAGCCCGAGCAGGTGCTGGTCGCCGAGCTGATCCGGGAGGCGGCGCTGGAAGGGGTCCGTGACGAACTGCCGCACTCCATCGCGGTGGTGGTCGAGGAGATGATCCCCGAGGACCAGCTCATCCGGATCTACGCCGACGTCTACGTCGAGCGTCCCAGCCAGAAGGCGATCGTGATCGGTCACCAGGCCAGCCGGCTGAAGGACGTCGGCACCCGGGCCCGGCAGCAGATCGAGGAGCTGCTCGGCAGCCGGGTCTACCTTGACCTGCACGTGCGGGTCGCGAAGGATTGGCAGCGGGACCCGAGGCAGCTACGCAAGCTCGGTTTCTGACTCCAGCGGCGGCGGGGAGGCCGGCGTGGCGGGGGAACTGCTCATCACCGGGTCGGCCGGTCGGATAGGTCGGTTGCTGCGACCACGGCTGGCCGCGCCGGGACGTACGCTCCGGTTGCTCGATCTGGCCGACCAGGAGCCGCCCGCCCGGGGCGAGGCGGCCCGGTTGATCCGTGCCGACCTGGCCGATCCGGAGTCGCTCACGGCGGCCTGTGCCGGTGTGGACGCCATCGTGCACCTGGCCGCCATCGCCGGCGAGGAGAGCTGGGAGAAGCTCCTCCGGACCAACGTGGACGGCACCCGTACGCTGCTGGAAGCGGCCCGGGTGGCGGGTGTGCCGCGGGTCGTGCTGGCCTCGTCCGTGCACGCCGCGGGTTTCTACCGGCAGGCCGGCAGTAGCCCCGATCCGCCCGGGGTGCCCGCACCGACCGGGCCGGACGGGGTGCCGGCCGCCGCCTTTCCGCGCCCGGACACCTACTACGGCTGGAGCAAGGCCGCGGTCGAGTCGCTGGGCAGCCTCTACGCCGACCGTTTCGGCATGACCGTCTTCGCGCTCCGGCTCGGGGCGTGTTTTCCCGAACCACCCGGACTGCGCGGGCTGGACATGTGGATCTCGCCGGACGACTGCGCTCGGCTGGTCACCGCCTGCCTGAAGACCGACACGACCGGTTTCCAGGTGCTGTGGGGGATCAGTCGCAACAGCCGCCGGTGGTGGTCGCTCGCCGAGGGCCGGCGGATCGGGTACGACCCGCGTGACGACGCGGAGCGGTACGCCGACACGGTCCGTGAGCGGGCCGGGGAGCGGGAGACGGCGGGTCTGCTGGGTGCCGAGTTCTGCGCATACCCGCTGGGTGTGCTCCCGGACTACGACGGCTGACGCCGGTACGCGACGGGTCGCACCGTTGGCGTCTTATACCTCATTGCATCTTCACTGCATATAGGCCGATCCCATGGGATTGTTCACCTAGGGGTCACCCGCTGCATCGTTCGTACGGCGGGCCGGCAGGGTAGGCATACGTAAGACCCCTGTTGCCCCGGTTTAGATGCAGGCTGATGCGAAACAGATATGTAGATCTGATCCGTTTCTTGGCAATCATCCGAGTTGTCGTCTACCACACCACTGGTTGGGCGTTCCTGACCATCGCCTTCCCGGCGATGTCAGTGATGTTCGCGCTCGCCGGATCGCTGATGGCCGCCTCCCTGGACCGTTCCGGCAACGGGGCCGTAGGTCGCCGGCTCCGTCGCCTCCTCCCGTCGCTCTGGTTACTCGCCGTGATTTTCGTGCCGGCGATGCTGCTCACCGGGTTGCCGGTCAGCTGGCGGCTGGTGTTCTGGATCGCACCCGTGGCCGACCCGCCGAGCAACAGCTGGGGTGCGCTCGCGTTGAGCGCGATCTGGTACCTGCGCGACTACCTCTGGTTCGTACTCGCCTCACCGCTCGCGCTCTGGCTGTTCCGGCGCTACCCGCTCCCCACCCTCGCCGCCCCGTACGTCCTCCTGGTCGTGGTGGAACTCGGCTTCCCCACCGCCCCCCTGGTGGTACGCGAGTTCGGGCTCTACTTCGGAGCGTGGCTGCTCGGTTTCGCGCACCACGACGGACTGCTCCGACGGATCTCCCGGCGGGTGCTCGTCCCGGTCGCCGTCGCGCTGGCCGGGGCCGGAGCCGCGTGGTTCCTCACCCACCCCGGCCCCCGGGGGTTCGACCTCAACGACATCCGGCTCGGCAACGGGCTCTGGTCCGCCGGCTTCACCCTGCTGCTGCTCGGCCTCGCCCCCAGCCGGGCCGCCTGGGTGGAGCGCAACGAGATCTTCAGCCGTGCGGTGACGGTGCTCAACCGGCGGGCGCTGACCATCTACCTCTGGCACATGCCGATCGTGATCGGCCTGACCGCGCTGATGGTCCGGGCCCGATGGAGTCTGCACGACGTCACCGGCACCACGGTCCGGCTGCTGGTGGTCACCACCCTGGTCGCGTTGGCCGTCGGTCTCTTCGGCTGGATGGAGGACCTGGCCGCGCGCCGTCCGACCGCGCTGCTGCCCGGCGCCGGCCCACGCCGCACCACAAAGTCGCCGCCGGGCCGGTCGGCCAGTTCCCGGTCCGACGGTCACCCGTCCATTCCGGCCCAGCGCAGCGGCTCCGGGACCGGCCCGGTCCCGAGCCCGTCGCCCGCGACCGGGCCCGGCGCTGACCCGGTCAGCGTGGAGTGACGGTGATGTCGCCGCTGCCAGTCTCCAGTTCGAGCAGATGGCTGGCGGCCGGATCAGCCTTGAGATCGGAACGGGTCGTCCCGGACGAGCTGTGCAGCTGGAGGCGGTACGCACCCTCGGGGACCGTCAGCCCGATCGAACCGCTCGACGCCTGCGCTTTCACCGAGCCCGCCGCCCGCATCGCCAGGGTGATGTCGCCGGAGCCGGTGGTGGCCTCGACCGTACCGCCGAGGTCGTCCCCGGTCACCGAGCCCGACCCGGCGCGTACCGTCGCCGTCTTCTCGACCCGGCGCAGGTTGATGTCGCCGGAGCCGGTCTCGGCCCGGACCGTGCCGGTCACCCCGGCCAGCGTGATGTCACCGGAACCGACCTTCACGTCGACATCGCCCACGTCCGAGAGGCTCATGTCGCCGGAACCGTTCTCCCCGCCGACCGCAACCCCGGCCGGCGCGAGGATCTCGTACGAGACGCTGCACCTCGACCCGCAGTCGGTGTCGATCCGCAGCTCGGTCCCGTCGATCCGGTACGTGTCGTCGGGCTGGCCGCCCCGGTAGCGGATCACCCGCTTGATCTGGACCGTGTCGACCGCCCCGGTCGACACCACGACGTCGCCGGCGCCCGGTGACACGGTGATCTTGGTGATCTTGACGGCTTCGGTCCGGTCGAAGTCGAGCCGCCGCTCCCCGAGGCTGATGTCGCCGCAGCCGGCCAGGAAGCCCAGCGTGAGCGCGCCCGCTGTGAGGGCGGTGACGGTTCGGAACGTGGTCATGCGTCTCAGGCTAGGGGCGCGCGCCCAGCCGGGCATCAGGGACGAGCCACGCATTCGCCCCGGAGAAAGACCCTGATACCGGCTCAGGGTCGCCCTGCCCGGTACCGCCCCGGCGCGGCCGGCCGAGGCGCCCGTACCCGGGTGCGCGGCGGTCGACCGGGGGCAGGAGAGAATGGGTGGATGGCCGGATACCGCAGACAGTTCTACCGCGACGACGCGGTGGTCCTGCGGGTGCAGAAACTCGGCGAATCCGACCGGATCATCACCCTGCTGACCCGGCGACACGGCCGGTTGCGGGCGGTCGCCCGTGGAGTACGCCGGACCACCTCCCGCTTCGGCGCCCGGCTGGAGCCGTTCGGCCACGTCGACCTCCAGCTCGCCGGCGACCCGGAGGGCAACCTCGGCAGTCCGCTGCACACGGTGAGCCAGGTCGAGGGAATCGACCTGTACGGGCGGCGGTTCCTGGAGGACTACCCCCGTTACACCACCGCCAGCGCCATCGCGGAGACCGCCGAGCGACTCACCCCGGTCGAACGTGAACCGTCGCTGCGGCTGTTCCAACTCACCCTCGGCGCGCTCCGCGCACTGGCCGAGGGGAGCCACGCCAGCAGCCTGGTACTCGACGCCTACCTGCTGCGCGGCATGGCACTGGCCGGCTGGGCGCCGGCCCTGGTCGCCTGCGCCGTCTGCGGCACACCCGGACAACACCGGGCATTCTCCGTACCGGCCGGGGGTTGTGTCTGCCCGGACTGCCGACCACCCGGCGCGGCCCACCCGGCACCGGCCACCATCGACCTGATGTCCGCCCTCAGCTCGGGGGACTGGCGGGTGGCCGACGCCGCCGAGGTCGGGCACCGGCGGGAGTGCAGCGGCCTGGTCGCGGCGCACCTGCAGTGGCATCTCGAACGCGCGTTACGCTCGCTGCCGTTGGTTGATCGAGACGATCGACCCGACCGTGGTGACCAGCCCCACCGCCCTGACCAGGCTCGCCGAGCCGACGTCGAGGGTCGGGGCGGGTCAGACTGATCGGAAGACCGGCCGGGGGAGCAGGCTCCAGGTCGGAACAGGGGGAGAACACCGTGATCCGTTCCATGTCCCGCCGGGCCCGTCGGCAGCCGATCGAGCCGACACCGCACCCTTCCGGCGCACGGCCACCGGCCCTGCCCGCCGGCGCCGTGCCCAAGCACGTGGCGGTGGTGATGGACGGCAACGGTCGGTGGGCCAAGGAGCGCGGGCTGCCCCGTACCAAGGGGCACGAGGCCGGGGAGTTCTCCCTCTTCGACACCATCGAGGGCGCGATCGAGATGGGCATCCCCTACCTCTCCGCGTACGCCTTCTCCACCGAGAACTGGCGGCGGTCACCGGAGGAGGTGCGCTTCCTGATGGGCTTCAACCGGGACGTCATCCGGCGGCGCCGGGACCAGTTGGTCGACCTTGGTGTGCGGGTGGTCTGGTCCGGTCGGGCCGGCCGACTCTGGAAAAGCGTGATCTCCGAGCTGCAGACCGCAGAGGAGATGTCCGAGGGCAACACCAAACTGACGCTCCAGTTCTGCGTCAACTACGGCGGGCAGGCCGAGATCGCCGACGCCGCCGCCGCCATCGCCCGCGACGTCGCCGCTGGCAAGATCGACCCGTCCAAGGTCAACGAGAAGATGGTCGCCCGGTACCTCTACCACCCCGAGGTGCCCGAGGTCGACCTCTTCCTGCGCCCCTCCGGCGAGCAGCGGACCTCCAACTTCCTGCTCTGGCAGAGCGCGTACGCCGAGCTCATCTACCTGGACGTGCTCTGGCCGGACTTCGACCGCCGGCACCTCTGGTACGCCTGTGAGCTGTACGCGCAGCGCGACCGCCGCTTCGGCGGCGCCCTGCCGAACCCGGTCGCACCGCAACTCGCCACCAGCTAGCCCGACCCGCGGAAAGCCGGCCGGCGACGTCGGCCGGCTCGGTGACGCCCGGCACCCGTGCGGGCGGATCGTGCGTCAACCGACTACAAAGGTCGTCATGGTACGAGTGATCGTTGGCGCGTCCCCCATCGCCGGGCACTTCGCGCCCATGCGGGCGATCGCCGAGAACCTGGTCCAGCGCGGTTACCCGGTGACCGTGCTGACCGGGTCACAGTTCCGCGATCCGGTCGAGCGGACCGGTGCCCGGTTCGTGGCACTGCCCGGCCTCGCCGACTACGACCTGTCGCGATTCGCCGAGATGTACGTCGAGGCGGGCGCGCCCTCCGGTCCGGACGAGCCGAACTTCGCGTTCCGCCGGCTCTTCCTCGATCCCTCCGCCGACCAGCACCGAGCAGTCCAGGAACTGCTGGCCGAGGCAGGGGACGAGCCGGTCGTGGTGATCGCCGAAACCGGGTTCGGCGGCCCCCGGATGACCCGGCTGGGCGTACCGGGGCGCGAGCCGGCCGGCCTGATCGGCATCGGCGTCACCCCGCTCACGCTCACCAGCGTGGACACCGCCCCGTACGGCACCGGCCTGCCGCCGGACAGCTCACCCGAGGGGCGGGAACGCAACCGGGTGGCGAACCGGCGCCGGCAGGAGACCTACTACGGCAACATCCAGCGGTACGTCGAACGGATGTGGCGCGCTCTCGGCGCCGAAGGCGACCTGCCCTTCGTGATGGACAGTGCGGTACTGCAGTCGGACTACTTCCTCCAGCTCTCCATCGCGTCGGTCGAGTACCCGCGCAGCGACGCGCCGAAGAGCCTGCGGTACATCGGCACGCTGCCCACGCACGCCGGCAGCACCGTACCGTTGCCGCCCTGGTGGGGGGAGGTGGCCGCCGCCCGACGGGTGATCGCGGTGACCCAGGGAACCGCCGCGAACCGTGACTTCAGCGAGCTGATCGAGCCCACGCTGCGCGCGTTGGCCGGGGTCGACGCCCTGGTCGTCGCGACGCTGGGCCGACCGGCGAGGCTGACCGGGATGCCGGCGAACGCGCGGCTGGCGGAGTTCATCCCCTTCGACGAACTGCTGCGCCACACCGACCTGCTGGTGACCAACGGCGGGTACGGCGGGATGCAGCAGGCACTCAGCCACGGCGTACCGATGGTGCTGGCGGGACAGAGCGAGGACAAGCGCGAGGGCACCGCCCGGGTGGCCTGGAGCGGCGCCGCGATCAACCTCGCCACCCAGCGGCCGACCGAGGCCGACATCCGGGCGGCTGTCGACGCGGTGCTGACCGAGCCCCGCTATCGCGACCGGGCCCGCGAACTGCAGGCCGAGTACGCCCGGCACGACGCCTTCCAGGAGATCGCCGACACGGTCGACGAACTCGCCGCCCGGAGCCGCTAGCGGAGTACGGGTCAGCCGCCGAAGCCGACTGCCCGACCCGCGACGGCTGCCCGGTCGGTGCCGACTGCCCGGCTCGCGACGGCTGCCCGGTCGGTGTCGACTGCCCGGCTCGCGACGGCTGCCCGGTCGGTGCCGGCGAGCAGGCGCACCACCGGTTCCACGTCGGCCAGGTCGGTGAGCACGATCTGCGCACCGGCAGCCGCGAGCTCGGCGACACCGGTGCGGCCACTGGCGACGCCGACCGCGGTGACCCCGTTGGCCAGCGCACCCACCACGTCGTGCACGGTGTCGCCGATGACCAGGATGTCGGCGGGCGCGAAGTGGCGGCCGTACTTGGCCTCGGCCCGCTCGCGGCACTGTCTGACCAGCGCCGCGCGTACGGTGTCGTGCCGGCCGTAACCGCCGATGTCGAGGTCGAGACCGGTGCCGAGACCGAGGGCGGCCAGCTTCTCCACCGCCACGGCCGGGATGTTGCCGGTCACCAGGGTCTGGGTCACGTGTGCGTGACCGACCAGACCGGCGAGTACCCCGGCGACCCCGGGCAGGACCCTTCCCTGTTCGGGGATCAGATGCCGGCGGGCGGTGAACGCGGCGGCGTAGCGGAGGAAGAACTCCTCCAGGTACGGCTCGTAGTCGCTGAGCCCGTGTGTGGTGAACGCCTCGGCGGCCAGGTCCCGGTCGGTCCGCCCCGCCGTGTCGGGCATCCGCCGCCAGGCCACGCCGGTCAGGGCGGTGAACGCCTCGGCGTACGCGAGTTTCGCGACCCCGCCGGTGTGCACCAGGGTCCCGTCGATGTCCCACATCAGCAGCCGGGGCGCCGGCATGTCCGGACCGGTGGATGTGGCCGGACCGGTGAACGGATCCTGATCCGTGGGCGGATCCTGGCCGGTGGGCGCGGCGCGGGCGGTCACTGCTCGGCCAGGCGGGCCTCGATGTGCGCCACCTTCGCCGTCATCGCGTCGGTGACCCCGGCCCGGATGTCCGCCTTGAGGACCAGGCTCACCCGGGGCGCCTGCGCGGCGAGTACGTCGACAGCCCGCTTCACCACCGCCATCACCTCGTCCCATTCGCCTTCGACCAGGGTGAACATGGCGTTGGTCTCGTTCGGCAGCCCGGACTCCCGGACCACCCGGATGGCCTCGGCCACGGCATCACCCACGGACTCCCCGCCACCGAGCGGGCTCACCGAAAACGCGATCAGCATGCTGTTGATGGTCGCACCAACACTGGCCCGGAACCACCGTGATCGGCACCGCTCCAGGGGCGAGGCGGGGCCGGCATAAATCGGATGCGCCGGGTGGGACGCGGGGTTAACGTGCTCCCATGCGTTACTGACGTCCCCGTGCACCGTGCCGGCCTACCCGCGTTCCGCCGTGGGCCCCGTGTTCCGGACGTCCACGCCTTCCCCCAGCTCTCGTGATCACCGTTACCGGGTCACCATCGCATCCGACCGGCACGAGACCGACAGGGCCGTCACGACCCAGGTGACCGCCGCGGGGAACGACCGCTGGACCAGACCGTCCGGGCACCTCCCGTTTTTCACCCGACCGTCCCGCGTTCCGATCGCGATCCGGGGCGGAGATCTGCCAGAGGAGACCCAGATGCCTGGTAAGTCGAACAAACGACGTGGTCAGCAGCCGAAGCATGACACCGCGTTCGTGGTGCCGGTACCGGGGCGGGAACCTGACCTGACCGGGCTTTCCGTACCGGTCGAGTGGCCGGCGACCGGCACCCCGGCGACCGGCACCCGGGCGACCGATGCTCCGGTGACCGACATCCCTCGGGCCGACGTTCCGGAGACCAGTGCCCCGGCGGCGCCGCTACCGGTGGCGCCGAAGTCCGGCCCACCGCTCAGGAACGGCCGGTCGGGCGGGGTCGGGCGGGGCCAGAGCGCCCGCCCCGCCCGCCAGTACGCCTTCCGACGCAGCTGATCCCGGCTCGTCGAGCCGTTAGGAAGGGCCCCTTCCTATACAGAAAACGATAAGAAGGGGCCCTTCCTTCAGTGGTCGGCGCAGCAGGGGGTGGGGTCGGGCATCTCGAAGGGAACGAGGATGCCACCCCGGGCCGGCTGCGTGGTCAGCACCAGTTCACCGTTGCGCCACTGCGGACGGACGAAGTCCCGGGTCTGGATCCGGGTCTCCGGCTGCGCCGGCGCGCCGCCGAGTACGGCAACCTGGTCGATCGCGCTCCAGGCCAGCAGTTCGCCGACCGTGATCGTGCCCACCAGCCGTTCGACCCCGGCGAAGTAGACCGCCCGCCCGGAGCGGCGGGTGGCGTGCTCGGCCGCGGCGGCCGTGGCCGCGTCCCGCAGTTCGGGCGGCACCGGCGGCAACGTCGCCGAGTCCAGTCCCGTGCCGGCGAAGCTCAACGCCACGTGCGGGTACGGCTCCCGCATGAGGTGCGTGCAGGCGGCCAGATCCGGCAGGCTGAGCGGCAGCACGACGTCGCGCAGCCACTGCTCCGCCTCGAGGTCGTTACGGTGTCCGAGGCTGATGCCCCGGTGTCCGAGGCTGACGCTCAGGTGGGTCACTTCGGCAGCACCCAGATCGGGTTCGCGTAGAACCAGAGGTCGGCCCACGGGTCGGCGTCGCCGACGACGTCCATCGCCGGACCGTGCGGGTCGACCGAGGCGCCCATCAGGCCGGTGGCGCTCCGGTTGCCGTCGGTGCCCCGCAGCCGCAGGTAGAACGGCTCGTTGACCCGGCCGAAGTTGTAGCTGAACGAGACCCGGCCGTTGTTCTTGGCGCTCACCTCGAACGACTTGACCACCCGGGTACGCGGGGCGGTGAAGGTGTCACCGTCGCGTACCGGTCCGGTGACGGCACCGGCGATGACGTCGACCCGGGCGAGCGTGGGCACGAACTGCGACCAGTTCGGACCGGTGGCGAGGTCGATGTCGATGGTCACCTCGACCTGCTCGCCCCGGCGGACCCGCAGCACGCCGCCGAGCGGGGTGCCGGAGTCGCGGTGCCGATCGCCGGCGACCCGGGCCCGTACGTCGAGGCCACGGATCAGCCCGCCGTGGTCGACCCAGACCCTGCCCGCCCGCAGGCCGTCCATGACGGCGCGGTAGTTGTCGCTGCTGGCGCCGACGTGGGTACGGCTGTAGAAGCCCGGCCAGTAGTCACCGGCGGCGGTGAGCAGCGGTCCGCGTACCGGGTCGGCGTGCTTGCCGTCGACGTCGAAGTTGCTGTTCGGACCCCGCTGGGAGGTGTCCAGGTAGTTCACGTGCGAGTCGGAGTTGGCGCTGATCCACCAGGGCTTGCCCTCGGCGAGCAGGCTGTCCCAGAGTCCGCCGACGGTGGAGGTCATCCAGTCGAAGCCGCCCCAGGTGCGGTAGCTCTCCAGCGGGTAGCCGGGGAACGATTCGGCGCCCGGGCTGCTCTCGTAGTAGCCGCGGCCCCGGCCGGTTCCGCCGGGGATGCCGGCGGCCTGGTGACCGGGGGCGCCCTCCATGCCGATCGCCACGGTCGGGTCGGCGTCGCGCCAGGCCCGGATCTCGTGCGGCGAGTCGACGCCCCGACGGGCGGGGTGGTTGGCGAGGAAGAGGGCACCGTCGACGCGGCGCTTGCGTACCGCCTCGGCGAGGAACTTGACGCCCGCGATGGCGAGCGCCTCGTTCGCCGCACCCGGGCCGGACGTGCCGGTGACCGAGCCGTCGAAGCCGTTCTCGAACTCCTTGAGTACGGCGACCTCGTTGCGTCCGGGGTGGACGAAGACGGTGCCGTGCTCGGCGGCGGGGATGTTCCATTCCATGCCCTGGAAGATCAGCAGGTCCTTGAGCTGTTCGCGGGCCGCGACGATCTCCGGGTTGACCTTGTCGACGCCGATCTTGGCGTGGGCCACGCTGCCGTGGTCGGTGATGACCATCCAGTCCAGACCGTACGCCTGCGCGTGCCGCGCCTGGTCGATCACCCGGTACTGCGCGTCCGAGCTGTACTGGGTGTGGATGTGGTGGTCACCGGCGAGCCACTGGAAGCCGCCGGTGCGGTCTCGGTCGTCGTTCGAGTCCGAGCCGTGCGCGTGCGCCAGTTCCGGGGTGGCGAGCACGGACGCGGCGGCGGCACCGGCACCGAGCAGGCCGGCGTTGCGCAGGAAACCACGCCGGGACAGGTCCGATGGCGAGAGTTCCGCGTCCGGTACGGCCATGTCGACCGCTGGCGACAGCTCGTGGTCGTGGTCGTGGCCGTGCTCGTGACTGTGGCCGTGGTCGTGGCCGTGATGAGAGTGATCGTGACCCATGGGTGACTCCGTTTCGGGCAGTGTGTGGCGCCAATTTCGCGAGGCCCGGGGAACGGCAGGTGTCTTGGTTGCGGCAGCGATGCGAACATGCGGCTTCGACCATGTGTGGCCGATCGGCGCGGTGACCGTCCGCCGTGGCGGGTGACTCTCGGTGTGATTCCGGTGCCGGTCGAGCGGGTGGCCCGGACCGCCCGCGACGCCGCGATGCGCGGGGACGACTTCGCCACGCCCGGCTCGATCGGGTACGACGCCGACGCCGACCGGTGCGTCGGCGGCGAGGAACGGCAGCACCTCGCCGTCCCGGTCAGTATCTGCCGCCGAACGCTTTCAGAACTGACATTCCGGACCGATGCCTACGGATTCGGCGTACCGTGCCGAAATGGGGCCCGGTGCGCCGGGCGCGCCCAACCCGGGGCGGAGATCGAGGGGGTGTGTTTTGGTCGCCCGACAGGCCCAGCAGACCGACTACCAGGCACGGCGGCTCACGATCCCGGTGGACGCCCCGTTCGACGACTTCCGTCAACGGTACGAGGCGGCCGTGCCACCGTTGGACACCGGCAGCATCGTCGCCCTGGTGGAGCGGAGGGCGGACTGGTCCGAGGTGGTCGAGACGGCCCGTCGGCAGGCGCCGCACGACTTCTTCATCTTCTGGAGTCTCGACGCGCAGCCGCTGATGGGTCTCGCCGGCTCCACCGCACAGTGCGTCGAGTACCTGATGGGCAACCACGTCGTCGCCGAGCGGATGTTCCGGCACGACCCCACGGTGCTGGCGTACGTCCCGCTGCATCTCGCGATCGCGCAGGACGAGGGCGGCACGACCCTCACGATCGACCAGCCGAGCCACACTCTCGGCTCGTACGGCCACCCGGAGATCACCATGGTCGCGGTAGACCTCGACCACAAACTCGGCCGTCTCCTGCAGCACCTGGGCGTACCGGTGCCGCCGTCGCTGATGTCCTGACCGGGCCGGCTCTCGGCGACGGGCCCGACGCCGCTCAGCCCGCGGCGGGGGACGGACCCGGGCTGAGCACCTTGCACGCCTCCAGTGCGGCACCGACCTTCGGGTCAGCGGTGTTCAGGTCGGGTGCCGGCGGCACGCCGTGGTCGTTGAGGCAGTTGGCGTACGCGGAGCCCGGTGCTGGTCGGCCGCCTGGCTGACCGGTGCCGCCACGCCGGCCCGGTCCGGCGCTGGGCAGCGTGGACACACACGCCTGCTGCGCCCTCTGCCAGGTCGCGTCGTCCACACCGGACGGACGCAGGCCGGCGGTGCCGCCGCCGGGCCCCCGATTGCCGCCCGGCCAGCCGGACGCACCCGGCGACGGCCGGCCGGACGGCCGCCCGGAGGGGAAGCGGGACGGCCGGCCGGACGGCCAGCTCGACGGTTGACCGGAGCCGTCGGGCCGGGGCCGGGCGGACGGTCGACCGGTGGGCAGGGTGTCAGGTACGTCGATGCCTTGTTGCTTCAGGCAGTCGACGTACGCGGCGAAGGCGTCGGTTCGACCACCCGCCGGTGTCGCCGCATCCTGACCGCTGGCTCCGGTGCCGCCGCCGCAGGCAGCCAGGAGAATCAGGGCCGCTGATCCCACCGCCACGGTCGACGTCCAGCGCGTCCGCCAGCTCCACACCGCCACCGAAACCTCCCTCGGGTCGGCGCCCGGGGACCGAGAGGGTGAGCGGATCCCGGGGCGCCTGCACAGGCAACCGTCCGCACCTCCGGGCCAGATCGGACCCAGCTCGACACCGGCTGGGAATCGCGGCGCCCCCACCGTCGGTGACGTTCCCGGCCGGACTTCCAGGCAATTCCGAGGTCCGGCCGAGCTAACTGCGAGCCGGGGTGACCACACTCGCCGGTCATGGGGATCGGCCTGGGTGCGTCGGGACGCGGCCGGCGGGTGTGGTGGTTGTCCGGTGGCGTCGCCGTCGTGCTCGTACTCTCGGGCTCGGTGGCGGCGTACGCGTTGACCGGCGACGACGCCGAATCGTCCCGTCCGGCGGCGACCGCTCGGGTGGATCGTGGCGACGTGACCCTCGCCATCGCCACCATCGGCAACCTCCAACCGGCGCAGACCCGGACTCTCGGTTTCGCCGGCCGTGGCACCGTCACCGAGGTCAAGGTGCGTGCGGGTGACCAGGTCACCGCTGGTGCGCTGCTGGCCAGACTCGATCCCGCCGACGCCCAGCAGCGGGTCGACTCCGCCCGGGACGCGCTCACCGAAGCCCGGTCCGCGCTCGACGCCGCGCAGCAGTTGCAGTCCGCCGCGCCCGCCGACGACTGCACCCCGGGCGGTGGGACCCGGACCGGTGGCACGGTGGGCGGAAGTGGCGGCGGAACCGGGACCGGTGGCACGGGCGTCGCGGGCGGGTCCGGCGCGCCGACACCGGGCGGTTCCGGCACACCGCGCCCGTCTGTCCCTGCGGGAACCCCGCGCGAGTCCGGCACCCCCACACCACCGGCCCCGTCGACGTCGGCCGGGCAGTCCCGGCCGCCGAGTCCCGGTTCGTCGGCCGCACCGACCGGTGCCGGTGGGCCGGGCCAGAGCGCCGGTACGGACCGGAACTGCCCCGGCGGGGGTGGCTCCGGCCCGGCGGGCGGGCCGGACCCCGTACTCCGGGCACAGCAGCAGGTGACCAGCACCGAGCTGAACCTGGCCAACGCCGAGGACGTGCTGGCCGGCGCCACGATCACCGCACCGATCGCCGGTCGGATCCTCTCCGTGGCCGGTGGCGTCGGTAGCGCGGTGAACAGCGGCGGCACCTTCATCACCCTGGGCGACGTCGGCGGCATGGAGGTCGCGGCGAGCTTTCCCGAAGCGGACGTCGGGCGCCTCGCGGTCGGTCTGCCCGCGACCGTCACCCTCGCCAACCGGCCAGGTGAGCAGCTGCCGGCCAAGGTGACCCAGGTCGACCCGGTCGGCACCGCCGACGGGCCGCTCGTCCGCTACGGCGCACTGCTCAGTTTCAACCAGGTGCCCGCCGACGCGTTGGTCGGGCAGACCGCGAACGTACGGGTCACGGTCGAGTCGGTGACCGGTGTGCTGCGGGCCCCGGCGACGGCGGTCCACCTGGACGCCGCCCCGCCCGCTCCCGCCGACGGCACCACCGGCCCGTCCAGCGGGAAGGTCCTGCTCCGGACCCCGGCCGGCGGCACCGAGCCCCGCCAGGTGACCATCGGCGTACGGGGTGACCAGTACCTCGAAATCACCGCCGGCCTCGCCGAAAGCGACGAAATCGTCCTCAACTGGTGAATCCCCAGCGGAACGCGACCTGATTCCCAGGTGCCTCCCAGCGGGCTCGGCTAGAGATGAGCCGACGTTCGAGGGGGAGGAGGTCCGGCGGTGCGCCAATCGGCAGGAGAGCAGGCCCGACGGTCGACCAGGGTGCTGGTGGTGGACGACGAGCCGAACATCTGCGCGTTGCTCTCGGCCACCCTGCGGTTGATCGACTTTGAGGTGCGGATCGCGTACGGGGGACATGAGGCGCTGGCCGCCGCGGCCGAGTTCGAGCCCGACCTTGTGGTGCTCGACGTGATGATGCCGGACCTGGATGGCTTCCAGGTGGCGCGGCAGTTGCGGACGACCGGCAACGGCCGGGGCGTACCGGTGCTCTTCCTCACCGCCCGGGACGCCGTGGAGGACCGCATCTCCGGGCTGACCGTCGGTGCGGACGACTACGTGAGCAAGCCGTTCAGCCTGGAGGAGGTGGTGCTGCGGATCCGGGCCATCCTGCGGCGCAGCCGGGTCGAGCCGGAGCCGGGGGTGCTCAGCTACGCCGACCTGGAGTTGAACGAGGACGCGCACGAGGTACGCCGGGCCGGCCGGCTGGTGGACCTGTCGCCGACCGAGTTCAACCTGCTGCGCTACCTGATGGTGAACGCCGGCCGGGTGGTGAGCAAGGCGCAGATCCTGGACCGGGTCTGGAGTTACGACTTCGGTGGTGACGGCCGGATCGTCGAGTCGTACGTCTACTACCTGCGTAAGAAGATCGACCGATGTGACCCGCCGCTGATCCAGACGGTACGGGGCGTCGGTTACGCGCTCCGGTTACCCCGGGCGGCCGGCGAGTGACCAGCCCGCCCGGATGGACCGTGCCGCCGGTCGGGCGGTGGCGGCGACGACTGGCCCGGGTACGCCGGTGGAGCCACTGGACGCTGCGCGCGCGGCTGGTTGTGGTGATCGCCGTACTGACCGGTATCGCCCTGATCGTGGCGAACGCGGCCGGACTGGTGCTGCTCCGCTCGTACCTCACCGATCGGGTGGACGAGCAGCTGAACCGTTCGATCCGTCCGTACATGGCCGGGCTCCTGCCGGAACACGGGTCCGCGCCGGGGCGGGCCGGCCGCCCGCTGCCGACCGGGCCGGGGCAGGCGGTGGTGATCTACCACCCGGACCAGACCGTGCTGATCGCGGTCCTCTCCAACGAGGAACTCTCCCCACCCCGGCTGGCCAACTTCGCCGGGCTGGCGCAGCGGGCCGCCGCCGGTGAGCCGTTCACCGTCGACGCGCTCGACGACGGCAGCGGCTGGCGGGTGCTGGTCGCCCCGACCGTGAACGGCGGGCTGGCCGTGGTGGCGTTGTCGCTGCGCGACGTCGACGCCACCGCCGACGGACTGCTGCTGATCGACGGGTCGGTGATGCTGCTCGTGCTGCTGGTGCTCGGGCTGGTCGCCGCCCTGGTGGTGCGGATCGGGCTGCGCCCGCTGACCCGGATGGAGCGGATCTCGGCCGAGATCACGGCCGGGGACCTGGCCCGTCGGGTGGAGGACGCCGACCCGCACACCGAGCCTGGTCGACTGGGCATAGCCCTGAACGTGATGCTCGACCGGATCGGCGCCGAGATGGCCGCCCGTACCGCCTCGGAGCAGCGGCTGCGGCAGTTCGTCGCGGACGCCTCGCACGAGCTGCGTACGCCACTCACCTCGATCCGTGGCTTCGCCGAGCTGTACCGGCGTGGTGGTGCCCCGCCCGGTCCGGCGTTGGACGAGACGATGGGCCGGATCGAGAGCGAGGCGGCCCGGATGGGGCTGCTCGTCGAGGACCTGCTGCACCTGGCCCGGCTGGACCTGCGCCGGCCGATGAGCCGGGCCCCGGTCGACCTGTTGGCGATCGCCGCCGACACGATCCGGGACGCGTTCGCCCGCCGCCCCGACCGGCCGGTCCGGTTGGTGCCGCTCGGCCCGGCCGGGGCGGACCTGGAGCCGGTCACCGTCCTCGGCGACGAGCACCAACTGCGTCAGGTGGCGACGAACCTGGTCGCGAACGCGTTGCAGCACACCCCGCCGGACGCCGAGATCACGATCCGGGTCGGCCGGTCGAGCCCGCCTCTCCCGCCCGGACCCGGTACGACCGGTGAGGTGGCGGTGCTGGAGGTCGCCGACACCGGTGGCGGAATCGCGCCGGAGCACGCCGGCCGGATCTTCGAGCGGCTCTACCGGGTGGACCCGAGTCGTACCCGTAGCCAGGGGGTCGGTTCCGGGCTGGGGCTGGCGATCGTCGCGGCGATCGTGCAGGGGCACGGCGGGCGGGTGGAGCTTTTCACCGAGGTCGGGCAGGGAGCCACCTTCCGGGTTCTGCTGCCCTCCATCATGGATGGTCCCGACCCCGCCGCCACCGGTCCCGGTTCCCAGGTTGCTCCGAGCTGAACCCGGGGCTGCACCGAGTTTGACCGGCCAGGCTGGCGCGCATGCCGGTGCGACGTCTGGTCTTCCCGCGCCGACCGTCGGTGCTCGTCAACGCCGTACTCGGGTTGGTGATCATCGGCGGCGGCCTCTGGGCCTACACCTCGTTCGTCAGGCCCGGGTCGAGTTCGGCCTCGGCCGGTGACACGACCCGCACCGTTCCGGTCGGGCAGGGCACGGTCACCGCGACCGTCTCCGCCGCCGGCACGCTGCGCAGTGCCGCCACCGCGAGCGCGACCTTCGGCACCGCCGGCACGGTCAGCGAGATCAAGGTCAAGGTCGGCGACCTGGTGACCAGGGACGCGGTGCTGGCGAAGGTCGACCCGACCTCGGCGAACCGGCAGCTCACCGCGGCGCGGGCGAACCTGGACGCGGCCGAGGCGGCCCGGGACCGGGCCGAGGCCGCCGGCACCGACACCACCGACGCCCAGACCCAGGTCACCAACGCGCAACTCGCCGTCGACGCGGCGCAGGACGGGGTGGACGGCACGGTGCTGAAGGCGCCGATGGCCGGAACCGTGGTGGCGGTCAACGGCCACGTCGGCGGCGCCAGCGGGGGCTCTTCCCCCGGTGCGTCGGGTGCCGCTTCCGGTGGCGCCTCCGGCGGTTCCCCGGGCGGTTCCGCCGCCGCCGACCAGCAGGGCGGAGCGAACGTCGGGTCGTCGACCGGCTTCGTCCAGCTCGCCGATCTGAGCCGGCTGGAGGTCTCCGCCTCGGTCGCCGAGGCAGACGCCACCACCCTCAAGGTCGGCCAGCCGGTCACGATCGCCTGGAACGCCCTGCCCGGTGCCACCGCCACCGGCAAGCTCGCCTCGATCGACCCGAGTGCCAGCAGCAGCAACAACGTGGTCACGTACGGGGTGGTGTTCAGTGTGGACAAGCTGCCGCCGGGGGCCCGCCCCGGCCAGACCGTGCAGGCGTCGGTGACGGTCGGCCAGGTGCCGGACGCGATCTACGTCAACCCGGCCGCGCTCACCACCGTCGGCAACCGGCACACCGTCACCGTGCTCGAGGGCGGTCAGCCGGTGGTCCGTCCGGTCGAGGTTGGCCTCACCGGTGACCAGGGTGTGCAGATCACCGCCGGGCTCCAGGTCGGTGAACTGGTCGTACTCCGTCTCTCCACGCCCGGCGGCACCGGCGGGCCCAGCGGCGGCCGGCCGGGCGGCGGTCTGACCGGTGGCGGGGGCTTCACCGGCGGCGGCGGGTTCCCCCGAGGGGGCGGCGCGGCCGGGGGTGGCCGGTGACCGCGCCGGACCGGCCGGTGCTCGACGTACGCCGGCTGACCAAGCGGTACGGCGAGGGCGAGGCGACCGTGCACGCGCTGCGCGGGGTGTCGCTCGCGGTCGCGGCCGGCGACTATCTGGCGATCATGGGTTCGTCCGGTTCGGGTAAGTCGACGCTGATGAACATCCTGGGTTGCCTGGACGTCCCGACGACCGGGCAGTACCTGCTCGACGGGGTGGACGTCAGCCGGCTCGACGACCGGCAGTTGGCCCTGGTCCGCAACCGCCGGATCGGTTTCGTCTTCCAGGCGTTCAACCTGATCGCTCGGACCAGTGCGGTGGCGAACGTGGAGCTGCCGCTGGCGTACGCCGGGGTGAAGGCGGCGCAGCGGCGGCGTCGGGCGCTGGCCGCGCTCGACCTGGTCGGTCTGGCGGACCGGGCCGGACACGAACCGAACCAGCTCTCCGGTGGCCAGCAGCAGCGGGTCGCGGTGGCGCGGGCCCTGGTGACCGAACCGGCGCTGATCCTGGCCGACGAACCCACCGGCAACCTGGACAGCCGGTCGACCGCTGACGTACTGGCGATCTTCGATCGGCTGAACGCCGCCGGCCGGACCATTGTCATGATCACCCATGAGTCGGAGGTGGGCGACCGGGCCAAGCGGCTGGTCCGCCTCTTCGACGGCGAGATCGCCAGTGACCAGCGCCAGGACGGCGCCGACCGGGGCGAGTGGCCGACCGTGCGACTGGAGCGGGCCCGGTGAGCTTCTTCGAGATCCTGCGTTTCGCCGTACGCGGGATCACCGTCAACAAGCTCCGCTCCGCGCTGACCATGCTCGGCGTCCTGATCGGGGTCGGCGCGGTGATCCTGCTGGTCGCGGTCGGCAACGGGTCGGCGAAGCAGATCACCGACCGGATCGCCGCGCTGGGCAGCAACACGCTCACCGTGCAGAGCACCACCCGCGGCGGCAGCGGCGACGCGATCACCGTGCCGATCGCGTTGGCGTTGAAGGACCCGGTGCTGGCACCGGACGTCCGCTCGGTCTCGCCGGTGGTGAGCGCCGCCGCGACCATCACCTACCAGGGTGCCGACCACCAGGTGCCGCAGTTCGTCGGCACCTACCCGAGCTACCTGGGCGCGTCGAACACCCGACTGGCGACCGGTTCCGCGTTCAGCGACGAGGACCTGGCGCAGGGCCGACGGGTGGTGCTGATCGGCCAGACCGTGGCAACCGAACTCTTCCCCGGTACGGATCCGCTCGGCGCGCAGGTGACCGTCGGCGGGGCCCTCTACACCGTGCTGGGTGTGCTCGCGGAGAAGAGTTCCGCGACCGGCTTCCAGGACGCCAACGACGTGGCGGTGGCGCCGTTGACCTCGGTCCAGCAGACTTTGACCGGGTACGGGCCGGTCAACTCGGTGATCGTCGAGGCCGACGGGGCGGATCGGGTGGACGAGGCCGAGTCCCAGGTGGCCACCATCCTCGACCAGCGGCTCCGGGTCACTCCGACCGGTGGCGCGGTGGCCGGTGGCGCACGCGGTGCCGGGGCGGCGAACCGGGGCGGGGCCGGTCGGGGCGCGGTCGGCGGTGCGGCGGGACAGAGCGCGCCGTACCGGATCCAGAACGCCGCCCAACTGCTCCAGACGCAGACCGAGACGGCGGACACCTTCACCGTCCTGCTCGGCGCGGTGGCCGGCATCAGCCTGCTGGTCGGCGGGATCGGTATCACCAACATCATGCTGGTCACGGTGACCGAGCGGACCCGCGAGATCGGCATCCGCAAGGCGCTCGGGGCGCCGCGCCGGGTGATCCTCACCCAGTTCCTCGCCGAGGCGACCATGCTCAGCGTGGTGGGCGGAGGACTGGGGGTGGCGGCGGCCCTGATCGGCAGCCACTCCACCATCGTCGGCGTCAAGCCGGTCGTGGTGCCCAGTTCGATCGCGCTGGCACTCGGCGTCTCCGTCGCGATCGGACTCTTCTTCGGCAGCGTACCGGCGAGCCGCGCCGCCGGTCTCCGGCCGATCGACGCCCTCCGTTACGAATGACCTCGGGGATGCAGCCATGACAAGAGCAGCCGGGACCGTGGACGACAGTGACCTGGCCGGTGAACTGGCGGCGGTGGCGGGACGGCGCTGGTGGAACCGGGCGACGCTCTACCTCGGCGCGGTGGTGCTGCTGATCGGCGGCTTCGTCGGCGGGGTGCAGGTGCAGAAGTCGTACGGTGATCCGCCCGGCGGCGGTCCGGCGGCCGCGACCGGTCGGGGTGGGCAGCGCGGCGCGGGCGGCTTCGCCGGTTTTCCCGGCGGCGGGTCCGCCAACCGCCCCGGTGGCACCGGCACTGCCACCGGTAGTGCTGCCGCCCCCGGTGCGGAGGCCGGGGCGGCGCCGGACACCACCGGAACGGTGAAGCTGGTGGACGGCGGCACGGTCTACCTCCAGACCGCCGACGGCTCCCTGATCACGGTCCGGACCAGCGCCGACACCGCCGTGGCGGTGGCCAGAGCCGGATCGCTCGCCGACCTCAAGCCGGGCGACACGGTCACCGTCGTCGGACCCAACTCCGCCGGTACGGTCACCGCCACCAAGGTCACCGCCGAACAGCGGTGATCAGGACCCCTTCCGGTGGCTGGGCTCAGCCGAGCAGAGGTTGGAACGTACCGAGCAGGACACTCATCCCCAACGCCACCCCGGCGAGTACGGCGGCGCCCGCGACGAGCGCGGCGTCGGCGGCGGTGAACCGCTGACGACGGGCGACGGTACGCGGCGTACCGGTGTCGAAACCCCGGGCGTCCATCGCGGTGGCGAGCCGGGTGCCGCGCCGGATCGCCCCGACGAGCAGGGCGAACGCGGTGGCGGCGAAGAGCCGCAGCCGGGCCACCGGGTTCCGCCCGGCGTCGACGCCCCGGGCCCGCCGGGCCATGCCGAGCAGTTGCCACTCGGCGGCGAGCAGCGGCAGCATCCGGAACGCGGCGAGTGCGCCGAGCGCGAACCGGGGCGACGCCCTGGCGTTCTGGATCAGCGCGTCGGCGAGGTCGGTCGGGTCGGTGGTGGCGAAGACCAGCAGACCGGGCAGGGCCACCGCGAGCAGGCGCAGGGACAACCCCAGCGCGGTGTGGAGCACCCCGGTGGTGACGGTGAGCGGACCGGCGTCGAGCAGCACCGTACCGCCCCGGTCGGCGGCGAAGAGGACCATGGTGACCAGCACCCCGAGGGCGCTGAGCAGCAACGGCCAGATCCGCCGGGCCAGGGTGGTGTAGCCGATCCCGAACAGCGGCAGGACGGCGAGTTCGATCGCGATCGCGACCGCCGGTGCGACCGGGTCGATCGTGGTGACCAGGGCGAACGAGAAGATCAGCGCGGCGGCGAGTTTGGCCACCGGGTTGCGGCGGGCCAGCGGCGCGGTCGGCGTACCGACGGGTCCGGTGATGATCACCGTGGGCGCTCCCCGGGTCCGGCGGCGACCAGGCTGCTCTCCCGGGCGGCGGTGAGGGTCACGGTCCGGTCGGCGAGCGCGTCGACGAAGTCGGTGTCGTGAGTGACGGTGACGACGCCGTGCCCCTCGTCGCGCAGGTCGGCGAGGAGGTCGACCAGTTCGACCCAGGTGCGCCGGTCCTGGCCGAAGGTCGGTTCGTCGAGTACGAGCAGCCGGGGCGCGGTGGCCAGGGCGGTCGCCACGCTCAACCGCCGGGCCTCACCACCGGAGAGGGTGTACGGGTTCGCGCCGGCGAGCAGGTCCAACCGGAGCCGGGTCAGCAACTCCTCCACTGTGGCCCGTACGGCGGTCTCCGGCTGGCCGGTCCGGCGCGGGCCGAGCGCCAGTTCGTCGTAGACCGTACGGCTGAGGAACTGGTGTTCCGGGTCCTGGAAGACCGAGCCGATCCGGCGGGTGAGCGCGCTGGCCCGCCAGCGGTGCGCGGGGGTGCCGGCGTCCGGGCCGGCCAGGGCGGCGCTCGCGGTCAGCCGGCCGGTGCCCGGCTTGAGCAGCCCGCCGAGGTGCAGCGCCATGGTGGTCTTGCCGGCCCCGTTCGGCCCGAGTACGGCGACCGCCTCACCCGCCCGTACGGTCAGATCGGTCGGGGCCAGCCGGGGTGGCAGGCCGAGCCGGTCGGCGGTGAGCAGCACGTCGCCGGCGGCGGTGGTCGATCCCCGGGCGGACACCGACCGGCCCGGCACCCAGACTCCGGCCTCGGCGAGCGAGTCGCCGTGGGCGGCGAAGACCTCGGCGGGACTGCCGTCGGCCCGGACACCGCCGCCCGGTTCCAGCACCACCACCCGGTCGACCAGCGGTAACGCCTCGGCGACCCGGTGTTCGACCAGGATCAGGGTGGTGTCCGGGTCGACCGCCGCGCCGATGGCGTCCCGGATCAGCGCCGCCCCGGCCGGGTCGAGGTTGGCGGTCGGTTCGTCGAGCAGGAGCAGACCGGGGCGGAGCGCGAGTACGCCGGCCAGCGCCAGGCGCTGCTGCTCGCCACCGGAGAGGGCGGCGGTGGAGCGGTCCCGGCCGTAGGGGAAACCGACCCGGTGCAGGGCCTGCTCCACCCGGGGCCAGATCTCGCCGGCCGGCACCCCCCGGTTCTCCAGCCCGAACGCGACGTCGTCGCCGGCCCGTGCCATGACGAGCTGGCTCTCCGGGTCCTGGAAGAGGATGCCGACCCGGTCCCGGGCGGTACGCGGATCGGCCCCGTCGACCTCGATCAGTCCCTGCTGTTCACCGGAGTCCTCGGCGAGCAACCCGGCGAGTGCGGCGAGCAGAGTGCTCTTGCCCGCCCCGGAGGGGCCGAGCAGCAGCACCCGTTCCCCGGCCTCGATCCGCAGGTCCAGCCCGCGTACGGCCCAGCGTTTCCGCCCGGCGTGCCGCCAGCCGAACCCGCGCAACTCCACCCTGCCCATCCCCCTCATTCCCTTCACCCGCTCTCCCTGTCCGCGTCCCGCGCGACCTTTTGCGTTGATCATGAAGTTGACGCCGGAATATGAAGGTCAGGATTGCGCCAACTTCATGATCAACGGCGCGTCCCGGGTGGGGGTGGGGGTGGGGGTTAGATGGCGGCGCGTTCGCGGCCGGCGGGGAAGCGGTCCAGCACCCCGGTCTGGGCCAGCGCCCGGGTCAGGGCCCAGCCACCGAGGCCGGCGACGAGAGTGGCGCTGACGATCGTGACCAGCCCGTACGGGATCCGGTAGGACCAGAGTTCGTAGGCGCCGTTCCACACGAAGAAGTCGAACAACGCGGCGCTGAGCCCGGTCAACGCACCCGCGAACAGGGCGACGGGCAACCGGTACGAGCGGTAGAGCAGCACCGCGAAGGCGAGTTCCGCGCCGAGCCCCTGGACCAGTCCCTGCGGGATGACCGTTCCGCTCCACTGGGTGCCGAGCAGCGCGGAGACGATCGCGGCCACCGCTTCGGTGTAGAGCGCCGCCCCAGGCTTACGGATGATCAGGCCGCCGAGGACCGCCGGCATCAGCCAGATGCCGTAGAGGATCGCCTGCCCGGGTGGGAAGAAGGCGAACGCCGCCTCGGTCGCGCTCCAGACGTAGTTCCAGGCCCAGAAGACGACGCCGAACGCGACCGCGATGACCGACGCGATGACCACGTCGACCGTACGCCAGCGGTTGTTGGTGGAGCCCTTCATGGTGGTGCCTCCCAGTCCTCGAAACGAACCAGGAGAAGTCGCACGCCTCGGCCCGGCGTGCCGCCGGACTCCGGCGCGGCCGGAGCATGACCGAACTCCCTGCGCTGGCATTACCCAGATCAGGTTCGAGGGTCTGCGGATGTCATCCCGCACTCTCAGCGCTGTGCGCTCCCCTGTCGGATGTGAAGTTGTTTCGGCGACGCTAGCACCGACCGGTGGCGCGGCACAGCGCCCTGTCGATTGAGTGTGGTGGTGGACACCGGGGGTCGGGTTAAGGTGAGCTGCCCCGCAACCAGGCCGAGCGAGGAGAGCAGAGAACGCCGTGACCGCCTCCGACCGAGCGACCGAGCGTCGTGCCGGGCCGGGCGACGGGATCGACTGGACGATCCAGCCCGCCGCCGGCACCACTGACAGCCACCCCGCCGATCCGGACGGCGACGACCCGGGGCGACGTCGTCTGTTCGGCGACCGGATCGGCTCGGTCGAGGTGCTCGCCGCGCTCCTCGTCCTGCTGGTCGTCTTCCGGGGACCGGTCGCCGAGGCGATCTCCAGCCCTCGGTTGCAGACCTGGACCACGGTCTTCATCTCGGTGATGGTGCAGGCGGTCCCGTTCCTCGTCTTCGGGGTCGTCCTCAGTGCGGTGATCGCGGTCTTCGTACCCCGCTCCTTCTGGGCGAAGGCGTTGCCGAAACATCCGGCGCTGGCCGTGCCGGTGGCGAGCTGCGCCGGCGTCATCCTGCCCGGCTGCGAGTGCGGGGCGGTGCCGATCGCCGGATCGCTGATCCGCCGGGGTGTCACCCCCGCTGCCGCGCTGGCGTTCCTGCTCGCCGCCCCGGCGATCAACCCCATCGTGCTCACCGCCACCGCGGTCGCCTTTCCGGCCAACCCGGAGATGGTGGTCGGCCGGGGCGTAGCCAGCCTGATCGTGGCGATGGTGATGGGTTGGCTCTGGCTGCGGCTCGGCCGGGCCGACTGGATCCGGTTGCCACACCGCCCCGACCTCGACGGACTGTCGAAGAGCCGGGCGTTCTGGTCGGCCGTACGGCACGACGTGGTGCACGCCGGTGGCTTCCTGGTCCTCGGTGCGATGGCCGCGGCCTGCATCAACGTGCTGGTGCCGGAGCGGTGGTTGCAGACCCTCGCCGACAACCCGATCCTGTCGGTGCTGGCGTTGGCGGTGCTCGCCGTACTGCTGTCGATCTGTTCGGAGGCGGACGCGTTCGTGGCCGCGTCGCTCTCCCAGTTCTCGCTCACCGCCCGGTTGGCGTTCCTGGTCGTCGGGCCGATGGTCGACCTCAAGCTGATCTCGATGCAGGCCGGTGTGTTCGGGCGCCGGTTCGCGTTCCGGTTCGCCCCGGCGACGTTCGCGCTCGCCATCCTGGTGGCGGTCGGAGTGGGAGCGGTGATTTTCTGATGAACCGACAGGCGGTGGTGCGGTCATGAACCGACAGGCTCAGGCGGTCGTGTTGCTGCTGCTCGGCGGGGCGGTGCTCAAGGCCAGCTTCACCGAGATGTACCTGCGTTACGTCAAGGAGGGGCTGCGGCCGTTCCTGATCGCGTCCGCGATCCTGCTGATCGTCGCCGCGGTGATGACCCTGCTGCACGACCTGCGCCCGGCCACACGCGCCAACCGGGGCGAGCCCGACGGCGACCACCACGAGTCGCACGGTGACGACCACGGGCACGACCACGGCGGCAAGGGCCACCACGAGCCCCGGGTCGGCTGGCTGCTCATCCTGCCGGTGCTCGGCCTGCTGCTGGTCGCACCGCCGGCCCTCGGCTCGTACGCGGCGGACCAGGCCGGCACCGCGCTCGGCAGCCAACCGCTCTCGGACTACCCGCCACTGCCCGACGGTGACCCGGTGAAACTTCCGGTACTCGACTACGCCTCCCGGGCCATCTTCGACAAGGGTGCCTCCCTCGGCGACCGGCGGGTCCAGCTCACCGGTTTTGTCGCCACCGGGGCCAACGGCGAACCGATCCTGGCGCGGATGATCCTCTCCTGCTGCGCCGCCGACGGCCGCCCGATCAAACTGGGCCTCGCCGGTGAGGCGCCGACCGGGCTCGCCCCGGACACCTGGGTCGAGGTCGTCGGCCGCTACTCCGACAAGCTCGGCAGGGACCCGGTGAACGACGCGGAGATCCCGTACCTCGACGTGGAGTCGTGGCGCCAGGTCGAGGCGCCGAAGCAGCCGTACGAGTGAGCCGTGGGTAGGCTCCGCCAGAGGTGACCGGCCGGGTCGAACTCGAACGAGGAGGGCGGGGCATGACCCTGAGCGCGGAGAACTACCTGGCCGTGGTGACGGAGACGATGGCACGGGTGGCGGCGGAACAGAGCGACGGCGTACGCCGGGCGGCCGACCTGATCGCCGCCGCGCTCACCGACGACGGGGTGATCCACGCCTTCGGCACCGGGCACTCGGAGGCGCTCGCGATGGAGATCGCCGGGCGGGCCGGTGGGCTGGTGCCGACGAACCGGATCTCCCTGCGGGACGTGGTGCTGCACGGTGGCGCCCCGGCGAGCGTCCTCGGTCCGATGCTGGAACGCGACCCGGCGGTGGCGCACCGCCTCTACGAACTCGTCCCGGTCAACCCGTCGGACGTCTTCGTGCTCGCCTCCAACTCCGGCGTGAACGGGGCGATGGTCGAGTTCGCGACCCTGGTCAAGGAGCACGGTCACCCGCTGATCGCGATCACCTCGCGGGAGCACTCGGGTCAGGTTCCGTCGCGTCACCCGTCCGGGCGCAAGCTCGCCGACCTGGCCGACGTGGTGCTCGACAACGGCGCCCCGTACGGCGACGCCACCCTGCCGTTACCCGGAGGGGGAGCCGTCGGCGCGGTCTCCTCGATCACGGCGGCGCTGCTCGCCCAGCAGATCGTGGTCGAGGTGGTTCGTCGGCTGGTCGACGCCGGCCAGACCCCGCCGGTGTACCTGTCGGCGAACATCCCCACCGGTGACGACCACAACCACGCCCTCGAAGCCCGCTACGCCGGCCGCATCCGCCGCGGCAGCTGAAGGAAGGGCCCCTTGTTATCGGATTCCGATGTAAAGGGGCCCCTCCTAACAGTCGCGGTGGGTTAGCTTCGCCGCCAGTGGGCACTGCGATGGGGTCGGCCCCGCCACCGGACGAGGTGGCGTGGCCGCGACCCGGTGGACGGAAGCCGGGGCCTGTCGAAGGGAAATCACGATGTCAACCACCGCGGATGCGAAGTTCGGCCTTGATACCGCCGCGCACGTCGGAATCGCCGTTTCCGACCTCGATCGCTCGGTCGCGTTCTACCGGGCGCTGACCGGGACCCAACCGGCGGTCAACGACGAGAACATGCACGGGGCAGGGTTCGCGCACTCGCAGGGACTGTCCCGCTCGAAACTGCGGTACGCCACCTTCCACCTGCGCAATCTCGGCATCGACCTGATCCAGTTCGAGGACCCGGTAGGTGAGCGGAGTCAGCCCGCCGCCAACCGCCCCGGATCCATGCACCTCTGTTTCCAGGTCGACGACCTCCGGTCGGTCTACCAGCGGATGCGTGACGCCGGGTACGAGTTCCTCGGCGAGCCGTACACCTTCGCCGCCGACGAGGTGACGCCGCCGGACGCGGTCGGCACCGAGGTCGCGTACTTCAACGACCCGGACGGGACCAACCTGGAGCTGATCGCTCCGAAGGGCGGCTTCGCCGGCCCGCAGTGACGGCTGGTTCGTGACCTTCATCGCGGACGGATCCGGCGGCCCCGTTTCATCCGGAGAGCCGCCGGACCCGTGCGTCGGTGGTTCAGCGGCGGGTTGAGTCCGCCGCCTTCTCCAGCAGGTCGGCGACGGTCCCCGGGTGGGCGACCGGAACGTTGTGCGCGCTGCGTACCTCGACCGTGGTCGCGCCGGCCCGCTTCGCCATGAACCGCTCGGCGGCCGGTGGAATCGCCCGGTCCTCCGTCGCCACGAGGGCGTACGAGCGGATCGATGACGGAGCGGTCCTGACCGCCTTGTCGTCGAACGCGGCCGCGTTGATCGGCCGCTGGCTGGCCGCCGCCACAGCGGCCTCCCCGGCGGGCGTGCCGCCGGCGAACACCGCCCGGAAGCTCTGCGGCTTGACGTAGAGATCGGTCACGCCGTCCGGGGTGGTACGGGTGAACGTGGTGTCAGGGCCGAGCAGGCTGCCCGGGAACTGGGCGTTGAGCTGCCCGGCGCTCTCACCGGCGCGGGGAATGAACGCGGCGACGTACACCAGCGCCTTGACGTCCGGATCGGTCGCGCCGACCTCGTTGATCAGCATGCCGCCGTACGAGTGGCCGGCCAGGACCACCGGACCGTCGATGCTGTCGACCACACTGGCCAGGTACTCCGAGTCCGTCTTCAGACCACGCAGCGGCACGGCCGGTGCGACCACCGGATACCCGTCGCGCTGTAGCCGACTGATGACGTCGTGCCAGGCCGAGGCGTCCTCCAACGCACCGTGCACAAGCACCACCGTCGGCTTCGGCCGCTCGTGTCCCCGGTCCGCCGCGAGCGCCGCCCCGCCGCCCGCGACCGTCAGCAGTACGGTACCGGCGGCAGCCACCGCCCAGCGCGTGCGCCGCTTCACTTGCGCTCACCGCCCTCGACCGCGTTGATGATCACGCGGGCGACCTGGGCCGGCTGGGAGCCGGCGACCGCGTGCGAGGCGTCGACCTCGACCGTGATCGATTCGCTGCGGCGAGCCATGGCGCGCTGCGCCTCGGGGTGGATCGACTCGTCGCGCGCGGCCACCACGTACCAGGTGGGCAGGTCGGCCCAGCTGGCCTTGCCGGCGGGCTCGCCGAAGGCCCGGGCCAGGATCGGTCGCTGGCTCACCGCGAGTACGTCGGTCACCCCGGTGGGCAGGTCGGCCGCGAAGACCTGGTGGAACTTGTCCGGGGCGATGAACAGCTCCACCTCGTCGCCGCCGTCCGCGTTGGTGAAGTGGCTCTCGACCAGCGACGTACCCAGCTCGTTGGCCGGGAACTGTCCGAGGTACCCGAGGGCGGTCTCGTTCTCCGCGAGCGCGAACGCGGTCACGAAGACCAGGCCGGTCACGTTCTCCGCCCGGCTGGCCGCCTCGCTGATGACGATGCCGCCGTAGGAGTGCCCGACCAGGACCACCGGACCGTCGATCGCCCGGACGAAGGCGGCCAGGTGTTCGCCGTCGACCCGCCCGCCGCGTAGTCCGTTCGCGAAGACGCGGACGTCGACGTCCGCGTTGCGCAACTTCGCCACCACCCCGGCCCAGCTCGACGTGTCCGCGAACGCGCCGTGTACCAGGACCGCGGTGGGCTTCTTTTCCTTCATGGCTGTGCACCCTTCTCGTACCGGTTTCGCCGGTACCCGCAATGCAACCGCCGTCACCTCGGGTACGGATCATGTGAACGTCGGGAATGCGGTGCCGGCCTCGTACGAGGGCGGGTGGCGTCGGTGTCAGAACCTGACGCGAACGTAGGAGATCGGCGTCGTAACCGTGGCCCGGCTCACACGATCCGGTGCCGCCGAGGGCGAACGGGACCCGCCGCTCAGCCGCCCGCCTCCTCGGTCGTACGCAGCACCACCTTGGCCAACTGGACCCTCGAGTTGACGCCGAGCTTGCCGAACGCGGCGCGAAGGTGGGAGTTGATCGTGCTCGGCGAGAGGAAGAGCTCGGCGGCGGCGGACTTGTTCGTGTGGCCGTTCGCCACCAGTCGTGCCACCCGGCGCTCGGTGGCGGTGAGCGCAGCCCAGCCGGTTTCGGGTCGGCGTCGGGTCGCCGGCCGACGTGGCCGCCGTACCCCGGCGGCCTGCAGAACCCGTCGGACCTCGGCGACCGGCGCGCTCGCGCCGCAGCTCTCGAACATCTGCTCAGCCCGCTCCAGGGCGGTGACGCCGCCGGTCAGGTCACCGGTGGCCAGCGCGACCCGACCGTACTCGGCCTCGGCCCGTGCCAGTAGCAGCGGACGTGGCGCCTGCCGCAGCAGCGCGACCGCCGACGCCAGATCGCCGCTGCCGAGCCCGTGCGCCAGCGCCGCCGCACCCGCCACACTGGCCACCCCGGGGTTGCGGGCGGCGAGATCGGCCAGCGCGACGCTCGCGGCCCGTAGGGTGGCCGCGTCCCCGTCCCGGACCGCCGCGCAGGCCGCCTGCACGAGCAGATCCTCCCGCCACGGCGGCAGTAGCGCCGCCTTGATCTCTCCGAGCAGGGTCGCGGCGGCGCCGCGCTTCCCGTCCGTGACGGCGAGCAGCGCCCGCAGCAGCGGCATCGGACCAGCATTCCGTTCGGCGTTGGTCAGCTGGACCTGTGCCTCGATCGGGTCACCGCGGAGCAGTGCGACGCCGCCCAGGATGTACCGGACCTGGACCTCGGCGGAGTGGTCGTGCAATTCGTCCATCAGCCGCAGCGCGCTTCGGGCGGTCGCGACGGCGTCGTCCAGCCGGCCCGCGCCGAAGTCCAGGTACGCCCTGGCCCAGGCCAGTCCCGGCGCCTGCCACGAGTCGGTGAGCCGGTTGACCGTCGCGCCGTCGGCCAACTGGTCGCGGGCGCCGTCGATGTCGTCCGACTGCGCCTGCAGGATCACCTCACGCAGCCCGATGTGGCCGGCGTTCGGGTTGCCGGTCGCGCCGGCTGCCGCCCGTGTGGCGGTCTGCGCCTCGCCGTAGCGGTTCCGCGCCACGTGGTACTCCCCGACCAGTTCGGCCCGGAAACCGGCGGTGAACGCCACCACCGCGAGCGCCGCCGGATCGCCCACCTGCTCGGCCAGGGCAGGTGCGTGGGCCGCCGGACTGCCGGCGAGCGCCGCGTACGCGGCCAGCCGTGCCCGCAACCGCGGCGACGCCTGGTCGTCGCGCTCCTCGGGCAGCCAGTACGTCAGTTCGGTGCCTGGGTAGACGGCCGCCCAGAGCCGGGCCGTGAGCGTCAGTCGGATCCGGGCCGCCTCGTCCGGGGACACCCCGGTACGGAGCAGGTCGGCGGCGAACGCCGTGGCCTCGTCGTAGCGACGGGCGTGGACCAGGACGGACACCACCTCCCGCCCGATCGTGGTCCGTTCGGGGTCGTCCTCGTTCGACAGCGCGAACGCCTGCCGGATCAGCGTCACCGAGGTCACCGCCATGGTGTCCAGCAGTTCGTGCGCGGCTCGACGCAGCACGCTGATCGTGGTCGGGTCGCCCGGCTCGGCGATCGCCATGAAATGCGGCGCCGCCTCGGCCGGGGTACGTCCGGATGCGAGCAGATGCTGGGCGACCGACCGGTGGGTGGCCCTGCGGGCGGACGGCGGGACCTCCTCGTAGACGGCCCGGCGTAGCAGTTCGTGACGGAACCTCACGACGGTGCCGTCGTCGTCGAGCAGGCCCGCCCGGATCGCCTCGGCCAGCGGCGCGGTCAGCGCCGAGGCCGGCTCGCCGAGCAGCCAGGCGGCGTCGTCGAGGGGGAAGCGCGCACCGAGCACCGCGCCGGATCGGACCAGGGCGGCGCACCGCTCGGAGGTGAGTGCGAGCCGTTGCCGGACTCCGTCGCGCAGTCCGGCCGGCAACTGGCTGGCCCCGGTGTCGGCGCCGACCGACGCGAGCATGCCCTCCACCAACTGGACGGCGAGGAAGGGGTTGCCGCCGACGTCGTTCAATGCTCCGACCAGCGCCGGGTCGGCCGGGTACCCGAGTCGGTCGGCCGCGATCGCGCTCATGGCGTCGGCGGCCAGCGGTCCCAGCTCGATCCGGCGCACCGGCAGGTCGGCCGTGGCCGAGGTGATCAGTTCGAGTGGGCCGGCGGCGACGTTCCGGCTGGCGAGCAGCCAGACAATCGGTACGGACGCCAGCCGGGACGGGACGATGCGTAGCACGAACCCGCTGAGCGGGTCGGCCCAGTGCAGGTCGTCCAGCACAATCAGTAGCGGGCTGGATGTGGATCGCTGTTCCAGGAGTGCGGCGACGTGCTCGGCGAGCCAGAGCGGCTGCTCGATCACTGAGGCGAGCCGCAGGAAGTCCGCCGAACCGATCAGCGGCACGGTGCCGGTGCGCAGGGCCGGGCCGAGCGACGCCAGTGGCGCGATGTCGTCGCCGGCGTGCGCGGCGGCGGCGCCCACCGTGTAGCCGAGTCGGGCGGCCTGCTCGATCGCGGCGGCGACCAACGCGCTCTTGCCGATGCCCGGTTCGCCCTGGATTACCACCATGGCCGCGTGGCCGTCCCGAGCCTGGCGCAACGTCCGGAGTACGACGTCCAGCTCGGTGGCTCGGCCCCGCAACGGCCGGGGCACCGCCTCCGACGCCGTCACCGTGCCCATCTCCTCGATCTCACCGCGCCACCCTATGTCGCCCGGCCAGGGAGCCCGCCTGGCCAGGCCGACCCGAACCCGGTCTCGGCGCGTACGCGTTCGACCTCTTCGTACGGGTACGGCGCGGTCCGGCTCTCGCCGTGCAGGGTCCAGTAGAAGTCGTTCAGGACGGCGGCGATCGGGGCGTACCGCTTGACGATCGCCGTTGCCGTTGGTGGCAGTTGTGTGGGCTGCTCGCCCTTGGCGTACCGGCGGACCAGCTCGTTGCGCTCCGCCGCGCCGAACGGTGCCGGGGTGGCGGCACCGACGATCCGGGACACCAGCCAGTTGACCAGTGCGGTGACCGCGTAGCAGGCGTCGTGGCTGGAGTTGGCCCGGAGGAAGTCGTGCTCGGCGGGGGAGAGGTCGAACCGGGGCGAGGTGGCCAGGCCGAGGTCGGCGAAGTAGAGCCGCCGCCCGTCGGTGAGGATGTTGCGCAGGTGCGCGTCGAAGTGCAGCAGCCCGTTGGTGTTCATGAAGGCGACGTCCTCGGTCAGGCTCCGTTCGACCAGTTGGCACGCGGAGTCGATCGCGTCGGCGCCGTCGCCGACCTGCCGGGTCAGCCACTCGTCCAGGGTCAGTGGGATGTGTTCCAGGAACAGGACGACGGTGGTGGAGGAGCGGGCGACCGCCCTGAGTCGTTCCCGTACGGCCGGCGAACCGTCCCAGTACGCGACCGCACCCTCCACGTCGGTGTGCTCCTCCGGGGTCGGTACCGCGCCGGGCAGTACCCGCCAGTGGTACATCAGCGGGAAGCTGCCGTTGCGCCCGCTGAGCACCCAGTTGGTGGTCATGACGTTCGCGGCCAGTTCCCGCCACGCCCCGAAGCCGGGGCCGCCGATGCCGTACTGGCAGGAGGTCGGGAGTTGGAACAGGTTGGCGGTCGACCGTACGTTCTCCGGCCGCCGTTCCAGGTCGGTGAGGGGGACCCGCTTGACGAAGACGCGTAACCCTTCGACCTCCATCGACACCGCCGCGCCTCCGATTCCGGCGCCGACCGGCTCCGCGTCGGAGACCAGGCGGCCGAGTTGCCGGTCGCTGAGCAGGGCGAGGGTGGTGGAGACGGTGGCGTGGCTGGCGAGCCGAGCGGCGTGGGACGCATCGGCGCGGTCCGGGGGCGACTGCACGACGGGGTACCTCATGACGGTCGAAGGAAGCCGTCAGCATATGAACCCGGGGCGTTCGCCGGTGTCCGGCCCGTGGCGGCCGGTCGGCCCGCCGGTCGGCCCGCCGGTCAACGCCGGTTCGTCTCAGACGCGGGCGGTGGTGGGTTGGTGGGCAGGCGCGGTGGCATCGCGGCGAAGTATCCGGTCGAGCAGGCCACGGGCCATGATGAGTAGGCAACTGGCGGAGTTGACCAATGATCCGATCACGTCGCTGGGGTGGTGCATGCCCCGGTACATCCGGGTCAGCGCCACCCCGACCGGGACCACGACCAGCAGCGACCACCAGGCGACCTTTGTCGCCGTACGCCGGGCGTGCAGGGCCAGCAGGACGGCCAGCCCGCCGTAGAGGGCGATCGCGGCCGAGGTGTGCCCGGAGGGGAAGCTGGAGGTCGGCGGTGAGGTGTCCATGTGCTCGACCGCCGGGCGTTCCCGGTCGATCACCATGGTGGTGAAGAGGAAGATCAGTGCCTGGGCGCTGACCGCTGCGATGAGGAACGCGGGTTCCCGCCACCGTCGGGTCGTCAGCGCCAGGATCGTCGCCGCGATGACGGTGACCGCGATGATCGCCGGTGTGCTCGCGATCGTGCTGAAGACCAGTGAGATGGCGTTCAGGGTGCCGGAGCGCTCCGATTCCAACTCCCGGTTGACGGTGTCCTCCACGGTGAGCGGCCAGGTGTCGTACAGCACCTTCGTGACCAGCAGGCCGAGGCCGACCATCACCCCGTAGAGCACGAGCAGCGGTAGCAGGAGGCGGGTGGTGGCGTGGCGGAGCCCGGTGGAGATCATGGTGGGGGACATGGCGTTCTGCTACCCGGCGGCGTTCCCGGCTATGCGGCCGGGTGCTCTGGCTCTCGTTGGCCTTCCTCTTCGACCACGCCGTCGCTCATCGGGGAGGTGGGGCGGCGGCCGACCCGGTCACGCCAGGTGGCGAATGCGGCCGTTGTCGCGGCGACCACGGCGGCGCCGAGGATCCAGCCGCCGATGACGTCGCTCATCCAGTGCACGCCGAGCGCGATCCGGCTCAGCCCGGTCACCACCGTGAGCACGATGGCGCCGGCCCACAGCGCCCACCGGGCCGCGCGCCGCCGCCGGCCGCTGGCGGGCTGGTCGAGAAAGGGCAGGAGTGCGAGCAGGAGTACGCCGGCGGCCAGCGCGGCGGTGAGCGCGTGTCCGGACGGGAACGAGTAGCCGGGGGCGTGCGAGACGGGGTCGAGCAGGTCGGGCCGGTCCCGCCCGAAGATCAGTTTGAGCGTGCCGCCCAGCACACCGCCGGTGACCATGGTCGTGGCGGCCCAGAGCGCCACCCGGCGGGCGCCACGCCACCACAACCACGCGGCCATGGCCAGGACCGCCACCCGCAGTGGTCCGGGGCCGAAGACGTCGGTCCAGGTCTGCATCGCCGACGCCCAACCGGGATGTGCCACCGCCACCGAATGGAGTGACTCGGCCAGGTTCTCGTCGAGGCTGCGCAGCGGCCACCAGGCGGAGATGACCAGCAGCGCCAGCACCGAGAAGGGGACGAGTACGAGCAGCGCCGCGACGGACGCCATGGTCAGCCGCAGGCCCAGCGAACGGTCGGGGTCGAGTCGCCTCTCCCACCATCCGAACGTCTCCGACTGTTCATTTTGTATTGGTTGTGGCGCACGCATGCGTCACCGTTACCCAGCAACTCCGATGACGATGTCTGTCGTCGCGCGCCGTGCCGGCCGGTGCCGCCGTTCGGGGTTAGCCTGCGAACGTCCGCCAGGTCACGACGTAAGGAGAGTGCAGTGGTCTCTCGTCTGAATCCGTACATCAACTTCAATGGCAACGCGCGGCAGGCCATGGAGTTCTATCGGGCCGTCTTCGGCGGCGAGCTGCGGCTGATCACCTTCGGTGAGTCCGGTGCGGTGGGCGGCGGTGACGCCGAGGGGATCATGCACGGGATGCTGGAGACGCCGAGCGGGTTCACCCTCATGGGTTCCGACACCCCGCCGGGGATGGCGTACAACCCGGGGGACAACATCACGGTCAGCCTGAGTGGGGAGGACGGCGACGAGCTGCGCGGCTACTGGGAGAAGCTGATCGAGGGCGGCGCGGTGTCGGTCGCGCTGGAGAAGCAGATGTGGGGCGACGAGTTCGGTGCGTGTGTGGACCGGTTCGGTACCCCGTGGATGGTGAACATTTCCCAGCCCGGGGCCTGACCTTCGGCCACGGCACCGGGGTCAGCGGTCCCTGACGGCGGTGACGAATGCCTGCCATGCCCGGGGATCGAAGGTCAGAGCCGCTCCTGACCATGTTGACGGTTTGCTTGCGGGGCAGCGCGAAGCGGTCGTCCAGATAGGCCCTCACCCGAGGCAAGTTCACGTTTGGCTATGGCGCGAGCCGGGCAAAGCTGCCGGACCAAACGTGAACGAGAGGCGGGCCGAGGGTGTCCAAGGAGACCGAGAAGCAGCGCTGGCAGCGCAACTTCGCCGACCTGCTACAGGAGTTGCGGGTGGCACAGACCGGGGTGCAGATCCTCTTCGCGTTTCTGCTCACCCTTCCGTTCAGCAACGGCTTCCCGGACACCAGCCAGTTCCAGAAGGACGTGTACGTGGTGGCGCTGCTCGCCGCCGCCGCCGCGACCGCGCTGATCATTTCGCCGGTCGCCTTCCACCGGGCACTGTTCCGTCAGGGACGCAAACCGGAACTGGTGCTCTTCGCGCACAGCATGGCCACCGGTGGGCTCGGCTTCATGCTGATCGCGATGGTCAGCTCGGTGCTGCTGATCACCGACTTCGTCCTGCCCCGTCCGATCGCGTTTGTGCTCAGCGGTGTCACCGCGGCCTGGTTCCTGACCTTCTGGGCCGGGCTGCCGTACCTGCGCCGCAAGTGGGGCGAAGACGACGACGAGGACGACGTGGATGTGGTCGAGGACGAGTTGCCGCGGGTGATCCCGGGAAGCTGAGCGGTCCGGGTGGCGTCGGAGCGTCGTCGGGCGGTGGCGCAGAGTTGAGTCAGATTCACCAAAAAAACTATCGCGGTTGGGGTAGATATTCGCTGTCGGATCGGGTAACGTTCCTGTTGTCGAGAGAGCACGATCAACAAAGACGCGGACGGACTGCCCGGGACGTGAGGACACGACCGGCAGAGGAGTTGGGGCCAGGCACCTTCTGGGGCTCCGGCTCGCCTGGGTGTCGTCGGACAGTGCATGGGGCCATGTGGTTGCTAGGGGCTCCGGCAGAGCGACCGACGCCCGGCAGCAAGGTAAGGCAGTAGAGCAAGGCAAGGCAGTAGAGCAAGGCAAGGCAGTAGAGCAAGGCAAGTAGAAGTAACAGCAAGTAGAGGAATCAGAGGAAAGGGGAGGGAAGAGACACCGTTGGATCGCCCGTCGGCTGCGCTCCCGCGCGCCGGACGGACACCGTAGTCCCATCAGAAAGAGGTGGTCTCCGGTCACGATTATGCGATCCGCGTACCGCCAGCCGCTTCAGACGGCCGGTGCGCATACAAGAGACCGGCGCAGAAGCCGGTAAATGGTGTTCAACCCAAGACCCTGGGCCCCGGTGCTTCGGCACCGGGGCCCTCGTGACGCGGAGGTGCAATGGGTCAAGACCCGAACACGACGTTCGACGACGAGAACTACCCCGCCTACACCATGGGCCGGGCCGCGGAGATGCTCGGAATCACCCCGGGATTCCTGCGCAGCCTGGACGAGGCGAAACTGATCGACCCGCAACGCTCAACCGGCGGACACCGTCGGTACTCCCGTTATCAGCTGCGGCTGGCGGCCCGGGCGCGGGAACTGGTCGACCAGGGCACGGCCCTCGAAGCGGCCTGCCGGATCATCATCCTGGAAGACCAACTCCAGGAAGCCCTGCGCATCAACGAGCAGTTGCGCGGTCGCGAGTAACCGTTCCCGGTACGCCGGGTGCGGCGTACCGGCCACTCGTGGTCCGGCGTTGCCGGAAATTTCGGGGAGTGCACGAACCTACCGCTGGGTAACACGGCGCAGTAGCGTTGTCCATGCAGGTCAGCGCAGGCTTTTGCCGTACCTCGTCTAGGGGGTTGCCGTGACCACGACGCAGAATGACCGGCCGGCGGCGGACGGCGCCGACGGACCCGGGCCGACCAGCACCGCCGACGGAATCGGGCCACTACCGAAGGAAGCCGGCCAGGTCTCCGAACGGGAGGCCCGCCAGGTCGCCGAGGCCGCCCGGGAAACCACCTGGGGCAAACCGAGCTTCGGCAAGGAACTCTTCCTCGGCCGGCTCAGACTCGACCTGATCGACCCCTGGCCACGTCCCGACCCGGAGCGCGCCGGCCCGGCCGAGCAGTGGCTGCGCCAACTCGACTCCTACGTCCGCACCGACGTCGACGGCGCCCGGATCGAACGCGACGCGGAAATCCCCGACGAGGTCTTCCACGGCCTCGCCCGGCTCGGCGCCTTCGGCATAAAGATCGACAAGAAGTACGGCGGCCTCGGCCTGAGCAACCTGCACTACTGCCGGGCGCTGATGCTCGCCGGCTCGGCCAGCCCGGCGATCGGCGCGCTGCTCTCCGCGCACCAGTCGATCGGAGTGCCACAGCCATTGAAGATGTTCGGCACCGACGAACAGAAGCAACGCTTCCTGCCCCGGCTCGCCGCCGGGGAGGTCTCCTCCTTCCTTCTCACCGAGCCCGACGTCGGCTCCGACCCGGCCCGCCTGGCGACCACCGCCGAACCGACCGAGGACGGCACCGGTTACCGGCTCAACGGCATCAAACTCTGGGCCACCAACGGCACCGTCGCCACCCTGCTCGTGGTGATGGCCCGGGTCCCGGCCGGCGACGGGCGGCGCGGCGGGATCACCGCGTTCGTGGTCGAGGGCGACTCGCCCGGCATCACCGTCGAGCGACGCAACGCCTTCCTCGGCCTACGCGGCCTGGAGAACAGCGTCACCCGCTTCCACGACGTGATCGTGCCGAAGGAGAACGTCATCGGTGGCGAGGGCAAGGGCCTGAAGATCGCCCTGACCACACTGAACACCGGCCGGCTCTCGCTGCCCGCGATGTGCGTCGGCGCCGCCAAATGGTCGCTGAACGTGGCCCGCGAATGGTCGGCGGAACGGGTCCAGTGGGGCCGTCCGGTCGGCGAGCACGAGGCGGTGGCGAAAAAGCTCTCCTTCATCGCCGCCACCACGTACGGCATGGAGACCATGCTCGACCTCTGCTGCATGCTCGCCGACGACGACACCTCCGACATCCGGATCGAAGCCGCCCTGGTCAAGCTCTACGCCAGCGAGATGGCATGGCAGGTCGCCGACGAACTGATCCAGATCCGGGGCGGTCGCGGCTACGAGACCGCCGACTCACTCGCCGCCCGGGGCGAACGACCGGCCGCCGTCGAACAACTCCTGCGCGACCTGCGGATCAACCGGATCTTCGAGGGCTCCACCGAGATCATGCATCTGCTGATCGCCCGCGAGGCGGTCGACGCTCACCTCTCCGTCGCCGGCGACATCATCGACCCCGACGCCGGAATCGGCCGCAAGGCCCGCGCCGCCGCCAACGCCAGCGCCTTCTACGCGAAGTGGCTGCCCACGCTCGCGGTCGGTCGCGGCCAGCAACCCGGCGCGTACGCCGAATTCGGCCCCCTGGCACAGCACCTGCGCTATGTCGAGCGGTCGTCGCGCAAACTCGCCCGCTCCACCTTCTACGCGATGTCTCGCTGGCAGGGAAAACTCGAACGCAAGCAGGCGTTCCTCGGCCGGATCGTGGACATCGGCGCGGAACTGTTCGCGATGGCCGCGGTCGCCGTACGGGCCCGCGCCGAGCGCGACAACCGTCCCGAGGGGGTCGAGCTGGCCGACCTGTTCTGCCGGCAGGCCCGGACCCGGGTCGAGACCCTCTTCCACCACCTGTGGGAGAACACCGACTCGGTCGACGTGGCGGCGGCCAAACGGATCCTCGCCGGCCGGTACGCGTTCGTCGAGGACGGTGTCATCACCCCGGCAGGGGAGCAGGCATGGGTGGCCGCCTGGGAGCCGGGGCCGGCCACCGTGCCGGACGTACGTCGCCGCATCCCGTCACCGGCCCGACCGGCGCAGTGACCGGTTACCAGACCACCAGGATGACCAGGATGAGCACGGCCAGGTTGAGCGGGATCAGGGCCAGGTACGCCGCGCGCGGAATGCCCCGGCCACGCTGGGCCGCCCAGAGCAGGGCGGCCGCGTAGCCGAGCAGGACAACGCTCAGCAGACCGAGCACGATACGCACAGTGGTCAACTCTATCGATTGACGCGGAGTCCGAGGCGCCGTAACTCCAGAGCGGCCAGCGCGTCGACGGTGGCCTCGTCACCGAGTCGCCACGCCTGCGCCACATCCGGACCGATCCGGGTGAGCTGACGCAGGGGCTGGTTCGACAACGCCCGGAGCGCGAGCAGGTCCCGCCCGGCCGGCGCGGTACGCAACGCCTTCGCCGCGCTGGCCCGGCGGATCCACCGAAGTCGCAGCGGCAACCAGCCGAGCAGCACCAGGGCCAGTGGGAAGACCAGTGCCAGCAGGGCCAGCGCCAGCGCCAGGTCACCAACCTGTTCCTGCTGGTTCTGACCCGCCTCGGCGAGTGACCGGGCTGCTTCGGCCGCCCGGTCGAACGGCCCGGTCAGCTCGTCACCGACCAGCGGCGTACGCCCGATCTTGTCGCTCGTCTCGGCGAAGTTCCGGGCCAGGTCGGTGCCGGCGCCCTCCAGCTTCCGCCCCGGTACGGCGAGCTTCTGGATGAGGTCGTACAGCCACATCGCGAACCGGATCGACAGGTACACCCAGGCGACGACGAGGAGGTCGGTGAGGAGTTGCCGGACGGCGGTCGGAAAACGGTCAGCGTAAATCTTCACGCCGAAGAGCGTGCCACGTCCGGACCGGACGCGAAAACCGCTCAACCGTCCGCGCCGGGTACAGGTGCATCCGGCGGCAGCAGGCGCTCGGCTTTCATCGCCCGCCACAGTCCCGCCGGGATCGGGTACGCCAGCAGGGCGGCGTTCTCCGCAACCTCGTGCGCCGCCCGAGCCCCGACCACCACCGTCGCCACCGCGGGGTGTCCGAACGGGAACTGGATCGCCGCCGCGAGCGGTGGCACACCGTACCGGGCGCAGATCTCCCGCAGCGCCCGGACCCGGTCCAGCAGCGCGGCTGGTACGTCGGTGTAGCCGTACGCCGCACCGGTCCGGGGCTCGGCCAGCAGACCGGACTGGAACACGCCAGCCGCCATCACCGCGACCCCACGTGCGGCGCAGAGCGGCAGCAGGTCGGCAAGCCCGGACTGGTCCAGGAGCGTGTAGCGCCCGGCGAGCAGCACACAGTCGGGTCCGGGCGCGGGCGCCTCACGAAGGAAGCGGGCCGCCACGTCCGCGTGGTTCACCCCGAGCGAGACGGCCCCGACCACGCCGGCCGCCCGCAGGTCGGCCAGGGCCCGGTACGCCTCGCGCAGAGCCGTCGGATAGTCCTGGTCCGGGTCGTGTACGTGCAGTACGTCGATCCGGTCGAGGCCGAGCCGTTCGAGACTCTGCTCCACCGAGCGGATGACGCCCGGATAGCTGTAGTCCAGCCGGGGCCCGACGCCCGGCGGAGGGTCGGCCCAGATCGCCTGGTGGTCCCGCCCACCAGGCTCGATCAACCGCCCCACCTTCGTGCAGAACACGTAGTCGTCACGGGGCCGGTCACGTAACGCCGACCCGGCCCGGGTCTCGGAGCGCCCGTAGCCGTAGACCGGGGCGGTGTCGTAGAGCCGTACGCCGAGGTCCCAGGCCCGGTCCACGGTGGCGACCGCCTGCGTCTGGTCGACCGGTGCGAACATCCCGCCGAGTGAGGCCAGGCCGAGGCCGAGGCGGCTCACCCGGAGGTTGGTGCGCCCGAGCGGTGCGAGGTCATCCGCGCGCACTGCCCACCTCCGCCCGTGTCCGTCCCGATCGAGCCGGTCGGGGTGGGCGGGGCTGGCGGCCGGCGGTGATCCGCGACCACCAGAGCCGTTGCACCAGCAGGGTCAGCACCCCGGCGAGCACGATCGCGGCCAGGTTGATCAACAGTTGCAGGGCCGAACCGACCGCCTCGTCGGGCACCCGGTACGCGAGCGCGACGGCGACGTTCGCCGCCGCCGGCACGGTCGTCACCGAGATCAGCACGCCGACCAGCGAGCCGGACTTGTTCGAGGTGACCGAGAGCATGCCGGCGACCCCGGCGAGGAAGCCCACCACCCAGGAGAGCGCGTCGGGCCGCCAGATGAAGTCGGTCAGCGGTCGGTCGGCGAGCAGCATCCCCCGGTCGATCAGACCGGCGGCGGTCAGCGCCCAGGTGCTGAGCACGGTCACCGCCATCGCGACGACGAAGCCGACCAGCAGGGCGGTCGCCGATCGCCGGATGATCGGGCGCCGCCACCGGACCAGTGCCACGCTGAGGGCCGCGAGCGGGCCGAACTCCGGACCGACGACCATCGCGCCGACGATCAGGATCGGCTGGTCCAGCAGGACGCCGATGCCGGCGATGATGGTGGCCAGGGTGATCAGCGCCAGGTAGGTGGCGGAGAGCCTGGTCTCCTCGCCGGTCTTGCGGGCGACCTCGTCCCAGACCACGGCGTCGGTGCCCAACCCGGGTGCGGCCCGACCGGCCCGCTCGGCGGCCGCGGAGAGCGTGACGTCCACTCCTTCGACGGCGATCCCGCCGGCCCGGTCCACCCCCATCTCCCGGAGCGCCACCAGGATCCCGTCGGCGCCCTCCCGGACGACGTCGCAGAGGACCACGTCCCCCGGTGGCACCCGGCCCGCGCCGGGCAGCACGATCACGTGCGTGACCGCGGGATCGGCGGAGAGCAGGTCGACCACCGCCTGGCTGCGGTCACTCGGGACGATCACCCTCAGGTGCAGCACGCACCCACCCCCTTCGTTCGCGATCATCCTCGCCGGGATGCAGCGCGAACACCAGCGGGCGGGGCTGCCGGCCGGGGTGGTTCAGGCGGCGCAGTCCGGGCAGGTGCCGAAGATTTCGAGGGTGTGGCTGACGTCGGCGTACCCGTGTCCGGCGGCGACCCCGTCGGCCCAGTGCTCCACGGCCGGACCCTCGATCTCGACCGTACGGCCACAGCCCCGGCAGACCAGGTGGTGGTGGTGCCCGTCGCTGCACCGCCGGTAGAGCTGCTCGCCGCCGGCCGGGCGCATCACGTCGATCTCACCGGCGTCGGCCAGTGCCTGCAGGGTCCGGTAGACGGTGGTCAGCCCGACCCGTTCACCCCGCTCACGCAGCATTCCGTGCAGGTCCTGGGCGCTGTGGAAGCCCGCCACCTCGGCGAGCAGGGCGGCGACCGCGCTGCGTTGCCGGGTGTTGCGGACGGCGGTGCCGGTTGCCGTACCCGCGTCCGTCATGTCCCCTCCTCCGCGGTCAGCTCGCGTTCAGCCGCGCCGGGGCCGCTTCGCCCGCGTGGCTGACGGCGTCCGCGACGATGTGCGCGATGTGCTCGTCGACCAGCGCGTACGCGATCTCCCGACCGCGACGCGAGCCGCGTACCACCCCGGCGCCGCGGAGCACCCGCAGGTGCTGGGAGACGAGCGGCTGCGCCGCGCCGAGCTTCTCCACCAGCTCGTGTACGCAGCGCTCACCGTCGGCGAGCTCGGTGACGATCGCGACCCGGATCGGAGCGGAGAGAGCCCGTAACAGTTCCCCGGCGCTCTCGTACACCTCGTATCCTCCAGTGGTCACCACGTAACGGTAACCACTATCGGCCCGGTCCGACCAACGGGGCCGTCTGCTCCAGCACCGATTCGGGCGCCCCGGCGGGCTCGACCGGTCGGCCCGCGCCGGCTGGCCCGGTCCGGCGGCGCAGGGACCGCCAGCCGGCGCCACCGAGGGCGACGAGCAGGAAACCGGCGATCGAGACCACCACGATCGTCGCGCCCGGGGCGGTATTGGCTGTTCCGGCCAGCCATACCCCGACCGCGGCGGCGACCAGGCCGAGCGTCATCGCCGCCGCCATCGTGCTCCGGAAGCCCCGGCTGAACTGCTGTGCGGTAGCGACCGGGATCACCATCAGGGCGCTGATCAACAACAGTCCGACGGTCCGCATGGCGATGGTCACGGTCACCGCCGTGGTCGCCGCGAGCAGCAGGTTGAGCGCACGCACCGGCAGTCCGGAGACCCGGGCGTACTCCTCGTCGTGGCTGATCGCGAAGAGGGCCGGGCGCAGGCCGAGCATGGCGGCCAGCACCACGACCGCGACCACCACGATCACCACCAGGTCCTGCGGCGACGTCGTGGTCAGGGCACCGAAGAGGTACGACATCAGGGTCGCGTTGCTGCTGTTGGAGGAGAGGCCGACCAGCATCACCCCACCGGCGATGCCGCCGTAGAAGAGCAGGGCCAATGCCAGGTCACCGGAGGTGCGGCCACGTTCCCGGACCAGTTCGATGGCGACCGCGCCGACCGCCGAGACGATCACGGCGGTGAGCACCGGGGAGGTGTTCAGCAGCAGGCCGATCCCGACCCCGGTGAGGGCGACGTGCCCGACGCCGTCGCCGATCAGCGACATCCGGCGCTGCACCAGGTAGATGCCGAGCGCGGGGGCGGCGAGCCCGATGACCAGCGCACCGACCAGTGCGCGGAGCATGAATTCGTACTGGAAGATCATCATTTGATGCACAACCCCGGGAGTTCCTCCGGACCGTGCGGGTGGACGTGGTCGTGGTCGGTGTCGGCGTGGTGTCCCGCCGGCTCCGGCACCGCGCCGTCGTGCACGATCTCGCCCTGCGCCACCACCACGGCCCGGCTGATCAGTGGCGCCAGTGGGCCGAGTTCGTGGGCGACGAGCAGGACCGTCCCGCCGTCGGCGACGAAGTTGCGCAGCGCCCCGGCGAACGCCTCCTGGCTGGCGGCGTCGACGCCGGCCGTCGGCTCGTCCAGGATCAGCAGCTCCGGCTGACCGGCCAGGGCGCGGGCGATCAGGGTCCGCTGCTGCTGGCCGCCGGAGAGGGTGGAGACCGGGTCGGCGGCTCGGTCGCTGAGCCCGACCGCGTGCAGGGCGTTCGCCACCGCCGTACGGTCGGCGGCGCCCGACGGGCGCAGGAAGCCGCGCCGGGCCAGCCGGCCGGCGGCGACCACCTCGGCCACCGTCGCCGGTACGCCGCTGCCGGCGCCGAGCCGCTGCGGTACGTAGCCGAGCCGGGCCCACTGCCGGAACCTGCGCAGCGGGGTGCCGAACAGCTCGACCGATCCGCCGCCGAGCGGAACCAACCCGAGTACGGCCCGGATCAGTGTCGACTTGCCCGAGCCGTTCGCGCCGAGTACGGCGACCACCTCACCGGTCCGGACCCGCAGCGAGACGGAGCGCAGCACCCGGCGGTCGCCGTAGCTCACCACCGCCCGGTCGACCCCGACCACCGTCCGGCGCGACTCGACCGGCACCGTGTCCGGGGTCGCGTCCACCGCCGTCCGGGGCAACTCGTCGACGGCCGTCCGGGGCGTGCCGTTCACCGTGGCCCGGGGCGTGCTGTTCCCCGTGGCCCGGGCCTGCTCGCCGACCGTCACCCGGCGTTCTTCTGCGTCCACCCGTAGATGTTCGCTCATGAGCAGCTCAAAGCGCTCTTCAGAGCGCTGAGGTTGGTACGCATCACGGAAGCGTAGTCACCGCCGCCGTCGGACAGCCCCTCGATCGGGTCGAGTACGGCGGTCGACGCGCCGATCTCCCGGGCGATCGTCTCGGCGACCTTCGGGCTGACCAGGGTCTCGAAGAAGATCGTGGTGGCGCCGTGCTCCTTCGCCTCGTCGGCGACCTCGGCGAGCCGCTTCGGCGAGGGCTCGTCTTCCGGGGTGATCCCGGAGATGCCGACCTGCTCCAGTTGGTAGCGCGCGGCCAGGTAGCCGAAGGCGGTGTGCGCGGTGACGAGTTCGCGGCGCTGGCAGTTGCGCAGGCCCTGGGCGTACTCCTGGTCCAGGGCGGTCAACTCGGTACGCAGCGCCTGGGCGCGGGCGGTGTAGTCGGCGGCCCGGCCCGGGTCGGCCTTGCCGAGACGTTCGGCGAGCTTGTCGCCGATGGTGGCGAGCCGGGTCGGGTCGAGCCAGACGTGCGGGTCCTTGGCGCCGGCCTTCTCCTCGGCCGCCGCCTCCTCGCCCTCGTGCTCGTGCCCGCCGGCCGTGGCGTCGTGCAGCGGTTCCACCGCGGCCACGTCGAAGCTCCGGTCGCCGCCGACCTGCTTGATCGCGTCGTCCACCGCCGGCTGGAAGCCGTCGAGGTAGACGATCACGTCGGCGTCGCTGATCTGGCCGACCTGGCCCGGGTTCAGCTCCAGGTCGTGCGGTTCGGCGCCCGGCTTGGCGAGGTTCGTCACCCGTACGGCGTCGCCGCCGACCCGCTCGGCGACGTACTGGAGCGGGTAGAAGGCCGCGACCACGTCGACCCGTCCGTCGGTGCTCCCGCTGGAGCCGGAGCCGCAGGCGGCGGCGGTGCCGAGGGCCAGCAGCGCGCTCGCGGCGAGGGCCAGGGTGCGGGGGACGGAACGGATCACCATGACACCTACTCTCCGCGCGAATGAGAATGATTGTCAAAAACGCATGCGTGCATGTGACCAAGCGCGCGGCGTACGCCGGTCAGACCGGCCGCACGGCGGCGGCCAGCCGGACGACGGGCACAGGGGTCAGAGGATCTTCACCAGGGCGACCGTGGTGAGCAGGGCCAACATCAGCAGGCGGACGAGTCGGGTCGCCGGCGGCTGCACCGGCCAGGTGACCCGCAGCAGCGCCAGCAGCCCGACGGCGAGCGCCAGCAGCACCGCCCCGCCGATGATCCCCGGCGCGAAGAGGCCGACCAGCATCACGATGACCGTGGCGAGGAACACGACCGTCGGATTCACCCGGGCCAGACGGGCCAGCAAGACGCTCTGCGTACGCTGCATGGCACAAACTCTACGAGGAGGCACCCGGTGCTGGTGACGAACCGGTTCGTGGTCGACGAGGACGGCGCGGCGTCCTTCACCGAACGGGCACACGCCGCGCTGGCCGCGCTGGCCACCCGCCCCGGTTACCAGCGCGGGCAGCTTCTCCGTGCGCTCGACGACCCCCGGCACTGGTCCCTGGTGACCGAATGGGAGTCCGTCGGCACCTACCGGCGGGCCCTGGGCGCCTTCGACGTCAAGGTGTACGCCACCCCGCTGCTCGCCGAATCGCTGGACGAGCCGTCCGCCTACGAGGCGCTCGCCGCAGCCGCTCCGGGCGGATCGGTCGAGGTCACGGCGAGTGACCGGGCCACTGATCCCCGACGATGAGATCGCGGGCACTACCCTTGCGACCATGACCACTCCGGGGCCGGCCGGCCCGCCGATGCCGTACCCGGTGCCGCCCGGAACGTACGGCCCGCCACCGCTGGGAGGCGTGTCCGCGCCGCCGCCCGGACCGGGAGTGACGCCGCCGTTCGCCGCGCCACCGACCGAGGGCCGGACCATGCGGCTCTGGCTCGGGCTGGGCGTGGCCGCGCTCGCGGTGGTGCTCTGCTGCGGCGGCGGGGCGGTCGCCGTGGTCGGGCTGGGCGTGGCGGGTGGCCAGGCGGTCAACGAACAGGCCCGCGCGGTGACCGGCGACTACTTCGACGCGCTCCGCAAGCAGGAGTTCGACAAGGCCTACGAGGTCCTCTGCGACGCGGCCCAGCGCCGGGAGTCGCCACGCGAGTTCGAGGCACGGGTCTCCGACCAGCCGCAGATCAGGTCGTACGAGATAGGTGCGGTTGCCGGCACCACCGACCTGGCCGTCCCGGTCGACGTGGTCTACGACACCGGTGGCTCCGACAACCTGCGGGTGCTGCTGGCGCAGGACCGCCGCACCGGTCAGCTTGAGGTCTGCGGCATCAACTAGGCGGCCCCGGGGCCGAGCGGTCCCTCGGGGGGCGGCGGCCGACCAGCCCGGCGGAGGTGCTGGTCGGGCCGGTCGGCCAGCGGAGTAATCTGCTGGGCTTGGACCACCGGTGACCGTACCGTTGTCCCGTTCCGGATCGTCCCCGCCGACACCCTGTCCCCGCAGACCCTGTCCCCGCCGACCGCCAGTCGGCGTAGGAGGAGAACCAATGCCTGCCGACCGTATCGATGCCGTGGTCAGCCTCGCCAAGCGTCGAGGCTTCGTCTTCCCCTCCAGCGAGATCTACGGGGGAACCCGGTCGGCCTGGGACTACGGTCCGCTCGGCGTCGAACTGAAGGAGAACGTCCGCCGTCAGTGGTGGCGCACGATGGTGCAGCAGCGCGACGACATCGTCGGGCTCGACTCCGCCGTCATCCTCGCCCGCGACGTCTGGGCCGCCTCCGGTCACCTGGACGCGTTCGTCGACCCGCTGACCGAGTGCCAGTCCTGCCACAAGCGGTTCCGCGCCGACCACCTGGAAGAGGCGTTCGAGGCCCGGCAGGGCCGGCCGCCGGCCTCCCTGGCGGAGATCAACTGCGCGAACTGCGGCAACAAGGGCACCTTCACCGAGCCGCGCATGTTCAACGGCCTGATGAAGACCTACCTCGGCCCGGTGGAGAGCGACGAGGGCCTGCACTACCTGCGCCCGGAGACGGCTCAGGGCATCTTCGTCAACTTCGCCAACGTGATGACGTCGGCGCGCAAGAAGCCGCCGTTCGGCATCGCCCAGGTCGGCAAGTCGTTCCGCAACGAGATCACCCCGGGCAACTTCATCTTCCGTACACGCGAGTTCGAGCAGATGGAGATGGAGTTCTTCGTCGAGCCGGGCTCGGACGAGCAGTGGCACGACTACTGGCTGCGGGAGCGCTGGAACTGGTACATCGACCTCGGGCTCAGTGAGGCGAACCTGCGGCTGTTCGAGCACCCGAAGGAGAAGCTCTCCCACTACTCGAAGCGGACCGTGGACATCGAGTACAAGTTCATGTTCGGCGGCACCGAGTTCTCCGAGCTGGAGGGGATCGCCAACCGCACCGACTTCGACCTCACCACGCACAGCAAGCACTCCGGCGTCGACCTCTCCTACTTCGACCAGGAGAAGGGCGAGCGCTGGATGCCGTACGTGATCGAGCCGGCCGCCGGCCTGACCCGCGCGGTGCTGGCGTTCCTGCTCGAGGCGTACGACGAGGACGAGGCGCCGAACACCAAGGGCGGCGTCGACAAGCGGACCGTACTGCGCTTCGACCCCCGACTCTCCCCGGTGAAGGTGGCCGTCCTGCCGCTGTCGCGCAACCCGGAGCTGTCGCCGAAGGCGCGGGACCTCAGCGCCGCCCTGCGCAAGCGTTGGGTGGTCGAGTTCGACGACTCGCAGGCGATCGGTCGGCGCTACCGCCGGCAGGACGAGATCGGTACCCCGTTCTGCGTCACGGTCGACTTCGACACCCTGAATGACAACGCGGTCACCGTACGCAACCGCGACACCATGCTCCAGGAGCGCGTCTCCCTCGACCAGGTGGAGAACTACCTGATCGAGCGCCTCCCCGGCTGCTGAGATGTAAGGAAGGGCCCCTTCTTATCGTTTTCTGTATAGGAAGGGGCCCTTCCTAACGCGCCTACTCGGGCGGGCGGGCCCGCGCCTACTCGGGTAGGAGGAGTGCCGAGCATGGGGGGCGGGAGCCCTGGCGGGAGAGGTAGGCGTCCTCGACCGTGCGGCGTACCAGATCCGGGTCCTGTCTGATCTGAGCCGGTGTGAAATGCAGCACCAGCGCGCCGTGCCGCCCCAGTTCGTTGTTTCTCCTCAGTGTGCTGGCCCACCCGGTGGGCGTGAAATGAAACTCCTGGGAGTCGACCTCGAGGGCGATCGCGGCGTCGTCGATCCAGCCGTCCGGACTGGGCAGCCGGGCACCGGACCGGTCACCGAGCCGAGGATTCCACCAGATCTCCGGCAGCACCTCGCTACCCGCCAGGCACTCCCGGAGCTCGGCCTCGGGCGCCGACCGCACGCCGTCGACCACCTCGGCGAAGGCCCGTCGGACCAGCGCGGTACGGCTGCGGCGGGCACGTCGGACTTCCTCGTCGAGCGTCGGCAGGTCGGTGAAGTCGCGCTGGATCGCCTCCGCCACGATCGCCCGAACGGTACGGAGGTCGCGCATGTCCCGCGCGGCGTCGACGACCGCCCGGGCCGGCGAACAGACCCGGTAGAGCCCCGCGTCACGGGCACGGCTGTCGAGTGTCAGAGCACGTGCGACGTTCACGTACCCGGCCGACCTTCTGCGGCTGTGGTGCGGCACGATCAACTGCACCTGGTCGCTCTTGGGTACGTAACGGAAGCCGTACCAGTGCAGGGCCGCCAGTCCGGTGATCTGCCCGTCCCGTCCGGTGTAGAGCACCGCCGCGATCCGACGTTGCTCGTCCGTCAACACCCCCGTGACCAATGAGTACGTCCCCGGCAGCGGGCGTTGCCAGCGCCCTTGCCGGACGCGTCGGTAGATCTGCATGTCGTCCACTCCGGCGAGCAGCAGTTGGGCCCGCGACACGATCTGCTGCTGCCGAGCGGCGGTTGTCTCCAGCGGCACGGGCGTCGGTTCGAGGCGCGCGGCCGGTTCGAGGCGCGCGGCCGGTTCGAGGCGCGCGGCCGGTTCGAGGCGCGCGGCCGGTTCGAGGTCGGTTGCTCCGGTCATCCGTGCAGCCTGGATCACCCCGCTCCGCGCCCGACCCCTTCCGCCAGCGATCTGTGGACAACCGACCTCCCTGTGGAAATCGCCCACCAGGTCGGAAAGTGTGTTACGAGGGCCTGTTAATAAGGGGCCCTTCCTCTACCGAATGCGATAACAAGGGGCCCTTCCTTACCCCCGGGGGGCGGGTGGGATGCTCGGAGGATGACGTCGTCCGCTGCTGCCCGGGCTGTGCCGGGTTCGCTGGCTCTCGGCGGGCACCAGGTGTGGCCGCCGGTGGTGCTCGCGCCGATGGCCGGTATCACCAATGTCGCGTTTCGTCAGCTCTGTCGGGAACAGGGCGGCGGGCTCTACGTCTGCGAGATGGTCACCACCCGGGCGTTGGTGGAGCGGAATCCCCGCACCATGCGCATGATCGCGTTTGGCCGCGACGAGCGACCGCGCAGTCTGCAGCTCTACGGGGTCGACCCGGAGACGACGGCGGCGGCGGTGCGGATGGTGGTCGAGGAGGACCTGGCCGACCATATCGACCTCAACTTCGGTTGTCCGGTGCCGAAGGTCACCCGCAAGGGCGGTGGCGCGGCCCTGCCGTGGCGGCGCCGGCTCTTCGCCCGGCTGGTCCGGTCGGCGGTGGCCGCGGCGGCACCGGCCGGGGTGCCGGTCACGGTCAAGATGCGCAAGGGCATCGACGACGACCATTTGACGTACGTCGAGGCGGGGCTCGCCGCGCAGGAGGCCGGGGTGGCGGCGGTGGCGCTGCACGCGCGTACGGCCGAGCAGCGTTACTCGGGCAGCGCCGACTGGGACGCGATCGCCACCCTCAAGCAGGCGCTGGACGTGCCGGTGCTGGGTAACGGCGACATCTGGGAGGCGGACGACGCGCTCCGGATGTTGGAGCGGACCGGTGCGGACGGAGTGGTGGTCGGTCGGGGTTGCCTGGGGCGGCCGTGGCTCTTCGCCGACCTGGCGGCGGCTTTCGCGGGCCGGTCCGATCGGGTGCTGCCGGATCTGGGGCAGGTGGCGGGGACGATGCGCCGGCACGCCGAACTGCTCGCCGGGTGGCTGGGTAGTGAGCGGGACGGCTGCACCGACTTCCGTAAGCATGTGGCGTGGTACCTGAAGGGTTTCCCGGTCGGCGGTGAGTTGCGCCGGTCTCTCGCTATGATCAACAGCCTGGCCGAGTTGGACGACCTGCTCGGCAAGCTCGACCCGGTGGAGCCGTTCCCGACCCACACGCTGGGTCAGCCGCGTGGCCGGACGAACTCGCCCGGCAAGGTCTACCTGCCGGACGGTTGGTTGTCCGACCGGGACAGTGACGTCGTACCGGCCGGGGCCGAGATGGACGACTCCGGCGGCTGAGCGCCCCCATCGGCGGTCGGCTCGACCGGGCCGATCTCGCGGCGTGGCGACGGGACGGCCGGTCCGGTGCCGGTCGTGGTCGGCCAGGGCACCTCGGGGGAGGGGTGGTAGGCGATGCTGGCGGTGTCCCACCGTGGGCTGTGTGCGGCGAGCCGGAGCCGGAACGATTCCCAGTCGCGGGCGGGTGCGGTCGACCAGCCCAGTTCGGCGACGGCGACCAGCCGGGGGAAGGTCATGTACTCGATCTCCGGCACCGTACGGATCGTTTCCGTCCACAGTGGTGCTTCGACGCCGAGTACCGCCTCCTCGGGCACCCCGTCCAGGTAGGTGCCGGGGTCCCAGTCGTACGCCGTGCGTACCTCGATCAGGCCGGCCCAGTCCTGCCCGAGCGTGGTCGACTCGGTGTACTTCATGTCCAGGTAGGTGCGGTTGCCCGGGGACATGATCACCCGTGCGCCCTGGGCGACGGCGGCGGCCACCTTCTCGTCCGCGGTGGTGGTGCCCCAGTACTGGAGCACCCGGCCGGGGACGTGCTCGGCCGGGGCGAGCTGGTGCCAGCCGACCACCGTACGGCCGGTGTCGGCGACGATCCGCTGCACCCGGTTCATCACCGTGGCGTAGTCGGCCGGGCTGAGCTTGAACGCCTCGTCGCCGCCGACGTGCAGGTATGCCCCGGGGGTGAGCGCGGCGAGTTCACCGAGGACGTCGGTGACGAAGTCGTACGTGCGCTCGTTGTCGACCGCGAGGTAGCTGAATCCGACCTCGGTGCCGGTGTACGCCGCTGGCGCGACCCCGTCCGGCGCGAGTTCCGGGTAGGCGTGCAGCGCGGCGTTGGTGTGCCCGGGGAGGTCGATCTCCGGTACCACGGTGATGTGCCGGGTGGCGGCGTACTCGACGATGGTCCGGTAGTCGGCCTGGGTGTAGTAGCCGCCGACCCCGCCGTCGACCTCGGTGGCGCCGCCGACCTCGGCCAGCTTCGGCCAGGAGTCGATCGCGATCCGCCAGCCCTGGTCGTCGGTGAGGTGCAGGTGCAGGTGGTTGAGCTTGTACCGGGCGAGCTGGTCGACCAGGCGGAGTACGTCGGGGACCTCGAAGAAGTGGCGGGAGACGTCGAGCATGGCGCCCCGGTAGGCGAACCGGGGCGTGTCGACGATCTCCCCGCCCGGCACCTCCCAGGGGCCGGGCTGGACCGTGCTGCTCTCGATCGCCGCCGGCAGCAGTTGTCGCAGTGTCTGTACGCCGTGGAAGAGCCCGGCCCGGTCCCGGGCCCGGATCACGATGCCGTCGCCGGTCACGTCGAGCCGGTACCCGCCCTCGTGCGTGCTGCCCGCCGATCCGGTCCCCGCCGTCCCGGTCTCCGAGGTCTCGGTGGTCGGGTCGAGGAGCAGGGTGATCGCGTCGACCGGGGGGAGCGTGCCGTCGTCGGCGCGGGTGACCGGCAGCGGGTGGCCGGTGGCCGGGCGCAGCAGTGTGGCCAGGTAGTCGGCGACCGTACCGGCGGCCGGGTCGGCACCGGTCCGGATCACCGTCTCGGCGGTGAGGCGGTAGCGCACACCGGGGGCGGGTCGGACGCGCGTCGGCGCGGGCAGGACACCGGTCAGCCGGGCGTCCGTCGCCGCGCCGGCCCGGACGGTCGCCCGGCCCGGTTCGGGCGTACGCGGTGCCGGCGGCGCGGGGCGGGCGGGGGCGTGCTCCTGTGGGCCACTGCTCATCGTCAGTTCAGCTTCCTCGGGGCGGGACCGGGGGTGGTTGCCGTTCGGTGCCGTACCCAGGTTACCGCCGGTGTGGTGCGTGCTCATGCGCGTGGAAGCGCTCCCGCAGACCGGTGCGAACACGGACAGGGACGACGCCTGTGCCGATTGTCACCCATTACTGACTGGTCGCCCTAGGCTGGCTTAACCTTCGCGGACCAATGGCCATTGGTTCTTCTCGGTACGGACTTCCGTACCCGGGGTACACAGACCAACTCAACCCTTCGTTCAGCGTCGTACGTGGGAGGCTTCTGGTGGCATCGAGGGACACGGCAAGCGTCGGACACAAATGGGTGTACGACTTCACCGAGGGCAACAGGGAACTCAAGGACCTGCTCGGCGGCAAGGGCGCCAACCTGGCGGAGATGACCAACCTCGGCCTACCGGTGCCGCCCGGATTCACCATCACCACCGAGGCGTGCCAGGCGTACCTGGCCAGCGGGACCGCACCCGCCGAACTCGCCGAGCAGATCACCGCGCACCTGACCTCGCTGGAACGGGCGATGGGCAAGCGGCTCGGCGACCCGTCCGACCCACTGCTGGTCTCGGTCCGCTCCGGAGCGAAGTTCTCCATGCCGGGCATGATGGAGACGGTCCTCAACGTCGGTCTCAACGACGCCAGCGTGACCGGGCTCGCCGCCCAGGCCGGCGGCAACGAGCGGTTCGCCTGGGACTCGTACCGCCGGTTGATCCAGATGTTCGGCAAGACCGTCTGCGAGGTGCCGGGCGAGGAGTTCGAACACGCGCTGGACGGGGCGAAGCGGGCCAAGGGCACCACCAACGACCTGGACCTGGACGCGGCGGACCTGCGGGCGCTGGTCGACACGTACAAGACGATCTTCCGTAAGCACACCGGCCGGGACTTCCCGCAGACCCCGCGCGAGCAGCTGGACCTGGCGATCTTCGCGGTCTTCGGCTCGTGGAACGCCGAGCGCGCGGTCCTCTACCGCCGGCAGGAGCGGATCCCGGCCGATCTCGGCACCGCGGTCAACGTGGTGGCGATGGTCTTCGGCAACCTCGGGCCGGACTCCGGCACCGGGGTCGCGTTCACTCGCGACCCGGCCAGCGGCGCGCAGGGCATCTACGGCGACTACCTGGCCAACGCCCAGGGTGAGGACGTGGTCGCCGGCATCCGCAGCACCGTCCCGCTCCAGGAGCTGGAAAAGCTCGACCCCCGCTCGTACGGCGAACTGCTCGGCATCATGGCCCGGCTGGAGGAGCACTACCTCGACCTCTGCGACATCGAGTTCACCATCGAGCGGGGCAAGCTCTGGATGCTCCAGACCCGGGTCGGCAAGCGCACCGCGGCGGCGGCGTTCGTGATCGCCGGCCAGCTCGTCGACGAGGGACTGATCGACCTGGACGAGGCGCTGCACCGGGTCAACGGCGCCCAGCTCGCCCAGCTCATGTTCCCCCGGTTCCGGCTGGAGCACGATGTCGCGCCGCTCGCCGCCGGAATCGGCGCCTCACCCGGCGCCGCTGTCGGCAAGGTGGTCTTCTCCGCCGAGCGGGCGGTCGAGCTGGCCGGCGAGGGCGAGTCGGTCATCCTGGTCCGGCGGGAGACCAGCCCGGACGACCTGCCCGGCATGATCGCCGCCCAGGGCATCCTGACCTCCCGTGGTGGCAAGACCAGCCACGCGGCGGTGGTCGCCCGGGGGATGGGCAAGACCTGCGTCTGCGGCGCGGACGCCCTTGACGTGAACGTACGGTCGCGTCAGTTCACCGTGGACGGCCAGACCGTGCGGGAGGGCGAGGTCGTCTCGATCGACGGGACCACCGGCCGGATCTACCGGGGCGAGGTGCCGGTCTCCCCGTCCGAGGTGGTGCGCTACTTCGAGGGCAGCCTCGACGCGACCGAGTCGGGCGATCCGCTGGTGCAGGCCGTACACCGGATCATGGCCCACGCCGACGAGCGGCGCCGGTTGCGGGTACGGACCAACGCCGACACCGGCGAGGACGCCGCCCGTGCCCGGCGGTTCGGGGCCGAGGGGATCGGACTGTGCCGTACCGAGCACATGTTCCTCGGGGACCGGCGGGAGCTGGTCGAGCGGTTGATCCTGGCCCGTACCGACGCCGACCGGCAGGAGGCGCTCGCCGCGCTGCTGCCGTTGCAGCGGAACGACTTCGTGGAGATCTTCCGCGAGATGGACGGGCAGCCGGTGACCGTACGCCTGATCGACCCGCCGCTGCACGAGTTCCTGCCACCGTTGGAGGAACTGGCGGTGAACGTGGCGGTGGCCCAGGAGCGCGGTCAGGACGCGGCCAAGGAGGAGGCGCTGCTCACGGCGGTACGCCGGATGCACGAGCAGAACCCGATGCTCGGGCTGCGCGGCGTCCGGCTCGGCCTGGTCATTCCCGGTCTCTTCGCGATGCAGGTGCGGGCGATCGTGGAGGCGGCGGTGGCCTGTGCCCGGGACGGTCAGGTGGCCCGTCCGGAGATCATGGTGCCGTTGGTCGGCGCGGTGCAGGAGTTGGAGACGGTCCGGACCGAGGCCGAGAAGATCATTGCTGAGGTGGTCGGCGACAGCGGCGTCGAGGTGCTGGTCGGCACCATGATCGAGGTGCCCCGGGCGGCGCTGACCGCCGGCCAGATCGCCGAGGCGGCCGAGTTCTTCTCCTTCGGCACCAACGACCTGACCCAGATGGGCTGGGGCTTCTCCCGCGACGACGTGGAGGGCGCGTTCTTCTGGCGTTACCTGGAGCTCGGCATCTTCGGCATCTCCCCGTTCGAGTCGATCGACCGGGACGGGGTGGGGCGGCTGGTCCGGATCGCCACCGAGGAGGGTCGGGCCGCCCGGCCGGGCCTCAAGATCGGTGTCTGCGGCGAGCACGGCGGCGACCCGGAGTCGGTGCACTTCTTCCACGAGGTCGGGCTCGACTACGTCTCCTGCTCACCGTTCCGGGTGCCGGTAGCCCGGCTGGAGGCGGGCCGGGCGGCGATCACGACGACCGGCTCGGACAGCCGCTGATCCGATGAGCGCCCCCACCGGGGACTGTGCGGTGCGCGTACGCGCTCAGCGCAGCCCCGGTGGGCGCAGGCCACCGGTCTCGGCCCAGAGGTCGGCCGGGAGCGCGGCCATCGGGGTGCGTACGTCGAGCGGGGCGTCCGGATCGGTGGCCGGAACGGCGGCCACCGACGCCGCGACCCGGAGCGAGTCGACCATGGTGCCGAGCCGGTGCGCGGAGGCCCGCGCCTCGGGGTGGATCCGTTCCACGTCACTGTCCGGATAGGTCACCAGGGTCAGCAGCCCGTACGCCCCGGCCGGGTAGGTGATCACGCAGCCGCCGGCGCTGCGTACCACCGACTCGTGCAGCGGGCCGTGGCCGGCCGACTGGGCGAACCGGTGTCCCAGGCCGAGGGTGGCGGCGGCGAGCGCGGCGAGGTGGTGCGGGTCGGCGTCGGTGAGGTCGGCGGCGATCAGCAGGCCGTCCACTCCGCCGAGCACCGCGCCCGACAGGTCGGGGAGCCGGCGGCGCAGCCGGTACAGTTCGGCCCGGATGGCGGCGTCAGCGTCCACGGGAAACTCTCCTTAACTGTGCTGACGGAGGAACTGTGCTGCGGGGAGGTCCGGACCGTGGGTTGTCCAGGGAGCGGTAGATGGCCCTGGGGTCCCGTCGGTTCGACGCCGGCCGGCAACGTGAATGGTCGCGCGGGCTCTCGGGTGGGACATCGGGCTGGTCAGGCTCTGCCGACCGGGCCGGTATCGCCGCCGGCTGGTGACCTTCTGCTTACGGCACGCTACACCTGGCCATTGCCTGATGTGATCCCGTGACGGTCGGCAATTGGACAGCAACTCCAGCCTGATCGGTGGTTGCGAGGGATCACCAAACGAATGCGAGAAGTGTCAGCCGGTCGAAGATGCACCGCTCCGGTCGGGCGGGCGTAACCTGGGCGTCACTCAAGTTTCGTCACCTGATCGCGACGGAGGTGTCTGCCATGGGCAGTCTCTGGGCAAACCTGGTGGTCGACGCCCAGGACCCGGCGCGCCTCGCCCGCTGGTGGGCCGAGGCACTCGGCTACCGGATCACCTATGAGAAGCCCGAAGAGGTGGAGATCAGCCGTTCCGCCGACGAACTACCCAGCATCGTCTTCGTGCCGGTGCCCGAGGGCAAGGAGACGAAGAACCGGCTCCACATCGACCTCCGCCCCGCCGACCAGGAGGCCGAAGTGGAGCGGCTGGTCAACATGGGTGCGCGCCACGTCGACGTGGGACAGCGCGAGACCGACACGTGGATCGTGCTCGCCGACCCCGAGGGGAACGAGTTCTGCGTGCTCCGGGCCGCATCTGCTGCCTCCTGAGCAGGCCAGGCGCCAGCCTCCTGAGCAGGCCAGGCGCCGAAACCGTCCGGGCAGGGTGACAGGATGGGCCGGTGAACCATGACGGCGACGCCGAGCGTCTGGTCGGCGAGCCGCGCAAGGACACCGGTCACGGGCGGAGCCCGTACCAGCGGGACCGCGCCCGGGTGCTGCACTCGGCCGCCTTCCGCCGGCTGGCGGCCAAGACCCAGGTGCACACCGCCGGCACCGACGACTTCCTCCGTACCCGGCTGACCCACTCTCTCGAGGTCGCGCAGATCGCCCGGGAAATGGGGCAACGGCTCGGCGCCGACCCGGACGTCGTCGACGTCGCCGGGCTCGCGCACGACCTCGGCCACCCGCCGTTCGGACACAACGGCGAAGAGGTGCTCGACAGCCTCGCCCAGTCCTGCGGCGGCTTCGAGGGCAATGCGCAGACGCTGCGCGTACTCTCCCGGTTGGAGGCCAAGGTGCTGCGGCCCGACGGCGCCTCCGCCGGCCTCAACCTGACCCGGGCCTCGCTCGACGCGACCGGAAAGTACCCCTGGCCCCGGGAACCCGGCCGACGCAAGTTCGGCGTCTACGCCGACGACGCCGAGGTCTTCACCTGGCTGCGCCAAGGCGCCCCGGAACGGGCGCAGTGCCTGGAGGCACAGGTGATGGACTGGGCCGACGACGTGGCCTACTCGGTGCACGACGTCGAGGACGGGGTCTACCGGGGACACCTGCGGCTACCGGACCTCTTCGACGACGCCGACGAGCAGGCCGCACTCTGCGCCGACGTCGCCGCCACCTACTCCACCGAGTCCGCCGCCGACCTCGCCCCGGTGCTGCTCGGCCTCCTCACCGACCCACTGCTCGCCCCGCTCGCCGGCTACGACGGCAGCCACCGGGCCCAGGTCGCGTTGAAGAGCACCACCAGCGCGCTGACCGGACGGTTCGTCTCGGCCGCCGTCGACGCCACCCGGCAGCGGTACGGACCCGACCCGCTCCGCCGGTACGCCGCCGACCTGGTCGTACCCCGGCTGGTCCGGGCCCAGTGCGCACTGCTCAAGGGGATGGCGCTGCGGTACGTCATGCGCCGCCCCGGCGCCGACCGCTGGTACGCCCGCCAGCGCGAGGTCATCACCGAACTGGTGCACGCGCTGACCGTACGGGCGCCGGCCGCGCTCGACCCGGTCTTCGCCCCGCTGTGGCGGGAGGCCGGCACCGACGCCGCCCGGCTGCGGGTGGTGATCGACCAGGTCGCCTCCCTCACCGACCCGGCCGCCGTCGCCTGGCACCACCGCCTCGCCGGGTAAGGAAGGGCCCCCTGTTATCGCTTTCGGTAGCGGAAGGGCCCCTTCCTAACCTTCAGCGGCTGCGGCTGCGGCTTCGGGGAGTGGTGGCTGCGGCATCGGGGGTGGTGGGTTCGCGGAGCGCGGCGCGGGCGTCCATGAGGGCGAAACCGAGCAGGTTGAGGCCACGCCACCGGTCCGGGACGGCCGCGTCGGGGTTGTCGCAGGCCAGGCCGACACCCCAGATCGGGTCCACCGGGCTCGCCTCCACCAGCACCCGGTCGCCGGTGCCGAGCAGGAACTCGCGCAGCGCCGGGTCCTGCCCGAACTTCGCCACGCTCGCGGCGAGCACGATGTCGTACCGGTGTTCCTCCCAGGTCCGTTGGTCGAAGCCGGCGACCTGACGACCCAGTGTCTGCGGCCGGTGCGGATGTCCGGCGGCGAGGATCCGCTCGGCGGTCCCCGTGTCGCCGAAGAGTGTCGCCTTACGCCACATCATGTAGTGCTCGGCGGTGGCGAAATCCAGACCGTCCACGGTGAACGGTGAGGGCGCCCACTGGCTCAGGCAGCCCGCGTCGACCACCCCGTCCGAGCGGTGCTTCCAGAAGAAGACGAACTTCAGCCGTACGCCGTCGGCGAGTGCGCGGTTCAGTTGCCCGATGTCGCGGGGATGGGTGTGCGGGGGCTGTGTGGACATGCGGGCGAGTATGCCCGGCGCCCGCCCCGGTGCCGAGGCGGTTTTGCCGGTTGCCGGGGCGGGCGGAGGTGGGCGGGCGGAGGTGGGGCGTACGTGGTTGACTCGCGGGATGCTGCCTTGGCACACCGAGCTGGCCGGCCGGCTCGACCGTCATGTCATCTCCTCCGAGCTGCTGCGGGGCAACCCGTTGGGTGACCCGCACGAGCGGCCGCTCTGGGTCTACCTGCCACCGGGGTACGACGACGACCCGACCGTGCGGTACCCGACGGTCTACCAGATCCAGGGGTACACCGGGCACCTGTCGATGTGGGAGAACCGGATGCCGTACCGGCAGCCGTTCATCGAGACCGCGGACCAGGTTTTCGCCTCGGGTGAGACGCCCGGCTGCATCGTGGTGTACGTCGACGCGTGGACGACGTACGGCGGCTCGCAGTTCGTCGACTCGCCGGGCACCGGCGCCTACCACTCGTACCTCTGTGACGAGGTGGTGCCCTGGGTCGATGCCCGGTACCGGACCATCGTCGACCGGGAGTCGCGGGCGATCGCGGGCAAGTCGTCGGGCGGGTTCGGTGCGATGATCACCCCGATGCTCCGACCGGACCTGTTCGGGGCGTTGGCCACCCACGCCGGGGACAACCTGTACGAGCTGTGCTACCTGCCGGAGTTCGGCAAGGCGGTCCGTTACCTGCGCGACTACGACCAGGACATCCTCCGTTGGTGGGCGGATTTCCAGACCCGGCCCTCGTTCACCAAACCGGCCGACCAGACCCTGCTGATGGTGCTCGGCTGCACCGCCTGCTTCTCCGCCGCCCCGGACGGTACGCCGGAACTGCCGTTCGACCCGCGTACCGGGGTGCTGCGTCCGGAGGTGTGGCAGCGCTGGCTGGACTGGGACCCGGTCCGGATGGTCGAGCGTTACCGGGAGGCGGTCACCTCGCTGCGGGCGGTCTGGATCGACGCGGGGACCAGGGACGAGTGGTTCCTCGACCTCGGCGCGGAGGCGTACCGGGCCGAACTCGCCCGGGTCGGCGTACCGGAGGACCGGGTTCACTTCGAGCTCTTCGACGCCGGGCACGGCGGGATCGACTACCGCTACCCGTTGGCGCTCGGCTGGCTCGCGCACCGTCTGGCCCGCTGAGGAGAGCCGCCTGGCCCGCTGAGGGGAGTGGTGTGACCTGGGTCGCGATCGGGGCCTCGGAAACCACGGGGTCCGGTGTTAGGTTAACCTAACCTCATGACGGATCGTCAGGCGCGCGCCCGGGTCACCCACGCCACCGTACGACGGACCGAGCAGCTCACCCCGCACATGATCCGGGTGGTGCTCGGTGGGAGTGAGCTGGCCGGTCTCGACATCGGCGCCTGCACCGACCACTACGTCAAGCTGATCTTCCCTCGACCGGGCGTCGAGTATCCGGTGCCGTTCGACCTGGAGGCGATCCGCCGCGACCTGCCGCAGGAGCAGTGGCCGAGGTTGCGTTCCTACACCATTCGCGCCTGGGATCCGGCCGAGCTGGAGCTGAGCATCGACTTCGTCCACCACGGCGACGAAGGGCTGGCCGGACCCTGGGCGGCCCGGGCCCGTCCCGGCGACCCGGTGATGTTCTGCGGCCCGGGTGGCGGCTACGCGCCGAACCAGGACGCCGACTGGCACCTCCTGGTCGGCGACGAGAGCGCGCTGCCGGCCATCGGCGCCACCCTGGAGCGGTTGCCGGTCGACGCGACCGCGCGGGTCTTCGTAGAGGTCGCCGGTCCGGACGAGGAGCAGAAGCTGGTCACCGAGGCCGACGCGGAGATCGTCTGGCTGCACCGCAACGGCAGCGCGGTCGGCGCGAGCCTGGTCGCCGCGGTCCGGGAGGCGGAGCTTCCGACCGGTACGCCGCACGCGTTCGTACACGGTGAGGCGGCGTTCGTCCGGGAGCTGCGGCACCTGCTCCGGGTCGAGCGCGGACTGGGCCGGGAACAGCTCTCCATCTCCGGCTACTGGCGGGCCGGCACCGACGACGAGGGCTGGCGCGCGGCCAAGTCCGACTGGAACCGCCGGATCGAGGAGCAGGAAGCCCGCGAACTCGCCTGACCCCGCCTCGGGTCCGTGCCCGGTCCCGGTTCCACCTGACCACGGGCAGCGCCGCGGATATTCGCATCCGTCCGGTCAGGGCCCGGTGGTACCGCCATTGCCGAGTCTGGCGATGTGCCGGCTGACCAGGATCGCGTACCCGACCACCGTGGCGGCGAGCAGGCCGAGCAGGGTCAGCGGATCGCTCACCAGGAGCGTGATCAGCGTCATCGGGGCGAGCCCGGTGAGCGCCACCAGCAGGCGGTAGCGGGTCACGTAGCCCAGGGAGACCCACTGCAGGCCGAGTCCGCAGACTATCCAGGTGTCGAGTGCCAGGGCGAGCAGCACCCGGAGCCGGTCCGGCAGGTCGGTCGCGTGCGCGTTCACCTGCCCGAGGATCTCGCCGAGGGCCCAGCCGAGCAGCAGCAGGGCGGCGCCGAGGATCGAGTGCACGTACGAGTAGGCGAGTCCCGCGCTCAGCCGGGGCAGGGCCATCCCGGTGGTGACGAAGGTGGTGTAGACCCACCACACGGCGGCCGGGATGATCAGCGCGACCCCTGCCGCCGTGACCACCTCGACCGGGGGTCGGGGGGTGATCACGTCGCGCAGGTCGGTGAGCGTGGTGCCGAGCAGGATGATGGTGAACTGGCCGAGCCGTTCGGGCAGGTGTCTGGCGTCGACCGGGATCCGGGACTCCCAGGAGCGGCCGAGCCACGGGGTGAGGAACTCGATCATGAGGCCGATGGCCCAGAGCACCGGGCGCAGGGATACGGGCGCCGCCAGCGATCCGACCCAGAAGAGCACCCCGATCCCGAAGCCGATCAGGTAGATGCTGGTGAGCCGGTGGGTGATCGGGGTGGTGTGGCGTACCCGCAGGTAGAGCAGGAGCAGTGAGAGGCGTACGACGATGTAGCCGATCGGCAGCAACAGGGTGTGCGGCGGGCTCGCCGCGCCGATCGCCATCGCCCCCGCGCCCACCATGGTGACCAGCACGGCGAGCCGGTGGTAGAAGTCGTCCGGGTCGAAGCGGGTGTCGTAGAACGCCTGGCCGACCCAGGCGAGCCAGACGACGGCGTAGAGGCCGAAGGTGGCGACGAGGTCGCCGAAGTGTGGGGTCGGGGTGTCCAGCCGGTTCTGCACTGTGGCCAGGGCGAGTGCGAACACCAGGTCGAAGAAGAGTTCCAGCCAGGTGGCGTGCCGTTCGTCCTGTTCCACCGGCAGTTCGGTTTCGCGCAGCCGCAGTCGGGGTCGGGACAGGCCGATCGGAACGGCCCCACCCACCCGGCTGATCCGGCCGCGCCGTTCGTCGGCCGGGTGCCACCAGGTCACGTCGTGGGTGTCCGGTCAGACCCGGCGGGCGTACGAACCGGTGGTGATCTCGTCGAGCAGCGACGGGCCGATCGGCTTCCAGTCGAGGTCCCGGCGCCCCCGTTCGCCGCTGGCCTGCTGGTCCAAGCGGAAGGCGCCTTCGATCAGGCCGAGCCGCCGTCGGGTCGCCTCGGCTGGTTCCGGGGCGACCCGGCCACCGAGGCCGAGGGTGTGGCTGGCGGCGGTGGCGATTTCGCGCATGGTCGGGTTGTCGCCGCTGGCCGCGATGTAGTAGGAGCCGGGGGCGGCGCGCATCAGCGCGGCGGAGTAGAAGGTGGCCAGGTCGTCGATGTGGATGCTGGTCCAGTGCTGGTCGCCGCTGCCGGGGAAGAGCAGGGTCGGCTCGGGCTCGGTGACCTGCGGGCCATCGATGATCATCCGGACGACTCCGGAACCGTGGCCGTAGACGATGGCGGGGGAGACGACGACGTTGCGGATGCCGGAGGCGGCCCGGACGCGTTCGACGATCCCCGGTCGCCAGGCGGTGAGTTCGGGCGGGTCGAACGGGGAGTCCTCGTCGAGGATCCCGCTGCCGTGCACCCACATGCCGGCGCTGTGGATGTAGGGCTTGCCGCTGCCCTCGAGGCCGGCGAGGACGCCGCTGACCACGGCGTTGTCCAGTGCGTCGGTGACCTGTCCACCGGGGGCGAACAGATGGATCACCCCGTCGACGTCCTGGGCGGCGCGGCTGAGCAGTGCGCTGTCGGTGATGTCGCCGCGGATCGCGCTGGCACCGGCGGCGGTGAGGACGGCGAGCGCGTCGTCGCTGCCGGCGATAGCGGTCACCTGGTGCCCGTCGAGGAGCAGGGCGGGCAGCACGGCGGAGCCGAGGTAGCCGGTCGCGCCGGCGAGCAGGATGCGCATGTTATGACGATGCCACGCGTTTGATCCCCTGTTAGGCGGTCCGGGCGATTCAACCGGTCGAGATTCCTCCCGCCGCCCCTGGTTCACCGGCACGGTGGAGAGTCGCCACCCGGAGCCGGTCGGATCGGCGCGACAGGGCAGGATGTACGCCTGAGGGGGTGGCATCATGGCTGGGCGGATCCGGGACGAGGACATCACACTGGTCCGTGAGCGCACCTCGATCGCCGACGTGATCTCCGAGACGGTCACCCTGAAATCCGCCGGGGGCGGAAACCTCAAGGGGCTCTGCCCGTTCCACGACGAGAAGACGCCCTCGTTCACCGTGTCGCCCGCGCGCAACGTCTACTTCTGCCACGGCTGCGGCGCGGGCGGCGACGCGATCAAGTTCCTGATGGACGCCGAGCACCTGTCGTTCCTGGAGTCGGTCGAGCGGCTCGCCGGCCGGGCCGGCATCCAGTTGCGCTACATCGAGGCCGGTCCGGCCCCGGTACGTCAGCAGCAGGGCCAGAAGCAGCGGCTGGTCGCCGCGCACGCCGCCGCGGTCGAGTTCTACGCCGGGCAGCTCGGCACCGCCGGTGCCCGCCCGGCCCGGGAGTTCCTGGCCCAGCGTGGCTTCGACCGGGCCGCCGCCGAGCGGTACGGCTGCGGGTTCGCCCCGGACGGCTGGGACCTGCTCACCAAGCACCTGCGGCAGCGTGGCTTCACCGCCCAGGAACTGATCACCGCCGGGCTGGCCCGGGAGGCCCGGTCCGGCTCGCTGATCGACCGGTTCCGGCGCCGGCTGCTCTGGCCGATCAAGGAGCTGACCGGGGACGTGATCGGCTTCGGCGCGCGCAAGCTCTTCGACGACGACGACGGCCCGAAGTACCTGAACACCCCCGAGACGCCGATCTACAAGAAGTCGCACGTGCTCTACGGCATCGACCAGGCCAAGCGGGAGATCGCCAAGCAGGGGCGGGCGGTGATCGTCGAGGGTTACACCGACGTGATGGCCTGCCACCTGGCGGGCGTACCGACGGCGGTGGCGACCTGTGGCACGGCCTTCGGCGCGGACCACATCGGCGTACTGCGCCGGCTGCTGCTGGACACCGACGCGGTGGCCGGCGAGATCATCTTCACCTTCGACGGGGACGCCGCCGGGCAGAAGGCGGCGCTGCGGGCGTTCGAGGACGACCAGCGGTTCGTCGGGCGTACCTTCATCGCGGTCAGCCCGGACAACATGGACCCCTGCGACCTGCGTCTGGCAAAGGGCGACATGGCCGTACGCGATCTGGTCGCCCGCCGTGAGCCGCTTGTCGACTTCGCGTTGCGGCACGTGCTGAACCGCTTCGACCTGGACACCGTCGACGGCCGGGTGGAGGCGATGCGCCAGGCGGCGCCGCTGGTGGCGAAGCTCAAGGACCGGGAGAAGCGCCCGGAGTACGTGCGCAAGCTCGCCGGTGACCTCGGCATGGAGATCGAGCCGGTGCAGCGGGCGGTGCTCGCCGCCGGAAACGCCCCGACCAAGCCCGGCCCCGGCGGTACGGCCACCGCCCCGGCCCGCCCGGTGGCTTCGGCCGCGCCCGCTGTCGACAACCCGCAGACGATGGTGGAGCGGGAGGCGTTGAAGCTCGCGATCCAGGAGCCGGTGCTGGCCGGGCCGATGTTCGACGCGCTCGGCCCGGAGGTCTACCTGCACCCGGTGCACCTGGCCGTGCGGGATGCGATCGCCGAGGCGGGTGGCGCGGCGAGCGCGGCCAGTGGCGCGGTCTGGATCGAGCAGGTCCGGGACGCCTGCGCCGACCTGGGCGCCAGGGCGCTCGTCGGGGAGCTGGCGGTGGAGCCGCTGCGGATCGACGGCGAGCCGGACCCGCGTTATGTCTCGATCACTCTGGCCCGGCTGGAGTGGGGCTCGGTCACCACCCGGATCCGGGACCTGAAGTCGAAGGTGCAGCGGGTCAACCCGGTCGCCAACAAGGACGAGTACTTCGCGCTCTTCGGTGAGCTGCTCTCGTTGGAGCAGCACGCACGGGCGTTGCGCGAGCAGGCCGCTGGGGGTTTCTGAGATGGGACTGTTCAACCGGAAGCCGAAGCTGCCGGCGGAGAAGCGTCCGCCGTTGGAGCGGGACGAGCGGATGCTCTCCTGGGCGGCCACGGCCAACGGCGACGGGGTCGTGGTGGTCAGCAACCGGGGGCTCTGGCTGCCCGGTCGGGCGCACCGGCTGGGTTGGCACGAGATCAACAAGGCGGTCTGGTCCGGACGGGAACTCGCGGTCACGCCGGCCGAAACGGTGGTCGAGCGCGACGGTTACCTGGTCGTGACGGACCTGCCGGTGGAGACGTACCTGCTGTTGGAGCCGGGGGATGTGCCGCACCAGGTGCGCGCCCGGGTGACCAGCTCGGTGTCGTACACCGCGCATTACAAGCTGCCGGCGGGCGGTGCCGTACGCGTGGTCGCGCGCCGGGTCAGCGGGGTCGACGGCCTGCGTTGGACGGTCCGCTACGACCCGGGTACGGCGACCGACGATCCGGCGGTGGTGGCGCAGACGGACACGTTGGTCGAGGGGGCACGGGGCACCGGGGACCTGTCGGCGCCGGCCTGACCGGCCCACCGGCCGGGGAGTCGCCTCCCCGGCCGACGGACGCGGCCGTGACTCGGGTTCGGATCAGAACCGGGTCGCCTTCATGTTGATGACGCTGCGCTCGGTGGCGCCCCAGACGCCGCCCTGCTCGGGCGGGGTCGAGCCGGCGTTGTCGTGCTCCCAGATGTAGTGGTGGGCGTCGAGCGACTTCAGGCTGGCGAAGAAGTCCTCGAACGGCACGTAGCCGCCGGGTACGCCGTACTCGGTCATGGTGAGGCTGGTGCCCGTGGCGTTGAGCACGCCGTCCTTGACGTGGAAGAGCGGGAACCGCTCCTGCTGCTTGCTGATGGTCTTGATCGGGTCGAGGTTCTTGCGCCGGGTCGCGCCGAACTCGTCCAGGTACGTCTTGAACCGCACCTGGGCCTGGTACGCCCAGTAGATGTCCATCTCGAAGTAGACCAGCTCCGGGTCGGTGAGGCCGAAGAAGTACTCCAGGCCGCGCTCTCCGGTGGAGCGGGTCGGCTTGCCGTTCGCGTCCAGCGGTCCGGTGTCGAGCAGGAAGTTGTACTCCCCGTCGTGGTTGTGCTGGTAGAACTTCAGCCCTCGGGCCTTGGCCGCGCCACCGACCGCGTTGTACGCGTCGGCGGCGGCCCGCCAGTCGGACTTGTAGCGGCTGCCGGTCGGCGCGTTCGCGGTGCCGACGTACTTCATGCCGAGCATCTGGGCGATGTCGAGCTGGCGGGTCAGGTCGGTCTGGAACGAACCGAAGCCGACGTGCGAGCCGACCGCCTTGAGGCCGTTGTCGTCGAGGAGCTTGCGGATGGCGAGGATGTCGGCGTCGGTCGGGTTGGTCCCGTAGCCGGCGAACTCGATCTCCTTGAAGCCGAGCTGGGCGAGCTTCGGCAGCTTGTCGGCGAAGGGCGCCGGGTCGCTGCGGACGGAGTAGAGCTGGATACCGATCTTGCCAACCGGCAGCCGGTGACCCTGGCTGTCGCGTACCTCGCCGCCGTCGGCGGCCTGAGCCATGCCGGTGAACGGGCCGGCGACGGTGATGGCGCTGGCCGCCGCGCAGGCGGAGAGACCGAGGAATCCTCGGCGGCTCCACGGACCGGTGGTGGTGTCGGGTGAGCCCATTGTTGACGTCCCTTTCAGCTCTCGGTGGGCAGGTGTGGTGCTGGCGTGCGCCGATTCGCCGAAGTGCGGAGCCGACCCGGGGCTCTGTGCCAGAGAGCCGGGACTCTGTGCCAAGAGAGTCTGGACTCTGTGCCAAGAGAGTCGGGATTCCGGGCAGGTCGATCTCCTGTTGCGGACCGTACCCGCGGTCAAGGTCAAAAAGAAAGGGTCAGCTGACGGGAAACTTTCTCTCCACAGGTGACAGACGTGCGCTCATGAAAACGAAAATCGTAACTTCCCGGGAAACTCGCTGGGAGGTGTCGTACCGGGCGGCTAGGGTCGTCGCCGTGGCCACGGAACAACCTCTCATCCAAGCTCGCGGACTGGTCAAACGTTTCGGTGACTTCACCGCCGTCGATGGGATCGACGTCGAGGTGCGGCCCGGGGAGGCGTTCGGTTTCCTCGGCCCCAACGGCGCCGGCAAGAGTTCGACCATGCGGATGGTCGGCTGTGTCTCCCCGCCCACCGGCGGTGAACTGCGCATCCTCGGCATGGATCCGCTCCGCGACGGGCCGGCGATCCGGGCCCGGCTCGGTGTCTGTCCACAGACGGACAATCTCGACCCCGAGCTGACCGTACGGGAAAACCTCACCACGTACGCCCGCTACTTCGGCATCCCGCGCCGGGTGGCCCGCGACCGCGCCAGCGAGCTGCTCGACTTCGTGCAGCTCGCCGAGCGGGCCAACAGCAAGGTCGAGCCGCTCTCCGGCGGCATGAAGCGCCGGCTCACCATCGCCCGCGCGCTGGTCAACGAACCGGAGATCGTGCTGCTCGACGAGCCGACCACCGGCCTCGACCCGCAGGCCCGGCACCTGGTCTGGGAACGGTTGTTCCGGCTCAAGCAGCAGGGCGTGACGCTCGTGCTGACCACCCATTACATGGACGAGGCCGAGCAGCTCTGCGACCGCCTGGTGGTGATGGACGGCGGCCGGATCGTCGCCGAGGGTTCGCCGCGCGAGCTGATCGAGCGCTACTCGACCCGCGAGGTGGTGGAGTTGCGCTTCCCGACCGAGTCGCAGGAGGAGTTCGCCGGCAAACTCGACGGTCTCGCCGAGCGGATCGAGATCCTGCCCGACCGGATCCTGCTCTACGTCGACAACGGTGACGCCGCCCTGGCCGAGGTCCACAACCGGGCCCTGGCCCCGGCCAGCTCGTTGGCCCGCCGCAGCAGCCTGGAGGACGTCTTCCTGCACCTCACCGGCCGCACCCTGATCGACTGATCCCGACTCCCCGCCGTCGAGACCGCCCGCCGCCCTCGCCGTCGCCCGCCCTCCTCGTTGATCATGAAGTTGGCGACCCCATCCAGCCTGATCGGGTGCGCTAACTTCATGATCAACGAGATGGGGGTCCGGCGGGTGGGAGTGGGGCGCGCTGTCCCCACTGTTCGAGGTGGCGCAGCACCGGTTCCAGGTCGCGGCCCCACTCGGTCAGCTCGTAGACCCGGACCCGGTCCGGTGCGCCGAGGTCCTGATAGTCGACCACCCCACCCTCGACCAGTTCGCGTAGCCGCTTGCTCAGCACGTTGGGGCTGATCCCGGGCAGGCCGGCGAGCAGGTCGCTGAACTGCTTCGGGCCGGGCAGCAGGTCGCGTACGACCAGCAGGCCCCAGCGTTCGCCCACGACGTCGAGACTTCGGGCAATGCCGGACGGATCTCCGTAACTACGACTTGTGCTCACTGCGGCAGGCTACGCCGCCCCGCCCTGTCTCCCGCGCCGGCTCTTCAGATCGAACGTCGGTCCGACCGTTGGTGGGACGGCCGGTCGATCCAGCCGAGAAAGCGGGCGTCGATCTGTTCCGGTGTGAGGTGGGGCAACTCGGCGGCGGCCCGGTCGCGGAAGTGGCTCATGAAGATTGTCAGCTTCTCCGGCTCGCGGTGATAGAGCGCGCGCAGTCGACGCCGGAAAATCACGCATGGCCACGCGTCGCGGCAATGCTAGTCCGGGTCATGCTGATGCGGCTCGGTCAGGTGATCGTCGTTGCACACATTTTTCCTTCCCGTCCGACGCTTCGGGAATGGTGGCGGCGCCGCCACCAGCGCGTACATGGAATTCCATGTAGAACATTTCCGCTTCATGGCGGCCGGCGCGGGAGTTGGTGTCGACTACGCGCGACAGAGATCGACCGGAGCTGTCCGTTCATGCCGGGCGGCTGGTGCTGCGACGCCGACCGTAGACGCCGACGGCGATCACCATCAGCGGGCTGTCGCCGTAGCCGCGTCCCTGGTTGGTCGAGCGTGTCCGGGTGCTCGGGGCCGGCGGCAGGTCGGGGGTCATCTCGCGCGGCGGCGTGACGGGGACGGCCGGCTCGATGGTCGGCGTCGACTCGTCATTCTGCAATTGCATGGTTGTCTCCTCGCTGCGCGAAGGAATGGAATGGGGCCGCCCCGACGGGCGGGTGGGGAAGCGGGGCGGCCCCGCAGTTCCGCCCGGTCACTTGCCGACTGAATCCGAACGGTTCCGCTAGTGACAGCCTGCCCTCACCCCACTACCTTGCAATAGAGGTTCGCGGTGCAACCGGCAGAGCCGATGCGGACGGTTCTGCCGCCAGGTGGATCAACAATGGTGATCACAAGATTGTGGAGGAAGTGTGGCGACCAAACCCGTACCCACGGCGGAACTGATCCGGGCCCAGTTACGGCGAATGCGAAACGCCGCCGGTATGAGCCAGGAGGACTTCGGCAAACGGGCGCACTACTCCGGCTCGCAGGTGTCGGCGGTGGAGTTGGGGCAGCGCCCGCTGGACGAGGTCTACCTGGCCCGCGCCGACGAGATCTTCGAGACCGGTGGCCTCTTTGTCGCGATGCTGGAGCTGGCCAAGCGGGACGGCGAGCCGATCTGGTTCCGGCCCTGGCTGGAGGCCGAGCGCAACGCCACCCAACTCCGCTGTTTCCACCCGACGCTGATCCCGGGGCTGCTCCAGACCGAGGACTACGCCCGGGCGGTGATTCGGACCGACTCCCGGCTCACCGAGGAGGAGGTGGAGAAGCTCGTGGCCGCCCGGATGGAACGGCAGGCCATCCTGGATCGGGAACACCCGCCGCAGCTCACCGCCGTGATCGACGAGTCGGCCCTGCGTCGTTTTGCCGACGGCTGCGAGAAGGTGATGGCGGAGCAGCTCATGCACCTGGTGGCCAGCGCCGAGCGCCAGCACGTCAGCGTGCACGTCATCCCGGCCAGCGCCGGCCTGTATGTCGGTTTGGACGGGCCGCTCATCCTGGCCCATTCGACGGAAGCCGGCTGGGTCGGCCACCTGGATGACCAACTCGGCGGCAACGTGGCGGACCGGACCGAGGACGTGGAAACCCTGCTGGCTAAGTGGGAGAGTGTCCGTAACGACGCGCTGCCACGCCGGCAGTCGCTCGACCTGATCAAGGAGATCGTGAGGCCATGGATCTGACCGGAGCCCAGTGGCGCAAGTCCACCCGCAGCAACTCCAGCGGCGGTGACTGTGTCGAGGTGGCGGACAACCTGCCCGGCCGGGTGTTCGTCCGGGACAGCAAGGACCGCGACGGCGGCACCCTGGCCTTCGGCCCGGCCGCCTGGCGCGCGTTTGTCACCGATGCCGCCAGCCGCCGTCCGTAACCGCCCCTGACCGTACGACCGACGCCCGTCCCGCCCTGTGCCGGACGGGCGTTGCCGTGTCCGGGGGCCACCACTAGCCGCGCAGGGTCTGCTGGGGTGTCCGGCCGAACTGCCTACGGTAGGCGGCGGCGAACCGGCCGGGGTGGGCGAAGCCCCACCTGCGGGCTATGGAGGCCACGGTCTCGCCCCGGGTGGCACCGGCGCTCTGTAGTTGGCGGTGCGCATGTTCGAGCCTGATCCGGCGCAGGTAGTTGGTCGGGGTGGTGTCGTAGTGGCGGGTGAATGCCTGCTGTAGTGCCCGGGGGCCGACCCTGGCGGCGGCCGCGATGTCGGTCAGGGTGATCGGTTCGGCGGCGTGGGCATCGATGTACGCGACGGCCCGTCTCAGCGCCGTCGGCGCGACCCGTTCGGAATCCCGTGCCGGCCCGAGCGTCATCGTGGTGTTCGGAAAGGTGCTCAGCGCCGCGATGGCGACCAAATCCGTCGTCGTAGCCTGGATCAGTGGGCTGGACAGGGTCGAGCCCGGGGCGACGAGTTCGCGGTGCACGTAACTGACCGTCGACCGCCAGTATCTGGCCATCGCCCGCGAGATCGGTGTCATCGCCTCGAAACGCAGGCCGCCGGCGAGACCACAACCGGCGCGCTCGTCGGCGACACGGTTGAGCACCTCCACCGGCAGCGACAGGACAAAGAGATCCAGGATGTCCCAGTTCACCGTCATCGGCCAGTCGACGTGGTGGCAACCTGCGTCCCCCTTGGCCAGTCGGACGTGCTCGCGTTTCGTGGACACCTCAATGCATCCGGCGTTCGGGAACAGGAAGATGTGTTGATCCGGTGACTCCGTCACGCAGGATGTGCCCGACGAATGCCGTACGTGATCGATACTCATCTCGCCGACGGGGTCCCGCGTGGTGGCGAAGGTGAAGCCTGCCGTGCTGCCTTGCTGCTGGACCCGATGGCCGACATAGACATTGCTCATGTAGTGGTGCGCGGCGTCCGGATCTGCGGTGGCGAACTCGGACCGCGTGAGCGCTGTGGTGGTGCTGTTGACGGGCATTGGTCTCCTCCGTCACTGGTGCAGGGTGATGCGCGGGGATCTCCCGTAGACACGTCGGTAGGCCGTGGCGAATCGGCCGGGATGGAGAAAGCCCCATCGGGCCGCGATGGCGGTGACCGTGTCACCGTTGGCGGGGTCGCCGTTGGTGAGGTCGCGGTGCGCCTGGTGGAGGCGGGCGTCACGTAGGTAGGCGGTCGGAGTGGTGCCGAGATGTCGGCGGAAGGCGCGCTGGACCGCGCGGCCGGTCGCCCGTGAGGCGGCGGCGATGTCCGAGAGTGCGATGTCGGCGGCGAGGTGCGAGTCGATGAACTCGATGGCACGGCGCAGGACGAACGGGTTGGCGTCGGTCCGGTCTTTCGGGGTGCACCGGTCGAAGGAGTCGTTGGGAAAGACGGTCAGGACGGCCGCGGCGAGGGCGCGGGTCGCGTTGGCGAGGACGAGCGGACTGCGGGCGACCTCGGGGTTGGGAAGGACACTGGTGGCGAGGTAGTCCACGGTGTCCATCCAGAGCCGGGCGCCGGCCGGAGAGACCGGCCCGTGGCCGTTGAGCTGTATTGGCGGCCCGGCCGGGTTCGCGCCGAGGACCTCGGCGAGTGTGGTGTGGTCGATCTGCACGATCTGCATGTGGACGGTGTCCCAACGTGCCGTGAACGGCTCGCCGGGCCGCGCCGCGAGAAAGACGTCTCCTGGCCCGGCCCTGATGGTGTGTCCCATGGTGTCGCATTCGAATCTACCGGCCAGCACCCGCCCGACCAGGAGTCGCTCCGGCGGTTCGTGGACGCCCTCGATCGACATCGTGTGGAAGGCGGTGGCGATGGCGAACCGCCCCGCGGAGCGGTACGTATGCCGGAACCTGAATGCCTCGCGCGATCCACGGAACCGCACTGCGGCTTCCGCGTACTGGGCGCAGGAGAAGGCGTGGGCCTCTTCGGGTTTGGTGGTGGTGAAAACGGACTGGGCCGGAAGAGGCGGGTCGGGAGTGCGTCTGGTGACCGTCATGGAGGCAAACGCTTTCGCGAGCGCGTGTCGGCATGCCATCCGAAGGACGTATGCCCTTGATGTTCAGCCGCACCCGCGGCCGACAGATGACCGTGTGGCCGGTCGGTCAAGCAGATAATCCGCCTGATCCGACAGTATCAACACTTGTCCGGAATACGAAGATCAGGTGGGTAAATGTGCGCGTTGTGGACAGACGGGCCTACTGGGGCGGGTCGACGGGTGCGCCAGCGGCCCACCCCCCGGAATCGCGAGAGGTCATCAGCTCCCGGGCGACGTCCCTGAGCTTGATGTTGCTCCGCTGCGAGGTGACCGTGAGCCACTTGAACGCCTCCTCGGCGGTCACCCCGCACCGTTCCATCAACACCCCCTTGGCCTGCCCGATCAGGTCCCGGGACTCCAGCGCCGTACGCAACTCGAACTGCACGCTCATCGCGGCGATCGCCACGGCCGCGTGCGCCGCCAGCAGACTGCCAGTCGCCTCGGCGACCTGCCCGAAGGCACCTGCTGTGGTGGCGTAGATGCTCAGCACGCCCAACGGCCGGTCGGTCACGAAGAGCCTCAGCGCGAGCGCCGAACGTACGCCGACCTCGGCGGCATGTGGTGCGAGCCTGGGCCAGCGGACGTCGGAGGTGAGGTCGTCGCTACGGACGGTCGCCCGAGTCGCGGCGGCGTCCAGGCAAGGCCCCTCGCGCACCGTGCGCTGGGCCGCATCCATGCCAAGCACCAGCGCCCCGGTGGACGCCTTGAGAGACAGCCCCGAACTGTCGAAGACGGTCACCCCGACGGCGTCTGCGCCGGGCACCTCCGTCCGGGTCATCGTGGCGACGTGGGCCAGCAGATTCGTCGGATCGGGCGCTGATGCCAACATGCGCGCCCAGGAGGCCATCCGGTCTGCCAGCGAATTCGCTTCCACACCGTAACGATGCCGGCACGGCCGCCGATCGTCAGCACAGATAGCGAACCAGTTGACCGCCAGTTGCGCGAATAACGAACACCACCGCGGTCCGACCGGGGCGGTCAGGTCCCCGGAGCGCGGGCGCTCCGGCGGGGGAGAAGGTGACAACGGTATGGGCACCGGGGGCGGCCGTCTGCGGCCGGCCACCCCCGGTGCGGTCATCGGCTGCGGCGCGCCCGTCCGGGCCGGCCGCGCCGCAGGCCGCGCGGGCTGATGCGGCCGTCGCCGAGCATCATGGCGGGCAACCTCCGGTCCCGCCGGTCTTGTAGACATAGCGCCGCACCGCGCCGGTGGTGATGCTGACGTAGTAGACATTGCAGTCGGGACCGACCGCCAGGTCCACCGGCAGGCCGATCGTGCTGCCCAGCGGCTGGATGTAGCGAGGGTTGGGTACACCGCCCGAGCCCGGCTTGATCGCCCAGACGCACTGCCGGAGCAGGTCGGTGAAGAAGAGGCCACCCTTGTAGCGGGCCGGGTAGTTGCCGGGAGTTTCCGGTAGATAGGCGAGTCCGGTGATCGCGCCACTGGTGGTCCGGCATCCGTCCCCCGGTACGACCGGAAGGGCGTGTCGGTAGGTGTGGAACGGTGCGACCACCGCGGCCGGGCCGGCGGTGTAGAGGGTCTCGCAGAGGTTGAGGTTGGCCGCGTCGTAGTTCGGTTGCCGGGTCGCCCCCTCGTAACAGGGCCAACCGTAGTTGGGTGCCGCCCCGCTGGTCGCCGGAACCAACCGGTCGATCTCCTCCCAGTCCCGGAACCCGACGTCGCCCAGCCAGATTTCGCGGGTGCCGGGGCGGAACACGAACCGGAACGGATTACGCAGGCCGTACGCGATGATCCGACGGGTGTTCGCGTCCAGGCTGCCGGCCTGGGGATTGTCCGGCAGGGCCGCACCCGTCGCCGGGTTGATTCTGATCACCGTTCCGGACAGTCGTGCCGGCCCACCCGAACGTGGGCTCTGTGAGCGCAGTGCTCCACCCCTGGCGGTTGGCGGGGTCATCGCGCCGCCGACCGGGGACGGCGGATCGCCGCACGGGTTGGTGGGTGTGCCGAGCTGCCCGTAGTCGACCTGGTTACCACTCGCACCCTCACCACCGGCCACGTACAGGGCGCCGTCGGGCCCGAAGGCGACATCGCCCATGGAGTGCGTGTCGCTCTGCTGGCACCAGTCGGTTACCAGGACCTGTTCGGCGCCGATCATCCCGTTGCCGGAGGCTCTCAACCGGGAGACTCGGCCGCTCGCCAGACAACTGTCGGTCGCCGGGCACGTGTCGCGGTAGACAGGGGCGGTGCCACCGGGCGGTGCGTCGTGGGTGTAACTGACGTACACCCACGGATTGCCGGGGAAGCCGGGCGCGAGCGCGAGCCCGAGCAGGCCGAGGTCCTCGTAGTCGTAGACCGCCGTGCTCAGGTCGGCGAAAGTGGTGGCCGTGGTGTCGACCAGGTTGTCAAAAACCTTGATCACACCCCGTTTTTCGGCCACGAAGACCCGACCGTCGGCGGCGAAGGCAACCTTCGTCGGCTGGGTCAAGCCGGCGAAGGCCACCTGGTCGACGAAGTACGGCGGCAGTACGGCCACTGCCGTACCGGGTGCCGTGAGGATTGCGGAAACAAGCGCCACCACAGTGGTCAGGAAGTGTGCTTTTCGTGTGAGCATGGTCCCTCCCCTCGGTCGAACTGAGTGGGCAGGTTGCTCGACCCAGGCGGTTTATCCAGAGTCACGCCGGGGGATGACGAATGTCAGTCGGCTAACTGACCACCTGTGGGGTCGGCTACCCGACTCGCATCCAGACGTACGAGGGAATGGCGATCGAGGGACACCCGACGGGCTGCTTACGGTGCCGGCTCATTCGGGTGGTTGGGACGGCTCGCTGCTGAACCGCCCCAACCCGGCGGTGCCGGGAGGCCCGGGCTCCCCGGCGCCGTCACCCAAATCTGCTCCGGACCACGGCGGTATGTCCACTAGCGCTGTTCCGTGACCGCGCAAATTGAACAGGACCTTCGCATTCTGAACAGTCAGCAGCGCGGACCATCGTCCTGCGAGATGTGGTCCTGTTCCCCGGAACAGGTCAGTGGCCTTTGTCCGTCATCTAACACTTAGGAGTTGTTCGCCCTGAAGGCGAGGCGTATGCTTTTTGGTGATTCGAGGTCCGCCGATGCCAGCGGATTACCGAAGGGCGGGTTGAGCCGGTCCGCACTGCACTACGGGTGGACGACATGACCCTCCGCCACCATCCCGGTGCGCCCGTGGTTCTGCGACCCGGCGACAGGGCCCACAGTTGGTCAAGCAGCCGGCCAGCGTCCACCCCTATTCATGCCCCACGGTCCCTGGTCCCCATGTCCGGACCTCGGCCGACGCGGTGCGTGACAACGACCCGGCCGGTCACCGTCACCGATGCCATCCGCGCCAGGCCCGCTACGGCTCAGCGACGGTAAGGCCCGGCAGACCCGCGAACGTCATCTTCGTTCCCGAAGTCGACCAGACCGGCGACCAGAGCGGTCAGGTCTGCCCGGGCACCCTGATCACCCACCGAGCCCGGTCGGGCGGCAACGCTCCGCCACGACCGATCCACGCTTGAACCACGAACAAGCAGACGGACGAGCAGATGACCGAGCGGCAAAACATCACAGACAGCGGTAACCACGAACGTCTGGTCACCCACCTCACGGCCATGGCCCGCCAACTGCTCACCGGCCCGGACCAGCAGGTAATCATGGAGACCATCCTGACGTTAGCTCCGGTGCTGGTGCCCGGGTGCGAGGAAACCAGCATCACCATGCTGAACCGGCGCCGCCCCACCGTCCTGGCGGCGAGCAACAAGATCGCCCGAGGTGCCGACGAGCTCCAGTGTCAACTCGGCGAAGGTCCCTGTCTCACTGCCCTCGCGGGCCAGGACGAGGTGCTGTGCAACGACCTGAGCCGGGACAATCGATGGTTGTTGTGGGGGCCATCGGCCGTCCAGGAGTTCGGCCTCCTCAGCATTCTCAGCGTCCGACTGTTCGCCGACCGCCGCACCCTGGGCTCCCTGAATCTCTACGCCACTCAGCGCCACGCCTACGACATCCAGGCCAGACAGAACGCACTGGTACTCGCCACCCACTCGACCGTCGCTCTGCTGCGAGTAAAAGAGCACCGTGACATGCTGCACGGCCTGGAACGCCGCGCGACGGTCGGCCAGGCATGCGGCATCCTCATGGAGCGATATCAACTGAGTGCCTCGGCGGCATTCGACCTGCTGGTCCGGGTCTCCCAGAACACCAACACCAAATTGCACATCGTCGCGATGCGACTCGTGGAGACGAGAACGTCACCCTGGCTCAAGCGACCCTCGCATGGTGCTACGACCGCGGGCGCTGGCAGCTGAATCAACACCGCTGCGGTCAGCGTCCAATTCCGCAGTCGACCGTAGGTGCTCGTCAATGGTCCCCGTGGCCGAAACGCCACGGGGACCATTGACTGGCTGTCAGGAATGAATGGCCAGATGGAAGCCTCGGTCCGATGCGGTTCCGGTCGAAGCGAAGGTCTGCACGAAGACCCCGTTGATCAGGCCAGCGCGACCGACCACCGCGATCTCGCCGCTGGGCGACGCCCCCACGCTGCCGGACAGTCCGAGCGTTCCGACGTAGGCGGAGCCCCTGACGTCGTGGGTGAACGCGACCTGGTACTGGCCCGTGGCCAGCCGGGTCGACGAGACAACGCCAAATCCTCGGGCGAGGGTGCCATTGGCGTTGACCACCGCGAAGAATGTCTGGGCGGTGGGCGGCAGGCCGGCGCCAGTCGCCGGCACGACTTCCGTGCCTGCTTCGGCTGCCTCGGTTTCAGCGAGTGGGGGCTGCTCGTCGGATTGGTTTACGTCGGATTCGGACATGATGCTGCTCCTCGGTACGGCAGGCTGCGGCAGCCCGCGGGGATGGAGTAAATGGCGGCGAACCATGGGCCCCGGAAGTTGAAAGATGTTCTCCTCCGGTCCATTTCCATCTACCTCTCCAGATTAAATGCCTCAGGTGCCGGCAACCAGTTGTCCTAATGTGTAATCAAGGACAGAGGGTGTGCTGTGTGAATATTGTTCGCGAGTTGCCGAGCCTGCGCGAATCATGCGTTTGTCGTAGTCGAGATCGCTGTCAGTGAATGTTCGAGAGCGCGTTGCGCGAGGTGCCGGCCGGCAACGACGCGGCACCTCCACCAGCCCGACCGACAACCCTCCCGACCATGCGCAGAGGGTCGGTGCGGGCGCGACGGCAAGCGGTTTGTCGGCCCGGAGCATTTTTTCCTCGCCCGTTTCGCCGGGGAGCGGCCCGCCCTGACCAGAGCCGGCCTGCTCCCCGACGAGCAGGTCAACCTCCAGGAGTACGTACGCCTGGGTCGCCCGCTCCGAGTTGGACCCGCTACCGGATCGGATCGAGCCGCCGCAGTTGCCGGCCGTCGTCGCCGCCCTGGCCCCGGGGAGCTTGTGGGTCGGGGCTAGCTAAGTCCCCTCTGAGCTGCGATTATGGGCAGAGTGGAACGGTTTGACCCGGTCGACGGGTGCCGGCCACAGTTGATCAGTCGGATGCACCGACGAAGCCGAACCTCGGCCCCGCAACGGCAGTAGGGGGTCCATCGTGTTCCCGCCCATGATTCCGCCGCAGAGCAGGCTTGACGAGCGTGGGTGCTGACAATGGCCACGCCGGATTCCAACGAAGAGGAAGCCTATCGCCGTGGGCTGGGCGCGGGACGGATCGAGCAGCGCCTACAAGGTCATGACGACCATTTACAGAAGATAAACGGATCGATCGACGCGATGACCCTCGCGCTACAGAGCCTCACTGAGGAACTGCGCTCCAACGTCAGCCTGTTCAGTGCGAGTGTTACCTCGGACCGCCGCGACGCCGGGGAGCGGGAGAAGATCGCGGTCACCGTCGCCGCGGCCCTGGTGGAGAGGGCAAACGACGTACGGGCGGGGAAGGCCCATCGATGGACGTCCTGGCAGCGGTGGTTCGCCGTCGTGGGCGCGATCATCCTGATCGGGAACTTCACCCTGGCGCTCTATCTCGCGTTCAACCGCTGATTCCGGGGCGAGCTCTCGGTAAGGGAATCGACGACGCACCCCTCACGAACTGCCCGGCGGCGGCGGATCGCCGGAAAGCCTGCTCGCATTTCGCCCCCTCGTGACATTTCGGCCTCCTCGAGCAGGGTCGGGGAGGGATTTCGGCCGTCGCTGTGAACCCGACACCCGTGCTGCCCGTCATGGTGGTGGCGCAGCGGGTCAGGGTTGCTTTTCGGCTGATGGAGGGAAAGTGCGTTCAGGGGATGCGGGGCGTTCGTTGCGGCCTGGAGCGACGAAAGTCGGCCGAGATGGATTTTATGGAAACTCCATCCGACGGGCGGCCGGCGAAAGGAACTACCGGGGCATCCACAAGGTGCGCGACGGCGGCGGTCTCAGCGGATTCGGCTACGTCCTGATGGCGATGACCGTACTCGGGGTGATCGCCGCGACGGGGCTGGTTCTGTGGGCGGCCACCCTTCCTCCGGCGCAGGCTTCGGGTGAGAGCGCGCTCGGTGCGCCGAGCCTGTCGCCGCTGGTGGGACCGACTGGCGAGCAGGGGTCTCCGGGGCCCTCCGTCACCGCCCCAGTCACGCCGACCCCGACCCGCTCGCGCTCGACGACTTCGCCGGAGGCCATCCGGCCGACGTCTGACCCCGGTGCCACCACCCCGCGCCCGGCCGAGTCAAGAGGTGCGCCGCCGACGTCACCCACGGCTCAGCCGTTTCCTCAGATCGTCATTCAGGCAGAGGACCCACGTAACGAACTTCTCGGTGCCCAGGTGGTCCGGTGCGGTACGTGTGATGGTGGTTATCGAGTCCGTTACATTGGCGATGGCAATCATCTCGTCATGCACGCCCAGGTGCCCGTCGCCGGCCCGAGAACCATGGGTGTCGTTTACGAGAGCGATGGCCCAAGGACCCTGATGGTCAGCGTGAATGGCGGGCCTCCCCAGGTCCGTCAGGTAACGGGCGGTAGCTGGGAGACGCCGGCCCTGGTGACGTTTCAGATCGTTCTGCCCTCGGGATCGGTCGACATCAGGTTCTACAGCGATGCCGGGCCGGGGGCCGACGTCGACAAGGTGATTATTCAGTAGCCTGTCCGGTTCGGCGCGTCGTCGGTGTGCCTCACCGGATGTTCGGGGCCGTGGCCGCTGACATCTACCTGATTCGGCGAGCGGTCCGGGAGGGTCGGATTGCCACGTCGTCTGGAGGCACCCCTGACGATCGACCGGGATGACCAGGGTTGACTTATATAAGCGTGCACTGATAACTTGCTGCTCGTGCACGCGTTCGACGTACTCGGGGACCCGGTGCGGCGGCGGATCCTCGAACTGCTCGCCGACGGGGAGCTGACCTCCGGCGCGGTCACCACCGTGATCCAACGCGAGTTCGGGATCAGCCAGCCGGCCGTGTCACAGCACCTCAAGGTGCTCCGCGAGAACGGCTTCGCGACCGTACGGCCGCAGGGCACCCGCCGTCTCTACGCGGTCAACTCCGAGCCACTACGAGACGTGGACGTGTGGCTCGCCCGTTTCCGGCGGTTCTGGACCCCACACCTCGACGCGCTGGCGACCGAGGTGGCCCGGGGCAAGCGCGAACGCCGCCTCCGCGACCAGGACGAGTAGACACATCCGAGGAGAGACTGATGATCGACGTCAACCACGAGATCAATGCCGTACGCCGGCAGATGGGCTCCCGCGTACTCGAGGCGGGTGAGGCCCGGGTGCAGACCATCAGCCGGGTCTACGACACCACGCTCGACGACCTCTGGGAAGCCGTCACCAACGCGGACCGGATCGCCCGGTGGTTCCTGCCGGTCTCCGGTGACCTGCGGGTCGGTGGCCGGTACCAGCTCGAAGGCAACGCCGGTGGCACGGTCGAACGCTGCGACCCGCCCAAGAGCTACGCCGCCACCTGGGAGTACGGCGACCAGGTGAGCTGGATCGAGGTCCGCCTCGACAGTGAGCCGACCGGCGGCACCCGGTTCGAACTGGAGCACGTCGCCCACGTCAGCGAGGAGTTCTGGGACCAGTTCGGGCCCGGCGCGACCGGGGTCGGCTGGGACCTCGGGCTGCTGGGCCTCGGCATGCACCTCGCCAGCGGTGGCGAGCCGGTCGACCGGGCCGAGGTCGAGGCGTGGTCCGGCTCGGCCGAGGGCCGGGAGTTCATCACCCTCAGCAGCGGGCGTTGGCGGGACGCGAGCGTCGAGGCGGGCACCGACCCGGCGCAGGCGCAGGCCGCCGCCGAGCGTACGACCGGCTTCTACACCACCGTGCCGGAGGAGTCCCCGGCGGAATAATCCGGCGAAAACGTCGGCGGGCCGCCGTACAGTACCCGCGGCACGACACCAGAGGTCGTGCCGCGGAGCTGTACGGAGGGCTGACGTGATGCGGTGTGACGTGACGGCCGGCCGGAACCGGGTGTGCTGATGGTGTCCGTCGACGGATCGGTCCCGACCCGCACCCCGGCGCACGCGCCGCGCGGCCTGGCGCCGACCCTGGCCGTACTCGAATATCACCTGGTCGACTACCGGCGGACCTGGCGGTCCAGTGCGGTGTCCTCGTTCGTGCTGCCGCTGCTGACCATGCTCGGCTTCGGACTCGGCGTCGGCGCGTACGTCACCCAGGGCGTCGGCGGGGTCGACTACCTCGACTTCCTCGTGCCGGGCCTGATCGCCTCCACCGCACTCCAGGTCGCGGTCGGCGAGTCCACCTGGCCGGTGCTCGGCAACTTCAACTGGACCCGGACCTACCTCGCCCAGGCCGCCGCGCCGCTGCGCGTGGTCGACATCCTCGGCGGCCACCTGGCCTTCGTCGCCGTCCGGGTGCTCACCAGCAGCGCCGCGTTCCTGCTGGTCGCGGCACTCTTCGGGGCCCTGCACTCGGCCTGGGCGCTGGCCATCCTGCCGCTCGTGGTGTTGATCGGGCTGGCCGTGGCGACCCCGGTCTTCGCCTACTCCGCCTGGGTACGCACCGACAGCTACCTGGCGATCCTGTTCCGCTTCGCGGTCATCCCGATGACGCTCTTCGCCGGGGTCTTCTTCCCGGTCGACTCGCTCCCGGTGGGGTTGCGCTGGGCGGCGTACGTCTCCCCGCTCTGGCACGGGGTCGACCTCTGCCGGGCGGCCACGCTCGGTGTCGCGCCGCAGTGGTCGATCACCGGTCATCTGCTCTACCTGGGCGCCTGGACGGTCGGCGGCTGGCTGCTCGCCCGTGCCGTCTTCCGTCGCCGGCTCGTGCTCTAGACCGGCTCGTGCTCTAGAAAGGGAAACCCGTGGTCAGCCTCGTCCTGCCCCGGTTGGTCAGTTTCGAGGGCGCGCGCCGCTCGGTCTCGGTGGCCGAACGCAACGTCGCCGCGCTCAAGTCCGCCTACTGGGTGGTGCTGGTCTCCGGGTTCTTCGAGCCCCTGCTCTACCTGCTCTCCATCGGGGTCGGGGTGGGCGCCCTGATCGGTGACCTCACCCTGCCCGGAGGGGAGGTGGTGACGTACGCGGCCTTCGTCGCCCCGGCGATGCTCGCCTCGTCCGCGATGAGTGGTGCGCTGTCGGAGACGACCTTCAACTTCTTCGGGAAGATGAAGTACATGAAGCTGTACGACGGGATCCTCGCGACCCCCGTACGGCCGTTCGAGATCGCCCTCGGTGAGCTGGGCTGGGCGATGCTGCGCGGCACCCTCTACTCGGCCGCCTTCCTCGCCATCATGGTCGCGATGGGGCTGACCACCCCGCTCCGGGCGCTCACCGCCTTCCCGGCCGCGGTGCTGGTCGGCTTCGCGTTCGGCGCGCTCGGCATGGCGCTCTCCACCTTCATGCGCAGCTGGCAGGACTTCGACCTGATGGGCTCGGCGCAGTTCGCCCTCTTCCTCTTTTCCGGCACCTTCGTGCCGGCGGAGCGTTACCCTGCGGTGTTGCGCTGGCTGGTGGAGGTGACGCCGCTCTACCGGGCGGTCGACCTGATCCGGGGCATCAGCACCGGCACCGGCGGCTGGATCCGGCTGGTCGACATTGTCTACCTGCTCGCCGCCACCGGACTCGGTTTGCTGATCGCCTCCCGCCGGATGGGTCGGATGCTGTACAAGTGAGCTGACCATGGGAGTTAGTGCCCACGGTCTGTGGGGCAACACATGGTGACCGCACCCCGCAGACAGAAGGGGGGCCGCCGTGGCCTCGGACCAGCCTTCCGGCGATCGTGCCCGGGACGACGAGACCGCCGACGCGGGACAGGGGGAGCCCGCCGCGCGTCGGGACCGCGGCGCGCCAGGCCCGGAGAAGGGTCCGAAGAGCCCCACGGACCTGCCCGGCACCTCCTTCTGGGCGGCGCTGCGCCGGACGGTGCGCGAGTTCCAGAGCGACAACCTGACCGACTGGGCGGCAGCGTTGACCTACTACGGGGTGCTGTCGATCTTCCCGGGGCTGCTGGTGCTGGTGTCGGTGCTCGGCCTGCTCGGAACCGGGACCACCGACGATGTCCAGGGCACGATCCGGGACGTGGTGCCGCAGGAACAGATCCGGACGATCCTCGACGACGCGATCGACCAGGTGCAGCGCAGCGGGGGTTCGGCCAGCCTGGCGGTCGCCCTCGGTCTGCTCGGCGCGTTCTGGTCCGCCTCCGGCTACATCGCCGCCTTCATCCGCGCCTCGAACGCGATCTACGACGTGCCGGAGGGACGACCGATCTGGAAGACGCTGCCACTGCGACTCGCGGTGACCGCGGTGATCGGGGTGATGTTGCTGGCCAGTGCCCTGATCGTGGTCTTCACCGGTCGGCTCGCCGAGCAGGCGGGTGACGCGCTGGGCATCGGGTCCGTCGCGGTGACGGTCTGGGACATCGCCAAGTGGCCGGTCCTGCTGCTGCTGGTCAGCCTGATGTTCGCGATCCTCTACTGGGTGTCGCCGAACGCACGGCACGGTGGGTTCCGCTGGATCACCCCGGGTGGATTGGTCGCGGTCGTGGTGTGGCTGGTGGTCTCGGGTGCCTTCGCCGCGTACGTCGCCAACTTCGGCTCGTACAACAAGACGTACGGCACGCTGGCGGGGGTCATCGTCTTCTTGATCTGGCTCTGGTTGACCAACGTGGCGATCCTCATCGGGGCGGAGTTGAACGCCGAACTGGAGCGGGGGCGGGCGATCGCGGCCGGCTACCCGCCGGACCGGGAGCCGTACCTCGAGCTCCGGGACGATCGCACACTCCGCAAGGAGCCGCGTCCGCCGAACGATTGAGTTTTCTTGATCAGCCCGCTGCTTTTGCTCAGGAAGACAAAAGTTAGTTCCAGATCTCCTGAAGCTCTAGACAGCCGCGCGGGAAGGCTCCTACTGTGTCGGGCACAACACCTCGGCGTTGCGTCGATGTGAACAGACCCGACCGGGAGGTGAGTCCACGTGCGTACGGCGGAACCACTCCACCTCCGGTTGCTGCGACTGCTCCGCGACCAGGGAGCCGTCTCCCGCGCCGAACTCGCCGACCGGTTGGAGATGCCCCGCCCGCGTCTGCTCGCCGAGCTGGATCGGTTGGTGAACGCCGGTTACGTCGCCGAGGCGGGACTCGCCGCCTCGCGTGGTGGGCGACGCTCCACACTGGTCGAACTCAACCCCGGGCTGCGGTTCGCCGCGGTGGACCTGGGCGCCAGTTCGATCGACGTCGAGGTCGTCAACGGGCGGCTCGAACCCGTCATCGCGTACGCCGAGGCCAGTGACATCCGGTCCGGCCCGAAGGTCATCCTGCAACGCGTCAACGAGCTGTTGCAGAAGGCCAAGGTCGAGGGCGCGTACGAGCGGCTCGACGCCGTCGGCATCGGCGTACCCGGACCGGTGAGCTTCCGGGACGGGGTTCCGGTGTCGCCGCCGATCATGCCGGGTTGGGACCGTTTCCCGGTGCGCGAACTGCTCACCCGTGAGCACAAGTGCCCGGCGGTGGTGGACAACGACGTCAACATAATGGCGATCGGGGAACGGCACGGCGGCGTCGCCCACTCCGTGGACGACTTCCTCTTTGTCAAGATCGGCACCGGTATCGGGTGCGGGATCTACCTGACCGGCGAGGTCTACCGGGGCACCGACGGCTGTGCCGGCGACATCGGCCACATCCAGGTCGACTCCCACGGACCGATGTGTTCATGTGGCAACGTCGGCTGTCTGGAGGCGCTGTTCAGCGGCGCCGCCATGGCCAAGGACGCCACGGTCGCGGCTCGCAGTGGCGCATCACCGGTGCTGGCCGAGCGACTCGCGGCGAGCGGTGCGGTCACCGCCCTGGACGTCGCCGAGGGCGCTGTCGAGGGCGACGTGACCTGCATCCGGCTCATTCGTGACGGCGGGCGGCGGGTGGGCGGAGTTCTCGCCGGCCTGGTCAGCTTCGCCAATCCATCGATGATTGTCATCGGAGGGGGGCTGGCCCAGTTGGGTCACATCCTGCTCGCGGAAATACGCAGCGTGGTCTACCGGCGGTCGCTGCCGCTGGCCACCGGCAACCTGCCGGTGGTGCTTTCCGAACTCGGCCCCCGCGCGGGGGTAACCGGCGCCGCGGTACTCGCCAGCGACGTCGCCTTCGGGGAGGCATTGTGAGCGAGCAAACCAATACCGAACAACCAGATAGCGCGGACAAGCAGGCCGAGATCGTCCTGCGGCTCACCGACGTGGTGAAGACCTTCCCCGGCGTACGTGCCCTGGACGGGGTGCAGCTCGAGGTACGCGCCGGCGAGGTGCACTGCCTGCTCGGGCAGAACGGCGCCGGCAAGTCCACCCTGATCAAGATTCTCTCCGGCGCGCACCAGCCCGACTCGGGCCAGGTCGAGTGGCTGGGGGAGCCGGTCAGCTTCGCCAACCCGCAGGCCGCCATGAAGGCCGGCATCGCCACCATCTACCAGGAACTCGACCTGGTCGAGGACCTGTCGGTGGCCGAGAACGCCTTCCTCGGCCACGAACCCCGCCGACTCGGCTTCGTCCGCCGAGGCCGGATGGAGCGCCAGGCCAACGGCATCCTCGGTCGGCTCGGCCACGGCGAGATCCCGTCGAGCCGGATGGTCCGGTCGCTGCCGGCCGCCGGCAAGCAGATCGTCAGCATGGCCCGGGCGCTCTCCCACGACGCCCGACTGATCATCATGGACGAGCCGAGTGCGGTGCTCGCCCACGACGAGGTCGGCAACCTGTTTCGGATCATCCGCGAACTGACCGCGCAGGGCATCGCGGTCATCTACATCTCGCACCGGATGGACGAGATCCGCGAGATCGGTGACCGGGTCACCGTACTCAAGGACGGCCGGACCACCGCGGCGAACCTGCCGGCCCAGACCACCCCCACCAAGGACCTGGTCAGCCGGATGACCGGCCGCAACATCGAGTACGTCTTCCCGGACCGGCCGGCCGAGACCGAGGCTGAGACCACCGATCTGCTCCGGGTCGAGGGGCTCAGCCGGGAGGGCGAGTTCGCCGACATCTCGCTCAGCGTCCGTCCGGGCGAGATCGTGGGCATCGCCGGCCTGGTCGGCTCCGGCCGCTCCGAGCTGCTCGAATGCATCTACGGCGCGCGGCGGTCCCAGTCCGGGACGGTCACCATGAACGGGCGCGCCCTGCGCCCGGGCAGCGTCGGCGCGGCCGTACGGGCCGGCATGGGAATGGCCCCGGAGGAGCGCAAGAGCCAGGCGCTGCTGCTCGGCGAACCGATCTACCGCAACGTCACCCTGGCCACGTTCAGCCGCTACGCCCGGCTCGGCTTCACCGACGCCGGCAAGGAACTGGCCGAGGCGGAGGGCATCGCCGAGGCGCTGGAGCTGCGCCCGCGCGACGTACGGCGGGCCGTACGCACCCTTTCCGGCGGCAACCAGCAGAAGGTGGTGGTCGGTCGCTGGCTGCTCGGCGACACCCGGCTGCTGCTGCTCGACGAGCCGACCCGGGGCGTCGACGTCGGCGCCCGCGCCGAGCTCTACCAGGTGATCCGCAGCCTCGCCGCCCGTGGTGTGGGCGTGCTGCTGGTCTCCAGCGAGGTGCCCGAGGTGCTCGGCCTGGCCGACCGCGTGCTGGTCATGCGGGAGGGACGGGTGGTGCGCGAGGCGCTGGCTGGCGAACTTGACGAAGACACGGTGCTCGACCTCGTCATGTCGGGGTCGCTGATGGAAGGTGCGCCAGCATGAGTGACGCGACCGCGACCGCGGTGGCCGAGTCCCCGCAGCACGGCGGCGCCACGCCCCCGGCAAAGGGTGGCAGATGGCGTGGCGACCTGGGCGAGTCGATCACCCGCAACCTGGGGCTGCTGGGCGTACTGGCGCTGCTGATCATCATCGGCGCGGTCACCCAGCCTGACCTGTACGGGGACTCCTCCTGGGTGTGGAGCAACGTCCTGTCGATCCTCCAGCTCGCCTCCGTGGTGGGTGTGGTCACCGTCGGCATGACCTTCGTGATCATCGGTGGCGGCATCGACCTGTCGGCGGGCGCGATCGTGGCGCTGGCCGGGGTCTGGGCCACGACGGTCGCCACCCAGAGTTACGGCGCGGCCGGCATGATCTTCACCGCCATCATCGTCGGTACGATCGTCGGCCTGGTGAACGGGGTGTTGATCTCGTACGGCCGGTTGGTGCCGTTCATCGCGACCCTGGCCATGCTGGTCGCCGCCCGTGGGCTCGCCGCCCAGATCTCGGGCAAGCAGACCCAGGTCTCGGCCAACACCTTCATCAACGGGATCGCCGCGAACAAGTTCCTCGGCATCCCGATCCTGGTCTACATCTTCGCCGGGGTGGTGATCGTCGGCTGGGTGCTGCTCAACCGCACCACCTTCGGTCGCCGTACGGTCGCCGTCGGCGGCAACCCCGAGGCGGCCCGGCTCGCCGGCATCAACGTCAAGTGGCACAGCCTGCTGCTCTACGCGCTCTCCGGGCTCTGCTGCGGAATCGCCGCGATCATGCTGACCGCCCAGGCCAACTCCGCCCAGGCGGCCATGGGCAACCTCTACGAACTCGACGCGATCGCCGCCGCGATCATCGGCGGGACGCTGCTCAGCGGCGGCCGGGGCACCATCATCGGCTCCGTGCTCGGCGTCATCATCTTCGCCACGATCACCAACCTGTTCGCGATCAACGGCCTCCCGGTCGAGATCCAGAACATGGTCAAGGGCGGCATCATCGTCGCCGCCGTACTGATCCAGCAATTCCGGTTCAAGTCGGTCACCCAGTTCTTCGCGCGGAACAAGGTCACCACGACCTGAGGCACCGCAACCCTCCAGGTGACGTCGCACTCAGGCGCTCGCCGGACCCAACATATCCGCACACCCCCACCCTTCAAAGAAAACAGGAGGTCGTTATGACCCAGCAAGCGCGCGACCTGTCGCGCCGCCGGCTGATGTTCGGCGGGGCCGCGCTCGGCGCCGGTGCCCTGCTCACCGCCTGCACCAGTAACGACGCTTCGGCGCCGGAAGGCCAGACCAAGGTCGCCGACGCGTCCGCCGCCGCCCCGGGCAAGCCGGTCACCATCGGCTTCTCCGCCCCGGCCGCCGACCACGGCTGGCTGGCCGCCATCACCACCAACGCCAAGGCGCAGGCCGGGCTCTACTCGGACGTCACCTTCAAGACGGTCGAGGCCGGTGCCGACGCGCCCGCCCAGCTCGCCGCGCTCCGTACGCTGATCGCGCAGAAGCCGGACGTCATCGTCCTGCTCCCGCACGACGGCAAGGAGCTCAACGCGTTCGGCCTGGAGGCCATGAAGGCCGGCATCCCGGTGGTCAACCTGGACCGCGCGTTCCCGGACGCGCTCGCCTACCGGCTCCAGATCAAGGGCGACAACTACGGCATGGGCGTCTCCGCCGGCAAGTACATCGGCGAGCAGATGAAGGCCAAGAACATCGCCAACCCGATCATCGGTGAGATCCCGGGGATCGACTCGCTGGAGCTGACCTCGGAGCGCTCGGCCGGCTTCAAGGCCGAGCTCGCCACCTTCGGGTTCAGCGTGGCGCGGCGGATCCCGGCGGAGTTCACCGCCGACACCGGTCGGGTGGCCGCCTCGCAGCTGCTCCAGGCCCTGCCGAAGATCGACGCGGTCTGGAACCACGACGACGACCAGGGCATCGGCGTGCTGGCCGCGATCACCCAGGCCAACCGCAGCGAGTTCATCATGGTCGGCGGGGCCGGCTCCAAGGCCGCGATCGACGCGATCGCCGCCGACAACAGCGTGCTGAAGGCGACCGTCACCTACAGCCCCTCGATGGCATCCTCGGCGATCACGCTGGCTCGCCTGATCGGTCAGGGCAAGGGCATGTCCGACCTGGTCGAGCTGCAGGTCCCGAAGGAGATCACTCTCACTTCGGAGACCATCACCAAGGAGAACGCGAGCACCTACGCGAAGCTCGGGTTCTGATCTAAGGGGAGGCCCACCTTGTCCACTGTAGAAAGCGAGCTGCGGGTCGGCATGGTCGGCTACGCGTTCATGGGCGCCGCGCACTCACAGGCGTGGCGCACCGTGAACCGCGTATTCGACCTGCCGACACGAGCCCGGATGGCCCTGATCTGCGGCCGGGACGAGTCGAAGGTGGCCACGGCCGCCAATCGGCTCGGCTGGGACGGGCACACCACCGACTGGCGTGACCTGATCAACCGGGACGACATCGACGTGGTCGACGTCTGCACCCCGGGCGACAGCCACGCCGAGATCACCATCGCGGCGTTGGCGGCGGGCAAGCACGTACTGTGCGAAAAGCCACTGGCCAACTCCGTCGAGGAGGCTCGGGCCATGGTCGCCGCTGCGGCCAAGGCACAGGCGGTCGGAGTGCGGTCCATGTGCGGGTTCAACTACCGCCGGGTCCCCGCGGTCACCCTCATGCGTCAGCTGGTCGAATCGGGCCGGCTCGGCGTGATCCGGCAGGTGCGTGCGGTCTACCTCCAGGACTGGATCGTCGACCCGCAGTTCCCGCTGGTCTGGCGGTTGCAGCGGGACAGGGCGGGTTCCGGTGCGCTCGGCGACATCGGTGCGCACATCATCGATCTGACCCAGTACGTGACCGGACAACGGATCACCGGGGTCAGCGCCATCACCGAGACGTTCATCAAGGAGCGCCCGTTGCCGGCGGAGTCCAGCGGACTCGCCGCCTCCACCGGCAACGGCTCCGTCGAAGCGGTCGCCACCGGTGAGGTCACCGTCGACGACGCCGCCGTCTTCGTGGCGCGGCTCGACGGCGGCGCCATCGCCACGTACGAGGCGAGCCGCTTCGCGACCGGGCGCAAGAACGCGCTGCGGGTCGAGATCAACGGCTCGCTCGGCTCGGTGGTGTTCGACCTCGAACGCCTCAACGAGCTGGAGTTCTACGAAGCCACCGGCCCCACGGCCGGACAGGGCTTCAACCGCATCCTGGTCACCGAGGGCGACCACCCGTACATGTCCGCATGGTGGCCGCCGGGACACATCATCGGCTACGAGCACTCGTTCACGCACGAGATGCGTGACTTCCTGGAGGCGATCGCCACCGGGACCGACCCCACCCCGTCGTTCGCCGACGCCCTCCAGGTCCAGCTCGTGCTGGACGCGGTGGTGCGCTCGGCGGAGCTGGGCTCGTCGTGGACCGAGGTCGAGCCCACGCTCGTCACGGTCGCCGCCTGACCCGGCAAAACCGCGGCACCGACCGGCCGAGCCGCCCGGCGCACCGGTAGGTCCGCCCCACGGTTCCCAACCCATCTCCAACCGTGGGGGTGCGTGCCAACACCCCCACCCGAGCGGCTTTCCGGATCGACCAGCGAGGGTCCGGTCGCGGTTGCGCCCCGCGACCGGAGCAGGGTCGACCCGGAGGGCGTACGCACCGCGAGTCCAGCCGGACCGCGAAGGGCGTACGACGGTAACGCGGTCGTCCGGTACGGCCGGACCGGGATTCCCCGGTCGTACCGGACGCCTTCAGCCCCACCGGTCCCGACCCCCTCGGGACCGCCACCCCCACCGGCCCCGACCCCCGGGGCCCGCAGACGAAACCGGACGACATTCCCGTGGGCTACGCCGTAGCCCGGGGTACGGCCCGGGGCCCCCGTCCCGGACCGCATCCGACGACAACTACATCAGGGAAGGACTCCGGCTGGCGCGGCGCTGCGGTACCGCCGCCGTACCAGCCGGCACGACGCGGGGGAGGCAAGGTCGCGACGCCGACCGACCTTGCCTGCCAGCCCCGTCCGCCCGTACCTGCCGGGTTTCGCGAACAACGCCGTTGCCGCCGACTCCGGCGCTGTTCGTGGAACGCCATCCGCGCAGGTCGGGCGGGCGGGGTGCTCTTCCACCACGCCGTTGACTTTCCAGCACGCCAGTATTGATACCGGCGCATCTGTCAACCCCCGGCAGGTGTCGCCGCGCAGTTCCCCGCGCGAGGAAGGAGCACAACATGCGTACGGGAATCTGGCTGGTGGGCGCACGCGGCTCAGTCGCCGTCACCAGCGTGGTCGGGGCTCTCGCCCTACGAGCCGGGCTCGTCGAGCCGACCGGCTGCGTCACCGAACTACCCGCGCTGCGCAGCCCGGCCCTGCCCGGCTACGCCGACCTGGTCTTCGGCGGTCACGACATCGCACCCACCCCCATTGTCAAGAAAGCGGAGGCGCTCGCCGCCGCCGGCGTCCTGCCGGCCCGGTTGGTGACCGCCCTCCCGGACGAACTGGCCTCGGTCGAGGACGAGATCCGTCCGGTACCCGCCGCCGCGCGGCAGGCCGACGTCATCGCCGCGCTCGTCGCCGACCTCACCAGCTTCCGGCACCGGCACCGGCTCGACCGGGTGGTGGTGGTGAACGTCTCCGCCACCGAACCGGCCCCGGCACCACACCCCGGCCACACCGACCTGGCCGCGCTCGAACAGGCGCTCACCACCGGGGCGACGGTGCTGCCACCGAGCTCCGCGTACGCGTACGCCGCGTTCACCGCCGGATGCTCCTTCGTGGACTTCACCCCGTCGACCGGAGCCCGGCTGCCCGCCCTGGCGGAACTCGCGCAACGGGAGCGGGTGCCGTACGCCGGGCACGACGGCAAGACCGGGGAGACCCTGGTCAAGTCGGTGCTCGCACCGATGTTCGCGCTGCGCAACCTGAAGGTGCGTACCTGGTCCGGGGTGAACCTGCTCGGCGGCGGCGACGGCGCCAACCTGGCCGAACCCGCAGCCAACGCCGCCAAGGCGGCCAGCAAGCAGCGGGTGCTCGGCGAGACCCTCGGTTACGTGCCGCAGGGCAACACCCGAATCGAGTACGTCGACGACATCGGCGACTTCAAGACCGCCTGGGACCTGATCACCTTCTCCGGATTCCTCGGCACCGCGATGCGGATGGAATTCACCTGGCACGGCTGCGACTCCGCGCTGGCCGCACCGCTGGTGCTGGACCTGGCCCGGCTGACCGCGACCGCGCACCGCACCGGGCGTAGCGGCCCCCTCGGTGAGCTGGCCTTCTTCTTCAAGGACCCGCTCGGCACCGGACCGCATTCACTGCCGGAACAGTGGGCCACCCTCTGCGCCTTCGTCCGCCAACTCGACGCCGACGCGTTCGGCGCGGCGGTCCCGCCGCCCGTGGAACAGGGCTGAGGTGCGCCGACATGCCCTCCCTGGCTGACCTCGCGGAACTGGTCCGGGCCCCAGCCGCGCTCTCCGTTCCCGGCGACGTGGTGGCCGGTGCCGCCGCCGCCGGGGTGCTGGACCGGAAGGTGCCGGCGCTCGCCGGCGCCTCGGTCCTGTTCTACTGGGCCGGAATGGCCGCCAACGACTGGGCCGACCGCCGGCTCGACGCGGTCGAGCGGCCGGAGCGTCCGATTCCGAGCGGCCGGATCACCCCGGGCACCGCGCTCGGTGTCTCCGCCGGGCTGACCGCCGCCGGCCTGGCCGTCGCCGGACTCGCCGGTGGCCGGCGGGCGCTCGCCGTGGCGGTGCCGCTGGCCGGCGCGATCTGGGCGTACGACGTGGCGGCGAAGAACACCGCCGCCGGTCCCGCCGTGATGGCCGCCTGCCGGGGGCTCGACGTGCTGCTCGGCGCGAGCGGTGGCCGACCACTGCGGGCGGTGCCGGCGGCGGTGACCGTGGCCGCGCACACGTACACGGTGACCGAACTGTCCCGCCGTGAGGTCAGCGGCGCCGACCGTACCCTGCCCCGGGTGACCCTGGCCGGCACCGCGGCGGTGGCCGCCGCCGCGGTCGCCGGTCCCCGCCGCGGCGGTTGGCGGGCCTGGGTCCCCGCCGCCCTGACCGCCTGGTACGTCAGCCAGTACGGCACCGCCCAGGTACGGGTCGCCAACGATCCGTCCGCGCCCCAGGTCCGGGCCGCCGTCGGGGCGGGCATCACCGGCCTGCCGGCGTTGCAGGGCGCACTGGTCGCCCGGACCGGTGCCGGTCTGCTCGGTCTCGCGGTCGCCGCGGCGGCACCGCTCGGGCGGCGCCTGGCCCGGAAGCTGTCCCCGACATGAGCGGCGGCCTGCGGTTCGGTTACGGCACCAACGGCTTCGCCAACCACCGGCTCGACGACGCCCTGCGGGTCATCGCCGACCTGGGCTACCAGGGGGTGGCGCTCACCCTCGACCACGACCACCTCGACCCGTTCGCGCCCGGCCTGGCGGTACGGGTGGCCGCGCTCGGCAACCGCCTCGCCGAACTGGACCTGGGACTGGTCATCGAGACCGGAGCCCGTTACCTGCTCGACCCGTGGCGCAAGCACGCCCCGACGCTGCTCGACGACGATCCGGCGCTGCGGATCGAGTTCCTCCGCCGGGCCGTGTCGATCGGGGCGGACCTGGGCGCCGAAGCGGTGTCGTTCTGGGCCGGGGTACGCCCGGCCGAGCTGGACGAGACCAGTGCCTGGGACCGGCTCGTCGCCGGCTGCGCCGAGGTGGTCGACGTCGCCGACCGGGCCGGGGTGACCCTCGGTTTCGAACCCGAACCGGGCATGCTGGTGCCGGACATCGCGGCCTGGTGGCGGCTGCGGCACGCCCTCGGCGCACCGCCCGGCTTCGGCATCACCCTCGACATCGGACACTGCCGGTGCCTGGAACCGCAGCCGGTGCCGGAGTGTGTCGTCGAGGTCGCCGCCCACCTGGTCAACGTGCAGATCGACGACATGCGTCGGGACGTGCACGAGCACCTGGAGTTCGGCACCGGCGAGATCGATTTCCCGCCGGTGCTGCGGGCCCTGGCCGACGTCGGTTACGCCGGACTGGTCGCGGTCGAACTGCCCCGCGACTCGCACGCCGCACCGGCCGTCGCGGCCCGTTCGGTCGACTTTCTGCACACCGCCGCCTGGCAGGCCGGGGTGCCGGTCGAAGCCACCGGTCGCACCGCCGCACCACCGGCCGGCGGCGACGTCGGATCGGCCGGCGGCAGCTTGGGCGGCGGCGGATCCGCCGCCGTCACCAGCGAGCCGGTCAGCGTGGCCGCCACCGTGGCACGCCCGGCCGGCGCGAAAGGGGAGGCGTGATGGAACCGGACCAACTACGGGCCGCACTGGCGGCCGTACCCGACCCGGAGTGGCTCGACCAGGCGCTGCGCGGCGTCGCGACCGACCCGGACACGGTCGGGCGGCCCTTCGCCGCCGCCGGCCGCCGCTGCGGCCGGGCGCCCCTGCCGGACGCGCCCGACTGGACCGCCGACGACGCCGCCCGCGCCCTGCTGCTGACCATGCTGCCGGCCGACCGGGTGGTCGGGCAGGTGGAAACCCTCTACCGGTACGGCGACGCGGCGGAGAAGCGGGCCGTGCTGCGGGCCCTGCCGTGGCTGCCGGTCGGCGCCAGCGGCGTACCGCTGCTGCACGACGCGATCCGGACCAACGACACCCGGCTGGTCGCCGCCGCGCTCGGCCCGTACGCCGCACACCTCGACGCCGCCACCTGGCGTCAGGCGGTGCTCAAGTGCGTCTTCATGGAGATTCCGCTGACCGTGGTGGACCGGCTCGACGAGCGGGCCGACGACGAACTGCAGATCATGCTCGCCGGGCTGGACGAGGAACGGCGCGCCGCCGGCCGCACCATCCCGGCCGACGCCTCCGCCCTGCTGGCCCGGCTGGGGACGACCGGCACCCTGGTCCCGTCCGCCGCGTCGTCGCCCGTACCGACCACGAAGGAGGCGTGACATGCGCATCTTCGACCCGCACATCCACATGACCTCGCGCACCACCGACGACTACGAGCGGATGGCCGCCGCCGGGGTGCGCGCCCTGGTCGAGCCGGCGTTCTGGCTGGGGCAGCCGCGCACCAGCGCCGGTTCGTTCGCCGACTACTTCGACTCGCTGGTCGGCTGGGAACCGTTCCGGGCCAGCCAGTTCGGCATCCGGCACTACGCCACGATCGCGCTCAACCCGAAGGAGGCGAACGACCCGCGCTGCCGGGAGGTGCTCGACCTGCTGCCGCGTTACCTGGACAAGGACAACGTGGTCGCGGTCGGCGAGATCGGGTACGACTCGACCACCCCGGAGGAGGACGAGGCGTTCGCCGCCCAGCTCGCCCTGGCGGTCGCGTACGACCTGCCGGCGCTGGTCCACACCCCGCACCGGGACAAGGCCCGGGGCACCGAGCGGAGCATCGCCGTGGTCGCCGAGTCCGGCATCGAGCCCGGTCGGGTGGTGATCGACCATCTGAACGAGGTCACCGTCGAACTGGTCCGCGACTCCGGCTGCTGGGCCGGGTTCTCCATCTACCCGGACACCAAGATGTCGCCGCCCCGGATGGTGGAGATCCTGCGCAAGTACGGCACCGAGCGGATGCTGGTCAACTCGGCCGCCGACTGGGGCCGGTCCGACCCGCTGCTGACCCGGGTCACCGGCGACGCGATGCTCGCCGCCGGCTTCACCGACGACGACGTCGACCAGGTGCTCTGGCGCAACCCGATCGAGTTCTACGGCCAGTCCGGCCGGCTCGACCTGGCCGAACTGGAGGGGGCGGTGGCCGGGCCGGCGCCGACCTTCGAGGGGAATTCGATCCTGCGCGGAGGTAGCTGATGCGGTTCCGCCACCAGGACGGGCAGACCGTCCACCTGAGCTACTGCACGAACGTGCACCCGGCCGAGGACCTGGCCGGGGTGATCGCCCAGCTCGACACGTTCGCCGAGCCGATCCGACGCCGGCTCGACGCCGACGTACTCGGCCTGGGGCTGTGGCTGGCCGCACCGGTGGCCGCCGCACTCGCCGCCGATCCGACGCTGCGACGGAAGCTGCGCACGGAACTCGACGCGCGGGGACTGGAGGTGGTGACGCTCAACGGGTTCCCGTACCGGTCGTTCCAGGCACCGGTGGTGAAGCTCGGCGTCTACCACCCGGACTGGACCGCACCGGAGCGGCTGGAATACACCCTCGACCTGGCCCGGGTGCTGGTCGACCTGCTTCCCGACGACGCCGCCCGGGGCTCGATCTCCACCCTGCCGCTGGCCTGGCGTACGCCGTGGACACCGGCCCAGGCGGGGGCCGCCGACCGTACGTTGGAACAGCTCTCCGCCGGACTGGCCGCGATCGCCTGGCAGACCGGGCGGGCCGTCCGGGTCGGCTTCGAGCCGGAACCCGGCTGCGTGGTGGAGAGCACGGCGCAGGCCGCCGCCCAGCTCGCCCGGGTGGACACCGACCGGCTCGGGGTCTGCCTCGACCTGGCCCACCTCGCCTGTGCCTGGGAGGAGCCGGCGCAGGCGCTGGAGCGGCTGCGCCAGGCGGGGCTGCCGGTGGTGAAGGTGCAGGTTTCGGCCGCGCTCCAGGCGGACGATCCGGCCGCCGCGGCCGAGCAGTTGGGCGGGTACGTCGAGCCGCGTTTCCTGCACCAGACCCGGGGCAGCGGTTGCGCCGGGGCGATCGACCCGGCCGACCCGGCGCACGCCACCGACGACCTCGACGAGGCCCTCGCCGGTGAGCTGCCCGGAGCCTGGCGGGTGCACTACCACGTGCCGTTGCACGCCGACCCGGAGCCGCCGCTGCGCGCCACCACCCCGGTGCTGCGCGGTGCCCTGCGCGAGCTGCTCGGTGGGGGGAGCGCCGGCTGTGACCACTTCGACGTCGAGACGTACACCTGGGGGGTCCTGCCCGCGGCCCAGCGGCCGAACTCGGACGCCGAACTCGTCGGCGGCATCGCGGCCGAACTGGCCTTCGCCCGCGACGAGCTGGTCGACCTCGGCCTGACCCCGGTATCCGCCCCGGTGCGGGCATGACCGCGCTTTTCTGGCAGGAGAGATGAACATGGCACCGCTCGTTGTGATCAACGTGGTCGGGCTGACCCCCCGACTGCTGGCCCACATGCCCCGGCTGCGGGCCGTGGCCGAAACCGGGTTCGAGGCGGAACTGGGCACGGTGCTGCCGGCGGTCACCTGCTCCGCGCAGGCCACCTTCCTCACCGGCGCCCCGCCGAGCGAGCACGGCATCGTCGGCAACGGATGGTACTTCCGTGACCTGGGTGAGGTGTTCCTCTGGCGGCAGCACCACGCGCTGATGGGCGGGGAGAAGGTGTGGCAGGCGGCCCGGAAGGAGCAGCCGGACTACACGGTGGCGAACATCTGCTGGTGGTACGCGATGGGCGCCGACGTGAACTGGACCGTCACCCCGAGGCCGATCTACTACGCCGACGGGCGTAAGGAGCCGGACTGCTACACCGACCCGCCGGAGCTGCACGACGAGCTGACCAGCAAGCTCGGCGGGTTCCCGCTCTTCACGTACTGGGGGCCGGGGGCGGGGTTGCCCTCGTCGCGCTGGATCTGCCAGGCGGCGCAGCAGGTGATGGCCACCCACGACCCGGACCTGACCCTGGTCTACGTCCCGCACCTCGACTACGACCTGCAACGGTTCGGGCCGGGCTCGGCGGAGGCGGCCGCCGCCGCGGCGAAGCTGGACGGGGTGCTCGGTCCGCTGCTGGACGCGGCCCGCGCCCGGGACGCCACGGTGGTGGTGCTCTCCGAGTACGGCATCACCGACGTCTCCCGGCCGGTGGACGTGAACCGGTTGCTGCGCCGTGAGGGGTGGCTACGGGTCTACACCCAGGACGGAATGGAATACCTGGACCCGTGGACGTCGAAGGCGTTCGCGGTCGCCGACCACCAGATCGCGCACGTATACGTGAAGGACCCGGCCGACGTGGCGGAGGTGGCGAAGCTCTGCGCCGCCCTGCCCGGCGTGGCCGAGGTGCTCGACGCCGACGGCAAGGCCCGGTACGGCCTCGACCACGAACGCGCGGGTGAGCTGGTGCTGGTGGCGGAGCCGGACGCCTGGTTCACGTACTACTACTGGTTGGACGACGCGCTCGCGCCGGACTTCGCCCGACTCGTGGAGATCCACCGCAAGCCCGGGTACGACCCGGCCGAACTCTTCTTCGACCCGGAGGCACCGGGGGCGGCGAAGCGACGGGCCGGGGTGGCGCTGGCGCGCAAGAAGCTCGGCATGCGTTACCTGATGAGCGTGGTGGGGCTGGACGCCGGGGCGCGGGCCGTACGCGGCTCACACGGCCGGTTGCCGACGGACCCGGCCGACGGTCCGGTACTGCTCTGCTCCGCCCCGGGTGCGGCCCGGGACAAGGTCGCGGCCACCGAGGTCAAGGGGCTGCTGTTGGAGCTGGCCGGTATCGGCGCGCGGGAGGGGTCGTGACCGCGACGGCGCCGCTGACCGACGCGGCCGAACTGCGGAAGCGGTTCGACGCCCAGTTGTCGGCGTTCCTGGAGCGACAGGACCCGGACTGGCCGGACGGGGCGCCGCGTGGCGTTTTCACCACCCTGCACCGGTTCGTGCTGGCGGGTGGGAAGCGGCTGCGGCCGATGTTCTGCTACTGGGGCTGGCGCGGCGCCGGCGGGTTGGACGACACCCCGATCGTGGTGGCGGCGGCGGCGTTGGAGCTGTTCCACGCGTTCGCGCTGATCCACGACGACATCATGGACGGCAGCGACCGGCGCCGGGGCGAGCCGTCGGTGCACCGGCTCTTCGCCGACCTGCACACCCGTTCGTCCTGGCGGGGTGACCCGGCCTCGTACGGGCGCAGCACCGCCCTGCTCTGCGGCGACCTCTGCGCGGCCTGGGCGGACCAGATGTTCCACGAGTGCGGGCTCAGCGCCGACCAGGTGCACCAGGGGTACGGCGTCTTCGCGAACATGCGTACCGAGGTGATCGCCGGTCAGTACCTGGATCTGGTCTCCGGGGTGGGGGACGGCTCGGTGGCGAGCGCGTTGACGGTGATCCGGATGAAGGGCGCCCGCTACACGGTGACCCGGCCGTTGCAGATCGGGGCGGCGCTGGCCGGTGCCGGGCCGGAGTTGCTGAGCGCGTTCGCCGCCTTCGGTGACCCGCTCGGGGACGCGTTCCAGCTCCGCGACGACGTACTCGGGGTGTTCGGGGATCCGGCGGTGACCGGCAAGTCGGTGCTCGACGATTTGCGGGAGGGCAAGCCGACGGTGATGATGGCGTTGGCCCGGGGCAGCGCGGACCGGGAGCAGGCGCTGCGGTTGAAGGAGTTGTTCGGCAACCCGGACCTGGATCCGGAGGGGGCGGCCGAGCTGCGTGGGATCATCCTGGGCACGGGCACGCTGGACCGGATCGAGCAGATGATCCGGGTCCGTACGGACGCCGCGCTGGCGGCGTTGGTGGATGCCCCGGTGTCGGGGCAGGCGAAGGCGGAGTTGGCGGCGCTGGCCGCGGAGGCGACCGACCGCCGGCACTGAGCGCAACCGGACGGCGACTTTTCTTCAATTGAGCAAAAGTTCAGTTCCGGAACCCAGAAGCTATGGACACATCCACGTATAGAAATTAGTGTCACTCCGAACACGAAGTTGTTACGTCGATGTAACCGGCGGCGCGGTTAACCCATCGACCGGTGACCACGTCCGGTGCGCTCGTGCCGGGCGAGATCACCACCCGGCGGGAGTGACATCCCACCGGGTCGGGTTCAACCGGCTACGGCATCCGGCGCGACGGCGCGCGCCCTGCCTGGCAGTCAACTGCTCAGGAAGGGAAGCATTCATATGTCCACATTGGACAGCGTAAGAATCCGACCCGGGCGATGGCAGACAGCGGGATCAGCCCTGCTGCTCGTCGCCGCGACCCTCACCACCGTGGTCACCACCACCACGACCACCGCCACCCCGGCACAGGCCCACCCGATCAGCGCGGCCGACTTCCAGCAGGTCACCCTGGCCCGCGGTGAGGCCGAGGTCGGCGAGCCGATGACCATCGCCGTCCTGCCCGACCGTTCGGTCCTGCACACCGCCCGCAACGGCACACTGCGGCGCACCGACGCCAACGGCACCACCGCCGTGGTCGGCACCCTGCCGGTCTACACCCACGACGAGGAAGGGCTCCAGGGCGTCGGCGTCGACCCGGGCTTCGCGACGAACCGGTTCATCTACCTCTACTACGCCCCGCCGCTTTCCACCCCGTCCGGCGACGCTCCCCCCACCGGCACCAACTGGACCGCCTGGCAGGGCGTCAACCGGCTCTCCCGGTTCACCGTCAACGCCAACTGGACGCTGAACATGGCGAGCCAGGTCAACGTGCTCGACGTCGCCGCCGACCGGGGCATGTGCTGCCACGTCGGTGGCGACATCGACTTCGACGCCGCCGGCAACCTCTACCTCTCCACCGGTGACGACTCCAACCCGTTCGACTCGGCCGGCTACTCGCCGATCGACGAACGGACCAACCGCAACCCGGTGTTCGACGCCCAGCGCTCCGCCGGCAACACCAACGACCTCCGCGGCAAGATCCTGCGGATCAAGGTGAACGCGAACGGGACGTACTCCATCCCGGCCGGCAACCTCTTCGCCCCGGGCACCGCGAACACCCGGCCCGAGATCTACGCGATGGGCTTCCGCAACCCGTTCCGGATGAGCGTCGACAAGACCACCGGTCACGTCTACGTCGGCGACTACGGGCCGGACGCCGGCTCCACCAACGCCAACCGGGGACCGAGCGGCCAGGTCGAGTTCAACCGCGTCACCTCGCCCGGCAACTACGGCTGGCCGTACTGCACCGGCACGAACACCACCAGCGAGACGTACAACGAGTGGACCTTCCCCGACGGTCCCGGCAACGCCAAGTTCAACTGCACCGGCGGCCCGACCAACAACTCGTTCCGCAACACCGGCCAGACCACCCTGCCGGCCGCCCGCCCGGCCTGGATCCGGTACGCCGGTGACGCCGGCACCCCGCCGGAGTTCGGCGGCGGCTCCGAGTCGCCGATGGGCGGCCCGGTCTACCGCTACAACGCGTCGAACCCCTCCACCACCAAGTTCCCGCAGTCGTTCGAGGGACAGTTCTTCGCCGGTGAGCTCGGCCGGGGCTGGATCAAGCCGATCCACGTCAACACCGACGGCTCGGTCGGCACGATCGACACCTTCCCCTGGGTCGGCAAGCAGGTCATGGACATGGCGTTCGGCCCCGACGGCGCGCTCTACGTCCTCGACTACGGCACCGGCTACTTCAACGGCGACCTGAACTCGGCCCTCTACCGGTTCGACTACATCGCCGGCGGCAACCGGGCCCCGACCGCGGTCGCCTCGGCCAACCGGACCTCCGGCGCGGCCCCGCTCGCGGTAACCTTCTCCTCGGCCGGCTCGTCCGACCCCGAGGGAAGCGCGCTGACCTACTCCTGGGCGTTCGGCGACGGCACCACCTCGACGGCGGCGAACCCGACCAAGACGTACACCGCCAACGGCACCTACACCGCGACCCTGACCGTACGGGACCCGGCCGGCGCCACCGGCAGCGCGAGCGTGATCATCAGCGTCGGCAACACCGCCCCGACGGTGACCATCAATGCCCCGGCGAACGGCCAACTGGTCGCCTTCGGCGACGCGGTCCCGTTCCAGATCACGGTGACCGACCCGGAGGACGGGGCGATCGACTGCTCCCGGGTCAAGATGACGTACGTGCTCGGCCACGACACCCACGGCCACCAGATCACCTCGGCCAACGGCTGCACCGGCACCATCACCATCCCGACCGACGGTGAGCACGACGACGCGGCGAACATCTTCCCGATCTTCGACGCCGAGTACACCGACAACGGCGGGCTGACCACGCACACCCAGCACACCCTCCAGCCCAAGCACCGGCAGGCCGAGCACTTCAAGACCTCGTCCGGGATCAACACCTTCACCAAGACCCCCGCCGAGGGCGGCCGGACGGTCGGCGACATCAACAACGGTGACTGGATCGCGTTCGAGCCGTACCGGCTCGCCAACGCCACCTCGTTCAGCGCCCGGGTCTCCTCGGCCGGCGCCGGCGGCACCCTCCAGGTCCGGGCCGGCTCCGCGACCGGCACGGTGCTCGGCTCGGCGACCGTACCGGTCACCGGCGGCTGGGAGACGTTCACCAACGTCACCGGCACCATCACCAACCCGCCGGCCGGCACCACCACGCTCTACCTGACCTTCGCCGGTAGCGGCACCGGGGCCCTCTACGACCTGGACGCCTTCACCTTCACCACCGGCAGCGGCGGTGGCCCCACGGGCACCGGTCCGATCGTCGGCCTGGCCGGCAAGTGCCTGGAGGTCGACGGCGGGGCCACCGCCGACGGCACCCAGATCCAGATCAACGCCTGCGCCGGCACGCCCCGCCAGACCTGGACCGTGCAGGGCCAGACGCTGCGGGCGCTGGGCAAGTGCCTGGACATCAACGGTGGCGGCACCGCCAACGGCACCAAGATCCAGCTCTGGACGCGCAACGCGACCGGCGCCCAGAACTGGGTCCCACAGGCCGACGGCACCCTGCGCAACCCGACCACGGCCAAGTGCCTGGACGTGTCGAACAACAGCTCCGCCAACGGCCAGGACGTCCATCTCTGGGACTGCATCACCACCGCTGCCAACCAGAAGTGGACCCTCCCGTAACCGCACCCCACCCCCACCCCTGATGTAAGGAAGGGCCCCTTCTTATCGCTTTCCGTATAGGAAGGGGCCCTTCCTAACTCGCCCTAGGGAGAGAGCACCCATGCGCAGACTCCTCCGACCCGTCCTCGGTACGGCGTTGGCGGCACTCGCCGTCATCGCCTGCACCACACCCGCCACCCCGGCCAGTGCCGCGGACGCTCCATACGACGTCCTGGTCTTCTCCAAGACCGCCGGCTTCCGGCACGACTCGATCGCGGTCGGCACCCAGGCCATCCGCGAGCTTGGCGCGGCGAACAGCTTCACCGTCACCGCCACCGAGGACGCGGGAGCCTTCACCACCGCCAACCTCGCCCAGTACGAGGTGGTCGTCTTCCTCAACACCACCGGTGACGCGCTCAACGCCACCCAGCAGACCGCCTTCGAGTCCTACATCCGCAGCGGCAAGGGGTACGTCGGCGTGCACGCCGCCGCCGACACCGAGTACGACTGGCCGTTCTACGGCAACCTCGTCGGCGCCTGGTTCGCCTCGCACCCGGCGATCCAGCAGGCGAACGTCAAGGTGGAGAACCGGGCGACGGCGGCCACCGCCACCCTGCCGCAGACCTGGACCCGCACCGACGAGTGGTACAACTACCGGACCAACGTCCGGTCCACCGCCCGCGTGCTCGCCACGCTCGACGAGTCGTCGTACTCCGGGGGCGGGATGGGCGCCGACCACCCGCACTCGTGGTGCAAGACGTACGAGGGCGGCCGGTCGTTCTACACCGGCGCCGGGCACACCCAGTCGACGTACGCCGAGCCGGCGTTCCGGGCCCACCTGCTCGGCGGCATCCGGTACGCGGCCGGCCGGACCAAGGCCGACTGCCGGCCGGAGACCGGTTACACCACCCTCTACAACGGCTCCACCACCGGCTGGTCGCAGGCGGGTCCGGGCAACTTCACCAACACCGACGCCACCCTCACCTCGGTCGGTGGAATGGGCCTCTACTGGTACAACGCGAAGCAGTTCTCGTCGTACTCGTTGAAGCTCGACTGGAAGATGGACGGCGACGACAACTCGGGCATCTTCATCGGCTTCCCGTCCTCGACCGACCCCTGGTCGGCGGTGGACAACGGCTACGAGATCCAGATCGACGCGACCGACGCGGCCGATCGCACCACCGGCGCGGTCTACACCTTCAAGTCGGCCGACATCGCCGCCCGGGACGCGGCGCTCAACCCGCCGGGGGAGTGGAACAACTACGAGCTGCTGGTCGAGGGCGAGCGACTGCGGATCTACCTCAACGGTGTGCAGATCAACGACTTCACCAACACCAACCCGGTCCGGTCGCTGGCCGGCTACATCGGCCTGCAGAACCACGGTACGGGCGACGACGTGTCGTTCCGCAACGTCCGGATCAAGGAACTCGGCACCCAGCCGCCGAACCCGCCGACCGGTAACACCACCGTGCAGGCCGAGGCGTTCAACTCGACCGGTGGCGTGCAGGTGGTCGGCAAGACCGGCGCGAACGGTGGTTCGACCATCGGCTACATCGACAACGGCGACTGGGCGGCGTACAACGGGCTGAACCTGACCGGGGTCACCTCGTTCCGGTCCCGGGTCGTGTCCGGTGGCGCCGGTGGCGCCATCCAGGTCCGTACCGGTTCGACCACCGGTCCGATCCTCGGCTCGGTGGCGGTGCCGAACACCGGCGGCTGGAACACCTTCGCCGACGTCACCACCAACCTGTCGAACGTGCCCGCCAGCACCCAGAACCTGTACCTGACCTTCACCGGCAACGGCACCGGCCTGTTCGACGTGGACGACCTCACCCTGGTCCGTGGCGGCGGTGGCCCCGGCCCGACCCCGGGCACCGGCCCGGTCGTCGGCCTGGCCGGCAAGTGCCTGGAGGTCGACGGCGGCGCCACCGCCGACGGCACCCAGGTCCAGATCAACACCTGCGCCGGTACGCCGCGCCAGACCTGGACCGTGCAGGGTCAGACCCTGCGGGCGCTGGGCAAGTGCCTGGACATCAACGGTAGCGGCACCGCGAACGGCACCAAGATCCAGCTCTGGACCTGCAACGCGAGCGGTGCCCAGAACTGGGTCCCGAACGCGGCCGACAGTTCGCTGCGCAACCCGACTTCGGGCAAGTGCCTGGACGTGTCGAACAACAGCTCCGCCGACGGCCAGGACGTACACCTCTGGGACTGCCTCGGCGCGGCCAACCAGCGCTGGACCCTCCCCGCGTAACGCCCGCGATGTAAGGAAGGGCCCCTTGTTAACGCATAGCGTTAACAAGGGGCCCTTCCTTACATCCAGGAGCGGGGAATAGAGTGGGTCTTGGCAACCCAGGAGACCGCCGGTGAGCAGCGGGAGGCGCAACCCGCTCGCCCAGGTGCGTACGCACACGCCGGCTCCGCCTCCTCCGGTATGCCGTACGGCCGGACCGGCCTCCCTCGCGCCCGTCCACGGACACCGCCTTTGCGGTGCCCGTCGGGAATCCCAGGTATCCAACAGGGGAGAAGGACAATGGCGCGACCCATCACGCTCTTCACCGGCCAGTGGGCCGACCTCCCGTTCGAGGAGGTCTGCCGGCTCGCCTCCGAATGGGGCTACGACGGCCTGGAGATCGCCTGCTGGGGCGATCACTTCGAGGTCGACAAGGCCATCGCCGACGAGTCGTACGTCGAGCGTAAGAAGGAGACCCTGGCCAAGTACAACCTCCAGGTCTTCACCATCTCCAACCACCTGCTCAGCCAGGCGGTCTGCGACCACCCGATCGACGAGCGGCACCAGGGCATCCTGCCCGGCCGGATCTGGGGCGACGGGGAACCCGAGGGGGTCCGCCAGCGGGCCGCCGAGGAGCTCAAGGACACCGCCCGCGCAGCCGCGAAGCTCGGGGTGAAGACCGTCGTCGGCTTCACCGGTTCGTCGATCTGGCACACCCTGGCCATGTTCCCGCCGGTCCCGCCGTCGATGATCGAGAAGGGGTACGAGGACTTCGCCAACCGGTTCAACCCGATCCTCGACGTCTTCGACGAGGTCGGCGTCCGCTTCGCGCACGAGGTCCACCCCAGCGAGATCGCGTACGACTACTGGACCACGAAGAAGACCCTCGAGGCGATCGGGAACCGCCCGGCGTTCGGGCTCAACTGGGACCCGTCGCACTTCGTCTGGCAGGAACTCGACCCGGTGAACTTCATCTTCGACTTCGCCGACCGGATCTACCACGTCGACTGCAAGGACGCGAAGGTACGCACCGGCGACGGCCGGCGTGGCCGGCTCGCCTCCCACCTGCCCTGGGCCGACATGCGCCGGGGCTGGGACTTCGTCTCCACCGGCCACGGCGACGTCCCCTGGGAGGACTGCTTCCGGGCACTGAACGCGATCGGCTACGACGGCCCGATTTCGATCGAGTGGGAGGACGCCGGCATGGACCGGCTCGTCGGCGCCCCGGAGGCGCTCCAGTTCGTCCGCCGGCTCGCCTTCGACGCCCCGGCCGCCGCGTTCGACGCCGCCTTCGCCAGCAAGGACTGACGTACGGGCCGACCCGCGCACAGGCACGGCGGTGGGCCGGTCGCCGATGGCGGCCGGCCCTTGCCGTACCCGTCGCGCCCGATGGCGCGTTAGGAAGGGGCCCTTCCTATACGGAAAGCGATAACAAGGGGCCTTTCCTTACCCCGGGTCAGAACGAGGCGCTGCCCGTTCCGCTGCCGGACGGGTTGGTGCCCCGATTGGCCGGGGTCGTCGTCGACCCGGCGCCGGTGGAGGTCAGTTCGGTGGTGTTGCCGTTGGCCGTCGTGACCTGGCCCAGCTTCTCGCCCAGCCGGGTGTGGCTGAGTCGGTCCTTGCCCTCGGCGTAGAGCCGGTTGGCCTGGGCCTGGGCCACCCCGGCCGCCTCCTGCACCGTCGGGTGGTCGAGCACCTTGCGGCCCCGGACGACCAGTTCCTCATACTTCTCCCGGCCGGCGCGGGCGCCGAGGACGAAACCCGCTGCCAGCCCGCCGATGAACCACAGCTTTCCGCGCATGGCGGCTCCTTTCGTGCCTGACGCGCCGTTGCGCCCTCCGAGGTCCGGATGGGCAACTGCGTCGCGCCTGCGTCGTCTGTGCTCAAGTACCTACCCATACTCCTGGAAGCTCATGCCTGTTCGTGGCAGGCGCGACATTTTGTCCGGATATCGGGGTAGGGTCGTGCCGCCGATAACCCCGTAGCGCAGACCCCCGGGAAGTCCTGTACTCTTATGCCGTCGCAAGGGCGTCGGAGAGATCCAGATCCGGCAACCTCACGATCCCCTGTAGCTCAATTGGCAGAGCAGCCGGCTGTTAACCGGCAGGTTTTTGGTTCGAGTCCAAACGGGGGAGCTTTCTCCACAATCCCGCCCGTCGGCCACGCCGACGGGCATCGTCGTATCTGAAGAGATGCGGCGGGGGTGGAAGATGTGGGCGATCCGGCACCGCGCCATCGGCACGCTGGTCGCGGTCGCGGTGGTGCTCGGCTGGCTCGCGCTGGCCGCGTTCGCCGGCCCGTACAGCGGGCGCCTCAGCGATGTGGCCACCAACGACAACGCGGCCTTCCTGCCCGCCGACGCCGAAGCCACCCGGGCCGACCGGCTCGCCAACGACTTCACCGACCGGCAGACCACCCCCGCGCTGGTGGTCTACGAACGGGCCAGTGGCATCACCGACGTCGATCGGCAGAAGGTGACGGCCGACGCGACCCGGTTCGCCCAGGTCCCGGGCGTGGTCACCCCGCTGCCACCGCCGGTGCCGAGCGAGGACGGCCAGGCGGTGCAACTGATCGTGCCGATCGACGCCAGCGGCAACGGCGGCGACCGGATCCACCGGGCGGTCGACGAACTGCGTGACGTCACCGGGCCGGGCGCCGACGGCCTCGTCGTCGAGGTCGCCGGACCGGCCGGGCTCCTCGCCGACCTGGTCGCCGTCTTCTCCTCGATCGACGGGCCGCTGCTGCTGGTCACCCTCGTCGTGGTGCTGGTGATCCTGCTCATCGTCTACCGCAGCCCGGTGCTCTGGATCATCCCGCTGCTCGCCGCCGGCGTCTCGTACGTGGTCGCCTCGCTCGCCGTCTACGTCCTCGCCTCGAACGACGTCATCAAACTCAACGGGCAGGCCCAGGGCATCCTCACCGTGCTCGTCTTCGGTGCCGGCACCGACTACGCGCTCCTGCTCATCGCCCGCTACCGGGAGGAACTGCACCACCATCCCCGTACGCTCAACGCGATGATCGCCGCCTGGCGCGGCGCCGGCCCGGCCATCTTCGCCTCCGGCAGCACCGTCATCGCCGGGTTGCTCTGCCTGCTCCTGTCCGACCTCAACTCCAACCGGGCGCTCGGCCCGGTCACCGCCGTCGGCGTCGGCGTGACCCTCGTGGTCATGCTCACCTTCCTGCCCGCGCTGCTGCTGCTCGGCGGCAGGTGGGCGTTCTGGCCACGGGTCCCGTACGCCGGCACCACCGACCGGGCCGGCGGACTCTGGCGGGCCATCGGCGCCTTCGTCGGCCGCCGCGCCCGGCTGATCTGGCCGATCACTGCCGCCGTGCTGATCGCGCTCGCCACCGGCCTGACCCAGCTCGGTGCCACCAACCTCGGCCAGGCCGACCAGTTCACCGACCGGACCGACTCCGTCAACGGGCAGGAGATCATCGACCGGCACTTCCCGGGCGGGCTCGGCAGCCCCACCACCATCTTCGTCAGCGCCGACCGCGCCGACGAGGTGGCCGCCGCCGCGCGCGCGGTACCCGGAGTGGCGCGGGTACAGCCGCTCACCGCCGCACCCGGTGCCGGTGGTCAGGCCGACCCGTCTGCCGGCACAGCCGCCCCACCCAAGGTCGTCAACGGGCGGGTCCAACTGGAGGCGACCCTCACCGAGGAAGCGGACAGCGGTGCGGCCCGGCAGACCGTACGGCAGCTACGCGAAGCCGTACACGCGGTGCCCGGCGCCGGGGCGGTCGTCGGCGGCTTCACCGCGATCACCATCGACACCAACGACGCGGCCGACCGGGACCAGAACGTGATCATCCCGACCGTGCTCGGCGTGATCGCGGTGATCCTCGCCCTGCTGCTGCGGTCACTGCTCGCACCGCTGCTGCTCATCGTCACCGTGGTGCTCTCCTTCGCCGCCACCCTGGGACTCTGCGCGGTGCTCTTCAGCCACGGGTTCGACTACCCCGGGGTGGACTCCTCGTTCCCGCTCTTCGCGTTTGTCTTCCTGGTCGCCCTCGGAGTCGACTACAACATCTTCCTGATGAGCCGGGTACGCGAGGAGTCCCTGAAACACGGCACCCGGCCCGGCGTCCTGCGCGGGCTCTGCGTCACCGGTGGAGTGATCACCTCCGCCGGGGTGGTACTCGCCGCGACCTTCTCGGCGCTGGCCGTACTCCCGTTGGTGGTCCTGGTGGAACTCGGCCTGGCGGTCGCCCTCGGCGTCCTCATCGACACCATCGTGGTCCGCTCCCTGCTGGTCCCGGCACTCGCCCACCACATCGGACCGGCGATCTGGTGGCCGAGCCGGCTGCGCCGGGTCGACCAGCCGGAACAACCCGACTACCGTGCCCGCCATGCCCGCTGACACCGATGTGGTGATCGTCGGAGGCGGCCTCGCCGGCCTGGCCGCCGCCCGCCGGCTGCACCGGGCCGGCGTACCGTGGCTCCTGGTCGAGGCGACCGAACGGCTCGGTGGCCGGGTCGCCACCGACCGGATCGACGGCTACCTGCTCGACCGGGGCTTCCAGGTGCTGAACACCGCCTACCCCCGGCTCGGCACCCTGCTCGACCTCCACACCCTGCGGCTCGGCTTCTTCACCTCCGGGGTCCTGGTCCGCCGCAACGGCCGACTGCACCGGCTCAGCAACCCGCTACGCGACCCGATCGCGGCACCCCTGTCGGCGTCGGCCGACATCGGCACCTTCCGCGACCGGCTCCGACTCGCCGCGCTCGCCGCGAGCTGCGCCGCCACCCCGGTACACCGCCTGCTCGACACACCCGAGCAGAGCACCGAGCGGGCCCTGCGCCGGGCCGGTCTCTCCGACCGGATCATCGAGGAACTGCTCCGACCGTTCCTCTCCGGCGTACTCGCTGACCGGGCCCTGGACACCTCCAGCCACGTCACCGCACTGATCGCCCGCTCCTTCGTGAGGGGCAGGATCGGGGTACCCGCGGACGGGATGGGAGCCCTGCCGGCGGCGGTCGCCGCACCGTTGCCCCGTACCCTGCTGCGACTCGGCACACCGGTCACCTCGATCAACCCCGGCCGGGTCCGCACCCCGGACGGCGAGATCCGCTGCCGGGCCGTCCTGGTCGCCACCGATCCGGGTACGGCAACCGAACTGATTCCCACTCTCGGCCCGGTACGCACCCGGGCCCTCAGCACCTTCTACCACTCGGTCGGTGCCGCACCGCTGGACGAACCGGTCCTGCTGCTCGACGGCGACCGGCGGGAGATCGTGGCGAACACCGTCGTGATCAGCCGCGCCGCACCCACGTACGCCCCACCCGGTCGGCACCTGGTGGCAACCTCGGTGGTCGGCCCGACGCCGCCACCGGAGCCGATCGTCCGCGCCGAACTGGCCCGGCTCTACGGCTGCCGTACGGATCACTGGGAGCATCTGGAGACGGTGCGTCTGCCGGCCGCCCTGCCGGCCGCTGCGCCGAGGCAGGGGCGGCTGCGCCAGGCGGTCGATCTCGGCGACGGGGTGTTCGTGGCCGGCGACCACCGGGACAGTCCGTCGATCCAGGGTGCCCTGGCCAGCGGCTGGCGGGCCGGCGCCGCCATCGTGCGCCACCTGGTGCCAGGGAGCTGAGCCGTGGGCAAGCGGTGCGCCCCCGCTGTTATTCTCGCGATGCCGGTCCGTCCGCGTGGCCGTGGCGGGGTGCTTACCGCCGCCCGTGCGCGGTCAGTGGGCGACCGGGCGCGCGGGTTACCATTCCCGCACCACAAGGGGTGGTAGCTCAGCAGGTTAGAGCAGGGGACTCATAATCCCTCGGTCGCGGGTTCGAGTCCCGCCCGCCCCACCAAGTACCCCGGTCTGGCCAAGGTGCTCGCCGAGGTCTGGCCGCATGAGGATGTGCTGCCGAAGCTGCAGTGAGCTTCGCGGCGTCGACAGGGGAGCGGTCCGCATCTGGTCCGCAAAAGGTCGACGGGCGGCGGGGAGCGGTGCGAGATGTCGAGAGCCGTTCTTGCTGCTAGACCCTCAACTTGATCTCATAATCCCTCGGTCGCGGGTTCGAGTCCCGCCCTTCCCATCAATAGCGCTGAGCTGGGCAAACGTGAGACCGGACGTAGCGGTGGCCGAACCGTTTGGATAAGTGCCGCGTGAACTTGGCGAATACACACGCCGAGGTCTACGACGTGGTCACACGGTGGCGGCCAAGCAGTCCGAGGCCGTGGCAACCAGACCTGCCAACCAGGGACCTGCCGTCCTCGTCACGCGAGATGTGTTTTTCAACAGGGCCGACATGACGCTCGCGAGCGCCGAGCGGCGGAGATTCCGTGAGAATTTCTTCTGGCGTGGCGTCGGATCCGGGGCGAGTCGTTCGTAGATCAGGTGGAAGGCGGCCGGAGGAGGCCGCCCGGGACAAGGGAGTCATGGGATGACCCGGTACTTGATCTCGTTCAATGACGGCGCGATGGACCACATCCCCGACGAGGACTGGGCCGACGTGGGCAAGGCCTCGCACGCGGTGGTCCAGGAGGCCGTGGACGCCGGCGTGTGGGTGTTCGGCGGCGGACTGCAAAGGCAGACGGCGAGCATCGTGGCCACGGACGGGATGGTCACTGACGGCCCTTACCCGGAGACCAGGGAGGTCATTGGCGGGTTCGTGGTCGTCGACGTGGCCTCACGCGAAGAGGCGCTGGGGTGGGCGGCCAAGATCGCCGTCGGTTGCCGCTGCGCGCAAGAGGTCCGGGAGATCATGACCGACCCCGAAACAGACGCGATGCTCCGCCAGGCTGACAGTCGGGGGTGACATCCCGACGACGTCCGATCGAGGGACACTCGCCAGGTTCAAGCAAGACCTGCGTGACCGCGGTTGAGAAACGTCAACCGGATTGGCGGTGCCCGAACCGCTGCGGTCAGATGAGCCGTGAGCTGTGAGGTCGATCCGGTCAGTGTCTCGATCCCCGCACGTGCGCGCGGGAGCCGGCCGTCTTGCGCTCGGCGGGCGTGCGTACATGATGGTGTGTTGATCGTCGCCTGTGGGCGTGTGCGCCCCCGCCGTCTCATTGACAGGTAGGGGCGCACACCGCTGAACAGCCTTCCTTGATGGCGAAGACCAGCGGTCCGCCAGGCACGGGCTCGCTGGAGGGGTCGCCGGCACGCCGTAGCTGGTGGTGCGCTCGGCCACGTTGGTCGGGGTGAAGCCGATCGTGTATTCGCCGACCGCGAGTCCGTACCAGCCCAGGTAGAGGTAGTCGGTGAGGGTGCCGTCCTCGGCCTGATCTCCGCTGCCCCACGACTGATAGACGACGTTGCCGTCAACGTCGTAGACATAGGTGGTGGCGATACGGGCCGGTGAGATCTTCAGCGCGGCGGAGACGGTGAGCTCGACCGGCGGCAGGTTGCTCAGCTCACTGGCCGGCGACGTCGTCGGGCTGAGGGTCGCGCCCAGGGCCGTGGGGGGTTCGGTGCTTTGTCTCGTCGTGGCGGCGACGCGCTGTGCCGGGTCTCATTGAGTCTGTCGCTGACGGGGCGGCTGTGCCCGTGCTGCTGGAGCCCGCATCAGACCACGTAGGCGGCGATGGTGCGCGCGCAGTCCAGGGACTCGGTGTGGCTGGTGTCGACCTCCACGTCATAGACGACACCCTGGTGCACGATCTCAGCCTGTGACGCCGCCATCCCGATCACCCGGTCACCTCTTGCGATCTCCCGGCCAGCGGCGATGTCCGGGGCGCAGCGCACCCCGACCCACAGCACCTTGAGGCCCTCCAAGTACACGCGAGCACGCTCTTGGGAGGCCGCGCCGCCGAGAAACACGTCGTCGATGATGACGGGCGCCCCGGCCCTCGCCATCGCGGCGATGCCGACCCTCCAGGCATGCTGCATGTCGCCGAAGCCCTCGTTCAGGATGACCTCGCCCTGCTGCCCGAACGTAACCATGGACGGTGGCAGCCGGTCGATCAGATCGTCGACCCCGAGGTCGATCCAGGGGCTCGGCAGTAGGTGCTTGAGGCACCGGACGATCCCGGACTTGCCCGAGCTGGAACCGCCGTTGAGCACGATGACCTGCGTCGTCACTTGATCGGTTCACCTTCCACAAGAACCCGCTCAATCCTGCGTGCATGTGGCCAGCAGTCGGAGACGGCGTAGCGCTGGGCTGGGAGATCGGCCCAGGTTGCTGCCACCTGATGCAGGCGGCGCCTGGCACCGAAGTCACCCGGTACGGCTAACATTGTCCAGGTCATGCTGCTTCGGGTGCTTGGACCGTTCGAGGTCGAGGTCGACGGGGGCGATGCGGTCGATCTCGGGGGACCCCGCCAGCGTGCCGTACTCGCCCTGCTGCTGTCTGCTCGTGGTGAGGTTGTTTCCATCGATCGGATGATCGATGACCTGTGGCGGGACGAGGCGCCTCCCCGGGCGATCGCCTCCCTCCAGGCGTACGTCTCGAATCTGCGGCGGCTGTTGGAGCCGTCCCGTGAGCGTCGGGCGCCGGCCCGGCTGCTGGTGACCGCACCGCCTGGGTACGCGATTCGGGTGCCGACCGAGGATGTTGACGCCTGGCGGTTCGAGGGGCTGCTGGCCGAGGCGCGTTCGGTCAGTGTCACCGACCCGGTCCAGGCCCGCCGGCTGCTGGAGGCCGGGCTCGGATTGTGGCGTGGGGACGCGTACGCGGAGTTCGTTGGGGAGCCGTGGGCGCGGTCGGAGGTGCTGCGGCTGGGGGAGTTGCGCCTGGTGGCTCGGGAGTTGCTTCTTGATGTGAGGTTGCGTACGGGGAGTGCGGCGGAGGCGGTGCCGGAGGCGGAGGTGTTGACGCGGCAGGCGCCGTTGCGGGAGGAGAGCTGGCGGCTGTTGGCGTTGGCGTTGTGGCGTACCGGTCGGCAGGGGGACGCGCTCGCGGCGCTGCGTCGGGCGCGGGCGACTCTGGTGAGGGAACTCGGCCTGGATCCGGGACCGGCGCTGGTCGAGTTGGAGCAGGCGATCCTGGGTCAGCGCCTCGACCTGCTGCCGCCGGTGGCAGGAACAATGGCAACGGTGCCGGCTGTGCCGTACGACCGTGCCGTCCCCCCGCCTCCGGCGCGACCGGACGCGGAGCGATCGGCCATGGCAGCGCCGGATGAGTTGTTCGTCGGTCGGGAGGCGGAGCTGGCGGTTCTCGGGGAGGCGGCGGCCGAGGCGGTCAGCGGGGGGCCACGGATCGTGTTGCTGACCGGGGAGGCGGGTGCTGGTAAGACGAGTGTGCTTTCCCGTTTTCGGCGGGAGCTCGCCGGCCAGGGTTGGTTGGTCACGGTTGGGCGGTGTCCGGAGGTTGAGGGTGCTCCGCCGGCGTGGGCGTGGGTCGAGGTGCTTCGGCGGCTGGCTGAGGAGGTGCCGCCGGGGGATCTCGCGCCGGCGCTCGCGCCGCTGCTCGATGACACCGATCGCGAGGTCGGTGGTGACGTTGCCGCCGGTCGGTTCCGGTTGCATTGTGCGGTCGTGACGTGGCTGCGTGCCGCAGCGGCCCGCAGACCGGTCGCGATCCTCCTTGATGACCTGCACGCCGCTGACGCGGAGACGTTGCTGTTGTTGACCAGCGCCGCTGAGTTGACCGACGTGGCGATTTTGTTTGTCGTTGCGTTCCGGCCGGCGGACAACAGTGACCGGCTCGCCGAGAGCTTGGCCTCCCTGGCTCGCCGGTCACCCCGGCGGATACAGCTCGGCGGACTCGCGGCAACCGACGTGCATCGGCTCATCGGCTCGTTCATCCGGACGACGCTCGACCCGGACACGGTTGCGGCGTTGGCCGAGCGCACTGGTGGGAATCCGTTCTATGTTCGGGAGTCGGCCCAGTTGCTTGCTTCCGAGGGTGCGTTGGTGGCGACGTCGGAGGTGCCGGAGGGGGTGCGTGACGTGTTGCGTCGGCGTCTTTCCCGGTTGCCGGAGTCGGCGGTGGCGGTGTTGCGTCTCGCCGCTGTCGCGGGTCGGGAGGCGGATGTGGAGACGCTTGTCGAGGCCGCCGACGCGGACGAGGGCACTGTTCTGGACGGGTTGGAGGCGGGGCTGGTCGCCGGGTTGCTCATCGAACCGGCGCCGGGGCGGGTGCGGTTCGTGCATGGTCTGGTCCGCGACACCATCTACACCGACGTGTCCCGGCTGCGTCGTGCCCGGATGCACGCCCGGGTCGCGGCCTGTATCCGCCGGTTGCGTCCTGATGACTTTCCGGTGTTGGCTCACCATTACGCCCGGGCGGCGTCGTCGGACACCGCCGGGCTCGCGGTGGACTACGCGGTACGTGCGGCTGAGCTGGCGCAGCGGCGGTACGCGTACGACGCGGCGATCGAGTTGCTCACCAACGCCGTCGTTAGCGCCGATGCGGTCCCCGGGGATCGTGACGCGTTGCGGGTGGATCTGCTGGGCCGTCTGTTGCGTGCCCAGGCGCGTGCCGGGGCGGTGGCCGCGGCCCGGGATTCTCGTGCCCGGGCGGTCGAGATCGCCGCCGCTTCGGGTCGGGACGAGTTGCTCGTCGCGGCGTTCACCGCGTGGAAGGTCGCGACACCGTGGCTGATCCGCGCGTACGGGGTGGTGGACCACCGGGTCGTCGAGTTGCTCACCAGGTTGTTGGGCAGGGACGACCTGGATCCGGTGGACCGTTGTCGGCTGCTGGAGGCGTTGACCAACGAGCTCGACGGCGAGGACGACCCCCGTGGCCCGGCGGCGGGGCTGGAGGCGCTGGCCATCTCGCGCGGGTTCGACGACCCCGAACTGCGTGCTCTCGGGCTCGCTGCCCGGCTCCGTACGATGCGGTTCGACCTGGAGGCGCCGCAGCGGCGGGACCTGGCGTGGGAACTTCGCGATCTCGCCACCGAGCATGGCCTGGTGACCTACCACTGGCTGGCCGAGCAGACGCTGAGCCAGAGCGCCACCGCGCTCAACCAACCAGAGGAACTACGCGCCAGCATCGCCCGGCAGGAAGCGATGGTCAGCACCTACCGGCTCCACGAGGCGATCGGGATCGGCCTCGCCACCCAGGCCGCACTCGCACACATCGCCGGCGACTTCACCACCGCGCAGCGCCGCTACGACGAAGCCGCCGAACAAATGCAACAACAGGGCTCACTACACGCCGACAGCCTCCGCTTCTCCGCCACCACGACCCTGCTGATCACTCAGCGGCGTCTTGGTGAGTATTTGGAGCCGACCCGGGTCGCGCGCGAGATGCTGGGTCCGATCGTCGACGACCTGCTGGCGCTGGCGCTCATCGAGAGCGGCCGGGTCGAGGAGGCCAGGACCGTGCCGTTCGGGGTGCACCCCTACCGTCCCGACTACCTCCAGTCGCTTGCTCTCACCGCGCGGGCGATGGTTGTCGTGGCGCTGGGCCGCACGGACCTGGCCCAGCCCGTCATCGACGAACTGCTCCCGGTCCGGGAACAGTTGGCCGGTTTCTCCAGCACCGCGTTCACGTTGCGCCCGGTGGCGTTGACGCTCGGCGAGCTGTTCCGCCTGCAGGGCCGTACCGAGGAGGCGGCGCGGCACTTCAGGCTGGCGGCGGAGGTGGCCCGCCGGTGGGACGCGCCGTACTGGCTGGCGGAGGCGGAGTCCGCGCTCGCCGCCTGACAGTGGCTCCTTCCCGTCCGGCGGCCGTTCCGTTGCCTTCCGGGGCTGCCTGAGTACAGGGGGATACGCGTTGGTGATCTCCAAATCGCCTGCAAGTGGCGTCGGGCAGGCTTCTCGGGCGGCATGGGCCGAGATCAGCGGCCCAGATATCACCCTAAAACGCGCGAACAGGTACATAGGCAGATTCCATCAGGAAAGGTCGAAGTGAACCCGAACCGCAACGAACCAATGGCCGACGTACGCGACATGTACATGGCGCACGCCAACCTCCGTCGTGAGATCAGCTTGATGCCGAAGCTCATCCAGGACGTTGCTCCAGGTGACACCAAACGCGCCGAGGTCGTCGGCGAACACGCCAGCATGGTGTGCGGCATTCTGCACCAGCACCACGAGGGCGAGGACCTGCTGCTCTGGCCTCGGCTGAGCGAGCGGGGCGGTGCGGAGGCCGAGGCCATCGTTCCCACCATGCACGCGCAGCACCACGCCATCGAAGCGGCCAACGCGGAGGTGTCCAGGCTGCTTCCAGGTTGGCGGGCCACCGCACGGGGTGGTGCCGAACTCGCCGCTGCCTTCGAACGGCTGCGCGCGGCACTGATGGAGCACTTGGCGACGGAGGAGAGTCAGCTTCTGCCGCTGGCGGAGAAGTACGTCACCGCTGCGGAGTGGAAGGAGATGGGCGAGCACGGAAGGCGCGTGACCCCGAAGAAGTACCTTGCGCTGATCACCGGTATGACGATGTACGAGGGGGACCCCGAGGTGATCAAGGGCGTTCTCGCCGAGGCTCCGCTGCTGGTTCGGCTGATCGTGCCGATCGTCGGTCGCCGCGCCTACGCCGCCCACGCCAAGCGTGTCCACGGCACCGCGACCCCACAGCGCTTCTCCACCCCCGCTCGCTGAGCGAACCTGCTCCCGGACCGGCGGTGGACAGCACCACACCAGGTCCACCTCCGGCACCCGGGTCAGGGCAGTTTCCGTAGAGCTGCCCCGCGGATCCCCTCGCCGGGCAACGGACCGGGGCGGTGCGCGAACCGTCGGGACCAGCCGTTACGCCGAGACGGCAGCTTCCTCGGCGGCGAGGCGCGCGGAGCGGGCGGTTCCCCACTCGCCGAGCGCCCCCAGGGCTTCGTTGAGCGACCTGCCCTGTTCGGTGAGGGAGTACTCCACCCTCGGCGGGACCTGGCGGTACACCTCGCGATGGACCAGCCCGTCCTCTTCCATCTCGCGCAGGTGCTGGATGAGCATCTTCTCGCTGACGCCGGGCAGGCCACGCTTCAGTTCGCCGAAGCGGCGCGCGCCGTAGTTGGCGAGCTCCCACAGGATGAGCGACTTCCACTTTCCCGACACCACGTCCATGGCGGCGTCGATGCCGCAGATGTACGGCCCGCGCCTTGCACCCGTTGTCATTGGATCCTCCCGAGATATCCCTGGTCGCAGCTAATACTTACCCCGAAGTGAGTATTGAACAAATTAGTAGGTACTTGTCCGGCGGGCGAGTGTGGGCGGAGCATTGCCAGCGGCGCGCCAATACGGACCATCGGACAAAACCGAAGGAAATTTGATGACCTGCAACACCACGTTCCTGGGACTGGGAGCGATGGGCGGTGCGCTTGCGACGGCCTCGCTGGACGCCGACAGACCCACCATCGTGTGGAACCGCACACCCCACCGGACACAGCGCCTCGCCGGGCGCGGTGCCACCGATGCGAGCACCGTCGAGGAGGCCGTCGCGGGTGACGGCGTGATCGTGGCGTGCCTGCTCGATCACCGATCAGTGCATGATGTGCTCGATCCGGTCGCTGCGCGCCTGTCCGGTCGTACCCTGGTCAACCTCACGACCACGACGCCGAGCGAGGCCCGCGAGCTTGCCACCTGGGCGGCCGGGTTCGGCATCGACTACCTCGACGGAGCCATCATGGCCGTCCCGGCGATGATCGGCGGACCCGGATCCGCGCTCTTCTACAGTGGCTCGGCCATCGCCTTCGAGAACCACCGGGCCCTGCTCGATCTCTGGGGTGAGAGCACCTACTTCGGAACCGACGCCGGTATGGCTTCGCTCTACGACCTGGCACTCCTCGCCGGCATGTACACGATGTTCGCCGGCTTCAGGCAGGGTGCGGCGATGGTCGGGTCGGAAGGCGTGTCCGCGACGGATTTCGCCACCCGGGCCGCACCGTTTCTCGCCGCCATGACCGGGTCCTTCGCAAGCACCGCCGCCATCATCGACGCCCGGGACTATGCCGGTGAGGGCCAACAGAGTCTGGAGTTCACCCGGTCCGCGCTCGACGCGATCGTGCAGGCGAGCATCGACCAGGGGGTGAGCATCGAGGTGCTGCGTCCCGTGCACGACCTCGTACGCCGGCAGATCACCGCCGGGTACGGCCCGCAAGGTTCCGACCGTGTCTTCGAGGAAATGAGGAGCACCCGATGACCGCCACGGCCGACCTCAGCCCGGTGACGGTGATCGGCCTCGGTCCGATGGGCCGCGCGATGGCTGCCAGGCTGATCAGGGCCGGTCACCCCGTCACGGTGTGGAACCGTACGCCGAGCCGCGCCACCGACCTCGTCACCGCGGGCGCCACGCTCGCACCCAACCCGACGGCCGCCGTCGCCGCGAGCGACGTGACCATTCTCAGCCTCACGGACTATCAGGCGATGTACGACATCCTCGGTCCGACCGTCGCCGACGCCGAGCACCGGGACGTCCTTGCCGGCAGGGTCATCGTCAACCTCAGCTCCGACACCCCCGAGTTGTCCCGCGCGGCCTCGGACTGGGCGGCGAAACAGGGGGCCCGCTTCCTGACCGGCGGGGTGATGGTGCCCGCTCCCGTGGTCGGGACCCCTGACGCGTACGTGTTCTACAGCGGACCGGAGGAGGTGTTCGACGCCCACGAACCCGTGTTGAGGCTGATCGGTGAACCGAAGTACCTCGGCGCCGACCCCGGGCTGGCGCAGCTCTTCTACCAGGCACATCTGGACGTGTTCCTCAGCACGCTGTCGAGCCTGCTCCACGCCACGGCACTCGTCACGGCGGCCGGTGTCCCGGCGGTGGAGTTCCTGCCCGGTGCGCTGACCTTTCTCGCCGGCGTTCCGGCGATGATCGGCGACGCGGCCGAGCAGACCGCCCGTCAGTTGGAGACCGGCGAGCATCCCGGTGATCTGAGCACCGTGCTGATGATGGGAGCGACGGCCGACCACATCCTGCGTACGAGCGAGCAGGCCGGCGTCGACCTCGAATTACCCAGGGCGGTCAAGTCGCACTACGAGCGTGCCGTCGCCGCCGGCCATGGCACCAGTAACTGGACGGCTCTCTACGAGGTGATCAAGGCCCGCGACTGACCCGGGCGGGGGGCATTCGGCCCGTGGGCCCACTCGTGAACCAGAGCCGGATTCCGGCACCCGGAGGCATGCCGCGCATGCCTCCGGGTGGATAACAGAAATTTCCGGATTCCGCCCGAAGAGGCGAGTGAACCAGCCAACGGGTTGAAGATCTTTAGGTCAGTCTTAGGGCTGGCCGCAGCCGGTTGAACAAACCTTTGGGGCTCGGAAGAGTGACCATCGTCGCCACGACCCCTTTGTTCAGGAGGCATCTCCGTGTTCCATGCACGATCCCGTCGATGGCGTTGCCTTGCCGTGTCCGTTGGTGTCACAGCCGTCGCATTGTTGGTAGCCGGCTGCGGGCCGAAGGGACCGGCCGCCGCCCAGCCCACCCCGTCCGGGCAGTCCGGCACCCCGGGCATGGGCCAGCCCCCGACCCCGGTGCAAGGGACTGCCCCGCCGGCCACGCCGACCGGCGCCCCGGCCAGTTCGCCGGCGGGTCAGCCGACCGACGTGCCGTCGGCTCCCGCCGGTCCGGCCGGTTGGATCATGGCTGCCGACCCGGTGACAAACGTCAAGCCGTCCCACAAGGTTCCGCCGAACAAGGGCGGCTTCCACGAGTTCCAGGCAAACTGCTCGGTCAGCCGGACCAACCTTGGCGACGACCCCATCGTCTTTCCGAACCTGCCCGGGGCCTCGCACCTGCACACGTTCATGGGTAACACCACCACGAACGCGGCCTCGACCGCGGAGTCGCTGAAAAAGGGCCAGACCACCTGCAAGGCCAAGGGCGACCTGTCCGCGTACTGGATGCCGACGCTGCTCAACGGCAACACCCCGGTCAACCCGGAGGGCCTGCAGACCATCTACTACAAGGCCGGCGTGACCGACTACCAGAGCGTTCGTCCGTTCCCGAAGGGCCTGCGTTTTGTCGTCGGGAACGCCAAGAACACCGACGCGGACAAGTTCCTCGCCGCCACCGAGGAGGGCTTCGAGTGCGGGGACAGCTACAAGAACAAGAACATTCCGCTGACCTGCCCGACTGAACGCAGCGTCAAGCTCAACATCCGCTACCAGGCGCCGAGCTGCTGGGACGGCCAGCACCTGGACTCGCCCGACCACCAGCGCCACATGAGCTACCCGGTCGACACCCACGGCGCCGCCGGCTGGGTCTGCCCCGACAGCCACCCGGTCGCGGTGCCGAAGCTCGAGTTCAAGATGGCCTGGCCGGTGAACGGTGACATGTCCAAGGTGCGCTTCGCCAGCGGCGCCGGCCCCACGTTCCACTACGACTTCTTCAACGGCTGGGACGATCGGACCCTGGCCGCGATGGTGACCGGGTGCATCGTGGCGGCCCGGCAGTGCGACGCCCAGGGTCACGACGGCCGGGACGACCAGCAGCCCGCGCCGTACGTCCTGAACTCGGACTACGTCCTGGCCTGACGCACCAGCCCTGACGACGACCGTACGGAGCAGACCGCAGGTGACCTCCACCCGCGGTCTGCTCCGCTTCGGCCCGTACGCCGTGCGCTGACCGTTCGAGGGTCAGCTCTTCGGAACCCGGAGCTGGTCCCAGGTGCTCTTGCCCGGCCAGCCGTCGGCGTCGGCACCGGTGTAGCCGAGCTTCTGCTGCCACTTGGCGTAGGACTGGCGGTCGACGTCGGACCACTGGGCGCCGGGGCCGACGCGGTAGAGGCCACAGCCTTCGGCGACCAGGCGGCGGCCCATGTTGGTCACGATGACGCTGTTCGGGTTGGACTGGAAGAAGGTCGCACCCGGGTAGGGCTCGTACTGGTTGGTGTACCTCGGCACCCTGAGCTGGTCCCAGGAGGACTTGCCCGGCCAGCCGTCGGCGGCGGCACCGGTGTAGCCGAGCTTCTGCTGCCAGGCGGCGTAGGAGAGGCGGTCCGCCTCGGTCCACTGGGCGCCGGCGCCGGAGGTGTACCTGCCGCAGCCCTCCGCGATGAGGCGGCGGCCCATCTCGGTGACGATCGTGCTGTTGGGGTTGGTCCTGAACCATTCGGCGCCGGGGAAGGGCTCATAGGTGCTGCCGGCGGCGCCACCCTGCTCGTATGGGCCGGAGCCCTGGCGCGGAACCCGCAACTGGTCCCAGGTCGTCTTGCCGGGCAGGCCGTCGGCGTCCGCACCGGTGTAGCCCAGCTTCCGCTGCCAGTTCGCGTACGACGCGCGGTCCGCGTCGCTCCAGCGTGGTCCCGGGCCCGACAGGTACGCGCCGCAGCCCTCGGCGACCAGCCGTACGCCCATCGCCGTCACGACCGAGCTGTTCGGGTTGGACTGGAAGAAGGCCGCCCCCGGGTACGGCTCGTAGCTGGTCGGACCGGTCGACACGCCGTCCTCGGTCGGCACCATCAGCCGGTCCCAGGTGGTCTGACCGGGCCAGCCGTCGGCATCCGCGCCGGTGAAGCCGAGCTTCCGCTGCCACATCGCGTACGCGTCCCGGTCGACGTCCGACCACTGGCTGCCGGGGCCCACCCGGTACGGGTTGCAGCCTTCCTGGACCAGCCGCACGCCCATGGCCATGATGACCCGGCTGTTCGGCCGGCCCTTGAACCACTCCGTGCCGGGGAACGGTACGTATCCGCCGATGGGGGTGGAGCCGCCGGTCTGGGGATCGAGGTCGGAGCCCTGGCCCGGGATGACGAGGCGGACGCCGAGCATGAACGTGTAGTTCTCGCCCACGATCATCGGGAGCCCGTTCGCGGTGGCCACACTCAACCATGGAACGTTGAACTTCCGGCCGATCGAGCCGAGGGTGTCCCCGGCCATGGTGATGTACTCGATCGGTCCGCTGTTCCCGCCGGGTTCGAGAGCCCCGCTCCTGACCAGGTCGTAGAGGTGCCGGCCGGGGCACTCGGTGGCGTAACCGTCCCGGTGGCCGAGGATCTCCGTGCCGGCGCCGCCGTAGTACCTGAGGTACGCGATGGCCTCGCGGATGCCCTGCTTCATCTCGGCGGTGGCGGCGGTGTTCCAGATGCCCCAACCGGAGGTGCCCCAGGTGTCGACTCCGGTGCCGACCAGCCCGAGGATCGCATAGTGGTTGCGGTTCAGGGTCTGGTTGCCGTTGGCCGCGCACTGTCGGTTCTTGCCCCGGCCGTCGAAGACGTAACCGTGCCGGCAGACCGCCAGGCTGTAGGCGATGTCCGCGTACCCGTCGTTCTGGTGGCCGAGCTGAACGTCCCGGACCTTCGCCGCGCAGTCCTGGTGGCTCTGGATCGCGTAGAGCGAACCGAGATAGTGGATCTTGACGCCCCGGGTGGACGTGATCGGCGGGTCGTCGTTCTCCCCGCGCGGACGGGCGCCCCATTCGGCTCTGGTGACGAACTTCATGGCAGAACTCTTCTCTCTCGAATGACCAGCGGGTACGGGGAATCGGCGGACGCGCGCTGCTACAGGGCGTAGGCGAGCGACCCGAGGCCCAGCAGGTCGAAGCCGCCGCCTTCGGTGCGCGCCTTGTTGGCGAGGACGGCCGTCTGGGGGGCGGACAGACCCTTCCGCGTCACGTAGTGGTCGTGGATGATCGCCCAGGCCGGGCTGGTCGCCGAGGTACCCCAGGTGCCGAGCGGCGGGGCCTCCGAAGGCGCGAGCTCGAACCGGGCGAGCTCCTCGCTGGCCGCGAGCAGGCGGTTGCCGTGACTCCCGTAAAGGTCCCGGCCCTGACTCCAGGCCATTTCGCAGATGGCCGCGAGCAGGCCGAGCCCGGTGACCGAGTAGCGGTCCGAGTCGCCGCCGTCCCACATGTAGGGGATCGAGTTCATGAGCTGGGGCGTACCGGTGATGAGGGCCGTCGCCTGGTCGACCATCGCGGTGTCGTCACAGAAAACCCCGATCGCCAGCACGGAGGCGATGTGGGACAGTTTCCAGTTCGCGGCGTACGCGGGACCGCAGGATTCGACCGTTGCGGACAGGAATGCATTGCTCGCCGGATAGAACACGTTCTTCAGTAACGTCGCGAAGCGGGTCGCGTCGAATCCGCTGTGGTCCCGGACGATCTCGGCGGCATTCGCCAGCACGAAGCCGTAGATGCCGGCTGTCTGCCCGATCAGCGGTGCACCGGAAACCGATGTCAGCGTCTGCGACCAGGCGTTGAGAATATTGCCGGCGGTGTCCGCGTGAGCCGTCGTCCCGGTGAGCTTCCACAACAACGCGTTCTGGTACGCGGCGTGCGCGTCGTCGAGCAGTTGGGCGAAGTTCTCGCCGGTACCACCGGTGTTCAGCGCGGCCACCGGCCGGGCCGACCAGCCGGTCTTCGAGCGTGCGTTCGCCTTCACCGCGTTCCACCCCGACGACCAGGGCGTTGTCGTCGCGGTCGTCCTGGTCTTCAGCGCCGTGAAGCCCGCACTCGTGTGCAGCAGCCCCGGGTGCGCGAAGACGGCGGCGTGCGCCTCCGTCGCCGTCAACGGGCCCAGCACGCTCGTGGCGCTCGCCCCGGCGCTGACCAGCGCGACATTGCGGAGGAACAATCTGCGATTGGATTTACCTGTGACCGCATCGTTTGACATGACCAGCTCCTTCGGGCACGAAGGGTCACCGCGCCGACGGAGTCGAGGCAAAAATGAAAAATTGCCTTTACGCGGTGGGACTTCGTGTGGGGCCTGCTATGTGGGCGGCCCAACATTAAATCCTGACTCGGACATGATCCAGAGGTGGGGAGGTAAAGCTCCCCGTTTCGTCACCTACCGGCGTACGCGCATCGGCGGTTTGCTTGATGGCGTCGGATCCGCATTGGGCAACGACACCGGGCGTTTCCACGCGGCCCGGCGGACAGAAGGGGGTCCGCCGGGCCATCCACCGTCATGATGACGGCCTGTCGGGTGCCGCCGTACCCCTCGGTCATAATGACCGGCGATGGTCCACATTGAGGAAACGGCGCCCCACCGCCCCGGGGAGACCGCCGACGGTCCGGGGCTCGACCTCGGCGTCTCCGGGTGCGTGAACGCGGTGGAGGTCGGCCGGGGCGGTTTCGGGATCGTCTACCGGGTCTGGCAGCCGGATTTCCATCGCTGGGTCGCGGTCAAGGTGCTCGCGGCCGACTGGCACGGCCCGTCCCGGGCCCGCTTCGAGCGGGAACTGAAGACGCTGGGCCGGCTGTCGGACCATCCGCACATCGTCACGCTGCACCAGGCCGGCCGCACCGCCACCGGCAACCCGTACCTGCTGATGGCGTACGAGGAGGGCGGCTCACTCGCGGACCGACTGGCCGCCGGCCTCGCGACGACGGTGCCCGGCGCCGAGGCCGGGGAGCCGCCGTGGCTGACGGCGGTCGCGGGCGGCATCGCGGTCGCCGGCGCCCTGGCGACCGCGCACCAGGCCGGTGTGCTGCACCGCGACGTGAAGCCCGGCAACATCCTCATCTCCCGGTACGGCGAGCCGAAGCTCGCCGACTTCGGCCTGGCCCGACCGCGCACGGAGGTGCCCGACGCGGGCCGGCGTCGGGTCACCGCGAGCGTGCCGCACGCCGCGCCGGAGGTGCTGCGAGGCGAGCCGGCCACGGTCGCGTCGGACGTCTACGCCCTCGCCTCGACGGTGCTGCACTGGATCCACGGCACACCGGCGTTCACCGGCGGCTCCGAGGCCGAACTGCTGCGGCGGATCGCCGCCGACCCCGTGCCCGACCTGCGCCGCGACGGCGTGCCCGACGCGGTGTGCGCGGCCCTGGAGCGGGCCATGGCAAAGGACGCGCCCCGCCGGCAGCCGACCGTCGTGGCCTTCGCCGAGGAGTTACGGCAGGCGCAGCAGGCGGCGGGTCACCCGGTGACCCCCTTCGTCCTCGGTGCGGAAACCGGGACGGTGACGGTTGGCGAACCGACCCGGCCCCGCTTCTCGTTGACCGCCCGCCGGGCCGCCCTCGCCCCGGACCTCACGGCCACCGTCGCGCGGCGCACGCGGGTACGTGTACCAGTGCTGGCCCGCGCGGTCGGGGTGCTGCTCGCCGGGGTGTCGGTGCTGGCCGTCGCGGGGTCGGCGGTGCTGCCCCCGGCCGACCGGGTGACGGTGCCGGTGCGGTTGGCCGTGGGCGAGCACGACGTCCACGCCACCTCGGACGAGCACCCGATCATCGTGCACAACGCCGGGAAGCGGGAGGTCCGACTGACCGGGGTGACGACGACCGGCCCGCACGGCGGCGACCTGCGGGTCACCGGCGACGGGTGCACCACGCACGGACTCAGTCCCGGGCAGCGGTGCGAGGTGCGGGTTGCCTTCACCCCGCAGGGGCCGGGAGCGCGGACGGCGCTGCTGGTGGTGACCGTGGCCGGGCGCCCGACACCACTGACCGTGCGGGTCGTGGGCACCGGCAGGCTCCGTCCGGCGAGCAAGGACGCCGCACCACCGGGCCGCTGCTACGACGACGCCGTCCAGGTCGGCCCGACCGCGTACGGGCACGCGGGCGGGCTGCGGGCGCTGTCGGTCAAGCAGTACTGGTCGCCCGCGTGCCGGGCGGCGATGGCATACGTCTGGGTGTGGAAGCAGTACCGGGACAACGCGATGCTCGATGGTGGCACCTGGCTGGTGGACGTGGCGGTCGGCCCGCTCACCGGGGGCGGCGGGACGCGGCAGCGGGCGCAGGGGCAGGCATACGAGTTGTGGACCGCTCCCTCGGTCGTCGACGGCGGCTGCACCGTGGCGACGGCCACGGTGACGCACCGGCTCACCGGCGACCCGATGACGGCGACGACCGAGCCGTACTGCGGGTGAGCGCGGGCGGGTACTTCGAGGTCCACCTGGCCGGGGCGGTGCGCCTGGTGCCGCTGACCACGGACGCGCTCACCATCGGGCGGGCGCCGGGCAACGAGGTGACCATCGACAGCAAGCTGGTGTCCCGGCTGCACGCCCTAGTGGAACGCTTCCCGGCGGGCTGGTCGATCCGGGACCTGGGCAGCACGAACGGCACCACGGTCAACGGCCACCCGCTGCGCCCGGCGCAGATACTGCGGGACGGGGACCGGGTCGAGCTCGGTCCGGCCCGGTTGGTGTTCCACGCCCCGGCGGGGGAGAGCGGCACGCGTACGGTCGGGGTGGAGCCGCCGCCTGCGCCGCCGCCGTTGACGCCCCGCGAGCAGGAGGTGATGACGGTGCTCTGCCGGCCGTACGTGGTGGGCGGCACGCCGTTCCCGGAGCCGCCGACGGTCCGGGCGATCGCCGCCGCGCTGCACATCACCGAGAGCGCGGTGAAGAAGCACCTTTCCCGGCTGTACGACAAGTTCGGCCTGACCGGCAACGACGACCGGCGGCGGTCCCGCCTGGCCGCGGAGGCGGTACGCCGGGGCGCCGCCCGACCCTCCTGACCGGTGCCGCGGCTTCCGGCCCGCCTACAGGCCCGTACGCCCGTCGACGCATTCGCGTAGCAGGTCCGCGTGCCCACAGTGCCGGGCGTACTCCTCGACCATGTGGACGAGGATGTCGCGGACGCTCGCCTCCCCGCCACGCGGCAGGAGCACCAGGGCACCGAGGTCGGTCAGCCCGTCCAACCACTCGTCGGCGGCCGCGATCTGTGCCTTCCAGGCGGCGAACGCCTCCTCGACGCAGCCCTGGTCGGCGACCGCGGCGTTGAAGTCCAGGTCGTGGTCCTCCGGGGACCAGAACAGCAGCGGCACCTCGCGATGGCCCCGCAGCGTTCGGTGGAACCAGCTGTGCTCCACCCGGGCCATATGCCGGACCAGGCCGAGCAGGCTCAGCGTGGACGGCGGCACGGATCGGGTGGCGAGCTGCTCCGGGGAGAGGTCCTCGCACTTCATCGCGAGCGTGAGCCGGTAGTTGGTCAGGTATTCGCGGATGGTCGCCAGTTCGCCGACCGGGCTCGCCGTCACCCGGGCGTCGTCCTCGGGTCGCGCCCACATCCCGTCGTAACCGACCGCAGGTTGAGTAGTCATGGGCACACCTTCGCCGAGGACGAGGGACGGGGCAATCCTGATTCGGCGGCCGGCGGAGCTACCTCTTGCGAGCGAGTCCGACGTGCAGGCCGGACATGCGGGACTCGGCGAAGGTCGGCAGCTCCGGGTCACCGTCGGGGCGCCACTCGGACACCCACGTGACGCCCGGATCCAGCATCTCGAAATCGCCGAAGAATCCGGCAACCTGTTGCCGGTCCCGGGGAGTCGGCCGTACCGCCGAGGTTTCGCGGTAGACGGCCTGCAACCGCGCCACCTCCTGCGCGGTGAACGCCTCGGTGGCGCCGTGGGAAATCGCCAGGTAGCTGCCGGGCGCCAGGCGGTCCCGGAGCGCGGCGAGCGCGTCGGCGGCCCGGTGGTGATCGGGTACGAAGTGCAGCACCGCTGCCAGCAGCACCGCGACCGGCTCGTCGAGGTCGAGTACGCGGTGCGGGTCGGGCGCGTTCAGCCGATCCAGCAGTTCCCCGATCCGGTTCACGTCCCCCGCCACGGCGGCGGTCCGGGCGTTGTCGTGCAGGGCAGCCGTCGTCAGCCGCACCGTCTCCGGGTCGATGTCCACGTACAGGACCCGGGTGGCCGGGTTTATCCCCTGGGCGATCTCGTGGACGCTGTCGGTCTCCGCAACGCCGGAACCGATGTCCAGGAACTGGGTCACGCCCCGGTCGGCGAGGCACCGCACCACTCGCTGTAGCCAGGCGCGATTCGCGCGTGCGACGTCGGTCACCCGCGCGTTGGTCGCCACGATCCGGTCGGCGGCTTGACTGGCCTGGCCGCCGACCAGGTCGCGGTAGATCTGCGGCACGGTCGCCGCTGCTGCCTGGTCGAGGTCACGGTTCACGGCAACGCCTTCCGGTAGGTCGGGTTCGTTCGTCGTCGATCCGACCCTGAAGATCCTCTGCTGCCTGGAGCGTCCTGTCGAGTGTTTCCCCGGCTGTCGTCACGGTGCCAGTTCGTCCACAGCGGATGGCATGGAGACCGAACCGGGAATCGAACCCGGGTAGACCGCTTTGCAGGCGGCTCCCTCACCACTCGGGCACTCGGTCGTGCGGGGTGGCGCATGGGGTGACAGGCGGGAATCGAACCCAGCGACCTCCGGAGCCACAGTCCGGCGCTCTCACCACTGAGCTACTGTCACAGTGCCCGCACCAGGATTCGAACCTGGGACCCTCGCTTTGTAAGAGCGATGCTCTCCCGCTGAGCTATACGGGCTTGGTGGCGGGCGTCCGATTCGAACGGCGTCTCCGGATTATGAGCCCGGTATGGATCCACTCCACTACGCCCGCAGTACGCCGCCAGGGGCTCGAACCCTGAACCCGTGCATTAAAAGTGCACTGCTCTCCCATTGAGCTAGCGGCGCTTGATGTCGTGCTCCGCGCAGGATTCGAACGAGCTAGGACTCGTACCGCGCGAAGATGATTGCCCCTGGAGGGCTCTCGTCGAGTTTGAGCAGCATCTTGGCCTTGACCGTGAACCCGGCGTCGCGGAGCCAGGCCGCCACCGTGTCAGGCTGGCGGAGGTGCACCTGGACCTTCATCGGGTGGCCGCCGTATCCCGCCGTCTTCAGCCGCGATTCGTCGCCGACGTGAAAGCCGAGCAGCAGCGGTGCACCAGGGCGCAGCACCCGGCGAAAGTGCCCGAGGACCCGGGGAACCACCTCGTCCGGGACGTGAATCAGCGACCAGAAAGCGAGCAGGCCGGCGACCGAGGCGTCGGCGAGGTCCAGGTCCGTCATCGAGCCCACCTCGAACCGCAGGCCGGGGTGCTCACGGCGAGCCACCTCGATCATCGCGGGGGAGAGGTCGATACCGAAGGCGTCGATGCCCAGGGTGTGCAGGTGAGCCGTCACGTGCCCTGGTCCGCAACCCACGTCCGCAACCGGCCCGTCACCAGCGTCGCGTACCAGATCGGCGAAGAGCGCCAGAGCTGCCCGCAGGTACGGCAGACCGGTCAGGGCGTCGCGTAGCTGGTCCGCGTAGCTGACCGCGACGGTGTCGTAGGAGGTCCGGGTGTCGACTATCCAACCTTCAGGTGCCACGGCTCGACACGGTAGCCCGTCGACCGCTGCGGTGGTGGAATCTATCGCACCTCCGGGATACGAATCCGGCGCCGTACCTGGTGAGCTTCGCTGGCGTGGAGCCGGTGGCGGGACTCGAACCCGCTGCCTCCGATTTACAAGATCGGTGCACTGTCCCGTTGTGCTTCACCGGCTTGGTTACACTCGAAACTCTTCATAACGCTGGCCCATGATTGCACTCACTCGCCGGCCAATCACGCTGTACGGCAGCAGGTACATCGAGCCATCGACCAGGACGACGAAGAAGTAGTCAATCTCTCCCGGTTCGTACGGGGCGTTCCGGATGTACCCGGTTGAAACACGGCCCGGGTGCTGGTTGTCGTACACCGTGCGGGAGAAGTTCACCCTGCGCGACGCTGCCGTTGACGACTTCACCTGAACTCGATCGAGCCTGTCCCGGGAGTCCACGATGAGGTCGTACACCGCCGGCTCCACGGGAAGGGATACGACGTAGCCTCGCTCGGAGAACCACGCGATGGCCTTGCCGGTTGCCGCGACGCGCAGCCGTTCAGCAGTGGGCTCGGACGTAAATTCGGGCTCGTTTGCAAACGGCACCAGGCCGTTGAATCCACGACCTCGGAAGTGTTCCGTCGACAGCCCGAGAGTTTTGATGCGTTCCGCCAAGCGGTCGCGCCAGCCGCCGCCGCGAGAGTTCGAGTAGCCGATTTCCGAAGCGAGATGGTTCCATGACCTACACCGTGGCACCAGCTCCCGCAGCCTGTCGTCACTCACGGCGGCGATGATGGGACGCCTCTGCCCGTTGCCGTAGAGGTGGCTGTAGTCCAACCCGATGGTCTCGGCGCGCTCCCGCAAACTGTTGAAGGTTTTGCCTCCGACGGGAACGGCGAGCGTCACACATACATCCTTCCAGGACCGCGCGCTGGGCACCGCTTCGCGGAGCTGATCGTCTGTCCACGTACGAGGTCTAGGCATAGACCAACGAGGTGGGCTACGAGGGTGCAAGCTCCCGAACGAGGATTCGAACCTGACGATTTCGCCGTCCAGAGCGGCGCGTCCTGCCAGTTGGACGATCCGGGAAGGTGGCCGACGAATCCCGTCGGCAAATGCCAGCAACGCTGGCGTGTGAGAGAGCGGACGACGGGACTCGAACCCGCGACCCTCACCTTGGCAAGGTGATGCGCTACCAACTGCGCTACGTCCGCAGGGGGGTCGTCGAGACGACCCGAACCCGCTCGATCATCGTACCAGGACGGCTGGGATGCCGGTCCGGGCACCGGGGCCAGGTGCTCCGGGTGCGATTCGAACGCACACTGTGCGCGTTTTGAAGGCGCCGCCTCCTGCCAATTGGGCTACCGGAGCGAAATGTTGACCGCCCACCCGTCCGGAACCCGCGCCCCGGATCGCCCGGCCGGCGGCGGGTACGCCGCCGACCGGGCATATGTGTATGCCATCCGCTGTGGAGTTCTCAACTATCGAGCCCGCCGACCGGAGTCGGGGGGAGAACACGGGAAACAGAATTCGAATCTGCGGGTCAGTGGGGATGCGTGGTCGTACGACAAAAAACCGCCCGGTCCCGAGTGGGGAGGGCGGCGTGTGTGCGCTGCGTTCGTAGCGCTACATCCGCCGCTGGGCCAGCGTCTGCTGACACATTCCCGCGTGATGACCGTGGGCTCGCCGGCAGGGGAGCAACACGACACCGCCGCGCGGCATCGGCCGCGTGACTCCGGTGTGCATGTGCGCTGACACGGCTGCTCCCTAATTTGTGATGCTGGTTGTCTGATGCTCTGCTTGCTGTTGTCGTTTGCCCGCCGGTGTTGTTCTGTTTTGTTTCCGTGTCCGGCTTGCTTCTCTAAGTTAGAGCCGCCGCGTCCCGACGGCAATCGCTTTTTCCGTGAGAGATTCACGGTTTCTGGGCCGCGACACCGAAGCCGTCACCGCCCGAGGTCAGTCGGCGAGGCATCGGCCGTCCGGCAGCCGGCCGCTGACCACACTCTGCCCGCCGGTGCCGTCGACGTGCGCCAGGACGCAGGCGGGTCCGACCGGGGCCGCCAGCAGCACACTGCCGACCGGTGCCGGATCCGTCGCCCCGGCGAGACGTACCACCGCGTCCGGGTGACCGGCGGTGGCCAGGGCGTGCCGGACCTCGTCGAGGGTTGGCGGACTCCGCCGCACCGCGCAGGGCCCGTTCGGCGTGACGCAGGAGACCGGTTCGGCCGCTCCGGGCGGCAGCGCGGCCAGCACCCGCTCGCGGGCCGCCTCCGCCTCGGCGCGCTGGGCCCCGGTGAGCGGCCGTCGCCGGGCCAGTTCCGCCACGTACCGGGCGCAGTAGTCGTCGTCGGTCCGGACGCAGACGAACGCGACCGCCGAGGGCGCCGACGCCGAGGACGTCGCCGCCGGGACCGCCATCGCGGAGGCCTCCACCCGCAGGACCGTACGCTCCGGAGCCCACCCCGCCCGGGCCATTGGTACGACCAACGCACCGACGCTGACCAGCAGGAAGAGCGCGCAGAGCGCCACCGCGGTTCGCGCCGGAGTCCACCACGGGACCCGCACCGGCTGTTCCTGGTGACCCTCCACCACATTGACAGCCTAGCGACCGACGTGGATGCGGGCCGACCCGTGTCGTCGTCAGCCAGACCACCGTCAGCCGGCGGGCGCGCCCATCCAGGCCGGTTCGACCGCCATCATCCGGGCGGTCTTGGTCGGGTCACGGTCGACCAGGTTGTCCAGCACCGCGTCGATGGCTTCGATCAGCGCGTCGTCGAGCCGTACCTCGGCGGCCCCGGCGTTCTCGCGTACCTGCTCCGGGCGGGACGCCCCGATGATCGTGCCCGACACACCGGGCCGGTGCAGGGTCCAGGCGACGGCGAGCTGCGCCATCGACACCCCCGCCTCCTCGGCTATCGGCCGCAGCCGCTGCACCCGTTCGAGCAGGACGTCGCCGAGCACCCGGCGGATGAAGGTCGGTGCCCGTCCGGTCCCGGCCGCACGGGAGCCGGCCGGCGGCGGCTGCCCCGGCTGGTACTTACCGGAGAGGACGCCCTGGGCGAGCGGCTGGAAGACGAGCTGGCCGATACCGGCTCGCTGGCACAGCGGCAGCACCTCTGGCTCGATCACCCGCCAGAGCATGTTGTACTGCGGCTGGTTGGCGATGAAACGGGTACGCAGACCAAGCTCCGCGACGACCGTGAGCGCGGCCTCGATCTGCGCCGCGGTCCATTCGGAGACACCGAGGTAGCGGACCTTGCCCTGACGTACCAGGTCGTCCAGGGCGATCAGCGTCTCGTCCAGCGGGGTGTCGTCGTCGAAGCGGTGCGCCTGGTAGAGGTCGAGATAGTCGGTCCCGAGCCGCCGCAGCGACGCGTGGCAGGACTCCATGATGTGCTTGCGGGACAGGCCACGGTCGTTCGGTCCCGGCCCGGTGGGCAGGCACACCTTCGAGGCGATCGTCAGCGACTCGCGCCGGATGCCCTGGATCGCCTTGCCGAGCAGCGTCTCGGCGGCGCCCATGGCGTAGACGTCGGCGGTGTCGAACGTGTCGATGCCGGCGTCCAGAGCGGCTTCGACGCAGGCCAGGGCGGCGTCACCGGAGACGGTCTCGCCGTGGGTGAGCCAGTTGCCGTACACGACCTTGCTGATCGTCAGGCCGCTGTCGCCGAGTCGTTGATGCTCCATGATGATCCACCTTAATCCGCCCCGGTGCCGGGCCGAGGTCCTCGGACGGGTGCGGGCTGAGGCTCCGGCGGTGCGACGCGAACCGGGCGGGACCGCGGGATGCGGCCCCGCCCGGTGGCGGTACGGGTCAGGCGAGACTCAGCGCAGGCCGAAGGCCCGGGTGAGGGTCTGCGAGACGGTGTTGCCGGAGCTGTCCTTGGCACTGGCCCGCAGGGTCACGAACTGCGCCGTGTCGGTCGCCTTGAGCTTGGTCGACCAGCCGAAGTCGTTCTGCGTCAGCTTCGCCCGCTGCCAGGTCGCCCCGTCGTCGTACGAGAGTTCCAGGGTGACCTCCCGGATGGTGGCGGTCACGCCGGGCAGGTGCGAGGCGGCCACCGACAGTTCGGTGTGCCGGCCGGCCTTGCCGTCGGTGTCCGTCGCCACGTCGTAGTCGAGCTGGATCAGTGGCAGTGTCTCCGTCGACTCCTCGCCGGTCGCCGCCGAGGTGAAGTTCCACTCGGTCAGCGTGTGGGTCGAGTACGGGTTCGCCCAGGTGCCCCGGTCGTTGTCGACCACCAGCCGGTACGGCAACCGCTCCGGGGCGAGTCCGCTGACCGGAAGGTACTCGGCGTTGCCCCACAGAAGCTGCTGGTCGCCCTGGTAGAGCGCGGCCCAGTTCCGTACGTCGTAGTTGCCGCCGGCGTCGCCCACGTAACCGGAGCCCGAGGCACCCCAACCCGGCACCGGGATGTAGACCGAGTCGAGGTAACGGACCGGCTGGTAGTTGACCGGCCCCATCCGGGGGCGCTGGATCGGACCGAACCAGCTCACCTTGCTGATCGGCCCGACCGGGTAGCGGGCGGCGACGCCCACCAGGTGCTGTCCGGTCTCGCCGAGGATCTGCGCGTCGTTCGTCCAGCTCACGTCTGCGGTGACCCAGTCGGTCCGGTCACCCTGGGCGGCCACGGTGAGCTGGTTGCCGACCGCCCAGCCGCGCCAGACGTCGGGGCGGAACTCCATCGCCTTGCCCTGGCGGAAGTTGCGGAACGACACGTCCACCCGGGCCAGGTCCTTCGGCGTCGAGCGCCAGGTCGGATTCGCCGGCACCGCACCGGTCCAGTGGTGCACCACGTCGTAGAGGTAGTCGGTGGTGGGGTTCGAGGTGACCGTGAGTGGCACGCTGCCACGGCGGAGTTCGCCGATCAGCTCCGCGCCCTCGTCGGCGGTGAGGGTCGCCACCGTGATCGGGGCGGGGCTTTCCGGGGTCCACGGGTTCTCGTCCCAGGGGTCGAGCCGCCCCACACCGTCGTTGACGACCAGGAGCAGCTTCGCGCCGGCGGTCGCCGCGTTCTGGGCCTGTTCCGCCAGGGCGATGGTGTCGCTGCGACGGACCACCACGGCCTTGTCGCGTACGTCGCGCTTGGCCAGGTCGGCCGGGGTGCCGTCGTTGGCGAAGACCGCCGGCAGTTGCGCGGTGCCGGCCGGCAGCGGCGTTGCCGCCCGCTTGACCAGCAGATCCTCATAGGTACGCGACTTGGTGGCCACGGTGAGCGCGGGCTGTTCGAGCCGGAACCGGGCGCCGAACTCGAACGCCCCGTCGGTCACCTTCTTGCCGGTCGGCAGCGCCCAGATGCTGTCGTACGACGCGTTCGGCAGCGCCGAGCTCTCCACCATGCTGTCGGTGTAGGAGCGGTGGATGTCGAGCCGGACGGCGGCCGGGGTCGATTCCTTCGGCACGTACGCCTGGACCCGGCGGAGCTTGGTGCCGTCCAGGGTGACGGTCCGGTCCTTGTCCAGCTTGACGTCGTTGAAGGGGAGCAGCGCCATGCCGAGCGAGTGCGGGCCGTTGGCGCCCTGCACGTCGGCGCTGAGCCAGCCGGAGTAGCTGCCCACCGGCAGCCGCAGGGTGCCGGTGCCGGAGGCGTCGAGGTCGACCGCGGCGAAGAGGTTCTGCGCGGTGACGATGACCTTGCCCGAGAGCGGTTTGCCGGAGCGGTCGGTGGCGACGACGGTCAGGTTCTGCCGCTGTCCCTCGCGGACGGCGCCGATGAGCGTGTGCGCGCGGACCGTACCGGTGTTGTCCTTGGCGTGGATCATGCCGCTGATCGGCTGGTCGACCGGGAGCAGGTCCAGCTTCGCGGTCAGCGTGACCGAGCCGGTGCCGTGCGCCGGTACGGTCACCCGGTTGGTGGAGAGGGTGAAGAGCCCGGCCGGGGCGGTGGCGTCGACGGCCAGGTCGAGGGTGACCGGGGCGTCGCCGACGTTGGTGTACGTCACCTGCTTGACGTCGGTCTCACCCGGCTCCGACGGCCACGGGTGGAACCCGGAGGAGGCGGAGGCGGTGGCGAAGACGGTCGCGTGGACCGCGGCCTCGACGTCGACCCGCCCACTGCCGGCCTGGTACGGGGTGTAGGCCGGGGTGGCCTTGGTACTGCTGACCAGCGCCTGTTTGATCTGCTGGCCGGTCCAGTCCGGGTGGGCGGCGAGCACCAGTGCGGCGGCACCGGCGACGTGCGGCGTAGCCATCGAGGTGCCGCTCATCATGGTGTAGTAGCCCGATCCGCCCCGTACGTAGTGGGAGCGGGCGGCGAGGATGTCGACGCCCGGTGCGGTGATCTCCGGCTTCAGTCCGCCGTCACCCACGCTCGGACCCTGGCTGGAGTCGTCGGCGAGCCGGTCGTTGGAGTCGACCGAGCCGACGGTCAGCGCGGAGTCCGCCGTACCCGGGGTGCCGATGGTCTGTGGGCCGCTGTTGCCGGCGGCGACCACGAACAACGCGCCGGTCTCGGCGCTGAGCCGGTTGACCGCCTCGGTCATCGGGTCGGTGTCGTCGGTCGCGCCGCCGCCCAGGCTCATGCTGATGATCCGGGCCTTCTCCTGCCGGGCGGCCCACTCCATGCCCGCGATGATCCAGGAGTCCTGCCCCTGGCCCTCGTTGTTGAGGACCTTGCCGACGTGCAGTTTCACGCCCGGCGCGACGCCCTTCTCCTTGCCGTCGGAGGCGGCGCCGCTGCCGGCGATCGTCGACGCGACGTGCGTACCGTGGCCCTGGTAGTCGGTCACGTCCTCGTCCGGCACGAAGCTGGCGCTGCTGGCGATCTGGTCGGCCAGGTCCGGATGTTCGGTGTCCACGCCCGTGTCGAGCACCGCGACCGCCACGCCGGTGGCGGTGTTGCCCTCCGCCCAGACCCGCTGGGCGCCGATCTGCGCGGTCGAGTCGGCCAGGTCGGCCGTGACCCGGCCGTCGAGCCAGACCTTGGCGATGCCGTTGGTGAGCGACGGGTTGGCCGGCGCGCGGCGGGTCGCCGGGGCGTCCGGGGTCGGCACCGGGGTTCCGGTGAGCGACGACCAGAAGGTCGGGGCCTGTGCCCGCTGCTGCGCCACGGCCGCGCCCTGAACGCTGGTCAGCGGGCGTACGGCGGTGGAGCCGGCCACGTTCGCGGTGGTGCGGGCGCGGGCGGCGGTGTCGGTGTAGCGGACGATCAGCGGCAGTTTGTCGCTGTGCGCGTCGTCGTAGCCGTCGGCGATCAGCCCGGTCACGTTGAACAGCTGCCGGTCGAGCACACCCGCGGTGACGTACGGCAGCGCCGCGTCCGGGTAGACGTAGAGCGAGCCGTCGAGCACGGCGCGGTGGAAGCTGGCGGTGGTCCCGTTCGGACCCTCCACCGAGCGTAGGGCGGTGCCGTCGGCGGCGGTGCCGACCGTCACCTTGTCACCGGTGATCAGGGTGACGCTCTGCGAGCTGCCGCCGGCCGGCAGTGGCGCGGTGACGGGGTGCTGGGGCGGAACCGGGCCCGCGGGTGCTGCGGCGGCCGGTGGCGCGACGCCCACGGCCAGGGCCGCAGCCGTACCGAGGGCGATCAGCCCCGGTCTGCGGATGGGTACGAAAGACAAGGGGTTCCCCTTTTGGTCATCGGATGTCGCCAAGATCATCCGATCGGTTTGTCACGCCGACATCACGGTCGACTGGCGACCTTGGGACATGGCGCATTTCCGCCACTGTCGGGCGGATTCCACATCCCGCTCCATGGCCCGCCACCTGGCGGCCATCTCGCCCGCGCTTAATGATCAACGACCGTAGGACGAATTGTGCCCTTTGGAAGGAGCCCCGCGCGTGATCGCAGCGGAAGACCCCAGGCCGGCGGCGCGTCTGGCCCGGCGACGGTTCCTGACCGTCACCGGCGCCGCGACGGCACTCGCCTTCGCCACCAACCTCCCCGGCGGGTCAACCGCCGACGCCACCACCGGCACGCTGCCCGACGACCCGTTCACCCTCGGCGTCGCCTCCGGTGACCCGCTGCCCGAAGCGGTGGTGATCTGGACCCGGCTGGCGCCGCGCCCGTACGAGCCGTTGGGCGGAATGCCGTACCGCGCGGTCGAGGTCGAGTGGCAGGTGGCGAGCGACGAGCGGTTCCGGCACGTGGTCCGCTCCGGGCAGGCGACCGCGCGACCCGAGTACAGCTACAGCGTGCACGTGGACGTACGCGGACTGCAGCCCAAACGGCACTACTGGTACCGCTTCAAGGTCGGTCGGTACCTCAGCCCGGTCGGCCGTACCCGCACCACCCCGGACCGGGGCCAGCGGGTCGACCAGCTCACCTTCGCCGTCGCCTCCTGCCAGTCCTGGCCGGACGGCTACTACACCGCGCACCGGCACATCGCCGACGAGGACGTCGACGCGGTGCTCTTCCTCGGCGACTACATCTACGAGTACGGCATTTCCGCCGCCGGCGGCCTGCGCAACCTCACCGAACCGGTACCCAGCCAGTTCCGTACCGAGGCCGACACCCTCGACCGGTACCGGCTCCAGTACGCGCTCTACAAGTCCGACCCGGACCTGCGGGCCGCGCACCAGGCCGCCCCGTGGATCGCCACCTGGGACGACCACGAGGTCCAGGACAACTACGCGAACCTGACCTCGAAGAGCAACGCGCCGGTGGAGGACTTCCTGGTCCGGCGGGCCAGCGCCTACCGGGCCTACTGGGAGCACATGCCGCTGCGCTCGCCGGCACCCCAGGGGCCGAACTACATGCTCTACCGCCGGTTCACCTTCGGCCGGCTGGCCGAACTGAACGTGCTCGACACCCGCCAGTACCGCTCCGACCAGGCCTCCGGCGACGGCTGGAAGGTCGACTCCGAGGCGCGGCGTGACCCGGCCCGCGCCCTGGCCGGCGCCCAGCAGCAGCGGTGGCTGCTCGACGGTGTCCGTACCTCGCACGCGACCTGGAACCTGCTCGCCAACCAGGTGGTGATGAGCCGGATGGACCAGGACCCGACCGCCGGCGACCTGTACAACATGGACGCCTGGGACGGTTACGCCGCCGAACAGAAGGTCACCCTCGACGGGCTCGCTACGCTGCGCGGACGCAACCCGGTGGTGCTCACCGGCGACGTACACGCCGCGTACGCGCTGGACATGAAGCGTGACTTCGCCGACCCGGCCTCGCAGACGTACGGGGTGGAGCTCGTCGCCACCTCGATCAGCAGCGGTGGCAACGGCACCGAGGTCTCCGCCACCGGGCAGAAGTTCCTCGACAGCAACCCGCACCTCAAGCTCGTCAACGAGCGGCGCGGCTACCTCCGGGTCCGGCTCACCGAACGCGAACTGCGGGCCGACTACCGGGCGGTGCCGTACGTGGACCGGCCCGACGCCCCGGTCTCGACCATCACGTCGTTCGCCGTCGAGGCCGGCAACCCCGGCCTGAACCCGGTATGAGGGGGAAAGTCATGACGCGTACTCTCTGGCGCCGGCTCGCCGGCCTGTCCCGTGGACGCAAGGCCGCCGTCGCCGGTGCCGTCGTCGCCCTGGTGGCGATCGGCGGTACGGCCCCGGCCGTGGCTGGTCGACCCGAACCGGCACGGCTGAGCCTCGGCTCCGACGTCAGCCTGGTCCAGGTGAACCCGATCCCCTGCGCCAACCAGGGATTCCAGCTCCAGTTCGGCAACACCGGGCGCTCGGAGGTGTACGCCGACGCGTTTCTCGAGGTGCCGGCGCCGCTGAAGCTCTCCCGGAACCTGGTCTCCAGCTACCTGCCGGCCGGCTACACGCTCAAGGTGCCGATCGCGGTCACCGCCCCCCGGGACACCGCACCCGGCCGGTACGCGGTCACCGTCCGCTCCGGGCAGCAGCGGCTCACCGTACCGGTCGAGGTCGCCCCCGCCCCGGTGGAGGAGACCGGCAACCTGGCCCGGTACGTGCCCGTCTCGGCCTCCTCGGAGAACCTGCCCACCTATCCGGCCTGCGGGGCGGTCGACGGTGACCGGGACTCGACCCACTGGGCCTCCACCACCGGCTGGAACGACTCGACCAAGGGCAGCTTCCCGGACTGGCTCCAGGTGACGTTCGACCGACCGCAGTCGGTGGGCCGGGTCGACCTCTACACCCTCGACTCCGCCAAGTACCCGGCCGCCCGCTACGGGCTGCGGGACTGGGACGTCCAGGTACGCGTCAACGACACCTGGCAGACCGTCGCGCAGGTCCGTGGCAACGTCGCCGGGCTGGTCAGTTCCACCTTCCCGGCGGTCACCGCGACCGCGATGCGGATCGTCACGCTGGTCAGCAACGAGACCGCCGGCTACTCGCGGGTCATCGAGCTGGAGGCGTACGCCTCCTGACCGGACGATGTCCCGTCACGCCGTGACGCCGGGTCCGGGTCGAGAACACTCTCGACCCGGACCCGGCGTCTGTCATCCGTGCGCCTCGACCCCTCGACTCACTCGTACGGGGTCAGGAACTCGGCGGGACGCAGCGCCCGGCCGGTGATCCGGACGTCGCCGATCCATCCGTAGAAACCCTGACCGTACTTGAGGTTGGAGGAGGTGGCCCCGATCACGAACGGCAGGCCGAGGGTGGCGATGCCGGTCGACAACTGGGTGGGGTTCCGGGCGATCTTCGAGCCGTCGACGTAGACGGTGGTCGCCCGGCTGTTGTTCACCACGGCGATGTGCGTCCAGCGACCGACCGGCAGGGCGTGGCTCCAGGAGGTCGGGTCGGCGTCCTGCTTGTCGGGGTAGACGACGTACTGGAGGAACCGCTCCGAGGAGACGTTCAGGCTGCAGGTGCACTCGTCGGGGGACCAGCCGGTGGTCTTGCCGGCGTCACCGCTGCGCCCCTCCCAGCTGAAGATGCCCATCCAGGCGTGGTCGCCCTCGAACGGGTCGGGCAGCTTGATGAAGGTCTCGATGGTGTAGCCGCTGGTGAACTTCATGCTGTTGATCGGCGCGTTCGGGCCGGCCCGCAGGATCGCACCCCGGTCCGGTCCCTTGCCGCCGTCGAAGCGGAGGCTGGCGTGCGCCGGTTGACCCAGGTGGTGCTCGGTCGAATAGCGCAGCACCTCGGGGGTGCTGTTGTTGAGCCGCTGCACGGTCAGGTCGTTGCCGTTGCCGGTCAGGTCGCGGGCCACCACACCGGCCGGGACCGGGGCCCCGGACACGCCGGTGACCAGGCCGTACGAGTCGAACCGCCAGTACGCCACGGTGGCGTGGGCCACGACGGTCGCCGGTGGCCGAGGCGCGGGCGGCGTCGTCGGTGCGAATCCGTTGAACCGCGCCGTGAAGTCGATCTCCATGCTGAACCGGTCGACCGCTCCGGTGAGTTCGATCGTCTCCGCCTCCAGCGGCGACCGCTTCGCGGGGTCGCGGGCCAGGAACCACGGCGAGAACGTCTCGACGTCGACCACACCGCGCACCACGTCGAAGTGGTAGAGGCGGATCATCGCCGCCCCGCCGTAGTAGCGGTCCTGGTAGTTGGTGATGTGGACCTGGACGTCGTTGCCGGCGGCGTTGCGCAGCGTGGTCCGACCCGGCGGCCAGTAGTGACCATTGAGGGTGAGGAAGATCTGGTCGTTGTCGCGGATCAGCCGGTCCCAGAGGCGCCGACCGTTCTCCGACAACTGCGCCTGCCCGGCGTCGTCGGCCGAGGCCAGGTCGTGTGTGGTGAGGATGACCGGCAGGGTGTGGTTGGCGTCGATGACCCCCTGTGCCCACTGGAGGCCCTTGTCCGAGATGCGCCAGTCCAGCGCCAGCACCAGCCAGTCCCGGCCGGCGGCGCGCAGCACGTGGAAGCTGTTGTACCCGTCCGGCGACGCCCCGCCGAAGGTCGGCATCTGGGCGAACCGCTGCGGTCCGAAGGCACGCAGGTAGGCGCTGTCGCCGCGCTGGTCGTCGCCGCCCCGGATGTCGTGGTTACCGGCCAGCACGCTGTACGGCAGCTTGCCGTCGAGCGTACGGAAGGCTTCGCCGGCCAGCGTGATCTCGTGCTCGCTGCCGTGCTCGGTGACGTCACCGAGGTGCGTCATGAACACGATGTTCGCGTCCTTGCGCTCCTGGTTGAGGTAACGGAACGTCGCCTTCAGCGGTTCCGGATCCGAGCTGTCCTCGTCGAAGAGGTACTGGGTGTCCGGCAGCACGGCGATGGTGAACCGGGGGTTCTCCGGGTCGGACTGACCCAACGCCTCGGCGGCGGCCAGGGCGGGGGAGGAGTTGAACATCGTCGTGGCGGCACCGACCGCGGGCGCGGCGAGCGCGGCCTGCAAAAGGGTACGGCGCTCCACGCGGCGCTGATCGCCGATGTTGGCCATCTTTACTCCAAAGCGGGTGGTCGTAGTTGACGCCCCACTCTGTTGGCTGCCGATGAGCGGCTGACAACGCCGGCTTGAACGGGTACGGGCGACCAGCCGAAGATCGACTTGGTCGGCCCGTTCCCCTCGCCGGTCCCGCCCCTGGTGCTGCCGCCGCCGGGCGCCTTCTGACCCGGGCCGGTCAGGAGGCCGAACCCGGCTGCCGGGAGCGCCGCAGGCCGGCACTGCCGGCCTGCGGCGCCCGGCGCGCGGAGAAGGAGCTCCGCGTCGGCCGGCGGTGATAGTCGTCCCTGTGTGTGAACTCGACGACCATCGCCCCGGGAAGAACAACGCCCCGCAGATCCGCGAGGCCCTCGCTGGACCGCCCCACCCCGGCCCGTACGGTGAGCGTCTCCCGCTCCTGTGGCGACATCTCCGGCGTACCGGGGTGGGCCAGCCGGAACTGGGCGACCGCCCGGCGGACCAGATGGATCAGCTCGGCGGCGCCCCCGCCCTGCTCGACCTCGCCGCCCCCGAACGAGAGCGCCGGTTGCCGGATCGTCCGCAGGCTGTCACAGACCAGCAGCACCCGCGCCGGCCGCGCCGCCCGGTTCCCGGTCGCCGGTTCGGCCGGCATCAGATGCAGCCGCCCCGGCCACTGCCAGCGGATCTGCCCGGTGATGATCCGGTTGGTGGCGTTGTCGCGGCGCCGGTGCCGGGGCCGTCCCGGGCCGGTACGCCGATCCGTCACCTCCTCGAAGCCCCACTCCTCGCAGACGAAGGCGAGGCGCCGGTCGGTGACGGTCAGCTCCGCCGGACGGAGCAGGGACCAGTGCAGGGTGCCGTTGCCGAGGGTGGGACCGAGCAAATAGCCGGCCACCTCCACCCGGCCACGCCAGAGCGCCCGTTCACCGGGGTCCAGGACGACCCGGTGCTCCCGGTCGAGTTGCGGGAAGGCACGGTCGTCCTGGTCGTCGTGGTCGAAGCGGTGCGGACGGACGAAGTATGGGGATGCGTCGTCGCTCATCGGCGAAGGGCCTCCTGTTGACGAACTTCCTCCGCACCAGGTTCGCCGATCGGATGATCGGCGTCATGACAGCTGTTAGGGGGTCGGCTGATCGGGGGAGGCGTATGACCGGTAGTCGATGATTTCCTCTGCCCGTACGAGTCCGTCCTCGATCGCTCGGGCGAGCAGCGCCGCCTTGGTGGCGGCCGGACGTCCGGCGCGGGCGTACTTGATCCGGGCCCGGTCGACGTACTGCTTCACGGTGTGCTCACTGATGTTCATCCGGCGGGCCACCGACGCCTTCGACATCGACTGGAACCAGAGCAGCAGCGCCTCCCGCTCCTTCTCGGAGAGGACCGGCCGGCCCGAGCGCCGGTCGCCGACGATCGCACCGGCGAGCGCGGGCGGTACGTAGCCCCGGTCGCTCGCCGCGGCGAGCACGGTGGTGACACAGTGCTCCCGCCCCTCGTGCTTGGCGAGGAACGCCACCGCCCCGGCGTCGAGCACGGAGAGGATGACGTCCGCCTCGGTGTGCTCGGAGTAGACCACCACCCGCCGGCCGGCGGCCCCCAGCTCGGCCACCTTGTCGATCACCAGGTGACCGTGCAGCCGCAGGTCCAGCAGGATGACGTCGGCCATCGGCTGGTCGTCGGCGAGCACCACGTCCGGGTCCTCGCCGGTCGCCACCACGATGAGCCGGGGCTCCTGGGCGAGCCAGGAGCGCACCCCCTCCACCACAACCGGGTGGTCGTCGATGATCGCGACGGTGAAGCGCTTCTCCGTATCGGTCATGACGCCCGCCACCGGGTCTGCGCCCATACCTGTTCCCCATCCCGTTCGTACACGTACTCGACTTCCTCGTCGGCGACGACCGGTGGGGCCGGCCCGACCGGATCCGCCGCCGTACCGGAGGTGACCAGGCTGACCACGACCTCCGCCGGCTCGGCGACCACCGTCAACCTGGCCCACCGCTGGGCCGACGCGAGAGTCGCGGTCAGCGGCTCGGCCAGCCGGCGGCGTACGTGCACGGGCAGTGCCGGCAGCGTACCGACGGCGACCAGCTCGACCAGCAGGCCGTTGCGTTCCGCGATGTCCACCGCGGCGCGCAGTTCGTGCAGCAGCGGATCGGGCACGTCGTCGGATTCGGCGATCAGCCGGCGCAACCGGGACGCCTCCAACGCGCAGCGCCGTTGCACCGCCGGGTCGGTCGGGTCGGCACGCCCCTCGGCCAGTTCGGTGAGGATCGCCCCGGCCGTCCGGTTGACCAGGGAAAGCCGTTCCTGGCGCTCCGCCCTGGCCCGCTGCGCGGCGATCCGTTCAGCCTCCAGGGCGGCGCGGGCGGTCGCCGTGCCGGCCGTACGGGCGGCCAGGGTACGGAGCACGCTCGCCGCGACGCTGAACGCGATCGGCAACGTCGCGGTGCCGTAGGTGTACATGGCGTACCGACTCAGGCCGGCGGCGTTCCCGGCCCCGTTGACGAAGACCGCCACCAGCGCGACCGTCGCCTCGATGGCGAAAACCGCGACCAGCGGTGCGACCGGGCGCCCCCACAGCACCAGGACGACGAACCAGCCGAGCGTGCCCCAGCCCCAGTTCGCCGGCTGGAACAGCAGCGTGGCCGGGGTGTTGACGAAGACCACCGCCTCGACCAGCAGCAGTACGGCGATCAGCCGCCAGGTCGGTGTCGGTGTGCCGCGCAGCAGGTGGGCGGCGGAGATCGCGCCGACGACCACGAAGACCAGCCAGCCGACACCGACCGTCCACGGTGCCCGGTAGACCGACCAACTGCCCACGATCGCCGGTACGTTGATCGCCAGGTGCCAACCGAAGGCGATGAGGACGGCCGCCACCCGACTGCCCCGGTCGGCGGTCGCCGCCACGTCGGCCACGACATCCCGGGCCGGGTTCCCGGTGCCGGGGGGCGTGCCTGCGGCCCCGGCGACGTAGGCGCGGCTCATCCCGCTGGCGAGGGCGGGCAGCTCAACCCGCATCGGGCCACTCCAGCCGTACCCGGGTGCCGTGTCCGGTGCGTGACTCGACCTCGGCCCGCCCGCCGACGGCCGTCATCCGCCCGTGGATCGACTCGCGCAGGCCGAACCGGTGCAGCGGGACGGCGAGCGGGTCGAAGCCGGGTCCGTCGTCGGTCACCTCCACCACCACCGCGCCGTCGCGGGAGCGCAGCCGGACCGAGGCGGTCGCGCCGGGGGCGTGCCGGACCACGTTGGAGAGCGCCTCGGCGGTGCTGTCGGCAAGGGCGTCGGCGACGGCGGGCGGCACCGCGCAGGATGTCAGGTCGGCGGTGACGTCCGGTTGGCCGGCCCGGAACAGGACCGTCCGCAGCCGGTCGTCGAGCGCGACCGACGTGCTCGGCCCGGCCGCCGGCAGTGGCGGCCGGTCGCGCGAGCTGGCCAGTTCGGCGAGCGTACGCAGGTCGGCGGCGGCACGCTCACGCAGCAGTGGCGACCCGGCGGGGACGCCACCGAGGCCGACCACGGTGAGCGTGGAGAGCACGGTGTCGTGCAGGTCGCGGTTGTGTTGGCGTTCGGCCTCCCGGGCGGCACGGTCGATCAGCACCTCCCGGGAGGTGCGCTGGTAGTCCGCGAACGCCTCGTCCGCGGCGCGGCTGCTGCGCCGGGTCAGCACGGCCAGCCCCGCCCCGAAAACGGTCTGGATGATCAGCGTCAGGGCGTGCGCGACCGCCTCGGTGTCGTTGCCGGCGAGGTGCGCGCCGGCCGCGTACGCCGAGGTGACCACCAGACCGGCCGGAATGGAGAGGCGCGCGGGGAGTCCGAAGTGGGCGACCACGATCGAGGTGCTGGCGAGGATGGCGAGCCAACTGCCCTCGCCGGGCAGCACCTCGGCGGCGACCAGCCGGTTCATCAGCAGGCAGGCGACGATGGTCAGGGAGAGGTCGACCAGGATGACCGGGGCGGTGAGTCCCCGTCGCAGGGTCCATCCGGTGAAGAGCAGCGACCAGCCGGTCAGTACGACCACGGTGGTGATCAGCAGCGGGGTGGAGACCGGCGGTGTCCGTACCGCCAGCGCCACGGCGGCCCCGGCGAGCCCGCAGGTCAGCCGGAGCAGGGCGGGGAAGAGTGTGAAGACCTGGACGAGGGCCTTGCCGGCGGGTTTTTCCTCGCCCTGGAAGGTGGGAGAGGTGCTGACGGGAATGGCGACTGTCGTCAATTTCCGTCCTCCCCGGCGACTCTGGTGATCACTGGACGGACGTCCATTACATCGACGGGGGAGAATAGCACAAATCCCCCGACCCGCTCTGGATCAACGGGTCAACCAGGCAAGCCGGTTTCAGTACGGGCGGGACGGAGAACAGTAAGGCGATGAGTGACATACGGGTGGGCACATCGTCCTGGGCGGACCGACTGCTCCTAGCCTCGAAATGGTATCCCCGGGAGGCCAACAGCCCGGCTGGGCGGCTCGCCTACTACGCCAGCCGGTTCGACCTGGTCGAAGTGGACACCAGCTACTACGCACTGCCCACACCGGAGACGACCACCGCCTGGGCCGACCGTACGCCGCCGACGTTCACATTCGACGTGAAGGCGTTCAGTCTCTTCACCGGGCACCCCACCGCCATCTCCGCGCTACCCCGGGACCTGCGTCCCGCCGGCGACCCCGACAGCCGGGTACGGCGCCGCGACCTGCCCGAGGCGACGTACGACGAACTCTGGGCCAGGTTCCGTACCGTCCTCGAACCGATCGCCACCACCGGCAAGCTGGGCGTGGTGCTGTTGCAGTTCCCGCCCTGGCTGCGCTACAGCGAGGCGGCCAAACGCAGGATCGTCGAGGTCGCCGAGCGCTGCCGGCCGTACCGGGTGGCGGTCGAGTTCCGGCACGGCTCGTGGCTCGACCCCGACAACGCCCGCTACACCGTCGGCTTCCTCGCCCGCAACGACCTGTCCATGGTGAGCGTCGACATGCCGCAGGGACACGCCTCCTCCGTACCCCCGGTCCTGATCGCCACCGCGGACCCGGCGGTGGTCCGGTTCCACGGGCACAGCCCGGCCTGGGGCGGCGGCGACAAACAGGAAAAATTCCGGTACGCCTACAGCGAGGGTGAACTCGCCCGCTGGGCGGACCGGCTACGCGAATTCGCCCGGGAAACCGACGAGCTGCACGTGCTGATGAACAACTGCTGCGGTGACCAGGCTCCCCGCGACGCCGCCCGGCTCGCCGAACTGCTCGGTCGCCGCCCCGACGGCCGGTACGCGAAGCCACGGCCGCTGGTCTCGTCGCACTCCTAGGCCCCGGCCCGGTCACCCGGACGCGGTGCCTGGATGGCGAGGAACGCGTCGATGTGACGCAGGTGCTTCGGGGTCAGCCCGAGATGCGCCGGCGGGGACACGATCAGTGTCGGCGCCAGCCGGGCCAGCTCCGCACCGTTGTCGTGCCCACGCAACTCCCAGGTCGCGTCGTCGTCGGTCCAGACCAGCGGGCGCCCCTCGTCGCGTACCACCCGCTCGGCCGCCGGATACTTCCACCAGCCGTGGCTCACCGCGGTCGGCGCGGCCCCGGCGAGAGCCTGCTCGCGCTCGCCGAACTCGGGGCACTCCTGCGTCTCGAAGCTCGGCAGCCCCAGCAACCGCGCCAGGTTGGCGGCGTCGTGCTGCCACGTCGTGTGCCACCGGACCTCGGCCCGCCCCTTCTCGTGCACCGCCCGGATGAAGTCCAGCACCGGCTGGGCGGCGAGGATCGGCCAGTCGACACCGGCCGAGGTGGCGGTCCCGGTGACCCACTGGTCCCGGGGCCAGACGTTCCGGTCCGGCTTCCGGCTGATCGCGTTGACCACACCGTCGATGTCGAGCAGCCATACCGGAGTCCGATCGACCGTGTCCATGGAGCAAGTTGTACGCGCCCCGTACGGGTGTAAGGAAGGGCCCCTTGTTATCGCTTTTTGTATAACAAGGGGCCCTTCCTTACACCCCAGCCGGCGGGGAGGCTCGGCTTGACTGTGACACGGTGTCAGGGGCCAGGGTGGGGCAGGTCATGTTCAGTATCGGAGACTTCGCGAAGGTCGGCCGGGTGTCGGTCCGCATGCTGCGTCACTACGACGCGATCGGACTGCTGCGCCCGGCGGTCGTCGACCCCACCAACGGATACCGCTTCTACCACGCCGACCAGTTGCGCCGGCTCAACCGGGTGATCGCCCTGAAGGACCTCGGCTTCACCCTGCAACAGGTACAGGCGGTCCTCGACGACCAACTCGACGTCGAGGAACTGCGCGGCATGCTGCGCCTGCAACGGGCGGAGCTGGCCGCGCGGCTGGCGGCGGACGCGGCCCGGCTCACCGGGATCGAGGCGAGGCTCCGGATGATCGAGAACGAGGGCCACATGCACACCGAGGACGTCGTACTGAAGAAGATCGCACCGGTCCGGGTCGCCGAGCTGAGCGCCGTCGCGGCCAGCTACGAGGCCGCCGACATCGGGCCGGTGATCCAACCCCTCTATCCCGAGGTGATCCGGCGGGTCGACGCGGCGGGAGTGGCCATGATCGGGCCGTCGGTCGCGTACTACGAGCCCGCGCCGGGCGAACCCGGCGAGGCGGTGGTGGTGCACGCCGGAGTGGCGGTCGCGGTCGCACCGCAGCCCGGTCACGACTTCGCCATCGTCGACCTGCCCGCGATCGAATCCGCCGCGACGATCATCCACCGGGGTTCGATGGACGAGGCCGACCGGAGCATGCAAATCCTCGCCCGCTGGGTCGAGGAGAACGGATACCGCATGATCGGGTACGCCCGCGAGGTCTGCCTCGAGTTCGTACCGGACCAGCCCGACCAGTGGGTGCACGAGTTCCAGGTCGAGGTCAGCCGCTAGCCACCGCCGCGCGGACGAGTCGCTCGCGGCCGTGGTCGAACGCGAGTGGGCGGAGCTGAGCGCGGCGGGGACGCCGACTGAGCGGGTCGGGGCCGGCGGCCGACCGGTCGTCGGCGCCGCCGGTCAGCGCGGAACCCGGTCGCTCACCCGGTGAAGCGGAAGTAGCGGGCGGTCGGGTCGAAGGGGGCCGGTGGGGCGGCGAGCTGGTGCAGCCCGACACTGAAGTGCAGGTCGGCGGGGGCGACAAAATCCCGCTCACGGAAGCCGGATTCGGCGAACCACTGCCGCAGCGCCGGGGTGAGGTCCGGCTCCTGCCGGTGCCGGGTCCAGATCACGAAGGCGTCCGGGGCGCAGAGCTGGGGCAGGGCCGCCACCGTGGCCCGTACGTCGGCGTCGGTGATGTTGCCGAAGACGCCGCACATCAGCACCACGTTGGCGGGTACGGCGTCGGCGTACGGGGTGGCGAGTCCGGCGTCCGCCTCGACCACCTCGACCCGCCCGTCTAGTCCCGCCGCGCTCGTGTCGGTCCGCGCCCGGGCCGCGTTGTCCGGGTCCCACTCGACCAGCCGGGCCCGTACGTCGATCCGACGTGGATGGTCGCGGAGCACCCCGATGACGTCACGCCCCTGGCCGGCGCAGGCGCTGACCAGGCGGATCGGGCCCGGAGCGGTGCCGGCGAGGGCCCGTCGCAACTGCTCCTGGACCGCCTGGAGGCGCTGCCGCAGTGGTGACCCCGGCTGGTCGTACGCGTCGTGCCAGGCTTTTCCGTAGCGGTTGGTGCCACTGTCCGCAGTCACGATCTCCTCCAGGTGACTCGTCCGCTCCCCGCCCATCATCGGTGACCAGCCGGCTTGTTCGCTCACCGCGCCGGCCCCACCGTCGATCAGGTCCGTAAGCTGCACCTGATCGGCTCCGCGCCGCCCGTGCGACAGGGGTGGGCGAGGGGCCGGTCGGTGGCGACGGAGGAGAAACGAGAGATCATGGGGCGCGAGCGGATCGGTCTGGTGACGCACACCGGCCGGCAGGCTGCGGTCGAGGCGGCCGACGTGGTGCGGCGCTGGGCGGCGGCACACGACATCGAGGTCAGTGACACCGACGTCTGGGGGCCGGACTGGGCGCACTGCCACCGGCGCAACGCGGTCGACGAGGCCGAGGCCGCCGGCCACCCGGCGCTCGTCGTCACGGTCGGTGGCGACGGTACGTTCCTGCGCGGCGCCCGGGTCGCGGCCGAGGACGGCGTACCGGTGCTCGGCATCAACGTCGGCCGGGTCGGGTTCCTGACCGAGGTCGAGCCGTCCGAGATCGACGCGGCGCTCGACGCGTACTTTTCCGGGCAGGTGCAGCTGGACGAGCGGCTGATGCTGACCCTCTGCGCCTCCCGGCCGCTGGAGATCCCGGAGGGGATGCAGGACCTGCTCCGGTACGGACGTGGCCCGCTGCTGCCGCCACCGCCGCTGCGCGAGTCACCGGTGCCGATCGACCGGGCCGGGGTGGCGCTCGACGTCACCGCGCTCAACGACATCGTCTTCGAGAAGCTCGCCCGCGACCGGCAGGCCAGCCTCGGGGTCTATCTCGACGAGAGTCTCTTCACCTCGTACTCGGCGGACGCCCTGGTGGTGGCGAGCCCGACGGGTTCGACCGCGTACAGTTTCGCCGCCGGTGGCCCGATCCTGTCGCCACGGCTGCGCGCGCTCGTGTTGACCCCGGTCGCCGCGCACATGGTCTTCAACCGCAGCATGGTGGTGGCGGCCGACGAGGCGGTCTCGGTACGGGTGCTCGACCACTCGGGGGCGGTGGCGGTGAGCGTCGACGGGCAGTTGCGCGGGGTGCTGAACCCGGGGGACTGGGTGACGGTGCAGCCGGCCGCGACGCCGGCCAAGCTGGTGCGGCTCCACTCGTCGCACTTCTACTCCCGGCTGCGGGAGAAGTTCTCGCTCGCCGGTGCACCGGCGGCGATCGCGGACAGCTGACGCCTTGACGACGGCCCGCCAGCTGGTCGGCGGTTGGCGGGTCAGAGCAGGGTGCGGGCGTACTCGGGATTGGTGTAGTCGCGCCAGGCTTTGATCTTGCCGTCGTGTATCTGGTAGACCGCCATGTTCATGATCGTCGCGACCTGCTTGCCGGCCAGGCCGAGGCCGTGCACCTGCTCGGCGAGGACGATGCTGCCGTTGACCGCCTGGTTGACGGTCTCGAACCGTACGGTTTCGAAGTTCTGGAACACGCCGCGCCAGACCTCCAGCACCTCGTCCCGGCCGTGTACCTCTCTGTCGCCGTAGTTGTGGAACACCACGTGCTCGTCGAGGAACGGCTCCAACAGCTCGACCTTCTTCTCCGCGAAGGCGTCGACGAAGTTCCGTACCAGGGTGTCGTTGTCGATCGCCATCGCACGCCTCCGGAAGTAGGCACTTGTCGTGCAATTCTATAAAAAGTCAGCGTTGGCCGGCCTGGAACGGCCCACCCCGCGATGACCGATCCGTCGATATCCGCTCCCTCTCGGTGACGGTACGGTGAGCCGGTCCATCCGGTCGGTGACCGGCTGAGCGGGCGGGGGCCGGTATGCACTCCAGATCAACCGAGATCGCTACCGAGCAGGCGTATTTCGACACCACAGCGAAGCATCGGGACCGGAAGATCAGCGAGCTTGGCGGTCTAGTCCGTGCCGCCGCGAACTCCGGCGCCGCCGCTCACCTGCACCGGCACGCCGAGGCTGCCCGCCGGGCGATCGGCACGGCCGACGACGCGGTCGCGTTCGGGCGGGTCGACCACGAGACCGGCGAGACGCTCTACCTCGGTCGGCATCTCATCCGCGACGACAATGCCGAGGTGCTCGTCGTCAACTGGCAGGCTCCCGCCGTCGCCGGTTACTTCGAGGCGAGCCACCAGGAGCCGCAGGGCCTGCGCCGCCGCCGCACCTTCGACTGCACCGGCAACACCATCCGGGACTTCACCGAGGTGATCTTCGCCGAGATCGCCGAGACGGTGGACCGGCACCTGCTCGCCGACCTGGAGCGCGGCCGCACGGGAGAGATGCGGGACATCGTGGCGACCATCCAGGCCGCCCAGTTCGCCCTGATCCGGGCTCCCCGGGACCAGATGCTCGTGATCGAGGGAGGCCCGGGCACCGGCAAGACGGCGGTGGCCCTGCACCGGGTCTCCTGGCTGCTCTTCACCCACGCCGAGATGCTCAACGCCGCCGACGTCCTGATCGTCGGACCGCACCCCACCTTCATGCGTTACATCCGTACGGTGCTGCCGGGGCTCGGCGACGCCGAGGTGGAGCTACGCGACATCGGCCGGCTGGCCCCGACGGTGGCGAGAGGACGGGTCGAGCCGGCCGAGGTGAGCCGGATCAAGGGTGAGGTGCGGATGGCGGGGCTCCTCTCCCGAGCCGTGGAGGGACGGATCGGCGTACCCGAACCCGCAGAACGTCTCCTGGTCGACGGGCGGTTCGTCACCGTGCCCGGCGCGGAGGTCGCCGAGGCGCTGGACCACGCTCGGGCGGCGGAGCTGCCGTATCTGGGACGACGTCAGCTCTTCCGCGACCGGCTCGGACAGATCGTCGCCGACCGTACCGGCGGGGCGGCGCCGGCCGGCGGGTCCGCCCTGGCGAATCTGGTCGAACGCCTCTGGCCGCAGCAGACCGCACCGGCGTTCCTCCGCGACCTGCTCGGCTCCCGCAGTCGACTGCGCGCCGCCGCCGGCACCGACTTCACCGCCGAGGAACTCACCCACCTGCACCGCCGAAGCGCGGACCGGCTCTCCCAGGAACTCTGGTCCGCCGCCGACCTCGCCCTTCTGGACGAGCTGGATCACCTGGTCAACGGGGCTGGCCGGCGGTACGGGCACGTGGTCGTCGACGAGGCGCAGGACCTGTCACCGATGCAGCTACGCGCCGTGGGCCGGCGCAGCGCCAACGGCTCGTTCACCGTCGTCGGTGACATCGCCCAGTCGACCGGGGCGTGGGCCCGGGACAGTTGGGACGAGGTGACCCGGCACCTGCCGACCCCACACCCGGTCACGGTCACCGCGCTGCGGTACGGCTACCGGGTGCCACGCCCTGCGTACGAGCTGGCGGCCAGGTTGCTGCCGGTGGCCGCACCCGGCGTCACCGCCCCGGAGGTCGTCCGGGACGGCCCGGCGGAACCGCGCACACATCGGGTCGGCCTGACCGAGCGGCCCGGTCGAGTCGTCGCGGTGGCCCTCGAACACGCCGCCGCCGGTCGCTTCGTCGGCATCGTCTGCCCGCCGCGTTGCCGTCGCGAGGTCGAAGCGGCGCTCGCCGAGAACGGGGTCGAATGGCACAGCGCCGACCGGGGCGAACTGGGCGGGTCGATCAACCTGGTCAGCCCGCAGGAGGCCAAGGGGCTCGAATTCGACGCGGTGGTGGTGGTCGAGCCGGCGGAGATCGTCGCCAGCGACGAGCGGGGACATCGCCTGCTCTACGTCGCGTTCACCCGGACCACCGGCCACCTCGACGTGGTCTGCGTCGGCGACCCGCTGCCACTGACCGCACCGGCCCGTCCCACCCGGGGCGACGACGACCCGCCCCGTGGTCTTACCGCCCGGGAGGTACGACGCATCGCCGAGCACATCGCCGGCCAGATACGCGGCGCCGCTCCCGAGCCCCACTGGGACGAACTGCTCGCCGAAGTCACCCAACTCCTACGCCCGGAGTAAGGAAGGGCCCCTTGTTATCGCTTTCGGTATAGGAAGGGCCCCCTGTTAACCGCCGACGGGCGGACGTGCGGCTCAGCTTTCGGTGGGTGTGGTGCGGGCGATCGCCTCCGAGGCGAGCCGGCGGCCGACGGTCCACTGCACGATCTCCTGGACCACGGCCGGCTTGGTGGCCCGGCTCGAAACGGTGATTCCCAGCTCCCGGGCCAGCACCCGTAGCTCGGTCACCTTGAGCCTGAGGTCGTCGAGGTACCGGGTGGCGGCGACCCGGTCACCGATCGAGACCAGATCGGCCCGGACCTGCTCCGCCGAGACCGGTGGTGGTGTCGGGGTGGCCGTCGTTCGGGTCGCGGTCGTACGGGTCCTCGCCGTCCGGGCCGGTGCGGCCGTACCCGTGGCCGGCTCCTCGGTGAGTTGGAGCCGTATCCGGCCGCCAGCCAGGTCCGCGAGTTGGTCGGCCGGCAGCGTACGGATGAACTCCGCCACCCGGAGCAGGACGGCGTGGGACAGGTCGGCCGGGCTGGTCACGTCTACTACTCCCTGATGACGGAACGTGCTAAGTGCGGATCTTGGCCAGCAGTTCGCTGGCGAGCTGCTGGAGTTCGTACTGGATCATCGCGTTGGCGTTCGGCACGAGCACCGCCGGGATGCCGTGCTCGCCGGCGGTGCCGAAAATGGTCTTGTTCTCCCGGATCATCTGGTTGAACACGGGTACCTCGATGTTCCCGGTCTGGCCGATGTAGTTACGCGAGGCCAGGAGCGGGCCGCTGCTGCTGTACTGGATCATCGTGAAGACCACGCCGAGAAAGTGCGGATCGATCTGCCCGGTCCCGTCGCCTGCCACCCGGTTGTAGTCGCGGACAAGTTCGGAGACCTTCTTGCGCAGGTAGTCGATGCCGAGGGTGGAGAGGTAGTCCGCCTTCGCCGGAATCAGGATGTGGTCGCTGGCCACGATCCCGGTTCGGGTCACCATAGTGAAGTTCGGCGCGCAGTCCAGTAGGACGAGGTCGTACTCGTCGAATGTCGGCTCGTCGAGTGCATCGGAGAGGGCACGGTGCAGCTCAAGGAAACGCGGACTACCGTGCTGGAACCGGGAGCCGCCGAGCAGGGCGGCGAAGTCGAGGTCCACGTCGACCAGACCGAGGTGCGAGGCGACGAGGTCCAGCCGACCCGGGCCCCGTTCCGTGATCGCCTTGTTGACCAGCGGTGGGGTCACCACGTACCGGCGCAGTGGTTGCGTCGGCGTGGTTTCCAGCACCGAACCGAACCACTGGAGGATGGTGCGTTCGTCGGCGAGGTCGCGTTCCCACTCGTCCGGTTTGAAGAAGGAGAAGGTCAGGCTGGCCTGCGGGTCCAGGTCGATCAGCAGGACCCTGAGGCCACGGGTGGCAAGCTCCGCACCGAGGTTAGCGGTCAGGGTTGTCTTCCCGACGCCGCCTTTGTAGTTGATTACCGAGATGATGGTCACTGTGGACACTGCTGCGTCGACTGCACGGGCGTACGCATGACCGGCAGCATGCCACGACGGGGCTGGCGCGATCGACCCCTGACGCTCGGTGAGCGTGCCTCTCGCGTCCCCGTCCGCCAGGCCGACTCAGATGTCGGCGCGGAACGCGGCGACCAGGTTGGGCAGCACCAGGGCGAGGTGGAACGGCACCACGATCGCGGCGGTGACCAGACCCGGACCCGGGGCGGGTAGGTCGAGCATGCCCCAGAGCGCGATCACCGCGAGCGCCGTGGTGAAAAGACCGAACCCGATCCGGTACGCGTCGATGTGGACCTGGCCACGTATCTGCGCCTGCCGCTCGTCGAGCGCCTGCTCCGGCAGTTCCTCCACGCCCCGGGTGGCGGCCTTCAGAGTGCCGAGGAAACCGACCGCGCCGACCACCACCAGTGCTCCCACGACGATGGTGAGCCAGGTGGGGAGCTGGGGCAGGACGGCGAGCAGCCCGGCCTCGACCGCCAGGACGCCGATCAGTCCGGCGGCGAGCAGGTGACGGGAACGGGGGTTGCGGTAGCGCTCGAAGCGCGGGTCGTCCAGTACGCGGGCGCGGCGGTCGGCGCGGGTCAGGGTGGTCACGATGACTCCTTGTTGCTGCCGTAGAGCTGCTCGGACAGGGGACGGAACGGGGTCAGCGAGAAGATCGCCTCGATCGGCAGGCCGAACACCTCGGCGATGCGCAGGGCCAGCACCAGGCTTGGGCTGTATTCGCCGCGTTCGAGGTAGCCGATGGTCTGGTAATGGACCCCGACCTCTTCGGCGAGCTGCTTGCGGCTCATGCCCCGTTCGGATCGCAGGACGGCCAGGCGGTTGTAGAACTGGGGCTCACTACTGTCGCTCGTTGACCTCGACATGTAGTAAATATACAACACGTATGAGTGGGTGGCGTACCCGTTTCTGGCCTTGCTGTTGCTCTCCCGGAAACCCGACCCCGAACCCAACCCCGACCCTAGGAGCCGGTACGGCCGGCGAGCCGCTGCCGAACCCCCTCCTTGAGGCTCTCCGAGACCCCGTCCGCGTCGACGAGTCGGGGCAGCAGTTCCGGCTCCAGTAGCCAGGCGCGGAAGCCCTCGGCGATGGTCACCCCGCGAACCGGCCGGTCGACCACGCGTACCTCATCACCGGCACGGACCTCGCCCGGCTCGACCACCCGCAGGTACGCCCCCGGCCGGCCCTCCCGGGTGAACCGCTTCACCCAGCGCGGCTCGGCCATTTTCAGCTGGAAGGTGGCGCACGGGATCCGACCGAAGGTGGTCTGCAGCACCAGGTCGGCGCCGATCCGCCAGCGTTCGCCGATGAGCGCGCCGTTGACGTCCAGCCCGACCGTGGTCAGGTTCTCGCCGAAGATCCCGCCCGTGAGCGGGCGCCCCAACTCCGCCTCCCACCAGTCGTAGTCCTCCCGGGCGTACGCGTAGACCGCCTGGTCGTCGCCCCCGTGATGGGCCACGTCGAAGATCTGGTCACCTACCACTCCGCTGCCCAACCCGGTGGTCTTCGGTCCGGGCGCGCGGACCGCCACCGGGCCGCTCACCGGCTGCTTGTTGATGCCGGTGACACCGACCGACTTGGCGCTGTTCGGCTCCGGCACAGCCAGGTTGACCGAGAGAATCATCCCCATGGATCTGACCCTACCCACAGTCACCACCGATTTTCCGCGCGCCAGGCTCCCCCTGGTTAACAAGGGGCCCTTCCTCTACCGAAAGCGATAACAAGGGGCCCTTCCTTTCGCGGGGTCGGGTGGGGGCGGTTCAATGTGCGCATGGTTGTGCGAATCGACGCGGAAGCGGTGCGGGGCGCGGTGGATCCGGAGATCTACCGCGCGGCAGAGGCACTGCTGGCCGCCGGCAGGCTGGGCCGGATCGTCGAGGTGAACGGCGGCGTCGTCGCGGCCGTACACACCGACAGCGGCGCGACCGCGTACGAGGTGTGGGTCGGGGTGGTGGACCGGGCGTTCAGCAGCGAGTGTGACTGCGCCGGGCCGGAAACCGATCCGGAGGAACTCTGCGCGCACGCGGTCGCGGTGACGCTCACCGCACTGGCTGACGGTTTCCCCTGGTCGGCGAACGCCACCCCGCCGTCGACCACCCAGGTCGACCCGGAGGTCCGCCGGCTCGCCGACGTCGCCGCCACCCTCCCGGTCCGCCGGTTGGCCCTGCTGGTCGCCGAGCACGCGGTCACCGACCGTCGGCTTGAGGCCCGGCTGCTGACGTACGCCGGGGAACTGGACGCGCCGACCGAGGACGAGCTGGCTGACGTACGCAAGGTGGTGGAGAGCCTGGCGGCCGAGGCGACCACCGGCCAGTGGGACCTGTACGACGTGGCCAAGGCCGGTCAGCAGATCGTCGAGGAGTTGGAGGTGCTCGCCCAACGACCCGCCACCGAGGCGACCCTGCTGACGGTCGAGTACGCCGCCCGGCGCTGGGACGCGCTGCTCGGCCTCGTCGGCGAGGCCGCCGACGACGAGGATTTCGAGGAGATCGGGTCGGCGTTGCGCGCGGTACACGTCCGGCTCTGCCTGGAATCGCAGGCAGAGCCGGAACCGCTGGTCGAACGGCTGCTGGACATCATCGAGGCGGCGGAGACCGGCGCCTCGTGCCTCGACCGTCCGACCGACTACCTGCCGGTACTCGGCCCCGACGGCGTCGCCGCCCTGACCGACTGACCGACCCGGCGGGCCGATCGACCAGTTTGCACGATCAGGCGTCGCCGCCAGGGTTGCGCCACTTCCGCCCGCTGCGACCGATCAGGCGGTCGGCGTCGGTCGGTCCCCACGAGGCGGCCTCGTACGTGGGGATCGGGGAGTGGTCCTTGGCCCAGTGCTCGATGATCGGGTCGACGATCCGCCAGCACTGCTCGACCTCGTCGGTACGGATGAAGAGCGTCGGGTCGCCGAGCAGGGCGTCCAGCAGCAGTCGCTCGTACGCCTCCGGGGACTCCTCGCGGAACGTCTTGTCGTACGAGAAGTCCATGCTGGCCGTGCGGACCCGGAACGAGTGGCCGGGTACCTTCGCGCCGAAACGCAGCGAGATGCCCTCGTCGGGTTGGATGCGCAGGATCAGCGCGTCAGCGTCCAGCTCGGTGAGCTGGTCGGTCGGGATCGGCAGGTGCGGGGGGCGCTGGAACTGCAGCGCGACCTCGGTGACCCGGGCCGGCAGCCGCTTGCCCGTACGCACATAGAACGGCACCCCGGCCCAGCGCCAGTTGTCGACGTTGAGCCGCATCGCGGCGTACGTCTCCGTGCGCGACAACGGGTCGACGCCAGGCTCGTCCCGGTAGCCGGGCATCAGGTCGTCCCGGGTGCCGCCACGGGTGTACTGACCACGTACGGCCAGGTCGGCGATGTCGCGGTCGGTGGGGAGCCGGATCGCCTGGAGCAGCTTCACCTTCTCGTTGCGCAGCCCCTCGGCGTCGAACGAGGCCGGCGGCTCCATCAGGGCGAGCGCGAGCACCTGGAGTACGTGGTTCTGCACGATGTCGCGCATCGCGCCGGCACTCTCGTAGAAGCCGCCCCGGGTGCCGACGCCGAGGGTCTCGGCGACCGTGATCTGCACATGGTCGACCCAGCTACGGTCCCAGATGGGCTGGAAGATCGAGTTCGCGAAGCGGAGTGCGAGCACGTTCTGGACGGTGTCCTTGCCCAGGTAGTGATCGATCCGGAAGACCTGCGGCTCGTCGAAGCTGGAGTGCACGATCGCGTCCAGTTCGCGGGCCGTGGCCAGGTCGCGGCCGTACGGCTTCTCGATCACCAGCCGGGCGAACGAGCCCGGCCGGGCGTGGTTGAGTCCGGCGCCGGCGAGGCCGTTGATCACCGGCTCGAAGGCCTCGGCGGGGGTGGAGAGGTAGAACAGGCGGTTGCCGGCGGTGCCGCGTTCGGCGTCGAGGCTGTCGAGCGTCTCGGCGAGGCGCTTGTAGGTGTCCGGGTCGTCGTAGCCGCCGGAGACGTACCTGATTCCGCCGTCGAGCTGCGGGTGGTCGCGCAGCCCTCGGCCGTTGATCGCGGAGTCAGCGAACTGCTCGTCGCTCATCGCCGTCCGAGCGACGCCGACGAGGGCGAATTCGCGCGGCAGGCGGTGGTGGCGGGCCAGGCTCGCCACCGCGGGGATCAGCTTGCGTCGGGTGAGGTCGCCCGAAGCGCCGAAGATCACCAGCGTGGCGGGCGGCGCGCTGCGTTCCTGAATGAGCTGAGGGGCCTTGTCCATGGTCCGTAAGTCCTCCGACCGCGCGAGACGGTTCGACCGCGCGACTGCCTGGATGATGTTGTCGAGAACGCTACCCACATGGCGTTAACGGATGCCGACCGCCCGTACTCCGAAAGGCCCTCAGGTGACCACTGCCACAGGGGGCGGGGGCGACCAGGTGACCGCAGCCACAGGGACCGGCCGGCTCGGAGTCAGTCGATGGAGGGGCGCCACTGGAACCAGCGTTGGCCGTCGCGGAAACCGGAGCGGAGATAGAGCGGGACAGCCCGCTCACCGGAGTGCACCGTGACGTGTTCCAGCTCACGGTCGCGCGCCTGCGCCAGTACGGCGTCGAGCAGCGCCGCGCCGATCCCGCCGCCGCGCAGCTCCGGCACGACGTACACCGACTGGATGTCACCGGTGCGCCGGTCCATCCGGGTGGGGGTGGGCACCCGCGAGGCCAGCATCAGCCAGGCCATGCCCGCCAACCGGTCGTCGACCTCTGCCACGAACGCCAGGTGGGTGGCGCGATGGTCGATCATCCAGGTGCTGAAGAAGTCCAGGAAGCTGGCCCGGTCCGGACCGGGCTGGCCGCGTTCCTCGACCCGCCAGCGCCAGTTCAGCCGGGCCAGTGCCGGCGCGTCCTGCGTCGTTGCCTGTCGCACAGTCAGCCGCATGAACCGATCTTCGCCCGCCCGGGTCGGTGATGTAAGGAAGGGCCCCTTGTTATCGCTTTTTGTATAGGAAGGGTCCCTTCCTAACGCCTGCTGATGCTCGGTTGGCCGGACGCGTCCTGGCACCTGGAACTGGTCGGCGGGGCGAACCTCGCGGTGTCGCCCGCACCCACCGCCGAGGACCTGTTGGTGCTCTACCTCGGCGGGCCGCTGGACGAGACGCTGGTGGCCCGGCTGGAGCGGCCGGTGGCCGGCGGGTCTCGCAGGGTGCCTACTGGGACCGGTGGGGCGTCACGGTCGAGGACCCCGACGGCTACCGGTTGGTGCTCTCCACCCGATCCTGGTCGAACGCCTGACGTCGAATCGAGCGCACCGATGTCGGATCGAACGCCTGACCCGGCGTACGGGACTAGTCTCGTCGACCATGACCGAGCCCTCCTTCCTGGCAACCACCCGGGCCGGCTACGACACCATCGCCGTGCCGTACGCCGAGATTTTCGCCACCGAACTGGAGAGCAGGCCGCTGAGCCGCGCGCTGCTCACCGCGTTCGCCGAGACCGTGGGCGGCGCGGGTCCGGTGGTCGAGGTCGGTTCCGGGCCCGGTCGGGTGACCGCGTACCTGGCGGAGCAGGGGCTGGACGTCTCCGGTGTGGACCTGTCACCGGAGATGGTCGCGCTGGCCCGCCGGACGTACCCCGGGCTGCGCTTCGATGAGGGCTCGATGACCGCGCTGGACCTGGCGGACGGAGCGCTCGCCGGTCTGGTGGCCTGGTATTCGATCATCCACATTCCATCGGCGCTGCTGCCGGAGGTGTTCGCCGAGTTCCGTCGGGTGCTCGCTCCCGGGGGTCAGCTGCTGCTCGCCTTCCAGGTCGGCGACGAGGCGCTGCACCGTACGGAGGGGTTCGGGCGTACGTTCTCGCTCACCTTCCACCGGCTGTTGCCGGAGCGGGTCACCGAGTTGCTGGAGCGCGCCGGTTTTGTGGTGGATGCCCAGCTCGTACGGGCGCCGGACGAGCGTGAGAAGGTGCCGCAGGCCCACCTGTTGGCGCACAGGGCGGCGTAACCCGCCCGTTCGCCGAGGTTCGCCGTCAGGCACCCTCCCGCCCTTCACGGTCGTCTCCCCGGTGGCCACGTCGGGCGGTGTACCCGCAGCCCTCGGCGGTACACGCCGATCGGGGTGACGATGCTGGTCGGCCGGTTGTACGAATAGATGCTCGTGGATAGCATGAGCGGGTGTCGTCGCCGGCACGGGTACGGGCTGATCCGACCGCCGGCGGTGGACACCAGAAGCACCGGAGCCGGGTGGCGGCCGTCCGCGCGATGCGGCGCGGGGGCCGCGTCGTCGTCGCAGCAACGCTGCCGGCGGTCCGGCTCGCCCGGCCCCGGCGGCCGGTCGAGAGGATCCACCCGTCATGAGGCTCATCCCCGCACGCCGCCGCGTGCCGCTGCTCACCGCCGTGGTGACCGCGCTCGCCGCGAGCGTCGTCACCCTGGCCGGCCCGACCCTGGCCCCGTCCGCCTCGGCGGCGGCGAGTTGTCTGGTCGACTACCGGGCGAACCAGTGGCCCGGCGGCTTCACCGCCAACGTACGGCTCACCAACGGCACCAACCCGATCACCGGATGGACCGTCACCTGGACCTATCCCGGCGCCGACCAGCGGGTCACCAACGGCTGGAACGCCCAGGTGAGCCAGGCCGGCGCGGTGGTCACCGCGACCAACGTGGCCTGGAACGGCGGCCTGCCGGCCGGCGGCTCGACCGAGTTCGGGGTGCAGGGCAGCTACACCGCCGGCAACCCCGCACCGACCGGATTCACCCTGAACGGTGTGCCCTGCAATGACGTGGGGCCGACCACCGCCCCGCCGCCGAGCACCCCGCCGCCCACCGTCCCGCCCACGACCACCCCACCGCCGACCATTCCACCGACCACTCTTCCGCCGACCACCCCGCCGCCCACCACGCAGCCGCCGAGCGGCTGCGCCTCGGCCGCGTTCTGCGACGGCTTCGAGACCCAGACCAGCGGTACGCCGACCGGCACCTGGAGCGTGAACTACCCCGACTGCCAGGGCACCGGTACGGCGTCGGTCGACAGCACGACCGCGCACCAGGGCACCCGGTCGGTACGGATCAACGGCAGCACCGGCTACTGCAACCACGTCTTCGTACGGGCGAACCACGACTTCACCGGACTCGGGCCGGTACGGTTCGGCCGCCTCTGGGTACGCCACACCACCGCCCTGCCGACCCAGCACGTGACCTTCCTGGCCATGCGGGACGCCGGTGACGGCAACCGGGACCTGCGGGTCGGCGGCCAGAACGGGGCGTTGCAGTGGAACCGGGCCTCCGACGACGCCACCCTGCCGGAGCAGAGCCCGGCCGGGGTCGCGTTGAGCCTGGCCCTGCCCACCGACCGCTGGACCTGTCTGGAATGGGTGGTCGACGGGGCCCAGGGGAGACTGCAGACCTGGGTCGACGGCGCCGCGGTGGCCGGGCTGACCGTCGACGGCACTCCCACCCACGACATCGACGGTCAGTGGCTGAACCGGGCCAACTGGCGACCGAACCTGACCGACCTGCGGCTCGGCTGGGAGAGCTACGGCGAGGGCGCGGACACCCTCTGGTTCGACGACGTCGCCATCGGCACCAGCCGCATCGGCTGCTGACGAAGGAAGGGCCCCTTGTTATCGCTTTTTGTATAGGAAGGGGCCCTTCCTAACGTCCGTGGGGCGGGAGGGCTGCCTCCCGTAAGACGGGGGTTTAGTTCTCGCCGATCGGGGATCCGGGAGGAGCCGACCCAGGGGGATGTTGCCGCCGAGCCCGAGGAGTGCGCAGATGGTGCAGGTCGTACCCGACTATTTCGAACCCGAGGGCGGGGCGGTGCTCACCACCCTGCTGATCGTCCGGGACGTCGACCGGTCGCGGGAGTTCTACGAGCGGGTCCTCGGCGCGACCTGCATCCGGGAACGCGAACCGTGCATCCTGCGCTTCCGTAACAGCTACATCGTGATCAACACGGAGGGCGGGCCGACCGATGACAAACCGACCGTACGTGCCCAGGCGCCGGCCGACTCGCAGACCCTGAGCTGCGCGATGAACATCCGCGTCAACGACGTCCACGCGGTCTACGACCAGTGGAAGTCACGCGGCGGTGAGTTCCTCACCGAGCCGAAGGACCATGGCGTCGAGATCCGCTGCTACCTGCGCGACCCGGACGGCTACCTGATCGAGGTCGGCCAGGCGGCCGGGATTCTGGAGATGATGGGCCGCGCCCCGCGCCCCGCTCCCGCGCCGATCTAGGAAGACCACCCGACTCGGCCGTCCCGTCGGACCACGCGGAAGGTGGAGTAGGCGACCTGCCAGCCCTCCTTCAGCAGGGACTGGTGGGCGATCTCGGTGGCGGTGAAGCCCGTCTCGTCGACCAGGTGGCGCAGGTAGGCCAGGTCGCCGGAGCTGCCGAAGAAGACGAGCATCCGGCCACCGGGCGCCAGGTGTCGCCCAGCCGCCCGGAAGAACGTGGTCATCGCCCGGTAGTTCTCGTCCGTACTGGCGGCCTCGAGTTCGTCGCGCGGGGCGAACCAGCGGAACGGTGGATCGAAGACGATCAGGTCGAAGACCCCGTCGACGGCGCTGAAGACGTCACTGTGGCGCACCTCGATCCGGTCGGCCACCCCGTTCCGTTCGGCGTTGCGGGTGGCCGCCTCGACCGCGTACGGGTTGATGTCGACCGCCACCACCCGGGTCGACCGGGACGCCGCCAGGATCGCGTTGACGCCGCTGCCGGTCCCCATGTCCAGCACCCGGTCGGTGTCGCGTACCTCGGCCAGCACCGCCTCGCCGAGCAGGTGGGACACGCCGGTGATCGGTTGCACCTGCGGCGGGACGACCAGCGTCCGGCCGAGGTAGTCGAACGTCTGGCCCGGTCCCGACAAGGAGCCCGCCTCGGCCCGCGCCTGCGCGTACGCGCTCTCGTGCCACGCACGGACACGTTCGGCGTACTCGGTCGACATCATCGGCACGTGTGCGGGGAAGTCGGACGAGGGCGGGGACGGTGGGGACGGCTCGGCCATGTCCGGCACTCTAGGCATGCCCGCTCGCGTCCGTACACCAAAAAATCGCCTCGGGCGGTCAGGTGACGGTGGCGAGTTCGCGGACCACCTCGGCGAAGCCGAGCACCAGGGAACTGTGGGTGTCCTCGGCCCAGGCGAGGGCGACCCGAAGCGGTGGGACGTCGGTGAGCGGTACCCAGGCAAGGTCCGGGCGGGCGTAGTACCGGGCCATGCTGACCGGCGCGAAGCAGATCGCGCCGCCCTCGGCCACCTGTTCCAGCATCTCCTCGACGTTGTCGTTGGTCGGCCCCCAGCGCGGGCTCGACCCGTCCGGCCTCGGGTTGACCGCCCACCAGTCCACCCACTCGCGCGGTGCGTGCTCGGTCCACATCAGCGGCTCGTCGTTGACCTCGAGTACGGAGATCCCGACCCGGTTCGCGAGCCGGTGCCCGACGGGCAGCCCGACGACGCGGGGTTCGGTGTGCACCACCTCGACGTGCAGGCCGGTGAGGTCGGTGGGGAGCCAGACGAAGGCGACGTCCGCCCGGCCGTCGCGCAGTGCCGCCGCCTCCTGGCCCCAGTCGAAGCGCTTGGGCTCCACCCGTACGCCTGGGTGGCGGCGGGCGTATTCGGCCCGGGCGCGGGTGGTCAGCTCGCCGGCCCCACTGGCCTCGAACCCCACCCGCAGTACGCCGGTCTCGCCGCGCCGGTGCCGTACCGCCGCACCTGTCACCCGTTCGGCCTGCCGCAGCGTACGGCGGGCCTCGGCGACGACGTCCCGCCCGGCGGCGGTCGCGGTGACGCCCCCGGCGTGCCGGTCGAACAGCCGTACGCCGAGCTCGGACTCCAGGTTCCGGACCGCGTACGACAGGGCGGGCTGGCTCACGTAGAGCAGTGCCGCCGCGCGTCCCATGTTCCCCTCGTCGGCAATCGCGACGAGGTAGCGCAGCTGGCGCAGCTCCATCCGGCAATGATAAGCCGCGCTTATCGGGTCAGTGATCTTCTGTATTGGACCGGTCGGCCGTGAGCTGGGAAAACTTGACTGTCACCCACAGTTTGGAGTCCCACATGAGTACCGACACCCCCACCCGGACGGCGACCGGCCGGGTCTGGTTGATCACCGGGGCGTCCTCCGGGCTCGGCCGGGCGATCACCGAGGCGGCACTCGCCGCCGGCGACACCGTCGTGGCCACCGCCCGCCAACCCAAGGCGCTGCACGACCTGACCGAGGCACACCCCGGGCGGGCTGTCGCGGTCCAGTTGGACGTCACCGACCCGGTACGCGTCGCCGCCGTGGTCGCCGAGACCGTGCTCTGGTACGGGCGGATCGACGTGCTGGTCAACAACGCCGGTTTCGGCCTGGTCGGGGCGGTGGAGGAGACCTCCGAACAGGACCTTCGGGAGCTGATGGAACTGCACTTCTTCGGCCCGGCCGCGCTCACCCGGGCGGTCCTGCCGCACCAGCGCCGCCAGGGCTCCGGCGTGATCATCCAGATGAGCAGCATCGGAGGCCGCCTCTCGTTCGCCGGGGTCGGTGCGTACTCGGCGACGAAGTTCGCCCTGGAAGGGCTCTCCGAGGCACTCGCGGCCGAGGTGGCCCCGTTCGGGATCAAGGTGCTGATCGTCGAACCCGGTTCCTTCCGGACCGGGTTCCACGCTCGCGGCACGCTGCGGCAGTCGGTGCCCGTACCCGGGTACGAGCAGACGGTCGGCCCGCTCCGCACCGCCCTGCCGGACAGCGACGGCAGGCAGCCCGGCGACCCGGCCAAGGCCGCCGCAGCGATCCTCGCCGCACTGGCGGCCGAGCGGACCCCGCTGCGGCTGCCGCTTGGCAACGACGCCGCCGACGGCGTCTTCGCGCACCTCGACGCGGCCCGCGCCGAGGCACTGGCCTGGGAGCCGACCAGCCGGGCCACCGACGTCGACGGCTGAGCGGCCCGATCCCGCGCCGCGTGTTGCGTCAGGGTGTGGCGCAGGGGCGGGTGTCGATGGTGCAGGCGGTGGGGGCGGAGTCCAGGCCGACACCGTCGACCCGGAACTGGAAGCTGACCGAACCACCGGCCGGCGCCGGACCGGTGTCGGCGGCCGGCACGAAGGTCCAGGTGGTGCCCGCCTGCGTGGCCTCCGCGCCGGTCACGTCGCGCACGCCCATCGGTGCCCGGGGCAGGGTGATGGTGACCGTCCACCGGTCAACCGGGGCACGCCCCGGATTGTCGACGGTCACCGTCATCCGGTACCCGAGCAGGGTCGGGTCCTCGATCGTGTAGCTCGCGGTCAGCGGAACCGCCGGTGGTGGCGCGTCGGGCGTGGTGCCGGACGCCGGAACCCCCGGCGCCTGCGTACCGGCCGGGGGCACGGCGGGTGGTGCCACCTCCGGCCCGGGCTGCCCGGTCCGTACCGCGGCCGGGCTCGCCTCGCTGCCCGGGGTGCCGGGGTCGGCGGTGCCGCCCACCCCCTGCTCGGCCGGGGGCGCCACGTGCAACGGCGTCACCCGTTCCGGCGTACGGAGGACGAGCGCGATGAGCAGCACCAGGGCGCCGAGCACCGCCGCCGCCCCGGCGACGAAGCCCACCCCGATCGGCCAGCGCCCGAACGGTGACCGGGGTGACCGATCGCCGTCCGGTCCCGCCCCACCGCCGCGACCGGCCGCCGGGGCGAACAGGTTACGCACGGCCGCCGCCGCGTCGAGCACGGTGTCGAGGACCGCCACCGCCACCGTCCGGGGTGGACCGCTCCGAACCAGCTGCGGCGGTTCGGTCTGTGGCGGTTCGGTGGGTCGTGCCTCGACACTGCCCGGTGGACGGTCCGGCGACCCGAGTCGAAGGTCACCGGTCTGCTCGTCCGGATTCACGGTCCGTACCCCATCTCGATGTTCGAATCCCCAGCTCACCCTGCGGCCGGGTGCGGCGGCGCGGGTTCGAGGTAGACCGGCAGGTGGTGATGTGCCTGCCCGGCGAAGAGCGCGACTTCGTACGCGACGTCGCCGACCTCCACCTCACCGTCGAACCGTACGGTGAGGATCGCGCCGCCGCGAGTCGTGGCGATGAACAGGTACGCCCGTCGCATCTGCACGATGATCTGCCGTACGGTTCCGGTCTCGGTCTGCCGCCCGGTCGCCACGGCGAGCGCGTGCAGCCCGGCCGTCACACTCGCGACCTGCTCACCGAGTTCGTCGTCGACCTGGTTCGAGGCGGCGAGCGGTAGGCCGTCGGGGGAGAGCACCATCGCCAGGTCCGCCCCGTCGACCCGGGTGACCAGGTCGTCCAGGAGCCGGGTCAGGTTGTCGGTCGCGACCATCGGGAAAAGCACTCGTCGTTGTCCTCTCACTGCCGTGCGCCGGCATCAGTTCTCTGGTCATCCGTACGTCGGGCCACTCACGACACTTGTCGTTTCGGCCAGGGTGGGGTAACCGACCCGTTGCCGGCCCGATCGGCGGCCAGCATCCGCAGCCGGTTGAGCAGTTCGCTGCGGTTGGCGCAGTTCAACCGCTGGCGCATCCGGGCCACATGGTGTTCGACCGTCTTGGCCGAGATGAAGAGCCGGTCGCCGATCTGCTTGTAGGTCAGGCCGGCCAACACCAGGTCGGCCACCTCCTGCTCCCGGTCGCTGAGTCGGCTCTCGGTCGGTGCGGTGATGGCGTCCGCGACGCCGGCCGTCGAAGCACCGGCCGTCGAGGCGGATCCCTTGGCTCCGGTAGGTCGGCCCTGCAACATCCGGGCACAGTCGAGCAGCGCCGTCATCGCCCGCCGGTCCGCGGTCCGGATCGCCGCCTGACCGGCCAGACGCGCGCCGTCCCAGCCCAGTCCGGCATCGTGCAGACCACGTGCCGCGACCTCGACGCGGGCAGGATCGACCGTCCCACGCAGCACCTCCACCCAGCTCTCGGCAGCGGCCGCCATCACGGCAGAGTACCGGCTGTGACCCACGTTCGCGTTGAGCGCCGCGACGTGTTCGTCGGCCGTCCCGGGAAGTTCCGCGATGATCGCCGCGTGCAGACCGTTCCACCGCAACGGGGTCGCCCAGAGCGGCGGCGAGCCGAGTCGGTCGAGCAACGTGTACGCCTCCCGCAGGTACGGGTCGAGCCGGTTGAGCTCACCCAGCCGGGCCGCCGCGATGGTGATCTCGCCGAGCGGGAGGAAGCTGTACAGGTCCACCGGGTGCCGTACCAGGGCCTCGCGTGCCTGTCCCCAGGCGCGTTGCACCGCCGGCAGATCACTGTCGCGTCGGGCGATGCCCATCTCCAGGGCACTGGCGAAGAGCAGGTCCCTCGGTTCGAGCGGGCCGGAGATCTGTCGCAGCGCCTCGGCCGCCATCGCGGTCCGGCCACGCATCATCAGGATCCACGCCTGGAGCAGCCGGTGCCGCCGGGACATCAACGGACCGCCGAGGTTGGCGGCGATGGCCCGGTCGAGCACCCGCTCACCGATCTCCAGCTCGCCGCAGTGCAGCGCCACCAGCGCCGCGAGCGCCGCCGGGCTGTCCGGCAGGAGCACCGTACGGCCGGCCGGTTCCAGCAGCGCGGCGGCCTGCACCAGGGTGGAGAGCGCGGCGGTCGGCGGGCCGCTGAGGGTTTCGCGTACGCCCCTGGCGGTGAGCAGCGCGGCGCCGGTGAGCAGGGTAGGTGGACCGCCCGCGATCGGGCTGACGGAGCCCGGGGACGGCTCGTCGGACTCGCCGGTGCCGATCGCCCCGATCGCCGCGAACGCGGCCGACGACGGCGCGTCCGACCAGCGGTACAGCTCGGCGCCCCGGCCGAGTTGGCCCCGGTGGGCGAGGGCGGTCGCGGCCACTGTCGCCCCGTCCCGTCGGTCGCCCGGGTCGTCGGCGCCGATCAGCCGGTCGGCCAGTCGTAGGGCCGAGTCGAGGTCGCCGGCGAGCGCCGCCGCGTACGCCTGGCGGCCGGTGGTCGGGCGTCCGGCCGCCGCCGCGGCGGCGAACAGGTCGGCGGCGATCAACGGCTGTTCGGCCAGCGCCTCCTCGGCCGCGGCCTCGATGGTGGCGGCGTCGCACTCACCGCCGACGCCGGGGGTGAGCAGGGCGCGGACCAGGGGCAGCACCGGTCCGCCCCGGGCGCGTTGCAGGTCGGCCAGTCGCTGCCAGACGGCGATCCGCTGGCTGGCCGGGCTGAGTGTGGTGACCGCCCGCTCGGCGATCGGCGGCAGCCGGTCGTCCGGGCCGAGCAGGCCGGTGGCTCGGGCGGCGGCGAGCGTCTCGTCGACCCCGTCCGGGTCCTGGTCGAGCAGGGCGCCGAGCAGGTCGACGGGGAGCCAGAGCCCGGTCGCGACGGCGAGCAGCAGGCGTCGTACGTCGGCCGGCAGGTCGGTGATCTCGGTCTCGAAGGTCGCCACGGCGGACCGGGGTAGCCGGTAGCCGGCCTCGCCCCCGTCGCCGGTGACCGGTGCGGGGCGGAGTTCGGCGGCGAGCCGTTCGACGAACCTGGGTACGCCCCAAGTCTGCGCGTGTACGAAGCTCACCAGGGCGGCGTCGGGCACCTGGCCGTACAGGTCGGTGAGCCGGGTCGCGGTCCGGCGTTCGGTGTACGGCGGAAGGAGCAGCGTCGGCCGGTCCCGGGAGAGTAGTTCGGTCAGCTCGACCAGGGCGGCCGACCGGGGCCATGGCCGGTGGGCGAGCGCGACCCGGACCGGACCGGCGGTCAGCCAGCGGCGCAGTTCGGCCAGTCGGTCGGGGTCGAGCAGGTGCGCGTCGTCGACGAGCAGTACGGCGTCGGGGTCGGGTTCCGGCCCCTGTGCCGGCCAGCCTTCGACCACCGGGTGACCGGCCCGCCGGTAGATCCCGGCCAGTTCGTGCAGCAGGGCGCTCTTGCCGTACCCGCCGGGGGCGGTGACGGCGACGGTCATCGGGGCGTGGGGTGCGTCGCCGACCGCGTCGAGCAGTGCTGAACCGGCTCCGTCCAGCACGAGTTCCGGGCGGATGGCGGTGTGCGGACTCAACGGTGTCCTCTCGAGGAACTACGACCGGGGTGCTGGTCGGCCAGGTCGCGTCCGGTGCCGGACGGCTCGGTGCGTCCGGTGGTGCGCAGCCCCGTGACCCGGGGTTTCGGCAGTTTCAGCGGGGTGATCCGGATCGGCGGGCGGGGCGGCGGTTCGGGGCTGGGGTCGGCCCGGACCAGGTCGCGGCCGGGAGGTCGGCCGGTGGTGGGGCCGGTGTGGGTCCACTCGGGATCGGGGTGGGCCGGGGTGGAGCCCGGTCGGCCCGGCGCGGTGTCGTCGCGGTGGGGGCCGGTCGGGCGGTGTTCGGGTGGGCGGGGTGCCGGGTGGGTCGGCAGCAGGATCTGTCCGGCGGCGACCGCGGCTCCGGTGGCGGCGCTCGACCCGGGGTCGGCGGCGACCGTGACCAGACCGGGGAAGTGGGCCTCGACCAGTTCGGCGACGAGCGGGGTACGGGCCCAGTCCCCGACCAGGAGTACGCCGTCGAGCTGGTCGGTGGGCAGTCCGCTGGCCCGGATCGTCTCGACCAGGGTTTCCACGGTCAGTTGCACGGCGGGTCGGACGAGTTCGGTGAAGAGGTCCCGGGTGACCGGCACCCGGATCGGCCCGTTCGGCAGGTGCAGGCGTACGTCGGTGTCGGTTGCCACGGCGAGCCGTTCCCGGGCCCGCGCGCACTCCCGGGGCAGGTCGAGCAGCGCGGCCCGTACCTGCGGGTCGTCGAGGTGGCGGGGGCCGAGCTGTCGGCCGAGTTCGACCCGGACGTGGTCGCCGAGTGCCCGGTCGAGGTCGAGTTCCGGTCCGCCGTACGCCTCGCCTTCACCGGCGGTGCCGAGCACGGTGAAGCCGCCGGTGCGGGCCCGCCCGACCACGCTGCTGGTGCAGCCCTGTTCGCGCAGCGTGTGCACGGCGAGGGTACGTCCGGTGAAGCCGGCCGCGACGTGGCTCTCCGCGGCGGTGACCGCCTCGGGGAGCAGGGTGACGTCGCCGCGTCCGATCTCCCAGAGCGCCGCGTGCAGCAGGCCCCGGCGGTAGTTGCCCCAGCCTGCGGGGTGGCTGACCACGATCCGGTCGGGGGGAGCGCCCTCGCGGACGGTGACCTGGTCGATCACCCAGCCGACGAGCCCGGCGGCGAGGGTCGGCGCGGCGCAGTTCTCCCCGCCGACGAGCAGCGGGACCGGGTCGCCGACGCGGGCGACGAACTCCCGGGCGATCTGGCCGGGGTCGATCTGGGTGCCGCCCTCGGCCGGGTCACCGACGGTGAGTGCGCCGTTGGCCCCGAGGTGCAGCACGGCGGGGACGGTGGGGGAGTGCGGGCTGAGCCAGGTGACCTCCGCTGGGCTCCAGGTGTTGTCCCAGAGCCGGGCGACGGCGGCGGTGGTGCGGCTTCCGCCGATGTCGATCCCGAGGACGTACGCCATTCCACCTGATTCCTTTACCCGGTTGCCCCGGAGGGCTCGTGTCGGCCGCGCGGGGGCTCGTACGGTCCACCCCCGAGGGGGCTCGTACGGACTCCTCCTTTCGTACCAGAGATCCCTCCACCAATGGGACCCTAAATCTGACGGGACGGACTCCCTAAGCCCCTAATCGTGTGGGTGAGTTCTGCCCTAGTTCGGGTCCCGACAGGACGGGGATGCGTCCCCGATGTCCGGTACGTCACCCGGTGCCTACTGTCGTTGTCAGGTCCGGTGCCCCCGTTCGCCGGACCGTCCGGCCCCGCCCACCCGAGGAGAAATCTCCATAATGGACGCCACCCAGAACCTGCACGACTTCGTACTGAACCTGCTCACCGACGTCGACGCCCGCTCGGCCTTCGAGCTCGACCCCGAGGCCACCCTGGCCGACGCCGGGCTGGGCGACCTCACCCCGGCCGACGTGCAGGACGTCATCCCGTTCGTGGTGGACACCGTCCCGCTCCAGGGCATCACCGCGCTCGCCCCGGTCGGCGACCTCGGACTGGGCGCACTCGACGGCGGCCCGCTCGGCGTCGTCGGCCAGCTGCACGCCGTCGCGGACCAGATCACCTCCGCCGGCTACGGCAACACCATCGACGTCAACGCCTCGGTGCTCGGCGCGATCACGGTCGACCCGAGCGGCCTCGGCGCGGCCGCCTCGGTGGTCCCCGGCATCGGTGCCGCGGTCAGCCCGCAGGGCCTGGCCACCGACCTCTCCGGCGTGAACGACGTGGCGGACAGCCTGGACCTGGGCGTGGTCAGCACCTCCGGCGTGACCGGCGTGGTCGGCACCGCCGAGAGTGTGGTCAACGACCCGACCGGCGCGGTCCTCGACGGCACCGCCACCGACGGCCTGCTCGGCACCGCCGACTTCGCGGTCAACACGGTCACCGGCCTCACCCACTCCCTCGGCGTGGTCGACTCGCTCGACGTCGGTGGGCTGACCGGTGGGCTGACCGGCGGCCTCACCGGCGGCCTCGGTGAGGTCCCGGTGGTCGGCGACGTGGTCGACCCGCACGGCGCGGTCGGCGGCGTCACCTCGACCGTCGGCAACACCCTGGACGGCGTCGGCCTCACCGGCGACCTGGGGCTCGGTGCCGACGCGCACGCCACCGCCGACGCCCACTCCACGGGCGGACTGCTCGGCCTCACCGACGGTCTGCTCTGACCAGCTGCGCCGCGGCCCGGGGGTGGGCGCGGCGCGGCGACCGGCCGGAGTCCGGGCCCCGCTGCGGTGGGCCCGGCCTCCGGCCCCCCTCCGGTACCGCGGGTGGCCACCCCTTTCACTGGGTGTGGTCGCCCGCGGTACCGGTGGTACGACCCCTTGATAATCGCGTCGAAATCGGCACACTTGGTGCGTGATGACGCCGATTTGGCTTGACGTACTCGACGAGACCAGCCGGCTCTGCGCGGCACACGGCCGTACCGACCTGGTCGACTCGGTACGCCGCAAACGGGTGCAGCTGCTCGACCCGGGGTTGCGGGTCCTCATCGTCGGCGAACCCAAACAGGGCAAGAGTCAACTGGTCAACGCGCTGATCAACGCGCCGGTCTGCCCGGTGGGAGACGGCCGGACCACCGTGGTCCCGACGGTGGTCCGGCACTCCCCACAACCGACCGCCGCCCTGGTCCAGGCCGCCGCGCCGGCACCCGGCCGACCAACGACCGACGCACCGGTCCCGGCACAGCGGCTGCCGCTGCCGATCGAGCAGGCCGTCGCCCGGATCAGCACCACGGTCGCCCCCGGCGCCGGTGCCGCCGGCAGCACCCATGTCGAGATCGGAGTTCCGCGCGGACTGCTCGCCGGCGGGCTCACCCTGGTCGACACCCCCGGCGCCGACGGCCCCGACCAGGCCAGGGTCACCAACGCGTACGCCGCCATGGCCCGCCCGGACGCGGTGCTGCTGGTCTCGGACGCGACCCGGGAACTCTCCGTCGCCGAGGTGAACCTGCTGCTCCAGATCGCCCAGTCGCACCCGAACGTGATCGTGGTCCAGACGAAGATCGACCTGGTGCCGGACTGGCGTACGGTGGCCGACCGCAACCGGCAGCACCTGGCCAGCGCCGGGGTGCCGGCGGCGCTGATCCCGGTCTCCGCCGCGCTGCGGCTACAGGCCGCCAAGACCGACGACAAGGTGGTCAACGCCGAGTCCCGGTTCCCCGACCTGATCGGCCGGCTGCTGCGTGACCAGAACAGCAAGTCCGAGGTGCTGGCCCGGTCGGCGGTGGCGCTGCTCAGCCGTACCGTCATCGAACAGCTCGCCGCGCCGCTGCGCGCCGAGCTGACGTCCGCCCAGTCCGGCGACAACACGGCCGCCATGGGGCGCCTGCGCGCCGCCCAACGGGAGGTCGACGAGCTGCGCCGGTGCAACACCCGCTGGCAGAACACGCTCAACGACGAGATGGCCGACCTGCTCTCCGACATCGAGTACGACCTGCGTGACCGCACCCGCAAGATCCTGCGCCAGGTGGACGAGGCGTTCGAGACGGCCGACCCGCAGACCGGCTGGGAACCGTTCCAGCAGTGGCTGGAGGAGAACCTGGTCGAGGCGGCGGAGGCGAACTTCGTCTGGCTCGCCCAGCGTTGCGACTGGATCGCCGGACAGGTCGCCGCCCAGTTCGCCCGGTACGGCCAGGACGCCCTGCCGGACTGGTCGGTCCAGGTCCCGGCGGACCTCGCCGAACGGCTGCCGGTGCTGGAACAGCCCCCGATCGAACGGTTCACCCCCACCCAGAAGGTGGTCACCGCGTTGCGGGGCTCGTACGGCGGGGTGCTGATGTTCGGCCTCGCCACCAGCCTCGCCGGGATGCCGCTAATCAACTTCGTCTCGATCGGCGCCGGTGCCCTCTTCGGCGGCAAGAGCATCCGGGACGAGAGCAAGTCGCTGCTCAAACGCCGGCAGACGGCGGTACGCGTGGCCTCCCAGCGGCACGTCGACGACTTCTTCCTCCGGCTCAACAAGGACTGCCGGGACACCGCCCGACGGGTCCAGCGGATGCTGCGCGACCACTTCGCCGCGCTCACCGAGGACCTCCAGGAGGCGATCGTCGCGTCGTTGCGTACCGCGAAGCAGTCCGCCGACGCCGACGCGGCCGTACGCGACCAGCGGCACCGCCAGATCGAGCAGGAGATGCGGCGGCTGGCGGTCCTCTACGAGCAGGCCCAGCGGCTGGTGTCCGGCCGCAGCGCCACCGGGGCGTCGCCGCTGGGCGGGCAGCCGTGACCGGTGCCCCCCGACTGGACGAGTCCGTACCGGCGTTGCTGCACGAGGCGTTGGCGCTCTACTGGGACAACCCGCGCGCCACCGAACGGCTCCGGCACTACCTCGACCGGTTCGCCGAACCGTTGCGGATCGCGGTCGTCGGCCCCTGGCGATCCGGCAAGTCGACGCTGATCAACGCCATCCTCGGCGAGGAGGTGGCGCCGGTCGAGCCGGCCGACGGCGGACCGCTGCACACGTGGTACGAGGACGGCCCGGAACCGGGAGCGACCGCGTACTCGGCCGAGGGGTCGGCCTGGGAACTGCCGGTGGTCCGCTCCACCGGGGCACTCCGGGTGGAGCTGGGTGGCTGGCGGTCGACACAGGTCAGCGAGGTGGTGGTGCGCTGGCCGACCCGGGTGCTGCGACACACCACGCTGATGGAGATGCCACCCGTACCGCCCGGTGACGAGGACGGGAACTCGTCGACCGCGATGAAGGTGGTCCGGGACGCCGACGCGGTGCTCTACCTGACCCGGGACGGGCGCGGCACCGACCTGCGGTTCCTGCGCGCGCTGCGGGACGGGGTGGTGGGCCGTTCGGCGCCGGTGAACACGCTCCTGGTGCTCGCCCGCGCCGACGAGCTGGGCGGTGGCCGGGTCGACGCCCTGGTCACCGCGAAGCAACTGGCCCGGCGCCAGTCCCAGGACCCGGGGGTGCGTCCGCTCTGCATGGGCACGGTGCCGGTCGCCGGCCTGGTCGCGCTCGCCGGCCGGGTGCTCAGTGAGACCGAGTTCGTCGCGCTGGCCCAACTGGCCGAGCTGCCCCGGGACGAACTCGCCGCCGCGCTGCTCTCCGCCGACCGGTTCGTCGAGACCCGCTTCGCCACCGGCCGGGCCACCGGGGGATCGCACGCCGCCGCCGAGTACACGCCGGTACCGGACGCCATCGTGCGCCGGGCACTGCTGGACCGGTTCGGTGTCTTCGGGCTGCGGTTGGCGACCACGCTCATCCGTACCGGGGCCAACACCCGGGCCGGGCTCGCCGCCGAACTGGTCCGACGCAGCGGGCTGACCGAGCTGCGCGAGTCGATCGCCCGGTACTTCACCGACCGGCGGGAGGTGCTCAAGGCCCGCTCCGCGCTCGCCGCCCTGGAACGGGTGCTGCGGACCGACCCCCGACCGGGTACGGCGGAGCTGCACGCCCGGATCGAGCAGGTGCTCGCCGCCGCGCACGACTTCCGGGAGCTGCGCCTGCTGGCCACCCTCCGCGACCCGCGTACGAAGCTCGACGGCGACCTCGCCGCCGAGGCGCACCGGCTGGTCGGCGGGAACGGCACCAGCCTGGCGGTACGGCTGGAGCTGGAACAGGACGCCGACGGTGGGCAGCTCTGGGAGCGGGGCGTCGACGCCCTGTACCGGTGGCAGGCGCAGGCCGAGGACCCGCTGCTCCGGCCGGATCAGCGGCAGCTCGCCCGGGTGGTGCTGCGCAGTGTCGAGGGGATGCTCGCCGACCTGCGCGCGGGCCGGTCACTACACTGAGCAGGCCCTGGCGCCGCCGCCGCGCCTGCCTGCCAGGGGTCGCCTCGGACGGAGTTTTCCATGCTGACCATGCAAGATGCCCTGGCGCGCCTGACGGCGTACTGGTCGGGGCAGGGCTGCCTCGTGGTGCAACCGATGAACACGGAGGTCGGCGCCGGAACCCTCAACCCGGCGACCTTCCTGCGGGTCCTCGGCCCGGAGCCGTGGCGGACGGTGTACGTCGAGCCGTCGGTCCGCCCGGACGACTCCCGGTACGGCGAGAACCCCAACCGGCTCCAGACGCACACCCAGCTCCAGGTGATCCTGAAGCCTGAACCGGGCAATCCGCAGGAGCTCTACCTGGGCAGCCTGAGCGCGCTCGGCATCGACGTGGCCGCGCACGACGTCCGCTTCGTCGAGGACAACTGGACCTCCCCGGCGCTCGGCGCCTGGGGGCTGGGCTGGGAGGTCTGGCTCGACGGGCTGGAGATCACCCAGTTCACGTACTTCCAGCAGGCCGGCGGGGTCAACCTCGACCCGCCCGCCGTGGAGATCACGTACGGCATCGAGCGGATCATCATGGCGTTGCAGGACGTACGCCACTTCAAGGAGATCGCGTACGCCCCGGGCGTCAGCTACGGCGAGGTCTTCGGCCAGTCCGAGTATGAGATGTCCCGTTACTACCTCGACGACGCCGACGTGGCGGCCAACCGCCAACTGCTCGAGCTGTACGCCGCCGAGGCGCAGCGGATGATCGACGCCGGTCTGCCGGTCCCCGCGCACACGTACGTGCTCAAGTGCTCGCACGCGTTCAACGTGCTCGACTCCCGGGGCGCGGTCTCCACCTCCGAGCGGGCCGCCGAGTTCGCCCGGATGCGCCGGATGGCCGGCGAGGTCGCCCGTCTCTGGGTGGCCCGGCGCGAGGAGCTGGGTCACCCGCTCGGCGTGGTCGAACCGACCCCGGCGGCGACCGCCCCGGCGGTCACGCCGGCCGGTGGGTCCGCTCCCCGGCAGCTCGTCTTCGAGATCGGCACCGAGGAGATGCCGCCGGCCGAGGCCCGTACCGCCCGGGAGCAGGTCCGGCGGGAGCTGACCGAGCGCCTGGCCGCGACGAGGCTGGCGCACGGTGCGATCCGGGTGCTGGCCAACCCGCGCCGGCTGGTCGCCGTCGTGGACGCCGTCGCCGCCCGCGAAGAGGACCACGTCCGTACGGTGAAGGGCCCCAAGGCCGGCGCCGCGTTCACCGCCGACGGTCAGCCCACGCCCGCCCTGCTCGGCTTCGCCCGGTCGCAGAAGGTCGAGGTCGACGCCCTGGAGCGGGTCGACTTCAACGGCGTCGAGCACCTGGCCGTGCTCCGCCCCGAGGCCGGCCGGGACGCCACCGAGGTCCTCGGCGACGTGCTCGCCAAGGTGGTGACGTCACTGCGTTCGGCGAAGAACATGCGCTGGAACGACCCGAACCTCGCCTTCACCCGCCCGGTCCGTTGGCTGCTCGCCCTCTGGGGCGACCAGGTGGTGCCGGTGGCGGTGTCGTCGCTCGCCTCCGACCGGCAGACCCGGGTGCACCGCAACGCGCCCGCGCCGACCATTCCGGTCGCCTCGGCCGAGGCCCACCTGGGCATCCTGGCCGACGCCGGCATCGTGGTCGACCCGGACGAGCGCCGACGGCTGATCGTCGCCGGTGCCGAGCGGCTCGCCGCCGAGGCCGGCGGCCGGCTCGACGTCGACGCCGAGCGGTCGCTCATCGACCAGATCCTCTACCTGGTGGAGCAGCCGACGCCGCTGCTCGGCCGGTTCGACGAGAGCTACCTCCGGCTGCCGGAGGCGATCCTGGTCAACGTCATGCGCAAGCACCAGCGTTACCTGCCGGTGCGCGACGCGCAGGGCGGGCTGATGCCGTACTTCGTCGCGGTCGCCAACGGCGCGGTCGACGCCGACCTGGTCCGCGCCGGCAACGAGGCGGTGCTGCGCGCCCGGTACGAGGACGCCGCCTTCTTCTACCGCGCCGACCTGAAGGTCCCGCTGGTCGAGATGCGGGAACGGATCAGCCGGCTCACCTTCACCGACAAGCTCGGCTCGATGGCCGACCGCTCGGACCGGATCGCCGAGCTGGCCCGCGTGCTGGCCGCCGCCCTGGACCTCGACCCGGCCGACACGGCGACCCTGCACCGGGCCGCCGCGCTGGTGAAGTTCGACCTCGGCTCGCAGCTCGTCACCGAGATGACCAGCCTCGCCGGGGTGATGGCCCGTGACTACGCGCTGCACGCGGGGGAGTCGGAGGCGGTCGCCCAGGCGGTCTACGAGGCCGAGTTGCCGCGCAGTGCCGGTGACGCGCTGCCCCGGACGCTGCCCGGGGCGCTGCTCTCCCTGGCGGACCGGCTGGACCTGGTCGCCGGTCTCGCCGCCACCGTCGGGCTGCCGACCGGCAGCAGCGACCCGTTCGCCGTACGCCGGGCCTTCCTCGGTCTGCTCGCCGTGCACCGCGCCCACCCGGAACTCGCCGGTCTGAGCCTGACCGAGGCGCTCGCCGCAGCGGCCCGGCGGCAGCCGGTGCCGGTCGCGGAGTCGGTGCTCACCGGTGCGGCCGAGTTCCTGACCCGGCGGCTGGAGCAGTTGCTCACCGAGGAGGGGCAGCCGGTCGACCGGGTGCGGGCGGTGCTGCCCCACGCCGAGCGGCCCGGACTCGCCGACCGCCTGCTGGCCCAGATCGACGCCCTGGTCAAGGAGGAGCAGTTCCGGTCCCTGGCCGAGGCGATCCAGCGGGCCCGCCGGATCGTTCCCGCCGGCACGGCCGCCGGCTACCGCCCGGAGGCGCTGGTGGAGCCGGCGGAGCTGCGACTGCACGAGGTGCTGACCCAGGTACGCGACGCGTTGCCGCCCGAGCCGGACCTGGAGCGTTTCAACGAGGTGGCCGGTGCGATTACCGGTCCGGTGAACTCCTTCTTCGACGAGGTGTTCGTGATGACCGACGACCTCGACCTGCGCGCCGCCCGGCTCGGCCTGCTGGCGACCGTACGTGACCTCGGCGCCGACCTGCTCGACTGGGAACACCTGCGGATGTAGTGGGTTCTCCTTGTCGCGAGGGCAGCGGGTCGCACCTGCCGGATGAAATATTCGGATAGGAAGTTCTGCGGCCACCTCATTGGCGAAAAATGTTCGGGCTTCCCGTCTCGGAATTGGCGGTGAGTGAGGGGCGCGGTCACGTGAGTGAACGTCGTGGGGCGGTTTCGGAGCGGCATAGGCTCGAAACCGCCACCCCTCCCTCCCCCGAATTCGAAAAGGTGGGTGCCGCAGTGTCCGTCCACATCAGCGCTGGAAACGTGTTTGATTTCGCGCCCGAGGAAAAAGCACAACTGAAGGCCCAGTCGGAAGCTCTCGAAAAGCTCGGCTCCAGCGATTTCAAGGACCTTCCGGAAGGACTTGTCGAGGAGTACCAGGTCCTTCGGAAGCTGGGGAATTTCGCCCGGGTGAGCATTCCGGGAGCCGATGCGGAGGTGGTGCTGGACGCCGGCGTGTTCGTGCCGACGGACATCTCTCGTGCGGCCCCAGTGGTGATCATGCCGGCCCCGCTCGCGGCGACGGGCTGGGAGTCGTACCCGGGCATGATCCGGAAGTTCGCCCGACGGGGCTACCTCGCGGTGGCCTACAGTCAGCGTGGCCTGGCCCACTCCTCGGGAAAGATCGAGGTGGCCGGTCCCGGTGACTGGGCGGACGGGTCCGCCGTCATCAACTGGGTCCTGGCCAACTACCCGCAGGCGAACCCGGAGCGGATCGGGTTCGCCGGCTCCTCCTACGGGGCCGGCACGAGCCTGCTGATCGCCGCCCACGACGAGCGGGTCAGGGCCGTGTGCGCGCAGAGCGCCTGGGCCGACCTGGGCCGTTCGCTGTACGAGAACGAGACGCGGCACCTCAAGGCGTTCGAGGCGCTGGTCGCACTCTTCGGTGAGGACCGCGTCTCCACCGAGGTCGGTGAGATATTCGACGACTTCCGCGCCAACCGGAACATCGATCGACTGTTGGAGTTCAGTGCGGAACGGTCCCCACTCACCTATCTGGAAATGTTCAACCGCCGGAGCCTGCCAATCTTCCTCGGCACGTACTGGCACGAGACGATCTTCTCGGTGCCGGCGGTGGTCGAGTTCTATCGCGCGCTGACCGGACCGAAGAGCCTGCTCGTGCAGATTGGCGACCACGGCGGTGACGAGGTGATCGGGTTCCTCGGCGGCATCAGCCGCCCGACGGCGACCAGCCAACGGTGGCTGGACCGCTACGTCGCCGAGGCATCCGTCGACGGAGCCTCCGACCATGGGGTACGCGCGGAGTACATGCACAACCTGTTCGCGCTCGTGCAGCAGCCGGACTGGGAGTCGTACGTCGTACCGCCCCGTCGGTTCCACCTCGGCGACCCCGGCGACCCGTCGGGGGAGACGCTGCTGCTCGACAACCCTCGGCCGGGCTGGAGCCGGAGCTTCACCGCAGGCGTGGACACCCCGGCCACGGTGGCGCCGACGCTCGTCACGACCGGCCTGCAGGAGCGCCTGGGCAACCCCGTCGTCTACCGCACGGCGGAGATACCGGACGAGCACGCGGTCGTGTGGTCGTCCCCGCCGCTGGCGAGGCACCAGCGGATCATCGGCTCGACCCGGCTCCGGTTCACGGTAACGCCGTCGGCCGAGTCCGTGACGCTGGTCGCGCACCTGTTCGACCTCAACCCGGCGAACGGGCGCGCGCTGATCATCACCAGTGCGCCGTACACGTTCCTCAACGACGTACCCGGTGAGACCAGGACGGTCGAGGTCGAACTGCAGCCCGCGCATTACGTGATCCTGGCCGGGCATCAGCTGCAACTCGTCGTCGACTCCAAGGACATTCTCTTCGCCGATGCGACCGTCGACGGCAGCACGATCGAGATCTCGTCGCCCGACGGCGAGGAGTCCTATCTCGACATCCCGATCGGTGATGTCGAGTTGAGCTGAGCCACCGCGCCGCCGCCACGCCCTGCTCGCGGGCGTGGCGGTCCGGACTCGACGCCGGTAATGGCCGTCTGGTGGACTTCGACGCGTCCCTGCACCGGTGACTGTTCCCCGTACCGGCGGCCGGCTGGTGTTGCCTGGCCGCCGGTACGGGAACCGGTTTCGCCGCCCCGGCGCGGCTGGCCGGTCCTGTCGCCCGCGAAATCCTCTTCCCGACGTGCCGGGGAGTTGTCCTATGCGCGTTTTGCCAGACCGCGCGGCGGGGCCTTCATGCCGACCACGATGTCGACGATCTCGATGTACCGGGCCTTCGCGCCCATCCGGAAGTCGGTCGCCGCCGCGTGGATCTCCTCCAGGGAGTCCGCCTCGACCATGGTGACCTGGTCGTACCGGGCGTCCACCCCGCTGCACACGACGTGGGTGAGCTGCTTGGCGTACTTGCCCATCTCTCGGGCGTGGCCGGCGGAGACCTCGTGGATGCCCTCACGGCCGAGGGCGAAGTACTCAGGGCTGATCTTCATGAACAGGAACGCGACGTACTTGTTCTTGTCCGCCAATTCGTGCATGGCACTCCCAACCGACGCAATCGCTGGGTAGCTAAGCAATTACCGTGAGCTTATGGTTCCATGCAGATCGTCGGTGAGAAGTGTCCGCTGGCCGACTCAATCGCCGTGCTGGCCAGCGCAAACGTGATCCGGTGCGTCGTCCGCCCGCTGCCCCCGTCACGCCGCACTCCCCGTCACGCCGCACTCCCCGCGCGCCGCCGCCGGGTTAGGAAGGGGCCCTTCCTCTACCGAAAGCGATAACAAGGGGCCCTTCCTTACTCCTTGAGGGCCCGGCGTTCGATGCTCTGGGCGTAGAGCGGGGTCTCGCGGCTGTTGTGGTCGGCGGAGGCGACCTGACGGGCGGCGGCGGCCTGCTGGAGTGTGATGCTGTGCAGGTCGATGAAGTCCAGGAACTCGTCGGTGGTCAGCGCGACCACGCTGTTGGTGTACTCGCAGCGACCCTCGTCGATCGGCTTGACGCTGAGATCCCAGACGACCTTGACCTTGGTACGTCCCTGCTCCGTGTAGACGTCGGAGAGGGACACCATCCGACAGTGGTGCGGGCCGACGATCTCGCCGACGTAGTGCTGGACGAGGAGGCCGTCGCCGATCTGCTCCACGTTGATCGACATGGGGCGGCCGTCGTCGGTGGTGGTGTAGCCCGCGGCGATGTGGTCCGGCGGAGCGCAGCGCTGGTATTCGGCGTCGGGGAGGTTGAACAACCACTCCGCGATGTCGACCCGCTCCATCGGCGCGTTGATCACCGCGTGGTAGGTGGATTCGGACAGGACCTGCTCGTCGGGCATCGCACCTCTCCTCGGCCGGCGTGAGCGGGGAGAACGTCCCCCGTCGTCTCTGGCGATGATGGCAGCCGAGAAGTGGGCCGGGGGCGGGATCGGGCGATGCTGGTCCGGCCGGGGCCGGCCCGCCGGGGCCGGCCCGCCGGCTCAGTCGATGAGGCGGCGCTCCCACGCCCAGGCCGCGATCTCCACCCGGTTGCGGGCGCCGAGCTTCGTCTGCACGCTGCCCAGGTGTGTCTTGACCGTCCCGACGGCGATGTACAGCCGGGCGGCGATCTCGGCGTTCGTCAGGCCCCGGGCGGCCAGCTTCACCACGTCGAGCTCCCGAGGCGACAGGCCCGTGTCGTCCCGGGCCGGTGCCGGGGGGCTGAGGTGCTCCAGCAGTCGTACGGTGATCGACGGGCTGATCAGCGCGTCACCGGAGACCGCCGCCCGGACCGCCTCCACCAGCAGCGCCGGCCCGGAGTCCTTGAGCAGGAAACCGCAGGCGCCGTTGCGCAGCGCCGTGTGGACGTACTCGTCAAGATCGAATGTGGTGACCACGACCACCCGGATCGGGTCGACCACGCCCGGCCCGGCGAGCAGCCGCAACGCCTCCAGCCCGTCCATCCGGGGCATCCGGATGTCCAGCAGCGCCACGTCCGGCCGCACCTGCCGGGCCAGCGACACCGCCGCGACCCCGTCGGCCGCCTCGCCGACCAGCTCCATGTCCGGCTGCGCGCCGAGGATCATGCCGAAGCCGGTCCGGACCATCGCCTGATCGTCCGCGATCATCACCCGGATCACCGGTCCACCTCCTGACGTAGCGGCAGGCGCGCGTCGACCACCCAGCCGCCGTCGATGCCGGGGCCGGCGGAGAACTGCCCGCCGATCGCCCGTACCCGTTCGGCCAGGCCGATCAGACCGTACCCGTGCTGTCCGCGCGGCCCCGGGACGCGGGGTGCCGGGCCGTCGTCGCTCACCCGGACCACCAACCAGTCCGGCGTACGGCGGACCGCCACATCCACGATCTTGGCATCGGACGCGTGCTGGCGTACGTTCGTCAGCGCCTCCATGACCACCCGGTAACCGGAGGTCGAGACCTCCACCGGTATCCCGTCCAGTTCCCCGTCCAGGTGCAGCTGGGCGGTCGGCTCCGCCGAACTGTTGAACCGGGCCAGCAGCGGGGTCAGGTCCGCGACCCCGGCCAGTGGTGCCAGCGGCGCGTCGGGTGCCGCGTCGGGGTCACGCAGGATTCCCACCATCCGGCGCATCGAGGTCATCGTCTCCGCGCCGGCCCGCTCAATCTGTTCCAACGCGAGCAGCACCCGTTGCGGGTCCTGCTCGGCGACAAACCGCGCGCCCTGCGCCTGGACCACGATCCCGGTCACGTGGTGGGCGATGAAGTCGTGCAGGTCACGGGCGAACTCGGCGCGCTGTTCGGCCCGGACCGTGGCAACCGCCCGCTCCCGCCCGTTCTCCAGCAGCCGCAGATACACCCCGCCAGCGGCCGAAGCACCGGCGCAGAGCGCCAGGAACAGGCCGGCGATGACAAGACCATTACCGGTCGTGCTGCGCAGCGGCAGCGCGACGACGGCCGCGCCGAGGCCCAGCACCGCGCCCAGCGCCCAGGCGGCGGCCCCGCGCCGGGCCACCACGAAGAGCACTCCGAGCAGGCCGCAGGTCTCGGCGAGCCCCCAACTGGCAGCGGTGGCGACCGGCGGTCCAACCGCCCTGGCCACCAGGGTGACGATGATCGACGCACCGGCGAGCACCAGCGCCGCCCGAGGCAGGCGACGCGAGTTCCGTGGATGTGCGGGCAGCCACACCAGCACCGTCGCCACCGCCATCACCACCCCGACCAGGGCCGGCGTCGCGGCGTCTGCCCGGATCAGGCCGACCCGCAGGTCGAGTAGCCCGAGCACGGCCATCACCACGAGCGCCGCGCACTGGCCCAGGCGGAACCACAGGTGTCTGAATCGAGCGGTCGTCATCGTGACCCAGCGTAGCCAGCGGGCGGCAGGCGTAGATCGGCCGAAAGTCAGAGTCGGGCGAGACGGAACCTGGCCGTGGACCGATGTGCCGCCGGTCGCCTGCGGGCGAAGCTTCCTGCGGAGTTGTTGAGCATCCGCTGGAGGATCGATGAGTTCGCGAAACCATGCCGTCACACCCGCACGGGAGGACCGGTCCCAGGCCGCCGTGGCCGCGGTCGACCTGGTCAAGGTGTACGGCAGCGGTGACACCGCCGTACGGGCCCTGGACGGCGTCACGGTGGGATTCGGCCGGGCCGAGTTCACCGCGATCATGGGACCGTCCGGCTCGGGCAAGTCCACCCTGATGCACTGCCTCGCTGGCCTGGACACCGCCACCTCGGGGCAGGCGCTGCTCGGCGGCACCGACCTGACCAAGCAGTCCGACCGGGCGCTGACCGCCGTACGGCGGGAGCGGATCGGGTTCGTCTTCCAGTCGTTCAACCTGCTGCCGCAGCTCACCGCCGAACAGAACATCACCCTGCCGATGGACCTGGCCGGTCAGCGGCCGGACCGCGAACTCCTCGCCCACCTGGTCGGGGTGCTCGGCATCGGCGACCGGCTCGGTCACCGGCCGAGCGAACTCTCCGGTGGGCAGCAGCAGCGGGTGGCGCTCGCGCGGGCGCTCGCGTCCCGCCCCGAGGTCGTCTTCGCCGACGAGCCGACCGGCAACCTCGACTCCCGTTCCGGCGCCGAGGTGCTCAGCTTCCTGCGTGACTCGGTGCACAACCTCGGCCAGACCGTCGTTATGGTCACCCACGACCCGACGGCCGCCGCGTACGCCGACCGGGCGGTGCTGCTCGCCGACGGCCGGATCGCCGGTGACCTCGCCCGCCCCGACCACGCCTCGGTGACCGAGGCCCTGCGCGCCCTGGCGGCGACCCGATGAGGGCGCTGCTGCGGACCCAGTTGGGCGGCGTGGCCCGGCGCCCGAGTCGACTGCTCCTGACCGGCCTGGCGATCCTGGTCGCGTCGTTCGTCGTCTTCGCCGCGGTGCTGGCCCAGCAGATCGTGGCCCGGACCGTGGAGGCCACCGGCGCCAGCACACCGGCCGCGGCCGATCTGGTGGTGGGCGATGCCGAGGGCAACGCCACCACCGTGTCGGTCCTGCGGCAGGTGCGCGAACTGCCCGGGGTCGCCGAGGCGGTCGGCCGCCTCGATGCGGGCCTCCAGATCGGGGGTTCGGGCGGTAGCTGGCTCCGGTTGAGCGGCGACCCGGGGACCGGCCCGTTGGCGTTGGCCCGGGTGACCCAGGGCAGCTACCCGGACGCGGCGAACGAGATCGCGGTCACTGCCCGTACCGCCGAGCGGTTGGGGCTCGCCGTCGGTGCGGTCACCACCGCCCGGATCGAGCCGGAGGCCCCGCCGATCAGGATGACCGTCACCGGCCTGGTCGAGGCCGACCAGGACTTCGGGCAGGACGCGTACGCCCCGGACGGCTTCGTGTCGGCGCTCGGCGCCCAGGAGCACGTGCGGCAGATCGACCTGCGCCTGGCGCCCGGTGCCAGCCTGACGGCGGTACGCAAACAGGTGGACCGAATCGTGGCGGCGGCCGGCGGGGATCGCCCGCCGGTGCGTACCGGTGCCGAGGTGCGGACCGCTGAGGCGAAGGGGGTGGTCGACCGGCTGAAAATGGTCTTCGTCCTGGTCGGCATGTTCATCGGGGTCGCGGTGGCCGCTGCGGCGCTGGTGGCGACCTCGACCTTCCGGATCGTTTTCGCCCAGCGGATGCGGCAACTCGCGCTGCTGCGGGCGATCGGCGCCGGCCAGGGCGGACTGGCCCGGGCGCTCGCCTTCGAGGGGGCGCTCACCGGCCTGGTCACCGGCACGGTCGGCGTGGCGGTCGCGCTCGCGTTCGGGCACGCTCTGGCGTTGGCCCTGCGGGCATTCGGCCTGACCGTCGCGTCGCCGGGCTTCCCGCTGCTCCCCGCCGTGGCGGTGGTGGCCGGCGCGACCCTCATCACCCTGCTCGCGGTGCTGGCGCCGGCGTTCTCCGCGGCCCGGGTCGCCCCGCTGGAGGCGCTGCGGGCGGCGAGCACCACCTCGGGGCGGCGCGATGTCGGGCTGGTCCGGCTGGTGCTCGGTCTGCTGCTGACGGCCGGCGCCGGCATGACGGTGCTGCTGGTCTTCACCCAGCTTCCCGAGCCGGAGGCGCTGGAGTACGACGCGGTGCCGGCCCTGGCCCTGGTGGTCGTTTCCGGCACCCTCGCCTTCTTCGCCCTGGTCGCCCTCGGGCCGGTGCTGGTCCGGCCGGTGCTCTGGCTGGTGGGGTGGCCGCTGCGCCAACTCGGCCCGGTCGGCCGGCTGGCGGTCGGCGGGATCGGCGGGGCACCCCGACGGGCCGCCGCGGTCTCGGTGGTCGTCGCGCTCGGCGTGACACTGATCGCCGGGGTCCTGGTCGGTGGCGCGTCGATGCGGGCACTCGCCGACCGGGAGATGGCCCTTTCGGCTCCGGCCGACTTCGAGCTGTCGACGAGTGACGGCAGCCTCCTGCCGTCGGCGGTGGTCGACGGGGTACGGGGGCGTGGCGAGCTGACGCATGTGGCTCCGTACCGGCGGCTGGACGGGGTGGGTGTGAGCCTGCCCGGTTCGAGCGGAACGGGGTCGGCCGGCGGTGGCGAGACCAGGTTCGGTGCTACCGACCTCGACCTGGCGGCCCTGCCGGAACTGGACAAGCTCGACGTACGCTCGGGCCGGCTCGCCGATCTCGGGCCGGGCCGGGTGGTGCTCCCCGCGTACGTCGCCCGGTACTCCGGACTGCGGGCCGGTGACCGGGTCGTGCTGACCCGCGAGCAGCGGAAGATCGAGGTGGGGGTCGCCGCGATCCTGCCCGGCAACACCCCGCTGGGGTCCGGTGTCGTGGTCGACTCCGCCGATCTGGACCGGCTCGGCGCGACGGCCGGCTACGTCGGGTTGCTCGCCGATGCGACCAAGGCCGGCGAAGATGGCCGCAACGCGGCGCAGAAGGCGTTGCGGCAGGCCGTCACCGGGGCGGACGGGGTCGGAGTGACGGTCCTGGCCGACCAGCGGGACGAGATCAACGGGCTGGTCGACGCGATGCTCGGGGTGGCGCTCGGGCTGATCGGCCTGACCGTGCTGATCGCGGTCGTCGGCGTTGGCACCACCACCGCGCTCTCGGTGGTCGAACGGGTACGTGAGTCCGGCCTGCTCCGGGCGGTCGGCCTCTCCCGGGCCAGCCTACGGATCATGCTCACCGCCGAGGCGGGACTCTACGGTCTGATCGGCGCGACCCTTGGTCTGCTGCTCGGCGTCCCGTACGCCTGGCTGACGGTCGAGGCGCTCGGGGCGAACGCGCCGCTGGAGTTGCCGGTGCTGCCGCTGATCGGGGTCTTCCTGGCGTTGATCGCGCTGACCGCCGTGGCCGGGGTGCTGCCGGCCCGCCGCGCCTCCCGGGTCAGCCCGGTCACGGCCCTGGCCACCGACGCCTGACGTTCGTCTTCCGTGATCGTCAGGTGCTCAGCCCCCGACACGTTCTGTGGAGGGCGGCTGAGCACCTGACGATCACGGCCCTGCCGGTGTCTGTCAGCGTCTTCCGGCTCGGTTCAGGGCGTCCTCGGCCTGGGCGGCGAGGGTGGTGACCAGGTCGGCTGCGGACGGCAGGTCGGTGATGAGGTCGATGGCCTCGCCGGCCCAGATCGGCAGCGGAGGTATCGCGCCACGTGCCACGTCTTCCTGGTAGTCCGGTCCGGCCTGGGCGTCGCCGACGAGTTCGGCCTCGCGACCGCGCCATCGGTCGAGGTGAGGGTGGCCGAGGGTACGGGCGGTGTATCTCGACGGCCATCGGGAGCCCCGGACGATGTCCAGCACACTGCTGCGTTCGGTGTCCTGCCCTCGTCCCTCGATGATCGCCCTGGTTATGTCGGGTGCGACGAGCGCCTCGGTGGTGGCCTGGAAACGGGTGCCGATCACGGCTCCGGCAGCGCCCAGGGCGAGGGCTGCGGCGAGGCCCCGGCCGTCGGCGATTCCGCCGGCCGCCAGCACCGGCACCGGCGCCGCGAGATCCACCACGACGGGTACGAACGGCAGTGTGGACCGCCCCCGCCGGGCTCCATGCCCGCCGGCCTCGGTGCCCTGCGCCACGATGACATCGGCGCCCAGGTCCACGGCCTGCCGAGCCTCCTCCAGATCGGTGACCTGGATGATCAGAACCTTCCCCGCCTGACGGACAGGTTCCACGAACGGGCTCGGATCGCCGAAGGAGAACATCACCGCCGTTGGGCCGTACGCCAGCGCATGCTCCACCGCACCAACATCGATTGCCCAGGTGAGGAAGCCGACACCCCACGGCTGGTCCGTGCCCGAGGCGACGATCGGCGCCTCACGATCCAGCCACTCCCGATCCCCGGCAGCCGCGCCGAGCATCCCGAGGCCGCCGCCGCGAGAGACGGCCGCCGCCAACGCGCCACCGGCCGACCCGCCCATCGGCGCCAGCACGATCGGGTGCCGCACCCCACACAGCGCCGTGAACTCCGTCGACAATGGCATTCGCACATCACTCCTGTGTCGTTGGCCGCTTGAGACGTCCGCCGAGGATGAGTGGTGGTTTCAACTAGCGTGCGTCGCGGGTCAGCCCGGTCACGGCCCTCGCCACCGACGCAGGACGGCCGACCTCGGAATCCCGAAGTTAAGGATGCACGCTCCCTCGTAACTCACCCAGTAGCCCTGCGCCATCCTCACCGACCCCGGTCTCGCTCATATTCGGCATGAGTTGAGTGTCACGCTGGCGGTCGGGTGAGTTTGGCGGCCACGGCGTCGAGGACCCACTCCAGGCCGGTCGCGAAGGATGCTTCGGCGTCCACGTCCGTGCCGTCGTGCACGGCCTTGGCCAGCGCCGGGAAGCGGCCCGTGGCCAACATTCTCGTCACATGCGGGCCGTGGGCGCGCTGCCAGTCGCGCTTGGACAGGCCTGTGGCACGCTCGGCCCGCAGGTTCGCGATCTCACGCCTGATCGCGCCCGTGAAGTAGGCGCCGACAGTCTCCACAGCGCGCATGACGGTGTCGATGTCGGCCAGGCCGTCGAGGGCGGCCAGCTTGGCCTCGGTCACGGCGAGGCCGTTCGGGCCCAGGGTCGGACGGCCGCCAAGCAGGTCGGCCAGCCATTCGTGGCGGAGAACGGCCTGCCTGGTGCGGTAGGCGAGGATGCGCAGAGCCTCCCGCCAGTCACTCGGCTGCTGCTCGGGGAGAATCTCGGCGTGGACCTCGTCCACCATGAGGTCGAACAGCTCGTCCTTGGTGGAGATGAATCCGTACAGCCGCATCGGGCCGGCGTTCAGCCGGGCGGCGACCTTGCGCACCGACACCGCCTCCAGCCCGCCCTCGTCGGCCAGGGCGATGGCGGCGGCGACGATCCGCTCCCGGTCGAGCGGCACGGGAGGATGTGGCGGGTCAGGCCGGTCCCACACAGTCATGGTCACTCCGTGCTGTTGCGATGCATCGTAGAGGGAATACAGTGTATCGCCATGAGACATCGTATTGCTGTGGTCGGGGGCGGCCCCGCAGGGCTTACCTTCGCCCGTGTCCTGCACCGCCACGGCTACCCCGTCGCCGTCCTTGAACGCGATCCCGGCCCCGACGCCCGTCCCCCGGGCGGCACGCTGGACCTGCACGAAGGGCTGGGCCAGCTCGCGTTGGACAAGGCGGGGCTGCTGGCGGAGTTCCAGGCGCTGTCTCGTCCCGAGGGGCAGGCCATGCGCATCCTGGACGCGGACGGGACCGTCCTGCGCGACTGGCGACCTGGTCCAGATGAGCGGGCCAATCCCGAGATCGATCGCGGGCAACTGCGTGACTTGCTGCTCGGTCCTCTCGACGTCCAGTGGGGGCGGGGCGTGACGCAGGTGGTGCCGGGGACCCGAGATGGCGTACTGGTCCATTTCGCCGACGGGCGACAGGAGACGTTCGACCTGGTGGTCGGCGCGGACGGCGCCTGGTCCCGGATCCGCCCGGCGGTCTCGTCGGTGACGCCGCACTACACCGGCGTCACCTCGGTCGAGACCTCTCTCGACGACGTCGACATCCGCCACCCTGACCTTGCCCGGTTGATCGGCGACGGTTCGGTGGCCGTGTACGGCGTGAACCGATCTCTCGTCGCCCAGCGCAACAGCGGCGGTCACGTCAAGGTGAATGCCAAGTTCCGCGCGCCGCTGGACTGGCACACGAACCTGGACCTGGCCGACGTCGAGGCCGTGCGATCGCGCCTTCTGGCTCTGTTCCCCGGCTGGGCCGCTCCCGTCCTCGACCTCCTCCGCCACGGCACCGCTTTCGTCCACCGCCCCATCTACGTCCTGCCCGTGTCCCACACCTGGACCCACGTCGTCGGGGTGACGCTACTGGGCGACGCCGCCCATCTGATGCCCCCATTGGGGGTGGGCGCGAACCTCGCGATGTTGGAAGGCGCCGAACTCGCCGACTCCATCGCCACCGGCCCCGGAGATCTGGACGAGGCCGTCCGCGCCTTCGAGGAACAGATGTGGGCACGAGCCGGCAGGTGGGCGAAGATTACGGCGGCCGGTTTGGAACGCCTCGTCAGCCCGGACCCCGCCGAAGCCCTCGCCGTCTTCGACCAAGTCCAGCCATCCTGACTGCGCTGCAACTTTCGAGGGGTCTGGTGAGCCTGTGTGCTCGACCAGACCCCTCGGCAGTTGCATTAGAAGTCGAACTCGCCATCCTTGACACCGGCCACGAATGCGTCCCACTCGTCGCGGGTGTAGACGATCGTCGCGGCCTCGGGGGTCTTGCTGTGGCGTACGGCCACCCGGCCCGATCCGTCGGCCAGCGGACCCGCCTCGACGCAGTTGGCGCCGCTGTCGGCGCTGCGGGTACTGATGTGCCAGGCCACCGCCGGCAAGGTCTCGCTCATGACAGTTCCTCCCCGATGCTCGCGATCAGCGTGGCCGACTCGCTGGGGCTGAGTGCGGCCTCCCGCATGCGATCGTACGCGCGGAGAAACCGGTCGGACTTCGGCGCTTCGACGTACATCTGCCCGCTCAGGTTTTCCTGGTAGGCCACGGCCGGGTAGGGCGATGGCATCCGGAAGAGCCAGAACGACCCGTCGATGCCGGGATGGAGCCAGACCCGGGCGGGCAGCACTCGGATTTCGACGTGCGGTCGCTGGGCGATCTTGCTGACGTGGGCGAGTTGCGCCCGGAGCAGTGCCGGTCCGCCGATTTGTCGACGTAGCGCCGACTCGTCGATGATCGTTTCAAAAGTGGTCTTGCCCGGCTCGTCGAGCAGCTTCTGGCGATCCATTCGCAAGGCGATGGCGCGGCCGACGGTTGCCTCAGCCACCTCCGGTCCCTCGACACAGCGGATCACCTGCTCGGCGTACTCGGGTAGCTGGAAGAGGCCCGGGATCAGCGAGGCGTGGTACGAGCAGATCTGCGCCGCACGCGACTCCAGCCACGGGATGTTGAGGAAGGATGCGTCGGGCGAGTCACGGTCGCTGTCGACCCAACGGCCCGTACGCCAGATCTCGTCGGTCAGGTTGAGCATCTGGTCGCGCTCGACGGCCTTGTGGAAGCCGTAGATGTCGAGCAGTGCCTGCATGTCGTGCCGCTGGATCGGCCACTCGGCCCGCTCGTAGCGACCGAGCGCGGAGCGGTCCCGGTTCAGGTACTCGGCGACCATCGCCAGGGAAAGCTCTCGCTCCTCGCGGATCTCTCGTAGACGTAGGCCGAGCCATTGCGAGCGCAGGGTTCGGATGAAGGGTTTGTGGGGCACGGTTGCGTACACCTTTCTTGGAATGAGCGGGTTGGGAACCATTGCTCCCCCCTCGACGGCGCTGGAAATCTGAGCGCTGGAGGAGGTGATGGTGGTTACCGGTCCGCTGCTTTTCCCACGGGTGCACGCTCGTTACCGGTGACCGCGGCTGTGCCACGAGCCGAGAAAGGTGGCGAGGGTGGGCTTTGCGATGGGCAGTCGCCTACCGATCCTCGCCGGGCCTCTGAAGGAGTGATGAGTCCTTAACCGACTTGCCTAAGTGTCTATCACGGGCGCATTGGTGATCGCGACCCCGTACCCGAATGAATTTCGACGCCGGCCCGCGACGCCGGTCGGTGAAACTTCCACGTGCTGAGCGACGAGTGACGATGGCGAGAGGGAGCCTCGAATGGACAACCAACCACCGGAACAACGGTGGCAAATGATCAATAGGGCGGTGTTCGCGCCGCTTCCCCGGGACGCCGTCGAGGCGGTCGCCGGCCCTGAGCGTGAACCCGACCTCTACGTGATCCACCTGTCGGTGGCGGCGCTCGACCTGACGGGTGCGCTCAACATGGCCTGCGCGGTCGCCCGGTCGCTCGCCTTCCTGCCCCAACTCGACGTCGGCGCCACGCACGTCTCCCAGGAGGACAACCAGAACGTACGACACTGGGTCTTCTGCAACATGATCCTGCCCGGACGCCAGCGGTGCGGACGGCGGGCCGACCACCACGGACCCTGCGACTCGGCCGGTGTCGAATGGTGATCCTGGACGTGGCCGAGGTTGTCGTCCAGGTGGCGCTGTGGGTGCTGTCCGGCCTGCTGTTCTGGCAGTGGATGCAGGAACGGCAGCGGCGGCGTCGGCGCGGCGTGCGGATCAGCCGGCGGATCGAGCCACTGGTGCGGAACACGATCTACGCGGCGGTGGTGCGTGACCCGGCGAAGCTGACCAAAGCACTGGCTGAACTCGTGGACGACGAGAAGGCGTCCAAAGCCGTCGACATCGCGCTCCGGGTCGTCGTCCGGGTCCTCTGGGACGCCCACCGGGGCGAGCCGAACGAGCCCGAGCTGCGGATACTCGCCGACGACATCGCCGCAGTGGAGAGCTGGGCACAACTCACCCCGGAGCAGGTGTTCACCTTCCTCACCGAGACCACCGCCGAGGTGCCGTACGCCATGCGGACACTGCCCCCGGAGGACACCATCCTGATGGCGTTCGTCGTGGCGGGACACCTGCTCTCCGTCCACCGCAGCGCCGACGACCGGTGGTGGGACTACCTGGACCGGGTCGAACGCCGAATCGAAGCCGGCCATCGTTAACCCGCTCGGCAAGATCCGAGATCTTGGAGACTTACCGCCGCTCCCACGACGCTCTGCTTCCAAGATCTCGGATCATCAAGGGGCCGGGGTGTAGGCGCCGGTGGTGGGGTCGAGACTGCCGAGCAGACGGCCCGGTGGTTTGCGCTGGGCTGGGCGTGGCGGTACGGCCGGCAGCGGAGTCGTCAGGTACGCGGTGAGTAGCGGCCCCTCCAGCAACCCCTTGTGCAGTCGTGCGCCGATGTGCTCCTCGATCGCCTCCAGCGCGGCGCGGCTGTGCCGTAGGCCCCGCTCGTTGGCGATCTGTTCGGTCCTGGTCCAGTACGTGTGCGGCTGGTCGACGCGGACCGAGTAGCTGAAGCCGGGCTCGAACGACTCCACGGTTTGCCCGTCCCGGACATGCTTGAACGTACACATGCCGGACATGTCGTAGAGCGAGAAGACCTCGGTGTGGGCCGACAACCGGGTGCGGACCTCGGGGCGGCTGCCCTGGTAGCCGACCTCTTCGAAGCAGAATCCCCAGTCGCCCAGCGGCCCGACACGGAGCAGGTCGCCGCCCGGCCACGTCGTCGCCGCCTCCTGCCGGGTGAGCAGCTCCGCCTCAGCGGGGTCGGCCCCGTAACAGGCGAGTATCTCCTCGGCGGTCAGGCCGAGGGTGAAGGTGACGGTGAAGCCGAGATCGGTCAGTGCCCACGGCCCGGTGGCGGCATCCATCGCGCCACTCTGCCGCAGAAGGGATCAGCCCCCGGTGAGCGGACCCGGCGTGGCTGCCGGAAGCTTGTCGACCACGACCAGGCTGGTGCCGGGGATGATCTCTTCGAGAAGTTTGCGCTGGCCGCTCTTGGTGATCCGGATGCAGCCGTCGGTGACGTTCTTGCCCAACGTGTCGTCGTTGTACCAGGTGTGCAGTCCGATGTGGGCACCGCGCAGGCCGGCCGGCACCGCGTCCGGGTCGTCCGGCACCGCGCCGAGGGCAAACACGTCGGTGTTCGCGTAGACCTTGCCGACCAGGGTGGAGCGGCCGAGGACAAAGGTACGGCCGAGCGGCGTCGGGGTCTCCCAGGTGCCGAGAGTGGCCCGCCAGGTCTGCACCGGTTTGTCGTCACGGAACCAGGTCAGCCGGAAGGTCTTCCGTTCCACCACGAGTTGGTCCCGCAGCGCCACGGTTTCCCAGTTGCCCGGCGGGACCCAGGCCAGGGTGCGGTTCGCCGAGGGGAGCAGCACGCCCGCCCAACCGGATCTCCGCTCGACGATCGGTACGGTCAGCGGCACTCCGGCCAGGTTCGGCGTGAGGAAGGCGCGCGGCTTGCCGCCGGGGGCGTCGTACGCACCGACTTTCGCGGTGGGATGGAGCCCTTCGCGGAGCCGTACCGTCGACATTGGATCCGGGTCGGCGGGAAAACCGCCGGGTGCCGCCGCATAGTCCACCACTGGTAGGTTTGCCGGCGGCGGTATCGCGGGCATCGATGGCTCGACGGTCGCCGGCGCCGTGTCCGCCGGGTCGACCGAGTCACTTGGTGCTGGTGTCGGCGTCGAGGTCGGTGTTGCCGAAGGCGGACCGGCCCGGTCGGGACCGATGGCCGAGGTGATCACCAGGGCCAGCGCGACCGTGCCGCCGAGCAGCGCGAGGAGGCCACCGGTGAGCAGCAGACGCGCGCGCGTCCGGGTCGGAGCCGGTGGGTCCGAAGGGACAAAAGGCACAGATTCACTGTACGTGGTGAAGTCGCCCCATTGGGTAGTTCTCGTCGTTCGGTGACCGGAGGCCAGGTCGGATTCCGACCGGCAGTCGATCGTGAAAAGAAATCGCGTCAGCCACTCATCCGCTCGTTCCGCTCCTACGTACAACGTGGCGGAAGAGCTTGGGTGGGAGATCGAGGAGCGTATGGCTCGGACACAGCAGATCCAGCAACCCGCCATTGCCCGGACCGTCACCACCCGGGGTGGCCCGACACGGTCCAAGGGCGCGATGGCCGTCCTCGGCGCCTCCGCGCTGGCCGCCTTCTGGGCTCTGGCCATGCTCACCACCGCTGGCCAGGTCTTCTACGTCTACAGCTACGTCTACCTGGAGTTCTACGCCGGCGTCGTCGCCCTGGTCTCGCTGAGCATCACGGTGATGGCCGGCGTACTCGCCACCGACCGCCTGGTGCTGCTGGCCCGGCACCGGGTGCTGCTCCAGTCCGCGCACCGGACCACCGGGATCATCGCGGTGAGCACGCTCGCCCTGCACATCCTCACCAAGGTCTCCAGTGGACGCGCCGGGGCGACCGACGTCGTCATCCCGTTCGTCTCGCAGCGCGGGCTCTACGTCGGGCTCGGCACCATCGCCGCGTACCTGATGGTCTCCACCCTCTGGACCGGCCTGATCCGGGCCCGGTTCGTCGGGCGCGGCAAGCCGTGGATGTGGCGTGCGCTGCACAGCACCGCGTACGCGTCCTGGCCGGTCGCGCTGACGCACGGCCTCAACGCCGGACGGGCGCCCGCCGCCTGGGTCACCCTCAGCTATCTGTTCTGCGTCTTCCTGGTGGTGGTCGCGCTGCTGGTCCGGCTCTCGGTCAGCCTCGGCCGCAAGCGCAAGGACCAGGGGCAGACCACCGGTTCGATCAAACCGGTCGGCAGGACCGCGCGGGACAGCGCCGAGTCGCGCACCGTGCTCGCCGGTGCGACACCGGGCAGCGACGTACGGGTCAGCTGGGCCGAGCCGGCGAACGCGGGCAACCTGCGGGTGGGCCGAGCCGAGCAGGGCGTCACCCGGCGCAGCCGGACCGACACCGCCGCCCGGTCGGACGAGAGCTCCGGGCGCAGGTCGCGCCGCTTCGTCGTACCCGAGGTTCCACAGCCCGGCACCATCGGCGCGGACCCGGCCACCGACAGCCCACGGTACGGTCGCCGCTGGTCGGCGCGGACCGACACCAGCACCGCCCCGACCACCCGGCGCCGCGACGAGCGGGAGCGGGACTACCTCGACGACGACCGGGGAACCGAACGGGACTACCGGCCACGCCGCAGCCTCGACGCGGAAATCGAAGCGGAGTACCAGCCCCGGCGCGGGGCGGCCGACGAGGAGCTGGACCGGGACTACCGGCCGCGCCGACGGGCCGACGACGACGTGGACCTGGACTACCGGCCGCGCCGGCAGGCCGACGACGACGCCGACCTGGACTACCGCCCGCGGCGGCGGGCCGACGACGACGATGAGCGGGACTACCGCCCGCGTCGAGGTTCGGCCGAGCCGGAACCGGTGGTCGACGACACCCCGACCCTGGTCAACCTCGACGTCCGGCGGGCGCTGCGTGCCGCCAGCACCGAGGGTGGCACCGGATCGGGCCGTTCCGGCCGGCGTGGCAAGAAGGCATCGGGGGACAGCGTGGACGAGGCGTACTGGCGTGAACTGCGAGGCGAGGCAAAGTGAGTCGGACCACCGTTCCACCGGTCGCCACCTTCGGCCCGGCGCGACTCACCGCCGGGTTCAGTGAGTTCGGTCGACTCGACCTGCTCGCCCACGAGGAGGTGCACGGCGAGGTCGACTGGCTCTCCATCGACGGGCTGATCAAACTCACCGAGGGGATGCAGCTCAAGGGGAAGGGCGGCGCCGGCTTCCCGTTCGCCCGCAAGGTCCAGGCGGTGCTCGACTCGGCACGCCGGCAGGCACTGGCGCCGGTGGTGGTGGTCAACGCCACCGAGGGCGAACCGGCGAGTTGGAAGGACAAGGTGCTGCTCACCCGCGCCCCGCACCTGATCCTGGACGGGGCGGCGATGGTCGCGTACGCGCTGGACGCGGACGAGATCGTGATCGGAGTCGCCGACGACGGCATCGGCGAAGCGTCGCTGGCCGCCGCCCTGGCCGAGCGGCAGATGCCGGTGCCGACCGGGATCGTCACGGTGCCGCACCGGTTCATCTCCGGTGAGGGCGGGGCACTGGTCAAGGGAATCAACGGTGAGGCGCACATCCCGCCCGGGGTGAAGAAGCGCGCCAGCGACTCAGGGGTGGCCGGCATGCCGACCCTGCTGTCGAACGCGGAGACGTACGCCCAGATCGCGATCGGTGCCCGGCTCGGACCGTACGAGTACGCCGCGGTCGGCACCGAGGACGAGCCCGGCACCGTCATGCTCACCGTCACCGGCGCGGCCAAGCGGCCGGCGGTGGTGGAGTGCCCCGCCGGTACGCCGCTCGCCGACATCCTGCGACTCTGCGAGGTGCCCGACGGGCCGGGCGTGCTGACCGGCGGTTACCACGGTCGGTGGATCAGCGCCGAGTCGGCGGCGAAGGTCCTCATCTCCCGCAAGGGTTTCGCGGCGGTCAACGGCACCCTCGGCGCCGGGATCATGATCCCGCTCGGCGAGGACACCTGCCCGCTCGGTGAGGTCGCCCAGGTGGTGCAGTACCTCGCCGGTGAGTCCGCCGGCCAGTGTGGGCCGTGCCGCCTCGGCCTGCCGGACCTGGCCCGCTCGGTCGACCTGATCGTGGCCGGCACCACCGCCGCCGACACGGTACGGGCCGCCGCCGGGGAGGTACGCGGGCGCGGTGCGTGCAGCCACCCGGACGGCACCGCCCGGTTCGCCACCTCCGCGTTGGAGGTCTTCGCCGAGGACCTGGCCGCACACGCGACCCGGGACGGCTGCGGCCGGCGGGTCAAGGGAGTGCTCGGGCTGCCGACCAGCCCCGAGACGGTCTCCTCCCGGCTCTCGGTGGACTGGTCCCGCTGCGACGGGCACGGGCTCTGCGCGCACGTCGTACCGGAGTTCATCCGGCTCGACGGCAACGGCTTCCCGGCGTTTCCACCCACGCCCGTGCCGACCTGGCTGGAGGCGGGCGCCCGCAAGGCGGTACGGATGTGCCCCGCGCTGGCGCTGCGCCTCACCGGTCCGAAGTAGGGGCCGTTGCCGGCGGTGCCGGTACGGGCGGCAACCCGTACCGGCACCCCCTGTGACAGTGGTCGGATCAGCAGTAGCGGTTCACATGGTCGGCCTGGTTCCGGTACGGCGACACGTCGTTGTCGGTGCGGTTGGTGGCGCCGACCGAGAAGAGGACCGGGTCGCTGCCGTGACCGGAACTGGTGTGGTTGAGGAATGAGACCGAGCCGGTCCCGATGTTGTAGTGCACCGACTCGGTCCGGTCGTGCCAGCCCCAGTCCGCCAGGTCCTGCCACCCGCAACTGTTGAGCTGCCCGCGCGGGTAGGTGTAGTTGAGGCCGTCGTAGAAGCAGAACCAGCCGGCTGTGCAGTTGGGCGAGGCTGCGGTCCCGACCGGTGGGGCGAAGGCGATGATGAAGCTGCCGCCGGCATAGCTCACCTCGGTGGGGCTGATCTGCCGCCCGCCCGGATACGCGGCCAGGTGCCGGTCGATCTCACTCTGTACGGGGGACGGCAGGGCGTCCTCGGGTGGACCGGCGGTGGCTGGCGCCCCGGCGACGAGGGTGGCGACGATCGTGGCGATCGCCATCGGGACGGTGATGGATCTGCTCCAGCGGCGGGGGGTGGGTGCCATTGCAGCCTCCTCGGTGTGTGGATTCCGTGGGGTGCCGGAAAGGTCGGTCGGGGGCGGGCGTTCGGGGACGGGTGTTCGGGGCTGCCGGGGGGCCGGCCCGGGGACCCGACCTTGGTCATATTCTGGCAAAGATCACCGTGAATGACTTGTCACGATTCACCCTCATGTTTTCGCAGGTCGTCACCGTTTTGCCGCACGCGGATCGACGTTCTGTCGGATAACCGACGCCACAACACGTCGACGCCGCGTGGATCTGGTCCCGGCTGGGCAGTCACACCCGCGCCGCTTCGGACATATTCATGGTGGGAGGAACGACAAAGATCGCCGCCGGTGCCGTCCGTGCCGGCGGCGAGTGGCATCGATCCCTCGAGGAGAAGTCGGTGGGCGGCAACGGCAGCCGGGACGAGGCGTGGCACGACGCACTGCACCGGCGGTTCTGGCCGGACGTGGTCCGGATGTTGATGCGTGCGCTGGGCGGCAACGAGGGAGAGGCGGAGGACCTGGCGCAGCAGACCTTCATGACCGCGTGGGACCGGCGGTCACACGTACCGGACGAGCCGAGGGCGTGGCTCTTCGCGACCGCCAACAACCACCTGCGCAACCACCGCCGGTGGAGCCGCCGGCACCCGCTGGCCCTGATCGAGATGGATGTGATCGAGGTGGTCGCCGGTGCGGCCGAGGGTGAGGAGAGCACGGTCGTCTGCGACCGGCTGGACCTCGGGCGGGTCTGGGGGCAGCTCAAGCCGGCCGAGCAGGAGGTGCTCCGGCTGGCGTACCTCGACGGACTCGACACCGCCGAGATCGCCCACGTGCTCGGCCTCTGGCAGGCCACCGTACGCAAGCGGCGCTCCCGGGCGCTGGGCAAGCTGCGTGGCTGGATGTTGGTGGGAAACGCCGACCCGGTACTGACCGGCACGGGTCGTAGGGACACGGGGGAGAGCAGTCATGGCTGAGGAGCGGGACGAGCAGACCGAGCGGCTGCTCCGGCGGCTCGTCGAGGCGAACGACCCGATGCGCGGCAGGCAGGTTCCCCCACCCCGGCGCAGCGCCGCCGAGCTGCGCCAACTGGTCGACCAGCGGCGGGCGGCCGGGCGGTGGCGGTTCATGGTCCGGCCCGGCGTACGGACCCGGCTGGCCGTGCCGGTCGTGGCGGTCGCGGTCGGCGCCCTGGTGCTGGTCAACGTACTGCCGGGAGGCACCGGTCGGCCCGCGTCGACCCGGGTCGCGATGGCGGCGGTGCCGGCCCTGCTCGGCGTGCAGTTTCCCGGTGAGGCGTCGCCGGCCGCGCCGTGGCTGCGGGAGTTGGCGGAACGGACCGCGCTGCTGGACGAGCCGCCCGGCGTCGGCCGCTACACCTACCTGCACGTGCAGAGCTGGTCGTTGGAGACGACCGCGACCGACCCGGAGATGGCGAACGCCGTGGTCGCCCGGGACGAACGGTTGTGGTGGGCGGCGGACCGTTCCGGCCGTGAGGAGATAACCGTGCTGCCACCCCAGCCTCGCGGCGGCGAACGGGCGAACTGGCTCGACGGACCCCCGGCCGACGCCCCCGAGCGGCGGCACACCGACTACCTTCCCGGCGAACTGGCCGTGGTGGTGGAAACACCGGCCACGGACCCGGCGCGGCTGGCCGAACAACTCTCCGCGCACGAACCCTTCAGCAACGGCCCGCAGGCCGTGATCCGGGCGGTGGCCTCCATGTACCGGTACCACGAGATGCCCCCGGCGCTGCGTGCCGCCGTACTGCACGTACTGAGCGACACAAAGGGGCTGGTCTACCGGGGGCGGGTGGTGGACCGGGCCGGCCGCTCCGGAGTCGCGGTCAGTGTGGACAGTGCCGCCGGCGCCACCCGGGACCTGGCCGTGCTCGACCCGGAGACCGGCACGCTGCTCAGCTACGAGCAGTTGGCGCTGATCAGCCCGCCCCGTTCGGCCGTACGCGCACCGGCGGTGATCTCGTACGTGCTGTACCTGGCGCATCAGCGCACCGACCAGCTGAGCTGAACCGTCACCGACGGCTCCTCCGGCGACACCGACCGGATTGACCGACGGCATAGATGGGTATCTTCGTAGCTACCTGGGAGGGGGCACCATGACGCAGACGTGGTCCGACACCGGACGGTCGGGGTTGCGCGAAGAGGCCCGGCGTCGGCTGCGTCGCCGGATGCTGGTCACCATCCTGGTCGTCGCGCCGCTGCCAGCCCTGGCCATCGTCCTCGGCGGACTCGCCGCCGACCGGGGCACCCCGCTGATCAACTGGCTCCTCATCGGCGCGGGCGCGGTGCTCGTCACCGTCGGTCTGCTCACCGCCGCCTGGCTGGTCCAGCGACAACACCTCGACCCGCCCCTGGTCACCGGGGCGGACGCCCAGACGCGCCGGGCCGTACGCCAGGCGATCCGGACCGGGAACACCGACGACCCGAGGATCGACCTGCTCGCGCGGGACCTGATCGCGCACAGTCCCCGGGAGACGGCGGTGCCGTACCTGCTCGGCGCGCTTGCACTGGTCGCGCTGCTGTTGCTGGCGTTCAGCGACTGGGACACCGAGGACATCGTCCGGGGCCTGGTGACAGCGCCCTGCCTCGTCGTGGCCGCGTTCCTGGTCCGGCGCCGCCAGCACCGCCTCCGCAACTACCGCGGCCTCCACCCCTAACCCCACCCCCATCCCCCCACCCCTCTCCCCTCCCCCCCACCCCTCTCCTCGGCGATCTAGGGCAAATTCGCGTGAGTTGATCTCTGGGAGCGACGATTCGCCCTAGATCGGCATCAGGGGGAGGGCGGGGGAGGGGCAGGGGGGTTAGCAGCGGATGGGCATTAGGAGGGAGAAGGTTTGGTTGTCGTTCGGGAGGCGCACGATCAGGGGTTTGATGGGTCCGTCGAGGTCGAGTTCGAGCTGGCCCCGCCCACCGGCGTCCAACGCCTCCAACAGGAACTCCCGGTTGACGCCGATCGGTCCCGACGTCAGGTCGGCGGAATCGTCCGCCGACGGCCCCTCCACCGGCCCGTCCGCGTTCAGCACCGTCAGGCTGCCGTCGGCACCGATCGCCAACCGTGCCACCTCGCAGGCCACCCCGTCGTGTTCGCGTACGACGGTGGTGGTCGTCGCGGCGGCGAGCGCGGCGCGCAGCGCCGGTACGTCCACCACCACCCGTACGCGCCGGTCGCCACCGCCGAGCCGGTCACCGAGCCGGTCACCGAGCAGTCGCCGGTAGTCGGGGAAGTCGCTGTCCACCGGCCGGCCCCGCACACTCAGCCCGTCCGTGCTGACGCCGACCTCGGTGGCGCCGAGCACCACCGTGACCGGGTCGGACGCCCCCGTTCCCGGGGCGGCGAGCAGGGCGCGGGACTGGTCGACGAAGGCGACCGGGGCGAGCACCCGACAGGGTGCCCCGTCCACCTCGCGCGGCGTCGCGGTCGCCACCGCCAACCGGTACCGGTCGGTGGCGACCAGGCGCAACACCGACTCCTCGACCTCGAACAGCACCGAGCCGAGTACGGGCAGTTCGGCGTCGTGGCCGACGGCGAACCGTACGGCGTCGAGGCTGGCGGCGAGCTCGGCCCGGGTCAGCGTCAGGTGGGTGGATCCGGTCATCAGGTTCTCCTCGTGGTCGAGCAGGGCGTGGACCCGGGAGAGTTCGCGACGGGCATCGGTGAGGCCGGCCTCCAACCGGCGCAGGTGGGCGTCGAGCAGGCGGCGTACCACCGGCGGCTCGGACCAGTGCCGGAGCACCAGGCTGATCTCGGCCAGCGGCAGGTTGACCCGACGCAGCCGGGCCACCAGGCGGGCCGGTCCGAGCTGCTCCTGGGCGTACCAGCGGTAGCCGGTGTCCGGATCGACCACGTCCGGCACCAGAACTCCGGCGCCGTCGTAGAACCGGAGCGCGCTGACGGTCAGGCCGCTGGCGCGGGCCATCTCCCCGATGCTGCGCATGTCGCTCTCCACGTCCGGTGATCCTGCGGGCTCGACCTGGTCGAGGGTCAACCCGGCGAATCTAACCGGCGCGGTTTGTCACCGACGTGGCGGCCAGTAGACGCCGAGCACGTCGTAGGTGTCCGGCTGATGGCTCGAACGGCCCAGGTAGAACGCGGTGTCCCGGTCCGGGCCGCAGATCCGGTCGAGGAAGGCGGTGGTCAGCGCCGCCCGGAGCCGGTCATCGGGGAGTCCGGCCAGCCGGTGCTGCAACGCCACGAACTCCCAGTCGCGGATCGTCTGCTGGTGCCCGTCGCAGTCGTACGCGGGGCACCGGTAGCGGTACGCCCCGATGAACCGGGGCGGGCGGAGCGGACCGGGGTCCGGCGTACCGGACGGGTCGTACCGGAGGGCGTACCCGTCCAGCCGCCGGCGTTGCTCGGCGGTCCAGCCGGGATGCGGCACGAGCACGAGTTCGTCGACCCGGCGGGGCCGGACCAGGATGAGCGCGGGGGCGTCGAGGTACGCGTCACGGTCGCGGCGCGGTCGGCACAGCGACTCCCCGAGGTACGGGTCGAGCCACGGCTGACGCCACTGCCACCGCTTGAGGTGGTGCTCGCGGACCAGGGTGCGCGGCAGCGGTCGCCAGTTCTCGTGGCGGGGATCGCCGGCCGCCGGGCGGGCGTCGACGCTGATGATGTCGTACGTGCCGAAGGCCGCACCTGGACCGAGTTCGTGGATCGGGAGCGAGGTGAGCCGGATCCAACCGGGGCGGAACGGGTCGGCGCTGATCCCGGCCGCGTAAACCGTCCGTTCGTGCCGGTCAGCTGGATCGGGAGCGGTCTTGACGGTGATCAGCAGGCGGAGCCGGGCCAGTTGGTCGAAGGCGGCTCGGGGATCGGGGCCGGGTCTGGAATGATCGCGATCAGCCGTCGGCGGTTCGGAGTGGAGCGCTGCGGGGCCGGCAAGGTCAAGCTGGGGCACGCGTACCCTCCGCCGAGCTGAGCGAATGTAGTGGTGCACCTACAACTTCCCGAGCATGGCACGGGTGACGGGTCCCGGTCACATGAGTGAAATCGTGCGTGTTTTTCCCGGTCCCGGGTAAGCCCGGCCCCGAGGTGGTGCGGATGGTGTCACGCCCGTCGAAGATGACCCTTGTCTGGACCGCGGTCGCGGTGCTGGTCGTCATCCTCGTCATCATCGTGATCGCCCTCGCCGCCGACGGTGCCGGCGGCGGTCGGTGATTCACCGGCAGGTGGGCCGGCAGCGTCGGCTCGGTCGGGCCCACGGCGACGCCGTCCGGCTCGAGTGGTGGCTGGCGGAGCCGTACTCGTGGCGCCGGCAGAGGCAGGCCACGCTCCGCATCGACCTGGGGTGACCCGCGCCCAGCCGCGATCGGTTCGGTGTCATCGCTCCTCACATCACCGTTGTCCTGCGCCGACCGTTCGCGTCATCGTCGCCGGTGGGCGGGTGAACCCGTCTCCTCCGGTAGGGGTGAACCGGGGCGGGCCGGGTATCCGGGTCGGGCCCGGACCGGAACGCCGGGCCAGGATGACTGCTTCGTGTCCGCGGGGGGTGGGACGGATGCCCGAGGACCGGATCGAGGCCGGCGCCGCCGCGGCGCGCGGTCGTACCGGTACGTCGAGGGACAGTCGCGGTGGCGCGCCGCCGCTGCTGGAGGCGAAACTGGCGGTCGCGCCACTGCCCGGTGCGGTGGTCGCCCGCCCCCGGCTGCACACGCTGCTGGAGAACGGTTCGGCCGGCCCGGTCACGGTGGTCTCCGCCCCGGCCGGCTGGGGCAAGACGACCCTGCTCAGCTCCTGGTACCGGGCTCAGGACGAGGAGCGGTCCCGGGCCTGGCTGACGCTCGAACCGACCGACGGCGGCGAACGCCTCTGGACGTACCTGCACGCCGCCGTCGGTGGCACCGCGTCATCCGAGCCGCCGGATGTCGCCGCGCCCCGGGGCAGCGCCGACCGGGACTTCCTCGACCGGCTCGCCGCCGCCCTGGCCCGCCGCCCGGAGCCGGTGACGCTGGTCCTGGACGACTTCCACCAGGTCGACGACCCGGCGGTGGCGAGCGGGCTCGACTTCCTGCTGCGACACAGCGGCGACCGACTGCGCCTGGTGATCGGCGGGCGTACCGACCCCGCGCTGGCACTGCACCGATGGCGCCTCAGCGGCGAACTGACCGAGATCCGGGCCGCCGAACTGGCCTTCACCGCCGCCGAGTCCGCCGAACTGCTCGCCGCGTACGGGATCAACCTGCCGGTCGACCAGGCGGACGAGCTTCGTGTACGCACCGAGGGCTGGCCGGCCGGACTGCGGATCGCCACGCTCACCCTGCCGCACCATCCCGACCCGGTTCGGTTCGTCGACGGTTTCGCCGGTGACGACCAGGGCGTCGCCGACTACCTGTCGGAGGAGGTGCTCGCCGGCCTGGCCGACGAGGCGCGGGACGTCCTGCGGCGCGGCGCCGTCGCCGAGCGGGTCTGCGGCGGGCTGATCGACGCCCTCACCGACCGCGGCGACGGGGAGGAACTCCTCGCCGCCCTGGAACGGGACACCGGGTTCGTGATCGCCCTCGGCACCCGGCCGCCGGCCTACCGCTACCACCGGATGCTCGCCGACCTGCTCCGCGCCGAGCAGCTCCGCCGCCCCGCCGAGGAACTACTCGACCTGCACCGCCGGGCGGCGACCTGGGCGGCGCGCCGGAACCTGCCCGCGGAAGCCCTACGGCACGCCCTCGCCGCCGGGGAGTGGGGCTTCGCCACCGGTGTGCTCGTCGACCGCTGGCCCGACCTGGTCCCGTACGCACCGGCCGCCCGGCCGGGTGTGCCGGCGCCACCGCCACCGCCACCCGAGGCGGTCCGCGCCGACCCGGAACTCGCCCTGGCGTACGCCGTCGACCGGCTGGACCGGACCGACCCCGCCGCTGCCGCCGACTACCTACGTCTCGGCGAGCGGCACGAACAGTTGCTCAGCGGTTCGCGCCGGGACCGGTTCGCGCTGATCACGGCCGCACTCCGACTCGCCTGGGCACAGGTCGCCGGGGAGGTGCCGGAGGTGCTCGCCGCCGCCGCCCGGTTGCGTGCGCTGGCCCAACCACCCGGCGGTGCCGCCGGTCAGGCGACGGTGGACCTGCCGGCCCGCGCGATCGCCCGTACCGCCGCCGGTGCCGCCCAACTCGGCGCGGGGGACCTGGTCGCCGCCGAAACCGAACTCGCCGGCGCGCTGGCCGACGCCGAGCGGGCCGGTCTGGCCCGCACGGTGCTCGCCTGCACCAGCCGGTTGGCACTGGTCCGGGCGGTCCGGGGGGAGCTGACGGTGGCCGAACGGGACGCCCGTTCCGCCGTCGCCACCACCGGCGACCCGGCCGGGTCGGCACCCGTCGACCACGGGCACGCGTACCTGGCGCTCGCCGTGGTCGCCCTGCACCGGGACCGGCCGGCGGACGCCGAGGCGAACCTGGCACTGGCCGGCAGTCGGGTCGACCAGGCCCGGGAACCGGCGGTCGCCGCGCTGGCCGCACTGGTCCGGGCCCAGCTCACCCGGGACCGGGGCGACCTGCCCGCCAGCTACCAGCTCCTGCTCACCGGCCGCGCCCACCTGGCCGACCAGCCCCGGGCCCGCCGGCTCGCACACTGGCTGCTCGCCGCCGAGGCCGACCTCTGCACCGCGCACGGTGACCTGGCCCGGAGCCGGGAACTGCTGCTGGCGCCCCTGGACGCGGCCGCCGGACAGGCCGAGCCCCTCGCCGTGGCGCTGGCCCGTGCCTACCTCCAGGGCGGGGACGTGGCCGCCGCCGCCCGTACGCTCCCGGCCTGGTCCGGTCCGGCCGGCGAATCGTGGCTGCTGCCGTTACGGCTGGAGGCGGGGCTGCTCGACGCGTTGACCGCCCGTGCGGCCGGCGACCACCGTCGGGCGGCCCGGACGTTGGAGGAGGTGCTCGCCCTCGCCGAACCGGACGGCTTCCGCCGGGTCTTCACCCGGTCCGAGCCGCCGGCCCGGGACCTGCTCGCCGCGCACCTCGACTCGGGTACGGCGTACTGGCCGCTGCTGCGCGAGCTGATCGCCGTCGGCGAGGAGTACGCCGGACGCGACGGCACCGGACCGCGGCACCCCGGCGGGCGGGACGGTGACCGGCGAGAGCGGGGCGGCCGGCTCACCGCCTCGGTGCCCGGACTCGGTGAACCGCTCACCGACCGGGAACTCACGGTCCTGCGCTACCTGCAGAGCATTCTCTCCAACGTGGAGATCGCGAGCGAGCTCTCCGTCTCGGTCAACACGGTGAAGACGCACGTACGCAACATCTACCGCAAGCTCGACGCCACCCGCCGCCGCGAGGCGGTACGGCGGGCCCGCGAGCTGCACCTGATCTGAGGTGGGGGGCGGCACCGGGCGGGGATCAGCCCTGCGCCGCCTGGTCGACCACGGCCAGCAACTCGGGCAGCTCGTAGGACCCGTCGTGCCGTACGCCGTTCACGAAGAAGGTCGGGGTGCCGTTGACGCCGCTGCGGATGCCGCCGACGAAGTCCCGCCGGACCCGGTCGAGGTGCACGTGCCGGTCGACCTCGTCGGACACCTCGTCCTCCGGCAGCCCGAGCTGCTGGCTCCCCATCGACAGGTGCACCGGGTCGAGCTGGTCCTGGTGCTCGAAGATCCAGTCGTGCATCGCCCAGAACTGGTTCCGTACGCCCGCCGCCTCGGCCGTCTCCGCCGCCAGTTCCGCGTACGGGTGCACGTTGGTCAGCGGAAAGTGCCGGAAGACCAGCCGTACCTGCTCCGGCCGCTGGCGCAGCAGTTCATGCAGCCGCTGGTACGCCTGGCCGCAGTACGGGCACTGGAGGTCGCCGTACTCCACCAGCGTGACCGGTGCCTCGGCCGGCCCACGGATGTGGTCCTCCTCGGTCACCGGCACCCGTAACTTGCTCGACGTGACCTGCATAGGCGTCGTCATGCGGCCTCCCCGTCGCGCTCGGCGTCGCTGCTGCCCTCGATCGCTGCCATCCGCCCCGCCGCCGGCAGGTTCACGCCCGCACCCGGTGCCGGCTGTCGAGCTCCTCCAGCGCGTCCAGGATGCCGTCCGCGCCGGGGTTCACCTCCATCGGCGACACGTGGCTCCAGGCCACCTGCCCCTCCTGGTCGATGACGAACAGGGCACGTTCGGCGCAGCCCTCACGGTTGTAGACCCCGTAGCTGCGTGCCACCGCGCCCTTGGGCTCGAAGTCGGAGAGCAGGGGGAACTCGATCCCGTGCTGGGCGGCGAAGGCGCGGTGGGACCAGATGCTGTCCACCGAGATGCCCAGCAGCGCCGCCTGGTAGCGGTCGAACTCGGACCGGACCGCCTGGTAGAGGGTCATCTGGTCACCGCAGACCGGGCTCCAGTCCGCCGGGTAGAAAACCAGGACGGTCGGCCTGCCCCGAGAGTCACGGAGGTTCACCTGCCGATCCGGTCCGGCCGACAGGGTGAACTCCGGCGCCGGTTGGCCCGGGCGGAGTGCGCCGTGGGGATCAGTCATGTCTCCCATCCTCGGCACGGAGCGGGTGACCTCGACTCACCCGGCCAGGGTGGTTCCCCGCCCCGCCCGCACCTCACGGCCGTACGGTGATGTGGTTGTCGACGGCCGCGACCCCCGGTGCCGACCAGGCCACCCGCTCGGCCTCGATCCGTTCGGGCCAGGAGTCGACCACACCGGTGAGCACGATCAGGTCACCCTGCACCTCGACCCCGATCCGGTCGACGTCGGTCTCGGCGCTGCGGACCAGCGCGTTGACGACGAGCCGTTCCAGTTCGTCGGTCGTCGGTGCCCCGGTGGGGCGTACGTCGACGCCGTTCGTCACGCCGCGCACCCCGGCCAACCGGCGGACCGTCCGTTCCGCCGCCCGTTTCTGGTACTCCCACCCGACCTCGCCCCGAAGCACCACCCAGCCGTTGGAGACGGTCAGGTCCAGGTGGTCGACCGGCACGAAGGCGTCCCACTCCAGTGCCCGGGTCGCGGCCAGGGCAATCTCGGCGTCGGTCCGTTCGGCCGAGGCCGGCAGCCGGACCTCGATGTCGTTGGCGACCGCCCGGACCCGGTTGATCCGGTGCGCGGACCGTTCGGCCGCCCACTTCTTCGCGTAGCTGTCCACCCAGCCGGTGAGGGTCACCACGCCCTCCTGAACGGTCACGCCGATCTCGTGGGGTTGGATCCTGGGCTCCCAGCCCAACTCGTCGAGAACGTCGCGTTGGATCTCCTCGTCGCTACGGATGATCGTCGTCGCCGGGGCCATGGTCGTTCCTCCCACCGGATAGATTGCGCACGCGACCCGGCCGGCGCGCTCGCCGCTGTGCCGGTGCTGTCACGGCCGATGGTGCGATGACCCAGGATGACTTCCCATCACCCGGAAAAGGTGGGCGCGGCCGGGACGGGGCGTGACAGTGCGCAGCAGGTAGGGAATCATCGACTGTCGATCGATGCGATGTGCCGGAGCCAGGTGGAGGAGAGCGGATGACGACCGACGAGGTGATCTCCGGCGACCGGACCGGTGCCTCGGCCGCGGTGCCGGGCCGGCCGGTCGGGCCGACGCGCGGCGCCGCCCTGGCGGGACACGGGCTACGCCTGCTGCGGCACGAGTGGACCCTCGCCTCGCTCGGTGGCCTGCTGCTTGCCGTACTGCTCACCTGGCCGACGGTGCGGGACATCACCACGACGATCCCGCAGGACACTGGCGACCCGGTCCTCCAGGCGTGGCAGGTGGCCTGGGGCGGACACGCACTGCTCACCGACCCGCTCCAGGTCTGGCACTCGAACACGTTCTTCCCCGAGCGCTACACCTACGCCTACTCCGACACCCTGCTCGGCTACGCCCCGTTCGGCATGATCGGCGAGGGGCCGGTCGCCGCGGTGGTCCGCTACAACATCCTGTACGTGCTGGTGCACGCGCTCGCCTTCGTCGGGGCGTACGCCCTGGTCCGGCAGTTGGGTGCGGGGCGGGTCGGCGCGGCGGTGGCCGGTGTCGCGTTCGGGTACGCGCCGTGGAAGCTGGCCCAGGCCGGGCACCTGCACGTGCTCTCGATCGGCGGCATCGCGCTCGCCCTGGCCATGCTCGCGCGCGGGCACGGCTGGTCGTTGCGGTACGGCTACCGGCCGCAGTGGCGCCGGCCCGGCTGGGCGCTCGGCGGCTGGCTGGTCGCGGCGTGGCAGATGACGCTCGGCTTCGGGATCGGTCTGCCGTTCGGGTACGTCCTGGCGCTGATCTGCGTCGCGGTCGGAGTCGGCTATCTCTGGTCCTGGTGGCGGCGCTCGGTCCGGCCGGTCTTCGGTGGCCGGCTGCTCGCCGCCGACCTGGCCGGCGGTCTGGTCTTCGCCACCGTCACCATCGTGATGGCGTTGCCCTATCTGCAGGTGGTGGAGCGTAATCCGGACGGCCGTAGGACGCTGGCCCACGTCGAGCAGTTCTCGCCGCCGCTGCGAGGTTTCTTCACCGCGCCGCCCGAGTCCTGGCTCTGGGGGGAGCGGCACGCCGCCGCCCGGGAGCTGCTGCCGTTTGCCGGTGAGATGACCCTGCTGCCGGGGGTGGTGCTGATCGGTCTGGCTTTCGCCGGGCTCTTCTTCTCCGCCTGGCGCGTGCGGCACCGGGTGTTGCTCGCTGTCGGTGTGCTGGTCAGCGTCGCGCTTGCCGCCGGTACCCAGTTCGGCGGCGACGGCGACCCGGGGTACGCCACCCTGGTGCTGCACCTGCCGGGCTGGGACGGGATCCGTACCTCCGGGCGGCTGGTCCTCTGGACCACGCTGCTGCTCGGCGTCCTCGCCGCCGGCGCACTGAGCGCTGTCGGCCGCACCGAACCGGAGGCCGTACCCGACGGTGACGGCGGTGGCGCCGATCGTCGAGCCGGGTCTGGTGCGACAGCGGGCCCCGATCCTGTTTCCACCTCCACGTCCACCTCCGCGTCCGTTCGGGACGCCGAGCCGGCTCCCGAACCGGCTCCCGAACCGGCTCCCGAGCCCGAACCGGAACCGGTTCACGCTGGTCCCAGGCCGGCCATCCGGTCGGCGATACCGGCCGCTCGGGCGGGATCGTCCCCGGCCCCGGTCACCGCCTCGGTGCGGGTGGCCACGGGTACGGGTGCCCCCCGAACCGACGCCGGCTCGGGGGGCTGGCTGGTTCGGCTGCTCACGCTGGTGCCACTCGCTCTGGTGCTGATCGAGGGGATCAACACCACGCCTCACGTACCGGTCCAGGCGCAGCCGGCGGCACTGCGGGGGATCGACGGTCCGCTGCTGGTGCTGCCGAGCGACGGCACCTTCGAATTCACCGTCATGCTCTGGTCCACCGACGGGTTCCCGTCGATCGCGAACGGCCTCGCCTCGTTCGTACCGCCTACGCAGCAACAGATCCGGGCGTTGACGCCGAGCTTCCCGGACGCGTCGAGTGTCGCGTACCTGCGGCAGATCGGGATCCGGACAGTTGTCGTCCTGCCCGACAACCTGAACGGCACACCGTGGCAGGATGTGCTCAACCGGGACGTGCAGGGGCTCGGGATCAGCCGTGAGGATGTCGCCGGATCGGTTGTGTTCCGGCTCGGTTGAGCGAAGCCGGGGAGGTGGGGATGGACCGGCGAGTAGCCGCCCTGTTCGGCGCGATCATCGCGGTCGGACTCGGGCCGGCGGTCTGGTTGGGCGGCACGTTGCTGCGTACGGAACCGGTGCCGCCGGGGCCGACACCGACCGGCTCCGCCGAGCCGACCTCCACCCCGACTCCCACCGCTGATCTGCCGACCCCGGATCCGTCGGTCACCGGATCGCTGTTGCCATCGGAAGCGAACCGCTTCCCGGACCGGAACGATCCCGGCGTCAGGCCCATCACGCCGACGCCGACCGGCTCGCGTCCGGCTGTCCCGGGATCGCCGAGCCGGTCGACGTCACCGCCCGCTCCGCCGGTCACGCCGCCCCCGAGCCCGACCACCGCTCCACCACCGCCGTCTCCGACCCCGGAGCCGACGGTGGGGGAGCCGGTTCGTTAGGACGACAGTTCGCGGCCCGTGCGCGCACGGGCGGTCGGGCCGGGATCGGCGGAACGTCCGTGGGCCTTCTCCACCCGGGCCGCCTCCACCAATTCGGGCCTCATGACCCGGGGGCCGAGTAGAGCAGCCTGATCTGCGCGGTGCGGTAACCCGCCCGTGCGAAGGCCATCGCCATCGGTACGTTCGTCGTGTCCGTGGTCGCCGTGATCAGCTTGGCGCCGTGCTCGGCGTGGAACCGGGTGATCTCGGCGAGCAGGTCGTCGATGTAGCGACGCCCGCGCAGTTCGGGGACGACACCCAGATAGCCGACGTTACGGTTGTACGGCGTCGCGGACGGGATCGCCAGCCCCGCGACCGCGCCGTCGCTCGTGCGGGCCAGCCGCCACCACGAACGCTCGCCCGGGCAGTCGAGGTAGAAGGACATCTCCTCCTTGGCGGTCTGGTCCGGCCCCTTGACCGCCAGGTTGCGGCGTGTCTCGTCGTCCAGGCTGCCCACCGCGACCCTCCGGAACACGTCCAGGAATTCCTCGTCGGTGGCCTCGGTGAAGACGAGTCTGCCGCTGGTCGGAGGTACGCCGATCTCCGGTGTCCACTCCAACCGCAGCCGCTCGACCTCGTCGCTGAGCCCGGCCGCCAGCGCGGCAGTCCGTCGCCAGGCGACCGCCGAGGCGACGGACGGATCGTCGCGCCACCCGTTCGCGAGCGTCAGGTTGTACAGCGGCGGCCGGGGCGCCCCCTGCCGGGCGAAGGCCCGCATACCCGCGTCGAGCAGACCGCTCGCCACGGCCGCCCGGTCCGGGACGGACGCCTCGACGTGCAGGCAGTCCAAGGCGACCGGGTGCTCGCTGGATGCCTGGCCCCACCACAGGGCGCGGCCGATCACCCGCTGGTTCGCCTCGGCGATCCAGGTCCATTCCGGCCTGTACATTCCCTGGCCCAGCTCGTCCAGGTAGCGGTCGGCCTGGATCGAGCCGACCGGGTCCTCGGCGGTGAAGTTGATGACCCGCTCAAGGTCGGCTTCGGTGGTGGCGCGGAAGAGCACTGGTTGTCCCTCAGTGCTTGACATAGGTGGAGATCGTCGCGCCGGTCTGGAACGTCCGGTTGTCGTTCAACGCGAAGCCGGTCACCTTGAAGGGCGCGCGGAACAGGGGAGTGCCGGAGCCGAGGACGACCGGGTACCGCTTGATGACCAGCTCGTCGATCTCGTCCACGAGTTGACCGGCGAGGATCGCGCCGCCGCAGAGCCAGATGCCCATGCCGTCCGCGCGCTTGAGCTCGCGGACGAACTCCACCGGGTCGCCCGCGACGATCTGCACCTGCGGGTCGGACTGTTCAAGGGTCCGGGAGAACACGTACTGCCGGAGGTGGGAGTACGGGCTCGTGATGCCGCTGGCCAGGGCCGGTTCGTAGGTGGCGCGGCCCATCAGGACGGTGTCGAACGTTTTGTTCGCCGCTTCGGCGATGCCGAGTGGTTCACGGGCGGGGGCCGGCATGGTCTCGGGGTAGTCGGCCAGGATCGCCGCGGCCAGGTCCCCCTCGAATGCGAAGAAGTCGAATTCCCCGTCCGGTCCGGCGATGAACCCGTCCAGGCTGGTGGCGACGTAGTACGTCAGTTTTCGCACGGTGGATGCTGCTTTCGATGGGTGGTGTCGTCCTCGGGACAGTAACAGGATCAACTTCTATTTGATCATTCGTTAGTTTAAATACCCAACTATTGACAGTGCTGACCCGGGTGTGTGAGTGTCTGCACGAGACCGGTGCGGGAGCCGTCGTGCCCGGTGCGAGAGCTTGGGCAGCTCCGCACCACATCCCTTTCCTCGCTCGTGCACGCGCCGGCGCGGCGGTCGATGCGCTCTGCCTCCCCCCATCGGTTCGCTCCCCGTCCCATCGGCGTGCACGGCGGTTCTCCGTCCCCAGCAACAGCGCAAGCGCTCAGAGGGAGCCGTACATGCGTAGAAGTCTCGCCAGCACGCTCGCGGCGGTCGTCGTCGCCGGCGCGGTGGCCGTGCTGGCCCAGGTCGCCGTCAGCCCATCCGCGTCGCCAGCGGTGGCCGCCGCGTCCGAGCCGTACGCCTGGAAGAACGTCCGGATCGACGGTGGCGGCTTCGTGCCCGGCATCGTCTTCAACCCCACCGAACGCAACCTGATCTACGCCCGGACCGACATCGGCGGCGCCTACCGATGGGAGCAGGGCAGCCAGTCGTGGACCCCACTGCTGGACTGGGTGGGCTGGGACCGCTGGGGCTGGAACGGTGTGCTCAGTCTCGCCACCGACCCGGTCCAGACCAACCGGGTCTACGCCGCCGTCGGCATGTACACCAACAGTTGGGACCCGAACCCCGGCGCCATCCTCCGCTCCACCGACAAGGGCGCGACCTGGCAGGCGAGCGTGCTGCCGTTCAAGGTCGGCGGAAACATGCCCGGCCGTGGCCAGGGCGAGCGGCTCGCCGTCGACCCGAACCGGAACAGCACCCTCTACTACGGCGCCGAGGGCGGCAACGGCCTCTGGCGCAGCACCGACTACGGCGTCACCTGGGCCAGGGTGACCAACTTCCCGAACCCCGGCAACTACGCCCAGGACCCCAACGACCCCAACGGCTACCTCACCGGCAACCAGGGCGTGACCTGGGTCAGCTTCGACCGCAGCAGCGGAACCCCCGGCAACCTCACCCAGACCATCTACGTCGGGGTGGCGGACAAGCAGAACCCGGTCTACCGCAGCACCAACGGTGGCACGTCCTGGGAACGGATCACCGGCCAGCCGACCGGTTACCTGGCACACAAGGGTGTGGTCGACCACGTCGGCGGCTACCTCTACATCGCCACCAGCGACACCGGCGGCCCGTACGACGGGGGCAAGGGCGACGTCTGGAAGTTCAACCGGGCGACGGGGGCCTGGACGCAGATCAGCCCGATGCCGTCGAGCAGCGCCGACACCTACTTCGGCTACAGCGGGCTGACGATCGACCGGCAGAACCCGAACATCATCATGGTCGCCACCCAGATCTCCTGGTGGCCGGACGCGATTTTCTGGCGGAGCACCGACGGGGGCGCGACCTGGACCCGGATCTGGGACTTCGGCAGCTATCCCAACCGAACCAAGCGCTACACCATGGACATCAGCTCGGTGCCGTGGCTGAGTTTCGGGGCGACCCCGGCCCCACCGGAGGAGTCACCGAAGCTGGGCTGGATGAACGAGTCGCTGGAGATCGACCCGTTCGACGGCAACCGGATGATGTACGGCACCGGCGCCACCATCTACGGCACCACCAACCTCAGGAACTGGGACACCGGCGGTCAGCTCACCATCCGGCCGATGGTCCGGGGGCTGGAGGAGACGGCGGTGCTCGACCTGATCAGCCCGCCGACCGGCGCTCCGCTGGTCAGCGCGCTCGGCGACATCGGCGGTTTCCGGCACACGAGTCTCGACGCGGTACCGGCGATGATGTTCACCCAGCCGAACATGACCAGCACCACCAGTCTCGACTTCGCCGAGTCGAATCCCTCGATCATGGTCCGGGCGGGCAACTTCACCGACTCCGAACGGCCGAACGACAGCCATGTCGCCTTCTCCACCGACGGTGGGGCGAACTGGTTCCAGGCCCAGGAACCGGCGGGGATCAACAGCGGCGGTACGGTCGCCGCGGCGGCGAACGGCAGCCGCTTCGTCTGGGCGCCCGGCGACTCCGGTCAGCAGGTCGTCCACTCCGTCGGGTACGGCAACTCGTGGACACCGTCGGCCGGCGTACCGGCGAACGCGAAGGTCGAGTCCGACCGGGTCAACCCGAGCAGGTTCTACGCGTTGCACGGCGGCCGGTTCTACGTCAGCACCAACGGTGGCGCCAGTTTCACCGCGAGCGCCGCGACCGGGTTGCCGAGCAGCGGCAACGTGCACTTCAAGGCCGTACCCGGGATCGAGGGGGACATCTGGCTGGCCGGCGGGGACAGCACCGGCGGCACCGGCATCTGGCACTCGACGAACTCCGGCGCGAGCTTCACCAAGTTGTCGAACGTGACCGGTGCGGTGAACATCGGCTTCGGGCGGGCGGCACCGGGACAGACGTACCCGGCGCTGTTCGCGTACGCCACGGTGGACGGCAAGGCGGGGGTGTACCGCTCCGACAATGGCGGCGGGGTCTGGGTGCGGATCAACGACGACCAGCACCAGTACGGCAACGCGGGTGAGGCGATCACCGGTGACCCGAGGGTGTACGGCCGGGTCTACCTCGGCACCAACGGTCGGGGAATCCTGGTGGCGGACCGGCTGGGCGACCCGACGAACCCGCCCACGACAACGCCGACCACCCGGCCGCCGACCACCCCACCGACGACGCCACCCACCACGCCGCCGACGACCAGCCCGCCGACCACCGGACCACCGACCACCGGGCCGGTCGGCGGCTGCTCGGCCACCTACCGGGTGACCGGATCGTGGCAGGGCGGTTTCCAGGGTGAGGTGACGGTGCACAACACCGGCACCAGCCCGACCACCGGCTGGACGGTCAACTGGAACTTCCCCAACGGGCAGACCCTGACCCAGAGCTGGGGCGGTACGCACACCCAGAGCGGGACGAGCGTGACCGTCCGCAACGTTGCCTACAACGGTGTGCTGGCCCCGAACGCGACCACGACGTTCGGATTCCTGGCCAGCCACACCGGCACCAACGGGGTGCCGAACCCGGTCGGCTGCCACCCGTAGCTGATCCGACTCCGGTCCGGTCGGCGTCGGCAGGCGAAGCTGATCCGACCCGGGACATGACCGTGTGGTTGTCACCCACCGTTGGAGCTGGTGGGCGACAACCACACGGTCGTCAGCTGCCCGGCCGGACTGCCCGACCGGAGCGGGTGGTTCAGTTCATCCGTACGCTGGCGTTCGGCGGGGGGCTCAGCTCGACGAACTCCACGCCTTCGGACGTACCCGGCTCGTCGCCCTCGCGGGCGATCATCGCTCGGGCCGCCGATCCGGCGGCCCAGCCGAGGGCGGCGCCGATACCGGCGGCGCCGATGATCCAGAGCCAGGGCAGTCCCGGTCGGCGTCCGGCCAGCGCGGCGGAGGCGGCCGTGGCACGTCGCCACGCCTCGTCCTTCACCGAACTGACCCGGTTACTGGCTCCGTCGGCGAGGTGTACGGTGCCCCGCCGGGCGGAGTGGGCGGTGTGCCGCGCGGCGTCCCGGACGCTGTCGCCGGCGGAACCGAACGTGGACTGTAGGTGCGCCCACGCTTGATCGGTGATCTTCTCCGGCTTGCTCCGATGCGCCACCAGGTTGGTTCCGAACATCGTGGTACCTCCTCGGATGCCGAAAGCAGCGGGCACTTCGGACAGAGCCATCTGTTCGGCGCGGTTTCCGTTGTGCCTCCGAGGTGCCCGGACAGGTTCGGCGGCAAACCCGCTGTCATGTACCAGAGTGGCGGCAGTGTCGGGTCGGGGGCGGAGTTTGCCGTATGACGGGTTTAGCGGATCAGGACAATCGACGTACCACGGGCGAAATCGTCGTCGTCATCGTCGTCGTCATCGCCCCCGGATCCGAATCCGCAGGCCAACACGAGGGCGAGCAGGGCACCGACGCCAGCCAGGCCGAGCAACCGCTTGAGCATGGTGAGTCCTCTCTCGGTGTGCGCGCGTACCAACCGAGCCCCCGACTCTAGGTCCCCCCGTCCAGCCGGCCTCGGCGAAGGAAGGGCCCCTTGTTAACGCTATAGCGTTAACAAGGGGCCCTTCCTTCTGTTGGGGTGCGGCGACGCGCCGGGGGGAGGGCGACGCGCCGGGGCGGGTTATGGCTGGTGGCGGGTGGGGTAGGGGCAGGAACCGGGCACCCGGGCAGGAGTCGTACGTCGCACCCGCCCGCGCCGGCGCCGCCCCTGCCGAATCGGGGGATACCCTGATGGCCGGACGGTGCTGCGGCTGGCATCCTGAATTGTGAGAACATATGCTGTCGAATGACCGGATAGGGACCGTTTTGTCGGACCGGCCGCATAGATTGCCCAGCCGGAGGGGTGGCGACCGAGGCCATCCGAGGAATACTCTCGGTCGCGGCCCGCGTACTGATGAAGCGCCCAGATCTGGGCGAGTGGAGGTGCTCGCGTGAGCCTGTCGATCGCAAAGTCGATCCTGCCTGGTGGAGTCGTGGAGATCGCCCCACGCGGCGAGATCGACGTCGACACCGCGTACGAGGTGCGCGAAGCAATTGTCGGCCTGCTCGCCAAGGGGCGACCGCCCCGGATCGAGCTCAACATGCGACTGGTCAGCTTCATCGACTCGGTGGGAATCAGCGCCATGGTCGCTGGTTTCCAGACCGCCGAGGTCAGCGGTGTGAAGCTGGTCGTCACCGAACCGAGCCGGTTTGTCCACCGGCAACTCTGGGTCACCGGGTTGCTCGGCCTCTTCGGTGCCCCCGAACCGTACTTCTCCGGAACGGCACCGGCACCGGAACCGCAGCTCCCCAGCGCCTGAGTTGATCTACCCACCGTCACCGGCCGCCAGGGACCAGCGCGGCCGGTGACGGACCCAGGCTCCCGCCCGTGACGCATCCCGGGCCGCCCCGCAGTGCAACCGCCCCCGCGTTCAACCGCCCCCGCGTTCAGCCGTGCCCGGATCAGCGCGTGCCCGGATCAGCGCGTGCCGGATCAGCGCCGGTCGAACGCCGCCAGGTCGGAGAGGTCCACCTCGGTCGCCTCGCTGATCGCCCGCACCGCGGTGACCGAGGCGTAACCGTCGGCCAGCCAGGCCACATCGGTGCCGGGCCGCACCGGCTCGTTCGACTCCTCCAGCGCGGTCCGGACAAAGCCCCGGCCGGACTCGGCGACCGTCATCTGCACCTGGCCGAACCCGGCCAGCGAGCCCATTCGTACGCCGCGCAGTTCCTCGTACGGCAGGTCCGGCGAGTTGACGTTGAGTACCGCCGATCGTGGCCCCGACGTGAGCCGGGGCAGCAACTCCACCGCCACCCGCGCCGCCGTCACCCAGTGTCGCGCCTCGTCGTCGAACCGCCCCGACGAGGCCACCGCGGCACCGCCACTGCCGGCGGTTCCCTGGCTCGCCGAGAGTACGTCGAGCGAGACCGCCATGGCGTGACAGCCGTTCGCGGCGGCGGTGAAGGCGGCCCCGACCGTGCCCGAGTGCAGCACCGCCCGCCCCACGTTCGCGCCCCGGTTCACCCCGGAGAGGACCAGCGTCGGTGGCGGTCCGAACGCGCCGTGAAGGGCGATCAGCGTGATGAAACCCGGCGAACCGGCCACCCCGTACGCGGGAATGCCGTCGAGATCCTCGACCGAATGCTCCTCGACGACCACCCGGCCCTCCCGCTCCACCGCGATCATCGCCGCGCTGGTGCCGCTCGCCTCCTCGTTCGGCGCCGCCACCACCACGTCGTACCCCTGGTCGGCCACGGTCCGGGCCAGCCAGCGGATCCCCGGCGCGGCGATCCCGTCGTCGTTTGTGATCAGCACCCGGTCCGTCATGCGGTGGTCGCCCGTCCGGCAAGGTCGTCCGGCGTCATCCGGTCCTGCCGGGCCGTTCCGACCGGGGCCAGGCGGACCCGCTCGACCAGGCCGGCGATCGAGTCCGGTCGGCCGGTCCCGAGCCCGTGCCGGGTCACGTTCAGTGCGCCGGCCGCCGCCCCGGTACGGATCGCCAACTGGAGGTCGCCACCAGCGGCGAGTACGGACGCCACCCCGGCGGTCATCGAGTCGCCGGCACCACGCGGGTCGGCGACCTGCAAACGGGGCATGTGCACCTCGTACACCTCGCCGTTGACCAGGGCCAGGGCCGGTTCGTCGGCTCGACTCACCACCACCGACTCGGCGCCGGTGGCGTGCAACTCGTAGAGGACCCGGGTCAGCTCCTCACTGCTGTCGGAGCTGGCCAGGCCGTCCCGGAGCAACTCCTCGTGGCTCACCTTCAGGAAGGAGACGCCGCTGTCGAGCACCGCGCGCAGGTGCTCGCCGGACAGGTCCGCCACCACCCGGCTGCCGTTACCGCCCAGGTCGGCGGCGAGGCGGCGGTAGACGTCCGGTGGCGCCAGCGACGGGTCGCCCGGTCCGCTGAGCACACTGACCGACGCCCGCAGCCCTTCGCCGAGGGTCAGGTTGTAGAGGTCGTCCAGTTCGTGCCGGGTGAGCGGGTGACCGGGCACGTCGACGATCTCGTCCCGCCGGCCGTTCCGCCGATCGTGCACGTAGCCGCCGCTGCTGGAGTCCCGGTGCACGACCTTCAGCTCGACCCCCTCGCTTGCCATCAGTGGTTCCAGCACCTGGCCGATCTCGCCGCCCAGGCTGGCGCAGAGCACCACCCGGGTGCCAAGGCAGGTGATCATGCGCGCCTGCCACACCCCCTGGCCTCCCGGATGCAGGTGGATCTCCGGTTCGTCGCTGGTCTGATCGATGGTGACCGTCAGTTGTGGAGCGGGCGCGAAGACCATGACGTGGGCATTCATGCCTTCTACTTTCCCTATCGGATGGTCGGCAGGTAGCCGATTCGCGAACATCGCTTGACCAACGGGCCCGGTTCGGCCACTGAACGCCGTACCGGTCGGGGACTGTCGCGAGGGTCGTTCGCGTGTTCCACTGTCCGGCATCGATCGATGCCCGCCGGCGAGTATTGATCGATACCCACGGAGGAGTCGGCCCAAGCCCATGGAGGCGACCCGGTGACGAAGCAGGATGTCTTCCAGTACACGGTGCAGGCGAAGTGCGGCCGGGGGGAGGCGGTGCGGCTGCTCACGGACCTGGCCGCGCAGGCGGACCTGCACCCGCTGATCATCCGGGTCCAGCCCCGGCCGCCGAGACCTGGCGCGTTGCGGAGCTACACCATCTCGGACCGCCTCGCCTGGGGCCCGGTACGGTTCCGGACCACCTACCAGGCGGACGTGCTGAGTGCGACCGAGGACGAGGTGGTGACCGTCGCGAGGCAGTGGCCGAACACCACCCTGCGCAACCACGCGCGGCTGCGCTCGGACATGGACGGGGTGACCACGATCGACGTACAGATCACCCTGGCGGCGCCGGCACCACTGTTCGCGTACGCCTTCCGGCAGGCGCGTACGGCGCACCTGGCGCTTGGTGCCCGACTGCGCGACACGCTCGACGCCACCGGTTAGGAAGGGCCCCTTGTTAACGCTATGCGTTAACAAGGGGCCCTTCCTTACACCCCGATCAGCGCCAGGTGTCGGTCCAGGTGCCGGTGCAGGGGGCGTAGGTCGGGGGATTGCGGGTGCGGTTGGGGTCGCTCTCCCAGAGAACCTGGGCGCCGTCCTTCTTGATGTACTTGTACTGCACCGGCGCGCTCGGCGGCAGGTTCACCGAGGCCCGCCAGACCGGGTACGTCGCCGAGGAGAGCGGGACCGCGTTCGCCGGGTCCCAGTTGCCGAGTGCGGCGGTGTTGCCGGTGACGTAGACGTTCTGCCCCCAACTGGTGGTCGCGTTGACCTCGAAGGTGACCGTGGTGACACCGGCGCAGAGGCCGGGTGGCGGGGTGTTGGTCCGGGTCGGACTCGACGTCGCGCCGGTACGCGCGTTCACGTGCAGGGCCAGTGCCCCGTTCGCCGGCACGGTGGCGGTGAACCGGCCGGCGGTATCCACCTGGTACCGCGCCCCGGTGCAGGTGCCGGCGGAGTGGTCGCCGGACATGACGTCGCAGTAGGTGCCCGCCGGCAGACTGCTCTGGAACGTACGGCTGAGGGCGGAGCCGCTGCGGTTGAACGCCACGTACGCCAGGTTGCCGCGACCGAAGCCGATCTGCTGGGAGCCGTTGCTCCACCAGTTGGTGACCGGCGCCCCGGCCGAGGTGTTGCGCAGTCCGACCATGTTCGTGGTGGTGCGCCAGCGGTGTTCGCAGGCCCAGCCGCTGGCGCAGTTGACCGCACTGGTGGTGCCGGAGCCGTTCGCCGGCGGGCCGGCCTCCGGATCGGTGAAGGTGAAGCCGGACATCACCTGCGGCACCCCGTACGGCCAGGCGATCATGAACGCCTCCGCCAGCGCGTACGACGATCCGTCCTGGTAGGTCAGCTTCGCCCGACCGTTGCGCTGGGTGTCGTGGTTGTCGATGAACGCCACCGCGTCACCGGAGCCGAGCCGCATCGACGAGGCGAGGTTGTTCAGGTTGGCCAGGTTGCCGTCGCGGAACGCGGTGCCGACCACGTCGCCGTACCGGAACTCGGTCACGTCGCCGATGCCCGCGTACTCCTCGGGGGTCGGCTCGCCGGAGCCGCCCTCGATCACCTCGGAGAAGACGTAGGGGTCGCCGGTGACCGGCCCGACGATCGCCGCCAGGTCCGCCGCCGGCAGGTGCTTGGCCGCGTCGACCCGGAAGCCGTCCACGCCGAGCGAGACCAGGTCATCGAGGTACGCGACCAGCTTGCCGCGCACGTACGCCGATTCGGTCCTGAGGTCGGAGAGGTCCACCAGTTCGCAGTTCTGGATCTCCCAACGGTCGTTCCAGTTGACGATGTCGTCGTTGCCGTTGCGTCCGCAGTGGTGGAAGTCGCCGCTGCCGTACGGCACCGCCGGATATCCGAAGTGGCTGTACGCGGAGCCGCCGCTGCCGGACCCGGTCGACGCCCCGCCGGCCATGTGGTTGACCACCGCGTCGACGTAGATCTTCACACCGGCGTTGTGGCAGGTCTGCACCATGCTGGCGAAGCCGGCCCGGTCTCCCCGGCGGCTGGTCAACTGGTAGCTGACCGGCTGGTAGTCCTGCCACCACGGGTGTCCCCGGCCGGGCAGTACGACATGCTCCTGCGGCGGGGAGACCTGCACCCCGCCGAAACCCTTCGGCCCGAGCACGGTGGTGCACTCGTTGGCGATCGAGGCCCAGGGCCATTGGAAGAGGTGGACGATGACGTCCTTGGCGCCCGGACTCGCCGGGCTCGCGGTCGCCCGTACGGAGGGGCGGGTCACCGTGCCGACGAGGAGCGCGGCGACCAGCAGAGCGGTGCTGAGCAGGGCGGTGGCGACGGTGGTGGGGGTTCTTCGGACACCCATGGTGATCCTTCGGGGGTGAGCGACGCGGGGACGGGGGATCGACCTCGCCGGACCCGTCCGGCGAGCTGGCGTCGTGTTACGGATCGAGTAACAATTTACGCCGGACTATGTCTGGAGGGGAGATGCGGCATCCGCCCGACATCGACCGACATGTCCCCCGTACCCTGCGGAGGTGAACAGCTCGTACGTCGGCGCAAGCGATCCGACCAGCGCGGACGCCGCAGCGGCAGCGTGGTTCGTGGCCATGCGCGCGAAGATCGACGCCGTTGCGGGCGCCCACGCGCAGCAGGGTGCCGGTGGCGTCCACCGTTTTGTGAGCGGGGTGCGGATCCCGTCCGGCAACGGCGTCTTCATCGAGGGGACCGATCCGGACCTCCGGCAGGTCGCGGCCTTCGCCGACGAGATGCGCGGCGGAGAGCTGCCCTGGTCGATCCAGGTCCGGGGCGAGCCCGGCCCGGAACTCGCCCGGCTCGCCGCCGGCTACGGCCTGACCGCCAGAGCGCACAGCCCGCTGATGACCCGGGGCGCCGGCCCGGTGCCCCACGCGGTCCCGGCCAGCGGGGCCCGGGTACGCCCGACGACCGGTGCGGACGCCGACGTCTACGGCAACCTGATCGCCACCGCGCTGGGGCTGCCCCGCCCGGCGATCGGCGAGTTCGCCTCGGCACCGCTGCTGGACGCCCCCGGCATGACCGGTTACCTGGTCGAGTGGGACGGTGTGCCGGCCGGCACCGGACTCGGCACCCACCTCGGTGACCAGTTCGGCGTCTACAACATCACCGTTGCGCCGACGTTCCGCCGCCGTGGCTTCGCCCGCCTGGTCAGCGAGACCGTGCTGCGCGACGGGTTCGCCGCCGGGGCCCGGGCCGCGTTCCTGCACACCACTCCCCACGCCCAGCCGCTGTACGAGTCACTCGGCTTCCGTACCGTCGAGACCTGGACCTACCTGGTCCCGGAGCCACGCGGCTAGCCCGTCGCCGCTCACTCCTCGAGTGCGTACCCGTCCAGACGCCTGCGGCGTTAGGAAGGGCCCCTTGTTATACAAAAAGCGATAACAAGGGGCCCTTCCTTACACCTCAGCCGCGGGGGGCGTACATGATGATGGCGACGCCGATCAGGCAGACGGCGGCGCCGGTGAGGTCGTAGCGGTCCGGGCGGAACCTGTCGACGATGACACCCCAGGCCAGTGACCCGGCGACGAAGAATCCGCCGTACGCGGCCAGCACCCGGCCGAAGTTCGGGTCCGGTTGGAAGGCGGCGACGAAGCCGTACCCGGCCAGTGCCAGCACTCCGGCGGCGACGAACAGCAGGCCCCGGTGTTCGCGTACGCCCTGCCAGACCAGCCATGCCCCGCCGATCTCGGCGACGGCGGCGAGCAGGAACAACAGCAGCGAACGGGCGACGGTCACAGCCGCCATTGTCGGCTGGCCGTGGCGCACGGACGGCGGTGGGGCCCGCCGCCGGACACGTCGCGCGTGTCGGGGACGGACCCCCCCCTTCCGTGGGAAAGATCAGCCGGTCACGTGATCGTGAACGGGACGGTGACGGTCGACTGGCGGCCCTCGGCGGCGGTCGCGTTGACCCGTACGGTCGTCGCGGCGTTGCCGATCGCGTTCCAGACCTCCAGTTTCACGCAGCCGTTCGCCAGCGCCGCGAAGCCACCGGTGGCGGTCTTCACCCCGGCCGCCTGGGTGTACGTCTCGGTGCCGACGACCGGGTCGGTGGCGAAGTAGTGGTACGTCTCCACCCGGCTGTAGTTGCCCGAGCCGGTGAAGTCGTACGAGACCCTCGCCTGGATCCCGGCACCGACGGCGCCGCCCGCGTCGACGTGCAGCGCGAACGCGGTCGCACCCGAGTTGTACGGGCCGGTCAGCCCGCACACGGTGTGCACCACCGGGTTGTGCGGGGTGCCGTCCCAGTTGCCGTTGGCGGCGGTGATCGTGGTGGTGGTCGCGCCGGTGCCGGCGGCACCGGCGAGCGCCCCGGCGGAGCGGACGTAGAGCAGGTTCGACCGGACCACCGGGCCGGTCGGCGTCGGGGTGGGAGTGGCCGTCGGCGTCGGGGTGGCCGTCGGGGTGGGACTGACGGTCGGGGTGGCGGTGGGGTTGCCGATGCCGCCGTTGGCGTTGCCGCCGCTCCAGGTGAAGGCGCCGGTGGTGGCGGTTTTGCCGGCGGCCACGGCCAGGGTGCGGCCGTCGGAGAAGGTCACCGTCATCGGGTTACGGGTGATGTTCGACGCCACGTACGTCCGTACGCCGTTCTTGGTGTAGACGGCGTAGAGCGGGGTGTTCGCGGTGACGGTGGTGTCGACCTGGCCGAGGGCGGCGAGGTTGCGCAGCCAGTGGAACGTGTGCGCCCGGCTCTCACCCTCCTCGATCGGGTAGGTCGGGTTGGCCCGGAAACTCGCCAGCGCGGCGTCGCCGTCCGCGAACGCCCGGAACGACCAGAGCACGTCCTGCCAGACCGTCGGTGGGCCGCCGTTGTTGGTGACCAGCTCGTTCCAGTTGGTGGTGACGTACGCCGGCTTGTAGCCGAGGTAGTTCGAGCCGCCGGTGACGGGCAGCATGTTGATGCCCTGGATCATCTCCGGCTCACCGCTGAACCAGGTGGCGTACGCGCCGCCGTCGCCCCAGACCATGCCGACCGTACGGTGGGCGAAGGCGGCCGGGAAGTTGCTGTCGGAGGAGTCGAACCAGTACTCCTGGATCGCCTGCGCCTGCGTGGTGTAGATGAACAGCCCGGCGTCGCGTACGGCGGTGTTGCCGGTGGCGAGGCCCCACTGGATCAGGGCCGAGGCGAAGTTCATCCCCTCCGAGGAGGACTCCTGGTTGTTGCCGGCCATGAACGAACCGTGCCCGGAGGCCCAGTCGTGTCCGGCGAAGATGTCGAAGTCCCGCAGGAACGGGAACATCGGGTCGTTGCGGTCGGGGCTGTTCGCGTCCCGGATCAGCAGGTTGACCATGCCGCCGTACTGGCTGGTGGTGGCCCAGGTCGGGTCGAACTTGGCGAGCGTGGCGGCGGCGGCGATGTAGTAGCCGTAGTGGAAGTGGTGGTCGTTCAGTTCCAGGTCGGAGCCGTACGACGCGGGGTAGCCGACCAGCGTGCCCCAGGCCTGGTCGTAGTGGAACACCCGGGCGGTCTTGCCCGGGGTGGCGGTGAACCAGTCGGTGAGCCGGCTCCGGATGGCGTTCAGCAGCAGGTCCCGCTGGGCGGTCCGGCCGAGTTGGTCGGCGATCTCGGCGAGCCGGGCGGCCCGGCCGAGTCCCTTGCCGGTCCAGTAGGTGTCGTTGCCGAAGCCGGCCAGCGGGTCACCGGTCGCGACCTGGTCCAGGTAACCACCAAGGGTGGCGAGGTCGGCGCCGCTGGAGGTGGCGACCGCGGGGATCTCGGGCAGCACCCCCTGGTAGCGGATGTTGGTGCTGAACGAGGCCGCGCCGACCAGCGTCTTCATCGGGCCCCGGGGGGAGATGTAGGTCTGGCCGATCGGGGTGCCGCCGCCGAGGTTCTTCCAGTGGTGCGGATAGAGCGAGACGACGGTGCCGCTGGCGCTGCCCTCGCGGGCGGTGGTGGTGAAGGCGTACGTGGCGGTCACCATGCTGGTCGAGGGGTTGAAGCCCCAGGAGACGCGGGTGCCGGTGACGTGCGCGTGGGCGTACTGGCCGTAGCTGGCGAGCAGGGCGGTCCGGTCGGCGGCGGGGCTGCTCGGAGTGGTCGGCAGGACCGCTACGGAGAAGTAGCCCCGCCCGGCCAGGGTGGAGGTGACGGTGTTGCCGCTGACCGTCCAGGTCGCCCCGGTCGGCGCGTACGCGACGTAGTCGTGTCCCCGTACGGTGAAGCCGAGCCGCCCTGCGGTGTTGGACCAGACGGTCGGCGCGCTGGTCAGGCTGAGCTGGGCGTTGCCGCCGGTGGCCTGGGCGTAGACGAAGGGCAGCCCGTGCCCGATGGTCGTCTTCAGGGTCCGGGTCCCGTCCGACCAGTACGGCGTGACGGTCCAGTCGCTCCAGCCGTCGACCAAGACGGCGGGGGAGTTCAGTCCGGTGACGCCGAGGGTGAAGTCGGCGCTGTAGGTGTAGTGGTATTCGCCGGGGCCGGTCGGTGACCCGGAGATGCCGGCGGTGGTGGTGTAGGAGACGCCGAGCCCGCCGGCGACCGGGTCGTACGAGGCCGGGTGCGCGTGCAGCGGCTCGGAGTAGGCGCAGTCGAGGCGCTTGAAGAGCAGCGAGGACCACCAGTCGTTGGTGGGGACCGCGCCGGCCGGGGCGTTGGCGGTGACGTAGCGCCGGGGGTTGGTGGAGAGGTCGGCACAGCCTGAGGGCGGGGCCGCGCCGGCGGGCCGGGTGGTGGCGTAGCTGCCGGCACCGAGCGGGTCGGCGCCGGCGCCACCGGGTACGGCGAAGGTGAGCCCGCCGACCACGAGCGCCACCGTCGCGGCGCTTGCCAGCGCTCGGCGGCGCAGCGTCGACTGGGCCGGTCGCGGCCGGGTGTCCGGATGGCCGCCGTCGTCGGGTACGACGTGGCGGAGGGACAGGTTCATGGTGCCTCCGGTCGGGGACGGGTCGGTGCGCCGAAGGTTTCGCGCACATTAAGGGGGCGTTGCGTCAGAGCATCAGAGATGGTGGCTGCTGTCAATGTCTTGCCATCTTCTTTGCGGGAGTGGTGGTTCGGTGGGGGATCTCTGTTGACAGTGCCCGGCCCGGAGGGCTAACTTTGAGAGAGCGCTCTCACGACACCGGTAGGCGAGGTGGGGAGCCTCGCCTACCGGGTTACTGTGCGCCAGCGAAAGAGCGCTCTCTGCCACGTGTTGAGGGATCACCCACGCGGGGCAGCCCCTTCGGGTGCGCTATTCCGTCGCTTCGGCAATCGTTTACCTGGCATTCCCGTCGGTCATTCCGAGTCGTCCAAAGTTGCCAAATAAACCGGCCGAGAAAGTGTTATCGGATCAATGGTCGCGCGTCGGCGCGACCGGAGTGCCGGGGCCGTACGGCGAGCCGACCGGGCCGACGTAGACAAGATCACGCCGGGTTTCTGTTACCTGCCGGCGTCCGGGAAGTCTCCTCATGAGGAGGGGCCGCTGGTCCGCTCCGCAGCGGAGCGGCGCCGAGACGACCGGAGGAGTCACCATGCTGGGTACGGGACCCGTGGACTCGGATGTCTGACCTCCAGACCACCGGCCGTCACCACTCCGGTGCTCCGTACCCCGGTGGTTCCGCCGACCCCGCGACCGGCCGGCGGACCCGTGCCGACCGTGTCCCCGTGGAGGTTCCCACCGAACGCTACTGGCCGGCCGTGTCGGCCCCGTCCGAGCGGACGGCGGGTCCGGTCAACCGCCCGTGGTCATCGATCGCTGCCGACCGGACGGGAGGCACGACGTCGGGCGACCCGCTCCAGCCCAGCGTTCCGGTGCAACGGACCTCGCCCTCGACGGATCCCGGGGCCACCCCGGCACCGGCCTCGGTCCGCGACCGGTCTGCCGGTTTGATGTCCGCCCCGGTCCGCGAGCGGTCCGTGGTCTCCTCGGTGGGCGGATCGTCCCCCGCACCGGCCGCCGGCTGGCGCGGCGGCCACCGCCGACCCGCCGGCCGCAACGTGCTCGCCGGGGCGGTCCTCGCGATGAGCGTCGGCTGGGTGGCCGTCGTCTTCGCCGCACCCCACCTCACGCTCGGCCCGGGATGGCGGATGGTCGCGCTCTTCTGTCACCTGACCTGTCTGGTCGTGGGCTTCGGGGCGGTGCTCACGGTGGACTGGTTCAGCCTGCGCTGGCTGCTGCGCCGGGAGCGGATCGGGACCGTGCTGACCACGGCGCGGGGCACGCACCTGCTCATCTGGTTGGGCCTGGTCGGTTTGGTGGTCAGCGGTGCGGCCCTGCGCCCGGACACCTCGTCGGCGCTGGTCCAGATCAAGCTGGTCGCCGTGCTCGTGGTCGGCATCAACGGGCTGTTCCTCGGCCGGGTCAGTGACCGACTCGCGGCCGTGGGCGACGGACCGGTGCCCTGGTCCCGCCTGCTCCCCGCCGCCGTAGCGGCCACCGTTTCCCAACTCGGCTGGTGGACCGCCACCCTCATCGGCTTCTGGAACGCCCAACACTAACCCCCCGCCTCGTCGATCTAGGGCAGATCGTCGTCGATGACGATCCACTCACGCGGATCTGCCCTAGATCGACGAGGGAAGCGGGCGGGGGTCAGTTCACGGAGAGGTGGACGTGGTTGGTGTGGTCGCTGGAGGGGTCACCGCCGCCGTTGTACGCCTTCCAGCCACTGCCGGGTAGCCAGATCTGCTTGAACCAGATCACGTACAGCACTCCGAGGCGGCTGGCGTTCTTGACGAAGTACGCCGCCAGGTTGTTGCCGTACGTCTTGTCGCCGCCGGTGGCGACCCCGCCGAAGCCGCCCGTCTCCGCAGCGAAGTCGCAGGCCCGTCCCTTGGGGTGTTCGCCCGAGCCGCCGCTGCGGAAGCAGGAGACGAAGCGGGTGAAGCCGGCCGCCTTGGCCTGGTTCATCGCGTTGAGGGTGCGCGGGGTGATGCAGCCGGTGGTGGTCGGGTCGTTCACGCTGCACGACTCCTTCGGCCAGGAGCCGTCGGCGTTGCGCGGCGCCGGCTTGGCCGTGGCGGAGGTGGTGCTGGCGGTGACGCCGGCGCTGGCGCCGCCGCTGCCCGCCTGGGCGAGCGCGCGTTCGGCCTGTTGCTTGCGCTTGGCCATGATGTCGAGCTGCTTGCGTTGTTCCCGGATCTCGTTCTCGATCGCCGCCTTGGCCCGCTGTTCCTGGTCGCGGACCTCGATCAGGTTCCGGAGCTGGCGGTCCTCGTTGGCGGCCACCGTGCCGAGCGACGAGGCCCGGTCCAGGAAACCGTCGGGCGAGTCGCTGTTGAGCAGCGCCGTCAGCGGCCCCAGTCGGCCGGTGCGGTACGCCATGCCGGCGAGTTCGGCGACGGTCTGGGTACGGGTGACCAGTTCGGCCTCCAGGGTGCCCAGGTGGGTGGCGAGCTGCTGTTGCCGTTTGGTGGAGTTGTCCAGGGCCGCCTGGGCGTCGAGATAGCCCTTGGCCGCGACGTCGAGCTGTTCGCGGAGGCTGGCGGTGCCGCCCTCGTCGTCGGTGTCGCCCGGGGCGGCGGCGAGCGTTCCCGGGGCGGCGGCGAGGGGGCCGTTCGCGGCCAGTGCGCTGGTGGGGGTGAGGGGGGTGGCCAGCACGGTGAGGGTGATCGCGATCGCCGTCAGGGTCGCGAACCGTGCGGCACGTGGTCGTGGTCGTACGGGCGCCAGGTCTGGCATTTGCTGCACGTCCTTCCGTCAGCCGCCGACCGGGTTAGCTGACGGGTTCGGGACGGAAGATCCCTACCGCTGACGCGGATGCACCCCAATGACGCGATGGTTCCCCGGCTCGCACGTGCGATTAGGCGACGGTCACCGCAGGCGCCGGAGGGCGCCGCCCGGCGGAGACCGGAGCCGAGCCTACCGGCCTGGTCCAGTACGGACAGTGTTGGCGCGGCCGACAGGCGGCGCCACTCGAAGTGATATGTCGGATATAACTAGAAAAGTTCACCCGGTCGGGGGACAAAATTTAAGGACCAGGTAAGCGAAGAGTGGTCGCGTTTCCGAGTCAGGTAAGGACCGTATTCGGGTAGCGGGGCCTACCAATCAGCTGGGCCTACCAATCGGCGGGGCCGCAGCTCTCGCTCGCGCTGCCGGGCTCGACCTGGAGAGTGGCGTGCGCGATGTCGAAGTCGTCGTGCAACGCCCCGCGCGCCGCGGCGAGCACCGCGCCGACCTCGGCGCCGGGGGAGAGCGTCAGGTGGGCCGAGGCGACCTCCATGCCCGAGGTCAGCGTCCAGACGTGCAGGTCGTGCACGTTGGCGACACCGGGTACGGCACAGAGTCGGGCGGCCACCGTCGGCACGTCCAGGTGCTCCGGTGCGGCCTGCACCAGAATCCGGACCGCGGCCCGCGCCAGCCGTCCGGTCCGGGGCAGGATGAACAGGCCGATCGCCACCGCGACCAGCGGATCGGCCCACCACCAGCCGGTGTTCGCGATCACCAGGGCGGCGACGATCACGCCGGCCGAGCCGAGCAGGTCCCCGAGCGCCTCCAGGTAGGCGCCGCGCAGGTTGATGCTCTCCCGCGCGCCGGCCCGCAACAGCCCGAAGGCGACCAGGTTGGCCAGCAGCCCGAGGATCGCCACCACCAGCATCGGCCCGGCCAGCACGGTCGGCGGACGCGCGGCACCGAACCGCAGCGCCGCCTCGACCAGCACGTAGATCGCGACACCGAAGAGCAGCACCGCGTTGGCCAGGGCGGCCAGCACCTCCAGCCGGTAGAGGCCGAAGGTCCGCTGGGGGTCGTCGGTGGCCCGCCGGGTCGCGGTGATCGCGGCGAGCGCCATCCCGATCCCGAGTACGTCGGTGAACATGTGACCGGCGTCGGACAGGAGCGCGAGCGAGCCGGTGGCGAGCGCCGTGACCGCCTCGACCACGGTGAAGACGACGAGCAGTCCGAGGGCGGACCAGAGCCGTCCCCGGTGCCGCTCGCCCGCGCGCATCGTCTGCGCGCCGTGGTCATGACCCGCGCCCACGCACACACCCTCCGCCGCCGGTACCCGCGCGACCCAACATATGCCGACATCCCAATGTGTGCGATTGATTCGGGCCGCCGGGGGCGGGGTTCAGCCCTCCACGCTCATCGCCGCCACGATCGGCGCCCGGGTCGCCCGCCGGGCGGGCAGCAGCCCGGCCAGGAGCGCCGCGCCGCCGGCCAGAGCCACGCAGAGGGCGAGCTGACCCACCGGTACGACCGGCAGCCCGTGCCCGTAACTGTTGATCAGTCCGAGTGCGGCGGTCCAGCCGACGCCGACCCCGAGGACGATCCCGGCCAGCGCCCCGACCAGCGCGATCAGCCCCGCCTCGGCGAGCAGCATCCGGCCGAGTTGCCGCCGGGAGAGCCCCAGTGCCCGCAGCGTCGCGGACTCACGTGTCCGTTCGAAGACCGACAGGGAGAGCGTGTTGCTGATCCCGAAGAGTGCGATCAGCACCGACATGCCGAGCAGCGCGGCGAAGATGCCGAGCAGCTCGTCCAGGGTCGCCGACAGCGCGTTCGCCTGGTCGGCGACGCTGCTCACCCGTACCACCGGGTAGGTCCGGAGCACCCGGTCCAGGGCCTGCCGGCCGGCCGCCGTACCGACACCGGGGGCCAGGTCGAGCAGGAGCTGGTTCGGCGCCCCGGGGCCGTACGCGGCGCTGAACTGGTCCCACGCGACCAGGGCACCGCCGCCGGTCGGGGCGTCGTCGTAGAGCGCCACCACGGTCAGCGCCCCGGCCGGGTCCGGTACGCCGGGCAGGCCCAGCGCGAACCGGTCACCCACCCCGAGCCCCCGGGCCCGCGCCACCGGGCGGCTCACCGCCACCGTGCCGGGGCGCAGATCGGCCAGGTCGCCGTCGGTGACCTCCGGCCGGACCGGCCCGCGCAACTGTTCCGCCGGCACCGACCAGATCCGTACCTGCGGGTCGACCGGGGCCGGCGCGAGCCGTACCTCCGCCACCGTGGCGAACGTCGGCTCGGCCCGGAGCACCCCGGCCAGCTCCGCCGGCAGCTCGCCCCGGGTGGCGCCCGGCGTACCGTCGATCCGGGTCCGGTCGAGCACGAAGTCGACCGGGAAGTTCTCGGTCAGCTCACGCCCGGTCTGGTCCCGGGCGGTCTCCAGCAGCACCGCGAACATCGACATCAGCGCCACCCCGATGGTCAGCGCCATGGTGGTCGCCGCGGCCCGGCGCGGGTTGCGCCGCGCGTTCACCACCGCCAGCCGGGCCACCGGGCCGAAGAGCCGGGCCGGCAGCCAACCGAGCGCGCCGACCGCGCGCGGAACCAGCAGCGGAGCCGCCACCACCGCGCCGAGGAAGACGACCATTCCGCCGCCGAGCACCAGTGGCAGCCCCGGAAAGGCCAGCGGCACCCCGACCAGGATCGCCACCAGCCCCGCCCCGGCCAGCCCGACGGCGACCAGCACCCGGACCCGGCCACGGCGGCCGGACGCGTCGCGCAGTTCGGCGGTGGCGCTGCCGTGCAGGGCCGCCAGCGGTGGCACCCGCCCCGCCCCGAGCGCCGGTACGAGCGCGGCCAGCACCGTCACCACCGTGCCGAACCCGAGTGCCACCGCCACCGTCGGCCAGCGCACCACCGGAGCGTGCAGCGGGATGTCGGTGGCGACCAGCTCCCGCCCCCAGATCAGCCCGTAGCCGACCAGCAGGCTCATCGCCAGCCCGCCGAGCGAGGCCAGTACGCCGAGCGCCACCGCCTCCAGCAGTACCGCCACCCCCACCTGCCGGCGGGACGCCCCGACGCAACGCAGCAGGCTCAGCTCGCGTACCCGTTGGGCGGCCAGGATGGCGAAGGTGTTGTAGATGACGAACGCCGACACGGTCAGTGAGACCACGCCGAACCCGATCAGCACCGCCAGGAAGCCGTCGACGTACTTGCCCGCCTGTTCGGCGAGCTGGTCCCGGAGCCGGTCACCGGTGAGCACCACCAACAGCGGGTCACCCGTCACCCGCGCCACCCGGTCGGCGAGCACCTCCGGGTCGACCCCGGGCCGGGCCCGGACCACCACCTGGGCGTACCGCTCGGTGCCGGTGAGGGCGACCAGGTCGGGACCGGTCAACGCGGCCACCGGGGAGCCGCCGAAGAGGCGGTTCACCCCGAGGTCGAGGACCCCGACCAGGGTCAGCCGGTGCGGCGTACCGGCCTGGTCGAGCAGGCTCACCGGGGCGCCCAGGGCGTACCCCGTGGCGGCCACCGTGGTCTTGTCGACCGCGACCTCGCCGGGCACCGTGGGGAGCCGTCCGGCGGTCACGTCGTACGGGGCGAGCGACGCCACACCGGGCACCGAGAGTCCATAACCGACGTGTCCCTGCTGGGTCAGCAGTCGACCGTCCCGGTCGAGCAGGCCCAGCCAGGCGATCACCCGGCCGTCCACCTCGGCCACCCCGTCGACCGCCCGGATCCGGTTCACCGTCTCGGCCGACACCAGCGTCTCGGCCGGCTCCACCACCACGTCCACGTTCCTCGCCGAGCGGGCCAGGTCGTCGTAGAACGCGGCCCGCGCGGTGTCGCCGTAGACCAGGGTGCCGGCCAGGAAACCCACTCCGACCACCACCGCGAAGGCGGTCAGCAGCAGTCGTACCGCGTGCGCGCGCAGCCCGGCGACGGCCAGGCGCAGCAGTGGCCAGTTCACGCCACAGTCTGACGTGATCACCACCGCCCCTGGAAGCGGAGCGGTTGTCAGGTAGCGGACAGCGGGGCGACCGGGCACCATCGAACCCGGTACCGACCGACATCAGCCGATGCCCGCCGGACTGGCGGGGGAGGAGATCGAGGATGCGAGTTCGACCCCGTACCACCGTCCTGTCCGTCGCCGTGGCGCTCGCCGGCACCCTGGCGGCGGCCGCCCCGGTCAGCGCCGCCCCGGTCGACACCGGGCGCTCCGCAACCGCGTCGACCCGGCCCGGCACCCTGTTCCCGACCACGTTCGCCCTGCCGGACGGGTTCCAGCCGGAGGGGATCGCGATCGGGGCCCTGCCGTACGCCTTCTTCGGTTCCCGGGCCACCGGCGCCATCTACCGGGTCAACCTGGTCACCGGGCGGGGCGAGCAGATCAACGCCGGTTCGGGCACCCCGTCCCAGGGCCTCAAGGTGGACCTGCGCGGGCGGCTCTTCGTCGGCGGCGGGAACAGCACCACCGGCGCCGCCGCGAAGGTGTTCAACGCCTTCACCGGAGAACTGCTGACCACCTACCAGTTCAACAACGTGCCGAGCTTCGTCAACGACGTGGTGCTCACCCCGGACGCCGCCTGGTTCACCGACTCGACCAACCCGGTCCTCTACAAGCTGCCGCTGAACCGGTGGGGTGGCCTGCCGGACGCGGACGAGACGGTCACGTTGCCGTTGACCGGCGACATCGTCTACGGCGCCGGGATCAACGCCAACGGCATCGAGACCACACCGGACGGTCGCGGCCTGCTGGTCGTGCAGTCCGGCCCCGGCCTGCTCTTCCGGGTCGACCCGGCGACCGGGGTGGCCCGGACCGTCGACCTCGGCGGCGAGGTGCTGACCAACGGCGACGGGCTGCTCCGGGACGGACGCACCCTGTACGTGGTGCAGAACCGGCTGAACACCGTCTCCGTCTTCGAGCTCGACCGCGCCGGCACCAGTGGACGGCTGGTCGAGCGGGTAACCTCCGCCGGTTTCGACGTACCGACCACCGTGGCCGCGTACGGCAACCGCCTCTACCTGCCCAACGGCCGCTTCACCACCCCGCCGACCGCCACCACCCCGTACACCGTCACCGCCATCCCCCGCCCCTGAGATCCGTACCGCTGACCCTCCGGCAGGAGGGTCAGCGGGTGGGGTCGATGGTGGTCAGGCGCTGGGTGGCCCGGGACAGGGCCACGTAGAGGGTGCGTACGCCGGACTCGGAGTCGGTACGGATCTCGGTCGGGGCGAGCAGCACGACACCGTCGTACTCCATGCCCTTCGCCTGGAGGCTGGTCACCACCTGGAGTCGGGGGCCGGCGAGGTCGGCCAGCCAACCGCTGACCTCGTCCCGGCGCGGCACCGGTGTGATCACGCCGACCGTTCCCTGCACCTCGCCGAGGAGTTCGGTGACCGCCCGTACGGTCGCCCCGGGCAGTTCACCGGCGGACACGGTCAGTTCGACCGGCTCGATCCCGGTGGTCCGTACCGCCGTCGGCAGCGCGAGGTCGGGGGCGACCTCGCGGATCACCTTGGCGGCGACCGCGAAGATCTCCGCCGGGTTCCGGTAGTTGGTGGAGAGGGTGTAGTCGTGCCGGGCCCGGCGGCCGAGCGCCTTGTCCCGGGACTGGGCCAGTTCGCGCGGGTCGCCGGTCCAGGCGGTCTGCGCCGGGTCACCGACCACCGTCCAGGAGGCGAGCCGGCCGCGCCGGCCGAGCATCCGCCACTGCATCGGCGAGACGTCCTGCGACTCGTCGACCACCACGTGGGCGTACTCGCGGTAGTCCTCCGGCCGTTCGGCGGCGTGGGCCCGGGCGGCCCGCTGCCGGTCGGCGTACGTGCTGACCTCGCGTACCCCACCGGCGAGCAGGAACGGGTCCCGTCGTCGCTTGGCCGGCCGCATCGGCTTGCCGAGCAGTTCGTCCAGTTCGTCGAGGATGGCGACGTCGGCGATGGTCGGCCCGTCGGCGTCCAGGTTCTGGTACGACGCGCTGAGCGCTCGGATCTCCCGGTGCGAGAGGAGCCCTTCGGCGTACCTGCGCAGCCGTTCCGGCTGGCTCAGCCAGCCGAGTACGTGCCACGGGTGCAACCGGGGCCACCAGGCGCGGATGAAGTCCCGGAATTCGCCCCGTTCGGCCAGGTCGTCCTCGAAGTTGGCCTTCTCCGGCAGCCGCCCGACCGGCGCCCGCTGCACCTGCGACCAGAGCGCCTGGAAGAGTCCGTCGATGCCGGCCCGGCGGACCTCGTTGCGCCGGGCGCCCCGGGGCAGCGCCCGGGCCCGGATCCGGTCGAGTTGGGTGGCGTCGAGCCGGAGCAGTTCGCCCCGGTAGAGCAGGCGTAGTTCGGTGGGGCCGCCCGGGACCGCGTCGTGGGTGGCCCGTTCGAGCACCCGGCGCATCCGCAGTGAGCCCTTGATCGCCGCGACCGCCGCCGAGTCGGTACGGGTGGCGACCACGCCGGGGAAGAGCGAGCCGAGGGAGTGCAGGGTGGCGGTCTCCTCGCCGAGCGAGGGCAGCACCGAGGCGATGTACTCGACGAAGACCCCGGACGGCCCGACCACCAGTACGCCGCCGCCGGCGAACCGGTTCCGGTCGGAGTAGAGCAGGTAGGCGGCCCGGTGCAGGGCGACCGCGGTCTTCCCGGTGCCGGGTCCGCCGGAGACGATCGTGACCCCGCCGGCGGGGGAGCGGATCGCCTCGTCCTGTTCCCGCTGGATGGTGGCGACGATGTCGCGCATGCCGCGCCCGGTCGCCTTGGCGAGGGAGGCGAGCAACGCACCGTCGCCCACCACCCGCATGCCGCTGGGGGCGGCGCCGGGGTCGAGCAGGTCGTCCTCGATCCGGGTGACCCGCTCGTTCGCGGACTGGATCATGCGTCGGCGTACCACGCCCTGCGGGTCGGCGGCGGTGGCCTGGTAGAACGCGGCGGCGGCCGGTGCCCGCCAGTCGATCACCAGCGGTTCGGATCGTTCGCCGCGTACGCCGAGCCGGCCGACGTGCAGCACCTGTCCGTCGCGCAGGTCCAGCCGGCCGAAGACGAGTCCTTCGTGCTCGGCGTCGAGGGCGTGTCGGCGCCGGGCGGCGTGGAAGACCATCGCGTCCCGCTCCACCAGCGCGCCGAAGTTGCCCACCCGGGCGAGTTGGTAGCCCTCCTGCTCAGCCTTGGCGGCGGTCCGGCGCAGCTGGGCCAGCCGGGCGTAGACCAGGTCGAGATGCCGCTGCTCGGCGGCGATCTCCTGTTGCAGGGTGGTGAGGTCGGTCAACGTGCAGACTCCCGGGTGGTTGGTTGTGTCGACGCGGCGCCCGACCCCGGCCGGCGGTCGGGCGGGCGTGCGGCCGCGCAGGGTGGCCAGGTAGCGAGGGTACGGGTTGCCGTCCGGTCGCTTTGCGCCGATCGGCCGATCGGGTCCGCTGCGGTCACCGTGTCGGCCATCGCGGTGGTCCGAATCGGGTGCCGAATCCCCACCCGGATGGGCCTGTCGTGCCCGTGCCGGATCGTCAGGCGTGATTCCCGACGTGGGCCCGGCGGCGCCCGTTGCCGGGTTGTCGGGGGGCCGGGGTACGGGCGAGGGCCTGTCGGACCACCCCGAGCAGGGCCGAGTTCACCTCGTCGGGACGTTCGAGGGGGAGCATGTGGCCGGCGCCCGGGCAGACGGTCAGCTCGGTGGCCGGGAGCGCCTCGACGATCGACTCGGCGCAGCGCGGCGGGGTGAGCCGGTCCCGGTCACCGACCAGGGCGGCGACCGGCAGGTCACCGAGGCGGGTGAGGGTCTCCAGTCGGTGTTGCCGGCCGACCGAGGCGCGGAGCCCGCCGATCGAGACCAGTGCCGCGCGGGCCACCGCCGAGGTGGTGAGGTCGAGGTCCTCGGCGGCGCAGTCGTCGCCGAAGAGGAGCCAGCGGATGGCCGGCCGCAGCGCCTGGAGCACCGGCCCGGGGGTGCGCAGACCACCGCAGCGGGCCAGTACGCCGGCGCCGGTGGTCTCGGCGAGCCGGACCAGCCAGGTGAGCCGGGTGGGCAGTCCGTAGCAGGTGTGGGTGTGTCCCTCGGCGGTGGTGGCGACGAGGACCAGACCGGCCACCCGGGCGGCGAAGTCGTCGGGGTGGCGGTGGGCGTACTCCATGATCGTCATGCCGCCGAGGGAGTGGCCGGCGAGCACCACCGGCCCGGTCGGCGCGATCGTGTCGAGCAGTTCGGCCAGGTCGTCACCGAGCCGGGCCAGGGTGGCGGTGCCGAGGGCGCTCACCCCGGATCTGCCGTGCCCACGGGCGTCGTAGCCGATCACCCGGACCGAGTCGCCGAGCGCGCCGGTCAGCGCGGTCACCTGCCGGTGCCAGGTCTGGTGGTCGAGGTTCCAGCCGTGCAGCAGCAGTACGGTTACCGGCGCGCTGGTCGGCCCGGCCTGGGTGACGTGGAGCCGGAGTCCGTCGGAGAGGGTGACCGAGCCGGGCGTACGGGCGGCCAGGAGGGTGGGCCGGAGCGGGTCGGCCGGGGTGCGCGGGGTCGGGATCTGGTCGGACACGGCTACCTCCCGTTCGCTCCGGGGGTGCCACTACCCACGGGTAACAAGCGTACCCGTGATCTTCATTTCATGCCGCTGTCCGGCTCTGGGTGGCCGGGTGACCGTGATCGCCGAAACCGGACGTCGAGCGCGACGCGGTGCGGAAACCCCCAGGGGTGCGGAAAGCGACAAACGCCCCGCCCGGCGCTCGGCCGGAACGGGGCGTTCGTGTGCTGCGGGTCGACTCAGGCGGTGAAGACGCCGGCCTCGACCAGACGCTTCTCGGCGGTGTCCCAGCCGTCGCCCGGGAACGCCGTGGCCAGGCCGCTGATCTCAGCCCGGATCTTGGCGGCGTGTCCGGCACCGGCGAGCTGCCGGACCTCCTCGACGAAGGCGTCGGAGTCGGTACGGACGTGAACGGTCTTGCCGTTGGTCAGGTTCCGCACGTAGGCGTGCTTGCCGCCGTTGAGCGGGATCAGGTACTTGAACTCGCCGAGCACGCTCAGGGCGCCACCCTGACCGGCCTGGCCGGCGCGGACTGACGCGCGCGCGGTCTTTGAGGTGTTGCTCGCCACGGAAGTACTCCTTGCCAGACATAACGGGAGGACGGAATGCGCGACGGCAACACGCCGGACGCGCCTGGTGGCCCGGTCGCCGAAGTGGCCGGGGCCGCCGAACTGCATTTTTGGCGGCCTGGGGCACAGGACGCCGAGTGAACTTTACACGACCACGGGAGCCGGACGGCGACCGCGGCCTGTCGTGAGGAATGAACACCCACTAGCGGTACGGCTATTCCGGCATGCCAAAATTCCGATTCTCTGGCGCACCATCCGTCACAGCAGTCATCATGTGTTGCAGATCGCCTGGTGATCGAGGTCGTAGGGGAAGACGCACCTCGCTCTCCGGGAGGTCACCGTGCCAACGCGTGGCGTCGTATACGTCCACTCGACCCCACTCGCCGTGTGTGCACACGTCGAGTGGGCGATCGCGCGCGTCCTTACCGTGCCGGTCAATCTGCACTGGACGGTTCAACCCGTCGATCCCGGCGCCCGCCGGGCGGAGTGCAGTTGGTCCGGCCGGCCGGGGACGGGTGCGGAACTGGCTGCTGCCCTCCGGCAGTGGCCGATGATCCGTTTCGAGATCACGGAGGAACCGAGCGCCGGGGTCGACGGCGAACGGTTCATGTACGTCCCGGGACGCGGACTGTTCCGGGCGACCACCGGCGCCGCCGGTGACATCCAACTCGGCGAGGACCGGCTGCGCGAGATCATGGCGTCGGCACGGGCTCCCGAGGCACTGGCGCACGCCCTGGACAAGGCGCTCGGCACCGCCTGGGACGCCGAACTGGAGCCGTACCGGTACGCCGGTGACGGCGCCCCCGTGACGCTGCTCACCCGGGTCGGCTGACCCGTGCAGGTCCGTACCCGGTCCGCACTTGGTCAAGTTGCCCGGATAAGGAGGGGACTGATGGGATGACACCATGCCGATCCCCCTCCGGCGTACCCTCGCCGCGCTCGCCGTTCTGGCCGCGCTGACCGCGACCGGCTGTGCCGGTCGATCCGACCAGGGCGCCACCGGCGCGGACCCCGGCTGCCCGGCCGGGCAGCAGTGCGGATCCGCCACCCCGGTCGCCCCCGGCCCGTCCGGCGGGGCCGACCCGGCGGCGCGGGCGGCCGAACTGGTCGGCCGCCTCACCGACGAGGACATGGTCGGCCAGGTGCTGATGCCGTACGCCTACGGCAACTCGGCGACCAAGGTCACCGCCGGCTCGGCAGCCGGGAACAAGGCCCTGGCCGGGGTGGACACCCCGGCCGAGATGATCGCGAAGTACCGGCTCGGCGGGCTGATCCTGGTCGGCTTCTCCGCCGACGACCCGACCGGCAAGAACCAGGTCACCACCAACGTCGACAACCCGGCCCAGGTGCACGAGCTGACCGGCGGTCTGCAGGCCGCCGGGGCCCAGCTACCGGCCGGTGCCGCACCACTGCTGATCGGCACCGACCAGGAATTCGGCGTGGTCACCCGGATCGGCACCGGGGTGACCGTACTGCCCAGCGCGATGGCTTTCGGCGCCGCCGCGGACCCGGCCCTGACCGAGAGCGCCTGGCAGGCCGCCGGCACCGAACTCGCCGCCCTCGGCATCAACGTCGACTTCGCCCCGGACGCCGACGTACTCGGGGCGCACAGCACCGTGATCGGCTCCCGCTCCTTCGGCGACGACCCGAAGGCGACCTCGGCCCAGGTGGCCGCCGCCGTCCGGGGCCTACAGGGGGCGGGCGTCGCGGCCACCCTCAAGCACTTCCCCGGGCACGGCCACACCGCCGCCGACTCGCACGACAACCTGCCGGTGCTCACCCAGGACCGGGCCGCGCTCGACGCCGGGGACCTGCCGCCGTTCACCGCCGGCATCGCGGCCGGCGCCGGGCTGGTCATGTCCGGCCACCTCGACGTGACCGCGATCGACCCCGGCACCTCGGCGACCTTCTCGCACAAGGTGCTGACCGACCTGCTCCGCGGAGAACTCGGCTTCAAGGGTGTGGTCGTCTCGGACGGCATGAACATGGCACCGGCAGAGGTCTACCCGCCGGGCGAGGCCGCCGTACGGGCCATCAACGCCGGCAACGACCTGCTGCTGATGCCGCCGAACGTCACCCAGGCGTACGACGGGCTGCTCGCCGCCGTACGCGCCGGGACACTGCCCCGTACCCGGCTGGTCGAAGCGGCGACCCGGGTGCTCACCCTGAAGTTCACGCTCGCCGGGCGCACCGCACCGGCGATGTCGACGCTCGACAGCGCGGCCCACCGGGAGGCCGCCCGGCGGGTCGCGACCGCGTCGGTCACCGCGCTGCGCGGCACCTGCGCCGAGGCGGCGGTACGCGGGCCGGTGACCGTCACCGCCTCGAACGGCCGGGAGAAGACCGCCGCCGCGCTCGCCTCCGCGCTGACCGCGGCCGGGGTGCAGGTGGTCCCGCAGGGCGGCACCGTCGTGCACCTGGTCGGCTACGGCGACGCCGCCGCCGACCTGAACGCCACCGCCGGCGTGACCGTGGCGATGGACACCCCGTACCTGCTGGAATCGGCGAAGTCCCCGGTGCTGCTGGCGACCTACTCCTCCAGCACCGTCTCGATGGCGGCGCTGGCCGACGTACTCGCCGGCAAGGCCCGCCCGACCGGACACTCCCCGGTCCCGGTGACCGGCCTGTCCCGCGGTTCCTGCACCGCCTGACCCGGAGCGGGCCGGCGATACGTCCACCGGCCACCCATCGTCGAGCTGTCGAACCCCGGCGGCTGGTAGCGTTCGCCTGTCCGCCGGGTCGACCGGAGGGGGTGCGCGGGCCGTGACGCAACCGGGACCGGTGCTGTCCGTGGTCGTGCCCATGTTCAACGAGGAGAGCGTCCTCCCGCTGCTGGTCGAGCGGCTGCGGGGCGTCCTCGACGGGCTCGCCGAACCGTACGAGGTGGTGGCCGTCGACGACGGCAGCACCGACGGCACGGCGAACGCACTCGCCCGCGCCCGGGCCACCTGGCCACAGTTGCGGGTGCTGCGGCTGCGGCGCAACAGCGGGCACCAGGCGGCGCTGGTCGCCGGGGTGCTGCGGGCCCGTGGGGACTACGTGGTCAGCCTCGACGCCGACCTCCAGGATCCGCCGGAGACGATCGCCGACATGCTCGACGCCGCCCGGCTCGGGCAACTCGACATCGTGTACGGGGTGCGCGCCGACCGGCGTACCGACACGTTCTTCAAGCGGTGGACCGCCGGGCTGTACTACCGGCTGATGCGCCGGCTCGTCGGCAAACAGGTGCCCGCCCAGGCCGGTGACTTCCGGCTGCTCAGCCGGGCCGCCGTGGAGGCGCTGCGGGAACTGCCGGAACGGACCCCGGTGCTGCGGCTGGTCGTACCCTGGCTCGGTTTTCCCAGCGGCGAGGTGACCTACCTGCGCGACAGCCGGGCGGCCGGGAGAACCAAATACCCGATGTCCCGGATGGTGGGGCTCGCCGCCGACAGCGTGACCAGCTTCTCCGCCGCGCCGCTGCGCTTCGCCACCTGGCTCGGCCTGGCCGGGGTGGCGATCTGCGGGCTGCTGGTGGTGGTCGCCGTGGTCGCCTACTTCTTCGGCGCGACGGTCAGCGGCTGGCCTTCGCTCTACGTGGCGGTGCTCTTCCTCGGGGCCGTCCAGTTGCTCTGTCTCGGTCTGCTGGGGGAGTACGTGGCTCGGATCTACACCGCGGTACAGGGGCGACCGGCCTACTTCGTCGCCACCGACACCGCCGACGGCGAACCACCCGCCCCCGCACCGACGGTCGTCAACGGTGCCGCCCGCGACGTACCGGCCGGCGACGGCACCGGGGCCGCGCTCGCCGACACACTGCGGTGACCGCCGTCGCCGACGGGGCGCCGGCACTCGGCACCCCGACCACCCGCCCCCACCGGGCCGCCGAGGCGCTGCCCCGGTACGCACCCGCGCTCGCCGCCTTCGTCTTCGTCGTCGTCATCCTGCTCAGCGCCGACACCCCGGCCCTGGACATCGCCCGCTACACCGGGTACGCCCTGCTCGCCGTGGTGCTCCCCGGCACCCTCGTCTACCGCGCGCTACGGGCCCGGCCACACACCCTGGTCGAGGACCTCGCCGTCGGCGCCGCCGTCGGGCTGGTGCTGGAACTGGCCGCCTGGGCGGTCTTCACCGGACTCGGGCTCGAACACCGGCTGTGGCTCTGGCCGCTCGCGGTGGTGCTGCCCTTCGTGGCCGTACCCCGGCTGCGCCGGCACTGGCGGGTCACCGGCTACACCCCGGTCCCGACCGGCTGGGCCTGGTCGGTCGCGGCGATCATCGCCGGCTTCACCATCTACCTGGCCGAGTCGTTCCTCTACCGCAACCCGATCCTCCCCCTCGGGGAGGAGCAGGCGCAGTACATCGACCTGCCGTTCCAGCTCTCCATCGCCGGTGCGGCCACCCACCAGATGCCGCCGGAGGTGCCGCAGGTCGCCGGGGAACCACTGCACTACCACTGGTTCGGCTTCGCCCACATGGCGGCGGCGAACCTGGTCAGCGGGGTGGACCTGCCCACGGTCTTCTTCCGGCTGGCCGTACCGACGCTCTGCCTGCTCGCGGTGCTGCTGGTCGCGGTCGTCGGCTGGCGGATCAGCGGCCGCCCGTACGCGGGTGCGGTGGCGGCCGCGCTGATGTTCACCGTAGGCGAGTTCGGCTACGAGAACGGCATCCGTCAGCTCTTCGGCACCCAGGCGACCTTCATCGTCTGGGGCAGCCCGTCGATGACGTACAGCTGGGTCCTGCTGCTGCCGCTGATCGCGGTCCTGGCCGACCGGATCGGCCCGGCCCGGGGTGTCGCCGTACCGCCGCTGGGACGGGGTGCCTGGGTGCTGGTGGTGCTGCTGCTCGCCGCCTCCACCGGTGCCAAGGCCAGCTCGGTGCCGGTGGTCGCCGCCGCGCTCGGGCTGACCGCCCTGGTCGCGCTGGTGGTACGTCGCCGGCTCGCCTGGTCGGTGATCGTCGCCGGGATGCTGGCGCTCGCCGCGCAGGGCTTCGCCACCGCAGTCCTCTTCGCCTTCGAGAGCCACGGCGTGACCGTCGACCCCTTCTCCGGCCTCCGGCCCTTCGTCGGCGCCGCCGCCGACCGGGGTGCCGGTGCCTCCGTCCTGCTCTGGGGCGCGGTGGGGTTGGCCTTCCTGCTCAACCTGCAACTGCGGCTGGCCGGCATCGTGGCGCTGCTGCACCACCGCCGGTTCCGGCTCGAACCGGTGCAGGTGTTCCTGCTCGGCGGCGCGGTCATCGGCCCCGTGATCTACCTGCTGGTCGGGCACCCCGGCAGCAGCAACCAGTACTTCACCCGGGCCGGCTTCGCCTTCGGCGTGATCGCCTCCGGTTGGGGATACGCCGAACTGATCGAACGGGCCCGGCTGAACCGGCGGGGCCGGGTGCTGCTCGCCACCGGCGCGGCCGGGTTCGCGCTGCTGCTCTGCCTGATCCAGCTGAACAACCAGGCCATCGTCCACCCCGGCCCGGTCTGGGACCCGCTGCGGCCACTGCTCTGGTGGGCGGCGGCCCTCACCGGTCTCGCCCTGCTCGGCGCCCTGGTCTGGCCGGCCCTGGCCGGTCGCTGGACCGGACTGCGCGGCCGGGGTGCCGCCGTACTGCTCACCGGAATCCTGGTCGCCGGGGCGCCGGGGCTGGTGATGGACGCGGCGGCGGCACACCGCTACGCCAACGGCGGGGCGTACGCGGTGGTGCCGATGCCGCAGTCCCGGGTGGCGGCGGCCCGCTGGGTGTACGAGCACAGCGAAGCAGACGACGTGGTGGCGACCAACGCGTACTGCCGTGCGGTGGTCAACGGCAGGTGCGACGCCCGGTCGTTCTGGGTCAGCGCGTACACCGAGCGCTCGGTGCTGGTCGAGGGGTGGGCGTTCACCCCCAAACTGGTCGGGCAGCCGGACGGGCCGTACGTCCCGTTCTGGGACCAGACGCGGCTGCGGGCCAACGACGCGGCCTTCACCGCCCCGACCGAGGCCGGCCTCGCCGATCTGCGGGACCGCTACGGCGTGCGCTGGCTGGTCGTGGACCGTTCCGTCGGGCAGGAGGCCGAGGTGTTGGCCACCCTGGCGGACCGCCGTTTCGACAACGGCCGGCTCGCCGTCTACCAGCTCCGCTGACCGGCGGCGCCGGTTACCCGCCCGCCCCGCCCGTCCCCGCGCGCCCGCGCGTCAGGGGTGGTGGGCGGCGCGTCAGGGGCGGTGGGCGCGGAGCATCAGCGACACCCCGGGTAGCGACCTGACCGGCAGATAGCGTTCGGCGGTGATGACCGCGCGCAGGCCGAAGTTGACCAGGCCGGGCAGGTCGTCGAGGTCGCTGCCGGTGGAGCGGCGGCGGCGCCAGGCGGCGACCGGGCGGAGCACCACGTTCCAGCTCCACAGGTCGTCGACGACCAGGCCGGCCTGCTCCAGCACCGACACCAGCGATGTCCGGTCGTAACGTCGTACGTGCCCGACCGCCACGTCGTGGGCCGACCAGAGCCGCATGTCGCACGGTACGGCGATCAGCGCGGTCCCGCCGGGGCGCAGCGTACGCCGGATCTCCGCCGCCGCGAGCGCGTCCTCCTCGATGTGTTCGAGGATGTCGAAGGCGACCACCAGGCCGAGGCTCGCCGAGGGCAGTGGCAGGTGCCGGGCATCCGCGCGCAACACCTGGAGCCCGCGTTCGGCGGCCACCTCGGCCCCCTCCGGGCTGTACTCCAGCGCCACCGGACGCCACCCGTGTGCCCGCAGGACCCGGGTGTTGCCGCCGCCAGCGGCCCCGATGTCCAGCGCCCTACCGCCGGTCCGGTCCGGTCCCGCGCCGGCCGTGGCGAGCCGGCGCAACGCGCGGGCGAGCAGGGCCCGGCGTTCCCGGTACCACCAGTGGGTGTCCTCGAGGGCGGCCAGCTTGCGGATCTCGGTGGCTTCCACGGGAGTAAACCCTAATCGGACACCTCCGCCCGCCCGAACCGCCCCGGGTGTAAGGAAGGGCCCCTTGTTAACGCTATGCGTTAACAAGGGGCCCTTCCTTACACCGTTACAGCGGGATGTTGCCGTGGGAGCCGCGGGCGGCCGGGGCGGCGGCCAGGGCGTCGGCGATCCGGCGGCGGGTCTGCGCCGGCTCGATCACGTCGTCGACCACGCCGATCTCCAGCGCCCGGTTCACCCCACCGGCGGTCTTGGTCTGCTCCTCGATCAACTGTGCCCGCAGCGCCTCCCGCTCCGCCGCCGGGGTGGCGGCGAGCTTCTTGCGGTGCAGAATGTTGACCGCAGCCGAGGCGCCCATCACGGCAACCTCCGCGTTCGGCCAGGCGAAGACGGCGGTGGCACCGAGCGAACGCGAGTTCATCGCGATGTACGCGCCGCCGTACGCCTTGCGGGTCACCAGGGTCACCCGGGGCACGACCGCCTCGGCGAAGGCGTGCAGCAGCTTGGCGCCCCGGCGTACCACGCCGTCCCACTCCTGACCGAGACCGGGCAGGTAACCCGGCACGTCGACCAGCACGATCAGCGGCACCCCGAGCGAGTCGCACATGCGCACGAACCGGGCCGCCTTCTCGGCGCTGGAGGCGTCCAGGCAGCCGCCGAGGCGCAGCGGGTTGTTCGCGATCACGCCGACGGTACGGCCGGCGAAACGTCCGAGCACGGTGACCACGTTCGGCGCCCACTTGGCGTGCAACTCCACCCCGGCGGCGTCGAGCAGCGCCTTCACCACCGGCTTGACGTCGTACGCCCGGTTGGTCTCGGCCGGCATCAGCGCGGCGAGGTCGTGGCCCTCCTGACCGGCGGCCGGGATGTCAGCCGGGCTGAGCCGACCCTGGTGGCCCAGGAGCGCGGCCAGCTTGCGCGACTCGGCCAGGGCCGACTCGTCGTCCTTGGTGGTCACGTGCACCACGCCGGAGCGGCGACCGTGCGGTTCGGGGCCGCCGAGCCGCTCCATGTCGACCTGCTCACCGGTGACGCTGCGGACCACCTCCGGCCCGGTCACGAAGATCCGGCCGGCGCCGCTCATCACCACGATGTCGGTCAGGGCCGGGCCGTACGCGGCGCCACCGGCCGCCGGGCCGAGCACTACCGAGATCTGCGGCACCCGTCCGGAGGCGCGCACCATGGCGGCGAAGACCTGGCCGACCGCGTCGAGTGCCACCACGCCCTCGGCCAGCCGGGCGCCGCCGGAGTGCCAGAGCCCGAGCACCGGCACCCGGTCGCGGACCGCGGTGTCGATCGCCTCGACGATGTGCTGGCACCCGACGGTGCCCATCGCGCCACCCATCCGGGTCGCGTCGGTCGCGTACGCCACCGCCGGGGTGCCGTCGATCTCGCCCCGGGCCCAGAGCACGCCCGAGTCGTCGCGCGGCATCAGCAGGCGTAGTGAGCCGTCGTCGAAGAGCGCCCGGAGTCGCAGCTCAGGGTCGCGGTAGTCCACGGTCGACGAATCAGCGCTGACAGAGGTGGTGGTCACGTACGCCTCCAATCACACTCCGGTCGGGTACGTCGGGCGTACCCGACCGGAGCAGGCGGTTAATCTCAGGCCCGGGTGAAGATGAGAGCCACGTTGTGGCCGCCGAAGCCGAACGAGTTGTTCAGGGCCGCGGGGATGTCCATCTGGCGTGGCTTGTGCGCGACCACGTCGAGCAGGCCGTCCTCCGGGTCGTCGAGGTTGATCGTTGGAGGGACGATCCCGTCGCGCATGGCCAGGATGGTGGCGATCGACTCGACCGCGCCGGCCGCGCCGAGCAGGTGCCCGATCAGCGACTTGGTGGCGGTCAGTACCGGGTGGTCGCCGAGCGCGGAGCGCAGGCCGGCCACTTCGAGCATGTCGCCGACCGGGGTCGAGGTCGCGTGCGCGTTCACGTGCACGATGTCCGACTTGTCGAGGTCGGCGTCGGCGAGGGCGAACCGGATGGCCCGCTTGAAGCCGGCGCCCTCCGGGTGCGGCTGGACGATGTCGTAGCCGTCCGAGGTGATCCCGGCACCGGCGAGCCGGGCGTAGACCCTGGCGCCACGCGCGGCGGCGTGGTCGGCCCGTTCGAGGACGAGGATGCCGGCACCCTCACCGAGGACGAAGCCGTCGCGGCCCTTGTCCCAGGGGCGGGAGGCGGTCTCCGGGTCGTCGTTGCGGATCGACATGGCCCGCGCGGAGGCGAACCCGGCGATCGGCAGCGGGTGGATGACCGCCTCGGTGCCACCGGCCACGACCACGTCGGCGCGGCCCGAACGGATCATGTCCAGTCCGAGCGCGATCGCCTCCGCACCGGTCGCGCAGGCGCTGGCGACCGAGTGGACCCCGGCCTGGGCACCGAGTTCGAGCCCGACCCAGGCGGCCGGTCCGTTCGGCATCAGCATCGGCACGGTGTGCGGGGAGACCCGACGCGCGCCCTTCTCCTCCAGGATGTCGTCCTGGGCGAGCAGGGTCTGCGCGCCACCGATGCCGGTGCCGACGCTCACCCCGAGCCGCTCCGGGTCCAGCCCGGAGTCGGCCAGGCCGGAGTCGTTCCAGGCCTGGTGGGCGGCGATCAGGGCGATCGCCTCGGACCGGTCGAGCCGACGCAGCTTGATCCGGTCCAGTACCTCGGACGGGTCCACGGCGAGCTCGGCGGCGATCCGTACCGGCAGTTGCGCGGCCCACTCCTGGGTGAGGTGTCCCACCCCGGAGCGGCCGGCGAGCATGGCGTCCCAGGTCGACGCGACGTCCCCGCCGAGCGGGGTCGTCGCGCCGAGCCCGGTGACGACGACGTCGGGGCGACTCATGATCAGGACTGCGCCTGGATGTAGGCGACCGCGTCACCAACGGTCTTGAGGTTCTGAACCTCGTTGTCGGGGATCTTCACGCCGAACTTCTCCTCGGCCGCGACGACGACCTCGACCATGGAGAGCGAGTCGACGTCGAGGTCGTCGGTGAACGACTTCTCCTCGGCGACGTCGTCCGGGTTCACCCCGGCTACCTCTTCGAGGATCTCGGCGAGGCCGGCGGTGATCTCGTCACGGGTCGTCATGGTGCTTGTTTCCTCTCGATAAGTGGATCTGCGCTGGCGGACGATACCGCCTGCACCGTCCGGCGTGAACCGGCCGGTGGGGTCATGCGGTACGCGGGGGTCGCGTACCGGGGTGCGTACAGGCGCGGTGCTCAGGGGCAGCGGACGACCTGGCCGGCGTAGGTGAGACCGCCGCCGAAGCCGAAGAGCAGGACCGGCGCGCCCTTGGGCACCGCACGCTGCTCGACCAACTTGGACAGGGCCAGCGGCACGCTCGCCGCCGAGGTGTTGCCGGACTCGACGATGTCCCGGGCGATCACCGCGTTCGGCATTCCGAGGCGCTTGGCGATTCCCTCGATGATCCGCAGGTTGGCCTGGTGCGGCACGAACGCGGCGATCTCCTCCGGCGCCACCCCGGCCCGCTCGCAGGCCTGGAGCGCGAGCGGGGCGAGCGCGGTGGTGGCCCAGCGGAACACCTGCTGGCCCTCCTGCTGGATGTACGGGCGCCAGCCCTCGATCCGTACCGCGTCGCTCTTCTCCGGCACCGAGCCCCAGATGACCGGGCCGATGCCCGGGGTGTCGCCGTCGTCGTCGGCGCTGACCACCGCGGCGCCGGCACCGTCACCGAAGATGATGCAGGTCGAGCGGTCGGTCCAGTCGGTGAAGTCGGAGAGCTTCTCGGCGCCGATGACCAGGGCGTTGCGGGCCGCTCCGGCGCGCAGCGCGTGGTCGACGGTGCCGAGCGCGTAGGAGAAGCCGGAGCAGGCGGTGTTGATGTCGTACGCGCCGGGGGCGTCGATGCCGAGCTTGGCGGCGACCCGGCAGGCCACGTTCGGGCTCCGGTCGACCGAGCTGCAGGTGGCGACGACGACCAGGTCGATGTCGGCGGCGGTGAGTCCGGAGTTGGCCAGCGCGGTGTCGGCGGCGGCGGTGGCCATGTCGCTCACCGTCTCGCTGTCCGCGATCCGCCGGGTGACGATCCCCACCCGGTCCCGGATCCACTCGTCGTTGGTGTCGACGATCTTGGCCAGGTCGTCGTTGGTGAGTACCCGCGATGGCTGGTAGTGCCCCATGGCGACGATACGACTCATGAGAGGTGTCCTCCGATGCGGGCGAGGGGTTGACCCGGGGCGACCGGGTCGTCGGGTGAGGCGAGCCACTCGGTGAGTACGCCGTCACAGTGCGCGGGCACGTCGACCGGTCCCTGGCGGGTGGCGACCTGACCGATGACCTGACCGGACTTGATCGAGTCGCCCTCGTTGAGGCTGGTGGCGGGTACGAACGTACCCGCGCTCGGGGCGACGACCACCCGGAACTGCATGGTGGGCTCGTGACTCGGCGGCATGCCGTGGCGGGCGATCAGGTCACGGGCGGCGGGCAGGTCGTCCGGGGTGTTGAGGGTGACGATCTCGGGGACCCCGGTGGCCTTGAGTTCGCGCTTGACCAGGCCGGCGAGGGTGCCGGCCGGCGGAAGTTCGATCACTCCGGTCACCCCGAGGTCGGCGAGGGTGGCCATGCAGAGGTCCCAGCGCACGGGTGCGGTGACCTGGCGGACCAGCCGCTGGAGCATGTCCCGACCGTGGTTGACCGCGGCCCCGTCCAGGTTGGAGAGGAGCAGCCGGGCGGGATCGGCCGGGGTGATGCCGGCCGCGATGGCGCCGAGCGCCTGCTCGGCCGGGGCCATGTACGGGGTGTGGAAGGCGCCGGCGACCGGCAGCATCCGTACCCGGACGCCGGCCGGCGGGTCGGCGGCGAGCTTCTCCAGCCGGTCGATCGCACCGGCGGCGACGATCTGACCGGCACCGTTGATGTTGGCCGGGTACAGGCCGTGCGCCTCGATCGCGGCGTTCACCGTCTCCGCGTCGCCGCCGAGCAGGGCTGCCATGCCGGTCGGTTCGAGCGCGCACGCGGCGGCCATCTCCCGACCGCGTACGCCGGCGAGCGTGATGGCGGCCTCGGCGGGCACGACCCCGGCCAGGGCTGCCGCGCCCAGTTCGCCGACGCTGTGTCCGGCGGTGAGGCTGACGTCGTACATCGGAAGGTGTTCGGCGGCGAGCAACGCGGCCGCGACCAGCAGTGGCTGGGTGCGGGCGGTGTCCTTGATCTCGTCCGCGTCGGCCTCGGTGCCGAGATGCACGAGGTCCACCCCGGCGAGCGCCGACCACCAGCGCAGTCGCGCCTCGGTGCCGGTCAGGTCGAGCCAGGGAGTGAGGAAGCCGGGCTTCTGTGAGCCTTGGCCAGGGGAGAGTACGGCGAGCACGGTTATGACTCTGCTGGATACTGGGCGGTCACGTTCTTACCGCAAGGCACTAAACCACACTACGACCTTTGTGGGATTCCTACAAAGATCAACGAAGGTAGTACGGGTTATGGGGCCTTTGTGGTGAGCGACCGTTAATGTCCCGGTGACGGTGGGCCCGGTGCCGCCGGGTCCAGCCGGCCGATCGTCAGCGCCATCCGCAACGCGAACGCGTCACGCGGAGTCAACGGCGAAAAGCCGGTCACATCCGCGATCCGGCGCAGCCGGTAACGCACCGTGTTCGGATGAACGAAAAGTGCGCGCGACGCGCTCTCCAGCACCCCGCCCGCCGCGAAGAACGCGTCCATCGTCTCCAGCAGTTCCCCGCCGGCCCGCACCAGCGGTGCGTAAACGTCCTGGCGCAACCCGCGCCGGGCCTCCGAGTCGCCCGCGAGCGCCCGCTCCGGCAACAGGTCGGCAGCGGCCACCGGGCGCGGCGCGGCCGGCCACGCCGGAGCCGCCCGGAACCCGGAAAGGGCGGCCCGGGCCGAGTCGGTCGCCTCGTCCAGGCTCGGCACCGCCGGCCCGACCACCACCGGACCCTCGCCGAAGCCACCGAGCAACCGAGCCGTCGCGGCGATCGGATCCAACGCCCCGCCAAGCACCAGGACGAGCCGGTCGCCGTGCACCCCACCGATCGTCTCCACCCCGATCCGACGCGCCGCCCGGTAGACCGTGTGCAGCACAGCGGCCACCTCGCCCCCCGGGGAACGACCCACCGCCACCGCCACCGGTGGAGCGTCCGCCCAGCCCAACGCCGCCGCCCGGCTGGCCAGTACGTCCGACGAGTCGCCGCGTAGCAGCGCGTCCACCAGCAGCGCCTGCAACCGGGCGTCCCACGAGCCGCGCGACTCGGCGGCCCGCGCGTACACCCGGGCGGCGGCGAAGGCGATCTCCCGGGAGAACTTCAGCACCACCTCGCGGAGCAGGTGTTCCTCGCCGGGCGCGGCCAACTCCGGGACCTGCTCCTCGACCACGTCGATCGTCACTTTGATCAACGCGACCGTCTGTTGCAGGCTGATCGACCGGGCCAGCGCCCGGGGTGCCGAGGCGAACACCTCGTCGGAGACCTCCTGCGGGCTCTCCCGGGCGCCACCACCCTCGCGCAGCCACTCCACCAGCGACCGGACACCCGCCTGCGCGACCAGCATGACCCAGGCCCGCTGCTCTGCCGGCAGTCCCCGGAACCACGGCAGGCTCTCGTCCATCCGGGCCATGCTCGCGGTGGCCAACGCCCCCGCCGCGCGTTCGATTCGGCGCAGCGTGGCGGCCAGCTCGCCGCCATCCGCCTCGGTCACCATCCCGTCACCCTGTCACGCCACCCCCGGGGGTAAGGAAGGGCCCCTTGTTATCGCTTTTTGTATAACAAGGGGCCCTTCCTAACGTCCGCCTCGAAGGAGTGACCGAGGGCGCGCCGGCGAGGAGGACGATGTGGGGTGGGGGGCGGGCGGTCCGTGCCATCATGCGGGGATGATCGCCCGTCCGCCGGTGGTACTGCCGCTGCTCGCCTCGATCGCGTTCCTCGTCCTGACCGGGCTGGTGCTCGCCGGCTGGGCGCCGTTGGACAGCTTCGACGCCGCGACCAGCGAGGCCTTCCGGAGGTACGGCGACCGGCATCCGGGGCTGGTGAGCGTGCTGCGAATCACCACCGACATCTCCGCCACGGTGCCGTACCTGCTGATCGGCGCGGTGGCGAGCGGGGGGCTGCTGGCCCGGGGTGAGCGCCGGCTCGCCACCTGCTGCGCCGCGGTGACCGTACTCGTGCCGGTGCTCTGGGGTCTGCTGCACTGGGGAGTGCACCACCCCAGACCACTCGACGGTTTCGTCGTGGTGCACAGCAACGGCTTCCCGAGCGGACACACCAGCAACGCCACCGCGACCGCGCTGACGGCCGTACTGCTGCTCTGGCCGTCGTTGGCGCGGACCGGACGGGTCGTCGCGGTGTCGCTGGCGGCGCTGTTCGCGATCTTCATCGGGGTGACCCGCCTGGCGCTGCTCGCGCACTGGCCCGCCGACGTGTTCGGTGGCTGGCTGCTGGGGCTGGCCGTGGTCCCGCTCACGGTGTACGCGACCGACCGGTTCGTGTCCCGGCGGCCGGTCCCGGTGCTCGTCACGGGGCGCGGGGCGGGTACGGCCAACCGCCCCGACTCTTCGTGATCATCACCTGCCTCTCCGTCGTTTGACGGAGTCGGGCTCCGCACTGGTCCTCGATTCGTCGGATGGCAGGAGCCCGATGGTGTGGTGGGATCGACGGATGGCCGTACAGTGCCGTACGACCGGACAGCGCGAGGCTCTACTGAACCGACGATTGACGCGCCGCCGGGATCACTCTCAGTCAGCCATCCCGGTCTCCAGCCACGGCGACGTCGGACCCGTCATCTTCGGCCAGTACGGTGACACTGCCCGGTACGGCTTGTAACAGCCCCAGGGTGGTTACCACCACCTATGACCTGTGTCGTCCGGGGAACCGCCCACACGGCGACGGCAATCAAGAGGAGGCCGGGATGGCGCACGGGGAGGCCGAGCACGGCTGCGCCCGCGGCGAGCAGGTGCCGCTGCGGGGAGATCCGGAGGAGTCGTCACCCGCCTTCACCGGGAAGCCGCTGCGTTGGGTCTGCGGAGCCGTACCGGCGGGGGCCGAGCTGACGACCGGCCCGAGCGGTTCCGGTTCGATCGGTTCCGGCCCGAGTACCGGCTCGATCGGTTCCGGTTCCGGATCGCCGGGTTCGTGCGGTGGCGGTGGGGCGACATCGGAGCTGTTGTCCGACAACGGTCTGGTCGATGTGGTGGCCGGCGGGCTGGTGCCCCGGCAGCGCGGCGGCGAGCCGGTCGACGCGGAGCAGCCGGACGGCGAGGAACTGCATCGGGCGTCCTCCTGCCAGCCGGGCCTGCCCGGTTGGGCCGGCGGACACCGGCACGGGGCGGTGCGGCCCCGGGTACGCGGCGACCGGCGACAGCGACCGCCGGACCGCTGGTGCTGACCCGCTCCGGATCCACGTGCTGACCCGCTCCGGATCCACGTGCTGACCCGCTCCGGATCCACCGCATCCGCGGGCGCGGGTGCGGTGGACGTGGGCGCGGCGGGTCAGCGGATCACGGACGATCCCACCGGGTCGGCCGGATAGGCGCCCGTACGGAGTCAGCGGGTGCGGCGGCGGACCAGCAACGAGATGCCGGCCAGGCAGAGCGTGATCGCCACGACCACGGCACCGTTGAGCAGCAGCAGGTGGCGCAGTTCGCCGAACATCCGGTCCAGGTCCTTGCCGGGGGTGAGGCTGTCCTCCCGGATCACCCGTTCGCCACCGCCGATGCCGCCGTTGACCGAGGTCGCCTGGTTCGGCAGCGGCACCCCGGCGGCCTGCAGGGTCTCGTTCATCGAGAGGCGACCGTAGAACCAGGCGGCGCTGACCTTGCTCTTGTCCGGCTGCTTCGCCGGACGGAACGCCCGGGGGCCGCCCTTGGCCAGCGGGTAGAGGTCGTAGGTCTGCTTCGCCACGTCGCCGGTCAGCACCACGACGGTGTACTTCGGACCAAGGTCGCCGGGGGCCGGGGAACTGGTCTGGCCGGAGCCCCGCAACCAGCTGACCTGGTCGAGCACCGCGCCGAAGAGTTCCACGTCGGCGTCGGCGCGCACGGTCAGGGCCTCGTCGATGCCATCGCCACTGATAGTGACGACGTTCGGAGTGGGCGCGGGCGCGGCGGCGGCCGGACTGGCGAGTCCGAGCCAGGAGCCCACCGCCACCATCAGCGCGACGACGATCGTGAGCCGGTGCTTCGTCTCTCGGATCATCGCTGACCTCCTCGCCCCGTTCGATGGATGGCCTTGATGCAGGTCACGCGCTGGTTGCTTGATCGGAACGCGGTCTGCTGCCGGGGCAGGTTCGTCGCGTTCACTACAAAGACTCCGCAGAACGTCGCTCGGTTGCACCTGTTCGAGCAGTATTTGTAGCTATCTGCGATCTAGGGTCGAGTTGGTGACGAGCCGTTGATCGGTGGCCGAATCGTATCTTCGCGGAGGACTGCATGGGGGGCAAATTCACCCGGACCGGGGCGCTGGTGGCCGCCGCCAGCGTCGCCTGCGTCCTGCTGACGGCGTTGCCGGCCGCCGCACACAACTCGTTGACCAGCAGTGATCCATCCGACGGTGCGCGGCTGGACCGCGCCCCGGCTCAGCTGACCCTTACCTTCCTGGCGAAACTCGATCCCGGCGCCACCATAATCACGGTCATCGGGCCAGATAACGTTTCGGCCGCAAGTGCGGAGCCGACCTTTTCGGGCGCCAGGGTCATGGTGGGATTCCGGCCCGGCCCGGCCGGCCTCTACACCGTCGGGTACGAGCTTCCGTCCCGTGACGGGCATCCGGTCAAGGGCCGAATCCGTTTCACGGTGACCGTCGGCGCACCGGCCGGCACCGCACCGAGCCCGGCAGCAGCGAGCCCGCCGGTGCCACCGAGCCCGGTGGGGGCGTCGGCGCAGCCCACGCCCTCGGCCGAGCCTGGCTTCACCCCGCTCGCCGGCACCGGACGGAACACGGTGGACAAGGGCGGTCCGACCTGGTGGCCGTGGGCCGTCGGTGGGGTCGTACTGCTGGTCGCCGGGGTCGGCGGCGGCCTACTGCGCCGCCGCCGTACCCGGGAAAGCTGAGTCCGCTCAGGGGAGGCGGACCCGGGCCGCGCGCATCCGGCTCAACGTCCGCTCGCGGCCGAGTACGGCCAGCGACTCGAAGAGCGGCAACCCGACGGTACGGCCGGTCACCGCGACGCGTACCGGAGCCTGGGTCTTGCCGAGCTTGAGCCCACGCTCCGTGCCGACCTGCTCCAGGGTCGCCTTGAGCGGGTCGGTCTCCCAGGTCTCCAGCGTCTCGAAGGCCGCGATCGCGGCGTCGAGCAGCTCGGCCGAACCCTCCTTCATGGTCTTGGCCCAGGCCGCCTCGTCGATCAGCGGAGTGGCCAGGAAGAGGAAGTCGACGTTCGGCACGATCTCGCTCAGCACCGCGATCCGGGTCTGGGCCAGTTCCGCCACCGCCGCGAACGCGGCCGGGTCGAACTCCTCCGGCTGCCACGGCGGCGGGGTGATCGTCTCGGTGCCGGTCAGCCACGGCTGGCAGAGGGCGATGAACTCCGCCACCGGCAGGGCGCGGATGTACTCGCCGTTGAAGGCGCGCAGCTTCTTCTCGTCGAAGAAGGCGGGCGAGGGGTTCACCTCGTCCAGCCGGAACTCGGACTCGATCACCGACCAGGGCACGATCTCCCGGTCGCCCGACGGCGCCCAGCCGAGCAGCATCAGGTAGTTGCGCATCGCCGAGGCGAGGTAACCCTCGTCCTTGTACGCCTCCAGGGCGACCTTGTCCCGCCGCTTGGAGAGCTTCTGCCGCTTCTCGTTGACCACCACCGGTACGTGCGCCCAGACCGGCGGCTTGACGCCGAGCGCCTCCCAGAGCAGCTGCTGCTTGGGGGTGTTCGGCAGGTGCTCCTCGGCCCGGATCACGTGGCTGATTTCCATGATCATGTCGTCCACGACGTTCGCCAGCAGGAAGACCGGCGAGCCGTCGCCCCGGGCGATCACGAAGTCCTCGATCAGGCGGTTCTCGAACGTCGGCTCGCCCCGGATCAGGTCGACCACCACGGTCTCGCCCTCGTCCGGCGTACGGAAACGCAGCGCCCGTCCCTCGCCCGGCCCCAGATTGCGGTCCCGGCAGAAGCCGTCGTACCCCTGGTACTGCGACCCGGTCCGGGCCTGCACCATCTCCCGGGTGCAGTCGCAGTAGTAGGCGCGGCCCACACCGTAGAGCTTCTCGGCGGCGGCCCGGTGCTGCTCGGCGTTGGCGGACTGGAAGTACGGACCCTCGTAGCTGCCCCGCTCGATCCCGATCCATTCCAGCGCGGAGAGGATCCCCTCGGTCCATTCGGGCCGGTTCCGGGCCGCGTCGGTGTCCTCCACCCGCAGCACGAAGACACCGCCCTGCTGCCGTGCGTAGATCCAGTTCTGCAGGGCCGACCGGGCACCGCCGACGTGGAACATGCCAGTCGGGGAAGGGGCGAAGCGTACGCGTACCGTCACCGCCCCAGCCTACGGCCGACCCCGTACGCCCCCGCCACCAGGTTTGCGTACCCGCGGGGGATATCGTCGCCGACGGCCCGGCGGCCGACCGGCGCGCAGCGGGCGGCGACGGCCCTGACCAGGGCGGGACAAGCGGGGAGGGGGAGACGTGACGGTACGCGAGGTGCCGGCGACGCCCGCCGGAACCGCCCAGCGGAGGCCGGACCCGGCACCGCGCCACAATCCGCTCCGCCGGCTCGACTGGTCCGGGTGGCTCGCGCTCGGGCTGCTCACACTCGGCCTGGTCGCGCTCGCCACCGGGCTGGTGCCGGCCGCCGACGCCGACGCCACCCTGCGCCGGATCGCCCCGATCCTGGTCTTCCTCTTCGCGGTGCTGATCCTGGCCGAGTTGGCGGCCCGAGCCGAGTTCTTCGACGTGCTGGCGGCCCGGATGGCGATCGTGGCCCGGGGCAGCTACCCGGCGCTGTTCGGGCTGAGCGTGGCGTTGGCCGCGCTGACCACGATGATCCTCAACCTGGACACCACCGCGGTGCTGCTCACCCCGGTGATGTTGGCGGTGGCGACCCGGGCCGGCATCGCGCCGCTGCCGCTGGCCATGACCACCATCTGGCTGGCCAACACCGCAAGCCTGCTGCTCCCGGTCTCGAATCTGACCAACCTGCTCGCCGCCGAGCGGATCGGGCTGCCGGTCCTCGGCTTCGCCGGCCGGATGGCGCTGCCGCAACTGGCCGCGCTGCTCGCCACCGCAGTCTGCCTCTGGCTCCTCTACTGGCGCCGGGGGCTGCGACCGGAACGTCGCTTCCAGCCGCCGCCGCGCTACCGCCCCCGCGACCGAACCCTTTTCCGGGTAGCCGCGCTCACCTGCGGATTCTTCGTCCTGGGCATCCTGGTCGGGGTGCCGATCGAGGCGGTGTCGGTGCTCGGCGCGGTGGTCCTGCTGGTGGCGTTCGCCGTACGGGACCGGGCCGCGCTGCGCTGGCAACTCGTCCCGTGGCGGCTGGTGGCCCTGGTCGGTGGGATGTTCCTGATCGTGGACGCGGTCGGCCGGCTGGGTCTGTCCCGGCTGCTGAGCATGGTGGTGGGGGCCGATCCGGGCGTGGTCGGGGTGTGGCGGTCCGCCGCCGCCGGTGGCCTGCTCGCCAACCTGGTCAACAACCTCCCGGCGTACGTGGCCACCGAGGCGGTGGTGCCACTCGGGCACACCGACCAACTGCTGGGGCTGCTGATCGGCACCAACGCCGGACCGCTGGTGCTGCCCTGGGCGTCCCTGGCCACGCTGCTCTGGCTGGAGCGGTGCCGGGCGGCGGGGCTGCGCCCACACTGGCCTCGTTTCCTGCGTACGGGGGCGCTGACCGCAGCGGTCACCGTCGCCGCCGCCGTGACCGTCCTCCTACTGGAACGCTGACCCGCCCACCTCACCCGCCGCGCCCCGCTCCCGCTCCGGTCAGCGCCGCGCCCGCCGCGCCCACCGCTCCCGCCGTCGCAGGCGTTAGGAAGGGCCCCTTCCTATACAAAAAGCGATAACAAGGGGCCCTTCCTTACGGGACGGAGCGGATGTTGACGACGAGGACGCTGCCGAGCAGGGTGACGGCGGCGGTCACGGCGTACAGGGTGGGGTAGCCGCCGAGGTGCACCACGATCGGGGCGGAGAGCGCCGGGCCGAGTACCTGCGGTGCGGCGTTGGCGATGTTGATCACGCCGAGGTCCTTGCCCCGGTCGGTCGCGACCGGCAGGACCTGGGTGATCAGGGCGGCGTCCACCGCCAGGTAGACCCCGTAGCCGGCGCCGAGCAGCAGCGCCGCCACCAGGGCGGCGGGCCAGACCGGGGCGGCGGCGAGCAGCAGTGCGGCCACCGCCATGATCACCCCGGACCAGATCACGAAGACCTTGCGTCGGCCGGTCCGGTCCGAGAGCCGGCCGGAGACGACGGCGGTGGCCATCATCCCGGCGGTGTAGAGCAGGATCAGGATCAGCAGCCCGGCCTCCGGGTCGCCGTGGCGCACCTGGTCCTGGAGGAAGTAGAGCAGGTAGAGCGTGCCGAGCGCGTTGCCCATCTGGACCAGGAACCGGGTGCCCCAGGCCCAGGCGAAGTCGGGGTGTCGGCGCGGGTCCACCCACATACCCGCGAGCAGTTGCCGCCAGCGCAGCGTTGACCGGTGCGTACGCGGCAGCGGGTCGTCCGGGGTGAGCAGCGCGAACGGCAGCGCCAGCACCAGCAGGGCGAGCGCCAGCACCAGGTAGCCGGCGCCGGTGCCGGTGACCACGCTGGTGACCAGCACCGCGCCGACCACCAGTCCGAGCGCCTGCGGGATGCCGACCCAGCCGGAGACGCCGCCGCGCTGGGCCACCGGCACCCGGTCGGGCAGTGCCGAGGTCAGCGCGGCGAGCATGGCGTTGAGGCTCAGTTGTGCCGCGACCCAGGCCAGCGCGACTCCGGCGATGGTGTGCTGCCGTGCGAGCAGGAGGAACGAGCCGGCGGCGAGCAGCGCGCCGACCACCGTCCAGACGTGCCGGCGGCCGACGTCGCGGCCGGCCAGGCGGAGCGCGGTACGGTCCGACAGCGCTCCGGCCAGCGGGTTGGCGAGTACGGCGGCGAGCGCGCCGAGTCCGGTCACCACCGCCAGCATGCCCTCCTTGCCGACCGGTGCGATCGACTCGACCTGTTGCGGCAGCAGGATCTGGATCGGGGTGAAGAACGCCATCCAGACGCCGAGGTTCGCGCTGAAGATCAGGGCGATCCAGCCTCGGCGTACCGGCACGGTCGGTTCGGCGAGGGCGGCGGGCAGGGTGCCCGGGACCGGCTGCACGGCGGTCACCTGGCGTCGGCGGGTGCGACAGCGGCGGCTTCGGTGGGCGTGACGGTTCCGCTGGGCGCGACGGTTCCGGCGTTGATCAGGTCGCGGTACCAGGCGTACGAGGTTTTCGGGGTCCGGCGCTGGGTGGCGAAGTCGACGTGCACCAGGCCGAAGCGTTTGGTGTAGCCCTCGGCCCATTCGAAGTTGTCGAGCAGGGACCAGACGAAGTAGCCGCGTACGTCGACGCCGTCGGCGATGGCCTGGTGTACGGCGCGCAGGTGCCCGTCGAGGTACGCGATCCGTTCCGGGTCGTGGCAGCGGCCGAGCGCGTCGAGGGTGTCGTCGTAGCAGCAGCCGCCTTCGGTGATGTGGATCGGCGGGAGGCGGTCGCCGTACTCGTGGCGCAGTCCGGTGAGCAGTTCCCGTAGCCCGTCCGGGTCGACCGGCCAGCCGAAGCTGGTGGTCGGGTAACCGGTCAGCGGCACCAGGTCGAACGGGAGCGGGTTCTCCGGGTCGGTGGGTGCGCGTACGCCGGTGGGGTTGTAGTAGTTGACCCCGAGCGCGTCGATCGGCGCGGCGATGGTGTCGAGGTCGCCGGGCCGGATCACGGATTCGTCGGCACCGGGGATCTCCGGGTAGCCGAGGCCCAGGATCGGGTCGGTGAAGAGCCGGTTGTGCAGCGCGTGGTACGCCCCGGCGGCGAGCTGGTCGGCGTCGGTGCCGCCCTGCACCCGCACTGGCGAGTAGTTGTTGGTGATGGCGATCGGGCTGCCGGTCAGGGCGCGTAGCGCGGTGACGGCCAGCCCGTGACCGAGCAGTTGGTGGTGGGCGACCGGGAACGCGTCGAAGAGTCGCTGTTGGCCGGGGGCGTGTACGCCGAGCCCGTAGCCGTAGCTCATGTGGACGAACGGTTCGTTGAGGGTGATCCAGAGCTTGACCCGGTCGGCGAGGCGGCCGGCGACCAGGGTGGCGTAGTCGGCGAACCGCTCGGCGGTGTCCCGGGCCAGCCAGCCGCCCCTGTCCTCGAGCGCCTGGGGCAGGTCCCAGTGGAACAGGGTGGCGACCGGGTCGATGCCCCGTTCCAGCAGGCTGTCCACCAGTCGGTCGTAGAAGGCGAGGCCGGCGGGGTTGGCCTGGCCGGTTCCGTCCGGCTGGATCCGGGGCCAGGCGATGGAGAACCGGTACGCCCCGACGCCGAGTCCGGCGAGCAGGGCAACGTCCTCGGCGTACCGGTGGTAGTGGTCGCAGGCGGCGTCGCCGGTGCTGCCGTCGACGACCGTGCCGGGGGAGTGGGTGAATCTGTCCCAGATCGATGGTCCACGTCCATCTTCGCTGGTCGCGCCCTCTATCTGGTACGCGGAGGTGGAGACGCCCCAGGTGAATCCGGTGGGGAAGCGGGGCACGGACGCGGTCATCCACCCTCCTCGGAACGCGAAAGTTGCTCGGACTCTAGTCCTTCGGCGTGTCGCTGGGTAGACGTCCGGTTTGGCACCAATATGCGCATAAGCTGCGAATGTTCGTACGATGTCCTCAATGGAGGCAGATAGAGATGATGCTCATTGAACGCAGCGTGCGGGTGGCAGCGAACATCGAGGCGGTGTGGGACGTGGTCCAGCGCGCCGAGCGGCTGCCCGCCTGGCTCTCTGGCGTACGTCAGGCCGAGGTTCTCTCCGGTGAGGGATTCGGCCGGCGGCAACGTGTCCGGGTCATCCGCGGACCGGCGGTGGACGCCGAGGTGATCGCCTACCAGGCACCGACGCTGATCGCCTGGCGCGAGCGGACCGAGGGGTCCGGCGCCCGCGCCGAGGCCCGGACCGAGGTGTACGTCGAACTCGCCCCCGACGGCGACGACGCCACCGAGGTACGGCTCATCATGGTGCGCTGGCCCGCCGGCCCGATCAGCGGCGCCCTGCTCCGCTGGGGCATGCGCCGGGTCGGTGCGAACCTGGAAGGTTCACTGAACCGGCTCACCGGACTCGCCACGGTCAGCCCGTCCCCGGCCGTACCGGTCGGCTGAACCGACCGACCCACGCGCGATCGATCCGCGCCCGGTCGACTCGTACCACCCCCGGCCGGTGCCGGTGGGTCGTGGCCACGAGGCGGCGGGCGCGGCCACGATTTCCCTGCTCAGACGGGCGTCGCCGGCTGTTCCCGGTGCCGTTGCGGTGCGCCCTGCTGCCGGCGGCGGTGATCGGCGACCTTGTTCCGGTTGCCGCAGCGCTGCATCGAACACCAGCGGCGCCGCCCCGGTCGGGACGTGTCCAGATAGATCAGGGCACAGCGCTGCCCCGCGCACATCCGTACCCGCTCGACAGTGGGGGCGCTGAAGGTACGGACCGCGTCCCGCGCGATCTCGGTGATCAACTGCCGTGCGTCGACCGGTTTCCGCCAGACCGGCGTACCACCGGCGGAACCGAACTGCGGCACCACCGGCGGACCGCCCGCCAGTTCGTTGACGACGGCGAACTCCCGCTCCAGGCCCGTTGGCCGGTCGGCGCCCGTCGCCGGGCCAGGCTCCGTCGATTCGTACGGGACCGGCTGCCCGGTTGCCGCCACCGCGATCGACCAGATCGCCTCGCGGAGTCGTTTGACGTCGGTCAGGTCAGCCGGTCGGGCCGGAATCTCGTCCGGGTCGACCCCGTGGCCGACCGGGTCGAGCCGGCTGAGCGCGGACCAGGCGACAAAGTCGGCCGGGGTGTGCAGCTGCTCGAAGCGGGCCCGGAATCCCTCGCCGCCGGTGCCGCAGGCGAGTTCCAGGCAGAGCGCCCCGGCGTCGAAGCCGAAGACCTGCCCGTCCGGGTGGGCCAGGCTGAGTACGCCGATCACCTAACCACTATAGGCAGTTAGCTGGTAAAGGACTGGACGCGATGATGCCCGGGCTTGTAGCTTGCAGCTGACCGTGACCCGCCCGAGGAGGTGAGACCCATGAACGCTGTATCGATGTGGGTGCTCCCCCTTTCCGTCACAGTCGGGCGATTGACGTAGGTGTCGCCGGGAGCGCCTCGCCAACAAGGCCCTCCCGAAAGGCAACACCTATGCGTTCTCTGCAAATCACCGCCGAGCCGTCGTCGACCGATACGGTCGAGCGCGACTCCACCCTGGGCGATGTCCCCGGACTCCCATCGCCGGCCTCCGGCGCCGATCGCGCGCCCCTCATGTTCGACGTGATCATTGCCGGGTGCGGGCCGACCGGTGCGATGCTCGCCGCCGAACTGCGGCTGCACGATGTACGGGTACTCGTCCTGGAGAAGGAAACCGAGCCCGTGTCGTTCGTCCGCATCGTCGGTCTGCATATTCGCAGTATCGAGCTGATGGCAATGCGCGGGCTGCTGGAGCGCATCCTCGAACGCGGAAGACAGCGTCCGGCCGGCGGTTTCTTCGCCGCCATCGACAAACCCGTGCCCGAGGGCCTGGATTCCGCGCACGCCTATCTGCTGGGCATCCCGCAGCCGGTCATCGTTCACCTGCTCGAAGAACATGCGATCGAACTGGGCGCGCAGGTCCGGCGCGGTTGTGCGGTGGCCGACTTCGAGCAGGACGACGACGGGGTGACCGTCGAGCTGGCCGACGGGGAACGGCTGCGCTCGCGCTATCTCGTCGGCTGCGACGGCGGGCGCAGTACGGTGCGCAAACTACTCGGCGTCGGCTTCCCCGGCGAGCCCTCGCGGACCGAGACGCTGATGGGCGAGATGGAAGTGGGTGTGCCGCAGGAGGAGATCGTCGCCAAGGTGACCGAAATCCGCGAGACCGATAGGCGATTCAGTCTCGGGCCCTTCGGCGAACGGGTCTACCGCGTCATAGTCCCCGCCGCGGGAGTCGGCGATCGTGCGGAACCGCCCACCCTCGAGGATTTCAAACAACAGTTGCGCACCATCGCCGGAACGGATTTCGGCGTGCACTCCCCGCGCTGGTTGTCCCGCTTCGGAGATGCCACCCGGCTGGCCGAACGTTATCGGGTCGGGCGGGTGCTGCTGGCCGGCGATGCGGCACACATCCATCCACCCATCGGCGGACAGGGCCTCAACCTGGGCGTTCAGGACGCATTCAACCTCGGCTGGAAACTGGCCGCGCAGATCCGTGGCTGGGCGCCGGAAACACTGCTGGACACCTACCAGGCCGAACGTCATCCGGTCGCCGAGGACGTGCTGGACAACACCCGCGCCCAGATGGAACTGCTGTCCACCGAACCGGGCCCGCAGGCCGTGCGCAGGCTGCTCACCGAACTGATGGACTTCGACGAGGTGAACCGCCATCTGATCGAGAAGATCACCGCGATCGGCATCCGCTACGACCTGGGCGCAGGCCCCGACCTGCTCGGCCGGCGCCTGCGCGACCTCGACGTGAAACAGGGCCACCTCTACGATCTGCTGCACCGCGGCCGTGGCCTGTTGCTGGACCGCACCGAACGCCTGACCGTCGGTGGCTGGTCGGACCGGGTCGACTACCTCGGGGATCCGACGGCGGTACTGGATGTTCCGTGCGTCCTGCTACGCCCCGACGGCCACGTCGCCTGGATCGGCGACGATCAGCAGGACCTGGACGACCACCTCTCCCGCTGGTTCGGCAAGCCCGCCAACTGAGTTCGCCCGAGTAACCGAAAGGGCCCGTTCCGACCGGCTGGAGAAGATCCAGCGGTGGAACGGGCCCTTCGACGTCACCACGACGGTGCCCGGGGGCACCGCACCCGACGCGGGTGCCCGGAGGCGGTCCGACTAGGAGTCGCCGCCGGTCTCGCCGACCGGAGCCGCCGAGATGTCGTTGATCGCGTACTTCGCGGCCGCCTCGGCCGGCACCGAAGCAGGTACTACGCCGCGGAGCGCGAGCTGCCGCAGCGCGGCGACGGTGACCGACTCCGCGTCGACGTGGAAGTGCCGACGCAGCGCGTGCCGGGTGTCGGAGAGACCGAACCCGTCGGTGCCGAGCGAGGTGTAGTCGCCCGGAATCCAGCGCGAGATCAGGTCCGGCACCGCCCGCATCCAGTCGCTGACCGCAACCACCGGACCGGCCGCGTCCGCCAGCTTCTGCGCGATGTACGGCACCCGCTGCTCGCCACCGGGGTTGAGCAGGTTGTGCTCCTCGGCCTCCACCGCGTCACGACGCAGCTCGGTCCAGGAGGTGACCGACCAGACGTCGGCGGCCACACCCCAGTCCTGGGCCAGCAACTGCTGCGCCTTCAGCGCCCACTGCATGCCCGTACCGGAGGCCAACAGGTTGGCCCGCGGCGTCTCGCCGCCACCGGCGCTGGCCACCGACGGTGCCGGCGCGTAGCGGTAGATGCCCTTGAGTAGCCCCTCCACGTCGACGTCGGCGGGCTCCGCCGGCTGCAGGATCGGCTCGTTGTAGACGGTGAGGTAGTAGAAGATGTTCTCCGGGTCCTCGCCGTACATCCGGTGCAGGCCGTTCTCCAGGATGTGCGCCATCTCGAACGCGAACGCCGGGTCGTACGCGACGACGGCCGGGTTGGTCGCGGCGATCAGGTGCGAGTGCCCGTCCTCGTGCTGGAGGCCCTCACCGTTGAGCGTGGTTCGCCCCGCGGTGGCGCCGAGCACGAAACCGCGCGCCATCTGGTCCGCAGCCGCCCAGAACGAGTCGCCGGTGCGCTGGAAACCGAACATCGAATAGAAGATGTACAGCGGGATCATCGGCTCGTCGTGGGTGGCGTACGACGACCCGGCGGCGGTGAACGAGGCCACCGAACCGGCCTCGTTGATCCCCTCGTGCAGGATCTGGCCGGTGGTCGCCTCCTTGTACGACAGGAACAGCTCCCGGTCGACCGAGGTGTACTTCTGCCCGTGCGGCGAGTAGATCTTCTGGGTCGGGAAGAGCGAGTCCATACCGAAGGTACGGGCCTCGTCCGGGATGATCGGCACCCACCGCTTGCCGAACTCGCGGTCCTTCATCACGTCCTTGAGCAGCCGGACGAAGGCCATCGTGGTGGCGACCTTCTGCTTGCCCGAGCCGCGCTTGACGTCTGCGAACCGCTCCGGACCGGGGATGGCCAGCGCCTTGTGGGCGGTGCGCCGCGACGGCAGGTAACCGCCGAGCTGCTGGCGCCGCTCACGCAGGTACGCCAACTCCTCGGACTTCTCACCCGGGTGGTAGTACGGCGGGAGGTACGGGTTCGACTCCAGCGCGCTGTCCGGGATGTCCAGGTAGAGGCGGTCACGGAAGGACTTCAGGTCCTCCAGCGTCAGCTTCTTCATCTGGTGGGTGGCGTTGCGGCCCTCGAAGTGCGAGCCGAGCGTCCAGCCCTTGATGGTCTTGGCCAGGATGACCGTCGGCTGACCGGTGTGCTCCGTCGCCGCCTTGTACGCCGCGTAGAGCTTCCGGTAGTCGTGCCCACCGCGCTTGAGGTTCCAGATCTCGTCGTCGGTCATGCCCTCGACGAGCTTGCGGGTGCGCGCGTCCCGACCGAAGAAGTGCTCCCGCACGTACGCGCCGGACTCGGCCTTGTACGTCTGGTAGTCGCCGTCCGGGGTCGTGTTCATCAGGTTGACCAGCGCGCCGTCGGTGTCCGCGGCGAGCAGCGGGTCCCACTCCCGACCCCAGACGACCTTGATCACGTTCCAGCCGGCGCCACGGAAGAACGACTCCAGCTCCTGCATGACCTTGCCGTTGCCCCGGACCGGGCCGTCCAGCCGCTGCAGGTTGCAGTTGATCACGAAGGTGAGGTTGTCCAGCTCCTCGCGGGCGGCCACACCGATCGCGCCGAGCGACTCGGGCTCGTCCATCTCACCGTCGCCGAGGAACGCCCATACGTGCTGGTCGGAGGTGTCCTTGATGCCCCGGTTGTGCAGGTACCGGTTGAACCGGGCCTGGTAGATCGCGTTCATCCCGCCGAGACCCATGGAGACCGTGGGGAACTCCCAGAAGTCCGGCATCAGCCGCGGGTGCGGGTACGACGGCAGGCCGCCGCCCGGGTGCGACAGCTCCTGCCGGAAGCCGTCGAGCTGGTGCTCGGAGAGCCGCCCCTCCAGGTACGCGCGCGCGTACATACCGGGGGAGCCGTGGCCCTGGTAGAAGATGTGGTCGCCGCCACCCGGGTGGTTCTTGCCCCGGAAGAAGTGGTTGAACCCGACCTCGTAGAGCGACGCCGAACTGGCGTAGGTCGAGATGTGTCCACCGACGCCGATCTCCGGGCGCTGGGCGCGGTGCACCAACATCGCCGCGTTCCACCGGATGTAGGCCCGGATCCGCCGCTCGACGTGCTCGTCGCCGGGGAACCAGGGCTCGCGTTCGGAGGGGATCGTGTTGATGTAGTCGGTGGTGGTCAGCGGCGGTACGCCGACCTGGCGCTCTCTCGCGCGCTCCAGCAGACGGAGCATGACGTAGCGGGCGCGTTTGGCACCGCGCTCGTCGATGACACCGTCAAGCGACTCGACCCATTCGCTGGTCTCTTCGGGGTCGATGTCCGGAAGCTGGCTCGGCAGGCCGTCGCTGATTACCGGGCGCTTGCGTTCCGTGGCCACAGGCGTTCCCTAGGTTGTGTGTGGGATTAGTCTCTGGCGCCATCCTGCCCCCTCATGCCCTGTTCCGTCACGCCTAGTCGCCACAGACGCGACACTCGACACATGTACCCCCCGGTAACTTGGCGGCAACATGTTTGTCAGCTAGCGCCTCCCCCGGAAGGAAGGGCCCCCTGTTATCGCTTTTCGTATAGGAAGGGGCCCTTCCTAACGCCTCGGGGCAGACTGTGCGTCATGCGTACCGAAGTCATCACTGTCCGGACCGGTTCACGTCCCACCGTTCGGGACATCACCCGGGAGGCGGAGCGGTTCCTCGACGGCCAGGGCGACGGCCTGCTGCACGTCTTCGTACCGCACGCCACCGCCGGGCTGGCGATCATCGAGACCGGCTCCGGCTCGGACGAGGACCTGCTGACCGCCCTGGACGAACTGCTCCCGACCGACGACCGGTGGCGGCACCGGCACGGTTCACCGGGCCACGGCCGCGACCACGTGATGCCCGCCTTCGTGCCGCCGTACGCGACGCTGCCGGTGCTCGGCGGCCGGTTGGCGCTCGGCACCTGGCAGTCGATCTGCCTGGTCGACCCGAACGGCGACAACCCCACCCGTCAGGTCCGCTTCTCCTTCCTCCCCGCCTGACGCCGCGCGTTCCGGCCCGCCTCGTCGGGCGAGTGCGGGCCGGGGCGCACGGAACCGATCAGGGGCGGGCGGTCTCCCGCTCGACGGTGTCGGCGACCGACGGGGTCGCCGCCCGCTGGGCCGGGGCGGCGGGCGGGTCGAGCGGGCGGTCGTACGTCTGGTGCAGGCCGGGGACCCGGTCCTCGATCACGAACGAGGCGCGGGTGTGTACGGGCGCGTCCGGCGTGCTGACGTACGGCAGCACCTCGAAATCGGCCTCCAGCCGCTCCGTGGTGATCTTCGTCAGGACGTACCCGCGCTGGTTGTTGTAGAAGCGCAGGTGCGGGTTGATGCCGAGGAACGGGTGGTCGGACGGGACCGAGTCGGCACCGTCCCCGCCCGAGGTGATCGACGAGCAGACCAGTTCGGTGCCGACCGTACGCGAGGTCGGGTCGGCGTAGTCGAGCTTGAGATCGCTGGCCCAGTGGGCGTGCACGTCGCCGGTGAGCACCACCGGGTTGCGTACGCCGGCACCGAGCCAGCCCCGGGTGATCCGGTCCCGGGAGGCGACGTACCCGTCCCAGGAATCCATGCTGGTCACCGTGGCCGGGCCGGCGTTGTTGTCCCGCTGGGCGAAGAAGACCTGCTGGCCGAGGATGTCCCAGCGGGACGACGAGCGGCGGAACCCGTCGAGCAGCCACCGCTCCTGCTCGGCGCCGGTGATCGAGCGGGCCGGGTCGACCGCCGCCGGGCAGTCCTTGTAGCCGTCGCCGCAGCCCTGGTCGTCCCGGTACTGCCGGGTGTCGAGCATGTGGAAGGTGGCCAGCCGCCCCCACTGCACCCGCCGGTAGAGCTGCATGTCGATGCCGCGCGGGATCGACGTACGCCGCAGCGGCATGTTCTCGTAGTACGCCTGGAACGCCGCCGCCCGCCGCGCCGGGAACTCCGGGTCGGCGGCCTCGGGCACGTCGTCGGCCCAGTTGTTCTCCACCTCGTGGTCGTCGAAGACCACCAGCCAGGGCGCGACCGCGTGGGCGGCCTGGAGGTCCGGGTCGGTCTTGTACTGGGCGTGCCGCTGCCGGTAGTTGGCCAGGGTGCGGGTCTCCGGCCCCTGGTGGTCGCGCGGGTTGCCGCCGGGCACGTTGTACGTGTCCGGCGCGTACTCGTACTGGTAGTCGCCGAGGTGCAGGATCAGGTCCGGGTCGGCCTCGGCGAGCCGCTTGTACGCGGTGAAGTAGCCGTGCTCGTACTGGGAACAGGAGACGAACGCCATGGCGAGCGAGCCGCCGATGCTCCACGGTGCCGGCGCGGTCCGGGTCCGCCCCACCGGTGAGGTGTGCCGTTCGGCGTGGAAACGGTAGAAGTACTCGCGTCCGGGGAGCAGCCCGTTCAGTTCGACGTGGACGGTGTGTCCCGACTCGGGCCGGGCGATGGCCGTACCGGTGCGCAGCACGTGCCGGAACCGTTCGTCGGCGGCGAGTTCCCAGCGGACCGGGACCGCCCGGGACGGCATGCCGCCGAGGCCGTCCTCGGCGAGCGGCTGCGGGGCGAGGCGGGTCCAGAGCACGAAGCCGTCAAAATCCGGGTCACCGGAGGCGACGCCGAGCGTGAACGGGTCCTCGCGCAGGGGGCGGGCCGGGGTCGCGCCGGCCGCGGTGGGCAGGGCGCCGGTCACGGCACCGGCGGCTCCGAGCGCGGCGCCGCTGAGCAGGAGGGTACGTCGCGAAACTGACATGCAGGCTCCCCAGGATCCGGAGGTACGGACCCTCGAAGCCTGTCGATCGATGGTTCACACCCCGACAACCATCAATAACCACCGCCCAAACACCAGGTGACACGAACCGAAGGAAGGGCCCCTTGTTATCGCTTTTTGTATAACAAGGGGCCCTTCCTAACGCGTACCGCGGGCGCCGGTCAGACGGCGACGTCGCGGCGGGTGAAGAGGTAGGTGCCGGCGGCGACGAGGACGGCGGTGGTGGCGAGCAGCAGCAGCGGCCCGGTGGTCTGTAGGCCGTTGACCAGCGGATCGCCGTCGAGGTACCAGTGGAACGGGGAGAGGTTCTGCAACCAGGCCAGCCCGTCGACCTGCGGCAGGACCGCGTTGGCCAGGTACGCGAGCACCGCCACCCCGGCGCTGCCGCCGAGCGCCGCGCCCCGGCTGCCGGTGGCGGCACCGACGGCGAAGGCGAGCGCCCCGAAGGTGGCGCCGAAGAGGACCAGTTGCGCGCTGGTCGCGAGCAGTTCGCCCGCGCCGACGCCGTCGAAACCGGCCGGACCGCTCAGCCCGATCATGGCGAGGCCGAGTAGTCCGCCGATCAGCACCAGCCCGACCAGCAGTGCGGCGAAGCGGTGCAGGGCGAGCCGGACCCGCCCGACCGGGTGGGCCAGCAGCAGGTCGAGGGTGCCGGCCTCCTCGTCACCGGCGACCGCGCGGGTGCCGGTCGCGATGGCGAAGACGGTGACCAGCAGCGGGACCAGCAGCCCGAACACCGCCCCACCGAGGTAACCGGCGGCGCTGGTCAGGTCGGTGTAGTTGAACGCCTCGAGGAGCCCTTCCGGGTACGCGGCCAGCGCCTCGGCCATCTCCGGTGTCTGCATCGTCGGCCAGAACGAGGCGTACATGGCCCCGACGGCGACGATCGCGAGAGTCCAGCCGACCAGCGACCGGCGACTGTCGAAGAGCGTCTTCGTGAACGGGTTACGCAGCAGCATGCTGCACCTCCGTACGGTCGTGGCTGTCGCTGTAATAGTCGAAGAAGAGTTCCTCCAGGTCGGGTTCCTCGGCACGCAGGCTCAGTACGGTGTGCCGACCGGCCGCCTTGACCAGCGCGTCGGCCCGCCCGTCGAGTCGGCAGCGGAGCGTGTTGCCGGTGACGGTCACGTCGCCGACGTTCGGCAGCGACGCGAACTCGGCCGCCTCGACCGGCGCCTCGAAGACGATCTCGACCTGCCGTACGGCGCGTTCGCGCAGTTCCTCGACCCGCTCTACGGTGATCAACCGCCCCTCGCGGATGATGCCGACCCGGTCGGCGGTCTGCTGCACCTCGCTCATCACGTGCGACGACATGAAGACGGTCTGCCCGGCGGCCCTGGCCTCGCGCACCATGGTCACGAACTCGTGTTGCAGGAACGGGTCCAGGCCGCTGGTCGGCTCGTCGAGGATGAGCAGTTCGGGGGAGTGCATGAACGCCTGCACCACCCCGATCTTCTGCCGGTTGCCCTTGGAGAGTCCCTTGATCCGGCGACTGAGGTCGAGGTCGAGTCGGGCGGCGAGTTCGTCGATCCGGGACCGGGGCACCCCGCCGCGCAGGTTGCCGAGGTAGGTGAGCAGGTCCCGGCCGGTCTGTCGGCCGTCGACGACGAAGTCACCGGCGAGGTAGCCGATCCGGCGGCGCAGCCGTACGCCGTCCGTACGCGGGTCGACGCCGAGGACGCGTACGTGACCGCTGGTGGGGCGGATCAGGTCGAGCAGGAGTCGGATGGTGGTGGACTTGCCGGCGCCGTTGGGGCCGAGGAACCCGTACACCTCGCCCCGCTCGACCCGCAGGTCGAGCCCGGTCAGGCCACGGTTACGGCCGTACGTCTTGGTCAGGTTCTCGGTGTTGATGGCCGACTCGGTCATCGGCCTCTCCTCTCTGGGTGCTCGCCATCTTCTGGGCGTGTTCGGTCTTGAACCGTTCGATGAATCCGGGCAGCTCACGTTCGATGAAGGCGTAGAGGTCCCGGGTGTAGACGAGCCGGTCGGTGAGGGGTGACCGTTCGCCGCCGAGCAGCTCGATGCCCCGGTCCATGAGTTTCCGGAAGATCCGGAACCGGTCGGACTCGGCGGCCCGGGTGAACGCGTCCGGGCTGAGTTCCCAGGCGATGCCGCGCCGGCCCGGGTTCGCCACCCGGCGGACCAGTTGGCTGCTTTCCAGCATCCGGATGCCGGTGCTCACCGAGCCCTTCGACAGCCCGGTCGCCTCGGCGATCTCGGTGGCGGTCGCGTGGGGCGGGTCGCAGATCAGCAACCAGCCGAGAACCTTGCCGTACGCGGGCGGCAGGCCGAGGCCGGTCAGCACGATGCCGACGTCCTCGATGTAGCGGCGTTCGGGGGAGAACTCGACCACGGATCCCTCACTGTTCCCAATGTTCAAAGATTTCCAAACCAACCGTACGTCCAGCCCGCAACCCCGCCCGCCGCCCCGCAACCCTGCTCACTCGCCGCCCCGCTCACCCCCGCAGGCGTTAGGAAGGGCCCCTTCCTATACAAAATGCGATAACAAGGGGCCCTTCCTTACTCCGGGGAAAGGAGGGGCGGGCGGGCACCGGTACCGTCCTGACCATGGCGCAGACCAGCGGTACGGCGGCGGGCGACGTGGTGCGCCGGATCCTGCACGTCTCCGACGCGATGCGGCACTTCATGGAGGCCGACCTGGCCGAACTGGGGCTCACCCCGGCGGTCGCCCGCGCCCTGCACGAGCTTGACCCGGACCGGCCACTGCCCGCCCGTGACCTGGCCGAACGCCTCGGCTGCGATCCGTCCAACATCACCTTGCTGGTGGACAAACTGGAGCGCCTGGACCTGGTACGCCGCCAGGTCGACCCGGCCGACCGTCGGCTGCGCACCCTCGTGGTCAGCGACGAGGGTCGGCGCGTACGTGACCGGGTAAGCCGGATCGTGTCCGATTCCCGGCTGCTCGCTCCCCTCACCGAGGACGAGTTGGCGACCCTGCGGACCCTGATGTGGAAGGTCTCCGACGGTGGTTGCCCCCTGGAGCCCCCGCTGACCTGACCGGAATCCGACCCGGCGCGGCGCGGGGCGCGGCACGGGCCGTACAACGGCTGGTCCAGGCCGAGCCGCTGGCCGGTATCGCCGAGCCGGTGGCCTGATGTCGCTGCGCGGCGTGCCACATCGGCAGCGTGCGGACCGTGTCTGAGTGGCCGGTAATGCCATGAGTCGGTAATGCTGTCCGACGTGACCACCCCTCAAGATCTCGACGATCGGTTCCGGGAGGCGGTCGGCGGTCTGGTCGCGCCGACCCTGGCGCGCTCGGCCGACGGGCCGGTCCACGACGGCGCCACGCTCACCGGTGCGCGCGCCCTCGAACTCTTCGACGCCCAGCTCACCAGCCGGCACCTCGACCTTGCCGCGCGCTGGCTGCGCAGTTTCGGCGAGGGCTTCTACACGATCGGCTCCGCCGGCCACGAGGGCAACGCCGCGGTGGCCGCCGCCGTACGCCCCACCGACCCCGCCCTGCTGCACTACCGCTCGGGCGGCTTCTACTGCGCGCGGGTGGCCCAGGCCGCCACGATGCCCGCCCAGGACGGCTCCGACGAGTCCAGCGGTGCTGACGGCACCGTCAACGGGCGACCCCGGGAGGGTGCCGAGCATGTCGACCCGGTCGCCGGCGCGGCCCGGGACGTGCTGCGCGGGGTCGTCGCGTCGGCCAGCGAGCCGATCGCCGGTGGTCGGCACAAGGTTTTCGGCAACGCCGCCCTCGACATCATCCCGACCACCTCCACCATCGCCTCGCATCTGCCCCGGGCGGTCGGTGTCGGATTCGCGATAGAACGCCAGCGCCGGGCCGCCGGTGCGCCGCCCCGCAACCGGTCCGGCGCCTCGGCCCGGTTGCTCACCGACGCGCGTACGGCCGCGGCCGAGTCCCGGGCCGCCTGGCCGGCGGACGCGATCGTGGTCTGCTCGTTCGGCGACGCCTCGGTCAACCACGCGAGTGCCACCGCGGCGTTCAACACCGCCGGCTGGTGCGACCACACCGGCCTGCGCATTCCGGTCCTGTTCGTCTGCGAGGACAACGGGCTCGGCATCAGCGTCCGCTCACCCGACGGCTGGGTCGCCGCGACGCTCGCCGCCAAGCCCGGCATCCGCTACTTCTCCGCCGACGGCTGCGACCTCGCCCAGACGTACGAGGTGGCGAGCGAGGCCGCCGCCTGGGTACGCCGACACCGCCGTCCGGCGATCCTGCACCTGACCACGGTCCGGTTGATGGGGCACGCGGGCGCGGACGCCGAGGTGGCGTACCGGCCGACCGCGGATCTGCAGCGGGACCTGGCCCGGGACCCGCTGATCGGCACCGCGAAACTGATCGTGGAGGCGGGGCTGGCCAGCCCGGAGCAGGTGATCGCCCGTTATGACGCGGTCGGCTGGCAGGTGCGCAAGGTCGCCGAGGAGGTGCTCGGCGAGGCGAAGCTGACCAGCGCCGCCGACATCGTCGCCCCGCTCGCCCCGCGTCGCCCCGTACGGGTCTCGCGTACCGTCGCCGACGCGGGGACCTGGGCGGCCGGGCCGGGTGCCGGGGCGCGGGCCACCGCCTTCGCCGACCGGCTGCCCGAGGCGGCCGGTCCGCTCACCCTGGCCCAGACCATCAACGCGGCGCTCGCCGACGGCATGCTCGACTATCCGGCGATGACCGTCTTCGGCGAGGACGTGGCGGTCAAGGGCGGGGTGTACGGGGTGACGAAGGGGCTGCGCGACCGGTTCGGCCCGTCCCGGGTCTTCGACACTTTGCTGGACGAGACGAGCGTGCTGGGCCTGGGGCTGGGGGCGGGGCTGGGCGGCATGCTGCCGGTGCCGGAGATCCAGTACCTGGCGTACCTGCACAACGCCGAGGACCAGTTGCGCGGCGAGGCGGCCACCATGCAGTTCTTCTCGCGGGGGGCCTACCGGAACCCGATGGTGGTGCGGGTGGCCGGCCTGGCGTACCAGGAGGGGTTCGGCGGGCACTTCCACAACGACAACTCCGTTGCCGTACTCCGGGATGTTCCCGGTCTGGTGCTCGCGGTCCCGGCGCGGCCCGACGACGCCGCGCCGATGCTGCGTTCGTGCCTGGCGAGTGCGGCGGTGGACGGTACGGTCTGCGTCTTCCTGGAGCCGATCGCGCTCTACCACACCCGGGACCTGTACGCCGAGGGCGACGACGAGTGGCTGGCGCCCTACCTGGGGCCGGGGGACTGGGCGAGTGGGCACGTGCCGGTCGGTCGGGCCCGGGTCTACGGTGTCGGTTCTGCCGAGGACATCACGATCATCACCTTCGGTAACGGGGTCAGGATGTCCCTCCGGGCCGCCGCCAGGCTGGCCGAGGAGGGGATCGGCAGCCGGGTGGTGGACCTACGCTGGCTGGCTCCGCTGCCGGTCGCGGACATCTTCCGGGAGGCTTCCGCCACTGGTCGGGTGCTGGTGGTGGACGAGACACGCCGGTCCGGAGGGGTCGGTGAGGGCATCGTCGCCGGCCTGGTGGATGCTGGATATGTGGGTGTTGTGCGGCGCGTTGCGTCTATTGACTCGTTTGTACCATTAGGTCCGGCTGCCCGGGAGGTGCTGGTGTCCGAAGATGCCATTACCCAGGGTGCCCGTACGCTGCTGGCACGGTAAATTCCCTTCCACTCGGTGCGCCACTTGCGCCGAGCCGAACAACTGTGTGGACTTTGCCCTATCGGCACCGAACCGGTGCCGGGTGTAGCTGAGATGAGGAGGCACGCGACAGTGAGCGCGACCGCTGGTCAGGCCGCCGACGGAGTACGGAGCCTGGCGGACCGGTTCGGCATCGAGCCGGGGATGGTCGTCATGGAGATGGGGTACGACGATGACGTCGACCAGGAACTCCGTGACGCCCTGACCGACCGTTGTGGGGAACTGGTCGACGAGGACACCGACGAGGTGGTGGACGCCGTACTGGTCTGGTACCGGGACGGCGACGGCGACCTTTTCGAGCTTCTCGTGGATGCCCTCGGCCCGCTGGCGGACAACGGCGTGGTGTGGCTGTTGACGCCGAAGGCCGGACGTGACGGCCACGTCGAGCCGAGCGAGGTCAGTGAGTCGGCGCCCACCGCCGGCCTCCAGCAGACCTCCACGATCAACGCCGGCAAGGACTGGAGCGGGGCCCGCCTGGTCCTGCGCCGGGGAGCGAAAGTGAAGAAGTAGACCCCCGCCTGCGGAGACTCGGAGTGCCGGTCGGTGGACCGGCGCTCGGAACATTCGTGCGCCACCGTGACAGGAGCTGACACATGCCGATCGAGGTTGGCGCCGAGGCGCCCGACTTCGTGCTGAAGGACCAGAACAACCAGGAGGTACGCCTGGCGGACTTCCGCGGGCGGCGGAACGTCCTGCTGGTCTTCTACCCCCTGGCCTTCTCCGGCACCTGCCAGGGCGAGCTGTCCGAGGCACGCGACAACCTCGACGAGTACGTCAACGACAACGTCCAGTTGTTGACCGTCAGCGTCGACTCGGTCTACAGCCACAAGGTCTGGGCCATGGAGCAGGGCTTCCTGTTTCCGCTCCTGGCCGACTTCTGGCCGCACGGCGGGGTGGCCCAGGCGTACGGCGTCTTCAACGACGTCCGGGGGTACGCCAACCGGGGCACCTTCGTGATCGACCGGGCGGGTGTGGTCCGCTTCGCCGAGATGAACGAACCCGGCGTAGCGCGAGACCAGGCAGGCTGGCGCAAGGCGCTGGCCGCAGCCACCGCCTGACCAGGGTCTTAGCGAGATCTTGGGAGCTTTCCCGCCCATGGGGGGTGCGGGGGAGCTTCCAAGATCTCTGCCCGGGTTACCGCCTCGGGTGACCCGGACCAACGCGGCAGGGTAAGCTTGCCGCCGCCGGACGCCGCAGTTGCGGGCGTTCCGGGCGCGTAGCTCAGTGGGAGAGCACTCGCCTTACAAGCGAGGGGTCGCAGGTTCGAAACCTGCCGCGCCCACCATCTCTGACCAGCACGGCGGCTGTCTAGAAGATCGGGATTCGGCCCGTTGACAGCTACGGTGACAGCAACGCCGTTCATGACAGCCGCTTGTCGAGTTGGCCGAGCGCCTTGCGCATCACGTCCAGGTTCGCGTGTGAATAGATCTATAGGGTGATCTTCACGTCGGCGTGACGGGCGATGGCCTGGACGACGTGCGGCGGTACGCCCAGTTCCATCAGCAGCGAGACGACAGTGTGCCGCAGGTCGTGTAGCCGCACGTCTGGACAGCCGGCCGTTTCCCGCAGAGCGGCGAAGTGCCGATTGAGGTTACGCGGTTCCATTGGCGTGTCAACCTCAGACGGAAATACCAATCCTGATCCTGCCATACGTCGGCTAACCTTTCCCGTTCCATCTTTTGGAATGCCTGGTGGTCCAGCAGCGCCACCCAGGTCCAATCCGGCATGGGTAGGACGCTCTCTGACTCCGCGGTTTTGGCGTCTTGCAGGTGTAGCTTTCCACCGGCCCGCTGGACGGTTTGAGCGATTGACATGGTCCCCTCGTCGAGATCCAGGTCCGTCCATCGCAAGCCCAGCAACTCGCCGCGCCGGAGGCCCATAGTGGCCGCCACGATGTAGAGGGTGTGTAGGCGGTGTCCTTCCGTAGCGGCCAGGAGCTTGCGCACCTGGTCGACGGCAAGGCCCTTGCCCACCTTGTAGCGAGGGGATGAGACACGAACCAGCTTGGCGACGTTCCGAGACACCTGTTCCTCGCGCATTGCATTTTGGAGTGCGTTGCGGAGCACCGCGTGGACGAACGGGATTCGACGCGGGCTGGGAGTCCGTCGGCAGCACCGGCAAGCCGAGCAGACCACCACCGCCCGGCCCGCCAGCGCCCGTACAAGCCGTCAAGATCTGCTTGACGTAGCGGGCCGGGCGGCGGCTTGGTCCCCAGAGGGCGGGTCGACGGCAGACGGGATGGCGGGCCGCTCAGGCTGTTGCTGGCCAGCAAGGTGGGGAGCAGGTCCTTGACCACGTCGCGCTCAACCAGCGTCGTTGGAAGTGCGAGAGCCCAAGAGAATCTAGGCTGAAGCGGCCTTCGTTGCCGCGAGTCGCCCCGTAGTATCGCTTCGTGACCACCACCCCCTATTTGCAGCAAGTTGCAGATCGCGCAGTATCCGCCTCGATTAAGATTGAGCAATGGGAAGTCGAGGATGAAGATGAATTCGATAAGCCGTTTATGCGCCCAATCCTGAGGCTTGATATGTCTAATGGGCGAACAACTAGGCCGATCACGCTGGATGAGGAAAAGGCCAAAATGTTTGCTGCGGCTCAATTTGAATCATGGGTATTCCTGGACGATCTGGCCGCTGTATATGAACGCGACAGCGGTCGATTTGAGGCAGTGTTGACGGGTGGGGGCCCATTCATTTCTAGGCCGGAAAACTTACTGAAGAAAATCCACGCCTATCGGCTCCGTGTCGAGAAAGAGAAGGAACCTTCGCCGGAGCTCGCTTTTGCCTCCCCGTCGGACAGTGAGCTGAGATTTGTTAGCCGCACCTCCGATGCCGTGATGCTGGCTGAGGTGTCCCCGGTGTCGGTGCCATTCACGGTTTGCGAGCGATTCCTGGCCGGGCGTTACAGTCTCAAGGTTCAGGGCGTGAAGGGCATGCGCCACGATGATGCCCTGGATTTCATCAAGCGTTTCGCAAACTCCGTCATATTTGACCTAGACCTGCTTTATGGACTTGTCACGCGCCTTGCGCCACACGGTGAGCTGAATACCCTGCATCGAAGGGGCGGGACGCTGTCGTATGATCAGACTCCCTACATTCCACGGAATGTCTACGACGAAGAGCCGTTGACTCTCTATATGCACGCTAGAGCTGTGCGGGGAATGCCTTTGGTAGAGTATCTTGGCTATTATCAGAGTCTGGAGTGCTACTTTCCGGCTTATGTCCATGCCGACATGGTTAGGCGAGTTGGGCAAAAGCTCCGGGACCCCGCATTCAATCCGAGTAGGAATGGGGACATCGCGGCACTTCTTGGAATGGTGCAGGCCGGCGGGGGTGGAATGCCTGAGGTGGAGCAGCTAAAGCTGCTCCTTAGGAATTGCCTCAATGAGAATGAGTTGGTCTCTTTCATTCGCCAGTCGCCCGGAAGTGAGGAATTCCTGGGGGCTAAGAAGGAGCTTTCGGGCGTTCCTCTGATTCATCTGAATGATTTGGGGCGAAAACCCTCAGACCAGGTGGCGGCCCGTATTTATGCGCTCCGCTGTCGCATTGTGCACACGAAAGTTGATGGTGGGCCTAAGGGTGCGTCCCTTCTGTTGCCACATAGTTATGAAGCGCGCAAGCTCGATCACGATCTGGCTCTGATTAGGTTCATATCGCAGCGTGTCTTGATTGCGGAGGCGTCGGCTGCTGGCTGGTGACGGCTATGGGAGGAACTGTGGATTGCCTGTTATCCCCTATCCATGCAGTGCTATCGCCGCCAAGTGTGCCAAGGTGGTTACGGCCGTGTCGCCGCAGGGTCACAAGCGCCGTAGGGCGGGATGATTCGAGAGAGTCCCTAGGGGTGTGGGAGTCCAGCAACGGCTGTCGACAGCTACGGTGAGAGGCAACGACACAGCGCGAGGGCCGGCGCTGGCGGCCGAGCGCGGACAGTCGCCCGAGGTCGGAGACGCGGATGGACACCGCCGGACGCACCGCCCAGAGCTTACAAGCGAGGGGTCGCAGGTTCGAAACCTGCCGCGCCCACCAACAGTTAGAGTCGTATGAGCCGGAAACCGGGCTTATTAGTTCAATATCTATTGACCTTGGTGGGTCCTCGTGAATTAAGTGAACGTTCCGGAGCCTTCAAGTGGCGATAGAAATTCAGGTGATGAGAACGCCTCGGGTAGATCCAACTAATGTTGGTGGAAGTACAGCCATTACTGCGGGCGTGATATCCCTAGATCCAACAGGCATCCAAATTATGAACGACGGAAGTAATGCATTCAGTGCAATCTGTTACGTGATCGAGGGATATGCGTCGGAATGCTAGCTGGGCCGGATCCCAGTCCGCCTCGTGTGCGATCTGATTCCGTCGGTCAACCTGCAGGTCGAGCATGTTTCGAAGTCGAGATTCCCGACTGCCTCGCGCTTCTCCGATTGCGCGCCACACGGCTCGCGCATCAGAGCCGCTTGCGTCGATCGCCTTATCGATCGCCTGTGGTGTGACCAGTGTTTTGAAGGACAGTCGGTATCGAACTGAGCTGGCTAGTTGCGTTTGATTGAATAGTGATGATTGGATCTGTAGGTACGAGTCGATGGAAGCGTTAGTTGCGGACGCGCCTTGCCGTATAGCGATTAGAAAGGCTTCAGCCGCTTTTTCGTGCATGTAGGCGTCGAGTGCTGATACTGAGAGGACAATGCACGCCCGGTAGATTGACGCACTGGACTCAATCTGACCTTGGGTTTCCTGAGCCTGGCCGAGCGTGGATAGGGCGGATACTTGATCTGCGAGCTTATCGAATAGCTGTCGAGGTTTCATGATTACGGCTGGCTTACTGCTAAGGCGGCCACCTTCTCGGCGATCCCTTTGAAGATCCTATTGAGGCTGCTGATCTGTCTCATGGATGCGTCCAAAACGACACCTGATTGGCCAAGTTCGTTGGATGTAAGCTCGAATACCGGAAGCCTGTGCTCCTGTGACTTAGGAAGCAAGCTATTGAATTCCTGAATCCGCCCCAACACGTAATCTTCGCCAATGCCTGCGTCTTGGTAGGTGGAGGTGGGCAACATTAACCCGGCCTGTTTCAAGGGCGGGGCGAAGTCGAAGCGGATTGACTCGGCGACGCGATCGATCCACTCCTTAAACGGCCCCGTAGGATCGCCATATGGATTGTCTTCTGTTGGTGCACGGTACAGTCGGTACCTTTGAATCACTGCTCCAGCGAACTTCATCCGAGGCTCCGGAAATGGGTAGGTGGCAGTCTGTAGGGTCTCGTTCTCGCTTGCTGACTTTGCCCATCTATACCAGCGCGGAAGGACTTTAGATAAGGATCTGAGTGCCATCACTGTATAGAAGTCGGGGGAGGTTGGAACGAATACGAGATCGCTTGTCGCCACAATGTTCTGATTCAACGATCCCAGGCTGGGACTCATGTCGACTAAGACGAAGTCGGCGCCAATTGCTTCGGCGGTTGCGCGAATGAGATAGTTTATGGCGCCGGGAATGTTGCGGAGTGCCAGAAGCGTGCCGGATAGCTCCTGTGCCACGCTTAGTGATACCTCGTACTCGCCAATCTGGATGTGTCCTGGAAGCAAAAAGAGGTTATCGCAACCGACGATTGGTGCACACTCTACTGCGTCCAACATTCGCGGTTCAGATTCAAACGCTGGCTTCAGTGCTCCGTAGAGCGTCCGCTCAACATTGGCAGTATAAAACTCCTTGGTCACCAATTGCGTCGCGCGGAACTCTTCGTCCCTTGCTGTGGCTGCATCGGAGTTTTCGGCAAAGTCGTCGAGTGGCCACGTGTTGGAGAGGCCGAGTGAGACTCCTGTCAAGTTACATTGTGGATCGGCATCGACCAGCAGCACTCTGTGGCCGAGGCGTGCGAGCATCCATCCAAGGTTGAATGTGGTAGTCGTTTTGCTAACGCCACCCTTGTGGTTGAAGATCGAGACAACTGTCGTCACTTGCGACCTCGCCTATTGTGAACCGAGTGGTTCATCACCCTAGTCCACCGTTCGTGTTCACCTAGAGGGCAAAATGCACATTGCGCCACGTATCCGCAAAGCTGTCAAGGATCTGACATCGCCATATGGATCGGCCGACACCCGATTGAGGCGCCGGTCCGCCCTGACCGTTGGTCGAAGATCATTTTGAGGCGGACGCGCTGATAGGACTCGGACGGTTCTTGGTCATAGCAGTGAGTGGGATTAGGGAGTTGAGGTCGGCCGGATCCAGCCGTCTCAGGTGACGATGCTCGGCGGTGCAGGTCGCCGCAGCATCGGTGGTGGCCGCTACCCACCGCAATGAGCTGGAGTGACCCTTACCTCACTCGACGGGTATCTGCATCTGGTATGTGAAGCCAGGGGAGAGTCGGGCGACTGTGTGGGTGATGACGTACTCGACGGGTCTGCCGGCGCCGTTCCGGTTCAGGCGCCGCATGACAAGTAGCGGCTCGTGGTCGCCGATGCGGAGCTCCGTCTGCTCTGCCTCGGTCGGTTGGCGGGCGGTGATGTTCTCCGTGACGGTGGCCGGAGTGTGCCCGAGCTGCGCGAGCACAGCGATCGCGCCGCCTCGGATCTTCTGGTTCTCGGCAAGAGGCGTGCCGCCGGCCAACCAGGCTGGGTAGTAGGAGTCGGCCAGCTCGACGGGCTGGTCATCCTCAAGGATCAAGCGACGCCGCACTACGGCCCGGCCCTCGTCCCCGAGGTCGAGAGCTGTTCGGATCGCCAGATCGGGGACCACCGTCTCGACACCGAGGAGCTGTTGGCTACCGGTACGGCCACGAGCCGCAGCCTCCTTGGCCCACGCGTCGCCAACTCCCGGTATGACGTAGGGATCGGACGTGCTGGCCCAACGCGGGGTGCTCATCGGCAGTGCCTCCAAGCTCAGCGCAGCTCAGTCTTTAGCCGGTCGCCCGTGTATGGCTGGGCAGGTCGTTCGAAGCAGGCGCCAGACACCCGAGACTCGATCGTGCGGACGTGTCGGAAGCCTTGCCGCTGGTAGTAGCGGTGTAGCTGCACGTTTGTTGTCCACGCGTCGAGCCTGAGCCAGGTCAGCCCGGCTTCGTACGCGCGCCCGCCGGCCCAGTCCAGCATCTCGCCGCCCAAGTCTCCTCCCGCGTGCTGCAACGGGATCATCATCTTCGCCACGTAGAGCGCATCAGACGGGTCGTCTTCCGGGTACCACAGCGCTTCTGGGTCGCGGTCGGGCTTCCAGAGCGAGTCGACGTCGACGTAGGCGGTCAGCGTGACAGTGGCGATCGGTTCTTGGTCGTTCCAGATGAGCCAGGTCTGCCCAGCGGACACCGTGGCGGCGACCGCAGACCGGGGGAGCGGGATTGACCACTGCTCCTCGCCGCGCGCGGCCAACCAGGCGACCCGTTCACGACGCCACGACATGATGATGTCTACGTCGTCCAGCTCGGCGCGAGTGATGATCATTCGGTCGAGTCCCGGTCGCGGAAGCGGGCAATCACTTCGGCATCGCCCAGGGTGTAGACAACGCGGTTTCGGTCACCAGCGAACGTGGTCACCGATACGCGCACCGGTCGGTCGGCGGTGAACCCGGTTCGGATGTAGTGCAGGACCGGCGTGCCCGGGTTGAGCCGCAGAAGGGTCACCTCTTCCGGCGTGGGCATCGCCGCGACCAGCTCGTCTTCGGCGCCGAGCTGCTGGTAGCCGCGCTCGGCGAGCAGCCGGGTTGTGCCATGCGGGATGTCTCGTGGCGACAGCAACTCGGGCACGGTTTCGCAGAGGTCCATCGGGTAGTAGCTCGACTGCACCGATGAGGGCTGTCCGTTGACCCGGCGGATGCAGCGGCGTACGGCGACTGTGGAGTCTGCCTCCACGCCGAGCCGTTCGGCAATCGCAGCAGTCACCGCTTCGATCCGCAGCTCGAACTCCTGCGTGGGTTCGTGGCCTTGGGCGCGTACTTCGCCGAACCAGGCGTCGGACTCGGCCCACAGCCCGTGCGGCATTTCGGCCCGGCTTGCGTGATAGGTCAGGGTGACCCGCTCGCGGACGACCATCCCGCCGGTGCGACCGGGTACGGACTCGACCAGACCTTCGTTGAGCAGCAGAGCGGTCGCAAGGCGAACCGTGTTGCGGGAGACGTCGTACTGGTCTTGGAGTTGAGTCTCGGTCGGCAGTTTGTCGCCAGGGCTGAGTTCTCCGGAGATGATCCGCTTCCGAAGCTCGGTGGCGATCTTCCGGTAGAGCGGCGGCACGGGCTCTCCTCACCTCGGTGACACATTGGAATGAATCTTAGGGTCCCAGTCTTGACGGAGACCGATGTCGCTGTAATGGTTGGTACCAATCCAACGTAACGCAACGTTGGTACTTGATCAACGGAGTGGTGATGAACTCTGGCGAGATGGCCCGTGAGATGGAGCGCGTCAACCGCGCCCTGGAACTGGCTCGGGTGCACATCGCCGGACTCGACCAGGCCGAAAGCGCCCGGAGCCTGGCTGACCGCGTTGCCTACTCACCACTGCGGACGCTGCTGGAACAGGCCGAGATGTCGGCCGAGCGGGTGACTACCTACCTGCGGACACAGAACCACTGACGAAGCCCGACGCCTGACCCTGGCTATCCCGTCGTGCCAGAGGTCTCGCGTCCACTACGAGGGAGGTACGCGATGCGATGGCGTTGGTTTCTGCGAGTCGCCGACAACCCTGAGCCGATCGGGCCGGCGACCCAGTACGTCGGCCGTTCCGGCGGTTACCTGCGGGCCGCACCGGACCACTCCGACGCGCAGCCCGCCCAGGTCACCGAGCCGGTGACGGCGGAGCGGTCCCGCGCCCGCTGGCCGGAGAACCGTGGCTCGCACTGGCGGTCGGTGTGACGTACCGGAGCCCGCACGGGACCATGTTCGGCCGGGAGATGTGGCACCTGATCGTCCGGCGGTCCCGCAACGTGGTCGCCGCGCACGCCGACGACGCGATGTGTGACCGCTGTGCCGGCCCCGGTGACTGTCACCTGCTCCGCAGCGCCGAAGGCTATCTGGCCGATCCGGAAATGCTGGCCGCCGAACGCGAGGCACTGTCATGAGCCGGGTGCCAGGTGAACGTCCGCTGGTCAGCGTCGGTGACGTACTCGACCTCTCCGACGGTCTCTACCACCACGGCTCCCGTGGCGACCTGCGCGCCGGTCAGGGAGAACTTCGGGTACGCGTACGCGCTCTGCCCGCAGGTGCGGGGGAGTGGACCGGGCACCGGGTGAGCCTGACCGGGGTGCGGATCCTGGCCGACGGTGCCGACGGGGCGGAGTTGTCGTTGGTCGTACACCGTCGGGCTTTGCCGGGGTGGCGACCGGCGCAGCCGCAGCCCATCCCCGGGTTGGTCGAATGGTGAGGGGGAGCGGGGCGGCCTCGTTGGCGGCCTCGCACCTGCCGTTGCGTCCGCTCTGGATCTGCCGGATCGATGCCTACCCGTGGCCGTGCGCGGACGCGCGACTCGATCTGACCAGCGGTTTCCGGGACCGGACGGTCAACCTGACGCTCTTCCTTGCAGCCCAGTACGTCGACGCCCTCAACGATCTGCACACCATCGACCCGACTCTCGGCCCGCCGCCGGACCCGCGTGTCCTCTACGAGCGCTTCCTCGGCTGGGTGCCGACGAGGCGTACGTCATGAGCGGGCCGACCAAGATGACCGTCCACTCGACCGGAGTCACGCCAGTGAGCCGCAACCTGGAGCCGATCAACCCCGAAGTCATCCGTACGTCCGCCGATCTCACCTGGCGGCAACATCAGCCCGGCGGCAACACCTGGCGCCCCGGCACCTGCCTCCAGTGCACCCCCACCGGCTGCCCCCAACTCGACTGGGCGATCAAGGTTCGGTCCGGTGAGTCACCACTGCCGCCAGTCAACGCCATGTCGAACGAAGCGGTTACGGGAGGAAGGTGAACCACCTGATGAAGGATCTCGGTGTCGTAAGGCGCCTTCACCAGCCTGCCATCGCCGGCAGTTTCCATACGTTGGTGGTGCAGCCTACGACCTTCTGCAACCTCAACTGTACGTATTGCTACCTCCAGGAGCGTGGGCAGCGCAGGCTGATGTCACAGGCTGTCGCGACTGCCTGCGCTGGCTCCATCGCCGCCCAGGGGAGCAGCTATCCGGTGGACGTCGTGTGGCACGGCGGCGAGCCGACCACCACACCGATCGAGAGGTTCCGCGAGCTGCTCATGCCCTTCGAGGACCTTCGACGGGCTGGGAGCATGCGGCATGAGATCCAGACCAACGCGACGTTGCTCGACTCGCGTTGGTGCGACCTGTTCGCCGAATACGAATTCGACGTCGGGGTGAGCATCGATGGACCGGGGCTCAACAACGTTAACCGTCTCGATTGGGCCGGTACGCGGACCTTCGACCGCACGATGCGGGGCGTGGATGCACTGGTCCGCTCGGGGCTGTCGTTCACCGCGATCTGCGTGGTCACACCCGAGAGCGTCGAGCATGTGGACGAGTTGGCGGAGTTCTTCACCAACCTCGCCGGCTGCGTCTCGGTCGGCTTCAACCTTGAGGAGCAGGAGGGCGGGAACCGCCCGCCGATGTCAGAGGAAGCGGCCTATCGGTTCTGGCGCCGGCTTGTTCAGCGCCGGTTGGACGGCAGCCCGCTCCGGGTACGAGACCTGGACCGCCTGGCCGACTACATCGGTGCGGGCCGGGACGGCTCGCCTGGGCATGCGCCGTACGAGCCGATACCTACGGTGTCATGTGAGGGCGATACGGTCCTCCTCTCGCCCGAGTTGCTTGGCGTACGCAGCGCGGACTACGGCGACTTCATCGCCGGGAACGTCCTCCAGACATCTATTCCCGAAATGCTCGCGGACGCCGGCAGCCTGCGCTACGTGGCGGAGTTCATCGATGCTCTGAACGGATGCGCCGATACCTGTGGCTTCTTCGACTACTGCAAGGGCGCGCAGGCAGGCAACCGCTACTTCGAGCACGGCACCTTGACCGCCACCGAGACCAACTACTGCCGAACGACTCGTCAAGCCCTGGTTCGCGCCGCCGCGGACCAGTTTCATCCGGAGGAGAAAGGGAGGTAGACGTGGCAAGTCCACTGGTCACTCTCGTCAGCGCGGACGCCGATTACCTGGAGCGTTTCGGGGTCGACCTGACCCAGCCGACGCTCGTCGCCGTCGACGCTGCGAGGTTCGACAACCGGCCGACGTGGGACAACAAGCCGAAGTTCGACAGCAAGCCTGGCTGGGACAACTGGAGCAAGAAGGGCAAGTAGCGCCGCTTGCCAAAATGAATCATCCGACCCGCCGGGGACGGGCTGCACCCGTCCCCGGCCCTGGCATCGTTGAGAGATTATGCAGACGAGACGAATCGGTGGGCTCGACGTCCTGGTCCCTGACCTGGACCCACGGGACCTGGACGAGGTGACGGGGCTGCCGGACGGGGATCTGGTAGAGGCCCTGATCACCGAGGAGAGCTGGTCGGGGAGTCGTCTGTACGAGACCCGAATCCGCAGCAGTCAGCTCACCGGGGTTGATGCCAGCAATGCGGCCTGGGAAAAGGTCACCCTGCACGGGTCGGTCTTCGAACGGGTCGACTTCTCCAACGCCGAGCTTTCCGACGTGGTGGTCGAGCGCTGCGTCTTCAGTGGCTGCCGCCTGACCGGCACGCACTTCATCGGCGCGACCCTGAAAAACGTCGTCTTCGAGAACTGCCGACTCGACTTCGCTGCCCTGCGTGATGTCGCCGGTACGGGGCCGGTGGCCCTGGTCGACTGCATCCTCACCGAAGCCAGCATGGCGAACTGCCGTCTCCGTGAACTCGTACTTCGGGGCTGTCGGCTGGACAGGCTGGAGTTCGAAGGGTGCGACCTACGTGGGGCAGACCTGCGGGGCAACGAGCTGGCCGACATCCTCGGCGCGCTCGGCAACCTGCGCGGCGTGACTCTTGGTCCGGAGCAACTCGCTGATCTCGCCGCCCTGGCCGTACGCGACCTTGCCGTCACCGTCCGGGTTGAGACACCGTAACGGGGTCTGTTACTTCATCGACTGTAACCGGTGCCTGTTCAGTATCTGCCGTACACGAAATTCCATGTATGTGCCTGACGGGTTGTAGGTCCCCCTGGTGCCTGGACGGCGCCGCTCGCTGGTCGGGCATATAGCGGGCATTTTGTCATGTACTCGGCCATCTAGATCTTGTAACACCATTGCCATTCTTCGATGTAAGGCTCGTATCGGCCACCACCCCTGTCCGAGGAAGGACTGGTATGAGTCGAGTATGGAAAATGGCCGGTGCCGTAGCCGGCGCCTTGGTGCTGGTAGCCGGTGCCGGAGTGCCCGCGGCGGCGGCACCGGACGGAGCCGCTGGCACCGGGTCGGCGAGCGCCAAGACCACGTTGACCGGCACGCCGAGCGGCGAGGCGGCGAAGATGGCGCCACTCTTCGCCGTACAGGAGAAGTTGAACCGGGCCGCGGACAGCATCCGGGCGGCCGGCGGTGACCAGGCCGGGTCGGGTTTCGCCGGTGACCGGGTCGACGCGGCCGCCAACACGCTGACGGTCTACTGGCGGGGAGCGCTGCCGGCGCCGGTCGCGGCCACTGTCGAGGCGATGCGCAGCGAGGGGATCGCCGTCGAGGTACGGGCCGCGAAGCACTCGCTCGACGAGTTGCTGAAGGAAGCCGACCGGGTGATCGGCCGTACCGTCTCCGGTGTCCGGGTCATCTCGACCAGCCCGGCCAACGACGGCAGCGGCCTGAAGGTCGGCGTCAAGGCGGTCAGTACCGGGATCGCCAGTACCGGGATCGCCAGCACCGACCTCCAGCGGGCCGACAGCGAACTGACCGCCACGGTTCCGCTCGACCTGGCGGTGGAGACGCCCCGGGAGTTCACCTCGCGCGGCTCGGACACCGTGCCGTACTGGGGTGGCGCCCTGATCCTGAGCGGTGGCGCCTGCACATCCGGATTCGGCGTACGCGGCCTGAACGGGGCGGCCCGTTACCTGCTCACCGCCGCGCACTGCGGTGGCGGGCAGTGGACCACCGGCACCGGCGCGGTCATCGGCAACACCCTCGCCAACGCCACCCGGGAGTACGACGGCGAACTCATCCTCACCAACGCGGGCTACTCGGTCTACGAGGGACCGTCCTTCGCCTCCGGGGACACGAACGTCGGACGTACGATCACCGGCCCGTCCTCGAACCACGTCGGCAACGCGGTCTGCACCGGCGGGTCGTTCTCCGGCACCGCCTGCGGGTGGACCGTGGTGGCGCTCAACCAGAGCTTCGACATCGAGGGGTTCGGCACCATCAGGGGACTGGTGCAGGCGGAAGCGGCCAACCGGGTCGCGGGCATCGGCAACGGTGACAGCGGTGGCCCGGTCTACGTCCAGTCCGGCACCACCGGTACGGCGCGCGGCATCATCAGTCTGCGTTCGGACGAGAGCAGTGAGATCGTCGCCTGCAACGGTGTGCCGAGCGGGCCGATCAGCGACCCCAACTCCCGGCAGTGCTCCTGGAAGTGGTGGTACGTCGACGTGAACCAGCAGCTCTCCCGGCTCGGCGTGCACTTCGCGCCGTAACCGGGTCCGGCACCGACACTGACACCGACGAAGCGGGCGCTCTCCGGGCTGGAGGGCGCCCGCTTCGACGCGCCGTGCCGCTGCCGCCCGGTTTGTTGGCGGTGGGTGCTCAGTAGCCGAGGGCGAAGGTCACCGAGGCGCGGCTGGCCACGATCGGTTGCTGGTAGTGGCGGGACAGCCGTTCGCCCTCCTCGGGCGCTCCGGTGGCGGTCATCACCCGCACCGCCGAGCCGTCGGGCAACGGGCCGGCCCCGGTCACGCTGACGCCCTGCTCCCGCCAGTACGTCGCATCGGCCATCACCCGCTCGGTCAGGTCGAGCATCTCCCGCTCCGACAGCAGCGCGTCCGCGAACCGCACCTGCACGCCGCTCACCAGCTCCCGTACGGCCTGGTCGAGGTCGCTTCCGGGCTTCCGGTAGATGATCATCGTCCGGCCCGGGTTCTCCAGGACCTTGCCGGCGTACCACTGGGCGTACTTCGACTTCAGGAGCCCGTCGACCTCGTTCGCGGCATGATCGAGAGCGGGGTCGTTCGGTGCCGAGGTATTTGGCATCACCTCCTCGCGGACGCCGGGACTGTTGCTGGCCCCGGCCTGCCCGGCACAGCCCGCGCTCGCCAGGGCGAGCACGATGGTGGCCAGTACGGTCGCGCGATTGCGGGTACGCATGGCTCTCCTCCTGGATCGACGATCTTCCTTCCCTCTTTGACTGACGTTGCCAACGGTTGATCGGTTCCGGTGCCACATCAAGCTCGGCCGAGCTGTGGCTTTCTGCTGCCCCTATAGGGGTAGCTACTCGCCACAGCCCGGTGCATCGTGAAACGCCAACGTTGGTGGCGTCGCACCTGCCGCTGCGTCCGCTCCCGGTTGAGTGGTTGGGCTCCGGGCAGGTGGCGGGGTTGTCTGACAATGGGGGCCATGATGATCAATGTTGCGGCGCCTGCGGACATCTGGGGAATCTCGGAACCGGACTTCCTGCTCCTGTACGTCGCCGTGGCCGGCGTGTTGATCGTCGCCGCCGTGGTGCACCGCGCCATCGTGCTAGCTGGGCGAAAAGATTTTCCGGCATCCCAACTGACCCCGCAGCAGGCCGCCTACCTCAACGGCGGTGACCGACTCGCCGTCTACGCCTCGCTCGGCGGACTGCGGGCCGCCGGTGCGATCGGTATGACGCGAGGACGCACTCTCACCACTGTCGGTCCGCTGCCCGCCGGGGCTACGCCACTGGACCAGGCCGTCTACAACGCTGCCGGACAACGGATCCAACCTCGGAGGCTGGTCACCCACCAGTGGGTGGTGATGGCGCTCGACCAGCTTCGGCAGGAGCTCGAACGGGTGGGGTTGGCGCCTACCCAAGGGCAGCGACGAGCGGTCCGCTTCTTTCCGTTGCTGCTGATCGGCCTGCTCGGGCTCGGTGTGCTCCGGTTCGCCCTCAGGGTCGCCAACGGCCAGGAGGCGACGTTCCACTTCGTGCTACTCGTCGCGTCTGCCGTGGTGATGATCGTGGTGATCGGCGGCGGGCCGAAGCAGACGCGGGCCGCCCGACGCGCCGTACGGCAGCTACGAACCGAACACGCACACCTTGCCCCGTCCGCCTCACCGGCCTACGCAACCTACGGCGCGAACAGCGCCGCGATGGGTGCCGCACTCTTCGGAGGTGCCGCGCTCTACAGTCTCGACCCCGGCTTCGCGGCGGAGGCCGAGGTGCAGCGCAAGCTCGCTGGCACCGGTAGCGGCGGCGGCGGATGCGGTAGTGGATGTGGCGGCGGCTCCGACAGCGGCGGCGGTGGCTCCGACGGTGGCGCGGGTGGCGGGTGCGGTGGTGGCGGCGGTGGTGGTGGTGGCGGCGGGTGCGGTGGGGGTGGCGGCGGATGAACCTCTGCCGGGGCAGTGGCCGCCTTTGGGAGGCGATGCGGAACGTGGCCGTCAGGTTCGGGGACGGGAACGTACGCCTGGTTGTCTGGATCGGCTGAGGTGGCCGGATTGATTCCAAAGGGCACCATTCCCGGCGAGGGATGATTGATCGTTGGAATTGTCGTCGGACCGGGAAGTCGTGCCCGGTGTCCCATAGATGACAGCAATTACTCTTCACGTCTGCGCCTTCTGCTGGCACGCTTCTATCGGTCGGTAAGCCTGTCGAGACTGGATGGTTGTGTCATGGCGAAGCGTTGGCTCATCACGGGTTGTTCGAGCGGTCTCGGCAGAGCACTCGCGGCCCGGCTCGCGGCCGAGGGAGAGCAGGTGGTGGCGACCGCGCGACGGCCGGAAGTGCTGGCTGAGCTGGTCGAGCAGGGTCGGGGCAATCTGGTCGCGGCCGGCTTGGACGTACGCGATCAGGCCCAGTGTGAGGCGGCGGTCGAGCTGGCGGTGGCGACCTTCGGTGGCATCGACATCTTGGTCAACAATGCCGCCTACGGTCAGTTCGGTGCGGTCGAAGAAGTGTCCGATTCGGAACTCGTCGCGCAATTCGAAACCAATGTCTTCGGGCCTTGGCGGCTGACCCGGGCTGTGTTGCCGATGTGGCGGGCGCAGCATTCCGGGCACGCAATCTTCGTGGGCTCGGTCGCCGGACTGGTGCCATTTCCGGGGCTTTCCGCATACAACGCGAGCAAGTTCGCGCTCGAAGGGGTGGCCGAGTCGTTGGCGAGCGAGGTCGCGCACCTCGGCGTGAAGGTGACGCTCCTGCAGCCGGGAGGTTTCGCCACCAGCTACAGCTCCTCGCTGGTGCTGCCGAGTCAACGCATCGACGACTACGCGCCGATCATCGGTGGAACGCTCAGCGGGGTGCAGGGCATGAACCACGCTGAGGCGATCAACTCGCCGGAACTCTTCGCCGACGTCGTCTGGCGCCTGAGCAGGATGGAGAAGCCGCCGCTGCGGCTACCGGTCGGTCCCGACGCGGAATACTTCCTCAGTCCCGCCTACGCCGCGCGGCTCAAGGAGTACGACGACGTCATCGAAGCCGGTCACCACACCCTCGCCTGACCTGGCGCAGAGGTTGACCGGTCGATATCTTGTGCCGGGAGGTCGACGGTGGCGGATGTGTGGTTGCGGGCCGGACTGAATCCGGACGCGCCGGACCAGACCTATCTGGTCGTGGTGGTGGACCCGAAGGGGGATGTCCGCGGCGGGGCGGACTGGCCGGTCAGCTACGCCGACGCCCCGGCGGGCTGACCCATCGGGTTGTGATCACAAACGGACGGATGCGGTCGACTTCGTGCTGAGGTTGGCCGCGTTTCCGTTTGCTCTTGTACCCGAAGGGCACATCACCATCGTCCAGCCGGACGGTTCCCTCCATGGCTTTCACCCGATTTGATCGACCATAGCGCGAACGCTACCGAGAGGAGTGGAGTCGTTGCGATGAGCCGAACCCGGGAGCCGATCAACGCTCACGTCGTCCGTACGTCCGCCGACCTGACCTGGCAACAGCACCAACCCGGAGGCAACTCCTGGCAGCCCGGGACCTGTCGCCAGTGCACCCCGAACGGCTGCCCCCAACTTGACTGGGCAACCAGGGTCCGTGCCACCGGGTAACCCTCCCGGCAACCCTCCCGGGGCGGAGCGAGCGGCTATGTGCCCGGCCCGCGTACGTCGCCCGCCAGCGTCGCCCGCACGGTGAGGCTCGTCAGTCCTCCCGGGGCCGGGATGCTCGCCTCCACGGTCTTGCTTCCGCCTTCGATCAGGGGCGAGGTCATGGTCACCCTGATTTCTCCCGTTTCCGCTGGCGGCAGCCTCATGGTGGCGACACCCGCCTGATCGGTCACCGCCGTCACGAGTTGGCGGCCGTCGGCGGTCGCCACGGTGATGCCCACGTCCGAGGACGTGAGATTGAAGCACACCCGTTCGGCGGGAGGGCAGGCCGACAGTCCGAAGTCGACCCGGAGGGTCCTCTCGTCAGCGGTGCCGGAACAGCTGCCCGCGAGCGTCAGGAACGTCGCCAGTGCCAAGCCGGCCCAGACTCGATTGTCCACGGCACCCCCGTCTCCGATGAGGTGAGTACATCAAAGACCGTGTACGAAAGTCGGCCCCGGGAGCCGCGTCGAACCTGTGGCACACCTCATGGGAACTCGGGTGTCCGACCGGACAGTTCGTATGTGTGGAGATGAGTTTGCGCGTCCGGGTCCGTTCCGGGGACCCGGACGCGTTCAGAGAGCTGTTCGACGGACACGCTCGCACCGTGTACAACCACGCCTACCGGCTGATCGGGAACTGGTCGACGGCCGAGGACGTGGTCTCCCTGACCTTCCTCGAAGCGTGGCGGCTGCGCGAACGGGTGGACGTGGGCACCGACACCGGGTCGCTGCGACCGTGGCTGCTCGGCATCGCCACCAACGTGGCGCGCAACGTACGCCGGGCCGCCCGGCGACATGACGTGGCGTTGGCGCGAATCGCACCCGAGGTGGAGCCGGACTTCGCCGACGAAGTCGGTAACCGGATCGACGACCACGAACGCCTGGCTCTGGTCCGCACGGCAATGGCGGCGCTGCGTAAAGCCGAACGTGAGGTGCTGGCGCTCTGTGTCTGGTCCGGACTCGACTACGCCGAGGCTGCGGTCGCGCTCGGCGTGCCGGTCGGCACCGTACGCTCCCGGCTCTCCCGGGCCCGCAAGAAGCTGGCCAAGCTCGTCGCCACCGGACGACTTCGGCCTCCCGTGACACATCGGGAACCCGTCGCCGGCCACGGACAGATAGATGGTGACTGCGGCATCGCGGTCCTGTTCGCTCAGGAGAACGCCCAATGAACGCCACCCAGTTTCAGCCCGACCCAGACGAACGTGCGGAGCTGGCCCGGCTGCTGCCGGAACCGGTGGAGCGGGATCTGCCGAGCGACCGCCACCATCAACTCCAGGAGCTCGTGATGAGCCAGATCCACCAGGACCTACAGGCGGCCGAGCGGACACCGCGCCGCTCACCGAGACGGCGGGCCGTCGCCCTCGTCTCGGCACTGACCGCCGTCGCAGCCGTCGCCGTCGCCACGGTCGTGATCACCACTGGCGGTAACGGAGGGACCGGCGGAGTCGGGAACCCGGGCGACGGGTCGGTCGCCCAACCGGGCGTGGTGGCCCTCTCCGGCCAGCAGATCCTGCTCGCCGCCGCCACCACCGTACTGACCACGTCCGAAGGTACCGGCGACTACTGGCACACCAAAGTGATGTCCGACGGCGGCGGCCAACCCGCCAACGCCTACGAGTACGAGTTCTGGACTCACCGGGACGGCCGGACCTGGTTCCGGGCCGAAAAGACCGGTGGGGAGGTGATCGAGCTCAAGGGCGGGGTGCCGTTGCGGCTCGGCGCCACCGATGTCACGTTCGGGCAACTCCAGCAGCTACCGACGTCGCGGGACGCGTTGAAGGCGTGGCTTGTCGATGCCGTCGCGAACAGCGGCGCCAGGTGGAGCGGTGGCTTGCTCACCGCCGAACTGCGGGAGTTGGCCGTCTTCGACGGTCTGATCTCCCTGGTCTCCCAGTTGCCGACCACGCCACAGGTTCGTGCCGCCGCGATCCAGGCCATCGCCGCCTATCCCGACGTGGAAAGCCTCGGCGAGGTCGAGGGCGGACAGGGCCTGCTGATCCCGTTGCCGGGCGGGGACCAGGCACGGTTGGTCATCGACCCGGCGACCGGGCAGCTCCGTAAGACCAACTTCTTCGTCACCTCTGACGGATCCAGGGCCGAGGCCGCCGAGAACGGTTTCTACACGCTCGTCGGCGAGTGGACCGAGGCGCTGCCCAGCTAGTGACCGTTGGCGCCGACGTGCCCGGGGTGCGTGCCGTTCGGCGCGCACCCCGGACACGTTCAGCCGGAGATCGACTCCAGCATGCCGGGCAGGTCGTCCTCGAACGACAGCAGTTGTCGAATCGCGGCCAGGTACCTGTCCGAGTCCCGGTGCTCGATCGCGAAGGTGCAGTCGCCGCCCACCTGCTCGGCGCGGGTCAGCAGCGCATCCCAGGCCGCCTGGCCGCGCGGGTCGGGATGGTCGAAGTACCGGCGCGCGTCGGTTACCCGTTCGGAGATGACGGCACAGCTCGGCCGCAACGTGGTGTCGATCAACGCCCAGTCGGTCAGCGCCGGGTTCGACCCGTCGCCGAGGAGCCGCTCGAGCCCATGTGTCAGCTCCCGGAGGCCGGCCAGAACCTGGCCGGCCCGCTCGTCCCCGCCGAGCACCAGCCAGGCGTGCACCTGCGCCGCCCGCACCTCGGGTGAGGTGGCGTGTTCGCTCAGCACGAGGTTCAGCGCGGTGGAGGAGTCGGACGCCGAGGTGGCCGACCGGAAATCGTCCACGGACACGGCGGTGGTGGACGCCACCATCAACAGACACGGCACCGCCACCGCCACGCGCCGTAACACCAGCCGTCCGGTATGGACCGGTACGGGTGGGTCTTCCCCGGCCCGCTGGGTGGATGCGGCGCCACGGAACCGGCGTATCGATGTCCCGGTGAGCGTGCCGAGGGCGGCGACCGCGACGGCGAGGAACACGCCCAGGCCGAGTGTCGGCGGCATCAGCAACGTCACCAGCGCCCAGCCCGCCCGGGGATCGGGCTGGCACGACGACGCCAGGATGGCGAGCGGACGGACGCAACCGTCGATCGAGGCGAGCACGGCGACGGTGGCCAGCCCGGCCAGCCCCGTGGTGCCCGCCACGATCAGGCCCTGGATCAGTGGACAGCGGTCCGCGAGAGCGGCGGTGACCCCGGCCGCCAACCACATCACACCGAGTACGATGACCATGAGCCACGTCATGTTGCTGACGAAGTGGCTCTGTTCCCGGCCGGCGACCACCGGTGACCACACTCGCAGACCGGCGGTGGCCGCCACCGTGGCGATTGTGGCGCAGAGCGCGCCGATCGCGGCGGCGGGAAGGACCGGCCGTGGCCGGGCGGCGCCGGCCCGGTGGGGGAGCCAGGCGAGGAGCGGGAGGACCCAGAGCGCCCCGGTCGTCCAGAGCAGCTCCGGGGAGTCACTCAGGACCTGCAACAGCGGTAGACCGGGAAAGAGGGCCAGCAGTGGTCCCTCGTACCCCTGGCCGTTGGTCGCGCTCTGCTCGAATGCGTTGACGAGATCACCGAAGGCGAGGAAGCCACCGGCGAGGGTGGTGCCCTCGGCCTCCCACCAGTGCCACCAGAGGGTCAGCACGAAACAGCTCACGCCGAGCCCCACCAGCAGCGGCCAGCCTCGTCGCGCACCCGTCGGCCGGGTAGCCGAGACCCGGGCGTACTCCGCCGTCCACCAGGTGGTCGCGAGTCCCGCGAGTGCGGGCAGCAGCAGGAAGGCGGGCTGTTCGGGAAGGAGGTCCCAGACACTGCCGGCGCGACCGACCGCCAGCTCACCCACGATCAGGCCGACAGCCACCCAGAGGCCGGCCCGCAGCCCGGACGGCGCCGGACCGGAGGTGAGCGCCGCGTGGGTCACGGCCGGCCAGAGCAGCAGCCCGGTGATCGTGGTGACAAGAACCGCGACGACCACCGCCACGACCCAGTTTTCCCCGCTACTGGTCACCCCCAGCAGAGACAGCAGCGCCGGCATCTGGGTCGCGGCGATCGCCGCCGTCGCACCGGTCAGGAAGAACGGCAGCGCCCGCAGCGCGAACACCGCCCCCGGATCGGCCAGCGACCTGAGCCGCTGCGCCCAGCTGGGATGGGTGTGCCAGACCGACGTCCCGGCCGCCGCCAGCCGCCACGTGGCCGACCGGGGGGAGTCGGCCGCCGACCCGTTCGACCCGGCGGCGGCCTCCCAGAGCCGTACGTCCGCGCCCCATCGCCGGGCCGTGAGGTCGGCGTGGAACTCGCGGGTGCGCAGGATGTCCGCCCGCGCCAGGTAGACCAGGACGACCGTGACGGCCAGCATCGCCACGTGGTGCGCCACCCGGGACAGTTCCCGCGTCGCCATGTACGTGTCGGCCGTGCCCGGAAGGGCCACGGTCGCGATGTACGCCAGGTCGAGGGGGACGACCACCAGCAGCAGGATCCGCCACAGTGCGACGGTCGCGTACGTGATGTCGACGTCGCGGTTGCGCAGGTGCGCCAGCTCGTGCAGTACCACCGCCCGGAAGCCCTCGCGATCACGGTGCCGCCGGGCGACCAGGCCACCGTCCAGACAGACGGTGTAGCGGCGCAGCCGGCCGAAGACCACCGCCCCGGTGGTCGGCACGGCGGGAGCGATGACGAAGCGGGGCGGGCGGCGCAGCCCGGCCACGGTGACCAGCTCGGCCAGGGTCGCGGCCAGTTTCCCGTGACCGTCGACCTGCTCGACCGGCACGACCCGGCTCTGCCGGCCCTTCCACCACGGCAGCATCCAGTACAGCGCCGCGGCGCAGAGCAACACCAGCAGCACCGCCCCCGGCTTCCACCACCACTGCTGGACCGGCACAAAACGCTCCACGCACTCCTCGAAGGCGGACTGCTGGTCGAGCATCCGAACCCTGACGTCGAGGTCGCTCAGGCCTGGGTCACCTCCGGCGGCGAGCCCGCAGCCGACCCCTACGCCGTCGGGGTCGGTTCGAGCCTCGATGAGACTGGCCGTGATGACCGTGGCGATCCCTACGAAGAGGACGATCAGCAGGACGAAGCGCGGGAGGGTGCCGGCGTTCGACAGCCTCTGGTGCGTGGGGGGTTGCTCCGTTGTCATCACCTGCTCAGGTGTCGACGTCATGACGGGGCTTACCGTTCGCCGGCCGGGTCGACCGGCCCTGATGGCGGCGGATCGTCCTCCGTGGTCAGGGCGAGCCGGGCCACCACCCGGTCGGCGAGCAGGGTTGCCTCCTCCGGCGTCAGGCCGGTGGTGACGGCGAGCTCGCGTACCCGGTCCCGGACGGCTCGCAACTGTTCGCTGGTGAGTGCCGGCGTCGACCGGGGCGGGGCGGCCCGGCCCAGGCGGCTGCGGAGCCAACCGCCGAAGCTGCTGTGGGCGCGTGTCATGCCGGCTCCGACCGATCGCCGGACGACCTCGTCGAGGGCGATCCAGACGAGTGCGGCTACGAGTACCGCTGTTTCCGACAGGCCGAACCCGAGCGGCTCCCGGGTCCGGCGGGCGCGGGTCAGCCGGCGCAGCACGGTGTCGTCGTCGAGACGTCGGAGCGCGTCAACGAGCACCAGTTCGTCGGGGGCCATTTCCGCGACGACGTTCCGTACGAGATCGCGTATCAACTGTGGGGCGTTCTCGCCCGGCTCGTCTTCACGTCGCGCTACCGGCCCCATGCCCCACTCTCCGTAGTGCCGCCGTCATCCACCAGGAGTCGACCTTATCGACCGGCATCAAGGCGTGGCGGCGGCGCTCCGAGGGCGTCACTGGAATCGCATCGAATACTTTCAGAGAAGATCGCGGATGGCGTGTTCGGTGAGCCATTCCTGGGCCCGGTCGTACGACCAGCCGTTGTCGTCGACGAGGGTGGACATGGCGCTGTAGCCGAAGTAGAACCAGATCGAGTCGATCGCGTCCTCCACCGGGACACCGGCCCGCAGCTTGCCGAGTTCGTGTATCCGGCGGGCGGCCGTGGCGTTTCCGTGCCGCCAGCGCTGCGTCGCCAGGGCGAGGCTCTCGGCGGCGGTGGTCTCGTGTGGCGCGGTGGCGATGACCATACGCATGATGTCGCCGAACTCTTCCCGCATCTGCCGCGTCACCCGCGCCACGATCCGAATGATCTCCTCCGGATCCTCGATCCGGGCGATCAGATCGAGTGTCTCGGTGACGATCGGCGCGTCGCTCCAGATGTCGGTGAGCGTACGCAGCAGACCCTGTTTTCCACCGGTGACCGCGTAGACGGTGGCCGGGGCGACCCGGGCGAGTTCGGCGATGTCGTTGACCCGGGTGGCGAAGTAGCCCTGGGTCGTGAACAGCTGGCGAGCCGCCTCGACGATTCCCTCGCGGGTGTTCTCGGCGTACTCCGCGCGACGGCTCGATTGCTGTTTTGGCACCCATCGATCATAGCAGGAACCTTTTCGTCAGAGTGCTACTCTGGCGAATGAAGTGATGGTCTGGCTGAGCGTGTGATGGGACGTGTAATGGATCTCTGGAATGGTGCAATCGACCACAAACCCGCCAGGGTGCTCCGCCCTCGATCGGCTGCCGAAGTGGCGGCGGCCGTACGGGACAGGGGAGACCTCCCCGTCTCGGTGCGCGGCGGCGGACACGACTGGGCCGGTCGGGCGGTCCGTGACGGTGGACTCGTCATCGACCTGCGCGACCTGAACACCGTCGATATCGACCCGGAGCGGCGGATCGCGACCATCGGTGGCGGTGCGACCACCGCCGAGGTGATCGCCGCCGCCGCCGCGTACGGGCTGGCCGCCGCAGCGGGCAACGCCGGCAGCGTCGGGTTCACCGGACTCACCCTCGGCGGCGGGTACGGCCCCCTCTCCGGCCTGCACGGACTCGCCCTCGACAACCTGCTCGGTGCCGAGGTGGTCCTCGCCGACGGCCGGATCGTCCAGGTCGACGCCGAACACGAGCCCGAGCTCTTCTGGGCCATTCGGGGAGGTGGCGGCAACTTCGGCGTCGTCACCTCGACCCGGGTCGAGGTGCACCCGGTCGAGCAGATGCTCGCCGGCTTCATGTTCTTCGCCTGGGACGAGGCACCTCGAACCTGGGCGCGGCTGGAAGAATACCTGCGTACCGCGCCGGACGGGCTGACCGTGCAGAGTGGCGTGCTCTCCGCTCCGGACGGCTCGCCGACGCTGCTCGTGTACCCGGTCTGGGTCGGTGACATGGACGAGGGCGCCCGGCAGATCGAGAACCTGAAAGGACTCGGCACCGCGCTGATGACCCAGGTGGAGCCGACGACCTACGGCGACGCGCTGAAGGTCTACGACAGCCTGACGCCGGCCGGGCGGCACGCCTCCATCCGTACCCGGAGCTTCGCCAGCCTCACCCCGGATGTGGTCGACGCCCTGGTACGAACCGGCGAGAAGCGTACGTCCCCCTTCTCCGGCACAGTCGTGCACCAGTTCCACGGCGCTGCCACCCGGGTGCCGGCCGAGGCGACCGCGTTCGCCAACCGGGAACCGCACTTCGTCGCCGAGATCGTGTCGCTCTGGGAGCCGGAGATGCCCGGCGACCACGTCGGCTGGACCGAGGACACCTGGTTGGCGCTGGAGCCGTACGCGATGCCCGGCGGCTACGTGAACCTGATCGGCCCGGACCAGGCGGCTCAGGCCGATGCCGCGTACGGCGGCAACACCGCCCGGCTGCTGGCGGCGAAGCGGACCTACGACCCCGAGGGTGTCTTCTCCGCGACCTCGCTGCCGCGCGGCTGACCAGGTGAACGTCGGCCGCACGGGGACCGGTCAACGGTGTGCCGGGTGGCCCGTGCGGTCGACGTTGCGCGGGGTTACCTGATCCCGGCGAGGAAGGTGAGCACCCGTTCGGTGAGCAGCGCCGCCGCCTGCTCGTCGTACTCGGGCAGGCTGTCGTCGGTGAAGAGGTGACCGTCGCCAGGGTAGAGGAACAGTTCGGCATCGGCGGTCGACGCGACCAGGGCTCGGGCCGCTTCGAGGTCGCCCTCGTCCACGAAGCTCGGGTCGGCGTCCATCCCGTGGATCTGGACCGGGACGCCCTTCGGCCACGCCCCGCCGAACTCCTCGGGCGGGACGGCCGCGTGCAGCAGCAGCGCGCCCCTCGCGCCGGCCCGGGTCTGGGCCAGCAGCTGCGCCGGCAGCACACCGAGCGAGAAGCCGACGTACACGAGATCTTCCGGCAGCCCTTCGGCGGCGGCCCGCCCGCGTTCGAGGATGGTGCCGAAGCCGATCTTCTGGGCGTTGCCGATCCCCTCGTCGAGGTTGTCGAAGGTCTGCCCGTCGTACAGGTCCGGGACGTGGACCCGGTGACCGGCCCGTTCCAGCAGCTCAGCGAAGTGTCGTACGCCGGGCGTCAGCCCCTGTGCGTGATGGAACAACAGGATTTCCGCCATACCGTTTCCTCCGATGGCCGTGCCGGGGTGAATCAGTCCGAACGAGTATGGTGCGCGGCCCCGACAAAACTCGCCCCTCGTGACATGTCCGGGCTGGCCGGGCGGGCATGACCCGGGGAGCTTCCATGTCCGGGGAAGGTTCACAACCCGGACGACGGGTCAGCAGACCGATGACATGGGGAGTTAACGCCCGTTTCCAACGCTGAGTCGGTGAATATCCGCTTAAGCGAACGCATGTCCGCTGTCGGCCGTATGGGAGCGGTGGCCGCCGCCGTCGTCGCCACCGTCGCCGCCGTCAGTCTGCTGCCGACCGTGCTGCCGACCCAGCAGGAGGCCCTCGCGGCCGGCGCCGGCAACGGCGACGACATCCGGATGAACCAGATCCAGTTCATGGGCGCGCACAACGCCTTCCACCGGGAGATGCAGGGCGCCGAGCTGGTCGAGTCGATCAACATCGACCCCGGCTACCCCTCCTGGGGCTGGTACTCGCACGCCTCCATCCCCGACCTGCTCGGCCGGCAGAACATGCGCGGGATCGAGCTGGACCTGCTGCCCGATCCGCAGGGTGGGCTCTACCGCAACCCGCTCGCCCGGCAGCGGGCCGGACTGGGGCCGATCGAGGACCCCGCGATGGCCGCACCGGGGATGAAGGTGCTGCACGTCGCCGACCAGGACTACAACAGCACCTGCCGTACGTTCGTCGCCTGCATGCAGCAGGTCCGGGACTGGTCGAACGACAACCCGGGACACGTACCGATCATCCTCCAGCTCGAACTGAAGCAGACCGACGACCGTTGGGAGAAGCTCGGCGGCGCGGTGAGCCCGGCATGGGACCCGTCGCTGCTGGACGACGTGGACGAGGAGATTCGTTCGGTCTTCACCGAGAACGAGCTGATCACCGCCGACGACCTGCGCAAGCCCGGTCTCACCCTGGAACAGTCGGTGCTCAAGCACGGCTGGCCGAGCCTCAAGTGGGCCCGGGGCAAGGTGATGTTCTTCTTCGACAACGGCGGCCCCGGCACGATCCGGGACATGTACCTGGACGGCCACCCCAGCCTCGCCGGCCGGGCGGTCTTCACCCGGGGCAACCCCGGTGACCCGGACGCGGCGATCACCATGGTGAACGACCCCCGTGGCGCGAACGCCGCGACCATCACCGACCTGGTCAAGCGCGGCTACATCGTGCGTACCCGGTCCGACGAGCCGTTGAGCACGGTGAAGAACGAGGAGTTCAGCCGGCTCGACGTCGCGCTCTCCAGCGGTGCGCAGATGGTGACGACCGACTTCCCGACGGTGGGCATGGCCGCGCGCTACGACAGTGACTTCGTCGCCGAACTCCCCGGCGCGGTTCCGGTGCGCTGCAACCCGGTCTCCGCGCAGCGCAACTGCCACGACAACAAGCTGGAGCGGTAACTTCCGTTACCCGCACGGCGGCGCGGGGACCACGTCGTCCCCGCGCCGCCGCCGTTCTCTCAGACCTGCGGTTCGATCAGCTCTGCGGTTCGATCCAGATGTTGCGGTAACGGACGTTCGCGCCCGGGTCGCCGTGGTCCTGGAGCTTGATCGGTCCGACGCTCGGGCTCTCGGCGGCACCGCCACCGGTCGACCCGTTGATCTCGACGTTGTTGTGCACCACCACGCCGTTCCAGACCACGGTCACCCGGGCGTTCTCGGTCTTGGTGGTGCCGTTCCAACGGGCTGCCCGGAAGGTGATCTCGTACGTCTGCCAGGTCTCCGGCGCCGTCGCCCGGTTACTGTCCGGCGCCCGTTTCTGGTAGAAGCCGCCGCACTCGTTGTCGGCGGGCGTGGTGTCGCCGAAGGAGTCGAGCACCTGTAGCTCGTACCGGTCCTGGAGGTAGATGCCGCTGTTGCCGCGCGCCTGACCGGTCACCTCCGGTGGCAGGTTCGGAATCCAGAACTCGGCGTGCAGCTTGAAGTCGCCGAAGCTCTGCTTTGTCCGCAGGTCACCACCGAGCACCTCGGCCGAACCGCCGCTGACCGGCCAGGTCGAGGCGGCCCCGTTGGTGTGCTCCCAGTTCGACAGGTTGGTGCCGTCGAACAGGTTGATCCGGGTCGGCGGTGTCGCGGTGCCGTACGCCTCGAACTCGTAGATTCTCGCCGCCCCGTCGGTGTTGCTGGTCGGCGCGGTGATGTTCAGCCGAACGTACCGGGCCTGGACCGGGGTGATGTCGTGCGTGGTGGACGACGCGGTGTTGCCGGTGACCGTGGCGACGGTCGTCCAGGTGGTGCCGTTGGTGCTGGTCGCGATGGTGAAGTCGCGGGTGTTCCAGGCGGTGTTCTCGCCACCGGCCCCGGCGTGCCGTACGCCGAACCGGCTGACGCTCGTCGCCGCGCCCAGGTCGACCTGGAGCCACTTCGAGGCGCCGGTCGAGCACCACTTGTCGAGGTTGCCGCCGGTGTAGCTGCCGTTGACCGCCTTCGCCGGACTCTCGTCAGCGTTGCAGGAGGAGTCGGCGGTGGCCGGCTTGCCGACCGCGAGGTTGGTGGTGGCCGGTGGTGTGCTGCCGCCGTACGCCTCGAACTCGTAGATCCTGGCGGCGGTGCCGCCGCCGGCCTCCGGTGCGGTGATGTTCACCCGGATGTAGCGGGCCTGGACCGGGTTGACGGTGTGGGTGGTGGTCGAGGCGGTGTTGCCGGTGACCGTGGCGACGGTGGTCCAGGTGCTGCCGTTGGTGCTGGTCGCGATGGTGAAGTCGCGGGTGTTCCAGGAGGTCTGTTCACCACCCGTCCCGGCGTGCTGGAGCACCAACCGGTTCACCGACTGGGTCTGGCCAAGGTCGACCTGGAGCCACTTGTTGGCGCCGGTCGAGCACCACTTGTCGGTGGTGCCGCCGGTGACGCTGCCGTTGACCGCCTTCGCCGGGGCCTCGTTGGCGTTGCAGGAGGAGTCGGCGGTGGCCGGCTTGCCCAGGGCCAGGTTGGTCTGGTTGGCGGCACCGGGCACGTTGTTCAGGGTGTACCAGGCTTCGGTGCTCCAGAGCGCCTGGCCGGTGTTCGAGGTGAACGGCCGGGGCGAGCGGACGTACACCACCCGGTCGGGTTGCAGGCCGTTGATCACCAGATTGACCTTCTTGCCGTCCGCCGACAGGGTCGCCGACGAGACGGTGAGGTTCTGCAGGTTCAGCTTCGGCCCGCCGTACGCGGAGGTCGGCTGGTAGCGCCACTGCTGGACCTTGTACGCGGTGGCCAGCGCCGCCGCGGTCGCCGCCGACAGCGGTTGGGTGTACTCCATCTCGAAACCGGTGGCGGTCGCCCGCATGGCCAGGATGTCGAAGGTGTTCGCGCCGTTCGGGGTGAGCTTCTGCAGGCCGTAGCTGAGCTTGCCCTCCTGGCCCCAGTTGCCGCCCGCACCCAGACCACCGGCGTAGATCGCGCCGTCCGGTCCCTGGACCAGTTCGGTGACGCCGGCCTCCAGACCCTGGGTGAGCCGGAACAGCGCGCCCTGGTACTCGCCGTTGACCTTCTCCAGGTACGCCCGCTGGATGCCGCCGTACGTCACGTCGGAGATGAGCATCTGCCCGGCGAAGGTGCCGCTGTTCAGGTAGACCGGGGTGCTCGGCGAGTTGGCGATCTCGTTCTGCGGCATCCAGAGCACCGGCTTGGTCACCGGCCGGGTGTCGAACGGGCCGGCCGGGTTCATGTAGTGGTTGAAGAACCGGTCCTGCTTCACGTGCAGCAGCTTCGACGACGGCAGCCAGCCACCCTGGTTGTCGGTGACGAAGATGCCGCCCTCCGGTCCCCACCCGATGCCGTGCGGCGTACGCAGCCCGCCCGCGACGTACGAGACCTCACCGGTGGTCCGGTTGACCTTGATGGTGGTGCCCCGGTTCGGTGCCGGCTGCGGGTCGGTCGTGTTCCCGCCCAGGTTGATCGAGACGGAGAGGTTCAGGTAGAAGAACCCGTCCTGGTAGAGCAGACCGAAGCCAAACTCGTGGAAGTTGCCGCCGAAGGGCCAGGTGGCGACCGTACGGTAGTTGTCGGTCACCCCGTCGCCGTTGGTGTCGTTGAGTTCGGTCAGCCGGTGCTTCTCCGACACGTAGATCTTGCCGTCGACGATCTTGATGCCCTGTGGCTCGCGCAACCCGCTCGCGACCCGCTGCGTGGTCACCTGCCCGGGGCCGGTCGGACCGGTCGCGTTGCTCAGGATCCAGACCTCGCCGAGCACGTTGTCGGTGCCGCCCCAGGTGGTGATGGCGAGCCGGCCGTCGGAGAAGAAGTCCATCCCGGTCACCTGCGGCTGGAAGCCGCTCGGGCGCAGGTTCGTCAGGCTGTAGTTCGGGTGCACCGAGGTCAGCGGCAGCCCGTCGCCGGGGGTGTCGGTGCTCGCCTCACACTGCTTCTGGCCCGGTGCGGTCACCCGTACGACGCCGGAGTCGGTGCTCAGCACCGAGTTCGGCACCAGCACGAAGGACGAGGCGCCCGGCGGCTGCCAGTGCAGGGTGATCTGCTGGTCCACGGTGCGGTCGAAGTGGTCGATGCGGAGCGCGTGGTAGCCGGCGGTCAGCGTGACGGTGCCCTCCGCCGGCGGGTTCGCGCCGTGCAGTCCGTCGTGGTCGATGATCACCGTGTTGTCGATCGCCAGCCGTGACCCGTCGTCGCTGAACAGCCGGAAGTTGTACGCCCCCGGCTGGGTGATGTTGATGTTTCCGATCACCTGCGTGACGAAGTTGTCGGCTATGCCGCCGAAGTCCGCGGTGGTGGTCCAGTTGATCGTCGGCATCAGCTTGTCGACGTTCGGGGTCTGGCCGGGCTTGAGGACGCAGATCTCCTCCAGCGGCACCTGCACGTCGAACACGCGCAGCGTGACGCCGGGTTCCTGGGGCGGAACGGCGGCGGCGGCGAGCGCGGCCGGCCCCGGGGCGGGGGCGCGGACCGGGCCGGCCGCCGCGGCCGAGGGCAGCGCGGTGGGGACGAGGAGAGTGAGGGCGGTGGCTACGAGGGCATGACGAAACGATCGTCTGTCCATGGCGTCTCCTGGGCGGTGGGGGTGGGACGGTCCACACGCGACGTTGCCGTCATGGGGTCCCCGGGAGACGCCGACTCGGGGGAGCCCCACGCCGACGATGTGACTTCGCCGATACGCCGCGTTGAGGTTGGCGTCACACTAATCGACATCTGTCGAATTGGCTACACCTTTCGAGGGAGCCGTCCGAACTTCCGTTCGTTGATGCAAAAGCCGGTATTCCTACCGGTTCACGCTGAACAGAAGGACCACCGCCGCGACCACCAGGACGGCCGCCAGCACCGCCGACGCGATCTTGACCTTGCTGTACGGACGCTCACCCGCGACCTCGGCCGTCCGCCCGTTCACCAGCACGTTGTACGTCCGCCCGGCGTACAGGTAGCAGGCGATCCAGACCGGCAACAGCATCAGCTTGAAACCGACGTCCCGGTAGTCCGTCTCGACCGATTCGACCCGCTGCTCGTCCCCGCCGATGTCCCGCCGGCAGTCCCGTTCGATCACCGGCGCCATCCGCGACTTCGCGGTGGCGAACCCGGCCTCCGGCTCCACGTCGTAGCGCAGGCTCTGGTGCCCGGCGAGATACTCCGGTCGGTAGCCGTCGGCATCCGCCAGCGGCCACGGCGCCAACTCGTCCAGATGCTCACCGCTGACATGCCCGGTCGCGGCGACCAGGATGTCGTCGAAGTCGCGCTCGACCGTACCGCTCGCCGCATGCCACCGGGTCCGGCGAACCTGACGGGTACGCGTCTGCGACTGACCGTTGACCGTCTCGGTGTACGACTCGGTCACCCAGTAGTGCTCGCCCCGCTGCCCCCGGTACCGCGACACGGTCCGCGCGTCGTACGTCCAGTGCGGCAGGTAGGTGCTCGCCGCCGACTCGGCCTCGGTCACCCGCTTCAGCCCGGACGGCGCGAACCAGCGCGACGCCACCCAGCCCCGCAGCGCCTGCCGCACCCCGGCCCGGTCGACCACGAACGGCAGCACCGCCTCCGGCACCACCTGCCCGGTCGCGGCCACGTCCGCCACCATCGCCGCGCCGCAGAACTGACACCGGTCCGAGATCGCCTCGGTCTCGGTCTGCGCGCCGCACTTCTGGCAGGTGAAGACGTGCGCGCCGAGCGAGGCCACCGGCTTGCGGGGCAGGCTGACGAACTCGGCGTACGCGTGTTCGCGTACCGGCCGCCCGGTCGGCACCAGGGCCGTCTCGTGCCCGCAGTACGGGCACCGCAGCACGGTCGTGCCGGGGGCGAACTCGACGCCCGCGCCGCAACCGGCGCACGGATACTGCTGCTGGCTCATCCGCTGCTCGCCGGTCATGCCTGCGGCGGCAGCGGCGGCGGGGTGGCGGCGAAGACGCTGCCCAACTCGGCGACCTCACCGGCCGGCGTCCACTGCGCCATCCCGGCCCGCCACACCAGCGTCGCCCGGGTCAGGGTGCCGGCGGCGAGCTGCGCGGCGAGCCCGGCCAGGTCGTACGGGCCCTGCTGCTGGCCACCGACACCGACGAACCACTGTCCCTGCGCCGGCAACGGTGGTGGGCCGGCCGGGGTCGGCACCGGTGGGGGAGTCGGGGCCAGTGCACCGGCCATCCGCGCTCCGGCGACCATGCCCAGGCCGACCCCGAAGCCCTCGCCGGCACCGCCGGAGTTGTTCGCCGCGTCGGTGAGCGCGTTCGCCGCCTGGAACTTCGTGTACCGGTCGAGGTCGCCGACCACGCCCATCGAGGTGCGCCGGTCCAGCGCCTCCTCCACCTCCGGTGGCATCGAGATGTTCTCGATGATGAACTTCGGCACCTGGATGCCGACCGGCGCCAACTCCTCGGTGAGCACCCCGGCGAGGGTCGCGCCGATCGCGACCTGCTGCGCGGCCAGGTCCAGCACCGGCACCCGTGCGGTCGCCAGGGCGCTGCCCAGGTGCCCCACGATCAACTGGCGCAGGAACTCCTGCACCTCCTCGGTGCGGAACTGCGGGTCGGTGCCGACGAGTTCGCGGAGGAGCTTCGGGGCGTCGACCACCCGCACCGCGTACCCGCCGAAGGCGCGCAGCCGGACCGCGCCGAACTCGGGATCGCGGACGATCACCGGATTCTGGGTGCCCCACTTCAGGTCGGTGAACTGCCGGGTGTTGACGAAGTAGACCTCGGCCTTCCAGGGCGAGTCGAAGCCGTACTTCCAGCCCTTGAGGGTGGTCAGGATCGGCAGGTTCTGCGTCTGGAGGGTGTACGTGCCGGGTCCGAACGCGTCGGCGATCTGCCCCTCGTTGACGAAGACCGCCGTCTGTGACTCCCGTACGACGAGCTTCGCGCCCATCTTGATCTCGTTCTGGTAGCGCGGGAACCGCCAGACGACCGTGTCCCGGCTGTCGTCGAGCCATTCGATGATGTCGACGAACTCGCCCCGGAGTTTGTCCAGCAGTCCCACTACGCTCTCCTTGCCGTGCGTGCGCCGATCATGGCCCTGACATTGTTGGCAGACGTCAGCAACACGGCTCTGCCCGGTGATCGGTTCGCGGCGGAGGCTGTGGTGTAGGCGACGGTCGGGCGGCGAGCGTCGAGTTCCCGCCGGCCGCGCGGGTCGGTGCCGTCGCGACGACACCGGCCCCCGCGGCCGAGCGGGCGGCGGTCAGTCCTGGCCGAGGAAGATCGGGTTGGTCATCGCCACCATCGCGTTCGGGACGGTGGTGTTCGGGCCACCCGACGCCCGGCGGACCTCGACCCGGACCCAGCGGCTGTAGCGCGGGTACGTGGTCCAGCGGATCGTCGCCGACCCGGTCTCCGGCACCGTCTCGGTGTACTCCTTGCCGAGCTGGTCGAGGATGGTCACGGTCGTCCCCGGCACGCCGGAGACCGCGACCTCGACCGTGACCGGGGTGCCGATCTCGGCCTTCAGTCGCTCACCGATGCCGGCGGTACGCCCGTCGGCGCTGGCGGTGAAGGAGAGGTTCACCGCCGACGACTCGGCCAGCCAGGAGCGGCCCGCCTTGAGCCCGGCGAGCAGCGCCTCCCGGCGCAGGTTGTCGGCGTAGACGACGGTGTGCGGCAGCGCGACCGTCTGCTCGGGGTTGTGCGCGTCGGAGTTGCCGATGGCCGGGATGAACTGGCCCGCCCGGAGCAGCCCGTCCCAGTGGTTGACCGCCTGCTGGTCCTCGTCGGTCCACGGGCCGTTCCAGATCTCGACCAGGTCGGCGATCTCGTACGCGAACTCGTAGCTGCAGCCGAAGCAGTTGGCGAACGGGTGCGCGGCGGTCACCAGTCCACCGACCTTGTGCACCTGCTCGGTGAACCGGCGGAAGTCGGACGGGTCGCCGGCGCGGTAACGCCAGTCGATCCACTTGCCCGCCGGCAGCCCGATCGCCGGCCAGTGCCCGGACCGAGTGGTGACCTCCTCGCCGTTGAGGATCAGCAGGTCGTCGGTGGCGTGGTCGCCCCACTGCAAGGCCGAGCTGGAGGTGTTGTGGTCGGTGGAGACCATGAAGTCGAGACCGGCGGCACGTGCCGCCGCGACCAGCTCCGGGGGCGTACGGCGACCGTCGGAGTGGACCGTGTGCAGGTGGGCGTCGCCCCGGTACCACGACTTGCCGCGCTGGCGGGCCGGTGCGGTCAACGGCGCCGGGTTCGGCTTGAACGGCTTGCCCTGGGGACCGAAGTGCAGAGTGATGGTGACCTGGTAGTTCAGGCCCTGCGGTGCGACCGTGTACGGGCCGAGGATGACGTGCCAGGTGCCGGGGGTGATCGGTCCGGCGAGGTAGCCGGGCGTCGCCTCCGAGGCGCTGATCGAGAACCGGTCGCGGAAACCGCCCGACCAGCCCCGGAAGCCGCGCTCGTTGCCGAGCTGGTGGCCCTCCGGTCCGAACATGCCGATGTCGCAGGCGTTGCCGCGGGTGCCGGCGGGCACGGCCGGCTTGTCGTACGAGTAGACGACGTCGATCTGGTTGACCCCGCGCGGCACCTGGACCGGCAGGTAGTACCAGTCGGCGATGCTCGGGGTGAAGGTGCCGGTCACGGTCTTGGTCTGCTCAGTCGTGCCGGTGGCGCCGGCCGCGTCGGTCGACGGCGCCGCGAACGCCACCTCGGGGAGCAGGTTTATCGTGGCGCCGGCGGCCAGAACACCACCCGTACGCAGCAAGTTACGACGGGTCAGGTCTCCGGAAGTCATGCGTACCTCCGCATTGGTGGACAGTGGGCCCGACGCTAGGCTCGCTGAGGTACGGAGAAACCACCAAAAAGTGAACAATAACCGAGCCGTCTTGCCTGCTCAGCGCTGACGAGGTGTGGGCGTCACCGAAATGTTCACTGCCGGACATATCCGCTTCGCTCCAGCTTTCCGGTCCTCGGCTGATGCGGTGAATGGTGTTCAATGTAGACGCGCCCGAACCGTGGGAGGTACCACCATGTCCGAGGTCGCCGTCGCGATCGAAACGCACACCCCCGTCGCAGCCGAACGGCTCGACCAACTCGCCCGGGGACTCGCCGACGACCTGCGGGCCGTACGCGGGCTGCGGGTAGGCAACGCCGGCTCCACCGCGATCGGCCCCGGCAAGTCGCCGCAGGCATGGGAGCTGGGCATGCTCGTCGTCGGCGGGCTCTTCTCGGCCACCACCATGCGGACGATCGCCCAGATCGCGATCTCGTACGCCGAACGGGCCAAGGCCCGCTCGATCCGGCTGCGCCGGGGCGACGTCGAACTCGTGATCACCGGCGCGAGTCGGATCGACGACCCAGCCCTGGTCGCCAAGCTGGAGCAGATCTTCGGAGCCGGAGCCGGAGCCGGAGCCGGAGGCGGCGTGGGAGCCGGGGAGGCGCCACCCGCGATCGAGGGCAACCGGGCCGGCGAGGCGGGTCGCTGACCTGCGATGGGACAGCGCCTCGCCCTGCTGATCGCCAACGACCGTTACATCGACGAGTCGCTCTCCGACCTCTACGCGCCCCGCGAGGAGGCCCGGGACCTCTCCAGCCTGCTGGCCGACGCCGACGTCGGCGCCTTCGACTACGTACGGCTGCTGGAGAACGAGTCGAAGAGCGCGGTCGAACGCGCGATCGAGACGATGTTGCAGACCGCCGGTCCGGAGGACCTGATCCTGCTCTACTTCTCCGGTCACGGCATCCGCAGCAACAAGCGGGGCCGGCTCTACCTCGCGGTCGCCAACACCGAACTGGACGCCCTGTCGTCGACCGCGGTCTCCGCCTCCTTCGTCCGTGAACTGCTCGACGAGTCCGACGCGGCCAGCTCGGTCATCCTGCTCGACTGCTGCTACAGCGGCGCCTTCGACGGCGAGGGCCTCAAGTCCGCCGACGACCTGCCGATCGACGGGGAGCTGAGCGCCGGCTACGGGCGCTACGTCATCACCGCCACCAACTCCGTCGAACGCGCCGACGACGGACGGCCGGCGACCGAGGTCACGCCCCGGCTCCGGTCCGCCTTCACCGAGACGATCATCCAGGGGCTGAGCACCGGCGCCGCCGACATCACCGGCAACGGCCGGATCACCCCCGAGGACCTGTGGCGGTACGTTCGACTGGAGCTGCCCCGCCGGGCTCCAAACCAGTCACCGTGCCAGTTCGGCCGGGCCAGCGACGAGATCCACATCGCCCTCTCCCGGGACGGGCACCACCGTCAGCGACGCCACCGCGACCAACGCGAGATACGCCTCGGTGACCTGCTCGGACCCCTCGAGCCCGCCGACGACGTACGGCTCTGCGCCACCGAATGGCGCCGCCGAGGACTGCTCAAGGTGCCCGTCGGCCAGGCCCAACGGATCGACCAACCGGCCGGCGAGCCGGTCTGGCTCGACCTCGCCTCCACCGAGGGGCACCTGCTCGTCGTCGGACGGGCCGGCACCGGCAAGACCACCCTGCTGCGCACCATCATCGGCGGGCTCGCGCTCACCCACACCGACCACGAGGTCGCCTTCTACTGCCTCGAATCCGGCGGCAACTGGCTCGGCCCGATGCGCCGCCTGCCACACGTACGGGCGGTCGTCGGCGACGACGAGGTCGGCGAGGTCGGCAAGCTGCTCGACCAGCTCGAACAGGACGTGCTGCGGCGCAAGCAGCTCTTCCGCGAGCACGAACTGGAATCACCGACCAGCCTGCGCGCCCGGCGGGCCAGCCTCGGCGCCGGGTCGTACCCCGACGTCTTCCTCGTCGTCGACCGCTGGCAGGACTTCGCCAGCCTGGTCCACGACTTCACCGCCCGCGTGGTCGACCTGGCCAACAAGGGCCTCGGCTACGGGGTGCACGTCGCCGTGGTCGACCGGAGCTGGCGGACCATCCCCGAGGAACTTCTCGAACTGCCGCAGGCGCGGATCGAAACCCGACTCACCCAACCGTCCGAGTCGCTGGTCAACCCCGACTCCGCCGGGCGGCTGCCGCTCAACCTCCCCGGCTGGGCCATCCTCGGCCGGCGGATGTTCCGGATCGCGGTGCCCGACCTGACGGTGAGTGAGGTGGAGACCGAGACCGAGGCCGTCGACCCGACCCCGGACGGCGCCGCGATGATGGTCACCGCGATCGCCGAGGCATGGGGCACGCCGCCGTTCGCGATGGCGGGCACCGGCTCCTCCGCGCACCTGGCTGCGGTGCCCCGCGACGACCTGCTGACCGCGCTCGGCGTGCCCGGTTACCGCGAACTGCTCGGGTACACCGGGGCGAGCACCCCGATCGGCCCGGACCAGCTCCGGGTGCCGATCGGCCTGGACGAGCAGGGCGAACCGGTGCTGCTCGACCTCAAAGAGGCCGCCCAGGGCGGCATGGGCCCGCACGGTCTGCTCGTCGGGGCGGTCGGCTCCGGCAAGAGCGAACTGCTGCGTACGATCGTCACCGCCCTCGCCATGCGCCACTCGTCGACGGAACTGAACTTCCTCCTGGTCGACTTCAAGGGCGGGGCCACCTTCGCGACGCTGGACCAGCTCCCCCACACCAGCGCGCTCGTCACCAACCTCTCCGACGAGCTGCCGTTGGTCGAGCGCCTGGCCGACGCCCTGCAAAGTGAACTGCGGCGACGGCAGGAACTGCTCCGCGAGGCCGGGAACCTCTCCAGTCGGTGGGACTACGAGCGGGCGCGGGCGAGCAACCCGGCGTTGGCCCCGCTCCCCGCACTGCTCGTCATCTGCGACGAGTTCTCCGAACTGCTCACCGCCAAGCCCGACTTCATCGACGTTTTCGTCTACATCGGACGGGTCGGGCGCTCGCTCGGCGTACACCTGCTCCTGGCCAGTCAGCGGCTGGAGGAGGGGCGGCTACGCGGCCTGGACTCCTCCCTGTCGTACCGGATCGGGCTGCGTACGTTCTCCATGGTGGAGAGCCGCGCGATACTCGGCGTGCCGGACGCGTACGAGCTGCCGAACGCACCCGGACACGGCTACCTCAAGGTCGACACGAGCGGGCCGACCCGGTTCCGGGCCGCCTACGTCTCCGGGCCGTACCTCGCGCACGTACCGGAAACCCAGGCCGACGACCCGGAACTGGTCGGACGTCGCGTCCTCGACATCGTCGTGGACCGGCTGCGCACCGCCGGCCCGCCCGCACACCCGGTGTGGCTACCCCCGCTCGGCGACCCGCCCAGCCTCGACACGCTCCTGCACCTGGTGCACAGCCCGACCCACGGGCTGCGCGCGGCGCAGACCACCCCGCTGGTCGTCCCGGTCGGCCTGGTCGACCTGCCGCAGCACCAGCGTCGCGAACCGCTGCTGCTGGACTTCGGCGGGACCACCGGCCACGCCGTCGTCGTCGGCGCACCCCGCAGCGGCAAGAGCACACTGGTCAGCACCATCATGGCCGCGCTCGCGCTCGCGCACACACCGCGCGAGGTGCAGTTCTTCTGCCTCGACTTCGGCGGTGGCGCACTGGCCAACCTGGCGAGCCTGCCGCACGTCTCGGGCATCACCGGGCGTCGGGACGCCGAAGCGGTCCGCCGCACCGTCGCCGAGCTGGAAAACCTCCTGGAGGCGCGGGAAGTCGCCTTCGACCGGTCGAACATCGCCTCGATCGCCGACTACCGGCGCCGGCGCTCGGTCGGCGAGTTCCCGGAAGACCCGTTCGGCGACGTCTTCCTCGTCGTCGACGGGTGGAGCACCCTGCGACAGGAGTACGAGAACCTCGAGCCGTCAATCACCACCCTCGCCGCGCGCGGCCCCGCCTTCGGCGTACACCTGATCGTCACCGCCACCCGCTGGTCCGAGATCCGGGTGAGCCTGCGCGAACTGCTCGGCCTCCGGCTCGAACTGCGCCTCGGCGACCCGTCCGACTCGGAGATCGGCCGCCGGGCGGCCGTGAACGTGCCCGTCGGGTCACCCGGGCGGGGACTCACCCCGGACCGGACGCACTTCGTCGCCGCGGCGCCCCGGATCGACGGCAAACCGGCCGGCGACGAACTGGCCGTGGCGACCACCGCCCTGGCGAAGTGGGTCGACGAAAGCTGGCCGGGGGAGCGCGCGCCCGCGGTCCGACTGCTGCCCCGGGTGCTCACCCCGGCCGCCCTCGCCGAACTGGTCGACCCGGAGCACGAGGGGCTGGCGATCGGGGTGAACGAGTCCGCGCTCGCTCCGGTCTACCTCGAACCGAACCGCGACCCGCACCTGATCGTCTTCGGCGACGCGGAATGCGGCAAGACCAACCTGCTGCGGCTGATCGCACGCGGCATCGTTGCCCGGTACTCACCGGCGCAGGCATGCATCGTCGTCGCGGACTACCGGCGCGGCCTGCTCGGGGCGGTCGAGGGCAAGCACCTGATCGGTTACGCCTCCTCCAACCAGGTCTCCGGTCAGGTGCTGGGCGAGGTCCGCACCGCCATGGAGGCGCGGCTGCCGGGCCCGGACATCACCCCGCAACAGCTACGCGACCGCTCCTGGTGGACCGGACCCGAACTGTACGTGCTGGTGGACGACTACGACCTGGTCGCCACCGGCGGCAGCAACCCGCTGGCCGTCCTGCTCGAACTGCTGCCGCACGCCCGGGACATCGGACTGCACCTGATCGTGTCCCGGCGGATGAACGGGGTGTCCCGGGCGCTGTACGAGCCGGTCCTGCAACGCCTGCGCGAGATCGACACCCCGACCCTGGTGATGTCCGGCAACCGCGAGGAGGGTGCGGTGGCCGGCAGCGTCCGGCCCACGGCGCTACCACCGGGTCGTGGCACGCTGGTGCGGCGCCGTGACGGCATACAGGTCGTCCAGACCGCGCTCGTCGAACCCTGATCCCGCCGGCTCCTTCACGGCTCGAGCAGCCGGTCACGCAGGGCGCTGATCAGGGTGCGCGCGGTCGGGTTCGAGAATTCGGCGAAGTGGGCATCTGGAACGTCGACACTGTCGAGACGACCACCGGGAGGTCCGGGTGACCACGTACGGGTTCCACGCATCGCACGAGCAACTTCCGCCGAGCGAGCTGCTGCGCCAGGTACGGGCCGCCGAGCAGGCCGGTTTCACCCGGGCGATGTGCTCCGACCACTTCGCACCGTTCGGCCCCGAGCAGGGCGAGTCCGGGTTCGCCTGGTCCTGGTTGGGGGCCGCGCTCGCCACCACCGACCTGCCGTTCGGTGTGGTCAACGCCCCCGGGCAGCGTTACCACCCGGCGATCGTCGCCCAGGCCGCCGCGACCCTGGCGGAGATGTTCCCGGACCGGTTCTGGATGGCGGTCGGCAGCGGCGAGGCGGTCAACGAACACATCACCGGCGAGCGCTGGCCGGCAAAGGACGAACGCAACGCCCGGCTGCTCGAATCGGTCGAGGTGATGCGGGCGCTCTTCGCCGGTGAGTGCGTCAGCCACCGGGGGTTGGTCACCGTCGACCGGGCCACGCTCTGGACCCGTCCGGCGCAGCCGCCGCCGATCTTCGGTGCGGCGGTCAGCCCGGAGACCGCCCGCTGGGTCGGTTCCTGGGCCGACGGTCTGATCACCGTGAACCGGCCGGTGGCACAGCTCCGGCCGGTGATCGAGGCGTACCGGGAGGGCGGCGGGGCGGGGAAACCGGTGAAGCTCCAGGTGCACCTGAGCTGGGACCGGGACGAGGAGAAGGCATTGCGGATCGCGCACGAGCAGTGGCGTACCGGGATTCTCGGCAGTGACGTCGCCTGGGACCTGACGATGCCGGCCGAGTTCGCCCGCGCCACCGCGTACGTCCGGCCGGACGACATGCGCGAGCACGTCCTTGTCTCCAGCGACCCGGGACGGCACCTCCAGTGGCTGCGGGAGTACGCCGATCTGGGCGTGGACGAGATCTACCTGCATCACGTCGGCCGGGACCAGCGTGACTTCCTCGACGTCTTCGGCACCCGGGTCCTGTCCGAACTGACCTGATTCGCCATCCGACTGGGGGCGGTGCTCGGGGAGGGCTGAAACGCCCGGGGCCGGTAGGCATGGGGGCGGCCGGAGTGGGTAGGCCGTTCCCAATACCGGGGGGTGGAGATGTCGGACGGCGGCGGACCGACCATCGGCGTGATCGGCTCGTACGGGGGCCGCAACCTCGGCGACGAGGCGATCCTGACCGGTTTACTGGGCGACGTACGTGCCATCCGCCCGGACGCCCGCATCATCGTCTTCTCCCGTAACCCGGAGCACACCGCCCGTACCCACCCGGGCGTGGAGCCCGCGGCGTGGGACGGGATCAGGCGGGCCGAGTCCTCGGCCACGATCGCCCGCCTCGACCTGCTGATCCTCGGCGGCGGCGGGATCCTCTACGACAGCGAGGCGCGGCGTTACCTGCGGCTGGTCCTGGCCGCCCAGGAGCGGGGGCTGCCGGTGTTCACGTACGCGGTGGGCGCCGGCCCGCTCAGCGATCCGGTCGACTGCTCGATGGTGCAGCAGAGCCTCGACGCCGCCGTCGAGGTGACCGTACGTGACGACGAGTCGGAGTTGGTGCTGGAGGGGATCGGGGTGAACCGTCCCATCACCGTCACCGCCGACCCGGCCTTCCTGCTCGAACCGGAGGAGTTCCCGATGTCGTTGCTGCACCGGGAGGGCGTACGCCCTGGCCGGCGGCTGGTCGGCATGAGCGTACGGGAGCCGGGGCGGGCGGCCTCGCGGCTGGACGTCGACGGTTACCACCGGCTGCTGGCCCAGATCGGCGACTTCCTGGTCCGGCGGCTCGACGCGAACGTGCTCTTCGTGCCGATGGAGCGGGACGACATCAAGCACTCGCACGGCGTGCTGTCCCACATGACCGCCGCCGACAAGGGCCGGATCCTCCATGGCGACTACACGCCCCGGCAGCTCCTGGGGCTGATGTCGCATCTGAACATGGCTGTCGGGATGCGGCTGCATTTCCTGATTTTCGCCGCGATGTCCGGTGTGCCGTTCCTGCCGTTGCCGTACGCGGGCAAGGTCTTCGACTTCGCCCAGCGAATCGGAGTGCCGGCCCTGAGCGGACTCGCCCGGGAGGTCGAGGGGCCGCTGCTGGCCGAGGTGGACCAGCTCTGGGACGAACGGGAGGCCCGAGCCGAGGGCACCGCCCAGCGGGTCGAGCAGGTACGGGAACAGGCCAGGCTGACCAGCCAGCTGATCACCCCGGTGCTGAACCGCCTCTGATCGGCGGGCGGCCCGCTGCGGTACGTGCCTCAGGCGACCGGGCCCCGCCAGCGGTAGACCCAGGGCGGTCCCTCGTCGCGCGCGGACTCCAACTCGTACATCTCCGCGCGGGCCAGGCCGCCCTCGCCGAGATGCGGGTGCACCAGCGGCGGACGTCCATTGCGGTCGAGTTCGACGGTGACCACCGCACCGTCGGCCACCCCGCCGACCAGCGGGACCTGAGCCGTCGCTCCCATGTCCCCATCTTGCCCGCGCCGGGACCGGCCCGCAGCCGTTCAGCGCGGCGGCCAACCGCAACCGGTGGTCGCCGCCGGACTCATCCGGTCAGCTCACGCACCCAGCGGATCTCGGTCGCGCACCGCTCGTAGCCGAACCACCTGTTGATCGCCAGCATCGGCTCGTTGCCGGCGTCGTTGTTGGTGAACGCCTCGGTGTAGCCGGCCGCCCGCGCCCGGTGCAGCGACGAGGACTTCGCCAACTTCGCCAGACCCCGTCCCCGGTACGCCCGCCGGGTACCGGCCAGCCCGGACATGTAACGGCTGGCGCCGTCGGTGATCGCGAAGCTGAGCGCGGCCACAACGCCGTCGACCGTCACCACCGAGGTGAGCTCCCGGTCGTGCTCCGGATGCTCCCAGTACTGCGCCAACCAGACGTCGTAGTCGATCGGCGCCGGATCCACGTCGTCGGGCACGTCCCCGCTCGTCTCGTTGTCCGCCGCCCAGATCTCCCGCAGGTCGTCACCGAAACTCGTCCCGGTACGCACCTCGACCCCCGGTGGGACGGGCGGCAGCGGGGGCAGTGATCCGTCGGTGAGCGGCAGCCGTTGGAAGTGCGCCGACCGGCCACGCCGGTAGCCGTTACGTTCGGCGAACGCGATCGAGTGTTCGTCATCGAGCGACCAGCAGAAGTTGGTGCGGGCACCCAGACCGGTCACGTACGCCTCGCCAGCCGCCAGCAGGGCGCGGCCGGCGCCCCTGCCGCGCAGCTCGGGATGGACGTAGAGGTTCAGGTACGCCTGCCCCGGCTCGCTGCTGTCGTAGTAGATTCCGGTCCGAGCGGCACCGACCAGCCGTCCGTCCTCCTCGGCGAGGAGCAGCCGGTGGTGCTGCGCGGCCGGGGAGTTCGCCACCTGCCAGCCGAGCGTCCGAGGGGTCACCACCAGGTACGGCAGCGCCGCGCGCAACACCTCGGCGGCGGCTTCGCTGTCGGTGGCCGCGGTCGGGCTGCCGGGGTCGAACGCGCGGATGGCAATCGTCATGTGCCAGCACGGTACGGGCCGACGGCGCGCCCCGCCTCTGGATTTGTCCGGGATGAGCGGGGCCCGGATCCGCCGACGGTGGACCGGTCCGGCCGGTAGCGGTGTTACGGGCCGATGACTTTGATCATCGTCGGTAACACGCCGGTGCTGTTTGGTTTAACAGTTGTGGCGGAGATACGTCATGTCATTGCTCCGCCAGTGGCGGCGCACCAGGCCACGCCTCAGGTCGCCGCACAATCGGCGACGGCGGCGCCCGAACCCCTCGGCGCCGTGAGGAAGGACAACCCTGATGTTCACATCCAGACGGCGAATCCCGCGCTGGGCAGCGGGCGTGGCCGCGGCACTCGCCGCGGTACTCGTGCTGCCCGCTGGCGCGGCAACGGCCGCGCCCACCAGCGCGACGGTGGACCCGCTGCGCAAGGTGGACCCCCGGCTGCTCCAGCCGCTCTCCGCCGGCGCCAGCATGAGCTTCTTCGTGGAGTTGGCCGACGAGCTCAAGCTCGACGAGGCCGAGCTCGACCGGGTCGAGCGGACGGCTGCCGGCAAGGCCGGCCGGATCGCGCGTACGACCCGCGTCTACCAGACGAAGGTCTCGCACGCCGAGCAGACCCAGCGTGGGCTGCGGTCGCTGCTGCGGGAGCGCAAGGCCGACTTCACGCCCTTCTGGATCGCGAACGTCATCGAGGTGACCGGCACCCTCGACCTCGTCACCGAACTCGCCAAGCGGGCCGACGTCGCCCGGATCGCCCCGGTCGGACACACCACGTTGGAGGAACCGACCGCGTCCTCCGGTGCGACCGCCAGCGCCACGGTGCCCTGGAACCTCAGCCAGATCGGCGCCGACAAGGTGTGGAACGAGTACGGCGTACGGGGCGAGGGCATCGTCGTCGGCAGCATCGACACCGGCGTCCAGTACAACCACCCCGCGCTGGTACGTCAGTACCGTGGCAACACGGGCAAGGGAACGTTCAGCCACGACTACAACTGGTTCGACCCGACCAACGGCTGCGGCGCCACCCCGTGCGACAACATCGGTCACGGTACGCACACCGTCGGCACGATGGTCGGCGACGACGGCGCCGGCACGGTCGTCGGCGTGGCCCCCGGGGCGACCTGGATCGCGGCCAAGGGGTGCGGAGACTCCTTCTGCGAGGACCCGCACCTGCTCGCCGCGGGTCAGTGGATGCTCGCTCCGACCGACCGGTTCAACCAGAACCCGCGTCCGGACCTCGCCCCCGACATCATCAACAACTCGTGGGGCGGCGCCAACGACGGCGAGAACTTCTACGAGCAGATCATCGACACCTGGCTGGCGGCCGGCATCTTCCCGGTCTACTCCGTCGGCAACGACGGGGAAAAGGAATGGGGCCCCTGCAACACGGCCGGCTACCCGGCGGTCAACCCGGGCGTCTACGCCGTCGGCGCGGTCGACAACACCGGCACCATCGCCCCCTTCTCCAGCCGAGGCAAGGACGGCGACCCCACGGTACGGCCGGACATCGCCGCCCCCGGCGTCAACATCGTCTCCAGCCGCCCCGGCAACGAGTACGGCGCGGACAACGGCACCTCGATGGCCGCGCCGCACGTCGCCGGTGCCGTCGCCCTGGCCTGGTCGGCCGTGCCGAACCTCCGGCGTGACGTGGCCACCACCCGCGAACTGCTCGACCGCACCGCGCACGACGTCGACGACCGGCAGTGCGGTGGAACCGCCGCCGACAACAACGTCTACGGCGAGGGTCTGCTCGACGCGTACGCCCTGGTGACCGCGGCCTCCAGTGCCCAGCTCGGCGGTGTCGTGGTGACCGCGACGCGGGGCGGACAGCCGCTGCCCGGCACCAAGGTGACGCTCACCTCCGACACGGTCGACCGCAGCGCCCGTACCGACGAGCACGGCACGGTGCAGCTGGGCCGGGTTCCGGCCGGCGAGTACACCCTGACCGCGAGCTTCTTCGGGCAGCGGACCCGGCAGCAGACGATCACCGTGGCCGGTGACGGTACGGCCACCCTGACGGTCGACCTCTCCGAGTCCGTGCCGTGGCACGCGGTGCACGGCACGGTCACCGACCCGGCCGGACGTCCGGTGGTGGGCGCGCAGGTCAGCCTGGTCGGCGAGACCTTCCCGGGCTTCACCACCGGCGCCGACGGCACGTACACCGGTTTGCTTCCCGAGGCCGACTACGAGGTGCAGGTCACGCACGGGCGCTGGCTGGCGCGCAAGACCGTGCCGTTCACCGTCGACGGCGACGAGACCCTGGACGTGACCCTGGAGGCCAAGACCGACGCGTACGGCTACGCCGCCGGTGTCGCCGACACCGCCTGGGTCAACGGCGGCAGCGTCCTCCCGCTCACCGGTGACCGGGCGAGCCGCGTCGTCGAACTGCCGTTCCCGGTGACGTTCTACGGCACCACCTACACCGGTGCCAGCGTGCACACCGACGGTTACCTGACCTTCGGTACCGGCGCGACCACCTCGACCGGCGACAACGCGGCGCTGCCCGCGCTGTCGGTGCCGGCCGCCGCCGTCCACGCGTTCTGGGACGACCTGGTGCTGGACAACGTCTCCACCGTCCGGACGAAGACGTCCGGCAGCACCCCGAACCGCCAGTTCGTCATCAGCTGGACCCGGGCCGCGCTGAAGAGTTCGCCGAAGAGCCGGCTGGATTTCCAGATCGTGCTCGCCGAGAACGGGACGGTGACCCTCCAGTACCGCAACCTCGCCCAGGGCGCGACCGGTGCGACCGCGACGGTCGGCATCGCGGAGAAGCCGGCCGGTACCGCCCTGACGTACTCGGCGAACGAGGCGGCCCTCGACGCCGGTACCGCGGTGACCTTCCGGGTGCCGGGCACCGGGGTGCTGCGCGGCACCGTACGCGACGCGAACGACCGGCAGCCGCTGGCCGACGCGACCGTACGGATCCAGGCGCCGGGCGTACCGGCCCCGGTGACCGTGACCAGCGACAAGGACGGGTTCTACCAGGCCGAGGTGCCCGCCGGTGAGCTCTCGGTGACCGCGACAAGTTTCGGGTACGACCTGCCGGCCGAAACCCTGACGGTCGCCGAGGCGAGCGTGGTCAAGCACGACATCGCGCTACGTACACCCCTGCTGGTCAGCAACAAGGGCGCCGTGACGGTGACCGCGCGGGCCGGCGGGACCCGGACCGCGACGGTGAGCCTGACCAACCGGGGTGACCTCGACGCCAACTGGCAGGCGCGGGAGATCGACTCGCCGACGCCGCCGGCCTCGGCACCCGGCCAGGTGCTCGGGTCCTTCCCGCTCAGCGGTCTGTTCAGCGGGGTGGGCATCGGCTACCGCAACGGCGAGGTGTACGTCGTCGACACGTACTTCACCGGCAAGCTGCAGAAGTTCGACCGGAACGGCAAGTTGCTGGGTACGGGCGCGGTCGCGACCGGTGTCTCCTACACCGACATGACCTACGTGGCGGACCGGGACCTGATGTGCGCCACCGGATTTTCGATCACCGGTGGCAGCCCGATCGAGTGCTTCGACCCGGACACCCTGGAGACGAAGGAGACCATCGCCGGCCCCTGGTCCGGGGACAACTCGTACGGGCTCGCCTACCGCGCGAGCGACGACACGTTCTACATCGCCACCTACACGCCGGCCAACACGGTGATCCGACACCTCGCCGGGTTCTCGCACGCCCAGCCCGGATCGGTGCTCGGTGAGTGCACCCCCACCGTGCCGTGGGTCGGCGGTCTGGCGCTCAACGAGGAGCACAACGTGCTCTGGGGGCTCAACAACAACAACGTCGGTGAGGCGGTCTGGGCGCTCGACCCGAACACCTGCGCCACGCTCGGTTCGGCTCCGGACCCGGACGCCGACCCGGTCAGCGGTGCCGGGCTCGACATCGACGAGCACGGTGACCTGTGGCTGGTCGGCCAGGCCGTCCGGTCCCCGGGCAGGGCGGTGGCCTACCACATCAACGGTGCCCTCCCGGCGTACAGCGACGTGCCGTGGGTGTCCGTGACCAACCCGAACGGGCAGCTCGCCCCTGGCGGCAAGGCCGAGGTGGGGTTGACCATCGACACCACCGGTCTGGCGCCGGGTGTGCACGCCGCCACGGTGATGGTGACCAGCAACGCGGCGAAGGTCGGGGCGACGCCGATCACCGTGACGGTCAACGTCACTCCGCGCGGCTGACCGGATAACGGAGAGTCCCGGACCGTCCCGCCCCCGCCGGGGGTGGGGCGGTCCGGCCGTATCGGGCGGCGGGCGTTCAGCGCCAGAGTGTGTTGTCCAGGAACTCCTCGACCGCGGTGGCGACCCGGCCGAGCACCGCCGCCGAGCCGGCGAGTGGACCGGGCAGGTACATGCCGTGGTCGGCGTCGGTCACCTCCAGCACGTACGGCGAGAGCTGGCGGGCGAGCCGGCTGTCCCACGTCGGGTCGGCGGTGCCCCCGATCAGCAGCGCCGGGGCGGTCGCCCGCCGCAGCGCCGCCACCACCGGCTCGTGGACCAGCAGCGGGGTGAGCCAGACCGCCGGCAGTCCCCGGTCGGCGGCGAGGGCGGTCGCGTACGTCCCGAACGACTTGCCGATGAGCAGCGGAAGGCCATCCGGCGGGGGAGCGGTCAGCTCGTCCGGCGGCGCCGTTCGTGTCTCCAGCCCGTCCAGCACCGGAGCGACCCGGGCGGTCACCCAACCCTGCCGGTCGTCCGGCGGCACCTCCATCGGCTGCTCCGGCCCCGGCCAGGAGATCGCGCGGATCGCGGCTCCCCGGACCTCCGCCGCGTCGGCGGCGTACATCAGCAGCGGCACGTACGGCCCGAACTGCCCGCCGGGGATCACCACGGCGTTCCGTTTCGTCGTCGACTCGGTCATCCTGCCGAGGCTAGTCGGGCGGAGCGGCTGGCCGGGGCGAGAGGCTGGTAACACCGGACCGCGCGTCCGCCGGGTGGCTCCACCGGCTGACTAGCCTGAGGTGTTAGGAAGGGACCCTTCCTCTACCGAAAACGATAAGAAGGGGCCCTTCCTTGCGGGTGGTGCACGGGGTGTGGCTGGTGGGAGGCCGGCTGGCACTCTGGGCGGAGGACGCGGCGCTGGGCATGGCACCGGCGCGGCGGGTGGGGCGCGAGCGCGGGCACCCGTTCGCCGCCGGCTACGCCGCGCTCGCCGACACGCTCGGCGAGGTCGCCGCGAAGGCCGCGACCAGCACCGCACTGCTCACGCTGCCGACCCGGGCCGGCGCCCCGGCCGACTCACCGGAGCTGGTCCGTGGGGCCGACCAGGCCGGACCGGCCACCGGTCGGCTCACCCTGGCCGCCTGGCGGGTGCCGACCCTGGAGTACGACGCCGACCACGCCCTGCCGGTCCTGCTCGCGCTCGCCGCCTCCTCGACCGTGGTCCGGGGCGGGACACTGCGACTGGTCGAGGAACTCGCCGGCTTCGCCACCGACCTGGTGAGCCGGGGCCGTACGCTGCCCGGGGTGCTGGCCGGTCCGGACGGCTCCGACGGTACGGCGGTCGCGGTCTGGCGTCCGCTGCTCACCGGTGCCGACGCGGCCCGTGCACGCGCCCTGGCGATGGCGCTGCCGCCGGCCGTACGGGCCGCCGAGCCGGAAACCTCCGCCGCCGCGCTGGTCGCCGACGCTCTGGAAACGCTCACCGACGCCGCCGCCCGGACCGCCCTGGAGGGCGTACGCCTGATCGACTCCCGGGCCACCGGCGTCTCGCCGGGCGTACGGGCCTGGCTGCGGGCGCTGACCGGGCGGGAGCGTCGGTTCCCGATCACCCCGGCGGCGTTGGGCACCCTGGTCGGGGAGATCGGTGTCTGGCAGCGGGACGCGGCGGGCAGCCCGGTACGGGCCTGCTTCCGGCTGGTCGAGCCGCCGGCACCCGACGCCGACCTGGTCGGGGAGGGCGAGGACGGCGTCAGTGGCGGCGCCGACGGGCGGGGCGACGGGGTCGGGATCGAGGTGGACGACGGGGACGGGTGGCGGGTCGAGTTCGCGCTCCAGTCCGCCGAGGAGCCGAGCCTGATCGTCGGCGCGGACCGGATCTGGCAGACCCGGGGCGGGCTGCGGGCACTGGCCCGGCACCTCGACGCCCCGCAGGAGACGCTCCTGGCGGAGCTCGGTCGGGCCAGCCGGCTCTGGCCGGAGCTGACCGGGGCGCTGCGTACGGCGATGCCGGACGGGCTGGCGCTGGACACCGAGGGGGCGCACCGGTTTCTCCGTGACGGGGCGCCGGTGCTGCACGCGGCCGGCTTCGGGGTGCTGCTCCCGTCCTGGTGGTCACGGCCGAGTGCCCGGCTCGGGGCCCGGTTGCAGGCGAAGAGCCGTACCGCGCCGGGCACGGTCGCGGTTCGCAGCTCGCTCGGCCTCGACGCGCTGGTCGACTACAAGTGGGAGCTGGCCCTCGGTGACCAGCCCCTGTCCGGCCGGGAACTGCGGGACCTGGCCAAGCTGAAGAGCCCGCTGGTACGGCTGCGCGGGCAGTGGGTCGAGTTGGACGCCCGACGGCTGGCCGCCGGTCTGAAGCTGCTCCGCGACGGTGGTGAACTGACCGTCGGTGACCTGCTGCGGATGGGGCTGGCCACGCCGGACGAGCCGGACGCGTTGCCGGTGCTGACGGTCACCGCGGACGGCCCGCTCGGTGACCTGCTCGCCGGTCAGGCCGAGCGGCACCTCACCCCGCGCGACGAGCCGGACGGGTTCCGGGGCACGCTGCGGCCGTACCAGAAACGGGGTCTGGCCTGGTTGGCGTTCCTTCAGTCGCTGGGGCTCGGCGGGGTGCTCGCCGACGACATGGGGCTGGGCAAGACGGTGCAGTTGCTGGCCCTGCTCGCCGGTGACGAGCCGGGGTGCGGGCCGACCCTGCTGGTCTGTCCGATGTCGTTGGTCGGCAACTGGCAGCGGGAGGCGGCGAAGTTCGCGCCGGGGTTGCGCGTACACGTGCACCACGGGGCCGAGCGGGCGCGGGGCGGCACGTTCACCGAGGCGGTGCGGGACGCGGACCTGGTGCTGACCACCTATTCGGTGGCGGCCCGGGACGCGGTGGAGCTGGCCGAGGTCGACTGGCACCGGTTGGTGGTGGACGAGGCACAGGCGATCAAGAACGCCGCGACGCGGCAGGCCGCCGCGGTCCGCGCGTTGCCCGCCCGGCACCGGATCGCGGTCACCGGTACGCCGGTGGAGAACCGTCTCGCCGACCTCTGGTCGATCATGGAGTTCGCGAACCCGGGCCTGCTCGGCACCGCCACCGCGTTCAAGAAGCGGTACGCGGTGCCGATCGAGCGGCACGGCGACGACGACGCGGCGCAGCGGTTGCGGCGGATCACCGGCCCGTTCGTGCTGCGGCGTACCAAGACCGACAAGTCGATCATCTCCGATCTGCCGGAGAAGCTGGAGATGGAGGTGCTCTGCAACCTCACCGCCGAACAGGGCTCGCTCTATCAGGCGGTGGTCGACGACATGATGGCCCGGATCGAGTCCAGCAGCGGGATCGAGCGACGCGGTCTGGTGCTCGCCACGATGACCAAACTCAAGCAGGTCTGCAACCACCCGGCGCAACTGCTGCGCGACGGGTCGAACCTGACCGGCCGCTCGGGCAAACTGGCCCGGCTGGAGGAGATCGTCGACGAGGTGCTCGCGGCGGGGGAGAAGGCGCTGCTCTTCACCCAGTACGCCGAGTTCGGCAACATGCTCCGGGCGCACCTGTCGGCCCGGCTCGGGCGCGAGGTGCTCTACCTGCACGGTGGGGTCGGCAAGGCGGCACGGGACAACCTGGTGGCCCGGTTCCAGTCCGACGCCGGACCACCGCTCTTCGTACTCTCGATCAAGGCCGGCGGCACCGGGTTGACCCTCACCGCCGCCAACCACGTCGTGCACGTGGACCGCTGGTGGAACCCGGCGGTCGAGGACCAGGCCACCGACCGGGCCTTCCGGATCGGTCAGCGCCGGGCGGTGCAGGTACGCAAGTTCGTCTGCGCCGGCACGGTCGAGGAGAAGATCTCCGCGATGATCGCGGAGAAGCGCGGGCTCGCCACGAAGATCGTCGGCACCGGTGAGCAGTGGGTGACCGAACTGTCCACGTCGGAGCTGCGCGGACTGTTCGCGCTGGAGGCCGGGGCGGTGGTCGAGTGAGCGAGTCGACGGGGGCGGGTTCGGGGCGGTTCGCCGACTTCGGCCGGCCACGCAAGGTCGACGGTGGGCTGCGGGCACGTACCGCCCGGGGGGCGATCGGCTCGTCCTGGTGGTCCCGGCGGTTCGTCGACGTACTGGAGTCGTTCGCGCTCGGCACCCGGCTGACCCGGGGCCGGGCGTACGCCCGCGCCGGTCAGGTGCTCTCCCTGGAGGTCACCCCGGGCGTGGTGACGGCCGTGGTGCAGGGCTCCCGCCCGAAGCCGTACCGGGTGACGGTCCGGCTGCGCCCGTACGCCGAACCGGTCTGGGTCCGGATCGAGACGGTGCTCGCCGGGCAGGCGCTGTTCAGCGCACAACTGCTCGCCGGCGACCTGCCACCGGAACTGGAGGAGGTGTTCGCCGAGGCGGACGCCCCGCTCTTCCCGGCGACGGTCGGCGACCTGACGATGCGGTGCGACTGCCCCGACTTCGCGGTGCCGTGCAAGCATCTCGCCGCGTCGTTCTACCTGCTCGCCGAGGCGTTCGACGCCGACCCGTTCCAGCTGTTGCACTGGCGGGGCCGGACCCGGGAGGAGTTGCTCGACCGGCTCCGTACGCTGCGCGCCGAGGGCACGCCGTCCGGGCTGGAGGAGCCGGCCTCGGCCGAGCCGTTGCCCGGCACCGCCGGCCGGGCCGTCGCGGCACCGTCCGTCGGCGCCGAGCTGGCCCTGGCCGATCTGCCCGATGCGGCCCTGGCTACGGCGATCGACCGCTTCTGGCTGCCGCCGGTGCCGTTGCCGGACCCGGCGCCGATTCTGGCCACCGAGCCGGACCTGCTGTTGCGGCAGCTCGGCGCCCCGGCGGCGGCGATCGGCGGTCCCGGGCTGGTCGAACGCCTACACCGGGCGTACGCCCGTTTCGGCCAGCCGGAACAGTGACGCCAGCCGGATCGGTGACGCCAGCCCGAAAACAGTGACGCCGGGCGGATCGGTGACGCCGGCCGGTCAATGGTGCAGTCGGCGCACCCGCCAGGCCAGCACGCTGGCGGCGGCGAGTACGACCGGCGCCATCACGGCAGCCACCCAACCGCCGATCACGACCACGGCCGGTACGGCGCTCCAGAGTATGACGGTCAACAGGAGCAGGAGTCTGCCCCGGCGGGCTTGCACACGATCACTGAGTCGGGCGACGAAGTCCGGGTCGCTGATTCTCAGCTGTCGGGTGATCTCGTCGAACCGACGCTGATCCTCTTTGCTGAGCATGGCGGCAGCCTTCCCCTCACGCGTCAACTGTCCGACGCGGGGATACCCGATCCGGGGCCGCTCTCACTCCTGCCCCTGCTACCGACCGTGACGGCGCCCGGTAAAGCGACTCCGCATGCCAACGGGTACGACACAGGTTTCACTTAATCCATCCTTAAGTTTGCCTTTGCTGCCGATTCCCTTTCTCTCATTCACGCAGGTTACGGACGGTGTCGCGGGCACCGGCCCGACAGCATCGGCGCTGCTCGCGCCCACCCCGGCCCGATCCGGGTGATACCGCGTACCGACGACTCCCCTGAGCCGAGCCTTAAGTCGGCGTTGGAGTGCAATTTCGGCCATCTTGAAGCGGGTCGGCCCCTTGGCTACTTTGCCGTAGCAACCCCCCAAGAACCGCCGCTGGAGAACGCGCCCCGCTGATTGTCGCGGAGCTGAACCCGGCGTGCCTCAGCAGACGGATTGGTACATGGCTGACCAGAATGTGCCACCACGCCGATCGCGTGACGACAGCCCCTGGGACGGTCGACCCCAGCCCGGCGCCGACGGATACCGGGCCGCGCCCGGTGGCCCGTCGTACAGCCGCCCGGCGCCCGGGTCCGACGGCTACCCGGACGCGCGCTACCCGCGGTCGGCGGGTCACCCGCAATACTCCGGCTACTCCCAGCCGGCCGCCCAGTGGGCGCACCAGCAGTCCGGCCAACAGGTCGACCAGTGGACCGAGGAGCACCGGGCGGGCGGGCGGCGCGGACCGCAGTGGGTCGGCCCGGAAGGGCTGGAACCGGAGGACCGCCACTCGTACGCCGTACCGGGCGAACTGCCCGAACTGGAGGACGACGACGAGGGACCGGGTAGGTCGAACGGTCGTCGCCGGGCACTGATCGCGCTGACCGGGGCCGCCGCGGTGGTGGCCGGTGCCGGTGCGATCGCGGTCGCCTCCCGGGGCACCGGACTGGCCGACAAGATCCTCGGCCACACCCCGTTCGGCGGTGACGGTGGCAACGCCACCGCCGCGGCGATCACCGACGGGACCGCCGACCGCCCGAGCGGCCAGCAGCCGAGCACGGTGCGCACCTACACCGAGCAGAACGAAAGCTACATGGGCTCCAAGGCCGGGCAGGAGCTGAAGAAGAACAGCCCGGCCGGCGGCCGTACCCTCGGCGGCCCCGGGATCGCGGCGGCGCAGACCGAGGTCACGGTCAAGACCGTCCTGGCCAAGGACCCGATCCGGCACCTCGCCACCCGGGCCACCTTCGGCGCGACGCCCAAGCTGCTGACCGAGATCAAGACGTTGGGCATCGACGAGTGGTTGCGCCGGCAGCTCGACCCGGACAAGATCGCCCCCACCCGGGCCGAGCTGAAGCTCTCCGAACTGCCCACGCTGAACATGTCCATCAAGCAGCTTCGTGAGCGCCGCGACACGGTCAAGAACGTCGACAACGCCGACGAGGAGTTCATCTGGGCGACCATCGCCCGGCAGATCTGGTCCGACCGCCAGCTCTACGAGGTGATGGTCGACTTCTGGAACGACTTCCTGCACGTGGCGGCGTACTTCGACGGCGGTGACATCCAGCGCGCCTCGTTCGACCGGGACGTCATCCGCAAGCACGCGCTCGGCAACTACGCCGACATGCTGGTGGCCGCGAACACCCACCCGGCTCTGCTGACGTACCTGAACCAGAGCCAGTCGCACAAGGACGCGATCAACGAGAACCTGGCCCGGGAGAACCTGGAGCTCTACTCGGTCGGCGTCGACGGCGGCTACACCGAGATGGACGTCCGGCAGGCGGCGATGCTCCAGACCGGCCTCGGTGTGGACAAGGACGAGTACGTCTACCGCGCCAACCGGCACTACGTCGGCAAGGTGAGCATCCTCGGCTTCACCAGCGCCAACAGCTCCGCCGAGGACGGCGAGGCGGTGATCAAGGCGTACCTGAGGCACCTCGCCCTGCACCCCTCCACCGCGAACTACGTCGCGCAGAGTCTGGCCACCCGGTTCGTCTCGGACACCCCGCCGAAGGCACTGGTCGAGCGGCTGGCCAAGACGTACAGCGCGAACAAGGGCGCGATCAAGCCCACGCTGATGACCCTGTTCAGCTCCACCGAGTTCTGGGGCTCGGTCGGGCAGAAGGTGCGCCGTCCGATGGAGTACCTGGTCGCCACCTACCGGGTGCTCGGGATGCAGCCGGACCCCTCGCCCGACTACAAGAAGCGGGACGACCTGCGCCGCACCCCGTTCGCGGACGGGCTCAGCCAGCTCAAGAACAAGATGGAGGACATGGGCCAGTTCCCGGCCGGTCTCTCCACCCCGAACGGTTACCCCGACGTCTACGTCGCCTGGACCTCCGCCGGGACCATGGTCGCCGGCTGGAACGAGGCCCACGACGTGATCAACGGAAACCGGAAGGTGTTCTCCTACACAGCGCCGGAGAAGCTGGTCGCGGCTCCGCCGGCCACCGCCGGGGCGTACCTCGACGTCCTTGCCCAGCGGCTGGTGCACCAGAAGCTGACGGACAAGGAGAAGAACCTGATTCTCGGCATCGCCGGGGTGACCGCGGCGACGAAGGTCGACGCCACGTTCAACGGCGCGATCACCGCCGTCGCGCGGGCCCTGCTCGCCTCCCCCCAGCACCACCTCCGGTGAGCTAACAGTGGAGAAGACTGTGCACTCGTACCCCCTGCACCCCGACTGCCCCGACCTGCGGCGTCTCGCCCCGAACCGGACCGAGGCCGTGCTGCGCGCGGAGTACGCCGCGGTGACGGCCGAGAACGCCGCCGTACGCGGGGACTTCCTCGACCTGTCCGAAGTGGAGGAGGCCCAGCAGGACGGGCGGGGCGTCACCCGCCGTACGTTCGTCGCCGGTGCCGCCGCCACCGTGACCGCCCTGGCCACCACCCAGTTCGTCTCCACCCAGGCGTCCTTCGCCGCCACTCCCGGCGGCACGCTGATCCACGTCTTCCTCTACGGCGGGCTGGACGGGCTGAGCCTGATCGCCCCGGAGAACGACCCGGTGCTCAGCAAGGCCCGGCCGGACCTGCTGCTCGGCAACGACTCGATCGCCCTCGACCGGGGCTTCAAGCTGACCAGCGCGTTCGCCCCGTTGCAGAGGTTCCTCGACGCCGGCCAGCTCGGTTTCGTCCCGGCCGCCTCCGACCCGCGCGTCTCCCGCAGCCACTTCCAGGCCGCGGACGCCTGCAACCTCGGCGGGCTGCCGAACGAGACCGGCGGCCGGGGTTGGCTGGACACCCTGGTCGACGCGCTCGGCCCGGGCACCGCGTTCCGCAGCGTCGGGGTCGGCAGCACACTGCCCCGGTCGCTGGTCGGCAACAACGGCGCGCTCTCGCTGAACAACGTCGGCTCGCTCGGCTTCAACGGCGACGGCAAGTACAAGGACGCCACCGCCAAGGCCATCCAGGGCCTCTTCACCGGGATCAACCACCCGGTCGAGGAGTCGGTGATCGCCGGCCTGGGTGCGCTCAAGACCGCGCAGCAGCTCGCCGCGAAGCCGTACCAGCCGGCCGCCGGGGTCGAGTACAGCGGGATCGGCAACTCCTTCCGGACCCTCGCCCAGCTCATCAAGGGCGGCGCCAACGTACGGGTGGCGACGATCGGCATGGGCGGCTACGACACCCACGAGAACCAGGGCACGGCGAAGGGCGGACAGCTGCACAACCGGCTGAACGAGCTGGCCAGCGGCATGGCGGCGTTCTTCAACGACCTCGGCCCGACCCTCGCCGCGGACGTCACCGTCATGGTGAGCAGCGAGTTCGGCCGTCGGGTCGCCTCCAACAACAACGGCACCGACCACGGCCACGGCGGCGTGGTCACCCTGCTCTCCGGTAAGAAGCTCGCCGGCTCGCTGCTCGGCACCTGGAACGGGCTGGAGAAGCTCGACAGCGGTGACGTACCGGAGTACAACAACATGTTCAACGTGTACGGCTCGGTGGCGAAGGGCCGATTCGACCTGACCGACGCCGAGGTGAAGAAGATGTTCCCCCGCCAGACCATCACCCCGGTCAAGCTGTACGCGTGACGACCTGGTCTACCTCGACTGGCCACCGTTCCGGGAGTGACTCCCGCGACGGTGGCCAGCAGGCTTCCGCCTACGAGCGGAGCTACCGCACGGACGACTCCGCCGTGCGGCGCTACCAGGTGGGTGGTTCCACCGCCGAGCGTTACCGCACGGAGGACCCCGGGCAGCGGCGTCATCCGCTCGACGACTCCGCGCAACGGGCGGCCCGGCCCGGGACGGTGACCCGGCCCCGGTCCGAGAGTCCGGCGGCGACGTCGCCCGAGGTGCCGGCACGGCGCGGGCCGGTGGGACGGTGGCTGGTCGTCCTCCTGCTCTGGGTGGGGTTGCTGGCCGCCGTGCTGCCCTGGTGGCTGGATACCGCGCCCGGCTCGCTGAACAGCCAGTTCGCCAGCCTCACCGCCGCCGGCCGGATCAGTGGCCTGATCGCCGGCTACCTGCTGCTGGTCCAGGTGCTGCTGATGAGCCGGCTGCGGATGTTGGAGCGGTGGATCGGCACCGAGCAGCTCAGCCGCTGGCACCGGGACGTCGGCGGCACCCTGTTCGTGGCCGTGCTCGCGCACGTGGCGCTGACCGTCGCCGGATACGCCGCCGTGGAGCGGAAGTCCTTCCTCGGCGAGGCGACCACGTTGCTGCGCGACTACGAGGACATGGTGAGCGCGTTCGCCGCCGCCGGCCTCGTTCTCCTGCTCGGCTTCACCGGTGTCCGGTTCATCCGCAACGCCCTGCCCTACGAGTTCTGGCATCTCCTGCATCTGAGCAGTTATGCGGTGCTGCTGCTCAGCTTCGGCCACCAGTTCACGTACGGCCAGCAGCTGTTCCGGCCGGGTCCGGTGCGGACCGGCTGGATCGCCATGTACGCCCTCGTCGTCGTGGCCGTGCTCTGGGGACGGCTGCTCTCGCCGCTGGTGTTCAACCTGCGCTACCGGATCCGGGTCGCGGACGTGGTGGCGGAGAGCCCGGACACCATCTCGATCTACCTGACCGGCCGGAACCTCGACCGGCTGAACGTGCTCGCCGGGCAGTTCCTCCGGTGGCGGTTCCTTTCCGCCGGGCGCTGGTGGCAGTCGCACCCGTTCTCGCTCTCGGCCGCGCGTAACGGTCGGTGGCTGCGGCTGACCGTGAAGGTGGTCGGCGGGCACACCGCCGAGCTGCGCCGGCTCCGGCCGGGCACCCGGGTCTGGACCTCCGGTCCCTGCGGTACGTTCACCGCCGCGCACCGGGTCGGTGAGGGGGCACTGCTGATCGCCGGGGGGAGTGGGATCGCGCCGATCCGGGCCCTGCTGGAGGAGTTGCCGCCCGGTGCGGCGCTGGTCTACCGCGCCAGCACCCCGGACGACGTGCTGCTCCGCCGGGAGCTGGACTGGCTGGCGCAGGCCCGGGAGACGGAGGTGTGGTACGTCATCGGCTCCCGTGACGACCCCGGCCCGCAGCAGATCCTCACCCCGCGTGGGCTGCGCCGGCTGGTCCCCGACCTGACCGAGCGGGACGTCTACCTCTGCGGCCCGCAGGGTCTGATCCGCGAGTCGGTACGGGCACTGCGCAAGGCCGGGGTGCCGCGCCGGCAGATCCACCAGGCCACGTTCGAGCTGTAGCGGAGGTTCCTTTCTTGCGTCGCGCCATTCTCGGCATCACCGGTCTCGCCGCCAGCACCACGCTGCTGGTGGTGCTCAAGGGTGGGCCGGCGACCACCGCGACCGCCCAGGACGTGCCGGTCGGTACGGCCGGCGCGTCGACCGACCCGAGTGCCGGTGCCCCGCCGGAGCCGACCCCGGACCCGGCGACGCCGACCGGTTCGGCGGCCGTACCGGGCCGGTCGGGCACGCCGAGCGCGTCACCCGGCAGGTCAAGGACGCCGAGCGGCAAGCCGAGCACCAAGCCGCCCGGCGGCACGACCACGAGCAAGGCCCCGCCGCCGGCGAGCGGGCCGCGCAAGATCGACGGGTCGGTGACCCCGGCGGCCGACTTCGGCCTGGTCCAGGTGCAGATCACCGTCTCCGGTGACCGGGTCACCAACGTTGTCGCGCTGGAGCTGCCGCGCGAGACGGCCACCTCCGACGGCAAGAGCGACCAGGTGGACCGGGCCTACAGCGGCACCGGCGGGGCGGCGGTCACGGCGGCGAACCAGGGCCGGACGCCGGACACGGTCAGCGGGGCCACCGCGACCAGCAGCGCGTACAAGCGGTCGTTGCAGGCCGCGCTGGACAGGATGTGAGGCCGTCGTGACCACTGCGGGGACGCGGCCGGGTCTGCGCCGGGTCGAGTTCGTCATGGGTACGGCGATCAGCCTCGACCTCGCCGACGACCTGCCCCCGGGTCGCCTCGACGAGCTGGCAGGGCAGGTCTTCGACTGGTTGCGTGAGGTGGACCGGCGGTTCAGCACGTACCAGCCGGACAGTGAGGTGAGCCGGTTCGACCGGGGGGAGGTGCTGCTCTCCCAGGCGTCGACCGACCTGCGGGCGACCCTGGAGCGCTGTGCCGACCTGTGGGGCGAGACCGACGGCTTCTTCGACGCGTACGCCACCGGCCGGCTCGACCCGTCCGGCTACGTGAAGGGCTGGTCGGCGCAGGTCGCCTCGGACCGGTTGGTGGCGGCGGGGGCACCGAACCACTGTGTGAACGCCGGTGGCGACGTACGGGTCCGGGGTCGTTCGCACACCGGCGAGCCGTGGCGGGTCGGCATCCAGGACCCGTGGGACCCGAGCCGGGTGTCGTTGGTGGTGCACGGCACCGACCTGGCGGTCGCCACCTCCGGCGGGTACGAGCGCGGTCACCACGTGGTCGACCCGCGCCGGGGTACGCCGGCCCGTGGGCTGCGGTCGGTGACCGTGGTCGGCACCGACCTCGGTTCTGCGGACGCGTACGCCACCGCGGCGCTGGCGATGGGGCATGCCGGGGTCGGTTGGCTCGGCCGGCTCGCCGGTCACGAGTGGGCCGTGGTCACCGACGACGGGCGCACGCCGCGTTCCGACCGCCTGCCGTTCGCGGACTGATCGACCGTGTCGGGCCGGATCAGCGCACCGGGCGGTGGGTCCCGGCCGGCCGGGAGCCCATCGGTCGGGCGCCACCGGGGCGGGACCCCTTCGGTCGGGTTCCCGCCCAGCGGCACGGTGGGGCGCCGGTGGCCGGCTCCGCCCCGTCCAGCCCGCCTGGTGCGGGCAGCGTTTCGTCGGTTCGCATGTCATCCCCCGTTTGCGCGCCGGTCCGGTCCGCTCGACGCGGTCCCGTCCGTGCCTGTGTCACCTGCGTTAACGACCGCGGCCACGGCCGGACGTTGGGTGCCGCGTGCCGACTCGCCGCGCGGCGGTGGTTCAGTAGCCGCGCCGGGGGGCGGGCAGGCGGCCGGGGAGGAGCGCGACCGGGAGCACGGGGTTGTGTGCCTGGAGGGCGTCCACCAGCAGTTCCTGCACGGCGTACGACTCCGGCAGTTGCCAGCGGGCCTCCTCCGGTGGCACGACCCAGCGCACGCTGCCCTCGGGCAGCCGGGTCGGCGGGGCGGGGATCCACGAGCCCGGACCGTGCCGGACGACGTAGAGGCACTGGTCCAGTTCGGGGCGGAGCGGGTCGCCGGGGCGGACCAGGAACATCCACCGGCCGCCGGGGGTGAGCGCGACCGGTCCGCGTACCTGGTCGTGTCCGGGAATGGTCACGCCGGGGTGTGGGCGGGTCGCCTCCAGCACGTGCTGGCCGAGGTAGGCCGGCACCTCCAGCACGTCGAAGGTGTAACCGGTGGCGAGCAGGACGGCGTGCGGCCGTACCCGCCACCAGGCGGCGACCCGGGCGGGATCGGAGCTGGCCGCTCCCTCCCACTCCTCCAGTGCCGGGTGGCAGCCGGTGGTGGGGCAGCCGGCGCGGCCACAGACGAACCGGTGCCGGGCCAGGAACGCTCCGGGAGTGACCTCCCAGCCATGCATGGCGTAGCGGACGGCCACGCGCCGCAGGCGTACCCGTTCGAGCGTCGTCAGACGGGTGATAGGCGGTCGGGTAGTCCCCCACATGGCACGCCGCTCCTTCCGGGATCGATCAGTACGAGATCGATAGCTTCGCGCCGTCACCGGCGCCGGGTGGATTCGTTGCTCCTGGCATAAAGCCACTTGCAACTTGCATCGAAAAGTACGAGCGCCAGCCCTCGGCCTGACGCACACGCTGTGCGACCGTGTCATATACGCACAAATCGCACAGAGGTACGCCCCAGCACCACCGCACCACCCCCGTCACACCTGAACAGCGAGCACCACCACACCCGTTTAGAGCTCGACCGGCCCGGACCGCCGGCATGGCACAAGGGGAGGAACGGACGTGGACGAGCTGCCCATCGGGCGTCGCGTCGCATATTGGCGTGGGCGGCGGAAGCTGTCCCAGCAGGTCTTCGCGGACCGGCTCGGCAAGTCGAAGAGCTGGGTCGACAAGGTCGAGCGGGGCGTACGCCGGCTGGACAAGTTCTCCGTGCTCTACGAGATCGCCGACGTGCTCACGATCGACGTACAGCTCCTGCTCGGCAAGGACCCGGAACGGCGTACCGATGCCCTCAACTGCATCGACGAGGTCGAGGTCGAGGAGATCCGGGCCGCCCTGGAGCGGTACGTCTCGATGAGCAAGTACTTCCACGCGCCGGTGGTGCCACCGCCACTGCCCGAGTTCCGCAAGGCGGTCAGCCACGCCTGGCTGACCTACCAGTACGCGCGCTACGGGGTGCTGACCCGAGCGCTGCCGAAGCTGCTGCGCGACGCCCAGGCGGCGGACGCCTACTACACCGGCGACGACGGACAACTCGCCGCGAGCCTGCTCGGGCAGGTCTACCAGATCGCCTCCTCGGCCCTGCGCAAGCTGGGCGAGCACGAGCTGGCCTGGCTCGCCGCCGACCGCTCCATGGCGGTCTCCGTACGCGCCGACGACCACCTGCTGGCCGGGGTGGCGACGTACCGGGTGGGCAACGCCCTGCTCGCGCTCGGCCGGGCCCGGTCCGCGCTGGAGGTGAACGTCAACATCGCCAACCGGCTCGCCCCCGGCGGCACGAACGGGGCGGACCCGGACCGGCTCTCGGTCTACGGGATGCTGCTGCTCCAGGGCGCCATGGCCGCCGCCCGGTTGGGTGACAGCGCGACCGTCAAGGACCTGATCCGGGGTGCGGAGGAGGCGGCGAACGCGCTCGGCTCGGACCAGAACTACTACTGGACCAGCTTCGGCCCCACCAACCTGGAACTGCACCGGGCGGCGGCCGCGGTCGAACTGGGCGAGGGACGGCAGGCGGTCGAGACCCACGAGCAGCGGATCGACAAGCGCAGGTTCGCCGCCCTGCTGCCCGAGCGTCGGGCCCACCACCTGCTCGACATCGCCCGGGGCTTCGCCCAGATCGGGGACGTGCACAGCGCCGGGGAGATGCTGGTCGACGGTGACCGGCTGGCGCCCTCGGAGATCCGTTGCCGGCCGATCGCGCACGAGGTGATGTCCGACATCCTCCGTCGCACACGGGGTGCGCCGCCCGCGCCGATTGCGGAGTTGGCTGAGCACATGGGAGTTGGCATATGAGCGGGCTCGTGACCGGATGACCGGGAACCGACAACGAGTCCTGTACGTGATCACCTGTGGTTCCCCGCTGGCTCGCAACGTCGACCAGTTGGTGGCCCACGCCCAGCGCGACGGCTGGACGGTCTGCGTGATCAGTACGCCGGACGGGCGGAAGTTCATCGACGTCACGGCTCTGGAGGAACAGACCGGTTATCCGGTCCGCAGCGCGTACAAGCAACCGGGCGATCCGGACCTGCTGCCGCCGGCCGACGCGCTGATCGTCGCCCCGGCGACGGTGAACACGGTCAACAAGTGGGCGGTCGGCATCACCGACAGCCTGGCCCTCGGGTTGTTGATCGAGGCGCAGGGGCTGGGGTTGCCGATCGTGGCGATGCCCTTCACCAACGCCGCCATGGCCACCCACCCGGCCTTCCGGGCCAGCCTGGAGCGGCTGCGGAGCTGGGACGTCACGGTGCTCTTCGGTGACGAGGTGCTGCCGCCCTTCCCACCCGGCAGCGGCGCCCGCTACCTCGACCAGTACCCGTGGCACCTGGGGCTGGAGGCGGTACGGACCAGATGCGCGGTCAACGGCCGACCCGGCTGAACGGGCCGCTCGGGGTGTTCGAGCCGGCGGCGCGGTCGGCGGGCCGGCGCCGGTAAGCTGGGCCGCCGTGGGCATAACTGGATCCGAGACGCCGAGCGTGGCCGAGGTGGTGGCCGCGCTGGACCGTCGTTACCCGCCGGCCTGGGCCGAGTCGTGGGACCGGGTCGGACTGGTGCTCGGCGAGCTGGCGACGCCGGTCCGTCGGGTCGCCTGCGTGGTCGACTGCGTACCGGAGACCGTCGCCGAGGCCCTCGACCGGGGGGCGGATCTGATCATCGCCCACCATCCGCTGCTGTTGCGTGGGGTCTCGTCGGTCGCGCCGACCACGTACAAGGGTCGGATCGTCCATCAGCTGATCAAGTCCGACGTCGCGCTCTACGTGGCGCACACCAACGCGGACGTGGCCAATCCGGGCGTTTCCGACGCGCTCGCCGCCCGGATCGGGCTGGTCGACCCGCGCCCGCTGCGTCCCGCCGCCCCCGGCAGCCCGGCGGCGGGTCAGGGCCGGGGGATCGGGCGGATCGGCCGGCTGGCCCGGCCGCTGACCCTCACCGAGCTGACCCGGTACGTCGCCGCCGCGCTCCCCGCCACCGCCTGGGGCGTACGCGCCGCCGGTGACCCGGAGCGCATGATCCACACGGTCGCGGTCAGCGGTGGCGCGGGGGACAGGTACCTCGACGACGCCCGTGCCGCCGGGGTGGACGCCTTCCTCACCGCGGACCTGCGGCACCACCCGGCGAGCGAGTATCTTGCCGAGGGCGGCCCGGCGCTGCTGGACGCCGCCCACTGGGCCACCGAGCGGCCCTGGCTCGACGAGCTCGCCACCCACCTGCGGGATCAGCTCGACCTCGACGTCTACGTGTCCGACCTGGACACCGACCCGTGGACGGTCCGGGCCGGATCGCCGTCGACCGTCACCCCCGTACCTCAGCCTGTGGCCGCCGCATCTGACGTGCACGCCGCATCCCCCGTGGACAAGGAGCACCGCCTGTGAAGGCCGACCCGAAAGCCCAGCGTCGTCTGCTGGACCTGCAAGCGATCGACACCGCGTTGGCCCAGCTCGCGCATCGGCGCCGGACCCTGCCGGAGCACGCGGAACTGGAGGCGCTGGCCCGCCAGCTCTCCTCGCTGGAGGACGAGCGGGTACGCGCCCAGGTGGCCGTCGACGACCTGGACCGGGACATCGCCCGGATGGAGAAGGACATCGACCAGGTCCGGTCCCGCAAGGATCGGGACCAGGCCCGGCTGACCCTCGGCTCCGGCCCGGCCCGCGAGCTGGAGGCGTTGCAGCACGAACTCGCCTCGCTCAACCGGCGGCAGAGCGAGCTGGAGGACACCGAGCTGGAGCTGATGGAGCAGCGGGAAACCGCCCAGAGTGTGCTCGACGGGGTCGAGGAGCGGCTGACCGCGACCCGGGAGACCCGGGCGGCGACCGAGCAGCGGCGTACCCTCGCGCTCGCCGAGATCGCCAAGGAGGAGGAGTTCAAGGCCGGCGCCCGGCAGCCGCTCGCGGCGGACCTCCCGGCGGACCTAGTCAACCTCTACGACAAGGTCCGGGACGTCTCCGGTGGGCTCGGCGCGGCGCTCTTCACCGCCGGGCGGTGTGGTGGCTGCCGGTTGGAGCTGTACGGCGCCGACCTGGCCCGGATCAGGTCGGCGGCCCCGGACGAGGTCGTCCGCTGCGAGGAGTGCCGCCGGATCATGGTCCGAACCGCCGAGTCGGGGCTGTGACCGTGCCCGCCGGTCGTCCCGCCCCGGCGGGCCGGATGAACGCGGTGCCGAGGTGAGCGGCCGGCCACGGGTGGTCATGGAGGCCGACGGCGGGGCGCGGGGCAACCCGGGTCCGGCCGGTTTCGGGGCCGTGGTCCGGGACGCCGGGTCGGGCGAGGTGCTGGCCGAGCGTTCCGAGTCGATCGGGGTCGCCACCAACAACGTGGCCGAGTACCGGGGGCTGATCGCCGGTCTGGAGGCCGCGGTCGAACTGGGCGCCGCCGAGATCGACGTACGGATGGACTCCAAGCTGGTCATCGAGCAGATGTCCGGCCGGTGGCAGATCAAGAACCACGGGCTGCGTCCGCTGGCCGCGCAGGCGGCCGGGCTGGTCCGCAAGTTCGACGCGGTGCGTTACCAGTGGATTCCGCGCGAGCAGAACCGGCACGCGGACGCGCTGGCGAACGCGGCGATGGACCTGGCGGCGGGCAAGCCCGGGGTCGCCGCCGCCGGGGCGGCGGCCGGGTCGGACCCGTCCGCCCGCGCCCGCGCGCAGGAGGTCGCCGCGCAGGGTTCGACCACCCGCACCTCCTGGGAGCCGAGGCCGGCCTCGACCGCGACCCGGCTGCTGCTGGTCCGGCACGGGGAGACCGAGCGGACCGCCGAGCGCCGCTATTCGGGCCGGGGTGACGTGCCGCTCTCCGAGCGCGGCCTGGCCCAGGCGCGGGCGACCGCGGTCCGGGTGGCCGGGCTGGCACCGTCGGTCGCGGCCGTGGTCAGCTCACCGCTGTCCCGCTGTACGGCAACCGCCGAGATCATCACGGGAGTGCTCGGCGGCAAGCCGGTCGCGGTCGAACCGGACCTGATCGAGTGCGACTTCGGCGCCTGGGAGGGACACACCTTCGCCGAGGTGCAGGCGCGCTGGCCGGGGGAGATGAACGCCTGGCTCGCCTCGCCGAGCGTCGCGCCGCCGGGCGGGGAGTCGTTCCGCGCCGTCACCACCCGGGTACGCCGGGCGCTGGCCGCGTTGCTGGCCGCGTACCCGGGGGAGACGGTGGTGGTGGTCTCGCACGTCTCCCCGCTGAAGATCCTGCTTCGGGACGCGCTCGCGGCCGGGGACGCGTTCCTGCACCGGCTCTACCTCGAACCGGCCGGTCTCTCCATCGTGGACCTCTGGCCGGACGGTGGGGTGGCGGTCCGTACGGTCAACGACACCGCCCACCTCTCCACCGTCTGACCGGCCGCCCGGGTCACCTGGCGGTGCCGGCTGGTGCGGCGAGGAAGTCGTGCACCAGCCGGGTGAACGTGGCGGGGGCGTCGAGCCAGGGGAAGTGCCCGGCGCCGTCCTGGACGACCAGTTGCGCCTGTGGGAAGAGGTCGGCGATGAGCTGGGCGGCGGGCGGGGCGGAAATCGGGTCCACTGCACCGGCCAGCACCAGTACGGGTACGTCGAGCCGGCCCAGCGCGGCGCGTACGGCCACGGTGTCCGGGGTGAAACCGGCGTAGAACCCCTCGGAGGCCGGGTACGAGCGCTGCCAGCTGCCGGCTTCGTGGTGCGCGCGGGCCCGTTCGTCCCAGCGGCCGTAGAAGAACGGGGCGGTGGCGAGCAGGAGCGGGGCGGTCTCGGCCGGGCCGGCGCCAGCGATCATCGCCTGGACCAGGGCGGTCCACGCGGTGCGGGCGTCCTGGTACCACCACTCGCCGGCCCGTGAGTCGAGCGCGTCGTCCATGCCGACCCGGTCGGTCCCGGTGCTCGCCGAGACCGGGGTGATCAGGAGGAGCTGGGCCAACCGGTGGGGGAACCGGGCCGCGTAGAGCTGGGCCAGGTCCCCGCCGGCCGAGTGGCCGAGCAGGCTCATCCGGTCCAGCCCGAGGTGCGTACGGAGCGCCTCGACGTCGTCGACCAACCGGTCGCAGCGGTAGCTGGTCGGATCTGTCGGCAGCTCGGAGTCGCCGGTGCCCCGGTGATCCAACATGATCAGTGTCCGGTGGGCGGAGAGTCCGCCCAGGTCGTCCAGGTAGGACGAGGCGCGTCCGGGACCGCCCGGTAGGCAGACCAGCGGTGGCCCGGCGCCGTGCACGTGGTAGGTCAGCTCGGTCGCGTCGTACGAGGGAAACCTCGGCACCCGATCAGCATGCCAGAGACGGGACCGGATCGCAGCAGCCGAGAAGGCTTGACCACGGCAGGTGGTACGCACATCATCGATCTGCAAGGTTTCCTTACAGATCGTAGCTCCTCAAGGAGTGTGGATGAATAACCGTCTCACCCGTCGACTCGGCGTCCTGATCGCCACCGCGTCCGTACTGCTCACCGTCGCGCCACCGACCGCCGCCAACGCCACCACCGGCCACCGGGGCGGCTCCGACGGCTACTACAAGGTCGGCTACTTCACCCAGTGGGGCATCTACGGCCGGGCGTTCCCGGTGAAGAAGCTCGACACCTCCGGTGCCGCCGCCCGGCTCACCCACGTCAACTACGCCTTCGGCAACGTCAGCGAGGACGGAAGGTGCTACCTCGACGGCGGACCGGGCGAGGGTGACCCGTGGGCCGACTACCAGCGGCCGGTCCCCGCCGAGGAGAGCGTGGACGGGGTCGCCGACGCGCCCGGACAGGCGCTCAACGGCAACTTCAACCAGCTCGCCAAGCTCAAGGCGAAGCACCGCGACCTGAAGGTGCTGATCTCGCTGGGCGGCTGGTCCTGGTCGACGTACTTCTCCAACGCCGCCGCGACCGACGCCTCCCGCAAGGCGTTCGTCTCCTCCTGCATCGACCTCTACCTCAAGGGCAACCTGCCGGGCACCGCCCCCGGCACCGCGGCCGGCGTGTTCGACGGCATCGACCTGGACTGGGAATGGCCGGGTTCGGCCGGTGAGCCGGGCAACGTGATCCGCCCGGACGACAAGCAGAACTTCACCTTGCTGCTCGCCGAGTTCCGCAAGCAGCTCGACGCGTACGGCAAGAAGAAGCGGGAGCACTACCAGCTGACCGCGTTCCTGCCGGCCGCCCCGTCCACCATCGACGCCGGCTTCGAGGGCCAGAAAATCTTCAAGTACCTCGACTTCGCCACAGTGCAGGGTTACGACTTCCACGGCGGCTGGGACGCGCGCGCCAACCAGCAGTCCGCGCTGCGGGTGCCGGCCGGCGCCCCGGACAACCCCGACTTCTCCGTCGAGGTCGCCATCGACGCCTGGCGTGACCGGGGAGCGCCGTCCCGCAAGCTGGTGCTGGGTGTCCCGTACTACGGCCGGGGTTGGACCGGGATCACCACCGGCGGCAACGGGCTCTTCGGACCCGCCACCGGCCCGGCGCCGGCCACCTTCGAAGCCGGGTACGAGGACTACAAGGTGCTGAAGAACCTGGTCGGCAACGGCTACACGCTGCACCGGGACCTGCGTGCCGGACACGCCTGGCTTTTTGACGGCACCACCCTCTGGACGTACGACGACCCGGCCGTGCTGCTCCAGAAGTCGCTCTACATCCGCAAGGAGGGACTGGGCGGGGCGATGATCTGGTCGCTCGACGGCGACGACGACAACGCGTCGCTGACCAAGGCCCTCTCGCTCGGCCTCTGGACCTTCTGACCGGTCGCGGGGCTGGACCTCGCCGCCAGCCCCGACACGGCATCGACGACCGCGCGGCCCCACCTGGCCGCGCGGTCGTTGCCGTTCGATGGGTCGTGCCAAAATTCAGGCCGTTACCGCCGTAGCGAGGAGAGGGTGATTGCGTGAATCTCACACCACCGCCCGATCAGCCACCCAAGACACCCACATGGCAGATCATCGTGGCGGTCATGGGCGCTGTGGCTGCTCTGCTCACCGCTGTCGTGGCTGGCCTGACCTTCCTCTACCAGGTCGGGCAATCGGAGCCGGAGCGGGCGACCCCACCCGCTGCCCAGTCTGGCAAGTCGGCACCGGCCACCACCTCGGCGGCGATCCCGAACACATCCGCCGACGCTCCCGTCTGGAGCAACACCCTGCTGTTCGACAACAGCGGCATCGACTTCGACGTCACGCCGCCGTCCAACGACGACCCGGGCCCGGAGATGGATATTTACGACGGGTCGAGCAATCAACTGGTCACCTTCAGGGCGAGCAGGAAGAACGTGGCGCGGTGGACCGATGCCGGTGACCCGACGGCGAGCGACTGCGCCAATCTGCTCCAGAGCTACGGCGTGAACACCGCGAAGTTCGACCAGAACAGCCGCTTCTGCGTGCGTACGGGTAACGACCGTCTCGTCCTGATCAAGTTTCTCCGCCCGAGGGACGGTGCGTGGGAGATCCATGCCACCGTGTGGAACATGCTCGACTGAGTACGGGCTGCCAGCAGGCCCTTCCAGTGGCCGTTCGGCGCAGCGTGCTCGCCGTTCGGCGCATAGCGTCCGTTTCGGGCACGTGACGGCGGTCACAGCCTCGATAACCTCCGCCCGCGTACGAGATCACGACGCTGGTGGAGGTGTGCGATGAGCGAACCAGAATCGGCCAATCCCGGTACGGCGGACCCACCGGATCCGGCCGGTACCGTCACCGCCGCTACCCCGACACCCGTCGCGGAGTCGAAGGCGGGCGACCGTAGCCCGTGGAACTGGCTGCTCTTCGTACCGATCGTGGTGCCGCTGGTCACCGCGTTCTTCAACCAGGACTCGCCGCGACTGTTCGGCTTCCCGGTCTTCTACTGGCTGCAACTTGCCTTCGTCCTGCTCGGGGTGGCCAGCACGACGCTGGTCTACCAGATGACGAAGCGGCGGGGGTGAACCACATGTGGCGCGACCATCTCACTGAGATCATCGTCTTCACGCTGCTTTTCCTGCTGGTCAGCGCGATGGGATTCGTGGCCGCCCGGTGGCGGGCCCCGAAGGACATGGCGCACCTGGACGAGTGGGGGCTGGGCGGGCGCAGCTTCGGCGGCTGGATCACCTGGTTCCTGGTCGGTGGCGACCTCTACACCGCGTACACCTTCGTCGCCGTACCGGCGCTGCTGTTCGGAGCGGGGGCGGCCGGCTTCTTCGCCGTGCCGTACACCGTGATCATCTATCCGTTGGTCTTCCTGCTGCTGGTCCGGCTCTGGTCGGTCTCGCACCGGCACGGCTTCGTCACCCCGGCCGACTTCGTCCGGCAGCGCTTCGGCTCACCGACGCTCGCCCTGCTGATCGCCATCACCGGCATCGCGGCGACCATGCCGTACATCGCGCTGCAACTGGTCGGCATCGAGGCGGTGCTCAAGACGATGGGCGTGACCGGGGAGAGCACCGTCGCCCGGCACCTGCCGATCATCATCGCGTTCGCCATCCTCGCCGCGTACACGTACCAGTCCGGACTGCGGGCACCCGCGCTGATCGCGTTCGTCAAGGACACGCTGATCTACATCGTGATCCTGGTGGCGGTCATCTACCTGCCGTACAAGTTGGGGGGTTGGGGGGAGATCTTCGACGCGGCGGACGCCAAGTTCGACGCGAGCCCCTCACCCGGCGACGGCATCCTGCTCAACCAGAACAACCAGCTCCAGTACATCACCCTGGCCCTCGGCTCGGCGCTGGCGCTCTTCCTCTACCCGCACAGCATCACCGGGGTCCTGGCCAGCAAGAACCGGGACGTGATCAAACGGAACATGTCCGCGCTGCCGGCCTACAGCCTGCTGCTCGGGTTGATCGCGCTGCTCGGCTACATGGCGATCGCCGCGAACGTGAAGCCGCTGCCCGGTGCCACCGAGGGCAGCGTCGACAACAACACCGTGGTCCCGCTCCTGTTCGAACAGCAGTTCCCGAGCTGGTTCGCCGGCATCGCGTTCGCCGCGATCGGCATCGGCGCACTGGTCCCGGCGGCCATCATGTCGATCGCCGCGGCCAATCTCTTCACCCGCAACATCTACAAGGAGTATCTGAAGCGGGACGCCACCGCCGCCCAGGAAGCGAACGTCTCGAAGATCGCCTCGCTGGTGGTGAAGGTCGGAGCGGTCGCCTGCATCGTCTTCCTCGACCCGCAGTTCTCCATCGACCTGCAACTCATCGGCGGCGTGATCATCCTTCAGACGTTGCCGGCGGTCGCACTCGGGCTCTACACCCGCTGGTTCCACCGGGGCGCCCTGATCGCCGGCTGGGCCGCCGGCATGGGGCTCGGCATGTGGATGCTCTACCAGATCCCGAACCCGGCCACGAAGCGCGAACACTTCGGCGGCAGCGCCTTCGCGCTGGAGAAGTTCGGCCTCGACACCCCGAAGACGATCTACGTCGGCCTGGTGGCGGTGGCGGTCAACCTGCTGGTCGCCGTCATCTTCACACTGATCCTGCGGGCGGCGAAGGTCGCCGAGGGGCCGGACGGCACCAACCGCGACGACTACTTTGCCGACGAGGGCGACCCCCGCCTCGTCCCCGTCCCGGTTTCCACCCCCACCCCCCGCCGCGCCTCCGACGACGTCCCCACCGAACCGGTCGCGTGAAAGGAAGGGCCCCTTGTTAACGCGGCGGATTCCAGGGGTCGTTGCAACACGATGGCTAGCCGGTGACGGCTAGGAGCTTAGCGAGACGCTCGGCTGGGGTGTCCCAGCCGAGCGTTTTGCGTGGTCGGCCGTTGAGTTCGGCGGCGACGGCGGCGAGGTGTTCCGGGCTGTGGGTGGACAGGTCGGTGCCTTTGGGGAAGTACTGGCGGAGTAGTCCGTTGGTGTTCTCGTTCGAGCCGCGTTGCCAGGGTGAGTGCGGGTCACAGAAGTAGACCGGCATGTCGGTGGCCATGGTGAACTCGTGGTGTAGTGCCATCTCGCCGCCCTGGTCCCAGGTCAGGGAGCGTTTCAGGTGGGTGGGCAGGGTGTTCATCGTGGCGAGTAGGCCGTCGCGGACGTGGTCGGCGGTCCGGTCGTGGCCCAGGTGCACGAGCAGGACGTAGCGGGTGGCGCGTTCGACGAGGGTGCCGATCGCGGAGGCACTGTCCTTGCCGATGATCAGGTCGCCTTCCCAGTGTCCGGGCACGGCCCGGTCCTCGACCTCGGCCGGCCGGTCACTGATCATGAGCATCGGTGCGACGAAGCGGGTCTGACGTTGCCCTGGCTGCCGGCGGGGTCGGCGCACGGCGCGTCCGGTCCGCAGGGCCGCGGTGAGTTCTCGGCGTAACTCGCCACGGCCCTGGACGTAGAGCGCCTGGTAAATCGTCTCGTGAGACACGTGCAACTCGCTTCGCTCGGGGAAGTCCCTGCGGAGCCGACGGCTGATCTGCTCGGGACTGTGTCTGAGATCCAGCCTTCCCTGCACCAGGGCGCGTAGCTCGGGGTGGGCGGCGATCTTGCCGGGCTTCGGACGTGGACGCCGACTGTCAGCACGCTCCTGCGCGGCGTAGGGCCGGTAAACACCACTACCCGGATGACGATTACGGCGTATCTCCCGGCTGATCGTGCAGGCCGGACGCCCCAACTCCACCGCGATCGCCGCCTGCGACGCACCCTCACGAAGCCGGTCCGCGATCACGATCCTCTCGTCCTGCGACAAGTAGCGGGCCGACCCAGACGAAGGCCGGACGGCGGAGCCTCGATCGCTCTGCCACCCGGCCTTCGTCTGGCTTTCCCTGCCATACCGCCAGCGGTGACCGGTCCTCCGGTTGACCCCCACCAGGCGACACGCCTCACTCGTACCCACACCCCGCGCCACAAGATCCAAATATGCCTGACGTTCGGCACGGAGTTGCTTACGACCCTGCGACCGACGATCCGAACGGCTCTCGAACACTGCAACCCCTGAAACACTCAGGCGTTGCAACGATCCCCAGAACCCGAGCGCTATGCGTTAACAAGGGGCCCTTCCTTGCGCTGTGAGGCGCGGGGTGACTAGAGGTTGATCTGGTAGAGGATGAAGCCTCGGTTGATCGCGACCTGGTCGTAGAGGCGCCGCGCGATGATGTTGGTCTCCTGGGTCGACCAGTAGACCCGGCAACACTCCTGCTCACGCGCCCACTCGGTCACCGCCGCGATCAACGCCCTGGCCACGCCCCGGCCACGCGCCTCCGGGGCGGTGAAAAGGTCCTGGAGATGGCAGACGTCCGGTGCCGAGGTGTTGGCGTGGATGAGGAAGTGCGCGATCCCCACCAACTTGCCGTCGATCTTCGCGCCGAGCGCGTGCATCCGGGTGTCGTCCTGGAACGCGTTCCACGCCCTGTCGTACATCTCCGGTGGAAGCTCACGCTGGTAGAAGTCGACGTACGCCCGGAACAGGGCTTCCCAGTCGGCGCGATCCTCCGGCGCGAGCCTGCCAACAGTGATCATGCGTTGTCTCCCCGTGCGGACTGGTCCCCAGACCCTAGATGAGCAGAACGCCGATGGTCGTACCGAAGGCGACAATCACGCCTTTGAGTACGGCCGGCGGTAGTTGGCGGGCCAGCCGGGCACCAAAATAGCCCCCGACCAGGGTCGCCGGCGCCACGATAGCCACCGCCGCCCAGTCCACCGGCCCGAAGGCGGAGAAGATGACGATGGTGGTCAGCCCGACGACCGCCGAGATCACGTTCTTGAGCGCGCTGACCCGGGCCAGTTTTTCGTCCAGCACCAGGGCGAGACCGGCGACCAACATCACGCCGAGGGCGGCGCCGAAGTAGCCCCCGTACACCGAACCGAGCGCGACCATGCCCTGGAGGGTGAGGGTACGGCGGCGCGGGCTGAGATCCGCCGGATGACCGACCAGCCGGCGCAATCGATCCTGAAACGCGAGTACGGCCGTCGCGCCGAGCACCAGAACCGGAATGACGATCTTGAACGCGTCTTCGGAGGTGTTCAGCAGCAGCAGGCCACCGGCGGTGGCGCCGAGCGCCGCCGTGGGGATCAACGGCAGGACCCGGCTGCGGTCGGGAAGATCGTCCTTGCTGCCGGCGACCGCCGCCAGATAACCCGGACAAACCGATACGGAATTGGTTACGTTAGCCTGAATCGGCGGCATACCGATCGCGATCAGTGCCGGAAACGTGATCAACGACCCGCCACCGGCAACCGCGTTGATGGTGCCCGCGGCGAGCCCGGCGGCGAGCAGCAGGCCCGCATCGAGGAGATCCATCGCTGCTGAGAGTAGTCAGCGGCCAGGTCGGGACGGCGTTACTCCCGGCGACTCTGTGACGGTGTCGACAAGTAGACTTGCCGGGCGACGGACGAGTCGACCGGGCGGTCGCGTCGGCGGGTGAAAGCCCGCCGCCGAGGAACGTCCGGACTCCACAGGGCAGGGCGGTTGTTAACGGCAACCCGGGGCGACCCGCGGGACAGTGCCACAGAAAACAAACCGCCGGCCGATCCAGCCGAGCCAACAGGCTCGGCAGGTGACGCCAGGTAAGGGTGAAACGGTGGGGTAAGAGCCCACCAGCACCCCGGGTGACCGGGGTGGCTAGGTAAACCCCGCCCGGAGCAAGGCCAAGACAGGGCCATCACCGCGAGGTGACGGCCCGCGCAGACGCTTGAGGGCTGCCCGCCCGATGTCTGCGGGTAGGCCGCTAGAGCCTGCCGGCGACGGTAGGCCGAGATGGATGGCCGCCGCTGGTGACACCGGCAACGGTGCCACCGGGCACAGAATCCGGCGTACAGGTCGACTCGTCCGTCGCCCTCCAGGGCACAGTCCTGATCATGGCTCTGAACGGCGGCGGGGCCGGCCCCGTCTGCTTCCGAACCGGTCCGGCTGGGTGTCCGAGCTACGAGAACCTGCCCGGCCCTCCTAGCCGTACATCGAGGTCGCGGAGCAAAGCCCCGAGCCGGGAGTTGGTTGCGCCGGGCATCGGAGGGATCTGGCGGCCGGCGGCCAGGTGCTCACCCAGGTCGTGGAGGGCGTCGCGAAGATCCTCGGCAGTTGCTCGGTCGAGACTCAGATCGATGGGGTCAGCCACGTCGCGACAGTATCGGTCGAGTCGACCAGCGGGCGTGGCCGTCCCGCCGGCTGTCGGCGGCTTACCGCCGCTCTCGCCAAGAGCGGACCCGTCAGGACGTTGAGACGGCCTCGCGTTCGGCGAGGAACCGCTCGACCGTGCAGGCGCGCCGAGCTTCCTCGGCCAGTGACTCACCCACGATCGTGCCCGCCAGTTCGACCGCGAGCGCGCCGACCTCGGCGCGTAGTTCCCGGGCGACCGCCTGCCGCTCCCCAGCCAGCAACTCCCTGGCGGCCGATACGGCCCGTTCCACCTCCACCTGCGCGTCGGCCAGCGCGCTCTGCCGGATCCGCTCGGCGTCGACTCGAGCGTCGTCGCGGATCCGCCTGGCCTCGTCCCGCGCCTCGGCTATCTGGGCACGGTACTGCTCCAGCAGCTGACCCGCCTCGGACCGGGTGGCCTCCGCGCGTTTGATGCCGCCCTCGATCGCCTCGGTTCTCGCCTGGAGCATCTGCTCCATCCGGGGAAAGACGAATTTCATCAACACGAAGCACACCAGCGAGAACGCCACAGCCCCGACGATGAGCTCTTGCCATTGTGGAGTGATTGCGAGCGTGCCTTCGCTTCCAGCGGCATATTGCAACATCGATAAAGGCTACCGTCCGCAAAGGACTCACCGCTACCGCCGGCGGCCGGCAGCAGGTCGGCGCGAGCCGAGGAGATGGGAACCCTGGCGGCCCAGCGACGCCCGGCGGGGGAGAGCTGAGCCCCATGCCGACGCAATCAGTTCGACCCGAAGCAGGCCGTCCCTGAGTCGCAGACGAATGTCAGTCCGATACGGCTCGCGTATCCGGGCGGTTCGAAGCCTGATCTCGCGAGCTGTCCTCTCCGGATGGGCCCGGGTCGTTCGTCGTGTCCGCCCGGTCGGGCAGGAAGATCTCCTCGATGGTCCGACCGAAGATGTCGGCGATGGTGAAGGCCAGGGGCAGGCTGGGGTCGTACCGTTCGGTTTCGATGGCGTTGATGGCCTGTCGCGAGACCTTGCACCGGTCGGCCAGGTCGGCCTGGCTCCACCGGTGGGCTGCTCGCAGTTCGCGTAGTCGGTTCTTCATCGGTGTGGTGCGTTCATCGGTTGAAGCGGGTGCGCAGGTCCGCGGTCACATACCAGATCGCCATGCCGCCGATGATGATCAGCTGCGTGAGCTGATGGAGCTGGATGATGCCTGCGGAATCGAGCACAGCGGCCACTTGTAGCGCCACGAGGACCACCGCGAACGCTATGGCCATGCTCTCCAACTGGATCTTGCGTAGATACTCGTCGGCACGGCGGAACGCCCGCAGCAGAACCCATGCCATGGTGAGCGCGAACGCGCCGGTAGCGGCAATCCACCACGCCTTCTGGGTGGCGCTTTGGTCCGGGCTGCTGCCGAGCGCCAGGGCCACCCAGCCCAGCGTGACCACCGGTAGGCCGTCGATGAGAGCGGCGCGGCGGGCCGCGCGTGCCACTTGATCCTGCTGTGCCTGCTTCACCATGGAACGAAGGTAACGTGACCCTTCCATCTAGTCAAGCTCACCTGACTTTATGGAAGGTGTCCCTGACATCGCCGACGATGTCGATCAAGCCGGGCTGTGAGGCAGCGTACTGGCAAGCGGACTCGCGTGTCCGCTACGGTTTAGCGGACACGCGAGTCCACTTACAGGAGATGTCACATGGCACACGTACGCATCAGCGACGCTCTCCGCGCCGTGGCCCTCTATCCGACCGAGGACCTTGAGACGGCACTCGACAGGTACTACGCCCCCGGCTACGTCCACCGGGCCGAGGGCCGGGAGATGGACCGGGCGGCGTTCCGTCAGATGGTCATCGCCGTCCGCGGTCAGATCCGTGGCGGCACGGTCACCGTGCTCGACGAGGTGGTCGACGGCGACCAGTACGCGGAGCGGCACCGCTACCGGATTACGATGAACGACGGCACGACTGCCCAAAAGGAGGTCGTCGTGTTCGGTCGGTTCGCGCCGGACGGCCGCTTCGCCGAGCTCGGCGAGACGGGCGTCGAAATCGGGGATAAGTCCCCCTCGGAAGGGCCACGGCTGCCGGATCCGGACCCGGCGACCATCCCCCCGGAGGTCAGCACCTTCCTCAGCGCACTGCCGCCCGACCCGCAGGTCAAGATGCTCACCCAGTCGACCGGCACGGTGAAGCCGTTCATCCAGTTCGCCCGAACCCTGTTCACCGGGCTCGAACTGCCCGAACGTACGCGAGAACTGGTCATCCTTACCACCGCCGAGTACACCGACTGCGGTTTCGTGACCGCTCAGCACGTGCCGATCGCCCGAGCGGCCGGCGTCAGCGACGAGACCCGCCGGCTCATCAAAGAGCGCCGGCTGACCGATCCGAGCCTCTCCGCGTACGACAGCCTGGTCATGCGCTTCACCGCCGACATCGCGCAGCGGCCGACGGTGAGCGACGAGCTGTTCGCCGAGGCCCGCGAGCACCTCAGCGACCGTGAGATCGTCGAGGTCATCCAGGTCGCCGGCTACTACTGGACCTTCGGTCGGGTCAGCACCGTGCTTCAGGTGCCGGTGACCCAGGTCTATGGCGAAGAGACGTTGACCAAGCTCGACGCCGAGACGGCCTGAGCGCCAGTGGTGGTGTGGGACGCTGATGCGGTGACAGAGCCGCGACCCTCCAGCGCTGCCCGCACGCACCGGCGCTCCGACGCCCGCCGTAACCAGGAACAGGTTGTCGCCGCGGCCCAGGAGTTGTTCGCAGAGCACGGCCTCGGGGTGACAGTGCCCCAGGTCGCCGCCCGGGCGGGCGTCGGACGCGCCACCGTCTATCGCAGCTATCCGACCAAGGAGGACCTCGTCGCGGCCGTTGCCGGCGAGCATTTCAACCGGCTGGAAGCTGGGGCACGGCAGGCGTTGGCCGCGCCGGACGCGTACCGTGGCCTGAACGAATACGTCCTGGCTCTCTTCGACGAACTGGCCCGCAACCGTGGCCTGGCGACCGCCTTCTTCGAGGCACGCATACCGTCGGCAGGAAAGCTGCTCGACCTCATCGGCCTGTTACTGCAAAACGCCGCCGGTTCCGGCCAGGTACGGCCCGACGCGACCGTACGGGACGTGCGGGTCATCCTCTGTGGCGCGGTCCGTCAGCTGATCGTGCTGCGGGAAAACGACCCAAACGTCTGGCGCCGGTACGCGATCATGGTGCTCGACGCGTTCCGTGCCTGACCGCTCGCCGCGCAGCAGGAGCAACGGAGATCGGCGAGGCTGCGGGTGCCGCTCCACCAAGGCGCGGTTGGGTTAGCCACCGACCCGCTCGGCGGTCACGACTCCGCCGGCAGCATCCCTCGCTTCCGCAGCCAGGCATCGAGTTCCTCGTCGGTCCCGTCCAACGGCGGCGGATCGGCGGTGAAGTACGCGTAGGGCGCGACCGATACGCCCTCGACGACGCGGCGCGGGTCGTCCTCGGGCGCGTCCGGATCCAGGTCCTGGGCCGTCAACGAGTCCATCGAGTAGATGGCGAAGCCGGCTCGCAGGTCGAACCCGATGTCGGACGGGGTGCCCAACTGGCCCTTGGCTGCCAGGTCGGCCATCACCTCGTCCATGAACCGGTAGGTGAGTTGCACCCCGTCGAAGTAGACCTGGTTGTCGACGCCGTAGCCGATCTCGACAAGTTCGACGATGTCGTCCTCGTCGTAGGTGACGACGAGCATCGGGTCCACCGAGTCGTAGACGGCGCGAGGACGCTTGCCGGCGTGGGCCGGAGGCCCGAGCCTCCGCTCAACATCGCTGCGTGGATCACCGATCTTCACGGCTTCGACGCCAACCCCGGGCATGATGTCCATTCTCGCCATTATGGAGAGGACCCTGACATCATGGGGCGTCAGGCCGGTGGATCCTCACCGGTGAGCCCGTCCACCGACTCGCGGATGAGGTCGGCGTGGCCGACGTGTCGGGCGTACTCCTCGATCATGTCGATCAGGAGACGCCGCAGGCTGGGTGACTCGCCGTCCGAGGTGGTGATCGTGCCGGGATGGTCCAGGCCACCGTCGGCCAGTGCCTGCCGCACCATCGCGCGGGCGCGGGTCACGGCGTCCTGCCAGAGCGCGAAGAGTTCTTCGGGGGAGTCCTCGGCGGCCGAATGCCACGGCCAGTCGGGGTCGTTCTCCCAGTCGACCGCGTTCCACGGAGAACCCGGATCGGCGCCGAGCAGCTTCCACGAGAACGTGATCGCCTCGACGGCGGCCAGGTGCTTGAGCAGACCGCCCAGGGTGATCGACGAGGCGCCGATCGTCACTCTCATACCGGCCGCGTCCAGCCCGCCGCACTTCCACGCCAGGGTCGCTCGCTGGCGTTCCAGGGAGCCCAGGAGGGTGGCTGTCTCGTCGCCCGCCACCGGTGGTTCCCGGAGAACCGGCTCGTTTGCACTGGTCATGGTGGCCGAGGCTAACGCGCCGACCAGGATCGAGTCCAGACTCGGATACACGGGCGCTTATCCGTGGAGCGAGGAGAGACGATCCGTAGTGGTGGGACCGCCCCTGGCGACGGCGACCGGGGGCAGCGGGGTGGGCACCATGACGCTAGGTTGGGCGCACCGGAGATGATCTGATCGGCGAGGGCTGTTGCATGAGTGAGACGCTCGACGAGTTCGCCGAGTTGGAGGAGCTTCGCCGGATGGCGGAGGAGCTGAACCAGCGGCTCGCGGCGGGGCAGCGGGAGACGGCCGAGTCGTCCGCCCGGGACTCCCGGGAAGCCGTACGCGTCACGCTCGGCCCGGAAGGTCGGGTGGCCGCGATCGAGCTGCTTCCTGGGTGGCGTCGGAACCTCGCCTCCGGCGAACTGGGGAACGCGATCGTGGAAGCCGCTGACGAGGCGGCCCTTCGCGCGGCCGAGACCTGGGCGGCCGTCCTCGACAACCGAGCCGCACCCGATCTGCCATCGGACCATTCCACCGCCCTCGTGGTCGACTCCGCTGCGCCGATGGACGACTCGTCGACCACTTTCGCCCGGGGCCTGTTCTACGTACTCAAGGACTCGTTCGCCCGGCTCGATGAGGTGGCCGTCGAGGCCGAGCGGCACGCCCGGGAGAGTGTGACCAGCGGTGACGCCGAGAATCGGGTACGCGTGACGCTGACCGGTGGCCGACTCGCCGCTGTACAACTGGACCCGCAGTGGCTCGCCGCCACCGACGACGACCGGGTCGGCCGCACGGTCACCGCCGCCGTCCAGGCCGCCTACCAGGACTCGGAGCGCCGGCGTACGTCGTTCAAGGGCTCGTGGCCGTTCCAGGAGCTCGACCGGATGACCGCCGACCCGGCGCAGCTTCTCGCCGACCTCGGCCTGGCCACGAGACAACCCCGAGGGGAAGACTGACATGGCGCCACCTGGTGAGCAGAAACTGAAGGCGTCGATCGAGGCGCTGCGCAAGGACGCGGCGGTCTGGGACGAATCCGCCGACGTACTGCGGGACGCCGCCGCGGTGGGCGCCCGGCTGGACCTCGGTGGCCTGCACTTCTCCTACATCGGCGACAAGGTGGGGCTGGTGGAGCTCTACCAGCAGCTTCAGGACCGGATCGTCCGGCTGCTCGGGGAGGGGGCCGTCACCTTCGACACGCTCGCCTCCGGGCTGCGCAGCGCGGCCGACGGGTACGAGCGGGACGAGGCCAACGCCGTACACCGGCTCGACAACATCTACTGAAGGGGAGCGCGGTGGGGCACGGTCTGCCACTGTCCGAGTCGGAGTTCAACGACCTGATCCACACTCTCGACGATGGGATCCGTCGGATCGAGAAGCTCGCCAACGACATCATCGACCGGGTCAACGACGGTCTCCGCTTCCTCGGACCGCTGGCCCAGGGTGCGTTGGACCTGTTGCGCAGGTTCGGCGAGCTGGTGACGAAGTTCTTTTCCGAGGTCGGCAAGTTCTTCACCCGCTGGGGTGTGCCCTGGACCCTCTACTCGCACGGCCAGACCTGGACCCAGCAGGTCGGCGGCCCGGTCCACGAACTCGTCTCGAAGGTCGACGCCGGGCAGCTCGTCACCGACGACTACTGGACCGGGACCGCCGCCACCGCCTACAACGGACTGCTGCCCCTCCAGGTGAAGGCCCTCGCCGCGATCAAGGCGGCCACCGACGACCTGGACGACGCCCTCTGGAAGGTGGCCGGCGGTGTGATCGCCTTCTGGCTCGCCATCGCCGCCGTGCTCGCCCCGTACATCGTCGAGCTGATCGCGGCGGCGGCAGCGGCGCTCGGCGTCGTCACCGCGCCCGCGGCGGCGGCTGCCGCCGGTGCCTCCACCGCCAAGGCCATCGCCCTGACCACCGCCGTCGTCACCATGTCCATCACCTACCTGACCACGCTCTGGACCCAGATGCGGGACCTGGACCAGCGTCTGCACAACAGTGACGGTCTGCCGGACGGGCACTGGCCGACGCTGGTGTCGGACATCTCCAACGGACGGGTCCACGATGGTGGGAAGACCCTCGACTGGAACATCAAGAGCTGATGGAGGAGAGCGCGCCTGTGGACGCCGGTGACGACCGTACGCCTCTGTCCGACCCCGCCTCGTCCCGACGCGGTGCGGTCCGCACCGTCCTGGCCGGGATCGTCGTGGTGGTGCTCCTCACCGGCTTCACCGCCGGGGGAGCGGCGATGCTCGCGGCCGGTGAGTTGCCCGGGCTCCCGTTCGCCGTCGGCGGCGCGGTTGCCCAGCTCGCCGCCATCGCCATCGTGGTCACGGTGCTGAGAACCCGATCGGGTACGGGCGACGGCTCCATTTCCCGCAGCCGCGTCGCCTCCGCCGTCGCGGCCTTTGTCCTGATCCGGGCGGTACTGTTCGTCACCTTCATCGGGCTTGTTCTCTTCAGCCTCGTCCGGGTGGTGCTGGGCGACAACTGGTCGCTGTTGACCGCCGGCATCATCGGTCTGATGCTCTTCCTGCTCGCCCGGGGAGCCCGACGCCTGACTCACGGCCTCAAGCGCACCTACGGGTGAGGTCAGGCGGCGTTCTGCTCAGAAGATCAGCGAGACCACCAGGATGAGCAGCGCGGTCAGCGCCAGTGACACCAGGATCGAGCCGAGGCAGCCGAGCCGGTTCGAGAAGAAGACGAACATTCCCGGTGTACCTCCTGGTCGGCTGTCGCGTCGTGGCGGCGCTGCGACCTACATACCCTCGGGCTGCTCGGCCAATCTCCGTGCGCGCCGATCGACAGTCCGGCCGGGACAGTGGCCGCGAGCACCGGCGGGACCGCTAGGCGGGTTAATGTAGCGCCATGCAACCTGACGCGACGTCGCCGGTCGACGATCCCGCACCGGCCCGGGACCGGCTGCTGCTCGCCGCCGCGCAGTTGCTGGAAGGAGGCGACCGCTCCTTCTCCACCCGGGCGATCTGCGACCTCGCCGGGGTGACCGCGCCCACGCTCTACCACCACTTCGGCAGCAAGCAGGGGCTCATCGACGCCGTGATCCACCACGGCTTCACCCAGTACGTCTCGTCCGCCGGCTCCCCCGAACTCTCCGACGACCCGGCGCGGGACCTCCGTGACGGTTGGGACCGGCACGTCGCGTTCGGCCTCGAACACCCGAATTTCTACGCCCTGCTCTACGGCAACGTCGAGCCGGGTCGACCCTGTGCGATCACCGGTCCCGCCACCGACATGCTGGTCAGACTCCTGGACGAGGCCGCCCGGCGAGGGCTGCTGCGAGTGCCACCGGTCGAGGCCGCCGCCCAGATCCTGGCCGCGAACGTCGGCGTCACACTCAGCCTGATCACCCAACCCGGGCAGCGGCGGGACACCCGGCTCTCCGTACGGGTCCGCGACGCGATCCTCGACTCCGTACTGACACCGACGCGGACACCGGAGCCCGGGACGGACGAGCGACCCCGGGCCACCCCGGCGATCGCGTTGCTCGCCGCTCTCGACCAGGATCCCGCCGGGCTCACCCCTGGTGAACTGGCGCTGATGCGCGAACTCCTCAACCGGATCGGGGACTGAGAGACCCGACAGCGGGTAGCCACCACCATTCGACAATCCCGTCGAGGGGTCGCGGCACCGTGGGGGGCCTTGATGACGCAGGACGTAAGCGCCGGCGACGGCCGGGCAACCAGGACGCAGGCGGCGAAGCAGGGTGCCGCGCAGACCGGCCAGAAGGTTTCCCAGGCCGGCGGCGCGCTGGCACACGGCGCCGCCGACCAGGGGCGAGACGTCGCCCACGAAGCGAGCCAGCAGGCCCGGCAGTTGATGGGACAGGCAACGTCCCAACTCCGGGAGCAGGCCGGGGCCCAGCAGCAACGGGCGGCCGACGGCCTGCGGGCGCTCGGGGACCAGTTGCGGACCATGTCGGAGCGAACCGACCAACCGGGCCCCGCCACCGACCTCGTACGTCATGCCGCCGGCCGCGTCCACCAGGCCGCGCACTGGCTCGACCAGCGGGAACCAGGCGCGGTGCTGAAGGAAATCCGCGACTACGCCCGCCGTAACCCGGGTGTCTTCCTCGCCGGCGCGGCGGTCGCCGGGGTGCTCGCCGGCCGCCTCGGGCGCAGCATGAGCGGCGCCGGGGGCGGCGGTGTCATGTCCGGCGGTGGCGGCTCACCGGACGGCGGTGACGGACACCACGAGGGTGACGGCCATCGCCGGAACGTCCGGCCCGGTGCGATGCCCGAGTTCCGACCGACCGCGTCGAGCGCGCCGGGCGCGTCGTACACCGACGCCGGCCGCGGAACCGCCGACGAGGAGGCCGACCCGGGCGGAGGACCGGAGGCCGACCCACGTCCCGGCGGGACCCGGCCATGAGTGCCGCGACGACCGGACCGGGCGCCACCCGGGAACAGGAACGCGACCCGGGACAGGCCTCGATCGGCGAGCTGCTCGGCGCGATCACCCGGGACACCACCATCCTGGTCCGTCAGGAGCTCGAACTCGCCCGCGCCGAGGTACGGGCCGAGGTACGCAGTGCGGTCAAGGTCGCCGGCATGTTCGGTGGCGCCGCGCTCGGCGGGTTCATGGTGCTGCTCTTCCTGTCGTACGCGATGTGGTGGGGGCTGTCGAACGTCATCGACGAGGGCTGGTCCGCGTTGATCGTCGCGGCGGTCTGGGGATTCATCGCGGCCGTCCTGGTCACCATGGCACGGCAGCGGATGCGCGGCCTGGCCGGCCTGCCACAGACATCCGGCACCGTGAAGCGGATACCGGACGCGGTCAAGGGACGGACGGACCACCGATCGGGGGGAGAGCAATGAGCAGCATGGACCCGGCGCAGATCCGCGCCAGCATCGAGGAGACGCAGGACGACCTGGGCCGCAACCTGGACGCCCTCTCCGACAAGATGAACCCGCGCCGGGCCGTCCGGGTGCGGGCCGACCGGGCCCGGGGCACCTGGCAGAAGCTCAAGGAGAACATCATGGGATCCGCCTCGCACGCCCGCGACGCCTCGATGCACGCCCGTGACGCCTCGATGCACGGCATGGACGTCGGGCAGGCGCGTTTGTCGAACGCGCAGGACCGGATGTCGGCGGCCACCTCGGCCGCCACCTCGGCTGCCGGCGACCGGATGCGCGGTATGGGACACGAGGCCCAGCAGCAGGCACAGGGGCATCCGCTCGCGGTCGGTCTCGTCGCGTTCGGCCTGGGCGTCCTCGCCTCGTCGCTGCTGCCGGCGAGCCAGCGGGAGCAGCGGCTCGCGGGCCAGCTCCGCGACCAGGCGTCGGCGCACTCCGACCAGCTGAAGCAGCAGGCGACCGGTGTGGCTCGGCAGGCGCAGGAGAACCTGCGCGGTCCGGCGAGCGAAGCGGTCGGGGCGGTACGGTCGAAGGCCACCGGGAACGCTGGTGCCCTGCGCGACCAGGCCCGGTCAGCCGGCGAGGACCTGCGCGGACAGGCCCAGCAGACCGCGCAGGACGTACGCCGGCAGTGATCGCCCTCGGGCCGGCGGCTCAGCCGCCGGTCATGGCGTTCGGCGCGGTCACCGGCTTGGACTCGGGTGACCCGTGCTGGCGCAGGAAGATGCTCAGTACGACCAGCACGCCCACGGCGAGGAACTCGCTCTGCCAGTTCTGCATCGACTGGAACCAGAAGTCACTGGTCTGCACGAACTGCCACGCGCTGATCGGGGCGGCACCGCTCTGCATCGCCTGCTGCTCGTTGTATTCCGCGGTGCCGCCGAGCAGGTGCCCGACGAACGAACCGGCGAACAGCAGCAGCAGGGCGAGCGAGAGGCTGTTGCGGTAGACCGTGAGCGCCACCCCGCGGACGTGGACCGGCCACGGGCTGTCCGGCTTGGCGTGGTCGGCGTGGTCGTCCGGGCGGTCGGTCTCCTGCTCGGGTTTCGACTCCGACGAACCGTGCTGCACCAGGTACGCGGTCAGCAGCACGTACCCGCCCATCTGGAGGAACTCGGACTCCCAGTTCTCGAAGACCGCCTCGGCGAAGTGGCCCGTACCGAGGTAGGAGAGGTAGCCCTCGGGGGCACGCCCGTACTGGGTCAACTCGTCGTTGTGGGTCTGCCATCCGAAGACGCTCTGCAGGATCAGGAAGACCAGGAACGCGCCGAACATCGTCACCGACAGTGCGTTCGCCCGTAGCCAGCGTTTCATTTCCGGCTCCTTTCGCCGACGCGGAGCCTCCTTCCCAGTCGCGACGATTCGGAAACACGCAGGTCAGCGTTGCTGAAGGGTGCGCCGCCCCTGATGCTGGCGCGGGCCGGAGGTGAAGGAGCGTGCGGCAGCGCGGTCAGTCCGCGTGCGGCCAGGGGGACGAGCCGACCACGACGCCGTACAGGGTGTGGTCGACCAGGAGGGCGAGTTGTTCGCCGAGCCCGTGTCGTTTCCGGCTGATGCCGAGCTTCGGCGCGACCGTCGCCTCGAAGGCGGCCCAGAAGACGAAGCCGTACGCCGGGCCGACCCAGGCGCGGCGGCGGACTGTTCGGGGCAGCAGACCGAACGCCGCCCCGCCGAAGGCGCCGACGCTCCAGTGGATGAACTCGACCAGCGCGGGTCGCCGGTTTACCGGGACGCGGTTGAAAAGCGCCGGTGCGACGTGTTTGAGGAGTTGTTCCGGCGGGGTCCGTTCGACCAGGCCGAGCGAGGTGGTGGCCTGCCGTACGCCCGACATCGCCATCGCGGCGATCGCGCCACGGGCTCCCGCCCGGCCGACCGCCGCCAGTTGCCTCCCGCTGTCCACCTGGCCCCCTTCCGGGCACCGTCGCAGGTCGCGCGGACCGCGCCACGGCTACCCGCCCACCGTCTCGGCGAAACCTCGGGCCGCCGGAGCCGAGGCGTCGTGACGGCGAACCGCAGCCCTGCCTTTCCGCGCTCGGTACGGCGCCCGGGACACGTGGATCGATGATCAAATTGATGGTCGTCGGGCGTTTCGCCAGTTGGCCGGGGGTATGAACATGATCAAACCGCGGTGGCGACAGGTGCGGTTTTTAAATTGGCGGCCTAATCTAAATGTTGCCGGTTCGCGACGCGGACGTCGGGGAAGGAGAACGTCGATGGGTAGATCGTCACGCGCCGACGCGGCGAAGCACCGCGAAGAGGTGGTGGCCGCCACGTCGAGGCTCCTGCGTGAGCGCGGCGCAGCCGGGATGAGTGTGCAGGATCTCATGGCAGCCGCAGGGCTCACCCACGGCGGGTTCTACAAGCACTTCAGTTCGAAGGAAGAACTGGTGGGCATCGCTACCGAGACGGCGTACAACGAGATCCGGGGCATGCTGGAACAGGTGGCCGAGGCGATCCCCGGCAAGACGGAAGCCCGAGCCGAGCTGCTCAACCAGTATCTCTCCGCCGAGCACCGGGACGCCCCTGGCACCGGCTGTGCCATGGTGGCGCTCGCCAGCGACGCCGCCCGCGCGCCGCACGACGGGCCGCTGAGGACGGCGTACACGGTCGGGCTGGAGGCCGCGCTCGACCAGTTGACCGGATACCAGGACGCGGAGGAGGAGGTACGCCGCCGCGCGATCGCCGACCTGGCGTCGATGGTCGGGGCGCTCACCCTCGCCCGGGCGACCGGCGGGACGGCACTGTCGGACGAGATCCTCGACGTCGTCCGCGACGCCCTCATCGCCCAACGACAGTAGGTTTAGCCCGTTCGGCAACGGGCAGCCGTACACATGCCGATCCGGACGCCGGAGCCAGTCGCCGCCCATGAGGGCGGCTCGTTACTGACTCAGCGTGGCTGCGCTCTGCGTAGGACGCTTCCGGGGTGCGGCGTCAGCGCTCGGGAACCCACCGGCCGGACGGAGAACTGTCGGTTCATCCTCGGGGGCTGAGGTGCCCGTGCGAGCCGTTGTGTGTGGTCCAACGGCCGACGTGAGGTTCACGGCGTCCAGCCGCCAAGCCGCCAAGCCGCCAAGACGCCCTGGCGTGCCCGTGACGCCGGTCCCGGTGCTTGCCCGCATCCACAGGGCGCTCCTCCGATGGCGCCGCTCCCTGGTGCGGCCGTCTCATCGCGATTGGGATTTAGATTACATGCAACATCTAACTACGGAGGATAGATTAGGCCCATCATCTAAACGATGGCTGCGGTCACCCCGCCGGATCGAAGATCTTGGGAAGGTCTCGAACGACGCCGGCCGCCACGCCCCCTTTGAGGAAACCAGGAGCGAGCATGTCATTGCTGACCGCGCCGAACCAGACCATTCAGGCTAGTAATGGGACAACCTATACGTACCGGAGATTCGGCAAGACTGGCGGTACTCCGGTCGTCTTCCTCCAGTGCTTCCGCGGCAACATCGACATCTGGGACCCCGCCCTGGTTGACGACATCGCCGCCGAGCGCGAGGTCATCCTTTTCGACGCCAGCGGCGTCGGCGGATCGACCGGGCAGCCGCCCCACACCGTAGGCGAGTTCGCCCGCGACGCCATCGCGTTCATCGACGCGCTCACGCTGACCAGCGTCGACCTGTTCGGCTTCTCGCTGGGCGGCTTCGTCGCGCAGAGTGTCGTCCTACAGCGTCCCTACCTGGTGCGTCGGCTCGTCCTCGCCGGCACCGGGCCGGAGGGTGGACGTGGTTTCCACGCCTGGTCCGAAGAGACCCGGGAACACGCCTACCGAGAGGCGCAGGACGCCGAGGATCTGCTCTACCTCTTCTTCTCCCCTTCCGAGGAGAGCCGGGCCAAGGGGATGGAATACGTTGGCCGCATCTTCACCCGTCAGGAGGACCGTGACGCACCCGCCTCGCTCGCCGTACGCGACGCGCAGGCCGAGGCGATCGCTGGCTGGGGCATCCCGAGCGCCGGCAAGTTCGAACGGCTGGCCGCGATCCAGCAGCCCACCCTGGTGGCGAACGGCAACCACGACGTCATGGTGCCCACCTCGAACTCGTACCTGCTCGCCGGGCACCTGCCGAACGCCGAGCTGATCATTTATCCCGACGCGAACCACGGGTTCCTGTTCCAGTACCCGCACGAGTTCGCCAACGAGGTCAACCGGTTCCTGTCGGCCGCATGACCACCGCCTCGCGACCCTTCCGGCACCGTGGGCCCACAGCGCCGGAAGGGTCGCGAGGGACATGTCAGGAGTGAACCGGTCGGTGTGGACGCAGCTCGGTTGAGTGAACCGCCCGCTCATGCGCCGTCGGGCGGTCAATGCCCCAGTGCGATCGGTAGTCGCAACGAGGAGCGCTCCCGCGCCCAACTCGCCAGCATGTGCTCCGCCACCAGCCGATCGAGGGTCAGGCAGCAGGCGGCGCCGAAGAGCACGTCCGCTGCGCGCGCCGGTTCCGCCGCCGCGAACGAGCCGCAGAGGTCGTACGTGGCGATCTGCTCGTGCACCGCGTCGGCCACCACGTGCTCGTCGTAGAAACGGGTCGCCTCCGGTGGACCGCCGAGGCGCCGCAGCGCGTCACCGTAGCGGCGGTTCGGCAACGAGGAGGTCATCTCGAAGGCGGCGAGATGCCCGAGCAACGCACCCCGCCAACGGCGGTGCAGGCCGAACAGGGAGATGAGGTTGTTGGCCGCCAGGGTGACCGCCGGAACCGAGTCGACGTACGCGTGGTAGCCGGTGTCGAGTCCGAGCCAGCGCATCGTGTCGCGGAAGAGTTCGGCGTGCATCCGGGGCAACTGGCCGTGCCCGTACTCGTCCATCTGGATTTCGACCAACGCGGCCTTGGCGGGACCGTCGAGCCGGGGGATGCCCCAACTGTGCGGATCGGCCTCCCGCAGGTGGTAGACCGAACGTTGGGCGACGAACTCGCGAAACCGCGCCAGGTCACCTCGGCGGTGCAGTTCGGCCGCGAGCGACGGCCCGTCGTCGTCGGCGACCAACGTGCCGAGGGCAGCGGGTACGTCAGCCGCCTCCACCGCCGGCACCGGTCCGACCACGCGGCGCAGCGCCGATTCGAACCGGTGTTCCGCGACGGCGCGTACGGCGAGCAGCGACGGTTCCCACTCCCACCGTTCGTCGACCCCGTCCCAGCCCCGGTAGTGCAACTCGTAACAGGTGAAGAGGAACAGTTGCAGGTCCTCGTCCCCGATCGCCGCGACGTCCACGGAACCGTCGGTGCGCCACCGCTCGACGGCGTCGAACGACAGCCGTCCCGGTACGCCCGAGAGCGCCTCGACCAGCATCGCCGAGGCTGGTCCCCGGCCCACCGGAAGTCTCATCCGGCCACCTGTTCCATCGCGTCGGACACTGGCTCTCCCTCGCGGTGACAATGCCCGGTGATGCCCGCCGCGTCGCGGGTCAAACCCGCCCCGGCTACCCGACCGGTCGTCGCACCGTGTAGATGCGCAGGTTCCCGTAGGTGGCGCAGGTGACGAGGTCCCATCCCTCGGTCGACCAGGCGGTGAGCAGGGCGGCCGGATGGATCCCGCCGAGCGGGTGCGTCTGGCCGGACGAGTCGACCCACTCCCGCACCACCGCCGGACCGTGCAGCGCGCACTGGGCGACAATTTCCGCGTACTCGTAGCGAGACATGCTCCGATGATCTGACCGGGTGACGGCGCGGACCATCAGCCGACCAGACGATCGCCTATGCCGCTACTCACTGCCGACCGGACCGGTCGCCGCGACGTGGCGGGCAGAGCGGTCCGGGTGTCGGGACGGGGCGGGTGCGGCCCGGCAGGGGCGGCGACACGGCCGTCGGCGCACGCGTACCGGATATTTTTTTCCGGGCCGGGTCGGCCCGGCACACGCGCCGTGTCCACCCTCCGGTGTCGTGCGATTCCCTTTCCTGACAAGCACTTTCCGGAAATGAGTCGCCTCTGCGGATTCCTCACCTGCGGAAACGGATCGCGTCTATTGTGGAGAAGAGTCCGACTTTTTGTGTGAAAAGGTAGCGCTCCAGTTACTTTGCGGTGCACAGTTATCACATGAGCGACAGCGGAAGTGGTGAACGGTACTACTGGTGCCTACGACACCACCGGGTCGAGACGGACGCCGACATTTGCCCGGCGCGCTACGTCCTCGGTCCGTACGCCTCGGCACACGACGCGGAGCACGCGCTGGAGAAGGTCCGGCAACGCAACGAGGAGTGGGACGCCGAGGATGCCCGCTGGGCCGGGGAGGAGAGGTAGCGGCGCGGCGCAGAGCCCGCGTCGTCGAAGTACTCCGCGGTCTCCACCCGGAGACCCCCGAGAGCATGTCCCGCAAGGAGGACCCAGATGGCCGAAGCACTAAAGGCCACCAGCCGCCCGGCTGCCAAACGCACCGGCGTGAAGAAGACCACGGCGGCACGAAGCACCACCGGCGCGAAGAAGACCCCGGCCGCGCGTAAGACCACGGCCGCGGCGAAGAGCACGACGACCGCGGCCCGCCCGACGTCGACCCGGGCGACCGCGACCCGGCCGGCGACCGCCAAGAAGACGGCGGCGAAGAAGGCCCCGGTGAAGAAGGCCGCGGCCAAGACGACGACGGCGAAGAAGACCGTGGCGTCGAAGGCCGCCACCGCCCGGAAGAAGGCGACCACGGCGGCGACCCGTGCCGCCGGTGCGGTGAAGAAGACCGCCGCGAAGAAGGCGCCCGCCAAGCGCTCGACGGCGGCCAAGTCCACGCCGGCCAAGTCCACGACGGCGGGATCCGCGGTGAAGAAGACCGTGGGAGCGAAGACCACGGCGAAGAAGGCCCCGGCAAAGAAGGCGACCGCCACCCGGTCGACCGCCCCGGGCACCCGCGCCACCGCGAAGAAGGCCCCGGCCAAGAAGGCCACCACCGCGAAGTCGACCACCTCGCGCGCGGCCACCGGGGCGCGGAAGACCACCGTCGGCGCGATCAAGAAGGCGACCGCAAAAAAGGCGGGGACCACCACCACGCGTACGCCGGCCAAGAAGATCACCGCCCGCAAGGCCCCCGCCAAGAAGGTGGCCGCCCGGCAGGCACCGGCCAAGAAGTCGACCCGGGCGACGGTCCGCAAGGCGGCCGGCTGACCGACGATGCCGGGCGCCCCGGCACGGGCTGGCACCACGCTGGTAGGAATGACCCGTGGTGATCCGACGCGTAGTGGCGCCCCGCATCGACTTCAGCGCGTTGCGCCGCGAACTGGAACTGCCGACACAGTTTCCAGTCGCGGCGCAACGCGAGGCCGACGAGTCGGCGGCCGCCCCACCGGGCCCGGCCGCCGACCGGACCGACATCCCGTTCGTCACCATCGACCCGGCCAGCTCCCGCGACCTCGACCAGGCGATGTGCCTGAGCCGGCGACCCGGCGGCGGCTACCGGGTCCGGTACGCGATCGCCGACGTCGCCGCCCACGTCCGCCCCGACGGTGCGCTCGCCGCGGAGACCTGGCGGCGGGGACAGACCATCTACCTCCCCGACGGCAACATCCCCCTGCACCCGACCACGCTCAGCGAAGGCGCGGCGAGCCTGCTGCCCGACGTCGAACGGGCCGCCGTGCTCTGGACCATCGACCTCGACGCCGACGGTGCGACCGTCTCGGTCGGACTGGAACGGGCCCGGGTGCGCAGCCGCGCCAAGCTCGACTATGTCGGCGTACAGGCCGACGCGGACGCCGGCCGGTTGGCCGAACCGATCGCCCTCCTCCCCGAACTCGGCAAACTTCTCATCGACCGGGGACTGGACCGCGGCGCGATCAACCTTCCGCTGCCGGAACAGGACGTCGAGCCCGACGACGGCGGCTGGCGACTGGTGCTGCGGGCACCATCGCCGATGGAGGACTACAACGCCCAGATCTCCCTGCTCACCGGAATGGCCGCCGCCGACCTGATGCTCGCCGGCCGGGTCGGACTGCTGCGCACGATGCCGACCCCGAAGCCGGAGGCGGTGCGCGGCCTGCGGGTCGCCGCGACCGGACTCGACATCGAGTGGCCGGAAGGCGCCAGCGTCGGGCAGGTGCTCACCACCATCGACCCGGCCCAGCCCCGGGCCGCCGCCTTCCTCGACCACGCCGCCGAACTGCTCCGCGGCTCCGGTTACACCGCCTTCGACGGGGAACCGCCCGCCGACCCCCGCCACGGTGGAGTCGCCGCCGCGTACGCACACGTCACCGCGCCGTTGCGTCGACTCGCCGACCGGTACGCCACCGAGGTCTGCCTGGCCCTGCACGCCGGTACGGAGTTACCGGAGTGGGCCCGGGCCGCGCTGCCGCGACTGCCGGCCGTGATGGCCAGCACCGACCGGACCGCCTCGGCCGCCACCCGCGCCGCCGTGGAACTGACCGAGGCGGTGCTGTTGCGCGACCGGGTGGGGGAGAGCTTCGAGGTGGCCGTACTCGACGTCGACCGCCCAGCCGTGGCGGCCGGCCCGGCGACCACCACCGGCGGCCCGGGTCGGTCGGCCCGTCGACCAGGTGGCACGGTCGCGCTCGACGAGCCACCGGTACGGGCCCGCTGCGAGGGCGAGCTGCCGCTCGGCGAGCGGGTACGGGTCCGCCTGGTCACCGCCGATCCGGTCGCCCGCAAGGTGCTCTTCGCCCGCGACTGACCATGCCGGCCGGTGGCGTCCGACCATCCCGGCCGGTGGCGTCCGACCATGCCGGCCGGTGGCGTCGCCGGTTTGGCAGGATGGACCCCATGGCATACGACGCGAGCGAGCTGCCCGACGTTTCCGGGCTCACCGTCGGCATCATCGGCGGCACCGGCGACCAGGGGCGGGGGCTGGCCTACCGGTTCGCCCGCGCCGGACAGCGGGTGCTGATCGGTTCCCGTTCGGCGGAGCGCGCCGCGCAGTCCGCGAAGGAGATCGCCGCCCTGCCCGGGCTCCCCGCCGACGCGGACGTCACCGGGAACGACAACGCCAGCGTCTGCGCCGACGCCGACGTGGTCGTCATCGCGGTGCCGTGGGACGGGCACGCCGCCACCGTCGCCGCGCTGCGCGAACCGCTCGCCGGCAAAATCGTCGTCGACTGCGTCAACCCGCTCGGCTTCGACAAACAGGGCCCGTACGCGTTGCGGGTCGAGGAGGGCAGCGCGGTGCAGCAGGCCGCCGCCCTGCTGCCGGAGTCCCGGGTCTGCGCCGCGTTCAACCACGTCAGCGCACCGCTGCTCGCCAACCCGGAGATCGACCGGATCGACCTCGACGTGCTGATCTGCACCGAGGAACGGGAACTGGTCGGCATCGTCGCGGCGCTCGCCGCCCGGATCCCCGGGATGCGCGGCATCTACGCCGGCCGGCTGCGCAACGCGCACCAGGTCGAGGCGTTCACCGCGAACCTGATCGCCATCAACAAGCGGTACCGGGCCCACGCCGGCGTCCGGATCACCGACGTCTGAGCCGTACCGACCGGGGGTGCGGATCCGAGCCCGCACCCCCGGCGGCCGGACTAGAAGGTGTGTTCCGTGCCGGGGAACCCGCCACCGCGTACCTCGGCGGCGAACTGCCGGGTCGCCGAGGTGAGCACCCCGGAGAGGTCGGCGTACCGCTTCACGAACCGGGGCGCCCTGCCCGTACGCAGACCCGCCATGTCCTGCCAGACCAGCACCTGCGCGTCGGTGTCGGGGCCGGCGCCGATGCCGATCGTCGGGATGCCCACCTCGTGGGTCACCCGCTTGGCGACCTCACCCGGCACCATCTCCAGCACCACCGAGAACGCCCCCGCCTCGGCCACCGCGCGCGCGTCGGCCAGCACCTCGTCGGCCGCGTCGCCGCGCCCCTGCACCCGGTAGCCCCCGATGGTGTGCTCGCTCTGCGGGGTGAAACCGATGTGCCCCATCACCGGGATGCCGGCGGTGGTCAACGCGGCGATCTGGGCGGCGACCCGCCGGCCGCCCTCCAACTTCACCGCGTGGCAGCCGCCCTCCTTCATGAACCGCACCGCGGTACGCAGCGCCTGCGTCGGCCCCTCCTCGTACGAGCCGAACGGCAGGTCGGCGACGACCAGCGCGTACCGGGTCGCCCGGACCACCGCCCGGACCAGTGGCAGCAACTCGTCCACGGTCACCGGCACGGTCGTCTCGTAACCGAAGACGTTGTTCGCCGCCGAGTCACCGACCAGCAGCACCGGAATGCCGGCCTGGTCGAAAATCGACGCGGTGTACTGGTCGTACGAGGTGAGCATCGCCCACCGTTCGCCCCGCTCGCGGGCGGTGACCAGGTCACGGGTACGCACGCGCCGGCTGGCCGGGCCCCCGTACAACGCGGTCACCTCGTTCGCCGCCGGATCACCGGCCGGGGTGGTGACGCTGGTCTCCGGTGTCGGGGTGGCTCCTGGTTCGGACATCACGACTCCTCTCGCCTCGAGGCCGCGCTCGCGGTCCCCGGGTCCGCGTCGATCGTCGCACCGCGATATGGGGCCGGGTCAGAGTGCAGTGGAGGATTTCACACCGCCCACCCGATTCAGCCGCGCTCCCGCCACCGGTTGGTGATCGGCAGCCGGCGGTCCCGGCCGAACGCCTTGATGCTGATTTTGGGGCCGGGCGCCGCCTGCCGGCGCTTGTACTCGGCGGTATCCACCATCCGCAGCACCCGGTCCAGCACCTCCGGGTCGTGGCCGGACGCGATCAGGTCCTCCCGGCCCTGGTCCCCGTCGACGTAGCCGACGAGGATCGGGTCGAGCACCGAGTAGTCCGGCAGCGAGTCGCTGTCGAGCTGCCCCGGGCTCAGCTCGGCGCTCGGCGGTTTCTGGATCGAGTTCTCCGGGATCGGGGGCTGTTGGCCGCGCGCGACCGCGTCCGCGTTGCGCCAGTTCGCCAACTGCCAGACCAGGGTCTTCCAGACATCCTTGATCGGGTTGAAGCCGCCGACGGAGTCGCCGTAGAGGGTGGAGTAACCGACCGCCAGTTCGCTCTTGTTGCCGGTGGTGAGGACGAGGTGCCCCTCCTGGTTCGACAGTGCCATCAGCACCACACCCCGGACCCGCGCCTGCAGGTTCTCCACGGTGAGCCCGGAGAGGGACATGTTGGCGAGGAACGCGTCGACCATCGCCTGGATCGGTTCGGTCCGGAGGTCCAGTCCGGTCCGCTTGGCCAGGTCGGCGGCGTCGTCGCGGGAGTGTCCGGAGGAGTGCTGGCTCGGCAGCGACACCCCGACCACCCGGTCCGGGCCGAGCGCGTCGACCGCGATCGCCGCGACCACCGCGGAGTCGATGCCGCCGGAGAGGCCGAGGATGACCGACGGGAAGCCGTTCTTGTTGACGTAGTCGCGCAGCCCCAGCACCAGCGCCGACCAGACCTCCGCCTCGTCGACGATCCGTTCGGCGATCCCACCGTCGACCGGCGGTCCGGCGGGAGCGGGCGGCGGGTCGCCCACCACCACCCGGGCGATCCGCATCGTGGTCCGGCCGCCGTCCTCGGCGTACCGGTTCCCGGCCAGCACCTCGTCGGCGGTCTCGATGGAGGTCACCACCTCGCCGGCGGTTCCGCTGCCGTCCACGGCGCCGCCGGTGCTGGCGGCACTGGTCCGGTCGCTGGTCGGCGCGTCGACGTCTCCCGCCGGCAGTTCCAGGTCGTGTACGAGCAGGTGCTCGACGAACTGCGGGGCGCGGGCCAGCAGGGTGCCGTCGGCGGCGACGACCATCGAGTCGCCGTCGAAGACCAGTTCGTCCTGGCCGCCGACCATGTTGACGTACGCGATCGTGGCGCCCGCCTCGGCGGCCCGCCGCCGGACCAGTGGCAGCCGTACGTCGTCCTTGTTCCGCTCGTACGGCGAGCCGTTGATGTTCACGACCAGGCCGACCCCGGCCTGCCGGGCTACCGCGAACGGCCCCCCGGCCTGCCACAGGTCCTCGCAGATGGTCAGACCGACGTCGACCCCGCCCAGCCGGACCACGGTCAGCGTGTCGCCGGGCAGGAAGTAGCGGTCCTCGTCGAAGACGCCGTAGTTCGGCAGGTGGTGCTTGAAGTAGGTGGCGACCACCGCGCCCCGGTGCAGTACGGCGAGCGCGTTGCGCGGCCCCCGGGTCCGGGTCGGTCCGGCGCCGGTGCTCGTCTGGTCGTGCTGCGTCGTCCCGCCGTCGGCGGTCTCGCCGAACTCGTCCGAGTCCAGGTAACCGAGGAGCACCGGCAGGTCGCCGAGGCCGTCGCTGTCCAGGTCGGCGGCGAGTTGCCGGAGCGCGGCCTGGGACGCGGTCACGAAGGACTTGCGGAACACCAGGTCCTCGACCGGGTATCCGGTGAGCATCATCTCCGGGAAGGCGACCAGCTGCGCGCCGGCCGACGCCGCGGCGCGGCTGGTGCGGCGTACCGTCGCGGCGTTGCCGGCGAGGTCTCCGACGGTGGGGTTCACCTGGGCGAGAGCGAGGCGCAGGGTGGGCATGCCCCCAATCTTGCCGCGCCGTCGCCGCCCCCGCGCGCGCCGGGGTGAAGCGAGGTAAGGAAGGGCCCCTTGTTATCGCATTCTGTAGAGGAAGGGGCCCTTCCTAACCGCCGACGCGGGGGAGGTGGTTTCGGCGGTGAGGATGCTGGAAAACGTTTGTCCTCGTATGTTCGGGATGGAAACCCACGAACGGGACAGGCGCCCGTCCCGACGCACCGGGCGCGACCGAGATCACGTAACGTCGGCGTAACGAGGTCGGGTAAGACTGGGCCGCTAGGTCGGGGAATGGGCTGGCCGGGTCGAGCAGGAGTTGTCACGAGGGGTTGAAGTGGACCGTCAGCAGGAGTTTGTGCTCCGCACCCTAGAAGAGCGCGACATCCGTTTCGTCCGGTTGTGGTTCACCGACGTGCTCGGCACGCTGAAGAGCGTCTCGGTCGCGCCGGCCGAACTGGAGGCCGCGTTCGAGGAGGGCATCGGCTTCGACGGCTCCGCGATCGAGGGCTTCGCCCGGGTCTTCGAGTCCGACATGGTCGCCATGCCCGACCCGACCACGTTCCAGGTCTTCCCGTTCGAGGGTGGGGTCAGCGGCGAGAGCGCCCGGATGTTCTGCGACATCCTGCTCCCCGACGGCACCCCGTCCTGGGCCGACCCGCGACACGTGCTGCGGCGCGCGCTCTCCCGGGCCGCCGAGAAGGGCTTCACCTTCTACACCCACCCCGAAATCGAGTTCTTCCTGCTGGAGAACGGCCCGAACGACGGGTCGGTGCCGGTCCCGGTCGACGCCGGTGGTTACTTCGAGCACACCACCCACGCCGTCGCCCGCGACTTCCGCCGCCAGGCGGTGCTCTCGCTGGAGCGGATCGGCATCTCGGTCGAGTTCAGCCACCACGAGGTCGCCCCCGGCCAGCAGGAGATCGACCTGCGCTACGCGGACGCGCTCACCACGGCCGACAACATCATGACGTTCCGGCACGTCATCAAGGAGGTGGCGCTCTCCACCGGGGTGCAGGCCAGCTTCATGCCGAAGCCCTTCACCGACCAGCCGGGCAGCGGGATGCACACCCACCTGTCCCTGTTCGAGGGGGAGCGCAACGCGTTCCACGACGGCAGTGACCCGTCGAAGCTCTCCAAGGTGGCCCGCGCCTTCATCGCCGGCCTGCTCGTGCACGCCCGTGAGTACACCGCGGTCACCAACCAGTGGGTCAACTCGTACAAGCGGCTCTTCCCGCAGGCCCTGCCGGACCGGATCACCGAGTCCCCGGCGTACGTCTGCTGGGGGCACCTGAACCGCTCCGCGCTGGTCCGGGTGCCGGCGTACGGCAAGCCGAACTCGGCCCGGGTGGAGGTGCGCTCGCTCGACTCGGCGGCCAACCCGTACCTGGCCTTCGCGGTGCTGCTCGGTGCCGGGCTCAAGGGCATCGAGGAGGGCTACGAGCTGCCGCCGGGGGCCGAGGACGACGTGTGGTCGCTCTCCAACGCCGAGCGCAAGGCCATGGGGTACGAGGCGTTGCCGGAGAACCTCGCCGAGGCGATCGACGTGATGGCCGGTTCGGAGCTGGTCGCCGAGGTGCTCGGCGAGCACGTCTTCGACTTCTTCCTGCGTAACAAGCGGGCCGAGTGGGAGCAGTACCGCCGCGAGGTCACCCCGTACGAGCGCAAGCGTTACCTCGGCGCGCTCTGACCCCGGGCGGGGTTTTTGACGCGGTGCGGTCGGGGGCGTGGCGCGAGGGTGCGTCGTGGCGCGAGAATGGTGCCGTGACGAGCGTTCCCGCGCAGCCCAAGGCCCCGACCGTGACCGGTGACGCGTCCACGGTGGTGACCACGACCACCGGCACGGTGGTCGCCACCGCCGAGACTCCGGTGGTGGCGGTGACCAGCGACGCCCCCACGGTCGCGGTCGCCACCGACGCGTCGACGGTGGCGGTGACCACCCGACCGGGTCCGACGAAGGTCCGGATCGAGACGCCCGGTGCGAGCATCGACATCGAGGCGCACGAGCCACTGGGCGAGGTGGTGGCGACCGCGCTGCGCCTGTTCCACGAGGCCGGTGGCTGGCCCCGGGAGAACACCCGGTCGGCCGGGTTCGCCCAGACTGAGCGGCGGGACAGCCCGTCGACCCAGGCCAGTTCGATGCCGTACGCGCCCGGGGCGTACCCGGTCCAGTTGCCCTGATCGGGCGGGCCTGATCCAGGTGGCCTGATCAGGAGGAGTGGCGGGCGAGAGGGGCTTTGCGGAGTCCCCCGCTGGTGACGGCGTGATAAATGATCATGACGATGATGCCGCCGAGTCCCACCAGTGGGTGGACGAACCAGCCGAGCAGCCCGCTGAGGCCGTACAGGACCAGGCCGGTCACCGGCCGCTGGAACTGGGTGCGGACGTACGTCTCGGTGATGTCGTGCTCCAGCAGGGCCGGGTGTCGGCGCAGGTAGCGGAAGAAGAAGAGCCACGGGGCCGACATCAGGGCGGCGGAGAGGGCGTAGAAGACGACCGCCACCCGGAGGTCGTCGTCGCCTCCCTTGGCGAGGGCCGAGGCGAGCACCGCGGTGGGGAACGGAATGATCACCGCGCCGAACAGGATGCCCAGGTTGATCCAGACGAGCCCGAGGGTCATGGCCCGGACCAGGCGCAGCAACGCGTGGTGGCTGAGCCAGATCACGCCGACATAGACGAACGAGACCACGAATGCCAGGTAGGACGGCCACTCGTGCAGCAGTGAGTGGAAGAGTTGGCCCGGCGCGTGTTCCGGTAACCGCAGCTCCAGGACCAGCAGGGTGATGACGATCGCGAGGACGCCGTCGCTGAAGGCCTTCACGCGGTCGGTCTCGGTGGTCGCGGCCGGTGTGCCGGGTGCCGGCGATTTGTCGACTGCCCCCACGCCATCAACTTACTGCACCATTGACGACATTCGGCATGAAAACGTACAAAGGTGGGCGGCCCGGGAGCAACATCGGGGCGCTGCTCCCGGGCCGAGGTGCAAATGCCCGACCGTTCCGGGTGGCAAATCCGGTCGGCGGTTACTTCGACTGGCCGGCGCCGGGACCGCCGCGCCAGTGGCCGCCGAACCCGCCGGGCAGTACGCCGGCGTCAACGGCCGCCTTGATGGCGTCCGCCTGCTCCTGGGTGAGCTTGCCGTCCTTGACCGCCTGGTCCAGCCGCTCCGTGAGGTTGGCCTTCCAGTCGGCCTTCCGGTCGCCGGGCTGCCCGGCCGGCGGCTTGCCGCCGGGCTTGTGCTGCTCGCGCAGCTTGTCGAGCGCCGCCGTCACCTTGTCCGGGGAAATGCCCAGTTCCTTGGCGAGCGCGTCGGCGAACGCCGCCCCACGGTCGGGGCGTCCCTGCTCACCGCCCTTGTCGCCGGGGGCCGGGGCGGGCGCGGTGGTCGTGCTCGACGACGACGGCGCCGGGGTGGCCGGGTCCTCGGCGAAGGCGACGGTCGGTACGGCGATACCCACCGCCAGTGCGCCAGCGGCGACGAGCCCACCGAGCGCGGTCTTCCTGGAGATGTTCCTCAACATCGAAACCCCCGTTTCAGTCTGCGTATCTGACCCGCCCACGGTCACCGGTCGAGCTGAACGAAGACCGTGCCGAACCTATGCCGGAGCTGTGAATCAGTCGCAAAAACCGAAATCCGGGCATGAATCGTACGTCTCGGCAGGTGGCGAGGGTGCGTCAGGCGACGGCCGGGGAGACGGTCAGGGTGCCGGCGGTGGCGTCGAGGGTGGCCGACGTACCCACGCCGACGGTGAGCTGGCCGTCGCCGTGACCGATCGGCAGCCCGCCGAGGACCGGTACCCCCAGGTCGCCGAGGCGGTCGGCGAGCACGTCGGCGACGCTCACCGCCCAGTTGTCCGCACAGTTCGTGAACTGGCCCACCGCCACCCCGGCCACCCCGGCGAGCACCCCGGTCCGTCGCAGCTGGGTGAGCATCCGGTCCACCTTGTACGGCGGCTCCCCGACATCCTCGATCAGCAGGATCGACCCGGTCAGGTCGGGCATGTCGTGGGTGCCGAGCGAGGACACGATCAGGCAGAGGTTGCCGCCGATCAGCGGTCCGGTCGCCACCCCGGCAACCACCACCGGGGCGGTCTCCTCGGTGGCAAGCCGGCTGACGGTCACCGCCTCCGTGGTCATCAGCGCCCGGCGCAGCGACTCGGCCGAGTGCTCCGGGAGGCGCTGGTCCAGCCAGGCGGCTCCCGGGCCGTGCACGGTGGCGAGACGGGCACCGCGCCAGAGCGCGAACTGCAACGCGGTGATGTCGGAGAAGCCGACCACCACCTTCGGATCCGCCCGGACCGCCGCCATCTCGATCGAGTCGACCATCCGCTGCGCGCCGTAGCCGCCCCGGGTGCAGACGATCCCGCGTACCTCCGGGTCGGCGAAGGCGGCGTTCACGTCGGCGGCTCGCAGCTCGTCCGAGCCGGCCAGGTAACCGTGGCGGGCGTACGCGTTCGGGGCCAGCACCGGCCGCAATCCCCATCCGGCGAGCAGTTCGAGGCCCCGGGCCAACCGCTCCGGCCTGGTCGGACCGGAGGGCGAGACCAGCATCACCTGGTCGCCGGGGCGCAGGGCGGCCGGACGTACGGGCTGCGCGAGGGCCACCGGTACGGCGGTCACGGGTCGGGTGTCGGTCACGGGGTGCCAGCCTATCCGGATCAAGTTCGGCCACCGGATAGCCTCGACGTCGTGGCAACCGCGCTGGTGATCGAGAATGACCCGACGGACGATCTCCGTCGGCTGGGGGAGTGGCTCACCGAGGCCGGTCTCGACCTGCACGTACTCCGGCCGCACGCCGGTGACGCCCTGCCCGGGGAGCTGACCGGGTTCGAGGCGCTGGTGGTGCTCGGCGGGCAGCAGCAGGCGTACCCGCTGCCCGACGGCAGCCCGGACGCGGCCTGGTTCCCGCAGCTCGAAGGGCTGCTCCGCAAGGCGGTACGGCACCGGCTGCCGACCCTGGCGATCTGCCTGGGCGCGCAACTGCTCGCCACCGCCCACGCCGGCACGGTGGCGCTCAGCGAGTCCGGGCCGGAGGTGGGGCCGGGTGTGGTAGGCAAGCGTGACGCCGCCGACGGCGACCCGCTGTTCAAGTGGGTCCCGCTCATCCCCGACGTGTTGCAGTGGCACGAGGACGAGATCACCGAGCTGCCCCGGGGTGCGGTGCTGCTCGCCGCCTCGACCCGCTACCCGCACCAGGCGTTCCGGCTCGGCGACCGGGCCTGGGGACTCCAGTTCCACATCGAGGCCGACACCGACATGATCGCGGGCTGGGCGACCGACTCGGCGATGCTCGACGAACTGGGCTACGACCCGGACGCGGTCGTCGCCGCCGCCGACGCGGTGATGGCCGACGTCGAGGAGGTCTGGCAGCCGTTCGCGATCCGTTTCGCCGCCCTGGCCCAGGGCGACCTGGACGTACCGCCGCCCCGCCGTGACCTGCCGTTGCTCGGGTCGCAGGAGCCGCGGTGACCAGACCGACCAGCGCGCACGCCCGGCTCGCCCGGTACGGCTTCGGCGCCGCCGACGGCGACCACGGCTCCCGCGCGGCGGACCTGCTCGGGCCGACCGGGCTCGGGCTCTGGGACGGCACCGCCCAGGAGCCGACCGACGCCCCGGCGGCCGATCTGATCAACGCCCTCTCCCGGGCCGCCGACGCCGACCTCGCGTTGCGTCAGCTGCACCGCCTGGTCGAGGCGGAGCGGCGGGTCGCCGCCCCGGACACCGGTGCCGGATCGGTGCTGCTGAGCGCGTTGCACACCGACCCGGGGCTGCGCCGCCGGCTGGTGGCCGTACTCGGGGCGTCGTCGGCGCTCGGCGATCACCTGGTGGCGAACCCGGACCAGTGGCGGGTGCTGGTCACCGGCGCCGACGGGCTCCCCCCGCGCGCCGACGGCACCCTGCACGACGGCCTGGCCGGCGACGCCAACCGGGCGGACGGCCGTAACGGCGACCGGCCCGCCCCGGCCCGGGGAGCCGGGGACCGTGCCGCCCCGGCCCGCCCGGCGGGCAACCGGAACGTTCCGGCGCTGGACCCGCCGGTGCTGCCGCCGCTGCCGGTGGTGGCCGCGCTGCGTCGGGCGTACCGGCTGGCGCTGCTGCGGATCGCGGCGGCCGACCTGACCGGAGGGCAGGGCCTGGAGCAGACCATGGCCGCGCTCTCCGGACTCGCCGACGCCACCCTGAGCGCCGCGTACGACATCGCCGTCGCCGAACTGCCCGCCGGTACGCCAGCGCCGAGGCTGGCCGTGGTGGCGATGGGCAAGTGCGGGGGCGAGGAGTTGAACTACGTCTCGGACGTCGACGTCATCTTCGTCGCCGCCACCGACGACGACCTCGCTCCGGCGACCACGATCGCCACCCGGCTGATCCACATCTGCGGCCTGGTCGCCTGGCCGGTCGACGCCGCGCTGCGCCCCGAGGGCAGCCGGGGACCGCTGGTCCGGACCCTCGCCAGCCACCTCGCCTACTACCGGCGCTGGGCCCGGACCTGGGAGTTCCAGGCGCTGCTGAAGGCCCGGCCGGCCGCCGGTGACCTGGAGCTGGCTCAGGAGTGGATCGACCAGCTCGCACCGCTGGTCTGGACCGCGGCCGAGCGGCCGGAGGCGGTCGAGGACGTACGGGCGATGCGCCGCCGGATCATCGACCACATCCCGGCCCGGGAACTGGACCGCGAGATCAAGCGCGGGCCGGGTGGCCTGCGTGACATCGAGTTCGCCATCCAGTTGCTGCAACTGGTGCACGGGCGCGGCGACGAGTCGCTCCGCTCCAGCGGCACCATTCCGGCGCTGCGGGCGCTGGTCGCCGGCGGGTACGTCGGGCGGGCCGACGGCGAGTCGCTGCTGCGTGGCTACCGGTTCCTCCGCGCGGTCGAGCACCGACTGCAACTACAGGGGCTGCGGCGTACGCACACCGTGCCGAGCGAACCGCAGGGGCTGCGTTGGCTCGCGCACGCCCTCGGTTACACCGCCACCGCGCAGCGGGACGCGGTCGAGGCGTTCCGCGCCGACTGGGTGACGCACGCCAACGAGGTACGTCGGCTGCACATCAAGATCTTCTATCGGCCGCTGTTGGAGGCGGTCGCCCGCGTCTCCGCCGACGGGCTGCGGCTGACCCCGGAGGCGGCCCGGCACCGGCTGGAGATCCTCGGCTTCCGTGACCCCGCCCGCGCGCTACAGCACCTTCAGGCGCTCACCGGCGGGGTGAGTCGCACCGCCGCGATCCAGCGCACCCTGCTGCCGGTGCTGCTCCAGGAGTTCGCCGACGCACCCGAGCCGGACCGTGGGCTGCTCAACTACCGCCAGGTCTCCGACAAGCTCGGCAGCACCCCCTGGTACCTGCGGCTGCTCCGCGACGAGGGACCGGTCGCCCGCCGGCTCGCCCGTACCCTCGCCCTGTCCCGGTACGTCGCCGACCTGCTCGCCCGGGATCCGGAGTCGCTGCGGCTGCTCGCCGACGACACCGAGCTGGTGCCGCGCGACCCGGCCGTGCTGCGCGAGGGGTTCCTCGCCGCCGCCAGCCGGCACCTGCCCGGACGGGGGCCGAACCCGGCCGACCCGGACGCCGCGATCAGCGCCGTCCGCGCACTGCGCCGCCGCGAGCTGATCCGGCTCGGCTGCGCCGACGTGCTGCTCCGGGCCGGCGCGCTGGCCCCACCCCAGTCGGACTCGATCGAACAGCTCGAACCGGCCCAGCTCGCCGAGTCCGACATCACCGTCACCGGGGCGGCGCTGAGCGCGGTCACCGACGCGACGCTCGCCGCCGCGCTCCAGGTCGCCCGCGCCGCCGTGCCGGAGCTGCCCGGTCTGCGCTTCGCCATCGTCGGCATGGGCCGGCTCGGCGGCTACGAGCAGAACTACTTCTCCGACGCCGACGTGCTCTTTGTCTACGACCCGCCCCCCGGGGTCCCGGAGAGCACCGCCAGCGCCGCCGCGCACGCCATCGCCGAGGAGCTGCGCCGGCTGCTCGGCCGGCCCACGGCTGATCCGCCGCTCGGCGTCGACGCGGACCTGCGTCCGGAGGGCCGACAGGGTCCACTGGTACGCAGCCTCGCCGCCTACGCCCAGTACTACGCCCGCTGGTCGAAGGTCTGGGAGGCGCAGGCGCTGCTGCGCGCCCGGTACGTCTGCGGCGACGCCGACCTGGGCCGGGAATTCGAGCTCATGATCGACCCGGTGCGTTACCCGGAACAGGGACTGGACCGGGCACAGGTGACCGAGATCCGGCGGATCAAGGCCCGGGTGGAGACCGAGCGACTGCCCCGGGGTGCCGACCCGGCCACCCACACCAAGCTCGGCCGGGGCGGGCTGGCCGACGTCGAGTGGGCGGTGCAGCTGGTCCAGCTCCGGCACGCCGGTGAGCTGCCCGCGCTACGCGGCACCCGTACCCTCGACGCGCTCGCCGCGGCCCGGGACGCCGACCTGATCGACTCGGCCGACGCCGCCGTCATGGCCGCGGGCTGGACCCTCGCCGCCCGGGTACGCAACGCGCTGATGCTGGTCCGGGGCCGGGCCGGCGACCAGCTACCCCGGCACGGGGTGGAGTTGGCGGGTGTGGTGCGGCTGCTCGGTGCCGGTGATCCGGGAGAGTTCCTCGACGAGTACCTGCGTACCGCGCGACGCTCCCGGGCGGCCGTGGAGCGCGTCCTCGATGCCTGACCGGCGCCGCCCGCCACGGGCCGGCACGCTCCGTGCCGTCCGTGGACCGGTGCGGGGCGCCGGGGTGGCGGCGCTGCTGCTGGCGGTCGCGTTCCTGCTCGCCCCCGCGATGGGCACCGACCTGGCCGCCCAGGTGGCGCGGGCCAACTTCGTCGACCGGTTCGGCGCCACCCCGATCGACCTCGGCTGGTACGGCGGCGTCAACCAGTTCGGCTACAGCCTCTTCACCGCCGGCCTCGGCGCCGCCCTCGGCGTACGCGTCGTCGGCGCGCTGGCCGCGGTCGGCTCGGCGCTGGCCCTCGCCTGGCTGCTGGTCCGCGCCGGTGCCCGGCGCCCGGTCCTCGGTGCGCTGCTCGGGGCCGTGGTGCTGGTCGGCAACCTGGTCAGCGGTCGGATCACCTTCGCCGTCGGGTTGCTCTTCGGCCTGCTCGCCCTCTGCGCGGTGGCCGCCACCGGAACCGTACGGTCGGTCCCCGGCGGCTGGGTGGTGGCGACCGGCGGGGGACGGGCCGCCCGGGTCTGGTGGCTGGTGGCGGCCGGGGTGCTGGCCGCGCTGGCGACCTGGGCCAGCCCGGTGGCCGGGCTCTTCGTCGGCCTGACCGGCGGCGCCCTGCTCCTGGCCAACCTGCGCCTTCCGGTCCGCCCCGGGCCGCCGCCGAGGTCGACCCGGAGCGGTTCGGGGCGCGCGCGCCGGTGGCGGGCGGTCCGCTGGCGTACCGGGGGCCACCTGGTCGGGGGACTGGTGCTCTGCCTGGCCCCGGCGGTCGCGCTCGCCCCGATGGCGCTGCTCTTCGGCAACGGCGGGGTGCAGCCGTACAGCTTCGCCTCGATGCGGACGAACGTGGTGCTGGCGCTGGTGGTGCTGGTGGTCGTACCGCGCCGGTGGCCGGCGGTCCGGGTCGGTGCCGGGCTCACCGTGCTGCTGCTGATCGGGGCCTACTACCTGGAGAGCCCGATCGGCTCGAACGCGCTGCGGCTGCCGATGCTCTTCGCGGTGCCGCTCGTCGCCGCCCTCGCCGACCTGCGCTGGCGCTGGCTGGTGCCGCTGCTGGTCGCCGCCGTCTGGTGGCAGAACCCGGTGATGGTCAGCGACCTGACCCGGGCCGGTTCGACCGAGAGCCGGGCCGGGTTCTACCGGCCGCTCGTCACCGAACTGTCCCGGCGCGCCCCGATCGGCCGGATCGAGGTGGTCCCGCTGCGCGACCACTGGGAATCGGCGTACGTCGCACCTCACGTGCCGCTCGCCCGTGGTTGGGAACGTCAGGTCGACGTGGACCGCAACCCGCTCTTCTACGCCGACGACCTCACCCCGGCCGAGTACGTCGCCTGGTTACGCCGCAACGCGGTCAGTTACGTGGCCTTCGCCCCGGACAGCCCGCCGGACCGGTACGCCCGGCAGGAGGCGGCCCTGGTCGGCGCGGGCCTGCCGGAGCTGCGCCCGGTGTGGCAGGACCGAAACTGGCGCCTCTACCAGGTGACGGACCCGTCACCCCTGGTGGCGGCACCGGGGCGACTGGTCCGGTCCGACCAGCACGCGGTGACCTTCGCCAGCGACGTACCCGGCGACCTGCTGGTCCGGGTGCGCTGGTCGGGTTTCCTCGCGGTCACCGGGCAACCCGGCGCCTGCCTACTCCCCTCCTCCGACGGCTGGACCGTGGTCCGGGTCACCGCCCCCGGCGAGCACCGGCTCGGCAGCAGCCTCACCGCCCCCGGTCCGCGCTGCTGACCGCCGCCGCACCGCCCCGACCAGCCAGTCCGGGCGACATGACACGATGGTCGCCGTGCCCCGGCTCCGCATCGTCCGCTACGTCGGCCTGGCCGGGGCGATCCTGCTCGCGGTCGCGGCCCGGCTCGGTGGGGTGCTACCGCAGTGGCGGGCCGGCGTCACCCCGGCGAGCATCTGGCGCGATGACCACGGCCCGCTGGTCCTGACCGGCTGGCTGCTCGGCACCGCGCTGCTCGCGGGCGCCTGGTGGGCCGCCCGCGACCAGGTCCCCTCGACCAGGTGGGCGTACGTCACCACCGGGCTGTGGCTGCTGCCGCTGCTCGCCGCGCCGCCGCTGGGCAGCCGCGACGTCTACTCGTACGCCTGCCAGGGGGCGGTGCTCCGCGACGGCGGCAACCCGTACACCAGCGGCGTACGTGAGCTGGGCTGCCCGTGGTTGGCCTCGGTCTCGCCGACCTGGCAGGACACCCCGGCACCGTACGGTCCGGTCTTCGTGCTCGCCGCCGGGCTGGCGGTGGTGATCGGCGGAACCCTGTTCGGCACCCTGACCATGCTGCGCCTGTACGCCCTGCTCGGCGTCGCCCTCACCGCCGCCTGCCTGCCCGCCCTGGCCCGCCGCCGGGGGGTGCCGCCACAGCGGGCCCTCTGGTTGCTGCTCGGCTGCCCGGTCGTCGCGGTGCACCTCGTCTCCGGGGCGCACAACGACGCGCTGATGATCGGACTGGTCACCGCCGGGCTGCTGGTCACCGTGGCCCGACCGAGCCGCCCGGTGCCACTGTTCGCCGCCGGTGTGCTGCTCGGGCTCGCGATCGGGGTGAAGGCGACCGCCGGTGTGGTGCTGCCGTTCGCCATGCTCGCCGCGACGGCCGGCCCGTACCGGCTCCGCACGCTGCTGCGCGACGGGGTGCCGGTGGGGGCGGGGGCGGCGTTCGCCGTACTCGCCGTGACCGGGTTCTCCGGGCTGGGCTGGGGCTGGGTGGACGGGCTGGCCCGCAGTGGCGACTCGGTGCAGTGGACGTCGCCGCCGACCGCGTTCGGGCTCACCGTCGACTACGCCGCCCGGCTCTTCGGCGCCCGTACGGACGCGGTTCCGGTCGCCCGACTGGTCGGGTTGGCGGTGCTCGCCGTGCTCCTGGTGGTGCTCTGGTGGCGGGCCCGGCACCGCGATCCGGTGCTGGGCGCCGGGTTGGCGTTGGCTGCCACGGTCGCCCTCGCCCCGGTCTTCCACCCCTGGTACGCGACCTGGCCGCTGGCCGTACTCGCGGCCACCGTCACCGTGGCCGGTACGGCGAACCGCTGGTTGCTCGTACCCGGTCTGTGGATCTCGTTCCTGACCCTGCCCGACGGGACCAACCTGGCCCGGTTCACCAAACTCCCGGGCGCTCTGGCGATGACCGCGTTCGTGCTGGTCATGGTGTTGATCGGGGTACGCCGTTCGAGGCGCGGGCCGGTGGACGCGGACCAGCCGACACTGGCCGGTACGGTCCCGCCGCAACGGTGAGGCTGGTCCCGTCAACGATGACCTGGCCATTGCCTGCCAGTCGTGTGGCCATTGCCGCCTGCGCCAGCTCCACGGCACAGGCGAGCCGGCCGAGGTGGCGGACGGCGATCGGCTCCCCGTCGCGTTGAGCAGAGGAGACGCTGCTTGCGAGCGTGCGTCGGGTACGGCTTGGAGTGCTAGGTACACGCTGACATACGGAGATCCACAAGCCGACGGACAGACGACGGCCGGATCAGGGATTGCCTTCGCCCACTAGGACGACAGCGTGATCTAACTACGTCGGTCACCGCAGGACGGGCGGATGCGCGCGGATCGCGGCAGAAGCGTGCGTGCGTTTGGGTCTGAGCGGGTGACGAAATGGCTTTCGATCGCTCGGAGCCGTGGATGCAGTTCAGAGCCAAGCCGGTGAGGCTGCCGGGGCGGTCAGGACGGCCTTGGCCGCCAGCCGGAAACTCTTGATCATTGGATTCGGGTCGCCCTTGCGGCTGACCACGACGACCCGGCTGGGGGGAGCACCTTTGATCGGGACGGTGACCAGGTCGGGACGCAGCGAGCTGCGCAGATCGCCGACTGGTAGCACGGCGATCGCCCGGCCGCTCGCGACCAGTTCGAGCTTGTCCTCGTAGCTCTCCATCGGTGGCACACCGGGCCCGAGGAGCTGGTAGGAGGTCCAGTCCGCGGTCTCGAAAGCGCAGGGAACCGCCTTCTCGCCGGCCAGTTCCTCCGAGGTCACCGACGCGCGGTCAGCCAAGGAATGACCGCGCGGGACCACGAGCATCCGGGGTTCCTCGTACAGCGGGGTGGTGAGCACCTTGTCGGCGGCCAGCGGCAGCGGGGCCCGCCCGATCAGGGCATCGACGCGCTTGTCGGACAGCGCTCCCACGTCGCGGCAGCTCAGGTACCGGGTGGTGATCTCGGCGTGCGGGTGGCGGCGGCGCAGTTCCCGAACCGCGGCAGTGATCACGAGGTCTTCGACGTAGCCGATGGTGATCCGTTCGGTCTCGGCCTGGTCGCGTACGGCCAGTTCGGCCTGCCGGGCGGCCTGCAGCAGGGCTTGGGCCCGGGGGAGGAACGCCTGGCCGGCCGGAGTGAGCCGGGTGCCCTGGGGTACGCGGTCCAGCAGTCGTGCGCCGAGTTGTTTCTCGAGTCGCTGGATCTGGCGGCTCAGCGCCGGCTGGGCGACGTGCAGGTCGGCGGCGGCCCGGCCGAAGTTCTGGTGCGCCGCGACCGCTGTGAAGTAGCGCACCAGCCGCAGTTCCAGGTCCTGTCCGAGATCGTTCACCCGGCTAAGCGTACGCGTCATGTCTTTTCGGAATGATCGGGTTGCCGAACCGGTCTTGGACGGCTAGGCCGTTCCGGCCTTGACTGAGGGAGCAATGTTTCCCCGAGAAAGCACAGGCGTGATGAAGGCGATCCAGTTCCACGAGGCCGGCGGGCCGGAACTTTTGCAGTACGACGAGGTGCCGGTGCCCGAGATCGGACCGGGCGAGGTCCTCGTCCGGGTGTACGCGGCGGGCATCAACCCGCCGGACTGGTACCTGCGGGAGGGTCTGAAGGTCATGCCGACCGAGATGCGTCCGCCGCTGGAGTTCCCGTTGACTCCCGGAACGGACATGTCGGGTGTGGTCCAGGCGGTCGCTGCGGACGTGGCGGAGTTCGCCGTCGGTGACGAGGTCTTCGGCATGCTGAGGTTCCCCGGGTTCGACGGCCGGACGTACGCCGAGTATGTGGCCGCGCCGGCGTCGGACCTGGCCCGCAAGCCGGCCGGTATCGACCACGTACAGGCGGCCGGGGCCCCGATGGCCGTGCTCACGGCCTGGCAGTATTTGATCGATCTTGGCCACGACGTGCCGTCACCGTTCACCAGTCAGGTGCATCAGCCGGTGCCGATCACACCGGGGATGACCGTGCTGGTCAACGGGGCCGCCGGCGGAGTGGGCCACTTCGCGGTGCAGCTGGCGAAGTGGAAGGGAGCGCGCGTGGTCGCGGTCGCCTCGGGCCGCCACGAGCAGTTCCTGCGCAAGCTCGGCGCCGACGAGTTCATCGACTACACCCGGACGCGGGCCGCGGACGTGGTCAGCGATGTCGACCTCGTGATCGACACGGTCGGTGGCCCGGACAGCTCACGCTTCCTGACCGTGCTCAAGCGTGGCGGCACCATGCTTCCGGTGTTCTTCGCCCAGTACGACCCGGAAGAGACGGCGCGCCTGGGCATCTCGGTTTCCAATATCCAGGTGCGTTCCAACGGCCCCCAGCTCGCCGAGATCGGGCGCCTGTTCGACGAGGGCAAGCTCCAGGTCGGGGTGGACAGCACGTATCCGCTGTCCGAGGCCGGCAACGCACACACGCGAGCCGCGCAGGGCCACATCCAGGGCAAGATCGTGCTGACGGTGGTCTCGTGATCACCGAACTCCAGCACGCGGTGGAGAACTACGCTCACGCCCTGGACGAGCTGAACGTGCCCGCGCTGGAAGCGATTCTGACCCAGGACACCACCTGGACCTTCACGGTGCCGGGACAGGGAGTGCTCGGCCCTGTCGCCGGACGCACGACGGTGCTCGACTTCGTCCGTGACGGGCACGCGGCCCAGACCGGAAGGGTGCGGCACCAACTGAGCAATGTCGTGGTCAGGACAGCGGACGCCAACAGCGCTCAGGTACAGGCCTATCTGACGCAGACGAGGAACACCGGCGGGAACGTGCAGGTGATCTCGACCGGCGTCTACACGTTCGGACTACGCCGGTCCGACAGCGGATGGCGGATCGCCGAGCTCACCCTGGCACTGGACAACGCCTTACCGGGAAGCGTCGGCGGCCCCTGAACACCGCGGTCGCGCCCGGCGAACCCGGCCGGCGGACTGGACGCCCTGATCTCGGCAGATGAGTCCGTCGTCGCCGACACGGTGAGGGCATGGTGCGAACGCAGACGGGCCGACCGTCAGTGCAGCAGGAAGCCTGTTTGAAACCACCAAACTGCAACCGCCTTGGCAGCTCGAACACGAGGTCAACCCGTGCATCCGCCCAGCTCACCCCAGGCAACGTCACGGTCGACGCGTGCAGGTTCGTCTCCAGCCGGGGGCACGTCACAGAACTGCAAACGCGCAGCGCGACCGGCCGATCAATGATCGTGGACGCCAGCTTCACGCTTTGAGCGATCGAGGATGCCCCGGGCGAAGCGCCCGGGGCATCCTCGCGTTCGACACGCCACCGCTCAATGCAACAGAGCCCCGCAGCGAGCCAAGAGCGAGTAGAGGTTGATGAGAGAATCGTGCCATGCCGCATGATCACGGTATTTTCATCGGTTCCAGCTCGGTGCACTCAGGGCTGGACACCGATATCACCCCTCTCGGTGAACGCGCTCTTCGTGGCGTCCTTGACCACGTGATCGCTGTCGGAGACGAGGCTGAGTCGACCTACCTCGAGGTCAAGAGCACTCTCGACACGAACGGCAAGGCCGCCGCAGCCAAGATCGCGAAGTTCCTTCTGGGCGCAGCCAATCGGCGTCCGCACGAAGCCGCCAGGCACTTCCGTGGGTACGCGGTGCTGGTAATCGGTGCGCAGAAGGACGGCGCATCAGGCGTACCACGCGGGACGGAGGCACACGAACTCGAAGATCGTCTCCGTCCCTACCTCGGGCCGCAGTTCCCGGCGTTCGAGTTCGGAAGGATCGGTGTAGACGCCGAGCACGAGGTGCTGTTCGTTATCGCGCAGCCACCGCAGGAAGGGCAGACGATCTTCGCGTGCCACAAGAGCTTTCAGGGAGACGACCGCCGCGACAACCTGGAAGACGGCGCGATCTACGTACGGGGCACCAGCAATACCAGGCCGGCTCGTTCCGGAGAGGTCGAGGCACTCGTCGAACGAGCGCGCGGTGGCAGGAAGCCGCCGATCGCACTTGAGGTGGAAGTGCTTGGCCCGATCAGCCGAGTTGCCCGTGCGGAAGAGGTCCTGGAGAGTCTCCGAGACTACGAAGAAGAGCAGTTCGGCAAGGAACCAGAGCTCGCGAAGGACGCGTTCGCGGCAACGTCGATTCGGCTGGCCTCGAGCGTCTTCGGCGGCACGGCGCACCTGACTGCAGAAGACCGTGAGCGTGCATTAGCCACGTGGCGGAAAGGGAGAACCCAGCACATCGCGAGAGGCCGTGAGCACTTCTTGGGCGTCGCGCTCACAGGTGTTGGCGTTCGCGTCGTCAGCCGGGACAGGTTCGTCGCCAAGCCCCACCTGATCGTGACCTTCCATGGCTGTGAGCTGCTCGACTACCGCGATCCTGATGACGCGGACTACACGACGGCGGTCGAACCCATTTTTCGCGCGAGTCATCCGCTCGGAGCGTCCATCGACTTCGCCGCCCTGCGAGCCCACTCCCACAATTACCCCGTGGCATGGCACAATCGCGGCGACGACGCCGAAGTCGTGCTAACACCGGAGTCGTTTCGTCCGAACGTGCCCTGGACGAGCGACCAGGACGACTACGTGATCGTCACGAGGGATCCCCAGACAACCTCGGTAGATATCACTTGGGTCCTCACCGAGGACGGCAATGATGAGGTGACCAGTGGCGCTCTCAAGCTGCCGACCGACGAACTCATCGACGCAGCCGACCTATTTAGCTCGGTGTTCCTCAGGGAAGACTGACGCGGCGGATCCAGTGTCCAGTCCGCCGCGAATGGGGGCGCATGTCGGCGAGAGCAGGTCCGCCATTCAAGATCAGGTGCTCGCTCATCGACAGATCCGTGTGCTGAGCGCCGCCATCCCTCCGTTACAGACCGTAACCCGCGGGTCGCGGCTACTTGTGTGTGGGTCGTAGGCCGCAGGTCGGTCCTAACGACTAGGGCTAGGAGCCCGGCTCGTGAAGCGTCGGACGCCCGCGGGCCGGACTCCACTACGAGCCTTACTGACAGGTCGTTGCCGGTGGCGAGCAGAACCTGACCTCGGGATAGCGCGCCGAAGGCCGGTCCAGCAGCGGTTGTGCTACTCCACGAAGGTTCAGGTCGAAGAACGCGCGGACATACCTGCGGGTGATCTCCACGGACCGAAGCCCGGTCAGGTCGCTGCCCAGATCGGCGCCGATCTGCTCGGCCAGGAGGTCGTAGTCGGTGAAGGAGGCGTGCACCGACCCGGCCACCACGAGCCAGCGCTTCCAACCTGTCAGCAGCGGCCAGTTGTCGTCCCATGTCGTGTCGGCCGCGCTTCCGGGGCTGTGGAACGACTGCTGACCCAGGAAAAGGAATGGCCGCGATAGCCCGCCCGGGGGCAGTGGGGCGAACATGTGACCGTCCATGTTGATTCCGGCGCGCACGCGCGGGTCCCGCAGCATAACCTCGCTGCTGCTCGCGCCGCCGAGGGAGCTGCCAGCGATCGCGATCCGGGACGGATCGAGCAGCCTGCTGCCGATCCACTTCGGATGAGCGCCGAGGAGCTGATCGAGCACGAACGAGACGTCGACTGCTCTGCTCTCCTCCGCCTTTCTGCCGAAGTCCTCGACATCTTCCAGTTCGCACGCGGCACACGTGGTGACCCGTCCGTCCGGAAAGGTCGTGGCGAAGGTCTCATATGTGTGGTCGATGCCCACCACCGCGTAGCCCCAACTGGCTAAGTCTTCGGCTAGGGCCGAGAGGGAACTGCGTGGCCAGGTGAAGCCGGGCGAGAGTACGACAAGGGGGAGCTTGTGCCTGCCTCCCGCGGGCTCTGCGTCGCCGATGGCGTGGGTCCGTGTTCTGCTGAGCACGTCGGACGGCGTACCCAGGCTGCCTTGGAGGATGAGCTCGGACTCCTTCGGCGTCAGGTACTGCACCCGCCGGCCGTCTCTGGTCTTCGCCGGGTACCACAGCGAGACCATGAGTTCTCGCGCCTTCGCCGTAGGAACCCAGGGATCCGGCCGGGAGAGATCCTTCATATGCAGCGAGGTCGTGCCAACCGGTTGACGACCGGTGGGCTCGGGCAATCGCGGTGTGCTTGGCGGCGTTGCCGATGTGCGGTCGGCAACGGTGTCTCGGGCCGAGGCCGAGGGAGTCGTCGCGGACACGGCGACGGTGACCAACGCGAGCAGGCATGTGGCGACCAGGACGCGACGTCGACGGATAAATAGCATGGGTTCACCATGACCGGGCGGTCCGGTCCCGGCATCGGTCCTAAGCACGGTCCATGCCGTTATGGACCGTGCTTTCGGCCGGTTCGACACTGAGTGATCGCCCGAACCGACGACCCGGGTGTTCTGCGATCGGCACGACCGGACGCGGAGCGCTGACGCATGCCGTTACGCACCGTGACGCCCGGCTCGCGGCATGTGCGGGCATTGATCGGCGTACCGCGTCGGCGACACGAGGGGTTGACGGTGTCGGTCCGTCGGTATTTCAGAGCGTGCAGGCGGGCCAATAGTGGACATTGGCCCGCCTTGCTGCGTTTCGGTCCGCCGAACTCAGGGTTGTCTGGTCACGGGAGGCTGGCCAGTGCCGTGGACGATGTTGCGGTAGACGGTGAGAGCGGGCTTGGGCCGGTAGGTGTCGGTGACGATGCCCAGTGTTCCGGTGGGTTCCGTGGAACTGCTGTCGGCGTCCCTGAGGCTGAACAGTTCGTAATGGGTGATGTTCAGAGACTCTTGTTCGGTGAGGATGACGCCGAGCATGTCCGACAGTGAGTCACACTGTGCCTGCTCGGTGCGCGGTGACCCGCTCGGGGTGCCGTTCTCCACGATGTGGATGGGAGTGCTGGGCGGGATGTGCGCGCGGGGCAGCGACCCGCCCCGCAAGTGGTGCAGGGCGTGGGTGGTGAGGGATGCGGTGTCTCCTGGGTTGCCCCGCGGGGCGACGGGGGAGAAGGCGTCGGGGTACAGGCCCAGGCCGACGTAGTCGACGTGGGCCGCGAAGTCGTGGTGCGGGATTGAGGAGAGGTACGACCAGAATTGGTCGTCGCCGCCCAACCATTCCGGTGGTTCGGCGACGGAGAAGCCGATCCGCACGTGCTGGAGACCCTGCCGGTCCAGTGCGGCGCGTGCGTGCGGGATGCCGAGGGTCAGGGCTTCGAGCACGCCGGGTGCGCTTCCGTCGATGAGCGGGATGGGGAAGTTCGGCTCAAGCGTCACCTGGAGGTACCGCGTTAGGTGACCGTAGCGGTCGATGACGGTGTCGAGGAAGGTCAGCCATCCGGAGAGGTCGGCGGCCCGGGGGATGTAGCTGACCACGAGGTCCAGTTCGCGGTTTCCCTCGACGTACCACCCGTCGGGCATCGTCAGGTGCGCGAGTTCGTCTTCGGCACCGAGTGAGGTGACGACATCCGGCGGTGCCGCGTCGCCGAAGAAGTGCACGTACTCGCGGATGACGAAGGGGCGACCGTCCGAGAGGTCGTCGACGAGGTGGCGGATCGCGGCGACATCGGGTGGGTGGGAGCAGACGGTGCCGGCCCGTCCGCCCGGATAGATACCGAACTTCACGCTTCTGCACTCCCAGGTTGGTCGGTTCGTTGGGTCGGCCAGCCGATCTCGTGTGACCGGATCCGGCGCACCAGGTTCCTGATCCAGCTGATTTCGGCGGCGACGATGGTGCGCCAGTAGGCAACTTCGAGCATGTGCACTTCGAGTACGTCGCCGTCGGGTGGCTCCGAAAGGACAGCCAGCTCCTGGTCGAGCCGGTCGGCTCGACCAAGCAGGATGGACGCCGCCTGGTCGATCGCAAGAACTCCGACGTAGGCGACCGCCATGACGAAGTCCACGGACGCGGCCGGGGTGTCTCGCACCCCAGCCTCGACCTTGAGGCGGAAGTCGGCGAGACCTGCCGCAGTCAACTCGTAGGCCGTACGTGGTGGCCGGTTACCTACTCGCTCGGGAAGCCGGGAGGAGACCAGGCCTGCCCTCTCGAGTGCCTTCAGCAGGGACGTGACCGTGCTGCGGGTGACCGAGAGGTGTCCGTATCGCTCGCGTAGGCGTGTCGTGATGTCGTAGCCATGCGCCGGCTGCTCGACGAGGAGTCCGAGGATCGGCAAGACCAGGCTGTTCCGTGACGCGTTCAGAGGCACCCCGGCAACCTATAGACGTATACGTCTAAGTGCAAGACGGCGCCGGGCGCCCGAGACAACGGCCAGGTTGCGCATCGCTACCGCACCACCCCCGGCTCAACGCCCGCACATCGACAGATCCGGAAGCCGGGCCGCACGTCGTTGGATAGCCGAGCGTTACGCAATGTTTGCAACCGGGACCGCCGGCCGGACCCACAGACGTCACGGCAGCCGTTGTCACCGGACGGCTGGCTGACCTCAACACAGCTTCATACGTCAAGCGAGATCTGCCTGTGCACCGAAGTCGGTACGCCGACAGCTAGGCTCGCCGGCCAGACCGGAAGCGCCCCGTGCCTGAACCCTCTACCGGCCTGGCCAAAGCCGATCGCCGACACGAAGCGGCTGGCGCCGATCAGCGAACCACGGACGCATCAGCACGGCTGGGCCGCCGAGGTGGTCACCAACGCCGACAGCCGGCCCGACGTCCGGGCCAGCGACGGCCTCTTTCTCAACCGCGGTAACCGCACCTTCAGCACCGGACCGATCGCCATGGCGACCTCACACACACGCACCCGGGCAACCGGCAAAGTGCGGGATGGGTAGCCATGACAGCATGCGCGAGGGATGCATCGACCTGCGACCCAACCATGACCCGGAGGTCGTTGTGCCGATCGACGGGGTCGTCCGGCGCCGACGACGGCTGGGAGGAATCATCAACGAGTATCATCGAGCCGCCTGAACGGATTTTTGAAGTCGCAGGTCAGCGGCCGGAATTCAGCCTTGGCTCCTTAGAGGTGAGGTGGGCGCGGATCTGCTCGGCCTGCGGCATGCCCAGCGTGGTGTAGCAGGTCAGGGCCTGCTGGAAGTGCTCGTGGGCGTGGGCGTGCTCGCCGAGCGTCCGATGGGCGTGCGCGAGGCCGGCGTGGGCGCGGGCCTGCTGGTCGAGGGCGCCGACACCGGCCGCGATGGACCGGGCGGCGGTATGGTGGTCGACGGCGTCGGCGGCGCGACCAGCGGCGTGGGCGGCCTCGCCGAGGCCGTTGAGGGCCAGCGATTCGCCATCCCGGTCGGCTATCTCGCGGAAGATGGCCAGGGCCTTCCCGTGATGCTCGGTGGCCTGCGCGGGCTGACCGAGGTGGGCGTGCAGGGTGCCGAAGCTGTCCAGCGTCCAGGCTTCACCGTTGCGGTAGCCGAGCTGCCGGTACAGGACCAGGGCCTGTCGCAGGTGCTCGGTGGCCGCCTCGGGCCGCCCCAGCCGTACCTCGGCGTCGCCGAGATGGGTCAACGCAGCCGCTTCGGCGGTCCGGTCACCGGTACGCCGGCCCAGCGTCAGGGCCTGCTCGTAGTGGTCGGCTGCCCGTTGGTAGTGGCCCAGCCGCTCCTCGACGACGCCGAGATTGAGCAGCGTGTAGACCTCACCGGTCTGGTTGCCGGCCTGCCGTTCCAGGACCAGGGCCTGCTCGAGGTGGTGGGCGGCGGACCGGTAGCGACCCAGTCGCTGCTCGACCGCGCCGAGGTTGCCCACGGCGCGGGCCTGGCCGGTCGGGTCACCAAGCCGTTCGAACAGGCCCAGCGCCTGCTGGAGTTGTTCGGCGGCCGGACCGTGTTGGCCCAGCTGGCCGTGCACGGTGGCGAGGTTGACCAGCGCGTGGGCCTGCCCCGCGCGATCGTCGTCGAGCTGGGCGGCGTGGCGGGCGTGACCGTGGATGGTCAGGGCCTCGGAGAAGTGTCCGCCGGCGAGGTAGCGGAAAAGGGTGGTGGAGAGCCGCACGGTGTGGCTGGGCCAGCCGTGGATGGCCGCGTGCGCGGCGACGGCGACCAGGGTGTGGAGTTCGGTGTCCAGCCAGCTACGAGCGGCCTCCGGGTCGGGCATGGCCGGACAAAGGGTGCCGCCCGCCGCGATCCGGGGTCGGCGGTGTGCCTCGGCCGGATGCAGCGTGTCCATCGCGGTGGCGGCAGCGGCCACGTAGTGGTCGAACAGGCGGGACAGGGCGGCACGGCGTTCGGACGGCGGGTCTTCGTCGCTGGCCCGGCTGAGGGCGAAGGTCCGAACAAGGTCGTGGAAGGTGTACCGCCCGGGCGCGCTCTCCTGCAACAGATGGTCCCGGCCCAGTTGATCCAACTGCGCCCGGCCGGCCGGCAGGTCGGTGTCGGACAGGGCCGCCGCCGCGTACGCGTCGAAGTCCTGGCCGGGGTGCAGCGCCGCGAGCCGCAGCAGCCGTCGCCGCTCCGGGGAAAGACGCTGGTAGGACAGGCTCAGGGCGAGCTCCACCCCGCTCTCCAGACGCCGGCCGTGGTGGAGTTCGTCCAGCCGGTCCGCGTGGTCGGTGAGAGTCCAGCCGGGCCTGCCCCGGATGTGCCCGGCGACCAGTCCGAGGGCCAGCGGTAGGTGGCCACACCGTCGGGCTATCCGGGTGAGGGCGTCCGGGTCCTCGCCGACAGGCACTTCCCGTACCGCCGGACCGAGGAATGCCACGGCCTCGTCGGGAGTGAACACGTCCACCGTCAGGTGCGTCGCGGGGCGCAGTTCGGTGAGGTTCCGGCGACTGGTGACCAGGGTGAGGCAGCCGGGAGTTCCGGGCAGCAGCGGGCGGACCTGCCCGGTGCTGGCGGCGTTGTCCAGGACCACCAGGGCGCGGGTGCCGGCCAGCCGGTCCCGGTAGGCGGCGGCCCGGGCTTCCAGGTCGTGAGGGATGTTCTGGGCAGGGACGCCGAGCAGGCGCAGGAAACCGTCCAGGACGGCGGACGGTTCGGCCGGTGGCTGGGCGGGATCGGGGTGGAACCCGCGCAGGTTGACGAAGAGGACCCGGTCGAACGGCTGCTCCCGGGCGAGGAGATGCCCGGCGTGGATGACGAGTTGGGTCTTGCCGACCCCCGCCATCCCCTCGATCGCGGAGACCACCACCGCACCACCGTCGTGCTGCCCGTGCCGGAGTGCCTGGCGTAACCGCTCCAGCTCGGTGGTCCGGCCGGTGAACTCGGGAAGGTCCTGTGGCAGGGTGTCCTGGACCCGGACCTGGGACGCCGCCTGGGCCTTCCCACCGACCACCTGGAGCGCCTGCCGCCACTGGGCCAGGTACCCCTGGTCCGGGTGCAGTGCCTGGACCACCCCGATGACGAGATCGTTGTTCAACCGTCGTCGGCTGGGCCGGAAACAGTCCGCGACCGTGCTCTTCCGGGCGAGTTCACCGGCCGGCCGGCCGGCCGCGACCCAGGCCGAGTTGACGCGACTGGTGATGGATTCGTAGGAGGGGTCGCCGGCCCAGATCTTCAACAGCCGCAACTGCTCGACAAGGCCGTCGAGCGTCTCGGCCCGACCGGGATCGGGCAGCACCGTGAACGAGTCGACAGGATTCCGCAGGGGTGCCATGGCTCGCTTCCCGGAGGGGACCTGGATCCAGTTCAGGCTATCGACTCGATGCCCTGACTGTCAGCACCAAGGCGATTCATGTCGTCCATCCCCTTTGGTGGGTCGAGGCGGCATGCTCCGCCGCCATCCGGATTCGTCCGGGATCCTTCCACGCGGACAGTCGGCGCTGGACAGTCGACGACAGGCCGATCACCGCAGCCAACCAGGGGACCGCTTCGGGCCCGCCGACGGCGGTGGCGCGGACGGCAGGGGGGCCGGGGGGCCGGGCCTCAGGGCCACGTCAACGGAAGGATCCAAATGAAGAAAATCAGGATGCTACTGGCGGTCGCCGGTGTCGGAGTGGCCGCACTGCTCTCCGCCGTACCGGCGAGCGCGGCGCCCGCCGATGCGACGGGCGCGGTGCCGGCCGCGTCGGCAGTCACGACGCCGAGGGCGACCCAGGCGTCGGACAGTTGCTGGCTGGAGGTCGCGGAGTGGAACTCCGGACTGCTCAACGCCATCGACTGCGAGGCTTGGGCATGGGCCGAATGGCGGTCGGATGGCTCCCGCCCGGAACTCTTCGCGATCGCTGCCAACCGTACGGTCTGGCACGTGTGGCCGGGCGGCGGCGGATGGCAGTTGATGCCCGGCAACAAGTCGGCCGACGACATCATCAACGGCACTCGCCCCGACGGGACCCGGGCCTGGTGGTGGTCCGGCAGCACCCGCAACATCTCGATCTGGGTGTCCGGCGGCACCGGGTACTGGTGCACCAGCGACTCCGGACGTGGTTGGAGCGGCACCTGGCGGGACTGCTAGTCGACGGCCCAAGCAACTGCCGACGAACTGAGTAACTCTGGATGGGCTGTACCGGCGGCGTGTTCGCCGGTACAGCCCGCCGGTTTTCGACTTCCTGGTCGGGATGTACCGGCGGACGGTCCGGTGCCGTGATACCCGGGTTGTAGCGTGATTTCGTGATTCGCCTAGGCCGAGCGTCGGAGGACGTGCCCGGAGCGGCCGTGACCGACGGGCCGTGGTGATGGGCAGGCATGGGCTGACCCAGCCGAGCGGGCGGGCGTACCTTCCGGACGGGTCCGGTCCCGTCCCGGACCGGGCCGATGACCTTTGGTTAGCCCGACCAGTCGACAACAGCGCGGCCGGCAAAGCTAGGACGCCAAGTTGTCCGTAGCCCCGTTCGGTTGGGCTGTGCCCTGGCCCACCCGGTTGTGCGTGGGGGCGGCTGCCTGACGCACACCCCGGACCGCGACGCTCCGAGCCCGGATCAAATACTGGCGCCTGCGCCGAGGCGGGATGACCCAGACCGTCCTCGCCGGTCTCGCCGGAGTCACCCAGCCCTACATCTCACAGGTCGAAGCCGGCCGGAAGACCATCGAACGGTCCGGTTGCCGTTGACGGGTCACCGGACTGGATGACCGTGAATCGGGCCGACCCTCGGCCACGAACCACGATGGTCCGGGCCGGCGGGGTACCTGGACTACGGCACCGGGCGGTCAGTGCACGGGCACGCGGTACACCAGTTCGTAGCGCCCGCGCGGCAGCACGATCGTGGCCGTCTCCACTGGCACACCGGCCGCGTAGTACGTCCGCTCGATGACCCAGACCGTCGCCGACGGCGGGGCCAGATCGAGCGCCGCCACCTCATTCGGCAGGGCCGGCCGGTCCGTCAGCCGCTCCTCGAACTCGTCGATCCGTACGTCGATCAGGTCCATCCGGGCGACCACGCCAACCGCTGCGCCGTCCTCTGGCCACTCGACCGGTGTGCTGGCGGTGATGGCCAGCGGCTCCCATGAGGTGGAGAGCTGGATCGGCTCCCCGTCGGCGAGGAACCGGTACGCGGTCCGCATCACCGGCGCGCCCGGCTCGATGGCCAGTCGCCGGGCGATCGACTCGTCGGCGACATCGTGCCGGCTGTCGTGCTCCCACGTCGGGGTGCGCTCGGCCTGCTCGGCGTCGCGAGCGAACGGCGATGTTGTGCCGGCTGTGTTGCGCATGTCGCGGCCGTGGGCGTAGCGGATGAGACGACGACCGTCGCGCACGTAGACGCCGGACCCTGCCCGGCCGACGACGAGACCCTCGCTCTTCAGCATGGCGATGGCCCACTTCGCCACGCTCCGGCTGATGTCGTGCTGCTTCATCAGTTGGGTTTCGCTGGGCAGCTTGGCGCCGGGCGGCAGGTCGCCGGTGAGGATTTGGGTGCGCAGGATGGTTGCGAGCTGTAGATACGCGGGTGTTTTGGGCATGGGGATACCTCCGGTCAGCCCGACCAGTCGACCACAGCGCGGCCGGCAAAGCTCGCGCTCCGCGACCTGGCGGATCTGGAGCGTGCCGTCCGAATGATGGGCGAGGTCCTCGGACCGCTTTCGGCCCACGACTGGTCGGTCGCCGCTGGCACCCTCGACTGGACGTGCCGCGAGACACTCGCCCACATCGGCCATGATCTGGTCGCGTACGCGGCTCAGGTGGCGGGCCGGGCACGGGATGCATACCTGCCGTTGGATCTGGTGATCCGCGACGATGCCCCGGTCTCGGACGTGTTGCTGGCCGTCGAGGCATGCGGCGGACTGCTCGTCGCGGCGCTGCGGGCAGCAGGGCCGGGTACGCGGGCGTGGCACTTCGGGTCCTGCGACATCAGCGGGTTCGCAGCGCTCGGCGTCGCCGAGGTTGTGCTCCACACGTACGACATCACCCAGGGTCTGAAAGTGAACTGGTGGCCACCCGCGAAGTTCAGTACCCGCATTCTGGCTCGGCTGGCCCCGGACGCGACGACCCAACAGCGCCAGAAGACAGGTAAACGGGAGCACTCCACGCAAGTTCTGCTCCGGCACACCGGACGCCTCGGCGATGTGGGCCCGTGGAAATGGTGCATCATGCCGGAGGAGCAACGGGTAGCTACCGAAGACGCCGGGGCCGACCGTGCTCGTCGCACCCACTCGGCAGCGGATCCGCCACGCCACGTTGTCGGAGCGAGGGAGCTACGAAATCTGCGATGAGTGCTGGTGGGAGGACGATGGCCAGGACAACCACGACAGCGCAGTCGTCAGGGGCGGGCCGAACGGCAGTTTGAGCCTCGACGAGGCCCGGGGCCAGTACCTCCGAAAGGGCCGGACGCCACAGCCGCATCTCCCGCCGAGCGAGCCTACGTAACGCCCGGCTCCAGCCGCCTTATGCGGGTACGACGCTCCGAGCCGGTCGCGTCTCGATCGGGACCTCTCGATCGCTCCGAGCGTGTACCGTCCGGAATGGCGGCCCGCCGGTTGTAGCGGTCGGTGAGGCCGCCGCCCAGACCGCTACCTGGGGAGGCGACACCATGTCCACGGACACGATCGGTGCTCGGATCAAATACTGGCGCCTGCGCCGGGGCGGGATGACCCAGACCGTCCTCGCCGGCCTCGCCGGAGTCACCCAGCCCTACATCTCACAGGTCGAAGCCGGCCGGAAGACCATCGAACGGCGGGCCACCCTCATCGGTATCGCTGCCGCCCTACAGGTCACCGTCGCCGACCTGCTCGACCAGCCGGGCGACCCGACGGACCCGATCAAGGCAGGTGCCGCCGACGCCGTACCCGCGATCTGGTCCGCCCTGATCGAGATCGAGGAGGGGGAGCGCCGCGCCCCGACCTGGACCGCCGAACAGTTGGGCGCCGAGATCGCGCGAAATGCCGATCTTCGGGACCAGGCAAACCATGCGGCCATGGCGCGGGCACTGCCGGCGCTGCTGCTGGCCGCTGCCGGTCACGACGACGGTGGTCGAGCGCTGGCCCAGGTCGGCTACCAGGCGTCGGCGTGCCTGCGTCATCTCGGCTACCGCCACCTGGCGCGGGTCGCCGCGAAGGTGGCACTGGCCGCCGCCGAGTCCTCGGGGCACACTGCCTGGATCGGGGCGGCCCGGTTCGCCACCGTCCAGTCGTTGCCGATCGAGGCGGCCGGTGTCGCCGGCCGGGTCGCCGGCCGGGCGCTCGCGGACCTGCAGAATGCCGCCGCTGCGCCGGACGTGCGGCAGATGCTCGGCCAACTGCACCTGTCGGCGGCGTTCGCGTCGGCGGTGGATGGTCGAGCCGACGACGCGAGCGGGCACCTTGCCGAGGCGGCCCGAGAAGCGGCAACCCTCGGTGATCCGGTTGACGGGGCGGGGTTCAACCAGGCGTGCTTCGGGCCGACGAACGTCAAGCTGTGGGAGATGTCGATCGCAGCCGAACTGGGCGAGCATGGTCGTGTGGCCGAGGTGGCGCGCGAGGTCCAGCCGGGTCCACTGCGCGCGGTTATCCGGCACCAGTCGTACTGGCTGGACCTCGGCCGGGCGCTCGCGCACTCGGGTCGTAGCGACCGGGAGGCGCTGACCGCGTTCATGCGGGCGGAGCGTGCCGCGCCCATGACATTCACGCTGAACCCTCTCGCACACGACGCGGTCGTGGCGATGGTGCGCCGGGCTCGGGACCGGTCGATGTCGGATGATCTACGTATCTTGGCTCGCCGCGTCGGGGCGGACGTTCAGGCATAACCGCGAGTAATACCGATCTTTTTAGCCGTCCGTAACCTCGTGATCACGGCGCGGCGATGGGTGTGTGCACCACATCCGCCATCCGGCGGCCCTCTCTCGAAGCCCGATCGCCACGCCCCCGATCACACCGGCCGGTCCATGTGCCGCCCGGTGCACACGGTGCGCGCAGACGAGGTCGGCCGGCCCGCTCGAACCCGTCCCCGCGCTCCACCTGACGGAGGTGAGTGAGATGCCCCAGAGCACGGACGCGGACGAAGAGCCGCGCCCCGTCCTACCGGCCGCTTCGAGGCGGACCGACGAACCACGGAGCCAAACGGTGCCATGGCCACTGCTGCGGATCATGCGCAACGCGGGCGTCGTCCGATGGACCAGGCGGCGGCGATGAGCGCCGAGCGGCACCCTTTGACGATCATGCCCCGGTCGGTGTGGCCGGCCATGCTCGGGAACGCACGAGTGACGCTGGCCGCCCACGAGGGCGGCGAGGAGTGCCGACTCTGCCCGGCGTATGGGCGTGGACGGTGCGCCCGGCTGAGCTGGGCCCGCCAGATGGTGGCCGACCCGGAGATGCTGGCCGCCGAGCGGGAGGCCCGGCGGTGAGCCGACGTCCGGCGTCCTCGGTCGCCGCCGACCTCACCCACAAGTGCGCCAGCCACCGCTGGGACTGTGGCCGCTGTGGACAGCCGTGGCCGTGCGAGCCGGCCCGCGAGGAGGTCAGGGCGTCGTTCCACGGCGACAGGGTGGGCATGGCGATGTACATGGGGGAGCAGTTGGTGTCGGCGGCCCGGGAGCTGCGCGGGGAGTCGCCGGCCAAGCTGTACGAGCGTTTCATCCTCTGGACCCGCTGATGCTGTCAGCTCCGCCAAATGCGGCGAGCCGCCGACCGCACCTGTGTGGGGCGGTCGGCGGCTCGCCGAGGGTGACTGGGTTCAGCAGTCGTAGTACATGGCGAACTCGTGCGGGGTCGGGCGCAGACGCACCGGGTCGACCTCGTTGGTCCGCTTGTAGTCGACCCACGTGGAGATCAGGTCGGGGGTGAAGACGCCGCCCTCGAGCAGGTAGTCGTGGTCGGCCTCGAGCGAGGTGAGCACCTCGGGCAGCGAGCCCGGCACCTGCTTGACCGAACCCCACTCCTCCGGCGGGAGGTCGTAGAGGTCCTTGTCGATCGGCGTCGGCGGCTCGATCTTGCTCTTGATGCCGTCCAGGCCGGCCATCATCATGGCCGAGAAGGCCAGGTAGACGTTGGCGGACGGGTCCGGCACCCGGAACTCGACGCGCTTGGCCTTCGGGTTGCTGCCGGTCACCGGGATACGGGTGCAGGCGGAGCGGTTGCGCTGCGAGTAGACCAGGTTGACCGGCGCCTCGAAGCCCGGCACCAGGCGGCGGTACGAGTTGACCGTCGGGTTGGTGAAGGCGAGCAGCGACGGGGCGTGGTGCAGCAGACCGCCGATGTACCAGCGCGCGGTGTCCGACAGGCCGGCGTAGCCGGTCTCGTCGTAGAACAGCGGCTCGCCACCGAGCCAGAGGCTCTGGTGGGTGTGCATGCCGGAGCCGTTGTCGCCGAAGAGCGGCTTGGGCATGAAGGTCGCGGTCTTGCCGGCGGCCCAGGCCTGGTTCTTCACGATGTACTTGAAGAGCTGGAGCTGGTCACCCGCGTGCAGCAGGGTCGAGAACTTGTAGTTGATCTCGGCCTGGCCGGCGGTGCCGACCTCGTGGTGCGAGCGCTCGACGGTGAAGCCGGTGTCGATCAGCTTGCGGACGATCTGGTCGCGCAGGTCGGCGTAGTGGTCGACCGGCGGCACGGGGAAGTAACCACCCTTGTACGCGGTCTTGTAGCCGCGGTTGCCGCCCTCTTCCTCGCGGCCGGTGTTCCAGGCGCCCTCGATCGAGTCGATGTAGTAGAAGGCCTGGTTCGCCGAGGTCTCGTGCCGGATCGAGTCGAAGATGTAGAACTCGGCCTCGGCACCGAAGTAGGCGGTGTCGGCGATGCCGCTGGCCGCGAGGTACGCCTCGGCCTTCTTCGCCACGTTGCGCGGGTCACGCGAGTACGCCTCGCGGGTGAACGGGTCGTGGATGAAGAAGTTGAGCGCCAGGGTCTTCTCCACCCGGAACGGGTCGATGAAGGCGGTGGCCACGTCGGGAAGCAGCAGCATGTCCGACTCGTGGATCGCCTGGAAACCACGGATCGACGATCCGTCGAAGGCGAGACCGTCGGTGAAGACGCTTTCGTCGAACGACTCGACCGGCAGGTTGAAGTGCTGCATCACGCCGGGCAGGTCACAGAAACGTACATCGACGAACTTTACGTCCTCATTCTTGAGGTATCGCAGGAGTTCCTCGGGATTGGCGAACACACATCCTCCTGGCACGTCCACGGGGTGGCTAGGCTGCTGGGGACGCTATGACCATGCCGTTGCCCGAGCATGTCTCTTATGTTTCCGCCGTGTTACGTCACCTGCGGAGCGTGATCTTCGCTGGTTGGTCGTGGTCTGGTCCCCCGCTTCGGACGATACTCCGCCCACTCCGAGAGCGACCGTGCTCGGGCTCCGTGTCGCGGTCCGGACCCGTACCGGACCGGCCGGTGCGGAGACACCGGATGGGCACCGATACCCTGACTCTCCGTGGCGACACAGGATGACCGCATCACCCCGACCCCCGCGACGGATCCGGCCTTCGTGCCGCCGAGCCTGGCCCGCCGGTTCGGCGCGCTGGTCATCGACTGGGTTCTCTGCCTGCTGGTGGCGAACTTCTTCGGCGACCCGGTACGCGACGGCTGGCCCCCGGTGCTCGTGCTGATCGGGGTGTACGGCTTCTTCGTCGGGCTCTTCGCCCAGACCCCGGGCATGTTCGTCACCCGGCTCCGCTGCGTCGCGTACGCCGACGGTGGCCGGATCGGCGTTATCCGGGGACTGCTCCGCGGCGTACTGGTCAGTCTGGTGATCCCGGTTCTGATCATGGACGGCCGGCGGCGCGGCTGGCACGATCGGGCCGTCGGCTCGGTCATCGTGCCGGCCGACCCGGCCCGCCCCGCCGCAGGCAGTTGACCGGATCCGTCCGGAACCGGGCGTGATTGTGTCTTCTTACGATGACCGAACAGGGTCAGGATCGACACATGAGCAGAGCACTCCTCGTGATCGACGTACAGGAATCGTTCCGGCAGCGGCCCATCTGGCGGGCCGGCTCCAACCCGGACGTGGTCGGCCAGGTGTCCCGGCTGGTCGACGCCGCCCGCGACAACGGCGACCTGGTCGTCTGGGTGCTGCACAGCGAACCCGACACCGGTGACGTTTTCGACCCGGTCAACGGTCACGTACGGCTGATCGCACCGCTCGCCGCGCAGACCGGCGAGCCGGTCCTGACCAAAACCTCACGCAACGCCTTCACCACCACCAACCTGCACCAACTTCTCACCACTGGCGGAATCCGGGAACTGGTCGTCTGCGGCATCCAGACCGAACAGTGCTGCGAGACCACCACCCGCCTCGCCGCCGACCTCGGCTTCGAGGTCACCTTCGTCACCGACGCCACCGCCACCTTCCCGATCCCGCACCGGGACGCCCCGGCCGGACGGTCGGTGGAGGAGATCATCGCCGACCCGCGCACCCTCGGCACCGCCGAGATCGTGACCCGCACTGAGTACGCCCTCGCCGGCCGGTTCGCCACCATCCGTACCGTCGACGAGCTGACCAGCCCGGTCGGCGCCGCACCGGTCGGCTGAACCGCACGTGACCCGGGTCGTCTTCCTGCTCGTACCCCAGGTGCACCTGCTCGACCTGGCCGGACCCGCACAGGTCTTCTCCACCGCGGCGAACCTCGGGTACGACTACCAGCTCAGCTACCTGGGCGAGCAGGAGGACGTGCCGACCGCACAGGGACTGCCGGTACGGGCCGGCGTCGAGCGGCCGACACTCGGACCGGAGGACCTGATCGTCGTACCCGGTTGGTCTGCCCCGACGATCGACCGCAACGGGCAGCTCACTGCCGCCACCCTCCGATGGCTGGCCGACCACCACGCGGCCGGCGGTACGGTGGCCAGCGTCTGTGCCGGCGCCGACGCGCTCGGTCGGGCCGGGCTGCTCGACGGGCGACGGTGCACCACCCACCACGAGGTGCAGGACGAACTGGCCCGGCGCTACCCGAGGGCGACCGTCGTCCGCGACGTGCTGTACGTGGTCGACGGGCGGGTGGTCACCTCGGCCGGCATCGCCAGCGGCATCGACCTGGCGTTGCACCTGATGGCCACCCGGCACGGCCCCGCGGCCGCCGGCCGGATCGCCCGGTCGATGGTGGTGTACGCCCGACGCAACGGCAACGAGCAGCAGACCAGCGCCATGCTGCGGCACCGCGCCCACCTCAGCGACGCGGTCCACCGGGCACAGGACGAGATCGACGCCCGCTTCACCGAACCCCTGCTCCTGGCCGACCTCGCCACCGCCGTCGGGGTCAGCGAACGGACCCTGACCCGGCTCTTCGGCCAGACAACCGGGCTGACCCCGCTGCGCTACCAGCAACTGCTCCGGGTCGAGCGGGCCGAGCACCTGATCGGGCACGGCACGACGGTGGAGGCCGCCGCCCGTACGGTCGGCTTCGCCGACGCCCGGATGCTGCGCCGGCTGCGCGCCCGCCCCTGAAACCGCCCAGGTACGGACACGCCGAGGGCCCGGGACCTGACGGTCCCGGGCCCTCGCCGCGTCAGTGCGGGTCAGCGACCTCGGGTCTGGCGGAACGCACCCTTCGCCGGCCGCATGTTCTTCGGGATCGCGCCCTTGGGCATCTGCGGCCGGGCGGTGAGCGCCTTCAGGCGCCGGTCGAGCGCGTTGACGTCCTTGCCGCTCAGGTTGCGCGGCAGCCGCATCAGCGTCATCCGCAGCTTGCGGATCGGCAGCTCACCCTCGCCCTGGCCGAGCGTGTAGTCGTAGAGCGGCGCGTTGCCGATCACCTTCGCCAGCCGGCGCTTCTCCTGGCCGAGCAGCCCACGGACCCGCTGCGGGTTCCCCTCGGCGAGCAGCACCACGCCGGCCCGGCAGAGGACCAGGTGCACCATGTCCATCTGGGTGGTCGAGCTGACCGCCGGGGTCACCCGCCAGTCACCCCGCATGCTCTCCAGGATCGAGGGAGCCGCACCCGGCTGCCCCTCGGCCGCGTTCATCATCGCCCGGTTGGAACGCAGGTTCAGCACGATGAGCAGGGCGAGCACGGTCAGCAGGATGCCGATCGGCAGCCAGAGCCAACCCCAGGCCATGACCGCGACCACGGTCAGCGCGAGCGGAATCAGTACGGCACCGGCGGCCAGCGGGACGAACCACTTGTCCTGTTTGGCGGTGAACGAGAACACCATGCCGATCTGCTTCAGCCGCTGGCCGAACGACACCTTCTCCTGGGGTTTTGCCATGCGTGGAAGTGTAGTGGGCGGCGCGGATCTCGTTCACCCGTGGCTACCGGGTGCACCCGGCCGGGCCCCTGGCCGTCCGCCGGGCGTGTTCCGGGATGCCTCGGTCAGCTGGTCCACTCGGCCGTACGGCTGCCGCCGGGCTGCTTCGGCAGGAGGGGCGCGGACCGTCCGGTGCCGTGGCTGCCCGATCCGCCGCCCGAGCCGGAGTCCTTCTCCTCGTGGTACTCCTCCTCGACGTTGACCTGCCAGACGTCGTGACTGGTGCCGTCGAGGATGTTCTCCGCGGTCAGCATGGCGGTGAGCATCGAGTGGTCCTGGTTGTTGTAGCGGTGCATGCCGTTGCGGCCGACCGGGTGCACGTTCGGCACCTCCTCGGCGAGCCAGCGCCGGATGGTCTCGACCGCGTCCTCGTAACCCTCGTCGTAGACCGGGTACGCCTTCGGCATCCGTACCACGTAACCGGCGCTGACCGCGCCGGGCGTGACCAGGCCCAACTGCTCCAGTTCGGCGGTGCCGAGCGCGACCAGATCGTCGTCCGCCAGCTCCCACAGGTCGTCACCCTCGAAGACGAAGTACTCCAGACCCAGGCAGGTGAAACCGTCCCGCACCAGGTACGGCGACCAGGAACCGAAGTTCTGGATCCGGCCGACCCGTACCCCCGGGGTGTGCACGTAGATCCAGTTGTCGGGGAAGCCGGCCTCCGCCGGGACGACCAGCGCGATGGTGAGGAAGTCGCGGTAACGCAGCGCGGAGGCCGCGGCCCGGACCGGTGGCGGGGCCGGCGGATCCATGATCTGCACCAGCTGGGAGAGCGGCATGGTGGAGACGACGTGGTCGGCGTCGCGGCGCTGGCTGCGTTCGGCATCGGTCACGGTGACCGCGACCGCGCCGCCGTCACCCCGGTGCACGGCGGTCGCCCAGCTGTTCAGGGTGACCGTGCCGCCGGCCTTGACGACGTGTTCGGCGCAGCGTTCCCACATCATGCCGGGGCCGAGCTTGGGGTACTGGAACTCCTCGATCAGGCTGGTGATCTCCTTCTGGTTGCGCTTCGGCAGCAGCGCGTTGATCACCGCGGTGGAGAGCGAGAGGTTCTTGATCCGTTGCGCCGCCCAGGCGGCCTGCAACTCCGTGGCGGGCATGCCCCACAGCTTCTCGGTGTACGTCTTGAAGAACTTGCCATAGAGCCGTTTACCGAAGCGGGCCGACGTCCAGCCCTCGAAGTGACTCTGGTCCTTCGGCGGCCGGATCCGGGCCCACGCGTACGAGCCGACGCAGCGGACCGCCTCGAACACACCCAGGTTGCGCAGCGCGTTGCCGGCCTTGAGCGGATAGTCGAAGAGCTTGCCGTCGTAGTAGATCCGGCTCATCCGGGGCCGCAGCAGGAAGTCCTCGTCCGGCAGGATCTCGTGCCACAACGCCTCGACCTGCGAGACCTTGGTGAAGAAGCGGTGCCCGCCGATGTCGAACCGCCAACCCTCGCGCTCCACCGTGCGGCTGATCCCGCCAACCACGTCGTCGGCCTCGAAGACCTCGACGGTGGCGCCGCGCCTGGTCAGTGCGTACGCCGCGGTCAGCCCGGCCGGGCCGGCTCCGATGATCACGGTATGGGGCGAGGTGGCCATGACGATATTAATCACCTTCGAAGCGCTGACGGCAACCCCCAGCGTCTGGCCAGCGACGATCCGCAGGTGGGATGCGTGCTGGCCATGGATCGCCGGGGGCTGGGGTTCGACGGCCGGAATCTAACATGTCGAATGTGTTTCCGACCCGGCTACGACGAAATACCCCAGCCGTCCGCGATGCCGGGATCCGCCCTTGACGGCGGTCCCGGCGGCAGTTCAGCTCGTCAGCGCGGCAGTTCAGTTCGTCAAAGCGGCGACGTTGCCCTCGCGGGCGTCGAGCGCCTGCTGGTAGAGGCGTCCGGCCCGGTACGAGGAGCGCACCAGCGGCCCGCTCATCACCCCGGCGAAACCGATCTGCTCCGCCTCGGCGGCCAGCTCGACGAACTCCTCCGGCTTGACCCAACGCTCGACCGGGTGGTGCCGGGGCGTGGGCCGCAGGTACTGGGTGATGGTGACCAGCTCGCAGCCGGCGGCGTGCAGGTCACGCAGTGCCTGCGAAACCTCCTCGCGCTCCTCGCCCAGGCCGAGGATCAGGTTGGACTTGGTCACCAGCCCGGCGGCGCGGGCCTGGGTGATCACGTCGAGGGACCGCTCGTAACGGAACCCGGGCCGGATCCGCTTGAAGATCCGGGGCACGGTCTCGACGTTGTGCGCGAGCACCTCCGGCCGGGAACCGAAGACCTCGGCCAGCTGCTGCGGGTCGCCGTTGAAGTCGGGGATCAGCAGCTCGACGCCGCAGCCCTGCTGCAAGGCGTGGATCTGGCGGACCGTCTCGGCGTAGAGCCAGGCACCGCCGTCGGGCAGGTCGTCACGGGCGACGCCGGTCACGGTCGCGTACCGCAGCCCCATCGTCGCCACGGACTCACCGACCCGGCGCGGCTCGTCGGCGTCGAACTCGGCGGGCTTGCCGGTGTCGATCTGGCAGAAGTCACACCGCCGGGTGCACTGATCACCGCCGATGAGGAAGGTCGCCTCGCGGTCCTCCCAGCACTCGTAGATGTTCGGGCAGCCGGCTTCCTGGCAGACCGTGTGCAGTCCCTCGCGGGAGACCAGGCTGCGTAGCTGGGTGTACTCCGGACCCATCTTCGCCTTGACCTTGATCCACGGCGGTTTCCGCTCGATCGGCGTGGCAGCGTTACGCGCCTCGACGCGGAGCAGACGACGCCCTTCGGGAGCCGCCGGTCCAGTGGTCCGAGGGCCCGAAGCGGTGGCGACATTGCCGGCCGGCTGCGGTGCGGCAGTCGGCGTTCCGGATTGCTCGATGGTCACGAATCCGAGCCTACGCGTAGCGAAGGGTCGGTGGAGCGGGAGGCGACAGGGCTCACTACCCGCAGGTTGTGATCGCACTCACCCGCCGTTTCGAATCCGGTTACGGGCCTGTAACGACACCTGCTAGGGTCCTGCGTCAACAGCGACGACGGAGCCGAGTAACGGTTCGACCAGCGGGGTTTCGAGAGAGTCACCGGTAGCTGTGAAGGTGGCCCCCGCCCGGCCGTGAAGACCCTCCTGAGCTGCGGGAAGAACGGTGTCGGGGCACGTACCGGCACCCAGTAGAGCCCGCCGACTGGCCCCCGTCACGGGCGACGAAGAAGGCCGTCGGCGGCTCGCGTCGCTGACGGTGAAGGTGTGGTGGCACCGCGAGGTTCCCGCTCGCCCACACCTCCCTGGGGATCGCGTTGCGATTGACGAGGAGGTAACACCACATGCGACGCGTCCTTTCCACCTCTCTCCCCACCCACGTCGGCCGGTCGGTGACGATCGCCGGCTGGGTGCACCGGCGCCGGTTGCTCAAATCGGTGGCGTTCCTGATCCTGCGCGACGCCGCCGGGCTCACCCAGGTCGTGGTCACCGACCCGGACCTGCGGGCCCGGTTGGTCGAACTGCCCGAGGAAACCGTGCTCGAGGTCACCGGCGAGGTGGCCGCGAACGAGGCGGCACCCGCCGGGGTCGAGCTGGTGAAGCCCGCCGTACGACTGCTCGGCGAACCCGCCGTCGCACCCCCGTTCGACCTGTACCGGCCGGCCCTGGCGGCAACCCTGCCGACCCAGCTCGACCACGCGTCGGTCGCGCTGCGCCATCCCACCCGGTCGGCCGCGCTGCGCATCTCGGCGGCGGCCGTGGCCGGGTTCCGGGCCACTCTCGACGCCCGTGACTTCGTCGAGGTGCACACCCCGAAGGTGGTCGCCAGTGCCACCGAGAGCGGGGCGAACGTCTTCGCGCTCGACTACTTCGGCCGGCCCGCGTACCTGGCCCAGTCGCCCCAGTTCTACAAACAGTTGATGGTCGGCGTCTTCGAGCGGGTGTACGAGGTCGGCCCGGTGTTTCGCGCCGAACCGCACGACACCGCCCGACACCTGGCCCAGTACACCTCGCTCGACGTCGAGTTCGGGTTCATCGCCGACCACCGGGACGTGATGGCGATGCTCCGCGACGTGCTCGCCGGCATGCTCGCCGGGGTCGCCGAGCGGGCCGGTGGCGCGCTGGCCACGCTCGGGGTGGAACTGCCGTCGGTACCAGCCGAGATTCCCTCGGTGCACTTCACCGAGGCGCTGCGGATCGCCGGCGCCGCAGCCGACGAGCCGGACCTCGCTCCGGCACACGAACGGGCGCTGGGGGAGTGGGCCAGGACCGAGCACGGCTCCGACTTCCTCTTCGTCACCGGTTACCCGATGGCGAAGCGCCCGTTCTACACCCACCCCGCCCGGCCCGGCAGTGTCGAGCACCGGCCGGCCGTTGGTGACGGTGGCGCCGAGGCGGCGTACTCGAACGGGTTCGACCTGCTTTTCCGAGGGGTGGAGCTGGTCACCGGCGGGCAGCGGCTGCACCGGCACAGCGACTACCTGGCCGCGCTCGCCGCCCGAGGTGAGCCGGTCGAGCCGGTCGCCGCGTACGTGGCCGCGTTCCAGTACGGGATGCCACCGCACGGGGGCTTCGCGATCGGGCTGGAACGGTTCGTCTCCCGTCTGACCGGCGCGGCGAACGTACGCGAGGTCGCCGCCTTCCCCCGCGACCTGCACCGCCTCACCCCGTAGGCGTAAGGAAGGGCCCCTTGTTAACGCTATGCGTTAACAAGGGGCCCTTCCTTACGCGGGGGAGTGGTTCAGCCGAGCAGGGTGGTGAGCCGGCGCTCGACCAGCGGCAGCACCTCGGCCACGGTGACCCGGCGGCCGAGTTCGGCGGTGAGCGAGGTGACCCCGGCGTCGCGGATGCCGCACGGCACGATCTGGTCGAAGGCGGCCAGGTCACAGTCGCAGTTGATGGAGAAGCCGTGCAGGGTCACCCCGCGCGCCACCCGGATGCCGAGCGCGGCGACCTTACGCGCCGGTCCGCGCTCGTCCTGCGGCACCCAGACCCCGCTGCGCCCCTCGATCTGCACCGTGGTGAGTCCCACCTCGGCGCAGACCTCCATCAGCATCTCCTCGGTGCGCCGGACGTACGCGACCACGTCCACCGGGTCCGGCAGCTTGATGATCGGGTAGCCGACGAGCTGCCCCGGGCCGTGCCAGGTCAGCTTGCCGCCCCGGTCCACGTCCACCACCGGCGTGCCGTCGATCGGCCGGTCGGCCGGCTCGGTGCGCTTGCCCGCGGTGTAGACGCTCGGGTGCTCCAGAAGCAGGACGGTGTCCGGCTGCTCGCCGGCGACCACCGCCTCGTGCAGACGGCGCTGTTCGTCCCAGGCGGCCAGGTACTCGATCTCGCCGAGCTGGACGGTCTTCAGGCCGGAAATAGTGCTGGTCACGCCCCCAGAGTAGTCCCGGTGAGGCATACCGACCCCGGTGACCATGCTCACCGACGGTCGGCAGCGCTCACGAGACGGTGGGCGGGATGCGCCAGAGCCAGACGTCGTCCACCCGCTGCGGTGGGCCGAGGAGTTCGGTGGCGGCCTGGCGGAGCGCGTCGACGTGTACGGGGAACTTGGCGCCGTGCACCCGGTCGGCGAGCACCACCACCTCGACCCGCCAGTGCCGCAGGTCGGCGCGGGCGGTGGCCCGGTCGGCGTCGGTGATCACCGGTACCTGACCGGTCTCGGCGACCGCCGCCAGCAGCGCGTCGGTGGCCCGGGGCACCGGACCGATCCGGCCCCGCCCGTCCGGGCCGCCGGGGCCGAGGAAGAAGCCGGACGGGAGGGCGAACTCGCCCTGCCGGTGGGCGAGGGCGTACGCCTGCCAGCGCTGCCCGTCGGGCGTCACGTCGAGGGTCAACGGCAGCGGGGTGAGGACGCCGCCGGGGGAGACGTACTCGCGCCAGGTGCCGGAGGTGATGAAGTCGGGCACCGGTTCCCGCTCGACGGTGAGCAGGCTCACCGGCACCAGTGGCAGCAGGGCGACGGCGAAGCCGACGGTCCAGCCGATCCTGGTCCGGCGACTGGGCCGTAGTTCGGCCAGGTGTTCCAGGGTGTAGGCCAGCAGCAGACCGATCACCGGCGCCACCACCAGGGCGAGCCGTGACGGTAGGGCCGCGTCGAAGACCGGCAGTTTGCCCAGGAGCGCGTACGGGAGCGGGAAGTCGACGATGTGCCCGTCGATCTTGATCCGTGGCCCCCAGGAGAGGACGGCGAAGACCACGGCGGTAACCGCGAGGGCGCGTACGGTCGCGCGCCGGGCCGGCTCGGCCCGCCAGAGCAGCACCAGGCAGAGCGCCGCGAGGATCAGCAGCGGTAGCCCGAAGAACGAGTTCTCCTCGGTCGGGTTCGGTGCGAGCGAGCTGTCCAGCCCGGCCACACCAGCCAGTGAGCGTTGCGGGAAGGCGCCGAAGGCGAGGATGTCCTCGGCGTGGATCCGGGGGTCGAAGCCGGTGCCGTGGTAACGCTGCGGGCCGAGGAAGTGCAACCACAGGGGGTACGACAGCAGGGCGAACGCCACCGCTCCGGTCACCGCGAGCGCGCGTACGAAGGTGGGCAGGGCCGCCCGCGCCTCGCTGCGGTGGCTCCGGTCCAGCGACCAGGTGCCGAGCCACAACGCGCAGGCCAGGGCGGTGAAGAAGAGGGCCTCGGCGGCGATCGAGAAGGTCACCGCGACCAGTACGCCGAGGATCACGCCGTTGCGCGTCCAGCGGCCGGGTTCGCGTAACCGGAGCACCCGCCAGAGCAGTAGTGGCACCAGCCAGCCGGCGGTCCAGTTCAGGTGCGCGTTGGCGTGCGAGACCATGCCCGGCGCGAAGCCGATGAACAGGCCGCCGACCAGCGCCGCCGCCCGGTGCCGCACCAGGTGGCGGGAGAGCAGCCAGTACCAGGCCAGCGCGGTGGCGGCCAGGTTGAGCGTGAGGATGACGAGGAAGGTCGTCGGCGGTCCGATCAGGTACGTCAGCGGCGCGAAGACCACGGCGTACACGGTGATCGAGGTGTTGACCGCGAGGTTGACCCCGTCCGGGACGTTGAGCAACGTGGTGAAGAACGGGTCGCTGCCGTGCGTCAGCGCGTGTGCGCCGTAGGCGAGCAGCCACTCGAAGAGGGCCTGGTCGCTGGAGTTGACCGTGATGGCCCGGCCTCCGGGGTCGGCCCAGAGGCCGCTGGTGACCCAGACCGCGAGTGCCACCGCCGTGACGACGGCGAGCAGGTCGGCCCGCCGCCCGAGGCGGTCGCGGAGGGGCCCGGCGGGGCGGCGGGGCGGGTCGGATTCCGTCGGCGTCGGCCCGGCGACCAGGGACGAGGAGATCGGCACGGGCGGCACGTTACCAATTTTCGCCCGACACGCCCGTGTGCCGTCTAGCCTTGACGTCGTTACTGAAAATGACTATCAATTCATTTGAAACCTGGTCATGCGCTGGAAGGGTCCCGTCTCGTGAAGATTTCTTTTGTCGGCAAGGGAGGCAGCGGCAAGACGACTCTCGCCGCGCTCTTCGCCCGTCACCTCGCCGCCACGACGGCGCCGCTGCTCGCCATCGACGCGGACATCAACCAACACCTGGCCGCCGCGCTCGGCGCGACCGAGCACGAGGCGGTGCTGCTGCCGGCACTCGGCGACCAACTCGGGGAAATCAAGGAGTACCTGCGGGGCGACAACCCGCGCATCTCCTCCGCCGCCGCGATGGTCAAGACCACCCCACCGGGGCGCGGCTCCCGGCTGCTCCGGGTCGACGGCGCCAACCCGCTCTACGACAGCCTGGTACGCGAGATCGGCGGCATCCGGCTCGCGGTGACCGGACCGTTCGCCACCGAAGACCTCGGCGTCGCCTGCTACCACTCCAAGGTCGGAGCCGTGGAACTGCTCCTCAACCACCTGGTCGACGGTGTAGGCGAGTACGTCGTGGTCGACATGACCGCCGGCGCCGACTCCTTCGCCTCCGGCCTGTTCACCCGCTTCGACACCACCTTCCTGGTCTGCGAGCCGACCCTGCGCAGCATCGGCGTCTACCGCCAGTACGTCGGCCACGCCCGCGAGTACGGCGTACGCGTGCGGGTGGTCGGCAACAAGGTCGACGACGCCTCCGACGTCGAGTTCCTCACCGAACACGTCGGCGACGACCTGCTCACCTGGATCGGGCGGTCGTCGTACGTCAAGGCCGCCGAGCGGGGCGTGCCGCAACCGATCACCGCCCTGGAGCCGGCGAACCGGAACGCGCTCGACCTGATGCGCGCCACCGTCGACGCCACGGCCAAGGACTGGGCCGCCTACACCCGGCAAGCGGTCGAGTTCCACCTGCGCAACGCGACCGCCTGGGCCAACGACCGGGTCGGCGAGGACCTCGCCGGCCAGGTCGACCCGGAGTTCGTGCTCGGCCCGACCGCGGTCGACCTCGCGGATCACGCCTGAGTACGCGAACAAGAAGCACCCGTACCAGAACCAGGGAAACCATCCGTACCAGCCATCCGTACCAGCCATCCGTACCAGAAGGAGAGAACATGTCCCTTGACGTTTCCGCCGCGCTGCTGGAGCGGGCCGAGGCCGGTCAGGTCGACGACGCCGAGTTCGTCGAGTGTGTCCGGACGTCGTTGCCGTACGCCTGGACGATCGTCTCCGACGTCGCCGCCCGGTCGGCGGAGACCGCCGCCGAGTTCGCCGACCACTCGGTGCCGCCGCCGAGCGAGGCCGAGCGTGGGCAGTTGCTGCGCGCGCTGGCCAGTGACGCCATCCGGGGCGGGCTGGAGCGCCACTTCGGCGTGAAACTGGCCTTCCAGAACTGCCACCGGGTGGCGGCGTTCAAGCTCGGTGCGGTCGGTGGCGAGACCTACCAGCGGTTCATCTCCCCGCTCGCCCAGATCCGCAACCAGTCCCCCGCCCTGCGCGACTGCTGAGATGTAAGGAAGGGCCCCTTGTTAACGCATAGCGTTAACAAGGGGCCCTTCCTTACATGCGGGGCGACGAGGGCACATGGCGGCACAGGTGAATATGTGAGTGTCAACCATGTCAGTGCGCTGTCATGCGGACGTAACGTCGCGGCAACTCGGGGGTGACCCAGTTCACAACTTCCTCGTCAGGAGAACGCCCGTGCGCCGCCGCCCACCCGCACTACTCGCCCGGATCGCCCGCGCCGCCGCCGTACCCGTGCTCATCGCCGCGGCGGTCCTCACCGGTGCCGCTCCCGCCCAGGCCGCCAGCCTCACCCAGGTCACCGGCTTCGGCAGCAACCCCGGCAACCTCAGCATGTACGCCTACCGCCCGGATGGCCTACCGTCGAACGCGCCCCTGGTGGTCGCGTTGCACGGCTGCACCCAGGACGCGAACGCGTACTACACCAACTCCGGCTGGAAGAAGTTCGCCGACCAGTGGAAGTTCGCGGTCGTCTTCCCGCAGACCAGCGCCGCCAACGCCGCCAACGCCTGCTTCAACTGGTTCCTGACCGGCGACACCAGCCGGGGCCAGGGTGAGCCGGCCTCGATCAAGCAGATGATCGACTACTCGGTCGCCAACTACGGCACCGACGCCGACCGGGTCTTCGTCACCGGGCTCTCCGCCGGTGGGGCGATGAGCGCCGCCATGCTCGCCACCTACCCCGACGTCTTCGCCGCCGGCTCGATCGTCGCCGGGCTGCCGTACCGTTGCGCCACCTCGCAGGTCAACGCCTACACCTGCATGTACTCGACGGTGAGCAAGACCCCGCAGCAGTGGGGTGACCTGGTGCGCGCCGGCCACTCCGGTTACACCGGCCCGCGCCCCCGGGTGTCGATCTGGCACGGCCGCTCGGACGCCGTCGTGGTGCCCGCCAACGGCACCGAACTGCGGGACCAGTTCACCAACGTGGCCGGCGTGTCGCAGACCCCGACCAGCACCTCCTCGCTGCCCGCCGGCACCACCCTCGAGGTGTACGGCAACGACGCCGTCCGGCTCTACCAGGTCGCCAACATGGGCCACGGCACCCCGGTCGACCCGGGCACCGGCACCGACCAGTGCGGCACCGCCGCCGCGTACTTCCTGGACACCATCTGCTCGGCGTACCGCGACGCGCTCTTCTTCGGCCTGGACGGCGGCTCCGGCGGACCGGGCAACCCGGGTGAGCCGGGTGCTCCCGCCACCCCGACCGGCCTCGCCGTCACCGGCACCACCGCCAGTTCCGTGTCGCTGAGCTGGGCGGCGGCGAGCGGGGCCAGCGGGTACCACGTCTACCGCAACGGCACCCGGGTCACGTCGACGGCGGCCGCCGCCACCGGCTACACCGACTCCGGCCTCACCGCCGCGACCAGCTACTCGTACGCGGTCAGCGCGGTGAACTCGGCCGGCACCGAGAGCGCCCGCTCCGCCACCGTCTCCGCCACCACCACCGGCGGTGGTACGGCCCCGGTCTGCGTCACCGCGACCAACTACGCGCACGTCCAGGCCGGTCGTGCCTACCAGTCCGGCGGATACGCCTACGCCAACGGCTCCGACCAGCGGATGGGCCTCTACAACACCTTCTACACCTCGGCCCTGAAGCAGACCGGCCCGAACTACTGGGTGATCGGCTGCTGACCGCGCCGCCTGCCGCCGCGAGCCAGCGCCAGCCGTCACCGTCCAGCGCCCCCCGCAGGTAAGGAAGGGCCCCTTATTAACGCTATGCGTTAATAAGGGGCCCTTCCTTACCCCGTAGCTCAGGTGTGGAGGGCGGCGTGCAGGGCGGAACGCAGATCCGGGTGCTGGTAGGTGAAACCGGTTCGAGGCAGCACTCCGGGCCGTACCCGGGCGCTGGTGAGCGCCTCGACGGCCAGTCCGCCGAGCAGGATCCGCAGGGCGAAGCTGGGGACGGGCAGCACCGCCGGCCGGTGTAGCGCCGCCCCGAGTTCGCGGGTGAACTCGGCGTTCGTCACCGGCTCCGGGCCGACCACGTTGACCGACCCGGCGACGTCGTCGCGGGCGAGCAGGAGCTCCACGGCGGCGAGCCAGTCGGCGAGTGAGATCCAGGGCATCCACTGTCGGCCCCCGGCCAGTGGCCCGCCGATGCCGAGCCGGAACGGCAGCAGCTGCGGCTTCAGGAAACCGGCGTCGCGGTGCAGCACGTAACCCGTACGCAGGCGGACCACCCGTACGCCCGCGTTCTCCGCCGGTCCGGTCGCCGCCTCCCAGACCCGGCACATGTCGGCGAGGAAGCCCTCACCGGCGGGCGACTCCTCGGTCACCACACGATCGCCGGTGTCGCCGTACCAGCCGATGGCGGAGGCGTTCAGCAGCACCCCCGGTCGGTCCGCCGCCGGCAGCGCGGCGATCGATTCGGCGAGCGTACGGGTGGTGTCCACCCGGCTGGTCCGCAACAGCTCGCGGTACCGGTCGTTCCACCGGCGGTCTCCGACTCCGGCACCGGCCAGGTTGACCACCGCGTCGGTGCTGGCGAGCACCGACGGGTCGAGCTGCCCGGCGGCCGGGTCCCACTGGACCTGGCTGGCGTGGGCTGCCGGTCGCCGTACCAGTTGGACCACCTCGTGGCCCTCGGCCCGCAACCGGTCGACGAGTCGACTGCCGAGGAAGCCGGACGCACCGGCGGCAAGGATCCGCATCGGTCCATCCTGGCAGAGGGTGCGGCACGCCGTGCCGGACGGTGTATCCCCGACACCGGCAGGTGCCCGTCGGCGCCCTCGCCACCCGCTCCGTCCGCGCCGGTCTGTCACGGGGATCGGGGGAGGCGTCGCGGGTTCGCGTCGGGGAAAGGGGCTGGGGAAAGCGTCGGGGACCGCGAGGCAGATGCCTCGCGGTCCCCGGTTAGCGCGTATCTGCGCCGGTCAGGCCAGTTCGGCCTCGAAGTGACCGGCTTCCAGCCGCTCCTTGACCGTGGTCAGGAAACGGGCCGCGTCGGCGCCGTCGACCAGCCGGTGGTCGTAGGAGAGGGCCAGGTAGACCATCGAGCGCGGCGCGATGATCTCGCCCAGCTCCGGGTCGTTCACCACGACGGCCCGCTTGACCACCGCACCGGTGCCGAGGATGGCCGCCTGCGGCGCCGGCACGATCGGGGTGTCGAAGAGCGCCCCCCGGCTGCCGGTGTTGGTGATGGTGAAGGTGGCGCCGGAGATCTCGTCCGGCCCGATCTTGTTGGTCCGGGTCCGCTCCGCGACGTCCGCGATCCGCCGGGCCAGGCCGGCGAGGTTCAGGTCACCGGCCTCCTTGATCACCGGTACGAGCAGGCCCTTCTCGGTGTCGACCGCGATGCCCAGGTTCTCGCTCGCCGGGTACGTGATGGTGCCCGCCTCCAGGTCGATCGAGGCGTTCACCACCGGGTAGGTCTTCAGCGCCTCCACCGCGGCGAGCGCGAAGAAGGGCAGGAAGGAGAGCTTGACGCCGTGCTTGGCCACGAAGTCGTTCTTGGCCTGCTGGCGCAACCGGGCGATCTTGGTGACGTCCACCTCGACCACGGTGGTGAGCTGCGCGGAACTCTGCAGCGACTCGAACATGCGCCGGGCGATGGTGGCCCGGGTGCGGGTCATCTTCTCGGTACGACCCCGCAGCGGGCTCGGCTCGGCCTTGGCCGGCGCCGGCTTCGGTGCGGCAGCGGCGGGAGCCGCCGCCGGACGGGCCGCGGCGGCGCGTGCCTTCTCCGCCGCCTCCAGCACGTCCTGCTTGCGGATCCGGCCACCGACACCGGTGCCGGTCACCGTCGACAGGTCGACGCCCTGGTCGCTGGCGAGCCGGCGGACCAGCGGGGTGACGTACCCCGCCTCGTCGCCGGTCGGTGCGGCTGCCGGGGCCGGGGTCCGCTGGGCCGCCGGGGCCGGCTGGGCCGCCCGCTCGGTCTGCACCGGCTTGGCGGACTGCTCGGTCTCGGCCACCGGGGCGGAGTACGACGCACCGGAGACCGGCTCGGGCTCGGCGGCCGGTGCCGGCGCGGCCTTCGCCGGTGCCGGGGCTGCCTGGGGGGCCGGCGTCGCGGCCGGTGCCGCTCCGGCGGTCCCGATCACGGCGAGGTCGGCGCCGACCGCCGCGGTCTCGTCCTCGGCGACCTTGATCTCCAACAGGGTGCCCGCGGCGGGCGACGGGATCTCGGTGTCGACCTTGTCGGTGGAGACCTCGAGCAGCGGCTCGTCGGCCTCGACGGTGTCGCCGACGGCCTTGAGCCAGCGGGTGACCGTGCCCTCGGTGACGCTTTCGCCCAACGCGGGCATCTTCAGTACGGTGCCACCGCCGCTGGCCGGCGTGGTCGCCGCCGGGGTGGGCTCGGCCGCGGCCGGCTCCGGGGCCGGTGCCTGGGCGACCGGCTCCTGCTCGGCGGGGGCCTGCTGGGCGGGCGGGGCGGCCTGCTCGGTCGGGCCGCTGTCACCAGCCGACTCGCCCTCACCGGCGATGACGGCGAGTTCGCTGCCGACCTCTGCGGTCTCGTCCTCGCTCACCACGATCCGGCTCAGCACGCCGGCCGCGGGGGAGGGGATCTCGGTGTCGACCTTGTCGGTCGAGACCTCGAGCAGCGGCTCGTCGACCTCGACCCGGTCGCCCTCCTGCTTCAGCCAGCGCGTGACGGTGCCCTCGGTGACGCTCTCGCCGAGCCGGGGCATGGTGACCGATACCGGCATCTCTCAAGACTCCTTCGTGGCCTGTCGATCGTCACCCGGTTGCCGCCGGGTGTCGCGGAAGAACTGTCGGGTCAGGCGTGCGCGTGCAGCGGCTTGCCGGCGAGGGCGAGGAACGCCTCGCCGAGAGCCTCGGTCTGCGTCGGGTGGGCGTGCACGAGCTGCGCCACCTCGGCCGGGTAGGCCTCCCAGTTGTAGATCAACTGGGCCTCGCCGACCAACTCGCCGACCCGGGCGCCCACCATGTGTACGCCGACCACGGGACCGTCCTCGACCCGAACGAGCTTCACGAAGCCGGTCGTCTTGAGGATCTGGCTCTTGCCGTTGCCGCCGAGGTTGTAGTTGTACGTCGAGACCTTGTCCGCGCCGTACTGCTCCTTGGCCTTGGCCTCGGTCAGCCCCACGGAGGCGAGCTCCGGGTCGCAGTAGGTGACGCGCGGGATGCCGTTCTCGTCGATCACGGCGGGGTTCAGTCCGGCGATCTCCTCGGCGACGAAGATGCCCTGCTGGAAGCCGCGGTGGGCGAGCTGGAGGCCGGGCACGATGTCGCCGACGGCGAAGATGTTCGCCACGCCGGTACGGAGCCGCTCGTCGGTCAGCACGAAGCCCCGGTCGACCTTGATGCCCTGCTCCTCGTAGCCGAGGTTGGCGGTGGTCGGGCCACGGCCGACCGCGACGAGCAGCACCTCGGCCTCGAAGGTCTCGCCGCCCTCGATGGTCACCTTGACGCCGGAGTCGGTGTGCTCGACCTTCTCGAAGCGCTTGCCGGTCTTGAAGTTGATGCCACGCTTGCGGAAGGCGCGCTCCAGCGCCTTCGAGGATTCCTCGTCTTCGGCGGCGACCAGTCGGGGCAGCGCCTCGACGATGGTCACGTCGACCCCGAACGAGCGCCAGACGCTGGCGAACTCGACGCCGATGACCCCGCCGCCGAGCACGATCGCCGAGCTGGGCACGCGGTCCATCACCAGGGCGTGGTCACTGGTGATCACCCGCTCGCCGTCGACCTCCAGGCCGGGCAGGCTGCGGGCGTACGACCCGCTGGCGAGGATGATGTTGCGGCCGGTGTAGCGCCGTCCGTCGACCTCGATGGTGTCCGGGCCGACCAGCTTGCCGTGCCCCTCCACGACGGTGATCTTCGCGCTCTTGATCAGGCCCTGGAGGCCCTTGTAGAGGCGGGAGATGACCCCGTCCTTGTAGGAGTTCACCCCGGACATGTCGATGCCGACCAGTTCGGCCTTGATGCCGAACTGCTCCGACTCGCGGGTCTGGTCGGCGATCTCCGCCGCGTGCAGCAGCGCCTTGGTCGGGATGCACCCGTTGTGCAGGCAGGTCCCGCCGAGCTTGCCCTTCTCGATCAGCGCGACGGAGAGGTCCAGCTGGGCGGCGCGTAGCGCCGCCGCGTACCCCCCACTGCCACCTCCGAGGATGACGACATCGAAGGTTCCGCCGTTCGGCTCGCTCACAGTTAACTCCCAGGTCGCGTCGCTGCCACGAGGGCCATGCCAATGGAAACGGGCATTTCGTCCTCACCGGCCGTTGCATTCCGGCCGGATACCTTCTACCTGGGTCATCTTGTCACTTGTGGTCCCGCGCCGCGTAACTGAGGTGCCCAAGGACACGTCCATTCCACGTACGCTTGCCCAATCACCGGACACGGCCGGCACGGGCGGGCGGGAGGAGATTGACGGGTGGCCTGGTTTCGGCGGCGTAAGCAGGGTGCGGGCGCGGCAGGGGACCGAATCGCGAACCGAGGCGATTTCGAGCACCTGGAGGAGTTCGTCAGGTCGAGGCGGGGTGTCGAGGCGTTCATCGAGCCACGCACGACGGTGACCGAGACGACAGTGATGTTGATCGCGTACGACGGCGAGTGGACCCGGCGTCGGGTCGACGGCCCGGAGGGTGCCCGGCGATTCGCGCACAAGATGGCGATCCCGATCTACGATGTCCGGCTGGTCGGCTACCCACAGCGGATGCGCGACTTTAACGAGCGCCGCAAGCGAAATGCGGGTGCGTGAGCCGCGCCGGGCGCGGGCTCGGGGTTGATCGACGAGCACCGCGAGCCGGGCGCGCGAGCCGTGAACCGGACCGACCCCCGGCCGGGTGGCCGGGGGTCGGTCCGTCCGTGGTGCCCGTCAGTTCTCGGCCGCGATCTCCTCGATCAGGTGCAGCAGGGTACGCACCGGCACAGCCGTGCCGCCCTTGGTCCAGTAACCGGTCGGCTCACCCGAGTGGTAGCTCGGCCCGGCGATGTCGATGTGCGCCCAGTCCACCCCGTCGGTGACGAACTCGCGCAGGAAGACACCGCCCTGCAGCATGTGCCCGGCCCGGTCCATCCCCGCGTTGACCTGCGAGATGTCGGCGACGTCGGAGTCCATACCGTTGCGTACGTCCTCCGGCAGCGGCATCGGCCAGGTCGGCTCGCCGACCGCGTCACCGGCGGCCTGGACCCGGGTGCAGAACTCCGCGGTGCCCATCACGCCGGCGACCCGCTTGCCGAGCGCGACCACCTGACCGCCGGTCAGGGTGGACGTCTCCAGCAGGTAGTCACAGCCGTCCGCGCAGGCGCGGGCGATCGCGTCGGCCAGGATCATCCGGCCCTCGGCGTCGGTGTTGAGCACCTCGACCCGCTTGCCGTCGAACATGGTGATCACGTCACCCGGACGGTAGCTGCTCGCCGACGGCATGTTCTCCGCCATCGGCAGGTACGCCTGCACCGACACGGCCGGCTTGAGTTCGGCGATCGCGATCATGGTGGCGGCCACCGCCGCCGCCCCGGCCATGTCGGACTTCATCTCCCACATGCCCTGGGCCGGCTTGATCGACACACCACCGGTGTCGAAGGTGATGCCCTTGCCGACCAGCGCGATCCGCTTGCCGCTGGCGGTCCCGGCCGGCGGCTGGTAGGTCAGCTTCACCAGGCGCGGCGGGGCGTCCGAGCCCTGCCCGACCGCGATGATGCCGCCGTAGCCGGCGTCGGCCAGCGCCTTCTCGTCCAGCACCTCGACGGTCAGCCCGGCCGTGTTGGCGGCGGTCGCCACCGCCTCGGCGAACGACGGCGGGCGCAGCTCGTTCGGCGCGGTGTTGACCCAGTCCCGGGTCTGGCCGACGGCCGCGGCCACCACGGTCGCCCGGGCGATCTCGGCGCGGGCCCGCACGTCCCCGGAGTCCGGCACGTGCACCGCGATCTCCGCCACCGGGGTACGGCGGGTCGGCTGCGGGCGGGTCTTGTAGCCGGCGAAGCGGTAGCCGCCGATCAGGGCGCCCTCGGCGACCGCGCGAAGCGCGGCCGGGCCGTCCTCGTCGTCGGGCACGGGCAGGCTCAGCGCCACCCGGCCGGCTCCGGCGAGGGCCCGGATCGCCGACCCGGCGGCCCGGCGCAGGGTCTCCGGCGCCGGGGCGGCACCGGTCGGCTCCGCGCCGAGGCCGACGGCGACGACCAGCGGGGCGGTCACCGTGCCGAGGGTGGCGAGCTTGATCACCTCGCCCGGGGCGCCGGTCGCGCCGAGCAGGGCCAGGGTCTCGGTGAGGCGGCCGTCGAAGGCCGCGGCGATGCTCTCCGCGCCGGTCGCCAGCAGCAGCGTGCCGGCGTACCCGCCGGGCCCCTCACCTCCGGTGTCCGCGGACCCGGTCTGGCTGTGCACGCCGATCACAAGGGCGTCGACGGCAAGCTCGGCGGGGTCGGTGTCGACCAAGCTGAGGGTGGTGCTGGGCGATGTCACTCGGCGTCTCCGGACGGGCTTGGCCGGCCGCGTTGTGCGCGGTCCGGCGACGAAGGTCTTCGGCGAACCTACCCGCCGAAGAGGTCGGATGTCCCAGCGACTGCCGCCGAAGGGATCCCGCCGATGCTAACGAGGAGGTCGAGCCGGCATGAGCCAGGAGGCCGAGCCCCGGTAAGTTGCCTCCCATGACCGACCTGACCACGGCCGCCGCCGACCAGTTGCACCGTTCGCCCCTGCATGATCGGCACGCCGCGTTGGGCGCCAAGTTCGCCGCCTTCGGCGGCTGGTCCATGCCGCTGGAGTACGCCGGGGGCGGGGTGCTCAAGGAGCACACCGCGGTCCGCGAGGCGGTCGGTGTGTTCGACGTCTCCCACCTGGGCAAGGCGCGGGTGACCGGCCCCGGCGCGGCCGACTTCGTCAACTCCTGCCTCACCAACGACCTGGGCCGGATCACTCCCGGCCGGGCGCAGTACACGCTCTGCTGCGACGAGGCGACCGGCGGCGTGGTGGACGACATCATCGCCTACCTCTACGCCGACGATCACGTCTTCCTGATCCCCAACGCGGCGAACACCGCCGAGGTGGTACGCCGGCTGCGGGCCGCCGCGCCGGCCGGGATCACCGTCACCGACGAACACCAGGCGTACGCCGTACTGGCGGTGCAGGGCCCGCGCTCGGCCGACCTGCTCGGCGCGCTCGGGCTGCCGACCGATCACGGTTACATGAGCTTCTCCACCGCCACCCTCGGCACCGGCGTGGCGGAACCGGTGGAGCTGGTGGTCTGCCGGACCGGCTACACCGGCGAGCACGGGTACGAACTGGTCGTGCCGGTGGCCGGGGCGACCTCGGTCTGGGACGCGCTCTTCGCCGCCGGTGAGCCGTACGGGCTGCGGGCCTGCGGGCTGGCCGCCCGGGACACGCTGCGCACCGAGATGGGCTACCCGCTGCACGGGCAGGACCTGTCGCTGGAGATCACCCCGGTCCAGGCCCGCTCCGGTTGGGCGGTCGGCTGGGGCAAGCCGGCGTTCTGGGGCCGGGAGGCCCTGCTGGCGGAGAAGGCCGCCGGCCCGCGTCGCCTGCTCTGGGGCCTGGCCGCGCAGGACCGGGGCATTCCGCGCCCGGGGATGCGGGTGCTCGCCGGTGACGCCGAGGTCGGCACGGTCACCAGCGGCACCTTCTCACCGACCGGCAAGGCCGGCATCGGGCTCGCCCTGCTCGACACCGCCGCCGGGCTCGACGAGGGCGCGACGGTCGAGGTCGACGTACGGGGACGCCGCTCGGTGATGCGGGTGGTCAAGCCCCCGTTCGTGCAGCCGTCGGTGCGCTGAGCGTCCCGCCACCGACCTCAGCCGCGCTGGCCGGCGTCGAGTACGGCCTGCGTCCAGCCGCCCTCGACGACCGAACCCCGGTCGAGTAGCGCCCAGTCGACCACCTCGGCGGTGGCGACCGTGACAGCGGCGCCGATCCGTACGGTCGGATCGGCGACCGCGTCACAGGCGCTGGTGCAGAGAATCTGCTCCGGACGCTGCCAGGAGTCCACCCCGGCCCAGACGTACTCCGGTCCCTCGGCGGTGGCCAGGGCGTACTTGACCAGCAGTTGCAGGTCGCCGGCGAGCGAGCCGCCGACGAAGCGCTCGCGGATGGCGGGCAGGCCGGCGCGGGCGGTGGCGACGGCCCGCGCCATCGCGTCGTCGCTGCGGTCGTAGCGGACATCCGACCGGGGCGCGCCGAACAGGGTGGTGCAGACCCCGGCGAAGTACCGGCTGACGGAACCCGGGTGACCGATCGGCGGGAGCAGGGTCAGGAACGAGTCGGCCTCGGGATCGGTGGCCGGGTCGAGTTCCAGCCGCAGGGCGGCGGGCCCGGCCGCGTCCTGCTGGCGCGGATAGCCGTACGCGACCGCGATGTCGTGGTCGGTGACCGTGGTCACTACCGGCAGTTGGACGAAGGCGGGCACCTCGATCCCGGAGAGCCCGTCGGTCCAGGTGCGCAGCAGTCGGCGGGCCACCCCGGTCATCACCGCTCCCCAGCCCCGGGTGAGGTGGGTCGGCACCTCCTGGGCCTGGAGTTCCAGCAGTCCGAACCGGCGCAGGCCCTTGGTGGTGAACCAGAGCCCGCCCTCGGCGGTGGAGTACGGCACCAGGACCCAGTCCACCAGCCGTACCCGGCCCTCGGGATCGGGCAGCGAGCGCAGCGCGGTCGCCGGGTCGAGGAACTGGAGGCCGAAGACGTCGACCAGGTCTCCGCCGACCGCCTCGGCCATCGCCGCGCCGACCGCCCGCGCGGCCCACTCGTGCGCCGGGGGCCAGCCGGGCCGGTAGCTCGCCTGGACCACGATCAGGTTGGTCGCGGTGGCGAGCCGGCCGAGTTGTTCCTCGGTGGCGCCGAAGGCGGTGAGCAGGTCCGGTGGCAGTTCGGGAAACTCGTCGACCGGCCGCAGGTCGACCGTCATCAACGGGCTCTCCAGCATCTGCCGGGACAGGTCGTGGACCAGTTCGGTGACCCGGTCCCCGAGCGCCGCCAGCGCCTGCGTCGGGGTTACGTCGGGTGGCGTCGAGACCGGCACCAGGTAGGTCGCGGTGAGCGACTCCGGCACCGGTAGAGGCAGGAAATCGTCCGTGATGATCATGACGCGCCCCGCTCGCCGGAAGTAGTGATTCTCTTTCGCGAACGCTACCGAAGAAGGCCGGCCGGATCAGCCGGTCAGCACGAGACCGAGGTAGACCAGCGTGGTGACGACCTCGACCTGGGCGCCGAGCACGTCGCCGGTGACCCCGCCGAAGCGCCGTACGGTGTGGCGCAGCAGCACCAGCCCGGCGGCGAGGGCTACCCCGACCACGAGCGGCCCCTGCCACGGGCGGCCCGGCACGGCCGCGACCGCGACGCCCGCGACGGCGACCGTGGCCAGCACCAGCGGCACCGGGCCGACCGTCCCGGCGACCAGCGCGCCGAGCCCCTGCGGCCGGGCCGCAGGCACCCCCCGCCGGCAGGCCCAGCTCACCGCCAGCCGCCCCGCCGCGGTGGCGGCGACCACCGTGGCGAGCAGCGCCGGCCAGCGCCGGTCCGGCAGGGCCGCGAGCGACCCGACCTGGAGCAGGAGTACGAGCACCAGCGCGGCGACGCCGAACGGGCCCACGTCGGGCTTCTTCATGATCTCCAGAGCGGCCGGCCCGGAGCGGTACGAGCCGAGCGCGTCGACCGTGTCGGCGAGCCCGTCCAGGTGCAGTCCCCGGGTGAGCAGCGCGCCGGCCGCCACGGTCACCCCGGCGGCGACGAGCACGGGCGCGCCGGCACCGGCGGCACCGAGCAGGATCGCGGCGAGCACCACGCCGAGCAGCGCCCCGACGGCCGGGGCGAGCAGCATCGCCACCGCCGCCGTCTCCCGGTCGACCCGACCGGTGCGCAGCGGAACGATGGTGAACGTGGTGAGCGCCAGCCGGGCGCCGGCCGGGAGACTCCGGTCAGGCACCGCGCGAGGCGCCGTCGGGCAACCAGTCGCTGCGGGCCGGTCCCGGACCGTCCGGTTCCGGTTCGTCGAACTCGCCGTCGTCGGCGGTACGGCCGTCACCGGCCCCGGTGCCCGTACGCTGCTCGTCCCGGTCCGGCTGATTGCCGTCGGCCGGCTCGCCGTCGGCGGGGGGCCGTACGTCCTCCGCCGGCTGACGGTCCTCACCGGTGGCCGGGGCGTCGTCCCCGTGGCCGGTCGGCGACTCCGCCCAGCCGGTCGGGGTCAGCGACGGGTGTTCACCGACCGAGGCGGCCAGGGTGAGCGCGGTGCGCAGCAGCGGCAGGGTGGCCAGCGCGGTCGCCCCCTCGCCCAGGTCCAGCCGCAGGTCGAGCAGCGGAGTCAGGCCGAGTACGTCGGCCGCGAGCTTGACCGCCGGGTGTCCGCCGTGGTCGGGCAGGAGGCACCAGTGCCGGGACTGGCCGGCGAGGTCGCGGGTGACCAGTCCGGCGGCCACCCCGACCGGCCCGTCCAGCAGCACCGGGGTCCGCCGGGCGGTCGCGCCGAGCAGGATGCCGGCGGCGATCGCGATGTCGCCGCCGCCCAGTTCGGCCAGGATGTCCTTCGGTCCCCGGGGGCTGCGCCGGGTGCGGTGCAGGGCGTCGCGTACGGCGGCGCAGCGGATCATCCAGGCGGCGTCGTCCACCTGGCCGCCGGGGCTGACGACCCGGCCGAGCACTGCGGCGGACTCGGCGCCGGCGGTGGCGGCGAGCACGGCGGCGGTGGCGGCCTCGGTGCCCGCGCCGCAGGCGCCGAGCACGATCAGCTCCACCCCGGCGTCGACCGCCTCCTCGGCCAGCCGCCAGCCGTACCGCAGGGCGGACTCGACCGCTTCGGCGCTCAACGCCGGCCCGTCCTCGATCGGCGCGGCGGTCGGCGCGTCCACCACCTGGAGGCTCGCGCCGACCTCGGCGGCGAGCCGGGCGAGCGGACCCGCTCCGGCGCGGGCCTGGTCGGCCCGGCGGCCGGACTCGCCCGGCACGGACCCGGCCGAGGCGCCGCCGTCGTGGTCGCCGTGCAGCAGCAGTACGCGTACCGTCCGCCACGGGCGGGGCGTCGCGGTGCCCTGGGTGCTGGCGGCGAAGCCGATCACCCGTTCGAGGTTGCCGAGCCCGGCACCGGGCAGGTCGAGGGTGGCGAGCCGGTCGATCGCCTGCGGGCCGGCGTACTCGTCCGGCATGGGCAGGTCCATCCCGGTCTGGATGACCAGCCCGGTGGCGACCATCGGCAGCATCATGGTCGGCGCGGTCCAGGGCGAACCATCCTCGGCCACCTGCGGCTCCGGCTCCGGCAGGTGCGGCGTGACCACGGCCGGCGAGGTGCTCGGCACCGGCACGGCCCGGGTCTCGGGGGCGCTGCGGTCGGCCGACCCGGCGTCGGTGGTGCCAGCGGTCCGTGGCGGTCCGGACTGGCTCGGCACGACCGACTCCGGCCGGATGCTGGCGGGCTGCCGAGTCGCGGCCGGCTTGAGCCAGGACGGTTGCCCGGCCACCACCAGGACCACCGCGTCGCAGACCTCGGCGACCGCCCGGTTGGTGGTGCCGAGTGCGTCGGTGAAGGCCCGACCGAGGGTGGTCGTCGGCACCAGCGAGAGCCCCACCTCGGGGCTGACCAGCACCAGACGGGCGGTGCAGTCGCGGACCGCGACGGCCAGCTCGTTGATGGTCGTGTGGTCGTCGGCGGGCTGGTGGACCGGGTCGAGCAGGACGGTCACCCAGCCGCCGAGGTCGTCGACGAGCAGCGTCTCGTCCGGTGCGGCGCCGGCGATCAGTTCGGCCAGCCGGGACGGGTCGGTGGCGGTCTCCTCTGTCGTCCAGCCCTCCGGGCGGCGACGCCGGTGGGCCTCGATCCGGGCGGTCCACTCCGGGTCGTCCGGATCGTCCGACTCGGGGTGCCGCGCAGTCGCGACATAACGGACAGCCGTCACGTCGCCCACGAGCGACTCGGCGAACTCGGATTTGCCGGACCGGATCCCGCCGAGTACGAGAACCGTGTTCCACCCGTCAACGGACATGCCCGTACCTTAGAGCGCCCAGCCGGGGATTCGCCTGGGAGGTGGGTCACTCACCCCCGCCACGCCGCGCCCGACGGGTCAACGCCGGCACCGCCGATCCGGCCAACGAGAGCATCACGGCCAGCACCACCCAGCCGACCCGGCCGCCACCGATCAGCAACAGCGTGAGCAACGCCGGGCCGGCGGCCTGGGCCAGGCCGGTCACCAGACCGAAAACTCCCTGGTACTGGCCGAGTGCGGCCGGGTCGGCGAGGTTGTAGGACAGGCCGGCGGAGGCGTTCGCGTGGTAGAGGTCACCGACCGTGTAGACCACGGTCGCGAACAGCAGCAGACCGACGGCGGTCCCGGTGGCCAACCCGGCGGACGAGGCGTACAGGAGCATCGCGGCGGCCAGCACGATCCCGGCCCGGCGCATCGTGCGGGCAGCCGACGGGGTGTCCCGTACGCCGTGGCTCAGCCGGACCGTCAGCAGCACGGTCAGCACCGCGTTGGTCACCAGCACCGCCGAGACCGTCGCCCGTGGGACGTGCGCCTGGCCGGCGATCCAGAGCGGCAGGACCAGGGTGAGCACCACCGCGTGCAGCGAGATGACCGAGGCGGCGGCGCCCACCGCGAGGTAGGGCCGGTCCCGCAACGCGGCGAGACCACCACCCGCCCGCATCCCACCGGCGGTGGGTGGCAGGGCCGGCAGTCGGGTCAGCAGGCCCGCCGAGACCAGGTACGTGACCGCGTTGCCGAGCGCCAGCAGGACGTACCCGGTGCGGTTGTCGGCGGTCAGCGCGAGCCCGGCCAGCGCGGCGCCGACGCTGATCCCGACGTTGGCCACCGCCCGCAGCGTGGCGAACGCGCGCACCCGCCCCCCGGGCCCGGCGACCGCCGCGACCAGCGCCGCCCGGACCGTGAGGTTCCCTGCCAGGAGCAGGGCGTCGAGCACCGCGACCACCAGGAACGTGGCGAACGATCCGACCAGCAGGTACGACGCCGCGACCACCGCCTGCCCGAGTTGCAGTACGGCCCGCAGCGTGCGCGGGTCCCGCCGGTCGGCGAGGTGCCCCAGGGGAACGCTGGCACCCAGCCCGACCACCGCGGCGACGGTGAGGCCCACCCCGACCGAGGTGACCGGCAGCCCCACGCTCCGGGTGAGGAACAGGGCCGCCCCGGCGCCCCAGAGGCCGGTGCCGACGGTGTTTGCCAGGGTCGCCCAGGCCAACGTGCGCAGCGGCCCGGCCGAGGGGACCGGCGACCAGCTTCCGCCCGGAGTCAGCCGAGCCCGGCCAGACTGGCCGGGGCGACGTTGCCGCCGGAGAGGACGAGCGCGACCGTCTCGCCCGGCCGGGTCCGGACCAGCCCGTGCCGCAGCGCGGCGAGTCCGACCGCGGCCGAGGGCTCGACCAGCAGCTTGCCGCTGTCGAGCAGCTCCCACCAGGCCGGCCGGATCGCCTCCTCGGGCACCTCCACCACCTCGTCGACCAGCTCCCGCACGTGCGCGAGGGTGTGTACGCCGGCGAACGGCGCGGCCAGGCCGTCGGCGAGCGAGACCGGCCGCTGGGGCAGGGGCGTCGGCGTACCGAGCCGGAGGGCGTACGTCATCGCGTTTGCGGTCACCGGTTCGACGCCGACCACCCGGGTCGACGGGGACGCCGCCCGTACCGCCGCCGCCACCCCGCTGATCAGCCCGCCGCCGCCGACCGGCACCAGCACCACGTCCACCGGCGCCGGTTCCCGAGCCGGCTCCGCTGGCGGGAGTTCGTCGACCGGTGGCGTCACTTCGGCGGCCTGGTGCAGCAGTTCGGCGCCGACGGTGGCCTGGCCGGCGATCACGTCCGGGTCGTCGAACGGGTGCAGGATCGCGTACCCCCGCTCCCGGGCGACCGACTGGCAGGTGCCGAGCAGGTCATCGGTGAAGATGATCTCGCCGCCGTAGCGCCGGACCGCCTCGACCTTCGTCACCACCGCCCCCGGTGGCATGCAGACGACCACCGGCAACCCCAGCGCCCGGCCGCCGAAGGCGGTGGCGGCGGCGTGGTTACCGGCGGAGAAGGTGGCCACCCCGGCCGGCAGCTCGCCCCGGGCCCGGCGGGCCAGCAGCGCGTTGAGCACCCCCCGGACCTTGAAGCTCCCGGTGTGCTGGAGATTCTCGGCCTTCAACAGGACCCGCAGCCCGAGGCTGTCGCCGAGCCGGGGCGACTCGACCAGGGGAGTCCGGACGATCCGGCCGGCCAGGCGGCTCACCGCCGAGGTGATGTCGGGGCTGCTTACCAATCGCATCCCGGCACCCTACGTCCGTCCGGTACGCCGCGGGCGATCGACGCCCGCCCCCGGCCGGCTAGGCTGGCGGGGGTCTGTCGGGGACATCGGTGAGGGGAGACACGATATGCCGTGGAGCTGGCGGTACGAGGGCACGGACGGCCAGGCGGTGAGCGGGCCGGACGAGACGTTCGGCAGCCAGGCCGACGCCGAGTCCTGGATCGGCCAGACCTGGCGCGAGCTCTCCGCGGCGGGCGTCGCCACCGTGATCCTGCTCGAAGACGATCGGGTCGAATACCGGATGAGCCTGCAACCGGTCGCCGAGTGAATCTGATGGGCTACGAGCAGCCGGGCCGGGACCGGCTCGTCCTCGGCGTACCGAGGGAGGCGTTCCGACCGAGCCCCATCTTCCTGGCCCTGGTCGCCCTCTTCGTGGCGAGCGGCGTGATGGCCTGGAACCGGTTCGGCAACGTCCGGTTCGACGTGTTCCTCTTTGTCGTCTCGGGCTGGCTGGTCTCCCTCTGCCTGCACGAGTACGCCCACGCCATCGTGGCGTTCCGGGCCGGGGACCGGGGGGTCGCACATCGCGGTTACCTGACCCTGAACCCGCTGAAGTACACCAACCCGCTGCTCTCGCTCATCCTGCCGGTGGCGATCGTGCTGCTCGGCGGGATCGGCCTGCCCGGCGGTGCGGTCTGGGTCGACCACCACCAGATCCCCGGCCGGCTGCGGCACACCCTGGTCAGCCTCGCCGGACCAGCCATGAACGTGGTCTTCGCCGTGGTCCTGGTGCTCCCGTTCGCGTTCAGCCCGGACGTGTTCGCCCATCCCGAGTTCTGGGCCGGCGTCGCGTTGCTCGGCTTCCTGCAACTCACCGCGAGCGTGCTCAACCTGCTGCCGGTGCCGGGCCTCGACGGCGGCAACATGCTCTACCCGTGGCTCTCGCCGCAGTGGCGGCGCGGCTACGACCTGATGGCCCCGTACGGCTTCCTGCTGCTCTTCGCGCTGCTCTGGAACCCGCGGATCAACGGCTGGTTCTTCTCGGTCGTCTTCACCGTCGGCGACTGGCTGGGGCTGCCCGGTGGGCTCTACGCCCTCGGATACGACCTGATCCGGTTCTGGCAGGGCTGATCCGGTACGGGTCGGTTCGGCCGACCCACTCCGCCGCACCGGAAACGGTCCGGCACCCGACCGCTGCGGGACGGGTGCCGGACCGTTCTCGTTACGGGCTGATCCGGTTACGGGCGGGCCGGGCTCTGGGTCTTGGCCGGGTCCCGTTCGGTGATCGGCGCGACCACCTCGTCGATCGCCTTGAGCAGGTCGGCGTCGAGCTTCACCCCGGCCGCCTTGACGTTGTCCGCGACCTGTTCCGGTCGGGTCGCGCCGACGATCGCCGACGAGACGTTCGGGTTCTGCAGCACCCAGGCGATGGCGAGCTGCGCCATGCTCAGCCCGGCCTGCGCGGCGAGGGGCTTGAGCTGCTGCACGGTGGTGAGCACCTCGTCGGTCATGAACCGGGCGATCATGTTCGCCCCCGACTTCTCGTCGGTGGCCCGGGAGCCGGCCGGCGGCGGCTGGCCGGGCAGGTACTTGCCGGAGAGGACGCCCTGGGCGATCGGGGAGAAGACGATCTGGCCGAGGCCGAGTTCCTCGCTCGCCGGCACCACCTCAGCCTCGATCACCCGCCAGAGCATCGAGTACTGCGGCTGGTTGGAGACCAGGTGGATCTTGAGCTGGCGGGCCAGCTCGTACGCCTCGCGGATCTGGTCGGCCCGCCACTCCGAGACCCCGATGTAGAGAGCCTTGCCCGAGCGTACGACGTCGGCGAAGGCCTCCATCGTCTCCTCGAGCGGGGTGGTGTAGTCGTACCGGTGGGCCTGGTAGAGATCGACGTAGTCGGTCTGCAACCGGCGCAGCGAGCCGTTGATCGACTCCATGATGTGCTTGCGGGACAGGCCCCGGTCGTTCGGTCCGGGACCGGTCGGCCAGTAGACCTTGGTGAGGATCTCCAGCCCTTCCCGGCGCTGGCCCTGCAGGGCACGACCGAGTACGGCCTCCGCGCGGGTGCCGGCGTAGACGTCGGCGGTGTCGAACGTGGTGATGCCCTGCTCCAGCGCGGCGTGGACGCAGGCGAGGGCGGCGTCCTCCTCGATCTGGGAGCCGTGGGTGATCCAGTTGCCGTACGAGATCTCGCTGACCCGGAGACCGGAACGGCCGAGGTGTCGGAAGTCCATGCTCAGACCTTAACTGGTGCCGATCTCCAACCAATGATCGACTTGGGGTGCCGGAATCTCCCGCAGGGCGCTCAGAGCACCGGTTTGGTGTCCGCCAGCAGACGGTCGATCTCGTCCATCACGTCCGCGCGGCTGGCGTGGACCGGGTCGATCAGCAGTTCGCCGCGCCGGTCGAGGGCGCCCCACTGGCCGTCCGGGGTGGCGATCAGGAAAGCCACCGGATGGATCACCATCGCCGGGTACGTCGGCGACACGATCACCCGTCCGGTCCGGTCGACCACGCCCTTACGACCGTTCGAGTCGACGATCGCGAGACCCTCGTCGGTGAAACCCTCGACGTAGCGGCCGTCGGTCAGGGCGGTGGCGAAGGCACCGTACCGGGTCGGCAGCACCACCCGACCGGTCTTGTCGACGGCGCCCCAGCCGCCGCGACGAACCGCCGCGACACCCCGGCGGAACGGCCGTACGTCGTCGCAGCCCTGCCCGATCACCACCTGGTTCGTCTTGTCGATCGCGATCCAACCGCCGGTTCCGTCCCGGGACACCCAGGCCAGACCGTCGGCGAACGAACCGACGCCGAGGTAACCGGCGGTCGCCTCGATCAGCGGCTCGCCGGACTCGTCGATGAGTTCCCAGGTACGGGTCTCGGGCCGGCGTACCCAGGCCACACCGTCGTGGAACGGCTGGGCGTCGGCGTAGCTCGGCGCCACCGCGAGCTCCCCGTCGGGCAGGGCGTAGCCCCAGCGCTGCATCTTCTCGCTGAACGTCGGCACCGGCGGCTGGTGCACCTGGAGGATCTCGTCGCGGTCCCGGGGGTACGGGCCCCAGCCCTGCTGGGCCACCTTGTTGAACACCGCGTCGAGCGCGAGTTCGGTCCGGGCGATCAGGTCCGGGTCCTCGACCTTGCGCAGTTCGAGTGCCTTCTCGAAGTGGTTGCACGCCTCGATGTAGCGGCCCTGGTCGTAGCAGGAACGGCCGGCGTGCTCGTGCATGGTGGCCCGCAGCCGGTCGGGCAGCTCGGAGGAGTTCGCCTCCTCGAAGAGCCGGTCGGCCTCGGCGAAGTCACCCCGCCACTGCATCACGTGCGCCAACCGCGCCTGGGCGATGGCGATCCGCCGCAGTTGGCCGGTGGCCTCGGCGTGGCCCAGGGCGAGCTTGCCGTCGGCGAGCGCCTTGCCCAGATCCCCGAGGATCCGGGAGACGACCGCGCGCAGGCTGAGCAGCCGGGCCCGGGTCGGGTCGTCCTGCGCCGGTTCGAGCTTCTCGGTCAACCGGTCGCGGATCGCCCGCAACTCGTCCGGATCCTCGACCAGTTCCCGCAGGGTCTCGTGGTGGAACCGCCAGCTGTACGACGAGAGCACCTGCTCCGGGTCGGCGACCGGGGCTTCGTCCGTCTCGGCCGTCTCGTCCGCCGGGCTCGTCCCGCCCGCCGATTCGTCGGTCGTGATGATCGGGGTCAGCATGGTCGGCGCGCGCAGCGCCGTGGCGGCGCCGGCCGCCGGCCCCTCCGGGGGCGGCAGCACCGTGTCCGGGCTGGCCTCGGCGACCGGTGAGCCGGGAGCGCTGGTGGCCAGCGGTGGACCCGACACCGGCACCGGGTCCTCCGGCAGCGGACCCTCGTCCAGCGGCGCGCCCACGGGGTCCGGGCGGGTGTCGAGCGCGTCCAGGTGTGCGTCGGCGTTGCCCGGTCCCGATTCGGCGCTGCGTGACTGTTCCTCGGCGCGGACCGGTGGCGGTTCGGCGGCGTCCACCGACCCGACGACCGGTTCCACCTCGACGGCCTGCCCCGACTGGTCGTACGGCGCCCGATCGGCCGGTTCGGCGTACAGGCCGTCGGAGGGGGACGCGGCCGGGGCCGGATCGCCCGGTGCGGCCGACGTCGGGTCCGACGTACCGGCGACCGCTGGCTCCTCCTCGGGTGGCCGTTGCCCGTCGTCGGGGCGGGTGCGCGCCTCCGTCGGCGGTGTCGGAGTCGACCCGGGGGCGTCGGCGGGCGAGTGCGGGGCGGGTGGACCGGAGACCGGTGCCGCCGGCAGGTCGCCGTCGGTGGTGACCGCTTCGGGCAGCGGACTTCCCGTCGCGGCGGCCGCCACACCGTCCGTCCCGGGGCCGGGGTCGGTGCGCTGAACTGGAGCGATCGTGGCGTCCCCGACGGGGTCGGCGTCATCGGCCGCCCCGCCGGTCCCGACCGATGAGGTGGTGGTGGCGGTGGCCTGCCCGGGGGTGTCCGTACCGGTTGCGGTCGCCTCGGTCGACCCGCCATCCAGGTCACTCGGGGCGGTCGGCGGCTCGGTCGTCGTGCCGGCGAACGGCGCCGGCTCGGGCCGGGCGGGCGTGACCGGGGTCGGCTCGGCCCGGGTGACCGCCGCCGGCGCGGGGACGACCGGTGACGGGACCGCGGGTGGCCAGACCGGTGCCGGTACGTCCGGTGTGGCGGGCTGCTCGGTGGAGCCCGCCGGCCGACCGGTGAGGGCGTCCGGATCGGAGTCCAGGGTGGGAACGGGGTGCGGGGCGGCGACGGGCGGTGCGCTCGGGGGCGCCGGCTCCACCACTGCGGGCCCGGCGCTCTCCGGTGTCCGGTCCGGCTCGACCGGTGCCGGCGGTCGGGCCGGCGTCGGTGGTTGACTCGGCGTCGGTGGTTGAGCCGGCGTCGGCGCGGGCAGGAACTCCAGGCGCAGCCCGGCCGCCGGTGGCACGGCGACCGGGGGACGGGGCTGGTCGCCCCCGGCCGGCCGTTCGGGCTGCCGTTCGGGCTGCCGTTCGGGTTGTGCCGGCCGTTCGGGTTGTGCCGGTCGCGACGTCGGTTCCGGGTCGGTCTTCGGTGCCAGCCAGGCGGAGCCGGGCTCCTGGACCTGCGCCGGCTCGACGTTCCGGTCACCGGTGCGCTGGGCCGGCACCGGCGTCTCGGCCGCTTCGGCCGGCTGCTTGCGTCGCTCCCGGGGCGGAGTGAACAGGTCGGCGCCGCTCAGCAGCGGCTCGCTCGCCACCGGCGGACCGGAGACGGGCGCGTTCGACCGCTCCGGGCCTCGGTAGGTCGGCGGAACCTCCGCCATCGGCCAGCCGGCACCGGGCGGCAGTTGGCCGTCCCGCCCCGGTCCGGCAGCGCGGTCGGGCCGGGTCGGCCCATCCGGACGACCGGTGGCAGCACCTGGAACGGCCATGGGCGGCCGAGAAGCGCCGTCAGGCGCCCGGTTGAGGTCGCGCGCTGGTGGAGGTTCCCGGCGTACGGCCGGACCCCGGTCGGGGGACCGGGTCTCCTCCGGCGCCGGCCCGCTACCACCCGTACGGCGCTCCACCGGGGGCACGACGTCGCGCTCATGGCGGCCCGCGAGGGGCATCTGGAGGCGTGGCGACTCGGGAGTGGACGGATGACCCGCCTCGCCCCGCTCGGGGTGATCGGCCGGACCGTCGTGCCAACCAGGGCGGGCCGTACCCGGGGCGACCGGTGGGCGGGGCTCCGCGGTGGACCAGCCGGGGTCGGTGGGGTGCGGCCGGCCGGCGGGCGCGTCGGAGGACGGGAACCGGGGGACCGGCGGGGTCGGCCGGCGGCCCGGCAGCGCCTGGGTCTCCTCGGGACCGGAGTCCGGCCGCCAGCCGCCCGTGCGGTCGTACGGCCCGGGCCCGCCGGGGGGCGCACCGGTGCCGGCGCGGTACTGCGGCTGCTCCCGAGGGTCCCGCTCTGGCCCGCGCCGACCGGTGGGCCGGCCCTGGTCCGGTCGCTGTCGCTGGTCCGGACCGTCGACTGGTCGGTAGTCACCATGAGCCGATTCGCCGTGCCCTGGTCCCACCGGTCCACGGCGCCCAGGCCCGCCAGGGTGGGCGGGGCCGCCAGGGTGGGCGGGGCTGACCGGGTGTGCGGAGCCCGGTGGGTGTGCCGGGCTGACCGGGTGGGCGGGGCTGACCGGGTGGGCCGGGCTGACCGGACGAGCGGAGCCCGGTGGATATGCCGGGCTGACCGGGTGGGCGGGGCTGACCGGACGAGCGGAACCCGACGGGTGAGCGGGGCCGACCGGACGAGCGGAACTCGGTGGGTATGCCGGGCTGACCGGATGTGCCGGGCCCGCCGGCTGGTTCGGGCCTGCCGGGTGGTTCGGGTCTGTCTGGTGTGGACGACCTACCGGGCGGACCGGAGGGAGTGGCCCGCCCCAGTGTTCGGCCCGGTCGGGCGCGGGTGGCGTGCTCCAGCCGTCGACACCGGGCCGGTGGTCCTCCGCTGGCGGGCGCCGCTCCTCCGTCGGTTGACGTCGACCGTCCGCGCCGGGGCGTCGGCCGTCCATCCGGGGCGGCTGCTCGTCCATGGGTGTGCGCTGGCCGTCCACCCGCGGCGGCTGGCCGTCACCGCGAGATTGCGGGCGATCGGCGCGGGGCGGCTCGCCCTCCACCGACCGGCGCTGGCCCCGCTCCGCCGGTTGACCGTAGCCGGCGGGCTGCCCGTAACCGGGCGGCTGGTCGTAAGCGCCAGGCGGGCCGTAGCCGGACGGGCGGCCGTGACCCGGGGAGCCGTCCCAGCGCTGTTCGCGGTCGCGTCCCTGTTCGCGGTCCCACGCCTGTTCGCGTCCGTACCGGTGGGACGGTCCCTGCTCGGGACCGGGACCGGGACCGCGGCCGGGGCCGGGGGTGGACGTCGGACCGTATCCCCCCTGCTGGCCGCGCGGGTGGCTGGCGTACGGCTCGTGTGGGTGCGACGACTGGTCGTCGGGTGACGGGATCTCGGCCCGGCCGGAGATGACCGACGCACGCCCCGAAGGGCGGTGTGGCGGGCGCTTCGGCCCCGGGTCGCCGGGATAGCGTTGGCCAGGGAAAGCGGGCTGCCACTCCGTGGTCGGCTCGACCATCCAGGAGGGCTCGGGCGGCTCGCCCCAGCGGTCGCGGTAGCGATCAGTCACGATGCAACCCCGCTGAGGTGGGGCGCGCGGCGCGGCCGGTTGAACGGCTCGCGTCGCTCGCTCACGGCGGTGTCACCTCGTCGGAAAAATTCTCACTGGGCGGCCGGGGATTCCGGATATTGTTCCCCGGCTCGCGGCAGCTTGGTTGCGGAAGGAGGGTAACGGCGTGGGCTCGGTCACCGCCACTGTGCCACCGCTGATCGGTAGAAACATCATCCCCTGGTTTCGGACATTTACCGCCATAACCGGATCAGGTTACCGTCGCTATTCGACGTACCGACAGGCGACGTTCGCCGGTGCCTTCACCAATATCGTGTTCGGGTTCCTCCACTGCTACGTCTTCCTCGCCGTCGCCACCGGCGCGGGGGGCCTGGCGGGTGGTTACGACACCAGGCAACTGGCCACCTTCGTCTGGGTCGGACAGGGACTGCTCGCCGTCGTGGGACTCTGGGGCTGGAGCGAGCTGGCTGATCGGATCCGGACCGGCGACGTCGCCAGCGACCTGCTCCGGCCGGTCTCCCCGGTGGTCAGCTACCTCGCCACCGACCTGGGGCGGGCGGCGCACGCGGTGCTCACCCGTTTCGTCCCGCCGGTGCTCACCGGCCCGATCTTCTTCGACGTCTACCTGCCGACCCGCTGGCCGACCGTACCGCTCTTCCTGCTCTCCATGGTGTTGGCGGTGGTGCTCTCGTTCAGTTGCCGCTACCTGGTCAACGCCACCGTCTACTGGCTCGCGGACGTACGCGGCCCGATGCTGCTCTGGACCCTCTGCTCCGGCATCCTGGCCGGCCTCTACTTCCCGCTGCGCTTCCTGCCGGACTGGGCCTTCGTGACGATCTGGCTGGCCACCCCTTTCCCGAGCATGATGCAGACCCCGCTGGACGTGCTGGTCGAGCGCGACGGTGCGCCGGTGCAGGCGGGACTCGTCGGTCTACAGCTCTGCTGGGTCGGGGCGGCCCTGTTCGCCTGCGCCGTCGTGCAGCGGCGCGCGGAACGGCGACTGGTCGTGCAGGGTGGCTGACCGGGGACGTACGGCCGGACCGGCGGCGGGCTACCTGGCGCTGCTGCGCGGGCAGGCGCGGTCCCAGGCGTCGTACCGCACCTCGTTCGTCGTCGACCTGGTCAGCAATGTCGGCGCCACCGTCTTCGACGTGCTCACGGTGCTGGTGCTGTTCCAGGTGACCCGGACCCTGGGGGGCTTCGACGTACGCGAGGCGATGGTCATGGTCAGCCTCTCCGCCTGCTCCTTCGCCACCGCCGACCTGGCCGTCGGCAACATCGAGCGGGTCCGCCAGTACGTCCGGACGGGGCTGATGGACGCGGTCCTGGTCCGCCCGCTCGGGGCGCTGCCGCAGTTGCTGCTGATGGACCTGCCGCTGCGCAAGCTGTCCCGTGCCCTGTTCGGGCTCGCCGTGCTGACCGTCGCGGCAAGCTCCGCCGGAATCGAGTGGACCCCGGGTCGGGTGTTGCTGGTCATCGTCGCGCCGCTGGCCGGAGCGGTCTTCTTCGGCTCGATCTTCGTGGCCTCGGCGACGTTGGCGTTCTGGTGGATCGACTCGGGTGAGGTCGGGAACGCGTTCACCTACGGTGGTCGGGACTTCACCGCGTACCCGGTGACCGTCTACGGTGGATGGTTCCGGGCGATTTTCGCGTACGGCCTGGGGTTCGCCTTCGTGGCCTACTACCCGGCGCTGGCTCTGCTCGGCCGGGCCGATCCGCTCGGCCTGCCGGCCTGGGCCGGGTGGGCCTCGCCGGGCGTCGCGGTCCTGGCCGCGCTGGCCGCCGCCGCCGTCTGGCGGACCGGCATCAGGCACTACCGGAGTACGGGGTCATGAGCGACGTCATCGAGGTGCGCGGGCTGCGCAAGGAGTTCACGGTACGGGTCAAGACCGGTCGGCTGCGCCGGACGAAGAAGGTGGTCGCCGCGGTCGACGGGGTGGATCTGACCGTGGCCCGGGGCGAGATGATCGGCTACATCGGACCGAACGGCGCGGGTAAGTCCACCACCCTGAAGATGCTCACCGGTGTGCTGATGCCCTCCGCCGGGGAGGTACGCGTCTGTGGGCTCGTCCCGGTGGCCCAGCGCACCCGGCTGGCGTTGCGTATCGGCGTGGTCTTCGGTCAGCGTTCGCAGCTCTGGTGGGACCTGCCGCTGCGCGACTCGTTCGACCTGCTGCGGCACATCTACCGGGTGCCGGCCGCCGACCACGCGGCCCGGCTGCGCCGCTGCCGGGACCTGCTCGACCTCGACGGTTTCCTCGACACCCCGGTCCGCCAGCTCTCGCTGGGCCAGCGGATGCGCGGCGAGTTGACCGCCGCCCTGCTGCACGGGCCGGAGGTGCTCTTCCTGGACGAGCCGACCATCGGGCTGGACCTGGTGAGCAAGCAGGCGGTCCGGGAGTTCCTGGGCGAGCTGGGCCGGGCCGGTGACACCACCCTGCTGCTCACCACGCACGATCTCGCCGACATCGAGCGGCTCTGCCGCCGCCTGGTGGTGATCGATCACGGTCGGGTGGTGCACGACGGCGACATCGAGGCGCTGCACGCCCGGTACGGTTCCCGGCGGCTGGTCGTGGTGGACCTCGACGAGCCCCTGACGGAGGTGCCGGTGCTGCCGGGCGCGCCGGTGCTGCGGGTCGAGGCGGACGGTCGACGGCTCGTCTTCGAGCTGGAGTCGGCGACCGCCGGCGCGGTGGTGGCACGGCTGGCCGGGCTCGCCACGCTCCGCGACATCGCCATCGTCGAGCCGGACATCGAGGACGTGGTCAGCCGCCTCTACCGGACCCCGGCGCCGCCGGTCGTCGTGCCGGCGCACCCGATCCCCACGCAGAACCCGGAGCCGGCCTCCCGCCCCGACCTCACCGGCACCCCCTGACTCAGGTAAGGAAGGGCCCCTTGTTATCGGATTCGGTAGAGGAAGGGGCCCTTCCTAACGGCTTCCTGGGCGTGGCGCGGCGGGGTGTCGAGCAGCAGCATCACCACGACGATGCCGACGACCACCGCGAGCTGTGCGGCGGCGGGGATCACCCGGGCCAGCGGGATCGTGGCGAGCGCCGCCGCGGCGGTCAGCAGGCGACGCCACGCGCCCCGGATCGTCAGTACCCGCCGGACCCAGGCGATCCCGACGAGGAAGAGCGCCACTCCGCCGCTCAGGGCGAGCGCCGACGCGTGGTCGAGGGGCTGCTCCGGGTGCGAGACGGCGGTGTGGATGCCAGCGGCCCCGATGACGATCCCGAGCAGCAGGGGGATGTGCGCGAAGATGTACGCCTTGCCGCCCAACACGTCCCGGGTGACGTCGTCGACGCGGTTCAGGCTCTGTTCGGCCGCCCTCGGGTCGGCGAAGTACGTCCACCAGAGCGCGGCGGGCAGGGTCAGCGCCAGGATGATCACCCACACGGTCTCGTCCGAGGTGTGCGCCGGCCCCGCGCTGGCGCCGATCGCCGCGACCTCCTCACCGAACGCGACCACCACCAGCAGGCCGTGCCGCTCCACGAAGTGACCGGCGGAGAGGTGGAACGCGTGCGGGGGGCCGCCCCGGGAGGTGCCCCAGAGGAGGGTCGGGATGACGCTCTGCACCACGAACGCGGTCGCCCAGAGCGCGTACACCAGCGGACCGTCGGCGAACCCGGATCCGAGCACGAGCAGGGCCGCGCCCAGGTTGCCCGGGGCCAGTCGCAGGACGGTGCGCCAGCTGTCGGACTGGGTGAACAGGATCAGGTGCAGGCAGACCAGCACCAGGTAGCCGATGCTGAAGACCGTCGCCCGTCCGGCGATGGCGTCCGGCACCCCGGCCGCCGCGATGATGAAGCCGGCCACGCCGCCGAGCAGCAGCAGCTTCTGTGACGTACGTCGCGGTGTCACGTGGTTGGTCAGCCAGGCGTACCCGCTGTAGTTCGCCCAGAGCAGGCTGAACAGGAGGGTGACCTGACCCACGGTGGTGAACGTCGGGCGGTTGATGATCTGTTGCGTCAACTGGGTCAGGGTGAAGACGAAGACCACGTCGATGAAGAGTTCGACCGGCTCCACCCGGCCGCTCGACCGGGATGCCGTACCCCGCCAGCGGGTGGTGGCGGCCCGGATCCGGCCGCCCGTCCCGCGCCACCCGACCGGCACCGACCGACACTCCTCTCCTGGAGAGGGGAGGTCTGGCGCAGATGCTATCGGCGCCGTACGGCGCTTCGGGGCGGGACGGGTTTAGATCTTGTCGCCGATCTTGACCTGGGGTGCCGGCGCCCGCATCCGGCGGAAGGTGATCGCCCGCATGATCGCGTAGAGGTAGAGCGAACCCATCCGTGCCTCGGTCTTGGGGAACCGCTGCTGGACCAGGTTCTTGATCTTGCGCGAGATCAGGATCGAGTCGATCACCACGCCGAGGGCGAGTGCGCCCCAGAGCAGATTCGAGATCAGCTGTACGGCCGGCGGCATCACGGCCGACGAGCCGAGCACCACGATCAGTGCGCCACCGAAGAACCAGGTGCCGACCGTGCGACGGGAGTCGACCACGTTGCGGGCCAGCAGCTTCTCCGGACCCCGGTCCCGGGGGCCGCCCTCGCGGCGGAACTCGGCCGCCGCTTCGGCCCGCGCGGCCCGGCGACGCTCCCGCGCCTCCTGCTTGTTCGCCGGTGGCCTCGTCTCCACGGCACCCGGTCGGCGCCCGGCGCCGGGACGCTTCGGCGTCTCCTTGCCGAGCTCCTTCTTGCTGGGTGTGTAGCCCCGGGGGCGGGCGGCTTCGGTCGCCTCGTCGGTCGTCACCACGGTGACGTTCTCCTCGACGAGGTCGGTGGGCTTACGGCGAAACAACGACGGCACGGATGAAGGGTAGCGGGCGGCTGACGCCTCCCACACATCACGGTGCGGGAGGCGTCGGCGCGGACCCGTCAGGCGGTGCCGAGAACGGAGTGAAACCGCTCTCCGGCACCGCCGGTGTGTCAAACGGTTACGGGCGCTCGACGTGGGCGCCGAGGTCGGAGAGCTTCGCCTCGAAGTCCTCGTACCCACGGTTGATCAGGTCGACGCCGTACACCCGGGAGGTGCCCTCGGCGGCGAGCGCGGCGATCAGGTGGCTGAACCCGGCCCGCAGGTCCGGGATGACCAGATCGGCGGCGTGCAGCTTGCTCGGCCCGGCGATGACCGCCGAGTGCTTGAAGTTGCGCCGGCCGAACCGGCACGGGGTGCCGCCCAGGCAGTCGCGGTAGACCTGGATGGTGGCGCCCATCTTGTTCAGCGCGTCGGTGTAGCCGAGCCGCTGCTCGTACACCGTCTCGTGCACGATCGACAGGCCCCGGGCCTGGGTCAGCGCGACCACCAGGGGCTGCTGCCAGTCGGTCATGAAACCCGGGTGTACGTCGGTCTCCAGCGCCACCGCCTGGAGTTCCCCGCCCGGGTGCCAGAACCGGATGCCGCCCTCCTGGCCGGGCGAGCCCAGCTTCGGCGGGCGGGCGTCGGTGACCTCGTACGCGCCACCGACCGAGCGGAACACGTTCAGGAAGGTCATCATGTCGACCTGCTCGGCACCGAGCACCTCGACGTCACCGCCGGTGGCGAGCGCCGCCGCGGCCCAGCTCGCCGCCTCGATCCGGTCCGGGATGGGGCGGTGGGTGTAGCCGGTCAACCGGGGTACGCCCTGGATCTCGATCACCCGGTCGGTGTGGACCTTGATGATCGCGCCCATCTTCTGGAGGATCGCGATCAGGTCGACGATCTCCGGCTCCACCGCCGCGTTGCGCAGCTCGGTGACGCCCTCGGCCATCACGGCGGTGAGCAGCACCTGCTCGGTCGCCCCGACGCTCGGGTACGGCAGCTCGAACTTGGTCCCGTGCAGACCGCTCGGTGCGGTCAGGTGCATGCCCTCCGGTGCCTTGTCGACGATGGCGCCGAACTGCCGCAGGGCCTGGATGTGGAAGTCGATCGGCCGGGGACCGATGTGGCAACCACCGAGGTCGGGGATGAACGCGTGGCCGAGTCGGTGCAGCAGCGGCCCGCAGAACAGGATCGGGATGCGGCTCGAACCGGCGTGCACGTTGATCTCGTCGGTGGTGGCGCTCTCCACGTTCGCCGGGTCGAAGACCAGCTCGCCGTCCTCGTCGCCGTCGCTGACCTTCACACCGTGAAGTTCCAGCAGTCCGCGGACGATTTCGACGTCGCGGATACGCGGCACGTCGTACAGGCGGCTCGGGGTGTCGCCGAGCAGGGCGGCGACCATCGCCTTCGAGACCAGATTCTTGGCGCCGCGGACCCGGATCTTCCCCGAGAGCGGGGTACCTCCGTGTACGACCAGAACGTCGTCGGTCAACGCAACCTCCAGCGGATAGGTGCTGCCGGGTTAAGGGGTGCGGGGCGGCTGAGCGTCAGTCACGGCCGTAGCCCGCCGGGGGCGCAGTCGCACAACGTACGACTGGCTCTGTGTCGCCTGGGCAGCATAGCGCTCCGTGACCGAAATGGCGTTGCTCACCCCGACTTAGATGGCATGAAATCGGGACGTCCGCGCCTATCGGTACAGCGACCGTTACTTTGAGTAATTGACTCAGATCATGGGAGTGCGAGCATCTGGTCCAGTGCCACCCGAGCATGGTGCGCGGTGTCCGGATCCACCGTGATCTGGTTGACAATCCGGCCCGCGACCAGCTCTTCAAGGGCCCAGACCAGGTGCGGCAGGTCGATCCGGTTCATCGTGGAGCAGTAGCACACGGCCCGGTCCAGGAACATGATCTGCTTGTCCGGGTGAGCGTTGGCGAGCCGGCGTACGAGATTCAGCTCGGTGCCGACCGCCCAGGCCGAGCCGGCCGGCGCGGCCTCGATCATCTTGATGATGTACTCGGTCGAGCCGACGTAGTCGGCCGCCGTCACCACCTCGTAGCGGCACTCCGGGTGGACCAGCACGTTCACCCCGGGCACCCGCATCCGGACCTCGTTCACGCTGCTCAGGGTGAACCGGCCGTGTACGGAGCAGTGCCCCCGCCACAGGATCATCTTCGCCTCGCGCAACTGCTGCGCGGTCAGCCCACCACCGGGCTTGTGCGGGTCGTAGAGCACGCAGTCGTCCGCGTCCAGCCCCATCTCCAGCACCGCCGTGTTGCGGCCCAGGTGCTGGTCGGGCAGGAAGAGCACCCGCTGGCCCCGCTCGAACGCCCAGCGCAGCGCCCGCTCCGCGTTCGAGGAGGTGCAGACCACACCGCCGTTGCGCCCGACGAAGCCCTTGATGTCCGCCGACGAGTTCATGTACGTCACCGGCACGGTCGAACCGGCGACGCCCAACTCCTCCAGCAGCTCCCATGCCGTCTCGACCTGCGGCAGCGCCGCCATGTCCGCCATCGAACAGCCGGCGGCCAGGTCCGGCAGGATGACCCGCTGCTTCTCACTGGTGAGGATGTCGGCGCTCTCCGCCATGAAGTGCACGCCGCAGAAGAGGATGTACTCCGCGTCCGGCCGGGCGGCGGCCTCGCGGGCCAGCTTGAACGAGTCGCCGGTCACGTCGGCGAACTGGATCACCTCGTCGCGCTGGTAGTGGTGGCCGAGCACGAAAACCCGCTGGCCGAGCTTGGCCTTGGCCGCGGTGGCACGGGCCACCAGGTTGGGGTCACTCGGCGGGGGAAGCTCCCCCGGACAGTCCACTCCACGCTCGCTGTCCGGGTCGGTCCCGCGACCCAGCAGGAGCAGGGCGGCAGCGGTGTTTGACGGCTCTACCCAGGTCGAAGTCACGTCCTCCATGCTCCCACAGCGCGGGCCGCCCGCAGCGCCGGCCGATGTGGGCTGCCACACTGCCGTGATGCGGGTTCTGATCTGTCCAGACAAATTCGCCGGTACTCTCTCCGCCCCCGAGGTGGTCGCCGCGGTGATCGCGGGCTGGCACGACACCGCACCGGGGGACCAGATGGTCGCCCGACCGCTGGCCGACGGCGGTCCGGGCTTCGTCGAGGTGCTCGCCAGCGCGGTGGCCGGGCGCCGGCTGCCGGTGTCGACCGTCGATCCGCTCGGCCGCCCGGTCGAGGGCGAGATCCTTATCACTGATCTTGATGGTGCCGGTGGCGGACCCATCGCGTACGTGGAGAGCGCCCAGGCGTGCGGCCTGCACCTGCTCGCCCCCGACGAGCGCGACCCGAAGGCCACCACCTCGTACGGCCTGGGTCTGCTGGTCGCGGCGGCGGTCGAGGCGGGAGCCCGCCGGGTGGTGATCGGGCTCGGCGGCTCGGCCACCAACGACGCCGGTGCCGGCCTGCTCGCCGCCCTCGGCGCCGCACCGCTCGACGAGACCGGCCACGCCCTGCCGTACGGGGGAGCGGTGCTCGCCGCCGCCGCGTCGCTGGGCGGTGCACCCCGGCTCCGGGAGGTGGAACTGGTCGCCGCGACCGACGTCGACAACCCGTTGACCGGCCTGCACGGCGCCTCGAACGTGTACGGCCCGCAGAAGGGCGCCAGCCGGGAGGACGTGCTGTTGCTCGACTCCGCGCTGGAGCGCTTCGCGGTGGTGCTGGAGCGGGAACTGTCGACCTGCCCACCGGAGTTGGCCGCGCTGCCCGGCGCCGGTGCGGCCGGCGGCCTCGGCGCGGCGATCCTCGCTCTCGGTGGCCGGTGCGAGTCGGGAATCAAGCTGGTCAGCGACATGATCGACCTGGAGGCCGCGCTTGACGAGGCGGATCTCGTGATCACCGGCGAGGGCTCGTTCGACCACCAGTCGCTGCGCGGCAAGGTGGTCGCCGGCATCGCCGGCGCGGCCCGGGACCGGGGGGTGCCCTGCGTGGTGCTCGCCGGCCGGGTCAGCACCGGTCGGCGGGAGGCGGCGGCGGCTGGGGTGACCGAGGCGTACAGCCTGGTCGACCACTTCGGCGGTGAGGAGCACGGCGGGGTCGAGCAGGCCATGACCCGCCCCGCCGAGGGCCTGCGGGAGGTCTCCGCCCGCCTGGCCCGCCAGTGGAGCCGCTGAGAAGTAAGGAAGGGCCCCTTGTTATCGCTTTCTGTATAACAAGGGGCCCTTCCTACATCGTGGTCAGGCGGCGCGGCGGCCGATGCGCTCGAGTTCCACCTGGCGGTAGTCCGGGGCGGCCTGGTCACCGACGGCGGTGCCCCGGTGGCGGCCCCGCCGGCTCAGGACACCGATCGCCGCGATCACCAGCCCGAACACGGCGATCCCACTGACCAGTCCGATCGCCGGGTAGAACGAGTCCGGCACGTGCCCAAGCGCGGGGGCGTCGCTGGCCAGGATCGCGGTGACCCCGGCCAGGGCGATCGCCCCGCCGATCTGGAACGCGGTCTGGACCAGCCCGGAGGCGAGCCCCTGCTCCTCGTCGGCCACCCCGGAGGTGGCCTGGATGTTCAGCGTCGGGAAGGCGAGGGCGAAGCCGGCACCGAGCAGCAGCATGGTGGGCAGGATCACGCTGAAGTAGCGGGCCTCCCCGCCGATCCGCAGGAAGAGCAGGTACGCGGCGAGGAAGGCGACGAAACCGCCGGCCACCACCGGGGCGGTGCCGAACCGGTTGACCAGTGCGCCGGTCCGGGGTCCGCCGAAGGCGACGATCAGCCCGGCGGGGAGGAAGGCGAGCGCCATCTCCAGCGGCGACCAGCCGAGCACCACCTGTACGTAGAGCGTGCCGATGAACTGGAAGCCGATGTAGGAGCCGGTCACCGCGAGCGCGCCGAGATTGGCCCGGACCAGTGTCCGGTTACGCAGGATGCCGAGGCGTACCAGCGGGTGGGCGACCCGTCGTTCGATCGCCACGAAAGCGGCGATGAGTGCCGCGACCAGGGCGAAGGAGCCGAGCGTACGGGCGGAGGCCCAGCCGACGTTCGGTGCCTGGACGACGGCGTACACCAGCAGGAGTAACGCCGCGGTGGAGGTGGCCGCGCCCCCGAGGTCGTAGCCGGCGCCGGACGGGCGTTCGGTGCGGTGACGCGGGATGAGCTTGATGCCGGCGATCAGGATCACCAGGGCGATCGGGGCGGGCAGCAGGAAGGTCCAGCGCCAGCCGGCCTCGGTGAGCAGTCCGCCGAGGATCAGTCCCATGGAGAAGCCGCTGGCCCCGCAGGCGGTGTAGAAGCTCAGCGCGCGGTTGCGGGCCGGCCCCTCGTGGAACGTGGTGGTGATGATCGACAGGCCGGCCGGTGCGGTGAAGGCGGCGGCGACGCCCTTGATGAACCGGGTGCCGATCAGCAGGTTCGGGTCGTCGACCAGACCGCCGAGCAGGGACGCGAAGGCGAAGACGCCGATCGCCCAGAGGAACACCCGGCGCCGGCCGAGCAGGTCGGCGGCGCGGCCGCCGAGCAGCAGCAGGCCGCCGTAGCCGAGCACGTAGCCGCTGACGATCCATTGCAGGGCGGAGTTGGAGAGGCCGAGGTCGGTCTGGATCGAGGGCAGTGCCACGCCGACCATCGAGACGTCGAGGCCGTCGAGGAAGAGCGCGCCACAGAGTACGAGCAGCGTGCCGTAGAGGCGGGGGGTCATCCGTGGTCCGCCGCTGGTCGTGTCCGGCGGGGACGGCCGGGATGGTGGCCCGCTGTCGGGCGTGGTGGAAAGTGCCATGCTGAGCAACTTACTTGCACGCGCATCTAATGCACAAACAATAAGTGCTTGCACACATTTTGCTTGGACATGTGGTAGGGTCCGGGACGTGTCCGAGGACGACCTGCTAGTCACCGAATGGCGCCAGCTCGCCAGCCGGTACGCGGCGGCCTCGTGCGCGCTCGAACGCGAGCTACAGGACCGACACGGGCTCGGCGTGAGCGAGTTCGAGGTGATAGACCGGCTCGCCACGAGCGAGGCGGCCAAACTGCGCATGCAGGAACTGGCCGAACTGGTACATCTAAGTCAGAGTGCGTTGAGTCGGGCGGTGGCCCGGCTGGAACGGGACGGGCTGGTCTGCCGGGCCCTCTGCGAGCAGGACCGGCGTGGCGTCTTCGTCACGCTCACCGACGCCGGGCGGCAGCGGCAGGAAGAGGCCCGACCCACTCGTCGGGCGGTGCTGGAGACGAGCCTCGGGTCGGCGCCAGTGCCGGCAGCCGGGTGACCCGCACCTCACCGACCTACAATTAGATCCGAACCACATTGGGAATGGCCGGTCAGAAGGCTAGCGTTGGCCAGTACGGACCCAAGACACCGTCGCAGGGGAGACTTTCACGTGACCACGCCAGTGCAGACTGAGTCGACTGAGTCGACCGAGGCAAAGGCCCCAAGCACCATCGTCCTCACCGACATCGCGGCGCAGAAGGTCAAGGCCCTGATCGAGCAGGAAGGCCGCGACGACCTGCGGCTGCGGGTCGCCGTACAGCCTGGTGGCTGCTCCGGCCTGCGGTACCAGCTCTTCTTCGACGAGCGTTCGCTCGACGGTGACGTCGTCAACGACTTCGACGGGGTCGAGGTTGTCGTCGACCGGATGAGCGCCCCGTACCTCGCCGGCGCGAAGATCGACTTCGCGGACCGGATCGACGCCCAGGGCTTCACCATCGACAACCCGAACGCGCAGAACTCCTGCGCCTGCGGCGACTCGTTCCACTAGCACGACCGCGGTCGCGAGACCGCCACGTACGTACGAACGTTCAGCGGGGCCTTCCTGTCCGGAGGGCCCCGCTTTCGTACGTCCGGGTTCAGCTGGGGTTAGGAAGGGCCCCTTCCTATACAGAAAACGATAGGAAGGGGCCCTTCCTTACCCCCGCATGGCCGGTAACTGACTGAGCGGGGGCGACGGGATGGCCGGGCCGGTAGGCTGACTCGGCTGTACAACCCACACCGACGCGAGGGCGCCGATATGAAGATCGCCGTTACCGGCTCGATCGCCACTGATCACCTGATGCACTTCCCCGGTCGATTCGCCGACCAGCTCATCGCCGACCAGTTGCACAAGGTGTCACTCTCCTTCCTCGTCGACGATCTCGTGCTCCGGCGCGGCGGCGTGGCGGCCAACATCTCCTTCGGCATGGCCCAGCTCGGCCTGAAGCCGATCCTGCTCGGGGCGGTCGGCGCCGACTTCGCCGACTACCGCTCCTGGCTGGAGCGGCACGGTGTCGACTGCGAGTCGGTGCACGTCAGCGAGATCGCACACACCGCGCGTTTTGTCTGCACCACCGACCTCGACATGTGCCAGATCGCCTCGTTCTACGCCGGGGCGATGAGCGAGGCCCGCAACATCGAGCTGGCCCCGGTCGCCGACCGGATCGGCGGCCTCGACCTGGTCCTGGTCAGCGCGAACGACCCGGAGGCGATGATCCGCCACTCGGAGGAGTGCCGGGAGCGGGGCTACGCCTTCGCCGCCGACCCGTCCCAGCAACTCGCCCGGATGGAGGGCGCCGACGTGGTCTCCCTGATCGACGGCGCCGAGTACCTGATGACCAACGACTACGAGAAGTCGCTGCTGCAGAGCAAGGCCGGGCTCACCGACGCCCAGCTGCTGGAGCGGGTCAAGATCCGGGTCACCACGCTGGGCAAGGACGGCGTGGAGATCGCCGGCCGCGACTTCGCCACGTTCCGGGTGCCGATCGCCCGCGAGATCGAGGCGTCCGACCCGACCGGTGTCGGTGACGGCTTCCGGGCCGGCTTCTTCGCCGCGCTCTCCTGGGGACTCGGCCTGGAGCGGGCCGCCCAGGTCGGCTCGCTGCTCGCCACCCTGGTGCTGGAAACCGTCGGAACCCAGGAGTACGAGGTGCGCCGCGACCTCTTCGTGAAGCGCCTGGCCGAGTCGTACGGGGACCAGGCCGCCGAGGACGTGCAGCCGCACCTGAACTGACCCGTGGTCGGTTGTCCTGCCGGGCGGCGTACGTCACCCGGCAGGACGACCGGTGGCGCGGGCGGTCAGGGGCGCGGATCGCTTCCCGACTCGCCGGCCGGCTCCGACGGCACCGACAGGTGCTGGTGGGTCATCAGCCACGCACCCTCGCGCCGCTCGAACACCCGGGTTCCCCGGGACCAGGTCTCGAAGGTCTGGCCGGCGGGCTGCGTGACCCGGATCCGGTTGAGTCCCCACGCGACGGCGAGGTCGTCGCGTACCAGAATCTTCAGGTCGGGTACGTCCCAGCTCACGGCCGCCCCGTCACCCGCGTCGAGACCGCGCTCGCAGACCTCCCGTACCGCCTCGACCCCGAGGTACTGGAGCGGCGGCACATGCTCGTACGAGACGACGTCGTCGGCGATCACAGCCATCAGGCCGTCCAGGTCCTTCGCGGCGGTCCGGTCGAACCACCGCTCGTGCACCCGGCGCACCTCCCCCTCGCCGTCGACGTCCTGCGCGGCGCCGGGCGGGTCGGTGAGCGGGAACGAGTGGTGTTCGTGGGTGACCAGCCAACGGCCGCCCTCCTTGCGCAGGCCCAGCGTCAGCCGTAGCCGGTTGTCGGGGTGCGCGGCGAAGTCGCCCTCGGTGCCGCAGCGCAGCAGGGCGTACGCGAAGGCCACGTCGGTGCCGGCGGTGATGTCGAGCGACTCGATCTCGAACGAGGCGCCCTGTGCCTGCCACCGGAAGAACGGCGGCCACGTCTCCCGGTACGCGTCGAGACCGCGTGCCCCTTCGTACGGCGGCGGCACGTCGTACATGACGATGTCCTCGGCGTGGTCGGCGAGGACCCCGTCCAGGTCACCCTTGTGTACCGCCTCGGCCCAGCGTTCGATCAGGCCACGGATCTGCTCTTCGTCGGTCGCCATAACTCAGCTCGGTCCTTCCGGTCGATACGTCCGTCAGGACTACAACCCCCGCCAACCCCAAAACTCATCGCCCCCACCCACCCCCCCACCCCCCCCACCCCCCCACCCCCCTGCCCCCCTGCCCCCCCTGCCCCCCCCCGCGCCCCGCCCACCCCACCCGTCGATCTAGGGAAAATCCCTGCTTGTTGATCGCCATCCACGTCAATTTGCCCTAGATCGACGGGGGTGGGGGGCGCGGGGGCGCGGGGGGCAGGGGGCAGAGGGCAGGGGAGAGGGGCAGGGGCGGGGCGGGAGGTGGGTTAGTGGAGGCGGCGCAGGTCGTAGGCGGGGGAGCCGTCGACTGTCGTCGCCGACACGAACTCCTGGCCGCGCATCCGGCACCACGCCGGAAAGTCGATCGCGGCGGCGGGATCGTCGGCGAGCACCCGCAGCACCGCGCCGACCGGCAGCTCGGGCATGTGACGGGCCGCCGCGATCACCGGCAGCGGGCAGCGCTGGCCCCGGCAGTCGAGCACCTCCGGCGACTCGACCGGGATCTCGGGCGAGTCGCTCACAGCCCGACCACCCCGGCCTCGGCCCGCAGGTCGGCGACGACCGTCGGCAACTCGGCCAGGAAACGGTCCACCTCGGCGGCGCTGCTCTCCCGGTGCAACGAGATCCGTACGTTGCCGTGTGACAACACTCCCATCGCGGCCAGCACGTGCGACGGTTCGAGTGTCGAGGAGGTGCAGGAGGAACCGGAGGAGACCGCGAACCCGCGCCGGTCCAGCGCGTGCAGCAGCGCCTCGCCGTCGACGTACAGGCAGGAGAAGGTGACCAGGTGCGGCAGGCGGTCGGCCGGGTCGCCCACCACCTCGACGTCCGGCACGGTCGCGGCGACGGTCGCCCGGATCCGGTCCACCAGTGGCGCGAGCCGGGCCGCCTCGGTGGCGGCGTCGGCGCTCGCCGCCCGCAGCGCGGCGGCGGCGGCCACGATCGCCGGCAGGTTCGCCACCCCCGGCGTACGCCCCGCCTCCCGCTCGTCCGCCGGATAGGGCGACAGCCAGCGGGTGCCCTTGCGGACCACCAGGATCCCCACCCCCGGCGGCCCGCCCCACTTGTGTGCGCTCGCCGACAGCACCGACCAGCCCGCCGGCACCGGCACCCGGCCGACCGACTGGGCGGCGTCCACGTAGAGCGGCACCCCGGCGCCGGCGCAGGCCTCGGCCGCCACCGTCACCGGCTGGATCGTGCCGACCTCGTGACTGGCGGTGATCAGTGCGGCGAGCGCCACCCCGGGGGCGGTCACCGCCGCCGACCAGGCCGCCGGGTCGATCCGACCGAGCGTGTCCACCGGTACGGAGACTGCCTCGCCACCGGCGGCCACGTGCCGCTGCGCCGCGTGCAGCACGGCGGAGTGTTCGATCGCCGAGTGCACCAGCGTGGCCCCGGCGCGGCGACGTCCGGCCAACCCGCCGAGCACGGCGGCGTGCGCGGCGGTCGTACCGCTGGCGGTGAAGGAGAGCTCGTCCGGACGTACCCCCAGGATCTCGGCGGTCGCGGCCCGCGCCGCGTCGAGGAGCTGGCGTGCCCGGCGGGCCTGTGTGTAGAGCTTGGCCGGGTCGGCCCAGCCGTCGGTAAGGGCGGCGAGCAGGGCCTGACGGGCCACCGGATGCAGCGGTGCGGCAGTGGCGGTGTCGAAGTAGACCGGCGTGGCGCTCTCCGGTGATGGTGCGGCATTCACAGCGCAACGGTAACCCGCAGCGGATCGAGCAAGATCCCCATTGGGGGACAGAGTGACCCCAGAGCTGTCGGACCCGGAATGGTCGAGTAATCTGCGACCGTCGGTGACGCCTTTGCTGTTGGTTGGGAAAAGAGACACCAGCGGCGCGCTAGGGAGGCAGGACCAGGTGGTCGCAAGGGGTTCAGATGTACGGCCCACGGCCGGAAGGCGCAGCCAACGGCGTAATGCCGTCCGGCTCGCCGGGCTCGGTGTCGGTGGCGCGGCGCTGCTGACCCTGCTCACCGGTTGTGACGTCGGCAAGACGTTTCACGGCTTCGGTTGGCCGCAGGGCGGAATTACTCCGCAGTCGCACCGGATGTACGACCTCTGGATCGCCTCGACGATCGCCGCACTCGCGGTCGGCGTCTTCGTCTGGGGCCTGATCTTCTGGTGCATCATCCGTTACCGCAAGCGCGGTGACTCCCTGCCGGTGCAGACCCGGTTCAACATGCCGATGGAGTTCCTTTACACCATCGCGCCGGTGCTGATCGTGGCGGTGCTCTTCTACTACACCGCGATCGTGCAGACCGATGTCGACCGGACCTCGAAGAACCCGGACGTGACCGTCGAGGTCGTCGCGTTCAAGTGGAACTGGCAGTTCAACTACCGCGACGCTATCGGCCCGGACGCCAACACCGTCGCCTCCACGCTCGGCACCACCGAGGTGATTCCGGTGCTGGTGCTGCCGACCGGCCGGAGCATCCGGTTCGAGGAGACCAGCAAGGACGTCATCCACTCGTTCTGGGTGCCGGAGCTGCTGTTCAAGCGGGACGTCTTCCCGGGCAACGTACGCAACGTCTTCGAGGTCGACCGGTTGACCACCGAGGGCGCGTACGTGGGCCGTTGCGCCGAACTCTGCGGCACCTACCACTCGATGATGAACTTCGAGCTGCGGGTGGTCTCGCCGGCCGAGTACGACCAGTTCCTCGCGGCGAAGAAGGCCGGCCAGTCGACCCAGGACGCGCTCACCGCGATCGGTGAGAACCCGCTCGCCACGACGACCGAGCCGTTCCAGACCCGGCGTAACGAGAACAACTTCAACAAGACCAGCGCCGCCGGCGTGGGAAGCTGAGGACGGGCATGAAGTCTGAGTGGCGCCTCTTCGGCATCATCGCGGTCTTTCTGTTCATCGCCACCTTTGTCTACGCGGGTTGGACCGATGGCCAGTTGGGCCACGTCGACTGGATCGGCAGCACCGCGCTGGCACTGTCCACCCTGCTGCTGGTGATGCTGGGCGGGTTCTTCTGGTTCGTGTCCCGCCGGATCGAGCTCCGTCCCGAGGACCGGCCGGACGCGGAGATCGCCGAGGGCGCGGGCGAGATCGGTTTCTTCAGCCCCGGCAGCTACTGGCCGTTCGGCCTCGCCGTCGCGGCCAGCATCGCCGGCCTCGGCCTGGTGTTCTGGCAGTGGTGGCTGATCCTGGTCGGCATGGTCGCGGTGATCTTCTCCGCCTGCGGCCTGCTCTTCGAGTACTACACCGGCACCCGGCGCACCGCCGAGCACTGAGCCGGCGGGCCGACACTGGCCCCTGGATGTTCGCCGTATCGCCGTCGACCGGGGATCCGCAGCGATGGACTGACGCAAGGTCAGCCACCGCCCGGACCCCGGTCAACGGCTTTTGGTCCTGACGCGCTGCCGTGTCCTGACGCGCTGCCGTGGCGAAAAATGGGCTCAGCGGCCGGTAGCCGCGTTTTCAGCCGATGTTGGTACGCGAGGACGTGCGGGAGAAGTTCAGCTCTCCTCGGCCGCCTTGGCCGCGGTGGCGACCTCGATCCAGCGGTCCAGGGTCCGGGCGGCGGCGCCGGAGTCGATCGACTCCGCCGCGACCCGCAGGCCCTCGCCCATCGTCTTCATCAGATCGCCGTCCAGGCCCCACTGGGCGGCCAGCGCCGCCGCCGAGTTGACCAGCACCGCGTCCCGGACCGGTCCGGCCTCACCGGCGAGCAGCCGCCGGGCCGCGTCGGCGTTGAAGGTGGCGTCCCCGCCGCGCAGGTCGCCCGGGGCGGAACGGGGCAGCCCGAGGTCGGCCGCGTCGAGCACCGACTCGGTCACCCGACCCCTGTCGGCGATCCAGACCCGGGTCGGCGCGGCGGTGCTGAACTCGTCCAGCCCGTCCTCACCCCGCATCACCAGCACCGAATCGCCACGGGCGGCGAACACGCCGGCCATGACCGGCGCCATCCGGGGGTCGAAGCAACCGACAGCGGCGGCCCGAGGGCGGCCCGGATTGGTGAGCGGGCCGAGGAAGTTGAATGCGGTCGGCACGCCGAGCTCGCGACGCGGAACCGCGGCGTGTCGCATGCCCGGGTGGAACCGGGACGCGAAGCAGAAGCCGATGCCGGCCGCCGTGACACAGTGCGCCACCCCGGCCGGACCGAGGTCGAGCGGGATGCCGAGGAACTCCAGCAGGTCAGCGGCGCCACACGAGGAGGAGGCGGCCCGGTTGCCGTGCTTGACCACGCGTACCCCGGCGCCGGCGACCACCATCGCGGTCATGGTGGAGATGTTCACCGTGTGCGCCCGGTCTCCGCCGGTGCCGACCACGTCGACCGCGCTGGCGCGTACCTCGTCGGGCAGCTCCACCAGGACCGCCCGGCCCAGCATCGCCTCGACCAGCCCGGCCAGCTCGCCGGAGGTCTCACCCTTGGCGCGCAGCGCCATCGCGAAACCGGCGATCTGAGCCGTGGTCGCCGAGCCGGACATGATCTCGCCCATGGCCCAGGCCGTGTCGGCGGTGGACAGTTCCTCGGCGCGGAGCAGCGCGGCGAGGAGGTTTGACCAGGTCCGTTCGCCCATGATGGGCCTCCCGAGCGGGGGTTGGGATACGGGCTGTGCCAGGGTGTCCACGGTGCGTCAGGTCGAGCCGGGCCACGGAGCGCGGCCGGTCGGGCGCCGGTCCGGCGTCAGGCCGCGGCGCTCGCCCCGCTCGCGCGTACGCGCAGCAGGTCGGCGACGGTCCGGCCGGTGGTCACCGGGTCGAGCGGGTGCACCAGAGTCGCGTCGACCTGGGCGTACGCGGCCAGCCAGCGGTCCGCCGCACGGGCGATCACCACACAGGTCGGCGGCGCGTCCTCACGGTCGTCCTTGATCTGGCGGGCGATGCCGATGCCGCCGGCCGGGGTGGCCTCACCGTCGAGCAGCATCAGGTCGATCTCGTAGTCGTCGACCAGCCGTACGCACTCCTCGTAGCTGGAGGCGTCGGTGAACTCGACCTTGAGGTCGCTGGCCGGACGGGTGCCCACGGCGAGGCGCATCCGGTCCCGAATCTGCGGGTCGTCGCTGTAGAGCAGGACGGTGTAAAGGCGTTCGGTCATCGGTCCCAGGGCTCCCACGTCGTAGCTGCCCGCTGATCGTACCGGTCCCGGCGCGGCGGGCCGGCTCCCCCCGTGACCCGGGGGTGGGTGCGCCCGGATGGCGGGACCGGCGCGCCGCGTGACGCGCGGGGGCGCGCCGCGCTCGCGGCGGCCCCGGACCCGAGGTCGTGGTCAGGTGGCGGTGCCGCCGGAACTCGCCGCCGCGGCGCGTTCGCGTGCCTCCTGACGGTCGAGTTCGCGGTCGATCCGGCGGGCCTCCCGTTCGGACTGGCGGACCCACTGGAGCACCAGAACCGCGATCATTGTCACGCTGACGAACTCGCCACCGGCCCAGAGCACACCACCGGCGACCTTCTGGTCGGCCCACGGGTCGGCCCAGCCGAGCGCCAGCGACGGGTACCAGTCGCCACCGAACAGGGTGGAGCTCTGCATCACGGTGAGCCCGAGCACGGTGTGGAACGGCACCGAGAGCAGCATCAGCAGCGCCCGCGCCGGGTACGGCCACCGGTTGGGCAGCGGGTCGTGCCCGACCAGTGGCCAGAAGAACAGGCAGCCGGTCAGGATGAAGTGGGCGTGGATGAGTTCGTGCGCGAACGGGTGCTCCAGGGTGATCCGGTAGAGCCCCGTGAAATAGAGCACGAACGGGTTGACCACGAACAGGCCGAAAGCGAAGAGCGGGAACGAGAAGACCCGGGCCACCCGGCTGTGCAGCACCGCGAGCAGACGGCGGCGGGGCGCGCCGGTGACCGTACGCAGCGCCAGGGTGATCGGCGCGCCGAGCGCGAGGAAGATCGGCGCGACCATCGAGAGCACCATGTGTTGGATCATGTGTACGGAGAGCAATGTGGTGTCGTACGCGTGCAGTCCGCTCACCGTGACCGCCGCGATCGAGCCCAGTCCGGGGCCGATGAAAAGCACCGTCCGGGAGACCGGCCAGTGGTCGCCCCGGACCCGTAACCGGTGGACTCCGTACAGGTAGAGCCCGGCGGCGAGGACCAGGCCGACTGCGATCCAGCCGTCCAACCTCGTCTGGGTGAAGATCGTGGAGACGGTGAACGGGGGCGGATTGGCGGCCTCGCCCGACGCCAGGGTCGGCGTCAAGGACGAGGTGAGAGTGTGGATCGGATCGACGCGCAGCACGTTTTTCAGGCTAGGCCAGTCGAACCTGGCGAGGTTAGCTACCCCGGAACTCGTGCCGGTTTTGCCACCCCGAGGATCGCGGGTGCTGATCGGGGGCAATAATGACCGCGTGACAGCGGCCCCAGCCATTGACAAGAGCCGGATCCACTCTCTGACGCGTCCAAACATGGTCAGCGTCGGGACGATCGTGTGGCTCTCCAGCGAACTGATGTTCTTCGCGGCGCTCTTCGCGATGTACTTCTCCATCCGCGCGGCTGCGCCGGATCAGTGGGAGAAGCACACCGAGGTGCTCAAGGTTCCCTACGCGACGACGTTCACGGTGATCCTGGTGTTGTCCTCGGTCACCTGCCAGCTCGGCGTCTTCGCCGCGGAGCGGGGTGACGTGCATGCGCTGCGGCGCTGGTTCACGCTCACCTTCGTGATGGGCCTGATCTTCGTGCTTGGTCAGCTCAACGAGTACCGCAACCTGGTGCACGAGGGCGTCAAGATCAACGAAGATGGCTACGGGTCGATGTTCTATCTGACCACCGGCTTCCACGGCCTACACGTCACCGGCGGTCTGATCGCGTTCATCATCTTCATGATGCGTACCACCATGGGTCGGTTCACTCCGGCTCAGGCCACCTCGGCGATCGTCGTGTCGTACTACTGGCACTTCGTCGACGTCGTGTGGATCGCGTTGTACGGCATGATCTACTGGCTTCAGTGATCATGGCGCCGTCACCTTGCGCGCCGCCGCCCCGTCCCTGAGAAAAGGTCGAGAAACCGTTAAGGACACAGGCCATGACTTCTGACACCCCAGCGCGCGATCCGGCGGCCCCGGTACGCGGGCCAGCCGGGGCGATCGCCAACGCGGCATCATCGCGCGATTGCGCAGCGGCAGGTCCGCGCCGCGCAGTCGGGGCCGCAGGCGGCTCGGCGCGGCGGTGCGCCTGGTAGCCGCCCTGATCCTGGCCGGCGGTGCGTACACCGTGTTCGCGCCGGGCCTGCAGGCGCAGGACACCCCGCAGCTGTCCAGTGCGGCACAGGAGGGCAAGGCGCTATTCGACGTCAGTTGCGTCTCCTGCCACGGCCGTAACGCCCAGGGCATCGAGGGCCGCGGGCCGAGCCTGATCGGCGTCGGTTCCGCCTCGGTCGAGTTCCAGGTGGGTTCCGGCCGGATGCCGCTGGGACGCCAGGAGGCCCAGGCCGAGCGGAAGCCCCCGGTCTTCAACGAGGACCAGACCACCCAGCTCGGCGCGTACGTCCAGGAACTCGGCGGCGGGCCGCAGATCCCGGAGCACGAGCTGCGGGCCGGCGGCAACGTCGCCGAGGGCGGCGAGCTGTACCGGATCAACTGCGCGGCCTGCCACGGCTTCGGCGGCGGCGGTGGCGCGCTCTCCTCGGGCAAGTTCGCGCCGAACCTCAAGCCGGCCACCGACCGGCAGATCTACGCCGCGATGCTCACCGGCCCGCAGAACATGCCGGTCTTCGGGGACAACCAGATCCGCCCGGACCAGAAGGCCGACATCATCGCGTTCGTTCAGGAGACGTTGAAGCACGAGCAGGACCCGGGCGGCTTCTTCAACCTCGGTCGGTTCGGTCCGTCCACCGAGGGTCTGGCCATCTTCCTGGTAGGCATCGTGGCTCTGGTCTTCACCAGTTTGTGGATTGCGGGGAAGTCGTGAGCGAGCGTACGTCGACACACGGGGCCGAGCAGGAGGAGCTCGATCTGACCGACCCCCGGTTGTCGCACTTCGAGATCATGCGCGAGGGGGCGCGGCGGGACGGCATCGAGATCGTCCACTACGAGCCGCCGTTCCCGGTCCTGGGCACCAAGGCGGAGCGTCGGCTCACCCGTACGGTCTCGCTGTTCTTCCTCCTCACCGGCCTGGCCTCGCTCGCGTTCCTGGTGATCTACATCGCCTGGCCGTGGCGGTACGAGTCGGGCAGCGGTGACGACAAGCTCTTCACCCCGCTGCTCGGTCTGACCCTGGGCGTGGCCCTGCTCGGCATCGGCTTCGGCATCCTCGCCTGGGGCAAGAAGCTGCTGCCGAAGGAGGTGTCGATCCAGGGCCGGCACGACGGCGGGTCCAGCGAGACCGACCGGAAGATCGCCGGTAGCACGATCGTCTACATGGCCGAGGAACTCGGCTTCAAGCGTCGGCCGTTGCTCGGCTTCGCCGCCCTGGTCGGCCTCGCGCCGGTCGGTGTGGTGGCGGCGGCGCCGCTGGTCGGTGGTCTGATCAAGCAGCCGCACAAGAACAACCAGATGTTCACCACGGGGTGGGCCCCGCAGGACGGCAAGCTGATCCGGCTGACCCGGGAGGACGGCACGCCGTTGCGTCCCGAGGACATCAGCGCCGGCGGTCAGCTCACCGTCTTCCCGGGCATCGAGGACGGGGTCAGCAACAAGCACGCCGACTCCCCGACGCTCCTGATCCACCTGCGTGACGACGATGCCCGCACCGCCCGGACCGCCAACGAGGGCGCGGGACACGGCGACTTCATGTGGGGCAACTACATCGCCTTCTCGAAGATCTGCACCCACGCCGGCTGCCCGGCGAGCCTGTACGAGCAGCAGACGAACCGTCTGCTCTGCCCGTGCCACCAGTCGCAGTTCCTGATCACCAACAACGCCCGGCCAGTCTTCGGGCCCGCCAGCCGTCGCCTGCCTCAGCTGCCGATCGAGGTAGACGCGGATGGCTTCTTCGTGGCGAAGTCCGACTTCACCGAGACCGTCGGGCCCGACTTCTGGGAGCGGCCATGAAGCGCCGGAAATTCGACGTAGCAGCGGTGCCGGGCAAGGCGGCCGGCGAGGTCGATGACCGGCTGCAAGTAGCCACCCCGTTGCGGGCGCTGCTGAACAAGGTCTTCCCGGACCACTGGTCGTTCCTGCTGGGCGAGATCGCGCTCTTCTCGTTCATCGTGCTCCTGCTGACCGGTGTCTTCCTCACCTTCTTCTTCGAGCCCGCGATGACGGAGGTCACCTACAACGGCAGCTACGCGCCGTTGCGGGGGGCGCACATGTCGGCCGCGTACAAGTCGACCCTGGACATCTCGTTCGATGTCCGTGGCGGTCTGATCATGCGGCAGATGCACCACTGGGCCGCCCTGATGTTCATGGCGTCCATCGTGGTGCACATGATGCGGATCTTCTTCACCGGCGCGTTCCGCAAGCCGCGTGAGCTGAACTGGATCATCGGTACGCTGCTCTTCTGGATCGGCTTCCTGGCCGGGTTCAGCGGCTACTCCATCCCGGACGACGGCCTCTCCGGCACCGGCCTGCGGATCGCCTCGGCGATCATGCTCTCCATCCCGGTGATCGGGTCCTGGCTCACCTCGTCGATCTTCGGTGGCGAGTTCCCCGGCGAGATCATCGTCAGCCGGTTCTACATCGCCCACGTGCTGCTGATCCCGGGTCTGCTGCTGGCGCTGATCAGTGCCCACCTGGGTCTGGTCTTCAAGCAGAAGCACACCCAGTGGCCCGGCCCCGGCCGGACCAACAGCAACGTGGTCGGGGAGCGGATGTTCCCCCGCTACGCGCTGAAGCAGGGCGGCTTCTTCATGATCGTCTTCGGCGTGATCGCGCTGCTCGGCGGTCTGTTCCAGATCAACCCGATCTGGCTCTTCGGCCCGTACGAGGCGTGGGTGGTCTCCTCGGCCAGCCAGCCCGACTGGTACGTCATGTTCCTCGACGGGTCGACCCGGCTGATGCCCTCGTGGCAGATCAACATCCCGATCGGCAACGGGTACGTCATCCCGCCGCTGTTCTGGCCGACGGTGGTCCTGCCGGGCATCCTCACCATGTTGCCGATCTTCTACCCGTTCATCGAAGCGCGGTTGAACAAGGACAACAAGATCCACAACCTGCTCGAGCGTCCCCGGGACAACCCCAGCCGTACCGCCCTCGGTGCCATGGCGGTCTCGTTCTACCTGGTGCTGACCCTCTCCGGGGCGAACGACGTCATCGCGGACAAGTTCTTCATCAGCCTGAACGCGATGACCTGGGCCGGCCGGATCGGGCTGATCATCGTTCCGCCGCTGGCGTACTACGTCACCTACCGGCTCTGCCTGGGTCTCCAGCAGCACGACCGTGAGGTGCTGGCGCACGGTGTCGAGACCGGCATCATCCGGCGGCTGCCGGACGGTCGCTTCATCGAGGTGCACCAGCCGCTGGCCGACACCGACGAGCACGGCCACGGCGAGCTCGAGTACGTCGGCTGGGTGGTGCCGAAGAAGATGAACCGGCTGGGCGCACTCGGCCCGGCGGTCAAGGGCTTCTTCTACCCGATCGAGAAGCCGGTCGAAGCTCCGGTCTCGCCCGGCCACCCGCCGGTCGAGCCGCGGCCGGACCGCGAGGAGATCAGCAGCCGGGGCGGCAACCACTAACCGTCGCCCCACCGCCTCGAACGTGGCGCCCACCGGTTCTCCGGTGGGCGCCACGCCCCTTTCCGCCCCTTTCTGCCCCCCGTCCTCCCTGATCCACCTGTCCCTCCCGGGTCGTCCGGGTGCGTCGATCATGAAATTGGGGCAATTTTCGAGGCCGTCGACCGCGCCAACTTCATGATCGACCCGGCGGTGCTGGGGAATGGCGGGATTGGCCGCGTGTGAGACCCGCAATGGGGTAAGCCCCTGCTGTCCAACGATGCGAGGGGGGAAGCACATGTTGGCTGTCAAACGCTTGGGGATAGGCGCCGGGCTGGCGATGCTCGGTCTGGCGCTGGTGGGTCTCGCGCCCGCTACCGCCGCACATGCCGCAGCTGCGCCGTCCCAGCAGGATTCGCAGTACCTGCAGGCGCTCCACCAGGCCAACCTGGCGGAGATCGCCAGCGGCAACCTGGCCCGCCAGAACGGTACGAACAAACAGGTGCAGGACCTGGGGTCACAATTCGTCATGGACCACGCCCAGTTGGATAAGCAGGTGCAGAGCACCGCTTCGTCCGCCGGGGTGACCCTGCCGGACTCGCCGACTCCGGACCAGCAGGCGGTGATCAGTCAGTTGCAGGGGACCAGCGGTGCCGCGTTCGACACCCAGTGGATCTCGGCGGAGCTGACCGCGCACCTGAAGAACATCCAGGCGACCCAGACCGAGCTGGCCCAGGGCTCGGACCCGGCCGTGAAGAAGGTGGCCCAGACCGCCCTGCCGAAGCTGCAGATGCACTTCGACGAACTGCTGCAACTGGCCCGGAAGCTGGGCGTTCCGGTGCCGGCGAACCCGTCGGTCGGACCGACCCCGAACCCGAGTGCACCCAGCCCGGGACGTTCCTCGGGATCACCGAGCCCGAGCGGCACCGGCAGCCAACCCGGTCCGGGGAGCACGCTCTCGCCCAACCCCGGCATCAGCTGACCAACAGCTGAACCGACCGGAGCGGACCACGCCGCCCGCCAGCCGTCAGGTTGGCGGGCGGCACGCCGTACGGGTGACGGTCAGGTCAGTCCGCGTCGGCCAGGCCGATCGCGAACGCCTCCTCCAGGTCATGCTGCGAGTAGGCCCGGAAGGCGATGTGCGACTCGGTGTTCATCACACCCGGCACCTTCGAGATCCGGCCCGCGATCACCTCGGCGATCTCGTCGAACTCGCGCACCCGCACCACCGCGATCAGGTCGACGTTCCCGGCGACCGAGTAGACCTCACTGACTCCGGGCTGGGCGGCGAGCGCCTCGGCGACCTCGGGAATCGAGTCGGTCGCGCAGTCGATGAGGACGATTGCGGTGATCACCGTGGGGCTCCTTTCGTGGGCCTGCCGCTCATGCTAGAGGGTCACCGACGGTCACGGTCAGTTCGTGGCCGACCCGGATCGCACCCGTCAGCCGTTCGTCCGCCGCCACCACCGCGCCCGGCCAGACCACCGAGTCGCGCACGGTCCCGCGCACCTCGGCGCCCGCACCGACCACCGCCCGCGTACACCGCCCCGAAACCGTCGCGGTCGGATCGACCAGGTTCCCGCCACCGGCGGCGTGCAGGTTCGCGGCAAGGTAGTCGGCGGGGGTGCCGGTGTCCAGGTACGTGCCGGGGAACGGCACCACGGTCAGCTCACCGGCCGCCTCGGCCGGCCGCCACACCGCCCGGACCAACTCGGTCGGCTCCACCGGCAGATCCCGCAGCCAGCTCCAGGGCAGCAACGAGAACCCGGCGAACCGGTGACCGGCGAAGCCGTACGGTTCGTCCGGGTCGGTGATCGGCTGCCCGAGCAGGCGTACCGTCCGGCCGTCCCAGTCGGCGAGCAACGCGGCGATGTCCGGACCGGGCGGTGCCTGCGGGTCGGCGAGGTAGGCGTCCGCGTTGCCGACGAGCACACCGCGCCCGTCGATCCAGTCCCGCAGATTCGCCACCCCACCGGCGGTGCCGAGCGGTGGACCGGGCTCGACCGAGAGGTGCGCCCGGTCGCCGACCTGCCGGACCACCTGCTCGCCCAGGTAGCAGGCGTTCACCGCGACCCGTTCCGGGCCGCTGAAGCCGAGCCCGGCGACCCGGTCCAGTGCCCGTTCCAGCAGCGGTACGTTGCCGACCGGGCAGAGCGCCTTCGGCACCCGCTCGGTGAGCGGGCGCAGCCGGGTGCCCTCGCCGGCGGCGAGGATGATGGCGCAGATCCCGCCCGGTACGCCGCTCACGCCGTACCGGCGCCGGATTCGGGGGCGGGATCGGGTTCGGGGGTGGTGCCGGTGCCGGCCGGGTCTGCTGCGGCCAACGGGCCGATGCCGTAGCGGCCGAGCAACCGCGCGGTGGAGGTGGTCAGCTGGGGCAGGTCGTCGAGCGGATGCCAGGCGGCCTCGTAGACCTCGCCACCGTCGACCACCAGCGGTGTGCTGCTGGCCGGCACCCGTGCCTCGAAGACACAGTCGACCCAGCCCTTCAGGTGCACCACCGCGTTCGGCGTCGCCGGGGTGAGCTGCTCCGGAGCCAGCCGGACACCGGACTCCTCGTACAGCTCACGGGCGGCGCCGACGATCGGTTCCTCGCCACGCTGGAGCAGCCCGGCGGGCAGGCTCCAGGCCCGGCCCGGCGGTTGGCGCAGCAGCAGCAGGCGACCCGGTGCCGGTGCCTCCGCGTCGTACGTCAACGTCACCGCGCCCACGATGTACTTCGGTACGGCCAGCCGAACCAGCTTGCGACGTACCGGATGGGGCAACCGGTAGAACGCGCGGTAGAAAAGGGCCCGGGTAGATCGACGGCTGATCACGCCACCAGGCTAGAGGGCGTCAGGATGTTCCGCGCCCGCCGGGGCACGATGACCTACTCGGGCTGGTCGACCAGGGCGATCAACCGGTTGACCACGGTGTCGGGCTCGATCGTCCGGTCGACCACCGCGACCAGCATGGTTTCCAGATCGGGGTAGCCGAGTTCCTCGGAGAGCCGTCGCAACGGCAGGTCGTTGGCGAGGCCACGATCGTGCTTGCGCAGGGTCAGCCCGATCGTCGCGCGGCCGAGGCGTACCTTGTCCGCGATCGAGATGCCCGGCTCCTGGTGCTCGGCGAAGAACCGGTTGATCTGCATCTGGGCGTGCGGGGACTTGACGAACTCCAGCCACTCCCGGCGCGGCCCGGACGCGGGCTCGGTCGCCACGTCGACCTCGTCGTGCCCGTCCGCCTCGGTGAAGATCTCGACCACGTCGCCCTCGTCGAGCGGGGAGGCGAGCGGCACCAGCCGGCCGTTGATCTTCGCGGCGAGACAGTGGTCACCCTTGTGGATACTCAGCTCGTACGCCAGGTCGACCGGGGTGGAACCGGCCGGGAGCACGATCTGACGCCCCTCGGCGAAGACCTGGATCTGGCTCTCGGCGAGGTCACCGCGCAACGACCGGAGGAACTGCGCCGAGTCCGAGGTCTCCTGCTCCCAGTCCAGCACCCGGCGCAGCCAGTCCAACTGGTCGGTGTTGGAGCCGCCGCCGCCCGACTGCGGGAACCGGAACTCGGCGGCGATGCCGTACTCGGCGGACTGGTGCATGGCCTTGGTCCGGATCAGCACCTCGACCGTACGTTCCTCCGGTCCGATCACAGTGGTGTGCAGCGAGCGGTAGAGGTTGTTCTTGGGCGAGGCGATGAAGTCCTTGAACCGGCCGGCGACCGGGCGCCACTCACCGTGGATCGCCCCCAGGGCGGCGTAACAGTCGGTGTCCGGGCCGTCCACCACGATCGCGATCCGGGGCAGGTCGAAGGGGACGGAGTGCTCCCCGGCGACGGTGTCCTTCCAGATCGAGTAGTAGTGCCGGGGGCGGGCCTCGACCACGCTGAGCACGCGGTTGCGGCGCAGCACCACCTTCGCCCGGCCGACCACGTCCTGCAGGTAGCTCGACCATCGTGGACGGTTCGCCACGTGTTCCTCGATCCGGGCGTACTGCTCCGGTTCGAGGTGCATCAGCACCACGTCGTCGAGTTCGCGCTTGAGTGTCTGGATGCCGAGCCGGTCACAGAGCGGGACCAGCACCTCCAGCGTGGCGCGGGCGATCCGGGCCCGGGAGGCGGGGGAGCGGACCCCGAGCGTACGCATGTTGTGCAGCCGGTCGGCCAGCTTGATGATCAGCACCCGGACGTCCTTGCCGGCCGCGATGATCATCTTGCGGATCGTCTCCGCCTCGGCGGCCTTGCCGTAGAACGCCTTGTCGAACTTGGTCACCCCGTCGACCAGGTGCGCCACCTCGGGTCCGAAGTCGTCGGTCAGCGCCTGGAGCGTGTAGCGGGTGTCTTCCACCGTGTCGTGCAGCAGTGCCGCGACCAGGGTGGTGGTGTCCATGCCCAGGTCCGCGCAGATCTGCGCCACCGCAAGGGGATGGGTGATGTACGGCTCGCCGCTCTTGCGGAACTGCCCCCGGTGCATGTTCTCCGCGATGGTGTAACCCCGGCGCAGCACGGCGGTGTCGGCGCTCGGGTGGATGCCCCGGTGGCTGCGGGCCAACTCGGTCACCGGGTCGTCCTCGGCGGGGGACCAGGAGAGCAGTGACCGCAGCCGTCTGGTCAGCGGCAACTCGCCCGATCGGGTCGTCGGGGCGCCTCCGAGAGCGGCGCCGCGTCCGGCGTCGACGTCCACGCGGAGACACCTCCTCACCAAGCTGCCGTACGGCCTCGTCCGGTCGTACGGGAGCAGCCCGTCGAAACGGGCAGGACTGCACTTCCTTAACAGCCTAGTTGGGTTGACGTAGTCCGATCGGTCAGTTGCTCATAGGCGTTCGGTCGAGACTTGGGCCGAGGACGCCGACTCCGCCTTCGCGAGCAGGTCCCGGAACCGGGCCGCGCCGCGTACCGGCGAGGCCCAACCGGCGGAAACCTCGACCAGCCGGGTCTCCGGTCGCTCCAACCAGGCCAGTATCCGCTCACTCTCCTCGGCCGAGGCGCTCGGCACCGGACCGTGTCCGGGCAGGACCGTCTCGGCCGTCGCGCGAACCAGGTCGAGCACCGGTCGGGGATGCACCCCCGGTGCCGCCGTGGCCGCGCCCGCCAGCCGCCCGTGCCGGACCACCACCAGCTCCCAGCCCCCGGCCTCGGTCCGGCGGGCCGCCGCCAGCTCGGCGATCCGGGTCAGCCCGGCCAGCCGCTGCATCCGCAGGGTGGCCCGGAGCACCGCGGTGAGCCGGCCGCGCACCGTCGCCGCCTCCTCGTAACGGTGCTCGGCGGCGAGGACCTCGATCCGGGCCAGCAGGGCGTCGACCACCACCTGCGGATCCTCCATCGTCGCCACCCGCAGCGGAATGGTCGCCGTCCGCTCGTACTCCGCCGGGGAGATCCGGTGCTCACACGGCGCCGCGCACCTGCCCAGCTCGGCCAGGGCGCACGCCGGCGTGACCGTCTTCGTGGAGAGCTTGTGTGTGCACTGGCGCAGCGGGACCGCGTCGTGGATGCCCGCCGCCGCCAGCTCGGCGCCCCGCCTGGAGGTGAACGGCCCCAGATAGGCGTCGTCGTCCGGGGCGAGCTGCCGGACCACCGACAACCGGGGGTACGGCTCCGAGGTCAGCTTGAGCCACACCTTCCGTTCCGGAAACTTCGACCGCCGGTTGTACGGCGGCGCGTGCGCCGCGATCAGCCGCAGCTCGCGTACCTCGGCCTCCAGCGCGTGCGCGCACTCGATCGCCTCGACCCGCTCGGCGGCGGCCAGCATCTCCGACATCCGGGCCCGCTTCTCCGCCGCGGTGAAGTAGCTGCGCACCCGGGTGGCGATGTCACCGGAGGTACCGACATAGAGCGGCCGGTCGTCGGCGGCCCGGAAGATGTACACCCCGGGCGCCTTGGGCAGCCCGTCGGCGAGGTAACGCTTACGCCGCTGGGTGGGGGTGACCGCGCGGGCGAACTCGATCGCCTCGCCGACGGTCTGCACCCCGTGCCCGCCCAGCCGGGCGATCAACCCGTGCAGCACGTCGACCGTGGCCTGGGCGTCGTCCAGCGCCCGGTGACTCGGCTGGCGGGAGGTGCGGAAGTATGCGGCCAGGGTGCCGAGCTTGCGGTTGGGCACCTCGTCCCGGGTGAGCACCCGGCGGGCCAGCGCGGCGGTGTCCAACACCCGTGGATTCGGCCACGGCTGGCCGAGCTGGGCACAGGCGGCCTTGAGGAAACCGACGTCGTACGGCGCGTTGTGGGCGACCAGGACCGCGCCCCGGATGAACTCCAGGAAACTCGGCAGCACCTCGGCGATCCGCGGCGCCGGCAGCAGCATCGCCTGGGTGATCCCGGTCAGGACGGTGATGAACGGCGGGATCGGCTGATCAGGGTTGACCAGCGTGGCGAGCGTGCCCAACTCCTCGCCACCGCGCACCTTGACGGCGCCGATCTCGGTGATGCCGCCACCGTCCGGGGCACCACCGGTGGTCTCCAGGTCCACCACCACGAACGTCGTCTGGAACAGGGGCAACTCGTCCGGGGCCTGGTCGCCGGTGAGCAGCCCGTCCAGGGTGCCCTGGAGGTAGCCGGGCCGCACCGGGTCCGAACCGCTGCGGGGCAGCGGCGGCCGGGCGGGCCGCACCGGGGAATCGGGTTGTGCCATTCGGGCAGGTTAGGGCCTGGGTGCGACACTCAGACACCACTCGTACCGTGGGTCACACCCGATCTGCCAAAAGAGATCATCTGAGTCATCGGGCGCCCGGACCGCCGGCGGTGGGAGACTTGCTCCATGCCCCTTACCGAACCGACCGACGACCGCCTCCCCGAACCGGGGGAGCCGGCCGTGCCGGCCGTCGACGGGGATGGTGGCGGGGGCGAGAACCTGGATCTCGAACCGGAGCCCGTACTGCCCGAGCCGGTCCGGCAGCGGATCGTGGCGCTGAGCGCCGTGGCCCTGCCCGGCCTGCCCACCGAGGAACTGCCGGTACCGCTGCGCAGGGTGGCGAAGTTCGCACCCAACCGGCGGGCCCGGCTCGGCGCACCGATGATCGCCGCCCAGCTCGCCAACGACCCGCTGTTCCGGCAACGGATCACCAAGCGGGTGCTGGCCGACGCCGGTGACCTGGGCGCGGCCGTGATCGCCGGAACCGCACCGGCCGCAGCCGACCCGGTCGAGGTCGCCGCGCTCGCGTACCTGGTCCGCCCGCGCGGCTGGCGCGACCTGGTCGAGACCGCCGGAGTCGCGGTCCGCGCCGAGGCGGACAGCGCGCTCGTCGCCGAACTGGTCCGGGAAGCCGAGCAGCGGGCCAGCCGCGCCGAACACGACCGCGCCGTCGCCCGGGTCGAGGCGGACAAGCTCCGCGACGAGGTGGCCCGGGTACGCGAGGAGCTCGGCCAGCTACGCGAGGAAGCCCGGGTGCTGGCCCGGTCACTGCGCGAGACGCAGGCCCGTGAGCGCAAAGCCACCGAGATGCTCGCCACCGAAAAGGGCCGCGCCGCGCGGCTCAACGCCGACCACGACGCCGAGCTGCGCCGGATCCGGGCCCGGCTCGCCGAGGCCGAAGCGGTCGCCGGTGCCACCCGGCAGACCGCCAAGGAGGCCCGCTCGGTCGACGACGCCCGGCTCTGGCTGTTGCTGGAGACGATCGGTCAGGCTGCCGTCGGGCTGCGCCGGGAACTGGCGCTCGACCCGGCCGAACGGATGCCCGCCGACTACGTGGCGGACGCCTTCGCCGAGCGCCCGGCGGCGGCAACCTCCGCCCGCGCGCTGGACACCGACGACCCGGCCCGGCTCGACGAACTGCTCGCCATGCCCCGGGTACACCTCGTCGCGGACGGCTACAACGTGACCAAGCGGGGCTTCGGCGAGATGTCGCTGGAGCAGCAGCGCAAGCGGCTGATCACCGGCCTCGGCGGGCTGGCCGCGCAGACCGGTGCCGAGGTCACCGTCGTCTTCGACGGCGCCGAACGGATGCACGGGCTGCCACCCGCGCCGCGCGGCGTTCGGGTCCTCTTCTCCCGTAAGGGAGAGACGGCCGACGAGCTGATCCGCCGACTGGTCCGGGCCGAACCGGTCGGCCGGCCGGTGGTCGTGGTCTCCTCCGACCGCGAGGTCGCCGACGGCGTACGCCGCCACGGCGCCTACCCCCTCGGCGCCGACTCCCTCCTACGTCGCCTCTCCCGCTCCTAACCGGGATTAGGAAGGGCCCCTTGTTATCGCTTTTGGTCGAACAAGGGCCCCTTCTTAACGCGCTCGGCTGATTTGTCATACCCCTCACTTAGCGTCGATGTAACTGAGGGTGGCTGGAGCGCGACACGGCTCCGGTCGTACCGCCGAGGAGGAGCGATGCTCATCGACTGCGACAGTTGCACCGTCCGGGGTCCTGCCTGTGACGGGTGCCTGGTCAGTGCCCTGATCGACCGGCCGGAGGTCGAGGCGGGGCTGACCGCGGACGAGCACCGGGCGATAGAGGTGTTCAGCCGTGCCGGTTTCGAGGTGTCGGTGCTGTCGTCCGGTCCGGCCGCCGCGCCGCTGCCGTTGGCCCGACCCCGCCGCACCCGGCGCCCCCGGGTCGCCTGACCGCCTCCGGCGTGACCGGGTGGCCTGACCGCCTCCGGCGTGACCGGTTCCGGGGCGAGTGACCGGGCTGTTGCGGTGCGACCGCTGAGCCGTCCAGGTCCCGGTGCGCGAGCGGACGCTTAGGATGGGCCGGCGCACACGGGCAACGGGAGGAGCGACACGGATGACGCCTCGAGGGTGGGCGGTCGTGACGCTCGTCGGGCTGGTGGTCCTGCTGATCGCCAGCGTTGCCCTGCTGGTGCCCTGGAGTCGCCCGCCCGCGCCCCGGGCCGACCAGTTGGACGCGCTACGCGAGCTGGCGCCGACCGAAGTGGCCCGCAGCCGCGCCTTCCACGCCGCGTTGCGCCCCGGCTCGTACGGCGCGCTCGCCATCGGTCTGCTGGCCGCGCTGCTGCTCGGCCTGACGCCGCTCGGCAGCCGCTTGATCGGCCTGGTCAGCCGCCCCTTCGGGGACCACTGGATCGCCCAGGCGGTGCTCGGCGGGCTGGCTGTGGTGCTGGTCGCCGACCTGGTCACGCTTCCCTTCACGGCCTGGCGGCACGCCGTCGTCGACCGCTACGGCCTCTCCACCCAGAGCTGGGGCGGCTGGACCGTCGACCTGCTCAAGTCGTACGCGGTGAGCGCCGTGATCGGCGCCGTCGCACTGCTCGGTTTCTACACCGTGACCCGGTTCGCCCCGCGCTGGTGGTGGGCGTTCGGCGCCGCCGGTGCCGCCGTACTCGTGGTGCTCCTGTCGTTCGTCCTGCCGGTGCTCGTCGAGCCGGTCTTCAACCGGTTCACTCCGATGGAGCCGGGGCCGCTGCGTACGGAGCTGACGGCGTTGGCCGACCGGGACCGGGTGCCGGTACGGGACGTGCTCGTCGCCGACGCCTCCCGCCGCACCCGGGCGGTCAACGCGTACGTCTCCGGGTTCGGCCCGACCCGGCGCATCGTCGTCTACGACACGCTGCTGCGCGAGGCGTCCCCGGCCGAGGTCACCAGCGTCGTGGCACACGAACTGGGGCACGCCAAGGACCGTGACGTGCTCGCCGGGACCCTCACCGGCGCGCTCGGCGCGGCCGCGGCGGTGACCGTGCTCTACCTGCTCGGTTCGTGGGGCGGGCTGCTGCGGGCGGCCGGGGTGGAGTCGATCGGGCAGCCCCGCGCCTTCGCGCTGGTGTTCGCCGTCGTCGCGGTGGCCGGCCTGGTCAGCACCCCCGCCCAGGCGCTCCTCTCCCGACGGGTGGAGGCGCGGGCCGACGCGCACGCGCTCGCCCTGACCGGGGACCCGACGAACTTCGAGGCGATGCAGCGCCGGCTCGCCACGGTGAACCTCGCCGATCCCGACCCGCCCCGCTGGGAGTACCTCTACTCCGCCTCGCACCCGTCCACGGTGGAGCGGATGGCCGCGGCGCGTGCGTACGGCCGGGGGGAGGGGCGGTGAGCCGCGCCCTGGTGATCACGAACGACTTCCCGCCCCGGGCCGGTGGCATCCAGTCGTTCGTGCACAACCTGGCCGTACGGCAGCCGGCCGGTTCGATCGTGGTCTACGCCTCGACCTCGCCCGGGGCGGAGAAGTTCGACGCCGAGCAGCCGTTCGAGGTGGTCCGCGAACCGACCGGCATGCTGCTGCCCACTCCCGCGATCGCCCGCCGGGCGGCCCACCTGGTCCGCGAGTACGGCTGCGACACGCTCTGGTTCGGGGCCGCCGCCCCGCTCGGCCTGCTCGCCGCCGGCCTGCGGCGTCGCGCCGGCATCGGTCGGTCGGTCGCCCTCACCCACGGGCACGAGATCGGCTGGGCGGCACTGCCCGGCGCCCGTACCCTGCTCCGGCGGATCGGCCGGGGGCAGGACGTGACGACGTACCTCGGCGAGTACACCCGGGTCCGGCTCGACCGGGTGCTGGGTGACCTCACCGAGCTGCGCCGGCTGGCGCCCGGGGTGGACGTCGACCTGCACCACCCGGGTGTCGACGGTTCCGGGGTGCGGGCCCGCTACGGCCTCACCGACCGCCCGGTGGTCGTCTGTGTCTCCCGCCTGGTGCCGCGTAAGGGACAGGACACGTTGATCCGGGCGTGGCCGTTGATCCAGCGTCGGGTGCCGGACGCGGCACTGCTCGTCGTCGGCAGCGGACCGTACCGCCGCACGCTGGAGAAGCTGGTACGCGAGCACGACCTGACCCGGGATGTGCTGTTCAGCGGGGGCTTGGAATGGTCGGAGGTCCCGGCGCATTTCGCGGCGGGGGACGTGTTCGCGATGCCCTGTAGGACCCGTAATGCCGGCTTGGACGTGGAGGGTCTGGGCATGGTCTATCTCGAAGCCTCCGCCACCGGCCTGCCTGTTGTCGTGGGAGATTCCGGTGGCGCACCGGATGCGGTACGCGACGGCGAGACGGGTTACCTGGTCGACGGCGAGGACCTTCGTCAGGTCGCCGACCGGATTGCCGCCCTGCTCGAAGATCCGGAACACGCACGGCGCCTGGGTGGTGCCGGGCGGGCGTGGGTGGAACGGGAGTGGCGTTGGGAAATTCAGGCCGATCGGATGCGGAAGTTGCTTAGTCCGGCGGACAGCTAAGGGCGCGTGCCGGTCGAGTGGTTAGCTCAACCGACCGGGTTGAGGATCGGCAGGATCGGCGTGGGTTTATGTCTCAAATGTTAGATTGGTCGCCAGCAGAATGCTGCTCGTCGTTGCCGTGAACATCACCTATCCTGTACGGGCTGATCACTCGACTGGGGAGTTTGATGGTCTGGACGGGCATGGAACGGGCGGCCATCTCTGCTCTGGAGACCGAAGGGTTCACGCCGGTACAGGCGAGGATTCTCACGGCCATGGTCATGCACCGGTACGCCCGAGAGCGGCGAAAGCTGGTAGATGTGCTGTCCGGCCACATCGGGCTGGAAAGTACGGCGTCGGTGAATGTTGCCATCGACGACCTGTTGGCGCGCCAGCTGCTGACGCTCACCCCCTATGTCGGTAACGTCCTCATCACCACCTCGACCGACTACGTCGGGCAGCTCAAGGCCCTGAATCTCCTCGCCTCCGCGACCGCGCTCGAGTCGCTCGGGCGAATGCCCGTCCTCCGGTTCGAATCACTCGGTCATATGACGGACCGAAACGTCCTCGATACCTTTCATGACGCCGTGTGCAGTGCACATCGGATCATTCGTATTACTTTCTTCGAGTCGCTTGCCGGTATCGAAGGGCTACAGGACCTTCGCGACCGGTCGTCGGCCGGGGTGGAAATTCGGGTGCTGCTCGGTTCGCCGAAGGTGATGAAAGAACTGCGTGGCGCCTCGCATGAACAACGTGCCCGACGGGCGATCGAATCATGGAAGACCGCCACGAGCGACTGGCCGAACACCGAGGTTCGGATAGCCGTAACGGCGCAGGACATCGAGTGCGGCAGTTCGGTGTCGATCGATGGTCGAATTCTTCGTCTGGACGTACACGAACCGCTGGCCGAACGATCGCTGATGGGCGAGATGCTCATGGTCAACGAGCGCGGGGGCAACCTGATCCGGCTCTTCGACGCGAACTTCGACGCGGCCTGGGACCGGGCGACTCCCACCCGCCGAACCCTCCTGGTACGCCGAGCGGTGGTCGCCTGGAGATGGACGGCAACGGCCATGGCCACTGTCACGGCGGCGGCACTCCTCGCGCCGTCCGCCTGGCGTGAACTGCTCACCGGCGTTGCCGCGACATCCCTGCTGGCCGCGGCCGACGAGAATCGCGCGCGATTCAGGCTGTTGTGGAGGAGGTTGAAGGGTGAGCCATGACGAACCGGCCATCGGAGCCTGCTGGGCATGTGGCCCTCATGCCGCGGACACGTCCGGGTGCCGTGGCTCGTTGGCGCGGGCAGGGGTCATCCGCGTCAACTGGGACTGTTGGGATCTCTGCAATCTCGACTGCCCCTTCTGCTTCCGGAGCAGGGCCGGAGCGTTGGGCACCTCGGACGCCGTGCGCTTACTCGACTGCCTGTCGTACGCGGGTATCAGGCACATGACCTTCACCGGGGGCGACCCGAGTCTGAGATCCGACCTGGGACAGTTGGTCCAGCACGCGCAACGGCTCGGCATGGCGGTCGAGGTCCTGACGAACGCGCAGCACCAACCGCCCACCGTACGGGACGCACTGCTGCTCGCGGACCTTGTCGGCCTGTCGATCGACGGGGCCAGCCCCGACACCCATGACGGGTTCCGGCAGCGCCGGGGCAACTTCGGTCGGGTGTTCAAGCTGATGGATTTCCTGGACTCGGCCGGACAGCCGTACGTCGTACGTACGGTCGTCTCACGCGCCAACGGCGCGGAAGCGGTGGCGTTGGCCCCCCTGCTCGCCACCCGCACCGCTCTTGTGCGGTGGAGTTTGCAGCAGTTCAGCGCCATCGAGGCCGGTTTCGACAACCGTGACCAGTACGAGTTGTCCACGGTCGACTTCTTCCGGATTTGTGCGGAGGTCCGGGCCGAGCTCGGCCCGCTCGACACGAAGCTGTCAGTCTTGACGGACCGCGGCAAGGTGGGTCTGTATCTGCTCGTCGACCCGCAGGGGCGGGCGCTTTCCCGGCTGGAGGATCCGCCGGACGGACGGCTGCCGACGGTTGGTGATTTCCTCTCCGATCACCTGGTTGATGTTTCGTCTCGGATTCTGTTCGACGCGCCTCGTCATGCCGCTCGCTACGAGGGCTGGATGGACCTCCATGGCACGGATAATAATTAGCGGTCTCACCGCCGCCGGCAAGACGACACATACCGCCCTGCTCGCCGACGAGCTTCGATATGACCGTCTGCACATAACCGATCTCCTGCTTCAGGAGCTGGACGGTGGGCAGGGTTCGTCGGTCGGGGTGTGGTTCCACCGTATGGCGGAGATTGAGTCCCTGCGCGACGGGGGAGACGCGGATGACCGGGTCGACAACATACTTCGGGAGTCGATGTTGCGACACGACGACCTGGTCGTCGACGCGTGGGCGCTGCCCTGGTACAGCTCAGGTGAGGCCATCAGGATCTGGATAGGGTCGGACCGGTTGTCGCGCGCATGGAAATGTGCGGTGTCCAGTCCGGCGGAGAGGTCGATGAGTCAGGTCGAGTGTGTACGCCTCATCGACGAGAAGGACGACCTCTCCCGTCGCCGATTTCTCGGCCGTTACGGGTTCGACCTCTACTCGGACCGGTCCCCGTTCGACTTCGTCCTCGACAACTCGCATCTGATAGCCGAGCCGAGTCGTTCCAGCGCCGACCTCGGAATAAGCCGGTTCCACAAAGTGGTCGTCGCGTGCGCGCAGGCCGCCATGTCCGGTTGTTTTGATCCACTTCAGAAGATCTTGGATGATCCGGATCCTGCGTTAGGTGCCTGCCTTGTCGGTCTGGGTGCCACCTATGCTGATCTGTGGGCAGGCGATTTGACAAGCGCTTCCCGGTGTATAGTGCCTTCCCGCCACCTCTAGTTTCCGTGCGGCCGTCGTTCCCGCGCCGTGTCCATGGTCGCTGGTAATTCTGGTCGAGGCGTCGTCTTCCGGGCGCGTTGAATGAGATCGTCTGATCAACGAACATCATAATCGTCCGCCGTGAGTTATGAGGTCGAGTGTGGGTGGGATTGAGATCATCGTTTCGGCTCTCATCCGGAATCCGGACGGTGCCATCCTGCTGATCCGCCAACCCAAGTGGGGCGACGTATGGACACTGCCCGGCGGGCATCTCCGCTTGGGGGAGAGCCTGCCGGTTGGTGCCCAGCGTGAGGGTGAAGAGGAGACGGGACTCGCCCTGAAGTACGAGGGTCTGGTCGACTGGGGTGAGTTGATCGACAGTGAGAACCTCGCGCACCCTGTCCACTTTGTCTACTTCGACTATTCCTTCACCACGGATTCATCCCAACTGCGTCTCGATGCGACCGAGATCGCCGAGGCCCTGTGGGTACGTCCGGCCGAGGTGCTCGACTATGACCTGTCACCCGGCTATCGAAAGACCCTGGAGCGTTACCTCTCCGGCACCGGGTCGAAGAGCGGGGCGGGTCTACTGACCCCCGATCGGTGCCGGTCAGACGAGAACGCCGAGTCTCGGCGGTAGCGGGTCCCGTCTCAGCACCCGCTGCCGCGGCCCAGCCGGTCGTGGATCCGGCCGGCCGGTTCGGGGCGGCCGAAGTGCCAGCCCTGCGCGGCGTCGCAACCCAGCGCCCGTAACCGCTCGGCCTGCCCGGCGGTCTCCACCCCCTCGGCGGTGACGGTCAGGTTGAGGGCGTGCGCCAGGGAGACCAGGGTGGCCAGGATCCGTTCGTCGGTGTGGCTCGCCGGGTCGTTCCCGGCGGCCTGCAACCCGGCCACGAAAGAGCCGGCAACCTTCAACTCGCAGACCGGCAACGAACGCAGGTAGGCGAGGTTGGAGTAGCCGGTGCCGAAGTCGTCGATGGCGATCCGTACCCCGAGTTCGGCGAGGGCACGCAGCGCCTGCACCGGTTCGCCGGTGGTGGTCATCAGGGCGCTCTCGGTGATCTCCAGCTGCAACCGGTGCGGCGGCAGGCCCGTCTCGTCGAGCAGTGCCCGGATCTCGTCCGCGAGCCCGGCCCCGTGTACCTGCCGGACCGCCAGGTTGACGCTGACGAAGGGCGCGTTCGGGCTCAGGGTCAGCCAGCGGCGGGCCTCGCGGCACGCCTCGTTGAGCACCCAGTCACCGAGGCGGACGATCAGGCCGGTCTCCTCGGCCAGCCCGATGAAGCTGTCCGGGCGGAGTACGCCCAGCTCCGGGTGGCGCCAGCGGACCAGCGCCTCCACGCCCAGGACACCGCCGCAGGTCAACGAGACCAACGGCTGGTAGTCCAGATAGAACTCACCCCGGTCCAACGCCCCCGGCATGGCGGCGGACAGGGCGTGCCGGGTCAGTTCGAGCTCGTTGCGTTCGGCGTCGAAGAGGGCCCAGCGTCCCCGGCCGGAGGTCTTCGCCCAGTGCAGGGTGACGTCGGCGGCCCGCATCATGTCGTCCGGGCTGGTCTCGGCGACCGGTCGTTCGACCACACCGACGCTCGCCGACACGGTCAACTCGTGCCCGTCGACGATCGACGGCTCGCTGATCGCGGCCAGCGCCGCGTCGGCCACCTTGATCGCGTCATCGGTGCAGCTGGTCTCCTCGATCAGGATCACGAACTCGTCGCCGCCGAGCCGGGCGACGAGGTGTTCGCCCACCTCGCGGCGCAACCGGGTCGCGACCGACACCAGCAGTTGGTCGCCGACCGGATGCCCGAGGGTGTCGTTGACCACCTTGAACCGGTCGAGGTCGATGAAGCAGAGACCGATCCGTCTCTCGTCACCACCGGGCCGGCGTACGGCGGCGCCGAGTCGTTCGGTGAACAGGGCGCGGTTGGGCAGGCCGGTCAGCGGGTCGTGGGTGGCCTGGTGCCGGAACCGGGCCTCGCTCTCGCGTAGCGCCCGCTCCGCCTGCTCACGGGCGACCATGCCGGCGCGCCGGATGGACTCCTGCTCGTCGAGGGTACGGTCGTGCATCGCCCGGCTGTAGCCGGTGGCGACGGTGGCGAGCAGCCGCGCCATCCGGTCCTGGGCGTCGTCCTGACCGAGACCCAGATCGCGCAGCAGGCGCAGTTGGATGACCTCGATCGTGCGCCCCAGGCCCTCGGCCGACGCGACGTGCGCGGCGACCAGCGCGGCACCGACCCGGTGGCCGGTACGCAGATCGAACGGCTCCGACTGGAGTGCGTCCGCGAGTTCGGCGGTGAGCTGTTGCAGGAGTTCTTCGAGCTGGGTCTGGGTCATCGGCAGGTAACTGGTGCCGGTGACCGCCTTTGCCCAGGCGCGGGCGAAGGCGGCCAGGCCGGGCTGGGCGGCGGTCAGCACGGCCCGGCCGGCGTACTCGTCACCCACCATGTCGTCCCACGCCGCCCATGAAGACCGCCCGCTCGGCGTCGTCGAGACTGTCGAACGAGTCGGGGCGCCACTGCGGCACCCAGACCACGCCGGGGTCGACCAGGTCGAACCCGTCGAAGAGCCGGGTGAGTTCGTGGCGGCTGCGGACCGTGAGCGGGTTGTCCGTGCGTTGGTAGACCCGTTCCGCTTCCTCGCGTTCGTCGTCCGTGCGGCCGTCGTCGCTGGCCTGGGAGAGCACCAGGTGACTGCCGGGGGCGAGGCTGCGCCGGATGGTCGCCAGGATCCCGGACGGATCGTCGGCGTCGGGGATGAAGTGCAGCACCGCGACCACCATGACGGCCACCGGCTCGTCGAAGTTCAGCAGCTTGCGTACGTCGGGATGGGCGAGGATCTCAGCCGGCTGACGGAGGTCGCCCCAGAGCGCCGTCGCCTGCTCGTTGCCGCTGAGGATCTCCCGGCTGTGTGCCACCGCGACCGGGTCGACGTCGACGTAGACCACCCGGGTGTCGGGTGCCGCTCGCTGGGCGATCTCGTGCACGTTGCCCACGGTCGGGATGCCCGATCCGATGTCGAGGAACTGCCGGATGCCGGCGTCGATCAGGTAGTGCACCGCCCGGCGGAGGAAGGCCCGGTTGGCCTGGGCCATCAGCGGCGCCTCCGGGACGGAGGCGATCATCGCCTGGGCAGCCCGCCGGTCTGCCGCGAAGTTGTGCGATCCGCCCAGGTAATAGTCGTACATCCGGGCCACGCTGGGTCGTTCGATGTCGATGCTCTGCGGTGCCCAGTCCGGCCTTTGCATGCCTACCTGCCCCTATGCTGAGAACGCACGAAATACTGCCCCGCGGGTCTTCCCCGGTTATTCTGCCCGTCGCTTGCCCGGCTATCCAGACCGTGCTGGATCATCGTCCGGACCAATGCCGGCGGAGATCGTCGACGGCGGAGGCCATCGACGGTGGGAACATCGACAGCGGAGACGATCGACGGCAGACACCATCGCACGGTGTCGGATCCGACATGGACACGGGGTCGGCCCGGCCACCGGGGCGGGGCGGGAGTGGGACGTTGGCCACCCGGGACGGGACGCCGTGGCCATCGGCGACGAGCCGTGGCAGTGTGGGGACCGTGCAGGACTCCGCGTTGACCGGACCGCTGGTGGTCGTGACCGTACTGGTCGCCGCCACCGCTTTCGGGCTGTGGCGGCGTCGCCGGGACGGCCGGCTGCGCCCGGTGCTCGCCCGATCCGGGCCGGCCGCCCACCAGGGTTCCGGGCCCGGCGCGACCCACCCCGTCGAGACCACCGACCCGGGCCGGGCCGCCGGGGCGCGGGCGTCGGACCGACAACCGGACCCGATTGGTACGCCGGACGAGCGGGTCGACCCCGGCCTGCTCACCGGGCTCGGGGTGCGGCTCGGTACGCCGGTCACCCTGGTCCAGTTCTCTTCGGCGTTCTGTCAGCCCTGCCGGGCCACCCGCCGGGTGCTGGGTGAGGTCGCGGGCCTGCTCGACGGCGTGGAGCATGTCGAGGTCGACGCGGAGAGTCAGCTCGCCGCGGTCCGGGCGCTCAACATCTGGCGTACGCCGACCACACTGGTTGTCGACGCCGAGGGCCGGATCGTGCAGCGGGCCGCCGGGGTGCCGGCGAAGGCGCAGGTCATCGCCGCGCTGGCCCCGTTGCTCACCGGCACCGACCGATGAGCACCCCGGTCCGGGAGTGCCGCCCGGTGACGGCCCGCCTCTTCACCCGGCGCCGGATCGTCGACCACGGTCGCCTCTGCACCAGCCTCTGTCGCTGCCCGGACCCCGCTCGTCCCGGCTCACCGGCGGCCGTGTGCGCCGCCCCTTCCGACAGAGGTTGACGATGTTGCTCGATCCCCGAGGGCCCCGGTTCGCCGCCGCCGTCACCACCGTGGTCCTGATCGTCGTACTGTTCACCGGCTCCGGCTGGCTCGCGTTGGCCCAGGCGGTGGTCTTCGGCATCACCGCCGTGTCCCCGCGCCGTGGCCCGTACGGGCTGCTCTTCCGGGCCGTCGTCGCCGGTCGGCTGCGGCCGCCGACGGAGCTGGAACCGGTCGCGCCGGTGCGGTTCGCCCAGCTCGTCGGGCTGGTCTTCACCCTGGTCGCGGCGGCCGGATACCTCTCCGGGGGCAGCGGTGTGGGTCTGGTGGCGACCGCATTGGCGCTGGCTGCCGCGTTTCTCAACGCGGCGTTCGGGCTCTGCCTCGGCTGCGAGGCGTACCTGGCGTTCCGTCGGTTCGGCGGGCGGGTGATCCCGGCCCGGGTGCCGGTCGACGGCTCCTGACCCGGACCGTTCCCGCCGGTCCGGTCCAGTCGTGAGCCGTGCTCGCGTGCTGGTCCGGACCGGACGGGATCAGAACTTGGGCGCGTCCGGGGCCTCGAGCAGACCGAGTCGCAGCGCGGTCATCAGTGCCTGCGCCCGGTTGGCCGCGCCGAGCTTCTCGTAGAGCTTGGAGATGTGCGTCTTGGCCGTCGACTCGCTGACGAAGAGCTGCTTCGCGATGCCGGCCACGCTCATGCCGTCGGCGAGCAGCCGCAGCACCTGGCCCTCGCGGGGGGAGAGCTGCGGGCCGGAGGGGGCCAGCCGGCGCTTCATCGCCTCGGCCAGGTCGGCGGCGGTGAACGCGCTCGGCGACGAGGCGGCGTGCCGGGCGGCGGCGACGACCTCGTCGGCGGGGGCGGTCTTCGGTACGAAGGCGCTCGCGCCCGCCTCCAGCGCGCCGAAGAGCTGGTCGTCACCGGCGTACATGGTGAGGACGACGATGCCCATCGTGGCGCTCGACTTGCGCAGGGCGCGGGTGGCCTCCAGGCCGCTACCGTCGGGGAGGCGAAGGTCCATGATCACGACGTCGGGCTGCAGGGCACCCGCCTGGCGGACCCCCTCAGCCGCCGTCGCGGCCTCGCCGACGACCTCGAACTGCCGGTCCCGCTCGAACGCGTGGCGCAGGCCCTTGCGGATCAGGTCGTGATCGTCGACAAGGAGGACCTTGGTACGGCCGGCGGGTGTGGGGCTCGTGGTCATGCTCGGGTTACTCCCCTTCTGATGCGGTGACGCTATCGCGCACGTTATCGCGTCGGGGGGTGGTTCCGACCACCACCGCCACCGTCGTGCCACTGGGATGTCGCGGACGGATCTCCAGTCGGCCCCGGATACGTTCCGCTCTCTCCGCCATGATCGCAAGACCATACCGCCCATCGGGGCGCTGGTCAGCGATGCCCTGACCATCATCCGACACTTCAATTTGTGCGAACGGGGGGTCCACGGCGCAGGTTACCCACAAATTGGACGCCCCGGCGTGCTTACGCGCATTGGTGATTGCCTCTTGGGCGATACGTAACAACTCGGCCTCGGTCGCGGCCGGAAGTCGGGCGGTCGACTCGTCGAGGGACAAATGCACCCGGAGTCCACCGGAGGCGCCCACGGTCCGGGCGTACTCGGCCATCGCGGCGGCCAGTCCGCCGTGCCGGTCGACCTCGCTGCGGAGCTCGAACAGGCTCAGCCGCAGTTCGGTGATCACCCGGGTGACCTCGCCGCGGAGCGTACGGAGTTCGCCGGCGGTCTCGGTGGCGTCCTCGGGCAGAGTCGCCATCGCGTTGTCGATGCCGTAGCCGACCATCACGAGTTCCTGGGCCACCCCGTCGTGGATCTCCCGGGCCAGCCGCTGGCGTTCCTCGTTGGTGGCGAGCGAGCGCACCTCGTCGAAGAGGAGCGCGGCCTCCAGCCGGAGCGCGGCCGGTCGGGTCAGCGCGGTCACCCGGGCCACCACGGGCGCCGGGTACGCGTTGGCCGCGTCCGCCTCCAGGGTGACCAGGCCGACCGTACGCACCCCCGCGACCAGCGGCACCACCAGCGCGGAGACGTCGCCGCCGGAGTGTGAACGGGCCTGGGAGCGCGGGGCGGTCTGGGGTTGCTGGCTGGCCCAGGCGTCGGCGATGGCCGAGTCGGCGTCGAGGGTGGTCTCCCAGTCGACCCGGTCCACACCCACCTGGGCGAGCACCACCAGACGACCGCCGCCGCTGACCGAGAGGACCGCGGCCCGGTCGGCGCGGACCAGCACCCGCAACTCCTCCAACAGGTGTTCGGAGATGCTCCCCGGATCCAGGGTCGCCCCGGGGAGCTGGCGCGCCACGCTCCGGAGCTGGGTGAGCAGCCGGGTCGCCTCGGCGTACGGCTGCGGTCGGCTCTCCCCCCGGGCCTGCCAGATTCGTTGCAGGGTGCCGGCCGCGTACAGGCCGAGCGCGGCGAGCACCAGCCACTGGACGGAGACCGCCAGGTAGCCGAGCTGGCCGAGGTGTCCGAACGGCTCGTCAGCGCTGTTGCCGCTGAGGAAGCCGCCGACGGCCAGGCTCGCGGTGGTGACCGCGAGCAGCGCGACACCCTCCCGTGAGCGGCGCTGCAACGCGGCGACGGTCAGCGGCACCGAGAGGTACGGCAGGATCGCCGCCGCGCCCATCCCGCCGAGCGACGCCTCGTCCGCCACCTGGCTGGCCGCGAAACCGACGATCACCACCTCGGCGAACCGGCCGAGCGGGGCGAGGACCCGGTGATGTGGGGCGAGGACCGCCGGGATGCCGGCGACCGCGAGCAGGGCGATCCAGATCAGTTGGTCGAGGTCACCGGTGGTGATCAGGGTGAGGATCGCGACCAGCGCGAGCATGACGACGCGTGCCGCCGCCGCGAGGGGATGCGGGCGGGGGAGGGCGGATGTCGAGGCGGGCACCTGACGGATCGTAGTCAGTCTCCGTAGATAGCGGCGATTTCTGCGCCGTATGTCTGGTGTACGACGGCTCGCTTGACCTTCAGTGACGGGGTCAGTTCACCGGCCGACTCGCTGAGGTCGCGGGGCAGGATCCGGAACTTCTTGATCTCCTCGGCCGACGAGACCGCCTTGTTCGCCTCGTCGACCGCCGACTGTACGTCCGCCCGCAGTGCCGGGTCCTCGCGCAGGTCGGCGACCGGCGTGTCGGTCGGGTGCCCGTGTGCGCTGAGCCACTTCGGCCAGAAGTCCTCGTCGATGCTGACCAGGGCGCCGATGAACGGGCGGCGGTCGCCGACCACCACGCACTGGCTGATCAGCGGGTGTGCGCGGACCCGGTCCTCGAGCACGGCCGGGGCGACGTTCTTGCCGCCGGCGGTCACGATGATCTCCTTCTTCCGGCCGGTGATGCTGAGGAAGCCGTCGCCGTCCAGCGTGCCCAGGTCCCCGCTGTGGAACCAGTCGTCGTCGTCCAGCGCCTCCGCGGTCGCCTCCTGGTTCTGCCAGTAGCCCTGGAAGACCAGGTCACCCTTGATCAGGATCTCGCCGTCGTCGGCGATCCGGACCGAGACGCCGGGCAGCGGCCGGCCGACCGTGCCGATCCGCATCGCGTTGATCGTGTTGACCGCCACCGTCGGCGAGGTCTCGGTCAGCCCGTACCCCTCCAGGATGGTGACCCCGACGCCCCGGAAGAAGTGGCCGAGCCGGCTGCCGAGGGGGGCGCCGCCGGAGATCGCGTCGCGGCACCGGCCGCCGAGGGCGGCCCGGAGCTTGCGGTAGACCAGCCGGTCGAAGAGGCGGTGCTGCATCCGCAGGGCCAGTCCCGGCCCGTCGCGGGAGTCCAGCGCCTCGCTGTACGCGATCGCCACCCGCTCGGCCCGCGCGAAGATCGCCCCCTTGCCCTCGGCGGCGGCCTTCTGCGCAGCCCCGTTGTAAACCTTCTCGAAGACCCGGGGAACGGAGAGCACGAAGGTCGGGCGGAATGCCTGTAGCTCGTTGACCAGGTTCTTCGGATCGGAGCTGTGGGCCAGGGTGGCCCGCGCGTAGATCATCCCGATCTGGATCGTCCGGGCGAAGGAGTGCGCCAGCGGCAGGAAGAGCAGGGTGGAGGCGCCCTCGTTGAACAGGTGCGGCAGGACCGGCACCGCGTTGGCGATGTCGGCGTACAGGTTGCGGTGGGTCAGCAGGCAGCCCTTCGGCCGCCCGGTGGTGCCACTGGTGTAGATGATCGTGGCCAGGTCGTCGGCCTTCGTGGCGCGCCGCCGGGCCTCCACCTCGTCCGGGTTGATCCGGGCCCCGTCGGCGACCAGTCCGTCCAGGTCGCCGGTCTCGATCTGCCAGACCTGCCCGAGGGCGGGCAACTGGTCCCGTACCCCGCTCAGCAGCAACGCGTGCGCGGTGGTCTCCACCACGCAGGCCACCGCGCCCGAGTCGGCCATGATCCAGGCCACCTGGTCCGCGCTGGAGGTCTCGTAGATCGGTACGGTCACCGCGCCGGCCGCCCAGATGGCGTAGTCGAGCAGGGTCCACTCGTACCGGGTCTTGCTCATCAGAGCCACCCGGTCGCCGGCCCCGACACCGGCCGCGACCAGGCCACGGGCGAGCGCCACCACCTCGTCGCGGAACTGGAGGCAGGTCACGTCCGTCCAGCCGTCCCGGTCGCCCGCCGCCGGGGTGTCGCCGGTGCCCCGGGTACGCCGGGCGAACTGCGCCGCGTCCGGGGCCACCTCGGCGTTGTCCCAGACCGGGTCGGTCAGGTTGGCCGTGTCGCCGATGCTGACGACGGGTGGCACGGAGAACTCTCGCACCTGCACTCCTTCGTGCTCGTACCCACGATCGGGTTGTGCTCGGCCCCGAGGGGTGGGCGCGGGGCGGGACCGGATACCGGAAACCTACCCGCCCGTCCGGGTCGGGAACCGGGGCAGGCCGGTTCGACAGGTACGTGCCGGGGTTGAGGCGGACGGCCGGCTCGGCTGGTGAACCGGGTAGCCTGCCCCACATGGCGGACTCCTCCATCCAGTCGATCGTGATCTCCGCACCCGTGGACCGGGTGGCCGGGGTGATCTGCGACTTCGCGCGCTACCCCGAGTGGACCGACGCGGTGCGCGGGGTGGAGGTGCTGGAGGAGTACGAGGACGGTTACGCCAGCCAGGTCCGGTTCGTGATCGACGCCGGGGTGCTGGCGGACGAGTACACCCTGGTTTACGAGTACGCCGAGGACATCTCACGGATCGAGTGGCACCTGGCCGCCCCGTCGCGGATGCAGCAGGCGCAGAACGGGTCGTACGACATCGGCGACAACGGTGACGGTACGTCCACGGTCACGTACACCCTTGAGGTGGAATTGAAGGTCGGCATGCTGGGGATGTTCCGGCGCAAGGCCGAGAAAATGATCATGGACACGGCGTTGAAGCAGCTGAAGCAGCGGGTTGAGTCCCTCGGGGCAACGGACTGAGCCACCCGCGACAAGCGGCGTCAGGGCGAAAGGAGGCGGGCATGACGGCGACCGATCCGGGGTCCGCGCGTACAGAGGCCGAACGTCTGGTCGCCACCGCGCTGGCCGCGGCCCGACTGGGCGCGTCCGGCCGGCCCGGTGGGTTCGGCCCGCTGGGTGACCTGGTCACCGGTGTGCTTGGTCACGCCGGCGACGGCACCAACGGCAGCGGATTCGCCACCGGCTCGGCCGAATGCCGCGCCTGCCCGATCTGCCGGACGATCGCCGCGCTGCGCGACCCGAGCCCCGAGTTCGCCGAGCGGCTCGCCACCGGTGCCGGCGACTTCGCGGCCGGCCTGGCCAGCCTGCTGCGGGCCCTCTCCACCGCCACCGACACCAGCACGCCGGAACCGGAGACCGCGCCCGCCGGCCCCGACCCGTACGGCGCGCCTGCCGGCCCCGACCCGTACGGCGCGCCCACCGGCCCCGACACGTTCGGCGCCACCCCCGACACGTTCGGCACCCCGGCCGACCTGGCTGACGACGCGGTGTGGCGCGAGGCCACCCGTACCAGGCATGATTCGTGGCCGGCCCCGGAGCAGGACGTCTGGGCGGCCGCGACCCGCGCGGCCCCCGACCCCCGTTCCGACCAGGCCGACCCGCCCGCCGACCCGGCCGAGCACACCGGCGCCGCCAGCCGGCCGGCGCCGACCGGCTCCACCGGAGCGGTTCAGGCCGCCGGGTCCGGTGGTACACCCCCGGTGGTGCCCGCTGCCCGGATTCCGGGCGAGCCGGTGCCGGCCGAGGGCGACGGGGTCTGACCGCGCGTCGGACCCACCGGCGGGAACGGAACATGATCGGCCGGTGTGGTACCGGCGGAGCAGAGCACAGAGGGGAGCGGCGGCGGTGACGCTGACCATCGGAGTCGACGTCGGTGGTACCAAGGTGGCCGCGGGCGTGGTTGACGCCGACGGCGAGGTACTGGCCCGGACCCGGCGGGACACCCCGGCCGACGACGTGGCCAAGACCCGCGACGTCATCGTCGAGGTCGTCTCGGAACTCGCCGCCGGTCGTGAGATCGAGGCGGTGGGCATCGGCGCCGCCGGCTGGATCAACGCCGACCGTTCGGTCGTGCTCTTCGCACCGAACATCGCCTGGCGCGACGAACCCATCCGCGACTACGTCAGTTCCGCGGTCAACCTGCCGGTGATCGTGGAGAACGACGGCAACGTCGCGGCCTGGGCCGAGTTCCGGCACGGCGCCGGCCGGCACGCGGACGAGTCCATGGTCATGCTCACCATCGGCACCGGTGTCGGCGGCGGCATCATCCTCGGCGGCGAACTGCTCCGGGGCGCGCACGGCATCGCCGCCGAACTGGGCCACTTCCTCTCCGTACCGGAGGGTCACCTCTGCGGCTGCGGCCGACTCGGCTGCATCGAGCAGTACGCCAGCGGCAACGCCCTGGTCCGGTTCGCCCGCGCGGGCGCCCGCCAAGCCCCGGTCCGCGCCGCCCGGTTGCTCGAACTGGCCGGCGGCGAGGTCGAGGCGATCACCGGACCGATGGTGACCAGCGCGGCCCGGGACGGCGACCCGATCTCCGGTGAGGCGTTCGCCCAGATCGGCCACTGGCTCGGCCTCGGACTGGCCGACCTGGTGCAGATCCTCGACCCGCAGGTGCTGGTCGTCGGCGGCGGCGTCGTCGAGGCCGGTGACCTGCTGATGGGACCCACCCGGCGGACCTTCACCGAAGCGCTGGCACAGCGCGGCCGGCTCCCGGTCGCCGAGATCCGGTCGGCCGAGATGGGTAACACCGCGGGCATGATCGGCGCCGCCGACCTGGCCCGACGCCGCTGACGCGGGTCCCGGACCGGGACCGTGGACCAGCCCGGCCGACCCTGACAAAGGAGAGGTGTCCGCCGTGACGCAGGCAGGACTTCCGGGGACCGGTGGCGCTGGCGTACGACTGCGGGTGCTGTCGTACAACGTGCACGGCCAGCGCGACGACGTCGCCGCGCTGGCCTCGGCCGTACGGGCGGCCGAACCGGACGTGGTGATCGTGCAGGAGGGACCGCGTCGGTTCCGCTGGCGCCACAAGTGCGGGGCGCTGGCCGACTCGTTGGGGCTGGTGCTCGGCGGCGGTGGCCTGCCGTCCTTGGGCAACCTGGTCCTGACCAGCCTGCGGGTACGGGTGCACCGGACCTGGCACCGTCAGTTCCCGCTCACCCCGGGGCGGCACATGCGCGGCGTGATCTTCGCCGAGTGCGCCGTCGGCTCCGACACCACCGCCCCGTTCGTGGTCGTCGGCACCCACCTCGGCACCGACCCGACCGAACGCCCCGGCCAGGCGGCCCTGCTCAAACGTGACCTCACCGAACTACGCCTGCCGGTGGTGCTCGGTGCCGACCTCAACGAGAACTCCGGCGGGGCGGCCTGGCGCACCATCGCCGACGGGCTCACCGACGCGGCGGTCGCCGCCGACCGGGCCGACCGGGGCACGTACCCCTGTGCCGAACCCCGGGACCGGATCGACGCGCTCTTTGTCGACCCGAGGATCGAGGTCACCGGGTACGACGTGCTGGACACGCCACAGACGCGTCGCGCCAGCGACCATTTCCCGATCCTCGTCGACCTGCTGCTGCCGGCCCACGTCCCCGCCCCGAACCGCCAAACGTTGGGCGGTGGGCTGGACAAAGGGTGACGGAAGTCGAGAGGATTCGGCAGCACTCGGCATTCGTGCCGGACAAAAGGAGATTCCCCGGTGTCCACCTCCATCGGCCTTGACAGCTCCGAAACCAGCGCCACCCTGCGTTCGGACGGGCGCCCGGTCTACGACCGGGGCGGCACCGTCTGCGTCATCGGCGCCGGGGCCAGCGGCCTGGCCGCCATCAAGAACCTCCGGGAGCACGGTTTCGGCGTCGACTGCTACGAACGCGAGACCAGCGTCGGCGGCGCCTGGAACTGGCGACACGACCGCAGCCCGGTCTACGCCAGCACCCACCTGATCTCGTCCAAGCCGTCCACCGAGTTCCCCGACTTCCCGATGCCGGACTCCTGGCCGGACTACCCGCACCACAGCCAGCTCCTGGGCTACCTGGAGCGGTACGCCGCCCACTTCGACCTGCTGCAGTACGTCTGGTTCGGCACCGAGGTGATCCGGGTCGAACCGGCCGACGGCAACCGTTGGGACGTGACCACCCGCAGCACCGGTGGCTACGGCGCCGAGCGGATCCAGCGGTACGCCGCGGTGGTGATCGCCAACGGGCACAACTGGTCGCCGAAGATCCCCGCGTACGAGGGCCTGGACGAGTTCCGGGGGCAGGTCATGCACGCCTCCGCGTACAAGGACACCACCCAGTTGCGGGGCAAGCGGGTGCTGGTGATCGGAGCGGGCAACACCGGTTGCGACATCGCGGTCGAGGCCGCCCAGCAGGCGAGCAAGGCGTGGCACTCCACCCGGCGCGGTTACTGGTACGTCCCCAAGTACGTGCTCGGTCGCCCGACCGACCAGGTCAACGCCGGCCTGACCCGGCTACCGCTGGGCCTGCGCCAGTGGTTCGCGGCCCGGACGTTGCGGCTGACCGTCGGCGACCTGACCCGTTTCGGCCTCCCCGCACCCGACCACAAGATCTACGAGACGCACCCGATCGCGAACAGCCAACTTGTCTACTACGTCGGTCACGGCGGGATCAGCCCGGTGCCGGACGTGGCCCGCTTCCGGGGCAACACCGTGGAACTCACCGACGGCCGGACGATCGACCCCGAACTGGTCGTGCTCGCCACCGGCTACCTGCCGAAGTTCGAGTTCCTCGACCCTTCGTTGCTCGGCGGCGACCCGGCCGGCCGCCCCTCGCTCTACCTCAACGCCTTCCCCCGCCGTCATCCCACGCTCGCCGTCGCCGGACTGCTCCAGGCCGACTCCGGGATCTTCCCCCTGGTGCACTGGCAGACGGTGGCGATCGCCCGGCGCCTGCGGCTCCAGGAGGCCGCACCGGACCGGGCCGCCGCGTTCTCCGCGCGGGTCGACGCCGGGGCGGGCGGCCGGTGGAGTTCGGCGAAGGTGAAGGAGAGCACCCGGCACTGGTTCGAGATCAGCCACAGCGACTACCTGCGTGAACTGCAAACCGTCCTCGACGACCTGGAGACCGCCAAATGAGCCGGACCCGGATCATCCGGACCCGGGACTGGGCGAGCCCCGTCCCACCGGTGCACCGGGAGGTGCGCAGCGCCACCCCCGAGACGGACGAGGGGAAGCCGCCGGTCCTCTTCGTACCCGGCTACGGGCACGGTGCCTGGACGTTCGCCGAGCACTGGTTGGAGCACAGCGCGTCGCGCGGGTTCGCGGCACACGCGGTGAGTCTGCGCGGGCACGGCGGCAGCGGCGCGGCGCCGAAGGCGACGCTGCGGGCGTACGTCCATGATGTGGTCCAGGTGGCGGCGAGCCTGCCGCGGCAGGCGGTGCTGGTGGGGCACGGCGCCGGCGCTCTCGTGGTGACGCACGCGCTCGCCCGTTACCCGGCCCGCGCCGGTGTCCTGGTCGCGCCGGTCCTCGGCGGCTGGGGCACCCTGGGCGGTGCGCTGCGCCGCAACCTGGCCGGCACCCTGCCCGCGGTTTTCGGCGGGCGGTTGAGGCTGAACCGGCGCCAACTGTTCAGCCGGGAGCTTCCCGTCGCCACCGCCGCCGACTACACCGCCCGACTGGGCCGGGCCACCGCCCGCGCGCAGTGGCAGCTACTCGCGCACCGGGACCCGGAGCCGCCGGTCGGCAACCCGCCGCTGCTGGTCCTCGGCAGCCCGGACGACCGGATCGTCTCCGCGAGCGCGCTCACCCGGGCCGCCGCCCGGTACGCGGCCGCCCCGCTGCTCTTTCCCGGCATGGGGCACGACCTGATGCTCGACGCCCGTTGGCGCGAACCGATCGACGCGATCCTCGACTGGCTGGACAAGGACGCCCCCACCCCCTGACCCCCCACCAGCGGCGGCAACCCACCCGTCCCACCCCAAGAGCCACTGTGGCCACGACGTCCCTCGCTGGCTGACCGCCCAAGCCCGACCAGGTCAGGGATTCGGGGGCGGCGTGCCCCGCGACGGGATCAAGCCTGACAGTGAGGATGTAAGGGCGGGTCACCCGGTTGGTCTGACCCAAAGCCTGACCGACGATCACTGTCCTTGGGCGGATTCGTCGACCGGTCCGGGTGACCCGCTACCGCACTCACCACCTGGGCGGATGTGACCTGATAGGAGCCTGTGCGAGAGGCACCCATCACTGTCTTGTCCACCGTCGCGGCGGTGCGTGCCGACCCTTGTCCGGTGCGAGCGAACGGGACGACACCCCAGCATGACAGCCAAGAAGCGTCAGATCACCGGTGGAATCGACACCCACGGCAGAACCCACCACGCCGCCGTGGTCGACCAGACCGGCCGGGTACTCAACGACCAGCAGTTCCCCGCCACCGCAGCCGGCTACCACGACCTCCTGGCCTGGCTCCGATCACACGGCCGGGTAACCAAGGTTGGTATCGAGGGCACCGGCGCCTACGGCGCCGGCCTGGCCCGCTACCTGACCAGCCAGAACATCACCCTGGTCGAAGTCGACCGACCCGACCGCAAAACCCGCCGCACGAAGGGCAAGTCCGACCCGATCGACGCGATCGCCGCCGCCCGAGCCGCCCTGTCCGGACAAGCCAACGGCACCCCCAAGACCCGCACCGGCCCCGTCGAAGCGATCCGCACCCTACGAGTCGCCCGCAGCGGCGCAGTCAAGGCCCGCACCGCCGCACTCAACCAACTCCACGGCCTCATCGCCTCCGCCCCCGAAGAACTCCGCGCCAACCTCACCGGCCTGCACGGCCAGGCCCTGATCACCGCCTGCACCACCCTGACCACCGACGACACCCCGACAAGTGATCCGATCCAGGCCACCCGAGCGGCACTCCACTCGATCGCCACCCGGGTCCAGACCCTGACCACCGAGATCACCCAACTCGAACACCGACTCCACCCCATCGTGGCCACCACCGCCCCACGCCTGAACGCGCTCCTCGGCGTCGGCCCCGACGTCGCCGGGCAACTCCTAGCCACCGCCGGAGACAACCCCGACCGGCTCCACAGCGAAGCCGCCCTAGCCCACCTCTGCGGCGCCGCACCCATCCCCGCCAGCTCCGGACGCACCAACCGGCACCGACTCAACCGAGGCGGGGACCGCGCCGCAAACAAAGCGCTCTACACCATCGCGCTCTGCCGCCTACGCCACGATCCCCGCACCCGCGCCTACACCGAACGACGCACCACCCAAGGCCTCAGCAAAAAAGAGATCATCCGCTGCCTCAAGCGCTACATCATCCGAGAAGTCCACACCGCCCTACTCGCAGACCTCGCCGCACTCACCACTTGACACTCCATAGGAGCATCCGCCCAGAGCGGGGCACGCCGCCCCCGAATCCCCACCAGTCACGCCGGAGCCAGCCGATCGGCAAGAGCCCCCGTCTGATCCAACGCCGTCAGATAGGCCCGAGCCCAGGCCCGGATGTCGTATGTCCGAAGATGGTCGCGCATCGACCGCATCCGGTCGGTCACGTCCGTCGGGGTCGCCTGGAGCGCGTGCATCAGGGTCAGCTTCAACCCTTCCAGGTCGTGCGGGTTCACCAGGTACGCCTGGGTGAACTCCGCCGCCGCCCCGGCGAACTCGCTCAGCAGCAGTGCGCCCGCGTCGTCGACCCGGGCGGCGACGTACTCCTTGGCGACCAGGTTCATCCCGTCCCGCAACGGCGTCACCGCCATGATGTCCGCGATCCGGTAGAGCGCCGCCAGTTCGGTACGGTCGAACGGCTGCGTCAGGTAGTGGATCGCCGGCTCGCCGACCCGCCCGAACTCGCCGTTGATCCGCCCGACCTCGCGCTCCACCCGCTCGCGGAGGACCTGGTACTGCTCGACCCGTTCCCGGCTCGGCACCGCCACCTGGACCATGACCGTGTCCCGGACCTTGATGTGACCGTTGGCGATCAGTTCGCTGTACGCCTTGAGCCGCTGCTCGATGCCCTTGGTGTAGTCCATCCGGTCGATGCTCAGGATGACGTGTTGCGGGTCGCCGAGGTCGGCGCGGAGCCGGCGGGCCCGCTGGACCACCTCCGGTCGGCGGGAGAGCGCCTCCATCTCGGCCATGTCGATGGAGACCGGGAAGGCGCCGATCCGGACCATCCGGTCGTCCACCGCGATCCGGCGGTCGGTGGCGGGCAACTTGAGCACCTTGGCCGCGAGTTGGGCGAAGTTGTGCGCGGCCTGGGCCCGCTGGAAGCCGACCAGGTCGGCGCCGAGCATGCCGAGCAGCAGTTCGGCCCGGCGGGGCAGTTGCATGAACAGTTCGGGCGGCGGGAAGGGTACGTGCAGGAAGAAGCCGATCCGCAGGTCGGGGCGGAGCGCCCGGAGCAGTCCGGGTACGAGTTGCAGGTGGTAGTCCTGCACCCAGACGACGGCACCCGGTTCGGCGGCTTCCGCGGCGGCTTCGGCGAACCGCTGGTTGACCCGTTGGTACGCCTCCCACCAGCGACGGTGGTAGACGGGTTGCTCGACCGCGTCGTGGTAGAGGGGCCAGAGGGTGGCGTTGGCGAAGCCCTCGTAGTGGTCCCGCATGTCCTCGTCGCTCAGCGGCACCGCGTGCATCCGTACGCCGTCGATGTCCGGTACGGCGGGAGCCGGGCCACTTCCACCGGCCCAACCGACCCAGACCGCCGGGGTCTTCTTCAGGATCGGGTGTAGGGCGCCGACCAGGCCACCTGGGCTGCGACGCCACTCGCAGGCGCCGTCGAGCGCCACGCCGTCGTCAACCGGTAGGCGGTTGGCCACCACCACAAGCGGACTCTGTCGCATTCGGGCACCTCGTTCCGGGCGAGGCGACCACCGCGAATGATGCGCTATCGGGCAGTCGATAGGGGTGAGGGGGAGAGGTGACGTACAGCCTTATTCCTACTGACATCAAGTTACACGAGTGTTACGCAAGGGAACGGTGTGCGATCAATCTCACTATCCGTTCGTTATCACGTCAGACCACGGCACCGTCGTCCGGATCGTCGTCCTCCTCGTCACCGGAGCGGAGCCGCCAGACCAGGGTCACGAATCCGGTCAGGATGCCGGCGAACCCGATCAGGGTGACCAGGCCACGGTCGATCGGAAGCAGGTCGGGGAAGACGAAGAGCAGGAAACCGACGACCACCGCGAGTACGCCGGCCACGGCGTACTTCGATACGTGGGGCAGGGGCGGTGGAGGCGGCGGGACGTAACGGTCTTCGGCGTCGTCCGGCAGATCGGCACCGAACGTGTCCAGCCCGTCGAGCAGGGACGGTTCGTCGGAGCGCCCGCCCAGCGAGATGCCGGAGATCTCGGTGGCGGACTGCAACGGGCGTACCTCGGTCGCCGGCCCGGCGCTCTCCTGCCCGGTACGGGTGGCGGTGCCGGTCGCCGCGCCGGCCGGATCGGTCGCCGTGTCGGCGGCGACGTCCTCGGCCGCCGGCCACGGCCGGGCGCCACCGGTGACATCGGTGTGGTAACCCGCGACGATCCGCGCCCATTCGGCCTCCACGTCCGGATCGGGACGCTCCGGCTGGTTCGGCACGCCCTCGTCGGCGAGCTGGGTCAGGTAGTCGCGGGCGGTGGCGAGGTGGGTCCGGTCGACGTAGAGCCGGTCGGTCGGTCGGGCCGGCACCGTCGTGGTGCGGGTCACCGGGTTGAGGTCGGCGGAGGGCTGGAGGTAGGCGGCGATGCCGCCGGCGGCGAGGACGTCCAACAGGTGTTCTCCCACCCGTGGGTCCACGTCGCCAGCGACGGCGTATTCGGTCGCGTCGAGCCCGTTGTCCCGCCGCCCTCGGCGGGCACCACCCGGTGACACTGGATACCCTCCCTCACCGGCGCGTGTGCGCGCCCGACCCAGACCCCCGCAGCGCTGATCGCGCGTGCCGTGCCTTGAATCGTGACACGGCGGGCACGGGTTCCGGGAGTGCGTTGTGGCGTGCCGTACTTGGTTCGTAGGCTCATTCCCGACAGATCCGCCCGCGGAGCCGAGATGCGCACCCGCGCGACGCGCCCGGAAAGGATGCCCGTGCTGTACTGGCTGATGAAGTACGTCATCCTCGGGCCCTGGCTGAGGCTGATCTTCCGGCCGCAGGTCGAGGGGAGGGCGAACGTCCCCGGCACGGGTGCCGCGATCATCGCGAGCAACCACCTGTCGTTCTCGGATTCGATCTTCATGCCGCTGATGGTCAAGCGAAAAGTGACCTTCGTAGCAAAGGCGGAATACTTCACCGGACGGGGCCTGAAGGGCTGGCTGATCCGCTCCTTCTTCACCGGCACCGGCACGATCCCGGTCGACCGTGGTGGCGGCCGCGCCGCCCAGGCCGCCCTCGACACCCAACTCCAGGTCCTCGCCGAGGGAAAGCTCGCCGGGATCTACCCCGAGGGCACCCGCTCACCGGACGGTCGGCTCTACCGGGGCAAGACCGGCGTGGCCCGGCTGGCCCTGGTCAGCGGTGCCCCGGTCATCCCGGTGGTGATGCTCAACGCGGACGAGATCCAGCCGCCGGGCACACTCCTCCCGAAAATCAGACGGGTACGGATCAGGTTCGGCGCCCCGCTGGACTTCTCCCGCTACGCCGGGCTCGCCGGAGACCGGTTCGTCGAACGCGCCGTCACCGACGAGATCATGTACGAGCTGATGGAGCTCTCCGGCCGGGAGTACGTCGACGTCTACGCGCAACAGGTGAAGACCGGGCAGCTCGCCGGCAAGCCCGGCCCGACGGTGGAACCCCCGGACCGGATCGCCGCCTGAGCGCCACCGGTCACGGGTCCCCGGCAGCGCGACGGACCACTAGGACGCCAGCACCGGCGACCAGCCCGCGCCGCCCGGATTGCCACCCAACCGGAGCAGGCCGGGGGCCTGGTTACGCAGCGCGAAGGCGCGTACCTCGGCGAGCGTGACCTGGGCGCTGGCCCGTTCCCCGGAACGGCTCAGCTCCCCGCCGGCCAACGCCAGGGCCAGCATCCGGTCGGTCACGTCCGGGATCTGCGCGTAGATCTCCGCCGCGGCGGCGTACAGCTGGGCGGCGCGCTCATGGTCGCTGTCGGCGGCGGCGACCGCGGCGGTGACCACCCGCAGCGCCGCCTCCGCCCACGGCGTCCGGTGGGTGACCCGGTCGAGCATGCCCCGGACCCGGACCGCCTGGTCCCGGCCGGTCAACGCGGCGGCGTACGCGGCCGCGGTGATCCACTCGCCGCTGGTCAGTGCCGGCACGGTGGACCAGGCGTCCGCCAGTTCGTCGATCAGCGCCGCCGCGTCCGTGCTGCGACCCTGCAGGGCGCGGCAGAGCGCGGCCGGCCCCAGCACCGTCCAGTGCAACCGGTGGAAGCCGCTGCGGCGGGCGGTCTCGAGCGCCTCCGCGATGTCGTCGCCCAGCGGAGCCGGCCGGTTGGCGATGCCCTGGGCGCCGTCCGGGGCGCCCGGGACCGGCTCGCCACGCAACACCCGCAGGCACGCACGCAGCCCCCGGACCTGCATGTCCCACCGGCCGTCCTCGGTGTCGACGAAGGCGTCGGCGGCGGCGAGCAGCTTGCCGAACTCGCCGTTGAAATACGCCCGCATCGCCTCGCCGGAGTAACCGGTGGTCAGCGGCTGCCCGTCCGCCTCCTCCGCCGTCGCCGCGGTGAGCAGGGCGTTGGACTGAACCCAGTCGCCCTCCTCCAACATCGCGTAGGCCAGGTTCTGCATCGCCCGGGGCAGCGCCTGCAGCTTGTTCGTACGGCAGAACTGCACGGCGGCGTGCAACTCGTCCAGACCGGTCCGGTCACCCGCCTGGTAGCGCGTCATCGCCACCGTGATCCGGGCGTTGACCTGCGCCTCGACCAACCCGAGCCGTTCGGCGATATCGGCCGCCGCCCCGGCGGCGGCGAGCGCCGGGTCGCGTTCGAGGTTGAGCATGTGCAACCGGCCGAGTTCGGCGTACGCCTCCGCCTTCTGCTCGCTGTCCGGCAACGCGTCGAACAACTCCACCGCCCGGTCCAGGCAGTCCAGCGCCGCCGCCCGGTCGGCCCGCAGCCAGGCCGCGTGCCCGAGCAGGGTCCAGGCGCGGGCGGCCGAACCCTGGTCGTTGATCGCGTACAGCCGGTCGGCGAGCGCGGTCAACTGCTCGGTGCCGCCGCCGGAGAGGAACGCGCGACCGTCCCGGAAGAACGAGATCTCGGTGCTCAGCAACTCCAACTGCAACCGGTCGAGCTTGTCGTCGAGACCGGCGAGCAGCAGCGCCCGGCCCGCGTGGTTCGCCGCCGCGTCGAGGGCGTGCAGGGCGTACGCCCGCCGGGCGGCCCGGTGCAGCGCGTCCCGGGCGGCCGGGGCGTACCGCTCGGTGTCCACCCCGAGCGTGCCGGCGATCTCGTGTGCGGCCCAGCGGTGGTGCGCGAGCACCTCGGCCAGGTCGGTGTCCCGGCTGCGGGACAACGCGTCGAGCCAGTCCGCGGTCCGCTCGTGCCGGGCCACCCGCTCGGTACGCGGCAGCCGCTGGTAACAGACGTCCCGGACCAGTACGTGCCGGAACCGGAACTCCGGCTGGCCGGCCATGATGGACCCGGCCTGCTCGTGGACGAAGTCCCGCTGCTCCAGGCGGCGCAACGCCCGCTCGACCGACTCGACCGGCTGGCCCAGCGCCGAGGCGACCGCGCCCGGCCAGAACTGCATCCCGACCACCGACGCCGCCAGCAGCACGGTCCGGTCGTTCACGTCGAGCAGGTCGACCCGGTTCGCGATCACCGCGTGCACGCTGTCCGGCATCGGCAGGTCGTGCTGCTTCTCCAGCGACCACCCCCGCCCGGACTGGCGCAGCGCGCCCTGCTCGATCAGCATCCGGACGTACTCGTAGGCGTAGAGCGGGTTGCCGTCGGCAACCTCGACCAGCGGGCTGAGCATGTCCGCGGAGAACGCGGCCTGGCCGAACATGTGCGCGTAGAGCGAGGCGATGCCGGTGTTGCGCAGCGGCGGCAGGTTGATCGTCAGCGACGAGGTGATGCTCGCCGCCCAACTCGGCTCCCGGTCGACCAGCTCCGGTCGGGCGGTGCAGAGCAGCAGCAACGGTACGTCCCGGGCCGAGGCGCCGAGCAGCTCCACGAATCGCAGCATCGCCTCGTCGGCCCAGTGCAGATCCTCGAAGACCAGCACCGTCGGACGGCGGGCGGCGAGCGCCACCAGCACCCGACGCCAGGCCGACTCGGTCTCCTCCACCGGCAGCGCCGGCCCCGGCAACCCGACCAGCGGGCGCAGCGCGTCCACCAGCCTGGCCCTTCCGCCCTCGGTCGGCACCAGTTCGCCGACCGCCGCCTCCAGGCGTTGGGCCGCGACGGTCGCCGGGTCGGTGTCGAGGATGCCGGCCTCGGACTTGACGATGTCGGCCAGCGCGGCGAACGTGACGTTCTCGCCGAACGGGGGGCAGCGCCCGGTCCGCCAGGTCACCGGCTCGTCGATCAACCGGTCCGCGTGCCGGAACAGCTCCCGGACCAGCCGGCTCTTGCCGATCCCGGCCCGGCCGAAGACCGTGACCACCTGCGGGACCCGCTCCCTAGTCGACCGGTGCAGCGCGTTGACCAACAGGCCGAGTTCGTGCTCGCGGTCGATCAGCGGGGTCGAGTCGAGTTCCCGGTCCGGGTGCTGCCGTCGTACCGGGGCCAGGGCCAGCCACACCTCGGTCGGGGAGGAGCGCCCGCGCAGCGTCACCGGCGGCTGCTCCTCGTACCGGATCGAGTCCTTGGTCAGCGCGTACGTGTTGCCACAGACCAGCACCCCACCCGGTGGTGCCACCGACTGCATCCGGGACGCGGTGTTGACCACGTCGCCGGCGACGATCGCCTGACCACCGTCGCGGGCCGCCGCCACGTCGACCAGTGCCTCACCGGTCGCCACCCCGACCCGGAACCGGAGTCCACCGGCGTCCGCCGGGGCGAACCGGGCGAGCACCCGCTGCAACTCCAGTCCAGCTCGGACACAACGCAACGGGTCGGTCTCGGTCGCCACCGGCGCCCCGAACAACGCCATCACCGCGTCCCCGATGTACTTCTCCACCACCCCGCCGTACTGGCCGACCACCCGGCGGGCCGCCGAGAAGAAGCTCGTCTGCATGCCCCGGACCAGCTCCGGGTCGGCGCGCTCGACGTACGGGGTGAAGTCGATCAGGTCGACGAAGAGGACACTGACCCGGCGCCGGTCCTCCTGGGCGGCCGTAGCCGGTCGGGTCACGCTCCCACCCGGCCGGGGTTTGCCGCAGGAGGTGCAGAACGCCGCGTTGGCGGCGAGCGGCCGGTCGCAGTGTGGACAGGCGGGTACGAGTTCGTTGCCGCAGCCGCCGCAGAAGCGGTCTTCGGCTGCGGCGATCCGGCCACACGTCGCGCACGGAGCGGAGATCGTGTCCTCCTACCGCAGTCGGGATGGTCGGGCTGCTGTCACCGGCCAGCGTTCCAGCCGGAGCACTGGGGCGATCCGTACGTGCCGCTGCCCGGCTTGCGGTGTGCTGGCCGGGTTACGCCAGGCTGGCCGTGTTGCGCCGGTGGTGGCCCTGTTGGTCGCCAACGCCGAGTATCGCCGGTCCCCGCCAGTGTCGGGAACCGGGCTGTTGGCTAGCAGACACTCGTTCGGCCGGCTGACCCAAGCGACTGCCGGCTACAGTCGGGCAGCCAAGTGATCGAGCGATGTTAGGGAGATACGTCGATGGTGTACGTCCAGCTGGCGCAGGGGTGGACTGACGACGAGGGCGTCAACCACGCCGCGGGTGAAATGGTCGATGTGGACGCCGCGACCCTGGCTCGGCTGCAGGCCGAGGGGATCGTGGGCGAGGAGGGCGGCGGCAGCGGTGGCGCCGGCGGCGACCAGAAGGAATGGGTCGGCCCGACCAGCACCAACCCCTGATCTCCCGGTCCGCCCCTGAGCAGGAGACCAGTGTGGGGCTCCCCGGTCCGCCAACGGCGACCGCGGAGCCCCACATTGCTGCGTCTCGAGTGTCCCCAAGGGGCCCTCAGCGGTCCGACATGCCAGCGCTCAGCGGTCCGACATGCCGGCCCGGCGCCGCAGCGCCCCCACATCGGTCACCACGATCCGGCGCCCCTCGGTGCGCAGCCAGCCCCGGCTGGCGAAGGAACCGATCGCCTGGTTCACGCTCTGGCGCGAGCCGCCGGCCATCTCCGCGAGCTGGCTCTGGTTGAGCTCGATGGTGATCATCGGGGCCTGGCTCTCCCCGGCGAGCCGGACCAGGGTCTTCGCCACCCGGCCGGGCAGGTCGAGGAAGACGTGGTCGGCGTTCTGCTCGGTGAGCCGGCGGATCAGCCCGCCCAGCGACCGCATCACGGCGTCGAGGATGCGCGGATTGGAATGGACCAGTTCCATGAACGCGCCCCGGGAGAGCGCCAGCGCGGTGCAGTCCTCGATCGCCTCGGCGGAGAGGGATCGGGTCGAGGCATCCAGGAGGGAGACCTCGCCGAGGACGTCCGGCGGACGGATCACCGACAGCACGGCGCGCTCGCCGGTGGGTGCCGTACGGAAGACGACCACCGCGCCGCGCCGCAGCACGATGAGCGACTCCCCGGGGTCGTTCTCGACGAACAGCAACTGACCCTTGCGATAGGTGCGCGGCACCGCGGCAGCGATCACCCGCTGCCGGACCTCCGGCTCGAGGCCGGCGAACATCTGCACACCCGTGAGCGCGTCACCCGGCTCCGGCAGGCGAACCTCCAAGGCTCAACCCCTCACAGTCTGCACGGTCAAGGCTCCCGCCCCCGAGAGCCAGATGAACTGACACCGGATGACCTGTCCGGTAGCGGTACACATCAGATCATGACGGTCCTGTCGCGTGCTGTACACCCCTCGAATCGCTTCTGTGACAGTCCTGCGTCCTGACAGCCGGCATTCTGGTCACCAGATCCGCCGCTGGGTGGGGGCTGTACGGGGGCGTGGCGGGTTGGGGTCGCGGGGTGCCGCGACCGGCCGGACGGGGCGTGAACTCGTCGCCGTCCGGCCGGTCGCGTGGGGGCGGCGCGGTGGCGCCCCGGTGGCATCCGGAAGATCGCCGCTGGTGGCGGGCATGCCCCCGGCTCCGGGCCGGCCGGGCCGGTGGGCGAGGATGGCGGGAATGGTTTACCGCTATTTCTACGACTGCGAGTTCATCGAGGACGGCCGGATCGTCGACCTGGTGTCGATCGGCGTCGTCGACGAGTACGGCCGCGAGTTCTACGCCGTCTCCACCCAGTTCGACGACTCCCGCGCGGTGCCCTGGGTGCGCCGCAACGTGCTGGACAAGCTCCCGTCCCCGGCCGACCGGGCCTGGCGTTCCCGGGAGCGGATCCGGGACGACCTCTACGAGTTCCTGGTCGAACCGGTGCGGGGCCGCCCGGACGAGCAGCTCGAGCTCTGGGCCTGGTACGCGGCGTACGACCACGTGGCGCTGGCGCAGCTCTGGGGGGCGATGCCGGCGCTGCCCCGGGAGATCCCACGGTTCACCAAGGACCTGCGGCAACTCTGGGACGACCAGGGGCGCCCGTCGCTGCCGGTCGCGGCGTCGGCCCGGCACGACGCACTGGTCGACGCCCGGCACAACCTGGCCCGCTGGCGGGCGATGGGGGGCTGAACCGCACCGGTCGGGCCGGTCGCGGCCCGGGCAGAGATCGATCACCTCGCCCGGGAGAAGCCTTTGTTGAGATCAGGCGACGGTTGGGCCAACGGCTGTGAGGCATGCTGGCTTGGCCCCCGTGTGACGACTACAGTGCGCATTGACGGCCCGCCCCGGGCCGGCAATGACGCCGATGGTCTGACGTGACTTCGTTCCTGGGGCTGAATTGGGCTTACCTGCAGCTCCTGGAGGATGAGCAGATCATGCGTATCGGCGTGCTCACCGGCGGCGGTGACTGCCCGGGTCTGAACGCGGTGATCCGAGCGGTCGTTCGTAAGGGTGTCGCTACTTACGGTCATGAATTTGTGGGCTTCCGCGACGGCTGGCGCGGTCCGCTCGAGGGGCTGACCAAGCCGCTCGGCATCGACGAGGTGCGGGGCATCCTGCCCCGGGGCGGGACCATCCTCGGCTCGTCCCGTACCAACCCGTTCAAGATCGAGAACGGTGTTGAGCGGATCAAGGACAACCTGGCCGAGCAGGGGGTCGACGCGCTGGTCGCGATCGGCGGCGAGGACACCCTCGGCGTCGCCACCAAGCTGACCGAGCTCGGTGTCCACGTTGTCGGCGTACCGAAGACGATCGACAACGACCTCGGTGCCACCGACTACACCTTCGGCTTCGACACCGCGGTCAACATCGCGATGGAGGCGATCGACCGGCTGCACACCACCGCCGAGAGCCACCACCGCACCCTGGTCGTCGAGGTGATGGGGCGGCACGCCGGCTGGATCGCGCTGCACGCCGGCCTGGCCGGTGGCGCCAACGTCATCCTCCTGCCCGAACGGCAGTTCGACGTGGAGCAGGTGGCCACGTACGTCGAGAAGCGGTTCCAGAAGCAGTACGCCCCGATCGTCGTGGTGGCCGAGGGCGCGCAACCGCTGGACGGGCAGATGGTGCTGCACAACCAGGAGCTCGACTCCTTCGGTCACGTCCGGCTCGGCGGCATCGGCCAGTGGCTGGCCGGCGAGATCGAGACGAAGACCGGCAAGGAGGCCCGTACGGTCGTCCTCGGGCACATCCAGCGCGGCGGCACGCCGACCGCGTTCGACCGGGTCCTCGCCACCCGGCTGGGCCTGCACGCGATCGACGCCGTGAACGACGGCGACTGGGGCAAGATGGTCGCCATGCAGGGCACCGACATCGTGCGGGTGCCGCTGGCGGACGCGACCCGCGAGCTGAAGACCGTGCCACTTGAGCGTTACGAAGAGGCCGAGGTCTTCTTCGGCAGCTAGTCCGGCGCGTGTCGTAACCGATCCGGGGCGGACTCCGGGAAGCTGGTCCCAGACCGGCGGGGGGTCCGCCCCGGATCGGTGCGGCCAGCCGGTATGTCCGTCCCGGCACGGCCGGTACGGGTGACGAGCCGGCGCCGTACGGGGCCGGTGCGACGAGATGGGGGAAAGCGGATGGCGCCGGGTGGGCACACCGTTGCCGTGATCGGTACCGGGAAGATCGGCGAGCTGATGCTCTCCGGACTCCTCCGAGCGGGCTGGCCGGCGAGCAGACTGCTGGCCACCACGCGTCGCCTGACCCGGGCCGAGGAACTGGCCACCCGGTACGGCATCCGGGTGGTCGACAATCTCACCGCGGTCGCCGAGGCGGACGTGCTCGCGATCTCGGTGAAGCCGCAGGACGCCGCCGCGCTGCTGGAGGAGATCGGCCCGAAGGTCCCGTCCGACAAGCTGGTGATCTCGCTCTGCGCCGGTCTGCCGACCAGCTTCTTCGGCAAACGGCTGCCGGACGGCACCCCGGTGATCCGGGTCATGACGAACACCCCGGCCCTGGTCGACCAGGCGATGACCGCCATCTCCGCCGGCCCGTACGCGACCGGCGCGCACCTGAGCCTGGCCGAGGAGATGTTCACCCCGCTCGGCGCGACCATCCGGGTGCCCGAGTCGCAGCAGGACGCGGTCACCGCGCTCTCCGGCTCCGGACCGGCCTACTTCTACCTGCTGGTCGAGGCGATGATCGACGCTGGCATCCTGCTCGGGCTGCCCCGGCAGGTCGCCCACGAGTTGATCGTGCAGACCGCGATCGGCTCGGCGACGATGCTGCGCGACTCCGGTGAACATCCGGTGAAGCTGCGCGAGGCGGTGACCTCACCCGCCGGCACCACCATCTCGGCGATCCGGGAGTTGGAGAAGCACGGCGTACGCGCGGCGCTGCTCGCCGCCCTGGAGGCGGCCCGGGACCGGGCCCGGGAGATCGCCGCGCAGAGCGACTGAGAACCTGGAGCGGGCCGCCCCCGGTACGGCGGCCGGTGCCCCATACTGTCCGTTGTGTTCACCCTCGCCCAGGCCAGATACCTGGTCGCCACCCTGCGTCCGCGGATCGACGAGCTGATCTCGATCCGGGCCGACCTGGCCGAACTGCGGGCCGACCTCAGCGGCGGCGGACTCAGTCCGCTAGGTGGGATGCCGGAGCTCAAGGCCCTGGAGGCCCGCCTGCACGGCATCCTCGACGAGTTCAACGAGCACGACATCCAGGTCAAGGGTTTCGCCCCGGTGCTGCTCGACTTCGCGGGTGAGCGGGAGGGCCGGCAGGTGCTCTGGTGCTGGCTGGAGGGGGACGACGAGGTGCGCTGGTACCACCGGGTCGAGTGCGGCTTTCCCGGCCGTCGTCCGGTCTGACTCTCCCACCCCCGCGTGGCTCCGGTTAGGAAGGGTCCCTTCCTGTACGGAATGCGATAACAGGGGGCCCTTCCTTACCCCGCGACGGCGAAGACGACGAGGTTGTCGTGGTAGTTGCGGGTGGCGCGGTCGAAGCTGCCGGTGCAGGTGATCAGGCGTAGCTCCGGGCCGGGGGTGGGGTCGTAGACCTCGGCGGTGGGGAAGTCGTCCTTGGCGTGCCGGCTGGTCGCCACCACGCGGAACGGTATCCAGGTCGTTCCGCGCCGTACCTCGACCCGGTCGCCGGCACGCAACTCGTGCAGCCGGTAGAAGACGGCGGGACCGGTGGTCGAGTCGACATGCCCGGCGATCACGGCCGGCCCGGTGTCGCCGGGGGACGGGCCGGCACCGAACCAGCCGGCCTGGGCGTAGTCGGCCGGGGTCTCCAGCTGCCCGGACCGGTCCAGCCCCAGCACCGCCAGGGACGAGTCCACGCCGATGCGGGGGATCCGTACCCGGGTGGGAGGGCCAGCGGTGGAGTCGGCCGGCGCGGGCCCGGGCAGCGGATCAGTGCCTCGGGTGGTGGTGACGGGACTGGTCGGCGGGCAGTCGGAGGCGCAGCCGGCGTGCCACGCACCGTCCGGGCTGGCGGGCCCGGTGCTGGCGGGCCCGGTGCCACGCGGGCCAGGTCCGTCGTCGGTGCCGCTGACCGCGCCGACGAGCAGCAGGCTCACCCCGAGCAGGAGCAGCCGGGTCACCCGTCGGCGATCCCCGGACGACGGCCGGGCCGCTCGGGGGCGATCCCCGGGCGACCCGGACAGTGGGCGCCACCACCGTCCACGGTGCCGCACCGTCGTGGCGGCGCGGGTGGACGGCGCGGTGTTCACCAGGTGCGCCGCGCGCGGCGCCGGAGCAGCAACACCGTCGCCGCGGCGAGCAACGCGAGCAGCACCCCACCGACCGCGGTGGCCGCGATGAACGGGTACGCCCGGTCGGTGGGCTCGGTCGCGTCCATCGTGTCGACCCGGCGACCGGGGTCCTGACCGGCGACCGCCGCACGGGCACCGCCGGCGCCGGCGTCCACACCACCGGCGGGGACCACAGATCCGCCCTTGGCGTCCACCCGCAGTTCGGTGGTGAGCCCGCCCTGCTTCCCGTCGAGCACCAGGAGCGAGTAGACCGTGCCCGCGGCGAGGCTGACGTCGGACGTGGTCGGTGCGCCTCCGGTGCTGTTCAGGCTCAGTTTCCAGGAGCCGGGTCGGACCTGTGTGTAGGGCGTGGTGGTGGCGAACTGGACCCCGTTGGCGATGGTCGGGCCGGCGGCGGCGGCGATGTCGATCACGGGTGCCCGTACGGACGCCTGCACCACCCGTACCTTCGACCAGCCGCTGTCCGGCGCGCTCAGGTCGTCGTCGAGCACCCGCAGTCCCAGGTCGGCGTAGCGGCCCACCCCGGCGACCGTGTACGCGTTCCCGGCGGTCACCGCGACCTCGGTGGTGAGCACCGGCGGTGCGCTGGCCGGGGCGCCGGCCTGGCGCATGGCGACCGCGTACCGTCCGACGGGGAGCGACAGGTAACCCGAGACCACCCCGTAGCCGACCGCGGGGAAGACGCGGGGTTCGGCCGAACCGGTTGCCGCACCCAGGTAGACATCGACTGCCGGGGTGTCCGGGGAGAGGTGCGCGAGCCGGACGTAGCCGACTCCGGCGGCGCCCGCCGGTGCTGCCGTGACCAGGCCCGGACCGGCCCCGAGCAGGGCGGCGGAGCTGAGTGCCAGTAGCCGGCGGAGTGCGCGGGCGAACGGCTGGGGGATGTGCATGCTGCCTCCTGGATGCGGCGGGACCGGGGGAGCGGTCCGCACAAAAGAGTCCCGTTGGTGAGACTCCGAGGCAAGTGCAGCACGGCAAGTAATCAAATTGTTACTTAAGGACATTGCCTGGTCGGGGCGGGGGGAGCCGAGAATTCGGTTCGGCGGGGTGGGTGGGGTCCCACCGACGAGGGGGTGCCCATGGTGGTGGCCGGTAACTGGCAGAACCTGAGTCGGGACGGCGTACGACTAGCCTGTCTGGACCGACCGGGTCCGGAACCGACGGTCCTCTTCCTGCACGGCCTGGCCGGTCACTCGGGCGAGTGGGACGCGAGCGCCGCCGCGCTCGGCGGCACCCACCGGGTGCTCGCGCTCGACCAGCGGGGCCACGGACGCAGCGAGCGCCGCCCCGCGCAACTCACCCGCTCCGCGTACGTGGCGGACGTCGCCGCCGTGCTCGGCGCGCTGCGGGCCGCACCCGTGGTGCTGGTCGGACACGCGCTCGGCGGGCACACCGCGATGCTCACCGCGGCGCGTTACCCGAGACTCGTCCGGGCACTGGTGATGGTGGACGCCTGGCCGGGTGGGGATCCGACGGCCCCGCGCCGGACCGCCGACTGGCTGGCCCGGTGGCCGGTCCCGTTCCCGTCGTACGCGGACGCGGTGCGCTTCTTCGGCGGCGGTGGCCGGGGCCGGGCCTGGGCCGACGGGCTGGCCGAGGAGGAGGACGGGTGGTGGCCCCGGTTCGTGCCGGAGCTGATGGTCGAGTCACTGCGCGAATCGTCGCGCGCGCCGTTCTGGGCCGACTGGCGGGCGGTCCGCTGCCCGACCCTGGTGGTACGTGCCGGGCGGGGCGTGGTCCCGGTCGAGCAGGCCCGGCGGATGCTGGACCGGCTGCCCGGCAGTGAGCTGGTGGAACTGCCGGACGCCGGCCACGACCTGCACCTCGAGGATCCGTCACGGTGGCACCGGGTGCTGCGCGACTTCCTCGACCGGGTCGGGGTGGTCCCCCACCCGGCCTGGACGTCGCGCAGCTGACCCGATTCTCGACCTACCCGGCTCCGCCATTCCCGCTGCCGCTGCCGTTCCCGGTGCTGCTGCCATTCCCGATCCCGCTGCCGTTCCCGGTGCTGCCCGCTTCGCCGAGCCCGGTGCTGAGCTGGGCGTTGAGCCGGGCGAGCTGTTGGTCGAGATCCTCGGCGAGCCGGTCCGGGTGGTACTGCGCGATGGCCTCCCGGCCGTACCGCAGCACCCGGGTCCGCAGCGGCGGACCCCCCAGTCCGTCGAAGAGCTGGCAGCCCGCGACGTCCTCCTCGTCGAGCGCGGCGAAGTCCGGGGCGATCATCCCGGTGAGTCCGTGCCGGGCCCGGTCGTCGGCGATCTCCGCCCACGCCTGCACCACGGGCCGGCGGGCCGCCGCGGCCGCGTCCTCGGTCACCACGTGCATCTCCTGCCACGCCTTGCCGTGCGCGCCGAGGCTGGTCCGGGCTTCGGCCTCCAGGGTGCGGTACCGCCCGGTGACCTCGACCAACTCCCGTTCCACCGCCTCGGCCCGATCCGCGTACGGGTTGTGCGCGCTGGCCTTGAGCGCGATCGCGGCGAGGGTGAGCAGGAGCAGCAGCGCCACCATCGGCCACCGCAGTTCGTCCTGCATGTCCGCGCCGCGCAGCCAGGCCCAGAGGCCCAGCACGCAGACCACCAGGGTGGCGAACGCCACCGGCAGGGGCCAGCTCGGCCACGGCAGGTCGTCGGGTTCGCGCTCCTGCTCCTCCGGTCGCCAGTCGACGAAGGTGCGTCGGAGCACGATCCGCCAGTTCAGTCGACCCCGCTGGCGGCGACGTTCGGCCCGAAGGCGGTGCCGGAACAGCGGCACCGCGAGCCAGCTGCCGGAGAGGATCAGCGCCACCGCGATCGCGACGCCGGGGATGAAGGAGACCCAGAACTCCGGGGTGGACAGGTCGTCCACCGCGTCCAGGGCGTCCCGGAACGACGTGGCGAAGAAAAAGGTGTCGTAGAGGGCGCTGAGCATGATGACGGTCCAGACCACCCCGGGCTTCAGCCACTTCGTCCGGGCCGTCCGGTCCTCGGCGCCGTCGCGGGCGTGCCGTTCGACGACGGTACGTTTGGCCGTCGCCGCGATCAGCAACTCCTGCTCGGACTCCAGCACGCTCAGCCGCTGGATCGCGGAACGGGCCCGGTGCCAGGCGTCGAGCAGCGCGTCCCCGGCGTGCCGGATCGGGTGGTGCGCCGCCGAGAGCGTCTCGTCGGCCGACACCGCCGCGCGGGCGAGGCGGGCGGCCTCGGCGTGCGAGAGCTGCCGCACCTCGTACGGCTGCGGAACCGCGACCGGTGTCTCCGGGGCCAATCGGGTGGGGCCGAGTCCCACCTGCTGCGGGCACGGCACCGGCTGGTACCGCCGCCCGCCGCTGCCGGTCGAGGTGTGGGAGGTGTTGTTCGGGGCGGCACCGTTGGCCGGGCCGCCGTTCACCGTGTGCTCGCTCATCGGTCAGCCACTTCCCTTGGTGATCGCGATCTGGACCCTCCGGTTGCGTTGCAGGCACTCCTGGTCCCAGGCGCCGCTCGCGTTCTGTTCGCCGGGGCAGAGCAGGTCGGTCTCGCCGGCGCCGGCCGACCTGATCTGACCGTCGTGGCGGGTACGCAGCACCGAGGCGACCGCCTCCGCCCGGCGCTGCGACAGATCCTGGTTGTAGGCCCTGTCCCCGCGTGAGTCGGTGTGTCCGGTGACCGTGATGGTCGCCCCCGGTTCGATTTCCAACGCGAGCAGTTGTGCCACGCCCGCCGGCCGTACCTTGTCGGAGGCGGTGTCGAAGAGCACCTCGGCGGAGAGGTTGAAGGTCCTTTTCGGATCCGGTGGCGGGGCGCTGGTGCCGGCCGCGAAGGTCACCACCGGCTCCGGTCCTGGGCCGGCCGGCCCACCTCCGGTGCGCGCCGGCACCGGTGCGGTCGAGATCTCGCAGGAGACCGCGCCGGTGAGTGCGCAGAGCCGTTCCCAGTGCCGCTGCAACCAGCCGAGCGCGGCGGTGGTGAGGATAGGTTGTCCCTGGGCCGGCTGGCCGACGCCGACCATCACCAGTTCCGCCCCGGCCAGTTCCTTCGGCCAGTCGGCCTCTCCCGGGCAGGCCCTCGCCATCGCCGTGGTGATGCCCGGGTCACCGGCCGGCCGCGCGCTCAGGTCGGCGCAGCCGGTGGTGCCGAGTCCGTCGGTGGCGAGTACGACGGTGCGTCGGGCCGGGGTGGCCGTACCGCCCGGTCCGCCTTCCGAACCGGCCTGGCCGGCGGCCCCGTCCGGTGCCCCGGCGGCCGGCCCGGTCTGCTTGCCGGCGACACCGATGGCGCCGAGGATGTCGGTGCGGTCGGTCCGCGCCGCCGTGCCCGCCGCTGCCCGCAGGTGCCGGTCCAGGCAACCGGGCGCGTCCTTCTCCTCGTCCTCCTGACGGCTCGGTCGGTTGCGGTCGGAGCGGGTGAGTTGCCGTTCGGTGGTCCAGCGCACGGTGGTCGCCGAGCCGTCGAAGCTGCCGATCGACACCGCGTCGCCCCGGGCCACCGCCGCCCGCAGCCACGGGTCCAACGCGACCGGGTAGTCGGGGGCCTCGCCGGTCGAGCGGGTGGAGCCGGAGACGTCGACCAGGAACACCGTCCGGCCCGCCCCGGTCAGGTCCCGGTTCGCCATCCAGTCGCAGTCCAGTTCCTCCGCACCGCAGGCGGAGGTGAGGCCGAGCGTCAGCAGCAGTGCGGCGGTGGTGCCCACGCGTACCAGCCGGGCGGTCACTGGGTGGCTCCCGTTCCGGCGTTCTGGCTGCCGTCCGGCTCGTTGAACCAGGCACCCGGTTCGAGCCCCATCTCCTTGCGGAACGCCTGGAGCGCGGTGTCGTACGCGTTCGCGAACTCGAACAGCCCCACGTTCTCGTGGTCCTTTGTCGCCTGACGGAGCACGTCGACCAGTTCCATCGCCGATGCGCGGCGACGGGAGGTCAGCTGTTGGAGTACGGCGGCGAAGGCCGGCTCGGTCAGTTGGGCGGCGTGCACCACGGCCGGCCCGTGACCGAGTTCGTCGAGCAGGGCGCGCCAGCGTTCGGTGATCTCCTCCACCCGGGCGGCGCGCAGCCGGCCCAGGGTTGCCTGCGCCTCCGTGTCCAGTTCCCGCATGGCGGCGGGGAGCAGGTGCTGGCGTACCCGTGGGTCGGGCAGCACCCGGACCTTCGCCGTGCACCGGACCATCGTCTGGTCGTCGCGGGAGTAGCACCAGCTCTGGTCCAACTCCTGCTGGATGGCGGCCTCGGCGTCGGCGGCGTGGTACGGCGAGAAGGTCCGGGCGACGCGCCAGACCCGCTCCCGTACGGTGTCGTGGGCGCTGGGGCCGTACTCCTTCGCCTGCTCGACGAGTTCGGTGTAGGTGATCGCGTCGGTGGACCAGACCAGGTCGGCGTGGACCTGGAACTCGAAGACGTCGCCCAGGCAGAGCGGTGTGAACACCCGGTCGGAGTCGGACGGCTGGTAGCTCACCTCCCGCAACCGGACCGGGGTGACCGGTTCGGGGCGCGGCGGCTCCGGTGTCTCGTCGGTGCCGAACAGCCATTCGACGAAGCGGCGCCAGAGACCACGGCGTCGGGGCGTGGCGGATGCGGGCGTGCTCATGTTTTCCTCCAGTGGATATGCCTATAGATCAGGTGAAACCGGGCGGGCCGGGTTCGGGTGGGACCGGCCCGCACAGTCCGGGGGACGCGGGTCGGGCTGTGGCGCGGGTCAGGCCCAGGGCAGTTCGAGCAGGCGGCGCGCGGTCTCGCAGGGTGGCGTCGCCGACTTCCAGGTGCGCAGGTGGAACCGCCCCCGGGTGGCCAGCTGTCCGGCGAGGACCGGGCAGGCGAGCGAGACGACCTCGTCGGCGATGGCGGGGTCGGTGTCGGCCAGGTAGAGCCAGTTCCGGAACATGGCCCAGGCCGGGTAGGCGGTGGTCGGTCCGATCAGGGCGTTGCGCCAGAGCTCGATCAGCCCCTGCCGCTGCTCCGGTACGCCGACCGTGTCGGCGAGCAGCAGGGGCCAACCCTCGTGCGGCTCGTCGGCGGCCAGCCGGGCGAGCAGGGTGAGCGCACGGGCGGCGTGCACCCGTACCCGGTAGAGCTCCTCGCGGTTCCATTCGATCAGGGCGACCCGGGTCTGGTCGGGCGCGACCAGGTAGAGCGCCCGCATCGCGAACGCGACCGAGGCACTGCCGTTGAGATCGTCCCGCCCGGCGAGGACGCGCAGGTCACGCAGGGCGTCCTCGGGCAGCACCGCACCCACCCGGGTGCCGTACGTGCGGGCCGCCGCGTCGTGCAACCGCGGCGAGGAGCTGCGTACCCAGTCGTGCGTCTGCTGGCGGACCTGGCCGAGCAGCCGGCTGTCCCCGGCGGCGATGTCGAGCGCCCAGGCGGCGGCCTGCCGCAGCGCGCTCTTGCCGGACCGGGCCCAACCGCTCAACAGCAGCCGGTAGACCTCGTGGAAGTCGTACCTGGCGAGCCAGCCGACCAACTGCGCGGCCCGGCGCGGCACCCCGTTGCGCTGGGTCAGGACCAACTCGTTGAGCCAGAGCAGCAGCGGCAGCCGGGTGCCGTCGAAGTCGTTCCAGACCACGTCCAGCACGTCGACCAGGAGACGGGGATCGGAGAGGCGGGCACGCAGCGGATGTTCGGCCACCTCGGTCGGCTCGTCCGTCCCGACGGCGCCGAGTCCGGACTGGAGCATCTGGTCGACGCCGCCGTCGAAGACGACCCGGGTCGGTCGTTCCTCGGCGTACTGGGCCGCCCAGAGGATCTGCAACAGCACCTCGCCGGCCCGGAACGCGTCGGCGAGGGGGAAACCGTCGAAGACCGCGTACGCGATCTGGAACGCCTGCCGCCGGGGCGCGGCCGGGAGCTTGTCGCTCTCCGGTCCCGCCGAATCGGCCTTGAGCAGTTGCGCCGCGAGGGCCCGCAGCCGGGCCCGCAGCCCACCCAGCGCCCGCTCCAGATCCTCGGTGACGCCGCTCCATTCGGCGAGCGCCATCGCGAGCTCGGTCACCTCGCCCGGCTGGGGGTGGCTCCGGAGCTGTTCCAGCACCAGTTCCTCGCCCAGACAGCGGTCGACGAAGTCCTGGTGGCACAGGGACTGGCAGGGTTGGCAGTCGCCGACGCAGCGCTGCGCCTGTCCCAGTCGCCAGGTGAGGTGGCGGCGTAGCACCGGCTCCGCGCCGGGCCGGGTGTGCAGGATCTCGTACGGCCGCAGCGACGGGTCGGGGCTGCCGGCCCGGTCGTCGAGGACGACGACGTACGCCCGGCAGTCCCGGGCCAGGGTGGCCAGCGTGCCCAGGGTCCCCGAGCGCACGGTCCCGGTCCGGACGAGTTCCAGCACGATGCCGTGGTCGGCGACGAGCAGGTCCGGCTGGCCGGCGATCTCGGCCAGGCTCACGCTGTCCTGGGAGACCTCGATCCCGGCGACCCGACCGTTGCCCACCAGTCGGGCGAGCATCATCTCGGCCGTGGTGCGGCGGCCACTGCCTACCGGCGCCCGTAGGTAGAGCAGCCGATGGTCGGCCAGGACCCGCAGGTTCTGTTCGAAGCCGGCGTCGGTGACGTACGTTTCCTGCGTCTCCTTGATCCAGGTTTCGGTCCGGTGCGAGCGCAGGACGGTGATCCGCTGCTCGCCGGCGAGCACGATGTTGTACGCCTGCGCGTTCGGGCCGATCGCGGTCACGCCCTGGGAGAGCACCGAGGGGGGTGGGGGATCGGCGGGGGCCTCCGCCGTGGCCTGCTGGCCCGCCCCGTTCCAACTGGTGTCGGTGCCGTCCCGGTCCTCCTCGGCGGTCTCGCCGCTCTGCAGGTCGTGCAGTTTGTTCCGGTAGCCGCCCTGGTCAGCGGGGGTCGGCCGGGGACCGGCCGCAGGGGCGGCGGTGCTGGCCGGTCCGGGCTCCGGAGCCTTCGGGCCGTCACCGGTTGCCGGGTCGGGGGGCTCCGCCGGTGGAGGCGCCACCGGCACCTGACCGTCCGAGTGGCCGGCCGACGGCTGCTCGGGCATGGTCTGTTCCGGCACCGCGACGGGTTCGGGGCCGGGATCGGGGGTGGTGCCCGCCCCGGTCGGCTCGTCGGCGCTCATCGGGCGTTCTCGCCGAAGTGGATGCCGCCGTGGTTGACGGCGATGGAGCGGTCGACGGCGGCGATTCCGTGCACGGTCACGTCTCCGGTACGGGCGGAGCCGGGTTGGGCGCCGCCCGGTGCCGGGTTCGTCGACGGGCCGGCCGTGGCCGCTGCGGGCGGCGGCTCCGGGGCCGGCGGCGGCGACGGTTCGTGCTGGGCGCCGGTGACGAACGGGGGTTGGTGGCCGGGCACGTGGAGCCAGCACACCTCGGCGAACTCCTTGCCCTGCACCCGCGCCAGGACCCGCCGGAACTGTCGTTCCTCCAGCCCGAGCGCGCCGTACGGTACGGCCCGCTGGTAGGTCCGGTCGGAGAGGACGACTACCAGCGGGGCGGAGGGGATGGCGGCGAGCGCCTCCCGGGCGGCGGTGGAGTCGCGCAGCCGCGCGGAGACCACAATGGCGTCGCCGCCGCGCGGCACCCCGTGCTGGTCCACGTGGACGTCGCCGGAGTCGATGCCGACGCGTAGCCGCAGCTTGTGCTCGGCGTCCTTGTTGCGGTTGTAGTCGAGCAGCGTCACCCGCAGGGAGTCGACGAACTCGGTGAGCAGCCAGGCGCTCGGCACGTTCGCCGGGGCCAGGGTCAGCTCGCCGTCACCCCGGCCGCTGCGGATCCAGGTTCCGGCGTACCGGCAACGTTCGATGCCGGCGGTGATTGTCGCCTCGGCGGCCGTACCGAGATCGGTGTGCCGGGGATAGCCGCCGGCACTGGAGTTCACGACGTCGGAGGAGATGGCGGTGAAGGGCTGGGGGAGTTCCAGGGTCATCGTCTCACCTTGATCAATTAGAGGGATTGCTATCACTGTGCGTGAGGCTTTTCGTCCCGAGCTACTCGATCTACATCAGGTGATGCATTTTCGGCAGCCGCTTCGCGGCGTCCGCCAAACCGTCCAGGTCTCGGATGACGATCGCCTTGTGGCGGGTCTCCAAATAGCCCTGGGCTGCGAGTTTCTGGAGGGCGCGGTAGACCGACACCGGTGCGGCGCTGACCATCTGGGCGAGTTCGCGTTGGGTCGTGTGGATGATGATGTCGTCCGAAGTGCGGTCACTGACGGTAGCTGTGAGTTGGCAGAGCGCGGTGGCGATCCGGGTCACCGTGTCGTACGCGGACCCGACGTGCCGGCTGTCGGAGGCCCGCAGCCGGTCGGTCAGCAGTCGGGCGAACGGCCGGTGTGCGGCCGGATGGTGTTCCAGGAAGCGGTCGAACGCCTTGTGCGTGATGTGCGCCGCGGTCACCGATCCCATGCCCACCACCGAGGCGGAGCGCGGACGCCCGTCCAGATAGGACATCTCGCCGATGAGGTCGCCGGGTGAACGGGAACCGATGCGGTGCAGGTGCTCGTCAGGACTGGTGACCATGATCTTGACCCGTCCGCTGAGCAGCAGGAGCAGGTGCCGGCTCCGCTCGCCCTGACGCAGCAGGTACTGCCCGTCGACAAAATCCGTACGCCTGCCCAGGCGCATCAGTGCGTCGTGCTCGCCAGGGCCGAGACGGCCGGCGAAAGTGCTCGCCGGCCAGCGGTTCTGGGCCGGCCGGTGCTGACTGTCGACGTCGTTCATTGCTTCTCCCCGGGGTCGAAGCCATCAGCGTTGACCAATTGGATGGTCCGGCGTCGGTACGGCGCGCTGTGGTGCCTACAACAGGCTGGTGGAGATCAGCCCGGCGGCGAGTGCGGACAGCCCTGTCCCCAGTCGCGTGTAGCGGTACTTCGTCATCGCGAGTCGGCTGATCCAGCACAGTTCCCCGACCAGCCCCGGCATGCTGTCGCGCGCGGCGCGCTCCAGACAGAGCCGGACCACCGTCGGGTCACCGAGTTGGTGGACGTGTCCGAAGTAGCCGACCTGCTGGATGTTCTCGTCGCCACCGGTCCTCGGCACCAGCGCCAGGACAAGTGCCAGGGTGGCGAGCGCCGCGCAGAGGCAACCCGTCCACCAGGTCCAACGGTCGGCACCGCGCAGATCCGAGGGCAGCCACGACTGTCCGGTCAACGCGGTCACCAGGGCCAGTGCCGCCCCGCCGAGCACGCTCAGCCAGTGTGTCGCCTTTTCGTCCGCCCGGCGTACCTCGTCGCGGGTCTCGGCGATGAGACGTTCCGCGAGCCGGACGGCGGGTGAGTACGAATCGTCGCCCGGCCGGCGTCGCAACCGGTGGGCGACCGGGCGTGGGGTGCCGGCGTTGCGGGCGTACGGCGAACGGGTCGGTGCCTCGTACGGTCGGACTCTGTTCATGACGCTCCCTCGCCAACAGCGGATTCCTGCCGGTCCAGAGTGGCCCGTGTCGATCGGCGGTGCCGCGTCGATCGTCACGGAGCGTCTGTAGGGATTGACACAGAGCGGGCCAGTGAGCGGAGGAGTTCGGGTCGGACCACGATGATCTGGCGCCGACGGGTGAGTACGATCTCCCGGTCCCGCAGTATCCGCAGGGTCCGGGCCACCACCTCGCGGGAGGCGCCGACCGAGGCGGCCAGGTCCTGCTGGGTCAGGGGCAGGTCGATCACCACCCCTTCGGCGGTACGCACACCGTGGCGGGACACCAGCTCCAGCAGCAGCCCGGCCAGCCGGCTGTCGCCGTTGCTCGCGCCGTACTCGGCCCGGCGGCCGTCCGCCTCACGCAGGCTGGCGGCGAGGTGACGCAGCAACGAGAGCGTGATCTCCGGCTGTTCGAGCAGGCAGCGCCGGAGCCGGTCGGCGGCGATCACGGTCGTCTCCACCGGGGTCAGGCCGCGGACCGTGGCGAGCCGGGGCCGGCCGTCCACCGCGGACAGCTCGCCGAGGATGTCGCCGGCACCACGGATGGCCAGCAACGCCTCCCAGCCCAGCCGGGAGATCGAGGTGACCTTGACCCAACCCGACTCGATGATCACCACGTGCTGCGAGGGGTCGCCCTGGTGGAACAGCGGCGCCCCGGCCGGATAGCGCTGCGGTGTACCGATGCTGAGCAGTGCGGCGCGGGCCGGCGCGGGCAGCTGCGCCAGGAAGGTGTTCGGTAGCGGGCCGGACGGGTCGGGGAGTGGGGAGTCGAGCGGTGGGGCCGGTTCAGCGGGTGGACTCATCCGTACCGGATTCCTCTCAGCCGGGCCGGCGACGGAGCCACCAGCCGCGGAGGGGTTCAGCCGGGCGACGGGTGGATCCGTCAGCGGCGGTTGCCGTACTGACGCTCTCCCTTTGTAGCGAGTCGCTAACAGTTGGTCATCCGCCGACCGGTTCGAGGAATCGCTGAATGACTTCGGGCCAGGTCAGGTGGCGGTGACCGGGGCGACAATCGACCGCGTTGGCGCCGACCAATGTGGGCCGACCGCAAAGAACGGCAGCGCCGTACGGTCGTACGGATCACCTGACCTGGCTGTTCCGGGCGTTTGTCCCGGCCTCCCGTTCGCGCGCGACCCGTACCCGGTCGCGGCGGGTGGGCTGATGGTGCTGCCGACCGGCTCGGGTCGCCCGGTCGTCCCGCCCGGTCGGCAGCTCGATGTCCCTGGCCGTACGGCTATGCGCGGGTGAACTCCATGACCCAGTTGGTTTCCCAGGTCAGGCCCTCGTCGAGGGAGAACTCCTGCTCCCAGCGTGCCGAGGTGGGGGTGATCTCCGACCAGATGAAGTGCGCCCTGATCGGCTTCCCGTCGTGCGTGTCGTCGCCGTAGAAGTCGCCCCGGCCGTCGGTGAAGGTGCCGACCACAGGCGGGTAGAGCACGCCGGTACGGCTGTTCGCCCAGTACAGCGACCACTGCTTCCGGTCGGTGTCGAACAGGCGCAGGGTCATGCCCCGGCTACCGGTATCCGGAAAGACGATCTCCTCCATGTTGCCGATGCCGTCCAGGATGGGCTGGCAGGTGCTGGTGGAGGGGTAGACGTGCCAGTCGGTGGAGCCGACGAAGAGGGTTTTCAGCTGGCGGTTGACGATGGTCCACGAGCCGACGAGAAATGCGAAGTCGTTCATGGAGCCGATTCTGTGGCCCGTACCTGACATCTGCTGTCAGTGGTTCCGGTCTAGGTTTCCGCCCATGCGCGCCAGTCGTCTGCTCTCCCTGCTCCTGCTGCTCCAGAACCGCGGCCTGATGAGCGCCGCCCAACTCGCCACCGAGCTGGGCGTGACCATGCGGACCATCTACCGCGACGTGGAGGCGTTGGCTGCCGCCGGTGTGCCGATCTACGCCGAACAGGGGCCGGCCGGCGGTTACCGGTTGATGGACGGCTACCGCACCCGGCTGACCGGGCTCACCGCCGACGAGGCCGGCTCCCTGTTCCTGACCGGCATGCCGCAGCCCGCCGCCGAACTGGGGTTGGGCGCCCAACTGGCCGCCGCCGAACTGAAGCTCATGGCGGCACTGCCGACCCCGTACCGGGACGCGTCACTGCACATCCGGCAGCGGTTCCACCTCGACGCACCCGGCTGGTTCCGCGAGCCCGAGATGGTGCCCCACCTCCTCGCGGTCGCGGAGGCGGTATGGCAGGAGAAGGTCATCGACATCGGATACCGCCGCTGGGCACCCCGTCCCGGAACGGTCACCCGCCGACTGCACCCGCTGGGGCTCGTACTCAAGGCCGGTGTCTGGTACCTGGTCGCCGGCAGGGACGGCGAGGTCCGCACCTACCGGGTGGCGAGCATCATCGAGCTGACCACCCTGGCCGAGACCAGCAGCCGTCCCGACGGTTTCGACCTCGCCGGGTTCTGGCGGTCACACGTCGAACGGTACGAGCGGACCGCGCGGAGTACGACCTGCCTGGTCCGCCTCTCCCCGCAGGGCATCCGGATCCTGCCCGACCTGTTCGGGGCCGAAACCGGCCGGCTCGCCACGGAGAGTCTCGGACCGGCCGACGGGGACGGCTGGCGCCAGGCGGTGCTGCCCATCGAGTCGATCGAGCACGCCGCGACCGACCTGCTCAGGCTGGGCGCGCACGGCCAGGTGCTGGCCCCGCCGGAACTGGTCGCGCGGATCGGCGAGACCGTACGCGGGATGGCCGTCCACTACCCGGCGGGGTAGTCGAGCGGCGCGACGCCGAGCGCGGCCGTGCAGCGGGCGAGCCAGTCGAGGGTGAGGCCGCGGAACGCCTCCGGCTGTTCGAACGGCAGGTAGTGCCCCGCCTCGGCGAGCGCGGCATAGCTGCCCGAGGGATAGCTGGCCAGGGCGCGGAACTGGTCGGCGTAACCGGCGATGTAGTCGTGCCGGCCGGCGATGATGCTGGTCGGCCCGGGGTAGACCATGGTGGAGCCCTCGTCGGAGAGCTGGTAACCGTTCTCCCGCAACCGTTCCAGGTATTCCTCGTCGCCGGTTCCGGCGGCGACCAGCACCGTCGCCACCCGCCCGGCCGCCTCCAGGGTCCGGTTACCCAGCGCGACAGAGAGGTGGGCACGCAGGTCCGGTGGGACGTCGGCGAGCCATTCGGCGTCCTCGGGCACCACCGGCGCCGTCGGCACGTCCCGGTCCGTTCGGAGGATCCGGGTGCCGTGGCAGATCAGCAGCAGGCCGGCGACCTGCTCCGGTCGCCGCCGGGCGAGCGCCGCCGCCAGGTACCCGCCGTAGGACCAGCCGGCGATCAGGAACGGCTCGGACCCGATCTCCCGGTCGACAAAATCACCGACCCAGTCGACCACGCCGTCCGAGTCCGCCGGGCCACCCGGGGACTGGCCCGTGCCCGGCAGGTCGAGGTAGATCCGGCGCAGTGCCGAACTCGCGGTGACCGCCGGCTCCATCGCCGCGACCATCGCCGAGCGGGCCAGACTGAATCCCGGCAGACACAGCATCGGCAGGCCCGACCCATGGGCTTCCGCGACCAGGCTCATGCCGTGATCAAAGCATGCCGGAGCGCCACGACCGGGAGGATTCCGCGAGCAGCGCAACGATCGTCGAGACGCCCGTCAACCGAGGTTGCCCTTGAGGTACGTGAGCACCGCGATCACCCGCCGGTTCGATCCCGGTGTCGGTGGCAGGACACGGCGCCGGCCGGCGGGTGCGGATCGGCGCTAGCGGGGCAGGATCTTCTCGATCGCGGCGGTCAGCTCGGCCGACTCCGGCGCGGTCTTCGGGTTGAACCGGGCCGCGACCGTGCCGTCCGGTGCGACCAGGAACTTCTCGAAGTTCCAGCGGACGTCGCCGGTGTAGCCCTCCGCGTCGGCGGCGTCGACCAGCTCGGCGTAGAGCGGGTGCCGGCCGGGACCGTTCACCTCGATCTTCTCCGTCAACGGGAAGGTGACCCCGTAGTTGACCTGGCAGAACTCGGCGATCTCGGCGTCCGTGCCGGGTTCCTGGCCGGCGAACTGGTTGCTCGGTACGCCGAGCACCACCAGCCCCCGCTCGCCGTAGCTCTCCTGGAGGGCCTGGAGCCCGGCGTACTGCGGGGTGTTTCCACACTTCGAGGCCACGTTGACCACCAGTACGGCGTTGCCCCGGTGCTGGTCGAGTCGGGCCGGGCCGCCGCCGAGCGCGGCGAGTTCGATGTCGAAGATCGTCATGGCCCGAGGTTACCCGTTGACCTGGCCAACCGGCGGTAAGCGGAAATCGAAACATGTACATCTTGACGGAGTGGTGAACCCGTGAGTAGCGTCTCATTAGCTATTTGGAAAGTTTCCTAACTGTTTTGGGGAGACGCCACATGAAGATTTCCCTCCGTCGGGCGTTGTGGGCTGGCGCCGTGGTCGCCGTGACGGTTGCCGCCGTCCCGATGACCTCGGCCTTCGGCGCCGGCAACGTCACCACCACCTTCGCGGCCGCCTCCGACTGGGGGACCGGCCACGAGGCCCGGGTCACGATCACCAACGGCACCGACGCGTCCCTGGCCACCTGGCGGCTCGAGTTCGACCTGCCCGCCGGCACCACCATCGGCAGCTTCTGGGACGCCGACGTCACCCGGACCAACAACCACTACGTGGCGGTCAAGAAGAGCTGGGCCGGCGCGCTCGCCCCGGGTGCCTCGTTCTCCTGGGGCTACAACGGCACCGGCCCGTACAAGGCGCCGCTGAACTGCACCATCAACGGTGCCTCCTGTGGTGGCGGCACCACGCCCACCACGCCGCCGACCACCCGGCCGCCGACCACGCCGCCGACGACCCCGCCCACCACACCGCCGACCACCCCGCCCACCAACCCGCCGCCGGGCGGCAAGAAGGTGGTCGGCTACTTCGCGCAGTGGGGCGTCTACGCCCGCAACTACCACGTGAAGAACATCGTCACCAGCGGGTCCGCCGCCAAGCTGACCCACATCATGTACGCCTTCGGCAACACCACCAACGGCCAGTGCACGATCGGTGACAGCTACGCCGACTACGAGAAGGCGTACACGGCGGCGGAGAGCGTGGACGGCGTCGCCGACACCTGGGACCAGCCGCTGCGGGGCAGCTTCAACCAGCTGCGCAAGCTCAAGGCGGCGTACCCGAACATCAAGGTGATCTGGTCGTTCGGCGGCTGGACCTGGTCCGGCGGCTTCACCCAGGCCGCCCAGAACCCGACCGCCTTCGCCAACTCCTGCTACAACCTGGTCGAGGACCCGCGCTGGGCGGACGTCTTCGACGGTATCGACATCGACTGGGAGTACCCGAACGCCTGCGGCCTGACCTGTGACGCCAGCGGCCCGAACGCCTTCAAGAACGTGATCTCCGCGCTGCGTACCCGGTTCGGCTCCAGTGCTCTGGTCACCGCGGCGATCACCGCCGACGGCAGCAACGGCGGCAAGATCGACGCCACCGACTACGCCGGTGCGATCAACAACCTCAACTGGCTGATGCCGATGACCTACGACTACTTCGGCGCCTTCGCCGCGCAGGGCCCGACCGCCCCGCACTCGCCGCTGACCTCGTACACCGGCATCCCCCAGGCGGGCTTCAACTCCGACGCCGCGATCCAGAAGCTCAAGAGCAAGGGCATCCCCGCCAACAAGCTCCTGCTCGGCGTCGGCTTCTACGGCCGGGGCTGGACCGGGGTGACCCAGGCCGCGCCGGGCGGCACGGCCACCGGGGCGGCGCCGGGCACGTACGAGGCGGGCATCGAGGACTACAAGGTCCTGAAGAACACCTGCCCCGTCACCGGTACGGTCGCCGGCACCGCGTACGCCAAGTGCGGCAGCAACTGGTGGAGCTACGACACCCCGAGCACCATCAACGGCAAGATGTCGTACGCGAACAACCAGGGCCTTGGCGGCTCCTTCTTCTGGGAGCTCTCCGGCGACACCACCAACGGCGAACTGATCACCGCGGTCAAGAACGGCCTCGGCTGAGCCGACGGCTGACGTTGCACCGGCGTGACAGCTACCGCCGGCAGTAGGACGGTCCCCGGCCGACCCGCGCCCACGGGTCGGCCGAGGACCGGCGCTCGGCCAGCAGAACAAAGAAAGCCCCCAGCGTCAACGCCGGGGGCTTCCTGCCTGGTTGCCGATCGGGTGTCCGGTGGCGCGGTTCAGACCTCTTCGTACTTCAGGTAGAACGCCCAGCCCTGCTCGGAGCCGCCGTTGGAACCCCACTGGATGACGTGGGCGCCCTCGGCGGTGCTGCCGCCGTTGTCGACCGAGAGCACCTTGCCGCTCTTGCCGTTCACGAGGTAGCCGCCGGACGGGTACCAGTCCTGCTCGGGGCCGTCGTTGCAGGTCCACTGGATGGCGTGGGTGCCGTTCGCGGTGCTGCCCCCGTTGTCGAGGGAGAGGCACTTGCCGCTCTTGCCGTTGATCAGGCGGTCGCCGGACCAGCGCCACACCTGTTCCCAGCCGTCGTTGCAGCCCCACTGGATGACGTGGGCGCCGTTGGCCGTACTGCCACCGCCGGAGACCGACATGCACAGGCCGCTCTTGTAGTTGACCACGTTGTAGTAGGACGCGGCCTGTGCGGGTGAGGCGGCAACCAACGAGGTCGCGACGGCCGCTCCGGCCATCGCGAGGGCGGTCAGGCCGCGGCTCACGAGTCGAGACATTGTTCCCCCATTGTGGACTGTCCGAAGGGGAATGTGAGTGTTCCCCGCCTTTGACCATATGCGTGGTGGTGGCCCGGCGGAACGCTTGCAAGATCTAGTTCGGTCGACGTTCACCCACCGGCCATCGGTCACCGATGGGGCGGGGCGGCCCGGTCGAATATCGGTGGTGGCCGCTGGTCTCCCCGCTCGACTGAGCCGACCTGTGTCGGATGTTCACACCGTCCCGGCGGGTCGCGGCGCCGGTAGTGGCCCGCCGGTGGTGTCCACCGCCACCACCGGGCCCCTTTGTCGTTGTACCGAACCGTCCGGTAGTCCCCTGGAAAGTGGCGGATCGCCGGTCGGTCTCGCCCGAACGGGCAGGTTGCGAAGATGTCCGAAATCGGTGGGGGAGCGCGATGGGTACGCGATGGCGCTGTCTGGTCGGGCCGGTCGGACCGCTGGCGCTGCTGCCGCTCGGGCTGGCCGCCTGCGGTGACGGTGGTGCCGCCGGCAGATCGACCCCCGCCGGCACCCCGACCGCCACCGCCACCGTCACCGGTGCCGGGCCGGACGACGGTCCGGAGAAGGCCCGCGCCCGGGTCCAGGCGTATCTCGACGCGATGGGTGCCAAGGACGTTCCCGCCGGACGCGCCCAACTCTGTACGCCCATGCGCGCCGCCTTCGACCGGGCGGCCACCGGGCGCAACGGCGACTTCGCCGACCACTTCACCGTCTCCCGGACGTCGATCGTCGACGTGCGTGCCAACGCCGGGCAGATCGAGGTCAGCACCGAGATCACGGTCGCGGTGGGCGGTACGGCGAGAGCCGTCCGGATCCTCTTCACGGTGGTACGGGCCGAAGCCGACTGGTGCATCGCCAACGAGACGGTGGGCGGGGCGACCGCGCCGGCCCCGTCCGGCAGCCCTGCGGGCGCGCGCCGGTGAACGGTGCGGGGAGGCAGGATACCCGTCGATCGGAAGTGACGGCGACCGACGCACCTCCCATACCTCGGACGATGGCCACCCTCACTGGCGGCCGACCCCGGTCGTCGCCGTACGCTTTCCCTCATGCGCCATGAGTGGCATCAGCTGAGCTACCCGACGGTGGGCACCCTGGGCCCGCAAACGAGCCGTCCCACCGATGATTCGGTCGAGGACGAGGCCCTTGGGCTGGACCGGTGGCGGGAGCTTCCCCGTGCCCAGACTCCGCCCTGGCCCGACCAGAAGGCCGTCGACGAGGTCTGTCAGGTCCTCTCTACCGTGCCGTCGGTGGTCGCACCGTATGAGGTCGATCACCTGAGGAGCCAGTTGGCGCAGGTCGCCGAGGGCAAGGCGTTCCTCTTGCAGGGCGGTGACTGCGCCGAGACCTTCACGGACAACACCGAGAGCCACCTGCTCGCCAACGCGCGCACGCTGCTCCAGATGGCGGTCGTGCTGACGTACGGCGCGTCGCTGCCGGTGGTCAAGGTGGCCCGGGTGGCCGGGCAGTACACCAAGCCCCGGTCGTTGCCGACGGACGCGCGGGGCCTTCCGGCGTACCGCGGCGACATGATCAACTCGCTGGAGCCGGTGCCGGAGGCACGGATCGCCGACCCGCAGCGGATGATCCGGGCGTACGCCAACTCCTCCTCGGCGATGAACATGCTCCGGGCGTACCTCGCCGGTGGCCTGGCCGACCTGCACGCGGTGCACGACTGGAACAAGGGCTTCGTGCGCAACTCGCCGGCCGGTGAGCGCTACGACGCCATCGCCCGCGAGATCGACCGGGCGCTCGCCTTCATGCGGGCCTGCGGCATGACCGACGACGAGGCGCTGCGTACGGTCACCCTGTACTGCTCCCACGAGGCGCTCGCGCTGGAGTACGACCGGGCACTGACCCGGGTCTCCGACGGTCGGGCGTACGGCCTCTCCGGTCACTTCCTCTGGATCGGCGAGCGGACCCGGCAGATCGACGGCGCGCACATCGACTACATCTCCCGCATCGCCAACCCGATCGGCGTCAAGATCGGCCCGGGCACCACGCCGGACCAGGCGATCGAACTCTGCGAGAAGCTCAACCCGGAGAACGTGCCGGGCCGGCTCACCCTGGTCAGCCGGATGGGCAACCACAAGGTCCGGGACACCCTGCCGCCGATCGTGGCGAAGGTCACCGCCTCCGGTGCCAAGGTGGTCTGGCAGTGCGACCCGATGCACGGCAACACCCACGAGTCGTCCAACGGCTACAAGACCCGGCATTTCGACCGGATCGTCGACGAGGTGCTCGGCTACTTCGAGGTGCACCGTGGCCTGGAGACCCACCCGGGCGGCATACACGTCGAACTGACCGGCGAGGACGTCACCGAGTGCCTCGGCGGCGCCCAGGCGATCGAGGACGTGCACCTGCCCGACCGGTACGAGACCGCCTGTGACCCGCGCCTCAACACCCAGCAGTCGCTGGAACTGGCCTTCCTGGTGGCGGAGATGCTCCGTGGCTGACCCCCGCCCGGTCGACCTGCGTTCCGACACCGTCACCCGGCCGACCGCCGCGATGCGTACGGCGATGGCCGAGGCCGAGGTCGGCGACGACGTGTACGGCGAGGACCCGAACGTCAACGCGCTCGAGGCCGAGGTCGCCGCGCTCTTCGGACACGAGGCGGCGCTCTTCGCCCCGACCGGGACGATGGCGAACCAGATCGCCCTGCAGGTGCTGGTGCCGCCGGCCGGTGAACTGCTCTGCGACGCCGACGCGCACGTGGTGACGTACGAGATGGCCGCTGCCGCCGCGTACGGTGGCATCTCCACCCGGACGTGGCCCGCGGTCGGCGCGGAGATCGACCCCGACCTGGTCGCGGCGATGGTCCGGCCGGACGGCTACATGGCCGTGGCGACCAGGGCGATCGCGGTCGAGCAGACGCACAACCGGGGTGGTGGCGGGGTCATCCCGCTGGGCACCCTGCGCCAGCTGCGACAGGTGGCCGACGACTCCGGCCTCGGGCTGCACTGCGACGGGGCCCGGATCTGGCACGCCCACGTGGCCGACGGCGTGCCGCTGGCCAGCTACGGGGAACTCTTCGACACGCTGTCGGTCTGCCTCTCCAAGGGGCTCGGTGCCCCGGCCGGTTCGCTGGTCGTGGGCAGCGCGGAGAAGATCGAACGGGCCCGGCTGATCCGCAAGCGGATGGGCGGCGGCATGCGGCAGGCCGGCATCCTCGCCGCCGCCGGTCGGCACGCGCTCGGCGCGCACCTCGACCGGCTGGCCGAGGATCACGTACGGGCGGCCCGGCTGGCCGAGGCGCTGGCACCCTTCGGGGTGCTGGCCGGCCCGGTCCGGACCAACCTGGTGCCGCTGGACCTGACCAAGTTCCCGCTGGACGCCCCCGCGCTGGCCGCTGCCGCGCGGGCCGAGGGGGTGCTCGTCTCGGTGCTCGGGCCACGGACCGCCCGGCTGGTCACCCACCTCGACCTGGACGACGCCGGCGTGGAACGGGCGATCGACGTGCTGGTGGGTATTTTCCGGCGTTAGTGTTTTCCGTTCTCCGGTGACCCGGTGACCCGGTGACCCGGTGACCCGGTGGCGGGGCGTCAGGGGCGGAAGCGCTTGAGGACGGCGATGTCGTGGGCGTGACCGGTGTAGCCCTCGGTGGGGGTCTCGGCGACCACTGGCACTCCGGCGGTGGCCGGGTGGGTCATCAACTCGGCGAAGGCCGCCTCCCCGATGCTGCCCTTGCCGATGGTCTCGTGCCGGTCCCGGGTGGAGCCGCAGGCGTCGCGCGAGTCGTTCGCGTGGACCAGCCACAGCCGGTCCGGTCCGATCGTGGCGACCAGTTCGTCCAGGGTCTCGGTCATCCCGCCCGGCCGGGCCAGGTCGTGTCCGGCGGCCCAGGCGTGGCAGGTGTCGAAGCAGACCCCCAACCACGGGTGCCGGTCGACGTTCTCCAGGTACGGGCCCAGCTGCTCGACCCGGGAGGCGAGCGAGCGCCCACCCCCGGCGGTCGGCTCCACCAGCAGCTTCGGGCCGCCGCTGGCGGCGGCGCTCTCCAACAGCGGTAGCAGCGCGGTGCGTACCTGGGCCATCGCGGTCTCGGCGTAGTCGGCGTCGACCGCGCTGCCGGCATGGAAGACCACGCCGGCGGCACCGATGGCCGCCCCCCGGTTCAGTGCGTGGGCCAGTGTCGCGGCCGACTTCTCCACCGTCGCCGGGGTGGGTGAACCGAGGTTGACCAGCAGGGACGCGTGGATGTAGATCGGCACACCGCGTTGCTCGCAGCCCTCCCGGAAGGCGGCGTCCTGGGCCGGGTCCCCGGGCGGCAGGGCCCAGCCCCGGGAGTTGGAGACGTAGATCTGGGCGACCTCGGACTCCGCCGCGTCCAGATAGGGCAGAGCCGCCTTCGCCATCCCGCCCGAGGTAGGGGTGTGTGAGCCGACCGGTCGGCTGTTGCGCGTACTCATCGACTCACCTACTGCTTCGATCTGGCTGCCCGGACCGTCGGCCCGGGCAGCGCATGTGCTGGTCCGGTCAGAAGCAGGCGATGGTGACCTGGCTGCCGGGTGGAACCTGGGCGCCCTCGGGTGGGTTCTGGAACCCGACCGTCCCGTTCGGATTGAGCTGCACCACCGGGGCGAGCTGCGCCGCCTGGAGGCGCTGCTGCGCCTCCACGCAGGGCAGGCCCATGACCTGGGGTACGAGCACCGCCGGGGGCCCCTTGCTCACCTTGAGCTTGATCTCGGCGCCCTTCTCGACACCGGTCTCGTTCGGCGGGTCCTGCTCGATCACCTGGTCCTTGGGCTTGTCCGAGTCCTGGTACTGCTCGACCGCGTTGAGACCGAGCCGTTGCAGCTCGCTGCGAGCTTCGTTGATGTTCTTGCCGACCAGGTTGGGTACGGAGAGCGGGGCCCGGCCCTTGCTGACCAGTAGCGTGATCTTGTCGCCGGGTTTGACCTGGGTGCCGACCTTGGGATCGACCGCCACCACGGTGCCGGCGGGCAGGCTCTCGTCGTAGCGGTCCGGTCCCTTGGCCACCTGGAGATTGACCCGCTCCAGATCCGCCTTGGCCAGGTCGAACGTCTTGCCGACCACGTCCGGGACCTCGTAGCGCTCCGGGCCCAGGGAGAGGATCAGGGTGATCGTGCCGCCCTTCACCATCCGGGCGGCCGCGGCCGGTTCCTGCCCGACGACCTGGTCCTTGGCGGCCTTCTCGTCATAGCGGGGTGTGCCGAACGCGAGGGTGAAGCCGCGCTGTGCCGCGACCGCCTCCGCCTCCGCCCTCGGCATGCTGACCAGTTGGGGGGCGTCGGTGTAGCGGCCGACCCCGAACCACCAGCCACCGATCGCGGCGACCAGCCCGAGTACCACCACGGCGGCGGCAAAGGCCCGCCGTCCCCGTGGGTCGGCCATCACCCGGTCGCGGAGGGCCTGGAACCGGCCGAGCGGACTGGACGGGGGCGGTGCGGCCCGGCGACGGTGCGGGCGGGCGCCGGCGGTACGGGGCTCCGGTTGGTCGGGCAGTCGGGCCCACGACGGCCGGTCGGTCGGGCGGACCGAGGCGACCACCATGGTCGGCTGGGCGACCTGCCGCAGCAGCGCCGTGTTGGCGTTGGCGTTGCCCAGGTCGTCCCGGACCACCTGCACCTCGGCCTGCAACGCGCCCGCGTCGGTGGGGCGGGCGCCCGGATCGCGGCGGGTGGCCCGGATCACCAGGTCGTCGAGGACCGGGGGCAGGCCGGGAACCAGCGTCGAGGGGGCCGGTACGTCACGATCCACGTGCTGCCAGGCGACGTCGACCGGGCGGTCGCCGTCGTACGGCACGCGTCCGGTGAGCATCTCGAACAGCACGATTCCGGCCGAGTAGACGTCGGTGCGCGGGTCGGCCCGGCCGTCGGTGACCAGCTCCGGCGCCACGTACGCGACGGTCGCCATCAACTGGCTGCCGGAGTCGTCGTCGGCGCTCGCCTCGACCGCGCGGGCCAGACCGAAGTCGGCCACCTTCACCACGCTGTCGACCAGGTTGCCGGAACCGCCGCTGGGCGCCTCGGCGACCAGCACGTTCTCCGGTTTCACGTCCCGGTGGACCAGGCCGGCCCGGTGTGCGGCGGCGATCGCCGCGAGCATCTGCTCCAGGATCGCCAGCGCCTCGCCGGGGTTGAGCCGGCGCCGTTCGGCCAGGATCTCGCGCAGGGTACGGCCCCGCACGTACTCCATCACCAGGTACGGCAGGCCGCCGTGGGTGCCCTGGTCGTAGACGGCGACCACGTTCGGGTGGGTGAGCCGGGCGATCGTCTTCGCCTCGTCGGTGAACCGGGCCAGGAACCCGGCCATCCGGCCCTGGGCGCCCTGCGCCTGGCTGGGATGAATGATCTTGAGGGCGACGGTTCGCTCAAGGCGTTCGTCCGTGGCGGTGTACACGGTCGCCATTCCGCCACGGGCGACGCGGCCGCGAATGCGGTAACGCCCGTCGATGAGCGAGCCCAGTAACGTGTCGGCGACCTGAATGTCCATCGGCAGGCAGTCTATGTCTCCAGAGGGTGACGGCAGAACAGGATGCCACAGGCGGCGTTGTGAGGAAATCGTGCCCACGGGATAAGATCACCCAGTGTGCCTAATTGGCCACGTACCGCCTGGAAAGTACCCTGCGTGGCCCGGAAGCTACCTCGCCGGGGGTGCTGGTGGAAGTGCGGGGAGGTCGTGGCACTGTGATCGGGTGACCGAATCCCCACTCGCCGGCCCGGCGGACGAAAACGGCTGGCTGACCCTGCCGGACGTCGCCCTGCGACTCGACGTGACGATCAGCAAGGTGCACCAGATGATCCGCGACCGCGAGCTGCTCGCGGTACGCCGCGACGGGGTCCGGCGGATCCCCGTCGATCTCGTGGCGAACGACACCGTACGCAAGCACCTGCCGGGCGTGTTGAACCTGCTCACCGATGCCGGATACGACGACGAGGAGGCGATGCGCTGGCTCTACGAGGTCGACGACACCCTCCCCGGTACGCCGGCCAAGGCACTCGGCGGTGACCTGGCCCGCGAGGTCAAGCGCCGGGCGCAGGCGCTGGGCTTCTAGCCGAGCGCGCCGGCCATGGGGCATCTCACCTATCTCGCGGTGCTCGCCGGCTGCCTGGCCGGGGCGCTCTGGCTGGAGCCGATCCTGCGGGTGAACGTGCTCCGCCGCTGGCGCCGGCTGCTGCTCACCATCGCCCCGGTGGCGGCGCTCTTCGTCCTCTGGGACCTCGCCGCCATCGCCGCCGGGCACTGGACCTTCGACCCGGAGCAGATCACCGGCGTACTGCTCCCGGGGGGCCTGCCCCTGGACGAGGTGTTCTTCTTCCTCGTCGTACCGCTCTGTGCCGTGCTCGGGTTCGAGGCGGTCCGGGCGGTACGACGCTGGCCGGCCGGGGACGAGCAGTGAACCGGCCGTCCCGGTGAGCTACACCGTGGCCGCGCTGCTCGGGGTGGCCGGCGCCGTACTGGTCGACCTGTACGTGCTGCGTACCCGGTTGGTGTGCCGACGGGTGTTCTGGGCCACCTATCCCATCATCGTCTTCTTCCAACTGGTCTCCAACGGCATCCTGACCGGCCGCCGGATCGTCCGGTACGACCCGGACGCGATCATCGGGCTACGGCTGGTCCACGCCCCGGTGGAAGACCTGTTCTTTGGCTTCGCCCTGGTCCTGCTCACCCTCTCGACCTGGGTCTGGCTGGGGCGCCGGGGCGTGCAGCGAGGCCCGACCGCCGGTGCCGGCGGCCGGTGGCCCCGCCGCCGTGAACGCTGACCCGGCCGACCGGTCCAGGCCGTGCCGGCGTCGGATCAGGACCGGCTCCGGCCGCGTCTGCCGCCCGTCGCCTCCGACTCTGTCGACTCCGCCGCCTGCTGCGTACGGCGAGCACCGTCAGCGTTACCACCAGCAGAACGTCGCAGAGTGCTCCCGGCAGCTTGGTCCGGCTCGCGATTCCCAGCCCGTCCGGCAACACCAGGAAACTGAGCGCCAGCACCGCCCCGGCCAGTGGGCGACGCCACCGTCCGTCGAGCGTCGCGGCGAGCACGCCCACCGTGGCCAGCGCGTACCAGGGGTAGAAGACGGGGGAGAGCAGGGTCACCGCGCCGAACGCCAGGCCGCACGAGGTCACCACGGCCCGACGGGCGTCCACCGGCGGGCCGCCGACCGCGCGCCAGGCCCGGACCACCAGCGCCACCGACGCCGCGACCAGCACGGCGACGCCCAGCGTCCGGGCCGTCGCCACCGCCGTGCCGAACGCCTCGGGCCAGCCGAGCGCCCGTAACAGGTAGCCGGCGGCCATCCCCAGTCCGGTCGGCAGCGAGGTCCACTGCACCATCCGGCCGGTCGCCGGCAGCGCGTCGAGCCAGCCGGTGTCCAGACCGGCGGCCACGGTCACGGCGGCGAAGGTCGCCGCCCCGGCGGTCACGGCGCCGGCCAACGCCACGGACGCGGCCGGCATCCGGCCCCTGAGGCTCGTCGACTGCCGGTCGCCGGTGAGCCGGACGACGGCGAGCAGGGCGACGAACGGCAGCGCCACCACCGCCGTCACCTTGACCGCCACCGCCAACCCCACCAGCGTTCCGGCCGCGAGCAACCTCGCCCACGGGGCACCAAGCCCCGAACCCGAACCCGAACCCGAACCACAGGCCACCGCGAGTGCGGCCACCACCAGCCCCACCAGCACCGCGTCGTTGTGCGCCCCGCCCACCACGTGCACCGCCGTCAGCGGCGAGAGCAGGGCGAGCCAGGCCGCCGTCGCCGGCGCCGCGCCGCAGGCCCGCGCCAGCCGGGGCAGGTAGCGGGCCAGCAGCAGCGCGCCGAGCAGCGCGAGCGCCCGGAACAGGAACGTCGCGGCGAGCAACTGGTCCGCCGAAGTCGTGGCCACCAGCCGGGCCAGCGCCACCACGCCGCCGGCGAGCGTGATCGCCAGCGGCCCGTACGGGGTGGTGGTGTCCCACCACAGCGACGGCACCGCGGCCGTCCACGGACACCCGCCATCGGCCACCCCGACCGCGTACGGGTTAACCCCGTCCAGCCAGAGTGCACCCTGGCACGCGTACGCGTACACGTCCCGACTGCCCATGGGTGGCGCGAACAGCAGGGGTACGGCCCAGAGCGCGCCGGTGACCAGCAGCCACCGCAACCGGACAGGGCGCCGACCCGGTCGGGGCGCGGACGCGCCCAGTCGCCACCACGCGACGGCCAGCACGACCAGGCCGACGAACCAGGCCGCCAGGCCCAGCCAGTAGGGCCAGGGTGCGGGATCTCCCCGCTGACCCGACGCGGCCCCGGGCAGAGCGCCGGAGCTGTATCCGCCGAGGGCCATCAGCGTGGTCCCGGCGAGGCCGGTCAGCCGTAGCCGGGTGGGGTGTTCGGAAACCGGTCGATCCGGGCCAGGCACGTCCCGAAGGTCGCACGGGACGTTGACGCCGTTCTATCGGGCGGATGACGTCGGGGTGGGCTGGGGATGTCCGGCCGGTACGCCGCCGCCGTCACCGCCGGGGGCCGGGCGCGGGTGGCAAGGTCAGATGGAGCGGCGGGTGGCCGCGATCGCGAGCTCGACCAGCACCTCACCGGCCTCGGCCGTCACCTCGGCCCGCTCCAGGGCGGCCAGCGCGGAGTGGGTCAGCGTGGTGATCCGTTCCTCGGTCCGGGCCAGCGCCCCGCTGCTGGCGATCACCTCGCGGAGCTGGTCGATCCCGTCCGGGTCGAGCCCGGGGTCACCGAGCCGCTTGGTCAGCAGCGCCCGCCCGGTCGCGTCGGTGGTCTCCAGCGCCGCCGCCACCAGGAAGGTCCGTTTCCCCTCGCGCAGGTCGTCACCGGCCGGCTTGCCGGTCTGGCGGGGGTCGCCGAACACACCGAGTACGTCGTCGCGCAGCTGGAACGCCTCACCCAGCGGCAGCCCGTACCCCGAGTAGGCGGCGAGCAGTGGCGCGGGGGCGTCGGCGAGGGCGGCGCCGAGCAGCAGCGGGCGTTCGACGGTGTACTTCGCCGACTTGTAGCGCGCGATCTTGCCGGCCCGCTCGATCGAGGTGTCGCCGGACGCCTGGGCGAGTACGTCCAGGTACTGCCCGATCGTCACCTCGGTACGCATCTCGTCGAAGACCGGCCGGGCCCGCTGCACCTGGTGCGGGTCGAGCCCGGCTCCGTGCAGCAGCTGGTCGGACCAGACCAGGCAGAGGTCGCCGAGGAGGATGGCGGCCGAGTCGCCGAACCCGTCCGCGTTGCCCGGCCAGCCCGCCCCCCGGTGGTGTGCGGCGAACCGGCGGTGCACCGCGGGCTCGCCCCGGCGGGTGTCGGAACGGTCCATCAGGTCGTCGTGGATGAGCGCACTGGCCTGGACGAACTCCAGCGCGGCGAGCGCCGCCACGATCGGATCGGAGTCGACCCCACCGGCGCCCCGGTAACCCCAGTACGCGAAGGCCGGGCGCAACCGCTTGCCGCCACGCAGCACGAATGCCTCCAGCGCCTCCGCCACCGGGAGCAGGGCGGCGTCGGCGGCGGCGAGCCAGGCACGCTGCCCGGCGAGGAAGTCGGCCAACGCCTGGTCGGTCCGGAGCCGGAGGCTGGCGCGGTCCAGGGGCGGGACGGGGGCGGCATCGGTCACGCCTTGACGCTATCCGTTCCGCGGGAAGTCCGCCGCCGCGGCCCGCCCCGCCCGCCGCCGCCCCAGGCCCGTCCAACCGGTCCCGGCCCGCTCCCGGGCCGGACGTGAGCAGGGCGTGGGGCGCGCGGACCGGCGGACGGGGGCGGTGCGACCGGCCGGTAAATGGGAAGGTGCGGATATTCGGCTCACCCGGCCGGTAAGGTCGTAGGGTGGCGCTCGGACTCCCCTCTGTTCTCCCCAACCCGCAACCGGCGATTGGGGACCTCGTCCGTGGACCCCGGCCGTCGTTCTCGTTCGAGTTCGGGCCGGCAAAGACGGCCGAGGGCGAACGGCTGCTCTGGCAGGCGATCCGTGAGCTGGAGTCGCTCCAGCCCTCCTTCGTCTCGATCACCTACGGTGCCGGCGGGTCGACCCGGGACACCACCGTCGCGGTGACCGAGCGGATCGCCACCGACACCACCCTGCTGCCGATGGCGCACCTGACCGCCGTCAACCACTCCGTCGCCGAACTGCGCCACATCGTCGGCCGGCTCGCCGGGGTGGGCGTGCGGAACCTGTTGGTGGTCCGGGGTGACCCGCCCGGTGACCCGACCGGCGAGTGGGTCCAGCACCCCGAGGGCGTGCTCTACGCCGAGGAGCTGGTCCGGTTGGTGCGGGAGTCCGGTGACTTCAGCGTCGGGGTGGCCGCGTTCCCGTACAAGCATCCCCGGTCGCCGGACATCGCCACCGACACCGAATACTTCATCCGCAAGTGCCGGGCCGGCGCGGACTTCGCCATCACCCAGATGTTCTTCGACGCCGACGACTACCTGCGGCTGCGGGACCGGGTGGCGGCGGCCGGCTGTGACACCCCCATCCTGCCGGGGGTGATGCCGGTCACGAAGATCACCACCATCGAGCGTTCCGAGCAGCTCTCCGGGGCACCCTTCCCGCCCGCGCTGGCCGCCCGCTTCGCTCGGGTCGCCGACGACCCCGAGGCGGTCCGCGAACTCGGCATCCAGCAGACCAGCGAGATGTGCCAGCGGCTGCTCGCCGAGGGTGCGCCCGGCATCCACTTCATCACCTTCAACCGCTCCACCGCGACCCGGGAGATCTGGCAGAACCTCCAGGTCGGCGTCGAGGTGTGAGCAAGCCCGCCGCGTCGGCCCACGGTTACGCCGACAATTGACCCGTGGCGGGAACCCGACTGGATTGGGACGAGTACGCGACCGCCTGGGCGCGGCTGCACGGTGACTTCGACCCGCGCCGCGCCGCGCCCGCGGTCCAGGGGTGGCTGCGGTTCGCGTACCAGATCGGGCACCTGCTCGGCCGGCTGCGGGTGCCGCCGACGGCGGTGACCGTCGTCGGCACCCTCTTCTGCGTCGTGGTGCCGATCACCGTGCTCCGGGAGCCGGGTGGGCCGTTCATCGCGGCCGGGTTCGTGCTGCTCGCCGCCGTCGCGGACAGCGTCGACGGCGCGGTCGCCGTGGTCACCGGCCGGACCAGCCGACTCGGGTACGTCTACGACTCGGTCGCCGACCGGGTCGGTGAGGTCGCCTGGCTGATCGCGTTCTGGCTGCTCGGCGCCCCCGGGGCGCTCGTCGTGGCGGCCGGGGCGCTCTCCTGGCTGCACGAGTACGTCCGGGCCCGGTCGGTCTCGGCCGGGATGCGGGAGATCGGGGCGGTGACCGTCGGCGAGCGCCCCAGCCGGGTCCTGGTCGCGCTCATCGGCCTGCTGGTGACCGGGGCGGCCCGGTTGATCCAGTTCGACCTGGGGGCGGGGACCATCACCGTGGTCGCCGCGATCTGGGTGCTGCTCGCCGGCTTCGGACTGGTGCAGTTGCTGGGGGCGGTGCGCCGGGCGCTGCTCTGATCCCGGCAGCGGTCAGGCGGCCCCGATCCGGGCCGCGACGATCTGGGCCGAGAGGGTGACCATCGGCAACCCGCCGCCGGGGTGGGTGGAGCCGCCGACCAGGAAGAGACCGGGCACCGGGCCCCGGTTGGCCGGGCGCAGCATGCCTCCGGCGGTGCCGTAGATCGCCCCGCCCGGGGTGCCGGTGGCGGTGGCGAGATCGGCCGGGGTACGGATCTCACGGAAGAGCAGGCGGTCCCGTACGTCCACGCCCCGCGCGGCGAGTACGTCCAGGATCCGGTCGGCGTACGCCTCGGCGAGCCCGGGGCGGCGCCAGTCGATCGAGGTGAGCGAACGGCCCTGCCGTGCCGCGTTCACCAGCACGAACCAGGACTCGTGCCCGGCCGGTCGGACGGCGGGGTCGTCGGCGACGGTCACGAAGACGGTCGGGTCCGCTGCCGGTCGGGCGGGTACGCCCCGCCCCGCGTCGCCGAAGACCGCGTCGAACTCGGCGTCGTAGTCGGTCGGGAAGAACACGTTGTGGTGCGCCAGGCCGGACGCCCCGCGTACGCCGAGCAGCAGTACAAAACCGGCGAGGCTCCGGTCGGCCAGGCCGGCGAGCCGGTCCGGGCGGGGGAGCAGATCCCGGTAGACGGTCAGCGCGTCCACGTTGGCCACCACCACGTCCGCCGGCACCGGGGCGGTCGCGCCGGCCAGCCGTACCCCGTGGACCCGACCTCCGGCGGCGTTGATGCCGGTCACCGTGGTGCCGGTCTGCACCACCACCCCCAGGTCCAGGCAGCGGGAGAGGAGCGCGTCGGCGAGACCGCCGAGGCCGCCGCGCAGGTACCAGCCACCGAAGGCCAGCTCGGCGTAGGGGACCGCGGCGAGCGCGGCCGGCGCCCGGCGTGGATCGGCACCGGTGTAGGTGGCGTACCGGTCGAGCAGCATCCGCAGCCGTGGGTCGCGCAGGTGCGAGCGGCCGAGCCCGCGCAGGCTCTGCCCGGGACGGATCGCGGCCAGGTCGCCCAGCCGCCAGGCGAGGCGGGCCAGGTCGAGCGGCGAGTCGACGCTGCTGCGCAGGATGTCCCGCCAGGCGGCGTGCCAGATCCGGCCCGCCCGCCGCCAGAACCGCTCCCAGTCCGCCTCGGCCTCGGGACCGAAGACAGCGCCGATCCGGGCCGCGAAGGCCCCCGGTTCGGCACAGGAGTCGAGCACCGTCGCGGCGCCGCCGCCGTACCCGGGGAAGTGGTGCCGCACGATCGGGTCCAACGGCACCAGGTCGAGGTACTCGTCGAGCTTGGCGCCGGTGTCGAGGAAGAGGTCGGTGAAGACCTGCGGCAGGGTGAGCAGGCTGGGGCCGGTGTCGAAGTGGAACGTACCGGCCGGGGTGTCGCGGGAGTGCCGGCCGAGCTTGCCGCCGACCGTCTCGGCCCGCTCGAAGAGCGTGACCTCGTGACCGGTGGCGGCCAACCGGGCCGCGGTGGCGAGGCCGCCCACCCCGGCGCCGACAACGACGATTCGACTCACCCCGTGCGCCTCCTCTCCGCTGGCCGACCGCGCCGGTCGATCGTGGAATCCGGTGCCGGCGTGGACCGGCGCGGGTGCCGTGAGCTGGGTCAGAGCACCGGCCGACCGCGCCAGAAGAGCCGTCGCCGCCTGCGCAGATGGTACGACCGCAGGGTCAACCAGCCCAGCAGCGCGACCGAGAGCGGGTGTGCCAAAACGTCCGGCCAGCGTCGGCCACCGCTGGCCCGGGCGCTGACCAGCCGGCCGGCGACGCCGAGCAGGTAGGCGACGGACGCGGCCAGGGCCAGTGGCACCGCACCGGCGACCGCCGCCGCCACCGCGAGCAGCGGCGGCACGGTGTAGAGGAGCAGGAGCAGCGCGACCACGGACGCGGCGCCGACCGGCGAACCGAACGAGGCCCAGAGCGACTTGGTGTAGCCGTCGCGCAACTCGACCCAGGAGCCGTACATCCGGCAGTCGGCCAGGCCGGAACCGTCCGCGAGGGCGATCCTCCCGTCGGCCCGCTTGACCGCGCGGGCCAGTTCGATGTCCTCCAGGATCCGGTCCCGGACCGCCGCGTGCCCACCGGCCCGCTGGTAGCCGGCCCGGTCGACGACCAGGAACTGCCCACCGGCCGCCGCGAGCGAGGGGCGCGGCGAGCGTTCCATCGCCCGCAACGGCAGAAAGGTCAACCAGGTCCACTGCAGCAGCGGCTGGACCAGCCGCTCACCGACCGAACCGGTGACGATCCGGGGGTACGGGGTGAGCAGCGTGGCCCGCGCCGTACGCAGCGCCGCGACGGCGCCCGCCACCGCGTACGGGTTCAGGACCACGTCGGCGTCAACGAAGACCAGCGCGGACGCCTCAGCGGTGGCCGCCTCGGCGAGCTGCTGGCACGCGTACGGCTTGCCGAGCCAGCCGGGCGGGGGCGGTGCGCCGGTGAGCAGCCGCAGTCTCGGGTCACCGGCGGCGACCGTACGCACCATGTCGGCGGTGCCGTCGGTGGAGCCGTCGTCGAGGACCACGATCTCCAGGCCGGGTACGCCCCGCTGGGCCAGCAGCGACCGCAGGCACGGGGTGAGCCGGTCGGCCTCGTCCCGCAGCGGCAGCAGGACCGAGACCGGTTCGTCCACCGTGGCCTGTGCGGGCGTACGGCGCAGCCAACGGGTGGCGTTGACGTGGCTGTGCACGGTCAGCGCGGCGACCACGGCGGCGAGAACCAGGGCCGGTACGGCACCGGCCCAGCTCACGCGCGTACCCGGTGTGGAAGGCGGGGCCGTAGCAGCGCGCCGGCCAGCGGCACGGCGACCACCGACATGGCCAGCGCCCCCCAGACGGCCGAGCCGGGCAGGTCGAGGAAGACCGCGTGGGCGAGCACGCTGGAGGCGTACGTCCAGAGGTAGAGCGCGTACATCGGGGCGTCGGCGGCGTCCCGCGCCCCCTCGGCCGGGGCGAGCCGGGCCAGCACCGCCATCAGCAGCACCGCCACCAGCAACCAGCCCAGGTAGTTGCCGACCGGCACCCCCGCCACGCCGGGCAGGGCCGGGGTCGGCCGGTGCCAGCTCCAGTAGCCCTCGGCGACCATCTGCGGGTCGAGGAAGAGGTCCCAGGTGGCGAGCCCGAGCGCGGCCAGCGCGACCCGTCGGGGACCGGGTCGGGTCAGCCGCACCGCCGCCAACCAGGCCGGCCACGCCATCCAGGTCCAGGCGAGCGGGATGACCAGCGGTACGCCGCCCAGCTTCGGCCCGAGCTGCCCGGAGTAGTCGTAGTCGCCGAACGGGAAGCCGGTCGTCACGCCGAGCGCCTCGACCGCCCAGCCGCCGCCGGTGGTGACCAGGATCAGCACGGCGGCGGTCCGGGCACCCCGGCTGAGCAGGGCGTGGCCGACCGACAGCAGGTAACCGAGCACGACCGTGGCCACGGTCAACCGGGCCCGGTCCCGACCCTCGGTGAGCGGGTAGCCGATCTGCGCCAGCACCAGTACGACCAGCGGCAGCCACCGCAACCGGTTCCGGTCCAATCGATCCTCCGCCAGGTCAGTCGGGGATCGGCGGGGCGAGCGGCAACTCCCGACCGAGTACGGCGAACGAACGCTCGTCGCCGGGAAAGTGGAAGCCGCGCAGCACGTCGGTGAAACCGAAGCGCCGGTAGAGCCGCCACGCCCGGGACTTCTGCTCGTCCGCCTCCGGAGTGGAGAGCAGGGTGGTGCTCTCCTGGGCCATGCCGAGCAGGGCGGTGAGCTGGCGGGCGCCGATCCCGTGCCCCTGCGCCGCCGGGCGTACGTGCAGCTCGACCACCTCGAAGCAGTCGGTGAACCAGGTCTTGCGCCCGTCGTCGGTCAGCGCGGCGTACACCTGGTCGTGCCACCACTGGCCGGAGTAGGAGTGGTAGCCGTAACCGAAGCCGGCCAGCCGCCCGTCGTTGGTCAGCGTGGCCACCGCACGGAAGCCGCGGCGGCGTACGTGGGTGGCGATGTAGCCCCGTCGGGCCTCCAGCAGTTCGGCCCGGTAACCCATCGCCTCGCCGTAGACCGTCACCACGTCGTCCAGCCGCCGGACCAGATCGTCCGGCTGCCACGGCACCAGCCTCATGCCTGCCCGCTCCTCATCGCCATCGTCACTCTCGGCAATCATCACTCTGGGCCACCATCGTGACCGGCCCAGTCCAGTACGGTCCGGTCACCGCGCACCGCCCGTACCTCGAACCGGGCGAAAAGCTCCTCGGCGTACCACCGCTCGGTCGGGGTGCGCATGATCGCGCCGCGATGCTCCGGCTGACGGTACGCGAATTCGACCAGGTCCGTGCTGCTGCGCCACACGGTGACCGTGCCCTGCCAGCCCAGCGGCGCCTCTCCGACACCGAACCGGGCGACCAGGCCGGGGGCGTTCCGTAGCGCCGCGACGACCGGGGGAACCGCCCGCCAGAACGTGGCCGCCCGCGCCGGACGCAACCGGGCCCGGGTCAGCGCCAGCACCGGCCCGTCCGACGCGGTGAGCCGCCCGGGCGGGCCGCCGCGACCGGCGGGGTCGGTGCGGTCGGCCGGGTCGGTGCGGTCGGCCGGGTTGGTGCGGGCGGTCGGGTCACCGAAGGGTTCCGTACCGGCCCAGCGGCCCCGGCTGGACAGTGGGCGCAGGTCGAGGCGGGCGCCGGCCAGCGCGATCCGACCCCAGGCGCGCCCGACCGGGCTGTCGTCGAAATCGGCCGCCCGCGCCGGCTCGGACCAGACCACCAGCGCCGCCCAGCGGGTCAGGTCGGCGTCGGTCGGCCCGAAGCTGGTCCCGCTTCCGGTGCCGAGGAGCTTGCCAAACCGTACGCCGGGGGTGGCCCGCAGCCGGCGCCGGTCGACCGCCATCCGGGTCAGCGCCCTCGGCAACGCCCGGCGGGGTATCCGCCAGACGTGCAGGGTGACAAGGTCCGGCGGCTGGTTCACGCGACCTCGGCGGGGTCGCCGCCGGTGAGCCGCAGCAACTCCGGGTAGGTGGTCGGGAACACCGCCCGGGGTACGCCGCCGGCGGCCCAGACCTCGGGGTGTCCGGCGAGCGCGGTGTCGACCACGGTACGGACCGGACCCGGATGCCCGACCGGGGCGACGCCGCCGATCGGCTGGCCGGTGTGGTGCTTGACGAATTCCGGGGTGGCCCGCTTCAGCGTGCCGAGGCCGAGCGTGGCCGCCAGCCGTGGGGTGTCGACCCGGTGTGCGCCCGAGGTGAGCACCAGCAGCGGCGTACCGTCCGCCTCGAAGATCAGGGAGTTGGCGATCTGACCCACCTCGACACCGAGGGCGGCCGCCGCCGCGGCGGCGGTGTGCACCGCCTCGGGCAGGATCCGGACCCGGGCCGGCTGACCGGAGCCGTCCTGCGCCCGGGCCTGGTCCAGGGTCTCCTGCACCGCCTGCACGTTGGCGTGTAGCTGCATGCCCCCATCTTGCCCAGGGTGGGCGGGGGCCGCCGGTCAGCCCCCTCCGGTCGGCCCCTGCGGGTGGTCGCGGGCGGCGGCCGGGTGCGGATTGATCTATGTTGACCCCATGACTGGGCCACTGCGCGTACTGATCTCAGCCGACATGGAGGGCATCGCCGGAATCGTCCATCCGACCGAGACCAATCCGGAGCGGTACGACTACGAGCGGGGCCGCCGGTTGATGACGGCGGAGGTCAACGCCGCGATCGCCGGTGTGCTGGACGCGGAGCCGGACGCGGCGGTGCGGGTGGCGGACGCGCACGGGTCGTTCCGCAACCTGCTGCCGGAGGAACTGGACCGGCGGGCCCGCCTGGTCCGGGGCAAGCCACGCCCGATGGGCATGCTCGGCGGCCTCGGGCTGCCCACGTTTTCCGATGCCGGCGGTTCCGATGACGCCAGTGGTTCCGGCGAGGAGGGCGGGGTGGTGCTTTTCGTGGGCTACCACGCCCGTGCCGGCGCCGGTCCGGCAGTGCTCGCCCACACCATGAGTGACACGGTGCTCGACGTGCGGATCAACGGCCGTTCGTTGGGCGAGATCGGGCTCAACGCCGCCGTGGCCGGTCACCATGGCGCACCGGCGGTCCTGCTCAGCGGCGACGACGCGGCGTGTGCGGAGCTGAACGCCCTGGTCCCGGCCGCGCTGACGGTGCCGGTGAAGTTCGCGCTGGGTCAGGCTGCGGCGGAGACGATCCATCCGGAGGAGGCCCGGGAAAACCTCCGCGCCGGGGCCGCCGTTGCCGTCGCGCGACGCGCGCAGGTGCCACCCTTCACGCTCACCGGCCCGCTGCAGGTCGAGGTCGACATCTACAGCCCGACCACCGTCGACCTGGCCGTGCTCGTGCCCGGCGTCTCCCGGGCGCCCGGTGCCCGTACGGTCACCTTCACGGCCGAGGACATGCCGCAGGCGTACTCCCTGATCCAACTCCTGGTCCAGCTCGGCACGATCAAACCCGCCTGACCCGCCCGCTCCCGTTTCCGCTCCCGTTTCCGCTCCCGTCGATCATGAAGTTAGCGCGCCGGATCGGGCGTGCCGAGGGGACTAACTTCATGATCGACGGAGACGGGGGGATCGGGTAGGGGGGCGGTGGGGGCGGGGAGGCGGGCGGTTTCGGCGAGCGCGACGCCGGCGAGGACCACCAGGCCGCCGGCGATCTGGACGGGCGTGAGCGCCTCACCGGTACCGATGGCCAGCCACGCGACCACCGAGGCGATCACCGGCTCGGCCATCCCGAGAATGCTGACGCTGGTCGCGGGGAGGTGCCGCATCGAGCCGGAGACCAGCAGGAACGGCACGATCGAACCGAGCACCACCACGTACGCGCAGAGCAGCGGCACCGGAACCCCGCCGCTGCGCTCACCGAACGGTTCCCAACCGCCACCGCCGACGGTCACCGCCCGGGTGATCAGGCCGGCCACCGCCGAGGCGCCGAACGCCCAGGTGGTCAGGGAGAGGGTGTCCCGCTGCTGCACACCCCGCGCGCCGAGCACGTAGTAACAGGCGAGCACGACGGCCGCGCCGAGCCCGGCGAGCACTCCCAGCCCGTCCAACTCCAGTGCGCCCCACACCTCGGCCACGCAGGCCAGTCCGGCCAGGCTCGCGGCGAGTCCGAGCCAGAGCCGGGGACGGGCCCGCTGGTGTTGACCGAAGCGGGCCCAGAGCGCGACCAGCAGGGGAGCGGTGTACTCGAACAGCAGTCCGATCCCGACCGGCAGCCGGGAGATCGCGGTGAAGTAGAGCATCGGGGTGAGGAAGAACCCGGCCAGGCCGAAGCCGATCAGCAGCGGCAGCTCGCGGACGCTGACCCGGAGCCGGCGTACGCCCGGACGTACCAGCACGCTCAGCAGCAGCAGCCCGGCGAAGGCGCCCGCCGCCCGGATCAGGGTGAGCTGTGGCGCTTCGACGCCGGCGCGGAGCACCAGCTTCGACACGGTCCCGTTGACGGCGAACAGGACGCTCGCGGAGAGCACCATCAGTACGCCGAGAGCCGGGTTACGAGTTGTCACCGACCGAGGTTACCGGCGTGACGTCAGCACCCACCCCGCCACCCGCCCGTTACTCCCACACCTCGGACACGCGCCCTGCCCCTGGCCGGGGAGCGGGCGGCGGGCGCGGGGCACCGGGAGGCGGACGTCCGTGGGGATACTGGGGCGTGGTGCCCGTGGTGTTCCACACCCGGGCGCCCGATCCGGGGAGGAACATGGACGCACGTTTCGAGGCGAGCAGTCGCCTCACCGCCTTCGGCAACCAGTTGATCGAAGTACACATCTGGCTCCGCGAGCAGTTGGAAGACCTCCGGGACAACGTCGACGCCTATTTCGCGGGCGAGGGTCTCCCGCCCCGGGACCTGCGGGCGCATCACCGAGTTGAAGACCGACCACAACCGGATCGACTGGATCCTGGGCAGGCTGGAGAAGCTGCTGAGCGACCTCCCGACGGACCCGGACCCGGACCCGGGCGCCGCGAGCCGGGTACGCGCGGAACTGGAGGGTCTGGCGGCCATCATGGAGACGCACTTCACGTACGAGGAGAAGAAGCTGATCTCCGTGCTGAACTCGATGGATCTGCCGGGGTGGCGGGCGGACCGCCCGGATTTCCTGCTGACCGGGGAGCCCGACGGCGAGGGGTGAGTGGGCTGGGCGTGACCGGCGCCGCGTGGGCCCGCCACGGCATCAGTGGCGGACCCACGCGCACGGCGTCGCCCCTCGTGGAGGCGGCGCCGGAGCGCCCCGTCAACACCGCCCGGGACAGCGGTGCCGATGGATCGATCACCGGGACGGGTCGGCCGATCTGGTGGTCCCCTTTCGGGTGACTCTTGATCAACTCTTCGGATGCTATCCACTCCGCCCCGGTGGGCGGGGGAAGGGCAGATGAAGCCCGTACGGCCGGGCCGTGAAGTGGCGGGTCCTCTCTGTCGGTCTGATGGAGTGCATCCGCGTCACCGCCACGCTCTCGTGGCCGTCACCGGGTGACCCGACCGCCTCCCGGGCGGCCGACAGGACGTACGACCGGCGTCGACATGCGGCCGGCGGTGCCGGTCGTACGTTGCGTTTTTGTCGGCGGCGAGGTGTACTGTCATCAGTAGTTAGAACGCGTGTTCGATTAGGTGTCGCTCGATCGGTCGTCTTCGGTCCGGTCGTCCTCACCGGGTCGAGCGCTCGTCCTGGCGATCGGGAGTCGCGTTCGCGGCGTGCCTCCCGGCGTGCGGTTCCGCGGACCGCGCGGGCTCCGGGCACACCAGCCCGGGCCACCAAGGCAGGATCACCGTCCGCCGCCCACGACCCCCGGGCGGCGGACGGTGACCCCGCCGGTTCAGCCGGCAGGGTGAGGTGTGGGGAAGCATCCACACCCGGCCGGCACCACCGGTGCGTCTTCCTCCGCAGCGGGCTATCCGACAGTGCGTGGCCATCCGGGCTCCGGGCCCGACCGGTGGCGACGCGGCGGCGAAGCGGAGGAGAGTCCCATGCCGACCAGCCCGGTTCAGGCGCCGACGGTGCCGGCGCACATGCTGCCGCACCGGACCCCGGCCCAACTGCTCGTGATCGCCCGGCGTGGGCTGGCGGAAGCCGCCCAGACCCGACCCGAGGGACTGCGTTACGCCGCGGCACACCTGGCCGCCCTGCGCGCCGCCGCCGCGGTGCTCGCCGCCCGGGCCCGTCCCGCCCCCACCCGGCGCAACCGGGTCACCAGCGTCTGGGCCCTGCTCGTGCTCGTCGCCCCCGAGATGGGGGAGTGGGCCACCTACTTCGCCACCGGCGCGACCAAGCGCGCCGCCGCCGAGGCCGGCATCCCCCGGGTGGTGACCGAGCGGGAGGCCGACGACCTGCTCCGCTCGGCCGAGCAGTTCGTGGCCGTGGTCGAGGCCGCGCTCGGCCTGTCCCACCAACCCGCCCTCGACGGATTGGCCGCCTGAGCCGCGAGAACCATCGAGGGGCAGGCGAAGCGGGCGGCGGAGACCACGACGGCCGTCCGACCGCGCCATCGGATCGGCGACACAGCTACAGACGGGGACGGGTGAGCCCATGGCGGGCCGGATGACGGTCGGGTCGGCAGCGTTGACGGACCTGGTTCGACCGGCGAGCGCTCCTGATCCGGCCGGTGCCCACCGGACCCTGCCGGTGCTTCCCGAACTGATCGGTCTGCTGCCCAACCGAGGGCTGCGACGAGGCAGCACGGTCGCGGTCGGCACCGGCCAACCCGCCCGCAGCGGCGGCACCTCACTCCTGCTGGCGCTGCTCGCCGAGGCGTCCCGGACCGGTTCGTGGTGTGCGGTGGTCGGCGTACCGACCCTCGGCATGGGGGCGGCGGCCGAACTCGGCATCGCGTTGGACCGGCTCGCCCTCGTGCCGAACCCCGGACCGGAATGGGCGACCGTGGTCGCCGCCCTGATCGACGGGGTCGACGTGGTCGTCGTCGCTGTGCCGGGCTCGATCAGCGCCTCGGTCACCGGCCGGCTGGCCGCCCGGGCCCGTCAGCGCGGCAGCGTGCTGGTTCCGTACGGCCAGTGGGCCGGAGCCGACGTCACCCTCCAGGTGATCGGGGGCGCGTGGGAAGGGCTTGGTCAGGGTCGGGGCAGATTGCGTCGGCGCGAGGTGACCGTCTCCGCCCGGGGACGTGGCGCCGCCGCCCGGCCCAAGGAGATCAAGGTCTGGATGCCGGGCGACGAGGTCACCCGCACGATCAAGGCGGCCGGCGGCAGCCGTACGCCCGGTTCGCCCACCACCGGACCGGAGACCGGTGGTCGGCGTACCGCGCTCACCCTGGTCGCGCGGTGACGGACCCGACCGGCGTGAGCGGCCGGGGTCGCCAGGTGGCGGAGAGAACTCGTCGGGGCGACCGCCAACTGCGCGAACCGGGCGGGTCGACAGGGCGTCAGGGGAGGTCCGGCCATACAAGAATCGAACACATGTTCTAAGGTGGCGTGACGGGCTGGTCGAGCTCGACGGGCTGGTCGAGGAGGGTGTGATGGGCGGCGGGACGGGGGACGCCGAACGACCGGCACCGGTGCGCACCCTGCTCCTCTGGTGCCCGGACTGGCCGGTGGTCGCGGCCGAGATCGTCGACGGGGTGCCCGCGTCCGCCCCGGTCGCCGTGCTGCACGCCAATCGGGTGTACGCCTGCTCCACCGCCGCCCGAGCCGAGGGAGTGCGACGTGGCCTGCGTAAACGGGAGGCACAGAACCGCTGCCCGCAACTGATCGTGGTCGACCACGATCCCGGCCGGGACGCCCGCGCCTTCGAGTCGGTGGTCGCCGCGGTCGAGGAGGTCGCCGCCGGGGTCGAGGTGATCCGACCGGGTGCCTGCGCGCTCGTCGCCCGTGGCCCGGCCCGCTACTTCGGCGGCGAGGAGCAGGCCGCCGAGCGGATCGTCGAGCATGTCGCCCAGACCTGCCTGGTGGAGAGCCAGATCGGCATCGCCGACGGGCTGTTCGCCGCCGGGCTGGCCGCCCGTACCGGTCAGCTCGTACCGCCCGGTGGCACCCCGGAATTCCTCGCCGGGCTGCCGGTCGAGGCGCTCGGCCGGCCGGCCCTGACCGACCTGCTGCGCCGGCTCGGGCTGCGTACCCTGGCCGATTTCGCGGCGTTGCCGGCGGGTGACGTACTGGCCCGGTTCGGGTTCGACGCCGCGCTCGCCCACCAGTTGGCCGCCGGCCGCGACCACCGGCGGCTCGCGGTCCGCCGGCCGCCACCCGACCTGGCCGTGACCGAGACGTACGACGAAGCGCTCGACCGGGTCGACGCCGCCGCGTTCGCCGCCCGTTCCCTCGCCGAACGGCTGCACGAGACCCTCGCCGGGCACGCCCTGGCCTGCACCCGGCTCGGCATCGAGGCGGTCACCGAACACGGCCAGGAACTGCACCGGGTCTGGCGGCACGACGGGCTGCTCAGCGCGGCGGCCATCGCCGACCGGGTCCGCTGGCAACTCGACGGCTGGCTCTCCGGGACCAACCGGCGTCCCGGCGCCGGAGGGCGTCCCGTTCCGCCCCGGCCGACCTCGGGAATCATCCGGTTGCGGCTGGTGCCCGACGGGCTGCTCGCCCAGGCCGGCCTGCAACCGGGCCTGTGGGGTGAGACCGGCGCCGAACGGGACCGGGCACACCGGGCACTGAGCCGGGTGCAGGGCATCCTCGGCCCCGACGCGGTGCTGACCGCGGTGCTCGGCGGCGGGCGGTCCCCGTCCGACCAGGCCCGGTTGGTGCCGTGGGGGGACGAGCGGACCCCCGGCCGCCCGGCGACACCGCCCTGGCCGGGCCGGTTGCCGCCGCCCGCGCCGGCGGTGGTGCTGCCCGCTCCGGTGCCGGCCGCGGTCTACGACAGCACCGGCGAACTGGTCGTGGTGACCGCCCGGTTGGCGGTCAGTGCCGCCCCGGTCCGGCTCGTGGTGGGCGCCGCCGCCCCGGTGGAGATCGTCGGCTGGGCCGGGCCCTGGCCTCTGGACGAGCGCTGGTGGGCGCCGGCCGAGGCCCGGCGGCGGGCCCGGTTCCAGGTACGGCTCGCCGACGGTGGTGCGCTGCTGCTCTCCCTCGCCGGGGGCCAGTGGGCGGTGGAGGCGGTCTATGACTGACCACCCGGCCCGCCGCGCAACGGTCCACGCGGGGTGTCGCCGGTGAGCTTCCGCAACCCGAAGATGCCCTGGTCGGAGCTGGAACGCGCGCTCTCCGGCCGGCGTGACCCGGCCGCCGATCCGGCCGGTCACCTGCGCGTGGTCGACCCGCTCGCCGACGAGGCACCGAGCAGCCGGCGACGGGAGCGCTACACCTCACCGACGCGGCCGGTCACCTCCACCGGCGACACCGTGCCGTACGCCGAACTGCACGCGCACACCAACTTCAGCTTCCTCGACGGTGCCAGCCACCCGGAGGAACTGGCCGAGGAGGCGGCCCGGCTGGGGCTGACCGCACTCGCGGTGACCGACCACGACGGGTTCTACGGTGTGGTGCGCTTCGCCGAGGCGGCCCGCGCGCTGCACCTGCCCACCATCTTCGGTGCGGAGCTCTCCCTCGGCCTGCCCGGACCGGCGGCCGGTGAGCCCGACCCGCTCGGGCGGCACCTGCTGGTGCTCGCGCACGGTCCGGAGGGGTACGCCCGACTGGCCCGGACCATCGCCCGGGCGCAGCTACGCGGCGGTGAGAAGGGGCGCCCGGTCTACGACCTGGAGGAGATCGCGGCCGACCTGCGGGACCACGTGCTGGTGTTGACCGGCTGCCGCAAGGGGCCGGTGCCGGCGGCGCTGCTCACCGAGGGAGTCGACGCGGCGGCCCGGGAACTCGACCGGCTGACCGCGCTCTTCGGCGCCGAGACCGTGGCGGTGGAACTGACCGACCATGGCGACCCGACCGACGGTGACCGCAACGACGCCCTCGCCGCGTTGGCCGCCAGCGCCGGGCTGCCGACCGTGGCGACCAACAACGTGCACTACGCCACCCCGTCGCGGCGGCGGCTGGCCACCGCGCTGGCGGCCGTACGGGCCCGGCGCAGCATGGACGAACTCGACGGTTGGCTGCCGGCGGCGGCCACCGCGCACCTGCGGAGCGGGGCCGAGATGGCGGCCCGGTTCGCCGCCTACCCCGGTGCGGTGGCGCGGGCCGCGCGGTTCGGCGCCGAGCTCGCCTTCGACCTGCAACTGGTCGCGCCCGATCTGCCCGCCTATCCGGTGCCGCCCGGTCACACCGAGATGAGCTGGCTACGCCAGTTGACCATGGACGGCGCGCTGGAGCGCTACGGCCCGCGCGAGGCGCACCCGAGGGCGTACGAGCAGCTCGAACACGAGCTGAGGATGATCGACGAGCTGGGCTTTCCCGGCTATTTCCTGGTGGTCTACGACATCGTCACGTTCTGCCGGCGGGCGAACATCTACTGCCAGGGGCGGGGCTCGGCGGCGAACTCGGCGGTCTGTTACGCGCTGCGGGTCACCAACGTCGACGCGGTCCGCCACCACCTGCTCTTCGAGCGGTTCCTCGCCCCCGAACGGGACGGGCCGCCCGACATCGACGTGGACATCGAGTCAGACCGGCGGGAGGAGGTGATCCAGTACATCTACACCAAGTACGGCCGGGAGCACACCGCGCAGGTCGCGAACGTCATCTCGTACCGGCCCCGGTCGGCGGTGCGGGACGTGGCCAAGGCGTTCGGTTTCTCCCCCGGACAGCAGGACGCCTGGAGCAAGCAGATCGACCGGTGGGGGAGCGTGTCGAACGTGGACGTCGAGGAGATCCCCGAGCACGTCGTCGCGTACGCCAACGAGTTGCAGACCTTCCCCCGGCACCTGGGCATCCACTCCGGTGGCATGGTGATCTGCGACCGGCCGGTGATCGAGGTCTGCCCGGTGGAGTGGGGGCGGATGCCCGGCCGCACCGTGTTGCAGTGGGACAAGGACGACTGCGCCAACGCCGGGCTGGTCAAGTTCGACCTGCTCGGGCTCGGCATGCTCTCGGCGCTGCACTACGCGTACGACATGATCGGTTCCACCCTCGACCTGAGCAGCATGTCGCTGGACGATCCCGAGGTCTACGACATGCTCTGCCGGGCCGACTCGGTGGGGGTTTTCCAGGTGGAGAGCCGGGCCCAGATCGCGACCCTGCCCCGGCTCAAGCCCCGGGAGTTCTACGACCTGGTGGTCGAGGTGGCACTGATCCGGCCGGGCCCGATCCAGGGCGGTTCGGTGCATCCGTACATCCGGCGCCGCAACGGCCAGGAGCCGATCACCTTCCCGCATCCGCTGATGCGCAACGCGTTGGAGAAGACGCTCGGTGTGCCGTTGTTCCAGGAACAGTTGATGCAGCTCGCGATCGACCTGGCCGGGTTCGACGCCGCTGGGGCCGACCAGTTGCGCCGGGCCATGGGGTCGAAGCGTTCCACCGAGCGGATGGACCGGATCCGGGAACGCCTCTACGCCGGCATGGCCGAGCGGGGGATCACCGGTGAGGTGGCCGACGACGTCTACCTGAAGCTCTCCGCGTTCGCCAACTTCGGCTTCCCGGAGAGCCACGCGATGAGTTTCGCCTACCTGGTCTACGCCAGTTCCTGGCTCAAGCGTTACCACCCGGCGCCGTTCCTGGCCGCGTTGCTCAACGCCCAGCCGATGGGTTTCTACTCGCCGCAGACCCTGGTCGACGACGCCCGCCGGCACGGGGTCGAGGTGCGCCGGCCGGACATCAACGCCAGCGGGGCGCAGGCGGTGCTGGAGTCGACCCCGCAGACCCGGTGGGGCAGCGAACCGGGCGAGCCACCGCACCGGTGGGGGTTGGGTGGTCCGGTGGTGCGGCTGGGGCTGGCCGGGGTCCGCACCGTCGGCGCCGACCTGGCCGAGCGGATCGAGGCGGAACGCAACGCCCATGGCCCGTACGCGGACATGCCGGATCTGGTCCGCCGGGTCGGCCTGCCGGCCGCGCAACTGGAGGCGCTGGCCACCGCGGACGCCTTCGCCTGTTTCGGGCTGACCCGCCGGGAGGCGCTCTGGGCGGCCGGCGCGGCGGCGCAGGAGAAGCCGGGCCGGTTGCCGGGCACGGTGACCGGGGTGACGGCGCCCACCCTGCCCGGGATGGCGGCGGTGGACCGGCTGGTCGCCGACGTGTGGGCCACCGGCCTCTCACCGGAGAGCCACCCGGCCCGGTTCGTCCGGGACCGGCTCGACGCGCTGGACGCGGTGCCGATCGCGAAGCTGGCCCGGGTGGAGTCGGGGCGGCGGGTCCGGGTCGGTGGCATCGTCACCCACCGGCAGCGTCCCGGTACGGCCGGTGGGGTCACCTTCCTGAACCTGGAGGACGAGACCGGCATGCTCAACGTGATCTGTTCGCCGGGGCTGTGGCAGCGTTACCGGAAGGTGGCCCGGAGCAGCAACGCGCTGGTCGTACGGGGGCGGTTGGAACGGGCCGAGGGGGTGACGAACCTGCTCGCCGACCGGTTGGACGCGATCGCCGCGCCGGTCACCCCCGCCTCACGCGACTTCCGCTGACCAGCCCCGGACAGCTGACCAAGCCGGGCCAAGCCGGGCCGAACCGGGCCGGCCGGCGCCGTGGGTGGGCGGGGCGTGGTCGGCGACGACCGTCGGCGGGAGCGCGTCGGAGCACGGGAGGGCATCGGTCGGCTTCTCCTGACCGGTGCGGGAACCGGGTGGCCTAGGCTCGTCCGGGTGGAGCGAACACAGATCGGGTCCGGCGCGGTGCGCGGCCGGCCGGCGCCAGCATCCGGGCCGTATCCGGCCCCGCGTACCGCCGTGGTCTGGGCGGTGCTGCGCCGTGAACTCGACCGGCTCACCGGGCGCGCCCTGACCGTGCTCGATGTCGGCGGCGGCACCGGCGGGTTCGCCGTACCGCTGGCCGAGGCGGGGCACCGGGTGACGGTGGTCGACGCCAGCCCGGACGCGCTCGCCGCGCTGACCCGGCGGGCGGCCGAGGCGGGCGTGGCGGATCGGATCCGGGCGGTCCAGGGGGACGGGGACGCCCTCGCCGGGCTGGTCGAGCCGGCCAGCGCGGACCTGGTGCTCTGCCATGCCGTACTCGAGGTGGTGGACGATCCGGCGGGCGTGGTGGCGGCGCTGGCGACCGCGCTGCGGCCCGGGGGCGCGGCCAGCGTACTGGTCGCGAGCCGTGCGGCGGCCGTGCTAAGCCGCGCGATGAACGGTCACCTGGACGTCGCCGCGGCGCTGTTGGCAGACCCGGACGGCTGCGCCGGGCCGCGCGACACGCTGCGCCGGCGTTATGACGCGGAGGGCGCCGGGGCGCTGCTCGGCGCCGCCGGGTTGCGGGTCGAGCAGACCCACGGGGTACGGGTCTTCGCCGACCTGATTCCGGCCGCGGCCGCCGATGGTGACCCGCAGGCCCTGCTCGATCTGGAGATCGCCGCGGCGGCCCGGCCGCCCTACCGGGACATGGCCGCCCAGTTGCACCTTTTCGCCCGCCGGCCGGAGTGACCGGGTCCACCGGGCCGGCCGCCGGGTCCGGCCCGTTCGGTGCCACCGGGCCGTTGGACCTGGTACGGCCGGAGTACGGCGGCGACAGCCTGGCCGACGTGCTGCCCAGCGCCCTGGCGGTGCTCGGGGTGCCGGGCGCGGCCGATCCGCTGGGCCTGGTCGGCCCGATGGCGGGCGTACGCCGGATCGCGGTCCTGCTGGTCGACGGGCTCGGCTGGTACCAGCTCCCCACCGCAGCCCCGTACGCCCCGGTCCTGACCGACCTGGCGGCCCGGACCGGACGGCCGCTGACCAGCGGATTTCCCTCGACCACTCCGACCAGTGTGGTCAGTCTCGGCACCGGGGCGGCACCGGGTGCGCACGGGGTGCTGGGTTTCCGGGTGAACGTGCCGGGCACCGACCGGGTGCTGACCCACATCAACTGGTCCGGTCCGGCCGGCGGGTTGCGTACGCCGGACCCGGAGCCCCGGCGTTGGCAGCCGTTGCCGACCCAGTGGGAGCTGGCCCGGGCGGCCGGGGTGGCGGTGACCGTGGTGAGTCGCCCCGAGTACGCGGGCAGCGGGCTGACCCTGGCCGCCAACTCCGGTGGCGACTACCGGGGCGCGGCCGGGGTGGAGGAGCTCGCCACCGAGATGCTGGCCGCGCTCTCCGCCGGCCCCGGTCCGACCCTGGTCTCCGGCTACCATCCGGACCTCGACCGGCGGGGACACCTGACCGGTGTCGACTCGACCGATTGGCGGGCGGCGGTGACCGACCTGGACCGGTTGCTCGACCGGTTGGTCGGTGGGCTGCCGGCCGACGCCGCGTTGCTGGTGACGGCCGATCACGGGCAGCTCAACGTGCCGCCGGACCGGCGGTTCGACCTTGATATCGATCCCCGGTTGCGGGCCGGGGTGCGGGTGGTGGCGGGCGAGCCCCGGGTTCGTTACCTGCACACCGAGCCCGGTGCGGTGGACGACGTGCGGGCCGCCTGGACCGAGGTGTTGGGACCGGCGGCGTGGGTGGCCTCCCGGGCCGAGGCGGTCGCCGCCGGCTGGTTCGGGCCGGTCCCGGAGGCGCACCTGAGCCGGATCGGTGACGTGGTGGTCTGCTGCCGGGAGTCGTACGTGGTGCTGGCGAGCCGGACGGACGCGCCGATCGAGGCGAAGCTGGTGGCGTACCACGGTTCCTGGACGGCGGCGGAGATGACCATTCCGCTGCTGACGGTCCGAGGCTGACCCCGGTCCGAGGCTGACCCGTCCCGCTGGCGGCTTGGGGAGTGCAGCGGAAGATCAACCGGGGATACCGACCGTCCGGATACCTGAATTGGGATAATTTCGGGTGATTCGGACGATCGGGGGCGGCGATGGATACCGAAGTGACGCTGCGGGTGGACGGGACCACATACACGCTGGGGGTGGACACCCGCACCACGCTGCTGGACGCGATGCGTGAACGGCTCGGCATCACCAGCCCGAAGAAGGGCTGCGACCACGGGCAGTGCGGCGCCTGCACCATCCTGCTCGACGGCTGGCGGGCCAACAGCTGTCTCGCCCTCGCCGTCGCGCACGACGGCGCGGAGATCGTCACCGCTGCGGGCCTGGCCATGGACGGCAACCTGCACCCGATGCAGCAGGCGTTCATCGAGCACGACGCGTTCCAATGTGGCTACTGCACCCCCGGACAGATCGTCTCCGCCGTGGGCATGCTGGACGAGGTCGACGCGGGCTGGCCGAGCGCGGTGACCGCGGCCGGTGACGCCGAGGTGGTGCTCGACGAGGCGGAGATCCGGGAGCGGATGAGCGGCAACCTCTGCCGCTGCGCCGCGTACGCCAACATCGTCCCCGCCATCGCCCAGGTGGCCCGGTCGTGAGGCCGCTGCGCTACGCCCGCGCGCAGGACGTACCGCAGGCGGTGCGGATGCTCGCCGCCGCGCCGTACGGTGCGTACCTGGCCGGCGGGACGAACCTGGTGGACCTGCTGAAGCTCGGCGTGGCAACACCGGAACTGCTGGTCGACGTCCGGCGACTCACCTCGGAGCGGATCGAGGACCTGCCCGACGGCGGCATCCTGGTCGGCGCCGCGGTACGCAACAGCGAACTGGCCGCCGACCCGACAATCCGTACCCGTTACCCGGTGCTCTCCCAGGCGTTGCTCGACGGCGCCTCCGGACAACTGCGCAACCTCGCCACCACCGGCGGCAACCTGCTCCAGCGCACCCGGTGTCCGTACTTCCAGAACATCACCACCCCGTGCAACAAGCGGGTACCCGGAACCGGGTGCTCGGCCCGCGAGGGCCACCAGCGGGACATGGCGATCTTCGGGGCGTCGCAGGAGTGCGTCGCCACCCACCCCTCCGACATGGCAGTCGCGCTGGCCGCGATCGACGCGTTGGTGCGCACCCGGGGACCGGACGGCGACCGGCTCATCCCCGTCACCGAGCTGCACCGGCTGCCCGGTGAGGAGCCGGGCCGGGACACCGTGCTCCGGCACGGCGAGCTGATCATGAACGTGGAGCTGCCGCCGCTCGGCTTCGCCGCCAACTCGCGTTACCGCAAGGTACGCGACCGGGCGTCGTACGCGTTCGCGCTGGTCTCGGTGGCCGCCGCGGTGGACGTGGTGGACGGAGTGGTCCGCGACGTGCGGCTGGCCCTCGGTGGGGTGGCGCACAAACCGTGGCGGGCGACCCGTGCCGAGGAACTGCTCCGGGGTGCCCCGGCGATCGCACAGAGCTTCGCCGACGCCGCCGACGCCGAACTGGCCGCCGCCCAGCCGCTGCCCGGCAACGCCTTCAAGGTGCCACTGGCCCGCGCGGCGATCATCCGTACCCTGCTCGACCTCACCGGCGACGCGGCGGAGGACGGCCGATGACGATCACGCCACGGGCGATCGGTCGGCCGATGGACCGGATCGACGGCCCGGACAAGGTCCAGGGGCTGGCCCGGTACGCCTTCGAGCACCCGGTCGAGGCGCCGCTCTACCTCTACCCGGTGCAGTCGACCATCGCCACCGGCCGGATCAGCGCGATCGATACCGTGGCCGCCTGCGCCGAACCCGGGGTGCACGCCGTACTCACCCACGACAACGCGCCCCGACTGGCCAAGGTGGAGAACGGCGAGCACGGCGTCCTCCAGTCGGACCGGGTCGCCTTCCGGGGGCAGTTCATCGGTGCGGTGGTGGCCGAGAGCCCGGAGAGCGCACGGTACGCCGCCGGCCTGGTCCGGTTCACCTACGCCGCCGACGAGCCCGACTTCGACCTGCGGGCGGACCGGGGCGACCTGTCGGTCCCGTCCCCGACGCTGTCGCAGTTCCCGATGGACGCCGACCAGGGCGACGTCGACAGCGCGCTCGGTTCGGCGGCGGTCACCCTGGACCAGACATACACCACGCCGATGTTCCACCACAATCCGATGGAGCCGCACGCCACCATCGCGCACTGGACCGACGCCGGGCTCACCCTCTACGTCTCGACCCAGGGCGTGTACCGGGTCAAGCAGACGGTGCTGGGCCTGTTCGCACTCGACGCCGACCAGGTCCGGGTGGTGTCCCGGCACGTGGGCGGCGCGTTCGGTTCCAAGGTCCTGCCGCGCGCGGATGTGGTGCTGGCGGTCATGGCCGCCCGGACACTGCCCGGTCGGCCGGTGAAGTTCACCCTCACCCGTCAGCAGATGTTCGCCCAGGTCGGCTACCGCAGCCCGACCATCCAGCGGGTACGGCTCGGTGCCGACGCGACCGGCCGCCTGGTCGCGATCGGGCACAGTTCGGTGGAGCAGACCTCGAAGCTCAGCGAGTTCGCCGAGCACGCCACCCGGATGACCCAGACCGTCTACGCGGCACCGCACCGGCGCAGCACCCAGCGGTTGGCCGCGTTGGACGTACCGACACCGAGCATCATGCGCGCGCCGGGCGAGGCCCCGGGCATGTGGGCGCTGGAAACGGCGGTCGACGAGATGGCGATCGCCTGCGGGCTGGACCCGATCGAGTTCCGGATCCGCAACGAGCCGAGCGTGCATCCCACCACCGGGCTGCCGTTCTCCAGCCGGAACCTGGTCGAGTGCCTGCGTGACGGTGCCCGCAGGTTCGGCTGGGAGGGGCGGGACCCGACCCCGGGCGTCCGCCGGGAGGCGGGCTGGCTGGTCGGTACGGGGGTGGCCGCCTCCACCTATCCGGTGCTCGAATTCCCCGGCTCGACGGCCCGGATCAGGCTCGGTTCGGACGGCCGGTACGCGGTCGAGATCGCCGCCGCCGACATCGGCACCGGCACCTGGACCGCGCTGACCCAGATCGCCGCCGACGCCCTGGATGTCGACGTCGACCGGATCGACCTCGCCATCGGCGACACCGCGACGCCGACGGCCATCTCGGCGGGCGGTTCGGCCGGGCTGGCCTCCTGGGGGTCGACCGTCGTCGCGGCGGCGGACAGGTTCCGTCGCACCCTGGCCGAGCAGCACGGCGGGCAGGTGCCGCCCGACGGTCTCCAGGTCGAGGAGTCGATGCCGGTGAACCCGCACATCGGCAAGTTCGCCATGGACACCTTCGGCGCCCAGTTCGCCGAGGTGCGGGTGCACGAGGAGACCGGTGAGGTACGCGTACCCCGGCTGCTCGGGGTCTTCGCCGTCGGGCGGGTGATCAACGCGAAGACCGGCCGGTCACAGCTGATCGGCGGGATGACCATGGGGCTCTCCATGGCGCTGCACGAGCACAGCGTGCTCGACCGGCGGTTCGGGCACGTGGTCAACCAGGACCTGGCGCAGTACCACATCGCGAGCAACGCCGACGTCGGCTCGGTCGAGGCGTACTGGGTGGAGGAGCACGACCCGTACGTGAATCCGATGGGAAGCAAGGGGATGGGCGAGGTCGGGATCGTGGGTACGGCGGCGGCGGTGGGCAACGCCGTCCACCACGCCACCGGCGTACGGATCCGCCACCTCCCGATCACCCTGGACAAACTCCTCGCCCGGTAAGGAAGGGCCCCCTGTTATCGGATTCGGTGGTACAAGGGCCCCTTCCTAACACGCTGTGGTCAGATTCGCGGAGCGCGCCCACCCGCCAGGCGCGGCACCAGCACCGAGCCGCCCACGAACAGCAACCCGGCGACCGACAGCGCCGCGCCGACCCACGCCGTTGCCAGGTAACCGTGTCCGGCTGCGATCATGACGCCGCCCAGCCACGCCCCGATCGCGTTGGCCAGGTTGAGCGCGGAGTGGTTCGACGACGCCGCCAGCGCGGGCGCGTCCGGCGAGGCTTCCATGAGTCGGATCGTGAGACCGGCGCCGAGCGCCTGGCACACCAGCCCGATCGCGAAGACGAGCAGCACGGCGGCGACCGGTGACGAGGCGGTGAGCGCGTAGAGCGCGAGGACCGTGGTCATCGCGACGAGCGAGCCGATGAGCGTGGCGAGCGCCGACCGGTCGGCGAGCCGCCCGCCGAGCAACGCGCCCACGGTCATCCCCAGGCCGAAGACGGCGAGGACCCACGGCACCGCCCGGGCCGGCATCCCGGCGACGTCGGTGAGGGTCGGCGCGACGTAGCTGTAGACGGCGAACATGCCACCGAAGCCGACGGTGCCGGTGAGCAGCGCGATCCATACGTGCACCCGGCGGAACGCACCCAGTTCTCGGGCGATGCTGGCCCCGTCCGGGGCGGCCACGGGCGGCACCCACCGCCGGACGGCGACGATCGTCACGACGCCGATCCCGGCCACCAGCGCGTACGAGGCGCGCCAGCCGAACATCTGTCCGGCGAGCGTGACGAGCGGTACGCCGACGATGTTGGCCACGGTCAGCCCGACCATGACCCGCGCCACCCCTCGGCCCTTGCGGTCCGGCGGGACGAGCCCGGCCGCCACGACGGAGGCGATGCCGAAGTAGGCACCGTGCGGCAGACCGGTCAGGAACCGGGCCCCGACCAGCGACCAGATGCCGGGCGCGACAGCGGTCAGCGCGTTGCCCACCACGAAGGCGAGCATGAGCACGAGCAGCAGCCCGCGCCGGGGCACCCGCGCCGCGAGGGCCGCGATGACCGGCGCGCCGACGACGACACCCAACGCGTACGCGGTGATGCCGTGCCCCATCGCCGGAATGGAGACGTGCAGGTCGTCGGCCATCTGTGGCAGCAGGCCCATGGTGGCGAACTCGGTGGTGCCGATGCCGAAGCCGCCGAGCGCGAGCGCGAACAGTGCCGCCCCGGCCGGACGGCGTGTGTCGGGTACGTCGTGCGTGGGCCGGACCTCGGTGGTGCTCACGGTGGTGGTGTCTCCGCTCGTCATGCGTCGCCGACCGGCAACGGGACCGACACCCCACGACGGCATGGAGGCACGGTTCGGGCACATCGTGCCCGTCGTCTGTCACACCGGTGCGGCGAGAGGTCGTCGAGGTGACGAGGAGTACCCGCCGGAACGCCTCGACGTCCCGGCTGGGCGGCACGGGTCCGCCGGCCGCCGTCCCGACCCGGCCCGGCACACGGCGGCAGGTGAGGTGCTGTCGTACCCGGGGTCTAGCCTGCGGACATGGGTCGGAGCCAGGCGGTGCCACCCCGTTCGGCCGGCGGCTCCGGGTCGAGCGGTGACCAGGCGCGCTTCGGTCCGGACGGGGACGACGAGGGTTGCCCGATCCTGCACGTCGACATGGACGCGTTCTTCGCCGCGGTCGAGGTGCGCAAGCGGCCGGAGCTGCGGGGGCGGCCGGTGGTGGTCGGCGGGATCGGTCCGCGTGGCGTGGTCAGCTCGGCCAGCTACGAGGCCCGGCGGTTCGGGGTGCACAGCGCGATGCCGACGATGCGGGCACGGGCGCTCTGCCCCGGGGCGGTGTTCCTACCGCCGGACTTCGCCGAATATTCGGCCGCCTCGCGGGCGGTGATGGAGATCTTCCGCGAGGTCACCCCGCTGGTCGAGCCGCTCTCGCTGGACGAGGCCTTTCTTGACGTGGCGGGTGCGCGACGGCTGTTGGGGCGCCCGGTCGAGATCGCCCGGCTGATCCGGGCCAGGGTGCGCGAGCAGGAGCGGATCACCTGTTCGGTCGGGGTGGCGCCGACCAAGTTCGTCGCCAAGCTCGGCTCCACCCGGGCCAAGCCGGACGGGCTGCTGGTGGTGCCGGCGGGGCGGGTGCTCGAGTTCCTGCATCCGCTGCCGGTCGAGGCGCTCTGGGGGGTGGGGGAGCGGTCGGCCGAGACGCTGCGCCGGTTCGGGCTGCACACCGTCGCCGACCTGGCCCAGGCGCGGATCGAGATGCTGCGCGGCGCGGTCGGTGAGGCGGCGGCCCAGCACCTGCACGAGCTGGCCTGGGGGCGTGATCCCCGGACGGTCAGCCCGGAGCAGGTGGAGAAGTCGATCGGCGCGGAGGTCACCTTCGACACCGACATCAGTGACCCGGAGGCGATTCGGAGGGCACTGCTCGCCCTGGCCGAGAAGGTGGGCGTACGGATGCGGCGGGCGGGGCAGGTGGGGCGGACGGTCTCGATCAAGGTCCGGACGGCGGATTTCCGTACGGTCAACCGTTCCCGGACCCTGGCGGGTGCCACCGATGTCGCCCATGAGTTGTTCGAGGTCTCCTGGGCACTGTTCGTCGCGCTCAAATCGACTGACCGGATTCGGCTCGTGGGGGTCCGGATGGAGGGGCTGACCGACGCCCGGGAGACGCCAAGACAGCTCACCCTGGACGAGCCGGAGCGTGGTTGGCGGGAGGCCGAGGCCGCCGCGGACGCCGCGGCGGCTCGTTTTGGTCGTCCGGTGGTGCGTCCAGCGAGTCTGTTGGGACGTGATGACCTGCGGCGGACGGAAAATCAGGCGCGACCGTAGGTCGTCCCGCTTTCCGAGCCGCGAGCCCCCTCGTAGACTTGCGTCAAGCAGCCGGTTGGCTGCCACGGTCTGTCGGTCCGACCGGACCGACTCAACGTGACCGGGGAGGAGTGCCGTGCCGCTCTCGGAGCACGAGCAGCGACTGTTCGAGCAGATCGAACAGTCGCTTGCCGAGGACCCCAAATTCGCCTCGGCTGTGCGTGCCAGCGACCCGCGTTTCCATGCGCGACGTCGCCTGCTCGTCGCCGCTGGCGTGATCATCGCTGGCCTTGCACTGGTCGTTTACGGCACGGTGAGCAAGACCTCACTTCTCGGAGTGGCCGGCTTCGTGGTCATGCTCGGCGCGGCGGCATTTGCGATGCAGTCGCATCGCAAGGCGCAGACGCCCGATCTGCGCGTGGTCGGCGGTTCGACCAGCCGTCGTACGCGGGGTCGGCGGATGTCGCTGATCGATCGTCTCGAGGACCGGTGGCGGCAACGGCCGGAGGGTCACCGCTGACCGCAGGTGTTTCCGTCATCGCGGGTTCGCCCGCGTGACGGCCCGCCGGAACGTCCCTCCGGCGGTGGTCGGCGGGTTTTTTCTGCCGACTTAGTTCCTTTTCGTGCTGTTTCGTCCCAAACGTGATTCGTCCCAAACGAAAACCCGTGGTGCCCCGACCAGTACCGGGACACCACGGGTTTCGATTCTGTCAGCGCGCCCCCGTCACCGGGCCGCCGTCCGGTTGGCGAGCAGCCGCCGCGGGCTCCACCGCAGCAGCCCGTCACGGAACCGCCCGGTAGCCGCGACGAACCGCTCCGAACCATCCATGACCGCCAGGCGCCACTGCAGCAACACCGACGGCGGCAACACGGTCGCCATCAGGCGGGTACGCCGGTCGGCCCGCGCCGCGAGCGACTGACGTACGGTCCGCAGGGCCGGGTTCAACTCCCCACCCGCGAGCGGGGTACGGGCATAGCGGGCCCGCTCCTCGGCCCGGCCCAGCAGTCGAGCGGCCTCCGACCCGGTCTCGCCGAGATCCTGGGTGATCAACCGTTCGGCGGTCGCCCGGGGCGTCTCGGTCCGGTCCACCTGGACCCGGAAGTCGACCATCGTGTCGAGCAACTCGTCCCAGGCGGCGTGCGCGTCGGCCCGGGCCCGATCAGCCTCGCCACCGGTCACCACCACCCGGACCACGCCCGGCGGTGGATCACCCTCGGCGGCCACCGCGTTGGTCGCCGCCTCCGTACGCAGCTGTCGCCGGCGGCGCAGCGCCGAGCGGCGCATCGCCGGTCCGGCGAGCAGCAGCAGCAGCGCCAGCACCCCACTCGCGGTCCACCAGGGCCAGGTGGTCGTGTCGGTGCTGAGCGTGCCGCCGCCGGCCAGGTTCGGGTCGTCGAAGCCCCGCTCGGGCCGGTCCGCCGCGTCCGGTCCGGCGGTGGCGTTCGCCCCCGGGGCCGCCGACGGCGCCGCAGCCGGTGCGACCGGGTCCGGGGCGTCGGTGTCCGGCGCCCAGTCGGTACGGGTCGAGCCGGTCACGTTCGCCGCCGGGGTCGCGTCGAACGGCACCCAGCCCGCCCCGGCGAAGTAGATCTCGGTCCAGGCGTGCATGTTCAGGTTGGTCAGCGTGTACGAGTTCTCCCGCTCGCTTCCGCCGACGGTGAAACCGAACGCCACCCGGCTCGGGATGCCGGCCGCCCGGACCAGCCACGCCATCGCGCTCGCGTACTGCTGGCAGAAGCCGACCTTGTTGTCGAGGAAGTTGACGATGTCCTCGCCGCTGGTCCCGCCCTCGGTGCTGAGGCTGTACGTGAAACCGTTGTCCCGGGAGAAGTAGTCGTAGATCGCCCGGACCTTCGCGTACTGCGTGGTCTTGCCCCGGGTCAGCTCGCCGACCAGTTGCTCGACCTCCGGCACCTGCGGCACCTCGGTGAAGTTCGCGCGGATCGGGTCGTTCCCGGCGAGCGGCTTGATCCCCTCCAGCACCTTCTGCGTGTACGTCGCCCGGACGTAGTCGAACGAGTACTTCTTGCCCTTCGAGAGCCGCCGGTTGGAGAAGACCACCTGCGCGCTCTTGTCGTAGAGCCAGTTGCCGTCGAGGTTGGAGAAGCCCACCGGGTTGGCGTAGATCGGCAACATCTGCATGTTGAAGTTCGTCACCTCGACCTGCGCCCGGTAGGTGTTGAACGAGATCCCGGGCGCCGCCCCGACCCTGGGGTCGGGCAACTGGTTCAGCGGCGAGCCGGTCGACGGACGGGGGTCGAACCCGGCCGAACGCACCCGGTCGGCGGTGGCGAACCGCAGGTAGAACGGCTCCGGTTCATTCGTCGTGACCTTCACGTAGTCGGTCACCGCGGTCTGGTTGAGCTGACCGCGCAGCGCCGAGAAGAGCTGGACCCCGCCACCGGGGCCACCCCGGCCGTTGCCCTCGCCGATGCCGGTGCCGGAGTTGTTGAACCGGTTGAGCAGCCCGTCGGTCATCTGCGGTGCGGCCAGCGGCAGCAGCACCGCGATCACCACCCCGACCACCGCGAGCCGACGACCCGCCGCCGCCAGCGGTGACGGCTCCCAGATGTCGACGTCTCGGCCGTCGCCGGTGAACCGGCGGCCGAAGTGCCGTACCCGGTTGACGTTGTCGGCCGCCAGCAGCCAGAGGAAGCCGATCGCGCCGACAACGAACGGCATCGCCGGCACGTTGTCCACATAGACCGCGACCGGTACCGAGTAGATGGCGAGCATCGGCAGCCCGGCCAGCGCCGGCCGGCGCAGCCCGACGGTGAGCAGGTCCACCACGATCGCGACCGCGCCGACCCCGAGCACCACCACGAAGAGCAGCGGATCGGTGTCGGGCACCTTCACCCCGTACGTCCGCATGTCCGTCGCCGAGCCGTTCAGCAGCGCGCCGAAGTGGGCGATCGTGTCGGGGGTCGGGACCACGCCCAGCAGTTCGCCGCCGCCGGGGAAGATCCAGGTCAGCCCGAGCAGCAGTGCGCCGAGCATGCTCAGCACCTGCGCCCAGACCGGTGCCCGCAGCGACCGGGTCAGCGTGGCCACCCCGGCGATCAGGGCGACCGCGATCGCCGAGTCGAGCAGCCAGGTCCACCGTTCGAAGATCGCCGACATCGGCGCGGCGGCGAGCAGGGTCGCCGCCGCGGCGACGAACCCCAGGTGACGGCGTCCTCTCATCGCATCCCTCCGGCCACGGTCTCGGCCATCGCGGCCCGCCAGGCGAAGCCCTGCGAGCCGCGGGCGGCCTGCGGCCACAACGCCGGCAACCGGCTGCCGTGTTCGACCCCGATCACCCGCCAGCCGCTCTGCATCAGCGCCAGCACGGCGGCGCCGTGGGCGTGGTCGGCCTCGGCCCTGGCCGGTGCCGGCAGGGTGAGCCAGGTCGTGCTGTCGACCAGGAAGGCCAGACAGGTCGCGCCGTTGCCCCGCAACCCGGCCAGGACCTCGGCCTCGGCGGTGCTCAGGGTGCCGAGGACAGCGATGACCAGACCGCCGTCGGAGCGTTGCCGGACCTGCTCGACCAGGGTGGCGACATCGCCCCGCTGGCTGAGTCGGACGTCGGCGAGGTGGTCCAGCAGCAGACCCTCGCCGCCGCCCTCCGTCGCGTCCGCGTCCATCCCCGAACCGCTGACCAGGCGCAGTTTGTAGCCGGACTGGCGCAGGTGCACGGCGACGCTGGCGACGGCCGAGACGGCCCACTCGAAGCTGGCCGTCGGCCCCTCACCCCGGTGTGCCACCGCGCGGGTGTCCAGCACCACCGTCGCCCGGCTCTCCCACGGCTGCTCCTCCCGCCGCACCATCAGCTCACCGGTGCGGGCGGTCGACTTCCAGTGCACCCGGCGCAGGTCGTCGCCACGCCGGTACTCCCGGGTCGCCGCGTCGTCCTCGCCGTGCACCGCCACCGACCGGGCCCGGCTGTCGCCACTGCCGGCGTACTCGCCGGCGAGTCGGACCGTGGGCAGGGCGGTGACCTGGGGGATGACGGTCAGCCGGTCGACGCTGGGGAAGGCCCGGGTCAGCTCGCAGAGCCCGAACGGGTCGGTCAGCCGGACCACCAGCGGCCCGACCTCGTACCGGCCGCGGACGTCGGCGCGAACCGTGTACGCCACCGAGCTGGCCTGGTGTGCGCCGAGGCGCTCCAGCACCACCCGGGGCCGGCTGCCCAGCGCGTACGGCAGCCGGTCCTCCAGCAGCAGGGTCCCGGTCGGCAGCCGGGACATGTTCTGCAACCGCAGCACGACGCGGGAGCTGGCACCGATCGGCACCCGCTGCGGCTCCAGCGACCGGCTGCAGGCCAGCTTGTAACGGCTGCGCCCGACGTACGCCGCCGCCAGCAGCGGCAGGACCGCGAGCAGTACCGCCACCCGGAGCAGGTCCCGTTCGCCCAGGATGGCGGCGGAGATCGCCGCCGCCACCGCCGCGGCGAGGAAGGACCGGCCACGGGTGGTGAGGCCGCGTAGTGCCTCGCGCACGGTCACCGCCTCCGCGGCTCGTACTGGGATCGGCCCTTGCCGTCCGGCGCGGGGGCGGGACGGGTGTCGTACTGCGAGCGCTGCTGCCGTTCGTGCGGCAACGGCAACCGGTGCACCAGGTCGGAGACGACCGCGTCGGTGGTCCGCCGGGCGAGCTGCGCGTCCGCCGTGGGGATGATCCGGTGCGCGAGCACCGGTACGGCGAGGGCCTGCAGGTCGTCCGGAAGGACGTAGTCGCGACCCTCCAGCGCGGCCACCGCGCGGGCGGTGCGCAGCAGTTGCAGGGTCGCCCGGGGGGAGGCGCCGAGCCGCAGGTCGGGTGCTTCGCGGGTGGCGGTGACGAGGTCGACGGCGTACTGCTTGACCGCGTCCGCGACGTGGATGTCGCGTACGGTCGCGATCAGGCGACGTACGGTCTCGGCGTCGGCGACCGGTTGGAGTGCGCGCAACGGGTCCACGCCACCGTGGCCGTCGAGCATCGCCAGCTCCGACCCGGCGTCCGGGTAACCCATCGCGATCCGGGCGGTGAACCGGTCGCGCTGGGCCTCGGGCAGCGGGTAGGTGCCCTCCATCTCGATCGGGTTCTGGGTCGCGATCACCATGAACGGGGTCTGCAGCTCGTAGGTGACACCGTCGACCGTGACCTGACGCTCCTCCATGCACTCGAGGAGAGCCGACTGGGTCTTCGGCGACGCGCGGTTGATCTCGTCGCCGACGACCAGGTTGGCGAAGACCGCGCCCGGCTTGAATTCGAAGTCGTGCGTCTCCTGGTTGTAGACGCTGACCCCGGTGACGTCGCTCGGCAGCAGGTCGGGGGTGAACTGGATGCGTCGCACGGAGCAGTCGATCGATCGGGCGAGGGCCTTGGCGAGTTTGGTCTTGCCGACCCCGGGGACATCCTCGATCAGGAGATGACCCTCGGCGAGCAGGACGGCGAGCGCGAGCCGTACCGTCGCGGTCTTGCCCTCGATGACCTGTTCGATGTTGGCCACGATGGCTTCGCTGGCGGTACGGAACTCGTCGGGCTGTAGCGCGCCGCCCAACTCGTCCCACGTCTGTTGTGTCACGGGCCTCCTCCTCGTCGCTGCACGGCTTCTCTGTCCAGACCTGCTGGGCCGGCCGTAAGGTTCACGGGAAAATACGTCCGCCGGGCTCGCTCGGATCACCCGCTTGGAATCAGGCTAGCCGTAACTCGCGCTCACGCCGACCACACGTCGGTCCTGCTGACCGCTCGGCGCCACCGTGCCGACGGTCGAACCGGCGCGACAGGCCATCTGGCGAAGGCGTAGACTGCCGGGTATGGCCCGGGCCTACCTGCTCCTTAGCGAGCCGTGCTGACGCTGACAAGCGTGACGGCACGGCTGCCCCTCCTGCGCGAGGGGCTTTTTTGTGCCCGAAAAAAGCATGTCCCTGGAGTACGAAACGCCCCCGCGGAGATGCGCGGAACGGGCCTTGAGACGCACGACGGTGAGCGCGGCGAGGAGACGACATGACCGAGACAGTCGAGCCGGCGGCGGACACTCCGCCCTATCGATACACCGCCGGGCTGGCGGGTGAGATCGAGCAGCGCTGGCAGGACCGTTGGGAGAAGTGGGGCACGTTCCACGCGCCGAACCCGGTCGGACCGCTCGCCGACCCGGACCACCCCCGGGCCGGGGCGGAGAAGCTGTACGTGCTGGACATGTTCCCGTACCCGTCCGGCGCCGGGCTGCACGTCGGGCACCCGCTGGGCTACATCGGCACCGACTCGTACGCCCGCTACCAGCGGATGGCCGGCCGCAACGTGCTGCACGCGATGGGCTTCGACGCGTTCGGGCTGCCGGCCGAGCAGTACGCGGTGCAGACCGGCACCCACCCCCGGACCACCACCGAGGCGAACATCGAGCGGTACAAGGCACAGCTGCGGCGGCTGGGCATGGGGCACGACGACCGGCGTTCGGTCGCCACCATCGACACCGACTTCTACCGCTGGACCCAGTGGATCTTCCTGCAGATCTTCAACTCCTGGTACGACCCGGCGGCGCGCAAGGCGAGGCCGATCGGTGAGCTGGTCGCCGAGTTCGAGGCCGGCACCCGGCCCACCCCGGACGGCCAGCCCTGGGGCGAGCTGTCCGCCGCGCAGCGGCGCGTGATCGTCGACGACCACCGGCTGGCGTACGTCTCCGAGGCGCCGGTCAACTGGTGCCCGGGGCTGGGCACCGTGCTGGCGAACGAGGAGGTCACCGCCGACGGCCGCTCCGACCGGGGCAACTTCCCGGTGTTCAAGCGGAACCTGAAGCAGTGGAAGATGCGGATCACCGCGTACGGCGACCGGCTGCTGGAGGACCTGGACCGGCTGGACTGGCCGGAGCCGATCAAGCTGATGCAGCGCAACTGGATCGGGCGTTCGGTCGGCGCGCACGTCGACTTCCCGGTCGCCGCGCCGGTCGAGACCGGGGCGGAGGTCGCGCCGATCCGGGTCTTCACCACCCGCCCGGACACCATCTTCGGCGCCACCTACGTGGTGCTGGCGCCCGAGCACGAACTGGTCGACCTGCTGGTCCTGGCGGTCTGGCCGGAGGGGACCCGGGACGCCTGGACCGGCGGGCACGCCAGCCCGCGCATCGCGGTCCAGGAGTACCGCAAGGCCGCCGCCGCCAAGACCGACGTGGAGCGGCAGGCCGACGCCAAGGAGAAGACCGGTGTCTTCGTCGGCGCGTACGCCACCAACCCGGTCACCGGTGCGCCGATCCCGATCTTCATCGCGGACTACGTGCTGGCCGGTTACGGCACCGGGGCGATCATGGCGGTGCCCGGTCAGGACGAGCGGGACTGGGCCTTCGCCGAGGTCTTCGACCTGCCGATCCTGCGTACCGTGCAGCCCTCGGCCGGCTTCGACGGCAAGGCGTACACCGGGGACGGCCCGGCGATCAACAGCAGCGCGCCGGAGCGCGGCCTGAACCTGGACGGCCTGGGCGTCACCGAGGCCAAGGCGGCGATCATCGCGTGGCTGGAGGCCAACGGGTACGGCCAGGGCGCGGTCACCTACCGGCTGCGGGACTGGCTGTTCAGCCGGCAGCGCTACTGGGGCGAGCCGTTCCCGATCGTCTACGACGAGGTCGGCACCCCGATCGCGCTGCCCGAGTCGATGCTGCCGGTCGAACTGCCCGAGGTGGAGGACTTCTCGCCCCGCACCTTCGACCCCGACGACGCCGACTCGAACCCGGAGACCCCGCTGTCACGCAAGGGCGACTGGGTCGAGGTGGAGCTGGACCTGGGTGACGGGCCGAAGCGTTACACCCGCGAGACGAACGTGATGCCGCAGTGGGCCGGCTCCTGCTGGTACGAACTGCGCTACCTGGACCCGACCGACTCGGACCGGTTCGTCGACCCGACCAACGAGCGCTACTGGATGGGCCCCCGCGACACCGGCGACACCGGCGGCACCGACCTGTACGTCGGCGGCGCCGAGCACGCCGTGCTGCACCTGCTGTACGCCCGGTTCTGGCACAAGGTCCTGTACGACCTGGGGCACGTCTCCTCGGTCGAGCCGTTCCGCAAGCTGTTCAACCAGGGCATGATCCAGGCGTACGCGTACACCGACGAGCGGGAACGCTACGTCGAGGCGGCCGAGGTGGCCGAGCGCGACGGCGGCTTCTGGCACGGTGACAACCAGGTCCGCCGCGAGTACGGCAAGATGGGCAAGTCGCTGCGGAACGTGGTCACGCCGGACGAGATGTGCGCGGCGTACGGCGCGGACACCTTCCGGGTGTACGAGATGTCGATGGGACCGCTGGAGGTCTCCCGGCCGTGGGAGACCCGGGCGGTGGTCGGGTCGTACCGGTTCCTGCAACGGGTCTGGCGGGCCCTGGTCGACGAGAACACCGGCGCCTCGCGGGTGGTGGAGACACCGGCCGACGAGCCGACCCGGCGGCTGCTGCACAAGACCATCGACGGGGTACGCGCCGACATGGACGCGATCCGGTTCAACACCGCGATCGCCAAGCTGATCGAGCTGACCAACGGGCTGACCCGGCTGGCCGGTACGCCCCGTGAGGTGGCCGAACCACTGGTGCTGATGCTGGCGCCGTTCGCCCCGCACATCGCCGAGGAGCTGTGGCAGCGGCTGGGCCACGACAGCTCGCTGACGTACGCGTCGTTCCCGGTCGCCGACCCGGCGCTGCTGGTGGCCGACACGGTCACGTACCCGGTGCAGATCAACGGCAAGGTCCGGGGACGGGTCGAGGTCGCCGCCGACGCGTCGGAGGAGACCGTACGCGCCGCCGCGCTGGCCGAGATCGCCGACCAACTGGCCGGCAAGGAACCCCGCAAGGTCATTGTGGTTCCCGGTCGGATGGTCAGCGTCGTCGCCTGATCGCCGAGTGGAGAAGTGGCCGTCCCGATCGGGGCGGCCACTTTCCGTTCGGCGCGTTCAGTCCGGTGCGGTGTCGGCCGCGCGCCGACGGTGCGCGCGTTCGGCCCGGCGCCAACGGGCGACCAGTACGGCGGCGGCGACCAGCCCGAAGCTGGCCGGTGCCACCGCCAACCAGTTGAACTCGTCCGGGTCCGCCACCGCGGCGCCGATCGCGGCGTAACCGAAGGCGGACGGTACCGAGGCCAGCACGCTGCCGATCAGAAACGGCACCACCCGTGCGCCGGTCGTCCCGTAGCCGTAGCTGACCAGCCCGAACCCGCCGACCGGCAGTAGCCGGACCGTGATCACCCCGAGCACGCTCTGCCGGCTGAACCAACCGTCGAGCCGGGCCAGTCGGCCGCGTACCCGCTCGGCCACGAAGTCGCGGCCGAGCATCCGCCCGACGGTGAACCCGAGCGCCGCCGCGACCAGCGCGGCGGCCAGGGTGTAGCCGGCGCCGCCGAGTGGGCCGAAGAGCGCCCCCCAGGCCACGGTGATCAGCGTCCGGGGCACCAACGCCACCATCAGCAGCGCGCCGACGAGCACCGCGGCGACCGGCGCTGCCGGGCCGAGCCGGTCGACCAGCCGCGGCGCCGAAGCCAGGTCGGGCTGTACGACCAGCAGCGCCAGGCCGAAGAGGGCCAGGATGAGCAGGAGCGACCCGAACCGCACGACCGACCGCTGCCGGAGCAGCCGACGGAGGTGCGGGACGATCACGACCGTGCGGCGGCGACGCCGGCCACCCGCTCCGCGCGCAGCCGCTCCTGCCAGGTGTCGTCCAGCGGTGGCAGGTTGCTCATCCCGGTCGCCCAGCGCAACAGCAGGTCGGCCAGGGCCGGGTTGCGGGCCAGTGCCGGACCGTGCGAGTAGGTGCCGAGCAGCTTGCCGCGCCAGGCCCCCTCGCTGCTGCCGTCGTTGCCGATGCCGGTGGTGAGCCGGGCCAACGGGGAGACCCCGGGGCCGAGGTGGGTACGGCCACCGTGGTTCTCGAAGCCGCTCAGCGGCGGCAGCCCGAGCCGGGGGTCGATCTCCCCGGCGAGCTCGCCGACGGCCCGCGACGGCCCCCGGTCGGAGTGCAGGTCGAGCAGGTCCAGGCCGGCGCACTTGGCGCCCTTGGCGAAGAACGAGCCGCCGAGCATCTGGTAGCCGGCGCAGACCGCGAAGACCACCGAGCCCTGGGCGACGGCGCGGTGCAGCCCGCCGTCGGCGATCAGGCGCTGGGCGCCGAGCGCCTGCGGCCCGTCCTCGCCGCCGCCGAGCAGGTAGATGTCGGCGACGGCGGGCAGCGGCTGGTCGGAGCGGACCTCGATGGTCTCCACCGGCATGCCGCGCTGCTGGGCCCGACGGGCCAGGATCAGCATGTTGCCCCGGTCGCCGTACGTGGAGAGCAGGTCCGGGTAGATCCAGGCGATCCGCAGGGTGCTCTCCGAGCCGCTCGGCGAGTGCGTGGCGTACCCGCTGGGCTGGTTCACCGGGAAGTACGAGTTAGTTGACACGGTCCAACTCCGCTCGGATGTCCTGGAACGCGGTGTAGTTCGCGATCACCTCGAGCCGCCCCGGCGGCACCGCCGAGACCGCCTCACTGAACGTCTTGACGTGCTGGAACGGCACCTCGTTGACGTCCAGCCGGACCGCCAGGTCGTACGCCCGGTCGCCGGTGATCAGCACCTGCCGGCCGCGCAGCGGCGAGAAGTCCACGTCGAACAGCCACGAGGTGTCCAGACCGTCGGGGTCCCGGGCGTTGATGGAGAGCAGGGTCGGGGCGTGCTCCGCCATGTCGAACGCCTCCAGCCAACTGGCCGGGTTCTTCGCCAGCAGCAGGCGGATGTTCCGTCCGGCCCGGACCACCTGGGCGTACCGGCCGGCGACCGAGGCGACCCCGCCGAGCCGGGAGACCGCGTCCGCCGGTCGTACGCCGAACTCGGCGGCGACGGCGAGCGCGGTGGCCGCGTTGCCGAGGTTCACCCGTCCCGGTAGCTGGAGCACCACCTTGTGCCAGGCACCCGACGGGTCGAGTACGCCGTCGTCCTCCACCACCCACTGCGGTTGCGGCCGGCGCAGCCAGCAGCCGGTGCACCACCACTGGTCCTGGGCGCGTTCGATCGGTGAGCCGCACTCGGGGCAGACCCAGGAGTCGTCGTGCCAGCGCTGCCCGGCGCTGAACCAGGTCACCACCGGGGTGTTCAGCGTCCCGCTGCGTTTCTCCGGTGGGGTGGCGGCCCAGACCACCATCGGGTCGTCGGCGTTGGCGACCACCCGCAGTTCCGGGTAGCGGACCAGCGCGGACCGCCAGAGCTGGGCCATCATGCTGACCTCCTTGGCCCGGTCGAGCTGGTCCCGGGAGAGGTTGAGCAGGGCGACCACGTGCGGTTCGGTGGCTTCGAGGACCTCGGGCAGGTAGTGCTCGTCGACCTCCAGCACCGCGTACGGGGTGCTGCCCGCCTTGGCCAGGGCCGAGGTGTGGCCGGTGGGCATGTTGGCGCCGAAGGAGTTGGTCGCCACCGTGCCGAGCTTGCCCACGGCGGCGGCACTCAGGCGGGTGGTGGTGGTCTTGCCGTTGGTCCCGGAGATGAGGGCGATGGCTCGGCCGGCGGAGAGGTGTGCCAGCAGGTCAGGGTCGATCTTCAGTCCGATCCAGCCGCCGATCACCGATCCGTCGCCACGGCCAGCGGCCCGCGACAGCGCCGCCGCGGTGCGCGACACGGAGCTGGCCACCTTCGCCCGCAGGGGCATTCTCGCGTCCGTCACGCGAGCGAGGTTACCGGACAGCGGCGGTGTCCAGACCGTCGCACGAGGCGTTCGGTCCCGCAGGGGCCGCCGGCCTGTCCGGTTACGACCCCGGTGACCTGCCCCACTTCCTCCCCGACCATTGCCATCCCTCCACCTTTCTCCCCACTTTCCTCCACCGATGGCCGTCGCGCGGCCGATTGCGGGCGTACCGCTGGGTGCAAACCGGGTCCGATGGGTGTGGGACGGGCGCCCCGTGGGCGTACCAGAGGTTGGTTTTGATCTTTGTCGGAAAGCGGACGCCGGCCCGGCGGCGCACCGCCCTCCACTTCGCACCACCCCCTCTGACGTGCAGTTTTGCGAATGACACCGCCGTGGTTTGCCCGCGTTTCCGGTTGCGGGTGGAGGGAAGTGGAGTAGAGTGGGGCCCAATGGTGGGGCCGGGAGGGCCTGCCGGCCCGGGGGACAGCGGCGCCGCGAACGCCGCTGGAAGGGCGAGGGGGTTGAGCCGTGTTTCTCGGCACACATACCCCGCGCCTGGACGAAAAGGGCCGGCTGATTCTTCCGGCCAAGTTCCGGGACGAACTGGCGGGAGGTGTCGTGATCACGAAGGGGCAGGAGCGCTGCCTGTACGTCTTCCCGACGCCCGAGTTCCAGCGGATCGCGGACCAGTTGCGCGAGCAACCCATGACACACAAGGCGGCACGGGCCTACAGCCGGGTCTTCTTCGCCAGCGCCCACGACGAGGTGCCGGACAAGCAGGGCCGGGTGACCATCCCGGGGCACCTGCGGGAGTACGCCGCACTCGATCGCGAGCTGGTGGTGATCGGGGCAAGTACCCGGGTGGAGATCTGGGACAAGCGGGCCTGGGAGACCTACCTCGCGGAAAGCGAAGACGACTTCGCGGACATCGAGGAGGGGGTGTTGCCAGGCGGTCTGTAGGGCGGGCCAGCACGCTTGACGTACTGCGAGATCTCCAGCCGCTCCTGTTCCTGGCGCCTCTTCCCCGGTGCCAGGGACGCGATCCGCTGACGGGCCTACACCGGGCCGGTCGACGGGCCAGAGCGGATGGGGATCTGGCGGTATGACGAGCGGTTGACAGCATACAGACGTGAACAGACAAGGAAGCCGGTCAGTGGGGGTCGACATGGGGGAGCTGCGCGGTACGCACGTGCCGGTGTTGCTTGAGCGGTGTCTCGAGCTGCTCGCCCCCGCGCTGGACCGGGACCGCCGCACCATCCACGTCGATGCGACGCTCGGCCTCGCCGGCCACGCCGAGGCGGTCCTGGCCGCCCACCCGGAGACGATCCTGATCGGGCTCGACCGCGACACCGAGGCCCTGGCCCACGCCCGGGCCCGGCTGGCCCGGTACGCCGACCGGATCCATCTGGTGCACGCCGTCTACGACGAACTGCCCGACGTGCTCGACCGGCTCGGCTACCCGCACGTCGACAGCCTGCTGTTCGACCTCGGGGTGTCGTCGTTGCAACTCGACGCGCCCGACCGCGGGTTCGCCTACGCCCAGGACGCGCCGCTGGACATGCGGATGGACCAGACCCGTGGGGTGACCGCCGAGGAGATCGTCAACAGCTACTCGCACGGCGAACTCGCCCGGGTGCTCAAGGTGTACGGCGAGGAACGGTTCGCCGGACGGATCGCCTCGGCGATCGTGCGGGAACGGGAACGGTCCCGGATCACCTCGTCGGCCTTCCTCGCCGAGCTGGTCCGCGACTCGATCCCGGCCGCCGCCCGGCGTACCGGCGGGCATCCGGCGAAAAGATCGTTTCAGGCACTGCGGATCGAGGTAAACCGGGAGCTGGCCGCGCTGGAGACGGCGCTGCCGGCCGCGTTGGACGCGCTCGCCGTTGGTGGTCGGCTGGTGGTGCTCTCGTACCACTCGCTGGAGGACCGAATCACCAAGCAGGCGTTCGCCGGCCGGGCCCGCAGCACCGGTCCGGTCGACCTGCCGGTCGAGTTGCCCGGCACCGGTCCGACCTTGCGGTTGCTCAGCCGGGGGGCCGAGTTGCCGAGCGAGGCAGAGGTGGCGGCCAATCCGCGGGCCGCCTCGGTGCGACTGCGGGCAGCGGAACGGGTCGACCCGGAGCGCGCGGGTGGGCCGAAGGCAACCGGGCGGGCCGACCGCGAGCGGCCCCGTCGACGAGTGAAGGCACTGCACATCCCCGGTGCGACCGCGCCGGGTCGGTCCGACGTGGACCGGGAGAAGGGGCCATCGGGGCCAGGGGACGCAGACGGCACGGCTGTAGAGGGGGAGGGATCATGAACGTCAACAAGCGCGACCACCGGGACCAGACCGGCGTGGAGCCGCGCACACCGCGGTCGGGGGGCCGGACCGCGGCGGAGCGGAGCACGACGGAGCGGATCAACCGCGCTCGGACGGCGACTCGCCAGGCACCGGTTTCGGAGGCTCGCGCCCGGGGGGCGCGCGAGTTCTCGGCGCGGAGCAGTTTTCCGATCCAGGGCAGCGCGGCGCTGCGGGCACCGGAGCTTGCCGAGGTCGGCACGCGGGACCGCGCCGCCCGGGAAAGCGCCCGGGCGGCGCATCCGGCCGGCGGTGAGCGGTCGGGGCAGGCGTCTCGGGCCGGCGCCACCGCCCGCGAGGCGCACCCGGCCGGCTCCGGTCGGGTCGACCCGCCTGCGCTGCGGGTCGCTCCGCCGCTGCCGGTGAGCGTGCCGAGGGCGCCCTTCGTCGGGCTGATCCTGGCCATGGTGGTCGGTGGGGTGCTCGGGGTTCTGGTGATCAACACCAAGATCAACGAAAACGCCATCCGGCTGGACAAGCTACAGAAGCAGCAGGCCACGCTCGACCTCCAGCAGCAGGAACTGAAGCGGGAAATCGACGAGGCCCAGGCGCCGGGCAACCTGGTCGCCGAAGCCCGCAAGCTGGGCCTGGTGGACTCCGGTCCGCCGGCGTTCATCCGGCTCCCGGACGGCCGGCTGATCGGCGTACCGAAGCCGGCCGGCGGCCAGCCTTCGATCACCAGTCAGCAGAACGCGGGGGGTTAGCGTGTCGCCACGCTCCGATGAACCGCGCCGGGACGGGTCAGCGTCCCGGCGCGGTGCGTCGGCGGCCGGCCCGGAGCGGGAGACCGGGGCGCGCTCCGCCGGCCGGGACACCGCTGGACGTGGTGCCGCCCGGGACGGCGGGGCCCGCAACGGAACCCGGGGCGCCGCCGACGAGGGCGACGCCGGTCTCGGCGGCATCTCCGGCGCCCGGGCCTACACCCCCCGGGGCCGTACCGTCCGGGACGCCCCGGAACTGCGCCGTACCCCCCGGTCCACCCGCTCCGCGGACCCGTTCCGGCCCGCCCTGCAGGTGCTCGACGGCGGCGGCCGGGGCGGCGCCGCACGCACCCGCCGCGAACCCAGCCCACCCGCCGATACCCGGGGCACCGGCGCCGGCCGCACCGTGCCGCCGCGCACCCCGCGCGCCGCCGACGTCGCCAAGCCGGTCCCCGCACCCCGCCGCCGGCCCAGCGCCGGTGGCACCAACGACGGCCGCGCCAGCGGCGCCGGCCGGGGCCGCGCCGCGCCCGCCCGGCCGCCCCGCAAGCCGCCGCGCCCACCCCGGCTGGCCGACCCCGGCCGTCGGCTGCGCCTGGGCACGCTGCTCGCGCTCGCGCTCTTCGCCACCATCGGCATCCGGCTGATCGTCCTGCAGGTCGTGCAACCCCCCGCATACGCCGACGGAGGGCTGAGCGACCGGTACCGATCGGTGATCCTCTCCGCGCCCCGGGGCGCGATCTACGACCGATCCGGCGCCGTGCTGGCGCACAGCGTCGACGCGCGCTACGTGTACGCCGACCCGAGTGTGGTCACGGACGTGGCCGGCACCGCGAACGTGCTCTCCCCGCTGCTCGGCATCCCCCGTTCCACGCTGGTCGAGAACCTGAACAAGAAGAAGCGGTCGGACGGGAGCGACTCCCAGTTCCAGTACCTCGCCCGAGGGGTCGAGATCTCGACCGCGAAGAAGATCGCGGAGCTGAACCTGGAGGGCATCTTCACCGGCCCGGACGAGCGGCGCGAGGTGCCCGGCGGCGACCTGGCGGCGAACCTGATCGGCTTCATCGGCGACGACATGAGCGGGCTGGAGGGGATCGAGGCCCGCTACAACGACCTGCTGCACGGGGTCGACGGCGAGCGGGTCTTCGAGGCCGGTCACGGCGACCTGGGCACCGCCATCCCGGGCGGCTACGACAAGGTCACGCCGGCCAAGCCGGGCAGTTCGCTGTCGCTGACCATCGACCGGGACCTGCAGTTCGAGTGCCAACGGATCCTCAGCGCGGCGGCCAAGGGCAACAAGGCGAGCGTCGCCGCCGCCGTGGTGCTCGACGTCCGTACCGGCCAGGTGCTGGCCCAGGCGAGCCATCCGACGTACAGCGCCGCCGACTGGAAGGGCACCCTGCCGACCGACCGCGAGGACGCGGCGACCAGCTTCGTGGTCGACCCGGGCTCGGTGCACAAGGCGATCACCTTCGCCGCGGCGCTCGAGGAGAAGGTGGTCAAGCCGGGGGACACGATCACCGTCGACCCGGTGCAGTGGATCGGTGGCCAGAGGTTCAGCGACACCCACTACGCCCCGCCGGGCACCAAGATGAGCCTGCCCGGCATCCTGGCCTACTCCTCCAACATCGGCACCATCCGGATCGGGGAGAAGCTGGGGCCGCAGAAGCTCTACGAGTACCAGCGCAAGTTCGGGCTCGGCGAGGCGACCGGCGAGGGGGTGCCGGGCGAGGCGACCGGCCGGGTGCTGCCACCGGACCAGTGGAGCGCGTCGTCGCCCGGCTCCATCCCGATCGGGCACAGCGTCGACGCGACACCGCTGCAGATGGCCGCCGCGTACGCCGCGATCGCGAACAACGGCACCTGGGTCCAGCCACAGCTGATCAAGGAGACGATCGCGCCGGACGGCACCCGTACGCCGACCAAGGCGCCGCAGACCCGGCAGGTGATCAGCCCGGAGACGGCGGCGGTGCTCCGGGGGATGCTGGAGGCCCCGGTGACCGTGCCGGACGGCACCGGGACCAAGGCCCAGATCCCCGGTTACCGGGTCGCCGGCAAGACCGGCACCGGCAAGCGGATCGTCGACGGCAAGTACGCCCCCGGCGAGGTCGCCTCGTTCATCGGCATGGCCCCGGCCGAGGACCCGAAGTACGTCATCGCGGTCTTCGCGTACACGCCGGGCGGTGGTGGCGGTGACATCTCCGCCCCCGCTTTCAAGAAGATGATGGAGTTCACCCTGACCCATTACCGGGTGCCTCAAACGGGGACCAAACCGCCGAAGTTTGTTGTCTATCCCCGCTGAGCGGCCAATACGGGACATCATCGGTGGGTGCGGGCAAACCACCGGGGCGGCTGTGCGGTGCCGGTCCCTCGACCCGGTAGGGTCTGACGCCGTGCCCGGCAATCCACGTCCACGCACGGTGAATCCGATCCGGCTCCGCGAACTCGCCGACCGGCTCGGGATCCAACCGCCCGACGACACCGCCCTGGTGGTGACCGGAGTGACCCACGCCAGTGGCGAGGTGCAGCCCGGTGACCTCTACGCGGCGCTGCCCGGAGCGCGCCGCCACGGCGCCGAGTTCATCCCGTCGGTCGCCGCCGCCGGTGCGGTGGCGGTCCTGACCGACCCGGCCGGGGCGCAGGCGGCGGCCGAGGCGGGCCTTCCCGCGCTGGTCGTACCCGACCCGAGGGCTGTGCTCGGCACGATCGCCGCCGCGGTCTACGGAGAACCCACCGCCGGGCTGATCATGATCGGCATCACCGGTACGGCGGGCAAGACCTCCACGGCGTACCTGGTCGAGTCGGGGCTGCGCGCCGCCGGGCAGGTGACCGGCCTGATCGGCACGGTGGAGACCCGGCTCGGCGACCTGAGCCTGGACAGCGTACGGACCACCCCCGAGGCCACCGACCTGCACGCCATGCTCGCCGCGGCGCGGGAGCGGGGGGTGACCTCGGTGGTGATGGAGGTGTCGAGCCACGCGCTCACCCTGGGCCGGGTCGGCGGGGTGCGGTTCAGCGCCGGTGGCTACACCAACTTCGGTCAGGACCACCTGGACTTCCACGCCGACGCGGACGAGTACTTCGCGGCCAAGGCGCAGCTCTTCGACGGCCGCTGCGACGTCGAGGTGCTCAACCTCGACGACCCCGCGCTGGGCCCGTTGTTCAAGCCGGACACGGTGAGCTACTCGGCCGCCGGCAACCCGGACGCCACCTGGTGGGCCACCGGGATCAGCGGTTCCGGTTACGCCCAGCGGTTCACCGCGCACGGCCCGGACGGGCTGACGCTGGATGCCACTGTGGCGCTGCCGGGCCGGCACAACGTCGCGAACGCGCTGCTCGCGATCGCCCTGCTGGTCGCCGCCGGGGTCGACCCGGTGACCGCGGTGGCCGGGGTGGGCGCCTGTGCGGGCGTACCGGGCCGGCTGGAGCGGGTCGAGGCCCCGGGACCGGTACGCGGCGTCGTCGACTACGCGCACAAACCAGACGCGGTGGTGGCCGTACTCGCCGCACTGCGCGAGCTGACCGTGGGAGGTGGCCGGGTGATCTGCCTGATCGGCGCCGGTGGTGATCGGGACCGGCAGAAACGGCCGGTGATGGGGGCCGCCGCCGCGCGCGGCGCCGACCTGGTGATCGTCACCGACGACAACCCGCGGACCGAGGACCCGGCCGCGATCCGGGCGGAGGTGGTCGAGGGCGCGGTCACCGTGACCGACGGCGCCGAGGTCGTCGAACTGGCCGGCCGGCGCGCCGCCATCGACGAGGCCGTCCGGCTGGCCGAGCCCGGTGACGTGATCGCCCTGCTCGGCAAGGGACACGAGCGGGGGCAGGAGGTCGATGGCCAGGTGTTCCCCTTTGACGACAACGTCGAACTGGCCGCCGCGCTCACCGCCCGCTTCGGGCACCTGGTGGGTCAGTCATGATCGCCCTCACCCTGGCCGAGGTGGCCGAGGCCGTCGGGGGGCGGCTGGTGGCCGCCGACCCGACCGTACGGGTCACCGGACCGGTCGAGTTCGACTCGCGCAAGGTCCAGCCCGGCTCGCTCTTCGTCGCCTTTCCCGGCGAGCGGGTCGACGGGCACGACTACGCCGCCACCGCGGTCGAGGCCGGCGCGGTCGTGGTGCTCGGCACCCGGCAGATCGACGGCGTGCCGATGGTGCTGGTCGACGACGCGCTGGCGGCGATGGGGCCGTTGGCCCGGGCGGTGGTGGACCGGTTGCCGGAGCTGACCGTGATCGGCTTGACCGGCTCCTCCGGCAAGACCGGCACCAAGGACCTGACCGCGCAGCTGGTGGCCCGGCTCGGCCCGACCGTGGCCCCGCCCGGTTCCTTCAACAACGAGCTGGGGCACCCGTACACGGTGCTGAAGGCCGACGAGCAGACCCGGTTCCTGGTGCTGGAGAAGAGCGCCCGGGGGATCGGACACATCCGTTACCTGACCGGCGTGGCACCGCCCCGGATCGCGGTGGTGCTCAACGTCGGGGTGGCCCATCTCGGTGAGTTCGGCTCGGTCGAGGGGATCGCCACCGCAAAGGGTGAACTGGTCGAGGCGTTGCCGGCCGCGGTCGACGGCGGGGTGGCGGTGCTGAATGCCGACGACCCCCGGGTACGCGCGATGGCGTCCCGGACCAGCGCGCGGGTGGTGCTGGTCGGCGAGGCCGCCGATGCCGAACTGCGGGCGACCGAGGTGACCATGGACGAGCGGGGTCGGCCCGCGTTCATGCTGGTCACGCCGGAGGGCAGCGCACCGGTGCGGCTCGGGTTGACCGGCCGGCACCAGGTCGGCAACTCGCTCGCGGCGGCGGCCGTGGCCCGTGAACTCGGGATGCCGCTGGCCGACCTGGCGGCGGCGCTGGGCGAACTCCGCCTGGTGTCGACCCGCCGGATGGACGTCTTCGACCGCACCGACGGGGTGACGGTCATCGACGACTCGTACAACGCGAACCCCGCCTCGATGTCGGCCGCGCTGCGCGCGCTGGCCGAGTTCGGGCGGGGCCGCCGGACCGTCGCGGTCCTCGGCTACATGGCCGAACTCGGCGAGTTCGAGCAGCAGGGACATGAGGAGGTCGGCCGGCTGGCGGCCGACCTGGGCGTCGACCGGCTCTTCGTGGTTGGTGAGTCGGCGGCGCCGATCCACCACGGGGCGTCGGCGGTCAGGACTTGGGGAGGAGTGTCGGTGCTGGTGACCGATCAGGCGGAGGCGGTGGCCGCGGTAGGGGCCGAGCTGCGCCCGGGCGACGTGGTCCTGGTGAAGGGCTCGCGCTACCGCACCTGGGAGGTGGTTGACGCGTTACGCGCCGACGCCGTGACGGAGACCGGGAACGGAACCGAAGGGGTTCGCGCGTGAGGGCGGTCATCGTCGCCATCGGCGTGGCCTTCCTGGTGTCGCTCTTCAGCACGCCGCTGGCGATCAAGTTGTTCACCCGGCTCAAGGCGGGGCAGCCGATCCGGGCCGAGGGTCCGGTGATGCACCAGGGCAAGAAGGGCACCCCGACGATGGGCGGGGTGGTGTTCATCATCGCCACCGTGATCGCGTACGTCGCCGGTCACCTGGCCCTGACCACACTGCCGAGCCAGCAGATCGCCCAGGTGCAGCCGACCATCACCGCGCTGGTCCTGCTGGGGCTGATGGTCTTCGCCGGTGCGGTCGGGTTCATCGACGACTTCCTGAAGGTGCGCAAGCGCAACAGCGCCGGGCTGAACAAGCGCGGCAAGCTGCTGGGTCAGATCCTGGTCGGCGCGGTGTTCGGGGTGATCGCCCTCTACTTCCCGAGCACCAACGGGCAGACGGTCGGTGCGACCACGCTCTCGTTCATCCGGGACATCGACGCGCTGGAGATCGGGAAGATCGCCTCGGTGGTCATCTTCATCTTCGTCGTGATGGCCTCGACCAACGGGGTGAACCTGACCGACGGGCTGGACGGGCTGGCGACCGGCGCCTCGGTGATGGTGCTGGCCGCGTACGCGTTGATCGCGTTCTGGCAGTACCGACACTGGTGCGCCGACCCGGACTACAACATCAGGCCCTCGATCTACTGCTACGAGGTACGTGACCCGCTGGAGATCGCGCTGATCGCCGGTGCGGCGGCCGGTGCCTGTGTCGGGTTCCTCTGGTGGAACACCTCACCCGCGCGGATCTTCATGGGGGACACCGGCGCGCTCGGGCTCGGCGGGCTGATCGCCGGTATGGCGATGTCCACCCGGACGGTCCTGCTGCTGCCGATCATCGGTGGCCTCTTCGTCATCATCACGATGTCGGTGGTGATCCAGATCATCTCGTTCCGTACCACGGGCAAACGGGTGTTCCGGATGTCTCCACTGCAACACCACTTCGAGTTGGCGGGGTGGAGCGAAGTCAATATCGTGGTCCGATTCTGGATCATCGCCGGGATCGGGGTGGCGATCGCCCTGGGCCTGTTCTACAGCGACTTCCTCGCCGCCGTCAGCTGAGCCGGGCGGTTACCGGCCCACCCGGTGGAGCCGTCGCGTCGACCCGGGTCAACCGGCGACGCGGCGGTCACCCCGGGCGGGCGGTACGGCCGACGTACCACCGGATCCGACACGCCGACCGTGCGCCTGCGGTGAGCGCGTGCGGTGAACGTCGATGATGGGCCGATGACTGCGCTGGGGAGGCCAAAGGGGCGGGCGAGATGACGGGTGAGCAGCCAAGGCCCTCGCCCGGCGCCGGACGTACGCCGGGAACGGCCCCCGCGGCCCGACCCGGCCCGGTCGGCGCGGCCCGCGCGGAGCTGGACCTGGCCGGCGGCCTGGCCGCCCTCCGTGGCCTGCTCGACCGGCCACTGGCCTCCTACTACGTGCTCCTGTCCAGCGCCGGTCTGCTGCTGGTGATCGGGCTGACCATGGTCTTCTCGGCGACCAGCGTCACCGAGTACGCCAACGGCGGCAACGCCTTCGGCGCACTCACCAAGCAGGCGCTCTTCGCGGTGATCGGACTGGTCGCGTTCTGGGCCTGCCAGCGGCTGCCGGCCCGCACCTTCCGCGCCCTGGGGCGACCCGTGCTCGGCCTGGCCGTGGTCCTGCTGCTGGTGCTCAACGGGCTGCTGGTGCTGTTTCCCGTCGGGGACCCCGACCTCAAGATGGGCGAGCTCGGCCCGCTGATGGCCAGCCTGAACTGGCTGCACCTGGGACCGGTCCAGGTCCAGCCCTCCGAACTGGCGAAGTTCGGTCTGGTGCTCTGGGGAGCCGACCTGGTGGTACGCAAGGGCGCCGAACTCGGTTACTGGCGGGAACTGGCGCTGCCGCTCTTCCCGGTCGTCGGACTCCTCTTCGTACTGGTCGGCTTCAACGACCTCGGCACCATGCTCTGCCTGCTCGCCCTGCTGGTCGGCCTGCTCTGGGCGGCCGGCGTACGGATGCGTGTCTTCGCCACCCTCTCCCTGCTCGGACTCGCCGGGATCGGGCTGCTCGTCGCCGCCGCCTCCTCCGGTGGCGGCTCCGGCTCCTCGAACCAACCGAACTACCGTCTGCTGCGGCTCACCACGTTCCTCAACCCGCCCCCCGACTGCGCCGAGAACGCCTGCTACCAGCTGCGCGAGGCCCGGCTCGCGATCGACCACGGCGGCTGGTTCGGGGTGGGGCTCGGCCGGGGGATCGCCAAGTGGGACTGGCTGCCGCAGGCGCACAACGACTTCATCTTCGCGGTCATCGCCGAGGAACTGGGCGTGGTCGGCTGCGCCGTGGTGCTCGCCCTCTTCGCCGTGCTGACCTACAGCGGGCTGCGGATCGCCCGCCGGGTGGACGACCCGTTCCGGCGGCTCGCCGCCGCCGCGGCGACCACCTGGCTGGTCGGTCAGGCGATCATCAACGTCGGCGGGGTGACCGGCCTGCTGCCGATCACCGGTCTGCCGCTGCCGTTCATTTCCGACGGCGGCAGCGCCCTGGTCGTCACCCTCGCCGCGATCGGCATGCTCGCCTCCTTCGCCCGCGCCGAACCGGACGCCGCCCGAGCGTTGAACGCCCGCCCGCCGGCCCGTTGGGTACGACTAGTCTGGGCCCCGTTGCCGCCGCTTCCAACGGGCCGGCGCGGACGGTCGAGTCCCGCCCCGGCCGCCGGTGATGGCCCGTCCCGATCGGGTAAGCGGCGCGACGGGCAGGCCCGGTCGGAAACCGGCCGGGCGGCGGGTAGTCGGGCGGCGCGCGAGCGTGCCGGCCCGGCGAACGAGAGGAGACGCTGATGGGTCCGCTGCGGTCGGTAGTGCTTGCCGGAGGTGGCACCGGGGGGCATATCTACCCGCTGCTGGCCTTCGCGGACTGCTTGCGCCGTCACGACCCCGGTGTCCGGATCACCTGTGTGGGTAGCTTCCGGGGGCTGGAGAACGAACTGATCCCCCCGCACGGGTACGAGCTGCGGCAGATTCCCGCCTACCAGCTTCCCCGGTCGGTCAACGTCAACCTGATGCGTACGCCGGACCGGATGTGGAAGGCCGCGCGCGCCGCCGGCAAGGTGCTCGACGAGGTCATCGCGGACGTGGTCGTCGGTTTCGGTGGGTACGTCTCGGTGCCGGCGTACCTGGCCGCGTGGCGGCGCGAGACGCCGATCGTGATCCACGAGGTGAACGTGCCGCCGGGGGTGGCCAACCGGCTCGGGATGAAGTTCACCAAGCACGTCGCGGTCGGGTTCCCGCACCAGCCGGTCCAGGCCGAGTCGCTGCGCGACGCCCGGGTGGTCGGCGTACCGCTGCGCCGTGGCATCACCGGGCTGAACCGGATGGCCCAGCGCAACGCCGCCCGCGCCCACTTCGGGCTCCGGCCCGACCTGCCGACCCTCTTCGTCTCCGGTGGCTCCGGCGGCGCCCGGTCGATCAACCTCGCGGTCGCCGGGGCGGCCAAGGAGCTGGCCCGCGCCGGGGTGCAGGTGCTGCACGTGATCGGTGCCCGCAACGAACCCGTGTCGATCCCCACCGACCTGCCGGTGCCGTACGTGACCGTGCCCTACCTGTCGCAGATGGAACTCGGCTACGCCGCCGCCGACCTGATGCTCTGCCGGGGCGGCGCGATGACGGTCGCCGAGGTCTCCGCGGTCGGGCTGCCGGCGATCTACGTGCCGTACCCGTACAGCAACCAGGAACAGAAGCGCAACGCGTTGCCGGTGGTCGAGGCCGGTGGCGGCCTGCTCGTCGACGACGCGGAACTGACCCCGGGCTGGGTCGAGCAGAACGTGCTGCCGTTGGCGCGCGACTCGCGCCGGCTGGCCGCGATGAGCAACGCGGTCGGCACCTATGGCCGGCGGGACGGCGACGAGGCGTTGCTGGACTTCGTTTACGAGGCGGTGGGCCGGTGACCCGGCCCGTCGCGAACGGAAGGTTGACCCTATGAACACCGCGCAGTCCACTCCGACCGGTACGGTCGCCGCCGAGGACCTCGGCACCGTACATCTGATCGGAATCGGTGGGGTCGGCATGAGCGGGGTGGCCCGCCTGCTGCTCACCCGGGGCATCCCGGTCTCCGGCAGCGAACTGCGGGAGTGGCCCTCGTTGGCCGGCCTGCGTGCCCTCGGCGGCACCATCCACATGAGCCACGACGTGGCCAACCTCGACGGTGTGGACACCGTGGTCTACTCCACCGCGATCCCGCAGGACCACCTGGAGATGGTCGAGGCGCGTCGGCGTGGGGTGCGGGTGATGCACCGCTCCGAGGCGCTGGCCGCGGCGATGATCGGCCGACGGGCCATCGCGGTCGCCGGCACCCACGGCAAGACCACCACCACCTCGATGCTGACGCTGATCCTGCAGCAGGCCGGCGAGGACCCGTCCTTCGTGATCGGCGGGGAGATCTCCGAGGCCGGCTCGAACGGCCACCACGGCAGCGGCCAGTACTTCGTCGTGGAGGCCGACGAGAGCGACCGCTCGTTCCTGCTCTACCGGCCGTACGTCTCGATCATCACCAACATCGACGAGGACCACCTGAACACGTACGGCGACTACGCGGGGCTGGAGGCCGGCTTCGGCGAGTTCGCCCGGCTGACCGACCCGGACGGTTTCGTGGTCACCTGCGCCGACGACCCGGGCACCCGCCGGTTGGCCGAGGCACTGCGCGCCGAGGGGCGCGACGTCTACACGTACGGGCTGGCCGACGACGCCGACCTGCGGCTGAGCGAGGTGGCCTCGTCGGCCGCCGGAGCCCGTTACCTGGCCACGTTGGACGGCGAGTCGCTGGGCGAGATCCAGCTTCCGGTACCCGGCCGGCACCTGGCCCTGAACAGCGCCGCGGCCGTGTTGACCGCGCTGCGGTTGGGGCTGCCGGCGTCGGCGGCGGTCACCGCGCTCGGCGTGTTCCCCGGCGTACGCCGGCGGTTCGAGCGTAAGGGCGTGGTCGACGGCGTCCTGGTCTACGACGAGTACGCCTACCACCCGACCTCGATGACCGCGTCCCTTCAGACGCTGCGCGAGGTCGCCGGGGAGGGGCGGCTGATCGTGGTCTTCCAGCCTTACCGGGTCTACCGGACGCGGGACCTGCAGGACCAGCTCGCCGCCGCGCTCGGCATCGCCGACGAGGTGGTGATGCTGGAGGTCTTCGGCCCGGGTGAGGTACGCCAGCCGGGGGAGGGGGCGGCGTCGCTGATCGCGGCGGTGCCGTTGCCGGCGGAGCGCAAGATCTTCCTTGAGTCCTGGGCGGACGTGCCGGCTGAGGTGGTCCGGCGGGCCACCCGGGGCGACGTGGTGGTGACCATGGGCGCGCCGCCGATCTCGTTGATGGGCGACGAGTTGCTCGCCGCTCTCGCCGACGCCTCGGATACGGCCGATGCCGGGCGCAGCCCGGTCACCGCGCCCGGTCCGGCCGCCGCCGGCGCGTGACACCGGGTACGCCGCGCGGCCGGGCCTCCGGTTCGGGCGCCGGGTCGACCGGCTCGTCCGTCGGCTCCGGCTCCAACGGCCGGGGCGGGTCCGGGTCGGTCGGGCGCAGCGGCGCGGGACGGCGTTGGCGTCTGGTCCGGGCCGGCAGCGACGCGGTGCCGCCGTCGGCCCGGCGGTTCATGCGTCGGGCCCGCCAGCGGCAGCTGCGCGCGGTGCTGCCGTGGGCGATCGCCGGCGGTGTGCTGGCCCTCGCCGGCCTGGTCAGCTGGGTCGTCTACGGCACCTCGCTGCTCGGGGTCGGCGAGGTACGGGTGACCGGAACCGACCTGGTCAGCCCGGAGCAGGTACGGGAGGCGGCCGCGGTGCCGGACGGGCAGCCGTTGGCCCGGGTGGACCTGGCCGCCGTCGGTGACCGGGTCGGTGCGCTGGCCCCGGTGGAGCGGGCGACGGTCTCCCGACACTGGCCGGGCGCGTTGCTGATCGAGGTGGTCGAGCGGACCCCGGCGGCGGTGGTGCCGCAGGGCCGGCAGTTCGCCGTGGTGGACCGGGCCGGGGTGGTGTTCCGGACGGTCGCCCAGCGGCCGGCCGGGCTGCCGCTGGTTCAGGTCCCCGGACCAGGGCGGGACGACCCGGCGACCCGGGCCGCCCTGCAGGTGCTCGGCGCGTTGACCCCGCAGTTGCGTGAGGGGCTCGTCGAGGTGGCGGTCGAGGGGCCGGCGCGGATCCTGGTGCGGCTCGCGGACGACCGGACCGTGGTCTGGGGTGACGCGACCGAGAGCGACAAGAAGGCCAGTGTGGCGACCGCCCTGCTCGGCCAGCGCACCGACACCATCGATGTGAGTTCCCCGGACGTGGTCACGATCCGCTGATCCGGCGGGTCCGGCGGTGGGCTCGGCTGGCGGTGGCCGGAGTGGAGTTTCGCCGGGTCGATCGTGGGCGTCGGCTCCACCGATCCTGGACGGGCGTGGCGACACGCCGCGCGGGTCCTTGGTTGAGGACGCGGGGGCGCTTACGTTGCCCGGAGAGGATCAGTGGTTGACATAACTATAACTCTCTAGTAGAGGGTGAGGGTTTCCCTTCGCCCCTCGTACCGGGGTGGACGTCGACCATGGTCCGGCCGGGCCACGCGACGGGTCGGCGCCCGCCAATCTCGAAGGGAAGGACCCCGATGACACCTCCGCACAACTACCTGGCGGTCATCAAGGTCGTCGGCATCGGTGGCGGCGGCGTCAACGCCGTCAACCGGATGATCGAGGTTGGACTCAAGGGCGTCGAGTTCATCGCGATCAACACCGACGCCCAGGCTCTGCTGATGAGCGACGCCGACGTCAAGCTCGACGTCGGCCGCGAGCTGACCCGGGGCCTCGGGGCGGGCGCGAACCCCGATGTCGGCAAGAACGCCGCCGAGGACCACCGCGACGAGATCGAAGAGGTGCTCAAGGGCGCCGACATGGTCTTCGTCACCTGCGGCGAGGGCGGCGGTACGGGCACCGGTGGCGCGCCCGTGGTGGCGAACATCGCCCGCAAGCTCGGCGCCCTGACCATCGGTGTGGTCACCCGCCCGTTCTCGTTCGAGGGCAAGCGGCGGCAGGTGCAGGCCGAGGCGGGAATAGAAGAACTGCGCAACCAGTGCGACACCCTGATCGTGATCCCGAACGACCGGCTGCTCGCCCTGGGTGACCGGGGTATCAGCATGATGGACGCGTTCCGTCAGGCGGACCAGGTGCTGCTCTCCGGTGTGCAGGGCATCACCGACCTGATCACCACGCCGGGTCTGATCAACCTGGACTTCGCCGACGTGAAGAGCGTGATGAGCGGGGCCGGCAGCGCGCTCATGGGTATCGGCAGCGCCCGGGGCGACAACCGGGCGGTGGAGGCCGCCGAGGCGGCCATCTCCAGCCCGCTGCTGGAGCAGAGCATGGACGGTGCGCGCGGTGTCCTGCTCTCCATCGCCGGTGGGTCCGACCTCGGCCTCTTCGAGATCAACGACGCCGCCCAGCTGGTCACCGACGCGGCCCACCCGGACGCCAACATCATCTTCGGTGCGGTCATCGACGACGCCCTCGGCGACGAGGTCCGGGTGACCGTGATCGCGGCCGGTTTCGACGGCGGTACGCCGTCGTACAAGGCGGCCGAGGCGCCGCGCAAGTCGGTCCCGCCCCAGCCGCAGCCCGCGGCCACGCACGGGTCGGGCTCGGCCACGCCGAGTACGCCGCCCGCGCCCACCCAGTCGCCCCGCCGGGTCCTCTTCGACGACGTGGACGTGCCGGACTTCCTCAAGAACGGTTCCTGAGTCGACCGGTGATGAGTGCACCAGCCAGCGCGGCGCAGCGTGACCGCCGCGCGCAACTCCAGGACGCTCTGGCCCGTACCCGGGACCGCATCGCGCACGCCGCCGAGGCGTCCGGTCGGCCCCGGGACGCGGTCACCCTGATCGCGGTGACCAAGACGTACCCGGCCAGTGACGCTCTGTTGCTGGCCGGGCTCGGTGTGCGGGAGCTGGGCGAGAACCGGGACCAGGAGGCGGCACCGAAGGCGGCCGAGGTGGCCGCCGCCGGGGCGGACGTCCGCTGGCACTTCGTCGGTCAGCTCCAGCGCAACAAGGCTCGTTCGGTGGTCGAGTACGCCGACCTGGTGCACTCGGTGGACAGCGTACGTCTGGCGGGGGCGCTGGCCGGCGCGGCGGCGCGCCACCGGGACCGGCCGCTCGAGGTGTTGGTGCAGGTCAGCATCGACGGCGACGCCGAGCGGGGCGGGGCACTGGCGGGCAGCGCCGACGACGACCGGGGGCTGGAGCGGGTGGCCGACGAGATCGCCGGCCGGGACGCGTTGCGGCTGGCCGGGCTGATGGCGGTGGCGCCGCTGGGCTGGGAACCGGAACGGGCCTTCGCGCGCCTGGCCGAGCTGGCCGCCGGGCTGCGGGCCGACCATCCGGGGGCCGGACTGCTCTCCGCCGGTATGAGTGGTGACCTGGAGGCGGCGATCGCTTACGGCGCGACACATGTGCGCGTCGGTAGCGCGTTGCTCGGAATGCGTTCCACGCTGCGGTAGCCTGGCAACGGACACCAAACTACAACAGTGTTGTTTGAGGCGTACTCACCGCCATCGGGGGGTAGGGGGGACGACCGGGACACCGGCCGTCGGGGAGCGGCCTTGAACCGGTGGGCACTGCAGTGTTCACGCGCGTGACAGTGGCATGGGCACGGGGGGCGTGTCGCACGGCGGACGGAGGGGCGCGGCGATGGGTGCACTGCGCAAGGCGGGGGTCTGGCTCGGGCTGGTCGAAGAGGACGACGAGCGGGCCTACGACGACGGCTACGAGAAGGCCGGTTACCGCGGCGACTCGCGCTACCGGCAGAGCCGGTACGCCGAGGAGTTCGCCGACGAGGACGACGAGCCGGACGAGCCGGCGGTGCCACGCGCCCGGTCCACCGACCGTGGCCGGTTGAGTGAGCGGAGCGGCACCCGTACCGCTGATCTGGATCGGTCTGACGGTGACCGTCCGGAGCGGACCGAACGTCCCGAGCGGGGCGAGCGTGCCAGCGTACGGTCGATCACCCGGCCGAGTTCGCCGGAGCCGTCCTCGGCGTTGAGCTACCACACCCGCGACAACCTGGCGCTCGCGCCGCAGGTGCAGTTGCGTGAGCGGTCGGCGCCCGACGAGGACCAGCGGTATCAGATCACCACTCTGCATCCGACCACATACCGTGAGGCACGGACCATCGGCGAACACTTCCGCGATGGGGTACCTGTGATCATCAACCTCACCGAGATGGATGAGGCCGATGCCCGCCGATTGGTCGATTTCGCCGCCGGGTTGGCCTTCGGGCTGCGCGGTACGATCGAGCGCGTGACCAACCGGGTGTTCCTACTCTCACCGGCTAACGTCCAGGTCACCGCGGAGGACAAGGCCAAGATCGCTGAGGGTGGGTTTTTCAGCCTGAGTTAGCCCGACCGAGGGATCTCGCCTGCCGTGTCTTCGATCCTGTTCCAAGTCCTGTACCTGATCCTCTACGTCTTTTTGCTGGTTCTTTTAGCCCGTTTTGTCCTTGGCGCCGTGCTTCAGTACGGTCGCCGCTGGCAGCCGGGTCGCGGAGCGTCGGCAGGACTCGAAACGGTGTGGAGCGTCACTGATCCGCCCCTCAAGGCGTTGAGGCGTGTGATCCCACCGTTGCGAATTGGTACCGTGAGCATCGACCTGGCCTCCCTTGTGCTCCTGGTTATCCTGTTCGTGCTGATGGAGTTCGTGTTAAGGCCGTTGATCATCAGGTGATCTACCAGGTGACCAGCGCGCTACGCGGCCGCAACTGACCCGAGGAGTTTCGATGCCGCTGACCCCGGCTGACGTACACAACGTCGCCTTCAAGAAGCCGCCGATCGGCAAGCGGGGGTACGACGAGGAGGAGGTCGACGCCTTCTTGGACGAGGTCGAGCGAGAGCTCGCCCGTCTGATCGAGGAGAACAATGAGCTTCGCGCCCAGGTGGAGCGCGGCGGACGTGGCGGCGCTCCAGCCGGCCCGGGCGCCGACCCGCGACTGGCCGCAGAGCTGAACGATGTCAAGGCCCAGCTCGACCGGGTGCAGCGCGACAAGGCGGCGGCCGAGCAGGCCGCCCGGGCGATGCAGGCCGAGCTGGAGCAGGTGCGTTCCCAGGGCGGTCCGGTCGCGGGCGGCGATGGCGAGCAGCAGGCACTGCGGGTGCTGATGATGGCGCAGCGTACGGCCGACGACCACGTGTCGGACGCCCGTCGCGAGGCCGACAAGCTGCTCTCCGACGCGCGGTCCAAGGCCGAGGAGGTCACCCGCGAGGCGCGGGCCAAGGCCGACGCCCTCGAGCGGGACGCGCGGCAGCGGCACCAGGAGGCCATGGGCGGCCTGGACGCCAAGCGCACGGCGCTGCAGAAGCACATCGAGGAACTCAAGCAGTTCGAGCGTGAGTACCGCACCCGGCTCAAGGCTTACCTGGAGAGCCAGCTGCGGGACCTCGACGGGCGTGGACAGGGTCTCGAAGCGGAGATGACCCGGACCGACGGCAATCGGTCTGGTGGCGGATCCGCGAGCCTCGCTGCGGCAGGGCTGGCCAACTCCTACGGTGGCAGCCGGTCCGGCGCGCTTGAAGCCGGGCGCTGACCCGCTCGCTCCAGTTCAGCCCGTACCACACGACAACAGCTGGAAACGAAGCGGCGAGGGGTGAGCCGTGATAGTCGGAAGTCTCCTGCTCATCCTCGTCGCGGTCGCGCTGCTCGTGTTCGGGCTGGCCAACGGTTCGAGCGTGTTGCTGGTCGCCTCCATCGCGGCGAGCCTGCTGGCTGCCGTCGCGCTGGTGGTGGGCGCCCGCCAGGCGGCTGCCATCCGCGCTGGTGCGACTGACTCCGACGAGGAGTCAGACCTGCGGGCCGGTGGCGAGGGTGTTGGAGAACCACACCCTCGCCGGGCCGCGGCCGGTGCGCGCACCGCTGAACGACGGTGGCGACCGGCACGGGACGAGCTCGACGACCAGCCGACCAGCTTCGGTTCGGCAGGCTACGACGGCCCGGTCGAGGTACTGGTTCCCCACCAGGGCGGATACCAGTACGGTCGCCCCGATCCGACCAGCACCGACGACCGAGGCCGGCGGCAACCGGCTGAGGCGGCAGGGCTGGCCGACGGGGCGCCGCCATGGTCCGAGGACCGTACCGTCGCGGCGGCCGAGGTCGACGACGACCCGTACCCGGACGAGCCGGCGGCGCAGCGGGTCGATCCCGCCGACGCCGCCCGGGTCGCCCGGATGACCGACGACATCCTGGTGGTCGATGGCCGGCCGCGTTACCACCTGGCCGACTGCCCGCACCTGCGGGACCGGGAGACCGAACCGCTGCCCGTTGGCGAGGCGGTCGAGCTCGGCTTCACTCCGTGCGCCATCTGCGCGCCGGACACCGCACTGCTGGCCAACATCCACCGCGGTTGAGCCGCCGCGTCGTGCCGGCCGGTGGGGCCGCGTCCGCCAGCCCCGACGTGGTGACCGTCGCGGTCCGGGTCAAGCCCGGGTCCGCCCGGGTCCGGGTCGGTGGCTGCTTCGCGGGCCCGTACGGCTCGGCGTTGGTGATCGCGGTCAACCCGCCGGCGGCCGACGGCCGGGCGACCGAGGCCGCCCGACTGGCGCTGGCCCGGGCGCTGGAGGTGCGCCCCGGTGCGGTGACCCTGCGGACCGGTGCCGCCAGCCGGGACAAGCTCTTCCTGGTCACCGGTGTGGCCGGGGAGCTGGACGCCCGGTTGCGTCGGTTGCGCGACGGGATTCCCGGGTGAGGGCCGTCCGCGCGGGGCGCGCATGACACACGGACTCGATGTCGCCCTCCTGGTCGGAGCGGCGGTACTGCTGATCGCCGTCGGCGCCGTCCGGCTCTCCACCCGGCTCGGTGTGCCCAGTCTCCTGGTCTACCTGGCCATCGGGGTGGCGATCGGCGAGTCGGGCCTCGGCATCCGTTTCGACGACGCCGAACTGACCCGGGTGCTCGGCTTCTGCGCGCTGATCGTGATCATCGCCGAGGGTGGGCTGACCGCCCGCTGGAGTACGTTGCGCCCGGTCCTCGGGCTCTCCCTGATGCTCTCCACCGTCGGTGTGGTGGTCAGCATCGCGGTGGTGGGAGTGGCGGTCCACCTCCTGCTCGGGTTGGACTGGCGGCTCGCCCTGCTGTACGGCGCGGTGCTGTCGTCGACCGACGCGGCGGCGGTCTTCGCCACCCTGCGCCGGCTGCGGCTGCCACCCCGACTGGTGGCCACCGTCGAGGCCGAGTCGGGAATGAACGACGCCCCGGTGGTGCTGCTGGTCATCCTGTTGGCCACCCCGGCACTCGGCGCGCACCCGTGGTGGCAGGAAGCGCTCCTGGTCGTCTACGAGCTGGTGGCCGGGGCGGCGGTCGGCTTCCTGGTCGGCCTCGGCGGGCGGTGGACCCTGCGTCGGGCCGCGCTGCCCTCGTCCGGGCTCTACCCGATCGCCGCGGTCGGGCTGACCGTGCTGGCCTACGGCGCCGGTACCGTGCTGCACGCCTCCGGGTTCATCGCCGTGTACGTCTCCGGGGTGGTGCTCGGCAACGCCCGGCTGCCCCACCGCGCGGCCATCCTGGGGTTCGCCGACGGGCTGGCCTGGCTGGCCCAGATCGGCCTCTTCGTCCTGCTCGGGCTCCTGGCGTCGCCCGGGCGCCTGGACAACGCCCTGCTGCCGGCGGTGGTCGCCGGGCTGGCCCTGGTCTTCCTGGCCCGTCCGCTGTCGGTGGCGGTCGCCGCCGCGCCGTTCGGCAGCCGGCTGCGGGAGCAGGTCTTCCTCTCCTGGGCGGGGCTGCGGGGGGCCGTGCCGATCGTGCTGGCCACCATCCCGCTCTCCGAGCGGATGCCCGGGGCCGACCGGCTCTTCGACGCGGTGTTCGTGCTGGTCGTCATCTTCACGGTGGTGCAGACCTCGACGCTCGCCCCGGTGGCCCGTTGGCTGGGGGTGGTCGCCCCGGCGGAGGCGGCGGAGCTGCGGGTGGAGACGGCGCCGCTGGAGCGGATGGGCGCGGACCTGCTCCAGTTGGAAGTACCGTCGGGTTCCCGACTCGTGGGGGTGCACATCGACGAGCTTCGGCTGCCGGTCGGCGCGGCGGTGACCCTGGTGCTCCGCGACGGCACCGGCTTCGTACCCGCTCCGGACACCCGCCTGAAGGTGGGCGACAGCCTGCTGGTGGTCGCCACCGAGCGGGTTCGGGACGCGGCCGAGAGCCGGCTGCGGGCGGTCAGCCGGCGCGGGCGGCTGGCCCGGTGGTTCGGGGAAAGCGGGGACGATCGCGAGGGATGATCTGCTAGGTTCTTTTTGCCCGGATTAGGGATTAGTCCGGGGTGAAATGCGTGACATCGGTGCGGCGTGTTGTCGGACGCGTATACGTTCCGTATTCTTGCCAACCTCCGGAGTGCGCGGCGGCCCGCCGCGCGCCCGTTTTGCAACTGGGGGGCGCAATGGCCGAGCGGGCGCAGACCGCGGGCGAGGCGGCCCCGGATCCGGGTTCGTCACCAGAGAAGAACGGCGGCGAACGGCCGACGGGCACACCGGCGCCGGAGGCGGCCCAGGCCGTACCCGCCGGTGGGGCGGAGGACCGCCCGACGCCGTCGGTCACACCCGTGACCCCGCCCAGTCCGGCCACGCTCGCGAAGTGGGCCAAGGCTCGGCGGGCCCCGGTCACGAGTGCGGCGGACACCACCGGGGTGACCGCGAACGGCGCGGCCGGATCCAGTCTCCGTGTCGCGGAACAGATCCTTCCAGGCACCGCCGATCGCCGCGGGGAACGCGGCCGAGGGAGCGACGATGGCGAAGCCAGCTGACACCAAGACCGCCGCGGGCCGCAAGTCAGCGGAGAGGGCCTCCCGCAGTGTCGCGGAGACCGAGAAGATCCGCGCGGCGCTGGCGGCCCGGCGGGATGACTTGCGCGCCGAGTACGATCAGACGCTGAGCGAGATTACCGAGCTGCAGCGCGACCGTCTGACCGACTCGGCCGGTGACGACCAGGCCGACACCGGTACCAAGACGTTCGAGCGGGAGCAGGAGATCTCTCTCGCCAACAGCATCCTGGAGCGGATCACGCAGGTGGAGAGGGCGCTGGAGCGGCTCGACGAGGGCGGCTACGGCTGGTGTGAGAAGTGCGGCAACCCGATCCCGGTGGAGCGGCTCGCCGCGTTCCCGTCCGCCACCCTCTGCGTCTCCTGCAAACAGTTGGAAGAGCGACGCTGAGCGACCGGTCCGACGTGGTTCGGGGGGCACACCCCCGGGCCGCGCGGACCGCGGGACTGCGTCGCCACGGGTGAAGGGCAGTACCGCTGAACGTCGATGGGGAGCAGATGACCGCAGTACGGCCCGACGGGCCCGACACCGCCGTGCCGAAGGCGGGTGTGGGCCGTCGGCGGGCGATCACGATCCTGGTGGCGACCGCGTTGCTGGTCCTGCTCGCCGACATCGGCACCAAGCAGCTCGCCCTGTCGAACCTCACCGACGGTGAGCCGGTACGCCTGCTCGGCGGGGCGGTGTACCTCACCCTGATCCGCAACAGCGGCGCGGCGTTCGGCCTCGGCTCCGAGTACACCTGGGTCTTCCCCCTGGTCACCGTCGGCGTGGTCGGCTGGATCAGCTGGATGGCGACCAAGCTGCGCTCGTTGCCCTGGGCCATCTCGCTCGGGCTCGTACTCGCCGGGGCGCTCGGCAACTTCGTCGACCGGATCTTCCGCGCCCCGGGCCCGTTCCTCGGCCACGTGGTCGACATGGTCAGCCTCTTCGACCCGTACGGGCAGACCTGGCCGATCTTCAACCTGGCGGACAGCGCGCTGGTCAGCGGCGTGATCCTGGCCATCCTGCTCGAACTGACGGGACGGCAGCGGGACGGCACCCGGATCCGCAACAGCTCGGCTGACAAGGGCGCCCAGTCGGGTGCCGCGACCGCTCAGGACGGCGATCCAGAAGCCAGTTCGGGCACTCGGGATCGGGATGCGAAATGATTTCCACCTATGACTCAGGGCCGGCCCGCGCGGTCGGCGACCAGCGCTCGTTGCCGGTGCCGGACGGGCTCGACGGGATGCGGCTGGACCAGGCGGTCGCCCGCCTGTTCGGGCTCTCCCGCACCGCCGCCGCCGCCCTGGTCGAAGCCGGTGACGCGCTGGTCGACGGGGTCGCGCGACCGAAGTCCGACAAGGTCAGCGCCGGTTCCTGGCTGGAGGTGACGCTGCCGGCCCCACCGGTCGCGCCGCAGATCATTCCCCAGGCCGTGCCCGGACTACGGGTGATCTATGCCGACGACGACATCGTCGTGGTGGACAAACCGGTCGGGGTCGCCGCCCACCCGAGCCCGGGTTGGACCGGCCCGACGGTGATCGGCGGGCTGGCCGGCATCGGGCACACCATCGCCACCAGCGGTGCCGCCGAGCGGCAGGGCGTGGTGCACCGGCTCGACGTCGGCACCACCGGTGTGATGGTGGTGGCCAAGAGCGAACAGGCGTACAGCTCGCTCAAGCGGGCGTTCAAGGTGCGCGAGGTCGAGAAGCGCTACCACGCCGTGGTGCAGGGCCATCTCGACCCGCTGCGGGGCACGGTGGACGCCCCGATCGACCGCCACCCGCACCACGACTACCGCTGGGCCGTGGTCGCCGACGGCAAGCCCAGCATCACCCACTACGACACGCTCGAGGCGTTTCCCTCGGCGAGCCTGCTCGACGTCCGGCTCGAGACCGGCCGTACGCACCAGATCCGGGTGCACCTCTCCGCGCTGCGCCACCCCTGCGTGGGTGACCTGACGTACGGTGCGGATCCGACGCTTTCCGGCAGACTCAAGCTGGAACGGCAGTGGCTGCATGCCCGAGAGCTCAGTTTTCTCCACCCCCGTACGGCCGAAGAGGTTCGCTTCGTCAGCGACTACCCTGACGATCTGAAGAACGCTCTCGCGATACTCCGCGACTGAGCGTCGACGCGACCGCTATCGACCGCCCGACGAGGGGGAGTTCCGTCCGTGCGCCCCGGGGACCTGCTGCGACAGTTGGACCGACGACTGCTCCCCCCGCTGGCCAGGGGTCTGGTCCGGCTCGGGCAGGGGCCGCTGCGGATGCGGGTGCTCACCACCGCCGCCCTGTTCTCCTCGGTCGCGGTGCTCGTCACGGCGGTCTGGGCGGCCGACCGGGCGCAGGTCGGGGGCGACACCACGGTGGGCGAGGTGACCCGGGTCGGGGTGATCGAGGGAGAGTCCATCCCCGGTTACGTCGAGTCCAGCCGTAGCGAGTTGAAGGCGCTGGTCGCCACCCCGCCGGACGAACCGGGCGGCGAGACGTACGCGCTGGTCACCCTGGCGGCGTACCTGGCACCTGACCGGTTGACCCCGATCATCGGCGACGTGTCGGTGTCGGAGGTCTTCGGCCGGGTGCCCCGACCGCAGACCCAGACCGAACTCGTCCGTATCCCGGCGATGCGTATCCCGGCGGACGTGGTCGCCGGCATGCGTCGGGTCGCCGAGCGCAAGGACCGGGAGGCGGCCGACTACCGGGCCCGCGCCGCCGAGCTGCCGCCCGACGCCGACCAGGAACTCCGCCGGCTGTACGACAGTGGTGCGCAGGTCGCGCTCGACGAGGCGACCGCGTACGGCTCGGGTTGCTCGTGTGTCTACGCGGCGATCGTCCGCGCCACCCCGACGGTGCTCGACCGGGTGGCGGCCCGGCCCGGCGTACGCGCGGTCGACGCGGCGCCGGAGGTACGTCGTCTGGACCGGGCCGTGTTCACCCCGCCCCTGCCGGAGCAGCGGGACGTGGTGCGTCCGCCGGCCGACGACGGGTCGCCGACCCCGTCCGGCGGTTCGACCACCGCCCCCGCGAGCGGGACTCCGGCACCGGATCCCAGTCTCGACCCGACGCCCCCGTCGACGCCGCCGACCGCGCCGGTGAGTGTGAGCCCGCCGACGTCGGAGCCGACCACCGCCCCGCCGTCGGCCCCGCAGCCCCCGGTCGAACCGTCGACGCCGGCCCCGCCGGTGGCGTCGACAGTGCCGGCCGTCGCCGACGATGTCCTGGTGGAGCCCACGGAGATCGTCGAGGTGGAGGCGCGGTGAGGGACCAGGTCACGGCGGCACGGTAAGCGCAATGTCTGGCGAACCGGACACTGGTGTAGGGGCTCCGGTGTGGCCTTAATAGGGTTTGCCTCATAGCCTTGTCAGGCGGGGCACCGAAGGCGCTGGGAGGGCGAGCCGTGGACGGCACCGAGACCGGCTGGAGCCGGCCGGCGGAACCAGCACCGCGTTGGCGCGCGTTGCTGGACCGAGCACGGCTTGGCGGCCGTTCCACCGAACAGCAGGCCGAGCCGGAGGACCGCTGGGTAGACGAGATCCGGGCGGCCGGTGGGTCGGCCGAACTCGCCGGTCCCCGTGCCGGCGGTGGTCGGTCCGGTTGGGACTTCGACGATCCCGCTGACGGCGGATACCGGGCGGAGCCCACCGCCGGGGGTTACGACCCCGGTCCCGGGCAACCGTCCGAGTCCCGCTATGCGGTGCTGGACAACGGTTACCGCGACCTGGGGCCACCGGTGGAGTCCCGGTACGCGGCGCTGGAGTCCGACTACCGGCGGGCCGCCGGGGACGTGGACTACGGTCGCGCCGACCCCGGTTACGCACGGCCGGAGGTCGGCGGTGGTTACGGTCAGGCCGAGCCGGGTTACGGCCGGCCCGAGGTGCCCGCCGGCCCCGCTGGACCGGGTGTTCCCAGTACTCCGGGTGTTCCCGGTACCCCAGGTACTCCGGTTGGTGCCGGTGGTTACGGTCAGCCCGAGCCGGCGTACGGCCGCCCGGAGGTCGGTGGCGGTTACGGTCAGGCCGAGCCGGGCTACGGTCGGCCCGAGGTCGCGGCCGGCTACGGTCGCGCCGACCCGGGAGCCCGTCGCAGCGCGCCGGAGAACGACTACGGTCGGCCCGAGGCGCCCGGCTACGGTCGCGTCGAGCCGGAGTACGGTCGGCCCGAGCCCACCGCTGGTTACGGTCGGGTCGAGCCGGACTACGCGCGGGGCGACCAGGATTACGGTCGGGCGGAGCCCGGTGCGTACGGGCGGGTTGATCCGGGCTATTCGCCGAACCGCTCCGCCCCGGTCGGCGTACCGCCGGTCGGTGCCGCCCCGGTTGCCGCGCCCCCGGTGGGTGCCGCTCCGGCCGGCGCCGCCTCGGTGCCGGTCGTCGTACCGATGGGCGTACCCATGCCGAGCGCCGGTGCTGCCGCCGTCGCCCCGATGCCGACCCAGGCGCCGGCTGTGCCGCCGCCGCTGCCGGATCCCGTTCCGCCGCCCGGCCCGGTGACCGCGGCGGCGCGGGTCGCGCCCGTGCGGACCGCCAGCGCCGCCCGTGCCACCGCGGCGCCCGCCAGCGCCGCCCGTTCCGCCGCCGTGCCCGCCAGCGGCAACGGCTATGCGCAGGGTCGGGTCGAGTGGCGTGACGGCGAGCCGGACGTGGAGGTCGAGCGGGCGGTCAGCGTGCTGCGCCGCGACCTCGGCACGCCCCGGGTGCTCGCCTTCGCCAACCCCAAGGGCGGGGTGCACAAGACCACCGCGACCGTGCTCGCCGCAGCCACCGTCGGCAGTGTGCGGGGCCGGGGCGTGCTGGCCTGGGACGACAACGAGCTTCGCGGCACCCTGGGGCTGCGCGCGGGCAGCGCCCGGCATGCCCGGACCATCCGGCACCTCATCACCGACCTGGCCGAGGTCGAGATTCGCAACGGTACGGACCTGACCGGGCGTCTCGACGACTATCTGCGGCACGCCTCGGACGGTTCGTACAACGTCCTCGCCGGGGAGGAGAGCCCACGGTTCGCCTCCCGGCTGGACAAGGAGACCGTACGACGGGTGCTCGACCTGCTGCGCCGTACCCAGGACGTGATCTGTGTCGACACCGGCAACAACGTGGAGAGCGTCAACTGGCAGACGGTGATCCAGGCCGCCGACCAGTTGGTGGTCACCACCGTGCCGAGGGAGGACGCCGCGTTCGCCGCCGACTGGATGCTCGACCTGCTGCACGAGGTGGGCATGGGCGAACTGGCGGACAACGCGGTCACCCTGGTCTCCTGCCCGACACCGGGCCGCTCGCCGTTGCAGGCGGACCTGGAGCGGCACTTCGCCACCCGTACCCGGGCGGTGGTGGTGGTGCCGTACGACCCGGCACTGGAGAGCGGCTCGTCGATCGAGTACGCCAACCTCCAGCACGAGACGCGGCAGGCGTGGCTGAAGGCGGCCTCGGTGATGATCGAGCCCTTCGCCCGCTGACCCGGCTGGTGCCGGCGCTCGGGAGTGGTCCAAAAAACTGACCGGTCCGACCCCCCGGGGGTCGGACCGGTCAGTTGTCGTTCTGTCCGATCAGCGGGTCGCCGTGCTGCTCGGCGAGGGCCGTCGCGCCGGTGCGCCGCTGGAGGTCTGCGGTGCCGGCTGCGACGCCGTCGCCGGGGTGGGCGTCGGTGTGACGCTGGGGCTGGGGGGTGGGGTGTTGACCGCCGCCGGCGAGGTGGACCGGTCGGACGTACCGCAGTCGTGCAGGCGGCCGTACGCCGAGCAGGTCTTCTCGTGCGGGTACCACCTCGTCTGGGCGATCCAGGCGAAGTAGCCGGTGCTGTCCCGACGGCTGTCGGGCATGTAGTGGTTGGCGGTGGCGGAGCCGGCCGAGGCGAGGACCAGCAACAGCGGGATGAACATGATCCCGATCGGCACTCCCGCTCCGGCCCGCCCCCCGGTCACCGGAGTGAGCAGTGGGCTGGCCCGGAGCCGTTCGCGCAGTGCGGTGAAGGCGAAGAGCACCCCGAAGCCGGCGAGGAGCAGCATGCAGTAGAGCAGGATCATGGTGGTCCGTGGGTACAGGCGTACGGTCAGCGTCTCCCACTGCTCGCTGGCCAGCCACATCCGCAGCAGCCAGCTGCTGACCGCGCTGAGTCCGATGGTGGCCACCACGGTCCGCCGCCAGCCGAACCAGAGCGCGAGACCGAGCCCGACCGCGAGGAAGATCGTGAACAGTCCGACGCCGCCGAGTTCGCCGAGCGGCGGCCAGACCGGGCCGACGTCGGCGGGGCGGTCGTTGCGCCACATGGCGAAGTAGGTCGGCTCGGTGTTGGTGTCGAAGTAGAAGTAGTTGTCCGAGGTCCCGCCGGTGTCGGAGAGCAGTCCGCGCAGGTGTACCCAGGAGACCAGGATCATCGAGACCAGCGCCGAGGTGCCGACGGTCAGGACCTTGGCCCACCCTCGTCGCCACGGGGCGAGCAAAAGGAAGGCCGCGGCGGCGCCGGGGGCGCACCAGACGAACCAGCCGGAGTAGAGCAGGAACAGCAGGCCCAGGCCGCCGCCGAACGCGACACCGAGCCCGATCGCGCGGCGGGTGCTCAGCGTGGCGCTGCGCCGGATCAGTTGCAGGAAGCTGACCAGGACCGGCATCAGCATCACGAGGGTGATCTGCGGGTACGGCTTGACCGGCTCGATGAACGGCAGCATGGCGACCACGCCGATGCCCAGCGCCCAGACGGGGCGCAGGACCAGGCGCCAGGCGAGGTAGGCGGCCGGCCCGAACAGGGCGGTGCCGACCAGTTGGATCTCCTTGATCGCGTACGCGGCGGGCTGGTCGCTCAGTTTCGCCCAGCCCCGGATCAGCCAGAAGATGACCGGCGGGTAGTGGTTCGGCACCGCTTCGCCGCGCTGCATCCGGCTGACCCAGTCGAGGATCCAGCTGTAGTCGCCGCCGCCGGCCCACAGGCCCCACTGGGTGCCACGGAGGGCGACGTCGATGCCACCGGCGACCAGTCCGGTGGTCAGGCCGGCGATAACCGCGCAACCGATGGTGACCGCTCGCTTACGACGCGTGTCGTCGAGGAGTCGGTGTGCCACGACCAGGGCCGCGACCACGACGATGGCGACCACGGCGAACCGGAACTGCAGTGCGGCCAGTCCGCTGACCTGCCCCTTGCGGTCGAGCGGGTCGACGTCGATGTTCCGGCTCCAGGCCAGGAACGCGACCGCCGTGGCGACGCTGGCCAGCACCTCGAGCGCGAACCACAGGGGTCGGCGGGCGTTGCCGGTGCCCGTACCGCTGGTGTCGCCGGCTCCGGCGTGGGCCGGGTTGGCGGCCTCCGGGCGGTCGGTGAGTACCGTTTCGCCCTGATGCAGCGGGGCCGTCACCTCCTGCCGCGGGGTTGGTACGACCGTGCTGTCGTGGGCGGTCATGGTTCTTCCTTCGACAGGTGAGCTATGGCTGCATGGCGGACTGCCACGACTGGATTGAGACGGTATCGCAGTCGGTGCCGGGCGCCGGGAGGCGGTGACGGTGCGCCCCCGAGCAACCGTGATGTGTCTCTTCTCCCGCACGGGTGTCGGCGGTCCTCGTCCGCCGAAGAGGGGACTAGGCTTCTCGGTCTGGCGACCCCGGACCGGCCCCCGTGGCCGGTCGCCCGGGGACGCCCGTTCGTGCTGACGCTGAGGTGAAGGGGGTCCCGGTGTCTGACTCGTTCGTGCACCTGCACACGCACACCGAGTATTCGATGCTCGACGGGGCGGCCCGGCTCAAGGAGCTCTTCGCCGAGACCAACCGGCTCGGCATGCCCGCCCTCGCGATGACCGACCACGGCAACCTCTATGGCGCGTACGACTTCCACAAGCAGGCGACAGCCGCCGGGGTGAAGCCGATCATCGGCCTGGAGGCGTACCTGACCCCCGGTACCGACCGGCGGGACCGGACCCGGGTGCGCTGGGCCGACGGTGGCGAGAACGACGTCTCCGGTGGTGGGGCGTACACCCACATGACCATGCTGGCCCAGGACGCCGACGGGCTGCGCAACCTCTTCGCCCTCGGTTCCCGGTCGAGCCTGGAGGGCTACTTCTACAAGCCCCGGGCCGACCGGGAACTGCTCAACCAGTACGGCAAGGGCATCATCGCCACCACCGGCTGTCCGTCCGGTGAGGTGCAGACCTGGTTGCGGATCGGGAACTTCGAGAAGGCGTGCGAGTCGGCGGCGGAGTTCCGCGACATCTTCGGCGCGGACAACTTCTATCTGGAGTTGATGGACCACGGGCTGGACATCGAGACCCGGATCCGGCAGGACCTGATCCGCCTCGGCAAGACCCTGAACCTGAAGCCGATCGCCACCAACGACCTGCACTACACCCACGCGGCCGACGCGGACGCGCACGAGGTGCTGCTCTGCGTGCAGTCCGGCTCGACGATGGCCGACCCGAAGCGGTTCAGGTTCGACGCCCGGGACTTCTACCTCAAGTCGCCGGCTGAGATGCGGGCGATCTGGGACGCCGAGGTACCGGGGGCCTGCGACAACACCCTGGAGATCGCCGAGAAGATCGGTGACTACTCGGTGATGTTCGCTTCCCGGAACCTGATGCCGCAGTTCCCGGTGCCCGAGGGCGAGACCGAGGAGACCTTCCTGCGCAAGGAGGTCATGCGTGGGTTGGCCCGGCGGTTCCCGAACGGGGTGCCCGAGGACCGCCAGCGGCAGGCCGAGTACGAGCTCGACGTCATCCTGAAGATGGGCTTCCCCGGCTACTTCCTGGTCACCGCCGACCTCATCGCGTACGCCAAGCGGGAGGGCATCCGGGTCGGTCCGGGCCGTGGTTCGGCCGCCGGTGCGTTGATCGCGTACGCGCTCGGCATCACCGAGCTCGACCCGATGCAGCACGGCCTGCTCTTCGAGCGGTTCCTCAACCCGGACCGCATCTCGATGCCCGACATCGACATGGACTTCGACGAGCGTCGGCGCGGTGACATGATCCGTTACGCCACGGAGAAGTACGGCGAGGCCCGGGTCGCGCAGATCATCACGTACGGCACGATCAAGGCGAAGGCCGCGATCAAGGACGCCGCCCGGGTGCTCGGTTACCCGTTCGCGGTCGGTGACCGGATCACCAAGGCGATGCCACCGGCGGTGATGGGCAAGGACATCCCGCTCGGCGGCATCTTCGACAAGAACCACCCGCGTTACCAGGAGGCGGCCGAGTTCCGGTCGCTCTACGACTCCGACGCCGAAGTGGCGAAGATCGTCGACACGGCCAAGGGGCTGGAGGGCCTCAAGCGCCAGTGGGGCGTACACGCGGCCGGCGTGATCCTGTCCCGGGACCCGCTGCTCGACGTGCTGCCGATCCACAAGCGCGAGCAGGACGGCTCGATCATCACCCAGTGGGACATGGGTGCCTGCGAGACCATCGGCCTGCTGAAGATGGACTTCCTCGGCCTGCGCAACCTGACCATCATGGACGACTGCCTGGAGTCGATCAAGGAAAACCGGGGCATCGACCTGGTCCTCGAGGACCTGCCGTTGGACGACGCGGCCACGTACGCCCTGCTCGGCCGGGGTGACACCCTGGGCGTGTTCCAGTTCGACGGCGGACCGATGCGGGCCCTGCTCCGGTCGATGGCGCCGGACAACTTCGAGGACATCTCCGCCGTCGGCGCGCTCTACCGGCCCGGTCCGATGGGCGCCAACGCGCACAACGAATACGCCGACCGCAAGAACAAGCGCAAACCGGTGGTGCCGATCCACCCCGAGTTGGCCGAGTCCCTCGCCGAGATCCTGGGCGACACCTACGGGCTGATCGTCTACCAGGAGCAGGTCATGGCGATCGCGCAGAAGGTGGCCGGGTACACCCTCGGCGCCGCGGACCTGCTGCGTCGGGCGATGGGTAAGAAGAAGAAGGAGATCCTCGACAAGGAGTTCAAGCCGTTCGCCGCCGGTATGAAGGCCAACGGTTACTCCGACGAGGCGATCAAGACCCTCTGGGACATCCTCGTCCCGTTCTCCGACTACGCGTTCAACAAGGCGCACAGCGCGGCGTACGGGGTGGTGTCGTACTGGACCGCGTACCTGAAGGCGAACTATCCGGCCGAGTACATGGGTGCGCTGCTCACCTCCGTCGGTGACGACAAGGACAAGTCCGCTGTCTACCTGGCCGAGTGCCGGCGGATGGGGATCAAGGTCCTGCCGCCGGACGTGAACGAGTCCAACGCCCGCTTCGCCGCCGTCGGCGAGGACATCCGGTTCGGCCTGGCGGCGGTCCGCAACGTCGGCGCGAACGTGGTCGAGTCGATCCGCCGGACCCGCAAGGAGAAGGGCCGGTTCACCGACTTCTACGACTACCTGCGCAAGGTGGACGCGGTCGCCTGCAACAAGAAGACCATCGAGTCGCTGATCAAGGCGGGGGCGTTCGACTCGCTCGGGCACACCCGCAAGGGGCTGCTCGCGGTGCACACCGACGCGATCGACTCCTTCCTCGACGTGAAGAAGAAGGAGGCGACCGGTCAGTACGACCTCTTCGGTACCGCCTTCGAGAGCGAGGCGAGCGCGGTCCCCGGCATCTCGGTCACGCCCACCATCCCGACCACCGAGTGGGACAAGACGGACCTGCTCACCTTCGAGCGGGAGATGCTCGGCCTCTACGTCTCCGACCATCCGCTCTTCGGGGTGGAGCACGTCCTCGCCGCCGCGGCCGACATGTCGATCGCCTCGCTGGCGGAGGAGGGCAACGTCGCGGACGGCCAGATCGTCAACCTCGCCGGCATCCTCTCCGGGGTGCAGCGCCGGATCACCAAGCAGGGCCGGGCCTGGGCCTCGGCCACCCTGGAGGACCTCGGCGGCGCGGTCGAGGTGCTCTTCTTCCCCAACACCTACGAGGTGGTCGGCCAGTACATCGCCGAAGACGCGATCGTGGTGATCAAGGGGCGGGTGGACCGGCGGGACGACCAGCCCCGGCTGATGGCGATGGACATGTCCATGCCGGAGATCACCGCGGCCGACGAGGTGAAGCCGGTGGTGCTCGCACTGCCGCCGTCCCGCTGCACCCCGCCCCTGGTCGAACGGCTCCGTGAGGTGCTGACCAGCCATCCCGGCTCGGCCGAGGTGCACGTCAGGCTCGTCAACGGATCCCGGGGCACCCTGCTGCGGCTCGGCCGGATGCGGGTCGCGCCGAGCACCGCGCTGATGGCCGACCTCAAGGCGCTGCTCGGGCCGAGCGCGGTCGCCGGCTGACCGGTCACCCGCGCGCCACCGTGACCGTCCCGGCACACCGGTGAACGTGCCGGACGGTGGTCGCCCCGGCGCCGGGAACGAACCGGGCCGGCCGCTCGCCACGCCGACGGACGACGCGCCAGCCGGGTCGGGTCGAGTCGTGGATCCGCCGCCCGGCGCGACCGGGCGGCCTGAGAGGATCACGGAGTGAGCCCGGCGACCCCCGAGAACGAGCAACCCGCGGACGAGGCCAGCCCCGTCCGGGACGGGGTGCCGCGTACCGCCCCGGAAACCTCCGACGACCCGCCCCGGTCCGCGACGACCGCGCCGGACGCGGTCGGAACCGGTGGTCCCGACGGCCCGGAGAGCGAGGCGGGGGGCGCCGGCGACGTGCCGGGTCCGTCGGCCGCCGCGGAGGTTCCGGCGTACGACCAGCCGGTGCCGGCCCGGCGCGGCGAGCCGTGGCGGACGCTCACCGCCGGAGTGGTCGCGGTGCTGGTGCTGGTCCTGCTCGGTGTGCCGCTCGGGCTGCTCTGGCGGGCGGTCGCGCCCTCGGTGCCGGTGATCCAGGCCGACGGCGGGGCCGTGCTGGCCCAGCCGCAGCCGGAGGAGTTCGTCGCCGCCGACGGTTGGTTCGCCCTCTTCGGCCTGATCTTCGGCCTGCTGGCGGCGATCCTGGTCTGGCTCTTCCTGCGCCGCTACCGCGGTCCGATCGGCATGGTGGTGGCGGGCCTCGGAGCACTCGGCGCGGCGGTGGTCGCCTGGCAGGTGGGTCGCCACATCGGGCTCGGCGAGTACCACCACCTGCTGGAGACCTCGGCCGCCGGAAGTACCTTCGGCAAGCCCCCGGACCTGCGCGCCGGTCGATTCGAGTGGATCTTCGGGTTCATCCCGGCGCTCCGTGGCGACCTGCTGGTCCCGGCGTTCGGCGCGGTGGTGATGTACACCATGCTGGCCGGCTGGTCCCGGTACGCCGGGCTCGGCGCAGAGCCGGAGCCGGTCGGGGTCAGTTGGGACTCGGTGGCGCTCCCAGCTCCGTCAACGGCACCGGCACCGCCCGCACCTGGCGCAGCAGAGCCGCCTCGCGACTGAGCAGTCGCAGCTCCGCCCGGAGTCGACCGGCGGTGTCCGGGGTGGCGAGCAGGCGCTGCCGGTCCGCCACGGTCAGTGACGCGGTGGCCGCCACCAGGTGGGAGAGCACGGTGGGGTCGTCCGGCAACTGCTCCGAGATCTCCTCCGGCTCGGCCCGGACCAGGCTCAGGTACTGGCGGAACACCGCGAGCACCCGGGGCGCCAGCAGGTCGGCCGCCTCCTCCTGACCGCCCGGCTCGGGCAGCCACTCCACCTCGGCGGTCAGGTACGGCGCGGCCGACTCGTCGACCTCGTTGATCCGGAACCGTCGGCGTCCCACCGTGACCAGGTCGAACCGGCCGTCGGCGAGTTCGGTGATCTGGCGCACCTCGGCGGTGCAGCCGATCTCGTGCAGGGTGACCGCGGCGTCGGACCCGCCCTGGCCGGCGGCGGGCCGGGTCTCCCAGCCGCTGCGGATGGCGACCACGCCGAACTCGCGCGGGGTGCCGTCGGGGAGCCCGATCAGGTGCCGTACCAGTTCCCGGTACCGCTCCTCGAAGATGTGCAGCGGCAGGACCAAACCGGGGAAGAGCACCGTTCCGAGCGGGAACACCGGCAGCCGCGCGTGCACCGGTCGAGCCTAGCCGGTTTCGCACACCTTGGGGGTGAGTGGTTTGACTCACCGTCCCGCCGGCTGGGCGCGCGTCGGTCCTCCCGATCCGCGCCGCCTAGACTCGTGGGCGTGTTGAACCGGATCGACCTGCGCGGCAGCGCGCGTGACCCGCGGGGCCTGTTGCCCCGGGCCCAACTGGACGTCTCGGTCGCGGTGGAGCAGATCCGCCCGATCGTCGAGGCGGTGCGCGCGCATGGCTTCGGGGCCATCCGGGAGGCCACCCATCGATTCGACGGGGTGACCCTGGACCAGCTCCGGGTGCCGGCCGAGGCGATCGCCGCCGCCGAGCGGGCGCTCGACCCGGCGGTCCGGGCCGCCCTGACCGAGAGCATCGCGCGAGCCCGCCGGGTGCACGACGACCAGCGGCGTACGGAGACGGTGACCGAGGTGGTCCCCGGTGGCACCGTCACCGAGCGCTGGGTGCCGGTCGAGCGGGTCGGCCTCTACGTCCCCGGTGGCCTGGCCATGTACCCGTCGACCGTGGTGATGAACGTGGTACCGGCGCAGGCGGCCGGGGTCCGGTCGCTGGTGGTCGCGAGCCCGCCGCAGCGGGAGAACGGCGGCCTGCCCGACGACCGGGTGCTCGCCGCCTGTGCCCTGCTCGGCGTCGAGGAGGTGTACGCGGTCGGCGGCGCGCAGGCGGTGGCGATGCTCGCGTACGGCGCGACCACCGACGCCTCGGGTGACACCCGGTGCGTCCCGGTCGACATGATCACCGGTCCGGGCAATGTCTGGGTCACCGCCGCGAAGCGGCTGCTGCGCGGGGTGGTCGGCATCGACGCCGAGGCCGGACCGACCGAGATCGCCGTCCTGGCGGACGAGACCGCCGACCCGGCGCACGTCGCGGCCGACCTGATCAGCCAGGCCGAGCACGACCCGCTCGCGGCGAGCGTGCTGGTCACGCCCTCGCTGGAGCTGGCCGACGCGGTCGAGCGGGAACTGACCCGTCAGATCGCCTCGGCCAAGCACAGCCCCCGGATCACCGAGGCGCTCTCCGGGGCACAGAGCGGGGTGGTGCTCGTCGACGACCTCGAGGCGGGGCTGCGGGTGGTCGACGCGTACGCGGCCGAGCACCTGGAGATCCAGACCCGGGACGCCCGGCAGTGGGCGCTGCGGGTACGTAACGCCGGGGCGATCTTCGTCGGCCCGTACGCGCCGGTGTCGCTCGGTGACTACTGCGCCGGCTCCAACCACGTGCTCCCCACCGGTGGCTGCGCCCGGCACTCCTCCGGACTCTCGGTGCAGTCGTTCCTGCGCGGCATCCACATCATCGAGTACGACGAGGCCGCCCTCCGGGACGTGGCCCGGCACGTGGTGACCCTGGCCGAGGTCGAGGACCTGCCCGCGCACGGGCAGGCGGTCGCGGTCCGGTTCCCCGACGAGCGGTACCGGTAACCGTCGTGACCTCCCTCGAAGACCTGCCGCTCCGCCCGGAGCTGCGCGGGCGCTCGCCGTACGGGGCGCCGCAGTTGGACGTACCGGTGCGGCTGAACACCAACGAGAACTCGTACCCGGTGCCGGAAACCGTGGTGGACGCGATCGGCAAGGCGCTGCACGCGGAGCTCGCCGACCTGAACCGCTACCCGGACCGGGACGCGCTGGCGCTCCGCGCCGACCTGGCCGACTACCTGGGGCACGATCTCGGTACGGCGAACCTCTGGGCGGCGAACGGGTCGAACGAGATCCAGCAGCAGCTGCTCCAGGCGTTCGGTGGGCCGGGGCGGACCGCGTTGGGCTTCACCCCGGCGTACTCCATGCACCCGCTGCTGGCGCTCGGCACCGGCACCACCTGGGTGGACGGCCGCCGGGGCGCGGAGTTCGGGCTGACCGCCGCGGACGCGGTCGCGCAGGTCGAGGCGCACCGGCCGGACGTGGTGCTGCTCTGTTCGCCGAACAACCCGACCGGGACCGCGCTGGACCCGGCGGTGGTGACCGCGGTGCTCGCCGCCGCGCCCGGCATGGTGGTGGTGGACGAGGCGTACGCCGAGTTCGCCCGCCCCGGCACGCCGACCGCGCTGAGCCTGCTGCCCGGCCACCCCCGGCTGGTGGTGACCCGGACCATGAGCAAGGCGTTCGGTTTCGCCGGCGGCCGGCTCGGCTACCTCGCCGCCGATCCGGCGGTGGTGGACGCGGTGCAGTTGGTCCGGTTGCCGTACCACCTCTCCGCACTCACCCAGGCCGCCGCGCGGGCGGCGCTGGCGCACCGCGACGCGCTGCTCGCCACGGTCGACGCGATCAAGGCGCAGCGGGACCGGATCGTCACCGCGTTGCGGGAGCGGGGACTGCGGGTCGCCGAGAGCGACGCGAACTTCGTCCTGTTCGAGGTCGGCGGCGACCAGGGCGTGGTCTGGCGGGCCCTGGTCGACCGGGGCGTGCTGGTCCGCGACGTCGGCCTGCCGGGCTGGCTGCGGGTGACCGCCGGCACCCCGGCCGAGACGGACGCCTTTCTGACCGAGTTGACGATCGTGCTGGAGTCGCTGTGAGCAGAACCGCCCGGGTCGAGCGGACCACCAACGAGACCAAGGTCCTGGTCGAGATCGATCTCGACGGCACCGGCCAGGCCGAGATCAGCACCGGGGTCGGCTTCTACGACCACATGCTGCACCAGATCGCCCGGCACGGCGGGTTCGACCTGACCGTACAGACCGTCGGTGACCTGGAGATCGACGCGCACCACACGGTCGAGGACACCGCACTCGCGCTCGGCGCCGCGTTCGACCAGGCGCTCGGTGCCAAGGCCGGCATCCGGCGGTACGGGTCGGCGACCATCCCGATGGACGAGGTGCTGGTCCGGGCCGCGGTCGACCTCTCCGGCCGGCCGTACGTGGTGCACGACGAGCCGGCGCTGGCGCCGTACATCGGCCCGGTCTACCCGACCAGCCTGACCCGGCACGTCTGGGAGTCGTTCGGCCAGTCGGCCCGGATGACGTTGCACGTGTCGGTCCTGCGGGCCGCCCGTGAGGGTGGCCACCCGGATGCGCACCACGTGGTGGAGGCGCAGTTCAAGGCGGTCTCCCGGGCGCTGCGTGAGGCGGTCACCGTCGAGGCGCGCAACGCCGGTGCGATACCCAGCACCAAGGGGGCGTTGTAGGTGGCGCCGGCGCTCTTCGTGCTCGCCGGTGTGCTGGTCGGCGGGGCCTGGTCGCTGCACCGGCAGGGCGCGACGGTTGGCGTGGTCGTCTTCGTCGGGGTGCTCGCGTTGATGGCCACCGCCGGTGGCGTGCTCTGGCTGATGCCGGGTGACGCGTGATGCCCGGCGTGGTCGTGCTCGACTACGGGTCGGGCAACATCCGTTCCGCGCAGCGTGCCCTGGCCCGGGTCGGCGCCGAGGTGACCGTGACCGATGACCTGGACGCGGCGCTCGTCGCCGACGGCCTGGTGGTGCCGGGGGTGGGCGCGTACGCGGCGTGCATGGCCGGGATCGAGGCGCTCGGCGCCGGCCCGGTCATCGCCGAGCGGGTCGCCGCCGGTCGTCCGGTGCTCGGCATCTGCGTCGGCATGCAGGTCCTCTTCGAGTACGGGGAGGAGCACGGCGTGGTGACCAAGGGGCTGGGGCTGCTGCCGGGCGGGGTGACCCGGCTCGCCGCGCAGCGGGTGCCGCACATGGGCTGGAACACCGTCGAGCCGGCCACGGACTCGGTGCTCTTCGCCGGGCTGCCCGAGGGGAGCCGGTTCTACTTCGTGCACTCGTACGCCGCCGCCGACCTGGTCGCGCTCGCCGGTGTGGGTGCCCGGGTGACCACCAGCACACACGGCGCCCCGTTTGTCGCCGGGGTGGAGCGGGGGCCGCTCTCGGCCGCGCAGTTCCACCCGGAGAAGTCCGCGGACAGCGGGGCGACCCTGCTCCGCAACTGGCTGGGCACGCTGTGAGCGGGTCGTCCGGTCGGCTGACGGGGCGCGGGGTGGCCGGGTGAGCAAGGAGCGGGCCCGGCTGCGCGCGGTGCGCCAGGCCGAGGCGGAGCGGGAGAAGGCGGCGCGGGCCCGGCGGGTCGGCCGTCGACAGCGGCGCCGGGCACTGCTGCGGCGTCTCACGCCCCGGTTGCCGGACCGGCGTACCGGGCGGCTCTTCGCCCGACGCAGCCGAGGCGAGCGGGCCGGCGTGGCGGTGCTCTCGATCGCGGCGCTCGGCGCGATCTGGTTCCTCGTCGACGACCTGGGGCTCCGCCTGGCGTTGATGGTGCTGTTGCTGCTCGTCCTGCCGGCGGTCGTGGTGGTAGCGCTCGGACGCCGGATCTAGCACGCGACCCTTGCCGGGGCCGGCATCAGCGCGGCTCCCGGCCCGATCCGGCCCGATCCGACGTGGGGATCCGGCCCCGACCAGACAGGAGATCCATCTTGAGCCTCACCCTGCTTCCCGCCGTCGACGTCGCCGACGGGCAGGCGGTACGCCTGCTCCAGGGCGCCGCCGGCAGCGAGACGACCTACGGCGACCCGTTGGAGGCGGCGCTGGCGTGGCAGGCGGACGGGGCGACCTGGATCCATCTGGTCGACCTCGACGCGGCCTTCGGCCGGGGCTCCAACGCCCACCTGCTGGCCGACATGGTCCGGCGGCTGGACGTGCACGTCGAGCTCTCCGGTGGCATCCGGGACGACGAGTCGTTGCGTGCCGCGCTCGGCACCGGTGCGGCCCGGGTCAACATCGGTACCGCGGCGCTGGAGGACCCGGTCTGGTGCGACCGGGTGCTGGGCGAGTACGGCGACCGGGTGGCGATCGGGTTGGACGTGCGCGGCCGTACCCTCTCGGCCCGGGGCTGGACCCGCGACGGCGGTGACCTGTTCGAGGTGCTGGAGCGGCTGAACAAGGCGGGTGCCACCCGGTACGTGGTCACCGACATCACCAAGGACGGCACCATGCGTGGGCCGAACCTCGACCTGCTGCGGGAGGTCTGCGCCCGCACCGACGCGCCGGTGGTCGCCTCCGGTGGTGTCTCCCGCCTGGACGACCTGCGGGCGCTGGCCGCGCTGGAGTCGATCGGGGTGGAGGGTGTGATCGCCGGCAAGGCGCTCTACTCGGGCGCGTTCACCGTCGCCGAGGCGCTCGCGGTGCTGGCCGGGCGCGACTGACCCGGGCGGCCTTCGTGTAACGGTGCCTCCGACCGTCGGGTCGGGGGCACCGTCGTGTTCCGGGGGCCGCTGCCGATCGTGGCGGGCGGCGTCGCGCTGCGACCACCGATTAGTTGTGCACAATTCAATTGTGCGTTAGCGTCATCCTCGTGGATGCCACGGACGAGTTGGCCCTGAGCCGCCAGGTCTGCTTCGCGCTCTATGCCACCTCCCGGGCCGTCACCGACCTCTACCGGCCGATCCTGGACGAGTTCGGGCTCACCTACCCGCAGTACCTCGCCCTGCTCGTGCTCTGGGAACGACCCGACGACCCACTCACGGTCACCCAGCTCGGTGCCGCGCTGCACCTCGACTCCGGCACCCTCTCGCCGCTGCTCAAGCGGCTGGAACGGGCCGGGCTGGTGACCCGGCGGCGAGCCAGTCGGGACGAGCGGCTGGTCGAGATCGAACTGACCGGGGCCGGGCGCGCCCTGCGGCAGCGGGTCGAGCAGGTGCCACGGCGGATCGTCCGGGCCACCGGCCTCACCGAGGGCGACCTGGTCGCGCTCCGCGGCACCCTGAACCAGATCACCCAACTGATCCACGAGCAGAAGGAGCAGTGATCACCATGCAGGTGACCTACACCGCCGAGGCCCAGTCCACCGGCGAGGGCCGGGGCGGCCGGGTGCGTACCAGCGACGGGACGCTCGAGATCGACCTCGCCGTGCCCAAGGAGATGGGCGGCGAAGGTGGCGGCAGCAACCCCGAGCAGCTCTTCGCCGCCGGTTACGCGGCCTGCTTCCATTCCGCCGTCAAGCTGCTCGGGCGGCGCGCCAAGGCCGACGTCACCGGCTCCGCGGTCACCGCCGAGGTCGGCATCGGCCGCGTCGAGTCCGGTGGCTTCGGTCTCGCCGTGACGCTCCTCGTCGACCTGCCCGAGCTCGACCGGGCCACCGCCGAACAACTGGTCGAGCAGGCCCACCAGGTCTGCCCCTACTCCAACGCCACCCGGGGCAACATCGACGTCGCGCTGCGGGTCGGGCAGACCCGGTGAGCCGTACGGGCCATGAGGTCCACCTGGCCAGTCGGCCGCACGGTTGGCCCACACTGGAGAACTTCCACCTGGTCAAGGTGCCCGTCCCCGACCCCGGACCGGGACAGCTCCTGGTCCGCAACGTGCTGATGTCGGTCGACCCGTACATGCGGGGGCGGATGAACGACGCCAAGTCGTACACCCCGCCGTACGCGCTCGGGGAGGCGCTGGACGGCGGTGCGATCGGCGAGGTGGTGGCGAGCGAGACGGACGCGTTCCGCCCCGGCGACCTGGTGCAGCACGGCAAGGGCTGGCGGGAGTACGCGGTCCTCGACGAACGCGGCACGCACCGGATCGACCCGACGGTGGCACCGGTCTCGGCGTACCTCGGCCCGCTCGGCGGGATCGGGCTCACCGCGTACGCCGGACTGCTCGACGTGGCCGCGCTCCAGCCCGGCGACGCCGTCTTCGTGTCGGCCGCCGCCGGCGCGGTGGGGAGCCTCGCCGGCCAGATCGCCAAGCTGAAGGGCGCCTCCCGGGTGGTCGGCAGCGCCGGCTCGGACGAGAAGGTGCGCCGGCTGCTCGAACTCGGCTTCGACGCCGCGTTCAACTACCGCGACCAGCCGGTACGGCGCTCCCTGGCCGAGGCCGCACCGGAGGGCATCGACGTCTACTTCGACAACGTCGGCGGCGATCACCTGGAGGCGGCCCTGTCCGCGCTGCGGCTGCACGGCCGGGTGGCGATCTGCGGCATGATCGCCCAGTACAACGCGACCGAGCCGGTACCCGGACCGCGCAACCTGGCGTTGACCATCTCCAAGCGGCTGACCCTGCGGGGCTTCCTGCTCCACGACCATCTCGGGCTGCGTGAGCAGTTTGTCGGTGAGATGTCCGGATGGCTCCGCGACGGCCGGATCCGTTACCACGAGACCGTGGTCGAGGGGCTGGAGAACGCGCCGTCGGCCTTTCTCGGCCTGCTGCGCGGGGAGAACCTCGGCAAGATGCTCGTCCGGCTCTGACCAGCCGCCCGCCCCGGTCGACCGGCCGGGGCGGGCGGTTAAGCTCGATCCATGACGGTGGCGGTACGGGTGATTCCCTGTCTCGACGTGGACGCCGGCCGGGTGGTCAAGGGGGTCAACTTCCTCGATCTCCGCGATGCGGGCGACCCGGTCGAGCTGGCCGCCGCGTACGACCGGGCCGGTGCGGACGAGCTGACCTTCCTCGACGTCACCGCCTCGGTCGACGACCGGGGCACCATGCTCGACGTGGTCCGCCGGACCGCCGAGTCGGTCTTCATCCCGCTCACCGTCGGCGGCGGCATCCGGCAGGTCGCCGACGTCGACACCCTGCTGCGCGCCGGCGCGGACAAGGTCGGGGTCAACACCGCCGCGATCGCCCGGCCGGAGCTGATCGCCGAGATCGCCGACCGGTTCGGCCGGCAGGTGCTGGTGCTCTCCCTGGACGTGCGCCGGGCCCCGGACGGCACCACCGCCAGCGGGTTCGAGGTGACCACCCACGGCGGACGCCGGGGCACCGGCCTGGACGCGGTCGAATGGGCGCGGCGCGGTGCCGAACTCGGCGCCGGTGAGATCCTGCTCAACTCGATGGACGCCGACGGCACCAAGGCCGGCTTCGACCTGGCGCTGATCGAGGCGGTACGCCAGGTGGTGGAGGTGCCGGTGGTCGCCAGCGGCGGTGCCGGTGCGGTCGGCGACTTCCCACCCGCGGTAGCGGCGGGCGCCGACGCGGTGCTCGCGGCCAGCGTCTTCCACTTCGGCGAGCTGAGCATCGGTGAGGTCAAGGACGCCCTGCGGGACGCCGGGCACCCGGTCCGGCGCTAGCGCGGTCCGCCCTCGGGGGAGCGCCGGGGCCTCGGCGCGGTGGTCCGGGCCGAGAACTCCTGCACCGCCGCCGCGTGCTCCTCCTCGTCCAGCGCCCAGTCGGCCGAGCCGGGGGCGGTCCGTCGGGTCAGCACTCCGTGCACCGTCTCGACGGTGGTCGCCAGACCGCCACGTGGCCGGGTGCGCCACAGCTGCTCACCAGCGGGCGTGACCCGGAACCAGCCGTCCGCGACGTTGATCAGCCCGGCCCCGGCGAGCCGGCGTACGGCCGCCTCGACCTCGTGCCGGCCGGGGATGGCGTGGTTGAGGTGGTCCGCCGTGGAGAGCACGTCGGCCAGGCGTACGCCCTCCGGTCGCCGGGTGGTCGCCGACCGTCGGTGCCGTCCGGCACCTCCGGCGATCACGAGCGACACGAAGATCCAGGCGTCTGCCCAACGCCAACCCTCTTCCCCCATGGGGAAATGATGCCGTGTGATCGCCGTGGAGGGAACCATTGCCGCGACTGTGTTTCCCGCCTCACTACCGCCCGCGACCCCATCGTCTCGAAGTGAACACGGTCTATCCGATGCCGCTTCCGGTGGCAGCCGGTTGACCAGGTGCGGGACCGGTCGGCTCGGTCGGTGCGGTCGGTGCGACCCGGAACATCGGAATGAACAGGTGGGCCAACGGACCGATGGCGAGCGCGTACGCGACGGTGCCGAAGCCGACGGTCCCGCCGAGCAGTAGCCCGACGGTGAGGACGGCCAGCTCGATCACCGTACGGACCAGGCGGATGGAGCGGCCGGGGCGGCGTACGACGTAGCCGGTCATCAGCCCGTCGCGGGGCCCCGGACCGAGCCGGGCGCCCAGGTAGAGACCGGTCGCCACGCCGTTGAGCAGGATGCCGGCGACCAGGAAACCGATCCGGGCGGCGAGCGCGGACGGGGTCGGCAGCAGAGCCTGGGCCCCGTCCACCACCAGCCCGATCACCACCACGTTGCTGACCGTGCCGATGCCGGGTCGTTGCCGCAGCGGAATCCAGAGCAGCAGCACCACGGCACCGACCAGGATGACCACGGTGCCGAAGGAGAGCCCGGTGCGTTCCGCCACCCCCTGGTGGAAGACATCCCACGGGTCGAGGCCGAGTGTTGACTCGATCATCAACGCCATGCTGAAGCCATAGAGCACCAGGCCGGCGTAGAGCTGGACCAGGCGGCGCGTCAGCCGGTCGCGAAGGTTGCCAATCTCGGTCACGAGTGCCACTCTAAGGACCAATTCTGGAGCCATAAGAGAGCCAATCAGGGGTAGGTGGCCATGACGGTCCTGGTACGTGGCACACAATTGGCTCGACTGCTCGGTCAGTGGCATGCGTTGCCGGGCCGTCGGCGCAACCCGGACTACCTCGCCCTCGCCAGCTCCGTACGTGGCCTGCTCGCCGACGGCCGGCTGGCGCTCGGCGTACGACTGCCGGCCGAACGGGAACTGGCCGAGGCGTTGCGGGTCAGCCGGACCACGGTCACCGCGGCGTACCGGGAACTACGCGAGAGCGGCCACCTCAACAGCCGGCGCGGGGCCGGCAGCTGGACCATGCTCCCCGGTGGACACCGGGTCGCCAGCTCCGGTCTCTGGACCCCCCAGGACGACCTGGACATGATCGACCTGGGCTGTGCCGCGCTCTCCGCACCACCGCAACTGGTGCCCGCCGCCCGTGCCGCCGCCGAAGACCTGCCCCGCTATCTCGGCGGGGCCGGCTACCACCCCACCGGCATCGTCGAACTGCGCGAGGCGGTGGCCCGCAACTACACCGAGCGCGGCCTGCCGACCAGCGCCGAACAGATCATGGTGACCAGCGGTACCCAGCACGCACTCGACCTGGTCCTGCGGCTCGCCCTGCCGACCGGCGGGAGCGTACTGGTCGAGTCGCCGACGTACCCGAACGCGCTGGCCGCCCTCGCCGCCCGGCGGGCCCGCATCGCCACCCACGGTCTCGCCCCGGGCGGCTCCGGCTGGGACGCCGAACTGCTGCTCAGCGCGGTACGCCAGAGCCGGCCGAGGCTGGCCTACCTGATCCCGGAGTTCCAGAACCCGACCGGGCACCTGATGTCCGCCGAGCTGCGCGAACGGGTGGTCGCGGCGGCCCACGCCGGCGGCACCGACCTGGTCGTCGACGAGTCCTTCGTCGACCTTCCCCTGGACGGCACACCGGTACCGCCACCCACCGCCGTCTTCGACCGGCACTCCCGGGTGATCTCCATCGGCGGGATGAGCAAGCCGTACTGGGGTGGGCTGCGGATCGGCTGGGTACGCGCCTCGGCACCCCAGGTGCAGCGGCTCGCCGCCGCCCGGGTCGGCGTCGACATGGCCAGCCCGGTGCTGGACCAGTTGGTCGCCGTACGGCTGCTCGCGGAGGCGGAGACGATCGTCGCCGCCCGGCGTACCCAGTTGGCCGCCCAGCGCGACGCCCTGGTTGCCGCCGTACGCGCCTCGCTGCCGGACTGGCAGGTCGTGGTGCCCAACGGCGGGGTCACCCTCTGGGCGGAGCTCGACGGGCCGATCTCCAGCGCACTGTCCCGGGCGGCGGAGGAGGTCGGGGTACGACTGGCGCCCGGTCCCCGGTTCGGGCTGGACGGCACCCTGGAGCGGTTCCTCCGACTGCCGTTCACCCTGCCCGCCGCCGAACTCGTCGAGGCGGTGCACCGCATTGCCACTGTCCGTTACGACCTCGACCGCGCGCCCACCCACCCGCACCGACGCCAACCCGCCGTCATCGCGTAAGGAAGGGCCCCCTGTTATCGCATTCGGTAGAGGAAGGGCCCCTTCCTAACCTCCGGCCGGGCCGGGCCGGGGTGGGCGGGGCGGGGTGGGGTGGGGGCCGAATCAGGGGCTGCTCGCCAGGCGGGTGTGCCACCGTGCCAGGCAGCCCCTGATCGGCCTCGACCGGGGGAGCGGTCGAGTGCGGAGATCAGATTTCGGCGAGGGTGCCCTCGTACATCTTGTCGATCTCGCTGGCGAAGTTCGCCTCCACACCGCGACGCTTGATTTTCAGCGACGGGGTCAGTTCGCCGTCCTCGATCGTCAGGTCGCGGGGAAGGATGGCGACCTTCTTGATGGTCTCCCAGCGGTTCAGCTTGCCGTTCAACTCCGCGACGTAACCGTCGACCATTGCCCGCGCCTCGGGGGAGGCGACGATCTCGGCGTACGGCTTGCCCTCCAGCGGGCCGCCGACCGACCACGCGGCCATTGCGTCCGGGTCCAGGGTGACCAGCATGACGCAGTAGTTGCGGGCCTGCCCGATCACCACGGTCTGTGACGTGTACGGGCAGAGCGCCTTGAACAGCCCCTCGATGTGCGACGGCGCGATGTACTTGCCGCCGGAGGTCTTCACCAGGTCTTTCTTTCGGTCGGTGATCTTCAGGTAGCCCTCTTCGTCGAGGCTCCCGATGTCGCCGGTGCGGAAGAAGCCGTCCTCGGTGAAGGCGGCGGCGGTCTCCTCCGGCAGGTTGTGGTAGCCCCGCATCACCGGCGCGCCGCGCAGCAGCACCTCACCGTCGGTGTCGATCTTGCATTCGAGGTCACCGAGGCGCTGTCCCACCGTACCGATCTTCAGGTGGCCGGGGCGGTTGACGAAGTTGCCGGCGCTGGTCTCGGTCAGGCCGTACCCCTCGGAGACCGGCAGGTTCGCGGCGGCGAAGAACGCGCTGATCTCCGGGCTCAGCGGGGCGGCGCCGGAGACCATCACCCGCATCCGGCCGCCGAGGCGCGCCTGGAGCTTACTGAAGACCAGCTTCTCGGCGAGCCGGTAACGGAACGCGAGGCCGCCCGGCACCGGTGCGCCGGCCTGCTCCAGCGCCACCTTCTCCCTGCCGGTCCGGACCGCCCAGGTGAAGATCTTGGCCTTGGCGCCGCCCGCCGACTGGGCCGTGGTGACCGCCCGGTTGTAGACCTTCTCGAACACCCGGGGCGCCCCGCACATCAGCGTCGGCCGGACCACCCCGAGCAGGTCGACCAGCTTGTCCACCCGACCGTCGACATAGGTCGGCAGCCCGACGTGGATCACCCCGCAGATCAGCGTCTTGCCGAACGAGTGCGACAGGGGCAGCCAGAGATACTGCAGGTCGTCCGGCCTGAGCAGCTCGAACTCGGCCTGACGCACCCCTTCCCAGACCCAGCCGGTGTGCAGCAGCTCGACCCCCTTGGGACGGCCGGTGGTGCCCGAGGTGTAGATCAGGGTCGCCAGGTCGTCCCCGTCGATCCCCGCGACGATCCGCTCGATCAGGTCGGGCTCCTCCTCCAGCAGCTGCGTACCCCGGATCTCCAGGTCGTCGAAGGTGAGCTGGGGTACGGCCGCGGCCGGGTCGGCGGTGCCGTCCATGAGGACCACGTGGGTCAGCGCGGGCAGGTCCGCACCAGCGATCTTGCCCGCCTGGGTGGCGTTCTCCGCGATCAGCACCCGGGAACCGGAGTCGGCCACGATGAAACTCGCATCCTCCGGCTCGGTCGTCGGGTAGACCGTGGTGGTCGCGCCGCCGGCGCACATCACGCCGAGGTCGGCGACGACCCAGTCGAGTCGGGTGTTGGCCAGGATCGCCACCCGGTCCTCGCGGCCGACGCCGAGCGCGTGCAGGCCGGCGGCGACCGCCTTGGCCCGCTGGCCCACCTGGGCCCAGGTCAGCCAGATCGGTCCGGAGTCGTCCGGCGCGGGCGAACCGAACGCTCTCAGGTCCGGAGTGGCCGCGATGCGCTGTAGGAGCATGTCCGGGACGGACCGGTACGGGAGGTCGAAAGCCATGAGGGGGTCAGCCTTCCGAATATGGGTGCGTGACGGGCATCACGTTAAATGTTGGTTACTAGACAGTATTCGTTCGGGTCCGACCTCGGCTACCCCCGGAGTGACCGGGTGGGTCGATGGCCGAACGTCGGGGTCGGCGATGGTCCGGACGGTTCGTGATATGAGGATTTCGATATAGAGGAAGGCTGATGTTTTTCCCTAGGCTGACCTCGATCGGACCAATGCGGGACGGTCAGGGAGGAGTCGGAAGATGACACGTGCGGACTTGCGCCACGCGCGCCGGCTGGCGCTCGGAATCCTCGTCGCCGCGGCCACCGGCGTCGTGGCCACCAGCAGCCCGGCGATGGCCGCACCGGCGACCGGTGAGGTCCGGCTCGCCGGCAGCGCCACCGCGGTCGCGGGGAGCTACATCGTCGTACTCAACGACGGTGCGGTCGGTGCGGCGGCCGGCACGGCCCGAGCCGCGGCCGCGGTGCCGACCAAGGCCAACGAGCTGACCAGCCGGTACGGGGGGAGCGTGGCCCGCGTCTTCGGTGCCGCCCTCAACGGCTTCGAGGCGAAGATGAGCGCGAGGGCGGCCGAGCGGCTCGCCGCCCACCCGGACGTCGCCTATGTCGAGCAGGACCAGGTGGTCTCCATCAACGCCACCCAGACCAACCCGCCCTCCTGGGGCCTCGACCGGATCGACCAGCGCAACCTTCCGCTGAGCCGGTCGTACACCTATCCGAACACCGCCAGCAACGTGCGCGCGTACATCATCGACACCGGCATCCGCTTCTCGCACAACGACTTCGGCGGCCGGGCCACCAGCGGCTACGACGCCGTCGACGGCGGCTCGGCCGACGACTGCAACGGGCACGGTACGCACGTCGCCGGCACCGTCGGCGGCGCCGCGTACGGTGTCGCGAAGGCGGTCCGGCTGATCGGCGTACGGGTGCTGAACTGCTCCGGCAGCGGCACCAACGCGGGCGTCATCGCCGGCGTCAACTGGGTGACCTCGAACGCGGTCAAGCCGGCGGTGGCGAACATGAGCCTCGGCGGCGGCGCGAGCACCGCGCTCGACAACGCGGTGGCCAACTCGATCGCCTCCGGCGTGACGTACGCCCTGGCCGCCGGCAACTCCAGCGCGAACGCCTGCAACTCGTCCCCGGCCCGTACCCCGTCGGCCATCACCGTCGGCGCCACCACCAGCACCGACGCCCGCGCCTCGTACTCGAACTACGGCACCTGCCTGGACCTCTTCGCGCCGGGCTCGGCGATCACCTCGGCCTGGTACACCAGCAACACCGCCTCCAACAGCATCAGCGGTACGTCGATGGCGTCGCCGCACGTGGCCGGCGCGGCGGCCCTGGTGCTCTCGGCCAACCCGTCCTACACCCCGACCCAGGTGCGCAACTACCTCTACAACAACGCGACCCCCAACGTGGTCGGCAGCCCGGGCAGCGGCTCGCCGAACCGGCTGCTGTTCGTGGTGAACTGACCCGCACCATCCACATCTCGCGCCGATGCCCGGCCCGGCCGCCCCACGGGGTGCCGAGCCGGGCATCGGCCCGCTCCGACCGGTCGTCGTTGCGGTCTCCGCCAGCAGCACCGGGACTGGACGACGACCAGGGTCCCGCCCCGCCCCGGTCAGCTGACGTCGGTGCAGACGTTGTGTGTCGTGCCGTGCAGCATGGTGATGGTCTTGTCGAACGTCGGGGTGAACTCGACCATGAACTGTCCGTCGACGATCCACAGACCCCGGGGCAGGGAGCCGGCGTTCTCGCGGAAGCCGAGCAGCACCGGTCCGGTCACGTACCAGGTCATCGAGCCGTCGGTGGCGTATTCGACAAGCGACGTGCCGCTCGCGTCCGCGGTGCTGGTCGCCCCGGTCTCCAGGTTCGTCACCTCGTTGATGAGCGCACCGGTGTAGAGCTCCCGTCGCGGCGACCCGTCCGGATACACCGCCAGTACGAGCTTGCGGACCTCGTCGACCACGGGCTGAACCCGGACCGCGAAGTCACAACGTGCCCCGGCCGGCGTCTCGAAGTCCTCCTGCGGCGCCGGCACCCAACCGCCGTACCCGCCGCCACCCCCTGCGGGTGCGGCGGACGCCGCGCCCGGCGCCGCCACGACGGCCGCCACGAGTACGGCCGCGAGAACCGTTCCGATGCTCGATTTCCAACGCATGACCACTCCGTCTCCGCCCGACGTTCGGGCCGGACCAGGATCACCCGCCGGGCTCACCACACCCTGACCGTCGTGGCGGCCGTGGCGGAGGCCGGTTGCCGCCGTCGACACCCCCGCGCCGGGTGACTCACCATCGGCTGACCGGACGCCGGTCGGTACGCCTGACCGAGGCGCCGGTCAGGCGTACCGGCTGGCGTTCATGGACCAGTCGTAGGTGGCCCGGATCCAGGCCCGGCGCCCCTCCACGGTCCGGGTGACCGCCGGTTCGGCGCCGTCGAGCACGGTCCGCTCCAACGCCAGGTACGCGTCGAGCCCGGCGTTGAACCGGTCGGCGGCCTCGGCGAGCGCGGTCTGCTCGTCCTGCCCGGTCTCCCGGGCGATCACCAGGGTCAGGTTGTGTCCGTCCTGCTCCAGACGGCGTTCCTTGCCGTACGAGAAGACGTCGTTGCACCAGCAGACCAGGTCGGCGGCGAGACGGTCCAGTGCGGACAGTCGCGGATCGGCGAGCGCGGACCAGCTCGGTCGGGCGTCCCGGGCGTGGTCGGTCAGCGTGAAACTGGGATGTACGGCCCCGGTGTGCCGGCGCATCTGGATGTACTCGTCGACCGCCGGAACCCGGTGGTGCTCCCGGTTCGCGGCCTCCCAGAGCAGGGAGAGCAGGTAGTCGCGGACCTGGGCGGCGAAACGTATTAGCAGGTCGGGGTGGTCTCCGTCGCGTAACCGGCGGCACAGGTCGTGCAGCGCGACACCGGTCGGCCCGGCGGCGGCGAGCAACGCCGGTGGCGCGGCGCAGCCGAGCAGGTCGAGTACGTCGAGCAGTCGGCTCACCACCGGGGAGAGCCGGCGCGGGTCGGCGCCGAGCCCGTCGTCGTCGCAGGCGTCGTCGAAGGCGAAGAGCCAGGTCACCAGGTCGGTGAGCAGGTCGAGCCGGTCCGGTCGCGCGTCCGGGCAGGCCCGGCCGGCGAGGTCGCCGGCGTTCGCCCGGTCGAGACGGCGAGCGGCGTCGGCGGTGACGATCAGGCCGAGTTCGGTGGCCCACCGGGCGGACCGTTGGGCCGCTTCCGCGGCGTGTGGGTGGACTCGCGCCGGAAACGGCGGCGCGATGAGTGCCACCACGGCGAAGGACCGCATGTTGCCCCCTGTCGCGCGATGCTCGTCGCGGCAGGCGGCGATCGGGCGTCGAGACGTGCACGGCACGCTGGGCGTCCACAACGGACTGACCAACCGCGTCACCACGGCAGTCGGGCACCAGGGGGTGTGCCGGTGAACGCCTCTCGTCTCCCAACCGGCCGTGGCCCGCCGCATCGGGTCCGCGCCGTTGATGTTGACCGAGAGGTGGACCGGACGCCGAGGGCCGTCGGCCGTACGGTGCCCGGGAGAGGTGCGGATGCAGCCTACGGCCACCGGGCGACACACGGTTACTGCGCCGGGCACAAGATTGGTCGGACTCGGCGGAGTGTCGATCCGCCGCGTTGGACGGCGCCTGTCCGGCGGTGACCGGTCTACCAGGTGGCCCCGACGTGACGGCAGCTTCCGCTCAGACGCCGAGCCGGATCGTACGCAGCCGTTCGGTCAACGTGTTCGACCCGGTCAGCTGAACTCGGGCGACCCGTTGTCGCCCCATCAGGAAGAGCGCCAGCTCCCCCGGGGAGCCGACCAGGCGTACGGGTTCGCCGCCGGCGCCGGTCGACGTCTCGCCGTAGCCGGGTGCCTGAACAAGCAACGCGGCCGGGAAGCGGCGCAGCGCCATCCGGGTCAGCAGCGGCAGTTTCCGCCAGAGGAACGCCTGGTGCCCGGGGGAGAGGTCACGGGGCCGCCAGTCCGGCTGGGCCCGACGGACGTCCTCGTGATGGACGAAGAACTCCATGCCGTTGGCCGCCTCGTCCAGCCACGCGTTGCTCAGCGGGCTCCACCGGGGTGGATGGCGCACCTGGTCAACCAGCTCGGGGTACGGGCGCCGCGCCGCCTGCCGCAGCATCCGCTCGGTGTACCCGGCCAGCGGGCGGACCACCAGCCCGACCGCGGCGTCCGGTCGCCGTTCGCGTACCACCAGGTGGGCGGCGAGCTCACGGGTGCCCCATCCCTCGTTGATGGTCGGCGCCTCCGGGCCGAGCGTGACAAGAAGGTCGGCGAGGGACTGGCGTTCCGATTCGGCGTACCGAGGCATGTTTCCGATCGTAGGCGGGATCACCCCCGACCGGTCGGCGCGGACCGGCCGACGAGGTGAGGATGGAGGTGACCGCCGCCACATTCAGCCCCAGATCGTCCCCGACCACCCAGATCGGTAAGGATGTGATGGACACCGGTCGGTAAGGATGAGGCAGACACCGGTGGCTTACGGCGGGGGAGCGAGTGGCGAGCAAGACAAGTCGGGACGTACTCAGTCGAGGAATGCGGGTGCTCGGCCGGGCGATCCGCGAGGAACCTCGGATCTTTGCCATCTCGGTCAGTGGCAGCGTGCTCTTCGGGCTGGTGACCATCGCCAGCGCGTACGTGGTCGGGGCGATCGTCGGCGATGTGGTGGTCCCCGCGATCACCGACCGGCGGGCCGACGCGGCGCTGGTGGCGCTCGCCGCCGCCGCGCTGGTCGGGGTCAGCCTGCTCAAGGTGCTCGGCGTCTTCGGGCGCCGGATCGCCGCCGGCTACATGCAGTACCGGCTCCAGGCCACCTACCGGCGCCGGGTCACCCGGCGCTACCTCGACCTCCCGCTGGCCTGGCACCACCGGCACGCCACCGGCACCCTGCTCTCCAACGCCAACTCCGACGTCGAGGCGACCTGGTACCCGATCGCGCCGCTGCCCTTCGCGGTCGGCACGCTGGTGATGCTGGTCGCCGCGATCGGTTCGCTCTTCTTCACCGACTGGGTGCTCGCCATGGTCGGCGTGGCGATCTTCCCCGCGCTCTTCGCGCTCAACGTCGTCTACTCCCGCCGGATGGCGCCGCGCCAGGCACGGGCGCAGCAGTTGCGGGCCGAGGTCAGCGCGATCGCGCACGAGAGCTTCGACGGTGCCCTCGTGGTCAAGACCATGGGCCGGGAGGCCCAGGAGACGGCCCGGTTCGGCGACCGGGCCGGTGAACTGCGCGACGCCCTGATCTCGGTCGGCCGGCTGCGCGGCGTCTTCGACCCGATGCTGGACACCCTGCCCAGCCTCGGCACCCTCGCCGTGCTGCTGGTCGGGGCGTTCCGGCTGCGCCAGGGCGCGGTCACCGTGACCGAACTGGTCAGCGTTGCCTTCCTCTTCACCGTGCTGGCCTTCCCGGTACGCGCGATCGGCTGGGTGCTCGCCGAGCTCCCGCGCAGCGTCGCCGGCTGGGACCGGGTACAGCGGGTGCTCACCGCCACCGGCGACATGCCGTACGGGCAGACCGTGCTGGACCGGCGCGGCGACGCCCCGGCCACGCTCGTCTTCGACCGGGTCGAGTTCGGCTACGACCCGCCCGAGCAGGACGATGAGTCGGCCGGCCTCGGCGGCCCGCCCACCGCCACCGACCCGGACGGCGTCGATGTTCCGGCCGACCCGGTCGGGGTGGACCTGCTCGCCGACCCGGACGAGGCGGCGGCCGCCGTCGAGCGTGCCGGCGACACCCGGGCCGGATCGGGACGTGGGCCTGACGGCCGGGTACCGGTGCTGCGCGACGTCTCGTTCACCGTGCCGCCCGGCCGTACCGTCGCCCTGGTCGGACCGACCGGGTCCGGCAAGTCCACCATCGTGTCGCTCGCCGTACGGCTGGTCGACCCGCAGTCCGGCACGATCAGCCTGGACGGCACCGACGTACGGTCGCTGACCGCGGCCTCGCTCACCAGCACCGTGGCCCTGGTGGCACAGGTGCCGTTCGTCTTCGACGACACCGTCCGGGCCAACATCGCCCTGGACCGGCCGGGCATCACCGACGACGACGTCTGGGCGGCGCTGCGGCTGGCCGAGGCGGACGGGTTCGTCGCGGCCCTGCCGGACGGGCTGGACACCGCCGTCGGCGAGCGCGGCACCTCGCTCTCCGGCGGCCAGCGCCAGCGATTGACCCTGGCCCGCGCGCTCGCCGGGCGACCCCGCCTGCTGGTGCTCGACGACGCCACCAGTGCGGTCGACCCGAGGGTCGAGGCCGCCATCCTCGCCGCCCTCAGCCGTGGTGCCGCCACCGGCACCGACGAATCAGCCGCCGGCACCGACGAACCGCCGGCCAGGCCGATGGCCAGCTCGATCCTGGTGGTCGCCTACCGCCGGGCCACCATCGCGCTCGCCGACGAGGTGATCTACGTCGAGCAGGGCCGGGTGGTCGCCCGGGGCACCCACCCCGAACTGCTCGCCACCGTGCCGGGCTACGCCGACCTGGTCACCGCCTACGAGAAGGCGGAAGCCGAACGCGAACGGGAGAAGGCGTACGTGGAAGAGTCGGCCGACGACGACGTCAGCGAGGTGAACGCGTGAGCACCGACGCGGCGACGGTGGCCGGCACCGAACCGACCGAGGGCACCTGGCGCACCCTGCGCCGTGGCCTCGCACTCTCCCCCGAACTGCGTACCGGGCTCGCCGGCACGCTCGCGTTCGCCCTCGTGTCGATGATCGGGCGGGCCGCCGTACCGGTCGCGATCCAACAGGGCATCGACCGCGGCCTGCGCGCGGCCGGCGGCCCGGACCTCGGCGTGGTCGGCCTGGTGGTCGCCCTCACCGCCGCGGTGCTGGTGCTGACCACGGTCTGCGGCTACCTGATGATGCGCCGGCTCTTCACCGTCAGCGAGACCGCGCTCGCCGGGGTACGCACCCGTGCCTTCCGCCACGTGCACGACCTGTCGATGCTGCACCAGCAGTCGGAGCGGCGCGGCTCGCTCGTCTCCCGGGTCACCAGCGACGTCGACCAGATCACCCAGTTCCTCCAGTGGGGCGGGGTGATCCTGCTGATCAGCGTCGGCCAGGTGGCGGTCACCGCGATCGTGATGGCGGTCTACTCCTGGCAGCTCACCCTGGTGGTGTTCGCCGCGTTCATTCCCGCGGTCCTGGTCATCCGGGCCTTCCAGAAGCGGCTCGCCCAGGTCTACGGGGTGGTCCGGCAACGGATGGGCGCCCTGCTCGGGGTGATCGCGGAGAGCGTCGTCGGAGCCCCCGTCATCCGGGCGTACGGCGTCTCGGGTCGGACCGCCGCCCGCCTCGACGAGGCGATCGCCGGCCAGCGTGCGGCCCAGCAGAAGGCGATCCGGACCAGCGTGGTCAGCTTCTCCACCGGCGAGATCTCCGCCGGCCTGGCGCTCGCCGCGGTGGTCGTGCTCGGTGTCCGGCTCGGTGTCGACGGGACGCTCAGCATCGGCCAGCTCACCGCCTTCCTCTTCCTGGTGACCCTCTTCATCCAGCCGGTCCAGATCGCCACCGAGGTCCTCAACGAGGCGCAGAACGCCGTCGCCGGCTGGCGACGGGTGCTCGACGTACTCGACCTGGCCCCGGACGTCGCGGACCCCGGCGAGCAGGGCGTCGACCTGCCGGCCGGGCCGATCGAGGTACGGTTCGCCGAGATCGGTTTCGCCTATCCGGGCGGTCCGCCGGTGCTGACCGACATCGACGTGGAGATCCCGGCCAAGAGCCGGGTGGCGGTCGTCGGCGAAACCGGAAGCGGAAAGACCACCTTCGCGAAGCTGCTCACCCGGCTGATGGACCCGAGCACCGGTACCGTGCTCCTCTCCGGTGTCCCGCTGGAGCGGGTGCGGTTCTCGTCGCTGCGCTCCCGGGTGGTGATGGTCCCGCAGGACGGCTTCCTCTTCGACTCGACGGTGGCGGAGAACGTCCGCTTCGGTCGTCCCGGCTGCTCCGACGAGGAACTGGCGGCGGCCTTCGCCGAACTCGGCCTCGCCGACTGGGTCGACGGGCTGCCGGAAGGGCTGCACACCCGGGTGGGTGAACGCGGCGAGGCGTTGAGCGTCGGCGAGCGCCAACTCGTCGCGCTGGCCCGTGCGTACGTGGCCGACCCGGACCTGCTCGTGCTCGACGAGGCGACCAGCGCGGTCGACCCGGCGACCGAGGTACGGCTCCAGCGCACCCTGGACGCGGTCACCCGGGGGCGGACCACGGTGGCGATCGCGCACCGGCTCTCCACCGCCCAGGCCGCCGACGAGGTGATCGTGGTCGACCGGGGCCGGATCGTGCAGCGCGGCCCCCACGACGACCTGGTCCTCGACCCCACCTCCACCTACGGTCTCCTCTACGCCTCCTGGCTCGAACAAACCCGCTGAGGTGTAAGGAAGGGCCCCTTATTAACGCATAGCGTTAATAAGGGGCCCTTCCTTACACCGGGGGAGTGCTGTGGGGTGGGTCAGCGGGAGTAGAACTCGACCACGAGCTGCTCGTCGCAGATCACCGGGACCTCGCGCCGTACGGGCGCACGGACCAGGGTCGCGGTCAGGTCGGTGCGGCTGACCGAGAGGTACGGGGCGCTCGGCCCGTCGCCGCTGTGCGCGCCCGCCGTGGCGAGTTGGAACGGCGGCTTCTGCCGGCTGCGTTCGCGTACCCGTACGGTCTGGCCGGGGCGCAACCGGTACGAGGGGCGGTCGACCTTGACGCCGTCCACGACGAAGTGTCCGTGCGCCACCAGTTGCCGCGCCTGGTAGATGGTGCGGGCCAGCCCGGCCCGGTGCACCACCGCGTCGAGGCGCCGTTCGAGGAGGCCGACCAGGTTCTCGCCGGTCTTGCCGTCGAGGCGTACGGCGTCGTCGAAGGCGCGTCGCAGTTGGGTCTCGCTGACGTTGTACTGGTGCCGCAGGCGTTGCTTCTCCAGGAGTCGTACCTGGTAGTCCGAGGTCTTGCGGCGTTGCCGGCCGTGTACGCCGGGCGGGTACGGCCGCCGCTCGAAGTACTTCACGCACTTCGGGGTGAGCGGGATGCCGAGGGCACGGGAGATCCGGACCTTGGGTCTTGCCTGGTTCACGTGGACGTCTCCTGCTTCGTAGGTTAGCCTGCCCTAACTTAGTCCACCCTAAGAAACCACTCGGAGGTCCGGTCATGCAACCCACTCCCGCCGAGGTCGCCCGTACGTTGGCCGCCGGCCGGATCGCCGCCAGCGCGTACGTCGCGAACCGCCCCGGCCCGTACCGGACCCGACACGTCAGCGATCCGCTCGGCCGGGTGCTGCTGCTCGTCTCGGTCGTCGACGACCTGGCGTTGGCCCTGCGCCCGGTGCCGGGCACCGACGACACCGCGCTCGTCCTCGATGTACGCGATCTGCCGCCGGCGGCCGGCGCGCCGCCGCTGGGCCGGGCCTGGATCTCGGGGTGGGCCACCGCCCTCGACGGCGCCGAGGCCCGGCAGGCCGCGCTGGACTACGCCGAGGTCGATCCCACCGGTGACCTGCTCGACGTCGGCAGCCGGTTCGTGCTGTACCGGTTCGAGCCGGCCGAGGTCCGGCTGGAGCGGGAGTCCGAGACCATCCACATCGACCCGGCGGAGTACGGCGCGGCGGAACCCGATCCGCTGCACCACCTGGAGCGGGAACTCCTGGCCGACCTGGCCGACCACCACCAGTCGGAAATCACCGACTTCGTGCTGCGGCAACTCGGCGAGCCCGCCGGCCCGCACCGGGAGGGTCCGCCGCCACGGGTGGTCCGCCTGGACCGGTACGGCTTCGTGGTGCTGCTCGGTACGCCCGGTTCGCGCTACCGGGCCCGACTCGCCTTCCCCCGACCGGTGCACGACCACGCCGACCTGGTCCAGTTGCTGCACCCGGTGCTCTGGCCGGCCCGACACGCCCGGCCGGAACGGGGCCGGCTCAACCAGGGCGGACCAACCGTCCCGTGAGCTGCCTGCCGGCCGGTGGCTCGGCGGGTTCAGGCCGTCGGTGGGGTGCCCGTCGACACCTCGGCCGGCGCCCCGGGCACCGGGTGGGCCGCGAAGACGTCGGTCAGGTCGCCGGTGAGGTAGCGCTGCACGGTCGGCGCGATCGCCACCACCGCCACCTCGGCCGGCACACCGGCCAGCGGCTCGATCCGGAGCAGGTAGCGGGCCATCGCGAGCCCGACCAGTTGGGAGGCGACCAGGGAGGTACGCAGGGGCGCCTCCGCCGGGGGCAGGTCCAGCCCGGCCATGGCCCGACGGAGGATCTGGGTGACCACGAACTCGCGCATCAGCCGGGCGGTCCACTCGTTGCTGATGACCGAGCGGAGCAGGGCCACACCGGCCGCGCCGGCGGGGGAGTCCCAGACCCGCAGGAAGGTCCGGACCAGTCGTTCGCCCACCCCGTCCGGCCCGTCGGCGAGGACCTGCGGCAGCAGTTCGTCCGGGTCGAAGGGGACGTTCATCACGGCCATGAAGAGCTTGTTCTTGGCCCCGAAGTAATGGTGGACCAGCGCCGGGTCAACCCCGGCGCCGGCCGCGATCGTCCGGATCGAGGCGCCGTCGAAGCCACGCTCGGCGAACGCCTCCCGGGCGGAGGTGAGGATCGCCTCGCGGGTGTCGGGGTTGCCCGGCCGCCGCCCGGTCCGTCGTGCCATCGCCGTACCTCGTCCTCGTCCCGTGGTGCGCGGTCGTCTCCCGCGTCAGCCGGTGCGCCGACGCAGGGTGGCCGCGGCGAGGACCAGGGCCACCAGCACCGCGCCGACCACCACCGCCAGGTCGCGCCACATGGTGCCGGTCGGCTCGGCGTGGGCACCCACCTGTTGCAGCGCCTCGACCGCGTACGACAGCGGTAGCACGTCGCTGATCGCCTGGAGCCAGCCGGCCATCCGGTCCCGTCCGACGAACAGGCCGCAGAGCAGGAGCTGCGGGATCACCACGACCGGCATGAACTGTACGGCCTGGAACTCGGTCTGCGCGAAGGCGCTGCAGAACAGGCCGAGGGCGACCCCGAGTACGGCGTTGACCACCGCGATCAGGATGACCAGGCCGGCGCTGCCGGTGGTGTGCAGGTCGAACAGCCAGTACGCCACCCCGGTGGCGACGCTCGCCTGCACCGTCGCCGCCAGGCCGAACGCGATGCCGTAGCCGAAGAGCAGGTCGAGTTTGCCCAGTGGGGTGGTGAGCAGCCGTTCCAGCGTGCCGGAGGTGCGTTCGCGCAGCATCGCGATGCTGGTCACCAGGAACATGATGACGAACGGGAAGACGCCGAGCATGATCAGTGCGATCCGGTCGAAGGTGCTCGGCTGGCCGGGCGGCGTGGGCTGGTCGGCGAACATGAAGTAGAGCAGGGTGAGCAGCACCGTCGGCACCACCACCAGCATCGCGACCGTACGCGGGTCGTGGCGGAGCTGGCGCAGGATCCGCCCGGTCGTGGCGGCGAGCAGTCGGACGTTCATCGGGTCACCGTCCCGGTTTCGGTGGCGCCGTCGACCGGTGTCCGGGACGGCGGTGGGGGTGGCGGGGACGTTTCCGTCCGGCTCGCCTCGTTCCTTCTGATCAGCCGGAGGAATGCCTCCTCCAGGTCGTCGGTGCCGGCGCTGGCGCGTACGGCGGCGGGGGTGTCGTCGGCGATCAGTCGGCCCTCGCGGATCAGCAGTAACCGGTCACAGCGTGCCGCCTCGTCCATCACGTGGCTGGAGACCACCAGGGTGGTGCCCGCGGCGGCCATGGCGTGGAACCGGTCCCACAACTCGGCCCGGAGCACCGGGTCCTGCCCGACCGTGGGCTCGTCGAGGATCACCAGTTCGGGTTCGCCGACGATGGCGCAGGCCAGCGACGCCCGGCTGCGCTGTCCACCGGAGAGGGTGCCGACCAGTTGGTTCGCGGCCGCGGTGAGGCCGACGTCGGCGATCGCCCGGTCGGCCTCCCTGCTGCCGCGCCCCTGGAGGGTGGCGAAGTAGCGGGCGTTCTCCCGGACCGTCAGGTCGGTGTAGACGCTCGGCGCCTGGGTCAGGTAGCCGAGCCGGTGGCGCAGCGAGGCGGTGCCGGCCGGCTCGCCCAGCACGGTGACCGTGCCGGAAGTGACGATCTGCACGCCGACGACGGCCCGCAACAGGGTGGTCTTCCCGCTGCCGCTCGGGCCGAGCACGCCGGTGACGCTGCCGCGCGGCAGCGCGCAGTTCAGGCCGTGCAGTACCCGCCGTCCGCCCCGGTCGACGACGAGGTCGCGCAGATCGATCGCGGTGTTCATGGCGCCTCCTCCGATTAATTCAACGCTTGATGAACTCAACGCTAGTTGAAATCCTCGCGCCCGGCAATCGACCCCGAGTCCGGTTCCGGACCCCTTGAGCCGACCCGGGTCCCCTGGAAGCCTGGACCGGTGGACACCCAACTGGACGAGACGACGCTCACCGTCAGCGAGGCCGCCGACCGGGTCGGCCTGACCGCGTACACCCTGCGCTGGTACGAGCAGGAGGGACTGGTCTCGCCGGTCGGCCGGGACTCGGCCGGTCGACGGCGCTACACCACCTCCGACGTCGACTGGCTGATGCTGCTCACCCGGTTGCGCCGCACCGGCATGCCCGTACGTGACATGCGTCGCTACGCCGAACTGGCCCGCCAGGGGGACCACACCCTGGGCGCCCGGCGCCAGCTCTTCGAGGCCCACCGGGAACGGGTGCTGGCCCGGATGGCGGAACTGGAACAGGACCTGGCCGTGCTCGACTTCAAGATCGAGGTGTACGGCCAACTCGAACGGGCCCGGTGAGCACCGGGTGCGTCACGGCCACGGACCGGACCGGGCGGGTACGGGTGGACGACCACCCGCCCCCGTGCGGAACAATCGGTTACTGTGCCCGTACCTGACCTGCCGGTAGGCGCCCCGCCGGCCACCCCACCCGCCACCCCGACCGCCCCGGTTCCGACCGGCCCCGGCTCCCGTTCCGGGCTCGACCCGGCGATCGCCGCGCGCCTGCGCCGGGGCGCCGACGGCCTCGTCACGGCGGTGGTCCGCCAGCACGACTCGGGCGAGGTGCTGATGGTCGCCTGGATGGACGACGAGGCGCTGCACCGCACGCTCACCACCGGCCGGGCCACCTACTGGTCACGCAGCCGCCGCGAATACTGGGTCAAGGGCGCCACCTCCGGGCACCACCAGTACGTCCGCTCCGTCTCGCTCGACTGCGACGGCGACGCCCTGCTGGTCAGCGTGGACCAGGTCGGCCCGGCCTGCCACACCGGCAACCGGAGCTGCTTCGCCGACCACCTTCCGGTCACCGGTCTCCTCGACCACCCGGTCACCGCGCAGGCCGACCCGGCCCACGCCCGGCCCGACACCCCGGCGGTGACCCGATGAGCCAGACGACCGGTGCGGTCAGCCCGGACGAGGCGACCTTCCGCGACCTGGCCGGCGGCCGACGGGTGGTGCCGGTCACCCGGCGACTGCTCGCCGACGGCGAGACCCCGGTCGGCGTCTACCGGAAGCTGGCCGGCGGGCCGGGAACCTTCCTCCTGGAGTCGGCCGAGCAGGGCGCCGGACCGGGCGGCGCCGCCTGGTCCCGCTACTCCTTCATCGGCGTACGCAGCAGCGCCACCCTGGTCGAACGGAACGGCGAGGCACACTGGCTTGGGCAGCCGCCAGCCGGTGTGCCGACCGACGGCGACCCGGTACACGCCCTCCGGGAGACCGTCGCCGCGCTGGCCGGACCCGAACCCGACGCCGGAGCCGACCCCCTGCCGCCGCTGACCGGTGGCATGGTCGGCTACCTGGGGTACGACTTCGTCCGCCGCCTCGAACGCCTGCCGTCGCGGGCCGAGGACGACCTCGGCCTCCCCGAACTGGGCATGATGCTCGCCACCGACCTGGTGGTGCTGGACCACTTCGACGGCTCGGCGATCCTGGTCGCGAACGCGGTGCTGCCGCCGCCGGACGAACCGGACCGGGCCGGGCAGGTGCTCGCCGCGTACCACCAGGCGGTGGGTCGGCTCGACGCGATGACCACCGCGCTCTCCCGCCCGATCCCGCCGATGATCTCGACGGTGGAGAGTCCGCCCTCAGGCGAGGTGCTCTGCCGTACGCCCGACGGCGAGTATCCGTTGGCGGTGGAGGAGGCCAAGGAGGCGATCCGGGCCGGCGAGTGCTTCCAGATCGTGCTGAGCCAGCGGTTCGAACGCGCCACCCGGGCCGACCCGCTCGACGTCTACCGGGTGCTGCGGACCACCAACCCGAGCCCGTACATGTACCTGCTCCGCTTCGACGGGTTCGACATCGTCGGCTCGTCACCCGAGGCGCACCTCAAGGTCACCGCCGCCGAGGGCGGTTCCCGCCGGGCGATGCTGCACCCGATCGCCGGGACCCGACCGCGCGGCGGGACCCCGGAGGAGGACAACCGGCTCGGTGCCGAACTGCTCGCCGACCCGAAGGAGCGGTCCGAACACGTGATGCTGGTCGACCTGGGACGCAACGACCTCGGCCGGGTCTGCCAACCGGGCACGGTCGAGGTGCCCGAGTTCGCCACCATCGAGCGGTACAGCCACGTCATGCACATCGTCTCGACCGTGGTGGGCACGCTGCGGGAGGACCGTACGGCGTTCGACGCGCTGGCCGCGACCTTCCCGGCCGGCACCCTCTCCGGCGCCCCGAAGGTACGGGCGATGGAGATCATCGAGAGTCTGGAGCCGACCCGGCGGGGCCTCTACGGCGGCACCGTCGGCTACTTCGGCTTCGGTGGAGACATGGACATGGCGATCGCCATCCGGACCGCGCTGATCCGGGACGGCCGGGCCTACGTGCAGGCCGGTGCCGGGATCGTCGCGGACTCCGACCCGGCGGCCGAGGACCAGGAGACCCGGAACAAGGCCGCCGCCGTCCTCGCCGCCATCGCCGCCGCCGAGACCCTCCGGCCGGCCCGATGAGCGCCCGGCCGGCTCAGCCGGCTCGACGACAGCTGACGTACGCGGTGCTGCTCTGCCTGGCCGGTGCGGGGCTGGCGCTCTACGCGGCGACCAGGACCTGGTCGGTGGAGATCACCGTCCGGGCGACGCCGCTGCCCCCGAAGACCGCCACGCACACCGGCGGCGACCTGCTGCCCTGGTTGCCGGCGCTGGCGTTGGTCGGCCTGGCCGCGGCCGGTGCCCTGCTGGCCACCCGGGGGACCGGGCGGCGGTTGGTCGGCGGGCTGATGGTGCTGGTCGGGCTCGGTGTCGCGGCCGGTGGCGCGAACGGGCTCGCCGGCCTGGAGGGCGACCAGACGAAGGTGGTCTGGGCGGTGCTCTGCGGGTTGGGCGGGCTGCTGGTCGTCGCCGCCGGACTGGTCACCGCCGCACGCGGCCACACCTGGCCGGCGATGGGCGCCCGGTACGACCGGCCACGTCCCGGCACCCCGGGCCCGGGTCACGCGCCGGCCGGCACCGCCGTGGAGGGTGGCCGGGTGGAGGCCGGCCGGACCGTCGCCGCCTGGGAGGCGCTCGACCGGGGCGAGGACCCGACGGTCAACTGACCGGCGACGCGGCCCGGCTACCGGGCGCGGTCGCGCCGCTGGTCCGGCTGGCCGCATCGGTACGGGACGCGGCGAGCGCGGCCACCATCGCCCGGACCTCGGCGCGCTGGTGCGCGCGGTCCCGGTCGGCGCAGATCGCGGCCCAGGCGTTGCCCCGGGCGGTGCTGGCCCGGGCGTCGCCGACCACGGCCCGCTCCACCGAGTGGACCACGCCGATCGCCGCCGCGGCCACCGCGCGCGGGATGCTGGTCAGGTCGATGGTCGAGCCCGGCCCGGTGCTGTTCATGGTCCACCCCGCACGATGATCGATCCGACGCCGCCGCGGCCACCCCGCGACCAGTCTGCCCGACGTCGATGGTGCCCATGCGGTGTTTCGAACCGGTGACCCGGCGGTCAACTGTGCCGTCGAGGGCGGTACGGAGGACGATTCGGCGGGCTGCGCGGTCCGCCCGACCGTGGTGTGATTACCCGATGACCGTCGATGGTGCCGGTGGCAGTGGGTGATAGTCCGCTCACCAGCGGTCGGCCATTATGCCCGAGCCCATCTGGTGAGGTGCGCCATACCCCCCGGCTCCGGCCCCAGCCCGGCGCCCCCTAGCATCGGCCCATGACGCCCGGAGAGGGGAGTCCGTTGGTGACTGCTGAGCATCCACACGCGGAGGGGGACGGCGCCGCGCCGACCACCCCCGGCAGTGTGCTCGACGAGATCCTGGCCGGAGTGCGCGAGGACGTCGAACGCCGACAGGCCGAGGTCCCGCTGGAGCGGATCCGGGAGCTGGCCGCCGCCATGCCCCCGCCCCGCGACGCGTACGCGGCGCTGCGACGCCCCGGCGTCGGCGTGATCGCCGAGGTCAAGCGCTCGTCGCCGTCCAAGGGTCAGTTGGCCGAGATCGCCGATCCGGCCGAACTGGCCGGTGAGTACGCCGGTGGCGGCGCCCGCTGCATCAGCGTGCTGACCGAGGGGCGCTGGTTCGGCGGATCGCTGGCCGACCTCGCCGCCGTCCGGGCCGCGGTCGACATCCCGGTGCTGCGCAAGGACTTCGTCGTCTCCAGCTACCAGGTGCACGAGGCGCGCGCCCACGGCGCCGACCTGGTGCTGCTGATCGTCGCCGCGCTGGAGCAGAACGCGCTGGTCGGCCTGCTGGAGCGGATCGAGTCGCTCGGCATGACCGCGCTCGTCGAGGTGCACGACGAGGAGGAGGCGGACCGGGCGCTGGAGGCAGGGGCCCAGGTGATCGGCGTGAACGCCCGCAACCTGCGCACCCTGGAGGTCGACCGGTCGGTCTTCGAGCGGATCGCCCCCGGCCTGCCGAACAGCGTCGTCAAGATCGCCGAATCCGGCGTACGGGGACCGCACGACCTGATCAGGTACGCCTCGGCCGGAGCCGACGCGGTGCTGGTCGGCGAGGGACTGGTCACCCAGAAGAGCCCGCGCGAGGCGGTGGCCGAACTGGTCAACGCCGGCAACCACCCGGCCACGCCCCGGCCGGTCCGCTGACCCAGGCCGTACCGACCGGGTTGGTGCGACGGGTCCGCCCGCCGTCCGGCCCGGCCGGTCCGCCCGCCGTACCGGGCGCGGCTGGTCGCTGACGCCCGGTCGATCCGCCCCCGGGTGGTAGCCGCCTCGTGGCGTGTTCCGCCGGTCGGGCCGGCCCGCCAGCGGTGCTTCCCGATGGTGAGTGGGCTCACGGACAAACGCGCAGGACCGTGCACAGCTGAGGCCACTCGGGTAGAAGCTGGCCGCCCGGGGTGCCGCAGCGAGCGGGTACGGCGGTACCGTGTGCAATCGTGACCCTAGCCTCAGTGTCCCCGCTGGCATCCCTGCCCAGTCCGAGCACCGCCGTTTGGGAGGTCGGGCCGATCCCGATCAGGGCGTACGCGCTCTGCATCGTGCTGGGCATCGTCGTGGCCGCGGTGGTGGCCGAGTACCGGCTGCGCGCGCGCGGAGTCGCGCCCTGGGCGATCCTGGACATCGCGGTCTGGGCGGTGCCGTTCGGTATCGTCGGCGCGCGGATCTATCACGTGATCACGTCGCCGCAGGCATACTTCGGCGCCGACGGTGACCCGATCCGGGCGCTCTACATCTGGGAGGGTGGCCTCGGCATCTGGGGCGCGGTCGCCGGTGGCGCGGTCGGGGCCTGGCTCGCCGCCCGCCAGCTCGGCATCCCGCTCACCGTGGCCGCCGACGCGCTCGCCCCGGGTCTGCCACTGGCCCAGGCGGTCGGCCGGTTCGGCAACTGGTTCAACAACGAGCTCTTCGGCGGACGCACCACGCTGCCGTGGGGCCTGGAGATCCACCGGATGGACTCCGGCAACCCGGGTCACGCGCTGCTGGACGAGAACGGCAACCCGATCCTGGAACCCGGGCTCTACCACCCGACCTTCGCCTACGAGGCGCTCTGGAACGTCGGCGTGGCCCTGCTGGTGTTCCTGGTCGACCGCAAGCTCAAGCTCGGCCGGGGACGCGCCTTCGCGCTGTACGTGATGGGTTACACCGTCGGCCGGTTCTGGATCGAGCTGCTCCGTACCGACCAGGCGAACGAGATCCTCGGCGTCCGGCTCAACGTCTGGACCGCCGTGGTCGTCTTCCTGGGTGCGTTGATCTACTTCCTGCGGGTCCGTGGACCGCAGCAGTTCCTGGTGCCGCTGGGCGCCGGGACGGGCACGGTCGCCCCGGGCGACGACGAGATCCTCGACGGCACCGACGGTGAGCCCGCGGCGAAGAGCGACATCTCCCAGGTCGACCTCTCCCGGCGTACCCTCGCCCCCGACACCGGCGGCGTCCCCGAGGGCTACCTGGTGGTCACCGAGGAGCAGTACCAGACGTACCTGCGCACCGGTGAGCTGCCCGAGCCGGCGGCCGGCGCGACCGACGGCGCGGACCACGACCTCGACGACGAGTCGGACGAGCCGGACGCGACCGCCACCGAGCGGCCCGACGGCGACGACGAGCGGGCGACGGGGGACACCGGTCAGGCTCGGGCGGGCGCGGCGCCGCCGGGCAACGCGGACCGCGAGAGCTGAGCGGAGGAACCGCAGCCATGCGTACGGCCGTGGTGGTGGGCGCGGGAATCGGTGGCCTCGCCGTCGCCGGTGCCCTCGCCCGTTCCGGCTGGCAGGTCACCCTGCTGGAGCGGGGTGACCGGCTGCGGGCCGAGCAGACCGCACTGGTGCTCTGGCCCAACGGGGTACGGGCGCTCGGCGCGCTCGGGCTCGGTGACGGCCTGGACGCGATCGCGACCGCCCTGCCCGACGTGGGGGTCCGTCGCCCGGACGGGCACTGGCTGGTCCAGCCGCGCCCGATGGTCGACGAGCGGGCCCCGGTCGTGGTGCACCGGGAGGACCTGCACGACGCCCTGATCGCCGGACTCGGTGACCGGGTCGAGATCCGTACCGGGGTGCGGGTGCGTACCGTGCGCACGTCGGCGGCGGACCGCCCGGCGGTCGGTGACGGCCGGACCGAGTGGGAGGCCGACCTGGTGGTGGCCGCCGACGGGGTGGACAGTGTGGTCCGGCAGCGGCTCGCCCCGGAGGCGACCGTGGTCAGTTCGGGTTCCGCCGCCTGGCGTGCGGTGATCCCCTGGTACCGGGCACCGAAACTCCCCGCCGACCAGTCCGTCAACGGCGAGACCCTGGGCGCCGGCTACCGGTTCGTGGCGATCTCGCTCGGTGAGCGTGGCTCGTCCGGTGGTTCCACCCGGGGCGGCATCTACTGGGTGGCGACCGCGGCCGGTGCGTCCCGCCCCGAGTCGCCGGAGACCCAGCTCGCCCTGCTCCGCCGCTGGTACGCGAACTGGCCGGCGCCGATCGGCGACCTGCTCGCCGCGACCGAGCCGGAGGATCTGGTCCAGCAGGAGGTACGCGAGCTGCGCCCGCTGCCCCGGGGGTTCGCCTTCCCGTCCGGACCCGGCGGGGTCGTGCTGCTCGGCGACGCCGCCCACGCCATGCCACACCACCTGGGACAGGGCGCCTGCCTGGCGTTCGAGGACGCCGCGACGCTCCGTTCGGCGGTCCGGGACGCGGTCCCCGGTGAGTCGTTGCGCGGCGCCGTCGAGGCGTACAACCGGGCCCGTCGGCCGCGCGCGGTCACCGTCGTACGGCAGACCCGGCGGATGTCGGCGGTGTTGCAGAGCCGGGGCCGGCTCGCGTTGCGTGCCCGGGACGCCGCCCTCGGCACGATCACGCCGAGGCTGATGGGCAGCGCCGCGACCGCCGCCGCGGCCTGGCGCCCCCCGGCCTGACCCGTTCCCGTCCGTTCCACCCTGCCGCGCGGCACCTGCCCGCCGCCCGAACGCTGTTCCGGTCCTCGGGACGCGCGAACCGCACTGTGGATCCCGGCGGGGCACCGCCCAGAATCTGGCGCGGTGGGTGGTGGCGCGAGGGCCGAGCGGTGCGGGGATTCGTCCTCTTCGTTATCCGATCGGGCCGGACGGGGGGATGACCTCGGGGGGGAACACAGCGCAGACTACCCGGGACTGAGAGCGAGGGCTTCCAGGTGCGGGGTAGTGTGCCGGTTTCGCGGACCGCCGTGGGCTCGGGACATCGGGCCCGACGCGCGGTGCGACTGCTCGGCCCGGTCGAGCTGATCGGTTCCGACGGACCGGTTCCGCTCACCGACGAGGTACGCCGGATGCTCGGTCTGCTCGCGCTCCGGGCCGGGCAACCGGTCGCCGCCGCCGACCTGCGCGGCGTCCTACCGGCCGGTGCCACCCCGGAGATCCACTCCCTCGACGGGGCCGCCGCCGAACTCGCCGCCGCGCTGACCCGCGCCGGACTTCCGAACGCGGTGGTCGCCCACCCCATCGGCTACCTGCTGCGCCTGCCGCCGCGCCGGGTCGACGTCCAACGGTTCACCCGCCTGATCACCCGGGCCCGTCGTCGGATGGCGGCCGAGCAGTGGTCCGGGGCGCTGCCCCTGTTCGACGCCGCGTTGCGGCTCTGGCGGGTGCCGTTGCACAGCGACCCGCTCGGCGGCTGCCCGCCGCGCCCGTCCGGCTGGCTCGCCGCCGAGGTCGGACGGCTGGTCCAGGGGCGGGTCGCGGCGGTCGAGGAGCGTTGGGAGTGCGCCCTGCGGCTCGCCCTCGCCGCGCAGGCGACCGCCGGCGGACCCACCGCGGACCGCGCCTCGGTGGTCGCCGGGCTCGCCGCCGCGCGTACCGGACTCGCGGCGGTCGGCGAACTGGAAGCGGCGTTGGCCCGACACCCGCTGCGGGTCCGGCTCTGGGAACTGCTGCTGGTGGCGTCCGCGATCGGCGCCGGCCGCAGTTCGGCCGCCAGGGTCGAGCAGCGGGCGCGGGACACCTTCCGGGAACAGTTGGGTGTCGAACCGGGCGAGCGACTGCGTTTCCTCGCCGCCGCCGCGCAACGCGGTGATCTGGCCCAACGGTGGCTTCCCTCGTACGGGTCCGAGCCGGTCTCCCGGCTCGCCGCGCGGGCCGGTGTCCGGGCCCCGCTGCCGGTGCCGATGACACCACTGCTCGGCCGTGACGCGCTGCTCGCCGTGGTCAACCAGCGGCTCGCGACGCAGCGGCTGGTGACCCTGACCGGGCCGGGTGGCGCCGGCAAGACCCGACTCGCGGTCGCCGCCGCCAGTCGTTTCGGCAGCGCCTGGTTCGTCGACCTCAGCTCGGTGGAGAGCCCGGTACGGGTGCCGGAGGCGGTCGCCGCAGCGCTCGGCGTACGGGCGGAGCCGGGGCGGGACGTGGTCGACACCCTGGCCGAGGAGATCGGGGGGACCCCGGCCCTGCTGGTGCTGGACAACTGTGAGCACCTGATCGCCGGTGGGGCGGAACTGGTCGACCGGCTGCTGGGGCGCTGCCCGGGGCTGCTGGTGCTGGCGACGAGCCGGGTGCCGCTGCGGTTGCCGACGGAGGCGGTGGTGACGGTGCCGACGCTGGCCGTACCGCCGGAGGTGACCGGCAACACCATCGCCGGGCTCAACGCCCACCCGGCGACCCGGCTTTTCCTGGAGCGGGCCCGAGCCCGCTCCGGGCGACCGGTGCCGGAGGCGAGCGCCGACGCGGTGGCCCAGCTCTGTGTGGAACTGGACGGGTTGCCGTTGGCGATCGAACTGGCCGCCGCGCACGTGTCGGTACTCGGTGTCGGTGAGATCGTCGCCCGGCTCCGTACCGATTCTCGGTTGCTCTCCAGCCCGGACCCGACCGCGCCGAGCCGGCACCGGACGCTTGCGGCGGCGGTGGAGACCAGCGTCGAGCGGCTGGACCCGGCGGCTCGGGCGCTCTTCGAGCGGCTGGCGGTCTGCGTCGGCGGCTTCGACGCGGAGACCGCGAGCGCCGTGGCCGGGCCGGACGCACCGGCCGCACTGGCGGCGTTGGTCGAGTCGTCGCTGGTGGTGCCCGCGCCGCTGGCCGCGCCGCCGCTGCCGGCGACCCTGCCACCCGGCCTGCCGCCACCGCCCGGACTGCCACCCGGCCTGCCGACACCGCCCGGACCGCAAGAGGCCGGACTGCTACCGGCCGGACTGCTACCGGCCGGACTACCACCGGCCGGACTGTTGCGCGCGGTGCTGGCACACGACGCGCTGGCACCGGCGGAGGCCGGATGGGGCGGGGACCGGCAGGGGGAGCCCTTCCCCGCCGAGCCGTCGCCGGGCGAGTCACCGCTGCCGCCGCGTTACCGGATGCTGGTGCCGATCCGCCGGCACGCGCTCTCCCTGCTCGGTGACGGCGAGGCGGCGGCGCGTACCGCGTTGGCGGAGCACTGTCTGGGGCTGGCCGAGTGGGCCGACGCCCGGCTACGCGGGAGCGATCAGGAGTGGTGGCTGCGCCGGTTGCGCGCGGAGGCGGCGAACCTGCGGGCCGCGATGTCGTGGCTGGCGGAGGCGGGTGCGAGCGCCGACGTGCCGCCCTACGCCGAGTTGCGGCTCGCCGCGGCGCTGGCCCGCTACTGCCGGCTGGACGGGCACTACCGGGACGGGCACCGCTGGCTCGCCGCCGCGTTGGACCGGCACCCGGACGCGCCGCCCGAGGTGCGGGCCGGTGCAGGTGCGGCGGCGGCGATGCTGGCGATGCTGAGCTGCGACTATCCGGCGGCGACCGGGCACGCTGAGGCGGCGTTGGCGGCGTACCGGCAGGTGGGCGACCAGGCGGGGGTGGCGCGGGTGCTGCTCACCCTCGGCTCGATCGCCCGGGAGCAGGCGCGGTACGTCGACTCCACTGTGTACCTCGCCACCGCCGCGGCGACCTTCGCCGAGTACGGCGACGAGTGGGGCGAGGCGCAGACCGTACAGCTGCGGGGTTTCACCGCCTGGCTCTCCGGTGACCTGGACCGGGCCGACTCCCGGTTGCGGGTCAGTCGCCGCTGGTACGAGCGGCTCGGTGACCCGCGGGCGGAGGCCGAGACGTTGATGAACCTCGGCGCGGTGGCGCTCTACCGGGGCGACACCGACCGGGCGGCGTCGTTGCTGGACGTGGCGCTCCGGCGGTATTCCGCGGTCGGCTTCCCGGAGGGGGTCGGTTGGGCGCACAACCTGCGCGGGCTGGTGGAGTTGCGGGCCCGGCGACCCGATCGGGCCGGTACGCACCTGCTGGCGAGCCTCGCCGCGCATCGGCAGGTCGGCGACCGGTGGCGTACGGCGAGTGTGCTGGAGGCGTTGGCGGAGGTGGCCCGGTTGGAGGGCGACCCGGTACGCGGTGCGCGGCTGCTCGGTGCGGCGGCCGGGATCCGGGCCGAGATAGGCGCGCCGGTGCCCGCCTGCGAGCGCCCGGACACCGAGGCGACCGGTCGGGCGCTTCGGGGCGAGCTCGGCGACGCCGGATTTGTCATCGCGCACGGGTTCGGTCTCAGCGCGCCGCTGGACAGCCTGCTCACCGCCTTTCCGGGCCGGGCCGACCGCGCCCCCGCACCCGCCGCCCCCGCACCCGCCGCCCCCCTCCCCCTGACCGGCTAGCCCCGGACCACCAGCCGCCGGTTGATCATGAAGTTGGCGCAGGCGGGGGCGCGAACATCGGCACCAACTTCATGATCAACGAACGGCGGCGGTCGGGTCGACGGGCGGGGTTCAGGCGGTGACCGGGGCGGGTTCGGCGATGCAGGCGGTGCCGAGGCGACGGAATCCGGCCCGCAGGTAGATCCGGGCGACCTCCTCGCTGCCGGCGGAGAGGAAGACCAGTTCGGTGCCGCTGTCGAGCAGGTGCCGGGCCAGTGCCGCGGTGACCGCCGCGGCCAGCCCGCGCCGCCGGGCGGTGGGCAGGGTGGCGATGCCGGCGATCTCGGCCACGTCACCGACCCGCATCGCCATACCGGCGGCGACCGCGCCCTGGTCGACCGATTCGGCCAGCGCGTAGGCCCGTCGCCCGTCGGCGGCCTGGGCCCGTTCCTCGTCCACCCGACGGGGGGTGAGCGCCACCAGGGCGGCGTCGCGGGCGACCGGGCCGGCGTCGCCGGGGGCGGTGCCGGGGGCGGCGAAACCGATGGCGGCCACGGCCCGCTGGGTGGCGACATCGCGGCCGAAGTCCGGCGATGTCGGGTCGGCCAGCCGCACCGGTACGTCGCTGAGGCGCTCGGCCGGGGGCAGGATGGCCGGGTCGAGCACCATCAGTGGTGCCTCCAGCACGGCGAGTCCGGCCGAGCGGGCCACTGGCAGCAGTTCCGGGTGGTTCTCGTGCACCCACTCGAAGGCTTCCGGTACGCCGAGAGCACGCTGGCGCTCACGTACCGTGGTGACGTCGGCGGCGCTGGGTGGTTCGGACGCGCCGGGGCGGGGTCGGGCGTAGAACGGCCATCCGGCCCCATCACGGACGAAAAGTACCAGCCCCCCGTACGTTTCGACGTGAGCTGTGTCACGAGGCACGCCATCATAAAAGCGTTCTAAACGCTCAAACACCTCACCATGCACCAGGCTCACCGCGCGAGACTACATGTCCCACTCTCTGGAAGTGTGATCAATCCGTACTGGTGGTGCGAGGTGGGCCCTAACGTAGACTCAAGGAACCTCGCAGGGCCGACGTCGTCCCGACCCATGATTGAACGTGAGTGACGACAGGAGACCCGGTGGTTTTTCCGTACCCTCAGGGACCTCGCCTCTCCTCGCCGCCCGCCTTGCCGGCGTCGCCGGCCTCGGGTAACGCGACCCTGGCCGGGCCCCCCGCAGCGCAAGGGATGTACGACCCCGCCTACGAGCGTGACGCGTGCGGGGTCGCCTTCATCGCCGACCTGTACGGCCGCCGCTCGCACGACGTGGTCGCCAAGGGGCTCGGCGCGCTCTGCCGGCTCGACCACCGTGGCGCCCGGGGCGCGGAGCAGAACACCGGCGACGGCGCCGGCATCATGCTCCAGGTACCGGACGAGTTCCTCCGCCAGACGGTCGACTTCCCGCTGCCGCCGGCCGGGCAGTACGCCACCGGCCTGGTCTTCCTGCCGAACGACCCGGACGAGCGCCAGCGCGCCACCGCCGTCGCGGAGAAGTACGCCCTGGTCGAGGGGGCGGAGATCCTCGGTTGGCGGGACGTACCGGTCGACCCGACCGACCTGGGCGAGACCGCCCTGAACGCCCGTCCGCTGATCCGGCAGGTCTTCCTCGCCGCCCGCCGCCTCACCGGCTCGGCCGCGGGTCCCGCCGGCACCGCGCTGACCGGACTCGACCTGGACCGGGTCGCGTTCTGCGTACGCAAGCAGACCGAACGGGAAACCGCCGAGCGCGGGATTCCGGCGTACTTCCCGTCGCTCTCCGCGCGGACCATGGTCTACAAGGGCATGCTCACCCCGGACCAGTTGCCGGCTTTCTTCCCCGACCTCACCGACGAGCGGGTAACCAGTGCCATCGCCCTGGTACACAGCCGGTTCTCCACCAACACGTTCCCGTCCTGGCCGCTGGCGCACCCGTACCGGTTCATCGCCCACAATGGAGAAATCAACACCATCCGGGGGAACAAGAACTGGATGAACGCCCGGGAGGCGCTGCTCGCCAGCCCCGCCCTGCCCGGCAACATCAAGCGGCTCTTCCCGGTCTGCACCCCCGGCGGCTCCGACTCGGCCAACTTCGACGAGGTCCTCGAACTGCTGCACCTGGCCGGGCGGAGCCTGCCGCACGCGGTGCTGATGATGATCCCCGAGGCGTGGGAGAACGACCCCGAGATGGCCCCCGCCGAACGGGCCTTCTACCGCTTCCACGCCAGCCTGATGGAGCCCTGGGACGGGCCCGCGTCGGTCGCCTTCACCGACGGCACCATCGTCGGCGCGGTGCTCGACCGCAACGGGCTGCGCCCCGGACGGTGGTGGCAGACCAGCGACGGCCTGGTGGTCCTCGGCAGTGAGGCGGGCGTACTCGACCTCGATCCGGCGACCGTGGTGGCCAAGGGGCGGCTGCAACCGGGCCGGATGTTCCTGGTCGACACCGCCGCCGGTCGGATCGTGCACGACGACGAGATCAAGGCCGGTCTCGCCGCCGAGCGGCCGTACGGCGAATGGCTGCACGCCGGGCTGATCGACCTCGCCGACCTGCCCGCCCGCGAGCACACCGTCTACACCCACGACTCGGTCCAGCGCCGCCAGCAGACCTTCGGTTACACCGAGGAGGAGCTGAAGATCCTGCTCGGGCCGATGGCGCGGACCGGCGCCGAACCGCTCGGCTCGATGGGGACCGACACCCCGATCTCGCCGCTGAGCACCCGGCCCCGGCTGCTCTACGACTACTTCCACCAGCTCTTCGCGCAGGTCACCAACCCGCCGCTGGACGCGATCCGGGAGGAACTGGTCACCAGCCTCCAGTCGACCATCGGCCCGGAGGGCAACCTGCTCGACCCGGGACCGGCGAGCTGCCGGCAGATCGTGCTGCCGTACCCGGTGCTGGACAACGACGAACTGGCCAAGCTCCTCTCCGTCGACGAGGACGGCGACCTGCCCGGCTTCAAGGCGGTCCGGGTCTCCGGCCTCTACCGGCTGCGCGACGGCGCGGCCGGCATCCGGGCCCGGTTGACCGAGATCTGCCGGCACGTCTCCGAGGCGATCGAGGACGGGGTACGCATCCTGGTCCTCTCCGACCGGGACTCCACCGCCGACCTGGCCCCGATCCCGTCGCTGCTGCTCACCGCCGCCGTGCACCAGCACCTGGTACGCGAACAGACCCGGACCCGGGCCGCGCTGATCGTCGAGTCCGGCGACTGCCGGGAGGTGCACCACGCCGCCGTGCTGATCGGTTACGGCGCCGCCGCGGTCAACCCGTACCTGGCCTTCGAGTCGGTCGAGGACCTGATCGCCACCGGCGCGCTGACCGGCATCGAGCCGGCGTTGGCGGTGCGCAACTACGTCAAGGCGCTCGGCAAGGGCGTCCTCAAGATCATGTCGAAGATGGGCATCTCCACCGTCTCGTCGTACTGCGGGGCGCAGGTCTTCGAGGCGGTCGGCCTCGACGCCCGCCTGGTCCAGCGCTACTTCGCCGGCACCCCCGGGCGGATCGGCGGGATCGGCCTCACCGGCATCCACGAGGAGATCGCCGCCCGGCACGCGGTCGCGTACCCGCCGAGCGCGGCGGCCGGCGCGCACCGCCGGCTGGAGGTCGGCGGCGAGTACCAGTGGCGCCGCGAGGGCGAACTGCACCTGTTCAACCCGGAGACGGTCTTCCTGCTCCAGCACGCCACCCGCAGCCGCCAGTGGGACGTCTTCCGCGACTACACCAGCAAGGTCGACGAGTTGGCCGCGAAGGCCGGCTCGCTGCGCGGGCTCTTCACCCTGCGGACCGGCGTGCGGCCGGCGGTGCCGCTGGACGAGGTGGAACCGGCCAGCGAGATCGTCAAGCGGTTCGCCACCGGCGCCATGTCGTACGGCTCCATCTCGGCCGAGGCGCACGAGACCCTCGCCATCGCGATGAACAACCTCGGCGGCAAGTCCAACACCGGTGAGGGCGGCGAGGACGTCGAGCGCCTCTACGACCCGCGCCGCCGCTCGTCGGTGAAGCAGATCGCCAGCGGCCGGTTCGGCGTGACCAGCGAATACCTGGTCAACGCGGACGACCTCCAGATCAAGATGGCGCAGGGGGCGAAGCCCGGCGAGGGCGGGCAGCTGCCCGGCAACAAGGTCTGGCCGTGGATCGCCCGGACCCGGCACGCCACCCCCGGCGTCGGCCTGATCTCCCCGCCACCGCACCACGACATCTACTCGATCGAGGACCTGGCGCAGCTCGTCCACGACCTGAAGAACGTCAACCCGGCAGCCCGGGTGCACGTCAAGCTGGTCAGCGAGATCGGCGTCGGTACGGTCGCCGCCGGGGTGGCGAAGCTCAAGGCCGACGTCATCCTGATCTCCGGACACGACGGCGGCACCGGTGCCTCCCCGCTGAACTCGCTCAAGCACGCCGGCACCCCCTGGGAGCTGGGCCTGGCCGAGGCGCAGCAGACGCTCCTGCTGAACAAGCTCCGCGACCGGGTCACCGTGCAGGTCGACGGGCAGCTCAAGACCGGTCGGGACGTACTCGTCGCGGCGCTGCTCGGCGCCGAGGAGTTCGGCTTCGCCACCGCACCGCTGATCGTCGCCGGCTGCGTCATGATGCGGGTCTGCCACCTCGACACCTGCCCGGTCGGCATCGCCACCCAGAACCCGGTGCTGCGCGAGCGCTACACGGGCAAGCCGGAGTTCGTGGAGAACTTCTTCCTCTTCCTCGCCGAGGAGGTCCGCGGCTACCTCGCCGAGCTGGGCTTCCGCACCCTGGAGGAGGCGATTGGCCAGACCGAGCTGCTCGACCTCGCCCCGGCGCTGGACCACTGGAAGGCGCGCGGGCTCGACCTGCGCCCTGTACTCCATGTGCCGGAACTGCCGGCGGGGGCCGCCCGGCGCGGCATCCGCGCCCAGGACCACGGCCTCGCCGCCGCCCTGGACAACGAGCTGCTGGCGCTGGCCGCCCCGGCGCTGGCCGACGGCACCCCGGTCCGGGCCTCGCTCCGGGTCCGCAACGAGCACCGCAGCGTCGGCGCGATGCTCGGCGGCGAGGTGACCCGCCGGTTCGGCGGCGCCGGCCTGCCCGCCGACACCATCGAGTTCGCCCTCACCGGCACCGCCGGCCAGTCGTTCGGCGCGTTCCTGCCGGCCGGGGTGACCCTGCGGCTGCACGGCGACGCCAACGACTACGTCGGCAAGGGACTCTCCGGCGGCCGACTGGTCGTCCGCCCGGACGCCGCCGCGCCGTTCGCCGCCCGCGCCGCGGACCGCGCCGAGGGTACGCCCGGCGCCGAGGACCAGATCATCGCCGGCAACACCATCCTGTACGGGGCGACCGCCGGCGAACTCTTCCTCCGGGGACGGGTGGGGGAGCGGTTCGCGGTGCGTAACTCCGGTGCGGTGACCGTGGTCGAGGGGGTCGGCGACCACGGTTGCGAGTACATGACCGGTGGCACCGTGGTGGTGCTCGGGCCGACCGGCCGCAACTTCGCCGCCGGCATGTCCGGTGGTGCCGCCTTCGTGTGGCGGCTCGACCGGCGTCGGATCAACCCCGAACTGGTCGACCTCGCCCCGCTCACCGACGACGAGCGGGTCACCCTGCACGACCTGGTCCAGCGGCACTTCGCCGAGACCGACTCGGCGGTCGCCGAGCGGCTGCTCAAGCGCTGGCCGGAGGCGGTCGAGGAGTTCACCGCCGTGGTACCCCGCGACTACAAGCGGGTCATGCAGATCATGCGGGCCGCCGAAGCCGCCGGCCAGAACGTCGACGAGGTGGTGATGACCGCGTTGGCCGCCCCGGTGGCACCAGCGGCCGGGTCCGCACCGTCGCCCGCCGCGCCGGCACCGCGCGCGTCCCAGGAGGTGGCTCGTGCCTGACCCGAACGGTTTCCTGCGCTACGGCCGCCGGATGCCGGCCCGCCGTCCGGTTCCGGTGCGCATCAGCGACTGGCGGGAGGTCTACCCGTCCGCCCCCGACGACCTGATCCGCGAGCAGGCCACCCGCTGCATGGACTGCGGCATCCCGTTCTGCCACGACGGGTGCCCGCTGGGCAACCGCATCCCGGACTGGAACGACCTGGTCCGGACCGGCAACTGGTCGCACGCGGTCGAGCAGCTGCACGCCACGAACAACTTCCCGGAGTTCACCGGGCGGCTCTGCCCGGCGCCCTGCGAGGCGGCCTGCGTACTCGGCATCTCCGGGGGGCAGCCGGTCACCATCAAGCAGGTCGAGGTCGAGATCATCAACCGGGCCGTCGACCTGGGCCTGGTCACCTCGCAGGTGGTGGCGAAGCCGTCGGGCAAGCGGGTCGCCGTGGTCGGCTCCGGGCCGGCCGGCCTCGCCGCGGCCCAGCAGCTCGCCCGGGCCGGGCACGCGGTGACCGTGTACGAGCGCGACGACGCGATCGGCGGGCTGCTCCGCTACGGCATCCCCGACTTCAAGCTGGAGAAGGAACACATCGACCGGCGGCTGGAACAGCTCACCGCCGAGGGCGTCAGCTTCGTCACCGGCGTCAACGTCGGCGTCGACATCACCGCCGCGCAGCTGCGCGCCGAGTACGACGCCGTCCTGCTCGCCTGCGGCGCGTTGCAGGGCCGGGACACCCCGGCCACCCCCGGCCGGGCGTTGCGCGGGGTGCATCAGGCGATGGAGCACCTGGTCGCGGCGAACCGGGTGGTGAGCGGCCGGGAGTCGAGCACCCCGATCGACGCCGCCGGTAAGCACGTCGTGATCATCGGTGGCGGGGACACCGCTGCCGACTGCCTCGGTGTCGCACACCGGCAGGGCACGGCCGGCGTACACCAGCTCGACCTCTACCCGGAACCGCCGGGCACCCGCGACGAGTCCCGCGACCCGTGGCCGACCTGGCCGTGGATCCTGCGCGACTACCCGGCGCACGAGGAGGGCGGCGAGCGGGTCTTCGCGGTCGCCGTGCAGGAGTTCGTCGACGACGGCACCGGCCAGGTACGCGCCGTCCGGATCGCCGAGGTCAGCGTGGAGAAGGTCGACGGGCAGCGGATCGTCACGGTCAAGCCGGGCTCGGAGCGGGAACTCCCGGCCGACCTGGTGCTGCTGGCGATCGGCTTCGAGGGGACCGAGGAGCAGCCGCTGCTCGACCAGTTCGGGGTGCACCGCAACCGGCGCGGCGCGATCGACGCCACGGCGCAGTGGCAGACCGCCGCCGACGGGGTCTTCGTCGCCGGTGACATGCACCGGGGCGCCTCGCTGATCGTCTGGGCGATCGCCGAGGGCCGGGCCGCCGCCGCCGCGATCCACACGTACCTCGGCGGCTCCGGCGCCCTGCCCGCCCCGGTCACCGCCTCCGCCCAACCCCTGTCCGCCGCCCGCTGACCGGGGAGCGTGTTCAAGATCCGAGATCTTGGAACGGCATCGTCGTTCCGGCGACGGTACGTTTCCAAGATCTCGGATCATGAGGGTGTACGGGACGGTGGTTGCCAGCCGGCGGCCATCAGGGCCCGGCGTACCTGGGTGATCGCCTCCTGCGGGCGGTCACGGATCAGCCACGCGGGAAAGCGCAGCAGTCGGTCGCCGGCAATCCACAGGTCGTTCTGTCGGGCCATGTCCGCCCAGTAAGCCCGGACCTCCAGATGCTGCCCGCCGTCGATCTCCACCTGAACGCCCCACTCCTGGTAGTAGACGTCCAGGTACCGCACTCGCCCCGAGGCGTCCGTACGCCGGTGCTGACGACTCGGCTCGGGCAGCCCGGCCCGGCGCGCGGAAGCCAGATAGCGCAGCTCGGGAAGGGACTGTGAGCCGTCACGGGCGTCGTTCGCGGTGGCCAGGATCAGCGCCCGACGCCGTAACGTGGGCTGCCGGTGCACCACCTCGTGGATCTCGTCACCACCGACCAGCCGCTGCTGGAAACCAGCCGCGATGACGGCGCGTGCCCGGTCGTCCGAGTCGGCCCAGGCGGCCGCGTCGACCAGAGACCGGGCATGCGTGGTGTACGGCGGACCCGCGCGCCAGTTGACGTCCACCGACCCGAGAACCGTGCTCCGGTGCACCACCACCCCGGGCGGTGGTGCGCTCGTCCGCATCAGGGCCGGTCGGATGATGTGGATCCGCGACTCGGTGAACCCGACCAGACCGCACCGGATGGCGGCGGTCAGCCCGGCCAACGCGCTCCGGGTCCCGCAGCCGAGTACGGCGATCCACAGTCGCTGGTCCCGGGTGAGTGGCCCGGTGTGGGTCACGTACACGCTGCGGTGCGCCCGTCGCCAGCGCCCGGACCGTACCCGGTGTCGTACGGTCGACTCGGAAAGGTGCTGGCGGGCCTGCCGGTACGTGATCACCTGGTCCTGTTGGAAGAGGAGTCGGGCCAGGTCGTCGACAGTGGTCTGGGCGGGAACACGGGACATGGCAGCCGATCCTGGTCGGCCCCGAGGTTCCGCGTCTGCCACCGATCCGTCAGCGCGTCTTCCCGACAGTGCCCGGCGCGCCCTCCCGACGGCGTCTGGCGGTTCCCTCCGACAGTGTCCAGACAGCGGACACCGCTGGCACGTCCAGGTGCCCGTACGAGGGTGCTTCGGTTAGTGTTCCGGTGACTACGCACGCCGACAGGGGTGGGGGGCAGTGTGGGCAGGCTCGCAGCCACGTACGGGCGGGCGGTCGCGGCACACCGGCAGGCGCGCGCGCATCTCGACGCCGCACGCCAGGCGCTGGCCGGAGCCACCGCCCCGGCCCCGCCCGCGGAGACCGCCGACATGGTGGCGCGGTTGCGTCGGGTCGGCGAGGCGCTGAGCGCGGTGTCGGCGGGGCCGGAGTTCCCCGGTCGGCCGATCCCGGTCCGGCTCGCCGAGGCGGCCACTTCGGACGGCGGCTTTCCGGTGGTCGTACCACTGGCCGGCGGGGCGCACCTGGCGGTCGACACGGACGCCCGCGACCCGCGTACGGCGGCGCTGCTCCGCTCCCTGGTGATCCGGCTACTCATGATCGCGCCCGCCGGGACGGTACGGGTGGTGGCGATCGACAACGCCGCGCTCGGTGCCACCTTCCTGCCGCTGCGGCCACTGGTCGACGCCGGTGTGCTGGCCCCGCCGGCGACCACCGACGAGGAGATCGGGGCACTGCTGGCCGACGCCGAGCGGCACGCCCGCGCCGGTCACTCCGCCGAGAACGGTGGACAGTTGCTGCTGGTCGTCGCGGCGTCGATGCCGGACGGGCGGGCCGAGGCGACCCGGCTGGCCGCGTTGACCCACGCCGGTCCGACCGCCGGGGTGTGCGTGCTCGCCGCCGGATACCCGCCCCGCTCCACCGGGCTGGAGCCGCCGCCGTTCGGCAACACCACCCGGGTCACCCGCGACGGCGACTACGCCTGGGTCGGGGATCCGCCGTGGTGGCCGTACAGCACCGACGGGACCGGCCTGGTGGTGCCGGTCCTGCTCGACGGCGACCCGCCGACCGGCACCGTCGACGCGGTCGCGGGACGGCACGGCGACGCCACCCGCCGCGACGCCAGCCTCGACTTCACCGACCTGCTCCCGGCCCGGAACTGGGCCGAGTCGGCCGCCACCGGGCTCCGTACGGTGATCGGCCGGGCCGGGCGGGAGCCGGCGACCCTGGCGTTCGACGACGCCACCCCGCACTGGCTGGTCGGCGGACGGACCGGCTCCGGTAAGACCGTCTTCCTGCTCGACGTCCTCTATGGACTCGCGGCGCGTTACTCCCCGGACGAACTGGCCCTCTACCTGCTCGACTTCAAGGAGGGGGTCAGCTTCACCGAGTTCGTGCCGACCGGGCACGACGGCTCCTGGATCCCGCACGCCCGCGCCGTCGGCATCGAGTCCGACCGGGAATACGGTGTGGCGGTCCTACGCGAGCTGCGGCGGGAGCTGAACCGGCGGGCGAACGCGCTCAAGCGGCACGGCGTCACGAAACTCGCCGACCTGCCCCGCGACGGCAAACCCGTACCACGGGTGGTTGCCGTCATCGACGAGTTCCACGTGCTCTTCGCCGGCAATGACGCGCTCGCCCGGGAAGCGGTCGCGCTGCTGGAGGAGTTGGCCCGCAAGGGCCGCTCGTACGGCATCCACCTGGTGCTCGCGTCGCAGAGCATGTCCGGGATCGAAGCGCTCTACGGCAAGGTCGACTCTATCTTCGGGCAGTTCCCGCTCCGGGTCGCGTTGCCGGGTGGCTCGGGGGTGCTCGACGCGTTGAACGACGCCGCCGGGGCGTTGCCGCTCGGGTCGGCGATCATCAACCCGGCCGCCGGCCTGGCCTCGGCGAACACCGTGGTCCGTTTCCCCGACGCGCACGGCAGCGCGGCCCGGGTCGCGGCGCTGCGGCACGAACTGTGGCAGGCGCGGGCGCAGGGCTCGTTCCCACCCGCGGTCTTCAAGGGGTACGACTCGGCGCACGTCGAGGACGACCCGACCTTCCGTGGCCTGACGCCGGGCGGACGGCGTCCGCTCGCCCTGGTCGGCCGGGTCGTCGACGTGAACCTGACCTCGGCGATGTTCATGCTCGACGCCACCCCCGGCCGGCACCTGGCGATCGTCGGCACCACCCCGGTCGGTGCCGACGTGTTGCAGGCCGCCACCCTGAGCCTGGCCCGCCAGGCCCAGCCCGGTACGGCCCGCTTCCTGCTCGCCCCGCTGGTCGCCGCCGCCGACGAGGTGGGCGACGCGACCGAGCAGACCCTGCTGGCCGCCGGTCACCCGGTGACCCGGCTGGACCCGATGGCGTTGCGGGAGGAGATCCGCAAGCTCGCCGAACCGGTGGCCCAGCCGACCGAGCGAACGTACCTGGTGGTGTTCGGTATGGACGCGGCCAGCGGGGTGCTCGCCGCGAAGGACCAGAACTACCGTTCCGGTCTGGACGACCTTCAGCAGGTGCTGCGTCAGGGCCCCGCGTACGGGGTGCACCTGCTCGGTTGGTGGCGGGGGCTGCGCCGGCTCGCCGACGACATCGGCGGGGCGCACAACAAGGACGACATCGCCTGCCTGGTGGCGTTGAACGTGCCCGGCCCCGAGCTGGGCATGTACCTCGGCATGCACGATCTGGCGTACACGCCACGGGCGAACCGGGCGCTGCTGGTGGACCGGCACGACCAGCGCAGCAAACTGATCGTGCCGTACGTCCGACCCGGGTACGAGCTGGACGAGGGACTGTGACGATGCAAGGCTTCGACGAGTACGCGGCCCTGGCCCGGCACCTGTACGAACTCCAGCGCAGCGGTGAGCGTACGACCGAGCAGGCCGCCGCCCGGCGGGAGTCCACCGGGGACGCGATCGACCAGCTCGGACAGCGGCTCACCATGCAGCAGCAGCGACTGACCGAGCTCGCCCAGTTGATCGGTGAGCCGCTGCCGCAGTGGAACGCCCCGGCACCGTTGCCGCCGCTCTCCGTGACCGGCCATCTCGGCTCACCGCCCGGCCCGTCGCCCCAGGGCGGGGTGGCCGGACAGGAGACGTACCCGGAGTTGGCGGCCGGTCCCGACCGGGTGGCGCTGACCACCACCCCCGCCCCGACGCCGTCGGTGCCCGGCCCACGGCTGCCGACGTCGGGGGCGTACGCCCCGCCGACCCAGCAGTTCCCACAGCCGGCTCCGGCGGTGCCGGTGAACCCGGACGCCGAACTGGATCTGGCGTACCGGGCCGCTGCGGCGGCGGACGAGGCGGCCGAACGGGTCGAATCACAGGCCGGCCAGCCGGCGTTCCTGCCGACCGCCTCGCCGTTCGGTCGCGCGCTCGCCGCCTACCTGATCTTCATCGCGGTCGCGAACATTCCCCAGTGGCTTCTCGGCGACGGTTACAAGTCCGGTGAGGTCGGATGGTTCACCGCGCTTGCCTGGATGCTCGCCGGTCTACCCGCGCTGGCGTTCTTCGGTGCCTATATCAGCCTGACGATCTGGGGACGTCCCCGGCTCGGCGCCAGCCAACCGAACCTGTACGCCAGACTCGGCTTCTTCCTGTGTTTCCTCGTCCTGGCCATCAGCACCTGTTTCTGGGTCACGCCCTGACGCTGACCTGATGCCCGCCGCCTGCCGTTCGGCGGCGTGCAGCAATGTGGTCAGCTCGGTGGGGGAGAGCCCTTCGTCGTCGAGCAGGCCGACGATCAGCATGGTCTGGGCGGCGACGGTGGTGGCGTCCATGGACGGTGGCGGGTGCTGACCGAGGGCGGCCTGGATCAGCGACTCGGCCGTCGCCGGGTCGATCTCCACACCGCTGTGGTCGTAGCGCTCGCGCACCCCGGCGACGAAGCGGATGACCGGCGCGCAGTCCTGACCGGGGCGGAACCGACGGTCGACGGCGAGCAGGAACATCGCGTCGAGCAGTTCGGCGTACCGCCGCAGGTCGTTGTCGTCGAAGCGGCGTAGTCGACGCTGGTGGTCGCGTACCCGGCCGAGCACCAGGTCCCGCAGGGCGCTGCTGTACGGGTTCAGGCGGTCCACGGGCGGATGAACTCCTTCCAGGCATTCTGCCGCAAGCGGGCCAGGAAGCCCCGCCAGCCGCCGAAGGGGTGTCGCCTCAGCAGAAGCAGGGCGGCGGATCGGGCGCCGTCACGGGTCTGCGCGCCGCTCGGGCGGGCGCGGGCGAGCAGCCGGTGCAGCCGGGCGTCGACGGTGAGGGTGGCCGGTTCGGGGGTGCCGGCGAGGTTGGCGGCGTACCGCTCCAGGGCCCGGGTGCCGAGCGCGAGCCGGGCGGCGACCAGGTCGAGTCGGCGGCCGGCGACCGCCCAGCTCCGGGCCGCCGCGCGGGCGCGTGGATCGTCGTACGCGCGGCGGAGCCGGTCCTCGGCGGTGGTCAGCTGTTGACGTACCCGGTCGATCTCGCGGGCGGCGCGGCCGGCGTCGAGGCGCGCCTGCCTGAGCCCGGCGAGCACGTCGCCGACCTGAGGGGGTTCGGCGCCGGGCAGTTGGCGGGCCTCGGCCAGGCCGGCGTAGACCGTGGTCAGTGACTCCCAGCCGAGGACGAGTGCGTTGTCCCAGTTGGCGAGGGCGGTCCGGGCGAGTTCGTGTTCGACCCCGTCGAGCTGCTGCCCGGCGCGCTCGACCGCCTCGGTGGCGGCGAGACAGGCGGCGCGGAGTGGTTCGACGGTCCCGTCGGCGGTGCGGATCGCGCTCCTGGTGGTGTCTGCGGTCTGCTCCGCCCAGCGGTGGCTGCGGTTGGGCGGGTGGGAGTAGCGCGCCAGCGTCTCCTGGGCCCGGGTCCGGTCGGCGCAGGGGCCGGGCCGTCCGCAGCCGAGGCAGACCCCGGTGTACGCACAAACGGCGTGCCGGTCGATCGTCTGCCGGGCCTCGGCCAGGCGAGTCTGGGCGTACCGCCGGTAGTAGGTCTCGGAGAGGGCGTTCACCCGCCCGCCTCCGTGACCTGCTTGACCAGTCGCGCCCAGCGCACGTCCCGACACGGGTACGCCTCGCCGCAGGTGCAGACGGTCGTGACGACCCGCATCGGCGGATGGGCGAAGAGGATCTCCTCGGCATCCTCGACGTCCTGTACGGAGAGAAAGTCGGGCGGTCGGGATGGGGGTTCGGATTGGGGTGGGTTCACCGGCGGTGCCTCCCGTCGCTGGGGTGCGGGCAGGTTCACGCACCCGGCCGACCAGGGGGAACCAGCCGACCGGGCTCTGTGCGGTGGAGACCAGCTCCGAAGTTTGCAGACCAGGGAGCCGGCCGGTCCGAACTTTGTCATACTAGTCCAGCAAAGTCAACGACGTACTACTCCGTACTTGTCCTGGCAAGTTGACTGTGATCAAATGGCGGTGCAGACCAGGGAGACCAGATGCCCGCCAAACCGAAGTGGGCGCAGCTCGCGGATCACATTCGTGAGCAGATTGCGTCCGGCACACTCGCCCCCGGAGACAAGTTGCCGTCTACGGCAGCGCTTCGTGCGGAGCACGGAGTGTCGGCAGGCGTCGTTCGCCAGGCGATCCTCGTCCTTCAGACCCAGGGCCTTGTTGAAGGCGTCCATGGGCTGGGAGTGTTTGTCGTCGAGCGCTGACAGGGCTGTGGCGTTCTACTACCCCTATAGGGGCAGTAGAACGCCACAGTGCAACGTCAGATGCTCGCCCGGTACGCGTTCAGGTCCTCGCCGGCCGCCCGAAGCAGGACCGCGCTCTCCGACATCCGGTCCCGCGCCTCGCTCATGGCGTCGTGCGTACGCCGCACAACGTCCTCTCGGCCGCCGTTGAGCAGCACCATCATCCCGTCCTGGCTGTGCCACATGCTGGTGCCGACCGCGTTGATCTTTCTCGCGGTCTGCTCGACCTCCTCGATGACCCGCTCGATCCCCGAGATCACCTGCCCCGCGATCCCACCCGACCCACCGCCAGCTATCAGTTGCCCACGGCCCGCCGAGAACCCGCCGGAGCCGCGACGTCGAGCGTGCAGGCCGCTGACCGTGCCCTCGCTGCTGCTACCACTGGCTGTGCCACTACCGCCATGAGTCCTGCCGGCACTGCCGGGGCCGGCAGCACGTTCCTCCCGGCGTTCGCGTAGATGGTCAACGGTCGCGGCGACGAAACCCTTGCCGATTGAGCCCACCGCGTTGCCGATGATCGCACCAGTGATTACGGAGGCGGTGGCAGGCAATCCCCATCTGCTACTGAGAAGTCCCATCAGGGCGCCGAGACCCATCGCGGCCTGTTGCACCAGGTTGCCGGTGCCCTCCTTGACGGTCTCGTAGCCGAACCGCCGAGCGAACGGCCGCTCGACTTTGCCGTTCCGGCGTATCTGCCGGCTACTTCTCATGGTTCGACCAAGCGATCCAAGAACGCGCAGCTTGTCGAGACCAGCATGGGAAGCTGCATTGCAAACTCTTGAGCAACGCCTTCTGGGGTAAGCCCTTGAACCTCCTCGCCCTCGGCCTCTTCCTCGGACTCATCGGCTAGGTCAACACACGCTGCCCACAGATCGTGATGCAAGAACGAAAACGACCAAATGCCGTACGTGTCGTTGGGAACCGCCAGGATGGGCTGGTTGGCAAAACCGATGCGGTGGAGGTGGGGCTCGTCGGGGGTGGAGCCAAGGCCCTGGCCCAGGGGGAGGAGCTTGTGGCGGCGGAAGACGGGTTCGAGGTCGCCTTCCGGGTCGAATTCGACCAGCAGTCCGCGCGCGATCAGGTCGTCGACGATCTCGGCGGCCCGTGGCTCGGGTTTCGGTGCGGTCTGGACGAGCTGGATCAGCGACTTCCGGTTGATCGCGAGCTTGGCGTGCCGTTCGGCATCCACGAAGGCAGCCGCCCAGACCGCCGCCTCCGTCTCGTCCAGTTCGACCAGGTCGTCGCCGAGGTGGATCTCGTAGCACTCCGGCGTCGGGTCCGGTGGGCGTACGTAGCGGTAGCGCGGTCCCATGGAGAGCCCGACGGGCACGATGACGGTTGGCATGGCGTACCCCTTGGTCAGAAACTGGCGGCGTAGCTGTTGGTGGCCTCGACCGCGCCCTGGGCGAGCGTCGTCGCCTCATGCAGTTTCTGCTTTGCCTGCTCCATTCGGGACAGCGCCTCGCCGACCCGGGAGTGACTGGTTCCCTGGGTGAGGCTGCGCAGCAGGGCGGTGCTCTGTTCCAGCGAGTCCGCGATGCCCCGGATGGTGGCCGCCTGCTGGCTGGTCTCGCTGCTGAATCGGGCCACTCCGGCTTTGATTTCTTCGATCGACGCCATGACATCGTCCTCCCGGAATCGGTCGTCCTTCCCCGGAGCCGACCGTACCGGATTGAGCACAGTCGGTCAGTCCTGCTCGCGCCGTTCAGCGCAAGATCCGGGAGTGGTCTGATCTGCCCTCATTCCACAGTGCGCTTCAAGGTGTTGACGTCACCCTGAAGGTAGTGCAAGATTCAACTACCTGGTGTTGGCGTTTTTGTGCGCTTCCACACCAGTTATGCCGCGCGGCAGTGCCCATCGACCCCCTGTTCACAGGAGGATTCATGCGTCTCCGCAAGCCGTCCCTCACGTCCGTCCTCGCGTCCGCGTCCGCCGCCGCGATGGCCTCGGCGGCATTCGCCGCCCCGGCGTACGCCGCCCCGACCACCACCACTGCGGCGAGCAGCACCTGCTCCTACGCGGATGGCACGGTCTGCTTCAACGACTCGATCTGGTTCACCGGACAGGAGGCGGAGTACGCCGCCCCGCTCGGCACCGGCTGTGCCAACACCCCGATCACGATCCACGGCTGGGTCAACCTGACCAGCCAGACCCTCAAGCTCTACCGGGGCGCCAACTGCACCGGCACCGCGATCACCGTCCCGGTCAGCGACCTCCACACCTCCTCCACCGCCTACCTGAGCTTCAAGGTCGCCTGACGCCTTGCGTCGCGGTCAGCGCCTCGCCCCGGTCGGTGGGGCGCTGACCGCGACTTTGGCCTGCGCGTGACCCGGCCACACGGGCTCCGACGATCCTGCGTCGGGCGAATCTCTTGACCTCGTCAAGAGTTGATACCATCAAGAGATGGGGCGTGACGAAACATCGGAGGACAAGTTCTTCCGCGAGCTCGGCGGCGCTTACGCCGAGCTGCGGCAGGCGTTCGCGCGGCACGTGGGCATGAGCCCGCTTCGAGTGCAACTGCTCGTCCGGCTGAGACGAGACGGCGAGATCAGCCACAGCGACCTGCGCCTGGCGCTGGGCATCGACGGTGCGAGCGTCACGCGGCTGGTCAAGGAGTTCGAGGCCGAAGGGCTGGTCGGCCGTCGCCTCGACCCGGCGGACAACCGCTACACCCTGGCCGCACTGACGCCCGCAGGTGAGCGAATGGCGGACGACCTGGGGCGATCGCACCAGTCTTACCAGGAGCGGCTGCTCGACGGCGTGTCCACACAGGAGCAGGAGATCGTGCTGCGCGTCCTACGGCGCGTCCGCGCGAACGTCACCGAGCGGGAGAACCGATGACAGACGAGGTGCGGTCCGCGGCCCGGCGCATGTATGCGGCGTTCAATACCCACGACTACGGCGCTGTCGAGGAGATCTTCACAGCGGACTTCTACAGCCACCCGCTGGGAACCACTGGGCCGGAGAGCGTCGCGTGGGCGTGGCAACGGTTCCACGAGGCGTTCCCCGAGGTCCAGATGGTCGTCGAAGACATGGTCGTCGAGAGAGACAGCGTCGCCGTCCGCACGAGCGTGCGCGGCGTTCCCGGACAGCAGCCACCGACCATGCTGGAGATTTTCCGGGTACGCAACGGGTGTATCGCCGAGCTGTGGGGCCTGTCCTCCCTACAGCGCGGGTAAGGAAGGGCCCCTTGTTAACGCTATGCGTTAACAAGGGGCCCTTCCTTACCCCTCACTGGGAGAGGGTGGCCACCTCGTCGGCGGTGAGGCGCAGCGCCGGGGCGGCGGTACGCGCCGAGGCCGCACCGGCCGGCGGGTTCGGCGGGCGGCGCCAGTGCCAGTCGGTGACGGCCTGGTACGCGGCCACAATGGAGAGCAACCGGTCCTCGCCGTACGGGAGCCCGCCCAGGATTGTGCCGATCGGCACCCCGGCGGCGGTGAAGCCGATCGGGAAGGCGATCTCCGGCAGTCCGATGATGTCGAAGGGCACCGGACCGGTCTGGACCACCACGTCGCAGGTCTCGAAGAGCTGGTTCAGCACCCGTTCCATCAGCACCAGTTTGGCCCGCTGACCGGTGATGAACTCGTTGCCGCCCATCAGCGCGCCCTGCAACCAGCCGGTGACCGAGACCCCGAACCCGCGCAGGTCGCTGCGGAGGTACGGCATGAACGGCTCGCTCCGCTCCGGCAGCCGTACGTTGTTGAAGTTGTTGCCGGTCAGCAGCTCCCACTCGTCCGGCAGGGCCACGTCGACCAGGGTCACGCCGGGGATCGCGGCGAGCGTGTCCAGGTACGCCCGCTGGGCCAGCGCGGTCGCGGACGAGCCGCTGCCGTACCCGGGCAGCACCCCGATCCGGGACGGCCAGCGCAGCTTGAGCCGGCTGCCGTCGTACGCCGGGGTGGCCGCGTTGAGCAGGTTCGGCAGTTCCGGCAGGCCCTGGCTGCGCGGGTCGGCCGGGTCCGCGCCGGCCATCGCGGTCAGCATGATCGCCGCGTCCTTGGCGTCCCGGGCCAGCGGGCCGGGATGGTCACGGGTGTAGCTGAGCGGGATGATGCCGTTCAGCGAGACCCGACCCATGGTCGGCTTCAACCCGGTCAGGTTCTGCGCGTTCGACGGCGCGGTGATCGAGCCACCGGTCTGGGTGCCGATCCCGGAGGCGACCAGCCGCCCGGCGACCGAGGTCGCGGTGCCGGTGGACGAGCCGCCGGGGTCGGTGCCGGGGTTGGTCGGAGTCCAGGCGTTGACCGTGGTGACCACGCCAGCCGGGGTGGTGGCCCGGGTGGTGGCGAGCGGACCCATCTGGGTCTTGCCCATCACGATCCCGCCGTTGACCTTGAGTTTCGCCACCGCGGTCGCGTCGTACGGCGGCACGAAGTCCTGGAACAGGTAGGAGTTCGCGGTGGTCCGGACCCCCTCGGTCCAGTAGTTGTCCTTGATCGCCAGCGGGATGCCGTGCAACGCGCCCCGGTGCGGTCTGCCGGCCGCCGCCCGTGCCGCCGCCACCGCGGCGTCCGCGAGCACCAGGTTGAATGCCTGGTACGTGCCCTCGTACGCCTCGATCCGAGCCAGGTACGCCTCGACGAGCCGCAACGGGGTGAGCTTGCCGGCGCGGATCAGCCACGCCGCCTCGGAGATGGTCAGCTCGGTCGGGTCGGCGACCGCCTCCGGTCGGGGCCTGGTGTACGCGCTCGGCCGGTCCAGCTCCGGGTTCCACCGCACCGGGTTACCGCCGGAGTTGGTGCCGGCCTCCGGCGCGGCCAGCGCGATCGCGGGGAGTGCGACCGTACCGCCGACCGTGGCGGCGGCGGCCAGGGCGGCGCTGCGGGCGAGGAAGGCCCGCCGGTCGACCGTACGGTCCTGTGGTCCGATCGCCGTCATCACCTCCGCCATTCCGTACTGATCGAGGGGTAGAGCATCGGCGCGGCCTGTTGGGACAGGGCCCGTGCGACGGCCGGGTCGGTCCCGACGGGGGTGGGAAGCTGGTACGCGGCGAGCGCCGGCACCGTGCCGCGCATGAACGAGCGCAGCGAGGCGAGCACGGAGTCCTGGCCGGGGGAGCCGGTCTCCGGGTCGGCGGTGCTGCCTGGGGGTAGCTGGTTGAGGTCGATTCCGAGCGCGGCGAGCCGTGCCCTGATCAGGATGTCGAGTTCGGCGTCGGTCGGCGGGGCGGGTGCCATTGATGCTCCTCCAGCTGAGAAACGTTGTCCCACTGTGGGATCAAGCTGTGTCGACGCGGTGACCCCAAGATCACATAGCTGTGAACCGGTACGGCCACCGCTGCCGGTGGGAGCGGTCAGGCGGGGTCGGCGGAGACGAGTTCGGGCAGGTGCGCGTCGAAGCGCTGGGCGAAGGCGACGGTGGGCAGGATCCGGCCCCGTGGAAAGCCGTCCTTCGCCACCTGGGCGCCCCAGTCGGCGGCGCGCATCCGCTGGTTCGGTGTGCCGTGGTGGCCGGGGCTGGTGAGGTAACAGTCGCCGAGCTGGAAAAAGGTCTGGCTGACCTGCTTCGTCTGCCGGCGGTCCAGCGCGCCACCCCGTACGTGGGCCAGGAAATAGCCGGCGTACGCGTCCGCCATCATCTCCGCCCGCCGGGCGAGTTCGGCGCCGGTCAGCTCCGAGGCGAACAAGCCCCGTACGTACTGGATCTGGTGGGCGTACTCGTGCGCCACGATCGCCCTCGGCGCGACGTCGCCCAGCCCGAGGGTGGCGTACGCCTCCAGGATGCCGTCGCCGATGAGGATTTTCGGCGGGATGACTCCGACACCGGGGACCTCGCCGCCGTAGTAGGCGAACGCGTCGAAGCTCAGCGCCGGGTGCATCCCGTAGTCGAACTTCTCCTGGTTCACCAGGGGAACGAAGTCGGCCGCGAACTGTGCCGCCTGGTCAGCCGGGTAGAGCATGAGCAGCTCCATCAGCCGGGCGACCTTCGCCTGGTCGAGCGCCACGGTGGCGTGCATGGGTACCACCTGGATCTCGCCGGAGGGGATGTCCCAGAAGCGCTTCAGGTCCCGGGCCGTCTGCCGTACCCGGGTGGTGAACTGCCCGTCGGTGCCGTAGTACTGGTGGTCGGCCTCGGTGCCGAACAGGACGGCGTCGTACATCCGGAAGAAGTCGATCCACGGCACCACCTCGGCGAGGTCGTACTCGGTCCACTCCGCGTAGGCCGCCGACTGCCACTCCAGCAGCGGCGTCGTCTGGCAGACCTCGTTGTCCCCATCGGCCAGTCGGAGTTCCGGGCTGGCGCTCCGTCCGCCGGCCGGCACCAGCCGGCTCGGTTCCGCGCCGGCCACTCCGGCGTTCGTCTCCCCGAGGCCAGCCGGTGGCAGCCCCACCGCGGCGTCGAGCGCGGCGATCCGGGCCCGGTAGTCCCCGGGCAACCCGGACTTCAGCCGCTCGACCAGATGCCGGGTCTGCTCCTCGGTGAGGTTCGCCGTGGTGCCGCTTTCCGCGGGTGCGGTGGCGGCGGCGTGGGCCTGGGCCTGGGCCGGAGCCGACGCCAGGCTGGTCGCCAGGACCAGACCGAGTGCGGCGGCCGGCAGGGTGAGCGAGTTTTTCACGCGTCTCCTTGCGGGTGGGCGGCCGGTGGTAGCGAACCGGCCATGATCGACAGCTCACCAAGTATCGACATACATGGGTGCGGGCGGAAGACCCGATTCGCCCGCGAGCCGGGCCGGTTGCCCTCGCGCAGGGTCCGTAACTGCGATGATGGGCCGATGGCCACGATCGACGTCGTACTGGGTGACATCACCCGTGAGGATGTGGACGCGGTGGTGACCGCCGCCAACGAGTCACTGCTCGGGGGCGGCGGGGTGGACGGTGCGATCCACCGGGCGGCCGGCCCGAGCCTGGCCGAGGCGGGCGCGGCGATCGCCCCGTGCGACCCGGGCGACGCGAAGGCGACACCGGCGTACGACCTCTATCCGCCCGTGCGGTACGTGATCCACACCGTCGGCCCGGTCTGGGAGGGCGGCGACCGGGGCGAGGCGGAGGTGCTCGCCTCCTGCTACCGGCGCTCGCTCCTTGTCGCCGACGAACTGGGCGCCAGCAGCGTCGCGTTTCCGGCCATCGCGACCGGCGTCTACGGTTTCCCGGCCGAGCTGGCGGCCCGGATCGCGGTCGACGCGATCCGTTCGACCCCGACCCGGGTCGAACGGATCCGACTGGTCGCCTTCGACGAGCCGACCCGGGACCTGCTGCGAGCGGCGCTCGTCGTCTCCTGACCGGAGGGCGTGGCACGGACGCGTGGCTGATTGGCGTACCGGATGTGGTCAGCCGACCAGTTCGTGGCGCGTCTCCCGGGCATGCCGCTGCCGGTCGATCAGCAGCATGACGGTCACCACCGCCACCACCGAGGCGAGTTGCAGCCCCGCCGTCGTGACGGTGCCGGGTTCAGTGACAGCGCCCCCGCCGGGATCACATCGCGAGTCGTACCCGGATGGAGGCCGCCGTCGCGGGTGCCCCTAGCTCTTCGTCGGTCTGTCATGACGGTGGGGTAGGGCGCCCGGGGCGGATCGGGACGACGTTTCGGTGAGTCGACCCCCGTCGTCGTGCCCGCAGGTCTGGCTCATCGGCGGGGAGGGTCGTCCGGGTCCGTCTCCGGCGGGTCGCCGTATTGCTTTGTTTGGAAACACAACTATTGACAACAGCAATCGAGCCATGTGAATCTGCTCTGGTAGGGCCGGCGCGGGAGCGATCTAGCCGGTGCGGGAGCCACGGGCAGCCTCCCGCCTGAACGTCGGGAGCACCGACATGCCCCTGCACACCCGCCCACCGGACACCCGCCCACCGACCACCCGACCACTGGCCACCCGCGTGCTGGCCGTCGCGGCGGGCGCCCTGATGCTGCTCGCCACCGCCCTGGTCGGCACCGCCTCCGCACACGGTTCGACGATCAGCCCGCCGTCGCGCAACTACGGCTGCTGGCAGCGCTGGGGCGGCAACTTCCAGGCACCCGAGATGGCCACCCAGGACCCGATGTGCTGGCAGGCCTGGCAGAACGACCCGAACGGCATGTGGAACTGGAACGGTCTCTACCGCGAGGGCGTGGCCGGCAACCACCAGGCCGCGATCCCGGACGGACAGCTGTGCAGCGGTGGCCGTACCGGCGGTCCGCGTTACGCCGCCATGGACACCCCCGGCGCCTGGCAGGCCGCGTCGGTGAACAACAACTTCACCCTGACCGTGCACGACCAGGCGCTGCACGGCGCCGACTACTACCGGGTGTACGTTTCCCGGCAGGGCTACAACCCGGTCACCGCGCCGCTGCGCTGGGCCGACCTGGAACAGGTCGCGCAGACCGGGGTCATCCCGCCCGGACAGGGGACCCGGACCAACGACCCGGCCCTCAACGGCGTCTCCAACTCGATCAACGTCTCCGCGCCGGGCCGGACCGGGAGGCACGTGGTCTTCACCATCTGGCAGGCCAGCCACATGGACCAGTCGTACTACTGGTGCAGCGACGTGATCTTCCCCGGTGGCTCCGGGCCGACCCCGACCGCCACACCCACCCGTACCCCCGGTGGTCCGACGCCGACCCCGACCCGGACCGCGACGCCCACCCCGACCCCGCCCCGCACCACACCCCCGGGTACGCCCCGCGCCTGCACCGCCACCTACGCGGTGACCGGTCAATGGTCCGGCGGTTTCCAGGGTGACGTACGGGTGACCGCCGGCAGCGGCGCGATCAGCGGTTGGACGGTGACCTGGACCTGGTCCAACGGGCAGTCGGTCGGCTCCGCCTGGGGCGCCACCATCACCTCCGCCGGCAGTGCCGTGACCGCCACCAACGTCGCCTACAACGGCACCCTCGCCGCCGGTGCGAGCACCACCTTCGGCTTCCTCGGCTCCTACAGCGGCACCAACACCGCCCCCACCCCAACCTGCACCCCCACCTAACCCCCGCCTAACCCCCGCCCCACTTCGTCGATCTAGGGCAGATCCACGCTGGATGATCTCTATCCGCGGCGATTTGCCCTAGATCCACGGGAGCGCCCGGCCGGTCGGGAGACCGGGCCGGGCGCTGTGGGACCGGAGGGTAGGGGGCGGGGGGGTGGGGGAGTTGGGCGGGGGTGGGTGGGGGTGGGTGGGAGGGTTAGGGGTAGTTGACTACGTAGATGGTCTGGGTGGCCAGGTTGGCCGGACCACCGGTGTTGTTGATGACGCGGTTGATCGTTCCTACGCCACCGAGCGAGACCGAGACCATGTTGTGGAACCTGACCCCGGTCTTGTTCGGCACTTCGAAGGAGCGTTCGCCGACCACCGCCGGGTTCACGTTGAAGTAGCAGTAGCTGCCCAGCCCCCACGCCTCGTGCGTGTTGACCGCGTCCGCCACCTTGTACGCGGCGTACCCCCGGGTCGACCCGTTCATCCAGGCCGCCTGGTTCGGCGGGTCGTACGGCATCTCGTTCTGGTAGAAGTACGTCCGGCCGCGTTCACCGTTCCAGATGGTCTGGTACTTCTGGTAGTGCTCGACGAAGAGGCCGTACATGGTGACGTCGTCGCCGTTGACGACCAGGCCGGTGTCGGCCGGGTTCACGGTCCACCCGTAGGTGCCCGGGTTGCCGTGGTCGGCACGCCACAGCCACATGTGGTCGCCGATCACGTCGTCACTGTTGATCACCAGGCTGTTGGTGGCCTTGCCGGCGACCGCGCCGCCGATCCGGAAGAACACGTCGTGCAACGAGGTCGGGTTGGCCGCGTGGTCGGCGCTGGAGCCGGCCGGGCCGACCTCCATCAGGGTGGCGGAGTTGGTCGTGCCGGCCTCGAACATGATGCCGGCGACCTTCACCCCGTTGACGTCGGCGACGCTCATCGCGGTCACGCCGTTCTGCGGCTCGATCGTGGCCAGGCCGAGGCCGAGTACGACGGTGTCCGCCCGGGTGATCCGGATGGTGTCGTTGATCCGGTGCAGGCCCGGGGCGAAGAGCAGGTTCTTGCCCTGGGCCAGGGCGGCGTTGATGGTTGCCGCCGGGGTGCCCTGCCGGACGATGAAGAACTGGCTGAGCGAGATCGAACTGCCGGCCGGTGTCTTGTTGTACCAGGTGGTGCCCGAGCTGTTCTGGCGCAGCGCGGGGACGAAGACGCGGTACTCGCCGGTCCCGTCGACGTACAGGAAGGGCTTCTCCCGGACCGTCGGGGTCGTGCCGATCACCGTGTGCGAGGGGTTGGGGAAGTTCGGCGGCGGTGCGCCGGTCACCCCCTGGAAGACCATGTTCCACACCGAACCGGTCCAGCCGTTGCCGAACTCGCTGTTGCGGGAGTACCACTGCTGCTGTGAGCCGCTGACCACCAGGCCGTCGATCCTGGTGTCGGCCATCAGCCCGCCGCTGGACCAGCCGTCGCCGCCGTTCCAGAGCTGGATCTGGTTCTGTGCGCCGCGCAGGTGCATCCGGCGGTACGGGGCGGCCTGCGAGACCGCCCAGCGCTCGACGGTCACCCCGGCCGGCAGGGTCACCGACAGGTTCTCCGCCGCGCGCCAGAAGTTCTGGGTGGCGTTGCCGCCGAACCAGGTCGCCTCGGCCCGTACGTGTCCGTTGAGGTTCACGTCGTCGGGGGAGAAGCCGAGCCCGGCGACCTGGGTGAAGAAGCCGAGGTTCACGTCGGCGGTGTACGTGCCGGGCTTGAACAGCACCGCGTACCGCTCCGGGCCAAACTGGTTCTGCTCCTGAGCAGTGAAGATCGTGTTCAGCCGGCCCTGGATGGTGGAGGTCGGCGTCGACGGGTCGAAGACGAACGTGTTCGGCCCGAGGTTCGGGTTGCGCGGGTCGGTTGGTTCGACCGGGGTGCCGGTCGGCGGCGGCGTGGTGGGCGGAGTGGTCGGCGGGACGGTGCCGAACTCGCCGTACACCTGGAACTCCCAGAGTGAGTAGCCGTAGCCGGTGGACCGGGTGGTGCCGTACATCCGCACGTAGCGCCCGCTGCCGGTCACGTTGAGGGTCTGCACCCCGCCGGTGCCGGTGGTGGTCGAGTAGATCGTGGTCCAGGGACTGCTCCCGGTGGCCGAGACCTGGATCTCGAAGGCCCGGCCGTAGGCGGTCTCCCAGCGCAGCACCACCTGACTGAGGGTGGCGCTGGCGCCCAGGTCGACCTGGAGCCACTGGGGGTCGCTGAACGCGCTCGACCAGCGGGTGCCGGTGTTGCCGTCGACCGCCGCCGAGGCGGGGGTGCCGCCGTTCTCGGTGGACGAGGCGGTGGCCGTCTTGCCCTGGGAGATCAGGACGGGGGCGGCCTGCGCGGTCGGGGCGTCGATGAACGGTACGGGTGCCAGCAGTGCGGCGGCCAGTGCGGCGAGCACCGTCCAGCGGGACCGGTTCGAGGGTGTGCGGGTGGTGCGACGAGGAACTTCCATGGGGCCCACCTGTCGGGGATGAGGGCGCGCTGGGTTGCCCGGCGGGGCGTGGCGGTGCCGGGCCGGGTGTGGGGTTCGGCCAGTCGTCGGCGGCACCGGCGGCCGGCCCGCGCCTGCGGGTCAGAGGTGTGAGAGCGCTCTCCCGACGAGTGTTACGCCGGTGTTTCCGGACGTCAAGATGCTCATCGATTCCTGTCTGGTATGCCAGCTAATTGGGCACTCATCCCACGGGGGCGCTTAGTCCGAATTGCCGGCACTCGCCGTGCCGTTGGTGCCCCGGATCCGGGCCGTGTCGACGACTGCGGTAAACCCGGGCGTGTCGTGGATGGGGCGACGGCGGTACGCTTCCGGTCGCGCGGTCGCTGATGCCCGCCACCCCGACGTCGCCCGGTGAGACGACACCCGCCGGACGCTGGCGAGAGACACCCGCCGGACATCTGCGCACCGCACGACGTTGGACGAATATTCCAGAATCCGACAGGGTCGGCCCGTGGACCGATCTGGGAGAGAGACTAGCCTGATGGGCGTGACACGCCGCGCGAAAATCGTCTGCACGCTTGGCCCTGCGACATCGTCCCCGGAGCGGATCCGAGGGCTCGTAGAGGCGGGCATGGACGTGGCCCGGCTGAACTTCAGCCACGGCAGCCACGCCGACCATGAGCAGGTCTTTCACCTGGTGCGGCAGACCGCCCAGGCGACCGGGAAAGCGGTCGCGATCCTGGCCGACCTGCAGGGCCCCAAGATCCGACTCGGCCGCTTCGCCGACGGCCCGCACGAGTGGCGCACCGGCGACTCGGTCGTGATCACCGGTGACGACATCCTCGGAACCCGCGAGCGGGTCTCCTGCACCTACTCCAAGCTGCCCCAGGAGGTCCGCCCCGGCGACCGCCTGCTGATCGACGACGGCCGGGTCGCGGTCGAGGTCAGCTCGGTCGAGGGCAACGACATCCGGGTCCTGGTGACCGAGGGTGGCGTGGTCTCCAACAACAAGGGCGTCTCGCTGCCGAACGTCGCGGTGAGCGTGCCGGCGATGTCGGAGAAGGACGCTGACGACCTCCGCTTCGCCCTCGGCCTCGGGGTCGACATGATCGCGATGTCCTTCGTCCGCTCCGCCGACGACATCAAGCTCGCGCACAACATCATGCAGGAGGTCGGCGTCCACCGGCCGGTCATGGCCAAGGTGGAGAAGCCGGAGGCGGTCGACCACCTGGAGGCGATCGTCGCCGCGTTCGACGGCGGCATCATGGTGGCCCGGGGCGACCTCGGCGTCGAACTCCCGCTCGACCAGGTTCCGCTGGTCCAGAAGCGGGCCGTGCAGCTCTGCCGGGAGAACGCCCGCCCGGTCATCGTCGCCACCCAGATGCTCGACTCCATGATCGAGAACTCCCGCCCGACCCGGGCCGAGGCGTCCGACGTCGCCAACGCGGTGCTCGACGGCGCGGACGCGGTGATGCTCTCGGGTGAGACCAGCGTCGGCAAGTATCCGGTGCTCACCGTGAGCACCATGGCGAAGATCGTTACCACCACCGAGTCCGGGTCGATCGGCGTCCCGCGGCTCCAGCACGACCCGCGTACGCACGGCGGCGCGCTCACCGTGGCCGCCTCGCAGATCGCCCGCGCGATCGGCGCCAAGGCCCTGGTCGCCTTCTCGCAGACCGGCGACACCGTGCGCCGGCTCTCCCGGCTCCACTGCGACCTGCCGCTGCTCGCCTTCACCCCGGTCCCGGAGGTGCGCGACCAGCTCGCCCTGGCCTGGGGCGTGGAGACCTTCCTGATGCCGTTCGTGCAGCACACCGACGACATGTTCCGTCAGGTCGACCAGGCGCTGCTCGGTCTCGGCCGGGGCAACCCGGGCGACTACGTGGTGATCGTGGCGGGCAGCCCGCCCGGCACCCCCGGCTTCACCAACACGCTCCGGGTGCACCAGCTCGGGTCCCTGGTCGACGCGGCGGCGGCACGGGCCCTGCAGTGACGTCCGGCGGGCCGGTCGGTGGACAGGTCGCGGTCGATCAGCTCCTGGAGGTGCTCGACCTGACCCAGACCGATGAGATGACCTTTCGCGGTATGAGTCCGCCGGTCGGCCCGCAACGGGTGTACGGCGGTCAGGTGGCCGGTCAGGCCCTGGTGGCCGCCGGCCGGACCGTCGACCCGACCCGGGTCGTGCACTCGCTGCACGGCTACTTCGTCCGCCCCGGTGACCCGGTCGAGCCGATCGACTACCAGGTGGAACGGATCCGGGACGGCCGCTCCTTCTCGGTCCGGCGGTCCGTGGCCAGACAGCACGGCAAGACGATCTTCTTCATGTCCGCCTCGTTCCAGCGGACCGAGGAGGGGCTCGACCACCAGGCCCCGGTCCCGCCCGACGTGCCCGGTCCGGACGAGGTGCCGACCATGGCCGGCCGGCTCGCCCGCTATCCGGAGCGGCTCGGCATCTGGTCGCTGATCCCGCGCCCGATCGACGTCCGGTACGTCGGCGAGCCCGGCTGGGTACGCCCCGGCGACCGGCCGGCGGACCCGTACCAGCGGGTCTGGATGCGCATCGACGGCAAGCTGCCCGACGATCCGCTGCTGCACGCCTGCGCGCTGACGTACGCCTCCGACCTGACCCTGCTCGACTCGGTCCTCTCCGTACACGGGGAGGTCTGGGGGCCCGGTGGCGTGGTCGGCGCGAGTCTCGACCACGCGCTCTGGTTCCACCGGCCGTTCCGGGCCGACGAGTGGTTCCTCTACGACTGTTGGAGCCCGTCCGCCTCCGGCGCGAGGGGCCTGGCCACCGGACGGATGTTCACCGTCGACGGTCGCCAGATCGCCAGTTCGGTCCAGGAGGGTCTGCTCCGCCGGGTCGGCGCCTGAACCGTTCCGCCCGGAAGGTCACTGGCTGGGCGGCTTGCCACCCCGGCGCCGCTGACCGCGCGGCCCGGGGACTAACCTAGCCGGCATGCGTCTCTCCGCACGGGTTGACTACGCGCTGCGCGCGACGGCCGAACTCGCCGCCACGGCGGACGACACCGCCGCCGCCGAGGGCGCCGCCCGGCGTCCGACCCCGGTCACCGCCGAGCAGATCGCCCGGGCCCAGGAGATTCCGCCGAAGTTCCTGGAGAGCATCCTGTTGCAACTGCGCCGGGGCGGGATCGTGCACGCCCAGCGTGGCCCGGAGGGCGGCTACTGGCTGGCCCGCAAGGCGGCCGAGATCTCCCTCGCCGACGTGATCCGGGTGATCGACGGGCCGCTCGCGCACATCCGTGGACAGCGCCCCGAGGATCTTGGTTACCACGGTGCCGCCCGTTCGCTCCAGGAGGTCTGGATCGCGTTGCGGGCCAGTGAGCGGGAGATCCTCGAACTGGTCACCGTCGCGGACGTGGCCAGCGGCAAGCTGCCCGGCCGGGTGACCGAGCTGGTCGCCGACCCGAGCGCCTGGACCTGAGCACCCTCACCCGACGGGCGTGGCGTCACGCCGCCCGCAGGTACCGCCACCTGCCGTGATCGGCGACCGCCAGTGGTTCCGTGTCGACCATGACCCGTTCCGGGCGGAGGAAGACCAGCGGACTCTGGGCGGCCGGGGTCGGGGTGTCCGGATCCGGCCGGTCGCCGGATCCGCTGGCGCGGTCGAGGCCGACCAGGACCGGACCGTTGCCGGGCCGGCGAGACGATGTCACTGCCATCGGATGCTCCTTCGCGCTGCCGGCCGGGCCGACCCCTGTGGTGGGCCCGTGACCGGCTCCCATTGCAGCACCGTCGGCTGAGAGCAAACTTCGCGAAAGGTACGGGAAGAATGGGAGCCCGTACCCACTGGTGAGCGTGGTCGACCGGCCCGGCGATGGGGTCAGAGGGGGCGCAGACCCTCCGGGTCCGTGATCCGTTCCCGGAACGACGCACCGGTGTTGAGCAGGGGGAACGGCCGCTCGGGCGGGTCCACGCCGAGCCAGGAGCAGAGCGGCTCCCAGCCCTGCGCCGGGTCGAACTCGAGCAGCCGTGGTGCCGGTACGGTGGCGCGTACCTCCGCCACGTGGGCGGTGTAGACCGCGATCGCGTGTTCCCGGTCCTCGAACCGGCCGTCGAAGGTCCCCTGCCAGATCAGCTTCTCCACCAGCCTCGGCTGGTCCCGCAGCTCCGGCTGCTCCTCGAGCGCCTGCCGTACGCCGGGCGGCAACGTCTCGGGGCGCGACGACCGGGCCCGGTAGATCGTGCTGGCGGCGCTGTCGTACCACTGTTGCGGGTCGCGTACGGTGAGCAGCACCTTGGCGTCCGGGTAGGCCGTGCTGAGCTCGCGCCAGAAGTACGCGCTCGGCCAGTCCACCGTGGAGCGGTAGCCGTCGAGCACCCGCTCCCAGTCCACCGGGCCGCCCTCGCTCGCGGCGAGCCAGCCGGCGATGGTCGTCGGGTGCTGGAACAGTTCGGTCATGTGGTGACACGGGCCGAAGCCGAGCAGTTCCAACGCGTCCTTCGTGGACCTGGTGCCCGTCCGCCCGAAGCCCGCGCCGATGACCTTCAGCATGTGTGCCTCCCCGCACCGTTACGGTTGTCGATGAGACACATTCTGCCGCGACGGTTCAGTCCCGTGACACCGCCGCCGGTACGGCACCAGCCGCGGCGGCGAGCCGGGCACCGACCTTGCCGGCGCAGTCGTCCAGCACCTCGCGGGCGTCGAAACCGAGGCTCTCGATCGCGATCAGCGCGGCCAGCGCCACGTCGGCCAGCTCGCCGGCGACCTCCGCCCGGGTGTGGGTGACCCCCTTGCGCGGGTTCTGCCCGAGCACGCCGATCCAGGCCCCGGCCGCTTCCCCGGCCTCCTCGGCGACCTTCAGGACCCGACAGGTCAGCTCCTGCGGATCGGACCCGTTCGCCTCGTCCAGCACGTCCCGGCAGGCCCGTACGGCGGCCCAGATGCTCTCGTTCACGCTGGTCACGGTAGCCGAGTGGGTCAGCCGGCCGGTGCGCCCGTCGCCCGGTTCCCCTCGGCCGCCCCGCCCAGCAGCGTGGTCGCGGTCCGTTCGACCAGCCGCCAGGCCAGGTCCACCTCCCGGTACGTGGTCTGCGGGGCGCCGACCGCCAACCGCAGCGTGTGCCGGCCGTTGACCCGGGTGTGTGTGAGGTGGACCCGGCCGGTCGCGTTGACCCGGGCCAGCAGTTCCGCGTTGCGCGCGTCGGCGGCGGGTATGTCGGCGGCTGGTGCGGCGTCGGCGCGCAGGCGGAAGCAGACCAGCGAGAACGGGTGCGGCGCCACCACCTCGAACCGTTCGTCGGCCCGGACCAGGTCGGCGAAGCGTCCGGCCAGGTCCACACCCGCACGGATGTGTGCCCGTAGTCCTTCGGCGCCGTACCAGCGCAGCACGAACCAGAGCTTCAACGCCCGGAACCGTCGACCCAGCGGCACCTGCCAGTCGCGGTAGTCGAGCACCGCACCCGATTCGGTCGCCGCGTTGCGCAGGAACTCCGGCAGTACGCTCAGCGCGCCGGTCAGTTCGGCCCGGTCGGCGACCCAGAACGCGTCGCAGTCGAAGCCGGTGAGCAGCCACTTGTGCGGGTCGAAGCAGTACGAGTCGGCGTACTCGACGCCCGCGTGCGACCAGCGCAGCTCCGGGCAGACCGCCGCCGCACCGGCGTACGCGGCGTCGACGTGCAGCCACAGCCCGTACGCCCGGCACAGCTCGCCGATCGCCGGCAGCGGGTCGACCGCGGTGGTGGAGGTGGTGCCGATCGTCGCCACCACCAGCGCCGGTACGTCACCCGCGGCCCGGTCCGCCTCGATCGCCGCGCGTAGCAGCTCCGGTCGCAGCGCGAGTGTCTTCGGGTCGACCTCGATGGCGCGTACCCCGTCGTCGCCGAGCCCGGCGATCCGGGCGGCCTTCTCGACCGACGAGTGCGCCTGGGTCGAGGTGTAGACCCGGTAGCGGCGGTCCACCCCGTTGCCACGCCAGCGCCCGCCGCTGGCCCGGTGCAGTGCGGCGAGGGTGGCGACCAGGGTCGCCGACGAGGCCGAGTCCTGGATCACCCCGCCACCGGGGCCGGAGGAACGGAACCGTTGCGGCAGGTCGATCAGCTCGGCCAGCCAGTCCATCATCACCGTCTCGACCTCGGTGCAGGCCGGCGCGCTCGCCCAGAGCATGCCCTGCACTCCGAGCCCCGCGCTGACCAGGTCGCCGAGCACGCTCGGGCCGGAGGTGTTCGCCGGGAAGTAGCCGAAGAACGCGGGGTGCTGCCAGTGGGTCAGGCCGGGGGCCACCACCGGGTCGAGGTCGGCCAGGATCCGGTCGAAGGGCTCACCGTGTTCCGGTGGGCCGGCCGGCAGCAGCGCGGCCACCGCACCGGGCGGTTCCGCCGGCGTCACCGGGCGTTCGGCCAGGTGGGTCCAGTAGTCGGCGATCCAGTCGATCACCGCGTAGCCGTTGCGACGGAACTCCTCCGGGTCCATGTGCGCGCCCATGCCCAAGTCGATCAGGAATCGACACCGTGGGCAAGGTGGGAATCGACGCCGGTGGACGGGGCGGGAATCGACGCCGGTGGGCGAGCAGGGTTCAGGAGCCGGTGGGGGAGAGGGCGGGGGCGCTGGTGCTGGCCCGGACGGTGAGTCGCGGGTCCAGCAGGGTCCCCTCCGGCACCGGCGTGCCGGCCAGCTTCTCCATCAGCAGCGTCACCGCCCGCTGGCCGACCTCCTCGGCCGGGATCAGCACCGAGGTCAGCGGCGGGCTGGCCCGCTCGGCCACCTCGTCCGGGCAGATCGCGACGACCGAGATGTCCCGTGGCACGCCGCGGCCCAACGTCGGCAACGCGGCGAGCACCTGTCCCACCGCCGCCTCGTTGTGCACCACCAGCCCGGAGAGTTCCGGTTCCCGCTCGAAGAGCCCGGCGAGTTCCTGGCGTACGGAGTCGAGGTTCTCCTCGCACGGCTGCGCGACCGCGTGCAGACCGAGCCGCTCGGCGGTCTCGACGAAACCGGACCGGGTCCGCCGGGCGAAGCCGGTGCCCCGCTCGTAGACCACCGACGGCGCGCCGAGCAGGGCGATCCGGCGGTGGCCGAGCCGCCCCAGGTGTTCCACGCAGACCTGACCCGCCTGATAGAAGTCGAGGTCCACACAGGTCAGACCGGTGGCGTCGGCCGGGAAGCCGATCAGCACGCTCGGCCGCTCCAGCCGACGCAGCAGCGGCACCCGGGGGTCGTCCATCTCCACGTCCATCAGGATCAGCCCGTCGACCATCGCGCTGGCCGCGATCCGGCGTAGCTCCGACGGCCCGTCGTCGGCGGTGACCAGCAGCACGTCGTGGTCGAACCGGCGCGCGGTGGTCACCACCGAGGTCGCGAACTGCATGAGTACGGGCAGGTGCATGCCCGAGCGCAGGGGCAGCACCAGGGCGATCACGTTCGCCCGGCGGCTGGCCAGCGCCCGCGCACCGGCGTTCGGGTGGTACCCCAGTTTCCGTACGCTGGTCAGCACCCGTTCCCGGGTCGTCGCCGAGATGGCCCGCTTGCCGCTGAGCACGTACGACACCGTGCTGACCGCGACACCCGCGTGCCGGGCCACGTCGGCGATGGTGACCATGTCCGGGCGCTTGGCCGGCGAACCCTCGCTGGCCGGGCCGGTGCTGCCGTCGGCTGGGGTGACAGGGGACGGATCGGACACTAGACGCCTCCAACATCAGCCACGGACCGTTGACCGATCGTCGCGCTGACGAAGCTCAACCAGCTCACGGTAACGCCTGGGGCATCGAACAGGAGGTACAGGTCCCGTACTCCGGTGGCCACCGACCGGTGCCAGCGACCGGTCACCTCGGCCCAGTCCCGCTCCCGACCGGGGCGGCCGTCCCGCAGGTCCATCGCCGGAACCGGAACAGATCCCACCACCGGACCGTCGACCGGGTCGTCCAACCGCAGGGTCAACCCGGCCGGGCCGGCCGCCGGCCGCGCCGACGGGCTGGCGATCCGGGCGGTGAGCGCGCCGACGCCGGCGCCGAAGTCGACCGAGGCGAACCGGAGCCAGGCGCCCGCCTCGGTGGCCGTGACCGCGTCCCCGGTGCCGCCGTCCGGCACCGGCACCACCCCTGAGTACTCGTCGTGGGTGGCGGCGCGCAGCGGGGCCCGCAGGGGGTCCCGGGGGCCGATCCGCTCGCCCCGTACGGTCAGCGTCGCGGTCGCGCGGAGGTCCTGGCTCGACCTACCGACGGCGATCGTGTGCCGGGCCCACTCGACCACGTACCGCTCGCTGGTGACGTCCCAGTGCGCCAGGTCGGCGGCGCGCAGCGCCAGTCGTACGGTGGTCCGCTCGCCCGGGGCCAGGGTGACCCGGGCGAAGCCGCGTAGCTGGCGCAGCGGCTGCTTCACCCGCGACCGCCGCTGCCGGGTGTAGAGCTGCACCACCTCGACCCCGGGTCGGTCGCCGACGTTGGCCACCTCGACGCTCACCTCGACCACCCCGTCCGGGTCGACCGTGTCGGTGTCACAGCGCAGCTCGCCGTAGTCGAACGTGGTGTAACTCAGCCCGTGACCGAAGGGGTAGAGCGGGGCGCCCCGGTAGTAGAGGTAGGTCGCGTCGTTGGCGATGACGTCGTAGTCGAACAGGTCGGGCAGTTCGGTGGCGGAGCGGTACCAGGTCTGGGTCAGCCGCCCGCCGGGGTCGGTGTCGCCGCAGAGTACGGCCGCGAGCGCGTGCCCGTACTCCTGGCCACCGTGGGCGGACCAGAGTACGGCCGACAGGTGCTCCTGCGCCCAGTTGACCGCGTACGGGTAGCCGCTGGTCAGCACGAGCACCGTACGCGGGTTCGCCGCGTGTACGGCGCGCAGCAGCGCCTCCTGTCCGGCCGGCAGGTCGAGGTCGACCCGGTCCTCGGTCTCCCGCCCGTTGACCATCGGGTGGTTGCCGAGCACCACCACCGCCACGTCGGCGTCGGCGGCGAGCGCGGCTGCCTCGACCGCACCGTCGGCGACCGGTTCGACGGCGAACGGGGTCGCCCCGACGGTGTCCCGGGCGTCGGCGTGCAGGACACCGTCGGTGCCGACTCGGACGTACCGTTCGCTCGCCTCGTGCCAGAGCAGGCTCCGCCCGTCGGCCGCTCCGACCAGTCGGAACGTCTCCCTGACCAGCCAGCCGCCCGGGCCGGGCCGGTCGTTGACCAGCCGACCGCCCTCGTCGCCGCCCACATGCCGGCCGTTGGCCACGGCACGCAACGCCACCAGACCGCGGCCCCAGTCGTACACCTCGAAGGTCGCGGCGGTCCCCGGACCGGCGGCGGTCAGCGGGACCCGGCCCGCCCCGGTCCGGGCCGGCGGCGCTTCGGCGGGCACGGCCAGGGTCGCCCCGGCGGGGCCGGACCCGGCGTGTACGTAGCCGGCGACCGGGCCGGTGGCCCGCAACGCGATCCGATCCACCCCCGGGTGGTACGCGACCGACGTGCCGAGCCGGGCGGCGAGCCCGTCCCGGGCGGTCACCGCGTACGGCAGGGTGCCGCTGTACCAGTCGACGTGCAGGGTGTCGGCGAGCGGCCCGAGCACTGCCACCCTCGGGGCGTGCGCCGGGGCGAGTGGGAGCAGCCCGTCGTTGCGCAGCAGCACGAACGACTCCTGCGCGGCCCGCCGGGCCAGCCGCCGGTGCGCGGGGCAGTTGACCACGTCGGCGGTGACGGCCCGGTACGGGTCGCGGTCCGGTGGGTCGAACTCGCCGAGCCGGAACCGGATGCTGAGCAGCCGTCGTACCGCCCGGTCCAGATCGGACTCGGTCAGCAGACCCCGGCGCAGCGCCTCGGTGAAGCGCCGACGGCTCGGGCCGCCGTCGGTGTCGTCCTCGGTGACGTTGTCGATCCCGGCCCGTAGCGCGGCGGCGTACCCGGTCGGGTGGTCCGGCAGGTGGCCCTGCGCCCCGGCCAGGTTCGTCACCGCACCCGCGTCGCCGACCACCATGATCTCGTCGGGCGCGCTGGCCCGGAGTTCGTCTCCCAGGAGCGGACTGAGGTGCGCCGGGCGCCCGTTCACCAGGTTGTACGAGGCCATCACGGCCACCGCCGCGCCGGCCGCGAGCGGGGCTCGGAAGGCCGGCAGTTCGTATTCGCGCAGTACCCGTGGCGGCAGGTTGCTGGAGCTCAGGCAGCGGTCGGTTTCGTTGTTGTAGCCGAGGAAGTGCTTCAGGGTCGGGGCGGTCTTGAGGCGGTCGGGGTGGTCCCCCCGCAGGCCGCTGGCGTACGCGGTGCCGAGCACCCCGGTCAGCCACGGATCCTCGGCGTAACCCTCCTCGTTGCGCCCCCAGCGGGGGTCACGCAGCGGGTTCACCACCGGTGCCCAGACGTTCAGCCCGATCCGCGACGGGTCCTGCCGGTGTCGGCCGCGTACCTCGTCGCCGACGGCGTCGCCGACCGCGCGGAGCAGTTCCGGGTGCCAGCCGCTGGCGAGCCCGAGTGCCTGCGGGAAGACGGTGGCCGGGCCGAGCCAGGCCAGCCCGTGCAGCGCCTCGGTGCCGGTACGGAAGCCGGCGACACCGAGTCGGGGGACGGCCGCCTGATACTGGTGCAGCAGACCGATCTTCTCGGCCAGGGTGAGCCGCGTGAGCAGGTCGCCGACCCGTTCCGCGAGCGGCCGGTCGGGGTCGCGGAAGCCCACCTCGGCCCCGGTGCCGGTGTGGGTGCTGGCCGGCTCGTCCCCGGACGGGGTGGGCGGCTCGTCGGCGACGGTGTACGGGGGCGGGCAGCTGGGCTGGGCGTCGCGCATGGTGGGCTGGCGCATGTCGATCACCTTTCGTGATCTCCGGCCGGCTCCACCACGGGGGACGGAGGGGTTCGGAGATCTCGGTTCGCGCAGGGTGGGGTGGCGCGGGGGGATCGGCCGCCAGCCCGGGAAGCTCGAAGCGCTTCGACGGCCGCCCGAAGATACGCCTCACCAGCACACCGGACGCCGGGGCGTGGCGGTGAAGCCCTTCGAGGTTTTCACCTCGCCGTCGCGCCGGTCAAGGGTCGACCTTGATCGATGTGCTCAGGTGGGTGGGGCGGGCGGGAGGCGGCCCGCATCGACCATCGCGAGCGCGCGGGCGGCGCCACCGACCGCCGCCGCGCCGGGCCCGAGAGCGGAGGCGGCGAGCCGGGTGCCCCCGGCGTCCGGTGCCACCGTACGGGCGGTCAGCTCCGCCTCGGCCGCTGGCAGCAGCCACGGGGCGAGGACGACGAAGTACCCGCCGAGCAGGACCACCTCCGGATTGACCAGGTTCCCGAGGATGGCTGCCGCGTGTCCGAGGTGCCGACCGGCCTCGGCGAGCACCTCCAGCGCCCGCCGGTCGCCCTGCCGCGCACGGGTTCGGACCCGCTCCAGCTCGGGGGCGAAATCGGTGACCGGCCCGTCCTGGGTGGAGTCCGCCAGCACCCGTCGGACCAGTGCCGGAATGCCGGCCAACGCCTCCAGGCAGCCCTGCCGGCCACACGGGCAACGCGGGCCGCCCGGATCGAGGCAGAGGTGTCCGATCTCCCCGGCGAAGCCGCGCCCGCCGCGCAGCAGGCGGCCGTCGGCCACCACGCCGGCCCCGATGCCGGCGCCGGCGGCGAGGTGGACCAGGTTGGCGGTGCCGGCGTACGGGCCGTGCCGGTGCTCGGCCAGGACAGCGAGATTGGCGTCGTTCTCGACCACCACCTCGAAGGCGGGGTCGCGTAGCGCCCGGCGCAGTTCGGCGCCGAGGGCGAGGTCCCGCCAGCCGAGGCTGGGCGCGCCCCGCACCGTACCCGCGTCGTCGATCAGCCCGGGCACACCGACCGTGAGCCCGAGTACACCGCGTCCCTGGGCGGCGAGCCGGCCGATCGCCCGGTTGGCGAGCGCGGCGATCGAGCTGACCGCCCGGGTGCCGGTGCCGCCCTGCCCGGTGAAGGCCCGGCGCCAGTTGAGCAGTTCGGTGCCACCGAGGTCGACCGCGACCACGCTGAGCTGGTCGGCGCTGACCTCGATGCCGATCGCCGCGTACGGTTCGCCGTCGAGCACCAGCATGGTGGCGGGGCGGCCGATCCGGTTCTCGGTCAGTCCGGTTTCGCGCAGCAGTCGCCGGTCGATCAGGTCGGCGACCAGGCTGGAGACGGTCGCCTTGTTCAACCCGGTGGCGGCGGCGATGTCCGCCCGGGAGCAGGGCGCGTGCGCGCGTACGTGGCGCAGCACGACGGCGAGGTTGGTGATCCGTACGTCGGCGAGGTCGGCCGGTTCGGCACCGGTCTGCATCGTGATCAAAGTCTTCCCGCTCCCCGCGTACTGGTGGCCCGACCGGTCTCGGCCGGCTCGCGGCGGTGATCCCATCATGCCCTGCCAGGGGTAAGGAAGGGCCCCTTGTTATCGCTTCAGGTATAGGAAGGGTCCCCTCCGCACGCCCGGCGGACGCCAGTGTCCCTTGTGGCAATGACCACTGTCGATTAACTTAGTTTAGTCACCCGACGAAATAACTCTACCTGTGCGTCCCTCCGTCGCACACCCCACCGATCGAAGGGAGTGTCCCGTGCATCCGACGCATCCGAGCGGGGCCACCGGCCGACGAAGCTTCCTCGGCCTGGTCGGCCTCGGTGGCGCCGCGCTGGCCAGCGGTGGTCTGCTCACCGGTTGCAGCAAGGAGGCCGGCAGCCGGGGCGCCGCCACCAGGGCTGACGCCGTCGCCGCGGTGCTGCCGAGCTACCGCCCGGTCGACCTGGTGAAGCCCGACATTCCCGGTGAGGGGCCGATTCCGCAGGGCTTCCTGACCTATCCCCGCAACCTCGTCACGGCGGTGGCCGAGAAACCCGGCGCCGGCGGCGCGGAGCTGCGGACCATGTCGCCCTGGTGGGGCCCGACCCCGCCGGGCGTCGGCCGGAACTCCTATCTGGACGCGGTGAACGCCCAGCTCGGCGTCGTGGTCAACCCCAGCCTCCAGGACGGCAACACGTACGCCGACAAGCTCAGCGCGGTGCTCGGGGCGCGGGACGTACCGGACCTGCTGGTCGGGCCGAACTGGGAGATCGACAAGATCTCCCGGTTCTCCGACGCGGTCCGGGCACTCTTCGAGGATCTGACCGACTACCTCAAGGGTGACGCGGTACACGCGTACCCGAATCTGGCCTCGCTGTCCACCGGAGCCTGGCAGTACGCGGTCTGGGGTGGCCGGCTCTACTCGGTGCCGTTCCCCACCGACGGCCCGTTCGCCTTCGCCATGTTCCACCGCAAGGATCTCACCGACGCGGCCGGTGTCGCCGCGCCCACCAGCACCGACGAGCTCTACCAGTTCGGCAGGAAGCTGACCCGGGCCGACCGGGGTGTCTGGGCGTTCGGCACCGTCTTCTCCATGGTGCAGCAGTACTTCGGCTGCCCGGGGGTGCAGAACGGCTGGCGGCGCAAGCCCGACGGCGGGCTGGTGCACAAGTACGAGCTGCCGGAATACCGGGCCGCGCTGGAGTTCACCACCCGGCTCTTCGCCGAGGGCCTGGTCCACCCGGACACGATCGCCACCAAGGGCGCCGACGAGAAGCAGCTCTTCAACGGCGGCAAGATCCTGATGTACCAGGACGGTCTCGGTGCCTGGCAGGGGATGCAAGGCGAGCAGGTCAAGGTCACCCCGACCTACAACATGCAGCCGGTGCAGGTCTTCGGCGCCGGCACCACCAGACCGGTGGTCTGGGGCAGCGAGAAACCGATCTTCTTCACCTTCGTCAAGAAGGGACTGGGCAGGACGCGTACCGAGGAGATCCTGCGGGTGCTCAACTGGGGTGCCGCCCCGTTCGGCAGCCGCGAGTACGAACTGCGCGAGTACGGGGTGGAGGGCACCCATTTCACCCGTGCCGCCGACGGCAGTCCGATCCCCACCGACCTGGGCCGCAAGGAGAAGGCCGCCCAGTTCGACTACCTCGGTGGGCGGGTGCCGGTCAAGGTACGCAGCGGCGACACCCCCGACTACGTAGCGGACTACCTCGGTTACCACCGCGCCACGATCGGACACCTGGAGCCCGACCTCTTTGCCGGGATCAAGCTCGAACTGCCGGCGAACTACGCCAAGGTGCTGGTCCCGAGCGAGGACAAAATCATCGACATCCTGCGCGGCCGACGGCCGATCGGTGACCTGGACCAGGTGGTCCGTGAGTTCCGCGCCGGCGGCGGGGACGAGGGGCGGGAGTTCCTGGAGAAGACCCTGGCCGACAACGGCAGATGAGCACCGCCGGATGAGCATCGACGAGACCACCGCCGAACGCGACCGGCGGATCCGACCTGGCCGCCGTACTCGCCGCGACCGGCGTGGTCCGGGCGTCCGGCGTACTTTCCGCGTCCGGCGTACTTTCCGCGACCGGCTGCGGCGGGACTGGCCGCTGCTGCTGATGGTCGCGCCCGCCGCGCTGCTGCTGCTGGTCTTCCACTACCTGCCGACCTTGGGCAACGTGATCGCGTTCCAGGACTACAACCCGTTCCTGGGTGACGACCCGCTCGACGCCTTTCTGCAGAGCGAGTGGATCGGGTTCGGCAACTTCGAGACCCTCTTCACCGACCCGGCCTTCTGGGACGCGGTACGCAACACCCTGACCATCACCGCGTTCCAGCTGGTCTTCTTCTTCCCACTGCCGATCCTGCTCGCCGTCCTGCTCAACAACGTGCTCTCCGCCCGGGTACGCGGCCTGGTGCAGAGCGTCGTCTACCTGCCGCACTTCTTCAGCTGGGTACTGGTGGTCACCTTCTTCGTCCAGATGCTCGGCGGCGCCGGGCTGCTGACCCAGGAGATGCGCCAGGCCGGGCTCGAGCCGTGGCAGGTGATGACCAACCCGGACACGTTCATCGTGCTGGTCACCGCCGAGGCGATCTGGAAGGACGCCGGTTGGGGCGCGATCGTCTTCCTCGCCGCGCTCTCCGCGATCGACCAGAACCTGTACGAGGCCGCGGCGGCCGACGGCGCGGGGCGGTGGCGGCGGTTCTGGCACATCACCCTGCCGGGACTGCGGCCGGTCATCATCCTGCTGCTGATCATGCGACTGGGTGACGCGCTCTCGGTCGGCTTCGAGCAGTTCATCCTGCAACGGGAGGCGGTCGGCCGGCAGGCGGCCGAGGTGCTCGACACCTTCGTCTACTACCAGGCGATCGTGCCCCAGCAGTGGGGCCTGGGTGCCGCCGCCGGCCTGTTCAAGGCGGTGGTCGGCCTGATCCTGATCCTGGCCGCGAACTCCGCCGCGCACCGGCTCGGCGAACAGGGGGTGTACGCGAAATCATGAGTGTCGTCTCGGCTCGACCGGACAGGACGGACCCGCCCCGACGCCCGCGTCGGCGCAGGCAGGGCGAGGCCCGGCCGGCCTGGGCGGAGCGGCCGACCCCGATCGGGCGGCTCGGCAAGGGGGTGCTGCTCACCCTGCTGGTGCTCGCCGTACTCGGGCCGCTCTGGGCGGTGCTGGTGACCAGCCTCGCCGCGCGGGACACGATCAACGAGGCGGGCGGGATCGTCCTGGTGCCGCGCGAGATCGACATCTCCGCGTACGTGACGATCTTCTCCGGCGGTACGGTCACCCAGGCGGTCTGGGTCAGCACCCTGGTCACCGTCGCCGGCACCCTGGTGAGCCTGGTGCTGACGGTGCTCGCGGCGTACGGGTTGTCCCGGCCGGACTCGCTAGCCCACCGGCCGCTGCTCTTCTTCTTCCTGCTCACGTTCCTGATCTTTCCCGGCCTGGTGCCGAGCTACCTGGTGGTGACCGGACTGGGCCTCAAGGACAGCCTCTGGTCGCTGGTCCTGCCGAGCGCGATCAGCGTCTTCAACCTGGTGGTGGTCCGCGCCTTCTTCATGAACGTGCCGTCGGAGCTGGTGGACAGCGCGCGGATCGACGGCGCGGGGGAGTTCCGCATCCTCACCCTGATCATGCTGCCGCTCTCCCGGGCGGTGGTGGCGGTGGTCGGCCTCTTCTACGCGGTCGGCTACTGGAACGCGTACTTCAACGCCGTGCTCTACCTCGACGACAACGACAAGTTCCCGATCCAGCGGGTGTTGCAGAGCTACCTGCTCGCCGGACAGTCGCCGCACGTCACCGGCAACGTACCGAACCTGCCGGGTGTCACCGCGTACCCGCCGTCGTTGGCGATCAAGATGGCGGTCGTGGTGGTCACCGTGGTCCCGGCGCTGTTGATCTACCCCTTCGTGCAGCGGCACTTCACGAAGGGCGTGCTCACCGGTGCGGTCAAGGGCTGAGCTCCGGTCCGGGGCGGGGCGCCCCCCCACCTGGGCACCCCGCCGGACCCGCGCCCTCGGGTCTCCAGCCGCCGATGCCCGTCTGGCGAGCACCGGCCGATCGGTTCGACCGAACCCTTCCCCTCTAGTTTCTTTGGCTTCCAAACAAACTGTCAATGCTTCTGAGGTTAGGAAGGGCCCCTAGTACAACGGAATCCGATAACAAGGGGCCCTTCCTTACCCCTGGTTGGGCGGGGGAGTGAACAAAGTGGATGGTGGGGAGAGGAGAGGGGTGGGGGCGATGCGGTGGCCGAGGGGCGTCGACGGGTTCTGCTACGGCGGCGACTACAACCCGGAGCAGTGGCCGGCGGAGGTCTGGACGCAGGACGTGGCGCTGATGCGCCAGGCCCGGGTCAACCTGGTCACCGTCGGCGTCTTCGCCTGGTCGCGGCTCGAGCCGCACCCGGGGCGGTACGACTTCGACTGGCTGGACCGGGTGCTGGATCTGTTGCACGGTGCGGGCATCCGGGTCGCGCTCGCCACCCCGACCGCCTCGCCGCCACCGTGGTTCAGCCTGGCCCATCCCGACGCGTTGCCGGTCACCGTGGACGGCGTACGGCTGCACCACGGCAGCCGGGACACCTACTGCGCGGTCGCACCGGCGTACCGGAACGCCGCCCGTGCGATCGCCGAAGCGCTCGCCGCCCGCTACCGGGACCACCCGGCGCTCGCGCTGTGGCACGTGCACAACGAGTACGGCACCACCTGCCACTGCCGGTACGTCGCTGACGCGTTCCGGCACTGGCTGCGCTCCCGGCACGGTGACCTGGATCGGCTCAACGACGTCTGGAGCACCAGCTTCTGGGGCCAGCACTACTCCGACTGGGAGCAGGTCGACCTGCCCCGGGCCACCCAGTACCTGGCCAACCCGGCCCAGTTGCTGGATTTCCGCCGGTTCTGGTCCGATCAGCTGCTGGCGGCGTACGTCGAGCAGCGTGACCTGCTGCGAGCCGCGACGCCCGACGTGCCGGTGACCACAAACTACGTCTTCGGCGACTGGGTGCCGGTCGACCACGCGCGCTGGTCGAGCGAGGTGGACCTGGTCGCGATCGACCACTATCCGTCGGCTGCCGACCGGGGAGCGGAGGAACAGATCGGATTCGCCGCCGACCTCGCCCGCTCCTGGGCCCGTCGAGTCGGCACGGGTGGCGACGGCGGGCCGGGTGCCGACGGCGGTGCGGCCTGGTTGCTGATGGAGAGCGCACCGAACCTGATCCACGTACCGGGTCGGATGCACAGCCGGGAGCCGGGCCGGCTGGCGCGCAACAGTCTCGCGTACGTCGCCCGGGGGTCGGTGGGGGCGATGTTCTTCCAGTGGCGGGCGCCGGTCGGTGGCGCCGAGCGGTTCCACTCCGCCCTGGTTCCGCACGTCGGGCCGGAGAGCAGGGTGTTCCGGGAAACTGTGGCACTGGGCCGGGACCTGGCCCGACTCTCCGCACAGGTCGGCCGTTGCGGCATGGTCCAGACGTCGGTGGGGATCGGTTGGGATGTCGAGTGCTGGTGGGCGCTACAGGGTCCCGGTCTGCCCTCGCGGCGACTGGACTACCTGGACGAGGTCGGCACCGTGCACCGCCTGTTGTGGCAGGCCGGGTTCGGCACCGACTTCGTCGGACCGGACCAGCTCGCCCACCCGACGGCCGCCGCCGGCCGGATCGGAGTCGCGACCGGTCCGGACGTCGGGGACCCAGCCGTCGGGGATGCCGTCGGGGACCCGGCCGGCGGCCACGTTCTGCTCGTTCTCCCCGCGCTCTACCTGGCCTCGGATCGGACCGCGTCCCGGGTCCGGGCCTGGGTCGCCGCCGGTGGACACCTGCTGGTCAGCTACTTCAGCGGGATAGCCGACGAGCACGGCCGGATCCGGCTGGGCGGCTACCCCGGTGCCTTCCGGGACGTGCTCGGGATCCGGGTCGAGGAGTTCCACCCGCTCGCTGACGACGAGCGGCAGCCCGTGGTCGGCGGTCCGGGCCTCCCGGTGGGCGCCGACGGGCGGGACGGGGGTCACGGCGGCGCCATGACCGGGCGGATCTGGAGCGAGACGGTACGGCTCGCCGGGGCGCGGCCGGTGCTGACGTACGCGGGCGGGCGGTTGGCCGGTCAGCCGGCGGTGACCCGGCACCGGTACGGGGCGGGCGTCGCCTGGTACGTCTCCACCCGGCTCGACGACGACGGTTACCGCTGGCTGCTGGAGTTGGTGGCAACGGCGGCCGGTGCCGTGCCGACCTGCCCGCAGGCGCCGGTCGGGGTGGAGGCGGTGCGGCGCGGGTCGCCCGAGGGGACGAGCTGGCTGTTCCTGTTCAACCACGACGAGGCACCCCGGTCGGTCCCGGTGGCCGGGACGCCGGTGCTCGTCTCCGGCAGACCGGCCCCGCACTCCGGCGGACCGTCGGTGACCGTGCCGGGTGGCGGGTACGTCGTACTGCGCGAGGACCGACACCTGCCGCCGAGGCAGAACTGAAACCTTTTAAATTTGCCATCCTCTATCTTGTGAGCGCTGTGGCCTTGTCCTACGCTTCAGATGCGCCCGGAGCCTTCATCTGTCGTCGCGGCGGTCATTGAACTGATTTATTCCTTGGCCGTCCCGCGTGGTGTGCGATCCGCCGGCCAGGGCAGCCGGCGGGGACCGTCCGGCCCGTCGCGGCCGGCGACACCGTCGCACCGCCGCGCACCCCGTCCTCCCCGGAGTAGAGATGCCCAGCTCACGACAACGCATCGTGTCCGCCGCCGGTACCGGATCGGGGCGCTCCGCGTCCCGCCGTACCGCACTTCTCGCCGCCATCACCGCCGGCACGCTCGCCGCCACCGGTGCGATGACCGCCGTGGTCGCCTCCGCCGCCGCGGCCGGCTGCCGGATCGACTACCAGGTCACCAACCAGTGGCAGGGCGGGTTCGGCGCCAGCGTCACCCTGACCAACCTCGGCGACCCGCTCACCGCCTGGAACCTCACCTGGTCGTACGCCGCCGGTCAGCAGGTGACCCAGGCGTGGAACGCGACGGTGAGCCAGTCCGGTACGCAGGTCAGCGCCGTGAACGTCGGCTACAACGGTGCCGTGGCCACCCTCGGCACGGTCTCGTTCGGCTTCAACGGGTCCTGGAACAACGCCAGCAACCCGGTGCCGGCGAGCTTCGCGGTGAACGGCACCACCTGCACCGGTGGCGTCTCACCGACCACCGGCCCACCGACCGGCCCGCCGACGAACACACCGACGCCCACCCCGCCGGCCCCGACGACCGACCCGCCGCCCACCACCCCGACCACCCCGCCGACGACGGCCCCGCCGGCAGCCGGGGCGAAGCAGGCCGAGGACCTGGACCGGGGCCTGGTCAGTGTCCGGTCCGGCAGCGCCAACCTGGTCTCCTGGCGGCTGCTCGGCACCGAGGGGTCGGGTGTGGCGTTCAACCTCTACCGGGGCACCACCCGGGTGAACGCCGCGCCGATCACCGGTGCCACGAACCACCTCGACAACGGTGCCCCGGCCGGCGCGGCGTACACGGTACGGGCGGTGGTGAACGGCGCCGAGCAGGCCGCCTCGGCACCGGCGCTCCAGTTCGCCAACGGCTACCTGGACGTACGGCTCCAGGTGCCACCGGGCGGCACCACGCCCTCCGGTGAGGCGTACACCTACTCGGCCAACGACGCCTCCGTCGGTGACCTGGACGGCGACGGCCGGTACGAGATCGTGCTGAAGTGGGATCCGTCCAACGCCAAGGACAACTCGCAGTCCGGCTACACCGGCAGCGTCTACGTTGACGCGTACACCCTGACCGGGAGCCGGCTGTGGCGGATCGACCTGGGGCGCAACATCCGGGCGGGCGCGCACTACACCCAGTTCCAGGTGTACGACTACGACGGTGACGGCGACGCCGAGGTGGCGATGAAGACCGCCGACGGCACCCGTTCCGGCACCGGGCAGGTGATCGGCTCGTCCTCGGCCGACCACCGCAACTCGAGCGGCTACATCCTCGCCGGGCCGGAGTTCCTGACCATGTTCGACGGTCGGACCGGTGCGGTCGCCTCCACCGTGGACTACCTGCCGGCCCGGGGCACGGTCTCGTCGTGGGGTGACAACTACGGCAACCGGGTCGACCGGTTCCTCGCCGGCACCGCCTACCTGGACGGGCAGCGGCCGTCTCTGATCATGTCCCGGGGCTACTATACCCGTACGGTGATCGTGGCCTGGGACTTCCGCGACGGCAGCCTGACCCGGCGCTGGACGTTCGACTCCAACTCCGCCGGCAGCCAGTACGCCGGCCAGGGCAACCACAGCCTGGCCGTCGCCGACGTGGACGCGGACGGCCGGGACGAGATTCTCTTCGGTGCGATGTGCGTCAACGACAACGGGACCGCCCTCTGGAACACAGGGCACGGTCACGGCGACGCCGGACATGTCGGTGACTTCGATCCGGGCCGCTCCGGGTTGGAGTACTTCAAGGTCAGCGAGGATGCGAGCAAGCCGTCGTCCTGGTTCGCCAACGCCCGTACCGGGCAGGTCCACTGGTCCACCGCCCCGGGTGGGGACAACGGTCGGGGCGTGGCCGGTGACATCTACGCCGGCAGCGCGGGTGCCGAGGCGTGGTCGGCGGCGGTCGACGGGCTGCGCGGCCCGAGCGGCGCGAACGTCGGCCGCAAGCCCTCGTCGATCAACTTCCTGGCCTGGTGGGACGGGGATCCGGTGCGTGAGCTGCTCGACGCCACCCGGATCGACAAGTACGGCACCGGCGGCGACACCCGGCTGCTCACCGGCAGCGGGGTGGCCTCGAACAACGGCACCAAGTCCACGCCCGCGCTCTCGGCCGACATCCTCGGCGACTGGCGGGAGGAGGTGATCTGGCGGACCAGCGACAGTGCCGCGCTACGGATCTACAGCACGCCGACGCCGACCAGCACCCGGATCACGACACTGATGCACGATCCGCAGTACCGGGTGGCGGTCGCCTGGCAGAACACCGCCTACAACCAGCCGCCGCATCCGAGTTTCTTCATCGGTGACGGGATGGCGACGCCGTCCGCGCCGAACATCTACCTTCGCTGAGTCCGTACCGGCGGGCCCAGTCGTACCGGGCCGGGTAGGGGCCCACCCCACCCGGCCCGGTACGACACACACCGCGACATGACGCGACCCGTCCCGACCGCGCATGTCGAACCACCACCGGTATTGAGACTAGGCGGGGCTACGGGGCGTATCGGTGACGGCCACGTGAAGATCCTGTTTCACGGCTGATCGAGGACGGAGCGCACTCCGAGTCAGTGTTCGCGGCGCAACCCGCCCGCGACGTGTTCGGCGATCAGTTCGAACGAACGTACCCGCGCCTCGATGTCGTAGACCATCGCGGTCAGCATGAGTTCGTCGGCCTGGGTCTGTTCCAGCAGCGCGGAGAGCTGCCGGCGGACCGTCTCCGGGCTGCCCATCGCCTGACCGTGCATCCGGTCCCGGGTGAACTGCCGCTCGATCTCCGTGTACGGGTAGGCGGCGGCCTCCTCCGGGGTAGCCAACGGCTCCGGCCGGCCGGAGCGCAGCTTGAGGAAGGAGAGTCCGGCCGGGCCGGCGAGCCACTGCGCCTGCTCGTCGGTGTCGGCGCAGATCGCGTTCACCGCGACCATCGCGTACGGCTCCTTGAGCCACTGCGACGGTCGGAAGTGCTGCCGGTAGAGGGCCAGCGCGGGGAGGGTGTTGGTGGAGCTGAAGTGGTGCGCGAAGGAGAACGGCAGGCCGAGCATTCCGGCGAGCTGGGCGCTGAAGCCGCTCGAACCGAGCAGCCAGACGGCCGGCATGTCACCCTTGCCGGGGCTGGCGGTGATCGGACCGGGGCGTTCCCCGGTGAAGTAGTTGACCAGGTCGGCGAGCTCCTGGGGGAAGTTCTCGGCGGAGAGCCCGTCCATGGTCCGGCGCAACGCCAGGGCGGTGACCTGGTCGGTGCCGGGTGCCCGGCCGATACCCAGGTCGATTCGGCCGGGGTGCAGCGCCTCCAGGGTGCCGAACTGCTCGGCGACCACCAGTGGGGCGTGGTTGGGCAGCATCACCCCGCCGGAGCCGACCCGGATGGTCGAGGTGGCGGCGGCCAGGTGGGCGATCACCACGGGCGGCGCGGAGGACGCGATCGCCGGCATGTTGTGGTGTTCGGCCACCCAGAAGCGCTGGTAGCCCAGCTCTTCTGTCCGTCGGGCCAGCTCGGTGGTGTGCCGCAGGGCCTGGCCGGCGGTGGTTCCGGCGGCGACCGGTGCAAGGTCAAGAACTGACAGGGGTACGTCGATCACACGGGCGATCAACGTCCGGCCCGCCCAGTTTGTTCCGCTCGGGGGGATCGGGTGATTATGCCCACCGGTCGGCCCTGCCCGGGTCAGCTGATCAGGGTCCAGAGGTGCTGGGCCGAGGCCGACTCGAACTCGCCCCGGGCGGCCTGGCGGGCCAGCTCGTCGCGACTGATCCCCAGCTCGGCGAGTTGCCCGTCGACGAAGCGGTCCCAGTCCTCGTCGGCCTGGGGTCGCTCCTGCTCCTCACTCGTCATGATCCGACCCTACCGCTTGGTACGACCTCCGGGGCCGGCGGTCTCCAGCCTCGCCGGTAGGTGCCGGCGAGCCGCTTATCGCATTGATCAAGGTATGTGCGAAATGGTAGAGACATTGGATGTCTGGTGCGGTTGCTCATCGGAGCGATGGTCGCACGGCTGGACCGTCCCGGATCCTTGGCGCTGAAACGGCGTGCTGCCAGGCGATTGAACGCCATCCGGTGTTTTGGTGATCTTGTCTTTCCCCAGATACCTCCGATGTATCTGGCTCCAGAAGGTTGACAGGTTTGTTTCACGGTGTAAACATCGCCGTTATCTGGAACTCGATGGAAATGGATTCGAGTAACTCGAATGAGGAGCGGACGAAAATCGTCGAGCGTCGATAAGGCATTCGAACTGATCGGTGCGGTCTCGGAGGCCGGGGGCGCCGGTCTGACCCTGGGTGAACTCGCCGCCGAGGCCGGAATCGCGGTGAGCACCACCCACCGGTACACCACCTCGCTACTGGAACTCGGCGTCCTCGAACGGGATCCGGCCGGCGCCTTCCACCTCGGCGTGACCCTGATCGCGCTCGCCGGGCAGTACCTCGACGAGGACGGTCTGCGCGCCGCCGCCCGGCCCTACCTGGTCGACCTGGTCGAGTTGAGCGGAGAGACCGTGCACCTCGGCGTCCCGGTCGGCAACCGGATCGTCTACGTGGACAAGGTGGAGAGCGCCAAGTCCGTCCGGTTGGTCTCCCGGATCGGCAGCCGGGTCGCCATGCACAGCACCGCGATGGGAAAGGCCGTGCTCGCCGTACTGGACGAGCGGCGCCGGGCGGAGATCCTCGCCGCTGGGCTGCCCGCGCGTACCGGCCGGACCCTCACCGGTGCGGCCCTGCTCGCCGAACTCGACCTCGTCCGGACCCGGGGGTTCGCCATCGACGACGAGGAGAACGAGGAGGGCGTGCGCTGTTTCGGCCTGCCGATCATGAGTGTCGCCGGGGAGCCGGTCGGTGCGTTCAGTGTCTCCGCCCCGGCACACCGGTTCAGCATTGACGACTGTCACCGGCTGGCGCCGGCCGCGCTGGCAATGGCGGTCAATATCGGGCGCCGACTCGGATATCCGGACCGCCGTGGCCGGCGCGTTTCCGGCACCACCACCCCGACGTGGTCGACCGGGTCCGGAACACCACACCGAGCGCCGCGTCCGGCGCCCACGAAACCCCCGCGACCGAGCGAACCCACCAGCTGACCAGCCAAGGAGTGAAACGGATGCCCGCCGTCACGTCTTCCGTCATCAACGTGCACAATCCCGGCACCGGCGCCCACCTTGGCGACGTCGAGGCGGCCGGCGAGGACCAGGTGATCGCGGCGGTCGAAGCCGCCCAGGCGGGGCAGCGGGCGATGGCCGCACTGCCCGCGTACGAGCGGGCGGCGTTGCTCGGGCGGATCGCCGACCTCGTCGAGCAGGAGCGGGAGAGCCTCGCCCGGCTGCTCGCGGCCGAGAACGGCAAGCCACTGACACAGACCCGGGGCGAGGTGGACGCCGCGATCCGGATCTTCCGCGGGCACGCCGGCGAGGCGACCCGACTCTTCGGCCGGCAGATCCCGCTCGACGCCGTACCCGGGCTGGAACGGCACCTGGCGGTGACCATGCGCGAACCCCTCGGCGTGGTGGCGGCGCTGGTCCCGTTCAACTACCCGGTCGAGCTGTACGCGCACAAGGCGGCGGCCGCGCTCGCCGCCGGCAACGCGGTGCTGGTCCAACCGCCCGCCCGCTGCCCGCTCGCCCTGGTCCGGATCGCCGAACTGGTGGAGCTCGCGGGTGCCCCCCGGCACGCGCACCAACTTGTCACCGGCGGGGTACGCGTCTCCGAACTCCTCGCCGAACTGCCCGGCATCGCCGCGGTCAGCCTCACCGGCAGCACCGCCGCCGGGCGGGCCATCGCCCAGCACGCCGCCACCACCCTGAAGAAGGTCTTCCTGGAACTCGGCGGCAACGACGCGCTGATCGTCTGTGACGACGCCGACGTCGAGCAGGCCGCCCGGGCGGTGGTGCTCGGTCGGCTGGCCCGGGGCAACGGGCAGATCTGCTGCGCGGTGAAACGGGTCTACGTGCAGGACGGCGTACACGACGCGTTCGTGGCGTCGCTGCTCGCGCAGACCGCCGAGCTCGCCGTCGGCGACCAACTGGTCGAGCGGACCGACGTGGGGCCGCTGATCAGTGAGACGGCGGCGCGGCGGGTCGAACAGGCGGTCGGCCAGCTCGTCGACGACGGCGCCCGGCTCGTCGCGGGGGGCGACCGGCGTGGTGCCTTCGTCGACCCGACCGTCCTGGTCGACGTGCCGGCCGACAGCCCCGCGCTGGCCGCGGAGATCTTCGGTCCGGTCGCGCCGGTGGCCCGGTTCGCCGATCCGTCCGAGGCGGTCACGATGGCGAACGAGTCGCCGTACGGGCTGCACGCGGCGGTCTTCACCCGGGACATCTCGCGCGCCTTCACCATCGCCCGCCGGCTCGACGTCGGCGGGGTCCTGATCAACGGCTCGACCGCGGTACGGGCCGAGAACCTGCCGTTCGGCGGCACCAAGGAGACCGGCGGCTACCGCGAGGGGCTGCACGACACGGCGCTCGGCTTCACCCGGCAGAAGACGATCGTGGTGATGGAGGCGTTCGAATGAGCCTCGAACTGCGCGGCGTACACAAGGACTACGGCGGTGTCGAGGTGCTGCACGGGGTCGACCTGGTCGGGCGCCCGGGGGAGGTGCTCGCCGTGGTCGGCGCGAACGGCGCCGGCAAGTCGACCCTGATCAAGATCCTGGCCGGCGCCGAGCGGATGAGCGCGGGCGAGATGTGGCTGGACGGAAAACGGATCGAGCCCCGCTCGCCGCACGACGCGCACGCCCACGGCATCCGTACCGTCCACCAGGAACTCAGCCTGGTGCCCGAACTGTCGGTCACCGAGAACCTGTTGATGGGCAACTTCCCGCGCCGCGCCGGCCTGATCGACTGGGCCGCCGCGCACCGGCGGGCGGCGGCGCTGCTCACCACGATCGGCTTCGGCGCGATCAACCCCCGTACCGTCGCCGGCCGGCTCTCGGTGGCCCGGCAGCAGATGGTGGAGATTGCCAAGGCGCTGGTCGGCGACCCCCGGGTGCTGGTGCTCGACGAACCCTCCGCGGTCCTGGCCGGCAGCGACCTGGACTCGCTCTTCGCTCTGGTCCGGCGGCTGACCGACCGGGGTGTGCTGGTCGTCTACGTCTCGCACCGGCTGGCCGAGGTGCTCGACCTGGCCACCTCGATCGTGGTGGTCAAGGACGGTCGGGTGGTCGGCACCACCACGCCCGCCGAGACCACCGAGGACGAGCTGATCCGGCTGATGGCCGGCCGCCGGCTGGCGCAGATCTACCCGGACCGGCGTGGCGCCCCGGGCGCGCCCCGGCTCACCGTCACCGGGCTGCGCCGGCCGAACGAGTTCCGCGATGTCTCGTTCACCCTGCACGCGGGGGAGGTCGTCGGCCTGTTCGGCCTGGTCGGCTCCGGCCGCAGCGAACTGGCCCGGTGCGTCTTCGGCGCCGTCCGGGCGGCGGCCGGCGAGGTCCGCGTCGCGGGCGGTGGCGGCGACTTCCGCAGCCCCGCCGAGGCGATCGCGGCCGGGCTGGCGCTGGTCACCGAGGACCGCAAACGCACCGGCCTGGTCCTCGGCCTGACCGTACGGGACAACATTGCCCTCACCACCCTGCGCCGCGACACCAGGGGCGGCCTGATCGACCGGAGCCGCCAGCGCGGCCAGGTCAGCACCATGGTCGAGCGGCTCGGCATCCAGCCGGCGCGTTGCGCGTCGATGCCGGTGGTCCAGCTCAGCGGCGGTAACCAGCAGAAGGCGGTGCTGGCCAAATGGCTGCTGGTCGAGCCACGGGTGCTCATCCTCGACGAGCCGACGCGGGGGGTCGACATGGCGACCCGGGTGGAGATCTACCGCATCATCGACGACCTGGCCCGGTCCGGGTTGAGCGTGCTGCTCATCTCCTCCGACCTGACCGAGGTGCTCGGCGCGTCGGACCGGGTGCTGGTGATGCGGCAGGGGCGGCTCACCGCTGACCTGCCCGCCGACCGGAGCACCGAGGACGAGGTACTCGCCTACGCGATCGAGGAGCGGACATGACCGGGCAGCTCACCAGCACCGGGCCGGAGAGGACCGGGGGCGGCGGCCGGCGACCGTTGCGCCTGGTGCTCAACGGCCGCGACCGTACGGTCGAGGCGGCGCTCGGCACCCTCGTCGTACTCCTGCTCGTGGTCGCCGCGGCAACCTCCGAGACGTTCTTCACCCCGACCAATCTCACCAACCTGCTCAAGCAGATGGTCACCACCGGGCTGCTCGCCTTCGGCATGCTGGTGGTGATCCTGACCGGTGGCATCGACCTCTCCGTCGGGTCGGTGGTCGCCTTCGCCGGCATCGTCACCGCGGGCCTGGTGTCCGGGCTGCCGATCCCGCTGGCGATGGCGGTCGGAATCGCCGCCGGTATCGGGTTCGGACTGGTCAACGGTGTTCTGGTGGCCCGGTTCGAGTTGGCGCCGTTCGTGGTGACGCTGGCCGCGCTGACCACCGTCCGGGGGCTGGCCTTCGTCTACTCCGACGTGCCGATCGCACCGGACGACCCGGCGTTCTTCACCCTCGGATCGGCGATGGTGGGACCGATCCCGCTGACCACGGTGATCATGCTGGTGGTCTTCGGCGCCGGCGGGGTGTTCCTGTCCCGCACCCCGGCGGGCAGGTCGATCATCGCGATCGGCGGCAACCCGGAGACGGTACGGCTCGCCGGCATCAACGTACGCCGGCACGTGGTCCTCGCGTACACCATCAGCGGCGCCTGTGCCGGGCTGGCCGGGGTGATCCTGGCCAGTCGGGTGGGCATCGCCCAGCCGAGCGTCGGGGTCGCGTTCGAACTGGACGCGATCGCCGCGTGTGTGATCGGCGGGGCGAGTCTGGCCGGCGGTCGCGGTACGGCGAAGGCGACCCTCGGCGGGGTCCTCGTCCTCGCTCTGATCAACAACCTGCTGAACCTGTACGGCGTACAGAGCTTCTGGCAGCAGGTTCTCAAGGGACTGATCATCATCGCGGTGATCCTGGTCCAGCGGGTGAACCGGGTACGCACCTGAACCGCGCCGCCCCGGACCCGCCGTCCCGTCCCGTAAGGCGCCCTGTCCACCACCACACCCGGGAGATGTTGGCATGTACGCGAAAAAGTTCAGTCGACTGCTGGTCGCCGGAACCCTCGCCCTCGGCCTGACCGCCTGCTCCGACTCCGGCGGGTCGGGTGGGTCCGGCGGCGACGGCTCCTACACGATCGGTGTCGCCAACTTCATGCTCAGCGGTCCCTACTTCAGCGGCATGGACAAGGCCATCGCGGCCCAGGCCAAGAAGAAGGGGAACGTCGAGGTCGTCAGCACCGACGCGAACGGGGACGCGGCCAAGCTCGCCGCGAACGTCGAGGATCTGCTCAGCAAGAACGTCGACGCCGTCATCATCTCCGGCGGGCCGCTGGAGTCGGCACCCGCGGCGTTGAATGCGATCAAGGCGGCGGGCAAGCCGGTGGTGCTGGTCGACCGGAAGTTCCAGACCGGTGAGTACACGAGCTGGATCGGCCCGGACAACAAGGCGATCGGGGTGCAGAACGGCGAGTTCCTCGCGGAGAAACTGCCCGGCGGCGGCAAGGTCGCCATCATCAAGGGCGGCCCGGCCGACAACAGCATCGGGTTGGCCCGGACCGACGGGGTGAAGTCCGTCCTCACCGGCAAGCCGGGCATCACCCTGGTCGAGGCGCCGGACTTCGGCAACTGGGGGTCGGACGGCGGGCTGACCGTGATGGAGAGCCTGCTCGCCACCCACGCCGACCTGGCCGCCGTCTTCTGCGAGAACGACGCGATGTGCCTGGGCGCGCAGCGGGCCATCGCGGACGCCGGCAGGGACAAGCAGATCATCATCGCCGGGGTCGACGGTCAGGCGGAGGCGTTGAAGGCCATTCTCGACGGCACGAACTACCTGGTCACCGGCTTGAACGACGCGGACATCATCGGCAGTCTGGGGCTCGACCGGGCGGTGGAGATCCTGGGTGGCGCCACGACGGAGAAGGACACCGTGGTCCCGTCGCCACGGGTCACCAAGGAGAACGCGGCACAGTACCTCGACCCGAAGGGCGACTTCTGACCCGACCGCTGCTCGTCGGCCCGGTCCGCGTGGGTGCGGACCGGGCGGACGGCGGAGAGCCCGGGTTCGTACGGCGGGCGCCGACGGGCGGCGGCGTCAGAGCGAGAGGATCCGTACGACGAGGGTGGCGACGGCGATCAGCAGGATCGTCGCGGGCGCGGCGACGCCCGAGGTGTCGCCGGCACGCAGGTGCGCGATGACCGCACCGACGAAGTAGAGCGTGACGCCGGCGGCGGCGGCGACGCCGAGGGGGCCGATGAAGATTCCGATGAGCAGACCGGCCGCGCCGATGATCTCGATGGTGGCCAGCGGTGGGTACCAGTTCAGCGGGACGTTCGCGGCGCTGAGCCCCTGTACGACCTTTTCGTTTTTGGTCAGCTTGCCCTGGGCCGAGCCCAGCAGCATGACGCTGAGCAGGATCGCGAGGGCGACGTAGGCGACGGACACGCGTGCTCCATGGAGTGTGGGGGGTTGGGAAGCGCGTTCGTCACCATAGAGAAATCGTTGAGATGAGTCAACGATTGTTTAGTGCCTACGATCGGCGGGTCGCCGTCACCTGTTCGGCTGGTCGGCGAACTCGGCCGGGTCGAGGTTGAGCATCGAGAGCAGGCCGGAGTTGCGGACGGTGTCGACCCGCTCGGGCAACTCCTTTTCCACCCAGTCGGCCCGGTGATGCTGCCCGCGACGTCGAAGTGCGTCCAGGATCTTGTGCCTGTCGATTTCCATGTCCTACTCCATACCTGGTCGGTCGAGATCCTGTCGGTCGTACGCCGGTCCGATGGCCGGATGTCACCGTTGCCGTCCTGGTCCCGCTCACCACGGAGAGGCCGTAACCGGATGCGAGGTCTCCCGTTCTCCGTCTGAGATCGGGTGCGGTGCGTGCGCAGGACCGGGTCGGTCGAAAGAGAATTGGCTGGGCGCCCGGCCCACCGACCCGCTCAGTGCTGATCCTCGAATTCCGGCTACGGGTCCGGATCATCGTCGGGTCTGGATCATCGTCAGGTTGGTCCGCCGCCGGACTCCGCGACGGTGACCCTCACTCTACTCCCGGGCCACGTCCGGCTGACCCGGCTGCACCAGCACCGACCCCGACGCGCCGGGTGGACGGCAGCCGGCGAGCCTGCGCCGGGCCGGGCGGATGGCATCGGGAACGGTGATAATCGATCCCGGTCGGACTCCACGGCGCCGGCTCGGGCCCGCGTCCGCCGGAAGAGGTGGCGGGACGGCAACGACGTCGCGTACCCGGTCGGCGGCGCCAGGCCCGCACACTGTCGCCAGACGAGGACGGGACGTACCAACGATGAATCAGGCGCAGACACATCCGGAAACCGTCCAGGTCGGTGGCACGCTCGTCATGGAGGTGGCCACCCCGGCCAGCGTGGTGCTCCAGATCGCGGTCGCCCGCCCGCCCGGCGCGGTGCTGGGCGAGCGACTGGAGATCGTCAACAACGAGGTGCCGGTCAGCGCCGATGAGATCGCCACGGCGGTGGGTGGCCGCTCGCACCTGATCCGGCTACGGCCGGGCACCCTGACCGTCACCTACCAGGCGACAAGCACGGCGCGCGGCGTCACGCCCGCCCCGGTCGGTGACGCGGAACGGGTGGAGGCGCTGCGGCCGAGCCGGTACTGCCCCTCGGACCGGCTCGCCGGCTTCGCCCGCAGCCACTTCGGCGGCGAGTCAACGGCGGACCAGCGGGTACGGGCAATCCGGGAGTACGTCTGGGAGAACCTCGCGTACGCCTCCGGCAGCAGTGGTCCGACCACCGACGCGGTGGACACGCTGCTTGCCGGGGAGGGGGTCTGTCGCGACTTCGCGCACGTGGTCGCCGCCCTCTGCCGGGCCGTCGACGTACCCGCGCGGGTCGCCGCCGTCTACGCGCCCGGCCTGTCGCCAATGGACTTCCACGCCGTGGTGGAGACCGAACTCGACGGCCAATGGCAGCTCTGGGACGCGACCCGGCTGGCACCCCGGCAGAGCATGGTGCGGATCGCCACGGGTCGCGACGCCGCCGACATCGCGTTCAGCACGGTGCTCTCGGGGCAGGTCACACTGGAGCACCTGGAGATCGTCGCGGTCGCCGACGGCGAGCTTCCGCGCGACGAGCACCAGGGCCGGGTGGCCCTGGCCTGACCGATCCGGACCGGACGGCGCGGCCGTGTCGACGGATGCCCCGGCACGGTGACGGATGTCGCTAAGGTGTGCGTGCCGAAAAGGTTTCACGATCTGTGGGGGTAGCGGTGTCACAGCCGTCGGGTGTCGGGAACGTGGATGGCGAGTGGGCGCCGGCGGGGATCGACACCAGCGTGGCGCACTCCGCGCGGATGTACGACTACTGGATCGGCGGCAAGGACAACTTCGCCGCCGACCGGGCGATGGGCGACGCGTTCGTCGCCGCCATCCCGAGCATCCGTACCATGGCCCGGGAGAACCGGGCCTTCATGCACCGGGTGGTCCGCTACCTGACCGGGTCGGCCGGCATCCGGCAGTTCCTCGACCTCGGCACCGGCATCCCGACCAGGCCGAACGTGCACGAGATCGCGCAGGTGATCGCGCCGCAGACCCGGGTGGCGTACGTGGACCACGATCCGATCGTGCTGACGCACGCGCGGGCGCTGATGGTCAGCGGCACCGAGGGGCAGACCGTCTACCTCGACGCCGACATGCGTGACCCGGGCAGGATCCTGGCCGACCCGGAGCTGACCGCGACGCTCGACCTCGAGCAGCCGGTGGGTCTGCTGCTGATCGCGATCCTGATGCTGGTCGCCGACGCCGACGACCCCTGGGAGAAGGTCGCCACCCTGCTGGACGCGCTGCCCTCCGGCAGCTACGTCGCGATCACCCACCCCGGCCAGGAGTTCGACCCGGAGGCGATGGCCGGCGTCGCGGCCGCCGCCGGCCAGGGCGGGATGACCCTGGTGCCCCGGGTGCGCGACGACGTGACCCGCTTCTTCGGCGACTGGGAACTGGTCGAGCCGGGAGTCGTACCGGTGATGGCCTGGCGTCCCGACGGTGAGCCGCCGGTCGACCCGAACGCCGCGTACTACTGGTCCGGGCTGGCCCGCAAGCCGTGACACCCGGCCCGGTCCGGGCCGGCGACCGCCGCTGGCGACCAGGTGGCCGGCGGTGACGTACCGCCGGGTTCGAGCCGGGTCGACCCTAGTCGGGGGCCGGTCCCGGGCCCCGTCCCGCTGCCGCGCCGGCGTGGACGGCCGCGGTCGCGCCCGGCGCCGGCCGTGGGCCGGACCGGCGGCGGAGGTACCGGACCGCCTCGACCGCGACCGTGACGGTGAAGGCGATGCCGAGCCCGAGCAGCAGGCCCCGGATCGGGTCGTGCTCGAAGGCCACCCCACCGAGGTAACCGACCAGGGCCGAGTAGAGCGCCCAGGAGCAGGCGGCGACGGCGTCGAAGAGATGGAACCGGCGGCGCGGGTAGCCGACCGTGCCCATGGTCACGGTGATCGCGGTCCGACCGCCGGGCACGTACCGGGCGACGATCAGGGCCAGGCCGCCCCGGTCCAGCAGCGCCGCGCGGGCCCAGGTGTACGCGGCGTACCGGCGGCCGCCGGGTCGCAGCCGTCCGGTCACCCGGCTGCCACCGGTCCGGCCGATGAGGTACGAGACGTGGTCGCCGACAAACGCGCCGGTGGCGGCGACGGCCATCACCAGCAGCAGGTCCGGCCCACCGGTCGCGGCGAACACCCCGGCGGTGATCACCGCCGTCTCACTCGGTACGACCGGGAAGAACCCGTCGACCACGGCGATCGCGAAGATCGCCAGATACACCCACGGCGAGGTCATGGTCCGGGTGAGCAGTTCGAGGACGGCGTCCATCATCGGCTGCCCGCCGCCGGCCGGCTGGTCCACATGTCGGTCATGACCCGAGCCTCGGCCACCCGCCCTGGTGCGCGCATCTGCCCAGGGTCGGCCCGCACCCCCTACTTAGGTAAGGGGTCGCCGCGACGATCGGCGCCGGTCGCACGGCCGGGCCGCACCTACCCTGGGGTGGTGATCCCACACCCGCCGACGCTCCCGCTTCCAGGCCGTCTCCGAGACGTCGGCGACCTCCGCCGGCTGGTTCCGGGCCTGCTCGGCGTCACCGTCCTGATCGGCTCCTGGCTGTCGGCCAGCGGCGGCCTCGGGGTCCGGTCGTCCTGGCCCGAGCCCGTGATCGCCGTGCTGGCCGGTGCCTGCGCCCTCGCCGCCGCCCACGCCCGGGTACGGCTTTGGCCGCTGTACGCCGTGGCGGCGGTCGCCTGGATCGCCGTCGTCATGTGGCCGGCCCTCGCCGTCGCCTCCTACTACGCCGGTACGAACCAGCGCCGTCCCGGGCAGCTCGGCGGCTACCTGCTCGGCGCCGGCATGGTCATGGTCGCGTCCATCCCGGTCGGTGTCGCCGTCGGTGGTGACCGCTACCTCAACACGGCCACGCCGGCCAACTTCCTGATGATGTGCCTGATGCACATCGGTCTGCCGCTGATCGTCGGACTCTTGGTGGACGCCCGCAGGCAGACCCTCACCGCCCTGCGTGAGCGGGCCGACCAGCTCGAACGGGAGCAGCAGGCCCGGACCGATCGGGTCCGCGCCGAGGAGCGCAACCGGATCGCCCGGGAGATGCACGACGTGGTCGCGCACCGGGTCTCACTCATGGTGCTGCACGCGGGCGCGCTGGAGGTCAGTGCCACCGACGCCGGTACGGTCGAGACGGCGGCCCTGATCCGGTCGACCGGCCGTGAGGCCCTGGCGAACCTGCGGGACGTGCTCGGCGTACTGCGGTCGGAGTGGACCGTCGGGGCGGGTCTCGTACCGCAGCCGGCGCTCGCCGACCTCGACCGGCTGCTGGAGGAGTCGCGGGGCGCGGGTGTCGCGGTCACCCGACATGACGACGGAACGCCCCAACCCCTGCCGGTGACGGTGGAACACGCCGCGTACCGGGTGGTGCAGGAGGCGCTGACCAACGTCCACAAGTATGCCCGGGACGGGGTCACCGACGTCCACCTGCGTTACCTGCCGGACAGTCTCGAGGTGTCCGTACGGAACACGGCGCCGACCACGGTGGCCGAGGGGCTGCCCGGCGCCGGGCTCGGCCTGGTCGGGCTCCGCGAGCGGGTGGAGTTGCTCGACGGGCGGCTGGAGACCGGTGGCGAGCCGGACGGCGGGTTCACCGTCCGCGCCCGGATCCCGTACCCGGGACGGGGGGTGCCGGCGTGATCAGGGTGCTGGTGGTCGACGACGAACATCTGGTCCGGTCGGGCCTGCGGTTGATCCTCGAGGCCGCCGGGGACATCGTGGTGGTCGGGGAGGCGCGGGACGGGGCCGAGGCGGTCGACGTGGTGACCCGGCTCGGGCCCGAGGTGGTGCTGATGGATGTACGGATGCCGGGGATGGACGGGCTCACCGCCGCGGCCCGGATCGGTGCCGTTCCGAACCCGCCGAAGGTGATCATGTTGACCACCTTCGACCTGGACGAGTACGTCCACCAGGCGCTCCGGGCCGGTGCGGTGGGGTTCCTGCTCAAGGACACTCCGCCGACCGAGCTCGCCGCCGCCGTCCGTACGGTGCACGCCGGCCACGCCATGCTCGCTCCGACGGTCACCATGCGCCTGCTCAGCTCCTTCGTGGAACGCGGCCCGGCGGTGGCACAGCGGGCCCGGGAACGGCTCGCCCTCCTCACCGGCCGGGAACGCGACGTGATCGAGGCACTCGCCCGTGGCCTGTCCAACGCGGGGATCGGTGCCGAACTGTCGCTGACCGAGGCGACGGTCAAGGCGCACGTCAGCCGCTCGCTCGCCAAGCTCGGGCTCGCCAACCGGGTCCAGGCGGCGATCCTGGTCCGGGACGCCACCGGCTGACCGGTCCGGGACGCGCCGCGTACGGAGGAAAGGGTGCCGGGTGGGAGGGCCCGGACGCGTCCGGGCCCTCCCGTACCCCGGCTCAGGCGCTCTCGGGCGGCCCGGTCTCCAGCAGGCGGCCGTCGTCGAGCCGGAGCCACCGTTGCACCCGGATCTCCGCGAGGAACCGTTCGTCGTGGCTGACCACCACGAACGCGCCCTCGTAGGCGTCGAGCGCGCCCTCCAGCTGACTGACGCTGACCAGGTCGAGGTTGTTGGTCGGTTCGTCGAGCAGCAGCAGCTGGGGCGCCGGTTCGGCGAACAGGACACAGGCCAGGGTGGCGCGCAGCCGTTCGCCGCCGGAGAGCACCCCGACCGGCAGGTGGATCCGGGAGCCCCGGAACAGGAAGCGGGCGAGCAGATTCATCCGCTGCGCCTCCGGCATGGTGGGCGCGGACGCGGCCAGGTTCTCCATCACGGTCCGGTCGAGGTCGAGCAGGTCCAGCCGTTGGGACAGGTACGCGACCCGGCCCTCGGCCCGGGTGATCTCGCCACTGGACGGTTCGAGATCGCCGTTGATCACGCGCAGCAGGGTCGACTTGCCGGCGCCGTTGGGACCGGTCAGGGCGATCCGTTCCGGCCCCCGGATGATCAGGTCGGCACCCGCAGTGGCGAAGAGGGCCCGCTCGCCGTACCGGACCTGCATCCGTTCCCCGTGCAGGAGGGTGCGTCCGGAGGGGACCTTGGTCCCGGGCAGTTCCAGCGAGATCCTCTGCTCCTCGCGCAGGGCGCGGCCGGCCTCGTCGAGCCGGGCCTTCGCGTCGTTGACCCGCGCGGCGTGCGTCTGGCTCGCCTTGCCCGCCGACTCCTGGGCGCCCCGTTTCATCGTCCCGGCGAAGATCCTCGGCAGGCCGGCGTTCTTCAGGTTCCTGGAGGCGTTGCTGGCTCGGCGCTCGGCCCGCTCACGCGCCTGCTGCATCTCCCGCTTCTCCCGTTTGACCTCCTGCTCGGCGTTGCGCACGTTCTTCTCGGCGACCTCCCGCATCGCCTCCCGCGTCTCTTCGTACTCGGTGAAGTTCCCGCCGTAGAGGCGGAGTTCGCCCCGGTCGAGTTCGGCGATCCGGTCCATCCGGTCGAGCAGGGCGCGGTCGTGGCTGACCAGCAGCAGACAGCCGTTCCAGTCCTCGATCACGCCGTAGAGCTTGTGTCGCGCGTCGAGGTCGAGGTTGTTGGTGGGTTCGTCGAGCAGCAGGACATCGGGCTGCTTCAGCAGTTGTGCCGCCAGGCCGAGGGAGATGACCTGGCCACCGCTGAGGGTGTGCAGGTGTCGGGTGAGCGAAACGTCCCCGAGCCCGAGCCGGTCGAGTTGCGCGTTGGTGCGTTCCTCGATGTCCCAGTCGTTGCCGATGGTGGTGAAGTGTTCCTCGCTCGCGTCCCCGGACTCGATCGCGTTCAGGGCTTGGAGGACCGGGGCGATGCCCAGCACCTCGGCCACGGTCAGGTCACCGATCAGGGGCAGGGTCTGGGGGAGGTATCCGAGGACCCCGTTGACGGAGATGCTTCCGGCGGTGGGTTTCAGTTCACCGGCGATCAGCTTGAGCAGTGTGCTCTTGCCTGCGCCGTTCGGCGCGACGAGGCCGGTGCGACCGGCGCCGACGGTGAAGGAGAGGTCCTGGAAGACCGGTGTGTCGTCCGGCCAGGAGAAGGAGAGGTTCGAGCAGACAACGAACGAATCGGACATGCGAAGCCCTTGGGTGTGATGTGGGCGCGCGGCAGAGCCGCGCAGCGGGAAACAGAGGGAGGGAAGAACGCCATGGCCATCGCGGCTGCGCTGTACGCGCCCGCCGATGGCCTAACATGTCCGGTTTTACCCGGAGATGTCGACGTCACCCGCCATGTCTGGTCCCCTTTGTTCCCGACCACTTGCATGTACCCGAACAATCGGCAGCCACTCTAGCAGCCCCGGATGGTCTCCGCCCGTACGCGCAGCCCGCGGCTCGGCCGGCGAGGCGGGTCGCGGTGGCGTGTCGGGTTCCGGACAAGCCACCGATCCAACATCAGAAAAGGCGCCACCCGAGTTGCCGGGTGGCGCCTTCCGAAGATCGTGTTGCCGGGTTTACGCGACGCTCCCTGCCGGGAGTGGTCGCGCGACCACGCTCCGCGTTTGCGGTTACTTGACGTGCCCCCGGTGGGATTCGAACCCACACTGTCGGAGGTTTGAGCTCCGTTTCTCTACCGGTTGGAATACGGGGACGCAACCACGGACCTGATGAGTAGGCCGGGTCTAGGGTACCCACTACGCTGATGACGGCGACACCCGGCCGGGCGGGTGTCGGACAAGAGCGCTGGGGGTAGAGGTTCGTGGCCGACACGCAGGCGGGTATCGAGCGTAGGCGGGTGCTGATCGCCGAGGATGAGGCGCTCATCCGGCTGGATCTCGCCGAGATGCTGGTCGAAGAGGGCTACGACGTGGTGGGGGAGGCGGGTGACGGGGAGACCGCGGTGCGCCTGGCCGAGGAACTCAAGCCCGACCTCGTCATCCTCGACATCAAGATGCCCATCATGGATGGGCTGGCGGCGGCCGAGCGGATCGCCGGTGGCCGGATCGCACCGGTGGTCATCCTCACCGCGTTCAGTCAGCGCGACCTGGTCGAGCGGGCGCGGGCGGCGGGTGCGATGGCGTACCTGGTGAAGCCGTTCCAGAAGAGTGACCTGGTGCCGGCGATCGAGATCGCGCTGTCCCGGTACTCCGAGATCGCCGCACTCGAGTCCGAGGTGGCCGGGCTGACCGACCGCCTGGAGATCCGCAAGACCGTGGAGCGGGCCAAGGGCGCGCTGATGACGACGTACGGCATGACCGAGCCGCAGGCGTTCAAGTGGATCCAACGCACCGCGATGGACCACCGGATGACCATGCGTGAGGTGGCCGAGCGGATCCTGGCCGAGGGGACCGGCGCGGAGCCGACCGAGGCGAGCTGAACCTGAGCCGTCGGGGCCGGCTCACCGGGACGTCGGGGCGGTCGCACCGGCGGAACCGGTGGCGCGACCGGCGGAAAACAGGTCCACGATCGGCGGAGACGAAGGGGCCAGTGGCGGAGAATTGGCCCCCTTCGTCGTCTGTGGAGCGCCCCTAGGATCGGCACATGCCCATCGGTCGGCGGTTCGTCGCGGGGCTCGTCGCGTCGGTCCTGCTGATCGCCGGTTGCGAGCGCCCCGCCGCTGACCAGGCGCAGCACCAGGTTCGACCGGACTGGCGGGCGGTGACGCTGCCGATGCCGGCCGGACCGGACGGTCGGCCGATGCTCCGAGACGCGGTGACCTGTGCCGGCCGCTGGTATGTGGTCGGCGCAATCGGCGGAATCGACGGTGCCACCCGACCTGCCGCCTGGACGAGCGCCGACGCCCGGAACTGGAGCGCCGTACGGCTCGTGCCGAGTAGCTACTACGGCGAGCGGGCGATCCTCTACGCGGTCGGCTGCCGGCACGGCCGGATCGCGGTGATCGGCGCCAAGGCGGGTGGCGCGCACGGTAACCCGAGGGTGCGGACCTGGCGGCAGTTGCCGGATGGCGCGCTGGTCGAGGTGTCGGCCGCGTTCGAACTGTACGGCGGCCCGGCGGCGGTCAACGTCAGTCGGGTCGCCGGTGGACCGGACGGGTGGCTGATCGCCGGCGGACGGGAGAGCGGGGCCGCGGTCTGGCGGTCACCGGACGGCGCCGACTTCCAACTCGTCGAGAACGCACCCCGGCTGGCCAGCGACGTCGAACTGCGTACCTCGGCGACGGACGCGCTCGCGGTCGCCGACGGCTGGCTGGTCGGTGGCAGCGGACGGGCGCCCGGGCGACCTGACCATGACCCGTTCGTCTGGTGGTCGCCCGACGGGCTGACCTGGGACCGGATCTCCCTACCCGCCAGCGGTTCCGACGAGGCCGTCCACCGGCTGCTCCGGGTGGGCGACGTGGTGCTGGCCCTGGGTTCGCGGGGTGCCACATTCGGCACCTGGCGCCTGGCGGACCCGACGGCCGGGGGCGGGCCGGCGGTTCCCGACGGGGCAGCCGGCGAGGGTTGGCGGGCCGCCGCCGGATTCGGCGTCGCGGGCGCCGGGATGATCGCCGGGGTGGAGGCGGTCGCGACGTACGGCGACCGGGTTCTCGCGGCCACGGTCGCGGCAGAGGGTCACCGACTGTGGATGTCGGATGCGACCGCCGACCGGTGGTCTCCGGTGGCGCTGCCGGTTGCCGTGCCGGCGGGCGGCGACACGGCGGCATCGATCGCCGCGACGTCCGGGCAGGTAGTGATGGTTACCGATGATGGCCGAGAGTCCCGTGCCTGGCAGGCGCGGCTTTCATCGACATTCTGATCTTCTTGCGGAAGCTCGCATCTATAACAACAGAGCGCAAACCTTGCCACGCTACGTAACGGTTGAGTGAAAGCGGGCAGCTAGACCTACCGGCATGTCTGGCTGGTGGGATAACGTCCCCCGCCAGACCGGGTGAACGGTCTCGTTCGGCGCTGTCGTGGCTCATCTGCCCGCGGCACCGGACTCGTGGATGGAGGAGGGGTTTCAGCCTTGAGGCAAAACTTCGTACGCGTCCTCGGCGGTGTCGCCATGGCGGCGCTGCTAGTTGGTGGCGCTACCGCGTGCAAGCAGGACGAGGGTTCGGGCACCGGCTCCGGGAGCCAGGCGTGCGACCTCAAGATCGGTTTCTTCGGTGCGCTGTCCGGTGCGGATGCCGGGCTCGTGACGCCGATGAAGCAGGGTGTCGACCTTGCCGTCGAGCAGTACAACAAGGCGAACGCGGACTGCCAGGTGACGGTGGCCCCGTTCGACTCGCAGGGTAAGGCCGACCTGGCTGGTGGTCTGGCCACCAGCGCGGCCGCCGACACGAAGATCGTGGGAATGGTCGGGCCGGCGTTCTCGGGTGAGTCCGAGGTCGCGCTGCCCATCTTCGAGCAGGCCACCCTGCCGAGCATCACCCCGTCGGCGACCCGTCCGAGCCTGAGCACCAAGGGCTGGAAGGTCTTCCACCGTGGCGTGGGTAACGACTTCTCGCAGGGCCCGGCGATCGCCAACTACATCAAGAGCGTTATCAAGGCGGAGAAGGTCTTCGTCATCGACGACCAGTCCGCGTACGGCGCCGGTCTCGCCGACGAGGCGAAGAAGGTGCTCGGCCCGCTGGTCGTCAAGACCGACAAGGTGGTCGACAACGCGCAGGAGTTCGGCGCGCAGATCTCCAGCGTCAAGACCAGTGGCGCGACCGTGCTGTTCTACGCGGGTTACACCGAGGAGGCGGCGCCGTTCCTCAAGCAGCTCCGCGCCAACGGCTGGACCGGTACGTTCATCGGCGGCGACGGCATCAACGACGCGAACATGCTGTCGGTGACCGGTCAGAAGGACGTCGAGGGCACCATCTCCACCTGCCCGTGTGGCCCGGCCACCGCGGCCAAGGGCACCTTCGTGACCGACTTCAAGGCGAAGTTCAACGGTGTCGACCCGGGCGTCTACGCCGACGTGTCGTACGACCTCGCCAACATCTACCTTGAGGCGATCAAGGCCGGCAAGACCACCCGCGCCGACATCCAGGCCTTCCTCGGCACCTACAACAAGGCTGGCGCCGCCTCCGGCGTGACCTACAAGTGGGAGGCGAACGGCGAGCTTGACCCCGCTCAGGTGAAGGTGTGGGCGTTCAAGGCCACCAACGGTGCCTGGGCACCGGATCTGGAGATCCCGAAGGGCTGACCCGATCGGGCGCCAGGCGCGAACCGGATCGGTGCGTAACAAATACGAATAGTGCTGGTGTGGCCGGCGTCATGGCCGGCCACACCCGTATCACGCAACCCCTCGGAGCTTTGGTGGACTTTGCAGAACTCTTCCGGGGATTCCCGGAACTGACAACGACAGGGCTGGTCCAGGGCGCGATCTACGCTCTCATCGCCCTCGGCTACACCCTTGTGTACGGCGTCCTTCGCCTCATCAACTTCGCGCACTCCGAGGTCTTCATGATCGGCACCTTCGCCGCCGTGTGGACCTGGGGCTTCTTCGGCCTGAACAGTAACAGCGACGGACCCTCGGTGACGAAGGCGCTGCTGCTGATCGTGGTCGCGATTGTCGCGGCCGCGGCCCTCTCCGGCGGTACCGCCCTCCTGATCGAGGTGACGGCCTATCGCCCACTGCGGCGGCGCAACGCACCGCCACTGGCCTTCCTCATCACCGCCATCGGCGCCTCGTACGCCCTGATGGAGCTGATGGGGGCGCTGACCCAGCGGCGTCAGATCGGTGCGCCGCGACTGCTCCCCACCGACCCGGTGATCACCATCGGCGGATTCCACGTCACCCCGGTTCAGCTGCTCACCCTGAGCGTGGCCATCCTGATGATGGTCGGCCTGGACTTCTTCGTGAACAGGACCCGGTTCGGCCGGGGTATCCGGGCGGTGGCCCAGGATGCCAACACCGCCGCGCTGATGGGCGTCAACAAGAGCCGGGTGATCGCCCTGGTCTTCGTCCTGGGTGGTCTGATGGCCGGTGTGGCCGCGGTCTTCAGTGACATGAAGAGCGGAAACACCCGGTACAACATCGGCTTCCTGCTCGGGCTCAAGGCGTTCGCCGCCGCGGTGCTCGGTGGTATCGGCAACCTGCGCGGCGCCGCTATCGGCGGTGTGCTGCTCGGGCTGGTGGAGAACTACGGCTCGGCGGTCTTCGGCTCGCAGTGGCGCGACCTGATCTCCTTCGTCGTGCTGATCACCCTGCTGATGTTCCGGCCGACCGGCCTGCTCGGTGAGTCGTTGGGAAGGGCGCGGGCATGACCGACTTCCGAACCCGGTGGCACGAGGCCACCAGCCGCGTCGGCCACACGCTCGACTCACTGCCGAAGCCGGTCCGGATCGCAGGGCTGCTGGTCTTCGTGGCCTTCCTCTACATCCTGCCGAACAAGTGGTTCTACGAGTACCTGAACATCCCGGGTGTGTGGATTCCGCTCTACACCACCAGCAACGACATGGCCGCGGTGCTCTTCTACTGTGCCTGGATCGTGCTGTTGTCGCTCGGCCTGAACGTGGTGGTCGGTTACGCCGGCTTGCTCGACCTCGGTTTCTTCGGCTTCTTCGCGGTCGGCGCCTACACCGTCGCCCTGCTCACCTCGCCGGAGAGCAAGCTCATCACCGAGTACAACTGGCTGGAGAGCCCGTGGCCGTGGCTGGTCACGGTGCCGATCGCGATCGCGTTGGCGCTCCTGTCCGGGGTGCTGCTCGGCGCCCCGACGCTGCGGCTGCGCGGTGACTACCTGGCGATCGTGACACTCGGCTTCGCCGAGATGATCCGGATCGTGGCGAAGAACCAGGACTGGGTGCTCAACGGTGACCGGGGCATCCCCTCGGTGGCGCATCCCCCCGGCAAGTGGTCGGACGGCTCCCCGATCTTCGGTTTCGAGTTCAAGCCGTACTACTGGCTGCTCCTCACCGTGATCATCATCGCCGTGTTCCTGATCCGCAACCTCTCCCGGAGCCGGGTCGGTCGGGCCTGGGTCGCGATCCGGGAGGATGAGGACGCGGCCGAGATCATGGGTGTGCCGACCTTCCGGTTCAAGCTCTGGGCGTTCGCGATCGGCGCGGCGGTCGGTGGTCTCTCCGGCTCGCTCTGGGCGGGGCAGGCGACCTTCGTCAACTCCTCCACCTTCTCGCTCGAGAACTCGATCCTGGTGCTGGCGGCCGTGCTGCTCGGTGGTGCCGGCAGCATCGGTGGCGCGATCCTCGGTGGCTTCCTGGTGATCTACATTCCGGAGTGGCTACGCTCGGTCGGGGACGTCTTCGGTCTGCCCGAGGTGGTCAGCATCGCCGGTCGGGACTACGACGTGAGCCCCACGTCGCTGCGTTACTTCATCTTCGGTGTGCTTCTCATCGTGGTGATGATCTTCCGGCCGCAGGGTCTGTGGCCGAACCGGCGGCGGGCCGCCGAGCTCAAGGACCGGCAGAAGGAGGTGGCGGTCGTTGAGTGAGCCGCAGATGGGCAGTGAGCGGGATGTGACCAGCGAGCGTGATCTCGCCCCGGACGCCCGGGTCGAGGTGGGTTCCCCGCCGGAGTCCGGCGTTGGCGCCGAGGCCGCGCACGGGCCGACAGCACAGATCCCCTCGCCGCGCGAGGAGACCCCGGGGCCGGCGGTACCGCCGGCCGGCCGTGAGCCACTGCTCGAGGTGGACAACGTCACGCTGCGCTTCGGTGGGGTGGTGGCGCTGAACCAGGTGAACTTCACCCTCTACAAGGGGGAGATCCTCGGCCTGATCGGTCCGAACGGCGCCGGGAAGACCACCTGCTTCAACGCCATGACCGGGGTCTACACCCCGACCGAGGGCGAGATCCGGTTCCAGGGCCGCAAGCTCAGCGGGCAGAAGCGCTTCAAGATCACCAAGTTGGGTGTCGCCCGTACGTTCCAGAACATTCGTCTCTTCCCCGAGATGACCGTGCTGGAGAACGTGCAGGTGGGCGCGGACGCGCACCACAGGACCAGCGTGCCCAGCGCGCTGCTGCGGCTGCCCCGGCACTGGCGGGAGGAGAAGCAGGGCAAGGAGAAGGCTCGTGAGCTGCTCGACTTCGTCGGGGTGAACAGCCACACGGAGAACCTGGCCCGCAACCTCTCCTACGGTGACCAGCGCCGGTTGGAGATCGCCCGCGCGCTGGCCACCGATCCGACCCTGCTCTGCCTGGACGAGCCGGCTGCCGGCTTCAACCCGGCGGAGAAGGAGGCCCTGCTCCAGTTGATCCGCAAGATCCGGGACCGTGGCGTCACGGTGCTGCTCATCGAGCACGACATGCGGCTCGTCATGGGCGTCACCGACCGGATCGTGGTGCTGGAGTTCGGTCAGAAGATCGCCGAGGGTACGCCGGCCGAGGTCCGCGACGACCCGAAGGTGATCGCGGCTTACCTGGGGGTGTCGGAAGATGCTGCTTGAGATCGACAACCTGACCCTGCTGTACGGCCGGATCCAGGCGCTGCACGGCATCAGCCTGACCGTCGCCGAGGGCGAGATCGTGGCCCTGATCGGGGCGAACGGTGCCGGCAAGACGACCACGATGCGGGCCATCTCCGGTCTGCGTCCGGTTGCCGCCGGTTCGATCCGGTTCGACGGTACCGATGTCACCAAGATGCGCGCCGACCTGCGGGTGATCCGTGGGATCGGGCAGTCGCCGGAGGGTCGGGGGGTCTTCCCCGGCATGACGGTGCACGAGAACCTGGAGATGGGTGCCTACACCCGACGGGACAAGGCGGGCATCGCCGAGGACCTGGAGATGGTGTACGGCCTCTTCCCCCGGCTGCTCGAGCGGCGCAAGCAGCCTGGCGGCACGCTCTCCGGCGGTGAGCAGCAGATGCTGGCGGTCGGTCGGGCCATGATGACCCGGCCCCGGTTGCTCCTGCTCGACGAGCCCTCGATGGGTCTGGCGCCCAAGTTGATCCAGCAGATCTTCGAGATCATCACGCGGATCAACGAGCAGGGCACCACGATCCTGTTGGTGGAGCAGAACGCGCAGCAGGCGCTCTCCCGGGCCCACCGCGGTTACGTGTTGGAGACCGGCCGGATCGTCAAGGAGGGTTCCGGACAGGAACTCCTGACCGACCCGGCGGTCAAGGAGGCGTACCTGGGCGTGGCCTGACCACGTCCCACCAATTCGGGCCCGGCGCGTGCGCCGGGCCCGAATTCGTGTTGTTCGTCCCGTTGGCCGGTGATCCCCGCCGCGTGGGGCGTGACCGGGATGTCGGTGGCCCCGACTAGAGTCGGCAGGGTGACCGACGCACCCCGCCTCCTGTTGTTGGATGGCCATTCGCTGGCCTACCGGGCCTTCTTCGCCCTGCCGGTGGAGAACTTCTCCACCACGACCGGCCAGCCGACAAACGCGGTGTACGGCTTCACCTCGATGTTGATCAACGTCCTCCGGGACGAGCGGCCGACCCACCTGATCGTCGCCTTCGACATCTCCCGCCGCTCGTTCCGCACCGAGCGCTACGCCGAGTACAAGGCCGGCCGGGCCGAGACCCCGACCGACTTCCACGGCCAGGTGAGCCTGGTCAAGGAGGTGCTTGCCGCGCTCCGGGTGCCGGTGGTGGAGAAGGAGGGCTACGAGGCCGACGACGTGATCGCCACCCTCGCCCGGCAGGGCCGGGAGAGCGGCATGGACGTGCTGATCTGCACCGGCGACCGGGACGCCTTCCAGTTGATCGGCGACACGGTCACCGTCCTCTACCCCCGCAAGGGCGTCTCCGACCTGGCCCGGATGGACCCGGCGGCGGTCACCGAGCGCTACGGCGTCGGTCCGGAGCAGTACCGCGACCTGGCGGCGCTGGTCGGGGAGAGCAGTGACAACCTGCCCGGCGTACCGGGGGTCGGTCCGAAGACCGCGGCCAAGTGGATCAACCAGTTCGGCGGGGTGGAAGGTGTGATCGCCCGCGCCGACGAGATCAAGGGCAAGGCCGGGGAGAGCCTGCGGGAGCGGCTCGCCGACGTGATCCGCAACTTCGAGCTCAACCGGCTGGTCGACGACCTGGAGCTGTCGCTGGGCACGGCCGACGCGCGCTGGGCGGGCTGGGACCGCGAGGCGGTCCACCAGGTCTTCGACACGCTCCAGTTCCGGGTCCTGCGGGACCGGCTCTACCAGTACCTCGAGGCGGTGCAGCCGGAGGCGGAGGCGGGCTTCGAGATGGCGACCGAGGTGCTCGGCACCGGCGCGGTCGCGGCCTGGCTGGCCGAGCACACCCCGGCCGGCACCCCGGCCGGGGTCGCCGTCGCCGGCACCTTCGGGCGCGGCACCGGCACCCTGACCGGGATCGCGGTCGCGACCGCCGACGGCGCCGGCGGCTGGTTCGACCCCACCACCCTCGACCCGGCGGACGAGGCGGCGGTGGGCGAGTGGCTGGCCGACGAGGCGCGGCCGAAGGTGCTGCACGACAGCAAGCCGGCGCTGCTGGCGTTCGCCGCGCACGGCTGGCAGTTGCGTGGAGTCGGCCGGGACACCGCGCTGGCGGCGTACCTGGCCCGGCCGGACCAGCGCTCCTACGATCTGGGCGACCTCGCCCTGCGCTACCTGCACCGGGAGCTGCGGGTCGACCAGCCGGAGACCGGCCAGCTCACCTTCGAGGGGCTGGGCGACGACGACAGTCAGGTCGAGCAGAACCTGATGCTGCGGGCCCGCGCCACGCTCGACCTGGCTGACGCGATCGACGCGGAACTCGCCCGCGACGGGGAACTCTCCGCCCGGCTCCTGGCCGACGTGGAACTGCCGCTGGTCCGGGTGCTCGCCGAGATGGAGCGGGTGGGCATCGCCGCCGACACCGACTACCTCTCCGAGTTGGAGGCGCACTTCGCGGGCGAGGTGAAGGCGGCCGCGCAGGCGGCGTACGAGGTGGTGGGTCGGGAGTTCAACCTCGGCTCGCCCAAGCAGTTGCAGGAGATCCTCTTCACCGAGCTGGGCCTGCCCAAGACCAAGAAGATCAAGACCGGGTACACCACCGACGCGGACGCGTTGCAGTGGCTCTACGCGCAGAACCCCCACCCGGTGCTGGCGCACCTGCTGCGCCACCGGGACGTGGCCCGGCTCAAGTCGACCGTTGACGGACTACTCAAGTCGATCTCCGACGACGGCCGGATCCACACCACGTACAACCAGACGGTGGCGGCGACCGGGCGGCTCTCGTCGACCGACCCGAACCTGCAGAACATTCCGATCCGGACCGAGGAGGGGCGGCGGATCCGGCGCGCCTTCGTGGTGGGCACCGGCTACGACACCCTGCTCACCGCCGACTACAGCCAGATCGAGATGCGGATCATGGCGCACCTCTCCAACGACCAGGCGCTGATCGAGGCGTTCAACTCGGGCGAGGACTTCCACGCCACCACCGCCTCGTTCGTCTTCCACGTGCCGGTCGCCGAGGTCTCCGCCGACCAGCGGCGCAAGATCAAGGCAATGAACTACGGCCTGGCGTACGGGTTGAGCGCGTTCGGTCTGGCCCAGCAGCTCAACATCGCCCCGGACGAGGCCCGTGGCCTGATGGACGAGTACTTCACCCGGTTCGGCGGTGTGCGCGACTACCTCCAGGAGGTGGTGCGCCGGGCGGTACGGGACGGCTACACCGAAACCATGCTCGGCCGGCGCCGCTACCTGCCCGATCTGGTCAGCGACAACCGGCAGCGGCGGGAGATGGCCGAGCGGATGGCCCTCAACGCTCCGATCCAGGGCTCCGCCGCCGACATGATCAAGGTGGCGATGCTGCACGTGGAGGCGGCGTTGCGGGCGTCCGGGTTGCGGTCCCGGATGCTGCTCCAGGTGCACGACGAGCTGGTCTTCGAGGTGCATCCCGGTGAGCGGGAGCAGCTCGAGGAACTGGTCCGGCGGGAGATGGGCAACGCCCAGCCGCTCTCCGTACCGCTGGAGGTCTCGGTGGGCGCGGGTCAGGACTGGAACACCGCCGACCACTGATCGGCGGTCACGATCCCTTGACCGGATCGTGCCCCCAGTTCATCAGCGAGTAGCGCCACCGGGTGTGGCTGACGTCACCCCGGGGGCGCTGCGCCATGTGCCGGTGCACGTAACCGACGACCTTGCGCATGTGCGCGTAGTCCCGGTCGGTCAACTCCGCCCGTTTGCGGCGCAGCAGGTCGATGATCCGCCGTCCCGACTCGTGTCCGACCGACTCACCGCCGCCGGAGTGCTGCCCGACCGTCTTGGAGTCGTCGGTCTCCAGCCAGCTCCGCAGCTCGCCCGGCTTCATGTTCACCGCGTCGGTGAAGGCGCGGTAGATGTCGGCCCGGTCGTCACCGCGGGGCACGACGTAACGCCTCCGGCTTGTGTACGGCCTCCGCGCCGGAGTCCGTCCGTACCCGGTACTGCGGTTCGTCCTTGGACGCGTCGACCGTCCGTCTGGCGGCGGTCGTCCGCCGCGTTATCTCCTCCTGGACGGTGCCGTACGCGGTTCCGCCGTGACTGCGCCAGCTCACCCGGTCGCCCTTGTGCAGCTTCTCGTCCTTGTGCATGAACCCGTCTACCCCGCGTCCCCATCGGAAAACCGGGCCGGCCGGCGGCACCCACCGGCCCGGTCCGCGCACGGGTGAGCGTCGGCTATTCGCCCTCGACGAGCGGTTTGTCGGAGATGAAGATCGCGGTACCGGGGAAGATCCGGCCCCGCAACGGGCTCCACTGGCCCCAGAGTTGCTCGTGCCCCTCCGGCCACTCGGGTTCCACCAGATCGCGTAGCCGGAACCCGGCCCCGACCAGCTCGCGGATCCGGTCGCCGAGGGTCCGGTGCTGCTCGACGTAGGTCGGCACCCCGTCCGCGTCCTGCTCCACGTACGGGCGCCGGTCGAAGTACGAGTGCACCGCCTTCAGGCCACCCTCGCCGGGGTCGTCAAGGAAGATCCAGCGCATCGGGTGGGTGACCGAGAACGCCCAGAGGCCGCCCGGCCGCAGCACCCGGTAGACCTCCCGCATCACCGCCGCCGAGTCGGCCACGAACGGCACCGCGCCGAAGGCCGTACAGACGATGTCGAAGGCGCCGTCGGCGAAGGGGAGGGCAAGGGCGTCCGCCTGGACCAGCGGTACGCGTACCCCGGTGGTCTCGGCGGCGCGCGCGGCGTGCCGCAACATGCCCGCGGAGAGGTCCAGGGCGACCGGCCGGGCCTGCTGGGTGGCGAGCCAGCGGGCGGCCGAGGCGGCGCCGCAGCCCAGCTCCAGCACCCGCTGACCGGCCGGGTCGCCGAGGAGCCGGGCGTCGGCCTCGCGCAGCCGTTCCGGACACCAGACGAAGTCGACGTCGCCGAGGAACGCACCGTGCTCGTCCTGGTAGTCGTCGGCGTCCCGGTCCCACCACCGCCGGCTCGCTCGCCGGGTCTCCGCGTCGCCCACCGTGCGCCGGGTCACACCCTCGGCCTCGTCGTCAGTCACCCCGGCCACGCTAGAGCCCGGGTACGCGCACGTCGCGGGCGGCCTCGTCGCCCGCGTGTCGCGCTGTCGACAGGGCGAGTTCCCGCGTCTTGGACGGCGTGTCGCAACAGGTGGCAGGAGGGCTTGCATGCTGTGGTAATGCGCACGGTAAGCTGTTCGATGCGCTCGCGGATCGTGTGCCTCGGCAGGGAGCAGGTCCGCGGTCGACGGGCATATCCCACGGTCTCACGCATGATCGTTAGGTGTGTACGGCGACGGATCCGCTGGCGCAAACAGGTCACTGCGACACAAACGCCTGCTGTGACACCCATCCGACCGGAGCAACCGCCCACATGACGAGCAGCATCGAGGCCCCCTCGAGCGCCAACCGGGTCACCCACGACGATCTCGGCTCTGAGGAAGCTTTCCTCGCCGCGATCGACGAGACCATCAAGTACTTCAACGACGGCGACATTGTCGAAGGCACCGTCGTCAAGGTCGATCGGGACGAGGTCCTGCTCGACATCGGCTACAAGACCGAGGGCGTCATCCCCTCGCGCGAGTTGTCGATCAAGCACGACGTGGACCCCGCTGAGGTGGTCTCCGTAGGCGACCACATCGAAGCCCTGGTTCTCCAGAAGGAGGACAAGGAGGGGCGACTGATCCTCTCGAAGAAGCGGGCGCAGTACGAGCGCGCCTGGGGCACGATCGAGAAGATCAAGGACGAGGACGGCGTCGTGCGCGGTTCCGTCATCGAGGTGGTCAAGGGTGGCCTCATCCTCGACATCGGCCTGCGGGGCTTCCTGCCCGCGTCGCTGGTGGAGATGCGTCGGGTGCGGGACCTGCAGCCGTATGTGGGCCGGGAGCTCGAAGCCAAGATCATCGAGCTGGACAAGAACCGCAACAACGTGGTCCTGTCCCGCCGTGCCTGGCTCGAGCAGACCCAGTCCGAGGTTCGCACCGAGTTCCTCAACAAGTTGCAGAAGGGACAGGTCCGCAAGGGCGTCGTCTCCTCGATCGTCAACTTCGGTGCGTTCGTCGACCTCGGCGGCGTCGACGGTCTGGTTCACGTCTCCGAGCTCTCCTGGAAGCACATCGACCACCCCTCCGAGGTTGTCGAGGTCGGCCAGGAGGTCGAGGTCGAGGTCCTGGACGTCGACCTCGACCGCGAGCGGGTCTCCCTGTCGCTGAAGGCGACCCAGGAGGACCCGTGGCGTCAGTTCGCCCGTACCCACGCGATCCAGCAGATCGTCCCGGGTAAGGTCACCAAGCTGGTGCCGTTCGGTGCGTTCGTCCGGGTGGACGACGGCATCGAGGGTCTCGTGCACATCTCCGAGCTGGCCGAGCGCCACGTGGAGATCCCGGAGCAGGTCGTCCAGGTCGGCTCGGACGTCATGGTCAAGGTCATCGACATCGACCTCGAGCGGCGGCGGATCTCGCTCTCGCTCAAGCAGGCCAACGAGGGCTTCGTCGAGGGCGAGGAGCACTTCGACCCGACCCTCTACGGCATGGCCGCGACGTACGACAACGAGGGCAACTACATCTACCCGGAGGGCTTCGACCCGGAGACCGGGGAGTGGCTCGAGGGCTTCGACAAGCAGCGCGAGACCTGGGAGACGCAGTACGCCGAGGCTCGGACCCGCTGGGAGGCCCACACCAAGCAGGTGCAGACCTCCCGCGCCGCCGACGCCGAGGCCGCTGCCAACCCGGCTCCGGTCAGCACCACCGGTGGCGGGGCGACCTCCTCGTCCACCCCGGCGCCGGCCCGTCAGGCGGAGGAGCCGGCAGGCACCCTCGCCACCGACGAGGCGCTCGCCGCGCTGCGGGAGAAGCTCGCCGGCGGCAAGTGAGCACCAGGCACCAACCCGCGGGTAGGTAACCGCGGTTAGCGCGATCGCGGTGGCCCCGCCCTCCCTGACGGGGGGACGGGGCCACCGTTGTTCGTACCGCGCTCACCGGGCCACGAGCGACGCGCCCGGACGGCTGAAGATCAAATCGCGGTAACTTGCCCCAGCTCGACCGGACGGGGTTGACTGAGCCGGTGCTGATGATCGGACTCACCGGCGGGATCGGCTCGGGCAAGAGCGCAGTGGCGAGCCGGCTCGCCCAGCTCGGTGCCGTGATCATCGACGCCGACCGGATCGCCCGGGAGGTGGTCGCACCCGGGACCGACGGGCTGGCCGAGATCGTCGCGACCTTCGGCGACGGGGTGCTCGGCGCCGACGGCGCACTCGACCGGCCGGCGCTGGGCGGGCTCGTCTTCGCCGACGAGTCGGCTCGACGGCGGCTGGAACAGATCACCCACCCCCGGGTCCGGTCCCGCACCGCGGCACTCGCCGCCGCCGCGCCGGCCGACGCGATCGTCGTCAACGACGTACCGCTCCTGGTCGAGGTGGGACTCGCGCCGACGTACCACCTGGTGGTCGTGGTGAGCGCGGACCGCGCCACCCGGATCGACCGGCTGATCCGAAGCCGGGGGATGACCGCCGAGGAAGCCGAGCGGCGGATCCGGGCGCAGACCGGGGACGAGCAGCGGCGGGCCGCCGCCGATGTGGTGCTGACCAACGACGGTGACCTGGCCGACCTGCACCTGGCCGTCGAGACGCTCTGGCGGGACCGGCTGGTCCCCTACGAGCGCAACCTGCGCGACGGCGTGCCGGTCCAGGGCGGGCCGGTGGCGCTCGCCGAAGCCGATCCGCACTGGGAGGCCCAGTACGCCCGGCTCGCCGCCCGGATCCGGCACGCGCTGCGTCCGACCGACCTCCGGATCGACCACATCGGTTCCACCGCGATACCGGGCCTGGCCGCCCAGGACCTGATCGACCTCCAGCTCACCGTCGACTCGCTGGAGCAGGCCGACATGCTCGCGGCTCCCCTCGCCGCCGCCGGCTTTCCCCGACGGGCCGGGGACTGGTGGGACGAGCCCCGGTATCCGGCCGACGGCGCCCGGTGGGAGAAGCGCCTGCACGGTGGCGCGGACCCGGCCCGGCCGGTCAACCTGCACCTGCGGGTGGTCGGTTCGCCCGGCTGGCGTTACGCGTTGCTGATGCGCGACCACCTCCGCGCGGACGAGGAACAACGCGCCGGCTATCTGGCGCTCAAGCGTGGGCTGGTCGCCGGTGGACCGGACACCACCAGTTACGCCGCCGCCAAGGATCCCTGGTTCGACGCCGAGCACCTCCGGGCCGAACGCTGGGCCGCCACCACCGACTGGCGCCCCTGACCGCTGCCGCCCCGCGCCCGGGTCGGCACGCGCCCTCGCCCGGGTCGGGGCCGGGGGCGCTCAGTCGACCGGTACGGCGGGCAGTTCCGGCACCCGGCCCGGCGCCAGGTCGAGCTGGGCGAAGGCGCCGATCCGCGTACGCAGCTCCAGCCGGCGCAGGAGCCCGTCGCCGTCCACCCAGTAACGCATCCGGGCCTGCCCACGCCCGACCGACACCTCGGCCTCCTTGGGCACCTCGAAGACCGCCACCGGGCGCCCGTCGAGGCTCTCCTGGCGCAGCCAGTTCGCCGACTCGCGCAGCCGTGCGGCCGATCCGAGACCGGCGCCGCCGATCGCCAGCGCCTCGTTCAGCAGCAGATCCAGGTCGGGAGCGCCGAGCGCGTCGGCCCGCCGCTGCCAGCTGAGGTAGCTCCACTCCCGGTCCCGGGGCGGTGGCAGCGGGGGCGGTACCGCACCGGCCGGCCGGGTGCGGGGACCGGTGCCGGGAGTGCCCGCCGAGGGGCTCGGGGCCGGTGCGGCCGGGACGTCGCGTACCGCCACGCCGGTGCGGTCGGCCCGCAGCAGGGTCCGTTCACCCGGCCGGTCCAGCTCGTGTACCCCGAGGTAGGCGACGCCGCGCGACCAGTCGACCCAGCCCGCGGCGCGCAGGTTGGCGGCCGGCAGTTCGGACACCGGTTGGGTCGGCACCGCGAGACCGATCTCCGCCCCGCCGGGTGCCCGGTTGGCCGACCGGACCCGGGCGAGCAGGTCCGCCTCGTCGGCGGTGACCGCCCGGGGTTCGACCGGTGGGCCGCCGAGCGCCGCGACGCCGTTCAACTCGGGCAGTGCGGCCCGGTCGACGTCGACCTGCACCGGTACGTCGCCGGCGAGCAGCGCCTCGAACCGGTGCAGTTGTCCGTCGTCGTCGAGCCAGTACCGTACGGCCCCGCCGGCCAGTCCGTCCGGCACGGCCGGGGCCGGTTCGGCCGTGTCGGACGGGCCGGGCCCGGACCCGGGTTCGTGGTGGCCGGTCGCCCCGGGCACGGGTTCGTGGTGGCCGGTCGCGACCGGCACGGCCGGACCGAGCAGCACGTCGACGTCGACCCCGCCGGCGTGATCCCGCCCGAGCCAACGGGCTCCGTCACCGGCGAGCAACGGTTCGGCCGGGTCCGGCCGGTCGGCGGCGACGGCGAAGAGCAGTGCGAGGAACGAGTCGACGGCCGCCGGTACCGGTCCGCTGGTGACCAGCCGGCGGGCCCGCCAGCCGTCCGTCGGTGGCACCTCGGGCGGTGGCTCCGGCCGTTCGCCGGCCTGGTCCGCGCCGCTGGCCGGTGGCTCGCCGGCTGGCTCTCCTGGTGCGCCGGACGCGACGTCGGGCCGGGTCACCACCAGTCCGGGTACGGCCTGGAGCAGCCCCCGCTGGCTGCCCGCTCCGGGTCCGCCGACCCGGAGGTAGGCCAGTGCCCGGGGCCAGTCGACGGTGCCGGTGAGCTGGATCTGGGTGCCCGGCCCGCCGAGGGTGGCGCGTACCCCGGCCCGGCCGTGCCGGTAGTTGACGATCCGCATGCTGGCCAGCCGGTGTGCCTCGGCGGCGGTGAGCGCGCGGGCCGGGTCGGTCGGGGCGGCCGGGGTGCAGGAGACCAGCCCGGCGGCGAGTCCGGCGCCGGAGCTGAGCGCGAGACAGCCGAGTACGGCCAGCGCAGCCAGCCGGGCGCGCCGGGTGGTGGCCGGGGCGGCTCGCCAGCCCTCGGTGGGCGGTTGTGGGCGCCTGCGGGATGGTGGGTGGCCGGCGCCGGGTCGTCGACGCCCGGTGGGGGGCAACGAGGTGCTCACGCGTGGTTGAACGTCGAATCCGGGGCAAAGTGACGTGACCTGGGGGAACGTCGGGTAAGTGGGCTCGACGCCGGCCGGCCCGGAGCGGGGTTCCCCGGGGCGTGGGGGCGCTCGCGGCGGCCGGTCTGCGCGTTGGCGCGACCGCGTCGGGTGCGCACGCCGACGAGGGCCGGGGCTGCAACCACTGCGCCAGGTGCGACCGGCCGGTGTGGAGGCCCGGTCGCCTACCTGGTCGGCCGCCGCGAGCGGCCTACCTTGAAACGGTAGCGCGGTGATCTCCACCACACAATGCGTATATCGAAGCCGATCGTGTACCCACCGTTGCCTACCAGGGCTGTCATACCTGCGGCGTACCGTTGTTGGCATGGCGCTCGACATCCCACGACTGGACGGCCGTTTTGAGGTCGTCAGTGAGTTCCAGCCCTCCGGTGACCAGCCGACGGCGATCAACGATCTTGAGCGCCGGGTGCGTCGAGGTGACCGCCATTCAGTGCTGCTCGGCGCCACCGGCACCGGTAAGAGCGCCACCACCGCCTGGCTGGTCGAGCGGTTGCAGCGTCCCACCCTGGTCGTGGCGCCGAACAAGACGCTCTGCGCCCAGCTCGCCAAGGAGTTCAGCGAGCTGATGCCGCACAACGCGGTCGAATACTTCGTCTCGTACTACGACTACTACCAGCCTGAGGCGTACATCCCGCAGACCGACACCTACATCGAGAAGGACTCCTCGATCAACGAGGAGGTGGAGCGGCTGCGGCACTCGGCCACCATGTCCCTGCTCACCCGCCGGGACGTGATCGTGGTCGCGACCGTCTCGGCGATCTACGGGCTCGGCACCCCGGACGAATACCTGGACCGCGCGGTGCGGATCAAGGTCGGCCAGGAGGTCGAGCGGGACAAGCTGCTGCGCCGGCTGGTCGACATCCAGTACAGCCGCAACGACATGGCCTTCAACCGGGGCACCTTCCGGGTCCGGGGCGACACGCTGGAGATCATCCCGGCGTACGAGGAGCTGGCCCTGCGGGTCGAGTTCTTCGGTGACGAGGTGGAGAAGCTCTACTACCTGCACCCGCTCACCGGTGAGGTGGTCCGTGAGGTCGACCACCTGCTGATCTTCCCCGCCACCCACTACGCGGCCGGGCCGGAGCGGATGGAGCGGGCGATCCGGGGCATCGAGGAGGAGCTGACCGAGCGTCTGGCCGAGTTCGAGCGGCAGGGCAAGCTGCTCGAGGCCCAGCGGCTGCGGATGCGCACCACCTACGACATCGAGATGATGCGCCAGGTCGGTTTCTGCTCCGGCATCGAGAACTACTCCATGCACATCGACGGCCGCCAACCGGGCAGCCCGCCGCACTGCCTGCTCGACTATTTCCCGGACGACTTCCTCACCGTGGTGGACGAGTCGCACGTGACCATCCCGCAGATCGGCGGCATGTTCGAGGGCGACGCCTCCCGTAAGCGGATGCTGATCGACCACGGGTTCCGGTTGCCCAGCGCCGCCGACAACCGGCCGCTGCGGTTCGACGAGTTCCTGGAGCGGGTCGGCCAGATGGTCTTCCTCTCCGCCACTCCGGGCAACTGGGAGATGGAGCAGGCCCAGGGGGAGTTCGTCGAGCAGGTGATCCGCCCGACCGGGCTGGTCGACCCCGAGGTGATCGTCAAGCCCACCAAGGGCCAGATCGACGACCTGATGCACGAGATCAAGCTGCGTACCGAGCGGGACGAGCGGGTGCTGGTCACCACCCTGACCAAGAAGATGGCCGAGGACCTCTCCGACTACCTGCTGGAGCACGGGATCCGGGTCCGTTACCTGCACTCGGAGGTCGACACGCTGCGCCGGGTCGAACTCCTGCGTGAGCTGCGCAAGGGCGATTACGACGTGCTGGTCGGCATCAACCTGCTGCGCGAGGGTCTGGACCTGCCCGAGGTCTCCCTGGTCGCCATCCTCGACGCGGACAAGGAGGGCTTCCTGCGCAGCGGCCGGTCGCTCATCCAGACCATCGGCCGGGCCGCCCGTAACGTCTCCGGCCAGGTGCACATGTACGCGGACAAGATCACCCCGTCGATGGCGAACGCGATCGACGAGACCAACCGGCGACGGGCCAAGCAGGTCGCGCACAACGAGGCGAACGGGATCACCCCCGAGCCGCTCCGGAAGAAGATCCACGACATCCTGGACGACATCTACCGGGAGGCCGAGGACACCGAGAGCACTCGCGTCGGTGGTGCCGTACGCCAGATGTCGCGGGGCAAGGCCCCGGTGCCGGAAACCCGTAGCCGGGCCGGCAAGGGCAGCAGCAGCGGTCCGGTCCGCGCCGGCATGGCCCGGGCCGAGATGGCCCAGCTCATCCAGGAACTCAACGACCAGATGCTCGCCGCCGCCCGGGAACTCCAGTTCGAGCTCGCCGCGCGGATCCGCGACGAGGTCGCCGAGATGAAGAAGGAACTGCGCGGGATGGACGCGACCGGGGTGCAGTGATCGCCGGGCGTGCCCTGGCTCAGACCTCGACGGTCTCGCCGTCGCCCACCGCCTGGAACGACGCCGGCGTCGGCGGCCCGCCCCCGCCGACCAGGGTGCGCACCATGTCCCGGCCGATCTTGCTCAGCCCGGCGTCGTGCATCGGGATGACCCGCTCCGGCCGTACCTCGCGGACGTACTCGATCAGCTCGGCCGTCTTCGACCACGGCGCGTGCGCGGGCAGCAACAGGGTGTCGACCGGGCGCCCGAGCGGGGTCAGCGCGTCGCCGGGGTGGAAGAGCCGGCCGTTGATCAGGTAGCCGACGTTGGTGATCCGAGGGATATCGGGGTGGATCACCGCGTGCAACTCGCCGTGCGCCTCGACCTCGAACCCCTCGACGGAGAAGGTGTCGCCGTCGCCGACCACCTGGACCCGGTTGCCGAGCCCGTCCAGCTTCGCGGCAACCGCCCGGTTGGCGAACAGGCGTAGCTTCGGGTCGTTCTGCGCGGCGGCCCGGATCCGGTCCTCGGCGAAGTGGTCCGGATGCTCGTGGGTGATCAGTACCGCGTCCGCGCCGACCAGTGCGTCCGGGTCGCTGTACGCGCCCGGATCGAGCACCAGAACGCTGCCGTCCTGCTCCACCCGCATGCAGGAGTGCCCCTTCTTGGTCAGTCGCATGGCTCTCCTCCGCCGACGTCATGGTCCTGTCGACACCGTACCGATCCCGTCCAGCCGGCACCGGCGATTGGCGGCCGGTCCGGCGTCGGGGTGGCCGCCGGCTCCGGCGGGTGGTTGCCGACCCGGCGGCGGCGGAAATCGGTGGGCGCCCGGATGCCGCCGGCCTACGATGCCCGATCGTGGACACCGAACGGACTGTGGACATCCCACCGACCTGGCGGACGCTGACCGGCGACGACCTCCCGGCGGTCGCCGCCCTGGCGACCCGTTGCCTGGCCGTCGACGGCGGGCTGCCGCTGGTCACCGACGCGTCCTTCCTGGCCCGCCGGTTCGCCGCCGACGGTGGCGTGGCCCGGGGCGCGGTGGACCCCGCCGGCACGCTCATCGCCGCCGGCGCGGTCCGACCCCGGGAAACCCAGGGGGTACGCGCAGCCGTCGCCACCGGCCTGGTCGACCCCGCGCACCGGGGGCGGGGCCTGGGAGCCGCGCTGCTCGACTGGGCCCTCGACCCGGCCCTGACCGGGGCCGAGCAGGTCACCGTGGAGACCGAGGCACTCACCGACGGGGCGCGGACCCTGTTCGCCGCCCGGGGCCTGGGACAGACCTTCGCCGAGGACGTGCTCCGGTTCGACCTGGCCGGCACCGAGCCGCCCCCGATCGACCTGCCGGCCGGGCTGACCGTACGCACCTGGTCGACTGGCCTGGCCGGGCGTTTCTTCGCCGTCTACCAGGCCGCGTTCCGGGAACGCCCCGGCTTCCCCGACTGGTCCGCGCGACAGTGGGTGGAGTGGACCACCGACGACGAGGACTTCCGGCCGGAGTGGACGTTGCTGGCCACCGATCCGACCGGGGCCGACCTCGGCTTCGTAACCGCCGGCCAGGGCTGGATCGTGCAGGTCGGCGTACGACCGGAGGCCCGTGGTCGGCGACTCGGCGCCGCCCTGGTGGTCGCGGCGCTGCGCCGGATGCGCTCCGCCGGCTCGACCGAGGCGTTGCTCGACGTCAACGTGGACAACCCGGCCGGCACCCTCTACCGCCGCCTCGGCTTCATCGACCTCGGCCGCCGCGCCCGCTTCGCAACCCAGAGGTAAGGAAGGGCCCCTTGTTATCGGAATCCGTTGTATAGGGGGCCCTTCCTAACCCTTGCGTGGTCGGTGTGGATGGGAGGCGGTGTCGGTCGGGCTTGCTATGGTGTCGCCCGCCCGCATCCCCACGACCGGGAGACCGCGTACATGACCATCAGCACGCACGTCACCGAGTTCGCCGGCCGACCGGTTGTCGTCTTCGAGCCGAACGTGGCACTGCCGCCCGATCCCGGCACGGTGGCCTGGAAGCTGACCGGCGAATACGACACCTCCACGAAGGACTTCAACCAACTGGTCGAGGAGTTCCTCGACGCGGTCGAACCCGGCGCGGTCCAGGCGCTGATCATCGGCCAGTGGGGCTCCGCGTACGACGCGGAGGCCCCGGTCGAGTTGCTGGTCGGGTTGGCACCCCGGCTGACCGGGCTACGCGCGCTCTTCCTCGGCGAGATGACGTTCGAGGAGTGCGAGATCTCCTGGATCAAGCAGACGGACGTGACGCCGCTGCTGGCCGCGTACCCGGAGCTGGAGACCCTGCGGGTGCGCGGCTCGGACGGCCTGGCCTTCAACCCGACCCGGCATCCGGCCCTGCGGGAGCTGGCCTTCGAGTCCGGTGGCCTGCCCGCGACGGTGGTACGCGGGGTGGCCGAGTCCGACCTGCCGGCGCTGACCCACCTCGAACTCTGGCTCGGCACCGACGAGTACTTCGGCGACGCGGGGGTGGCGGACCTGGCGCCGATCCTGGCCGGCACCCGGTTGCCGGAGCTGGGTTACCTGGGGCTGCGTGACGCGGAGATCGCCGACCAGGTCGCGGCGGCACTGGCCGGCGCCCCGGTGGTGGCCCGGTTGCACACCCTGGACCTGTCGCTCGGCATTCTCAGCGACGAGGGCGCGGCGGCCCTGCTCGCCGGGCAGCCGTTGACCCACCTGCGCCGGCTCGACCTGCACCACCACTTCGTCAGCGCGGAGTTGGCCGCGCGCCTGGTCGAAGAGCTGCCCGGGGTCGAAGTCGACCTCTCCGACGCCGAGGAAGCCGATGAGGACGGCGACCGGTACGTGGCGGTGGCCGAATGACCGGCCACCTCACCGAGTTCGCCGGCCTGCCGGTGCACGAGTTCGACCCGGAGCTGGCACCGCCCGCCGAGCCCGGTGCGGTCGCCTGGCGGATCGACGCCTTCGACGATGACGACGAGGAGCGGGAAGGGCTGCCCTCGCCCGCCTTCGCGCAGCGGTTCGCGCAGTTTCTCGACACGGTCGACCCGGCCTCGGTCACCGCGTTGGTCTTCGGTTCCTGGGGGTACGCGGCGTTCAACGTGCCGCCGTACGAGCAGCTCTGCGCCGCGGCGGACCGGTTGACCGGACTGCGGGCCCTCTTCCTCGGCGACATGGTCGGCGAGGAGTGCGAGATCTCCTGGATCCGGCAGGACGACCTGGCGCCGGTGCTGGAGGCGTACCCGGCGCTGGAGGTGCTGCGGGTGCGCGGCTCCGCGCCACACGAGGCCCCGGTGAAGCTCCGCCCGGTCCGGCACACGGCGCTGCGGGAACTCGCCTTCGAGTGCGGCGGGCTCCCCGCCGAGGTGGTCCGCGGGGTCGGCGAGTGCGACCTGCCGGCGCTGGAGCACCTGGAGCTGTGGCTCGGCACCAAGTACTACGGCGGAGACGCCACGGTGGACGATTTGGCGCCGATCCTGGCCGGCAGCCGGTCGCCAGCCCTCGGTTACCTGGGACTGCGCGACGCGGAGATCGCCGACCAGGTGGCGGCGGCACTGGCCGGTGCCCCGGTGGTGGCCCGCTTGCACACCCTGGACCTTTCGCTGGGCATGCTCGGCGACCAGGGCGCCGCCGCGCTGCTCGCCGGGCAGCCGCTGACCCACCTGCGCCGGCTCGACCTGCACCACCACTTCGTCGGTGACGACCTGGCGGCCCGCCTCGTCGAGGAACTGCCCGGGGTCGAGGTCGACCTCAGCGAGGGCGGGGACGCCGAGAACGAGGACGAGTACTTCGTGGCCGTGGCGGAATGACCAACGGCACACCGCTGGTCGTGGTCGGCAATCCGGGCAACCGCCGAGTCGACGCGTTCCGGGCCGCCGCCGAGGTCGGCTGGCCCGGACAGGTCGTCCCGTTGCCCTGGCGCGAACTGGCGACCGGCCCGGTCCGGCTCCCCGCCGGGGCGGTCGTCCGGGTCGACTCGCCCGGCGAGGACGCCGAGGTCGACCGACTGCTGCGCGGAGCCGCCGCCCCGGCCGCGCACGGCGAGATCATCGGCTCCGCCGCCTGGTACGCCGGCCTGCGGGCCGCCCTGGCCCGGTTGACCGAAGCCGCGACGGCCGCCGGGGCCAGCCTGCTCAACGACCCCGACGACATCGCGGTCATGTTCGACAAGCGGGCCTGCCACGCCCGGCTGGCCGGTGCCGGGGTGCCGGTGCCGCCGGCCCTGCCCTCCCCGCCGGCCGACTACCGCGACCTGCGCGCGTTGATGCGTACCGCCGGCTGGTCGCGGGTGTTCGTCAAGCCGGCGCACGGTTCGTCCGCCTCCGGGGTGCTGGCCCTGGAGGTCGCGCCGGGCCGGGTGCAGGCGACCACCTCGGTCGAGCTGGCCGCCGACGGCCGCCTCTTCAACTCGCTGCGGGTGCGTCGCTACCGGGACGAGCGGGAGGTGGCCTCGATTGTGGACCGGCTCGCCCCGGACGGCCTGCACGTCGAGCGGTGGTTCCCCAAGGCGGGGCTGGGCGGCCGGACGATCGACCTGCGGGTGCTGGTGGTGGCCGGCGAGCCGGGGCACGTGGTGGTCCGGTCCAGTCGCGGACCGCTGACCAATCTGCACCTGGGCAACGACCGTGGCGACCTGGGCGCGGTCCGTGCGGCGATGGGAGAAGCGGCGTACGACGCCGCGCTGCGGACCTGCGTACGTGCCGCCGCCTGCTTTCCGGGCAGCCTGCACGCCGGGGTCGACCTGATGATCGGCACCGACTGGCGGCGGCATATGGTGGCCGAGGTGAACGCGTTCGGCGACCTGCTGCCCAACCTGCTCGACCACGCGGGGCGGGACTGCTGCGCCGCGCAACTGCACGCGCTGAGCGATGGTCGGTTCGACCGCTGGCGGGCGGAGCTGACGGTTGCCGCCGATCGGAGGGGGTGGGCCGGATGAAGGACCTGATCGGCAGCCACGACCTGCTGTTCGTCACCTTGGACACGCTCCGCTACGACGTGGCCGCCGAGCTGATCGCGACCGGTCGCACCCCGAACCTGGCCCGGGCACTGCCCGACGGCTGGCAGCGGCGGCACAGCCCGGCCAGCTTCACCTACGCCGCCCACCAGGCGTTCTTCGCCGGTTTTCTGCCGACACCGACCACGCCCGGACCCCATCCCCGGCTCTTCGCCGCAGCCTTCCCCGGCAGCGAGAGCACCGCGGACGAGACCTGGGTCTTCGACGCCCCGGACGTGGTGACGGCGCTCGCCGCGGCCGGCTACCACACCGTCTGCGTCGGCGGGGTCGGCTTCTTCAACCGCAAGCCACCGCTCGGCGCGGTCCTGCCCGGGCTCTTCGCCGAGGCGCACTGGGAACCCGAGTTCGGGGTCGCCGCACCGGGCTGCTTCGAGGCGCAACTCGACCGGATCGCCACCGTCGTGCCGGCGGTCCCCGCCGAACGGCCGCTCTTCCTCTTTGTCAACGTGGCCGCCATGCACCAGCCGAACCGGCACTACCTGCCCGGCGCGGACCGGGACAGCCGGGACAGTCACGCCGCCGCACTGGAGTACGTCGACCGCCACATCGGCCGGCTCTTCGCCCTGGCCAGTTCCCGGGACCGGCCCTGCCTGGTGGTGCTCTGCGCCGACCACGGCACCGCGTACGGCGAGGAAGGCCACAGTGGACACCGGCTCGGTCACGAGGTGGTGTGGACGGTGCCGTACGCGCAGTTCGTGCTGGAGCCTGGGGACTGGGGCAAGCCGGGGGACTGGGAATGAGCGAGTCGACCGATCTGGACGGCTCCCCGTACCAGGGTTACCTGTACGCGTACCCGCACAAGACCGCGTACCGGCCGCTGCGGCCACGGCCGGCGCTCGCCGACGTCTGGGCCGGTGAACGCCGCGACGCCCTCTTCCTCTACCTGCACCTGCCGTTCTGCGAGATGCGCTGCGGGTTCTGCAACCTGTTCACCCGCGCGAACCCGCCCGCGGAGCAGGTGAGCGGCTATCTCGACCAGTTGGCCCGGCAGGCGCGCCGGGTACGGGACGCGCTCGGCGGTGACGCCGACTTCGCCCGGGTGGCGATCGGCGGCGGCACCCCCACGTACCTGACCGCGACCGAGCTGACCGCGATGTTCGACGTACTGGACGGCTTCGGTGCCCGGCTCGGCGCGGTACCGATGGCGGTCGAGACCTCGCCGGCCACCGCCACCCCCGACCGGATCGAGGTCCTCGCCGAGCGGGGCACCAGCCGGATCAGCATGGGGGTGCAGAGCTTCCTCGACCGGGAGGCGCACGCCGCCGGTCGGCCGCAGCGGCGGGCCGAGGTCGAGCGGGCGTTGGCCACCATCCGGGCGTACGGCGAAGTCGAGCTGAACCTCGACCTGATCTACGGGATTCCGGGCCAGACTGCCGGGACCTGGGCGCAGTCGCTGACCGCGACGCTCGCCTGGCGGCCGGAGGAGGTATTTCTCTATCCGCTCTACGTCCGTCCACTCACCGGGCTCGGCCGGCGCGGTGCCGGTGGCGCCGCCGGGGCTGCGCCGGTCGCGCTCGACGACGCACCGGGGGCCCGGGACGAGAGCTGGGACCGGCAGCGGCTCGACCTGTACCGCCAGGGGCGGGACACGCTCCGGGCGGCCGGCTACCGCCAGCTGTCGCTGCGTCACTTCCGCCGGGCCGACCTGCCCCTGGACGACGCCACGAGCGGACCCGCGGACGCCACGAGCGGGCCCGTCGGGGCACCGGGCGGCGTCGGGGGTGACCGGCCCGACTACTGCTGTCAGGACGACGGCATGGTCGGGCTCGGCTGCGGCGCCCGCTCCTACACCTCCGACCTGCACTACTCCTTCGACTACGCGGTCGGTATCGGGCAGGTCCGGGCGATCATCGACGACTACCTGCGCCGTCCGGAGAGTGACTTCGAGGTGGCCGAGGTGGGCTTCCGACTCGACCAGGTCGAGCAGCGGCGGCGCTGGCTGGTGAAGTCCCTGCTGCGAGCGGAGGGTTTCGCGCCGGGGACGTACCACGACCGGTTCGGCACCGCCGTCGCCGACGACTTCCCCCAACTGGACCAGTTGGCGCAGCGGGGCTGGCTGACCATCGGGACCGAGCGGCTGGCGTTGACCGACACCGGGCTGGAACGGGCCGACGCGATCGGCCCCTGGCTGGTCTCCGGGCCGGTGCGTCTCGCGATGGCGGAGTACGCGCTCCGGTGAACCTCTCGATCCTCTACCGTGGGCCGTTGGCGAGCTGCAACTACGACTGCCCGTACTGCCCGTTCGCCAAGCGTCGGGACAGCCCGGCGCAGCTGCGCGCGGACCGGGAGGCGCTGCACCGGTTCGTCGACTGGGTGGTGCGCAATCCCGACGACGACCAGATATCGGTGCTCTTCACCCCGTGGGGCGAGGGACTGACCCGCTCCTGGTACCGGGAGGCGATGGTCACGCTCTCCCGGCTGCCGCAGGTGACCCGGGTGGCGATCCAGACGAATCTCGCCGGCCGGCTGGAGTGGTTGGCCGACGCGGACCGGGAGGCGGTGGCGCTCTGGGCGACGTACCACCCCGGTCAGGTGGATCAGGCGACCTTCCTGCGCCGCAGTGCGCGGCTGGTGGAGCTGGGCGTACGCCATTCGGTCGGGGTGGTCGGGCTGCCGGCTCACCTGGACGAGGCCAGGGCGCTGCGGGCCGCGCTGCCGGACGAGGTGTACCTCTGGGTCAACGCCGCCGACGGGTGGACCTACAGCTCCGCCGAAGAGGCGGAGTGGACCGCGATCGACCCGCTCTTCGGTTACAGCGTCCGGCCGCACCCCTCCGCCGGGGCGCCGTGCCGGGCCGGTGAGAGCGTCATCTCGGTTCGGGGCGACGGAACGGTGCGGCGGTGCCACTTCGTCGACACCCCGTTGGGCAACCTCTACGACGGCTCGTACCGGCCGGCGCTGGCGCCACGTCCCTGTCCGAACGCCGCCTGTGACTGCCACATCGGGTACGTCCACCTGAGGACGTTGCCGCTCTATGACGTCTTCGCCGGTGGCGTTCTGGAGCGGATTCCGGCGCCGGGCGCGGCCGGTGCCCGATGGGGCGTTCCGGCCGTCGCCCTGCGCTGACCCGCTCTGGTTCAGGTCTGGACGAGCGGGGCGTACTCCTGCTCGGTCAGACCGAAGGTCCAGGCAACCCCGGCGCGCGCGGTCCGGGTCTGCGGTGGCACCCGGAGCCAGTAGGTGCGGCTGGTGCCGTCCGGTTCCGGGGTCGCGTTGACCACCTCGACCATCACCAGCGGTTCGTCCTGCGGCAGCTCGATCCGCCAGAGCACGCCGTACGCGTCGCGGTGGATCGCCCTGGCCTTGCTCTCGCGCAGGTAGCGGTCGTAGCCGAAGTGTTCGAGCATGACCCGCCGTACCTCGGCGTTGCGTTCGGCCCGGATCCGTTCGACGGTGAGCCGGGGCAGTTCGGCGGCGACGTCGGCCGGGATCGGCATGCCCCGCCAGGCGTGCAGGCCGAAGCCGTCCGGATAGACCAGTGCCGGGCCGTCGCCGTGGTGCAGCCGGCCGAGGTTGTCCCGTTCGACGCGGACCGGTCGTTCAGTCATGATCACGACCCGCTCGTACGGCCACCACCACCCGGCCGCATCCGCGACCCCGGCCAGCCCGGCCACCCGGGGATCGTTGTCGAACGCGCTCAGCCAGGCCGCGTCGTGTTGCCCGAACACGACGTCGAGCAGGGCGGTCCGGGCCCGGCCGACCAGGGGTGCCGGCATCTCCCGGGTCAGCTCGTCGGTGAGCCGGGTCCGCAGTGGAGTGACCAGCCGCTCGTTGAGCAGGTGCCAGGTCCGCTGGCCGCCGGCCGCCCAGTGGGCCGCCCAGCCGGCGGGGCCGAGCCGGGTGACCGCGTCGGCGCGCGCCTCGGCCCAGGGGGCGGTGCGCAACCGGGCCCGGACGGAGCGGCCGGTGACGACGCGGTGCGGCTCGTGTCCCTGTGCCCGGATCGCGGCGGTCACCTCGGCCAGTGCCCGGCCGGTCGGGGACTTGTCGGGGTCGCCGCCTGGTGGTGACGTTGCCGGGGAGGGGCCGCCGGGCCCGGCGGCCCCGAACCCGCCGGGTCCGGCGGCGCCGGAGGTGGTGTCGGTGAGCAGCGCGGCCGCGAGTGCGCCGGCGTACGGGGAGCCGAGCCAGATGATCGTCTCGGGTGTGGCGAGCCCGGCGCCGGCGTACGCCTGCCGGACGGCGGCCTCCGCGGTCGCCCGGTCGGCCGGGTCGGTGGCGAGCCCTCGGGCCAGCCAGGTGTCAGCCGTCCGGGCCAGCGCGGCGGCGCTCCGGTCGTCGGGCGGGCCGGCGGCCTCGGGGGAGTGCGGCGTGCGCAGACCGGGGTCGACGTGGTCCGAGGGCGTTTCGGTGGTCATCAGTCGGCCACCGGCCGCCAGGCGCCGGGGAGGTATTCCCGCTGCCGGACCACCCGGTAGGCGCCGGCGGGGAGCGGGATCGGGCCGTGTTCCTCGTGACCGAGCCGGCCGTAGCCCTCGATCAGCAGGAACGACGGCTCGGTCTGGTCGGGCAGGGCCCAGAGGGTGACGCCGGAGCCGTTGACCACGTGCGCGTGCCCGGTGGCCTCGCCACGGGCCAGCACCAACCGCCCCCGCGCGTCCCGGCCGGCGGGGATCAGTCCGGCCGGGACCTCGGCCGGATCGATCGGATGGACGAGGACGTCGCCCTGTCGGTACATGCGTCGGCTCCCTCGGGTCGCTTGTGGACGACCGGAAGGCTAGCCCCGGGGTACGACAGAACGACGGGCCTCAGGCCGGTACGTCGGTGAAGTGCTCCACCACGGGCGGCGCGGCGAAGAACGGGCCGATCAGGTCCCGCCAGGTGACGTAGCGGTCGGTGGCGCGGAAGTTCTCCTCGTGCGCCGCCACCGTGTCCCACTCCACCAGCAGGACGAAGCGGGACGGCGACTCCACGCCCCGGGTCATCCGGACCGACCGGCAACCGGGCGTGCCGTGCAGGGTCTTGTGCCCCTCGGCGTATGCGGCGGCGAACTCTTCCTCGCGGCCGGGAATGACATCAATCAGAGCAACCTCGAGCACCATCGGGACAGCTTTTCACGGCCGAACCGCTGGCGGAGCCCGGGGTGCGCCGGTTCACTCCGAGCTCGGCATGGACACCTAGCCTCCTAGGATGCCTACGGGTGGTGCGGGTCGCCACCGAACGTCACGGAGCAGCGACAAGGCGACCAGCGGTGCGATGGCGGCGTTACGGGGTGGGGAAGAACGCAGCGGCCCGAGGTGCTCGATCGGTACGGGATGGGGGATGATGAGGACGAGGAGGGGAGTACTCCCCTGCGGCGGCGTCGTCAACACGGTCGGTTACCGGTTCGTCCGGTGATCGACCCGGCCCGTCGGTCGGTGGCAGGCGGACGTTGCTCCGGGTGCCGCCGGTGGAAGAGACCTCCGACAGTCACCACATTCGGCAGCACCAGCCACGGCACGCCCGAACGGGTGTGCCGTTTCGGGTGTGCCGAGTGTCTGCCGGAGGAATGATCTGAACGTGTCCACCTGGGTGTGGGTCGTAACGCTGATCGCGCTGGGCGCGCTGCTGACCGTTGATCTGCTGATCATCGGGCGACGGCCGCACGAGCCGAGTATCCGCGAGTCCAGTCTCTGGGTCGGGTTCTACGTCCTGCTCGCCCTGGTCTTCGGGGTCGGACTCTGGCTCACCACGGACCTCTCCACGGCGACCGAGTTCTACACCGGCTGGCTCACCGAGTACAGCCTCTCGGTGGACAACCTCTTCGTCTTCGTGATCATCATGGGTCGCTTCGCGGTACCCCGGCAGTACCAACAGAAGGTGCTGCTCATCGGCATCGTGCTGGCGTTGGTGATGCGCGGTGGCTTCATCGCCGCCGGCGCCGCGCTGATCTCCCAGTTCTCCTGGGTCTTCTACATCTTCGGCGCGTTCCTCGTCTACACGGCGATCAACTTCTTCCGGCAGGGCGAGCCGGAGGAGGAGGACTTCAAGGAGAACCTGCTGATCCGGTGGAGCCGACGGGCGCTGCCGATCTCGTCCGACTTCGCCGGCGGCCAGCTGACCGTACGGGAGAACGGCCGGCGGCTCTTCACCCCGCTGCTGGTCGTGATGATCGCGATCGGCACCACCGATCTGATCTTCGCCCTGGACTCCATCCCGGCCATCTTCGGGATCACCCAGAACCCGTACCTGGTCTTCACCGCCAACGTCTTCGCGCTGATGGGACTGCGGCAGCTCTACTTCCTGCTCGGCGGACTGCTCGACCGGCTGGTCTACCTCAACATCGGCCTCGCGGTCGTACTCGGCTTCATCGGGGTCAAGCTGGTGCTGGAGGCGCTCGCCGACAACAACCTGCCGTTCATCAACGGCGGCGAGCACGTCGGCTGGGCGCCGCACGTACCGATCTGGCTCTCCCTGGTGGTCATTCTGGGCACGCTCGCGGTCGCGACGGTGGCCAGCCTGATCAAGTCGGCCAGCGACCGCCGCAGGGAACTCGCCGAAGCCAGCCGCTGACCGACCCGTCCACCGGCCGAGAGGTCTACCCGGTCGGGCCGTCGGTCGGCCCGGCCGGGATGCCGGCGACCCGGCCGTCGCCGCGCGGACGGACCCGGTGTACGCCGACCAGGGTCGCCTCCCGGTCCCCGGTGACCGACTCCTCCACCACCCGCCGCTGGGTGTACGAGGCGTGCAGGATGCGCCGGTCACAGCCACCACCGGGTGCGCTGCTGACGATGCCGATGTGGTGTACGAGACGGCCGGGGCGGGCGAAGAGGTAGAGGTCGCCGGGGCGTTCCGCGCCGAACGGGACCGGCGTGGTGGCGTTCGCCTGGTCGTCGGCGTCGCGCGGAAGCTGTACCCCGAACCGGCGCCAGGCCAGGTGCACCAGCCCGGAGCAGTCGATCCCGTACGCGGAGACCCCGCCCCAGAGGTAGAGGACGTCGAGCAGGCGGTGCGCCACCGCGAGCACCTCGGCGGCGTGGGGTGGCCGCTGCGGGAGCTCGGCCAGATGGTCGTCGGGCACCCAGAGCGGGCGCGGGTGGCCGGGGGCGTGCACCGGGCGCCAACCGTTGTCGGCCGGGCCGGCAGGGGTGAGTCGGGTGCCGAGGATGACGTCCGGCAGCACCACCTCGCCTCCCGGCGCGGCGTACAGCGCGGTCGCCGTGGCGCCGACCACGAGCGACGCGGCGGCGGGACCGGCTGGCGCGGCGGTGAGTTGCCCTATCGGTAGCCAACCGGGATAGCCACGGGGGTCGAGTTTGGCCGCGGGTTGTTCGGTGGCGATCAGGCGTACCCACCCGTCCGGCCGGACCTCTTCGACGAGCACCCGTTCGCCGAGCAGCAGCTGGCTCAGTACGCAGTCGCCGACCTGCTGTTCGGCGGTCATGCCGGAAATCCAGCCCGGAATGTCGGTGGTGTACGGGGCGAGTGCCGGCCCGTCCACCGCTCGGACCGCCTCCGGGCCGGCCCAGAGGGTCGCGACCGCCACCCGGACCACCGCCTCCTGGCCAGGCCGTATCCGGGTGTCGGCCGGTGGTCCGGTGTTGACCTGTGATCCGGTGTCAGCCTCTGATCTCACCTGGGACCCACCCTCTCCGGCCGTTCCGGCCGACCCTACGCAAAGCAGCCGTCGACCGGCAAGGATCGATACCCGGGGCGGTCGGGTGCCGCTGCTAGTCCAGACCGTCGACGCCGAGGCCGGGTGCGTCGGCGAGGACGACGGTGGCGCCGTCGTAGCGGATGCCGCCGCGTACCGGTGACGAGGCGAGCCACCAGGCGGCGTCGAGGTCGGAGGTGGCGCTGGTGCCGTACGCGGCGACCAGGCTGGCGGCGGCGCCCAGTCCGATCTGGCTCTCCATCATCGAGCCGACGATGGTGCCCATACCGTGTGCGGCGGCGAGTTCGAGCAGGCCGCGCGCGGGTCCGAGGCCGCCGCACTTGGCCAGTTTCACGTTCACCATGTCCGCTGCCCGCCGGTGGATCACGGCTACCAGGTCCCGGAGTCCGAAGACGGACTCGTCGGCGAGGATCGGTACGTTGACCCGGTCACTGACCCAGGCGAGCCCGTCCAGGTCCCACCGGGACACCGGCTGCTCGACGAGTTCGACGTCCAGTCCCGCGTCCTCGATGCCCCGGATCACGCGCACCGCCTCGCGTGGGGTCCAGCCCTGGTTGGCGTCGAGCCGGATCAGGGTGTCGGGTCCGGCCGCAGCCCGGACGGCGCGTACCCGGGCCAGGTCACCGGCGGCGTCGGCACCGACCTTGATTTTCAGTACGGTGAAGCCCTCGGCGATCCGGTGGGTGGTGGCGGCGGCGAGTGCGCCGGCCTCACCGGCGGCCAGGGTCACGTCGGTCGGTACCCGCAGGCGGGTGCCGCCGAGCAGCCGGACCAGGGGTATGCCGAGCCGCCGGGCGGCCAGGTCGTGCAGGGCGGTGTCGGTGGCGGCCTTGGCTGCCTCGTTGCCGGCGACCGCCCGGTGCAGTTCGGCGCAGCGGGCGACGAGGTCGTCGGCGTCCCGGCCGATCAGGAGTGGGGCGAGCAGTTCCTCCACGCACGCCTGTGCCCCGGCGGCCGACGCGCCGGTCACCTGCCAGACCTGGGGTGCCTCGCCGAAGCCGGAACGCCCGTCGCTGTCGACGACCTCGACGATCAGGCTCTGCACCGTGGTGGTCCGGCGTAGCGCGGTGACGAACGGGGTGTGCAGTGGGGCGCTGAGACGGTGGGTGCGGACGGCGGCGATGGCCATTCCGGCACCCTACCGGCTGGTGATCATCGTTCGGGGGGTGTTCGGTCGGGGAGGAGGTCGCGGCGGGCGGCCCATACGGTGGCGGAGACGCGCGCGATCAGCCGCCGGGCGGTCTGGTCGGGTTCGCCGCCGTCGGGGTGGTGGCTGGTGCAGACGGCGAGGGCGTACGGGGGTGCGTCGTCGGGGAAGACCACCCCGGCGGCGTGCCGGACGCCTCGTACCCAGCCGTTCTTGAGGGCGACCCGGGTACCGGCCGGTAGTCCGGCGGCGAGGTCCTCGCGGTGTTCCTGGGCGAGGAGCACGTCGAGCATGGCGGCGCAGGTCGCCGGGGTGGCGAGCGGGCCGGTGACCTGGGCGCCCCGGGCGATGGTGCCGAGCAGGGTGGCGAGGTCGGCGGCGGTGACCGGGTTGTCGATGCCGGCGTCCCGGGCGGCGAAGTCCTCGATGCCGCGCCCGGTGTGGCTGTGCCGGGCGCCGGCGAGGTCCCAGACGGCGTTGACGGCGGGGAGGCCGACGTGCCCGAGGAGCAGGTTGGTGGCGAGGTTGCTGGACCGGACGATCATGCGGTGGGCCAGCCAGCGCAGGGGTGCGTGGCCGCCGACCCGGGCCCAGACCGCGGGGTCGTCGTCGTAGCTCGAGGCGCACCGGAACCGGGGTGCGTCGGGCTGGGCGGAGTCGAACTCGTTCTCGATCGGGACCGGCGCGTCCAGGTCGAGGGTGCCGGTGTCGGCGGCCCGGTAGAGGGCACCGAGCACCGCGACCTTCATGGTGCTGGCGGCGTAGTGGGTGCGATCCGGCAGCCGGGTGTACGCGGGTGCGGCGTCGAGCCGTCCCGCGTACACCGAGACCGTGCCGGCCGTGTCGGCCAGCTCCGCGTCGAGCCTCTCCCAGGTCATGCCGCCGACCGTAGTCGATCGGCGGCAGCCCGGGGGAGCGCCGTGGGTGGGGTCAGCCGGCGTGCTTGCGGCGCGCCGCGGCCCGGCCGCGTGCGTTCTGGTCGAGTACGACCTTGCGCAGTCGGATCGCGTTCGGCGTCACCTCGACGCACTCGTCTTCACGGCAGAACTCCAGCGCCTGCTCCAGCGACAGCTTGCGCGGCGGGATCAGCTTCTCCGTCTCGTCACTGGTGGAGGAGCGCATGTTGGTGAGCTTCTTCTCCTTGGTGATGTTGACGTCCATGTCGTCGGAGCGGGAGTTCTCACCGACCAGCATGCCCTCGTAGACCTCGCTGGTCGGTTCGACGAAGAGCACGCCGCGTTCCTGGAGGTTCATCATGGCGAACGGGGTGACCACGCCGGCCCGGTCGGCGACGAGCGAACCGTTGTTGCGGGTACGCAGTTCGCCGAACCACGGCTCGTACGACTCGAAGACGTGGTGCAGGATGCCGGTGCCCCGGGTGTCGGTGAGGAACTCGGTCCGGAAGCCGATCAGGCCGCGGGCCGGGACCAGCCACTCCATCCGGATCCAGCCGGTGCCGTGGTTGACCAGTTGCTCCATCCGGCCCTTGCGGGTGGCGAGGAGCTGGGTGATCGCGCCGAGGTGCTCCTCCGGCGAGTCGATGGTGAGGCGTTCGACCGGCTCGCAGGTCTTGCCGTCGATCTCCTTGGTGACCACCTGGGGCTTGCCGACGGTCAGTTCGTACGATTCGCGGCGCATCTGTTCGACCAGGATGGCCAGGGCGAGTTCGCCACGGCCCTGGACCTCCCAGGCGTCCGGCCGTTCGGTCGGCAGGACCCGGAGCGAGACGTTGCCGATGAGTTCCTTGTCCAGCCGGTCCTTGACCATCCGGGCGGTGACCTTGGAGCCCTTGACCCGACCGACCAGCGGCGAGGTGTTGGTGCCGATGGTCATCGAGATGGCCGGCTCGTCGACGGTGATCAGCGGCAGCGGCCGCGGGTCGTCGACGTTGGCCAGCGTCTCACCGATCATGATGTTGGGGATGCCGGCGACGGCGATGATGTCGCCGGGGCCGGCCGACTCGGCGGGCTTACGTTCGAGGCCGTCGGTCATCAGCATCTCGGAGATCCGGACCCGCTCGGTGGTGCCGTCGATGCGGCACCAGGCGACGGTCTCGCCCTTGCGGATGGTGCCCTCGCGGACCCGGCAGAGGGCGAGCCGGCCGAGGAACGGCGAGGCGTCGAGGTTGGTGACGTGCGCCTGGAGCGGTGCGCCCTCGGTGTAGGCCGGCGGCGGGATGGTGCCGAGCAGGGTGCGGAACAGCGGCTCCAGCGAGGTGCTGTCGTCGGGGATGGTGCCGTCCGCGGGCTGGGTCAGCGAGGCGATGCCGTCGCGGGCGCAGGCGTAGATGATCGGGAAGTCGATCTGTTCCTCGTCGGCGTCGAGGTCGAGGAAGAGCTCGTACGTGTCGTCGACGACCTCCTTGATCCGGGCGTCCGGTCGGTCCACCTTGTTGATCACCAGGATGATCGGCATGCGGGCCTTGAGCGCCTTGCGGAGCACGAAGCGGGTCTGCGGCAGCGGTCCCTCGCTCGCGTCGACCAGGAGGACGACCCCGTCGACCATGGTGAGGCCGCGTTCGACCTCGCCACCGAAGTCGGCGTGGCCGGGGGTGTCGATGATGTTGATCACCACCGGGTCGCTGCCGTCCGGCGGCACGTAGCGTACGGCGGTGTTCTTGGCGAGAATGGTGATGCCCTTTTCTCGCTCAAGGTCCATGGAGTCCATCACCCGGTCGGCCATCTCGGCCCGGGCGTGGAACGCACCGGCCTGTCGCAGCATGGCGTCAACCAGGGTTGTCTTGCCGTGGTCAACGTGAGCGATAATGGCGACGTTGCGTAGGTCGGCGCGGGTCTGCATACCTCTATCCTCCCTCCTGCCCATGCGGCTTTGCGTCGGGGTCACCCCAGAGGTGGTCGGGATCTCCCTCAAACTGCTGTCATGGGGTCGTACCGGGCTGTCATGCTGGCCGGCGTGGTCCGGGGGTGGATATGCATTCGGTGGTGAAGCTGTTGGAACAGCTGCCGCCGCTGCTGGTCTACCTTGTTGCGGCGGCACTGGTCGCGGGGGAGACCGGGCTGTTGGTGCTGGGGCTGCTGGTGCCGAGCGAGGCGACCCTGCTGCTGGTCGGGTTCCTGGCGTACACCGGCACGCTGGATCTTGGCACGGCGCTGGTGGTGATGATCTCCTCGGCGCTGCTCGGTGACTCGGTGGCGTTCCGCAGCGGTCGTCGGCACGGGCCGAGGCTGCGGGCCAGCAAGTGGGGGCAGCGGATCGGCACGCGCCGTTGGGCGAAGGCGGACGAGATGCTCGACCGGCTCGGCGGGCGGGCGGTGCTGGTGGCGCGTTGGATCGCGTACGCCCGGACCCTGGTTCCCCGGCTCGCCGGGAACGCCGGGATGCCGTACCGGCGGTTCGCTCCGTGGAACCTGGCCGGGGTGGTCAGCTGGGTCGGCGGCTCGGTGGTGGTCGGCTACCTGGCCGGTGAGTCGTACGAGACCGTTTCCAGTTATCTCGGCAAGGCGACCGGGGCGGTGCTGGTGCTGCTGGTCGCGGTGGTGGTGATCGTCCTGGTCGGGCGCTGGCTGGGCCGCAATCCCGATCCGGTACGGGCGCTGCTGGGTCGGGCTCGGGCGCTCCCGCCGGTACGTTGGCTCGCCGGCCGGTACGGTGTGTTGTTCTTCCTGCTCGCGATGCACATCGGCCCCGGCTGGACATTGTTGATCAACTTGGCCGCCGGGCTGGGTCTGCTCTTCGCCAGCGGGCTCGTGCTGGCCTACCTGGTCGACGTGGTGGTCCACCAGAGCGGCCTGTACGTGGTCGACCACGCGATCGCGGACTGGTTCACCCAGCAGCGGGCCGAGGGTACGGTCGACGCCGCGGTCACCGTGCTCAACATCTTCCGAGGATCGTTCCTGATCATCGCGGTGGCCCTGGTCGCGGTGCTGGTCGGCTGGCGGTCGCGGCCCTGGCAGGCGGATCTGGTCAGCGTGGTGGGCACGGTCGGGGCGTCCCTGCCACTGGTGCTGCTCGCCCTGGTGGCGGACCTCACCCAGCCGGGTCAGCGCACCCCGACCCTGGTCGGTGCGACGGTGACCTCCTTCCCGAACCAGAACGTGATCGTGACCGCGAGTCTCTGCACGCTCGCCTGGTTGCTGGCCCGCCAGAGCCGGTGGCCGTTCGCGGTGGCGGCCTGGACGTCGGCGGCGGTGGGGGTGTTCATGATCGCGGCGGCCCGGCTCTACGTCGGCTGGAGTTCGGCGAGCGAGACGGTCACCTCGATCCTGCTGGGGGCGTTGTGGACGGTGGTCTTCATGGTCGCCTGGGCCACCCGGGACCGGGCCGTACGTGCCCAGCCACCAGCAACGCCCCGGCCGGTCGGCTGATGGTGGCGTGCCCGTTAGGGCGGTGAACCCCGCCGGTCGAGGCCCCCGGACGGCCGCCTGACCTTGTAAGGTTCGCGCTCGGACCGGACTGGGGGAGGCTCCGATGGGTGGATGGACGCGACGGATCGGTGTGGCCGCGGGTGTTCTGCTCCTGGTCGCCGCGGCGACCGGTTGCGGTGGCGGGGACAGCGGCGATGTCGAGGCGGTGGGCGCCCCGGTCGGGGTGACCGTCGACGGCTCGGCGGGCCCGTCCGCGGGGGAGCCCACCAGCGCCGCGCCGACCGGGTCAACGGCGGAGGGACTGGGCGCCGGTCCGAGCCGGACACCCACCCCGAGCGCGACCACCAGCAAGCCCAAGACGTCGAAGCCGAAGGCGCCGCCGAAGCAGGTGCCGAAGGCGGACGTGCCGCCGCCGCCAGCGATCCAGCCCGCCCCGGCCAGCTGCACCGCACCGAAGTACGTCGGCACCCAGGCGAGCCGGGCAGAGGTGAAGGCGGCGTTGACCACCGCCGCCGGGGTCAGTTACTGGCCGGTCTCCGCGCCGGAGATCAAGGTGCCGGTCGCACTGGTCAAGGCGATCGCCTGGCAGGAGAGCGGCTGGCAGTCCAACATCGAGGCCTGCGACGGCGGAGTCGGGCTGATGCAGGTGATGCCGGGTACGGCGGACCAGGTGAACAACCGGTTCGACAAGTCGCTCGACATCCGGAAGTACCAGGACAACGCCACGCTCGGGGCGAACTACCTGGCCTGGTTGATCAGGTACCTCGGTGACCTGAGCGGGCTCGGTTACTCGATCGATCCGGCGGACTGTGTCGACCACGTGGACCCGTGCCTGTTGAACGCGGTCATCTCCTCGTACAACATGGGCCCCGGCACCGTGCTCGTGGAGAAGCCCGACGGCACGTACGACCTGAAGGTTTCGAACATCCGGTACACCGACAACGTCCGTACGTTGATGACCGAGTGCGAGTGCCTGGCATTCTGATCGGATTCCCCGGTTCTTCCTGATCCACCGTCCCCTTTGATCGAATCGTTTATAGATCGACTACCGGCACTCCCCCGGTAGTGGATCTGACGCGCGCGCGACAGAAGTTGGCACACGTTTTCCCTGGTCAGCGGCGTGCGGGCGACGATACGCTCAAGTCGGACAGGTTGGACGATCGGCATTGTCAATCCATTCCGGGTTAAGGCGCGCCGATAGGGAGAATTCAATGGCACTCTGGACCGATCTCGCCACCTGGCGTGGCCCCACCGTCAACTCGGGCGACGGCGACAGAAACGGTAATGAGGCCACCGACCGGATGGTCGAACATCGCGGCATCGTGCTGCACATCGCCGAGGGCTACTTCGAGGGCACCATCGCCTGGCAGAAGAATCCCTCCGCCCGCGTCTCGTCGCACTTCGTGATCGCGAAGGACGGCCGGATCGCGCAGATGGTGGACACCGACATCCGGTCATGGGCACAACGGTCCGGCAACCCCACGTGGCTCAGTGTGGAGAACGAGGGTTTTGTTCCGGGCGCACTCACCGCACAACAGATCGAGGCGAACGCGCGCCTGCTGGTACGCGCCAACCAGATCTACGACATCCCCCTGCAGATCGCCACCAGTCCCTCCGGGCGGGGTCTCGGCCACCACAGCATGGGGGCGGAGAACGGTGTCAACTGGGGTCACCCCCAGTGTCCCGGCCCCGCCATCATCGCTCAGAAGCCGGACATCGTCGCCCGGGCGCTGGAACTCGCCGGCGAGGACTCAGCAACCCCCGTTCCCGTTCCGGAGCGGCCCCGGCACAGATGGATCATCGACGACTAGGAGATCGACGACCAGAAAGGTGCGTCCCATGTATCTCATCCAGAGCACCACACAGAACCCCAGCCCGATCTTCCTCGTGCACGACAGCGGCAAGGTCCGCCACATCGGCCCGGTCGAGTTCAACTACCTGCGCTCGCTCGGTGGCGGGGCGACCGTGCCCCTGCTCGTCGAGGGGAACGCGGACGCGTTCGCCCGGCTGCTGGCCGAGGCCCGCGTCTCCCAGGGCTACCTGCAGAACTGAACCGCCGCGCAACCGGCACCGCCGGCCGCCCGTGGGCCCCGGGCGGCCCCCGCGGACCCCTTGGGGACCACTAGCGGTGCCGGGCCAGCCAGGCATCCTCGGCGGCGTAGTCGAAGTAGTCGGTCCGGTAGTTGTGCGCCAGGTCGGTGAAGACCGACCGCCAGTCCCGGTCCCGGGTGGCGTCCACCAGCCAGCTCACCGTCCGTGGCAGCGACTCCAGATAACCGGTGACCGGTCGGTAGCCGAGTTTCCGCTCGGCGACGCCCATGTCCAACACCACCGGTTTCGGTGTCGACCAGGGCGTCTCGCCGACCGGCGGCGCCGGTGACGGACCGTCGATCAGCACCTCGTCGGCGGTGTGGTCGAGCACCGAGTGGATCGCGGCACCGATTTCCCGAACGGTCGGCGCCTCCGGATCGGCGGCGTTGAGCACCCGGGCACCCGGTTCGGCCGCCGCCAGCCGGATCAACTCGGCCAGGTTCGCGGTCGAGACCGGGTGGAAGCGGCTCTCGCCGCCGTAGGTGAGCACCCGGGTCGGCCGGCGGTCCAGCGCCCGCTTGACGAAGTGCCACTCCCGCGGATGGATGGTGTGCGGCCCGTGGATCGCGCCCGCGCGCAGCAGCGTGGTCGGCAGGATCGCCCCGGCGGCGAGCAGTTCCCGTTCCAGGCCCGCCTTCTCCGCCGCGTAGTCGCCCACCCCCGGCGCGGTGGTCGGCTGGGTCTCGGCGATCGGTACGGGAAAGGTGACCCCGTCCGCACCGAACCCCCGCCCCTGGTCGTCGAGGTAGACGGCAGCGCTCGACAGCACCACCGCCGACCCGATCCGGTCGGCAAGGTCGATCAACTGCTGAGCGTGCCGGGTGCCGTACGCCACGGTGTCGACCACCAGGTCCACCCCGCCGCCGACCGCGGCAACCAACTGCTCGTCGTCCTCCCGGTCCAACGCCACCGGGTGCACGTGCCAGTCGATCGGCCACAGCGGGCCGCCCCGACCACCCCGGGAGCCGGCCCGGACCTGCCAGCCGTCCTGCACCAGCGCGCGTACGGTGGCGCGCCCGACCTGCCCGGTCGCCCCGATGACCAATGCCGTCCTGTCCATGCGCCCACGCTAGGCGGACCGCCGACCCGACCGGCTCTGCTTCTGCCGACAGCGAATACGCTCCCAGCCGAACTCGCCCACCCCGCCCCTCCCCGGTGTAAGCAAGGGCCCCTTGTTATCGCTTCTGGTAGAGGAAGGGGCCCTTCCTAACGCCTACGGCGCGGCGCGGCGCGGCGCGGCGGGGTGCGGCGGCGCGGCGCGGCGGGGTGCGGCGGCGGGGGTCGGGGGTGAGGTGCGGCGGGGTCAGTGGAAGCGGTTGGGGGCCACCGGGGTGGGATCGATCTGCGGGCCGGCCGGGGGGACACCGGTCACCAGCGCCGCCAGCAGCCGGCCGAGGCTCGGCGCCACCTGCATCCCGTACCCGCTCAACCCGGCGAACCAGAGGAACCCCTCCACCTCGGCGGAGCGGCCGACCACCGGCACGTCATCGGCGGCGGCGGTCCGCAACCCGGCCCAGGCGTGGTGCACCCGCCGGATGCTCAGCGTCGTCGCCTCCTCGACCCGGGCCGCGCCCACCGCGATGTCGAGGTCGTCCGGCCGGACATCCCCCGGCGGGGTCGGCGTGGCGTCGGCCGGCGAGATGAGCAGACGCCCCGACTCCGGTTTGAAGTAGAACGTCTCGGCCACGTCCGACACCATCGGCCAGTGCTCCGCGCGTACGCCGTCGGGCAGGTCCACCAGGAACGCCGTACGGCGCAGCGGGGTCAGCCCGACCGGCCGTACCCCGGCCAGTTCCGCCACCTGGTCGGCCCAGGCGCCCGCGGCGTTGACCACCTGGGCTCCGGTGAACTGGCCGACCCCGGTCTCCGCCCGCCAGCCGTCGGGCAGTCGGGTGAGCGACCGTACCCGTGCGGAGCGGACCACCTGGCCGCCGTTGGCCCGGATCCCCCGTAGGAATCCCTGATGCAGGGCGTCCACGTCGATGTCCTGTGCGGCCGGGCGGACCATCGCCCGGTGGTAGCGGCCGGGGCGGACGATCGGGCAGTAGCGCTGCACCTCGTCCACGTCGATCTCGCGGGCCGGGGTCGGCGCGGCCAGTTCGTCGGCGAGCGCCGCGTCGAAGCTCTCGTCCTCGCCGGCCGGCGAGAGCGCCAGCACCCCCCGTGGGGTCAACAGGGGAGTGGCGCTGAAACCGGGCGGTGGGGCGTCCAGAAACGACCGGCTCGCCGAGGTGAGCGCCCGGACCACCGGGCCCCCGTAGTACTCCGAGAAGAGCGCCGCCGAACGGCCGGTCGCGTGGTAGCCGGCGACCGACTCCATCTCCAGCAGGATCACCCGCCCGTACGCGGCCAGGTGATAGCCCGCGCTGGCGCCCGCTATCCCACCGCCGATGATGAGGAAGTCAGCGTCCACGGCCGCTGACCGTAGCCGCTCCCGGCGGAGACGGCAATCAATGGCGAGACAGTTTCGGTTCCCACCGGGAAATCGGGGAGCACCCTGAGACTGTTCAGGGGTTTTCGACGTCGGTCGAGGGTCTGTCCCGGATGTCCGCGCTTGCCAGCGCCCCTACGGTGGGATACATGAGGCATGGGGGCGGCCGTGAGTGACTGGTTGACGCAACTGGGTGAGTTACCGATCGTGCTGTACCTCACCGGGCTGGGCCTGGTCATGCTCCTGGACACCATTCCGCTGGTGGGCGTGCTGGTGCCCGGCGACATCGCGGTGCTCGCTGTGGTGGGCACCGGCCGACCGGGCGGACCCGCCGGTGCCTACCTCAGCGTGATCGCCGGCTGCGTGGTCGGCTGGTCGTTGAGCTTCCTCGCCGGCCGCTACTTCGGTGACCGGATCCGGCGCGGCCGGATCGGGACCTGGATCGGCGAGGCGCGGTGGGCCGCCGCCGAGGGCATCCTGAACCGCGGTGGCGGACGGATGGTGATGGTTGCCCCGTTCCTGCCGGTGTTCAACGCGTTGCTGCCACTGGCCGCCGGCGGTCTACGGATGTCCTACCGCCGTTTCGTGTCCTGCGCGGCGTTGGGCGCCGCGCTCTGGGCCGGGCTGTACGTGCTGCTGGGCACTGCGGCGAACTCGCTCGGGGGACTACTACCCGGAGAGTCGTTCACGATGCTGGCCACGGTCGGAATCGGACTGACCGTCGGCTGGGTCGTGCTGCTCAATGCCCGTCGCCGCTGGCTCAGCGCGGACGTACGTTCGCTGCCTGCGGACCCTTCTGCCCCTGGGTTACCTCGAACTCGACCTGCTGACCCTCGTTGAGCTCGCGGTAACCCTGGCTGTCGATGGCGGAGTAGTGGACGAAGACGTCCGGCCCTCCACCGTCCTGCTCGATGAAGCCGAAGCCTTTTTCAGAGTTGAACCACTTCACGGTGCCGGTTGCCATCCAAATCTCCTTAACAGGTGTGCGACGGTGGTCGTCCCACACGTCACCGACACTAGCGGCCCGACCCGCCTGATGCGACGCGAAGTCGCGGCTCGGCGACAGGAGGCCAATAACGGTGCCGATGGGGTGCGGCTGCGTCATGCTGTGTCGGTGACGAGACGGACAGCGGACCCGCTTGCCGATCTCGAGGGCAAGGTGGCCGGCGCGGAGTCCGGCGGGCTTGATCGACTCCGCCTGGTCGAGGTGCCCTTCGTGCCCGAGGTACGCCTGCACCTGGCCGAGGACGCGATCGTCTGGTGGGCCCGGATGGAGGCCGAGGCGGGGACGGTGCTGCCGCCGCCGTACTGGGCGTCGGCCTGGCCCGGCGGGCAGGCACTCGCCCGGTACGTGTTGGACAACCCGGATGTCGTCACCGGCCGGCGGGTGCTGGACCTCGCGTCCGGCTCCGGTCTGGCCGCGATCGCAGCCGGGCTCGCCGGGGCGGCGACGGTGGCCGCCAACGACATCGACCCGTACGCGCTGGCCGTGATCGGCATGAACGCGCGCGCCAACGACATCCAGGTGCGCCAGGCCGGCGGTGACCTGCTCGACGGCGACGGGGCCGGCGTGGACCTGGTCCTGGCCGGCGACGTCTTCTATCGCCGAGGGCTGGCGCAACGGATGCTGCCCTTCCTCGAGCGGGCGGCCGCCCGGGGGGCCCGGGTCCTGGTCGGCGATCCCGGTCGCGCGTACCTGCCGGCCGACCGGTTCCAGGTACTGGCGAGCTACGAGGGGTCGGTCAGCGACGAGGTCCCCAACGCGGAGATCAGTCGGATGGACGTACTCCAGCTCCGGCTCCGGGACTGACCGGCGGCAGGTCGAGCACGTACGAGTCGCCCTCGCGGCGGAAGCCGAGCCGGTCGTAGTACGGCGCCACCATGCCGGGTGGGGTGAGCACCCGCCGGTAGCCGCGGTTGGTGAAGAGGCTGCTGCGCCGGTAGACGAACTCGCCCGGGGTGAAGTCCCGGAACCGCTGGGTCACGTAGTCGAGTTCGACCCGGGCGACGTCCCCGCCGGCCCCGTTCACCAGCACCACCCCGACCACCTCGTCGGCGCGTACGACCAGGAAGGCCGACCGGTCCGGGTCGGCGCCGCCCCACCGGAACTCGGGGTTGAACCGGGCGATGTCCGCCGCGTGTACGCGCAGCGTGTGGTTGAGGAAGCCGTCGCCGGTGCCGACCTCGACCACCTCGTAGGTCCGCTCGTCGTGTCGGGTGGCGAGCATCCGGCGGAGGTACCAGACGTTGATGATCGCGATCACCACGTTGAGCCCGACTCCGGGCCAGACCCCGAGCGCGGCGTTGTAGCCGATCAGCACCAGGGAGCCGACCAGGTTGAGCGCGCGCAGCCGGAGCACCCGCGTCTGTAGCAGGGACCAGACCAGCAGCGCCGAGCCGCTCCAACCGATGATGTCGAGCCAGTTCACCCGCCGAGGTTAGCCGCTGCCTGGGCGTCCGCCCATGGTCGGACCTGCTGGTGGAGCCGTCGGACCGAGTGAATCGCCTGGTTTGTCCCTCAAGGGACCTCGGTGCGACGCGCCCGGCTGGGACGTACCTCCGTGAATACCACCGCGAGTATGGTGACCCGTATGGCAGACAAGGTCACACTCAGCCTGAACCCGGATACGCTCGCGCGTGCTCGCGCCGCCGCCGGCCAGGAGGGCATGTCCCTGTCCGCGTGGATCGACCGGGCCGCGCGCCGGGAGGCGCTGCGCCACGCCGCCCGCCGGCAGGACGAGTGGCTGGCCGCGAACCCGGAGGTACGCGACGAACTCGACGGATTCGACCGGCTCGCCGACAACCTCGAAGCCGGCTGGACCGATCTGGTCGAGGCAGCGTGAACCGGGGTGAGATCTGGACCGTCGGCGACCCCACGCAGGTGCGGTACCGCGTCATCGTCCTCTCCGGTGACGCCCACAATGATCGGCCGAGCGCGTCCCCGTACTGCGCCCCGATCGTCCGGCAGCGCGGCACCGAGGAGTTGCCGCCGTTCGTGGTGCCGCTGGCGGAGACCGACCCGATGACCGGGGTGGTGGTGGTCAACCGGATGCGCCGGGTGCCCGCCGTGGCCGGTGTCGAACGGGTCGGCATGGCCACCGGGGCGAGCATGTCCCGGATCGTCGAGGCGCTCAAGGACCTCTTCGAGCTCTGACTACCAGCCCCGGGCCCGCCATTCGCCCAGGCTCGGGCGTTCGGCACCGAGGGTGGAGTCCCGCCCGTGACCCGGGTAGAACCAGGTCTCGTCCGGCAGCCGCCCGAAGACCTTGGACTCCAGGTCGTTCATGATGCTCTCGAAATGGGCCGGATCCGTGGTCTTTCCCGGCCCGCCGGGAAAGAGGCTGTCGCCCGTGAACAGGTGTGGGATGCCGGCCGGGTCCTGGTAGAGCAGGGCGATCGAACCCGGGGTGTGCCCGACCAGGTGGATCACTTCCAGCGCGCAGCCACCCACCCGTACGGTGTCGCCGTCGACCAGCGTCTCGGAGTCGATCGGCAGCCCTTCGGCGTCGGCGGTGTGCGCCAGGCTCACCGCGCCGGTGGCCGCCACCACCTCCTCCAGGGCCACCCAGTGGTCCATGTGCCGGTGCGTGGTGATCACGTGGCTGAGCCCGGTCTCACCGGCGAGATCCAGCAGCCGGGGCGCCTCGTTCGCGGCGTCGATCAGCACCTGGTCCCCGGTCGAGCGGCAGCGCACCAGGTAGGCGTTGTTCTCCATCGGGCCGACCGACACCTTGGTGATGATGAGGCTGTCCAGCTCCCGTACGTCCGGCGCGCCGCCGGTCGAGACATCTCCGCGGTAACTCATGTCCGTACCTCTACATCCAGTCCGGTGGGGTGGGGAGGGGGCCAGCGGGGGTGACGGTGAGTCCGGCGCCGGCCGAACGGCCGATCAGCCAACCGGCCAGGGTGCGCACCGGGCCGGAGACGGTCGGGCCGTGGCCCGGTGCGCCGATGGTCAGGGCGCGGCCGGTGTCGGTGGGGTGCAGCACCAGCGGGGGTACGTCGGGACGTTGACCCAGGTCGGTGGCGGCCTCGTTGAGCACCCGTTGGCCAAACCCCTCGGGCCAGTCGACGATGTCGTAGCCGGCGTCCAGGTCGACGTGGTGCACCTCGAGCTCGCGCAGCCGGGTCCAGACCAGGATCGCCGCGACCCGGTCGCCGCGGTGCGAGTGGACCACCGCCGCCCAGCGCTCGGCCGGCATGGCGGCGCACGCCTCGGCGAAGCGCTTGGCGCTGCCGCGCAGGTCGTCCAGGTGTTCGTCGATCGCGCGGCCGGCACCGGCCACGATCTCGGCGTCCCGGGCGTCCGCGCTCGCGTACGCCGGGATGTCCCGCCCGGTGTGTGCGCTGCTGAGCAGGTTCACCAGCGCGTCGGCGCCGCGCGCGAGATGGGCCAGTACGTGCCCACGACTCCAGCCGGGCAGTCGCGACGGTTCGGCCAGGGCCGTCGCGTCGAACGTGCCGGCGGTACGGAGCAGCCGCTCCGTGGCCCGGTCCACTTCGGCGCTGAGTACCAGTGGGTCAACTGTCACGTATTCGACCCTAGTCGTCCCGACCCCGCCGGTGGTCATCGGCGGGCCGTACCGGGAAATGGCTTTCGGGGGATCGGAGGGAGCCTCTACCGTTCGAGCTGAACGCGTCACCCGGGAGTGGGAGGGAGGTGGGGATCATGCCGGTCGCCGTGCGCGTCTCCCACATCCCGTTTCACCACGTCTGACGAGGGTTGACATGAGGTTCGATCTTGCGTCCCTGGGTTGGGACGCCGCTTTCGCCAACGCCGCCTCCGGGCGGCGCGATCTGCGGCCGGGCCGGGTGGTCCGGGTGGATCAGGGGGTCTGCACCGTACTCCGTGCCGACGGCACCTTCCGGGCCAGTCTGGCCGGGACGATCCTGGCCGGGGCGGCCGGTGATCCCACCCGGCTGCCCTGTGTCGGGGACTGGGTGCTGGTCCGGCACTGGCCGGACGACCGGGTAACCGCCGAGGTGGTGCTGCCCCGGCGGACGGCGATCGTGCGCCGGATCGCCGGCAAGGCCGCCGTGGAGCAGGTGCTCGCGGCCAACCTCGACACCGCGGCGGTGGTCGAGCCGATGCATCCGACGCCGGACATGGCGCGGATCGAACGGATGCTCGCCCTCGCCTGGGCTTCGGGGGCGGAACCGATGGTGCTGCTCACCAAATGTGATCTTGCCGCTGATCCGGCGGCGGTCGCCGCGCAGGTGGCCGAGCTGGCGCCCGGGGTACGGGTGCTGCCGGTCAGCGCGCAGACCGGTAGTGGCCTGGACGAGCTGCGGCCACGAGCCGGTGCCGGCCGGACGCTGGCGCTGCTCGGGCCCTCCGGTGCGGGCAAGTCGACGCTGGTCAACGCGCTGGCCGGGGTAACCGTGATGGTGACCCAGGGGATCCGTGGGGTGGACGGCAAGGGCCGGCACACCACCACCCACCGGGCGTTGATCCCGATCCCCGGCGGTGGTGCGGTGCTCGACACCCCCGGCATCCGGGCGGTGGGTCTGCTCGACGCGGCCGGTGGGCTGGATCTGGCCTTCGCCGACGTCGCGGAGCTGGCGGCGGCCTGCCGGTTCGACGACTGTTCGCACCGGGTGGAGCCGGGCTGCGCGGTCCGGGCCGCGCTCGAGGAGGGGGATCTCACTCCGCGCCGGTGGGAGAGCTGGTGCAAACTGCAACGCGAGGTTGCCTTCGAGACCCGGCGACGGGAGACGCGACTGGCAGCCGAGGCGCGGGCCGGGCGGCGACGTACGCGACCGGAGCGCCGGATCCGCCCGTAACCCGATCTCTGTCCGGTTCGACGCGGCGCCCCGGGCGAACCGGTGCTGGTTCGGCGGACCGGCTTTGGTTCGATGTCCGCCCGCCGTCGAGCCCGCCCGCAACCGGCCCGGTCCGGCCGGCTCTGGCGCGGGGGGCCACGTCGCTGACCAGGGCAGACGTCCGGCTGGGAGAAAGTGTCGTACGCCGGGGCTAGAGTTGCCGAGGCGCATTCTTGGCGTCTGCCGGACCATCGGAACCGGTGCCAAGATCGCTGACTGGGCAGTCGCCGGGTTGGACATAACCGGCGGACTGGACGCAGTTGCTGAACCGGACCTAAAAGCAGAATCTTTTCGAGCAGTAGAAACTTGTCCCGACGGGCAGGTTCTCGCTTTCTTCTCCCCGGGAGTACACGGACAGTGGCCGACCGCATGATCATTCGCGGCGCGCGCGAGCACAACCTGCGCGACGTCAACCTCGACCTGCCGCGGGACGCAATGATCGTCTTCACCGGGCTCTCCGGCTCGGGCAAGTCGAGCCTGGCCTTTGACACGATCTTCGCCGAGGGTCAGCGACGCTACGTGGAGTCGCTCTCCTCGTACGCTCGGCAGTTCCTCGGCCAGATGGACAAACCAGACGTCGACTTCATCGAGGGGCTGAGCCCGGCGGTGTCGATCGACCAGAAGTCCACCTCGCGCAACCCTCGCTCGACGGTGGGCACGATCACCGAGGTCTACGACTACCTCCGCCTGCTCTACGCCCGGGTCGGCGAGCCGCACTGCCCGGTCTGCGGGGAGCGGATCTCCAAGCAGAGCCCGCAGCAGATCGTCGACCGGGTGCTGGCGATGAAGGAGGGCACCCGGTTCATGGTGCTCGCGCCGGTGATCCGTGGCCGCAAGGGGGAATACCTCGACCTCTTCGCCGAACTCCAGGGCAAGGGGTACGCCCGGGCCCGGGTCGACGGCACGGTCTACCCGCTGACCGAGTTCATCGGCGAGTCCCCGGCGACCAAGCTGAAGAAGCAGGAGAAGCACACCATCGAGGTGGTGGTCGACCGGCTTGCCGTCAAGACCTCGGCGAAGCAGCGGCTGACCGACTCGGTGGAGTCCGCGCTCGCCCTCTCCGGTGGGCTGGTCCTGCTCGACTTCGTCGACCTGGCCGAGGACGACCCGGACCGGGAGCGGCGCTACTCCGAGCACCTGGCCTGCCCGAACGACCACCCGCTGGCGATCGAGGACCTGGAACCCCGGGTCTTCTCCTTCAACGCCCCGTACGGCGCCTGCCCCGAGTGCACCGGCCTGGGTACGAAGAAGGAGGTGGATCCGGAACTGCTCGTACCGGACCCGGAGCGGACCCTGCGCGAGGGGGCCATCCAGCCCTGGTCGTCGGGGCAGACCCTGGAATACTTCCTGCACCTGCTGGAGGCGTTGGGCGAGGCGGAGCACTTCGACCTCGACACCCCGTGGCGCAAGCTTCCCTCGCGGGCGCAGAAGACCATCCTGCACGGCTCCGGTGACCAGGTGCACGTGCGCTACCGCAACAAGTACGGCCGCGAACGCTCCTACTACACCGGCTTCGAGGGTGTGGTGCAGTGGATCGAGCGCCGGCACGCCGACACCGAGTCGGACTGGTCGCGGGACAAGTACGAGGGCTACATGCGGGACGTACCCTGTGCGGCCTGCGGCGGGGCCCGGCTCAAGCCCGAGGTGCTCGCGGTCACCCTCGGCGGTCGGAGCATCGCCGAGACCTGCGCCCTCTCGGTGGGCGAGTGCGCCGAACTGCTCGCCGTACTGGAACTCACCGACCGGCAGAAGATGATCGCCGAGCGGGTGCTCAAGGAGATCAACGCCCGGCTGCGCTTCCTGGTCGACGTCGGCCTGGACTACCTCTCGCTGGACCGGCCGGCCGGCACCCTCTCCGGTGGCGAGGCCCAGCGCATCCGGCTCGCCACCCAGATCGGTTCCGGTCTGGTCGGCGTCCTCTACGTGCTCGACGAGCCGTCGATCGGGCTGCACCAGCGCGACAACCACCGGTTGATCGAGACCCTGGTCCGGCTCAAGAACCTGGGCAACACCCTGATCGTGGTCGAGCACGACGAGGACACCATCCGGGTCGCCGACTGGATCGTCGACATCGGGCCGGGTGCGGGCGAGCACGGCGGCAAGATCGTGCACAGCGGCTCCGTACCCGAACTGCTCAGAAATCCCGAGTCGGTCACCGGCGCCTACCTCTCCGGGCGCCGCAAGATCCCCACCCCGAAGCAGCGCCGGCCGCAGACGCCCGGACGTGAGCTGGTGGTGCACGGAGCGCGTGAGCACAACCTGCGCAACCTGACCGTGTCGTTCCCCCTCGGTCAGTTCACCGCCGTCACCGGGGTCAGCGGTTCGGGGAAGTCGACCCTGGTCAACGACATCCTGTACGCGGTCCTGGCGAACCAGATCAACGGTGCGCGGATGGTGCCGGGGCGGCACACCCGGGTCGCCGGCCTCGAACACGTGGACAAGGTCGTCGGAGTCGACCAGTCGCCGATCGGCCGTACGCCGAGGTCCAACCCGGCGACGTACACCGGGGTCTGGGACCACGTCCGCAAGCTCTTCGCCGAGACGACCGAGGCGAAGGTACGCGGCTACGGCCCGGGCCGGTTCTCCTTCAACGTGAAGGGTGGACGCTGCGAGGCGTGCAGTGGTGACGGCACGATCAAGATCGAGATGAACTTCCTGCCCGACGTCTACGTGCCCTGCGAGGTCTGCAAGGGTGCCCGGTACAACCGGGAGACCCTCGAGGTGCACTACAAGGGGCGGACCGTCGCCGACGTACTGCAGATGCCGATCGAGGAAGCGGCGGACTTCTTCTCCGCGATCCCGGCGATCCACCGGCACCTCAAGACGCTGGTCGACGTGGGCCTCGGCTACGTACGGCTCGGCCAGTCCGCGCCGACGCTCTCCGGTGGCGAGGCGCAGCGCGTCAAGCTCGCCTCCGAGCTGCAGAAACGTTCCACCGGCCGGACCGTGTACGTGCTCGACGAGCCGACCACGGGTCTGCACTTCGAGGACATCCGCAAGCTGCTCGGCGTGTTGGAGAGCCTGGTCGACAAGGGCAACACGGTGATCGTGATCGAACACAACCTGGACGTGATCAAGACCGCTGACTGGCTGATCGACATGGGCCCGGAGGGCGGCCACCGGGGCGGCCTGATGCTCGCCGCCGGCACGCCGGAGGAGTTGGCCGAGGTGCCGACCAGCCACACCGGTCAGTTCCTCCGTCCGGTGCTCGGTCTCAAGGGCACGGCAAAGGGCTCGGAGACGGCGACCGCACGGGCCGACAAGGCCAACGGCGCGGCGACGGCGAAGACGCGGACGAGCGCGGCCAAGGCGGCGCCGGCCACGGCGGCACCGGCCACGGCTACGAAGGCCAAGGCCGGCGCGGCCAAGACCGCGGCGACCCCGGCCCGAGGGCGCCGAGCGGCGTCCGGGGTCTGATTCGTGCCCAACTGAACCAATGCCGGGGATCTTGCGTGTCTACTGTCGTGGCCGTAGCACCAGCCCAGACACGGCCGCCACAGTCGAAGAGGAAAGGCTAGGCATGAGTGACGATCAGATCGTGACCGCTCCGGTGCAGACCCGCCGCGCCATGCTGTTGGGCGCGGGCGCCGTAGGCGCGACCGTGGTGCTCGCCGCCTGCGGCACCGACAACTCCACCGACGGTGCCGACGACGCCGCTCCGGGCAGCGACCCGGGCGCGAGCGACCCGACCGGCGGCGGCGCGGACGTGCTGACCAAGACCGGTGAGGTGCCGGTCGGCGGTGGCCTGATCTTCGCGGCCAAGGACGTGGTGGTGACCCAGCCGACCGCTGGCCAGTTCAAGGCGTTCAGCGCGATCTGCACCCACCAGAACTGCCCGGTGACCAGCGTCGACGGTGGCACGATCAACTGCACCTGTCACGGCAGCAAGTTCTCGATCACCGACGGCTCGGTGAAGACCGGACCGGCGACCCGGCCGCTGGCGACCAAGGAGGTCAAGGTCGACGGGGAGAACATCACCCTCGCCTGACCTGCGGGCCGCATCCTCGGCTGATCTGCGGGCCGGCCTGACGCGGCAAGCGCGACACTCCGCGTCAGGGCCGGGCCCGCTCTACGATGCGTGCATGCGGCTGACCGTGCTCGGTGCCTGCGGTGCGTGGCCGGAAGCCGGCCAGGCGTGCAGCGGATACCTGGTCGAACAGGACGGCTTCCGGCTGCTCCTCGACATCGGGTACGCCACCCTGCCGCGACTGCTGGAGCGGATCGGCGCCGAGCAGGTCGACGCGGTCTTCGTCAGCCACGGTCATCCCGACCACTGCGCCGACCTCAACCCGCTGCTGCGGGCACGCCATCTGCGGGCGGAGAAACCCACAGCACTCCCGGTGTACGCGCTGCCCGGTGCCGTGGACGCGGTACTCGCGCTGGACCGGCCCGGAATGCTCGACGACGCGTACGTCCGGCACGAGTTCAACGCCGGCGACCGGCTGCGGATCGGCCCGTTCGAGGCGGAGACCCGGCTGCTGCCGCACTGGGTGCCGAACGCCGGGATACGTCTGACCTCCGGTGGGCGGGTGCTCACGTACACCGGCGACACCGGGCCGAGCCCGGACGTGGTGGAACTGGCCCACGACTCCGACCTGCTGCTCGCCGAGGCGAGCCACGTCGACGAGGTGCCGGCGGACTCCGTACACGACCTGACCAGCGCCCGGCAGGCCGGCACACAGGCAGCCGAGGCAGGTGTCGGGATGCTGCTGCTGACCCACTTCTGGCCGGGAACCGACCGCACCGCCGCGCAGGCGGCGGCCGGCGAGACGTACGACGGTGAGGTTGGCGCCGCCGAGCCCGGCCTGATCGTCGAACTCACCTGAGGGTAAGGAAGGGCCCCTTGTTATCGCTTTCTGTATAGGAAGGGGCCCTTCCAAACGGGCCTCACGGGGCTGGGGGAGTGGGGGCCGAGCCTGGGCGGGAATGACAGGGGCGCGGACTACGCTTGCTGGCGTGGCTGACCCCTCGACCTACCGTCCCGCCCCCGGCACGATCCCGGAGGCTCCCGGGGTCTACCGCTTCCGCGACCCGACCGGCAAGGTGATCTACGTCGGCAAGGCCAAGAGCCTGCGCAGCCGACTCAACTCCTATTTCGGCGAGATCTGGAACCTGCACCAGCGGACCCAGCAGATGGTCACCACCGCCGCCTCGGTCGACTGGGTCACGGTCGGCACCGAGGTCGAGGCGCTCCAGCTCGAATACTCCTGGATCAAGCAGTACGACCCCCGGTTCAATGTCCGCTACCGGGACGACAAGTCGTACCCGTACCTTGCCGTCACCCTCGACGAGGAGTACCCGAGGCTCCAGGTGATGCGCGGCGCCAAGCGCAAGGGGGTCCGTTACTTCGGGCCGTACTCGCACGCCTGGGCCATCCGCGAGACCCTCGACCTGCTGTTACGTGTCTTTCCGTCGCGCACCTGCTCCTCCGGGGTGTTCAAGCGGGCCGGTCAGATCGGTCGCCCGTGCCTGCTCGGCGACATCGGCAAGTGCTCGGCGCCCTGCGTCGGCCGGGTCTCCGCCGAGGAGCACCGGGAGATCGTGGAGAACTTCTGCGACTTCATGGCCGGCCGGACCGACACCATGGTCCGCCGCCTCGAACGGGAGATGCTCGACGCGAGCGAGCAGCTGGAGTTCGAGCTTGCGGCGCGGCTGCGCGACGATGTGGCCGCGCTGCGCCGGGCAATGGAGAAGCAGACTGTGGTGCTCGGCGACGGCACCGACGCGGACGTGGTCGCCTTCGCCGAGGACCCCCTCGAAGCGGCGGTCCAGGTCTTCCACGTACGCGACGGTCGGGTGCGCGGCCAGCGGGGTTGGGTGGTGGAGAAGGTCGAGGACCTGACCACCGGTGACCTGGTGCACCACTTCTGCACCCAGGTCTACGGCGGTGAGCAGGGCGAGACCGACGTACCCCGGGAGCTGCTGGTGCCGGCCCTGCCGCCGGACGCCGACGCGCTCGCCGACTGGCTCTCCGAGCACCGGGGGAGCAGGGTCAGCCTCCGGGTGCCGCAGCGCGGCGACAAGCGGACGCTGCTGGAGACCGTCGGGCGCAACGCCGGTGAGGCGCTGACCCGGCACAAGTTGCGCCGTTCCGGTGACCTCACCACCCGGAGCAAGGCGCTCGACGAGATCACCGAGGCGCTCGGCCTGCGTACGTCGCCGCTGCGGATCGAGTGTTACGACATCTCGCAGATCCAGGGCACCGACGTGGTCGCCAGCATGGTCGTCTTCGAGGACGGGCTGCCTCGCAAGAGCGAATACCGGCGGTTCGTGGTGCGCGGCGCGACCGACGACCTCTCCGCCATGTCCGAGGTGCTGCGCCGCCGGTTCGCCCGTTATCTGGAGACCCGGGCGGAAACCGGTGAGCTGGGCGAGGAGATGGCGGCCGATCCGGACCGTCCCGGCATCGATCCGACCACCGGGCGTCCGCGCAGGTTCGCGTACCCCCCGCAGCTCGTGGTGGTCGACGGCGGGCAGCCTCAGGTGGCCGCCGCCGCGGCGGTGCTGGCCGAACTCGGCATCGACGACGTCGCGCTCTGCGGCCTGGCGAAGCGACTGGAGGAGGTGTGGTTGCCCGACGACGAGTTCCCGGTGATCATGCCGCGTACCTCCGAGGGTCTCTACCTGCTGCAACGGGTCCGGGACGAGGCGCACCGCTTTGCCATCACGTTCCACCGGGAGCGCCGGTCGAAGCGGATGACCACCTCCGGCCTGGACAACGTGCCCGGTCTCGGCGAGGTACGCCGCAAGGCGCTGCTGCGGCATTTCGGGTCGGTCAAGCGACTGGCCGCTGCCGGGGTCGACGAGATCGTCGAGGTGCCGGGCATCGGCCGGCGGACCGCCGAGGCGATCCTCGCCGCGCTCGACCCGGACCGGACCACGGCCCCGCCCGCCTGATTCCCCGCGGATCGGCTCGACCGACTCGGAGCAATGGTCGGTCCGACCTTCGACCGGACGGCCAGTCACGCCCGGTTCATCGCCCATCGGCGACGTATGCACCTGTCGATGGACTTCCGTCCGGGCATCCGGGACTGGTTGCGGGATGCCCGGGAGCTGGGCCTGGCCTGCGCCGTTGCCAGCAGCTCGCCCCTGCGCTGGGTGGGAGAACACCTGTCCCGGGTGGGCGCGTTCGACATGTTCGACGTCGTCGCCACCGGTGAGGAGGTGGCCGCCCACAAGCCGGATCCCGCGGTCTATCTGCTCGCGCTCGATCGGCTCGGGACGACCGCCTCCGCCTCGCTGGCCGTGGAGGACACCCCGCACGGTGTCGCCGCCGCCAGGGGCGCCGGAATGGCCACCGTGGCGATTCCGAACCCGTTCGTCGATGTCGCGCAGGTCGGCGCGGCGGACGTGGTGCTCCGCAGCGCCGCCGATCTCCCGCTGGCGGACGTCATCACCCGGCTCTCGGGCCGGTGGCGGGTGCCGGCGCGCGGACCGTACGCATAACATCGGCAACGATCACCGAACCGGGGGGCGTGAGGACGAGATGCGGACCGACATTCCCGGAGCGGCCGGCACCCACGGGACCGAGCGACTGGTGCTGACCGTTCCAGAGCACGGCGACCTGACCGAGCTGTACCGGTTGTACGCGGATCCGCAGGTGTGGCGCGATGATCCGATCAGCCGCCACACCACCGTCGACCAGACCGAATCCATGATCGATCGTTGGCGGGCCGCCTGGCTTCGTGATGGTCTGGGCATCTGGGTGGCGCGCGGCACCGAGCCGTCCGCCCAGGGGCAACTGGTGGGGATCGGTGGTTGCTTCGTCCGTCACGGCGTGGCGTGGAACCTCGGCTTCCGCCTCTCGCCGACCTTCTGGGGCCAGGGGTACGCCCAGGAGATCATCCGTGCCGCGGTCGGCGCCGCTCGGGCGACGCGTACGGACCTGCCGCTGACGGCGTACCTGCTGGAGGGCAACACACGATCGCGGCGGACGACGGAGCGGGCCGGGCTACGCCTGGTGTGGCGTGGCCCAGACGCGGGCAACCCCGACCCGCACGCCGTACGGCTGCTCTACGCGGATCAGGATCTGTCGCCCGCGCTGGTGAAGACCCTGACCGACGACTAGTCGTCGCCCGCCACCGCCGCGTTCTGTTCGACGTCCGCCGTCTCCGCGGCGAGCATGACCCGGCGCAGCAGGTCGGAGAGGGTCCTGCGTTCGGCCGGGTCGAGGGCGCCGAGCAGTCGGTGCTCCTCCTTGCCGAGGAGCTTCATCGCCCCGAGCCAGGCGGCGTGCCCGGTTTCGGTGAGTTGGATGTCCACGCGGCGGCGGTCGGTGGCCGAGGGGATGCGGCGGACGAAGTCGCGTCGCTCCAGCGCGTCCAGGCGGGCGGTCACCGACGGTGGGGCCATGTCGAGGTCGGCGGCGAGTTCCGACGGGGTGGCCCGGCCGCGCCGGCCGGCCAGGGCGTGCAGGGTGTCGAACTCGTGTCGTTGGAACCCGAAGTCGACGAGGTACCTCTCCTTGACCCGTCGTAGGTGGCGGGTCAGCTTTGTCGCGCGGGTGACCGCTCCCTCCACGTCGGGGTCGAGGTCGGGAAGGACCGGTAGCCAGCGGTCGACGTGGTCGTCGGTCGAGTCGCGGTGCTCCATCGCACTACTCTATGTCACCATCGAATTATTCGTTGACGAAAGGTTCGACATCGAACTAACTTCTCGGGGGTGATTCATCCGCTCCGGCACCGCGCCTTCCGGCTGCTCCTCGTCGGCCGTACCCTCTCCGCCCTCGGCGACGCCGTCATACCCGCCGCGCTCGCCCTCGCCGTACTCCGGGTCACCGGTTCGACCTCGGCGCTGGCCCTCGTGCTCGCCTGTGCGACGGTGCCCAAGCTGCTGCTCCTGCCGGTCGGGGGCGTTGTCGCCGACCGCTTCGACGCCCGTCGGGTCGCACTCGTCACCGACCTCGTCCGCTGCGCCGCCCAACTCTTCATCGGCGTCGAACTGCTCGGCGCCGGCCCGACCCTGACCCACATCGCCGCCGCGTCGGCGGTCGGCGGCGTCGCCTCCGCCTTCGCCATGCCGACAACCTCACCCCTGGTCGCCGGAACCCTCGAGCAACCGGACCGCCAAGCCGCGAACGCCCTGCTCGCCGTCGCGTCCAACGCCACCAGACTCGGCGGGCCGGCGCTCGCCGGACTGCTGATCCTGACCGCCGGTCCCGGCTGGGCGTTCATCCTCGACGCCGCGTCGTTCGCCGCCAGCGCCGCGCTGCTCACCACCATCCGGGTACGCCGCACCCCGATCGAACGCCGGTCACTCCTCGCCGACCTGGCGGAAGGCTGGACCGAGGTACGCACCCGCGACTGGTACTGGAGCAGCCTGATCGCCCACGCCGCCTGGAACGGCGCCGCCGCGATCCTGGTCACCCTCGGTCCCGTCATCGTGGTCGATCAACTCGGCGGCGAGGGTGTCTGGGTACTGGTCCTGGAAGCGGGCGCGGTCGGACTGCTGCTCGGCTCGCTCCTGGCCGGACGGGTGCGACCGAAGCGACCGATCCTGGTGGCGAACCTCGGGCTGGCGACGTACGCGCTCCCGCTCCTGCTGCTGGCGACCGCCGCGCCCGCGCCGGCCGTCATCGCTTCGTACGGCATCGCGCTGGCCGCGCTCGGGTTCCTCAATCCGGTGTGGCAGACCGTGGTCCAGGCCGAGATCCCATCACACGTCCTCGCCCGGGTCACCTCGTACGACTGGCTGCTCTCGCTGGCCGCGACGCCGGTCGGCTACGCCCTGGCCCCGCTCGGTGCGAGCCTGTGGTCGGCGGAGCTGCCCCTGGTCGCGGCGGCGGTCGTCGTCGCGCTCGCCTGCCTCGGCACCGCCGCCCTCCCCAGCGTACGACGCATCGGCGCCGAGCCCGCCGCGCCGTCCGAGACCCCTGCTCCCGTTCCGGAGACACGCCCCAGCATTACCCGCTAGCCGAGCCTGCGGCAGACACCACGCCGGATTCGGTCGGTCAGACGATTGGTTGCAGACCCGCGTCGTAGACGCCGTCGCCGGTGACCAGCAGACCGTCGAGGGTGCTCGCGATGAACGACTGGACGAGGTCGAGCAGTTCCCAGGCGTCGTCGTTGAGGGACTCCGGCCAGAGTTCGATGCCGACGATCTGTCGGGTGGCGCGGATCCGCTGCGCGACCTCCGGGGGCAACGGAGCGGGCGGTTCCGCCAGGGCCTCGTCGACGTAGAGCTGGGTCTCCTCGGCGCCGACATTCCTGAGGAAGACGATCGGGCGTCCGATGCCGGGCAGGCGCATCTCCAACCGGCGCCACGCCGGATCGTCGCCGGGCTGCGGTGAGTACGAGGGTTCGCCGTCGCCGTACCACGTCTCGTCCGCGCGTTCAGCGATCTCGGACGGTGTCAGTCGGGCGTCGGAGGTGCAGAAGATGTTGTGGAACTGGGACACCGGGTCACCCTTCGCCGGTCTCGGGCGGGACGTAGCGCTTGGTCATCGGGTCGTCGCTCCTACTGTATCGAATCCATCGGTCCTCGCTGGGAGCTGATTTGTCGACGAACTGCAGGGTGTCGTTCTCCCCGAGCGCCGGCACCTCGTTGGCCAGTTTCACCCGCTCGCGCGCCTCCGGCAGCCCGCCCTGGGTCATTGCACCGACCTCGAAGTAGTCGGTGCCGCCCGTCGCGTTGGGGCGTACCCCGTCAACCCACTGGGGGCCGAGTTGTACGTTCTCGACCTCTTGGACGCCGTAGTGCTCGGCAAGGTATTCCTTGGCGGCCACCTGCTCGCTGCCGCCCCGACGGCCGGGGCGGCCACCGGCGGCGGCGGGGTCGTAGTGGCTGGTTTTCCACTTGTCGAAGGGGAGCACCTGGTCCTGGGTTTTGCCCTTGCTGTGGGCCTGGTGCAGGTACCGCTGGTACCGCCACTCGGCGGCACCGGTGGCGCCATGGGGTGGCTTCGGGCCGGTCGGCGGGGACGGGGGCCAGCCGCCCCGCCCGGCCGGCGGTACGCCTCTGGCGCTGCCCGGCACGTCGGCGGTGTCGAAGACCTCGTCGGCCTTGCGCGCGATGATTCCGCTGACGGCGCTGTCGACCTTTCTGCCCACGCCCCTGGAATCCCTAGCCAAGGAGAGCCTCCAAGGCTTGACCGACCAGGTAGTCGATGGCGATGTCGGCCAGCTTCTTGAACACCGGGATCTCCAGCAGGGATGCGCCAAAGGTGGGTGCCGCGGTGGCGATCGCCTGGATGATCTGGATCAGGAGGATGGTCAGTTGGACGATGACGCTGATCTTCAGGGCGAGGACGACCGCAGCGCAGACGATCAGGGCCGCGCCGATCGCCTGGGCGCCCGTCACGGCGTTGTCCAGCACGGGCACCGCCGCCGAATTCGCTGTCCACAACTTCGCGAATGCGTCCGTCGCTGGCCCGTTGTTCTGCGCCAGCACCGACTGCCCGGCCGCGTGGGCCTGAGCCGGCAGCGGTGCGACCTGATCGGCGAACCCGAACCACATCTGGGCGAGTTCGAACATCTTTGTCTCGTCCGCTTTCGGCCACGTGTAGCCGAGTTCGTTGAGTAGATCGGCGAGCTCGCCGGGAAGCTGCAATCCCATGGTCGGTCTCCTCGGCGTCAGCGCAGCAGGCGGCGAAATCCGTCGGCGATCTGCTCGTCGGCTTCGGCGTACCGGGCGGCCATCTCCTGCAGGCCGGTGCCGAAGCCGGCGAGACTCTCCACCACGGTGCCGATCGAGTCGGCGGCGATCTGGTGCGCCGCCTGGTACGAGGTGGCGATGAGGCTGCTGACGTCGTCGTCGCCGAAGATGTCTCCCATGGCCTCGACCTGGCTACTGAACTGCTGCCAGAGGGTCTGCAGGTTTTCCCCAACCCGGCCGATGCCAGCACCGTTCTCGGCGAGGTTCTCCGGCTCGACCTCGAATTGGTTGTCCACCACAGCGCCTACCGATTTCGGGACTGGATGCGGTCCAGCGCGGAGGTGAGGGTCTGGGTGAACATCGCCATGCTGCGCATCGACTCGTCCTGCAGGTCGGCGAGGCTCGCGGCCAGTTGTTCGGTCTCGGGTACGTCCGTGCTCTCCTGCGCGGAGCCGGCGCGGGTGTGCAGGCCGAGATCGGCGAAGGCGTCGTTGACTGCCGCGATGATCTGTTCGCAGACCGCCTCGGTGCCTTCGCGTAGCAACCGGGGGTCGACGGTCAACGACTGGAGTTGGCCGGCGGAGACGGTGGCCAGTACCCATCCAGCCGGATCACTGCCCTGACCGGTCAACGGCTGCGGTGGCTCTGTGTTCGCGTCCTCGTCGGAGGGAGCGGCGGCGCCGGTGGCTGCGGCGGCACGCATCCGGGCGAGTTGCTGCCGGGTCTCGGTCAACATGTGATCGAAACCGCGCAGGCCGTTGGTGTAGTCCGTCATCGGTGCACCCCCGAGGTGGCGATCGATCGATGGCGTTTACACAGTAGGTGGTCGATACACCCTCGCGCTGCCCCGCCGGAGAGGGCCGTCAGGGGAGCTTGCTTGTGCCCCGCACGGATCGGCACTAACGTACAACTATATGGTTGTAGATGAGCTGGACGCGGCGGAAGTAGACCGAATCTTCCACGCGCTCGCGGACGCGACCCGGCGCGACATCCTCGCCCAGGTGATCCGGAGCGAGCAATCCGTCTCGGCGCTCGCACAGCATTACCCGATGAGCTTCGCGGCCGTACAGAAGCACGTCGCGGTGCTCGAACGGGCCCTGCTCGTTACCAAGAAGAGGCGGGGACGGGAGCAGATCGTCCACGGGGACCTGGCGGCGCTGCGCAAGGCGACCCGCCTCCTCGGCGCGTACGAGGAGATCTGGCGGTATCGCACCGGTCAGATCGAGCAGATCCTGGCCGAAGACTGAGAGGATCCAACACGGTGGCGGTAGTGGATACGTTCAAGGACAGTGCGGCGTTGACCCTGACCATGGTCGCCGAGTTCGACGCGAGCGTCGAGCGGGTGTGGCAGGTCTGGGAGGACCCACGCCAGCTGGAGCGTTGGTGGGGCCCGCCGGCCTGGCCGGCCACCTTCGAACGGCACGAGTTCGTGGTGGGCGGGCGGTCCGCCTACTACATGACCGGTCCCGAGGGCCAGAAGTCCCGAGGCTGGTGGCGGATGACCGCGATCGAAGCACCGTACCGGCTGGAGTTCGACGACGGCTTCGCCGACGACGACGGCGAACCTGTCACCACCATCGAGCCGACCCACGCCGTGGTGACACTCGAGGCGGTCGGCTCCGGGACACGCATGACGACCGTCAGCCAGTTCACCAACGCGGAGCAGCTCGAACAGATGCTCGCGATGGGCATGGAAGAGGGGCTGCGGCAGGCCATGGGACAGATCGACGAACTGCTCGTCGAGGCCGCCGGCTGAGGTCGACGCCCTCCGCTGACGTCGGCGGCTCGCGCCGACGTCAGCGGCGCTGGGCGCGGTCCCGGCTCAGCGTGGGGTGGCGTACGCCAGCGTCACCGGGGTCTCCTGGCCGTCCCAGGTGCCGGTCAGGATGGCGCCGGCCACCGGGTTGCCGGCGGGGAGACGACGCAGGACCGTCAACCGTACGGAGTCCGTCACGACGGCCGTGCTGTTGTCCTCGTCGGTGACGTGGTGCAACGCGCCGGTGGCGGGGATGTCGGCGTCTGCGACACCACTGCCGGTGACGAGCATGTTCGGCTCGCGGTGTTCGACCTTGCCATCGACCTCGAAGTACTCGTCCGCCTGGACGCCGCCGGAGTAGATCACTTCGGTCAGTGCCGCGACATAGACGGGATCTCCGCACCCGTCGTACACCCAGCGCCGGCCGAGAACCGAGTGCTCGGTGGTGCCGATCAGCCAGTCGTCGGCACCGTCCAGCGGCGCGTCACGGTACGTCAGCGGAACCTGGTGGACCGGCCCGGCACCGGCCCGGACGAGCATCGTCTCGACTCCCACCGCACCGGCGGGGTCGTCGAACCGGAAGGCCGCCACCCGTTCGACGTCGGCGGCAGCCGGCCCCTCGTACCACGGGCGGCCGGGCAGCCAGGACGCCAGGAGTTCGAGTTTGGTCGGGTGCAGTTCAGCGCGATGCAGCAGTGCCATGGGTCGAATGCTAAACGTGGGGAGCGTACGGGCAGCGCGCCGGCTCGCCGTTCCGGCGCAGGACCGGATCCTGCGCGACCACGAAACCTCGCCTCCCACGCCGGTCGAGATGTTCGAGGCGGCCGCCGCCAATATCGTCGCGCTCTACCGTCGGATCGGCTCCGCGACGTTGTTCGACAACGCCTGGCGGGTGCTGCCGGCCGACCAGCATCGCCGGCTCTGGCGTGGCCCCGGCGAACGGTCGATAGTCGCTATCATCGACCTCGCCGATGGCCGAAGCGTCGCCGTCGCCTCCGACTTCGGAATGGATACGCCGCACTGGGTCGTCTGCCGCCTCGAAACGGTCCCCAACGGATCGACCGACCCGATCGACCGCGAGTTCCGACTGGTCGAAGACCCAGCCGAGGTGCCGGTATACGGCACCTCACTCGCACTCCTGCTCGACGCCGCGCTCGACTCCGGCGGCGACATCACCCACCTCGAAACCGGTCGGCTCGATCAGTTGGACAGCCTCACCCCGTGACCGGCGTCCGTGAGGGTCAGCGGCAGATTGAACGCCGGGAAGCTGGCGTCGAGGAACGAGACCACCTCGGCGACCCGTGTGCCGCGCAGGACGAGCAGGTCCAGACCTGCCGCAACGTAGCCACCCCGGTCCTTGTCCCACAGGTACGTGCCGAAGGCGAGCTGTCCGTTCGCCCGCGCGGGTAGGAAACGCCACCGTCGCCTGAGTGGTCCGTCGACCAGGAAGCCGCGGATGTTGTCGTGGCCCACGTACCAGGCGGTCAGTGGCGGCATCGAGTACTTCGCGTCCTCGGTCAGCATCGCCACGATGGCGTCGACGTCCCCGGCCTCCCAGGCGGTGGCGTACCGCCGGGCCAGCCTCCGCCGCGTCGATTCCCCGAGCGCGGCCATCGTGTGCTGTTGGGTGTTCTCCGGCAGGAGCCCGGTGAGGGTCTTCCTGGCGCGTTGCAGCGCGCTGTTGACCGCCGCGACCGTGGTCTCCAGCAGGTCGGCGGTCTCGCTGGCGCTGTAGCCGAGCACATCGCGCAGGAGCAGGACGGCTCGCGGTGCGGCGGACAGGTGTTGCAGAGCGGCGACGAATGCCAGCTCCACGCTCTCCCGTGCCAGTACGCGAGCCTCCGGGCTCAGCTCCGCCGTCCAGCCCATCAGCCGGTCCGGGTACGGTTCGAGCCACGTCGCCTCGGCCAGCGCGGTGCCCTCGGGACCCAGGTCGGTGGGGAGTTCACGCCGCCCCCGCCGTTCGATGAGCGTCAGCGACCGGTTCGTCGCGATCTTGTACAGCCAGGGCCGTACCGAACCGCGTTCCTCGAAGCGTGCCAGGCCGCGCCAGGCCCGGTCCAGGGTGTCCTGGACCGCGTCCTCCGCGTCGTGGAGCGACCCCAACATTCGGTAGCAGTGCGCGCGCAACTCGTCGCGCAACGGCCCGACCAGACGACCGAAGGCATCGTGATCACCGGCCTGCGCGGCGGCCACCAGTTCCGGCTCCGCCATCACGGATTCATCCGCCCGGTCCGACTCGACCCGCATCCACCGTCCTCATCGTCGTCCCATGGCACGCACCCTAGAGCAGGGCGCCGGCGGGCCGGTCGAGCGCGAGCGCCAGGCGGTGCTTCCACGCATCGACGTCGCCGGTGACCCCCGGGTACTCGTCGGTGAAGTTGCGCCAGTCGACGTCCCAGCGGAGCACGGTCTCGGCGGTGAAGGTGTCCGCCTCGGCGCCCAACTCGGGCCGGAGCAGGTCCCGTACGAGTCGCAGGTCCACGGTGGTGTACTCGGCGAGCAGGACGGCGTCGTACAGGTCCTTGCCCTGTGGGTACATGTCGGTGCCGAGCCACATGAGCTTCCAGGCAAGCGAGAGCGCCGGCGGTGCCGCTCGCATCGCCTCTCCCACACCGTCGATCCGAATCGTGGTGGGTTCCATGGGAAGGTGCTCGTTGAAGACAAAATCCAGCTGTACGGAACCGGTCAGGTCGTGGGCGGCGGTGAACGGGACGGCCAGACGCCGGCCGTCGGCACGTTCGTAGGTCCAGATGTCCTCCACCTGGACCCGGTCGGGATCCAGCCCCGCCCCCGGATGCCCGCGCAGTGCCGACACCACCCCGTCCAGCATCTCCCGGGCCTCGGGACTGTTGATCGAGAGCGCGAACGGCGTCACGACGAAGTCCAGGTCGCCCGGCTCCCGGGCGGCGTCGCCGAGCCAGGCCGACAACGTGACGCTGCCCCGCAGGACGAGATGCTCCGCCCAGCGGGTCCGGTTGATGACGTTCAACAGGTGCGTCATCGCCGTACGGCGAGCCGTGGTCCACCGTTGCCCGACGACCGGGTCGGCGAACTCGGGCTCTCCCGCCCGGTAGGCGTTCGGGCGCTGTTTGAGCGCCGGGTCGAAGGCTGCCCGCTGCCGCAGCCCCGGATTGTCGGGGAGCGGCAGATACGTACGGGGATAGTCGGGTGTGCCGGCGGGCGCGCGGCGCATCCGGTCCTCCCAGCCGCCCTGACCGGCCTGCTCCGTGCGGACGAGCCACTCCGCGTCGAGCCGCGAACAGTCGTCGAACACGACGTACGTCTGCTCGGCCGCGACGACCTGCCAACCGTGACCGCGCAGTGTGCCGACGAGTTGGTCGAGGTGAGCCTGCGCCGTGGCCCGGCCGGCGTTCCGGCAGCGCTGCGTGACGAACCGCTCGTCGAGGCCGTCGGTGCGGGTCCGCTGAGCGTCTCGTGACAGCCGGGCACCGTGCCGTTCGGCCAGTTCCGTCACGGCCAGCAGTGTCGCCACCCCTGGTGGCAGCAGCAGCCGCAGGCGATGCTCGAAGTAGCGACCCGAGGGTTGGGCGGCCGCCTCCTCGTCCGTCGCCGGAACGCCCTCGCACCAGGACGCGGCCCTGATCCTGCTCCGCACGACCCGCAGGCCCGCCTGCTCCAGCCGCTCGCTCCATCGCTGGGCGACGCCGCGCTGTCGATCCAGCGAACCGGCGCCGGCCAGCGTCAGCATGGGCTGGGACGGTGCCAGACCCCGGTCCAGCACCACGTGCGTGTACTTCAACCCGTTGTCCTCGGCGAAGCCCGCCAACGGGTCGGCGTCACCGGCGCCAACGGTCACATCGATCTCGAAGTCGCCGGTGATACCGGCCATGACGCGTTCTCCCGACACGGCGATCACCATACGAGTAGGGGTTCGCACCGACCCGGTACGGGCCGCGCCGCCCGGCGTCGGTCAGTTGTCGCCGCCGGTCCAGCCGTGGACCTTCTCGCCGAGCAGGATGAAGACCAGTACGGCGTTGACGGCGACCGCGATCCATGCCTGGGCGGCGCCCACGCCGTCGTTGGCGGCGGCCACCGCGACGGACAGGACGTTGACGCCGCAGACGGTCAGCGCGCCGGTACGCCCCCACCGCGCACCGAAGAAGAGGCCGATGCCCGACGTGACCTGCGCCGCCGAGAGCAGGAGACTGATCACCGCCATCAGGATGACCACGTCCTCCTCACCATGGGAGATCGCGTCCTCCAGCAGCACCGTTCCGAGTGACGTGCCGAGCAGGCCGTAGCCGACCAGCAACAGCGAGACGACCCACACCGAGCCGGGTCTCGTGGTCGGTCGGGGCGGCGACGGTCGGGAATAACGTGGCCGCAGCGGGGGTCGCGACGCGCCGTCCTGAGCCATGGGGATCGTCTCCTTCGCCGGTAGGCACCCGCCCGGAGCGTATCGACGTAAGGCAATCAGTGGCGGGGCGGGTGCCGCGTACCCGCTTCCCGCCCTATTCGAAGCCGCGGAAGATGCCGTCCTCGTCGACGTTGTCGGCGAATTCCTCCCAGTCCATGTTCGCCAGCGAGAGGTTGTTCTGCACCGACCACATCTCTTCCGGCACCACCCGGAACGTGGCGCCGTAGTGCGGCCCCTTGCCCTGGTCCTCGAGGCCCTCCACCCAGTCGTAGAGGTTCACCACGAGAATCGGGCGGTCGGGATGGGTGAGCGCCTCCGTGTCGACGAGGAACACGAACCTCTCGTGTGAATCGGCCGGTACGAGTTCAAGCAGCCGTGCGGCGGTGACACCCTCGTACGCCTTGTCGTCGACGAACTCGACGTAGGCCTCGAACTCGTCCTCGGTCTGCGGCTCGGTGATTGCCGCCTGGATGCGCGTCCACTCCTCTTCGTGGCTGAAGTCGGTACGGATCACCAGGGAGGCTTCGGAGCTTCTACGCCAGATTGTGTCGTTCACAGGGCCTACGACGTGCCGGCTGGTGCGTGGGTTCAACCGCGTGCTCACCTGCCCCCGACGAAGGATTTCGCGGGAACGAAGAGGCGGTGGCCATGCTGATAGTTCAACCACGCGCCCTCGACCGTCCAAACGACTGTCAGCCGGCCCGGATCCATCCCGGTCGCGTCGACCCGGACAAGATGCCCGTAGCCCCCGCTCGGGTCGCTTCCGAGGACGACCTCGTAGTGGTCCAGGGAGGAGGTGCCGCCCGCCGAGAGCTGGAGAGCGGCGATCGGCGCCCGGACGTGTACGAGGACCGCGACGTGGGAGTTGTCGCCGTCCGCGTACCGCACCTCCGGTGGTTGGTTGATGACCTCCACGACGGTTCTCCGGGGCCAGCAGAGCAGGACGGCGCCGATCACGACGCCGACGGCCAGCACGACGGCCACGGCGATTCGGACCGAGCGGACCCGTTCCGGCGTACGGGGCACCGGGCGAGCGGACAGGGCAGCGGCGTCAGCCATCGCGCCAGTGTTCCACCGAAGGTCGACGGGTACGGTGATCTCCTGCCCGACCGGGCGGTTGTTGGGGTACGGCAGAGCATGCCGTGGACGATGGGGGGCCCTGTGCCGCTGCCCTCGGAGCCGCTGCGAAAGCTGGGCTTTCTGACCATCGGGTTGTTCGACGACGCCGATCCTCGCCCGGGTCACGAGTCGACGCTCGACATCATCACACTCGGTGAGGAACTGGGCTTCGACAGCGCCTGGGTCCGGCACCGCCACCTCCAGTACGGCATTTCGTCGCCGGTCGCCATCCTGGCGGCGGCCTCCCAACGCACCAGCCGGATCGAGCTGGGCACCGCCGTCATCCCGCTCGGTTGGGAGAATCCGCTGCGGCTGGCCGAGGACCTGGCGACGGTCGACATCCTCTCCGGCGGTCGGCTCAATCCGGGTGTGAGCGTCGGGCCGCCGATGCACTACGAGCAGGTCAAGGACGCGCTCTACCCGGACACCGCCGATGTCGAGGACTTCAGCTACCAGAGGGTACGGCGACTGCTGGACTTCGTCCGGGGTGAGTCGGCCACCGACTTCAGTGGTGTCGAGGGCTTTGAGGTGTTCTCCCACCGGGTGCAGCCACACTCCCCGGGTCTGGGACGCCGCATGTGGTACGGCGGGGCGAGCCTGCGGTCCGCCCAGTGGGCTGGTGAGAACGGGATGAACTTCCTGACCAGCAGCGTGGTGAAGGCGGAGGAGTCGGAGAACTTCGCCGAGATCCAGCTCTCGCACATCCGGACCTTCCGCGAGCACCACCCCGATGGTGCCGGTGCCCGGGTCTCGCAGGGGCTGGTGGTGATCCCCACCGACAGTGCCTCGCCGGAGCAGCGGGCGAAGTACCAGGCGTACGCGCGGCAGCGGACGCCGCGTACCGCCAGCCCGCAGGGGCCCGGGCGGATGATGTTCGCGCCCGACCTCGTCGGTACGTCGTCGGAGATCGCCGAACGGCTCTACGCGCACGCCGCCTTCCGGGAGGTCGACGAGGTCGCGTTCGCGTTGCCGTTCACCTTCGACCACGACGACTACGTGCAGATCCTCAGCGACATCGCCACCGGGCTCGGCCCGGCGCTGGGCTGGCGCCCGGCCGACGTCGACCGCTGACCGTACGCGGCGCCGCCGTCGGGGCGCAGGCCGCCCCGAGCCGGCGGCGAGGGTCAGGCCGTGGCCTCGGCGAAGAACCGGCGCAGGGTGTCCGCGACCAGAGTGGGTGCCGTCATCGTCACGAAGTGCGATTGGCCCTGCCAGATGACCTGACGTGCGCCAGGAATGGTGTTCGCGAGGGAGTTCATCGTGCTCGGCATCGGCTCCCAGGTGTCGGCCCCCTGCATCACCAGGGTCGGCACGGTGATCGAGGACCACCGGGCGATGTCCGTGCTGTCCTCGGCGAGCGCTTCGAGATCGTGCAGCCAGCCGATCGCCGAGCGCCGCGCCTCGACCGGGTCGGGTTTCCTGTCATCCGAGGCGGCGGCGAATGCCGCGACGATCTCCGCCGGAACCCGCGTCACTTCGTTCAACACCACGGCCATCGCTCGGGCGTCGTCGCGCTCGAAGGCAGCACGGTACCGATCGAGCAGGAGCACGGTCTTCGTCCCGGCCGCGAAGAGCGGAGCCTCGAAGATGGCGAGTGAACGCAGGTCGCGCGGGGCAGCCGACGCGGTGTGCAACGACAGGGTTGCTCCGTAGGAGGCCCCGACAAGATGGACGGGCTTACCCGATGATCCGCCCGCCGCCTCGATGACGGCGATCACGTCGGAGGTCTCGTCCTTGAACGACTTGCTTCCGGGCGGGACGTCGCTGGGACCGTAGCCGCGCCTGGCCGGCATCCACACCTCGTGGTCGTCGGCAAGCTGGTCCGCGACCACGGCCCAGGAATGCAGCCCACCGCCGGACCCGTGCACCAGGACAACGGGATCACCGGAACCCACACGTCGGACCGCCAGGCGGCTGCCGTCCGCCGACCTGACGTACAGGTCGTGGCTCTCGTGACTGTTCACTCCTGCTCCCTTTTTCTGGTTGGCCAGTTGCTCAGAGTGGTGTGCACCGCGTCGACGATGCTGCCCCAGGAGGCGTCGATATCGCGGGGATGCCCGAATCCGTCGACAGTTTCATGGGTGGCGAAACCGTGGAAGGTGCTGCGCACGAAACGCATGGCGTCAGTCAGGTCCGGTTCGTTGAGCCCGTACCCGCGCAGCATCGCGTAGCTCAGCTCGATCAGCCGCAGATGCCCCGCCGAATTCGTGCCGATCTCGGGCGGCAACTGCAGTTGGGTCGCGGCGTACTGCCCGGGGTGCGCTGTCGCGAAGGTGCGCCACGCGTCGGCGAATCCGGCCAGGGCCTGCCTGCCGGATCGCCCGGCCACGGCGAGCGAGAGCTTGTCAGCCAATGCGGCCGCGGCCCGAACCGCGACCTGGGCGATCAACGCGTCGCGGCTTCGCACATGCGCGTACAGGGCGGCATCCGAGACCCCGAACTGCCGGGCGACCGCCGCGACGGTCAACCGGGACAGCCCGACCTTGTCTGCCAGCTCGGCTGCCGCGGCCGAGACACGCTCGCCCGTCAAACCCTGCCGTGGCATGCCGACCTTTCATGTACTAGGAGCTAACTTAGGAGCCCTAAGTTAGCACATGATCTCCACGGGGACGCTGCTCGTACGGTCAGCGCGACCAGCCCGCCCTGTTGACTGTGCTACCCACCATGGGCGGGTGGAGTATGCGGCGGGTGGTGCCAACTGGGGTAGCGTCCCGGACTGGATTGCCGGCGTTGGCAGCATGCTCGCCTTCGGCGGACTCGCATTCGGACTCTGGTATGAAATCAGACGAGCCAGGCTCGAACGCCAGGACCAGCAGGCCAGACACGCCCGGCTCGTCTACGTCAGTTCCGTGGAGACACGCGACGATCGACATATCGTGACGGTGACGAACGTCGGCAGTGAGCCGGTATTCGACCTGATGGCATTGCCGCTGAATTCTGATGCCATGCGACCGCTGTCGACTCTCAAGAAGAGTTGGTGGAGAGCCTGGCTCGGACATGGAGGATGGCCACCGGATCTGGGCACCAATCTGTTCGGCGACGCCTTCTTTGAGTTCTTCTTCCTCCATGTTCAGACGCTGGTCACGGGTTCCGTGACTCGACGTCGCCGCAGTCTCGGGCCGGGTGGTTCGATCGACATTTCGTGGCCCCGGATGGACGGCTTCCACACCGCCACCGATGGGGGCCCAACTGACAAAAGGCTGCCGGTGCTCGTCGGATCGGCCCTGCCGGACCTGCAGGAGATCGAAATCCGTTTCACGGACAACAACGGGCTGCGGTGGGCGAGAACCCTTCGGCAGCAGCCACGGCGAGTATGGGTGTCGGAGATCCGAAGATCCCAACAGTTCCAGCTCCGGATCTGGCTGATGGGCGAGAGGTGGCGAAGCCGCCGCGAACAGATCCGGACGTTCTTGAGTCGCATGGACTGGCGCAACGACGATGTTCGTTGACGTCGGCTCCTGAAATTCTTGATTGGAGGAGCCCTGGATCCGGGCGGAAGCGGTCAGGCGCGGGTGGCGAGGACCGGTGCGGTGCCGTAGATCGCCGGGTGCAACTTGCGTCAACCGACCGGGTAGGCCACGCCGGTGTTCCGCCCGACGGCGTGGTGGGAGTGGCACGCTACGTATCGTCCGGATGGGCGACGAGTTGGTGCAGGGTGTGGTCCTGCCAGACGCCCGCGATGTTCAGGTAGTTCGGGGCGATGCCGAAGCGAACTGAACCGTTGCGCTCCAGCACCCGCTGCGGGGCTACGTTGTGCAGGAGTGTGCCGACCTCGACCCGGTGCAGCCCCAACTCCTGGAAAGCCACCCGGACGATCTCGCGTACGGCGGCGCTGGCGACGCCCCGGCCGTTGTCGGCGGTGCCCACCCAGTAACCGAGGCTGCGCGACTGGAATGGGCACCGGACGATCGTGTTCAGGATGATTCGGCCGTCATCGACGATCACGTGCGGCAGCGCGGCGCCCCGTTCGTACTGTTCGAGCGCGGTGTCGATGACAACGCGGTGGCCCTCGACGGTGAAGTAGTCCTCGCTCCGGACGGGATCCCACGGGGCGAGGACCTCACGGTTGGTTTGGAGCAGATCGGCCAGGACCGGGACGTCCTCGATCCGGACGAGTCGGGCGGTGACAGCCATCCACCCATGATCGCAGTCGGTGTCCGGGACGGTCCGACCACTCTCGATCGGTGCCTCCGGGCAAGCCGAAAGTTCGCTTGACTGATTGGTGATCAAGTGGGGAGGATGGCTTTTCGATTACGCGGGGAGCAGAATGGGTATGTCCACATTGCATGGTTTTCGCGGTCTGCGTTTATTTGGTGTGGTCGCTACGGCTACGGTGACGTTTGTTGCGGTGTCTGCGACTCCGGTGTTCGCGGCGGTGAACGCGACGGTTCAGGTGATGTCGCCGGGGAATGTGCGATTCACGGCCGGTGATGGTCAGGCGAACGCGCTGCACGTTACGGCCAATGGTCGAGTGGTGATTTTCGATGATGTGGTGCCGGTTGTGGCGGGTAAGGGTTGCGCTGCTGTCGCCAATGATTCGACGAAGGCGACGTGTGATTCCGGGGTGACGCCGGTGGCGTTGGGGATCGTGGTGTACGCGATGGATGGTGATGACACGGTCACGAATGATTCGGCGTACGGGATGTTGGCGTACGGCAATCAGGGTGTGGACACGTTGACCGGTTCGATCGGCGGTGCTGACCGTTTGGTCGGTGAGTGGGCGGACGACATGCTCGTGGGTCGCGGCGGGGCGGACACGTTGGACGGTGGTGATGGTGCCGACAAGGTGTACGGCCATGACGGCAACGACACGGTGGCTGGCGGCGACGGGCTTGATTTTGTTTCCGGTGGTAATGGTGACGATGTCGTCAACGGTGGTCCGGGTAACGACACGGTGCGTGGTGACGCGGGTGCTGACACGATCAACGGTGATGGGGGGCTTGACCAGGCGTACGGCGACGCTGACAACGACATGGTCGACGGCGGCGACGGCGATGACCGGGTCGAGGGCGGGGTTGGTGACGATCAGCTTCGGGAGTTGGGCACCGGTAACGACCGGGTGTATGGCGGCGACGGCAACGACTACATTTCCGCCGGTGACGGCGACGACCTTGTTGACGGCGGCTTCGGTGCGGACTCGATGTTCGGTGGCATGGGCCGGAACACGCTGAGCTATGCCAGCCGGACCAACCCGGTTTCTGTCACCTACGGCAACCGCGATCACAAGGTTGACCAGGGCGAAGCTGGCGAGTGGGACACCTTCAGTTTTTCGGACTTCGCCGTGATCGAGGGCGGTGCCGGCAACGATCGTTTGTACGGCTGGGAATACGAGGTGGAACTCCGAGGTAACGCGGGCGACGACGCCATCGGGAATATCGAAAACTTCACGGGCATTGGCGGTCCCGGGAACGACACCATCGGGGGACATGACGCATGCCACCTGATCGGTGGCGAGGGCGACGACATCATCACCGGCGGCATGCGGGCGGACCTGCTCGAAGGTGGTGACGGCAACGACACCATCAAGGGTGAGGACGGTGTCGACGTCATCGATGGCGGCGACGGCAACGACACCATCGACGGTGGGGTGGACGGCAACACCTTGCGCGGCGGGAACGGTGACGACATCATCTACTCCGGCTATAGCGGCGAGGTCCTCGACGGCGGCGCGGGTCGGGACATGGCCCGCTACGACTGGAACCACTCCGGACCGGTGACCGTCGACCTCGACAACGTGACCGGCGACGACGGCACGCCGGGCGAGGGGGACTCACTCATCGACATCGAGGACCTCTACGGCAGCAGCGGAAACGACGTGCTGACCGGCAACGACGGGGACAACCAGATCTTCGGTGGTAAGGGTCAGGACCAGCTCTTCGGCCTCGGCGGCGACGACCACCTTGTCGGCGGCACCGCGGCCGACGGCGCCGACGCGCTTGACGGCGGCGACAACCGTACCGAAACGGGCGACACCTGCCTGCTCGGCCCGTCCGGCGGTAACACGGTGAACTGCGAGAACGCCGCACGCTGAACCGGCACCAGCACCGGCGCTCCTCACCAGGAGGAGCGCCGGTTGCCGTTTCCGCTCAAGATCGCATTCGCTCAAGTGGCGATAACCTCTTCAGACGTATCAACCGCCGCACGTGCACCCCACCCCCAGCGCCACCGCCGCGCACGACGGTCCGTTTGCTGGTCCACTCGTGCCGGTACGGGTCCTAGCCGTTGCCGGGACTGTTGTCACCCCAACGGAACAGGTGGAGCGCGGGCAAAACCAGTGTGTCCGCGGAGCGGGACCGGTCAGGCGCGGGTGGCGAGGACCAGGTGGTCGGCGTCGGAACGGGTCAGCATCCGTTCCTCCGGTTCGTCGAATCCGGCCTCGGTGAGCAGTTTGGCCAGTTCGTCGAAGGCGTACGCCCTGCCGCCCTGGGTGTGGAAGAGGTTGAGGCTGAACGCGCGTACGAACGCGTCGGCGACACCCGGCGGACGTTGGGGGACCTCGGCGAGCGGCTCCAGCAGGACCACCCGGCCACCGGGGTTGAGTGCGGCGGCGACCCGGTCGAGCAGCGCGGCGACCTGGCGTTCGTCGTACCCGTGCACGATGTTGAAGAGCAGGACCAGGTCGTACCCGGTGCCGAGGTCGGCGGTGAGCAGGTCGCCGGGGCGTAGCTCGACCCGGTCGGCGAGCCCGGCCGTGTCGACCACCGCCCGCCCCTGGGCCAGGGCACCGGGCAGGTCCAGCACCGTCGCCCGCAACTGCGGGTACGCGGCGCAGAACGCCGCCGTGTAACCGGCGTGCCCGCCACCGAGGTCGAGTAGGCGCCCGTTCGCCGGGGGAGCGGGGACCAGGGTGATGACCTCCTCGGCGAGCCAACCGGAGAGCCTCCGCAGCATGGTCTGGAAGTCGCGCAGGGTTTCCGGTCGCCGCTCCAGCCAGGCGTAGAAGTCGCCGGTCGGTCCGCCCTGGCGGATCGAGGATTCCAGGTCGCCCCAGAGTTCGGTCAGCACCGTGGACCAGAACGACAGCACCGGGGCGAAACTGTCCGGGACCGAGCGGAGCAGCCAGCGGGTGGTGTTGGCGCTGTTCGCGTACGTGCCGTCGGTGTGGGTGAGGTAGTTGAAACCGACCAGCGCGTCGAGCAGCAGCCGCAGCCCGAGCGGATCGACGCCGACCCGCTCGGCGATGGTGGTGACCGGCAGTGGACCGTCGGCCAACGCCTCGAACACACCGAGCCGCAGGCCCGCACCGGCGGTACGGAACGAGATCGCGTTAAGCATGTCGAGGTGGGCCGAGGGGGCCTCGTCGGACTCGATGAACGCGCGGAGGACCTCGGGCGACAACGGCACCGGCATGCTCGTACTCCTTGCTGGAGGCGGGGACGGGGAAGGAGGCGGGGCGGTCGCTAGTCGCGTACCGGCTCGGGGGTTTCCACGGGTTCCGGTGTCGCGGCCTCGGCGGCCTCGGCGGGCTCGGCCGGCTCCAGGGCGTCCGGCAGGTCGTCGACCGCGCGCAGCGACCGGCGGGACCAGGCGGCGGCGACGAGCAGCACCATCAACGTGCCGGTGACCGCGAAGACCAGGGCGGTGCCCCGGCCGTCACCGGTGCCGATGACCGCGCCGGCAGTGCCGGCGAGCGCACCGTCAGGCCGCATCAGCGGCTCGAAGACCTGGTCCGCGAGGGGGCCGGCGAGCAGGTACGCGACCGGGATGCTGGCGTCGCCGACCACCCGGGCGGCGGCCAGCACCCGACCCAGCACCGCCGGCTCGGTCTTGGTCTGGATCAGGGTCATGGTGGAGCTGTTCACGATCGGCAGGGTGAACAGGAACAGCGGCGCCACCACGGCGATCAACCAGGCCGAGGGGGTGAGCGAATGCAGCACCAGCGCCACCCCGCCGAGCGCCAGCCCACCGAAGACCGCGTGGATCCGACGGGCCGGGCCGCCCCAGGCCGTCATCACCACGCTGCCGGCGAAGAGCCCGGCCCCACCGGCGAACATCAGCAACCCGAGGGTGTCCGCCGAGGCGAACGAGAGGATCAGCGGCTGTACCAGCACACCGGCGAAACCGAAGAGGAAGTTGTACGCGCCGAAGAGGACCATCAACTGCCACAGTCCGGTGTGCGCGCGCAGGTAGTGCCAGCCGGCGGCGGCCTCGGTCAGCACCGGCTCGCGGGTCCGTCGTGCGGCCGGACGGGTCGCCTCGGCGGGAAGCCGGACCAGCAGCAGGGTCAGCGACGCCACCGCGAAGGTGCCGAGGTCGACCGCGAGCACCCCGCCGATCCCGATCGTCACCACCAGCACACCGGCGACCAGCGGCGCGGCGATCTGGGCGGCGCGGGTGACCTGCATCAGCCCGTTGAACCGGGCCAGGTGCGTCTTGCCGACCAGCGCCGGGGTCATCGCCTGGTAGCTGACCTGGTGCACGGTGGAGCTGGCCGCGCTCAGCGCGGTGGCCAGGTAGATGTGCCAGACGGCGAGGCTGTCGTTCGCCGCCAGCAGGGCGAGCGCGGCGGTGCCTATCGCCGCCCCCAGGTCGCTGAGGAGCATCACCCGGCGCCGGTCCCAGCGGTCGGCGATCACCCCGGCGAACGGGGCGACCAGCACCGCCGGCAGGCTGCTGGCCAGGAAGATCAGCGAGAACTGGGTGACCGAGCCGGTCCGCTGGTAGACCCAGACGCCGAGCACGAAGCCGGTCAGGCTGGAGCCGACCAGGGAGACGAGTTGGCCGAGCCAGACCGCGATCAGCAGGCGGGCGCGGATCCGTTCAGCCATGGATGCTCCTGACATCGCTGTGCCCGCCGGGCGGCGGGTCGAGGAACCCGGCGCTGACGTACCAGGCCAGGTAGGTGTGGAGCAGCGCCGGGTCCGCCGGTGGGCAGGTGATGCCGGCCGGTGCCAGCGCCGCCTCGGTCCGGGTGCAGTCGAAAAAGGGCTGGGTACGCCGGGGCGCGTGCTCGCCGAAGAGCGGGGTGAAGGGTGCCAGTGCCGCGTCCGGCCGGCCCAGCAGCGCGGCCCGCCACCGGTCGTACGGGACCAGGTCGACCGGGTAGCCGTAGCTGGCCAGCGCACCGGCCAGGTCGGCGAAGGAGATGGTGTGGTTGTTGTAGTAGTGGAAGTCCTGCCCCCAGCGCTCCGGTTGCCGGGAGAGGTGCCCGATCGCGGCGCCGACGTAGTCGACCGGGGCCAGGTCGGCGTGGTCGTCGCCGATCTCGGGCACCGCGCCGAGCTGCACGAACGTCTTCAGTAGCCGGCTGAAGTAGTCGTCGGCGTTGCCGACCCCGGTGGTGGCGTTGCCGGTGATCCGGGCCGGCCGGTGCACGCTGACCGTCAGCCCGCGTGCACGTGCGGCGCGTACCAGCGCGTCCGCGACCCACTTGGTGGAGTTGTAACCGTCGCCGAGACCGGTGCAGTCGTCCGGGGTGTCCCCTTCGTCGACCCGGCCGTCGACCCGGTCCGGGGTGAGGAACACCCCGAGGGTGGAGACGAGCTGTACGGCGGTCGGGCGCCCGGCGGCGGCGAGCCGCAGCACCTCGACGGTGCCGGTCACGTTCGCCGGCCGCAGCAGCTCGTACGGCATCAGGAAGTTGACCAGCCCGCCGTTGTGCAGCACCAGGTCGGTCCGGTCGGCCAGCGCCTCGAAGTCCCGACGGTTCAGCCCGAGCGCGGGTTCACCGAGGTCACCGGGGACACCGACCAGCCGGCTCGCGTACTCGTCACGCCAGAGGCCGTACCGGGCGAGGTTGTCGCGTACCCGGTCGGTGGCGGCCTGCGGGGAGCCGGCCCGGACCAGACAGTGCAGCTCGGCCCGGCTCCGGTCGAGCCAGTCGGCGAGCAGGTGCGCGCCGAGGAAGCCGGTGGCCCCGGTGACCAGCACCGTCTCCGGTGTGGTCGCCGGGCGGCCGGCCGGCAGGCGGTCGGCGACGTCGTCGGGGAGCCGGGCGTCGTCGCGTACCCGGTCGGGGTCGAGCCGGCGGCCGGTGTCGCCGGCCCGAGCCTGGTCGACCCGGCGGGCCAGGCCGGCCAGGTCGGCGGTCTCGAAGAGCGCCCGCAGCGGCAGGTCGACACCGAGGTCCGCGTGGATCCGGGCGGCCAGCGGACCGGCGAGCAGGGAGTGTCCACCGAGGTCGAAGAAGTTGTCCCGGGCGCCGACCCGTTCCCGGCCGAGCAACCCGGACCAGATGCCGGCGAGCGCCCGTTCGGTCGCGGTCCGGGGCGGTACGTGATCGGCCCCCGGCGTCTCTTCGACCGGCGCCGGCAGGGCCGCCTGGTCGAGTTTGCCGTGCGCGTTCAGCGGCAGTTCGGGCAGGAAGACGAGGTGCGCGGGGAGCAGGTAGTCCGGTAGCCGCTCCCGCAGACCCGCCCGGACCTCGGCCGGGGTCGGCGCGGTCCCGCCCGCCGGCACCAGGTACGCGACCAGCCGGGGACCGGTTCCGTCGTCGGGTACCGTCACCGCCGCCCGCCCCACCCCGGGCTGGGCGGCGCAGGCGACCTCCACCTCGCCGAGATCGATCCGGTGTCCCCGGATCTTGACCTGGCGGTCGGTGCGGCCGAGGAACTCGATGGTCCCGTCCGGCCGGTGCCGGGCCAGGTCGCCGGTGCGGTAGAGCCGGGCGCCGGGTGCGCCGAACGGGTCAGGCACGAACCGTGACGCGGTCAGGCCCGGTGCGCCGAGGTAGCCCCGGGCCGGTGCGGCGCCGCCGAGGTAGACCTCGCCGGTGAAGCCGACCGGCACCGGGCGCAGTCGGGCGTCGAGCAGGTGCACCCGTACGTTGTCCAGTGGGCGGCCGATCGGCAGTTGACCGAGGCCGGGCAGCTCACTCGCGTCGACGGTCGCGTACGTGGTGGCGCAGACGGTGCCCTCGGTCGGGCCGTAGTGGTTGTGCACCCGTACGGTTCCGCCGGTGGCGCGGGCCCAGCCCCGTACGGTGTCGGTCGGGGCGGCCTCACCGCCGACCATCAGCGCCCGCAACCCGGTTGCCGGCGTACCCGCCGGCGCCGAGGCGAGGTCGGCGACCCATCGGGTCCAGAGCGCGGCGGCGGTGTCGACCAGGGTGATCCGCTCTTCGGCGCAGAGCCGGAGCAGGTCCGGGCCGGTGAGTTCGGCCGGGCGGCGGTGCAGCACCAGGGCGGCGCCGCCGGCCAGGGCCGGGAAGATGTCGCCGACGGAGGCGTCGAAGCTCAACGGCGGCAGCATCAGCAGCCGGTCCCCCGGCCCGATCCCGTGCTCCTCGATGAAAGCCCTGGTCAGGTTGACCGCGCTCCGGTGGTTGACCATCACTCCCTTCGGCGCGCCGGTCGAGCCGGAGGTGTAGATGACGTAGGCGAGCTGGTCCGGGGCGGTCACCGGCAGCGGGGCGTGATCCAGATCGATGTCATTGGGGTCGATGTCTGTGATGGGGAGCACGGTACCGGGATGGTCGGCGAACCGGGACAGGTCCGCCGGGTCGACCAGGAGCACCGGTGCGTGTGCGTCGGCGAGCAGGGCGCGCAGCCGCGCCGGTGGATGTCCGGGGTCCAGCGGCAGGTAGGCGCCGCCGGCCTTGAGGACACCGAGGATGCCGGTGATCGCCGCGATGCCGGCGGGCAGGAGCAGACCGACCGGCACCTCCGGGCCGACCCCGGCCCGCCGCAGCCGCCGGGCCAGCCGCTCGGCCCGGCGGTCCAGCTCGCCGTAGTCGATCGTCTCGTCGCCGTCGACCACGGCCGGGGCGTCCGGAGTCGCCGCCGCCCACACCCGGACCAGCTCCGCCAACCCGTCGCCGCTCGGCGCCCCGCCGCCCGGGCGGTCGCGGGCGGTGTCGTTCCACTGCGCCAGCACACGCCGATCGTCGCCGGTGAGCAGGTCCAGTTCGGAGAGTCGCCGCTGCGGGCGGGTGGCGAGCGCGTCGAGTACGACCAGCAGCCGGTCACCGAAGCGCCGGATGGTCGCCGGGTCGAAGAGGTCACGGTTGTAGTCGACGACCCCGGTGAGGGTCGGACCGGTCTCGGAGAAGAGCACCGTCAGATCCATCCGCGCGCTCTCCCGGTCGAAGCCCGCCGGCCGAACCGTCAGCCCGGACGACCGTCGGTGCGTACCACCGGGGTTGACCACGCACATCACCTGGAACAGCGGGTTGCGACTCGGGTCCCGGGGCAGGGCGGCGAGTTCGACCACCTGGTGCAGTGGCAGGTCGGCGTGGTCGAGCGAGTCGACGCAGGTACGGCGTACCCGCCCGAGGGCCTCGGTGAGCGTCGGATCACCGGAGAGGTCGGTGCGCAGCGCCAGGCTGTTCACCATCAGCCCGACCACCGACTGGAGTTCCGGGGTGGAACGGAGCGACACCGGGGAGCCGACACAGATGTCGTCCTGGCCGGTCCAGCGCAGCAGCAGCACCTGCAACCCGGTCAGGACCAGCATGAACCGGGTGCTGCCGGTGCGCCGGGCCACCCCGTCGAGGGCACTGGTCAGCTCCGCCGGCACCTCGAACCGGTGCGTTCCGCCGGTGAACGTCTGCACCGGTGGGCGCGGCCGGTCGGTCGGCAGGTCCAACGCCCCGGACACCCCGGCGAGCTGGCCGGCCCAGAAGTCGCGCTGCCGCCGCATCACTCCGGCGTCCAACGCCCGCTGTCGCCACAGTACGTAGTCCGGGTACTGCACCTCGGGCGGTGCCGGAGCGGGGGCGCCGAACAGCTCGTCCAGGACCTCACCCAGCACGGTGTGCAGCGACCGGTCGTCGGCGATGATGTGGTGCACACTCAGCACCAGCAGGTGCTCGTCCGGTTCGATCCGGGCCAGCAGGGCCCGGACCAGCGGCCCCCGCTCCAGGTCGAAGCCGGTCTCGATGAAGCCTCGGGCGAGCGTGCCGGCCCGCTCCTCCCGGTCGGCGGGGTCGGTGGCGGTGAGGTCGACGTCCTCCAGCGGAATCCGGTTGCCGGGGTCCGAGGCGGGGAGCACCACCTGCTCGGTCCGGCCGTCCCGGAGCTGGAACACGGTACGCAGCGCCTCGTGCCGGTCCCGGGTCGCGTCGAGCGCGCGGCGCAGCGCCACCCGGTCCAGGGTGCCGGTCAACCGGACCGCGACGGCCAGCACGTACGCCGCGCCGCCAGGGTCGATCCGGTCGAGGAACCAGAGCCCCTCCTGCAACGGGGAGAGCGGAATCCGGGTGCCCGGCTCGCGGGGCACGACGGTGGTGGAGCGGCGGGCCGAGGTCACCCCGCGCCGGGCGAGCAGTTCCCGGATCAGCCGTTCCCGCGTACCGGCGTCGACCTCGGTCACGACGGCTCACCCAGCAGCGTACGCAGCTCCTCGGTGGAGAGCCCGGCGAGATCCTGGCGCAGCTCGGCGACGGTCACCACGTGCCCCGGAACCGGTTCCCGGGCGACCAGCGCGTCGGCCATGGCGGCCACCGTCGGCGCCTCGAAGAGCACCCGGATCGGCAGTTCCAGTTCGAACGCGGCACCGATGCGGCTCAGCGCCTGGGCGGCGAGCAGGGAATGCCCGCCGAGGGCGAAGAAGTCGTCGTGTACGCCGAGCCGTTCGACCCTGAGTACCTGCTGCCAGATCTCGGCGAGCAACTGCTCCACCGGGTCGCGCGGGGCGACCCGTTCGGCGGTGACCGCGTCCCGCCAGTCCGGTTGCGGCAGCGCGCCCCGGTCGGTCTTGCCGTTGGCGTTCACCGGCAGCGCGGTGAGGGTGACCAGGGTCGCCGGGACCATGTAACCGGGCAGCCGGGTGGCCAGCCACGGGCGCAGCACCGCCCAGAGGTCGGGGGTTGGGGCGCCCGTCGGGACCACGTACGCGACCAGTCGGGTGTCGTCGGAGCCGGCCGCCCAGGTGCTCACCACCGCGTCGGCGACCAGGTCGTGGGCCCGCAACTGCTCCTCGATCTCGCCCAGTTCGATCCGGAAGCCGCGGATCTTCACCTGGTGATCGGTCCGGCCGAGGAACTCCAACCGGCCGTCGGCCCGCTGCCGGGCCAGGTCACCGGTGGCGTAGAGCCTGGCCCCTGGCCGGCCGCTGAACGGGTCCGGGACGAACCGGGAGGCGGTCAGTCCGGGGCGACCGGGATAACCGCGTACCACCCCGTGACCGCCGATGTGCACCTCGCCGACCACGCCGACCGGCACCGGTTGGCCGATCCGGTCCAGCACGTACAGCTCGGTGTTGGCGATCGGCGTACCCAGGTCGATGGTGGCCGGCGACGGCGCCACCGGTGTCGCGGCCGACCAGACCGTGGTCTCGGTCGGGCCGTAACAGTTCCAGAGCATCGCGCCGTCCGCGAGCAGCGCGTCCGCCAGGTCCCGGGGGAGCGCCTCGCCGCCGCAGAGCCGCAGCCGCAACCCGGCCGGCACCCCACCGGTGGCGAGCAGCAGCCGCCAGGTGGCCGGGGTCGCCTGCATGGCGGTGATCCCGTCGGCCACCAGCAGCTCCCGTAGGGCCGGCCCGTCACCGGCGACGGCGGAGTCCACGATGGTCAGTGGGGTGCCGGTGACCAGCGGCACCAGCAGTTCGAGCACGGAGATGTCGAAGGAGAGCGTGGTGACCGCCGCGAACCGGTCCGCGCCGGTCAGGCCGAGGTCGTCGTGGAAGGACGCGATCAGGTTCAGCACCGACCGGTGCGGCACCGCGACCCCCTTCGGCCGGCCGGTCGAACCCGAGGTGTAGATCAGGTAGGCCAGGCCGTCCGGGTGGGCCGGCACCGGGTCCGCGTCGGTCGGGGCCGCCGCCAGCTCCGCCGCGTCGTCGTCCAGACAGACCACCACCGGTACGTCGGCGAGCAGGTCGGCGAGGCGCTCCCGGACCGACCGTTGGGTCACCACCACCCGGGCGCCGGAGTCGTCGAGCAGGTACCGGAGTCGGTCGGCCGGCAGGCTCGGATCCAGCGGCAGGTAACCGGCCCCGGCGTGCCAGGTGCCGAGGACGCCGACCAGCATGCCGACGCCCCGGTCGAGGCAGATGCCGACCGGGGTGTCCGGCCGTACTCCACGGGCGCGCAGCACGTACGCCAACCCGGCCGCCCGCTCGTGCAACCCGGCCGGGTTCACCGCCCCGTCCGGGCCGCTGACCGCCGGCACCGGCCCCGCCTCCGAGTCGTCGACCGGCAGCAGTTCCAGCACCGACGCGACCGGCGGCAGGCCCCGCGCGGTGGCGTTCCAGTCGACCACCGAACGCCACCGCTCCACCCCGGCGAGCAGCGGGATCTCGGCGACCGGGCGGTCCGGGTCGGTGAGCGCCGCGTCGAGCAACGTGGTCAGTTGTCGGGCCAGGCGGGCCACCGACTCGGCGTCGAAGAGGGCGGTGTCGTACTCCACCGCCAGGTGCAGCCCGCCGTCCGAGGTCATCTCGCCGACCAGGGAGAGATCGAACTTGGCGGTGCCGCTGTCCACCCGCAGCGAGGTGCTGGTCAGATCGGTGAGGTCCAGGTTGGCCGGCGGCGTGTTCTGCACGATGAGCTGGGTCTGGAAGACCGGGGCGTGGCCGAGGCTGCGCTCCGGCGCCAGCTCCTCGACCAGTTTCTCGAACGGCACGTCGGCGTGGGCGAGCCCACCCAGGGTCGCCTCCCGGACCCGGTCGACCAGCTCCCCGAACGTCGGTACGCCGGCCACCGACACCCGCAGCGGCAGCGTGTTGACGAAGAACCCGATCAGCGGCTCCAGGTCGGCGTGGTTGCGCCCGGCGACCGGGGTGCCGATCACCAGCTCGTCCTGGCCGCTGGAGCGAGACAGCAACGCGCTGAACCCGGCCATCAGGGTCATGAACGTGGTCGCCCCGCTGGCCTGGTTGAACTCCCGCAGGCGGCGCAGCAGCGCGGCACCGAAGTCGAAGTAGTGCACCGCGCCCCGGTAGGACTGGGCGGCCGGTCGGGGCCGGTCGGTCGGGAGGGTGAGCAGGGCGGGGGCGCCGCGCAACTGGCCCAGCCAGTAGTCGAGCTGGTCCCGCAGCGCCTCGCCGGCCAGCTTCTCCCGCTGCCAGAGCGCGTAGTCGGCGTACTGGGCCGGCAGCTCCGGCAACTGCGGCGTACGGCCCTCGCGCAGCGCCGCGTACGCGGTGTTCAGCTCGGTGAAGAGCACCCCGAGCGACCAGGCGTCGGAGACGATGTGGTGCAGGCAGAGGGACAGATGATGGTCGTCGTCGGCGGTCCGGACCAGCCTGGTCCGGAACAGCGGGCCGTGGGCGAGGTCGAACGGGCGGCGTGCCTCCTGCCAGACCAGCCGGGCCGCCTCTTCGGCCGTGCCGCCGGACAGGTCGGTGACCTCCAGCACCGGGTCGGCGGTCGGGCGGACCACCTGCACCGGTTCGCCACCCGAGTCGGCGAAGCTGGTCCGCAACGCCCCGTGCCGTCGCACGATCAGTTCCAGGGCGGCGCGGAGCGCTTCGACGTCGAGCGGGCCGCGCAACCGGAACGCGACCGGGATGTTGTAGACCGGGTCACCGGGCTGGAACCGGTCCAGGAACCACAACCGTTGCTGACCGGACGAGACCGGGTACGTCCGGGGAGCGTTCGCCCGCTCGGTCAGCATCCGCGCCAACAACGCCCGCTTGTTGGTCGCCGGCGGGGTACTGCCATGATCCGCTCCATTGACCTCGGTCATGACCTCTCCTCGCTGCGCTCGTCGATGCCATGACCTGTGTGACTGAGCTGGCTGATTCCCTCGCTTCGCTCGGTCATGATGTGGCTCCTTGCTGATCGGCCAGTTGGGGGACCGGTGGTCTGGGGGAGACCGGCTCCGGGGCGGGCAGGGAGAGGCCGAACTCGCGGGCCGCGGCGCTGACCCGGGTACGCAGGGCCGGTGGCGTGTTCGCACCGAACAGGCGCAGGTACGCGGCGACCGCGTCCGCGTCGTCGGCGAGGAACGGGAAGTCCGACGAGACCATGTGCCGGATCGCGAGCAGCGGCACCGGGCTGTACAGGGGGCGGAAGTCGACGTTCCAGAGCCCTGCCTTCTCCGGCGGTCCGGCGTGGAACTCGCCGACCATCAACCCCTCGGCCACGTACTGCGGTTTCAGCCGCTCCTGGGCCCGGTCCACGACCGTGTTCGCCTGGTCCGGCGGAAGGTCCGGCAGGGTGAGCAGGATGGTCTTGAACTGGGCGGCCGGGCCGGCGGTCGGGGGCAGCTCCCGGAACCAGTCGCGGTACGTCATCAGCAGCCCGTCGAGCACGGCCGGCGCGACCGTCTCGCCCCGGTGCACGGCGAGGTAGAACATCCCCCGGTCCAGTGACGCCTGCGCGAACGGGCAGACCGGGCCCTTGCGGCCGAGTTCGGGATGGGGCCGGCAGAGGTACTCGCGGGCCCAGCGGAGCACGCTGAGCAGTTTCTCCTCGACCCCGTGCAGCAGCGGGTGGACCGCCTCGGCGGTCAGGTCGAACTGTTCCACCAGCACGCAGGCCGGCTCCTGGGGATGGATCAGCACGGCACCGTCACCGCCCCGACCGGCGGGTGGCGCGGGCCGCCCGGGTGATCGTGTAGGCCAGGGCGGTGCCGAGCGCCAGGACGCCGCCGGTCGCCGCCGCGCGCAGCAGCCGGTCCTGTCGCTCCGACCGGGCCAGTGCCTCGGCGTACGGGGTGGTGGTGTGGGCGACCATCGTGTACAGCGGGGTCCAGTGGGCGGGCAGGAGGCGGCTGAGCAGCCGGTCCGCACCCGCCTTCAGGGCGTACGCCGGCCGGTGCACCCGGTCCCGCAACTCGACGAAGTTCCGGGTGGAGAGGTCGGCGAGCACGTCGGTGTGCGGCCTGCGGGCCGTCTCGTACGCGGCGAGCGCGTCGCCTCGGTCGCGGTGCCGCTCCAGGCACTGGTCGAGCACCAGGCAGTCCTCGAAGGAGGAGTTCATGCCCTGGCCGTAGAAGGGGTAGACGGCGTGGGCCGCGTCGCCGATCAGCACCACCCGGTCGGCGTACCGCCACGGGCTGGTCCGTACGGTGACCATCTGCCCGGTCGGGTGTTCGATGATCTCCTCGACGAGTCGGGGCATCAGCTCCTGGGCGTCGGGGAAGTTCCGCCGGAAGAAGTCGCGGATCGCCGCCGGTCCGTTGAGTGTGGCGAAGCTGTGCGGCCCCTCGAACGGCATGAAGAGGGTGCAGGTCAGCGAGCCGTCGACGTTCGGGTGGGCGACCATCAGCCCGTGCTCGCCGGGCCAGACGTGCAGCGCCTCCAGCCGTACCCGGGGTCGGCCGTCGACGTCGACCGGGATGGTCAGCTCCTTGTAGCCCCAGTCGAGGAACTCCTGGCCGTGGTTGGCCCGCAGGCCGTACTGGAGCTGTTGCCGTACCGAGGAGAACGCCCCGTCCGCGCCGACGATCAGGTCCGCCGGCACCTCGTCGGTGACGCCGTCGGCGAGCTGGGTCACCGAGACCGAGGGGGTCTCCCGGTCGAGCCCGTGCAGCCGCCAGCCGAAGTGGAACCGCACCCCGGGCTGGGCCTCGGCCGCGTCGACCAGGACGGCGATCAGCTCGTCTCGGAGCACCGAGTGCAGGATCTGGTGGCCGTGCACCCCGTACGGCTGGAAGCTGACCGTGCCGTCCGGTGAGTGCACCACCCGGCCGCGCATCGGCACACTGCGCTTGAGTACGTCGCCGAGGAGCCCCACCTCCTGCAACGCGCGCATCCCCCGGGCGGAGAGCCCGAGGTTGATCGAGCGGCCGGCGGTTCCGGCCGGGGCCAGTCGTGGGTCGTCGCGTCGCTCGTAGACGTCCACCCGGTAGCCACGGCGGGCGAGGTACACGGCGGCGAGTGAGCCGGCCAGACCGGCGCCGATGATCACGGCACGGTCCCGGCGGTCGGTCGGGGACGGCGTGGCCGTCATGAGCCCTCCTCGGCGATCAGCGTGTCCAACAGTTCGTCGATCTCCCGGTCGGAGAGGTCGTCGAGCGAGGCGAGCAGGTCCTGGGCGCTTGGTCCGCCGGTCGCGACCCGGTCGGTGGTGCCGTTGCGGTGGGGGCCTGCGGTGGCCGGGTCGGCGACCCGGGGTGCGAGTTCAGCGATGGTCGGCGCGGCGAAGAGCAGCCGCAGGGGCAGGTCGACGCCGAATGTGGTGCGGATCCGGGCGATCAGCCGGGTCGCGGTGAGCGAGTGGCCGCCCAGGTTGAAGAAGTTGTCGTGCACGCCGACCCCGGCGAGCCCCAGCACCTCGCCCCAGAGCAGGGCGAGTTGCTTCTCCACCGGGGTACGTGGCGCCACCCGGTTGCCGTCGTCGGCGTCCCGCCACACCGGTTCGGGCAGGCCCCGGCGATCGACCTTGCCGCTGCCGGTACGCGGAAACCGGTCCAGTGGCACCAGGGTCGCCGGCAGCATGTACTCCGGCAGTTGGGCGGCGAGCGCGGGGCGCAGCCGGGACCAGAGCGCGGCCGGGTCGGCGTGGGGGTCGGTCGGCACCACGTACCCGACCAGCCGGACGTCCTCGGCGCTGGCCCGCCAGGTCACCACGACCGCGTCCCGGATGCCCTCCTGGGCGCGTAGCGCGGTTTCGATCTCGCCCAGCTCGATCCGGTAGCCACGGAGTTTGACCTGCTGGTCGGCGCGGCCGAGGTACTCCAGTCGCCCGCCCGGCAGCCACCGGGCCAGGTCGCCGGTGGCGTAGAGCCGGGCGCCGGGGCGGCTGCTCCACGGGTCGGGGCGGAAGCTGACCGCGGTCCGGGCCGGGTCGCCGTGGTATCCCCGGGCCACGCCGAGGCCGCCCAGGTGCAGCTCGCCGACGGCGCCGACCGGAACCGGCTGGCCGGCCGGGTCGAGCAGGTAGAGCCGGGTGTTCGCGACCGGGCCGCCGAGGTTGACGGGTCCGTCGGCGTCGACCCGGCCGGCGGTCGAGTAGATGCTGGTCTCCGAGGGGCCGTAACCGTTGACCAGGGTGGCGCCGTCGGTACACAGCGCGTCCGCGAGGTCGCGGGTGAGCGCTTCGCCGCCGCTGATCCGCAGCCGTACGTTCGCCGGCACCCCGCCGGCGGCGAGCAGCATCCGCCAGCTCGCCGGGGTGGCCTGCATCGTGGTGACGCCCCGCTCGGCGAGTGCGGACCGGAGGGCGGCGGAGTCCTGGGCGAACCGGGAGTCGAAGAGCTCCACCCGGGCCCCGGCGAGCAGCGGCAGGACCAGTTCGACCACGGAGATGTCGAACGCGTTCGTGGTGAGGGCGGCGACCCGGTCGGCGGCGGTGAGGCAGAGCAGCCGGTCGAAGGCGACCAGCAGGTTGGCCACGGAACCGTGGGTGACCGCGACTCCCTTCGGGACACCTGTCGATCCGGAGGTGTAGAGCAGGTAGGCGAGGCTGTCCGGGTGGGCGGCGTAGGTCGGTGGGGTCTCCGGGAGCGCCCGTAACCGGGTGACCTGCTCGGCGTCGTCGAGGCGGAGCACCCGCGTCCCGGTCGGCCAGCAGTCACCCGTACGGTCGGCGCTGGCCCGGTCGGTCAGGATCAGCGGCACCCCGGCCGAACGCGCCATCCCGGCCAGCCGGGCGGTCGGCAGTTCCGGGTCCAGGGGCAGGTATCCGCCGCCGGCCTGCCAGACCGCCAGCATCGCGGTGAGCATGCCGCTGCCCCGGGTGAGGCAGATCCCGACCGGGACGTCGACGTCGATCCCGTACTCGCGGAGCAGGTGGGCGAGGCGGTTGCGGTCGGCGGTCAGCCGCTGGTACGTCAGCGTCGCGTCCGGCGCCGCCACCGCGACCGCGTCCGGGTCGGCCGGCGGGTGCCGTGCGAAGAGCGCGGCGATCGAGTCGTACGGGGGCGGGTCGAGCCGTTCGGCCCGCCAACCGGCGATGATCTCCGCGCGGGCGGCCGGGCTGAGCAGCGGCAGCTCGGCGACCGGCGTCGAGGGCTGCTCGACCGCCGCCCCGAGCAGCGCCAGGTACGCCGCCCCGAGCCGCTCGATCCGGTCGGCGTCGAAGAGTTCGGTCCGGTACGTCAGTCGTCCGCGCCACCCGTCCGGCCGTTCTTCCACGGTGAGCGTGAGGTCGAACTTGACGGTGCCGTTCTCGTGCAGTTCGGGGGCGATCCGCAGCCCGGCCGCCTCGACCGGTGCCGGTGTCTGTTCGAGCGCGAACATCACCTGCACCAGCGGCGAGTAGGCGAGGCTGCGCTGCGGGGCGAGCAGGTCGACCAGCTCCTCGAACGGCACGTCCTGCCGGGACTGGGCGGCGATCGCGCTGCTCCGGGCGGCGCCCAGCAGTTCGGCGAAACTCGTCCGCTCCTCGAACCGACCGCGCAGCGCCAGGGTGTTGGCGAAGAAGCCCACCACACCCCGGGTCTCCGGCCGGCTCCGTCCCGACACCGGTACGGCGACCAGCAGGTCCGGCTGTCCGCTGAGCCGGTGCAGCAGGGCCTGGAAACCGCTGAGCAGCACCGCGAAGTCGGTGGTGTCGGCGTCCCGGGCTAGTCGCCGTACACCGTCGGTCAGCTCCGCCGGCAGCGGGAACGTGACCAGCCCGCCGGCCGGTGACTGCTCCGCCGGACGGGGACGGTCGGCGGGCAGGTCGAGCAGGGTCGGTGCCCCGGCGAGCTCGGCCCGCCAGTAGGCGAGGTCCTCGGCGAAGGCGGACCCGTGTGCCTGTTCCCGTTGCCAGACCGCGAAGTCGGCGTACTGGATCGGCGGTGGCGGCAGCTCCGGCACGGTTGCGGCGACGGCGGCCCGGTAGCCGTGGGCGAGTTCGTCGAAGACCGTGTCGAACGACCACCCGTCGGCGACGATGTGGTGCACCACCAGGATGAGCACGTGCTGGTCCGGGGCGAGCCGGACCAGCCGCACCCGCAGCAGCGGGCCGGTGGCGAGGTCGAACGGCGCCCGGCTCTCCGCGTCGAGCAGGGCGTCGAGCCCCGCCGACCCGTCGGCTCCCGGGTCGGTGACCGGCAGTGGAACCGACCATTTCGGACCGACCACCTGCGCCGGTTCGCCGTCGACCGAGGTGAAGACGGTCCGCAGCACCTCGTGCCGGCCGACCAGCCAGTCCAGTGTGGCGCGGAGCGCGTCGACCCGCAGTTCGCCGGTGAGCCGGACGGACCAGGCGATGTTGTACGCCGCCGAGCCCGGGTCGAGCTGGTCCAGCATCCAGAGCCGCCGCTGGGTGGACGAGGCGGGCAGGACGAAGGTGTCACCGGTCATGGCTTCTCCTCTGTGCTTCCGGCCGGCGGGTGTCCACGGCGACAAGGCGGAACTCGGCCGTCCGGCGGCCACCGCCGGCATCGGTCAACCAGAGCTGCTCCGGCGTCGGCAGCATCTCGCTCAGCCGCAGGGTGGCGTCCGGTCCGGCGCCGGAGACCGTGCGCCGGACCGCTCGGGCGAACGCGTCCACCGAGGCGAGGCTGGCGAAGTCGAGAAAGAACGGCTTCTTCTCCACCGGGGTCTTGACGAAGACGTACCGGGGCAGACCCGAGTCGCGCTGCCAGCGACGTACCGCACGGAACCGCTCCGCCTCCTCGACGATCGTGGCGAAGTCCAGTCCAGCCGCACCGAACCGCCAGCTCTCCCGGGAGATCACCACCCGGTCGACGGTGATCCGTGGTCGGTGGTCGGCCGGCGGCAGCGGGTCGAAGCGCTGGATCAGTTGCAGCATCAGCGCCTCGCCGACCACCTCGGCGAGCGGCAGCGCGTGCCGGCCGTCCCGGGTCCGTACGGTCAGCGTCCCGTCCTGCGACTCCAGTACGCAGTCGGCCACCGCGACCGCCGTCTCCGGGTCCAGCCCGCAGCTGTCGTGCCCGAAGACCAGCCGCAGGTCCTGGTCGGTGACGAGCTTGTCGGTGAGCCGGGACGGGGCCCCGCCCTCCTCACCGGTGGCGGCCAGCACCACCCGGGGGCCGGGCAGATCGGCCCGCATCGCGGCGACCAGTTCCGTCGGATCCGGGTGCTGGGCCATGAACAGGGCGGACCGCAGCGTGTTCACCCCCGGGTGGACCTCGCCCACCACCCACCGGAAGTCGCCCCGGGCGACGGCCTCGGCCCCGTCGGCGACCAGCATCACGTCCGGGCTGTGCTGGTACGCGCCGACCCAGCCGGGTCGGGGGGCGGCGAACGCGGCGGTGACCCGGTCGGCGATGCTCGCCGAGTCGAGCTGGATCCGGCGTTCCCCGTCGAGTTCCGGCAGGATCTGGCGCCACCGGTCCTGCAGCCCCCGGACCACCGGTGCGATGAGCCGTTCCGGCAGGTCGAAGAGGAGATCGTTGGCCCAGAGCCAGAAGTCGGCGAACGGCACCGTTGGCTGCCCGCCCCGGCCGACCAGTTCGGCGTACCGCTCGCGGCAGGCCCGGGCGAACAGGGCGGCGCCGGCGAAGGTGAACCAGCGGGCACTCTCCAGCAGCAGGCTCAGCGCCGGCCAGAGGGTGCCGACCAGGTCGGTGGAGAGCGTCACCCGGTCGCCCGCCCGGCAGTCCTCGTACACCAGCGTGCGGCCGGCGTACACCCGGCCGGCCCGGCGGGTCGGTGCGGCGCCGGTCAGTTCGGTGAAGGTCCGTTCCAGGTCGGCGAGGGCGGTGCCGAGCCGGTCGGCGTCCCCGGCCGCCCCGGCGACCGCGTCCCGGGCCCGGACCAGGTCGTCCAGGGCGCGCAGTGCCGGTTTCCGTACGGCGTCGTCGGTGACCGGGGCCAGTCGGTTCCGGACCGACCGCTCCGGGAAGAGGTCCTCCTTCGGCACCTCCAGCGACCAGGTGATCCGGTGTGTGTCGCGCAGTTCCGCCAGCATCCGGTACACCTCGTCCGGCGTGGCGAACCCGCTGGCCGGGTCGGCGACCAGTTCGGCGGCGATCTCTTCGGCGGTACGCCGGCCGTCGGCGGCGGCGAGCAGCCGGGCCAGCGGTGGCGGTAGCGGTGTGGGCGGGGTGAGTGGCAGCAGTAGCTGGTCGTCGAGGACGGTCAGGAACGGCAGCCGACGGGGGATCAGCCAGGGGGCCAGGCGCGGGTGGTGGGCGGTGAGCGCGTCCGCGAGCCCGGCCATCGCCCAGTTCTCGAAGTAGACCGTACGGGTCAGCGGGGCGGCGTCGGAGGTGATCTCCAGCCCGGTACCGGCCGGCGCGACGGTGGCCCAACCGACCGGGCCGAAGAAGCCGATGGTGTCGTTCTTGGCGCAGTACCGCTGCAGGTAGGTGGCGAGCAGCGCTTCGTGTTGCCGGTGTTTCGAGTCGCGGGTGGTCGCGTCGCCGTCGGCGCGGTTCAACAGGGGGTCGAGCCCGGTCCGCAGGGCGTGCCGGTTCTGCCAGGTCACCGCCTCGCGCAGCCGTGGGTCGGCGGCGGCGGCGCGGAGCGCTGCGGTACGTCGCCGGCTCGCCTGAACGTGTGACCGGTCGAACGCGGACCGGTCGGCCCGGTGCCGTCGCACCGCGTCGGCGAGAGCGGCCCGGGTCTCGGCGATCCCGGCCGCCAGCACCGGGTCGGCGACGTCCGGCAGGTCGTCGGGGAAGCTGCCCTGGCGCAGTTGCCGGTCCGCCCGGTTCCACCGGGACCGCTGGTCGGCGGGGGCGGTCCGGCGGGCCTGGTGCAGCCGCCCGGTCATCGCCCGGCGTACCTCGGCCAGCCGGTCCTCGCTGGCCAGCAGCGCGTCGGTGCGGGCCAGGTGGTCGGGGTCACCGAGCCGGGTGAGCGGCCCGACCGGAAATCCGGCGGCACGCAGTCCGATCCAGCGCCACATCGCCCAGGGCCCGGTCCCCGGCCTGACCAGGTGACCGGTCGGATCGATCGGTCCGGTGCGGGCGACCCCGCTGCGGTAGGCGCCCCGGTCCCGGGCGGTGATCCGGGCCGATGCCGGCCCGGGGCTGTGCCGGCGCCGGTCGATCTCGGTGGCGAGCCCGGCCAGGCTGTGCTGCTCGTAGATGACGCGTACCGGCAGGTCGACGCCGAACCGCTCGGCGGCGCGGAAGGCGAGCCGGGTGGCGAGCAGCGAGTTGCCGCCGAGGTCGAAGAAGTCGTCCTCGGCCCGTCCCACACCCGTCCGGAGCAGGTCGGTCCAGAGGGCGGCGAGCTGGAGCTGGGTCGGGTCGGTCAGCGGTCGTTCCGGCACCGGGCGCGTCGGCGCCGCCGGGGCGGGCAGGGCGTCCCGGTCCACCTTGCCGTTGCGGTTGAGCGGCAACGCCGGCAGCAGTACGTAACCGGCCGGGCGCAGGTACGGCGGCAGGTGGGCGAGCGCGTACGCGCCGAGCAGCCGCTCGTCCAGGGGCGCCGTACCGTCCGGTGTGGCCGTACCCGTCGACGGGCTGGCGTAGGCGACCAGCCGGCGGTGTTCGCCGTCGCCGTGCACCACCACGGCGACCTCGCCGACCGACGGATGCGCCCGCAGGACCGCCTCCGCCTCGGCCGGCTCCACCCGGAATCCCCGGATCTTCACCTGCCGGTCGACCCGGCCGAGGAACTCCAGGGTCCCGTCGGGGCGCCAGCGGACCCGGTCCCCGGTCCGGTACATGCGGGCGCCCGGCCGGGGCGCGAACGGGTCCGGCAGGAACCGCTCGGCGGTCCGACCGGGTTGCCCGAGATAGCCCCGGGCCAGCCCGTCGCCACCGGTGTAGAGCTCACCGGGAACGCCGACCGGGACCGGACGGAGCAGTCCGTCGAGGACGTAGACGGTGCTGCGCGGCACCGGCCGGCCGATCGGTACCGGCGCCGGGACCGTCTCCGGGTCGGTCATCCGGTGGCAGCAGGTGAAGGTGGTGTTCTCGGTCGGCCCGTACCCGTTGACCAGTGGGCGACCGGCGCGGACCCGCAGCGCGGTGCGGACCGCGCCGGGGTCGAGTACGTCGCCGCCGGCCAGGAGCTGCCCCACCGTGGCGAGGGCGCCCGGGTCCTCCTCGACCACCTGGTGGAAGAGCCCGGCGGTGAGCCAGAGCACGCTGACCTGTTCGGCCCGCAGCAGCTGGGCGAGCTCGGCCGGTCCGAGCGGGTCGGGTGGGGCGACCACGAGCCGGGCGCCGTTGAGCAGGCTGCCCCAGATTTCCAGGGTGGCGGCGTCGAAGGCGGCCGGGGCGAGTTGCAGCACCGTCTGGTCGGGACCGAGACGCAGGTAGCCCGGTTCGTGCACCAGTCGGAGCACGGCGCGGTGCGGCACCGCGACACCCTTCGGGGCGCCGGTGGAACCCGAGGTGTGGTTGACGTAGGCCAGGCTCTCCGGTCGGACAGGAAGGTCCGGTGTGGTCGGTGGCAGCTCGGCTCCGGCCAGTTCGGCCGCGGTCAGGTCGGCTTCGGTGAGCAGCAGCGGGTCGCCGCTCACGGCGAGCAGTTCCCGGGTCCGGGCCGGTGGGTTGGTCGGGTCGAGGGGGAGGTACGCGCACCCGGCCTTGACCACGGCCAGGAGCGCGACCACCAGCCGGACCGACCGGGGCAGGGCGACCGCCACCGGTTGGTCCGGTACGGCGCCCCGCCGGATCAGCAGGTGGGCGAGGCGGTTGGCGCGCGCGTCGAGTTCGGCGTAGCTGAGTGTGCCGTCCGGCCCGGTCACCGCGACCGCGTCGGGGCTGCGTCGCACCTGTGCGGAGAACCGTTCGCCGATGGTGCTGTCGGTCGGGTGGTCCGGACCACCGGCGGGCTCGGGGCGGTGCCCGGCCCAGTCGTGCGTGAGCTGGTGGTGTTCGTCCGGACCGAGCAGGGGGAGCGCGGCGACCGGTGCGTCCAGCCCGGCGGCGAGTCCGACCAGGCAGGTGGTGAGGTGGTGCAGCATCCGGTCGGCGGCGAGGTCGGTGAGCCGTCGCCGGTCGTGGTAGAGCAGCACCCGCAGCACCGGTTCACCGAAGACCAGGACGGTCACCGGCGGTCCCGGGTGGCGGTGCACCCGGGCCACGCGGGCACCCCAGTCCGGCACCGAACGGCTGAGTACGGTCTGTAGGTCACGGTGCTCGTACATGAGCAGGCTGTCGAAGAGCGGGGTGCTCGCCGGCAGGCCGCTCCAGCCCTGGACGGCGGTCAGGGGCGCGGCCTGGTGCGCCCGGACCGCGTCGATCTGGGCGCGTACGTCGACCAGCCAGTCCCGTACGGTCAGTTCCGGTCGTACGTCGATCCGCAGCGGCACGGTATTGATCACCATTCCGATGATCGTGTCGGCCCGGTCGATCGAGCCCCGACGACAGCTCCGGACCGCCCCGAAGACCACGTCCCGTTCGCCGCTGTAGCGGTGCAGCAGCACCGCCCAGGCGGCGGTGACCAGGGTGCTCAGCGGTACGCCGACCGCGCTCGCGGCCCGGTGCAGGGTCGCGCTCCGGGCCGGGTCGAGCTGGTGGGTGAGTTCGCGTACGGAGTCCGGTCCGCGGGGCGGGGTGCTGGTGGCGGGGTGCAGTGGGAGCGGGGTGGGTAGCGTGACCCCGTCCAGTCGGGTACGCCAGAAGCGCTGGTCGGCGACGAGTGATCGTTGGCCGGCCCAGGTCGCGAAGTCCTGGAAGGGGCGACGGTCGGGGACCGGGCGCTCGGTGCCCTGGAGGATCGCGGTGTAGTCGGTGAGGACTTCGGTCAGCAGCAGCGGCACGGATCGGCCGTCGATGATCGCGTGGTGCAGGCTGAACACGATGGTGTGCTGGTCGGCCCGGTGTTGGATGAGTCCGATCCGGACCAGTGGCGCGGTGGCCGGGTCGAAGCCGTGTGAGCGGTCGGTGGCGAGGAACCGGTCCAGTCTGGCCAACCGTTCCGCCCGGCCGGTCGGGGCGTCGGTGCGCCAGTCGTACCGGTGCACCGGAATGGTGACCTCGGGCTGCACCCGCTGGCTGGCCCGTTCCGGCCCGAGCAGGGTGAACGCGGTCCGGAGCACCGGGTGGCGTTGGGCCGCGGCCTGCCAGGCGGTGGTCATGGCGGTCGGGTCGAGCGGCTCCGGCCAGTCGATGACGATCTGGAGGATGTCGACGCCCGAACCGGGTTCGAAGCGGTCGTGGAACAACAGTCCCTGCTGGAGCGCCAGTAGGTCGTAACACTCGCCGTCCGGTTCGACCGCGCTCGCCTGGTCGTCGCTGACTTCGCCTGCGCTACTGCTGGTCGACCGCACGGTCTGCTTTCCTCCTTTTTGGGTGCGGCCGGCTTTATCGGCGCACGATGAAACATCGCCGGTAAATGCGTCACCGAGTGCGTGGTCAGGGCAGGGTGACGGCACGGCGAGTCGATCGGAAAGGCGGAAGATATCGCGTAGTGATCGGGGGTGACCAAAAAATACGAGAGGCATTCAGATCTGTCAACACTGGGTCGGGACCGAGACAGATGCTTGTCAGCTCGGGAGATTCGGCCCGATTTGATCAGATTCTGTATGACAAAAAGCCACGAAGTTGCCGTTACCCGATCCTGTCCGTGTTAGTGACGCACATTCATGATGCTGGACACTTGGCGGCGGAAATTCCGCCGGTCACGCTTCCGGTCGAGCGGACATATTCGTCATGGAAAAGAAACAACATTAATTAACGTGTACGGATTCACGGCGCAATCTGGGTGGCTCGCTCATTCCGGTCCTGCGCATACAAAAACGGGCGCCTCGAACAATCGAGGCGCCCGTTCTGACGGTGGTGTTGCGGCTCAGGTCCGTACGGCCGACCACTCCCGCAGATCACGTGGCCGCAGATCGGTCCAGACCTCGTCGACGTGGGCCAGGCACGTCGCCCGGTCACCCTCCACGCCCGTCCGCTGCCAACCCGGTGGGAGTTGCGAGCCGGCAGGCCAGATAGAGTACTGGTCTTCGTCGTTGACAACTACGTGATAGCGACGCTGATCCTCGGCTTCTTCCACGGGCACACTCCACAACCGGGGGGCTCGGCGGCCTGGGACGGTGGCTGGTGACCATACATCGATCCCGCGCGCACGGACCCGACCGAAGAGCGGCCGTCCGGCACGCGCGGCTTGGGGGGAACAGGTGAGCGAGCGCGGCGGCGCGCACGGCTCGCGCGCGGACGAGAGCGCGACGGAGCCCAGCCGGTCCGAGACCGACCTGGTCGTGGTGACCGGGGTCTCCGGCGGCGGCCGCAGCACGGTCGCCCGAGCGCTGGAGAACGTCGGCTTCTACGTGGTGGACAACCTGCCGCAGGCGCTCATGCTGGACATGGCCGAGCTGGCCTTCAAGGCCGGTGGGACCACCCGGCAGACCGCGATGGTGCTCGACGTACGCAGCCGCGCCTTCTCCACCGACCTGGCCGGCGCGATCCGGGCGCTCAAGGATCGGGGCTTCCAGCCCCGGGTGGTCTTCGTCGACGCCGACGACGAGGTCCTGATCCGGCGGTTCGAGAGCGTCCGGCGCTCGCACCCGCTCCAGGGGGACGGACGGCTCGCCGACGGCATCGCGGTCGAGCGCGGTCTGCTGGAGGAGGCCCGCGAGCAGGCCGACGTGATCATCGATACCAGCCATCTCAACGTCAACCAGCTGCGCAGCCGGGTGGAAGAGCTCTTCGGTGGCGAGGACGCCCGCCGGATCAAGGTGACCGTGCTCTCCTTCGGCTTCAAGTACGGTCTACCACCGGATGCGGACTTCGTCCTCGACGCCCGGTTCCTGCCTAATCCATACTGGGTGCCGGAATTGCGGGAACACAACGGTCGGGAGGAAGCGGTGAGCCGGTACGTGCTGGGTCAGCGCGGGGCGGTGACCTTCGTCGAGACGTACGCCCGCCTGATCAACGCCACCGCTCCCGGTTTCGAGCGGGAGGGCAAGCGGTACCTGACCGTGGCGGTCGGTTGTACCGGCGGCAAGCACCGCAGCGTGGCGATCGCCGAGGAGCTCTCCAGCCGGCTGCGGCAGGCCCGGCTGGCCGCCAACGCCCAGCACCGCGATCTGGGCCGCGAGTGACGGCGATCAAGGTCGTCGCGTTCGGCGGTGGCCACGGGCTCGCCGCGTCGTTGCGAGCCCTGCGCCGCTGCGCGCCCGACCTCGAGCTCGACATCACCGCTGTGGTCACGGTCGGCGACGACGGCGGTTCCAGCGGCCGGCTCCGCGCCGAACGCGGCGCACTGCCACCGGGCGACCTGCGACAGGCCCTGGTCGCCCTGGCCGACGAGGAGCCGGCCACCCGGCGCAGCGCCGAACTGTTCCAGCACCGCTTCGCCCACGGCAACGGCGCCCGGCCCCCGGGTGCGGACCCCCTGGCCGGCCACGCGGTCGGCAACCTGGTGCTGCTCGGTCTGATGGAGCAGCTCGGCGACCCGGTGGCCGCACTCGACCACGCCGGCGCCATGCTCGGCGCGGTCGGGCGGGTGCTGCCGATGTCCTGCCAGCAGGTCGAGATCGAGGCCCGGGTACGCGGCGCCGATCCGACCCGGCCGGACGAGCTGCGGACCGTACGCGGCCAGCACTCGGTGGCGGTGACCCAGGGGCGGGTCGAGTCCGTACGGCTCACCCCGGCCGGTCCCCGTGCCTGCGTCGAGGCGGTGGCGGCGGTCTGCGAGGCGGACTGGTTGATCTTCGGTCCGGGGAGCTGGTACACCAGCGTGATCCCGCACCTGCTGGTGCCGGAGCTGGCCGCCGCGATCGTCGCCAGCCCGGCCCGCCGGCTGGTCACCCTGAACCTGGCGGCGGAGCAGGAAACACTCGGTCTCTCGGTCGCCGACCACCTCGCCGCGCTCCGGTGGTACCTGCCGGAACTGCGGGTCGACCTGGTTCTCGCCGACGGGAAAGCGGTAGGTGACCCCGAACCGGTCCATCGTGCGGCAGAATCGCTGGGTGCGCGGCTGGTGGTCGCACCGGTGGCGGTCGAGGACGGTAGTCCACGACATGATCCTGCCGCACTGGGAGCCGCGCTGGTGCCTGTCCTGGGTGCCAATCGTTAAGCACGTACGAATCACCGGCATCACGCCGGAACCGGCCACGAGGTGACGACAATGGCGATGACGGCTGCGGTCAAGGACGAGCTGAGCCGGGTCGACGTGCCCAAACCCTGCTGCCGCCGAGCGGAGATGGCCGCCCTGCTGCGGTTCGCGGGCGGACTGCACATCGTCTCCGGGCGGGTGGTGGTCGAGGCGGAGCTGGACACCGGCGCGGTCGCCCGGCGGTTGCGGCGCGAGATCGCGGAGGTGTACGGCTACCCGAGCGAGATTCACGTGCTCGCCTCCGGCGGCCTCCGCAAGGGCAGCCACTACATCGTCCGGGTGGTCAAGGACGGCGAGGCGCTGGCCCGCCAGACCGGGCTGCTCGACGTCCGGGGCCGTCCCGTACGCGGCCTGCCGCCGCACGTGGTGGCGGCGAACGTCTGCTGCGCGGTGGCCGCCTGGCGGGGTGCGTTCATGGCGCACGGTTCGCTGACCGAGCCGGGCCGCTCCTCCGCGCTGGAGATCACCTGCCCCGGCCCGGAGTCGGCCCTCGCCCTGGTCGGGGCGGCCCGCCGGATCGGAATCACCGCCAAGGCCCGCGAGGTGCGTGGGGTCGACCGGGTGGTGGTCAAGGACGGGGACGCGATCGCCGCCCTGCTCACCCGGATCGGCGCCCATTCCAGCGTGCTGGCCTGGGAAGAGCGTCGGGTACGCCGGGAGGTGCGGGCGACCGCCAACCGACTGGCCAATTTCGACGACGCCAACCTGCGCCGCTCGGCCCGCGCGGCGGTGGCCGCCGCCGCCCGGGTGACCCGGGCGCTGGAGATCCTCGCCGAGGAGGCACCCAACCACCTCACCTCGGCCGGGCAGCTACGCCTGGAGCACCGTCAGGCGTCCCTCGAGGAGCTGGGCGCGCTGGCCGACCCTCCACTGACCAAGGACGCGATCGCCGGGCGGATCCGGCGGCTGCTGGCGCTGGCCGACAAGCGTGCCCGCGACCTGGGCATCCCCGATACCGAAGCGGCGGTCACGCCGGACATGCTCGCGGTCTGAACGGCCGGTCGGGTGTCCCGCGTGTGCCGTCTCACTTCGACAGTCCCCGGATCGTCGCCCGGAGGGGGTGGGTTTACGCCCCGACGCAACGCGGGGCGCTCCGCTCGGATAAGGTACCCAGCGTACGGCGACGGGGCCGGAACCGGTTATCCGCGCCGTATTCACCGCCTCGGGCGGTCAGGTCCTCGGACCGCGGCGGGGTGGCCGATCACTATCGGCGGCCGACTCCTGCGGTCGGCGCGCACACCTCCGACGGCGATCGGCCTGAACGCCGCCGGACCAGACTGCGAGGAGATGGGCCTGTGACCATCCGGGTTGGCATCAACGGCTTTGGCCGAATCGGCCGCAACTTCTTCCGTGCGGTGCTCGCCTCGGGCGCCGACATCGAACTGGTCGGCGCGAACGACCTGACCGACAACGCCACGCTGGCGCACCTGCTCAAGTACGACAGCATCCTCGGTCGCCTGCCGCACGAGGCGAAGGCGACCGCCGACGAGATCACCGTCGGTGGGCAGACGTTCAAGGCGTTCGCCGAGAAGGACCCGAGCAAGCTGCCGTGGGGCGACCTCGGCGCCGACGTCGTGATCGAGTCGACCGGCTTCTTCACCGACGCGACCAAGGCCAAGGCGCACATCGACGGTGGGGCCAAGAAGGTCATCATCTCGGCGCCGGCCAAGAACGAGGACGTCACGGTCGTGATGGGCGTCAACCACGACCAGTACGACCCGGCCAAGCACAACATCATCTCGAACGCGTCGTGCACCACGAACTGCCTCGCCCCGATGGCGAAGGTGCTCAACGACACGGTGGGGATCGAGAAGGGTCTGATGACCACGATCCACGCCTACACCCAGGACCAGAACCTGCAGGACGGTCCGCACAAGGACCTGCGTCGGGCCCGTGCCGCCGCGCTCAACATCGTGCCGACCTCGACCGGTGCGGCCAAGGCGATCGGCCTGGTGCTGCCGGAGCTCAAGGGCAAGCTGGACGGCTTCGCGCTGCGGGTGCCGATCCCGACCGGTTCGGCCACCGACCTGACCTTCACCGCCGGCCGTGAGACCTCGGTGGACGAGGTCAACGCCGCGCTGAAGGCCGCCGCCGAGGGCCCGCTCAAGGGCATCCTGGTCTACACCGAGGACGAGATCGTCTCCAGCGACATCGTCACCGACCCGGCCTCCTGCATCTTCGACGCCGGTCTGACCAAGGTGATCGGCAACCAGGTCAAGGTCGTCGGCTGGTACGACAACGAGTGGGGTTACTCCAACCGCCTCGTCGACCTGGTCAAGCTGGTGGGTTCCTCGCTGTGAGCATCGGTACCCTCGACGATCTGCTGGCCGAGGGGGTGTCAGGTCGGCGGGTGCTGGTACGCGCCGACCTGAACGTACCCCTGGACAAGGCCACCGGGGCGATCACCGACGACGGCCGGATCCGGGCGGTGCTGCCGACCCTGACCGCGCTGCGGGACGCGGGCGCGGCGATCATCGTCTGCTCGCACCTGGGGCGGCCGAAGGGCGCGCCGGATCCGCAGTACAGCCTGGCGCCGGTGGGCACCCGGCTGGCCGAGCTGCTCGGCTCGCCGGTGACCTTCGCGACCGACACCGTGGGCGAGTCCGCCCGGGGTGCGGTCGAGTCGCTCGCCGCCGGTGAGCTGGTGCTGCTGGAGAACCTGCGGTTCAACCCGGGGGAGACCAGCAAGGACGAGGCCGAGCGGGGCGCCTTCGCCGACCAGCTCGCCGGGTTCGCCGAGGCGTACGTGGACGACGCGTTCGGCGCGGTGCACCGCAAGCACGCCAGTGTCTACGACGTACCGGCCCGGCTGCCGCACGTCGCCGGTCGGCTGGTGCTGCGTGAGGTGGAGGTCCTCTCCCGGTTGACCGGAGAGCCGGACCGGCCGTACGTGGTGGTGCTCGGTGGTTCGAAGGTCAGCGACAAGCTCGCCGTGATCGAGGCGCTGCTGCCGACGGTGGACCGCCTGCTCATCGGTGGCGGGATGTGTTTCACCTTCCTCAAGGCCCAGGGCCACGGGGTCGGCACCTCGCTGCTCGAGGAGGAGATGGTCGACACCTGCCGGGACCTGCTGGCCCGCGCCGACGGCAAGATCGTGCTTCCGTTGGACGTGGTGGCCGCCACCGCGTTCGCGCCGGACGCCACGCACGAGACGGTGCCGGCGGACTCGATTCCGCAGAACCGGCTCGGGCTGGACGTCGGTCCGCGTACGGTGGCCGCCTTCGCCGAGGTGATCAGCGGCGCGAAGACGGTCTTCTGGAACGGCCCGATGGGCGTGTTCGAGATGCCGGCGTTCGCGGCCGGCACCCGAGGGATCGCCGAGGCGATCACCGCGGTCAACGGGTTCACGGTGGTCGGTGGCGGTGACTCGGCCGCCGCGGTGCGTGCGCTCGGGCTGGACGAGTCGTCGTTCGGTCACATCTCGACCGGCGGGGGTGCCTCGCTGGAGTACCTGGAGGGCAAGACCCTCCCCGGTATCGCCGCTCTGGAGAAGTGATGGCCGCAGCAGCTCCCGTACGTCGGCCGCTGATGGCCGGCAACTGGAAGATGAACCTGAACCACTTCGAGGCCAACAAGCTGATCCAGGACCTGGCCTTCCGGCTCAACGTCCAGCAGCTCACGGAGGTCGAGACGGTGGTCCTGCCCCCGTTCACCTCGCTGCGCAGTGTGCAGACGGCGATCGAGGGGGACAAGCTGCTGATCGGGTACGGCGCGCAGGATCTGTCGCCGTACCCGCCGGGGGCCTACACCGGGGACATCTCCGGGCCGATGCTGAGCAAGCTCGGCTGCCAGTACGTGGTGGTCGGGCACTCCGAGCGGCGGGCCTACCACCACGAGGACGACTCCCTGGTCAACGCGAAGGTGGTGGCGGCACTCGGCAGCGAGATGACGCCGATCCTCTGCATCGGGGAGGGGCTGGACGTCCGCGAGGAGTCCCGCCACGTGGTGCACTGCTGTGACCAGCTCGACGCGGCCCTGCAGGGGCTCACGCCGGAGCAGGTGGCGCAGATCGTGGTCGCGTACGAGCCGGTCTGGGCGATTGGCACGGGCAAGACGGCGACCCCGGAGAACGCCCAGGAGGTGTGCGGGGCGGTTCGTGAACGGGTGGCGAAGACGTTCGGCAACTCCACGGCGGAGCAGGTCCGGATCCTCTACGGCGGCTCGGTGAAGTCCTCCAACGTCGCCGCGATCATGGCGCAGCCGGATGTCGACGGCGCTCTGGTCGGCGGGGCGAGCCTGGACGCGGAGGAGTTCGCGAAAATCTGCCGGTTCCCGGAGCACGTCACCGCATAGCCGGCCGCTATTCTTGACGGGCCCGTCACGAGAGGACTGACCCTTACCATGCTTCCGATCCAGTTCGCATACACGTTGATCGTGTTGCTGGTCATCACGAGTGTGCTCCTCACCATGCTGATCCTGCTGCACCGCGGCAAGGGTGGCGGGTTGTCGAGCATGTTCGGCGGTGGGGTGAGCTCCAGCCTGGCCGGTTCGTCGGTGGCGGAGAAGAACCTCGACCGTTACACGGTTCTGGTGGGTGTTGTCTGGTTTGCCTGCATTGTCGGCCTGGGCCTCTGGCTCAAGCTCGCGATGGCCAGCTGACCTGCGCCTGCAGAGAGTCGTAACACCTGCGCGCGGCCCGTGCCCACGGGCCGCGCGCAGCCGTTTTGCCGCACCGCGTCGCACCACGCCGTCGCCGTACCCGGCGCCGGTCCCGCTCGGACGACAGGAGCGAGCAGCCGTGCACAACAACAGCGCCATCCGTGGCACCCGGGTCGGTGCCGTGCCGGCCCGCCCGACCGGCCGGACAGAACCGGCACCCCGCCGGCCGGTCACCTACTGGTGCGTCAACCGGCACACCGTCGAGATCCTGCTGGCGGCCGAGGTGGCACCGCCCGACACCTGGGACTGCCCCCGCTGTGGTCAACCGGCCGGGCAGGACGCGCAGAACCCGCCGGGCCCGCTCCGCGCCGAGCCACACAAGTCCCACCTGGCGTACGTGAAGGAGCGGCGTAGCGACGCCGACGGGGCGGCCCTGCTCGACGAGGCCCTGGCCGCGCTCCGCCGCCGTCGCGGCGAGATCTGAACCGGGCCGGCCGACAAAAGAACCCGGCCGGCCCGACGGATCAACCATCGGGCCGGCCGGGTTCGTGTGTTCAGCGCAGGCTGCGGAAGGTCGGCTTGACCTCGGCCGCCGCCGCCCGGTCCAGCAGCCACCGGGTGCGTTCCACCCCGTGTACGCCGGCCGCCGGCAACTGGAGCGCCCCGGCACCGGCCAGAGCCATCCCGACCGCCCTCGCCTTGTCGGCCCCGCCCGCCACGAGCCAGATCTCCTCGGCCGTGTTGATCGCGGGCAGGGTGAGGGTGACCCGGGTCGGTGGCGGCTTCGGGCTGCCCCGTACGGCGCTGACCGGCCGGGTCTCGTAGCCCACCGGGTGCTCCGGGAAGACCGAGGCGACATGGCCGTCCTCGCCCACCCCCAGCATCAGCACGTCGAAGTGGGGCAGGTCGGCCGTACCGGGGGCCGCCGCGGCCAGGGTCTGCGCGTACCGGGCCGCACCCGCCTCCGGGTCGTCCCCGTCCGGGCCGTCCGAGGCCGGCATCGGGTGAATCCGGGCCGGGTCCAGCGGCAGGTGGTCCAGGAGGCCGGCCCGGGCCTGGGTCTCGTTGCGTTCCGGGTGCCCCGTCGGCAGGAACCGCTCGTCACCCCACCACACGTCAACCCGGGACCAGTCGACCGCGTCCCGGGCCGGCAGGTCCCGTACGGCGAGGAAGACCGCGCCGGCGATCCGGCCACCGGTCAGCACCACCCCCGCCGTACCACGAGCAGCCTGTGCGTCGATCAGCTTGACCACCAACCGCGCCGCGACCACCTGGGCCAGTACGGACGGGTCGGCGTGTACCTCTACGACCGTTTCGCTCACTTCGCGGATCCACCCGGTGCGGTGGCCGGGGCGTGGCTCTTCGAGCTGCCGGAAGCCGCCGGGGCGGCCGGTCGCCGAGGTGGTGTCGGGTCCTTCCAGATGTGCACCCGCTGAGCCGGCCGCAGATCCAGGCCGCCGAGGCCGGTGGTCGCGCTCAGCGCCTCGGCGTAGACCTGGTCGGCGTCGAGCCGACGCAACTCCTCGGCCAGTTCGTCGCCGAGCGGTCGGCGGGTCAGTGGAAGCTGCCGTTCGGCCTGCCCGGTCCGCTCGAAGGTGGCCATGTTGTTCTCCCGGGTGAGCACCACGTGGTCGCCGTTGGCGCAGAGCAGCTCCACCGAGCGCATCCGGGCGTGCTCGGTGGTCTCCTGCAGGCGCGGCTTGATGCCGAGCCGGGCGGCGAGCCAACCGATCATCAGGGCGGCGGTCGGGTCGGCCTTCGGCGCCACCACCGTGGCGTCGGTGACCCGGGCCGCGGTGGTGTCGAACGCGCCCGCGACCAGGGTGCGCCACGGGGTGATCCGGGTCCAGGCCAGGTCGGTGTCGCCCGGTGCGTAGTCCTGGGCCCGCTGCCGCAGCGCGTCGATCGGGTTGATCGCCTGCGCGGCGTCGGTGATCCGCCGGTCCGCGACCACGCCGAGGAAGTCGTTGGCGATCTGCGACGGCGGTTCGCTGTGCCACCAGGTGACCACCGGTACGTCCGGCACCAGCAGCGGCATCACCACCGACTCGGCGTGCAGCGCGAGCCGGCCGTACATCCGCATCACGACGGCCTCACAGGGGCCGAGCCGGCCGCCGACCACGATCTCGGCGTCCAGCCGGCTCTGTTCCCGTTCGACGTCCGAGCGGACCACGACCAGCAGCCGGCACGGGTGCGCCGCGGCGGCGATGGTCGCGGCGGCCTCGGCCTCGCGGACCCGTTTCTCGTCCACCACCACGATCAGCGTGAGTGCCATGCCGCTGGCCACCCCGCCCGCGCTGCGCCGCTCGGCGGCCAACGCCTTCACCACCTCGTTCCCGGTGGTGTCCCATAGGCCGATCAAAGGAGCCTCCTGGTCTGCTCGCTGAGCCCGCTGGTCCGCCCGCTCACGCCCGCCGCCATGCCCGGCCCTCGCGGGCCAGCATCTCGTCGGCCGCCCGGGGTCCCCACTCGCCGGCGCGGTACGGCTCCGGCTTGGTCGCCTGCCAGGCGTCCTCCAGCGGGTCGATCACCTGCCAGCTCTGTTCCACCTCGGCCGCGTCCGGGAAGAGCGTCCGGTCGCCGATCAGCACGTCGAGCACGAGCCGCTCGTACGCCTCGGGGCTGGACTCGGTGAACGCCTCGCCGTACTGGAAGTCCATCGCGATGTCGCGGACCTCCATGGTGGTGCCGGGGACCTTGGCGCCGAACTTCAGCACCACGCCCTCGTCCGGCTGGACCCGTACGACGAGCTGGTTGTTGCCGAGCATCTCCACGTCGGTGGCGCCGAACGGCAGGTGCGGTGCCCGCTTGAACATGATGGCCACCTCGGTGACCCGGCGGGGCAGGCGCTTCCCGGCCCGGATGTAGAACGGCACCTCGGCCCAACGGCGGTTCTGGATTCCGAGCCGTACGGCCACGTACGTCTCGGTGGTCGAGTCCGGCGGGATGTCCTTCTCGTCCAGGTAGCCGACCGCGCGCTCGCCGGCCACCCAACCGGGCAGGTACTGCCCGCGTACGGTGCCGGTGGAGACGTCCTTCGGGATGGTGATGGCGCGCAGCACCTTGAGCTTCTCGGCCCGGATCTCGGCGGCGTCGAAGCTGGTCGGCTCCTCCATCGCCACCAGGGCGAGCAGTTGCAGCAGGTGGTTCTGGAGCACGTCGCGGGCGGCGCCGGCGTGGTCGTAGAAACCGGCCCGGGAGCCGATGCCGACGTCCTCGGCCATGGTGATCTGCACCGAGTCGACGTACTTGGAGTTCCAGAGTGGTTCGAACAGGTTGTTCGCGAACCGCAGCGCCATGATGTTCTGGACGGTTTCCTTGCCCAGGTAGTGGTCGATGCGGAACACGTCGTCCCGGGTGAAGACGTCGTCGACCAGGTCGTTGAGCGACTTCGCCGAGCGAAGGTCGGAGCCGAACGGCTTCTCCACCACCACCCGGCGCCAGCCACCGGACTTGCCGTTGTCCGCCATCCCGGTACGGGCGAGCTGCTTCAGCACCACCGGGAACGCGGCCGGTGGGATGGAGAAGTAGAACGCCGCGTTGCCGGTGATGCCGTGCGTGGAACGCAGTTCGTCCAGGGTCGTGGCCAGGCTGTCGAACGCGTCGTCGTCGTCGAACGAGCCGCCGACGAACTTGATGTTGCCCGCCAGCCGGGCCCAGACCTCCTCCCGCCACGGGGTCCGGGCGCCCTTGCGCGCCGCCTGGTACGCGAGCGACTCGAAGTCACCGTCGCCCCAGTCGCGGCGGGCGAAACCGAGGACCACGAAGCCCGGCGGCAGCAGCCCTCGGTTGGCCAGGTCGTACACGGCCGGGAGCAGCTTCTTCTGGGCCAGGTCCCCGGTCACGCCAAAGATCACCAGAGCGCACGGCTCCGGGATGCGCGGCAGCCGCCGGTCCTGCGGATCGCGCAGCGGGTTCACAGCGCCTCCTTCCTTACTCAGCCCCGGGCTCATCTCAGCCCCGCAGCTCTCGGACCGCGTCGAGCAGTTGCGCCACACCGGCCGCCCGGTCGGTCAGGTGCAGCCGGAGCACCGGCCGCTTCCGGCCGGCCAGGGCCTGCCGGTCGCCGGCCGCCTGGGCCGCCTGCAACTCGCCGAAGGTGTACGGCTTGCCCGGCACCGGCAGGTCGTCGGCGACCGCGCCGGTGATCTGCAGGTACGAGCCGACCTGTGGGCCGCCCTTGTGGTACTGGCCGGTGGAGTGCAGGAACCGGGGTCCCCAGCCGAAGGTGACCGGGCGTCCGGAGACCTCGGCGAGCAGCGGGCGCAGCTCGGCCGCGCCGGCGTCGCCGAACCGGTCGAGGTACGCCATGGCGGCCAGGTAGCCGTCCGGGCCGAGCCCGTCGGTCAGCCAGCGGAGCACGCCGGTCAGGTCGCCCGGGGCACCGGCGGGGGCGTAGACCTCGACCGCGCCGGTGGTGAAGGACGGTGTTTCGTCCGGCAGGCCGCCCGCGAGCAGCCGGTTGGTGTTCTCCTTGGACTCGGTGACGTTCGGCTGGTCGAACGGGTCGATGCCGAGCACCACCCCGGCCAGCGCGGTCGCGTACTCCCAGGCCAGGAACTGCGCGCCGAGCGGGCCGTTCACGGCCAGCTGGGGTGCGATCCCGCCGCCGGGGTTGGCCCCCGGGGCGAGCGCCCCGCCGTAGGTCACGGTGAGCACGTCCGCGCCGGTGGCGCCGGGCGCCTGCGGCGATTCGATCACCACGGGCAGGATGCCGACGCCGCCCTTGCCGGTCGACTCGGCGATGAGCTGCTCGGCCCAGTCGCCGAGTCCCTCGATGCCGGTGCCGTCGGAGATCAGCGCGACCTTGTCCCGGCCCCCGGTGGCGGCGGTGCCGAGTGCGGCACCGAGCGCGAGCGCCGGGTTGTCCTTGTCCCCGCCGAGAGCGGCGGAGAACTCCTCGGCCTGGTCGAGCAGCTCGGCCACCTCTACCCCGGCCAGTGCCGACGGGACGAGTCCGAACGCGGTGAGCGCCGAGTACCGGCCGCCGACGTTGGGGTCGGCGAGGAGCACGAAGGCGCCCATCTCGTTGGCGGTCTCGACCAGCGGCGAGCCGGGGTCGGTGACGATCACGAAGTGCCGGCCGGCCTCCGCCTCGGTCAGCCCCGCGTCGAGGAACGCCTGCCAGTACGCCCGGCGGTGGCTGTCGGTCTCCACCGTCGAGCCGGACTTGCTGGCGACCACGACGACGGTCTGGAGCAGTCGGTCGCCGAGGGCGGCGCGGACCTGACCGGGGTCGGTGGTGTCGAGTACGGTCAGCGGCTTGCCGAGGGTACGGGTGATCACCTCGGGGGCCAGTGACGAGCCGCCCATGCCGGCCAGCACCACGTGGTCGAGGTCGACCAGTTCGGCCTTGAGCTCGGCGAGCTGGGGGAGGAGTTCGCGGCTGCGCTGGTGGGTGTCCACCCAGCCGAGCCGGACGGAGGCCTCGGCCTCGGCGTCCGGCCCCCAGAGCGTGGCGTCCTTGCCCGCCAGCCGGCGGGGAGCGTCGTCGGCGACCAGGGCGGTGCGGGTCGAGCCGGGCGCGGAGGCGTCGATGGCCTCCGCGCCGTAGACCGTGAGTCCGGCCGCCGCCTCGGCGCTCCCCAGGTCCTGGGTCACGCGTTGCCCCCCGCCTGCTGGGCGGCTGCGGCGTTGCCCTGGGCCGCCTGGTTGGGGTGGTTGGCTCCGGTGGCCGCCGCGGCGAGGGACTTGCGTACGCCGTCGAGCAGCTCTTCCCAGCTGGCCTCGAACTTCTCGACGCCCTCGCGCTCCAGCGTGTTGATCACGTCGTCGAAGTCGACGCCGACCGCGATCAGGTCGGCGAGGACCTTCCGGGCGGCCTCGTACGAGCCGGTGATGGTGTCGCCCCGGGTCTCGCCGTGGTCCGCGTACGCGTGGATGACCGACTCCGGCATGGTGTTGACCGTACCGGGAGCGATCAGCTCCTCGACGTAGATCGTGTCACGGTAGTCCGGGTTCTTCGTCGAGGTGGAGGCCCAGAGCGGGCGCTGCGGGTGGGCACCCGCGTCGGCGAGCGCGCGCCACCGGTCGGTGGAGAAGACCTCCGCGTAGCGCTCGTAGGCGAGCTGGGCGTTGGCCACCGCGGCCTTGCCCTTGAGCGCCTTCGCCTCGGCGGAGCCGATCTTCTCGAGCCGCTTGTCGATCTCGGAGTCGACCCGGGAGACGAAGAAGGAGGCGACCGACCCGATCTTGGAAAGGTCGTGCCCGTTCGCCTTCGCCTGCTCCAGGCCGGCGAGGAAGGCCTCCATCACCTGCGAGTAGCGGTCGAGACCGAAGATCAGCGTCACGTTCACGCTGATCCCCTCGGCGAGGGTGGCGGTGATCGCCGGCAGGCCGGCCTCGGTCGCCGGGATCTTGATGTAGAGGTTCGGCCGGTCGACCAGCCACCAGAGCGACTTCGCCTCGGCCACGGTCTTCTCGGTCTCGTACGCCAGCCGCGGGTCGACCTCGATCGACACCCGGCCGTCGACGCCGTCCGAGCTGTCGTACGCGGGCCGCATCACGTCGGTCGCCCAGCGCACGTCGTACGTGGTGAGCATCCGTACGGCCTCTTCCACGGCCACGCCGCGCAGGGCGAGGTCACGCAGCTGCCAGTTGTACTCGTCCGCGTCGCTCAGTGCCTTGGCGAAGATGGTCGGGTTCGTGGTGACACCGACCATGTGCTTCTCCCGGCGGAGCTGGTCCAGCCCGCCGGAGCTGAGCCGCACCCTTGATAGATCATCGAGCCAGACCGCGACGCCCGCCGCGCTGAGCTCACCCAACCTGTCCGTCATGTGCTGACCTTCTCTCAGTTACCGGTGGTGGAGCCAGTGATCTCGCCGACCTTCGCCAGCGACGCGTGAGCGGCGGCGACGACGTGGTCGGGAGTAAAGCCGAACTGCTCGAAAAGCACGGTGTGCGGGGCGCTGGCGCCGTAGTGCTCCAGGCTCACCGTCTCGCCCAGCTCACCGACCAGGTCCCGCCAGGACATGCCGATGCCGGCCTCGACGCTGACCCGGGCGCGTACGCCACGCGGCAGCACCGACTCGCGGTACGCCGAGTCCTGCTCCCGGAACCACTCCTGGCAGGGCATCGACACGACCCGGGTGGGCGTGCCGGCGGCTTCGAGGCGGTCCCGGGCGGTGAGGCAGAGCTGCACCTCGGAGCCGGTTCCGATGAGGATCACCGCGGGCTGCGCGGTGGACGCCTCGGCCAGGACGTAACCGCCCTTGGCCACCCCCTCGGCGGAGGCGAGCGTCTCACGGTCGACCGTCGGCAGCGGCTGCCGGCTGAGCGCCAGCGCGGCCGGCCGGTCGGTGTTGGTGAGCGCCTGCCGCCAGGCCCACGCGGTCTCGTTGGCGTCGGCCGGCCGGATCACGTCGAGGCCGGGGATGGCGCGCAGCGCGGAGAGGTGCTCGACCGGCTGGTGGGTCGGGCCGTCCTCGCCGAGGCCGATCGAGTCGTGCGTCCAGACGTAGACCACCGGCAGCTTCATCAGCGCGGCGAGCCGGACCGACGGGCGCATGTAGTCGCTGAAGACGAGGAACGTGCCGCCGTAGGGGCGGGTGCCGCCGTGCAGCGCGATGCCGTTGAGGATCGCCCCCATGGCGTGCTCACGGATGCCGAAGTGCAGCGTCCGGCCGTACTCGTGACCGGGGAAGTCCTTGGTCGCGTACTCGGCCGGGATGAACGACGGCTCGCCCTTCATCGTGGTGTTGTTGCTCTCGGCCAGGTCGGCCGAACCGCCCCAGAGTTCGGGCAGCACCGGGGCGAGCGCCTCCAGTACCTTGCCCGAGGCGGCCCGGGTGGCGACGCCCTTGGCGTCCGCCGGCCAGGTCGGCAGCGCGTCGGTCCAGCCGGCCGGCAGCGTACGGGTGGAGAGCCGGTCGTGCAGCGCCTTGCGCTCCGGGTTCGCCTCCGACCACGCCTGGTACGCCTTGTTCCACTCGGCGTGCGCCGCCTGACCGCGCTCCAGCGTGCCGCGGGCGTGGGCCAGCACCTCCGGGTCGACGGCGAAGCTCTGCGCCGGGTCGAAGCCGAGGATCTTCTTGGTCGCGGCGGTCTCGTCGGCACCGAGCGCGGAGCCGTGGATCTTGCCGGTGTTCTTCTTGTTCGGCGCGGGCCAGCCGATGATGGTGCGCAGCGCGATGAACGACGGCCGGTCGGTGACCTCCTTGGCGGCGTTCAGCGCCGCGTAGAGCGCCTCCACGTCCTCGTGGTAGTCGCCCTGGTCGGCGTCGCCGGCCCGCCAGTCGACGGTCTGCACGTGCCAGCCGTACGCGGCGTACCGGGCGGCGACGTCCTCGCTCTTCGCGATCCGGGTGTCGTCCTCGATGGAGATCTCGTTGTCGTCGTAGATCAGCACGAGGTTGCCGAGCTTCTGGTGCGCGGCCAGGGCGCTCGCCTCGTGGCTGATGCCCTCTTCGATGTCGCCGTCCGAGGCGATGCACCAGATGTGGTGGTCGAAGACGGACTGACCGGGCTCGGCGTCGGGGTCGAGCAGGCCCCGCTCACGCCGCGCGGCCATCGCCATCCCGACCGCGTTGCCCAGCCCCTGACCCAGCGGCCCGGTGGTGGTCTCGACGCCGACGGTGTGACCGTGCTCGGGGTGGCCCGGGGTGAGTGATCCCCACTGGCGCAGCGACTTCAGGTCGTCCAGGCTCAGGCCGTATCCGCTGAGGTACAGCTGGATGTAGAGGGTGAGGCTGGAGTGTCCGGCGGAGAGCACGAAGCGGTCCCGGCCCGGCCACGCGGCGTCGGACGGGTCGTGCTTGAGCAGGCGGTTGAAAAGCAGGTACGCGGCGGGCGCGAGGCTCATCGCCGTGCCCGGGTGACCGTTGCCGGATTTCTCGACGGCATCCATGGCCAGCACTCGGACGGTATCGACGGCCCGACGGTCGAGGTCGGACCAGTTCAGCGGAGATGACGCGGGTCGTTTGGCAGCCACGATGGTTTGTGCTCCTAGGCAGTGGTCGGAACCCTCTGGGATGACCCTAGCGACCCGGGCTAAACGTGCGCCCGGGGATCCAGATGCCGATACTCTCGACCAGGCTGATTCGGATGTTCGAGCGCGTCATGGAGATGTGACCGCCCGCACCCTTGACGGGTCGCCCGGTCAGCCAAAAGGGCGACGCGTAGGCTGTCGCTCGGTGTGCTGATCCGTGCCGGTCGCCGCCGAATCCGATCTCCCGCCTCGATGCCGGAAGGTGGCAATCCGTGAGCACGATCACCGAGCGCCCGGTCGCCACCACCCCTGGCGGAACTCCAGCGGGAGATGTGCCCGCCGGTTCGACCGTTCGTGGCAGTGACATCGGCGCGGTGGTCCGGGCGTACGTCTCGCTCACCAAGCCTCGGATCGTCGAGTTGCTGCTCATCACGACCGTGCCGGCGATGATGCTCGCGGCAAAGGGGCTGGGATCGCTCTGGCTGATCGTCGTGGTGCTGGTCGGTGGCTCGCTCGCGGCGGGCGCGGCGAACGCGTTGAACTGCTACATCGACCGTGACATCGACCAGTTGATGCGGCGTACGAAGCGGCGTCCGTTGCCGACCCACACGGTGGCGCCGCGCAACGCGCTGATCTTCGGCCTGACGTTGGCGGTGGTGTCGGTCGTCCTGATGGCGGTCTTCACCAACTGGCTGGCCACGGCCATCACCCTGGGTGCGATCGCGTACTACGACCTCGTCTACACCATGTGGCTCAAGCGGACCACGTCGCAGAACACGTTCTGGGGCGGGATCTGCGGGGCGGCACCGGTGCTGATCGGCTGGGCTGCGGTCACCGGGTCGCTGGCGCCGGCCGCGTGGGCGCTGTTCGGGCTGGTCTTCTTCTGGCAGATGCCGCACTTCTACGCGCTCGCCATCAAGTACAAGGACGACTACGCCCGCGCCGGGATCCCGATGCTGCCGGTGGTGGCCTCGGTCCGTCGGGTCAACCTGGAGATCGTGATCTTCTCCTGGCTCACCGTGGCCACGTCGTTGGCGGCCTGGCCGGCGGGGGCGGAGTTCGGCCTCGGCCCGATCTACGGCATCACCGCGGTGGTGACCGGCGCGGTCTTCCTGCTCGAGGCGCACCGTCTCGAGGGGCGGGCCCGGCGGGGTGAGCCGCTCAAGCCGATGCGGCTGTTCCACTGGTCGACGACCTATCTGACGATTCTCTGCGTCGCGGTCGCGCTCGACGCGCTGATCTGAGCCAGCCGCGTCCTCGGGGGCGTGGTCACGTGTCGTCAGGTTCCGGATGTCTCGCTGTTCCCGCTGGGCAATCGATCAGTATAACTGAGGCAAATCGAGCTGATTGAATCTCATCTGGGCTCTTATGTCGGGAAACGCCCTTGCATCGAGGTGAGTCGGCTCGACTCAAGGGTAAACGTGAATCGTCCTGATTTGTCCGCGAATCATCGGCGTGTATAACGGATAAATGGGCATAAACCACCTGTGCTTCTCCTTAAGTGGAGAGGTAACTGTCATCACAAAATCCTGACAACTGGGAGGCGCTCCAGGGCGCCTCTGCTTAGGCTTCGCCCTATGGCAGATGGTTCCGATACGACGCTGACGAGCGAACAGGCCGCCGTGCAGCCAGCCCCGAGTGGTCTGGTCGCCGGCATCCGGACGTTCGCCGCTGGACACGGCGGCGCGAAGGCGGTCATCGAGTACGTCGGCAAGCGCGGTGCCCGCATCGTCCTGGTGGGGGAGGACGGTGTGTGGGGGGACCAGTTCGCGGACGGCACTGATGTCGCCCGACTGGCCTGCGAAAAGGCAGGGGTAGCAATAGAGAACGAATGGGAACGCGAGTTGATGGACCAGATGCGACCGAGCAACGACCTGTGGCGCTCGATGGCTCGACGCACAATGGCCCGTTGATAAATTTGTCCGAGAGTTACCGTGCGACCCGGGGAGAGCCCCGGGTCGCACTCGTTACCTGTGCCGAGTTGCCGGAGTTGGATCCGGACGACCGGCTGTTGGTCGGACCGCTCGCCGCCCGGGGCGTACGGATCGAACCGGTGGTCTGGGACGCGCCAGGGGTCGACTGGGCCGCGTACCGCCTCGTGGTGCTCCGCTCGGCCTGGGACTACGCGTCGCGCCGGGACGAGTTCGTCGCCTGGGCCGATACCGTGCCCCGCCTGGCGAACCCGTCCGATCTCGTGCGCTGGAACACCGACAAGCGGTATCTCGCCGAACTCGCCGACGCGGGCGTGCCGACGGTGCCGACCGAGTGGGTGGAACCGGGAGCGACCTGGCGGCCACCGACCGGCGGCGAGTACGTGATCAAGCCGGCGATCAGTGCCGGCAGTCTCGACACCGGCCGGTACGACCTCGCCGACCCGGCCCTGCGCGGGCTCGCCGCGCGACACGTCGCCCGGCTCGGGGCCGCTGGCCGGCTCGCCATGGTGCAGCCCTACCTGAGCGCCGTCGACACGGTCGGGGAGACCGCTCTGCTCTTCCTCGCCGGCCCGGACGGCCTCGGGTTCAGCCACGCGATCCGCAAGGGGGCGATGCTCACCGGTCCGGACCAGGAGACGGTGGAGCTCTTCCGGAGCGAGAAGATCACCCCACGTACACCGAGTACGGCCGAGCGGGCGACCGCCGAGCGGGTGCTGGCCGCTCTGCCGGGCGGCACCACCGAGCGGCTGCTCTATGCGCGGGTGGACCTGATACCGGGTCCGGACGGCACCCCGGTCCTGGTCGAACTGGAGCTGACCGAACCGTCCCTCTTCCTCGCCCACGCCCCCGGTGCCGCCGACCGCCTGGCCGACGGCATCCTGACCCGGCTCTCCTGACCCTTTCCGCTCCCCGGCGCTGCTCGGGGGTTTGTGCCCGTGAGTGCCCACCCGGACCCGGGTGGGCACTCATTCGGTGAAAGCGCGGGAATCGGGGTGCGCCGTGCGGGATGGTGGGCGCACGGAGGCGCTTCGGGCGCCGGACGTCAGCGGGAGAGGGCGGGGGCGGGCGTGGTGGAGGCGGCTACCTGGTCGGCGACGGTTGCCGGTGCGGCCGGCTGCCGTACCCGGGTGGCCCAGAGCACCGACAGGGTGGCCAGCCAGACCAGGCAGGCGCCGAGCATGTGCGCACCGACCAGGAGCGCGGGCAGGTGGGTCAGGTACTGCACCAGTCCGATCAGCCCCTGGCTCAGCTCGACCACGAGCAGCACCACCGCGGCGCGTACCGCGACCGCCGGGGCGTTCGCCGCGCGCAGGGCCAGCAGCAGCCCCACGGTGAGGCCGACGAGCAGGAACACCAGGTCGGCGTGGAACTGGGAGATCGCCAGCGGGTCCAGGCCGTTGCGGGCGGCGTCCTCGTCACCGGCGTGCGGGCCGCTGCCGGTGACCAGCACACCGACCACGATCACCGCGCCGCTGACCGCCGTGGTGAACCAGGCCAGGGTCCGGATCGGGCGCGGTACGGTCAGCCGTGCCGGCGCGTCGCCCTCGTCGACCCGGCGCCAGAACGCGTACGTGGAGAGCAGCAGCAGCATCGAGACGACGAAGTGGATGCCGACCACCCCGGGGTGCAGCTGCATCCGTACGGTGATCCCGCCGATCACCGCCTGGGCCGCGACGCCGAGCAGTACCGAGCCGGCGAGCAGCACCAGCGACCGCCGCCGGGGCCGGTACGTCAGCGCGGCGAGCAGCCCGGCGAGCGCGATGAACCCGACCGCCCCGGTGAGGGTACGGTTGCCGAACTCGATCACCCCGTGGATGCCCATCTCCGAGGTGGTGGTGTACGACTCGTCGGTGCAGCGGGGCCAGGTGGGGCAGCCGAGGCCGGAGCCCGTGAGCCGGACGGCGCCGCCGGTCACGACGATGATCACGTTGGCGACCACCGAGGCGAGCGCGAGGCGGCGCAGAAGCGGAAGGCTGACCGGAAGGCGGCCGAATCGGTTCACGGCGGTAATCCTACGTAGCGTAGTGCTGGGCCTCGCCGGGCACCGTGGCAAACCGGTGGTCCGGATCACTCGGAGTACGGTTTGCGGTCGTCTCGGGAAATACGTAACGTTGGCGTAGTGAAAAACATGGCGGCGCTCTCTGAGCACGACCCGGTGGCCGGTCCGGCCGCCGAGGCCGCCGTGTCCGCGCACGCCACGTCCATGATCGCCGATCGCACCCGGGACCGGGTCACCCACCTGCTGCTGGCCCACGGGGCGTCCACCGCCGCCGAGCTCGGCACCGCGCTCGGGCTGAGCCCGGCCGCGATCCGCCGGCACCTCGACGCGATGCTCGCCGACGGTGACGTGATCTCCCGCGAGCAACCCCTGCGCGGCCATCGCGGCCGGGGCCGTCCGGCCCGGGTGTTCATGCTCACCGACTCGGCGAAGGTGCGCTGCGGCACCCACACCTACGACGGCATGGCCACCGCCGCGCTGCGCTGGATCGCCCGCCAGGGCGGCCCCCGCGCGGTCGACGCCTTTGCCGCGGAGCAGGTAGCAGCCCTGGAGGCCCGCTGCCGGGCCGCCCTCGAAGACGCCGGCGACGACCCGCTGGCTCGCGCGGAGGCGCTTGCGGGCGCACTGACCGCCGAGGGCTACGCTGCGAACGCGTCCACGATCGCCACCGGTGGTCAGCTGTGCCAGCATCACTGCCCGGTGGCGCACGTGGCCGCAGAGTTTCCCCAGCTGTGCGAGGCCGAGACGGCGGTCATCTCCCGTCTGATCGGCACCCATGTGCAGCGTCTGGCCACCATCGCGCACGGCGACGGGGTGTGCACCACGCACATTCCCGCTCAGTCCAGGCGTGCCCAACCCGGTAATCCCGCCACCACTGTGAGGACAGATAGATGACCGAGCAGATCGTTCAGCCGATCTCCCAGGAGGAGCACCTCGCTGCCCTGGGCCGCTACGAATACGGCTGGGCCGACACCGACACCGCCGGGGCGACCGCCCAGCGTGGTCTGTCCGAGGCCGTGGTGCGGGACATCTCGGCCAAGAAGAGCGAGCCGCAGTGGATGCTCGACCTGCGTCTCAAGGGCCTGCGCCTGTTCGGCCGCAAGCCGATGCCGTCCTGGGGCGCCGACCTCACCGGGATCAACTTCGACAACATCAAGTACTTCGTGCGCTCGACCGAGAAGCAGGCCGCCAGCTGGGAGGACCTGCCCGAGGACATCAAGAACACCTACGACCGGCTGGGCATCCCGGAGGCGGAGAAGCAGCGGCTGATCGCCGGTGTGGCCGCCCAGTACGAGTCCGAGGTCGTGTACCACAAGATCCGTGAGGATCTGGAGGAGCAGGGTGTGCTCTTCCTCGACACCGACACCGCGCTCAAGGAGCACGAGGAACTCTTCAAGGAGTACTTCGGCACCGTGATCCCGGTCGGTGACAACAAGTTCGCCGCGCTGAACACCTCGGTCTGGTCCGGTGGCTCGTTCATCTACGTGCCCAAGGGCGTCCGGGTGGACATCCCGCTGCAGGCGTACTTCCGGATCAACACCGAGAACATGGGTCAGTTCGAGCGGACCCTGATCGTCGTCGACGAGGGCGCGTACGTGCACTACGTCGAGGGCTGCACCGCGCCGATCTACTCCTCCGACTCGCTGCACAGCGCGGTCGTCGAGATCATCGTCAAGAAGAACGCGCGCTGCCGTTACACGACCATCCAGAACTGGTCGAACAACGTCTACAACCTGGTCACCAAGCGCGCCGTCTGCCACGAGGGCGCGACCATGGAGTGGATCGACGGCAACATCGGCTCCAAGGTCACCATGAAGTACCCGGCCGTCTGGATGGTCGGCGAGCACGCCAAGGGCGAGGTGCTCTCGGTGGCGATGGCCGGCGAGGGGCAGCACCAGGACGCCGGCGCCAAGATGGTGCACGCGGCGCCGCACACCTCCAGCACGATCATCTCCAAGTCCATCGCCCGTGGCGGTGGCCGTACCTCCTACCGGGGCCTGGTCCAGGTGATGGAGGGTTCGCACCACAGCAAGTCCACGGTCAAGTGCGACGCGCTGCTGGTCGACACCATCTCCCGGTCGGACACCTACCCGTACGTCGACATCCGCGAGGACGACGTGTCGATGGGGCACGAGGCGACCGTCTCCAAGGTCAGCGAGGACCAGCTCTTCTACCTGATGAGCCGGGGCATGAGCGAGGACGAGGCGATGGCCATGATCGTCCGTGGCTTCATCGAGCCGATCGCCAAGGAACTGCCGATGGAGTACGCCCTGGAGCTCAACCGCCTGATCGAGCTGCAGATGGAGGGCGCGGTCGGCTGACGCCGCCCGCGTACGCCCCCAGCCGGACTCTCGCCAGAGAAGACTCAAGGAAGAGATGACTACCGAGGCTTTCGCGCCGCCCACGACCAAGTCGCAGGCGCTCCGCTCGTACGACGTCGCCGACTTCCCGGCCCTCACCGGGCTCGAGGAGGAATGGCGGTTCACCCCGCTCAAGCGCCTGCGGTCGCTCGCCGGTGACACCGCCGGCACCGGCGCACCGCTCGGCCATGAGGTCGGTGCGCTGCCCGACGGCGTCACCACCAGCACCATCGCCCGGGACGACCCCCGGGTCGGCAGTGTGCTCACCCCGTTCGACCGGGTGAGCGCGCTCGCGTACGGCGCCGCGCCCGAGGCGTACCTGATCTCGGTCGCGCCGGAGGCCGTGGTCGCCGAGCCGGCCGTGGTACGGGTGGTCGGCACCGGTGCGGAGAAGGTGACGTACGGGCACACCTTCGTCGAGGTGGGCCGGTTCGCCGAGGTCACCCTGGTGCTGGAGCACTCGGGCAGCGTGACGCTGGCCGACAACGTCGAGGTGACGGTCGCCGAGGGCGCGAAGCTGACCCTGGTGACGGTGGTCGACTGGGCGCCGGACGCGGTGCACGCACAGCACCTGAAGGTGCGGCTCGGTCGGGACGCCAAGGTGGTGCACGTACAGGTCTCCGTCGGTGGCGACCTGGTGCGGCAGTTCACCAGCGTCGAGTACACCGGGCGGGGTGGCGAGGCCGAGCTGTACGGGCTCTACTTCGCCGACGCCGGCCAGCACCTGGAACACCGGCAGCTGGTCGACCACAGTGTCCCGGACTGCCGCAGCTACGTCGGCTACCGGGGTGCGCTCCAGGGCGAGGCGGCGCACACCGTCTGGGTCGGCGACGTGCTGATCCAGGCCGCCGCCACCGGCACCGACACGTACGAGATCAACCGCAACCTGGTCCTGTCGGACGGGGCGCGGGCGGACTCCGTACCGAACCTCGAGATCGAGACCGGCGAGGTGGCCGGCGCCGGCCACGCCAGCGCGACCGGTCGTTTCGACGACGAACAGCTCTTCTACCTGATGGCCCGGGGCATTCCCGAGGCCGAGGCGCGCAAGCTCGTGGTCCGTGGCTTCTTCGCCGAGCTGATCAACAAGATCCCGGTCGAGGAACTGCGCGACCGGCTCGGCGACACGATCGAGTCCCGGCTGGTCAAGGCGGGATCCTGATGATCAGGATCTGTGCGGCCGAGGAGTTGCCCAAGGGGGCGGTGGTCCGGGCGGAGGTCGACGGCACCGAGATCGCTCTGGTGCACGCCGACGACGACGCCTTCTACGCCATCCGGGACGAGTGCTCGCACGCCTCGGTCGCCCTCTCCGAGGGTGAACTCGACGGGTGCACGCTGGAGTGCTGGCTGCACGGCTCCCGCTTCGACCTGCGTACCGGTGAGCCGAGCGGCCTGCCCGCCACCGAACCCGTACCCGTCTATCCCGTCGAGGTCCGCGACGGTGATGTCTTCGTCAGTCTTACGCCAAGCAATGGAGTTACCCCGTGAGCGTTCTGGAGATCCGTGACCTGCAGGTGTCGGTCAAGCTGCCCGAGGGTGAGCTGAAGCCGATCCTGGCCGGTGTCGACCTGACCGTGCGGGCGGGGGAGACCCACGCCATCATGGGTCCGAACGGCTCGGGCAAGTCGACCCTGGCGTACTCGATCGCCGGTCACCCGAAGTACCAGATCACCGGTGGTGCGGTGACCCTCGACGGGGTCGACGTGCTCTCGATGACCGTCGACGAGCGGGCCCGCGCCGGGCTCTTCCTCGCCATGCAGTACCCGGTCGAGGTTCCCGGCGTCTCGGTCGCCAACTTCCTGCGTACCGCCAAGGGCGCGATTGATGGCGAGGCGCCGAAGCTGCGTACCTGGGCCGGCGAGCTGCGGACCGCGATGGAGCGGCTCCAGATGGACCCGGCGTTCGCCCAGCGCAACGTCAACGAGGGCTTCTCCGGCGGTGAGAAGAAGCGGCACGAGATCGTGCAGCTCGAACTGCTCAAGCCGAAGGTGGCGATCCTCGACGAGACCGACTCGGGTCTCGACATCGACGCGCTCCGTGTGGTCAGCGAGGGCGTCAACCGGGTCCGCGACACCGGCCAGACCGGGCTGCTGCTGATCACCCACTACACCCGGATCCTGCGCTACATCAAGCCGGACTTCGTGCACGTCTTCGTCGGCGGCAAGATCGTCGAGCAGGGCGGCTCGGAACTCTCCGAGAAGCTCGAGGCCGAGGGTTACGAGCGGTACGTCGCCGGAGCCGGCGCAGCCCGCGCCTGAGAAGAGAAAGCTGCCAGAGATGACCACGATCGCGATCCCGCCGGGCATGCCGCAGTACGACGACGTGCCGCGCTTCGACGTGGACAAGGTGCGCGCGGACTTCCCGATCCTCGGTCGGGAAGTCAACGGGCACCCGCTGGTCTACCTGGACAGCGCGAACACCTCGCAGAAACCCCGGCAGGTTCTCGACGTCCTGCGCCAGCACTACGAGCGGCACAACGGCAACGTCTCCCGATCGGTGCACACGCTCGGCACCGAGGCGACGGAGGCGTACGAGGGGGCGCGGGCGAAGGTCGCCGCGTTCATCAACGCGCCCAGCGTGGACGAGGTGGTCTTCACCAAGAACTCCACCGAGGCGATCAACCTGGTCGCGTACGCCTTCTCGAACGCCTCCACCAGTGCGGCCGGTGACCCCCGGTTCCGCCTCGGCCCCGGTGACGAGGTGGTCATCTCCGAGATGGAGCACCACTCCAACATCGTTCCGTGGCAGTTGCTCTGTGAGCGGACCGGCGCCACGCTGCGCTGGTTCAAGCTCACCGAGGGTGGGCGGCTGGACGAGTCCGAGGTGGACGAGCTGATCAACGAGCGGACCAAGCTCGTCTCGTTGGTGCACGTCTCGAACATCCTCGGCACGGTCAACGCCACCGCGCGGATCACCGCACGGGTGCGTGAGGTCGGCGCACTGCTGATGCTCGACTGCTCGCAGTCGGCACCGCACATCCCGGTCGACGTGGTCGACCTGGACGTCGACTTCATCGCGTTCACCGGGCACAAGATGTGCGCGCCGACCGGGATCGGCGTGCTCTGGGGTCGGGCCGAGCTGCTCGCGGCGATGCCGCCGGTGCTCGGCGGCGGTTCGATGATCGAAACCGTGACCATGGCGGGTTCGACCTTCGCGCAGCCACCGGCCCGGTTCGAGGCGGGAACGCCGCCGATCGCCGAGGCGGTGGCGCTCGGCGCGGCGGTGGACTACCTGACCGGGATCGGCATGCGCGCGATCCAGTGGCACGAGAAGCAGCTCACCGCGTACGCGTTGGACGCGCTCGGGACCGTACCCGGGCTGCGGATCTTCGGGCCGGTGGTGCCGATCGGCCGCGGTGGCACGATCTCGTTCGCGCTCGACGGTGTGCACCCGCACGACGTCGGGCAGGTGCTGGACGACCAGGGGGTGCAGGTGCGCGTCGGCCACCACTGCGCCCGTCCGGTCTGTGTCCGGTACGGCGTACCGGCGACGACCCGCGCCTCGTTCTACCTGTACACCACCACCGCCGAGATCGACGCGATGGTGGCTGCCCTTGAGCAGGTGCGAAAGGTATTTGGCTGATGCAACTCGACCAGCTCTACCAGGAGATCATCCTGGATCATTACAAGCACCCGCACGGTCGCGGATTGCGCGACCCGGCCGACAAGTCCGGCCAGGTCGCCGAGGCGCACCACGTCAACCCGACCTGTGGTGACGAGGTGACGATGCGGGTGGCGGTGGCGCGGAACGTGCTCTCCGACATCTCGTACGACGGCATGGGCTGTTCGATCAGCCAGGCCTCGGCGAGTGTGCTGCACGAACTGCTCAATGGTCGGGGTGCCGACGAGGCGTTCGCCGTTCACACGGCCTTCGTCGAGTTGGTCTCCGGCCGCGGGCTGGTGACGCCGGACGAGGAGGTGCTGGGCGACGGGGTGGCTTTTGCCGGTGTCGCCCGCTACCCGGGCCGGGTGAAATGTGCGCTGCTGCCGTGGATGGCGTTCAAGGACGCCGCGGTACGCGCCGGTGTGGGCGTGAGCCCGGAGGTGAAGGCATGAGCGAGCGCAGCGAGGTGCTGGAAGGCATGAGTTCCGAGGAGACCGTGGGCGCGACCGGTGCGGCCGAGGTCGCCGCGACCGGCGCCGGTGACACCGGCGCTGGCGCGCCGGCTGTCAGCAAGGCCGCCATCGCCGACATCGAGGAGGCGATGAAGGACGTCGTCGACCCCGAGTTGGGCATCAACGTGGTCGACCTGGGCCTGGTGTACGGGGTGCACGTCGGTGACGACAACATCGCCACCCTGGACATGACGCTCACCTCGGCGGCCTGCCCGTTGACCGACGTGATCGAGGACCAGACCCGCAACGCGTTGACCACCGGTCCCGGTGGCGGTCTGGTCTCCGACTTCCGGATCAACTGGGTCTGGCTGCCGCCGTGGGGCCCGGACAAGATCACCGACGAGGGTCGCGAGCAGCTCCGCGCCCTGGGTTTCAACGTCTGAGCAGGTCCCTGTGCAGAAGGAGAGTGGCCGTCCGGCAGCGGACGGCCACTCTCCTTTGTCGTACGGGTGTCAGTGCGCGTACACCTCGAGCTCCCAGAGCGAGAAGCCGAAACCGGTGGCCCGGGTGAGGCCCTGCATCCGGACGTAGCGGGCCGAGGTGGTGGTGAAGTCGACCTGGTCCGTACCACCGTCGCCGGCGGTGGTCGACCAGACCGGTTGCCAGGTGGCGCCGTCGGTCGACACCTCCACCCGGTACGACCTCGCGTACGCCGCCTCCCAGGTCAGCACCGCCCGGCTGACCGGTCGCACCGAGCCGAGGTCGACGGTGATCCACTGGTTGTCCGACCAGGAACTCGCCCAACGGGTGCCGAGGTCGCCGTCGACCGCACGGGCGGCTCCGTTGCCGGACTGGGTGCTCGACGCGGTCACCGTACGCCCGGCGGCGAGGTTGGAGATGTCGTCTCCCCGGCCGGCGGGGAAGGAGACCACCTGCTGGTACGTCGGGCGGTTCTGCCAGGCGATCGTGGCGTGCTTGATCCCGCCCAGCGGCGACTGGATGATCGCGTCCGCGCACCACTGGTCCCCGGCCGAACAGCTCGCGTCGCCGGGGTAGGTGACGGTCGCCGGCTGGGCGGCGGCGGTGCGTAGCGTGTCGAGCAGGATCTGCCGGCACGCCGCCAGGTTGCCGTTGCCGCAGTAGGTACGCCCCAGCCCGCCCTGCACCGGGTCGCCGAGGACCGCGCGCAGGTCCTTGTCGACATAGCCCCACCAGCCGTACTGGAACGACGATCCCTTGTGTGCCTGGGCCTCGTTCGCCGAGGTCGGCAGGGTGGAGACGTCCCCGCGCTGGTGGCCGGAGGGGGACTCGTTGACCTGTTGCGCGTTCACCAGCGCCTGGTAGAGGTCGGCCCCGAGCGGGGCCTTGAACTGGCCGTTGACCAGCAGCGGCCACCAGGCGTCGAAGACCCGGATCGCGTCCGCGTGCTGGTACACCTTGGATCCGCTGGCCGTCTCCACCCGCAGGGCGCCCGCCTGCCGCCAGTTCTTCAACCGGGTCACCACACCCGCCAGGTTGGCGTCGGTGACCGGCTGGCTCTCCAGCACCCGGATCAGTTCGTCGAGCACCTCGACGCCGCGTAGGTCGGTCAGCCCGGCGCGCTGCACCAGACCGGTCAGCGAGGCCCGGTCGAACTTCTGCCCGGCGGCGAGCGCGGCCCGTACCGGCTTGTCCAGCAGGTCGCCCCGGTGCACCGCGCCGAAGCTGAAGTTGCCGTCGGCGGCGCCGAAGTCCTTGGCCTGCTTGTTGTTCCAGCTGACGTAGTAGTCCTGGTCGACCGAGTTCGGGTGTGCGGCGGCCGGCAGGTAGGTCGCGGTGTTGGCCGCCGGGTCGAAGCCGACCCACTCGTACGCCGGCTCGCCCCGCTGCGGCAGGTTCGGGTTCGCGCCGGCGGCCCGGACCGGGTTGAGGCCGGAGTTGAAGTACGCCGAGGAGTCGGAGTTGACGTAGAACCAGTTGAACGCGTACCCGATGGTGGCCGCCGCGTCCTTGAACCCGGCGGTGGAACCCATCAGGGCCGGGTCGTTGAACATCTGGAAACCGATCGCCGAGTCGGCCTCGTGCCGGTAGGTCGAACGCAGCGACGTGAACGCGTACGGTTGACCGCCGACCGTGCCCCGCCAGGCGACCAGCCCGAGTGCGGTGCGCCAGGCGACGAGCCGGTACGAGCCGGCCGGTGTGCCGTCCGCCACGCTCGGTGTCCAGGAGTTGACGTGGGAGAGCTCCTCCATCGGCCGGCACTGGCCCCGGAAGCGGTAGTGGTTGCTGGCCAGGGTCGGCGCGCTGCCGTCCGGGGCGCAGAGCGGGACCGCGTACGTGTCGGTGATGTCCTGGTTGGAGGAGGTGGCGCTCCAGGCGTAGTCCTGTCCCCGGCCGAGCAGCACGTAGAGGTTGATCCCGGCGAAGGCGGCGCCCCGGGCGCTGATCCCCGGCCCCTGCAACTCCTGCACCATCAGCAGTTGCGGGGAGAAGTAGCCGGTCTGCGGGCCGAAGACGGCGACCGGGTGCCCGGTGGCGGAATGCTCGGCGGAGATCACGGCCGCGTTCGACATGCCCCGGCTCGCCGGGGTGATGGTGAGTCCGGAGAGGGCGGCGGCGAGTTCGGACGGGCCACCGGTGGTGCTGGTCGCCGAACCGGTCTGGTCGGTGACGACCGGCTCGACCCGGGCGGAGCCGGCGTCGGGCAGCACCACACTGGGCGCGTCCGGCGAGGCGGCGCCGTACGGGAAGCTCTGCCCGTCGTGCAGCGTCAGCACCGCCTCCGGGTCGTTCTCGGCCCGGAACGCGGCCCAGACCCGGTCCCCCTCGCTCGTGCCGTACTTGGCCCGGGCGGCGATCCGGACCAGCGCCGACTGCATCTCGGTGCCGCCACCGCCGCCGAAGAGCCCGCCGACCACACCGGCGATCGCGATCAGGTCGGTCATCTGGAACGGCTCTGGGCCGCCCGCGTTCGTGATCGCGTCCAGGTGACCGGTGAGCACGTACTCGCCGGGACAGTTGCGTCCCGCCACGCAGACGCCGATGTACGCGTTGATCCCGTCGATGTACTCGCGTACGTCCTGGTAGAGCTGCTCGCCCCGGGGCCCACGCTGGCGTAGTGCCTCGACCTGGGCGGCCAGGTCCGCGTCCCGGTACGGCGAGTTGCGCCAGACGCTCTGCTCCAGCGCCCGGTTGCCGGGTGCGCCACCGGCGAACGGGGTGAGCGTGCCGCGCCCCACGTGCCGGAGCAGGTCCATGGTGAAGAGGCGGTCCTCGGCGCCGGCGTAGCCCGCGCCGTACATGGTGCCGCCCCGGGTGGTGCCGGTGACGTGCGGGACGCCGGTGGACCGGTCCCGGACGATCGTGACGTCGGAGCGGGGGGAGTAGGTCCGTTCCGCCTGGCCGGGTGGCACGCCGAAGGAGGCGTCGTTGAAGAAGTTCCCGATCTGGTCCTCGTGCAGCCCGGCGTAGCCGTACACCAGGTCGGCGTACTTGCCGAGTTGGTCACCGGAGTGCCGGGGCAGGGTGCCGAAGGCCTGGTTGCCGAGCACCTCGATCAGGGTGGCGTTGCCGTTCTGACCCGGTGGCAGGATGTCCGCGCACTCGCCGAGGCAGTAGTCGCCGGCCGCGAAGCTGGTGGTGCCGGCGCGGTTCGGGTCGGCGGCGCTGTTGGCGGCGGCGCTGTTCGCGAAGGTGGCGGGAGTGGGTTCGAGGGCGGCCTGCGCGCCGGTGGCCGGAGCGCCGAGGAGCGCGGCGGCGATCGTGGTGACCGCGACGGCGATGGCGGTCGTCCGTCGGTACGGGGCACGTCGGTACATGCTGATCCTCCTCGCGGTGGGATCATTACATGAAGAAGCTTCGGGTACCGGATGCTAACCGTTCACTCAGGACGTTGGAAAGACCTAACATCCTCGATACGTGACAGACATTTTTCCCTGGTCCGCGCCGGCCTCCCACCCCGGTACGCGACCAGCCGGGAACTCGCGGAGCAGCACGAAGAACGGCGACCTGACCGCCGGGGAGCCGGCCGGCCAGGTCGCCGTCGAAGTGGTGGCGCGTCCCGCGGACCGATCCACGGGACGCGCCAACCGGTGCTGATCAGCCGGCGTGGTACGCCCGGATGATCGTCTGCTCGATGCCGCTTCCACCGCTCGCGCCGGCCTTCACCCGGAGCGAGACGGCCTGTCCCGCCTTGACCGTCGGCAGTTCGGCCCGGTAGCCGTCGCCGTCCCGGTTCACCCGGGCCGAGCGCCAGGCGCCGTCGTCGGTCGAGGTCCAGACCTGGAACGACTCCACCCGCTGGGTCGGCGTGCCGTTCGCCTGCCGGACGTGGAAGCTGGCCGCACCACCCGTCGGGTGGTTGGCCGCGTCCAGCGGCAGCGCGTAGTCGATTGAGAGCAGCGGCAGCGGAACGCTGCGGGTGCCGCTCGGGCCGGCCGACCGGAACGTCCACGACGTGTTGACCTTGGTCGAGATCGGCAGGATCAGGCCGGTCTCTACGTCGAAGGTCAACCGGTAGTCCGCGGCGGAGCTGGGTACGGTGAAGTCGGCCAGCGAGGCCGCCCGCTCCTCGACCAGCTTCCCGTCCCGGTACAGGGACAGCTTGCGGTTGACCCCGATCGTCCCGGCAGCCAGGCAGTCGGCCCGCTGGTGCTGGTCGGTGAGCATGACCAGATCCACGTGCAGGTTGCCGCTGGTCCGAGACGGTGCGGTGGCGCAGCTGAACTCGGCGCCCGACGGGTCGTCGTACCAGTCCGAGTGCAGCGGCTGCCGCGCCCAGATCTTGGACTGCTTGCTGCCCGCCTGGTAGGCGCGGTCGCCTTCGGCGGCGGTCAGCCCGCCGTAGATCCCCTCGTCCTTCCAGATGTAACCGGGCGTGACGTAGTCGGTCCGGTTCACCGGCAGGTCGTACGTGCGGTTCTGGAGCACGAACGCGAACCCGTCCGAGGTGTAGCCGCTACGCCGCAGCGAGGTGACCATCCCGTCCGAGTCCATCTGGTTGAAGCGCTGGTCGATCCGGGCGAGCCGGGACTGCTCCTTCTTGGTCACCCGGTACGTCGGATCGGCCGGTACGCCCTTGTCGTACGCGTGGACCAGGTCGTAGTGCGCGGGGGTGCCCGAGTTGCCGGTGCTGTCCAGGGCGAAGCCCGAGTAGGACTGGAAGGTGCCGATCCCGGGACGCTCCATCGGCTCCACCGACACCTTCGACAGGCTGCCGAAACCGGTGGTGCTCTGGGTCCAGCCCAGACCACTGCGCGAGGTCTGGACAGTGGTGAACTGGGTGGTGCTGGTGGTGGTGGCAACCTTCTCCACCGTCGCGGTCACCGGCTTCGCCCGAGCCGGGTCCAGCGTGATGACGCGGTCGGCGGTGACGGCGATGTCCGGGTCACCGACGAGCGACCCCTGCTGGTTGTCGGTCTCCGGGTCGTAGACGGTGTAGGCGCCGGTCACCGCGTACCGGCCGGCGGGCACCCGCAGGGTGACGGTCTTACCGGGGGTGTCGAAGTCGCCGCCGCCGTAGACGGTCGGGTCGTCGAGGTTGGTCACCAGCAGACCGACCCAGTCCGTCGCGGCCTCCGGCTTGTCCCTGGTCGCGACCGTCTTGATCGTCAGGTCGTAGCTCGGCACCTCCACGTAGAAGCTCACCGGCGTGGTCGACACGAGCTTGCCGTGCGATCGGGCGGTGACGACAGCGGTGTAGAAGCCCGGCTTGCCGGCCAGGGCCGAGCGGTCGATCCGCAGCGTGGTGCCGGCGGAGGCGCCCCGCTTGAGACGTACCCGGGTCTCGGAGAGCGACGCGGTGTGGCGCGGCGCGGCCGATCCGGCGTGGTCGGTGACGGTGACGTCGAGGTCGAGGTCGGTGCTGGCCGAGTTCGAGTCACCGGTCCAGCTCAGGTTCGCGGTGCTGGACCCCTTCTGCGGGTACGGGAACGTACCGAGCGCCACCACCGGCTGGTTGCTGACCGGGCCGGAGAGCGCCCGTGCCGCGTTCAGCCGGCCGGCGCCGACGGCGTACCGGTCCACGTCCGGCATCGGGTCGGCGGCGCCGACCAGTCCGGCCTTGAGCCGCTCGGCGGTCCAGTCCGGGTGACGCTGGGCGAGCAGTGCCGCAGCACCGGCGACGTGCGGCGACGCCATGGAGGTGCCGTCGGAGCTGGTGTAGTACTGGTCGATGGGGTCGCCCATCGTGGTGCCGCTGGCACGGCCGGCGACGATGTCGACGCCCGGTGCCACCAGTTCCGGCTTGGCCACGTGGGTGTTGACGATCGGCCCCCGGCTGGAGAACCCGGCCAGCTTGTCGGCGGCGTCGACCGCGCCGACGGTCAGCGCGCTGCGGGCGGCGCCGGGCGAGGAGATCGCGCCGCCGTTGTTGCCGGCGGAGACCACGAACAGCGCGCCGGTCTGCTTCGAGAGGGCGTCGACGGCGAGCGAGAGCGGGTCGGTTCCGTCGCTCGCTTCCTCGCCACCAAGGCTCATGTTGATCACATCGGCGCGGGCTGCTGCCCACTCCATACCGGCGATGATCCCCGAGTCCTCACCGAAGCCGTTGTCGTCGAGAACCTTGCCAATGACCAGCCGTGCACCCGGTGCGACACCACGGCGCTGGCCGTGCGAGGCCGCCCCGGTGCCGGCGATGGTGGTGGCCACGTGGGTGCCGTGGCCCTTGTGGTCGACGGCGTCGCCACCCTCGACGATGAAGTCGGCCCGGTCGACGACCTGGCCGGCCAGGTCCGGGTGGGTGAAGTCGGCGCCGCTGTCGAGCACGGCGACCCGGGTGCCCTTGCCGGTGTAGCCGGCGTCCCAGGCCTCGGGCGCGGAAATCTGGGGCAGGTTGCGGTCGAGGTCGTTGGTGAACGTGGTCGCCTGGACCTTACGGTCGAGCCAGACCTTCGCGGCCCCCGCGAGCAGGCTGTCGCCGGCCGCCTTCGCGGTGGCGGGGGTCTTCTTCGGTACGCGACCGGCCACAGCTCCGATGCTCGACAGTTGCCGTACGTCGCCGAGGACCGCCATCCGGGCGTTCGCCTTCGGCTGGACGATCAGGGGCAGTTCGGAGGTGCTGGCGTCGTCGTAACCGTCGTGGATGAGCGCGGTGACGTCGAAGAGGGTCGGGTCGAGGACGGGGCCGATCTGCGCCGCCACGCTCGCCGGGATCACGTGTACGTGTCCGTCGGGGCCGCAGCTCTGCTGGACCACACCGTTCGGGTTCACCGGCTCGATGGTGACCCGGGGGCATCCGGTCCCGGTGATCTCGACGGTTACCGCGTCCCCGGTCAACAGGGTGACGGTGTACCTCTTGCCCTGGGGGGCGGTGCCCCCGTCGGCCAGGCTGGGGCTGCTCGGCACGAAGCCCGCCATGGTGGCGACCAGGGTTACCGCGGGTAGCCACCGCATTCTCCTGAGCATTCTGCTCCTTTGTGTACAATGGACCGCTTCGTGCGGCGCCGGTCATGATCATATGCACGGCAAGTGTTACTTGATCACGACGAGGGTGTTAAATCCGATCGCGGCGCCCCCGGTCGAGACAGCACAATGCGCTGGTGAACGCCCCAGTCGACGCCATGGTCGCCGGTCTGCTCGCCGGCTACGGAGTGGCCATCCCATTCGGCGCCATCTCCGTCCTGGTCGTGGCCCTGACCGCCCGTACCTCGTTCCAGGTCGGCGCCGGCGCCGGGCTCGGGGTGGCCGTGGCGGACGGGCTCTATGCGGGAGTCGCGGTGCTCGGCGGCACCGCGCTGGCCGGGGTGATCGGCCCGGTCGCCGGACCGCTTCGGCTGCTCGCGGTGGTGATCCTGCTGGCGTTGGCCGCCCAGACCGTGGTCCGCGCGGTCCGGCAGTACCGCGATCCGTCGACCCCGGTACGCGACGGCCGAGGTCTGACCACGCCGGTGCGGGCGTTCGGTGGGGTGCTCGCGCTGACCCTGCTCAACCCGACCACGATTCTCTACTTCGGCGCGCTCATCCTCGGCCGGCAGGCATCCGCCCCGTTCACCCCCGGCGACGCGGCCATCTTCGTGGTGGCCGTGCTGGCCGCCTCGGCGAGCTGGCAGCTACTGGTCGCCGGGGGCGGATCGTTGCTCGGCCGGGCGCTGGCCAGTCCCCGGGGGCGGCTCGGCACCGCACTCGGGTCGAGCGCGCTGATCGTGCTGCTCGCCCTGCGGCTGCTGCTCTCCGACTGAGCCCGGTCCCCCTCCCGGCCGGCCCGGTGCCGTACGGTCGGGGGATGAGCAGCCGACCCGCCGCCGGCGGCGGCCGGTGGGTCGACGTCGACCCGGTCCGGATCGCCCGGTGGATCGACGGCTTCGCCACCCGGCACGGTTCGCCCGAGGTCACCGCGACCGGGTACGGTCTCCTGCTCGCCGCGCCGGACGGTGCCAGTGCCGAACTGCACCATCCGCCCGGTACGCCGCCGACCGCCGGTCTGTCCAACTTCCTGGCCGAGGCCACCGCCGCCCGTCGACTCGGTCTGGTGCTGGCGCGTAAGGGTGCGGTGGCGGTCGGTATCGCCGACGGGACCGAACTGAAGGTATCCAAGGTGGACAGTCGCTACGTGCAGGGTCGCACCGCCGCCGGGGGCTGGTCCCAGCAGCGGTTCGCGCGGCGACGGGACAACCAGGCGAAGGCGGCGATGGCTGACGGCGTGGACCTGGCCCTGCGGCTGCTGCTGCCGGAGGTCGGCAGTCTCGACGCGGTGGTCGCCGGTGGGGACCGACGGGCGATCGACACCATCCTGGCTGACCGGCGGCTCGCCCCGCTGGCCGCGCTCCGCGCCGAACGGCTGCTCGACGTTCCCGAGCCGAGGCGTACGGTGCTGGTCGACTCGATCGCCGCCGCCCGGGCGGTACGGGTGCTGGTCCGCGATCCGCAGGGTGCGGAATCCGCCGGGTCCGGATAGCGCGCGCTGGGCGTACTGGCTACCCTCCCGCCATGGCTCCGCGCGCCCGTACCCGGTCCCGCTCCGACTCCGTCGCCGCCGCGGCGAGCCCGTGGACGAACCGGGAGGTACGCCGACCGCTGTTGGCGGTTGCCGCACTGACGCTGGCACTCCTGCTCGGTGGGCTCGGCATCGGCGGGTTCTTCCTGTTCCGGCCGGGCCAGGAGCCGGAGACGGCGGCCCGGATCGCGATCGACTCCTTCGTCCAGCGGCTGATCGCCGGCAACTACGGCGGGGCGTACGACCAGCTCTGCTCGGACACCCGGGAGCGGCTGGACCGGGAGCAGTTCACCGCCGACATCGGTGGCCGCCCGGCGGTGCGGTCGTACCAGATCGACAAGATCGAGAGGTCCGGCCGGACCTTTTCGATCAGCGTCACTCTGGCCGACCCGAGCGGGGCGAGCGAGGCGCATGTCTACCGGGTGGTCGAGGACCGGGGCAGCTGGCGGATCTGCGGGGATCCGATCCCGGCCTGAGTGCACGCCCCGGCTGACCTGTGGCTACGTGATCGAGTGATCATGGTGGCAAAACCGACGAAAGCTCAGCCGGGCGGCCCGGTACACTGGATGCCGTGCTGCTCTGCGAAGGCTGAACCGCCCCGCACCGGGGGGACGTCGTCCCCGCCGGTGCTTGCGTGTGCCTGAGTCAGCCTTCGACCCCGAGAGTGAGTCCCACGACATGATCACCGTTTCCGGACTGGAACTGCGCGCCGGCGCCCGGATCCTGCTCTCCGACACGACCCTGCGGGTCCAGCCCGGCGACCGGATCGGCCTGGTCGGGCGGAACGGCGCGGGCAAGACCACCACCCTCAAGGTGCTCGCCGGTGAGGGGCAGCCGTACTCCGGTGAGATCGACCGCCGGGGCGCCGTCGGTTACCTCCCGCAGGACCCGCGCACAGGCGACCTGCAGGTCACCGCGCGGGACCGGGTGCTCTCCGCCCGAGGGCTGGATGTGCTGATGGCGCAAATGGCGGAGATCGAGGCAAAGCTCGCGATCTCCCCGGAGGATCGTCTGGTACGCCGCTACGGCGCGCTCGAGGACCAGTTCGCCTCCCTCGGTGGTTACGCCGCCGAGGCGGAGGCCGCCCGGATCTGCGCCAACCTCGGCCTGCCCGACCGGGTGCTCGCCCAGACCATCGGCACCCTCTCCGGTGGTCAGCGACGCCGGATCGAGCTGGCCCGGATCCTGTTCCGGGACGCGGCCGAGAACGGCGGCGGCATCCTGCTGCTCGACGAGCCGACCAACCACCTCGACGCCGACTCGATCACCTGGCTGCGCGGGTTCCTCGCCGGACACAAGGGCGGACTGATCGTTATCAGTCACGACGCCTCGCTGCTGGAGGCCGTGGTCAACAAGGTCTGGTTCCTGGACGCCACCCGTTCCGTGGTCGACGTCTACAACGTCGGCTGGAAGACGTACCAGGAGCAGCGGGAGACCGACGAGCGCCGCCGCCGCCGCGAGCGGGCCAACGCGGAGAAGAAGGCCGGGGCGCTGATGGCGCAGGCCGACAAGATGCGGGCCAAGGCGACCAAGACCGTGGCCGCACAGAACATGGCCCGCCGGGCCGAGAAGCTTCTCTCCGGTCTGGAGGACTCCCGGGTCGCCGACAAGGTGGCGAAGGTGCGGTTCCCGAGCCCCTCACCGTGCGGCAAGACCCCGCTGACCGCCGCCGGGCTCTCCAAGTCGTACGGCTCGCTGGAGATCTTCACCGACGTAAACGTGGCGGTCGACCGGGGCTCCCGGGTGGCGATCCTGGGGTTGAACGGTGCCGGCAAGACGACCCTGCTGCGGATGCTCGGGGGCTTGTTGAAACCGGACACCGGGGAGATTCGTCCAGGGCACGGCCTGCGGCTCGGCTACTACGCCCAGGAGCACGAGACCCTGGACGTCGACCGGAGCGTGCTGGACCACATGCGCAGTGCCGCGTTCGAGCAGTCGGACACCGAGCTACGCAAGATCCTCGGCGCGTTCCTCTTCTCCGGCGACGACGTGGACAAGCCGGCCGGGGTGCTCTCCGGTGGTGAGAAGACCCGGTTGGCGCTCGCCACGCTGGTCTGTTCCGGCGCGAACGTACTGCTGCTCGACGAGCCCACGAACAACCTCGACCCGGTCAGCCGGGAACAGGTACTGGACGCGATCGCCCGCTACCCCGGTGCGATCGTGCTGGTCACGCACGATCCGGGTGCGGTGCTGGCGCTCAAGCCGGACCGGGCGATCCTGCTGCCCGACGGCGACGAGGACGCCTGGAGCGACGATCTGCTGGAACTGGTGGAGCTGGCCTGAGTCGGCCACGCCGACCACCCCGGCCGCGAGCGGCGGTCGGGTGGTCGGCGGCACGGTCAGCCAGAGCACGTGGTGAATGCGGTTGCTCTCCGCCGGCTGTACCGGAACGGTCGGTCACAGGATCGGCTGTACGGACATCGGCCCCCGAAGAACGCTCCCCCGACGCCGGCCTGCACCTTTCCCCGGAAGCGCAATCGTCCAATCGGGAAATTGACACTGCTGTGCGTGTCGGTTGGCGAAGAGTTGATATCTGGCGCATGATCGTTCGAGGCGGTCTAATAGGTGGGACCGTATCGAACCGCACAGTCTGGGACGTGAGGAATCAACATGGCAGCCACCGGCACAGCCACCAGCACTGAGAAAGGTCGCCGGATCGTCGGAGCCGAGCGTCAGACGCTCGCCAAGGACCTGGTCAAGCGGTACACGTCCGGCGAGAGCATTCGCGCCCTGGCGGCCTCGACGGGCCGTTCCTACGGGTTCATCCACCGGGTGCTCACGGAGTCCGGCGTCCAGTTGCGCCAGCGCGGCGGAGCTCGCCGTCGCAAGAAGGCGTGACCCGCTTCTCAGCCTGGCCCGCGCCCCGCGCAGTGGGGACTCATGGTGACCGCTGACAGCGGGGTGCGGCTGGAATGCGACGGGCCGGTGGCGACGGTGACGTTGTGCCGGCCCGACGTGCTCAACGCGCAGACGCCCGCGATGTGGCGGGCGATGCGCGAGTTCGCCCGTGACCTGCCCGGGAACGTGCGTGTCGTTGTCGTGCGCGGTGAGGGTCGGGCGTTCTCCGCCGGTCTGGACCGCGCTGTTGTCGGCGCTACCGGCCCGGACTCGTTCGCCGCGCTCGCCGGGTTGCCGCCCGAGCAGGCGGCGGACCGGATCGCGGAGTTCCAGGCGGCCTTCACCTGGCTGCACCGACCCGACCTGATCTCGGTCGCGGCGGTGCAGGGGCATGCGATCGGTGCGGGTTTCCAACTCGCGCTCGCCTGTGACCTGCGGGTGCTGGCCGACGATGCCAGCCTGGCGATGGCCGAGGTGACGCTCGGCCTGGTGCCTGATCTGGCCGGCACGAAGCGACTGGTGGACCTGGTCGGCTACGCGCGTGCGCTGGAGGTCTGTGTGACGGGGCGGCGCCTGGACGCGGCGGAGGCGGCCCGGATGGGGTTGGCCACGGTCGTGGTGCCCGCCGCCGAACTGGACAACACCGTGGGCGACCTGGCCGCGGCCGTACTGGCCGGGGACCGGAACGCGGTGATCGAGATCAAGGCGCTGCTCGCCGGCGCCGCCGGACGTTCCCCGAGTGATCAACAACGGGCAGAACGTGAGGCTCAGATGCGCCGTATAGGCGAACTGGCCGGGCACGGCGAATAATTATGGAAATTGTAAGGAGCAGTCGGGAAGAGATAACTTACCTCTCGAGTTGACTTAAGCGTCGTACGGAATCGGATCGGCCCGATCCGCGACAATTAGCGACACGGAGGTGACGGGTGTCCAACCCGATGGCTGGCGGCGGCATGGGCGGGTGGAGCACCCTGCGCTCGATGCGGAGCCGGGACGAGGTCCGGAGCCACCAGCTGAGCCGGGGGGCAACCCGGCGGATCGTCGCCTTCGCCCGACCGTACCGTCGGGACATCGTGGTCTTCCTGATCACCGTCGTGCTGGCCGCCGTGATCGGTGTCGCCACCCCGGTGCTCGCCGGCGACGTGATCAACACCATCACCAAGGGCGGCGCGGACGCCGGCGGGATCATCGTCCGGCTGGCCCTGCTCATCGCCGGACTCGCCGTCGCCGACGCACTGCTCTCGCTGGCCCAGCGCTGGTACTCGGCCCGGATCGGCGAGGGCATCATCCTCGACCTGCGCACCCGGGTCTACGACCACGTGCAGCGGATGCCGTTGCAGTTCTTCACCCGTACCCAGACCGGTGCGCTGGTCAGCCGGCTGAACAACGACGTGCAGGGTGCCCAGCGGGCGTTCACCTCGACGCTGTCCGGCGTGGTCAGCAACATCATCCAGCTCGTGCTGACCGCCGTCGTGATGTTCACCCTCTCCTGGCAGATCACCGTGCTCTCGCTGCTGCTCCTGCCGATCTTCGTCATCCCGGCGCGCCGGGTCGGCAAACGGCTGGCCGAGATCACCCGGGAGGCGTACAACCTCGACGCCAAGATGAACGCCACCATGACCGAACGGTTCGGCGTCTCCGGCGCGCTGCTGGTCAAGCTCTTCGGCAAGCCGGAGGACGAGGCGCGGCGGTTCGCCGAGCGGGCCGACCGGGTACGCGACATCGGGGTACAGACGGCCATGTACTCGCGCACCTTCTTCGTCGCGATGCTGCTCGTCGCCTCCCTGGCCCAGGCGCTCACCTACGGCCTCGGCGGCTGGCTCGCCGTCACCGGCTCGGTCAGCGCCGGCACCGTCGTCACCCTCGCCCTGCTGCTCACCCGCCTCTACGGCCCGCTGACCGCGCTCTCCAACGTCCGGGTGGACGTGATGAGCGCGCTCGTCTCCTTCGACCGGGTCTTCGAGGTGCTGGACCTGAAGCCGTCCATCGCCGAGAAACCGGACGCGGTGACCATCCCGGCCGGCTCCGGTCGGCTGGAGTTCCGCGACGTACGGTTCCGCTACCCGAGCGCCGCCGAGGTCTCGCTCGCCTCCCTGGAGGACGTGGCCGCGCTCGACCGTACGGTCTCCGAACCGGTCCTGCGGGGGGTCTCCTTCACCGTCGAGCCCGGACAGATGGTCGCCCTCGTCGGCCCCTCGGGCGCCGGCAAGTCGACCACCTCGATGCTGGTCTCCCGCGTCTACGACGTCACCGACGGCGAGGTACGGGTCGGCGGCGTCGACGTACGGGACGCCACCCTCGACTCGCTCCGGGACGAGATCGGTGTGGTCACCCAGGACTCCCACCTGTTCCACGAGACCATCGCCGAGAACCTCCGGTACGCCAAGGCGGACGCCACCGACGAGGAGCTCTGGGCGGCGCTGCGCGGCGCGCAGGTCGAGGAACTCGTCCGGGCCCTGCCCGAAGGGCTGGAAACCATGGTCGGCGAGCGCGGCTACCGCTTCTCCGGCGGGGAGAAGCAGCGGATCGCGATCGCCCGGCTACTGCTCAAGGCGCCGTCCATCGTGATCCTCGACGAGGCGACCGCGCACCTCGACTCGGAATCCGAGGCGGCGGTGCAGCGTGCGCTCGCGGTCGCGCTGCGCGGCCGTACCGCGCTGGTCATCGCGCACCGGCTCTCGACCGTACGGGAGGCCGACCAGATCCTGGTGCTCGACCACGGCCGGATCGTCGAGCGGGGCCGGCACGACGAACTGGTGGCGGTCGGTGGCCTCTACGCCGAGCTCTACCGCACCCAGTTCTCGGTGGCCGACTCCCCGAAGCCGTTCCTCGACGTGGTCGGGCCGGAGCCGGTGACGACCGTGGCCCGGCGCGACTACGACCCGGAGTGAACCGCTCCGCCGGAGCGCCCCCGTTCGTCCCGGCCGGCGTGCACCACCGCCCGTAGCTCGGCGAAGGTATCGGCCAGCCGGTCCGGGGTGTAGTGGGCGTTGAGCCCGCTCGGGTTCGGCAACACCCAGAGTCCCGCCCCGCCGAGACCTTCCGGCTGCCGCCCGAGTGCGGCACGACGCCGGTCGAACGCGACCCGGTACGCGGTCACCCCGACCACCGCCACCCACGCCGGCCGATGGCGCCGGACCTTCGCCAGCAACCGTCGACCACCCTCGGCGAGTTCGTCCGGGGTCAGCTCCTCGGCGCGAGCGGTGGCCCGTTCCACCAGGTCGGTGATGCCGAGGCCGTAGCCGAGCAGCTCTGCCTGGTCGGTCGGGCCGAGCAACCGGGGGGTGAACCCGCCCCGGTGCAGCGCCGGCCAGAACCGGTTGCCCGGACGGCCGAAGTGCCGACCGATCGCGGCCGAGTAGAGGCCGGGGTTGATGCCGCAGAAGAGCACGTCCAAGCCGGGTGCGATCAGGTCGGGGATGGTCCGCCCGTACGCCTGCGCCAGTTCGGCCCGGGTCGGTCGGACCGGTGCGGGTACGGGGCCCGCGGCAACCTCCGCTCGACGTGTCGGCACTGCCCGGGTACGTGGCGGCACGGCTCAGATCCCGCGCAGTGCGCCACCGTCGACCGGGATGGTGACCCCGGTCAGATAGCTGGCGGCGGGGGAGAGGACAAACGCGGCGACGCGGCCGAACTCCGCAGGATCGCCCAGTCGGCGCATCGGGATCGTCGACTCCGTGTCGACCCGGGCCCGCTCCGGGTCGGGGCTGGCGGCGAAGATCTGCCGGTTGCGGTCGGTCATGATGCGCCCGGGGAGCAGGCTGACGAAGCGGACCCCGCGCGGCCCGTACTCGTCGGACATCTCCTTCGCCACCGCGGCCATGCCGGGGCGCAGCCCGTTGGAGATGCCCAGGTTGCTGATCGGGACGCGAACCGAAGTGGAGAGGACCAGGCCGATCGCGCCGCCGTCGGGCAGGGCCTCGGCGACCGTACGGATGGCCCGGACGGTGCCGAGGAAGACCGTCTCGAACGACTCCCGCCACTGCGTGTCGGTGATCTGGGCGGCGGTGCCGACCGGCGGCCCGCCGACCGAGACGAGTGCGCCGTCCAGCCGGCCGAAGTGCTCACCGGCCGCGTCGACCAGGCGTTGCGGGGTGTCCGGGTCGGCGAGCGTGGCGGCCAGCCCGACCGCGGACCCGGCACCGCCGAGCCGCTCGACCGCGGCGGCGACCCGGCCCGGGTCACGGGCGGCGATCACCACCCGGGCACCCTCGGCGACGAGTTGTTCCGCGGTGGCGAGGCCGAGTCCGTTCGAGGCGCCGGTCAGCACGTACACCCGGTCAGTGAGTCCCAGATCCATGGCGACGATCCTGCCGTACCGGTGAGGGCGGCTGCCACCGGTGCCTGTCGCGGGGTGACGCCACCGGTGCCCGGTTATCCGGCTCCGCCTCGGAGCAGCCGGACCCGCCCGGCGACCTGGAGCGCCAGCACGCGGCCGACCCGGCCCAGCCCTGGTGCGCGGCGCCGGTCGGGAGCCGAGCCGCCGTCGTAGCGCCAGGCCGCCTCGCGTACGGCCAGTTCCTCGGCCGCAGGTGCCGGTAGCCGGCCACCGGCGGCCAACTCCCGGGCCAGGTCCCAGCCGTCGCGCAGCGAGCCGTTGGTCGGGCGGGTGGCGGCCCAGGAGCCGAAGGTGGACGACCATCCGGCGCCGAGGCCGGCGGCGAGCAGCGGCCAGTGCCGGGCGACGTCGCCGGCCCGCTTGTTCAGCAGTGCGGCACGGGCGGCGCCGACCAGGCGGGTGTCGAAGCCGGCGGGCACCGCCGCCCCGGATACCAGGGTCGCGACCAGCTCCGCCTGCCGCGCCGCGAGCCGGTCGCGGGCCGACGGCCCGGCGGTGGTCCGGTCGGCGGCGGACCTTTCCGGGGTGGTCATGTGACGGTTGGGTAACCGGCGGCGAGGGCGATCGCGTCGAGTTCGTCGCGGATCACCTGGGCCGGCGGATAGCGCCCGTCGCGTTCGAGCAGCAGGGCCGGCGGGCGGTGCCGGGCGCAGAGTTCGCCGACCAGGTCGAGTACGGGCGCCGGGACCGGGTCGGTGTGCGTGTCGTGGTAGATCCCGTCGTGCTCGGCACCGCCGGCCACGTGCACGTACGCGACCCGGTCCAGGGGCAGCCGGTCGAGCAGGTCGAGCGGGTCGGTGCCCCGGTTGCGGGCGTTGGCGTAGACGTTCGCCACGTCGAGCAGCAGCAGCGCGCCGGTCCGGTCGAGGATCTCGGTGAGGAAGTCCGCCTCGTCCAGCTCGTCGTCCGGCCAGTCGAAGAGCGCGGCGATCGGTTCCAGCGCGATCGGCACCGGCAGCTCGGCCTGGGTACGGGTGATGTTCTCCACCAGTGCGTCGACCGCGTCGTGCGTACGTGGCACCGGCAGCAGGTGCCCGGCCTCGACGCCGCCCGCCCGGACGAACGCGATGTGCTCGCTGACCAGGGGTGCGTCCAACAGCTCGGCGACCCGGGCGAGGTGGGTCACCCGAGCCGGCTCGACCGGTTCGGCTCCGCCGAGAGAGAGCCGCACCCCGTGCGGTACGACCGCCACCCCACGCCGCCGCAGGGCGGTGAGCGCCTCGGGTGGCGGGCCGGCGGCGGCGACTGTCTCGGCGACGACCTCGACGAAGCGCAGACCGGGCAGTTCGGCGACGAAGCCGGAGATCTCCGGCCGCCAGCCGATCCCGACGCCGTACTCGGTCCGGCTCATCCGCCGCAGCCTCCGCCGCCGCAGCCTCCGCCGCCACCCCCGCAGCCTCCGCCGCCGCCACCGTCGGAGCCGCCCCCACCGTCACCGCCGCCGCTTGAGCCTCCGCTGGCGACGTTGCGCTGAACCTCGGCCTCGCTCGCGAAGCCCGGGTCGAGGCTGTAGAGCGCGGCGCCGCCGAAGAGCGCGACACCCATCGCGGCGCTGGTCGCGCCGTAGGTGTCGTACGCCGGGGAGGCGCTGGGGGAGAGGTGCGCGTGCTGGCCGCGCAGGGTCCGTACGGCGCTGCGGGCGGCCCGGGTCTGCTTCGGCACCCGGGTCAGCAGCACCAGGGTGATCACGGTGACCACGGCGACGAGGAAAAAGAGGAAGAGGACCGGCTTGCCGCCGGCGATCCCGGCGATGAACCGGAGCACGCCCAGGCCGACGAGCCCCAACAGCAGGAGCGGGAAGAGACGGGCGGCGCGACGTTGTTCCGGGGCGGGAGCGAGGCCCTTGCGTTCCAGTTCCGTACGAAGTTGGTCGAGGGCCAGTTGAACCCGGTGCGTGCCGGCCAGACTGCGGGCGCGCAGCCGTTGCCCGGCCGCGTGGTAGATGGCCTGGTCCAGAGCGGTCGCTCCGGCGGGCATCGGGCCGGCGGTGGCGAGGTGGTGCCGGGTCGAGTCGATCGCCCCGGCGGCCCGGAGTCCGCCGAGCGAGGCGTAGATGGCGAGCCGGCTGCCGCCGTTGAGGTACGCGGCCTGCTCCGGCGTGAGTTGGGCGGCGTCGAGGTCCCGCCGCCCGGCGAAGACGATGGAGCGCTGTACGACGGCGGCGAGGATCAGCAGACCGGCTGCCGCGGCGTACAGGAACAGGAAAGTCGGCCCCGAGATCCCCCAGGTGTCCGCGGGTGCCGCCGCACTGATCATCATGGGCTCATTGTGGACCAGCCTCGCCACCCGCTCCGCCTCTCGACTCCGGGCTGGAACGCCACCGTCGTCGGTGTCGACTCTCGACGGCACCGGTGCTGTCGGGGCCCGCTCAGCGGGGGGCGCCGCCGCCGGCGGGGCGGCGTACCGCCTCCTCGACGAGGTCGAGCACCGGGCCGAGGTCACCGGCGGGTCGGCCCATCGCCAGGTGCAGTACCAACCCGTCGTACGCCAGCTCGAGGAACTGGGCCAGCACGTCGATCGGTACGTCGTCGCGCAGCACCCCGGCGTCGCGCTGCCGCAGCAGCCGGTCCCGGGTGGCGTCGGCGATCGCCGCCGAGCGTTCGGCCCAGCGCTTGGCGAACTCCGGGTCGGTACGCAGCCGGCGGGAGACCTCCAGTTGGCTGCCCAGCCAGCCGGCGGTCTCCGGTGAGTTGGCGCTGCCCAGCAGGTCCCGCATCACCTGGACCAGGCCGTTGCGGGCGACGGTGGAGACCATCGCCACGGCGTCGTCCTCGGCCACGGCGAGGAAGAGCGAGTCCTTGTCCCGGAAGTGGTGGAAGATCGCGCCCCGGGAGAGGCCGGTCGCTTCTTCCAGCCGCCGTACTGTGGCACCCTCGTATCCGTACCGGGCGAAACAGGTCCGCGCCGCCGCGAGGATCTCGTGGCGGCGAGCGTCTAGCTGGTCCTGGCTCACTCTGGGCACCCGTCGATCGTGTCAGGTGGCGCTGGGCGATGCAAACCGTACGTACGGCTTGGTTCCGGGCCGGGATAGGCTCCCGGTCGTGACGACCCCCGACACGCCACCCGGCCCGCTCACCGTCGCGGCGGTCCAGGCCGAGCCCGTACCGGGTGACCTGACCGGCAACGCGGCGACCGCCGCCCGACTCGTCCACCAGGCCGCCGACGCCGGCGCCGGGCTGGTCGTACTCCCGGAGCTGTTCCTGTCCGCGTACCACCCGCCGACCCTGCGGGCCGACCCGGACGGAACCGACCTCGCCGCCGTCGACGGCGGCCGGATCAACGACCCCCGCCTTGACCCGCTCCGGGCCGCCGCGCGCGACCGCCGGGTCGTCGTGGTCGTCGGCGCCGCGGTACGTCACGCCGACGCCCGCCGGACCTGCGCCTCGGTGGTGCTCGACCGCTCCGGTACGGCCCATGCCGGCTACGACAAGCAGCACCTGTGGGGTCCGGACGAGCAGGAGCTGTTCGTCCCCGGGGAGCGGGGGGCGACCCTCGTCGTCGACGGCTGGCGGCTCGGTCTCGGGGTCTGCTACGACGGCTGCTTCCCCGAGCACGCCCGCGCCGCCGCCGCTGACCGGGCACACGGCTACCTCTGCCCGAGCGGCTACGTGGCCGGCTCCGCGCATCGGCGCGACCTCTACTACGCCGCCCGAGCGTTGGACAACACCATGTACGTCGCCTTCGCCAACTCCGTCGGCGGAGCCGAGCCGTGGCGGTTCAACGGCGGCGCCGCGCTGTACGACCCGGAGGGCCGGCCGTTGGGACGGGCCGCCGACGACGGCGAGGCGGTGATTGTCGGCACGTTCGATCCGGTGGAACTGTTCCGGGTCCGGTCGACCCACCGGATGCTCGCCGATCGCCGGCCACACCTGGGTGGCGAACGTGCCCTGCTCACCGCCTGATTCGCGGCACAGCCGATCGCGGGAGCTGTTAACACGTGGGGTCTGTTGTCGGACACCTCGGTTCCCGTAGGGTGCGCGAGTGCCACTGCTGCTCCTCGACCTGGACAACACCCTGCTCGACCGGGCGGGCCCGTTCCGTGCCTGGGGGCAGAGTTTCCTGGCCGAGATCGGGGCACCCGAGACCGACATCGACTGGTTGCTCTCCATCGATGCGGACGGGCTGACCGACCGGTGGGACGTGGCGGACGCGATCCGTGACCGCTACCGGCTGCGTACTCCCTCGATCGACCTGGTCGAGGCGCTGCACGACGGCGTGGTGGAGCACACCCGGCTCGATCCGTTGATCGCCTGTGCGCTGCGGATCGCCGACGACGCCGGCTGGGTACCGGTGGTGGTGAGCAACGGTGCCGTACGGCAGCAGGACGCGATCATCCGGCGGACCGGACTCGACCGGTACGTGGCGGACTGGGTCATCTCCGAGGAGGCCGGCGTCAGCAAGCCCAACCCGCGCATCTTCGTGCTCGCCGCCCAGCGGGTACGGATGCAACTGCGGGGCTCCTGGGTGGTCGGCGACAGCCCCGAGGCCGACATCGGCGGCGCGGCGGCGGTCGGTCTGCCCAGTGTGTGGCTGCATCGGGGCCGGAGCTGGATGGAGTCCCGGTTCGCGCCAACCCGTACCGCCGACGGCCTCATCCCGGCCGTCTCCGCCGTCCTCGCCGGCTGATCCCCGCCCTTTCTCCGTGCCGGTTGGGACCGGCCGATCCTCCGCGCCGTTAATTCGCTTGACCGCCGGATCCGGTCCCGACGAACATGTTCCCGTCACACCCAGGTACGCCCGGTGGCCCCGGGTCGAGGAAAGAAGGAGGTCGCGTAATGGCTGTCGTCGTCGTGCGCCCACACCTGCCTTCCTTCACCTCGATCAAGGGATTCCTACCTTGCGTGAGTACGACAACGTCCCATCGGCGCGAGAGCGCCGCAACCGTCGCTTCGACGACGACGAACCGCAGTTCCTGAAGCGGCCCCGGCACGCCACACCGGCCGGATTCAACACCAACACCGACACCGACGCCCCCGAGATCGGCGACCGCTGGTCGAGCTGGGACCTGGCGGTGCACGGCCCCACGCCGTACCCGGACTGGCTGGTCACCGAACTGGCCGCGGTCGACACCGAACTCGGTGTGCTCAAAACCGGCAAGGAAGCCGACGTGCACCTCGTCCGGCGGCAGGTGCCCGGCACCGACCGATCCTGTCTGCTGGCCGCCAAGCGGTACCGGGACGCCGAGCACCGGCTCTTCCACCGCGACGCCGGGTACCTCGAGGGACGCCGGGTGCGACGGTCCCGGGAGAACCGGGCGATGGAGGGCCGGACCGCGTTCGGCCGGCAGATGATCGCCGGTCAGTGGGCTGCCGCCGAGTTCGACGCGCTGGTCCGGCTCTGGCAGGTCAGCCAGGAACTGGGCAGCATCGCGGTGCCGTACCCGGTGCAACTGGTCGGCACCGAGCTGATGCTGGAATTCGTCGGCGACATCGAGGAGGGCCAGGCGGCACCCCGACTGGCCCAGGTCCGCCCGGAGGCGGTCGAGCTGCGCAGTCTCTGGAGCCAACTGCTCGACGCCCTGACGGTGCTGGCGCGCGCCGGGCTGGCACACGGCGACCTGTCGCCGTACAACCTGCTGGTGCACGAGGGGCGGCTGGTCCTGATCGACCTGCCCCAGGTGGTCGACGTGGTCGCCAACCCGCAGGGCCAGGAGTTCCTGGCCCGGGACGTACGCGTGGTGTCGAACTGGTTCGCCGCGCGAGGACTGCCCGGCGAACTGATCGACCCGGACGGCCTGACCCGCCGGTTGCTGGGGGAGGCGGGCGTACGGTGAGCCGGACCGGCCAGCGCCGGGTGGGCCGAGCGGCTCGACCCGGCGCTGTGCCGAGGGGCGTGCTGCCCCGGGGTTACTGGAGGTAGCTCTCCACCTCGTTCTTGGCCCGATCGCCCACCGTCTCCGGGTCACTGCCCGCCGTGCGGGCGGCCCGGCGGCGGCGGAGCAGGTCCCAGCACTGGTCGAGGGACTCCTCCAGGGCACGGAGCCGGGCGCGCTCCTCGTCGGTGGTCTTGTGGTTCGCCTGTTCCTCGGCGCGGAGCTTGTGCTCCTCGTCGACCAGTTCGCTGATTCGGCTCAGAATCGTGCTGTCGTCCATGCGCAGAGCCTGTCACAGCCCTGGCGACGGCGTCCCTATTCCCCGGCCCGGGTGTGCTTTGCCACCTGCCGGGCGCACCGTCCGGTTCGAGACTGTACGGAACCTTGGCGCCCGCCGTGACTTTGCTAACGATCGTGCCCCGGCCGGTGATGGTTCCGGGGCGCGCAGGCACTGTTGACCGGTGACGGAGAAGACCCGATTTGGCAAGATCGGCCGACTGGCGCTGTACGGCGTACTGGCTGGTGCGGTGCTCGCCGCGTCGGCGCTGCCGGCCAGCGCGCTCGCCGGTGTTGTCCTGAAGGCGGCCAGTCAGTCGTACGAAGACCTTCCGGCGGACCTGCGCGTGCCGGCGAGCGCCCAGCGCTCGTACCTGTACGCCAACGACGGCAAGACGCTGCTGACCAGCTTCTACGACGAGAACCGGGTCGACGTACCGATCAACGAGATCGCCACCACCATGCAGCAGGCCATCGTCGCGGCCGAGGACACCCGGTTCTACGAGCACGGCGGTGTCGACCTGCGCGGTGTCGTCCGGGCGTTCGTCGCCAACTCCACCACCGGCGAGGTGGAGCAGGGTGCTTCGACGCTGACCATGCAGTACGTGCGCAACGTCCTCAAGTCCGACCCCAACCTCACCGCGGAGCAGCGGGAGGCGGCCACCGCCGAGACCAAGGGCCGGAAGATCCAGGAGATGCGGTACGCGATCGCCCTGGAGAAGAAGCTCTCCAAGCAGGAGATCCTGGACCGGTACCTGAACATCGCGTACTTCGGCGCGGGCGCGTACGGGGTCGGGGCGGCGAGTCAGCGTTACTTCGGCAAGCCCGCCTCGGCGTTGACGCTCGGCGAGGCGTCGTTGCTGGCGGGTCTGGTGCAGTCCCCGGACTCCGACAGTCCGATCAGCGGTGACAAGGACGCGGCGTTGAGCCGACGTGCGTACGTCCTGGACGCGATGGCGAAGATGAAGGTCATCACCGAGGACGAGGCGAAGAAGACCGCCGCCGAGCCGCTGGTGCTGCACCCGACCCAGGCGCCGAACGACTGTGGCGCGATGACCGCCGGACACGTCGACTGGGGCTTCTTCTGCGACTACTTCCGCCAGTGGTGGAACGAACAGCCGGCGTTCGGCTCCACCGTCGAAGAGCGGCAGCAGGCGCTGCGCCGGGGCGGTTACACCATCGTCACCTCGCTCGACCCGAAGGTGCAGACCGCCGCGCTGAACCAGTCCCTGACCGTGTACGGCTACAACAACAAGCGCGCGCTGCCGATCGCGGCGGTGGAACCCGGCACCGGCCGGGTGCTGGCCCTGGCGGTGAACCGGCACTACAGCGTGGACGCCAACCCGGGCGGGCAGCAGAACTACCCGAACACGGTGAACCAGTTGGTGGCCGGCGGCGGGACGATCACCGGCTACCAGGCCGGTTCGACGTTCAAGATGTTCACCATGCTCGCCGCGCTGGAGAACGGTCGGAGCCTGGACACGGCGTTCGACGCACCGTCCAAGTTCCCGAGCGCGTACTCGGACGACGGGCCGGGCAACTGCAACGGCGCCTGGTGCCCGTCGAACGAGAACCCGGCCTGGATGGATGGCTACCGGACCATGTGGACGGGCTTCGGTCGGTCGGTGAACACCTACTTCGTCTGGCTGGAGCAGCAGGTCGGCTCGGAGAAGGCGGTGGAGATGGCGCAGCGGTTCGGGATCAAGTTCCGGGCCCAGACCGACGCCAACCTGGCCAAGAACAGCGCTGACCGCTGGGGTGCCTTCACCCTGGGCGTGGCGTCGACGACCCCGCTCGACCTGGCGAACGCGTACGCGACGCTGGGTGCGGAGGGCGTCTACTGCAAGCCGTTGCCGGTCAACTCGATCACCGGGTCGGACGGCAAGAAGGTCGACGGGATCGGGCCGTCCTGCAACCGGGTGGTGAGCGCGGACGTGGCGCGGGCGGCGACCGACGCGGCCCGTTGCCCGGTCGGCGGCCAGTCCAGCTTCGGCACCTGCGACGGAGGCACCGCGACCCAGGTCGTCGACATCCTCGATGGTCGGCAGGTCGCCGGCAAGACCGGTAGCTCGGAGGAGAACGCGACGGAGACCTTCGTCGGCTTCACTCCGCAGCTCGCGGTGGCAGGGATCGCGGCAAACCCGGACGACCCGGGCGACTTCGTCGGTTCGGCGGTGGCCCCGAAGGTCAACACTGCCGTGGCCCGCACCCTGATGGCCGGCGTGACCGGCAAGCCGGCGGCGCAGTTCACCCCGCCGAGCCGGGAGATCGCGTACGGCGGGGACGGGCAGTTGGACGTGCCGTCGAACCAGAACAACAACCAGCCGAACCGGAACGACGACCAGCCGGACACCGGGAACACGGCTGCCGACGGCACCACGCCGGGCGACCAGGTCCAGCCCGGTGTCCCGCCCCGCCGCAACCGCTGAACGACGACGCGTACGGGTCAGCCGGTGATCCGGTTGACCCGTACGCGCGTCCGTCCGTCCGACCCGAGGACGGGGCACGAGTGCGGTCGGGATGGTCGATGTATCGACATCTCTCATTGACACGGCGGGAATATGTTTCTATGGTGAGCGACAGGAAAGCGCTTTCCTAAGGATCTTCCGGGCTCGCCCCGCCCTGGGGCGCCAGCCTCCCCGCACCGCCTCGCGCCTGCCAGGCACAGCGCATCCGTCCCGCACAGCGCACCCGTCCCGCATCGCGCACCCCGTACCGCATCAGTCGTGACCCCGCCCGGCGCGGACCGCCGCCGACCCGGCGGCGGGCTCCGGCCTCCCCTCAGCGCGCCCGACGGCCTTCGACGGCCGCGTCCCCGGGCGGGCCGATGGTCGGCGCCCCACGCCGGGTGGCGCCCACCTCCGGAAGGCGGAACCGATCGTGACCGCACCCACCCCCACCATTTCCACCGCGCGGCGGCGAGCGCCGCGCTGGCGTGCCCTGGCCTCGGCCGGGCTCGCCGCCACACTCGCCGCCGCCCTGGCCACCACCACCGGCACCGCGCAGGCGGCGCCGCTGTTCGGCGACAACTTCGACGACGGAAACCACAACGGATGGAGCAGTTCCGGCGGCTCGTGGAGCGTCGTCACCGACGGCAGCGGCGCGCTGCGCCAGGCCAGCACCGGCGCCGACGCCCGGGTTCGGGCCGGCGCCACGAACTGGACCAACTACAGGGTCACCGCCCGGGTGAAACCCACCGCCTTCGGCACCGGCGAGCGGTTGGCCGGGGTCGCGGCCCGTGCGCAGGGCAGCGGCAGCTACTACTACCTCGGCGTACGCGGCGACGGTGCGGCTGTGCTCGGCAAGGTCGCCGCCGGCACCACCACGGTCCTGGCCAGCGCCCCGCTGCCGGTCAGCCTCGGCACCTGGTACGCGTTGAGTCTCGAGGTCAACGGCGGCACGCTGACCGGCCGGGTCGACGGCGGCAACCCGCTGACCGCAACCGACGGCCAGTACGCCCAGGGCCAGATCGGCCTGCTCGGGCGGTACGCCGCCGCCAACTTCGACGACGTGGCAGTGGAGTCCGGGCCCGCCGGGCCCACCCCGTCCAGCCCGGTCCCGACCACACCCGGCCCGACGCCGACCACACCCGCACCCACCACACCGGCGCCGACGACCCCCGCCCCGACCGGCACCCCGACCACCCCGGTCACCGGCCCGGCCGACGGCTTCGCCAGCGTCAACGCGCTCGGCCAGAACGGCACCACCGGTGGCGCCGGCGGGCCGGTCGTCACCGCCTACACCAGCGCCCAGTTCCTCGACTACATCGCCCGCCCCGGCCCGTACGTCATCCAGGTGGTTGGCACGATCACCCTGCCCACCGGCACCAGCGACGGCATGCACAACGTCACCTCGGACAAGACGATCGTCGGGGTCGGCGCCACCGCCACCCTCTCCGGTGGCGGGCTCAACATCGGCCTACCGGTCAGCGACACCATCAGCTCGCCGCCACCGGACGCGGTCCACAACGTCATCATCCGCAACCTGCACCTCACCGGAGCGACCGACGACCTGCTCAACGTGCAGATGTTCAGCCACCACATCTGGATCGACCACAACGAGTTCTCCAACGGAGACGACGGTGCGGTCGACATCAAACGCGGCTCCGACTTCGTCACGGTCTCCTGGAACAACTTCCACGACCACGACAAGACCCTGCTGCTCTCGCACGACGAGGACGCCGGGGCGCAGGACCTCGGACGGCTGCGGGTCACCTACCACCACAACTACTTCAACCGCTCCGACCAGCGCCACCCTCGGGTGCGGTTCTCCCACCTCACCCACGTCTACAACAACTACTACTACGACAACAGCTACGGGGTCGCCTCCACGTACGACGCCGGGGTGCTGGTCGAGGGGAACTACTTCTACAGCGTGAACAACCCGGGGCGGGTCGAGTTCAGCGGTGACCTCGGCCGGATCGTCGAGCGGGGCAACATCCTCGTCGACTGCAACCACCCGATCGAGACCCGGGGCACCGTCACCGAGCCGAGCACCTACTACAGCTACCGCCTCGACGCCGCCGCCGACATCCCGACCATCGTCCCGGCCGGTGCCGGGGTGGGAAAGCTGGGCTGAGCCGATGAACCTCCACCAGGGCACAAGACGCCTCACCCCGTCGCGTACCGCGCCCGGCGCAGCCCTGCTCGCGCTCCTGCTGGTCGCCACCGCGCTCGTGGTCACCGGCGGCTCCGCGCGGGCGGCCACCCTGTTCAGCGACAACTTCGACGACGGAAACTCCACCGGCTGGACCGCCTCCGGCGGCAGCTGGAGCGTTGCCACCGACGGCAGCGGCGTGCTGCGTCAGGCCGGCACCAGCGCCGACGCGCGCTCCCGGGCCGGGTCAGCGAGCTGGACCGACTACACCGTGCGGGCCCGGGTCAAGCCGACCGTCTTCAACGGGAGCAACCGGTTCGTCGCGCTCACCGCCCGGGTCCAGTCCGCCACCAGCTACTACTACCTCGCCCTGCGCGGCAACAACACGGTCGAACTCAAGCGGCTCAGCAACGGTACGTCGACCACCCTCGCCAGCGCCGCGGTCACCGTCACGGCCGGCACCTGGTACGGCCTCAGCCTCCAGGTCAGTGGCTCGACGCTGACCGGTCGGCTGGAGAACGGTCCGGTGCTCACCGCCACCGACAGCCAGTACGCCACCGGCCAGGTCGGGGTGGCCACCTTCTACGCCAGCGCCCACTTCGACGACGTACTGGTGGAGACGGTGGGCGCCCCCTCGCCGACCCCGACCACTCCGGGACCGACCCCGACCACGCCCGCCCCGACCACCCCGGCACCGACCACCCCGGCACCGACCACCCCGCCGCCGACCGGCAACCCGGTGCCGGGCCAGCCGGACGGCTTCGCCAGCGTCAACGCGCTCGGCCAGAACGGCACCACCGGCGGTGCCGGCGGACCGGTGGTGACCGCCACCAACGCCACCGACTTCCTGAACTACATCGACACCACCGGGCCACTGGTGATTCGGGTGCAGGGCGTGATCCGGATCAGCAGCAAGCAGGGCGTACGCCCACACAAGACGATCATCGGGGTCGGTGGCAACGCCGAGATCACCGGTGGTGGGCTCGACTTCTACCGGTCGTACAACGTGATCGTGCGCAACATCAACTTCACCGAGGCGGAGGATGACGCGATCAACGTCGGGCAGGAGTCGCACCACGTCTGGATCGACCACAACCGGTTCGCCGGCGCGGTCGACGGCTCGGTCGACATCGTCCGGGGCGCCGACTACGTCACCGTCTCCTGGAACCACTTCGACCACTCCGACAAGAGCATGCTGATCAGCCACTCGGACGGGGCCGGCTCCACCGACATCGGGCACCTCAAGGTGAGCATCCACCACAACTTCTTCGACCACTCCCGGCAACGCCACCCGAGGGTCCGGTTCGGTGAGCCGGTGCACGTCTACAACAACTACTTCCTCGGCAACGACCTGTACGCGGTCGCGTCCACCGAGAACGCGGGCGTGCTGGTGGAGGGGAACTACTTCGAGAACGTGCCGTTCCCGATCTACTCCGCCAGCGGCTACGCCGACAGCGGACCCGGCCGGGCGGTGCAACGGAACAACATCTTCGTCAACTCCGGCGTACCGGAGACGACCGGGACCGTGGTCGAACCAAGCACCTACTACGCGTACCAGCTCCAACCGGCGGCGGGTGTGCCGGCGGCGGTCACCGCTGGCGCGGGCGTCGGTCGGATCACCGGCTGACCCCGGTCGGCTCCGGCGTACGGATGGTCCCCCCGTACGCCGGAGCCGGTCGTTCCAGCGGTGGTGGGTGTCTCGGCCGCCTCGGGCACCGGGGAAGGGCTCGGCCGAGCCGGTTAGCCTCGAACGGTGACAGGACAAGCCGCCGCAGCCCCACCCTCCTCGCCGTTCGACGCCGCTTTTGTCGCCGACCCGTACCCGACCTACGCCGCGTTGCGCGAGGCCGGTCCGGTGCATCAGGTGACGCTGCCGGACGGCAGCGCCGTCTGGCTGGTCACCCGCTACGCGGACGTCCGCGCGGCCCTCGCCGACCAGCGACTCTCCCTGGACAAGGCGAACTCGGACGGTTCCTGGCGTGGGTTCTCGCTGCCCCCGGCGCTGGACGCGAACCTGCTCAACATGGACCCGCCGAACCACACCCGGATCCGCCGGCTGATCGCCCAGGCGTTCGGCCCCCAGCGGATCGCCGGCCTGCGTCCCCGGGTGGAGGCGGCGGCGCAGGAACTGCTCGACCGGGTCGCCGCCCACGGCCACGCCGACCTGGTCGCCGACTTCGCCGGCCCGCTGCCGGTCACCGTCATCAGCGACCTGCTCGGGGTTCCCGAGGCGGATCGGGCGGCCCTGCGTGGTTGGACCGACGTGATGCTCAGCCCGCCCGCCGACGATCCACGGGCCGGCGCCCGGGTGATCATGCGGTTGCAGGAGTTCCTGGTGGCGCTGATCGCCGACAAGCGGCGGCAGCCCGGCGACGACCTGCTCTCCGCGATGATCGCCGCCCGTGACACCGAGGCGGACGGCGGCACCGACCGGCTCAGCGAGGACGAGCTGACCTCACTGGCCTTCCTGGTGCTTTTCGCCGGCTACGAGAACTCGGTGCACCTGATCGGCACCGGCCTTCTCGCCCTGCTGCGCCACCCGGAACAGCTCGACGCGGTGCGTGCGGCACCCGAACTGCCCGCCGGTGCGGTCGAGGAACTGCTGCGCTACGAACCGCCGGCACCGGTGGCCTTCCGCCGCTTCCCGCTCACCGACGTCACCATCGGTGGGGTGCACATCCCGGCCGGCGCCGCCATCCTGGTCAACGTGGCCGCCGCGAATCGCGACCCGCTCCGGTTCGACCAGCCGGAGCTGCTCGACGTGAACCGCTCGGACAGCGGTCACCTGACCCTGGGGCACGGCATCCACTACTGCGTCGGCGCCCCGCTGGCCCGGCTCGAACTCCAGGTCGCGATCGGTGCCGTGATCCGGCGCTTCCCGAAGCTCACGCTGGCGGTCGACCCGGCTGACCTGTCCTGGCGCCCGAGCTTCCGCACCCGTGGCCTGCGCAGCCTTCCCGTCACCTTCTGAGGTGTAAGGAAGGGCCCCTTGTTATCGCTATCGGTTAGGAGGGGGCCCTTCCTAACACCGTGGTCAGCCGCCTCAGTGGACGACGTCGTAGACGAGCTTGGTGATGCCGTTGGCGTACGTCTCCGACTCGACCACCTTCAGCATCTGCTTGTCCTTGTCGGTGTCGCTGAACATCCGCTTGCCGGCCCCGAGCAGCACCGGGAAGACCAGCAGGTGGTAGCGGTCGATCAGGCCGGCATCGGAGAGGTTGCGGGCGAGGGTGGCGCTGCCGTGGATGACGATCGGACCGCCGTCGGTCTGCTTGACCTTCTCGACGTCCTCCATGGAGCGCAGGATCGTGATGTCACCCCAGTTGTCGACGAGGGCGTCCTCGCCGAGGGTGGTCGAGACGACGTACTTCGGCAGTTCTTTCAGTGCGGCGAAGTCCGCGATGTCCGGCCACAACGGCGAGAAGGCCTCGTAGCTGGTCCGGCCGAACATCAGCGCGGTGGCCTCCTCGGTCTCCCGGCCCTTGAGCTCGTACGCCTCGGGTCGGAACTCGATGTCCTTGTAGGTCCAGCCGCCGCTGCGGTGGGCCTCGAACGGAGTGCCGCCGCCGGGAGAGTCGACGACGCCGTCCAGCGAGACGAAGGCGGTGTAGATCAGCGCGCGCATCTTCGATGTCCTATCCGTGGTCCGAGTGGATGCCCTCATTCTTGGCGATGTCAACGCAGATCGCTGCCCGCCCGGTTCGTAAGGAAGGAAGGGCCCCTTGTTATCGCCAGGCGATAACAAGGGGCCCTTCCTTACCCGTACGCGAAGTGTCAGCTGGCGATCATCCGGCGCAGGACGTACTGCAGGATGCCGCCGTGGCGGTAGTAGTCCGCCTCGCCGGGGGTGTCGATCCGGACCACCGCGTCGAACTCGATCCCGGTGTCGGTGCTGACCCGCACCGTACGCGGAACCTCGCCGTTGTTGAGCGCGGTCACGCCGGTGATGGTGAACGTCTCGGTGCCGGTGAGCCCGAGGGTCTCCGCGGTCACGTCGACCGGGTACTGCAACGGCAGCACACCCATGCCGATCAGGTTCGAGCGGTGGATCCGCTCGTACGACTCGGCCACGACCGCCCGTACGCCGAGCAGCATGGTGCCCTTCGCCGCCCAGTCCCGCGACGAGCCGGAGCCGTACTCCTTGCCGGCCAGGATCACCAGCGGTACGCCCGCCTCCTGGTACGCGACCGAGGCGTCGAAGATCGAGGTCTGGTCCCCGGTCAGGTGGTTGACCGTGAAGCCGCCCTCGACCCCGGGCACGAGCTGGTTGCGCAGCCGGATGTTGGCGAAGGTGCCCCGGATCATGACCTCGTGGTTGCCCCGGCGGGAGCCGTACGAGTTGAACTCGTGGCGGGCCACGCCGTGCTCCGCCAGGTACTTACCGGCGGGGGAGTCGGCCTTGATCGAGCCGGCCGGCGAGATGTGGTCGGTGGTGACCGAGTCACCGAGCTTGGCCAGCACCCGTGCGTTGGTGATGTCGTCGACCGGCTGCGGCTCGCGCGCCATGCCCTCGAAGTACGGGGGCTTGCGTACGTAGGTCGAGTCACCGGCCCAGGCGAAGGTGTCACCGGTCGGCGTCGGCAGCGACTGCCAGCGTTCGTCACCGGCGAAGACGTCGGCGTAGTCGGCGGTGAACATCTCGCTGCGGACCGCGTTGGCGATGACCTCCTCGATCTCCGTCGAGCTGGGCCAGATGTCGCGCAGGTAGACCGGCTGGCCGTCGGAGCCGAGGTCGATCGGCTCGTTGGCCAGGTCGATGTCCATCGTGCCGGCCAGCGCGTACGCCACCACCAGCGGCGGCGAGGCGAGGTAGTTCATCTTGATGTCGGGGTTGATCCGGCCCTCGAAGTTCCGGTTGCCAGAGAGGACCGAGACCACCGACAGGTCACGCTCGTTGACCGCGGCGGAGACCGCCTCGGGCAGCGGGCCGGAGTTGCCGATGCAGGTGGTGCAGCCGTAGCCAACCAGGTGGAAGCCGAGCTTCTCCAGGTACGGGGTGAGGCCGGCGCGCTCGTAGTAGTCCATGACCACCTTCGAGCCCGGTGCCAGGGTGGTCTTCACCCACGGCTTGCGGGACAGGCCACGGTCGACCGCGTTGCGGGCGAGCAGGGCCGCGCCGATCATCACCTGCGGGTTGGAGGTGTTGGTGCAGGAGGTGATGGCGGCGATCACCACGGCGCCGTGGTCGAGTTCGAACTCGGTGCCGTCGTCGCCGGTGACCCGGATCGGGGCGCTGGCCCGTCCCTTCGCGCCGGTGGCGGCGGAGACCAGGTCGACCGGAGCGTCGTCGGGGTCGTTGATCCCGTTGGCCGGCGAGTCGCTGGCCGGGAAGGACTCCTCGCTCGCCTCGTCGGCCGGGCCGTGCGCGACCGGGTTGTCGTCGCCGACATAGTTGATCAGCGCGGAGCGGAAGAGCGTCTTGGCGTTGCCCAGCGGCACCCGGTCCTGCGGGCGCTTCGGCCCGGCCAACGACGGTTCGATCGTCGACAGGTCGAGTTCGAGTCGCTCGGAGTAGTTCGGCTCGGCGTCCGGCTCGTGCCAGAGGCCCTGCTCCTTGGCGTACGCCTCGACCAGCGCCACCTGCTGCTCGGTGCGGCCGGTGAGCTGGAGGTAGCGGATCGTCTCGGCGTCGATCGGGAAGATGGCGACGGTGGAGCCGTACTCCGGGGACATGTTGCCGATGGTGGCCCGGTTGGCCAGTGGCACCGCGCTCACGCCGGGTCCGTAGAACTCGACGAACTTGCCGACCACCCCGTGCTTGCGCAGCATCTCGGTGATGGTGAGCACCAGGTCGGTGGCGGTGGTGCCGGTCGGCGCCTCGCCGGAGAGCTTGAAGCCGACGACCCGGGGGATGAGCATGCTGACGGGCTGGCCGAGCATGGCCGCCTCGGCCTCGATGCCGCCGACGCCCCAGCCGAGTACGCCGAGACCGTTGACCATGGTGGTGTGCGAGTCGGTGCCGACCACGGTGTCCGGGTACGCCTGGCCGTTGCGCTCCATGATCGTACGGGCCAGGTACTCGATGTTGACCTGGTGCACGATGCCGGTGCCCGGCGGCACGACCTTGAACTCGTTGAACGCGGTCTGGCCCCAGCGCAGGAACTGGTAGCGCTCCCTGTTGCGCTCGTACTCCAGCTCGACGTTGCGGGCGAAGGCGTCCTCGCGTCCGAACAGGTCGGCGATGACCGAGTGGTCGATGACGAGTTCGGCCGGGGCCAGCGGGTTGACCCGGGTCGGGTCGCCGCCGAGGTCGCGGACCGCCTCACGCATGGTGGCGAGGTCGACGACGCACGGCACCCCGGTGAAGTCCTGCATCAGCACCCGGGCGGGGGTGAACTGGATTTCCACGCTCGGGTCCGCGTCCGGGTCCCAGCCGCCGAGCTGGCGGATGTGGTCGGCGGTGATGTTCGCGCCGTCCTCGGTGCGGAGCAGGTTCTCCAGCAGGATCTTGAGGCTGTACGGCAGGCGCTCCTGCCCGGCCACCTTGTTGATCCTGAAAATCTCGTAGCTCGCGTCTCCGACGCGTAGCTGGCTCTTCGCACCGAAGGTGTCGAGGCTCGCCACGTCGTACTCCTTCACGCTGTGTTCGTTCCGGCCGATGCCTTCCGGCCGAAGGGCGACCGTGAATAGTCCTGCGCAGTCTTTCGTACCTGTTACCGCCACGCGCGGCTTAGGTAACACTTACCAACCGGTTTCCTTCGGCTATTCAAACCGTACGTCCGTCTTGCTACTTGGCGCAAGCCGGTCTGCCCCGGCGGAGGGTGGCACCCGGCCGGGGTGACGGTGCTAGGGTGCCGCGAGTGACCGACGCAACCGTCCAGCTCGCCGCCCAGACCCGCATCGACACCGTGGCGACCGGATTCTTCACCGACGCCCGGCGACTGCGCAGCGACTACGCCGGTATCGCCTGGATCGGCGGCGAGCCCGACGCCGAGACCGGGCTGATGGGGCCGGAGTACAAGCGCCGCGAGGTCGATGCCCGGCTCTTCCTCCCGGACACCCACTGGTACGACCTGGACGCCCTCTCCGATGTCGAGGTGCAGCTCAGCGTCGGCCTGCTCCAGGTCCCCGGCACCGCCCAGGGCACCCAGGGCCTGGTCGGTGCGATCGCCGACCCGGTGATCGAGTTCTACGAGCACCCGGAGGGTGGCACCGGGGTCGGCCTCTGTCTCTGGGTGCACGGCACCATCTGGTCCAACGTCGGGCTCACCTACCGGGTCACCGTGCTCTGCGCCCCGGACGCCGTACGCGAACCGGGTGCGGAGAGCGACGGCGGTGGCGGCCACGCCGACAGCTCGCCGGTGTCCGGTGACAGCGACGGCGGTGGCGGGGGCGGGGGCGAGTAGCGCCCGGTCGGCCCGGCTCCGGTGAACAGGACGCCGGGACGGTGTCAACGACCGAGCCATGGCGCATCCTCGCCATGTCGCAACGTCGTCATTGATCTTCCCTTGGCTTGAGATGATCAAGGGCGCATGCTGCTCGGTGAATATTTTCACCGATCGAGGGATGCCCCTTGCCTGTTTTCTCGTTCCGTAGACCAGCTTTCTCGTTCCGTGGACCGGGGTCGATGGTCGCCGCGGTGACCACGCTCGCGATCGCGGCAACCGCCGCCCCGGCCTCCGCCGCCGCCGGCAGTCACGCGCCAACCGCCGCCGGCACCGGGGCGGCGAGCGCCGTCGGGGCGACCCGTACCCCGGGAGCCACCGACCGGACCCCGCGCACGGTCACCCTGATCACCGGGGACCGGGTCACCGTCGGCGCCGCCGCCGGCGATCTCACCGCGGTTACCGTACGAGGGCCCGGAGGCCGGGCGAGCGGGGCGCGGATCACCACCGTCGGCACCGACACCTACGTCTACCCGGACGCGGCGGTGCCGTACGTCGCCGCCGGTCTGCTGGACGAGGACCTGTTCAACGTGACCCGGCTGCTCGCCGACGGCTACGACGACGCGCACACCGACCGGTTGCCGCTGATCGTGAGCTACACCGACGCGGCGGCGCGGAGCCGTACCCAGGCCGTACCGGCGGGCGCGGAGCGGGTGCGGGGCCTGGAGAGCATCCAGGGGGCGGCGCTGACTGCGCGGCGGGACCGGGCGGCGGAGTTCTGGGCCGGGCTGACCGGCACCGGACCGGCGACCACCCGGGCGAAGGCGGAACGACCCGGCCTCGCCGCCGGCATCAGCAAGGTCTGGCTGGACGGCAAGGTCCGGGCGGCGCTCGCGGACACGACCGCGCAGATCGGCGCCCCAGCGGTCTGGTCCGGTGGCAACACCGGTGTCGGCGTGCCGGTGGCGGTGCTGGACACCGGCGTCGACCTCGGCCACCCGGACCTGGTGGGACGGGTCGCCGAGTCGGCGAGTTTCGTCCCCGGCGAGGAGGTCACCGACCGGAACGGCCACGGTACGCACGTCGCCTCGACCATCGCGGGCAGCGGCGCCGCCTCCGGTGGCGCCGAACGCGGCGTCGCGCCCGGCGCGGAACTGCACGTCGGCAAGGTGCTCGACGACACCGGCGGCGGCCAGGACTCCTGGATCATCGCCGGGATGGAGTGGGCGGCCCGGGACCAGCACGCCAAGGTGATCAGCATGAGCCTGGGCGGTGCCCCGACCGACGGTACCGACCCGCTGAGCCAGGCGGTCGACCGGCTGAGCGCGGAGACCGGTGCGCTGTTCACCATCGCCGCCGGCAACTCGGGGCCGGACATGCAGATGGTGGGCGCGCCCGGTGCCGCCGACGCGGCGCTGACCGTCGGCGCGGTCGACAGCCTCGACCGGCTCGCGGTCTTCTCCAGCCGTGGCCCCCGCCGGGGTGACAACGGACTCAAGCCGGAGCTGACCGCCCCCGGAGTGGACGTGCTGGCGGCCCGCTCGCAGTACGCGGCCGAGGGGGAGGGGTACTACCAGACGATGAGCGGCACCTCGATGGCCACGCCGCACGTGGCCGGGGCCGCCGCGCTGCTCGCCGCCGCCCACCCGGACTGGACCGGCTCGCAGCTCAAGGACGCGCTGGTCAGTACCACCAAGATCACCCAGCGGTACGACGCGTACTTTGCCGGCAGCGGTCGGCTCGACGTCTCCGCCGCCGTCGCCGGCACGGTCTTCGCCAGCGGGACCGTCTTCACCGACCTGGACTGGCCGTACGCACCCGGGCAGCGGGTCGACCAGGAGGTCACGTACACCAACACCGGCGACGCCCCGGTCACGCTCGACCTGCGGGTCAACGCGCCGACCGCACCGGCCGGGCTCTTCACCCTGCCGGCCGGCCAGGTCACCGTACCGGCGCGCGGAACCAGCACGGTGGTGGTCGCGGTCGACCTCGACCTGCTCGCCGACGACAAGTACTCCAGCGGCATGGTGGTCGCCACCGGTCCCTCCGGGGCACCGAGCGTGCACACCGTGGTCGGAATCAACAAGGAGGGCGAGCGGGTCGACCTGACCCTCAAGACCCGGGGACCGGACGGCAAGGCACTGGCCGGCACCGTGATGATCAAGGACATCGTCCGGGACGTGGTGCCCCGGCTCTACCCGGTCGACGCCTCGGGCACCCTCGAGGTCAGCCTGCCGCCGAGCACCTACAGCGCCTGGATGTACGCCGACGTACCGGGCGCAGGCGGGCCGTACTCGCTCGGTCGGGCGGTGCTGGCCGAGCCGGAGATCGAACTCAGCCGGGACAGCACCGTCACCCTGGACGGGCGCCGACTGCACCGGGTGGAGGCGATCGCGCCGCAGGTGACCGCCACCGCCCAGGTGCGGCTCGACTACTTCCGGTCCTACCCCGGCCGGTACCCGCTCGCCGACAACTACGTCGTCGGCCACGAGTACGACAGCGTCTGGGCGGCCTCCACCGGAGCAAAGGTCAGCAAGGGTACGTTCACGTTCCGCGCCCGGTGGAGCCTGGTCCAGCCACCACTGGCGGTCACCGCGAACGGTCAGACCTTCGACGACCTGCTGATCCAGAGCGGTTCCGTGGCGTTCCCCGACGGGCGGCAGCGCCTCGACGCGGTCTTCGCCGGTCAGGGCGCCCCCGCCGACTACGACCGGCTGGACGTGCGCGGCAAGGTGGCAGTCGTCCGGGCGAACGACGCCGTGGGGGCGCTCGACCAGGCCGATGCCGCCGCGGCGGCGGGCGCGAAGCTGTTGCTGCTGGTCAACAACGGAGTCGGTCGGTTGGACGCCTGGTACGAGGTGGCCGACCCGCGTACCCCGCTGCCGGTCGCCTCGCTCGGCCGGGACCGGGGCGAGGAACTCGTGGCGCGGCTCGGTTCGGGGCGTACCGCGCTCACGGTCGAGGCGCACCACGCGCCCGAGTACGTCTACGACCTGGTGCGGCGCTACAACGGGGCGATTCCGGCGGACCTGAGCTACCGGCCCACGCGGCCCGAGTTGGCCCGGGTCGACGTCGCCTTCCGCCACCACCGGTCGGGCGAGGGCGTCGGGCTCCGGTTCGACGTCTCACCGGACCAGCCCCACTCCGCGCTCTCCGGCGCGGCGCTGCCGATCCCCACCCAGGGCGTACGCACCGACTGGGTCACCGCCGACCAGCACAACCGGTGGATGGAGCTGGCCGTCATGCCGGAGCTCACGCAGACCTCGTCGGTGGTCTCGTACGCCGGCGGGGAACGCACCGACGTGACCTGGTTCGCGCCGGTGGCACGTCCACGCGTCCTCGCCACCGGCCTCACCTCGCCACCGGTCCGCTCCGGCGAGGAGGTGGTCGTCTTCGACCTGCCGCCGTGGGGCGACTCCGATCCCCACCACCAGGGCATGCCGAGCGTTGCGGGATTCACCCAGACGACCCGCCTCTACCAGGGGGACCAACTCCTCGCCGAGTCACCGGGCGGAATCCTCTCCGCCCCCGTCGGCCCCGACCCGGTGACGCTGCGGCTGGTCACCGAGACGGCCCAGGATGGTGCGGTGCTGCCGTACTCGACCCGGACCCGGACCGAATGGGGCTTCACCTCCGCCCCGGCGGCGGAGGGCGGGACGGCCACGTTGCCGCTGATCCAGGTCGACTACCAGGTGACGACCGACGCCTCCGGGCGGGCCGGTCGGCGGGCGGAACTCACGGTCGCGCCGGTCCGACTCGGGGCCGTCGCCGGGTCGGCCGGCATTCGCGGGGTGACGGTGGAGCTGTCGTACGACGACGGGGTGACCTGGCAGGCGACCAGCCTGAGCCGGACCACGGACGGCTGGCGCACGAGCCTGCGCGCACCGGCGTCGGCGACCTTCGCCTCGGTGCGCACCACCGCCCGTGACGGTCAGGGCAACACGGTCAGCCAGACCGTGGTGCGCGCGTTCGGGATCAGATAGAGACACGCCGAGGGGCCAGCTCGATGAGCTGGCCCCTCGGTCACACCATGCTGCTGTTCGATTGTCGTCCCGGATCGGGATCAGGCCGAGTAACCGCGGGTGGCGATCCAGTTGGCCATGTCGATGGTGCTCATCCAGTACGACGGGTCGTTCGGGTTGGCCGGGTCGGAGATCTTCACTGCCCGACCGTCATCGCGGTAACCGATCACGGCCAGGTAGTGGCCGCCCTCGTAGGAGTGCGAGACCCCGTCGGTGTCGGTACCGGTGCCGATGATGTTGGCGACCACGGCACGGTTGTCGTCGATCGCGTGCTTCACGTCAGCCTGGAGCTTGTCCATCTGCTCCGGCTTGGCCTTGCTGTCCGGGATGGCCGTCGTCTTGTAGACGTTGCCGCCCACGACGTCGTTCAGCACCCGGGTGGTGTCCTCGGCCGACGGCGTGCCCTCGACCGTGGTGCCCAGCTTCTTCGCGACCTCGTCCTGGCTCAGGTTGTGCCCGTCCGCGCTCAGCGCGATCCGGGTCGAGGCCGGGCCACACCAGTAGAAGTTCGGCTGCGCCTGGTAGTCAGCCTTCAGTTCCTTGGCCGACGGGGCGTGACCCTTGCCGCGGTCCTGGCCCTGGTCCTTGTCCTGGCCCTTGTCCATGTCGCCGTGACCCTTGTCGGAGGTGACGTGGGCGACGGTCGTCATGGCCGGGGCCGGGTTGGCCGCCGGGGCGGCCTGCGCGGTGGCGCCGAGCGGTCCGACGATGGCACCGCCGACGAACGCGAGACCAGCGGCGGTCATGGCGCCCTTACGAACTGCGGAAGTCTTTGCGATGGCCGGTAGCCACTGACTAAAGGTAGTCACGATGGTTGCCTTCCAGTGGGGGTTTCCCGCGCATGGGGGACAAGCGCGGGGCGAATGCGTCTCCAGGCCATGGGGGTGGCGGGACGCGTTCGAGATGTAACCGGTCCGGCCCGTGAATCATTCCGGGGATGTTCGCCCGGGGGCTGGCCGTGGAGTCGACCCGCTCGGGGTGCTCCGGTGTTCAGGGGGATGTAACCGGTCCGGCCCGTGAATCATTCCGGGGATGTTCGCCCGGGGGCCGGTCGTGGAGTCGACCCGCTCGGGGTGCTCCGGCGTACGGGGGTATAACCGATCCGGGGCCCCCGGCATTCCGGGAGATGGCCGGTCCAGCGAGTTGATCAAGGCAACTTGGCCGCCGTCCGGTTCTACTTGGCGGACATACCGGACATCCAGCCACTTACTGGTCGGTCGGACGCTGCCCCAGCACGGTGGCCTCGGCGTGCCGGTCCCGCAGCCGGGTACGGATCTGATCAGGCGTGTACGCCCGCCGTCGGCGCTCGGCACGGGCGATCACCACGCCGGTCGCCGCCACACCGACGACGCTTGCCAGGCCAACTATCTTCCACCAGCGCATCCGCCTAGGGTAGTCGAGTGGTCGATACGAGCATCAGCCTCGATGAGGCCGTCGACGTGACCCGTACCGGGGACGTGTGGGTCTTCCGCGGACGCAGCGTCCCGGACCGGGCCATCCAGCTCACCACGAACAGTCCGGTCAACCACGTCGGGATGGCTGTCGTCCTCGACGACCTGCCCCCGCTGATGTGGCACGCCGAACTGGGCCGGTCGCTACCGGACATGTGGTCCGGTACCCACCAGCGCGGCGTACAACTGCACAACCTTCGCGACGCCGTCTGCGTCTGGGCGAACCGGTACGGCCAACGCGCGTGGCTCCGCCAACTCGAACCGCCGGCCGGCCGTGCCCACGAGGACGCGGTGCTCCGTACGATCGCCCGCCTCGACGGCACCCCGTTCCCCTCCACCGCCCGGCTGGCCTGGCGCTGGGCGCAGGGCCGGGTGCCCAGCCTGCGACGGCCTGGGCTGTTCGGGGCCGAACGTCCGGATCGCGCCGACCCGTCCGGCGAGTCGCCGTCCGGATCGGCTCTCGCCCGGCCCGGATCGGCTCTCGCCCGGCAACGCGAGAGCGTGCTGGAGACCGCCTACTGCGCCGAGGTGGTCGCGGTGACGTACGAGGAGATGGGGTTGCTTCCGGGCGGTCGCCGGCCGAACTGGTACGACCCGGGCCGGTTCTGGAGCGGCGACGACCTCGAACTCACCGACGGCGCCCGACTCGGCGCGGAGATCACGGTCGAGATCCCGTCCCGCTGAACCGGGCACCGCGGACCGGGCACCGCGCACCGCGGACCGGGAGCCGCGGACCGGTGAGCCGTACAGCGGGAGCTGCCGACCGGGAGCCGATCACCGGCGGGCGCTGACACGTCCTATCGAGACGATCGGCCACGGCGCGCGCCGGCCGGCCAGAGCACGGTCACCGGCAGGCCCCGTTCACGGGCGGCACGGACCACGTCGGCGGTGTCGCCGATGTCGACCGACGGGCGCCCGTCCCAGACCGCCACGAGCATCTCGCAGCGGTCCAGCAGCTCCTCGCTCGCCGCCATGTACGCCTGCCGGCCGGACCGTGGGTACGGCATGTAGTCCACTTTCGCCGCGAGGTCGAGCAGCTCGTCGAAGTCGGCCAGGTTCTCCCGTTCGACCGCGTGCTGGCGGTAGTCGGCGGCCGGGATCACCGCCTCGTACGTGCCGTCCAGCGCCAGGATCTGCCGAGCGAAGAGCTGATCGGCACCGTTGGCCAGGCAGGTGATCCCCCGCAGCCCGGGTCCCGCGTACGGTCTCAGGTGCTCGGCCAGGCTGGCGGAGACGAGCTCCGCGGTGCCGTGGGCCAGTATCACGTGCCCGGTGACCCCGATTCGCGGCATGGCACACCGTCCGTTCGTTGTCACGCGTGCCGTACCCGGACGATCCGGAAGCCGGCATCGGCCAGGATGACCGGCATCTCCCTGATCGCGTCGTGGTTGCGTGCGCGCATCTCCGCCCCGAGGCTCTCCCATGGTCCGATCGCCGGATGCAGCCGCCGGGCGTCGTCGCGGGGCTCACCGTACCGCCAGCCGTTGGCGGTCCGCTCCCGCACCCAGCGCTCGTGTTCCAGCACCGCCAGCCGTTCTATCTCCGGCTCGGCCAGGGTGTACTCCTCACCCGGCCCCACCCGGGGGGAGAGGGCACAGCCGAGTTCCCGCAGCTTGCTGCCGAAATCCTCGGCCTGGGCACGGTTGGCGACCCGCAGCGTCTCGGGCAACCGCTCCCACGGCACCAGCGCGGGCGTCTCCTCCGGGCGCTCGCCGCGCCGATGCCGGGCCGCGACGTAACTCTCGTGGATCACCCGGGCCAGGTCGTCCCCGATCAGTTCCGGGTCGCAGGCGGCGCGGACCACGCCGTACAGGCGCAGGGTGCCGGAGAGGTCGTCGAGCAGCCGCTCGCCGGGGCCGCCGAAGGCGTCCCGGAGGTTCGCCAGCCGGTCCAGCCGGACCACCACCGAGCCGGGCTCGCCGTGCCACAACTGCTCGGCGGTGAGCGCCGTCTTCAACGCCCGCTGCTCGTCGTCGTAGCAGATGAAGACCCGGTCCGGCGGCAGCGGGAAACCACCGGCGGACAGGAAGGTGGCCAGGTCGCCGTCGTAGGCGGTGATCCGGCAGACCCGGTCCAGGAAGGGAAAGCGCTGGGTGAGCTGTTCCCGGGCCTGGTTGGCGTCCCCGTCGACCAGGGCGAGCGGAATCGGCCGCTCGTCCTGCGGGTCGCGGACCCGCCAGCGCCGGGCCAGTTCAACCAGCACGGAGCGGCCGAACGCGGTGGCACCGAGCACCACCACCCGGGGTGGTCGATCGTGGACCGGGACCGGCGGCTCCTGGGTGAGCAGCTTCCGTGCGGCCAGGTCGTCGATGTGGAAGAAGTCCACCCGCGCCCCGGGCTGGCCGGTCAGGCCGAGGTGCCGGGCCTGGAGCGCGAGGCAGAGTTCCGGGTCGGCGACCTCGGCGTAGACCGAGAGCGGGCTGCGCTGGCCGTGCCGGCCGTGGCGGGCGGCGGCGAGGGCGATCGCGGTGTTCGCGGCACTGTCGTCGGTGCAGGCGTAGAGAGCCCGTGCCCGGCCCACCCCGGCGGCTCCGAGCAGGTCCGGGTCCCGGGCCGCACGGGCGACCCGGCGGGCACCCGGCGTCGTCGGCACCGCCCCCGAAGGGACCGTCACCACCCGTTCGCCGTCGGAGCGGAGTCGGCGGGCGAGGGTGTTGGCGATCATGCCGTCACCGCAGACGATCACGTGGTTACGCGCCTGCCGTACCCGGAGCCGGCGCAGTTCGGTCGCGAAGACCAACCGGCCGGCCTCGATGAACGCGTACAGGGTGACGGCGGGGGCGGTGAACCGGGCGATCTCCAACGGCACCGGGAAGGTGCCGCCGTCGTCCAGCGGCGGTGAGCCGAGGACGAAGAGCTGGAGGTCGTAGTAGAGCAGGTCCAGCGGGTGCGCGTTCCCCTTGAGGAAATCGTCGAGGCCGAGATAACCGAGCACCAGCGACGCGACCCCGATCAGCGCGAAGATCAGGCGTAACACGTCCATGGTCGGCGCACGTGGCGGCTCGCCGAGATTCCTGCCGGGCACGACGCCTCCCGCGGGGGATCGGGCATGAACGCAGCGTCATCGTACCGTTGCGATTCGCCCCCACAAGGATCGACGAGTGCCGGTAACCCGTCAGCCCGGGAGCCGGTGCCCCGCCTCACGCTGGGCCGCCAACCAGGTCTCCACCTCGTCGGCCTGCCGGGGCAGGCCGGCCGAGAGGTTGACCGCGCCGGCGGGCGTCACGAGTACGTCGTCCTCGATCCGGATGCCGACACCGCGCAGCTCCGCCGGGACCAGTTCGTCCTCGGGCTGGAAGTAGAGGCCGGGCTCGACGGTGAGCACGTAGCCCTCGTCGAGGGTGCCGCCACGGTAGTGCTCCTTGCGGGCGTTCGCGCAGTCGTGCACGTCGATGCCGAGCATGTGCCCGAAGCCGTGCAGTGACCACCGGCGGTAGATCGTCGAGGAATCGTCCATCGCCTCGTCCACGCTGACCGGCAGCAACCCCAGCTCGGAGAGCCCCTCGGCGAGCACCTGCATGCACGTACGGTGCACGTCCTTGAAGCTCACCCCGGGGCGGATGAACTCGATCCCGGCCTGCTGGGAGGCGTACACGATGTCGTAGACCTGGCGTTGCAGCGGGCTGAAGGTGCCCGACACCGGGACCACCCGGGTGACGTCGGCGGTGTAGAGGTTCCGCCCCTCCACGCCCATGTCCATCAGCAGCAGGTCGCCCGGGCGGGTCGCGCCGGTGTTGCGGATCCAGTGCAGGATCGTGGCGTGCTCACCGGCCCCGACGATCGAGCTGTAACCGACGTCGTTGCCGTCGTGGCGGGCCCGCAGCGCGAAGATCCCCTCCAGCAGCCGCTCGGCCACCGGCCGGTCGGCCGGCAGCACCCGGGCGACGTCCTCGAAGCCGCGTACGGTCGCGTCGATCGCCTCCTGTAGCTGGGCGATCTCCCACTCGTCCTTGACCAGCTTCAGCTCACTGATCACCGCGGCCAGTTCCCGGTCCCGGCCGAGCCCGGCCGCCGGCTTCGCGCCGGTCGCGGCCGAGGTGTCGTACGGGCGGACGGCGGCGTCGACCGACGGGTCCAGCCCGCGCAGCACCCGGGTACGCCCCGGCGCGCAGTCGGCCAGCGCGGCCCCGAGCTCGGTCAGCGGCGCCGTCTCGACACCCAGCTCGGTCGACTTCTCGGCCAGCGTGTGCCGGCGACCCACCCACAGCTCGCCGTTGCGGCTGCGGAAGAACTCGTCGGACTCCTTCGAGTTGCGCGGCTGGGTGTAGAGGGTGGCCTCGTGGCCGGACCCGTTGGGGCGCAGCACCAGCACGCTCTCCGGGTCGTGGTCACCGGTGAGGTACGCGAAGTCGCTGCCCGGCCGGAACGGGTAGTCGGTGTCGTTCGCCCGCACCTTCTCGACACCGGTCGGGATCACCAGGGTCTCGCCGGCGAACGCGGCGGAGAGGGCGGCCCGCCGCTTGGCGTAGTTCGGGACCTCGGGACGGGGGTTCACCGCCAGGGCCGCGTCACGCCAGCCCTCCCGCATGAAGGCGAGGAACTTCTCGGGGAAGTCGGGGTCGTGCGACTCGACACGTGTCGTTTCCGGCGTGTTCTCGTTCTGTTCGTCACCCATGTCCCGCTCCTCCCACGCCAGCCTGCCTTCAGACCGTACCGCGCCTGTGTGTCGAGATCTCCCAGCGGTGCCGGCACACGTGTGCGGCGCGCGTGGAAAGATGACCGCCATGTGCGGACTCCTGGCCTTTTTCAGCGCGCGCGGCGACGCCAGCGCGCACCGAGACGCCCTTGCCGGAGCGTTGGAATGCCTGCATCACCGGGGACCGGACGAGACCGGTGTCGAACTCATCGCGGACCCGACGGGCACCCGGGCGGACGCCGTCTTCGCGCACAAGCGGTTGTCGATCATCGACGTGGCGCTCAGCCACGAGCCGCTGCCGTACGCCGACGGCCGCTACCTGCTCACCTTCAACGGTGAGATCTACAACTACCTGGAGCTGCGCGAGGAACTGGCCCGGGACTTCGGCGCCCAGTTCGCCACCCAGGGCGACGGCGAGGTGATCGTCGCCGGCTTCCACTACTGGGGCGAGCAGGTGCTCACCCGGCTGCGCGGCATGTTCGCGTTCGTGATCTGGGACCGGCAGGAGCGGCGGGCGTTCGGCGGCCGGGACTACTTCGGCATCAAGCCGCTGCACTACCTGGAGACCAACGACGGGGTCTACCTGGCGTCGGAGAAGAAGGCGCTGCTGCCGTTCGCGCCGGCGGCGCACGCCGGTGACGCCGGGGTGGACGGGGCGAGCCTCTCGCACTACCTCACCCTCCAGTACGTGCCCGAGCCGGGCACGCTGCACCACGGGATCCGCCGGATCGGTTCGGGCGAGTACCTGACCTGGACGCCGGGTGGCCGGATCGACGTGCGCCGGTGGTACCGCCCGGTGTTCCGGCCCGCCCCGGTCGACGACCAGCAGCGGCTCTACGACCAGATCCGGGAGACGCTGCGGGAGAGCGTACGGATGCACATGCGGGCCGACGTACCGGTCGGGTCGTTCCTCTCCAGCGGCATCGACTCGACCGCCGTGGTCGCCCTGGCCCGCGAGTTCAACCCGAACATCCTGACCTTCACGGTCGGCTTCGACGTGCCGGGTTACTCCGAGATCGACGTGGCCCAGGAGTCGGCCCGGGCGCTCGACGTCACCACCATCGCGACCAAGATCGGCCCGCAGGACATGATGGATGCCCTGCCGAAGATCGTCTGGCACCTGGACGACCCGGTCGCCGACCCGGCGCTGGTGCCGCTCTACTTCGTGGCGAAGAAGGCCGCCGAGCACGTCACCGTGGTCCTCTCCGGTGAGGGCGCGGACGAGTTCTTCGGCGGCTACACGATCTACCGTGAACCACTCTCGCTCGGCGCGGTGAACAGCCTGCCCGGCGGCATGCAGCGCGGGCTGCGGGCGGTCTCCAAGGCCATCCCGCAGGGGGTCAAGGGCAAGAGCTTCCTCGAACGCGGCACCACGCCGATCGAGGAGCGCTACTACGGCAACGCGCGGATGTTCACGGAGGAGGAGAAGCAGCACCTGATGCGCCGCTACGACCCGAGCGTGCGCTACACCGACGTGACCGCTCCGTTGTACGCCGAGGCCGCCGAACTCGACGACGTCACCAAGATGCAGTACATCGACCTCTACACCTGGCTGCGCGGCGACATCCTGGTCAAGGCCGACCGGATCTCGATGGCGCATTCACTGGAGGTGCGGGTGCCGTTCCTGGACCGGGAGGTGTTCGAGGTCGCCGCCGGCATCCCGGTCGACCTCAAGCTGCCGCCCCGCTCCGACGCCACCAAGTTCGCCATGCGTCAGGCGCTGCGCAACGTGGTGCCGCCGGCCATCGTCAACCGGCGCAAGCTCGGCTTCCCGACCCCGACCCGGGTCTGGCTGCGGGGCGAGATGTACGAGTGGGTCCGGCACATCTTCGCCACCTCCGGCGCCGGTGACCTGCTCGACCTCTCGTACGCGATGCGGCTGCTCGACGAGCACAAGCGGGAGGAGGCGGACCACTCGCGCAAGGTCTGGACCGTACTCATCTTCTGCATCTGGCACGCGATCTTCGTCGAGCGCACCCTCGACCCGGGTATCCAGCGCAACCAGTCCGCCCTGCTCACCAAGCCGGTGGTCGGCTCGATGGTCGCCTGAGCACCGCACCACGACCGGCCGTACGGGCCGGAGCACGCACACCGAGCCGGGCCCGACGCGTCACGCGTCGGGCCCGGCCGCTTCAGTGGGGCGGAGCTACGGACTGGTGCAGGTCACCGTCGGGGCGGTGTTGGTGGCGCCGGCGCTGCCGGTGAAGCCGAAGGTGGCGGTGCCGTTGGCGGCGAGGTTCCCGTTGTGGGCGACGTTACGTACGGTCACTGTCGACCCGCTCTGGGTGAAGCTGCCGTTCCAGAGGCTGCCGATCGTCTGGCCGTTCGCCCAGGTCCAGCGGGTGGTCCAGCCACTCAGTGCGGAGCTGCCCGTGTTGCGGACCGTCACCTCGCCCTGGAATCCACCGGACCAGCTACCGGTCGTGCGGTAGGTGGCGGAGCAGCCCGCGTTGCCCGGCGGCGGGGTGGTCGGGTTCGGTGGCGGGGTGGTCGGGTTCGGCGGCGGCGTGGTCGGGTTCGGCGGGTTGGAACCACCCGGTCCCACCCCGGTCACCTCACCGTTGCCGCCGTCGAAGACCACGTCCGAGCAGCCGAAGAAGTTCTCCTGGCTGTCGGAGCGCACCCAGCGGGAGTAGATGATGTGCCGACCGCTCTTGCCGGTCGGCAACTGCCCGCTGAAGTAGTAGTGGCCCTCGTTGGTGCCGACCCCGCCGCTCTGCGGCGGGTTGGTCACGGTCAGGAACGGCTCCTCGAGATCGCTCCAGGCCAGTGGTCGGGTCGGGCTCCAACTGTTCTTCGTGACGTAGAAGTAGAAGGTGCCGGGGTGGTGGGCCCAGTTGCTGTACTTGAAGTTGAAGTTGCCGCCCGCGGTCAGGTGGGTCAGCGGCCAGTCGTTACGGGCCAGGTTGTAGCCGCTGAAGCTGGCGTTGCCGCCGCTGCAGAGCTGCCCGTCAGCGACGAAGCCGGTGGTCCGCCCGGCCGCGTCGGAGCGCAGCACGCTGAACCAGTTGTAGAGCGAGTTCGCCCCACTCTGGTTCACCGCCGCCGCGCAGGCCGGGTTGTTCGGCTGGATGTCGCCACGCGGGCTGAGCCCGTCCTTCCAGCACAGGAACGTACGGCTGCCGGGTGCCATGGCGGCACCGTGGGCGAGCGCCGCGTTGGGGGTCACCACCGTCAGGACGCCGGCGGTGAGCATGGCCGCGGTGGCGAGCACCACGACTCTGCGGAAGGGTTTCACCGAGTTCTCCTTACTTCGGGCTAGATCCGCAGGCGGGTGGGTACGCCGGTGCTGCGGACTACCAGTGGGGTCCCGCGAGCGCGGGAGCGGTGTCGCCAGACCTGTGCGCGGTGTCGCCGAACCCTCTCGCCCTGCTGAGGTCCCAGGTGGCGGGCAGGCGACGACGCGGCGCCCGGTCCGATCACGGACGGGTCTGCTGCTCGCGTGGCCCCTGCGGCATCCGGCACGGCGCGTTAGCCCCCGCGCTGTCCCGGTACGCGCCAGTGCACCACGGATGAGGACCCCATGGCAATAGGTAGATGTCTATCGAAGGTGGGAGGCGTCACTCCGGCTCCGTCGGCCACTCACATCCGACCCGACCCGACCCGCTGGTCGAGGCAACCGGCATGCTGTGCACGGACGAAAGCCCGTACCGGGGCGGCATGGCGGCGATGGGGGCAGTGAATGGGGTACGCGGTGGTGATCGGCGAGGCGCTGGTCGACCTCCTCGACGGGCAGGTCGACGGGGAACCGGTCTACCGGCAGATGATCGGTGGCGCGCCGCTCAACGTCGCCGTCGGGGCGGCCCGGCTCGGCTCGGCCGTGGAGTTCGTCGGATCACTCGGAGACGACGTACTCGCCGGGCGGATCCGCGCCCTGCTCGCCGACGCCGGGGTGGGACAGCGCGGGGTGGTCACCGTACCGGCGCCGACCGCGCTGGCCGTGGCGACCTTCGCCGGTGCCGAACCCGACTTCCGCTTCTACGGCGAACCCCCGTCGTACGGCCTGCTGGAGGCTGACGCCCTCGACCAGGAACTGATCCGTGCGGCGTCCGTGCTCTACTGCGGCTCGATCGCCCTGCTCCGCGCCCCGGTACTCGCCGCCGCCCGGCGGGCCTGGTCGCTCACCACCGGCCGGCGCGTCTTCGACCCGAACGTACGCCCCCGGCTGCTGCCCGACGCGGCCGCGATGGACCGGCTGCGTGCCCTGGTCGCCGAGTTCGCGGCCAGCGCCGACCTGGTCAAACTGAGCGCCGCCGACGCCGAACTGCTCTATCCCGGCGAACCGCTGGAGCGGGTCGCGCAGCGGCTGCGCACGCTCGGCGCCGCCGCCGTGGTGATCACCCAGGGGCCTACCGGCGCGCTGGTCTCGGCCGGGACGGGGGAAGCCCCGGTCCGGGTGCCCGCGCCGGTGGTCAACGCGGTCGACGCCACCGGCGCCGGTGACTCGGTGATGGGCGCGCTCATCGCCGACCTGCTCCTGACCGGGCCACCGGCCCCGGAGGACTGGCCGGAACGGGTGACGTACGCCCTGCGCGTCGCCGGGCTGGTCTGCGAGGCACCGGGCGCGGCGGTCGCGATGCCCACCCGGGAGCAGGTGGCCGCCCGCTTCCCCACCCCGATCCGGGGCCGGGATCAGGTGTCGCCGCCGAGCTCCGCGTAACCGAGACGGATGGCGGGCAGGGTCACCTCCGGGCCGAACGGTGCCCGGGCGGCGACCCGCTCGGCCGGCGCGCCGTCGGCGTGTCCGTCGCGGATCAACCAGGCGAGCGTGGCGAGCTGCTCGTGCTGCGCGCGTACCTGGTCGGTGTCGAAGACCGGGCCGTGTCCGGGCACGGTCACGGTGTTCGGGGTGGTCAGCCGGAGCAGCTCCGCCACCGTCTCCGGCCACTCCAGGGGGTAGCTGTCGTCGAACGACGGCGGCCCGCTCGACTCCACCAGGTCCCCGGCGACCAGCAGGTCGGCGTCGGGCACCTGCACCACCAGGTCGCCGTCGGTGTGGCCGCGCCCGAGGTGCCGCAGGACCACCGTCCGCCCACCGAGATCCAGGGTGGACTCCAGGTGGACCGTGTGCGTCGGGGCGAGGATGGTGGTGCGGGTCAACTCCTCGGCGAGCGCCGGCTCCCGGTCGCGCATCTCGTCGTACGCCTGCTGGCGGACCAGTTCCGGCTGGTCGCGTAACCGGGCCGCGGCGGCCGTGTGCGCGTAGACCGGCCCGGTCACCTCCCCGACCAGGGTGGCGTTGCCGAAGCAGTGGTCGAAGTGGTGGTGGGTGTTGACCAGGATCCACGGGTGGCCAGTGAGCGCTCGTACGGCGACGGCCAGTTCGGCGGCCTGGGTCGCGGTCGACAGCGTGTCGACCAGCAGCGCCCTGTCGTCGCCGACGACGAGGGTCACGTTGACGTCGAGTACGGGATGGCGCAGCAGGTAGACCCGCTCGCCGACCTCGTCGAATCCGATGCTCATGGTGTCCGTGACGCCCTTTCCACGAACCGGTGCCGGTCGACCAGTGCCCGTTCCACCCGCCCCTGCGCCACCATGGTCGAGCCGTCGGTGACGCTCACGTCGAAGTGCAGCCGCCGGCCGGTCACCTCGGTCAGCCAGGCCTGGGCGACGACCGTCCGCCCGACCGGGGTCGGCATCGTGTGGTCGAGCTCCACCCGCAGACCGACGGTGGTCATCCCGGGCAGCAGTCGGGTGGCGGTCGCGGCGACCGTGGCTGCCTCGGCGAGCGCGAGCACCCGGGGCGTACCCAGCACCGGCACGTCACCCGAACCCACCGCCAGGGCGGTGTCGGTGTCGCTGACGGTGAGTTCAACCCGGGCGGTCAGACCGGGTGCGAAGCCGGGATCCGGCGGTTGCTCCATGGGTGCAGCTTAGGGCCTGTGCCGCCGCCGGATGATCGGCATGACCCGGCCACCCGTGGCCGGCGGGTCGGCGCGGCGGGGTTCAGCGGGGCGTCCGGGCCGCCCGTGCGCGGGCGGTCAGTTCGGCCGCCAACGCCCACGCCTCGGCGATGTCCCGGTCCTGCGCCGCCGCGCCCGGCCCGCCCGCCGTGTCGGCGTGCACCGTGGCCAACCGCAGCCGGCGCTGCAACGGCCCCTGAACCACCCGGACGCTCTGGATCCGGGCGTACGGCACCACGACGAGTTGCCGGGTCAGCAGCCCCTGCCGGACCGCGAACACCTGTTCGCTCAGGCCGGCACCGAGCACCGGCTGCGCCAGCGGGTGCACCCACCGGGCCCGCCGGGGCGGCGGGGGGAGTGTCATGGTGAGATCCACGCCCGGCAGCACCTCGGCCATGACCCGTTGCGCGGTGTCCGGGTCACCCACGGGCATCAGCTGGTCCGCCCGGTTGACCGCGTCCGCGTCGGTGGAGAAGCCGGCCACCTCCAGTCGCAGCCGGAGCCAGCCCTTCACCCGCCACAGCAGCGGCCAGGTCACCCCGACCGCCTGGACCCGGTCCAACGGCACCGTCTGCGCGCGGGTCTCCAGCAGACCGTGTCGTACGCGGAGCCCGGCCTCGTCCCGGCCGAGCTGGAAGTTCCAGTCCGCGAGCACCCGGCGCAGCGGCTGGAGCAGCACGCCCGCCATCGCGGTCAGGGTGCTGGCGACCGCGATGAACGACCAGGACCCGGCGGAGAGGAACTGGACCACGACGAAGGCGACGCCGAACGGCAGCAGCAGCGCCTGCGGGGTGAGCAGTTGGCTGACCAGCAGGTCCCGGTTCGCGACCGAGAGCAGGTGCCGACGGTTCAGCTCGCCCGGGACGGGGGCCTCGACCCGACCGTCACCGGACGGGGTCGACGGTGGAGTACGGGCGGCGAGGCCGAGCAGGCGCTCGCGCAGTGCCACCGCGTCGGCCACCGCGACGTACGCCAGAGGTGCCTCGGTCTTGCCGCCGCCGACCACCTCCAGACGCAGTTCGGCCAGGCCGCTGAGTTGCGCCAGCAGGGGGCGGACCACTTCGACGGACTGCAGCCGCTCCAGCGGGATGGCCCGGGTACGTCGCCACAGCAGCCCTTCGTGGATCCGCAGCTCCCGGCCGACCACGTGGTAACCGGTGTTGTACCAGCTGACCAGCGACAGGACGACGACGCCGAGCAGCAGCACCGTGACCAGGGCGGCGTACCAGCCGATCCCCACCCGGCCGAGGGTCTGCCAGGAGAGCGCCGCGATGATCACGACGAGAGAGTTGGCGCCGTGCAGCAGCGGGCTCAGCGGATGCAGCCTCTTCCGGGGCTCGACGGCTGGTGGCTGGCCGGCCGGTGGCTCGACGGCTGGTGGCTGGCCGGCTGGTGGCTCGACGGGCTGTGGTTGGCCGGCTGGTGGCTCGACGGCCGGTGGTTGGCCGGCCGGTGGTTGGGTGGGGGGCGGCTGGGCGGCCGGACTGCCCGGCGCGGGTGGCTCGGTCACCGGCCGTGCCCCCGGTACCCGCGGATGGTCACAGGCCCTCCGCGCGGTCTTCGCCGAGGGCGGTGAGCCGGTCCCGGAGCCGGGACGCCTCGGCCGGGCGCAGCCCCGGCACCCGGGCGTCGCTCGCCGCGGCGGCGGTGTACAACTGGACCGTGGCCAGGTCGAAGGCGCGTTCCAACGGGCCGGCGCTGACGTCGACGAACTGCATCCGGGCGTAGGGCACGATCGACAGGCGGCGGACCAGCAGGCCGTGCCGGACCAGTAGGTCGTGGTCGCGTTCGGCGTACCCCCAGGCGTGTACGGCCCGCACGATCGCGAAGACCCGCCAGCCGCCGAGCACCGCGGCCAGTGCCAGGAGAAGCCCGAAGAGCCAGTAGCCGGTGATCGCCCAGGTGATGCCCAGTCCGGCCAGCAGTACGCCCATGCCGGCGGCGAGCCGCAGCACCTCGACCCAGATCAGGTCCCGGGAGACCGGCTGCCACCGCACCGTCTCCGGCCACGGTTCGAGCGGACTCGTCGGCCCGGCGTGACCCACGCTGGCCGGAGCCGGAGCCGGAGCCGGAGCCGGAGCCGGAGCCGGGTCGGGAGTCTCGGAGCCGCTCAACTGGTCACCCCGCGTCGCGGGTGGACGCCGCGAACCGGGACACCACTACAGCGGAGATCGCTTCGCTCGCTCACGGGTCGAGCGTAGGCGATTGGTCCATTGATGCCACCTCGCGGAGGAAACCGCGGGCGTCCAGAAAATCGCCGAGACTCTGCCGATGCTCCGCGCAGGCGAGCCAGGTCTTACGCCGCTCCGGGTCGTGCAACCGGGGATTGTTCCAACGCAGGGCCCAGATCGCGGGCGCCCGGCAACCCCGTGCCGAACAGACCGGAGTGGTCGGGAGCGGGTCGGAGTCGGTCACCCGGCGAGTGTACGGAGGTCGAAACACGCGGTTCCGCAGGAGGCACCCGGGGTCGACACGGGCAGTTGAGCGCCGGGCGACCACGGGGGGAGCCGCCCGGCGACGGCTGAATCGTACACGTCACCCGCCGGGTCGTGTCTACCCACGAGCGACGTTTCATGTTGTCGCCGCCGTACGCCGAGAGCCGTCCCCGGCGTAGCGATGCGGTCGCGCCGGGGGCGGCCACGTGATAAATGGTGTTCTCGCCACCCGGCTTCTCAGCCGGACGTGCGAGGCTTGGTGCGGCAGTCCGGCCGAGGGAGGGCGGACTGCCTCGCCGACATTTTCGATCACGCGACCCCGCTGTGGAGGACCGGTGGCCCAGCCGACCACGCCCGACGCCCCGACACCGACCGAATCCGCCACCGGCGGCACCACCACCGGGAGCACCCCGGCGGAGGACGCGACCCTGCTCGAACGCGCGTTGTTCGAGGTCAAGCGGGTGATTGTGGGCCAGGACCGGATGGTGGAGCGGATGTTCGTCGCCCTGCTCGCCCGCGGCCACTGCCTCCTGGAGGGGGTGCCCGGAGTGGCGAAGACGCTGGCGGTGGAGACCCTCGCCAAGGTCGTCGGAGGCACCTTCTCCCGGGTGCAGTTCACCCCGGACCTGGTGCCGGCGGACATCGTCGGGACCCGGATCTACCGGCAGTCGAGCGAGAAGTTCGACGTCGAACTCGGTCCGGTCTTCGTCAACTTCCTGCTCGCCGACGAGATCAACCGTGCGCCGGCCAAGGTGCAGTCGGCCCTGCTGGAGGTGATGTCGGAACAGCAGGTCTCGATCGGCGGCCAGACCCACCGGGTGCCGAACCCGTTCCTGGTCATGGCGACCCAGAACCCGATCGAGCAGGAGGGGGTCTATCCGCTGCCCGAGGCGCAGCGGGACCGGTTCCTGATGAAGATCCTGGTCGGCTATCCGACCGACGCCGAGGAACGCGAGATCGTCTACCGGATGGGGGTCAGCGCGCCCGAGCCGGTGCCGGTGTTCAGCCCGACCGAACTGATCGCCCTGCAACGCAAGGCCGACCAGGTGTTCGTACACAACGCCCTGGTCGACTACACGGTACGGCTGGTCCTCGCCACCCGCTCCCCGGCCGAGCACGGGATGCCGGACGTGGCCCAGCTCATCCAGTACGGGGCCAGCCCACGCGCCTCGCTCGGCATCGTCCGGGCCACCCGGGCGTTGGCACTGCTGCGCGGGCGGGACTACGCGCTGCCCCAGGACGTACAGGACATCGCCCCGGACATCCTGCGGCACCGGCTGGTGCTCAGCTACGACGCGCTCGCTGACGACGTACCCGCGGACCACATCGTCGGCAGGGTGATGTCCACCATCCCGCTGCCCTCGGTGGCACCCCGGCAGAATGCCGCGCCGGTGTCGCCCACCCCCGTGCAACCGGCCGCCGCCTGGCCGGGACGGCCGTGACGCCTGCCGCCGACCGGGCCCGGTTCCCCGGCGTCGGACCGGCGACCTCCGACGCCACCTCGGGCCGTGCCGAGGCCGTGCTGTCGCGGTTGCAACTGCTGGTCACCCGCAAACTCGACGGTCTCCTTCAGGGGGACTACGCGGGCCTGCTGCCGGGGCCGGGTAGCGAGGCGGGGGAGTCCCGGGAGTACCGCCCCGGTGACGACGTACGCCGGATGGACTGGCCGGTGACGGCACGTACCACCACGCCGCACGTGCGCCGGACGGTCGCCGACCGGGAGTTGGAGACCTGGATGGCGGTGGACCTCTCGGCCAGCCTCGACTTCGGGACCGGACAGTGGCTCAAGCGCGACCTCGTGGTCGCCGCCGCGGCGGCGATGGTGCACCTGACCGTACGGGGTGGGAACCGGATCGGCGCGGTGGTCGGCAGCGGTGGCGTGGGCGGTGCCTCCCGTACCGGGACCGGTCTGGCCAGCGCGCGGCCGGGCGTGCTCCGGTTGCCGGCCCGGCCTGGCCGCAAGGAGGCGCAGGGGTTGTTGCGGGCGATCGCGGCCACCGAGATCCGGCCCGGCCGCAGTGATCTCGGCGCCCTGGTCGACATGCTCAACCGCCCGCCGCGACGGCGCGGCGTGGCGGTGGTGATCTCCGACTTCCTGGCGCCGCCGGAGCAGTGGGGGCGGCCGGTACGCAAGCTGGCCGTCCGGCACGACGTGCTGGCGATCGAGGTGGTCGATCCGCGTGAGCTGGAGCTGCCCGATGTCGGGGTGCTCGCGTTGGTCGACCCGGAAACCGGTGCGCTGCACGAGGTGCAGACCGCCGATCCCCGACTGCGGCAGCGGTACGCCGACGCCGCGTCGGCCCAACGGGCGGCGATCGCCCATCAGCTGCGCGCCGCCGGTGCGGCGCACCTGCGGCTGCGGACCGACTCAGACTGGCTGCTGGACATGGTGCGTTTTGTCGCCGCGCAGCGGCACGCACGTACCAGGGGGACGACGCGATGATTCGTTTCTTGCAACCGTGGTGGCTGCTGGCGCTGCTGCCGGTGCTCGCCGTCGCCGGGGCGTACGTGTGGCGGCAGTTGCGCCGTCGCGAGTACGCGATCCGTTTCACCAATGTGGAGCTGCTGCGCAGCCTCGCGCCGAAGGGGCTGGGCTGGCGCCGGCACGCGGCGGCGAGCGCCTTCCTGCTGAGCCTGGCGATCCTGGCGACCGCGATGGCGCGCCCGTCGGTCGACACCGAGGAGCCGTTGGAGCGGGCCACCATCATGCTCGCCATCGACGTGTCGCTGTCGATGGAGGCCGACGATGTCGCGCCGAACCGGTTGGAGGCGGCGCAGGAGGCGGCCAAGCAGTTCGTCGGCGAGCTGCCGCCGACGTACAACCTGGGGTTGGTTTCGTTCGCCAAGTCGGCGAACGTGCTGGTGCCGCCGGGCAAGGACCGTTCGGCGGTGACCCAGGCGATCGACGGTCTGGTGCTGGCCGAGGCGACCGCGACCGGCGAGGCGGTCTTCACCTCGCTGGAGGCGATCCGGTCGGTGCCGGCCGACGGTGCGCAGGGCATCCCACCCGCCCGGATCGTGCTGCTGTCGGACGGGTTCCGGACGGCCGGGCGGTCGGTGGAGGAGGCCGCTGCGGCGGCGCAGGCGGCGAACGTACCGGTCTCCACGATCGCGTTCGGCACCGACTCGGGTCAGGTCGACATCGGCGGGCAGGTCCAGCGGGTACCGGTCGACCGGATGGCCCTGGCGCAGCTCGCCGAGACCACCCAGGGCTTCTTCTACGAGGCCGCGTCGGTCACCGAGCTGAAGCAGGTCTACCAGGACATGGGGAGTTCGATCGGGTTCCGGACCGAACCCCGTGAGGTCACCCAGTGGTACGCCGGGGTGGCGTTGCTGTTCGCGCTGTGCGCGGCGGCGATGAGTCTGCTGTGGACCTCGCGGCTGCCCTGACGACCATCCCCCGTGGGCCGGCCGGTTCGGGTGGACCGGCTGGCCCCGGGGCGGTCGGTACGTTCAGGGCGTCCCGCTGACCAGGACGAACAGGACCAGGACCCACATGGCGGCGAGGGTGAAGCCGACGGGGGCGACAAAACGGTTCATGACTGTGTTCTCCGGTGGCGGCTCAGGCGGCCCGCGCCGGCGTGACCGGACCGGCAGGGGCCTGAGGGGTAGGGACGCGCACACGAAGTCGTGACCGGGCGCTCCACGCGCCCCGGCGCCGAGCGGGCGGCGGGGGATCGCACCACACGTGCCTCAACCGGGCGGCGGCCGAGGTTGACGCAGGCGGTGCGAGGAGCGGGACTGGGTCAGTTCACCGGCAGAGTCGTGGCTCAGCGGGACTGACGAGCGGCCCGGCCACGACTAGGAGGATCGCTATCTCGCACAGCGATCACCTCCACCTGTCGAACCGGACCGGAACGCAAGGATCGTACACCCGTGTCGGCGTGGGGCGAAGTTGGCCGACCGGTGGTGCGCAGCCCCACCGATCGGCTCGGTCGGGTACGGGTTCCCGGGTTCTTAATTGACCGATCGTTCTTGATTGGGCTAGCCTGCCCGCCATGGCCAGGACCAAGGAGTTCGATCCGGACACGGCCCTGCGGGCGGCATTGGAGCTGTTCTGGGAGCGCGGCTACGAGGCGACCTCGATGGCCGACCTGGTGGCTCATCTCGGGGTGGCCCGCGCCAGCATCTACGCCACCTTCGGCAGCAAGCGCGAGCTCTACCTGCGGGCGCTCGACCACTACGGCGAGATCGTCGACCCGCTGCTGCTCCGGGAACTGGCGCAGCCCGGCCCGGTGCTCCCCTCGGTGCGGGCGCTGGTTCGCAGGTTTGCCGCCGAGGCCGCCGGACCGGGCGGTGCGCGTGGTTGTTTCGTGGTCAACACCGCGGTCGAGCTGGCACCGCACGACCAGTCGGCGCAGCAGCGGGTGGCGGCCAGCTGGGACCACCTGGAGGCGGTGCTGGCCTCCGCGTTGATCCGGGCGCAGGCCCAGGGTGAACTCGTCCCGGACCGCGATCCCCGGGCCCTGTCCCGGTTGCTGCTGGTGCTGATGCAGGGCATCCGGGTGGTCGGCAAGGTGCCGGGCGGTGCGCGGCGGCTGCCGGACGCGGTCACACAGGCCCTGGCCCTGCTCGGGTGAGGGGGCCGGGCGGCCACCCTGCGACACCGGTGCCTTCGGCGATCCGACGGCCAATATGAGAACGATCAGTCATGAACAAGTTCAGGGGGTTGAGGGCATGAGCGCACGCTTCGCCGGCAAGGTGGCACTGGTCACCGGCGGTGGTGCCGGCATCGGCAGGGCGGTCGCACAGGCCCTCGCGGCCGAGGGCGCCGCGGTCGTGGTGGCAGGCCGCACCCCGGCCCCGCTCGACCGTACGGTCGCGTTGATCGAGCAGGCGGGCGGCCGGGCGGCGGCGAGAACCGCGGACGTGACCCGCTCGGCCGACCTGGCCGGGTTGGTCGCCTGGACCGACAGCCACTACGGCGGGCTCGACATCGCGGTCAACAGCGCCGGCCTGCTGGCCGCGACGGGCCCGGTCGGCGACGTCGACGAGGACGAGTGGGACCGGCTGGTCGCGGTGAACCTCACCGGCACCCTGCTGTCGATGAAGCACGAGATCGCCCAGATGAGGGCCCGCGGCGGAGTCATCGTGAACATCGCCTCGAACGTCGGCGCCCACCGTAGGGTCCCCGGACTCGGGGCGTACGTCGCGACCAAGGCGGCGGTCAGCGCGCTGACCCGCAACGCCGCCCTGGACCACATCCGCGACGGGATCCGGATCAACAGCGTCAGTCCCGGTCCCGCCGACACCACGATGTCGTTGCGGCCGGGGGAGGCCCCGGCGCAGCGCGCCGCCCGGCTCGCGACCCAGTCACCGATCGGCCGGGTCGGCGGGTTGGACGAGGTCGCCGCGGCGGTGCTCTACCTCGCCTCACCCGAGTCCGCGTACGCCGTCGGCACCGACCTGGTGCTCGACGGCGGCGCGGCGGCCTGAGCCGCCGCCACTCCAACCGGCGACCAGGATGGCGAGCATCCCGGCGACCAGCGGCAACCAAGGGCTGTCTCCCGAGATTGCCGGGCGACCTGATTAGGGGCTTGTATCTCAAGCCGCTTGAGGTCGCATAGTGGGCGCCGTGGACATGAACGAGCTGTACGCCATCGGGGATGTCGCCCGGCGGACAGGGCTGAGCGTCAGCGCCGTCCGGTACTACGCGGACGCCGGTGTCGTCACGCCGGCCGCCAGCACCCCGGCCGGCCACCGCCTGTACGACGTGTCGGCCATCGCCCGGCTGGAACTGGTCCGGACGCTACGGGAACTCGACGCCGGCCTGGACGAGATCCGGCGGGTGCTGGCCGGCGAGGCGACACTGCGCGAGCTGGCCGCCACCCACCTGGCCCTGCTGGCACAGCAGGAGGCACGGCTGCGCAGCCGTCGCGCGGTGCTGTCGGCCATCCTGCGACAGGATTCCACGGCTGAGCAGGTCACGCTGATGCACAAGCTGGTTGGCATGGCGGACGAGGAACGTGACCGGCTGATCGACGAGTTCTGGACCGAGGTCTCCACCGGCTGGGAGGCGCCGGAGCGGATGGTCGAGTGGTGGCGGGCGGCCCGGCCGGAGCTGCCCGAACATCCCACCGCGGCCCAGTTGGAGGCGTGGATCGAGCTGGCCGAGCTGGTCCGGGACACCGAGGTCCGGCAGGCCGTACGCCGTGAGCTGTACGAGGCGTGCACCACCGGGGCCGGGCCGCTGATGACCTCGTCGCCGATGCTGGACTCCCTGGAAGCGGGCGCGGCGATCGGCCAGCCGGTGATGGACGCGGCGCGGGAGCGGGTGCCGCCGGACTCGCCCAGGGGGCGGGAGATCGCCGACCGGTGGATCGGGTGGCTGACCGGCATCTTCGCGACACCGGACAGCCCCGGGATGCCGGACACGCCCGAGTTCCGGATCCAGGCGGCCGACCACATGCTGGCGGGCGCGGAGTGGGACCGCACCCCGCCGGAGCCGGAGGGACCGTTCGACCGGTACATGGCGCTGGTCACCGCGGTGAACAACGTGCCGCCGGAGCGGTTCCCGTACGAGTGGCTGGCCGCGGCACTGCGCGCGTCCGCCGTGGTGGCGCCGACGGCGCCGAGGAAGAGCAACGGGTAGCTGATCCGTCACGCCCAGAGCGCGCGACGGGGTGCGAGCGCCACCGGCAGGGTCGAACCGATGCCGAGCCCGACCGCGTGGACACCGGCCAGGTTCCGGTTGCCGATCAGGTACTGGGCGGCGGGCGCGGTCAGGCCGACGAGAAGCCGGCGCAGGTCGCCCAGGGCGGTGCCGACCGGGTTGGCGGGTTGCTCCATCCTGCGCAGGGTACGGCGCGGGAACCCTCGGGTCGTCCCGCCGTAGTGGGATCCTGCTCGTCGTACCCCGGTATGACGGGCCTGATCGCGACAGTGCCCCGGGGTGTGTCGTGCCCCGGTCTGACCTGGCCCGCGTTACTGCTTACCTGCCGGTAGCGCCTAATCTCCAACCCGCACCATCCGTACGCAGAACAAGGGGGAGAGCCCATGGCCCGCACCGTGCTGGTGACCGGGGGGAACCGCGGCATCGGTTTGGCCATCGCGCAGGCGTTCGCCAAGCAGGGCGACCGGGTCGCGGTGACCTACCGGGGCACCGCCCCGAGCGACTTCTTCGGCGTGCAGTGCGACGTCACCGACGCCGCCGCTGTCGACGCCGCCTTCGCCGCCGTGGAGGCCGAGTTCGGCCCGGTCGAGGTGCTGGTCGCCAACGCCGGCATCACCAAGGACACGCTGTTGATGCGGATGTCCGAGGAGCAGTTCACCGACGTGATCGACACGAACCTGACCGGGGCGTTCCGGGTCGCGAAGCGCGCGGCCACCAAGATGGTCCGGGCCCGCTGGGGTCGGATGATCTTCATCTCCTCGATCACCGGCCTTTCCGGCAACCCGGGACAGGTCAACTACGCGGCGAGCAAGGCCGGCCTGGTCGGTGTCGCCCGTTCCATCACCCGCGAGCTGGGCAGCCGCAACATCACCGCGAACGTGGTCGCCCCCGGTTTTGTCGAGACCGACATGACCGCGGAGCTGCCGGAGGAGCGCAAGGCCGAGTACCGCAAGACGATCCCCGCCGGGCGGTTCGCCTCCCCGGACGAGATCGCCGGTGTGGTCACCTGGCTGGCCAGCGACGCTGCCGGGTACGTCACCGGCGCGGTGATCCCGGTCGACGGCGGCCTCGGGATGGGGCACTGAGCCCCGGCACGACCACCCATCCCGACCACCTCGGGTCACCGACTCCGGTCCCATCAAGCAACCAACCTTTGGAGGAGCTACACGTGTCTGGACTCCTGGCCGGTAAGCGGCTGCTCGTCACCGGCGTCATCACCGACCAGTCGATCGCCTTCTCGGTGGCGAAGCTCGCCCAGGAGAACGGCGCGACGGTCGTCCTCACCGGGTACGGACGGCTCTCGCTGGTCGAGCGGATCGCCAAGCGGCTGCCCGCGCCCGCGCCGGTGATCGAGCTGGACGTGACCAACGCCGAGCAGTTGGCCGGTCTCGCCGACCGGGTCCGCGAGCACGTGGACGGGCTGGACGGGGTGGTGCACTCGGTCGGGTTCGCGCCCGCTAGCTGCCTCGGCGGCGGTTTCCTGGACGCCCCCTGGGAGGACGTGGCGACGGCGCTGCACGTCTCGACGTACTCGTACAAGTCGCTGGCGATGGCGGCGCTGCCGCTGATGGCGCCGGGCGGCGCGGTGGTCGGGCTCACCTTCGACGCGACCAAGGCGTGGCCGGTCTACGACTGGATGGGTGTGGCCAAGGCCGGGCTGGAGTCCGCCTCCCGCTACCTGGCGCTGCACCTGGGGCCGAAGGGCATCCGCAGCAACCTCGTCTCGGCCGGACCGCTGCGCACCATGGCGGCGAAGTCGATCCCCGGCTTCGAGCAGTTCGAGGATGCCTGGGCGGAGCGGGCACCGCTGGGCTGGAACCTGACCGACCAGGAGCCGGCGGCGCGCGCCTGCCTGGCGCTGCTCTCCGACTGGTTCCCGGCCACCAGCGGTGAGATTGTGCACGTCGACGGCGGTTACCACGCGCTCGGCGCCTGACTGGTGAGGCAGGGCCCCGTGTTACCGCGCTCGCTATAGCTCGGGGTCCTGCCGCGCCGGAAAGACGGCGGGGGAAGAATATCTTTCATGGCGTACGAGGCACTGCTGTTGGTGGGGTTCGGGGGGCCGGAGCGGCCCGAGGACGTGCTGCCGTTCCTGGCGAACGTGACCCGGGGGCGCGGCGTACCCCCGGAACGGCTGGCCGAGGTCGCCGAGCACTATCAGCATTTCGGCGGCGTCTCCCCGATCAACCAGCAGAACCGTGACCTGCTCGCCGCGATCCGCGCCGACTTCGCCGCCAACGGGGTCGACCTGCCGGTCTACTGGGGCAACCGGAACTGGCACCCGATGCTCGCCGACACCGTGGCGCAGATGCGGGCCGACGGGATCGGCACCGCGCTCGCCTTCGTCACCAGCGCCTACGGCGGTTACTCCTCGTGCCGGCAGTACCAGGAGGACCTGGTCGCCGCCCGTTCGGCGGTCGGCCCCGAGGCACCCATGATCGACAAGTTGCGCCAGTTCTGGGACCACCCCGGTTTTGTCGAGCCGCACACCGACGCGGTCCGGGCCGCCCTGGCCACCCTCGACCCGGCCCGTCGGGCCACCACCCGGCTGGTCTTCACCGCCCACTCGGTGCCGACCGCGATGGCCGCCGCCGCCGGCCCGCAGGGCGGACGGTACGAGGCGCAGCTGCGTGAGACGGCCGCGCTGGTCGCCGCGGCCGCCGCCCCGGACCTGGGGTACGACCTGGTGTGGCAGAGCAGGTCCGGCCCGCCGCACGTACCGTGGCTGGAGCCGGACGTCAACGACCACCTGGCGTTGCTCGCGGCCGACGGGGTCAGCTCGGTCGTGGTCAGCCCGATCGGTTTCGTCTCCGACCACCTTGAGGTGGTGTGGGACCTGGACACCGAGGCGGCCGCCACGGCGAAGCGGCTCGGGTTGGACTTCGCCCGCGCCGGCACCCCCGGCACCGACCCCCGGTTCGTCTCCATGGTCCGCGAACTGGTCGTCGAGCGGGTTAACCCGCCCGATACGTCGCCGCGACGCCGCCTCGGTACGCTCCCGGTCTGGGACACCTGCCCGGCGGGTTGTTGCGTGCCGGCCCGGCGCCCCTGACCGCTTCGGCGGGGTGGACGCGCGCATTCCCGCCCCGGCGGGTGTTGGCAAGGAACGACTCCCGCTCCGGCGGGCCGGGACCGGGTCGGTCGAGCTGGCGTAGCGAGGGGATGGCATGAGGGAACGGAAGCCCGTGCAGAGCTGGCTGACCGACATGGACGGCGTGCTGGTGCACGAGGGACAACCGGTGCCCGGCGCACCGGAGTTCATCAACCGGCTGCGTGCCTCCGGCAAACCGTTCCTGGTCCTGACCAACAACTCCATCTACACGCCCCGCGACCTCCAGGCCCGGCTGGCCCGGATGGGTTTCGAGGTGCCCGAGCAGGCAATCTGGACGGCTGCCCTGGCCACCGCCCAGTTCCTCGCCGACCAGCGCCCCGGCGGCACCGCGTACGTGATCGGCGAGGCGGGGCTGACCACGGCGATGCACGCGGTCGGTTACATCCTGACCGACTTCGCGCCCGACTATGTGGTGCTGGGGGAGACCCGCACCTACAGCTTCGAGGCGATCACGAAGGCGGTCCGGCTGATCGAGGCTGGTGCCCGTTTCATCTGCACCAACCCGGACGTGACCGGCCCCTCCAACGAGGGGCTGTTGCCCGCGGCCGGCTCGGTCGCGGCGATGATCTCGAAGGCGACCGGGGTCGAGCCGTACTTCGTCGGCAAGCCCAATCCGATGATGATGCGGTCGGCGTTGAACACCATCAACGCGCATTCCGAGTCGACCGCGATGATCGGTGACCGGATGGACACCGACATCCTCTGTGGACTGGAAGCCGGGCTGGAGACGATCCTGGTGCTGACCGGGATCAGTAACAAGACCGAGGTCGAGCGCTACCCGTACCGCCCGTCGCGCATCATCAACTCGGTCGTCGACCTGATGGACGAGATCTGACCGACCCGCGCGGGTCGGTCAGCGGCGCGGGTCAGACGGTCAGCGGGGCGTTGCAGGCGGCCACCAGGGCACGCCGGCAGGCGACCGTGAGTGGCCGCAGAGCCGCGTCCCGCTGCTGTACCTCGTAGTTGTTGACCGCACCGCCCGGCGCCACGTGCTCGGCGAGTGCGAGCACCTGGTCGAGCACGCTGGCCCGGGCAAAGAGCCGGCGGGACCGCGGGTCGAAACCGGGTGGCAGGTCGGTGCCGCCGTCCGGGCGGCGCAACGCGGCCAGCGCCCCGGCGAGTTCGGGCCGCCAGTGGGCGACGTCCAGCCGGGTCAGCGCCGCCGTCGCCTCGGCGAGGGCGGTGGCGAGGTCGGCTTCCGCCTCGGCCGGCCCGGGGTGTGCCAGCGACGCCGCCGGTGCCCCCTCGGGCAGCGGGTAGACCCGCCAGAGCACCGTCTCGAAGGTCATTCCCGAGCCGGAGGTGTGCAGCCGTACCTCCGGGATCAGACCCATGTTGCCGGCTATCACCGCCTCGCCCGCGAGTAGCGCCGCACCGGCGAACGCACCGGGGCCGGGCAGGCCGCGCGGGTCGCCGGGTGCGGGCAGCACCAGCCGGATCTCGTCCGGGGAGAGCTTCGACAGGGTGGGCAGGGCGTCGGCGAGCGGCACGTCGGTCCAGGTGCCGGGAGCGTCGGCGACGAGGTGTTCCTCGTCACCGGCCACCTCCTCGGCGACCTCGTCATAGGGCACCAGCCCGGCGCGCCATGCGCGTACCCAGGCCACGAACCGGCTCGACCGGCGCGGCGCAAGGGTCGCCGCGCCCGTTGCGGGGGACATGCAGGCAAGGGTACGTGCTCACCGCTGTCGTGTCTCGGGTGCCGGCGGGGCGCGGCGCGTCTGCTTCACCGATCACCCGAATCGGGTTAGCGTCGCCGCCATGGGGAGGATGTACGGCGAGGACGTGCTGGCCGGAAACTGGCGGCGACGCAAGGCGGTGCCCGAGGTGGACGCCGAGCCGGACCTGGTGGTGGAGGATGCCGACTCGGGCTTCTGCGGCGCCGTTGTCGGATTCGAGTCCGGTGCGGTGGTGCTGGAGGACCGGCACGGCCGGCGGCGCAATTTCCCGTTGCTGCCGGCGGCGTTCCTGCTGGACGGCTCGCCGGTCACACTGCGCCGGCCGGCGCCCGCGGCGGTCCCGGCCGCCCGGCGGCGGACCGCTTCCGGGTCGGTCGCCGTCGCCGGGGTACGTGCCCAGGTGGCCAAGGCGAGCCGGATCTGGGTCGAGGGGATCCACGACGCCGCCCTGGTGGAGCGGATCTGGGGCGACGACCTGCGGATCGAGGGTGTGGTGGTGGAACCGCTCGACGGCATCGACGAGCTGCCCGCCCGGGTACGGGAGTTCGGCCCGGGGCCGGAGCGCCGGCTCGGTGTGCTCGTCGACCACCTGGTCGCGGGTTCGAAGGAGAGCCGGATCGTGGCCGGGGTGACCTCGCCGTACGTCCTGGTGACCGGGCACCCGTACGTCGACGTCTGGCAGGCGGTGAAGCCGGCCCGGCTCGGTATCCGGGCGTGGCCGGTGGTGCCGCCGGGGCAGCCGTGGAAGGAGGGGGTCTGCGCGGCGCTCGGGGTGGCCGAGCCGGCGCAGATGTGGCGGTTGATCCTCTCCCGGGTGTCGAGCTACCAGGATGTGGAGACACCGTTGATCAACGCGGTCGAAAGGATGATCGACTTCGTTACCGTACCGGCCTGACCTGCCGCCCCGAGGTCGCCGTGAGTCGCCGCCGGTTCAGTCGAGCCGGTCCGGATCGCGGGTGAAGACGAAGGTGGCGATGTCGAGTGCCCGTACGCTCCCGTCCGGGTTCCGGCGTACGGCGAGGATCTCCCCGTCGTTCATCCCGGACCGGCCGCGCCACCGGTCGGGCTCCACCCGGGCGAACCGCCACGGTGCCGCCCCGGCCGGCCGGAGCAGGGTCAGGAGCAGTTCCTCCGCTTCCCCGTCCCAACTGGCCTCGAACTCCCGGGCCATGAACCACCAGCGACCGGTCAGCTCGGCCACCGCCGGCTCGGGTGGGCCGTCGGCCGGCCGCCACGCCCGGACCGGGTTCGGCTCCCGGTCGAGCACCTCGGTCAGCAGTTGTCGGGTGAGAGCGCCGATGGAACCGCTGCGGAAGCCGTACGCGTTGGCGAAGGTGACCACGGCGGTCCGGGACGGCCGGTGCACCATCATGCCGGCGACGTAGCCGGGCATCGAGCCACCGTGACCGATGTAGACCCGTTCACCGCTGCGGTAGAGCTCCAGGCCGAGACCGTGGCCGGAGGTCCAGGAGTCCAGGTCGTTCATCACCACCGGCGCGCACATCTCGGTCACCGTCTCCGGGGCGAGCAGGGCCGGGTCGGGGTCGGCCAGGAACGCCGCCCAGCGGGCCAGATCGGCGGTGCTGGCCCAGAGCTGTCCGGCCGGTGCCATCGCCCCGGTGTCGGTACGCGGCTCCTCGCGCAGGGTGCCGTGCCAGGGGTGGACCACGTAGCCGAGGGCGTACGGCGCCTCCGCCTGGTACGACGTCCGGGTCAGGCCGAGCGGGCCGAGCAGCCGCTCGCGCAGCAGGTCCCACCACGACTGCCCGGTGAGCCGTTCGAGTACGCCGCCGAGCAGCCCGTACGCCAGGTTCGAGTAGTGGAAGACCCGGTACGGCGGGTGGGCGAGCTTGGCCGGGGTCAGCCCCGCGAGCAGGGCGGCGAGGTCCGCTCCCTCGGTCCGTTCCCACCAGCCGTCGCTCTCCGGCTCGCGTTGCAGGCCGCTGGCATGCCCGAGTAGCTGGCGCAGGGTGACCGTGCCGACCGGGGTGCCGGGCAGGTGCCGGTCGAGCGGATCGTCCAGGGCCAGTCGGCCCTCGTCGCGGAGCCGGAGCACCAGCGCGGCGGTCATCGTCTTGGTGATCGAACCGATCCGGTACTGGGTGCCGGGATCCGGTGGCGGTTCGCCGGCGCTGGTGACGTGGGCGAGCACCCCGTCCCGGACCACTCCGGCGACGAGCGTCGGCACCGCCGCGGTCGCCTGGGTCTCGGCCACGAGGGTGTCGAGACGACGGGTGGTGTCGAGCAGCAGCGCCATGGCGACGGCCCTCTCGGTCGACCGGTACGGCAATCGGTGATCATACCTATCCGGGCGGTTTCCGCCGATCGTCGCGACGTGCGTGGCCGTGACAGGATCGAATGGTGGAACCCCTCCTCTGGATCGTTCTCGGCGTGGTGCTGCTGGTGGCCGAGGTCTTCACCACGACGCTGATTCTCCTGATGTTCGGTGTGGCCGCGCTCGTCACGGCCGGCGCGGCGGCCCTCGGCGCGCCGCCGCTCGCGCAGGTCCTGGTTTTCGCCCTTGTCTCCGCGTTGAGCGTGGTCGCGGTACGACCGGTGATCAGACGACATCGGCGGTCCGCCCTGGAGAGCGGCGAGCGGCCGTTCGGGGTGGAGGCGATCGAGGGTTCCGACGCGCTGGTGCTGGAGCAGGTCGACACCGCGCACGGCTCGGTCAAGATCGAGGGCGAGGTCTGGTCGGCCCGGTCCTACGACGCCGGCCAGGTGTTCCTACCCGGCGAGCGGGTCCGGGTGATCGAACTCAAAGGTGTGACCGCGATGGTCTGGCGGGACGATTCCTCAACCGGTGCGTCTTCGGATACGAAAAGGTGAGCGGTATGGATGTGGCGATCGCGGTGTTGTTCGCCGCCGTGGCTCTACTTGTGGTGATCACATTCGCCAAAGCGGTACGGATCGTGCCGCAGCAGCGGCAGGACGTGGTCGAGCGGCTCGGTAAGTACAAGCGGACCCTGCAACCAGGGCTGAACCTGCTGGTGCCGTTCATCGACGCGGTCCGGACCAAGGTCGACATGCGTGAGCAGGTGGTCAGCTTCCCGCCGCAGCCGGTGATCACCTCGGACAACCTGGTTGTCTCGATCGACACGGTGCTCTACTTCAAGGTGGTCGACTCGGCGAAGGCGACCTACGAGATCTCCAACTTCCTCCAGGCGATCGAGCAGCTCACCGTCACCACGCTGCGGAACGTCATCGGCTCGCTCGATCTCGAGCGGGCGCTGACCAGCCGCGAGGAGATCAACCGCCACCTTTCCGGGGTGCTCGACGAGACCACCGGACGGTGGGGCATCAAGGTCACCCGGGTGGAGATCAAGGCGATCGAGCCGCCGCCGAGCATCCGGGACTCGATGGAGAAGCAGATGCGCGCCGAGCGGGACCGCCGGGCGGCGATCCTGAACGCCGAGGGACAGAAGCAGTCCCAGATCCTCACCGCCGAGGGGCAGAAGCAGGCCGCGGTGCTGCGGGCCGACGGTGACCGGCAGGCCCGGATCCTGGAGGCCGAAGGCCAGGCCAAGGCCATCCGGACCGTCTTCGACGCCATCCACCAGGCCAACCCGAGCCAGAAGGTGCTGGCCTACCAGTACCTCCAGGCGCTGCCGCAGATCGCCAACGGCCAGGCCAGCAAGATCTGGGTGGTGCCGGCCGAGTTGACCAAGGCACTCGAAGGGCTGGGCGGTGCGCTCGGCGGCCTGGCCGGGATGGCCGGTGACGCGCCCGCGCCGGAGGCGTCGAGAACCGCGAGCGACGTCGAGCGCGAGGCGGCCGAGGCGGCCCGGGCCGCGGCAGCGGCCGCACAAGAGGTGCACGATCAGGTACGGGCGGCCGAGGCGCAGGTGACATCCTCGTCCGGCGCCAAGGGGCTGCCCGCTCCCGAGCCCGTCTCACCGGCCAGCCTGCTCGACGAGACCAGCACCGATCGGGACCGTACCGAGCGGGGTTGATCGATCGCGGTGGCCGTACCGCCCGGGTTGTGCCACCGGGGGTACGGCCACCGCGCGTTTCCGGTGAGGTAGGTGTAGACGATCCGTACGGAAATCCGCGAAGCCCGGCGCCGCCCCACCCGGCTTTGCCACGATCGGGCTAGAGCCGAGCGGTGACCAGGGCGGATGTTCGTGCGGAACCCCGACACGACGTCCGGCGAGTGGAGCGAGGTGACGCATGAGCCACGCGATGAAGCCCAAGCGACCGGTGAAAGCCTCCTCGGCCGTACCCCGGCCATCGGCCCAGCCGAGCCGACCGGCCGGCGGATTCCACCTGCTGCCCTTCTTCGAGGAAGGCTCCGAACCGGAACCGGCCACCGACACCTCCTGGGCCTGGACCCTGCGCCGGTTCGCCCGAGGCGCGGTCTGGATCCTGCCCGGATCAGCCCTCCTGTACGGCCTCGTCACGCTCATCGGCGACGGGCCCGCCCCGGCCTCGGCCGACGGCCGCTCGTTCCCGCTGGTGCTCTGGGCGATCGCCACCTGGCTCGGCGTGCTGGCCCTGATGGCACTCACCGGCCTGCTGGTCACCGCGCGCAGCCGGGGGACCGCGACGGCCGGACTCCTGGCGGCCCTGGCCGGGGCCATGCTGATGCTGCCCTTCGCCGGGCTGCCCGAAGGCACCACGGTGTACGGCGGAGCTGGCCGTGCCATCGCCCTGACCGGCGCCAGCCTCTACACCCTCGGCTGGCTGCTGGCCGGCTGGGCGGTGCTGCACTCCGGCGTGTTCAGCTACTCCGACGGATGGCTGCTGATGTTCGCCGCCCCGCTGATCGGGATCGCCGGGATGTTCGCCGGCCTGTTGCAGACCCTCGGCGCGTTCCTCGTACTGGCCGCCGGACTCGGTGTGGCCTGGCGAGCCGGGCGCCTCGTACCCGCAGTCGGTCGGGCCCGGCTGGTACGCGCAATGGCGGGCGAGGCCGAGGTGGTCGCCGCCAGCGTCACCCCGGGCAACCAACTCGCCGGCCCCTGACACGCCGTACGGCTCCCGACGTCTACTGTCCCAGGCACTCGGTCCGATCTGGATTCACGGCAACCAGCCGGCGCCGGCGACCCCCTGTGAGTGTGGCCGAAGGGGTGCGCTAAGGTTTCACCTGTTGGCGACGCGGGGTGGAGCAGCTCGGTAGCTCGCTGGGCTCATAACCCAGAGGTCGCAGGTTCAAATCCTGTCCCCGCTACAAAGGAAACACCAGGCAAGAGCCCGCTTCCTGCAAGTCTAGGAAGCGGGCTCTTGCATGTTTGGTGGGCAAACGACCCGTCACGATGTGGCATCTGGCGGCAGCGGGAGACCGCTGCCCTGCCAAACAGCTCAGAGGGCGTGTTCTACAGAGGGACGTATCCCCTTTTCGTAGACAGGCTCGTTTCGGCCGAGCGCGGACGGCCTCCTCCGGGACCCGGGATGACGCGTGCCCGGCCCGGGGTGGCGCCGGTGCCGCGCTGACCCCCGACGCACACCGCCCGGATGCCCCCGCAGTTGGGCAAGGGCCCCGAGCCGCACCGTCACCCGCACCAGCGCCAACCGGAACTGTTGGTGCGCCGGTGACGGGGCGGATCGGATCTGTGCCCATGCCCGTCCAGGGCCCAACCCTGCGGGGCGGCGACTCAACTTGGTCCATTCTGTCGCTGTCACGAGTAGGGGCGATAGCGCCGTGGCGCGGCCTAAATAACCCGATTTCGGCTTGGCTTAGTCGCCGTAGGTGACCCTCTTCATTGCCGCTGGGTTGGCCTTCAGGTAGGCGCGTACCCCGACGGCGGCGAGTACCTTCTCGTGGGGGGCGTCGGCTCTGTGCGGGTGGTCGGTGACCGGGGCTCTGGCCCGGCCAACTATGAGGCAGACCCTCTCTCGCCTCCATCGCGGCGGGCGAGTGTAGGCCCGTAGACCAAGGTGCTGCAGGTCGCCGATCAAGCCATGGGCCTGCACCGCAGGGTACGAGCCCACCAGCCCTCCTCATCTCACGTCGGTAAACGACATGCCTCCGTTCGAGACACGACGCGGCGTGTCTGTTGACGGGCAGCCGGCTGAACTGCTGGTCTACGAGACTTGACCTGCCGAACGGGTCTTAGCGGGTCCACACTCGTTCGCTGGCGTGCGCACCGAGTGTCACCCAGTTAATCAGCAGATGGAACGCCGATCTGACTCTTGGTGGCCTGACGCGGTGCATCCTCAGCCGACCTGGATCGTCGTGTCCATGCCTAGTGCTTTGTGGTTATCGAGGGAGCACCATAGTTCGTAGGAGCCTTGCTGCAGGGTCACCGTGACCTGGCCGGTGGCGCCTGCCTGTACGTTGGGTGAGGCCTGGGTGTCGACTCCCGGGCCCTTGATCGTCAAGTTATGCAACATCGTCCCCTGGTTTACCACCTCGAAGGTGTACACGCCGGGCGTGAACGTGGTTGTCGACAGGGTGATCGAGAATTCCTTCTCCGTTGCCGTGACCTTGGTCCCCGTCGCCGCCGACGAGGCTGCGGGAGAGCCGGTGCCGCTGCTAGTGCTGCTCGGGGTGGGAGAATCCCCGCCGCCGCAGCCGGCGAGCAGGAGTGCACCTCCCGCTCCGGCCGCTAACACCAGCATGATTCTGCGCTTGAATGCGCCCATCGCTCGGCCCTCCGATCCATGCCAAGATTACCGGTTTGGGCCTAATATGCCCGCAATCGCAATATAAGTCCGGAGCGTTTGGGTAGGAGCGCGGGGCTCTCCAGGGTCCACGAGACACGCGAGTTCCTGGAACTGGCGCCGGCGACCGATTTCGTCGGGTTGGGTCGACCTGACCTCGCCGACTGCCAGCGACGATCTCGACGCGCTGCCGGAGGGCCCGTTCGGTCGCTGGCTGGTTGGCATCCGGCTCCAGGTACACGACGAACCGGACTCGGACTGGCTCGGTCGCGACGACGTGTGGCGCGGCCTCGCCGCCGCACAGCGCCGCGGTCTCACCTACGACCTCCTGGTTCGGGCCCAGGAGCTGCCAGCGGCAACCGACACGGTCCGACGATTCCCCGAGCTGCACTTCGTCCTCGATCACATCGCGGAACCACGCATTGTCGACGGCCAGGACGATCCGTGGATGCAGCGCATGCCCGCGCTCGCGGCCGAGTTGAATGTGTCGGTCAAGCTATCCGACATGGCCACCGAGGCGGACTGGGCCTCCTGGACGCCGGACGACCTGCGCCCGTTTGTCGACCACGTCGTGGGTTGGTTCGGACCGGACCGCCCATGTTCGGCTCGGACTGGCCGGTCTGCCTGCATGCCGGCACCTGCGAGGACCCGGATGGCGACGGTCAGCCCGAGCCGCTGCCGCAGTTCCTCGGCCAACGCGGCGGTCGGCTTGCTGCCGAGGAGCACGTCGAGTCGGTCGAAGACGCGGACATACTGTCCCTCGAGCCGGCCCAGCAGGACCTCGAACAGTTCCTTGAACCGGGCGAAGTATTCCCGGAAGTCGCGGTCGAGGCGTTGGATCCTCAGACCCCAACCAGAGGCGACCTGGTTCGAATCTTCATCGTGCGTTGATTCATCCGTTGGCGGGCGAGTCCGATGGTTGGTCTCGGTGGGGGTATCTGGTGGGTTCAGGATTCTCGGTTGAGTCGGTGTCGGGCGAGTAGTCCGAGGATTGCGGCGATGGTTCCTGTGCTGAGTGCGGTGATGGCGTGGGTGGCGTGGTGGGCGATGAGGAGTGCGGCGCCGCCGGTCCAGAAGATGGCGACGGTGGTGAGGGAGGTGATGAGGGAGGTGAGGGTGGCTCGTCGGAGGTGGGGTGCGATTTCTCGGCGGGTTTGTTCGATGGCGGCGCGTCGGGCGGTTTCGAGGTAGTCGGCGGCGGTGAGGTCGCTGTTGAGGAAGCGGTGTCCGTCGTCGGAGAGGAGGGGTACGTGCCGGACCGTCGCGGGGGTGTGGGGATGGTGGGGTGGCATGGCATTCGGCCTTTCGGCTTCTCGGCGGGTGGTGGCCCGTTGTCGCTGGTTGTTTATGGCGTGGGGATGTTGGTGACCGCTCCGGCGGTTTCCTGGTGGGCGAGCCCGGCGGCGAGGACGGCGGCGAGGAGGACCATGTGGCCTTTGTCGACGTCGGTGAGGGAGTGGGGTAGGTCGGAGTCCAGGGTGAGGAGGCTGTAGCTGGTCTCGCCGGCGCGTACGGGTACTGCGATGAAGGGGCGGTAGCTGCGTCCTTTGGTGTCGTTGAAGTGGGGTGGTGGGGTTTCGTGGAGGTCATCGACGACCAGGACTTCTTCGCTGAGTGTGAGTCGGATGACTTCGTTGTCGTGGGCGCTCGCGCCGTTGGTGAAGTGCCGGCGTGGTGCGGTGTTGGTTTGACGTCCGACGTACACGATGCGTTCGAGGCGGTCGTGGTTGTAGGTGTAGTAGACGCAGCGGAGGTTGGCGCGGGGTTGGTTGTGTCGTCCGCACTGGGAGTGGCCGATATCGACGACTCGGGTGGTCAGGACATCGACCGCGGCTCGTAGTTCCTGCTCGGTCTTGGCGGTGGTGACCTTGCCGAGTGCGTTCAGCAGGGGAGCGCCTGCGCGGTTGAGGCCGGAGGCGAGTTGTGCCCGTGCTCGGGCGGCGGCCTCGCCGGCGGCGCTGGCCTGCCGTTCCTTGAACACACCGAAGATGGCCGTCCCTGCCGTCGCGGCGATAGCTCCCAGGCCCCAGTAGACGCGGATGGGGCCGTGGTTGAGTGACGCGAGGAAGGTGGAGATGACCGCTGACGCGGGAAAGAAGACCGGAAATCCGTATCGCATGGTGCGGCGTGTCCAGAGGCGGACGCGGTTCGGGGTGTGGTGCTTCGGCACTGTGCTCCCTATCGGAGGTGAGGATGGTCGGGGTCGGCCCTGATCGGCCGGGGTGCGGGCGCCCGGAAATGGGGCGGAGGATCGGCAGGATCCAGACGGGGTCGCGACCGTCAGCGTCTGTGTAACGCGGCTCGCTGGTCCGAGCGGCGCGTTCGAGGAGTTTTTGTACGGTGCCCCCTGTCGTGCCTCGTTTGACCGGTCCGGGTGGGCCGGGCGAGGTCCCTGTCACGAGTCGGGGCAGGCCGATGAGGGGCATCACCATCGGTGAGGTGGTTGGGCCATCCTCGGTGCGGTTGGTGCCGTCGTTCGGGCACGATCCGCAGAGCATGTGGACCGTCGGCCTTCGTGCTGCCGTGGCGGTCGGTGTCTCCACCTCTATATTTCGGGGGCAGCGCCGATTGTCACTGGCCCTCGATCGCGATGTCCCGAAACGTGAGATGCTCGCGGATCGGCGACATACCGAAACTCCTCGCAGCTGGCAGCAGTGTGGTGTTCAAGCAGCTCACGGCCATGGGTGCCCGAGGCGGAACCCGCAGTTTTCATCGGCGAATGACGGTGCAGAAAATTTTCCGGGTGCGGGTGGATAGGCCCGTCGGGCTGCGGGTGACGGATGTCGGGCTCGTTGACGTCGGGCATCGACGACACCCGGCTGAGGTGTCCTGAATGATCCCCGGCGACCCCTGGCTGGGTCTAACGGCTGTTCGTACGTCCCTGCGACGACGGAGGTGGGCGCGGACAGGGGCAGTGTTCGGGCACCGTTCGGGTGAACTCATGAACCCTGGTCAATTGGGCGTGACGTTCCCGGGGTGCGCAACGTCTGCTTGATCGCGGCTGGCTTGACTATCTGGTAGGCGGGCAGCCGTCGCTCTCGGTCCTCAGTCCGAGATGATGCGTGTACGCCATCCGGCGCATTATCGCGAACGCCACCTCGAAGAGCACCACCCGGGCGACGACCGTGGCGGCGCCCCCGGTGCCGAGCTGCCGCTCGATCTCGCGGACCGCCAGCCGCTCCGCAGCGTCCACATACGGTGCGAAGACGTCTTCGATGCAGGGCACGCCGAGGCCCTCCAGTGCCGTCAAGACCCGTACGAGACTCTCGCGTTCGGGAGCGTCGGCGCGTACGTTCCACCCCACGCCGTCGAGGAAGCTGCCCACCCGGCTGGCAGGTGGGTCGTGGCACCCCGGGTCGGAGGAGGGCATCGCATGCTCGGGCAGCAGGGCCCGGTTGACCACCTGGGCGAGCCGCTGGGGTGAAAGGCAGTTGTTGTCGATGGCAGCGAGCACCTCACGAACCGAGGCCAGGCTCATCATGCCGATTCCGGTCAGCAACCGGATCAGCCGCAGTCGGCTGACGTGGGTTTCGTCGTACTCTGCCTGATTGCGAGCGGTCGGCGCCCCTGGCGGCAGTAGTTGTTCGCGCAAATAGAATTTTATTGTCGGAACTGACACTCCGCTGCGTCTACTGAGATTCGAGATTTTCATCGAACCACCGTCGGTGTCGGAGGGGAGGCATGACCCATGCTGCCATAGAAGATCGATGGGTGGCAAGATGGGTCAGTATCTAGGATCTTGCGGTATTCGAGGCTTCGTGAATCGTTCAAACCTACGTCAAGACGCTCCCCATGTGTCGCTGTTGCACGGTGCGTGCAGATCACATACAGTACCGTGAGTGACTGCCCCGACCCGAGGTCCGCGGTTTGTGTGCGCTCGGTGAGCGAAATGGATAGTGGAGATCGCCGGTAGCTTCCCGCGAAATAGTTGCTCGGTGCCGACCTGTCTCGTCTGTTGGTGAATGCGCAGCTCAGAGCGCTCTTCATGCTCTCGCGGCCGGCATCGTCAGGTCGCCGTGCATCGGTGAAACAGGTCGGGTGTCGTGCCTTGGCGTCGCGGTCCCGGCGGCGATAGCTGTCACCGCATCGCACGATGCGGGGCTGGCCGGTGCATTCTGTGGAATCCGAATTGGTTTCGGGTGAATCCTGGGACGATCTTTCCGAAAGCATGACCGGCGGTCCGAAAATGCAAGGCGAGGCGTCCTGGTCAGGTCCGTGGAAATGGCCGTCGAGCGAATTGCGACGCTAATGCGCGACAATCTCGACGAACAGTTCAGCATCGATGACAGGGCCACGTATCGCGGTCCGGCGAAGTTCCATTCTTCCGGGATCCCTCAGCACCACCGGTACCCCACCTCGACGGTTCCCTGTCGGCCCTGCGGCTCCGGCAGGCCAGGCAACCGCTGGTCCCGACCTCGATTGACCTCCGACACCAGCCTCCGTGTCGGCCACCCGGCGTCGGCACCTTCGCCGACCGGTGGTGGTGGACCGGCGCGATCTCATTCTCGCCGGCCTGTTTCGGGGGCGCATTCCCGAAGGGAGCCCAGTCGCCCGCGCCGTACTCAAGGAACCGGCCCGTACCGGTGGGAGAAAGTGCCGGCGGGAGTCTGGTATCCGGCGGTGCATTCCGTCCCGGCCGCCACGCACGGTCCGCACTTCGCCACGGAGCACGCCCAACAGGTAGCGGTGGCCACCGAGGGACCCAACGTCGTACGCCCGCACGTCGTGATCGGGGCGTCGACGCCCTCGAACGTGCCGCCGTGGCGCGGGTTCGGCGCGTCGACCCGCCGTACCCGAAGACCCAGGCGCCCACCGCGTCCGGACCTTCCGCCGGGCACCGCGAGCGTCACCTATCGTGCCCGGTGGACCGTCATCGGTAGCCCGCCGCGCACCCGCAGCGACAGCATCGGCTCGGCGGTCACCTTGTAGTTCGGATCCTTCTCCATCCGCAGGTCACGGGCGAGCATGGCGATCACGAAGGTCGCCTCCATCATGCCGAGGTGATTGCCGACGCAGAACCGGGGCCCGGCCCCGAACGGGATGTACGCGTAGCGGGGACGGTCGCTCGGCCGCGCCGGGTCGAAACGTTCCGGATCGAAACGGTGCGGGTCCTGCCAGAGCCGGGGGTGGCGGTGCAGGGTGTACGGGCTGATCAGCACGTCCGCGCCCGCCGGTACTTGGTAGCCGCCGACCTCGTCGGCGGCGATTGCCTTGCGCGGCAGCAGCCACACCGGTGGATACAACCGCATCACCTCCTCCACCACCATGGCGGTGTACCGCAGCCGGTGCAGGTCCTCGTAGACCGGAAGGCGGTCGCCCAGCACCGCGAGCGCCTCCTCGTGCAGCCGTTGACGTACCTGCGGATGTTGGTCGATGAGATAGAGGCTCCAGCTCAGCGTGCTCGCCGTGGTCTCGTGTCCGGCCAGCAGCAGCGTGACCAACTCGTCGCGTAACCGCTCGCGGCCCACCCGGGGATCGGTCTCCTGGCCGGCCGAGATGATCAGCCGGGACAGCACGTCGTCGCGGTCGACAGTGCTGTGCCGGCGGGCCACCAGTTGGTCCACCACGACCTGCAACTCCCGGCGGGCGCGCCGGAACCTCAACTGGCGGGGCAGCGGAACCCAGGTCGGCACGGCGCTCAGTGTTTCCAGCTCGAACATCGCCTGGTCCTGTACGGCGCCGAAGGAGGCACCGATGTCCCCGTACGCGCCGAGGTCGGCGTCGAGCAGGGTGTGGCCGAGCACCCCCAGGGTCAGACCCGTCATCTCCTGCACCACGTCCACCGGAGGGCCGCCCTCGTGCGCCCGGAGCCGGGCGACGAGCAGCGCCGCCTCCCGGGCCACCGCCTCGGCCTGCGCGGCGATGCGCTTGCTCTGGAAGGTGGGCTGGATGACCTTGCGTTGCTTGCGCCAGAGTTCCCCCTCGCTGGTGAGCAGCCCATCGCCCAGGGCACGCCGGGCGTGCACGAGACCGATGCCCTTGTGGTAGTTCGAAGCGTTGTCGGCCAGCACGTGCTTGGCGTGGTCGGGATGGTTGAAGTAGTAGAGCGTCTTGGGCCCCACCGGCAACCGGGCCGCGTCGCCGTAGGTCCGCGCGGCCGACGTCATCATGCCGAGCCGGTCGCGGTTCATGACCGCGAGCATCCGCAGCGCCGCTGAGCGAGGTGGCCCTGGTGGCACCCGTCGATGGTTCTGCACCGTGGTCATGTGGTGACCTCACTCCGTTCGGGTTCGAGTTGACGGAACCGGCCCCGCAGGAACAGCAGTGCCTCGTCCTCGCTGGCCCGCTGCATGGACACCAGATGGGCCAGGAAGATGCTGTGGTCCCCGCCGTCGTAGGCGCACCGCACCTCGCACTCGAAGTGCGCGAGCGCGTCGGTGAGCAGGGGCGCGCCGGTCACCGGACCGGGTAGCCAGTCGATCGCGTCGAACTGCTCCGCGCCCAGCGGTCGGTGCCGGTCGGCGAAGTACCGGGCGATCGGCGCCTGGCGCGAGCCGAGCACCGAGACCGCGAAGCGCCCGGCGTCGGTGAGCACGCTGTGCATCACCGCGGCCCGGTCGACACAGACCAGCACCAGCGGTGGATCGAGCGAGACGGTGGTGAAGGAGTTGGCGGTCATGCCGTGCGGGGTATCGCCACCGACGGTCACGACCGTGACGCCGGTGGCGAACGTTCCGTAGGCCCGCCGAAGCGCTTTGGTGTCGGCCAGTTCGCCGTACGGCGCGGCGTGGACGCTCACAGGACCTCCTCTGCGGACTGCCGCTCAGCCGCGTGTCGCGGTGAGCAGATACGGCTCCAGCGCGCGAGCCAGCGGCTCCGGGACCCGCGCCGGCAGAGTGCGGGTGTTCGGGCCGCGCATACAGGCGACCCGCTGCGCGCCCCGGGCGACGAGCGTCTCGCCGCCGCCCGGGTCGAGCCGGACGTAGTCGAATCCGAACTGGACCTGCGTCTGTGCCAGCTCCACCAGTCGCATCCGGATCGAGAGTTCGTCGAACGCGGTGATCTCGGCGAAGAACTCGCAGTCGACCTTCAACGTGAACAGCTTCAGGTCGTCCTGCAGGTCGGCCAGCACCTCCGGGGCGCGATGCTTGAGGAACATCTCCCGGCAGCGCCCCTGCCAACGCAGGTAGTTCACGTAGTACACGTTCCCGACGATGTTCGTTTCCTCGAAACCCACGGTGTGCAGGTACTCGTAGTACTTCTCCACGGTGCTAGTTCCGCCCTTCGGTGAGTACGGCGAAGACCACCGGATCCGGTCCCTCCCGCAACGTCGTCACGAACGTGGCGACCCGCAGCTCGCCGAAGGCGAACACGACCCACCCCGCCCGCTCGGCTGGCAGCAGGGTCAGCGGACCGCGCGGGGAGTGGCCCGCCTTCTGGAGACACTCGATCGCCGTCCACACCCGGGTGCCCGCGCTGTCCGGGCTCTCCCCGGGGATCTGCGCGACCAGCCCCGCGAGGACGCGGTGCGGGCCGAGCAACTCCTGCCACGCCTCCTCGGCGCGGGAGCTGACCAGGTCCACGTCACAGCCGAGGGCACCGGTGCCGGTGACGCTCAACGTGATCCCGACGCTGTGCGAACTCGAGACGCTGCCGCCGCCGACCAGCTCCGGCCGGCCGTCCGAGCGGTAGACGATCTCGGCGGGCCGGCCGAGTGACCGGCTTGCGGCCAGTGCGGTCCGGGCCCGGCGCCGCGCCACGTACTCGCCCTCGTGCTCGGGCGACTCGTCCGGCTCCACCGTCACCGCGACGTCGGCGCCGAGCAGGTCACCGAGCGCCCGCTCCAGGTACGGGCCGAGCAGCGGTGCGACCCACGGGCCGCTGCCGTCGCTCTTGCGTACCGCGCGCAGCCGCAGGCCCTCCCAGCGTTCGAGCATCACACCGGCGCCGTCGCGCAGCGCGATGTCGTACACGTAGGTGTCGCCGTCACGGGACCGCTCGGTGGCGCAGTAGCGCAGGCCGTCGGCGTCGAACATCGCCGGGCCGGCCGGGTGGACGCGTTCGATGCCCTGCGGCAGCAGGGTCGCGTCGGGTACGCACACTTGGTTGCCGTGCATCATCGCGTCCCGTACGCCCGGGTCGCCCAGCAGCAGGTCACCGGGGAGGAACGCGGCGAACCAGTCCGCACCGGGGTCGGCAGCCACCTCGGCGTCGATGTGCCGGGCCGCGGCCCGGTGGTACGTGCGGAGCCGTTGGAAGCGTCCGCCCTGGAAGAGCACCGGGCCGTAGAGGTCGGTGGCCGGGTCCAACGGTACGGCCGGCAGGCCGGCGGCGATCTGGTCCGGCGGTCCGGCCGGCGTGGCGGCGGCGTCCAGGCGCAGCCGGGCGCGGAAGTGGTCGGCGGCGAAGCCGGTCTCCGCGCTGTGGATGGCGACCTCGACGGTGTCGACGTCGGTCACCACGCAGGCGATCCGGATCGTGGTGGTACCCGCCGGTGGCACCACGATCGGGCGCAGGAACTCCGCCTGCTCGATCACCGGGGCGCCGACCCGGCCGGTGGTCGCGACCGCCACCTGGGCCATCGCCTCCATGCCGAAGACCGCCGGGAAGAGCAGGTTGCCGTCGAGCAGGTGGTCGGACAGGTACAGGTCGGTGCCGGCGCTCAGCTCCACCTCGCTCACCAGTTCGACCCCGTCGTACCGGACGAGCGGGCGTCCCATGAATCGCAACAGCGGCAGCTCCGGCAGGTGGTACCGGACCGTGTCGATGCCCTCGGTGCGACCGCTGATCACGCTGATCGTGGGCGCGTCCGGGTCGTTGACCAGCCGACGCAGGATGGCGATGCCCTGATCCGGGGTGATCGGGGTGACGCCGTCGCGGGTCAGCGACTCCACGACCGACAGCCGCTCGCCCATCCCGACGCCGGACCAGACCGACCATTCCAGGCACAGGCTGCGGCAGCGCGGATGATCCCGGGCCACCTGCATCGTCAGATCGGCCAACCACTCGTTGGCGGTGGCGTAGTGCGCCTCGCCCCGCAGGCCGGCCCGGCCGATGATGCTGCCGAGCGTCACCAGGAGCTTGAGCCGGTCCGGCTGTACGGCGGCCAGCACCGCGCGCAGACCGGCCAGCTTCGGGGCGAAGGTCGCCTCGAACCGCGCCATGTCCAGGCTGGTCAGGCTGGCCGGCTCGTTGCGTCCCGCGCCGTGCAGCAGCGCGGTGACCGGACCGAGCTGGTCCACCAGCGTGCTGACCGCCGTGCTGACCGCCTGCGGGTCGGTGACGTCGGCTTGGGCGTAGCGGACGGTGATCCCCAGATCGGTCATCCGGGCCAGGTTCGCGGCCAGTTCCGCGTCGCTCGCCGGGTCGGACCGGCCCAGCAGGGCCAGGCTCGCGCCGCTGTCCGTGGCGAGCGCCAAGGCGCACTCGGCCGTGATGCCCTTGCCGCCGCCGGTCACCAGCAGCACATCCGTGCTGTCCAGCGGCGCCTCGGTCCGTTTCGACCGCAGCGGCAGCACCCGTAGGGTCGGCACCCGCCGTACGCCGTCCGCGTCGTAGTAGACCTCGGCGTACTGCGACGTCGCGGCCACCTCGTCGACCACCCAGTCGACGGCCTGCGACACCGGCGGGACGTGCGCGATGGTGGTCCGGACGTGTGGCGCCTCCAGCCGCAACGTCTTGGCCAGGCCGGCCGCGCCCCGGTCGTGTTGCACCAGCACGAACCGATCGCCGGCCGTACCGGCCAGCGCGGCCTGCGCACCGTCGAGCGCCAGGCCGAGTTGTTCCTCGGTGCAGCCGACCGGTAGGCAGACCAGCACCCCGGCGCCGACGTTGGCCTGGTCGAGCCGTTGGCGTAGCTGCTCGGCGATCGGGTTGCCGGCGTCGGCGAAGACCCGCCACGGGCCGTTCTCCTCGATCGCGGGCCGCCCGGGTCGGGGCATCTCGTCGAGGTCGAGCGACCAGGGCCGGGCCCAGGGGCCGGCTCCGGCGACCACCGGTGCCGGTGCGGCGTCGGCGCCGAGGCTGGTCTGCGCCACCTCGGTCAGCGCGTCGGCCAGCTCCCGTACGGTGGCGGTCGCGAAGTTGGTCGGGGTCTGCGCGGCGGAGATGCCGAGCTGGCCGGCGACCTCGTTGACGACCTGACCGACGGTGATCGAGCTCAGATGCAGGTCGTCGAGGAGCCGGCTCTCCTCGCGGACCAGCTCCAGCGGCAGTTCGGCCCGTTCGGAGGCGAGCCGGCGTAGCAGGTCCAGGCTCGACTGCCCGGGGTCGACCGGCGCGGTGGCGTCGGTGCCCGCCGGTTCGGCCTGCGTGGCGGTACGGCTGGCGCGGATGTCCACCTGCGGCGCCGACTCGCAGGGGCTGGCGAAGAACTTGAACTCGGTGCCGACCTGCAACGGGCGCACTAGGCGGCCGTGGAACAGCGCGGCGTCGACCGGCGCGGCGTTCATCACGAACGCGGCCCCGGCCACCCGGAGCACCCCGACCAGCGACTCGTCGTCGGTGTCCAGCGCGACCGCCGGTACGTCGGTCGACCCGGTGGCCAGACCGCTGAGCACCCGCCCCGGCCCGACCTCGACGAACAGGTCGACCTCCTTGGCCGCGACGGCCACCGCCTGGCTGAACAGCACCGGGTCGGTGATCTGCCGGTGCAGCAGGGCCGGGATGTCGGTGCTGGCGGGCAGTTGCTCGCCGGTGACCGTGGAGACGATCCGGCGATCGACCGGACCGAACCGCTTGCCGGCCAGGGCCGCGCCGAACGCGCCGGCCGCCGGGGCGACCAGTGGGGAGTGGAAGGCGTGCGACACCGACAGCCGGACGGCGCTCAGGCCGTTGTCACGGGCCCGGACGCAGATCTCCTCGACCGCCTCGACGGTGCCGGCGACCACGGTCTGCTGCGGTCCGTTGAACCCGCCGATCACCACCGGCAGGTCGGCCATCAGGCGATCCACCGTCTCCGGGGCGGCGCTGATGCTGGCCATCGTGCCGGACGCACTGTGCCGGCTCATGGTGGCGCCGCGGATCGCGGCCACCTCGAGTAGCATCTCCTCGTCCAGAGCGCCCGCCCAGTGCAGCGCGGTGATCTCGCCGAGGCTGTGCCCGACCGCGATGGTGGCCTCCAGGCCCAGCGTCGACAGCACCCGCAGGCCGGCGAGCGAGCCGGTGACGATGCGCGGCTGGGCGACCTCGGTGGCGATGGTGTCACCGCCCGTCGGTAGGGCGGCCCGCAGGTAGGTCTCGTCGGCTTCGGTGAAACGTCGCCGCATCGCTCCGCCGCTGGTGCCGCGACCCGAGCCCTGACCGGGGAAGAGGTAGCCGATCCGGCCGGGACCGCTGGCGTGGCCGAGGAAGGCACGCCCGTCCGCGTCGAACGACATCGTCTCACCGGCGTCGACCTTCTCGACCAGCCCGCGCAGCCGGCGTTCCGCGTCCTCGGGCGAGGAGACCACCACCGCCGCCCGGTACGGTAGCTCGCGCAGCTCCCGATGCAGCGTCACGGCCAGGTCACTGAGCTGGGCGTACGCGATCGTCGGAACGAACTCGACCAGGCGGGTGAGCCGTTCACCCAGTTCGGCGGCCGAGCCGGCGTCCACCACCAGGAGTTCGACGTCCTGTAGCGACGAGGCAAGTGCCCGCATGCGGGTGTCGAACCGGGTCCGGCGCCGTGGACCGTCGTTCTCCAGCACGATGTGGGTGTTGATGCCGCCGAACCCCATGGCGGTGACACCGGCGCGTACCGGTATGTCGGTGGGGAAGGGCTCCGCCTTGCGCAGCACCCTCAGCTGTGCGTCGGGACCGGTGAGCAGCTCGTGCGGGTCGGTACAGCCGATGGTCGGCGGCAGTACGTGGTGGTGCACCGCCATCGTCGCCTTGATCAGGCCGGCCACGCCGGCCGCGGCCTTGGTGTGGCCGATCATGCCCTTGACCGAGCTGATCGCCGCCGGGACCGGCGCTTGGCCGCCCGCGCTGCGGGCCAGCGACAGCGCGCCCAGCTCGTTGGCGTCCCCGACGGCGGTGCCGGTGCCGTGCCCCTCGAACATCGCGACCGTCTCGACGCCGAACCCGGCCCGCTCGTAGGCCCGGCGCAGCGCGAGCTGGTACCCGCTCATCTCGGGCCGGGTGATGCTGCCCTTGCCGTCCGAGGAGATGCCCCAGCCGGCGATCGTGGTGTAGATGCGGTGTCCGGCGCGGCGCGCCTCGTCCTCGCGCATCAGCACCACCATGCCGCAGCCCTCGCCGGGCCAGAAGCCGTTGGAGCCCTTGTCGTAGACCTTCATCTCCCTGCGCGCCAGCGCACCGGTCTTGGCGAACCCGATGATCTCGAACGGGTCGATGGAGAGGTCCACCCCGCCGGCCACCACGACATCCAGCTCACCGTCGACCAGGCCCTTGCACGCGGTGGCCACCGACAGCAGTGACGACGAGCAGGCGCCGTCGACGGTGTAGCCGCCGCCCTTGAGGTCGAAGTGGTTGCAGATCCGGCCGGCGATGGTGTTCGACAGACCACCGGCCAGGGTGTCCTCGTCGATCTCCGGGAACGGACTCTTGAAGGTGGCTTCGAAGTCGTCGAGGAAGGTGCCGAGCTGGTCGTCGTCCCACTCCTGCTCCTTGAGCGCGGCCGCGACCATCCGGCGTACGAACGGCCACCGTAGACGTAGCTGGTTCGCCCGGGAGAACTCGCCGGTCAGGCTGTTGCCGACGATGACACCGGTCCGCTCGCGGGGCAGGCCCTCGGCCATCGGGAAGCCGGCGTCGGCGAGGGCCATCGCGGCCACGTCCAGTGCCAGCCAGTGGGTAAGGTCGGTGGAGCGGTACGTGCTGCCCGCGACCTTGTAGGCGATCCGGTTGAACTCGTACCCCTCGATGACCGCCGCGGTGCGGGCGTAGAAGCGGTCCGGCGTCGACGGATCGGGGTCGTAGTAGTCCTCCAGCCGCATCCGGACGTCGGGCAGCCGGCGGAAGGCGCGGCGTCCGGCCACCGCGTTCTCCCACAGCTCTCTCGGCGAGGTGGCGTCCGGGTAGCGGCACGCCATCCCTACAATCGCGATTCTGGTCATCCGTGTACGACTCCTTCTCCCATGGCCCGGTGCGGCTGGTACGCTGCGGTGGGCGCTACGTGGGCGAAAATCAGTGGTGTGTATGCGCGGTGAACGAGTCGGCGATCCGCTGTCGCCACACCTCCCACGACGGCGTCACGTGGTCGTCCGGCAGGTCGACCAGTGCCTCGTCGGTGACCTTCCACGCCTGCTCGACGGAGGTGCCGCAGAACAGCTGGGTGGCGATCTCGTTGTGCGGGACGATCAGCCCGGCGCGGGCCCGCGCGCCGGCCGCGAAGGCCGAACCCTGCGCGATCTGTGGCCGGTAGTCCCAGCCGAGGTCCCACAGCCGGCGCAGCTCCGGTTCGTCGCAGCCGCCGGCATAGGTCGCGGCGAGGCCGGCGCCGCTGTACAGGTCGGCGCGGCGTGACTCGGGAAAATTGTTGATCATTGTCGCGACGAGTTCGGCGTCGGTGCCGCCGACGAACCACATGGCCCGACCGATGCCCTGGTCGATGGCGCGGTTCGCGTACCACCTGAAGTGGTCGGACGGCCAGGGGAAGTCTTTTTCCTGGTACTGCTGGTGGATGTAGCGGTCGGTCTGGAAGTACGCCTGGTGGAAGCCGTAGCCGTCCAGCACCAACCAGCGCAGCAGCGGATCCGGTGCGGTCAGCGTCGACCAGCGGAACCTCGGCAGTCGCGCCATGGCCCAGCCGACGCCCACGTAGACCATGTAGACGTGGGCGTCGCCGCGACCGGCCAGGAAGTCCGCGACCAGGCCCCGGCCACCGACCGGAAGTCCCTCCCGGACCGCGAATCCCATGGCGGCCCCCTCGTAGGCGAACCCCCGGAATCGGAGCGGGACGCCTTCGAGTCGCTGCTCGGCCTCCCGGGACGTACGGGCCTCGGCCGCGTAGCCGTACCCGGTCAGAAAGCTCGCCCCGATGGTTTCCAACAGGTCGCGTCCTTCTTCGCTCTTCACATGAAAGCCGCGGGTGTCCATCCTGGTCTCGGAGACATTGGGAGTCAGGATGCGGCGTCGCAGCGTCCGATAGATGCTCATGGAACGCTCCCCAGCAATCGTCACATGAATCGAATGATGTTCAGGAAAATCGTCGCAGTGATTGTCGTTCACTTCTTCTTCTGCGTTGCCCACTCGCAACAGCGCAATTTGCTTCCTGCGGTGCCACGCGCGCGCGGCACCATTCCGTCCCGGGGCGGGCGGTCGAATGGTGCGGGGAGTGGGTCAGCGTGGCGAGCGGGCACCGGCCAACGGCAGGCCGGACCGGACCAGGGCCCGCCAGACCTCGTACTCCGGCACGTCCGTCGCCGCCAGGCCGCCGGCGGCGACCTCGTCGGCCAGTCGCGCGGCGGCGGCGAGGTCCAGATCGGCCAGCGCGCGGACGGCGACCTCGGTGTGGCGCGGCTCGAAGCCGGAGAAGAAGCGTGCCTTCGCGGCGAACACCGAGCCCTGGGCCAGGTCACGGGTGTGCCCGCCGGCCAGTCGGCGCAGATCGGCCAGTTCGGCCTCGCCGCAGCCGCCGGCGTAGGTCGCGGCGAGACCGACCCCGCTCCATAGGTCGGCTCGCCGATCGGCGTCGAAGCGATCCACCGCCGAGGCGACCTGTGCCACCTGGGCGCCGTGGATGAACCACAACGCCCGGCCGACGCCCTGGTCCCAGGCCCGGGAGAAGTAGGCCGGATGGCCCTGCCACGGGTAGGGCCGGGGCCGCGCCTGGCGGGTCACCCACCTGCCGGTGTCGAAGTAGGCGCGGTCGAAGCCGAGCCCGTCCACCGCCAGCCAGCTCATCGTCGGGTAGTACGGCGTACCGGTCAGGTCGGGCAGTACGTTGCGCCACAGCATCCGCGGCAGCCGGGCCATCGCGAATCCGATGCCGATGTAGGTGAGGAAGATGTGCGGCTGGCCGGAGCCGCTGAGCAGTTCCCGGGCCCGCCCGCCGCGCCCACCGGCCATGGCGTCGCGGATCGTGTACGCCATGGTCGCGCCTTCGTAGGCAAATCCCCGCATCTCCGGCTCCACGAGGGCGAGTCTGCGTTCCACCTCCCAGAGGGTGCGCGCGTCGATCGCCCATTCGAAGCCACAGATCACGGCCTGCGGAATGGCTTCCAGCCGGCGGGTCGCCTCGGTGGGACGCACCGGGAACTTCCGGCCGGCGAAGCTCACATCCGCCAGACTGGGCGTCATCATCAGGCTGCGCAGCGCGCCGAATGTGGTCGGCATGGTACCTCCGTGCCCGTTCTCGGCTGCCGGTCGGCGCCTTTCCCTCATCGTGATCCGTCAATCGGTCCGAACACGTCTCCTGGCGTGCGCTGTCGCCCCGGGTGACGTCATTCGCGTATCCGGGGCCGGCTCAGCAGCAACACCGCCATCGCGCCGACGAGCACCACGGCGACACAGGTGAGCGCGACGTTGACCGGATCCGCCGGAGGCACGTGGGCGTGCGCGTCGGCGGCCGGCGACGGCTGACCCGACGACTCGGCGGCCCGGGCGTCGGGCAGCGAGGGGTCGACGGTGTACCTGCTCATCCCGGACAGCGACCGGCCGTCGTCGAGCAGGACGTGGTACGCGACCAGGTACCCGCCGGGGCCGGCGGAGCCGGTCTGCACCCGGACATCGTCGCCGTCCACCTGGGGATCGCCTTCGGAGACGGTGACGCCGGCCGCGGTCGCCACCGTCACGTGCACCTCGTCCGGGGCGAAGTCACCGGCGAAGGCGAGCACCACGGACGTTGGAGCCGCGGCCAGGCGAGCCCCGTCGGCGGGTGTCATGGACGCGAGCGACGCGGGCTGGGAGGTGCCGAGTATCGCCGGTAGGCCGATCCCGACCGCCGCCACCACGAACGCGACGGCGGTTAACCGGCCGCGCCACCGCTGCCGCGGGGACGGGCCGGTCGGATCGGGTCCGCCACCGGGCGGGTCCGTCATCGGTGTCCCACGGAAACCGGTCTGACCGCCCGGTCGGCGCAGTGACACGGGGCCTGGTCCAGTTCCGTCCGGGTGGGACGCAGGTGGTAGTAGACAGCCACCACCATCGGCAGGAAGACGATGGTGTTGTAGAGCAGGTGCAGTTCGACCCGGGGGATGATCAGTTGGGCGATGCTGGTCGCCGCAGCCTGCCCGAAGAAGAAGGTGCCGGTCTGCGCCTGGACGAACAGGAGCAGGTGCTCGATGTGGTGCCAGAACTGGATGGCGAAGGCCACCATCCACCAGGTACGGGCCCGGCCCACGAAGCCCTTGCGCAGGAGGAACAGTCCGACGACCATCACCAGGGCGTACCCGTAGTGCAGCCACTCCGATGTGACCAGCCACGGGAAGAAGTGGCCGAGCACGCCGCGCGACTGCGACACCGGCCGGTCGAGCGCGTAGATCTGGAAGGCCTGGGTGAGGTGTTCCGCCCAGTGCGCCAGCACGACGAGCATGAAGAGGTTCAGCGAGATGCGGTGGCCCGCCCCGTTGATCCAGTTCACGGACACGCCGGGCGCTCGCCCGGTGGTCGAAAGCGTTGCCATTGTGCCTCCCTGGACACGGTGGCCCGAACCACCTGTTCGATGGGGCCCGTGGGGCCGCCTGCCGAGTGCGATCCCATCCAGTCTGCTGCTCGTCAGCCGAGTGCGGTTCTTCTGGAATGCGCTCTCGGCGGGAGTTCAGGACCGCCTGTGGGTCGGCAGCGGGGCGTGCCAGCTTCCGACCTTGCGGGCGGCGGCGTAGCTCGCCCACGCCGCCGCGTCGAGCAGGGTCACGTCGTCGGGGTGGCGGCCCCGGAAGGCCGCGATGACGTCCTCGTCCACCTGGTACGAGGCCAGTGCGGTCAACAACGCCAGCCGACCAACGGGTCGGTCGGGCTCGGGCAGGCGCTCCACGAGTCGCTCGCACCACTCCCGATTGAGCCCGGTGTCCTCGCCCCGCCAGGTGTCGAGGCGTTCGCGTACCAACTGGCGGACCTCGGGGGAGAGCGAGCGTTCACCCGCCGCCTCGAACGCGGCGTACGAACGGGCCGTCGCCGCCGCCACCGTGTGGCTGGCCAACGCCCAGTTGGCGTCGGCCGGTAGCGGCGCGTCCGGCAGCAGCGTCAGCGAGCGGCCCGGTTCGCGGGGGTCACGCAGGCTGGGACGCAGCATCCGGCTGACCCCGTGCTTGAACCGTCGACGGGCGGCCGGGCCGAGTCCGGGCGGCAGCAGGAAGTTGGACAGGAACACGTTGACCATGCGGGTGAGGTAGTGCAGGCTCACCACCACGCCGACGAGTTCGGGCCGGTCGGCCTCGGCGAACGGGGCCGGTCGGACGCCGGAGTCGTCGGGTTGGCTGGCCATCCTCGCCCAGCTCGCGATCTCGTAGAGCCGTGGGTCGGTGAGGGCGTCGAGCTGGTCGGCCACCAGCGCCTCCGCGTCGTGTTCGGTGGCGAGGTCGTACATGCCGACGCTGTGCATGTCGACGCAGTACGGGCAGATGTTGGCCACCGAGACGGCCGTCGCCACCGCTTCCTTGGCGGCCCGGTCGACGTTCACCGTCGGCAGGAGCGGTTCGCGCATCAGCGTCCAGTACGCCGCGGCGAGTTCGGGCACCACGGAGTGCATCTGCACCGGCGGCACCACCAGTCCCATCTCGTCGAGCACCTGCTCGTAGACCTGGGCGAGCAGCCCGGTCGCCGACGCCACCGGAATCGGTGTCACGTACTTGACCTGTCGCTGCACGACCGATGAGGCGATCCGCCCGATGACCATGCCGGCCTCCGTCGTGGGTGTGCCGACGCGCCGCGATCCGCACGGCACGGCTTCAGATTCCCCATTATCGATGGCGCGGCGGCTCGGACAACGGTCCGGCGGAGACCGGGCAATCTGGAAGTAGCGCCATCGGGAGGCGGCAGTCGGGAAAATGCATTTGCCAGCCCTGCCCACCCCGTGGTCGCCAGGCATTTCAGAAGATGCGCGCTCACGAGCGATCCCCGCACAATTGTGCGACAGGCGAGCGGACGGATCACCGGAGTGAGTTCGCAACGTCGCCGTGTCGATCGCCGGTGCTGGTGGAACGCCGCTCCGGCCCCTTGCCGACCGTCCATTGCCGAGCGCGTTGGTGACAACGCGGAACGCATATTCCATGGATCAACGACAGGCAGCGTTGCCTACCATACGCAGGAGGCGCGACACCGTGCTACCCGACAACCCAGAAGTCGACGTTTCGAGGACGATGACCCTCGAGGCGTTCGCGGACACCATCATTCCCGGGGAGAAACGCTCGTCCGACGACCGGGCGATAGCCGGCGTCTCGACCGGTGGCGGGGCCGTCACCTCGGGCGCCGTCGAACTGCTGGAACACCCCGCCGGCGGGCTGGCCGAGTCGCTCACCGGCCTGGCGCACCTGCTCAACGGTCACGCCGTGCAGTACGCCACTGAGCACGCGGTGCAGCTCGACGACGAGGTCCCGCCCTTTGTGGCGCTGTCGTTCGCCGACCGTACCGCCCTGGTGGCGCGACTGACCGCCGTGGACCACCCGGAGAAGGCACTGTGGGTCGGCGTGGCCCTCTTTTCGAACATGGCCTTCGACAGCGCGGCCCACCTGAGCACCGCGGCGGCGATCGCCGACGGCCACCCGGGACTGCTGACGATGGGCTACGCACCCCCCGACGCCGAGGGCACCTGGCAGTTCCCGCGCTACTCCTACGGCCGTGTGCTGGCCGACCTGCATCCGAACACCACACCGACGGGGAGCCCGGCATGAGCGTTACCGAAGGCACCGATGTCGTGGTGATCGGCAGCGGCTTCGGCGGTGCGATCGCCGCCTACCATCTCGCCGTCGGCGGAGCCCGCGTGGTGGTCCTCGAACGTGGTCCGTGGCTGTCGGCGGACGAGTTCGACCAGGACTTCAAGCTGGGGTCGTCGTACACCCGGATCTTCGACTTCACCATCGGCGACGGGATGAGCGTGCTCAGCGGCAACTGTGTCGGCGGTGGCAGCGTGGTGTACTTCGCCACCATGCCCCGGGCGCCGGGTTTCGTGTTCGAGCGGCAGGGCAGCATCGGTCGGCGGATGTGGCCGGCGTCGATCAGCCGGGAGACGCTCGACCCGTGGTACGACCGGGCGGTCGAGGCCCTGCCGGTGACCAAGCAGAGCTGGGATCAGGTCCCGTACGGCGGTGGACTGTGGGCCGCGGCCTGCCGGCACGCCGGACGGACCGCCAATCCGGCACCCACGGCTGTCGACGTGGCGCGGTGCACGAACTGCAACTGGATGGCGGCCGGCTGCAAGTTCGACGCGAAGAGATCGCTGCTGCTGAACTACCTTCCCGGTGCGGTGGAGCACGGCGCGGAGATCCGGCCCCTGCACGAGGTGCAGCATCTGTCGCGCAACGACGACGGCAGCTACCGCGTGCACTACCGGATCGTCGACGAGGTGGACTACCGGGTTCTGCACGGCAGCGGCGCCATCGACGCCAAGATCGTGGTGCTGGCCGCCGGCACCGGGGCGACGCCGGTGATCCTGCAACGCTCGGAGCCCACCCTGGGTGCGATGCCGCCGGCTGTCGGGCGGTACTTCTCCGGCAACGGCGAGCGGCTCAACACCGCCGTGTTCGACGAGGGCAAGGTGCGCGACCTGCTCGGGCTCAGCCGCGAGGACGGGGTGGCCTACGAGGCACACCAGATCGGGCGCGGTCCCACCGTGGCGAGTTGGGACAAGCTGGACGGCAGCCTGCCCGAGTACGAGCGCTTCTCCCTGGAACAGCTCTACTTCCCGCCCGGCCTGGGAACCATCCTCGCCCAGGCACCGGACGCGGGCGGTCCCACCTGGTTCGGGCCGGAGAAGAAGGAGTTGCTGCGCAGGTGGAAGTCCTGGCTGACCATCTTCACCATGTCCGAGGACGACAACGAGGGCGTGTTCGGGCCGCCGCCGGCCACCGGCAGTGCCACCCGGTTCTCACAACAGATGCTCGGTCACAGCAGCCTGCAGTACCATCCGACCCCGAACACCCGCCGGGGCTGGGAGCTGTCCGACGCCGACGTCAAGGACATCCTGGAGCGCGACGGCCTGGCCCAGGTCACGCCGTGGACCAACGACGTGGTCGGGGCGTACACGGTCCATCCGTTGTCGTCTTGCCGGATCGGCGACGATCCGGCGACCTCGGCCCTCGACGACCGGCACGAGCTGCGTGACCATCCCGGCATCTTCGTCACCGACGGCTCGGCCGTGCCCGGGGCGTTGACCGTGAATCCGGCGCTGACCATCGCGGCGTTGGCCGAGCGGGCCATGCCGGGCATCGTCCAGGCGGCGCGGGACCGGGGAGTGTCCGTCAGCTACCTGGGCGACCTGCCCGAAGGCGTCGAGTCCAGCCAGGCGAGGGTGCTCGGCCGTACCTGAGCCGGCCCATCGCGGGCCGCGGGGACCGGTCGGTGGCCGGTTCCCGCGGCCGGTCCGTCGTTCGCCGTCTCACGAAGGGAACGTCCATGGGTTCACTTCTCGCCTGGGCAACGCGCGGCGGCACGCTGCGCGACATCCAGCACGTCACGCCGGTCCCGCCGGGCTCGGCGCAGGGCCTGGTCGCCGAGGTGTACGACCAGGTCGAGCGGGATTTCGGCATGTTGGCACCGCCCATCAGCCTGCACTCGCCCGCGCCGCAGTGCCTGGCGGCGGTATGGTCGATGCTCCGGGAGAGCCTGTTGGCGTCGGGCGTGACCACCCGCGGCAGCCGGGAGGCGGTCGCCGTCGCGGTCTCGGCGGGGAACAGTTGTCCCTACTGCGTCGACGTCCACAGCGCAACCCTGACCGGTCTGACCGGCGCCCAGGCCGTCGCGGACCAGGACGCGGCGCCCGACCCACGGTTCGACGCGCTCGGTGCCTGGGCCCGGGCCAGCGCGACGAACAGCCCCCTGTCGGCGCCGTTCCCGGCGACGCACGCGCCCGAGCTGATCGGGGTCGCCGTGACGTTCCACTATCTCAACCGGATGGTCAACATCTTCCTGCCTCCGTCGCCGATCCCGCCGGTGGTGCGTGGCGTCGCCCGTCGGGCCGCCGGGCGCGTCGCGGCGCGGGTGCTGGGTTCACTGGCCCGCAGGCCCGTTCGGCCGGGGCGGTCGAGCGGCCTGCTGCCCACGGCGCCACTGCCCGCGGACCTGTTCTGGGCCGCCGGCCATGACGGTGTCGCGACCGCCTTCGCCGCCGCGGTCCACGCAGTCGAGGCAGCTGGCGAGCGGGCGGTCCCCGAGGCTGTACGGGCGTTGGCGGTGGCCAGGCAGGACGATCCGGCGGGCAACCGGCCGGGCCTGGACGCGCGGGATTGGCTGGAGGGGGCGGTGGCGCCGTTGGCCGAGGCTGACCGGCCCGCCGGCCGCCTGGTCATGCTGACCATGTTCGCCTCGTACCGGGTCACCCCGCAGTTGCTGGCGCAGGTGCGGCTGCGTCAGCCCGGTGACGACACGTTGATCCAACTGACCTCCTGGGCGAGTCTGTTGGCCGCGCGCCGGATCGGTGCCCGGCTCGGCGTACGCGACGGTCGAACGGGACGGCACGCCGGGACCGGAGACCTGGCATGACCCGTCCGTCCGGCGCGGTCAATCCGTGGGCCGCGCTGGCGGTGCTGTGCCTGGGCAACTTCCTCATACTGCTGGACACGAGCATCGTCAACACCGCGGCACCCGCCCTGATGGCGTCCTTGGACACCGGTATCGACGAGGTTCTCTGGGTGCTCAACGGCTACCTGTTGGCGCTCGCGTCGCTGTTGATCGTCTTCAGTCGGCTGGGGGACCTGCTCGGTCCGCGCCGGGTCTTCGTCGGCGGGCTGGGACTGTTCGCGATCGCATCTGTGCTCTGCGGCATGGCGTACAGCCCTGGGCAGCTGATCGCAGCCAGGGTGCTCCAGGGTGTCGGCGCCGCGGCCCTGCTGCCACAGGCGCTCGTGCTGATTTCGATGATCTTCGCTCCGCAGCGTCGGGGTGCCGCGTTCGGCATCTTCACCGCGGTCGCGGGCGTCGCGGCGGTCAGCGGCCCGACCCTGGGCGGCCTGGTCGTCACCGAGCTCGGCTGGCAGTGGATCTTCTTCGTGAACGTCCCGCTCGCGGTGGGTGGAATCGTGGCCGCGCGGCGGTTGGTGCCGGACCTGCGCACCCCGTCGCCCCGCAGCTTCGACGCCGTCGGTGTGCTGCTCGCGACCACCGGCCTGTTCGCCCTGGTGTACGGCCTGATCGAGGGTGAGCGCCACCGGTGGGGTACGGTCGCCGGCCCGGTCACCATTCCGGTGGTCCTGTCGGCCGCGCTGTTGCTGTTGGCGGCCTTTGTCTGGTGGGAGCGGCGGCAGGCGGAGCCGTTGGTGCCGCTGACCCTATTCCGCGACCGGAACTTCACGATCGCCACCGCCATCACGTTGATCACGTCGTTCGCGCTCTACGGGTTCCTGCTGGTGTTCGTCATTGAGACCCAGGTGACCCTCGGCATGAGCCCGCTGGCTTCCGGGCTGGCCGCGCTGCCCTGGACGCTGACCCTCAGCGCCGTCGCCCCGGTCGCCGGGCGACTCACCGATCGGGTCGGCGGTCGGGTGCTGCTGATGGCCGGCCTGGCCGTGTACGCCCTCGGCGTCGCCGGGGTCGCGCTGCTCCCCACCCGGGAGTGGACTGGTTGGTCGTACGCCTGGGTGCTGGTCGCGGTCGGCCTCGGTATGGGTGTGGCCATCGCCCCGACGACCACCGAGGCGATGCGCGGTATCGAGCCGGGGCGCGCCGCGGCGGCGTCCGGCGTGCTGAACACCGCACGCCAAGTCGGGGCCGCGCTGGGCGCGGCGGTGATCGGAGCGCTGCTGCAGAATCGCCTGGTCGACGCGATCCGGACGGGGGTGTCGGAGCGTGCGTCCGAGTTGCCGCCCGAGGCCCGGCGCCCGTTCGAGACCGAGTTCGAGCGTTCGGCGGCCAACGGCTTGCAGTTGGGCAGTGGCCAGCATGCTGGCGTCGCCCCACCGGAGGGGTTGTCGGCCGAGGCGGCGGAGCAGTTCCGCTGGCTGGCGGCGGAGATCTTCGCGGACGCGTTCCTGCGGGCCGCCCGCTCGGCGTTGGGCCTCGCCGCGGTCCTGCTGGCGGTGGGCAGTGCGCTGACGATCCTGATGACGCGCGGCACTCGGCACCGCCGACGCGACCGGACCGGCGCCGGCACGTCGGTGAGCTGACCGGTCGACGGCACGCGTTCTGGCGGCTCCCGCCCGAATGGTGTCGCTGCCGAGGACGGCACGGTCGGAGAAGACACCGCAGATCCGCGGAACCATACTAGATCTCGATATTTCAATAGATGACTGGAACGTTGCCGGACCTAGCCGCGCCGTGCGCGGCTTTCGAGAAGGGACGACCGAGTGACAACCAACGACGTACTGGCCGATCTCACCGCCGAAGGCGATGCGATCGACAGCCTGGTGGCCGGCATCGAGCCCGAGCGCTGGACGACGCCGACGCCGGCCGAGGGGTGGACCATCGCCCATCAGATCGCCCACCTGACCGCGACGTTCCGGCTGGCGGCGACGGCGGCTGGCAGCCCGGACGCCTTCACCGCGATGACCGCGCGACTCAGTGCCGACTTCGACGCCAACGTCGACGCCGCGATGGCGCCCTACCTGGCGGAGCCGCCGGAGGTGCTGCTCGCTCGTTTCCGCGACGAACGGGCGGCGGCGGACAAGTCGCTGGCCGCCGTGCCCGACGGCCAGTTGGTTCCCTGGCTGGTGCGGCCGTTGCCGGCTCCGGTGCTGGCCGCCGCCGGCATGATGGAGCTGTTCGGTCACGGTCAGGACATCGCCGACGCACTGGGCGTGCGCCGCCAGTACACCGACCGGATCGGTCACCTGGTCGCCTTCGCCGTACGTACCTGGGATTTCGGTTACCAGGCACGTGGCATGCAGACCCCCGACGTCTCGTTCCGCTTCGTGCTGACCGCACCCTCGGGCATGGTGTGGGAGTTCGGCCCGTCCGACGGCGAGCAGTCCATCACCGGACCGGCCGTCGACTTCTGCCTGCTGGTGACGCGCCGACGCCATCGCGCCGACCTCGCGCTGGCCGCCGTCGGCCCGCAGGCCGACCAATGGCTCGACATCGCGCAGGCGTACCGGGGCCCGGCCGGCCCCGGCCGCTCGCCCGGTCAGTTCGCCGCCGCCCCGCGCTAGTACTCCAGCCGCGCTCGGTGAACCGAGTGTTCTCACAGCTCAGTGCCGGTTATAACGCGGCGGGCGAAGACGGAGCCATCCTTCTTCGGAGGTGAATGCCTGGCCCATTCGCAGGCCAACGGACACCCGTCCGACGGCAAGCTCACACACCCTCTGACGGGTGCTCCGCGGCTGGCCATGCGATGTCATCGACCGCCAGAAATGGCTCGCCGGCCAGACCGGAGTCAGCCCGGTGAACGCCACGACGTCCCGATGCAGGTGGGACTGGTCGGCATAGCCGCCCTCCGCCGCGACTCGGGCTGCGCCTTCACCTGCGGCCAGGCGGTGGGCGGCATGGTCGAAGCGGACCAGCTTCGCGGCGCGCCTTGGGCGGCAAACCGATCTGCGACCGGAACCGGGTCCACAGGCGCTTACGGCTCCATCCAACCTTGGCTGCCAGTCTGTCGACCCGGACCAAGCCGCGGCTGGCGACGATCTGGTCCCAGGCCCATGCCACCTCGGGGTCCACGGACGACCCCGTCTCACGTCGACGGGCAAGTAACGCGTCCGTCAAGGCGAAGCGATCCCGCACGAGGAGACATCGCCCAGCTGCTCGCGGATCCTGTGACGCCTCGCGGCCCCACAGGTCGTCGAGCGCCACTACGGCGCCGTCCAGGTCGGCCGGAGAGATGCCCAAGACCGCGCGCGACCGCCGGTGACAGGCGCACCTGCACGGCCTCGAAGTGCTCGCCCCGCACCCGAACCGGGCCGGGTCCGAACCCGAGCCCGGCGACGAGACTTCCTCGCTGCTGCCGCCCGGCGGCGTCGCCCACGATGAGTGGGCCAGCAGGACTACGCCTCGCCGGCCGGATCTCGCCCCGGGCCATCGAGGTCCACGACCCCGGAGCGCGTCACGCGCGGGTCGCCGACGACCGGGGATGTGTCGCTGCCCGCCGCTGTGTTCGGCCGTCACCGTGTCGAAGGCCTTCGGTGGGCACGCTGTTTCCTTGCCGGGCGGCGATTCCACGGCCGCGGCGTGCCGCCCGGCCGCCGCACCCACGCACAACCGGCGTCGGCGGAGCTGGTCGCTCCGTCAGTCACGCGGGCAGTTCTGGTAGACCGCGAGCCGCCACTGGCCGTCCTGGTTCACCAATATCCACGAGGCCCGGATGGCGGCCTGGGAGGAGAGCTCGGTTTCGCCCGGTTCGAGTACGCCGCCTTGGGTCAGCAGGGCGACGGCGCCCGGAGCGAGCGGCCTGATCTCGATGGGTTGCCCGGTGACCTGGGTCCCCTGGTAGCGGCCGGCATACCCGGCGGCCATGAACTCGCGGATCTGCGCACGGCCCTTCTTGTACACACCGGGCAATATCATCGTCCCGTCCTCGACGAACAGGTCGGCGAAGGCGTCGGCGTCGTGAGCCGCCCAGGCGGCGATCATGCGGGCCGGTACGGCGGCGATCGCCGCCTGGTCGGCCGCCGACGGACCAGCGGCGGTCGGCGCGGAGGTACTCGCGGTCATCCTCGGTCACTTCCTTCGTATATTGATCGGCCTATCTACATGTTCGTTCCGCCCCGACCGCGGCGCATCTCTGAGACTGCTCTGCTCCGCCCATGTCCGGGCGTCGGCCCGGCCGGAGGCTCGCGACCCACGGCCGGCCAGCGGACCAGCTCTGGCGGGGCTGGGGGCCGGAGCGTGCTCGACCCGGCGGACGGCAGGCGGTCGTGGTCGCTGGTCGGAAGCGACCCGTGGGCGAGTAACCGGGTTCCTCACGCCGGGTTCCTCACGCCGCCACCTCGATCGCCGCGTCGTCGCCGACGAGCAACCGGTGACCCGCCTCCGCGCCGGTACCGCCGACGATGCTGGCCCGCCGTCCGATCAGGGAGCCGTACAGCGCGGAGACCTGCACGACGGAGACGCGGTCCAGCAGGATGGAGTCGGCCACCCGACTGCGGCGCAGCACACAGTCGCGCCCGATCGCGGTGTAAGGCCCGATGTGGCTGTCCTCGATGACGGTGCCCGTGCCGATGATCGCCGGCCCTTCGACGCGGGATCGTTCGATCCGCGCGCCGGCCTCGATCACCACCTGCGGGCCGATCCGGCTTGCGGCGTCCACCGTGCCGGCGATGTCCGACGACAGGTCGCTGAGCAGGCGTCGGTTGCACTCCAGCAGGTCGTCGGGCTGGCCGGCGTCCTTCCAGTACCCGTCGTACTCGACCACCCGCACCGTCCGGCCCTGTTCGAGCAACCACTGAACGGCGTCGGTGATCTCCAGCTCGCCTCGGGCGCTCGGCCTGATCGACGCGATCGCCTCGTGGATGGCCGGCGTGAAGAAGTAGACGCCGATCAGAGCCAGGTCACTGCGGGGATCCGAGGGCTTCTCCACCAGCCGGACGACCCGGCGCTTCTCGTCCAGCTCGACGACGCCGAAGTTGCCGGGGTCGGGAACCTTGTGCGCGGCGAGTTGCGCGGACGGCCGCCATCGGCCGAACTCCGTGGCGATCTGCTCGAGTCCGCTCGGCATCACGTTGTCACCGAGGTACATGACGAAATCGTCGGAACCGAGGAACGGTTGGGCGGTCCGTACGGCGTGCGCCAGGCCGCCCGGTCGGTCCTGGTGGATGTACGTGATCGGCGTGTCCCAGCGGGATCCGTCACCGATCGACGCGGGGATCTCGGAGTCCGGGGTTCCGATCACGATTCCGATCTCCGTGACGCCGAGGCGCTGGATAGCGTCGAGGGCATATTCGAGAATCGGCCGGTTGGCGATCGGCAACAACTGTTTCGGGAGCGAATAGCTCAATGGTCGCAGACGGGTACCGGACCCACCGGAGAGCACTAGCGCCTTCATTTTCTTCTCTCGCTTCCATCGAGCGGACCAGGCCGATTGTCGGACGATCAGTCCAGGGGGAGCTGCACGTCGCTGTAGAGAGGAATGTGGCGAGAATAGGTGGATCGGGGATTGCGGTTATGTCATCCGATCGCAAATCCAATGGTACCCATTCACGCTTCGACCGCTTCTCTCAGCGTGCGGCCCTCGTACGACGGGGGAGTCGTGCCCGGTCGCACCGGCCACCGCGCTATTCCGGTCGACCGGGCGACGCTTCCCGCACCAGCTCGACACAGGCCCCCGTGCTCATCAGGCGGCCACGCTCGAAATCGACACCGAATTCCACCGTGCCGATTTCCGCCGTCGCCTTGCCCATGATCCGATCCACATCGGCCTGCTCGGCGGGTGGCAGGGGAGCGCCCGCCGCCTGTCGGGTCGCCGCCGCCGCGCCGAGCAGCCGGGCGGCGAGGTGGTGGTGCCCGGCGAGCACCTGCGCTCCGGCCAGACCCTCCAGGGCGAGCACCACGCCGCGCGGATCGCTCGCCATCTGCGTCGCGATGGCGAGCCCTTCGAGATGCAGGATCTGCGCGGTCGCGGCGTCTCCGCGCTGCTCGGCGACGAAGCCGAGTTCCGGCAGGATCAACGCGAGCGGCAGCGTGTCACCCAGTTCGTAGTTCTCCCGGGGTAGCCACTCCAGGACGTCGCGAAGGTGCTTCTCGGCGGCGTCGAGCCGACCCTCCCGGCGGGCCAGGATACCCAGGCCCATCTCGGCGAAGATCTCTCCCGGCTTGTAACTCTGTTCGACGGCCAACTGTCGGGCCCGCTGATGCAGGTCCCTGGCCTCGTCGAAGTCGCACCGCAACATCGCGATCCGGCCGAGCCACGACAGCCGGCTGGACGCCTCCGGCCACAGGCCCAGTCGTTCCGCGGTACGCAACCCGTCCCGGTGCATCCGCGCGGCCTGGTCATGCTGGCCCCGTACCTCGGCGAGCGTCGCCAGCGAGTCGGTGGCCTGTAGCTGGCCCCAACGGTCGCCGAGTTCGCCGAAGATGAGCGCGCTCTGCTCCCCGTGTCGTTCCAGCGCGGCCAGATCGCCACGGACCATGCCGTGCTTGGCCAGGGTGCTCAGCGCGGCTGCCTCGCCCCAGCGATCGCCGCATCGACGAAAGCCGTCCAGGGCACGGTGCACCAGCTCGGTGCTCGCGGACAGGTCGCCGAAGTCGGACTGGACGAAGCCGAGGAACCATTGCGCCCGCGCGTGGCCGACAGGATCGCCCAGACCCTCGTACTCCTCCAGCGCCTTGACGCCGGCCTCGATGGCGTCGGGCTGTTCCCCGGCCACCACCGCGAGCCCGGCCCGCCAGGCCGTGGCCCGGGCCCGGGCGGGGGTGAGTGTCGGCCCCGGCATCTCCAGTGCGGCCGTCAGGTGGCGCATGCCCTCGCGGAGTCTGCCGCGAAGGAACCAGTACCAGGTCAGCGCGTTGGCCAGGCGCAGCACGTCGTCGGTCTGGCCGTCCCGGACCGCGTCGTCGTGCGCGGCCCGCAGGTTGGCGGTCTCCTCGTCGAGGCGTTCCAGCCAGAGCTGTTGGGCGTTACCGTGCAGCTCTCCCTCCGCTCGTTCGGCCAGGCCGAGGTAGTAGCGGCGACACCGCCGCCGGATCCGCTCGACGTCGTCCTCGTTGCGCAGCCGGACGAGACAGTAGTCTGCGATCGACTCCATAAGGTGGTAGCGGGGACCGTCGGTACCGTCGGTGGTGAATACGAGACAGCGGTCGACCAGTCGGGCCAGCAGGTCGAGGACGTCCTCGGCGGCCACGTCCTCGTCGGCGCACACCAGCTCGGCGGCGTCGAGGGTGCACCCGCCGACGTGCACGGCCAGCCGGCGCAGCACCGAGCGTTCCGGATCGGACAGCAGCTCCCAGCTCCAGTCGATCATTCCGCGCAGCGTCTGCTGGCGCGGCGGCGCCCCACGGTGCCCGGCCGCCAGCAGCCGGAAGCGGTCGTCGAGCCGGGCGACGATCGCGTGTACGCCGAGCGCCCGTACCTTGGTGGCCGCCAGTTCCAGGGCGAGCGGGATGCCGTCGAGCCGGCGGCACAGCACGGCGACGGCCGGTCCGTTGTCCCGGTCGAGCCGGAAGCCGGGAGCCGCCGCGGCGGCCCTGGACACGAACAGCCGGACGGCCCCGGAGCGCATCAGCACCTCGGGCTCGGCGTCCGAGGCCGGCGGGGGCAGGTCGAGCGGCGGAACCGACCAGAGCTTCTCACCGGCCACCCCGAGCGACTCCCGACTGGTGGTGAGAATGCACAAACCGGGTGTGGCACGCAGCAGCATCTGCGCCACCTCGGCGACGGCGTCCACCAGATGCTCGCAGTTGTCCAACACCAGCAGCATCCGCTTGCTGTCGAGTGCCTCCCGCAGTTGCGCCACCGGCGCCAGTGGCTCGGCCCCCGGGGCTGTCTCCCGGATCCCCAGGACCGTCATGATGGCGGTCGTGACGGAGGTGATCCCGTCCGTCGTGCCGGCGCGACCGAGTGGCGCGAGCTCGACCATCCACACGCCGTCCGGGTAGGCCGCAAGCTGCTCACCGGCGGTGTGGATCGCCAGGCGGGTCTTGCCCACTCCACCCGGCCCGGTGAGGGTCACCAGTCTGCCGGCCCGCAGCAGTGCCACCACCTCGGCCGCCGCCTCCTCGCGGCCGACCAGTTCGCTGATCGGCGAGGACAGGTTGGTGAGAGGCCGGCTGGGCGACACCGTCGCCACCGCCCGGGAGACGGACAGTGCGGGGTCCTGTCGCAGCATGGACTGGTGCAGCCGGACCAGCTCCGGCCCCGGGTCGACGCCCAGTTCCTCGGCCAACCGGGCCTGGATCTCCCGATAACTGGCGAGCGCCTCGCTCTGCCGGCCGGACCGGTAGAGCGCGCGCATGTGCAGACCCCGGAGCCCCTCCCGGTACGGATGGCGGGTCACCAGGTCGCCGAGTTCGGCGATCACCGGGCCGCAGTCGTCCAGCTCCAGCTGCGCGTCGGCCTGCTGTTCCAGGGCGACCAGCCGTTCCTCCTCCAGCCGGGCGGCCACCCGCTGGGCGAACGGCCAGTCGGCGAAGTCGACCAGGGCCGGCCCGCGCCAGAGGCGGAGCGCGTCCGCCAGCCACCCGGCCCGGGTACGCGGGTCCCGCGCGGTCCGGGCCCGGCGGGTCAGGGCGGCGAACTCACCGGCGTCCGTGGCGTCGGGGGTGAACTGGAGCAGGTATCCCGGCGGTCGAGAGACCAGCAGGGCCCGGGCGCCGGGCTCGGCGTCGTCCAGGACCCGCCGCAGCCGGGAGACCTTGAGTTGCAGAGCGCCGACGGGATTGTGTGGCGGGTGTTCGCCCCAGAGGTCGGCGACCAGGCGCTCCGCCGCTACCGGTTGCCCCTCGTGCACCAGGAGGTCGGCCAGCAGCGCCCGCACTTTCAACTCGGGGATCTGGACCGGCTCACCGCTTCTGGTCCGCACCTCAAGCGGACCTAACACCCGGAAATGCACGGAGTAACCGTACCGCGACGGTGTGAATCATGGTGCGACCGGCGCCCACTGACGACCGACAGTCCACCGATGGTCGGCCGACAGCGCGCATCTCCAGACTGGACGCCAAACGCCAAACGCCATCCGACGGAGGTGCATTGATCGTGACGGCGGGCTCCTGATGAGCGACGACGATCTTCTGCGCGTGGCGGTCATCGTCGGCAGCACCCGCAACGGCCGGTTCGGTCCCTCGGTGGCGGCGTGGTTCGTCAGCCGGGCGTGCCGTCGCACCACGTTAGACATCGATCTGATCGACCTGGCCAAGGTACGGTTGCCCGACGTTCTGACCGACCAGGAGGAACCGGTCCCGGCGCCGGTGCTGGCGCTGGCGCCACGGCTCGCCGCCGCGGACGCGTTCGTCATCGTGACCCCCGAGTACAACAGGAGCTTTCCCGCGCCGCTGAAGACCGCCGTCGACTGGTACGCGGAGGAATGGCGGGCCAAGCCGGTCGCGGTGGTCTCGTACGGGGGACCGTCCGGCGGGCTGCACGCGACGAGTCAGCTCCGCGAGGTGTTCACCGAACTGCACGCCATCACGATCCGGGACTCGGTCAGCCTCCCCGAGTACTGGAACGACTTCGACGCGGACGGCACGTGGCCGAAGCCGTCCGCCGACTGCCACACCGCCCTGAACGCCATGCTCGACCAGCTCACCTGGTGGGCCCGGGGGTTACGGGCGGCCCGCCGTGCGCACCCGTACGTCGTCTGAAGTGATTCGAAACAAGAAGGGATTCCATGAACGCCAACGTCTCCGTCGGGGAAGTCCCGAAAGCAGGCCGTCGGGAATGGATCGGTTTGGCGGTACTCGCGCTGCCGACACTGCTGTTGTCCTTGGACATCAGTGTGCTGAACCTGGCGTTGCCCCACCTGAGTGAGGAACTGGGCGCGAACAGCACCGAACAGCTCTGGATCGTCGACATCTACGGGTTCATGATCGCCGGCTTCCTGCTCACCTGGGGGACGCTGGGGGACCGCATCGGACGCCGGAAACTCCTGCTGATCGGCGCCGCGCTGTTCGGCGCCGCCTCGGTGCTGGCCGCGTACGCGGACAGCCCGACGACGCTGATCCTGGCGCGGGCCGTGCTCGGCATCTCGGGTGCGACCCTGATGCCCTCGCTCCTGGCGCTGATCAGCAACATGTTCAAGGATCCGACCCAGCAGGGGCTGGCGATCGGTGTCTGGATGAGCTGCTTCATGGGCGGCATGGCGATCGGCCCGGTCGTCGGTGGGGCCATGCTGGAGTCCTTCTGGTGGGGCTCGGTGTTCCTGATCGGGCTCCCGGTCATGGCGCTGCTGCTGGTGCTGGGGCCGATCCTGCTTCCGGAGTACAAGGCGCCCGAGGCCGGCCGGCTGGACCTGCTGAGCGCGGTGCTGTCCCTCGCCGCCCTGCTGCCGATCATCTACGCGGTGAAGAAGTTCGCCGCCGACGGCCTGGGCGTGCCGCAGGTCCTGTCCCTGCTGGTCGGCCTCGCCTGCGGCACGGTGTTCGTACTCCGCCAGCGTCGCCTGGCGCACCCGCTGCTCGACCTGCGTCTGTTCGGCAACCGCACGTTGCGGGCCGCGCTCGGGGTGGCGCTGCTCTGCTCGGCGACCATGGGCGGCATCACCCTGCTGGTGGCGATGTACCTCCAGCAGGTGGCCGGGCTGTCGCCACTGGTCGCGGGTCTGTGGCTGGTGCCGTCCTTCATCCTGGCCATCGCGGGCAACATGGCGGCCCCGGCCCTGGCGGCCAGGTTCAAGCCGTCCTACGCCATCGCCGGCGGACTCCTCGTCACCGCCGTGGGACTCGTCATGCTGACCCAGGTCAACAGCACGGGCAGCATCGCCCTCGTCGTGATCGGGTATGCCATCGCCTTCGCTGGCACGAGCCCGATGGGCGTGCTGAGCACCCAACTGGTGGTGGGGTCCGCCCCGCCGGAGAAGGCCGGCGCCGCCTCGGCGTTGTCGGAGACCAACGGGGAGTTCGGGATCGCGTTCGGCGTCGCCGCCCTCGGTAGCTTGGGCGCCGCCGTCTACCAGGGACGAATGGCCGAGATCCCGGCCGAGATTCCGTCCGACGCCGCTACCGCGGCCCAGGACAGCCTGCCCGCCGCGTCCGCGACGGCCGGCGAACTGCCCGGCCAACTCGGCACCGTGCTGCTGGACGTCGCCCGGAACGCCTTCACCGGCGGGCTGCACGTGGTCGCGACGGTGTCGGCGATCGCCATGGTGCTGTTCGCCGTCATAGCCCTCGTGCTTCTGCGGACGGCGACGCCGGGTGTCGGAGCCACCGAGGAGCAGTCGCCGGAGGAGACCGCCCGACCCGGTGCGCCCGTGCCGCCGCAGGGCGGGACCGGTCTGCCGGAGGCGGTCGGGGAGGTCAGGCGGTAGCCGAGCGCGACCGGCGCGGTGACGGCGGACGTCGCCGCCCCCGCGCCGGCGGGCCGGAGTGGGCCGAGTGGTTCAAACGACATGGACGGTGGGCACGTACAGGATCCATCGCCCGCCCTGCTCGCTGAACTCGCGCTCCTTGGCCATGATCTCTTCCGCGTGGTTCCAGGCGAACAGCAGGGCGTAGTCGGGATACGGGTCGCTGAACGCCTCCTGCGGCCGGACCGGAATGCGGGAACCGGGCGACAATCGCCCCTGCTTCTCCGGCGTCGAGTCGCACACGAACGGGACGAGGTTGGGGCCGATCCCGCAGTAGCTCGTCACCGTGGCGCTCTTGGAGGTGGCGCCGTATCCGACCACGCGCCGACCCTCGGACCGAAGCCGCTCCAACAGCGTACGGAGGTCGTGTCGGATGGCGGTGATGCGTTCCGCGAACCGTTCGTACGTCTCCATCTCGGCCAGCCCCTGCTTGCGCTCCTGCTCCAGCATGTCGCGCACTGCCGTGGACGGGGTGCGCGCACCGGCCAGGGTGACCGTGTACCGGATCGAGCCGCCGTGCACCGCGAGGTGCTCGACATCGACCAGTTCAAGTCCGAACCGGGCGACCATCGCCTGCACGGAACGGACCGCGAACAGGTAGAAGTGCTCGTCGTAGAGCTGGTCGAAGCAGGAGTGCTCGACGATGTCACCGAGATAACGATCTTCGAACACGAACACACCCGACGGGGCGAGCAGGGTCGCCACCCCGCGCAGAATCGAGTCGATGTACGCGATGTGGCTGATCGTGTTGGCCGAATAGATGACGTCGGCCGGACCCTCGGCGGCGCGGATCGACGTGGCCGAGGACTCCTCGAAGAAGTCGACCCGTACCCGTACGCCCTCGGCGGCGGCGACCTCGACCGCGTCGACCGAGGGATCCACCCCGAGGTGACGTACGCCGGCGGTCCTGATGGTCCTCAGCATGACCCCGTCGTTGCTGCCGATCTCGACGATGAACGGGTCCGGACCGGCCAGTTCGGTCATCAGGAAGGTCTCGGCCACCTGCTCGAAGTGCTTTCGCATCATGACGGATCCGGACGCGCGGTACGGGTAGTCCGGCCGGAACATCCGGTCCCGGGGGCACTCGTTCTGCTGTTGGACCATGGTGCAGTCACCGCAGATGCCGACCACGAGGTCGTACCGGATCTCGTCCGCCACCTCCGTGTGCCTGAGAAAGGCATTGGAAATGGGCTGCGGACCGAAATCGAACCACTGGCGGACGATTCCGCCGCAGATCCTGCACGTTTCCTTCGATGAATTCGCCTTCATGTCAGCCACCATTCGAGGTATCGGTCAGACCGTTTCCCATCCAGCATGGGTTCAGCGTGCATGGCGGTTCTGTGAGAGGGCACCTTTCAATGTGCCGTCCACGGCGAGCGGACCAGCGGTGCAAATCAACGTCCAGGAAGCGCAATCTGGAAGATGAGTGGTGACCGACCGGCGACGACAATCTCCCTTGTCCCCGTGTGATCGCCAGCCAATGCCAGTGAGCCTCCGGAGGTCATGACGATGCGCCCAGGTGTCCGTGCGATCCGCCGTCCCACCCCATTCCTCGGGGTCACCGCCGTGCTGCTCGGGCTGCTGCTCGGCGCGTCTCCACCGGCCGCCCACGCGGCCGTGAGGGTCGGCGCGGCCGAGCGGCCGACGGCACCCGACCCGGCCGGCGAGCATCAGGTCACGCTGATCACCGGTGACCGGGTGACCGTGTTCGCGGACGGCGGTCGCGCGGCGATCGACAGAGGGTTGGGCCGGGAGGGGCTCCGCTTCACCACGGAGCGGGTCGACGGGCGCCTGGTCGTCGTACCGGAGGACGCCCGCGGACTGATCGTGGCGGGACGGCTGGACCGGCGACTGTTCGACGTCACCACCCTGATCGTGGCCGGATACGACGACGCGCACCGCGCGGACCTGCCCGTACGGCTGTCCGGCGGTGCCGTGCCGCCGGTACTGAAGGCCACCGCGGGGGCCAACTGGAAGAAGCTCGCGGGCGCCCTGGAGGCCGACGACGGGCCGACTCTGTCGCTGGACGGGGTCGCCACCCCCACCCCCACCCCCACCACCGCGTCGGCCGGCGCCGCCACCACGCACACGCTGACGGTCCGTTACCTCGGGCGCGACGGCCGTGCCACCACGAACGCCGAGTCCCTGGTGCTCGGCCTGGACACGACGGTCCGGGAGTATCTGACCAACGAGGCCGGCGTCTCCACGGCCAGTCTGCCCCAGGGCCGGTACACGTTGGTCGGCGACATAGTCGACGCCGAGTCCAACTGGCACCGTCTGGTGCAGCCGACGCTCACGCTCGACCGGGACCTCACCGTTACGGTGGACGCGCGCGTGACCCAACCGGTGACCACGCGGGTGGAACGCGGCGACGCCAGACCTGCGCTGGTCGACGTCGGGTTCGACCGCCGGTACGGCGACGGCCAGGTCCACTCCCTCTCGCTCCTGGCGGGGACCTTCGGCACGTTGTTCACCGCGCAGCTCGGGCCTGCGGTGACGGCTGAGGAGATGACGTCGGGGATATCCTCGACCTGGGGCGTTCCCGGGCCGGACGGCGACTTCCGCAACACCCCGTACACCTACAACCTGCTGGACACGCAGCCCGGCCGGTTCTTCACCGGATTCCACCGGACGGTGGCCGACCGGGAGCTCGCCGCGTCGACCGGGCGACATCACACGCAGGTGACCGGACGCCAGGGCACCAAGGGCTGGTACGGGCTCGCCCCGGGCTACGCCGCGGTGTCCGGCACCCTGCTGCCGTACGACCTGCCCGCCCAGGTGACGCACCTGCTGGACACGCGCGACACCCAGTGGTCGGGGTCGTTCGGCGAGCAGATCGTCCAGGGCGGCGTGCCCGTCTACGCGACGGCGATGGGATCGGACTACCGCTCCTTCGTCGCGGGGAAGCGGTACACGGAGCGGTGGAACGCGGCGGTCTTCGGCCCGTACCTGTTCCGTCCGGACCATGCCGCCGTACAGGGCGACAGGATGTGGTTCGGTGTGCCGCTCTACACCGACCAGGACAATCACCGGGCCGGTTCCCGCTCCGACCGCGCCTCGATCAGTTTGTTCCGCAACGGACGCCTGATCGGCGAGTCGGCCGGCGGCCAACTCAACGCGACCGTGCCCCCGGGTCCGGCGACCTTCCGCGTCCGCAACGTCTCGGAGCGCCACTCGATGTTCCGGATGTCGACCCGCGTCGACGCGACGTGGACCTTCTCGGCCGAGGCCGGCAGCACCGATCCGGTACCGCTGCCGCTCTGGGTGGTGCGCTACTTCCCCCGCGTCGACACCGTCAACCAGGCCGGCGACGCGCCCATCATCACCGTCCCGATCTCGGTGGAGTCGCAACCGCAGGCTGTCGTCGGCCGGCCGAAGCGGCTCGTGGTCACCTTCTCCGGCGACGGGGGCGCGAGCTGGCACCAGGCTCTCGTCGTACCTGGCGGAGCCCGCGGATATGTCGCCGTGATCGCCCGGCCCGCCGGGGCGCGGAGCCTCTCCCTGCGCGCCCAGTTCACGGACACCCGGGGCAACACCGTGGACCAGACCATCGACGACGCCCTTCACTTCAACGGCTGAACGGACCGGCCGAGAGGAGCCCGACCCATGAACGGAATCGCCGCGGTGTTGCTGACCGTCGGTGCGCTGCTCGGCGGCGGCCTGGCCGAGCCGGCGCGGCTCGCGGAGGACACCGCCTGCATCACCACTCCGACCACGCCCTCGCGGGACCCGGGCGGCTTCCGGATCTTCACGACGGCGAGCAACGGTTGCGCCGCACCGACCACGTTGTGGCTGGTCCGCCACGAGGCCGACGGTTCGGCATGGCACTCCAGCACGGAGATCGTGCTGATGCCCGGTGCCTCGGGTCGGCTCGACTGGCCGTGCCGCAGCACCGGAACCGGCACCTACAGCGCGATCCAGTTCGACCCGAACATGGCCTTCAACAAGAGCACGCCTCAGGTCCTCATCACGTGCTGACCGACCACAGCTAGGAGATCACGATGAGAGTCATGTTGCCGATCTGGCCGAACCCTTCCCACCTGTACCCGATCGTCCCGCTCGCCTGGGCGCTGCAAGCTGCCGGACACGAGGTCTGCGTACCGGCTCACCCGGACATCGCGGAGGCCACGGCCGCCGTCGGCCTGACCGCCGTACCGCTGGGGGACCGGGAGAAAATGCCGGTCCCCATGGGGCCCGGTCGGGCATACGTTTCCGAGCGGGAGAAGGTCGCGAAAGCCACCAAGGCGCTGGGCATCACCGCTGACGAGCAGGAGGCGTGGGACTCCTTCAGCCAGTTCATGCTCCCGGCGGTGTGGGACTTCCACCCGTACGGCGCCTCGCCGTCCGAACCGCAGATGGTCATGGACGCGCTGGTCGCGTTCGCCCGGTCCTGGCGACCCGACCTGGTGTTGTGGGACCCGTGCTTCCCCGGCGCCGCCGTGGCCGCGCGGGCGTGCGGCGCGGCCCAGGCCCGCTTCATCACCGCACCCGACTACTGGGTCTACTCCATCGACCTGATGGAGAAGCGTGGCGATCAGCTCGACGCGAACGGATGCCACAATCCGATGCTGGAGACGATCGCCCCGGTCGCCGAACGGTACGGCGTCGAGGTCGACCGGGAACTGCTGCGCGGGCAGTGGACGGTCACGCCGTTGCCGGAGGCGATGCGGCTGCCGGTCGACACCCCGGTCGAGTCGGTGCGCTGGATCCCGTACTCCGGGCAGACTCCCATGCCGGACTGGCTCTATCCGGTGCCGGACCGCCCCCGGATCGGCATTTCGCTCGGCCTGTCCTGGCGGAAGTACCTCGAGGGCGGGTGGGGTCACATCCCCGCGCTGCTGTCCGCCGTGTCCGATCTGGACATCGAGGTGGTGGCGACGTTGAACCAGAAGCAACTGGCCGACGTCACCACCGTTCCCGACAACGTGCGTACGGTCGACTACCTGCCGCTCAACCAGCTGGTGCCGACCTGTCAGGCGCTGATCCACCACGGCGGGTTCGCCAGCTTCGCTGCGGCGGCGACGGCGGGCATCCCCCAGTTGGTCACCGACTCGCCGGAGGCGGGGGTGAACGCTGTCGCCGAGGGCGACGGCATGGGTGCGACGAAGCATGCCGCCTCTCCCGTGACCGTACGGCACGTGACCGGCCGGCAGGCGGGGCTGGTGCTCGACATCGGGCGGCCGTCGACCGAGGCGATCCGGGAGCAGATCACCCGGGTGCTGACGGAGCAGACGTTCCGGGACGGTGCGGCCAGCCTGCACGCCGACTATCTGGCGGCTCCGAGCCCGAGTGCGGTGGTCGCGATCCTCGAGGCCCTGACCGCACGCCACCACGGCCGGTGAGCGACGTGATCAATGTCTTTCAGCCCTCGCTCGGCGAGGAGGAGCTGGCGGCCATCGCCGAGGTCTTCGCGAGCGGGTGGGTCGGCTACGGGTCACGGGCGGAGGACTTCCAGGCGCAGTTCGCGGCCCACATCGGGGTGCCGGCCGAGAACATGATCTTCATCAACTCGGCGACCTCGGGTCTGTTCCTGGCCGTCGAGCTGCTCGGGCTGGGCCCGGGGGACGAGGTGGTGCTCCCGTCGCAGGGCTTCGTCGCCAATGCGAACTCGGTGCTGGCGGCCGGGGCCAGGCCGGTGTTCTGCGACGTCGACCCGCACACGTTGAATCCGGGCGTGGCCGACGTCGAGCGGGTGCTGAGTCCCCGTACCAAGGCGGTGATGGTGCTGCACTACGGGGGGTATCCAGGGGAGATCGCCGAGATCGCCGCGTTGTGTCGCCAGCGCGGCCTGCCGCTGATCGAGGACGCGGCGTGCGCGCCGGCTTCCGCCGTCGACGGCCAGCGCTGTGGCTCGTTCGGCGACATGGCCGTGTGGAGCTTCGACTCCCGGAAGATCATCACCACCGGTGACGGGGGGATGCTGTTCGTCCGTGACCCCTCGGTGGCCCGGCGGGCGAACCGGCTGGCCTACCACGGGCTGGAGGACCGCAGTTCCTTTACCACCGCGGCCAGGGTCGCCAGCCGTTGGTGGGACCTGCACGTCGAGGAGACCGGCAGACGTCTGATCGGGAACGACATGACCGCTGCGATCGGCAGCGTCCAGCTACGCCGTCTGCCCGAGTTCGTCCGTCGCCGCCGCGAGATCGCGGAGACCTACGACGGGCTTCTGCGGGACGTCGAGGGCATCCGGCTTCCCCCGCCGATCCCCACCGGGCACGCCACCTCGTACTACTTCTACTGGGTGCAGATGCCGGCGGAGGTGCGCGACCAGGTGGCGGAGAACCTGCTGGGCAGAGGCATCTACACCACCTTCCGGTACGCCCCGTTGCACCACGTCCCGATCTTCCGAGGGGTCGGGGAACTGCCCGGCACCGACGAGGCGACCCGGACAACGCTGCTGCTTCCACTCCACCAACGCCTGTCGGACGCCGAGGTGCACAGGGTGGCCAAGGAGGTACGCAGGGCAGTCGAGGGCCGGCTCGGCGCACTGCCGAGGACCTGAGACCATCCGTGGCCGGTGTGAACCGGCCGGTCCGCCCCCGAGCCGTCAACCGGAGGAAAGCCGTGTTCGGTACCGAACTCGCCGACGTGTACGACCTGGTGTACGGCGCACGTGGGCAGGATTTCGCGGCCGAGGCGAAGCTGGTCGCGGGGCTGGTCCGAGCACGCCGCCCGCATGCCGACTCCCTGCTCGACGTCGGTTGTGGTACGGGTGAACATCTCCGGTGGCTACGTGGGCTGATCGGCCACGTCGAGGGGGTCGACCTGTCGGCCGCGATGGTGTCGGTCGCACGGGCGAAGCTTCCAGGAGTCGGCGTGCACGTGGCGGACATGTGCCGATTTGATCTCGGACGGCGCTTCGACGCGGTGATCTCACTGTCCACCGCCGTGGCGTACCTGCCCTCGGCCGAGGCGATGGGTGCTGCCGTCGCCCGGATGGTGGGGCACCTGCGTCCGGGCGGCGTGTTGATCGTCGAACCGTGGTACTTCCCGGAGAACTTCCTCGACGGCCACATCGCGGCCGACATCATCAGGGGACAGAGCCGCACGATCTCCCGGGTGTCGCGCACCGAGCGGCTTGAGTGCGCGGCGCGCATCGAAAGCCACTATGTCGTGGCGCAACGGGACGGCATCCAGCACTTCTCGGAGGTCCAGGACTTCGGGCTGTGGTCGCGTGATCAGTATCTGGATGCCTTCCGCCGTGCCGGCTGCGCTGCCGACTACCTGCCCGATGTCCAGTCCGGCCGCGGCCTGTTCGTGGCCCAGGCAGGGTGATCGCGTCCCGGCCCCGGGCCGGGACGCGATCACCTGTCCGCTCGATGGGCTCACCGCAGGGTTCGGGCGAAGGCCCGGACGTCCTCCACGATCAGCGATGGCTGCTCCATGGTGGCGAAGTGACCGCCCCGCTCGAACTCGGTCCAGTGGCTGATGGTCGGATAGTCGCGCTCGGCGAAGGCCCGAATCGGTGCGAAGTCCGGCTGGAACACCGCCACACCGATCGGGACCGCGATCGGATCGGGCACCGTGCCGGGCGTGAAGACGGCTCGCATGTAACTCCGGGCCTCGTAGAAGAGGTGCGCGGAGGAGGCCGCGGTGGCGGTGAGCCAATAGATCATCACGTTGGTGAGCATCAGGTCCCGGTCGACGGCGTCCTCCGGGATGTCCGCCGAGTCGGTCCACTCCCGGAACTTCTCCACGATCCAGGCCAACTGGCCGACCGGCGAGTCGGTGAGGGCGTAACCGATCGTCTGGGGACGGGTCGACTGCACCTTCATGTAGCCCGACAGTTCGGCGTCGAACAGCGCCAGCTTGCCGAGCCGGGCCAGGTCGTCCTCGCTCAGCCGCTCCATTTCCCGGGGGTCCCCGCTGGGGACGGTGAGCAGCATGTTGAGGTGGACGCCGAGGACCCGCTGTGGGAACAGCCGACCGAGTTCGAGGGAGATGTACGCACCATGGTCGCCGCCCTGGGCCAGGTAGGTGTCGTAGCCCAGCCGCTCCATCAGCTCCGCCCAGGCCCGAGCGATCCGGGTGTAGTCCCAGCCGGTCGCGCCGACGGGCCCCGAGAAACCGTGCCCGGGAAGCGACGGGATCACCAGGTGGAACGCGTCCTCCGCGGATCCACCGTGCGCGACCGGATCGGTCAGCGGGCCGATCACGTCGAGGAATTCCGCGATCGAACCGGGCCAACCGTGGGTGAGGAGCAGAGCCGGCGCGTCCGGCTTCGGCGACCGGACGTGGAGGAGGTGCACCCGGGCGCCGTCGATCTCGGTGACGAATTGCGGGTACTGATTCAGTCGCGCTTCCGCGGCCCGCCAGTCGTACTTCGTACGCCAGTGGTCCACCAGCTCCCGGAGATAGGCCAGCGGCACGCCGCGGTCCCAGCCGACGCCGGGCATGTCGTCCGGCCAGCGGGTGGCGGCCAGCCGGCTGTGCAGCTCATCTAGGTCGGCCTGGGGGATGTCGACGCGGAACGGCTCCATGGTTTGCCCCTCGCTGCTCGCGGTTCGGATCGAATGACGAGATGATCGTGGGCTCCGTTACCGCCTTTCGTCTACTTCCTGCTTGCTGTCCTCATTAGTGCGTGGAAGTGCGGTAGCCGGGAAAATGCGGCGATGATTCTGTAGTCTGGCGAGGTATTCGGCTCCGAAGAGGAAGATGCTTAATCATGGTGGACAACCCTGAACTCAAACCGCTGGAACCGTTGGTCGGAAGATGGCAGACGAGTGGACGTACCATTCCTGGCCCGTCGGACCCGGGTGTCACGATTTCCGGGACCGATGTCTACGAGTGGCTTGGCGGGGGATTTCTGGTGCACCATGCCGACGTGCTGCTGGGCGAGAGCCGGGTGCGGGTGATCGAGCTGATCGGGGACCACGACCCGGCCGACGGCACTTATGCCATGCGGTCGTTCGACGCCGACGGCGCCTTCACGACGATGCGGGCGAAGGTCGACGAGGACGGCGTGTGGACCTTCGCGAACGAGTCGATCCGCACGACGCTCACCATCGGCGAAGGGGGCGAGAGGATGGCTGCCCGGTGGGAACGCCTGGACGACGGCTCGGACTGGTGCCACTGGATGGACCTGAGTTTCACCAGGCTGCCGGACGGTCGCTGACGGTGGGATGTGCCGGGGCGCCCCGGCACATCCCAGGTGGAAACGACTGGACTCAGGTCTGGGCCGCCTCGGGTGCCGGCTCGTCGGCGAGCCACGACGGCGCCGGCGCGGGCCGGCGCGGAGCGTGCCGAAGCACCCTGGCCACCGTTCCTGGCCGCATCAGCGCCGAGGGCGGGTCCATGAGACCGGCCACGCGCATGTACCGGTCGGCGACCGTGGCGTCCTTCGTCGCGGCGTACTGCACGCGCGCGATATAGGCGTTGCCGAACCGGACCTTGACGGTTCGGGGACCCTCCACCTCGGGAAAATCGAGGTCACCCCCGGCCGAGATGTCCCACGGTACGTCGATGATCCGGGCGATGCTCGCCAGGAAGCGCCGCGGATCCGGTGTCCCCGCACGAAGGTGGTCACGCAACGTCATGGCCTCGATCGCCGCGACGCTCATCCCCTGGCCGTACACGGGATTGAAACTGCACACCGCGTCACCCATGACCAGCAGGCCGTCGGGGAACCTTCTGAGCCGCTCGTAGCGGCGCCGTATGCTCGCCGGAAACCGGAACGACTGGGGTACGTCGAGCGGTTCGGCGTGCTTGACCGCCTCGTACACGTCCGGCACCGACAGCGTCCGGGCGAACTCCAGGAACGCCTCCGGCTCGGTCGGCGGGTAGTCGCCGAGGATGCCGGTGAGCGACAGGACGCAGAGGTCGCGCCCGACCTGCCCAAAGAACGCGCCCCGGGGATGAGCGGGTGACGCCACCGGGTTGATCGACTGTACCCCGTCGAACCACTCCGGCCGGGTCCGGTAGTGGCAGGTCGTGTACGCGATGCCGACCTTGACCCGGTTCACTGCCGGCCGGTCGTAGCCCAGCTCCTCCAGCCAGGCCGGAGTGCGTGAGCCGCGACCGGTCGCGTCCACGATCAGATCACTGTCCAGGACTTCCTCGGCCGCGTTCCCGGTGTTCGCCTGTACCCGGACACCGACCACGCGGTCCCGGTCGGGCGTCGCGACCAGGTTCAGGATGTCGTGCCGTTCCAGGAAGCGGACGTTCGGCAGCGCCGCCACCCGGGTCCGGACGTGGTGCTCCAGCAGCGGCCGGGGCGCGGTGACGGAGATCAGTCCGGTACGGGCGGGCTGGAGCTTGCGTCCGTTGAAGAACCATCGCATCTCGCCCAGGTCGCCGGTCGGCACCCCGGCGCTGACCAACTCGGCGGTGAGGCCCGGAAAGAGCGACTCGAAGGTGAGGTGACCGCGGGCATGCAGCCCGTGTGCGTGACGGGTGTGCGGCGCTCCGCGGCGGCTCTCGCGTACCCCCAGCACCTCGTCCCGGTCGATCACCAGCACGGTGTCGTAGGTTTCGGCGAGAATCCGGGCGGCGAGCAGTCCGGTCATGCTTCCGCCGAGCACCACAGCGCGGTTGTTGGCCATGGTCATCCTCGCGAATTCGGCTGTGCCCGTGCGATGACCGCACGCCGGGTGCGGGTGGCCACCGCCGCCTGACCGCCCGAGGCGGATTCTGTGGTGGACGATGTGCTGCGCGACGTCATGCCCCGTTCCCTTCTAGATGTAGAGCGTGTTGGGTTCGAGCTCACACAGAATCCGGCCGTACAGTTCGAAGTTGGTGTTCGGGTGCATCAGCGCGTGCAGGTTCACCGCCTGGATGTCGCGCAAGAAGCGCTGGATCGGCACGTCGTTGTAGATCGACGAACCCCCGCTGGCCGAAGCGAGGATCTCCACGGCCTCCTTTGCCAGCCGGCACGCGGCCCCCATGTCGGCGCGGGCCTGTGCGCGCTCCTCCAGTTTCCACTCGGCGTCCTCCACGCCCTTGGTGTCCACCAGCGTCGCGAGCCGGTGCGCGTGGAACTCGGCCTCGTCGATCTTCATGGTCGCCTCCGCGACCTGTAGGTGGGTCAGCGGTGCCGTCCGCTGGCTGTCGTACGCGGTGTAGGTGATCTTCCGGTTGGGCAGCCGACTCATGAAGATGTCCAGGGCGCCCTTGGCCAGCCCCACCGCGGTGCCCACCGAGGAGGCGCAGGCCACCGGGAGCAGCGGGGAGCGGTAGATCGGCGACTCGGCGTTCAACGCCGACGCGTACTGACCCTGCAACACCGCGGGCAGTGGAAGGATGCGTCGTTGCGGGATGAACACGTTCTTGGCAACGGTGCTGATGCTGCCCGTCCCGCGAAGCCCTGCCACGTGCCAGTCGTCCACCTTCAGCAGATCCGACATCGGGACCAGGGCCATGATCGGGTACGGTTCGCTGTCCGAGCCCACCAGGACGGCGATCACCACCTGCCAGTGGCTGTGCGGGCCGCCGCTGATGAATCCCCACTTGCCGTCGACCAGGACGCCCCCGTCGACCGGGGTGGCCATCGCGCTCGGGCTCAGGGTGCCGCAGACTCGTACGTCGGGGGTGGCGAACACCTCGTCCTGGACCTCGTCCGGGAACGTGCACGCCATCCAGGTCGGAATCCAGTACACCGAGGCAGTCCACGCGGCAGAGCCGTCGGCGCGACCCAGCTCGGTGGCCACCTCGACGAGGGTCCGGGTGTCGCACTCGTAGCCGCCGTAGCGGATCGGCACCCGCATGCGATAGAAGCCCGCCTGGCCAAGTGCCTCGATCGTCTCGTCGGGCAGGCGCCGGTCGGTCTCCGCCACGTCTGCGTTTTTCCGCAGCAGCGGTGCCAACTCCGAGGCTCGACTGACGAGTTGTTCGCGGGTCGGGACAGTGGTGGTCGACATCTGTTCCTCCTGAAATCGTCCCCAGAGAAGGGCACGTCGTCATCGCCGCTGACCGACTGTCGCCACGCGTCGAGACGCTCGCCTCTGCACGCTCGCATCGGTCCACCGTCGGGCGCATCTTCTGTATTGCGTTCTGTGTCTGCCCTCCGGCTTGGCCCGGCGTGGGGGAGGTGTGCCGCCCTCGCGAGGTGCGTCGGGTCGCCGGCGCCCTTGCCGCCGCGGCCTCGTGCCCCGGACCCGGAGCGCCGGCACGAAGACCGTCCACGAGCGGCGCCCGAGGGCGGTGTGCGAGACCGACCGCGGCCAGGGCGTGCGCCGGTACGGGCGTCCCGAGGACGGCCTGCGTCACGCCCGCCCCCTGGGGGCGATCACGCACCCGTCATTCGGCGGGATCTGCCTCTGTCCTGGCGTGCACCCTCGGAATGGGCGGGACGAGGTCGACCCCGCCGTTCTTCGGGCGCATTCGTGTTTCGGTGTCCGCCCTCGCCGCCGAGCCATTCTGTCGCTCCGGAACCGCTCCGGAACCGCTTGGGAACCGCTCCGGAACCGCTCCGTGCCACCTGGCGATCGGATGATTCTCTCGGGGTGAATGTGGCGCGGAGAGTCTGAGGTGTCAGTCGTGTCATGGGGCAGTTCCGGCACTGTGCCGGGGTGGCCGGTCGGCGGCTGTTCGGTGGCCGTCCGGCTGGCCATGCAGATGTTTCTCGTGCAGACCATCCGTCCGACCGGGGTGTTCGCCGGGCCGACAATTCTGGGATGTCGGACAATTGCCGGAACAAGAACGGTTCAAAGAGGACCCTGCATCATCGCGTACGTGGACCGAAAGCGCACTTGACGAGGATTGCGGGCCAGGCCCAGTATTTCCTACTTGTAGTAAATAAGGGACTTTGTGGACAGATGCCAACATATTCCCGCAGCGACCTCGATTGGGTGAAGTAGGGTCCATGGCCGCGTCCGCGGCGCGGATGATAAGGCCCGGTCGGTGGGTGGTGATTGGTGAGCGCCGCTACCCATAATTCCCGCAGCATTCCGAGTGCGGTTGATGGATGGGTGTGACGTTCGGTAGCGGCGGATGGTCGGCCCACTTCTGGATTGCGCTCCGTATTCCTGGTGCTGCGGAAAGTGTTGCCAACTATTGGACCCTCCGCTAGCATCGTTCCTGTTCGATCAGGCATGGCAATTCGGGACCTCAGCGATGCTATCGACACTGCCGGGCTTTTCTCGCGCGATTCGTTCGCGATGGTGCGGTATTGCTGCGACGTCATTCGGGATGGTCGAGTGAACGCCACCTTATGGGTGGCGCTCCTGTCCAGACGGGCATGGCGATGCCGTACCGAGATCGGCGTTCGATGCTTTCGCTGTGTCGCACAAACAGACGGGAAGGGTGCCGTGGAGGAGATCACCGAACGTGCGGTAGTGCGGGCCATCGCGACAATGCGTGACAACCTTGCTGAACAGGTCACCGTGGATGACATGGCCCGAGCGGCGATGTTCAGCAAGTTCCACTTCACCCGCATCTTTCGCCGGGCCACCGGGGTCTCACCGGGCCGGTTCCTGTCCGCGATGCGCCTTCAGCGCGCCAAACAGCTTCTCGTGTCGACATCGTTGAACGTCGGCGACATCAGCGTCCTCGTCGGGTACAACAGCGTGGGGACGTTCAGTTCGCGCTTCACCAGAAGCGTGGGCCTGTCACCCTCCGCCTACCGGAAGACGGGTGGCTTCGTCAGCGATGTCCGCGTCGACGAGAAGAGGGTCGCCGACAGTCCACGTCGCGCGGTCGTGCACGGTTCGATCTGGCCGCACCAGATCGAGCGCCACGGCCTCGTCTTCGCGGGACTGTTTCCGGAGCGGATCCCGGAGGGCCGGCCGGTACGGTGCACGGTGCTGGCCCGGCCGGGCCCGTACCGGTTCGACGACGTGCCGCAGGGCGACTGGTACCTCCTGGCGCACTCCCTGCCGGCCGATGTCGAGGGTTTCACCCGGCACACCTTCTCCGACTCCACCGCGCTGTCGGTCGGTACCAGCGGGCCGATCGTGATCGGGCGCGATGCGACGAGCAAGTCCGTCGACCTCCAGCTCAAGCCGATGCAGGTGCTGGACCCACCCGTACTGCTCGCCCTGCTCGACGTCCGGAAGATGGCGCTCGGCAGGCGGGGCCTACCGGAACTGGTCGAGACCGGAGCGTCCACCCAGCAGGCCCTACCGCCGCAGGCCCCGTCGCTGGCCCGCCGGGATCGGTCCGCCGCATGAGGGCGTGGGTTGGCGCCGACGGTGACGGCGACGACACGCCGGCTGACGTGGACCACACGCGTGCCCTCCCGGTCCGGGGTGGCGGCGACGGGCGAATGCTGGTCTTCGTCACCGGCGGCACGGGGTTCATCGGCTCCCACTCGGTGGCGGAGATCGTCCGGTCGGGCCACCGGGTGCGGCTGCTGGTGCGCGATCCGGACCGGGTGCACGCCGTACTCGCCCCACTGGGGGTGGACCGGGCGGCGGTCGAGCACGTGGTGGGTGAGGTGACGGATCCGGCGCGGGTCGCGTGGGCGATGGAAGGGTGTGACGCGGTCCTGCACGCGGCCTCGGTCTACAGCTTCGACACCCGGGACCACGCTCGGATCCGGCAGGTCAACGTCCGGGGCACCGAGGTAGTGGTGACCGCCGCCCGGGCCGTGCGGGCCGATCCGATCGTGTACGTGTCGAGCTTCGGCGCCCTGCTGCCCGGCAAGGATGATCCGATCACCGTCGAATCGCCGGTCGGTAGACCGAGGGAGACCTATCTGGCGTCCAAGGCTGAGGCCGAGACGGTCGCCCGGCGGCACCAGGAGGATGGCGCGCCGGTCGTCATCACGTACCCGTTGGCGACGCTCGGGCCGCACTCCCCGTACCTCGGCGACCAACTCGGCCGAGTGCGCGATGTGCTGCGCGGACGGATGCCGATCTGGCCGCTGGGCGGGTTCCCGGTGGGCGACGTCCGAGACGTGGCGCGACTGCATGCCGCCGTGCTGCGGACGGGCCAGGGGCCACGCCGGTTCATCGCACCGGGGCGTTACGTGCATACCCGGGACCTGATCCGGGCATTGCGCCGGGTGGCCGGCCGGACGCTGCCCACCATCTACCTGCCGGCTGCCGCCCTGCTCCCGGTCGGCCTGCTCACCGGTCTGGCCCAGCGTGTGCTGCCGGTGCACGTGCCGGTGGAGTACGGCGCCATCTACACCTGCGCCGTCGGCCGCGCCGTCGACACGTCGACCAGCGCGGAGCTGCTCGGACCCGGGGCGGTGCCGCTCGACACGACCCTGGCCGACACGGTCGGCTGGTTGCGCGACGAGGGGTACCTCACCCGCCCGGCGCCGTCGGGGGTGGTAGGCCGGCCCCGGGTGAGCTAGATCTCGTCTTGCGGGTCGGATGGCATTGGCACGTATCGTTGGATATCGTGCGCATCTCGGATCTCAGCAGGGTCAGCGGGGTGCCGGTCGCGACGATCAAGTTCTATCTTCGCGAGGGGCTGCTAGAGCCGGGGAGGCTGACCGCTCGCAACCAGGCCAGGTACGACGAGTCGCACCTGGCGCGGCTGCGTCTCATCCGGATGCTCACCGGGATCGGTCAGTTGAGTCTGTCCTCCGTACACGAGGTGGTGGCGGCGGTCGACAACAAGGGGCTGTCCACCCAGGGGCTGTGCCGGGCCCTGAACCGGGCGCTGTTCACCGAGCCACCGCCGGCCGCGGAGCTCAGCGCGGGTGGTTCGGTCAGCGACCAGGTTGACGAGTTCATCGAGGGGCTCGGCTGGACGGTGGAGGTCGGATCGCCGGGGCGCCAGACGCTCGCCCAGGTCCTGATCGCGATGCGGCGCCTGCGGCGCACCGCCGACGTCGACATCTTCGAGCCGCTCGCGAAAGCCGCGGAGCAGCTCGCGGCGTACGAGACCGACCTGGCGTACGCCAGGGACGCGGACGACACCGTGGACCGGGCGACCGTGGTGGCGCAGACCGTCCTGCTGGAGGCGGCGTTCGCCGCGATGCGCCGGATGGCCCACGACCACCACCTGGGCACCCGTAAACCCTGACCCGACCCTTCGGTGGTGTCCGGAGGGCTGACCCCCCGTCCGGCCGACGATCCGCCGAATCCCCCGCGCGCCCGCTGCGGTAACCCGGCGCTCGCGAGCGGCTATTCCGCTTTCGTCGGCGGTTGAGCAATTCTTGAGAAGACACCGCACGAGTTCGACCGCGATTATATCGATGGGCGGGGATTCAACCCGGGCGCACGAGATATCCGGAGGAAGGACGGAAGTGCCTGCCGCCAGGTGGCACGCCCAGATGATTTGGTCGCCAATCCGAGGTGTCGGGTGACATTCGGTGGGACTCACGAGTGCCGTTTCCCGACGTCGTCATGGGATTCGTCACCGGCGACGGGCAGGACGGCGAACAGGCGGATCTCCGGCCCCGGTTGGCGACGACCGTCCACCAGCATGCGGCGATCGCCGCAGATTCGTATCCGGCACCGGACCCGTGACGGTGACCGGGATGCGCCGTGCCGTCTACCCGAGAGGATAGCGATGCCATCGAAACCCGGCGTCATACGCCGGTCGACCCCGGCCCTGTTCGTGCTCACCCTGGTGGGCAGCCTGTTCGTGGTGGCCCAACTGCCGGAGGCGTCCGCCGCTGATCGTGCGTCGTTGGCCTCGCGATTTCAGTTCGTCGAAAGGCCGATCGCGCTGCCGGCCGGGTTGCCGGAGCGGACCGTCCGCGAGGTGAACCCCGAGTACGAGCACATCAAATCCTGGGTTTCCTCGGTCGGCGCCGCAATCGCGGTCAACGACCTGGACGGTGGCGGAATCGCCAACGACCTGTGCCTGGTCGATACCCGCAGCGATTCCGTGATCGTCACCCCGGCACCGGACAGTGCCGGCAACTACCCGCCGTTCGTGCTGGATCCCGCGCCCCTGCCGATGGGGACGGCAATGGCGCCGATGGGCTGCACGCCGGGCGATTTCAATCAGGACGGCTGGACCGATCTTCTGGTCTACTACTGGGGTCGGACCCCCGTCCTGTTCATGCAGCGAGGAACGTCGGCGACGTTGAGTCTCGGGTCCTTTGTCCCGACCGAACTGATTCCTCAGGGAGCGTCGCCGGATGGCGTCTACCGCGGTCAGCAATGGAACACGAACGCGGTCGCCGTCGCCGATTTCGACGGTGACGGACATCCTGACATCGGCGTCTTCAACTACTTCCCGGACAGTGCGGTGTTGGACCCGCAGGGACTTAAGGGTGTGCAGATGAACCACTCGATGTCGCGGGCCCAGAACGCGGGCGGCGCGCACGTGCTGCGGTGGACGGCCGCGACGGCCGGCGACACCCCCTCGGTGACGTACGAGGAGCAGGTGACCATGGATCCGAAGTGGGCGACCGGCTGGACCCTCGGCGCGGCCTCGGCGGATCTCGACGGTGACCTGCTGCCGGAGCTGTACCTGGCCAACGACTTCGGCAACGACCGGTTCTTCCACAACGTCTCGACGCCCGGCACCATCCGGTTCACCCTCGCCGAGGGCCGACGGGGCGCGTTCACCCCGAAGTCGCTGGTGCTGGGGCACGACTCGTTCAAGGGCATGTCGATCGAGTTCGGTGACCTGAACTCCAGCGGCCGGTTCGACATGTTCGTCAGCAACATCACCACTTCCTGGGGAATCGAGGAGAGCAACTTCCTCTGGCGCAACACCGCCGACGACTTCGCCGAGGCGCGGGCCAAGCTGTCGCGGGGCGTCGCTCCGTTCGACAACGCGGCGTCGGACGCGAACATCGCCTGGGTCGGCTGGGGCTGGGACGCCAAGATGGCCGACTTCGACAACAGCGGGCGCCTCAGCGTGGTCCAGGCATGCGGGTTCGTGGACGGTCACATCAACCGGTGGAACTGGTTGCAGGAACTCGCGATGGCCAACGACCTGATGCTCGCCGAGCCGCACATGTGGCCGAACGCGGAGCCCGGTGACGACATCGCGGGCTCGCAGCCGTTCGCGTTCTGGGTCCGGGAGGACAACGGCCGGTACGTCAACCTCAGCGAGGACCTGGGCATGACCGACACCACACCGTCACGCGGCATCGCCGTCGCCGACGCGAACGGGGACGGAAGCCAGGACTTCGCGGTGGCCCGACAGTGGGGACCACCGGTCTACTACCGCAACGCCAAGGTCGCCCAGGACAACTACCTCGGGTTGCGTCTGCACCGCCCGGTCGCCGGGGCGGCGGCGGGTACGGACGGACCGATCGGTACCCCGGCGTACGGCGCCCAGGTCAAGATCGTCGGTGCGGACGGCCGGACGCAGGTCGCCCAGCTCGACGGCGGCAGCGGGCACTCCGGCAAGCGCAGCTTCGATGTCTTCTTCGGGCTCGGTGCCGGTGCTGACCGACCGGTGTCGGCGCAGCTCAGCTGGCGCGACATGAACGGCGTCGTGCACCACCAGACGCTGGAGCTCACGCCCGGCTGGCACGACCTCATGCTCACCACGCAGGCCCAGGAGGTGACGGCGTCATGACGAACGTCGAACGTCTCAGTACCGCGGGCGTCGGGATCAGGAATCCGGCCGCGACCAGGCCGGTGACCGCCGAGCGCAGCACCGCGACGGTGGCCGAGGCGCCGGCCCGGCCGGCCCGGATCGACGGCCGCGACCCGCGCTACCTCGCCCTCCGCAACTTCGCCATCTCCATGAGCATCTTCAACATCCTCGGCTACTCGATATTCGGATTCGAACAGCCGTGGACCTGGCCGCTGCTCGCCCTCCTGGTCGGCTACGCCACCGAGTTCGCCTGCGCGACGATCGCCGCCTGGGCGGGCAAGCGGCGACCGGAGTACGCCGGCAACGGCGCCTGGGGTGTGTACACGTTCCTGCTGCCCACCCACATCACCGCCCTCGCGGCGAACATGCTGCTCTACGCGAACGACCTCTTCTGGCCGATCGCGTTCGCCGTCGTGGTCGCCGTGGGTCAGAAGTACGTGCTGCAGGCGCCGATCAAGGGGCGGATGCGGCACTTCATGAACCCGTCGAACTTCGGCATCACCATCACCCTGCTCGCCTTCTCCTGGGTCAACATCGCCCCGCCGTACCACTTCACGGAGAACGTGCCGGACGTGATTCGAATCGTGATTCCGGTGGTGATCCTCACGGCCGGCACGGTGCTCAACGCGGCCCTCACCAGGAAGGTGCCGCTGATCATGGGCTGGGCCGGTGGCTTCGTCCTCCAGGCCCTGGTCCGGCACTGGATCTGGGACGTGTCGCTGTGGGGCGCGCTGGTACCGATGACCGGGGTGGCGTTCATCCTGTTCACCAACTACATGGTCACCGACCCGGGGACCACGCCGACATCCTTCAGGGACCAGTTCATGTTCGGTGCCAGCGTGGCGACCGTGTACGGGGTGTTGATGGCGTTCAACGTCGTCTACACCCTCTTTTTCGCCGTCACCCTCGTCTGCCTGGCGCGCGGAGGCTACTGGTGGTGGAGGTGGCTGCGCGACCGCCAACGGCAACAGCAGCGGCAACGGCGACCGATCGTCCCAGCCGAGACGGCACCATAACCGGCGGCTGTCTGAGCAGGCAGGCAAGGCGCCAACCGGTACGGGTTCCGGGTGACCGGAACCCGTACCGGAGCATCCCACCGGTACGGCCCCCGCCCTCGACAGGAGTCGTCATGAGCACAACCCGGTACGTCGCGTCCCCGCCACCTGGCGTGGTCTCCCCGCCACGCACCCGTCGCATCGTCATCCTCAGCGCGCTGGCCGGCGTACTGCTGGCCCTGGTCTGGTCGTACCACTTCGTCGACTCGGTGATCGGCGACAACGTGGCGAACACCCTGCTCGGCCACGACGCCAAGGCCACCGCGATCGCGGGCACCGCGGGCGGTCTGCTGTTCGCCTTCGTATCCGGACTCGCCGGCACGTTCACCGCCTGCAACATCGCCATGGCGGCGGCGATCGGACCGATGAGTCAGGCGGGTACGGCCGGTGGCGCGATCCGTACCGCGACCGGGCTCCGTCTGCTGCTGCGGCCGGTGGGTTGGCTCACCCTCGGCATGGTCTCCGTGTCGGCGGTCTACGGGTTCGTCGGTGTCCTGCTGGGCGACCGACTCCCGCAGCTGTCCACCGACGTGGTCGGCGGCATACCGGTGCGGATCGTCCAATCCTCGGTGGTGTTCGGGCTGATCGGCCTGGCGCTGCTGTATCTCGGGCTGGCGGCCCTCGGGGTGTTGCCGGACCCGTTCGCGCACCGGCCCGTCGCCCGGGTGGTCGTCCTGGGCGCCCTGGTCGGCGGGTTTCTCATCGGCCGCCCGTACCCGCTGTTCAACAAGCTGTTCCACTGGGCGGTGGACACCGGCAACCCGCTGTACGGGGCCGCCGCGTTCGTGCTGCAGTCGTTGGGCAACATCGCGATCGTCGCGGTCCTGTTCACCCTCGTCATCGCCGCCACCCGGGGCCGGTTCCTGACCTGGCTGTCCCGTGACCCGGCCCGACTGGCCGCGGTCACCGGCAGCCTGCTCATCGCGCTCGGCGTGTTCACCGTCGTCTACTGGGACATTCGGGTGCCGGCGATGTTCGGCTTCGGCTGGTTCCCGACCCTGCCGTACAACAACTGACGGACCGGTATGTCCGTCCGTTGGCCGGCGGGACGTGGAAATCGGGCAAGGCAGAAGTGGGCACCGTGGCCGCATCGACGCCATGCTCGGTCGACACGTTTCCGCCGTCCCGTGAAGGACTGCCATGACCCAGACGCGTGATCCGAATCTCGTCTCACCGCACCCGACCGCCGTCCCCGACACCCCGCCGACGTCGACGTTCGTCAACGGCTTCATACCCCGTCGGCGGGGTCTCATCATCCTGCTCAGCGCGCTCGGCGGCTTCCTGCTGACGGTGGTCTGGTCGGCGCAGTTCGTGGACCAGACCATCGGCGACAACGTCGCGGACACACTGCTGGGCCACGATGCCAAGGAAACCCCGATCACCGGCATCGTCGCCGGCATCGCCTTCGCGTTCGTGTCCGGTCTGGCCGGTACGTTCACCGCGTGCAACATCGCCGCGTTCGGCGTGATGGCGCCGATGCTGGGTGGCGCGGGTGAACGCTGGAACCGGCTCGGCCGGACCCTCAGGCCGTTGGGCTGGCTGGCCGTCGGCATGATCATCGTGAGCGTGCCGTACGGCGTCGTCGTCGGACTCGTCGGCACCGACATGCCGCAGTTCTCGATGGCGCCGAACGTCCCGGGCGAGTTGTCGGGCCGGAGCATCCAGTCCATGGTGGTCTTCGGACTGATCGGACTCGCGATGATCTACCTCGGGCTCGCCTCGCTCGGCGTCGCACGGGATCCGTTCGCCCGCGTCGCCCGCCGTCACCCGAACCTGCCGATGGTGTTCATGGGGGTGCTGATCGGGGGATTCCTGATCGGGCGCCCGTTTCCGCTGTTCCGGCAGATGTTCCGGGACGCGGCCGAGAGCGGCAACCCGTTGTACGGCGCCGCCGCCTTCACCCTGCAGTCACTGGGCAACATCGTCGTCATGGCGCTGCTCCTCCTGATCCTCACCTACACCGTCGGCGGTCGCCTGCAGCGGTGGATCGCGGCGAACCCCCGCCGGATCACCGCTGTCACCGCGGTCGCGCTGATCGTGGCCGGGGTCTTCACCTTCCTCTACTGGGACGTGCGACTGCTCGACCGCCGCGAGATCATCCCGTGGTACCCCACGGCGCCCTGGGCCTGACACCGCCTGCACTCCCGTCCGGCGACGGCGGCCCGGTCCGTGGGGCCGGGCCGGCGTCGTCGCATGTTCCTGGACCGGCGGCACCGGTCCGGACCGCCTCCAGGCCGGTGCGACAGAGAGCACGAATGAAGAATCGCGCCCGGCGGACCGGATGAGATCGTGGCTGCGCGGCGTCGGACACGCCGCCCCGCGGGTGGTCGCCTTCGGCGCAGGCGTCGTCCGACCGGGCCACGGCTCACGGCTGAGAGGCATGACGACCATGGCGCACATCGATCTCGAGGTCGACGAGAAGCAGTTTCCGGGCATCACCGGCCCGATGCGGTTCCGCCCGGAAACGGCGAAGCCGCTCAACGAGCTGGCCGAAGTGTTGCTGCGTGCCCCCCACTCGCTACCGGCCGGGGAGCGGGAGCTGATCGCCGCGTACGTCTCCGGGCGCAACGAGTGCACCTTCTGCTGCGCGTCGCACTCGGCGTTCGCCGCGGCGCAGCTCGACGAGGGCATGACCCTCGTCGACCAGGTACGCGCCGACCTCGATGCGGCCTCGATCTCGGCCAAACTGCGGGCGCTGCTGCGCATCGCCGGCGCGGTGCAGATCAGCGGCCGTGACGTCACCACCGAACTGGTCGCCGACGCCCGCGCGGAGGGCGCCACCGATCTGGAGATCCACGACACGGTCCTGATCGCCGCCGCGTTCTGCATGTTCAACCGGTACGTCGACGGGCTCGGCACCTTCGCACCCGTCGGCCAGGACGCCTACGCCGAGTCCGCACGCCGGATCGTCGAGGTCGGCTACGGGCCGACGACCACCGCGCGGCCGAGTGGCGAAGCGGCTGCCTGAGCACAGACAAGGGTGACCACACCCCGATCCCCTGCGATGGTCGAAGGGCATGCCTGGCCAGGCCCGTCACCAGTGAAGTTGGAGGGATCGATGGATCACCCACGCCGTCTGCTCGACGCCGCGAAGCGGCTCCGGGCGGACATGGTCGACCGGCTGAGCACGCTCGTCAGGTTCGAGTCGCCACCGGGCTCGCTGCGCCATCTCGAGTCCTGTGCCGACCTGCTCGCGCGCTGGGGGGAGGAGGCACTCGGCCGGCCCGCCCGGCGGGTGGTGATCGACGGCCTACCGCACCTGCTGTGGCCGGCCGCCTCCCAGCGCGTGCTGCTCCTCGGGCACTTCGACACCGTCTTCCCGGTCGGCACGATCCGATCCAGACCCTTCGCCGTACGCGGAGACGTCGCGACGGGCCCCGGTGTGTGCGACATGAAGGCCGGCATCGTGCAGATGTTCGCGGCACTGCGTCTGGTCGAAGACAGCTCGGCGGTCGGCGTACTGCTCACCTGCGACGAGGAGACCGGGTCCGTCACGTCACGGCCCCTGATCGAACATGAGGCACGACGTTCCGGTGCGGTTCTCGTCTGCGAGGCGGCCACTCCGGACGGGCACGTGAAGGTGGCCAGGAAGGGCGGTTCGGTCTACCGCCTCGCCGTCCGGGGGCGGGCCGCCCACGCCGGCGTCGAACCGCAGCGCGGGGTCAACGCCACGGTCGAGGTCGCCCACCAGGTGCTCACGCTGGGTACGCTCGGCGCGGCGGACAGCGGCGGCACCTCCGTCACCCCGACCCTGCTCTCCGCCGGCACCACGACGAACACGGTGCCGGAACTCGCCAGCCTGGCCGTCGACGTCCGGGCCTGGACCAGGGCCGAACTCGAACGCGTGGACCAGGCCATTCGCGGTCTGGTGCCGTTCCTGCCCGAGGCGACGCTGGCCGTACAGGGCGGGATCAACCGCTACCCCATGTCCCCGGAGCTCGCCCGGCCGCTGCTGGAACTGGCCCAGTCGATCGCCGGGCAGCTCGGCACCCCGAACCTTGGCGGCGCGCACGCCGCCGGTGCGTCCGACGGCAACTTCACCGCCGCGCTGGGCGTGCCGACCCTGGACGGCCTGGGCGCGGTGGGCGGCGGGGCGCACTCCGCCGACGAGTACGTCTGCCTTGACCGTATGCCGGAGCGGACGGCGCTCCTGGCCGGACTCGTCGACACGCTGTCCATGATGGAGTCTGTTCGGCCGCTACCCTCCGGTGAAATCCCGTAACGTGCTCACTGTCGGCGAACGACCGGCAGCGAGAGGTCGGCGTCGCCATGGCTACCGGACAGCGCACGGGATCGTCCGTTCCCCTGCTCGGTGTCGAGGAGGAATTCCTCGTCGTGGACACCGAGCGGGGCGAGGTCGTGCCGGAGGCGGCCACCGTCGTCGACCGCGCGCGTCCGGCCCTCGGTACCCGGGTGGGCGGCGAGATCACCAAGCTTCAGGTCGAGACCCGCACCGACCCGTGCCGCCGCCTGGACGATCTCGGCGCGCAGCTCGCCGAGGGCCGTGCCGCCGTCCAGGCCGCGGCCCGGTCGGCGGGCCTGCGGGTGATCGCGAGCGGGTCGCCGGTGCTCGGCCGCGCGGTGCCGCCGCCCATCACCGAGGGGCCACGCCAGGACCGTGGTAAAGCCACCTTCCGTGGCCTGCACGACGAACTCGCGATCTGCGCCGTCCACGTCCACGTGGAGGAGCCCGACCGGGACCGGGCCGTGCTGATCGGCAACCACCTGCGTCAACACCTGCCGGTGTTCCTCGCCCTGACGGCCAACTCGCCCTACTGGTCCGAGCGCGACACCGGATACGCGAGTTGGCGCAGCGTCACCTGGGGTCGCTGGCCGGTGGCCGGCCCGCCGCCGTTCCTGACCTCCGCCAAGCAGTACGACGACCACGTGGACACGCTGCTCGAGGCGGGGGCGCTGGTCGACCGGGGCACGCTCTTCTGGGATCTCCGCCTGTCGACAAACCACCCCACGCTCGAGGTACGGGTGGCCGACGTCCCCCTCACCGCCGCCGAGTCCGCGGCGTTCGCCGCCCTGGTCCGGGCCCTCGTGGTCGTCGCCGGGAACGCCGTCGACCGGGGCGACGAGGGACCGGGGCTGACCCCCGAGCTGGTCCGCCTCGCGTACTGGCGGGCCGCCCGCGACGGAATGGGCGGCAACGGCGTCGACGTCACCACGGGTCGGCTGCTCCCCGCCGCCGCGCTCGCCGGGCGGCTGGTCGAGCTCGCCCGACCGGCACTGGACGAGGCGGGCGACCGTGAGCGGGTCGAGGACTGGCTGGCCCGGCTCGCCACGGACGGCGACGGGGCCACCCGCCAGCGGGCCGCCGCGGCACTGCGCGGACGGCTGACCGACGTGGTCGACGAGATCGCCACCCGGACCGCGTCCGGCCTGCCCGGGCGCGAAGAAAGCACATCGGCGTAACGACGACCGCCCCGGCCTCGGAAATGCTGGGGGAACCGGACGTCGGCGGCAGGCTGGCCCTGCCGCGGCAACCGGCACACCTGATCAGGGGAGGCCACGGGTGACCGACACCGACCTGCTACCGAAGGTCCCGATCCAGCACGACCGTAGACCGCCGACGGACATGGTGCGCGAGGCGGAGGCGTTCGCGGAACGGATGGCGCGGCGCCGCTCCGTACGCGACTTCGCTGGCGACGCCCTACCGGACGGGGTGATCGAGGCCGCGATCCGGGCCGCCTCGACCGCACCCAGTGGCGCCAACGTGCAGCCGTGGCGGTTCGTCGTGCTGACCGACCCGGCCCGCAAGCGCCGGCTACGCGAGGCCGCCGAGGCCGAGGAGCGCGCGTTCTACGACCGCCGCGCCTCGCCGGAGTGGCTGGGTGCGATCGCCGGGCTCGGCACCGACTGGCGGAAGCCGTTCCTGGAGATCGCACCGGCCGTCATCGTCGTCTTCGAGGTACACCAGGGGCCACACAGCCCGAAGCCGTACTACGTCAAGGAATCCGTCGGCATCGCGGTCGGGCTGCTGATCAGCGCGCTGCACCACGCCGGCCTGGTGACACTGACCCACACGCCCAACCCGATGCGGTTCCTCAACGAGGTGTGCGAGCGTCCGCCGGAGGAGCGCCCGTACGTGGTGATGCCGGTCGGCTATCCCGCGCCGGACGCGCAGGTCCCCGAGCTGACCCGCAAACCCCTCGATGAGGTCATGATCCGCTGGTGAGGTCCCCGGTCAGGAACTCGACCAGCGGCTCGACGTGCCGGTCCGGGCGCCGCCACTCGGCCAGCAGATCCTCCAGTAGGTGCTGCTCGGCTACCAGTTCGGCGCCGCGGTACCGCCGGATCACCGGATGGATGAAGGCGCTCTCCCGGGCCCGGTCCGGGGTCGGGTGGCGCTCGATGGCGAAGACGTCGCCCTGATCGTCGCGGCCCCACCGCAGGGCGAGCGTGTACCAGTGCGCGGCGGCGGCGAAGCGCTCCACGGCGTAGTCCTCCGGCAGGTCCTCGTAGTGGTGGAAGTCGCCGGTGGCGTCGTCACGTACGAAGACGTCGCAGAGGTATTCGAACTGGGTCCACAGCGCCGAGGACCAGTTGACTCGGTCGAGCATCAGCTTGGCCAACGACGCGGCGTCGGCCGGTGTCGTGGCGTACGGCAGCGGTACGTCCTCGTACCGCTCGCGCAGGATCCGGGTCAGCGTACGGAGGTTGTACCGGAAGCCGTCGATGAACGGCGACGACGCGTGCTTGACGTCCCGGGCCTGGGCGATGGTGCCGGCGAAGTACAGGTCGTCGACGTTGCTCGACTGCCAGTCCGGGCGCAACCCCGGCATGCGGCCGTCGCGCACCATGTCGGGCCGGGACGTCTCGTCGAACAGCGTGACGTCCATCCGGAAACCGGTGCACCGCAGCACCGTGTGGTAGTCGAGCACGGCCGTCTCACCGTCGGCATGGGTGTACGTGATCGACACCTGGAACCGCCCGTCGACGGGACGGATCTCGTCGATGGTGCAGTCGAGCACCGAGTGCAGAGTCTTGAACTGGTAGCTGTCGAGGATTGCGCCGTACTGGCCACGGACGTCCCCGGGGTGCTTGGTGTTCCACGCGAGCCGCAGTGGTTGCCGGCTGGCGAGGTGCACCATCGACGCCCGGCCGAGGATGGCCGACGCGGTCTCGAAGGCGGAGTTGCCTTTACCGATGATCAGGACCCGCTGGCCGTCGTACGCCGTGGGTTCGATGACCATGTCCTCGTACCCGATCGCATGTTCGATGCCCTTGATGGCCGGCACGAATGGCTGGCCCCAGCCGGTCGCGACGACGAGGCAACGCGCACCCACCTCACCCTGGTCGGTACTCAGCGTGAAACCGTCGCCCGTCCGCGCGATCCGCTCGACCGTCGTGCCGTATCGGATGTTGAGCTGGTGGACCCGCTGGAACTCGGCGAGGTAGCGCACCAGGTCGTCGGCCGCGGGCAGATACTCGTCGCTGAACCTCGGGAACAGCAGGTCCGGGGAGTCGTTGAGCAGCGAATTCCAGTCCCAGCGCAGGCGAATCTCAGGATCGGTGCTGTCGGTGTGCACCTTGTTCAACGAGATGAGCCGGCGATGGCGTGGAAACCGCCGGAAGAACCCGCCCGGCTCGTCGCCACTTTCGAGCGTCAGGTAATCGGCACCATGCTGCTGAAGGTAGTAGCTCAGCTGGACACCGGCAGGTCCCGCCCCGACGATGACGTACCTGTGCTCGTTGTCGACCATCCTGCGACCCCTTCGACGGAGAGATGAATCCATCGACCATGGAATGGATGGCGGGGCGTGTCAATGCCGCCTCGACCGGCAGGGCAGCACCGCTGCCGGGACCCGGCGCGCGTCAGGCGGATGCTCGACCCGCCGACGGCCGAGCCGGCCGTCGGGCCCGGCGACGAAGAGGCGTCATAGGGGCATGACCGCCTATTGGATCATCACGTTGACCGCTGTCCGCGACGAGGCCAGGCTCGCGCGCTACGTTGAGTTGGCCGGCCCGGCGATCCGGGCGGCAGGCGGAGTGTTCCTCGCCCGTGGCAAGCCGGTGCACGTTTTGGAGGGATCCGCCGTTCCGCGCACCACCCTCATCCGCTTCGACAGCGCCGATGCGGCGGTCGCGGCATATCGCAGCCCTGCGTACCAGGAGGCGCTCGCGGCACTCGGCGACGGTGCCGAGCGCGACATCCGCATCGTGAACGCGGTGCAGGACTGACGCCTCCTTGTTCGTTACCGACCAGGGGTCACGGGGTCACGAGCGTACGCATGCCGCTGCTCGTCGGCGGAGGAGGCGGGCGTGGTGCGGGCGGTGGGTGGGCGGACGACGGGGCACACTGCGTGTATGACGTCTGACGGTAAGCAGGTGCCGGACCACCTGCTGATCAATATCGAACAGCGGGACGACCCGGTGTCGGCGGTCTCCGAGGAGGACGCGCGCCGCCGTTCGCTCGCCTATCCCAAACTGATGTGGGGGGGCGCCGGTCTTCGGTTCAGCCGAGGAGGTCGACGGCCGGTGGCGGGTCATCAGCCTCGTCGGCGACCAGCCGCAGGGCACCCGGGACGGTCTCGGTTCCCACTTCCGGCGGCTGCTCAGCGAGACGCCGGACACCGCCGAGAAGGCGGCGGAACGTAAGGAGTACGAGACGGCGATCCGGCTGCTCGACTGGGAGGTGGTCAACGACCTGACGGTCAACGGCCGTCGTTACCGGATCATCCGCGCCCAGCCCTTCCTGCGGATGGGACCGGACGGCCCGGAACCGCCCCGGCCCACCGACCCGGACTCCCGCCCGGCGGGTGAGAGCGGCACGAGCGGTTCGCAGATGGAGGGGTTCGTCATCGACCCGGCCGCGGCCACCGGGTTCTCCGACGGGCTGCTGCGGATGGAACTGGTCCCCGCGTTCTACAAGAAGGCGGGGATCGTGCCCGACGACGTACGGGAGGACTCCCGCAGGGGGTTGGCGACCCACCCGAACGTGGTGCTGCTGCCGGTCGGTTACACCGTCGGCGAGTACGTGGGCGGCAGGTGGCGGCCCCGGTCGTTCTCCACCTACCCGACGCCGCAGGCGGCGCGGGAGTCGGCTCGTTTCAGGTTCAGCGACATCGTCCCGCACGAGAACGCGTCGATCGACGAGATCAGGGCCGCGTACGCCCGCGCGCTGGAGGAGTTCGAGCCTCCTCGGACGAACGAGTTCGAGGTGAAGGGTGTCCGCTGCCGGGTGACCCGGGTCGAGTCCTTCGTCCGGGTCGGCCCGGACGGCCCGGAAACGCCCCGACCCTCCGACTGGGACCCGGAGCCGCCGCCGGAGCTGCACTTCCAGCAGCTCCGCGAGCAGGGCAGGATGCCGGATCCGGAGTGACGACCCCGGTCGAGGCCGTCCGGGTTTCGGCGCGCCGTCGCCGGTGAACTGTTCGAGATCGTGCCGCAGCCGGCCGAGGTGGCGTGCCGTCGTACGCGCGTTCAGCCTTTGCCGTCGTTGCCTTTGCCGTCGTTCGATTCCCCGCCAGTCCGCGGCGAACGCGGTCGCCTCCGACGTGCTCAGCGACTCGGTCAACGTGGTCGAGCGGGGGCGGCAATGCGCGCGGCCCTGTCGATCAGATTGAGGCGGCGCGCCGCCGCGTCGTTCTCCTCGCGTGGGCTGCATCAGTCGTTGAGCTTCGATGTAATCGGCTGAAGTGCTGGCGCCTTGTTGTGGCGATCTTCGATGTATCTGTGTCCACATCAAGATCATCTTCCGGGTAAATTCCGGGCAGACGTCCCACCGCGAGGGGGCACCAGGCATCACAAGGGATCATCGAACCACAGGATTGACCTGCGAAAATGGACCGGAAGCAATCAGGTCTCGACTCCTTTGCTGGGCTCATAACCCAGAGGTCGCAGGTTCAAATCCTGTCCCCGCTACAAAGGAAACACCAGGTCAGAGCCCGTCCCCGATTTTGAGGGGGCGGGCTCTTGATCTTTATTCCGGGCATAGTCCGGGCACACGAAAAAGCACGGGGCGACACGGGATGGCAGGACGTCGATCTTTTTCGTGTTGGCCGTTGGGTGAAGGCGCGGCGGCGAGTGTTCCCTCCGTGCAAGGTTCATGACCCGGTTGGCTGACCACTGGACCGATGACATGGGGAGTTCACGCCGACTTTCGACCCTAATTCAGTGAATCTCCACTTAAAAAAACGCATGTCCGTTGTTAGTCGTATGGGCGCGGTGGTTGCCGGCGTCGTTGTCGCCGTCGCCGCAGTGAGTCTGTTACCGACCGTGATGCCGGCGCAGCAGCCAGCTCTCGCCGCCGGCTCGTCCGACGCCGCTGGCGTCCGGATGAACCAGATCCAGTTTATGGGCGCCCACAACGCCTATCACCGGGAGATGCAGGGCGCCGAGCTCGAAGCATCGATGAAGATCGATCCCACCTACCCGTCCTGGGGGTGGTACTCCCACGCATCCATCCGGGACCTGCTCGGCCGGCAGAACATGCGCGGGCTTGAGCTGGACCTGTTGCCCGACCCGCAAGGTGGGCTCTACCGGCATCCGCTTCCCCGTAAGCTAGCCGGGCTGGGTCCGATCGATGATCCGGCCATGGCCACTCCGGGCATGAAGGTGCTGCATGTGGCCGACATGGACTACAACAGCACCTGCCGTACGTTGGTCAGCTGCATGCAGCAGGTCCAGGAGTGGTCGCGGGCCAATCCCGAGCACGTGCCGATCCTGTTCCAACTCGAACTTAAGCAGACCGACGACCGCCTGGAGCAGGCGGGCGGCGCCGTCAGCCCGGCATGGGACCCGGCGCTGCTGGATGACATCGACGAGGAGATTCGTTCCGTCTTCACCGAGAACGAGCTGATCACCGCCGACGACCTGCGCAAGCCCGGCCTTACGCTGGAGCAGTCGGTGCTCAAGAACGGTTGGCCGACCCTGAAGTGGGCCCGGGGCAAGGTGATGTTCTTCTTCGACAACGGCGGACCGGGCGCGATCCGGGACATGTACCTGGACGGCCACCCCAGCCTCGCCGGCCGGGCGGTCTTCACCCGGGGCAACCCTGGTGACCCGGACGCCGCGATCACCATGGTGAACGACCCCCGTGGTGCGAACACGGCGACCATCACCGACCTGGTCAAGCGCGGCTACATGGTGCGTACGCGGTCGGATGAGCCGCTGAGCACGGTCAAGGACGAGGAGTTCAGCCGGCTGGATGTCGCGCTGGCCAGCGGTGCCCAACTGGTGACCACCGACTTCCCGACGGTGGGCATGGCCGCGCGGTACGACAGTGACTTCGTGGCCGAACTCCCCGGTGCGGTCCCGGTGCGGTGCGACCCGGTCTCCGAGCCCCGCAACTGCCACGACGGCAAGCTGGAGGGGTAGGCGTCCGCGCGCCCTGACCGACCCCCGATCCGGAGCATTTTGCCGTTCATCCCAATGACTCGGTGTGGGCGTACATCTTTGCTGATGTGCACGCACAGTTTGAGGTACGAACCTGGCGTCTCACACGTTCACTGACGCTGTCTGAACGTAATCGGCTGCTGAGGCTCCGCTGCCATCGGCATGGGCCTCAGCAGCCGCGCGTCAGGCTACGGTTCGATGGGGAATCTCCGCTGTGCATCAACGCCCTGGAAAACAGACAATCCTGCTTACGGTGGGCTTGGGTCGCCGTCGGCTGATTGGAAAAGCAGGTCGAGGACGGGTCCGTCCGAGCCGGAGCGGTACGGGCCGGCGTAGCGGTAGCCCGGGCGTTGGTAGAACCGCTGCGCGTTGCCGCTGAGCATGGCCAGCAGCGACACCCACTCGGGCCGGAGAGCATCCAGGATCGCTGTACTCGAAATGGGCTCCACGGTGTGGCCGGCTTGGGCCAACGAGCCCGATGGTTACCTTCTCGGCTCGTACCGCATCGCCACCGCCCCGAGGCGAACTCCAGCCGGCTCACGAGCTTCAAGTCCCACCGCACGATGCCGTCCAAGACCGACATGTGCGGACTGCTGCCGATCCGACGTACCTGGTGGGCGCGGTGACCTCGGCTCGCCCACCATCCACATCCATGCCTTCGGCTCGGCCATGACCTCACTCCAAGTATGGCGCAACGAGCTAAGCGTGCGCCGTCGTGGCCTGCCCCGCCGGCCCGGGAACCGTCCACCCCTGAGTCACCAGTTCGTGCCGGCATCCGCGCGCGGACCGGGCTCGACCCGGGACCCCACCCAAACTGGGTGCAGGGGCGAACGGTTGGAGTAATCGGATGGATGACCAGCCGCTAGCCCCTTGACAACTGCACGGCAGATCGTGTTGGCGGTCGCCGGGGACGCTCGGGCGACCTGGTTGAGCGGAGAGGTGGTTCTGGTGGATTCTGGCCTGGTGGTGGGCGTGCTGGCGGCGTTGGTCCTGCTGGTGATCGTCCTGCTGGTCGCCGCGGTACGCGGCTACAACCGCCTCGTACGGCTGAGGGCCCAGGTGCGGGCGTCGTGGGCGCAGGTGGACGTCCAGCTCAAGCGGCGCCACTCGCTGATTCCGAACCTGGTGGAGACGGTACGTGGGTACGCCGGGCACGAGTGGACGACGCTGGAGGCGGTGACCGCCGCCCGGGTCGCCGCAGCGGGGACGCCGGGTGGTACGCCGGGTGGTACGCCGGCCCGGGCCGCAGCCGAGGGAGCGCTGACCCAGGCGCTCGGCCGGTTGTTCGCGGTGGCCGAGGCGTACCCGCAGTTGCGGGCGAGTGAGAACTTCGTCGAACTCCAACGTGAACTCGCCGGCACCGAGAACCAGGTTGCGTACGCCCGGCAGTTCTACAACAACGCGGTCCAGTCGCTGAACACGGCGGTACAGACGTTGCCGGTCAACATCATCGCTGGTCTGGGTGGGTTCCGTGCCGAGCCGTACTTCGAGGCGGCGGGCGACGAACGCGCCGATGTAGCGGTGCGGTTCTGAGGACCCGGACGATCACCGGAGTCATGCGATGAATCCCGTTGACCTGGCCATCGAGCTGGGACTGCCGGCGGTGTGCCTGCTCGGCTGGGCCGGCGTCTACTGGATCGCCCTGCTGTTCACCCGACCGGCTGACGTCGCCCCCGCCCCGGCGTCGATGACGCTGCCCGGCCCGGAGTCCCCGGCGGTGGTCAACCTGCTGGCCAACCGGTGGAGCCTCACCGTCGACGCCGCCGAGTCGACCCTGCTCGACCTCGCCGCCCGGGGCTATCTGGAGCTACGGCAGGCTGGCCCCGAGTCCCGCGACAGCACCGTGCACCCGACGGGCCGCACCGACGGGCTCAACGAATACGAGCGCCAGGTCCTCGACCGGGTGGTCGAGCGCGCGGTCGGTGGGATGGTACCGCTGACCGCCCTGGCCTTCGCCAACGAGAAGCGCGCCGGTCTCTGGTCCAGCTCGCTGCGCCGCGCGGTGATCGACGAGGCCCGCCGGCTCGGCCTGACCCGGCGCCGGTTCCCCAAGGGCCTGGTCGTCGCGTTCGGTGTGTTCGGCGCCCTCGCCGGGCTGGGCGTCGCCGCCGGTTCCTACCACTATCTGTCCCGGATTCAGGCAGCCGATCGTTGGGGCGGTGTGGGTGCGGCCTTCTTCGTCACGACGATGGTCCTTTCCGGCATCGCCGGACGGAACATGGGTGAACGCGACACCCCGCTGGGCCGGGCCGTCGCCGCTCGTTGGCTCGGCCTCCGCGCCTGGTTGGTCGGGCACGAGGCATTCGCGGACCTGCCCCCGGCGGCCGTGACGGTCTGGCACCGCTACCTGTCGTACGGGGCCGCGCTCGGCGTGACCCGGGCGGCGTCGCAGGTCATCCACCTCGGCCTGGCCGACCGGAGTCGCATCTGGTCGGCGTACGGCGGCACCTGGCGCCAGGTCGGGGTCAGCTACCCGAACACCCTGCCCCGGTACGGCCAGCCGCTTGGTTGGCCCTTTGTCCGGGCGCTCGGCGCAGCCGGGTTCGGCTGGTCGCTCGTCGGCATTGTCGGGCCGGCCGCGGCCCGACAGGAGAGCCGGCCGGTCGACCCGGCCCACGATCCGTTCCACTTCCTTTTCGGCCGGTGGTTCCAGCCGTGGCTCAACCTCGCCGAACTGGACTCGATCACCCTCGGCATTCTCTTCGTCGGGCTTGCCCTGCTCGGCTACGCGGCGTACACGATGATCCGGGTCTTCGGTGACGTGGCGGGCACGGCCACGGTCTCCGGTGAGGTGATCTGGTACCAGATGTGGCAGTACCACAGCTCGGATGAGAGCAGCGACCGGACACCGATCAACTACTACCTGGTGATCGACGACGGTCGGTCCGATCGGACCCGGGCCTGGGTCCTGCCGAAGGAGATCTCCGGCCAGTGCGAGCTGGGTGACGTGGTGACCGCCCAGGTGCGCCGGTGGACCCGCCGCGTCAAGCAGGTCACCGTGTTGCGGGCGGCGACTCCCGCGCCGCACGTCACCGACGACTCGGCCGATGCGGGCACTGTGGCCGGTAACGTCGCCGAGTCGCTGCTGACCGCCGACGAACTCAGTGCCGTGGTGGGCCGCCAGGTGCGACCGGACCGCGACTCGGGCTACCGTGGCGACCCGCGTTACACGAACACCAACTTCAACGACCTGACCGGTACGTTCGCGGTCTCGGTCAGCGTGGTACGCGGCCGGGCCGGGCGAGTCGTTCTGGTCATCGGCAAGGGCGCCGGCCAGCCGCTGCCCACCCCGCGCGGGGACGAGGCGTACCTCGCCAAGGACCGCGTGGTCGGACGCCGGGGCAACGTGGTGGTCATGCTTGCGCCGGGACGGAACGTCGCCGCCACCCAACTGGCCGGTCTGCTACCGCTCGCGCTCGACCGGGCCGCGGTCCAGGCCGCACCGACGAGCTGAAGGCGCCACCCAGGCGTCCCGGGACGCCTGGGGTCGTCACTTCCGGATGCGCATCAAGGACCCGGAGCAGATGTCGGATACCCAATCGTTAGTAGACGTCTGTCAATGTATGGGGGAGGCTTATCGCGTCCATCGCCACCCGGGGGAGGCGTCGTCATGCACATTCGCGCAAGCCTTGGCCGTACACTCCTGACCACCGCCGCTGTCGCGATTCTGGTGGCCGGCCAACTCGCGGTACCAGATCCGGCCCGGGCCGAGCCTGTTCCGGCAGCTCCGAAGCCTGGCACGGCAAGCTCGAAACCCGGTTCGACCACACCGGACGGTACGGCGCCGGACGCGCCCACGCAGCCGTCGCGTACGGCGATCATGCCGCGACTCGCCCAGGTGCCACCCGTCGACCCGGCACCCGGCTCGGTGCAGGTCGACCGGGGGCAATCCGCCGCGCTGACGCCGATCGCCCCGCTACCCGCGGTCGACCCCGCCGCCGGCACGGTCGACGTCGACCGGGCCCCGGTGGTGCCGAACCCGCCGGTCAGGCCCGTGCCGCTCACCGTGCCGATGCACCCCGCCCAGGAACTGATCGACGCCACCTCGGCGGACGCCATCACCACACTCGACCGGGCCGGCCGGCTTCATCCGGACCGCACCCCGGACCTGGACGCCCGCAAGCTCCAGCCCCAGGTCTCCTCGGCCCAGTTCGTCGATCCGGCGAACCCGGTCACGCTGGAGGCACTGATCGCGGCACTCGCCAGCGGCAACATCCCGCCACCGCTGCCGGTCGACCCGCTGGCGCTGCTGGAGCAGTTGCCGGACGGCATTCCGCGGATCACGTACCGGATCTGCTCGGAGTCGGCCACCAAGACGGTGTCCTGCTCGCTCACCCTGCCGCTGGCCGTACCCGCGATCGTGGACGTGACCGGTGACGGCACCCCGGACGTACTGGCCGACCTGCTACCGGTGGCGCTTCCCGGCGACGTGGTCGCCGCGTCGCGTCAGCTCCTCGATGTGCAGTCCACACTCACCGCGGCCCAGGATCGCCTCGCCGTCGTCCTGGAACTGCTCAGGGACCCGCTCCAGATCATCCTTCATCCCGAGCTGCTGATCGAACGGCTGCGGTTGCAGGACCTCATCGAAGATCTCCAGGCGCTGCTGACGGAGAAGTTGGAAGCCCTGCTGGACCTGATCAACGTCGGCGTCGCCCTGCTGGCGCTCCGACTGCCCACCAGCGAACTGGCCGGTCAGCCACTGCCGGCGCACGTCTGGGCCGTCTACGACCTCCCCGGCCACCAGCGGATCTCGGTCGGCTTCGACGGACTGCGGCGCGGTAGCACCCTGCCTACCGGCACCTTGGGACTGTTCACGTTCAACCCGGTGACCCTGCTCCGGGGCGTGTACGACATCCAGGCCCGGCTGCTCCAGGCTGGTGCCGGCAACGCGCTCGCGGTGACCGCCGGGCTGGCCTCGGTCACCGACGACGACGCGGGTGACCCGTACCAGCCGACGGTGGCAAGTGCCCGGTTCTCGCCCGTACCGTCGATCTTCTCCGCCCGGGCCCGGATCGATCCGGGCAGCGAGACCACCGACCAGAACGTGGTGGTGGACTCGACCAGCGACACCGCCACCCACCTGGACGTCCAGGTGCTCAGCAACCGCGACGGCGTCGACGAGTTCACCCAGCTCGCCGTCGACGAGTTGCCCACCAGCGTGTTCGTCGAGCTGACCCGGCCTCCCGGCGGCAAGGCCACCCTCGAGTACCAGGCGTCCGCCGGCATCGACCGGGTGCTCTTCGCCGACTTCGGCTACCAGCCCACGGGCCTGGTCAACGCGGTCCAGGCCACCGCCGAGGCGATCCCCACCTCGTTCAACGCGGCGTTGGCGAACACCGAAACCGGGGTCGATCTCGACTACACCGCAGCCAGCCAGCTCGCCGCGCTGGACGTCGCGGTGTACGACAAGGCGGGCGGCCTGGTCGGCCGAGGCTCGCTGCGCGGGCTACCCACCGAGGTGCAGCTCACCGCCGACACCGGTACCAGCCACGTGGCGTTCAACGGCGCCCAGCCGCTCGGCTCCGCCACCGTGGCCATCTCGCGCAACCTCGGCACGTTCGCGCCGTACGACAGCGACCACGCGACGCTGGTCACCGACGGCACCGCGCTGGGCGTATCCGCCCGGGTCACCGGCATGCGGCAGGTGGACGCCTACTATGACGGGCATCCCCGGCTCACCACCACGTTCGACCCGGGCGGGCAGCCCTTCGTCGCCGCCGGTGACCTGGACGGGCTGCACAAGGCCCGGTTGGAGATGTCCAACCTGCCGGCCACCGCGTCGCTGGACGTGGACACCGTGGCGCGTACGGTCGCGTACCAGACCAGCTCGGTGATCCACCGGGTGTTCGCCGCGTACACCAACACGGCCGCCGGGCCGACCCTGTTCGCCACCGTCAACGAGCTGCCCGAACGGATCGACCTCTCCTACGACCTGGGCGACCGGCCTCGGCTACGGTACGAGGCGACCAGCCGGGTGCAGAAGGTGGAGGTGTTCGCCAGCCCCGCGCACGTGGAGACGTTGCGCCCGCAGCAGGACCACTACCTGTCAGCGGCCGCAGCCGGGCTGGCCAGCACCATGGACTTCCTGCTGGACTTGCCGGCCCGACACCTCGACGGCACCCAGTCCGATCCGCTGACCAGCCTGGCGGCGGTGGTCCGGTTGCCGTCCGGTGGTCGGGACTGGATCGCGATGGCCGACCTGACCGGCGTGCCGGCCCGGTTCGACGCGGACTTCGCCGAGGGCACCTACCGGTTCCGGGGCCTGTCCGGACCGCTCGGCGGGGCCCGGTTCGCGGTCACCAATCACACCGGCCAGGTCGCACCGACCGGGCTGCACCTGGCCGTACGCTACCGGCAGGTCACCGGTGACCTCGACGGCAGCGTGTCGGTGCGCAACCTGTCCTGGGTGGAATACGCGCGCGACGGCGGCGGACAGACCTTCCGGCTGGACACCGACACCGGTGGTGATCCGGTGTTCGTGGACGCGGACGTGCTGCTCGCCGCGAACGGCGTCGACGACACCCAACTCTCCGCAGTGGCCCGGGTGGACGGGTTGCCGAACACCATCCGGTCCACCTTTGCCGACGGCCGGCTCAGTTACACCGCGAGCGGCAACGTCGGCCTGACCATCGGCGTACGGGTGGGCAAGGTGGCCGCGCTCGCAGGGCTGGGTGCACCGCTGTTCGCCAACGGGGTGGCCCTGGTCGGAAACGGCTGCGACACCGGCAACGGCTGCGCCGAGGACGAGGGCGTGTTCTGCACGGTCTTCACCCGCTGCCTCGGACTCGTCGGCACGGTCCGGCTACCCGGACTGCCGAGCAACCTGGCCGTGGACACCCGGGCGCGTACGGTGGTGTTCACCGGCTACCGGCCGCCGGCCGCGCCGTTGCAGGCGTACCTGCGCCTGGCCGGGCTGGTCGACACCCTGCCTGACGTACGGGCCCTGGCCAGCCTCTCCGGTCTGCCGCCCGAACTGGACATGACGGTCGGCCCGGTCGAGGTCAACGGCGGCTCGATCGACTTCCGGTACACCGCTTCGGCGCCGCTGGGCAGCCTGCGCTTCGACGCCGACCTGACCACCACCAACCAGACCTTCCCAGTGGTGCGCGGCCGGGCCACGGTCGGCCGGTTGCCGGCCACGATGCACGTCAACGGTACGGTCGGTGACCGGACCACCGTGGCCGTCCGCAACTCCGCCGCGGTGGACTCGGTCGGGCTTACCGTGACCAGCGCCAGCACGGGTTACCTGACCGCCTCGGTGACCGGGGTGCCGGCCACCGTGGACGCGCTGGTCGACCTGCCGGCCCGGCACGCCGCGACCACCATGTCGGCACCCATCTCGGCGATCTCGTTCCTGGCCCACGTGCCGTACGCGGGCCGGACCTGGTCCGCGTTCGCGGACGTACGCGACGTGCCGGCCCGGTTCGACGCGGACTGGGGAAACGGCACGTACGCCTTCCGGGCCGCCGAGGGCAGTTCGCTGGGGAGCGCCGCGTTCGCGGTGACCAACCACGCTGGCGCCCTGGCGCCGAACGGGTCACACCTGGCGACCCACTACAACGAGGTCAACGGCAACATCGACGGCAGTGCGTCGATCACCGGTCTGCGGGACGCCGAGTTCGGTCATTCCGGCTCGTCGATCACGGCCAGCTACCACGCGGATCGGCAGACCATCGCGCTGGACGGTGACGTACGGCTGGCCGCGGGCGGTGCGCAGGACGTCCGGCTGGGAGCACTCGGGCGGCTCGGGCCGATCCCGGGAACAGTCACCTTCAGTTCCGCCAACGGGGTGGTCGACTACACCGCCGACACGACGCTCGACGTGGAGACGCAGTTCTGGCTGGGCAAGGTGGCCGCGCTGGACGGGCTGGGGGCACCGCGCTACGCCAACGGTGCCTCGGTGGTGGACCGGGGCTGCGGCACCGGGCCGGGCTGCGCCGACCAGGGCCCGTTCTGCGTGGACGGGAAGTGCTTCGGGTTGACCGGGATCATCAACGTCTCGGGACTGCCCACCCGGGTAACCGTCGACCCGACAACACGCAGCTACTCGTTCGCCGGATACCAGCCCCGGACGAACACGTTGACCCTGTACGTCGACGACTCGGTCTTCGTACCGTCGCCGCCGGACCGGATCAAGGCCGAGGCGACCCTGACCGACCTGCCGTCCGGGATCAACTTCACCCTGGGCCCGATCGACCTCACCGACACGCTCACCATCAGGTACGACTCGGACGTGGACTCGGCCGGCACCCTGGACCTGCACGCCCAGGCCGACCAGGTGCCGATCTTCGGCTCGACTCGGGCGATGGCCCACCTCGACCCGATTCCGGGCGACCTGGAGGTGAGTGGCAAAGTCGGCTCGCCCACCTCGGTGCGGGTCAAGAACTCGACGGTCGTCGACAACCTCTCCATCAAGGCCACCGGCACGTTCAACGGTGACCCGGCCACCGGCCAGGTCCAGCTGAGCGACGTTCCCACCGACATGACGTTCGGCGCCAGAGGTTTCGGCAGCGCCCAGGGCGACAACCTGCCCACCGTGGACTACACGGCGAACGACGGACGGGACACTCTCGACATCGACGTGGAGGTCGAGGCGAACCTGGTTCGGAAGACCGACCTCGCGGTGGTCGGGCCCGACGATCTGGAACTGCACATCACCAACCTCGGCCACCGGACCACCGTCGAACTCGCGCCGGAAACCCAGGTCGTCACGATCACCTCAACCCCGGACACCGACGAACTACGGATGGTCGGCAACCTGCACCTCCGGGTGCCGAGGCAGGACGTGGACCTCGAATTCTTCAACTGCTTCGGGCTGGTACGCGGGTTGTTCGCCGGACACGCGGAGGTGAGAGAGAGCTGGATCAGTGACATCACCTTCCACCTCACCGACATCCGCCAGGCGACGCTGCGGCCAGGCAATGTCCGTACCGACCTGCCGTTCGAGTTGCCCAGGGAGCTGGGCTACCTGTTCCTGGCGTTCGACGGCACCTTCGGTCAGGCGACCATGTCGATGGCCGGCGTCCACCTCGATCTCGACATCGACCTGCTGATGCGGATCGACAAGATCATCGGACCGGACTTCTTCAAACAGGACCTGCAGCTGACCCGGTTGTACGACAGCGTCTACTACCACCGCTACGATCTGCAGCAGCCCAGCCGGGTGACGGTCGAGGTCAGCACCTGGGGCATCCCGTTGGCCGAGATCGTCCTGGCGGTCTGGCCAGGTCTGGCGGAGAAGTCCCGCAACGGGGTGACCGTGCCCGGCGGCCGACCCAGCGTGGTGACCATGCTCGATCCGGGAGACGACGTGGACGACTACATCTTCGACCTGCTGGCGTACGCGGCCTGGCCGTTCGACGGCGAGCACGCGCCCAGGCAGGAGAACACCGGCGACGGCGGGGCATGTTGACCGGCATTCCGGCGGAGGTCCGCCGGCGACGTACCGGGCTGCTCGCCCTGGTGCTCGCCGGCGGCCTTGTCGGCCCGCTCGGCGGCTGTGCTGGCGGCTGCACCGACACCGTGCTCCAGGTGTCGCCGGTCGAGGTTGACGACCTAACCGCCCCGCTCACCGTCAGCGCGCGGCTGACCAGGGACGGCGAACCGATCGCCGGGGTCACCGTGAAGCTGGCGGTCACGGTGGTGGGCCCGAACAACGCGCACAGCGAGGCGCTGTTCTCCGCGACCACCGACGCCGACGGCCTGGCGAGCGTGACCCGGCCGGGCGGGGTCGCCCGACTGTCGCCCACCAACCACCAGGTCACCGGGTACGCCGCCTACTTCCAGCCGCTAGACAAGATCGACGAGGTGCGTTACTGCTGGTCGAGCGTGTCGGCACCGATCACCTGCCGTACCGGTGCCGATTCCGGCCCGTGTCCGGTCAGGACGCCGACCTGACGTCACCGGGTCGGGGCAGGCAGTTCCGGGTGGCGGTGTCGTACCTCGGAACGGGCATGCGAGGCGGCTGGCTGACCGCCGCGCCGTCACCTGACCGGGTACGACGCCGGTAGCGGCCCGAGCAGCCAGCTCCCCGCCGAGTCCGGGTCCTCGCTGAAGTAGAACTCGCGTATCGCCTCCAGCAGGTCGCGGGTGCTGACCTGGTGGTCACCGTCCGCGTCCAGCCGCTGGAAGACGTCCCTGGCATCGAACTCGGGAAGGTTCATCAGCGAGCCGGTCCAGCGGACGTACTCGTCGCTGGTGAGCAGTCCGTCGCCGTCGGTGTCGGCGATCGCCATGATGGCGTCGAGGAACGGCAGGTAGCCGGCGTCGAACGAGGCGGGAGTCTCCAGCAGTCCCGCGGCGAACGCGGCCTTGTACTCGGTCTCGCTGACCTGGCCGTCTGTGTCCGTGTCGGCGACGTCGGCGAGATGCCGCCAGATCTGGTCGGCCAGCTCCTCCAGGCGCTGCCGAGCGGGGGAGTCAGCGAGGTGACCGAACTCCTCGGCCATTCGTACGGCGGATCGGGCGAAGTCCTCGCCCCCGACGTAGCCGTCGCCATTGGTGTCGTAGGTGGCGAACCGGCGGGCGAGCTTGCGATCGAGGAACGGCGAGATGTCCATCGTTGGCCCTTCGAGATCAATTGCTGGTATGTGGCGTGCGGTGAGCGATGCCTTGCGGAGCGTAGACATTGGGGGTGTGATGTGGCAGTGGCTACCCTCATAAATTGACATATGACGGCATAGGTCGTCCTGGGGCTGGCGCCGGACACGGCGGGTCCCTAATGTCCCCGGGCTGGTGTGGGCGGCGAGGCCGTAGGTCGATGGGACATCCGTCGGTAGGTCGGTCCGCAAGGTCGAGTGAGGTCGAGCGAGGTCGGCTTATCGACGTTATCTGACCAAAACAGGTCAAGATCAGTCAATTTCGGCAATGCCCCATGTTGGCGTAGGAACTGTCGGGGCTAGTCACTATCGTGTCGGCTGTTCCAGCTGGGCTTGGCAGCGGTACGAGCTATCCGTCGGAACGACCCTCAGCCGACCCCTGAACCGCAAAGGGATTGACGTGGCCGCTGTACGCAGCTTCGAATTGGTCGCCGGAACCTCGGCAAAGTTCTGGGAGATCAGCCTGGATGGCGTCGAGGTGACCGTCCGATACGGACGTTTGGGAACCGTCGGCCAGACCCAGCACAAGAGCTTCGGCTCCGCACCGACCGCCGCCGCTCACATGGACAAGCTCGTCGCGGAGAAGCTGAAGAAGGGATACGCCGAGTCCGCCGCATCGGACGGGCCCACGCCAGCCGTCGCCGCACCGGGCGGCAGCTCGGCTACCAAGCGAAGCGGTGACGGTACCGTTGGCGAGCTGACTCCCGCCGCGCGGAATGCCACCGCTTCGGCCGCCCGCGACGAGGCTCAGCCGCCGGTCGACGAGCAGACCTTTGTCGTACCACCGAGCTGGTACCGCAGCCGGCATCCGCGTCGGGGCGGTCCGGGGGTGGCCGCGGTGCGCCTCGACCCGTCGGCCAGCGCGGCGGCCGAAGCTCTGCTGTCGCAGCACCGGGACGGTATCGCGATCGGGCTGGCCCATCCGCAGAGCGAGCCGGAGCTGGTCGCGGCCGCCGAGTCATTTCTCGCGGACGCTCCGGACCGCACCCCGCTCGGCGCCACCGTCGTCGCCACCGCGCTCTACGCGCACCTCGACTGGGACTGGCGGAGTCACAACCCGCTGAAAGTCCTGCGCGACGCGTGGATCAGGGATCACGGCCTGGAGTTCGCGGTACGCGCGTTGATGGAGTTCCCCACCCTCTGGTGCGGCGGTCCGGAGTATGGAACGGACGGGAAGATCACGATCGGCCCTCTCCGCCGCACCCCGGCCCGACTCGCCCGCACCTACGGGTACCACCCGGAGACCGGCCTCGCGGAACGGATCCGGGCGGTGCTCGCCGGCGCCCCCGACCACGAGTACGCCGCCATCGTCGAGATCCTCGCCGGTTACCGCGAGTACGGGATCCAGCACCGGGTGGTCACCTCGTTCCTCGTCCCGACGCGAACCGACTGGGTGGACGAGGACTGTGCGGCGGTCGCCGCCCTGGCCGACAAAACACTCGCGACCAGGCTGCTCAACTCCGTCAGCACCCCCGAACAGCTCGCGCTGCTCCGCGCGCATGTCGAGCCGTACACGGTCGTGAGCTCGGCCACCAACCTCAACACCCTGGTGGAGGGGATCGGCCCTGCGGCGGCCGAGGTGTTGGCCGAGTGGCTTGACCAGCCGTACGCCGAGGAACAGCGGCGAATGCTCTCCATCCTCGCCGTGCTCCCCACCGACGAGGCGTTCCAGGTGCTGCTGGACCGGGCCGATGCGAAGTACACCCCGGCGGCGATCCTGGAAGCGGCCGGTCGGTTCCCGGTCCGGGCGATGCGCCTGCTGGCGTCCAGCGCGGACAACCGGACCTGCGCGGAACTGCTGCGCACCCACGTCGCGGCGCAGCCCGAGGTGGCGCAGCAGCTGCTGCCTTCGTTGCCCGTCGATGCCGCGCAGCGGGTCCGGCGCCTACTGGAACAGACAACCGTGGTCGAGGCACCGGTCGAGGCGTTGCCACGGCTGCTGGTCGACCCACCGTGGAGCCGCAAGCGGACAACGCGCAAGCCGGTTGTCATCGGCGGGCTCAGCTGCCCCGACCAGCCGACGATCGGATGGGAGCCCGGGGAACGGGAATCCTGGGCCGCCCCGGAGGCGGTGGCCGGCTGGCTGCACCTCGACAAGCGCTGGGAGCAGCTCGCCAACCGACAGGGCGTCGGCGAGCTGCGCTCGTTCGACCAGATCTCCTTCTTCACCAACGCGCCGGAGGAACTCGCCCGACCGCTGGTCATGGCGTGGCGCCTGCCCGAGGACACCTGGGGCAGCGGGTCGGTGGCGCGCATCATCGCCGGCCGCTTCGAACTGGACGCGCTGAGCACGGTGGTCGACGCCGCCCGGCGGGCCCCGGCCGCCGCGGCCGGCGCACTGCTGCCGTACGCCAGCCCGGAGATCGCGAAGCTCATGGCGAGCTGGCTCAGTCGGCTCAAGTCGGCCCGGTCGGTCGCGCTGGCCTGGATGACCCGGCATCCGGCGGCCGCGTCCCGGGCGCTCGTTCCGCTCGCGCTCGGTCCCGCCGGCACCGCACGCCGAGAGGCCGAGCAGTCCCTCATCGCGCTCGCCGAGGCGGGTCACCGGGGCAAGGTGACCACGGCCGCGCAAGGGTACGGCGCGGCGGCGGCCGAGGCGATCGAAACCCTGCTCGCGACCGACCAGCTCGAGGTGTTGCCGGCCCGGATGCCAACCCTGCCGGAGTGGGCCGAGCCAAAAGTCCTGGCCCGGGTCCTGCTCCGCGACGGCTCGGGGGCCCTGCCCGCGACAGCGGTCCGACACCTGCTCACCATGTTCGCCATCTCCTCCCCGGCCGCGCCGTACCCGGGCGTCGCGCTGGTGCGGGAGGTCTGCCAGCCCGCCAGCCTGGCCGAGTTCGGCTGGTCGCTCTTCCAGCGCTGGCTCGATGCCGGTGCACCGTCGAAGAACGGCTGGGCGTTCGAGGCGCTCGCGCTGGTCGCAGACGACGAGACGGTGCGCCGCCTGGCGCCGCTCATCCGGGCCTGGCCGGGCGAGGGTGGGCACACCCGGGCGGTGAACGGTTTGGACGTGCTCGCCGCGATCGGCTCCGACCTCGCGCTGATGCATCTGAACGCGATTGCGCAGAAGGTGAAGTTCCGGGGGTTGCGGGAGCGGGCCGAGGAGAAGGTACTCGCGGTCGCCGCCTCGTTGGAGCTGAGCCCGGAACAGCTCGCCGACCGGTTGGTGCCCGACTGCGGGCTCGACGCCGCCGGCAGCGCGACCCTCGACTACGGACCGCGTCGCTTCCTGGTCGGCTTCGACGAGCAGCTCAAGCCGTACGTCTCGGACCAGGACGGGAAGCGGCGCAAGGAGCTGCCGAAGCCGGGTGCCAACGACGATCCGGAGCTGGCGCCGGCGGCGTACCAGCGCTTCGCCGCGCTGAAGAAGGACGTGCGGACGATCGCCGCCGACCAGATCCGGCGGCTCGAACAGGCGATGGTGCTGCGGCGGCGCTGGCCGGTGGCCGAGTTCCGGCAGTACTTCCTCTCCCATCCGCTGCTCTGGCACATCGTCCGGCGGCTGGTCTGGGGCCGGTACGACGAGTCCGGCACGATCATCGGGGCGCTGCGGGTGGCCGAGGACCGGACCTTCGCCGACCTGAACGACGACCCGCTCGGCCTGCCGGACGAGGCCGTGGTCGGGATCGCCCATCCGATCCACCTGGGCCAGAGCCTGCCCGGCTGGGCCGAACTCTTCGCCGACTACGAGATCCTGCAACCGTTCCCGCAGCTCGGACGGGAGGTCTTCGAGCTCACCGAGGCCGAACGCGACCAGCCGAGGCTGGCCCGGTTCGAGGGGTGCAGGATGCCCACCGGCAAGCTGCTCGGTCTGGAACGACGGGGCTGGCGGCGCAGCGCACCCGAGGACGCCGGACACCAGGGGTGGTTGCTGCGGGAACTTCCCGACGACCGGGAGGTGGTCATCGACCTCGATCCCGGCATCGCGGTGGGTGCGATCGACATCTTCCCCGAACAGACACTCGACCGGATCTGGGTGAGCGGCACGCGGGACGGCTACTGGCGTACGGAACCAGAGCTCCGCTTCGGTGACCTCGACCAGGTCACCATCTCCGAGATCATCCGGGAACTGCGGGAGGTCACCCAGTGAGCGGGCCGAGCGGTAGCCGACCCGACCAGACCGGTCAGGCACAGCGGCCCCCCGCCGAGGTGCGCTTCGCCGACGACCTGGCCCGGCTGCGCGATGCCGACACCGGTGACCGGCCACCCGGCTGGGCGCTGAGCCTACGCGCGGCCCGGCGGTTCATTCTCGGCGACGAAACCCTCGAGATCCGGCGCAAGTTCGTCGGTGACCCGTCGCTTGTCGACCGCGCCCTGGTCACCCTCGCGACCAGCCGTGGGCTGATGCTCGTCGGTGAGCCGGGCACCGCGAAGTCGCTCCTGTCCGAGCTGCTCGCCGCCGCCGTCAGCGGCGACTCCACGCTGACCATCCAGGGCGGCGCGGCCACCACCGAGGATCAGATCAAGTACTCCTGGAACTACGCCCTGCTGGTGGCGGAGGGTCCGTCGACCCGGTCGCTGGTGCCCGCGCCACTGCTGCGCGGCATGTCCGAGGGGCGGGTGGTCCGGTTCGAGGAGATCACCCGATGCCCGCTGGAGGTGCAGGACTGTCTCCTCTCCCCGCTCTCCGACCGGGTGATCGTGATACCCGAGCTGACCGGGGGCGAGAGTATGCGGTTCGCCCAGGACGGTTTCAACATCATCGCGACCGCGAACACCCGCGACCGGGGTGTGAACGAGATGAGTTCGGCCCTCAAACGGCGCTTCAACTTCGAGACCGTCTTCCCGATCGAGGACTTCGACACCGAACTGTCGCTGGTGGAGGCCGAGGCGACGGCGCTGCTGCACCGCTCGGGTGTCGGCGTCGAACCACGCCGGGACGTGCTGGAGGTGCTGGTCACCACCTTCCGGGAGCTGCGGACCGGGCAGACGGCACGGGGCGACACGATGGAGCGCATCTCCTCGGTGATGAGCACCGCCGAGGCGGTCTCGGTCGCGCACGCGGTCGGCCTGCGCGGCTGGTTCCTGCGCGGTGAGCCGGGCACCGCCGCCGACCTGGTCTCCTGCCTGGCCGGCACGGCGGCCAAGGACAGCCCGGAGGATCTCGCCAAGCTGCGGCGCTACCTTGAGCAGCAGGCCCGGACCCGCCAGGGCGAGCAGTGGCAGGCGCTGCACCACGCCCGGCACCTGCTGCCGGGCTGAGCCGTGACGGCGACCTTCATCGGGGTACGGCACCACAGCCCCGCCTGCGCCCGCCTGGTCGAGCGGACGATCGAGGCCCTGCGGCCGGCGTACGTGCTGGTCGAGGGGCCAGCGGAGATGAACGGCCGGCTCGACGAACTGTTGCTCGACCACGAGCTGCCGGTGGCGGTCTTCACCAGCTACCGGGACGCCGATCGGCAGCACGCCTCGTGGGCGCCGTTCTGCGGCTACTCGCCGGAGTGGATAGCGCTGACCACCGGACGGTCGGTCGGCGCCGAGCTGCGTTTCATCGACCTGCCCGGCTGGCACCCGGCGCTCGCCGGGAGGCGCAACCGGTACGCCGACGCGGAACGGCGCTACGCGGACGTCGTCGAACGCCTCTGCGCCACTTTCGGGGTCGACAACATCGACGCACTCTGGGACCACCTCTTCGAGATCGAACCCGATGACCGGCTGGCCGAACGGCTCGCGACCTACTTCGACCTGGTCCGGGGGGACCTGGACGCAGGTGAGGAGGACGCCGAGCGCGAGGCGTACATGGCCCGGTGGGTCCGGGCCGCGGTCGCCGCCGCCGGGCAACGGCCGGTGGTGGTCGTCACCGGTGGCTTCCACCGGCCGGCACTGATCCGGCTTACTCTGTCGGCCACAAACGGGGCGACCGGCGACGGCTGGCCGGCCGTGCCGCCGCGCCCCGACTCGGCGACCGGTGGCAGCTACCTGGTGCCGTACTCGTTTCGTCGGCTGGACGCGTTCGACGGCTACCAGTCGGGCATGCCCTCCCCGGAGTACTACCGACAACTGTGGGAGGCGGGTCCGGAGCACGCCGCCCGCTACCTGATGGCAGCGGTGGTCGGCCGGCTACGCGAGCGTCGGCAACCGGTCTCCACCGCCAGCCTGATCGCCGCCCGCGCCTCGGCGGAAGGACTGTCCCGGGTGCGCGGCCACCAGCATCCCGCCCGCACCGACGTGCTCGACGGGCTGGCCACCGCGCTGGTCGGCGAGGCACTCGACGTACCCCTGCCGTGGGCCGGGCGGGGCACCCTGCGCACCGGCACCCATCCGGTGGTGGTCGAAATGGTTGCCGCGCTCAGCGGCACCCGGGTCGGTCGGCTGCACCCGTCCACCCCGACGCCGCCGCTGGTGCACGAGGTCGCCGCCGAGTTGCGGCGACACGGCTTGGACCAGCCCGGCAGGCTGCGGCTGACCCTGGGCCAGGACCCCGACCGTACGCGAAGCCGCACGCTGCACCGACTACGAGTGCTCGGCATTCCCGGATTCGTCCGGCGCACCGGCCCGGCCACCGGCATCGACCCGGTCCGGGTGGAGGAATGGACGGTACGAGACGACGAGAACCGGCTGCCGGCCCTGATCGAGGTCGGTGGCTACGGTCCGACTCTGATCGAGGCGACCAGCGCGTTCCTCGCCGAGCGGGTCGTCACCGCGGGCGGTGACGTGGACCAGTTGGCCGAGGTGCTCTTCGACGCCGCACTGGCCGGGGCGGCGAAACTGTCGGCCCGGGTCCTGATCGAAGTCGGCCGGGCCATCGCAGCCGCCCCCGAGATCGGGGCGATCGGCCGGATGCTGACCGTGATGCTCGCGCTCTGGCGCCACGACCGGCTGCTCGGCACGGCGCGCGGCGACACGCTCGGTGTGGTCATCAAGGCGGGGGTGACCCGAGCGCTCTGGCTGGCCGAGGGCATCCGGGGCGGTGCCGAACCGGCCGACCTGCCGCGGATCGCCGCGCTGGTGGCGGTACGCGACGCGATCGTGCACGCCACCACCGAGGTCGACCTCGATCGGGACGCCGCGCTGGCGGTCGCCGGACGACTCGCCGTGGATCCCGGGGTTCCCCCGGACCTGCGCGGTGCCGCGTTCGGCTTCTGCTGGTCACTCAGCCCCGACGGCATGGGCGATCCGGTACGTGCGGTTCGCGGCGCGTTCGAACCGTCGTCGGTCGGCGACTGGCTGGCCGGGTTGTTCGCCCTTGCCCGGGAAGAGGTGCTGGGGCAGCCGGGCATCATCGAGGTGCTCGACGACCGGCTGGGCGCGCTGGACGACCGGGACTTCGCGGTAGCGTTGCCGGCGCTGCGGCAGGCGTTCGAGTTCTTTCCGCCCCGCGAGCGGGAGACCATCGCCAGCAGGTTGTTCGCCCGACGTGGCGTGGCCGGTTCGGGGCGCAGTCTGTTGCGCCTTCCGGTGGCCGTCGATCTGGTCGCAGCCGGGCTCGAACTCGACGCGCGGGTGGACGCCGCGCTGATCCGGGAAGGACTGTTCACACCATGACCGACCGGGCAGTGGAGACCGCGCCCACCGTTTCCGAGCAGGTCCAGGGCGAACACGCGAGCGGGCCGGATTCCGGCGGTCGGCCCGGTGCGCCGGATCCGACTCTCGAACGGTGGCGGCTGGTCCTCGGCGCCGCGGGCTCGCCGTGCCTCGGCGGTCAGCCGATGAGCGTCGAAGCCGCCGCCCGGGACGCCGCGCTCGACTGGCTCTACGGCCGGGACGAGGAGCTCAACCGACGGGACATTCGCACCGGCGGGTCCGGGCCGTCGATGTTGGCCACGGTCGACTGGCTTGACGAGATCAACCGGCTCTTCCCGAAGGAGACCATCGAGCGGCTGCAGCGCGACGCGGTCGAACGGTACGAGATTTTCGATGTGGTCACCGACCCGGACGTGCTGCGACGGGTCGAGCCGAATCCGGCGCTGCTGCGTGCCGTGCTGCGTACCAAGCACCTGATGAATCCCGAGGTGCTGACACTGGCCCGGCAGTTGGTCGAGACGGTGGTACGGCAACTCGTGGAGAAGCTCGCCACCGAGGTGCGGCAGGCTTTCTCGGGTACGCGCCTACGCCGCCCGAGCCGCTTCAAGCAGGCCAGCAACTTCGACGTGACCAGGACGATCCGGAAGAACCTCGGCCACTACCGGCCCGAGGAGCGGCGACTGTTCATCGAGACGCCGTACTTCATCTCGCGGGCCCGCCGGCACCTGGACCAGTGGCAGGTCATCCTCCTGGTCGACCAGTCCGGCTCGATGACCGACTCGGTGATCCATTCCGCGGTCACGGCGGCCTGCCTCTGGGGTCTGCCCGGTGTAAGGACACATCTGGTGGCCTTCGACACCGATGTCGTCGACCTGACCAGCGACGTCGACGACCCGGTCGAGCTGCTGATGAAGGTGCAGCTCGGTGGGGGCACGGACATCGCCCGGGCGGTGCACTACGCCGGCCAGCTGATCGAACAGCCCCGTCGCTGCATTGTCGTACTGATCACGGATTTCTACGAGGGCGGTGACGAGGAACGGTTGGTACGCATCGTCCGCGACCTCGTCTCCCAGGGCACCAGGGTCCTCGGCCTGGCCGCGCTCGACGAACAGGCGAACCCGTCGTACGACCGGGAGACCGCCCAGCGACTGGCCGACGTCGGTGCCTCAGTGGGTGCGATGACCCCGGGCGAGCTGACCAACTTCGTCGCCGAGACGGTCGGCGGATGAGCCCCGAGGTGTTGCCCCGGTCGCGCCCCGACCTGCTGGCCCTGACTCCCGAGGCGCTTGCCGCGCTCACCAACCGAGGGCTGGTCAAGCGTGCGGCGAAGGAGGTCGACCAGGCCCCGCCGACGGTACAGCTGGACCCGGACGGCACCGTACGCGGTCGTTTCGCCGATGCCATCGTCACCAGCCTGCCCACCGGCGGGCTGGACACCGGCAGCTGCAACTGCGGCGCCATCGGAACCTGTCGACACCTGGTCGCGCTCATACTCACCTATCAACGGCAGGGCAGCGGCACCGACGCCGGTGACGACGTCGACCCAGGCGTCGCCGCAGGTGGTCGGGGCGCTGGCGAGCGTGCTGCGGCGGTGCTCGACTGGTCGCCGGGATCGTTCACCGACGAGGTGCTCGCCGCCCGGATCGGCACCCGGCTGCTCGCTGTCGCCCGGCGGGCCGAACGCGCCGGATACGTGGCCCGGGTGCGTCGTGCCAGCGCCACCGATCCGGTGCCACAGGTCGAGTTGAGCACCGCGACGGTGCGTTTCCTGGTGCCGTACGACCTCGGGTTTGTGCACAGCGACGTGGTGGCCGGCGCGCGTGACGACGTCATCGCTCTTGCCGTCTGGGCGTTCCGGGTCGCCGACGCAACCGTGCCCGGTGTGCCCGAGGCGCAGGTCGAGGTCGGCGGCGTACCCGCCGCCACGATGCGCGGCACCGGTCTGGAACCCGCCCTCGAACTCGCCGACGCCGTGCTGCGCGACGGCGCGGTGCACCTCGGCCCGGGTATCTCGGCCGTCATCGCCGACGTACGCCGCCAGCTCGACGCAGCCGGTTTGCGGTGGCCGCTGCTGGCGGTCGACGATCTCGCCGCGCAGTTGACCGCTTATCACGACCGCAGCAACCGCTACCGCCCGGATCTGCTGGCCGGGCTGCTCGCGGAACTGCACGCCCGGCACCGGGCCGTGGTCAATGACGGGGCGAGCCCACGCAGCCGGGTGCTCGGCACCGAGGAGCCGGCCGAAACGCCCCTGCGTCGGGTTCGACTGGACAGTCTGGGCTGCCGTGTCCTCGCGATCGGCGACGAACGGGTGGCCGAGGTTTTCTACGCACACGCGGACAGCTCGACCATCCTGGTGCTGCGCCGGGCCTGGACCGGTGCTGAGGACGGACCGGCTCTGGCCAACCGGCGTGTCGGCGGTGCCACCCTCGGCGCCCTGGCCAACGGGGTCGTGGTGACCGAGTCAGCGGTCCGCAGTGCCAGCCGGACCATCCGGTTGGCCACCAGCCGGATCGCGCGTACGACGGTCGGCCCTTCGCCAGGGCACTGGGACCGCCTTCCCCAGACCATGACGGTGATGGATTTCGCCGTTCTCTCCGAGGAACTCACCGCGCTGCCCCCTGCGGTGGTGCGTCCCCGGGTCGAGGCCGAACTGGTACGCGCCGTCCAGATCGCCGAGATCCGGTCCCTGCGCTACTCACCCGGACACCAGCGTCTCGACGCCGTGGTGGCGGACCGGGCGGGTAACACCGCCACGATCACCGCTACCCACGCGGCGGTGACGCCCGGCCGGTTGGACACGATCGCGGCGACCCTGCGCGGTGCTCACGGTCCGGTGCGGTACGTCAGTGGCGCGGTGAGCCGCAATGGTGGTGAACTTCTGGTCGAGCCGTTCGCGTTTGCCGTCGACGGCCGGTTGGTCGTGCCCGACCTCGCACCAGCGCAGAGCGGCACGGCCGTCGCGGAGATCGAGCCGAACGGGCCGGACGCGCTGGCGGATACCGTACGGGAGCAACTTGAGCTGCTCGCCGAGGTGGCTCACCGGGGACTCGCGCACCTGCCCACGACCTTTACCGATCGGCTGCGCGGCTCCGCCCACACGCTCTCGACCATGGGCATGCGCCGGATCGGCGACGCGGTGGCGCGGTTCGCCGAGACGTTGGGCCCCGATCGCGGGGAGGAGGCGGCCCGCGCATGGGTCGACGCGTACCTGCGACTCAGTCTGGCGGCAGAGCTGTGCTGAGTGGAGGGAGTCGTGTCCTCGTCAGACAATTGTGGGGCGGGTGCCGCTTCCGAATTCCCAGCGCAATTCCTCACCGTTAAGGCGTTGTGACGATCAGTTGAATCAGCCGCCCCGTACCGTTGCTCACATAGCGATATTTGCCTGCATCAACGGTCGCGCGGCATCCGATGTCGACACTCCACCCTCGGCTTCCTGGGCCCGCTGCCCACGAGGCCACCGCCTGCGCCGGCAGACGGCGCGCCACGGTAGCGTAAGGCAACTTTCCGACCCTTCCCGTCGAATCGGGTCAAGCCCAAGGGAGGTGGGGCGGCGACATGGCCATCGAGATGTCTGATGATGCTGCCGAGTTCCTGAAGTGGTTGACGGGTGAGGAGCTTCCGGCGACGGATCCGGACAAGTTGCGGTTGTTGGCGCATGGTCATTACGCGGCGTCTGATGGTTTGGAGCAGGTGTTGCCGCTGTTTGTTACTGCGGTGAACAGCATCAGTAACGGGGTGGCGGGTAAGTCGGAGCAGGCGTTTGTTGATGCGATGAAGGACTATCTGGGCGACGACGGTTATCTGGTTGTGGCGTCCCGGTATGTTCGCCGGTTGGGTGAGGGTCTGGAGGATTCGGCGACCCAGGTTGAGTACACCCAGATCATGATCATTTTGACGATCATCGAGTTGATGATCGAGTTGGCGTTCGCGTTGGCGATTGCGTGGTTGTGGCCGGGTGTGCTGCAGAACATGGCGATCAAGCTGTTGGTGGACAAGTGGAAGATCGCGTTGTGGTTGGCCCGTCTGATTGTGGCGGTGGGGATGGGCCAGGTCGTTGGTGTGGGTTTGCAGGTGTTGATGGATGTGATCGCGCAGGCGATCCTGATTCAGCGGGGGCATCAGAAGGGTTGGAATGTTGATCTGACGAAGAACGCGGCGGCGGTTGGGTCGTGGACGGGTCTGATCGGTGTGGTGATGGGGGCTGGTGGCGGGGTTCTTGGTGGGCTTGGTAACCGGTTTTTGCGTGAGGCGGTGGAGCAGGCTGCTGATCGTGCTGGGGATGCTGCGCGGGCGGCGGCTTCTGGTGCGGCCAAGGGTGCGGCGGATGCGGTGGCTGATTCCGGGGTCAAGGGTGTGGCGGACGCGGTTGCTGGTCATGCGGCTCGGAACGTGGCGGCGGAGTTCGTCGAGAACGTGGTGACCGAGGGTGCTGTCGAGGTTGTCGGTGAGGGTACGTTCAATCTGGTCAAGGGTGAGGGCTGGCAGTGGAGTACGGTGCCGGTCACGCTCGTGTCGGGCATGCTTTCCGGCGCGGCGGAAGGTGCCGGGGATATCGCCGGCACGAACCTTCGGCGGCTCACCCATCCCGACGCCGTAGCAGGCGGTGACCGAACCCGCAGCGGAGACTCGTCCGACAAGGGTGGCCCGCCTCCGTCTTTCCTGGGGCCACTGCCGTCTGTGCCGGGCCAACCTCCGTCTTTGTCCGGTCAACCTCCATCCCTGCCGGGCCAACCTCCCTCCCTGCCGCGTCAGCCTTCCTCTTTGTCTGGTCAGCCACCGTCTTTCCTGGGGCAGCCTCCGTCTCTGCCGGGTCAACCCGAGTCTGGGTCGAGGCCGGGCCAACCTGCGTCTCCAGAAACGGTCGGTCCTGATCTGGTGCATCCCGGCGTACCCGGCACCGTCGCCGCTGGTACGTCCATCGGACCTGCCCCGTCCACCATTCCATCTGCCGGGGCCGATCTCTCACTGGTGAGACCGCCGGCGCCCCTCGGTACCGGGCAGTGGGCCGTCGGTGTGGCCGGGCCGGCCCCGAGTTTCCCGGCGGTTCCGGCGGCTGGAGGCGGCTCCAGTGTGTCGGCTGGTGTCGGTCCGGGGGGCCCACCGGGCCTCGGCCCCAACATCCGCCCGGAACCGCTGGCCGGAGTACCGGCAGCCAACGGCGGTGCGACACCACTGCCTTCTGAATGGCCGCCTGGGCCACAGCAGGTCACGAACCCGGCGGCCCAGGCAGGACGTGTCCCGACACCGGTGAGTTCGCCAGCGACCGCTCCGGTGAGCACGCCGGCGACGGGAACGGTGAAGGGCGAGGGCGGGGCGACGTCGAGTGGCCCGCCTGTGTTCACCCCGACACCCCCGTCCATTTCGGCCATGCCGCCGGCTCCCGCCTCGGCTGCCCCGGTGGACCGAGCCGCCCCGCTGGACCGAGCCGCCCCGCTGGACCGAACTGCCCCGCTGGACCGAACTGCCCCTTCCAGTCAGATGCCCGGTCATGTTCCGGTCGTCCCGAGCGCGCGGGTGTCCGCACCGGCGTCCGAACTGGGCGGAGCGCAGTTGTCCGAAGTGCTGTTCGGCCCGGCTGTGGTGGACGACGACCTCGGCGGTGGTGTCGGGTGGCAGAGGGTGTCGTCCTGGGAGGATCTCGAGCGGCGGGTGACGGAGGCCGGGCCGGGTAGCACTGCGCTGGTGCGGGGGGAACAGCTCGGTGGTACCGCCGGGGCATTCGTGCTGCACCACACCGCTGATCCGGATCAGCCGCTGCGGTGGTCGGAGCGGCAGAACGAGCTGGGTGGGCGCAGCATCAGCCGCGCCGAGTTGGGGCTTGCCGCCGCCGCGCGGGCGCTGATCCTCGACCCGACAGGTACGGAGATCCGGGCCGGTGACGACGAACCGGCTCCGGTGGTGCTGCCGCGATCCGGGTTCATCGCACCGGAGATCGCCGAGACGCCGACCGTCCGCCGATCGGGCGGGTCGCGCACCGCTGCCCGCCGCGACGCGCGCGCCGGACAGAACCGACCGGCCGAGGAGTCACAGCACGGTAGGCCCGTGAACACCGTTACGCCCACAATGCCGGTGCCGGTGGTTATGCCAGCCGGCAACGGCGTGCATCTCGGCAACGACGTCAGCCAAGAACTTCCTCGCGTCTCCACTCCGCGACGGGCGGACAGCGGCGAATGGCTGGCTGCCGGATCCGCGTCGCCGGCCGGGGTGGCCGAGCCGCTCACGGGCCCGCCCGCGCGGGTGCATCCGCTTTCCCTGGGTGAACTGTCGGCGGTGACGGACGAGGTGCTGCGGCGGCCGGCGCCGAGCGATGATCCGTTGGCTCTGCTCGGTGCTCTGGGTTCTCGGTTCCACCAGACGGGCGTGGGGTCCACGAGCACGTCCACCGACGCGGACAGCGGAGGTTTGGCCAGCAGTCCGGAGTTCGGCACCATTCGGCGTTGGGAGCGGGCGCCGTCGTGGGCGGCGGTGACGACCGCGGTGCGGACGGCGGGCGTGGGAAGTTCGGCCTTCGTCCTGTTGGGGCGTCCCGACGGACCCGCGCGTCCCTTCGCGGTGTACCACGCGTCGGATGGCCAGGTTGCGTGGATCGACCTGGGTCAGACGTCTGCCGAGGCGCGGCTGAGGTCGATTCCGGCGGATCCCGACGAGGCGCGAAGCGCCAAGGTGACTCCGCCGGGTTCGCCGGGTTCGGCGCGGATCCGCTTGTTCGATCCGTCGGGTACTCCGGTCGAGAGCGCCTTCTCTCCGGCCGGTAAGTCGCTCATGGACACCACGTCGCCGGATGCTGACGATAGCCGGGCGGTCCAGGCGTACCCCTGGCTCAAGTCGATGAATTCGAGTGGGTCCGCCACAAACTGTGTGCTCACCGCGATTGCCGCGGACCTCAACCTGAATCCGGATGAGACGTTGACGCTGGAGGAGGTGCCGTCCGAGAGCGCCATGCCGGAGTCGGACCTGGTGGCGTACCAGCGTCAGCAGTTGGATCTGTCGGACCAGGACGGGCCATCGGTTTACCGGACCGATGTCGAGTCGGTTCGCGCGGTGATGGCGGCTGCTCCGGCGGGGTCGCGGGGTGTGTTGCTGGTCCGACGTCCGGCACCCAGTGCCGGGGTCGGGGCCTCCCACGCGTTCAACGTGGTGGTGCGTGACGACGGAAAGGTGGACTTCCTCGATGCTCAGCGGTCCGGGTGGGCCCGGACTCCGGACGGGTTCAGCGAGTTTCTTTTCCTGCCGATGACCAAAGAGATCGGCATACCGGCGAATGCGGATGCGGTCGAAACGGCCGAGTTGACCGGTGACGCCGAGGGCGTTGCCGTAGAGATCGAGCGTCAGGCGATAGTGGTGCTACGCCCCGGCGTAGATCCCGATTACAGTCCCATTCTGGCGCGAAGGCGCGCTGCCCCCGGTGTCGAGACGACGTATGACATGGAGGCGACTCTGGATGGGAGATCATATTTCCAGGGTTCTGACGGTCTCCTTTACCCAAGTCGGGACACGATGCCAACGTCCGTGCAAGCAGGAACTGGCAGGGCACGATTTGAAATCATCGAGGACAGGATCCACCCGACGGTAGCCGATCGTCACGGTGGGGACAGGGGGCGCCCATCATGGAATAGCGTCTTCCGGGAGATTCGTACGGTGGGCGCACGGTTGAGGTCCGCGCCCCGCTGGCGGTTCGGTTCCGGGCAGCGCGGGCTGCCGATCGAGGCGCTCTATCCTCCTGAAGCTGGATGGGAGATTACGCCCGAGGGTCGTGGCGCGCAGATCTTCGTGCCATTTCCGGACGACAGCATGTACGTCCAGTGGAATGTCGGCGTACCCCTTGGTGACGGGCTCGGGTTGGTGGGGTGGTTGGCGCGGGATGTGAACACCCCTTACCCTGAAGTGCGGCTACTCCTGCAAGGCGGCATAGAGTTCGGTCGCGAGGTCGTAGCTCGATATCTCGGTGTTGCGCCAGGTGAAGCCGAGTCGTACCGGCACCTGCCCGAAGTCGCGCAGCTATGGGACCTCATGGTGCACACCTACACGCACGCTTCCGCCGTCGCCCAGGGCGCGAGCGTCAAGATGAGCATGCTGGTGAAGAACTTGCTTGCGATCGGCCTCCGGAATCCGCTGCACGTGGTCCGCGAGAAGCTGCCGGAGCCGGTGCAGGTGTTCCTTGACGCCAACGCCCCGACCATCAAGGCGATGTGGGCCGAGCGCTTCCGCAGGCATATCCTAAATGAGAGCGCTTTTCGTTTCGAACAGAGCTGGCGTCGGAACCTTGATACTACCAATTTCCTTCACCTGAGAACACCGAAGATATCGGAATCTGTCCAGCGGTACACCATCGGGCAATATCTGGACAACGCCCTGGTCGGCAATCCTGAGTTTCGTATCGACCAAGATGTCGCCGTGGGCCTGAACAGTGGATCAGGTTCAGAACCTTTCGCGCGACTTGACGACAACCGGGGTCGATTGAAGGAATCTGCGGTATACGAGATCCGGAGACTTCGCACGGATCGAGTGTCGGCGGATGAGATGGACGCAGATCATGACGAGATCGTCGAGCTGCTCGGGGATCTGCGTGCCGAGGGCGAGCGTCGGGAGCGAGGCGGTCAGTCGCCGGCACTGCGTCTGACGTACCAGGTGAGCGCATTTGTTCGAGCAATGAACGGGTGGGCTCCGGTGTCGAGCGGCCTGGGCCTGATCACCGACCATCAGATGACGGAGATTTCCCGGCAACTGGGTGCCGTCGCCGTCGGTGCGGCCCACCCGTCCTGGCCGCAACCACTTCTGGCGGTCAGAGCACAACTGGGAGAGATAGCCCGCCAACTTCGCCACTATACGATGACCCCGGGAGCCGACAGTCGCTCGGCGATTAGCCGGGCGGAGGACATCCGGCAAATTCTCGGACAGATCATGTCTCTGCTTCCACCTCCGAATGCGGCGGTTGATCAATTGTCGGCGACGTTTTCCGGCCTGACCACGAGCGCAAACAGGGGTGAGGGCAACCCGAGTCAGACTCGACGGAAACGGCAATTCAACGCCGGTGGCCCGGCCGGACCGGTACAGCAACGCGGACCGCATCCCTCCTATCCGGTCGTGTTGCCACCTGCCCAGCCCAGCGGTGGTCCGGTGTACGGGCCCACGCCGTCGGGTGGCGCGTACCGAAGTGGTTCGGGTCCTTCGGTGCCGTCGCAGTCTTCCGATCCGGCGCCGTGGCAGAACCCCCCGTACGGGTGGGCGCCGGGGCAGGGGCCGACGGGTTCCTCCGGCGGGCAGTCCGGTGGTCGCTGGGCGGGTGTGGACTCGTCGGGTGAGTCGGGCCAGGTCGTCCCGTCGCGGTTTGCCGACGACGCCGCGGTGTTGGAGGCGTTTCCGTGGTTGGGGTTGGTGAATCCGGACGGGTCTGACACGAACTGTGTGTTGACCGCGATTGCCACGGATATGAGTGCGGTTCCGGGTGAGGAATTTGTGTGGCAGGCCCCGGCGGAGAGTGTCATGCCGGAGTTGGATCTGGTGGCGTATCAGCGTCAGCAGTTGAAGGATGCCGATCCTCTGGTGTTGCGTACGGATGTGGAGTCGGTTCGGGCGGTGATGGCGGCGGCTCCGGCGGGGTCACGGGGTGTGCTGTTGGTGCGTGGTCGGGTGGACGGTGGTGCGGTTGGTACCTCGCACGCGTTCAACGTCCTCCGTGACGAGAGTGGGGTGGTCTTTCTCGACGGGCAGCGGGGCGGGTTGGCCCGGGTGCCGGACGAGATTGTCGAGTTGATTTTCCTGCCGGTGACCGATGGAATCGGTGTGCCGGCGAATTCCGTGGTGGTTGATCCGGCAGAGTTGGCGGGTGACGCTGGGGTCCCTCAGTCGTCTGACGTCGCTGACGGTGTTGTGTCCCCGGCTGCCACGGTGGAGTCGCCGTCGGAGGCGGCCGAGTCGGAGGTCCGCAATCCACGCTCCCGACATCGCAGAATGGGTGCGGAATTCGAACCTCCGGTGTCCGCACCCGGGTCCGGATCGGCGTCCACACCCGAAGCCACGTCCGTCCTCGTCCCCGAGGCCGGGCCGGCTCCCGCCACCGCGCCGGTGTCGGCGCCGCCCCCCGCCGCAGCTCAGGGGGCGCGGGTCGAGTCCACGCCAGGTCAGCCGCCGGTATCCGTGACCGTGGAGGAGGTCACCGAGGACCAGGTCCGGGAGGATCCGTCACCGCGCGGTTCGCAACTGCTCCGGCGGTTCCGGGTCGACCTGCCGCAGGAGGGTTTCGGGTCCAGACCACCCTCCGCGCTGTTCGAGATCGATGCTCGGTATCTCGCCGAGAGAGTCGAGCAGAACCGGCGGTCGATCTCCCGGGAGCCGAGCGACGGGGTGGGAAGCACCCCGCAACCCGTCCCCGTGCCGGTGTCGCCCGCCAATCCGGCCTCGGTCCAGCCGTCGGCCGATGAGTCGTCGTCGGTCGACGAGTCGTTCGTCGAGGACGGGTCGGTCGATGACTCGTCGGTCGACGAGTCGTTCGTTGATGAGACGTCCGTGGACCGTGTGACGGCACCGTGGTACATCGAGCAGGGTGCCACCGGTGAGTTCAGCGTCCAGTCGGCCGGCTGGGAGGGGGAGGCCGAACTGGCCCGGGAAATCGTGGCGGACCTGCCTGCCCTGCCGGCGGAGCTGCCCGGGGGTACCGCGACCGAGGAGATGATGCTGCGGCAGGGGATGCAGGATCGGCTCGTCGAACTTCTTCGGATCGAACCGTCGCACGACGAGGGTCGGTCGGACTTCCCGGCCGACCAGATCTCGCCGGATGTCCCGGACGCCCTCACCGTCGCCGGGCGGGCGCTCGGCGAGGAGAACACCGAGAAGTGGGACGACCTGCTGCGTGAGGGCTGGGTCGGGGTGATCGGCGACCGGTTGGTCTGGATCAAGCCCAGGTTGTACGCGCTCAAGGCGGTGGAGGAGCCCGCGCCGGGCGGGAACCGGTTCGACCTCCCCGTGGGGTCGACCACGACCAGCACCACCAGTCAGCGGCAGGCAGTGTCGGGCGGTGTCGCGCGAGCAGTGGGCACGGCGGCCAACCTCGGGTTCGGCTATCTCTCCGTACTGACGGGTCTGCGGCCGGGGGTCGACAGTAGCGAGCACCGCTCGACGGTCCAGTCGTACGGGGTCATCTCTGGGCGGAGGCTCCGTGCCGGCACCGGCGTCAACTTCGTCAGCGGGGTCGAGTTCGAGATCTCCGTCGACGGACACCAGTGGGGCGAGCCGGTAGCGGTCCCGACCGAGCGCGGTCTGCTGGTCGTCAAGCTGCCGGAGCAGGCGGTTGGCCAGGACCACCAGCCGCGCCAGACGCCACTGGTCGGGCCGGCCGAAGGAGCGCGGCCGGGACCGTCGACGGCCCGCGAGACGCTGACCGCGATCAATCTCACGCCCGCCGTGCGCTACCTGCACCGGACGTTGCGGGAGGGCGACCTGCCGGCCGCTTCCGCCGCGCAGGTTGCCCGGCAGGCCGGCAGCCAGTTGCTCAACGAGCGGACCGCCCTCGACCGCAGCCGTTGGTTGCTCAGCGGCGTGGACAGCACGGACCTGCTGGTGGTTCCGGTAGACGGGGGACAAGAGTTCCAGGGCCACGTCACCGTCCAGCTCACCCTGCGGGAGATGCAACGTCTCGGCGAGGTCCCGGGCGTCGCGGTCCAGGACGACCTCGGGGTGGTTCGCGGGGCGTCTGCGGGCCGGGCTGTCGCTTCCTCCGTCAACGGGTCCCTCGGTTGGACCACTGGCGGGTTGGGCGGCGGCGTCGTCGAGGGCGGGTTCGGCCCGTACGTGAACAAGAAATGGGGACGGTCGACGGCGCAGGACCTCAGCGTCGAGGGCATGACCCACACGGTGCTCAGCCGGGAGACGCCGCAGGTTCGCTACCAGGCCTCGGCGTCAGTGCGGGTCAGCGTCACGTCGAGTACCCACCGGTTCAACCCGGTGACCGCCCCCGCTGTCGCCGAACTCGGGGTGCCAGCCACCGAGACGGACGCCTTCGAACAGGCCCGCTTCGGCGCACCGCTCGCCACCACGCCCGTACCGCCGCGGTTCCGGCCACTGATCACGCCAGCCCTGGAGCAGCCGCCGGCACCGATGACGGCGGAGCAGGTCGACCATCGGCTGGGCCCACATCGGCCGGACGCGCCCCAGGCCCGCACGCCGTTCCAGCCGGCGGCGCCGCAGTCCGACGAGCCGCTGATCCTGGCAGCACGCCGTGGCGACGGCCCGGGCACCACCAACGGCCTGCCCGGCGGTGCGCGGGTCGCGCCGTTGGTGCTGGCGGTGCTGCGGGCGAACGTCGATCCCGCCGCCATCGCGTCGGACGCCCCGATCTGGGGGGAGGTGCAGCGAGGCGTCTACGTCCACTACGGGATGCCCGCGCTCGAAGGCGACCCAGGGCGGCTCCGGACCGGTATCTTCGCCGTCTTCCAGATCGGCGGCAAGCGGTACGAGGTGCTCGTTGTCGGGCACCCGAGGCAGCGGCTCGACAGCCAGTCGTATCCGATGGCGGTCAGCAACCAGGCGATGCTCTCAGCGGGATCGGGGGCCGCGGTCACCGATAGGCAGTCGGCGGGCACCGGCCTCGCGGCGGCTCTCACCTTCGGGCTGGGTGAGTCCGCCCAACTGTCGTTCGACGGGCTGCAGACCGAGGTCTCGCTCGTACGGAGCACCGAGCGCGCCCAGTCGCGGGTGGCCCGGAGCTATCGGCGTATGACGACCAACGGCATGGTGCGCGAGCACACGTACGAGATGGTCTACGAGGTCGTCGTACGACCGGACGGCGGCGAACGGTCGACCTGGCTGATCGACGGGCCGGACGTCCAGCAGCAGGTCGTCGTGCCCGAGGAACACCTACCGCGGCAGCCGGTCACCGCAGCGGAGGCGGCGGCGGTCCAGGCCCGGGTCTACCCGCCCGGCACGCCGCCCCCGCCACTTTCCGGGTCACCGGTCCCGTTCGACACGCTCGGCGTCGCCGGGGTGTTTCCGCGCTTCGCGGAGCTGCCGGAGCTACCGGCCCTGGCGGCGCGCCTCTACGCGATGCTCCACAACCGCCCGGAGGGCTGGCACCGGGAGCCGATGAACTGGCCCGAGGCGCTGTGGGACCTGGGGGTGCCGAGCGAACTCGATGCCCACTTCGTGTCCCTGGTCGGTCGCGGCTCCTCCTGGGCCGTGTCGCTCGGGAAGGAGGACGGCTGGGAATCGGCGGTCGAGATCTCAGCCGTGGTGTCCGAGCCGGAACACCTGCGGGCCAGCGAGACCACCGTGGTCGAGCAGTACGCGCGGACGGATACCCACTTCGACGTGGTCGAGAGCATGGAGCTGACCCGTTCGGCCGGCACCAGGAGCACCGGCGCGGTCCCCGCGAACGACGAGTCGTCGGCGGCGAACCCCCTCGCTCTCGGCTTTTCCGGCGGCGCGTCCACGGACCGGTCCATGTCCGACGCGGTCAGGTCCGGCAGCAGCGGCACCACCGGCGCCACGTACCGCGACACCGTGCAGGCCTACCGCGCCGGACGGGTCCGATTCACGGTGCGACTGGTCCGCTGGAACGCCTCCGTCACGCGGGACCTGCGGGGGACCCTGGATCTCGAGAACGGCCTGGAGTTCGCGGTGCCGGATCGGTTCGCCGCCGATCTCGGTCTGCCGAACGCGACCCCGGTGACACTGCCGGACCGGCCCGTGCGGACCGACGTGGACCCGGTGCTCGGTCAGGCAGCCAGCCGATTCGAGCAGTTGCGTGCGGTTGGTCTGTTGGAAGGCATCCGCGCCACGCTCGTCGATCGGGGACTCCTCCTCCAGGACCAGGATCGGCCGAACGAGCTGTGGCAGCAGATCTCCCGGACTTTCTCCCCTGACGCACTCGAGCTGTGGGCGGCCGACCTGTTCGGCTCGGGTGCACGTGGCTGGTTCCTGGCGCCCGGACCGTTGAACGGGACCGGCTTCGTCTACATCCGGATCACCGGGCGGCTGGGCGCGCCAGCGTCGGACCTGAGCCGGCCGGAGGCGAGCCTGACCATCCGCGACGAGGCGATCGACGCCGAGGAGGAGAGTGAGTCGTCGGTCTGGTCCGCCGGAAGCGGCGGGCGTTTCCGCCCGGGCGGACAGCGGCGCGGAGGCTCCGGGCGCGGTCAGCGGGACAGCGTGCGAAACGTCTTCCAGTACGGCACGTCCGGCTCGCACGAACAGAACAACGCCGTCACCTTCGTCGTCGAGATCAGCTATTCGGCCCGGATGCCCGAGGCGTTGCAGACCATCGGTACCGGCGCCCATTCGGTGCTGCTGGGCGTGGCGGGCTGGTTCGGGGCCGACCAGACGGTGCGTACCTTCCTCGACCAGCACCAGCCGTTCGTCTGGCGGGAGGTGAGACAGACCGAGGGCGGGTCGGCCCGCCGGTTGCTACCGGCGCACCTGACCAGGTCGGTGGAGGACACGAGCAACCCGTGGCAGCCCCTGCTGCGCGTCCCGGAACCCGAGTCGCAGTCGCCGGACGCGCCACCGCCGGGCTCGCCCGAGGGGGGCACCGCGCCGGCAGGTCCGAACCTCAACACGCTGGTCACCGACGACCGAACCTTCATCCCGATGGCTCTGCCGGCGGCCCGCGACCTCGGGAACGTCCTGCTCGAGGCGCTGGCACCGGCGGCGCGGCCCGAGGAAACGAGCCGGTCCGACGTTCGGGACGCGGACTCCGGCGAAGACGTATCGCGGCTGCTACAGGGCAGCGACCCGGCGTCCCGGGTGGCCCGGCTCCTGCACCGGTACCTGATGTCGGACACCGGTTTCGGACTCGGGGACGTCCTGGTCGACCCCGCGCAGTTCACCGGTGAGCCAAACCTGCGTCCCCGCCTGGCGCAACTGCTCGCCCACCGGTACGAACTGCCCGGCACCGGGATCCGGCTCGGCGTGGTCCTCACCGAGGTGTCACAACTGCTCGACGAGGACGGTCAGCCGCTGCGGGAACAACTGGACGGACACGGTTACGGCCAGCGGACGACCACCCCGGTCACCTCGCCCAACCGCCCGGCTGGGCGGTCGGGCGGGCTCGACCCCGAGCGGAACTCGAGCCAGGGGCTCAACGAAATCATTCAGCGCGACCCGGAGGACCGGACGGAGTACACGTACTACCGGTACGGGATGACCGTGGTGGCGTACCTGCCGAACGGGCAGGTGGTGAACTTCGCCTATCCGGAGGGCCTGTACGGCATGAGCCGCCGGCCAGCCGCCGAGTTGCTTCCGGCTGACGACTCCCGGCGGGGCCGTTTCGCGGTGTCGGGGCAGACCGGTCCGGTGGATGCCGCGCGGGTTGGTGAGCCTGCCGAGGAGGTGTTGTCGCCGGCGACTGATGATGCGCGGGCGGTGGCGATGTATCCGTGGTTGGGGACGATGAATTCCGACGGGTCGGCTACGAACTGTGTGCTGCTCGCGATCTCCGCAGACATGAATCTGGACCCGGATGACACGTTCCTGGTGGAGGAGGTTCCGTCTTCAGGGCCTTTGCCGGAGTCGCATCTGGTGGCGCGTCAGCGTCAGCAGTTGAACCTGCCGGGCGACCAGGCGCGGGTCTATCGGACCGATTGGGAGTCGGTTCGGGCGTTGATGGCGGCGGCCCCGGCGGGGTCGCGGGGCATCGTGCTGGTCCGGGAACGGGATGCGGGTTTCGGGGTGGGTGCCTCGCACGCGTTCAACGTGGTGGTGCGTGACGGTGGTGAGGTGCACTTCCTCGATGCGCAGCGGGCCGGGTGGGGGCAGGAGCCGGACCCGTTCGGGGACATCTACTTCCTTCCGATGAGCGATGAGATCGGCGCGCCGGAAGGTTCGCACGTGGTCGACCCGGCCGCATTGACCGGTGCGGCCGAAGGCGTTGCCGCCGAGGCCGAGTTGCGGGTGATCGTGCGGCTACGCCCGGACGTGGATCCGAAACAGGGCCCGATCCTGGCGAAGAGGCGCGCCGGTCCCGGTGTGGAGATGGCGCACGACATGGACGTGACGGTAGACAAGAAGTCCTTTTTTCTTGCTGCCGACGGCCTTCTCTATCCGGATGGCGAAACGGCTCCCTTCCGTCTGCGCCACGGGGGTAGATGGTCGAGTTTCCCGATCGTCGAGCAGAGAATCCACCCGACCGTGGCCGACCGTGTCGCGGACGAGGGGCGGCCATCCTGGAGCGGCGTCACTCCGATTTTCCGTGGAGTCCTCGATCGGGCAACGCAGGCGCCGCGCTGGCGGGACGACCCGAATTTGCGAGGGACGTCGATTGAGGAGATCTACCGACCCGAAGATGGCTGGGAGATCACGGACGAGGGTCGGGATGCGGAGATTTTCATACCGTTCGTGGACACCAAGATGTATGTCCAGTGGAACGTCGACGTACCCATCGGCGACGCCCTGGGCCTGGCGGAGTGGCTGGTGCAAGGGGACAGGCTCGCACCTGAGCCGCAGCAACTCCTGCGCGGCGGCATCGAGTTTGGCCGAGGAGTTGTCGCGCTCTATCTGGGTGTCCGGCCGGATCAGGTCGATGCGTACCGACACATGCCGGAAGTCGTACAGCTCTGGGATTTCATGATCCATACCTACACGCACGTCTCCGCCGCCGCCGAGAACGCGAGCGTCCGAACGCGCAGGTTGGTGAAGAACCTGCTTGCACTCGGTCTCCGGAATCCGCTCCGCGCGGTCCGCGCGAGTTTGCCGGGGCCGGTACGTTCCTTCCTCGAAGTCCAGGCTCCCACCATCAGGACGTTGTGGCGCGAGCGATTCCGCAGACACATCACGAGGGAAAGCAACTTCCAGGACCCGGGCAATTGGCGGTGGCCGGACGTCGACACGATGGACTACCTCGAACGGCTGAAGACTCCGGAGGTGCCGGATGTCGAGCGGTACACGCTCGCCCAGTATCTGGACAATGCCCTGCGGGAGAACCCTCAGGTCGAGATCGACCAGTTGTTCGCCGTCGGTTTGAACACCGGGTCGGATGACCCGGACGCGTTCGCACAACTTGCCGACAACCGAGGTCGGATGAAACCGTCCGCCGTATTCGAGATCCGGGGACTCCGCGTAGCGCGCGTGTCGGTGGACGAGATGGACAGTGACCACGACACAGTCGTGAACCTGCTCGGCGCACTGCGTGCCGAGGGCGAGCGTAGGGAGCAGGCCGAGCCGTCGCCAGGGGCGGCTCTGACGAACCGGATCAACTCGTTCCTCGACAAGATGAACGAATGGGCGCCGCCTTCGAGCGGCGCGGGCCTGATCACCGCACGTCAGGTGGCGGATATCTCCCGGCAGTTGGGGGCCATCTCCGTCGGCCCGGCCCACCCGTCGTGGCCGCGACCACTGCTGTGGGCCGGTCAGAACTTGGAAGAGGTCGCCCGGCAACTCAGCACCTATTCGCCGACGGTGGTCGACGCTCGCACTGCCGCGCTCAGGGCGCGAGACATCCGGGACATCCTTGCGGCGATCAGGCCCCTGCTCCAGCGCCCGCTCGTTCCGGTCGACGGGATGACGACCTCCTTCGCCGGGCTCACGGCCGAGGAGAACGCGGGGGGCGAGCCGAGCCGGGGCCGACGGGGGCGGCGATCCGATGCCGGGCAGCCGAGTGGCCCGCAGTCGGCACCGGGGCAGGGGTACTCGGGTCTGGGCGGGTCTTCGAGTCGATTCCCGGGTGGTCCGGGGTCGGGTCAGGTTTTTGGTGGGGGTTCGTCGGTTGGGTCTGGATACCGGTCGGGGGCTGGGCATGGGACTCGGTCGGGGTCGTCGTTTGGTGGGTCTGGTCAGGGTTGGGCGGGTGCGGGTCTGCCGGGTGGGTCGGTTGGGTTTCTTCCGTCACGGTTTGTGGACGATGCGGGGGCGCGGGCGGAGTTCGGCTGGTTGGGGTCGGTGAACCCGGCTGGGTCTGACACGAACTGTGTGTTGGTCGCGATGGTCACGGCTATGAATCTCAGGCGGGGTGAGGAGTCTGGTTGGCAGGCTCCGCCGGAGGCGACCATGCCGGAGTCGCATCTGTTGGCGTTTCAGCGGCAGGAGTTGCGTCTGCCGGATGATGTGTTGTCGCCGGTGTTCCGGACGGATGTGGAGTCGGTTCGTGAGGTGATGGCGGCTGCTCCGGTGGGGGCGCAGGGTGTGCTGTTGGCCCGGCGCCGGGCCTCGGACGGTGTCGGGGCGGGGACCTCGCATGCGATCAACGTGGTCCGGGTCGCTGATCAGCCGGGGGCTGATCCGCGTGACTCGGTGGCTTTCCTTGATGGGCAACGGGGTGGGTTGGCCCTGCGGCCGGACGGGGATGTGGAGTGGGTTTTCCTTCCGCTGACCGACGATGTTCGTCCGCCGGTGAATGCCGGGGTGGTTGATCCGGCGGAGTTGGTGGGTGACGACGACTCGGGTGCGGTTGTTGCACCAGTGAACGAGACGGGCGGGTCGGCGCGGCCAGACGCCGGGTCGACCGACGTACGGCGGACCGCCCGAGAACGGTTCCTGCGTACCAACGACGTCCGGTTGACGAGCGCGGAGCTGACCGCACTGGTCGAGGACCTGGTTGACGAGGTCGGGGTACCCGACGACCCGAACAATTGTCTGATCCTGCAGGACGAGGCGCGGTGGCGGCTTTTCCCCGGCGGTGTCCGGAGGGCCGGGTACACCGATGACCAGACGGTTGACACCCGGCGCGGCACCGAACACTTCGCCAGCCCGACGCGCTGGCCGTTGGCCTCGCGGGCAGAGGTGGAGCGGGCGGTCCGGGACGCGGGTCCGGGGGCTGCGGCGTTCCTCCTGGTGGAACGTCCCAACCTGCGGCGTGGCCACGGGCTCTTCTACTACCACACCACCGATGGTCAGGTCGTACTGGTCGATCCGCAGGCGCCGGCTGGCCAGCGAGTGGTTCCGGTCGACCCCGACCGCGATTCCACGGGCGACAGGCGGGAGATCGGTCTGCTCGAATCGGATATCGCCCTCCGGGCGTTGACGGTGAATCCGGACGGCAAGGTGGCAAGCGGCGCGACCCAGCCGGTGGTCGAGTCCGACTCGTCCGCGCGGGCGATGGTCGACCGGACGCCCTATTCCCGCTTCGGCGGATCGGGCATCGAGATCGAGTTCAGCCGGCTGCTGCGTATGCCGCTGTCGAAGACCCCACACCAGTGGTACAACACTGCGATCGTATGGGGCCTCGGCGTCGGGGCCGCCGTGCTGAAGGTGGACAGCAGGCGGTTCTTTCCCCGCGCGGACGGCCATTTCTGGGAGCGGCAGAGCGATGCCCCGCCCGGCACTCCGGCCCAGGAGGTCAACATTCCGGAGGCGGCGACGGTCCGCCCCATGCGGTTGCTGCGCCAGGGGGAGGAGAATCGGACCGACCCGGACTCCATCTGGGACTGGCTTGAGCGGTTGGACGCGGACCTGAGCGCGGTGCCGGACACCGATGGGCCACCGCAGTACTACGGGGCGGGTGACGTCCTGACCGGTCACAGGGGGCACCGGCTTGCCCGCACCGGCGGCAGTACGGAGATCGGTCCCCGACCCCTCGGCGCCGCGCCGGGTGCATTGGTCCAACACACGTTCGGCACCCCGACCGAGGGGCTGTACGACCTGTTCGCCCACGTCGCGGACCACATCCGTGACTATCCCGAGCAGAATTTCTTTGGCCGGACCGATCTCGACGCCGCGTTGCAGTTCGGGAACGAGGTCGCCGCCAGGTACCTGCTCTGGTCCCAAGTCAACAACGGTCGATTCCCCACCAGCCTCCGCGACGTGGAGGACATGGTCGGCCGAATGGAAAACGCCGACCTGCCCGATGACGTGGCCAAACTGCGTGGCTTCGCGGTGGCGCTCTATGCGCAGGCCGTAGGGGTGGCCCGGCAACGAATCGGGGGTGGGATGATCAAGAATCATCTCCCGATCGCCCTGCGGGTCGATCCGTCGGTCATCCGCGACGAGGACCTCAGCGAATCGGCCCGGCAGTACCTGCGGGAAGATCACGACGGTATCGAGCGCGGCTTCGAAACCGTCTTCCGTTCCAGAACCGAGAATTTCGACGAGCTGTACCGGCGTCGAGCGAACATCCCCGCCGACCAGCCGGTTGACCCGCTCGGGATCCCGAATCCCGCTGGCTTCACCACCCGTGACTACCTCCGCAATGGACTGGCACCCGGGCTGACGAACACGCCGACCCGCCAGAACGAGGAACTCACCATCCGTACCTCGTTCAGGACCTTGGACACCAACGAAGGACTTCTGCCGGTCAGGCTGGTGGTGGTCGAGGTACGGACCTACGGAAGCGGCCTGGTCTCGATCGCGGATGCCCGGCGTCACCACGAGGCGATGTCTGATGTGGTTCAGTCCAGCTACGACGTTGCCGAGCAGCGGCAGCAGGGCGTTCCCCGCAGCCCGGCGAGCACGCGGGAGGAGTTGCGGGACGCCTTCGGCTCCGCGTACAACTCAAACGATCCCGCGGCCGATGTCGTCCTCCGGGTCATCGAGGCAGCCTGGCAGGCAAACCGGAGCCAGCCACGCCGGAACGCTCCGCTGGTCTCGTTCTCCGAGATTGCCGAGGTGTGGCAACGCCTGAACCGACCCGATTGGCGGACCGACCCGGCGCTGCGCTCCCTCGTCCTACGGGTGGGCGGCCATCTCAGCCAGCTCCAGAATTCCGGGCGCGGCAACGCGCACATCACCAACGCGCTGAACCAGCTCGGCATGATCTACCAGTCGATTGGAGTGCCGGTTCCTGGCGGCCAGTCGGATGCGCGTCGGCGGGCGAGCCGGAGAACGGCACCGCCACCAGGACAGCCGGCGCCGACGCACGGCCTACCACCGCTGCCGCCGCCACCGTCTCTGCCACCGACGCAGGGTTTGCCGCGACTGCCGTCCGCGCCGCCGCGACAGGGTCCGTCGTTCCAGCCGCCGCCGACGTACGGCTTGCCGTCGTTGCCGCCGCCACCGCACGGGCTTCCGTCGGCGCCTTGGGCCGTGCCGACGTCGACGCCCATGCCGATGCACCCTCAGCCTGGTCCGCGCTGGACCGACGCGGTGGCGAGAAGCCAGTGGGGGGCGATGCCGTACGCGCCGATGGGCGGGCCGCAGCCTTCGTATCCGGGTCCGGGCGGTTCCTCCTCGTCACGAGGAGCGGGTTCTTCGTCACGAGGAGCAGGCTCCTCGTCAAGTTCGTCACGAGGAGCGGGCTCCTCGTCAAGACAGGGCGACGGCTGGGCCGGGCACGGTTCCAGCGACGGGATGTTCGCCCGGGAGGTTCCGGGTAACCGCTCGGAGGCCGGGATCCGGTTGGCGTACCCGTGGTTGCCGGAGGTGAATCCGCGGTTGCGGCACGGCGATCCGGAGGGGCCGTTCGCGACGAACTGCGTGATCACGGCGATCGCGACGGATATGTCGCTGTGGGATACGGCGCCGCACCAGGCGAGTGGTACCGAGCCGTTGCCCGTCGCGCATGTGCGGAACTATCAACGTCAGCAGTTGGGGTTGGCGGACGAGGATCCCGGGGTGGTGCTCCGGGTACCCGGCATCGATTCGGTGCGGAACGCGTTCGAGCGGGCCGAGGTCGGTTCCCGGGGTCTGGTGCTGGTGAGGAACGCGGCGGGTGGGGTCGCACACGTGTTCAACGTGTACCGGGACTGGTCGGGTGTGGTGCTCCTGGACGGTCAGTTGGGCCGCGCCGCGCGGCTGCCGGCCGAGGTCGCCAGCATGGAGTTCCTGCCGCTGACGCCGGGGATCCCGATTCCCGGCGACGCACGGTTGTTGTTCGGACATGAGCTGACCGAGCTGCTTGAGCCGGAGGAGGGGCCGTCCCCTTCGCGCGCGGGCGAGCCTGGCGTCGACGGCGAGGCCGGCTCCGACCCGTTCAGGTATGCGCTCGACAAGGTGGCACCGAGCCTGGTCCTGAGCCGTCCCGAGGTGGTCTGGACGTACGCGGGTGATGCGGACGGACAGGTCTGGATGTTGGCCGCTCGGCCCGATGGGCTCCCGGACGAGCGGGAGTGGCGAGGGCTGTCGCGCGGCGTCCAGCGCGTCCAGCCCTGGACGACCGACCGGGAACTCGCGGACCTGCTGGTCAAGCGGGGCGATCTGGCCGTCGGCGTGGTACCCGGTGACAGCGACCCGGCGGGGCTCGGACCCGTCGTGGTCAACGGTGAGCTGCGCCGAAGTGAGACGTCCGAGGACTGGGAGATCGTGGACCGATCGGGCGGTGACCAGCCCGCCGAGGCAGGAGAGAGCCAGGCGTACCTGGAGGCGGTACAGCGGCAGGAGGACGTGGCGCGGCAACTCGGCGACCACCTGGGGGTCCGGGTTCGGGCCGTGCCGAACGTCGGGTCGGGCGGAGAGGCGTCGGCCGGCCCCGGGTCCGCGCAGGTGGAGCGTCAGGTGACCGCCATCGTACGGCCGTACGCCGGCACCGCCCCCACAGATGTGCTGGCCGAACTCACCCGCGAGGTACGGCGCGCCCTGCTTCGTCCGGGCACCACCGTCGCCGACGCGGCTGAACTGGCCGGCGACCTGGCCCGCGCCCGCGGCGTGGCACACACGCCCCGAATGGAGCTGGTGCAACGGTACGGGCTGGCGACATCGACGACGCAGGAGCGGTCGCAGCACCGGGCTCGGCGGTTCGGGTCAGCGAGCGGTTACCTCGGCGTCGACGCGATCGACGGCCCGGCTCTGCTGGACGCCTACCTGGACACCGACATGGCTGTCCTCACGCATGACCTGCTCGACCGGAACGCTCCGCGGTTCGAGCCGGCCAGCGCGGTCGCACAGGTCGTCGCGACGAGGTTGTCGGAGGACAACTCGCGGTACGTCGGCGAGGCGCAGCTCACGCTGCACGTCGACGACGTTGTCCGGCTCCGTGCCGACCGTGACACCTTCCACGTGCCGTTCCCGCTGGTCGCGTACGCGGAAGTGGATGCTTCCCAGGCCGGCGCCGGTCTCGTACGGCTGGTCGTCCGGACCGAGTCGGCGATGGACGCACGGCACCTGCGGTCCGGGGCTGTCGTTGTCCGGCAGGGGACCCGGTTCGACATCTTCGAATGGCGGGTCGCTCCAGACGGTTCGGGCGTGGTGGTGCTCGTCGAGCGAGCCGCCGATCCGGTGTCGGTGCGGTCGGTCACGGCGTGGTGAGACGCCGTGGCCATGGCCGAATACCTCCGCCCGCGTAACGGCGGGCCCGAGGGCGGTGAGCAGGTACAGTGACCGGCCGATTTGAACCGGAGAGGTGCCGCAGCCGTCGTCAGGACGACCGCACCGCACAGCGGGACGGATACGTGCAGCACGGAGAGGTGGCGCCATGACCCAGGCGGTAGACGGGTCCACCGATGAGCTCGCCGCCTTCCACCAACTGCTGTTGCGGATGTCGGGTCGGTTGCCGGACGAGTTGATCGCCGCCTGTCGCCGGTGGCTGGTCGAGGGTGAGTTTGTGGAGACCGCCCAGGCGGTGGTCTTCGCCGCGCTCGCCGGGCGGATCGTGGTGGCCGAGGCCGAGGCCGTGCTGCTGTCCGACGTCCTGCGCGCCGCCGGCGAGGACGTCGAGGCGCTGGCCGAGCTTGAACGCTCCGACGCCGACCCGCACCCGTTGTACGGGGTGGCGCCGGTCAGCCCCGAGGTGCTGGCCGAGCACGGCTCCGCCGTCCCGTACGTCATCGATCTGACCGTCCCGTACGCCGGACCGGGTGGGCTGGATGAGGTCGACGCCGCGGCTGTCGCGGCGATGGCGTCGCTCGTCGACGGCGCACCGGTTCGCGCGCTCTGGCGCGTCTGGCGGTTCCCGCCGATGGGCACCCAGCAGCCGCCGGCTCGCCGGGTGTACCTGCTTCAGGCGGATGATGAGGCGTCCCTACCCGGGTTGGCCGCTGGGCTCCAGGACGTGCTGGTCGTCGCGGGGGAGACCCACCCGCAGGTGGAGGCTTTCGTCGATCCCGCCGCACTGCCGGCCTACCAGCGGACCGCGCTCGGTTTCGCCGCGCTGCTCTGGACGGCCACGCCGGCGGTGGCGCCACTGGTCGCGCGGGTGTTCGACACCTTCGAACCCGGTGCCGGCCCGAGTTTCGATTCGGCGCATCCGCGGCTCGACCAGGTCGACCGGGATCGGGTCGCGGGCTACCTCGACGCGGGCGCACCGCTGCTGATCACGTCCGATCTCGCGCCGGACGTACTCGATCCGGCCCGGCCCGAGGTGGTGCCGACCGCGTTCCGGACCGACGGACGATGGGTCTGGACCGACGCGGTCAGTTACTACCTGCGCGGCTACGGGATGGCTCCCGACGCTGATCTCCTCGACGCGATCCGGGCGCACGACTACCTGGCGCCCGAGGTCGACGCGGTGGCGCTGCACCGGGCGCTGTCGGTGCTCTACGCCTCGCCCGCCGGTGACGACGGCGGTACCGGTCGGGTCGGCGGAGGGTCGTGGTCGTAGCGCCGGACGGTTTCGCCCGTGGTTACAGGTCGTGGGTGCCGTGGTGCTGCCAGGTGCGGTCGGTGCCGGCTTCGAAGACGTGGAACTGTTCGGTGTAGGGGTTGGCCAGGTAGAGCCATCTGTCCCGGTCGCTGGGGACGACGGTGCGCAGGTCGGCTTGGACGCGGGGCGGCACTGCGTGGTGCGGGTGATCGGGGTCCGGTGACGGCTCGTCGGGGAGCCGGTACCGGTGGAGGGCGTCCGGGTCGGCGGTGAGCATCCGGCGGAATACGATCCGCACAAACGCGACCGTGGTGTCAGGATCGAGGGGCAGCTCGACCCGCCGGTAGCGGATGGTGGTGCCGTCCTCGTCGAGGATGCCGACCAGGCTGTACGAAACCTCCATACCCACCTTCACGAGGCTGATCAGGTCTGGGTGAAGTATCGCATCCCTGTTGACCACTCCCACGGCCCAGACGTTGGGGGTGATCCTGCCGTCGTTGGGCGGGTCGTGACCACACCGGCCGTCACGCTTTTCGAGAAGCTTCTGCGGCGATTTCGGCTATCTGCCAGCATGGAGCGGATCCATCAGGGGGAACCGTGACGTACCCGCCGGAGCCATGGGACCTGCGTGGCCAGATGTACGTGTCAGTCTGGGCGGTCCCGCACGCGGAGCTGCCGCCACTTCCCGAGGGGCTGGCGCACATCGAACGTCCGGTAACGCTCGGCGGCCGGGGACTCATTGTTGGCGCCTGGGCCGAGTACCAGCCCGGCGGCGTGCTGCACTACCGCGAAATGCTCGCCGCGGTGCTGGTCCGGGTCAAGGCCCGGCCGGCGTTGGCGGTGACAGACATCTGGGTCGACAGCCGCAGCTCTCGCGATGGCGGACGCGAGCTCTGGGGCATCCCCAAGGAGTTGGCTGAGCTGGAGATCAGTTCAGGAGCGGTGCCGGGGAACGACGCGATCACGGCATCGGCCCGCGCGGCGTCACTGACGATCGCCCGGTGCCTGATCCGACCGGGACGCCGGCTGCCCGGGCGATGGCCGTTCCGACTCACCGTGGCGCAGCCGCTTGGCTCTGGAGTCCGCCTCACCCCGGTACGGGGCCGGGCGGAACTGGCGAGGGCTGACACGCGGTGGAGCGTCGAGCCGGGAGGACCGCTGGCATACCTCGCCCACCGCCGCCCGATGTTCACGGTGGCACTGCGTGATTTCCAGGTGACGTTCGGAACGGCGGGCGGACGGCCGGGCGGTGCGGCAGGGTAGGAGCTGCCCACGCCACAGGTCATCGGCCCGGTTGCGCGGAGTCGTGTTCGGGCGGCGCGGCGGGGCGGAGCAGCCGCAGCGGGTCACCGGTCAGGCCGAAGTGGCGTCGCAGCACCCGCCTGGCGACATGGAAGCCGGCCATGCCATGCACACCCGGCCCCGGTGGGGTGGCCGCGGAGCAGTGGTAGAGGCCGGCTACCGGCGTGGAGAAGGCGGCGACGCCGGGCCGGGGACGGCGTACGAGTTGCCCGAGGCTCAGTGCGCCGGAGAGGATGTCCCCGCCCGAGAAGTTCTCGTTGTACCTGGCCAGCGTCGCCGCTGTCTGTACGTGTCGGGCCACCACCAGGTCCCGGAACCCGGGCGCGAAACGCTCGATCTGGTCCAGGACGGCCTCGCTCACGTCCACATCGGAGCCGAGTGGCACGTGGCAGTACGCGGACAGGGTGTGTCGTCCCTCGGGTGCGCGACTGTCGTCGACGACGCCCGGCTGCGTCAGGAGAACGTACGGGCGCTCCGGGTGCGCTCCGGCGGCGACCGTTCGCGCCGCCGCGAGCGCCGCTTCCCGTCCGCCGACGAGATGGAGCGTGCCGGCCCGGTCGCAGCCGTCCGCGAGCCACGGCACCGGACCGGAGAGCAGGAGGTCGACCTTGCAGGCCCCGGGGCCGTACCGGAAGCGGGAGAGCTTGCGCAGGTAGGGCGCCGGCAGCACCGGGCGGGCGGTCCGCGCGATCACCGCGGGGGTGAGGTTGAGCACGACGGCGGTCGACGGCGGCAGGTCGCGGACGTCGTCGACCCGGCAGTCGGTGAACAGTTCTCCGCCGTGGCGAAGGATGTCCTGAGCCAGGGCCGCCACGATCGTCCTGCTGCCGCCACGTGGGATCGGCCAGCCGACCGCGTGGGCGAGCGTCGCCAGTACCAGGCCGACGGCGGTCCCGGCGAGCGTCTGCGGCGGCACGGCGGCATGCAGGTTGACGCCGGTCAGCATGTCGCCCGCGATTGACTCGTCGCTCCTGGTCCGCCGCATGCTCCGGGACTGGTACGCGACCCGGGCGCCGAACCGTACCGCTGCCGTGGACGTCAACCCCCGTGGGCCGCGCAGGTCGGCCATGGCCAACTCGACGACGTCGGTCCAGTCGGCGACGAGCGGCGCGAGCAGGGCACGCCAGCGGGGGCCGTCGGCACCGAGCCCGTCGACGGTACGGTCGAGGTCGTTCCACGCGACGCCCGCCCGCCCTCCGTCGACGGGATGGGCGTACGCCGCGTCGGGACGCAACATGGTGACGCCGTGTGCCGAGAGGTCGAAGGCCCGCATGAATGGCGACGCGAGGCCCATGGGATGGGCGGACGAGCAGACGTCGTGCCAGACCCCGGGCGAGATCAGCTCTGTTGTCCGCGCCCCGCCGCCCAGTTCGGTGGCGGCTTCGTACACCGCGACGCGTAACCCGGCGCGGGCGAACAGCACGGCCGCGGCCAGGCCGTTGGGGCCCGAGCCGACCACGCTGACGTCGTAATCAGCGGTACGGGACGGACCACGACGTCTCACCGGCCTGCCTCGGGTGTCGTCGCGGACGGCCCGGTAGCGGCTGGTGCGGCTCGTCTCATCGGTGCCACATGCCCACCCGTACGGGAACACCGGGTGAGGCATGGAGCAGGGGGTGCCCGTCGGGTGGGGGGAGGCCGGCCGAGCTGAGCAGGTTCTGGTCCAGACGTAGTAGTTCGGCGTGGTGCAGAGGCCACTCGGGGTGTTCCGCCTCGGCGGCGACGAGCCGGCCGAGGATGACGCTGAACAGGCGGTAGCGAGCGGTGAGGAAATGCGCCCGGTCGTCGAGTTCCGTTCCGGTCAGCGGGGGGCCGAGCCGTACCTCGGCGTCGCAGTGCGGCCCGCTCGGGGTGGGCCAGCGGCGTGTGCACCGGTAGTCGACGCGTTCGCCGGTTCGCCGTACCGTCATGTCGGACCAGAAGTAGGGCAGCGAGTAGCCCGCGCGGGCGGCCAGGACGGCGGGCAGACGGGCGGCGTCCAGGGACAGGAACCAGATTCCGGCGCGGTTTCGCTGGTCCCGGACGTACGTCCGGACGTTGGTCTCGGGAAATCGGGACAGCCAGGGTACGGCCGGGACGCCCGGCGCTCGAACGCCTTCCATGAGGAACGGGGTCAGTCCGATCCAGGCGGACCCGTCGAAGGTATCCACCGTCAGTCCCGGCGGAAGCATGGACTGGACCAGCGCGGGCGGGTAACGCCAGTGCATGAAGGTGATCCAGTTCCACTGATGGCGCATCACCGGCCGGGCCACCCGTGGCGGTGGCGGAGCGCGCATCGTCTCCTCCGTGCTGGTCGGTGACTGTGGTGCCCGGTCGTGGCCGGCCGCGCCGCCGTACGCGCTCAGTCCCTGCCGTCGTTCGATTCCCGCCAGCCACGCACAGTGTCACGCAGCCGGTCGAACACCGCCATCGGGGGACCCGCGGCGAGGTTGGCCATCCTGGACTCACCGCTGTGGGGATGGGGACGGGTGGGGGCGGCGGCCTCGGCGGCGCGCACCGCTCCGGCCATGCGCCGCAGTTGCTCCGCCGACAGGCTCTGTCGCAGGGCCGGGAACTCCTCCGACTCCTCTCGACTCGCGTGTTCGACGACCGCTTCCGCGAATGCGGCGAGGCTGCTGTCGAAGGAGGGATGGTCGACCCCGAGTTCGTACAGTTCGGCCAGCTTGCGTTTGGCCTGGTCCTCCTCTTCCGTCCGGGCGTCCACCACCCGCTTGCCGTGCTCGATCTTTCGCCGGGCGGTCGGATGTACGACGATCTCCTCGGCGCTTTCGTGCACCGCCAGCAGCCGGACCAGATCTTCGAAGAGTTCTCGCTTCTGCGCGCCCTGGGCGCTGCTGACCTGGCTGAACAGGGTCTTGATCTGGATGTGCTGGTCGAGCAGCAGATCTATCACGTCCTGCTTCTGCGCGGTTGCCAATCGGACCACCTCCTTCCCTCGGTGCCAGATTACCGGTGATAAGGGAGTAATACGGCAAAGCGGAAGGACCGGCGCCCAGCGCCCCGGCAGGGCCGCCAGTCGTAACGTGTCGGCGGAACCCGGGGCTGCGGTCAGCCGTTCGGTCGATCGTGGTTCGGTCACACCTCCGCGAGGTGGTTGTCGCGCCGTAGGACGGTGCGCGCCGCGCTGATCAGGGCGGCGAGGGCCGGGTGCTCCCGGTGGTGGGGAACCCAGGCCAGAGCGGCGCTGGACATGGGCAGGTCGGTGACGTCGACGTACGCGATGCCGGGGCGCGGGTAGAGACGGCCGGCCGCGGCGGGGAGAAAGGTGATGGCCTGGCCTCGGGCGACGGCCAGCAGCATCGCCTCCAGGTCGGCGACCTGCGGGCCGAAGCGGACCTTGCTGCCGTCGGGTCGGGGATTGACCGTCCAGTGGTCCCACCACTCGCGGACCTGGGCCGGCAGGTCGACCACCACGTGGTCGGCGAGCTGGGCCAGGGTGAGCGGTGCCTGCTCCACCAGCGGGTCGTTCGCGGGCAGGCAGGCGACGCGGGGCTCCGTCGCGAGGTGCAGACCCCGGAGTACGGGCGGCAGTGGCGGGCGAAGGAACGCGGCGTCGATCTCGCCTCGGATCAGGGCCTCGACCTGGTCGGCGAGGTCGACGGCGCGGATCTCGACGGTGACTCCGGGATGCTGGGCGGAGAGTTCGGCGAGGATGGCGACCGTGTAGGGCATGGCCGCCTCGCCACCGATGGCCCCGATCCGCACGTGACCCCGCGCCTCCCGGGCGAAGGAGGCAGCCACCTCCTGGAGGCGGGTCATGGCGGCCAGGAGTTCGCGTGCCTCGGGCACCAGGGCCTGACCGGCCGGGGTGAGTTCGACCCGCCGGGAGGAGCGCCGCAACAGGTCGACGCCGAGTCGGTCCTCCAGAGCCCGAATCTGCTGGCTGAGGGTGGGCTGGGTGAGGAACAGGCGCCGGGCCGCGCGGCCGAAGTGCAACTCCTCGGCCAGCACCAGGAACAGTCGTAGCTGGTGGCTGCTGGGCTCGCGGAGCGGGGGACGGACCCGAGGGGACCGCGGGTCACCAGCACCAGCGCGCGTCATAGAGAACACCCTATTGATCTGCCGCAAAAGGCACTCGCCCATCCCCGCAGGACGGGAGGTGTCCGGGGCATCATGCAGAGGCGGGCGGGTGGTTGCCCGCACGGCCGTGTTCGAGTCGCGGCCAGGTCTTGGGGAACGAGGGGCCCTGCGCGACGGGGTGTCGGCCGACGGGGGCGCCGACAGCCTGTCGTGCAGGGAGTGGTCTCCTTCTACGGTCTGTCCCTCTGCCGCCCTCATCGTGCAGTCGACCCTCCCGACTTCGCAGAACGGGCCAGTACTCGCCGTACGCCGCGAACCGGACGGCCCGCCCGTCCGATCACGTGGCGGACATGTCTACAGGCTTTCTCCGTACCCGAGGCCCGGCTGCGCGAGATGTCTCCGGTGCGAGGTTTTTCGGCTTGATCAACTGGGTCCGGGGCGTGGTCGGCGGAATGTTGGCGGGGGTGGGGTCGTTATACATCGCGTACGACTGGAGCAGCGCCGAGGCAGTGTTCTCTCCCCGCCTCATGAGGGCCTGTGGCCTCGTACTTCTTCCCGAGTGACGCACCTGTTTCCCCCCTTTACTTGTGTGCGCCTCGGTACCCCCGATTGGAAGGTGAACCATCGTGAAGACGACTTTCACCGCTGTTACTGAAGCTTCGTTCGTTCGTAAGACCGCTCTTGGTATCGCTGGCCTTGCCTTCGTTGGTGGCGCCGTCGCCGGCCCCGCGAGCCACGCGTTCGCGGCCCCGGTGGAGCACACCGCCCCGGCGATGACCACCGTCGCGCAGGTGACCAGTGACAAGCCGGCCATGGACAAGCTGGTGCCGCACGGCACCCAGGGTGCCCAGTCGGAGATCAGCCTCTCCAAGGAGCAGACCGACAACGCCAAGGCCATCACTGACACGGCCAAGAAGCTCGGCATGGGTGAGCGAGGTGCGGTGATCGCGGTCGCCACCTCGATGCAGGAGTCGAAGTTGGAGAACCTGGGCCATCTGGGTGACATGAACGACCACGACTCCCTGGGTCTGTTCCAGCAGCGCCCGTCGTCGGGTTGGGGTACCCCGGAGCAGATCACGGACCCGACGTACGCGGCGACGGCGTTCCTGAGCAACCTGAAGCAGGTTGATGGTTGGCAGGATCTGCCGCTGACGGTGGCGGCGCAGAAGGTTCAGGTGTCGGCGTTCCCGGACGCGTACGCGCAGTGGGAGAACCAGGCCGCCCACATCGTCCAGGACGTCTGGACCAAGTAACCAGTACGAATAGCGGAAACGGAAGCCGGGCCCCTCACGGGGGCCCGGCTTTTCGCGTACCCGAAAGTCGGATCCGTCGGACCTGGCTCAGGTCCGGGCCAACGGGTGTGCCTGCGGACCGGCCGAGACCAGTGCGCGTCGTGTCGGCGACGTCAGGTCGACCAGAGCCAGGGCCCAAGGTCCCGTCACCGCCGGTCGGGCTTCACAGCTGTCGTGCCGGATGACTAGGATACTGATAACGGTTTTCATTATGCCTTGCCCGGGGTGGCGTCACCTGCCGTCGGCCTCGGGCGGCTAGCGGACGAAAGAGGGATGAGATTGCCCAGGTTCCGGACGGGTCGTCGCATCGGCGCCACGGTCCGATCACGACGGTGCGCGGGCCGGCGTGGTGCGTTGCTGGCCGGGGCGGTCGTCGTCGCGGGCCTGCTGCCGGGGTGTGCGGCCCCGATCGCGTTCACCTCGACCAGTGACCGGATCCAGGTTGTCACCACGACCGGGATCCTGGCGGACCTGGTTCGCAACGTGGGTGGTGATCGGGTGCTGGTCGACTCGATCGTGCCGGACAACGCCGATTCGCACGCGTACGAGCCGACGCTGCGGGACGTGCGCAACATCGTGTACGCGGACGTCGCCTTCAGCAACTACCTGCTGTTGGAGGCGCAGTCCGTGGTCAAGACGTTGGATGCCAACCTCCGACACGGTGTTCCGAACATCGCCCTCGCCGAGGGCGCGACCAGGTACGCCGCGGAGATCATCCCGATGGTCGAGGACGCCTCGCTGGACACCATCTGGCTCGGCCTGCGGGTACGCGGAACCGGGCAGCGGTTCGGGGCGACCCGGTCCTCGGACGTCCTGTTGTCGGCAACGGACGTGACGGGGCCGGGCAAGCTGGTGGGTTACCTCACGGGGTCGTTCGGCGCCCCCGACCGGTACTTCGACTCGACCGACGGGTTCGACCCCGGCAACGGCTACCGGGACGACACCGCGGTCCTGCCGCCGGACGCCCATACGCACATGAGCTGGGCGTTCACCGAACCGGGCGTGTACCACCTCACGGTCAAGGCCCAGCTCAGAGTCACTCCACAGGCCAGACCGGTCGAGCTTGGGCAGCAGCGGTTCGCCTTCGCCGTCGGCGTCGACCCGCACTCGGTGCCGGGGCTCGCCGATCCGTCCGTCCTCGCGCGTGGGCACGCCGACATCGCGGTGGACGTCGATGCCGAGCGGCTCTACCTGTACGCCGACCCGCACGGCGGCGGTGAGGTCGACCAGCAGGTGTACGACCCCGCCACCACCGTGATCGAGGTGCCGAACAAGGCCCTGCTGGAGGTACCGGCCGGGCGTGGCTACCGGTTCCTGGGCCGCGCCGGTGACCGGGTGTTCCAACTGCCGCAGGCCGTCCTCGGGAAACACGTGCACGGGGAGATCGATCCACACCTGTGGCAGGACGTCGGCAACGCCCAGTCCTACGTGGAACTGATCCGTGACACCCTCATCGAGGCCGACCCACAGGGCGCGGTGGAGTACCGGCGGAACACCGACGCATATCTGGCCGAGCTCAGCGCACTCGACACGTACGTGGCGTCGACGATCGGCGCGATCCCGCCGGCCAACCGCTATCTGGTGACCACGCATGACGCGTTCGCCTACCTGTCCCAGGCGTACGGCATCCCGGTGGCCGGGTTTGTGACACCGAACCCGGCCACCGAGCCGAGCCTCGCCGACCGGGTCAGGTTGACCGAGACGATCAGGAATCTGCGGGTGAAGGCCGTGTTCCTCGAACCGAGTCTGAAGGCGCGCTCCGCCACGTTGGTCGAGGTCGCCAACGAGCAGGGGGTGGCGATCTGCCCCATCTACGGCGACGCCTTCGGCCCGACCGTCGACACCTACCTGAAGATGATGCGCTTCAACGCCGACTCACTCGCCGAGTGCCTCAACCGATGAACCGAGTGCCTCAACCGACAGACCGAGTGTCTCAACCGACAGGCCGAGTGCCTCAACCGACGAACACGAGAAGGACCGAGATGACACGAGGCACCACCCCCGCCCGTCGTGGGTACCCGTCGCGGGTGGCCGGCGCCGCCGCCGCGATCCTGGCAGCGATCCTGCTGGCACCTCCGCCGCCCCTCTCGGCCGCACCCACCCCGGCTCCGGACGGTCGCCAGGAACAGACGGTGGACCCGAACCAGCGCGAGGACACCGGTCGGGTGGTGCTGGAGGGCGGGCACGTCGACATCGGCCCGCATTACCGAGGCGGGACCTGGACGGTACGGGTGCACGACGACACCGTCGTACCGTCGGTCTGGCGGCAGCCGTCGGACGTGGTGATCCGGGTACGGGACAGCGCCGTACTGCCGATCCCGGACGACGAGGCGTACGCGTTCCTCGGCCAGCGCCCCGGCACACCGGTGTACGTCATACCGCAGACGCAGAACCGGGACGTGGTGTGGGTGGGCTGGAACACCCAGGACCCCAGGGTGATGGAGGCGATCCAGCGTGGTGTGACCATGAAGCTGACCGGCGTCCAGGGGCCCGGCAGCCTGGTCGTCTATCTCCAGTCTGGCAACCTCGGTGCTCCGCAGGTGCTGTGGGACTCCACGAAGACGCTCCCGCAGGACCTGTGGGTGGACACGAACACCCACACGCACGCGAACTGGGTCTTCGCCACGCCCGGCGTCTACCTCGTGGCTCTCGAGATCTCCGCCGACCTGGCCGACGGCAGGTCGGTGAGGAGCACCGGAGTGCTCCGATTCGCGATCGGGGACGCCACCGGCACCGACGCGGCGTTCGCCGCGGCCTTCCCGATGGCTGGCGCCCCGTCCCCGGCGGCCGGTACCGCCGCCCCGTCTCCGGCCCCGAGTGCGGGAGCCGGACCACCGGCCGAAGAGGGCGGTCTGCCTCCTGCCACCGTCGCCACAGTGGTGACCATCGTCGTCGGGCTGGTGCTCGTCGGCGTGGTGATCGGGGTGCTGGTACGGGGTGGTCGCGCCAAGCGACGGGCCGAGGCGGAACGCGCCGCCGGCCGAACCGGGCCCGTCGCCGGCCAGGACACCGCGACGGCGTGGCCGGAGGATGACCGGTGAGCGGGTTGCTCGTGGTCGAGGGGCTGAGCGTGGAACTCGGTGGGCGACTCGCCCTGAGCGAGGTCGACCTGACGATCGACATCGGGGAACTGGTGGGGTTGGTCGGTCCGAACGGGGCCGGGAAGACCACCCTGCTGCGCTCCGTACTCGGCCTGGTCAGGGCCAAGGCTGGTCGGGTCACGGTCGCGGGCGGGCCGGCGAAGGCGGGTACGGCGACCGTCGGCTACGTGCCGCAGCGCCACGAGTTCACCTGGGACTTTCCCATCTCGGTGGAGGACGCGGTGATGACCGGTCGGACCGGTCGGATCGGGCTGCTGCGCCGACCCCGGGTGCCGGACTGGCACGCGGTGGGGGAGGCGCTGGACCGGGTACGCCTGACCGACCTGCGCCGCCGTCCGGTCGGGGAACTCTCCGGCGGCCAGCGGCAGCGCGTACTCGTGGCGCGAGCGCTCGCCGTCGCGCCGCGGATCCTCCTGCTGGACGAGCCCTTCACCGGCCTGGACATGCCCACACAGGAACTGCTCGGCGAGTTGTTCGCCGCGCTGGCGAAGGAGAGTGCGGTTCTGATGGCCACACATGACCTGGCGGCGGCGGTGTACGGCTGCGACCGGCTGGCCCTGCTGAACCAGACGATGATCGCCACCGGTACCCCGGACCAGCTCAAGGACCCTCAGGTGTGGATGGAGACATTCCAGGTGAGCGAGCGCAGTCATGTGCTGCGGGCGTTGGGCCTGCCCGCCACCCCGGCCGCGACCGTGGGGGCGTGACATGCCACCGGTCGACTTCTTCGCCGATCTGCTCAACCCCGATCTGGCCTTCCTGCCCAAGGCGCTGTTCATCGCGGTGATGTCGGCGATCGTGTGTGGGGTGATCGGCTGCCATGTGGTCCTGCGCGGGATGGCGTTCATCGGCGACGCGGTCGCGCACGCGGTCTTCCCCGGCCTCGCGGTCGCGTTTGTCATCTCGGGCAACCTCGTGCTCGGCGGCACCATCGCCGGCGTGCTCACCGCCCTGCTGATCGCGGTGTTCTCGCAGAACCGGAGGCTGAAGGAGGACTCCGTCATCGGTGTCTTCTTCGTGGCCGCGTTCGCGCTCGGCGTCGTGGTCATCTCGCGGGCACCGGGCTACGCCGGCTCGCTGCAACAGTTCCTCTTCGGCTCCATCACCGGCATTCCGGACCGGGACATCCTTGTCGTGGGTCTGACCGGGGTGACCCTGCTCCTGGTCGCGTTCCTGCTGCACAAGGAGTTCGTCGCGGTCACCCTCGACCGGGAGATGGCGCGCGCGCTCGGCCTCCGGACGTTCTGGCTGGACATCGTGCTCTATGTGATGGTCACCCTGGCGGTGGTCATCTCGGTCCAGACGATCGGCAACGTGCTGGTCCTGGCCCTGCTGGTCACCCCGGCCTCGGCGGCCCGGCTGCTGACCGACCGACTGGGCGTCATGATGCTCCTGGCACCCGTCATCGGTGGCCTGTCGGCCCTGCTCGGTCTGTATGTCTCCTGGTCGTGGGATCTGCCCGTGGGAGGCACCATCGTGCTCGCCCTCACCGCCGTCTTCCTGGTGGCCTGGCTGTTCGCTCCCCGGCACGGCCTGCTCGCCAGGTACGTCCGCTAGTCGCTGCGCGACGGAACGACGGCGCGACGGTGAACGACGCCGGGGCAGGTACGCGAGTTCGCGTACCTGCCCCGGCGTCGTTTGTCGCGAAGGGTTGGAACCTCAGCCGTCGGTGGTGGCTCCGTCCGCCGCCACCGTCCGGCGCCGACGAATCCTGGTCGCCAGGAGCATCGAGGTGCCGGCCAGGAGCAGGCCCGCGCCGAGGGAGATCGGCTTGACCAGGGAGGTCCCGGTGGTGGGGAGTTGGCCGCCCGAGCCGCCGCAGTCGGTCCCGGTGGTCTTCGTCAGCAGCGTGGTCGGGTCGGTGTCGCCGACCGCGACCGTCATCACCTGCGTGTCGGTCGAGGTCGTGCCCGACGCCAGCTTCGCCGAGTGGGTGAAGGTGAGCCGGTAGACGCCCTGCTTCGTGAAGGCCCAGTTGCCGTGCGCGTGCGTACCCAGGGCGATGTCGTAGCTGTCCGGGAGCCCGTCCGCGCTGTTGAAGACGACGGCCGGCTTGCCGAACGCGTCAAGCTGGTAGACGGCGATCGCTCCCGGGCCGCTCACCCCGCTGAGTTTCCAGGTCACCGGTCCGGAGACCTGCGACGCCTTCAGTTCCTCGGTGTTCCAACCGGCCCAGAGAAGGTTCTGGTTCTGGGTCTGCGGGATCTGCCACACGGTCGAGGAGGCGGCGCCGAGGAAGTCGAACTGCCCTCCGGGCGGGACGGTGACCGCCGCGGCCGGTTTGAGCTGGAACACCACCTGTGCGGGGCTGCGCCAGGTGGTGCCGTTGGTGGTCGTACCGTCCTTGACCTGCGAGACGAGGCGACCGTTGACGACGCGGACGGCGTAGTCCACGTGTCCCTGGTTCAGCACGACCCCGGTTGTCCGGGTGGTCGGCACGCAGGCCGGGGTGGTCGGCGCGGCGGTGGTCGGCCGGACCGTCGCGGTGGCGGTCGCGGTTGGCGTGCGGGAGGCGGTACGCGTGGGGCCGGGAGACGCGGTCGCGGTGCGCGTGGGTGTGCGCGTGGGTGTGGGTGTGCTGGTCGGGGTCGACGTGGGTGAGCCGGTCGGGGGCGGAGTGCCCTGGCCGGGCGTGACCTGGTGGGTCGCTGGCGCAGATGTCGAGGGCTGGTAGTCGTTGCCGTACCGGGGTGAGAAGCGGGCGGTGATCGAGTGTCCGCCGACCGACAAAGTCGTGGTGGCGAGCGACGCGGTGCCGTCGGCGCCGACCTCGCCGTAACCGAGCGACGTGTCACCGTCGAGGAACTCGACCCAGCCGTCGGCTTCGGGCGGTTCGACGGTGCCGGTCAGTGTCACCGGCGAGCCCTCCGACGACGACGGCTGGTCGGCCGTGACCACGGTCGTGGTCTGCGCGCCGACGACGTCCTGCGCCGAGGTGCCGCCGACGAACCAGGTGTAGTCGACCGGTCCCGAGCTCAGTGTGGCGCCACCGGCGATGGTGCCGGTGACCTCGAAGGTGAGGGTGTAACGCCCCAACGCGGTGAAGACCCAGTTGGCGTGTACGTGTGAGAACACCGGTTGGCGCAGTGAGGTGTACGCCGGGTCGGCAGAGCTGAAGTTGCGGATGGGTATGCCGATCGGGTCGGTCTGGAACACCTCCACCCGCCCCGGTCCGCGTACCGCCCGCAGGTGGAGGTCCACCGCATCGTCGGTGAACAGTCCGCCGGGCAGGCTCTCGGTGTCCCAGCCCGGCCAGAGCAGTCCGTCGAGTTGGGTCATCGGGGCCAGCCACAGCGGCGTACCGGCGGTTCCGAGGAACGCGTACTCGGGGAGGTCCGGTACGGCCGCCGCCGAGAGCTCGTTGTCGAAGAGCTGGAAGATGACCTCGCTCGGGTCGGCGGCCACGTGGTTCGGCGCGTTGCCGATCCGCGTCTTGAGGCGCAGGTTCCCGTCCACGTACTGCACGTCGACGGCGTCGGTGTGCACGTTGTTGATCACGGTTCGTTCGGTGCTCTGCGGCGGTGCCGCCCTGACCCCGGTGGCGGACAGTGCCGACGAGGCGAGCGCTGTCGCCGCTGTCACCAGGGCGGTTGCCGCGGCGAGTCGGATTCTCGCCATGCCTGACATTCCTTGGTTCTCCTATGTTCGTGACGCCGTCAACCGTGCGGGCCGACTCCCGGTGGAATCGGCCCGCACGGTTGGTGTGGTCGCGGAGGTGCCGGATCAGCCGGCTTGGAAGGTGTACGTGACCGCGCCGGAGGTGGCCCCGGCGCCGTTGAGCGCGGTTGCCCTGAAGGTCAGGGTGTAGGTGCCCGCGGTGGAGAAGGCCCAGTTGCCGTGGGCGTGCGTACCGCTGGCGATGCCGCCCGGCCACACGGAGACCGGGCAGCCGGTGGCCGGGTTGGTGTTGAGCTTGAAGCTGGGCGTCGCCGGGAATCCGGCGGTGGTGTAGAGCGCGAAACGGGATCCGGGCGGCCCGGACCAGCCGGTCAGTTCCAGCTTGACCGGCCCCTGCGCGGCCGGCACGTCGGTGGTGTTCCAGCCCGCGTAGAGCCGGTCCGAAACGAGGGTCTGGGGGGCCACGTACATGGAGGTTCCGGCCGGGCCGAGGCACTGCCACGCGGTCCCGCTGGGAATCGTGGCCGTGGCGGCGGGTACCACCCGCAGCACCGTGCCGGCCGGCGACAGGTCGTCGTTGTCCGGCTCGTACGTCCTGAGGTCGAGGGTGAGGGTGTTGTTCGCCGCGTTGTAGTCCACATCGAACACGTCGAGGTGCCCGGTTTCGATGGTGGCCGCCATTGCCGGCGAGGCGGTGAAGATGGTCGCCGCCACGGTCAGTACCGAGGTGAGGCCGAGCAGTCGGGTCTTGAGTGTCACGAGAATCCTCCGGGGGTCAGAGGCGCGAACCGGTCGGTCCGAGCGGTCTCAGGAAAGGACGGCGAACTTGATCCAGGCCGGGGCCGAGGTGACCCTGGTGCCGTCCGCGGCGAGCTGGGCGGTCGCGTCGACCTTGATCAGGTAGACGCCGGCCTTCTCGAACGCCCAGTTCGCGTGCAGGTGGGCACCGGCCGGCAGGGTGACCGCGTCCGGGAGTCCGTCCTCGCTGTCGACGAGGACGGTCGGCGCGCCGACCGGGTCGGTGGTGAAGAGGCTCAGCCCGTCCGGGCCGAGCACCTGCTTGAACCGGATCTGGATGCTGTCGCCGACGAAAACGCCGGGCTCGACCTCCTCGGCGGAAAGGCCGGGCCAGAGCAGGGCGGTGTCCTGCGTCTCGGGAAGCACCCAGACCTCGGCGCCGGGGGCGCCGAGGAACGCGTACGTCGGGTCGTCGGGCACGGTGGTCTTCGCCTCATGCCTGGCGACCAGGAGTACGTCGGCCGGGTCGCGCTCGACGTCCGGTTCGACCGTCTCGTCGTGGATCGTGATGCCCCACTCGCCCTCTTCGTAGGCCACGTCGATGGCGTCGACGTGGCCTTGCGAGATCACCGTGATGGCGCTGGCCTGCGCCGGGGCGGAAAAGGCCAGGATGCCTGCGGTGAACGCGGCCATAGCGGCGACGAGCCCTGTGGTTCTCCCACGCATGCGGTTCTCCTTCATGGACAGAGACGCTTCTCGCGTCTCGACGCAAACGATAATGATTTTCATTTGCTTGTCAAGGAACATGGTGAGCGGTGGATGGCTACGGTGGGGTGCGGACAGGGCGGGCCCCGCTGTGCTAGCCATTGACCGCGCGCCCGACCGCCTCCTCAAGACGAAGTATGTCGATTTTCTACCGTTTGATTATGGTGTGACACATACCGGTGGGTAGCTACGAACGTAGTCATTTCAGCGCTACTTCCGATTTACCTGGTGCACCGCTTCGGGTGGCTAGCGTTTGCCGCGCATGACGTTGATCAAATCCGTCGGGCGCCGCGTACCTGCAGGTCCGCGGGCTGAAGCCGGGGCGGGTGCGCGTGAAAATGGGGACCAGATGGAACTAGACCGCAGACAGTTCATCGCCGTCGGTGGCGCGGTTGTCGCCGCCGCCGGACTTCTGCCCGGCTCCGCGGCCTGGGCGGACAGCGGCGAGGAGCGTAAGCCCGGCGGACACGACGAGCCGAAGGGCGTGTGGCTGGCGGGTGACACCCATGTCCACGACGACCACTCGTCGGACGGCAGCGCCCCACGGCAACTGTCGGACCAGCGTGATCCGGGAAACCTGCCGGTCAGCGACCAGATCGGTTACGCGGAGTCGGTCGGCCTGGCCTTCATGCCGCTCACCGACCACCGCACCTTCGACCAGCACTGGGACCCGCTCTGGACGTCGAACCGGCTGCTCCTGCTCACCGGCGAGGAGGCGAACGGGTCGCCGCACGCCGTCGTGCTCGGCGCGGTCGACACGGTGGTGGACGGCGCCAACCCGCCCGGGTCCGCGCCGTTCCGTCACGTGCAGCAGTCGATCTGGGACGCGCACGCCCAGGACGCGGTCTGGTCGGTCGCCCACCCGGACGACGGTGAGTACACCACCGCCGCCGGTCCGAACGAGAACGCCAGCGTGCAGGGGGTCGACACGGTCGAGGTCTGGAACGCCAGCAGCGACCCCGAGACCGAGATCGAGTACGCCGAGAACCGCTGGAACCACGGATTCCGCTTCGGTGCGGTAGCGGCGAGCGACAGCCACTTCAAGGAGCTGCGGCCGGCCAGCGCCCCCGGTCGGCCGACCACCTGGGTCTTCGCCGCCGAACGCTCGGTCCGCGCCATCCTCGACGCGCTCAAGGCCGGTCGGACGACGGTGTCGCTGAGCCCGGACGGTCCGTTCGTCACCCTCGAGGCCGACGTCGACGGCGATGGTCGGTTCGAGGCCATCGGCGGCGACGAGGTCATCGTCAACGACCGTCAGCTCTCGAAGCGGGCCGCGCTGCGAGTCCGGGCCAGGTCCGCCGTCGGTCTGCGGGTGCTCGTCTACGCCGCGCCGGGCCGCTCGGCGGGTCCGGTCGCGACCTTCGTGCCGACCAGGGACGACCAGACGTACCTGCTGCCGCTCACCCTGTCCGGGGACCACACCTGGTACCGGGTGGAGGTGCGCGGTCCGGGTGAACTCTCCGGTCGGGACGCCGACCCGAACCTCCCCGACCAGCTGCGCGGCGCCACGTCGCCGGTGTTCGTGTCGGTGAAGCGGGCCGCTGAGCCGGCGCCCGAGATCGCGCTGCCGCGTCCCGCCGACGCCGACGACCGGGCCAGCCTGGTCCTCGGTGAGCAGGCCGGGTTCGCCGGGTTCGCCGACGTCGCGGTGGCGGGGCGGGTCCGGCACGTGGTCGCCCAGGTGCACGAGGACCACCGTACGTCGGTGGTGTACCGCAGGTTGGACGGGCACGGCGACAAGCACGCGGACAAGGGCCTGGTGCTCTCCGATGCCTCCGGTACCGCCCGGGCCCCCCGGGTCGCCGCCTCCGGCGACGACGTCTGGGTGGTGTGGCAGGACGCGCGCGGCCAGGAACAGCCCCACCGGCCGGAGATCTACCTGCGGCACAGCCGCAACGGTGGCAAGAGCTTCGACTCCGCGGTGAAGCTCAGCAACGGGCAGGGGCGTGCCGAGCAGCCCGCCATCGCCCTGCTCGACGACCAGCACCCGGTGGTGGCCTGGGCGCAGAACGCCGGCGGCGCGTTCGACGTCTACGTCCAGGTGGTCGGTGTCGACCGGACTCCGGTCAACATCTCCGCCGCCGGCAAGGTCATCGTTGCCGGTACGCCGGACGACGCCCGCTCGCCCATCCACCCGGCCTCGCTCTTCCCCTCGGTCGCGGTGACCAGGCACCGGGGCATCGTCGTGACCTGGCAGGACAACCGGTTCGATCCGGACGCGGGCTGGACCGGTCACACCCCGCCCGCCGGTCAGCCCGCCGGTGGTGGCACCAATCCGGACAACTGGGAGATCCTGGCGGCGGTTCGGGCCAACCCGTCGGCCGCCTGGGGCACGCCGGTACGGGTCAGCGCGAACGACAACGCGGCCGACCGGCACCCGAGCATCGCCGTCGACCGGGACGGCGTCCTCGTCGTCATCTGGGAGACCAAGGCGCTCTCCGCCTCCGGGGCGAATCTCTCGCTGCGGGCGAGCCGTTCGACGGACGGTACGACGTGGTCGGTTGCCGAGACGGTCGGCCTCGACCCCAACGCCATGAGTCAGCGCCCCCGGCTGGGCGTCGACGCCGACGGCTCGGTCCGGGCGGTCTGGTACGACTCCCGCTCCACCGACTGGCGCTGGAAGATCTTCACGGCCCGTCGGGAAGCGTCCGGCTGGACGCCGGCGGTCCAGCTGAGTACGCGCGGCAACGGCACCTGGCCGGCGATCGACAACGGAACCGTCGTCTTCACCAGTGACCGGGCGGCCCAACGCACCCAGCGCGACCACACCCAGGAGATCTACCTGATCGGATAGAAGGAAGGGCCCCTTGTTATCGCTTTCGGTATAGGAAGGGCCCCCTGTTAACGGGCACATCGCTGGTGGGGCGCTCCGGGCGGCGGAGCGCCCCACCAGCGTCGGTCGGTGCCCGACGCTGGGCGAACGTGAAACTGGATCAACCCGGCGGAAACCGGTCGGTGGGTCGGCGTACCGTGATCGGCTGGCGCGCAGATCAGTCGGCTGGCGCGCAGATCAGGAAGAAAGGACCCGTCGTGGTAGACGGTCGGATCGGGCAGCAGGACCACCCCGGTAACGCGCTCCCGGAGGCTCGGGCCGCCGGGGCACGCGTACCACTGCCGCCTCTGTCCGTACTGGAGTTGGCGACGGTGGAAGAGGGACGCGGCGCGGGTGAGAGCCTGACCGCGGTGGTCTCGATGGCGCGACGGGCAGCCGAGCTCGGGTTCCGCCGGGTGTGGGTCGCCGAACACCATCGGTACCGGTCCGTCGGCAGCGTGGCGCCGCCCGTACTCGCCGCCCACCTCGCCGCCACGACTGCCGGTATCCGGGTCGGGTCGGGTGGGGTGCTGCTGCCGCACCATGCGCCGCTGACGGTCGCGGAGCAGTTCACGACACTGGCCGCCCTGCATCCGGGCCGGATCGACCTCGGTGTGGCCCGTGGTCCGGGCACGAGCGACCCCGACACCATCCGTGCCCTGCGGCGCGGCGCCGACCCGGCCACGGAAGCCGAGTACCGCGCGGACCTGGTCGAACTGCTCGACCACCTGGCCGAGGTGACCGGTGGGCGGGTGCTGCCGGGCGCCGCGGACGTACCCACACCCTGGCTGCTCGCGTCGAGTGTGGCGGGCGCCGAACTCGCCGCCGAGCTGGGCCTGCCGATCGCCTTCGCGCACCACATCCGGCCCGGCAACGCCGTCGAAGCCCTCGCCCGCTATCGCGACCGGTTCCGCCCGTCCCGGTGGCGGGACAGCCCGTACGTCCTGGTCAGCGTGGAGACCATCTGCGCCGCGAGCGACGCCGAAGCCGTCGCGCTCGGCCGGCCGGCGAAACTCGCCATGGCGGGGGCTCTCCAGGGCCGGGGCGGCGAAGCGATGCTGCTGCCACCGGCGCTCGCCGAGGCGGAGACGCTTCTGGCGGAGCTGGAGGAGCGGCTCGGGCAGATGTCGGCCACCCAGGCGCACGGCTCCCCGGAGACGGTCTACCGCCGCCTGGCCGCCGTGGCCGCCCAGACCGGCGCGGACGAGCTGATGCTCTCCACCCCCGTCTACCACCCGCAGACCCGGGTACGTTCCCTCGAACTGGTCGCCGCGACCGCCGCCGGCTGAGCACAGGACGCCGTGGGCGGCGCCGGTCCGCCGAGCCGCCCACGACCGGCACCCGGTCCGGGTCTTTCACCGCGTACGCCGGCCGGAGGTCACCGGAGCGCGGCGGTGATCAGCGCGATGAGGCAGACCAGCGCGACCGCCGTGAGCACCCCACGCACCTCGAGCGCGGCGCTGGGCGGAGGATCGCCCTTCTCCGTCAGGTCGTCGGCGGAAGGGGACGGGCTCACCGGTGAGGTCATCGCTCGATGGTCGACCAGGCCGGCCATGATGGCAATACTCCTTCACGCATTATTGACGCGCCCGCTCAAGGCCCGGATCGCATCCGCGATCCCCGATCCGCGACGGTCTCCGCTGTCGTGTCAAGACGGCGTAGTGAACGGACGGCTCGGCGTATCGGTTCCGTGAGAAGCCCTCGGCAAGCGGCCACGACAGCGGTGACATGGACGTTCTGCGAGAGGAAGTGGAATGGATGTCACCGCTGCCGCCGGTCGGGTTGTCGTCGGCGTCGACGCGTCGATCGGGGGCCTGCAGGCGCTGCGTTTCGCGGTGACCCAGGCCCGGGTGTCGCACCGTCCGTTGCGGGCGGTGCGGGCGTGGTCGGGGCCGACCACCTGGCGTGATCCGGCCCGGATGGTCGAGAGGTGGCGGGACGAGCTTGCCCGGGGAGCGCATCGGTACGTGATGTCGGCGTTCGTCACCGCGCTCGGGTCGGTCCCGGACGATGTTGTCGTCGATGTGGCCGTCCCCGAGGGGGACCCCGGGCCTTCGTTGCTCGGATACGCCGCGTCAGAGGCGGACCTGCTCGTCGTCGGCGGGAGGTCGGCGCGGTTCGGCCGGAGCACCGGTCCGGTCACGCGTTACTGTCTGGCCCGGGCCAGGGTCCCGATCGTCGTGGTGCCCGCGCCCGGATGGGTCCGCGCGGCGACGATCCGGCGCGTCGCCCACGAGATCGAACGTGACCTCGAACGCCTGTCCCGGCGTCCCCTTGCCTGACGGCACGCGACGCGACGTCTACTGTCCTCGGGGCGCGGCACGCATCGCCGCGCGGCGATGCGTTGTCTACCCGAACGGACCTGACGGGACACCCTCGACAAGCCGGGCGAGCTTCGCCAGCGCCATCCGCGTACCGGTCTCGTTGTCGGCGGCGGCGACACCGTCCGGGAGCCCCTCGTGTACGACGAGGACGTTGGTGCCACCGTCGGAATCGGTGAGCGTGGTCGTCATCGTCATCGTGCCGAGCAGCGCGGGATCGGTGGTCTCGAACTCCATCACCTCGACCACCCGCTCATCGGGTACGAGTCGGAGAAAGTGCCCGTGGTAGGTGTCGGTGTGCGGGGCCGACTTGCCGGTTCCGTCCGGACTGTCGTAGGTGAGCGACACGCGGAACCTGCCGCCTTCGCGGGCCTCGAACTCGTGCACCTGGCTGCTCATGCCGTCGGGAACCCGCCATCGTGCGATCGCGTCCGGGTCGAGCAGCGCCCGGTAGACGACCGAACGCGGCGCTGCGATCTGCTGGCTCACCTGCGTCGAAGACATGCGGCTCAACCTTCCTCCGGGGCGTACCCGGCCTGTGTGGCGACGGCTTCGGCCCGGTGCCGGTACTCCTGCGCCTCGGCGGGCCGGTCGAGGGCCGCGGCGAGCCCACTGAGGTAGTGGGCGACCGGGCCGAGGGTGAGCAGGCCGCTGCCGGCACCCGCGAGTTCCCCGGCGGCGGGTCGCAGCCGCGCGTAGACGTCCGCCATCACCGCCCGGTCCCGTAGCCCGACGGCGGTGAGCGCGGTCAGGCAGGTGCGCGCCTCGTAGAGCAGGTCGTGCGGCGATTCGGGGACGGCGCGTAGCGCGACCAGCGCCCCGTCCCGGTCGCCGGCCGTGAGCAGGCCGAGCGGACGGACCCAGTCCCGGTACGGACCCCAGTCGGCGTCCGGGTCCACCACCGGCGGTCGCCCGTCCCGCAGCCGCAGGGCGAGCAGCGCCAGCGGCAGGATGCCCCGCTCCATGCCCCACATGCCGGTCGCCCCGAGCCGGGTCGAGGCGTCCCGGTACGCGGACTCGGCCCGCGCCGTACGTCCCGCCGCGGCGAGCCGTAGCGCCGCGTACCAGTCGGTGAAGACCCCGACCAGCGGGATCTCGTGGCGTTCGGCGAGCCGGTCGGCGGCGGTGGCGTGTTTGTCGGCGGTGTCGAAGTCGGCCAGTGCCGAGTGCGCCTGGAGCAGCACGAGGTGGCCGAGGACCTCGAAGGTGACCAGGTCGTGTGCGGCGGCGAGGGCGACCAGTTCGGAGCCGATCGCAGCGCGCTCCGGTGCGCGCCCGGCCTGGTCGAAGCTGTGCATGAACCGTGCGTTCAGGGCGAAGCCGAGCAGGGCCGGGTCGCCGAGGGCGCGGGCGATCGACTCCGCCTCGCGGGCCGCCTCGGCTCCCCGGTCGGAGCGGGTGCCGCGCAGTTCCATGGCGAGCGCGCTCAGCAGCCGGGCCCGCTCCGGGGTCGGCTGGTCCGGGAGCGCGCCGAGGGTGCGTTCGGCGACCGTGACGACCTGGTCCGCCAGCGCCGGGTCGTCGTTGGTCGTCCAGATCCCGGGTACGTCGAACGCCCCGATCACCCGGGCGGTCAGTTCGGGGTCGCCGTACTCCCACGCGGTGGCGATCACGTCGGCCCGGTGCCGCCGGGCGGCTTCCAGTCCACCGGTCACCGCGAGCGCCCGTACCAGCCCCATCACGAGTTCCAGCCGGGTCCGTACGTCGGTCGGGTCCGCGTTCTCGTACGCGTCCAGGGCCGCCTGCCAGAGTCGGGCGGCGGTGTGCGGGGCGAACCCGCGCTCGGCGCGCCGTGCCGCGGCGACGGCGTAGTGGGCGGCCCGCGCCGAGGTCGCCCGGGTCCGCGCGCTCAGGAAGTGGTGGGCGAGGGCTTCGACGTCGTCGGGGCGCAGCCGTTCCAGGGTCTCGGCGACGCCGGTGTGCCAGCGGGCCCGCCGCGCATGCGACACCTCCTCGTAGAGGGTGTCGCGGACCAGCGCGTGCGCGAACCGGGTCCGGTCCGGCCCGGACTCGACCAGGAACCCCAACAGCAGCGCGGAGTCCATGGTGTCGAGCACCAGGTCCTCGTCGCCGGCCAGGGGGACCAGCAGGTCCAGGTCGACGTCGCGGCCGATGACGGCGGCCTGTCGCAGGACCGTACGGGCGGCTTCGGGCAGGGCGTCGAGCCGGTGCCGGATGACGTCCCGTACCCCGGCGGGTACGCCGGACAACGCGGCCTCACCGTCGGCGTCGAAGAGCCGGGCCAGCTCGCGTACGAAGAAGGGGTTTCCGCCGCTGCGTTCGTGGATGATCCGCGCGGTCCGCTCGGGCACCTCCCGGCGGATGGTCGCGCGCACGAGTTCGCCGACCGCTGTCACGGGCAGCCCACCGAGGTAGATCCGGGCCGGCTCGGTACGGGCGGCGCGGGCGAGCAGTTCGGTCAGCCCGACGGTGATCCCGGTGGTACGGAACGTCGCCACGACCAGGATCGGCCGGTTCACGGGTTCGTCGACGAGCCCGGTGAGCAGGGCGAGTGTCTCCTCACCGGCCAGGTGCAGGTCGTCGAGGACCAGCAGCAGCGGCCCCTGCCCGGCGACGTCCTCCAGATAGGACACGACCGCGCGGTGCATCCGGAACCGGGCCGACGCCTGGTCCGTCGAGCCGTCCACCGGGACGCTGGTCGGCGGCGCCGGTGGGTGGCCCGCGTCCGCGAGGCCGGTGAGCAGCTGGGTCCACGGCCAGGCGGCCGGGGCTCCTTCGTGTTCGGGGTTGCGGCCCCACGCGGTGGTCCAGCCCCGGGCGGTCAGCGTCGCGGTCAGCGCCTGGGCGAGGGTGCTCTTGCCAGCCCCGGCGTCGCCCGAGACGAGTGCCAGCCCGAGGCGACGGGAGGACAGCACGGTTGCCGCGGCCGAGTCCAGCCGGGCGAGTTCCGGATCTCGGCCGACCATCCGTGCGTCGCCTGTCGGCGGGACCGGGTCGGCCCGTACGACCGGTGTGTGCGGCACCGCGGCGTCGAGCCGGGGCGACTGGGTGAGGATGTCCGCCTCCAGCTGCCGCAGGTCGGGACCGGGATCGAGGCCCAGTTCGGCGACCAGGGCGTGCCGTGCCGTACGCAGCGCGTCGAGCGCCTCGCCCTGTCGGCCGGCGCGGTACAGCGCGAGCGCGAGCAGCCGCCACGCCTGCTCCCGCCACGGATGTTCCGCCACCTGGGCGCGGAGGTCGGCGGCGACCAGTTCGGCCCGGCCGAGTGCGAGTGCCGCCTCCGCCCGCCGCTCCACCGCCAGCAGTCGCAGCTCGTGCAGGCGGGTGGCCTCGGCGCGGGCCCAGTGTTCGTCGGCGAACTCCGAGTACGCCGGGCCCCGCCACCCGGCGAGCGCGTTGTCCAGGCTGCTCAGCGCCGTCGCTGCCGCCCCGGCGGCGAGCAGTTCGGCGGAGTCGGTGAGCGCGGACTCGAAACGCCAGGCGTCCACCGCGTCGGGTGCGGCCCGCAGCGCGTAGCCGGGTGTCTCGGTGACCAGGAGCCGGGCCGGGGTCCTCGGTGGCCGGTCCGGCTCGATGGCCTGGCGCAGCGCGGCGACGAAGGTCTGGATCGCACCGACCGCCCCCTCGGGTGGGTCGTCCCAGAGGTCGGCGGCGAGCAGCCGGACCGGGACCACCCTGCGCCGGGCGATCAGCAGGCGGGCCAGCACCGCCCGGTGTCGTGGCCCCCGGAGTCCGACCGGCCCGTGCCCGGTTTCGGCCACCAACGGCCCGAGCACACCGAACGTCACCACGGGACCCGATCACCTCCCGGAAAACCCTAACCCGCCGGGCGGTGATCGCCCTGGTGGCGCGGGCTCTGGTGAGCGCGGGCTGATCGGTTGCTGATTCGTGGCGGGCACGCTTCCCGGCAGCCGCGCGAGCGGGGTTCCGCACCGACCGAGAAGGGCTTCACCGTGACACCGAGGATCACCGGATTTGACTACCGTCGGGTACCCGTCGCCGATCAGGTGGCGTTGAACGTGGCGGTCGCCGGCTCCGGCCGGCCGATCGTGCTGCTGCACGGCTTCCCGCAGACCCACCTGATGTGGCGCCACGTCGCCGCCGACCTGGCGGCCGACCACACCGTGATCGTGCCGGACCTGCGCGGTTACGGCGACAGCGACAAGCCGGCCGACCTGGACGGGCAGGCGTACGCCAAGCGGACCATGGCCGCCGACGTGGTGGCGCTCGCACGCTCACTCGGGCACGACCGGTTCGCACTGGCCGGGCACGACCGGGGCGCGCTGGTCGCCATCCGGGCCGGTCTCGACCACCCGGGGACCGTCACCCACCTGGCGTCGCTGGACGTGCTCCCGACCCTGGACATGTGGGAGGTGATGCGGGGCGCCTCGGCCGCCGTCGGATTCCACCTCTACCTGATGGCGCAGCCGCCTGGCCTGCCCGAGCGGATGATCGCCGACAGTGCCGACGCGTTCTTCGGCCACTTCCTGGACATCTGGAGCCGGAACCCGGACGCCATCCCGGCCGACGTACGCGCGGCGTACCTGGCGGCGTCCCGGGCGGCGGTCACCTCGATCGTCGCGGACTACCGCGCGTCGGCGTACGTCGACGTGGAGCACGACACCGTGGACCGCGCGGCCGGGAACCGGCTGCGGATGCCGGTCACCGTGCTGCAACAGGACTGGGGTGCCGCGCTCGGGTTCGACGCGGCGGCACTGTGGCGGCGGTGGGCGGGCGACCTGGAGCACCGTACGGTTTCCTGCGGTCACTTCATGGCCGAGGAGGCCCCGGCCGACGTGGTCAAGGCCCTGCGTGACCTGCTGACCCGGTAGGGCGCGATCGTGTGACCGGCGTCTCCGGAGCAGACTGGCCGGGTGATCGTGGAGCGGGTGGCGGGGGAGGCTGGATGAGCCCTCGCCACCCCGGCTCCAGCAGCCTGCGCCAGGCCGGTTTCGGACTCCGGTTCATCGCCCCGGTGCTGATCGGGCCGGTGCTCAATCCGATCAACACCACCATGATCGCGGTCGCGCTGGTGCCGATCGCCCGCGACTTCGGCATCGCGTCCTCGACGGTGATCTGGCTGGTCGCCGGCCTCTACCTGGCCAGCGCCATCGCGCAGCCGACGATGGGAAAGCTCGCCGACCTGCTCGGACCGAAGCGGATCTACCTGGTCGGCCTGGTTCTCGTCCTGATCGGTGGAGTGCTGCCGGTGCTGGACCGCACCTTCGCCGGTGTCGTGGCCGCCCGGGTCCTGATCGGCGTCGGCACCTCCGCCGCGTACCCCTCGGCCCTGACCCTGATCCGGGACCGCGCGGCCCGGCTCGACGCGGCGACGCCACCGGCCCTGCTCTCCGCGATCTCGATCGCGAGCCTGACCACCGGCGCGGTCGGCCCGGCCCTCGCTGGCGTGCTCATCGAGGCGCTGGACTGGCGGGCGATCTTCCTGGTCAACGTGCCGCTGGCGATCCTCGCCATGGTCATGAGCGTGTTCTGGCTGCCGTCGGACCGGATCCGACCGGCGGTGTCGCGGGACGCACCGCTCCTGGTCTCGATCGACCCGGTCGGCATCCTGCTGTTCGCCGGCACCATCGCCGCCCTGCTCGTCTTCCTGCTCGACCCGGGATCGGGGCACTGGGGGCTGCTCGCGGCCGCGATCCTGCTCGCGGGCCTGCTCGCCTACTGGGAGCTGCGCCGCCCGAAGCCCTTCCTCGACCTGCGCATGCTGGGCCGCAACGCCGCGTTGAGCCGTACCTACGCCCGGCTGTTCCTGGTCTACTTCTCCGCCTACTCGATGACGTACGGCTTCAGCCAGTGGCTCCAGGGCGCGGCCGGGTTCAGCAGTGACACCGCCGGATTCCTGCAACTGCCCACCGCGCTCCTCGCCGGTGTCGCCTCGCTGGTGATCGCCCGCGCCACCGCGCTGCGCCGGCCGCTCGTCCTCGCCGGGCTGCTGCCCTGCCTCGGCGGGTTGCTCCTCGTCACCCTCACCTCGGGCGCGCCGGTCTGGCTGCTGCTCGGCATCGCCGCGCTCTTCGGTGTACCGCAGGGGCTCGCCTCGGTGGCGAACCAGGCCGCGCTCTACCGTCAGGCACCGGCCGACCAACTCGGGGTCGCGTCGGGGCTCTCCCGTACCTCGATCTACCTCGGGGCGATCGTCTCTTCCGGTGTCATCGGGCTCACCTTCGGCGACCGCCCGACCGACGGCGGTATTCACACCATCGGTTGGCTGATCATCGCCGCCACCGGCGTCGCCGCGCTGCTCGCCCTCGTCGACCGCACCCTCGGCGATCCTCGGGAACAGGCGACCGACGACGTGCCGGCGGGTGCCGGCCTGTCCCGCTGACCGGCGACGGGTCCGGCGCTACTCGACCGGCTGGCCGGCGATGACGGCACGGCCGGTGGTCGTCACTCCCGACACCGCCCAGGTGTTGTCGCGGGTGACCTGCCCCTGCCCGGTCCGGATCGGCCCGTACGTGTGGTGCAGGCCGAAGGTGTTGCCGGCGAGCACGACCTCGGTGGGGACGGGCCCGTCCGGGGGGACGGTGTCGAGAGTGTAGTTGCCGCCGTCGAAGTAGCAGTTCACCACCTGGACCCGGTCGATCTGTTCCGGGGCGCCGGACGGGTAGGTGAGGATGAGCCCGCCGGACGCGCGAGAGTTGACCGAGGCCTGGGCGGTGGTGGGATCCTCGCCGGTCGCCAGGCTGAAACTGTTGATCGAGCAGCGGTCGAGCAGCACCCCACCGGCGCCGCCGTCGATCTGGAAGCAGTCGGAGTGGCTGCCCGGGGTTCGTTGCACGTCGCCGAAGAAGCAGCGGGTGAAGGTGTGCGCGAACCCGCTCGCCGGTGCGGTGCCGGGCTTGAGGTAGACGTTGTCCGTACCGCCGAGGAAGAGGCTGTCGGCCGCGTCGGTCTGGCCGTTGCCCCAGGAGACCAGCCCCTTGGTGTTCGGCGACCGGGTGATGACGCGGCAGTTGTGCAGGGTCAGCTTCCGGCCCAGGTTCCGCTGGTGCTTGATGGTGTACGCGGCGTTGCCCTGGCCGAGGTCGCCGACGATCTGGCAGTTGCGCAACGTCACGTTGTGGCGTACGTCGAGGAAGCCGGTGATGTCGAGGTTCTCGAACACCTGGTCGTCCTGGGTGGTGACGATCGGGCCGGAGGGCTGTAGTGGCCCGGTCGGGCCGATGTTGCTCCGGGTGAGCTGCTGCCCGTGCGTCATGCCGACGTCGTAGGTGAGGGTGACCGGTGCGGAGAGCACGCCGGAGGTTCGGTTCCGCAGCCATACGGTGACGGTGGCCATCACGCGACGCTGGTCAGGACGAAGGTGGAGCCCGTACGGGCGATCTGGGTCCAGGTCCGGGGGCCGGAGTCGGTGGCGACGGAATGCAACTCGTCCAGGATCGTGGTCACCAGGATCGGTGCTGCGGTGGCGCCGGAGGTCCGGCTCCGTATCGAGAGGCTGATCTCGATCGTCTCTTCGTCGGGGTCCGTCCCCACCACTGTGAGGATCATGGTTTCGCCCGGGGCGAAGGTGCTCTTGTTCAGAGTCGCGCTGGTGATGGTCGGAGCAGCCATGGTCGTTCCCTTCGACAGTCAGTTCGGGTCGAGTCGATTGGCCGTGCATCCAGCCAACGCCTGCGAGGGATGTGGCCGGAAGTCCTCTGTACAGATCGCGACGCTCCGGTGTCCGTTTTGTGCCCGACTTAACCACCGTGAGCTGCTCAAACGTCTCGTTGGTTGGGCGTTTTCGTGAGGGTCGTCGGCCCGTGAATCAGCGCTATAGTTAGTCGTATAGCGCATGAGGGTCATCGAGGTGATCCGTCGACGAAGAGGAGGCAGTGCCATGTCCGTACCAGTGCCCAGTGCCGTCACCAGGTATTTCGCGGCCACCGAGAACGGCGACCGGGACGCGCTGGTGGCGAGCTTCGCCGATGATGCCGTCGTAATCGACGAAGGCCGAACCCACCGAGGTCGGGCCGAGATCCGGCAGTGGCGGGACGAGGTCGCCACGGCGTACGAATACACCGTCGAGGTCCTGGGCGCGAAGCCGGACGGGCCGGACGGCTACCTCGTCACCACCCGCCTCGAAGGCAACTTCCCGGGCAACGTCGTCGACCTGAGGTTCCGGTTCCGGCTCCGTGACGACCTGATCGCGTACCTGGAGATCGCCCCCTGACGGCACCGGCCCGGGAACTGTCTTCGGGGTGACCGGACCGGCAGCGGGAGGGGGAGCCGCCCGGTCGGTGACGGCGGCGGGAGAGAATCGGCGACGTGCCCGTCCTGGAGATCACCGACCCCGCCGACGACCGGATCGCCGACTACCGCGCGCTGACCGACGTCGAGCTGCGTACCCGTTGGGAACCGCCGCACGGCCTGTTCATCGCCGAAGGCGAACTGGTCCTACGGCGGGCGCTCCGGGCCGGCTACCCGCCGCGCTCGTTCCTGGTGGACGCGAAGCGGGTCGACCAGCTCGGCGACCTCGACACCGGCGACGCGCCGGTCTATGCCGCCACCCCGGACGTGCTGGAGAAGGCGACCGGATTCCACGTGCACCGGGGCGTGCTCGCCTCGTTCCACCGGCGGGAACTGCCGACCGTCGCCGAAGTGCTCCAGACCGCCCGCCGGGTGGTCATATTGGAGGACGTCAACAACCACACCAATCTCGGGGCCATCTACCGAGGAGCGGCAGCGCTTGGCATAGACGCGGTTCTCCTGTCACCCACCTGTGCCGACCCGCTCTACCGGCGCAGCGTACGGGTCAGCATGGGTGAGGTGTTCGCGGTCCCGTACGCCAAGTTCGAGCGCTGGCCGGAGGGGCTGGACCAGGTTCGGGAGGCGGGCTTCACCGTGCTCGCCATGACGCCGGCTCCGGACGCCGTACCGATGCAGCGGCTCACCCCGGCGCAGCGGGAGCGGGCGGCGTTGCTCCTGGGCGCCGAGGGCCCGGGCCTCACCGCGGCGGCGCAGACCGCAAGCGACGTACGCGTGTCGCTGCCGATGCGGCGCGGCGTGGACTCGCTGAACGTGGCCGCCGCGGCGGCGGTCGCCTTCTGGGAACTCGGCCGCAACGACCCGTTGTAGCGGAAGCGGGGACGGCCGGCCCGAGGTGATCGACGGCAGGTGTCGACCGCGATCTGTGCCCGACGGCGATCCGTAAAGGAAATCGTGATGGTTCACATCGGTACGTCAGCTGGTTCGCCGCCGGTCCGTCCCCCGGTGACCGAAGCGCTGTTGTCGGCCACTGCGTGAACCCGCGTACGGATTCGAAGCGCGCCGCCGTCGGCGGCTGCCTCGGGCTGCTGTTCGCGGTAATCGTCTTCTCCGTCGGCGTGCTGCTCGTCCTCGTACTGGCGATGGCGGCCCGGATCGGCTACATCCCGGCGTACGCCCAGCTCGCCTGCCGGATCTCCGGCTGCGGGCGGCTTGGCATGGCCGGCATCGGCTGGGCGACGACAGCTCTGCCTGTCGTGGCCGTGGCGCTGCTTCTCCTGCTGCGCCGATCGCACCCGCGCCTGTTCCGGGCACTGCTGCCGCTCGCCGTGCTGCTGGTCGGATCCGACCTGCTGCTGTTGGACTACAGCTTCAGGGGCGGCGGGCACGCGCCGTACACCCGGGATCTGATGGTCGGGGTAGGCGGCGCCGGACCATTCCTCGTGGGTCTGCGGGTCGGTCGTTGGGCCGGCGCGCTGGCGCTGCTCGCCTACTTGTGCGCCCGGGAGGCGATGCCGGTCTGCCCGCCGGGACGGGTGTGGGCCTGGCAGTTGGTCCGGCTCGCGGCGCCGTTCGTGATGCTGCCCGCGCTGCTCGTGGCGCTGCTGGCGGCCTGAGCGGCGACCGCCTCCGGGCTGGTCTGCTGCGGCGTCAGTCGTCGGACCCATCTGCGACGGCCCTGCCGGCGTCTGCCGGTCCGTAAGGATCGATATCTCTGGTGCAGATGCGCCGCGCGCTCTCGCGGAAGGCCGTGCCGGCATCGCGGATGCTCATCAGGCCCGCCTGTACCTGCTGCCCGGCGGTGTGGCCCAGGCTGATGATGGCTGCCACCAGCCAGGCCGCAGGCGTATCGCGGTGGAACTCGCCTGATCGTTGCCCCCGACGGACGAGCGAGTCGAGTCGGTCGGTGATCGGCAGATGCCGTTCGTGATCTTCCTGTGGGTTCGCGCTGGCCATGGCGGGGGTGAGCAGGATCGGGTACCGGTAGAGAAGCGTCCAACTGGCATCCGCCCACCGACCCAGGGCGTCTGCGGCGGAACCGGTTTCGAGGTCCACCGCGTCGAGGGCAGCCACGACCTCGGCGGTGATTCGGTCGACGATGGCTCTGAGCAACGCGTCGCGCGACGCGAAGTGGGCGTAGACGGTCTGACGGGCGACGCCTGCCTCGGCCGCGATCTCCTCCATGCTCGCCTCGGGTCGCTTGCCTAACAGGTTGATAGCGGCATCGAGGGTTACGGCGATGCTTCGCTCGGCGTCGGCACGCCGTCGTCGCGTTCGCGGCTCAGATAACTCGGACACGGTTGTCAAGAATACTCGCCTGGCTTACATTGGACAGCGCTGTCAGAGTTAACTGCGGTGCGATGGGAGCGATGCGAGATGCCCAGTGAAGAAAATCTTCCCGGCCGCAATCTCGGCGCGTACCTCACCGGGTATCCGGTGGAGGTCGCCTTCGGGGAGGACGATGCCGCCACGGTTTTCGACCGTTACCACACGCCCGACTTCGTGCTCTACAACGACGGGATACCACTCGACCGCGAGAAGCTTCTTGCGCATGTGCGGCCTGCTCGCCGGAGGGCCGCCAGCGTGCATACCGAACTTCATGAGACCTTGGTGTCTGGTGACCGCGTGGCGGCCCGGTACATCCTGACCGCGGTCATGGTCAAGGGAAGTGTCATCGCCACCGAGATCTACATGTTCGGCCAGCTGGCCCGGGATGGGCGACTACAACGGGTCGACCAGTTGACCCGCCTGGTTCCGGCGCCTGCGGTGGCCGCGGGCTCGACCGTGCCACCGCCGCAATGACCTCGACCGCCCCCCGCGAGATCGCGGAGCGGTTCTACATCTCAATGGCCGACGGCGACGCGGAGGCCCTCGCTGAACTGCTCCATCCCGCGGTCACCGTGGCGATCCGGCGGGCCTACGCATACGCGCCCGCGCTTGTTCGATGTCGGATGCATGCTCGACCGCCCATTCGCCGACGGCGATGACCAACGGAAGAAGTGAACGGCCCAGGTCGGTGAGCGCGTACTCGACACGTTCCGGCGTCTGCTCGCGGCTGATCAGCCCGTCGCTCTCCAGCGTCCGCAGTGTGCGGGTGAGGATACGCCGGCTCAGCCCATGGATGGTGCGGTCAAGTTCGTTGAAGCCGTAGGGGCGTTCGTCGAGCACGGCGAGAATGAGAACGCTCCACTTCTCGCCCACGCGCCGCAGGATGTCGGTCGCCGTGCACGCCGCACGGTCAGCCAGGGTCACGGGTAGCCGCAGCGCCGGTGACATCAATGTGCCTTCTTTCGCGGAGGCCGGGACAGACCAACGATGAAGTATGCGCACAGTGGTGATCGCGGGCGGGACACGTGGCATCGGCGGTGCCCTCGCCGACAAGCTGCGGCGAGCCGGAGACCTGGTCGTGCCGATCGGCAGTGCCGACGCCGATCTCACCTCGGTCCGGCAGACCGCCGCACTGGCAACCCGGCTACCCGACAAGATTGACGTACTGGTGCTGGCGGCGGGACGTTTCGACCTGCGGCGCATCGTCACCAACGAGGGCTTCGAGCAGACCTTCGCGATCTACGTTCTCAGTCGTTACCTGCTTGCCGAACGGCTTCGCCCCGCGCTGGAACGAGCGCAGACACCGATTATCCTCAATCTCAGCGGCACCGGTGGAATCCGGGCCGGCCGAATCCACTGGGATGACCTGCAGCTCACCCGTGGGTACACCATGCTCAAGGCCACCATGCAGGGCGCACGGGCCAATGATCTCCTCGGGGCCGGCTTCGCGGCCCACCACCCGCACAGCCAGATCCGGTACGTGCTGTACAACCCGCTGTTCGTCAACAGCGGCATGCACCGCCAGTTCCGTCAACCAACACGCGCCCTCGTAGGCGCGTCAGCCGCCCTCCTCGGATCCTCCACCGGTACCGCGGCCTCCCGCCTGACCGCCCTACTGGCCGAACCGCCGACCGCCCGACTGACGGTATTACGTCGCGGCACGCCGGTGCCCCTCACCCGACCGGAGTTCGACCAGTCGGCGGCAGCCCGGCTCTACACGCTCCTGGCCGAGTTGACCGTCGCCTCCTAAGCCACCTGGGTCAGCGCGGGCAGCGTTTCGTCAGGAACGAGCGTCGCTGGATGAGTCCAACTGTCGAAGAATGTCCTCGATGAATGGCGCCTTGCCGGACCGGTACCTCGGTCGGTCGTGATCGTCCACCGCTGCGAGGTCAGCTTTGATGCGCGCGTACTTGGCTGCGAGGTCCGGGTGGCGTCGTAGGTGGTCGCGGAAGAACAGCAAGCGACGCCAGTCCGGTGACCGGACCTCCCAGATGTGGAGGTGATGGGTACGCCACGCCACGTCGGGGAAGCAGAATGACAGCTTGCGCCGCTCATGGTCGCCTGGTTCGGGAGCGTGGACCCAGCCGATGTCGCCCAGTTCCGCCACGATGCCGGCAGTCTGGTCGTAGTCGCTGACCAGGGAGAGCATGTCAATGATCGGCTTGGCGGCAAGCCCGGGGATCGCGGTACTACCCACATGCTCGACGCGACCGACGAGGTAGTTCCGGAGCGCCGCCTCGATTCGGGTCTGCTCTTGGGCGAAGCTGGTCGGCCAGTGTGCATCGTAGGGAACGATCTTGATCGGATCTCGTCTCTGAGGTGGTCCGTCAGGACCTCGACCCGCCGCCACCTGTCTAGCGTATCGCTCGCATTTCCGTCGGAGGCCCGATGCTCGCCGCCACCGGCAGCGATAGCCTGCCGTCATGACGAGCGCCGAACTGGACGAGTTGATCGTCGCGGATGCCGACGCGCTGCGCGTGTGGTTGTCGGCCAACCACGCCACGTCGCCCGGCGTCTGGCTGGCCCTGACCAAAAAGGGCGGCACGGTCACGACGCTGACCTGGCAGCAGGCGGTCGACGAGGCCCTGTGTTTCGGCTGGATCGACGGGCAGGCCCGTAAGCGGGATCAGGAATCCTCCTGGATCCGGTTCACCCCTCGCCGGCCCCGCAGCTCCTGGTCGCAACGCAACGTCGACCACGTGGCCCGGCTGGAGGCGCAGGGGCGGATGCTGCCGTCAGGCCGCGTGGCGGTAGAAGCCGCGAAGGCGGACGGGCGCTGGGCCGCCGCCTACGCCCCGCCGTCGGAAGCCGAGGTGCCGGCCGACCTGCTCGCCGCCATCGCCGCCGACCCCGCCGCCCAGGCCATGTTCGACGTACTCACCAAAACCAACCGGTTCGCTCTCATCCACCGCGTCAACGCCGTCAAACGGGCGCAGACCCGCGAGCGGAAGATCGGCGAGTTCGTCGCCATGCTGGCCCGCCACGAGACGATCTATCCGCAGAAGGCCAAGCCCCCGAACTCGCCGTAATAGTGCTTTCCCAAAGTCCTGCGGCACGCGGTGTCGTGCGGTCAAGGGAGGGCTTTCGGGCGGTCGGCGAGGCGGGTGACGAGCGGACCCCGACGTCCCAGCGTCCACACCGCGAGCGCGAAGCAGCAGAGCGCCGCTCCCGCCATCGTGACCGCTGTCCAACCACCCGCGGACCAGAGCACGGTCGCGGCGGCGGAGCCGATCGCGCCGCCGATGAAGTTGCCGGTGCCCAGCGCTGTGTTGAGCCGGCTGCGAGCCTCGTGAGAGACGGCGAACAACCGGGCCCGGTTGAGTAGGGCCTGCGCCTGGAGGGCTACATCGATCATGACGATCACGATGACGACGAGCACGACGGACCGGCCGGCGAACGCCGCTACGACGAAGGCGCCGAGGGCGAGTATCCATGCCGCCCCGGTGGCGGGTAGCGACCATCCTCGGTCGTGCAGCCGACCGGCGTGCTGGACGACGAGAGCACTGGCGAGGCCGGCCAACCCGAACACCCCGATCATCGGTACCGGGTACTCGAACGGCGGGCCGCTGAGCAGGAACGTCAGCGCCGTCCAGAGCAACGAGAAGACGGCGAATCCGATGGCGGCGAGGACCAGCGTCCATCGGACCGCCCGCTCGTGCATGACCACCGTGCCGACCGAGGCGATGAGCGCGGGGTACGACATGCGTGTTCGCGGTGCCAGCGGTGGGATCGCGCGGTAGAGCAGGACCGCGAGCAGGACGGCGACGACCGCGGCAAGGGCGAAGATCGTACGCCATCCGGCGGCGCCGGCGACGAACCCGCTGATCGTACGGGAGGCGAGGATACCGGTGAGGGTCCCGGACCCGACGACGCCGACGACCCGACCACGGTGGGCGTCGCTGGCAAGGTCCCCGGCCAGCGGTGTCAGAACCTGTCCGGAAATCGTCGTCACGCCGAGTATCCCGAGTGCGAGCAGGAGCATGCCGATCGACGGCGCCAGCGCGCACAGCAGCAGCGCGACGGCCGAGGTCAGCAGCATCACCGGGACGAACCGGCGGCGGTCGAGGACGTCGCCGAGCGGCACGAGCAGCAGCACACCGACGGCGTACCCGACCTGGGTGGCGGTGACGAGCCAACCGGCCGTCGCGGTCGCGGCGCGTAGATCGCCCGCGATGAAGCCGAGTATCGGCTGCGCCCAGTACAGGTTGCCGATGGCCGCTCCCGCCGCCACCGCGAACAGGAACGTCAACCGGCGGCTCATCGTCTCCGGCGGTGCCATGCGGGGTGCTGCCACCCTGCCACGCTAAGGCGCGGGATCAAGGCATCGATACGAGGGCAAACGGGTACGGCATCGTGAACTGCTGATGACAGCGCGTTGGTCATGGGGCCGAGCGCATAGTCTGTCCGGGTGTCGTTGACCCTGGACGAAGCCCGCGCCCGCGCCGCCATGCTCTCCGAGGTCTCCTACGACCTCGCGCTCGACGTCCGATCTCCGGACGCCTTCCGGAGCCGGGTCGCCGTACGGTTCCACACTGACGGTGGCGACACCTTCCTGGAGCTGTACCGGGCCGAGTCGCTCGAGGTGACGCTCGACGGCTCGGCCGTTGCGCCCGCGTACGACGGACGCCGGATTCCGCTCGACGGCCTGACCCCCGGGCCGCATGAAGTGGTCGTGGACGCGCGGCTGCAATACGTCACCGACGGCGAAGGTCTGCACACCTTCATCGACCCGGTGGACGGGGAGCGGTACGTCGGTGGGTATCTCGGCCTGGACATCACCCAGCGCCTGTTCGCCTGCTTCGATCAGCTCGATCTCAAGGCGCCGATAACGCTGAGCGTGACTGCGGACCCGGCGTGGACGGTCCTGTCGAACGGGTTGCCCGTAGTCGCTGACGGGGGCCGGTTCGTGTTCGCCACCACGCCGCCGATCCCGTGCGATCTGTTCGTTGTCGTGGCGGGGCCGTACCACTCGGTGAGGTGGCAGCATCGCGGCCTGCACATGGGATGGCATGCTCGCCGCTCGCTCGCCGCCGAACTGGAGCGCGACGCCGCGGAGTTGCGGCGGGTGACCGAGGTCTGCTTCGACCACTATGCTCAGATTTTTTCTGAACCGTTCCCGTTCGACTCCTACGACCAGGTCTTCGTGCCCGAACTCAACTGGGGCGCGATGGAGTGCCCGGGCTGCGTCACGTTCAACGAGTCCCTGCTGCCGCGTGCGAGGGTCACCGACGATGACCGCCGGCGCCGCGCGATGGTGATCGCGCACGAGATGTCGCACATGTGGTTCGCCGACCTGGTCTCCCCGGTGTGGTGGGAGGACGCGTGGCTCAACGAGTCCTTCGCGGACTACATGGGGTTCGAGGTGGCCGAGACCGTGGCCGGGTACGCCGGCACCCGGGTGTCGTTCGAGGCGGCCTTCAAGCCCGGTGCCTACCTGGCCGACCGGCGCCGTTCCACGCACCCGGTCGCACCGGCCGCCGAGGACGTGCCGGACGTGGACACCGGCACGACCATTTTCGACGCCATCTCCTACGGCAAGGGAAACGCGGTCGTACGGCAACTGGTGACCTGGCTGGGAGAGGCGGACTTCCTGGCCGGGGTGAACGCGCACCTCAGCGGGCACCGGTTCGCCAACGCCACGCTCGAGGACCTGCTGTCGGCGCTCGACGCTGCCTCGCCACGCGACGTACGCGAATGGGCCGAGGTGTGGCTGCGGCAGTCGGGACACGACACGATCCGGGTCCTGCGATCCGGCGACGTTCCGGTGCTGACCCGTGACGGGGTGCGGCCACACCGGTTCACCGTCACGGCGTACTCCTCGTCGCTGGAGCCGGTCGGCTCGCGGCTGGTCGACCTCGCGGACCAGCCCTTGGAGTTGCCGGAATGGGCCGGCCTGGCCGTCGTGCCCAACTCGCACGGCGAGACCTTCGCCCGGATCGAGCTGGACCCGTTCTCCTACGAGACCGTGTCGCGCGCGCTGGCCGACCTGCCCGACCCGCTCGTTCGGGCGGTGCTGTGGGCGACGGTGCTCGACCGGGTGCCGCCGGCCTCGCACCTGGAACTGCTGGCGCGACAGCTACCGCGTGAGTCGTCACCCACCCTGGTGACAGCCGCCCTCGACCGGACCCTGAACGTCCTGGTGCGCCGGGTGCTGCCGTCCTCGGACATACCCGCCGCACTTGAGCTGATCGCCTCGGCGTGCGCGCTCGAAGGCGAGCCGGACGAGCAACGCGCGGTCGCGTTGGCGCGCGGACTGGCCCGGACCACGAGCGACACCGCCCTGTTGCGGCGCTGGCTCGACGCGGACGCCACCGACCAGGGGTTGGCGCTCGACCCGGAGCTCCGCTGGGCCGTCGTACACCGGCTGGCCGAGCTCGGCGGCCTTGAAGCACCGCAGATCGAGGCCGAGCGGCTGCGAGACGGTACTGCCACCGGTGATCTCGGCGCCGTCACCGCACTGGCCGCTCGCCCCACGGCCACGGCGAAATCGGCAGCCTGGGCGGCGATGACCGAGGACCCCGACGTCTCCGTACGCCGCTTCCAGGCGCTCGCCTCCGGTCTCTGGTCGCTGTCGCAACGCGAGCTCGTCACGCCGTATGTCGCTGCCTATGTCGCGGTCGCCCCGTCGCTGGCCCGACGCGGGTCGGCGTTCGCCGCCGCAGTCGGCCGGGCCTTCCCTGCCCTCCCGCTGACCGCCGAAGAGCTGGAGTTGGTCCGTGAGGCGCTGCACGCCGACGTGCCCGTTGTGCTGAGGCGGCATTGGGAGGACGAACTGGACGACCGTACGGTGTGACGCTCCGATTCACCCCGACGCACTCAGCCCTCGATCGCCCAGACCCGGATCGGGCACTGGCTGGTGGACTTCCTGATCGTCGCGTAGCCGTCCCGGCCGCAGGTCCTAGTGCAAACAAATAGCCGATGTACGCACGGAATGTCTGCGGGCCAGACGTCCTGGCACTGCGCGCGGAACAACCACCCAGGTCGGTAGCGGCTGCGTCCGTACACCCCGCCGCTGATTTGACAGTGCTATAGCTACCGGTTATCTATTAGCGGTCTGGAACGAAGGGGTGTGCCTGGGTGCAGGACGTGGTGCTGGCCATGCTGGCGAAGGAGCCAGCGCACGGGTATGAGCTGCGCGGCCGGATGCGTGACGCGCTCGGCCCGCTGGGCGACGCGATGAACGCCGGGCAGATCTACGTGGCGCTGGCCCGGCTGGCGAAGGCTGGGCTGGTGACCTCGGAGCGGGCCGAGGGCCTGCCGGACCGGCCTGACCGCCGGGTCTACGCGCTGACCCCGGCCGGACAGCAGCGGGTCGCGGGTTGGCTGACCGAGGTGAGCTGGCCGAAGCCGGACCTCGCGGAGTTCCACCTGAAGCTGGTGGCCGCCGCGGCCGGCCGGCTGGCTGATCCGGTGGCGCTGGTCGACGCGCAGCGGCGCGAGGTGCTGCGTCGGCTGCGCGACACCCAGCGCGCGGCGCTGGACCGGTCGGTGGATCCGGTCGCCGGGGTGCTGCTGGAGGGTGTGGTGCTGCGGCTGCGGGCCGACCTGGAGTGGCTGGAGGCATGCGAGCGCATGTGGGCCGAGCGTGATCGGACTGGGCGGAAGGCGGAGGCATGACCGGATCGACGGCGCTGCGGGCCCGTGGGCTGACCAAACGGTACGGCTCGAACACCACGCTGGTACGCGCGGTCGACGAGGTCGACCTGGACGTGCCCGCCGGACAGACGTTGGCGATCATGGGCCCGAGCGGCTGCGGCAAGTCCACCCTGCTGCACCTGCTCGGCGGGCTGCAACGCCCGACCGACGGACAGGTGTGGCTGGCCGAGCACCGGGTCGACACGATGACGGAACGGGCCCTGGCCCGGCTACGGCGCGACGGTGTCGGGTTCGTCTTCCAGTCGTTCCACCTCATGGACGAGCTCACCGCAGTGGAGAACGTCGAGCTGGCCGCGCTGCTGGCCGGCCAGTCACCGGGGCGGGCCCGCAAGCGGGCGATGTACCTGCTGGACCGGGTCGGGCTTGCCGACCGGGCCGCGTACCTGCCCTCGGCGCTGTCGGGTGGGCAGCGCCAGCGGGTCGCCATCGCCCGCGCGTTGAGCAATGAGCCGCTGGTCGTGCTGGCCGACGAACCCACCGGCAATCTGGACAGCGCCGCCACCCTGGAGGTACTGCGGCTGTTCGAGGAGTTGCACGCCTCGGGACAGACTCTCGTGGTGGTCACCCACGACGCCCGCATCGCTGCGGTTGCCGACCGGGTGATCTCCATGCGCGACGGGGCGTTCGCCGACGACAACCGGTTCGTCAGCACCGCTACCGGGACTGTCTACGACGGGCGGCGCTGACGTGTCCGGCCGCCTCCTGCTTGTCTGCCGGCTGCTGATGCGGGACCTGCGCCGCCGCCGGACCGAAACCGTCCTGCTCCTGGTCGCCATCACCGCCGCCACCGCCACGCTGACCCTCGGCCTCACCCTCAACGAAATCGCCGACCGGCCGTACCAGCAGACCCGGACCGCCACCGTCGGCCCGGACGTGATCGTGACACCCCGGGCCACCGGTCAGGCCGCGTTGGACGAGCTCGCGCCGATGACCACCGCGGCCAGCGTCACCGATCACAGTGGTCCCTTTCCGATCGCCTACCTGACGATGACGGCCGGCGACAAATCCGCGCACGCCGTCATCGAGGGCCGGGACAGCGCACCCGTATCGATCAACCGGCCCGCCGTGACCGACGGCACCTGGGTACGCCCCGGCGGCGTGGTCGTCGAGCGTGCCTTCGCCGACGCCCTCGGCGTCCGCGTCGGGGACACGGTCAGCGTCGACGGCCATCCGCTGCGGGTGATCGGGACCGCGGTCACTGCCGCGAGAGCGACGTACCCCTACGCCGGGTGGCACTACCCGGGCAGCGTCCTGGTCGAGCGCGGTGGCCTGGTCTGGGTCGACCGCGGCGACATAGCCACGCTCGCGGGCGGCCAGCCGCTGTCGTACACGCTCAACCTCAAACTCGCCGACCCGGCGGCCAGCGCCACGTACGCCGTCGGCGACCAACTCACCACCTGGCAGGCAATCGACCACCTCAACGGTCGGCTGTACGGCGACGCGCAGATGGCGCTGCTCGTCGGCAGCTGGCTGCTCAGCGGCCTTGCGCTGGCCGGCGTCGCCGGCATCGTCGCGGGCCGGATCATCGCCCAGCGTCGCCGGGTGGGGCTGCTCAAGGCCGTCGGCGCCGGACCGGCCATGATCGCCGCCGTCCACCTCGCCGAGTACCTCGTGATCGGGCTTGCCGCTGCCGCCACCGGCCTGGCCGCGGGCTGGTTCACCGCACCCATGCTGATCCGCCCCAGCGCTGGACTCATCGGCTCCGTCAACGCCCAGCCACCCGCGCTGCGCACGGTGATCGCCGTCACGGCCCTCGCCCTCACGATCGCTGTGGCGGCGACTCTGGTACCGGTGGTGCGAGCCGCCGCCACCAGCACCGTCCACGCGCTGGCCGACGCTGCAACGCCACCGCAGCGCCGACGGTGGCGTATCTGGCTGTCGCGGCAGCTGCCCACCGCCCTGCTGATCGGGGTGCGTATCAACGCCCGCCGGCCGCGCCGTGCCCGGCTGGTCACAGTGAACACCCTGATCACCACGACCACACTCGTCGCCGTACTTGTTGTCAACACCCGGGTGGAGCACTTCGACCTCGGCTACACGGAGCTCGCCAACCCCCGCAGCGAGCGAATGGATCAGGCCCTGCTCGTCGTAATCGTCGTGCTGTGCATCCTTGCGCTCATCAACGCCGTCGTGAGCACCTGGACCACCGTCCTCGACGCCAGGCATCCGCTGGCCGTCGCACGGACGCTCGGCGCCACGCCCGCGCAGGCCGGCCTGGGCCTGGCGGTAGCGCAACTGCTTCCCGCCATACCCGGCGTCGTCGCGGGGATCCCGGCCGGCATCGGGCTCCTTACGTTCGTCAGCACCGGCGAGGTCCAGCACCCACCCGGTTCCTGGCTGCTCGCCACCGCACTCGGAGTCCTGCTCGCCATCGCCGTGCTCACCGCCATCCCCGCGATGGTTGCCACCCGGCGTCCGGTCGTGGACGCACTCCAGTCCGCACCGACCTGACAGCCGTCAGCGGTCGTAGTGGATGGCGGCAACCCTGTCGGGGTCGCAGAACCTCCGTCTGCAAAGAATTGCAGCGGCGCAGACCCTAGGGTTCCTGCATCCGGGATCTGAGCACGTCGAATTCGCACCCCGGCGCGTCGGGATCGAAGCCGTGCTCGATCAGCCAGTGCGACGCCACCAGGCTGCGCAGTGACCACCAGGCGCGGATCACGTCCCGGTCCGCGCCGGCGCCGTAGCCGGCAAGCAGGTCGTCCAGGCGTTCCTCGTGCCCGAGGGTCAAGGTGGCGAGGTCGAACATGGCGTCGCCGGGGGCGGCCTCGGACCAGTCGATGACGCCGGTGACCTCGTCGCCGTCGACGAACACGTGGGTGATCTGCAGGTCGCCGTGGATGAACACCGGTTTCCACGGCCGGAGCGCGGCCTCGGCGATCTCGCGGTTGCGCCGGATCACCTCGGCGGGCAGAACGGCGTTGGCGAGCAGCCACGCGCACTCGCTGTCGAGCTCCGCCGCCACGTCGTCGAGCCTGGGCCCCGGCCACGGCGGCAACGGCGCATCGTGCAGCCGCCGTATGGCGGCACCCGCCGCAGCCCACGCCGCCGGCGACGCGGCCGACGGTTCGCCGAGGAGGCCGAGCGCCTTGCCGGACACGGCGGCGATCGCGAGCACGGGCGGCTCGCGCCAGAGGATCGCCGGGGTCGGTATCGGCGCCATCGCCATCGCCCGCACCTCGATGTCGGCGTGCGCCGGGTCGCCGTCGACCTTCAGGAACACGTCGCCGACGCGCAGCGTCGCGCGCTGGCTGTGGGCGACGACGACTTCAACCTCTTCCACACCGGCCATCCTGGCGGGGATGGCCGCCCATGTCGCCGGATTTTGCGGGTGGCGGATCGGCACAGGGTTCAGCCTTCCCGGCTTGTGCGGCGGGTGCCGGTGACGTTGGTGCGGGGCAGGCGCCCCGCGCGGGAGTGTCCGGTCAGGATTTCGCCGGCCACGACCACGTCGAAGTCGAGGTGAAGGCGTATCGGGCGGGTCACCGACTGCCGCCAGGTCACCCGGGGACCGTCGCAGACGAGCGCGGCCAGCGGCACCGTCTCCGACGGTGTCGACGCGGTGCCGGCGACCACCCCGCCCCAGGTCGGTGAAGACATAGACGGCGCCCAGCGTGCCGATCGGGGTCTTCAGGATGACGTCCCAGGTGCCGAGGATGACGTGCAAGACGGCCTCACTTCAGATCGTGACGGGCGAGCGGCCGGCGTGGCGCCACACGATGCCGCGCCGTTCGTACTCGAACAGGGTTTCGACGGCGTGCGCGACCCGCGGGCCGAACTCGCGTTCCAGGATGTGCAGCCCGAGGTCCAGCCCGGACGTGACGCCACCCGCGCTGATGAGGTCGCCGTCGTCGACGACCCGGGCCGGCACCGCGTGCACGCCGGTCGCGTCGAGCACGTCCATGCCGAGTTCGTGCGTCACCGCGTGGCGCCCCTCGATCAGGCCGGCCATGGCCAGGGCGAGCGATCCGCCGCAGACGGCCGCGACCGTCACATCGGGGTTGTGTAGGGCGGCGAGCAGCAGCGGTACCGCCGTCGACTCGGCGAAGCGGGCCAGCAGTACGGGGATCGTCACCACACCCTGGTCGGGGTCGCCGGTCGTGGGTCCGCTGGCACCGGGTACCACGACATAGCCCGGCCGGTCCGGATCCAGCCGCCTGGTCGCCCGCAGCGTCAGGCCGCGGGTGCCACTCACCACCTCCCGTGGGCCGTCCGCGGCGACGAGTTCCACCGCCAGGTCGCCTCCGGCCGCGTCGCTTCCGGCCGCGAGGACCTCGAACGGCGCGATGACATCGAGCGGGTCGAACCCGTCGAACAACACGATCTGCACCAACACGCCACCGATCCTCGGCCTCGCCGGTCAACACGACCAGTGGCAGGATTGCCATGGTCCGACTGTTTCTTGCCGCCGCTCAGCCGGAGGAAAGCGCCATGCACACCGTGTTCGTCCTGGCGCTACCGGACACGATCGCGTTCGACCTCGCCACGCCGATCGAGGTGCTCGGCCGGGTGCGACTGCGGCACGGTCAGGCCGGCTACCGGGTACTGGTCTGCGGCAGCGAGCCGATGGTCGACGCTGGCCCGCTGCGTCTGGCCGTCGATTACGACCTCGACGCGCTCGCCCGCGCGGACACCGTCATCGTGCCCGGCCGGTACGACCCGGCCGCGCCCGTGCCCGCCCCGGCCCTGGACGCACTGCGGACCGCCGCGGCCGCCGGTACCCGCATCGCCTCGATCTGCGTGGGCACCTTCACCCTCGCCGCGGCGGGGCTCCTCGACCACCGCCGGGCCACCACGCACTGGGCCGCCGCCGACCGGTTGCGGACGGCGTTCCCAGCCGTACAGGTGGACCCGGACGTGCTGTACGTCGACACCGGGCAGTTCATCACCTCGGCCGGGGCGACCGCGGGCGTGGACATGTGCCTGCACCTCGTACTCCGCGACTACGGAGCCACGATCGCCGCCGACGCGTCCCGGCAGGCTGTGGCCCCACTGCACCGCGACGGCGGGCAAGCGCAGTACATCGCGCGCACCGACCCGCGCGCCCCCGAACTCGGCCTCGGCCGGCTCCTCGAGTGGCTGGAGGTCAACGCCTGCCAGGACCTGACCCTGGCCGACGTGGCCGCCCAGGCCGGGCTCAGCGGGCGTACGCTCAACCGCCGCTTCCACGAGGAGACCGGCCGCACCCCGATGCAGTGGGTCACCGCCGTACGCGTCCGCCGCGCGCAGGAACTCCTGCAAAGCACCGACCACGGCGTCGACCGGATCGCCCACCTCGTCGGCTTCGCCTCACCGGCGCACTTCCGCGTTCAGTTCAAGCGACTCAGCGGGGTGACACCACAGGCGTACCGCACCACCTTCCGCCCTCGACCCCCGACGGCGGCAAGCACCTCCGGGTAGATCCCGCCGCGGTCGCCTGTTGCCGACCTCGCGTTGTCGCAGAACCCGACCGCCCGCATCCTGAGTACGACCGCACGTGCCGACGAGCGGATGCTTCGGGTTCATCCTGGCCAGCGAGTGCGAGACCATCGGCGGTGCCGGGCGGCCGCAACGGGGCTATCGATCACCTGGCATCTCGTCGTACTAGTCTTCGCCGCATGGCCTTGCGACCGGACGAGTTCTATGACCACGCAGTCGCCGTCGCGGACGGCGAGCGCCGGCTCCCGTTGGCACGCATGACGGGATGGGAGATCAGTCCGTTCGAGCCGGACGGACTGCGGGTAGCGCCGTTGCGCCCGCCGGTGCTCCCGGAGCCCGCGCGGCACGGCGAGGATCCGTCGGACTGCGACGCTTGCCGCGACCGGGACGAAGGGATCTGGTTCAACGATCACTGGCGGCTGGTCCGGATTCCGCGAGTGGGCGTCCCGCTGGTGCTCATGCTGCATCCGCGTGATCACTACGACATGGCGGATCTACCTGACGAACTGGCCGCCGAACTGGGGCTGTTGAGCACTCGCATCGTTCGCAGCGTGCAGGCGCTGCCGCACATCTCGCGCGCCCATGTCTACCGCATCGGAGATGGTGGCGCCCATCTGCACGTCTGGTTCTTCGCCCGGCCCGAAGGACAGGCCCAATTGTACGGCTCGTGGCTGGTCGTCTGGGACGACCTGCTACCGGAGTACCCAGCGGACGTTGCGGAAGCTGACGCTGAAATCGTGGCAGACGCGTTGGTTGCGTGCCACGGAGGCCACCGGTCGCCCACCAGCGAACCGGTCGCCTGACCGGCCTGATCCACCAACCGGATGTCACCGTCACGGCTGTTGCCGCCACCGTGCGGATTCCCAAGGCCGCGAAGCTACGGCCCGTCCTACCCGTCTGGCCAAGACGGGCAGGACGGGCCGTAACGGTGTGCAAGGGTGGGCAGGGCGGCGGGGAGCCGATGGTCAGATGGTGAAGCCGCCGTCGACGTTGACCGTCGCCCCGGTGATGTAACGCCCGTCCGGACTGGCGAGGAACGCCACCGCGGCGGCCACGTCGGCTGGCGCCGCGTAGTGGCCGAGGGCGGTGAACCCGTTGATCGTGTCGGCGTTGGGGCCGTCGGCCGGATTCAGTTCGGTGTCCGTGGCTCCCGGATTTACCAGGTTCACGGTGATCGCCCTGCCGCCGAGTTCACGTCCGAGCGCCTTGGTCAGGCCGATCAGAGCGGTCTTGCTCATCGCGTACAGCGAGAAGCCCGGAAAGACGGCCCGCTCGGCCACGTTGCTGCCGATGTTGATGATCCGTCCACCGGCCGACATGTGGCGTACCGCGGCCTGCGAAGCGACGAACGGTGCCCGAACGTTGACCGCGACGGTCTGATCGAACTCGTCCAGGCTCAATTGCTCCAGCGGTCCGAGCAGGAACGCGCCGGCGTTGTTGACGAGGATGTCCAGCCGACCCAGTTCACCGGCGACCCGGTCCACCACGTCGACCACCGCTGCCGGGTCGGAGCTGTCCGCCTTCACGGCGATCGCCCGTCGTCCCGCGGCCTTGATCTGGTCCACCACATCGTCGGCGCGTTGCTGATTTTGCTGGAACGTCACGGCGACGTCGGCGCCCTCCTCGGCCAAGCGCAACGCCACAGCGGCGCCAATGCCACGACCACCACCGGTAACCAGAGCAACCTTGCCGTCAAGTGTCTTGTTCATGATGGAGAGCCTGGTCGACACAAGGCCAGCCGTCTGGCGACGATCGGACGCCGCGTTCGCGCCACCGGTACCAACGGTCCTCGGACCACGCGCTTGTCGACCACCTGGATCAGCGTGCTGTCCTCGTAAGCTGAGGCTCACACGTGACGGGCAGGAGGCTGAGGTGACCGAGACGACGGTAGCCGAGGTGATGACCGAGCTGGCCGCGCTCGAGGACCCGAGGATACGAGAGGTGAACGAGAGACACGGTGACGATCACGGCGTGAACCTCAGCATGCTGCGCGCGCTCGCGAAGCGGTTGAAGACGCAGCAGGAACTCGCGCGCCAGCTCTGGGAGACGGCTGACAGTACGGCGAAACTGCTGGCGATCCTGATCTGCCGCCCGAAGGCGTTCGAGCGTGACGAGTTGGACGTCATGTTGCGCGGGGCGCGCACCCCCAAGGTGCACGACTGGCTCGTGAACTACGTGGTGAAGAAGAACCCGCACTCCGAAGAGCTGCGCCTGGCCTGGTTCGCCGATCCGGACCCAGTGGTCGCGAGTGCCGGCTGGGCGCTGACCACCGAACGCGTGGCGAGGAAGCCCGAGGGCCTCGACCTCGCGGGACTGCTCGACGTCATCGAGGTGGAGATGAGAGACGTCCCGGCTCGTCTGCAGTGGGCGATGAACCACTGCCTGGCTCAGATCGGGATCGAGCACGCCGAGCACCGCGCCCGAGCGATCGGCATCGGTGAGCGCCTGGAAGTGCTCAAGGACTACCCCACCCCCGCGGGCTGCACGTCTCCGTTCGCGCCCACCTGGATCAACGAGATGGTGCGCCGACAGCACGACAGGTAGGAAGGCTCGCACCCGACGCGCTCCGCCCAGGATCGAAGCGAGGGAAAGGACCCGGTTCCGCGGCTGCATCCGTAGGCCGATGGGACATCCGCCTGGGCCGACGACGCGTACCGCCGTACGCGGCGTGCCGCCGCTTCGCGAGAAGCGTTGTCAGTTCCAGCAAAAAGCAAAGGCAGGGAGATCTCTCCCTGCCACTCTTAATGTATAGCGCACTGGGGGGCTTGCGGCAAGACCGGGGTCGTGGCGCAGAATCGTCGGCCGAGGCCACAACCTGCGGAAATGGGGGGCACCAACGTGGGTGTGTTGTTGTCGAGGTACGAGCAGTACGTGTTGGATCTTTCAGAGGTCGACGGGACGCAGGTCGCGGTCGTTGGCGGCAAGGGCGCGCACCTGGGGGAGCTGTCGCGGATCGAAGGCATCCGCGTGCCGGCCGGCTTCTGCGTGACGACGGACGCCTTTCGGCGGATCATGGCGGAAGCGCCGTCGATCGACGATCGGCTCGATCAGCTGTCGCGCCTGAATCCGGACGAGCGGGAGGCGATCGGCGCGCTCAGCGCGGAGATCCGTCAGACGATCGAAGGAATCGCCATCCCCGACGATCTGGCGGCGGCGGTCACCCGCGCGCTCGCCCAGCTCGGCGAGGAAGCGGCGTACGCCGTGCGGTCCAGCGCGACGGCAGAGGATCTGTCGACGGCCTCCTTCGCGGGCCAGCAGGACACGTACCTGAACGTCATGGGCCGGGAGGCGATCCTCCGGCACGTCAGCCGGTGCTGGGCGTCGCTGTTCACCGAGCGGGCCGTGACGTACCGCCTGCGGAACGGCTTCGACCACCGGAAGGTCGGCATGGCCGTGGTCGTACAGCAGATGGTCTTCCCGCAGACGGCCGGCATCCTGTTCACGGCCGACCCCGTCACGGGCAATCGGAAGGTCGCCACCGTGGACGCCAGCTTCGGCCTCGGCGAGGCCCTGGTCTCCGGTCTGGTGAGCCCGGACGTCTTCAAGGTGCGCGACGGTGAGGTCGTCGCCAAGACGGTCGCCGCCAAGCAACTCGCCATCCACCCCCTGCCGACGGGCGGGACGCAGGCGCTGACGATCGACCCGCAGCGGCAGGAGCAGCCGGCGCTGACGGATGCGCAGGCCGTGCGGCTCGTGCAACTCGGGCGGCGAATCGAAGCGCACTTCGGCAGCCCGCAGGACATCGAATGGTGCCTGGTCGACGACGGCTTCCAGATCGTTCAGAGCCGGCCGATCACCACCCTGTTCCCCATCCCCGAGACCGGCGACCAGGAGAACCACGTCTACCTCTCGGTCGGCCACCAACAGATGATGACCGACCCCATGAAGCCCCTGGGTGTCTCCGTGTGGCAGCTGACGGCCATGGCGCCGATGCACGAGGCCGGCGGGAGGCTGTTCGTCGACGCCACCATGCGTCTGGTCTCGCCGGCAAGCCGTGCCGGTTTCCTGGAAATGGTGGGGAGGGGCGATCCGCTGACCAGGGACGCGCTGGAAACCGTCCTCGACCGGGGCGACTTCATCCCGACGCTCCCCGGCGGGGGCCCCGACGAGGGCCCCGGCGGGCCGCCGGTCCGTGGCGCGTCCGCCCCGATCGAGACCGATCCGGCCATCGTCACCGAGCTGGTCGAGCGCAACCAGACGTCCATCGCCGCCCTGCGGCGCGACATCCGGACGAAGACCGGACCGGCGCTGTTCGACTTCCTGTTGGAGGCCTTCCAGGAGCACAAGCGAGTCCTCAGTGATCCGCTGAGCATGCAGGCGATCATGGCGGGGATGGAGGCCACCTGGTGGCTCAACGACCAGCTGCAAGAATGGCTGGGCGAGAGGAACGCGGCCGACACACTCACGCTGTCCGCCCCTCACAACGTCACCTCGGAGATGGGACTGGCGCTGCTCGACGTCGCGGACGCGATCCGCCCGCACCCGGAAGTGGTGGCGTACCTGCAGGGCGTCGAGGACGAGGGCTTCCTGGACGAGCTGCCGAAGTTCGCGGGCGGGACCGAAGCGCGCGACGCCATCGAGGCATACCTCGACCGGTACGGCATGCGCTGCGTCGGCGAGATCGACATCACGAGGCCGCGCTGGAGTGAGCGCCCCAGCACGCTCGTGCCGGTGATCCTCGACAACATCAAGCTCTTCGAGCCGGGTGCCGCCAAGCAGCGTTTCGAGCAAGGGCGGCAGGAGGCGCAGAAGAAGGAACAGGACGTACTGTCGCGCTTGCGGGCCCTGCCGGACGGGGAGCAGAAGGCCGACGAGGCCAAGCGGATGATCGACCGGGTCCGGACCTTCATCGGTTACCGGGAGTACCCGAAGTACGGCATCGTCAGCCGCTACCTCGTCTACAAGCAGGCCTTGCTGGAAGAGGCCGAGCGCCTCGTACGGGCCAACGTGCTTCCCGAGAAGGACGACATCTTCTACCTCACGTTCCAGGAACTGCACGACGTCGTGCGCTCGAACCAGGCGGATGACAAGCTGATCCAGCAACGCAAGGACGCGTTCCGGTCGTACCGGGCGCTCACGCCGCCCCGGGTACTGACATCGGACGGCGAGGCCGTCGCCGGGGCGTACCGGCGCGACGACGTGCCGGCCGGTGCCCTGATCGGCTTACCGGTCTCCGCCGGAACCGTCGAGGGGAGGGCCCGGGTCATCCTTGACATGGCGGAGGCCGATCTCGAGGCGGGCGACATCCTGGTCACGGCCTACACCGATCCCAGTTGGTCGCCCCTGTTCGTCGGAATCACGGGCCTGGTGACGGAGGTCGGCGGCCTGATGACGCATGGCGCCGTGATCGCCCGGGAGTATGGCCTGCCAACCGTCGTCGGTGTGGCAGATGCCACCCGGCTGATCCGGGACGGGCAGCGGATCCGCGTGCACGGAACCGACGGGTACGTCGAGATCCTGCCTTGACCAACCACCGAGAGGGCCCATCCGTAGCCTTCGGCCAGAACATTGCCAAGCAGACGGATCGCGGTCCCGAATTGCGGTGGTTCCGCTGTGCGGGCGGCCGGCAACGTCTACAGCCGGTAGGACCTGCGTCCGCGGCGATTATTCGTGGCGCCCGTGGTGATCGCGACGGTATGGTGGCCGGGCCGGCCGTGGGACTTGGGTGCGACTTCCGGAACCCGCCTCTGAAGCGATGCTTCGCAGTTCGTGCCTCCATTCCCCGGCCGGCCTCTTTGGCGCCCGTTGGGAAAGTTGGGTCGCAGTCGTGTCCATGTCGGAGCGGGTCGCGTGCGAGGACCTGGTCATGTTCGTCAACGCGGCGATCGCCTCCACGGCCCAGCGCGAGTTCCACAGTCGCGCGGGCGCGCAGCGGATGTCGCTGGGTTTCCTGCACGAGTACGTGCTGGGCAACTACCGCGATCTCTACGCGGCGACGCTGGCCCTGGATATCAATCATTTCAACGCAGCGATGGTCGTGACAAACCTGCTGCGCACCGCGTCGACCGCGCGCCCCGAGCAGCGGGCGCTGGAGGGGCGGCTGATCGCCGCGCGGCTGCGGCTACTGCCGCCCCAACGGGTGTACTCCGTGTTCCGTGAACTACGCCGGCTGGGCATCAATAACCGGCGTACCCGGGCGATCGTGCGCGACTGGGTGGCTGGCCGGCCGGATCCGGCGTTCGACGCGGTCAAGTACCGCCGGTCGCTGTCGGTCGCGGCCCGCCACGCCCACCTGCCGCTGCCCGGCGAGGTGGGAACCGTGCTGTTCGCCTGGCGTCGCCCCAAGCACTACGAGACGCCGATCCTGGAGGCGTGGCGGCGCGCCCACTACGAACAGCGCGCACTGTACGAGCTGCCATACACGGTCGCCGAGGGGCTCGCCGCCCAGCACGGCATCGACCGGACCCGCTTCTTGACCGGCATTGCGCCGAAGCTCACCGACGGCGAACGGCTGCGGCTGCAATCGTCCGCCGCGCGGCGCAAGGTCGGCGTGGTCGCTATGGACCTCGCCACGGCGCCATTGACCCGCCTCGCCGTCTACGCGCTGTCGCTGCCCCGGCCGGAGCGGAAACGGCGCCGCGAAGAGTTGACCGGCGCGCTGCAGGCGGCCGCCCGGCGCGCCACGCGTCGACAGGCGGGCACGTGGGGCCGGGTCGTGGCGGTCCTCGACGACAGCTACTCCGCCTCCGGCTCCGGGGTGAAACGTCGCCGGCCCCTCGCCGTCGCCCTCGCCACCCACTACCTGCTGGAGGCGCTCGCCGCCGAGTACACCGGACTGTGGTTGGCCCACCGCGGCGACCCGCTGCTGGTGCACCCCATCGGAGCGACCGGGCTCGGTGAGCGCATCCTCGACGGTCTCGAACGGCGCCCCGAGCGGCTAGTCATCGTCTCCGACGGCTGGGACAACGCCCCGCCCGGAGAGGCCGCCGAGGTGCTACGGGTATGGCGTACCCGCCTCGACCCCCACCAGCGCACGAGCATCGTGCACCTCAACCCGGTCTACGACGCCGACACCTTCGACGTACGGCGCCTCGCCTCCGGTGTCGCCACCGTCGGCGTGCGCGACGCCGAGGACGTCGCGGCCCTCGTCGAGCTGGCCCGCTTCGCCACCGGCGGCGCCCGCCTCGACGAACTGCGCCGCCACCTCGGCGACCGGGTGGACCGGTTCCTCACCGACGATTCTGGCGGGCAGGGGTCACCATGACCAACATCGCACCCGTGGACAGGATCGACCTGACCGGGCTGACCGTCGCCCCCGACCAGACGTGGGGCGCGGTACGCCTGGTGCCGCTGCTGCGGCCCGTACCCATCAGCGATCTGCGCCTGCACGCCCGCCTGTACGACCCCGACGAACTGTCGATCGTTGACATCGGGCACCGCACCGCGTACATCTCCTATGTGCCGCACGCGTTCGTAGCGAGCTGGACCACAGACGACACGCCCGCCGCTGCCTACGGCACCCAGCTACGCGACCCCGCCGCGTCCAGCGCCCCTACCGGTATCCGGCTGGCGTTCCGGCGACGTATGGCCCGCCGTGACGACAAGCAACGGCTCCGCTTTCTGCCACTGCACCTGGCAACGGAGGGCTACCTCGCCCTACAGTTCGGTGGGCCGCCCATCGCCTGGCAGGAATGGACTCGCCACGCTGTCACTCGCGGCCTGTCCCCGCGCGTCGAGGCCACCTACAGCGGCACCGCCATTCCCGGCCTCGACGACGCGCTGCGCATCTTCGAAATCCACCCTGACCAGTGCGGAATGGTGCTCTACGTCGCCGACACCCTCGCCGCGGCATTCGTCGTCAGCCACCCCGACGACTACCGCGCCCTGCACCCAACCCTGCTGCAGGACTTCTACGGCGAGCTGCTCTTCCAGTACGCCCACCTGTACCCGGCAGTGCCCGGCTTCACCGCCCGCCTCGACGACACCGCCATCGCCAGCGTCGCCGATCTGCGTGCACAGCTCGCCCAGGCCCGCGCCGACTGGGCGGCCTTCCACACCGTCATGGCCGGCGGGCTTCTCGCGGCAGAGCGCCTCACATTCACGCCAGTGAACCGGATGGGGCGCTTCACTCTGTCCCGCTTCCTGCCAGCCCTCGACCCCGACACCGAAAACCACATCGGCGAAACAATCACCGACGACACCGGCCAACTCGCTTACCTCAAGACGTTCCGGCTGTCGGCCGCCCAGACCCGCCGTGGGCACCTGCTGTCCCAACTCGCCGCCCACGACTGGGACCTCGACACCACCGCCACCGCCCTCGGCACCGACCGTCAAGGAATCGCGCTACGCCTGGACAACGCCGGCTTCGGCCATCTGCTCCGACCCGACATCATCGACGCCTGCCGCAACCGCTCCCGAAAACTACACAACCGAGCGACGAGAACCCGGCCCACATCGCGGGAGGGGTGACTTGCGGATGAGATCGCGGCGGTCGACCCACACATGGGATTGGCCAGGCGAACCCGACGAAACTCAATGTCGGGCCGGTGCTGCTTCTGTTCGATGACGGCCGAGGGCTGCCGAGGTCATTGGTAATCATCAGTTGCCTGACGGCGTCGAGTATCCGGCCGCGCTGCTGTGCGTCGGCTATCGGGTGCGCCGGGCGAGCCAACCCGCCATCGCGCGGACGCCGTGGCCGATGGCCCGCTCGTCCGGGTCGAAGGCGCCGAAATGCGGATAACTGGTTTCGATGGGGGCGCCGGGCGCACGAACGCCGAGAAAGGTGTACGTGCCAGGAAGCCGACCCAGGAACAGTGCGAAGTCCTCACCGCTGAAGGGGATCGCGGCATGCAACGTCCGCACCTGGTCGCGCCCAGCGGCCTGTTGCAGGTGCCGCTTCATGGCCTGGCCTTCCCGCTCGGGACAGACCATGGCGGGAAACGGGTCGTTCGGGAAGGCCACCGATGCCTGGCCATCGCTGCTTGCGATTCGGCGGATGTCCTCGCGGATGGCGACGTACCGGTTCTCCGGCCAGCATCGGTAGGACAACCGCACCTCGGCTCGGCCTTCGGCTTCGGAGACCTGGGCCTGTATGAAGACGAACTCGGCCAATGGCCCGTCAGGTGTCTGGACGTCGGCCACGAGCCGTTCGAGGTCCTCGGAGGTCGCAGGGCGGGACAAAGTGCTGAGCGCGCCGATCTCGGCGGCGAGCCGTCGCGCCCGCGCCGTCGCATCGTGCCCCGTGAGCGTGATGACGCCGCGGTCCTGGCCGGGAAGTCCGAGCCCGGGCGTGACAACGAACTGGCCGACCGGGAAAGGACCGCAGTGCATGGCATGGATCTCCGCCGGACGGACTCGGGCGAACACGCCGTCGTCGAGCATCGCGGCGGCGCCGGTGAGTGTCTCCTCGGCGGGTTGGAAAACGAACACCACTGTGCCCGCGAGCCGGTTGCGCAGGCGCGCCAGCACCTCCGCGACGCCCACGCCCACAGCTGTGTGCATATCGTGCCCACACAGGTGGGCCGCCTGCGTGCCACCCCCCACCTGATCGTTCGGCGGTACCGCGTCCATGTCCGACCGGTAAGCGACCGTCCGGCCAGGACGAGCGCCGCTGAGGATTCCCACGACCCCGTGGCCGCCCACACCGGTGGTGACGTCGAGGCCGGCCGCGCGAAGTCGCTTAGCCACCACCTCGGCGGTCCGCTGCTCCTGGCCCGGGGTCTCCGGGCGCCGGTGAATGTCGCGGCGCAACTCGATCAGGTCACAGTCCAGCCCAGCGGCCACGGCGTCCACCGTATCCTCGCCCACCAGCCCGGCAGGCGAGCCGTTGCCGGCGTACGCCGCCTGGGACGACGCCAGCCCGGCTCCCGCCACACCGACGGCGGCGCCACGAAGCACAGCGCGTCGACTGACGATCCGACCTTTTGCACCTGACATGTGTTCCTCCCACAAGAGTGCGACTACGTCGAGCTTGTCCTGCTCAGCGTTGGAACGCACTGACGCTGGCCCCCTTCTTGACCATGCGGTCACCCCTACCGAGAGCGTCCACAATGGCGACTGTGTCGGTCTGCTGAATGCTCGTGGCCTGGCTGCTCCGACCACCGCCCAGCCCGGCGTCGGTACCGTGCCAGACGACGAGCGGTCACGCTCGGTGCTCAGCGTCTGGTGCCCAAAATCCTGAGCTCCCGATGCGGACGTCTCCAGCGGGCGGTTCCAGCTCGCTCGCCGACGTCGCCGGCGCGCGCCGCCCGGTCTTGTCGAAAGGTTAGTGCTCGCTAGGCGGCGTGGCGGTCGCCGCGATCGCGGCATGGGGTCGATGGTTGCCCTCGCTGGGCCGCTGTAGGCGTTCGACCTCGGTGAAGCCGGCTCGGGTGAGCCGCGCGGAGATTTCGTCGACGGGCCAGCGATAGGCGGTCACGACTTTGTGGTCGAAGGCGCCGACCTCGTCGGCGTCGAAGTGGCCCAGCACCAAGGTCCCGCCGGGGGCGATGGCTCACCGGAACTCAGCCAGCATGCCGTCGAGGTTCTGCGGCGGAAAATGGATCAATGAGTACCAGGCCAGGATGCCGGCGAGAGAGTGATTGGCGACGTCGAGGCTTTCCATCGACCCGAGCCGGAACTCAACGCTCGGGTGGGACGCCTGCGCGTGGGCGATGAACTCGGGGACCAGGTCGATCCCGGACGCGTCAACGCCAAGCGAGTGAAGGTAACCGGTGATGTGGCCAGGTCCGCAGCCCAGATCGAGCACCGCACCGGGCCGGCCCGACAGGTGTCGCGCGATGAAGGTGAGGTCGTCGGCGTGTACCTGGTGGCTGGCACCGAACAACCCGATGTAGAGCTCCGCGACGGACGAGTATGCCTGCTGGACCTTCTCCGTGTTCATCGCCGCAACTATAGGAGTTCTCGAAGCTGTGGTGAGCAGGCGACGTTGTCCGTGACCGGTGAGCCGAGTGCGGGGTCAGAGACTCGCTCCTGCCGCTGACCCGGACGCGTCCAGCCGCACGACCACGCCCGGACGGGTGTCCTCCCGCTGCTGGTCGGAGGCGCTTCGGGGCCGTACTCCGGGGGCCTTCGGCGAACACGACCACGGATCGGGGGGCTTGGTCGCGTGCTGCCCGCCCGACGGACGCCAGGGACGTCGGCTGTGACGACCGTGCTGCGGGCCACCGCCGGCATACGGCGGCCGAGGATGGCGAGATCCTCAGGGTCATCAAGATCTAGATTAAGAAAATCAAGATCCACACGTTGACGTCTTAAGAAAATTAAGATACAAATGAACGGGAGCGTTGTTGAGAGCAAGGGGGCCGAGAGTGGACTGGCAGGAACTGACGGACCTGACGCATGGGCAGTCGTTCGTGGTCGAACGGGTCCGCCTCGCCAGCAGCGGCATCGTGGTCGAGGGTCAGTTCGAGCCGCCGCAGCTGGCTCAGCTCAGCGCCGACGACCAGGTGTTCGTTGCCGCGTTCGTACGGTCGCACGGTTCGATCAAGGAGATGGAGCGGATCTTCGGGGTGAGCTACCCGACGATCAAGTCCCGGCTGAACCGGATCGCCGAGCACCTCGACTTCGTCGACACCGACCCGGCGCCCACCGGCGCCGACGTCGTCGACCGCCTGCGGCGGGGGGAGATCAGCGTCGAGGAGGCGCTGGCCGAGCTGGAGGGGATCCGATGATCCCGCAGCTGGTGACGGCGAGTTATCGCCGTCGCAACGGCCGCTGGTTGCGGCTGTACGTCCCGGTCCTGCCGGTCCTGCTGGTGCTGTCACCGCTGCTGTTGCTCGTCGTGCTGGGCGGACTGGTCGCGTGCCTTGTCTTCCGGGTGAGCCCGGTGGGCGCGCTGCGTGGCACCGGGCGACTGCTGTGGGCGCTGCCCGGCAGCCGGTTCGAGCTTGAGGACGGCCAGATGGCCGTGCTGGTAAGCGTCAGATAAGTCATAAGGGGAGGAGCAACAATGAACGAGCAGCGCCGCCAGATCCTGCAGATGCTGGCCGAGGGCAAGATCACCGCAGACGAGGCCGAGCGGCTGATCAACGCCCTCGAACGAGACCAGCCCGAGTCGCCGTCGGGAGCCGTGCGCCCGAAACCCCGGCCCAAGTACCTGCGCGTGGTGGTGAGCTCGGAGGACAGCACCGGCGGCGACGGGGCAAGCCGGATCAACGTCCGGGTCCCGCTGCAACTGCTGCGTGCCGGGGTCCGGCTCACGAGCCTCATCCCTCCGCAGGCGCTCACCCAGCTCAACGCGAAGCTGGACAAGTCAGGGGTGCCGATCGACCTCACCCAGCTCAAGCCGCAGCACATCGAGGAGCTCATCGAGCAGCTCGATGAGCTCACCGTCGACGTGGACGACGCCGACAGCAAGGTGCAGGTGTTCTGCGAGTAACACCGCCACGGCGCCGGACGGCCGCCCGGACCACGGGTTCGGGTGGCCCCGTCCGTTGGTCAGTCGTTCCGGCCGAGGGTGGCGACGAAGGCGCGCCAGGCGGTGGGGGTGAAGGTCAGGGCGGGGCCCTGTCGGTCTTTGCTGTCGCGTACGCCGATGGTGTGCGGCAGGTTGTCGGCGACCTCGACGCAGTCGCCGCCGTTGCCGTTGCTGCGGGTGCTCTTGCGCCACCGGGCACCGGTCAGGTCCATGTCTCCGCCACCTCCGATATCAACTCCAGCGACTGCTGGTGTGGCAGCGCCTCGCCCCGGATCGACTCCCACACCTGGACTGTCCGCTTGATGTCGTCGGCGCGGTCGTACGTCTGTCCGTTGAGCTGTCCCTCAATGTAGACGATATCGTCGCCGGTCGGTGGTGTGGCTACGACGAACGGACCGTTGAGGCCGGCGTAGGCCCCGGCGGCCCCGGGCACCACGTGGAGCCGCACCCGGGGCAGCGATTCGCCGACCTTGGCCAGGTGTCGGAGCTGCTCACGCATCACCTGCGGGCCGCCCACCGGCCGGCGCAGGACAGACTCGTCCATCACCACGGTGAGCAGTGGAGACTGGTCGCGGGTGAGCAACTCCTGCCGTTCCAGTCGGGTGGTGACCTGCTGTTCCAGTGCCTGCGCCCGGAGCAGGCCGCTGCCGGAGAGAACGGTCCGGGCGTATGCCTCGGTCTGGAGCAGGCCCGGCACGAACAGCGGCTGGAAGCTGCGCAGCGCGTCGGCCTCCTGCTCGATCTCGGCCCACTCGCGGAACCAGGCCACCAGGGCCTCCCGGCCGAGCTTGCGCTGGGCCCGCTCGAAGAGGCCGCCGGTCTCCAGGACCTTGTCACAGCGGCGGGCGAAGTCGGGGCTCGGCCGCCGGTCGCAATTCTCGATCTTCCCCACCAGCGCGGTGGAATAGTTGATCGCCTCGGCGAGATCGGCCTGCGACATGTTGGCTGCGGTGCGGACGATCCTCAGTTCCTCGGCGAAGAATTCGAGAATGGGCGAGTGGCTCACGGACAACCTCCGGACAATTGGCGGACAGTGATGAGACAAGGGGCGGGCAGAATCGGACGGCCAAGGGCGCTGTGTGCGTGATTGCGCTGGTGGTGAGTGGTGGCGGTTAAGAGCATAGATTGACGGGCGCGAAGAGGTCGACAGGTGCGCCTTGATTTTTCGGGCGATTTCCTGGCGTCGCGCTGAGGGTGTTAGTACTCCGGCAGGAGATTCGTTTCAGGGTTCGGTAAGGGCCTGTCTGGCGCAGTGGCTGGTCTTGGCTGCGTGTTGGTGTCGCCGCCGGAAGACGGACCAGGCGATGGGATCGGCGGTGCGTCGGGTAGGTTCGATGATCAGAGCGTGGAACAGTCGGCAGAGTTCGTTGACGGTGATCGTGATCAGGCCGTTTGGGCTGGTGGTGCTGGCCGCTGACGCGGCGGCGAGGAACGCGTGAGCGGCGATGACCAGGGCGGTCCAGCGGTGCCGGGGTGACCGGCAGCGGTAGAACGCCAGCTCACCGGTGGTGCGGTTGCGGCGGAGCCCGTCGGGCGCTGTTCGGCGACGAGATCACCTTCCTGATCGCCCCAATTAGCCGAACTTCTGCCACTCGAGTGGAAGTAGATAATCCGCCCTCGCTCGCGGCTGATGTCGTTAGCTTGCCCGAGGCGATACGGGAGTTTTGTTCGCCGACATCAGTCGTTGAGCTGGCCAATCAACATTGTTTCAGTACCGTTATACATTTACCGAATACTTTCCCGTCATGACGATGAAACGTTCCTGGCTGGCGAGGCATGGGACCGCTGTCGTGACCATGATCGCAGTCACCGCGGCAAGCGTGCTGTTCGGCGAACCCGCGGTGGCCAACCCAGTCCCCGTCCCCCAAGCGGCGCTCACCGACCGAGCCTTCGGCCAGGTCACCGAAAGTCACATCCAGGGTGCCGATCGGATCAAGACCGCCGTACTGTCGGCCGAGTTCCTCCAGTGGCACCGGCTGCGCCCGAACGCCACCGCCGACCAGGCACAGACCCAGCTCACGGTGCGCAAGCAGCTACTCGACAGCTCGCTGACCGCGTTCGACCTGCTGGTGCCCGAGCAGGACCTGGTGCTCAAGTCCGTCGATATCCTGCTCGGCACGCCCGGCGGCGACACCCGGACCTCGCCGGAGATCACCGGCCTGGTCGCGGCTGTGATCGGCAAGACCGTCGAACCGTGGGACACCCGCGAAGAGCTCGCGTCCGGCGCGCTGCGCACCGTCCAGTGGCTGCGCGGCCGCGACGACGCACTTGCCGCGGTGTGGTCCGCGGTCCGGCAGACGGGGGCAGCCAACGCGTCGTTTGCCACCGCCTGGAACGCCGTGCTCGGTGCGCCGTTCGGGGTGGACGTGACCAGCACCTACGATGCGCTCAAGACCGACCCGGCACTGTCGCACGTGAATCTCGATGCGATCCTGGCACTGCAGGGCGACTCGGCGGCGTACGTCGACGCGGCCGAGCAGCAGCTCGGCACCCTGCACGCGCGACTGCTCACGATGAGCTCGGAGATCCGTTTTGAGATAGGCGAGACCGACCCCAAGTGCCCGCCGGACGGACCACCGAGCGCCGCGTGCACTGCGGCGGCCAAGAAGGACGCCGAGAATCGGGACAAGGCGCGGCAGCAATCGATCTCCGACATCAGAGCCGGGCTGGGCATGGTTTCCACCATCATCGGCTTCGCCGACCCCGACGCCGGCAAGAAAGCCAAGGTGATCGGAGAGGCGGTCCTCACCACAGTCAGCACGATCTCCAAGTACGCGGCGGCGATCGCCGGCCGCGGCGTGGCGGACGCGATCTTCAGCACCGCGACATTGGCGATGACCGGCAACATCTTCGGCGCCGTGATGTCGATCCTCGGGCTCTTCGGCAAGAGCGGACCCTCGCTGGACCAGCAGATCCTTGCCCAGGTCAGAGCGCTGCGCGACGAGGTACGGGCCCTCGGCAACCAGATGCGTGCCAGCTTCGCGCGCGTCGAGGCCCAGATCAACACGGTGTACGCGAACATGATGGCCCAGTTCGACCGGTTGAACGAGACGATCGCCGGCAACACCGCGCAGATCACCCTCATACAGCAGCAGGTCGCTCAGCTCGGCCTGCGTCTGGAGGACGTCGCCGCCACCGTGCTGGCCGCGATCGGCGACGCCGTCCTGCATGACGCCCGCTCCGACATCAACCAGTACATCGGCTACCTGGAGAACTTCGGCCAGCCAATCCCGACGTACGGCGAGTTCCTGGGTCCGGAGAACGAGTTCCATCTGGCCTCCACGGTGCTGGCCAGCGGCGCCTCCTTCGTGGTGCCCAAGACCGACGCCGACAACCCGGCGCTCGACCCGACCAACGTGCTCAACAGCTTCGGCGAGGCCCGGTCGATCAACTACCTGGCTCGGATAGCCAGTTGGCGCGACCCGTCGATCGTCGAACCGGCGACGCCGGTCGGCAACCCGACCGTGTGGAACCTCGGCGCGCAGGCGTACGCCATGCTGTTGCTGCAAAACCCGACCTACGCCGCCCAGGTCAGCGCCGGCCGCGCGGCGCAGATCGAGGCGGAGGGCACGCGCATCATGGACCTCGCGGCCAGCTTCGGCCGCCCGGTCAACGGCAACGCCAACACCCTGATCAGAGGGCTGGCCAACGACTACGTCGCGGCCACCAACGAGTTGTCGACCGCGCTGGCCGCCTTTCGGACCAACGAGATCCAGGTCCGTTGGGAGCCGGACGCCAACGGCATACAGGTAAGAACGCCTAAGAACTACGACCTGTTTTGGGACACGGACAAGCCGCTCGGTTCGGCACCGGCGAAGGCCGACGAAGCGATGGTGCCGCACTGTAGCGGCGCCGCCGGCCCGATCGACCGTCCCAGCAACGTTCGCTACGACCAGATGTCGAACGTGGTGTGGATGCTTCAGTACGCGTACACGCCGCGTCTCGGCGAGCCACCGGCGGGCGTACGGGAGTTGCCCGAGGTCAGCTACTGCTACACGCCGAGCTGGGTCTTCACCCGCGCGGACGGCTATGGCACCGGAATGGTCCGCTTCTGGGGCAACCTGCGGCTAGACATCCACAGCCGGTTCCGGCTGAACTCCGCCGCACCCTGGCAGAACTCGCGAACCGCCCACTACACCTGGCCTGAGGAGGATCTCTATAAAATAGATTGCGAACTATTTTACAACTGCGACAGGGAAACCCCGCCGGAGCAGGGCCTGGCCCAGAAATGGCCATCCGGGCACTCCACCTTCTCGTGGGCCGCGACGCAGGTGGACAACACGGCGGTGGACGCCTCGCTGATTCCGACCCTGCGCAGTTTCCTTCAGGGCCGGCAGAAGTCCATGTACGACCGGGTCCGGGACCTGACCACCCAGGCCAGCGGGCCGGTGCCCACCGCGCTGAAGAAGATGAACACGGCGGCGCGGCTGCTCCAGGCGTACACCCGGCTGGGCCTGCCCAACGCACTGGACGCGGACGACGTGTTGTCCGCACACCTGTTCGGGCAGTATCAGATTCCGGTGAACATGCCGACGGATGCCAAGATCGGCGACGCCTACGGGAAGGCGGGCGACAACTACGCGTTCTGCGGGAGCTCGCCGTGCTCTCTGGACCCCAGCCTCCCGCTGCGTAACCAGGTCAGTCTCAAGCTGCCCTGCGAGCCCGCGGTCGACTCGTCGAACCTGCCCGGTGACCCGCTCGGCGACTGCCTGATCATCAGCGCGCGGTCCCGCACCGCCACATTGATGCAGCGGTACGAGCACTGGGCGGACCAGACAACCGCCGGGCTTCACCACGAGCGGGTGCCCTGGATGAACGACACACTCACCGGGCTCCGCATCGCCACGCACCTCACCCGTCCCGTCTGACACGAACGTTGCCGGCGCCTCCGGGCGCCGGCAACGCGCAGCGGCCCAGCCACGCCGGCCAGAGCCGGCCCCAGCGGTGCGCCAGAGCCGGCCACTGGACAGTCGTGTCAGAAAGGGCCCCTTGTGATCGTTTCAGGTAGAGGAAGGGGCCCTTCCTAAACGCTGCCGATGGTCGGCGCCGCACCGCCGATGGCTGGTGTCATCGCCCGAGCGGTAGCGTGGCGCGCGTGTTACCTACCGTCCGTGAGGTGCTCGCCCTGGACCCGGTGCGACACGGCGGACCCCGGCTGGTGGCGGGGGAGGGCGGTCTCGACCGGTTTGTCCGATGGGTGCACGCTGCCGAGGTCCCCGACATCGCCGCCCTGCTCAACGGTGGCGAACTGGTGCTCACCACCGGGATCGGGCTGCCGACCGACGACGCCGGGCTGCGCGCCTTCATCGGTGAGCTGGCCGGCGTCGGAGTCTCCGGACTCATGGTCGAACTCGGCCGGCGCTACCCGACCAGCGTGCCCCGCGTCATGATCGCGGCAGCCGAACGGCACGGCCTGCCCCTGATCGAGCTGCGCCAGGGAACACCGTTCGTCCGGATCACCGAAGCGGTGCACGCCCTCATCGTCGACGCCCAGCTCACCGAGCTACGCGCCACCGAGGAGATCCACCAGCGCTTCACCGACCTCTCCGTCGACGGCGCCGAACCGGCCGAGGTGGTGCACCAGGCCGCCCGGCTCGCCGGCTCCCCGGTCGTACTGGAGAACCTCTCCCGCCAGGTGCTGGCGTACGACGCCGCCGGTGTCCGCGGCGAGCTGCTGCTCGGCGGCTGGGAACAGCAGTCGCGGCGGATCCAGCCGGCCGGGCGGACCGGGTACGACGCGGACGCCGGCTGGCTGGTGACCACCGTCGGCGCCCGGGGGCAGGACTGGGGGCGCCTGCTGCTGCGCTGGGCCGACGCCGACCTCGCCCCGCCGACGGCCACCCCACCCACCCGCCTGACCATCCTGCTCGAACGGGCCGCCTCCACGCTGGCGCTGGGCCGGCTGATCCAACGCGACGCCGAGGGCCTGGAACGGCAGATCCACCGCAACCTGCTCACCGCCCTGCTCGACCACACCCGCCCGGTGGACGAGGTGGCGCTGCGGGCGCGGGCGCTCGGCGTGACACTCGACCGGCGACACCTGGTGGGAGTGGTGGTCCGGTGCCGGACCGACGAGTCCAGCACCCAGGTCGCCCAGGCCCGGCTCCGTGACCTGGCCGACGCGGTTGGTCAGGCACTCCGGGAAACCGAGCTGAGCGGGCTGGCGAGCGCGGTGGACGACCAGGCCGTCGGCGCGCTGCTCGCGCTCCAGGACCCGGCCGCCGAGGAACGGTCACTGGCCGCGTTCGCCGCCGCGCTCCATCGGATACGCCGTGACGCCGCCGGGAGCGGACCGGGTGGCGCCGCCCGGGACGCGGTGATCGTCGCGGCGGGTTCGGGAGTTTCCTCGCTGCGGGAGGCCCGTCGGTCGCTGGTCGAGGCACGTCAGGTCGCCGACGCGGCCCGACGCGGCCGGCACGACCTGCCCATCTTCCGGCTCCCGCACGTCGGGCTCGCCGGGCTGCTGCACCTGCTGCGGGACGAGCCCCGGTTGCAGACCTTCGTCGAGCGGGAACTTGGGCCGCTGCTCGCGTACGACGCTGAGCACCCCAGGGAACGGCTGCTCGACACCCTGCGGGCGTACCTGGAACAGGGCCGGAACAAGTCGGCGGCGGCCGGTGCCGCCCACCTGTCCCGGCCCGCGTTCTACGAGCGGCTGGCCCGGATCGCCCGGATCCTCGGCGCCGACCTGGACGCCGTCGACGACACCCTGTCGCTACACGTAGCCCTGCTCGCCCTGGACGCCGTCCGCGACAACTGAACCGTCCGCGACAACTGTTAGGAAGGGCCCCTTATTAACGCATAGCGTTAATAAGGGGCCCTTCCTTTCGCTTTGCTGCTTGCCTGGCGGAGCGCGGCCATGCGGGCTCAGAGGTTGAGTGTGTGCCCGGTCGTCGCGTCCACGTGGTCCGGAATCTCGTCGTGGCGGTCGCCCACGGTCGGTGTTCCGGCCGGCTCGAACATGAGGATCGCGGCGCCGGAGGGAGCGTACGGCTTGTGCCCGGTGCCTCGGGGAACGGTGAAGACCGCACCCTGTGGGAGCAGGACGGTGCGCTCCCCATCGGGCTCGCGCAAGGAGATGCGCAGCTCTCCGTCGAGTACCAGGAAGAACTCGTCGGTGTCGTCGTGGACGTGCCAGATGTGCTCGCCCTCGACCTTGGCGATACGGACGTCATAGTCGTTGACGCGCGTGACGATGCGGGGGCTCCACAGGGCATCGAAGGAGGCCAGAGCCTTGCTGAGGAGGATCGGTTCGTCGCTCATGGGCTCATCCTGCGCCGTTCCGCACGGCCAGCGTGAGTGCTAGGAATTGCACATGGCGAAAGGATCCTCGCAGGCAGCTCGCGCGGGGGGCGTACACCGGGTTGTCGTGATCGTGGACGAGAACTCGAACCCCTTCGAGCTCGGCTGCGCGACCGAGGTCTTCGGTCTGCGCAGACCGGAGATCGGCCGTGAACTCTACGACTTCAAGGTCTGCTCCCCTGAGCCCCGCACCCTGATGCGGGACGGATTCTTCACACTCACCGAAGTCGCCGATCTGGAAGCGGCCGACGCGGCGGACACCTTGATCGTCCCCAACCGCCCCGACGTCGAGGTGCCTCGCCGCCCCGCCGTGCTCGATGCCGTCCGACGGGCGCACGCGCGCGGTACCCGCCTGGTCGGCTTCTGTAGCGGCGCCTTCACACTGGCCGAGGCCGGAGTCCTCGACGGGCGCAGGGCCACCGCGCACTGGCAGTGGGCGGATTCCTTCCGGGCCCGCTTCCCTTCGGTCCACCTCGAACCGGACGTGCTGTTTGTGGACGACGGCGACATCCTCACCGCTGCGGGCAGCGCGGCCGCGCTCGATCTTGGGTTGCATATCGTCCGGCGCGACTACGGCGCGGAGGTCGCCAATTCCGTGAGTCGGCGACTGGTTTTCGCCGCGCACCGGGACGGCGGCCAGCGGCAGTTTGTCGAGCGCCCCATGCCCGACCTGCCTGACGAGTCCCTGGCGCCTGTCCTGGCCTGGGCACAGGAACGGTTGGACGCACCGCTGACGGTCTCAGACCTTGCGGCGCGTGCGGCTGTCAGTCCGGCGACGTTGCATCGCCGCTTCCGGGCACAACTGGGAACGACGCCGTTGACGTGGCTCACGGGGGAGAGACTTGCCCTGGCATGCCGGTTGATCGAGCGGGGTGAGTCCCGTTTCGAGGTGGTCGCGCGGCGCAGCGGGCTTGGCACCGCCGCCAATTTGCGCACGCTGATGCGTCGCGACACGGGCATCACGCCGTCGGCGTACAAGCGTCGGTTCGGGCCGGAGGTAAATTGACGACACGGTCAGGAGGGATCGGCTGCGGTTGAGCTGCTTGATGCCGCCCGGCGTGGCGCTGCCGGTAGGTGATGGGCTCGGATGCGTACCGGAGACCTCACCGTTCTATCGATCACCGACACGCGGACCCGACGAGTTCGACTTCCTGGGCCACCTCCAGACGGCGACGCTGTCATGTGCCGCAAGGAGGTTTGCCCAGGCATCATGGTCGCCATGAACGCTGATTGGGTCATCATCGCGGCCTACGAGAACACCCCTGGCTGTCCGCGGCCACTCGCTGCCGTCCGCGCTTGACTGCGTGACCGGGGCATTGATTGGATGCCCTTCGAGTCGAGCGAGGTCTACTGGGGTCTGGCCTGCGGTATTGGCCCTGACGGTCACTGGCACGGCTGGTTCGACGTCCGCATCCAGGCTGCCGCGCTGCGCCGCCTCGGGCTCCATCCCGACCAGTCGACCGCGACAGTCACCGGGCCGGCCCCGCCTGCCTGGTGGCATGCCGCCGCAGAACGCAACGCTCAGTGATCACTTTCGAAACCACGCCCGGTACTCCCATGATCCGCGCGAGACGGAACCTAGTGTCTCGTAATTGAGGTCGTTCACTTGTCGTTGTCGGTGAGGAGTTTGCGGACCCCGGTGTGGACCCAGCGGACTTTGGTCAGGATTCGTTAGCGGTGGCTGTCCGGGTGAAGGGCCTCGCGTCGCTGTTGCATGCGGTGAGGTAGTCGCTGATCCTCCTGGTCAGGCGGGTGACGGAGGTGAAGGTGCCACCTCGGATGGCCTGCCGGGTGATGATTCCGAACCGGATCTCGATCATGTTCGGCAACGATGAGCCGGTGGGGGTGAAGTGGAAAGCGATCCGGGGATGCTCGGCCAGCCAGGCTTTGACCTCGTCGGTGCTGTGGGTGGAGAGATTGTCGACCACGACGTGGAGTTGCCTACCTGGCCGGGGCCGGTCGGCGAGACCGGTCAGGCCGTAGGCGTGGTAGCGGTGTACCCGGGCACGTGAACAATCTCAATTACGAGATATTAGGCGCGGCGGAGCGTCTGTGCGGTGCGGCGCCTCGTCGGCGTGACCGGTGGCCTGCTCGATCAGCATGGTCGCGAGGGTTCGGGCGTCTTGGAATGGGCGTGGGTCGTTCAGCGAGGTCGACAGAGCTCGCGCTCCCTCGAACAGGACTGCGAGCTGGCGGCCAAGGTCCTCCGGGTCGTGGGCGCCTGCCGCCGCGGCGTTGTCGATCAGTCTCGCAGTGAGCTCTTTCTTGTGGCGTTCGACGAAGGCTGTCGCCTCGGGCATCGTCCCGGCCGCTTCGACCACGGCGTTGTGGAACGGGCAGCCTCTCACCACGGCTTCTGACCGGGAATCGTCCGAGCCCTCCGCGAAGAGCTCGATGAGTCGTTCGCGCGGAGTCAGATCTTCGCGCTGCAGAGCGGTTTCGACCTGTGCTGGCCCGTCCGGCTCGGATTCGATGCGTTCGAGGTAGGCGCTCACCAGCGCTTCCTTGCTCGGGAAGTGCTGATACAGGGTTCGCGTCGATACGTGGGCCGCGCCCGTCAGCTTCGCGATGCCGGTCGCATGGATGCCATCACGCGAGAAGAGCTCGACGGCAGCCTTCAAGATCCTGTCCCGCGCACCCCGGCCGCCTCTCGATGCGGGAGCGGTCGCCTCAGCTGTAGCCATCCCCAAAGTATAGCGATCGTTTTACTTGGTGCGGATGATGGGTTACAGTGCGAAGTACATCGACCATTTTACTTTGGCTAGGGGCCCCGGGGCCGCTGCCGCGAACTCGAGAGGCGCGAGCACCGAATGTCTGACCAGACCTTCACCTCCGTCCCCCATCAGGTCGTCCGCTGGTCGATCGACACCGGTGCGTTCTTCGCGGACTTCCGCGCTCGATACGAGGCCGCCGTGCCCGTGCTGGACACGAAGCGCATGGAGCGGCTGCGCGCCGACCGGGCCGACTGGGACACTGTTCTCCGCGCTGCGGTGGAGAACGCCCCGCACGGCTTCATGCGGTTCTGGAGCGCCGACGTCGGCGGCACCATGCAGCTCGCCGGGGACGCAGGTGACTGCTCCGCCTACCTGATGGGCAACCACACCATCGCCGAGCGGATGTACCGGCACGATCCGGCAGTGATGCTCTACGCCCCGTTGCGGGCAGCGATCCACCGCGACGAGCTGGGCATCACTCGGTTCTCAATCGATCAGCCCAGCACCCGGTTCGCCAGCTTCGACACCCCGGAAATCACGGCTGTCGGGGAAGAACTGGACCGCAAAGTCATCCACTTGCTCCAGGTCCTCGATGTGCCCGTACCCGACACGCTCTTTGCCGGTCCGGTGAGCCAGTGAGCGCGACGAATCGGCCCCACAACGATCCAAAGGAAGAAGTCATGCTCGACGACACAGCACGAGCCGGCGACACCCAGCTCACAGAGCTCGGCGTCGCGGCTGCCGCCGCCGCGATCCGCCGCGGCGACATCACCGCCGAGTCCTACGCCGCCGCACTCCTTCGCCAAGCACGCAGGAACTCGGACCTCCGCTCGTTCATCACGATCGACGAATCGGCTGTGCTCGAGGCGGCCAACGTTGCCGACAAGGCACGCGCCGCTGGCTCCACGGCACCCCTGCTCGGTGTCCCGGTGGGAATCAAGGACAGCTACCAGACGCGGGATCTTCCCACCACGCTCGGCCTGAAGGCCCTCAAGGAGTTCGTTCCCGAGGCGGACGCCGAGGCCGTCACCGCCGTCAAAGCCGCCGGGGCGATTGTGTTCGGCAAGAACAACCTCGTCGAGCTGTCGTACGGGGTCACCGGCCACAACGACGAGTACGGACAGGTGCGCAACCCGTACAAGCGGGACCACCTGTCAGGCGGATCCTCAAGCGGTTCGGCCGCCTCGGTCGCCGCTCGTATCGTGCCGGCGGCGTTTGGCGGAGACACTGTCGGCTCGATCAGGATCCCTGCGGCCTTGACCGGTGTCGTCGGCTACAAGCCGACCACCGGGCGGTGGCCGCGCGGCGGAGTAGCACCGGTCTCACATGTGCTCGATACCACGGGGCTCCTGGCTCGCAACGTCGAGGACTGCATCCTGGTCGACCAGATTGTCGGGCGCGGCGCGATCGTTCCCCCGTCTGAGTCTTCTGGCCTCACTGGTGCGCGATTCGCCTACGCCCCCGAGTACTACCTCAAGCTCGTCGCCTCCGACGTCGAGCAGCAGTTCTGGGAGACCGTGCGCCGCCTGCGCGCCGCCGGCGCCGAAGTGGTCGAGATCGACCTCGGAGACGACTTCTCCGGTCTTGCGGACCGGACGGCGTGGAACCTGTTCCTCCGTGAGACGCAGCAGGCCGTGACCCGTTTCCTCCGCGAAAACGACTACCCGGTGTCGTTCGACGACGTCTACCACGGGCTCAAGCCGCAACTCCACGCGGTGTGGAGCGCCACCGTCGTGCCGGGCGCCCCCGCTTACCTCTCCGATGAGGAGTACGCCGCCACTCTCGCCGTCGATCGTCCGAAGCTGCAGCAGCGGCTCGGTGATGTGTTCGCACGAGATGGGTTCGACGCCCTGATTCTCCCCACCACCCCTGCGCCCGCGCCGACGATCGCTGACCAGTGGGAGTTCAGCGTCGCAGGTGAAGCCGTGACGCATCTCTTCCTGTCCAGGAACACGGTTCCTGCCAGCGGCGCCGGCATCCCGGGGATCAGTCTCCCGGCAGGGCTGACCAGCAGCGGACTGCCGACCGGGATCGAACTGAACGGTGCGCACGGCCACGACCAGGAGCTTCTTGCCCTGGCACGCCGCGTCGAGAGCGTTCTCGGCACGCTGCCCGCACCCCTCTGACCCTGACTGGTGCTGCTCGACACGAGGTGCATCGGCCTGACACCACAACGCGACTACCTGAGACGAAGGAGCTTCACGACATGCAACTCCAGGGAAAACTAGTCGAGGGCGGCGCGGGCCTTGGCGTACGTGGGCGGGACGAAGTTCGGGCCGCCCGGGGTGAAGACGTCGGAGGCGGCGGCGGTCGCCCAGGCCGCTGACGGAACCACCGCGACCAGCGCGCGTACCACCGACGCGTCGCGCCACTGCTCCTGCTCGGCGAGGAGCCCGAGCGCGACCACCGACTCCTCGACCTCACCGACGCACTCGAACGGCTTGTGCGCGTCGATGCCGAGCAGTTCCAGGTAACCCGGCACCTGGTAGGTGTCGTCCAGCAGGTCCACCCCGAAGATGTTGACCAGCCGCTCACGGGGCATGAACGGGGCGAGCGCCAGGAAGACGAAGCGGCACTTGGGGCAGTCGCCACACCAGCGGGCGCTCGGGTCGTGCAACCTGAACGCCGCGTTGCAGCTCGTCACCACGTCGTCGTAGCGGTCGAACTGGGCGAAGAGCTTGGCGATGTGCAGCTCCGACAGGGGACGCAGCAGGGAGAAGTACGGTTCGGTCAGACCGGCGTGCCCGGCCAGCGCGTCCCGCAGCAGCCCTTCGGCCTCGACCCCCTTGGACCACTGGTGGTTGATCTCGTGGCCGTTCCAGAGCAGGTTCGGGTCGGAGGCGGAGCGCTCGTTGGACATCACCACCGGCCCCAGCCCGTGCAGCACGGCGGTGGCGACCGCGATCAGCGAGTTGATCGCGGTGACCGGGATGTGCCCGTTGAGCGCACCGGCGGCGTTCACCTCGAAGAGCTTCGGGTCGATCCGGCGGCGGGCCGCCAGGGCGGTGAGCCCGGACGCCTGGTTGACCGAGACGATCACCGGGTTGGGGTTGACCGAGAACGGCACCGGGTCGAAACCGGCGCGGCGCAGCGCCTCCAGGCTGACGATCGAGTCCTTGCCGCCGCCGACCGCACTGAGCGGACGGCCGTCGGAGTTGTCCAGCGGCGTCGGCTCCGGGACCTGCCCCGCCGGCACCGTCGGCGTCAGTTCCAGCACGTACGGCAGGTCGTTACGGTAGGCGTACTCGGCCAGGCCCTTGGTGTAGATGGCGGTGACCAGCGCGACGGCCGCCTCGCCCAGCGGCGCGGGCAGCAGCAGTCGGGGCGGTGCCGCCACCTTGTAGTAGCTCACCCCGGCGACCAGGTGCAGCAACTCCAGCACCCGGCGGAAGGCCGCCTCGGTTTCCGCCGAGGGCGGGGTCGCCGGCACCGGGAAGGTGATTACCTCGGTGAACCGCAGCTCCTCGCCCGGGCCGGACAGAGCGTAGTCAAACGATGCGGTACCGGTGGCGACGTCGACCGAGTACGACGGAAAGGAAAAGTCGGTCAGCTGCCTGAGTTGTCCGTTGCGCACAGGCCATAGTAGTCCGGCCCGATCGTCGCGCGGATCGTAGCCGGGTGATCCGTCCGCATTCCTGGCCACCGTCCGGCGTTGCCGGCCCCTCCTACCCTCGGCCCTGATGTCGCCGAAGGTCACTGTCACCGCTTTTGCGGTGGTCAGGGGCCACCTGACCGCCTGGCCGTCCCAGGCCCGGGAGGAAGATCGATGACCGGATACCGGGTGCCCGAGCGCGTTGCCCGCAACGTCCGCCCGGCCCGCCGGCTGGTGCGGTTGATCTCGCACACCGATCCGGTCGCCGTGACCGGCATCGGCCTCTCCGTGGCGCTCTCGATCGCGCTGGACGTCACCGGCGCCGCCTCCGGTGTCGAGTCGCTCCTCGCCGGCCTGCTGGGGACCACGATCTCGCTGCTGGTGGACTCGATCGCGCGGTCCGAGCGGCGGTTCGAGCTGCGCGGACTGGTCGCCGGGACGCCGTGGATGACCGAGGCGTTGGCGCCGATCGTCACCGGCACCCGCGAGGCGATCGAGCGCTATCCGCAGACGCCGGTCGCGGCCGAGGCGCGCGCCCGGTTCGACCGGATCCGGATCGAGACCGAACACCTGCGTACGGGCCGGATCATCCGTCCGGGTACGGACTACCGCGACCTCGTCGGCGCGATGCGCGACTGCGTGGACCAGGTGCACGCGATGGCGAACGTGGCGCCCCCGGCCGGTGGTGAGTCGAGCTGGTGGAGCAGCGACATCGGCCGGTACTACTGGACGCTCAACCTGGAGGCGCTCGCCCGGGGAGTGCGGATCACCCGGATCTTCGGCTACCACGAGTACACCGACGAGTTTCGTGAGCTGGTCGACGACCAACGTCGGGCCGGGGTACGGGTCGGGCTGCTGCCGTACGGCACCGTCGACCGCAGCCTCGACCTGAACCTGGCGATCTGGGACGGGACGAGCGCCTGGGAGGCGCGGATGAGCCCGCACGGGGAGATCATCGAGAACATCTTCTCGGTCAACTCCGACGATCTCGGGCGGCTGCTGGTGGCGTACCGGACCTGTGCCCGAGCCGCGACCTTCCCGTCGTGAGCTGGGGGACTGTACTGCTGGTCAGCGCGGTGGTGTGGCTGGTCACCCTGATCCGGTCGGTACGGTGGCGCGCGTTCGTCTACAGCCTGCCGCTGCCGATGACCATCGCGTTGGTCGGCGCCGATCTGCCGGTCGACGGCTCGCAACTGCTCGGTGTGGTCGGGCTGAACCTCTTCTTCGTCACCGTCACCGTCGCGTACCACCGGTTCGGGCTGCCGATCCTTCTCGCCGACCTGCTCGGCCTCGGGGTCTACCTGGCGCTGAGCGCGTTGCTGCTGCGGGTCGGGCCGCTGCCGTTCGCGCCCACCCTCGGCTGTGTTCTCGTCCTGTGGCTGGCCGTGATGATGTGGCTGCGGCGGCGGGCCGCAACGCCGTCCCCGGAGCCGACCCGCAACGCCCTGCCGGCACCACTGCGGCTGCTGGTGGTGCTCGCCGGCTCGACCGTGACCGTGCTGCTCGGCCAGCAGTTGCGGGGCATGGTGGTCACGTTTCCGTACTCCGGGGTCCTGGTCGCCATCGAGAGTCGCCGCGACCTCGCCGAGTTCAGCCGCCACTTCGCCGCGAACAGCCTGGCCCTGGTCGGGTTCCTCGCCGGCTACCACTGGCTCGGCGACGGTACTCGGCCGGTGGCGCTCGCCGGCGCCTGGGCCGGGTACGCCGTCGTCGCTGCGCTGATCCGTCTGCCGGGCTGGCGTCGATCGAGGCTGGCGACGAGTCATTGACCGAATCTGGTCACTTGGCGGGGGCCGTTGCCGGTGGCGGTGAGCGGAGCCAGCGGAGTACCGCCGCGCCGGCCAGGTAGCTGACCAGAGCCGCGCCCGGCAGCCCGAGCGGCTCCGGTGCGTCCTTCGCGGTCAGGCTGTTGTCGAGCAACCCGGCGATCACGGCCGTCAGGGCGAGACCGGTGAGCGTCGTCCGGGGTACGGGCCGGAAGACCACGGCGGCGACGCGCCCCCTGCCCGCCCCGCCGAGGGTCGGGATCCGGTTGGCGAAGATCCGGGATCGGCGCCCGCCCCGGATCTCGATCGGGCTGAAGACGGCGACCAGGATCGCCAGCACCACGGCGAGCGCGACCAGCCAGGGCAGCCGCCAGAGCCACCAGGCGCCGGTGCCGACCGTGGGGGTCGGCAGCGCGCCCGCCGCGTCCAGGGCGCCGACCAGCAGCACGGCGGCGGTGATGTGCCAGAGGAAGACGGTGAGCACCACCGCGTTCGCGGCCACCACCACCAGCCAGGGTCGGGGCCGGCGCAGCCAGTGTTCCGCCCGGGCGCGCAGCAGCAGGATCAGGCCGAGCTGCCAGGTCCCGTTGGCGATCAGGGCGAGGCTCGGCGGGGACATGTTCTGCACCCGCTGGCGCGGGAGGTTGACCATGCTGACCGGGTACGGGCCGACCAGCGTCAGCAGCAGCAGCGCGGCGAACCCGCCGACCAGCAGGACCACGCCGACCCGGCGACCCATCGGCAGTCGGGTACGACGCAGCCCGTTGCCGCGTCCGGCGCCGGTCCGGGCGTCCCGCCAGGCGTACCCGAGCTGGTGGATGGCGAGCCAGCCGAAGAGGAAGCTGCCACTGGCGGTCTCCCGTGGGCCGGTCAACCGGGCCACGTCGCCCGCCGCCACCAGCACCAGCAGCACCAGCGGTACGGCGAGTCCGAAGCGCCGGTGCAGGGCGTACGTCACCGGGGTCAGCGCCACTGCGGCCAGGTACGCGGTGAGGAACCAGAGCGGAATGGTGGCGAACCAGATCACTTGGCGTACCTGCCCGGCCTCCGCCCCGAGCAGCCGTGCGACGAGCGCGGCGCAGGCCAGCACCAGGATCAGCGTGGTGGTGGGGCGCAGCAGGCGCGCGTTGCGGTCCAGCAGCCAGTCGACCGCCCGTCCGCCGCGCCGCCGGTGGCTGCTCAGCGAGGCGGCGTTGGCGTAGCCGCCGACCAGGAAGAAGATCGGCATGACCTGGAACAGCCAGGTGCCCGGCCGGCCGGCGGGGATGTCGACCAGCGCCGAGCGTCCGGTGAGCCGGCCGGCCGGATCGTAGTCGATCACGATGATCAGCCAGTGGCCGATCACCACGGCGGCGATCGCCAGCGCGCGGAGCAGGTCGAGGTAGCGCTCCCGTTCGGCGGGCGTGTTCCGGGCGAGCTGCCTCAGCCGACGCCGCATGTGACCAGGCTAGGGCCGATCGGTGCGCCGGGTCGGCAAACGGCCGAGGTCACCGCGGGGCCCGTTCACACCTCGGCAGGGAAGGACGAGCCTTATCGCCCTCGAACTGAGCCACGCCCGGGCGTGGCCGACATTGATCAGTACTGGAGTAGTCGCCCGTGCAGTTCGACCGGATCGGTGACCTCGGGCAGCGTACGGGCGGCGAGCCAGGCCGCGCCGATCGCGCCGGCGCTTTCCGCCCCGACGGCGAGCAGTGGAGCGGCCGGCCAGCGGCGTGTCAGCAGGTGACCGACCACCCGCGCCAGCGGCCCGCCGGCAGGGGGCGCGGCGTCGGGGGAACGGTCGGTGTCGGGACCGCCGGCCGCAGGAGCGGAGGCCGGGTCGGGAAACGGGGTCAACAGGCCGCCGCCGAGCACGATCGGGGTGACCGCGCCCGCCGGGCGGATCCGGGCCACGCTTTCGACCAGCAGTCCGGCGGCCGAGGAGATGAGCGCACCGGCGGCCGGGTCACCCGCGTGATCCGCCTGGAAGACCAGCGGGGCGAGTCGGGCCAGCTCGACCGGGGGTCGGCGGGTCACCGTCTGGATCACCCGCCGTACCGTCTGCCGGGGATCGAGCTGCCGGGGATCGAGCTGCCGGGGATCGAGACCCCGTTCGGGCGGCGCCGCACCGGGCATCACCCGTTCCGGGCCGAGCAGTTCGTGCAGGATCAGCCCGGCGAGCACGCCCGGCGGGCGGTGCGGGACGGGCCGTGGGTAGGGGAGCGCGTCGAGTTCGGCCAGAGTGTGCCGGACCGCCTCCCGGCCGAGCCAGAAACCGGAGCCGGCATCACCGAGCAGCCAGCCGTGGCCGTCCGCGACCCGGTTCAGGCGCACCTGGTGGACCTGCGCCGCGACGGCGCCGGTGCCGGCGATCAGGACGGTGCCGTCCGGTACGGCGGTCGCCGAGGCGTAGCCGACCAGGGCGTCGCCGTGTACGGCGTACCGGCAGCGCAGGCCGGCGTCGCGCCAGGCGTGGTCGTACGCGGCGCGGGCGGCCGGGTCGGCGTCGAGTCGGCCGGCACCGGCCAGGCCGATGGCGCCGGCCCGGACCCGGTCGGGGTCCAGTCCGGCGAGGGCGGCGCGCAGGGCGACCCGGAGTTGCCGGGCGGCCGGTTCGACGCCGTGACTGACCGGGTTGCCGCCACCGGCCACACCGGAACCGAGTTGTTCACCCGTTAACGAGACGACCACGGCCCGGGTGGAGCTGCCGCCCACATCGAGCCCGATCACCAGGGGGTCGGCGGCTGGCGGCACGTGCCCTCCAGGTGGTCGGTGTGGTGGCGTTCATGCTGCTCGATGGGGGTGTCGGGGGCGAGTGCCGGCGGTGGGGTGGGGCATCGACCGGAGGTAACGGTTTGAAAACTTCGCCCACAGCCTTGACACAGAGGGGGTGTTAGTAAGAACTTTTACCACTAACAGTTAACACTCTTTCCGGAAGGCGTTCACATGGTCGATCACGAGGTGGATACCGCCGCGCGAACCGCGGTGGTCGACGCCGAGGCGTTCGACCGGCGACTCGCCGCCGGACTCTCCCCGAGCGACAGCGTCCTGGTACGTGTCCGCGCCCGGCTGCCGGAGTTCACCGGCGCCCTGCAACGCGTCGCCGAACAGGTGCTCGCCGACCCGGCGACCGCCGCCCGCTCCACCATCGTCGAACTCGCCGAACGCAGCGGCACCTCACCGGCCACGGTAACCCGGTTCTGCCGCGCGATGGGCTTCGAAGGCTACGCCGACCTGAGGCTGGGCATCGCGGCGGAGACCGGCCGGGCCCGGTCGGCCGGCTGGACCGTCGACATCGGCCGGGAGATCCAACCCGGCGACCCGCTGGAACGGGTGCTCGGCCAGATCATGGCCGCCGACACCCGGGCCATGCACGACACCGCCACCCTGCTCGACCTGCGGGAGGTCGAGCGGGCCGCCGAGGCGGTCGCGGCGGCGTCGCGGGTGAACATCTTCGGCGCCAGCGGCAGCGCACTGGTCGGCGCCGAGATGCAGTTCAGCCTGCACCGCATCGGCGTCGCCGCGTGGTCCTGGCACGACGTACACGAGGGTCTGGCCAGTGCGGCGCTGCTGCGCGACGGCGACGTCGCGCTCGGCATCTCACACACCGGTGAGACCCGGGAGACGATCGAGATGCTCGCCGAGGCGGGCAGCCACGGCGCCACCACGATCGCGCTGACCAGCTTCCCCCGCTCACCACTGGCCGAACTCGCCGACATCGTGCTGCTCACCGCCAGTCAGGCGACCACCTTCCGGCCGGACGCGCTCTCCGCGCGCCACCCCCAACTGGTCGTCCTGGACCTGCTCTACATCGCGGTGGCGCAACGGACCCACGACCGGGCCCACTCGGCGTTCCAGCGGACCGCGCGGGCCGTCGGCGGACACAAGGCCGCGAAGGAGGTACGGGGATGATCAGCATGCAGGGGTACGCCGAGGCGGTCCGCCCGGTGCTCGACCGGCTGCTCGACACCTCCGCCGACGGGGTGGGGCGAGCCGCCGACCTGATCACCGCCAGCCTGCGCGCCGGCGGCGTGCTCCAGGCGTTCGGCGCCGGCCACTCCGGGGCGTTCGCGGCCGAACTGGTCGCCCGCGCCGGTGGCCTGGTCCCGACCAACCAGCTCTCCCTGCGTGACCTGGTGCTCTACGGCGACGCGTCGCCGGAGGTGCTCGGTGACCCCAAACTCGAACGCGACCCCACCATCGCCCACCAGATCTACGCGCTCGCGGCGCCGCAGCCCCGCGACGTGTTCGTGGTGGCGTCCCAGTCCGGCATCAACGGCTCGATCGTGGAGTTGGCGAGGCTGGTGAAAGAACGCGGTCACGACCTGATCGCGGTCACCTCGGTCGAGCACACCGCACGGGTGGCCCCACGGCACCCGTCGGGCCAACGGCTCGCCGACATCGCCGACGTCGTGCTGGACAATGGCGCGCCGTACGGTGACGCACTGCTGCCGCTGGACGGCGGCGGCGCGGTCTGTGCGGTCTCCTCGGTCACCACCACGCTGCTGGCGCAGCTGTTGACCGCTGAGGTCGTGCGACGGTTCCACGTCGTGGGAGAGGTACCCCCAATTTACCGATCCACGAACGTCCCCGGCGGGGACGAGCACAACACCGCCCTGGAGTCGCGGTACGCCGGGCGTATCCGGCGGACCGCCTGACCCCGACCTTTTGTGGCGACGACGAAACCAACCGAGGAGACGAAGATGTCTGTAACCCCCGACAGCCCGTCGGATCTCACCCGCCGCATCGTCCTGCAGCGGGCGGCGGCGGCCGGCCTGCTCGCGGTGCCGGCCGCGGGTCTGCTCAGCGCCTGCGCCACCGGCGGTGACGGCGAGACCCAGGAGCAGAGCGAGGGCACCAAGACCGCCGAGAACCCCTTCGGTGTCAAGGAGGACGCCGCGCTCGAGGTGATCATCTTCAACGGCGGCTACGGCGACAAGTACGCCACCGACGTGCACGAGCCGCTCTACAAGAAGAAGTTCCCGAAGGCGGAGATCAAGCACGAGGCCAGCCAGGCCATCTCCACCGTGCTCCAGCCCCGGTTCGCGGCCGGCACCCCGCCGGAGTTCGTCAACAACTCCGGCGAGAAGTCGCTGGACTTCGGCGCCCTGGTCGCCGATGGTCAGCTCCAGGACCTGACCGACCTCTGGGACGCGCCGTCGGTCGACGACCCGTCGAAGAAGGTCCGCGACACGGTGGTCCCCGGCACCATCGACGTGGGTTCCTTCAACGGCAAGCCGTACGTGCTCTACTACGTCTCCACCGTCTTCGGCCTCTGGCACTCCGGCAAGCTGTTCAAGGACAACGGCTGGGCCCCCGCCAAGACCTGGGACGAGTTCGTCGCCCTGCTCGACAAGATCAAGGCCAAGGGCGTCACCCCCTTCGGGTACGCGGGCGCGAACGCGGCGTACTACATGTGGAACGTGATCCTCACCCACGCCGCCAAGATCGGCGGGCCGGAGGTGCTGAAGAACATCGACAACCTGGAGCCGGGCGCCTGGACGGCGGAGCCGGTCAAGCAGGCCGCGGCGGCCTGGGCCGAGATCGGCGCCAAGTACATCGACAAGAGCTTCGAGGGGCTGAAGCACACCGACGTCCAGCTGCTCCAGAACCAGTACAAGGTCGGCTTCTACCCCAGCGGTGACTGGCTGGAGAACGAGCAGGCCAAGGACACCCCGCCCGGCTTCGAGTACCAAATGCTGCCGATCCCGAGCCTGACCGCCTCGGACAAGCTGCCGGTCGGTACGGTCCGCGCCACCGCGGCCGAGGGCTACTTCGTCTCGGCCAAGAGCAAGAACCCGCGCGGCGCCATGGAGTACATGCGCCAGATGCTCTCCGTCGAGGGCGCCAAGGGCTTCACCAACGTGGTCAAGTCCGCCACGGTGGTCACCGCCGCCTCCTCCGGGTACGCGTTCCCGCCCGGTGTGGCCAGCTCGCAGGGGGCGCTCGCCGCCGCCGGCCAGAACGTGGTGAACCTCTTCTTCGACGGCTGGTACAAGGAGCTGGACACCGAGGCCCGTACCGCGACGAACGAGCTGATGTTCGGCCGCATCAAGGCCGACGCCTTCTGCGAGCGGATCCAGAAGAAGGCCGACGCGATCAAGGCCGACTCGTCCGTCACCAAGTTCAAGCGCTGATCGGAGCGTAGGTCATGCGGCACGGCAAGTACCCATTCGTGATCGGCTTCCTGGCCGCTCCGGTGCTGTTGTATTCGGTCTTCGTGATCGCCCCGTACGCCCAGGCGTTCCAGATCTCGATGACCAACTGGAGGGGATTGTCCGCCCCGCAGTGGGTGGGCTTCGACAACTATCGACAGTTGGTCGAGGACCACCGCTTCTGGCAGGCGATCCAGCATCACCTGGTACTGCTGATCGCCCTGCCGCTGATCACGATCGCCATCGCCCTGTTCTTCTCGTTCATGCTCAACGTGGCGGGCAAGAGCAGCGGCGGCCAGCGGACGGGGGTCTGGGGTTCGAAGTTCTACCGGGTGGTGTTCTTCTTTCCCCAGGTCCTCGCCGTGGCGATCATCGCGGTGCTGTTCCAGACGGTCTACCGGCCGAACGAGTCCGGCCTGATCAACGGCGTACTGATGAAGATCGGGCTGGATCCGATCCTGTTCCTGGTCAACCCGAACATCGCGCTCTGGTCGATCCTCGGGGTGCTGGTCTGGCAGGCGGTCGGCTTCTACGTGGTGCTCTTCTCGGCGGGGATCGCCTCGATCCCGGGTGAGATCTACGAGGCCGCCGAGATGGACGGCGCCAGCCGGGTCACGCTCTTCTTCCGGGTGACCCTGCCGCTGCTCTGGGACACCCTCCAGGTCGCCTGGGTCTACCTGGGCATCGCCGCGTTCGACGCGTTCGCGGTGGTGGCGGTCCTCTCGGTCGACAACGGCGGTCCGGACGGGGCGACCACGGTCCTGGCGCTGGAGATCTACCGCAACGCCTTCACCTACTCCAAGTACGGGTACGCCTCGGCGATGGGTGTGGCGCTGTTCTTCCTGACCATCACCTTCGCAGTGTTCACGCTGCGGGTAACCAAGCGGGAAAGCGTCGAGTACTGATGGGTACACAGCTGACCACGACGAGGACCGACCAGCCGGACGGTCCGAACCCTCGACCTCTCCCGCCGGTGGAGCAGGCACGCCGCGGACGACGCACCGGCCGTGGCGAGGTGAGTCTGCTGGGCGGCATGGGCCACCTGGCGCTCTTCTTCTGGGCCGTGATCGTGGTGGTGCCGATCATCTGGGTCTTCCTGGCCTCGTTCAAGAACACCACCGAGATCTTCAGCAGTCCCTGGACCCTCCCGGCCGAACTGCGCTGGGAGAACTGGGGCCGGGCCTGGACCACGGCCCGGGTCGGGCGTTACTTCCTCAACAGCGTCATCGTGGTCGGCTGCAGCACGTTCCTCACCATGCTGCTCGGCTCGATGGCCGCGTACGTGCTGGCCCGGTACAAATTCTGGGGCAACCGGTTCATCTACTACCTGTTCGTCTCCGGACTGGCCTTCCCGGTCTTCCTGGCCCTGGTGCCACTCTTCTTCGTGGTGCGCAACCTGGGCCTGCTCAACACGCACACCGGCCTGGTGCTGGTCTACACCGCCTACTCGCTGCCGTTCACCGTCTTCTTCCTGGTCGCCTTCTTCCGGACGCTGCCGCTCTCGGTGGCCGAGGCGGCGATGATCGACGGTGCGTCACACACCCGGCTCTTCTTCCAGGTCATGCTGCCGATGGCCAAACCCGGCATGATCAGCGTGACGATCTTCAACATCATCGGCCAGTGGGCCCAGTACCAGCTACCGCTGGTACTGCTCTCCAATGCCAAGGACAAGTGGGTGCTGACCCAGGGCATCGCCGACATCTCGGTCAACGCCGGATACGAGGCGGACTGGTCCGGCCTCTTCGCCGCGCTCACCATCGCGATCCTGCCGATGATCATCGTGTACGCGATCTTCCAGCGGCAGATCCAGAACGGGCTGACCGCCGGCACCGGCAAGTGAGCCGTACCGGCAGGTGAGTCGTACCGGCAGGTGAGTCGTACCGACGTACGGTAATTCGCGTCGCACTGCCCGGCCCAACCGATCAGGACTGTCGGTGGGGCCGGGCAGAATCGGTTCGTGCTGGTGGCGGTGATGCCCGACGAGGGCGGCGGGGGCGAGTGGCGGCCCCTGCACCCGGACGGACGCCCGGCCGGCCCGGCCGAGCCGGTCGCGGACCTCGCCGCCGCCGTCGCCGAGCGGGAACGGCGGGAACACCCGCGTTGGATCTGGTCGGCCACCTCGTCGGCCTACCCGGCACTGCACCGGGCCGGGGTCCGGGTGGAGCGCTGTCACGACATCGAGCTGACCGAGGCGCTGCTGCTCGGCCACGCCGGCCGGTGGGGCGAGCCGCGCTCGCTCGCCGCCGCCTGGGCCCGGCTGACCGGGGCGCCGGTGCCGCCCGATCCGACCCCCCGCGCGGCGGTCCCCCCGGGCAACGGTCAGGCCGCCCTCTTCGAACCGGTCTCCGACGCCCCGACCGCCGACCTGGCCGCGCTGGTCGCGGTCTACGCCGACCAGCACTCCCGGATCGAGGCCACCGAGCACCCGGGTCGGTTCCGCCTGCTGGTCGCGGCCGAGTCCGCCGGGGCGCTGATCGCGGCCGAGATGGGTGCCGACGGCCTGCCCTGGCGCGCGGACGTGCACGACGACCTGCTGGTCGAGTTGCTCGGGGAGCCGTCGCCGATGGGCGGGCCGCCGCGCCGGCTGGCCGAGCTGGCGGCCCGGATCGCGGCGGCGTTCGGGGTCCGGCAACTGCACGCCGAGTCGCCGGCCGAGGTGCTGCGGGCGTTCGCGCGGGCCGGGATCGAGCTGCCCAACACCCGGGCCTGGGTGCTGCGTGGGGTGGACCATCCCGCCGTGCCGCTGCTGCTCGAGTACAAGGAGCTGTACCGGATCTGGACCGCGCACGGCTGGGCCTGGCGGGACGCCTGGGTGCGCGACGGGCGGTTCCGGCCGGAGTACGTGCCGGGCGGCGTCGTCTCCGGTCGGTGGGCGACCCGGGGCGGGGGAGCGTTGCAGATCCCCAAGGTGGTGCGCCGGGCGGTCCGGGCCGACCCGGGTTGGCGGCTCGTGGTCGCCGACGCCGGGCAGTTGGAGCCCCGGGTGCTGGCCGCGGTCTCCGGTGACGTCCGGCTGGCCGCCGCCGGTGGTGCCGGTGACCTCTACGCGGCGCTCGCCCGGGACGCCTTCGACGGCGACCGGGCGCGGGCCAAGCTGGCCCTGCTCGGCGCCATGTACGGCCAGACCGGCGGCTCGGCGATCCCGGCGCTGGCCGTACTCCGACGCAGCTATCCGACCGCCTTCGGTTACGTGGAGGCGGCTGCCCGCACCGGCGAGGCGGGTGGGCTGGTCCGGTCGTGGCTCGGGCGTACCTGCCCGCCGTCCTCGGTCGGGGTCGGCGAGGACGGGGAGCCGGTGGATGTCGAGTCGCGGCCGGAGACCGATCCGTTCGGGCCACGGGCCCGCGCCGTCGCCCGCTCCAGGGGCCGGTTCACCCGCAATTTCGTGATCCAGGCGACCGCCGCCGAGTGGGCGCTGACGCTGCTGGCCGTACTCCGGGGCACGCTGGCCGGCTCCGCCGCGCAGTTGGTCTTCTTCCAACACGACGAGGTGCTCGTGCACTGTCCGGAGGAGGAGGCCGACGCGGTGGTGGAACGGGTGCGGGCCGCCTCTGACCGGGCCGGGCGGCTGCTCTTCGGAGACAGCCAGGTCCGCTTTCCGGTCGACGTCTCCGTGGTTGATTGCTACGCTGACGCGGCGTAGCTGCGATTTTGTCCCTTTGGTGCCGATACCTCAGCCTTCACCGTTCGTTGGGTCCGGTGTGCGTACGACGTAGGTCGACGCCGGGCGGAAGGTGACGCAGCTGAGTCGGATCGCAGGAATGATCATCGCCGCGGGCGGGGGACGCCGGATCGGTGGCCCGGAGGCGTTGCTGCACCAGGGTGAGCGGCCACTGGTGGATCAGGTGCTTGACACCGTACGAGATGCCGGGTGTGACCCGGTCGTGGTGGTCCTCGGGGCCGCAGCCGATCAGGTACGCACCACCGCCGACCTCTCCGACGCCACGGTCGTGGTGAACCGGTCCTGGGGTACCGGCATGGGTTCCTCGATGCGGATGGGTCTGGACGCGCTCAGCGACCCGGAGATCGAGGCGGTGGTGGTGGTGCCGGTGGACATGCCTGGCCTGACCAGCGTGGCGATCCGTCGCGTGACCGCGCTGCCGTACCCGGACGTGCTGGTCTGCGCGACCTACGCCGGACTACGCGGTTACCCGATGCTCTTCGGTCGACGACACTGGGCCGGCATCGCCACGCTGGCCAACGCCGACGTCGGCGCGCGCCCGTACCTGCTCGCGCACAAGCACCAGATCGTCGACATCGCCTGCGACGAGGTGGCGGACGGGAGCAGGGTGGACTCGCCCGAACTGATGGCGCACTGGGGCCTGACCGTACCGGTGCCGGCCCAGCGGGTGGCGGTCTGATCAGACCCGACCGTGCGACGCGGCGATCAGCACGCGTTGGTCCGCCAACGGTGCGAGCGCAACGTCTCCCGGATGTCGTTCATGAACCCGCCGTTCTGCGCGAGACACCCGTAGGTTCCGGTGTAGTTCGCTCCCGAGTAGAAGAACACGGACCGGTAGCTGGTGCTCTGACCCCGGTTCATGGCCGACCGCACGACCTGGTTGTCCGCCCACGAACACACCACCGGCGCGCTGTACCAGTCGGCGTCGGCGTTGGCCCAGTTGCAGATCGACCCGGTCGCGTCCGAGCCGCTCCAGACGCAGAAGTCTCCGACCGGGCACTCCCCGACAGCCGCCGCGTAGGCACGTTCGGCAGACGAGGCGGCCTGTGCGGGCGCAGCCGCGCCGATGACGAGTAGTGACATCAGACCGAGTACGGCGACGAGTTTGCGCACGGCTCCCACGATGCTTCCCCCATTGGGTCGTTGGTCGACAGCGACCGGATTTGGCGCTGACGTAGCGGGATGATACACGTAAATACATCGATTGATCATCCCGCCGGGTGGGGTCGGGAGCGGGCCGTCAAGCACGAAGGACGGCGACGCCGCGCGTCGCCGTCCTTCGATGTACACCCGTTCCGGGCTTACCTGCCGCCGACCCGGCCGAAGTGGCCCAGCTCGGCGACACGTGCTCGCATCACACCTCGATGTTGAACCGGGAGAGCACCGACGGTGCGATCAGACCTGCTGTGGCGAGCAACGAGACCACGGTGAACGCGACCCGCAGCACCTTGGTCTCGACCTTGCCGCCGACCTCCACCGCGATCTTGTTCGGGAGGCCGATCATCCACCACATCCGACGCTTGATCGGAATGGGCCAGAGGATCGGTACGCCCGCGCTGGTGATGAAGTCGCCCATGATGTGGACGAAGCAACCCACCCCGACCGCCACCCCGAGCATCGGATAGCCCCGGTCGCCGGGCAGGTGCAGGAAGGTGAAGTACGCCGCCGCCGCCGAGATCAGCGTGACGATCACCCAACCGGCCCGCTTCGCCCACTCGTCGAAGAGTCCACGCAGCGCCAGCCCGATCATGAAGAACAGGATGCCGATGACCGCCCACTTGCCGTACGCGGTGCAGAGGGCGGTGGTGCCCCACCCGATCAGGAAGGTGAAGGGCAGTGTGTGCGTCAGCGTCCGGTGACCGTTCTTACGATCGGGGTCCTTGCTCAGCTTGGTCGCGTGGTAGACGCCGAGCGAAATCTTCTCCATCACCTCGGCGAAGAAGAGCGACACCACGCCGAAGGTACGGGCCACAGTCGCGCCACCCTGGTTGCGGGTGACCTTTCCGGACATGTCGAGGTCGGGAAAGAGCGCCCCGCCGGCACAGACCGCGGTGCCGACCGCGATCGCCAGTGGCGACTGCTCGTAACCGGCGAACTGGTACAACCCCCAGGAACCGGCGAGCCAGACCGCGGCACCGGACAGTGCATGGGACGGTCCCATCATTTTGTGCGTCCTCCCCAGGATCACCCCACGTAGCGCGATCACTCTGCCAAACCCGCCGCCCCTAGGCAATCACCGGGACCCTCCAATCGGGATCCCGACGGTGACGCTGCTCTCGACGGCCCCGGGCGGCGGCACGTCGCCCGGGAGCGGGCCGACTATCCGGCCGGCCGGAAGCTGAGTCGGATCATCGGCAGGTACACCTGGTTCACCTGCCAGTCGAACTCCGGGGTCAGCCAGGCGATGGTGTACGCCCGGCCGGCGGAGGTGCGGAACAGCACGCGGGTGGTGTGTACTTGCCGGCCGGCGGCGTTGGTCCACCGGCACTCCCACTCGGCGCCACCCTGGTGGAAGTCGACCGGCCCGATGTTCACCAGACCGTAACCGGGCAGGGCGCCCCGGTCGGTGAGTCGGGACTCCTCCGACCGCCAGTACGCCTCGGCGTCCTCGACGGGCGGCGCCGACGGGTCCACACTGAGCACCCGGGGTCCGTCCGGCTCCTGGAAGCAGACCACCGGCCCGTCGGTGAAGACCCGCCAGCCGACCGGGGCGGCGATCCGGAAACCACTCGGGTCGCCGTACCAGGTCCAACCCGGCACGAGACCGTACCGTTCGTCTGCCGGCGGTGGCGCCTCGGTGACCCGGGTGGGTGCGTCCGAGGGCGCGGAACAGGGAAAGGCCGGCCCCGCCAGCAGGGGTCGGGGTGATGCCCCGGACGGGTCGACCGGGCCGGCCGGGCCGGGCGCCGGCCGGGCCATGTCCCGCCACGCCTGCACGGTCAGTGCCGTACCGAGCGCCGCGACCAGGACGAAGCCGAGGCCGATCGCGGTGGTCGCCCGCCAGCCGGGCCGTGGCCCGGGCGGGGTCGGCAGATCGGTGTCGGTCATCTCGCCCGGGGACGGGTCCGCCGTCCCCGGACCGGGATCGCCCGGAACCGCCGACGGATCGGTACGACGCGGCCGGGTCAGCGTCTGCCGCAACGACTTCGGTCCGGCGTCGGTGATCCGGCGCAGCAGCCGATCGACCTCCACCGCGGTGAGCCGCTGTCGAGGGTCGCGGCGGAGCAGGCCAGTCAGCACCGGGCGGAGTGGGCCGGCGCGTTGGGCCCGGTCCGGTGGCGCCACCGCGAGCGCCGTCAGGGTCGCCATGGCGGTGGACCGGGCGTACGGCGACCGCCCCTCCACCGCCGCGTAGAGGGTGGCGCCGAGTGACCAGAGGTCCGCCTCCACGCTGGACGTACCCTCGGCGGCCCGCTCGGGGGCGACGTACTGCGGGGAGCCGAGCACGATGCCGGCGCGGGTCATCGCCCCGTCGCCGCCGTCGATGGTGGCCAGCCCGAAGTCGGTGAGCACCACCCGCCCCTCGTCCGAGATCAGTACGTTGTGCGGCTTGACGTCGCGGTGCAGCACCCCGGCCCGGTGGGCGGCGCGCAGCGCGGCCAGCACCTCGCGACCGATCTCGGCCACCCGCAGTGGGGGGAGTGGCCCGTCGGTCGAGAGCACCTCCTGCACCGAGCGGGACCGGACGTACTCCATCACGATCCACGGGGTGTCCCCGGTGTGGATGACGTCGTAGACGCGTACGACATTGGGGTGGTTGAGCCGGGCGGCGGTACGCGCCTCGCGCAGCGTACGCAGGCGCAGGTCCTCACGCTCGGCCTCGGTCATCCACTCCGGCGGCACGACCTCCTTGACCGCCACGTCGCGGTGCAGCATCTCGTCGCGGGCGAGCCAGACCCGGCCCATTCCACCCCGGCCGACCGGTTGCAGCAGCCGGTACCGCCCGGCGATGAGCACCTGCTGCACGTCATGATCCCCCATCCGCTACCCGCCGTAAACGATAGCTAGCCGATGAGTGGTTGGACATCCTCCGGACCAGTGAACCGATCTGTGCCCAGCGGCGGTCCCGCCGGTCGGAGTGATCCGCCCGCGTCCATGTACGACCTGGTCAGCGGGTCAGCAGGCGGCTCCGTTCAGGGCGAGCAGGTTCCCTTCCGGGACCACCATCCGGGTCCGGGCGCCGGTCCGGCCGACCGAGCCGCGTTCCGGTGCCGAGCCGGCCTCGCGTACGGCACCGGCGTAGGTGGCGGCGGTGCGCGCGGCAATGGCCGACCAGCCGTACCGTTCGCTGACCATGCTCCGGGCGCGGCGGGCGACCCGACGGGCGAAGATCCCGTCGGCGAGGAGTGTGTCGACCGCGCCGGCCAGCGCCTCCGGGTCACTGTGCGGGAAGGTCACCCCGGTCACGCCCGGCTCGACGATCTCGGCGAGCCCGCCGGTGGCGGCGACCGCGAGCGGGGCGCCGGCCGCGGCGGCCTCCAACGCGACCATGCCGAACGGTTCGTAGAGGCTGGGTACCACGGTGGCGTCGGTGGCGCCGAGCACCGCCGGCAACTGGCTCTCGTTCATGAAGCCCACGAAGTTGACCGTCTGGTCCAGACGCAGGTGGTCGGTCTGCTGCTGCAACTCGCCCCGGTACGGCCCGTCGCCGGCGATCACCACCCGCAGTCCGGGGTGCCGCTCCCGCAGCCGGGGGATGGCGTGCACCAGGTGCTGGACGCCCTTCTCGTAGACCAGGCGGCCGGCGAACCCGATCAGCGGTCCGTCACCGGCGAACCGCGCGCGGGCCGAGGCCACCGCCCGTGGCTTGGCGTGCCAGGCCCGGTCGTCGACTCCGTTGGGGACGACGTCGATGCGGGTGGTGGGGAGGTTGAAGAGGTTGTTGACCTGGTCGCGCATGTAGCCGGAGCAGGTGATGACGCGGTCGGATTCGTGGCTGAGCCACCATTCCATGGAGTGGATGGAGCGGTTCATGTCGCCGGGGAGCCAGCCTTGGTGTCGGCCGGCTTCGGTGGCGTGGATGGTGGTGACGAGGGGGATGTCGAGGTGTTCTTTGAGGTTGATGGCGGTGTGGGCGACGAGCCAGTCGTGGGCGTGGATGACGTCGTAGCCGGTGCTGGTGTGGTGGGCGCGGAGGGCGGCGCGGGTGAGGGTGTGGTTGAAGGCCATGGTCCAGGCCAGGAGGGAGTCGGTGGCGAGGGGGAAGGTGACGGGGTCTTCGGGGGCGCGGATGACGCGGACGCCGTCGGCGTATTCCTCGAGGGGTGCGTCGTCGCTGTGGCGGGTGATGACGGTGACGTCGTGGCCGGCGGCGGCGAGGGCGATGGAGAGGGCGTGGACGTGTCGGCCGAGTCCGCCGACGAGGACGGGTGGGTATTCCCAGGAGAGCATCAGAATCCGCTGCCGGCGGGCGGTCCGGATGTCTATTACCTCGGCGTTCGGCGACATGGTCCGGCCTCCAAGTCTGTGTGGGGCATGCACGGGTAGGCACCTGGGAGGGTGCCGCGACACGTCCTTTGGGTTGTGGCCAATCCTGCCGGTACCGAGATAACCAGCGAAGACGTGGCCGTTGCGGTCATGTAACGGGCATCGGTCAGCTTTGTCCAGACCGGGAATGAGGTTTTGTCAGACGGATCGAAATATGTGCATCGATTACGTGGAAGATGCGCGTCGGACTGGTTGCGCGGATGTGTCGGCGGTGTGGCGGTGGAACGTATACGCGGTCGGAAACTCAGCTCCGGCGGACGCGCAGCACCTCGCCCACGGACCACGCTTGGAATGGGCACCCGGTGGCCGTGTGCGGTGGTAGGCCGTCTGCCGTCTCGCTTACCGAGCCTAGGCCAAACTCGGGCAAATGAGAATCTATGCCGATCAACATTTCATCAGTCGACATTCCCGCTCGCCGACACGCGTCCAGCCAGGACCCGATCATCCACGGCCAGACGGTGCCCTGGTGGTACGCGCCGTCCCGCTCGGCCGGGCCACCCCCGTGCCGGCCGAGGAAACCGGGACTGTCCTGGGCCAGGCTGCGCGGGCCGAGCGGGGTGAGCAGCGCCGCACCGATCTGCCGCAGCACCGCCGGGTCCGGCTTCAGTGGCGCGTACGGCAGCGACCAGGCGAGCAGTTGGTTGGGGCGGAGCAGGTCGTCGTCGTGCAGGGTGGCGCCACCCAGCGGGTAGGTCGGTGCCGGTGCGTCGACCACGTCGTAGAGCCAACCGACCGGGCTCGGGAACCGGCGCCGGAACGACTCCAGCGCCTGCTGGTGGGCCCGGGGTGCGGCACCGGCGTCCTGTTCGAGCAGCCCCGCGAGGGACCCGACAGCGGCCAGCGCGTTGATCCAGAGCGCGTTGACCTCCACCGGTTTGCCTGCCCGGGGAGTCACCGGGATGCCGTACACCCGGGCGTCCATCCAGGTCAGTGCCTCACCGCCGGCGCCCTGGGTGAGCAGCCCGTCGTCCGGGTCGGCGTGGATGCCGTACCGGGTGCCGGCGAGGTGGCCGTCGACCACCGTGCGCAGCGCCGGCAGCAGTTCGTCGGCGAGGTCGGTGTCCGAGGTCAGCTCGACGTGCCGGGCCACCGCGTGCAGGAACCAGAGGGTGGCGTCGGCCGTGTTGTACTCCACCCGGCCGGTGTCGGCGGTGTTCGCCAGCATGCCCTCGGAGAGCGTCGCCGCGTACGCGCGCAGCAGCTCGCGCCCCTCGTCGGCCCGCCCGGTGTGCAGGAACAGCCCCTCGTACGCGGTCATCGTGTCCCGCGACCAGGCGCCGAACCACGGGTAGCCGGCCACCACGTCCGGCCCGGTGCCGGTCCGCACCACGAACGCGTCGGCGGCCAGGGCGAGGGTCGCCTCCACCGGGCCGGCCGGCTTCGCCGCCGCCACCACCCGCCGGTTGCGCCGCCGGGCCTCGGCGACGATGTCGGTCGCCGGCGGTGGCTCCTCGGCCAGGTCCTCGGCCCAGGCGAGTACGGAGACGGTGTCGCCGGGGCCGGTCAGCTCGCCGCTGAACGTGCCGGCGTGCCAGAGGTCCTCCTCGGCGAGCAGTCCCCGGGCGGCCTCCTCGCGGTGGTGCACCCCGTGCCACCACTGACCGACCGGTTTCCAGCCCGGTCCGGAGAGCCGGTACGCCCCCTCGACGACCGCCCCGTCGGCGACCGGTTCGACCCGGGGCGCCGGCCCGTCCGCGCGCCGCTCGGCGTGCGCGTCCCGCCAGGTGCACGCCGCCGCGAGGGTGAGCCGTACCGGGCCGCCGGAGATCAGCCGGTGGACCACGGCGACGCAGGAGCGCCCGTACGTCATCGCCAGCTCGCGTTCGATCACCAGGTCACCGACCCGCCAGCGCCAGCGGGGGAGCCCGTCGACCAGTTCGAAGCGTTCGAGCAGTTCGAAACCGCGCGGGTCGACGTCGCCGGAACGCCACTCGTGGGTGGCGAGCCGGACCTGCGCGCCGGAGGGGAAGATGATCGCCGCGTCCAGGCTGACCAGGCCGAGCCGGCGGGTGGCCGGGGTCTCCCCGGCGACCACCAGCAGCCCGTGGTAGCGCCGGGTACGCAGCCCACTGACCGTGCCCATCGCGTATCCGCCCCGGCCGTCCGGGACCAACCACTCCCGGCTGGCACCCGCGCTCAACTGGCCGCAGACCTGTGGACCGAAGCCGATCTCGATCAACGTTCCTCCCGAGAGTCGCCCCACGAGGGTGTCTGTAACACGCTCCAGGAACAATGGCGAGTGTGGTCAAGTTCGTGCGAGGGATCTTCCGACGGAAGATCGGGAAAGTGGAGGTGATCAGCGACGTGCCGGCCGCCGCAGACCCGGGAGACGACGCGGAGCGGACCCGGTTGGCCCAGGCCGACTCGGGCGAGCAGGCCTGGCGACAATGGGGTCCCTATCTGTCGGAGCGGGCCTGGGGAACGGTCCGCGAAGACTACAGCGAACACGGTACGGCCTGGGACTACTTCCCGCATGATCATGCGCGCTCCCGTGCCTACCGGTGGAACGAGGACGGTATGGCCGGCGTCTGCGACGACCGGCAGACGTTCTGCTTCGCCCTCGCACTGTGGAACGGCGCCGATCCTATCCTCAAGGAGCGGATGTTCGGGCTCGGCAGCGACGGTGGCAACCACGGCGAGGACGTCAAGGAGTACTGGTGGTACCAGGACTCCACGCCGACCCACTCGTACATGCGCTGGCGTTACCACTACCCGCAGGCCCGCTACCCGTACGACGATCTTGTCTCGGTCAACGGTCTGCGCGGCCGGGACGAGACCGAGTACGAACTGGTCGATACCGGGATTTTCGACGACAACCGCTACTGGGCGGTGACGGTCGACTACGCCAAGGCGTCACCGACCGACATGTGCGTGTTGATCACGGTCGCCAACCGGGGCGATGAGGAAGCCCGGCTGCACGTCCTGCCCACCCTCTGGTTCCGCAACACCTGGGCCTGGGGCCTGCCCGGTCGCGACGCCGTCCCGACGATCACCGGCGCGGACGCCCGGCTCGTCGGCGAGCACGGCATCCTCGGCCAACTCGTCCTCGCCGGCGACGGCGAACCCACCCCGCTGCTCTGCGACAACGAGACCAACGCCGAACGGCTCTGGGACCTGCCCGGCCGCAGCCCATACCCGAAGGACGGGATCAACGACCACGTGGTCTCCGGTGCGGCGACGGTCAACCCGGCCGGCGAGGGGACCAAGGGCGCGCTGCACTACGTACTCGACGTGCCGGCCGGCGGGCAGGCGGAGATCCGGCTACGGCTGACCCTCACCGCCCCACCGCCGAGCACCGCCCCGGCCCCGGCACTCGAGCTCGGCACCGACTTCGAGACCACCCTCGCCGCCCGCCGGGCCGAGGCCGACACCTTCTTCGCCCGGATCATCCCGGACACCGTCCCGGCAGCCGAGGCGCACGTCGCCCGGCAGGCCATCGCCGGACTGATGTGGGGCAAGCAGTTCTACCACTTCGACGTGCAGCAGTGGCTCGACGGCGACCCCGGCTCGGCACCCCCGCCACCCGGCCGCCGGCACGGGCGCAACAGCGCCTGGTGGCACATGAACAGCTTCGACGTCATCTCCATGCCCGACCCCTGGGAATACCCCTGGTACGCGGCCTGGGACCTGGCCTTCCACTGCGTCACCATCGCCCGGGTCGACCCGGGCTTCGCCAAGGCCCAACTGGTCCTGCTGCTGCGTGAGTGGTACCTGCACCCCAACGGGCAGATCCCGGCGTACGAGTGGGCGTTCGCCGACGTCAACCCGCCGGTGCACGCCTGGGCGGCGCTGCGGGTGTTCGAGATCGACGGCGGGCGCGACTTCGACTTCCTCGCCCGGGTCATGCACAAACTGCTGCTCAACTTCACCTGGTGGGTGAACCGCAAGGACGTCAACGGCAACAACGTGTTCGAGGGCGGCTTCCTCGGGCTGGACAACGTCGGACCGTTCGACCGCTCGGCCGCGCTGCCGGTCGCCGGGGTGCTGGAACAGTCCGACGGCACCGGCTGGATGGCCATGTACGCGCTCAACCTGCTCGACATGGCGCTCGCCCTGGCCCAGCACGACCCCACGTACGCGGACATCGCCACCAAGTTCTTCGAGCACTTCGCGTACATCGCCGGGGCGGCGTACAAGCAGGGGCTCTGGGACGACGAGGACTCCTTCTTCTACGACCAGCTCCGCCTCCCCGACGGCAGCAAGGTCCCGCTGAAGGTCCGCTCGGTGGTCGGCCTGCTGCCGTTGGCCGCCACCACCCGGCTCAGCGCGAAGACCCTGCACCGGCTGCCGGAACTGGCCGCCCGGCTGCGTTGGTTCCTCACCCACAAACCGGAGTACGCCGACGTGCTCGGCGCCCGCCGGTTGGCCCCGGACGGGCGCCAGCAGCGGCTGCTCTCCATGGTCGGCCCCGACCAGGTGGTACGCCTGCTCGCCCGGATGCTCGACGAGGAGGAGTTCCTCTCCCCGTACGGACTGCGTACCCTCTCCCGACAGCACCTGGACAAGCCGTTCACGGTGTCGCTCGGCGGGCAGGACTTCACCGTCGGGTACGAGCCGGCGGAGTCGACCAGTGGCCTGTTCGGCGGCAACTCCAACTGGCGCGGCCCGATCTGGATGCCGACCAACTTCCTGCTGATCCACGCGCTGCGCGACTACGCCGCCTTCTTCGGCGACGACCTGCTGATCGAGTATCCGACCAGGTCCGGGGTGAAACGTACGCTCGGCGAGATCGCCGACGACCTCTCCCACCGGTTGATCTCGCTCTTCGTACCGGACGACTGGGGCCGGCGCCCGATCTACGGCGCCTGCGACCTGTTCCAACGCCACCCGGACTGGAAGGACCTGATCGCCTTCCCGGAGTACTTCCACGGCGACAACGGCGCCGGCCTGGGCGCCTGGCACCAGACCGGGTGGACCGCCCTGATCGCCGACCTCATCCTCACCACCCGCCGGTAAGGAAGGGCCCCCTGTTATCGCTTTTTGTATAGGAAGGGGCCCTTCCTAACCGGGCGTGGGGGTAGGTTCTCGGCAGGGCACCCCTCGTACGTCAGCCCGTGGACACCACCCCTCGCACCTGCGGCGAAGGGTCGTATCCATGGCTGTTGCACATCCCGGCAACGTCGACGTGACGCTCCGGGTGAACGGGCAGACGCGGCGGTTGCAGGTGGAGAGCCGCGTCACCCTGCTCGACGCGTTACGCGACCACCTCGGCCTGACCGGCACGAAGAAGGGCTGCGACCAGGGCGCCTGCGGCGCCTGCACGGTCCTGCTCGACGGCAACTCGGTGGTGTCGTGCCTGGTGCTGGCGGCCCAGTGTGACGGCCGCGAGGTGACCACCGTCGAGGGGCTGGCACCCGACGGCGGGCTGCACCCGGTGCAGGAGGCGTTCGTCCGGCACGACGGGTTCCAGTGCGGGTACTGCACCCCGGGGCAGATCATGTCGGTGGTCGCGCTGCTCGCCGCCGGGGGCACCAGCTCCGACGACGAGATCCGCGAGTTCATGAGCGGCAACCTCTGCCGCTGCGGGGCGTACCCGAACATCGTCGCCGCGATCCGCGAGCTGGTCGGCGCCACCGCCACGCCCGGCGCCGGGCCGCGCACGGGTGGTGAGGCGCGATGACCGCCTTCGAGTACGTCCGTCCCGACGACGTCACCGGTGCGGTGGCGATGGTCAGCGCGGACCCGGCCGCCGCCTATCTCGCCGGCGGCACGACCCAGCTCGACCTGCTGCTGAAGGACGGTGTGGTCACGTCGGACCGGCTGGTCGACATCGGCCGGCTCCCGTTGCGCGGAATCACCGAGGGCGTCGGCAGCCTCAGCGTGGGAGCGCTCACCAGCATGGAGGAACTCTCCGCCGACCCGGTCGTACGGCGGCGGCTGCCGTTCGTCCACGACGCGCTGCTCGCCGGCGCCTCGCCCCAGCTGCGCAACATGGCCACTATCGGCGGCAACCTGCTGCAACGTACCCGGTGCCGGTACTTCCGGGACGCGGCGGTGCCGGCCTGCAACAAGCGTGCACCGGGCTCCGGCTGCGCGGCGGTCGCCGGCCGGGCGCGGATGCACGCGATCCTCGGCGCCAGCGAGAGCTGCATTGCCGTGCACGCCTCGGACCTCTGCGTGCCGTTCGCGGCGCTCGACGTCGAGGTGCACATCCGGGGCACCGGTGGCCGGCGCAGCGTGCCGCTGACCGAGTTCTACCTGCTGCCGGGCGACCGGCCGGACATCGAGACGGTGCTCGAACACGGCGAGTTGATCACCCACGTGGAGGTGCCGCTGCCGCCGTCCGGGACCCGTTCGGGTTACCTGAAGGTACGCGACCGGGCGTCGTACGAGTTCGCCCTCACCTCCGCCGCCGCCGCCCTGGTAATCGAGGACGGCACGATCGTGTGGGCGAGGCTGGCGCTCGGCGGCGTCGGCACGGTGCCGTGGCGGGCCCGCGAGGCCGAGGCGATTCTCACCGGCGCGGCGCCGACCGTCCAGACGTACCGGGCGGCGGCGGAGGCGACGATCCGCGACCCGTTCACCGTGCCCGGCACCGCGTTCAAGGTCGAGCTGGCCAAACGTACGATCGTCCGGATCCTGCGCGACGTCGCCGAGGCCCGACCGTGACCGCCGTGCTCGGCCGGGACATCCTCGGCGAACCGGTCGACCGGGTCGACGGGCCGGTCAAGGTGACCGGTGCCGCCCCGTACCCGTCGGACGTCACCTACCCGGGCCTGGTCCACGCGGCGCTGGCGCAGTCCACCATCGGCGCCGGGACGATCAGCCGGATCGACACCGCGGCGGCCGGTGCGGCGCCGGGGGTCCTGACCGTGCTCACGCACGAGAACGTGCCGGCGCTCGCCGAGGCGCCGCCGACGTCGCTCGGCCCCCCGCCCCGGTTCCCGTTCAAGGACAACCGGATCGTGCACTACGGGCAACACGTGGCGCTCGTCGTGGCGGAGACGGCTGAGCAGGCGGTGGCCGCGGCCCGGCTGGTGCGGGTCGACTACGCCACGACGGAGGCACTGCTCGAGATCGACGACCCCCGGGCTCCGCTCGACCGGAACCCGTGGGGAATGGACACGAACCGTGGTGACGTCGCCGCCGCCCTCGCCTCGGCCGAGGTGAGCTACGACGAGACGTTCACCATCTCGGCCGAGACCAACAACCCGATCGGACTGTTCGCCACCGTGGCCCGCTGGGAGGGTGACCGGCTGGTCGTACACGAGTCGACCCAGTGGCCGATGATGGTTCGGCAGGTTCTGGCGGCCATGTTCGGCCTCCCCGAGGAGAACGTACGGGTGCTCGTACCGTTCATCGGCGGCGGATTCGGTGCCGGCCTCCGCCTGCCGCAGCACGCGGTGCTGGCCGCGCTCGCGGCGCGGACCGTCCAGCGCCCGGTGAAGGTGGTCCTCACCCGGCCGCAGATGTTCACCTCCATCGGTCACCGGCCCGAGACGGTGCAACGCGTGCGGCTCGGCGCCACCCGGGACGGCCAGCTCGTGGCGATCGACCACGAGGGCACCTCGACCGGCGGGATCGAGGAGGGCAACATCGAACCCACCACCATGGTCACGTCCGAGATGTACGCCTGCCCCAACGTCACCACCCACGACCGCCAGGTACGGCTGAACATTCCGAACCCGGGCGCGATGCGGGCACCCGGGACGGTCGAGGGCAACTTCGCGGTCGAGTCGGCGCTCGACGAGCTGGCGTACCTGCTGCACTGTGATCCGATCCAGCTCCGGTTGCGCAACTACGCCGAGGTCTCGCCGGTGTCCGGCCTGCCCTGGTCCAGCAAGGCGCTGCGGGAGTGCTACCGGGTGGGCGCCGAGCGGTTCGGCTGGCAGCGGCGCAACCCCGAGGTCCGGTCGATGCGCGACGGCGACTGGCTGATCGGCTACGGCATGGCCGGGGTCACCTTCCACTGGTACCAGGCGCCCTGTCACGCCAGGATCTCGATCCGCCGGGACGGCACCGCGTACGCGCGCAGCGCGGCGACCGACCTCGGCACCGGCACGTACACGGTCGCCACGCAGCTCACCGCGGAGCTGCTCGGTCTCGACCTCGGCCGGGTGCGGTTCGACCTCGGCGACAGCGACCTGCCGCCGGCACCCCAGTCCGGTGGCTCGGGGCTGGCGATGTCGTTGGGCGCCGCGCTGCACGCCGCCGCCGGCAACCTGCTGCGGGCCTTCCTGGGCGTGGTCGCCACCGACGAGCGGTCACCGCTGCGGGGCAGGGGAGTGGACGAGGTCACCATGTCGACCGGGCGGATCCAGCTGGTCGACGACCCGTCGGTCGGGGAGACGTACACCGACATCCTGGGCCGTCACGACCTGGCCGAGCTGACCGCGGACGGTGCGGTGGACCCGACGCCGGAGGGCGCGGACGTGGAGCCGGTGGGCGCGTTCGCCGCGCGCTTCGTCGAGGTCCGGATCGACGAGGAGCTGGGGCGGCTGCGGGTCGCCCGGGTGGTCACGGCCGTCGACGGTGGCCGCATCCTGAACGAGAAGACGGCACGGAGCCAGATCCTCGGCGCCACGGTGATGGGGATCGGGATGTCGCTGCTGGAACGGACCGAGTTCGACCCCGGCACCGGCCGGATCGCCAACGCGACGCTCGGCGACTACCTGGTGCCGGTCAGCGCGGACGTGCCCGATCTCGACGTCGTCTTCGTCGGCGAACGGGACCGGTTCAGCCCGGTCGGGATCAAGGGGCTCGGTGAGGTCGGGATCGTGGGCGTGTCGGCGGCCATCGCCAACGCGGTCCACCACGCCACCGGCCGCCGCATCCGCTCCCTGCCGATCACGGTCGAGGACCTGCTGTAGACAGCAGCGCCGGGGTCAGCTCCGCGCGCAGCGGCACCGGCACCGCGCCGGCCCCGATGTCGACCGGGGCCGGCGCGAGCGTCGGTCAGGCGTACGCGATCAGCATGGCCGGGCGTTCGACACAGTCGGCGACGTGCCGCAGGAAGCCCCCGGCGACGCCGCCGTCGCAGACCCGGTGGTCGAAGGTGAGACTGAGCTGGGTCACCTTGCGGACCGCGAGTTCGCCGTCGACCACCCACGGCTTGTCGACGATGCGACCGATGCCGAGCAGCGCCGCCTCCGGGTGGTTGATGATCGGGGTCGAGCCGTCGACACCGAACACGCCGTAGTTGTTCAGCGTGAAGGTGCCACCGGTCAGCCGGGCCGGCGGCAGGGTGCCGGCGCGGGCCGCCGCCGTCGTCGCGGCGAGTTCGGTGGCGAGTTCGGTGGTGGTGAGCCGCTGGGCGTCGCGCAGCACCGGGACGACCAGGCCCCGGTCGGTCTGCGCGGCGATGCCCAGGTGCACCCCGGCGGACTGGATGACCCGTTGGCCCTCGGTGTCGACCCGGGCATTGAGCTGCGGGTAGTGGCGCAGTCCGCTCAGGCAGATCCGGGCCAGCAGCGCGAGGATGCTGACCGGCTGTTCCGGGCGGGCCGAGTTGATCGCCGCCCGGGTCTCGAGCAGCGCGGTGGCATCCACGTCGACCCAGATGGTGACCTCGGGGATCTCCCGCCGGCTGCGGGAGAGCTTGTCCGCGATCACCTTGCGCACCCCGGTCAGCGGGATGATCACGTCCGAGTCGGTCGGCCCGGCCGACGCGGGGGTTCCGGCCGGCGGCGCTACCGGTGCGGTACGCGCCGCCAGCGCGGCGGTCTCGACGTCGGCCCGGCGGATCACGCCGCCGGGTCCGCTGCCCCGCAGTCCGGCCAGCTCCACGCCGTGTTCGCGGGCCAGCCGACGGACGATCGGTGAGAGGACCAGCGGCGCGTCGCCAGCGGGCCGCGCGGTCGCGGTGACCGGGGCGGGTGCCGAGGTCAGGGCCGGCACCGATGCCGTGACCGTGACCGGGGCGGGGGCGGGGGCGGGGGCGGGGGCGGGGGCGGTCGGCACCGGCTGCGGCCCGGCGGCCGGGCGAAGCTGTTCTCCGGTGACCGCCCGGAGCCGCCGTCGGCGCCGGCCGCCGCCGTGCCCGGTGCCGTACCCGATCAGCACGTTGCCCGAGCCGGCCCGCTCCTCCTCCCGGTAGGTGGTGTGCGCGACGGGCTCGACCGGGGTGTCCGGTCCGGCGTCCAGCGGCGCCACGGTGATCAGTGGCTGGCCCACCGGGCGCACCTCGCCCACCGCGCCGTGCAGGGCGACGACCCGACCCGCGTACGGGCAGGGCACGTCGACGACCGCCTTGGCGGTCTCCACCTCCACCACGCTCTGATCCACGGTCACCAGGTCGCCGACCGCGACCCGCCAATCGACGATCTCCGCCTCGGTGAGCCCTTCTCCCAGGTCGGGCAGGAGGAACACCTGCTCGGTGCCGATGGTGCTCATGCCGCACTGCCTTCGAGCGCCGGCAGCCAGCGCCGGTCGGGCTGGTCGTCCCACTGGAGCCGGGCGACCGCGTCGAGCACCCGGTCGACGTTCGGCAGGTGGGTGTGTTCCAGCATCGGTGCCGGGTACGGGATGTCCAGCCCGGTGACCCGCAACACCGGCGCGTGCAGCGAGTGGAAGCAACGTTCCTGGACCCGGGCGGCGATCTCGGCGCCGACACCGGCGAAGCCCTGCGCCTCCTGGATCACCACGCACCTACCGGTACGGCGGACCGAGGCGGTGATCGTCTCGTCGTCGAACGGCACGATCGTGCGGCAGTCGACGACCTCGAGGTCCCAGCCCTCCTCGACGGCGGCCTCGGCGGCCTCCAACGCGACCGGCACCGAGGGGCCGTACGCGATGAGGGTGGCGTCCCGTCCGGGGCGGCGGACCACGGCGCGTCCGAACGGCTCGGCGGTCACCGGCAGGGCGGCTTCGTCGCTGGCGAAGTAGAGCTTCTTCGGTTCCATGAAGACGACCGGGTCCGGGTCGGCGATCGCCTCGCGCAGCAGTGAGTACGCGTCCGCGACCGTGGCCGGGGTGACCACCTTCAGACCGGGGGTGTGCGCGTAGTACGCCTCGCTGGAGTCACAGTGGTGCTCGACTCCGCCGATGCCTCCGGCGTACGGCACCCGGATCACGATCGGCACGCTCAGCGCGCCCCGGGTCCGGTTACGCAGCTTCGCCACGTGCGAGGCGATCTGTTCGAACGCCGGGTAGGCGAACGCGTCGAACTGCATCTCGACCACCGGCCGCAGCCCGGACATCGCCATCCCGACCGCGAAACCGACGATGCCGGCCTCGGCCAGCGGCGTGTCGAAGCAGCGTTGGTCGCCGAACCGGGCCAGCAGCCCGTCGGTGATCCGGAAGACCCCGCCGAGCTGGCCGACGTCCTCACCGAAGACCACCACCCGCTCGTCGGCGGCCATCGCGTCGGCCAGCGCCCGGTTGAGCGCCTTGGCCATCGTGGTGCCGGCCATCAGCGTGCCTCCTGCTCGTCGGCGGCGGCCTGCTCGTCCTCGGCGGCCAGTTCGGCGCGGATCTGCTCGCGTTGTTCCCGCAGTTGGGGTGTGGGCTCGGCGAAGACGTGGTCGAAGAGGCTGAGCGGGTCCACGGTCGGTTGGGCGTTCATCCGCGCCCGCAGGTCGGCCGCGTACGCCTCCGCCTCGGCCGCCACCGCCGCCTCGGCCGCGTCGTCCAGCGCACCGGCCTGCCGCAGGTACGCCGCCAGCCGGTTGATCGGGTCGCGGTCCCGCCAGGCGTCGACCTCGGCGCCGTCGCGGTAGCGGGTGGCGTCGTCGGCGTTGGTGTGCGGCTCCATCCGGTACGTGTGCGCCTCGACCAGGAACGGCCCGTTGCCGGCCCGCGCGTGGGCGACGGCCCGGTTCAGCACCGCCAGCACCGCCACCGGATCGTTGCCGTCGACCTGCTCGCTGGGCACGCCGTAGCCGATGCCCTTGTAGGCGAGGGAGGGCGCGGCGGTCTGCCGGGAGAGTGGCACGCTGATCGCGTACCGGTTGTTCTGCACGAAGAAGACGACCGGCGCCTTGAACACGGCGGCGAAGTTGACTCCCTCGTGGAAGTCGCCCTCGCTGGTCGCGCCGTCGCCGATGAACGCCAGCGCGACGGTGTCCCGGCCCTGGTACGCCTCGCCGTAGGCGAGCCCGGCGGCGTGCACGGTCTGGGTGGCCAGCGGGGTGCACTGCGGGGCGGTGTGGCGCGCGGCGGGGTCGTACCCGCAGTGCCAGTCGCCGCGTAGCAGCGTCAGCACCTCGACCGGGTCGATCTCCCGGGAGACCAGCGCCATCGACTCACGGTAGGTCGGGAAGACCCAGTCGGTCGGGCGGACCGCGAGCATCGCGCCGACCTGGCACGCCTCCTGCCCGCGCGCCGACGGGTAGACCGCCAACCGGCCCTGTTTGGTCAGTGCGGTGGCCTGGGTGTCGAACCGCCGGCCGATGACCATGCGCCGGTACAGCTCGCGCAGCGTGTCGATCGGCGGCTCGGCGTAGTCGGCCCGGTCGGGCAGCCGGTTGCCGTGCTCGTCGAGCATCCGGACCGGGTCGGGGTTGGGCAGCAGGGCGCGGGCCGGGTCGGGCGGGGTGGCCGCCCGACGGGTACGCGGGGATGCCCTGCGGACCGCCTGGGGTGTGGTCGTCACGGCGGGGACCTCCTGGACGTGTGGTGGGCCTATGCTCACGCCCTCGGATGTTTGACTCAAGATCCCCGGGAAACGTGGGACGAATGGCAGAGGGGATGCGCGCAGATGGATCAGGACGACCAGACGCCCGGCCCGTTCCCGCCGGAAACGGGACGATCGGCCCGACCGCTCGACGAGGTCGACCGGCGGATCCTCGACGAGCTGGTACGGGACGGCCGCACCTCCATCCGTACCCTCGCCGAGCGGATCCACATCTCCAGGACCAACGCGTACGCGCGGGTGGAGCGGCTGCTCCAGGACGGCGTGATCACCGGGTTCCGGGCTCAGGTGGTGCCGGAGCGGGCCGGGCTGGGCACGTCGGCGTACATCGCGCTCACGATCGAGCAGAACACCTGGCGGGAGGTGTCGGCGGCACTGGGTCGGGTGCGTTACATCGAACACGCGGCCCTGCTCGGCGGGGACCACGACGTGCTGGCGCTGGTCCGCGCGCCGGACAACGCCGCACTGCGGGACGTGGTGCTCAACCGGGTGCAGGGCATCGCCGGCGTACTCTCCACCCGGACCTGGCTGGTCTTCGAGGAGTTCGACGGGGCGCCCGCCTGGACCTGAGCGCGAGACGAGCCGGCTAGTCCGTCAGCGGGTACGGGCGTTCGTCCGGCAGCAGGGCCGCCGCGGCCCGCTCGTCCCCGGCGCGCAGCAGGCCCCGGATCCGGCGTACGGTCGGGGTCACGTCGGTGATCGTCACCGTCCACTCGTCGACGTACCGGTGGACGGCCTCGCCCGAGAGGCCGACCTGTAACGAGCGGTACGGCAGTGCCCCGAGTCGCAGTGACCGTTCCGGATCCCACTGCACCCGTACCGGACTGGTCTTCAACTGTCGGGCCCAGGTGGCGCGGTCGGTGTGCTCGTCGCGGTCGAAGTGGCTGAGGCAGGCGTGGGCGAGCGCCCATTCGAAACCGTCGCGGGTGATCTCGACCGCGAGCACCCGCTCCTGTCCCGGCTTCTCCGCCCAGCCGCAGCGGTACATCATCCAGAGGAACGACGGCTTGATCCAGGTCATCCGTTCCCGCCGGAACGGTGCGACGAAGCGACCCGCCGCCAGCGCCGGTTCCGCGATCGCCGGCGAGTAGGCCTGGTACACGGTGATCGTGTCGGTCGAGTGGAGCGCGCGGATCTGGCGGGCGGGGACGGTCACCACGGGATGATCGCCGACGTTGCTCGCCGCCGCACCGGGTTTTCCCGGTGGTGGTCGGCTCCTGCCCGGTCAGGGCGTCAGGCGCTTGTCCAACTCGCTGTGGTCGGTGACGAACCAGAGCTGACGGCCCCGGTTCGCCTCGCGTACGAAGGCGCGCAGGGCGGTGCTCGTGGCGAGGTGTGCGGAGATGTCGCCGACGACCGCGAGCCGGAGCCGGTAGTTGACGAATTTCTGCACGATCTCACCGGCGACGCCGCTGCGCAGGTCGAAGAAGGTTCCGGCCAACCGGGAGACCGGTACGACGACCAGGTCGGCCTGATGTCCGAACGCCGCGCCGATGAGGTCGGTGAGGGGGTTGCCGACGTCGAGGGTGGGTCCGTCCGGCGCGCAGTCGAGCACCTGCTGGCCGTGCCACAGATAGCTGGTGTCGGACTGGTCGGCGCTCACGCGTCCGCCTCGGTCAGCAGACCGACGAGGCGGAGCAGCTCGGCGGTGTCGGCCAACCCGCCGATCACCACGATCCGCAGCCGGGCGCGTTCCTCGTCGTAGATGCTCTCGACCCGCAGCGGCTCGTCACCGGCGTGACGGTTGCCGGCGGCGGCGATGAGTGTGTTGCTCACCCGGTTGGCCGTCGTCGGGTCGACCGCGTCGATCTGCACGATGCTCGACACGTCGACCCGGCGGTGTCGGCCGGCGGTCTCGCGGGGCGAGGCGGGCACCGTGCCACCGGTCAGCAGTTCCAGGTCCTCGCGGGTTATCCGGTACTGCTTGCCGATCCGGACGGCCTTGAGTCGCCCGTCGCGGACGTAGTTGCGCACGGTGCGGACGTGCAGGCCGAGTCGTTCGGCGACCTGCTCGACCGAGTACATCTCCTGGGACATGACCTTCCCGTCCTGGGGGCACGGCCACCGTGCGTGCCAATGCTCCAGATACTACCCCATCTTCAGGTAATGATAGGGAGCATTAGGGAAGGATGGGTTCGGCCAGGGAAGGACGGCTGCGTCAGGTGAGGATGGTCAGTGCGGCGACTACGTAGAGGCAGCCACCGATGGCGACGACCACCCCGGCGGCGGCCGGCACCCAACCGATCAGCTTCGCGACCGGGGACCAGGCGCGGGCCCGGCCGGCGAGCAGCGCGTACCCCCGGATGGTGAGCACGCCGACCCCGGTCAGGGTGACCGCCATGCCGATGCCGAACACGATCACCAGGATCACGGCGTCCAGCGCCCGCCCGGTGAGCAGGCCGCTGACCAGCACCAGGAACGCCGACGGCGACGGCAGCAGACCGCCGGAAAGGCCGAGCGCGAGCAGCCCCCGACGCGACCACGGATTGGTCAACTCGGGTGCGTCGTCGTGGTGGTGGTGATGGGCCGGCTCCGCCCGGGTGACCGGGTCGGCGGTGAGCGTGGCGGTCGCCGTACCCGGCCCGGCGTGGTCGTGGTGCACGTGCCCGGCGGCGACCTGGTCCGATCCGTGGTCGTGCGAGTGGTCGGGGCCGTGCGAGTGGTCGGGGCCGTGCGAGTGGCCGTGCGAGTGGTCGGGGACGTGTGAATGACCGTGCGAGTGCGAGTGGCCGTGGCCGCGCAGGTGACGGTAGGTCAGGTGGGCGCCGACGCCGATCACCACGAGTCCGGCGAACACCTGGAGCCAGGCGGTGACCGACTTGGTGCTGAAACTCGCGGCGCCGGTCAGACCGACCCAGACCAGGGCGAGCACGAGTACGGAGAAGGTGTGCATCAGGGCGACGATGGCGCCGAGCCGTACCGCGTCGCGGTAGCGGCCCCTCGTACCGACCAGGTACGCGGCCGTGACGCTCTTGCCGTGTCCCGGAGCCACCGCGTGGGCGGCGCCGACACCGAGCGACACCAGCAGGGCGAGCCAGAACACCGCCCCGCTGTCGAAGAGCGCGATCAGGTGGTTGTCCAGCGCGTTGATCCCGGTCATGCCGTCCTCCTCGTCCGTCGCCGGCGGTTGACCAGCACACCGGCGAGGATCATCACCGCCGCGACACCCGTACCTGCGGCGACCGTGCCGACCGCGGCCGGGCTGCCGCCGTCCTTACCGGCGTCCAGGCGGACCCGGTGGGTTCCCTCGGTCGCGGTGAAGAGCGCCTCCGAGGGCGTCATCTGAATGTCCGCGGTGAGCGCCGTGCGGTACGCCGTGTTCAGGTCGGTGAGCGCGCTGACCGTGACCTCGACGTCGGAGACCGGTTCGGGGCACTCGAAGCTGACCCGGGCACCCTTCTTGAGCAGTTGTTCGAGCGTGTCGAGCCGGCTGGCGCAGCGCTTGCCGGCCTGGCTGACCGTGATCCGCTCCAGCAGGTAGTCCCGCACGGCGGGGGAGCGCTGGAGCTTCTGCTCCCCGGTGAGTCCGGTCTCCACCTTGCCCGTGGCCGGGTTCTCGAACGCGCCGAGCGACTGGCCGAGTGCCACCCAGTCGTCCTCGGCGGCGTGCCAGGCGATGCTGACGTGCGAGCCCTCGGCACCGATCCTGGCGGTTGCCGGTGGACCGAACGGGTGGGCGGAGGCCGGGGTGGCCGGGAGGGTGACCGCGACCAGCGCGGCCAGGGCACCGAGCAGCGCACCCGCCGACGCGCGCGTACGGATGGTCACGAGATCTCCTGTCCGGGAACCGGACCGGGTGCGGACCGGCCGTGGTGGCCGATCCGCACCCGGGACGGGACTGCTACTTGCTGATGGTGATCACCGGGGTGGTGATCTTCTGGTTCTCGCTGACCAGGTAGATGACCTGGGTGCTGCCCTTCTTGGTGCCTTCCGGCACGGCGAAGGTGTAGTTGAACTGGCCCAGCTCGTCAGCCTTCTTGGACGCGATCAGAACGCCCTTGTTGCTGTCGGCCGCGGTGGTGCTGCGCAGGTACACGCTCACCGTCTCGTTCGGGTCGTAGTTGTACGCCTTCACGCCGACCTTCTCGCCCACCGCGACGGTGGTCTTGCTGACCAGGGCCCGCTCACCGGTGGTGTTCTCCGGGGTGCGGAGCTCGTTGACGGTCCGGACACCCGCGTCGTTCTTGCGGATGAGGAAGCCGTCCTGGTGCTCGCCGTTGGCGGTGCGGGCCTCGAAGCGGATCGAGTCCTTCTCCACGTCGATCATCTGGTAGAGCTGGATGTTCTCGTCCCGGTTGGTGATCTCGGCACCGTTACCGGTCCAGTTCTCGCCACCGTTGAGCTCGTACATCTTGCCGCCGGAGACGGAGACCACGTAGGCGGTGCCGTTGTGCACGGTGCTCGACTTGCGGTTCGCCGCGACGTTGCCCCGGGCGTACGAGTGGTCGTGGCCCTGCAGGACCAGGTCCACGCCGTACTTCTCCAGCAGCGGGCCCCACTGGTCGCGGACCTGCGGGTTGTTGCGGGTGCCGGTGTTCGAGTAGACCGGGTGGTGGAAGGTGACCACGGTCCACTTGTTCGGGTTGTCCTTGAGGACACCCTCGAGCCACGCGGTCTGCGCGGCCATGACCTCGGGGATGCTCTGCACATTGCTGTTCAGGCCGATGAACCGCACACCCTGGTAGTCGGTGTAGTAAGCGGTCTTGTCCAGGGCCGACTCCATCCCGGCCGGCCACTGCGGGCCGTTCGCCGGGAACGGGAACTGCGGTGCCCAGAACGAGGAGAGCGAGGAGCCGCTGTACTCGTGGTTACCCGGGATCGCGATGTTGTTGACCTGGCTGTTGACGAAGCCGTCAGCGTCGAACCACTGGCCCCACTGCTCTTCGCTGTTCGCGCTGTCGATGAGGTCACCGGCGTTGACGATCATCTTGGCCTCGGGCCGGTCGGCGAACGCCTGCCGGAACACGCGCGGAAGCGCGGAGTCGAGGTAGTTCTGCGCGTCACCGTAGTAGATGAACGAGAACGGCGAGAATCCCTCGGCCGCGGTGGTGAAGTCGGACCACTCGCCCCAGTTGGTGCCGTCACCGACCCGGTAGGTGTAGCGGGTGTTCGGCTTCAGGCCGGTGAACTCGACGGTGTGGTAGTTCGAGGCGTAACCGAGCGAGGTGTTGACCGCCGAGTTGACGCTCGCCTTGACGGTGCTCACAGCACCCGCGGCCGGCGCGACCTCGCCGAGGGCCTTCGGCGCCTCGAGGATCTGGGCCTGCGCCCACTCGGCGGAAGCCTCGGCCCGCCAGGTCACCTTCTGCGAGGTGGCCGGGGTGGTGGTCGGCGTCAGGATGACGCGGTCGGGCATCGGGGAGGGCTTGTAGATCTCGGCTGCCGGGAACTTGGTCGGTGCGGCGTCACCAAACGCCGACGGGCCGAACGCGACGCCGCCGACGATGAGCGCGGCGGCACCCACGGCGGCGAGCTTCGCCCGCCGCGAGCCCGTGCTCCACGGTCGCTTGTTGTCGTTCAAGGTAGGGGTCACCCCTCAAGAGAAGTGGACTGTCCGCCAGCGGGAGCGCGGCGAACCTCCGCATTGAGTCGGAGTACGCCGACGGCAAGCCGACTTCAGGCTGACTACCAGGTGAACTGAAGATCACTTCGGTGATTCCGGAGTGGGGTGCCATTCGCCGGTCGCCAGCCGGACCGGTCTCGTTCGCCGGACGTTAACGAACGCCCGCCTACCATGCGGCGGGGTCCGCCCGGTGTCCCCGTACCGCCGCCCAGAACAGGTCGCATCGATGACTCTCGCACTGCCGAACCCGCTGCTGAGGAGCCGTCGCCGCTGGGCCGCGATCGCCGCCGTGGCGCTGATCGGGGTGTTCCCGAGGGCCGAACCGCCGCAGCCGATCGCCGTCAAGGGTGACGACTTCATCAGCGCGGAGACCACCGGCATCCTCAACATCGAGGGCGGCGAGTGCTTCTCCGACCCGGCCTACTCCCCCCGGTCGAACGACGTGGTGGTGGTGTACAAGGCGTGCGAGGAGCGGGCGGACAACGAGTCGTTCGGCTTCGTGCACGTCGAGGACGGGCCCTGGGACCGGCCGGCGGTGGCCGCACTCGGCTGGGACGGGTGCGGCAAGGACTTCGCCCGGCGCTGGGTCAGCCGGGAACAGTCCGGGCTGGACTACTTCCCGATCCTGCCGACCGCCGAGACCTGGGCGGACGGGGACCGGGACATCATGTGCGTGGTCTACAACCCGGACGGGAAGATCACCCGGAACATGGTGCCGCTGGTGCACTGACGACGCACCGTGTCCTCATCGTGTTAAATCACCGTTTCCTTCCATGACTACCGCTTGGTAGCTCTTGCCCTTGGCTGGGAGCGTTTCCATGATGGGTGTCGATCTTGCTTTTTCGTCGCGTACGGGCGACATGAGCGAAAGAAGACACCCTTTTGGACACCTCCGAGGCCCGGCGACCACGATCGGTCCGGACCCTGCTCGCCGGCACGGTGCTGACCGCACTCGTGCTGGCGGCGCCGCTGCCCGCCCAGGCCCGACCCGACGCGGCGAACAACGCCGCCGCCGGTGCGAGCCGCTACCTCATCGAGTTGACCGGCGACCCGGTCGCCTCGTACGCCGGCGGTGTCGCCGGTATCGCGGCGACCAGACCGGCTCAGGGAACCCGGCTCGACCGGGCCAGTGACAGTGCCCGTGACTACCGCGAGCACCTACGTGACCAGCGTACGAAGGTGCTCGACTCGGCCGGCATCGCCCGCGCTCGGGCGAAGACCAGCTTCGACACCGTGTTCAACGGGTTCTCCGCGCTGCTCACCCCGGCCGAGGTCGCGAAGCTGCGTACCGACCCCGCGGTCCGGCAGATCTTCCCGGACCGGCTGCTGCGCACGCAGTCCAGCAACTCGGCCGACTTCCTGAAGCTCACCGGACCGAAGGGCGTCTGGCAGCAGCAGTTCGGCGACCCGACCCGGGCCGGCGAGGGCACGATCATCGGGGTGGTGGACACCGGATACTGGCCGGAGAACCCGTCGTTCGCGCCGCTGTCCGAACCCCGCGCCGACCAGGCCGTCGTCGACGCCAAGTGGCGCGGTACCTGCGACACCGGCGAGACCGGCCAGATCGCCTGCAACAACAAGGTGATCGGCGCCCGTTGGTACGACGAGGGCGGCTTCGCGGAGGCGAACCCGGCCGAGTTCCGGTCCCCGCGCGACGTGGTCGGCCACGGCACGCACACCGCGAGCACCGCCGCCGGCGCCAGCGGAGTGCCGGTACGGCTGGACGGCCAGGACGTCGGTCCGATCTCCGGTGTCGCCCCCGGTGCCCGTCTCGCCGTCTACAAGGCACTGTGGCAGACCACCTCGGGCGGCGGGACCGGGTCGACCATCGACATCGTGCACGCGATCGAGGACGCGGTCACCGACGGGGTCGACGTGATCAACTTCTCTGCGGGTTACCCGTACGACGACCTCGGAGCCACCGACGTCGCGTTCTACCACGCCGCCGCGGCGGGCGTCTTCGTCGCGGCCTCCTCCGGCAACTCCGGGCCGTCCGCGGGGACGGTCGACAACGCCTGGCCGTGGATGACCACGGTGGCCGCCAGCACCCAGGAGAACTCCCCCTCCCGGCTGGTGACGCTCGGCGACGGTCGTAGCTTCGTCGGCGGCAGCGTCGGCACCGTGGGCACACCGTCGACCCCGCTGGTCGACGCGGTGGATGCCGGCCTGCCGGAGAACAACGGTGGCGGCTGCGAGCCGGGCACCCTCGATCCGGCGAAGGTGACCGGGCGGATCGTGCTCTGTGCTTTCAGTGGCGGGGCCAGCCAGTACGACCGGGGCAAGGCGGTGCAGGAGGCCGGCGGCGTCGGCATGATCATCTACAACACCTTCCTGTACACCACCAACCCGGCGACCTACCCCGTCCCCACGGTCTACCTCGACCAGGCCGCCGGCTCGGCGGTCAAGGCGTACGTCACCGGAACGGCCGGCGCCACGGCGATGATCACCCCTGGCTACGACCGCAAACAGGCCGCCCCTCAGGTGGCCCACTTCTCCTCGAACGGCCCCTGGTCGACCGGTGGTGGCAATCTGATCAAGCCGGACATCGCCGCGCCCGGACAGGAGATCCTGGCCGCCGTCTCGCCGATCACCCAGCACGGCGAGAACTTCGCCTACTACTCCGGCACCTCGATGGCGGCACCGCATGTCGCCGGCCTGGCCGCGCTGATCATCAGCAAGCACCAGGACTGGTCGCCGATGGCGGTCAAGTCCGCGCTGATGACCACCGCACAGCAGCGGGACAACGCGGACCGGCCCCTGCAGGGCACGATCATCGAGGAGTTGCCCGATGGCGGCTCCACCACCTCGATCGGCGAGGTCGACCCGTTCTACTACGGCTCCGGCCACGTCAACCCGGCCAAGTCGCTCGACCCCGGCCTGGTCTTCGACTCCGACATGGCACAGTGGCGGCAGTTCGCCTGCGGGCTCGGCTTCACCATCCGGTACGACCCACTGGGCCCGCCGTCGGACGAGTACGACGAGTGCGACTACGTCCGGCCGATGAACGCCAGCGACCTGAACTACCCCTCGGTCGCGGTCGCCGACGTCTACGGCAACCGTACGGTCAGCCGGACGGTCACCAATGTCAGTGACAAGAGCAGCACCTACATCGCCACGGTGAAGGCGCCGGACGGATGGCGGGTGAAGGTCACGCCGAAGTCGTTCGAGATCGCACCCGGCCAGTCGGCCACCTACCAGGTCGAGTTCATCCGCAACGGGGCCGCGTACGGCGAACCGGCGTTCGGGGCACTGACCTGGAAGGACCAGTTCAGCCACCTCGTGCGTACGCCGCTGATGGCGCGCGCGTTGGCGCTGAAGACACCGGCGGAGGTCTACGCGACCACGACCAAGGGGTCGCAGGTACTCCCGGTCACCACGGGTTACCAGGGCATCCTGAAGACGGAGATCCTCGGCTTCAGTTCCGGCGTGGACCTGCCGTTCACCATCTCCGGCACCGCCGGTGACTACGACCCGTTCCAGTTCAACCCGCTGACCGACCCGGACACCCTGGCCGGGGTCGCGAAGATCGTCTACGACGTGCCGGCGGAGACCGAGCAGACCAGGGTGGCGATCCCGTCGGGCAGCGTCGCCAAGGACGAGCAGATCAACATACTCGTCTTCAACGGCGAGGGTGCGTTGCGCGGCATCTACAACAGTGATGACGCCTGGATCAACGATCCCGGTAGGAACTACGTCTACGTCGTCCGTCGGGCGGCCGCGCCGGGCGCCGAGCAGACCCCGCTCACCGCCGTCCTCAACGTCCACCCGGAGGGGCCGAACGCCCCGGTGGACGGCACGGTGACGGTCACGCCGGCCGAGCGTACGGTCCGGCCCGGGGTGGAGGTCTACCCGGTGGTGCGCTGGAGCGGGCTGGTCCCCGGCCGTCACTACGCCGGTGTGATCCGGTTCAGCGACGGCAACGGGATGAGCTACGCGATCCCGGTGCAGATCGAGCCGTAACAGCGGGACCCGGCAGACCGGGGGCCGGCATCACGCCGGCCCCCGGTCGCGGTTCCCGCCACGGGGAGGAGGGCAGGGACCGGGTGGGGGACTGGAGCGCTCAGCCCACCGGGGCGACGGAGAAGACCGGCCAGCTGTCGCGGAAGACCTGGCTGCCGGTGTCGGCGCTGGCCCGGGTGCCGGCGAAGAGGTTGCTCACCCGGTTCGCCTCGGCGGTGCTCGGGTAGGGGTTGGTGCAACTGGTGCCGGCGCTGCCGCCGGACATCAGCAGCGCGCAGTTGCCGTTGTAGTTGTCCGGCAGGCCGAGGATGTGGCCGATCTCGTGCGTCATGATCCGCAGCGGGCTGTACTGCGCGGCCTGCTGGGTGTCGATGTAGACCCGGCCGTTGCCGAGACTGGTGCGTACGGCGTACGAGCCGCCGCCGGTGATCTGGTAGATCCGCAGGTTCGAGCCGCAGTTGGAGAGGGTCAGGTTGACGGTGGCGTTGTTCCAGATCGTCGCGGCCTGATTGGCGATGCCGGCGAAGCTGCCGGCCTGGCTGGTGTCGTAGCAGACCGTGGCGGCGATCCTCGCGTCGGCGGAGGCTGCCGACGGGCTGGCGACCGTGGCACCGAACATGGTGCCCGCCGTCAGGAGTGCGACCAGGAGCCGGCTGACTCTTCGTGAGGTCATAGCTCACTCTCCAATACGTGCTAGGGGGTGCCAGGATCTTAGACATCTACATATGTCGATTTCAATATCCTCTTTTGTCCAGTGATCTGGTATGACTACGGATCTTGGGTGATCTGTACGTTCCCCGCCCCGCCGGTAAACCGGTCGGGGGCGGTACGCGTCACAGGTGCATGACCCGTCAACGCGTACCGATGATCTTCTCCGCCGTGGTGCTGCTCGCCGCCGCCTGCTCGACCGCCGGCCCCGCCGACCCGCCCGGCCAGCCCCCCGCCACCACGGCGGTCGGCGCGGGCACACCCGGGACCGGCCCGGCGACCACGCCGTCCGACCCGGCCGCCTCGCCCGACCCACCCGACCCGGCGAGCCCCGGCCCCGGCGTCACGGACTACCGGGTGACCTGGAACTGGGGCGTGCCGAGCGAGCCGGTGCGCATCGACAACAAGGTACGGCCGCCGGTCGTACCGCCGCCGGGCCCGCCGCTGCCGCTGCTGGTCGAGGTACGCGTCGGCGACCACCCGGACGAGGACTTCACCCGGATCACCTTCGCCTTCCGGAACGGGACACCGGGCTACCAGATCTCCTACGTGCCCCGGGTGACCATGGCCGGCAGCGGCGACCCGGTGAAGCTGCCCGGCAACGCCTTCGTCTACATCGAGTTCAACCCGGCCCAGGCCCACGACGAGCAGGGCAGATCCTCGATCGTCAGCGCACCCGACCCGGGACTGGGTTATCCCACCCTGCGCGGCTACGGGTCAGCCGGCGACTACGAGGGCCACGTTAGCTACGGCCTCGGCCTACAGGTGCCGCCGGGCAGCGACCACGCCCTGCCGATCCGGGCACTGCAACTCACCCGCCCGGACGGAACCAGGATCGTGGCGGTCGACGTACGGCGCCGCTGACCGGTGACCCCGCCGGCCGACGTACGGCGGTCACCGGGCGCGCCGCGCCGCGCCGGACCGACCTGGCCGGCTCCGCCCGCCGGAGCCGGTCAGGTGTCGAACCGGGGATCGGTTCAGTGATGGACCTCGTGCCGGACGATCGCGATGGCCACCCGACAGAACTCGTCCATGTCCGGGGTGAAGCCCTCCGCGATGTCCGGATGCAGGCCGGAGCGCGTCTCGTCGAGCAGCCGCCGGCAGACCTCCTCCACCGGCTCGCCCGCGTACCCGGCCCGGACCCGGTCCGTCGCCGCCCTCAGCGCCGAGCTGAGCTGCTGCTCCAGCGGCTCCCGCAGACTCTCCAGAGCGGGACTCAGCCCTCTCGGGTCCAGTGTCACGTGTGGCTCCGACATAGGTGCTCCCTTCGTCGGGTCCGCGGTACCCAGCCGCGGGCGCCGGTCAACCTGTCGCCGGCAACGCGGCGACTCGAACCAGGTACGACGTGCTGTCGGCCGGCTCCTCCCGGTACGACATCTGGCGGATCTGCCGGTCGTCGACGTACAACGCCACATCTATCAGCGGTCCCAGGTGGGTGAGCCCGATGTCAGTGACGCGACGCTTGTCCTGCAGCACCGCGCTGACCCCGCCGAGCAGGGTCGCCGCGTCGGTGCCATGGTGGCCGGGTGGGCAGCGCACGACCAGGTCCAGCTCGACCGGGTCGGTCAGCGGCGTCCAGCCGCTGCGCTGGGCCGCCACACAGGCCGCCTCGAGCAGCGCGCGTACCCGGGTGGCCTGGCGGTCCCCGGCCGAGAAGATCGAAAGTGCCTGGGTCCTGATCGGGGGCAGTCCGCTGACCGGGAAAGACAGCGTGCGGGCCCGAGTGTCCTGCACGACGGCACCTCCTCGTTGATGACGATCCTGCCGAACGGATCGCCGGTACGGGCGCGTTTCGCCGATCGGGCGCGGCGGGAAGGGAGGTGGCCCGGGGCGCGCGTCGGCGGCGGATGGACCTGGATCCGCCGAGCGGGTCGGCGTCGACGGCGTCCCACGGCGGAGGTGTATCGACCACCGTATCCGACCCACCAGCCGGGAAACCACTGTGGAGCAGGTGTTTTCCGCCGCGCCCCGAGGGGGCGGGCGCGAGGCCAGGCCAGTTGATCTCGGGTCGGCTGCCGGGCGCCAGCGGCGCACCTCGATGTTTCGGGTCCCGTGCAGCGGGTAGGCCCCGGTCGGCACGAAGCGGGCGAGGGGGGTTACGCGATGACGAGCCGGACCAGTGCCGCGATGCCCCGTCGCGCCGCCCGCTCGGCGAGCACCTCCGCCGACCCCAGCGGCCGGCCGACGGCCGGCGCCTGACACGGAAGACGAACCGGTGGTCCGAGCGAGGGCTCTCAACCCGCTCGGACCACCGGCGTGCCTGGTGCCTACCCAGGATCACGTGGACTATGCGCAACCCGACTCCCCCCGACGGCGCCGCCACACCGAGCGGTCGGCGGCGCCGCACCGTGGGCGAGCCGAACCAGCGGCGCCGGGCCAGGGCGCCGGGAAGTCAGCGCGTCGGCGCCGTCGGCGCGGGAAGCAGCCGGCTGAGCAGGTCACCCAGGGCGGCCAGCCCGTCCTGGCTCAGCACCGACTCGGGATGGAACTGCACCCCGGCGAAGGAACGGCCACGCATGGCGTGCACCGCACCGTCCGCCGCGTCCCGGGCCACCCGGACCGGCCCGTACGGGGTGACCAGCTCGTCGGCGTCGGCGTACGCGGTGAAGGTCGAATAGAACCCGACCCGACGCACCGTGCCGAAGAGGTCGACCTCGCGTTGCAGCCCCTGGTAGGAGGCCGCACGACGGCCCAGGCGCAACCCGAGCAGCCCGGAGAGGAGCTGGTGGCCCAGGCAGATGGCGAGCATCGGGCGCTCCCGCCCGAGCAGGCCGGTGAGGAGCAGCCGCAGCGTGGCCATCTTCGGGTCGTCGACCCGGCTCGGATCGCCCGGACCGGGACCGATCACGACCAGGTCGGCGTCGGCGTCGGCGAGATGTGGCAGGGCCGGGTCGTACCAGGGGCACAGTGCGACGGTGAGGCCCAGGGCCCGCAGCTGGTGGGTGAGCATGCCGGTGAAGGTGTCCTCCCCGTCGACGATCAGCACCCGCCGACCGGCGAGCGCCGGCACCAGCGCCGCACCCGGGGCACGCTGCTCCAGCCAGAACCGGGCGAGCCGGTCGTTACGGGCGGCCAGGGCGGCCCGTACCGCCGGGTCGTCCGCGAGCCGGTCCGTCACCCCGGCCACGCCCGCCGGGGCGGCCGGACGCAGGCCGAGCGCGGCGAGCACCCCGGCGGCCTTGGCGTGTGTCTCGGCGACCTCCCCCTCGGGAGTCGAGTGGCGGACCACGGTCGCCCCGACCCGCACCCGCAACGCACCCTCCGGGGAGATCTCCGCCGTCCGGATCAGGATCGGCGCGTCGAGAGTCTGCCGGCCCTGGTCGTCGACGCCGAGCAACGCCAGCACCCCGGCGTAGTAGCCCCGCCCCCGGCCCCGCTCCCGACGGGCGATCACCCGGCAGGCGTTCTCGATCGGGGAACCGGTGACCGTGGGGGCGAACATCGTCTCGCGCAGCACCTCGCGTACGTCCCGCGAGCCCCGGCCGGCGAGCAGGTACTCGGTGTGCACCAGGTGCGACATCTCCTTCAGGTACGGCCCGACCACCTGTCCGCCGTGCTCGGCGACCGTCGCCATCATCTTCAGTTCCTCGTCGAGCACCATGTAGAGCTCGTCGATCTCCTTCGGGTCGGCGAGGAAGCGCAGCAGCGCCGCCCGGTCCGCCGGTCCGTCCGGGTGCCGGAACGTGCCGCTGATCGGGTTCATCATCACCAGCCCGTCCTCGACGCTGACGTGCCGCTCCGGGCTCGCCCCGACCAGGATGCGGGTCCCGGTGTACGTCACGAAGGTCCAGTAGGCGCCCCGCTCGGCGGTCAGCAGCCGGCGCAGGGCCGCCAGCGCGGCGGTCAGCGGCGGGCCGACGACGGTCGAGCGGTAACTGCGGTGGACGACGAAGTTCGCCCCCTCACCCCGGCCGATCTCCTCCCGCACCACCTGCCGGGTGATCTCGGCGTACTCCTCGTCGGTCAGGTCGAAGGCGCCACCGTCGGTGCGTACCGCCACGTCGGGCAGGGCGGCCAGAGCCTGCGCCAGCGGCACCCGCTGCTGCGCCCCGATGGTCAGGCACTCCAGCGGCGTCCCGTCGTCGACGCAGGCGAAGCCCCGTTCCACGATCTGCCGGTACGGCACCAGGGCCAGGGTGCGGGGTCCCGCGGGGCCGGGAGGCAGCGGGATGTCGGCGAGCTGTTCGACCGTACGAAGCTCGCCGGTGAACACCTCGAGATCCGGGGCGTCGCCCCGACGGATGATCGCGAACGGGCCGGGGTCGGTGCCGGCGGCGATCGACGTGAGCAGGTACGTGAGCGGGTCCATGGTCGTTCCCTCGGCTCAGGCGTCCTCCGGCGGGACGGCCGGGGAGCGGGGGGAACGGCGGCCGCCGCGCTGGGCGGCCGCGTGGAAGAACTACGCGCGGAGGTCGGCCGCCAGGTTGGCGGGCCACCAGGATTGCGAGCGCGTGAACATGTCTCGGACGCTACGAGCCGTCCCCGACGGTGCCGGCGACCGGCCCGGCCGACGTCCACAAGGTGGACCGGAACCGGTGGGTCGATCGTCTCCGGTCGATCGGGACGGGAGGTCGGGGGGACCGGGCGGGCGCGACCGCCCGGCACCGTGGGCGTACCGGAAACCCCAGCCGGGTACGGTGGCCGGCGATGAACATTCTCGCGCTCGACCTGGGCACCTCGTCGGTACGGGGGCTGGTCCTCGACGCCGACGCCGTGCCGCTGCCCGGTGCTCTGGCCCGCCGGAAGATGGCCATCACGATCGGCGACGACGGTGCCGCCACCCTCGACGCGGCGGAGTATCTGGCCGCGCTCGAAGCCTGCCTGGACGAGCTGCACCGCGCGGGGCACCTCGACCAGATCGGCCTGGTCGCCACCGCCGCCCAGTGGCACTCGGTGCTCCCGCTCGATTCCGACGGCAGCCCGCTCGGGCCGGTGCTGACCTGGCTGGACAGTCGATCCACGCCGGCCACGGGGGCGACCGGCCCGCAGGACATGAACGCCTTCCACCACCGCACCGGCACCTGGTGGCACCGCTTCTACTGGAGCGTACGGCTGCCCTGGCTGCGCGAGCGGCTGGGCGGACGCCCGGCCCGTTTCGTCGGACTCGTCGAGTACGCCTTCGGCGCCCTGCTGGAGGAGGCGCCGATGTCGGTCTCCCAGGCGTCCGGCACCGGCCTGCTCGACCTGCGCACCCTGGGCTGGGATCCCGAGGCGTGCGAGCTTGCCGGTGCGACGCGCGAGGAGTTGCCGGAGCTGGCACCGGTGGACTGGACCGGCCGCCTCCGCGCCGACCTGGTCCACCGCTGGCCGTCGCTGGCCGGCGTCCCGTGGGCCGCACCGACCGGGGACGGAGCCGCCTCCAACGTCGGATCCGGCTGCGTCGACCCGTACCGGGCCGCGGTCACCGTCGGGACCTCGGCGGCCGTACGTCTGGTCCAGGCCGCCCCGGCCGGCGCGATCCTGCCGCCGCTGCCGAGCGGGCTGTGGCGGTACCGGGTGGACCACCGGCACATCGTCACCGGAACCGCCTACTCCGCCGGGGGCAATCTCTTCGCCTGGGCGAACAAGGTGCTGCGGCTACCGGCCGGACCGGAGTTGGAAGCGGCCCTGGCCGTGATCACACCCGGTAACACTCTGGTGGCGGACCCCCGGCTCGGTGGTGACCGGCCACCGGGGCTCGCCCCGGCCGGCTCCGGGCACGTCCACAACCTCGGCTTCGGCACCCGGGCGGTCGATATCTTCGCCGGCCTGATGGACGCCCTGTGCAGGCAGGTGGCGGCAGACCTGGCCGAAATCGAATCCACCGTGGACTACCCGGTCGAGGTGGTGCTCGGCGGCGGCGCGATAGCCGCCTCCGATTGGTGGCGAGACGCTTTTGTGGCCGCACTGAAACCACGGAGGGTGAGCCACGTACGGAATCCGGAAATTGGGGCCACCGGAGCCGCATTGATCGCCATCGGTCGGTTCCACGATGGGGTCACGCTCGAACGCATCAGCCGGACGGATGAGGGTCACTAGGCGAGTCCGGCACCCGCGAATGGGTAACAGTATCCTTCCTTTGCCGCGCCGCAGTTCGGATGGTTGACAGGGATCTCTTGCCTGGTTGAGATGAACCCCGCTCCTCGACGTGCCCGGCATCGAGGAAAGTAGGAGGCGTGGTGGCTGCTGCTCTTGACCCCTCGGGCAGCGGGGTGCCCAACCATCGGCGCCGCCGGCTCGACGTACGTGTCGTGCCGCATCGGCGGCGATCACCACTGCGGCTGCGGGACTGGCGACTGCGGGTCAAACTCGGTGCCGTCCTGATCATCCCGTCGGTGGCGTTCCTGGTGGTCGCGACCGTGCAGACCGGGACTTTGCTCGGCCAGGCCAACGTCCTCGGCGAGTTCTCGCAGGAGGTGACGATCGGGCGGCAGATCACCGCCCTGGTCCACGAGTTGCAGGCGGAACGCGACCGCACGGCCGGAGAACTCGCCGCAGTGGCCCGCTCGGGCGGCGTGGCCGATCCGGGACAGATCCAGGCCGCCCTGAGGTCGACGTACAACGCCGCCAACGTGGCCACGACCCAACTGCAGGAGGCGGCGCAGCCGCTCGCCGACGTGGACGCCTCCTGGCGGGTCTCCTACTCCCGGGTCCAGGACGCCCTGCGCCAGTTGCCCGACGTCCGGGCGGCGGTGCCGGGCGGCGTGCTCAGTGTCAACACCGTGCTGGGCAGCTACAACCGAGCGATCGACGCCCTGCTCACCCTCCTCGCCGAGCCGTCGCCCGGCGACGACCAGCCCGAGCTGACCAACCGGGTGCTGCGGTACGTGCAGATCGCCCGGGTCAAGGAGATCAGCTCCCGGATCCGGGGCACCCTCTACAGTGCCGCCCGCGCGGGCCGGTACGACCTCGACGACGGGGTCGAGCTGACCGACCTGCGGGCGCAGCAGCTCACCGCGCTCGGTGACTTCCGGGTCGCCGCGACCACCCCGCAGATCCAGCTCTATCAGCAGGCCGCCGCCGACCCCGCCTTCCAGAACGCGATCAAGATGGAGGAGGAGACCATCGCCGTCGGTGCCAGCACCCCCCAGGTGCTGTCGGCGGACGAATGGTGGCGGGTCAGCCAGCATCGGCAGGATCTGCTGCGCCAGGTCGAGGCCGCCGTGCTGGGCGACGCCGCACAGGCGGCCGAGGAGCGCAGCTCGGACCAGTTGCGCGAGACCCTGCTGGTCGCCGGTGGGGTGCTGGGCGTACTCGTGATCGGGCTGGCCACGTCGATCATCATCGGCCGGTCGCTGAACAGCTCGCTGCGCCTGCTCCGGGCACAGGCCCTCCAGGTAGCCCAGATCGATCTTCCCGAGGCGCTGGAGCGGCTCCGTACGGTCGAGTCGGGGGTGCCGCAGATCGAGGTGCCACCGGCCATGGTCCGCTCGATGGACGAGATCGGTGAGGTGGCCGAGGCGTTCGTCGCGGTGCACCGCAGTGCGGTCACCGTCGCGGTCGAACAGGCGGTGATGCGGCGCAACGTCAACGCCATGTTCGTCAACCTGGCCCGACGCAGCCAACTGCTGGTCGAGCGGCAGCTCGAACTCCTGGACGACCTGGAGCGGGAGGAGAGCGACCCCGACCAGCTCGACAACCTGTTCAAACTGGACCACCTCGCGGCGCGAATGCGGCGTAACGACGACAGCCTCCTGGTGCTGGCCGGCACCGAGTCGACCCGGCGTTGGAACCGGCCGGTGCCGCTCTCCGCGGTGATGCTCGCGGCGGTCGCCGAGGTGGAGCAGTACCAGCGGGTACGGCACGAGAGCGCCGACCAGCTCTACATCGTCGGGCACGCGGTGGCCGACCTGGTGCATCTCCTCGCCGAGCTGCTGGAGAACGCCGCGACCTTCTCCCCACCGGAGACCGTGGTACGGATCTCGGGCCGTGCGGAGGCGCCGGGGGCGGGGCTCATCGAGATCGTCGACGACGGCCTCGGCATGAGTCAGAACGCCATCGACGAAGCGAACGCGCTGCTCGCCGAACCGCCCGCGGCCGACGTGGCCGCCTCCGAGCGGATGGGTCTCTTCGTCGTCAGCCACCTGGCCGCGCGGCAGCACGTCCAGGTACGGCTGCGGGCCCTGGACCACGGGGTGCTCGCCTCGATCCTGCTGCCACCGGCGCTGCTGGCGGCACCTCCGTCGCAGGCGGAGTTGGAGCAGACCGCCCCGAACCGGCGGGTGCTCGCCGGGCTGCCGGCCGGTGCGCCCGGTGAACCCCGCGCCGGGTCCGGGATGCCCAACGGCCTGCCCGGCCTGGACGAACAGCCGATCGCTGGGCGTCCGCCGGGTCGTAACACCACTCGCCGGCCGTCCCGGAACGTGCCGACCCGGGCCGAGGACGTGCTCGCCCCGGCCGCCGGTGGTTCCGTGGCCGGCAGCACGTGGTGGTCACGGCAGGGCAAGGGCAGCGCCGGTGCCCCGGCGGCGGCCGGTGCCGTCGCGGCCCCGGGTGGCGGTGCCGCCGCGCCCGCGGCTGGTGCCACCGCACCGCCGGCCCCCGCCGGCCCGCCGACCCGGGTGGCGGGGACGGCACCGGTCACCGTCAGGGTGAACGCGAACGGCCTGCCGGTCCGGGTGCCGATGGCCCAGCTGCCATCGGCCAACGAACCGGCACCGCAGGCCGTACCCGTACAGCGGCAGGAGCCTGATCCGGAGGCGGTGGGTGGCATGCTGTCGAAGTTCTACGGGGGCGTGCGGCGGGCCGAGGCCGAGGAGACCACCGAGATAACCATGGCGCCGGCTGGCGCTGGCAAGGAAGAGGAGCAACAGTGACGACGCTCAGTCAAGCGGCACGAGACCTCAACTGGCTGGTGAGTGGTTTTGCCGAGCGGGTGCCCGGGGTGGCGCACGCGATCGTGGTCTCAGCGGACGGCTTGCTGGTCGCGGTCTCGGACCACCTGCCCCGCGACAATGCCGACAAGCTGGCCGCCGTCACCTCGGGGCTGATGAGCATCACCGCCGGCGCGGCCCAGATGTTCGACGGCGACATCGTCAAGCAGACCGTGGTCGAGATGGGGCGCGGCTACTTCCTGGTGATGCAGGTGCGGGACGGCTCCATCCTGGCCACCCTCGCCGCCACGGACGCCGACATCGGCGTGGTCGGCTACGAGATGGCGCGGCTGGCGAAGCAGGCTGGTGAGATGCTGACGCCGGCCCTGCGGGCGGAGTTGCAGCAGGCGTTGCCCCGCTGACGGGGCGGGAGGGGCGCACGCCCCGGCCGGGCCGGCGGTGAGCGGTGCACCGCCGGTCGGGTGCATCGGGCCCGCTTCGCCGTTGCGGTGTTCAGCGCGGCGGGTCCGAGACCTGGTACGCGTCCGGTACGCCGTCGGCGTCGGTGTCGCGTTCCTCCACCTCGCAGATGTTCTGGTAGTGGCGGTTGCGGGAGCGCAGCACCACGGTCGCGAGCAGCGCCGCCACCAGGGAGCCGAGCAGGACACCGATCTTCGTGTGCTCGTCGCGTTCGCTGCCGGGGCCGAAGGCCAGTTCGCCGATGAGCAGCGAGACGGTGAAGCCGACCCCGGCGAGCAGGGCGAGCCCGAGCACGTCCCACCAGCTCAGTCCCTCGGCGAGGCGGGCGCGGGTGAATCGCTGCACCAGCCAGGTCGCACCGGACACCCCGATCGTCTTGCCGGCGACGAGGCCCACCGCGACGCCGAGCGTGACCGAGTCGGTGAGGGTCGCGCCGAGGCCGCCCGCTCCGGCCACCGACACCCCGGCGGCGAAGAAGGCGAAGACCGGTACGGCGACGCCGGCCGACAGCGGGCGGAACCGGTGCTCGAAGTGTTCGGCGAGCCCCGGACCGGGTCCTTCGGCCCGGCGGAGCACCGGCACGGTGAAGGCGAGCAGGACCCCGGCGACGGTCGCGTGCACCCCGGAGGCGTGTACGAGGGCCCAGGTGATCGCGGCCAGTGGCAGCAGCAGCCACCATGAGCGGACCCGGCGTTGCACCAGCAGCCCGAAGACGGCCAGCGGGACCACCGCCAGACCGAGCGGGACGAGATCCAGTGAGGTGGTGTAGAAGATCGCGATGATCAGGATCGCGATCAGGTCGTCGACGACGGCGAGGGTGAGCAGGAAGGTCCGCATCGCCGCCGGCAGATGGGTGCTGATCACGCCGAGGACGGCGAGCGCGAACGCGATGTCGGTAGCGGTCGGGATCGCCCAGCCGGCCAGGGCGCCGTGCGTACGGGCGTTGAACGCGACGTAGATCAGTGCGGGCACGGCCATTCCGCCGACCGCCGCGGCGACCGGGAGTGCCGCCCGACGCGGGTCGCGCAGGTCGCCCGCGACGAACTCGCGTTTCAGTTCCAGGCCGGCGACGAAGAAGAAGATCGCGAGCAGCCCGTCGGCCGCCCACTGTCCCACGGTGAGGTCCAGGTGCAGCGCCGCCGGCCCGAACTCGGCGTTGCCGATGTTCCGGTAGGTGTCGCCCCACGGGGAGTTCGACCAGGCGAGGGCGAGCACGGCCGCACCGAGCAGCAGCGCCCCGCCGACCGTCTCGGTACGCAGGATGTCGCCGATCCGGCGCACCTCCGGCCAGCTACCACGCCCGAACAGGCGTTGGCGGTCGGTGTTGTCCGGTGGTGTGGACATCGGCGGCTCCTCGGGAAGGGTCGACAAAAGAATCGCCGACCAGACTTCCCGGCACACCGTTTTCGAGCTTACCGGTCCGGTCGTCGGCGGTAGCAGGGTCCTGCCCGCAGCCGTCCGTTCGGGGCGACGCCTGCATGATCTTGGCGGGTTCGGGCCGTGCCGCCGTCCAAGAAAAGCGAGAGGTTTGAGCGCATCTATCGATATATGCTGGGCTGAAAGTGACCTTTGTGGAGGGAGACCGATGACCATGCGACGAATGAGTGCTCGGCTGGCTGGTGTCGCGCTGCTCGCGGCGGCGGTGACCTACGTTGTGCCCGCGACACCGGCCTCGGCGGCCTGCGGGCAGGGCTGGTCGGACCGGAGCAGTCGTACGGCCGTGGTGACCGCGGACGGCGTCCGTTACCGTACCGGGCCGCACACGTCCTGCACCGCCTACGGCCAGGTGAACCGCGGCGTGACGGCGTACCTGGACTGCGCCACGGGCGGCGACACGGTCAACGGCATCGCCGTCTGGTGGCACGCGCGCTTCAGCACCGGTGGATCCGGCTTCATCAGCGGCGCGTACCTCAACCCGTGGGTCCAGTACACCACCGAGAACTGCTGATCGGCCGATCGGCCGGGATCCAGGCTCGCACTCGTGACGAACGACCTGGTCCCGGCCGATCGACGGTTCGACGCGGGTCTGATCTTCGCGGCCCGGTAGGTTCTCGCCACTAGTCGATCTGGTCGAGTTGGTCCACCAGCAGCCCGGCCAGCCGGTCCTCGAAGCTCTCCCGTTCCGGTCCCTGCCACCCCCGGGTGCCACCCTCCACCAACATGATCAGGTACAGGTAGCAGGTGTACAGGGCGAGCCGGTGCCGTACGTCCGGGGTCAGCTGGATCGACGTGTGGCCGGCGCCCCGGTAGGCGGCCAGGAGACCCGGGAGTTCGGCCGGATCCCGGAAGAGCGTCATCGACACGAACTCCGCCACCGGGTCGCCGTAGAGGGCGCGCTCGCCGTCGATCAGACCGGTGAGCGTCGCACCGCCGGTGCCGTCCGGCAGCACGAAGACGTTGCCGTCCCAGAGATCGAAGTGGATCAGCGCCGGCCGGTCGACCTGGTCCAGCAGATCCGCGCGGCGGTGCAGCCGTGCCGCGATCTCGTCCACGCCGACCGGCAGCCTGGTGCCGAGGCGCAGGGCGTCGTCCAGGATGTCCCGTACCATCGCCTCGAACGCCGCCCGCCAGGTCGGCTGCCAGCTGCGGCTGTCGCGGAGCGGATATCCGTACGCCGGGCCGCTGATCGTGTGCAGGCGGGCCGTTTCGGCGGCGACCTGGGCGCGCACGGCGGCCAGGCCGCCCGGGCTCAGCGTGTCCCGGACGGTGTTCAGGGTGACGCCGTCGATCCGGCTGAGGAAGACGAAGTCGCTGCCGACCAGGTCCCGCTCGGTGTCCGCGAAGACCACCTCGGGTACGGCGACACCGCCGGCCCTGGCCCGGCGGAAGAAGTCGATTTCGGTACGCATCAGGTCGACCTCGTGGCTGAGCAGTTTCAACCCCGGCGGTGGTGCGATCTTGAGAACCAGGTCGGCACCGTCGGCGAGCCGGACCGCGTAGGCGACGTTGTAGTGCCCCTCGGTCAGCTCCCGCCACTGCGTGATCTGCGCGTCCGGCCCGAACCCGCGCCGGACCAGCGTGTCGAGTTCGGTCTCGGAGACCCGCAGCTTGGTCAGACTCTCCACGGTGCCACCCCCGACGCGTGACGGCACGCCCGATAGAGCGCTCTCACGGTTTTACCGTAACCCACCCCGGCCCGACCGGGCCCGGCAGCGCGTGGACGATGTCGGACCCCGGTAACTCCCGCCACCCGTTCGCTGATTCCCGTACCGGGGCGGAGCAGCGTACGGTCTGGGCCGTGCGACGGCACGGGGTGAGAGCGAAGGATGGTGTACGGGAATGCGGAGCTGGGTCACGCTCGGATCCGATCGGGCCGGGCGCGGTCGGGTGATCCGGCTGGCGGCGGTCGCCGTGATCGGTGGACTGGTGCTCGGAGTGGGGGGCGTCGCGGCGCTTCCACCCTCGGCGGCGCCGGCGGTGCCGGTGCTCGCCCCGACACCGACGCCGACATCGACCGGCAGTGGACCGAAGTACTACGTCGTCGGGCCGCCCCAGGGCGGGCAGCGCGAGTACCTCTACCAGATCGCGGTGCGGACCCTCGGCGACGGCAACCGGTTCCGGGAGATCTTCGAGCTCAACCAGGGCCGCAAGCAGGCCGACGGCGGGCAGTTGACCGACGCGATGATGTTGGAACCGGGCTGGGTCCTCGAGTTGCCCCCGGACGCGGCTGGCCCCGGGGTGCAGGTCGGGCCGCTTCCGTTGCCGACGGTGGCCGAGCCGGCAGGGGATGCCGACTCCGGTGGGAAGTCGTCGGGCGGCGCCAACCCGTACGTGCTCGCAGCGGTCGGATTGGCCGTGATGGTGCTGCTGCTCGCGGTGCTGCTGTACGTGCTCCGGGGCGGGCGCCGACCGCGCACCGGGCCCCCGCTGATCGAAGCGGCGCCGAATTCCCCCGCACCGGAGCCGCAGCCGGAGTCGGAGTCGGAGTCGGAGTCGGAAACGCAGCCTCTGCCCGTGTCCGTGTCCGTGTCCGCAGCCGTGTCCGGGGCCGTGTCCGGGGCCGGGCGGGTCCAGCCGGGGGTCGCCCCGGCAACGGGGAGCACGGCCGGGTCGGCGACCACCCCACCCCACGACGACCGGCCCGAGTTGCCACCACCGGGACGGGTGACCGTGGACCTGCGGTCGATGGTGGACGACCACCGGGAACGGATGAACGTACGCCTGCTCGGTGCGGCGTCTGACGTCCCCGGCACCCCGTACGCCTGGTGCGGGCCCGACGAACCGTTCCCCGCGGCCCGGATGCCGGCCGTCCTCGGCCGGCGCGACGGCTGGCGGTTCGTGCTCGACCTGGCCGCCACCCCCGACGTCTTCACGATCACCGGCACCGTGCCGGCCGTCCGCCGACAGGCGGCGCTGCTCGCCCGGCAACTGCACGCCGCCGGGCTGACCGTCACGATCGTCGGCGACGCGGTCGGCCCGGACCTGCCGTCCGGCTGCCGCCGGGTCGCGGCCTTCCCGGTCTCCGACAGCGACATCGGCGCACTGGGGGAGCGGGGCGTCATCATCAGTGGCGGCCTGCGCGGCGCGGAGCTGACCGCCGCCCGTGGACTGGCCGCACGTACCCGCCGACAGGTGGTGCCGGTGCTGGTCGGTGAGGTGTTGCGGGCACGCTGGTCGGTGCTGGTGACCGACCCGGCGTAGTGACAGTCGGCCCGGCCAGGGGCGCCCACGTCGGACAGTCAACCGGCCGGGCCGCATTTCTCCACAGTTTTGCCGCCCTGGAATTGAACCGGAAGCCGCTTTGCAGCGTCGTCGGGACGGACGCCTTTTCGGTTTCACCGGAAAGGCGTGTCGCGAGCATGTGGCGAGGCGAAGGAGGCCGCCGGTGACGGCGAAGGTACGGGCCTGGTCGAGCGTGCTGGGGTGCCTGGCCCTGCTGGCGGTGCTGACGCAGACGACCAGGTCTGATCAGGCGCAGGGAGCTGAGGCATCACCCTGGCTGGTCCAGGTGGCCACCACGCCGTCGGCGTCGACCCCACCGTCGGCGTCGGCTGCCCCGTCCACGTCGGCGACGAGCGGCGGGTCGGCGGCGGTTCCCCGGCCGACGCCCGCCACCGCCGCCAGCGACGAGTACGTCAAGTACTACCCGGTGACCACCGCCGACCAGGGGGCGCCGAAGAGCCTGACGGAGATCGCCGGGCGGCTGCTCGGTACCACCGGCCGGGCGAAGGAGATCTACCACCTCAACGTCGGCCGTACCCAGCCCGACGGTCAGGCGCTGACCGATTCGATGCAGTTGCGCGCCGGCTGGTTGCTGGTGCTGCCCTGGGACGCTGTCGGCGAAGGGGTGCGGTACGGCCTGCTTCCCACCGAGGCACCCGGACCCGAAACAGCCCCCTCGTCGCCGCCGGCCGCCGCACCGCAGGGCACTGTGCCGTCCGTGGCCAGCTCGGCGTCGCCGCAGCGGCCCACCAATGCTCCGTCAGCACCGCCGTCGCCAACAGCGACGCAGGCCAGCGGGTCGTCGGCGAACGCGCAGCCGCCCGCTGTCCCGCCGGCACCGCCGACCCCCGCGCGGCCCCCGGCCGCTCCGCCGGCCTCCGCGCAGCCGCCCGCTGTCCCGCCGGCCTCCGCACAGCCGCCCGCTGTCCCGCCGGCTCCGCCGGCCTCCGCGCAGCCCCCGGCCGTTCCGGCGGCTCCGCCGGCCTCCGCCCCTGCCGCGCCGCCGGCCAACAGCACCCCGGGCAAGGACGTCAAACCGGCGCCGAACGAGCAGTGCGCCGTGTCGACGCCGACCGGCACCAACTCCGGGTGGGCACACGAGCGGATGGCGGCCGACCAGGCGTGGGGACGTACCCAGGGTGAGGGCGTACTGGTCGCGGTCATCGACTCGGGCGTCGACGCCAGCCTGCCGGAACTGTCCGGTCGGGTCGCCGTCGGAGCGGACATCCCCACGGGCAGCGGCCGTGGCAACACCGACTGCCTCGGTTCAGGGACCGCGATGGCCAGTATCGTCGCCGCCTCGCCCGCCGGGACGGCAGCGGCCCCGGGCAACCAGATGGTCGGGTTGGCGCCAGCGGCGACCATCCTGCCGCTGCGGGTGGTGCACAACGCACCGAAGTCCGAACCGGTCGACGCGGCCACCGCGATCCAGGTGGCGGTCTCCGCGGGCGCCAAGGTGGTCGCGCTCGGGGCCTACGTGGACCTGACCAACCCCGCCGTACGGGACGCCATCGAATCTGCCCTCGACCACGACGTCGTGGTGGTGGCCTCGGCGCCGACCGTGGAGGCGGACGTGTCGCCACAGCCGGGACTGCCCGGCCTGCTCCGGGTCGGCGGTGTCGGCGCGGAGGGTCAACCGGCGGCGAACTACCGGACCGCCGAGGTCGACGTGACCGCACCGGGCATCGACGTGGCCAGCCTCGGGGTCAGTGGCTCCGGCGCGCGTGCCAGCAGCGGCTCGCAGTACGCGGTCGCCTTCGTCGCCGGGGCGGTGACCCTGGTCCGGTCCGCGTTCCCGAACCTCGACGCCGCCCAGGTGGTACACCGGATCAAGGCGACGGCCGACCGCGCCGGGCATGACGACCCGGACCCGGTCACCGGCTGGGGCATGATCAACCCGAACGCGGCGGTGACCATGGTGCTCGCCGAGGAGGCGAAGGCCGTCGGAACCGACGGCGGGGGAGGGCCCGGCCCGATCCGCGTCCTCACCATCGCCATGGTGGTCGTCATCGGGCTCGCCGCCGTCGCGGTGCTCGCCCGACGCTCGTCCGCCGCAGCTGCGGCAGCGGGAGCCGCGCCGGACGTCCGGGCCGTGGGTCGAGCCGGCGTGCCGCCGGGAGCGGGCACGCCCGGAGGGGACGATGCCGCGCCGGGAGCGGGTGGCCTGGGCAGGGCGGAAGCGGTAACGGAACCGGTTGCCCCGGGCGCCGGAACCGGTCTCGGCGAACCGCTCGCCGTACCGGAACCGGGTGCCTCCGGCGAGGTGGACGACCGGGGCGAACCACGGCCGGGTCGCGACGCGGCCGGCCCCAGGCAGCATCCGACCCCGTGAGCGGGGTCGGCGGCGCCGCCCGGACCGTGTTGGCGACGTTCGTACTGAGCACGCTGGGCGGCACCCTGCTCGTCGACCCGGTACGGGCCGGCGCCCCGGCGGTACCGGCTCAACCGGCCTCGGTCCGCCGTGCGCCCGCACCGGGGACACAGCCGCCCGCGCTGCCCCAGCCCGGCGACAGTTGCGTGGGCGAGTCACCGACGGTCGCGGCTGCCGCCCCCTGGGCACAACGCCGGATGGCGCCACAGAACGTGTGGGCGCTGACCCGGGGCGACGGCGTACTGGTCGCCGTCGTCGACACCGGGGTCAGCGCGGCGGCCGGCGGCCTCTCGGGCGCGGTCCAGCGCGGCACCGACGTGGTCCGGGCGGGCGGCGCCGACCAGGACTGCTTCGGCCGGGGCACCGCGTTGGCCGGGATCGTCGCCGCCCGGCCGGTCACCGGTAGCCCGATAGTCGGGATCGCACCGGGCGCCACCGTGCTGCCCGTGCGCATCGTGGACGGCAAGGGAAAGATCGCCCCTGGGGCGATCGCCGGCGGCATCCGGGCGGCCACCGCCGCCGGGGCGGACGTGATCCTGCTCGGCGTCGGCACGAGCGCACCGGACGCCGCTCTGCGGGACGCGGTCCGGGCGGCGGTAGCCCGCGACATCGTGCTGGTCGCCTCGGTGTCGGACGCGAAACCCACCGGTACGGGCGGCGCCGACCTGCCCTGGTACCCGGCCTCGGACGCCGACGTCCTCGCGGTCGGCGGGGTGGGCGCGAACGGGGCGCCGACAGAGGTCTCGCCCCCGGAGGCCAGCGTCGACCTGCTCGCCCCCGCCACGGACGCGGTCAGCGTCGCGCCACGGGGGAACGGCCACTATTCGGTCGGTGGGCCGGCGGTCGCCGCGGCGTACGCCGCCGGGGCGGCCGCGCTGCTCCGCGCCTACCACCCGGAACTGCACCAGGCCGAGGTTCGGCGCCGGTTGGAACTGACCGCCGAGCACCCCCTCGGGCAGTGGCCCGACCCCCGGGTCGGGTACGGCACGCTCGACCTGTACGCCGCGCTGACCAGCCTCGACACCAGGGAGTCGGCGCTTCCGTCGTACCCGGCCCGGATGGTCACCCTGCCGGCACCGGCGGCGACCGCCCCGGCGAAGTTGATCGCGGGTGCGGTCGCCGTCGGCGCCATCGCCCTGGCCGGCCTCGGGTACGTCTCGGCGCTGGTGATCAGGTGGGGTCGGCGCCGTCGCTGGCGCCCGTGACCGTGGCCGGGACGGGCTGATCCGGATCCGGCTGCTCCACCGGTTCGCCCGGCGCACTCCACGCGGTCTGGATCAGTCGCGCACCCCGGCGGGTGCAGAGCAGCGCCCGACCGGGTGGCAGGTGGCGCGGCTTGGTGTTACCGAGCAGCGGACCCTCGTTCGGCGGGCAGGAGAGCGCCACGTCCGGGCTGTTCGTCTCCTGTAGCCGGCGGATCAACGGGTCCATCGACATCCGCATCACGTTCGCCGCGCCCCGGGTCAGCACCAGGTGGAAGCCGATGTCCGCGCCCTGCGACAGGTAGGGAACGAGCGGCAGCAGTGGGCTGTCGTGGCCGGCGAGCAGGTCGTAGTCGTCGATCAGGACGAACAGCCTCGGCCCGCTCCACCAGTCCCGGCGACGGAGCTGTTCCGGGGTCACGTCGGCGCCGGGCATCCGTGGCCCGAGACCGAGGATCGCGTCGGCGATCGTCTCCTTGGTCGAGTCGGCGGATACCGAATAGCCCAGGCGGTACGGCTGGGGCACCGCGTCGAACAGTTGCCGGCGGTAGTCGACGATCAGAATGCGTGCCTCGGCCGGGGTGTAGCGGGCCATCACCGCCCGGGCCAGGTGGCGCAGCAGGTTCGTCTTGCCGCTCTCGCTGTCGCCGAGCACGGTCAGGTGCGGCAGGTCGGCGAAGTCGTGCCAGACCGGCTGCATCCCGGACTCGTCCAACCCCAGCGGGACGCGTACGTCGCCGTGCGGTGCGGGCAACGACTCGGCCGGCAGCATCCCGGGCAGGGTACGCACCGGTGGCGCCGACGGGCCGTCCCAGAACTCGCCGACCATCGACGCCAGCGACCGGACGCCGTCGGCGAGGCTGTTCGGGTCGGCGATGCCGTCGATGCGTGGCATCGCGGCGAGGAAGTGCAACTTGTTGGCGGTGAGTCCACGACCGGGCAGTTTCGGCACGGTGGCCGCCAGCCGCAGGTCGATGGTCGAGTCGACCGGGTCGCCGAGGCGCAGTTCCAGCCGGGTGCCGATCTGGTCCCGCATCGCGTGGTGGACCTCCGACCAGCGGGACGCGGTCAGGAGCAGGTGGACACCGAAGTTGAGGCCCTGGGCGGCGATCTGCCGTACGGCGGCCTCCAGCGCCTCGAACTCCTGGCGCAGGGTGAACCAGCCGTCGACGATGAGGAACACGTCGCCCAGCGGGTCGTCGGTGATCCGTCCGTCGGCGCGCATCTGGCGGTACGTCGTCATGCTGTCCACACCGAGGTCGGCGAAGCGCCGCTCCCGCTGCCCGATCAGCCCGGTCACCTCGGCGACGGTCCGGCTCACCCGGTCGGTGTCGAGCCGCCCCGCGACACTGCCGACGTGTGGCAGCTCGGCCATCGCGGCGAGCGTGCCGCCGCCGAAGTCGAGGCAGTAGAACTGCACCTCGCGCGGGCTGTGGGTGAGCGCGAGGCTGCTGATCAGCGTACGGAGCAGGGTGCTCTTGCCGCTGCGTGGCCCACCGGCGATGCCGACGTGCCCGCCGACCCCGGAGAGGTCGGCGATCAGCAGGTCCCGGAGCTGCTCGAACGGCTTGTCGATGAAGCCCACCGGCGCGACGAGGGCACCGTTGCCCGGCCATCCGATGGCGGTGAGTCCGAGTTCGGGATCGGGGACGAGGGTCGGCAGGAGCTGGTCCAGGGTCGGCGAGGCGTCCAGGGGCGGCAGCCAGACCTGGTGTGCCGGCGGCCCGTGGTCGACCAACTGCTCCACCACCGTCGCCAGCACGCTCCGTTCGAACGTCTGCTCGGCCGGCTCCACCGGTTCGACCCGGGCCGGATCGCCCAGCTCCGGCTCCACCTCCCGGTGCGGCACGGACACCAGCTGGTACGGCACCACCTGCTGTTGCACGATCTCCTGCCGTACCCGGGTGGTCGTGTCGCGGTAACCACCGGAGACGTACCCGGCCTTGAACCGGATCAGCGTCGACACGTCGGTACGCAGGTAGCCGTTGCCCGGGGCCGGCGGCAGTTCGTACGCGTCGGGCACCCCGATCACGGAGCGGGACTCCATGGCGGAGAACGTCCGTAGTCCGATCCGGTACGACAGGTGCGATTCGAGCTGTCCGATCCGGCCGTCGTCGACCCGCTGGCTGGCCAGCAGCAGGTGCACCCCGAGGGAGCGGCCGAGTCGTCCGATCATCACGAACAGGTCCATGAAGTCCCGGTGCGCGGCCAGCAGTTCGCTGAACTCGTCTACGACGATGAACAGGGTCGGCAGCGGATCCAGGGGCGAGCCCTGGGCGCGGGAGCGTTCGTAGTCGAGTACGGAGCTGAAGCCGCCCGCCTGGCGCAGCAGTTCCTGGCGCCGTACCAGTTCGCCGTGGAGCGCGTCCTGCATGCGCCCGACCAGCGCGGCCTCGTCGGCGAGGTTGGTGATCACCGCGGAGGTGTGCGGCAACTGGTCGAGACCGAGGAAGGTCGCGCCGCCCTTGAAGTCGACCAGGATGAAGTTCAGCGTCTCCGAGGAGTGCGTGGTGGCCAGGGCCAGCACCAACGTACGCAGCAGTTCGCTCTTGCCGGAGCCGGTGGCGCCGATCAGCATCCCGTGCGGGCCCATGCCGCCGAGCGCGGACTCCTTGATGTCGAGCTCGACCGGCTTGCCGTCGGCGTCGATGCCGATCGGCACCCGCAGCCGCTCGCCCATGGGCCGGGGTGCCCAGAGTTTGCGCAGGTCCAGGCGGCTCAGGTCGGGGATGTGCAGCAGGGTGCCGAGGTCGAAGTCGGATTTCAGGTTGTCCGCCGATGTTTCGGTGACGATGCCCAGCCGGTACGGCGACAGGGTCCGGGCCACCGCGGCGGCCCGCGCCGAGCTGAGCCGGTCGGGGCTGGCCAACCGGTTCTTCACCTCGTTGCCGACCCGGTCACGTCGGACCATCAGCAGGTCGTCGCCGTCGATCTGGAGGCAGAGCGCCCCCTTGCCGGCGGCCGGGGTGGGGTCGTCGAGGTCGATCAGGACCGCGTTGCGGTATCCGGCGGTGGCCATCCTGGTGCCGTTGCCGAGCCGGCCGCCGTCGCGGATCACCACCACGTACGGCTCGTCCCGGTTCGGTGTCGCGCCGGGCTCGTACCGTGGCCGGGCGGCGAACGCCTCGCCGAGGAGCTGCTCCACCGCCTCGATGGTGTCGCCGACCAGCCGTACCGCGCCGGCCGCGTCCTGCTCGTTGTGATGTTGCAGGTGGGGCAGCCACTTCGCCCACTCCCAGGCGGTCACCCCGTCGCCGGCCACGCAGAGCGCCAGCCGGACCTCCTCCGGGGCGTGGAACGTGACCAGTTGGGTGAGTACGGCGCGCACCACCGCACGGCTGTCGTCCTTGTCCCCGGCGACCCGGACCTGGGCGAAGCCGCGCAGGAAAAGGGCGATCGGCTGGTCGGAGATGGTGGTGTAGGCGCGGATGAACCGGCGCAACGACTTGGCGGCCAGTGGCTCCAGGTCCTCGATCGGCTTGGTCTGCAACGGCGTGATCCGTACCGCCAGCCGCTGTTCGCCGGTGCCGACCCGGATCTCCAGGAAGTCCGGATGGGTGGCGCGCCGCTCCCAACGCCGTGAGGTCATCGCCAGCGACCAGAGCGAGTGCGGGTGGGGATGCTGCCAGTCGCTGGCGTCGCGTTGGCGCTTCACGTTCTGCCGTACCCGTTTGCGGTTCTGGGCGAGGTAACGCAGGTAGTCGCGGCGGTCCCCGCCGAGGCGCTTCTTGCGGTCCATGCCGCCGAACGCCATCTGGCCGAGCGCCATGCCGCCCATGGCGAGGACCATCATGCCCATCATCACGTAGGTCAGTGCTCCACGTGACGTACCGATGAACATCATCATCATGACGCCGGACATCAACGCCATCGGCAGCACCATCATCGCCTGGCGCATGCCGTTGTTCTGGATCTCGGGCAGCTCCGGCGGCTCCTGAAGGTTGATTTCGCCGGACGGCATCTCCGGGCCGTTACGTCGGGCCGGGCGTCGGAACAGCACGGTACTCAAGGAACAGCCTTCCGTCCTGCGGGAGTTGCACCCGCGGCCTGGGGTACGGCTCTCGGCACGGCCCGACCTCTACGACGGGCGGGAGGCACGATCGGGTCAACATGGATTTCGAACCCGCGGAAAATTATTGAACCCCCTGACGACCGGCACCGTCATCAGGGCATGAGCGTCACCGCCCCTGCGGAGATGTGCCGCCTTGTCGTCTGTGGACCGGGCCGGCAGATGGAGGTCGCCGTACCAGCCGATGTGCTGGTGGCCGACCTTCTACCCGCATTGCTGCACCATCTCGGTGACAATCTCGCCGATGCCGGACTGGCGCACGGCGGCTGGGTCCTGCAACGGCTGGGTGCCCCGCCGTTGGACGAGGAGGCCACTGTCGCGGCCCTCGGGCTCAACGACGGCGAGACCGTCCACCTACGTCCCCGGGCGGACCAGATCCCGCCGGTGCACTTCGACGACCTCGCCGACGGCATCGCCACCGGCGTACGGACCCGCTCCGGGGCCTGGCGCCCGGAGATGATCCGCTGGTCGGCGCTGGGTGTCTTCGCCGCCGTGCTGCTGCTCGGACTCGTCACGCTGGCGATGTCCGGCCGGCCGTTCGACCGGGCCGTGGGCGCCGCGATCGTGGCGGTGCTCTGCCTGGCCGGGGCGTTCGGGCTGAGCCGGGCGGGTGGGGACCGGCCGTTCGGCATGGTCGCCGCACTGGCCGGGGTCGCGTACGCCGGGCTCGCCGGCATGATCACACCGGAGGTGACCCGGACGGATGCCCCCCTGGCGCTGGGCGGGCCGCATCTCTTCGCCGGTGCGGTGGCGGCGCTGGTGGCCGTGTTGCTCGCCGGGGTGATCCTCGGCTGGGCCGGGCCGTTTGTCGCCGCGGTGGTCAGCGCGGCGATCTTCGCCGCCCTGGGCTCGGGGCTGTCGGCGTTCCTGGACCTCACCACCGGCGGGGCGGCGGCCGTGGTCGCGGTGGCCGCGACGGTGCTGACCGTGCTGGTGCCGATGACCGCGTTCCGGCTCGCCCGGATCTACCTGGCCCCGCTGCCGACCGAACCGGAGCACCTGCAGGAGGACATCGACCCGGAGCCGAGTGACGTGCTGCTGGCCCAGACCGCGCAGGCCGACCGGTACATGACCGGCCTGTACGCCGGCAACGCCGTCGCCACCGCCGTCGCGATGGTGCTGCTCGCCCTCACCGGCGGGTGGGCGGCGTGGACACTGGTCGCACTGATCACGGTGGTCCGGCTGCTCGCCGGACGCCCGATGACCAGCGGCTGGCACCGGCTGGCACTGGCCGGCCCGGCGCTGCTGGGACTGGGCGTGATGACGCTGGTCGCGGTCGCGGACGTGTCGTCGCTGCTGCGGGTGGTGCTCGTCGTGACGGTGCTTCCGGTGGCCGGGTTCCTGTCGTTCGTCATCGGACGCAAGCTCCCCAACCGCCGGATCATGCCGTACTGGGGGCGGATCGCCGACGTGCTGCAGTTGCTCACCACCGTCGCCATGCTGCCGATCCTGCTCGCCGTGCTGGGCGCGTACGGCGCCGCGCGGGCGTTGGGGGGCTGAGCGGTGCAGTCCCGCCGGGATCAGGTGCAGGCGCAGACGTACGTGCTCGGCCGGTTGACGGGTGCGCTGGTCTCGGCCGAGCCCGACGGACTGGAGAACCCGAACCGCCGGATGGTGGTCGGCGCGATCTCCGGCCTGCTGGTTGCCGCACTGGTGGTCGCCGGGTTCACCATCTACGGGTTCATCGTTCCGGGCGGGTCGAGCAAGTGGCGCGCGGCCGGCGCACTGGTGCTGGAGAAGGAGACCGGGACCCGGTACGTCTTCGTCGACGGGACGCTGCGTCCGGTGCTCAACTACAGCTCCGCCCGGTTGCTGTTCGAGAAGGAGCCGAAGGTCGTCTCGGTCTCCACCCGGTCGCTGAAGGAGGTCCCGCACGGGCAACCGGTGGGCATCGTCGGCGCCCCGGACGCGTTGCCGGCTCCGGGCACGGTGGCCGCTCAGGCGTGGACTGTCTGCGCGTTGGCCAATCGGGACCAGGCCGGGGCGCTCTCCACCGCGACCACGTTGACGATCGAGCGGGTCGTGGACGGCCCGCGCCGGGACCGTCCCCTCGGGGCCGACGACGCGATCGTCGCCACCGCGGCCGGCGAGAGCTTCCTGGTCTGGCGGGGCCGCCGGCTGCGGATCGCGGAGCCGTGGCTGGCCCGGGTCCTCGGGTACGACCGGAGCGCGTTCGCGGTCGAGGCCGGTTGGCTGGAATCCGTACCGGTCGGGCCGGACCTGGCCCCGCTGACGATCCCCGGGCGGGGGACGGCCGGGCCGGTGATCGACGGGCGGCAGGCTCACGTCGGTGAGCTGTTCGTGGCCCGTACCGCGAGCCCGCCGGAACGGCGTTACCTGCTGCAACGGGATGGTCTGGCTGAGCTGACCCCGCTCGCGTACACGATCGCCGCCGCCGACCCGGAGACCACGAAGCTGTACGGCGGCCGGCCGGCGGTGCCGTTCGAGCTGAGCCCGGGGGCGCTGGCCCAACTTCCGGTCTCCCGGCAGGCGGTGCTGCCGGCCGGGTTGCCGGAGACACCGCCGAGGCTGGCCGAGGTGGCGGGCGGCGGCACCTGGTGTGTCCGGCACACGATGGCCGACGGTGGGGTGGAGGTGACCGCCGACCTACCGGTGCTCGCCTCGGCGGCGGTACGTGACGGGGTCGGTCTGACCCGTACCTCCCGGACCGCGGCCCGGGTCGCGGTCGAGCCGGGGGTGGGCGGGCTGGTCCTGGCCGGTCGGGTCGACCAGGCGGCGGGCTCTGGTTTCTATCTGGTCACCGACGCCGGGGTGAAGTTCCCGTTGGCTTCGGGTGCGGTGGCCGAACAGTTGGGCTACCCCTCGGCGGGGGCCCGACCGGTGCCGCGTCGGTTGCTGGAGATGCTGCCGACCGGGCCGTTGCTCGAATCAGCGCTGGCCCGGAGGTGACCGGCGCCCAGCGGTTGCCGGCACAGCCGGTCGGTACGGCAAGGAACGCAGGCGGCTCCGACCGGAGCCGGTACGGCACAGACGAGAGAAGGAGCAGGCCATGACCCAACCCCGGATCATTTCGGATGATGAGACCAGAACCAGCCTCATCAACGGGTTCAGCCAGACCGTGCAGGACCTGGAAGCCGCCGAGCGGACGGTGCTGACCAGCTCGGCCGAGCTCGGTGCCACCTGGATCGGCGACGCCTCGCGGCGCTACCAGGAGGGGATCCAGGAGATCTCGCAGGGCATCGTGAACATCCGCAGCGCGCTCAACAGCCTCAGTGACGACATGCAGCGGTTCGCCGTGATGACCACCGACACCGAGGACAACAACACGGCCGCCGCGGCCAGCGTCTCGCTCGCCAACGAGTCCTTCACCGCCCAGGCCAGCTGGACCAACTAGCCGGACGCCGGTCACCGGCGGATCCGTCCGTACCGAGAGAAGGAGTGAACGATGGCTACCTACACCGTCGACCTGTCCGACATCGACCTCGCCGAAACGCAGCTGAAGGCCGTGACCGACAAGCTCCTGGCCTCCGCCCAGGAGCTGAAGAACAAGGTCGACCAGTACGCTGCCGCGAACGCCGGCGCCGCGATCGAGAACTACGGCGCGGTGCAGCAGCAGTGGGACCTCGGCATGAACCAGGTGCGCGAGGGCGCGGCAAAGGCCGGTCAGGTGCTGCACATGATCGGTGAGACGTACCACGAGGGCGACACCGCGGGCGCCTCCCTCTTCGTCGCCTGAGCTCCACCCGGCAGACAGCTCCAGCCGGTAGACAGTGACGGCGCGGGAGTTGACTCCCGCGCCGTCACTGCCCGAATCCCGCCACGGCGGAATCGTCCGCCCGACCCGATCCGCCCGGTCAACCGATCCCTTCGGAAAGGACATGTGACATGCCACGTATCACCGTCGACGAGGACTTCATCCGGGAAGTGCAGACCCGGTTGACGGAAATGCGCAACCAGGTCAGCGGCGTACGGGCCGGTGTCGACCCCACCGACATGGGGCACACGCACGGCATGCCCTGGGCCAACCTGGAGGTGATCCCCGGCGGCGAGAACTTCGCCAGCGGCGCCGCCGTCAAGACCCGGATCCGGACGGTCGGCGGGCTGGTCGACACGAAGCTGGCCGCTTTCGACAAGAAGCTCGCCGACTACGCCCAGGGGCTGGGCAACATTCTGCTGTCGAGCGAGAACATCGAACGGGCCAACGCGAACGCGGCGAACTTCGCCTCGTTCCTGCCCGGTTCGCGGCCGACCTCGTCGGTGCCCCCGCCGGTGGTGCCCCCGCCGGCGGCTTCCTGACCATCACCTGTTTTTGACGTCCCGGTAACCAGGAGATCGCGATGACTCAGCCAGGAAGCTCGAGCCTGGGCAACATTGGTGCCTGGGAAGAGGGGCTGATCATGGTGCTGAAGGCCGAGGGCATGGACCGCCGCCAGTACGCCGACCCCACCTGGATCAGCCTGATCGAGGCGTTCTACGTCAACTCCCAGAACGATCCGTGGAACGACTCGATGGGCACGCCGGGGGCGAACGAGTTCACCATCTACCGGCGTACCGCGCGCGAGTACCCGGGGGACGTGCTCGGCGAGGCGTACTACCTGATCAAGGGTCGGGTGGACTGGTACGTCGGGTCGGCGGGCGCGTCACCGCACGAGCGTTTCTGGAACGAGTTCTGGACCCATTCGGGGAATATCCTGAATTCGCCTCCGACGCCGTTGCCCCTCGATCCCCGCACTTTTCATACCGTTGCCGAGTCGACTTACAACCTGTCCACGTGGCTGGATGACAGTGTGCAGCGGTTGCAGGTGGAGATCGGTAAGTTGGATGGTGACGGTCCGGGGTTCGAGGGCTCGGCGGCGGGGGCTTTCCGGTCTGTTCTGGAGAATCTGCGTCAGGAGATGTCGTTGTTGCGGCAGGACCTGGAGACGAGTTCGAACTGGCCGCAGATGTTGCACGACAACGGTGATGTCGCCCAGGCATTCTGGAACGAGTTGCGGAAAGCATGGGAGTCCTGGTCGAGTAAGACGGAATATCAACCGAGCGAAATGATCCGCCGGGTGATGGCCCAGATCGAGTGGCAGATCGACGACCTCGGCAGGAAGACCGACGACTTCAACAAAGCCTCCTGGGACGCTGGCCTGCTGACGAAGTTCGAGGACCTGCCCAGCTGGAATTTCGAACTCGATTTCGGAGCTGGGACGGACACCTACGACTTCAAGAACCCGGGAGCGGCGTTAGCGAAGTTGGATGCCGCTATGCATGCCTTCTTCCGGCGAGCGTTGGAAGAGCTGGATCAGGTGATGCGTACGCAGTTCGACCTGTTGCGGACGAGTTTTGACAAGACGTACATGGGGTTGATGGATCCGCGTACGTACGTGCCGCCGCCTCCGCCGATTCCGGACCCGAAGGTGGGCGGTGGTGGCGGTGCTGGTGCTGATTTGAACCTCGATGGCGGTGGTGCTGACTTGAACCTGGACGGCGGCGGCGGCGGTGGCGGTGGCGGTGGTGGTGGCGGTGGCGGTGGGTTGGACATCGGTGGTGGCGGCGATGGTTTGGACCTGGGCGGTGGTGGCGGCGGTGGTGGCGGTGGCGGTGGCGGGTTCGATGCTCTGGGTCTTGATGGTGATGGCGGACCGGACCTGGATGTGCTCACCAGTGGTGGCTCCAACGGGTCCAATGTGCCGGGCGCTGGTTTCGAGGGTTCGGGACTTCCCGGTTCCGGGTTGCCGGGTGCGGGTGGCTCTGGTTTGGGCGGGGTCGGTGGTGGCGGTTCCATTGGTGGTCCCGGTGGTGGGTTTGCCGGTGGTCCGGGGCTTGGCGGGTTGCCGGGGCTGCCCGGTGGCGGTCGGCCGGTTCCGGGTCGGGACGAGCCCGGTGGCGGTGCGGGTGGGATCGGTACCGGTGACGACGACTTCCTGGAGGATCCGAGCGCGATCGATCCGGACGATCTGCCGGGTGCGGGTGGTTCGTTCCCTGGGCTGGGTGCTGGCACCGGTGGCGTCGGCGGTGGTCTTCCCGCGTTAGGCGGTTCGGGTCCGGGGGCTGGTGGGTCGTTCCCCGGTCTGGGCGGCTCGTCGGGTCCGGGCGCTGGCGGCTCGTTGCCCGGTCTGGGCGGTGGCGGCTCCCCCGGTGTGGGAGGTCTGCCAGGGTCGCCGGGTAGTGGTTCCGGTGGCGACTTCTTCGGCGGTCTTCCGGGGTCCGGTGGGTCGCTGCCGGGTTCGATCGGCGGGGATGGTCCGGGCCTGGGCGGTGAGTTCCCCGACCTGAACCCGGATGCCGGTGGCGACGGTTGGCAGGGAGGTTCCAAGACTCCGCCGCCGGCCGGGTTGCGCATCGGTCCGTTGGATCCTGCGCCGCTTGCCGGTGGTGGTGGGTTCGACGCTGGCGGCGGTGGTTGGGCCGGGGATGGTTCCGGTGGTGTGGGGTTGGGTGGTCTGGGTGCCGCTGCTGCGGCGGGTGCGGCCGGTGGTGCGTTGGCCGGGGGTGCCGTGGGTGCGGCGGGTGCGGGTGGGATGGGCGGATTCCCGCCGATGATGCCGCCGATGGGCGGCATGGGTCAGGGCGGTGGTCAGCAGGAGAAGGACCGGGAGCGGACGACGTGGTTGGCCGAGGAGGAGGAGATCTGGGGTACGGATCCGGACGTGGCTCCTTCGGTGGTCGGTCGGGATGACGTACCGGATGGTCCTGGTCGTGACGGGGTTCGGCCGTCGGTGCCGCAGGGTCCCGGTTCGCCGTACGGGCCGTCGCGGGGCACTGGCCGGCAGGGCGGTCGTGGCCAGTGAACCCGTCCCGGGAGTTGGTCGGGGAGAAGTGCTCGTGTCGTTGACCGGAGAAACGCGATGACTCAGCCAGGAAGCTCGAACGTCGGTGGCGTCGGCCCGTGGGAGGACGGGTTGATGCAGGTCCTGAAGGCCAATGGCATGGACCGCCGTCAGTTCTACAACCCCGTCTGGATCAGCCTGATCGAGGCCCACTACATCAACGCACGCAAGAACCACCCGTGGGAATGGTCGATGGGCACCCCGGGGGCGAACGAATTCCACATCTATCGTCGTACCTCCTCCGGCTTTCAGACCCATACCGCGTACTACCTGATCAAGGGTCGGGTGGATTGGTATGCCGGGGCGGCCGGAGCGTCGCCGCACGAGCGTTTCTGGAATGAGTTCTGGAACAACTCCCGGGACGTTCTGAATATGCCTCCGAATCCGTTGCCGCTCGATCCTCGTACCTTCCACACGGCTGCCGAATCGGCTTACAACCTCTCGACGTGGCTGGATGACAGTATGCAGCGGTTGAAAGTCGAGATCGACAAGTTGGAAGGTGACGGGTCGGGTTTCGAGGGTTCGGCGGCGGGAGCTTTCCGGTCGGTCCTGGTGAATCTTCGCCAGGAGATGCTGTTGCTGCGGCAGGATCTGGAGACGAGTTCGAACTGGCCGCAGTTGTTGCACGACAACGGTGATGCCGCGCAGGCGTTCTGGAATGAGTTGCGAAAGGCTTGGGCGTCGTGGTCGAGCAAGACGGAGTATCAGCCGAGCGAGATGATCCGCCGGGTGATGAACCAGATCGAGGCCGATATCGACAAACTCGCCGCGGACACGGTGGACTACAACTGGACGGCGTGGAAGAACAATCAGCTCACTGCATGGGATCAGTTGCCTGACTGGAACATAACCCTCAATTTCGGGGAAAAGGATGACGTATACAACTTCAAGAACCCCGCTGCGGAGTTGGCGAGGTTAGACCGTGAAATGCATGCCTTTTTCCTGAAAGGGTTGGAAGAGCTGGATCAGGCGATGCGTACGCAGTTCGACCTGTTGCGGGCGAGTTTCGACAAGACGTACATGGGGTTGCTGGATCCGCGTACGTACGTGCCGCCGCCTTCGCCGATTCCGGACCCCAACGTGGGCGGTGGTGGCGGTGGCGGTGGTGCTGATCTGAACCTGGGCGGCGGTGGCGGTGGCGGTGGCGGTGGTGCTGATCTGGACCTGGGTGGTGGCGGCGGTGGTGGTGCTGATCTGGACCTGGGTGGTGGCGGCGGTGGTGGTGGTGCTGATCTGGACCTGGGTGGTGGCGGCGGTGGTGGTGCTGATCTGGAGCTCGGCGGTGGCGGTGGCGGTGGTGCTGGTTTGGACCTCGGCGGTGGCGGTGGGTTGGACCTGGGTGGTGGCGGCGGTGGTTTGGGGCTCGGCGGTGGCGGCGGCTTTGAGGGTTCGGGGCTTCCCGGCTCAGGACTGCCGGGCTCCGGGTTGCCTGGCTCGGGGTTGCCGGGGGCTGGTGGCTCTGGTTTGGGCGGGGTGGGCGATGGCAGTACCGGTGGTGGCCCAGGTGGTGGATTTGTTGGTGGTCCGGGGCTTGGTGGATTGCCCGGGTTGCCTGGTGGTCCGCGGCCGGTTCCGGGTCGGGACGAGCCCGGTGGCGGTGCGGGTGGGATCGGTACCGGTGACGGTGAGCTCGGGGAGGATCCGAGCGCGATCGACCCGGACGATCTGCCGGGTGCGGGAGGCTCGTTCCCAGGGGTGGGTGGTGGCACCGGCGGCGCCGGTGGTGGTCTGCCCGGGCTAGGTGGTTCGGGTCCGGGGGCTGGTGGACCTCTTCCGGGTCTGGGAGGTTCGTCGGGTCCGGGGGCTGGTGGATCTCTCCCGGGTCTGGGAGGCTCGTCGGGTCCGGGCGCCGGTGGGTCTCTGCCCGGTCTGGGAGGCGATGGCTCCCCGGGTGTGGGCGGTGAGTTCCCCGACCTGGATCCGAGTGCCGGTGGTGACGCCGGTGACGACTGGCAGGGAGGCGCCGAGTTCCCGCATCCCCCGGTGGGCCTGGAAATCGGCCCGTTGGGTCCGGCGCCGGTCGCCGGTGGTGGTGGGTTCGACGCTGGCGGCGGTGGTTGGGCCGGGGATGGTTCCGGTGGCGTGGGGTTGGGTGGTTTGGCTGCCGCTGCTGCGGCGGGTGCGGCCGGTGGTGCGTTGGCCGGTGGTGCGGCGGGTGCCGGTGGGATGGGTGGTTTCCCGCCGATGATGCCGCCGATGGGCGGCATGGGTCAGGGCGGCGGTGGTCAGCAGGAGAAGGACCGCGAGCGGACGACGTGGTTGGCCGAGGAGGAGGAGGTCTGGGGTACGGATCCGGACGTGGCGCCGTCGGTGATCGGTCGGGATGACGTACCGGATGGTCCTGGTGGTGACGGGATTCGGCCGTCGATGCCGCAGGGCCCCGGCTCGCCGTACGGGCCGTCGCGGGGCACCGGCCGTCAGGGCAGTCGTGGCTACTGAGCGAGGAGAGTGATCATGTCCAGTCCGTTGCAGAACAGGATCGAACAGGCGTTTGCCGAGTTCGAGCAACAGAAGATTGCGATCTCCGGGATCGAGCGGAAGATCGAGGCGGCCAAGACGACGGTGACCGCGAAGAACCGAGCGGTCACCGTCACAGTGGACGGTCGGGGCGACCTGGTAGAGGTCAAGTTTCCCACCAACGCGTACCGGACCATGCCCCCCGCCGAGTTGGGCAGCCTGCTGGTGGAGACCACCAAGGCGGCCCGGGAACAGGCACGAGAAGGCGCCGCGGAACTGTTCCAGACGATCCTGCCGGCGGGCATGCCGATCCTCGACATGCTCAACGGGTCGGTCGACTTCGACGAGATGATGAGCGAGGCCATGCGGGCGGCCAACGAGCCGTTCCCGGGTGCGGCCTCGTCGCCGAACCGACCCGAGGAGTCGCGATGAGCGTCATCGGTGGGGACACCGACCTGGTTCGTAGCGACAAGCTGGAACCCGCCGCGCTGCTCATGAAGCGGGTCGACGATGACTTCACCGGGGTCACCGACGCGAACATGCCGCCGGGTCACATCCGGACCAGCACCGACGAGCAGATCTTCAAGAATCTGAACGACGGCGTCGAGGTCGTCAAGATCATTCTCAAGGGAGTCCGGGCCCTGGCCGAAGGGGACACCGAGAATGTCACCATGCTCAACAAGGTCATAGCGAACGTTTCCGACACCACGACGGGACTGGCCGACCAGGTCGTCGGTGGGCACAACCGTCCCATTCGGCCCTGATCGGGTCAGCCACAGCGTGAGGGCCACATCGTCAACGGCGGTGTGGCCCTCGGGGATTCGACAGGAGGTGGGCAGTCGTCATGGCCATCGAGATGTCGGACGATGCTGCCGAGTTCCTGAAGTGGTTGACGGGTGAGGAGCTTCCGGCGACGGATCCGGACAAGTTGCGGTTGTTGGCGCATGGTCATTACGCGGCGTCTGATGGTTTGGAGCAGGTGTTGCCGCTGTTCGTGACGGCGGTGAACAGCATCAGTAACGGGGTGGCGGGTAAGTCGGAGCAGGCGTTTGTTGACGCGATGAAGGACTATCTGGGCGACGACGGTTATCTGGTTGTCGCGTCCCGGTATGTGCGCCGGTTGGGTGAGGGCCTGGAGGATTCGGCGACCCAGGTTGAGTACACCCAGATCATGATTATTTTGACGATCATCGAGTTGATGATCGAGTTGGCGTTCGCGTTGGCGATTGCCTGGTTGTGGCCGGGTGTGCTGCAGCAGATGGCGATGAAGCTGTTGGTGGACAAGTGGAAGATCGCGTTGTGGTTGGCCCGGTTGATTGTCGCGGTGGGGATGGGCCAGGTCGTTGGTGTGGGTTTGCAGGTGTTGATGGATGTGATCGCGCAGGCGATCCTGATTCAGCGGGGGCATCAGAAGGGTTGGAATGTTGATCTGACGAAGAACGCGGCGGCGGTTGGGTCGTGGACTGGTCTGATCGGTGTGGTGATGGGGGCTGGTGGCGGGGTTCTTGGTGGGCTTGGTAACCGGTTTTTGCGTGAGGCGGTGGAGCAGGCTGCTGATCGTGCTGGGGATGCGGCGCGGGCGGCGGCTTCTGGGGCGGCCAAGGGTGCGGTGGACGCTGTGGCCGGCGCTGGGGCGAAGGATGTGGCTGACGCGGTTGTCAGTCAGGGTATTCGGGCCGCGGGGGCGGAGTTCGTCGAGAATGTGGTGACCGAGGGGGCCGTCGAGGTCGTCGGTGAGGGTACGTTCAACCTGGTCAAGGGTGAGGGTTGGCAGTGGGGTACGGTGCCGGTCACGCTCGTGTCCGGCATGTTGTCCGGCGCTGCTGAGGGTGCCGGGGATATCGCCGGGACGAGCCTTCGGCGGCTCACCCATCCCGACGCCGTAGCGGGCGGTGAGCGAACCCGTAGCGGAGACTCGTCCGATGAGGGTGGTCCGCCTCCGTCTTTCCTGGGCCCACCAGCATCCCTGCCGGGTCAGCCTCCGTTTTCGTCTGGTCAACCCCCATCCCTGCCGGGCCTGCCTCCGAACTCCCCCGGTCCTGGCGTGCCCGGTCCCGGCGTACCCGGCAACGTCGCGGGTGCGACGACCGGAACCGCCCCCTCCACGATCTCGAGGACCGGATCGGAGCCACCTGCGGAGAGCCGGCCCACACCAACATCCGGAGGGGGCGCACCCTCGTCGATCAAACCCGCCGAGGGTACGACCGGGCCGACCCCGATCGTCCGGACAACCCCGAACCTCTCAGGTCCCTCGACCGGTCCGCTGACGCCGACTGTCCCGACGCCCTCGACGGTCCTGACACCTCCAGCGTCTCCGGGCGCCCCGTCGTCCTCGGGTGGTTCAGCCGCTCTGGCCACGCCGCCTGCCGGAGGAAGTTCTGGCACGTCGGCCGCTACCGGGCCGGCGCCGGTGAGCAGCAGCGGTGGGACGCCGTCCACTTCGGGATCGGGCGGGCCGCAGCCGGTCAGCAACCCGGCAGCGCAGTCAGGACGCGTCCCGGCGCCGGTGAGTTCAGCCTTGAACGGCCCGGCGAGCGCGACGGTGCCCGGCACGGTCTCCAGCGACACCCGGGCGAGTTCGGTCGCGTCGTCCACGTCGACCGTGTCGTCCACGTCCACGTCGACTCCGGCGACGTCGCCGGGGACGCCCCTCGCCTCGCCGACGCCGCTCTTCGACGCCGCAGGGCGGCTGGTGCAGCCGATGGACGAACCGCTCGTACCGACTCAGTTGTTCACCCCGGCGGAGCAGCACCTTGCGGTGGACCCGGTCACGCACGTCGATCCGTTGAACCAGGGTGGACCAGCCGTCCCGGCCATTCCGATGTCCGCCCCCGCCTCCATGACCCCGCAGCCGGCCGCGCCGTCGGCCGACGGAACGCGGTCCGGGGTGCTGCTCGGCGCGCCCGGAACCGCCCCGCAGGCGGTACCGAAGGTGGTGCACCTGGTCGTCCCGGAGGGCGAACAGATCGGGGTGGAGGCACAGAGCCGGATCGAGGCGTGGCTGGGACACGCCTCGGCCCACGGCTGGAACGCGGTCGTCTGGATGAACCCGGACGGCGTCGCCGCGAACAGTGACTTCGTCGCCCGTACCCTCGGCGGGGAGCGGGGCGGCAGGCTCGGCCGGCTGGACGAACTGCTTCCGCCACCCGCCCATCGACGGGCCACACCGGTGGTCTCGCAGATCGCCCGCCTCACCGTGCTGGACCGGTACGGCGGCGTGTCGGTCGACCCGAACCTGCCGCCGGACGGGGTGGACCTGCCCGAATCCCCGCTGCTCATGGGCACCGGCCAGGAGAGCGTGCCGTTCCTCGGTCCGGTGTTCCGGGACGAGCGACAGCTCGGGGAGACGGCACGGGGGGCCGCAGCCAGCGGCATGTCCCTGTCCAGCACCGACCCGGACGAGGTACGGCGCAACCCGGCCGAGATGCGACTGGTCTACCAGCACGCGTCGCGTACCGGTGTCCGCGACGATCTGATCGTCGCGCCACCCGGGTCGGCGTTCATCCGGGACGTACGCGCACAACTGCCGTCGATGAGCGCGCTGGAGACCCTGAACGACGACGATCTGGCGGCCGTGACCGAGGCGGTGGCCGATCGCGAGCACGTGGCGACGGTCCTGGACCAGTACGTCGAGCGCACGGGCGGCGGAGAGCACGGGTACGCCCCCGCCGTGGCCGACCTGTTCGAACCGTTGGGCTGGCTGGCAGACGACACGGAAACGTCCACTGCGGACACCGAGGACGTCGCGCCGCTCAGCGCCGCGGTGACGGAACTGGACCACCTGTCGCCGGAGCAACTGGACACGATCGACGCGTTCGCGGCCACGGTGGCGTGGGAGGCGGTGCATCAGGCCGGCACCGGGGCCGACCCGCAGCCCGTCCAGGTGAAGCCGGCGGGTCGGGACGGGGCAGCCGGTCGCCGACGCCCGGCGCGGCACCGACGGCGGGACGAACAGGTGGCCCGGCGTATTCAGGCGGACCTGAAGGTGCTGGTGGACGGGCACCTTGCGACGTTGCGGCGCGACGGACTCGCCGGCCCGGACGTCCAGGTGTGGATGGCTGACGCCCGGGGGCGGTTGGGGGCACCTCCGGAGAAGCCGACCGATGCTGGGCCCAGGTCGTCGCTTTCCCCGTGGGGGTGGGAGGTACTGCGCTCGGCCGCCGCCGAGGTGTACGTCGCCGACCCGACGCCACGGCAGAAGTCGCTGCCCCGACTCGCCGACTGGCTGGCCACGGTCGACCCGTCGACGGTGGCCGCCACCGTCGACCACGTCGCGGCGGCGCTCGCCGTGTTCGGTGTGCTGCACGGGCGGGTGGCGAACGGTCCGCTGCCGGACAATTTCCTGCACCAGCCCGAACCGGCCGCGCTGGCATCCGCCCTCGGTGGGACGCTCACGCCGATGGGCGACGCCCGCATGGTTTTCAGCGCGGTGCGGCGTACGCCGGGCGCGATGGCCCTGATCGAGGTGCCCGGCGACCCGGCCCGGGTGTTCTGGCTGTTGGCCGATGACCGGACCGGCACGGTCATTCCCCGGTACGTCGACCCGGCCGCGCCCGGATCGCTCGTCCGGGCGGCCAGGGCACCGGGACCGGCGTCCGACGAATGGGGTCGGGCGATGGCGACGCCCGGTGCCCGGGTGCTGGTGCTTGATCCTGCCGGGCAGCCGACCACGTCTGAGGCACTGCTCGCCACCGCTCCCACGCCATCGACGAACCGGTCGGGGCGTGGCGGCTTCGGGCTGGACCGCACCCTGGAGGCGATGTTCCTCCCGAGCCTCGCGGGTGCCGTACCGGGGGCCCCGCAGAACCGCCCAGGGCGGCCGGCCATACCGATCCCGGAGGACCAGCCGTCCACCGGACGTCCGATCGTCTACCCCGAGCCGCCGACGATCCCACCCACCCCCAGCGTCCTGACCCCGGCCACTCCGCCCAAGGTGATCTCGGCGGTGCCGAGCAGTAGCGCGGAGGCGTCGTCCAGCGCCGTCCTGATGACCCCGCTCAACCCAGGCCAGGCGGAGGGCGGCCAGAACGGCGAGGAGGCAACGACACCGGAGTCGGTCGCCCCCGACCCGGTGTGGTCGGTTGTCCGCGAGGCCGATCCGACGGAGACGAACCACGTTCGGAGGGTCGTCGCGGAAGTGCCGGAGCTGTTGAACACGCCGGCCACCGCCAGCGACCCGGAAGGCTGGTCCAAGGGGCTGGTCGACCGAACTCGGGACCTCATGGGCGCGGCCAACCTCCCGGTCGGTGACGACCATCCGCTGATTCGGGCGTTGGCCGAGGAACCGGAGACGTTCCTGCACGCCCGGCGAGCGTTCGACGTGCGGGTGCCGGCCGGCCGTTGGTTCCGGCAGGGGAAGGTCCAGACGGTCTGGGTCGAGTTGGTTCCGCGCCCCGGGGCGGAGGACCGGGTACGCAAGAACCAGCGGGCCTGGATGGACCGTTACAGCCGGGACCGGATGACCAGCGAGCAGAACAGGGATCCGGGCGAGAGTTCGATGTGGCACGTCGCGGTGCCGCTCCAGGCCGCCGGTGTACCGCTGACGCTGAACTTCGGTGCGAACGACGCGCGGATGAACCACGGCGCCAGCACCTCGGCCCTGGCCGTGGACTATCAGGTGGTGTACGGCGACCCCGACTCGTTCCTGGTGGAATCAGAGCTGGTCCTGGTCGTACGCCCCGACCAGCCGCAGGACGCCCCCATCATCAACGAGGCGGTGGGCAGGCACTGGTTCCGGATCACCAAACGGTTCGCGCTCATGGACCTGGACGGTCCCGGTGCCGCCACGATTCAGCTGGACGACTCGGCTCGGCGCCTGTTGTCGACGAACACGTACGCGTTGCAGGTGATCGACGACGGTGCCGCCGCCTCGCGCGCGGTGAGCCTGTTGAGCGATGTGCCGGTGGTCGAGCCGGGTAGTGACAGCCGGCAGGAGGTCCGCAACCAGTGGTCGAACCTTTGGCTCAGGCGACTGCTCAGCGGCACCCTGGCCCCGCAGGTGGTCGCCAGCCGGGAATGGATCGGCATGCCGAAGGCCGCCGGTGGGCTGGCCGCGAAGGTTCGGTTGATCTCCATGCGACCGGTCGGCAGGCCGGACGGAAACAGCCGGCTGCGACAGCAGCCGATCTTCGGCAGCGACTCCGAGACAAGCATGGAGACCGGTTCCGGTCTGCGACTGCGCGCCATGGTCAGCGCGTTCGTACCCTTCGTGCGGTTCTCCGTCGGACCGGTCGTCACTCGCGGCAGCACGGTCAGCGCCGGATCGTCGCTGGGGAGTAACAGCCGGATCAGCCAGGAGGTGAAGGCGCCGAGCGTCGTCGTCAAAACGGAGTACGAGCTGACGCTCGAGCGGGCCACGTTCCGCAACCGGTTGCGTTTCTGGGTCCGCCGTGGGCCGACGCAGGGGAGCGCTTCGGTCACGCTGAGCGTGATCGAGGAGGTGCCGGCGGGTGTCTACCGGGCGGCGACCCAACCAGTGGTCACACCGCCGAAGAGCTCCGCAAAGCTTGCGGCGATCGAGGAGGAGACGTCCACTTCGCCGCCGAAGCTCGACGACGCGGAGTCCGCGGCGGAAACGCCGGCCGACTCCGAGACGCCAGCTGTGACCGGACCGTTGCCGAAGAAGGCGACACCAGCCGTCCTCAACTCTGCTCCGTCCACCACACCGCTCACCCCGGACCGGATGATGGTCGAGCGGGTACGGACCATGACGGTACGCCAGGAAAGCCGGCACCTGCCCCGCTACGTGTGGAACGACGATCGGCTGCGGGTCGGCCAGGCCACGTTGTTGGGTGCGCGGGAGATTTCCGACCAGGTCGCCGATGCGGTGCAGGGGATTCTGGCGCTGCCGGAGAACGCGGAGTTCCGCGACCTGCTGCCCGACTGGCACCTGCCCAAGACCAAGAAGAGGGTGATCCGGCAGGTCCTGCAGGCGCTGGTCAACCAGGAGAGCATGGACCTCCAGAGCGGTCCGACCCGGGTCGCCGCCGAGGTGCTCACCCTCACCACCGATCAGGTGGTCGTACGGCTGGAGATGCCGGACAGCAGCACCCGTCGAAGCTTGGCAGTGGTGATCCAGGCGCGTCGGGTCACGCCGGGCACCGAGCCGGAGTATCTCGGCGTACGGGACGAGAACCGGGAACCACCCGCTGAGGGAGGGCCGCCGAAGAAGACACTCGAGGCGATCAAGGAGGCGGACGAGGAGACCGCCGACACCGAAGCGGAGCATTCGGACGCCCTGGTCCAGCGGGTGAAGCCGGTGGTCCGTTTCCTGCCCCCGACCGCGCAGCGCCATCGACGGGCGAAGACGAGTTCGTCCCGGGTCAGCGGGGGGATGTCCACCGCTGCCGGCGTGGACCTCGACGTCCGTGCCGCGCGCCTGGTGTCTGTCGGTGCCCGAGGACGGATTACGCGGGCGCGTAGGACGACGACGAGCAGCGGTAGCGAGGAGGTGTGGCTGGACTACGGTGACGGGGAGCAGGCGTTCTTCGCCGACGAGCAGACCATCACGGTCGAGGTGCACGCACTGGACGAGGCGACCGGGACGGTTCGGAACCTGTGGCGCCGGGCACGTGGCAGCACGCCTACCGCCCGGCCGATGACCGGCGACGGACTGGGCGAGTTCCGGCAGTGGTTGGTCTTCGAGGTCTCGAAGGACATGACCCTCGACGACGAGCGGATGGGCAGCGCACCGCCGGTTGAGCTGAAGGTGCCGCAGGTTCAGGCGATCCAGCATCGCGGGGAGCAGGTGCTTGGCCTGCCTCCGGAGGTGCCACCCGCGGACCTCGTCGTCGACTGGGACCACGTCTCGTACGTGCACGGTGCTCAAGAGCTTCGTAGCGCGATCGTAGAGGTGATCACCGAGGCGCGGAACAACATGGTGGCCGCCGGGGCGGTCGCCCGTGGTACGGCGGTCGGGGTGAGCACCCCGGGAAGCAGCTCGCACCTGCAACTGAATCGGCAGGTCAACCCGGATCGGTTGGCCGCCGTCCTGCCCAGCATGTCCCGGCAGGCGATCCGGTTGTACGACCTCGGTGAGATCATCGGCGACTCGTCGATCCAGGGCACCGTGTACGTCCGGGCGATCGTACGGAAAACCCGACCGGGCCCGCAGGGGGTGGTGTCGCACGGCGGTGAGCACAGCGTCACCGGGTCGCAGAGTGTCAGCGGCTCCCGCACCAAGGGCGGCTCGGTCGCGGGTTCCGCTGGTCTCGGCTACGGGGGTGCTGTCGACTCGGCGTCGCTTTCCGGGGCGGCGATGCAGCGGCGCACGCTCCGGCTCAGCACGACAAAAGCATTCGGGCTCGCCGGTGAGGTCGAGCGGAACGACACCTGGGACCCGGGTTCCGGTGTCGCCGTACCCATCGTCGCGGAAGAGATCGAGCTCGAGGTCTACGGCACCCTGTTCAATCCGAAGTGGCACGCTCGTGATCGGCCCTACTCGGCCAGCCGACGGATGACCGACGTGACGGCGATCGGCATGATGATGGCCGACACCGCCCGCCGTGGCGGTGTCCTCGATCCGTTGATGCCACCCACCCCCGACGAACCGGCGATGAGACTGCCGAGGCTGCTCAACCCGGCGCCGCAGCAGGCACTCACCCTTCCGGCCGGACGGCTGCCCCTGCCGCCCCGCAACCTCGGCGCCGGCAAGCCCCTCAACCTGCCTGCGTTGGGCATGGAGGTGGTCCAATGGTTGAGCGGGATCCGGCTGCCACAGACCATCGAGTGGGGCGACGGTGCGCGCCTGATCGAAAACGACGCGGTCGGCGTGGAGAACACCGCGGTGGTGATGGACCACACCAGTGTCGAGTACCTGGCCGGTCACTGGGGCACGATCAGCGACGGTGGTGTGTCGTTCCTGCTCACCTATCCCGGCGCGGTGGCCCGCGACCACGTACAGGTGATCATGCAGATGGTGGCGGCCCGGGACGACACCGGGGCGGCGGCCGAGCCGCAGGTGCATCGGGTGTTCGCGAGCCCGAAGAACCTCGAGATGGACGTGTTCGGGGGTGCCTCGCGCACCAAGAGAACAGGATTCGGTCACACCAAGGTCAACATCTACACCTTCGAGCCGGGCGGATCGGGAGGGGAGAGCGGTGAACGTTCCGGTGCCGGCGACGTATCCGCGCTGACCGGGACGTCCCGTAGCACGAGTCGGGCGAAGAGCGTCCTCGACCAGCAGTTGACCATCATCGAACTCGCTGGTGCCTGGGCCGAGATGCGGCAGCACGCGATGATCGAGCTGCGGGCGTACCACGACGGGGAACCACTCGGTGAGCCGCTGCGGATCGACCGGGAACTGCAACTGGACCGGTTCGCCAGTCACCTGCCCACGCAGGACGCTCCGCTTCCGCCGCCGCTGCCGGATCCGACCGTGATGCTGCTGCCGCGCGCGCCGAGCCTCGATCAGGCAGCGGATTGGCAGTCGGGTCTTCAGCCACTGCCGAATGAGCAGTCCACTTCGATGTCGTTGCCGGCACAGTTCCAGGTGCTCGACTTCCGGGGAGCGATGCTCGTCCAGGCGGCCGCGGCGTTCGCGTTGCGGGAGGCTGGCGCCCCGAACCGGGTGACCCGCCTCGGCAGCCGTACCGCCCACCAACTGATCACCTCACTCGGGCAGCCACTGCTGTGGGGAACCACCCACCAGCGGATGGCTGGCGCGGTGGAGATTCCGATCGAGGACCTCCACATCGCCGGATCCCGGATGAAGGTGTTCGCGTACTCCCGGGTCGTGGACGCCAAGCTGAAGGAGATTTCGCCGCCGGACTACTCCGACACGCGTCGGTCCGCCAGGACGGTGACCAGCGTGAGCGGGGGGATAGGCCGGATCGACACGTTGGCCGCCTCCGGTGGGGGCAGCGGAAAGCCGGTCGAGTCCACTCCCGATGACAGCGGTGCCGAACTGGCGGAAGGCCGGGGCGCCAAGGACCCGCTCGAGCAGTGGGGCAGCAACGATCTTCGGGACCCGAGCGCGCAGCAGTGGGGCGCGGGTGGGATGTGGTGGGGCGGGTCTCCGGGCGGGGAGGGGGCCGGCGCGGCACACGGTGGCTTCAACGAGCAGGCGATGTCGCACATCGGTGAACCGAGGGCGCTGGTCGAATGGACCGAGGAGATCCTCCTCGTAGTCGAGGTTCCGCACACCTTCGGCAACAGACGCGCTGCCGTGAAGGTCACCCTGCCGGAGTCCACACCGGTCCTGATGGACCTGCTCGACGCCTCCCGTCACCTCGGCTTCGCCGACAAGCCGGCGGCGATGACACAGCTTGCCCGGGTCAATTCGGCCTCCCTGGCGCTGCACCAGTCGTTCACCACCTGGCAGCAGGCCAGCCGCAGTTTCGAGATGGCGCGGCTCGACCGGGAACTGGATCGGCGAGAGACCGGCGACGTCGACGCTAGCGACCCCCCGTCCTGGTTGGTGGTCGAAGACGGTGAGGAGGGAGAAGACGGAGCCGAAGTCAACGATCCGTTGGCCGAGGACTACCTGAAGGCACAACAGGACTGGTACGCCAAGAAGAAGGAGTTGGAGACACAGCTCGCCCGGCTGCGTCGAATCGTCGAGGAGGGGGAGACGCCGGCCGAGGTGGTGCCGCCGGTCGAGGTCGTGCCGCCGGGCAAGCTGGCCCCGTCCTCCGATTCCGATTCCGACTCGGATTCTGATTCTGATTTCTACCTGGATCCGGATCTCGACGCGCTTCGGCGTGCAACCGTGCCTACGGACAATGGTGAATCACCTGCCGAGTACCGGCTCCCGGCGGAGGCAGCGGCGGAGTCCGCGCTGCTGGAGGATCGGGACGTCGTTCCGACGCCGCTGGTGCCCGTCCCGACGGTGGTGGTCGAGGAGGGTTCCGCCGAGGAGGTCTCCGAGACTCAGTCTCCGCCGTTGCAGTCGCCTCCCGTGGTGGAGGAGTCCGTGCTGGAGGAACTCCCGGAGCGGAAGGATTCGGACGTTACGCCGACGCCGCTGGTGCCGGCGTCGACGGTGGTTGACGAGGAGAGCTCGGACGAGGAGGTCCCGGAGAGTCAGTCGCCGCCGTTGCGGCTTCCCCCCGTGTTGCGGGAAGAGCCCGTGTTGCGGGAAGAGCCCGTGGTGGAGGATTCGGACGTTACCCCGACATCATTGGTGCCCGAGTCGAGGATGGTCAACGAGGAGAGCTCCGAGGGTCAGCCGCCGCCTCCCGTGCGGGAGGAGCGGAGCGCCCAGCCCCCACTCTCCGAGATCCGTCAGCGACGCGAGTTTCCGACGACGGGGCCCGCGCCTAAACCGCCGTCCCGGATCGGGCTCGGCCATTTCCGGACGGCGCCCTCCACGTCCCTCGACACGTCCACGGCGATCCCCCCTGCCAGGGTCTTACCGGCTGCGACGTCCAGCAGCGTGACCAGCCAGGAGCCAACCGTCGAGTCGGTGACCCCGGAGACGTCCCTCACGGAGGGGCTGCCCCCGCCTGGGTTTCCGTCGCGGGAGGCGTCCTGGTCCCGGCAGCTCGCATCCCGGTTGACCTCGCTGAGTGGCGACTCCTCCGCGCCCGATCCTGGCCGCCTGCAGAACTGGGTCTCTCAGGTCGAGCGTGGCGCCGTGCCGACCGAGTCGCCGGAGACGGTGCTGCCGGACTGCCTGATCCGGGCCATGGCCGCGTACCGAGCGCTGCACGGCCGTTGGGCGAACCGGTTGGTCGACGCCGAATTCTTCTCCGCGCCGCTCCTCCGGGAGCTGGTGTCGGCGCTCGGCGGCGACCTGTTCCGAGCGCGTGACGTGGAGCCGAACCGGTTGTGGAATGCGCTTCGGCGTACGCCGAACGCGATGGTGCTGGTCCACGAGCGGCGGGTCGACGAGAGAGGGCACGTGTTCTGGTTGTTCGCCGACAACCGGAGCGGCACGGTGGTGCCACGGGTGGTCGACACCCAGGTGCCGGGTCAGTTCGACCACGAGGCTGTCCTGACGGGAGACCTGCTCTCGCAGCTGACGGACCCGGGGACCCAACTGCTCGTGCTCGACGGCCAGGGGCAGCCGACCACGGTTGACGACCTGCTCAACGAACCGGCGGCGCCGAGGGATGACGACGGCACGGTGGACGCGGTCACCCCCTCGTCGGCCAGCCCGAAGGAACCCGGCAGGGTCAGCCGGGCACGTCCCGCCGGTAACCGGTCGGGTCAGTTGACCATCGCGGCGATCGCCGCCACCTACCGGGCGACGTTGCCGTACGCCGCCACACCGCAGCCGGTGACCGACGCGGCCCGTACGGCGGTGGAGACCGGCAGGGACCACCGGCAGGCGGCGAACGTCGCCCAGCGAGTCGCCCGCGGCCTCGGGATCTGGCCGGCAGACCTCGCCGCAGCACCGGCCGGGCGGGGTGCGGGGCGACGGCCCCACCGGGCGCTTGACGACTTCGGCGCCGGCCGAGGGCGGTTGGGTGCCAACGAGGTACGACTGACCGTGGCGGAGATCTCCACCCTGGCCGACCAGGTGGTCACCGAGGTGGGGGTCGACACCGACCCGAACAACTGCCTGCTGCTGCTGGACGAGACCCGCTGGCGGCTCTTCCCCGCCGGGGTACGGGCCGCCACCTACACCGACGACAGCATGATCGGCACCCGGCGGGGCACCGAGCACTTCGCCAGTCCGGGCCGTTGGCCGTTGGCCGACTCGCGGGCGACGGTGGAACAGGTGGTACGCGACGCGGGGCCGGGCGGCGCCGCCTTTCTCCTGGTGGAACGCCCGAACCTGCGGCGCGCCCACGCGCTCCTCTACTACCACACCGCCGATGGCGAGGTGGTCCTCGTTGACCCGTGGGCGCCGAGCGGCCAACGGGTGCGTGTGGTCGATGCGGACTCGGTCGAGCCCGGCTGGTCCGATCTCAATCCACTGGAATCCGACATTGCCGTCCGGGTGCTGGTGGTGCGGCCGGACGGGCGGGTCGATTCTCGGGCGATCGAGCCGGCGATGGAATCCGCCCGGACCGCTCGGGCACTGGTGGACCGCACCCCCTACCCCCTGATCGGCAGCTCCGACCTTGAGACGGAGCTCGCCCGCCTGAACGTCACGGACACGATCACCACGGAGCCGGACGAGACACCGGCGGAGGAGACACCGGTGGAGGAGATCGTGTCCCCGGCGGTGCGGGACGCTCTCGACGGGCTGCCGCCGTGGACGGCTCAGGCCGACTGCGTCACCCGGGTCCAGGACGTGCTCGGCGGCCTGGGGGTGGTCGGCCGGGTGCAGGACGACGGCTCCGGTCTCCGGCCGGTCGACCGCTTGAGTGCCGGGCTGAACGGCCGGTTCCGCCGGGCCGACCTGGAGGTCCTCATCCAGCTCGAACCGGGAGCGGTGACCCCGGTGTGGGTTGACATCCCGAACGACCCGATGCACATGGTGCTGGTCGAGCGTCGGCTGGACGGGCTGTTTGTCCAGGTGGAGACCCAGGCCACCGGGGACGACCGGTTCACCTTCTTCGACCCGGCCGACCGGCGGCCGGAAAATCTGGACGTGGGACACCGGGGGCCGGTCATCCTCGGCGGCCCGGTACGCGTGGTGGTCACCGACGCCGGCAGGTTGGGCCAGTTCACCCCGGCCGCCACGGCGGAGTGGATGCGCCAGGTCGAGTCGAGCGACCGGCTGGCGCGGCTCGACGCCGACCTGCGCTACGGCGACCTGGCCGGCCCGAGCAGTCTGCGGTCGCAGGAGCGCGACGACGCGAACGAACTGCGTCTCAACCCGTTCTGGTCCCGGCTCGAGGATCTGCCGTCGAAGCTGTTCATGGATCGGCACGAGGCGGTCTGGCTTTTCACCGTCGGGCAGGATGGTGACATACACCTCGGCTCCGAGCGCGACGGACTGCTCACCGACGAGGACTGGGCTGACCTGGTCCGCGATCTCGACCCCGCGCGGACCAGGGACGACCTCGCCGGGGACATTCTCGGTCGCGGGCATCCGACCGTCGCGGCGCGGTTCGACGCCACCGGCCGGACGGTCGCGGCACCGGCCCGGATCAGCGGCGAGCTCCGGTGGAATCCGGATCTCGGCCGGTGGGAGGTGAACGACGACTCAGGCAGCTACTCCAGCCCGGAGGTGCGGAGTACGCGTCCAGCGCGGGACCGCACCTTCTGGCTGCGGAACGTGGCCCGCCGGTTCAGCGACCACCTCGGAACCCCGGTCGGGGTGGCGCTCTACGACCCCGATGGTACGGCGGGGGACACGTTCGCCAGCTCCGGACAGCTCGACCGTCAGGTGCGAGCGATCCTTGCCCCGTACGCTGATCCGGCCCGGCCCGAGGCTCTGCGAGAGGTCGGTGGCTGGATCCGCCACACGTTGGGAAATTCCCGCAACTCCGTCGACGATGCTGTGGCCGAAGCCGAGCACCTGGCGCAGCGGGCGGGGCTGGTACGTGCGCCGGCGGTGCGGCTGTTGGAGCGGCAGGGGCTCGCCCCGTCCTCCCCGGTGGAGCGGAGTCGCGATCTGCAACGGCGGCTCGCCACCGCACGGGGTTACCTCGGCGTGGAGGAGTTCGAGCTGGCCGAGCAGAGGTACCTCACGTCGCGAAACCTGGCGCCCAGCGACGTGACCGAGCAGATGGCACGGGTCGCAGCGGCGACCGTGCTGCTGGACGGGTACCTGGTGTCCAAGATGCACCGCGTGGCGTACCACGCGCTCGACCCGGCAAGCTCCCGGCGGGCGGCGGCCACGGCGACCACCCAGACCGTGGCACAGGTGCTGGCCGACAACGACCAGCTGCCCACGTACGAGGGCGATGTCCAGGTGACGCTCCACGCCGATGACCTCGTTCGAATGCGCCACGGTGGTGCCATCCGACTCACCATCCCGCTGGTCGCGGTTGCCGGAGCGCCACTCGTTCGGCCGACTCCCGGGTATGCCCTGATCCTCGTGACCGCCCGCTCGGCGGTGGACATGGGGAGGAGGCGGCGGGGCGCCGTGATTCTCCGCCCCGGCACGACGTTCGAGATCTGGGAGTGGGCCACCTGGCCCAACGGCGCGGCCAGGGTGCGCCTCGTGGAGCAGCCGCGCGCCGACACGGTCTCCGCGGACGCGGTGACCGACCCGTCGGCGACGAGTAGCCCCGGCATGCTGCGCGGGCTGCAGCGGGCCCGCACCCTGCTCACCGCCCCCCTGGGCGGCACGTCGCAACCGGCCGGACCGGTACGGGTCGACGCGGCCACCCAGGTCGATCCGGTGACGGAGGATTCACCGGGTTCGTCCTCCATCGAGGATGTCGCGGCCGGGGGCGCCCCGGCCCGGACGGACACGGCCGCACAGGTAGACGCCCCGACGCGGGCCGACGCGAGCACCCGGGTCCAGTTGGTCGGGGACGACCTGGTCGGGGAGGCGACGAGCACGCCCCACGCGCCGACGTACGCTGATGCGAGTGTCCAGGTCGAGCCGGCGGAGGAGCGGAACGCCGGTGCGGACCCGAGCGAGGAGAGCGGCTCCTCCGACCTGGGTACGCACGCCAGCACGACTACCCAGACCGACGTGACCGCGCGGGTCGACATCGGCATTCAGGCGCAGCCGCGGCCGGCTCCGGGGTCGGTGGACCGGACCCTTGACGATGTGCCGCTGGGCGGGTTGTCCGACCCGCTGTCCGACCCGAAGCCGACGTCGGTGCGGCGGCTGGCGAACGGTGTCTGGTTCGTGCCGCCACCGGAGGCCCGGCACCGTCCGGTCGACGCGGTGGAACGGATGGCGGCGGAGCTGTCCGTACCGGACGGGACCGTGGTGATCGCGGCGACGCTGCCGCCACCGAGCCCCACCACGATTGGCCGGCTTGAGCTGGTGGCGGCGAACGAGCCGGGCGAGATGTTTTCGGCGGTCGAGGCGATCGAGGTGATCGGAGCGCGCACCGGCGGCCTGAACTCCGCCGACACCGTGGTGCTGCACCTCTACGGGGGGACGTGGGAACACAGCCTCCACTACGCGGCAGGACTGCGCGCGGCCCTCGACGAGATGGCCCAACGGGGCGAGCAGGTTCCCGCCGGGCTGGTCGTGTCCGCGACCGCCGCGCCGACCATGATGGACTGGCTCCGGCATCCGGATCCGCGCCCCTCCCGGTGGATGGTGACAGCCCCCCGACAGCGGCGGGTCCGCGGACCGTTCGACGATCTTTCGTTAGCGGTCGACGAGGCACGGCGGGGCACCCTGCCTCCGGTCGATCTCCATGGTGCCGTTCGGCAGCGGTTGACCGGCGGGATCGACCCGCACGGTCTGCCCGATGGGACCCTTGCCGTTCTCCTGCTCGAGCAGGTCCCGGACCTGCCGGAATACCAGCAGGACATGCCGACCGATGCACCACTCGGCCCGCTCGGGCGCGTCCTGCGGGTGCCGGTCGACCCCGCGTGGTCGGTCAGCGAGCAGATCCGGGAGGTCCGGAGTTGGGCGCGGCTCGGCACCGTCCGGGTCTGGCCTGGCCCAGGACCGGCGACAACCGAGGTGCATCTGGCGCAGCAGTTGAGCGGCGGGGTGGTCCGGCTCCCCGAGTCCGGTTCCGACCCGGCCCTGGACGTGGTGGCGTTGCCGGTCGAGCACCGTCGTCGAGACCGACGGCGGATGGACCTGTGGGTGAACCGGTACGCCGACGGGACCTTTCGGGCCGTGCTGATGCCCGCGCAGTGGCATCCGATGCTGCGGGACGAGATCCCGCCGGACGCCGTCGACCGGGTCGTGGTCGAGGAGGCGGACCTGAACGATCGACGGGTCGGCCGTCATCGGGCGGGAGAGCTGATCGCCTCGCCGACGGGGGAGGGCTGGCTCACCGCCGAGCAGTACGCCGAGCGACTGCCGAACGTCGCCGGAGTCCCGCCGATCGTGGTGCTGATGTCGGACGAGTCACTGGGCCGACAACCCAACTCGTTCCCTGAGCAGCTCAACCGGCACGCCATCGTGGTGGTGCGCCGCTTCGCTCACCGGTGGGTCGATGGGCAGCAGGTCAGCGCCTACTGGGAGGCGTCGACGTACGACCACGCCGCCGGCACGACGATGACGTCGCGGCCCAGGGCGGACCTGGGTCAGGTCCTGACCGACGTGACCGGCGGTGATCGCCCGGGAGGCTGGAGCGTCTCCCGCCGTCTCGCGGTTGCCGCGTTGCCGACGCTTCCGGACCCGGTGCCGGCGGAGCTGATGGGCTCGGTACGTCGGGCGTTCGAGGACGCGCCGCTTCCCTCGTCCGGCGCCCGGATCTCCACGCCGTTGCCGGCCTCGGCCGGTCACCGGGTCGAGTCGATCCGCCGCTGGCTGGGTGGCCGGGAAATCACCGCTGTCTCCCCTGACGGCCTGGCGTCGGAGGGGCCTCGGATCAGCATTCCCGGACGGTACGTCCGGGACGTACAGCTCTCCGGTCCCGACGGCCAACCGGTGACGTACCGCCTGATCGACGGCGCGGCTCTGGCCCGGCACCGGTGGACCGTGCAGCGGCAGCAGGGGACCTGGCGGGTGTACGTCGACCCGGTGGCCGAGCGGGCGATCACCTGGCCCGGCGGCATGCCCGGCCGGGCTGGGGACCCGGACCCGACGCCGGCCTACAACCAGCGCGACCCCGCCCCGTCGTACGACCCCGACCCCGACTCTGACAGCGACCCTGACGGCGACTCCGATGCCGACCTGGCGCTCGAGTCCGGGGCCGGCCACAGTCGGCACGGCACCGGCACCTGGCGACCGGGGTCGCGCGGGATCTCGGAGACATCCGGCACCGCGACCGGTTCCCGGCCCCGCGCCCGGGCGCCCATACCCTTCCCCTTCACAGCGGGCGAACAGACGCGGGCCGAGTTGGAAGCCGTCGTCGAGCGTACGGTGGCCGAGGCCGAGGCCGAGGCGAACCAACCGGAGCACCCGAACGACCCGGTCAACTGTGTGGTACTGCTCGAGGGGTTGCGGGACGAGTTCAACCACGGACACCTCCGGCCGGACCGGCCGGTGGACGACTCCGTCACGATCGATCGGCTGACCCGGGAGCGACTGGTCGCCGGGGAGAACTGGTCCCGCGCGGCCGAGTCGCGGATCGCGCCCGGGGGGACCTGGACCGACCTGGGCAGTTGGGAAGAGGCGGAGGCGGCGGCGCGGCGGGCCGGCCCGGGCAGCACGGTGTACGTCCTGATGCGCCGTCCCTCCGGCCGGGGGCACGCCCTCGCGCTGCGTCACACCGACGACGGGCGGCTGTACTGGATCGACCCGCACCGCCCGGCGGGTCTGCGGGTCTTCGCCGTGGAGAGCCGGCCGACCTCGGCCGAGGAGTGGGCCGCGTTCCGGGGCGACCTGCTCGAGTCGGCCGTCTCCACCCGGGTGCTGGTGGCCGACCGTACCGACAGGGTGCGGCCGGACCTGATCGAGAGCCCACCGGAGTCCGCCTCCACGGCACGGGCCGTCGTGGACGCCCCGACCGATCCCGGGTACGACGGGGGCGGCTTTGAACGGGAGAGGCCCCGCTACCGGGTCAAGAACGTGCCGCCGGAGTTCCGTAACGGTCGGCCCGTGGTCACCGGGCCAATCAACATCGCACTCGACAAGTCCGCGCACGGTGACCTGATCATCGAGGACGTCTCTCCGCCCGCCGGGATGATCGAAGGGGACGACGGCTGGCGTTCGGTGGAGCAGACGCTGGCCGAGGCAGACGAGGTTGATCGACTGCTCGACGGGATCACGGGCGAAGCACGGCTCGCGGACGTCTTCAACGACTCCCGGTACGTCATCGCGCCGGGCGCCGAGAACATCATCATCGAGGTCGACCCGTCGGTCCCACGGGACCAGGTGGCTGCCCAGTACACCATCGGAGCACCCGCCGGACACGCGTTCGCCTTCCTCGCCCAGCTGCGCGGCCGGTCCTGGTACCCGGAGGTGGACAGGTACCTGACGGAGGCGGAGGACTTCGGCCGGCGGATGGCCCGCCGGTTCACCGCGTCCTCGGTCAGCGGGTACCCCCGGCAGCGGCCTCCGGGCTTCCTCATCGAGGCGCTGGCGGCCGATGTCAACGTCGCCTGGGTGCAGACCATCGCGACCTCGGCGTACCTGCACACCGCTGCTGTGCTGCGGTCGACCATGGAGGCGCAACTCGGTAAGGCGGGCGGGGTCGGGCCAAAGAACTACAGCCCGGCGGTGTCCCGGATCTCGCCCTCGGCGCTACTGGCGGCGGCACCGCCCGTCGTCCAACAGTTCTTTGCCCGGGATCAGCAGACGATCCGCTCCGAGTTCGTGCGACTGTTCGAGGAGTATGAGCCGCGTGCCGGGGACCGCCGCCTCGCCCCGATGCCGCAATGGCGTCTGCCGAACACGTCCTACGGCGAGGGGCCGGTCTGGACGGCGTACCTCGACAACTTCCTGCTGACCAGGCCCGCCGTGCCGATCGACCAGTACGTCGCCATGGGGGTGCGTACGCGGTTCGCCTCGTTGGACACCAACGGGGGGCGCCGAACCGCTCCCGGGCTCGACCTGTGGGAGTTGCGCTTCCTCGGCACCCGGATGGTGTCGACGGTCACCTTCCGGAGCACCTTCCGCTGGCTGCGGGACATAGCGAGAGACACCCAACAGCAGGTCGGTGAGCTGCGCCTCCAGAACCTGGCCGAAATCCGGAATCGACTCTTCGCGATTGACTCGTGGCCCAGCCGGCACGCCGGGCGTGACCGGATCACGTCGATCCTGGACCGGGTGTGGAACACGGACCACGCCGCCGGCTCACCGGATCGGGCGAAGATCCTGGACACCCCTCAAGGGCAGGCGATCAAGGACGTGATCGACTCCCTCGACCGGTCGAGGCCACATGAGTGGCACACCCTGATGGCGGACCTGGCAACGCTGGACCAGCGCCTCGCCTCGTTCCACCGCGACCTGGGCAGCCAGCACCCGATCCTGGCGATCAGGGACTCGTTGCGGCGGCAGACCGACCAGGCGCGCGCCGACCTGCGAGACATCGGCGAGTATCTGCAACGTGTCGCCCCACCCTGGCTGCAGGTGGCCCCCGCTTCCGGCGGGACCACACTCGACGCCTCGGGGCAACGAGGGCTGGCGCAGTTCGCCCGTCAGATCACCGATCTGGTCGACCAGCATCAGGGGTCGGTGGTCGTCCACCTTGAAGGGGGTGCGGTCCGTCGCGGGGCACTGCGCGGTGGGGAGAGCCAGAGCAGGAATGCCGGTCAGAAGCAGGCGGAAAGAGTGCGCGACGCGCTGCTTCCGCTGGTCCGGGCCCGACTGGCGAACGGCGGTCGGTCCCCCGACACGGTCACCCTGGAGGTGCACACCCGGGGATCCGGACCCTCGACCGTGTCGGGTTTCGAGCCCGCCACTGACACCGACCGTTCCACCGTGGTCGGCTGGGTGACGGCCAACGACCGAGGGAACCCGACAGCGACTCGTGTCGCCCCCACCTATCCGCAGCTCACCCTGCCGTCCATCGGGTCCGGTCCGAGTTTGACGGACAGCTCCGATTTCTCGTCACTCCTGGGCGACCTGCGGATCGGCGACCCGCGGCAGGAGGCGCGTGACTCGACCCGATCCGAAATCGGAACGTTGCCCCATTATCGCCCCGGGCCGTCGTCGGCCGCCGTAGCGGACCGGACGTATCCGGCGCTGGCTGGTGCGGTGGCTGCCCTGCCACGCTGGGACGGGGTGACGCCCGACTGTCCGTCCCGGGTCAACGACGTACTGAGCAGGTTGGGGCTGCGAAGTGTGGCGCGCGATGACGCGTCGTCGGAAGTCGACGTGGTGGCGGCGAGACTCGAGGGCAGGTTCACCTCGGTCGGCCTGGGCGCGTTGGCAGGGCTGCGACCGGGTGCGGTGACGGCCGTCGTGGTGGAGCGGCCGGGCCAGCCCATGCACATGGTGCTGGTGGCGCGCCGCCCGTCCGGTCGGTTGGTGCTGTTGGAGACGCAGGCCGAGCCGGGACGCCGGTTGGTCGAGGTGGATCTGCCGGAGCCGGGGACGCCGGGCAGCACCCTTCCGGTGGTCCTCCGTGGCCCCGTGCAACTGGTGCTTGACGGCGGGCGGCGGCTGCGGCAGCTCGATCTGACCGATCCGGCGCGGCCGACCCTCCGTACCAGCAAGGATCCGGTGGGCCGGTCGTTGGCCGGCGTCCTGGTGGACTCGTCGAGCACGCACCGTCCCGGAATGATGAGCGAGTCGGACTCCGGCGGATCGGACCAGCAGTCGACCACCCCGGCGCCAGTGGAGGAGATCGTCTCGCCGGCGGTGCGTGAGGCGGTCGATGACCTGCCGGAGTGGACGGGGCAGGCGGACTGTGTGGTGCGGGTCCGCGATGTGTTGATCGGGTGGGGTGTGGCCCGGTCTGTGGATGACGGGTCCGGGACACGGGACGTCGACCAGGTGGGCGAGTCACTGGGGGGTTCGTTCTCGCGCGTGGACGTGGGGGTGCTCGAACAGCTTGACCGGGGCGCTGTGACGGCTGTGGTGACCGAGACGGTGGACGAGCCCCGGCACCTGGTGCTGGTCGAGCGTCGTCCGGACGGCCGGTTCGTTCAGGTGGAGACGCAGGCGGTCGGTGCCGAGCGGTTCACTCTCTTCGACCTCGCTGATCGGCGACCGGAGGCGCTGCGATCGGGTGGGCGGGCTCCGGTGGTGCTGACCAGCCCGGTACGAATGGCGATCACCGGTGATGGCCGACTGGCCCAGATCGTGCCGCTGGCCGGGGTGGCGTCGGGGCGCGGTGAAGCGGTCGTGTCCCCTTCGGGCCTCGTCGACGACGGCGTCGCGTACGCGGTGACAGACCCGTCGACCAGCAGCGCTCCGGGGATGCGCCGTTCGATGGGTCGGGCCTTCGGGCGGCAGGAGCGCCGCACCGACGATCCTGGCGCGGTGACGTGGACGAGCGCGGACGTGCTCGCCGGACCGAGGCCGAGGCCGCAGCTGCTGTCGAACGGTGTCTGGTACTTCCCGCCCGACCCCGGCCACCGTTGGGTGCCTCAGGACGTCGAGCGGGCGGCGGCGAACCTGCGCGTACCGCCCGGTGCCGTGGTGATCGCTGGTGTCGTGCCGGATGCGGGGGACGGTGGTGACGATGCCGTCCGCCGCTCGACCCTGGCCGTTGGAGCCGAGGGCGAGGCGGGTGGATGGACCTCGCTGCTCGAGTGGCTTCGGCGGTTCGACCAGCTCACCAACGACCCGAACCCCTCTGCCGTGGTGCTCTACCTCCACGGGATATCGGAGCAGCAGAGCTCCGAGTACCTGAACCGGCTTCGCGGGAGGGTCGACGAGCTAGTCGCCGAAGGGGTACGGATTCCCGGCGGTGTGGTGGTTTCCCGGTCCGACCCGTCCGATCCGCGGACCGTGAGGTGGCGTTCCATCCGCCCCCGAGCGAGCGTGGCGGAGGCCCCCGGCGAGTTCCGCGAGCTGAACGAGGCGGTGCGTTCGGCGGCACTGCCACCGGTCGACCTCCACCGCGAGGTCCGAACCCGGCTCGCGGGCGAGCCCAGCCGGTACACCCTGGCCGAGGCGGACCTGGCGAGGCTGCTGATCCCTCCGCTGCTTCGTCCGGACGAGGACGGGGAGGCGGCGATCGAGCAGCTACCGCCCTACCTGAGGGATGGGACCGCCGCCCCGCCGCCGCCCGGGGCGCTCCGGGAAGTCCTGCGGGTGCCGGTCGACCCTGCCTGGTCCACCGCGCGGCGGATGGAGGAGATGCGGCATCGGGTGCGGCTCGGGACGGTGCGAGTGTGGCCCGGCCCGGGGCCTGCCACGGTCGAGGTACGGCTGCGGATACCGGTGCACGGCAGCGTGGTGCGACTCCCCGCGACCGATTCCGAGCCGGCGCTGGACGTCGTCGCGATGGCCGCGCGCGGCCATCGCCTGCGGTCATCGGGTAGGTGGCTGGACATCGACATGTGGGTCAACCGGTACGCCGGGGATCAGTACACTGCCGAGCCGACGCTGGCGATCTGGCGGACCGCGGTGCGGGATGCCATCCCGCCCGCCGCTGCCAGCAGTGTTGTGGTCGAGTGGACCAGCCCCGTCGGCGCGCGGCTGCGCTCGCCGATGCAGCCCGGCGTGATGCTCTCCGCGGCCGAGTACGCCGCCCTGCTTCCCCGTCCGGAACGCCCAGGTGATCGGCCGATCGTGATACTCGTGTCCGATGACCCTGATCGGTGGGGTACGCGCTCGTTCGCCAGGGAGCTGACCCGGCACGCTCAGGTGGTGGTGATGCGAACCGACAGCGGCGTGGTGCCATTGGAGGTGCTGTCGACACCGGATGGCCAGCCGACGCCAGCTCAGGATCTCCGTACGCTCCTGGTCACGCTGACCGGTTCGGCGAGCCCTTCGCCAGCGGACGCGGTTGCCGACCTGGCCACCACATTGGCGAACCCGGCGGGTGGCGGGAGCGGGGTGACAGCGCCGGTGCTGACCGTCGTTCGTCGAGTGTTCGACGAACGACGGCCTCCCCGCGACGACATGGTCGCGGTGCCGTTGCCGAGTTTGGCCGGCAATACGGCCGAGTCGATCCGACGTTGGTTCGGCAGCAGCGTCGAGATCGTGGCGGTGCCGGAGGAGAGGGGCAGGGCCGCTCAGACGACCGTCAGCATCCCGGCCCGGTACGTGCGCGACGTCCTTCAGGTGAGGAACGGCGCCGTGGAGTCGTACTTCCTGATCGACCGGGCGGCGCTGGCCGCCCATGGTTGGGAGATACACGGGGATCGGCGCGGGTTGCAGGTGGGGGTGAACCCGGCCGCCGCTCGCACCATCACCTGGCCGGGCATGCACACCCGGGCCGACGACAGGTTGGCCGGAGGCAGCGGCGTGGTCCGACCGCCGGCAGAGCACCGGCGCGAAGCCGCGCCGACGTACTCCGCGCCGACACGCTCCATCCCGACGTACCCCGCGCCGACGTACTCCGTTCCCGCCTCGGAGGCGCCGACGTACGTCGGCCCCTCCACTTCGACCGCGGCGGGATCCGGCCCGGCGGGGCCCTCACGCTCGGGACCGTCGTCGCGGCCCGCGCCGACCCGTTCCGGACCACCGTCCGGCAGCTCCGGAACGGGCGACTCGCGGCGGGATGCGCAGACGTTGGTCCGGCGGGACGTGGGGGCGATGCCTTATCGCCCCGTGGTGGCTCCGGCACGACCCGAGCCAGTCGACATGTATCGGCGGTTGTTCGACGCGGTGTCGAGCCTGCCGGCGTGGGACAGGGTCACGCCCGACTGCGTGAGTCGAGTTGGCCAGGTGCTGTCGCGGTTGGGGCTGCCGGGAACAGTGTCGCGTGACGACGCCGACAGCGGTGTCGACGTGGTGGCGGCGCGGTTGAGGGGGACTTTCCATCGGGCGGGGCTGAATGGGCTGTCGGCGCTGCGGCCGGGCGCGGTGACGGCTGTTCACGTGGAGGCACCGGGCAGACCGAGGCATGTGGTGTTGGTGGCTCGCCGGCCTGACGGGCGGCTGTTGTTGATGGAGCCGCAGGCGGGGTTGGCTCGGCGGTTGATCGGTGTGGAGCTGCCGGGGCCGGGTAGCCCGGGCAGCACGCTTCCGGAGGCGTTGCGTGGGCCGGTGCGGCTCGTGCTCGACGATGGCGGACGGTTGCGGCAGGTTGACCTGACCGGTTCGCGGCGGCCGGTGGTGGTCTCCAGCAACGAGGCTGTGGACACCACCTCGTTGGGCGGTGTGTTGCTGGAGGCGCCGAGCACGAACCGGACCGGGATGATGAGAGCCACCGGCTCGCGGGTCGAACGCTTCCAGGCGGCGGCACGGCGCGTCACCTCGAACTGGCCCATGGACAATGCGGTCAAAGAGCACTATACGAAATTGGCTCTCCAATGGTTGCAGCGCGCCTATGCCGTCAACAATCAGATTCCGATCGATGATTTCGTCACCATCGCCACGGGGATGCCGAATGCGGGTGCCCGGCTGGATCGGAGGATTGAGTTCAGTGAGATAACCAACCTGTGGGCGAAGAGCGAAGCGGAAGGAGGGCTGTCGCCGGACCAGTTTGCCACCCTTGTCAAGGAACCGAGGCTCCTCGGTCTGATGCTGGTGCGGCCGCAGCTCGCGCGGACGTACGCCGAGAATTTCCCCAACCTCTTCGACCTGTTGCTGTCCAGGGAGGTCTTCGAGCCGATCGACGTCGACCTGTTGCAATACTACGTTGATCGACGCGTTGATGTGCTCAACGCCCTCGAGAATGACCAGATGTTGCGCAGTGGCAATTTCCGCCAGAACCACCTGGAGGCCATGAGGCGTCTGGGTGACTGGTCGCATCTGGTGTTATCTGGATCGCCTACCAACGTGCTCGCGGAGGTGATCGCAGTATCGCCGCTCGCTGAGGTGATCACCGATCAGCCGGACCCGGCCGCGGCGTTCCACAAGATCTCCCGCTCGCACGGCCTGACGGACGAGCTGCATACCATCCACGCATCGTCGTCACCCACAACCGGCCAGCGTGGGCAGCATCCTTGGTCGAGGGAGCAGTTTGGGCTACTCTTCGCAAACCCTGGGCTCCTGGACGTGTTGCAGGGCAACCCGGCAGCGGTGGGAGCCGTCGTGCGGGTGCCCGGGATGCTCGCGGCGGCGGTCCGCGACCTTGATGTCGTACGGGTGCTGAACAGCAGTCCCGATCTCTCGGACGTACTGATCGACAGTCCCCGACTCGGCGAGCGCCTGGCGGGCTCGACCGAACTGCTTCGGGCGGCAGCGGAGAATCCCGCGGTGGCCGCGTGGCTGTCGAGGAACCCGGCGCACTTTGACTCGGTGCCCCCTGCGCAACTGCTGGGCGCGTTGCGAAAGGCGACTGATCCGCCGCGCGCCGGTGGGATGCCGGGGGAGCCGAAGTCTCCGGCGGATAAGGCGGTCGCCAAGAACTCGACGCTGCGGTCGGCGGTGTTGGAGGGGGCCTTGCCCAAGGAAGTTCGCACGAGCCGATGGAAGTTGTTGAAGCAGAACCCGGACCTTGCGGAGTTCCTCGCCGCCAACCCCAACCTCTTGAACCACCCGCACGAGTACGGGCGGTTGCTGGATGATGCCGGCGGACTGTGGCAGCAACTGCTGCGCAACCCGCAAGTAGTGGGACCCCTGCTCCCTGCCATGATGCGTAGCCGTTCGATGCGGCTGCGGTTCGCCACGGGAAGAGTTGAGCAATCGGCGTTGCGGGTGGCCCAGGTGGCTGCGACGAATCCAGAATATCGAAAGGCGCTGCTGCAGAACAGTGGCTTGCGTTTGCTGACCGGGGAATGGCTCAACCCGCTGGGCGTGCTGATCACCGAAATGCCGGGGTTGATCGAACTACTGACGCGCGATGAGCGGATCATAGCGATCGCGCCGCTCAACTATACGCAAATCTGGCCGACGCTGTTCAATCTCACGCCTCTGGGGAACGCGTTCCTCGTCAATGAGGGCCTACTGCGGCTGCTCGTGCAGAATGGTCAGCTTGTCATGCTGCTTTCCGCGACGGCCACCTTCAGTCGGTCTTCCCAACAGCTGTACAACAGCCTGCACTCGCGCCCCGAGCTTGCCGGACTGCTTGCGCAGACGTCGTATCCGCTGCTGACGACCGCCCACTGGGCCGCACTGCTGTCGGCGCCAGCGTTCTTCGAATATCTTGCCGCCGATCCCGAACTGCGGCTCGCCAAGATGCTCGTCGCGGAGCCCGAGTTGTTGTTTGAGATCGCGAGCCGCCCCCTTCCGAAGACTGTGGGTGAGTTCGCGGCGCAGTTGGACGGACCGGTCGGACAGAGCTCGGCGCTCCGTCGCGAAAGCCCGGAGGGCTGGTCCGGGCCGCTGCGACGGGGTATCGAGGGCTTTGGTGAGCGGTCACTGTCGGCGGAGGGCGTCGTGTTGCGGCCGGCAATTGTGCCGGTAGCCGAGATCGTGCGGGAGCCCGACGAGGAGAGGGCTCGGCAGCGGGCCGCCAGCTTGGGCCTCTCCGAGGAGCACTCGGCCCTGCTCCTGTCTCTTCGCGCGGACGTGCACAACCATCCTCGGCTCGCTGCCCTGGCGGAGCGCAGCCTCGCCCTTGCGGTGATTCTGGTGCAACACCCGCACATGGTCGACCTGCTCCAGAAGCGGCCGGGGTTGCTTGACCTCCTGGACGGGCCCGAGGCACCCGACGTGCTGAGGACTATGAAGGTTGCGCCGAAATTCTTCGAAGCGATGCTTCATTCTGATGGTTTGTACCACTTCTTCATGTCAGACAGAGCCGTACGTGACGAAGTGGGCAGCGAGGGCAACGCAATGGCCGGCAGGGAGTCACTGTTCCGACTGCGACGGGAACGGCACGGGCTCATTCTCCGGATCGGTGCGAGGCCGGCGCTGAACATGTTGATGGAAAATTTCCCGCCGGCGGCGGAGGTGCTCCTGCATCACGGGGAACGGGCGTTCGGGCACTTGGCCCGGGAGGGTTTCGCCGAAAGTCTGCTCAGGCATGACGAGGCGGTCGTCGGGGCGGCGGTGAGCCACCTGTCGTTGCTGAGTTTCCTGGCCAACAATCCTTCTGTGGTTTCCGTGCTGAAGTCGATGCCGACATTGGCAAAGGCATTCCGCGAGCATCGATACGACTTGACCGCCAGTGAATATGAGGGCATTTTCCGGGGTCCGTTGCGAGAGTTGTTGGGCTCGGACCCCGAGTTCATGGCGAGGGCGTTCTCTTCGGCTGAGGTGTTGCGTACGGTGATAGCAGCCCCGGCGCTCGTCCGGGCGTTGGCGCAACCGGCGGTGTACGACCTGGTGCAGGGCAGGGAGGATGTCAGGCGGTTGATCCGGAACCAGCCGGCCGTGGCCGAAGTCCTGGCGGGACAGCACCAGGATTGGGTGCCGGCGCTGCACGTCCGGGAATTGGTGAAGGTCATGACCGACAACCCGGCGGTGACCGATTTGATCCGTCAACATCCGTTCCTGTTGACTGCTGTCCGGCGTAATCGCGCGCTCTTGACCGCTGTTGCCGCCGACCCGCAGATGCGGGAGGCACTAATTCGTAACGAGGTCCTCACCGGCGAGCTCGGGTCGCGGGGGTTGCGTCAACTTCGGATGCGCCCCGCTCTGGTGGGCGTGTTGGCCCGGACCCCGGCGGCACTGGACGCGTCATCGTGGCAGGCTGTGCTGTCGGACACCAACCTGCTTCAGATGTTGAACGCCTGGACGGATTTTGCCGGGAGGTTCCTGACCGAACCTCAGTTCGTCGAGTCGTACCGAAGAGACCCGTACCGTTTTGTGGAAGCCGCGCGGCGGCTGCAGTTCCAGGGGCGGGATGTGTCGGCCCTGGCGGTGGAGGATTTAGAGACGGCTGCGGCGCCGGATGCGCAGCCGCCGCCGGTGGTGGCGCGGGTGGCTACGTCACGTCCGGCGGCGCGGGTGGCGGGTTCTGCTGGCCGACAGCCGGTAACGGACGAGGGTGGGCGACGGATAGCCGTGGCGCCGGCTGGTGGGCTGGCGGCGCGGTTCAACGAGTCCGTCGAGATGGGGGAGTTGTTGCGGGCTGCTCACCCCGGCCTGCTCGAGACGGTGGTCGCGGACGAGACGATGGTGCCGTTGTTGCTTGCCAGGCCGGACGTCGCCGCCCTGCTGACAGAACGCCCCGATCTGGTCGGTGACTACTCGTTCCTCAATTTCCTGACCTCGGTTGAGGGTGTGCGCGACCCGCAGCAGCCGCCTCGTCGGCTGCGGTCGTTCGGCCAGGAGTTCGACGACTGGCTGGGGAACACCGACCTGTGGTTGGCGGACGAGCCGAGGTCCGTGGTCAGGGCAGCCGCCCACGATGTCTGGTCGCGGCTGGATGCCGAGCAGCGCGAGCGTGACAGGCAGGTTGACGCGGAACGTCAGGAGCGGTTGGCGCGGCTCGCTCCGAACGACATGCGCACGTGGGACTTCAGCGGAAAACCTCAATACGCGCGTTCGCTGGAGAATCATCGGTTCACGGCCGAGGACCTGGCGGTCCTGGAGCGTGCCGCGCAGGGCGGAGTCGGGGTACGGGAAGATCGCCTTCAGCTGCACACGGCTTCGCACGTCCATCTCGGTGGCGGCAGTGGGGGCGCCTCGCTCGTCTTCCTGGTGGACGAGGACGGCAAGGTGTTCCCGTTCGTCTACGCGGTCAGCGAGAGTCGGTCGGGTAACGCCTACCGATGGTGGGGCGCTGGCGGTAGTTACATGAAGGGTCCGTTGCCCATCGGGACCGCCGTCACGGAGCACCCCGCCTTCGACACGTCCGAGCGCATGGTCGCGACCCGGGTCAGCGCCGACGCTGCTTCCGGGGCGCGCGGAACCGGGGCCGGGACGACGTCGACCGATGCACAGACCCGTACCGCGGATCCCGACGGCGGACTCCGGACGGCGATCCGCGAGTACCTCCAGGCCAAGCGGGCGTTGGATGAGCTGCTCTCGGCCAGCACACCGGCGCAGCCCGCCGCCAGCGGTAAAAAGGGCAAGAAGAACAAGGCCAAGGGCGGCGCCGGTCGGGCGCAGCCCGACGACGGGCGGGCCGAACGCGAGCAGCGGCTGCAGGATGCGCGGAGAAGACTGGCGGATCTCGGCGTACAGCTGGACAACGTGGAGACCGACCGCGGCTGATCCTGGCTGTTCCACCCAGCCGTCACATCGGCGTGCGGACGGGCGCGGCAACGGGTGCGGTATAACAATGGCCTTCCAAAACCCAACCACTCCTTGCCCATCCGGGCTCGTCAAGGGACGGTTACCGGCGGGTTTGAACCGGACGGGTGCCACAACCGTCGTCAGGACAACCGCCCCGAACAGTGGGACGGATACGTGCAGCAGGGAAGGGCAAGGCCATGACCCAGGCGGTAGATGCGTCCAGCGATCAGCTCGCCGCCTTCCACCAGCTGCTGTTGCGGATGTCCGGTCGGCTGCCGGACGAACTGATCGCGGCCTGCCGCCGCTGGCTCGCCGAGGGCGAGTTCGTGGAGATCGCCCAGGCCGTGGTCTTCGCCGTACTCGCCGGGCGGGTGCCGATGACCGACACCGACGCACTCCTGCTGGCGGACACCCTCACCGACGCCGGGGAGGACAGTGACGCGCTCGCCGAGATCGAGCGCGCGGTCGTCGACCCGCAACCGTTGTACGGGCTGGCCCCGGTGAGCCCGCAGGAGCTGGCCGATCACGGCGACACGGTGCCGTACAGCATCGACCTGACCGTCCCGTACGACGGACCCGGCGCCGCCGACGAGACCGACCGGGCCGCGGTCGCGGCGGTACGGGCACAGCGTGACGAAGGGGCACCGCTCAGGGCACTGTGGCGGGCCTGGCGGTTCCCGGCGATCGACACGCAGTGGCCGCCACCGCGCCGGATTTACCTGCTCCAGGCCGACAACGAGGCGGTGCTGCCCGCCCGGGCCGCAGCGTTGCAGCACGCCCTGGAACTCGCCGGGGAGTCGGATCCGCAGGTCGAGGCGTTCTGCGACGCGGACGAACTGCCGGCGTACCAGCGCACCGCGCTCGGGTTCTCCACCCTGCTCTGGACCGCCGCCCCGGCGGTGGCCCCGCTCGTCGCCCGGGTGTACGACACCTTCGACCCGGAACGCGGACCAGGTTTTGACTCCGCCCACCCCCTGCTCGAAGGGGAGGAACGCGATCGCGTGCTGAGCTACCTGGCCGAGGGAGTGCCGTTGCTGATCACGCCGAGCCGCAGTCAGGACGTGGTCGATCCGGCTGCCGGGGAGGTGGTGCCGACGGGGTTCTTCACCGACGGCCGGTGGATCTGGACCGAGGCGGTCGCGTACTACCTGCGGGTACACCGGCTGGCCCCGGACCCGGACATGTTGGATGCGATCCGGGCCCATGACTACCTGCCGCCCGACGTGGACACGGTGGGCCTGCACCGCGCGTTGTCCACCCTGTACGCACCGCTCACGGAGCCTGCCGGATCAGCCGACGAAAACGGCGACGATGCCACCGTGCCGGACTAAATCCACCAGCACCCGACAGATCCGTTGAACCGATCGTGCCCGCCGGCCGTCATCTAACGGAACCCGGCAGCTGAGGGAGATCGAAAGTGGCCACGATGCCCGGTGGTGGTGCCATGCAACGGCTTCGCGGCAGACTCGCGGCGTCGGCACGTCTGCGCCACATCACGCAGTTGCCCCAGCATGCCCTGGACCGGCTGGACAGCCCGTTGCGGCGCTGGGTCGCGGTCGGCGTTCTGCTTGTCCTGCTCACCGCGACCGGGGTCGCGGCCAGTGCCGGATTCGGGACCGCCACCGCCGAGGACAGCGAGCTCGCCGGCCGTCCGGTGCCGGCGGGTCAGGTGGAACTGATCGCGGCGGCGGCGCACTCGTGTCCGGTCCTCACCCCGGCCCGGCTCTCCGGACAGTTGATGGCCGCGTCCGGCTTCGACCTCAACGGGAAGTCAGACAGCGGCGGCTCGGGGCTGGCCGGACTGACCGACGCCGCGTGGGACAAGTGGAAGCCGCGCGCGTCCTCCCGGCGTACCGACCCGGCGGCGAGCATCACCGCCCTCGCCCACCTCACCTGCGACCTGGTGGGTCAGGTCCGTCAGGCCGGCATCGGTGGCGACCCGTGGCGGCTGGCGCTGGGCGCCTACCACTCCGGCATCGCCGCGGTGACCTCGGCCAAGGGGATACCGGGGCCGGCCCGGGGATACGTCAACCGGGTCTCCGCCTACGCCACCTGGTACGCCCGCCGGGCCACCGGCGGCTCCGATCCGGCCGGGCCGACCGGCCCGAGCAGCGCACTACCGGGCCAGGGAACCCCGGCGAAGCCGGTGCCGGACGAGTACATCGCCGCCGTACTGGCGGCCGGCCGTACCTGCCCTGCGCTCTCGCCGGCCCGGGTCGCGGCCCAACTGATGGCCTCCTCCGGGTTCAACCCGAACCTGCTCGGCCCGCACCGGGCACAGGGAATCGCCCAGTTCACCCCCCAGCTCTGGGCCCGGTACGCCCCGTCGGCCGCCGCCACCTCGCCCTGGGATCCGGGCGTCGCCGTCCCGGCTCTCGGCCGGACGATGTGCACCCTGCTCGGCGAGGTGGCCGCGCTGGGCAAGGACCAGTACCCGATGGCGCTGGCCGCGTTCCGGGGTGGACCGGAGGCGGTGCAACGGGCCGGCGGTGTGCCGGACAGTGCCGAACTGCGTGACTACGTCCGTCTGGTGACCGGGTACGTCGGCTACTACGAGCAGGACGTGCGGCTGGGCGGCAAGCCGGCCGGCACGCCGAAGCCGACCGCGACCTCGGGTCCGAGTACGTCACCGCGTCCCGGAGCGGGTCCGTCCGCGCCGCACACCTCGTCCGCTCCGCCACCGGCCGCCGGTGGCAAGCCGACCACCGGGTCGTCCTCGCCGGCCCGGCCCCCGCAGACCAAGCCCGCCGCGCCGCCGAAGCCGGACTGGCAGACCCGGGTGGTGGAGGGCACGTCGGTGCTGCAACTCGGTCAGGCGTGGACCACCAACCGGCTGAACTTCGTGCTGGCCAAGGACGGCAACGTGCTCCTCTACGACCAGGGCCGGCTGGTCTGGCAGACCCGTACCGGGGGCAGGGGCGGTCACCACCTGGTCTTCCAGGCCGACGGTCACCTGGTGCTCTACACCCAGAGCAACGCCACCCTCTGGAGTTCGGGCACCGCCGGCAACAACGGGGCAATCCTGGTGCTGCAGGCCGACGGCAACGTCACCATCTCGCTGGGGGGCCGCGGGCTCTGGCACACCGGTACGGCGAGCTGACCATCGGTGTCCACCCGGGTACGCGCGCTTCGCAGCACAGTGGGAACGAGGTTCACCTGATGTCCTCCACAGGGACCGACCCGTCGGTCCCGGGCCTCATCGTGGAATCCGTCGGTGAAGCGCTGGCTCTGCGTACGGAGGCGGATCCGGCTGCCCCGGTGTCGGCGCTGGTGACGGCCCTGCCCACGGAGGCGGGACCGACGGTGGTGTTGAGTACGCCGTCGGTCACCGCCCGGCCGGACCTCTTCGAGCTGCTGCCGGCGGTCCTGACCGAACACCTGGGGGGTGTCGCGGCCGGCATTCGGCTGGTGCCGCTCGGGCGGTACGACCGGTCCGTCGAACTCGGGGTCGAGATGCGACAACTGGCCGAGTGGATCGGTCAGGAGGTCACGTTTCCGCTGAAGGAGCTCTCCGTCTCGGCGAGCGCTGTGCTGCGTACCGTGCCGTGGGCGGTGTCCGCCACGAACGGCCAGGTCCGCCCCGACCGCCTGTGGCCGCCGCCCCCGCCCGCCGTTTCGCCACCGTCACCGACCGCTGTTCCGTCACCGCCCGCCGTTCCGGCCCCGCCACCGCCCGCAGCCCCACCCCGGTCACCGATCGCACCCCCGTTACTGCCCCCGTTACCGCCGCCGCCCCGGACCCCGCCCCCGATCGCGGTCCGGCCGCGCCCGCCGGTCATGCCGTCACTGGTCATGCCGCCACTGGTGGTGCCGGCGCCGATCGAGCCGATCGAGCCGGTCGCGGTGGAGGCACCGGTCGCGGTGACGCCGGTGGTGGAGGTTCCGCTCGCGCCGACTCCGGTCGTGCCGCCGGTCGTGTCGACTCCGGCCCTGTCACCCGCGCCGCTCACCGGTCGGCTGGACACGTCCGCCTCCCGCGCGAGTCGCCCGGCCGTTTCGAGTCGCCCGGCCGCCCCGAGTGGGCCGGCGGCGGCGCGCTGGCCGCACCTGGCGTCGCATCCGCGCGGCGGTTTTGTCGACCTGCCGGCGGAGCGCCCACCCATCGTCTGGCAGCCGAGCCGCCCGGCACCGGATCCGGCGCGGGTCCGGCCGCGCGGGCAGCCGGTCCCCGCCGCGCGGCCAACGGTCGCGGTGCCGGGCGTACGGACGCCAGCGGGCTGGTCGTTCCTGGACGAGCCGGCGGTCGGCAGCGATCGGGTGCTGGCCGGGTTCGTGGTCGAGATCCGGGTGGACGTGACCGGCTTCCGGGTGGAGGGCCGGCTGGTCTCGGCCCGCGCACTGGCGAAACTGATCCACGCCTGCCGGGAGGACGAGAGCCAGCCGGTGGTGTTCGTCGTGCACGGAGCACCGGTCCAGGGGGCCGCCGCCGATGTGCTCTTCGGCGGTCTCGCCGACACGCTGAAGGTGCCGGTGTACGCGGCCGACGGGGAGGTGACCCGCACCGCCACCGGGCTGCTCCGGACCCCCGGTACGTTCCGGCGCTGGACCCCTCGCCAGCAGGGCGCGGCACGGGGAACGCGCCGGGTCCGGCTCCTCGGCCGGGTGCTCCCGGCACTGCCGTCCGTACGCGGCCACCGGGTTGGCCGTCCCGGTACCAGACCGGTCCCACCGGCGGCCCCCGAGCCGCCCACGGTCGGTCAGCAGGCCCCGGTGGACCGGGCGGAAGCGGAGCTGTCGCCCGTCCCGCTCGATCCCCAGTTCTCCGTCCTGCTCTCACCGGGACGCTGGGCGGCGCTGTCGCGGTTGGCCCGGATCGTTGTGCCGCCGCTGCCGGCGTTGTTCGTCCCTCCGCCCGGCACCGGCCACCCGACCACCGCCCCGCTCGCGTCGGGCACCGGCACCGGCGCGCGGGTCAGCGACCAGGGCGTCGCCGTACCGGGGGCGGTCGAGGATCTGACCGGTTGGCAGCTGTCCCCGGTCGAGGCTGTCCTGCCCGACGCTCCCACCTCCCCGGCCGGTCCGGTCGGCGGCACGGGCGATGCCACGGTCGGCGGTGCTGGCACGGTGATGGCGTCCGCCGTCGGGGCGCAGGACCGGGACGAGGAGATTCCGTTCGCCACCTCAGGGTGGCGTCCGACGCTGTCCGCGCAGGCCGCAGCGGTCGCCGGTGTGCCCGCGCTGCCGGCGGTGCCACCGCTTCCCGAGCCCGCCGCCCCGGCCGGTGCGGACCAGTCGGCCGCCGCGGCCACCGGCACGCCCGGCCCGGTCCGGGCGCCACAGCCGGTCCTGCCACCCGGTCCGGCACCCCGCTGGCTCGCCGAGAGCGACATCGAGCGGGCGGTCGCGGACCGCGCGGGGCTACGGAACGCGCTGAGCGGCCGGTACGACGCACACGCCCGGGTGGTCGCCCGCACCCTGGCGCAGTCACCCGGACTGCGCGCCGCGGCCGGAGCGTTCACCGAGCTGACAGCGGGGCTGGTCGCGATCCGGGCGTACTGCGACGGTGAACGTGAGCTGGTGAACCAGGTTCTGCGCGGTGGTGGCCCCGCCCCCGAGGTGGACCGGGCCTCGGTGGTGGCCCGCTGCGCCGTCTACGGGCTGCGTCGGCTGCCGTCGGTGCTGGGGCCGGTCTTCCGGGCCGGCCCCGCCGACCCGCGCCTGGTCGACGGATACCGGGCCGGTGACGTCCTGATCGAGCCCGCCTTCGTGGACGTCGACCTGGCCGCCGAGCCGGTCGACGGAGCCCACGTCCAGTTCGCTATCTGGTCGGTCAGCGCGCACCGGCTGGACAGCCTGGACGGCGCGCCCCGGTCGTCGGCGATCTTCCCACCGGGTAGTCGTTTCCAGGTGCTCGCCGTGGACGAGCAGACGACGGACCAGACGGTACGCGTCCTGCTGCGTGACCTCGCCGCCTCGTACCGGGGTGGGCGGGACAGCGCCGAGCGGATCCTGTCCCAACTGCGGGCGGCTGACCGGGGCGCGACCTCGGCCGGCGGTGCGGACCCCTCCGTACCGTTGGCCTTCGCACCCGGTCTGGACGACGTGGGCCGGCCTTTCCCGTTGCCGGCGGTCGCCGGTGCTGTGGCAGTGAACGAGGGTGGACGAGCGTGATCAACAGCATGCTGTCGGTGTCCCAGACCGAACCGGGGTGCCTGCCGACCATCACCGCGGCGTTGGCAGCCGCCGCTCCCGGCGCCACGGTCATCGTGCAGCCGGGGACGTACGCGGAGCAGTTGCGGATGGCCGGGAACGTGACGGTGGTGGCCGAGGACGGGCCGGGCACGGTCACCATCGACGGTGGGGACGGCGTGGCCGTCTTCGTCGCCGGGGGAAGCGTCACGCTGCGCGGGCTGACCGTGCGGGGCGGCGGCGCCAACCTGCCTGCGATGCAGGTCGGGCGGGGCACGTTGCACGCGACCGAGTGCACGGTCACCGGGCACGGGATCGTCGCGGTGCACGTGCCCGGTGGACGGGTGGAGATGCGTGACTGCCAGGTCAGCAACCCGGACGGCGCCGGTTTCCTGTTCGAACGGGACGCGGCCGGCACGGTCAGCGGCACCACCGTCCGGGACGCGGGCAGCGCCGGCGCGGTGATTGTCGGCGGGGCCGACCCGGTCCTGCGCGGCTGCACCTTCACCGACATCCGGGGGACCGGTGTGCTGTCCACCCGGGGCGGGCGGGGCACCGTCGAGGAGTGCGACATCAGCGCCGTCGACGGTCCCGCCGTGGCGGTGGAGGAGGACGGCGCGATCCGGGTCGTCCGCAGCCAGTTGCACGACCTGCCCGGGTCCGGGGTGGTCGTCACCGGTGGACAACCGACGCTGGAGGAGTGTGAGATCCGGACCGTCGGAGGGCACGCGGTGGTGCTCTCCGGCACCGCCAGTCCGGTGTTACGCGGTTGTCGTGTCCACGGGGCGGCGGGGCACGGGCTGCTCGTGCTCGACCAGTCCACCGGGGTGTTCGCCGACGGTGAGATCGACGGTACCGAGGCGGCCGCGGTCGCCGTCACCGGCTCGGCCGCGCCGACCATCGAGGGCGGCCGGGTGACCGCCGGACCTGCCGGGGCGCTGCTGTTCCAGGCAGAGGCGACCGGCACGGTACGCGGAGTGACGGTGCACGGCGGGCCGAGCGGAGTGGTCGTCGGTGGCTCGGCCGCGCCGCTGATCGAGGACTGCGTCATCGAGGACGCCCTCGAATACGGGGTACGGCTGCTCGACGAGGCCCGGCCGACCGTCCGGCAGGCGCGGATCGAGCGATGCGCGGCCGGGGGGCTCCTGGTCGAGACCGGCGCGACCCTGACGCTCGACCAGTCCACCGTGCAAGGCGGTGGCGTGGGCCTGCTCCTCAACGTCGGCGGTACGGCGACGGTCAGCGGATCCGACCTCGGCGGTGCCCGGACGGTCGGCATCCTGGTGCAGCGGGAGGCGAACCTGACGCTGCTGCGTACCCGGGTGCATGGCAGCGGCGGGCCGGGCGTGCGGTTCGCCGCCGGCTCGTCGGGGCGGGTGGACGGCTGCGAACTGTTCGAGAACGTGGGGGAGGGTCTGCTCCGGGAGACGGTCGAGCCGGTCCAGGTGGAGGCGACCACGATGGCCGGCAACGGTGGCGGCCCGTTCCGTCCCTCCACCAAGGGCAGCAACCAGGCGGTCGGCACCAGCCCAGCGGGTCCCGCTGCCCACGGTGGCGGCGGTGCCCCGTTCACGGGGGATTTGGCCCAGCCGTTCGGGGTGATGGTGCCCGCCGGAGGCAGGCCACCGGGCGACGGACCCTCCGACCTCGCCACCCCGCTCCTGGCCGAACTCGACGCGCTGGTCGGGCTCGCCGGAGTCAAGCACGAGGTGGCGACGCTCGTCGGCCTGCACCGGGTCAGCCAGCGTCGGGCCGCGGCCGGCCTGCCCGCGCCGCCGATGTCCCGGCACATGGTGTTCGCCGGCGCCCCGGGTACGGGCAAGACCACCGTGGCCCGGCTGTACGGGCGCATCCTCGCCGCGCTCGGCGTACTGGGGACCGGCCAGTTGGTCGAGGTGGCCCGGGCCGATCTGGTCGCCGAGCACATCGGTGGTACGGCGGTGAAGACCACCGAGAAGTTCAACGAGGCCCGGGGCGGGGTGCTCTTCGTCGACGAGGCGTACGCCCTGTCCCCGGTGGACAGTGGTGGCGGCGGGCACGACTTCGGCCGGGAGGCGATCGACACCCTGGTCAAGCTGATGGAGGACCACCGGGACGAAATCGTGGTGATCGTCGCCGGGTATTCGGTGCAGATGCGCGCGTTCCTGGACTCCAACCCTGGTCTCGCCTCCCGGTTCTCCAAGACCGTGGAGTTCGAGAGCTACGCCACCGAGGAACTGGTCACCATCGTCGAGCGGATGTGCAGCACGCACCACTACTCGCTGGAGTACGACACCCGGTTGGCGTTGACCCGGCTGTTCGACGGGATGGCCCGGGACGCCAATTTCGGCAACGCCCGGGTCGCCCGGAAGGTGTTCGAGGAGATGATCGGGCGGCAGGCGTTCCGGCTCTCGCAGGCGACCTCGTCGGACGGGGTGGAGTTGGCCCAGTTGCTGCCCCAGGACCTCGGTGCCCCGGCGGCGAGCGGCGTACGCGCCGGCGAGGCCCGGGTCGACGAGGTCGACCAGTTGCTCGGCCGGCTGCACGGCATGATCGGGCTGGGTGGGGTGAAGCGCGAGGTGGCCGACATGATCGATCTGCTGGCGACGATCCGTACCCGGGTACGGGCCGGACTCCCGGCTCCGTCCATCTCCCGGCACCTGGTTTTCTCCGGGCCGCCCGGTACGGGTAAGACCACCGTCGCCCGGCTGTACGGGCAGTTGCTGACCGCGCTCGGCGTACTCGCCGGCGGACAGTTGGTCGAGGTGGCCCGGGCGGACCTGGTCGGGGAGTACATCGGTCACACCGCCCAACGCACCCGGGAGGCGTTCGAGCGGGCCCGGGGCGGGGTGCTGTTCATCGACGAGGCGTACACCCTGGCCCCGCCGGACGCCCGGCAGGACTTCGGTCGGGAGGCGATCGACACCCTGGTCAAGCTGATGGAGGACCACCGGGACGAGGTGGTCGTGATCGCCGCCGGGTACGAGCAGGAGATCGAAACGTTCCTGGCCGCCAACGCCGGCCTGGCCTCCCGCTTCTCCCGTCGCATCCACTTCTCGAACTACAGCCCCGACGAACTCGTCGCGATTTTCCAGGGGCTCGCCTCGGCGAGCGGATACGAGTGTCCAGGTGGGACGTTGATTGCGCTGCGTGAGCATTTCGAGGGCGTACCAAAAGGGCGGGCCTTTGGCAATGGGCGCTACGCCCGTCAACTGTTGGAGGACTCAATCACACGTCAGGCGGGCCGGCTGCGGACGCTGAGCGCACCGAACGTCGATCAGTTGCGGACACTTTTAGTGGAGGATGTTTCACCGGCGGTGACCGCGGCGACCTGAGGTTCCGTAACGGCCACGCGGTATACCAGAACTTGTCTTTTCTGATTGCTTGATTGGACCCGTCACGACCGTATGCTTCAGCGAACCGTCGGTGTGTGACGCACGGCGCCGTGCGCACATGCGCGTCGACGAGGAACATGAAGTAGTCGGGTGGAGGCGTTCGATGCTCTTGGTGCCTAGCGTGGGCATGGTGCAGCAGCCCACTCTGGCCGGTGCCGATAACGCGTGGTCGGCCGACGTCTCGGCGGCCACCGCTCGGATGCAGGCGCTGCACGCGGACCACGCGGAACCGCTCTACCGTTTCCTGTTACGTCTGACCTGGGGCGAGCGGTACCTGGCCGAGGACCTGTTGCAGGACACGATGCTGCAGGCGTGGCGTCACCTGGACCGGCTGCCGACCGAGGCCGAGGCGTTGCGTCGGTGGCTGTTCACCGTGGCCCGGCGGATCGCGATCGACGCGGCGCGGGCACGGCAGGCCCGGCCGACCGAGGTAGGTGTGACCGACATGACACAGCTGGCGGAGAGCACCGACGCCACGGAGGGTGTGGTGGCGGTGCAGACCGTCCGGCGTGCCCTGCCCAAGCTGACCCCGGCGCACCGGGCCGTGCTGGTCGAGCTGTACTTCCTGGGTCGCTCCACCGACGAGGCCGCCGCCCGGCTCGGCATTCCGGAGGGCACGGTCAAGTCGCGTGCACACTATGCGTTACGGGCGCTACGCGCGGCGATCGGGCCGACCGACGCCGGATGACCGGGGCCGGCTGACCGGCGCGGGCCGACGGACGGGATCGCGAAGGTCTCCAGCCGGGTAGTGAACCATCTTCAGGTTTGGCACGTCGTACGGGTGATGCTTGTTGCCGGGCCCACTATTGACCTGACACGATCGTTGGACGGGTCATGCCACCTAGTAGATCTGACGCGCCGATGAGTGACCACAGCGAAGACCGCCGTGCCCAGTGCGCGGACAGCGCACCGTACCTTCTGGGTGCCCTCAGCCCTGCCGCGGTCGACGCTTTCGAAGGACATCTCGCCGGCTGTCCCGCCTGTCAGGACGCCTGCGACGACATCGGCCCGGCAGCGAGCGCGTTGGGCGGTCTGTCCGCCGCCGACGTACGCGAGCTGCTCGACGACCGGGTCCGCGACGACCCCGACCGGCTCGACCCACCGACGGCACCCCGTCCGCCAGCGTCCAGACGCCGGCCGCACGGACCCGGGTTCCGACTGCCGGTGACCGTGGGCAGGTCCGGACCGTTCGGCTCCGACCGCCTACCGAGCCAATCGAGCGGACCCGGCGGCCCTCTCACCGGCACCGAAAAGCCGTCACACTCGTGCCTGCTGGTCCGGTCCCTGGCCCGGTGGGGTCGGCTGCGGCTGCGGGTTGTCGTCACGCTGGGCATGCTCGCCGTACTCGACGCCTGCGCCGCCGTCGTACCCGGGTACGACGGCGAGTAGGCCCCACCGTTCGAATTGCCGGCACCATGGTCACGTACGCGTGGGGCGGAGCCCGGCCCACCTCGCCGCCCGGTGGGGCCGTGCGTGAGGATGGCGTGATGCGCAACCGGATCGATCAACCGCGGGTTCACGGGTACGACCGGGTCACGCTCATCGTCCGGGGCAACGCGCTGCCACCCGAGCTCGCGCCCACCCGTCTGCCCCGTGAGCGGGACCGACACACGGTCATCGTGGCCGCGGACCCACCACTGGACCTGCCGACCCTGACCGCGCTGCTCGGCCGCCACCTGCCCGTACGTTGCGCGTCGATCCGGCTCGTGCTCTCCGAGGCCGGGCGACCAGGCATCGGCCAGGTGATCGCGGACGAGCTGCGCATCGAGGTGCTCGCCCCAGCCGGGCCGGTGATGCTGCTGCCCAGCGGGATGCTGTTCGTCACCACCGGACAGTGGTGGCGGTTCCGGCCGGGGGAAGCGGGGGAGCGGCAAGGTGCCCGGCAGCCCGCACCTGACTGGGAACGTCTGCTCCCGCTCAGCCCTCGGGTCCTGCCGCCGGAGGTGGGGATGACCGCCGTACCGGCCGGCCTGTGGCTGCACGACACCAGACCACCCGTACCGTCGCTGACCGCGGCGGTGCTGTCCGTGCCGGTGGACCCGGAGCGGCTGACCGTGGTGATCGGCCGCCCGGCTGGTGCGCCACTGCCACCCGAGCCGGTCTACGCCATGCTCGAGGCGCTGCCCCGGGCACTGCGGCGCCGGATGCTCCTGGTGCGGTACGGGGCCGAGGGCGGCACCGCCGACACGGTCGGGGAGTGGTTGGCCGCCCGTACCGGCGGCACCATCGAGGTGGTCAGCGAAGCGGGCGACACCGGTGGCAGCCGATCCGCGCCGGTCGAATCCGACGACCGGCGCCGCTGGCGTCCGTTCGCGCAGCGGCTGATCTACCGCGCTGGTGCCGCCCCGCAGGTGACACAGTGGCGTGACCCTCTGCCAGGTGTTCCGAGTTCGGCCGGGGCGCAGCAGGTAGAACCGGACTGGGCGGTCGAGGTGATCCGGTCCGGGTTGTGGCTGCGGTCGGCGGACGACGATTCCGAGCAGGAGCTGGTCCGCAGGCTACCGATCGACGACCGCCACCCGCTGCTGGTGGTCGGTGCGACGGGCGTCGCGCGGCCGGCCAGGGCGGTGACGGTGCTCGACGCCGTGGTGAACCGGTTGCCGGTGGACACCGCCAGCGTGCTGCGAGTGGTGGTGACGCGTCCGCCGGCCGAGGGCGATGCCGGGTTGTGGGAGCCGGTGGTCGAACGTCACGGTCCGCTGCTGGCCGTGGTCGGTCCGGGTCACCTGGTCGAACTACCCGGCCGAGTAGCCGTCGAGCCGGAGCCCGGAGCCGTACCCGGACCGGAAGCACCATCCGAGCCCGAGCCTGAACCGGCGCCAGCGCCAACACCAGCGCCAACACCAGCCCAGGAGCCGGAGCCTGAGCCGGCACCCGAACCTGAGCCAGTGTCCGAGCCTGGGCCGGCACTTGAGCCGGACCCGGCACCCGGTCCGGTATCCGTGCCCCAGTCTCCGCCCCAGCTTCGACCTGCGCCGACGCCCGAGATTCGGGTGGAGGAGGCGCCGATGCCCGGACCGGCGGCTGAGCACTGGTCCAGCCCAGAGCCCGAACGCCAGGATCAGGTTCCCACCCGGCCTGCCAGCCGAGGGCACTACACCGGCGTTGTGTTCGCCGACTGGGGCTTCGACCCGACGCCGGACTGGCGGGCGGGACAGGACGTGCGCGTGCCCGAGGAACTGACCGGGACCACGGCGCCGTGGCAGCCGCAGCGACCCGGTCGGTCCGAGCCGGCCGGGCCGGTGCTGCTGATCTGGTCGGTCGCCGGTCTGCGGACGGGCGAGGCGGGACCGCCGGTGGGGGACCGGGTACGGTTCGCGCCCGGCAGCCGGCTGAGGGTGGTCGAGGTCGAGCATCTCGGCCGCGACGAGCCGGTGTTGGTGCTGCTGCGCGACACCGGCCCGGAGCGGGGCGAACAGTCCGGCGAGACGCCCGCCACGGCTGGCGACCCGACGTACGACCCGACGGGGCCGGGACGCGACGCGGAGTTGGACCGGCAGGCCCGCTCGGCGTTGCGTCGGGCGGTCGAGGCGGTTCGGCGTACGAACGCGACCAGTGCCTGGCCGTTCAGTCCTGGTCGCGGATACCGAGTGAGTCGATGATCGAGCTGCAGGCCATCAGCCACGCCCGGCGGGTCGGTACGGCGAGTTGGTCGTACTCGATCCGCCCGCCGGACCGGATGAGGCGGTCGTACGGGATGACGGCCACGTCCCGGACCACCTGGCGGTAGCGATCGACGATGTCGTCGAGGAGCGCCATGTCCGGCTTCGGGTCGGCGCAGGAGACGATCGCGACCGCGTTCTCGGCCAGGTCGGCCCGGCCGGTGCGGATCAGGTGGTCGAGCATCCAGAGCCCACTGTCGGCCACGTCCCGCTGCACCGTGGTCGGTACCACCAGGCAGTCGGCGACCGCGGTCGCCGACTGCCAGTTCGCCGCGCGGATGTTGTTCCCGGTGTCGATCACGATGAGCCGGTAGAAGCGGCACAGTGCGGTCCAGAGCTTGCGGAACGCCTCGTCGTCGATGATTTCCATGCTGCCCGCCGCGTCGTCCGACGCGAGTACGTCGAACCGGGCGCTCTGCGGGCGCAGGTACGCGGAGAGCTGCCCCACGCTGCCGGTGGTGGCCAGGAAGTCGTCGATCTGGTGCAGCAGGTCGACCACGGTCTGCTGGTGGGTGGACGCCTCCGCGCGCATCCCGAGGGTGCCACGCGTCTCGTTGTTGTCCCAGGCCAGTGTGTATCCGCCACGGTAGAAGCCGAGCGTCGCCGCGGCGATCAACGCGGTCGGGGTCTTCGCGGCACCGCCTTTCGGATTCGCCACCACGACCGACATGGTTCGGCTGAACGAGCGCAGCAGCCGTCGCCGCGCCGCCCGGTGGACCAGTTCCTCCCGGGTGGCGGTGAGAGTCAGCGTCCCGCCGGTGAGCCGGTTGGCCCGCCCCCGCCAGCCCCACTCCGCGGCCTTCTGCCCCGGGCCGCCCACCGGCTCGTCCGCACCGGCCGGACCGGGCGGTGCCGGCACGGCCGTCGCGCTGTCGTGCTTCGGGCTGGCCGGCTGGCTGGGCACCTGCCAGGCCGGGCCGGCCGAGGGGAGCACGACCGGACCGGGTACGGGCGGCCCGTCGTTGCCGGATCCCTGGTGCGACGGGGTGGCGGAGGTGCCGGTGGCGGGGGCCGCCGCGGCGGCCTGCTGCCCGGGGTGCACGGTCATGATGGTGGTCTACTCCTGTCGACGAGCGGCTGCCGCAGAGGGTACTGGGCTGGGGTCAGCAGTCGTGGGCTTCACCGGTGCCATTTCTGGTTGGAGGTGCCGCCGCAGTCCCACAGTTGCAACCGCGTCCCGTCGCCGTTCTGCTTGTCCAGCGCGTCGACGCACTTGTCCGCCCGCTTGTTGACCAGGTCGTGTGCGTTGTTCAGGGTGAACAGCTGGGAGCTGCTGCCCGAGCAGGTGCTCAGTACGATCTTCGCGCCGTTGGTGGTGGAGCCGCCCGCCACGGTCATGCACCTGCCGAACGCCCGGACCGTGCCGTCGTTGTAGATCGTCCACTGCTGGTTCGGTCCGCCGTTGCAGGTCCAGATCTGCAACTGCGGGTTGCTCTGGTAGGCGCCGTCGGTCACGTCGATGCAGCGGTTGCTGCCGTACCCGATGATCGGCCCGGCTCCGCCGACCGGCTGCGGCTTCGGGGCCGGGGGTGGCGGCGGCGGTGCCGCGCTGGTGCGGCTGGGGGCCGGTGCCGGCGGCGGGGCCGGTTGTCCGCCAGGTGCTGGTTGTCCGCCGGGTGCTGGTTGCCCGCCGGCCGCTGGCGTCGGGCCCTGGTCCCCGCCGGTACGCGGACTGGCCGGGCCGCCGGGCGACGCGCTGCCGGCCGGGGCGGACGGTGAACGTGGGGGACCGCTGCGACCAGGGCTGGCCTGCGGGGTGCCGCCGAGGCGCGGGTCGCGTTCGTAGACGGCGGCGTAGCTCTGCACCAGGCCGATGAAGTCGCGCATCGCCGCCTCGTCCGGGACACCGCCGGCACGCTGCACCGCCTCCGGTCCCCATTGGAAGGCGGCGAGCGCCGCCGGGTACGGGTCGCCCTGCCCCACCCGGCTCTGCCCCTCCACCAGCGTGCACATCACCACGGCCAGCGCGGCGATCGCCTGTTGCGGGTCCCAGGGTGAGAGTGTGGCGGCGTCCGGTGCGTACCGGGCCCAGACTGTCGGGTTGAACTGGGCGATGCCCTGGGCGCCGCTCGTACCACGCAAGTTCGGGTTGAACGCCGACGCGGCCATCAACTGCGCGGCGATCCGGCCCGCCGACACCGCCGGACAGGTCTTCCCAGCCGCCAGGATCGCCGCCAGGTAATCGGCGGGTACCGGGGCGGCCGGGGTACCCGGGCGCGGTTCCACCCCGCCCACCGGCCCGGCTGACGCACTCGGACCGGTACGGGAGAACTCCGGCCGCCGGGCGTACCAGGCCGCGTAGCCGGCCACGGTGGAGACGTACCGGTCGGCCCGGGACGGCACCCGTTTGGCGTCCCGTACGGCGTCCAGCCCGGAGTGGTACGCGGCCAGCGTCAGCCGCCACTGGTCACCGCCCACCCCGGCCTGCCGGAGCTGTCCGGACAGGTCGCACATGTGGTGTGCGAGCGCGACGATGTTGGCTGTCGGGTCGCTGCGCTTCGCCGCCGGAGCGGGCTTCCAGGCGTTCCACGCGCTCTCGGTCAGGCCGGCGACACCCTCGCCGCCGTTGTCCGAGCGCGCGGACGGGTTGAAGCCGGACGCGGCCATCAGCTGCCCGGCGAGCCGGGCCGGGGTGAGGACCGGGCAGGAGAGCGCGGCGGCCGCGATCGTCTGTACCTGACCGGGCGGAACCGGCCGTCCGGTGCGGATCGCGTCGTCGGCGGTGGCGATGCCGAGCCCGGACGCCGCCACCACACCGGTCCCGGCGACCAGGACCAGCAGGACCCCGGCCGCGACGGTCCGCCGCAGGGGACTGTCGAGCCGGTCCAGGCCGCCGCGCAGCAGGTAGGCGGCCCGGCGCAGCAGGGTGGACCGGCGCTGGGCTCGGGCGGACAGGTCGACGAGCCGCGTGCGCAGCTTCGACACACCACCGCTGCCGGACGTAAGTCGCATTCTGGTTGCTCTCCCTTGCGTACCGTCTCCGAAATAGCACGACGGCCCGCGCCGGCCGCCAGTTCACCTGCTGGCCGATTTGCTTCGCCGGGTCGCTTCCTCAGGACGATCGGCTCCGTGCGCGGGACGGCTCGGTGAACGGGCCCACTCACTTTTTCACCGTCCCTTGTGGTCCCGTTCACTTCCGGACACGTAGTTGTTTCCTAACTACGGTCAGCTTTCGTTCATGCCCGCTGCCGATGGCTCAAGCCGCCCGACCCCGGCGGCCCGGTGAACCGCCCCGGTTCCGGGCCGGTCATGCCTGGGCGGTTCTGCCGCCCCTGTCGGTGCACGGGTTCCTTTCGCCGCTCGCGCCCGGTGGGAGGTGGCACGGGACCATGGCGATCGAGGTGTCGGACGATGTCGCGACCTTCCTGAAGTGGCTCACCGGCGAGGAATTCCCCGGGACGAACGAGGACCGGATCCGTAACCTGGCGCAGGCGCACATCGCGGCCGCGGACGGCTTGGAAGAGGTTCTGCCGCTTTTCGTCACCGCGGTCAACACCATCAGCAACGGGGTGGTGGGCGCGTCTGAGCGGGCTTTTGTCGACGCCATGGGGAACTACCTGGAGGACCCCGGCTATCTCACCATCGCCGGCAAGTACGTCCGGCGGTTGGGATCCGACCTCGAGGACACCGCTACCCAGCTCGAGTACACCAAGCTGATGATCATCGCGACGATCATCGAGTTGATGATCGAGCTCGCGTTCGCGCTGGCCATCGCGTGGTTCTTCCCGGGGGTGCTGGACGCCCTCGCGATGCGGCTGCTGGTCGACAAGTGGAAGATCGCGCTCTGGCTGGCCCGGCTGATCTTCGCGGTGGCGATGGGTCAGGTCGTCGGTATCGGGATGCAGGTCCTGATGGACACCATCGTGCAGGCACTCCAGATCCGTAACGGCACCCGGGAGAGGTTCAACCCGAAACTGACCGCCGACGCGGCAGCGGTCGGGGCGTGGGGCGGCGTGGTCAGCGTGGTGCTCGGTGCCGGCGGCGGGGCGGCCACCGCGCTGATCCGGAGCGGGCGGAACGCGCTGCGTGGCGCCGGTGAGAACGTGGTCGGCAACATCGCCGGGGCTGGTGGGAAGGAGGCCGCCGAGGCCGGCGGCAAGGATCTGGCCGGCGCCGGGGGCCGTGCGGTCGCCCCGGACGAGCCGCCGACCCTGGTCGGATTCATCGAGGATCTGGGCCACGAGGCGACCAGCGAGATGATCACCGAGGGCACGTACGGGTCGATGACCGGGGAGGGCTGGCAGTGGGGCACGATGCCCGCCACCGCAGTCTCCGGCGCGCTCTCCGGCGCCGCCGAGGGCGCCGGTACGGCGCTCGGATACACGCTGCGCCACCGCAACGACGACATCAACAACCCGGCCAGAGGATTGGACGCCGATCCGCCGCCCAAATCCAAGCCGTCCGACTACCGACCGCCTGCCTACGATCCCCCGCCGGCATACGAGGCGGGGACAGGCGCAGCACCCGGTATGACCGGACCTGCGGGACCGTGGACGAACACGGGTACGTCAATCAGCGTTCCCCAACCGGTTACCGGTGGTGGGGTAGGGGGCGCCGGCGGCGGGGCAACCAGCGGCGGTGGCGCCAATCCGGCCTGGCCGTCCCTCGGGCCGGACCACTGGTCCTCGCCCGGACCGGGCCTCCCGCCTAATCTGGGCACCTCGCCCGGTTCGTCCCCGGGAGTTGCGAACCCGCCGATGTCGCAGGCCCCGCCGACCCCACCCGGGTCGCCGGTCGTGCCGCAGCAGACGGGTACGTCCCCTACCCCGAACATTCCCTCCACTCCGCAACCGGTCACGGCTCCGGAGTCCACCGGACCGGCGCCGGTCCCGACCATCCCGTTCGGCCCGGCTGGCACCGTCACCCCGACCGTGCCGACCCCGACCGTGCCGACCCCGAGCACGTCGGTTCTGACGCCCGCTCCGGTGACGTCGGTTTCCACGTCGACCCCGAGCACGTCGGTGTCCACGCCAACTCCGGTGACGTCGGCTTCGACCACGTCGACCACGTCGACCACGTCGGCTTCTACCACGTCGGCTTCGACCACGTCGGCTTCGACCACGTCGGCTTCGACCACGTCGACTACGTCGGCTTCGACCACGTCGACTACGTCGGCTTCGACCACGTCGGCTTCGACCACGTCGGCCGCCGCCACCGGGCCGGCCGTTCCGCGTACCGGTCCGACGCCGATCACCTCGGTGCCGGGAACCGGCCCGGGCACCCCGTCGACCGGCGAACCTGTTGTCACGACCCGGGAGCGCACCGGCGAGCCGACATCGCGTGCCGGGACAGAGCCGGGGCCGGTACGCCGGGACACGCAGGTCGTACCGAACCGGCCGGAGCCGGTGCAGAACGTGCCGGACGGCCGCCGATCCGACGGTCAGCGCCCGGACGGGAACCGCCCCGACGGTCAGCGCCCGGACACCGGTCCGGAGCAGGTGCGGCGGGTGCCCACGACGCAGGACGCCAGGGTGACACCGCAGGAATCCGCCGTACTGCGGAAGGTGGCAGCGGACCTCAGGCAGGAGGATGCCCTCCGGCGGGAGGACGCCCACGGGCAAGGAAACGTGTTCGGGCGGGGCGACGAGCCCACGTCCCGGACGGCGCATGACGTGAGCACCGGCCTGGGTCGGCTGCTCGCGGACCCCACCCGACCGGTCTGGACCGGGGAGCCGGACTGCTATCCCGGCCTGCTCGCCTCGTACCTGGCCAAACACCGCCGGCTCGCCCGGCGCACCGTGGACGAGACGTTGTTGGGGCGGGGCGACCCCCGGGAGTTCGCGCACGCGGTCGACGGTTCATGGGAGCAGTTCGGGGGTGACGCCGACGCGCTCAGGACGCTGTTGACCGATGCCGAGGGCGCGCGGCGGGACGGCTGGAGCGCGTACGTGTGGATACGCCCGCCGGGCGGCGACGCGCACATGTTCGAACTGCACGCCGACGCGACCGTACCGGTCGGGGAGCCGGGCGGGCTGAAGTGGGTGGACCTCCAGCATCCTGCGGGCTGGGTTGACGCGACGTCCGACCAGGGACTGGCGGAGAACCTGCCACTGGCCCGGGTCATGCTGACCGACGCAGCCGGCCGCTGGGTGCCGCTGGCCGAGGCGGCCGGACCCCAGAACCGGCCGGGCACGTCGTCCCTCGTCGAGGCGTTGGTGGACTCGCCGCGCAACCCCGGGCCCGGCATGCACCGTCGTTTGTTCAAGCCGGGGTCGTCGAAGTCGCAAAGAACTGACGAGTTGAAAAAAGAGGCGTCCACGTCGACCGTCGTGCCGACGCCGAGCGGCTCGCTCTACCAGGATCAGCCCGATCTGCTGTACGAGGTGGACGGCGCCGCCGACCTCGACAAGCTGGTCAATGACCTGCGGACCGATGTCGAGGAACGGGTACGTGCCCGAATTCGGCCGATCGTGCACCGGTTCACCCGGGGCGGCCGACAGGCGATCAGTGTCGACTTCAGCGGCATCGAGAACGCGCTTCGCGGGGATCTCCAGTCGTTCTTCACCAATGGTGGGCGTACGTTCGACGTCCGCGACGGCACCGGCCGCTGGCACAGCGTCACCGTCTCCACCACCCGGCTGACCGACCAGCAGCAACGGCTGGACCAGAGTCACGACAAGGCCAAGTACGACACCAGGAACGACTTCAGTACGGCGCTGAAGGAGACCGAGAGTTCCGGTGACAGCCTCGCCGTCGGCGCCGGCTTCATGATCGGCGGCCGGTTCGGACCGGGTGGCGGGGCGTCCGGCGAGATGGCCCTGGCCCAGGCGGCGGTGACCAGCGAGAGTGGCGCGACCCTCTTCGATTCGCACAACATCCGCAGCGGCGGGGCGTCCCACCTGGTGCTGGCGCCGGTCCGGTTCGCCGTGCACGTCGGCAAGCCGGGCTCGGCACTACCCACCCCACCACCGGCGCACCAGTCGACGGCAGACGATGCGGGAGCGGCGCCGAACGTGGTCACCGCCCAGGTTGGCTTCCGCACGCTGGACGACATCGCCAAGGCGACCCCGCGTAACGACGGCATGCAGCGGGGCAGCTTCGACGTGTCGACGCTGGTCCAGAACCTGAACGTGGTCCGGATTCTGGACGCCCGGGCGGTGACCGTCGCCCAGCCGGGCACCTTTGCCTCGAACGACGGAGCTGTGGGCGCCCTGACCACGGTCGAGGACGACAACACCACGGATTCGCGGACCTGGAACGAGGTCGTCGAGGACATTCTGCGTCAGTTCCAACCGACCGGCACCGTCGACCAGGGGAGTCTCAGCCGGGAGCAGCTCCGAACGCTGTTGAGTGAGCCCAGCGTGCTGGGGCAACTGCTCCCGGCGTTGGAGAGCGACGTGAACTCGCCGTTGATCCTCAGCCCGTCCCGCCGCCAGGCGGTGGCCCTCCAGCTCAACGCGGAGGTCACGGGGATGCAGTTGGTCGCGGACGTCAAGAAGTCCTCGTTCCGGTGGCAGCCCGGGTACTCGGTCAACGGTCGGGAGCAGCACATCAGTTCGGTCGGCGGCGGCGGTAGCGCGGTGCCGATCCGCTGGGGCTTCGGGTGGGCGTACGTGCAACTGCGACTCAGCCTGGGTTTCCGGCGTAACACCACCACCAGTGCCCGGCAGGGCAGCACCACCCGGACCGGCACCGAGTTCAAGGACATCGAGAACGTTCTGGCCAAGGTGAACGTACGGCTCACCATCAACACCGCTACCCGGGTCAACGCCTTCCAGAAGCCGTTCCGCTCCGGCGTACGCCCGATCGTGCTGGATCTGAGCGTGCTGTCCCGCCTTCCGAAGGCCAAGGCCGAGGAGATGGTCCGGGACGTGCGACCGCCCATGCTGAAGCGGACCGGCACGCTGCCCGCGCGGACAAGCACCGGGTCGGCCAGGGAGTACGGCAGAACCAGCTCCGACTCTGTCGTACCGCCCAGGGACCAGCGCAGAACCAGTGTCACGTTGCCGGAACGGCCGAAGGCGTACCGCAGAACCAGCACGGTGTCCATCGAGGGCGCCGACAGCGAGCAGCGCGATCCTCAGCAGGAAAGGGAGTTCCGCAGGACAAGCACTGTGTCGATCGACCCGAACAGCAAGGGCAAGATCCGTGAGATCGACCCGGAGCAGGGGCCAGGTAAGCATCTGCCGCCGTTCGCCGAAAAGGGCGGGCATGCGATGCCGTACGAGATGAGCCAGTTCTCCGATCTGCATCAGCAGACCGCGCGGCTGGTCCGGCGTTTCGGCGGTGGTTTCCTGCCCCGGTTCCGCCGCGAGGGTGTGGCGCAGCGGATGGGCTTTTCCAGCTCCGCCAGTGAACGCCAGCGCAACCAGGCGGAGCTGGACCGGGCGCTGTCGGTGCCGGCGCTGCGGCAGAACTACACCACCCTGCTCAACGGCGGGATCGCGGTCCGGCTGACCCGGACCAAGTGGTTCTCCAGCCGTCAGGTGGTGGTCCACGTGACGGCCCGGCATCCGCAGGAGCTGGTGCACACCGGTGTGGAGCGCAATGTCGCCGTACGTAACTTCCAGAGCCGAAGTGAGCAGGACAGTGCCGCCGGCGGCGCCCAGTGGCGGGCTGCGGCGGCCGTCGAGGGCGGGCTCATCTTCCGGTCCAGCGACGGTGCGGTGAACACGGGTTTCAGCCCGGCGGCCTCGGTCGAGTTGCAGGGGCGCCGGGCGCAGCAGGGCGGTGTGGACGTGACCGGACAGGACACCGCGCTGCACGGCGGCACGCCGAGCTCGGAGCGTTACCACGGCGACCTGGAGCTGGTCGTGCGGGTCTACCCGTACAAGGTCGGGATCGGCCGCGACAAGGGTTCCCGGATCGGGTTGGGAACCCGGGTCAGGAGCATCCGGCACGCGGACGGCACGGCGTTCACGCGTAGGGACGCGGCGGTGCAGGTCGGTGGGAAGGCTCTGCCCCGGTACAGCCTGCGCAAGAGGCACCCGGTCGACATCCTCTACTCGGGCAGCGCCGCACCGAAGGAGCGGGTCACCCTTCCGGTGCAGGTCACCAGGGGGCCGCGGGAGCCACTGGCCCGGCGCACCAGAACCGACCTCAACACCCTGCGCAATTTTGTCGACGACACCTCGAGTCAGCCGGCACCCTCCGGTTCCGCCTCCACGCCCTCCGGTTCGGCCACGACGCCGCAGAGGGGAGACCAGGGGGAGGTCAAGGAGTGGCAGTTCGTCGAGTCGATGCCGGGCAGTGCCGAGCTGCTCAAACTCGCCCGGGACACGATCCAGGAGACACAGCAGTACGAGGACCGCGCGTCCCGGCGTCATCTCGGCGGCCTGCGCGGTGAGGCGAGCCTGAAGGAGGGCATGCCGCTCTGGACCGACCTCACCGACAGTCTCACCGCCGCTCAGCAGACCACCAACCTCGGCACCATGACCGAGAAGCAGTGGGATCTCGACCCGCTCACCACGGACATCGACGGTGGCCGGCTCGACGTCTCGATCGCCGGGAAACTGGTCAACCCACGCCTGGTACCGGTCCAAGCGGAGATCACCACCGAGCACGCGCCGAGCGGCGGGGTGCAGGTGTGGAGCAGCCGCACCCGCGAGACCCAGCTCCTGGCCCGGGGACAGTTCGGTGTCTCGCTGCGGGAGGCGATGCGCCCCGGGGACAAGGCCGGCGGTGGTGGTACCGGCACCGCCGGCTACCAGCGGACGTTGTTGTACCGGATGACCCGTAAGCGGAGCAAGGTCAGCGGCGGCATCGAGCGCAACGTCAACAACCGTAAGGGCAAGAAGCGGACGTACCTGGTGGTGGCCGACCTGCGGGCGACGGTGGCCGCCGAGGTGACGAACTCCGCCGATTTTCCCAAGGCGCTCGTACCCAGACCGTTCCAACCGGACAGCTGGGAGCACCACAAGTCGGTCCGTCACAGCGCAGTCATCGAAAACGCCGTCTACCTGCGGGTCAGCGAGGAGCAGGCGACGGCGATGGGTCTGTTCGGTGACGTCAAGCCGCCGGTGACGTCGACCCCCGCCGGGCCCACGCCCAGCGGCAATCAGGTCACCGACGAGGCGCGCAACGCCAAGCTGACCCTGCGGCCAGGCGGGTCACCCGGGCTGGGCCTGCAGACCTTCCACGACGTTCCCTCACTGGTGGAACCGGCGATCGCGGCGCTGAAGGATGCGGTGGGCGATCCGAATCCGCAGCCGCTGGCCCGGCCGATCCTGGACGCGTTGACCGGGCACGGGCTGGCGGACCCGATGCTCAACCGGCGCCGGATGCTGCATGCGCTGTCCCGCTTCGGCGTACGGCGGAACTGGGCGGCGCTGTTCGACGGTGGTGTTTCCCTGATTCACGCCGACACCGGGATCTTCAGCCAACGGCTCTACGACGTACGCCTCGAGGCGGTCCTCGACAAGGGGGTCACGTTCGACCAGTTCGTCGCCAACCACGACGACATCGACGTGCGTACCGTTGGTGCGCAGGGCCAGACCGACCTGCTCCGGACCGCCCACGGCGGGGGCTTCTACGCCAACGTCGCCGCGTCGGCGGTGCTCAGCCCGCAGGGTCAGCCGGCCGCGATCGGTGCTGGCTACCAGTACAACACCACCAGCCTGACCTCGACCTCGACCACGACCGAGTCGGAGCAGCGGACCACCGACATCAGTTCCGGTCGAGGGGTGAAGGCGCGGGTCACGCTCGAGCCCCAGTTCCAGATCCGGATCTACCACCGGGGCAAGGCCGTGCCGAACGGCACGATCACCTTCCGGGCGCCGGTGACCGTCGACCGGTGGGCCGGTGACCTGCGGCTCCCATCGCCGCGTCAGGGTGCCGTGAACACGCCGGCAGCGTACCGACCCGCGCCGACACCCGGCCGGGAACCGGGCTGGCAGGTGCGTAACGGTCTGCTGTTGCCGCCCCGGTACGCGCCGGAGGACCTCAAGGGTGCGGCCCACCTCCAGGAGGCGACCCAGGCGTTGCTGGCCGGCGCCGCGGATCGTCTGCATGTCTCCGGTTACGTCGGGGCGCACCAGGTGCATCAGGGGTTCACCCCGGAGATGTTGCTGCCGAACGTCGGGCAGGCCTTCGGCACGGACGGGCTGGAACTGCCGCCGGTGCCGAGTGCCACCGTGTCGATGCAGGAGGCACTGATCAAGGTTGGGCTGAAGCCGGTGGCGGCCAGGCTGGGCGGCGTCGATTCCGCCGTGTACCGGGAGCACGTCGAGCAGCAGACGGCCAACATCAGCAGCGGGTCGAACCGGCTCACCCAGTCGCTGCACGCTCCCCGGTTGCTGCTCGGTCGGGGCTACCTGGGCGACCCGTACCAGGCGTTGGAGAGCAGCAACAGTGGTCCGATCAGCGGTGAGACGGTCGCGTTGGCGGCCGGTACAGAGGACTCGTCGACCAGCTTCGGCAACGTCAAGCCGGAGGGCCGGTCGGTCCTGGTCGAGTACGTCTGCGAGCCGACCGTCACGGTGACCCTGCCCCGCGCGGTGCAGGCCGACAGGCATCACCGCGATGACCAGATCCCGCAGGTGGTCGTGGCGGTGCGGATGGGGCTGGACGACGCGCGTCGGGTGCTCGGCATCAACAGCGGCGCGCCGGACAACGTACGCCGTGAGTTCGAGGCGATCGTGACGCATGAACAGAAGTTGGCCCGCCTCGGCGACGAGTTCGTCGCGATGGGGGAGGCGGAGGCGGCGGCGAAGTACGCGGCCCTGGGCAGCCAGATAACCAACCCGTCTGAGCCCGGGCCAGCGGGGCCCCAAGCCAGAAGGCCGATGGATCCGGCTCTGCGCGACCATTGGCGGAAGGCGATCGAGAAGCGGGAGTCGGCCGAGGCCGCGTGGTGGAAGTCGATGCAGGACCACTACCGGCAGCTCGACGAGTTCAGCGCCAAGTACGAGGCCAGGCCGGACGCGCCGGTCAGCCCGCCGCCGTTCCCGGTGCCCGAGGTCAAGGTGGTCCCGGAGAACGATCGGCCACCGCTGCAGAAGCCGCCACCGCTGCAGAAGCCGGCATCGGTCGATGAGGTGATCCTGATCGAGGAGCCGCCGCCGGTGCAGAGGCTGGCACCGATCGAGGAGTCGGCAGGGGTCGAGGAGTCGACGCCGCTCAAGCAGCCGGCACCGGTCGAGTCGCATCTGCGGCGGATCACCGAGGAGGCCGAGCACGTGGTGTCTGAGGTGAGGACACGCGAGGCCGTGACGACGGCGCTGCCGCCGCTGCCGCAGCGACGCGAGTGGGATCTGCCGGTGGTGGACCACGATGGGGTGGAGGAGGAGTTGGCCGCTCGTACGGCGGCCGAGCGGAAGCGGATCCGGCGGTACGCCGACGCGCTCCAACGCTCGTCGCCGGTCCGGCTGCCGGTCTCCACCCCCGAGGTGATCGACGCACGCTCCCGGACGACCGCGGCGCTGCTCGGTGGCGCCGACCCGTACGCCCTGGCGACGACCCTTGCCGGGGGTCGGCCGGCGGGACCACGCCAGGTATTGACGCCGGCGGAGGAGCCGGTCGTTCCGCACCAGGTCGAGGAGTCGACCGAGAAGCCGGTCGTCCCGCGCCAGGTCGAGAAGTCGACGGAGGAGTCGAAGGTGCCGCACCAGGACGAGGAGTCGACGTCGGCGCGTAGCGGGGTCGGCGGGTGGGAGGTGACGCCCGGCGTCGACCTGGACCACGAGTACGGCGTGGTTGTCATGCCCAAGCGGGTGAAGCCGGGGGAGTCCGCGAACGGCCAGGTGCGGCTGAATCCGGTCTGGTACCGGCTTGCCGACTTTCCGCCCGCTTTCCTGGAGCGCAAGGACGCGCGGTGGCATTACGCGGTCGATCCCGATGGTGAGATTCGGATCGGCACCGAGGAGATCCGTACCGTCCTCGACGACGAGGAGTGGCAGCAGTTGTTGACCGGCATGCGGCGGCATGACGACCAACTGACCCTGGAGGGTCTGAAGGCGTCGTTGGACGGTCAGGGCCATCCGACGATCGCGGCCGGCTTCGTCGGGCCGGGCGTCACCGACGTCCGGCCGGCCCGGGTCAGCGGAGAGTTCGGTTGGAATGCGGTGACCGGTCGCTGGGAGGCGAACGACAAGTCCGGGCGGTACATGAGCGACAAGGTCCGGCGTGATCTGGACCCGGACAAGCTGATGCGCTGGGTGAGCAACGTGGCCGGGCGGATGAGTGCGCGGCTCGGGGTCGGGGTCACACCGGTGCTGCTCAAGCACGCTGAGCCGGTTCCGGCCGTACCCGTACCGGTGCCTGCGGTTCCGGTCGTACCGGTACCCGCCCCGCCGGTTTCGCGACAGCACTCCGCGCCGCCGATTCCACCGGCGTCGGTGGTGGAGTCGGCGTGGTCGGTCCCCCCGGTGGCCGGGGCCGCGTCGACGAGCGACACGCAGTCGGCTGAGGCCAACATGTTCCGGGCGGCCGAGGCCATGGTTCGTCCCTACCGGGTGTTGCCGATCCAGCCTTCGGACCCGGTGATCGACCAGCTCTGGCAGCTCGCGATCGCGGCGCTGTCGCGCGGAGTCGACCACGCGGAGGTGGCCAGGCGGGTGGCGGAGTTGGCGGGGTCACTCGGCCGCACCGCCACACCCCACCAGCCGCACCTGCCTCGTTGACCGAAGGCCGGGCGCGAGCCGACGCGGGATCGCCGTCAGACACCGTTGTCGGCGATGACCCTCCGGTACCAGTGGGCGCTGCGCTTGAGAACGCGCCGTTGGGTCGGGTAGTCGACGTAGATCAGGCCCCAGCGTTGGTCGTACCCTTCGGCCCATTCGAAGTTGTCCATCAGCGACCAGACGTGGTAGCTCTCCAGCGGCACCCCGTCCCTGATCGCCCGGTGGGCGGCGGCCATGTGGTCGCGCAGGAACGCGATCCGGCCCGGGTCGTCGACCGTGTCACCGTTGAGGGTGTCCGGTGTGGGCAGTCCGTTCTCGGTGATGGTGAGCGGCAGGTCGCCGTATTCGCGGTGTACCCGGGTCAGGATGTCGTACATTCCGTCGGGGTAGATCTGCTGCCAGTTCGCCTCGGAGGTGGGCCATTTGTGTTCCGTGCCACCGCCGGGCGTGACGTAGATCGGGGTGTAGTACTGCACCGCGAGCAGGTCGACCGGGGCGGAGATGATTTTCAGGTCGCCGTCGTGGATCGCCCGGACCATCCGGCTCTGTGGGCCGAGGTCGTCGAGCACGTCGGTGGGGTAGCTGCCCTTGAAGATCGAGTCCAGGTAGAGCCGGTTCTCGTACCCGTCGTAGAGCCTGGTGGCGGCGGCTGCCTCGGCGCCCTCGACGGCGGGGTAGCACGGGTGCAGGTTGAGCGCCGGGCCGATCCGGCTGCTGTTGCCGGTGGCCCGTAGCGCGGCGACGGCGAGTCCGTGGGCGAGTTGCAGATGGTGGGCGACGAGGTAGGCCGCGCCGGGGTCGCGGTGTCCGGGGGCGTGGTGGCCGTGCAGGTAGCCGTTCTGCACCACGGTCTTCGGCTCGTTGATGGTCAGCCAGACCGGTACGTTCTCGCCGAGGGCCCGGAACACGTGGTCGGCGTAGTCCGCGAAGCGGTAGGCGACGTCGCGCGATTCCCAGCCGCCGCCGTCCTGCAGCGACTGGGGCAGGTCCCAGTGGAAGAGGGTGGCCATCGGGGCGATGTCGCGGGCCAGCAGCCCGTCGACCAGCCGTCGGTAGAAATCGAGTCCGCGTTGGTTGGGCGCGCCGGTGCCGTCGGCCTGGATCCGGGACCAGGAGATGGAGAAACGGTACGTCCGCAGCCCGAGCTCCCGCATCAGGTCGAGATCCGCCTCGTAGCGGTGGTAGTGGTCGGCGGCGACGTCGCCGGTGTCCCCGCCCCGGGTCCGTCCCGGGGTGTGGCTGAAGGTGTCCCATACCGACTCGCCCCGGCCGTCGTCCTTGGCCGCTCCCTCGATCTGGTACGCCGAGGTTGCCGCGCCCCAGCCGAAACCGTCCGGGAACCGCAGCCCGAGCCGATGCTCCGGATCTGGCACCCGGTTCGGGTCGGAGTCGGGGTCGGAGCCGGTTTCGCAACCGCCCAGGGCGGCGCTCGCCGCGACGGCTGCCGTTGTCGCCGCGCCCGCGCCCACCCGGGAGGCGGTGGCGGCGCTGGCGGAGAGCGCGGCGCGGCGCAGCAGGTGGCGCCGGGTCAGTACGGACATATGGCTTGTCTCCTTGTGTGTGGGGGCCCATCCGCGCATCGCGTCGGGAGCGCTCCCATCACAAGGTAGCGGCTGCCCAGGTAGTTGCGTATGGGTTGTTCGGCTGGCGAGAGACTTTCGGGTGGGACCTCGTCCGTCGCCCGCGCCCCACGTACCGGTGACCACATTGTCGCCAGTCCCCGGGGGTGGGCTGACTGTGTTTGGCGCCAGGCACGCAACAGGTCGACCGGGCGGCGCGGGGCGCCTGTCCTGTCGACCTATTTCCCCCTCGCAAAAGGGGGTATAGCGTGGGGACGGGGAGGGCAACCCCCGTCCCCACCATCAGTTGCACACGCACGAACGGAATTGGCGTCCAGGTCGTGCGTGTCGCGCGGGAGCCGGGCCACGCGAGTGGCTCTGGTTCCACCTCCTCTCGACGGTGGTGAGTCGGCTGGCGGTGGAGTCCGGGCTGGCCCACCGTCAGCCCCACGGCTGAGCGGTCCGCGTCGCCCTGGGCAAGGGCGGCGCGTTGATAAGGTCGAACACTTGCATGGCTATCGATGGAAGCGCTCCCATCGACGTTGATTGGACTGTATCCCGCGTCACGAGTTTGTGAAAGACCCAAAATAAGATCGAAACATCAGACCAACGTCGATGTAACGCCACTGTGCATATCTCGATCATCCTCGATGCAGGTCAGTCCGATCGGGAGCCTGTCCTAAATGGATCTGGCAGGCTTCCTGCTTGCTGCGGGAGCGCTCCCATGCAAGACTGTCGAATTATCGCGGAGCGGGAGCCACGCCGACCGCGGGCCGCCGAGGGCATCCGACATTTTCGGTACGGCGCCCAGCACCGACCAGAGTCGCCACGTCCGGCGCTCTGTCGTCGATCGCCGACCCCGGTCCGGGACGGGTCGACCACCTTCCCGGCGCCTTCCACCCCACGTGCGGCCCCACCATCCACACCCGCGCACGAAGGCGCCCAGCCGAGGCGGCAACGCCCCGGCCTGGCCCGCGAGGAGAAGTCAGGAAATGAAACTCATCGCAAGAAGACGCCGGGTGGCGATCCTCGCCACCGGTGTGCTTGCAGCGCTCGGCGTGGTCGTCGCTCCCGGCGCCGCCCAGGCGGCCCCGGCCTGCGACGTGGTCTACGCGACCAATGACTGGAACAACGGGTTCTCCGCCAGCGTCACGATCCGCAACACCGGCGACCCGGTCAACGGCTGGACCCTGCGCTTCGCCTTCCCCGGCAACCAGCGGGTCACCCAGGGCTGGTCGGCCAACTGGACCCAGTCGGGCAACCAGGTGACCGCCACCAGCATGTCCTGGAACGGCAACCTGGCCACCGGCGCCTCCACCAACATCGGTTTCAACGGTTCCTTCTCCGGCACCAACGCCAAGCCCACCTCGTTCTCGGTCAACGGGGTGACCTGTGGCGGCACCAGTACGCCCCAGCCGCCGACGGTGAGCCTGAGCGTCCCGGCCGGCCCGTTCGTGGCCCCGGCCGACGTGCCGCTCACCGCCACCGCGAGCGACCCGGACGGCACCATCGCCCGGGTCGAGTTCTACCGCAACGGGCTGCTGGTGAACACCGACACCACGGCGCCGTACAGCTATCTGCTGGAGGACCAGCCGGCCGGCAGCTACACCGTCCAGGCCCGGGCGTACGACAACGCGAACCTGACCGCGACGGCGGAACGGGCCTTCACCGTCACCCCCGGCAGCGGGCCGGTGCTGGTGGCGACCCCGACCTCGGTAAACGTCACCGAGGGGAGCACCGCCTCGGTGAACCTGCGGCTGAGCGCCGCGCCGTCGGGCAACGTACCGGTCACCATCGCCCGTACCGGTGACACCGACGTCACCGTGACGCCCGCCTCCGCGACGCTCACCACGGCGAACTGGAACACCGGGGTCAACCTCGCCGTGGCCGCGGCGGAGGACACCGACACCGCCGGTGGCACCGCCACCCTCACCGCCTCCGCCACCGGTTACGCCCCACTGTCGATCGTCGCCACCGAGATCGACAACGACACACCGGGTGGCGGCGACAACATCTACACCGCGCGCTTCCTGGAGCAGTACGGCAAGATCAAGAACTCGGGCTACTTCAGCCCCGAGGGCGTGCCGTACCACTCGATCGAGACGCTGATCGTCGAGGCGCCCGACCACGGGCACGAGACCACCTCGGAGGCGTTCAGCTTCTGGATCTGGCTCGAGGCGCAGTACGGCCGCGCCACCCAGAACTGGGCGCCGTTCAACAACGCCTGGACCGTGATGGAGCGCTACATCATCCCGTCGCACAACGACCAGGCGACCGCCGGAGTCGCCGGCACCCCGCAGTACGCGGCCGAGTACAACCTGCCCAGCCAGTACCCGTCGCAGCTTCAGCCGTCGGTACCGGTCGGCACCGACCCGCTGCGCAACGAACTCCAGTCGACGTACGGCACCGGCGACATCTACGGCATGCACTGGCTGCTCGACGTCGACAACACGTACGGCTTCGGCCGCTGCGGCGACGGCACCACCCGTCCGGCGTACATCAACACCTTCCAGCGGGGCCCGCAGGAGTCGGTCTGGGAGACGGTGCCGCAGCCGTCCTGCGACACGTTCGCCCACGGCGGCCCCAACGGCTACCTGGACATCTCCATCGGTGACCCGAACAGCCCGGCCAAGCAGTGGAAGTACACCAACGCCCCGGACGCCGACGCCCGCGCCATCCAGGCCGCGTACTGGGCCCTGACCTGGGCCAAGGAGCAGGGCAAGCAGGCCGACGTGGCGGCCACCGTGACCAAGGCCGCCAAGATGGGCGACTACCTGCGGTACGCCATGTTCGACAAGTACTTCAAGAAGATCGGCAACTGCGTCGGCGCGAGCACCTGCCCGGCCGGCACCGGCAAGGACTCCGCGCACTACCTGCTGTCGTGGTACTACGCCTGGGGCGGCGCCACCGACCCGGCGGCCGGCTGGTCCTGGCGGATCGGCTCCAGCCACAACCACTTCGGCTACCAGAACCCGTTCACCGCCTGGGCGCTGACGAACGTACCGGAGCTGCGGCCCCGCTCGGCGACCGCGGTCGCGGACTGGACCAACAGCATGAACCGGCAGTTGGAGTTCTACCAGTGGTTGCAGTCGTCCGAGGGCGGCATCGCCGGCGGCGCGACGAACAGCTGGAACGGCTCGTACGCCCAGCCGCCGTCGGGTACGCCGACCTTCTACGGCATGTTCTACGACGACCACCCGGTCTACGAGGACCCGGGCAGCAACCAGTGGTTCGGTATGCAGGTCTGGTCCCTGCAACGGGTCGCCGAGTTGTACTACGTGACCGGCAACGAGAAGGCCAAGGCCATCCTGGACAAGTGGGTGCCGTGGGCGATCGCCAACACCACCATCGGCACCGGTGGGAACTTCCAGATCCCGTCCGACATGCGCTGGACCGGCGCCCCGAACACCTGGACCAACCCGCCGACGACCAACAACAACCTGCACGTCGAGGTGATCAGCCACGGCACCGACGTCGGCGTCGGGGCGGCGTACGCCCGGACCCTGATGTGGTACGCGGCCAAGTCCGGCAACGCGGCGGCGAAGAACACCGCCAAGGGCCTGCTCGACGCCATGTACGCGCACGCCGAACCGAAGGGCATCTCGACCACCGAGACCCGGGCCGACTACCAGCGGTTCGACGACGTCTACAACGCCTCCACCGGGCAGGGCCTCTACCTGCCGCCGAACTGGTCCGGGGAGATGCCCAACGGTGACGCGATCGCCCCGGGCAAGAGCTTCGTCGACATCCGCTCGTTCTACCGCGACGACCCGGACTGGCCGAAGGTCCAGGCGTACCTCGACGGTGGGGCGGCACCAAGTTTCAACTACCACCGGTTCTGGGCCCAGTCCGACATCGCGATGGCGTTCGCCGACTTCGGCAACCTCTTCCCGAACGGCTGACCCTCCTCGATCGGCCTGATTCCCACGGTCAGGCCAACCAGTGGTGAGCCGGTCGGCTCGGACAACGCAGCGGACCGGCCGGCTCACCACCCCGGCGTAACAGCCGGCTCACGACCACCGGGCGGGTGGCACCACGGTGTCACTCGCCCGGCTCCACGTGCCGTACGGATGAATCCTTTTCAGGCAGCGCTTTCCCGGGTCGCGCGCGGCCGTCGCGCGAGGTACCGTCTTGCTACGGAGAGGCCGCTCCCCCCGTGGCGGCCTCTCCGCTTACTTCCCGCGCCCCGTCGGCCACTTTCTACGGCCCGGTGACCACGCGTTCGGCTGGATGCCGCAGCCCCGGATGGCCAGGTGGCAGTGTCCGTCGGATCACCCACCAACTCACCGCCACGCACGCGGCGACCAGCGGCCAGGTCAGCACCACCCGGGCGGCGACCAGGGCGACCACCTGATCGGCGGCGTAGAGCGGGAGGAACACGGCCAACCGGATGGCGTACTGGCAGACCCAGACCCAACTGCCCCGGCGGTAGGCCCGCAACAGGTCCGGGTCACGCCGCCACCGCCCACGCTGGCCGAGCAGGGTGCCGACCACCACGCCGAGCAGCGGCCAGCGCAACACGATGCTGACCAGCCAGGCGAGCGCACTCGCCGCGTTCGAGACCAGTTGCAGCAGGAAGAAGTCACTTGCCCGTCCGGTGCGGAGCACGACCAGGGCGGCGAGACAGACGGCGAGCAGACCGACGAGGACCGAACCGGGGCGGTCGCCGCGGCGCAGGCGCCACCCGGCGACCGCGACACCGCACACGAGGGCGGCGATGACGCCGTACCAGACCGAGCCGCCGCCGATCAGCCACCCGGCACCGAACGCGACCGGCGCAACGGTCGCATCCCACCCGCCGCGCCGCCCGCCGAGCAGGTCGGCGAGGGATTCCGGGCGGTCCCGGTCGGGCGCCATCCACCACCTCCAGTCGTCTTAGGGGAGCCTAACTTACGGCCCGGCGCAGGGCCGTCCTGATGCCGACGCGCCGGTCGGGATGTGTGCGACGATCGGCGGGTCGCCCGCCGACTTGCCCCGAATTCGGGGTTCGTTACCGTGTCCGGATGCAGGGGCGGAAAACGGCGTTGACGGTGGTCTGGCTGGTGCTGCTGGCCGCGGTCCAGGTGGTGGCGTTCGTCCTGCTCTGGCGCTTCGCCGTACGCACCGAACACGGTCAGCTGCTGGACACCATCGCGCTGACCGGGAACAGCATCGGCCGGGACCGGATCGACGGACTGGTCGGCACCGTCCTCAACGCCATGTCGGTGGTCTCCCTGCTCGCCGCGACCACCGTGATCGGCTTCATCGCGCTGATCCGGCGTCGGATGCTGCTGGCGATTGTGGCGACCCTACTGGTCGCCGGGGCCAACGTCACCACCCAGGTACTGAAGTACCTCATCCACCGCCCGGACTTCGGCGTCGACCCGGAACGGGCCGCCGCCGGCAACAGCCTGCCCAGCGGACACACCACCATCGCCGCGTCGGTCGCCCTCGCGCTGGTCCTGGTGCTGCCACCCAAGGTCCGCGCCTGGGGCGCGGTGATCGCCGTCGGGTACACCGCGCTCGCCGGGGTCGCCACCCTCTCCGCCGGTTGGCACCGGCCCAGCGACGCGATCGCTTCACTGCTGATCGCCGGTGCCTGGGCGGCGGGCGCGGGAATCCTGCTCGTGCTCACCCAGGGCGAGCAGGCGCAGGTGGAGCGGGCGGACGCGCACCGGGGGATCGTGACGCTGCTCGGGCTGGTCGGGCTCGGACTTCTCGGCGTCGCCGCGTACGCGTTGCGGTCGACCGACGAGGTGCTGATGATCCCGGTCGACGAACTCAACCGGCCCCGACTCTTCGACGCCTACTTCGGTGGCGCGGTGGGGATCGCCGGTACGGCCAGCCTGATGATGGCGCTGGTGTTGACCACGGTGCACCGGGTGGTGCCCCGGCACAACGGCTGACCGTACGCCGTTCCGTAGGCGGTGCCATGGGTTCCGGCTTGCTTAGGGTTTCATCGGGGACCAACATGTCCCGTGATCGATTCAAGGAGTCATGCCGCGTAGGCGGGCGAGCCGCATCCGGCGGCGAGAGTCTTCCGTCCCGCCGCGTCGGCATCCACGTTCCAGCCGAGCCGGTCGACGTACGCGTCGACTTTGCTTTGGAAACTCTCAGTGTCGACGGCGGTTGCTGTCGGTGGTGGGAAGAGCGCGCTTTACCTGACAGCTGTGCACAGAAGTCCACGCTAGGCTGCCGAACCGGTGCGGGACAAGGCGGAAGGGCACGCGTGGCCGAATTCAGCAATGGTGAAGAAAAGTCTTTCGGTCCGGTCGCGGCCCGGTGTCGGACACCCCGGGCGGCGGCGGCCCGCCGGGGTGCTGCCGCCGCGATTTTTTCGGGCCGGATGTCGATCCCGGCCCCATCCGCTCCGACCTCTGCACAGAGGGGACCGACCCTGGTGCCCGACGAGCCGAGAAGAGGACCGAGCATGGGCATGCCCGTGGTGCATTTCGAGATCATTGGAACCGCTCCCGGTACGCTGCGCGACTACTACGGCGGACTGTTCGACTGGGAGTTCAACAGCGGTGACGCGGCCAGCGAGAAGGTCTCGGCGCCGGGCAACTACCACTTCGTCGACGGCAGCACGACCGGCGACGGGAACGGCATCAACGGCGGCGTCTGCGGAGGCGAGGGGTACGAGCGCCGGGTGATGTTCTACGTGGGCGTACCCGACGTCGAGCAGGCGTTGCAGAAGGCGGAGAGCCTGGGCGGCAAGCGTCTGATGGGTCCGGAGCCGGCGTCCGGGGACTTCACCGTCGGGCATTTCACCGACCCCGAGGGGAATGTGGTCGGCGTCGCCGGACCCTCGGCCTGACCGGAATCGACCCGACTGCCGGTATCGTGGTGCCGAGAGGGGGCCAGGTGAAGTATCTGCTTCTGATCTACAGCAACCCGGAGAACTGGGAGCACCCCATGTTCCTGCGCAATCCGGAGTTTCTGGCGATGCCGGCCGCCGAGCGCGAGGCACTGACCCGGCAGTCCGAGGACCTGCATCGGGAGATCAGCGAGTCCGGTGAGCTGCTGGTGGCCGCGGCCCTGGCCGACCCGCTGAACACCCGTACCGTTCGGGTGCGCGACAACCTCCCCGTCACCACGGACGGCCCGTACCAGGAGGCGAAGGAGCAGTTGGCCGGCTACCTGGTGGTGGACTGCGAGGACGTGCAGCGGGCCGTGGAAATCGCCGCGCGGATTCCCGATGCCCGGTTCGCCGCGGTGGAGGTGCTTCCGATCATGGGCATGTCCGGCCAGGAAATGTGAACGGCGGTTCCGCCATCGAGGACCTGCTGCGTCGCCTGACGCCGCAGGTCCTCGCCGCGCTGGTACGTCATCACGGGAACTTCGAGACCGCCGAGGACGCGGTCCAGGAGGCACTGCTGGCCGCCGCCACGCAGTGGCCCGAGCGCGGTGTGCCGGACAGCCCGGCCGGTTGGCTGATCCGGGTCGGCTCACGCCGGATGACCGACCAGTTGCGCAGTGAGCAGGCCGGTCGGCAACGCGAGGAGCGGATCTACGCACGTACCCCGCCGGACGAGTTGATCGCGCCGGCGGCGGACGCCGAACGGCGGGACGCGGACGACACCCTGATCCTGCTGCTGCTCTGCTGTCATCCGAGTCTCACCCCGGCGTCGCAGGTGGCGCTCACCCTGCGGGCGGTGGGCGGGTTGACCACGGCAGAGATCGCGCGCGCCTTCCTGACCGTCGAGACGACCATGGCGCAGCGCATCAGCCGTGCCCGGCAGCGCATCCGGGCGGCCGGTGCCACGTTCCGGATGCCGCCCGAGCCGGAGCGGTCCGAGCGGCTCCGGGTCGTCCTGCACGTGCTGTACCTGATCTTCAACGAGGGCTACACCGCGACCTCGGGGGCGGACCTGCACCGCGCCGACCTGACCGGGGAGGCGATCCGGCTGACCCGGGTCGTTCACCGGGCGTTGCCCGGCGACGGCGAGGTCACCGGCCTGCTGGCGTTGATGCTGCTGACCGATGCGCGACGGCCGGCGCGGACGCGACGCGACGGCAGCCTGGTCCCGCTGGCCGAGCAGGACCGCACCCTGTGGCACCGGGAGTTCATCGCGGAGGGGGTCGCGCTGATCACCCGGGCGCTCTCCGAGGCCCCGATGGGGCCGTACCAGCTCCAGGCGGCGATCGCCGCCGTGCACAGCGAGGCCGTGCGGGCCGAGGAGACCGACTGGCCGCAGATCGTGGAGCTGTACCGGCTGCTGGAGAAGGTGGCGCCGAATCCCATGGTCACGCTCAGCCACAGCGTCGCGGTCGCGATGGTGCACGGTCCCGGCGCCGGGCTGGACCTGTTGGAACCGCTGGTCGCTGACGACCGGCTGGCGGGTCACCACCGCCTGCACGCGGTCCGCGCACACCTGCTGGAACTCGCCGGTGACCGGTCGGCCGCCCTGGCGTCCTATCGACGGGCCGCCCGCCTGACCACCAGCCTTCCCGAACAGCACTACCTGCACAGACGCGCGGCACGACTGGTCCGGGAAGGCCGGTGACCGGGACGCCGGCTACCCCGGGAGCCTGATCGAGAGCGCGTGCCGGAACACGTCGCGCGGGTCGTAGCGTCGCTTGATCTGTTGGAGGCGGGCGTAGTTGCCCTTGTAGTAGAGCGTCTCCCAGGACACGCCCGAGGTGTTCCACCCGGGGTCGGCCAGGTCGACGTCGGGATAGTTGATGTAGCTGCCGGCGGTGACCGGGCCGGGCACCGGCACCCCGCCGGTGTCGGCGAAGACGGCCCGGTAGAACTCTCTGATCCAGCCGATGTGCAGGGCGTCGTCGGCCGGGGAGGTCCAGTGCCCGGGGGTGAAGTAGGCCCGCACGACCGTGTCGCGCGCCGCGGTCGCCGTCGCGTCGGGCGGCACCGCGTTGACCTGTCCGCCGAAGGTGGACAGGCTCACCGCGGCGGCCGGGTTCACGTAGTCGGTGCGGGTGAGCTGCTGGTAGATCGTCGCGATCTGGCCGCCGGTGAAACCCCTGCGCAGATCCGCGAATTTGTTCTTCGACCGACCGGCCGGTTCGGTGATCCAGTTGCTCTCGCTGAGGAACGGAGCGCTCTCGGACCCGTCGAAGACGGGGCGTACCCCGGCACCGGCGATCATCTCCTCCGCGTGCGCGGCCATCAGCCGCTCGCCGTCGGGTACGTCGTCCCCGCCGCCGACGAAGAGGACCCGTCGACCAGCACGGCCTCGACGGCGTACAGGTGGTCGGCGGCCATGCCGTACCGGCGTGACAGCAGACCGTACCCGCCGCCGGCGATGTGGCCGCCCACCCCGACCGCGGGACAGGTGCCGCCCGGCAGCGTGACCCCCCAGCCCCGGAAGAGGGTGCCGTACACCTTGCCCAGCGTCGCCCCGACGCCCACCGCGAAGGCACGCCGGTTGACGTCGTAGTGAACGTCGGACAGCTGTGACAGGTCGACGAGAGTATCCACCTCGGGCGAGCCGGTGAAGTTCTCGAGGCAGTGTCCGCCGCTGCGTACGGCGATCCGCCCGCCTGCCGCGACCGCCTCGCCGACCACCTGGCGGACCTGCTCGGTCGCGCCGACCACGTGGATGGTCGCCGGGTTGCCCCGGAAGCGCTGATTGTGCGCGGTCACCAGACTGTCGTAGCGCGCGTCGGCGGTGCCGATGGCGACCGGACCGAACGGTGCCAGGTGCGGGTTCACCGGTCCCGCCGGGCCGGTGGCCGCACTCGCGGGTAGGGCCGATCCGACGGCGACCGCCGCACCGGTCATCGCCGCACCGGTCAGAAGTTCACGTCGTGGTACTTCCCTCACCACTGCCTCCTCGGCCGTCCCGGTGTCGTGATCGGTCTCAACGTCGTCGCGCCTCGGTCGGGTCGACGGCCGCACCGTCGCCGGAGCTCTGCCGGGTCAGGGGCCGCAGCAGGGTGAGCGCGACAATCAGGCAGGCCAGGGCGATGACGAGGTCGGCGGCGAAGCCCGCGCGGAAGCCCTCGGTCATCTGTTCCGGCGCGGTCGAGTCCCCGCCCCGGGAGACGACCACGGCGGAGATCAACGCGGCGCCCAGCGCACCACCGATCTGGAAGCCCGAGTTGGTGGCGCCCGAGGCCACGCCGGTGACATCCGGCTCGACCGAGGACAGTGCCGCGGAGATTGCCGCCACGGGTCCCGCACCGAGGCCGAGGCCGAAGACGAGCAGGCCCGGGAACAGATCACCGAAGTAGGTGCCCTGGACCGACACCTGTGACAGCAGGAACGCGCCGAGTCCCATCAGGACGGCTGCCGCAGCGGCCACCGGGCGGAATCCGACCTTGGTCACCCCCGCCTGACCGGCCCAGGCACCGACCAGGGTCATCAGGGTCATCGCGATCATGCCGAGGCCGAACTCCATCGACGTGTAGCCCAGCACCCGCTGCGCGTACGCCGTGACGGACACCGACATGCCCAGGGTGGTCATGGCGAACAGGATCATGGCCAGGTTGCCGCCGACGAAGAGCCGGGACTGGAAGATCCGCAGCGGCAGCAGTGGCGCGGCGGATCGGCGTTCGATGACGACGAACAGACCGAGCAGCAGCACCGCGCCGAGCAGCATGCCCAGGACCGCCCCGCTGGCCCAGCCCCGAGTGGGTGCCCAGACGATCGCACCGGTCAGCAGCACCAGTCCCAGGGTGCTGGTGAGCGCTCCGGCCGGGTCGTAGGCGCGTGGGCCGTCGTTGCGGCTCTCCAGCAGCAAAATCGGGGCGAACACCAGCATGCCGATCGCCACCGGTACGTTGATGAAGAAGATCCACTGCCAGCCGAGGGTGTCGGTGATCGGGCCGCCGATCAGCAGCGCCGACGTGGCGCCGATCCCGCCGACGCCGGACCAGAACGCGAGTGCCTTGTTGCGTTCGGGGCCCTCTGGGAACATGGTCATCAGGATCGCCAGCGCGGTCGGCGCCAGCAGGGCGGCGGAAACGCCCTGCACCACCCGGCCGGCGATCAGGACGCCCATCGACCAGGCGAGGCCGCACAGCAGCGACGACACCAGGAACAACGCCGTCCCGACGATGAACATCAGCCGCCGGCCACGCAGGTCGGCCAGCCGGCCGCCGAACAGCAGCAGGCCGCCGAAGGCGAGCATGTAGGCGCTGAGCACCCACTGGCTCGCGCTGGCGGAGACGGCGAGGTCGCGTTCGATCGAGGGCAGCGCCAGGATCACGATCTGCGAGTCCAGGATGACCATGAAGCCGGTCATGCAGAGCAGGATCAGCGCCTTCCAGCGGCGGGGATCCCGCTCGGGTGGATCGGGCGTGGGCCCGTCGGTCCCGACCATGTCGGGTCGAAGGTTGTCGGACACGTGGTTCCTGTCGATCGGCATGCGACCCTCTCCTCCTGCCATCGGGACCACCGGCCGGTCCCACTCAACAGAGATCGGAGCGGGCGGCGCGGAATCGACATCCCGGTGCGACGGACCCCGACCTCACGCCCGCTGCGCCGCCAGGCGCTCCAGCTCCGTGGCGGTCTGGTTCGGTGTCGGCGTCCGGAAGTGCTCCTCCCGCAGCCGGGCGGCGTGAGCAGGGATCGGGCATCGCCATGGTGGAACTCCCCGGTAACGTCCGGGGCTGGGTCGTCGTCGGGCACGACCTGGCGATGGAGTTGCTGACCAGCCCCAAGGTGTCGAAGAATCCGCGCCAGCACTGGCCGGCGTGGATCGACGGTGAGATCGGCGCCGACTGGCCGCTGGCGAGCTGGCCCACGATGGAGAACATGACCACCGCGTACGGTCACGAGGCGCAGCGCCTGCGTCGGCCCATCGTCAAGGCGTTCACCCCCAAGCGGGTCCGTTCCATGCAGCCGTACATCGAGCGCACCGTGCAGCGCCTCCTTGACCGGCTCGCCGAGACCCCGCCAGGCGAGACCGTGGACCTCAAGCGCAACTTCTCCTACCAGTTGCCGGCGACGATCATTTGTGACCTGTTCGGAGTCCCGGAGGCGGACCGCGCGGCCATCCTCCGGGGCGGCGAGAAGACGCCGGACTCCTCCCTCACCCCGGAGGAGGCCGAGGCCAACATCCGCGACTGGACCGAGCAGTTCGGCAAACTCATCGCCGCCAAGCGGGCGTTCCCCGCCGACGACCTCACCTCCGACCTGGTGACCGCCGAGGGCGAGGAACGACTCACCGACAACGAGCTCATCGGCACCCTCTTCGTCGCCCTGGGCGCGGGCTCGGAGACGGTGATGAACCTCGTGACGCACGCCGTACTCAAGCTGCTCACCCACCCGGAGCAGCGGGCCATGCTGGAGGACGGCAGGGCATCCTGGGACGACGTCATCGAGGAGACGCTGCGTCTGGAGTCACCGCTGAACCTGCTGCCGCTGCGGTTCGCGGTCGAGGACCTCGAACTCGACGGCGTGACCGTTGCGAAGGGCGACCCCATCCTGATGGGGTACGGCGCGATCGGCCGTGACCCCGCGGTCCATGGCGACTCCGCCGAGGACTGGGACATCAAGCGGGAGAACAAGGAACACCTCAGCTTCGGTCACGGCACCCACTACTGCGTCGGCGCCCCACTGGCCCGGCTCGAAGCGAAGATCGCCCTGCCGGCGCTCTTCGCCCGCTTCCCCGACATGCAACTGGCGGTCAAGCCCGAGGAGCTCGAGTCCCAGGGCACGTTCATCATGAACGGTCACAAGACGCTGCCGGTGATCCTCGAGAAGGCATCCGTACCGGTCGGCACCCCCTGACCGCCGTCGCGGCGTCCGGGCCGGTTCGCCTCGACCGGCCGGGACGCCGCACCCCGGGGTCAGGGTCGGGTGCGTAGGTGGGCCAGCGCGGTCGGGTCGATCCGGCCCGGCACCATCCGCTCCTCCGGGTTCTCCACCCCGGCCGAGTCCGCCAGCGCCTTGCCGACAGCCGCGTCGCCGGCCCGCGCCGGGGCGTGCCGCGGTGAGCAGCGCCGCGACCTCGGCGGCGAGCTCACCGGTCAGGTCCAGCAGCGTCGCCGGGTCCGGCCGTTCGAAGAGCATGACGTGTACGTCCAGCAGCCGGCCCAGCTCCATCACCGGATCCGGGTGATCGACGCCGTGGACGGTGAGGTTTCCCAGACCTCGTTTCAAGTAGCCAGTCCCTACGGACCCACCGCCAACTCACCAGAAGCCAACTGCGTCGGGCCTCGGGGCGCTGGCCCGGTAGGGTCGCCGGGTGCCTGACGCATTCCTTGAGTTCGTTGCGGACGAGTCGATAACCCTGGCGACGCTGGATCCGGAAGCCCCGCTTGACGACCTGGAGCCGCTGGCCGCGCGGCTGGCTGACGCCAAGGTCGTGGCCATCGGCGAGAACTCTCACCTCGTACGCGAGTTCGGCCTGCTGCGGCACCGGTTGACGCGGTTCCTGGTCGAGCGGTTGGGTTTCAACACGTACGGGTTGGAGTCCGGGTTCAGCGAGGGGCTGGCCGTGGACGACTGGGTGCGCGGCGGTCCGGGCGACCTGCGAACGATTGCCGACGGCGGGATCACGTACACGTTCGGGCGCTCCGCAGAGATGCGCGCGCACCTGGAGTGGATGCGGGGAACGAACGCAGCCGGTGCGAATCCCGTACGATTTTTCGGGATCGACGTGCCGGGTTCCACAGCGTCTCCGCTGCCGGCGATGCGAAACATCAGGCGTTACCTGAGCGAGGTCGACGACGACGCGATGGTCATCGTCGATCGGCTCGTCCCGCTGATGGAGAAGTTCGCGGGCGAGCACCCGTTGCCGGCGTACGCGGCGTACGGCCAGCTCGCCGCAGCGGAGCGGGACGGGATCACGGCGTCGCTCGCGGAGCTGGCGACCCGATTCGACGCACTGGAACCGGAGTACGTGTCGGCGAGTGGCGTCGACTCGTACGACATCGCCCGGCACGAGCTGCGACTGACCTGCCTGCTGGACCAGTCGACTCGGAGCATCGCCGCGCGAATGGCTGGTGACATGTCGCACCCTAAGGTGGCCGCCCGGGACCGCGGCATGGCCGAGACGGTGTTCTGGCTGCTCGACCGGTTCGGGCCGGACGCGAAGATCGTCATCGCGGCACACAACAGTCACATCCAACGGACACCGGTCGTCACGCCGGCGTTCTCGCTGTCCGCCTTGGGGCACCACCTGGCGAACCGGCTGGGCGGCGACTACGTGTCGATGGCGGTGACCAGCACCGCCGGCCGTACGGTAACCCGCCGAGCGAACCCGGACCGGCCAGGCGGTGTGGAGATCGTCGGAGTCGACCTCGATCCAGCACAGGCGGGCAGCGTGGAGGCCACGTTCGCCGCGGTGCCAGGGCTGCGTGCAGTCGATCTGCGCGAGGCGCGCGGACGGCTGGCCGGTCCCGACCGCATCCGAGTCATGGACACCTACCAAGAGGTACAACTGCTTGACGCCTACGACCTGGTGGTGAGCCTCCCCGAAACCTCCACGATCGAGCAGCTACAGACGCTGAGAGGTTGAGGTGTTCATGCCAGCCGGTTTGGGTTCAAGGGTCATGCCGGTCTGGGAGAAGAAGCCGGCGATGAGGTCGGATTGGCGTTCGGTTCCTGGCTGAACCGGATCGAGGCCCGGTGCACCACCCTGCGCTACGTCACCCTCGACAGCACCGACCGCAAGCCACAACGGTCGGAGCAGCCTGATTCGCCGCCACATCATCGGGCGGAAGATGCACGTCGCGATTGCCCGTGGATTGTCACGCTCACCATGGGGACGTACCGGCTGGCGGTGTCCCCGCGACCGCGCCCCACGACGGTCAGCGTTGCCTTGAGCAGGGCGGCGAGGGCGGGCTGGACACGACGGTGGGGAACCAGGCCAGGGCGGCCGTGGGCATGGGCAGGTCGGTGACGTCGACCTACGCGATGGCGCGGAGGGGATAGAGCCCGCCGGCGGCGGGGAGGAAGGTGATGCCCTGCCCACGGGCGACGGCCAGCAGCATCGCCTCGATGTCCCCGACCGGTGGGCCGAACCGTACCGGTCTGCCGTCGGGTCGGGGTTGACCGTCCAGTGGTCCCACCACGCGCGAACCTGGGGCGGGACGTCCACCACCAGGTGGTCGGAAAGCTGGGCCAGGGTGAGCGGTGCCTGCCGCCCCAGTGGGTCTTCGGCGGGCAGACAGGCGACCCATGGCTCCCTCGCCAGATTGATGCTGCGGAGTACGGGCGGCAGCGGTGGGCGGAGGAAGGCGGCGTCGAACTGCCCGAAGGAGGGATTCGACCTGGTCGGCGAGGTCGACAGCGCGAATCTCGACGGTGGCCCCGGGCCTCCCGGCGAAGGACGCGGCAAGTTCCTGCATACCGGGCCGATGCTCTGTCGTGTGCAGAGTGTGAGGCATCTTGTGCTGTAGGTATTAATTCCATAAGGTTCGATCGACGTCACGTAGCGACACGGGGGAGGGCGCGTGGCTGGATCCTGGGCTGCCACTGGCCGTACAAGTCTGATTGCTGGCCTGGCCGCGCTCTCGGTGGTGGGGACGCTGGCCGTAACAGGTGAGCCGGTTACCTATCTTGCCGCTGGTCCGGACGGGGTGACCGGTGGTGTGGAGAACCGTTCCGACGAGGCGGTCTCGCTGCGCAAAGCGCGCGAGACCGGGCAGTCGGTACAGGTCAAGAGCCTTACGTCGGAGACGACGGAGGTGTGGGCACTGCCCGACGGGCAGGTCCGGGTCGATCTCGCCGCGGGTGTGCAGCGGTTCCGACGGGGTGCGGACTGGGTGTCGGTCGACCTGACGCTCCGGGTGGGCGCCGACGGTGCGGTGCAACCGGTGGCGCACCCCAACGGTCTGCGGATCTCCGGGGCACGCGGCGCGGGCGAGCACGAACTGGCCGCGGTCGGGGTCGGTGACCAGCGGGTCGCGATGGGCTGGGCGGGTGCCCTGCCCGCACCGACCCTCGAGGGCCACCGGGCCACCTACGTCGAGGCGTTGCCCGGGGTCGACCTGGTCGTGGAGGCGACCCGCTCCGGCTTCGAACAGTTCCTGGTGGTCAAGACCCGGGAGGCGGTCGCGCGGGTGGAGAAGGTGCGGTTCCCGTTCACCGGCCCGGGAGTGGCGGCGGCGGAGCGTGGCGAGGACGGGGCGGTCACGTTGACCGACCGGGCCGGTAGGCAGACCGCCCGGATCCCGGCGCCCCTGATGTGGGACGCGAAGAGGACCGTCACCGGTGAGCCGCAGACGCGTGAGCCGGTACGGACCGATGTGGCGAACCGGACCGACGGGGTGGAGCTGATTCTCACTCCCGATCCCGCCTGGCTGCGCAGTGACTCCACGGCCTTCCCGGTGACCATCGATCCGACGGTCAACCCGTTGACCACGACGTTCGACACCTACGTGCGGGAGCAGGTGAACACCGACCAGAACCAGGAGCCGGATCTGCAGATCGGTCTGCTGGCCACCACGCCGATGACGCTGGCCAGGTCGTTCATCACCTGGGACACCACCGTGCTGGTCGGCAAGCAGATCACGGCGGCGACGGTGTCGCTGTGGAACTTCTGGTCGGACACCTGCACCCCGACCTCCTGGGAGATCTGGTCGACCGGGACCTCCACCTACAGCACCCGTTTCGGCAGCCAGCCGGCGTGGAACCACCATGAGGCGACCTCGACCGCGACGTACGGGTCGACCGACTGTGCGGACGGCTGGGCGACGGTCAGCGGCAAGAGCTTCTTCCAACGGGCCGCCGACGAGGGCAAGACCCGGGCGGGCATGGGGATCCGGGCCACCGACGAGACGTCGCGGACCGGCTTCAAGCAGTTCCGATCCCGTGAGGGCGGCAGCGCGGCGGAGGATCCGAAGGCGTCGATCACCTACAACTCCTGGCCGACCGTCACGGCCCGCGCCACCGTGCCGGCATCCACCTGTACGACCGGCACCGGCCGACCACTGGTCAACTCGCTGACCCCGCAGTTGCGGGCCACCGTTTCCGACGGCGACGCCACCGCCATGTCGGTCAGCTTCGAGTGGTGGGCGCTGAACGCGAGCGCACCGATCGGCTCCACCACCCTCACCGGTGTCACCTCGGGCGCCACCGCCGCCGCGACCGTACCGGCTGGCGCCTTCGTCGACGGCGGAACGTACAAGTGGCGGGTGAAGGCGGCCGACGGCGTCGCCGGCAGCGACGTCTGGTCGTCCTTCTGCGAGATCGTCGTGTACGTCACCGCGCCACCGGTCGCCGGCTGCACGGCCGGCACGGACAGCGACTTCAACGGCGACGGGGTCGCCGACGTCGCAATCGCCGATCCGGAAGCCACGGTTGACGGGCGGGCCAGGGCCGGGCGCGTCCACGTCAGTTACGGCGGCACCGGCAACGTGCAGACCGTGCACGAAAACAACTCCCAGGTCTCCGGAGGGGCGGAGGTCGGGGACGGCTTCGGTACGTCGATCGCCAGTTACGACGCGAACAACGACGGCTGTACGGATCTCGCGGTCGGGGTTCCGTACGAGGACCTGAACGGTCTGGCCGACGTCGGCGTGGTCTACGTGTTGCTGGGCACCCCGACCGGGTTGGCTGCGGGTCCCGCGTCGTTGAACTATCACCAGGACGTGGGTGCCACCCCTGACGCGCTTGAGGCGGAGGACTGGTTCGGCTACTCGGTCGCCGGCGGTCGTACCGCCACGGGTGAGCCGTACCTGCTGATCGGGGTGCCGGGTGAAGACCTCGGTACCGCCGTGGACGCGGGCCTGGTCCACTACCTGCGCGGCACCGTCAACGTCGCCCTGGACCAGGCGGTGGCCGGATCCACCGACAGCAACGAGACCGACGACCGGTTCGGCTACTCGGTCACCGCGTCGGCACACCACCTCGCGGCCGGTCACCCGGGCGAGACGACGGCGAACGGGGCGGCGTTCGCCGGGGCGGTCACCATCTACACCCACGAGCTGGTCTCCGGCCGACCGAAATGGGTCAAGGACCAGACCGGAGGGGCCGGCTGGGCCCACGCCAACTTTGGTAAGTCGGTCTCGATGGCCAGCTACCGGGCGGCCGGGGCACCGGCTGGGCAACCCGACTCGTTCATGGTGGTGGGTGCACCGGGCGATGGTGTCGGAGGCAAGCCCGACGCGGGCAAGATCCATCGGTACCACCTGACCTCGACTGTCGCCACCGGCGTCAACGGTGTCTTCCAGGGCGGTGAAGGGCTGACCGGGGTCGCCGAGGACGGCGACTACTTCGGCGAGCGGGTGCTGGTTGTCAACACCGCACCCGGCGAGGTCGCCACCGCCCAGACACTCCTGGTCGCCGTCGCGACGCCCGGTCAGGACCTGGACGGTACGGCGGACGCCGGCACGGTGCACGTCTTCGGTGCGGCCGCCAACCCGATCACCAGCTCCGTCCTGCTGCGCCGGGGTGCGACCAGTCTGTCGGGCAGTGCGACGGAGCGGGAACTGTTCGGCCTGGCTCTCGGCGCGACGGGACGGCATCTCTACCTCGCCAGCCCGTACGGGGACGACTCGATATATGCGCTGGCCTGGTCGGACCTGGTCGCAGGCAACACCGCACCGGTGCAGCAGTGGCGACCCGGCGTGGGCGGCATTCCCGCCGACGTGGTCGCCCTCGGGGCGGCGATCGCGTGATGAAGAAGACGACGATGCGCAGCTCGACGGGGGAGGAGCGCACAGTGACTGTTGGCGTACGGAGGCGGAGCCGGCTGTTCACCCTCGGCCTCATGGCCGGACTTGCCGGCCTCGCGTCCACCATGGCGTACGTGTCGGGGGAACGGCCTGCTCCGGCTGCCTCGACGGTCGCCGTGGTCGAGGAGGCGCCGGTCCGGGACACCGAAGCAGAGGCGCTGGTGGCGGCGGCATCGCTGAACCAGCCGGTGGAGGTGCTGGCGTACCGCAGTGAGTACCGTGACGTCTTCGCCCAGCCGGACGGCACTCTGGTGGCCAACGACCACGCCAGACCGGTACGGGTCCTCCAGGGGGACACCTGGGCGCCGGCCGACGCGACCCTGGTGCAGCGGACCGACGGGACCATCGCCCCGGCCGCCGCGCTGATCGACGTGCGATTCTCCGGCGGCGGCACCACCCCGTTGGCGGCGATGGACCGGGACGACCGGAGCATGGCGCTCCAGTGGCCCTATTCGTTGCCGACGCCGGTGCTCAACGGCGACCAGGCCGTCTACCCGGAGGTGTTCCCGGACGTCGACCTGGTGGTCAACGCGACGATCGAGGGCTTCTCGCACGTCATCGTCCTGAAGACACCCGAAGCGGCGAACCTGCCGGAGTTGCAGGAACTGGAACTTGGTGTCTCGGCGACCGGTCTGACCATCCAGGAGACCGAGGACGGTGGCGTCTCCGCGCTCGACCCGGCCACCAGCAACCCGGTCTTCGAGGCGGACGCCCCGTTGATGTGGGACAGCGGTGATCCACAGGGCGCCAGGACAGCCGGCTCCGACCCCGCTGACGACCGCGACCACACCTGGGGGCCGTCCGACAGTGCGACGGTGGCGCCGATCGACCTGAGTCTCGCAAACGGCACGCTCACGCTCACGCCGGACGCCGCCATGCTCGCCGACCCGGACACGACGTGGCCGGTCTACCTCGACCCGGTCTGGCAGTCGACCAGCAAGAGCTCCTGGGCGATGGTGGACAGCGGTTACCCGAGCGAGGAGTACTGGAAGTTCGACGGCAAGCGCCACGAGCGGATCGGCCTCTGCCCGGAGTCGTGCAACAGCTCCAAGGTGAAGCGGGTCCTCTACACGATCTCCACCCCGTACTCCGGTAAGACGATCCTCAGCGCCGAGTTCCGGGTCACCATGCAGCACGCCTGGAACTCCACCGCACGCGCCGCGTCGCTCTACCTCATGCCGAAGGGAATCAGCGCGTCGACGAACTGGGGCAACCAACCCGGCGGAACCAACTGGGACTCCGGCGCGAACCTGCTGGAGACCAGATCGCCGAGCAGCGTCCAGTCGAGCTGCACCTCGACCAACCAGAACGCGGCCTGGAACGCCAAGGAGGCGGTGCAGCTCGCGGCGACCAACAAGTGGAGTTCGGTCACCCTCGGTCTGAAGGCCACCAACGAGACCAACTACCAACACAGCAAGCGCTTCTGTGACAACGCCCTGCTGTCGGTTCACTACAACCGCGCCCCGCTGATTCCCAACCAGGCTGACCTTAGCCAGTCACCGGGCGGCCTCTGCGTCTCCGGCACTCCGCCGTACGTCGACACCCCGCCCCGGTTGTCCGCGGTGCTTCGCGACCCGGACCACTCGTCCGCCGCCGCCGAGCCGGTCAAGGGCGAGTTCCGGGTGACCTGGACGCCGACCGGCGGGACTTTGCAGACCCGCAGCTACACCACCGGACTCAAGTCAAGCGGATCGCGGTTCGACTACACCGTCCCCGCCGACATCCCCCAGAACGTCGTGATCTCCTGGGAGGTGCGGGCCAGCGACAACACCGCCTGGGGCCCGTGGAGTTCCGACGGCACCCGCAACCCCTGCGAGTTCGTGTACGACCGCACCAGCCCCAGCGCGCCGGACGTCGACTCGGCGCAGTTCCTGCCGCTGGACGCGGCGGACAACGGCACACCCGACGCGCACCAGTGTCTGACCGACGACGACTGGCGCGGCTCGATTGGCGTCTACAGCAGCTTCACCTTCGACTCCGCCGCCACCGACGTGGTCGAGTACCGGTACGGCTTCAACACCAACCCGTCGCCCACCAACGTCGTACGCCCGGCCACCGCCGGCGGACCGGTCACCGTGCAGTGGCTGCCGGACAAGGACGGGCCGCGATCGGTCAACGTCCTGGCCGTTGACCGGGCCGGAAGGTCCAGCAGCATCGCCTCCTGCACCTTCCGGGTGGGCAAGCGACCGCCGACCGCCCAGTGGTCGCTCTCCGAGGTCGCGGGTGACCGCAGCGCCGACGACGCGTTCGGTGGACACGACGCCACGGTCGGCGACGGGGTGACGCTCGGTGTGGCCGGCCCCGGCGGCGCCTCCGACACGGCCGCCCGACTCGACGGAACCCCGAACGGCTACCTCACCACCACGGGCAACGTCCTGACCGACACCTCGCAGAGCTTCGCGGTGACCGCGTGGGTGAAGGTCACTGACACCAGCCGACGGCAGGTGGCGGTCAGCCAGGACGGTTCGGGCGAGACCGGGTTCAGCCTTGGCGTCGAGAACGGCTCGTGGGTGTTCCGGATACCGGTCAACGATGTCGTCTCCCTCGGCGAATGGAAGGTGACCGTTCCCGGCGCGACCACCGGCTGGACGCACCTGGCCGCGTACTACGACGGAATCCAGCGGACCATGTCGTTGCGGGTCGGGGACTCCACCCCGGTCACCGCGAAGCGCGGCTCCGCGACCAAGTCACGAGGTGCGCTGCAACTGGGCCGCCGAGTCACCAAGCACGGCTACACCGACCACTGGGCCGGCGAGTTGGCCGACGTTTCGGTCTTCGACCGGCTGATCCAGTCCGACGAGGTCACCGGCCTGCGGAAGACCGCTCCCCGGCGAGTCGCGTACTGGCAGTTGAACACCGAAGCGGGCCTGGTCAGCCCGGAGTACGGGGGCGGCGCCGGCCTGTCGCTCGGAGCCGGGACATCCCTCTTCCGGCACCCGGTGACGGCGATGCTCGGTGGCGGCCACCTCGCACTCAACGGCCAGCCGACCTCGTACGCCGGCACCACGGCCAACGCCGACACGGCGGGAAGCTTCACCATCGCCGCCCGGGCACGTCTGAACAGCAGTTGCGTCGGTGCGCCGATGACGGCTCTCTCCCTCAAGGGCGCGCACAACAGTGCGGTCGTGGTCCGCTGCAACGCCGAGGGCCGGTGGGAGTTGGCGGTGCAGGACAGCGACGCGGTGGCCGCCGAGCCGACCGTCCGCGACACCGGAGTGGCGCCGAAGACGACCGGTAAGGGCGACCACCTGGCGGTGGTCTACAACGGCTACACCCGGGAAATCCTGCTCTACCTCAACGGCCAGGTGATCGACGCGATCGATCTGATCACTCCGTTCCAGGCCACCGGTGGGCTGCAACTCGGTCGGGCCTTCGTCGACGACGCCTACCGGGAGAACCTCTCTGGTGCGATCGACGACGTCCGCATCTACGACGGCGTCGCCGACCAGACACTGATCCAGCGGATCAACCTCGCCACGAAGGAACAACCGGGCCTCTGAACCGCCCCGTCGTCGGGCCGCCGGATCTTCGGCGGCCCCACGACCCCTGCCGAAATTGCCTTGCTTCCCTTGACCTTTGGAGCAACCGATGTTCTCCCGAGTCTTGGTCGCGTCGAGCGCGTTCCACCGCCAGGTCGTACGACCGGGTGCCTGGGTGGTGGCCGGCCTGATGAGCGTCACCCTCATCCAGGTGACCACGTCCCCTGCCTCGGCCGCCCCGAAGGGCGGCAACCGGCCGGCCGTCACCGATCCCACGCGAGTCGTGCCGGAGCGGCCTGCGCTGCCGGTCACGCCGCGTACGCCCAACGCGGCCGTCGCCGCGGCGGCCACCAAGCCCGCACCGGTCGTCTGGCCGGCGCCCGGCTCGGCGGAACTCGCCGTCCCGAGGCCCGACGCGGGCCGCTCACCCGCTGCGGCATCCGTCGCTGCGGCGACCACAGGGAAGGCCGGTGGCCTCACGGTCGCCGTGTCCGCCCCATCGACCCCGACGTCGGCGGAGACCGGAAACCGGTCAGCGATCGCGGCACCGACGCCCGGCAGGGTCCGGGTGGAGGTGCTGGATCGTAAGGCGGCCCAGACAGCGGGGGTCGACGGGCCGGTGCTCCGGGTGGGGCGGACCGACGGCCAACGCGGCGCGGGCCAGGTACAACTCCGCCTCGGGTACGAGGGGATCGCCGGCATGTTCGGCGGCGACTTCGGCGCCCGGCTGCGACTGGTGCAACTCCCCGAGTGCGCGCTGACCACGCCAGAGGCGGCAGCGTGTCTGGGGCAGCCGCTCCCCACGGTCAACAACAGCGAGGGCCGCACCCTCTCCGCCGACGTGACCGCCACGGCGAACACCGGCGCCCTCTACGCCATGGTGGCCGCCGACGCCAGCTCACAAGGTAACTACGGGGCGACCAAGCTCGCCCCGTCGGCGAAGTGGTCGGTCAGCCCCTCCACTGGTGGCTACTCGTGGTCGTACCCGCTGACCACACCGCCGGTCCCCAGCGGCGGCGGCCCCGGCATCAGCCTCGCCTACTCCTCCCAGTCCGTGGATGGCCGTACGGCCACCACCAACAACCAGGGCTCGTGGATCGGTGAGGGGTTCAGCTACGAGCCCGGGTACATCGAGCGGCGCTACAAGGCCTGCGCGGACGACGGCCACTCGCTCTCCGGTGACCTGTGCTGGGCGTACGACAACGCGACCGTCCTGCTCAACGGCAAGTCCACCGAACTGGTCAAGGACGGCGACACCTGGCGGCTCGGCAGCGACGACGGCTCGAAGGCCGAGCGGCTCACCGGTGCGACGAACGGTGACGACAACGGCGAGCACTGGCGGATCACCACGGTTGACGGCACCGAGCACATGTTCGGGCTGAACCGCCTGCCCGGCTGGTCGTCGAACAAGGAGGAGACCGACTCGGCGTGGACGGTACCGGTCTTCGGCGACGATGACGACGAGCCCTGCAAGAAGGCGACCTTCGTCGAGTCACACTGCAAGCAGGCCTGGCGATGGAGCCTCGACTACGTCAAGGACCGGCACGGCAACGTCATCTCCTACTTCTACGAGCGGGAGAGCAACTACTATGCCCGGGCTGCCCGGGCCGACCTCGACGGGGTGGAGTACCACCGGGCGGGCTGGCTCAAGCGCATCGACTACGGTCAGCGCGACGGGGAGGTGTACACCACCAACGCCTCCGCGCGGGTGCGGTTCGACACCGGTGAACGGTGCCTGCCCACCACGGGCGTCGACTGCGACCCGCAGGACCTGAACAACTCCACCGCGGCGCACTGGCCGGACGTGCCGTGGGACCGCAACTGTGCGGCGGACACCAAGTGCAAGATCGAGCAGATCGGTCCGTCGTTCTGGACCCGCAAGCGGCTCACCGCGATCACCACCGAGATCCGGGGTGCCAGCGGCTGGAGTCCGGTCGACCGGTGGAAGCTCGACCACCTGCTGACCGACAACGGTGACGGCAGCCGCACCCTGTGGCTCCACAAGATCACCCACACCGGTCTGGTCGACGGAAGCGCCGCCACCCCACCGGTCGAACTCGCCGGTCTCCAGATGCCGAACCGGATCGACCGTTCCGACGACTTCATCGCACCACTGATCCGGTTCCGGCTGACCACCATCTACACCGAGACCGCCGGGCAGATCGACATCTCCTACAAGGCGCCGGACTGCGCCGCCGGGAACACGCCGACCGAGGGCAACAGCACCCGCCGGTGTTTCCCGGTGAAGTGGAAACCACTGGGCAGCGGTTCCAAGATCACCGACTGGTTCCACAAGTACGTCGTCCACCAGGTCACCGAGACCGACCGGACCAACAACTCCCCGGACTCCGTCACCCGGTACGACTACCTCGACGGTGCCGCCTGGCGGCACGCGGAGAAGGACGGAATCAGCGACGCCGAGTACCTCACCTGGAGTGACTGGCGCGGCTACGGGCGGGTCCAGGTCACCGGCGGCGACGGTCAGACGATGACCACCAAGACGGAGTACCGATACCTGCGGGGCATGCACGGCGACAAGGACCCCGACGGCGAAACCCGAACGGTCACCGTCACCGACTCGGCCGGCACGGTACACACCGACCACGAGGAGTTCTCCGGCTTCGAGTACGAGAGCAAGACCTTCGACGGCGCCACCGAGACCAGCAAGACGCTCAACACACCGTGGCGGCACACCACCGCCACCGAAACACACAGCTGGGGCACCAAGAAGGCGTACTTCGTCAACACCGCCTCGACCCGCAACCTCACCGCTCTCGGCGCGAACGTCTGGCGGGAGACAAAAACCTCCTCGGTCTTCGAGACCTCGTTCGGACGCACCACCCAGGTCGAGGACGAGGGCGACGTCTCGAAGACCGGCGACGAGGACTGCACCCGTACGACGTACGCCGACAGCTCGTCGGCGTACCTCTACTCGCTGGTGTCCCGGGTGGAGACGGTGGCGGTGAAGTGTTCCGCCACACCCGACCGCAGGACGCAGGTCCTCAGCGACAGCCGAACCTGGTACGACGGCAAGGCGTTCGGTGTGACACCCACCAGGGGCAACCCCACCCGGACCGAGCAACTGGCCAGTCACAACGGCACCACCCCGACCTACGTCCGGGCGGCCGAGGCCACCTTCGACGCCTTCGGCCGCACGCTGACCGCGACCGACGCGGCGGGCTCGGTGGCGAAGACCGCCTACACCGAAACCAACGGCCTGACCACCAAGGTGGTGCAGACCAACCCGTTGGGACATGAGAGCACGACAGAACTCGCACCGGCACGGGGCAGCCCGATCAGCGCCGTCGACGCGAACGACTTCAAGACCCTGACCGAGTACGACCCGCTCGGCCGGTTGGTCAAGGTGTGGCTGCCGGACACCAGCCGGGTGCCCGGACTCGAACCGAGCATCAAGTACACCTACCTGGTTCCCGCCGACAAGGCGACAGCCGTCAAGACCGAAACGCAGCAGAACGACCTCAGTTACAAGGCCGAGTACCAGCTGTTCGACGGTTGGCTGCGACCGAGGCAGATCCAGGCACCGGGGCCTGACGGCACCCGGCTGGTCTCGGACACCTTCTACACACCGACCGGCGAAACCGCCAAGACGTACGCCACGTACCAGGCTGCCGGGGCGCCCTCGGACGAGGTACTCCCGGTCGACAACGGCGACGTCGACGGCCAGACGCTCTACGTCTACGACGGCGCTGCCCGGGTCCGCGAAACGATCTTCGCGGTCGCCGGGGTGGAGAAGTGGCGGACCTCGACCACGTACGGCGGTGACTGGACCTCCGTCGACCCGCCCGAGGGCGGAACACCACGCACCACGATCACCAACGCCCTGGGACAGGTCACCGAGCTACGCCAGTACAAGGGCGACGCCCCGACCGGGGACTTCGAGAAGACCGAGTACACCTACACCCCGGCCGGCCAGCTCAAGACCGTGAAAGACCCGGCCGGCAACGTCTGGGGATACGAGTACGACCAGCGTGGCCGCAAGGTCCGGTCCGTCGACCCGGACGCCGGCAGCACCACGTTCACGTACGACGACCTGGGTCAGGTGGTCAGCTCGACCAACGCGCTGAGCGCGACCATCAGCTACACGTACGACCCGATCGGCCGCAAGAAGGCGAGCTACAAGGGGGCGGCCGACAGCGGCGAGCTGTTGAGCCAGTGGGAGTACGACGAAGAGTTGGTCGGCACCCTCTTCGCCGCCAAGCGCTACGTCGACGGAGCCGCCTACACCACCTACTCCACCGACTACGACGAGTTCTACCGTCCGCACGCCACCCTGTACGAGGTGCCGGAGCAGGCGGGGGCCGAACTCGCCGGCATCTACAGCTTCGGGACGGAGTACAACCGGGACGGCACCGTCCAGGTGACAGGCATGTCCGACGGCGGCGGTCTGCCGTTCGAGAGCATCGCCTACACCTACGACAGCGTGCAGCGCCCGATTGCCATGACCGGTGACGCGCCGTACCTGACGGCGGTCGACTACACCGGGACCGGCGAGGTGCTCCAGAGCGAGGCAGCGCTCGGGACGCACCGGGTCTGGTCGACGTACGAGCGGGAACAGGGCTCCAAGCGGTTGAGCCGGCAGCGGCTCGACCGCAGCGGGGCCCCGGTCGTCGACATCGACGCCCGCTACACCTACGACCCGGCCGGCAACGTCACCTCGATCGCGGACACCCCGACCGGCAGCCGCGACGTGCAGTGCTTCACCTACGACTACCTGCGTCGGCTGACCCAGGCGTGGACCACCGCCAGCACCGCGACCGACCCGTGCGCCGGCGGTCCGGAGAGCACCGGTGTCGGCGGGATCGCCCCCTACCATCACTCCTACGCCTTCGACGCGGGCGGCAACCGCAAGACCGAGACCCAGCACCCGGCGGGCGGTTCGACGCTGGTCGAGCGGACCTACGAGTACCCACAGCCGGGCCAGCCGCAGCCGCACACCCTGAGCCGGATGACGGAGACGACCGCCACCGGGGACCGGCTCCACACCTACGACTACGACGAGGCGGGCAACACCACCCGGCGTACGGCGGCGGCGGACGACCAGACCCTGGTCTGGGACACGGAGGGCAACCTCGCGTCGGTGACCGAGGCGGGCGTCACCACCAGTTTTGTCTACGACGTGGACGGCTCACGGATGCTCCGCAAGGAGCCGGACGCCACCACGTTGTACCTGCCCGGAATGGAACTCCGGCTCGACCACACGACAAGGGTCGTCAACGGGACCCGTTACTACCCGCTCCCCGGTGGGGGCACGATCATCCGCAAGGTCAACGGCCTGTCGTACGTGGCCGCGGACCACAACGGCACCGGCCAGGCGTCGGTCGACGAGGCCGGCGGCGTGGTCCACCGGCGCTCGACCCCGTTCGGTGGGCCACGTGGCGCCCAGCCCGGCGCGGGACAGTGGCCATCGGAGAAGGGTTTCGTCAACGGTAACCAGGACTCGACCACGGGCCTGGTGAACATCGGCGCCCGCGAGTACGACCCGGTCATCGGCCGGTTCATCTCCGTCGACCCGGTGATGGACCTGACCGACCCGCAACAGATGCAGGGCTACGCGTACGCCAACAACAACCCTGTTTCCTTCAGTGACCCCACCGGGCTGCGGCCGGAGTGTGGCGGAGGAACCGGCACCTACTCCTGCGTCAACCCCAACGGCAGCGTCAGCTCCAACGTCGAGCTGACCGGGGAGCAGAAAAAGCGGTACGACAACCACCTCAACGACATCCGCAAGCGCAACAAGTGCCAGGAGAGCTGGTACTGCCGCAACAAGAGCAAGATCGCCGGAGCCGTCGTCGGCACGGTCGTCGGTGTCGGCTGCGGGTTCGCGATCGGCTGGACCGGCGTCGGCGCGGTCGCCTGCGGTGCGGCCGCCGGTGCGGTGGGCTCGTTCGTCACCGGTTGGATGGACGGCCAGCGCGGTTGGGACCTCGCCCGCACCACCATCATCGGCGGTGCCGTCGGAGCGGTGACCGCAGGGGTCTTCTCCGCCGCTGGCGCAGGAGTACGCGGCGCCATCGGCGCCGGTGCTGGTGGCCGAGCGGGTGGATTCGCCAGCGGATTCGGAAAAGAAGCCAGAAACATCGTCGGGCGTGGCTGTAAGCACAGCTTCGATCCGGAGACGCCAGTTGTCATGGCGGACGGCACGACCAAACCGATCAAGGACGTCGAGATCGGTGACGAGGTCCTTGCCACCGATCCGGAAACTGGCGAGACGGTGCCGAAGGAGGTAGTCGGCACCCACAAGAACCTCGACAAGGAGCTTGCCGAGGTCAGGGTCCTGGACCCGAAGACCGGGATCACGGCCATCCTGAGCACCACACAGAACCACCCCTTCTGGAACGACTCCGCCGGGACATGGGACGAGGCCAAGGGCCTGGGCTCCGGGGATCGGCTCGCCACTGTCGGCCCGAGGGCGCCGCCGGAAGTTCTTTCCGTCGAGGTCTGGAACGGCGCGGCGGAGATGCGGGACCTCACCGTCGCCGACATCCATACGTACTATGTGATCGCCGGCGGGACGCCGGTACTCGTACACAACTGCGGGACTGGCGCCCAAGATGGTGCCGGGATGTCGGACGATGAACTGCTGCAGGCTGCTGGAAATCTTCGAGACAAGTTTGCCCAATCTGTCAAGGGGAAGAAGCATCCTCCTGCATCAGTTACGGCCGGTTACAATGTCGAGACTCGAAGATTTGCTGCAGGGCATTCGCAAGGCAATGGAAATTGTGCAGAAGTTTGTGTCATAAATCAGCTTGGCGGTGACCCGAGTAAGATTCGGTTCACGACTGCCGTGAGGCCACGCACCGGGAGGCAGTTGGCGATCTGCTTCAGTTGCGAAGCGACGTCCCCGAGACATCATTTTCCGCCGGATACCGAATTCAGAAGTGATTTCATAGCCGGTTTTTACAACTGAGAGCGCAAAGTTGTGAATTTTGATTTGGAAGTATGTGATCGGGCGGTGTCATGCATTTGCAACGGAACTGCTGCGGGCTGCCCCGGGCAAGTCGCGAACCTCGGTGACCGCTGAGGTGAAGGGGTGGCTAGGTTGGCCGGTTGGATTGTTTCGTGCATGTTTGCCGGGAGGCTACGTGCAGTGTCACCAGCCTTGCGAAATGCATGGTCCGTGGCCGATTGACTGCGCAAAATTACTTCAGATGCGGTGTTGGTTGGCCTGGCAAGATTGCTTGATGTGTCCCTTTGATGGGGCGCCGGAGGGTTCGTTATGAGTGCGAAGTTCGCAGGTGAGATCATGGGCGCTGAGTATGATTGGCTTGGTTGTGACGGCGACGGCAACGTAGCTCTCTTCAGTACGGCGGGGGGCGGATATGCCCCCGACGAGTTCTTGCGGGACACAAATGCGCATGAGGGGGCGATCGCGGCCATCCTGGCGTGTAGTGCCACGACCACTGCACGCATCGCGCCAGCGCTGGCCCCGCAATATGTCAACACCTGGAAGCTGGTCGCCGAGCGTGGGCTGTTCGCCTTCGATGCCGACCCCAACGGCGGCCCGTACGGGCTGGTGGCGGCTCCCGAGGTACCTGTTCGCGCCGACCAGCTGCCTGCGGCCGCTGTCGCCGTATTGCGATCCCTCACATTCGGGCAGCTACGGTTCGCGGACCTGGCAACCGTGTCGGAGCAGGTTCTGCGACAGAATCGCTAATCTCCTTTTGCGGGTAGTGCTCAAAACTCTGGATCAGAGTCGGAGGCGAATCCTCCTGGCGAAATGGAGCTGGAGAATTCGTTGCTGGGGCTTATCGACCTGGTTGACAACCGGGTACCCGGTCCGTCTATTAGGCGGGTTTGGCAAACCGAATGCCGTCGCCCTACCGTCCGTCGAGTGACTTCTTTGATGACAGGGGAGGCCGGCACCAAACGACGCACCTTCGTTGAGCCCTGGCCACGTTGTAGATAATTCGTCGGGTTTGCGAGGTTTTTGCCTTGATCAACTGGGTTGCGGGGGCCGTCGGCGGAATGTTGGCGGGGGTGGGGTCGTTATACATCGCGTACGACCGGAGCAGCGCCGAGGTGTCCCCCGCCTCATGAGGGCCTGTGGCCTCGTACTTCTTCCCGAGTGACGCACCTGTTTCCCCCCTTTACTTGTGTGCGCCTCGGTACCCCCGATTGGAAGGTGAACCATCGTGAAGACGACTTTCACCGCTGTTACCGAAGCTTCGTTCGTTCGTAAGACCGCTCTTGGTGTTGCTGGCCTCGCCTTTGTTGGTGGCGCCGTCGCCGGCCCCGCGTCGCATGCGTTCGCGGCCCCGGCCGTGCACGCCGCCCCGGCGATGACGACGGTTGCCGCTGTGACCACGGCCAAGCCCGGCATGGACAAGCTGGTGCCGCACGGCACGCAGGGTGCCCAGTCGGAGATCTCGTTGAGCAAGGACCAGCTCGCGAACGCCAAGGCCATTACTGGCACGGCCAAGAAGTTGGGTATGGGTGAGCGTGGTGCGGTGATCGCGGTCGCTACTTCGATGCAGGAGTCGAAGTTGGAGAACCTGGGTCATCTGGGTGACATGAACGACCACGACTCGCTGGGTCTGTTCCAGCAGCGCCCGTCGTCGGGTTGGGGTACCCCGGAGCAGATCACGGACCCGACGTACGCGGCGACGGCGTTCCTGAGCAACCTGAAGCAGGTTGATGGTTGGCAGGATCTGCCGCTGACGGTGGCGGCGCAGAAGGTTCAGGTGTCGGCGTTCCCGGACGCGTACGCCCAGTGGGAGAACCAGGCCGCCCACATCGTCCAGGACGTCTGGACCAAGTAACCAACAGCAGAACAGCACAGCGAAGCCGGGTCCCGGAAACGGGACCCGGCTTTCGCGTACTCCGGAAATCCATACTTGGCGAACACCTGGCTCTCGTCGTGGAATGCCTTGAACTCCAGGGCGTTGCCGGCCGGGTCGCGTAATGAATATGGTCCGCTGCTCGCCCGGCTCACCGGCGAAGCGCAGGTACGGCTCGATGACGAACCCGATGCCACCGTCCCGGATCCGTCCCGCCAGGTGGTGGAAGTCCACCACCGACGGCAACAGGCCGAAGTGCGGCACCGGCACCTCGTGCCCGTCGACCGCGTTGCGCCCCCGCGTCGACCCGCTCGGACCCCGGCACAACATGGGTGACCAGTTGGTGGCCGTAGAAGTTCCAGTCCACCCAGACATCGGTCGAGTGGCCCTCGGTGAGCCCGAGCGCGCCGGGGCGATGCCGATCATGGTGCGTCGCGCAGGAAGGTCGGGTGTCACGGCGAAGCGGCGGCAGGTTCGGCGCTGTCTCCAGGAGATGGTCAGCAGACGGGCTGACATTGAGGCTCCGCAGCCCTACGGACCACCACCGGTCTCGTCAACGAGCCCGTCCATCCGGTTGCTCCATGGGCTGTGATGCGACATCGCGGATCGCCGCGATTGCATCCAGGTAGAGCTGGTGCAGCAGTGGAGACGTGCTCTGTCGCGCGAGGTCACGCAGCACGTCGAGCGTTTCGACAGCTTGGTGCACGCGGTCGACCCGGGCGAGCTGGATGGCGGTCACCTTGAGACACCAGGCGAGTTCTGTCTCGTCCTTGCCCGGCTCGGTGCGGGACAGCGCCTGGTAGATGGTGGTGGCCCTGTCAAGGTCGGGTATCGCTTCGGCGTGCCGGCCGTTGTCGGCCAGGTACTTCGCCCGGCGGCACAGCGAGATCGCCAGGCTCCGACGGTTCTCGGGCGTCGGGTCGAGCCGGGTACGGATGGCGATGGCCTCGTCCAGGTGCGTGATGGCGTCTTCGGCTCGACCGGTGTCGGCCAGCGTCAGGGCCAGATTCGACAAGGTGAGCGCGAGTGACGACTGGTGGACGTCGGTTGTTGCGCTTCGGTAGATCGCAGCGGCCTCCTGAAAGGCGGCGGTCGCCTCCTCCGCGCTGCGGTTCGCGTCGATCAGCCGGATCGCGAGGTTGTTCAGCCCTCTGGCGAGGTCCGTCTGATCGGCGTCCGGCCGGCTCCCCGTGAGCCGCCGTCTCAGGGCCACACTCTCCCGGGCTGGTTGCACCGCATCGGCTTCCTGCCCGGTCCGCGCCATCAAGGAGGAAAGCGTGTAGAGGCAGACGGCGAGCAGGTCCAGGTGCGAATCCTGCTCGTCGTCGTCGGCGAGGCGACGCGCGACGGTAGCAGCCTCACTCGCGGCATCCCTCGCTTTGACCAGGTCGCCCGCGTCATCGAGCCGGTTCGCCCAGGAGTTGAGGGCCTCGACCAGTCGTGGCTCGTGGGCAGCGTCTTCGGCTGCCGCCTGACGGTAGAGGTCCACCGCTTGTCCGTACGCGGAGATCGCCTCCCCAACCCGGTCCAGCGCCCACAGCACGTCGGCCAGCGCCCACAGATCGTTTGCGTGTCGCGTCCGGTTGGCCTCGGGTTGTGCGGACGAGAGACGGCTACGGATCTCGACGGCCTCGCGCAACGCGGTGACGGCATCCCCAGGGCTGCTCGGGGCGCGGATGTCCGCCCAGCAACGCAGCGTGTCGGCGAGTCGTGCCTGGTGGGTCGGGTCGAGATCGGACAGGGATCGGCACTGGGTCAGCGCCGCCCTGGCGGCTTTCGTAGCTTGCGGGTGGAGGCCCAGATCGGCTGCCGCGACGGCCTCCTCGTACCGAAGCCAGGCCAGGTGGGATCCGTACGTTATCGGGTATCGCCAAGCGAATGCCTCCGCCGCCGGCAGCGCCGCATCCAGGTGGACGAGGGCTTCCTCCGGGCGGCCCACGATCCGCAATTGCTTGGCCAGACGGACCCGGGCATGGCTCGCATGGTAGAGGCAACGCATCTTCGTCCTTAGCGTCAGTCGTCGATAGAGGTCGACGGCTTCACTGCCAGCGGCGACGGCTTCTTCGTGCCGACCCAGCTGGCCCAGGCACCCGGCAGCGACATTGAGGGAGTGCGCGAGCCGGAACGCGTACCGTTTCGGGTTGCTCGGCAGCAGTGCCCGCCAGGCGACGATGGCGTCCTCGGCCGCGCCCAACGCTTCGTCCGGCCGGCCGCGAGCATTCAGAGTCACGGCCACCGTGGTACGCGTTTCCGCCAGTCCGGCCGCCGCCGCCTGCGGCGATGCGTCGCGGGCCGCCTCGTAGTGACCGCTCGCTTCCGCTAGTTCGGCCAGTGCCTGATCGAACGCGTCGCTGCTCTGCTGGCACGCGGCGTGTCGACCCACCGCCCGGGCCAGCAACAGGAGGTGTTTGCCTGGGGACGCGGCCGTGAGCCGGCGGGCCAGGCGGACCGCTTCAGCGGCTGCCGCCTCGGCCGGTTCCGCCCGTCCGGTGGCCGATTCAGCCTCCGACAGTTTTGTCAGTGCCGACACCAGGCGTGGTTGAAACGATCCGGACCAGACAGTGGCCAGCGACCTCAGGACCATCAGGCGGACCCGCCGCCGGTTCGTTCGCATGACCTCAGTCTCGATTACCGACTCAAGCCGAGCGAAAGGCAACAATCGATTGGTTCTGGGTGGTGGCGGCGGGTAGCCCCTGGGGTTGGATACGAAGGTCCACCAGGCCGACCCGGCCGGTGCGAACAGCCGGCCGGATAGGCTGTGGGGAAAGTCGTGGCCGGAGAAGGGTGTGCGGTGACCGGCTCGTCGCTTCCTACCCGCCCGCTCAGCCGTGGCGAACTGATCGCGGTTGACGGGCTGCTCGCGCTGGTCCTCAGCCTGTGGTACGCGTTCGCCCCGACGACCGGCGGCCCGTCGGAGAGCCGGACCGGGCTCACGTTGTGCCTGGTCGTGCTGCTCATGGCCCTGCCGGTGGCGGTACGCCGACTCTGGCCGGTGCCGGTGTTCCTGCTGGTCGCGACGGCCTCGGTGCTGGCTCTGGCGTTCGAGGTGCTGTACGAGCCGTTCCTGGCCGCCGCGCTGACCGGTTACACGGCCGCGCTCGCCGGCCGGCCACTGCGCCGGATCCGGTGGCGGATGCTGGCCGGGGTCACCGTGGTCCTGTTCCTGCTCACCGTCTCCGCTGGCCCGACCCCGGCCGCGGCGGCGGCGTTCGGCGTGCTGCTGCCCGGGTTGTCGCTGGTCGGGGCGGCGTGGACGGCCGGGGTGGCGGTCCGGGAACGCCGGGTCTACCAGGCTCGGAGCAGCGCGGAACAAACCGCCCGGGCGGTCACCGACGAGCGGCTGCGCATCGCCCGCGAGGTGCACGACATCGTCACGCACAACCTGGGCATCATCACCGTACGGGCGGCGGTGGCCCGGCACGTCGCGCAGACCCGGCCGGGCGCGGCGGCCGACGCCCTTGATCTGATCGAGAAGGTAGGTCGTTCGGCGCTCACCGACATGCGGCAGGTGCTGCATGTGCTGCGGACCGACGAGGCAGACGTGGCTGACCCGAATGCCCCGGCCGTGGGGGATCTGAACCTGCTGCTGTCAGGGGCAGCGGAGGCCGGCCTCGATCTGCGATCCGACATCACCGGTACGGACCGGCTGCCGGAGGCGACGGCGGTTTCGGCGTACCGCATTCTCCAGGAGGCGCTGACGAACGTGATCAGGCACGCCGGGCTGACCCGCTGCCAGGTCACCGTGCGGTGCGCCGATGACGAGGTGACCATCGAGGTGTTGGACGACGGGCCGGACGAGCGGCGGGCTGGCGGGCGTACCCCGGTTGCCGGCAGTGGCCACGGCCTGCTGGGGATGCGGGAGCGGGTGGCCATGCACGGCGGTGAGCTGACTGTCGGGCCGCGTGAGCAGGGTGGGTTCCGGCTTCACGTCCGGCTGCCGTACCCGACGCCGAGCGACCTCCGGCGGGGCGACCGGCGGCCGGCTGGGACGCCCTCATGACCGACCTCATCCGGGTGGCGATCGCCGACGACCAGGCGTTGCTGCGCGGCGGCTTCCGGCTCCTGCTCGAATCCGACCCGCGCTGCGTGGTGGTGGGTGAGGCGGCGACCGGTGCCGCCGCGGTGCGGCTCGCCGCCCGGGAACGCCCCGACGTGATGCTGATGGACATCCGGATGCCGGATCTGGACGGCATCGAGGCGACCCGCCGGATCTGCACCGACCCGGTGACCGCGAGCGTACGGGTGCTCATCCTGACCATGTTCGACCTGGACCCGTACGTCTTCGGCGCACTGCGGGCCGGGGCGAGCGGCTTTCTGCTCAAGGACACCCCACCGGCCGACCTGCTGCACGCGGTGCACGTGGTGGCGAGCGGGCACGCGTTGTTCGCCCCGACGGTGACCCGGCGACTGGTCGCGGAGTTCGGTCGGGCCGATCCGGCCCGGACCGACGGGACCAGGTTGGACGGGCTGACCAATCGTGAGCGGGAGATCCTCGCCCTGGTGGCCGCTGGGCTGTCCAACACCGAGATCGCCGGGCACGAGCAGATCAGCATGGCCACGGTGAAGACCCACCTGACCCGGCTGCTGGCCAAGCTCGGCGCGCGGGACCGGGCCCAGTTGGTCATCGTCGCGTACGAGAGCGGGTTGGTTCCGTTGGGCGGTGGCCGGCTCCCGGCCGGTGGCGTGGCGGATCAGACCCCGGTCTGACGTGTCGCGGGAGCAGGATCAAACCTCGGTCTGACGCGCCGCCCGGCCCTCGGCTGGAATGTTGGTCCGGTGATCGAGGTAGCACAGTTGACCAAGCATTACGGCCGGCGGGTGGCGGTGGACGGGCTGTCGTTCACCGTGCATCCCGGTCGTGTCACCGGATTTCTCGGCCCCAACGGCGCGGGCAAGTCGACCACCATGCGGTTGCTGCTGGAGTTGGACCGGCCGACCTCGGGCAGCGCGCTGATCGACGGCAGGCCGTACGGCCGGTTGGTTGAGCCGTTGCGGCACGTGGGCGCGCTGCTGGACGCGAAGTCGGCGCATCCGGGCCGGTCCGCGTACGACCACCTGCTCGGCCTGGCCGCCAGCAACCGGATCGGCCGGCGGCGGGTCCAGGAGGTGATCGGGCTGGTCGGGCTGGAGAGCGTGGCACGTAAACGGGTACGCGGCTTCTCGCTCGGCATGAGCCAGCGCCTCGGGTTGGCCGCCGCCCTGCTCGGCGACCCGCCCGTCCTGATCCTGGACGAGCCGGTCAACGGGCTGGACCCGGAGGGGGTCAAGTGGATGCGTGACCTGCTCATCCGGCTGGCCCGGGAGGGGCGCACGGTCTTCCTCTCCAGCCATCTGATGAACGAGATGGCGGTCACCGCCGAGCACCTGATCATCATCGGGCAGGGTCGGCTGCTCGCCGACCTGAGTACGGCCGACTTCGTCGCCCGGCACGCCGGGTCGTACGTCCGGGTGCGTTCGCCGGAGCGGGAACGGCTGCGCCACGCCCTCGTGGCCGGCGGGGTCAGCGTCGAGGACGGCGCGGACGGTGCACTGCACGCGATCGACGCCCGGATGGAGGAGATCGGCGCGATCGTCCATGCCGAGAACCTCGCGGTCACCGAGCTGACCCCGTGCTCGGCGTCGCTGGAGGAGGCGTTCATGCAATTGACCGCGAGCGCGGTCGAGTACCGGGGCCAGCAGGAAGCGGAGGTGAACCGATGAACGGCACGGCGGTACGCCGGGTGCTCGTCTCGGAGTGGATCAAGGTCAGGTCCACTCTGGCGACCATGATCACGCTGTCGGTCGGCGTCGTGGTCAGTTTCGGACTCGCGCTGGTCAGCGGCTACTCGATCCGGGCCGCCATCGACCGGAACAGCGACGCGCTCAGCCCCGACTTCCACCCGATCGACGCCGGTTTCGGTGGACTGCTCTACGGCAACCTGGCCTTCACCGTCTTCGCCGTCCTCGTGGTCAGCTCCGAGTACACCAGCGGCACGATCCGGGCCTCGCTGGCGGCGGTGCCCCGACGTGGCCTGTTCTACCTGTGCAAACTCGGGGTGGCCGGGCTGGTCTGCCTGGTCGTGGGCGGCGCCACCGTTTTCGGGTCGTTCCTGGTGACGCAGGTCGGGCTCGGTCCGCACGGGGTCGACCTGTCCACTCCCGGCGCCGTCAAGGCGGTGCTCGGTGGGCTCGCGTACGTGACCCTGCTCGGCGTCTTCGCCGCCGCCGTGGCCGCCGTGCTGCGGGGGACCGCCCTGTCGCTGGGCGTCCTCATCCCGTTCTTCTTCGTCGTCTCGCCCGCGCTTTGGGTGATCCCCGCGACCAGGTCGGCCTCGCGTTTCCTGCCGGACCAGGCCGGCATGCGGGCGATGGAGGCGACCGTCGGTCCCGGCGAACTCACCCAGAACCAGGGACTGCTGGTGCTGCTCGGCTGGACGGTCCTCGCCGTCGCCGCCGGCTACTGGAGCATCCGCCGCCGGGACGCCTGACCCGCCGTTGTAGGGCGTCGGGTCAGGGGTGGGAACGCAGGTGGGCCAGGACCACCGGGTCGATCCGGCCCGGCACCATCCGCTCCTCCAGGTTCTCCACCCCGGCCCAGTCCGCCAACGCCGCGTCGACGGCGGCGTCGACGGCCTCCGCCGGGGCGTGCCCGGCGGCGCTCAGCAGGGCCGCGACCTCGGTGGCAAGCTCACCCGTCAGGTCCAGCAGCGTCGCCGGGTCGGGCTTCTCGAAGAGCATGACGTGTACGTCGAGCAGCCGGGCCAGCTCCGTCACCGGATCGGGATGGTCGTCGACCCGCAGGTCGATCACCACATCGGTGCCGCCGCCGTACCCGCCGCGTCGGGCGACCACCAGCAGTGCGGCGCTCTGCCGACCACGCCGGTCACCGCCGGCCTCGTCACCGGCGCGCAGCGCGTCGAGCAGCCGTTCGGCGAACCGTCGACCGCCGTCACCACCGAGCCAGGCGTCCCGCATCGCGTCGACCACCTCCGGCCCGACCAGGATGTTGCCCTGCGCGGCCCAGCCGTCGCCGGCCTGCCCACCCGCCCAGTCGTGACAGTCGGGACCGGTGTACGTGGCCGCACCGCCCTCGGCGTCGACCACACCGAGCTGCCGGCTGGCCCGACCCGAGTCGGCGGCGGTCAGCCCGGCGATCACATCGGCGGCACCGAGCCCGGTCCGGAGCAGGGCCAGCCCCTGCGGCCCGTACGCCAGATTGGCGTGGGCCTGGGTGGCCAGGGCCCCGACCTCGGCCTCGGCGGCCGGCACCAGTGCGCCGACGGCGAGGAACTTGCTGGCTACGGCGACCCCGTGGAACCGGCCGTCGTCGGATCGCGCCACGATCGAGAACGTCACGCGGTGAGGCTACAACCGGCATACGCACCGGGCTGACCTGCCCCGTCGAACCCTGCGCGTACGACAGGATCTCCGCCAGACAGCAGGATCTCCGTCAGATCGGCCGCATCATCGCCCGCGGGGCCGGAGGTCAGTCGAGACCCACGTCTGGCTCCTCGGCAACCCACTCCAGGCCGCCGGGCCGTCCACCGGTGGAAAGGTAGGCGCGAACCGCCCGCCGCGCGGTGTCGACGCTCACCCGGGCAGTTTCGCCCGGCACGTCGACCACGGGCGCGTCGGTTGCCCACTGCACGCGGATCGGTGGTCCCGGCGGCAGTTCGACGGCATAGGTGTCGTCGGCCAGCCAGTTCAGGGCGGCCCGGTCGGCGGCGATGTCGATGTCGACGCGCAGCTCCGGCTCCGCGCCCGGCTCCGGGGAGAACCAGAGCGACTGACCCTGACCGCCAAACGGCATGAACAGGTGGATGTGCTCGTCGAACTCGGTGAGACCATGCTCCGGGTCGGCGAGCGGGATGTCAGTCATGTTGGGGTTCGTCATCACGTAACTCATGGCTCCGCCAGCCTACGACGCGTTCGATCCGAAGCTGGGATCGATGTAGCGTCCCGTCCCGGTGTAAATCTTCCGGAAGAAGGTCTCGCCGCCGTCCGTCGTGGACCACACCGTCAGGGTGGAGCCCTCCGGCATCATGTCGGGTAGCAGCGCGTCGCAGGAGGGGCCGGGCCCCTGCTGGACCTCGAAGCCCCGGGTGCCGCAGACGCCGTTGTCGATGACGAGCTCACGATGGGTGACCCCGACGGGCGGTGTCACCGACCCGTCCGGATTGCGGGTGGGACGGGCGTCGTCCCGCATCTCTCGGGCCACCTGGGACTCGGCGTGCTGGAAGAACGAGTTGGGCCGACCGCGAGGGTTCAGACCGGGATCGCTCGGGTCGTAGGGCAGCCGGGAGAAGTCCCGCGGAACCCGGGAGGGGAGCAGGTCGTCCGCGAGACTCCGGTCGTTGCCCGACGAGTAGTCTCGTCCGTCCGACCGACCGTTGGTCTCGCGGATACCCGTCCGAGGGCTGAGGTGCGAGCCGGCCTCGCGTACGGACTCGGGGGCCTGACCGCGTTCGAACCGTTCCCAGCCTGGCGTACGCGGATCGAAGTAGCCCGGGGGAGATGTTCCGCGTCCGGCATCGACCGGCGCTCTTCCGCCGCCCGGTGCCGTGGGCCCTCCGCCCCGTGGGGCCGGCATCCGGTGCCCAGGGATCGCCCTCGACATCGGTCCGGCTACGGCCGGCGGAACGCCCGAACTGTCGGCCGGACGAGGGTCGCCGGGCCGCCGTCCGTCGCCGTCCGACCCACCCCTGCCGCTGCCGCCGGGGTCTCCGCCCGTCGCCCCCCTGGGACCCTTGAACCCACGGCTCATCGTCGCCTCAGTTCAGCAACGCGCTGATCGCCTGGTCGGTGAGGATGCCGACCACGGTCTGCGTAATGACCTTGAAGACCGGGATCTCCAGGAGCGACGCGCCGACCGTCGCCGCGGCCGTCGCGATGGCCTGGGCGATCTGGATCGCGAGCAGCACCAACTGGACGATGATCTGGATCTTCAGGGCGAGCACGACAACCGCGCAGACGATCAGTCCGATGCCGAGAACGGTGGCGCCGGTGGACGCCTCGGTGAGGGTGCTCGGTGCGCTGTCCGGGTTACCCCACCACTGTTGGAAGGCAGCGATCGCCTCGCCCGTGTTGCCCTCCGTGACCCGCCGGGCCTCCGCCCCGACCGCAGCGGCGGTCTGCGAGATCGTGTCGGCGAAGCCGAACCACGCCTGGCTCATCTCGAAGAGCTTCGCCTCATCCGAGGTGGGCCAGTCGTACCCGATCATTCCTAGTACGGTGACGAGTTCGCCCGGCAGAGTGAGGCCCACCGCGCTATCCCAGTTGCCTGTGCAGGTTCTGGAAGAGCCCGCTCGCGGACTCGTCGGCGCCTTCGTAGCCATCGGCCATGACGCCGAGGTCGGTGCCAGCGGATAGCAGTTCGTCCGCGGCAGCCCGGTAGCAGTCGAAAGCCCACTCGGAGACCGCCTGATAAGGGGCACCGATCAGCGCACCAATGGCGTCGTCGCCCCACGCGCCGTCGTAGGAGGCCAACTCGGCCCGGAATGCCTGCAACCGATCTCCGAACGACCGCGCAGTGTCCCCGATCGTCGCTCCGCCGTCGCGCAGGCTCTCCGGGTTGATCTCGAAGCCGGTCATGGCCGCGCCCCCAACCTGAGCGCGATGTCCTGTGAGATCGACATGACAGACCCGGCTCCTTCCCGTGGTCGCGGGCTAAGCGAAATCGCCTCACAACGTACCGTGATATGTCCATGTGTCAATGAAGGTCCGGTCCTGGGGGACGTGATCGCCGGCGTAGGGGTGAACACCGGGCGTTACAGCGGGTTGGCCGGGCAGGCTGTCGCCCACCGGACCCGAGCCGGGGGATGACCACTGCGGCGAGGCTCCACCCGACGCGATCCGCCGCTCGCGTCCGAAGATGTTGCCCCTACCCCTGGTGAACGGGCACGATCGACCGGTGACGAAACGTTGGGGCATCACGGTGCCGTTCAGTGGGGTGCCGCTCGCCGACCACGCCACGGTCTACGCGGCGCTGGCCGAAGCGGGCTTCACCGACCTGTGGTCCTCCGAGGTCAACGGGGCGGACGCGTTCACCCCACTGACCCTGGCCGCTGCCTGGCGTCCCGACCTGCGCCTCGGTACGGCGATCGCACCGGTCTTCACCCGTGGCCCGGGGCTGCTGGCGATGACCGCCGCCGCGCTGGCCGAGGCCGCCCCCGGGCGCTTCGCCCTCGGCATCGGTTCCTCGTCACCGGTGGTGGTGGGGGACTGGAACGCGGCCGACTTCACCGAGCCGTACCGGCGTACCCGGGACATGCTGCGGTTCCTGCGCGCGGCCCTGCGCGGCGAGACGGTCGACGAGCGGTACGACACCTTCGCCGTACGCCGGTTCCGGCTGGACCGGCCGCCGGCCGTACCGCCGCCGATCCTGCTCGCCGCCCTGCGGCCCCGGATGCTGCGGCTGGCCAGTGCCGAGGCCGACGGGGTGATCCTCAACTGGTTGGCCGCCACCGACCTGCCCCGGGTCCTCGCCGAACTCGGCGAACGGCGGGCCGGCTTCGAGGTCGCCGCGCGGATCTTCGTCTGCCCCACCGAAGACGCCGAGTACGTCCGCAACCTGGGCCGACGCATGATCACCAGCTATCTGACCGTGCCCGCGTACGCCGAGTTCCACCGTTGGCTGGGCCGGGAGGAGGTGCTCGGTCCGGTGTGGCGGGCGTGGGAGGCGGGCGACCGCCGGGGCGCCGCCGCTGCCGTACCCGACGAACTGATCGACGAACTCGTGGTGCACGGCACACCGGAGACCTGCCGGGCCAAGGTGCGCGAGTACGCCGACGCCGGGGTGGACGTGCCGGTGATCGGGCTGCTCGCCACCCCTGAACTCGCCGAGGGCGGGATCGCCGCGCTGACCACCCTGATCGCCCAGCTCGGACCGGCGCCGTCGCCGGCTCTGGTGACGGCACCCGAGCCCGTACCGACCCCGGCCGGTGCCTCGGCCACCATGCCGGACGGCACCTGACCGGAGCGGCGCCGCCGATCCAGAGGGCGACGCCGAACATCGACGTGGCGACGCCCGCAGCGGTCAGCGGCGCCAGCGCAGCGGGCCGGGGTGCACCGACCAGAGTGCACGGCGCCACCACGGCCGGACCGCGCGCAACGCGGTGGCGTACGCGACCGCGAGCGTGCCGGCCCGGCGGGCCTGCTCGTCGCTGGCCGTACCGGGTGCGAAGGTCGCCACGTTGACCAGGGTCGCCAACTCGTCGATCGGCGGCACGGTGGTGACCGGCCCCGGCGCGGGCGGCCGATCGGGGGAGTGTTCCGGTGCCGGCCTCGGTCGGGGTGACGGCCGTGGCCGGGAACGCGGTGACGACCCCGCCGGTGTCGGTGCCGCGGCGCCGGGCGCGGCCGGTGTCGGCACGGTCACGGGCTCGGCCGCGGCCGTCCCGGCGACCTGTGCCGCGTACGCCGCCACCTCCGACGCGTCCAGATGCGACGCGACCGGGTGACCTGCCAACCGCAACGCGTCGGTCACCTCACGCCACGCCCCGGCGATCCGTTGCGCCGGAGTTCCCTCGTCGAGCCGGCGCCGTCGCAGCCCCCGGCGCATCGTCAGGATCGCCACCACGAACCCGGTCAGCACCAGCAACAACCCACCGGAACCCGCGCCGGCCAGGACCGGCACCGGGCTGCCCGACCCCGAAGCCGGACCGTTGCCCGGGGCGGCGGCCACGGTCGGCGGTGCGCTCGGCTCCGGCGTCGGTTCGTCCTGCACCGGCGGCGGATCCTGCGGTTTCGGCGTGAAGTCCTCCTCGACCGGCCGGGGCTCGGTCTCCGGTCGCGGCAACGGGTCGAACGACACCCAGCCGAGCCCGTCGAAGAGCACCTCCGGCCACGCGTACGCGTCACCGCCGCGCACCGGGCCCTCCCCGGTCGCCGAGTGGAAACCGACGACCACCCGGGTCGGCAGCCCCATCAACCGACCGAGCACCGCGAACGTGGCGGCGAACTGTTCCGAGGTGCCGCGCTGCCCGCCACCGTTACGGGGACCGAAGAGAAAGAAGTTCAAATTCGGGTACGCGTGCCCGCTCGGCGCGTCCGCCACCAGGCGGTAGTGCTCGGCGAGCCACTCCTCGATCGCCATCGCGCGCGCGTACGGCGCCCCGTTGTCGGCGGCCAACTGGTCGGCGAGCCGGCGCAGCGGGTCCGGGACCCCGTCGGCGACCCGCAGCACCCGGGCCACCGCGTCACCGGCCGGTACGTTGGCGGCGGTGAGCAGGTTCGGGTCGGGGCGCTCACGGGCGGAGGTGACCGTGTACCGCAGTCCCTCGGTCAGCCCTTCCGGTCGGATCAGGGTGCCGCTGCCGGGGTCGTACGCGACCCGCGCCCCGGTGACCTCCCGTGGCGTCGGTACGGCCGGCAGCAGCCGCCCGGCGAGTTCACCGACGGTGATCTCCTGCCGTACCCGGTCGACCGTGACCCCGTCCGGCGGCTCGACGGCGGGCAGGATCCGGCCGGCGTTGCGGTAGGTGGCCCCGACCCGCCAGGTGACCCCGTCGTAGTCGTTCAGGACGGCGAGCCGGATCCTGACCCCGACGGAGCGGGGCGTCTGCTCGGTGGGGGAGTCGCCCACCCGTTCCCCGGCCCCCGGGTCGGCGTCGTCGGGCGGGGTGTCGCCGTCCCCGGCCGGTGGGCGGTCGTCGCCGGCCGGTGCCGCCGTACCGGTGGTGTGCAGGTCGAGCAGCTTCTGGTCCGGGTCCAGCGCCCAACCGGAGATCCGGATCAGCGGGTTCTCGTCCAGGGCGTCCACCTGGGGCGGCTGCACGTACCGGCGGGGGTCGACCGGGGCGTTGCCGACCTGCCCCGCCACCAGCGGCGCCAGCAGGGCGGCGAGTGCCACCACCACGACCAGGCCGGCGGCGGTGCCGGCCAGGACCCGTACCCGGATCGCGGCCCGCACCGCCGGGGGGAGTGTCGCCCCCGTTTCGGCCGGTGTGGACGTGGACGTCGCCGCCGGGACGGCGAGACCGGTCGCGGCGGCGGCGGCGAAGGCCACCGTCCACCAGATCGCCGGTTCGGCGTTCGGACCGACCACGTAGAGGGCACCGGCGTAGAGCAACGCCGGTGGCAGGTAGCCGAGCAGGACCCGGCCGGCGCGTACCGCCACCTCGGCCCCGGCCAGCCCCGCCAACCAGGCCGCGACCAGCGGCACGATCACCGTGTCCGGCACCGGTTCGACCGGGATCATCGCGGTGAGCAGCCGGGGGATGCCGTTGCGACCGGCCTCGGCGACCAGGTCGGCGAGGCCGCCGGGAAGGTCGGCGCGCTGCGCGGCCAGCCGCAGCGCGAAGGCGGCGTAACCGGCCAGGGCGAGCACCGACAGTGGCGCGACCAGCCAGGACGGCAGCCGGCGGGCGGCGACACTCACCCCGACCGAACCGACCGCCGCCCCGAGTACGAGCTGCGTCAGCAACGGTCCGGCGTAGACCCGGCCCAGCACCGCACCGGCCAGCCCGATCATCGCGATCAGGGCCAGCGGAATCGGGACCGACCGCAGCAACGGGCCGACCCGGAAGCTGCTCACCACCGGCGTACCCCGTCCCACTCGGAGGCGAACTCGGCGCCGTCGGCGACGTCGAGGACCCGTACCCCGGCGGTTTCGCCGGGAGCGGGCACCAGGTCGCCGAAGACGGCGGCCAGCACCGACGGGTACGCCGGGCGGAGCGCGCCGAGCTGCCCCAGGTCGTCGCGGGCACCCGGACCGGTGAGGAAGACCAACGTGTCGCCGAGCCGCTGCTGACGCAGCCGGTTCAGCACCGCGCCGAGCGGATCACCGGCCGGGCCGGCGGTCGCGGCGGACCCGAACGGGTCACCGTCGGAGACGTCGCGGGCGAGCGCCGGGGCGGTACGCAACTCGGCGGCGGCGAGCCGGTCGAGGAAGTCGCCGCCACCGCCCGGGTCGGCGACCAGCACCAGGGCGACCGGCAGCTCCTCCCGGCGGGCCGCGGCGACCACCGACGCGGCGGCCTCACAGGCCGACTCGAACGTCTCCGCCACCCCGTCGACCAGCACCGGATGTGCGGCGGCCCGGTCGTCGAGGACGACCACGAGCCGGGGCAGGCTGGTGTCGAGATGCTCCCGCACCATCAGCTCGCCGATCCGGGCACTGGTCCGCCAGTGCACCCGGCGAAGTTCGTCGCCGACCACGTACTCCCGTAACGAGTCGAAGGTGATCGACCCGTGCGGCACCCGGTCGATCCTTCCGTCCATGCTCCGCGCCACCCCGGCCGGTACGGCACTCAGCGGATGGATCCGGGGATGCACCCACACCTGGGCGACCTCACCGTGTGCCCGGGCCATGACCACCAGCCCGAGCGCGTCGCGTCCGGTTACCCGCAGCGGTCCGACCGGCACCACACCCCGCCGGTGGGTCGGCACCGGGTAGCTGACCGTGGTGTCCCGCCCGGGGCGCAGTCGCAGCAGCGGAACCGGCACCGGGCGGCTGCCGCACTGGTCCTCGGCGATCATGTTCGCCGAGCGGAACCGGTCACCGTTGCGTACGGTCAGCGCCATCGTCGCCGGCTCACCCCGGCCGACCCGGTCCGGGTCGGCTCGACGTTCCACCTGCAACCGTGGGCGCCAGGCGGCGACCCCGACCGCGCAGCCGACGGCGATCGCCGCTGCGGTGCCGAGCAGGGTCAGCTCGGGATAGCCGAACCGGAATCCGAGCAGCAGGAGGAGACCGGCACCGACGAGCAGGCCGATGCCACGGGAAGTGATCTTCATGGGGGCGCCGGATCAGGCTCCGGTCCGGGCAAGCTGTCCGGAGGGGAGCGGCACCGGCACCGAAGCCACCGCCTGGCGCAGCACCTCGGCCGAGGTCAGGCCCCGTACCTGGGCGTCGGGGGCGAGCAGGATGCGGTGCGCGAAGACCGGTTCGACCAGCGCCTTCAGATCCTCGGGCTGGATCCAGGCCCGCCCGTCGATCAGCGCGTACGCGCACGCCGCCCGGGTCAACGCGATCACCCCGCGCGGGCTCACCCCGACCCGGACCTGCGGATGGGTACGGGTCGCGGCAGCCAACCGGACCGCGTACGCGTAGAGCGGGTCGGCGATGTGCACCCGCTGCGCCATCCGCACCATCTCGCCGACGGTGGCGGTGTCGGTGACCGGTTCCAGTGCCTCCGGGGAGCGGACCGTCGCCCCGCGCAGCACCTCGATCTCGACCGCCTCGTCCGGGTAGCCGATCGTCAGCTTCACCAGGAACCGGTCGAGCTGCGCCTCCGGCAACCGGTAGGTGCCGTCCATCTCGACCGGGTTCTGCGTCGCCACCACCAGGAACGGCGAGGGGACCGGGTGCCGTACGCCGTCCACGGTGACGGTCCGCTCCTCCATCACCTCCAGCAGCGCCGACTGGGTCTTCGGCGACGCCCGGTTGATCTCGTCGGCGATGACGATGTTCGCGAAGACCGGACCCGGGTGGAACTCGAAGCCACGGGTCGCCTGGTTGAAGATCGTCACCCCGGAGACGTCCGAGGGGAGCAGGTCCGGCGTGAACTGGATCCGCCGCCACTGCCCCCGCACGGTCGCCGCGATCGCCCGCGCCAGGGTCGTCTTACCCACCCCCGGTACGTCCTCCAGCAGCACGTGCCCCTGGGCGAAGAGCGCGGTCAGTGCCAGCCGGACCACCTCCGGCTTGCCCAGCACCACCGAACTCACCGCGTCGGCGAGCCGGGCGGCCAGTGCCGCGAAGCCCTGTACGTGCTGCGGGCTGAGCGGCTCCTGGCCGGTCATCGACGCGACTCGTGGCTGGTCATGGCGGGCGGTGCTCCTTGTTCTTGTTCTTGTTCAGCGGTTCGGCGGCACGCTTCAGCAGTTCGGTAGCACGTTGATGTCGACGCCACCTTCGAGGTTCAGCCAGGCGAACGGGATGTAGTTGCGCCCGTTGTAGTCCACCTGCACCCACCAGGTGCTCCGCTTGTGGTTGTTGTAGATGTAGGAGTCGACGTCGTCGCCCTTCACCTTGCAGTACGTCCGCAGCCGGGTCCCGGGCTCGGCCCAACCGGCCTGCCGGTCGTTGTCCTGCCGGGGCACCTCGAAGACCTCGTTGCCGTTGCGGCCGGACCGGTCGGTGTTGCAGTAGGTGCTGGTGGCCGGGTCGGTGGTCTTCTGGTTGTTGCAGGTCGCGACCCCGTACAGGGCGGGAGTCGACTGGCTGCCGGTGTCCGTCCCGGCACCGGCGGCGTTGTTCGCCGTCACCGTGAAGTTGTACGCCGTACCGGGAGCCAGCCCGGTGACCCGGATGCTGGAACAGGCACCGGCGACCGCCGCCCGCCCGGCCACCGTCACCGAGCAGGTGGCCTTCCCGCCGCCCGCGTCCACGGTGAAGTTGGCCGTGACCGAGGTCGCGTCGGCGCTGCCACCGGTGACGGTCACCCGAGGCGGCGCCACCGTACGCGCCGTCGCGGTCGCGTCCGCGCCGGCACCGGCCTCGTTGACCGCGTGCACCTTCACCACGACCGTCTGACCGTTACCGAGCCCGGTCAGCTTCGCCCGGGGCTCGGCCACCTCGATCGTCCTGCCGCCGGCCGCGACCACGTACTTCGTCACCGCACGGCCGTTCTCCTTCGCGTCGGCCCAGACCACCGACACCGCACCGGCCTCACCGGCCACCGTGGTCGCGGTGAGGCTCGTCGGCGCACTCGGCTTCGCGAACGGCACCACCGAGTTGCTCACCGGGGACGGGGTCGATCCGGCGCCCTTCTCGTTGACCGCGACGACCTGGAAGGCGTACTGGGTGCCGTACTCGAGTTCACCCGCCGGGATGACCAGCTCGGTCTTGGCCGACTCGCCGGCCTGCGCGCTCGCGCCGGCCGAGATCGCCGTCACCGCGTACTTCGTGATCTTGTAGCCCTGGCCGTTCGCCGCCGGCCACCGCACCAGCACGGTGCCGTCCGGCCGTTCCTGCGCCGTGACGCTCGCCGGTGCGTCGGGCACCTCCGACGTCGGCACCACCGCGTTGCTGTTCTTCGCCGGCCCGGTGCCCTTCGCGTTCACCGCCCGCACCGAGAACCGGTACGTCTCCCCGTTCGTCAGGCCGGTGATCTCCAACGACCGCTGGTTCGCACCAACCTGGTACTCCTTGCCGGCACCCTCCACCACGTAGCGCGTGATCGCCGCGCCGTTCGCCGGAGCGGCCCGCCAACTCACCCGGGCCTGGGCGTTGCCGGCCGCAGCCGTCACATTCCGTGGCGCCCCCGGCTTGCCCACCAGCGGCTTCGGCGGCGGAGGCGGCGGCGGCGCGGCCGGCGGCGGATCCCCACCGAGAATGTCGTTGGCGTACTTGTTCACCGGCCGGGCCGTGTTCTTGTCGTCGACCACCTGCGCGTTCGCCGAGTTCGGCGCGTTGATGAACAGGTGGTTCTCACGCACCTCCAACTCCAACGGGCCGTTCGCGCCGGGCACCTCGATCTTGTCGATCTGCTTGCCGTCCGCGTCGAACGAGTACACCGCCCCGGTCTGCTCGTCGGCACAGTAGAACCGGCCCGCCCAGGCGACCGCCGGACTCAACGTGCCCACACCCGGAACCGAGAACTGCTGCTGTACGGCACCGTCACCGACCACGTACACGTTCCGGTCGTCCGGCACCGTCACCGCCACCCGGGGACCGTTCGTCCGCGCCGGCAGGGTCCCCGGCCCGCTCGTGGTCAACGTGACCGTCTTCGGCTGCTCCTCGTCGCGGACCGTGGTCAACACGTTCGTGGTCCGGTCGAGCACCGCCACCCCGTTGTCCAGGGTGGAAAGCGCCAGGTCATGACTGGGTTCGGCGACCGTGTGGCTGCGCACCTCCTTCGGCGCCAGCCCGGTGCCGGGCTGCCCACCGGCGGTCGCCGCCGCCGACGGCAACGTGGCCGGGCTGATCGCCGACACCGTGCCCTCGCTCGGCACCCCGATCCAGAGCCGACCCTCACCGTCGAAGGAACCGCCGGTGATCCCCGGCGGGAAGCGGACCGGCTCACCGATCGGCACCAGCGAGCGCGGGTCGAGCTGCCGCACCAGTCCCTGCACCGAGTCCACCACAAAGGCGGCGTCCTCGTGCAGGGCGACGTTGACGCCGATCCCCGCGGTGGTCTTCGTCCGCGCCACCACCTGCAACGTCGCCAGGTCCAGAGAGCTGACCTGACCCGTGCTCAGGTCCCGCAGGACCAGCATCCGGTCGGTCTGCACCACCTGCATCGGGTGGCTGCGGCCGTCGGGCACCTGCGTCCGGGTGTCCACCCGGGCGGTGATCCCGTTGACCCGCGCCAACTCACTGCGGGCCGCGCTCCACAACCACGCGCTCGCGTCGTAACTGGCGACCGCGTTGTCCGCCGCGCCGAGCCCGAGCACGGTCAGTCCCATCGCCGCGACGAGAGCCCCGACCGTGCCGATGGTGACCAGACCGCCGCGCATCCGGGACCGGCGCCGGACCGGCGTGCCGCCGGTCGTCGACTCCGGGCCGTCGCCGGGCTCGTTGGTGCTCGTGGTGCCGTTGTCTGTGGTGACCACAGCCGGCCGCCTTCCCAACTGATCGCGGCCGAATACGACCGCGCGCCTCCCAGGAACCGGGTGCCATCATATGGGCTGGTCAATACAGGTGGGAACCCGCCGGGTAGACCTGTGGACACAGCCGGTGCGCACGGCCGAACCGTCCTGTCGGTTCGGACAGTTGTCGCAGGTCCGGGCGATGCGACCCGTTCAGTCGCGCGTCGTACCGACCCGTTCAGTCGCGCGTCGTGCAGACCTGTTCCGACGTGGCGACCACCTCGGTCGAGTAGACGGCGACCACGGTGAAGCAGTAGTCCACCCGCGCGTTCAACCCGTTGACCGTGTAGCTCGTACTGCCCGGGTCGATCGTCGCCATCGGACCGAGCGGCTGCGAACGGCGGCCACCGGCCAGGATGAACGACACCGTACCCGCGCTCGGGTCGTTCCAGCTCACCGTGACCGCCGTACCCTCGTCACGCAGCGCCAACTGGGTCGGTGGGGCACCGCCAGCCTCCGGCCCGGTGTTCGCCCGGCCACTGGCACCGCCGGTCGGATCGGCGACAGGAGCGGTCGGCTGGGCAGGTTGATGATCGAGCAGGGTCACGACCACCACCACGGTCGCCGCCAGCAGCGCCGCCGCGGCCGCGATCCCGGCCGCGATCACCGCGCCGTAACTTCGGGCCGCCGGGGCGGGCGCCGGCGCCGCCGGAGGCGGCGTGGAGATCGTCTGGTACGCCGGCAGCACCTGGTTCGGCATCACCGGGTACGCCGACGGCGGCGCCACCGTCGGCAGAGCCTGGGTCGGTGCGGCTGCTGCCGCCGCTGCCGCGCTCGACACCATCGGCGGGCCTGACACGGGGGGCGCCGATACCGGTGGCGCTGAAACGGGTGGCGCCGATATCGGGGGCGTTGAAACGGGTGGCGCCGATAACGGCTGGGGTCGTGGCATCTCGTACCGCGCGGAGGTCAGGGCCGGCGCGGGAGCCGGGACCGGGGCGGGCGGCGGTGCGACGGCCGCCTCCACCGGCGGGCGTACGGGCGCGACCGGTTCGCCGACGCTCGCGCCACTGCCGGTCGAAGCAGCGCCGCCGAGGTACTCGCGCGCCGCCCGTACCGTCCAGTGGTCCTCGCCGAGCGCCGCCGGCCCGGCGGTGGCCACCCGGGTGAAGTTGCGGCGGGCCTCGTGCCGGTTGCCCAACTCCTCGGCGACCGTGCCCAGATCGAACGAGATCGCCAGGAGCAGCGGATCGGCGTCGCCCCAGCGGCGCAGACCCGCGGCTAGCGCCTCCTCCAGCGCCCGCCGGGCAGCAGCCGGGTCATCGGCCTGGGTGTGCAGCCGCGCGAGCAGGTGGGCGGTGGCGAGCACCTCCCGGTCGTCCTCCCCGTACGCCGGTCGACCGGCCTCGATCGCCTGGGCGAGCAGCCGGCGGGCGGCGGGGGAGTCACCGGCGTCGGAGAGCGCCTGCGCGTTACGTCGGACGGCGGGTAGGGGCGGGGGCTGGGACACGCCCGCCATCGTGCCCGCCCCACCGGTCACCTCGCCACCCGGCCCGCACCCGGACCCGGGCACCGGAGGTGGACCGACCAGCACCCGTGTCGGGTACCGGACAACGCTCTCCCGCAGGTGCCGGACGACGCTGTCGAGCGCACGCCGCCGGCCGGGTACGGGTGCGGGCCGGGTGGCGGGCGGCGTGCCGTCCCGGCCCGCCCGAGTCCGTACGCGTTCTCGTCTCGGTCCGTCGGTGGGGGAGGCGTGAGGGCTGGCGAATGCCGCCCCGATCGGAAGTTTGTCCTGGTCAGAAGGGGTGTCCGGTGGGCGTTGTGCATGATCCACCTCTGCCGTGTACAGTAATCCACCGAGCGGCCCGCCGGGCAGCACTTGGAAGGTAAAACCGACCAAGGTCAACGGCGGAGACGACATGTAAGTCCGGGTGGCGGAATGGCAGACGCGCTAGCTTGAGGTGCTAGTGCCCGTATAGGGCGTGGGGGTTCAAGTCCCCCCTCGGACACGTACCAATACCCCACGGTGCGCATTGAGATCAATCTCGGTGCGCACCGTTTCTGTTTCCGGGTAGTAGGTCAGTCGGAGTCCGAGTTGTCGGTAGACCTCGGCCTTGTCGGCGGGGTCGGCGTCGCGTAGCACGGTGACGATGTCGCCGAGTGCCTGCACGAGGGATGTGATCTCTGTGCGGCTCATTCGTTTGGGTGTTGTGTGTGTCTGTGCGTGTAGGTCGGCTTCGGCGCGGGTGCGTTCGGCCTGGGTCTGGGTGATCCAGGCGGTGACGACCGTGGGGTCGGCGCCGGCGTCGAGGGTGGCGCGGTAGCGCTCCAGCTTGGCGTCGCACTCGGCGATGATCGCTTCGGCTGCCGTGGTGAGGGCGGTTGGGTGTTCGGCGGGTTGGGCGTCGGTGATCGCGGTGATCGTTTTTTCGATGTGGTGTGGGGTGAAGGCGGAGGCCAGCCAGGTGTCGAGCGTGTCGGTGAGGGTGTCTTCGCGGAGGTAGACGTTGCGGGGGTGTTCGATCTGGTTGGCGAGTGCGTATTCCTGGGGGAACCGGCAGCGGTAGTAGGCGGCGCCGTGGTTGTACTGGCCTTGCATTCGTCGGTCGCAGGCGGCGCAGTGGATCCTGCCGCGGAAGATGTATGGGTTTCGGGTGCGGTGCTTGACGTGCTGGCCACCTGTCCCTCGGCCGCGTCGTTGTAGGAGGGCCTGGGCCTGTTCGAAGGTGGTGTCGTCGATGAGTGGTTCGTGGGTGATCTCTTTGGAGATGATCCACTTGTTGGTCGGGTTCCAGCGGAGGACACCGGTGTGGCCCATGGCGACGTCGTCGACGTCGAGGAGTACCTCGTCGGTGCGTTGCTTGTTCCATACTTGCCGGCCGGTGTAGCGGGGGTTGGTCAGGATGACGCGGACGGCGCTTTTGGACCAGGCGATGCCGCTGCGGTGCCGGTTGCGGGCGCGGTCGTGGGCTGAGGGGCAGGGGTGGTGGTCGGCGGTGAGTCCTTCGGCGATGGTGAAGATTCCGTTGCCGGCGAGGAATTCGGTGAAGATCCGCTGGACGATCGGTGCGGTCTGCTTGTCGGGGGTGAGGCCGCGTAGTTGCTTGCCGTCGGCGGCCTTGGCTGGGTTGGGGTGGGGGCCGAGGTCGCGCAGGGTGTAGCCGTAGGGTGGGCGTCCGCCCAGGTATCGGCCTTCGAGGAGGGTCTGGGCGGCCATGGCGGTGCGGACGCGTAGTTTGATTCGGTTGCGTTCGCCCTTGCTCATGCCGCCGAAGACGGACATGACCAGTTCGTGGGCTTCGTTGTCGGGGTCGATCGGGCCGCCGATCTCGGGTACCCACAGTTCGACGCCGTAGTGGGTGAAGAGCGGCACGGTCAGTCCGAACTGGTTGCCGTAGAAGGCGCGGTGCGGTTCTCCGACGACGACCGCCGAGAAACCGCGTGATGGGTTGCGTAGGGCGGCGAGAAGCAGACTTGCCTGGGTGCGGCGTTGCCAAGGGAGAGATCGGCTTTGGCCCACGTCGAAGAATTCCGCCGCGATGTGACCCCCGTGTGGCTGGATCAGGGCGTGCGCGCGGGTGAGCTGCCAGCCGCGTGACGATTCGGGGTCCTGGTTGTCTTCCGTTGATACGCGGCCGTAGAAGGCGAAGGGTCTCTGTTGGGGGTGTTCACTGCTACTCCTGTTCCTGGATGTTTCGGCGTTTGTCGCTCACGTGCTGGAGGAGGGTCAGTAGGGCTGCGGCGGCCCCTGGATGTAGGTCGGGTGGCTCCTCGGGAGGGGTTACGACTTTGGCGTCGGCGGACGTTGGGCGTCTGTCGTTGTCGACCGTCCATGAACGGTCGACTTGGCCCGTCGGGTCAAGTCGCGCGGTGAGAACGGGAGGGGCTGTTGGGGATTCGTTGTGCTGCTCTTCCCGGTGCCCTGCGCGTCCGGTTGGCGGGGTCATGTGCCCCCATCCGAGGGTCGACCTAGCTGAGGGTGGCGATTGAGGTCCTCTGGAGTGGGGTTGGTGGCCACCGTGGCGTGGCCGGCAGGGGAGGTGGACAGGGGGCGTCTCGTGTGCGTGGCGGTTGTCGGTCTAGTCGTGGTTGGGCACAGGGCGGGGTTAGCGGATCGCTGAGCGCGAGATGACGTAGGCATTGCAGGGTCTCCTTGGTGGTGTCCGTGTGGGCACGTGGTTGCGGCCGGTGCCCTGTTAGGGGCACCGGCCGCGGTGTCATTGGTTGGCTCGCTGGTTACGGGTTGGGTGAGGGCTGTCGGGGTTCCTGGGAGAGAGGGCCACCTCGTGTGGCCGTTCACACTTATGCCGCTGATGACGCGGGGCTACGGACTAGTTGATCATGAAAACCCGTTTGCGGCACATCTACAGCTCGGCCGGTTCGATGCCACGGAGGAGGATCGAACCGGATTTGTACCTCGCGGCGGGGAGTCTGGGAACCTGCGCTCGTCTATGAGGCGTCGGACCTGCGGGTGCATGTGCAGCCGGATTGACATGGAAGCGACCCGAAGCCCCTGAAGCCCTGTCGCCCTTCGGGAAGGGCATCGGACTAGTTGAGTCGGCCTGGAGCGCGGTGTCAGCGTTGCCGCTGGTCCGTTTCTCCAGGCCGCTCGCCGAACCCGCCGTGCGCGTCTCCGCGCAACGGGCTCTCCACGGTTGCTGTCGTCAGGCGTTGTCGGGTGCGGGCCAGGGGTCGGGGATCGTGCGTCGTCGGTAGCGGGTCACGGGGATGGCCGCTATCGGTCGATGCTCGGTCCCGTCCGCGGTGATGGGTAGCCACCTGCCAGTTGGCGTGGTGAATCGTCTGCGGACGGCCCTCCAGTTCCAGCGGTGTCGGTGCATCAGCATCCTGATCAGCCGTTGCCAGGTGAACCGGTCCAGGGTGTGGAAGGTGTGCTTGGCGACGGCGTGCCGGAAGTAGTTGGCCCAGCCGTGCGTGACCTGGTTGAGCCGGGTCAGCACGAACCCGAGGTCCTGCTGCGATGTCCTGCGGGTCAGTGCTCGGATCTTCGCTTTCAGCGACCTGGTCGGTCGCCGGGCGATGAAGGTGTACACGTGCCACCGGTTCGAGCCTCGCTTACGCCGCCACCGGATGTGGAAGCCGAGGAAGTCGAACCCGTCGCTCATGTGCACTATCCGCGTCTTGGCCGGCGACAGGCGCAGGCCCAGCGGAGCGAGCACAGCGGCGACGTCCTCGCGTAGCGCGGCCGTGTGGTCCTCTGTTCCGTGGACGAGGACCACGAAGTCATCGGCGTAGCGGACCAACCGCCACGTCGGCAACCCTCGGCTGCGCCGGTAGTTACGGCGACCGCTGGTCGACATTGTCTCGCCCGGCTTCCACGGCTGCATCAGGTGCTCGTCGAGCACCGACAGCGCGATGTTGGCCAGCAGCGGAGACAGGATGCCGCCCTGCGGCGTGCCGGTGTGGGTGTTCCGCCGGTCACCGAGTTCGGTGAGCACTCCGGCTTTGAGGAACGCCTTCACCAGTGCCAGAACGCGTTTGTCCTTCACCCGTGCTCGGACGCGGTCCATCAACACGGTGTGGTCGATGGAGTCGAAGCACGCTTCGATGTCCGCGTCGAGCACCCACCGGTACCCGTTGGTGCCGTAGAGGTGGATGTCGGCGATCGCGTCCTGGGCCCGCCGCTGGGGTCGGAACCCGTAGGAGACCGGCTCGAAGTCGGCCTCGAAGATCGGTTCCAGCACCAGCTTCAACGCCGCCTGCACGACCCGGTCCGCCACGGTCGGAATACCGAGGCGGCGGACCTTGCCCGACCCGCCGGGCTTCGGGATCTTGCGCTCCCGCACCGGCAACGGCCGGAACGTGCCCGCCTTCAACTGGGCACGCAGGTCGGTCAGGAACCCGGGGACGCCGATCGACTCCTCGAGATGGTCGACGGTCAGGCCGTCGACGCCGGGAGTGCGTGCGCCCCGGTTACCGGCGACCCGGTCGAACGCCATGATCAGCGTCGCCGGGTCGTGCACGAGGTTGAACAGGTCATCGAACCGGCGGCCACGTTCGGCCGCCGCCCAACGATGAAGTTTGGCCTGCATCTCCGCTACCCGCCGAACCGGACTCGCGTCCAGACGGGCGTCGCCGTTCGGCGGCGCGTCTTGCGGCATTACAGCATCCATCCCTTCGCGTAACCGCTGCCGCCCTTCCCCATGTGCACGGGCTTTCCCCGGCTCGGAGTACTACGGCGGCTCCGCCCCACCCGACCCGTTCAGCGGTCGGTGCGCCTATCCCGGACTGGTCCGCTGGACGCGGACGGCTCGGGAGTCGCGGCCGGGTGGTTCCCGTGTTCACTGCTGCTCGTTCGTCGAAGGAGGAGCCCGACTTTGCCCCTGACGGCCTTGCTACGGGTACACCGCAGAGTTCCCCGCAGCCTCCCGGACCGGCAATCCAATCCAGCCCAGAAGCTCCCCGGTCGCATGACGCTTTCGGGAAATCACCGTCGTCCGGCCCTGATCCACCAGGTTCGAGCCGGTAACCCATTAAGAACTCCTAACGAAATGATGTTGGGCGTGTCCTCGGGACGTAAGGATCGTTCTGTCTGAACGTGAGGAGGGGTGAGCAGCCACCGTGGATCGTCTCGGACGATCTGTGGGCCGAGATCGCACCGTTGCTGCCACCTCGACCGCCACGCCGGCATCGTTACCCTGGCCGCAAGCCCCTCGACGATCGCAAGGTCTTGTGCGGGATCCTGTTCGTGCTCTACACCGCGATTCCGTGGGAGTACCTGCCTCAAGAGCTCGGCTTCGGATCGGGGATGACCTGCTGGCGCCGGTTGCGGGACTGGAACGATGCCGGCGTGTGGCAACAGCTGCATGAGGTACTGCTCGGCAGACTCCGGGCTGCGGGTCAGTTGGACATGTCCCGGGCGGTGATCGATGGCTCCCATGTCCGGGCGCTCAAGGGTGGCCCAAAACCGGTCCGAGCCCGGTCGATCGCCGCAAGCCAGGCTCGAAACACCACGTCATCACCGACGCGGGCGGCATTCCCCTCGCCGCGAGCCTGACCGGCGGGAACCGCCACGACGTCACCCAACTGCTGCCCCTGGTCGACAAGGTGCCACGGATCAAGGGCATCCGCGGCCGACCACGGCAGCGACCGGAACGGATCTACGCCGACCGGGGCTACGACTTCGACTGCTACCGCCGTGAGCTACGGGCCAAGGGCATCACCCCGGTCATCGCTCGACGCGGCACCGGCCACGGCTCCGGACTCGGCACCCGGCGCTGGGTCGTCGAGCAGACCATCGCCCTGCTGCACTGGTTCCGCCGCCTACGCATCCGCTGGGAGATCCGCGACGACATCCACGAAGCCTTCCTCACCCTCGCCTGCGCCATCATCTGCTGGCGCCGACTCCAACACTCAAAGAGTTAGGAGTTCTAATAATACTCCAGCCGCATCTGCTGGATTTTGAGTCTTCGCTGGTAGTGGCTCACTTTGGCTCGGTATTGGTGGCGACGACGCCACGATGACCATCGATAGACGTGATCCAGTGGTCGAGCCCGGGTGATCAGGTGTGCCAGGAGACGTCGGACCTCGCCGAGGGTAAGAGGGATGAGTCCCCGCCGGGCGGGTTCGGATCCCCTTTTTCCGCGTGGGCGGCGGTGACGGCGAGGTAGGCGTGCGCCACCATAACCAGCGTTATGTGCCGGTACCAGGCGTCGTAACGACGGACCTGGTAGTGGTCGAGGCCGACTTCGCTCTTCGCGGTCTGGAAGCACTCCTCGATCGCCCACCGGGTGCCCGCGACCCGGATCAGTTCCTCGTCCCCGGTGCCGGCCGGTCCGTGGCACAGGTAGTAGGCCAGGTCGTCCAGTCTAGTAATGCTGCGGCGGATCAGTAGCCAGCGGGTGAACCCGTGCCCGGCGGTGCCGGTGTCGGGCAGGGATGCGACCGCCCAGTCGTACAGGCGTGGGCCTTTGACGCCGTCGCCGCAGCTGCGTCGTTGCCAGGCCAGGGCCGGCGCCCGGGCGGCGAGGAAGTCCGCGCGGGCGCTGCCCGTGTCGGTGGGAACCTTCTGGCTGCGTGGCACGGCCAGGACGTAACCAACCTTGCGTTCCTGCAGCCAGAGCCGGAACTTCGAGTCCTGCCCGTACGCCTCGTCCGCGGTGACCCACCGGGCGGGCAGCCCCGCGTCGAGGGCGCGGCCGATCATCCGCAGCCCCAGGGCGGGTTTCGTGGCGAACGCGACCGACTTACCGATCGCCGCTTCTTCGCGACGCGCCTGGTCGTCGCACCAGCCGCGGGGCAAGTACAACTCACGGTCGACCAACGTGCGGCCATTCGAGGTGGCGTAGGCCAGAAACACCCCGAGTTGGCAGTTCTCGGTCCGCCCGGCGGTGCCCGAGTACTGACGTTGCACCCCGGCCGACTTCACACCCTTCTTCAGAAACCCGGTCTCATCGACCACCAGCACACCGTCGGGTGCGCCCAACTGGTCACTGACGTAACCACGCAGGTCGTCGCGGACAGCGTCCGCATCCCATTCGGCTTTGTTCAGCAGCCGTTGCATCCGGTCCGGGGTCTTGTCCCCGGCGGCCTCCGCGAGGGTCCAGCCGTTCTTGTCGGCCAGGGGCGACAAGAGTCCGAGCAGGTAACTACGGGCCTGCCGCCGAGGCTCAGCCCGCCCGAACCGGTGGGCGAACCGTGCCACCAGGTCATCCAGACCCGACGACCAACCGGCAAACTCATCGATCAACACAAGCAGAGAAGATGACTGATCCTCGAACAGTGGCAGCAGACACGCCGTGCGACAGCACTCAGACTTCCCGCAGGGGACATCGACGCGCATCTGGTAGCTTCGTCTTCGCTCGCCGAGCTAGAACCGGTACTGAGCTGCGAGAACGCTCAATTCGCCAAACGCGGCTGGAGTACTAGAGCGGCGGACCTAGTAGTGCTTTGTTAGGTTGTTCCGGTGTGTCGCTTGTAGGGCTGTTTGGGACGTGTTTGGCTTCCGGGTGTGGACGAGCAGGGACTCGCATCGGTACGGACGCGGCTGGAGGACTTCGCGGCTGGGGTGTTCGCGGGGTTACCGCGATCGGATCAGCGGGCGACGGGTCTTCGGTATCTGCGAGGGCTGATGCTGGATGGTCGGCGTAAGTCGATGCAGCCGATGGCGCGGCGGCTCGGTGTGGACCACCAGCAGTTGCAGCAGTTCCTGACCTCGTCGACCTGGGACGTCGCTGGTGTACGGCGGCGGCTGGCCGCGGTCGCCGCCGATGTGGTGGACCCGCAGATGTGGGTGGTCGACGACACCGGGTTCCCCAAGGACGGCAAGGCGTCGGCGTGCGTGTCCCGGCAGTACTCCGGCACCCTCGGCAAGGTCGGCAACTGCCAAATCGCCGTCAGCATCCACGCCGCGACCGACACCGCTTCGGCCGTGCTGAACTGGCGGCTGTTCGTACCCGAGTCCTGGGACAAGTCCTGCGTCCCCGACACCGACGGGAAGATCGCGAACCCGCACGCCCGCCGGCTGCGCCGGCAGCCAACCACCCTTGACGCGGCCGGGGCGAAGAAACCCCACACACGTAAGCAGTTACCACGCGAGGAACAGATCGCCCAGATCCTGCGGCGGCGGGCAGCCTCGAAACTTCCCGACGATGAACGGTACCGGCCAAAGTGGATGATGGCCCTGGAAATGCTCGATGAACTGGCCGGGTGGGGCCAGCACCCGCCGCTGCTGACCGCTGACGCCGGCTACGGCCAAGTCGCCGAGTTCCGCCAAGGCCTGACCGAACGCGACATCCGCTACATCGTGGCCACCACATCCACGACCACAGCCCAACCCGGCACCGCCCACCCGGTCGAAGTCGACTACGCCGGGATCGGCCCCTATCCCACCCCGCGCTACCCACAACCCGCCCGCAGCGTCAAGGACCTGACCCTCGCCCACGGCATCGAAGCCACCACAATGGTGCGCTGGCGTGACCGGCTCCCCGCCACCGACCACGCCTCGACCCGGCCCACCGAACTGTCCGGACACTTCCTCGCCCTGCGCGTCCGCCCCGCCGGCCGAGCCATCCAACGCGGACCCGACTGTGGTGACGACGGAGTCCTGCCCGAATGCTGGCTACTCGCGCAATGGCCACCCGGCCAGGACGAACCCACCGACTACTGGCTGTCCGACCTACCCTCCACCACACCACTGACCGAACTGGTCCGTCTGGCAAAAAGCCGCTGGCGTATCGAGCACGACTACCGCGAACTCAAAACCGCCCTCGGACTCGACCACTTCGAAGGCCGCTCCTGGATCGGCTGGCACCGCCACGTCACCCTCGCCACAGCCGCCCAACTGTTCCTCACCCAACTACGGCTGACACACCCAAAAGCAGCAGGGCAGAACTGAGCCTGTACGCCGTCCTCCGCGAACTGCAATACACACTCGCGACCTGGCTCGGATTCTGCCCTCTCTGCCACCAACTCGTACCAACCTAACAAAGCACTACTAGGACGCGGGCGTACCTGGTCGCCCACGCCGACGAAGTCCAGGGTGTGCCGTGCGAGGGCATCCCGGACGACATGGACCTGGACGTGCCGCCGTCCTCGGACTAGAGGTAGATCTCGGCCAGGCGGGGGTAGCGGGTGCGCACCTCGCTGTCGTCATCGTGATCGAAGTCGTCGCCGAGTAGCGGCCCGTTGAATGTGTCTGCGGGCAGCTCGGCGCGCGCCGCGTCGAGGGCGGCGTAGAAGTCCTCGTCCTCGTCGAACGCCGCTCGCCCGACGCCGAGCATGTCCTCGCACTCGAGGAAGTCGTCGTCGGAATCGATGCCGAGTTCGGCGAGCGTGTCCGGATCCCGCAGTGCCCGCTCCCAGGTGCTGCGGCCCTGCGCGACGAGCCAGCCGCGGAAGTAGTCGAAGGCGTCGTCGGAGCAGCCCCCTTTCATGAGGTAGGCAGCGCCCCAGAGGTTCCAGTCGTATGACTCCGCGGCGAGCGCGTCATACCGGAGGTCGAACCCGACGGCCGCTTCCCGGCCCAGTTCGGTGAGGCGGCCCCCGATGCGCTCCGCCACTTCCTCGGCGCCTTCGCCGGTCCGGGTGTCGTCGACGCCCTCGCGTGCGCGGTCGACGATCGCCCAGAACTCGTCCCAATCCATGATCGCCATGCCCGCGATCCTGCCATGCCCCGCGGCCCGCCGGGTGTGGTCGGCATCGTTGCGGGTGCACCCAGGATTCAGGATGCCGTTCACACATCACGCGTACGACCGCCCGTTTGCCGCCTCGTACTGCCACCGCATCGCCCGCTCGCCTCGGGCGCCCCGAAACATTTGTGCCCGGACTGCAGGAGGTCGTGTCATCGGACAGGCCGTGCAGCGACAAGGTATGCGCTGAACCCGAGGCCTCGATCGCGCCTCACGGCAGATCCGGATGGTGCGTCAGCGCCGCGGCCGTCGGTGCTGATTGCTGTCCGACATGATCGGCGACAATACGGCATGCATGCGCACGACGCCTGGTGGGACGCGCTGAGCCCGCAACTGCGGGACCGGATCGACGAGCTGCTGTGCGCGCGCCGGCTGATCGCGGCTGTCGTCCTCCTGCGTCGGGAAGGCGGACTGCAGCCGCCGCCCGGTCTGTATCAGGCGCAGGATCTGCTGATCGAGCGCCGCGCCGAATTGGACCGGCGGGGTCTCGTCGAGCCGGAGCCACCGCTACCGACGACCGCGCAGCTGATCGAGAAGACGGCCGCCATCACCGCACCGGTCGTCGCCGTCGAAGCACTGTGGGACGGTGACACGCAGGGCTGGTACGTCGACCTGGTCGCAATCGTGCGGCGGCCGGGCCGGCACCACGGCCGCTTCGACGAGGTGCCGTTGACGGCGCTGCGACACGGCGGTGACATCCGCCTGTTCAACGGCCAGGTGCCGCCCTGGCCGGAGGCGCGGCGGGCGACCGAGCAGGGGCGGGCTGTCGCCCAGCATGTCGGTGTGCCGTTCCACCTCACCAGCCCGGAAGCGCCGGACGTCGATCTTCCACGCTGGCGGGACACGCAGCCCACCTGACCGGTACAGCACCAGTGGCCATCGGTAGGGTTCCGTCACACCGGCGCGACCGTACATGCTCAATCGGCATGATCGAGCGCTTGAAGCATCCCGGAGCGCGGTACGGACAAGGGAGCTGGGCAACCCAATTCGCCGTGACGTTCCGTAGCTCCCTGATCGCGGCCATGAGAGGAAGTTCGCATCGGTTCGCCTCCGTCCGGCTTGAACCCAGAACAAAAAAGCCTGGACATGAGTACGCGGGCTATCGCGTGCCTCGCCGTCCTTTCCCTCTTCGCTCTCGTCCTTGCCCTTGTTACGGCGCACTCTCTGCGCTTATCGGCGAGCACCATCGTTTAGTACTCGGACGATGCTCGCCAACCATTCGGCTTCTTCGTCGTCTCCGCCGACCCAGTCGATGAACCACTTGCTGTCCGGGTCGGCGACAACCTGGAGAGCCTCGGACGCCAGCCTGATCAACTCGCCGCCGGGTTCGGGCAGAAGCGCGTCCAACCACTCGTCGTCCGCGTTCTCCTCGGCCTCCGGGTCGTAGTCGTCCGAGCTCTCTGGGTCGAACACGACCGACCCGCCGGGCAGCACCAGCGCGATGAGGGACGCAGCGGCGATGACCTCCTTCGGCCAGAACGGCACCTCGGCATCGGCGGGGGCGGAGGAAGGGTCGAGCACCGTGGCGAAGAGCCTCTGGATGTGCTCCCGCCGCTCGCCCTCCTCCAGCTCCGCCAGCTCGCCGATGATGTCCATCGCCTGGTCGTTGTCGAAGGGACCGTCCCCCCAGGTTCCCATCAGCCACCAGCTCCATCGCACCGGACGCCCAGGCCGGACAGCTGTCGTCGACGCACTCTATTCGACAGATTCGGAAGCCGCGCGGGCTTTCAGTCGCCATCCAGAGCGTGCGGCGCACTGGGCCCCAGCGCCCCGCATGGGGTGGCCCTGCCGAGCGAAACACCGTAGGGGCGCCGCCATGGCCGTAACCCCAGGCAATTCGGACCATTCTGATATCCGACGGTGCCAGCAGACGTGTGTCAGCGCCTCGCCTCGACCCTGCCACCCGGGACGATCGTCGACGGGGAACTGGTCGCCTGGGCGGCTGGCCGGCAGCGGACCTCGTTCGCGCTGTTGCAACGGCGTGTTACCGCCGGCCGCCGTATCGTCGATGAGGTTCGCCGGCACCCCACGTACCTGGTGATCTTCGACTTGCTACAGGAAGTAGGAGTCGAGATGCTTCGCCTACCGCTGGCGGCCCGTCGAGCCCGCCTGACGCGTCTGCTCGCTGACGCCCCACCCGAGCTGCCGCTATGCCCGCAGACCACCGACCGGGACCTGGCGCTCGCCTGGTACGACCACGGCGGGGATTTGGGTATCGAGGGCGTGGTGGTCAAGGCCCTGGCGGGAACCTACCGGCTAGGGCGAGCTGACTGGATCAAGACCAAAAAGCGGGTCAGTGCCGAGGCAGTGGTCGGTGGCGTCGTCGGCAGCCTGACCGACCCGGCCACGCTCCTGCTCGGACGATTCGACTCCGCCGGACGACTGCGCCACGTCGGTCGCGCCGTCCCCCTACCAACCGCACAACGCCAGGAACTCGGCGCCCTGTTACCCGTCGCCGCGTGGCGGGGACCGTACCAGCGGCACCCGTGGCCACAGTCGCTACCGCCCGCGTGGACCGGTCAGTTCGACCGCCCCCAGCCCCTTGACTACATCCCGGTCGAGCCGGTGATTGTCGTTGAGGTGAGCGCGGACGTCGCCTGGGAACACGGCCGATGGCGGCACCCCCTGCGCCTGCTTCGCATCCGAGCACTGAACCGCCGTCGGCTGCATCCGCAATTGTCGAGAGTAGTGCGCCGAATCAAAGAGTCTATTTGAGTCCATCTTCGGGTTGAAGCGCTACGGTGATGTACCCACTACCTGCGATCGCCCCGTGCGATTTCATCCTCGGATTGGTCGCGCACCGGTCGGTGTTTGCCTACCGCCGGGCACTGGCCGGGCGGCCGTTACCGGTGCGTCGGCGGCTCGGTCTCGGTGCTGCGCGTACGTGGGCACCGGTCCTTGCGGGAGCTTCGCAGAGTCCTCTGTGCTCGGCTGGTCAGGTGAGACGTACCCCGTCGAGGAGCATGGTCAGACCTCGCTCGTAGTACTCCTGCTCGTCGGGCAGGCCGAGGAAGAAGTCGGCGGTTTCGGTCAGGTGGGGGTAGTCCTGCGAGGAGAGTGACTTCAGTCGCGCGCGCTTGGCTGTGAGCAGGGACTCCCGCAGGGCCGGGTCGGCGGCGGCGGGGTCACCCGGCTGGCGGATCACCAACCCGATCAGCGCGTTGAGCAGGAAGATGCTTAGCTGGGCGGCGGCCACCGGCGAGTGCCCCTCGGCGCGCAGCAGTGCGATGACCCGCTCGGCCAGATCGATGCCGGCGTCCGTGCGCATGAAGCGGGTCGGCGTGATCTCGGCGAGGGCGGGGTGCGCACGCAGGACGCGCAGCAGAGCCGTCATCACGGTTCGCAGGTCGGCCTTGCCGCTGGCGGTCAGGTCCACCTCGCCGAGGATCCGTTCGACCAGCGCGTCGAGCAGGGCGTCCTTGTCCTTGAAGTGCCAGTACAGCGCCATGGGTGTGACGTTCCAGGCGGCGGCGACCCGGCGCAGCGTGACGGCGTCGAGTCCGTCGGCGTCGGCGAGGGCGAGGGCGGTGGACAGGACCTCGTCGCGGTCGAGTCGTTCGGAGGCGGGGGGTCGGGGTGACATGCGGCTTACTTTACCTCGTAAAGGCGTTGACGACCGAGTAAAGGAGCGCTACCGTAGCTATACACAGTAAATTTACGTGGCATAGTTATATGGGTGAGCAGGGCACAGACCGCCCCATCAGCGGCAGCCCGTCGGGCTCAACAAGGGAGAATTCTGTGACCCACACCATTATCATGACCGGCGCAACCCGGGGGTTCGGCCGTGTCGCCGTCGAGCGCATTCTCGAAGGCGATCCTGAGGCGCACCTCGTGCTCCTAGCCCGTGGCGCCGCGGGAACTGAGCTTGCCGATCATCTGGGCCAAGGCGGACGCGCCGTGACATCAATCCCGACGGACCTGTTGTCGCTGGGCAGCGTTCGTGCGGCGGCTGACGAACTGATCCAACGGGTCGATACGGGAGATCTGCCGCCGCTGCGTGGATTCGTCGGCAACGCCGGCCTGCTCTACACGAACAACGTCACGGAGAGCCCGGACGGGTTCGAGGCGACATTCGCCGTCAATGTCCTCGCCAATCACGTCCTTCTCCGCCTTCTACAGGACCGATTTAAGGCGCCGTCACGGATCGTTCTCACCGTCAGCGACGCTCACTTCGGCGACTTTCGCCACAACGCGGGAATGATGCCCGCGCCGTCATGGCAAGCCCCTGCGAGCCTGGCCCGCATCCGCGCGTTCCCGAAGCCGAACACCGTCGCGGCAGGAGGGACCGCATACTCCACCAGCAAGCTCGCCGCGATATACCTCGTCCACGAGTACGCACGACGTTTGCCACAGGGTGTCGACATTGTCGCCTACAACCCCGGGTTCGTGCCCGGCACCGGCCTGAGCCGCGAAGCAGGCGCAGCCGTCCGGTTCGTGGGGCGACGGATCATGCCGCTGATGACGCTGACCCCGATAGCCTCGAGCCAGAAGAAGGCCGGCCAACACCTCGCCGACGTCGCGCTCGGACGCATCCCGGCACCTTCCGGTTCCTACATCGACCGCACACGAGAAGTCTCCTCGTCCAAGGAGTCCTACGACCCCGATCGTGAACGACAGCTCTGGGAAACGGTAGAGCACCTGCACCTCTCAATCGCATCCTGACATCCTGATCGCCCACGCGATCCTTTCGATGTGCGTGCATCCAATCATGGCGATACCCGATTCCTTACCATCGTTCTGCCGCTGGAATCATCGAGGATCGTAATGTTGCAAGGTCGGCCAACTAGTGTCGCGTGTAAGGCGCGGCCAACGGATAGCAGCCGTGGCCGTGCCGGTCGGCGCAGCCAGATCATGGCGGCCGAGTAGCCGGAGGGAGTCTCTCCCTCCGGCCTCACAGATCCGTACGTGACAGTCTCCCGTCATACGGCTCGGCTGGTCCGGCCACATACCCGCAGGTCCCGCTGTACGTCGAAGATCGCGGATGTCCGTTGCTATTGTGCGATGGGCCGAAATCCATCCGGGTCCGGAAACGTCCGTGACAGCTTCTCGGTGTCGCAGCACCCGTGGAGCCGCCACTTGGTGCCGGCGAGCGCGCCGTGTCATGTTTCCCGAACTCCCGGTGCCGCCGCCTGTCGGTGCCGTCGATGGTGCGCCGTCCGGCGCCGGTTCGGACGTAGGGTCGAGGCCAGGAGGTACGGCAATGGCGTGGTCAACAGGCGCGCCGGCTGGTTCGGGTACGCCGATCAGCGGCACTACGTCGTTGCCGCGAGCCCGGCCGATCTGCGGGGCCGGTCGGCGGTATGGTCCGGCTTGATCGCTGGTTGAGCCTCCTACTTAAGTCGTAAGTCGAGTGTGGTCCTGCGCCAGATGGCGCGGCGGTGCCGCTGCAGCAGGCTCTCGGGTATGAACCAGAACGATGCACCAGAGCAGACCGCTTCCCGGTCGTACCTGTCCCGGCCGGCTTTCCGCCTGCGGCGTCTCGGTGCCGCCCTGGCAACCGCGGTCGTCGTCTCGGCGGGCGTCGCCGGCTGCGGTGCCGGTGCCGCGCAGGAGCCGGCCCCGACGAGCGACACCCCGGCGGCAGCCGTCGAACCGGGCGTGCTGAACGCCAGCGACGTGAACGCCTGGCTCGACGAGATGCTCCCGGCCGCGCTGGAAGCCAATGACATCGCCGGGGCAACGGTCGCCGTCGTCAACGACGGTGAGACCGTCACCACCCGGGGGTACGGCCACGTCGACACCGGTGGCGAGGGCACCGAGCCGGTGCCGGTCGACCCCGAGCAGCACCTGTTCCGGATCGGGTCGGTGTCGAAGCTCGCCACCGCCACCGCCGCGATGCAACTCGTCCAGGACGGCAAGGTCAACCTCGACGCCGACATCGCCGGCTACCTCGACTTCACCATCCCCCGCAACTTCGACGAGCCGATCACCCTGCGGCACCTGCTGACCCACACCGCCGGGTTCGAGGAACGGATCGCCGGCCTCATCGGCAAGGAAGGCACCGAGGCCGTCCTACGCGACGCTCTGGTCACCGACCCGCCGGAGCAGATCTACCGGCCGGGCACCGTGCCGGCCTACTCCAACTACGGCAACTCGCTCGCCGGATACATCGTCGAACGGGTCAGTGGCATCCCGTTCGAGGAGTACGTCGACCGTAACGTCTTCGACCGCCTCGGCATGACATCGTCCTCATTCGCCCAGCCGCTCCCCGCCGACCTGGCCGGCCGCGTTTCGAACGGATACGACAACGCGTCGTCCCCCGCCGGGTACTTCGAGATCATCGGCACCCCGCCCGCCGGGTCGATGAGCGCCTCGGCCCCGGACATGGCCCGGTTCATGCTCGCCCACCTGGGCGAACCGGTCGGCGACACCCCGATACTGGACAAGCCGACGCTCGACCTGATGCACCAGCCAGCGCTCGACGCCACCACGCTCGGCACCCTCGCCGGTGCACCCCGGATGACCCTCGGGTTCTTCGACGAGAGCCGCAACGGCCACCGGATCATCGGCCACGGCGGCGACACCCTCTACTTCCACACCCACCTGCAGATCTACCCGGACGAGGGCGCCGGCCTGTTCATCTCGCTCAACAGCACCGGTACGTCGGGGCTGGCCAACCACAAGCTGCGACAGGGGCTGACGAAAGCCTTCGCCGACCGTTACTTCCCGGCGGTGCCCGGCGCGGCGGCGAACAACGCGCCGGCGACCGAACTGGCCGCCCCGACCACCGACGCCTCGGGTACGGCCGAGCGGGCCGCGATGGCCGCCGGCACCTACGAGAGCTCCCGCGCGATCGAGAGCAACTTCCTGACCGTGATCGGCCTGTCCGGGCGTACCACGGTGAGCGTCCGCGATGACGGCCGGCTGCTGCTCGAACCGCGTCCGATGTCCGATACCTCCGCCGTCTACGAAGAGATCGAGCCCTGGGTCTGGCGCGAGGTGGGCGGCCAGGAAACGATCGCGATGCGAGCGGTCGACGGCCGGGTCGACGCGATCGTTTTCGACTCCGCGTTCGCCCTGGTGCCCGTAGATACCGCGCGCAGCACCTATCTGGCCATCCCGGTGATCGTCGGCTCGGTGGTCATCCTCCTGCTCACCGTCCTGGCCTGGCCGATCGGGGCGATCGGTCGCCGGCTGCGGCGGCGGGCACCGCGTGATCGGGCTGGACGCACCGCGCGCATCCTGAGCCGCGTCGCAGTCGGCTGTGCCCTGCTCGCGGTCGGCGGCTGGGTCGGAAGCCTGGTGCTCATCATGGGCCTGGAGGATCTCTCCACCGTCTCGATGCGGAGCGTGCAGGTGGCCCAGATGATCGGCCTGCTCGGGGTGATCCCCGCAGCGGTCCGGCTGGTGGACGACGTCCGTCGGCGGGTCGGCTGGTCGCGGACCGCCGGCAGCGCGCTGGTCCTGCTGGCCCTCGCCGGTACGGGATGGTTCGCCGTCGAGTTCATGCTGCTCTCGCCGAACATCTCCTACTGACGGTTTCGACCGATCCCTTCCCGACCCACCCCTCCCCGATCCGTCTCGATCTGCGAGCAGAGGATGCTGACACGGTGAACGACCACATCGGAGGCGGCCCGGTCACCGCCGAGCCAACCGGTCCGGCGGACCAGCCCCGGCTGACGAAGCGGGTGGACCTACTGCTCGCCAACCTCGGGGTGACCGGGCGGTTCGCCCGGGACTGTCTGCTCGCGGCCGTCGTCGCCGGGCTGACGTTCACGTTGATGGCGGCTCTGTTCCGGGGCGCGACGTCACCGGGCGAAATCGTGGTCGACCCGGTGCGGGCCTGGCTGCTCGTCGCCCTCGGGGTCGGGCAGGCGCTGCTGCTCTGCCTGCGCCGGGTCCGCCCGCTGCTCTGCCTCGCCGGCATCGTCGGCCTTCAGGTCGCCATGATCACCCTGTCCCCACCAGAGGCGACGCTCCGGGCATTCGCACCGTTCATCGTCGCGTACACCATCGGGGTTCTGCTGCCGGCCCGGACGGCGTTCGTGCTGGTCGGCGCGGCGGTGGCGATCGAGGCGACAGCGGCGTTCGGCACCGCCGCCGTCACGACGCCGGACCTTCTGCTGTCGGCTGTCGGCCCTGCCGGGTCGAGCGCACTGTCCAATCTCGCTGCGGTCCTCGTCGGCAACTACGTGGCGACCCGCCGACGCTACACGCAGCTGCTACGCCTGCAGGCCGCCGAGGCGGTCCGGGCCCAGCAGGCGAAGGTGCAGGCCGCGCTCGGCGCGGAACGCACCCAGATGGCTCGGGAACTGCACGATGTCGCCGCGCACCACCTGTCCGGCATGGTGGTGCAGGCGGCGGCGGTCCACCGGCTGATTGACCGGGACCCGGACGCGGCGAAGGCCGGCGTGGCCTGGATCCGGTCCCAGGGCAAGGAAACCCTGAACAACCTGCGGCTGGTGGTCGGGGTGCTGCGCGGCACCCCGGCCGACAGCAGCGGCGGCGGCGACACACCCGGCCACCATGGCGAAGGAAGCGTTCCGGTGCCAGGCTTGGCCGTGCTCGACGACCTGGTCCGGACCGCTCGGGACCTGGGCACACCGGTCGAGTTCGTGGGTGAAGGGCCGCCACGTCCGGTGCCGCCGATCGCCGACGTCGCTCTCTATCGGATGGTGCAGGAGTCGCTGTCCAACGCGCGGCAACACGCGCCGGGCGCCCCGGTGCTGATCACGCTGCGCTACCTGCCGCGAGAGGTGTCGCTGGCGGTGATGAACGATCCGCCAGCGCGGCGTCCCGAACCGGCGGCGCGCACCAGCAGCGGAGTCGGGCTGATCGGCATGCGGGAACGGGCGCAGTTGATCGGCGCACGTTTCGCGGCCGGGCCGACGACCGAAGGCGGCTGGTCCGTCACAGCGACGCTGACATCAAAGGGAGGGGACCCGTCGTGAGCGGTTCTGGGAATGGGGCCGAGACTGGCGCTGGGACGATCCGAGTGATGCTGGTCGACGACCAGACGGTGGTGCGGGCTGGTTTCCGGGTGCTCCTGGCGCAGGCGGACGACATCGAGGTGGTGGCGGAGGCGTCCAGCGGATCGTCCGCGGTGGCGGTGGCCGCCCGGCTGCGCCCCGACGTCATCTGCATGGATGTCCGGATGCCCGGCGGCGACGGGCTCACCGCGACCCGCGAGATCCTCGCCGGCTCGCCCGAGTCGCCGCCAGCCATCCTGGTGGTGACCACGTTCGACCTCGACGAGTACGTCTTCGGCGCACTCGAATCCGGGGCCAGTGGCTTCATCCTCAAAGACTGCGAGCCGGAGGACCTGATCGACGCGATCCGTCGGCTGGCGAACGGCTACGGTCTCGTCGACCAGGCCGTGACCCGCCGGGTGATCTCGGAGTTCGCCCGGCGGCGACCGGCGGCACCGCCCGAGTCCGCGGCGGCGCACCAGCTCACCCCGCGCGAAGCCGAGATCGTACGGTTGCTCGCCAAAGGGCTGTCCAACAACGAGATCGCCGACGAACTCTTTATCGAGACCAGCACGGTCAAGTCACACCTCGGGCGGGCGATGACCAAGATCGGCGTACGGGACCGGGTGCAGACCGTGGTGTGGGCGTACCAGAACGGGTTGACCCCGAGCTGACAGTCAGCCGAGGACGGGGAGGGTGACACCGGCGTGCAGGTAGAACTCGCAGATCGCGTCCCGCAACTCCCGGGCTACCCGCGCGGTCGCCGGCAAGCCCGGTCAAACGCAACCGGTACGTACGCCGGACCGGCGCAGCCAAGGATGTCAAGTGCGCTGGAGGCCAAGAACCGGGCGCTGGCCGGGATCAAGGTCCACATCACCAACCTCCCGGACCCCGACCCCGAGCAAGTCATCGCCGCCTACAGCCGGTCGGGCCGATCTGGGAAGGCGGTGACCACGGCGAAGCCGACGTCCTAGCCTCCCGCTACCGACGCAGCCCGCAACTCGCCGACGGACTCGGCGCCCGGACCGTCGCCTTCCCCGCGATCGCCACCGGCGTGTGTGGCTTCCCTCCCAACCAGGCAGCCCGGATCGCCGTGGCAACGCTCAAGGCCACACCAACAGCGGTTCAACGGGTACGACTCATCGCATTCGACGAGGACACCCGGGAACGCCCGCAAGCGACAGCGCTCGGCAGCGACTGACACCTCCGCAACTGCCACGAGCCGGGCATTACCGAGCGTAACGAAGATCGTAGTGTCGGGTGCGCGACCATGCCGATGAGCGGATGCTGCCAAGCTCAGGGGGTGTGATGATCGGCAGACGTTGTCAGTCCGGCAGGACGGTGATCGTGTCGTTCGCCTGGATGTCTGGCACCGTACCGGTTCTAGCGAACTCGGCCCAGATACGGCGAACGACGGAACCCCGGCCTTCCACGTCAGCCCAGTCAGTTGACCCGAGCAGCGCCGCGCCTTGCCATGCCTGGCGTGTGCCAAGCAAGAGTGGCAGGTCGGTGAGGTGTGCGGCTCCGTAACCGTTGTCGTATGGCCGCCAGGTCATGCGGTACCGAGATGCGCGACCACCCGCCGTTCGGTGCCGGACAACAAACCGTCGGGCAGGCGTGTCGTACATGCTGCGGGTGGACGGCGTCACGATCAGCCGCCGCGCGCGGCTACCGATCACCGGCAATCGGAACACGCCCTTGAGGGCTGGAACGAGGGCCGCGACTACGCCGGTCTCCTCCAGAGTGCAGCCGATCAAGACATCGACGCGCTGGGCCGCCTCTTGCCAGGCCCTATCCCGGTCGGCCTCACCCGGTACCGGCGGGAATCCGTACTGCACCCCGAACGGCATTCTGCTTGCCATCCCAAACCGTCGCGCTGCCCGCTCCGCCACCGGCTGCAACGCTATGATCTCCTCGACCGGGGCGTCCCGTGACAACTCACCGACGGCCGCGAGCATCGCGTCGGTCATGGCGGCTCGGCCCGTGGTGACGCCAAGTGGGGCACTCTGCATGATCACCCGCCGGAACAGCCCTTCTGCACCGTCGCTGATCATCAGGTGCGCGATCGCGTCCGCGCCCGAGGACTGGCCGAACACTGTGACCAAATCGGGGTTACCACCGAATGCGGTGATGTTGTCCCGAACCCACCGCAGTGCTGTCAGCTGGTCGAGCAGGCCAAGGTTTGCAGGCACGTCGGCGCCGTCACCGAGGAAGCCGAGCATCCCGAGCCGATAGGTGACCGCGACGACGATCACACGCTGTTCGGCCACGAACGCGCGGGGATCGTACTGGGCTAGATCACCGGCTCCCGCGACGTTGCCGCCGCCGTGGATCCAGACCAGTACCGGTAGCCGCTCGTCATCGCCGAGGGTGGCCGGTGCGGTGACCGACAGCCGCTGGCAGTTCTCAGTCGTGCCCAGGTCGTCGCGGCCGATCAACCGATCGAACAGCTTCGGCGGCAGTTGTGGCGCGGCCGGCGCTCGCTGGAATGCGTTGACCGGTGTCTCGTATCGCATGACTTGACCCGGAGGAGCGAACCGTGGCGCCTCCGCGTATGGAATGCCCAGCGCTCGCACTACATCGCCGTCGACCCTGTACCTGCCGAAAATGTCATCCGGGCAGGTCAGGCCGCATGTTCGTATTCGTGCAGGATGCCGCCGAGGCGGTCACGACGACGGATGTTCAGGCGGTCGAGCCGGTGCGGGTCGGTGATCGGTTCGGGTAGCGGTGTGAGTGGTCGGACGTTGGCGATGCCCTGATGCGGGCGGTGCTCGTTGTAGAAGATCTCGTACTCGCGCAGCGCATGCAGTAGGTGCCGCTGGTTAAGGATCAGTGTCCGGTCGAGGAGTTCGCGGCGGCTGGTCCGTACCCAGCGTTCCATGATCGCGTTCATCCGGGGTATCCGGACGCCGGTGCGTACCACGGTGATGCCGGCGTCGGCGAGAATCGTGTCGAACGCGGCCGGATACTTGCCGTCCCTGTCGCGGATCAGGTACTTCACCGGGCAGCCCGCGTCTTCGAGGTCCATGACCAGGTTGCGGGCGATCTGGGCCACCCATGCCGCGGTCGGGTGCGCAGTCGCACCGAGGATCCGGACCCGGCGGGTGGCATGGTCGATGACCGCGAGGACGTAGAGGCGGGCCCCGGTCAGCGTGGTCGTCTCGAAGAAGTCGGCGGCGATGACGGCCTGTGCCTGGGTGCGCAGGAACGTGGCCCACGTGCTGGTGGTGCGCTCGGGTGCCGGATCGACACCCGCCTGGTGGAGGATCTCCCAGACGGTGGACGCGGCGACCTTGACGCCCAGCACGAGCAGTTCGCCGTGGATCCTGCGGTATCCCCAGGTGCTGTTCTCCCGGGCCAGGCGCAGGACCAGCCGGCGGACCGACCGGACGGTTCGTGGCCGTCCGGTCTGGTGGGGCCGGGAACGCCGGGCGTGCCGGCGAGCGATCAGATCCCGGTGCCAGCGCAGGACCGTGTCCGGGCTTACCAGTAGCCGCAGGTGGTTCAGTACGCCGCGCGGTAGCGGGTGTAGTAGGACTGCCAGCCACGCCCGGTCGGCTGGGGTGAACCGGACCCGGTCACTGTGCAGTTGTCGTTGCAGGACCATGATCTGGTGCCGCAGTGCGAGGATCTCTGTGTCCTTGTCGCGGTCACTCATCGGCAGCAGCCGTAGTAGGGCGAGCGCATTGGTCACGCCGAGGTACGCCAGTCGAAACAGCACACCTCATCGTCGCGCAGTGCTCGACGCAGACGGAACATCGCGATCCAGCCGAGAGGTTCCGCGTCTCCACCGGCGGCTTCCACCTCGATCATGAAGATGGCTGTGACCAGGACGGATGAGATTGTCGGCACCCACAGCGCCCAACGGAGCTGAACGGCGTTCAACCTGGTTGAGCTGCTGCGATCGTCCTGGCGTCTACCAGGGGCGTTGCATTCGTGCTGGTCAGAGGGTCGCGGACCGTTCCTTGACATGAAGAGTGCAACGGCGCAGAACGGACGTCAACGGTTCTCTATCTCTCCTGATGGAGTCAGGTGCGGGGGAGCGGTCTGTAAGGAGCTTCTGACCTGCTGAACGTTTCCTTGGGAGCGGAACTGGGAGCAGGCGCCGAGTTGATCTCTGTGGCCTTCGATTCGAAGGTGTGGGTCGACGTAGCTTTTTGATCAAGGCGTTGGTCAGGAGTGATGCGGAGACCTGACCGCTTCCGAAAACCGGAAGCGGTCACCGTCCGGCTCGTGTCGTGGTCTGGACCTCTTCCCAAAGTCGGAAGTGCTCAGGCTTGCCCACGTACACGGGTTGGTGGGCCGCTTCACACCCTCACTGCAGGAGAAGAGGAGGGGGCGGGTTGGGCGGGTCGGGTTAGGAGCAGTCGAATCGGTGGTCGTAGGGGCGGTCCGGACAGGATGTGCAGACGAAGACGCAGATTCCTCCGGCGTCGCCGAGCATGAGACCTGTGGGGTTCTGCAGCGCTCGCCACGGGTGGTCATCGGGGCTGTCGAAGTTCCAGCCGTTCATGGAGTGTCGGTCCTCGATCGGAATCCAACGGTGCTCGTCGCCTCGACTGAACTCCCAGCTGGCAACGGTGAGCAGGTGGTGCATCTGGATGCCGCAGGCGCAGACCGGCCAGTCGGGTGACTGGGTCCAGCCGGGGTAGCCGCCGATCTTGATGCCGGAGGCGACCGCCAGGTCGGTGTCGTACTGCCAGCCGGTGTCGGCCTCGACACGGCCTATCGTGTCCCGGATCTGGGACCACACCTCTTCGGGCAGGTCGTAGGAGGGGTACTCGACAACCTGCTCGGGGTCGATGCCACACGGGTAGGGCACGTACCGGGTGTCGGCGTCGGGGTGCGGTGCCGGCATCGCCGCCGGCCGGGGTCCGATCGTCGACCGCAGTCGCCAGCGCAGCCGAGGAACAGGCGCGCTGAAGGGATAATGGTCAAAGGGGCACCACAGCAGCTGCAGCGCGTCCGAGCCTTCTGGGAACGGCAGGTCTGGGACATCTTCGGCGAACAGCTGCAGGACGGGGACGAGGGGCACCGGGGTGCCGGCCGGGTGCTCGTCCAGACCCGCGTCGCCACAGGTCGGCTATGGTTCGTCCGTTGGCCACAGTTGCGGCCCGCCCACCGAGCTTTGGTCGACAGACGGCGAGCCCTTGCGCGGATGCAGCCGGGTGGTGGTCCGCTTGTACGCACGTAGCTGTGGGAAGACCGCGTCCATGTCGACCGGCGCCAGCGCGGTGGTGTGCACGGACATGATCGTACGGGCACGCAGTTTGCAGCGACGCGCGCATCGCAAGCAGATCCGGATGTCGAGTCGCAGAGCCGATGGCTGGCTCCCGGGCCCCGACGGCAGCGCGGCGCGCGTCATGATGGGACGATGCCGGAAATGGACGGGCTCGACTATTCGCACTATCCAGATGTCACTGCGGCTGGTGACCTTCGGAGCGCCCTGCAGCACGAGTTCGACTCGACTGGCATGCTGCTGCGCGCGCAGCATGTGGAGTCGCCGGGGTGGGTGTTGACACACGCGGTCGTACGCGCCGGTGACCGGCACGTGAGTGTCCACATGACTTCCGGTGATCGCGCATTCGGTCTCGACTTCTGGACGCCGGGCTTTCAGATGGCCCACGGCCATACCGCCGATCTCCGGGATGCCGCCGCAGCCATTTCCATGTTCCTGGACGGTGCCAGGCTCCGGCAGCTCGGGGCGACCTGGCCGTTCGTGAGCTTCGGTCCGTTCGCCGAGGCGTTCGAACGCGGTGAAGCCGAGGCGATCGCATTTCGGTGGCAGCGGCTGCTCGACCCGCCGCCGCCCCGGGCGCGGCACCTGTACGGTCTGCACGACTTCCTCGTAGCGGCTTCGGGTGAGCCACGGCTGCGTGCGTTGTATGTCTTTACCAGCCACTACGATCTCGGCTTCCGGCGATCGGTGCCCAACGGACAGAGCCGGGCATTGGCATGGGTACGGCCGCTCGGCGAGGGCCGCTACTTGATTGCGGGCGCGGATCGCCGCCAGCTTTACCCGGACGGGCCAATGGGCAGGACGGGTTGGGACACGGATTCCGTGGCCGGTGTGCTGGGGCCTGCGCCCGCCCAGGAGAGCGTCGCGCTGGTGCTCACGGCGATGGACCGGGACGTGCAGGCGTAGTTGGCTTCGAGTGGGAAGCCGGACCGGAAACCACGTCCGGGGCGGAAGGCCGACTCTGCTATGCGGGCTCAGGTCGGTCAAGCTGCTGGTGCCACGTCCCAGCCGCGATCATGAGCTGCATCAAACATGCGGCAACGTGCGCCTCTCGGCGATGAGCCAGGTAGCGGCGGCCGGGGTGCCGGCCGATACCGTATGCCGCATGGTGGGCCGATCCTGGCCGTTCGGTCAGGCAGGTGGGTCGTCCCGGTAGAGATCCGATTTCACATCTCGGCTGCCCCAGCGGGTGGCGGTGAGTTCCGGTCGCGGCCGGACGGGTTTGGGCACCCAGCCGTGTCGTCTGGTGTCGGGCGCTTCGTTGTCCCAGTCGGCGATCAACGCGAACGGGCCTGGGATGGTGTCGGCCTTATCGTCGCAGGTCGTCCGGACGACCATAGATGGATAGAGGCGCGTCTCCTGAGCCACATTGCAGTCGTCGGTTCGAGAAGCGACCAAGGCGCCGCACTTCTCGCAGGCTACGCAAGGGTCCCATCCCACGAGAGACCAGCAGCCGACCTGGACGAGGTCGTGGACGAATCGTGTGCCGCGGACGTCGCCGGGCGAAAGCACGAACGTGCCGACGACCTGATCACGGCCGTAGACGGCCGCGTCGATCGCATAGGTGCCGGGTCGGAGCCGCGGAGGGTTCACATGGTGGTGGTCCAGCAGCGACCAGTGCGGTCCGGCGGGCATCTCGACCAGCCGCAACGGAACGCTTAACTCGTTCCCGCACCGCGCGCACTGGAAGCTCTCCACTCCGGGAGTGTGTCATTCCAAGCCGAGCGGACGCATCCGCAAATAGCCATGCATGGCCACCGCTGCCGCGACCTCGAACAGATCGTCTGGCGCCACGGCGCGGATCGTGTCGGCGCCGCCGCGCCTGAGCAGGCATGATCGGCGCGCGAGCACCAGGCCGACACCTTGTACCTGCCGAAAATGTCATCCAGGCAGGTCAGGCGGCATGTTCGTACTCGTGGATGATGCCGGCGAGGCGGTCACGTCGGTGGATGTTCAGGTGGGCGATCCGGTCCGGGGCGGTGATCGGTTTGGGTAGTGGGGCGAGTGGCCGGGCGTTGGCGACGCCCTGATGAGGCCTGTGTTCGTTGTAGAAGACCTCGTACTCGCGGAGCGGGTGTAGTAGATGTCGCTGGTTGAGAATCAGTGTCCGGTCGAGGAGTTCACGTCGGCAGGTCCGTATCCAGCGTTCCTTGATCGCGTTCATCCGGGGTGTCCGGACGCCTGTGTGTACCACGGTGATGCCGGCGTCGGCGGGCACCCGGTCGAACAGGGTCGGGTATTTGCCGTCCCGGTCGCGGATCAGGTATTTCACCGGGCGTCTCGCGTCTTCGAGGTCCATGACCAGATTCCGGGCGGTCTGGGTCACCCAGGCTGCGGTGGGATGTGTGGTGGCGCCGAGGATCCGGATGCGGCGGGTGGCGTGTTCGATGACCGCCAGGACGTAGAGGCGGGCGCCGGTCAGGGTGGTCGTTTCGATGAAGTCGGCGGCGATGACGGCCTGCGCCTGGGATCGTAGGAACGCCGCCCACGTGCTGCTGGTGCGTTGAGGTGCCGGATCGACTCCGGCATCCTTCAGGATCTTCCAGATGGTGGAGGCGGCGACCTTGACGCCCAGGACGAGCAGTTCGCCGTGGGTGCGGCGGTATCCCCAGGTGGCGTTCTCCGAGGCTAGGCGCAGGACGAGCCGACGGATGGACCGGACTGTTCGTGGTCGCCCGAGTTGGTGGGGGTGGGAATGTCTGGCGTGTCGGCGGGCGGTCAGGTGCCGGCGCAGCACCGTCTCGGGGCGGATCAGTAGCCGCGGGTGGTTCAGTGCGGTTCGCGGCAACGGGTGTAGCAGGGCGGCCAACCATGCCCGGTCCGCCGGGGTGAGTTGGACGCGGTCGCCGTGCGGTTGTCGTTTGAGGACCGTGATCTGGTGCCGGAGCGCGAGGATTTCGGCGTCTTTGTCGTGGTCGCTCATGGGTAGCAGTCGTAGCAGGGCGAGGGTGTTGGTCACGCCGAGGTAGGCCAGTCGAAACAGCACACCCCCTCGTCGCGCAGTACTCGACGTAGACAACCGTCGCGATCCAGCCGAGAGGTTCCACGTCTTCAGCGGAGCCTTCCACCTCGATGATTTAGATGGCTGCGGCCAGGACGGATGAGCTTTTCGGCACTCACAGGGTCCACAGCTCCCTGGAGCGGTGACGGTTGCGGTTGGGGTCGACACTGGACGGGCAGGCAACGGCGGTGTCGTTCAGGGCGCGAGCGATGCTAGCGAGGCTCTGGCCGGCCAGTCGTTGTGTGAACATCCACCGCACATGAGCGGCCGTGGCTGGGTCAGGTTCGAGGCGCTGGAGTCGACGACCCCATCGGGCGTGTGCCGCGTTGGGGTGGGGACCGGCGTCGACGAGCCGGTAGCCGTACGGTGGCCTACCACCGAGGTAGCGTCCCTGCTCCCGTGTTTGAGCGCGCATCGCGGTGAGAACTCGGAACCGGGAACGCTGCACCTCGCGTTTTGACTGGGCGCCAAGCAACATGATCAGCGCCCGGTGGGTTGGATTGTGGCGGTCGACGGGCCCATTTGTCTCGGGTAGCCACAGCTGCACGCCGTGCTGCTCGAGTAGCGGCACCAGGTCCAGCAGCTGACCCGCCGAGAACGCCCGCTCGTACTCGCCTACGACGATTGCGTCGAACCCACGGTACGGATCGCCGAGCGCGGCCAGCAGGGCGGCGGACTGCGGGCGGCCCCGCCAAGTTCGGCGGCGAGAGCAGCCCACGTCGAAGTATTCGGCAACGATCGCACCGTGGCCCGATACGAGTTCGCTGGCGCAGTCCAGCTGCCAGTGCCGGGACGTCACCTGGTCCTGGTGCTCGACCGTCGACATCCGACCGTAGAACGCAAACCGCAGACTACCTCGCTGGCGGGCGTGCGGCTGTATACCCGCCTCCGACCGCTTGTTCAGCCACTGGGCCAGGGAATCCTTAAGATCTTCACACTTGTTCGACACGTTGACATTTGTATCGAGCAATCCCTGTGGTGAGGGCGGACAGGCGGTCCGCCTCACACAAGGCTCAGCCTGCATACGGATCACCGCGAGCCGCCGTGAGCGCGTGGACTATGTCGTTGAACTCGGTGAGCGAATCGGCGTCAGCGTGGCTCGGCGGCTAGCGTCGGTTGCTGGGCGTCGATCGGTGTGCGCTGCGCCGGCGTCGTGGGGCGGGTCAGTTTCTGCCAGAGGAATTCCAGGGTCAGGGCACAGAGGAAGGCGTGTTGCTGAGCAATGCTCAAGACCTGTGGATCGGCCGGGAAGGGCGTAGCTTCCCGGTGATCGATTCGTGTAGGTCTCGAGCAAGGCCGACGTTGGCGCGTCGGTCGGGAAGGCACGCCGGTGCTGACTGTAGTTGCCGAGGACGGGCAGCGACGCGATGGCATCTCGCTGCTGGATGAGGTCGTTCGTGAGGGGGCGCGGCGGATGTTGGCCGCCGCGTTGGAGGCCGAGGTCGATGCGTATCTGGCCGAGTTGGCGTCCGAGCGTGACGAGCGGGGCCGGCGTCTGGTGGTGCGTAACGGCCACGCCCAGGCTCGGCACGTGATGACGTCGGCGGGGCAATCGAGGTGGTCGCGCCGCGGGTCAACGACAAGCGCACCGACCCGGCCACCGGCGAGCGCCGGCGGTTCCGGTCGTCGATCCTGCCGCCATGGTGCCGCAAGAGCCCGAAGGTGGCCGAGGTGCTGCCGCTGCTGTACCTGCACGGTCTGTCATCCGGGGACTTCGTGCCGGCGTTGGAGCAGTTCCTCGGCTCGGCCGCCGGCCTGTCAGCCGCGGCGATCACCCGGTTGACCGCGCAGTGGACCGACGACTACCACACCTGGCGCAAACGGGACCTCTCGCAGGTCGACTACGTGTACGTGTGGGCCGACGGCATCCACGTCAACGTTCGCCTCGACGAGGACAAACTCTGCCTGCTGGTCATCGTCGGTGTCCGCGCCGACGGCACCAAGGAACTGGTCGCCCTGGCCGACGGCTACCGCGAGTCGACCGGCTCCTGGGCCGATCTGCTGCGCGACTGCGCCCGTCGCGGTATGCGCGCCCCCGTCCTCGCGACCGGCGACGGCGCTCTGGGGTTCTGGGCCGCGCTGCGCGAGGTGTTCCCCGACACCCGCGAGCAGCGCGACTGGGTCCACAAGACCGCGAACGTGCTCGCGGCGTTGCCCAAGTCGGCGCATCCGGGCGCGAAGGCCGCCCTGGCCGAGATCTGGGGCGCCGAAAACAAGACCCACGCCCAGCTCGCCGCGAAGCGGTTCGCCGACCTGTACGGCGTGAAGTTCGGCAAGGCCGTCACCAAGGTCACCAACAACCTCGACGTGCTGCTGACGTTCTATGACTACCCGGCCGAACACTGGGTGCACCTGCGCACTTCCAACCCGATCGAGTCCACCTTCGCCACCGTCCGGCACCGCACCCGCGTCACCAAAGGCCCCGGCAGCCGTGCCGCCGGTCTCGCGATGGCGTTCAAGCTCATCGAGGCCGCCCAGGACCGGTGGAGAGCCGTCAACGCACCCCACCTCGTCGCCCTCGTCCGCGCCGGAGCCACGTTCGTCAACGGTCACCTCGTCGAGCGCCCCGCCGAGCAGGTCGCAGCATGACCACGGGTGGCAGCCGGCCGCAGTGGCCCACCGACAAGCTGACCGCGCTGCGCCTCGGTCGACGCGTGGTGACCGAGGTGACCGCCTCCGGACCAGGCCGGCGAGCGTTCGTCGACATCCGACCCATCACGACCGCCGCCGACGCCGACGCGCGACGGCAGGGCTGGACCCGATCCGACCGTGAGCGCACCTTCAAGCTGGAGCACTGGGAATACGACGCCGACCAGATCGCCGGCTTCGACTACGACATCGGCGCGATCCTCGTGCAAGCCACCACCGTCACCGGCGAGGCCCAACTCGTCGCAGCCCTCGAAGCATGGAACCTCCGGCCCGAGCAGTTCCTCCACCCGTGGCAGACCGACGACCCGAAGTAGCAGCCAACCTCACTGCGAACTCACCGATCCACAGGTCTTGACGATTCCTCCCGTGCTGGTCAGAGCGTCGCGGACCGTTCCTTGACATGAAGAGTGCAACGGCACTGAACGGACGTCAACTGTTCTCTATCTTTCCTGATGGAGTCAGGTGCGGGGGAGAGGTTTGTAAGGAGCTTCTGACCTACTGAACGTTTCCTTGGGAGCAGAACTGGGAGCAGGTGCCGAGTTGATCTCTGTGGCCTTCGATTCGAAGGTGTGGATCAATGTAGCTTTTTGATCAAGGCGTTGGTCAGGAGTGATGCGGAGACCTGACCGCTTCCGAAAACCGGAAGCGGTCACCGTCCGGCGTGGGTCGTGGTCTGGACCTCTTCCCGAAGTCGGAAGCGCTCACTGGCGGGCTTTGTCGTGGAGCTGACCTCTTCCAAGGGGTCAGAGCCGATTAGACACGATTGCTTGAGTCGTGAGCGCCGTCGGCGTGCCGCACGTCGTCAGATGTCGCATGTTCGGGTGCGTCCGGGCAAGGTCATCGCGGTTGGTTCGATGGCGTGTTCGTCGCGGCGCAGGATCGCGGTCTGGAGTTTCTGTAAGCGGTTGGCGGGTTCCATGCCGAGTGCGTCATTGAAACTCCGTCGGGCCTGTTGGTAGGCGTCGAGCGCTCCGGCTGGGTCTCCGGCGAGGTAGAGCGCCCGCATGAGTTGTTCCCATGGGCGGTCGCGTAGGGGATGTTCGAGGACCAGGGCGCGGGTGTCGGTGAGTAGGTCGGTGGTCGCGCCAAGGGCTAGGCGGGCGTCGACGAGGTCTTCGATGGCGACGACGCGTTGTTCGTTCAGGTGTGTGAGTTGCTGTCCTAGGGTCCCGGCTGCGGCGAGGTCCTGGCCCGCGGAACCGCGCCACAGTGCCAGCGCTTCGCGGAGTGTTATCTCGGCGAGGGCATAGTCCCGGTTGAGTAAGTGGTCGCGGCCGCGTCTGGCGAGGTCGGCGAAGAGTCGGCTGTCCAACTCGTGGCTGTTGAGGATGAGGCGGTAGCCGCCCTCGTGGCCCATGGTGACGAGCCTTGTGGCGAGGTCCGGGTGGGCGTTGCGCAAGGTGACGCGCAACCGGGCGAGGTAGCTGCGCAGGTTTGACGCGGCGGATTTGGGTGGTGTGGACCAGAGGGCTTGGCCGAGCCGGTCGATGGTGACCCGCTGACCGCCGGCGAGTAGCAGGACCGCCAGCACCCCACGCATCATCGCCGACGCCAAGATCAAGTCGCTGCCGTCGACCGTTGTTTCCAGTGCCCCCAGTAGGGCGAATCTCAGTTCCATCAGGTCCCCCACCTGCAGTGTCGATCAAGAAGCTAGAGGGCGCGGGCTGGTAGCTGCAAGAGGGGCCACAGTCAGTTGACGTCGTGAATGTGCAGCCCAGATGCGCAGCGTGCGCCCCGCACGCGCATCCAGCCGTCAGGCTCAGGCCGATTGCTGGAACGAGGGGGAGTACATGGGCGGCGGGACAGGCCGGAAGTTCGACGTGGGGCCGGGCGGGCGGGAGAGCCGGGCTCGATCCTGGTGCTTCGGCGTCTCGGTGCCCCGGCCGTTCCGGTTCGGCTGGGTGCTGCGGGCAGTGGTGGTTGGCGCGGTGCTGGCAACCGCAGCGGTGACTCCCGCAGTGGGTGCGTCCGTGGCGGTGGCGGCCCCGCTGGCGGTTGTCCCGCCCGTATCCGGGACGTCAACCCAGGCGGAGTTGACCGCTGCGGACGAGACCGCGGCGAGCGCGCTGGCGTACAAGACCCGTCGCCCCGTGCTGGTTACCGATCTGACCACCGAGACCTCGCTGACCTGGGCACAGCCCGACGGGACGTACAAGTCGACCGTGAGCCTGACCCCGGAGCGGGTCCGCGAGGACTCGGGTCGGTGGGCCGATATCGACCTGACGATGGAGCGCAAATCGGACGGCAGTATCGGGCCGCGGGTTTCGGCTCGGCCGTTGCGGCTTTCGGGTGCCAGGTCGACGGAGACGGACACCCTGGTGACGCTGGGTGCGGGCGACGAGCGCACCGACCTCGGATGGCGTGGCGACCTGCCAGACCCGGTCCTGGTCGATAACCGGGCGACGTATCAGGAGGTCAAGCCCGGGGTCGACCTGGTGATCGAGGCGCGGTCCGCCGGTTACGAGTACTCCCTGATCGCCAAAAACGCGCAAGGTGCCGCAAATGTCGCCTCGGTTTCGATGCCGTGGCGGACGGGTGGCCTCACGCCGACTCCGTTGGCCGGTGGCGGGATCGAGTTGCGGGCGGCATCGGGAGCCTCGGCGGTGGTGCCGGCGGCGCAGATGTGGGATGCGCGGGTGTCACCCGCTTCCGGGGAGCCGGCGCACCGGGAAGCCGTGCCGATGTCCACGACCGCTGGCGCGAGTGGAACCGATCTGGTCCTCACGCCGGACCCCGCATTTTTCCAAGACCCCCAGCTGATCTATCCGGTGACCATCGATCCTCCGGTCAACCTCACCCCGGCCTATGACGCTTTCGTTCAGAACACGATCTCGTCGACGGACATGTCGGGCGACGTGGAGTTGAAGCTCGGCTACAACGACGACGCCGATGGCGGGTGCGGATCTGGTTGCACCGCGCGGTCCTTCCTCAGCTTCCACTTCATGGACAGCTACAAGGGCGCGAGCGTGGTTTCGGCTGAGCTGTTCCTCTGGAACAGCCACTCGTGGTCGTGTACCGCCACTCAGTGGGAGGCGTGGCGGACGTCGTACGTCACCTACAGCGCGCGTTGGGGCAGCCAACCGACCTGGGCGGAGAAGGACGGTACGTCGACAGGGACGAAGGGCTACAGCGGCTGCGGTGCGGGCTGGGTGTCGGCGTCGGTGAAGAACACCTTCCAACACACCTTCGATGTGGGTGACTCGACCACGAACATCGGCCTGCGGGCGACGAGCGAGTCCAACCACAACGGGTGGAAGCGGTTCAACTCGTCCGAGGCGTCCTCGAACCGGCCGTACGTGACGTTGACCTGGAATCGTAAGCCGAACGTGCCGGGCAACCTGTCGGTTGACTCGTGCTACTCGGCCTGCTCCTCGCCTGCGGTGGTGCGCTCGGGCGCGCCCCAGCTGTCGGCGACGGTGTCGGATCCGGACGCCGGCACGCTGCGCGCCGAGTACGAGGTTTACGACAACGCTCGGACCACGGTAAAGGCGAAGTCCGGTACGGCGGTGACGGGTGTGACGTCCGGCTCGGCCCGAGCCTGGCGCGTGGTGCCGGTCTCCGGGGCCTCGCTGCCGGACGCCACGTATCAGTGGCGGGTACGTGGCTGCGATTCGTACACCTGTGGCGACTACTCAGCGTGGTTCACCTTCACGGTGAATACGCAGGACCCGTCGTTGCCGGCGGTGTCCGGCTCGCCGTACGCGGAGAAGTCGACCGGGACATGGAACGGTGGACCGGGGCAGGCCGGGTCCTTCACCTTCGGGCCGAATGGTTCGGCGGATGTCTCGGAGTACGTCTACAGCCTGAACTCGGGGAGCCCGGTGACGATCCCCGCCGGTGCGTCACAGACGGAGTTGCTGACTCCGAACCAGCAGCAGGTGTCGACCGACCTGACCGGTTTTGCCAGCGGCAACGTGGTGAACACGCGAAGCACATCGCTCGGACACAACAGTCCGACCTCGTTGCAGGTGGTTCCGGGCACCACCGCCACGCCAGAGAGCACCAAGGGCGACACCCGAGCGGTCCTGGGCTCCGAGTACGTGATGGCGCTGGGAATGCAGGCCGGCAAGCGGTACACGATCACCGGTTGGATCTACGTCCCGGCCGCGACCGGGCTCAACCCGACCGAGCAGCGGGGCCTGCGGATCGTGGCGATCAACCAGCACAACGGGGTGTACAGCGAGACCCAGTCGGCCCGACCGACGGCCGTGGACGGGTGGCAGAAACTGTCCGTGACGATGAGTATTCCGACGGGTGCGACCCAGGCTTTCATCCGGCTCTACAACGGGTTCGCAGCCAGCACGAACAAGGCGGTGTACTGGGACGACCTGTCCGTGCGGGAGATTGTCGGCAGCTCCACAACCCAGTCGATCACCCCTGCCAAGGACGGGCTGAACGTGTTGCAGGTGCAGTCGCGCAACAGCGCGGGCGCCACCTCCGACCCGAAGGTGTATCAGTTCCTGGTCGCCCCGAGCAGCGACACCTGGGCCTGGAACCTCGACGAGGCAACAGGGACGACGGCGGGATCGGTGCCGAATACCCGACCGGCCACGTTCAGCCCCTCCGGGGTGACCTGGACCTCGCCCGGCCGAGTCGGTGCGGCCGCGGTGTCGCTTACCGGTGCCGGGGATGTGAGTACATCGTCGCCGGTGTTGAACACAACCGCCGCGGCCGGGTTCACCGTGGCGGCCTGGGTTCGGGTCAACGGCTCCGGCGACTGGCAGACCGCCGTCTCGCAGGACGGCACCCAGACATCGATGTTCCGGCTCGGCTACCGCGCCGACAGGGACCTGAACGGCGACGGTGTGCTTGACCCAGCATGGTGTTTCACGGTCAAAGCCGGCGATTCGGCCGGCTCAGCGTCATCGGCTGCCTGCACCACGGACTACGTCGTGCCGGGGGACTGGGTGAGCCTGGTCGGCGTCTACGACAAGCCCAACGGCAAGGTCGAACTGTACGTCAACGGGACCCCGGACATTGGCGGATCGTACGCGGAAGCGGCCGCCGGTACCGCCTGGTCGGCTACCGGGGCCTTCGCCATCGGCCGGGCATGGCAGAGCGCGGCCCCGGCGGACCGCTGGGACGGCGACCTCGATCATGTCTACGCCGTCCAGCAGGTCTGGCCTGACTCGAAGATCAATCAACACGCCCTGCAGTAACGCGAACCAGTAACGCGACGAGTTTCGCGACAGCAGAGAAATCACTTGCGGTAACGCGACCGGATCGGGTCGTCAGTTCAGCACGTCGTTGGGGAGGAGCGCGGTGAGCGCTGTAGGCAGGTCAGGGTCGTTCCGGGGAACGGCCATGACGAGACTTGGCCGGCTGGGACAGGGCGTGGCTCTGGCGTCCTCCGCTGTACTCGCGGCGACCCTCGTCGGTGCGGCACCAGCCGCCGCCGCGGTCGCGCTGTGGCAGCCACCGACGCCGGAGAATGTGACGGGTGTCGCGGTGCAACCGGTCAAGCACCCGGTCCGCCCCGCGTGGACCGCCTCGGACCACGAGGTGCAGGAGACCCCCGCCGTGAACTGGCCCGCTGGTACCGCCAGCGTGGACCTGACCGCTGCCACCTCCCCAACCGCCGCCAGCAACACCACGGGCGCCCGCACCGCATCCGCCTCCGAACGGTCGGGGATTCGGGCCGACGGATTACCGGTGTGGGTGGCGAGGACGCCAACTCCGGTAGGGCAGGACATGCTGCGGTCGACCGGCGCCCCAGCGACGGTGGTGAACCGCGTCAGCGTGGAGGTAGCCGACCGGAACGCCGCGACAGCGGCCGGTGTGTCAGGCCTGCTACTCAAGGTTCGTCGATCAGATGGCGTACGTGGATCCGGCGTCGTGGACCTGCACGTGGACTACTCGGGCTTTGCCGGCGCCTACGGCGGAGACTGGTCCTCCCGGCTGCATGTGGTGACCGTACCGGGAGGCAAGCCGCTGGCGAGCACCAACGACCCGGCGACCAGCACCGTGTCGGCCAGCGTGCCACTCGCCGCAGACGGGACGACAACTTCGCTGGCGGTCACCGCAGGAGCGTCCGGTGACAACGGGGACTACAGCGCGACGAGTCTGAGTCCAGCGAGCAGTTGGCAGGTGTCGCAACAGACGGGTGCCTTCGCGTGGTCGTACCCGCTGCGGGCAGTGCCGGCGATCGGCGGACCGGAACCATCTCTCGGACTGTCGTACTCGTCGAGCAGCGTCGACGGTCGCACCGGCGGTACCAACACTCAGGGGTCGTGGATCGGCGACGGCTGGGACCTGTGGCCGGGATACATCGAGCGGCAGTACAAGGGCTGCGCGGACGACAAGGACGCGGTGAACGGTGTCGACCCGAACAACAAAAGCGTCAGCGGCGGAGACCAGTGCTGGGCCAAGCCCGAGGGCAACGCCACGATCTCGCTGAACGGCCGCTCCACCGAACTGGTCAAGTCGGCCGGGAACACCTGGAAGGGCGTCTCCGACGACGGGTCCCGGATCGAGTTGCTGAAGGACACCACGCTGGGCAACGGCGACACGGACGGGGAGTACTGGAAGGTCACCACGGTCGACGGCACCCAGTACTTCTTCGGCCGTAACCTCGCCCCGGGCGGTGCCTCCGCGAGCACGCCGACCAACTCGGTCTGGACCGAGCCGGTGTACGGCAACCACCCGGGTGAGCCCGGCTACGTAGCCGGAGACTTCGCCGCTTCCCGTCAGACACAGGGCTGGCGGTGGAACCTCGACCAGGTGGTCGACCCGCACGGCAACACGATGACCTACTTCTACGAGAAGGAGGCAGGCGCGTACGGCCGCGAAGGCGACCCGACGAAACGGACCGCGTACGACCGGGGTGGTTGGCTGTCCCGGGTCGAGTACGGCAACCGCATCGACGCCCCCGCGACCACCCACGCCACCGCCCAGGTCCTCTTCGACGTGGCCGACCGGTGCGACACCAACTGCTTCTCCGGGACCGACCCCGTCACGGTGTCGTGGCCGGACACCCCGTGGGACCAGTACTGCAAGGCGGCACCCTGCACCGACCAGACATCGCCGACGTTCTGGACACAGAAGCGGCTGTCCCGGATCCGCGCCCAGGTGTACTCGGGCTCCGGCTCCACCTACAACGAAGTCGAATGGTGGACCCTGCGCCACACCTACCTGCAAACGGGCAGCAACGAGGGCAAGCCGATGTGGCTCGCCGGGATCACCCACACCGGAAAGGTGACCAGCGCGGGCGGTGCCGAGGCCTCCGACCCAGAGGTGGTATTCGACCCGGGCGCCGAGGCACCGGCAAACCGGGTCGACGGGCCAGCCGACGGCCGCTCCAACCTGTTCCGCTTCCGGATCAACACGATCACCACCGAGTCCGGAGCGCAGATCGCGGTCACCTACTCGCCGACCGAATGCACCCGCAGCACCCTGCCGTCGCCGTCAGCCAACGGCAAACGGTGCTTCCCGCAGTACTACGCCCCCCAGGGCGAGGAACCGACCCTGGACTGGTTCCACAAGTACGTGGTGAACCGGATCGACGTGTACGACAACACCGGTGGGTTCAGCCACGAGCAAACCAACTACGACTACATCGGTACACCGGCCTGGCATTACGACGACTCCGAGCTCGTGGCGGAGAAGAAGCGCACCTGGGGCGACTTCCGTGGTTACCAGGACGTACGGGTGCGCCAAGGACTGGAATCCGGACCGCAGACCACCACCGAGTACTTCTTCCTCCGGGGGATGGACGGAGACAAGCAGCCGAGCGGCGTACGGGATGTGTGGTTCACCGACTCGCAGGGCACCAAGGTCGAAGACCACGAAGCACTCTCCGGCTTTCTCCGAGAGGAAATCGTCTGGTCGGCCGCGACTGGCGGAACGATCCTCTCCGGATCGATCCACGACCCCTCCATCCAGGGCCCTACCGCGACGTCCGGCCCGTTGAAGGCATGGATGACCAACACCGGGACCACCCGGGAGCGCACCGCGCTCCCGAACGGCAGCATGCGGTGGACCAAGAACGTCACGAGCTTCAACGCCGACAACCTGCCCGTTCAGGTCGACGACCTCGGTGACGAGGCAACCACGGCCGACGACCAGTGCATCCGAACCTGGTACGCGCGGAACACCGCCAACTGGATGCTCAACCGGATCAAGCGGACCGAGACGGTAGGGGTCGGCTGTGCGGCCACGCCGACCCTGCCCGGCGACATGCTCACCTCCAACCGGATCACCTACGACGCGCAGGGCAACAACTGGGACACCTACCTGCCGGTCAAGGGCGACGCCGCCAAGGTCGAACAGATTGGCTCCTGGTCCGGCACCACCCCGAATTGGGTGACCACCGCCCACTCGACGTACGACGCGAACGGCCGGACCACCGAGACCTACGACGCGCTTGACCAGCGGATCGCGACCGCCTACACCCCGGCGAGCGGGGGCCCGGTCAACAGTGTCACCGTCACGAACCCACTCGGCCAAACGGCCACCACGACATATGTGACCGCGTGGAACGTGCCGGCGACCACGGTCGACCCCAACAACGCCCGTACCGACCTGACTTATGACGGACTCGGACGCATGCTCGCGGTGTGGCTGCCCGGCCGTCCCAAGGCCACGAACGCGACCACACCCAACAGCCAATTCAGCTACCTGGTGCGGAACAATGCCCCGAGCGCGGTGACTACCAAGACGCTGCTGCCCAGCACCTCGGCGGCCTACCAGACCGAAATCACGCTCTACGACGGGCTACTGCGGCAACGACAGACCCAGACCCAGGCCCACGGCGGCGGACGACTGCTGACCGACACCGTGTACGACTCCCGCGGGCTGGTCGACTGGACATCGAACCCCTACTACGACACCAGCAACACCGCACCGAACACCACCCTGGTAGCCGGCGCGGGCACGCCAGCGATCCCAGCGGTCACCCGGAACGTATACGACGGCGCTGGGAGGCTCACCAACGCGATCCTCATGACCGGCTCCACCGAAAAGTGGCGAACCACCACCTCCTACGGCGGAGACCGGACCAGCGTCGTCCCCCCGAAGGGTGGCACCGCCACCACGACGATCCTCGACGCCATGGGGCGGGCCACCGAGCTGCGCCAGTACAAGGACCCGACCAACGTCGGCAGCGACAACCCGGCCACCTTCGACCGCACCGCCTACACCTACACCGACCGGAACGAACTGGCCGCAGTCACCGATCCAGCCGGCAACACCTGGCGCTACAGCTACGACCAACTCGGCCGCAAAATCAAAGACGAGGACCCCGACAAGGGCGTCAGCACCTCCACCTACGACCTCGCCGGGCAGCTGCTCACCACCACCGACGCCCGCAACGTGACCATCGCCTACACCTACGACAAGCTGGGCCGAAAGACATCGACGCGGGACGGCTCAGTGACCGGGAACAAGCGGGCAGAGTGGGTTTACGACACCCTGACCAACGGAATCGGGCACCTGACCAAGTCGGTCCGCTACGAACCGGCCGGGTCGACCAACGCCTACGTCAACGAGACCGTCGGCTACGACACCGCCAGCCGCCCCACCGGCAGCAAACTGACGCTTCCCGCCGCTGAGAGCGGACTCTGCGCCGCCGGCGGCACCACGCCCTGCACCTACACGTACGCCACCACCTACCGCCCGGACGGGCAGGTCGCCTCGGCCACCCTCCCGGCCCAGGCGGATCTACCGAGCGAAAAGCTCACCTACACGTACACCGACGTCGGCGCGCCCGACGACGTCATCTCTGCCCAGCAGACCTACACCTACGACGTTACCTACAACAAGCTCGGACAGCTCACCCAGCGCGTGCTCGGAGATGAGGGCTTCCGAACCTGGGTCACCTCCACGATCGACGAACCGACGGGCCGGGTGACGAACACCAGCGCCCTACCCGAACTCAAGCCCGAGATCTTCAATAACACCTACAGCTACGACGACGCCGGCAACATCACGAAGATCGCCGACACCCCGAATAGCGGTCAGACTGCGGACGTCCAGTGCTTCGGCTACGACTACCTGCGCCGGCTCGGTGAGGCGTGGACGCCGGGCAACGGTGACTGCAACCCGCAGACTCGCAGTGTTGCTGGCCTCGGTGGACCAGCACCCTACTGGCAGTCCTACACCTACGACGCCGTCGGAAACCGCCTGACCGACACCCGGCACGCGGCTACCAACACCACCCGTACCTACACCTACCCGGCACAGGGCGGGGCGGCCGGGTCGAAGCCGCACGCGGTCACCCAGGTCGTCACGACCGGAGCCGGCAGCCGGACCGACAACTACACCTACGACGCCAGCGGCAACACGAAGACCCGGCCCGGCGGCACCAACGGCCAGACCCTGACCTGGGACAACGAGGACCACCTCGCCACCGTCGCCGACTCGACCGGCACCAGCAGCTACCTCTATGACGCCGACGGCGACCGGCTCATCAGCCGTGACCCGGGCGGTGCCACCCTCTACCTGCCCGACGGCAGCGAGATCCGCAAGCCTACGAGCGGAACGGCCACCGGCACGCGCTACTACAGCCACGCCGGCACGACCATCGCCATGCGCACCGCCGCCGGCCTCTCCTGGCTGGTCGGCGACCACCACGGTACGGCCGAGGCCACCATCAGCAACACGAATATGGCGGTAGCCCGCCGCCGCACCACCCCGTTCGGTGAGATCCGGGGCACCACCACCGGCACCTGGCCCAGCGCCATGGACAAGGGCTTCGTCGGCGGCACCAACGACAAGACCGGCCTTACCCACCTCGGAGCACGCGAGTACGACGCCAGCCTCGGACGCTTCATCTCCGTGGACCAGGTTCTCGACGTCACCGACCCGCAGCAGATGAACGGCTACTCGTACAGCAACAACAGCCCGACCACCCTGAGTGACGCCAGCGGGCTGCGCCCCGAATGCGGCAGCGGGAGTGTCTACGACTCCTGCGACAACGCCGTCCCCGCGGCACCGGGCTCACACGCCGCGCAAACATTCGGCGGATGGAGCAACAACAAGGTCGGCCTCAACCACTGGGGTCGCCCAGTGCTACACGTGCGGAAACCCGGCGAAGAGCCGGCCAAACCGCGCGAGTCTGATAAGCCGAAGAAAAACTGGTTCGAGAAGACGATGGATGTCGTGAGCGCTGTGGCCCCAGTCCTCACAACAGTGGCACTCGCTACCTCATTCATACCGGGCGTCGATGTGCTCACCTTTGGTATGGCTGCTGCGGTGGAAGGAATTATCTTGGCGGCAGACATCGCTGATGCTCTTTCCACTGGTTATGCCGCCTACAAGTTCATGGAGGATGTGGAAGAAGGGGCGAGTACTAATGAGAAACTCGCGGATGCTGGCTCCGCGGTGTTGGGTCTCGCCGGGGTGTCTCTTGGTGGGATCTACAAGTTCAAGGGAATCGCTGGACATAAATTTGCCACGGCTGCTGCTGCCAAGGCAACTGCGGATGGCGCACAACGGGCACTTGCGGCGGCGAAAACCATTTCGCGGAAGGGTGGTGCGGCAGGTGGTGCGGCGAAATCCTCACTGTTTGAGCTTCGGCAGTCGAGAAGGGCGCTAAGCGTAGCTAGCGATCGCGCTATGAGCAGTGCGACGAAATGGGGATGGGCGAATGCTGGCGCCAAGACTGCGGGTTTCGTTATGAATGCTCAGTCGGACCCTTGGCTGGTGCAGGTCTTTGGCTGATGTACCATTGGTGCGATCTCGGGTCGGAGGGTTTAGATTGCCGCTCATCCAGTACTGGGTAGCTGTTGCGTTGAGTCGCGCGTACAACCGTATTATGCGGCGCAGCGAAGGTGACATCACAGCAAGTGTCGAGAAGGTAGCGAACCGAGAGGAGGTAAGCGTCGGTGAACTCGGGGGCGTACAGGGCTTGGTCGTGATGACGTGGGTGGCCATATCGTTCTCGTGTTTGGTGCTTCTGCTTCTGTCTGGGTTCATATTGCCGGAGCTGCCTGGTGGCGGCGGAGTCCTGCTGCCGGTGGTACTTACGATTCTTCTGGTGATATTCGGTGTGTCGCTCTGGAACATCGTTGTCCTCAAGGCTCGCTTTCGCGCTATTGACAGACAGCTGGCCAAGGGAGGAGGCGGCCCTGGTCGCGCGGCTCCGAAGCAACGGGACTTCTGGATAGCGGTGGTCGCCGGCGTACTGATGATGGCTCTCTTTCAGATTGCCGGGTCCCACTCCTAGTGCCTCGTCGTGCAGCCTTGGACGGATAATCGGGGTGGCGGATCTTGGATTTGGTGGCGAATCCGGATTTCGGGCGTGCTCGCTGGTTGCGCCAGCGGATGTAGTCGCCGAGGGCGGCGTCCTGCTCGGCGTGGGTGCGGTGGTCGGTGCCGTTGAGCGCGAAGTAGCGCGCGGCGGCGAACTCGGCCTCGATCCAGTTCAAAGAGGTTCTCAACGGGCTGATCTACGAATACTCCCAGGTCGCGTAGCTGTGACCGACTTTCCGAGCGGTACAGGATCAAGGGGTACTCGCGACGGATAGAGCAACGTGGCCCCGGCCCTCGTTACCGGGCTGCGCCACCAAGATCTACTCGTATGCCTGCATCGGACCTGCGTTTGCTGCTGACCCTGCTCCTCGTGCTGGGCGGCGTGGTCGCGGTCGCCGCTACGGTGATACGGAATCCCGTCCGGATCCGGTCTGTGCAAGTGCCTGCCCTCACAAGTCGCGCCGAACGAGTCATCAGCGGTGTCATCGCCGCCGCCTGCCTGGCAGCGGCGTGGGTGATCGGTGCTGGGGTCGTTACCGCCCCGTCGGCCTCGCCGGCGTCGACCGGCCTCTTGGTGTACGCACCGCAGGTGCCGAACTCGTCGCCGATCGTACCCGCCACGGCGCCGGTCTCCGGGCCGTCGGCCGGACCGAGTGCGACGACTCCCTTGGCCGGCACGCGAGCGGAAAACCCCGGCTCGGTCACCACGCCCTCGGCCGCACCCCCGGCTAGGAGCCCCGCTACGACAACCCCGACCAAGCAACCGGGCACCACCCCGATCAAGCGACCGGGCACGACCCCGATCAAGCGACCGGGCACGACCCCGATCAAGCAACCGGCCAAGCCCACGCCCAGCAGACCAACCGGTGCCGCGCTGCCGACGCTCCAGGTCGGCACCCTTCCTGGCAGCAATGACTACACAGGGCACTGCGACAGCGAGACCACGGTTATGTTCAACGGCACCCTCTATTTGGGGCCGAGCACCCTCATCAGAAGCGCCAGAGTCCACTGGACCTTTACGGTCACCGCCGGCGGTAGCGGTACCGACTTCGGAACCGAGAATGCGATGGTACTGCCCACCACCATGGCGGCCACGGCGCTGCTGTACCAGGTGGTCAAGCTGCCGCGTACCGCACCCGGTAAGTACAGCATCACCGGTCGCTACACGGCCAGCAGCAGCGACACGCTCCCCGCGTCACCCTCCTCCGACTCGGCCACGATCCATGTCACGTGTACCTGATCGGCCCCGATTACCCGTTCAGGGCTGCATGACGAGGCACTAGATCGACGGGGAGGTGGTTAGTCAGATCCAGCGGCTGCCCAGCCACATGCGGGCGGACCATTTGGCGTAGGGGAGGAGTTCGCCGACGAAGGTCGGGTAGAAGTACGCGAAGCAGAGCGCCACCAGCAGGACGTATGCCCCGGCAATGATGACGCCGACCGTGTGCCGGTCCACCCCGGCGTCGTCGGACGGGGGCCGGCTCGACAGCTCGGCGGGCAGTGTCTCGTCGGAGCGTTCGTCGGCGGACAGTCCGGTGGTGGTGCCGTCAACCGGTGGTGCCGGGGATCGCACGACGGACCGTGCCGGCGAGGGCGCCCGGGGCGGGCCGATGATCGCGCCGAGCACGTAGGTCACCGAGAGGATGAGGAACGGCAGGGCTGGGGCCGCGTAGAAGGAGAACATCGTCCGCCCGTCGAAGGCGAACCAGAACCAGGGGAGCAGTCCGGCGGCGACGGAGAGCAGGATCGCCCCGGCCCGCCAGTCGCGGCGGGCGATGCCGAGCCAGCCGAGTGCGGCCAGCGCGGGCAGGAAGGACCACCAGAGGATCGGGGTGCCGAGCAGCAGGATCTCGGCGGCGCAGCTCGGTGCGCCGCAACTGCCATCCGAGGACCAGTAGAACGCGACCGGGCGGCCGAGTAGCAGCCACTGCCACGGCCACGACTGGTATTGGTGCTTCGCGACTAGCGAGGTGTGGAATTTGTACGCCTGGGAGTGGTATTCCCACAGGTTCTGCAACGCCCCGATGACCGGCAATTCGGTCTTCCCGGAGTCGGCCAGCCAGTGCCGGTAGTAGCCGTGGTCGGTCAGGAACCAGCCCGACCAGGTGGCGAGGTAGGTGAGCACCATCAGTACACCGGCCAGGGCCAGCCAGCCGATCTCGCCGATCAGGGCGTCCCGCCAGGGCCGGCGTACGCCGGCCGAGTGACGGGCACCGACCTCCCAGAAGATCACCAGCAGGGCGAATGCCGGTACGAAGTAGAGCGCGCTCCACTTGACTCCGAGCGCGCAGCCGAGCAGCACGGCGGCGAGTAGCCGCCACCACGGCACGCTGTCGGGCAACCGGAACGGCAGCCGACCGGCGCGCCCGAGGCGGCTCGGGTCGAGTCCCGCCTCGATCGCGTTCAGCCAGCGCCGGCGCCGGTGGTCCCGGTCGACGACCAGCGCGGCGAACGCGGCGAAGACGAAGAAGAGCAGGAAGATGTCGAGCAGGGCGGTGCGGGAGAGCACCAGGTGGAACCCGTCGAGGGCGAGCAGCAGGCCGGCGGCGCAGCCGAGCACGGTCGACCCGAACAGTCGGCGGGCGATCCGCACCATGAGCAGGACCGATAGCGTGCCGATGATGGCCGCGGAGAAGCGCCAGCCGAACTCGGGCGAGGTGGTGACGATGTGCCCGGCGGCCACGACGTTGCCGTCGACGTCGTAGTAGCCGAACGCCCACTCGCCGATCCCGATCATCCACTTGCCCAGTGGCGGGTGGACCACGAACGACGCGACGTTGTCCTTGTAGTTCCACTCGACGCCCTTGCTGACCAGGCCCCAGGCGTCCTTGGCGTAGTAGAGCTCGTCGAAGATCTTGCCCTTGGGGTGACTCAGTCCGACCAGCCGCAGCACGGCGGCGATGGCCACCACGGCGAGCGTGGCGGGCCACGAGTACGGATCCAGTCGGGTGTCGAGCGGGACCAGCCGGCGCCGCAGGATAGCGGGCAGGCCGCGGCCGCCGGGCAGCCCCGGATCGGTCACGGTGGAACTCGCCGTGGGACCGTCGGGTGGGTCGGTCGCCGGACCGCCCGAGTGATCGCGGTCGCTGTCGCGGCTTGCGGTCTGCGCTGTCGACGCCAGGGGCACCCCCCGATCGTAGGCTGCGGGAAGTCCTCGATCGATCATCGCCGGACACGCGTTCACGCAGAACCTCCGCCGCGGACACTACGAACTCGCCATCGACGCCCGCCGGCAACGTGCGTGTCTGCGGCGTTCGCCGACCTCGTCCTGGCGATCTGACCTCGGACCCGACGCGGGTTACCGCGTCCGTCGATCCCTTAACGCAATGGCACCTCATGGATCGGCTCGGTGATGCCGACACCTCCACGTCCGTCAGCGAAATGCCTCTCGCCAGACCTGCGCATCGGCCTGGTTGTACCAGCGGGTGAAGCCACATGCCCACGCGATCGGATTACTCAGCTGAGCGTTGCCCCAGCGGTCCGCGCCCGAGACGAGGAGTCGAGAGCCGATCGTGTAGCTGGCATTGCCCACAGAGGTGTGCACGTCGGGCGGGAACATCGCGACGGTGACCCGGTCGCCGTGACCGCCGCGGAACCAGCGGGTGACAGTGAAGGTCACCGACACGTAGGGGTCGCTCTCGACGCGTGCGGATGACCGCTCGGCGATGCTGAGCACGGTGCCGTCGAAAGCGAACGGGCGAGCTGCCACCGTCTGCGGGCTGTACTGCTCGACGCAGGACGCCTCAACCTCAGCTCCGAAGGCGTCGCCCTGCCGTTCGGGAGCTTGCGTCTGCTCGCTTGTCTGGGTGGGGTTGGACGCCGTCGGCGGTGGCTGGTTGCGCCAGCCGAGCACGCCGGTCGAGGCGAGCACCGCCATGGCTACGACGACAATGCCCGCCGCGACGGCCACCAACCGGATGGGGCGGCGGGCAGACGGGCGGGGAGATTCCGGCTGGCCGTAGGTGTGCATACGAGTGATCTTGTTGAACAGGGCCTGTCTGGCGGTGGAATCGGCGAGCGTCGCGGCCCTGTCATCGTCGAGCTGGGTCACCTGCCGAACGTATTCGTCTAGGCGATCACGTTTGCGGGTCATCGAATGTCATCTCCCTAGCGGCCGCGGCGTCCGTCGCGTTCGATACCTGTTCATGTCCGGCCGCGCGACGGCGTTACACCTCCAGGCCCTCGGCGGCCAGTTCGCGGGCGAACCGGGCGCGGGCCCGGTGCAGGCGTACCCGCACCGTGGTGGCGGTGCAGCCGAGCACCTGGGCGACCTCGCTCGCGCTCAAACCTTCCGCCGCAACCTGTGGGGTTCCAAAAGCCTGACACTGTGGTTGAGCTGGGCTTTTATGCGGCTCGTTCGTACTCGTTGATGAGCCCGCCGAGGACGGGCCGGCGTTTGATCCGCTCGTGGGCAAGGTCGACGACGGGACGGTCGGAGCGTGGAGGCTGCAGCTGCAGTGCCCGATGCGGTCGTCGCCGGTTGTAGTGGTGGGTGTATCGATCGAGTGTTCGACGTAGGTGCTGTTCGCCGAGGATGAGCATGCGGTTAGTGACTTCGCGGCGGACGGTGCCGACGAACCGTTCCGCGTAGGCGTTGGCTCGCGGGCTCCGCGGTGGGATCTTGCACGCGGTGATGCCGGCGTCGGCCAGGACGGCGTCGAAGGCGGAGGTGAACTGCCCTGCCCTGTCCCGGATCATGGGCTTGACCCGATTCGACGGACAGGGTCGATAAGTTGATCTCACGCTACCTTGCTGAATGACCTGCTCGTGTAGGCGGTGGCCTCGTAGGCGGCGGGGCTGAGGTAGCCGAGGGTGGAGTGCCGGCGTCGGGTGTTGTACCACCCTTCAATCCAGGTGAATATCGCCGTGCGGGCGGCGGCTCTGGTTGGCCAGGCCCGCCGGTCGAGTAGTTCGGTCTTGATGGTGGCGAAGAACGATTCAGCGACAGCGTTGTCCCAGCACTGGCCCTTACGCCCGACCGAGAGACGGACGTTGTGCCGCTGGGCGAGGCGCGTGTACTGGGCACTCGTGTATTGACAACCTCTATCGCTGTGAAAGATCACCGGCCCGGTCGGACGCCGGGACACGACCGCGTTGGACAACGCCTGGGCGGGCAGGTCGGTGCGCAGGTGATCGGCGGTGGCCCAGCCGACGACCCGGCGAGAGGCCAGATCGATGACCGTGGCCAGGTACAACCAGCCCTCCCACGTGTTGATGTACGTGATGTCGCCGCACCAGCGGGCGTCGACCTGGTCCGGGTTGGTGGTGAAGTCCCGTCCGATCAGGTCCGGTAGTGGTGTCACGGTCGGGTCGGGCACCGTGGTGGTACGCCACCGTTTCGGTGTCCTGCCGCACATACCGGCGGTGCGCATCAGCCGGGCGATCCGTTTACGGGAGTGCCGCCGGCCCTGGGCGTAAAGCTCGGCGTGCACCCTCGGGGAACCGTAGGTGCCAGCCGACGCCTCGTGGATCCGGCCGATCCGTACGGTCAGGTCGGCGTCGACCCGCTCACGGGTCGACGGGACGGTGGTGCGGTGTTGGTAGTAGGCGGACCGGGAGACCTTCAGCAGTTCACAGGCACGTCTCACGTTCCCGTCCTGCCGCGCTTGCTCCGCCTCGATGAACGGGTACACGTTCACCGGGTCTCCTTCGCGAAGAAAGCCGTGGCCCGTTTCAAAATGTCAACGTCCTCACGCAGCCGGCGGTTCTCCTGCCGCAGCCGGGCAAGTTCTTCCCGCTCCACGCTGGTGAGCCCGTCCGACCGGACGCCGGAGTCGATATCAGCCTGTTTGACCCAGTCTCGGACCGCGGTCTCGGTCAGGTCGAAGTCCTTCGCGACCTGACCAACCGTGCGGTCACCCCGCCGACACACCTCAACGATCTCCGCCTTGAACTCCGGCGTGAACGCCCTACGCGGCCGGCGCGGCTTCTTCCCCATGCCTTCCATGATGAACATCCTCCCGAGAGGGCCCACAGCCCCCTGAGCTGGGATGTCCGTCAAACCGGGTCAGGCCCAATCAGCAACTTGAAGTCGCTGGCGCGGTCGCCGAGTTCCAAGAGTAGATTGCGGGCTTGCTGCGTGGTCCAGGGTCCGTCGGGGTGAGCGGTGACGCCGAGGATGTGCACGTACCGGCTGCCGACTTCCAGGACGAAGAACACGTACAGGCGTTGGAGAGTGAGCGCGCAGTCTACGTGGAAGAAGTCGCAGGCGAGGATCGTCGACGCCTGGGCGTGGAGGAATTGGCGCCAGGTGGTGTGGTCGCGGCGTACCGGCGTTGGCGGTATGCGCAGACGTTTGAGGATCCGGCGGATCGTGGAGGTTCCGACGCGGTGGCCGAGGCCGAGTAGTTCGCCTTGGATGCGTTGGTATCCCCAGCCGGGATTGTCACGGGCCATCCGCTGAACCAGGTCGGCAACGGTCGGGTCGATCGGTGGGCGCCCGGTTCGGTTCGGGTAGGTCCAGTGGCGGGCGACCAAGCGTCGATGCCAGCGTAGGACTGTGGCTGGGGTGACGAGCCGGTGCAGCTTCAATGCTCGGGGTAGGAGCTTGATCAGGGCGGCGAGGACGGCACGGTCGGCCCAGTCCAGGCGTGGGGCGGGGTTCCGCCGTCGCAGGATCGCGTTCTCGTGACGGAGCACCAAGATTTCCACATTTTTGGCTGCGGTGGTCCGGGTGAGGAGGGCGAGCCAGCCGGTGATCCGGCAGAACACGAGGTAGAGCAAACGTGGCGACACAAGGTAACGATCGTCGCCGGTGCCGCCGCAAGGCAACACGTCCGACCAGGTCAGCGCCGGTGACAGGGTTTCGGAACCCCACAGCCACTCAGCCTGGCAGTCCGGCCAGCACGAGCCGGAGAGCACCAGCCGCGTCGGTCTCGTCATGGGCTCGCCCACCGCGCGTCCGCACCACGTACCGGTCCGGGGTCGGTGCCGGGTCGACCACGGGAAGGTCCAGGCTAAGACCGCATCTCGTTTGGGCGTGTTGTGGTGCAACATCGTTCGTTGTACGGGTGTGGGTGACGTGGAGAAGTACTGCGCGGAGTCGTTGTGGCATCTCGCGCAGCCGTTGTTGCCCGAGCACCCGAAACGGCATCAAGGTGGCGGACGGAACCGGATCGATGACCGGGTCGCCCTCGCGGCGATCACGTACGTGTTGCAGACCGGCTGCGCCTGGGACGCGCTCCCGGAGTCGTTCCCGATCTCTCGCGCGACGGCGCATCGCCGGTTCGCCGAGTGGGTCGAGCACGGCGTGATGCGGGCGCTGCACGAGGCGATGCTGGACGTGCTCGGCGCGGCCGGTCAGATCGACTGGTCGCGGGCGAGTGTGGACGCGATGCACGTCCGGGCGGGGGCCCGCTGTCGGCAGGTCCGAACGCCACACGAGACCGGAAACCGCCACGATTTGCGATCCGTACGCGCTGGGAGTGTGTCGATTTCGGCTCTGGCTCACTTTCGGTGGTAGCTGGGAGTAGCAGCGCATCTGCCTGAGCAGCACCGCTGTCCAAATTGGTGCAGTCAGAGTAAAAGGTGTAGCGGATCATGGTTGTGACAGCCAGACGGAGACCGATCAGCACTAAAGTGCCAGCGTCAGAGGCTCGCGCGGACGTGGACGATACCGTTACGGAATGTCACCACCGAAAGTGAACCAGAGCCGTTAGCGAGACAGCCCCGGTCGGGACAGCCGTGGTCGGCCGTGGAGCTGGCAGCACTGCACCACATCCTCGTGATGCAGCGCCGGTCGACGGAAAGCCGTTCGGGCTGGCCCCTGCTTAACGAATTCAGATGATCGTCTGGTCACGGCTTCGAGGACAGATGTCCGTTACCCGTCGGGCAATCTCTGCGCATGCCCGGATCGCGCCTGTCCACCGGATTGACGCGGGCCAGATAGCCAGCGTCAATCCGGTGGTGGTGGGTCAGGCGGTGGTGGCGGGGTTGCTGGCGGCGGGGATGTCGGCGCAGCCGCCGTATCGGGTGCCGGAGTGCAGGTGGGTGTTGGTGTGGGTGCTGTAGATGTTCCAGGCGGATCCGTTGGTGCAGTCCTGGCGGAAGAGGGCGAGGTCGGTGGCGCCGTCGGCGTTGTAGTCGCCTGGTGCGGGGATGTCGGCGCAGCCACCGTATTTGAGCCCGGAGCGTAGGTGGGTGTTGGTGTGGGTGCTGTAGATGTTCCAGGCGGATCCGTTGGTGCAGTCCTGGCGGAAGAGGGCGAGGTCGGTGGCGCCGTCGGCGTTGTAGTCGCCTGGTGCGGGGATGTCGGCGCAGCCGCCGAACTTGAGCCCGGAGCGTAGGTGGGTGTTGGTGTGGGTGCTGTAGATGTTCCAGGCGGATCCGTTGGTGCAGTCCTGGCGGAAGAGGGCGAGGTCGGTGGCGCCGTCGGCGTTGTAGTCGCCTGGTGCGGGGATGTCGGCGCAGCCGCCGAACTTGAGCCCGGAGCGTAGGTGGGTGTTGGTGTGGGTGCTGTAGATGTTCCAGGCGGATCCGTTGGTGCAGTCCTGGCGGAAGAGGGCGAGGTCGGTGGCGCCGTCGGCGTTGTAGTCGCCTGGTGCGGGGATGTCGGCGCAGCCGCCGAACTTGAGCCCGGCGAGGATTTGGTTGCCGGTGGCGCCGTTCTGGATCCACCAGGTGGATCCGTTGGTGCAGTCCGGACGGAACAGTGCCAGATCGGTCACCCCGTCGCCGTTGTAGTCGCCTGGTGCGGGGATGTCGGCGCTACCGCCGTACTTGTGGTCGGCGATCAGGTTGGTGTTCGTACGGCCACTCTGAACCCACCAGGTCGAACCGGTCTGGCTGTTCTGCCGGTACAACGCCAGATCGCTGTACCCGTCCCGGTCGTAGTCACCCAACGTTCGGCTTACGGCGCCGCCGCAGTTCCTGCTGACAACGGTCACCGCGGGCGACAGCGGTTCGCCGGCGGGTGAACCGTCGGTGGTGATACCGGACGGTACTCCGTTGAACCACGACTCGATCTTGGCGCCGTCGCGCAACTGCTCGTAGTGCAGATGCGGGGCGGATGAGCTGCCGGTGCTGCCGACCTTGCCGAGCTGCTGGCCAATCGTCACGCTCTGCCCGGTCGACACGATCGCCGGCTCCAGCATGTGCAGGTAGCGAGTCTGCCAACCGTTGCCGTGGTCGATCCGTACGTAATTCCCTCCGCCGCTGTCGTAACCGGACGACGCCACCGTCCCGCTGTACGAGGCGACGATCGGTCGGCCCGACGTCGAGCCGCTGGTGGGAAACATGTCGATGTCGTAGTCGTCGTGCCCCACGTAGGTCTGCAGCCGCCACGACTCGTTACAGGGGAACGGCAGTTGGAACAGCGGACGAGGGCCGGCAGCCTTGGCCTCGTCCGCATCAATGGTGACCAGAGCGGCAGAGGTCAGCAGCGCCAGCGCAGCCATCGCGGTCGTAATGACGGCTCGACTTCGAAGCAGGGTTGCCGTCACCATGTGACGGATTCTCGCGTGGTTCACGGATCTCCTATCAGAGAAGGCGCCAGAGGCGCAGTTCGGGCGTACGGGTAATGGTGGAATTGATGAGCCGACGAGCTACCTCGTCAGCCTCCGATTGATCGGCGCTGACAGTGAAAATCGCGATGAGGAGACATTCCGGGCCGGCCCTGACTCGAATGTGCTCGACCCGGTGGATGTTCAAACGATTGCGCCAAAGCAGACGGAGCACCAGATTCGGGTCCAGGTCCACCCGTCCCCTGAGCGGGGCGATTCGAGCTGTGGACAGATGCACTATCGGACCGCGCCACCCCAGCCAAAGCCGGGCAGTTCACCGGCGGTGCCCACGCCCCAGCCGAAGCCGTCCGCCGTCACGGACCCCGCTCCGCCCAGGGTGTCGACCAGTGCGATGCCGACCAGCGCGAGCGCAAAGACCGCGGAGATGAACGCGCGGCGGACGGCCACCGCACGCCGACCTTTCGTAGAGATGAACATTAGGTTCCCCCGATCACTTTGGGCAGGTTGCGGTTCATTTGGTTTTCGTGGCGGTATCTCCAGCCCGACGAAGCAAGCTTCTCGATGTCTGAGCTCGAAGTCAGCCCCTTCGACCTGGCGCGACTCCGCCTGGCGGAATGGCGCCAGGCGCCCGACGTCCTGAACATTTCGTGGGGCAGCGCGCCGAGCGTCCGATGTTGCAGAATTGCGGTCAGTGAAACGGGGAGGTAGTGACGTGTTGGCCAATCTGGGTTTGTCAGACACGGACGAAACCGTGTATCGCGCCATGCTCTACCACCCGAGGCTGGGCGTGGCGGAGTTGGCGGTGCACCTGAGCGTGCCCGAGAGCATGGTGCGTCAGGCTCTCGACCGGCTCATCGACCTGGCGCTGGTCCGTGCCTCCGATGAAGGCCTGCGCGCCGTTCGTCCGCAAGCCGGCCTGATGTCGCTGCTGGCGCGGGCGGAGGCCGCGATCGCAGCCCGGCAACAAGAGATCGAGGCCACCCGCGCGGCGATCATCAGCATCGCCGGTGAATTCCAGGACCACGGCTCAGCGGACGTCGTCATCCGCTTGGAGGGGGTCGACGCCGTGCGCGACCGGCTTGCCGAGCTGGCTCGCGAAGCCGAACGAGAGTGCATCTCCTTCAGCAGCGGCGGTGCGCAGACCCCCGACACCATCGAGGCGGAGAAGCCGCTGAACCAGCTCGCCCTGGAACGCGGCGTTTCGATCCGCGATGTCTACCAGGAGAGCTTCCGCAACGACCCGGGCACGTTGGAGCATGCCTGCTGGATGGCCCAGCTGGGTGGCCACTGCCGGACAGTGCCAACCCTGCCGATGCGGCTGGTGATCGTAGACCGCCGGACGGCACTGGTACCGATCGATCCGAGTGATTCCCGCGCCGGCGCGATCGAGATCCACAGCCCGGGTGTGGTCGCCAGTCTTGTCGCGCTGTTCGAACAGGTCTGGGAGTCGGGTCGGCCGTTCGGTGAGGCGCCGGCACGTGACGACCACGGCCTGACGACGCAGGAGCGGCAGCTGCTCAAGCTGCTTGCCGCCGGGCACACCGACGACTCGGCGGCACGCAAACTGGCCGTGTCCACCCGCAGTGTGCAGCGGATGATGACCGCCCTCACCGAACGGCTGGCTGTGGTCAGCCGGTTCCAGGCTGGTGTGGAGGCGAGCAGGAAGGGTTGGCTGACCTGAGCCCGACAGCTGGCCGTGCCGGCTGCCGGAGAGGAGGTTTCCACCAGCGTTCGGTCGGCGCCGCTGCCCGCATAAATGGACATCCATGCCGGGTGTCGATCACCATCAATCCCGACCGGCGTCCCACCCCATAGTTCGACGCGGCTCCGGAAAGGGTGCTCAGGTCCGTTTCGACCTGGTGCCCGACGGCGGGCTAACGACCTCGTGCATGGTTGGCTGAGGGGCGAGCGCAGATCTTCATTGGGTGCAAGGGGTGGCTGGTAGTGCCCTGGGGCGGAACTCACCGTTGATCGGCGGTCGACCGGCATGTCTCGGGTGGGTCCAGTGCCGTCGTATGAGGCGTCGGTGCCAGGCCAGCAGGGTGGCCGGGGTGACGATCCGGTGCTGGCGCAGAACGCGGGGGAGTGGTCGTGTGAGGGCTGACGGGATTGCCCGCGCTCATCGCCGCGATACCCGCGCCGCGCGGCAACCAGGCCGCCGCCCGCGCGACGCACGCTCCCACACCCTCGCCGACCGCCACCGACACCCCGACCCCGGTCGGCCGCTACGCCGCCCGGCTGCCGAAGTTGCCGGCGGCTCCGCCGCCGAAGCCGGTGACCCTGCCGGCCGCCGGATCCGCGCCCTGGTACTCCCGCGTCCCGACCGACCAGCCGATGGCGTTCATCACCATCGACGACGGCTGGATCAAGCGGCCGGAGGCGCGGGAACTGCTGGTCGAGTCGGGGGTGCCGGTGTGACGCTCTTCCTCACCGTCGACGCGATCCGCGACAACCCCGACTACTTCCAACGGCTGCGGGAGCCTCCGGCGAACGTCGCCATCGAGGCGCACACCATCACCCACCAGATCCTGCGCGGCAAGCCGTACCAGACCCAGCGGCACGAGATCTGCGGATGCTCGATCTTGGTGTTGCTACGTGCTGGCGGGTGCGACCGACGTGTCGGGTTCGCTGGTCGGTGCGGACAGCTTGGGTGCACGTCGGATCAGGACGACGCTGTACGCCACGATCCATACCAGCCAGAGGAGCCAACCGGTGAGGCCGAGTAGGGCGAGTGGGTTGACGCCGCCGACGCCGTACGGGCTGGTCGTCGCGGTGGCGAAGAGAAGCGTGGCGGCGAGGAGGCCGGTGCCGGCGTGCCATCGGGCTATGGCGCCGGTGCGGATGCCGAACATGGACAACCCGAGGAGTGCGGTGGCCAGGAAGACCTGGTTGAAGCCGAATAGGGCGGTGTAGAGGCCCCAGAGGCCCGCGACGCTGCCACCGTCGTCCTGGGCAGCGGAGATCAGTGCGAGGCGGGTGGCCTCGACGCTGGTGAATACCACCGACTGCATGAGCACTCCGGCGAGACCGACAAGGGACCACGGGTTCGTCCGGGTCCGCTCGTCGCTTCGGAGGCAGACACACACCCCGACGGCGAAGACCGTGGCCAGCAACCAGGCCATCGGCAGGAGTGCCGAGGCCAGGCGCAGTGCCCCGGATTCGGCAGCGAAGACCGTGGTGATTTCGTCGAGGGACGCGGCTTCGGACGGGGTGGGAAAGCCCGCCATGGTCAGCAGCAGATTCGCCACGATGAGGATGACGACGAAACCCATGCCGGCGATGCCGGCAAGGCGAGTGAAGCTCACGGCTGTCTCCTTCGATCGAGCATTACGCCGACGCGTGGACGAGCCGGTGGACGGCGGGCAGGGCGTGCATTCCATGGGCGTCGAGTGTGGCGCGTACGAAGCGATGGAAGCTCGGCCGCGTGAGTTGTCCGGACAGGAAGCGGATCGGCCCGGCGGGCAGACGCGCGTAGTTGACGAGCGCGAATGACGAGGGTCCGATGGGCCGCAGGGCGGTGGAGTTGTCGACTCCGGTCTTGGTGGTGTACCAGCCGGTGACGGAGCGCCAGACGGCTTCGGCATCGGTGCCTGGCGCGGCGGTGAAGTGGTTGAACAGGAAGGCGTCGTCGGCTCGGGCCTCGGTGTCGCCGATCCGGGCCACGTTGACGCCGGCGAGAATTTGCTCGCCGCCGAGGGCCGAGACCTCGGCACACGTACGCACCGTTTGCAGTTGGTCCACGCGCATCGTGCGGATCAGCATGGCGAGGTCGTATCGCGGTGCGCCCGGCAGCGGCGGGATGAACACCGCCCGGAAGGCGCGGACGGACAAGACGTCCTCGCGGCGCACGAGGGCGGGGACGGCCTGCACCAGTTGCGCCGTCGCCCGTTGCCGGCGCGGGGTGCGGGTATAGACGGGTGACCGTTGTGCGGGCTCGGCCTGAAAGCCCAGGTAGATGAATCCGTACGGTTCCGGTTCGACAAACTGGGGCGGCGGATAGGGCATCGTGCATCCTTCGGGATAGACGGTAGACGGCGGTCGGTCAGTACGCGATGCCGATCGCCCGGTGGATCGTCGCGGGGTCGCCTGCGGCGGCGAGCATGGCGTGGGCCACGTCGGCCCGCGAGATCGTGTAGCCGCGGACGACGTTGCCGCCGATGGCGGTGCGGTACCGGCCGGTCATCGTTTTGTTCACGAGCTTCGGCGGCCGCACCAGCGTCCATTGCGCCGGGCTGTTCGCCATCGTGTGCTCCATGGCATGCAGGTCCGCGTATAGATCTCTGAGCAGGGCCCTGATGACCGGCAGAACAATTCGGCGGTTGAGGAAACTGTCCCCGTCGGGTGTCGGGCCGATAGGGGCGGCGCTGACCGCGACGAGTCGGCGGACACCTTCGGCGTGCATCGCTCTCAGGATCGCGCGCGTGGCGGTGGAGGCGACCGGCCCGTCGTGGCGTCCGCGTGGGCCCACACCGGACAGGACCGCGTCGCTGCCGCGCACCACGGGCCGCAACGCATCGGCGTCGTCGAGCGTCGACACCGTCGTGACCTTCAGCGCCGGATGACGCACGTCGAGGCGGACCGGGTCGCGGACGACCGCGGTCACGGTTAACCCGCGGTCGAGTGCCTGGCGCACGACGTGGCTGCCGATGCCGCCGGTCGCACCGAAGACGGTCACCTTCATCAGCATCTCCCAAGTTGTGGATTACCAGTAACTGTTACCGTAGCGGACAATACCGAGGACGTACAATGTTGGAGTGTTCGACGACTCCGCACCAGGCACGGACCGGCCGTTGGCCGGTCGGGCCAACTTCCTGCTGTCACAGCTCGGGTTCCACGTCGCGCAGACGTTCGCCGTGCGGCTGGCGCCGCTGGGCATCGCGCCGAACCACTTCGGGCTGCTCATGCACTTGGAGCGAAGTGAAGGCAACACCCAGCAACAGCTCGCCGACGCGCTGGGCATCCACCGCAAGGTCATGGTTGGCTTGCTCGACGACCTCGAACAGCGCGATCTGGTCGAACGTCGGCGGCATCCCAGCGACCGTCGTGCCCACGCCATCCACCTGACCGAAGCCTCGCGCAAGCTGCTGCCTCGCGCTCGCCGGGTCGCCGATCAGCACGAGGACGAGATCCTCACCCCGCTCGACGCCAACGAACGCGCCCGGCTTATCACTGTCCTGCAACGGCTCGCCGAGCACACGGGGAGCCCGGCCGGCGTCCACCCGGGCCTGCACCAGCCAGCCGCCTGATTTCGCCGTCCGGACTTGATCAGGCCGAAGCGGTCATCGATCGACGAGCACCTCAGCCCGTCGTTGCGGGATCTGCAGACGACCCAAGCGGATCGTCGAGCAGGTAGAGGCTGAATGCGCTGCGCGAGCGCTGCGGGTAGTGCTTCGGGACCAAGCCGACCCGTACCGCAGCCGCGCAGCGGCGAGGAGCGGAAGCGGCGCGGTAGGAGGTCTCAGCAGACCGGGCACCGCCATCTACCTCTCGGATTTTGGGCATGAGGCTGGTCCCGTTCGTCCGTACCTACCTGCGCACGTTCATCCGTACGCCGACAAGGGTGTTGGTCACGCCGAGGTAGGCCAGTCGAAACAGCACACCCCATCGTCGCGTAGTACTCGACGTAGACAACCGTCGCGATCCAGCTGAGAGGTTCCACGTCTTCAGCGGAGCCTTCCACCTCGATGATTTAGATGGCTGCGGCCAGGACGGATGAGCTTTTCGGCACTCACAAGGCCACGGATCCGGTTCGACACCCGGGTGGCCTAACCAGCGAGGCCGTCGTCATAGCCGACGAGGACCTCCAGTTCGGCGAGGGTCTCGTCGCCGGTCGACCCGCCGGAGCGTGTGCGGCAGGGTCCGGGCCGCGTCAGCGATCACGTAAGCGTCGCGGGCGTCGGTCTTTGCGCTACCGGGATGCAGGTCGGCGATCCGGCGCATCGCCAGACCGGGCAGGTAGGCGACCTGGTGACCACGCGCCCGCGCGACCGCGACCGGGAGAGCGCCGATCGACGCGGGCTGGTCGACCACGACCAACACCGTGCCGTGACGGGCGAGTTTCTCGAACAACTGCCGCGACCGGGCCTCCGTGTTCGGCAGCGGCGCGTCGTGCAACCGCTTCCCGTCCGGGGCGAGCCCGACCTGTGCCGTTCGGAAACTCGTCGCTGCTGGTCAGGCTGCGTGTCTGTACTCGTTGATGACGCCTCCGAGCACTCGGGTTCGTAGGAGTCGGTGAGCGGTCAGGTCGGTCACCGGCGCGGGGTGCTCCTGGGCGAGGGGAGGGAGCTGTCTTCGAGACTGGTGCGGGCGATGGTGGTTGTAGTGTCGGGCGTAGGTGCCAAGGACGTGCCGGGCGTGGGTCTCCGGTCGCGGATCAGGAAGCGCAGCGAGTTGACCCGTACGCCCAACTCGGTGGCTCGGTTTCTTGCCTGCTGCACCGTCCAGGATGCCGTCGGATGAGCGGTCACCCCGGCGACGTGCAGTCGGCGTGTGCCGTGTTCGAGGAACACCAGGGCGTACACCCGGCGTAGGTCGACCAGGTCGATGTGTACGAAGTCGCAGGCGATGACGCTGTCGGCTTGCGCGGTCAGGAACTCGCGCCATGTCGGGCCGTTGCGGCGCGGGGCCGGATCAATGCCGGCCGCGGTAAGGATCTCCCAAACTGTCGTGGTGCCGATGGGATGCCCGAGGCGAACAAGCTCACCCTGGATCCGACGGCACCCCCAGCGCGGATTCTGCCGAGCCAGCCGTAGCACCAGCGCCTTCACCGCGCTCGCGGTTGGCGGCCTGCCGGGTCTGCCCCGGCGCATGCTGTAGTCCCACTTGCTCGCGATGAGTCCGCGGTGCCAAGCGAGCAGGGTCGCGGGCGTCACCGGGAACACCTGCGCCCACCGGCGTCGGGGTATGAGCGAGGACAGCGCCGTGAACCACAGTCGGTCCGCCGGCTCGTACCGCACCGGCCCCGTGAGCTGCCTGCGCAGCACCGCGTTCTCATGCCGAAGCACGAGCAGTTCGGCATCCTTGGCTGTGTTCCCGGCGTAGTAGGACGGCCGGGACCGCGAGGAGCTTGCGTGCCACCCGGTACACCAGTGAGATGATCACCTGGACAGGGTTCAGCTGGCCGTGGTGGCGTGCCACACCCACTCCGAGCAGCAGCGATGAGTTTCCGAACAGCACACGGTCGGTCGCTCGGTGAAACACCATGCGAGGTGGAACTGGACCCAGGGGCCCGTCTCCGTCTTCTGTAGCTCGCGTAGCAGGGGATAGAGGCTCGCAAGGCCGAACCAGTCGACCGTGGCGACGCCACACGAGCGTTGACCGACGCGACCGGCTTTCCCTTGATGGTCAATGCTTTTGAAGGCATCGCGGGTGAGACGACCACGATGCGCTCCTTCATGCAGGCCCGCAAGTTGACCGACGCCACGGTTGTGGCTGACTCCGGTGCCGGCGGCCAACCGGAAAGCCATCGAGGACGCCGGACTGTCGTTCATCCTCGGCGCCCGCATCCCCGACGTGCCCTTCGTGGTGGCCGAGTGGCGAGCCGCACCATCCAGATCCAAGTCGGCGCCCACACCATCACCGCGGCCGATCCTCTCCCTGACGACCTCCGCCACGTCCTCGACCAGAACAATCGCGTGGGTACGCACTAAATTGTCCTAACTCTGGGCTTCGCGGCCACGCGCTGCAGACCTCTATCGAGCACTACAACACCGGCCGAAGCCACCAAAACCATGGGATCGGTCTGCGAGCACCGACCGACGACCGCAACGTCCCACTCCCCACCCGACCGACCGCATACATCGCCGCAAACGCCTCGGAGGACTCCTCAACGAGCACCAAGCCGCCACATGAAACCCCAGCTCAACAGCGACCGAGTTTTGACCAGGACCGTCACTCATCCGGCCCCGCGAGGAGCCCGTGGCCCGGCCCAGGATCGTTACGTTTATCGATGTGGATCGTGCCTCAAACCGCTTCTGGTGGACAGATTTTGCCCCCTTGACGAGGCACTTGTGTCGCAGTCTAATTAGCGCGTGTGGATCATGGGGCTGGGACGCAACAGGCCTCCCCGGTCCGTTAGAGATATCGACCCATCGGGAAGGAGTCGGAGATGAGCATGAGGCCCACGAGTCGGCGACAGTTCCTGCGGTTGGGAGGGGCGCTTGCTGCCGGAGTAGGCATCGCGTCGGCTCCGGCCGGGTTTGCCTCGGCATCGTCCAAGACCGGTCCGACGTCGACCCCTGGCCATACGGGCGATTGGCTGGCGTACCGGGAAGATTGCGCGCAGTGCTCGTACCCGGGAGACCCGGGCTTTGTCGCCAGGAGTCCTGAAGAACTAGATGCCGCTAAAGCCAGTTGGGAAACGCCGGAATATGGCTATTATACCGGCCATAATCCTTCTAATCCTGGCGCAGCGGTCGATTCCCCGTGGCAGCTCGTCGCGGTAAACGCGTCCACCGCCTATGCCCTAGGGTACTGCGGGCGGGGCGTCAAGCTGGGCATGATGGATTCGGGCTACAGGCCTACACACGAAGCATTTCAGACCGGGCTGATCGTGCCGGTGAGAGCGGAGGGTGTCTACGGCACGTCCGGCTTCGGGTATCGAAACGCAGCCACCCCGGCGAACCCGTTTACTAAGGGCGAGCGGTTCACTATCGCCGCTGATCAGGCGAGAACAAGTGACTACGGGCACGGGACCGGTATGCTTGGGGTTACCTCCGGCATACGCGATGGTAAAGACCAGCACGGCATCGCCTTTGGATCGAAGATTTATGTTGCCAATACCGGCGGGTCCGATACCCAGTCCCACGGTCCCTTCCACGATTACGTGTACTGGTACGCGGCCAATAAGGCCCTGGTCGACGCAGGCGCCCAGGTCATCAACAGCAGTTGGGGCTCTTATGTCCAGACTCTTGACAGAGCCCGCTTTGACGGTCTCGCAAACGATCTTGGAGCCAACGGCAACCTCGCCAACGCTTACCTACTGGCTGGCAAAGACAGTGCCAGCGCCACGGCAATGGCGACTATCGTTCCCAGCGAATACCTGAAGGATCTGGAGTACCAGTATTTCTTCTTCAAGAAAAGCTATTCGAAAGGCGGAATTCAATACAATCCTAAGTACCCCGGGCGTTCCTTCATGGATGCCATCTGGGAAGCCATCAAGGACAGCGGTACCGTCAACGTAAGGTCGGCCGGAAACAACGACTGGAGCAACCCGTATTTCCGCCCGGCGTATCCCCTCTTCAATCCCTGGGCGGAGAATCAGTTTGTAGCCGTCGGCGGGGTGCAACCGCCCACTGCGGCCAATCCCGAATACGCAAAGCAGTTCGGGTTTAACGAGGCGGGGCTGGCGAGATGGTGGACCGTCTCTACCCCTTCAAACAGCGTTCGTACCACGAGCAGCGCTGGTGATACCAACTATTCAAACTCAAGCGGCACGTCACCGGCAACGCCGGTTGCGACAGCGGTGATGGGAATTCTGCTCTCCCGCTATCCGAACATGGATGCCAAGCAGGTGCGTGAGCTGATGTTCACCACGGCGAACAATAAGATGTCGGACGGCGTGAGATTCCTCGGCACCGGGCAAACCTCCCCCTCCGGGGCATCCACCGACTGGACCGCTCCCGATGGTCTTCCGGACGCACGCTGGGGCTGGGGGATTCCCGATCTGGCCAAGGGCATGTACGGCCCCGGCCAGTTCCTGAGCCCCATGACCTACAACATGAATAAAGCGCCCCTGGACGTCTGGTCGAACGACATTAGCCAGATCGCGATCAAGGAAAGAGAGAAGGAAGATCGGCAGTGGCTGGCTGACTACAAGCGGCATGGCATTGCCTATGCCGGTGAATTCAGCCCCAACGTGCTGAATCCGGACGGCACGCTTAACGAACAGGCCTTCATGCTTCAGGGCATTTTGGCTGATCCTTACATCCAAGCTATTACTGACGGCCGTCCCGAGTTGTACGACAAAATCACCCATGCGGACGCCGTCAAGTGGCGCAAGGAATGGATGGATGCGCGCGCGGCCTACATCCAGCACAAGATCGACGAAAAGCTCTACACGGCTTCTTTGGTCAAGCAGGGCTCCGGGACGCTGATCATGGCGGGCCACGACACCTACGAGGGCGGCACGACGGTTGAGGGCGGTAAGCTTTCGATCAACGGCTCGCACGCAAGTTCGATCCTCGTCAAGGGCGGCACGCTCGGCGGCGGCGGTCGCGTGGCAGGCAGCATTCACGTCGACCGCGGCGTGCTGCAGCCCGGTCTGTCGTCCAAAGAAGCGGCGTCCGCGGCGTCAATCACCCTCGTCGACGTCGCGCCCGGCAACGTCCTGAACGTCGGCGGCGACGTGACCGTCAGCCGAGCGGGTCGCCTCGCCATCACCATCTCCGGCGACCACGACTACACGAGCGTGCGGGCTGCGGGTCACCTGAAGCTGGACGGCGAACTCACCCTGGACATTCGCGCGCGCCTCACTCCGGGCACGGTACTGACGATCATGAGCGGCGACTCGATCAAGGGCAACTTTCATTCCCTGCCGGAACGGCGGACGTTGAACGCGGGCCGCCACCTGTTCAGGGTGTCCTACCACCACGGCGATGTGACGCTGACCGTCGTGCGGACGCTGCCCGGAGCAGGGTCCGGCGGCGTCTAGCCGCACGTGGCCTGGCCAGCCAGGCTCAAGTTCGCCTGAGCCTGGCTGGCCAGGCTTCGCCCAGGTTCAGCCGCCCTGACCGCCACGGTCGCGAGGGGACACCGTCGACGTGGAGGCCGTCGCGAGGCTCGTGCGCCGGACCGCGACTGTCCCATACCCGGGCCTGTGCGCGGACACCGCGGTCGTCTTCCCGACCGCGGTGTCCGTCCTCCCGTCCACTGGTGTCCCGCACCGGGCCGCGGGTCACGAACTTCTCGCTGCGCATTTACGAGGTGATCCTGGAGTGCGCCTGCAGCAGCGACGTGTTATCCGAGCGACGCCACCGTCGAACGCGCCACCGGGTCGACCGAATTTGTGGCGCCGTTTAGCTGCCGAGCCTGCTGCTGCCGCTGGTCGGCGCGGTGCTGGTCCTGCAAGGCAACCCGCTCGCGGTGTCGACCGTGCTGCTACTCATCCTCGTCGTGCCCATCTGCCTGTACGTTTTCCCCAGGGTCCTGCGCACCGACCCGATGACCTATGTGTCCCACAAGTACCTGCGTGCCCGCGACACATTCCTGCCGCTGGCCGCGATGCTCGCCAACGTGGTGGCAATGGTGGTCGTGCTCGCCGGCCGGCTGCTGGGTTGAGGCAGGACTTTTCTATGTGACGCCGGCCCGGACTCGCCGGAACGCGACACCTGGATGATGACGTTCCGGACACGCCCCCGCACGAGCGCTTCCTCACCGGCTGGGTCGGATCGGTTGCCACTCGGCGCGATCTGGGACAGGTGCGTGCGCCGTGTGAAGCTTGTAGGGTGCCAAAACTAGATTCCGGGTGCTGACCTGCGGTTTTGAGGATTCGTTCAGGCGGCTCGGTGGTACTCGTTGATGGTTCCTTGCAGTCGTCGTCGGCGTTGGACGACGCTGTCGATCGGTTTAAGTACCTTCGGGTTGTGGTTGGGTGGCAGTTGTCCGCGCCCTTGGTGTGGTCGGTGGTCGTTGAGGTGTTGGACGTACTCGTTGAGGATCGTCCTGGCGTGCCGCTGGCCGTGGATGAGGAGGTGGTCGGTGTATTCCTCGCGCATGCTGTGGCCCCAGCGCTCGACGAAGCAGTTGGCACGGGGCGTGCGAGGCGGCGTCTTCACCACCTGCGGGCCCTTATCAGCGAGCACTGCGTCGAAGGGTGCACCGTATTGGGTGTCACGGTCGCGGATCAGGAACTGGAACGCGTTGGTTTGTTCTCCGAGGTCTATGACCGGGTTGCGGGCCTGTTGGGTGACCCAGGTCTGGGTTGGGTGTTCGGTCATGCCGAGGATGTGCACTCGGTGGGTGGCGATTTCCATTACGACCAGCAGGTAGAGCTGGCGCGGCGTAATCGTGTCGAGATGGAAGAAGTCGGTGGCCGGTAGCCCTGTCGCCTGGGTACGTAGGAACGTCCGCCGCGAGGTGTGGACCCCGCGTGGGGCGGGTTCGATCCGTTGGCTGGCGAGGATCTGTCGGATGGTGCCGAGCCCGACGCGGTGGCCGAGCCTGAGTAGTTCGCCCTGGATGCGTTTGTGGCCCCACCGCGGGTACTCGGCGGCCTCCGGTAGATCAACTCCCGGATTTCGGGGCTGACGGGCGGGCGGTCACCACGGCTTGGGTAGGTCCAGCGACGTCGCACCAGCCGGCGGTGCCAGGCCAGCGGGGTCGCCGGGTCACGATCTGGTGGACGCGGACCGGACGGGGTAGGAAATGGGCGAGCGTGGACAGGGTTGCCGGGTCTGGCCAGGACAGCCGTGGTCGGCTGCGGACCTGGCGGCGGAGGACCGCGGCCTCGTGGCGCAGCGCCAGCAGCTCCGCGAGCATGGCACTGTCACTGCGGGTCGCAGCGAGAAGGGCGTCGAACACGCGGATCGCGAACAGATAGATCAACCGAAACGCCATGACCATGAAGGTGCCTCAAACTTGCGAGGGACCAGTTCACAGCGCGTGTGACAGGTATTGGCACCGTACAGGGCATCGAGGCCTTGATTGCGTCTATGATGTCTTGTGCTACTGACTGTTTCTAATCTATCTTCCAGTCACGTCGCTGTAGCTCGCTTCTTACTCTGCCTTGGCGCACGGCCCAGAAGATGACAGCGTCGTCATGGTCATCGGTCACGAACTTGAAGCCGTCGCCCAGGACAGGGATCCGTCCACGTCTCGGGACGTTGCGGTAGCTTCCGGCGACCGGTGTCAGCGGGTCATCGACCGCGTCAGAGGTGGTCGTTGTGACCAGCCTTGTGGCACCGCTTATCCCGCCGAAGGTCCGGAAAGCTCGCGCCGGGCGACCGGGCCAGTCTCTTCCCGTCATCGGCTACCGGCATGTCTCCGTGCCTCGGCTGATGGCCGCTCGTGAGCGTTCCTCCACCTACGGCTTTGCCGCGATCGATGATCGTGGGCGGATCGCCGCGCGGCTCATCTTCGGAGCGCTCGGCTGGGTGCCCGGGACAACAGTGGCGTGCCGGGAGCGCGGCGGTCTGGTCGTGGTGTCCGCCGACCGTGGCGGCCCGATCCGGGTGTCGTTGAAGGGTCATCTGCGGCTGCCTGCGCCCGTCCGTCGTTGGTGTGGGTTGGAGGCTGGCAGTCGGGTCCTGCTCGTGGCCGACCCTGACATGGGGCGGTTGGTTGTCCATCCGCCGGCGGCGCTCGACGCGATGATCTCTCGGTATTACGCCGACGTGTTCGGCGGTGATGCCGTATGAGGGTTGATGGTGGGGCTTCGGGGCGGCCCGAGGTTGATGCGGCGCTGGTTTTGCTCGCCAAGCTGGGGTGACCCCTGCCGACCTGCTGGCTGGAGCGGCAGCGAACCGGCCACAGGTGCCGACGTTCGCGGAGTTCGTTCCCAGGGTCGCCGCTGCGGTCACGCCCGGGACGTTGAAGGCGTACGGCACGTACTGGAATCGGGTCGTCGACGAGTGGGGTTCCCGGCGGTTGAACGAGCCCGGTCCGCTGGAGATCGGGAGCTTGGGAAAGCAGATCCGGGCCAACCGCGTCATCCGCCGCAACGGTCGCGGGGGAAGCGGTGCGGAGGAGAATTACGTCGCGGCGATGCGGTGCCTTTACAAGCGGGCGGTCGACAACGGGTTCATCAGCGAGGCCGACAATCCGGCCTCCCGGGTGGCCAAACCGCGGAGGCAGGCCAGCAATAGGCACGCGTTAGCGGACAAGCGACTGACCGAGATCACCGAGATCGCCGCTACCACCGGCAATGATCCCGCGCTGGACTCGCTGCTACTGCGTTTTCACACCGAGACCGCGTGCCGGCGCGGTGGAGCGCTCAACCTCCGACGTTGTGACCTTGACGAGAGGCAGTGTCTTGTCCGTCTCCGGGAGAAGGGTGGGACTGAGCGCTGGCAGCCGGTGTCGCCGACGCTGATGCGGCACCTGCTTGCGCACTGGGGCGAACGTGGCGACGGCGATCCCACAGGCAAGCTCTTTTGGTTCCGCCACCGTCGTCCTGTCACGCACCGGCGTTACGACCACCTCTGGACCCGGATCGGGGAGCACCTGCCGTGGGTTGCCACGCAGGGCATCAGCGTGCACTGGTTACGGCACACCGTCATTACGTGGGTCGAGCGCACGTTCAGCTATGCGACCGCACGGGCGTTCGCGGGTCACAGCGAGTCGAGTGGTGATGTCGGGAGCACTGCTACCTACGCCAAGGCCGACCTCAGCGAACTCGCCGCGGTCGTCGCAGCGTTGACAGGCGAGGCCCATCCTCTCGCGCCACACGACGAAGACCAATGACCCACATCATGGCTCCTTGACCTGTACACCAGACGGGGTGCAGCGCACTAATCGATGTGTCCATTGTGCAGGTGAACCTGCTCGGGAAGTCGGTGCCTACGGCCATACAGGGTGATTCCTAGTGTGGTCGTGGGCGTGCTCCGGCCGTCAATGAACGCCCGCTTGGGTCGAGGCGGCGGGACCGGTGTTTGCGGAAGGTCCGGCCCGCCGCCGAGTGAGGACCGTACTACAACCACCCGCGTAAGCGGCCGTCGCGATCTCCGAAGCCCACCGCTTTCACACCGACCGATCCGGCGACGCCGCTGAGGGTGTGGGTGGTGGTGCGGAACATGGTGAAGGCTTGCCGCCTGGCGCCCGCACCACCGGACTTACACCTGTGCGTTCTGCCTGACAGCAGACCGCCTTGGAGACCGCATGCTGTTCAGCCAGATCGAGCGCGGACGGGGCAACCTTCCTCCGCAAGCTTCGCGGCAGGCGTTCCTGGTGAAGGACCGGTGGAACGATTACGGGTACGTCACCATGTTCCAGCTACTCATCGTCGATGACGCTGGGACCTGGCAGACGCTCTGAGCAATTTCCGAGCCGGGTGGCGTATATCTGGGCGAGGACGACGAGCGGGTTGGTCTCCGACGCGATCATCGGGTCGGCCAGGGGTCGACCGGGGCGGCGGCAACGGAGGGAAGACTGCGATGAGCGCGGTGAACATCGTTATCGCGATCCTGATCGTCGGCTGGCTGATCAGCCGGCAACTGCGGGAACGTCCGGTCTGGGAACGCGGCCGTACTCGCTGGTGTTGATTCTTGGGGCGATCGGCGTGGTCCAGGTCAGCGGCTACGCCGGCCGGACCAGCATCCCGGGCCGCCGCGTACGGGCTGCTCGTGGTCAGCCTGCTGATCGGCGTCGGGTTCGGGGTGGCTCGGGCCCGCCTGATGCACCTCTGGCGCGACCGGGGCATCCTGGTCCGGCAGGGCAACTGGACCACCGTCAGCTTGTGGATCATCGGGTTGGGCATCCACATCGCCAGCGACGCGGCGCTCGAAGCGGTCGCGCCGGCCGCCGCCGACCTCGGTACGGTCAGCCTCCTGCTCTATCTCGCGGTCATGCTGGGGGCCCAGCGTTGGGCCCTGCTGCGCCGCGCCGCCCGGCTCTTGACCGCCCGACCCGGCGGCGCCCCCACCGCAGGCGATCGACGTCCGCCTTCGGACGGCTGATCGACCAGCGGACGCCTCGTCAGCGGCCGATTTTGTCCAGTTCGCTTTTCTAGCGGTACGTCCCAGCCACAAGCTGCGTTTGTAGCGCGAGTTTCATAGCCGGTTGCCAAGCATCGCCCCTGATCGATGTTGGCGAGTGTCAGCGCTACCGGGCGGCTCTGTGGGTGAGCGCGTGGTGGTGACAAGCCCTGCGGCGTTGTCATGGCTGGTGGCGCCAGGTGAGAAGGGGATAGCGCACGCCTTCGCGGGTGAGGGGTTCGCTACCGTCGGGCCGGAATCCGGCGGCGCGGGCGACGGCAGCGCTGGCGGTGTTGTCGGTGGGGATGCGCACGAGAACGGCGTTCATGCCGAGTGTGCGGGCAGGCCAGTGATGCCGTGAGCTTCACGTGGGCGTGCTTGACAGGCTCGAAGCCTACCCACACACTTAGTCATGTGCCTAAGTATCAGGGTGGGCTCGACCGGATGTTCCACGCCCTCGGCGACGCCAGTCGCCGCGCGATGGTGGAGCGGCTGACGCGCGGGCCCGCGTCGGTGAGCGAACTCGCCCGCCCGTTCGACATGGCCCTGCCCACCGTGGTCCAGCACCTCGGCGTGCTCGAAGCAGCCGGCATCGTGGCATCCAGCAAAGTTGGCCGGGTCCGGACATACCAGCTCAACGCCGACGCGCTCAGCCCAGCCGCCGAATGGATCGGCCGGCAGCGTCTACCCGCCGAGCGTCGTCTCGACCGGCTCGCCGCCTTCCTCGACCCGCCCACGAACAAGGAGACGACATGAACGACACAGTCGAACGCAGCCAGACGCACGCCACCTTCGTCATCGAGCGCAACTACCCCGTGCCCGTAGCCGAGGTCTGGCACGCCCTTTCCGACGACGCCGCACGAGACCAGTGGTTCGGCGGTGGGCCGACGTTCGAGGTCGAAGACAAGTCGCACGACTTCCGCGTCGGCGGACGCGCCATCGAGGAAGGTCGGTGGCATGGCGGCCCACGATCACGGTTCGAGTCCGTCTACACCGACATCGTCGACCAGCGCCGCATCGTCTTCACCTATGACATGTGGGTCGACGACCAGCACCTGTCCACATCCCTCACCACCATCGCCGTGGAGCCCGACGGCGACGCCACCCGCCTGACGTACACCGAACAGGGCGTCCACTTCGACGGCCTGGACTCCGCCGAAGGCCGCGAGGAGGGCACCCGGGGCATCCTCGACGGCCTCGCATCCTTCCTGACGCGAGACCGCCGACCGTGACCGATACCGGAACCGCTGAAGCCACGGCACCACCGCCCGCCCCCGGTAGGACGAACACCGGCCGACTGGCGTTGATCGCCGCCGCGCTCGCCGGCCTACTCATCACCAACCTGGCCGTCTACGCCGTCGGCCGCGCACTCGGCGGCGCCTTCACCTACCCGCAGAACGGCACCACCACACAGGTCGACTCGGTCTCGATCACGTTCATGTCGCTCGTGCCGTTGGGCTTCGGCCTGACGCTGGTCGCAGCGCTTTCCCGCATGTGGTCGACGGTCATCCCCATCGCACGGGTCGCCACTCCCGTGCTCGCCGTGGCCACCATCGCGGTGATGACGATCCCCGCCGGATTCGACACCACCAGCACCGTGTCCCTCGCGGCGATGCACCTGACCATCATCCCGGCGGCCCTTCTCTCACTCAACGCTCTTCCGCGCCGCCGCGGCCGGAGCACGCACCAGACCCCACCCAATTAGTCGCCAGGAGGAAGCGCCGCCGAACCCGTCAGCAGGGAGATACCCGATCGTCGCGCCGAACCGGGCGCGACGGTCGAGCTGAGGTAGCCGATCGACGCACTGTTTTGGCATGACAAGGCGGGACGACATAGCGTCGGCTACATACAGTGACGACCGGACAGGCCAACGACGCTGTACCTGCCGAAAATGTTGAGGCCTGTGTTCGTTGTAGAAGACCTCGTACTCGCGGAGCGGGTGTAGTAGATGTCGCTGGTTGAGAATCAGTGTCCGGTCGAGGAGTTCACGTCGGCAGGTCCGTATCCAGCGTTCCTTGATCGCGTTCATCCGGGGTGTCCGGACGCCTGTGTGTACCACGGTGATGCCGGCGTCGGCGGGCACCCGGTCGAACAGGGTCGGGTATTTGCCGTCCCGGTCGCGGATCAGGTATTTCACCGGGCGTCTCGCGTCTTCGAGGTCCATGACCAGATTCCGGGCGGTCTGGGTCACCCAGGCTGCGGTGGGATGTGTGGTGGCGCCGAGGATCCGGATGCGGCGGGTGGCGTGTTCGATGACCGCCAGGACGTAGAGGCGGGCGCCGGTCAGGGTGGTCGTTTCGATGAAGTCGGCGGCGATGACGGCCTGCGCCTGGGATCGTAGGAACGCCGCCCACGTGCTGCTGGTGCGTTGAGGTGCCGGATCGACTCCGGCATCCTTCAGGATCTTCCAGATGGTGGAGGCGGCGACCTTGACGCCCAGGACGAGCAGTTCGCCGTGGGTGCGGCGGTATCCCCAGGTGGCGTTCTCCGAGGCTAGGCGCAGGACGAGCCGACGGATGGACCGGACTGTTCGTGGTCGCCCGAGTTGGTGGGGGTGGGAATGTCTGGCGTGTCGGCGGGCGGTCAGGTGCCGGCGCAGCACCGTCTCGGGGCGGATCAGTAGCCGCGGGTGGTTCAGTGCGGTTCGCGGCAACGGGTGTAGCAGGGCGGCCAACTATGCCCGGTCCGCCGGGGTGAGTTGGACGCGGTCGCCGTGCGGTTGTCGTTTGAGGACCGTGATCTGGTGCCGGAGCGCGAGGATTTCGGTGTCTTTGTCGTGGTCGCTCATGGGTAGCAGTCGTAGCAGGGCGAGGGTGTTGGTCACGCCGAGGTAGGCCAGTCGAAACAGCACACCCCCTCGTCGCGCAGTACTCGACGTAGACAACCGTTGCGATCCAGCCGAGAGGTTCCACGTCTTCAGCGGAGCCTTCCGCCTCGATGATTTAGATGGCTGCGGCCAGGACGGATGAGCTTTTCGGCACTCACAGCGCCGCCGGAAGATCCTCAACGGGCTGATCAACGAATACTCCCAGGTGGCGTAGCCGTAACCGACTCTCCGAGCGGTACAGGGTCCGATCGAGCAACGTACCCAGTCCGTACACCGTGACGCCGTGAGCCCCGTCACCTTCGGCTGGGCTCTTCCGGGGTCGCGGCTCCGGTCAGCGCCCGCAGCTCGGCGGCCTTCGCGGCCTTGCCCAGCCGATCGAAGATCTCGTACGCCTCCTGGAACGCCCGGCGGGCCGCGGGCGGGTCGACCTCGGCGTAGGCCCGGCCCAGGTTGGTCAGGGCCGCGGCCTGCAGGGAATGCCAGCCGCGGGTGCGCCACAGCGCGACGGACTGCTCAAGGTAAACGATGGCTCCGGCCGGCGTGCCGTTCGCCAGCTCGTCCATGCCGAGCAGTTCGAGTGCCTCGGCCATGTGATGGTTCATGCCGTATCTGCGGCTAAACGCCAGTGACGTCTCGGCCGTCTCCCGCGCGGCCGGGTCGTTCTGCCGCAGCTGCAGCCGGGCCAGCGCGAGCAGCGTCAAGACCTCCGGATACCGGTCCCGGTACCGGCGGGAGATGGCCAGCGACTCGTCGAGCAGCCGCCGGCTCTTGTCGAGATCGCCCAGCTCACGGTGGGCGATGCCGCAGAACTGCAGCCCGGTGGCCACCCACCGGGGGTTGCCCAGTCTACGGGCCCGGTCGAGCGCGGCGGCGGCGTGCGCGGCCGCGCTCTCGAACTGCCCGTGCTCGAAGTTCGCGACCCCGAGCAACAGGTACGCGCGGGCCTGGCCGCCGAGATGGCCGGAGCGTGCGGCGAGCTGGAGCGCCCGGGTGGCCGTGTCGACCGCCTCCTCGTACCGGCCGGCCGCGGTCAGGGCCCAGGCGCACATCACGGCGGCGTCGGACCGGCCCGGCTCGTGCCCGAGCCGGCGGAACATCTCCAGCAGCCGGATCGCCTCGTCGTGCAGCCGGGCCATCTGGTCGTCGTCCCGCTCGCCGGCGGTCCACGTCGTGACGTCGAGCAGCCCGCGGAGCATCACCGCCTCGCCGAGGAGATTGCCGGTGTCGCGGCAAAGGTCCATCACCCGCGAGTTGAGATTGCTCCAGTCCGTGTACATGCCGCGGAGGTCGAAATATTTCTCCAGCCCGGCGGTCAGGTCGAAGGCGAGGTTGTCGAGGCCGAGCCGGCATGCCTGGCGCACCGCGCTCACCAGTGCGGCCCGTTCCGCGTCGAACCACTCGACGGGCGCGGTCTCCAGGCTGTCCGTGATGCCGGGATCGATCGGCGGGCGCGGCTCGGGGCTGCTGATGAGGGCGTAGCACGGACCGGGTACCGCCGGTGCCATCCGATGGGCGAGCGTGGCCCAGCTACCAAGGCCCCGGTTCACCGCCTGCGCGATCGCGTCCGACGAGAGCGCCTTGCGACCGGACTCGATCGCGAACAGCCGCACCAGGTCGTGGAAGTGGTAGCGAATCTGCCCTGCGGCATCGGTACCCGTCACGGCGAGCAACTGAGCGTCGACGAGGGCCTCCAGACACTCGGTCGCCTGCGCCGGCGGGCGGTCGAGGACGGTCGCGGCGAGCCAGCCGGAGAAGTCGGGCACCTCGAAGAGGGCGAGCAGATGGAAGAGCTGCCGGGGCTCGTCGTCGAGCTCGCGGTAGCTCAACGCGAGCGACGCCCGCACCGCGAGGTCTCCGGTGCTCAGCCGGTCCAGCCGCCGACGCTCGTCGGCGAGCAACGTCGCCAGGTCGGCCAGCTGCCACGCCGGCCGGGCGGCGAGCCGCGCTCCGGCCACCCGTACGGCCAACGGTAGGCCGCCGCAGAGCTCGGCGATCTCGGCGGCGGCCGCGACGTCCCTAGCCAACCGGTCGTCTCCGGCGATCCGGGCCAGCAGCCGGATCGACTCGCCGGGAGAGAACATTTCGAGGTCGACGTGCTGCGCGCCCTCGAGGCCGGCGAGTCGGAGGCGACTGGTGAGCAGCACGCCGCAGGTCCCCGCGCCGGGCAGCAGCGGGCGGACCTGCCGCTCGGAGCTGGCGTTGTCGAGCACGACCAGGACCCGGCGATCGGCGAGCATCGTGCGGTAGATCTCGGCCCGCTCGACCGGATCGGCGGGTATGGCGCGGCTGTCGACGCCGACCGCGCGCAGGAACCGCGCCAGCACGTCGCTGGGCTCCAGCGGGCTCGCCTCGGCGTCGCGGAGGTCGACCCAGAGCTGGCCGTCCGGATAGGCCTTCGCCAGGGAGTGCGCCACGTGTACGGCGAGCGCCGTCTTGCCGACCCCACCCATGCCGCAGATGGCCGCGACCACCAGGGCGCCGGAGTTCGAGCCGTCCCTCGGGCCCGGCCGCAGTAACTGCCGCAGCGTCCCCACCTCTGCGTCCCGGCCGGTGAAGTCCGGGATGTCCGGCGGCAACATCTGCGGGGCGGGCCATGGCTGCCGGCCGGTGTCGGCCCCGTCCCGCGCCGGCCCGGGTAGGTCCGGGTCGCCGGCCACCGCGGCCTGGCCGCCCCGGCTGAACAACGCGTCCCGTACCGCGACCCAGGCGGTGACCGACTCCTCGTCGAGGCCGCAGGCGCGGACGAACCCGGCGACCACCTCCCGCCTGGGCAGGGTGGAGCGGCTCAACGCGGAGGCGATGGTGCTCAGCGCTAGCTGGTCGCCCGACGCCCGGGCCTTGGCGGCGAGTTGGCGGAAGGTGAGGCCCGACCAGAGCCGTAGTTCGCGCAGCGCCACGATGAACTCGATCGGTGTGGACGCTTCCTGTGGCTGCGGCGGAACGACACCGAACTGGGTCATTGCCTTCCCCGGGAGCGCTGACATCCGTCGATGCCAACCCTATCGCCCGCCGGTGGTCGCGCCCACCTGGGCGCGGAGCCGACATCCGTTGTTCATCTCTGCGCGCGGTCCGGTCGGGCGGGCGCACGTACGCCGGTGGGCGCCCGCGGCGCGGGCGCCCACCGGGTGTGGTTTGGGTCAGACGCGCCAGATGTTGTACTTGGGCTCGACGAAGCCACTGATGGTCCAGCTGCCCAGCCGATCGCCGATGTGGGCGCCGCCACTGCTGGTCCAGCGGGTGACCGCGTTGCTCTGGTTGCCGCCGATCTCCACCGTCACGCCGCTGGCGTTGGCGCTGATCACGAGGCCGACGTGTTCGGCGTAGGTGCCGGTGCTGTTGGCGGCGAAGACGATCGCGTCGCCGGGCTTGGGTTGGTAACTGGCGGTGGTCTTCCAGGTGTCGTGCTTCTTCCCGTACGCGATGAAGCTGGCCGCGGCGGCGGTTAGCACGCCGGTGTCGTGCACGTTGACGTTGCGCCACACCCAGCGGGCGAAGTCGGCGCACCACACACCGGGGTTGGGGCAGCTGTAGTAGTCGGCGCAGCTGGTGTAGCCCTGCTCCAACCGGCTCGCGGCGAGGGACTGGATGTCACACTTCTGCCACGAGTTCCAGCCCTGCCCCTCCAGCCATCCCCGGCACCACGGCGTCTTTCCGTCCGGGCCGATCCCCTGGATGTTGCGCCGCCCGTTGATCGCCGCGAACGCCAGGACCCGGTCCGTCACGTTGCCGCCGAGGGATTTCCAGCCGCCGGTCCCACCGTTGATGTGCCAGACGGCGTTGTCGGTACCTATCACGTAGGTCTCCGGTTGGGTGCCGCCCCAGTTGTGGTCGTCGAACTTGGTGCCGCAGAGGTAGTAGCCGGTGTAGCCGTGCCGGGTGATGGCACACGCCGCCGCCGCCCGGGTCGTCGAGGCCGGCGTCGCCGAAGCCAGGCTCCCCGTCGTGGCCTGCCGGCCATTTGGCGTGGCCTGGGCGGTGCTGGCGGTGGCGACAACGGCGCCGCCGGCCACTGCGAGCCCCAGCAGTAGTGCCGTGAGTCTCCTGCGCATGTGCGCGTCCCTCCGAATTGAATGCCGTCCTTGCTGGACGATTCCAATTGCATCAGCGCGCGGCATTCACGGAAATGGCTCAGGTCGTTCGGATCTGTTCGGCACAGAGCCGAACAAGATTCCCGGCCCGCGCGGTTGACGTTTCACGGGCTGCTGCCCGCGATGTCCTTGACGGACCCTCCCGGGCAGCAGCCCGTCCGAGGTCGGGATCACCGGGTTCACCGGCGCGTCGGGCAGTCCCCGGCCGATGTCCTGCCAACACGTGCGGGTCTGTGGATCTAACGGTGTTTCCAGCCTGACCCACCAGGCGTTGTGCCTGGTGAGGAGGATGCCGTGATGACCGCGACACTGATCGATCAGACCGGGCGCATACTAACCAAGATCACCGGAAACACCGTTAGCGAGACACTCCCGTCGCCGCTGCCTGGCGGCCCTTACCGGCGAGTCGCATCCGCTGGTGTGAACCAGGATGCGCGACACGGGTGGCTTGTTCTGTGACCGTAGATATGTGCGGTGTTGGATGACACGCCGCCCAGCGTCTTCGACGGGCGGCGTGGGTGGGTTCCGGCTGGGGTAACGGGCAGGACCCCGGGCGTGCGCGGTGGCCGAGCGACCAGGAAGGTCAGCGGCTGCCGCGGATACCAGGTGAAGGACTGGCGCGGCCGTCTGGCTGCGCCGGGCGCTGGTCGTGCGTAGATCAGCATCCGGCTGACGTGCAGTGGGGCCATGAAGTGCCCGAGGTACGGTCGCCCTCCCGACGTCGAACGTCGTGCGTTCCGGTAGCAGACGTTGTCGCTCGGCCATGGCGCACGTGGCTAACATGCTGCGGTGAGCGATGATGCCCGACGCCAGACGGCGCTTCTGACGATGTGGGAACGATTCCCCGCAGTCGCAGCGAAGGTGCGGCAGGTATACGGTCTGCGACTCCCTCGTCACCTCGCCGTGTTCTGTGCCCTTTGGAAGAGCGTTGACACCGCTGAGCGGGAGGCATTGGACTACCTGATGGTGAGCCCGTTCGGTCTTACGGAGTACTTCGGCGAGGACGGTCTGCAACTAGTGGGCCGCGACGGGCTGGACGAGCGACTCAACGGCCGATTCCGGCGCGACCCGGCCGAGTTCGTGACCGTGTTGATGGGCGGCTCCGACGGCCTGCATTACGGGCTCTGGTACGACGATCCGGCCGAGCTTCCGTCGTTCGTCGTGCACAACTACGCCCGGGACTCCGCCGAGACATGGACGAACCGCTCCCCAACCCTGCTGGAGGAGTTCCGTTGGAACGTCCGCGCAGTGTTGTCCGACTACGGCGACACCAGCGAGGAGGCAGAGCTGCTGCGGCCGCTCACCGCCGCGCTGGACTGGTTCGCCACGGCGGACCGCGAGGCGCTGGAGAGCGACGGCGAGCGGCGCTGGGCGACGGTGGCGCGGCCGTCCGGCGGAATCTCGATCTTCCCGGCACTGCCCCCGCGCAGCGGGGAAGCGCGCCTCACCAAGTCGTACGACCGCATCTCGGGCTTCCAAACCGGCACGCCACAGGCTGCGGCGTGGATCGCGCAGGCCGAGCGGGAACTGGCCGGTGGCGAGCCCGCGTTCGCTCTCGCCCTCGGCGGCGAGCTGCACTGGGTGGACCGCGACGAGTACCGGTCCCAGTCCCGCGACCTCCTTGCCGGCGCCTACCGGGCGCTGGGCCGCGACGCTCTGGCCGAGATCGTCGAGGTGCACGCCGCGCATCGCGACCTGCGCTCCGTCAACGTGCTCGTTGCGCCGGATCAGCTCTGACCCCAACCGTCCACGATGCTGGTCGGGCCACCGCTCGTGCCGGAATCTGTCCCAACTGTTGGGGTTGCGTCCGCCGGGTTACGGGCGGTCCCCAAATCATGGCCGATCTGGCCAATGCTGCGCTGCACCACACGTGACCGGCGTCACCAACATCGCCGCAGCCAGTCGGCATGACGCCCACGAGCAACCGACCGCTGGGTGGATCTACCTGGCGTCACCCGACGACTTTGCCGAGGACCTGGGGGCGAGCAGCCGATGCGCCGATCCAGCGATCGCCGGTCGTTGGCACCGCGAGTGGGTGGGTTTGCTGGTCAACATCGCCAGCGCGCGTGCCACCTCGTACACGTCGGCGCGGACATAGGTCGGGGTCGTGCCGGCATCGTTTTTGCCGTCGTGGCCCGCGTACGTCCGAGCGACCGCGTAGCCGAAGTGACGTTCCACCCATGTCAGCGTCGTGCGAGAGGGTGATTCGGTAGTGTATGTCCGTTGTGGGTTTGGCTGTAGGTTAGAGGCCCTGTTCGTGAGGCTACGTGGACGGCGGTGGCGGGGCGAGGGTGAACAGGCCGGCCTCGGGCTTGATGTCCCCCGGGTAACGCGGAGGGTTTGATGTTCTCCGAGCTACCGGGGGAACCTCAACATCGACCCGCCTTCACCTCCCACGTCGGTGACGCCGACACATTCCCGAGGATCGACGTCCGGGTGGAGGACACCGGCACGGCGAGCGGCTGGTGGCTGAACTGGATGAAGGTGGACCGACCTCGGCAACTGCTGACACAGCACCGCCGCCCCGACCAAACCGGTCCGGGCGGCGGCTGTGGCTGTGGCCGTTATGTGCGACGGTTACTCGTAGACCAATCCGATGCCCGGGATGCACTTGGGCTTCGTGGGGACCGAAAGGAGTTCATCGATCCTCATCGGAATGTGCAGCGGTCCGCCCTGGATCTGCACCCCGGTGTAATACTGAGCGAAGGTTGGATAGAAGATGTCACACGGGTCCTTCGGAATGTAGTCGACCGGGATCCAGGTTGAACCCCCGTTACCACCACCCCCACCTGAGCCCTGGTCGGAACCGCCCGGAACCGGGTTGCCACCGGTCGGTGACCGCCAGTTCGGGTTGAACCAGAGGTCGTGCTGGATCACGATGCCGGTCGGGGTGATGAATCGGCAGACGCTGTCAATCTCGGTTTCCTCGCACACGTCCGTCGGGTTCGTGGCCGCGTATTGAAGGGCCGCGTTTGCCTCCTCCTCCGACGTGGCCAACGGCTGCGCGTTGACGGTCACCTTGTCGAAGTTCGGCCCGCTCGGGAAGAGTGACGGGAACTTTCCGGCCATGAAGGTCGCGAGCGCCCTGCCGATGGCCACCGAGCCGAGCTCGTTCGGGTGGAAGCTTTCCTGGAACGACTTGAAAAATTGTCCCTGGAAGAAGAGGTCGTTGCGGTAGACGAGCCCTTGGATGTACGAGTTGGGCTGACCGAGCTCGTGTCCGGCGACCACGCTCGTTCCGTTCGGCCCGGCGGTGTTCGGGTCGAAGACGTGGACCTTCGTCCCCGGATACCGGGATTCGAACAGTGCCACCCCGTCCCGGATGGCCTGGTTCACCTTGACCGCGAACGGATACATCAGGTCCATGCTCCGGCCGGTGACCTCGCGGATGCCGATGTTACCCGACTGCTTGACCGCCATCGGGTAGAGCGACACCACGATCTCGGCTACCGGATGGGTTTCCTTCACGCTGAACAACCCGTCCGCGACCTTGTCCTTGAGGCCGTCGATCCGCGGCTGCAGTCGGCCCACCTCTACGGCCACCGCCTGCTCCTGGTCCCGCTCCCATGCCTGCACCCGGAAGCCGCCGGTTCTCGGGTTCATGTACGCCTCGACCGCCGTGCTGACCAGGTCGGCGAAGCCGGCGTCGTTTCCGCCGAGCCCGAAGTAGGCGATTTTCGCCATGGTCGGGACGTCCTGGGCCTGGGGCTGGTTACGGATGGCCGAGCAGGACCTGCATTCCTTCTGCGGCTCGTCAAGGTGCTTGATCCACGCCCCAGACGAGGCATTGAAGAAGAGACGGTCACGAGTGACAACCGCCGGCATCGTCTCCGAGGTGAGATTCATGCTCCGGAACGGATGCCGGCCCATCTCCAGGGCCGCCCACGCTACGGAGAACGGGGCGAGACCGGACTGGTGCCGGAAGTCCTCCGTTCCGTCGGCCTTCGTGACGTACCTGTGGTTATGGCTCGCGCCCTCACCGCTGGTGTAGCTGTCGCCGTAGACGACGGCGTCGTACGGTTCCGGGCCGAGGCTGATACAGGTCGGCGGGCACTGCGGCAGGGTCGGTGGCCGCGGGATCCCCGGGTTCGGCGGCAACGGATAGCCGGGCGGTAGTGGCGAGAGTGACGGAAACGGCGGCCGAGGCGGCAGCGGTATCGGATCGGCGCTGACCATGGCTGCCGGCAGGAGTAGCCCCAGGGTGGCGAGCAACGCCGTCAGGACCACGCGGGTCCGGGTACGTCTGGTGACACGAAAGGGTGACATGTGCACATCCCTTGATGGTCGTTTGGCTTGCCGCAGCAGCATGCTCCACATCGACCATCGCTAGCATCGGGCGGTTCCCTACCCCACCCCCTACATCAACTCGACGTCCCCACCAGCGGCTGCTCAGTCTTGCCGGGCCTGCGCGTCCGCGGTCAGGTGCTGGGTGAGCGTGACGCGCGACTGGACGCCGAGTTTCGCGAAGGTACGGGAGAGGTGAGCCTCCACCGTCTTGGGGCTCAGGTGCAGCCGCTCTGCGATCTGCTGATTCGTCAAACCGCTCACCGCGAGGTCGGCGATCTGCCGTTCCCGGGTGGTGAGCGCGGCGACGGGATTGGCCGGTTGCCGCTGCCCCCGGGGCGCTCGGGCGGCCAGTCGGCGTTCGTCGCGTGCCAACGCGGCGGAGAGCCAGGCCGCCCCGGCGGCGGCGTACAGGGATTTGGCCCGGCCTAGCTCGGTGCGGACCTGCGCGACCGCGCCCTGGGCGGCATACAGTTCGGCGGCGAGTTGCCGCGTGAGCCCCTCCTCGACCGGCGCACCGGCGGCGACGAAATGGGCGGCGGCCTGTTCCGCGTGAGCGACTGCTTCCTTCGACCATCCGGAAAGCATGAACACCTTCGCCTGCGCCCGGTGCGCAAAACCCAACTGATGCGACAGACCCGACGTCATCGCCCGGGAAAGGGCGAGTTCGGCGAGCGGACCTGCTTCGGACCGGGTACCAGCGGTGGTTGCGGCGGTGGCCATCGCCTGGAGGGCCAGGCAGTACGTCCTGGTCAGTTCGTCGGCCGGGTCCTCTTCGGCTAGGGCGACGAGAGCGCGTTTCGGTTGCCCGGCCTCGGCGTACACCAGTGCACGGTCAAGCTGTCCCAGCCCGGACCACCAGCCCGACCGGGGTCGGGCGCCGGAGATCCGTTCGGCCAGTTCGAGGGCGGCCCGTGGTCCGTCCCGCCACAGCAGCGGACGCAGCAACAGGATGCTGGACATGGCCAGGGTCTCCGGGCTGTGGATCAGCCGGGACGCCTCGCGGGCCTCCTCGGCGGCGGTCACCGCCTCAATCAGTCGGCCCTGCCGCTCGTTCAACGCGGACACGACGATGAGCAGGTACGGCACGCTGTGGCTCCGCCCGGCACGGTACGCGATGTCCAGCCCGCGGCGCAGATGTCGCGACGCGTCGTCGTACCGTCGCAGGTGCATTTCGACCCAGGCCAGCGGTGCGATCAGCTCAAGGTGTGGCGCGAGCGCCTCGTCGGTCATCGCGTCCGCCAGCCACGCCGCCCGGTCGGTCTCACTCCGGCACTCCACCACGTCGCCGTCGCGCAGACTGGCCAGCGCGTGGATGGCCCGGGCGGCCGACTCCAGCGCCTCGTCGTCGGTGTCCGTCAGGGAGCGCAGCGCGACGGCGGCCGCGAACCGTGCCTTTCCCGGCTCCCGACCCATCAGCTCGACCGCGGCCAGCCCGACCTGGGTCAGGCTGGTAGACCGGTCGCGCGCGTACGGCCGGGTCAGCTCGGTGGTGACAAGTGCTTTCGCCTCGTCGAAGTCGCCGAGCAGGCGATAGATCATCGAGGAGAAGCCCACCGCCGCGATCCGCAGCGGGCCCGGCGCCCGCATCACCTCCTGCAGAATCTGCCGGCTGGCCGTCAGATCGCCGGTCACTCCCAGTGCGCGCCCCAGTGCCCATTGCAGTTGGACCCGCCACTCGGCCCGGCCCTCGTCATCCGGTAGCAACCGGATAGCGGTCCGTAGCAGCCGGGTGGCGGTGGACGGCGCGGCGTCCAGTGCCGCCGCGGCCGCCGCCTCCAGCGTCCGTACCGCCTGCACGTCGCCGTGTTGCGCCGATCGTGCGGTGTGGTGGGCCAGCAGTTGCAGCGGGCCGCCCTTGGCGCGCAGGTACTCCGCCGCCCGGTCGTGCGCGCGCGACCGCCAGGCCGCGCCGGCCATCCAGTACGCCGCCGCCCGAACCAGGGGGTGGCGGAACCGGAGAGCGGCGTCGGCCTCGACTACCAGGCCCACGCCGACCAGATGGTCGATGGCGTGATCGAAGGCGGCCTCGGGTAGTCCGGTGATGGACGCGACGAGGTTCAACGAGATCGGCTCGCCGGCCACTGCCGCCGCGCATGCCACCTGCCGGACATCCGGCGTCAGGGCGGTCAGTTCGGTGCTGAGTACGTCCAGCAGTGCCCGCTCGGGTGCGCCCGTCGCGGCGTCACCGGCCTCTGCGAGGGCGGTGAGCGTCGCCACGCTGGCGTCGGCGAGCACCTGAAGGTAGAGCGGGTTTCCATGGGTGGTGCGGTACAGCAGTCGTCGTCGGCCACGGTCGGCCTCCGGCAACAGCGCCGCCACGTCGGTCTCGCCCAGCGGCGCGAGACTGATGTGAACGGTCGCGTCGCCGAGTTGAGCGACGGCCCGGGCGATGCCCGCCGGCACCTGCGCCGCACGGTACGCGGTGGCGAGCAGCAACGGCGCCCGTGGCGGCCGGCGCAACAGATACTCGGTCAGCTCCACAGAGGACGGATCCGCCCAGTGCAGGTCGTCGAGCACGATGGCGACCGGGCTGGCGGCCCCCTGGTCTTCGATGAGCCGACGCGCGCGCTGGAAGAGCCGGTAGCGGTCGAGCCCCGCGCGCCGCGCCTCGGACGGCCCGGTGGCGTCCAGCAGTAACTCGGTCAGCGCATCCTGCGCGCCCCGGTTCGGATCACCTGGCTGGGGTTCGAACGCGGCGATGTAGATGCCGAACGGTACGTCGCGTTCGAACTCGGTCGCTTGACCGTGATAGACGGCGAAGCCACGGGCCCGGGCGAAATCGGCCAGTTCGGCGAGGAGACGGGTCTTTCCCATCCCTGGATCACCACGCACCGCCACGGCCCGTAGCGCTCCGCCCGCCGCGCTCGACACGGCGCTCGCGAGAAGGCTGAGCTCAGTGTCCCGACCGATCAACCTGCCGTGTTGCCCCGTCGGCCATTCCACCCTGAACGTCCAGTCCGGTGAGTGAAGGTAGTAGCGACGCTCAGCCTAGCCCGCCGAGCGCGGATGGGACTAGGCAAGGAGGGAGTGTGACGTGGTGGCGTCGCGAACCGGGCGCCCAGTTTGCTCCCGCCAGCTGGGAGCACAACCGGAACGGCTCCTCGTCGGCCTTCCGATGACGATCCGTCGACCTGCTCGTACCAGGATTTCCGAGACGACGAGCGCGCGTCCGGTCCGGCACGGAATCGGCACGACGGTGGGCACGGTGGCATGCGGAGTTGGACCAGCTTCATGCTCGGATAGGTGCCCGGTTTCGTCGGGCGGAGCCGCAGCGGCGGGCTCGTCCGCGATAATCACACGGCGGGTGCCCGTGCCGCATACCTCCACGCGAGTGAGTTGTTTCAGCCCTTCTTCGGGAGCATCGGATTCAGCATGAAGGAGTATTGGACGATGCTCAGCGCCTTCTGGGAGGTCCGCAGGACTTCGAACGATTCCGTGGGGCGGCCAGACGCACCCCGGTCCATGTCCCCAGCACCAGAGGGCGACGCGGTGCCAATCCGTTGATTCATCCAATATTCACGGTGATGTCTTTTTCGGTTGCCTGTGCTCCATGCCGCCGGCATCTAGCTTGCTGCATGTCCATTACGGACAATCCTGGGGAAGGTGTGGGGGCCGGTGCCGAGCAGAACGACCCGGATGAGCATGTCAGGAAGGACCGGCCACAGGCTGCTCGTGGGAACAGCCCTGGGGCTGGCCGCGATGGTCACACTGACCGCGTCTGTGGCCCCTCGCCCGGCCGATGCCGGGCAGCCGCTGCCCGGCGCCCGGGTCTCCGACGCCGATGTACGGCTGCTGACCGAGGCCGCTACGGCATGCCCCACCCTGACTCCGGCGCGGCTGGCCGGCCAGGTGATGGCCGCCTCCCGGTTCTCCGCCACCCCGGTCGAGGCGGTGCGGGCCGTCGGAGCGCAGGGCACCGCCGGGCTCGTGCCGACCGTGTGGCAGAAATGGGCGCCGTGGGACGGGGCGCCCCCAAGTGACCGGGAGGCCAGCGTCATTGCGCTCGCCCACCACATGTGTCAACTGGTCGGCCAGATCCGGGTGCTCAAGCTCGACGGTGACCGGTGGCAGTTGGCGCTGGCGGCGCATCGGGTCGGCGTGGAGCCGGTCGTCGAGGCTGGCGACGTACCGACCGGCGCCCTCGAGTACGTCGACACCGTGGAACGGTACGCCATCTGGTACGCGTTGCAGCCGGCCTTCGGCGGCAGCGGTGACGCGGTGCCCGAGACCACCCCGCCGATGGTGGCGGAGCGGGTCGCCGAAGCGGCGACGCCGTTGCCGGTGCCCGACGAGTACCTGCAACTGATCCGGGCCGCCGGGGCCGTCTGCCCACAGCTGCCGCCGGCCCGGGTCGCCGCGCAGCTGATGGCCACCTCCGCGTTCGACCCGCAGCGGCTAGGCCCGACCGGCGAGCAGGGCATCGCGCAGTTCCTGCCCCAGGTGTGGGTCGCCTACGTGCGGCCGTCGGCGGAGGCCTCGCCGTGGACGCCCGCCTCGGCGGTGCCGGCCCTCGGCGAGACCATGTGCGCGCTGCTGGAAGCCGTACCCGGCACCGGCCCGGACGACTACCCGCTCGCGCTGGCGGCGTTCCTGCGCGGCGACCCGACGATCCGTTCGCTGGCCGACGTGCCGGGCGTTGAACGGATCACCGCGCTGACGGAGCAGGTGGGCCGCTTCGAGACCGAGTACGCCAAGGGTCTACCGCCGACCCGGCCCGCCGGCCCGTCGAAGAGCCCGACCGCCGCGCCCGAGCGGACCCCCGGCTCGACAACCGGTGCGACGACCGCGCCGGCCAAACCGTCTTCGCCGAAGCCGACTCAACCGAGCACCCCGGCGCAGAACGGTTCCGACCAGCCACCGGTCAATGCCAAGGATGTCGCCGCAGACAACCGTTCGTACGGGCCGTACTTCATCTACAACTTCGCCACCAAGATGTGCCTGGACATTCCGGGGACCGGCCCGGGGCCGCGCGACGGGACGGTCCACCAGAACCTCTGCTCCCCGCACACCCCCGACAACCAGGAGTACGCCTTCGTCCCGCGTCGGGTCGACGGCGCCGGCAACCAGTTGTACTGGATCCGCAGCGTCACCTCCCAGTACTGCCTTGACCTGCCCGGCACCAGCTCGGTCTCGCTGGCGACGGGGGTGTACGAGACGGGCTGCTTCGACGACGAGAACCAGTACTGGCGGCTGCAGCCGACGGTGAAGTCCGGCAAGGGCCAGTTCTACCGGGTTATCAACACCGCCTCGAACCTCTGCCTGGACGTCACCGGCGGATATGGGACTGGTGGATTGGAGGCCAGGATCGAGGTGTTCAGCTGCCAGGCCAACGACGACCACGACTGGGCACTGATCCGAAGGGCCAACTGGTGACCGGGCCACTGGCCCGGGTGGCCCTGACCGGGCTGGCGGCGCTCACCGCAGTGACGGCGGCCAGCACGCTCGCGGTGACGGAGTTCCGGGCCGCCCAGGCCGCGCCGGCTGGTCCGGAGGTCGAGCCCTACGTCCTCTACTACACGGTGCAGGCGTCGTACCAGGGCAAGCCGGAGACTCTCTGGACCATCGCCGCCCGGTTCCTCGGCGACGCCGAGCGGGCCGGCGAGATCCTGGAGCTCAACACCGGTCGCCGGCAGCCGGACGGTGGCCGACTGACCGATCCCGGGCGGCTGAACGGGGGCTGGCACCTCGTGCTGCCCTGGGACGCGATCGGCACCGGCCTGCGGCACGGGGTGCTGCCCAGCGCGGCGGCGACGCCGAGCCCGCCCAAGGCGGCCAATCCGGGTAGCGCACCGGGGCGGGGCGAGACGCCCGGTGTCCCCGTTGGACCGCAACCCGGCGCCGGCCGGCCGACGGGTTCCGGCTCCCCGGTCTCCGACCGCTCCCACTGTCGGCCGACCATTGTCGCCGCCCCACCGGACAACTCGACCTGGGGCCAGCGCCTGGTGGCTCCGGAGCGGGTGTGGCGGACCACCACCGGTGCCGGTGTCCGGGTGGCGGTCATCGACTCGGGTGTGGCGGCGGGTCGGCCGGAACTCGGCGACCGGCTCGGACGGGGCGCGGACATCGTCTCCGGCAACGGCCTGGGCGACACCGACTGCGTCGGCTCGGGTACCGCACTGGCGGGCATCGTCGCCGCCGACGACGGGGCCGGCGGCGCGCAGGTCGGGGTGGCGCCGAAGGCTGTCATCATTCCGGTGCGGCTGGTGGACCGGGGCGTCGCGGCGAGCCCACCGGCGGCCGTGACCGCCATCCAGGTCGCGGTGGCCACCGGGGCGAAGGTGATCCTGCTCGGCGCGTCCGTCGACGTCACCGACCGCACGGTCCGCTCGGCGGTCGACGAGGCGATCGGCCGGGATGTACTCGTGGTGGCGCCGGCCCCGGCCGGAAAGTCCACCGTGGCCCCGGCGGAGGGCCTGGTCCGCGTCGGGGGCCTTCGTCGCGACCAGCGGCCGACCAGCGACTACCCGGTCGGATCGGTGGATCTGCTCGCGCCGGCAACCGAAGTCCGCAGCATCGGAGCGGTCGGTACCGGGTCCTACGTCGCCACCGGTACGGAGTACGCCGCCGCCTTCGTCGCGGGCGCGGCAGCCCTGGTCCGCTCCGCCCACCCCGGATTCTCCGCGGGACAGATCGGCCGGCAGCTCATCAGCACCGCCGCGCGGGGAGCCGACGCCGGTCAGGGGAGCGTCGGGCGGCTCGACCCGTACGCTGCGGTGATCCGCCCGCTGGTCGACGGCGAGCTGCCCGGCACGGTCGTCGAACGGAGTGGGCGTAGCCAGCCGGTCTCCTGGCCCGCGGTGCTGGCGGTGCTCGCCGCGATCGGGACGCTACTCGCGGCCGGGTGGCTCTGGGGCCGCTACCGGACGGCACGCACGCGGCGTCGGTTGGCCGTGGAACAGGCCGACGACCCGTTCGCCGGCCGCCCCGATGACGCGGACCACCTGGTGCGCAGCGGGCAGCCGTGAGCACCGGACCGACGGTGTCTGGCGGGGGTGGATGATGGTACGGGGCGTACTCGGGGGCCGACGGGCCGGCGCCGGTTCGGACGTTGTCCGGGTGTCACCCGGACAACGAGGTGCCGCGCAGAGCATCGCAGCCGGGCTGCGGGCGGCCTCGGACGGGCAGACCGTGCTGGTGGCGCCGGGTCTCTACCACGAGGAACTGCTCGTCGACCGCGCGGTGCGGCTGCGGGCCGAGCGGGGGCCGGGCAGCGTGTCGCTGGTGCCGCGCACCCCGGTGCGGGTCACCGCCGCGGCGACCCTGACCGACCTGACGCTGACCGGTACCGACCCCGCGGAACCGCTGCTGCGGATCGAGGACGGCGGCGCCGAATTCGTCGGCTGCGGTCTGCACGGCGGCCGGGTCGAGGTCACCGGGCAGGCCCGCCCGGTGCTGCGCGACTGTCGGTTGACGGGTGCCCGGCTGGCCGGCCTGTACGCCACCGGCGGCACCGTCGTCCTGCTCGAGCGCTGTGTCGTCACCGACATCGACGGCATCGGCGTGGTGGCTGGCGACTCGGCGCAGGTCACGCTCCGCGAGACCTGGATCGGCCCGGTCACCGGCTCCGGCGTACGGGCGCGCGGTAGCGCCCGGTTGGAGCTGGCCGGCGGCGCGGTCGTCGCGGCCGGCCGCAACGGGATTCTCGCCGAGGAGTCGGCGTCGGTCACCGGGCGGGACGTCGCGGTCTCCGGCAGCGGTGGCGACTCGGTCTTCGCCTCCGGCACCACCCGGGTGGAACTGACCGGCTGCCGGCTGACCGCACCGGCCGCCGCGGGCGTCGTCGCCGCCGACCGGTCGCAGCTGGTGCTGACCCGCTGCGACGTGGACCGGACGGGCGCGACCGGCCTGGTGTGCCGGGACGAGGCCGAGGTCGGCGTCGTCGCCGGATCGGTGCGCGGCTGCGCTGGCAACGGGCTCTTTGTCACCGACCAGGGCACCGTGACGCTCACCGACACCGTACTCGGGGACTCGACCTACAGCGTGCTGCACGTCGGCGGTGCCGGCCGGCTGACCGCCACCGGCGCCTGGGTGGGGCCGTCGGCGGAGCACGGGCTGCACGCCATCGGGGCAGGCCGCGCCGAACTGGTTGGGGGCTGGGTGCACGGCTGCGGGCTGGCCGGGTTGAGTACCGCCGACAGTGCCGAGGTGACGGCCACCGGCACCGTGCTGGCAGCGAACCGCAACGGGGTGGTCGTGGGCGCGGACCGGCCGGTCCGGCTGACCGGGTGCGTGGTCGACGCCAGCGGCCGGGCCGGCGTGCAGGTCGGCGTCGGCGCCACCGTGGAGCTGACCGACTGCCGGATCGACCGTGCGGGCACCGCCGGAATCGTCTTCGAGCAGGACAGCGGGGGCACCGTCGAACGGTGCGCGGTGCGCGACGCCGAGGGCTCCGGCATCGTCGTGTGGACCGGGGCGAAACCGCAGGTGACGGCCACGTCGTGCACGGCCGGGGCGAAGAACGCGCTGTTCGTCGCCGAGGGCGGCGGCGGCCGGTACGTCGACTGTGTGTTCACCGCCAGCGCGTACCCGGCGATCCATGTCGGTGCCGGGGCGACGCCGGCCGTCGTCCGCGCCTGGATCCGGGACACCGAACTCGACGTCGACGTGGACCCGCGGGCCAAACCGGCTTTTGAGGAGATCCGGCTGACCGGGGTGACCAGGTCGTTGTTGCCGCCGACCGCGCTCGCCGCCGGCGGCCACCCCGGTGATCCGGCGGCAGCGGCTGCGCCCGCGGTGGCCGGCACCCCGCCGGCCGGGACCGGCGCGGTAGCCGAGGTGGCCATACCCACCGAGGCCGACCTGCCGGAACTGCTGGCCGAGCTGGACTCGCTGGTCGGTTTGGACCGGGTCAAGCAGGACGTACAGGCCCAGGTCAAACTCATGCGGACGGTGCGCCGCCGTCAGGAGGCTGGGCTGGCATCGCCGCCGCTGAGCCGACACCTGGTCTTCGCCGGCAACCCCGGCACCGGCAAGACCACCGTCGCCCGTCTCTACGGCCGGCTGCTCGCCGCGTTGGGCATGCTGGAACGCGGCCATCTGGTCGAGGCCGACCGGACCACCATGGTCGGCGAGTATGTCGGGCACACCGGACCCCGTACCCAGGCCGTCTTCCGGCGGGCGCTCGGCGGGGTGCTCTTCATCGACGAGGCCTATTCGTTGGTCCCGCCCGGGCACACCAACGACTTCGGGCAGGAAGCGGTCGCCACCCTGGTCAAGCTGATGGAGGACCACCGGGACGACGTGGTGGTGATCGTGGCCGGGTACCCGCTGGAGATGGGCCGCTTCGTCGCGTCGAACCCGGGTCTGGCCTCCCGGTTCTCCCGGACGTTGACCTTCGAGGACTACGGGCCCACCGAGCTGACCGACATCGTCGAGGTCCAGTGCCGGCAGCACGAGTACCGGCTCGCCGACGACGGGCGTGCCGCCGTACACGCCCTCTTCGCCGGGATGGACCACGGCCACGGGTTCGGCAACGGTCGCGCCGCGCGGCAGGTCTTCCAGCGGATGACCGAACACCAGGCGCAGCGGGTGGCCGACCTCGCCGACCCGTCGACGGACGACCTGTTGCGGCTGACCGCGTCCGACGTGCCCGCCGCCGCTTCGGTTGCCTGAGGCGGTTCGTCCGGCCAGAGATGAGGTATCCGATGACGACCCTCGAGTGCGATCCTCAGCCGACCCAGACCGACCTGGCCACCTGGTACGAGCGGGTGCTGGTGCCGCAGAGCTGCCCGGCGCTGCACCGGTACGCCCGGCGCCTGGTCCCCGGCGATCCGCACCGCGCCGAGGATCTGGTCCAGGAGACACTGCTGCGGGCCTGGCGCAACCTGGCCTCGGTGGCCAGCGCCCGGTCGCCGCAGGCATGGCTCTCCAGGGTCGCCCACAACCTCTGCATCGACCAGGCCCGACGGATGGCGGCCCGCCCCGCCGAGGTCGCCGAGGACGTCACCGCCACGGTCTGGGAGCCGGCGGACAGCCTGTACGACGCCGCCCTGGACCGGGCCATGCTGGAGCCGGCGCTGCGCAGCCTCTCGGCGGTGCACCGCGAGGCCTTGCTCCTGGTCTACTACCAGGACCGTACGCACCGTGAGGTGGCCGGGCTGCTCGGCGTACCGCCGGGTACCGTCAAGTCACGCACCCACAACGCCGCCCGCGAGCTGCAGCGGGCGTTGGGTCGGCACGGCGTGACCGGCAGCGCCCCGAACTGACCTCGCCCGGTGTGGCCGGGGCCGGCGACCGGTTCAGCCGGCGGACGGTTCCGGGGTCGTCTCGGTGAACTGAACCGGGCTTCCGTCGGGGCGTACCGGATCACCCAGGACGACCCGCCAGCCAAGCCGGTCGTTCAGGTCCGCGAGATCATCCAGGAGGAAGTAGAAGGCGTTCCGGGTGATCGGCGCGTCGGTGACCGGCACCAGTCGTACCCGAACATCTCGGCCCCCGTCCGGGTTGAGCCGGGCGCGGGCCTGGTCTCCGAGGACCGCCAACAACGCGGTGGGCACCTGGTCGGCGGTGTCGACCGGAGTGCTGCCGGGCGGCACCGGCTGTAGCTGAGGCCCGGCCGGGTACACCAGCACGAGATCGCCGTCGGCCGACATCGGCCCCACCTGCGGGCCGAGACCGGCGGTGGCCCAGACACCGGTGTCGAGCGGGGCAAGCCCGCCGAGGGCGGAGCGGATCCGCTCCGCATCCGCCTGGTTGGCGGCGGTCAGCTGAGTCATCTTGACGCCCGGCTCCTGCAACCGGTCCAGCACCTGCATGAGCCGCACCGGAAGGTCGGCGGCCCAGGTGTCCACGTTGACGCCGTCGATCCAGGAGAGCAGGTCAGCCGCCGCCGTCGGCCCTGAGGCCAGGGGCCCGTCGGGCTCCAGCAGCCGCAGCGCGCGGTAGGCCGCGGTGAGTCGGCGGGGACCGAAACCACCGATCCCGTACGCCCGCGCGGCCAGGTAGCCGGCGGCGAGCAGGTTCCGCAGGGCGGCCGGGCCAGTGGAGCCGATCTTGCTGGCCAGCGCGGTCAGCGCGTCGAGGAGCACCGCGACGTCCCGCTCGGTCGGCGCCACGTCGGTCGCGTCGAGCAACGCGTCGATCAGGTTGTGCACGGTGAACGAGAGGTCCTGGCCCGGCACGACCCCGAGCGGTGGGTACGGGGTGGGGAAGGAGTACTCGTAGGCGGCGAGAGGGCCCTGGTCGCCGGTGACCAGCCGGGCCAGTTCGGCGTCCTGCTCGGTCACGGCGTGCACCAGGTTGCCGTCGAGTCGTACCGGCGGTGGCGGCTGCGTCTCGGGTCGGTGCACCCGGGCGAGTGGGGCGTCCGGGGTGCCTTCCTGACCGGCCAGCATCCGGGCCAGCCACATGCCGTTCTGCCAGGCCGGCCAGGGGGTGTCCCGGGATGGCACACCGATGACCACTCGCGGGTCGCCGTCCTCGATCACCGGTGTCGCGTCCTTCGGCCCCACCCAGACCCGGTTGCCCACCGACGTGGCCTGCCAGTCCTCGCCGAAGACCGCCCACCGGCCACGGCCGAGGTTGTTCAGATCGCTTGCGGGGGTGGCGAGCTGCGGGAACTGCGGTCTGTGGTGCACGGTGACGTATCGCGCGAACGCCGGCAGCGTCGCGGTGTGTAGCCGGCTGTACGACACGAACTGGTCGGACAGCTCCACCCCGGGCGGTTCTATCAGGTGTGGCGCCAGGGCGAGCTGCTGCTCCGGACCGAGCAGCCGGGACAGCTCCTTCGCCCTGGCCGCGCTGATCGGGGCGGGGACGACCAGCTCCACCAGCGCGCGAGAGGGCAACTGAGTGCTCAACTGGTTGAGCACCTGGTCGGCCCGAGCCGGGTCGGGAAGTTCGATGACGAGCAGCGGCCGTTCCGGGTGCGCGAATCGCTGGGGCGGTTCGGTGGCCGCCCCCGTCGGGCGGAGGACACTTCCGGCCCGACCCAGGGCGACCACCATGTAGCCGTCCGGCGGCGTCACCGCAGTGACGGGCGTACCGCTCCAGTCGCGTACCGAGCCCAGTGACGTGTACCGCAGCTGGGTCAGGAATGCCTGCATCTCGGCCGGCTGGGTGTTGTAACGCATGGGTGCGATCTGGTTTTGCAGATCCAGCAGTTGGAGGCCGCGTCGCAGTCGGTCGAGAACCCGGGGCGGAAACCCGTCGATCCGCTCGGCGGCCGAAAGTCGTTGCTGCGCGTCGCCGGTCAGCAGCTTGAACTGGACGAAGAGATCGTTGAATTGACGAGCGGCGGGGTCCATGTGGCTGTCCCATACCTGCTGCATCGCCGGATATCTCGGGTCGTCGGTCACCCGCCGATCCCACAGTTCCCGCTGGACGTCCGGGTGACCGGTGACCATGCCAGCCGCCGCCGGATCGCCGGACCGGGTGGCCAGCAGCTGCGCGATCACCGCGAACTGTTCGAGATGTGCCAGCTCATGCACCAGGCACGTGATGACTTCGTCCACCGGACGGTCCGTCGCGAGTTCCATGATCCAGTGCTGGAGACGGAAGGCACCCTCGAGGCCGGCACGGGCTCCAACAATCGCTCGAACCGGTGGGGCGTCAAGGGCCTTGGTGATGAAGCTGGCGATGTCCCACCAGACTTCGGCCGCGAGCTGCCCCTGGCCGTCGGTCTTCGTGGCGATCAGCCGCCGCACCTCGTCGTGCAGCTTCGCCAGGTGCGCCGAACCGGCGGAGCGGAGTAGCCGGTAGTCCGGCCCGGGCGGCGGGATGTGCCCCATCAGTGCGGTGGTCGTTGTCGTGTCCGTTGCTGTTGCTGTTGCTGTCGTGGCTGTGGTCGCCGTCGCCGTCGCCGTCGCCGTCGCCGTCGCTGTCGTGGTCGTGGCCGCCGTCTGGACGTTCGGCGCAGGCGCGGCGGTGCTCAGGTCAGCGGTGGCGGTCTTGGCTGGGCCAGCAGGCATGGCCTGCTGGGTCGCCAGGTCGGCGAGCATGGTGTCGCGGTCGGCAGTCAGGCCGTTGGCGAGGATCTCGGCCGCCGTCGGATCGGTGCCCTCGGCCTGCAGACGCTGTGCCTTGAACTCCACCCACCGCGCGCGCAGGTCCTCCGGTGGTGGGGCGGTGGTGGTGGCCTCGGTGGGTTTGGCGGTGTCGGCCGAGGGCTGTTGTAGGGCGGGGGCGGTTTGGGTGGTTGGTGCTGGTGGTGGGGCGGTGGTGTGTTTGTACGGCCGGGCTTCGACGGGTACGCCCATTTGTTCGCTGAGTCTCGTGGCGACACCGTCGAGCCAGCGTTTGACGTCGACGGGGTCGAGTCCGGGGCGAATTTTTTCGCTCATGTAACGGCCGGACTTGTCGTCGACGATCCATTGGCCGGTTTCCGGGTCGCGGTGCAGCTCACCGCTGATCCGTCCCTTACCGACGTAGGCGCGGCCGTCGGTGTCGAAGCGTACGCCGATGGTGGGGTGCCCCTGTTGGTTGATGCTGTTTCTGAGTTGGTCGAGGGTGAGGTCGGGGTTTTTGGTGTGCATGGCGACGTGGAGGTCGTCGAGTTGTTTGGCGGAGACGACGGTGAGGATCTCTTCGCTGCCGATCATGATGCCGTCTGACTCTGTGACGACGTAGTGCCAGTGGGCGTCGGGGCGGCCCGCGTAGATCTCGGGGGTGAAGTCGGACAGTGGCATCCAGGCGGGGTTGACGCGCATCTGCTGGGTTCGCAGCGCGTCTCCGCTGATGGTCTTTCCGTCGGCGGGTCCGGGCGGATCGATCTCGAACGGTTTGGCGCCCTTCGGATCGACGGCAGGACCTCTGGTGTGGTCCAACTCGGCCACCGACTGCTCGCTCGGTGGCGCGGACTCCGCCGGCGGGGGTTGATGGTTGACCATCGCCTGGTAGTGGTCGCTGCGGCGGTACACGTCGAACAGGGGCGCGTCCTCGCGGCCGAGCGTCTGGGTGTGTTCGGGTGCGTGGATGCGTACCCGGGCGTCCAACGTGGCGGCCAACAGCCCCGCGAAGGCCTCGCCGACCGGGTCCTGCCAGCGGTCTTGCCAGCGTTGGACCGCCTCGGTGAGGGCGGAGAACTCGCTGGCGTCGGCCGGCCGGAGCGGGTCGAGCAGGTGCGTCATGAGCTGGTCCCGCAGCGTCTCGTCGGAGAGTGCTTGCAGTCCGACGGGATGACCGCTGGCGGTGAGGTAGTCGAACATGGCCCGTATCGAGAGTGCCTCGTCTGCCAAGTCGCGGGGCGGCGAACCGTCCGGCGTGGGTTTGAGCGGCACCTGGCTCTCCGCGTGGGCGCGGGCCACCGCCGGATCCCACCCGGCGGCGACCAGGTCGGCGGTTCGCTGGTTGAGGTAGAGATAGCGCATGTGCAGGGCCGGTAGCAGACCGGGGTCGCGCAGCCTCGTGATGCCCGCGTTCTGCAGCCGGCCCAGCAGGGTGTCGCGGTTCATCGCATCCACCTCGGCACGCAACTGCAACACCCGGTTGTTTCGGTACCCCTCCAGAGCTGCCGCTGGCACGCCGTCCGGGCCCACCCCGCGCAGGTGTTGCTCGACCAGGCGGCGGAGCAGCTCTGCCGCCTCACCGAGTTGGGTGGTCGGCGGCACCAGCCCACGCGCCTGGGCAGCCCAGGTGGTGATCCGGGCGCGGACGACCCCGGGGTCGCCGAGCCACGCGTGTAGGGCTGGCGTGCCGAGTCCTGCGGCGGCCAGCCTTGCGCTCACCAGCTCAGGGGCGCTGCCGACGGCGGCGTAGAGCTGACAGAGCCCACCACCCGGCGTCGGCAGCACCTGCGACGTCCCCGTCGACAACTGGGGCACTGTGCTGGTGAGTTGTTGGACCGGTGGTGCGGTGGTGGTTTGTGGTGTCGGCTTGGTGGGTTGTGTGGCGGGTTTGGTGGTTGGTTCCTGTTGCTGCTTGCCTGGTGGTGGCGGGGCGACGTCCGTCCGGTCCGGAGACCGGTCGGTACTGCCCGCAGCGGGTTCGGTCAGGCGGACGCTCTCGTCCTGAATGTGTTTGGCGAGGTTCGCCGCGTCGGTGTCCCTCGCGCCCTCGGCCACCCCGAGGTAGCGGTGCCGGAAGTCGTCGAGTAGCTGGTGGTGCCGTTGCAGCAAATCCCACCACGCCTGCCCGGCCCGATCCCAAGCCTGGTGCAACCCGGGCAGCTCGGCCTCGGCGGCCACGCGTGCAGTGCTGCCTTCCGGAGCCGCGTACGCGTCGTAGCGGGCCTGGTCGAGCTTGTCGGCGGCGGAGACGAAACTCTCCGCCGCCTTGGCCAGCTTCGCCTCGTGATCGACGATCTCGTCGAAGGCGGCCACCCGGCCGGGCGAGTCCTTGGCTATCGCCGTGGTGTCCTTCGGGATGTGCAGCGCCGTCCGCGCGTCGTGTAGGCCCATCCGCAACGACACGTTCACCAGTTCGTCCGGCTGGCTGGCGCTCGTCACCGTCTTGGCTGGCCGCAGCGAGTACGACAGCGAGACGGTGACCTCGACCCGGCTCAGGTAGTCGACGGCGGCCGAGCGGCTCTCGGGCTTGACGTTGCCCAGATCGCCCGTGGCGTTGCCACCGCTCTCGGCGGCGGCCTGGGTGTCACCGGCGGCGACGCCGGGCCCACCGGCCTCCAACGCCTGGTACGGGTCGTCGGCGAAGCCCCGCCCGATCAGTGGGATGCGGGGGATCCGCAGGTTCTGGGTCACCACGCTGGTACCGGTGCTGTAGCCACCGCTCTGCTGGGGCGCGTGTTCGCGGTAGACGCCGGAGCTGACGCCGCCGAGTGACGCACTCACGGGCAGCAGCCGGATGCCGATCGCCGCCTTCTGCCCGAAGATCTGGGCGCTGACCGTCGGCGGCAGGTCGAAACCCTCAGCGGCCATCAGCTTCGATATGCCGGGCAGCAGGATCTCCGGGGTGAGGCTCTGGTGGACCTGGTGCGCCCCGGCGTACCCCGTTGTCTTCAGCCGCTTGGCGGCGTCGGCCAGCAGGTTCGCGACGAGACCTTGCACCTGGGCGACCTGGTTGAGGTCCTCGGCGCTGAATCGCGGCGGCAGCGGCATTCCGTTGAGCGTCCGCCAGCCGGGTGCCAGGTTCTCCGGTGGGGCGATCCGGTAGGGCGTGGGTGGGTCCGCCGGCTTGGTCCGCGGCGGCCGGAGGTCGTCGGCCCACCGGTCCTGGACCACCTTGTCGTGTACGACAAGCAGGTCGCCGTCGACGCGTTTGCCCTTGTCGAAGATGGCCAGGGTGTATTTGACCTGTGTCTCCAGTTTGGCCTTGACCCCACGACCGGAGCTGAGGTTCGTGTCGACCGTGGTAGAGCCGTCGTTCTGCGCGTTCAGTACCTGCGACACCAGCCCGACCGTGTCTCCCATGCCGACCGCGAGGTTCTCACCGTGGTGGTTGGAGACGCCGGTGCCGGCGACCCCGGCGGTCACGGTACTGCCGTGCATCCGCTGCCTGGTGACGCCCTGCTCGCTGGTGTGGGTGGTCTTGATGTCCAGGTCGTTGTGGTCGGCGACGAACCCGAGGACTTTCGGTTCGCCGATGGGCTCGGCGAGCAGACGTACGTCCCGGGAGTGTTGTGTCATCCGGCCGGGCTTCATGTGCAGCACCGACACCCCGCCGTCGACCATGGCAGGCCAGTGCTGCGCCTGTCCCTCGGAAGTGAACAGGTAGAGCAGGCGGCGGCGGTTCAGCATCGGGTCGTCGAGCCCGGAGCCGGAGAGCGAGTCGGAGATCTTGCCGATCGACCGGTTCACGATCCGGCCCTGCACCACGTCGAGCAGGTTCTTGACCATGCCCTTGTCGGGGCCGAGCCTGGCCGCTTCGGCCCGGAGCACGGTGGTCATCGGCTCGGTCAGGGTCGGGGTCTCGTCGAAGGTGTAGAGGCCCAGACCGGGGCTGCGCCCGGGCGGCAGGCCCAGGGCCGGAGGCACCGTCGGCAGCCACGATGCCCCGATCATCCCGGGGTCCCCGGCCAGCTTCGGCAGCAGGCCGAGCTTGACCATGGTCGTGGCGGACAGCCGCAGGAATATCGCGTTGGTGACGGTGCCGTGCCGGGTCACCGACTTGTGGTGGTGCAGCCACTCGCCGGTGCGCAGCGACTGCGGGATCGCGGCGTACCGGTCCGGGTCGGTGGTGATCTCCGCGGCCACCGACACCCGCATGTCGAAGACCACCAGGAAGGACCGCTGCCTGCCCTTGCGGTTGTTGGCGTTGCGTTCGATCGCGCCGCTGATGCTCTCGGTGTTCCGCTTGGCGCCGGCGTAGAGCACCTTCTCGTAGCTGACCGGGAACACGGCACCACCGCCATGGGTGTTGTCGTTGCTGGTTCCGGCGCGGCGGACGTTCGCCGAGAAGTTGGCCCGTAGCGCGAGCTGCTCCTCGACGGTTTTCGCGGCATTGATCTCCATCGACCCAACCGAGGCGGACTCGTTGGTGATGGTGGCGTACGCCGGCAGCACTGTCGGATTGGTCAACGCGACCGCGATGGTCAGGTCGGTGGCCGCGCCGTCCTCGGCGGAGGTGAGCCGGTCCACGTGCCACACGCCGTCGAGCATCGAGGCGAGGCCGTGGATCTGACGCGACTCGCCCAGCCGGTCGATCATGCTGGCCCAGACCGGCATCCCCTCGGCCAACCCGTCGATGCCGCGCAGCCCGCCCAACTTGGTACGGGAGACCGTGTCGGTGTATCCCTGGGCGGCTCGAAGCGCGTCATCGGCCAGCACAACGATGGAGCTGCTACCAGGAAAGTCCTCTACCGACAGCCAACGCTTGACGCTCGACTTCGGTCCCGCGTCGACCCACTCCCGCAGCGCGGTCAGCTCGAGCTGGGTCCGCCGCGCGACCGCCAGCGGATCGGGCCGCGGCGTCAACATGGTCGGCAGGTTGAGCGGTTGGGCCAGCACCGAGGCGTTGTCGAACTGCACGGTGACAGGGCGGGTCTGGACCAGCCGGAATCGGGTGAACTGCTCTCCGTTGACCAGGGCCGCCGGCTCTTGGGTCGGATTCACCACCCGGGTGGCCGAGTCGGTGACCGGCCGGGGGAACCGCTGGTGCATCACCCGACCGAACTTGACGCGGGACTTCGGGTCCGGCCCGAGGCGCTTCGTGTACGCGTACACCTGCACGGCGATCTGCAGGTCGTTGCCGAAGGCCTGCGAGTCCGGCGTACCGCCGCTGAGCCGGCTCTCCTGGCCGCCGAGCTGCGCGCCGCTTTGCCGGTCGAATCGACCACGCAGTTCCACCGCGCCCCCGGGTACGAACGCGCCGGCCGTGCTCCCGATCAGCCGGAACACGCCGCCGCCCTCGAACGCCACGGCACCTCGCCACTGGCTGCCAGCGCTGATCTTCCCCTGGAAGGTGTCGGCGTGGGTGGTCCGCACCGCGTCGCCCTGGCTGGTGCCGAGGTGCCGGAAGGCATTGGTGTAGCTGGCCGTGACGTGCACGATCACGTGCCGGGTGCCGATCTTCTTGGTACGACTGAGCTCGGCGATCAGGCCGGTTTTGAGCAGACTGCCCCGGCCCTGACGCAACCCGGCCACGGACAGCACCCGGTCCAGCGCGTCCTGGTTGGCCTGCCGTTCGATCGCCGCGCGGCTGGTGCCCATCTGGCTGACCTTGCCGGACGTGCCGAACCTGGGCAGGAAGCCGCCCTCGATGCGCCGGATCAGCCCGGTCACGTCCAGGTAGAGCTGCTGGAACCCGCTGAGTCCGTAGGTCACGGACCGTCCGCCGCCGAGCGCGTACGGCGGCACGTACCACTGGGTCGGGGAGGGGATGAGCACGCTGCTGTCGCTGAGCAGTTGGGCCACCCGGGCCGCAGGCAGGTGACCGAGTACCACCAGATCGACGGTGATCGGTTCGACCGTGCCCTCGCCGAACAGCCGGCTGCCCGGCACCTCACGTAGCCCGGCGTTCACGGTGACCCGGAAGTGTGCCTCCACCAGGACATTGGCAATGTCCTTGAACTCGGTGCCGATCCGGGACGTGCCGCCCTGGGTGGCGGAGGCGGTCATCGAGCGCAGGAAGCCCCAGAAGAGCCGCGCCTGCACGTATCCCGGGCCGAACGCCCAGCGGGCGGGGACCAGGGAGAGGCCGGTGCCGACCCGGCTCGAGTGGGACAGCTTTGTCGTTTCGCTCTGCCCCGGCTGCCAGCGGAAGGAGGACTTGGCGACGTCGGCCAGGATGGACAGCTTCGGCATGGTCGCGGTGAGTTCCAGCGACAGTGCGTGCGCGCCGTGCGTGCTGGTGATCGTCGGGGGGTGGACCACTGTGTCCAGGGCCGGCATGAGATTGCCGATCATGGAAGGCTCCTCGAACAGGCTGCGGGCCTGTCCTGCCCCCAGCGTGCCCGGACCGACGGTCTTGGTGGGCTGGAGCAGGACGAGTGCGTCCTCGACCACGTCGTTCCAGGTACCCTCCGGCTCGGTGCCGTGGGCGAGACCGATGCCGGCTCGCAGAATGCGTACCGGCGTGAAGTTCTCCACCAGCATCGAGGTGTGCCTGCTCGGGTCGACCGTGAGCCAGTCGGGTTCGCGGGGTCCGGCGTTGGCGATGTCGTCGACAGTCCGGAACGTCACGTCGGCCGGAACGGACTCGCCGAGAGTCCGCACGGCCGCCGTCGGGCCGGTGAGCGGCGCGGTCGGGTCTGTCACGACGACCCCGAAACTGACCGGCGCGGACACCAGGTGAGACCCGGACCCGCTGCGCACGTTGTGCGAGTCGGTCAGCTTGACGCCGTCCTCGAACGACTCCAGCGGCCGGGAAAGGGAGAAGTCGACGGCGCCGCCGGCACCGTAGCCAACCCGCTGGGGGAACATCGTGCCGACGCCGAGCGAACCGGAGCCGCCGGTGGTGGAGGCATGCTTGACACCGGCGGACTGGTCACTGCGGGTGTCGAACTTCGCCTTGTCCGCGGACTGGTCGATGACCTGAGCCGCGGCCGGCGACCAGGTCGGCGCGACGGTGACCCGGTGCCATCCGAACAGCCCACCCCGAACGGAGAAACTGCGTCCACCGGTGACAAAGAAGGACTTCGGATCATCGCGTAGCGCCTGCGCGATGTCGCCGGTCTGCACCGAGAGTTTGGACAGCCCCGGCACCAGCGGCAGGTTCTCCGCCACCCGGGTGCGTACCGCGTCGGCGACGGTCTGCTCGACGCCGCGAATCAGGCCGTCGAGGTCATCGATGGAATCGGGTGTGTACAGCAGGTCGGGCCGGGTTTTGTAGAGGCCGGGCAACGGGTTGTCGACCGTCGTCGTCGCTTCCAGGACCGTCATCTGGATGGTCTCACCCGGCGCGGTCACCGTGATCGTGGGTATCGTGCTGCTCCCGATGACGGCCGGTAGCGGGGCCGGCGGGGTGGCCGACGACGTCGACACCGTCCCGGCCGGGGCAGGCACCGTGGCTTCGCCGCTGGTGACCGGGGGAGCGATGTCCACGCCGGAGGCCCAGAACTCCTCGGCGACGTTGCCGGCGAGCGCTGCCGGCAGCGGGCGCGGGGCGGTGGAACCCGAGAAGTACGGCGACAGCACCTCGGCGATCTGGCTGAGCGCCCGAGGAGTCAGCACGAACTCATCGACGTCGTGTGGGTGGCTACCCATCAGGTCGCCGTGCTCCGGCTGGACGGCGCCGCGCAGCAGGGCGTTCGGTGGTGAACTGGTGTCCGTCACGCCGAGCTGGTGCACGATCTCGTGGGCGTACTTGGCGGGCGACGCGCCGGCCGCCCAGGTCTGCTGGGACATCTGGGCGCCGGCAGGGGCAACCGTGATGGCGCCGCGCGCACCGACTGGGTCGTCGAAGTCCACGGTCACCCGGATCGGGACATCCCACCCGGGCAGCTGTTGCTGGGGCGCGTTGACGTAGCGCTGCAACCCTTCGACGGTGCGGGCTTTCACCTCGGCGATCTCCTGCGCCGTGACGCCGGGCGCGGCGTCGAGGCGCAGCTTCAGCTCGAAGTGCATGTCCTGCTCGGTGACCGTGAGTCGATAGCCGACGCCGACCCGCTCGCCGCTGGCCGGCGGCCGGGTGACCTTTGGTGGCTGGCCGGCGCTGGTGGGTGGCTCGAAGCGGAACGCGTCCTTCAGCGGCCTCCACCGCTCGGTGTCCACCTCGACGACCCGGGCCGGGCTGCCGGGTGTGCCGTCGCCGAGCAGGTCACGCGGCGGCATTGTCACCTTCTCGGCGGGCGGCGCGGTGGCCGCGTCGTCGGCGGGGCGGCGGGGCGCCGGTAGTTCGGAAACCTCGCCGCCCTCCGTCGGCGTCGGCCGTACCGAGGGGCCGTCCGCCGGCTTCGCCGAGGTCGGCTGCGTCACGGTGGGCCGGTCGACCGGCTTGGTCTCCGTTGGGGAGTCCGCCGGTTTCGTGACTGGCGACGTGTCCGCCGGTTTTGTCGGCGACTGGGTGTCCGCCGGTCTGGTGACAGTCGGCGCGTCCGACATGGACGCACCGGGGCGGGGCGGCGCGGACGGGTCGGTCCGGGCCGGGGCGGTGCCGGCGGAGTCGGTGCGTGTCGTCGGCAGGTCGCGGGGCACGCTCGGCAGCTGATCGAGCCGGTGGCTGATCGTCGCGTCCCCGGCGCGCGGCCCGGACGTCGGTAGGTTGTCGGCGGCCCGGCCGGGCGCCCACGGGCCGTCCGGTCCACCCAGCTGTGCCAACCGGTCGCCGAGGGTGGTGTGCCGCACCGCGGTCGCGTCCCGCAGGCTCTGGGACAGACCGCCGAGTGCCTCGTCGAGCCGGGAGTCGAGCGGGCGGAGATGGTCGGGGGAGGTGAGCGCCGCGTTGATCTGGGCGGTGCTGTCCAGCCGGTGCTCGTCCAGCCGGCTGCCGTATCGGGACAGCACATCGTCGATGGCGGCCGGATTGTCGCCGGCCCGGGTGAGCGCCTCCTGCCAACTCCGGTACTCGTCGGCGGAGAGCGGACCGGTGCCGCCACGCAGCTCCGCGAGGCGAGCCTCCCGATCCAGGGCCGCGACGCGTACCTCGTACCGGGCCAACACGTCCGCGTCGGCGGCTGCGTCGCCCGCCCGGGCGAACTCGGCGTTCCACTCGGCACGCTCGGCCGCCGGCATGCCGATCATTTCCTGCCGATGGGTGCGCAGGGCGGTGAGCCGTTCGGTCAGCTCGTCGAGCGCGCCGGGCGGCAGCGTCGGTACGTCGGGCAGATCGTCGACCCTGGCCGGTGGGACGTCTGTGTCGGAACCGCGTAGCGCGTCCAACCTGTGGCGCAGCTCCAGGCCGGCGAGGTCCAGCTCCGGCGAACTGTCCCCGCGCAACCTGTCCAACCGCTCCTGCAGGTCGTCGATACTGCTGGGCGGCAGCGTCGGTGCGTCGGGCAGTTGGGGGAGCGGCGCGTCGGGGCCGTCGGTGCCGCGCAGGTCGGCGAAGCGTAGCTCCAGCTCCAGACCGGCGAGTCGCGGGTCGGGGGTGTGGTCGCCACGGAGTGCGTCGAGCCGTGCCTGCAACCCATCCAGGTCGCCCGCGGACCCGGCTTCGTCGGGGGTACGGCCGGGAGTGACATCGGGTACGACCTGGTCGTTCAGCTTCTGCGCGGCCAACTTGCCGGCGAGGCCGTCTTCGTAGGCGTTGAGCAGCCGGTGCAGTTCGTCGGTGTGTCCGGCGGCGGTCGCGCGTTCGATGTCGATGGCGTGTTGCAACCAGGTCGACTTGTCCATGCCCACCTGCGCTGCGCGGTGGTGCCCGGCGTCGACGTGCGCCCGGTACGAGTCGAGCCGCTGGAACAGTGCCTGTCGGTCGACTCGGTCGTGCAGAGTGTTCAGTCCTCGGGCCGCGTCGCCGTGCCGACCCTGTTCGATCGCGGTACGGACCTCGGTGCTGAGCAACCTCAGCTCCTGCTCGGACAGCTTGACACCGCGCGCATCGGCGGTGAGTTCGGTCAACCGTTGGCTGAGTGCCTCCGGGCCTGGAGTGGCCGCCGGGTCGGTTCGCGGCACGCTGGGCAGGTCGAGCATTCCGTCGCCGCCGCCGATGCCCCCCTCCGTTCGTCCTGGCGTACCCACCTGGTCAGGGGTTTCCGACCGACCCGGGATGTCGGCGCGAGGTGTGGCCGGTGCCCCGGCGTCGTCGAACCGCCCCGGCCCGGCGCCGGAGGAAATCTCCTCGGCGCGGACGTCGGCCAACTGCGTTTCCAGGTCGGTGAGGCGTTCGGCGGCGGTCGCCCGGGCGGTGGCCTCCGTCGGGGAGATGGTCGGGACGTCCGGGAACATCGCCGGATCGACCGGGCGGGTCTCGGCCGCCCCGCCCGGACGGAGCTGATTGAGGCGGTGTTCCAACTCCAGTTGGCGGGCTGCGGGGGCGGGTACGTCGGTGCCGCGTAGTGCGGCCAGCCGGCTCTCCAGTTCGGCGATGCTGGTGCCGGACTGATGAATGGGCACCGCAGGCAGGTCGGCGAGGTCGGCCGAGGTCGACGGGCGCAGCTGCGCGAACCGGGCCTCCAGCTTCAGTGCGGGCAGGTCGACGCGGGGGGCGTCGGGTTCACGCAGGTTGTCCAACCGGATCTGCAGAGCCCGTACTGCTTCGTCCGCCGCCGCAGTGGGACTGGCCGCCGCAAGGTCGGGGGCCGTCGCTGCCTTGGCCGCTGCGAGGTCTGGCGCGACCGCACCGGTCGGGCGGGTCGGTGGGGGGTCGACACTGAGGGAGAGTTCCCGGGCTTCGATTTTGAGCCCACTCTCGGCCCGACGCACCAGCGCCTCGGCGACCCGGACGTCCTTATCGGCGCGGGCCACGGCCAGCGCGTCCCCGGAGGCGTTGGCCAGCACGTGTTCTGCCTGCTTCAGCTGTGCGAGCGCGTGCAGGTGACTGAGCTGCTGCGGTGATGGGCCGCCGACCGACTCCACGCGGGGCGGTGCGGACGCCGAAAGATCACGGCCCAGACCGGTGGGCGCGGTGATCGACGGCGGATCCAACCGGTTCAGGGCGGTGAGTGCGCTCGGGTTCGGCCCGTCGAGCAAATTCAGTGCCTGGTGGACGGTGATCGGGTCGGCGATCTTACCGAGCTGCGTGGGCGCCGGTGCGACGACGTCCGGCCGGGAGATGTTCGTCGGCGCCGCCTGGGAGATCGAGACCGACGGCGCGGACGTGGGGGTGGGGGTAGCCAGGGGGGTGTCGCCGAACGCCTTTTCCGGCGCACCGAGGTTGAACGCCACCCCGGTCTCCGAGACCCGGACTGCGCTGACCTCACCCATGTGCAGGTTGCGCAGCTCGGCATGACCGAAGTTCGCCAGCCCGTCCATGCCACCGACGGCCCGGTTCAACGTGGTGCTGAGGTTGCCGATCTGCATGTTCGGCAAGGTCACCGAGCCGGGAATGCCTACTGTGGGCATGGTGACCTGGTTCAGTGCCGCCGTCGGGTTGACTGTCGGTACGTCGAGCCGAGCGAGCGAGCCGAGGTCGACCGCGTGCGCGGCACCGGGCAGGCCGGGCGCGGTGATCGGGGCGACCACACCGGCGGTGCGCGGCACCGGCACGTCCAGGTTCTGCACGCCGCGCAGCCCCGCCAGGTCGTGCGCGCCGAGCACCCCACGCGTCGCGGACAGGTCGATACTGCGGGCCGAGAAGCTGAGTTCCGGCATCGACGGCGCACCGATCAGTGGCTTCTCGATCAGATCGGGCAGGTGCAGCCCGCCGGGGCTGAAGTTGATCCCACCGGCGGGCGGCGGGCTTCCGGGCTTGACGACATTCACCGTGGTGAGGCCCTCGGCGAGCCGGACGCCACCGCCGAGCGCGGCCAGTCCGTCGAATCGGGTCATTCCGAGCCCGCGACCCAACACGCCGAACTTGAACGCCCCGGACACGCCGACGGCGCCGATTTCGTGACCGGCCAGCGGCAGGAAGATCCGCAGCCACTTCCAGCCGCCGAACTCCCGCACCATCAGGTTGCCGAACCTGACGGCGTTGGCGGCGACGAACCGGCCAGCGTCGACCGTCAGACCGGCGAGTCTGGTCAGGCCCTGATGTGCGATGTTGCCCAGCCTGGTGACTGCCGTCGGAACGGTGACCAGGGTGAACTTCTCCAGAGTCACGAACCCCCGGACGGCCAGGCCATCGAGCGGGCCGACGATCCGCGGGATGAACAGCATGCCGACCTTTACCGAGTTGGCCACGGTGACGCCGAGGTCACCGATGCCGCGCATGATGCCGCTGATGCTCAGCGTCGACACCGTCCGCCAGAAGTCGTTGATGGCGGTCCGGGCCAGGGTGAAGCTGTTCCGGCTGATCTGGGTGATGCTCCGCCAGGCGCTGCCGGCCAGCTTGGTCAGGTCGCCGAGGGCGATCAGCGGCCGGGTGCTGGGGCCGAGCAGGCCGAGCAGGCCGAGCGCCAGACCCAACGCGTTCGTCTTGCCCATCGCGAAGTCCAGGGTCGCCTTCACCGCCAGGGCGGCGTTCATCGCGAAGGCGAGCAGGCCGAGCGGTCCGCCGACGAAGATGGCGACCACGGTGATGACGAGGGTCAGCCAGGTGAAGATCTCCCAGAAGATCTCACAGGCGGACTTGGGCGTCACCGGGGACTTGATGTGCCCGGTGGCGTCGAGAATGGCCTGCCGGGCCGTACCCGCCGCGGTTTTCACATCCGCCGCGGCGTTCTCCGCCTCCGTCCTGAGGGCTTTGATCCGTTCCTCGTCGTCGCCGGCCCCGGCCGCTTCGCTCAGCGCCCGGTCCGCCTTGGCCTGCGCCTCGCGCAACGCCTCGGCGTACGTGCGGATGGCCGGCCCGGCGGCGGAGAAAGCGGTGCGGACCCCGGCGATGAAGCCGCTCATCTCCTTGCTGATCTGCTCGCGCAGCCAGTCCGCGGTCTTGCCGACGAACGCACCCTCACCGCTCTGCCGCAACACTGCGGCGAGCCCGTCGCCGGCGGTCTGGGCATGGCCGGCCATGACGTCCAGGTAGCCGGCGACACGCAGCAGCACGTCCGGATCGCCGGGTGTGGGGTCACTGGACAGCGTGAGCGCCGACCAGTCACCGGGCCGTACCGCCACCGCACCCCTCCCGCCGCCCCGGACACCGTCGTCCTGTTCGACGCGACGCACCCGCACGGAGGTTCACGGTGAACCGCTCACCGCCCCGGCCGCGTCGAACCTCACAGACGGCACATGTCGACGAGCTGGAGGAGGGTTGCCCGATGGCCGACCTGGTGCTCGACTACGCGCTGCTGCACAAGCTCGCGGGCAGCCTGCGCGAGCTGAAAGGCAAAATCCAGTTTGATGTGGAAACCGGCTCTCGTCGGGCGATCGTCACCTCCGACGGGGAGGTCGTCGACTCCAGCCAGGTCGGCAGCTCGACGCTGTACGCGACGCTGAGTGCCTTCTTCTCCGCCTGCCACACCCCGTTCAAGGACTCCATGGAGTTGCTCGACGAGCTGGCCGACACCTTCGACGGCATCGCCAAGGCCTATTTCGACCTGGATGCCGACATCGCCGGCAAGGTCAACCTGGACCGGCTGCGGGCGAACATCAGCGGCTGGCAGGCCGACACCGCCGCATACGAGCGTTACCTCGATCTGAAGGACCGGGAGATCACCTTCCAGTACTACGACAAGGACGGCAACCTGGTCGACGGTTCGGTGCCGGTGTGGAGTGGAGACCCGGTGCCTAAGCCGGGAGATGCGCCCACCGCCATCGACGGGACCTCGCCGGTGGGCAGCAACGACACCACGGCGGTCCTGGACGACGACGGCAACGTCATCTCCGAGACCACCACGGTGACCTCAGGTGACGGGCTGACCTACACCGAGAAGACCGAGTTCACCTACCGCGACACCGACGGCGACGGGAGGACCGACGTCATCGACTACACCTCCACCATCACCCATGCCGACGGAACCGAGGAAAAGATTGAGAAGAAGACCAACGACGACGGCTCGTTCGTGGTGACCTCCACCACCAGTGAGGGCACCACCACCAGCACCGTCACCCCGAGGGCCGACGGCGGATCGCATCAGGTCACCGTCGACCACGAGGGTGGGACCACCACGACCGACATCGTGGTGACCGGGCCGGACAGCGGCACCAAGACGGTGGTGGGCCCGGACGGCACAAAGGTCTACAACGGCAACCCGAAGACCGGGGAGTGGACCCTGGTGTCCGAAGAGGCACCCGAGGACGACTACCTGCCGTACACCACCGTCACCATCTGACCAACCTCCTTTGGAGCAGCGCCATGCCCAACATCACCGTCGACTTCGCCAAAGTGCAGTTGGTCAACGACCAGCTGAACCTGGCCGTCACGCAGACCGTGCCCCGGTTGGAGGATTTGCTCGCCGCGGTGTCCCAGTTGCTCACCAGCGACGGAGGCCTGTGGTTGCAGAAGTCCAGTCCCACGCTCAGCGGTCAGTACCAGACCTTCAACACCGAGTTGACCGCGGCGATCGAGAGCATCCGATCATTCGCCCAGCAGTTTCATAACATCACCGTTCAGCTGCGCACCATGGACGAGCAGATCACCGCGTCCAGCAGCTCCGCCTGATCCGCCGAACCGGAGGCATCCGATGGCAGAAGTCAACGTCGATTACGACCGGATCCACACCGTTTCCGGGCGGCTGACCACCGAGGGGGCGGAGATCGCCGACGTGCTCAAGGGCTTGAACACCAGCGTCACCGAGCTGCTGACCAGCCAGGGTGGCCTCTGGATGCAGCAGGCCAGCCCGGTTATGAGCAGCCAGTACACCGAGTTCACCGCCTCGCTGACCAAGGCAGTCAGCAACCTGGAAACCTTCGCGGCGAGCTTCGCGGCGATCGTGAAGAACCTCAGCGACATGGACCAGGCGCTGTCCGCACCGCCGCCCGCACAGTGACCGCGCGGCCCGGGTGCCGTCACCGGCACCCGGGCTGCGCCCAGGGTCGTCTGCCGGTGAACCGGGCTTGGTTCCGGCGTTGATCATGAGATTGGCGGTAGTTGTCGACTTGCGAACGGCCGCTACCCCGTGATCAACGGACCGGAAAGGTGGGGAGTCAGCGGAGGGCGGTGTGGGGGATGGTGACCGTGGTCAGCGCGGCGGTTGCCGGGTCCGGCAGATAGCCGCGTCCGGGTCGGCTACCGGCGCGCAGCAGGCCGGGCGGTACCCGGGCACCGACCAGGTCACCCTCGATCGCCGACTGTGGCGCGAGCAGCACACCCTGCCGGGAGCGCCGGGCCTCGGCGATCCACCCGCCCAACGACTGGGTCAGGGTCTCGGCCGTCCCCGCGTACGCCAGGCCGAGAGCACGATCCCGGCCGGTGGCCACCACCTGGCGCAGCACCGCCTCCACCGGGTTGGCGAAGCCGAACAGGTCGACGTCGTCGACCAGCACCACCAACGGGCCCCCCAGTTCCTCGACCGCGGCGGTCAGTTGCGTCGGGTCCGGGGCCGCTCCCTCGATCGCGCGCACCCGGCCGTGTACCGCCAGCCGGCGCAACACCGATTCGCGGGGCGTCAGGATCACCAAAGCGGTACCCCCCGCCAGCAGGGACACCGCCAGCGTGGCCAGGGAGTTGCTGCGGCCCGAACCGGGCGGACCGGCGACCAGGAAGGTCGCCTGCTGACCAGCGAAGTCCACATAGACCGGTGCGGCGGCGTCACCACCGATCCCGAGCAGTGCCCGCAGTGGACGCCGCTGCTCGTCCGGGACCTGCGCGAACGCCTCGGCGAAGGTGACCGATGCGGGTAGTCCGGCAATCGGGAACGGTCGGCGCTGCGTCGGCACCCCGGTGTCCCGGGCGGTGGCCCGGGCGGCGATCCGGCGGATCGCCTCGACCTGCGCCGCACCGGACGGGTCCGGATCCAGCAGAGCGATCTGGATCTCCGCCTGGTCCGCCGAGCGCCAGCCGCGTCCGGGCGGCACCACCTCCGGTATCCGGCGGTGGTTGACACCGATCGCCGAGTAGTCGGTGCGGTCGGTCATCCGCAGCATGATCCGGTGATCGTTGAGGTTCGCCACCCGCCCGGTCAACAGCGACCGCTCGGAGGACATCACCAAGTGCAGCCCGGCGGCCGGCCCCTCCCGCAGCAGGCCGAGGAACTGGTCCAGCAGTCGGCCGCCGTCGTGGTCGCCCAGGACGGCGGCCAGCGAATCCCAGCCGTCCACCAGCAGCATCAGGTGCGCCGGACGCTCCGCCGGCGGCAGCGCCGCCCGCAACTCGTCGAGTCCGGCACAGGAGTGCCTGGCCAGCAGTTCGTGCCGCCGGGCCAGCTCGCCCTGCAGCCGGCCAACCAGGCGTTCCAGCCGCTCCAGGTCGGCTCGGGGCACCACCGCGCCGCAGTGCGGAAGCTCCGACAACACCACCATCGACCCGCCGGCCGCATCGACCGCGTACAGGTGCACGTCGGCGCAGGACAGCGACCGGGCCAGCGACGCGGCCAGCGTACGCAGCAACTGTGACCGGCCGGTACGGGACGCGCCCAGCACGTAGAGATGCCCGAGCGCGGACAGGTCGCAGGTCAGCACCGGCTGGCTCTGCTGATCCGGCAGGTCAGCCAGTGCGTACGGCACCGGCGGCAGACCGGCGCCGGCTCTGGACGTCGTCGGGGTCAGATCGTCCAGCAGCACGACCGGCGGCAGCGGCGGCAGCCACGGACTCGGCTGTCGCCCGCAGCCCACCTCCTCAGCGGCGGCGTCGATGGCGTCCACCAGCACGTCCAGGTCGGTGGCGGCCAACTCGTCCGGCGCGGCGCCCTCGGGTATCGGCTCTACCGGCGGCGGCAGCGCACGGCCCAGCCGGGACCAGGGCAGCTTGGTACCGTGCACCGGCGGGGCCGGCCGGGATTCCGCCGCGTCGGAGTCGGCACGTTGGAACACGGCACCGACGTACCCGGTCTGGAAGGGCAGGGTGGACCTGTGGGCGAGCCGGGCGAGTGCTCGTCCGGGAGTGGCCACCGGGATCATCGCGGCATCCGGCACGTCGATCACATCGGAGCTTTCCATCGGATCGGTGACCCGCAGCGCGATGCGTAGGCTGGTGTTGGCGCGGATGTCGGTGGTCACCACGCCGGCCGGGCGCTGGGTGGCCAGGATCAGGTGGATGCCCAACGACCGGCCCCGCTGGGCGATGCTGACCAGGCCGGGGATGAAGTCCGGGACCTCTCGGACGAGCGTGGCGAACTCGTCGATGACCAGCACCAGTCGGGGCACCGCGGGCAGTTGGGGGTCGCGGCCCCGCATCGTCCGGTACTGGACGAGGTCCTTGGCGGCGACCTCGGCCAGGATCTCCTCGCGGCGGCGCAGCTCCGCGGCGAGCGACTCCAACGCCCGGACCACCAGCGCGCTGTCCAGGTCGGTGACCATGCCCAGGGTGTGCGGCAACCGTACGCAACTGTGGAACGCGCTGCCGCCCTTGTAATCGACCAGCACGAAGGTCAACTCGTCCGGGCGGTTGACCGCCGCCAGCGACACCACCAGGGTCTGCAGCAGCTCGGACTTGCCCGCGCCGGTGGTGCCCGCGATCAAGGCGTGCGGCCCGTCGCGGACCAGGTCGAGCGTGACCGTCCCGTCGAAGCCACTACCGATCACAAAACTCGTGGACGCGGGTTGCCGGGACCAGCGCTCAGCTAGTTCGGTGCCGTCCGGTGGGTCGGCGTCTAGCAGTTCCAGCAGCCGGCTGCGGTCGGGCAGTCCGGCCGTCTCGTCCGGGGTGACGTCCCGCAGCGGTGCCATCGCCCGGGCCACCCGGTCACACCACTGCGGCGTGACGATGTCCGGACGCACTCCGGTGGCCTCGGGTATGCCGGTCTGCCGTACGGTCAGCCCGTCCGCGTCGGCGCGCAGCACCGCGGTGCACTCCTCCGGCAGCAACCGTTCCTCGGCGTCGATGCAGATCGCGAAGATCCGCACCGCCGGTCCCTCGGTGAGCACCTGCACCATGCCGGGCACGTCACGCAGCCGGCGCGCCCCGTCGACGACCAGCACCACGTCGGGTTCGCTGAACAGGACCGGACCGAGCTGCGAGCCGCGGGCCTTGGTCCGCGCGGTTACCAGTGACACCAGCTCGCCGACCCGGTTCGCCACGGTCTCCGGGTCGTTGCCGACCAGCGTGTAGGGCCGTCCGACCGGGACGCCGTCCTCGGGCGGCCGGGTGTGCGGCAGCCACCGGACCCAGCTCCACCGATCCTCCCCGTTCGGCTCGGTCAACACGTGGATGCGTAGGTCGCGAGGGCTGTGCAGGGCGGCGGCCTGGAGGACGAGCCAGCGTGCCGTCGCGTACCTGGTCTCCGCCGCGCCGGCCAAACCGACCACCAGACGGTCGACCAGGTCCACGGTGACCGGCACGTCCGGCACGATCCACCGCAGCTGACGGTCCACCTCGCTGCGGGCCGGATCCTCCACCTCGATCAATGACGACTGGTCCATGGTGCCGACCCGCAACACGAGGTGGTCGGGATCGCGGCGGCGCCGTTCCCACAACCGTCGGCCCGGACCGACCGCCGTGTGCAGCACGGTCGCCGGATCGGGGGACGCCTCGCACCGAGCCAGCCGTTCCTCGGCGACCGCTGCGGTCAGCTCCCGCACCATCCGGGTGCGCTTGCGGCGGTACTCGGCGAGATCCCTGCGATACCGCTTGCGGCCGCTGCGCCGGTCGGTGAACCAGTTCGCCAACGCCAGCACCGGACTGAGCACCATGATCAGCAGAAAGAAGTACGACTTGAAGAGGAAGACGAACGCCAGGCCCAGCACCATCGGCGCGAGGATCATCAGCAGCGGGATCGGCCGGCGGGTCGGCCGGGTCGGTGGGGTGGGCAGGCGTCGGCGGGCGAAGAGCAGCGGCGGCACGATCCGCGGCGGCCGGTTGAAGTCCAGCATCGGCACATCCCCGGCCGGGGTCACCGCGGCGTCCGGTGCCGGGCGCGACACCAGCCGCAGCAGGCTTCCACCTACCGCCAGATCCACCCCGGGCGGCCAGCGGCGGGAACCGTCACGCCGTTGCTCCCACGGCTCCAGCTCGCCGTGCTGTTCGGCGGGAGGATCCGACGCGCGTCGTTGCTCCGGATAATCCGGGTAGCCGGGTGGATCCACCGGATCGGTCTGCGGCGGTAGTTGCGGCAGCGCCAGGCGCACCGCCGCGTCACCGGCGGCGACCCAGGCACGGCCCTGCTCGTCGACGGTGAGCCGGGCGGCGTGCGCGGGCACTCCGGTGTCGCCCGGGTCGATCGCGGACCCCGCTGCCGAGCCGATGTCGTGACAGCCCAGGCCGACCGGCCAGATCCGTCCGGCTCCGGGACCGCCGACGCCATGCACCTCCAGCCAGTGGGTCCGCCGATCGCCCGGCAGGTCCCGTACCCCGCCGGTCGGCACCGGCGTACCGGCACCGAGCCGGACCCCGGCGACCAGCCCGGCACGGCTCACCGTCCAGGTCGGATCCAGTCGTGCCCCGTCGAGATACCAGTCACCCGGGGCGCCGTCCTGCTCGGTGAGCGCACCCACCGGCGTGTCCACCCCGACGTCCATCGCGACGTCCCGGTCGGCTCCGGCGGAGACGAGGGTCACCAGCAGGCGCATCAGCGGTCTCCGGTTCGTCTGGCCGGCTCAACACCGGAGTGGACCATCGCTCGTCCCTCGTCGTGCGCCTGCTCGATCAGGTCGTTGTTGGCGACGGGTGGGACGGGCCGGGGCTGGGCGGCCGGCAGCGTGGCAGGTGACGCCACACCGGCCGGCCGGGCGCGGCCGGGTTCCGCCGGTTCCGCCGGAACGGAGGAAACCGCGCCGAGGGCTGTGGGCCTGAGGGGAACCTCCTCGGCCCAGGCCGGTGCCGGTGCGACGGCGGGCGCGGACCGGCGGGCGGGGCGCAGGCGGCGGGCCAGCGGCGCGGAATCCGCGTCGAGTTGCAGTTCCGGCGCGATCACCCGACCCGCTAGGTTGACCCGCAGCCGCCAGCGTGAGCCGGGCAGGTAGCCGTCGACCAGAACCAGCAGCCCGGGATCGTCGGCGACCAGCGTGGCGAGTTGCGCTGCCGTCTGCGGATCAGGCCGCCGGCAGACCAGGACGGTGCGCCCGACCGGCTCTTCCGGACGCCGTGCGAGAGTCGTCAGGGCTTCGGAAAGCGGCATCCGGTCGGCGTCGGTCGCTCCGAGACCGTTGCCGGGTTCGGTCGCGACGATCAGACGCTGCACGCCGTGCCCGTCGAGCAGGGCGGCCAGCTGGACGACCAGCGCGGACACCAGCCGCTCTGCCGGCGTCGGGGCACCGTGCACCGACACGATGCCGGGGCAGCGGGCGAGATCCAGCAGAACCAGCGCGCCGGCCCGGACGCCCACGGCGAGCGGCAACGGGCCGCCTGTCACTGGCTCATGGGGCGGGGGCAGCGGCCTGGTGGCCTGCCAGCTGCGCGGTGTGGTGGCCTGCCATGGGGAATCCGCTGCCGGTGGCGGCACGTCCGCCCCCGGGCCGGCGAGCCGTACGCTGATTTGCCCCGGGCCCAACAGCACCAGGTACGGCCAGAAGTCGTCCCGTTCGGCCAGCGCCGATTGGGCCGACACGATCCCGGCCCGGGCCGCCGGCACCGGCCCCGATCCGGCGAAGTGACGGCCGACCACCCGCACCCCTTGCCGGAGGCGGAGGAGGCCGACGACCGGCGTCACCAGATCCCTGGCCGCGCCGACGATGGCGCGCCGGATACGCCGTCCGGTGCCCCGCAGGCCGTACCGGCGGTCGAACCACCGCAGCAGCACCACCAGCAGGATCAGCAGCTCCAGTACCGTGAGTACGGTCAGCAGCGTTTTCCGGTTGGTGTCCAGGAAGTGGCTGAGGTTGCTGAAGGACGGCGGATTCAACCGTGGTTCTCCTTCGCCCGTAGCGCGCCCAGGTGCGGCACAGCCGTGCCCCGATGTTAACCACGGGCGGATGGCCGTTCTGGATGCCGAAGTCCGCCCAGGGACGACAGATCCGCAGTTCAAGCCGACCGGCTTGGGCCTGTCCCCGGCCTGTCGTCCAATCGATGAACTCTTGGTGACATTCGCCGGTTGGCGGGCTGTCGACGGTCCGCCACGTGCAGGTGCGAGCCCATAGCCGGCTCAGGGGCGGGGAGTACAGATCAGCAGGCTCGCGCGGACCTCGTCCGGCCCGTCCGGGGCGTAGAGGTGGAGGGTGTCGGCGGCCCAGGAGAGGGGCCGATGGTGCGGGAAATGACTGATTGGCTGCTCGATTGCCGGCCCACGACAAAACCCGCCGGTTGCGCGCGGCGGGAGAAGTGGTTGGCATATCCGGCGGGAGCGTCGTCACCAGGATGGCGATGGACCACGTCTTCAACAGTCAGTCGCAGCTGAAGATCGTCGAGATCGTGAGCAAGGGCCTCAGCGAGGGCGGCAATCCCTGGCTCGCGCAGATAGTCGCCTGGCTTGCCTGTGCCCGTTCGAACAGCACCGGCCATTTGGATACGTGGGGACCCGACGAGTTAGACCTGGTCGCAACCCTCGGCTACTACGAAGACAATCGGGACGACGACTCGCATAGGTAGGCTTCCGTCGCAGGAATCCTCACCAAAATGAAGCAAGCGTCACCTGGGCACCATTTCCGTGAGTAAGCGACACCTTCGACGAAGATCTAGATTATGTGTGGGTTCTCAGCCGAGTTGGCGCTGGTCAGCGCGTTGACCTGCGCGCGGCTGCCGTTTCTCGCCGGGATGGCGGCGCGGCTGTCTCAGCAAGTTGGCGCCTTCTTGATGATTTGTTGGATGGGTACGGTTGGCCGTCGCTGGTTGGTGTGCATGGGCGACTGTCTGTGGCGCGTGTTGGCGACGGCGTATTCGTTGGGGTTAGCGGGCGCGTTACTGCTGGGCGGAACGCCTGTATGGCCCGCATTTGGGCGGGCGTTCGCGCTGGCGTAGCGGGTGAGCAGTTCGCGGATGTCGGGTTGGGCGAGGTGGGCGAGCAGGCGCTGGCCGCGGCGTGTCGGGACCATCCGGGTGTAGCGGTGTGGGGCTCGTTGCAGGATGGGCGCGCGCCGATGTCGGGTTCGCGGCGCCGGATTTGTAGGTTGAGATTCTGGGTGTGTAGCGGGTAGGGCCTACCCCACCGGCGATCTTCCCGCTCACCGGCTGTCATCCGGACAGGCCGCTTCATAGGCTCGCAGGACAGTCATCGAACACGATTCCTGTCCGTTTCGGAGGTTGTCACGTGAGCCACTCCATCAAGGACCCGCCCGTCGGGAATCGAGCGTCGTCCGCGACGCTCTCCCGGATCGTCGATGTCGACGCGCTGCGCGCCGTGGCGCTGCTCCTCATCCTGGTCGTCAACATCGCCTTCTTCGCCTCCGGGTATCCCTTCCATCTGGTTCCGGATCCCGCGCACGACTCGTGGGGCGACCAGGTGGTCCTGTGGCTGGTCGAGCTGCTCTTCGCGATGAAGGCGTACCTGCTCTTCTCCTTTCTGTTCGGCTACAGCTTCACGCTCCAGCTCGATTCCGCCGCGCGGCGCGGCGTCGATGTCGCCCCACGGTTCCGGCGACGGCTGGCAGGGCTCTTCGTGCTCGGCATCCTGCACGCGGTGCTGCTGTTCCAGGGCGACATCCTGACCACGTACGCGTTGCTCGGTCTGGTCCTGCTCGCCATGCGGGGAGCCGGCATCGGGACCGCGCTGCGCGTCGCCGTACTGCTGACCGGCGGGATCGGCTTCGTCCTCGCGCTCGCCGCCACGGGCGGGACCCAGCTGGTCACCGATCCGGCGACGGCACTGGCGGCGGGGCAGCGGTCCACCGAGGCACTACAGGGTGGGATCGGCTCGGTGATCACCGAGCACGTACGCCAGCTGCCGGCGATGTTCGGCACGCTCCTCGTGCAGGGGCCGCTCGCCCTCTCGGCCTTCCTTTTCGGTTACGCGGCCGGGCGGCGCCGGCTGCTCACCGACGTCGTCGGGAACCGGCAGCTCCTGCGCCGGGTGCAGCAGCTGGGCTATCCGGTCGGCCTGGCCGGTGCGGTGATCTTCGCATCGGGCGGGGGCACCGCCAACCTGACCGGGCTGACGGCGGGCGTGCTCACCGCGCCGCTGCTCGCGGCCGCGTACGCCGCGACCCTGCTCCAGTTCTTCCAGACCGACCGGGGGCGGCGGGTCGTCGCCGTACTCGCGCCGGCCGGACGGATGTCCCTGTCGAACTACCTGGGTCAGTCGCTGCTCTGCGTGCTGGTCTTCACCGGCGTCGGGCTGGGCCTCGCTGGTGCCGTCGCGCCCGCGGTCGTCGTCCTCATCGCGGTCGCGATCTACTGTGTGCAGCTCGCCGCCAGCGCGGCGTGGATGGCCCGGTTCCGGTACGGGCCGATGGAGTGGCTGTTGCGGGCCTGGACCGAGCAGCGGTGGCCACGGCTGCGGGCCGCGGACCGGGCATAGTTCTCATCGAGATCGGTCGACGCCACGCCGAGCCCCACAGGTCCAAGGGCGGCCGACCACCGGCGTTCGACCCGCAGGTCTACCAGCAACGTCACGCCGTCGAGTGCCCCATCAACCGGCTCAAACGCGACCGCGCCGTCGCCACCCGCTTCGACAAGCTCGCCGTCCGCTACGAAGCCACAATCCACCTCGCCGCCATCAACGAGTGGCTGTAACCGACTTCGACACACGCCCTAGCTCGGCTGCGATGGCGAACGCGTGCCGGACGCGGCAGTGGCTTCGACGACGGGAGTGACGTGCCGGTCGGTCAGAGCGGTACGTCGTACTCCGGCACCCTTGGTGATACCGGGCAGCAGGGGCACCCCTCCGGTGCGGTGCCGGCCCGACTGTCTGGTGCAGGTGTGCGCGGCGGCCGGAGGCGTCGAGCCACGCGAACACCGCGCGTTCCGGGCAGAGCCACGCGAGGGTTTCGGTGCCCTCGGTAGGTCGATGCGCCGTCCGGTCCCGATCTTGTCGGTTTTCGACCGGGCGACGAGCAGCCGTATCCCGTGGGAGTGCAGTTCGAGGTGGTCGACGGGTAGCGCGGCCAGTGCCTCGCGTCGTGGTGCGGCCATGTAGCCGGCCGTCAGCAGGTAGTGGTCGCGTAGCGAGACAGGTATGTGCGCGGGGCGGGGAGGGGTGCGTTCGGGCCGGGCGGGTGGTGCCCAGGGTGGTGATCATGGCGGCGGGCAGCGGGAGGCTGATCGCGTCCACGCCCTCGGTCGGCCCCCGTGGATTCGTCGTGCCCCGTCGTGTACCCGGGCCAGCCGGGGATCGTCGCTGGGCGGGATCCAACCCGCTTCGGGCTGGCGGTCGCGGAGCGCGGCGAGCGGGCAGATACGTCTTCGGTGACCTCGTCGACGGGCGGGTGCTCTACACCGAGGTCGACCGGATGCGTCGCGGCCGGGCCCTCGCGCCCGTCCACCGGCTCGCGCTGTTCGACGCGGTTCGAATCCTGGTGCGGGCCGGTGCCAGTAGCTCAGTGGCGAGAGCGCCGGACTGTGGATCCGGAGGCCGCAGGGTTCGATTGTAGAGAGCCTGTTCCGGATGTTCGGGGACTGCCCCGCCCACCGACTGTCGGACGGGCGGGGCATCGGCGTACCCGGTCAGCCGCCGCGACCGGCGGCGTTCGGGTAGAGGGCGGCGAAGAGGGTTGCCATGGTGAGGCCGATGGCGGCGGCGGTGGTTCGACGTCGCTGCCACGACCAGCGGGGTCGGCAGTGCCCCCGGTGTCGGCCCCGGCGAGCAGCTCCGCCACGTCGTCGGCGGAGACGGTCGCGTCCAGCGGTCCGGTGTCCCGCAGGTGCCGGTTGTGGCGGGGCTCCTGCCGGGTCTTCGCGTCGTTGAGTCGGCGCCGCAGGTCGTCGCGTACGTCGTTGAGGGCGGCGCGCAGGTCCTCCTCGGCGGAGACGGTGACGATCTTCTGCCGGCCGGCGATCCAGCACTCCAGGGTGACCTTCTGCCCACGAGCGGCCCGGTCCTTCACCGATACCTCGAGCTCGGTCGTGTCCGCGGAGAAGGCGGCGAGCCGCGCGTCGAGGGTGGCGAACTGCTCGACGATCCAGTTCCGGTCACCCTGGGAGAAACCCGCGCCGCCCCGCAGGCAGTCGGCGACGGTGGCCGGGGTCGGGGCGCTCATCGCCGCACCTCGCCCTCGGCGGGTACGGACGGGATGCTGGTGGAGCCGCTGCCACTGCGCATGTCTCGCTGACCCTTCGAGTTCCACGAGCTGGACGTCGCTCGCGCTTGATCAGCGGTTACCCCGGGTGGACCCGTCCCGAAACGTGACGTTCGCGATCTCGTACGGGCGGGGTCGGTCAGCGCCCGGGAGCCGACGTGCGGGCGAACGTACCGACCATGTTGCCGCTGGCCAGTTCCTGCCCGTCCAACGCCTGGTGTACGTCGGGCACCTGCGGCGTGTCCGGTAGTTCCAACGGTCGGGAGACCGCGTAGATCCGGAAGAAGTAGCGGTGCGGATCGCTGTCGACGGGTGGCAGTGGGCCGCCCCAGCCGGCCGTACCGAAGCCGTTGGTCCACTCCCGCCCTCCGGCCGGCACCTGCCCCTCGGCCACGCCTCCCGTAGCCGGGTCGATACCGGTCACCAACCAGTGCAGGAACGGCGTCGGGCCGGCGTCGCGATCCTCGACCATCAGGACCAACTCGTCGGCCGACCCGGGCGCGCCGGACCATTCGAGCGGCGGCGACACGTTGCCCCCGTCCTGGGCGAACCGCCCGGGTATCCGGTCGTGGTCGTTGAACGCGACGCTGCGGATCATCATGCCCGCCATGCCGTCACCGCCCCTTCGCCTCATGGCCGCTCCCGGCACGCCGGGCGGGCCCCGTTCAGCCAGGTGCGCCTACCCCGAGCCAGGGGGGATGAAACGCGTCATCGGCTCCCGGGCGCGACTGGTCGAGGAGTACGCGCGACACGACGGGCACGGCTACCCGCTCCGGAAGTCTGCCGCTACCTCGGCGAGCGGAGGTCGGCGGTGACCGGATGAGGCCGAAGCGGGACAGGTTATCGACGGTTTTCGCATCCATCGCCAATATTTCCATGATCTTAACTGATCGATAGACGGTACGGTCCTTACTACTGCGGCGTGCACGCGCCCGATGCACGTCGTCACCGGTCAGCGCACTGTGCACGGAGGACACACGTATGGGTTATCAATCGGATCGCAGATCACGCAGGAAACGCCGCGCCTTCGGCGCGATGGCCGGGGCGGTTCTCCTCATGGCCCTGCTGCCGGGCACGGCCTCGGGCCAGGAGCCCGCACCGGACCCACGGATTGGGCTCGGCTCGGGGTGGTTGGACGCGCAGAGCGCGAGCAGCGGCCTCGAACTGTTGGCGCACCGCGACAAGCCGGCGGGCTTCGTCAACCCGGCCGACCCCGGTGACTTCGGCTTCGCCGGATCTGATCTCGCCTTCGGCGGCAACCACGCCTACATGGGCAACTTCAACGGCTTCAACATCTACGACATCTCCCAGCCCACCAACCCGACGCTCGTCACCAGCGTCGTGTGCCCGGGCGGGCAGGGTGACCTCTCCGTCTACGGCGACCTGCTGTTCATGTCGGTCGAGGAGAGCCGCGGCCGCCTCGACTGCGGCACGAACCCCGCGGTCGGCACCCGCTTCCAGGGCGTACGCGTCTTCGACATCAGTGACGTGACGAACCCGGTGCAGGTCGCCGCCGTACAGACCTGCCGGGGCTCGCACACCCACTCGCTGGTGACCGACCCGGACGACAGCGCGAACGTGTACGTGTACGTGTCCGGCACCGCCGGCGTACGCCCGGCGACCACGATGGCCGGCTGCAACAACACCCCCGCGTCCGGTGAGAACCCGGCGCGGTGGCGCATCGACGTCATCAAGGTTCCGGTGGCGGCGCCCGAACAGGCCGCGATCGTCAGCGGCCCACGGTTGTTCGCCAACCCGGAGACCGGCGCGATCGACGGCCTGCAGAACACCCCGCCCGCGCCGACCCACCCGTCGGGCAGCTCGTGGAGCCCGTCGCCGGTCACCGACGCCTGTCATGACATCACCGCCTACCCGCAGCTCGGGTTGGCCGCGGGCGCCTGTGAGGGCAACGGCATCCTGATCGACATCTCGGACCCCGCCAACCCGGTACGGATCGACGAGGTCTCCGACCCGAACTTCGCTTACTGGCACTCCGCCACCCTCAGCAACGACGGCAAGAAGGTCATCTTCACCGACGAGTGGGGCGGCGGCACCGGGGCCCGGTGCCGTACGACCGACCAGCCGCAGTGGGGCGCCAACGCGATCTTCGACATCGTCGACGGCAAGATGCGTTTCGCCAGCTACTACAAGCTGCCGGTGCCGCAGACGCTCCAGGAGAACTGCGTCGCCCACAACGGTTCGCTGATTCCGGTGCCGGGACGGGACATCCTGGCCCAGGCGTGGTACCAGGGCGGCGTCTCGTTGCTGGACTTCACCGACTCGGCCCACCCGCGCGAGATCGGCTACTTCGACCGGGGGGCGATCAGTCCGACCTCCATCATGCTCGGTGGCTTCTGGTCGGCGTACTGGTACAACGGCCAGGTCTACGGCAGCGAGATCGCGCGCGGTCTCGACGTCTTCGGCCTGCGGCCCAGTCAGCACCTGACCGAGGCGGAGATCGCCGCGGCCCGTGAGGTGCACCTGCCCGAGTTCAACGCCCAGCACCAGACCAGGATCAGTTGGGCGCCGAGTTTCGCGGTGGCCCGGGCCCGGTTCGACCAACTCAGCCGGACCTGCACCTCGACCATCTCGGCCCGGCACAACGGCCCGTTGACGGTCTCGGGTGTCACCTGCCTGACCGGGGCGACGGTCTCCGGCCCGGTCACGGTCCGGCCGGGTGCCTCGCTGCTCGCCATCGACTCGTCGATCTCCGGGCCTGTCTCGGCGTCGAACGCGGCGGCGGTGCAGCTCTACCACAGCACCGTACGCGGACCGGTGAGCATCATCGGCACGATGGGCGGCGCCGCCATCGTGGATTCCGAGATCCATGGGCCGGTTTCGGTGAACGGCGGCACCGGCACGGTCGAGCCGATCATCGCCGACAGCACGGTACGCGGCCCGCTCGCCTGTACCGGCAACGTGCCGGCGCCGATCAACCTCGGTGCGGCCAACACGGTGCACGGGCCGGCCGCTGGCCAGTGCACAGGTCTTGACTGACAATCCTCAGCGACCGTCAGGGGGCGCGTCCTGTCGAGACATCGGCAGGACGCGGCCCTCGACGCTGTCCGGCTCCCGCCGTCCGCTCAACCGCCGCCAAGCGTGGCCAGCAACTCCTGCATGCTTCTGATCTCGATGCCCTGGTCGGCGTTGACCTCGCGGGCGAACCGGTCGCTCGCCGGCTCAAGCCCGCCGCCTGCCGCGTAGAGCTGCTGCACCATGGTCAGCGCACCGTTGTGATGACGGATCATGAGGTCGAGGAACAGCCGGTCGAACTCCGCACCCCGGGCCCGCTCCAGTTGGCTGAGCTGCTCCGGGCTGAGTATCCCGGGCATCGCGGCGTCGTGCCCGGTGTGGTGCGCGTGCGGCCCCGACACCTCCTCACCACGTTCGGTGAGCCACCGCTCCATCTGCGTTATCTCGTCCCGCTGTGACGTCTCGATCCGCCGGGCGAGCAGCGACACCTCGGGGCCGGCCGCGCGGTCCGCGACGAGGGCGGTCATTTCCAGCGCCTGCCGGTGATGAGAGATCATCCGCTGCATGAACTGGGCGTCGGCCGGAGTGTGTGCCGGAGGCGGCGGCAACTGGGACTGCTCGGCCGGAGAGAGGGTACGGCCGGCCTGACCCGGCGCGCCGGGTTGCACCACCTGGTTGGCGGTCGGCGGGGCGGACTGGACGACCTGGTTGGCGGCCCGTTCGTCGGCCCGGTCCCCGGTGGCCCGGAGGACGGCGAACGATCCCACGCCGAGGACGGCGGCGGTAGCCGCCACGGCGGCGAGGACACGGCGACGCGACGAGAACACGATCTGATCACCGTAACCGAAATCGATCTCCTCGGCGAGACCCGATCGGAGGCACGTGTGTTGGCCGGTGGGACGGGACGCCACGATATGAACCCGACCAGCCCACCGTCGACTCGCCCACTACCGGTTCCAGGATCGACACGGGGGTCACCCTAGCGGCGGAGCTAGCGAGCAAACTCCACGCCGTGATGATCGCGAGGGTGGTAGCCCGCCGTCGAGGTCGGGGCGATCGCTGCCGCGCCGCTACGCGGCTTGCCGCGGGCGTACGTGGCCCAGGCGCGCGGTGGCCCGGCGCCACGGCAAGCCGCCCCAGCCCGAAGGATGGGGCGGGAAGCCGTACGACGCCGGGCAGCCGCAGCCGGCCGGATCGTGTCAGCTACGTGTCATATGCCGATGCCGTACCTGGTCGCGAACGGGCAGGTACGGGCACCACGACGCCGCCGACAATCAGGCACTTCGGGCAGATCAGGTTAGTGGACCACGATCTTCCAAACTGTGGCTCCAGCGTTGCCGGGAGGCCGCTGGACGAGCTGCGACCCGGCGTGGTGTTGTGGGATGGTGAGCGCAGGCTCGCGAAAGGAGCCCGGAGGAGTAGCTGGGCCAAGTGTCTAATGCTCCCGCCGCCAGCGTGCGGGCGTCGTCCCGAACTGCCGCTGGAACGCTCGCTCGAATGTCCGCAACTCGCCCAGCCCCACAGCGGCTCCGATATCCGACACCAGGCGGGTGTTGTGCCGCGGATCCGACAACATCGCCCGTGCCGCCAGCAGCCGCTGCTCCCTGATGTACGTCCCCGGTGTGGTCCCGACCCGGGAGAACAGCGCGTGAGCGTGCCGGACGGAGACGTGATGCCTGCGCGCCAGTTCCGCCACGGTGAGACGCGTATCGGCGAGGTGATCGCGGATATGGGTTCGCATCAACCCCAGCAGCACCTCACCGGCGCTCTGCTCAACGGGCACCGTGGGGGTCGTGCCTCGCAGGGCCATCATGAGCATTTCGATCGCCGCCAGGCCGGCGTCGTGACGCTGCTCATCGGAGAGACCGTCGGCGAGCTGGAATAGCTGGCTGATGTATCCCGACAGCAGCCGCATGGCCGGCAACAGCGGATTCATGCGCCGTGCGAGGCCGCCGGTGATCTCGGCCGAGCGCAAGGGCAGTACATCACGCGGGAACTGCAGGAGGAGGCTGTGAACGTCAGTCGCGACGTTCAGATCCCACGCGCTCCGAGCTTCGTACAGGACTCCGACGCCCGGGCCCAGTTCGGCGACTCGCCCGTGCTGGAGTAGCCGGCCGAAGCCCGCCACGTGGACGCAGAAGAGCAGCAGATCGTCCCGCTCGGTTCTCGCGGCCATATGCGCGGTCCTAAACGTCCGCAGCGGCGTCGTCCGAGCCTCGGAGAGAGAGACGGCCTTACCCAGAGTTTGCAGGGCCAGCCGCCCCTGGAAGTCGGGGCGCGGCTCGGCGATCACAGGCATGTAACTCTGCCTGGCCGCCTGCTCCAGTTCCTCTGCGGACCGCAGGCTATGCGTCAACACGCTACCAGGCTACTCACCTGGTTATTCGTGCTGCGGCCGGCGACTGGGACGATCCTAATCTCAAGCCGCGGTCGCGTTCCGGAGTCCGGTCCCCAGGTGACCCTCAGTAGTCGTCCTTCTCAAGCTTGGCTTTCCCGGCTACGCCTGTCCTTGAAACCTGGCATCGCCGATAAGTCGCCCGGCCTCATACGAAGGGCTGCCCGAAGAGAGGGCCACCCGACCGGCCGTCCCCCCTCAGATGCTCCTTCTGGCTCGTCGTCGACGCCGAACCCGGGAAGCACGAGCCACAATTCGACGCTGGGCCGGCCGGCGCGGCGGCCTGGCTGTAGCGGGGGAGGGCCAGTCGCCTGGTTCGTGCAGAAATGGCCGCCTGGGAAAGCGCGAATCGTCGTACCCCGGCTGTAGAAACGATCGTACGGTTCACGAGTGACTGAAATACTTTCTTATGACATTCAGGGCAAGGGCCCTGGACTGGTACTTCTCCACGGCACCAGCAGCACCGGCCTCGGCAGTTGGGGGACCGTGCTGGAGGGCCTCGCTGCCAAGTACACGGTCGTCCTTCCGAACCTGCCGGGCTCCGGCGACAGTCCCCTGCCCGACGGCCCGCTGGACGTCGACACGGTCGCAGACCAGATCGTCGCCACCGCGCGGAAAGCAGGGTTGGAGACGTTCGCCCTGGCAGGCGCATCCCTCGGCGCGCCGATCGCGATCAAGGTCGCCGCCCGGCACCCGGAGCGGATCTCCCAGCTGGCCACCGTCGTCGGTTTTGCCCGGCCGCGTCCGACCCTGCGGATGAACCTGGACCTCTGGGCTGCGATGTTCGACCGCCAGGACAAGGACCTGGGCAAGCTGCTCGTCATGCTGTCGTTCTCCGACGAGTTCCTCGCCGCGCTGCCCGAGGAGCAGTTGCCGCAGGTCATGGCGATGATGACCGCTCACCCCGCACCGGGAACCGCAGCCCAGATCGACTTCGGGCTCCGGCTGGACGTCCGCCCCGACCTCGGCAAGATCCAGGCACCTACCCTGGTCGTGTCGGCGGCGGGAGACCGGTTCATCCCGCCGGCCCACTCTCGGGAAATCGCCGCGGGTATCCCCGGCGCGCGCCTCGTTGAGGTGGCAGGCGGCCACGCGTCCATCTTCGAAGACCCCCAGGAGACGCTGTCCGCTCTGCTTGACTTCCTCAACGGATAGGGCCGGGGACCCTGTTCGAGTGCCGTGTCGCCGCCATCATGTCGGTGCGCCTGCTGCGTGGCGTGCGCCCGCTCGGTCTGCATGTGTCTGTCGTGCGGGTCGGGCTGCAGAGTGCGCTGGCCGACGCTGATGAGCCGAGCCCTCGGGCCAGCGACAGACGAGACGGCCTACCGGGCGACGGACCCGCGCCACCCGCCAAGTCCACGTGGTTGGGGTGACCGCCCATCCAACCGGTGCCTGGGTGGCCCCCAGCAGGCACAGAATTGGTGCGCCTCGACCGACGCGCAGCTGCGCTGCGGTTCCGCTCCGCGACCGCGATACGAAATTTACGGCGGTCTTTGACACGGTGTTCGCCGCGGACGGCATCGACGTGATCAAGACCCCGCCGCAGGCCCCCGGGCGAACGCGTTCGTCGAACGAGGAGTGGCCATCGTACGCCGGGAGTACACAGACCGGATGCTCATCATCGGCGACCGCCACCTCGCGGCCGTCCTCGCCGGATGCACGACCCACTACAACAGCCACCGACCACATCGATCGCTCGGCCAGCAGCCGCCCAACCCGGCGTCGGGAGTCACTGACTTGACCGCCGCCAGGATCCAACGGCGCCCCATCCCCGGCGGGTTGATCAACGAGTATTCGCAGCCAGCGTAGCCAACCGGCTTTACGAGCCCTGCAGGCAGTCTGATCAGCCAGCGGAGCTCCAGGTGTTCAGGGCGTCTTAGAATGACCCCTCTACACCGGAGCTCCGCTGCTTTGTCTCCACGCCGCGCTTAACAAACCACCCCACCGCCTAACTGAACGGCGTTGTGTCTAGTCATACCGCGAGAGCGGTGTTGTGGATGCGGGCGACGGCTTGGGTGACGTGGTGAACGTTGGTCAGCTGTTGTTGAGGAAGGTCAGGAGCCTGTTCGTAACCTCCTCGGGCTTTTCCTCCCACATCCAGTGGCCCGAGTCCTGAACGACGTCGCCGGTGACGTTCGTGGCGTACTTGCGGACCTGGTCGGGGACGGAACCGCCGAGGCTGTACTGGGCGCCGAGGGCCAGTACCGGCATGGTGAGCTTGGTCTTGGCGTTGACGGCGTTGTCCGCGACGTCTTGATTGAGGGTGCGGAACCATTCGAAGCTTGCCCGTGTGTGTCCGGGCTGCTTGAGGTAGTAGCCGTAGATGGCAGCGTCGCCTGGGGTCACGCCGTCCTTGTTGTATTCGAGCATGTCGGTGAAGCGCTCGATCCATTGGGTCTCGCGGCCTTTGACGGTCTGTTCGGGCAGGCCGTTTGTGACGTTGAAGAAGCCGAAGTTCCAGAAACCGGGGCCCTGGGAGGTGAGAGCGGGGAAGTTGTAGATCGTCTGGTCGGGGATGGGAGCCTCGGTGAGGACGAGCCTGGTGACATCCTGAGGGTGAGCGGCGGCGTAGGCGTAGGCGACCATCGTGCCTATGTCGTGGCCGACCAGGCGGATGTCCTGGTCACGGTGGAGCGTGACCAGAAGCTTGTGCACGTCGTCGGCGAGGGTCTTCTTGTCGTATCCCGCGGCGGGGGCGTCGCTGCCGCCGGCGCCGCGCAGGTCCGGGGCGATGACGTGGTAGTGCTGGGCGAGCTCGGGCAGGATGTCGTGCCACTCGTACCAGGTCTGCGGGTAGCCATGGAGCAGGACGAGCGTCTTGCCGTGTCCGCCCTCGACGAAGTTGATGCCAATGTCGCCCACCACGACTTTACGTTCGGTGAACCCCGCCGGTGGCTTCGCCGCTGCGGTGGCGGAGGATTGCTCGGCGGAGTGGGCTGCCGCCGCAGCCGGGACCTGCACGGAGGCGGAAATGGGCAGGACCGCGACGATGGTTGCCGCGGTTGTTGCGGCTGCGAGTATGCGGAGCAGAGGATTCTTCATCAGCCTGCACTTTCAGTGTTGGTTACGGGTGGACGCCGAAGGGGCCCAGGAGTCCACCGTCGATCCGCTGGGACTCCAGCAGTGCGAAGGCGTTGTCGACGGTGAAGACATCGGCGGCGGCGAGGGTGCCGGTGTACTTGGCGACCACCGGCTCAGCGGCTTGGCGGGCGACGGCATCGAGGTACGTCTTGAAGATCGCCCACGAGTTGCCGCTCGGCCCGTATTTGTGGAAGTAGGGCGTGGGGTCCAACGTCGCCGAGGCGTTGCGGACCGCTGCGTCGAGGTCGGCCATGTACTGCCTCTGGATGTCGCCGTCGGCACGGACACCGAGGCGCCCGAGGTGGCCGCCGACCAGGGTCTGCCACGGGTACTCCATCGCCACGTCGTGCGCCTTCACCCAGGCGGGGATGTCCTGGGAGACGGCGAGGTTCTTGAACGGCACCCATCCCGGGTAGAGCACGTCCACGACCATGAGGGTCCGCTGCGCGGGTGCGTAGACGAAGATGTTGTCGGGCGAGTGGTTCGGGCCGTGGTGGGCGAGTTCCAGCCGCTCGCCGCCCACCTTCAGAACGTATCGGTGGTCGAACGTTTCCGTCGGCACCGGCCTGTTGGGGTCCCGGTCGAGAAGGAGCAGTCGGCGGGTCTCCGTATGCCCGATGCGTACCACGTCCTTGCCCAGGATGGCCGAGGCGCCGATGTGGTCGGCGTGCGAGTGGGAGTAGACCAGGTGCGTGACCTTGCTGGGCATGTCGTTGGCCTGGGTGACGTCGTCGATGGCCCGCAGCAGGTTGTGTCCGATCGTGGGCGGTGCGTCGACGAGCACGACGCCTTCCCGGGTGGTCAGGAACATCGCCTGGTAATAGGCGTCGGTCACCCAGTAGAGGTTTCCCCGGATCCGGCCGACGTGGTACCCGGCGGCGTTCAGCGCCGGCCCGATCGAGGATGCGGGCACCGGCGCGTACTCCGGCAGCGTGTCCGCCGCACTCGCGCTGCCGGAGTACGCCAGACTTCCACCGAGCAGCCCCGTCGCCGCAGGCACAGCAGCGACCACCGCCCCTTTCAGTAAGGTTCGCCGCCTGGTGGACTCGGAGTGTTCGCGCCCGGTCGTCATGACACGTCCTTCCACAAGCAGGGCCGCCACGCGCCAGGTCACCGCAGCTCTTAACCCCGTCAATCGCTGAGAAGGATAGGAATTCGCCGGGTCGGCTTGCATACGTCGTCTGACGTAGATGTGGGGTCTGCCCGGCATGACCTGCGTCATTCGACATGGGAGGCTCGCTGCGGCATCGGACCGGGGCACCTGCGGCCCCCGCCGGCCAGGTCGGACGCCGCCACGAAGGCGGAGCAGCCGCCACCCGGAGCGCACGGTACGTAGCCGACCGATGGGCAGAATGTCGAGGTTCGCGTGCCCTTTGGGAGAGCCGCTGCTCGGATTGTGACGGGTCACACTCCGAGCAGTGGCTCTCCCTGGCTGGCCATGACCGGGGGCAATCCTTCACTGGTGAGGCAGATCATCTGGGGACGCGAGCCGGAGTTCGCCGTTCTCCGGCGGCTTGTGGAGGGGCTGCCCGACGGGGGTGGTGTGTTTGTCGTGCGCGGCGGGGCGGGGATCGGTAAGTCTTCACTGCTCACCGCAGTCGGACAGGAGGCGGCGAGCCGCGGGATCGAAACGCTGACGCTGGTCGGGGTGCAGGCGGAGTGGCGACTGCCGTTCGCGGCAGCGCACACGCTGGTCGGGCTGCTCGGTGTCGGCCTGCCGCCGGCCGTGGGCGGCAGCCTGGACCACTACCAGTTCCAGCTCTCACTGGCGCTGCTCGACGCGCTGACCACACGCTCCGCGCACCGACCGCTGCTGATCCTGGTGGACGACGCGCAGTGGCTGGACACCCCGAGCTGGGAAGCCCTCGCGTTCGTCGGGCGACGCCTGGCCACCGACCCGGTCGCGCTGATCCTGGCGATGCGCGACGGCCCGGAGACCGAGGCTCGGTTGGCCCGGATGTCCGTGGCGGAGCTGCAGGTGGAGCCGTTGTCAGAGGAACACTCGCTGGCCGTGTTGGACGAGCGGGCTCCGGGCCTGGATCCACGGCTGCGTGCACGGATCCTGGCCGAGGCGGCCGGCAACCCGCTTGCCATCGGGGAACTGGCTGCGGCCGTCACGCGTGCCGGCGAGACGGTGCTGCTGTCCTCCTCGTTGCCGCTGACCACCCGCCTGGAACGGACCTTCGGCCTGTCAATCGCCGAGATGCCGGTCCTGACCCGCGCGCTGCTGCTGGTCGCCGCGCTCGACGACGGCGACCGGCTCGACGAGATCATGGCCGCCGCGACCCTGGTGGCTGGCGTTCCGCTGACGGTCGAGGACGTGGAGCCGGCGATCGCCGCCCGCCTGGTGGACATCGACGACAGCTTTCAGATCCGGTTCCGGCATCCCCTGGTGCGGTCCGCGATCCAGCATGAGGCGACCTGCTCCCAGCGGCAGCAGGCGCATAGCGCGCTTGCCCGGGTGACGAGTGACCCGGAACGCGCGGTCCGGCACCGCGCGGCGGCCACCGTCGGCACCGACGAGCAGGTCGCCGACGAGGTGGACCAGCTCGCCGCCCGGCTACGTCAGCGCGGTGCGGCCGGTGCGGCAGCGCCGCTGTGGGCCCGGGCCGCCCAGCTGACCGGCGACGTCCGTCGGCGCGCGAGCCTGCTGCTGCGGGCCTTGGAGATGACGCTGGAGGTCGCGGACCACGAGAATGCGGCCCAGCTCCTGCGGGCAATCGTCCCCGAGGATCTGTCGGTCGAGGACCAGGTGGTGCTGCAGTTGCTTCGGGAGGTCGCCGAGGGCGGTTGGTCGGCTGCCGCGCGGCTGCCCACCCATATCGCCGCTGCCGAAGGGCTGCGCCGGTCCGGTCACCACGACTGTGCCCTGGACGTCCTGTCCCGCGTCGCGCTGCGCGGCTACTTCTCGAACCTCGACCAGGAGCTGCGGGACGACTGGCTCGCCCTGCTCGACCGCCTCGACCTGCCTGCGCTGACCCCGCTGACCCCTCGGCTGGTCGCCACGCTCGGCCTGATCGCGCCGGTCGAACGGGGTGCCGTGGTCGTCGAGCGGTTGGCTACCCTGCTGGAGCGGCCGGACCTGTCCGGGATCGATCTGACCGAGCTCGCGGCGGGTGCGACCGCGGTCGGCGCACTCGGAGCGGCTACCCGGCTGGCCGCCGAGGCGGTCGCGCTCAACCGCCAGCAGGGGAACCTCATCTCGCTCACCTGGGCACTGACCTACCAGGCGTGGAATGCCGTCGCGCTCGGCGACGCCTCCCTCGCCCGCGCCGCGGCAGCCGAGGCCGACGCGCTCGGCGGAGAGACCCGGCAGCGCAACTACGTGCTGCCCAACAAGCTCAACCAAGGGCACGCGGAGGCGTTACGCGGCAACAGCGACACCGCGCGCACCATGGCCGACGAATGCGAACGGGCGCTGCTGTCCAACGGCGCACACACCATGCTCGCCATGGTGCGGGTCATCCGCGGCGTCGCCGCCCTGGCCGACGGACGGTACGCCGAAGCCCACGACGAGTTGGACGCCGTCTTCGATCCGTCCTCGGCCTCCTACCACCCGTACGTCCGGTTCTCCGTCATCGCCCATCTTGCCGAGGCCGGCGCGCACTGCGACCGGCACGACCAGGTGGCGGCCCGGATCCGCGAGCTGGAGCCGATCGACGAAGCCGGCCCGTCGCCACAGTTGCGGGTGACGCTGCGCTGCGCGCGGGCCCTGGTGGCGCCGGACGAGCAGGCCGAGGTGGCGCTGCGGGCCGCCCTCGAGACCAATCTCACCGCATGGCCCTTCGAACGATCCCGCCTCCAGCTCGCCTACGGCACCCGGCTCCGGCGTCGCCAGCCGGCCGCAGCCCGGTCGATACTGCGCGCCGCCGCCGACACCTTCGACGCGCTCGGCGCCCGCCCCTGGGCCGCCCGCGCCCAACGGGAACTACGGGCCTCCGGCGAGACTCGGCGCCGACCCGCCGACGGGGCTGACCAGCTCACTCCGCAGGAACTGCAGGTCGCCCTACTGGTGGCGCAGGGCCTGAGCAACCGGGAGATCGCCGGCCGGCTCTTCGTGTCCCCCAGGACGGTCAGCACCCACCTGTACCGGATCTACCCCAAGCTCGGCGTCGGCTCGCGTACCGCCCTCGCCACCGTGATGGCCCGCGGTCACGTCATCTGACGCACGCTTTCCCCGACCGCCCCTCGTAAGTTTGTCAGCATCACGGTCCCGGTACGGGACGGGAGGAAGCGCGCGCCGCGCCCCGCCGTCGGGCCATGAGCGCCCGAAATCCGGTGGCCTCTCCGCCCGACGAGGATTCGAGCCCTCGTAGAACTCGGCCTACGACCACTGCCTTAGCTCGACAACGACGTACCAGTCCTCGCCGGTCTCCGAGTGGGCGCCGACGAGCACCGCGTCGGCCCGCTCACTGGTGACCGGCAGCCCGTATTCGACCAGCACCTCGACCTGATCCAGTCCCGCGTCGGCGCGATCCTGAACGAAGACGGCGAGGCTGTTCCTCCACGACCGCCGCTCGGCCGGACTGACTCCGTGTCCGGTCATCCAGAGCTGCTCGGCGATCCTATCGGCGAGGATGCCGTGGTCGGCCAGGCGGAGCAGACTACTTGGGGCGCCTAATTTGCCAGCCAGATCGAGGTCCGGTTGATGTAAACGACCTGTGCCGTGAAGGCGACCACTGCCACCACCGCACCGAGTACAATCGCCAACCCGATCGATCTGCTCAGTAATCCGGTCAACAGGGTCACGCTTAGGCCGATCAGCAGTGCGTTGACCGCGCCGACCATCGCCGCGGTGGTCAGCAGCAGCTGCCAGCGAACGGGTCTGCTGGCGACCGCGGCTCCGACCGCCTGCTTGCCGCCCTCGTCGGTCGCGGAGTCGGCGAAGAAAGTGTGCTCGCCGGCGAGTTGGTGATGGTAGTAGGAGCGGATGCGCTGGATGCGCTGGAGGTCCAGCGAGTTCTCCCGCATGGTCTGGACCAGCCGGCCGAAGGTCAGCAGCCCGGTGATCACCAGTGTCGGCAGCACAGCGCCGAGGTACGGCTTGATCAGTTGAGCGCTGCTGGAGACGAAGCCCAGCCCGATCAGCGAGGCGGAGAGCAGCGACATGAACACCGTCGCCCGCCCGACGGACTCGGTGATCGTGGCGCTGCGAGAGGTCTGCAGCACGAAGTGCTCGGTCGTCAGGGCAGTGAGCAGCGCCTGCTTGCGCGCGTCCTCGTCCATGCCGCCGCCCCCCTCCGGTGCTGGCCGGCCCCTCAAATCATGCCGGACAAGACACTTCGCCCGGGGCTCATTCAGAGCGGAGCGTGGCAGACGAGGGATTCGGGCGGTTGCTGCCGGCGGTTCGGCGGTGGCCTGCCGGCCAGCCTCGCCGCTCGGTCAGGCGATGGGCGGGATGAGCGCCTCGATCAGGTGTGGACCCGGCTCGGCGATCGCCTGGTTGAACTGTTCGGCCAGTTCCTCCGCGGTGGAGGCGCGGCTGCCGGGGACACCGAACGCGCGGGCGAGCCCAACGAAGTCGATGTCCGGGTTGGCGAGGTCCAGCAGCGCGTTGGTGTGCGGGTCCGACGCGCCGGCTCCGAGGCGCTGCCAATCCTGCCTGAGAATCGCGTAGGAGCGGTTGTTCAGGATCACGTTGGTGATGTTCAGGCGTTCGCGCGCCTGGGTCCAGAGCGCGGAGAGGGTGTAGACGGCGCAGCCGTCGGCCTCCAGGGCGATCACCGGCCGGTGCGGTGCGGCGACGGCGGCACCGATGGCCAGTGGCATCCCCCCGCCCATCGCGCCGCCGCATACCTGCAGGACGTCGTGGCGCGGCGCGCCGGCGGTGGCGGCGTGCAGCCCACTGCCGGAGCTAATGGTCTCGTCCACGACGATCGCGTTCTCTGGCAGGAGGGCGCCGATCACCGCCGGCCAGGTCTCGACGGTGAGCGGGCCGGCCGGCATCGCCGGACGACTCGGCTTGACCAGTTCCGGCTCGTGGTCGGAGGCGACCAGGTCGGCGAGCGCGGCCAATGCTTCGGTTGCGTCTTCGCCGACTTCGGCGAGGACGTGGGTCTGCGCGTCATCGGGGACCAGGCAGCTCGGCTTGCCGGGATAGGCGAAGAATGCCATCGGCGCGGGGGCGCCGGCGACGATCACGTGCCGTACCCCGTCGAGCTGCCGCAAGACTTGATCGGGATAGAAGCCGAGATGCGGGAACGAGGGCAGTCCCGCCCCGTGTTCCACCCGAGCCGAGTGGAGTTCCAGGAAGACTCGGGCACCGGTGGCGGCGGCGATTCGGCTTGCCGCGCACAGTCCCGCCGCCCGTCCCGCTGGGCCGCCGATGATCAGCGCCGACTCGTCTTGGCCGCGTAGTAGCTCGGCGATCCGCTTGATTACTGCGGGTTTGACCGTGGGCATCGGCCGGGCGAGCACAACCGGTCGACCCCCGTCGGCATCGGCGGCCACACCGTCGGACCACGAGACGTCGGCGGGCATGATCAGGGTGGCGATCTGGCCGGGTGGTTCGAGTGCTTCGGTGAGTGTTGAGACTGCGTCCTGGCTCACGCCGGCGACGTTCTCTGGCCGACGGACAGGGCCCCGAAGTGAGCGGGCGACGGTGTCGATGTCGGATTCCAGCGGAGGGTCGTATGACTTGTGGTGCGTCGGGTGGTCGCCGACGATGTTCACGATCGGCGAGTTGGCCCGGCGGGCGTTGTGCAGGTTCGGCAGGCCATGGCCGAGGCCCGGTCCGAGATGCAGCAGCGTCGCGGCGGGCTTGCCCGCCATCCGCGCGTACCCGTCCGCCGCACCGGTGACCACACCCTCGAACAGGCCGAGGACCGCGCGTACCTGCGGCACCGCCTCCAACGCACCGACCAGCTTCAGCTCGGTCGTGCCCGGATTGGCGAAGCAGACCTCGACTCCCGCGTCAGCGAGGGTTCGCAGTAGCGACTCCGCCCCGTTCATCACCGCCGCCCTTCGGACTCGCCACCACTGACAGCGCCTTGGGCGACACAAGCCTCCTACCAGCAGGCTAACCGCCAGAATCGGATCGCTGCCGCACATCCGCGAAAACCCGCCCGGACGTGATCCAGTTCTGGACAGAGCCGACACACCGGGTCCCATGTCGGAAGCGGTCACACGGTGAATGGAAGATTTCGGGGCGGCATCGGGTTCTACCGCCTCCCGGACGCTGAAGTCGCGGTGGCCCCGACTGGACCCATCTCCGGCCGGTAAGCGCATGGCCGTCCGTCGCGCCCGAACCCTGGCCCAACGAACGCAGCGACATACCCGGGCGCCCGCCCGTGCCGGGGGGGTGTGTATCGGCCCGGGGGACGGGTAGCCCAGCGACCGCGTATGTCGGGAGAGGGTGTGGCCATATGGGCGGCAAGCGGGTTCCGGAGTCGTTCACCGAGCAGACCGCGCGTGTCGGTAACCTGACGATCAACTACATTCGCGGGGGTCGGGGCAGCACGCTGGTGCTACTGCACGGCTATCCACAAACGTGGTACATGTGGCGGAAGGTGCTGCCGGAGCTTGCCAGGCACTACACGGTCATCGCCCCCGATCTGCGGGGAGCTGGTGGCAGTGACGCCCCGGCAGGGGGCTATGACAAGAAGACACTCGCCGGCGACGTGTACGGGCTTCTCAGCCAACTCGGCCTCGAACAAGACGTCAGCCTCGTCGGCCATGACATCGGCGCCATGGTCGCGTACGCCTACGCCGCCGTCCACCCCGATCAGGTGAGCAAGCTCGTACTCGCGGAGGCACCCATCCCCGACCAGAGCCTCTACCAGGCACCAGCACTGACACCGAACGGGCCGGCCGCATGGAACTACGGCTTCTTCAGCCTCCGGAACGGGCTGCCGGAACAAATTGTGAACGGTCGGGAAGCCCTCTGGGTCGAGCGCTTCACCGATTCGATGCGAGTTCAGGAGAACGGCATCGGCGACGACGATGTCGACGAATACGCCCGGTACCTGCAAGACGACGCTCACCTGCGGGCCAGCTTCGAATACTTCCGAGCCCTACCCCAAGACATCGCCGACAACGCCGAGTACGGCAAGACGAAACTCGACATGCCGGTACTCGCCCTCGGCGCCCGCGCCAGCCTCGCGGAGGCAGTAACCACCCAGGCCACGCAGTACGCCACGACGGTAAGCGGCGGCGTCATCGAGAATTCCGGCCACTGGATCTTCGAAGAACAGCCAGCCGAACTTACCACCCGGCTCCTGCAATTCCTCCAGCCGGCCTGACTCGTCGCGCCACCAAAAGACGTGCGGCTTACGACGTCCGCTTTAGCCGTGATCCGCGCGCATCCGCCCGCTCTGCGATGGCCGCCGCAGGTAGCCGGACGAGGCGGCCGGCCATGGTGAGCGGCTACAGAGATTGAAAGGCTGAGGTCTGTTGTGGAGGATCCTCGGCGTGTCGCACGGACGTAGCCCGGATCGATCATCTAGACCTGCGGGGTGAGGTATCCCGATGGTGGTGGTCTGAGCGAGGCTGGTCGGCAGCGTCGAGAAGCGGTACGCCGGCAAGCGGCCGAGATGTTCGGGCACGACGAGTCGACCGCGCGGGTCGCGGCCCGACTGCGGGTGTCGGAGAAGTCGGTACGACAGTGGCGGCGTACGTGGAAAGCCGGCGGCGACGAGGCGTTGGCCTCGACCGGGGCGGGCGGGTCAACGTGCAAACTCACCGACGAACAACTCCGCCAGTTGACCGAGGTACTGACGCCGGCCCGGCCGGACGGGGCTGGGCGGACCAGCGGTGGACCCTCGCTCGCATCGCTGAGGTGATTCACCAACTGTTCGGGGTCGACTACACCCTGCGCGGGGTGTCCTACCTGCTGCACCGCATCGGCTACACCGTCCAGGTACCTGCCCGGCGGCCGGTCGAACGTGACCCGGAGCAGATCGCCGGGTGGCGGCGGCGCCGCTGGCCAGCGGTACTAGCGGCGGGCGCGGAGTGCGTGGATCTGCTTCCAGGACGAGGCGGGTCAGACCCTGCGACCGCCGAAAGCCAAGACGTGGGCCAGGCGTGGGCGTACTCCGGTGGTCGGGGTGGGGTGTCGGGCAAGGGCTCCGGTCGGGTCTCGATCGCCGGCCTGGTCTGTCTCAAGCCCGGCGAGCGGGGCAGGTTCGTGTGGCGCACCATTACCCACCGCGGCCGTAAGGGTGAGCGCAGCAGTTTCTCCGAGACCGACTATGCGAATCTGCTCGACCAGGTCCACCAGCGTCTACGGGCCCCGATCATCCTGGTCTGGGACAACTTGGACACGCACGTCAGCGCCGCGGTGCGCGCACTCATCGCCGCCCGGAACTGGCTGACCGTGATCCGGCTACCTGCCTACGCCCCCGACCTGAACCCGACCGAGGGCGCCTGGGCACATCTGAAACGCGGCCTAGCCGATGAGAGGTCGACTCGATTCGGGGATCGGGTCTCGGTCAGTGGCTAGATCGCCATGGTTGGCAGGAACGTGTCCCGGCCTGGCCCAGTCTTGTAGCTGCGCCATGCGGCAGCGAGGCGGTGAACGGCCTCGCTGAGTTGGTCCGGTGGGGCGAGGAAGTGCAGGCGCAGGTACTCGGCGCTGCGGCCGTCCGCGTCGAGTCCGGAGCCCGGCAGCACGGCGACACCGTGGCGAAGCGCCTGTTGTGCGAAGGAGCTGCCGTCACCGTGCGGCAGGCGGACCCACAGGGTCTGGCCACCGGGTACGGCGGGTGCCTGCCAGTCCGGGAGGTGGTGGGCCAGTTCGGCTCGCAGGTGGTCGTGGCGGGCTTGTCGCTGCTGGGCTCCTCGGCGCTGCGGTGCATCCAGGCGGGGCAAGAGGTCCGCGGCGGCCAGTTGCGCGGGAATGTTGCCGCCGAGATCGTGAACGGCCCGCAGCCGTGCCAGTCGAGCGATGACCGGTGCCGGCGCACGCAGCCAGCCGATCCGGAGACCGCCCCAGACGACTTTGCTCAACGATCCGATCGTGATCACCTGGTCGTGGTACGCGGCCAACGGCAGCGGTGCCCGCTCGCCGGGGAAGCCGAGGTCGGAGAGGACCTCATCGTCGACCAGCATGACACCGGCCGCGGCAGTGGTCTCGGCGAGCCGTCGTCGCGACTGCTCGGGCAATACCGCACCGGTGGGGTTGTGGAAGGTGGCGATCACGTAGACGAGCACCGGGCGGTGTTCGGCAAGAGCGGCCGCGAACCCGGTGAGGCTGACCGGTAGCGCGCGCAGCACGGCGGTTTCCTCCCGGAACGCCTCCAACGCACCCGGATACGTCGGCGCCTGCACCAGTACTCGGTCGCCCGGCCGGATCAACGCCCTGGCCAGCAGCGTCAGTGCCTGCTGGCCGCCGTTGGTGACCAGGATCTGATCCGGCGTGGTGGACAGTCCCCGTGACTGGTATCGGGCGGCGATCGCGCGTCGGAGCGCGATGTGCCCCATCGGGTGATAGCCGATGTCGCCTACGGTGTCGGCCAACTGGGGAAGGGTGCGCGTGTACGCCGCGACCAGTTCAGGAGGTGGTGTGTCCGGCGCTGCGCACGCCAACATGATCACGCCGTCCTGGGGCTCGAGCAGATGCAGGAACGCCGGTGCGTCCGTGGTGGGCCGTGCCGGCGCCGGCGCGGTCCCGGCGACCCTGGTGCCGCTGCCCTGACGGCGCACGATGCGGCCCTCCCCGGCCAGCAGGTCGTACGCCGCGACCGCGGTGCTACGGCCCACCACCAGGGCGGACGCCAGCGCGCGATCCGGTGGCAGCCGCGCCCCGGGCCGGAGCTCGCCCTCTTCGATCAGGGTGCGTATCCGTGCCGCCAGCAACAGGTACAGGGCTCCCCGACCCGAGGACCAACGGCCCAGCCGCTCAACTAACCCGATTGGCTCCATTGGCAAACCAATCTACTCACGTTGGCTCTGCCCCTGCTCGGCGTACACCTCGATGATGTGCCTATGACCGCTTTCGCGCCGAGCGCCATGACCGCTCTGATCGACCTCTCGGTTCGCTATGACCTGGCTGAGAGCACATGCCCACCGCTGAACCTCGGCGACCTTGCCGACGCGGCGACGCTCGCCGCCGTTCCGCTGGGCTATGGAACCTCGCGCGGTGATGCCCGCCTGCGCGCGCTGATCGCCGCCGACACCGGGGTGGACGCCGAGCAAGTGCTGGTGACAGTCGGCGCGATCGAAGCGATGTTCCTCCTGGCCCAGGCCACGTGCGCCCCAGGCGATCGGGTTCTGCTGGCCACACCGTGCTTTCCGCCGGCTCGAACGGTCCCGGAAGGGCTCGGGGCACGGGTGGACGTGGTGCCGTTGTCGTTCGACGACGGCTACCGGTTGCCGCTGGACCGGATCTCCGCGGAGCTCGACCCGCGGACACGTCTGGTGTCCCTGGCCTCGCCGCAGAACCCGTCCGGCGTCCGATTCACAGAGCAGGAGTTGCGCACGTTGCTCGCGACGGTACGGGAGCGCGCGCCGGACGCGGTCGTCCTGGTCGACGAGACCTACCGGGAGTCCACCTACGGCGACGTCGCGACACCGCGCTCGGCGGCGACGCTATCGCCGCAGCTCGTCACCTGCTCCTCCGTGTCCAAGGCGCACGGCGCACCCGGCCTACGCCTCGGCTGGTTGACCACGACCAACACCGCGCTCTACGACCAGCTGCGTGAGGCCAAGTTCCTCACCACGATCGCCTGCTCCACCGTCGACGAATTCCTCGCCGCGCAGGTGCTTCGGCAGCGGAACGAGATCCTCGCGCCTCGCGCCAAGCGACTCCGGGAGGCGCTCGACGAGCTACTGCAATGGACGCGGGACCAGCCGGTCGAAATCGTCCTCCCGGACGGCGGAGCCCTGTGCTGCCTGCGCCTGCCCACAGACCGGTTCACCGACGACGCGGTCCGGACCTTCTACGCCCGCCTCGCCGAACGCGACACCCGAGTCGCACCGGGATCCTGGTTCGGCGAGGATGACCGGGTCTTCCGGCTCGGCTTCGGCCACCTCTCAGCCAGCGACTTCAGCGCGGCCCTCGAACGCCTCGCTGACGCCCTCACCGCAAGCAGCTGACAAAACTCCGTATCCGCTTAGCAGCGCGAGCGGCGCTGAACAGCCGAGCCCTTCCATGCCTTACTGGGAGGTCAGCGGTTGCGTGGGGCCACCAGGCCGGATTCGTAGGCGAGGACCACGAGTTGAGCGCGGTCACGGGCATGGAGCTTGGCCATGGCCCGGTTGATGTGGGTTTTGGCGGTCAGCGGGCTGATCACCATGCGTTCGGCGATCTGGTCGTTGGACAGGCCCTGCGCGACCAGCACGACGGTCTCGCGTTCGCGGTTGGTCAGTTCTGTCAACCTCGCGGGGGCGCCTGTGTTCAACGGCTCGGTGACGTACCGGTTGATCAGCTTGCGGGTGATCGAGGGTGCGAGCAGGGCGTCGCCGCGCGCGGCGACGCGGATGGCGTGCAGAAGGTCCTCTGGCACGATGTCCTTGACGAGGAACCCGGCGGCGCCGGCGCGCAGCGCGTGGAAGACGTGTTCGTCGAGTCCGTAGTTGGTCAGGATGACGACGTGCACCTCGGACAGGGTCGGGTCTGCGGCGATGCGCCGGGTCGCCTCGATGCCGTCCATGACCGGCATCTGGATGTCGATGAGCACGATGTCCGGTAGGTGTTCCTTGGCGCGAGCCAGGCCCTCCTCGCCATCGGCGGCTTCGGCCACCACCTCGATGTCGTCTTCGACGTCGAGGAGCGCGCGGAAGCCACTGCGAAGGAGCGGCTGGTCGTCGACCAGCAGGACGCGGATCATGGCGTTCGGCCTACGGGGAGTTCGGCGTGGACGCTGAAGCCGCCCTCGTCGCGTGGTTCCGCACGCAGGTGACCGCCGAGGGAGGTGACTCGTTCGCGCATCCCGATCAGCCCGACGCCGGGCACCGGGGCGCTGTCCGGCATCGCCTTGCCATCGTCGTCGACCTGGATCGCGAGGGCGTCCGGACGGTAGTCGATCCGGACGGACGCGGTAGCGGCAGCGGCGTGACGGGCGATGTTGGTGAGGGACTCCTGGACGATCCGGTAGGCGGTCCGGTCGACCGCGGCCGGCACCTCGTGTCGTTGCCCCGCGATCGTCAACGTCGCGTCCAGGCCGGTCGCACGGGCCCGTTCCACCAGTTCCGGGAGGTGGTCGAGCCCGTGCGGCGGGGTCCTGCCATCGTCGCGCAGCGTCTCCAGCGTTGCTCGCAGTTCCCGGGTCGCCTCACGACCGGCCTCCCGGATCGCCAGCAGAGCCTGCGGCACCTGTTCACCGCGCCTGTGGGCCAGGTGGACGGCTACTTCGGCCTGCACCTTGATGATCGAGATCTGGTGTGTGAGCGAATCGTGCAGCTCCCGCGCGATGCGCAGCCGCTCCTCGTCGGCGCGGCGCAGCGCGGTCTCCTCCCGGGTGCGTTCGGCTTCGTCCGCCCGCCGCTCGGCCTGCCGCAGCGCTTCACCCGCGGCACCGGCGGCGACCAGCCAAGCCAGTTCGAGGGCGCCCCGGCCCCGGGCGAACGCCTCGCCCACGGACATGTCCTGTGGCAGGGCGAGGGCCGCGAGCGGAAGAGCGGCCAGCATCATCACAGCCGCCACGACGGTGATGACGCGGTGGCCCGCCCGCACGGCGGCGTACACCGCGAACAGGAACGCGACGGCGGGCACGTCGAAACCGACCGCCTGATAGCCCACCGCGCACAGCCCGGTGACGGCCAGGACCCCAACGGGAGCCCGGCGGCGCGCGGCCAGAGCCAGGCCGCCGGCCGCCAACAACGCAAAGCCGAGCAGGTCGAGATCCGTGCCTGAGCGATGCCCGGACAGCCCGGCGACCAGCAGCGTCGCTGCCACGCAGACGGCGATCGCCCCGTCTCTGACATTGGCCGCAACGCCGGACCGTCTCGTGCTCATGCGCGCACTTTAGTCGGAGGTGCCGCAGCCGACCTCCTGCTCGCGGACGAGCGACGGCCTACCGCGTACGCAGTACTTTCCCGGCGCCTGCGGCGTCCGCGGCAGCGGGCTGCGCCATCGGCGGCAGCGCGGATTGTCTGCGGCTGCAGGACGACCGGCGGTGCGTCGGGCGACATGATCAAGCTGCCCAACCAGCGAGGAGAAGATGATGCCAACCGAGACTCGCCGTACCGAGGGACTTTTGGCGCGACTAGCCCGGTTTTGTTACGGGCGCCGCCGCCTGGTCCTGCTGACCTGGATCGTCGGCGTCGTCGCCGTGTCGATCCTCGGTTTCGGCTACGGCGCCGCCCCCGACAACGACTTCTCCGGCGGAGACTCCGAGTCCGCCAAGACGCAGGAGCTGATCGAGAAACATTTCCCCGAACAGCAAGGGGACACGCTGACGCTCGCGATCAAGGCGGAAAAGGGGATCGACGACCCCGTCACCCGGCTGAAGATCGAGAAGGTCCTCGCCGATCTGGCCGCCTCGCCGATTACCGGACCGGTGACGTCGCCATATCAGGACAAGGTTCTGGTGACGCAGGATCGTCGTTTCGCCCGTGTGACCATCCCGCTGAGCGACAAGGAGGTGGAGAAGAGCGAGGTCAAGCCCTTGGTGGACGCCGTCAAGGACGCCTCCGACGACAGCGTCACGGTTGCGCTGGGCGGGTACATGGCGGAAAAAGCGGAGACGCCCCCGCAGGGTTCGGCCGAAAGCGTGGGCATCCTGGCGGCAGCAGTGATCTTGTTCATCGCCTTCGGGTCATTGGTGGCGATGGGCTTGCCGCTCGTGACCGCCCTCCTGGCCATTGTGGCCGGCCTCGCGCTGACGAAGCTGCTGGGGCACTTGTTCCCCGCGCCGGATTTCACTCTGGTCTTCGGCGCGATGATCGGGCTCGGCGTCGGCGTCGACTACGCACTGTTCATCGTGACCCGCTACAAGGACAGCCTTCGGGACGGCGATGAACCCGAAAGCGCCACGATCAAGGCCATCGACACCGCCGGTCGCGCGGTGCTGTTCGCCGGCACGACCGTTGTGATCGCGTTGCTGGGCCTGTTCGTCATGGGACAGCGGCTGATGACCGGGGTGGCCGTCGCCACGTCGATCACGGTGCTGGTGACAATGATCGCCGCGGTGACGCTGCTGCCCGCGTTCCTGGGCTTCACCGGATACAAGATCAACTCACTGCGCCTGCCTCGCCGCGCGTCCCGCCGAAACCAGGAGGTCAGCGCGCCGTCCCAGGAGCGCCATACGCTCGCCGAGCGTTGGGCCGCCGTGGTGCAGCGCAAGCCGCTGGTCGCCGCACTCCTCGCCGGCGGGATCCTGCTGGTGCTGGCCGCCCCGACGCTGTCGATGCGGCTGAGCCAACCCGACGCCAGCGTCCAGCCCCACGACAGGAGCAGCTACATCTCGTACAAGATCCTCTCCGAGGGCTTCGGGCCGGGCTACGGAGCACCCCTGGTCTTCGCCACCGAGGTCGGCTCCAAGGACGCCGATCTGCGCCCCGTCGTCGAAGCGGTCAGTAAGACCGAGGGCGTCGCCTACGCCACGCCACCCCGGGTCAGTGCGGACGGGCAGGCCGTCACCTTCACCGCCTTCCCCACGACCGGATACCAGGACGAGGCAACCGCGAACCTGGTGCACGAGCTCCGCGACGACGTGCTGCCCCGGACAACCGGCGGCGAACAGGTCCTCGTCGGCGGACCGAACGCCGCCACGATCGACGTCGCCGAGGAGTCCGGCTCGCGCCTGCCCCTGATGATCGGAGTCGTCATCGCGATGTCCATGTTGCTGATGATCGCGTTGGTCCGGTCGGTCACGATCGCCCTGCAGTCCGCGGTGATGAACGTGCTGTCAATCGGCGCCGCCTACGGCGTGGTGGTGGCGGTCGTGCAGTGGGGATGGTTCGGCCCGGCACTCGGTTTCCCCACCGCCATGCCGGTCACGACCTGGGTCCCGATGATGATGTTCCCGGTCCTGTTCGGCCTGTCGATGGACTACCAGGTATTCCTGATCTCACGGATCCGTGAGGAGTACCAGCGAACCGGCGACACCCGCGTGGCCGTCGCCCGAGGGCTGGCGCGGACCGCCAAGGTGATCACAGCCGCGGCCGCCATCATGATCGCTGTCTTCACCACCTCACTGCTCGGCCCCGACGTCGCGGTCAAGCAAGGAGGTCTGGGCATGGCCGTCGCCGTGCTCATCGACGCCACCATCGTCCGGATGATCTTCGTCCCCGCGGTGATGGAACTCTGCGGCAAGGCCAACTGGTGGATGCCCGGACGCCGGGCGCCGAAGGCGACCCCGACCCCGACTCCGCCCGCCGCGGTCCGGGAAGAGGCCAGAGTCTGATCCTTCCCTTGATGACCAGCCCGCTGGTCGGGTCCGTCCCGCTCAATGCGAACACAAAGGAGTGATCCACGTGCGCAAAATCTTGGTCATCACCAGCGCGCTCGTCCTCGTCGTCGTGCTGGCGCAGTTCTATCTGGCCGGGGTCGGTGCGTTCAGTCGTCCGCCCACTGAGGACGCCTGGATGGCGCACCGTGCCGGGGCGGCCGCCATCATGGCGCTCGCCGTGGTCAACACCATCGTCGCGGCACTGGCCCGGGCCGGCGGGCGAACCATCGCCTTCGCCGCGCTGCCGATCGGCCTGGTCATCGTGCAGTTCGTCCTGAGCGCCATGAGCAGCGCGCTGGGCGGCAGCACGATCGACCGCACCGGCTTGCCGTTGTACCTCGTCGCCCTGCACGTGGTGAACGGCCTGGCTGTGCTGAGCATCGCCATCAGGGGCCTGTTGAACGCCCGCCGGCTCGCCATCAGGGCGGCCGACGAGCCGGCCAGCGGGCCTCAGCGGGCGCACGCGGAGTGAACGTGTTGCTGGTCCTCGATCTGTTCCTGGTGGTGGTCGCCGGTGGCCTGTGGGTGGCGGCCTGGCCGTTACGTGGTACGAAGGCCGGCGCCGCGGTGCTGATCGCGTCCGTGCTGGCCACGGCCGCGCGCGCCGCCGTGGTCGCACTGCTCGGCGGTGCCGGCTGGTGGTTCGTGCCGGACCGGCTGGTGACCGCCGTCCCGCTGGCGTTGCTGTCCGGGGTGGTTACCGTCACGATGGTCCGTCGACGGACGCCTCCGGCACCGGTGCTGATCGCGGCGGCGTATGTCGCGGTTGCGGGCATTGCGATGCAGTTCCTGGTCGGGTATCCGGTGACGGTCGGTGCGGTCGCGGCCGTCTTCGGTTCCGGCGCCGCGGCGCTGCTGGTCTGGCGGCTCCCGGCCGGGGCGGCACGGGTCGCGGTGGTGGCGACCACGGCGGGGGCGCTGCTGGCGGCGGGTGTCACGGCCGCCGTCGGCAGCCGGTTGCCCGACGAACTCGACCACAACGCGCACGGCGCGGACAGCGGCCACGCCGCCCACGCCGGATCCGCCACGGCACCCGGCGTGTCCGTCGCCGATCTGCGTGGACCGAGCCGTACGCCGACCCGGAAGTTCACGCTCACCGCCCGTGCCGCGACGGTCACCCTGCCCTCCGGCGCGACGGTTGACGCGTGGACGTTCAACAGTCAGGTGCCCGGGCCGGAACTGCGGGTGACCCAGGGCGACGTGGTCGAGGTGACACTGCGCAACGAACTGCCAGGCATCGGGGTCACGTTGCACTGGCACGGGTACGACGTGCCGGTCGGCGAGGACGGTGTCGCCGGTGTCACCCAGAACGCGGTGGCACCGGGTGGCACGTTCGTCTATCGCTTCGAGGCCAAGGATGTTGGCAGCTACTGGTACCACTCACACGAAATGTCCAGTGAAGCCGTCCGCAAGGGCCTCTACGGCACTCTCGTGGTGACTCCTGACCGAACCGAACCGCAGGAGACGGACTTCACGTTGCCCGTACACCGCTTCGACAGCGGCGCGACGATCCTCGGCGGATCCGACCGGCGGCAGACCCGGGACGTGCCCGCGGGTCGACGGGTCCGCCTACGGCTGGTCAACACCGACAACGACGCGCATCGCGTGGCGGTCGGCGGCACGCCCTACACCGTCAGCGCCATCGACGGCCGGGACCTCAACGGCCCGACCGTACTGACGGCCGAGACGACGCTGCGGCTGCCGGCTGGCGGCCGCTACGACGTCGTGTTCACGATGCCCGCTGGGGCCGTGCACGTGATGGTGGACGGCCGGACCTCCGACGGGCTGCTTCTGGGTACCGGCGCGATGCCGACACACCCGGCTGGCACCGACCTGGACATCACCCAGTACGGCACCTCCGCACCCGGACCATTCGATCGCTACGATAAGGACCACACGCTGGTACTGGACCGGCTGGTTCGATTCCTGGACGGGATGCCGAGCTACGCGTACACGGTCAACGGGACCGTTTATCCAGACATCCCGCCGCTGCTGGTCGACCGAGGCGACGCCGTGCGCACCACCGTGGTCAATCGGGGCACCGAAAGTCATCCAATGCACCTGCACGGCCACCACGTGCTGGTGCTGTCGCGCAACGGTCGCCCGGTGACCGGTAGTCCGCTGTGGCTGGACACGTTCGATGTGCTGCCCGGCGAGGTGTGGCAGGTCGCGTTCCGGGCCGATAACCCGGGGATCTGGCTCGACCACTGCCACAACCTGCCGCACGCCAAACAGGGCATGGTGCTGCACGTGGCGTACCGCGGGGTGACCTCGCCGTTCACCGTCGGCCGGCGCACGCCGAATCATCCCGAGTGACCCATCGGCTTCTGCTTCCACACCATCGCATCGAACCCGCAAAGGAGACTCCCATGGACGCAGCCGTTTCGAAAGAAGCACGCATTGTGGTCGCCTTGCGTGGCATGGCGAACGCTGTGGTCGAGGCCGAGTTGCGCCGACTGACCACACGCCTGTCAGACCTGGACGACACCGCGCGGGCTGAGGTCGCATGGACGGTACGCAGGGTGGTCGACAAACTCCTGCACGCCCCGATGACCAAGGTCGTAGGACTAGCCGGGCAGACCGCCGAGACGTCCTACACCGAGGCACTGCGCAAGCTCTTCGCGCTCGACTCAGGGTGTGCCCAGACGGGTGGGCGGGTTGGAAGAGTTCGATGAGGTTGCCGGCGGGGTCGGTGAGCAGGATCTGGCGTCCGCCCAGGCGGGCGGTCACGTCGCTGCGGAACGCCGGTCCTGTGCTCCGCAGTCGGTCGATCTTGACATAAAGGGGTGCCATGAGCGGATGCCGCCGCTGATTATTTGACCCGGCGACGAATGTGCTCGGGTGCGTGCTTCGACAGTGGGCCTGACCGTCGATGCCAATCTGTGCACGGCTGCAACGCCGTCAGTAGCAGGTTCGGAGGCGCGGGCGTGCAACAGGCCGCTGGCGGAGTTCCATCCCGGCGGCGTCGTTCACATGACCAGGAGACCTGTTCATGGTCGATCAGGCGAAGGCGCTCGCGCCACGCCGTGCAGTAGGCGTGGCGCGAGCGGCATGCTCACCCTGAGCATGACGGCCCAGCTTTCGCTGCGGATCAGGGGACGATCACCACGCCGCCGCGCACGCCGCCTCGGGCCAGCCGGTCGTGGGCGGCCGCCGCGTCGGCGAAGGGGTACACGTCAGCGACCCGGAGCGGGATGTCGCCGCTGGTGACGAGTTTGACCAATTCGCTCAGCCGGGATCCGTCCGGTAGCACCTCCAGCGCGAAGGTCCGGATTCCCCGCACCGGCTCCGGGCGAAGCGGGGGTGACGCGGCCACGTAGCCGCCGCTGTCCCGGATGAGGTCCAGCAGCGAGGGGCCGATCACCGCCAGGTCGATGACCGCGTCGAACGTCCCCGTCGGATCGTCCGCGCGCGACAGGAACGCCGCGCCCAGCGACTCGACGAACTCGCGGTCGTCCGCCCCGGCAAGTCCCGTGGCGTGCAGACCGGTCGCCCGGGCCAGCGCCAGAACGAACCCACCTGCCTGCCCGGCGGCGCCGGTGACGAGCACGGCCGAACCCGCCGGGAGCGCTAGCAGATCGAGGGCCTGGGCGGCGGCGAGGCCATTGGTCGGCAGGGTCGCCGTCTCGGTGGCGGGGACGCCGGTGGGCGCGGAGGTCAGCCAGGCGGCGTCGAGGACTACGTACTCCGCGTGGGCACCGACCGTGGTTTGTAGCCACGGCGAGAAGCCGATGACCTCGTCGCCGATCGTGAACTCCTCGACCGATGGGCCGACCGCGTCGATGCTGCCGGCAACGTCCCAGCCTGGCGTGTAGGGCAGACCGGCCGGCAACGGGGCCGGGAACCGACCGGAGCGGACCATCAGATCGACCGGATGTACAACTGATGCCGCGACCCGCACCCGCACCTGCCCCTGCCCGGGCTCGGGCACCGGCACGTCGGCCACGTGCAGGACCTCCGGCCCTCCGAACTGTGCATAGCTGACTGCGCGCATCGCCGTCTCCTTCGTGAGACCTCGTGATCGCCATGACCGTACGAATCACCGGCACCGTGACAAAGTAGGTACCGTGAAGTGCCTAGGGCACCGGTGGAGGGCAGGATGGCGACGACGACCGCGGCACAGCGCCGCGAACAGGCCAAACGGGACTACGACGCGTTCCTGGAAGGTTGCCCGACCCGTGAGCTGCTGAGCAGGCTCACCGACAAATGGGTCGCCCTGGTGATCCCAGCGCTCGCCGGCGGCCCGCAGCGGCACGGCGAGCTCGCCCAGCGCATCGCTGGCGTCAGCCAGAAGATGCTTACCCAGACCCTGCGGACGCTGGAGCGCGACGGCCTGGTCACCCGCACGGTCACTGCCTCGGTGCCGGTCCGCGTCGACTACGCGCTCACCGCGCTCGGCCATGAACTGTTCCCGGTCATGATCGCGATCAAGAGCTGGGCGGAGACGCACATGGACCGCGTCTTCGAAGCCCGGATCCAGTTCGACGCACGCCCCTGAAAAAATACGACGCCGATCACCTCAGAGACCGCCGGTTGTATTCGCTCATCGGCTGACTCGAAAATAATCAGCGAGTGGGCAGGCGGCAGCATCGCGGCGTAGCCGCGATGGCTGTGTTGAGTTAGGGGTGAGTCCGAGAGCGTTGGTTGGTTATGCGGCGGCGGTTTCGACGCGGGCGCTGAGGGTCACCTGTTGGCCCGTGACGCGTTCGAGTTGGTGGATCAGGTTGTGCTGAAGGCGTTGGTGGTATCGGGTGTCGTGGAAGTCGGCGCCGAGGTCGTGGTAGCGGGCGGTTGGGTCGGCGAGTAGATGCCAGACGACGGTGAGGACCGAGTTGCCGGTGGCGACGATGGCGCGGAGTTTGCCTCGGCGTCGGGACAGTCGCCGGTAGCGTTCGCCGAGGAAGGTGTCGCTGCGGGCGAGTACTGCGGTGATCTCGCCGAGTGTGCTGGCCAGCCAGGGGTTGCCCTTGCCGGTGGTGGCGGGTTTCGTCTTGCCGGCGGACTGGTTCGCGCGGGGTGCGAACCGGGCCCAGGACGCGAGGTGTGCGGCGGTGGGGAAGACGGTCATGTCCACGCCGAGTTCGGCGATGAGTTCCTGAGCGCAGGTGGCACCGATACCGGTTACTTCATCGAGTTGCGCTGCCTGGGCCGCGTAAGGGCTGATCACCGTTTCGATCACGGTGCTGAGCTCGGCGATGTCGGCGGTCAACGCGTCGACACGCTGGAGCATCTTGGCGCAGAGCAGCGCGTGGTGATCGTCGAAGTGGCCAGTGAGGGCTTCCCGTAGCTGGGTGATTTTTGAGCGGAGCCGGCCGCGGGCCAGCTCGGCCAGGACCTGCGGATCGCGTTGCCCGGCGATCAGCGCGGCCAGGATGGCCCGGCCGGAGACGCCGAACATGTCGGAGGCGACCACCGACAGTTTGATCTGGGCATCCTCCAGGAGTTTCTCCAGGCGTTGCTTCTCCCGGGTGCGGTCGCGAATGAGCGAGCGCCGATACCGGGTGAGGTCGCGCAGCCTGCGGATCGGTTTCGGTGGTACGAAACTGGGTGCGCACATTCCCCGCTCGACGACCTTGGCCAGCCATACCGCGTCGAGTTTGTCGGTCTTGGGTCGGCCGGGCACGTTCTTGACGTGGCTGGCATTCAGCAGCCAGCACTCGAACCCCTCGGCTTCGAGGAGGTAGAACACCGGTTTCCAATAGTCGGAGGTGGCCTCCATCGCGACCCTGGTCACCTCGAACTCACGCAGCCGGTCGGCGAGCCGCAGCAGCGCACCGGTCGTCGTCGGGTACTCGGCCACCTCTTGACGGCGCCGGCCGGCGCTGTGTTCGTGCGGCGCCCGGATACACGCCATCAGCGTGGCTTTACCGATGTCGAGCGCGGCAACGCGTTCGACCAGCTCGGCTGCTTCCTCAGTCGATTCCATCCCTCGCTCCTCGTCGCCCAGCACAGACACCATCAGGTGGCTGCCCGCGGGGCCGAGGGACAACAAGAGGCGGACTCGCGTGCTCGAAGCAACAATGCAGGGCCCTGGAACCGGCTCCCAGCGTCAGACTACTTGACGGTCTCATCGAACCAAGCCACGACGACGTCGGCGGGCAGCCGTCCAAATTTTCCTACCCGCCAGGGCGTCCACGACGGACAAAGATGACTACTTGTTGACTGGACCTACGACCGCAGCCCGGCCAGGCTTGGTCGAGGTGACCGGCGGGATAGCTCTCTCATCGGCTGCCCACCGCAGTTTGGTGTGGCTCTCATCTGGCATGCGCCCGCCGGTCACCGTGGCGCGGAGAGGCTCAAGAGGGGTTTGCCCAGCTCGAAGTAGCGCTGCCCTCCTCGCCGACATCAACTCGGCATGATCGAGGAGGACAACATGGCACGCGTGATCATCGGCATGGACCCCCACAAACGGTCCGCGACCATCGAGGTCGTCAACGACCGCGAAAAAGTCCTGGCCCAGGGCCGGTTCGGCACCGACACTGACGGCTACCAGGCGATGCTCGCCCTCGGCCGACAGTACAAGGAACGTCTCTGGGCGGTCGAGGGCTGCAACGGCATCGGCCGGCACATCGCTCAACGCCTCGTTGCCGACGGCGAGACCGTTGTCGATGTCCCCGCGAAACTCTCTGCCCGGGCCCGGATGTTCGCCACCGGTCAAGGCCGTAAGACCGACCCCGTCGACGCGCACTCCGTGGCTGTGGTCGCGCTGCGCACCGAGGGGTTGCGGCAGGTCACCGTCGACGACGCCGGTGTCGCGCTGCGGCTGCTGGTCGACCGACGCGACAACCTCGGCCGGTCACGCACGGACACCATCAACCGGCTGCACCAACTGCTCCTGGAACTCCTGCCGGGCGGGGCGAAGAAGTTCCTATCCGCGCCGCAGGCCCGTGCCCTGCTCAACACCGTGCGGCCCCGCGACATCGTCGGGCGCACCCGCCGTCAGCTCGCCTCCGAACTCATCACCGAACTCGCGAGCATCGACAAGAAGATCAAAGCCGCGAACACGCAGCTGACCGAACTCGTCGAGGCGACCGGCAGCAACCTTCTGGGGCTCAACGGTATCGGCCCGTCGGGCGCCGCCCGACTGATCGGCGACGTCGGTGACATCCACCGGTTCGCCAGCCGCGGGCACTTCGCCTCCTGGAACGGCACCGCCCCCATCGACGCGTCCTCCGGCGACCAGCAACGCCACCGCCTGTCTCGGGCAGGGAACCGCCGCATCAACCGGGTTCTGCACATCATGGCCATCGTCCAGCTCCGCAACGACACCGAAGGCCGGGACTACTACCGGCGCAAACTCGCTGCCGGGAAGACGTCGATGGAAGCGATGAGGGCCCTGAAACGGCGACTTTCCGACCTGGTCTACAAGCAGATGATCAAGGATGCTGGAGCAGGAGAGACGGGTCCGGGAGGACAAGTGGGAGCGACACTTCAATCCAGCGCGGCCAGCTCAATCCCGACAGCCGGCACTTCGGAACAGTCACTTCCCGGACCCGCCAACACCCAGCCTAGAACACCGTTCCTCGCCGCCTCTTGACACAGAGGTGTCCCTATGACGCGTGTCAAGCCGTTGTTGTGGTGCCGTCGTCGTTCGACGGGACGGTGGGTTGGTAGGGGGTGCGGTCGCGGACCATGGCGTAGAGGACGTCGGTGCGGCGTCGGGCGAGGCAGAGAAGCGCTGAGGTGTGGTTCTTGCCCTCGGCGCGTTTCCGGTCGTAGTAGGCGCGGCTGTCAGGGTGCTTCAGGCTGGCGAACGCGGACAGGTACAGGGCTTGTTTGAGTGCCCGGTTCCCGCGCTGGGGCTGGCGTTCGCTACGGATGGTGCGTCCGGACTGGCGGGTGACGGGCGCCAGTCCGGCATAAGCAGCGAGGTGTCCGGAAGTACGGAACGTGCTGCCGTCGCCGAGGGTTAGCAGCAGCGCGACCGCGGTTCTGGCTCCGACGCCGGGCATCGAGATGAGCACCTCGACGAGGGGGTGCTCCTTCAGAAGGGTGTCCAGGTCGTGGGCGACAGACACCCGCTCGTCCAGGACCGCCAGCAGTTGGGCGGCGACACCGCTGATCACCCGCCCGTACTGCACGGTGGCGGGGATGACGACGCTCTGCTGTTCCAACGCGGTGTGGATCTGCGCCGGCAGGGTCAGCGCGAGACGCCGTGACCGTGGTGCCAGCGCTTGACGCAACGCGTCCTCGTCGAGTGCGCAAAGCTGCTGCGGAGTCCCTGCCGCGGTGAGTAGTTCCAGCACACCGCGGCGACGGAAGTGCTTGCCGAGTAACCGTTCCAGGGCTGGATGAACGTGTAGCAAGGCGTCGTGCAGCCGGTTGGTCAGCCGGGTCGCCTCGGCGGCGAGGTCGGCGTCGTAGCCGGCAAGCACACCCAAGGCGGTCACGGTCTCTTCGTCCGGGCCGACCCGCCGCAGGGTGTGCGGCAAAGTCCGGGCGGCGTCGGCGATGACGAATGCGTCTCGCGCGTCAGTCTTGCCCTCACCGGGATACAGGTCTGCGATGCGTCGCATCGCCAACCCAGGAAGGTAGCCGACCTCGATGTTCATGCTGCGGGCGACCGCGATCGCCAACGCCCCGATCGACGCGGGCTGGTCGACGACCATGAGCAGCCGGCCGTGCTCCGCCAGCTCGGCGAACAGCGCCCGCAGGGCGGGCTCGTCGTTAGGCAGCGCACGCTCGACCAGCCGCCGCCCGTCACGGTCGAGAGCCACCGCGTAGTGGGTTTCCCGGGCTACGTCAACGCCGCAGAAGATCTCGAATCCGCGGCCCCCGCCGGGGCTGATGTCATGGGACTTGGTCAACAGGCGCTCCTTGTCACGGTGGGTAGGCCAGCCGCGGACGACGCGCCGGCAGCCACGTTACAAAGGCCTCCACACTGCACCGGCCAGGTCCCTATAAGCGGTCACGAACGCCCTGCGGTCCCGGTGACACCACCTCTGAGATCATGACGACAGGAGCCATGAGTCATGCCGAAACCGCTGGCCTACACCCCCAACACGAGGGCTCCAAGAACGTAACGGGAGCCAGATCCGGATACTGAAGGCGGCACTGGCCGTGGCATCAAGCAACGCAGAACTCGTTGCCCTCGGGGTCCTGCATGACGACGTGCCCGAGGATGTCGCCGTACCACTCCTCGCGGACCACAGCCGCGCCGGCGGCGACCAACTCGGGGACTTTCTGCCGGATCAGTCGGGCGCGCTCGACCCTGTCCCAGGGGCCTGGACCGGCCACCCGGATATCGATATGCATACGGTTCTTGCCGACCTTGCCCTCGGGCACCTTCAGGAACCCAATGGCAGGGCCCCGGCCATCCGGGTCGACGATGGACGCGTTGTCCGGCTCGTCGAAACCGGATTCCTTGACATAGTCGAGGGCCAGCGCCCAAAAGGCGGCGATCCGCTGCGGATCCTCGGCGTCGCATCCCAAGGTCCAGAAAGTCGTCATTGCGCCAACGTACCGGAGCTGCGACACGCTGTCATCGACAGTTCAGGATGCTACGCGACCTACCAGCCCGTCACGGAGCGTGGCCGCTTCGATCGGCGAGCATGCCCGATCGGCGGCATGTGCGGATAACAGCTGGCGAGGCTGGCAGCTTGTGAGTCATGGCAGCTTGTGAGTCATGGTTGCGCGTGATCACAGTCCAGCGGGTGCGGGTGCGGTGGAGCGCAGCGGCACGCGGCGCTCAGCACGCCAACCTCCGCCGTGGCCTGAACCGGCCGGTGCCACTTCCTGCCTCACTACCGATGTGCGACGTGGCCGTCCACGAGGTGCTTTATGACGAGGCGGCCTGCTACGTGCGCCACGACGAGGTGCTCAGTGGGGGAATAGAGCGAGCCCGCGACGTCGGCTTGTGGCTCACCATTAAGGGTTCCACGACGAGTGTTGATCGGCTACCCGGCCGTGCGGCATATCCACGCGACCGTGGCACGGCCCGCCTGTTCACACTCTCGCCGGGGCAGGTGGGCCGCTACCGGGCCAACTTCCGGTTCACGTTCACTCAGTGCGCCTGCAACCCCAGCTGGTTCTACGAGGATTGGGTAGTGCACGTCGGTAACGGCCCAGTAGAGCCCGACGGGTTTATCCATCGCGAGCCGGACCATGATGCCGACCTCGTGACATCGGCAGCAACCGCGCCCGCGTGGGCCGAACCGGTCAACGCGGCCACGGTGACCGGGATACCTGGAAACCGGTTGGTACGCCGTTCACCTCGGGGTCCGGTACAGGTAGGAGTTCTGCAGTTCCTGCATGGCCGTACCCCTGTTTGACCCGAAAGTCCGGCGAGTCGGCATGCCAGCACCAGTTGGCCTGTCTCGCTCGGTGAACTAGGACAAATTACCTCGAACTCGTCGAATATAGAAGCGGGCTTGCGAAAGGGGCCGGCCGTGGCATCGCGCTGAGCGATGCCACGGCCGGTTGTCGTGTCAGTCGGTGGCCTTGGCGGCCGCCTCGATCTGATTGGTGACCGCGCCCGCATCCGTGACCATGGACAGGTGGGGGGCGTTGATCTCGATGGTGTGTGCCTTGGCCCTCTTGGACATGGCGATCTGCTGAGCGGCAGGGATGACGGCGTCCTGCTTGCCGATCACCGACCACGAGGGGATGGTGCGCCAGGCCGGCTCGTTGGACTCCTCGACCAGGGCGTTGAAGGCCAGCGGACGCTGCCGGGCGGCCAGCACCGCCACGTCCTTGGCGGGAATGCTCTTGTCGGCGAACGCCTTGCCGAAGATCGACGGCTTCACGTAGAGGTTGACATTGTGCGGGTCGTCACCGGGGATCGCGACCTGGTCGAAGACGGTGGACGCTTCGGCCGCGAAGACCGAGCCCGGCACGGCCGAGGTCAGCGACAGCACCGTGTCGTGCTCTTCCGGGATGTACGCGTCGACGTACACCAGGGCCTTGACCTGCTTGTCGCCCAGAGCGGCGTTCGTGATGACCATGCCGCCGTACGAGTGCCCGACGAGGACGATCGGTCCGGTGATGGTGTCCAGGTATGCGCGGAGATTAGCGGCGTCATTGTCCACGCCCGACAGGAGATTCGGCGGCGTGACCACCCGGTAGCCGTCGTGCTGGAGCTTGGCTGCCACCTTGTCCCAGCTGGACCCGTCCGCCCACGCCCCGTGCACGAGCACGACGGTCGGTTTGGCCGATGCGGGGCGCGAATGGCCGGAGAACACGCCGTGACTCGTCGCGGCCTGCGCGGTGCCGGCAGCACCGAGGGTGAGGGCACCGATGGCCGCGCCTACGTAGATGAGGCGGCGCCGGAAAGACAATTTCACGGTGTTTCCTTTCACTCTTGAAAAAAATCGAGCAGGGCAGCGTTGACCTGATCGGCGTGGGTCCAGGCGATGGCGTGCGGCCCGCCCTCGATGACGAGCAACCGCGTATCCCCGATGAAGGCGGACAGCCGCTGGCCGGTCACCCCGATGGGTAGGACCCGGTCCTGGTCGCCCTGGATCACGAGTACCGGCAAGTCAATCTTGGACAGGTCTTCACGGAAGTCGGTGAGCCAGGTCGGGATACAGGCCACCGCGGCGAGGGGAGATCCGGCCACGGCCACGTTCCAACTGGCCCGGAACGCCTCGTCGCTGACCAGCGAGCCGCCGTAGACGTCGAGGTTGTAGAAGTTCTCCAGGAACTGCTTGAGCCACACGTACCGGTCCGCCTGTGCGGCCTGGATGAACCCATCGAACAACGACTGCGGTGCGCCTTCGGGATTGTCGTCCGTCCGGAGGAGGAACGGCGGGATCGGCGACATCAGTACGGCCTTCGCGACCCGCCCTGTGCCATAGCGACCCAGGTACCGGGCAACGTCGCCGGTTCCCATCGAGTGACCCACGAGGATGGCGTCGCGTACGTCCAGTTTCGTGAGCAGCACGTTCACATCGCTGGCGAACGTGTCGTAGTCGTAGCCACTGGCGGGCTGGCTGGAATTGCCCCAACCCCGCCGGTCATACGTGATCACGCGGTATCCGGCTGCGAGCAGTGCGGAGACCTGCTTCTCCCAGGCCCGCCCGCTGAGCGGGTAGCCGTGACTGAGTACTACCGGCGTACCGGTGCCGTGATCTTCGTAATAGATTTCGATCGGGTTGGCTCCCTCTGAGCCAACGGTGACACGGGGCATGCGCACTCCTTGGGCTTGCGTTCCGCGCTGGGAACCTTGCCGAAGGTACGGATATGGCGCGTTTCGCGAATCACCCGAATCACGTAGTCCCCGTGTTTGTCGACCGACTCGACGGACAACGAAAGATGGGGGATGCGGAGAACCCGGGGCAAGCCGCAGGCTGGGCCGAAAAGCGAAGCCGCAACCCTTCCATCACTAGGATGTCAATCGTGACGACGCCCGACCGCAGGCACCCGGACGCGCCGCGGTCCCACTGCGAGTTCAAGGTCTTCGGCGGTCTTGGCTGCCGGCGGGACGGCTCGGAGGTCGATCTTGGTCCGGTTCGCCAGCGGATCATCCTGGCCAAGCTCCTCGCCGCCGGGGGTGACGCGGTCAGCCTCAACAACATCATCGACGGCGTGTGGGACGAACAACCGCCGGCCAGCGCCGCCAACCAGATCCACCGGCACGTCGGGCACCTCCGGCGGATCTTCGAACCGGACCTGGACGTCCGCGAAACCGGTCGGTACCTCCTACCGGCCGGTACGGGCTACCGGCTGGCCCTCGCCACCGAGGACTCCGATCTGGCCATGTATCGCGAGTTGGTCCGGCGGGCCCGCGAGGCGCTCGCTGGCGGGGACATCGTGGCCGGCGTACGTGCGTACCTGACCGCTCTGGAGCTTGGCCGCAGCCCTGCGTTCACCGACCTTCCGACCAGTGCGTTGAGTTCGCCGGAGTTCGTCGCCATCGAACGGGAGCGCGTCGCGGTGGCACTCGCGGCCAGCGAAGCCGCGATCGCCCACGGCATGGCCGGCACCGTGTTGACCCCACTCCTGAGCGTGGCCGCCGCAGCGCCGCTGGACGAGGCGCTACAGGCATGCTTGATGCGCGCGTACGTGGCCACCGGTCACCGGGCGGAAGGGGTGCGGGTCTTCGAGCGGACCCGTCGACGTCTCGACGAGGAACTGGGGGTGGACCCGGGGCCGGAACTACGGGAGGCGTATCGGGAACTGCTCGCCAGCGGCTGGACCCCGCAGGACGAGCCGCGCCCGCCGGACGAGCCCCGGCCCGCGCAGCTGCCGCCGCCGGTCGCGGGCTTCGTCCGACGAAACGACCTGGCCGCCGTACTCGACGACCACCTGTCCGACGCATTCAGCGATGAGACCGTGGTGATCATCGCGCTCGGCGGCATGGGTGGCATCGGCAAGACCGCCCTCGCCGTGCACTGGGCTCACCAGATCGCCAACAAGTTTCCCGATGGCCAGTTGTTCCTGAACCTGAGAGGCCTGGATCCGGACGGACGCGCCATGTCACCGGAGGACGCGCTCGCCACATTGCTCGCGTCGCTGGGCGAACCGGCGGTCTCGTCACCGCAGGAGAACGTCGACGCGCAGGCGGCTCGTTACCGCAGTCGCCTCTCCGGTCGTCGCGTCCTGATTCTCTTGGACAACGCAGGCGACTCCGAACAGGTCCGCCCGCTGCTGCCAGCCTCTCGAGGCTGTCTGGTCATCGTGACAAGCCGCATCCGGATGACAAGCCTGGTCACCCGGGAGGGCGCACGTTACCTGCAAGTCGATCGGCTGACCGGGGCCGAGTCCAGACAGCTTCTGATCAACCGCCTCGGCGCCCGCCGCGCCACCATGGACCCGGATGCGTTGGACAAGGTCATCACGCTCTGCGCCGGGCTGCCGCTCGCACTGGCGATCGTCGCGGCCCGCGTGGCCCTCAATCCGGCCCTGCCATTGAGCGCGGTCGTCAGCGACGTCTCGGCGCCGTCCGCCAGACTCGACTCGTTGTCCAGCGCGGACTCGTCCGACGATGTCCGGTCGGTGTTTTCGTGGTCGTACCAGGCCCTCGATCCATCAACGGCGCAGGTGTTTCGCGCCCTCGCCGCCCATCCGGGTCCAGGGGTCTCGCTGGAGTCGGTGGCCAGCGTCGCCGGAGTCGGTCGCATACAGGCGCGCAAACTACTCACGGAATTGGTGACCGCGAATCTGCTCGACGAGTCACAGTCCGGGCGGTACGTTCTGCACGACCTGTTGCGGGCCTACGCGGGTGAGCTTCTTGACGAGGATCAAGAACGACCGGAGTATGAGCGGCGTCTCATCATGCATTACCTGCACTCTGCCCGCACCGCGTACGCGAGGCACCACCGGCAGCCAGTCGGCACCGTCGACGAACCGCCGTCGGACGTGACGCCTGAATCGTTCGACAGCGTGCCCCAGGCTGCCGCCTGGTATGCACGGGAACGGGCCACGTTGTGGACGACGATCGATCTGGCCCTCGCACATGGCCTGCGGCGCGACGCGGCGGCTATGGTCCTCGCCGCCTCGGCACCGGGCAGCAACTCCATACCCGCGGGCCGGACACAGACCGTACTCGCGATCCTCGATATGGTCAGCGTGCTCGGCGAGCCGCTGATGGAGGCCGAACTTCTTCGCAGCATCGGTGAGGTCTTTGCCCCGCTGCCACAGGCAGACGAATATCTACGTCGAGCCTTGTCCATCTTCGAAGGCGCCCGAGAACTCGCCGGACAAGCCGACGTCCTGCGAAACCTCGCCGTGCTCTCGTTGTCGCGTGGCGACCACGACGCCGCCAACGCGTACGGTGAACGCTCGGTGGGTCTTGCCCGACAGACGGGGCGCCAGGAACTGCTCGCCGTTTCGCTGCTGACACTCGCGAGAGCGCGCCTGGGGACCGATCGGTTCGAGGCTGGCACACGGGTCGCGGACGAAGGGCTGGCCATTGCAGTGGCGAAGCACCTTGATCACCTGAAGATCTACTACGCGCAGCTCATCGCGGAGTCCTCCTGGAAACTCGGCCGACTCGAACGAGCGGCGACGGTGTCGGAGTGGGGATTGACGGAAGGCGTCTGTGAGTCGAACGGTCCCCGGTGTGCCGTCGCGGCGATCCTCGCGCGGGCCGCATTCGATCTAGGCGACCAGGTTCGCGCGGAACGGGGCTGCCAGCAGTTCGAGAACCTGATCGCCGACAACGGCTTCCGGGAACTTGTCGAGGCCTCCGGCATCGAGGAGGCCGAGGCATACCGCGACATGGTCGCATATGTCCGGGCCCGGTTGAGCTTGATGAGCGGGGCGTCGTAAGCGGGTAGGGCGAGCACTCAGTCTGCACTCGTCGTGCACAGCGGTGCGATCGGATGGTCGTCGAGACCCCGAACCCTCGCCCGAGGAGCACCATGCACTACGCCGTAGCCGAGCCTGCCCGAGTCCTTCCCCGTGCGGTACTGACCCCACGACAGGAACAGATCGCCCTGCTGGTGGCGGCAGGCTCCACCAACGTCGAGGTGGCGACGCGCCTGGTCATCAGCACCCATACCGTCAAACATCACCTACGCGGAGTGTTCCACAAGCTGGGCGTCGCATCTCGCCGCGAACTGCGCAGCACGCTGGCCTACCACGACACGACCACCCGCTTCGCTCAGAGCTGTTGCCTGACCAGCCAGGAGCGCGACATCGCGCGCCGGGTCTCGAACGGCGCGTCCAACCGCGAGGTGGCGGCACAACTGTTCATCAGCCCGAGCACGGTGGACTATCACCTACGCAAAATTTTTCGCAAACTTGACATCACCTCACGTCGAGAACTGGCGAGACGAGACGCACATGCCGCGCCTCGATCGGGTAGCGCATCGTTGGCTGCGGAGTCTGGGCCTGCTCGGTCGGAACCGCACTCGGGTTTGCCCTCACCGCAGCCGGGCCCAGCCTGATCATGGCGAGGGGATTCCCGTAGATCGTGCTGCACGTGACCTGCGGACGAGTCACGCAGGTACCTGTCGGCATCCGCCGAGCCGAGCTGGCCTGGCGTCCTGCGGTGCTGGGGGTCGGCTATGCGCCGGCTACCCAGGAGGGAAGGTCGGGTTGTTTCCCGGTGCGGACGTAGTCGTGCGCGGCCCGGCGGGCGTGTTCCGGGGTGATGCGGGTGCGCTCGGGGGGCATCTCGGTCCAGTCGCCGTAGAAGTCGAACGCGATCGCTTGTGGTGCGGGTGGTAGGTCGGGGTCGGTGGCGTATCGGTTGCCGCTGCCGTGGGGCTGGCTGCGGTCAAGCCAGTCGACGAAGGATCGTTCGGGGCGACCGACGCCGATCATGATGGCGCCGTGCTGACCGGGTTGGTGGATCTGTACCGCGTAGGGCAGGTCCTCGGTGACGGCTTGGGCGTGGACGCGGTCGAGGACGGCGTCCAGTTCCTCGGGTGTTGACACGGGGACTTCGTTGCCGCGTTCGGGTTCCTCTGCGGAGGGGCCGTCCCATGACACGGTGTAGCTCACGATGCGATGCCCTCTCCGGTGCCGGTGTATACCTTCAGCGGTCTGGTGGTGGTTCCGTCGGATACGTGTACCGCCAGGCGGCTGCCTCGGGGCAGCATGCCGGGTAGTGTCTCGTCGCAGCCGACGTACTCGCCTCTGCGCACGCAGCTTGGTTTGTTCACGACCAGTATCGCTTCCTTGGGTGCCCCGGGCTTGCGCAGCAGTGCCGCCGCGTGTGCCTCGACGTGTTCCCCGGTGACCTGTGCCAGCGGATGCCAGTCAGGGCGCAGCCCATCGCGTGCTCCGGGTGCCCCGCCGCTGCGCAGATACCCTTCCGACTGGGTAAGCGGCGTGCCGGTGAGTGGCTCCCCGGTCGAGTCGAAGAGCAGCCCGTGGGTGGGACCCTTGCCGCCGGGACGACGCGGCAGCCGGGTGCCGGCATCTTCGACCCACTCCGGCGACGAAGGGCTGCCATTGCCTGCGGGTCCCGCTGAAGAACCGGGCTGACCCGCGTCGATGGTGGGGAGGCTGGGCGTTGCGGAGACGTAATCCCGAGAGCGCGGGCGTAATCCACGACCGCCAGCGTGCCTTGAGCGGCGAGGTGGTCGGCCTCTCGGAGCCGGTCGATTGCCGCGTTGAGAGCCTCCATCGCTCGTGCGGCGAGTGGATGGCGGGTCCCCAGCAAGATAGTGGCGAGGCGACTGCGGCCCTCCTGCAAACCGTGCAGGGCAGCCGCGGCGCGGCCTCGTTCACGGCTGATGTCATCAATCATTCGCTGTAGCGCCGCGCTCACCTCAGCCGCGCTCACCAGCCCCGCCTCCCGATCGGCGAGAGTGCAGCCTATCGATCCAGCCTCGTCGCAGGCGAGCTTGGCGGCCATGCGAGAGGGCAATCGTCGTCCACCAGGACGGCTGCCTGATCTAACTACGTTCGGTCACAGGAGGACGGAGGGATGTGCCCGGATTGCAGCATATGTGCGCACCTGATCGAGCGTGCGTCTGGACGCAAGAATCACGGGTGCCGGGTCAGCACTGAGGGCCGTCCGGACGTGCTGGCCGACGGGTCTCCACAGTTCCCGCAATGCGGCTTTTCCGCATAGGGATGTGTCACAGGTGTGCGCCGCCGGTGGCGTCGAGATGCTGGCCGGTGACCCAGCGGGCCTCGTCGGAAGCGAGGAAGGCCACCACGTCGGCGATGTCGGCGGGTTGGCCGACCCGGTTGAACGCGGAGAAGGAGCCCCAGAAAGCGAGTTGTTCAGGGTTCTCCCGCAGCCAGACGGCGTTGCTGTCCACGTCGACGATGCCAGGGACCACCGAGTTGACCGTGATACCGCGTTCGCCGAGCTGCTTGGCGAGGGTGAAGGTGAGAGTGTGGATGGCGCCTTTGGTCAGCGAGTAAGTGATGATCGCGGGTGCGGCGATGCGGGTGACGCCGGAGGAGATGTTGATGACCCGGCCGTTGTTCCGCAACTGGTTCAGGGCCTGCTGAAGGATGAAGAACGGGGCTTTCACGTTCACGGCGACGATCTTGTCGAATTCGGCCTCGGTCGTGCGGGCCAGGTCGTTGGAGCTCGCGATGCCGGCGTTGTTGACCACAATGTCGACGCCCGGTTCGGCGCCGGATTCGGTGAGGCCGGCGTCGAAGGCGGACCACAGCGCCTGTGCGTCGCCGGGTACGCCCAGTTCAGCGCGGACCGCGAACGCGCGGCCGCCGGCTCCGGTGATGGCGGTGACGGTGTCGTTCGCGGCCGCCTCGTTGGTGCCGTAGTGGACGGCGACGAGGGCGCCGTCCGCCGCGAGTCGTGTGGCGATTGCCCGACCGATGCCTCGGCTGCCGCCCGTGACCAGAGCGGTCTTGCCGTTGAGCAGTGTCATGGTGCCGCGTGCCCTTTCTGTAGTAATCACTATGTATTGCCTGGGCATCAGGCTAGCGAGCGCTATAGAATGTGTCAATGGCCAATGATCGTCCCCGCCGGCGTGGCCGGCCCCGAGCCTTCGATCGGGACCAGGCCCTGTTGACGGCGCTGCACGAGTTCTGGCAACGCGGCTTCGAGCCGGTGTCGGTGGCCGAACTCACCGCGGCCATGGGCATCACGCCACCCAGCCTCTACGCGGCGTTCGGCGACAAGAAGACTCTGTTCCGCGAGGTGGTCGAGCGCTATCAGCAGACTCACGGCGCGTTCTTCGCGACGGCACTCGCGGCGGAGGAGTCCGTGCGCGACGGTGTCGCCCGCGCGCTACGCGCCGCTGCGGTGGAGTACACCCGGCCCGAGCATCCACCTGGTTGCCTCGTCATCAGCGCGGCCGTCAACTGCACCGCAGCATCGGCTGACATCACCGAACTGCTGCGCGCCCAACGGACCGCCAACATCACCGCGCTGCGAAAGCGGATCGAGGCCGATGTCGCCGACGGCCGGCTGCCCGCCGGCACCGACGCCGGCCGTCTGGCCGTCCTCGTCGGCGTCATCCTGCAAGGCATGTCCCAGCACGCGCGCGACGGCGCCGGCACGGATGAGCTTCTCGCCGTTGCCGAAGCCGCTATGCTCGCCTGGCCCGCGAAGATCGACGCGTAACCGTTGACGGCTGCTTAACCGCCACCTGGCCAATACTCGATCGTCGGCCCTCTGGCAGCCCGCTTGTCCAGAGCCGCAAGGTCCGTCGACAGGCTTACATGCTGCGCATGATCCGATATCCGCTCAGCGGCATTATGCGGGTGATCTTCGATCACCTTCGCCCTGGCGGGCCGCATAACGCCTGATATGCGGAGTGATCGAGGCGCTTCGCGCCACAATTTGGAGCCTCGCGATCACCTGCATGGGCGTCGGGTGCGCGAACAGCCTGTCGGGCGGCGGGTAGTTGTCGGTCCTTCCGGTGCGGTGAGCGGAGTGGAGAGCCCCTGGCTGAGGTGCGGGACATCACAGCTCTGCCTCAGTGGGCCTCGATCGGGAGGACGTAGCCGTGCAGCGCCTTCTTCAGCTCGGCGATCAGGGCGTTCCGCTCGGCTCCCTGTGCCGTCACGATGGGCGGCATCATGGCCACGACGATGCGCACCGCCACCATGGCGGCGAGGTTCCGTTCGGCGGCGGGCAGCCGGGGGGAACGGGCTCCGATGATAGCCGCTACCCTGTCGACCACCGCCTGTTGCAGCGGACGCGCCGCCCCTTGCAAACGGGCCGGCAGGTCGGTGTTCGCCATCAGTGCCTTCGCGCCCGGGTTTGCCAGGTTGAACGCGATGAGCGGGTCCACCATCCGATCGATCAGCTCGTGCAACGTCAGGTCGGTGACCTGCGCCAGGTCGAACGCCGAGGAGTGCGCGGCCCGCATCTGCTCTAGCAGCCGGGCGGAGAGCGCCTCCGCGATCGCCTCCTTGTTCGGGAAGAACTGATACAGCGAACCGGGCGAGATGCCGGCACGGGCGGCGATGGCGTTGGTACTCGTCCCCTCGTACCCGTTCTGTGCAAACAGGGCGAGCGCCGCGTCGAGGATGTCGGCGATCCGCTGCCGCCCCCGCGCCTGCCGCTTGACCGAATGCGCCTCAGTCACCCGTACCCCTTCACGTTGCGGACAGTGCCTTGACTAATGCGAGTGGTCGCTCGTATTGTCAAAATACGGGCGACCGCTCGTGTTTTGACGCTAGCAGAGGACCGTGCATGTCACCACTGCACCGGCTGGGCGCGTACATTGCCCGCCATCGTCGGCTCACGCTCGTCACCGGTCTGATCGTGACCCTGGCGTTTGCCGCTGTCGGGGCCGGCGCCATGGGCGTCCTGGTGCTCAGCCGTTGGGAGGCGCCCGGCACCGAGTCGGTTCACGCCCAGGAGGTGCTGCGCCGGGACTTCGACACCGGTAACGCGAACCTCATCCTGCTGATCACCGCCCACAGCGGCACCGTAGACGACCCGGCGACCCGCGCCGCCGCTCAGCAACTCTCCGACGACCTGCGGAGCCGGCCACTCGTCGCCGACGTGTGGTCGTACTGGACGGAGGGGGGTGACCCGATGCTGCGCGGCTCGGACGGCCGGCAGGCGCTGGTCCTCGCCCACGTCGAAGGCGACGCCACGACCGCGCGCGCGGAGATCAGGGAACGGCTGCTGCCCGCATTCACGCGCACCTCAGAGACGATCCACGTGCAGGTGGCCGGCGCGGAGGCGGCGTCCGCCCAGATAAGCCAGCAGGCGACGATGGACTTCGTTCGAGCGGAGATACTGATCATTCCCCTGATGGTCATCCTGCTGTTCGCGCTGTACCGGCGGGTACGGCTGGCCCTGCTCACCCTCGGCATCGGACTGTTCGCCGTGTTCGGCACCCTGGCCGGGCTCCGACTGCTGGCCGGAGTCACCGAGGTGTCGACGTTCGCCGCCAACATCACGCTGGTCATGGGCATCGGTCTCGGCGTCGACTACAGCCTCTTCGTCATCGCGCGGTTCCGCGAAGAACTGGCCGCCGGCGCGCGGACACCAGACGCGGTGGCGACGACGGTCCGCACCGCCGGCCGTACCGTCATCTTCAGCGGGCTCACGGTCGCCGCCTCCCTGTCGGCGCTGCTCGTGTTCCCGTACCCCTTCCTGCGCTCCTTCGCCTACGCGGGCGTCCTGGTCGTCGCGATGGCGGTGCTCGGCTCGCTGACCCTGCTGCCCGGGGCGCTCGCCGTGCTCGGCCCCCGGGCGATGCCCCGCGGCGCATCGCCCGGCGCGGCCAGTGGCCGGCGCTGGTACGGCTTCGGTGCCCGCGTGATGCGACGGCCGCTGCTGTTCGGCACCGCCGGGCTCGTCCTGATCGCGGTGCTCGGCGCGCCGACGCTGGGGCTACGGATCGGCCTGCCCGACGACCGGGTGTTGCCGCCGTCGGCGTCCACCCGCCAGGCGTACGACGAGCTACGGGCCAACTTCGCCCAGGAGGCGAACGACGCCATTCACATCCTCGCCCCAGCCGGACGCCCGGACGCCAGGGCCGCCGACTACGCCGTCCGACTCTCGCGCATCGACGGCATCGCGCAGGTCAACTCGGCCGTCGGCGTCTTCGTCGACGGTACGCTGGCACGCCCGGCACCGAAACCAGAACGGCTGACCAGTGCCACGGGCACCCGTCTGGAGGCGATCCCGACCCGCCACGTGCTCGCCGGCACCGAGGCCTCCGAACTCGTCGAGCGGATCCGGGCCGAGCCGGCGCCGTTCGAGCGCGTGCTGGTCGGCGGGTACCCGGCCGAGTTGACCGACTTCCGCTCCACCTTGATGGAACGGGTGCCGCTGGTCGCCGCGCTGATCCTCGCCATCACGTTCGTGCTGCTGTTCCTGATGTCGGGCAGTCTGCTCATCCCGGTCAAGGCCACCGTGCTGAACCTGCTCAGCCTCTCCGTCATGTTCGGCGCGCTGGTGTTCGTCTTCCAAGAAGGAGCGTTCTCGTCACTGCTCGGCTTCACGCCGATCGGCACTCTCGACCCCGCCTTCCCGATCCTGATGTTCTGCGTCGCCTACGGACTATCCATGGACTACGAGGTGTTCATGCTCTCCCGGATCAAGGAGCGGTACGAGGCCACCGGCGACAACACCCGAGCGGTGCTGGAGGGGTTGCAGCGTAGTGCTCCCCTGATCACCTCTGCCGCCGTCATCCTGGCCGTGTCATTCTCCCTCTACGCCACCGGCAGGGTCATGTACCTCCAGATGATCGGCATCGGCATCGCGATCGCGATCCTGATCGACGCGACCATCATCCGCGCCATGCTGGTGCCGGCATTCATGCGCCTCGCCGGGCGAGCCAACTGGTGGGCCCCCGCCCCGCTGCGACGACTCCAACGCCGGCTCGACCCGCACGCCTCTATCCCACCAGCCACTGTCGTGGATCCCCGGTCGGAACGGACCTCCGCGACCACCGGGTGACTCCGGTTCTTGTCCGGATGCAACCGACCGACCACTGAGAAACCACGACGGCCACTGGCCGGAGCTCCGACGTTCGGCGCCCCGGCCAGCAGAAGATCTGTCGGTCAGCGGCGCCAGAAGACCGAACACACACTCATCGGCAGATCAAAATGTGAGTCGAAGAAGGCGTCGTCCGACGGCCACGACGAGCAGGTCGAGGCTGCGGCCCTCGGCGCTCGGTGACGCCGAAGCCTTCGCTGGGCCGCCCTTGCTCACGTCCAGGTGCTCACTTCAATGAGGTGCCTGGGCCCAGGCGTACGAGCCTGTACCGTTCGGAAACTCGGCTGTAGGTGCTGACGTGCGGTTTTGTCCGCTGCGGGATCGATGGATGGCGGCATGCTTCCGGTCATGATCCTTTCGTTACCGAGACCGCCTGCCGTCGGGCCGGTGCCCTGGATGTCCGCCGCTGCGATCTGGACGTGGGGCAGTGCCTGGTCCTACACCCCACCACCTGATCCACGGGGCGCCGCCCGATAGCCCCACCTCGCCTGTTGATACGTCAGGCTTCATCCCACTACAGCCTTTTGTGGCATTTGGCGGCTTTACACCGTGTTGGCATAGATACACTCCGAGCTGAGGCCTTTGGGGGGTCTTCGTCGCCCGGCAGTGCGTCAGCTGATCCTGCGCGCTCTGAATCTTGCCGGGGGGATCTTGATTGCTGGGGGAAGTCTGTGTCGGTCATTCGTTTAGCTCGCGCGTGTCGTACGCGCCGTCGGTCCACCGCGATGTTCATGGCGGGGGCCGTCGTCGCCACGACGATCATCGTCGGGGTCGTCGGCGCACCGGCGTGGGCCCAGACCACGGTTCCGTTGGGTACCGCCGAGACCTACGGGGTGTTGGCCGGTCAGGCGGTCACCGACGTCCCGCCCCCAGTCGGGCCTTCGGTCATCAACGGGGACCTGGGTGTCTGGCCCGGTACGTCGGTCACCGGCTCGCCCGTCGTGAACGGCGAGGTACACGTCGGTGACACCGAGGCGATGCAGGCCCAGGCCGATCTGACCACGGCGTACAACTTCGCCGCGGCGGAGCCCACGACCAGCACGGTGACCGCCGACCTCGGCGGTCAGACCCTGGTCACCGGGGTGTACACGTCACCCGCCACCATGTCTCTGACCGGCACCGTCACGTTGGACGGGCAGAACGATCCGAACTCGGTCTTCATCTTCCAGGCGGGGTCCGACCTGATCACCGCGGTTGACAGCCGGGTCAGCCTGATCAACGGCGCCCAGGCTTGCAACGTCTTCTGGCAGGTCAGCAGTTCGGCGACGCTGAACACCAGGACCGTCTTCGCCGGAACCATTCTGGCGCTGCAATCGGCGACGCTGGGTGAGGGAGCCACCGTCGCCGGACGGGTCCTTGCCCGCAACGGCGCCGTCACGCTGATCCACAACACGATCACGCGACCGTTCTGTGCCGCGGCCGTCGCCCCGCCGACCATCTCGAAGGCTTTCGGGGATGCGACCATCCCGTCGGGCGGCACGACCTCGCTGGGTTTCACTCTGACCAACCCGAACGCGGGTACGGTCCTGACCGGGGTCACTTTCACCGACGCGCTGCCCGCCGGACTCGTGGTGACTACGCCCAGCGGCCTGACGGGTTCGTGTGGTGGTGGCACGATCACCGCGACTGCTGGCGGCGGCACCATCAGCCTGACCGGTGCGACCCTTCCGGCTGGCGGAAGCTGCACTTTCTCGGTGAATGTCACCGGCACCACCAGCGGAACCAAGGTCAACACGAGTAGCCCGGTCGACTCCAACGAAAGCGGCCCCGGCGCTGCTGCCTCCGCGACCGTCACGGTCGCACCGGCGGTCGTCGCGCCACCGACGATCGCCAAGGCGTTCGACGACGCGACCATCCCGTCCGGCGGCACGACAGCACTGGGTTTCACTCTGACCAACCCCAACGTGAACACGCCACTGACCGGGGTCACTTTCACCGACGCGCTGCCCGCCGGGCTGGTCGTCGCCACTCCCAACGGCCTGACGGGCTCGTGCGGCGGCGGCACGATCACCGCGACCGCTGGCGGCGGCACCATCAGCCTGACCGGTGCGACCCTTCCGGCTGGCGGAAGCTGCACCTTCTCGGTGAACGTCACCGGCACCACCAGCGGAACCAAGGTCAACACGAGTAGCCCGGTCGACTCCAACGAAAGCGGCCCCGGCGCCGCTGCCTCCGCGACCGTCACGGTCGCACCGACGGTCGTCGCCCCACCGACGATCGCTAAGGCGTTCGACGACGCGACCATCCCGTCCGGCGGCACGACCTCGCTGGGTTTCACTCTGACCAACCCGAACGCGGGTACGGTCCTGACCGGGGTCACTTTCACCGACGCGCTGCCCGCCGGGCTGGTCGTCGCCACTCCCAATGGCCTGACGGGTTCGTGTGGCGGTGGCACGATCACCGCGACCGCTGGCGGCGGCACCATCAGCCTGACCGGTGCGACCCTTCCGGCTGGCGGAAGCTGCACTTTCTCGGTGAACGTCACCGGCACCACCAGCGGAACCAAGGTCAACACGAGTAGCCCGGTCGACTCCAACGAAAGCGGCCCCGGCGCTGCTGCCTCCGCGACCGTCACGGTCGCACCGGCGGTCGTCGCCCCACCGACGATCGCTAAGGCGTTCGACGACGCGACCATCCCCGCCAACGGGACGACAGCACTGAGTTTCACCCTCAGCAACCCCAACGCGGGTACGGTCCTGACCGGGGTCACTTTCACCGACGCGCTGCCCGCCGGGCTGGTCGTCGCTACCCCCAATGGCCTCACCGGTTCGTGCGGTGGCGGCACGATCACCGCGACCGCTGGCGGTGGCACCATCAGCCTGACCGGTGCGACCCTTCCGGCTGGCGGAAGCTGCACTTTCTCGGTGAACGTCACCGGCACCACCAGCGGAACCAAGGTCAACACGAGTAGCCCGGTCGACTCCAACGAAAGCGGCCCCGGCGCCGTCGCGTCGGCAAGCGTCACGGTTGCCGTCGTCACGCCACCGACGATCGCCAAGGCATTCGGGGCGACGACCATCGCCGCCGACGGGACGACGTCACTGAGTTTCACCCTCAGCAACCCCAACGTGAACACGCCACTGACCGGGGTCACCTTCACCGACGCACTGCCCGCCGGGCTGGTCGTCGCCACTCCCAATGGCCTGACGGGTTCGTGTGGCGGTGGCACGATCACCGCGACCGCTGGCGGCGGCACCATCAGCCTGACCGGTGCGACCCTTCCGGCTGGCGGAAGCTGTACTTTCTCGGTGAACGTCACCGGCACCACCAGCGGAACCAAGGTCAACACGAGCGGTCCGGTGGACTCCAACGAAAGCGGCCCGGGTACCCCCGCCGCGGCAAGCGTCACGGTCAGCGTTGCGGCAGCACCGACGTTCGCCAAAGCCTTCGCGGATGGCACCGTCCCGCTCAACGGGACGACGGCGCTGGGCTTCACCCTCACCAACCCCAACCTGAACACGACGCTGACTGGTGTCAGCTTCGTCGACAACCTCCCTGCGGGACTGGTGGTCGCCACTCCCAACGCCGCGCGGACCGACTGCGCCGCCGGCACGATCGTCGCTACTGCCGGCAGCAGCAGCATCAGCCTGTTCGGCGCGACCCTGCCGGCCGGTACGACCTGCACGGTGTCGGTGAACGTCACCGGCACGACCACTGGGACGAAGGTCAATACGACGGCTCCCATCACCTCGGTCCAGAGCGGCCCGGGTGCCCCCGCCTCGGCGAGTGTCGCGGTCGGCCCGGCGGTCGTCGCGGCGCCGACCATCTCGAAGGCATTCGGGGATGCGACCATCCCGGCGGGCGGGACGACAGCGGTGAGCTTCACCCTCAGCAACCCCAACTCGGGTACGGCGTTGACCGGGGTCACCTTCACGGACGCGCTACCCGCGGGGCTGGTGGTCGCCACTCCCAACGGCCTGACGGGCTCGTGCGGCGGTGGCACGATCACCGCGACCGCGGGCAGCGGCACCATCAGCCTGACCGGTGCGACCTTGCCGGCCAACGGAAGCTGCACCTTCTCGGTGAACGTCACCGGCACCACCAGCGGGACGAAGGTCAACACGAGCGGTCCGGTGGACTCAAACGAGAGCGGCCCGGGTGCTACTGCCTCGGCGACCGTCACGGTCGGGGCTGTGGCGGCACCGACGATCGTCAAGGCATTCAGGGATTCCACCATCTCCATCAACGGGACGACGGCGCTGGGCTTCACCCTGACCAACCCGAACGCGAACACGGCGCTGACCAGTGTCGGCTTCGTCGACAACCTTCCTACGGGACTGGTGGTCGCCACTCCCAACGCCACCCAGACGGATTGCGCCGCGGGCACGATTGTCGCGGCTCCCGGTAGCAACAGCATCACCCTGGCCGGGGCGAGCCTGCCGGCCAACGGGAGTTGCACGGTGTCGGTGAACGTCACCGGCAAGACCTCCGGGACGAAGGTCAATACGACGACCGCCACCTCGGTCGAGAGCGGGCCGGGCTCTCCCGCCTCGGCGAGCATCACGGTCCGCAAGCGCATCCTGCCCGTCACCGGGGCCCGGAGCGCAAGCTACGCCACCGTCGCCCTGACCATCATCGGCCTCGGCGCGGTGCTCATCGTGACGAGCCACGGGCTGTCCCGGCGTAGGCGCCACACCGCCTAGCCCGCGAAGCGGTTCGGAACTGGCGGATCTCGGCGCTTGTGCGGAACAGACTGTTGTTCCGCACAAGCGCCGAATCCGCGTACGTCGATTGGGTTGGTCAGGGGCGCAGGGCGGGGACGACATGGCTGTGCTGCCCCGGGCCGGCGACGACGAAGCCGCGCAGCGGCCCGCTCGGCGAGGTGCCGCCGGGTGCCGCCCGGCGGCGCTTGCGCGGGTAGCTGGTCTCCCGGCTAGTAGTGCTTTATCACTTTTTGGTACGCCAAAATCGCCACCCAGACCGTCGCCGACGAATACTTCGCCGTCACCCAGAAGGTCGAAGCCCTTTATCAGCAAGGCAAACCACTACCCGCCGACACCATCGGACCCCGAATGGCCCGCCTGCGACGCGAGCCACCGCCTCCTCGGCAACGGCTACTGCACCCGCCCACCCGAGCTGGACTGCGCCTTCGAAGCGATCTGCGAAGCCTGCACGTTCTTCCAGACCAGCATCGCGTTCCGGCCTGTCCTGCAACGCCAACGCGAGCACGCCGCCGAACACGATCAAGCACACCGCGTGGACCTGTTCGACCGACTCCTCACCCGCATCGACCACCACGTCATGATCAGCTTGACAAGGATTACCTGCATAATGTCGATGAGCGCGCGTCATGCGCCTAGCCGTTTTCCTTTTTGATCGCTTCGCGTACGGCCGGGACGATTTCCCTGGCCCAGCCGCCAGGGAGACGAAGTCCTCGCGCCGCCACTGGCTGAGAAGAGTGTGAATCCCGATGCGCCGTGCTCAAGCACGGCGCCGGTCCTGGAAATCGCCCGTCAACTCGGCAGACGTGGCATCACCGTCCTGGCGAGCGCCCGCACTCAGGAAGTCAGCGAGAAAGCGTGCGTCCACCTCGGCGAGAACCGCGTCGCCGCAGTTCCGCGGGCGGGGCGGCGGGGTGTTGGGGCGTTCGCGCGACCGCGATGAGGTTGGTGCTGGTTGTGGTGGTGTCGTACTCGGGCAGGGCGTGTTGCAGGTTGGCGTGGATCCAGGCGGGCCGCAACGCCGACGGGGGCTGGGGTAGGGGATCCAGTGTCTTCCTGATGTGACCTGGGCCACTTTTGTGGTCTTCCGTTGGGTTGACGCTCGGTTGCCGCTCGGTCATCCGTGACATTCCCGAACCGCCCGGACCTGCCGACTCTCGCGGATTCGGGCCTCCCTGTTCCGCCGGGCTCGACCCGGTGTGCCCACTGCTGCCTGCCGGTGTATCCCTGTCATGTCGGTCACTACTGTTAGCGTCCCCTACGTCGTCGATCGTGGGCGATTTCCTATTAAATCTGGCTAATTCTCCACTACGGAGGGTATTCCTGATGGGCTGGCTACCGGTGGGAGACTCGTACGAGATCTCCCTTGTGGACGGAAGGGTGGCGGCTCGATCCACCGGCCTGCGCGCCACCGGCCGCCCACTCAAAACCCTGCCGAAGGCGTTGCGCGACGACCCGGAGGTAGATCGGCTACGCCAGCTGGCCCAGTGGCTGGACCGGCACGCCGCCGAATGCCTGGCCCGGATCGACGCCTGGGTGGTGTCCTCGCTGCCGGTGCCGACCGGGCTGCTGGCCCGGGTCTGGCCGGATCCGGGCTGGCAGGACGCGCTGCGCGACCTCGTGGTGCTCGGCGACGACCCGGCCGAGCCGGGCTTCCTGCGGGACGTCACCGACACCGGTGACCTGCGCGTGGTCAACCTCGACGGCGAAACCGTCCGGCTCTCGCCAGCCAGCGCCACACTGCCCCACCCGGTGCGCCTGCCCGACCTGACCGACCTGCGCGAGTTTGCTGACGAACTGGACATCACCCAGCGCATCGAGCAACTGCACCGAGGCATTTGGAGCAAACCCACTGACCTGAAGGACCGCGACACCACGATCACCGATTTTCGCGGGACCGCGGTCCCCAACCGGCTGGCCGCCCGGGCCGCCACACTCGGCTTCCGGGTCTCCGGCTCGCAGATCAGGTGCCGGGTCTGGGAGGCCGGCCGCACGGTCGAGGCCGCCATGTGGTTCAACGAGGACTACTGGGATTCCGAGGCGACGCTGGGCGCCCTCTCCTGGTCGGTCGTTGACGGACCGACGCTGCGGTTGACCGAGATCGGCCCGGTCGCATGGTCGGAAGGAATGCGGATGGCGACAGCCCTGTCTGGCGCCGTGACCAAAACGGGGGAGAAGGCGTGACCGGGATGACGACCCCGTCGAGCGAGCATTCGGCCGGAAGCCTGCTGGCCGCCGGCGCGGTACTGCCGACCAACACCGCCGGGGCCGGCGACGGGGCGGTGCCGCTCACCGCCCGCGCCTACCGGCACCCGGCCCTCGGCGACCGGCTGGTGGTCCGCGTGGTCGACGCCGTACTCGGAGAGGGCGAGGACATAGCCGTCAGCTTCCTGGGCCTGGCAACGGCTGCCGATCCGGCCGTCGTCGGGCTGGGCCCGCGCCGCCCGCTGGCGTTCCCGGAATGGGTGCTGGTACACCACCCGGAAGACGGCCGGCACGCGTTGGCGGCGGTGCCGGAGTTGCGCAAGCTCGCCAAACAGGCACGGTCACGGCCGAAGGCCGCCCTGGATGGACACCAGACCATCGCCGACCGGTTCGCCCGTTCGCTGCCGCACTTCCTGCCGACCTTCTTCGAGCAGGCGGCGCGGGTGTTCCTCGCGGCGGGGCAGGACACCTATGCGACGCAGTTGTTGAACAAGGCACGCAAGGCGGAGGCGCAGCACGGCCTGCCGGTCGACCTGAACCGGCTGGACGAGATCTACCTGGAGTTCGCGGCGGCCAAAGTGGTGTCTGCGACGGGGTTGGCCGGCTACGCGAAGGAGCTCTCCGCCCAGTTGCCGGCCGACGAGGCGCTGGACCGGTTCTGCCGGCTGGCGCTGCGAGCCGCGGCGGCCGGTGTGGTTCCGTCCGCGCAGTCGGCCAACGCGGTGAAGCGGCTGGCCCGGGCCGCCCAGGCCGGTAAGGCCGGCGCGATCACCGATCGTGAGGCGGCCTACCTGACCGAGCTGCTCCGGTTGCCGGTGGCCGCCGAGGCGCCGGCCGGCTGGTGGAAGACACACCTGCCGGCGGTGAAGACGCTGGCCGGCCGCGACCCCGCGGTCCGGGGAAGCCTGCTCGACCTGATGCCCGCCGACCGAGACAACCTGGTCACCTGGCTGGCCCTGTTGTCCGACACCGGCGCGCTCGCCGGACTGTCCGACCCGGACGTGCCGGAGACGGCCCGGCCACAGGACGGCTCTGTCGGCTGGCTACGCCGCATCGTGAGCCGAGCCACCTCCGGCCACGACCGCCGCCGATTGCCGCAGCTGTACCCGCTCGTCGAGAAGATGGCCGACCGACTGCGCACCGAACTGGCCGACAGCGGCGAGACCTTCGCCGCCGACTGCGACCTCGACCTGTGCGACCTGCTAATCGTCCTCGACGTGCCGGTGGCCGCGCCAAAGCGCGACTCCCTCAACCTGGAGCATTGGGTCAATACCGAGGGAGAACGCGATCTGCTGGCCCTAACCGGCGACGACCGGTTCATCGGGGCTTTGCGCCGGGGCCTCGACCAGCTCGACGGCAAGCCACACCCACTGCGCCGGATGGCCGACACGCCGGGCATCCGGCCATTGCTGACCGACTGGCTGCGGGACCGGATCCGCCACCGGTTCACCACCGGGCTGCCGTACCTGCGCGAGGCGGTGGACTGGCTGGGCAAACTCCCGGTCGAGGCGGTGCGCCTGGTCTCCGACGACCTCTTCCTGCCCAGCGATCATGGTAAGGGCGGCGACCTCGGGCAGGCCCTCGGCGTCGACCTCGCCGAGCACGTCGCCCGCAGCCTGCGCGGCGGGATCATCGAAGAGTTGGGCTGGCCAGAGTGGGAGCTTGCCTGGCAGGAGGTGACCGGCGGCGACCACCGGGTCGAGTGGGCCTGGCAGGAAGCCTGGCCGTACGTGATCGTGGGCGGGCCGACCACCGTACGCGTGCTCGGCGCGGAGGGCATCGTGCTCCGCCACGACCTGCGCATCCCGGCCGGCGACATGTGGGGTCAGCCCAGCTACCACTACGTCGACGGCCAACTGTTGGTCTACTGGCGCTCCAAGTCGCACGGCTACAACCCGCGCGGCTACTGGCACTCCTCGCCTGACGAGCCACAGCCCATCCACGACGGCCAGCGGCAGGCGAACTGGATCACCCTGCCGTTGCCCGGTGGCGGTCGGACCACCGGCGACGGTGTGCTGCACGCCGGTGACATCGTGGTCCCGTCGCAGCGGCCGGTGATCACCGACGGCACCTCCCACTGGGTTTTCAGACACAGCGCGGACGACGGCGGGAACGGCTGGCGCGAGTACGACCCGGCCAGCAACACCCACGGCCGGCGCAGCCTGCCCCGGTTCCTGGCCGACCTCCCGGTCCACGGAAGTGACCTACGGGAGTCGGACAGCTGGCTGCGGCCAGCCCTGTCGGACCGGGCCACCCCGGCTGCCGTTCCGGTGGAGGGTCTAATCGGCTGGCGGGTGGTCACCCTGCCGGACGGCTCGGTACGCGGCGAGGACCTGGCCGGTCGTACCGTCACCGTGGCCCCGGGACAGGAGCCGATCGCGGCACTGGTGCTGCCCGGCGACGACCGACCTCGAGCCGTCCTCAAGGGTTTTGTCCTGGTCGATCCGGACGGGGTGGTGTCGGCCGCCGCCGGCCCGCCGTCCAGCCGGGCCTACACCTCCAGTGCGGTCCCGCAGCCGGGACAGGCGTTCCTCGGCAACATGTCGCCTCGGGATCCGGCCGGATCCGCCGCCCTACGCCGGACGGACCGGGACACCGCCGCCGCGCTGTTCAAGGTCGCCCTCGACGAACGCCGCGCCGCCCTGGCCGAGGAGGCCGCCCGGGTCGCAGCCCGGTTGGCGTCCCGCTCCGGAGCGACCGGAGCTTCGCACGCCGCCACCGGCCTTCCGGCCGCCGTCGCGGCCGTTGTGGTCGGTGCACCGACCGCCGGCTCCGGACCAGCCACTACCAGCGCCACCGCCGACGGGGACGAGAAGGACGCGCTGGTCGAGCTGGTCCGCTCGACGTTGCCGGCGGTCAGCCACGACGGGGTGCTGGCCGGGGTGGCCGGAGTGCTGCGGCTCGCCGCCCGGGTCCGCACCGACCTGGACCAGGTGACCGAGCGGCTCGCCGCGTCGCTGTTCGCGCCGAAGACGGCGCCGCCGGTGGTTACCGCGAGCGGACCCACCGACGAGCAGCTCGGGGCGGCGCTGGACGGGCTGCGTGGCTCGGCTTACGGGGCGGGCAGCTCGCCTCACGCCTTCACCCAGTTTCAGGCGATCGCCACCCGACGGACCGCCACCGCCGGAACCGAACCCGCCGTACGGCTGCACGTCGACGGACCGTCGCTGCCGAGCGCCCTGGACTGGTTGCCCCTGCTCGACGGTGTCGCGGCCGTCGCCTACCGGGCGGTCGCGGCGGTCACCCCGGACGAACACCGGGAGACGCTGCGTGCCCTGCTCACCGCGTTCGACCGGCTTGACCTGAGCGGGGCGGCCGAACCGCTTCGGTGGCGCCGGTTCACGCTGCACCTGCTCGACGACGACCTGACCAAGCCCGACGGGACGCGCCGGTACCCCGGGCCGGGCATCCTGCCGGTCTCGGACGGGGCGTTCATCGCCGTCCTCAACGTTGGCGGCACGTCGACCGGTTACACCCTCGGCGCGTTGTACCACGATCCGGCCGGTGTGTTCGCCGTGCCCGAGCCGTACACGGTGCAGTCCTCGGCGTCGGTCGATGACGGCCGGGTGGCCGGCTGGCTGGCCGGTTTCCGTACCGAGTGGGCCGCGCGCGGGCCACTACCGTGGCGGCCGGAAGTGGCCGAGTCGTTCGCCGAACTGACCGGCGTCACCCCCACCGCCGCGAAGCTGGTGCTGGCCGGCCTGCCCTACGTCGACTCGTCGAATACCGTGCCGATCGAGCTGCGCAAGGCTCTCGGGATCAAGCAGGTAGGCGAGGTCAAGCTGGCCTTCGGCATGCTGAACGAGGCCGGCCCGGAGCTCCGACGGGCCGTGGTCTCGGCGCTGCTGCCGGACGCCCCGGCCCGGTTGTGGACCGATGGTCCGGACGTGGCCGCCGCCGCGGCGGTCTGGAACGCCGCCCTGGGACGCCGGGTGGTGGTGCCCGAACAGCTACTCGCCCAGGCGGTCCGCGCGATCCGTTCCGGCTGGGGACCCGCTCAGGCGTTGCCGGCGCTGCTCGACCCGACCCGTTCGGTCGAGTTGAGCACCGACCTGACCTTCCGGATCAGAGGTGACCGGGCCCAAAAGGTCGACGACCGGGCAGTGGGCTTCACCGGTGAGGTGCTGCGCTCCACGGTCGCCCTGGCCGCCTGGGTAGCCCACCACACGCCAGCCGGCGACCCGTGCCGCGCTGCGCTGCCGGCCGCGCTGGCCACGATCCGGGATCGGCTGAGTAACCGCGACCTGCTGCTCGACCTTGACCAGTACATCCCCCTGCCCGAGTTCCGCCAGGTGGCGGGCACCCCGTCGGAGACCGGCCCCGGCTGGGAACGGTACGGCGCCATCGTCCTGGCCACTCACGACAGCCAACCATCCCCGGCGCTGCGGCCAGACCTGCTCGACGCCGACGGGACAGACCCGTACCTGCCCGCACTGCGGGGCGACGCGGCCAAGCCGTACCCGATGGAGGTGGCGCTGCGCCTGGTCCGCGACCCGCGGTTCGCGGCGCTGCTCGGCGATCCGGGCGAGCCGGGCGGCGGCGCGCGGGCGGCGGTCGGGACGTGGTGGCCGCAGGATCCGACCCGGTCGGTGCCCGACCTGGTCACCGAGGTGGCTGGGGAACACCGCCTGGGCATCGACGCGGCGGCGCTGTACCTGATGCTGCTGGCCATGCCGGACCCGACCGACCGCAACACGGCGAAGTGGACCGGTTGGAAGCCGGCTCGGCTGAACGCGGCTCGCGCGGAGCTGGCCGGCACCGACCTGGTCATCGCGGCCAGCCGGTCCCGGGCCGGCCGGTCGCTGTTCCTGCCCGGTCGGTGGCTGGAGCGCGGCAGCGGGCAGGCGCCGATCGAGGGCTGGAAGGTCGCGCTGTTCGACCTCGCACCCGACGGTACCGCCGGGCTCGGCGTGACCGTGCCGTTCGAACCGGTTGCCGATCTCTACCGACGGGCCTGGCAACGCATCCGCGACGGCGACCAACCCCGGCTCGACAACCTGCCTGTCGGCGGCACCCGCCGCTGACGCCGATCCCGCGAGGCGGTGCATCCGCGACAACCGACCCGGCCGTCTCGGCACCGTCCCACCACCGTCCCCTTTCCCAAACGTCCCATCCGAACCACAGAGAGATCGAGGAATCTCGTGACCGTGACGAAACACGTCCGCCCCACCGCGGTGCCGGAGACCGCCTCCCAGGTCCTCTCCGCCGAACAGCGGTACGCCGATGAGCTGGCCTTCCTGGCCGCGTACGACGGCGGGGCCCGACCACCGGGCTGGGCGCTGACCCCGCGCGCCGTGGTCACCTTCGTTCAGGGCAGCGACGGCGAGGCATTGAAGTTGCCCGCCGACCGGCGTACCGGTCCGGACGGCACCGAACTGCCGGCCAGCATGACCATCCCGGCGAAGTTCGTCGGTGAGCGGAGTTTGGTCGAGCGGTGTGTGGTCACCCTCGCCGGTGAGCGCGGGCTGCTGCTGGTCGGCGAGCCAGGTACCGCCAAGTCAATGCTGTCCGAACTGCTGGCCGCCGCCGTCTGCGGCACCAGCGCGCTGACCGTGCAGGGCACCGCCGGCACCACCGAGGACGCCTTCCGGTACGGCTGGAACTACGCCCTGCTGCTCGCCCAGGGCCCGACCCCGCAGGCGCTGGTCGACTCGCCGGTGCTGACCGCGATGCGCACCGGCCAGGTGGTTCGGATCGAGGAGATCACCCGCTGCCTGCCCGAGGTCCAGGACGCGTTGGTGTCCATCCTGTCCGACCGGCGGATGAACGTGCCGGAGCTGGTCGGCACCGACGCCGGCCTGATCCGCGCGATGCCCGGGTTCAGCGTGATCGCCACCGCGAACCTGCGAGACCGGGGCGTGTCGGAGATGTCCTCGGCACTCAAACGCCGGTTCAACTTCGAGACCATCCACCCGATCTCCGACGTGGACACCGAGACCGACCTGGTTCGCCGGCAGGCCACCGCCGCCGTGCAGCGCGCTGGCGCGGCGTACACGGTCGACGACGCGGTGCTGGACGCTCTGGTCACCGTGTTCCGGGACCTGCGTTCCGGCCGGTCGGGCGAGAACTGGGACGTGGAACGGCCCGGCACCGTGATGTCAACCGCCGAGGCCGTGCAGGTCGCGGTGTCGCTCGGCCTGGCCGCCGCGTACCTGCCCGGCGGGGACGCGCTCGACCTGGTACCGGGGCACCTGCTCGGCGTGGTCCGCAAGGACGACGAGAACGACCACGCCCGGCTGCTCGGCTACTGGGACGGCCCGGTGCGCCGCCGCGCCGAGGACGGCTCGGCGATGTGGCGCCGGCTTTGGGACCTGCGGGAGAACCTGCGGTGACGACCGTTTCCAGCACGTCGAGCGGTGCGGCTGCCCCGACCGCCGCCCCGCCCACCGTCGATCCGACACGCCACGACCCGCGAGCCGTGGTCGACACGCTCGCCAGTTCGGTCCGGCCGTACCTGATCGGGGTGCGGCACCACAGCCCGGCCCTCGCGGCGATGGTCCCGACACTGCTCGACGCTGCCGGGGCCGAGGTGGTCTGTGTCGAATTGCCGGCCGACTTCCAGCACTGGCTGCCGTACCTGTCCGACCCCGCCGCCCGGGCCCCGCTGGCCCTGGTCGGCAGCCATGGCGCGGACGGGCCGATGGGCTTCTACCCGTTCGCCGACTTCTCGCCGGAACTGGCCGCGATCCGCTGGGCCCGGCAGCGCGGCGTCGAGGTGGTCTGCTGCGACCTGCCGCTGGCCGACCCTGGCTGGACTGCGGAAGCCGCCGACACGGCCACCGACACCGACACCGACACGGCCACTGACACCGACCCGACCGCCGGTCGCGATCCCGTCCCGGACGCCGGTGAACCGGTGTCCGGCCCACGCCGGTCCGGCTACGCCGCCGCACTCAGCGCCAGCAGCACCGGCCGGGACGGCGACGACCTGTGGGACCGGGTGGTCGAGGTGCGTGCCCCGGGCAGTCCGCCCGAGGCGGTCCGCCGGGCGGCCCTCGGCGTCGGCTGGGCGATGCGTGCCGACAGCGCCCGCGGCGATGGCGTGCCGGCCCGAGACCTGGCGCGTGAGCGGCACATGCGCCGGGTGCTGGCTGAGGCAGGCTCAACCGGCCGGCGGGTCGCCGCCGTCATCGGCGCCTTCCATGCCTCAGCCATGCTCGCTGCCGCGCCGACCGACGTCGACGGGCCGGCGCGGGCCGTCAGCACGGTCGGCGGCGATCCGCCGTCGACCGCCGCGTCCAACCAGACCGTCGCCGTCCGGTCCGGTCTGGTCCGTTCCGTGACGACCCAGACCCGGCCAGCCAGCACCGACGGCGCCGATGGCACGGCGACAACCTCGTTGGTGCCGTACGCGTTCGACCTGCTCGACTCCCGTTCCGGCTACCCGGCCGGGATCCGCGACCCGCGCTGGCAGCAGTCCGTCTTCACCGCCGCCGGCGACCCGGAACGGATCCGGGTCGCCACCGCCCGGGCGGTCACCGACCTGTGCCGGGAACTCCGCTCGGCCGGCCACTCTGCCGGGACCGGCGAGGCTGCCGAGACCGTACGGCTGGCCGACGACCTGGCCCGGCTGCGGGACCTGCCCGCCCCCGGCCGGGGCGAGGTGATCGAGGCGGTGACCACCGTGCTCGGCCAGGGTGAACTGCTCGGCCGCGGTCGAGCGCTGGCCACGGCGCTGGAGACCGTGCTGGTCGGTGCCGAGCGGGGCCGCATCGCCCCCGGTACGCCCCGGTCCGGGCTCGGCCCCGCAGTCGAGGCGGAACTCGCCGCGCTGCGGCTGCCCAACCCGGACAGCCCGAAGCCCCGCGAGTTTCGGTTGGACCCGCTGCGCACCGAACTGGACGGGCGGCGGGAGATCATGCTGCAACGCCTCCAGCTCTGCGGCGTCGGCTACGGCGAGCCGATCGCGGTCTCCGGCACCGGTGACGGTGCCGCCCTGACCACCCGCTGGCAACTGGCCTGGACGCCGTCAGTGGCGGCGCGGCTGGACCTGGTCGGCGTACGCGGGGTGACCGCGGCGTTGGCGGCGGCCGGCACCCTGCGGGAGCGGTTCCGCCGGGAGGTCGCTGACGGCGGCCCCACCGCCGCGCAACTGCTCACCGGGCTACGTGACGCCGCCCGCTGCGACCTGCCCGAGCTGGTCACCGACCGGCTCGAACTGGCCGCCGAGGTGCTGCCGGACACCGGCACGCTGCCCGAGTTGCTGGCCGCACTGGACCTGCTGGAGGCGCTGCGCCGGGAACACCTGCCCGGCACCACCGCCGCCGGCCGAGCCCGGACGGCCGAACTAGCCGTCGTGCTGCTGGACGCGGCGGTCCGCGGACTGCCTGGCCTGGCCGGCAGCGATGCCCCGGCCGACGCCGCCGCGCTGGTCGACCTCGCGGTCCGGGCCGGCGAGGAACGGATCGGTATCCGCTTGGACGAGGCTCTCGGTCACCTGAGCCGGACCGGTTCATCGCTGATCCAGGGCGCCGCCCTGGCCGCCCGAGTGCTGCTCGACCTGACCGATCTGGAAACTCTGGGCACCCGCGTGGCCGGTTGGGTCGACGCGGCGACCGGACCGGACACCCGACGGCACCTGCGCGGGCTGCTCGGTGGTCTGCTCACTGCGGCACACCCGCTGCTGCAGGCCACCCCGGCCGCGCTGGACCCGCTGCTGGAGCGGATCGAGCGGCTCACCGACACCGAGTTCCTGGACCGACTGCCGGCGCTGCGTGGCGGGTTCGACGCGCTCACCCCGGCGGCCCGGGAACGGCTGCTGCACGCCGTCTCCGGCCGGCTGGCCGATCGGCTCGACTTGACCCTGCCGGCCTCGCCCGAACTGCTGGCCCACTGGGCCGCCGCCGACATGGCTGGTCGGGCCGCGCTGGTCGCCCGCAACATCCCGATCCCGGGCCCCGCGACCGGCTTCGCCGATGCCCCCGCCGGCACCGATACCCCTGCGGGTACCGCTGCCGGCGCCGACGCCGAACCCGGGTCGGACCCGCCGGCCGCTCGGCTCACCCCTACGGACCGGTGGCGGCTGCTACTCGGCCGTCAATCCGACCGGTTGTCAGCCGACACCCGCCGCTACGCTCGCGCCCTCGACGAGCTGTATGGGGCGGGCCAGGGCGAGGGCGCCATCGACCTCGGCCCGGCGGCCGGCGGTGGCCAGGAAGCCTCCTTCCCGACCGCGCGCGAGTGGGCCGATGAACTCGAGGCGCTGTTCGGCACCGCGGTACGTGAAGAGGTGATCGCCCGGGCAGCCGAGAACGGCCGTACCGATGTGCTCACCGAACTCGACCCGGCCTCGGTACGCCCCTCCATGGAGCTGCTGACCTCAGTGCTGTCGCTGGCCGGTGGCCTGCCCGAGGCGCATTTGGCCAAGCTACGGCCACTGGTCCGGCGGCTGGTCGTCGAGCTGACCAAGCAGTTGGCCACCCAGATGCGTCCGGCGTTGACCGGGCTGACCAACCCGCGTCCGTCCCGCCGTCCCGGCGGCCGGATCAACCTCGCCCGGACGCTGCGGGCCAACCTGGCGCACACCCAACGGCTCGACGACGGCCGGACGGTGGTGGTGCCGCAACACCCGGTCTTCAACAGCCGAGTCCGCAAGGAGGCCGACTGGCGGCTGGTGCTGGTGGTCGACGTGTCCGGCTCGATGGAGGCATCCGTGGTGTGGTCCGCGTTGACCGCCGCCGTACTGGCCGGGGTGCCCACCCTGTCCACCCACTTCCTCGCCTTCTCCACCATGGTGGTCGACCTGACCGACCGAGTCGACGACCCGCTGTCGCTGCTGCTGGAGGTACGGGTCGGCGGCGGTACGCACATCGCCGCCGGACTGGCCGCCGCCCGCTCGCTGGTGACCGTGCCAAGCCGCACCATCGTCGCGGTGGTCAGCGACTTCGAGGAGGGCTACCCGCTGGCCGGGCTGCTTGGCGAGGTTCGCACGCTGGCCAGTTCCGGTGTACATCTGCTCGGCTGCGCCGCGCTGAACGACAGGGGAGTGCCCTGCTACTCGGTACCGGTCGCCGAGCAGCTCGTCGCGGCCGGGATGCCGGTCGCCGCTCTCAGCCCGCTCGAACTCGCCCGCTGGGTGGGCGACCGCGTACGCGGAGGATCACGTTGACGCAACGCACGCCCACCGCCACAGACGCCGACCGGTTGCCGCCGGTGCTGCCGAGGGTCGCCGCCGCGGCGGTGGCGGCCCTGCCACCTCGGCTGCACAAGCGGCTGGACGCCACCATCGAACGGCTGGCCGGTGTACCGGCGGACCAGGTCGACGGCGGCGTATCGGTCGACTGCGGCCCCGAGGCCCGGGTCACCCTGACGCCCGGGCCGACCGGCGCGGTCACCCACCCACACCAGGCGTGGTGTAGCTGCCTGCTGGCGCCCCGCTGCCTGCACCGGACCGCGGTCCTGGTCGCCTGTCCGGTCGCCGACCCGGCAGCCCACCCCGATCCAACGTCCAGCACCGGCGCATCGTCCACTCCGGGCGGTACCGGCGCGGCCACAGGGCGGACCGGCAGGCCCGGGCGCACCGGAAGATCGGCTGACGCGGACGGGCCGCGCTCCGCCCGTACCGGCCGGAGCGCGGCGCCGACGAAGGCGCAACGGGCCGCCGCTGACGCGCTGTGGCGAGCCGCTGGCGCGGTGCTCGCGGCCGGCGCGCCAGCCGCTGGTGCGGTGCCCCAAGCCGAACTGCTGCGCGCCGCGCACAGTGCCCGGCTGGCCGGACTACCGCGAGCCGAGAGCGCCGCGCTGCGCGCCGTACGCGGCCTGCGCGCCCACCGGGAACGACAAGCCGGACACCGGCTGGCCGAACTGGTCGAGGCGCTGCACGACCTGCTGTACGTGGCCGGCCGGCTGGCCGCCGGCGACCCCGATCCAGCGCTGATCGGCATCCTCCGGCGGTCCTACCAGCCGGACGGCACACTGGAGGTCTACGGCGTCTGCCGGGAACCGGTGATCAGCGCGACCGGGTACGCCGGAGTGGTCACCCACCTGATCGCGGCCGACGGGCGCCAGCTCTCCTTTGGCGACGTGAAACCGGGCGGCCCGGACCGGGCACGGGACTGCGACCGGGCAGTTACCGAGATGGGCGCGGTCGCGGTCAACCACGCGGTGCTGGCCCGCGGTGGCCTGCGGATCACCGGCACCACCGTCTCCCCCGACGGCCGGCTCGGTGCCGGCAAGGGAGTCCGGGCCACTCCGCTCAGCGATACCGACTGGTCTGTCGGCCCGCTGGCGGAGCTGTTCGCCCACCCGCTCGCCGAGGTGGTGACTGCCCAACTCGCCGCCGACGACCCGGAGGATCCGGCCCGCGCCGGGACCGCGCTGGTCGGCTGTGACCTGATGGTGGTCGGTGCCGTCGGTGACCAGGTGCTGGCCCGCGAGCTGGCCTCCGGCACCGATGCCGGACCGGACCGTGCACTGGTGCCGGATGGACCGGTGATCCGGCTGATGCCGGTCAACTCCCACCCGGTGCTCGCCCACGTGGCCAACCTACGACGGCTCGCCTCCTGGCCGGGCCTGCGGATCCGGGTGGTCGGCCGGCTGGACCCGGCCCGGCCCAGTACGTTGCACCCGCTCGCGGTCGGCCCGGTGCCCGGTGCCGTCGCGACGTTGCGGCTGCCAGTGGACTGGCACGGCCGGGCGGACCTCGGCTACGACCAGATCCAGGGCGGCCACCTGCCACCGCGCGATCGGGCCGCGATGACCGAACCGGTCCTCGCCGCCGGCGTTGATGTGGTCGCGGAGTCCCCGCTGTGGCGGCTCCGCCGGCTGGTGGAGCTGGCCGTCTCCGGCGGTCGGCGTGCCGTCGGCGAGGCGGCCCGCAGCGAGGGCGCCGAGCTGGCCGGTCCGCTGCGCCGGGCTGGTTTCACCACCGCCGCCACGGTGGCTGCCGCACTTGCCCACGAGTCCGACCGGCGTGGCCGGGACGTGTTCGGCCGACTCGCCGATCCCGACCCGGACCGGTACGCCTGGGCCTGGCTCGCCGCTACCGCCCACCTCGCCGCGACCGAGCGAGAGCTGATCCGGTCCTCCTGGGCCGTCGCACCCGTCGGCTGACCTGTAGTGACGGGCGTAGCGGTTGCGTGTTCGACGTAGGCGCTTACGTTGCCTGAAACGCCGCCGGGTGGCGAGGGACTCCTCGCCACCCGGACCGGCTCGGGCCGTGCCCGCGTTGGCGCCCAGGGCACGGGCGGGTCAGGGCTGCCCGAGGTACCGCGCGCGGCAGCGGGTCATCAGCAGCAACGCACCGAAGTGGCGGTGGACGTACCCGAGGCGGCGGGTTTCCCACCGGTCACGGCCGAGGTGCGCCGGTAGGTCGTCACCTGGGTATGGGCGGAGGTCGAGACAGACGCGGTTAGACCGGTCTCATCCTTGGCCGGCTGGCAGAGCACTCGGTTGCTCAGGGTCGGCCGGTGACGCCCCGGTCAGGCCGGCGACTCGCGGTCGAGTTGTTCGAGTTTGGCGAACCCGGTCCGCGCCGGCGTTGTTGATTTCCGCGAGGATCGTCGCCGCCTCTCGCCAGGTGGCGCGTGCTTCGACGGTCTGGCCGGTGAGCAGATGTAGGTCGCTCTACCTTCGCGAACGTGCGCGTTACCCGAAGAGGGAGACGGGGAGCACCCTTCGGTGCCCCCCGTCAGCTCCTTCACCTCACGATCTTGTGAAGGAGCGCGACGACCGCGATCCCTACCGACAGCCCGGCGATGTACCCCTCGCCTGCCACACCGGCGGTAATGCCAGTGCCGGCCCCAGCGAGGAGGATTACCACCCACCGCAACGACAGGAGCTGCGCGTGCGCCTCCTCTTCAGTTGTGTTTCTCCTGGGCATTTTCGCCCCCTTCTCTCGTCGTCTGCCACGGGGGAAGCTGACGACTGAGAGAAGGAGGCACCGGATGCCCTCCGGCTACATGCCTGGCTTCCAGGTTAGCGGAAGCAGCAAGCCTCCAGAAGGAACCGAGGTACTCGGGTCTGAAGCGGATGTATAGCCGCCAGCCACTGTCGGGGGGTCCGTTGTGTTGACTGGTCGGGAGACGCGTGGGGCCGGGGTCGGGGTCGGGTCTGCGGTCAGAGAGCCTGGGTGAGTTCGCTGAACGCCGTGGCGATGCGGAGCCTGGGTGGGGCGTCGAGCACCGCAGGGTGGACTGGGGAGGCGTCCGTCATGGAGACATTGAGGTGATCTCAACAGTGATTCGTGCCGGTTTTGGGCTGACACGGGCATCACGTCCATAACGGACGGTGTCGAGACAGGCGTGAGGCCCTCGGTAGACAGGTTCTTGCGACGGAATCTGATCTACCAGGAAGGACCCCAACGACGCCCTCGCCGGAGTCGCCACCGACGGCTGGTCACACGTGATCCTCGACGGAAAGCTCTTCGACACCGCGATGCCGGACACCAGCACGAGCTGACCTGCGCCTCGATGCGGTTCCGCACCTTGTCCAACGAGGCACGGGCACCGATGACGTGACCGGGCCCGCCTCTGGTGCAACGACCGCGGACGGTGGCGGATCATTGCCGCTGGTTGTACATCCCGGCAGGCGCAGCACGGTGAACCCCAACACGACACCGATGGCCGGCATCAGCGCCAAGACCGCCCTGCGTGACGCCGACAAACTTCGCCGAGCCCTCACTGCCATCGTCGATCCGGTTAGTGGCATAGGTGTGTACGAAACCGCAGTGCGGCACTATGTCAGCCGCGCCCGGGCCCTCTCACCCAAAACGCCACCAACGCCGCTCTCGCCACGGGAAGGAACCGGACCGGGTTCCGTGCCCTTCTCTGCATCGACACAGCCGTCCCCGCCCTGCGGCGCAGGATATTCGGGCTGTCAATCAAATTAGTGACACGCCGACCGACAACACCAGGGTCTGCCCGTCAAGGCCACCAGCCGGCGGAAGCCTTCGACGCCCAGGTAGATCGCGCCGCGCAGGTCCGAGCGGGCGGCGCCGAGTGGCGGTTCGGGTCAAGCCATTCAAGGTCATCGGGCGATGGGCCGTGAGTTCCTGGTCTTATTTCGGGAGACGAGCCCGGCATCTCTGGCGGCGCTGCGCTGTCGACGACTTGATAGCACGGCTTAGGTTGATCACCATTCCCTGTGATGTGGAATGAATTGCCATACCTTGACCTCCATCTAAGGGGCGGTATAGAGGATTCGACATCTGTCTTTCGATCCCGCCATTGAGTAATCTGATTCTCAATCGGTCACCATCGATCCCTTGTCGTGGGCGAGTGGACGGACGGGTGCCGATCGGAGGGAGGGGAGAATGAATCTCCCGAAAAGATCATTTGTGGTGGGCGCCGCCGCGATGCTGCTACTGGCGGCCGCCGCGCCGGCCGTGGCGGCCGAACCGGAGGGCGTTGTTCGTAGTGCCGGCGGTGCCACGGCTGTCGTCGACAGCTACATCGTGGTGTTCAAGGAGAGTGCGGTGAGCCGGGCACAGGTCGGCACCACGGCCAGCACACTTGCCAGCCAGCATGGCGGAGCGGTCGCCCGGACCTACTCCGCGGCACTGCGCGGCTTCGAGATCACGGCCGGCGCCAAGGCGGCGGCCAGGATCGCCGCGCACCCCGACGTCGCGTACGTCGAGCAGAACCACACGGTTCGCATCTCCGGGACGCAGCCGAACCCCCCGTCGTGGGGCCTGGACCGTGTCGACCAGCGCAACCTGCCGCTCGACAGCTCCTACACCTACCCGAACACCGCGACCAACGTGCACGCGTACATCATCGACACGGGCATCCTGTTCGCCCACAACGACTTCGGTGGCCGAGCCACCAGTGGCTACGACGCGGTCGACGGCGGCTCCGCCGACGACTGCAACGGGCACGGTACGCACGTCGCCGGCACCGTCGGCGGCTCCTCCTACGGCCTGGCCAAGGGCGTGCAGCTGGTCGGCGTACGGGTGCTCAACTGCTCCGGCAGCGGCACCAACGCTGGTGTGATCGGCGGCGTCGACTGGGTCACCGCGAACGCGATCAAGCCGGCCGTGGCGAACATGAGCCTCGGCGGCGGCGCGAACGCCTCGCTCGACACGGCGGTCCGCAACTCGATCAACTCGGGTGTGACCTACGGTCTCGCCGCGGGCAACGACAACGGCGGCAACGCCTGCAACACCTCGCCGGCCCGCACGGCAGAGGCGATCACGGTCGGCTCGACCACCAGCACCGACGCCCGGTCGTCCTTCTCCAACATCGGTACCTGCCTGGACATCTTCGCGCCCGGCTCGTCGATCACGTCGGCCTGGTACACCAGCAACACCGCGACCAACACGATCAGCGGCACCTCGATGGCCACCCCGCACGTGGTCGGCGCCGCCGCCCTGGTCGCGTCCGCGAACCCCACCTGGACCCCCCAGCAGGTCCGGGACTACCTGGTGAACAACGCGACCAACAACGTGGTGACCAACCCCGGCACCGGTTCCCCGAACAAGCTGCTCTACGTGGTCAACGACGGCACTCCACCGGCCAACGACTTCTCCGTCGGGGTGTCGCCGACGGCCGGCTCGACCGCGCCGGGCGGCTCGGTCAGTGCCACCGTGAGTACCGCGACCACCAGCGGCTCGGCGCAGTCGGTGAGCCTGTCGGCGAGCGGCCTGCCGAGCGGCGCCACCGCCTCGTTCAGCCCGGCCACGGTCACCTCGGGCGGCTCGTCCGCGCTCACCATCGCCACCTCGGCGAGCACTCCTTCCGGCACCTACAGTGTCAGTGTCACCGGCACCGGTACCGCGGGTACGCGCAGCGCCACGTACTCGTTGACGGTTACCGGCTCGGGTGGCGGCGGGTGCTCGGGCACCAACGGCACCGATGTGGCGATCCCGGACAGCAACACGGCGGTGACCAGCAGCATCGTTATCGCCGGCTGCAACCGTAACGCCTCCTCGGCGTCCACGGTCGCGGTCAACATCGTGCACACCTTCCGCGGCGACCTGATCATCGACCTGGTGGCGCCGGACGGTACGGCCTACCGGCTGAAGAACCAGAGTTTCTTCGACGGTGCCGACAACGTCAACACCACCTACACCGCGAATCTCTCCACCGAGGCGGCGAACGGCACCTGGCTGCTCCGGGTGCGAGACGTCTTCGCCGGTGACACCGGCTACATCAACACCTGGACCCTCACCCTCTGAGACGTGACAAAGGGCCCTTCCCGCTCCGATCTCCGGTGGCGGGAGGGGCCCTTCTTAACGTGGGTCAGTTGGTGTCGACGATCATTCCGGCGGCGACCGTACGGTTGGTGGTTTCGTCGATCAGGATGAAACCGCCGGTGGTGCGGTTGCGCCGGTACTCGTCGGCGAGGAGCGGGACGGTGGTCCGGAGCCGGACGCGGCCGATCTCGTTGAGTCCGAGTTCGGTGGCGGTCTCGTCGCGGTGCAGCGAGTTCACGTCGAGTCGGTAGTGCAGTCCGCGTACGACCGTCCGGGCCGACCGGGTGGTGTGCTTGATGGCGTACTTGCCGCCGGGGCGGAGTGGTTGGCTTTCGTCCATCCAGCAGATCATGGCTTCGATGTCCTGGGCGACCGCTGGGGCGTTGTTCGGCCGGCAGATCAGGTCGCCCCGGGAGATGTCGATCTCGTCGGTGAGCCGGACCGTGACCGACATCGGTGGGAACGCCTCGGCGACCGGGCCGTCCGCGGTCTCGATGGCGGCGATGCGGGAGGTGAATCCGGACGGGAGCACCATGACCTCGTCGCCGGGCTTGAGTACGCCGGAGGCGACCTGTCCGGCGTAGCCCCGGTAGTCGGTGACCGTGGTCGACTGCGGTCGGATCACGTACTGCACCGGGAAACGTACGTCGACCAGGTTCCGGTCCGAGGCGATGTGTACCCGTTCGAGGTGGTGCAGCAGCGACGGGCCCTCGTACCAGGGGGTGTGTTCGGAGCGGGTGACGATGTTGTCGCCGTGCAGGGCGGAGATCGGCACCACGGTCAGGTCCGGTACCTCGAGTTTCGCGGCGAACGCGGTGAACTCGTCGGAGATTCGCTCGAACACGTCCTGCGACCAGTCGACCAGGTCCATCTTGTTCACGCAGAGGACCAGGTGCGGCACCCGTAACAGGGAGCAGAGGAACGCGTGTCGCCGGGACTGTTCGACCAGTCCTTTTCTGGCGTCGACCAGGATCAGGGCCAGGTCGGCGGTGGAGGCGCCGGTGACCATGTTCCGGGTGTACTGGATGTGCCCGGGGGTGTCGGCGATGATGAACTTCCGCCTCGGGGTGGCGAAGTACCGGTACGCCACGTCGATCGTGATGCCCTGCTCCCGCTCGGCCCGTAGTCCGTCGGTCAGCAACGCCAGGTTGGTGTATTCGTCGCCACGGGCCGCGGACACCGCCTCCACCGCCGCCAACTGGTCGGTGAACAGCGACTTCGTGTCGTAGAGCAGCCGGCCGATCAGGGTCGACTTGCCGTCGTCGACGCTGCCCGCGGTGGCGAACCGTAACAGGTCCATCGCCCGCCCCTCGGGCGCCGCGCCCTCGGCCACCGGAAACGCGGTCGTGCTCATCAGAAGTAGCCTTCCCGTTTGCGGTCTTCCATGGCGGCCTCGCTGACCCGGTCGTCGCCCCGGGTCGCCCCACGCTCGGTGATCCGGGTCGCGGCGACCTCCTCGATGACCAGCTCCACCGTGTCGGCGTCGGAGCGGACCGCCGCCGTGCACGACGCGTCGCCGACCGTGCGGTAACGCACCTGCGCCTTGAACGGTTCCTCCGCGCCTCTCGGCCGGATGAACTCGTTCACCGCGTACAGCATCCCGTCCCGCTCGACCACCAACCGCTCGTGGGCGTAGTAGATCGACGGCAGCGCCAACCGCTCCCGGGCGATGTAGTGCCAGATATCCAGCTCGGTCCAGTTCGACAACGGGAACACCCGGATCGACTCACCCGGATGATGCCGACCGTTGTACAACGACCACAGCTCCGGCCGCTGGTTCTTCGGATCCCACTGACCGAAGTCGTCCCGGAAACTGAACACCCGCTCCTTGGCCCGGGCCTTCTCCTCGTCCCGCCGCGCCCCACCGAACAACGCGTCGAACCGGTACTTCTCCACCGCGGCCAGCAACACCGGCGTCTGGATCCGGTTACGCATCCCGTCCGCCGACTCCCGGACCAGACCCGCTTCCAGGGCTTCGGGCACGCTCGCGACCACAAGTTGCAGGCCGAGTTCGGCCACCCGCTGGTCCCGGTAGTCCAACACCTCGGCGAAGTTGTGTCCGGTGTCGACGTGCATCACCGGGAACGGGATCCGGGCCGGAGCGAACGCCTTCTGGGCCAACCGGAGCATCACGATCGAGTCCTTGCCACCAGAGAAGAGCAGGACCGGCCGTTCCAGTTCGGCGACCACCTCACGCATCACGAAGATGCTCTCGGCCTCCAGGGCGTCCAGATGCGACACCCGGTACGCCGCTGGAATCGTCGTGTCGATTGTTTCCATCGCGGTGTCAGCCGGCTGCCGTGGCCGTTGCCGGCGTGAGGACCCGGTGTTGCCGCAGCGCGGCAAGGAGTGGAGCGGCCAGTTCCGGCCGGCAGACCACCAGGTCCGGTAGCCGCGGATCAGCCTCGTTGTATCTCAACGCAGAACCATCGATTCGGGAAGCGTGCAGCCCCGTCGCCGTCGCCACAGCCACCGGCGCGGCCGAATCCCACTCGTACTGCCCGCCCGCGTGCACGTACGCGTCGACCTCACCTCTGACCACCGCCGCGATCTTCGCGCCCGCCGACCCCATCGGCACCAACTCCGCGCCAACCTCGTCGGCCAACTCGCTTAAGAACACCGGCGGCCGGCTCCGACTCGCCGCCAACCGGATCGTCCGACCGCTGACCGTCGTCGGCCGGGGTGGGGGCGTATCGGTGCCGAGCGTACGACCCTGGGCCGGCAGGGCGATGGCGCCCGCGACGAGGCGGTGCTCCGTCGGCGCGTTCCGTTGCCAGAGTGCGACATGCACCGCCCAGTCCGTCCGGCCCGGCTCGGAGAACTCGCGGGTTCCGTCCAACGGGTCGATGATCCACACCCGGTCGGCGCCCAGCCGGTCCGGCGGGGATCCGGCCGTACCCGTGGCCCACACCTGCCGGGCGCCGTCGTCCTCCTCCGAGAGCACGGCGTCGGCGCTCCTGCACCGGGCCAGTTCATCGCGCAGCAGTTGGTGCGACGCCCGGTCACCCGCGCGCTTCAACGCGGCCGGGTCGTCGTGACCGTGTTCGGCGCGTACGCGCAGCAGTAACCGGCCGGCCCGGTCGGCCAACCAGGCCGCGAACGCGCCATCCGACGTGGGGGCTTCGGACCTGGGGGGTTCCAGCACGTTCATCGACGAACACCTCCGGTAGACGCGTGGATCGTGCCGTTCACTGGACGGCACGCCGACTGAAGCTTCGTACGCTGGTGACCGTGACCAACGCGGCCACCCCGGTCAGGACCAGCAGACAGACCCAGGCCGGTATGTGCGCGACGCCGGGCAACATCGCCCCGCGTACGCCCTCGGAGACGTAGGTCATCGGGTTGAGGGCGGTGACCGTCTGAAACCAGGGCATCGAAGAGAGCCGTGGCCACGGGTAGTGGATGCAACCGGTCCAGATGATCGGGGTCACGACCAGCGAGAACGTGATGTTGATTCGTTGGACGGGCAGAATCGTCGCCAGCGTCATGCCGATGCCGCCGCCGATCCATCCGCCGAGCAGGACCGTCAGCAGGACCATCGGTAGCCGTCCGGGTTGCCAGGGTGCCGAGCCGACCATCAGTGCGCCCAGTGGGTAGATGAGGGCTGCGGCGATGAGACCACGCAGCATCGCCACCACGAGCTTGCCCACCGCGACCAGGTTCGTCGACAGCGGGGCGAGGAGCCGGTCCTCGATCTCCCGGGTGAAGCCGAACTCCTTGACCAGTGGCAGCGCGACGCTCTGCAACGCGGTGGTGAGCGCGGCGAGCGCGATGATGCCGGGCAGGAACAGGTCGGCGAAGTTCCGGGTGACGATGCCCTGCCCGCCGAGCACGTTGACGAAGACGAAGAGCATGAACAGCGGGGTGAGGCCGACCTGGACCAGGATGACCCAGAGTTCCTTGCCCGTGACCAGCAGGTCCCGGCGCAGGATGGCCAGGAAGACCCGGTGGGCGCTGGGTCTCGCGGGCGCCGCCGTGGTGCTCGTTGCCGCTACCGCCGGGGCGTCGAGGTCGGTCACCGTGGGTCCCTTCCGGTCAGTCCGATGAAGACGTCTTCGAGGCTCGGCTCGGCGATGTGTACGTCGGTGAGGGTCGCCGACCGTGTGGTCAGGATGGTGAGCGCCGGCCCGAGCACGGTGGCGGGGTCGGTGGCGAGATGCAGCCGGATCCGGACGCGCTGGCGCCCGCCGGGGTCGGGGGCGAGCGTGGCGACCGCCCGTTCCCGCCGGGCCAGCGCGGCCAGTGCGGCAGCCGGCGCACCCGCGCCGAACCCCGCACCGCCGCCGAGGCCGAGGCCGGAGCGGAGGTTGGCGGCCCCGGCGCCGGGCGGCGGCGCCGCGGCGAGCCGTTCACCCTTGCGTACGCCGGAGACCTCGGAAAGTGCACGCAGAAGCTCGTCCGGTTCGTCGAGCGCGGCCGGGGTGACCGTCAGGTCGAGGATCGATCGTCCGGCGAGACCCCTGACCAGGTTGCCCGGCTTGTCCAGGGTGAGCAGCCGGCCATGCTCGACGATGCCGACCCGGTCGACCAGGGCGGCGGCCGCGTTCATCTGATGTGTGGTCAGCACGACCGTCACACCGCGCCCGCGCAGCTCGCGGATCCGGCTCCAGATCAGCCGCCGGGACTGCGGGTCCAGGCCGTTGGTGGGCTCGTCGAGGAAGAGCACCGCCGGCTCGTGGATCAACGCGCGGGCGATCATCAGCCGTTGCGCCATGCCGCCCGAGTACGCCTCGATCCGCTTGTCCGCTCGATCCGTCAGGCCGAAACGGTCCAGGAGCGCGTCGGCTCGGGCGTTGCGTACGGCGCGGCCGACGCCGTGGTACGCGGCGTGGTACACCAGGTTCTGTCGTGGCGTCAGTGACCGGTCGAGGTTGTTGTGCTGGGGTACGACGGCCAACTGGGCACGGGCCGCGACCGGGTCGCCGACCACGTCGACCCCGCCGACCAGCGCCCGGCCTGCGGACGCCCGCAGCCGGGTGGTGAGGATGCCGATGGTGGTCGACTTGCCGGCGCCGTTCGGTCCGAGCAGCCCGAAGATCTCGCCAGGGGCCACCGTGAAGGACAGCCCGTCCACGGCTGCGGTCGTGCTTGCGGGATAGCGTTTGACGAGGTCGGTGACCTCGACCGCGGGCGGGCTGCCACCACTGCTTGGCATCTGCTGCTCCCTGTCCTGAGCTGTCGGGTGGATGGGCGGCCGGTGCGGGTCAGCCGCCGGTTCGGGGGTGTGCGTCGAAGAAACGCCAGATGGTCTCGGTTGCGTCCAGTGCGGTCGTGGGTGGATCCAGGCCGAGTAGGCGTTGCGCCGCCGGTTCGGGGCCGGCGGCACCGGGCCACTGGTGGCCGGCGTCGTCGACGGTGACCAACTCGACCGCCCGTCCCCCGGGACAGGTGGCGGCCGAGGTGCTGACCGGGCCCGAGACGGTGGTCACCGGTGCGCCGCATCCGCCGGTCGTACGCCACTGGCCGAGCAGGTCGGGGGTGGGCGGGCCGTCGATCTTGACCGGATTGCGTCCGGTCCCGTCGTTGTCCCGCTTGCCCGGACCACCGTCGAACGGCACTGTCTGGTCCGCCGTCCCGTGGATGTGGATCACGGAGGTCGGTGCCGGGGACGGGCATGGGCCGACCTGGGTCGCCGCCACCGGCCCGATCGCGGCGAACAGCTTCGTGTCACACGCCAGTCGGTACGCGAGCATCCCGCCGTTGGAGATCCCGGTGGCGTAGATCCGGTTGCGGTCCACCGGAAGCTGATCGGCCACGGTGGAGACCAGGTGCTGGATGAAGGCCACGTCGTCCACGCCGTCGCGGGCCGGTGGGCCGCAGCAGTCCGGGCCCACCGCCCAGGAGCGGCTCAACCCGTCCGGGTACGCGACGACAAAGCCCTCCCGGTCCGCCTCGGCGTTCCAGCCGTACGAGTTTTCCGCCTGGCTGCCGGTGCCGAGCGCGCCGTGCAGCATCACCACGAGCGGCACCGAGGTCGACCGGGCGAGGTTCGCCGGGCGGTAGAGGCGGAAGCCGCGTTCCTGCCCGTCGACCACGAGGGTGTGCGCCGAGGAGCCGCTCGGCATGGTGGACACCGGTCCGACCTCGTGCTGCTCCGGATCGTCCCGGAACAGCCCGCAACCGGCCAGCAGGGTGAGCGCTCCGACGAGCGGCAGGACCGTGAGCAGGTGCCGCCACCGGCTGTGCCGTCCCGCATGGCCTGTCCAAGATCTACTAATTTCCATCATATTCGCACCATGACATAGTGATGTTCGGGATATGTAAGGATCCGTGCTGGTTGGTGTATCCGTGCGGTCGGCCCCGCCCGTGCCCACGCTGTGCCACCCGAGCGGGGCCAACCGGCTAACACCGCTGCGTACTCAGCCGGATCAGTTCCCAGCCGCCCTCGGGAACGTCGTCGTCCGGGTCCGTACGCAGGTTCATCGGATTGGCCATGCCCAGGTAGAGGGTCGACCCGTCGGCGATCATGTTGCGGATCCCGTAGTTCAGGTAGTTGCCGAGCCCGCTGTTGTCCACCACCGTGGCCGGCTTGCTGGTCGAGTCGAAGACGAACAGGTCGCCGCCGTAGACCGGTGCCGGCGGAGGGTCGTCGGCCAGCACGGAGGCGTCGCCGAACTCGGCCGCGGCCGGGCCGGTGACACCCAACAGCCGGGCGGTGTCCTGGCCCAGGTCCTTGGAGATGTAGCTCCAGTCCATGGTGCCCACGTAGAGTTTCCCGCCCGCCACCGCCATCTTCCAGGTGTAGTTGTTGTACGGGTTGCCCATGCCCGACGGGCCGTACAGCGGGGTGTAACCGGTCGAGACGGCGGCCCAGAGGCCCGCGCCGCCGTTCCCCGCCGGGTCGTACGCGGGCAACTGGGGTGCGCCGTACAGCAGATCGACGCGCTGGTGGCGGTCGCCGAAGCTCTTACCGCGGAAGATGCTGATCGCCCGTTGGGTGCCGCGTACCGAGGCGCGCAGCGCGGCCTCGTTCGCGGGCGGGTGGGTCGCGATGTGCACCGTGGTCGCCTTCATCGGCACGTGCATCGTGCCCCAGTAGAGGTAGCCGTTGAACGAGGCCAGCCCACCCAGGGCGTAGGTGCGGGCGACGACCGGATCGGGCTCGTACCCGTCCACCGACCAGACCTGGGTCCAGTTGTCGGCGTCGGCCGGCGTGAGGCCGCGTTCGCCCTGGGACAGCTTCGGGCTCATCCACACCCCGGCGACCCCGGACAGCGGCTCGTCGGTAGTGCCGGGTACCGCGGCGGCGAGTGCGTCGTCACCGGAACCCGTCCACGTCGTCACGAAGATCCGCCCGTCGTGCACGGTCAGGTCCGCCGCCTGGGCCGGCAGGTTCGCGACCTCGAGGAAGCTGAACGGGTTGCTCCGGGAGCCGGTCCAGCGCAGCACGTGCCCCCGGTTACCACCGTTCGCGCCCACCCCGACTCCCGCGTAGAGCGCGCCGTCGGCCACCACGAAGTGGCGGATGTTGCCGTACGCCGGCAGGTTGACCGAGCCGAGGAAGGCTCCGGTGTAGGTGTCGAAGGCGAACAGGTTGATGCTCTCGCCCAGGGCGGGCCCACCCAGGAACGCCACCCCCTGATGGGTGCCGGCGGCCCGGATTCCGGCGGTCGTACTCAACCGGTTGGCGTCGGTGGTGGAGGCGCTCTTGACCGCGTCGGTCTTCTCCGTCAACCGCCGCGATCGCTTGTCGTACGTGTACAGCCGGGGCGGGCGATGGTCGCCGAGGGTGGCGGGCAGGGTCGGGTTGCGTTTCACGATCTGGCTCTCGCCGTACTCGCAGACCCAGTCCTCGTTCAGGTTCGGTGTGGTGTTGCGCAGGTTGCGTCCGCTGGTCATGCAGTTGACGTTCGCTCCGGTGCCGAACCACAGGCTCTGCTCGGTCTGGGTCATGCCCCACAGGTAGGACTGGTTCACCTTCGACTGCCCGACCGCGCACGGGGGACCGGGTGGATAGGCGACACCGACACCGGCGAAGCACTCGTCCGGGGTGCCCTTCCCGATCAGCTTCCGTTCGTACGTCGGTTGGTGTCCGGACGTACCCGGCGCATCCGTCCCGATCGGGGCGGCGGCGGCCGGCGACGGCGTCGCCAGCACGTACAGCAGTCCCAGTACGGCGGCCGCGGCGAGTGGTCGCCGGCCCGACATCCGGAATGGTTTCACCAATGGTTCCTCTCGTTCGACGGAGTCATGACGTTTGGTGGGGCATGGACGCGGTCAGGCCGCGGCGACCTCTCGGGACCTGGTGGGCGCGACCACCCGTCCGGCGACCCGCCGCGCCCAGTCCTCCCAGTCCTCGAACTCCAGGAACCGGGCCAGCAGGCCGAGTTGCCCGACCGGGTCGGCGACCAGGTCCTCGTAGCTCATCCGGTGCAGGTGTCGCGGGGGCAGGTCGGTGAGCGCCTGTTCGGCCTGGCTGGTCAGGAACGCGCTCAGACCGAGATAGCGGCGCAGGTCCTGTCCCCGCTCCCGGAGCAGGTCGGCGGTGAGCCGGTCCGGCAGGTACCGTTCCAGATCCTCGGGCACCGACTGGCCGGGCTCGATCCGGAACGGATCAAGCCCGCACCGGCCGAGGAACTCCACCCGCAGCTGGATCAGTTGGAACGACGAGTGCCGGCTCATCGATCGGGCGGTCGCTTCCCGGTCGCGGGTCAGGTACACCACCTTCGCCTCGGGAAATGCCCGCAACAGGTACGGAGCGACGTGACTCGACCCGCCGGAGCGCTCGACCCAGCGCCGTTTGCCGGTCACCACGGCCAGCAGGTCGAGGAACATCCGGTGGTGGTCACCGACCGACTGCGTCGGGAAGTCCGGCACCCGCTCGGCGAGCTGGTCGAAGAGGCCGTCCGGGTCGGCGGTCAGCTTCGACAGGGTGATGGCGAGGATCCGTGGCAGTTCGGTCATCCGGTCCGCCCACCGGCCGGTCGGGGGATAGCGCACCTCCTTCGGCGGCAACCCGATCCGGAAGAGGGTGGCGAGTTCCGCCTTGGGGCTGCTCAGCACCGCCCAGTACGCGGCCCCGGTAAGCACCTCGGAACTGCGTGCCCAGGGCGCGACGGACATGAAGAACTCCTGCGCCGAGAGAGTCTCGGGCTGCTCCGCGATCAGGTCGGAGAGCAGCGTCGAGCCGCACCGGCCGTTGCTGATGATGATCGACCTGCCGGGGACCGGGGTGTCCATCCGAGGACCTCCTGCACGATGGGTTGTCACGGGGTGGTGGCGGCCTCGGCCACCTCGACGGCGCACTCCTCGCGGAGCCAGGCCAGGACGAGCCGGCGGACCGCCTCCGGCCGGTCGACCAGGACGGTGTGTTTCTCGCCGGGTAGGACCACGGTCCGCGTCTGCGGTAGCAGCCGGACCACGGCCGGCGCCAGCTCGACGACCGCGGAGTTCGCGCCGTACAGACAGAGCACCGGTACGCCGATCGCGCTGATCTGCGCGGAACTGGGCAGGGCACTGGCCGGTAGGTCCCTGGCCAGCGTGGTCGTCACCAGCATCTCGCCGGTGGCCCGGGCCCGGCGGGCCACCCGTTCCCCCCGACCGGCGCTGATCCGCGCCAGCGCCTCCGGCCGGGGTAGGAGATCGGAGGCCCGGTCCAGCCGGCGCGCGACCCGGGCCATCCACGCCCTGGTCGGCGGCGAGGATTCGATCGCCGCGACGGAGGCGACCCGTTCCGGGTGTCGGACCGCGTAGGCGAATGCGATCGTGCCGCCGAACGAGTTGCCGAGCAGGTGCACCGGACCGGTGACGTCGAGTTCGGCCAGCATCGCCGACAGATCGTCGACGAAGTCGTCGAGGGCGTAGCCGGTGGGTGGGCGCTCGCTGTGGCCGTGCCCCCGCAGGTCGTACATCAGCACCCGCAGCCCGGCATCGGCCAGGGGCTTGGCGAGCGTGAAATACCAGCTCGCGAGGCTGTCGGAGGCCATCCCGTGGATCATCACGAGGGTGGCCGGTCCATCACCCCGGCCGGCGCCGACCCCGCCCGGCCCGCCGGCCGGTGGATCGAGGTGTTCGACGTGCACCTCGATCCCGTTGGCCCGGATCATCGTCACGAGCGGACCGCCTCGACGACCGTGGGGCTGGCTTCGGCCGGCGTGTCCCGGCCGGACTCCGCCGCGTCGAGGGAGTGTGCGATGTGCTCGACCAGTTGCCCGACCCGCAGCTCGCCCACGGTCTCCAGATCCAGTTTGGCGACAAAATGCGCGAAGTTGACGGTGTTGCCGTACCGGGCCTGCAAGCGGCCGGCGAGGGAGACGACGTCGATGCTCTCCATGCCGAGTTCGTCGCGGAAGGCGGTGTCCATGGTGATCGGGGCATCGGTGGCGAAGTCCCCGAGTACCGCGTGGATGATCTCCGTGAGCTCGGCGAGGATGTCGGCATGCGAGGCGGCCATGGGATGTACTCCTTCGGATGGTCGGAAATGGGTGCCGGTCACGGTTGACCAGCCACGGCCACGGTGCGAGGGCCCCAGGTCCAGGCGACGACGTAGCGTCGGAGCGGTAGGTCTTCGGGATTGCCGACCTCGCGGTGCTCCACCGGGTAGATCCGATCGTCGACGCGGACGGTCAGCACCGTGTCCGTGGCACTGCTCACGGCGAACCGGCGCGGGCGCCCGTCGAGTCCGGTTCCCTCCGCCTTGCCGACGGCCTCCTTGGCGGCCCAGAACCGGGTGAACCAGCGTCGCCGGTCCTCGGCGTCGCCGCCGAGCGAGTCCAGCAGGGCGGTCTCCCGATCGGACAGGGCGAAGCGCAGGGTGCTCTCCGGATGGTCGGTGATCTCGGCGACGTCGATGCCGACGCCCGGCGCGTCGGGCGGCGACGCCGGATCGCGGGGTTTCGCGATCGCGACCCCGACCTCGGCGCAGTGCGCCAGCGAGACGTCGCAGTCGCGCAGGTCACGGCCCGGACGTCCGTACACCCGGGGCCGCCCGTCCGGATCGTTGCCGACCGTCAGCTCGATCGGGTAGATGTCGCTGTGGCCGTCCTCCCACAACCGGAACCGGACGGCGTCCTTCACCGCGATCCGGCCCAACAGCCACTGTTTGCGGGATCTGGCGGGTTGCCGTTCGTAGTCCGCGTACGCGGACGAGCCCAGGATGCCGCGGGCGGCCATGCCCTGGGTGACCAGGTCGGTCCAGCAGTCGAAGGCCATCGTCCAGCCCTCGGGTTGGATCAGCGACATCGGATGCCGCTCGGGGAACCGTTCCGCCGGCCGCGCCTGCGGATGGCTGTCGAAGCGCCGGTCGACCGCGCCGTCGATCTGCGCCCACACCCGGTCGTCGACGACCAGTTGGGTGTCCGCGACGAGTTGTGCGTCATCGATCGAGCGCACCCGGGCAACACACTCGAACGCCGTGCCGGCCTCCGGCGGGGGACCGAAGTACCGGATGTGGCCCAGGCCCACGGGCAACGCCACGGTACGGAACGGCTGTGTGGTGATGAGCCAGTTGCCGATCAGCTGCAGCGCGTTGTCCAGCAGCGCGCCCGGCGGCACGGGTGCGGTGACCACTCCCCGTACGTGCATGTCACCGAGGGCGTGTACGGCGGTGACTCCCTGGAACTGGGGGCCGTGGAACATCAGCCGCTCCGCGTACATCTCCTCGGCGCTGATCCGTGGCGGCCGCTCGGTCGCGGGATCGTGCCGCCACACCTCGGGCGAGTCCGCCGGATAGTCCGCGGCGAGTTCCACGGTCGACCGGGCGTACGGGCCGAAGGTGACCGAAACCAGGCCGTCACCGGTCGGCTTCACCGTGACCTCGACGTCCTGACCCGGCTCGGCTATCAGCCACCGGTTGAACCGGGCGTCGCGTACGGCCACCGCCCGCATGCCGGGCACGGCCTGCTCCGCCGCGTCGACCATGTGCTGGACCAGGGTGGTGGCCGGCACCACCGGCCACCGGTCCTCCACGTTCGGCCAGTCCGGCGGCTGGACGAAGAAGCAGTGGTCCCTCAGGTACGGCATGGTCTCGACGGAGACCCGCAACGTGATCCGCCGAACCGTACCCGTGTCGCCGTTGCCCGCGCTGCCGTTGCTCGTGTTGCTATTGGCCGCGCTGCCATTGCCGGCGTGGACCCCGCTGCCGGTGCCGATGACGGCGGCGCGGGTGGGCGCGGCAGGCGGGACGATCGAGAGTGGCGCAACACCTACCGGCGGCACCACGGGTGCCGTCGATCGGTGTGGTCGGAGCGCGGGTGCGGCGGCGTCCAGCACGCTGACCGCGTCCCGTGCCGTGTCCTGCAACAGTGCGGCGAGTTCCGCCGCCGCGCTGGACCGCCCGGCCAACCGGTGCAGTGCGGCCAGCGCCGCCGCCGGGTTACCGCCGGTACCCGCCGGTTCCGGCTGGCGCCCGGCCCCGGCCGTCGCTGATGCGTCGACCGGGACGGCCGCACCGTGACTCGGCGGACCTGCGGACAGGTGGTGCGGTTGGGTGCCGCCCACCGACACGCCGAGCAGACCGGCGGCGCCCGCCCCGAGCCGGACCAGCGGTCCACCCAGGTCCAGCGGAATCGACGGGCCACGGCGTACCGGTTTTCCAGTTGCCTTCGCCGACGGTGGATCGAGCGCGGTCAGGTTCGGGCTGCCGCCCTCCACCCAGATCGCGGTGGCGACCCGGCGGAGCTGGTCCAGCCCGCTGCGGTGCTTCACGTTGACCGGCATCGCGAGATGGTCACGTCCGCGCAGGTTGTCGCTGATCAGCGAGGCGAGCTGTCCGGCGCCGAGTTGGAGGAAGACCCGTACGCCGGCGTCGTACATCGCCGCCACGGTCTGACGGAACCAGACCGGCTCCATCATGTGCCGGACGAACAGGGTGTTGACCTGCGCCTCGTCGGCGGGGAACGGTGCCGCCAGGGTCGCCGACCAGACCGGTATCCGGGTCGGGTGCACCTCCCACCGGCGCAGCGCCGCACCGATCGACTGCAGGCCATCGGCGAACACGGGAGTGTGGAAGGCCGACCGGAACGGCAGCTTCTGGCACAGCACGTTCTCCGTACGCAGCGCCTCGACGAGCCGGTCCACCTGGGATTCGGGGCCGTTCACCACCGACTGCGCCGGGGCGTTGTCGTGTGACAGCACCACCCCCGGGAAGTCGCCGAGCATCGGGGTGACCCGCTCCGCGCCGGCTCCCACGGCGGCGAAGACGTATCCGGAGACCTCGACCGAGTCGGCGTTGAACAGCTCCAGGAATTCGTCCATCGCCGCTGTGCTGATCTGTCCGCTGGTCGCCGCGGCGGTCCACTCGCCGATGCTGTGTCCGGCGACCGCGTCCGGCAGCACGCCGATGCGGCGTAGCGCCTCGTCGAGCAGTTTGCCCACCTCGATCAGCCCAGCTCCGTGCCGACCCAGGTCCGCTGCGGACCACTGCCGGTCCGGCAGTCCGAAGTGGGCGGCGATATCCGCGGTACGCGGCGCGAACTCCGCCTCCAGGCCGGGAAAGACGAAGGCGAGGCGCCCGGTGCCGGCGGCCAACAGCGGCGACGGACTGAACCAGATGTCCCGGCCACCCCGCCACGCCTGCCCGCGGGCCACCGTCTTGCGGGCGACCGCCAGCAGCTTGTCCGTCGGGTTGACGATGCCGATCCGGCACGGTTCGGCCCCGGTCGCGGGCCGGTTGCTCCGGGCCCGTTCGATGCCGAGGGCCCGTACCTCGTGGTCGTCGCGGGACAGCAGGCCGGCCAACCGGACGGGGTCCGGCGCGGCGAGCCAGAGCACCTGGTCCGGCTCGGTCACCTGTACCGTCGAACCGGCCACGGTCGAGGCCGCGTCTTCGCCGACACCCGCTGTCACCGGGACCCCGGCGGCCGGCCGGTTCCGTACGCCAACCGGTTCGGGTGCCTGCTCGACGATGACGTGTGCGTTGATGCCGCCGAAGCCGAAGGCGTTCACCCCGGCGCGACGCGGCCCGTCGCTGTCCCAGGGGCGGGCGGTGGCAATCGGGGCGAACCGGGTCGCGGCCATCTCCGAGCGCGGATCGTCGCAGTGCAGCGTGGGCGGCAGCACCCCCCGGTAGACCGCGAGCGTGGCCTTGATCAGGCCGGCGATGCCAGCGGCCGGCATGGTGTGCCCGATCATCGACTTGACCGATCCGATCACCGGGCGTGGTCCGTCGCCCGAGTGCGGTCCGAAGACCTCGGCGACCGAGACCAGTTCGGCCGCGTCGCCGGTGGGCGTGCCGGTGCCGTGCGCCTCCAGCAACCCCAGCGCGTCCGGCGCGGTCGGGTCCAGCCCGGACGACTCCCAGGCCCGCCGGATGGCCAGCACCTGTCCCGAGGAGGCCGGGTTGAACATGCTCGCCGAGCGGCCGTCGCTGGACATTCCGCTGCCCCGGATGACCGCGTAAACCCGGTCGCCGTCCCGGACCGCGTCGGACCACCGCTTGAGTACGACCACACCGGTGCCCTCGCCGATCAGCAGCCCGTCGGACTCCCGGTGGAACGGCCGGCTCTCCCCGCGCCGGGACAGCGCCCGCAACTGGTTGAACACCGACCAGAAGCTGATGTCGTGCACGTGGTGCACCCCACCGGCGAGTACGGCGTCCAACCGTCCGCTGGTCAGTTCGGTGATCGCCTGGTCGACCGCGATCAGTGACGAGGCGCAGGCCGCGTCCAGGGTGTACGCCGGACCGCGCAGGTTGAGCCGGTTGGCCACCCGGGACGCGGCCAGGTTCGGCACCAGACCGATCGTCCCCTCCGGCTGGTACGGGCCGAGCCGCTCGTCGAACTTCTCGCGTACCAGGTCCAGCCGGCTCTGGTCCAACTCCGGGATCAGCTCCCGCAGCACCTGGATGACCTGGCTCGACATCCGCACCCGTTGGGCGTAGCGGGCCTGGGCGGGGCTGAGGATGCCGCCCCGCCCGAGGATCACGCCCACCCGGTCGCCGTCGGGCAGCCGGTCCGTGCCGCCGGCATCGTCGATCGCGGCGGCGGCCACGTTCAGGGCGATGAGCTGGTCCGGCTCGATCTCCGCCACCGACGCGGGCATGATGCCGAACCGCAGCGGCTCGAAGCTCGCGAACTCGTCGACGAACCCGCCACGTCGGCAGTACATCCGGTCCGGCCGGTGGGCCTGGTCCGGGTCGTAGAACTCCTCGTCCCACCGGTGCGCCGGCACGTCGGTGATCGCGTCCACCCCGTCGACCAGGTTGCGCCAGTAGTTCTCCAGGTTGCCGGCGCCGGGCATCACCGCCGCCATCCCGACGATCGCGACCGGGTCGCGCCGATCGGTGCTCGTGTTCATCTTCGACCTCTCGCTCCACCGTCGACGGGCGTACCGGCTGTACGGCGCGGGCGTTGCCGCACCCTCTGGACGATCACCAGCCGGAGGCGGTGTAGACCACGGAGTTGATCTTCGGGTCGCCCCAGGCCAACTCGCCAAGCAGGCTGAGAGCGCCCGCTTCGGGGTCGATGAGTTCGATGCCGCGGCGCGCGTACTCCCGGCTCAGTTCGTCGCTGACCATCCCGCCGTGGCCGGCACCCGGTGCCCAGGGACCCCAGTGCACGGTCAGGCATCGGTTGCCGGTGCTGGCCGCCCAGCGGGCGCCGATCGCGTCGATCGCGTCGTTCGCCGCGGCGTAGTCGCCCTGACCCCGATTGCCGTACGCCGCGGCGATGCTGCCGAACAGCACCACGAACCGGGGTGCCGAGGCCAGCTCTTCGAGTCCGGCCAGCACCGAGCGGGCGCCCTCCACCTTGGTGCCGAACACCCGGGTGAACGACTGCGGGTCCTTCTCCGCGATCAGCTTGTCCTCGATCACGCCGGCCGCGTACACCACGCCGTCGACCCGGCCGTGCGTACGCTCGACGTCCAGCAGCAGACTCCGGGTCGCCGACGCGTCCCGCACGTCGAGTGCGTGGTAGCGCACCTCGCTGCCCAGTTCCCGCAGTTCGGCGAGGGTCGCCTCGACCTCGCGGGCGGCCAGGACCGCCTGCGCGGTGCGTTCGATCTCCGCCGGCGACCGCAGACCCCGGCGGGCGAGCGCGGCACGCAACGACGCCTTGTCCCGGGCCGACACCAGGTCCGGATCCTCCGGCTCGGTCGGCAGCGGTGTGCGGCCGACCAGCTCGATCCGGCAGCGGCTGGCCATGGCCACCGCGCGGGCGAACCACGGCGTGATCCCGCGCGCCCCGCCGACCAGGACGACCACCGAGTCCCGGTCGAGGCCGATCGCCGCGGCCTCGGAGGCGCCGTCACCGGCCGGCCCGGCACCACTCGTCGCCACCGCTCCCAACGCCGCCGGTGCGAGGTCGACCGCCGTCCGCTCGGTCTCGCCCCGTACGACAACGGGCGCGTCCCCGCCGACCAGCAGTTCGTCGAGCAGGTGTCGGGCGATCCGCTGCGGCTCGGCGGCGGCGTCGACCTCGACGTACCTCGCCATGACCTGCGGATATTCCCTGGCGATGGTACGGAACAGGCCAGCCAGTCCATCGCTGCGTTCGCTACCGCCGACCGGTCCCGCCGCCAGCAGCCAGCGTGGGCCGGCGGCGAGCGCCTGCTTGAGGAACGGGAAGATCTCGGGCAACAGGGGGCCTCCGCCGCCGGTCAACCCGTCGAGCAGGATCAGCCCGTCGAAGCCGGCGAGCTGACCGGCCTGCTTGCTGTCCACCACACCGGTCTGCCCACCCGCCCCGTGCTCCTGAAGAAGTTCGGCGAGGTACGCCAGCGCCGGGCTGGCACCGGTGATGAGGAAACTCGTCCCGGCGAGCACGTCGACGGGTTGCCCGGCGAGCGGGGCACCGGTGTCCGCGCCAGCAGGTCCCGTGATCACCTTCGCCTGGGGCAGGAGCCGCTTCGGCGTGATCCCCGCCCGGCCGACGGTGGTGACCGCCGCAGCGACCGTCACGGTGTCGGACACGGAGGGGAACGGCGCGGGTGCGATGGCCGGACTCATCGTGGTCAGCGCCGAGGGCGCACCCGCGGGTGGTTCCCCCGTCGGAGCGGGTGCGGCGGCGGTGAGCGCGCGTGGTGCGGGCGGCGGGGCCAGCGTGCCGCCACCCGGTGACGGCGCCGGAGGGGCCTCCCCCTGCATCTTCTGGTTGAGCCAGTCGACCATGGCGCGTACGGTGCGGGCCTTGACCAGGTCTTCGAGTTCGGCTTCGTCGCCTTCGACGGCGAGGCGGAGTCGTGCGGCGACCTCGCCGGCGACTTCGGCGCGTTTGATGGAGTCGATGCTGAGGTCGGCTTCGAGGTCGAGGTCGAGTTCGATGAGGTCGACCGGGTAGCCGGTGCGTTCGCTGATCACGTCGAGGATGGCGGTCTGGAAATCCGGTCGGGTCACCATGACCGTGCCGGTCGCGACCAGAGCGTTGGAGTGCGCCAACCCGCTTGCCGGGCCGAGTACGGCGGTCGCGTGGATCACGGTCGTGCCCGCCGCCGACCGAATCTTCTGGTTGAGCCAGTCGACCATGGCGCGTACGGTGCGGGCCTTGACCAGGTCTTCGAGTTCGGCTTCGTCGCCTTCGACGGCGAGGCGGAGTCGTGCGGCGACCTCGCCGGCGACTTCGGCGCGTTTGATGGAGTCGATGCTGAGGTCGGCTTCGAGGTCGAGGTCGAGTTCGATGAGGTCGACCGGGTAGCCGGTGCGTTCGCTGATCACGTCGAGGATGGCGGTCTGGAAGTCGGGGCCGGACGCGGCGACCGGTACGGCAGCCACGTCAACCACGACCGCCGGCGCGGCCGGTGCAGCGGCCACCATCGTGGTTGTCGTGACCGGCGCGACCTCGCTTCCATGACCCGGAAGCACCACCGGCGGGTACGCCTCAGTGGGCTGCCACACCAGCCGCCCACCCGCACCGTCGCCGAAGTAGGCGAGCATCACGTCCCGCTGTGAGGCGATCATGTCCCGGCTGGTGCGCAGGAACTCGCTCAGCAACTCGTCGCGGCCGTCCCGGCCGCCGAAGGTGGTCCCGTTCGATGCGGTCATCGACAACTCCTTGATCCGTCGTGGGGGCGTCATCCCGCCGGGCAGGCTGTTTCCGAACTGGTCGCGTACGAGTTGGCCGTCCACGGTCCAGAACGGACGTCGGGCCGGCTCGACCGTCGCGAGGTCCACCGTGTCGCGGCCCTGGTACAACCAGCCGGTGCGCACCGGTACACCGGCACAGGCCAGTTGCGCGATGGTGACGAGGAAGCCGCGCAGTCCCTCCTCGGGTCGCGGCTCTGTCGCGACCGCCAGGTGCGGCCGGTCGCCGAGGACGGCCCGGACCAGTTTGGTGAGGACCTGACCGGGGCCGGCCTCCACGAAGGTCCGGGCGCCGCTGGCGTACATCGACTCGATCTGTTCGACGAAACGCACGGGTGCGCCGATCTGCGCGGCAAGCCGTTCACGTACCCGGTCGGCGTCGCCGTCGTACGGGGCGGCGGTGTGGTTCGACCAGACCGGGATCGCCGGCTCGCGTACCGTTCTGGCGGCGAGCGCCTCGGCGAAACGTGCGGTGCCGCCGGCCACCACCGGACTGTGGAACGCACACGCGACGGAGAGTCCCCGGGCCGACAGCCCGGCCTCGCGCAGCGCTGCCACCGCCGATCCGACCGCGGGAGTCGGACCGGAGATCACCACCTGCGTTGGCGTGTTCCGGTTGGCCAGTACAACCTCGCCGGCCAGTCCCGACTCGGTGAGCACCTGGCTGACCTGCTCGGCGGTGGCGGTGACCGCCGCCATGGTGCCCGGATCATCGCCGGTGGCGGCGAGGATCGCGTCGGCCCGTTGCCGGCTCAGCGCGAGCAGGGTCTCGGGGTCGAACGCGTCGGCCACGCAGAGCGCGACCAGCTCCCCGTAGCTGTGTCCGCCGGCCAGGTCGGGCCGAACGCCCAGCCGCCGCAACAGGTGGTCGACCGCGAGTCCGCCGATGCCCAGTACGGGTTGGGCGACCCGGGTGTCACGTACCCGGTCCTCCTGTTCGCGCGCCGTCTCGGGGTCGAACGCCGACGGCGGGAAGAGCAGGTCCGCCCACTCGGCGCCGAGCCGCAGATAGTGCCGCAGCTCGGGGAACGCCACGAACAGTTCGGCGAGCGCACCCGGCCGCTGGCTGCCCTGACCGGGAAAGAGGAAGGCCACCTTGCCCGGTTCCGGGTCGTCCGGCGGTTGGACCAGCCCGCGTGCCGGGTCGTGCTCGCCGGCCAGGGCCCGGTCCAACAGCTTGGCGAGTTCGTCGCGGTCGCGGGCGACGACGGCGATCCGGACCGCGCCCGCCCGGTGGTCCGCCTCGTCGGCCAGGGACGCGGCCAGGTCACGCAGCGACCACGGCCGGCCCAGCTCGTCGCGGTTCGACAGCATCTCGACCAGTCGCCGTACCCGCAGCTGTGCTGCGGGCCGGTCGGCGCCGCGGAAGCAGAACAGTTCCGCGGGCCAGGACTGCCGGGTGTGCCGCGGCTCCGGGGCGTTCGGGTACGCGCTGAGCACGGTGTGGAAGTTCGTCCCGCCGAAACCGAACGCGCTCACCCCGGCGAGCCGCTCGGCTGCCGGCGCCGTCCACGGTCGGGCGCCGGTGTAGAACGCGAACGGGCTGCGTTCCGGGCTCCACGCCGGGTTGGGGCGGGTCAGGTGGATCGTGGGTGGCTTGACTCCGGTGTAGAGGGCGAGGCTCGCCTTGATCACGCCGGCCAGGCCGGCCGCGCACTTGGTGTGCCCGATCTGCGACTTCACCGAGCCCAGCGCACAACTACCGGGCTCCGCGCCGGCCTCGTCGAAGAACCGGGTCAGGGTCTCCAGTTCGGTACGGTCGCCGACCACGGTGCCGGTGCCGTGCGCCTCGATCAGGCCGACCTGTCGGGGCGAGACGCCGGTGCGGTGGTAGGCGCGGTCGAGGGCGCGGCGTTGTCCGCTCGCCCTCGGGGCGGTGAGCCCGAGTGCGCGTCCGTCGCTGGAACTCCCGACGCCCTTGATCACGGCGTAGATCCGGTCGCCGTCGCGTTCGGCGTCGGCCAGCCGCTTCAGTACGACGCACGCGACCCCCTCGCCGAGGGCGATGCCGTCGCCGGTGCTGTCGAACGTACGGCACCTCCCGGTGGGGGAGAGGGCGTGCGCGGAGGTGAACATGAGGTAGTCGTTGATGCCGTTGTGTAGGTCGGCGCCGCCGCAGATCATCAGGTCGCTGCTGCCGGCGCTGAGTTCCTTGCAGGCGGCGTCCATCGCGGCCAGCGACGAGGCGCAGGCGGCGTCGATGGTGTAGTTGGGGCCGCCGAGGTCGAGGCGGTTGGCGACCCGGCCGGCGATGACGTTGGCCAGCACGCCGGGGAAGCTGTCCTCGGTGACGGTGGGGAGTTGGTCCTCCAACTCGGCCGGCACGTCCCCGAGGTAGGCCGGGAGCATGGTCCGCAGTGTCTGGGCGTGACCCATGTCGCTGCCGGCCTCGGCACCGAACACCACACCGGTCTGACTGTGGTCCGCGCCGGCCGCGTCGTACGGGTATCCGGCGTCGACGAGCGCCCGATGTGCCACCTCGAGCGCGAGCAACTGGGTCGGGTCGATGCTGCTCAGCGCCGCCGGGGGAATGCCGTAGCGGATCGCGTCGAACGGGACCGGGTCGATGAACCCGCCCCACCGGGAGACGCTGATCCGACCCGCCTGCCCCGGGCCCACCTCGGGTGCGTAGTACGTGTCGACGTTCCACCGGTCGGTCGGCACCTCGGTGACCGCATCGGCGCCGCCGAGCACGGTCTGCCAGAAACTGTGCAGGTCGGGGGAGCCGGGCAGGACGCAGGACATGCCGATGATGGCGATGTCCAGCGGCGCGGGCGGCTCGTCCACCGGCACGGCCGGCGGGGTGAGTTCGGCGCGCAGCGCGGCGGCCCGTACCGCGTGGAACTCCCGTGCCTCCGTGGTGACCTGCGCGTGCAGCTCCGCGACCGTGGTCGGTGCGTGGCGCAGCACGGCGACCTGGCCGGCCATGAACATCCCCTCGACGGCCTGCACCGCCTCGTCGACCTTCACCAGGCCGTCGTCCTCCCGGCGTACGCCCTTGCTGGCGATCCGCAGCCGGCCGACGTTCAGTAGCTCCAGTTGTTCCCAGACCTGGCGGTTCTCCACCCCGGCCGATTCCAGTTCCTCCCGTACGCCGTGGAAGTCGTCGACGAAGGGACTGGGCAGGCACCGGGTCGCGTGTCCGGGGGCGGTCTCCAGCAGCGACGTGCCGGTGGCGGCGATGGCCTCACGGTGGAACAGGGGTTGGATGGCGCCCTCCTCCACCGCTTCGCGGGTGAAGAGGTAGGCGGTCCCCATCAGCAGCCCGATCTGCGCCCCGCGTCCGGTCAGGGGAGCCGCCATCGCGGCGACCATCGCCGCCGACCGCGCGTCGTGGATCCCGCCCGCGAACAGGAGTTGCAGCCGCCCGGCGTCGTCCGGCGTGTTTGCCAGGAACTCTTCGAGTACCAGCAGTTGTGCCTCCCACAGGGGGAAACTCGCCCGCGGCCCGACATGGCCGCCGCACTCCGCGCCCTCGAAGACGAACTTGCGCGCGCCCGCCCGCAGGAACTGCCGCAGCAACCCCGGCGACGGTACATGCAGGAAGGTGTTGATCCCGTCCTGCTCCAACACGGTGGCCTGGGACGGCCGCCCGCCCGCGATGATCGCGCACGCGGGTCTGATCTCGCGGATCGCCTCGAGTTGTGCCGCGCGCAGCTCGTCGGGCGCGAAGCCGAGCACGCCGACGCCCCAGGGCCGGTCGCCCAGCCGGTCGGCGGTCTCCCGGAGCACCCGGCGGGACTGTTCCGCACCGGACAGGGCGAGCGCGATGAAGGGCAGCGCACCGTCGGCGGCGACCGCGGCCGCGAACGGGGCCTCGTCGCTGACCCGGGTCATCGGGCCCTGCACCACGGGTATCCGTACGTTGAGGGCGTCGGCGAGGGCGGCACCCGGCGCCAGGGCGTCCCCGGCGGCCGGTTCGGCGATCGCTTCGAGCAGGGTGGCACGGATTCCGCGTACGGCGGCGGCGGTGTCGGGCCAGCGCCGGGCGAAGACGGCGGCGAGCCAGCCGTCCTGGCCGATCGGCAGCAGCTGCGAGGCGCTGTCGTGCGGACCGCCTCGGCGGATCCCGCGTACGCCGTCGACCAGGACCGTCTCGGACCCGTCCAGCCGACGGATCGCGCCCCGTACGTCCGCCGGTAGCTCGGACTCCGGCATGAGGGTGAGCTGGCTGTCCAGGACGACGCCGGCCGCGCCGCCGATGACACAGGCGACGGCGGTGCGGGGGCCGATGCCGCCGGCGACCCAGATCGGCAGGTCGATGCCGTCGGCTGCGGCCAGTTGCTGGAGCAGGACGAACGAGCTGAGCTCGCTGACCTTTCCGCCCCCCTCCATGCCCCGCGCGATGAGCCCGTGCGCCCCGGCCGCGGCGGCCAGCCGGGCGTCGTCGAGGCTGGTCACCTCGACCAGCACCCGGTACCTGTCGACTACGTCGGCCAGTGGCCAGGGTGTGTCCAGCGGTACGACAACGAGATCGACGTAGCCGTGGCCCGCCCGGTCCACGTCAGCTGGCGTGGCGGTGCAGCCCGCCGGCACGCGTACGCCGATCGGCTCGCTCGACCCGGCGGTGGCCTGGGCCAGGGCGGTGAGTGTCCAGCTGTCGCCGGAGGCGAGATCCAGGACGCCGTGACCGCCGCCGTGGCGGGCGGCCGTGACGATCCGGGGACTGGGTTCGAGGAGGCTACCGGCGCTGATCGCGATCACCAGATCGCGCGTGTTCGGTGCAGGGCTCATCGGACTCCCACTTCATGGGGCGGCGGTTTCCAGGACGCGACCGAATGAATCAGATGATCAACCGAGATGACCCGTAGATAATTGGCGCTAATCGATCTCAGGCTCCAATTAAGTTAGGCCAGCTTAGTTACGGCTCAGTTAAATCTCTCTAACTAGAGCGTGGGCCTGCGGGTTTTTTCGGTGACTCCGCCGGTATGCCGGATATCTGCCGCCCGTCGGGGACCTGTCGGCCTGACCTGGGTAGGAGGTTGGCAGGTTTCTGTCCGTCATTGGGTCATCGTGTTAAATATCGGCCTACTTTGATTGCCAAGATGTTGCCTGCCACCCGAAAAGAGTGACGTCTATCACTATCTTCTTGCCGATCTGAATTGTGAAAGCACTCTTGTCTGGTCGGTTTGGTTCGCGGAACCATTCCTATCTAGTGAGTATGAAAATGGTTCGGGCGGGTCCCGTCGAATGGGATCCGGACACCGGCCGGAGGGGAGGTGAACCGGCCGTTAAAAGGCCTCGTCATCGCGCATACCGGCCCGGTCACCGTCGTTGAACCGACCACCGACGGCGCGGCCGGTCCGCTCCACCGGGTCGCGCCGTAGTGCCTCGCGAGCCCCCTCCAGGGCGGAAGCCCCACGCATCCGTCAGTACGCCCGTTCCTCGACGCCCCGGTACCGATGGGTCGCCACGCCTGCGCGTGCCCAGCGGCGACGCCGGGTGCCCGTCGGCGATGAACGGACCGGCAAGACCTCGCCGACGGGCGGCGCCCGCCTGTCCAACCCGAGCCGTCTGCTCCCCGCTTCCATCCCCCCCGACGAACTGGTGGTCCCTCATGCGCAAAATTCTTCTACTGGCCCTGGTCGGTCTCGGCGCCCAACTGGTCGACGGCAGCCTCGGCATGGCCTACGGCGTGACCTCGACGACCCTGCTGCTCGCCGTCGGCGTCCATGCCGCCGCCGCCTCGGCCACCGTGCACCTCGCCGAGATCGGCACCACCCTCGCCTCGGGTGCCGCCCACTGGCGATTTGGCAACATCGACACGAAGGTCGTCGCCCGGATCGGGATTCCGGGCGCGATCGGCGCCTTCGCCGGCGCAACCTTCCTGTCCAGCCTCTCCACCGACGCGGCGGCCCCGATCATGTCGCTGATCCTGCTCACCCTCGGCAGCTACCTCCTGGTCCGCTTCACCACCTTTGGTCTGCCGCAGGACAACGTGGACAAGCCGCTTCGCAAGCGATTCCTCGGTCCGCTGGGCCTGCTCGCCGGCTTTGTTGATGCCACCGGTGGCGGTGGCTGGGGCCCCATCGGCACCCCGGCGATCCTGGCCAGCGGCAGGCTCGAACCACGCAAGGTCATTGGGTCGATCGACACCAGCGAGTTCCTGGTCGCCGTCGCGGCGAGCCTCGGTTTCCTGGTCGGGATCGGTGCGGAGAACATCAACTTCGGCTGGGTCACCGCGCTGCTCATCGGCGGGGTGGTCGCCGCGCCGGTGGCGGCCTGGCTCGTACGCAAGGTCCCGCCCCGGGTGCTCGGCTCCGCGGTCGGCGGCATGATCGTTCTGACCAACAGTCGAACCCTGCTTCACAGCGACTGGTTCGATGCTGCGGTCACCGTCCGTTATGGCTGTTACACGGTTGTCTGCGCGGTATGGGCGGCCGCCGTGGCCCACTCGATCCGTCAACACCTGATGGAGCAGCGGCGGCAACCGGTCGCGATCGGTAGCGACTCGGAGCCTCGATCCAGTTGACCAAGATGCCGGCACCTCCCGGTCCGCCATCCGAGAGGTGCCGGTAGGCGACAGCGGCAGGACCGGCCGACATCCGTACGGCCGGCTCCTACCCGTACGTACCGGCCCGCCGTAGTACGGGTATCGACCCGGCGGTCTACCACCCCCGGTTCGCGGCCGACGTGCCCGCCGGCGACGCCGCGGTGTACGCGATCGCGCAGCGCCCGGCCGCCGCCGCGTTCGGCGAGCCCGCGTCCGGCCCGCAGGCGTGGAACACGATCCCGGCCTACAGCCTGGCAGGCCGATGATGCCCGGCCAGCATGGCGTCGAGGTAGACGTACGCGGTGTCCAGGACGGCGTCGACCCGGGCCAGCTCGACCAAGTGGTTTGAGCTTTCCCCCCCGATAGTGATGTTCTCCGGGCTTCCGGGGAACTCAGCTGCCGCAGCCGACCGTACCCAGGTTTTCGGTGTTCCCGCAGTAATCTGCTCGCTCACCTCGCCAGGTCGATGGTCCTTTCCGGATCGGGGAACCGGGCGGCCAGTTTCTCCGGGAATGCCCTACGTGATCACTACCCGCGATCGTTTTCCGTTCACCCACCGCCCCCCGGCAGGACCGATCTCCGCCTAGGCTCGGGTCCTCAGTGGATCAACACCCAGCGGAGTTTGACACGCATGCTCAAAAGACTCTTGTCCGCCGGCCTTTTCGCCGTCGGTCTGATCCTCGTCGTCCCGGCCACGCAGGCGTCGGCCGCCCAGATCTCCGGGCCGCTCGAGCCGCAGACCGGCACGGTCCGGGGCGTCTTCACCGACCGATCCGGCAACCCGATCGTCCACGCGTCGGTCTCCACCAGCAGCCTGACCTATAACCACTGGCAGCGTTCGGCCTACACGGACGCGCAGGGGCGCTACCAGATGGATGACGTGCCGGCCGGCCCGGTCACGATCTATTTCTCGGACGGCACCATCTCGCAGTACGCCCCCGGCAAGCCGAACGCGGACGAGGCCCAGCGCTACACCGTGGTGCCGGGCCTGGCCACGGTGGTCGACGAGCGCCAGGTCCCGACCGGCACGGTCCAGGGCCGACTCACCGACCAGACCGGCAACCCGGTCGCGCAGGCGTCGGTGTATCTCGACGCCGAGCCCTACTCCTACTTCGCGTCGGGCGCCACGACCGACGCCGACGGCCGCTACTCCATCACGCATGTGCCGGCCGGCGAGGTCACCCTGCAGTTCGTGAAGTTCCCGTTCCGCGTGTGGGCACACCAGGAGCATGGCCAGGCCGCCGCCAAGAGGTTCACCCTGCGCGGCAACCAGACGCTGACCGTGGATGAGAGCCTGTTGCCGACCGGCACCCTGACCGGGCTGATCACCGATGCGGAGGGCAACCCGGCCCAGACCAGCGTCGTGGCACACGAGGTTGACGGCGACGGCAACTACAACACCAGCACCGGGGCGGACGGCCGGTTCTCGCTCACCGTGCCCGCCGGGCGCTGGCGGGTCGAGCTCAACGTCCACCAGTGGGTGCCCGGGAAGATCGACGAGGCGGCGGGCAGGATCTTCAGGGTGGCTGCCGGGCAGTCCGTCGAGGTGAACGACTCGCTCCGGCCGACCGGCGCGCTGCGCGTCGAGCTGCGGACCGGCAGCAGCGGGGTCGACCAGTACGCGTTCGCCCTCTGGCACGGCGGCACGAAGGTCGCGTTCGCGAACGGCACCAACGTTGGCTCCCGCACCTTCGAGGACCTCCTGCCGGGCGACTACCTGTTTAGCTACGACGAGTACTTCGCCCCCGGCACGCTCCGGATCGAGAACGCCGTTCCGGTCAAGGTCCGGGCCGGAGGGACCAGGACGCTGGAGGTGGCGCACCCGGCGCGGTCCACGCTCTCGGGCCGGGTGACTCTGCCCACCGGCGAGCCGGCGCCCCAGCTCTACGTGCAGGCGGACGTGATCGCCGACGGCGTGTACCAGCGCCACACCGTCCAGACGGGTACGGACGGTGAGTGGCAGATGACCGACGTGTTCCCGGAGTCGTACCGGATCACGCTCACCAACTCGTCCCGTGAGCTCTCCCAGGACGGCGGCGAGGTGACCGTGGCGGCGGGCGGTTCGGCGTCGGTGAACTCGACGTGGCATACCGGCGGCTCGCTCATCGTCACCGCGGTGGACGCCACCACCGGCGCTCCGGTCAGCAACTACTGCGTCGCGGTGGTCGCGAAGTTCGGCGACTTCTGCACGCAGGGCTCGGCGGTGACCGTAGCGGGACTCGCTGCGGGCCCGACCTTGGTCACGCTGAACATGCTGGGCGGCAGCGACTACCTCGGCAAGAAGGACGTACCGGTCACCATCCCGGCCGACGGGCGGGCCACGCTGACCATCCCGGTCGAGATCGGCGGCCGGTTCAACGCGCGAGTGGTCAACCGTGCGACGGGGACGACGGCGGGTGAGAGCGTGTGCTTCTACGCCGTACTGCCAGGCACGGGTGGCACCAGCGAGCGCGCATCCGCCTGCACCAACAAGCAGGGCGTGGGCACCAGCGGTACCTTGGCGCCGGGCACCTACCAACTGTTCGTCAAGCCACCGGACGGCAGCGCGTACGGGGCGCAGTGGTTCACCCCGGAGGGCGGCACCGGCGACCAGAGGCAGGCCACCAAGATCAACATCAGGGCGGGCAAGACCACTCGGCTCGGCACGATCCAGTTGGACCCGGCCGGGTCGGTCACCGGCGTGGTGCGTGACCCGGCCGGCCAGCCGGTGGAGCACGTCGAGGTCGGTGTCACGGCCTTCGAGATTCCCCGGTCGGAACTCGTCCCCGAGGGCACGGACAAAGAGGGCAGGTACACGGTCAGGAACCTGGGGCCGTACGCGTGGCCCCTGCTCTTCACGCCGATCGCCGATCTGCCGCGGCAGTGGTCCGGCGCGACCGGCAACCGGTTCCAGGCCGAGACGGTGCCGGTCACCAGCGGCGCGACCAGTACCTATGACACCACGCTGTCGGCGGGTGCCAAGGTCACTGGCACGGTCACCGTCACACCGGGCGACACCGCCTGGAGCGGCGGCCGGCTGAAGGCACGCGGCGTGACCAGCGGCGACCTGCTCGCCGTCGCTGACGTGCCCGGTCAGGGCGGCGTCTACGAATTCCGGGTGATCGGCGACGGCCCGGTCAACCTGGAGTGGTACCTGGCCGACCCGGTGACCAAGTCGACCGGTTGGTACGACGGGAACCCGGTGCGGGTACCCGCGAACGGCCGCAAGCAGCTCGACCTGACCATCGGCTGAGCGGTGGGGACGGGCCGGCGACCTCCGTCGCCGGCCCGTCCCCACTCTGGACCTTGCCCCGCCGGGGCCGAGTCCGGAGGGATGCGGCATTAAACAGCAGGCTGGACCCGCTCGAACCGCACCCGGTTCAGCCATCCCGGGAGGTCGCTGAGCACGTACAGCTCGCCGTGCACGTCGGTGCCGATCGCGGTCGGCTGGGTGGGGAAGTTGCCGATCGTGGCGGACTCGTAGCCGCCGTTGGGCTTGGGACGCACGGCGAACACCCGGGTCGAGCAGTAGTCGCTCGCGACATAGGTCCCCCATGCCTCGGGGGTCCGAAACCCTCGGTACACCACGCCGCCGGTCACCGAGCAGTTGTCGTTGAAGTGGTCGTACTCGAAGACCGGGTCGGTGTACCGCCCGCCCGGCCGGCATTGCTGCGGGTCGAACACCGGGGTGCCTTCCCGGCAGGACCAGCCGAGGTTCGCCCCACGCTGCGACGGGCGGATGTGGTTGATCTCCTCGATCATGCCCTGGCCGACGTCACCGATCCACAGCGAGCCGTCGACCGGGTCGACGGAGAACCGCCACGGGTTGCGCAGCCCGTAGAGCCAGATCTCTGGTCGCGCGCCGTGCATCCGGACGAACGGGTTGTCGGAGGGCACACAGTAGGGCTTCGTCCCGCAGGTGCGGTTGACGTCGATCCGTACGATCTTGCCGAGCAGGGTGCCGAGGTTCTGACCGGCCTTGAACGGGTCGTTCGCGTGGCCGCCGTCGCCGAGGGACCAGTAGAGGTAGCCGTCGCGGCCGAACGCCACCTGTCCACCGTTGTGGTTGCCGTACTCGGCGTGCTCCTGGGTGAGCAGCACCTGCACCCGGTCGGGAGCGTCGATGGGCACTCGCGCCAGGGTCAGCGTGCCGGACGGTAGGCTCGTGTAGGCCACGTAGAGGATCCCGGTCCGCGCGAAGTTCGGCGCAGGCGTGATGCCGAGAAGGCCGCGCTCGTTGTCCGAGGTGTCGATCCGGGCGGTCAGGTCGAGTACCGGCTCAGCCGCCAAGCCGGTGTCGGGGTGGTAGGCGCGTACGGTGCCGTTCTTCTCCGCGATCAGCATCCGGCCGTCTGGTAGCCCGGTGATCGCGATCGGACGCTGCAGACCGAAAGCCACCTGTTCGGACACCACGGTCAGCTCAGCGAGTGGCACCGCGCGGGTGTGGGGTGCGCCGGCCGCGGCGGTGCTGACCACCGACACCGGTGGCAAAAGGAACGCAGACAGGGCCAGAACGAACAGCCCGGCCAGCATGGTGGCCGGGCGACAACGCCGTCGCAACATGTTTCAGCTCCTCGAGCAAGTGGAGTGGAGGGTGCGATCTGGGAGCGTTCCCACAGTAACATCGACTCTTGTCAATGAACAACCCGTCGTCCTGCCGCCCCTCCAGTCAGAGTTCCCTGACCGCAGGAAACCGAGTTTTCGAACGGGACACCATCGTCCCGGCACCGTGGCGGGTGTCAGGGCCGCCGACAGAGGTACTCGCCGGAGCAGACGCATCAGCCGTTGCTGGTCGACCACCGTCCACCGGGCAACGTGGTCCCTCCGGGTCTGGCCACGGTCGCCATGTCGTCCCAACTGGCGACGACCGTCGGTAGGCTCCTGACCAGGGCGCCGACGACTCGGAGGTACGGATGCGGTGGTCGATCGCCGTGCCGGCCGCACTGTTGTCGGCCGGTGTGGTCTACGAGGCGGGTTCCCGCTGCCGTGACCGGGCGCTGCCGTGGCGGGGCCGCCTCGTCGATGTCGGCGGCTACCGGCTGAGACGGTACGACGTGGGCGTCGGGGCGCCGGCCGTGGTCATCATTCCCGGCGCCGGCGACTGCGCCGACTCGTGGCTGCCGGTGCGGCAGAGCCTGGCGCCGTTCACCCGCGTGGTCAGCTACGACCGGCCCGGCCTGGGTGGCAGTGAGGAGGGCCCGCCGCCGACGGTGGACCGCGACCTGACCGACCTGCGACGGCTCCTGCACGATGCCGCGATCCGTCCGCCATACGTGCTCGTCGGCCACTCGCTCGGCGGGCTGACCGGCTGTCTCTACGCCCAGCTCCATCCGGCGGAGGTGGCCGGGCTCGTCCTGGTCGACTCGATCCCCGAGACGGTCGCCCGCGATCGCGGTGTCCTGGCCGTCTTCGTCGCCTCCGGCATCATGACGTCGCTGTTCACGATCCTCGCGCCCGTCGGTCTGACCCGACTCATGCTCGCCTGGCGGAAAATGCCGCTGTACCCGGAGCAGACCGAGTTCCGTACCCGGGTCGACGCGACGGACTACCGGCGGTGGATCGCGGCCGTCTGCCGAGGTTTCGCCAGGGCGGCGGCCCTGCGGGAACTCCGCTCGGGGCTACGGTCGGCGCGGGAGGCCGAACGGTTCACCTTCGGCGTCCAAGAACCCCGGTTCGGTGACCTCCCGCTCGCCGTACTTACCAGCCGCGCCTACGGCAGCAGGTGGGTCGCGATGAACAGCGAGCTGGTCACCCGGGCGCGGTCCAGCGTGCACCGGCTCATCAACGATCGGAGCCACAACATCCACATGCGCCACCCCGACCTGGTCGTCGACGCGATTCAGGAGATCATTGCGCGAGCCCGGCTCCGGGCGACGTACGCCGGCCGGGCCTGACCGTCTCCCGGACCGCCACACCGGCCAGCCCTCGCGGTGCATCCGCCGGTGGATCGCGAGATTGCGGCCCAGGTCCGCGGGGGTCACCCCCGACCCGGCATCGGCGATGCCTCGGTCGCGGTGACGACGTCGACCTGGGCCAGGTACGCGTACACGTAGAAATGTCGCCCGGCGGGGCCCCGATCGCGCGGCAACTCGGGACCGGGCGACAGCCAGCCGTGGCCCCCGAGATTGCCGCGGACCAGGGCGATCGAGCGGTCGAGCAGCCAGCGCAGGCGCGTCGGTCTTGCGGGCAGCGGTGCCGACGGCCGGTCGCTGGCGAGCCGGTGCGCGTTTCTGTTGGTTTGCAGGCCCGCCCTTACCGCCGCTGGTCGTCAGTTGGGCGCGTGCATCAATCGATCATCGTCGTCTGCGCCGTCCGGGCTCGCGGATGACGGAGATGTGTATCCGAGCTCGAACGAGATCCGGTTCGCAGTCTCCAGTAGAAGCGGAAGAGCGCTCTTCAGCTGGTCGAGGCTCGCGATGACCTCGATCGCCGTCATCGAGACGGCTGCGATGACCTGCCCCCGCGAGTCCCTGATCGGTGCGGCGACACACATCACGTAGGCGTCGTGTTCGCCGTTGTCCGTGGCCCAGCCCTGTTCGCGGATGCGGGCGAGTTCGGCTCCGAGAGATTCGTGGTCGGCGAAGGTGGTGTCGGTGAACCTCTCGAAGACGACGTGGGAGAGGAGGCGGTCGCGTTCCTCCAGGGGTAGGTAAGCCAGGATCGTCTTGCCGACGGCGCTCGCGTAGATCGACACCGCGCGCCCTACCCGCGACGGCAGCTTGACGGCGTCGAACGCCGGGCTGTCGACCTTGTCGATATAGATGATCTCATCACCGGTCAGTTGCGCCAGGTGCACGGTATGACTGGTCTCGCGTTGCAGCGCACGCAGGTGTGCGGCGGCGAACTGGCGCAGGTCCATCGAGCCGAGCGCCAGCTCGGACAGCTCGATCACTCCGCTGCCGAGCACATAGGTGCCCGCGCCGGTCCGGCGCACGAAGCGCGCCGACTCCAGTGTCTGCAGGATCCGCAGTGCCGTGGACTTGTGGACGCCGAGTACGTCCGCTGCCTCCGTGAGCGACAGCGGGTGCTGCGCAGATCGACGGATGAGGTCGATCGCACGGCGAATCGATTGCGCCAAGGCCCTGTCTCCCCTCGCTGCGGCCGGACGTTCCGCCGCTGTCGTTGCGTAATACGCAATGTAGTTCACGCGCGGTGCAATCTCCACTTGACACCGTTGCACATGGCGCTACGATCGTTGCAATTTCATCCGAATGACGCTAACTCGCAACAGTGGAGTAACGATGGGTAATCGGCGCGCTCACTTCGGCATCGCCAGGGCGACATGTGCCCTCGGCTTGATTGCCGCTCTTTTGACCGGTTGCGGCTCTGACGGCGACTCTGGTGGTGGCGTCACCAAACTGACCTTCGCCGCCTCGACCTTCGGCGACCCGGGCCGTGGGCCTCAGTTGACGAAGTGGCTCGACGAGTTCAACAAGAGCCAGGACAAGGTCCAGGTCTCCGCAGCCGCAGTGCCGTACCCGACCTTCGGTCAGACGGTGCTCACCCAGATGGGCAGCGGCAAGGGGCCCGACCTGGTCCGCTTCGACATGCCCGAGTTCGAGGCCGCCTCGGACGCCGGCCTCGTCGCACCGCTTGACAAGCTGATCGATGCAAGCAAGTACGACCTGCTCAAGCAGCCGGACCAGTTCATGGTCCACGACGGCGTCCGGCACGGCTTCATCTTCGAAGCGTCGAACTACGCGATGTTCTACAACGCGGACCTGATCCCCACGCCGCCGTCCACCTACGAGCAGTTCACCTCCACCGCGAAGTCGTTGACCAAGGGTGACATCTACGGCCTGGCGTTCCGGCAGACGGAGGCCGAAGAGGCCGGCGTATGGCAGGACATCTTCAACTACGTCTACGGCTTCGGCGGCGCGTGGTCCGACGGCAAGAACCTGACGATCAACTCGGCGGAGAACCTCAAGGGCCTGCAGGCGTACAAGGATCTGTACGACGCCAAGGTGATTCCGCGCGGAGCGGACGCGGCGACGTTCCGGCGCATGTTCGCCGAGGGCAAGGTCGGGATGGAACTCAACAACGGGGGATACGTGACCGCGACGCGCGGCCAGAACGCGCAGCTGAACTTCACCGTCGCGCCCATCCCGTTCCCGGTACGTAAGCAGGGTGCGATCCTCGCACCGATCGTGATCAACGAGGCGAGCGAGGGCCAGGACGAGGCTGCCACCTTCATCCGCTGGGCCCTGGAGCCACAGAACCAGGTCAAGCTGCAGGAGATTCTCGGCGCGAGCAGCGTTGCCACCACCACGCAGCGCAGCGCCGAGTCGCTCAAGGCGACCCCGTTCCTCACCGTCTTCGACGGGCTCACCGAGACCAGCCTGCCGCAGATCGTATTGGGATTCGAAGCCAAGACGCCGGACATCCGCAAGGTGGTCGTGCAGAACGTCATCGCGGCGCTGCAGGGCAAGGCCGACCTCAAGCCGGCACTGGACCGCGCCCAGCAGCAGGCGACCGAGCTGGTCCGCTGACAGCTCGACGAGGCGACGCTGCCGGCACGAAGAGCCGTGCGCCGGCAGCGTCCTTTCCCAGAAGGATCAAACCCGATGACTGTGCTCGAGCAGACCGGAGCACCGAAGACAACCCGCCAACCCGGGGCACGGCGTCGACCCAGCCCACTCGGCAGCAAATGGACGCCCTATCTGTTCCTGGCACCCGCCGCACTGTTCATCCTCGTCTTCCAGGCGGTGCCACTCGTCCAGGAGGTGTACCTCAGCTTCACCAGGACGAGGCTGCTCAACCCCACCCGGAGCGAGTGGGTCGGGCTGGAGAACTTCAACCGGATCTTCGGCGACCCCGACTTCCACCGCACCCTGCTGATCACCTTCGTCTACGTGATCGCCTGCGTCGTCGGCGCGGTCGGTGCCGGGCTCGTCGTCGCGCTCCTGCTCAACAAGGGTTTCCGGGGCCGTGGCGTGGCACGGGCTCTCGTGACCATCCCGTGGGCCGCGCCCGGCATCGCGGTCGCGCTCATCGCCTCCTGGATGCTCAACGCGCAGTACGGCATCGTGAACCGGCTTCTCGACGCGGTGGGACTCGGCGTCCCGGGAGGCGCGATCCTGGACAGCCCGCGCTATGCGCTCCCCGCGGTGCTCGCGACGACCATCTGGCAACTGTTCCCGTTCACCTCCGTGGTGCTGCTCTCCGCACTGCAATCTGTTCCCCAGGACCTCAACGAGGCCGCGACCATGGACGGCGCGGGACGGTGGGCCACCTTCCACGCTGTCACCTGGCCGGTCATCAAGCCGACCGTGGGACTGCTGGCCCTGCTGATGACGATCTGGTCGCTGCGGCGGTTCGAACTCATCTGGCTGATGACCAAGGGCGGCCCGGTCGGCGCCACCGAGACGCTCGTCATCGACCTCTACTCGCAGGCATTCGACTCGAAGGAACTCGGTTCGGCGGCGGCCATCGGAATGGTCGGCGTCGTCATCTCGCTCATCGTCATCACTGGCAGCCGGCTGGTCGCCCGTGCCGTGGAGAAGGGAGACGTCCGATGAGGCGCTTCCGTTTTGGTCTCACCGCGCGAATCGTCGCCGTGCTCGTCGTGTTGGGTGTCGCGGTGTTCCCGCTGTACTGGATGCTCGTCACGGCGCTCTCGAGCAACAACGACCTGTTCGCCGAGCAGCCCCGGCTCACGCCGGACATCGGTCGGATCGGGGTGTTCGTCGAGGCACTGGCCGAGGGCAAGGCGGCCGGGTGGTTGCTCAACAGCCTGGTGATCGCCGTGGGCACGATGGTCCTCTCGGTGGGCCTGGGTATCCCGCTCGGTTACGCGCTGTCCCGGTTCTCGTTCTGGGGCAAGGCCGCGCTGACCGTCGTGCTGCTGTTCACGCAGATGCTTCCCGAGGCGCTCATGGTCGTACCGTTGTTCGCGCTGTTCCGCCGCTTCGAACTGCTCGATTCGCTGACCGGTCTCGTCCTCGTGAACTCTGCCTTCGTCCTGCCGATCGTCGCGCTGATCCTCAAGGGCGCGATCGACGGCATCCCGAAGGAACTGGAGGAAGCGGCACGTGCCGACGGCGCCCGGCCCTTCACTGTCCTGAGCCGCATCAACGTGCCGCTGATCGCCCCGTCGATCGCGGCGACCGCGGTCATCGCCTTCTTCCACGCCTGGAACGAGTACGTGTTCGCGGTGACGTTCATCTTCAGTCCGGACCTGCAGCCGGCCTCCGTCGGCATCGCGAACTTCATCGGCGAACTGGGCACGCCGATCCAGACGGTGATGGCTGTCGCCTTCCTGTTCACGCTGCCTGCCGTCGCCTTCTACCTGCTGGTCCAGAAGTACGTCGTGTCCGGCATGACTGCCGGTGCGGTGAAGGGTTGAGCCACAACATGAAGATCGTCTCCGTCGACACGTTGGTCGTCGACTTCTACCGCACGAATCTCGTCATCGTGCGCGTCCACACCGACGAGGGGATCATCGGGCTCGGTGAGGCCACCCTGGAAGGCAAGGAACGGGCCGTCCAGGGCGCGATCGCCGAGGTGGCCGAAGCGGTGGTGGGCCTGGACCCCACCCGCATCTCGAAGATCCTCTACGAGCTGGCACGGGACTGGTACTGGCGCGGCGGGCCGGTCGTCATGACCGCGCTGAGTTCGCTGGAGATGGCCCTGTGGGACATCTCGGCGCGCGACCTCGGCGTTCCGGTCTCACGGCTCCTCGGCGGTGCGACCAGGGACCGGGTGCGGGCGTACGCGAACGGCTGGTTCTCCGGTGCCGTCACGCCGGAGGACTACGCGACCGCGGCGCGCAGGACCGTGGAGTCCGGCTTCCGCGGCCTCAAGTGGGACCCGTTCGAGAACTACGACCTCACCATCACCACCCAGCAACTGGACCGGGTGCTCGCCCAGACCGACGCAGTCCGTGGCGCGGTGGGCCGCGACGTCGAGCTGTTCATCGAGGGGCACGGCCGCTTCGACGTCCGCCACGCGATCAACATCGCGAAGGAGATCGCCCAGTTCGACCCGGTGTGGTTCGAGGAGCCGTGCCCGCCGGACAACCTAGACGCACTGGTCGACATCCGTCGCTCGTCGCCGGTGCCGATCGCGGCGGGGGAGCGGTGGTACGGCCGGCAGGGCTTCGCGCCGGCGCTCGCCCGTCAGGCGGTCGACTTCGTCCAGCCCGATGTGACGCATGCCGGCGGGATCGCCGAGCTGGCCTTCATCGCGACGCTCGCCGCGACCAGCTACGTGGGGTTCGCGCCGCACAACCCCAGCGGTCCCCTCAGCACCGCCGCGACGCTGCAGCTCGGGGCGACACTGCCCAACTTCCGGTACCTGGAGATCATGGCGACGGACGTGCCCTGGCGCCCCGAGATCACCAACGAACGGCTGGTGCTGACCGCCGAAGGCGACGTGCTCATCCCGACCGGGGTTGGACTGGGCATCGAGGTGGACCTCGCCGCAATCGAGCAACACCCGTTCACACCGCATCCGATGCGGATGTTCCGGGACGCCGTCTACGACATCCGGCCTCGGGACGAGCGGTCCTTCTTCAACCTGGAGAGCGGCTCATGACGGTGCCACGGCCCCGGGGCATGACCCCTGATGCAGACTGGTTCGGTACCGCCAGCGAGGCGCTGCCGGACGATGCCGACCAGAGCGTCCTCGTCGGCCGGATCTGGGACCCGTCCGTCGACGGCCCCTCGCCCGTGACCGTCCGAGACGGCGAGGTCATCGACATCAGCCACCGGTTCCCGACCGTCCGGGACATCTGCGAGCTGCCCGACCCCGCTGCCATCGTGGCCGGACTCGACGGGCCGCGGGTGGGCGACTTCGACGAGATACTGGCCAACACGGGGGCCGCGAGCCGTGGCCGTACCCGGCCCTGGTTGCTCGCCCCGGTCGACCTCCAGGTGCTCAAGGCTGCCGGCGTCACCTTCCCCATCTCGATGATCGAACGCGTCATCGAGGAACGGGCACTGGGAGACCTGCTGCTCGCGTCGGACATCCGTCGCCGAATGCTCGCCGACGTCGGTGTCGACCTGCACAGCCTGGTTCCGGGCTCGGCCGAGGCGGATCGGCTGAAGAGTCTGTTGGTCGCCGAGGGCATGTGGAGTCAGTACCTGGAGGTGGGGATCGGCCCGGACGCCGAGATCTTCACCAAGGGTCAGATCCTCTCCGCCGTCGGCACCGCCGTTCCGGTCGGGGTGCTCGCCGCGTCGACCTGGAACAACCCGGAACCCGAGGTCACGCTCATCGTCCAGTCCAGCGGGCGGATCGTCGGCGCCACCCTCGGCAACGACGTGAACCTCCGGGATGTGGAGGGCCGCTCGGCGTTGTTGCTTCCGCTGGCGAAGGACAACAACGCCTCGTGCGCCCTCGGTCCCTTGATTCGGCTCTTCGATGAGCGGTTCGGGATGGATCGGGTGCGCGAACTCGAAGTCAGCCTGGAGGTCCGCGGTGTGGACGGCTTCCTACTGGAGGCGGTCTCGGAGATGACTCGAATGTCGCGCGACCCGGAGGAACTGGTACGGCAGTTGATCGGCCCGCACCACCGCTATCCCGACGGTGCCGCCCTGATGCTCGGCACCATGTTCGCGCCCATCCAGGACCGGGACCGCCCCGGTGAGGGCTTCACCCACAAGGTCGACGACGTGGTGCGAATCAGCTGCCCGGCACTCGGCACCCTGGTCAACCGGGTGTGGCACGCGGAGGAGTGCGAGCCCTGGCACTTCGGCGTCCGCGATCTCATGGGCAATCTGGTGAGGAGAGGACTGCTGTGAACGTGGTCATCACGGTCGATCCGCGCGACGGCCGGCGTCGCTCGACGGATCTCCACGAGACGGACGAGTCTCGGCTGGAGGCCATCGCCGGCCGGGCGTCGCGGGCGGCGCAGTGGCTGTCCGGCCTGGGTAGAGTCGGCAGAGCGGAGATGCTGGATCGCATCGCCGCGTCCCTGGAGTCCCGTCGCGTGGACCTGGTCGCAGCCGCGGAGGCGGAGACCGGGCTGAGCCACCCGCGGCTCGACCAGGAACTCACGCGGGCCGCTCTCCAGTTCCGGATGTTCGGCGACGTGTTGCGCGACGGGGCGTACGTCGAGGCGGTCATCGACCACGCTGCCGACACACCCCTCGGGCCCGGCCCTGACCTGCGGCGGATGCTCGTACCCCTCGGGCCGGTTGCCGTCTTCGGGGCCAGCAACTTCCCGTTCGCCTTCTCGGTCGCCGGGGGCGACACCGCCTCCGCGCTCGCCGCGGGCTGTCCCACCGTCCTCAAGGCCCACCCGTCGCACCCGCTGACATCGCACGCCTCCGCTGACGCGATCGAGTCGGCCATCCGTGGCATGGGCGGTCCCGATGGTGTGATCACCATCGTGTACGGCGAGCAGGCCGGCCGCTCGCTGGTGCGCCACCCCGCGATCCGGGCGGCCGCCTTGACGGGTTCCGTCGGCGCCGCCCGTGCCATCCAGGCGGCCATCGACGAACGACCTGATCCCATTCCCCTCTACGCCGAACTCAGCAGCGTGAACCCGATCGTCGTCCTGCCCGGCGCGGCCGTCGACCGGGGAGAGCAGATCGCCGAAGGACTGTTCGCCTCCTTCACGGCCTCGGGCGGTCAGCTGTGCACCAAGCCCGGGCTGGCGTTCATCCCGTCGGATCCGGGCGGTGAGCACCTGGTCGACACGCTGCGGGCCAGGGTCGCCTCCGCAGGCGGCACGATCCTGCTGAACGAGCGCATCCGAGACGCCTACGAAAATCGGGCTACCGCGTTCGAGCGGGCCGGCGCTCGTGTCTCGGCCCGGCCCCAGGTCGACCCCGGCGAGGGCTTCACCGTCGCGCCGACACTGCTGGAGGTCGGTCTGCCGGGCCTGACCGCCGAGATCGCCGACGAGTGCTTCGGTCCGCTCATGGTCGTGGTCCGGTATCGCGACGTCGTCGAACTCGACGCCGTCCTGGCGACCGTCCCACCGTCGCTGACCGGTTCCATCCATCGTGGACCCGAGGACGACAACGATGTCGTGCGTCGGCTCGTCGACGTGCTCGCCGCCCGCTCGGGTCGCATCGTCTTCGACGGCTATCCCACCGGCGTCCGCGTGTCGTGGGCTCAGCACCACGGCGGGCCCTGGCCGTCGACCAACGCCGTACACACCTCGGTGGGCGCCACGTCGATCCGGCGATTCCTCCGTCCGCTGGCGTGGCAGGACGCCCCGGAGTGGGTTCTTCCCGAGGAACTTCGAGACGAGTACGTCGCCATTCCCCGGCGAGTCGATGGGAGGTTGGAATCGAAGCTCGAATAGCCGTGCCGTAGGTCGCGCCCGTACGAGCTCTTTGGTGGCCGTTCGGGCGCGGCTGGATCCTGCCCAAATTGTTTTCGTTGCGGATCGTAAAAGTGATTCCCCCGCCGCGTGTTGACCGTTAATGCGTTTCATGCTTCTGTTCTCGACAGGGTCCGATGTTAGCGCTCGCATAGCGGCATCGCTCGTAACTGGTATCCGTTCACCTCACCATCGAATGGTTGGTCGGCTGCTCGGTGCGGTCTGACCACACGCCGAAGAGGGAGCAGGAACATGCCCGTCGCAATTCCCCGTCCCCTGACGCCGACGCCGAGTCGTCGGCTGATGCTCGCACTGCTCGCCGCCGTCACCGTTGCGGCCGGAACGGTCGCGGCCCCCGCGGCGTCGGCCGCGCCGCCCGCGCCGCTGGGCCCGACCGTCACCCGCACCGACAAGCCGCCCGCCGGGTACGCGGTCACCTTCAGGTATCGGGCGCCCGAGGACGTCCAGCAGGTCCACGTCTACGGCGACTGGTTCTACTCGCGCCCGGAGAACATCCCGTGCCAGGACTGCGGCGATGCTCGGCCACCCGGCGAGTGGCAGCCCGGCGACGTGGCGGCAACCCCGTGGCACATCCTGCCCATGCAGAGGGGCTCCGACGGGGTGTGGACGTTCACCACACCGCTGCCGGCGGGCACCTTCCGCTACGCGTTCACCCACGACTGCGCCAACGAGCTCGCCACCGGCTGCACGCTGCACGACGACCCCGCGAACCGATGGCAGATCCAGCCGCAGTATCCGGGCGCGCCCGGTGCGGTACGCAGCACGATCTACGTGCCGACCAGCAAGAAGTTCCCGACGTACGACACCGGCTACCAGGCGCCGGTCGCTGAGACCGGCCGGTTGGAGTCCCGGCGGTACTCCTCACCGCTGTCCACGAACCCGCCGGGAGTGCACGACATCGTCGTCTACCTGCCGCATGGCTACGACCCCAACCGGGCCGAGCCGTACCCAACCCTCTACCTGAGCCACGGCAGTGGTGACCACTCGACCGCCTGGACGATGCAGGGCGTGGCCCACCTCATCCTGGAGAACGCGATCAGGGATCGTGCCGTGCAGCCGATGGTGATCGTCTCCACCGACTTCAACGGCCTGCCCGGCGGCAACGAGGGCTACGTCAACGAGCTGCGGAACAACATCTTCCCGTTCGTCGAGCAGAACTACCACGTCTCCACCCGCCCGCAGGACCGCGCGTTCGGTGGCTTCTCCGCCGGCGGCAGCCGGGCATACACCATCATGTACAACCACACCGACCTGTTCGGCTACCACGCTGCCTGGAGCGCCGGCGGCCCGGCCGCCACCCAGCCGCAGATCGACAGCATGAAGGCGGTGGCCGGCGGCATCATGATCGGCACCGGGCTCCAGGACCGCCTGGGCAACATCGCCGAGAACTCGCAGCGCAACGCTGCCGCCCTGCGGGCGTCCGGCGTCGAGCTGGACGAGTACAACGTGCCCGGCGTGCACACCTGGCACGTCTGGCGCCCCCTGTTGAACCACTATTTGCGGGCCCTGACGTTCCGTGCCACCACGACCGGTCTCGACGTCACGGCGGCACCCGAGGGCGCCTCGCACCACACCAAGGTCACCGCTACCGCGACGGTCGGTGCCGTCAGCACCAGCACCTCCGCCCCCTCCGGCAAGGTCGACTTCTACGCTGGCGACACGCACCTCGGGTCGGCGCCGGTGCACAACGGTGTCGCCCGGCTGAAGAAAACCGTCCACGGCGAACTGGGCGCTCCGGTGGTTGCCCGCTACCAGGGCGACAGGCTCTTCAACGGTTCCCTGAGCGCACCGGCCGACGCCCGGTAGAACCCGGTGCGAGGTCTCACTACGAACGGTGGCGCGGCCCCGGTCGCTCGCCCCTGGCGACAGCCAGGAGCAAGCGACCGGGGCATCGCCGGCAGCTGGTTCGTCAGCCGCTCACGGGGCCACTTCCGTGGCGTCCAGTCGCAGCATGGTCCAGGACGCGGGTGGAAGGGTCAGCCGCACACCGGTACCGGCCTGGTGCGCCGTGTCGTTAGGGCGCGGAGCGGCGTGGTCCGGGCCGTCGGGTGTGTTCCTGGCGTCAAGGTCGGTGCCACCAACGGTGACGCATTCGACGATCCCGTTCACCCGGGCGCCACTGACGTCGACGGTCACCTCGCTAGGGGTGGCGGTGACGCGGTTGACGAGGAACACGGTCATCTCGCCGGTGCTGTCGTCCCAGGTGGAGACCGCGTCGACCGCGTCGATTTCGCCGAAGCGGTCGGTGGTCGTCGTGCTGCCGTCGCGGAGCACGTCGAGCACGGCGCCACGGGCGTGCCGGGCGGTGCGGGCAAAGGGGTGGAAGATGGTCTGGCGCCAGGCCGAGCCCCCGGGTTCGGTCATGATCGGTGCGATGACGTTGACCAGTTGGGCCTGGCAGGCCGCGGTCACCCGGTCGCTGTGCCGGAGCAGGCTGATCAGCAGACCGCCGACGACGACGGCGTCGGCCACGCTGTAGTGATCCTCCAGCAGGGGCGGCGCGACCGGCCAGTCCGCACCGCTCGGCGGGGTGGACGGAGCGGCGGACTGGTACCAGACGTTCCACTCGTCAAACGCGATCATGATCTTCTTGGTCGACCTGCGGATCGCCCCGACAGAATCGGCGATGGCGGTGACGGAGTCGATGTACCTGTCCATCTCCTCGGCGGAGGCGAGGAAACTGGGCAGGTCGTCGTCGACCGGCTGGTAGTAGGCGTGCAGCGAGATCAGGTCGACGTCGTCGTACGCCTCGGTGAGCACATCGCGTTCCCAACTGCCGAACGTGGGCATGCCGAGGTGCGACGAGCCGCAGGCGACAAGCTCGAGATCTGGATCGAAACGGCGCATGGCCTTCGCGGTCTGCGCCGCGAGGCGCCCGTACTCGGTTGCGGACCGCGCCCCCACCTGCCACGGGCCGTCCATCTCGTTGCCGAGGCACCACAGCCTGATCCTGTACGGCCTGTCCGCGCCGTTGTCGCGGCGCTGGTCGGCGAGGTGACTGCCACCACGGTGGTTGGCGTACTCGAGGAGGTCGACGGCCTCGGCGGTGCCGCGGGTGCCGAGGTTGACCGCCATGATCGGGTCGACGTCCGCCTTGCCGACCCAGCGCATGAACTCGTCGAGCCCGAACGCGTTGGTCTCCAGGCTGTGCCAGGCGAGATCGAGCCTGGCCGGCCGTTGGTCGACCGGGCCGATGCCGTCCTCCCAGCGATAGGAGGAAACGAAGTTGCCGCCCGGATAGCGGACCGTGGTGACGCCCAACTCCCGGACGAGCGCGAGAACGTCACGTCGAAAGCCGTCCCCGTCGGCGGTCGGGTGCCCCGGCTCGTAGATGCCGGTGTAGACACAGCGCCCCAGATGCTCCACGAACGAGCCGAAGAGCCGGCGAGGCACCGGCGCGACGCGTCGACGAGGGTCGAGGCTCAGACGATAGGGGAGTGGACTGTCGGCGCCGGCCGGATGCCCCGGCGCTCCGTCGAGGTGGGTGTTCAGGGCAGGCTCCCTTCGTGCGAGGTCCCGCCGCCGAGGTTGACGTCGCGACGCCGGGGCCAGGGGTGGTGGGGTCAGTGCGAGGTCTGGACAACATCATGGTCGTCGATTACGTTCGTGATCGATGTAAACGTTACCGATTACGTTTACACAAGGGAACGCGATGCCCGCGATCAATGTCCGCGCCGGCGGCCCGCACCATGTCGCCCCCGTACGGTCGGTGTCTCGTGCCCAGGCGATCCTCGTCGTCGCCGCGTCCCTGCCGCCGTCCGCCCGCACCCGGACGGGAGTCGAGGCGTCGAGACCGATGAGGCCAAAAGCAGGCTGTGGCGGCGATTGGGGTGACCAGATGACCACTGTGAAACCGGAGACCGGGGCGACCTACGTCGATGCGACCGCGCCCGTCGAGGAACGGGTGTCGGATCTGTTGGCTCGGATGACCCGCGAGGAGAAGCTCGCGCAACTGGGCAGCACCTGGGCGTTCGCGGTACTGGAGGGCGGACGGTTCTCCGTGCGGCGCGCCCGGCCGATCCTTGCGCAGGGCCTGGGGCACGTGACCCGCGTCGCGGGAGCCACCAGCCTGAAGGCGGCGCAGGTGGCGCAGGTCGCCAACGCGATCCAGCGGTACCTGGTGACCGAGACCCGCCTGGGGATCCCGGCGATCGTGCACGAGGAGGTGTGCTCGGGTGTGATGGCGCGGGAGGCGACCATTTTCCCGCAGGCGATCGGGGTCGCGAGCACCTGGTCGCCGGAGCTGAACGGGCAGTTGGCGGACGCCGTTCGCGCGCAGATGCGCGCCATGGGCAGCCACCAGGGGCTCTCTCCGGTGCTGGACGTGGTGCGTGACCCCCGGTGGGGCCGGACGGAGGAAACCTACGGCGAGGATCCGTATCTGGTGGCCCGGATGGGGGTGGCGTTCGTCAAGGGTCTCCAGGGCGCCGACCTGACCAACGGCATCATCGCGACGGCCAAGCACTTCGTCGGTTACGGGGCGTCCGAGGGTGGGCTGAACTGGGCGCCGGCCCACCTGCCGCCGCGTCTGCTGCGGGAGGTCTACCTGTATCCGTTCGAAGCGGCGGTCCGCGAGGGCGGCCTTCAGTCGGTGATGGCTGGCTACCACGAGCTGGACGGGATCCCGTGCCACGCCAACCGCGAGCTCCTCGTCGACATCCTCCGCCGGCAGTGGGGCTTCGGGGGAAGCGTGGTGTCCGACTACTTCGCCGTCAACGACCTCCACTCGTACCACCACTTCGGGCAGGACCAGCAGCAAGCGGCGACGCTGGGCCTCGGCGCCGGTGTCGACGTCGAGCTTCCGGCCACGGACGCGTACGCGGACGCCCTGACGCGCGCACTGGACGCCGGCGAGGTCAGCGAGGCGCGGCTCGACGAGGCGGTCTCGCGGGTCCTACGGCACAAGTTCGAACTCGGGCTCTTCGAGGCCCCGTACGTCGACGAGGGTGCGGTCGTGGCGGCGGTGAACGCCGAGCGGCACCGGGACGTGGCGCTCGAGATCGCTCGTCGCAGCCTCGTCCTGCTCAAGAACGACGGCGTCCTGCCGCTGCTTCCGGAAGCCGCAACGGTGGCTCTCATCGGGCCGAATGCCGACGACGCCCGACACCTGCTCGGTGACTACTCGTTCGCGGCCCACATCGAGGCGTTGACCGAGGCGCGCGAGCGGCGGGGCCTGCTCGGCGAGATGATGACGATCCCGGACGATCTGGAGATTGACGAGAGTACCGACGGGGTGCCCACGGTGCGTGACGAGCTCATGGCGCGTCTGGGCGACCGGCTGAGCTACGTGCCGGGATGCGACGTGGTCGATCCGTCGACAGATGGCTTCGACGAGGCGGTCGCGGTGGCCGCGGCGGCCGATGTCGCGGTGCTGGTCCTGGGTGACCGCTCGGGTCTCACGCCCAGGGCGACAACGGGCGAGTCACGGGACCGGTCCAGTCTGGACCTCCCCGGCGTCCAGGAAGACCTGGTCCGCGCCGTCGTCGCCACCGGTACCCCCGTCGTGGCAGTGCTCGTCGCTGGTCGACCCGTCGGCAGCGACTTCCTGCACGAGCAGTGCGCCGCGGTGCTGATGGCCTGGTTGCCCGGCCAGACCGGGGCGCAGGCGATCGCCGAGGTGCTGCTCGGCGAGGTGAACCCGAGCGGAAGGCTGCCGATCTCGTATCCCCGCAGCGTGGGACAGATACCCGTCTTCTACGGCCACAAGGTGTCCGGCGGCCGGTCGCACTGGCACGGCGACTACGTGGATTCGCCGGTCGCGCCGCGATACTGCTTCGGGCACGGCCTCGGATACGCGTCGTTCAGCATCGACGAGGCCACGGTGCGACACGCGGAGGTTCGCGTCGGCGACAGCGTCAGTGTCGAGGTCGTGGTGACCAACACCGGCCATCGAGCGGGCGAGGAGGTCGTCCAGCTCTACGTCCGCGACCCGCAGGCAACGGTCACCCGACCGGTGCTCGAGCTGAAGGGCTTCGCCCGCGTCTCGGCCGCCGCCGGCCAGCGGGTGGCTGTGCGGTTCGACCTGCCCACGGGTCAACTCGGTTTCTACGACAGGGACATGAACTACACCGTCGAGCCCGGCCAGATCGAGGTGTACGCCGGCTTCTCGGCGCACGACCGCACCCTTGCCGGCAGCGTTGTCATCAGCGCGGATGCGGACCGATCGCCGACGCCGAAGGTCTACACGGGTACCGCCCAGGTTCGGGTCCTGCCCAACGGAGCATCTCTGCCGACGCTCGACTGAGTCGGCGGCGCGGGGGTGCGACGGGTGGGCCCGATATGCGCCCGGGTGGGGATGAACAGACGAGTTAGCGGGCGGCCGCATTACTCGCCATCGTTTCCTCCACCGCCGCTGCGGAATTGACTGACGGACGGTATCGGCTCGTTGTCAGTGGGTTGAACCACGGCAGCGAACGTCGTTCTCCTATCGGCTACCGAGAGCGATGGCTGTTAACGTGCCCGCAGCGACGCCGAGTGATGCTCCATGCCCGTGCAAGCGTCCTGATAGGAACGCCTTATCGGGTCCGCGCAGGGATGAGAAAGTCTTGTGTTCGTAATAGTTGTCAGTTACGTTGGTAACACCCTGGAAACGTAACCGATAACGATTGCAGTCCAGAGGGAGTGGCATGACCGAGGTCAATGTGCCGGTAACAATGAGTGATGTTGCTCGAGTCGCCGGTGTTTCCACCGCCACTGTCTCGCGCGTGGTCAACGGGCATTACGGCGTCAGCGCCAGCACGATGGCCCATGTCCGTTCCGCCATCGAGCAGCTCGGCTACGAGTCGAGTCTGGTCGCCACGAGCCTCCGGCGCAGCCGCACGAATGTCCTGGGTCTCGTGACGCACAGCTTCCAGTCGTATACGGCGGAGGTGCTCAAGGGGGTGATGAAGGCGTTGAGTCGCTCGGGCTTCGACCTGATCATCTACGCCAACAGTGACCTCTACGGGTCGTATTCGGAGGGCTGGGAGCAGCGGCACCTGACCCGCCTGTCGGGCACCCTCACCGACGGGTGCATCGTGGTCACGCCCTGGGGTGAGGTGCGGAGCCGTACGCCGGTCGTGGCCATCGACCCGGCGAGGGGCTCGACGGCGCCCTCGGTGACGGCCGACAACTTCGCGGGCGCCACCACCGCGGTCGAGCACCTGCTCGGCCTGGGCCATCGGCGCATCGGGTTCATCGCGGGCCGGTCCAGTCTGGTGGCGGCCTGGTCCCGAGAGGAGGGATACCGTGCGGCGCTGACCGACGCTGGCGTCCCGGTCGACCCGACGTTGATCGGCCGAGGGGATTTCAACCCCGAGTCGGCAGTCCCGTTGGCACGTGCCCTCTTGCAACAGGCGGACCCGCCGACGGCGATCTTCGCGGCGAGCGACGGGATGGCCCTCAAGGTTCTGGAGGTCGCCAGGGAGCTGGGGGTCTCCGTCCCCGCGGACCTGTCCGTCGTCGGGTTCGACAACATCCCGGAGTCGGCGTTGACGGAGCCGGGCCTGACCACCGTGGACCAGTCGATGTACCAGCTGGGATACGAAGCCGCTCGCATGCTGAAGTCCCTGGTGACCGGCGAGTGGGAGGGGCCGCGCCAGATAGTGCTTCCGACCAGCCTCGTGGTGCGAAGCTCGACCGCGCCACCGAAGAGCACGGGACAACCGTGATGTGCGTCCGCCGACGAGACCGCCCCGGCCACGCCGGACACCGCACCGCACCGAGCGATCACGCCGGGTGGGTCCCTGGCATGACCGTGAAGGAGGTGTCGACGCAAGCCCACGGCTAGATCCACCAGTGAGTCGAGCCGGTCAGACGGGTCGCATCCGCTGCCGGCACAGAAAGGAGTGGAGCGTGACAACTGAACCGTACCATGGGCGCTTACGCCGTCTGGGCGTGCGCCGGCTCTCGGCGGCGTTCACCACCGGAGTCATCGCAGTCGCGGCGGTTCTGCTCGCACCGCAACCGGCGGCCGCGGACACGCCGTGGCTGGCCGTCTCCCAGGACCGCTACGCCTCGTTCACCGTCCCTGCCGCGTACGTCCAGGAGCACCTGGGCGCGGTGTCGCAGGTCGTCGTCGAGGGTAACTTCGGTCCATCCTCGGCCTGGTCGGAGTTCGGACTCACCCGCCGTGGTGACGTGTGGTCGGGCGTTCTCGGCGCACTCGAGCCCGGGCTGTACCACTACCAGCTCACCGCCGACGACACGAAGAGCCTCAAGGATCCGACGAACAGCACCAGTGTGGCGTCCAACCCACTCTGGAGCACGTTCCTCGTCGCGGGTGACTCGGCACGTTGGCTGACGGACGCACCACCCGGCACCGGCGGCAAGATCGAGACGCTGACCTACCGGACCAGGAACGGGCAGCGATCGGCCCTGGTCTGGACACCACCGGGATACACGGCGAAGGGTCCGAAGGGTTACCCGGCGCTCTACCTCCAGTCGGGTGACGGTGCAGCCGGCACCGACTGGCTCGATCTCGGTCGATCCAAACAGATCCTCGACAACCTCTCGGCCGAGGGAGCCATGAGGCCGATGGTGGTCGTGATCAACGATGCCAACGGCTCGGACGACACGGAGCTGAAGGACCTCCGGAAGGCGGTCGCCGACAGCTACCGGGTCCTTCGCGATCCGGCGAACCAGGCGATCGCGGGCGTGTCCGACGGCGCAACGCTGGCGGTAAGGGCAGCGCTGGTCGAGCCGGGTCAGTTCGGCTACGTCGGCTGGTTCTCGGGCCAGTCGGTCCCGGACGTCGACCGGAAGAACGCCAAGGCGATCAACCGCAGCGTCGAGTTGCTGCGTCTCTACACGGGCAACGTGACCGATCCCGCGCACAATGTCACCTACCGGCTGACGAAGGCGTTGGGTCGGGCCGATGTCAGGTTCGAGTTCGACGGGGTCAACCCGGACGGCGGTGCGAACTGGGACACCTGGCAGGAGAACCTCGTCGACTTCGTGCCGCGGCTGTTCCGGCACGTGTCGGACCACGGGCCGAGCCCGGGTCATCGACAGTTGAAGGGGGAGTTCACCACGCCGCCGGCGGGCACCACGCCGACGCCCTTCCTCAGCGAGGACGGGTTCGTCACCTTCGAGACCACCACGGACTTCAAGGATGCTCAGCACGTCACGGTGTGGGCGAACTGGGCGCCGGGCGGCAGTTGGCTGCGCGTGCCACTGACCCGCGACGGCGACCGGTGGCGAGCGACCGTGGGTCCGCTGAAGCCGTGGTTCTACTACTACCGTCTGATCGTCGACCGGGTCGCGGTCAAGGACAGCTCGAACCCGACGAAGGTGACCTCCGAGCCGATGTGGAGCACCTTCCTCATCCCGGGACCGGGCGCCCGCCTGCTGTCGGATGTGCCCGCCGGCCGGGGCGGGACGGTCGAGAGCATGACCTATCCGAGCACCGTGGCCGGCCAGGACCGCACGGCGCTGGTGTGGACTCCACCCGGCTACGACCCGGGCCGCGCCCAGCCGTACCCCGTCCTCTATCTCCAGCACGGTAGCGGTCAGAACTACACGGACTGGGTCGAGATGGGACGCGCCAAACAGATCCTCGACCATCAGTTCCTCGACGGCGACCTCACGCCCATGGTCGTCGTGATGGGCAACGGCAACTCGTCAAACTTCAACAAGGAGTTGCTGGAGAACATCGTCCCGACGGCCCGTGCCCGCTACAACATCTCCAGCGACCCGTCCCAGCAGGCGCTCGCCGGCCTGTCGATGGGCGGTGGGCAGGCGCTGGGAGTGCTCCGGGCGTACCCGGGCGAGTTCGCCTACGTCGCGGCCCTCTCGGCCGGGTTCGGCAGCGGCGCCGGCGTCGACGTGGAGGCGATCAACAACGGGACCAGGATGCTGCGCCTGTACGTCGGCGACCAGACCGACTTCGTGTACCCGAGTTTCATGGCGTCGCTGACCACATTGAACAACCTCGGTATTCGCTACGAGTTCGACGGGGTCACCCCCGGGCCGCACGGCTGGGACGTGTGGCAGAAGAACCTCATCGACCTGGCGCCGCGGCTGTTCAAGCGCTAGGAGCCTGTCCAGGCGACGCCACCGGGAGCAGGGCTTCCTGCCCCGGTGGCGCCCGCCAGCGCATGGATGCCTGTGCACCGCGATCCCCGAAGGGAACCGTCGCAATGAAGAGAAGACGAATACTTGCCACCGTAGCCATGCTCGCGGCCGGGAGTGCCCTCGTCGCCTGCTCCTCCGACGAGGGCGGAAGCGACGCGAGCAACTGCACGAACACCATCACCAAGCAGAACCTGCCGGTCGTGACGATGTGGGGCTGGTACCCCAACACACAGCTCGTCGTCGACAACTTCAACAAGCAGAACGACGAGGTGCAGGTCTGCTGGACCAATGTGGGACAGGGCAGCGACGAGTACGACAAGTTCCAGACGGCCATTTCGGCGGGCACCGGCGCGCCCGACGTGATCATGGTCGAGATGGACCGGATCCCGACCTTCCAGATCCAGGGTGCACTCGTCGACATCAGGAAGTACGGCTTCGACGCGGTCAAGGCCAACTATGGCGAGGGCGCCTGGAAGGACGTGTCGGTGGGCGACGCGATCTACGGCGTCCCGGTCGACGGCGGGCCGGTAGGCATGATCTACCGGAAGGACATCTTCGACAAGTACGCCATCACGCCGCCGAAGACCTGGGCCGAGTACGAGCAGGCCGCGCAGAAGGTGAAGGACGCCGGCGGCCCGCTCTTCGGGGACCTCGGCGCGAACGTCCCGGCGCTCACGATGGCGCTGCAGATCCAGAAAGGCGCCACTCCGTTCACCTACGATCCGGCGCAGCCGAAATCGATCGGCGTGAAGCTCAACGACCAGGCGTCCAAGGACGTGCTGGACTACTGGGGCGGACTCGCGCGCAAGGGTCTGGTCGGGACGCAGGACCAGTTCACCCCGGAGTACATCTCCGGCGTGATCAACGGGAACTACGCGACGTACATCTCGGCGGCGTGGGCGCCCGGCTACCTCACCGGCGCGGGCGTCGGCAAGGGCCAGGACACCGGCAAGTTCGCGGTGGCGCCGCTGCCGCAGTGGGATCCATCCAACCCGGTGCAGGTGAACTGGGGCGGGTCGGCCTTCTCGGTGACCAAACAGGCGAAGAAGCCGGAGCTTGCGGCAAAGGTTGCCTACGGGCTCTACGCCGACAACGAGTCGCTCACCGACGGCTGGACCAACCAGATCATCTTCCCGCTGAACCTCACGGCGCTCAACGACCCCAAGTTCGTCGACCTGAAGGTGGCGTTCTTCAACGGGCAGCAGGCGAACAAGGAGGTCTACGTCCCCGCCGCGAACGCCTACAAGGGCGTCGCCTACAGCCCCTTCGGTCAGTACTACCTCGACGCCATGACGAAGCAGGTCAGCGAGATCATCAAGGGCTCCGTCAGTGGTTCGCAGGCTGCCGACCGGCTCCAGGAGGACGTGGCGAAGTACGCCAAGGAACAGGGATTCACCGTTCAGTGACCGGATGGGTGGGCCGCGCCCGCACCGAGCGGCCGGCCCACCCTCGACCCTCAGCGTCCACGTCCCGGAGACCAAGATGACACTCCTGACCGAGAAGCGCACACCGCGTGCTCGCAATGAGACGCGCAAGATCCGTGGCAAGGTGCACCTCCGCGAGCACCTGATGGGGTGGCTCTTCGTCGGGCCATTCGGGGTCGTCTTCCTGGCGTTCCTCATCGCGCCGTTGGCATACGCGCTGTATCTCAGTCTTTTCCAGAAGAAGCTGATCGGCGGCACCAGCTTCGTCCTCTTCGACAACTACGTGAAGGCGTTCACGGACCCGAGCTTCCTGTCCGGGGCGTGGTTCGTCATCCGCTTCTCGCTCGTCGCCATCCCGCTGCAGATCGTCATCGCGCTCACGATGGCCCTCATCCTGGACGCGGTGACCAACCTGTTCGCCCGATTCTCCCGCCTCATGATCTTTCTTCCCTACGCGATCCCCACCGTCATCGGGGCTGTGATGTGGGGGTTCCTCTACAGCAAGGGCTTCGGCCCGCTCACCGACATCTTCGGGCTGTTCGGCGCCTCCGCCCCCGATTTCCTGAGCAGCAACCTGATCTTCTACGGCCTGCTCAACATCGTCACCTGGCAGTGGGCCGGCTACTACATGATTATCCTGTACGCGGCGTTGCAGGGAGTCGACCCGACGCTCTACGAGGCCGCCCGGATGGACGGCGCCGGACGATGGCAGATCGCGCTGCGGATCAAAATCCCGCTGATCGCGCCCGCGCTGATCCTGATCCTGGTCTTCTCGCTCATCGGCACCCTGCAGTTCTTCAACGAACCGCAGATCCTGCGATACCTCGCCGCGGGCACGATCGGGGCGGACTTCACCCCCAACATGTACGCGTACCAGCAGGCGTTCTCGCTCGCCAACTTCAACTACGGGTCCGCGATCTCGTTCGCCCTCGGCGGAGTCGTGTTCATCTGCGTGTACGCATTCCTGTTCTTCACCCGCAAGCGGAGGAGCTTCCTCTGATGACCGACCGCACGAGCGCCCGGGCTGGCTCCCGCCGACCGCAACGCTTCCTCCCTCTGCAAATTCTTCTCGGCTTCCTGGTGATCTATTTCCTCGTGCCCTTCTGGTGGGTCATCGTCAACAGCTCCAAGGACGCACCGGGCCTGTTCGGCGGCGGCAACACTCTGTGGTTCTCCGACCAGATCGACTACCTCGGGAACCTCAGGCAGCTCTTCACCTACGACGGGGGCATCTACCTCCGGTGGATCCTCAACTCCACGTTGTACGCGCTCGCCGGCGGCATCGGCGCCACGGTGCTGGCGGTCATGGCCGGCTACGGGTTCGCCAAGTACCGTTTCGCAGCCCGGCGCTTCAGCTTCGCCGTGGTGCTCGGCGCGTTGATGGTGCCCGCCACCGCCCTGGTCATCCCGACCTTCATCATGTTCTCCCGGCTCGGCCTGACGAACACGGTCTGGGCGGTGATCCTCCCGTCGCTGCTCAATCCGTTCGGCGTCTACCTGATGCACGTGTACGCGCGCGACGCCGTCTCCGACGAACTCCTGGACGCGGCGCGGGTCGACGGCGCGGGGGAGGTGCGCACGTTCCTCCAGATCGCCCTCCCACTGATGCGCCCCGCGGTGGTCACCGTGCTGCTCCTGTCCGCCGTGGCGTCCTGGAACAACTACTTCCTGCCCCTGGCGATGCTCTCCGACAACCGGCTCTTCCCCGTCACCGTCGGACTCGGCCTCTGGCAGGGGATCGCGTCCGCGAACAACGCGGGAACCACCTCGCTGTGGAGCCTCATCATTCTGGGCTCACTCGTGTCCGTGATCCCACTGATCATCGCGTTCTTCAGTCTTCAACGGCACTGGCGCGGCGGGCTGTCCGTCGGAGGCGTCAGGTAGGTCGCGCTCGTGTCACCAGCCAAACCACCACCCGCTCAATGATCGCCGCGCACCCGTGCGGCCGGACGGATGACAGAGAGGTGTGCTGATGTCGACGACGAATCGACCGCTGCGCAGCGGGCAGTGGTTCGGTGCGGAGGGCCGCAACGGATTCATCCATCGGTCCTGGATGCGTAACCAGGGGTTCGCGGACGACGTCTTCGACGGTCGCCCGGTGATCGGCATTGCCACCACCTGGTCGGAGCTGACCCCCTGCAACGCCCACCTGAGAGACCTGGCCGAATCGGTGAAGCGGGGCGTGTGGGAGAGCGGGGGCCTGCCACTGGAGTTCTCCGCGATGAGCCTGGGCGAGCCCCTCATGCGACCCACGACCATGCTCTACCGCAACCTGCTGGCGATGGAATTGGAGGAGTCGGTCCGAGCCAACCCGCTCGACGGGGTGGTCTTGCTCTCCGGCTGCGACAAGACCACTCCCGGCCTACTGATGGGGGCGGCGAGCGTCGACCTACCAACTCTGATGATGACCGGCGGCCCGATGCTCAACGGCAAGTTCCGCGGCCAGGACATCGGTTCGGGCACCGTCGTCTGGCGCTTCACCGAGGAGATGCGGGCGGGCCGGATGAGCGCCGCCGACTGCGCGGAGGCGGAGGTCGGCATGTCCCGCAGCCGGGGTCACTGCATGACCATGGGGACCGCCTCCACGATGGCCTGTGTCACCGAGGCGCTGGGCGTGCAACTCCCGGGGGCCGCCGCCGTGCCGGCGGTCGACTCCCGGAGGTACGCGCTCGCACATGCCGCGGGACGTCGGATCACAGCCATGGTCGAACAGGATCAGCGGCTGTCCACGGTCCTCACCAGGCACGCGTTCGAAAACGCCATCCGGGTCAACGCCGCGATCGGCGGTTCGACCAATGCCGTCGTACACCTGCTCGCGATTGCCGGACGCCTCGGTGTTCCCCTGTCACTGGAGGACTTCGACACACTCACCGCCGACGTGCCCATGCTTGCCAACCTCATGCCGTCCGGCGCGTACCTCATGGAGGACTTCGCCTACGCGGGCGGCGTTCCGGCCGTGATGGCGGAGATCGCCCCGCTGCTGCACCTCGACCACGTCACCGTCAGCGGGAAGAGCGTGGCCGACAACATCAGCGGTGCCCAGTGCTGGAACCGGGACGTCATCGGCACCCTGGCGGAGCCATTCCAGCCCGCCGGCTCGGGCACCGTGGTGCTGCGCGGGTCGCTCGCGCCGTCCGGGGCTGTGCTGAAGGTCTCCGCCGCCTCCGCGCATCTCCTCAAGCACACCGGACCGGCGCTCGTCTTCGACCGGATCGAGGACTACGTCGTCGCCGCCGACGATCCGGACCTCGACGTCACCTCCGACACGGTGATCGTGGTCCGGAACGCCGGGCCGCGCGGCTACCCCGGTTTTCCGGAAGTGGGCAACGTGCCCATGCCACGACGGCTGCTCGCCGACGGCATCACGGACATGGTGCGGATCTCCGACGCCCGCATGAGCGGCACCGGGTACGGCACCTGCATCCTGCACGTGGCCCCGGAGGCGTCCGTGGGCGGCCCGCTCGCGCTGGTGCGCACCGGGGACCTGGTCCGCGTCGACGTCCCGGCGCGGTGCCTGGAACTCCTGGTCGACGACGCGGAACTCGCCCAACGCCGCGCCGCCTGGCAGCCACCATCGCCGGTGGCCGACCGGGGATGGGTACGGCTGTACAGCGAACACGTCCTGCAAGCCGACAAGGGCGCGGATCTGGACTTCCTCGTCGGTGGCAGCGGCAGCGCCGTACCCCGTCACTCACACTGACGACCTTGCGGGGGTCAGGCGGAGCGCCTGACCCCACCGGTCGGTCTGGCTCTGGTCAGGGCGGCGTTGACGGCGTCGCGGTCGAGGCCGAGTCCGCGGGTGAAGGTGCGCAGGTGGGGCAGGTCCGTGGCCTTGACGTCGGCGATCCAGGTGGCGAGGAGTTCGGTGTTGCCGTGGGCGGGGGTGAGGAGGACGGCGAAGTCGCGTATGAAGCCGGTCCGGGCGGTCATCTGTGGGCAGGCGGCGGTGAGGGTGTCGACGAGCGTCCGCTGGGGCTCTTTGAGCTCGTCCGGGCCGTCATTTCGATCGCCGATGTCCGGGGGTGTGGACCCGACAGATTCTTCCTCAGAGGGACGCGGAATCGCCGGGCCGCACGTCGACGAGCACATTCGTCAAGCCCGCCTCCTCGAACGCACGTACGACGTCGTCGGCGTCCTGGGTGTAGTGCCCCCAGCCGTCCTGGTGCATCGGCACCACTGCCCGGGCACCGAGCAGGGCCGCCGCTCGTGCCGCCATTTCGGCGTTCAGGGTGAGCAACCCGTTGCCGCGTACGGGGATCCGGGCTGCGCCGAGGTTGAGGATCGCGATTTCTGTCGCCGGAAAGTGCTCCGCGACAACCGCCACGATGTCCAATGAGGCGTTGTCACCGCTGATGTAGACCGTCGGCCAGTCGTCGGCCTCCAGCACGAATCCGACGACCGGGCCGTTGACCACACCGATCTCCGGTGTCCCGTGCAGCGCCGGGACCGCCGTGATTCGTATGTCGCCGACCTCGGCGTGCTCGAACGGCCGGAGGCCGGTGGAATGGGGACCGAGATTCTGTGCCCCCGCCGTGGTGGTGAACACCCGTCGGGCCCTGCGTGCGTACTCCCGTCCGGAGGTGTCGAGGTTGTCGATGTGGTGCTCGTGCGACACGAGCACCACATCGACCTGGTCGAGGTCCCCGGGCGGGACACTCGGGCCGGTCAGCTTGGTCGCGGTGACCGGCCCGTTCTGGTACGTCCCCGGTTGGTCGAAGGTCGGGTCCAGCACGATGCGCGAGCCCGCATAGTCGAGGACTGCTGTCGGCCCGCCAATGGAGCGTACAGTCAGGTTGTTCATGTCTTTTTCCTTAGTTTCCGGTTCTTGCGGAACGCCCGGGAGCTGTTTGCGGAAAGCGTGATCGAGATCGTGTTCCCACTTGTCGGCCAGGAACGCATCGATTTCGTCGCGGCCGGTGAGCAAGGTCGAACGGCTGCGCCAGGTGCTGCCGGGTGTGTAGGCGGCGGCGACGCGGCGCGGGTCGCGAGTGATCCAGGCTTCTTCGGTGGCCTGCACCTTGACCGGGCGGTGTCTCAGGTGAACCGGGCAATCAGTGGCGCAGCGGTACGGGTTTCATGGTTGTCAATGTTCATGGCCGTCCTTGTTGCCGGTGCCGTCGCCAGGTGGTGCGGGCCGGAGTTGCAGTTGCTCGCGAAGGACGCGGTTGTCCGCACGGAGGCGCGCGAGTTCTTCGTGTACGGGCGTGAGTGCGTCGGCTAGTTCGGCTGCGCTGTAGCGAGGCGTGATGTGTTGGGGGCAGTTCCAGTCGTAGCTGTGGATGTCGATGGTGATCAGCCGCTCGACCTTGCCGCGCTGCCCAGGCACACGCAGCCTTTCCAGCAGGTCCCCTGGCGTGCCGTCATGGACGTCGGTGACACGGGCGGTACCGATGATTTTGAGGCGACGTTGATGGGCGTAGTCCATGAGCAGCAGTGATACCCGCGGTGAGTTGCCGAGGTTACCGACCGACAGGTACTGCCGGTTGCCGCGCAGGTCGGCCCAGCCGAGGACGCTGTGCCCGTCGACGGGCTCAAGAACCCGTAGGAAGCCAGTGGGGCCGCCGCGATGCTGCAGATAGGGCCAGCCGTTCTCGCTGACGGTGGCGAGGTAGAAGCTGTCACGTTCAGCGACGAAGGCGGCCTCGGCGGCGTTGAGCAGCGGGTTCGTGTCCCAGCCGACGAGCAAACGTTGGACAGCCGCTTGGCTGCCGTAGCGCTCTTGCGCGGCCGCCACTGACGGAGTGGTCAGTTCTTGCAGGTAGCGGTATGGCATGGGGCGGATCCTCCGGCGTGGGTGAGGGCGGGGGGCGGGCTGCCCGTCGCGGATGGACGGGTGAGCCAGGGAAGCGTGCGGCCGATGAAGTCGCGGATGAGCGCGACCTCCTCGCCCTGGGTTTCCAGGCGAAATTGCCCGCGTCGAGTAGGTGCAGCTTGGCCTCGGGCAGGTTGCGGACGTGCTTGTTGGCGGACCACCCCGCGACGACCAGCCGGGGCGACCGGGAAAAAACGGCACATGTGACCCGGAGAGGTGCACAGGTCCCAGCTTTTCTAACCTCCTTAGAGACTTTGACCGGTAATAAGGTACGACGCCTCGGCTAACCTGTCAAATGGCGATAGGTGGTAAGATCGGTTGCATGACGCGGCGACCGCTGGTGGGCGAGCCCCTCGCTCTGGACCTGGTCAACACTCAGTGGGTTGAGCGTGGCCGCATGGTCGACCTGTTCGACGAGCCCGACGGACTACGGGAGTGGCTCGCCGAGCAACGACTCGCGGGCGACCCCGGAACGGTGGAGATCCCGTTGCGCCAAGCGCGTTCGGCGCTGCGCCGCATCCTCGAGCAGCCCGGGGAGGACGCCGAACAGGAGATCAACGCGATCCTCGCCCGCGGCGCCCTCCGCTACACGCTGCGCCAGACAACCGTGCACGAGCACCATGACATCGACGACAGTTGGCTCCCCGCCTGGCAGGCGGTCAACAACTACCTGGACCTGCTCCGGCAACAACCCAACCGGATCCGACCCTGCGGCAACCCCGCCTGTGTCCTGCACTTCTACGACACCTCGCGCAACGGCACCCGACGCTGGTGCTCCATGGATGGCTGCGGCGGTCGCGCCAAAGCCGCCCGCCACTACCAACGCCACCGCATACCAACCTCATAACCGCGGAGCAGGCGCCGCAACCGGTAGCGGCGCACCGGTCCGCGCGCTGCGGCTTCGCGACGCCGCAGCCGGATGAGGCATGGCCAATCGCGATGCCTCGTCGCGGATATCGCCACCGAAGGGTCCTGTGCACCCCGCACGGAGGGCCGAGAGCCCAACGCCCATGCGAAACCTTGGGTACGCACCTGACGATGATCGACATGATCGCCCTGCGGCGGGTGTACGGGCTGGTCCTGGCGGGACCACGCAGACGTGGCTGTGGGCGTTGGCGCGGTCCGGCGCGGACGCGCGTCATGCCCTGCGGGGACCATCCGGACCAGCACCGACCACCCGGACCGGCCGATGATCACCTGGCCGCTCATCCACTGTGCACGGTCGTGCTGGTCGGCTAGCGTGCTAGCGCGAGGGACCCCGAGCTCGAGCGGTTCCCGGACCCCGCTCCAACGACCGTAGGGGAGCAAGCATGAAGAGATTCCTGCCGCGCCGGCTCGGGCTGGTGTTCACTCCCGGACAATCGCCGCGACCTGCGCTACTCGCCGATCGCCGACGACGGCTCATTCCGGATCGACTGGCTCGGCCCGTACGAGTGGCCGTTGCTGTTCAAGTCAGACCAGCACCCGTACCAGTGGAGCGGACAGGTGGGCAACCGGTTGCTGGCCGACCTGGTGCCGGCGACGATTGGGGCGACTGAGCCCTATCTCTTCAGTCTCTCCAGCGGAACATATGTCGGCGTGCACATCCCGGATGAGCCGCCGGGCCCGCTCCGCCTGGTGATGCGTAACGTGGCTACCGGGGAGGCGGTTGCCTTCGGGGAGGACGACGACGCCAACCACCACGTACGGCCCATGATCCTCGGTGGTCAGCAGGTCAAGTGGGAGTGTCTCTGCCCGAGCGGCGTCCGGTGGCACGGTGGCACGGACTTCGCCAGCGCGACCCCGGTGGTGATCCACACCATGACACTGCCGTATCTGACCTTCGAAGGACCGTAGAGCGCCTCGACCCGTTCCCCGGGCTCGAGGGACGGGCCAAACTCCACCCAGGCGTTGTCGGACGACGCGATCACGGGCCGGTCCATGATCCGGCGGGCAGCCTCTACCCCGCCCGGATGCCGGTCAGACATATGACGGGCCGGTAACATGCACTCGGGCAGGAACCTGAGCGAGAATGGGCCAGCCCGGACTTCGCTCAACCCTGGAAGGACCATCCCTTGGCCGGTGGACTCGTAGCCCTGCTGGACGACGTGGCGGTGCTGGCTCGTGCCGCTGCCGCGTCGATCGATGACATCGGGGCGGCCGCCGCGAAGGCCGGCGCCAAGGCGGCGGGCGTCGTCGTCGACGACGCCGCCGTCACGCCGCAGTACGTACGGAGCCTGGCGTCCGAGCGCGAGTTGCCGATCATCAAGCGCATCGCCCTGGGGTCGCTACGCAACAAGTTCTTCATCATCCTGCCGGCGGTGCTGCTGCTCAGCCAGTTCGTGCCCTGGCTGCTCACTCCGATCCTGATGCTCGGCGGCGCCTACCTGTGTTACGAAGGCGCGGAAAAGGTGTGGGCCAAGATCGCCCATCACGATGCCCACGGCGCGGGCGAGGAGAAGGTGCAGGACGAGACCACGCTGGTGTCCGGGGCTGTCCGGACCGACCTGGTCCTCTCGGCGGAGATCATGGTCATCGCCCTCAACGAGGTGATCGAAGAGGCGTTCTGGTCCCGCCTGGCGATCCTCGCTCTCGTCGCCCTCGTCATAACCGTTGCGGTGTACGGCGTTGTGGCCCTGATCGTGAGGATGGACGACGCCGGGCTGCGCCTGGCGCAACTTTCCGGCGCCACCGCCAGCTTCGGCCGCGGGCTGGTGCGGGCGATGCCGATGGTTCTCACCGTGCTGACGGTGGTCGGCACCGCCGCCATGCTGTGGGTGGGCGGACACATCCTGCTGGTCGGCGCGGACGAGCTGGGCCTGCACTTTCTGTACGGGGCCGTGCACCACGTGGAGGAAGCCGCTCACCACGCCACGGGTGCTTTTGGTGGGCTCGTCGGCTGGCTCGTCAACACGGTGGCCAGCGCGATCCTCGGGCTGATCGTCGGCGCTCTGGTCGTACTGGTCATGACCTTCACGCTCCACCGTCGCAAGCCCAAGGCTGCGGCTGTGGCGGCGATGACTGGCACTGATGACACCATCCCCGCGACGCCGCCCCGTGCGGCGCAGCGCCGCGACGCTTCTGCGGACGGGGCACCGCGCGCCTGACCACAGGGCTCCTTGCCCTCGGATCGCCGCGTCGAACGTGGCGAGCCTGCCATGGCATTGGTTGTGTGTCCGGCGGCGCGTACCGCGATCCGCCTGGTTCCGGGTGACCACTTCATCCAGAAACGGTGATGTTAGCGCCAACATCTCGCCCGCCCTGGGAGTCCGTCCCGGTCTGCGTCGGTGGGTGGAGTGATGCGCGCGGGGAGTCGGTTGAAGAGCGGTCGCGTCGGGGGCTGCGGTGCGCTACCGGTCGCTCGACCCGGAATATTACGACTTGACGAACGGCGTGTTATCGCTCACAGTCGATGCTTGAGGACGGCGGCGCCTGTGGCTTACCGGGCAAGCCTGCTTCGTCGGACCTTTGGGATGAGCGCGCGCTGGGCACGCGCAGGTTTTGTTAGCGCTAACAGCTTGGCGCGTACGCCTGGCCCATGCGTCGCGGTGCGCCCATCTTCGGGTGGACCGTTCGGCTCTTGGTCATTGGAGGAGGATCATGTCTGCCTTTGATAGGTCTCTGTCGATCGCGCCGCCGTTGCGGCGGCGCGGGTGGTTGCCGCGGGTCGTCGCGGCTGGCGTGACGGCCGTGGTGGTCGGTGCCGCCGCCGCCGCAGTGGTGTCGACGCCCGCTGCTGCGGCGACGGTCGACACAAGCGCGTGGTACGTGTTGGTGAACCGCAACAGTGGCAAGGCGTTGGACGTGTACAACCTGGCCACCAACGACGGGGCCCGGATCACCCAGTGGTCCCGGAACAACGGCAACCAGCAGCAGTGGCAGTTTGTCGACTCCGGCGGCGGCTACTACCGGTTGAAGTCGCGGCTGTCAGGCAAGGTGCTGGACGTCTACAACTGGTCGACCGCCAACGGTGCCAGCATCGTGCAGTGGACCGATGGCAACGGGGCCAACCAGCAGTTCCGGCTGGCGGACTCGGCTGGCGGCTACGTCCGGTTGATCAATCGGAACAGTAACAAGGCGGTGGAGGTGCAGGGCGCCTCCACCGCTGACGGTGGCAACGTCGTGCAGTACGACGACTGGGGTGGCAACAACCAGCAGTGGCAACTCGTCCGCGTCGACGGCGGAGTCACCCCCACCACGCCGCCGACGACACCGCCGGGCGGCACATGCGGTCTTCCGTCGACGTACCGTTGGACATCGACGGGCTCGCTGGCGAACCCGAGGTCCGGGTGGGTTTCGCTCAAGGACTTCACCCACGCCCCGTACAACGGCAGGCAACTCGTCTATGCGACGACGCACGACACGGGGACGACGTGGGGGTCGATGAACTTCGGCCTCTTCACGAACTGGTCCGAGATGGCCTCGGCCAGCCAGAACCAGATGCCGTTCGCGGCTGTCGCGCCCACGCTGTTCTACTTCGCCCCGAGGAACATCTGGGTGCTCGCCTACCAGTGGGGTGCGACCGCCTTCTCCTACCGGACGTCGAGCGACCCCACCAATGTGAATGGATGGTCGTCGCAGCAGCCGCTCTTCACCGGAAGCATCTCCGACTCCGGTACGGGACCCATCGATCAGGCGCTGATCGGTGACAGCACGAACATGTACCTGTTCTTCGCCGGGGACAACGGCAGGATCTATCGGGCCAGTATGCCCATCGGGAATTTCCCGGGCAATTTCGGCTCGACGTCGACGGTGATCATGAGCGACTCGACGAACAACCTGTTCGAAGCGGTTCAGGTCTACAAGCTCCAGGGTGAGAACCGATACCTCATGCTCGTCGAGGCGATCGGCGCGCAGGGTCGCTACTTCCGTTCGTTCACGGCCACCAGTCTGGGCGGTTCGTGGACGCCGCAGGCCGCAACCGAGAGCAATCCCTTCGCCGGCAAGGCCAACAGCGGCGCCACCTGGACCAACGACATCAGCCACGGCGAGCTGATCCGGAGCAACGCTGATCAGACCATGACCGTTGATCCCTGCAACCTGCGGTTGCTCTACCAGGGACGATCCCCCAACTCCGGCGGCGACTACGGCCTCCTGCCTTACCGACCGGGTTTGCTGACGCTGCAACGCTAGGGGCGACGCAGGCCCCGGCTCGGCCGTTCCTGTCGTTCGCGGACAGCGGGATATGCCGGATCGGGTGCGTTGTCACGGCCCGCGATCAGGATCGGGTGGAGCTTGAGGGGCGGGCTCGGTGAAAGCCGAGCCCGCCCCGCCTCACGTCGTGATTCGCAGATCATCCTGCTGTCCGAGCGAGGTCGTGCGCGACCGTCCTTAGGTTGATGCGTGATCAGCCACGGGTGGACCATCGCTGGTCTTGTTCCATTGCAGGACATTGATAGTCAGAGTCAGCGGTAGCCGGCGGATATCACGTTGGCCTGCACCGCGTTCTCGGCCGCGTCGGACGGATAACCGGCGACCATGGCCCCTTCGTAGAAGGTGCCGGCGCTCAGGTTCGCGCCGCCGTCGGGCTTGCAGCAGTCCCCACCGCTGCCCAGGACGATGGCACCCTGCTTCTTCATCGGGCTGTATCCCGGTGGTAGCGCGCCGTCCCAGAGCGTGTAAAGGCTGCCGGACTGGGCATTGCTGCCCTTGATCGCGAAGCGCGTAGTGCCGTTGTTCTTCAGGGTCGCGGTGACGAACTTGCTGTTGAAGGCGCGCTGGTTCGGGTTCCAACTCTGGCTACCACCGGGGAAGAGACCCCATTCGAGATCCGCCTGCACCCAGGGGCCGGTGCCGGAGCAGCCGCCGAACCAACACTGCGTACCGAAGTTGATGGCATCCATCGCTCCGGCGGCATCGGCCTTCCTCGTCGTCTCGCTGTTGCCGTAGTCGAAGCAGCAGCCGTTGTTCACGTGCGTGCCGCTGGTCACCATGTACATGCCCTCGGGGGCGGCACCCGTCGGCACTCCGGTCAGGTGCCCGTCCCGCCAGTAGCTGTTGCCGGGGTTGATGTACAGCGAGTACGCCTTGGCGCCGCCCACCGTCAGAGACTCCGAGGTAGCAACCGCCGGCTTGCTCTGTGGCGAGCCCGGAACCACGCTCGATCCCTGGTACCAGAGGTCGTTACCCCGCCCGGACTGGTCGAAGACGACCGTCACCACGCAGGTCGTGCCGGCGCAGAACGAGTCCTGCGTCGCCGCGTCGGCCGTGCCGCCCGCGCTCGACAGGCCGATATTCCGGGTCGTGTTGTCCGACGAGCGCCGGACCTGGTACAGGTAGCCGGTGTACGCGGCATAGAGCGCCCGCGTCGTGCTGTGCGCCGCTACGCATGGGGTGCCGCCGGAGGCGTAGATGTCACACGGACGCGTGCCGGTCGGTGGGGGAGCGGTTGGTGAGGTCCATTGCTGGTTGACGCCGCCGTGGCAGGTCCAGAGGTGGATTTTGGTGCCGTTCGCGGTGCCGTAGCCGCTGGCGTCGAGGCACAGCCCGGAGTGGACCCCGGTGATGGTGCCGTTGGCGTTGACGTTCCACTGCTGGTTGGTCTGGCCGTTGCAGTCCCAGATCACCGCCGGTGTGCCGTTGGCGGTGCCCAGGCCGTACGCGTCCAGGCACTTGTTGCCGTACACCATGAGCTGTTTGCTCGACGTCCAGGTCCAGGTCTGGTTGGCACCGCCATGGCAGTCCCACAGCTGCGCCTGGGTGCCGTTGACGGTGCTCGAGTTGGGGACCTCGAGGCAGCGACCGGACGGTGCGCCCACGACCCGGGTGCTCTGTCCCGGCTCGATGGTGGCCATCGGCGCCGGCGCCGTGGCGGCGGCTTCGGCGGCCGGCAACGGGGCACCGGGGGCGGCGCCACTGACGATGAGGACGCCAACCAGTGCGCCGGCCAGGACGGCCAGGCGGCGGAGGCGAGGGCGTCTCGGCATGAGGTTGGGAGCTGGTCCTGATCCGCTACGGGACGGGGTTTGCACGAGTGACTCCTTGGGGTCGTAGCAGCGCCGGGGCTTACCGACGGATAGGGGATCGATCGGTACGTGGGCCGACGAGGAGGCGGCGCCCACCAGGCGGTTCGACAGCGGCGCAAGGCACGGCGAAGAAACGCCGATCTGCTTCGAGGGACTGGTTCGTGTCCTCGTTCAGCGGAGGTTGACCGGGCGGGCCGGCGCGGTGGGGTGCCATGGCCGCCCGGCGGAGAGTCAGGCGCCGCCCGCCGGCCGGATGACCGGCGCCTGACTCTCCTCGCGAGGGCTATCGCCCCCAGATCCGCCAGGTCTGGTTCAACGGGCTGCCCTGGCCGACCGCGTTGCAGGTCCACTGGTGGATCGGCGCCCGTGCCGCCGACGAGACTCCGCTCACATCGACACACTTGCCGCTGTGTTGCGCGACCAGCTGGTAATCGTGCGAGTCGTTGCCCCCATAGGTCACCTTGCGGAGGCTGAACTGCTGGTTGGGGCCATTGTGGCAGGCCCACTGGTGCACGGCGGCGCCGTCGGTGGTGGAGACGCCGCTGACATCCAGGCACTTGCCGCTCTGCTGGTTGACGACCGTGTACGTGTTGGCCACACCGGCGACCGGGCGGAAGTTCCACAACTGCTGGTCGCCACCGTCGCAGTAGTACTGCTGTTGAACATTGCCGTCGGCGTCGCTCAGGCCGGTGTTGTCAAGGCACTGCTGGGAGTGCTGGGCCACCGCCACCGACTGGAAGCTGCCGTCCGAGGGGGGCAGCAGGGTGACGGTGTACGTGTCGGTCTGGTTCGCGTACGGCAGAGTCACGGTGGCGTTGTTGTTGGACACGGTGACCACGCTGTTCGAGACGGTGACCGGACCCTGCACCGCACCGCCGCCGTTGTGCGGGATGCGCTGCGTGAGGACACGCACCTGGTTGTTCTGCACGATGCCGCTGGTCGTGTCCAGACGTTGCAGGTTGACGGTCAGGTTCCCGGTGGTACGACCACCACCGACCAGGACCTTCGCCGCGCCGCTCGCCTTCGTGACGAAAGCGTCGTATGACGGGCTGGCGGTCACCGAGGCGATCTGCCCGGTCTGCGAGGCGTAGTAGCGGTAGGCCCACCACTCGCCCTTGGGCTGGTGCTGGCCGGCCGAGTTGCGGACCAACAGATTGCCGAGGTCGTTGTGCAGGTTGCCGCCGCCGGCCCAGTTCGCCCGGAGGCCGTCCGCGCGGGCCCGCTCCAGACGCGCGATGTACCAGGCGCCGTCGGCGGGGTTCTGCTCGTCCGGCGCGCCGTACTCGTTGATCTGGTACGGACGCGGGTGGGCGATGCCGCGCGGGTCGAGGGTGGCGTTGGCGGCGGCGACGTTAGCGACCGGGTCGCCCGGCAGCGAGTGCCAGCTGATGATGTCCGGCACCGTGTTGGTCTGGCGGACGAAGTCCAGGTACTGGTTCCAGAAGGTGTGCGTGGTCGACGGTACGCAGGCACAGCTCGGCCCGACGATGAGCTGGTTGGGGAACTCCGCCCGGATGCGCTGGTGGGTCCGGCGCCACAGCTCGAGGTACTGGGAGATCGGGCGGTTCCAGAAGATGGTGATGTTGGGCTCGTTCCAGATGTCCCACTGCACCGACAGCCCGGACGCCCGGACGTCGTTGATGAGGCGGGTCAGGAAGTTGTCGTAGTCGGTCCAGTTGCCGTTGTCACCGGGGAAGCGGGAGATCCCGGCGCCGTCCGCACCCCACAGGTCGTGCGGCAGGATGATGAACTGCCCGCCGAGGGCGGTGGTCCGACGTGCCTGCGCGAGGGTGGAGTTCCAGCGACGGTCGTAGGTTCCGCCGACCCAGCCACTCCCTGGGAGCTGTGCGCCGCCGGCGCGCATGTACTGGAACTTGACGTCCCGGTAGAAGTGGTCCGCAGGACCGCTGGCGTTCTCGGTCATGCCGTAGATCCAGCCGGACGCGCGATAGGTCGGCGTACCGCTCGTCGAGGAGAAGTTGACGCTGATCGACTCGTCGGCGGCCTGGGCCGGGGACACGACGACGGTTGTGGCGGCGATGGTGGTGGCGGCGACGGCGAGCAGGCCGACGCCGAGGCGGGCGACGATCGCTCGGGCTCGTCCTGACCTGCCGTGGGACGGGGTTTTCACGGGCGGCTCCTTGTGGGGCGTGGGGACGCTCTCCGGAGGGCGGCGCTTGCGAATCGATTCGCACGGATCGTAGGACCGGAGACTGAACCATGTCAATGAAATGACGGCGCGGTGAAGCCGATGTTTCCCAGAGAGGCCCGCGTCGTGCCCGGTCACCCCTTGACCGTCGAGCTCGGACGGACCTATCTTCGTGCGAACCGATTCGTCGAATCGGTTCGCCTAATGGTCGGACCGAGTCCGGCCCGCGACGGTCAACGCACACCCCACCTGACGATCGACTTGAAGCGAGGCAGCAGATGACAAGACTCAGCCGCCGACGGCGCCTGGCCGCCGTCGCCGTGATAGCGCTCTTCGCGGCCGCGGGGAGTGCCTGCTCGTCGTCCGCCGAGGGTCCCACCGACGGCGGCGCCTACCTCGTCTGGGACCCGTACCCACAGTTCGCCGACGACTCCGAATGGGTGACGTTGCTCAAGAAGTGCGGCACCTCAGCCGGAGTGACGGTCGAGCGGACCGGCTACGACACCACCGACCTGACCAACAAGGCACTGCTCGCCGCCCAGCAGGGAAACTCGCCGGACGTGCTGATCGTCGACAACCCGGTGATCTCGACACTGGCTGAGGCCGGCGCGCTCACCACCACCGACGAAACAAAACTGGACGTCTCGGGTATGGAAGCGAACCTGCTCAGCGCCGGCCAGCGCGACGGCAAGACGTACGGGGTGCCGATCGGCGCAAACACCCTCGCTCTTTACTACAACAAGGATGTGCTGACCGCCGCGGGCGTCGACCCTGCGACGATCAAGGACTGGACATCACTGACCACGGCACTGACCAGGGTCAAGGCCGCAGGGAAGAAGGGCATCACCTTCTCCGCGATCGGCACCGAGGAGGGCAGCTTCCAGTTCCTGCCCTGGTTCTGGGGATCCGGAGCCCAACTGACCAGCCTGGACTCCGCGCAGGCAGTGTCCGCGCTGACGCTCTGGACTGACTGGCTCAAGCAGGGTCACGCTCCGAACTCCGTCATCAACAACACCCAGACCACGAGCTGGCAGGAGTTCGCCACCGGCGAGTACGCGTTCGCCGAGAACGGCACCTGGCAGCTGGCCAACGCGGAGAAACTCGGCTTCACGTACGGCATCGTCCCGATCCCGGCCAGCGCGGGCGGCCCGGCGCCGGCGCCCACCGGCGGTGAGTTCGTCTCCATCCCGGTGCAGAGGAACACCGGCCGGTACGCGACGTCACAAAAACTCGTCGCCTGTCTGACCAGCGCCGACAACCTCCTCACCACCGACTCCACGCTGTCCTACGTGGCACCCGTCGGCGCCGTGCAGGAGCGGCAGGTGGCCGCGGATCCCAAGCTCAAGGTGTGGGTAGAGGCGGTCAGGTCAGCCAAGGGTCGCACCGGCGACAACCTCGGCACGAAGTACCCGAAGATTTCCGAACCCCTGTGGACCGCGGTGCAGGCGGCCCTCAGTGGCGGAAAGTCGCCGCGCGAGGCGCTGACCGCCGCGCAGGCCGCGGCCACGACCAGGTAAGCGCACCGCACCGACATCATGACCCCCACGACACAGACCTCCGCTGCCGGGCGCGCCCAGGGTGCGGCGGCGACCGCCGCCCCACCCGAGCCTCCCGCGTCCCGCACCCGCCGGCCCAGTCGATGGCTGGCCTGGGGCTTCCTGGCACCGGTGACCATCTACCTGGCGGCCTTCTACGCCTACCCGCTCTACCGCAACGTCGAGTTGAGCCTGCGCGAGTACAGCGTTCGTTCGTTCGTGCAGGGCGGTGCGCCCTTCGCCGGCCTGGACAACTACCGCACGGTCCTGACCGACCCGGCCTTCGGGTCGACGCTGCTGCACACCATGGTCTTCACCGCCGCGTCGCTCGCTTTCCAGTTCAGCATTGGTATGGCCCTGGCGCTCTTCTTCCACCAGCACTTCCCGCTGTCGCGCACGCTGCGGGCGTTGATCCTCATACCGTGGCTGCTGCCACTGATCGTCTCGGCGTCGACCTGGTCGTGGCTGCTCAACAGCGACTCAGGGCTGGTCAATGCGGCGCTCGGCGTCGTCGGGATCGAACCGGTCAACTGGCTCACCTCGCCGGGCTGGTCGCTCACCTCGGTGATCATCGCGAACATCTGGATCGGCATCCCGTTCAACCTGGTGGTGCTGTACAGCGGCCTGCAGGCGATCCCGGCCGAGATGTACGAGGCGTCCGCGCTCGACGGCGCGTCGAGCCGGCAACGGTTCTGGTGGATCACTCTCCCGTTGCTGCGTTCCGTCTCCATGGTCACGCTGCTGCTGGGATTGATCTACACGCTGAAGGTCTTCGACATCATTTGGATCATGACCAGGGGTGGTCCGACCGGCTCCTCCGCCACGCTCGCCACCTGGTCGTACCGACTCGGCTTCGGCAACCTGCTGCCCGAGTTCGGTCCGGGCGCGGCCATCGGCAACCTGCTCATCGTGATGGCCCTGATCGCTGGGCTCGGGTACATCCGGATCGAGCGGAGACAGCACCCCTGATGACCACCTCCTCACTCCGGACCTGGTGGAAGACCGTCATCGGCCTGGTGCTGACCGGGCTGATGCTCTTCCCCGTCTACTGGATGATCAATGTGTCGTTCACCCGGGACCAGGACATGCGGGCCAGTCCGCCGCACCTGTTGCCGACCAACGGCACGTGGGACGGCTACCGGGCGGTGCTCGACCAGCAACTGCCGTACCTCGGCACCAGCTTCCTGGTCGGCCTCGGCACGGTGGCGCTGACCGTGGCGCTGGCCGCCCCCGCCGGATACGCGTTGGCGAAGCTCCGGCCGCCCGGCGGCTCGGCGCTGAGCTTCGTGCTGCTGATCGCGCAGATGATTCCGGGAATCATCATGGCGATGGGCTTCTATGCCATCTACCTCAATCTCGGCGTCCTCAACACGCTGCCGGGCCTGATCCTGGCCGATTCGACACTCGCGGTGCCGTTCGGCGTATTGATCTTCACGGCCTTCATGTCCGGCGTTCCCGACGAGCTGATCCAGGCCGCCGTGGTCGACGGGGCTGGCCGGCTGCGCACCTTCTGGTCGGTCGTGCTGCCGGTCAGCCGCAACTCGATCGTCACGGTGTCGCTGTTCGCGTTCCTCTGGTCCTGGTCGGACTTCATCTTCGCCTCGACCCTGGCCGGCGGCGGCGACCACCAACCAATCACCCTCGGCATCTACCACTACATCGGCAACAACAACCAGCAGTGGAACGCCATCATGGCCACCGCCGTCGTCGCCTCCATCCCGGCCGCCGTGCTGCTGATCGTCGCCCAGCGGTACGTCTCGATGGGCGTGACCGCCGGCGCCGTCAAGGACTGACCACCCGCGCCACAGAAAGGCACCCGCCACCCATGACCGTCGCCCCGTCCGGTCCGGAGTTCCCCATCCAGGACATCCCGTTCAGCTACCGAGGATCCTGGCTCAACATCTCCCCGGTGGTAGCCGAGAACACGTACGCCGACGACCTGCACCTGATCTCGCACCAGACCGGGCTGCACCCGGTGCTGCGCCTCGCCCCCGCGGGCGCCGGCACCACGGTCGTCGCCACCCCCGCGCTGTTGTCCTGGCGAAACGGCCCCGGCCGGATCGACGCCGTCTACGACGGACCGGACACCCTGCGAATCCGGGGCCGGCGGCTCGGCCTGCGGATAGCCGCAGCGGCGCGCACCCTCACCCCGTTCAGCGGCACCTACCTCTACCTCGACCCGGTCGACGAGTCACACGTGTTCACCTCGTACGAGACCGGGCGCCGTTACCGGATCACGGTGCTCTCCGGCGCCCTCCACCGGGCCGAAGGGGTGCAGGCGCTCGGTGCCGCCGACCGGTTCCTGGACCTACCCGGCGACCAGCACTGGGAAATCGCGATCGAGGAGTACGCCACCGCCCGCCGCCCGTACACCGCGTCCTCCACCTTCGACCAGCTTTGCCACGACCGGAGCACCGAGTTCACCGCATTCGTCGACGGGGTCGCGTCTTGGCGCAGTGCGGACACCCCCGCCGCCGAACTGGCCGCGTACGTACTGTGGTCAGCCACCGTCGCCCCGGCGGGCTTCGTCACCCGACCAGCCGTCCTGATGTCCAAGCACTGGATGGACAAGGTGTGGAGCTGGGACCACTGCTTCAACGCGATCGCACTGGCGGCCGGCGATCCAGAGCTGGCCTGGCACCAGTTCCAATTACCCTTCGACCACCAGGACGAGGCCGGAGCCCTGCCCGACTCGATCACCCACTCGGAGGTCCTGCACAACTACGTCAAGCCGCCCATCCACGGCTGGGCCCTGCGGCACCTGCGCCGACGCCTTCCCGAGCCGCCGGACCGGGCGGCGCTGGCCGAGACGTACGGCCGGCTGGCCCGCTGGACCGGGTTCTGGCTCGAGGCCCGCCGAGCCCCCGGCCACGACCTGCCCCACTACCAGCACGGCAACGACAGCGGCTGGGACAACGCCACCACCTTCGACGACGACCGGGTCCTCGAGACCGCCGACCTCGCCGCTTTTCTGGTCTCGCAGCTGCGCTGCCTGGCCGACCTCGCCACCGAGCTGGGCGAACCCGCCGACCGGTGGACCCGGGAGGCCGACGGGATCCGCACGGCCATGCTGCGGGACCTGTGGGACGGCGAGCGCTTCACCGCCCGCAACCCGCGCACCGGGCAGCGGCGGGCAAGCCGCAGCCTGCTCGACCTGATGCCCGTCGCACTCGGCGCCGACCTGCCCGCCCCGATCGCCGCCGCACTGGCCCGCGGCGTCGAAACCCACCTGACCACGCACGGGCTTGCCACCGAGCCGACGGACTCGGCCAACTACGTCGCCGACGGCTACTGGCGCGGTCCGATCTGGGCGCCCTCCACCCTGCTGGTCGAGGACGGCCTGCGGCGGGCCGGGTACACCGGGATCGCCGACGACATCAGTCAACGCTTCCTCGCGCTGTGTGAGAAGTCGGGCTTCGCGGAGAACTTCGATGCCGAAACCGGTGCCGGGCTCCGGGACCGCGCGTACACCTGGACCGCCAGCAGCTACCTCATCCTCGCCGCCGCCCAGGAGGAGCGGCGAGTCACGGGCGGGTAGCCGGACGGACTCAGCGGGCCCGGTAGGGCCCGCTGAGGAGTGTCGAGCCCCGGTCACCGGATGTTGGTGTCCGAGCCGTCAAGCCGGATCAGCGGGACCGGACCGGGCCGGTGCTGGAGCGCAACGAGATGGGCGGGCTGTACAGGCGGTGGCGTGGCACGGCCCCGGGCGCGGCGATGATCTCCAGCAGCAGTGACACCGCCTCGGCGCCCATGTCACGCATCGGAACATCCGCAGCGGTCAACGGCGGGCGGAAATCCTCCGCCCAATGCTGTGCGGCGACCCCGGTGACGGAGAAGTCAACCGGCACGGAGAGCCCGGCGCTGGTCAGCGCACGCTGCATTCCCGGCAGTGCCGCCTCGTTGATGGTGGCCACCGCCGTGACGCCCGGATGCGTCGCGAGCAACTGCTCCACACACGCCTCACCGGAGGCCGTGTCATCGCCGCAGCAGACATCGACGCTGGTCAGGTTGCGCTCCGCCGCCGCCGCCCGGAAACCGGCCAGCGCTCGATGGGCCGGACCGTAACCCGCGGCCATCAACTCGGCGGAACGGTTCACCAGGGCCACGTGCCGGTGCCCCAGATCGGCCAGGTGGTGCACACAGCGGGCGATCAGCCCGGCGTAGTCGATGTCCACCCAGCTCATACCGTGTGGCTCGGCGGTCCGACCGATCGTGACGAACGGCAGGCCTGCCTTGGCCAGCCGGGTCACGCGGTCGTCCTCCAGACGGATCTCCATCAGGACCACACCGTCCACCCGGCGTCCGGTGACAATCCGCTCGAATGACCGGTCGTGGTCGCCACCGGACGGCGACAGCAGCACATCCAGGTCATGGCGAGCGGCCGCCTCGACGACGCTGGCGACGAAGCCCAACTGCATGTCGGTCAACCGCTGGCTCGCAGGAGGGATCACCAGCCCGAGGGTCCGGGTGCGCCCTTCCTTGAGTGCGCGGGCGCTGGCGTTCGGCCGGTATCCCAGCTCGTCGATGACCGCCTGGATCCGTTGGCGGGTCGCCTCCGACACCGTTCGCTTCCCGCTCAGCACGTAGGACACGGTGCTGCGGGACACCCCCGCCCGACGGGCGATCTCCCCGATGTTCATCGCACCGCCCTCGAATCGATTCTTGCCCCGACACGGGGACGCGTCAGCTTCCGAATGAGCATAGCTGTCCTGCATCGCAGGTCCTGGATGAGATCGTTTCTGGCGGCGGCTGACGATCGCGGCGGTCAGACCTTGTCGGCCAGGTGCCAGACCTCCGACATCGGAGTCCACTGGCCGTCGCTTCCCTCCGTCGCCAGCGACTGCTGGCACGGCGCGGTCAGCTTCCACCACTCCTGTGTCTGCGGGTCGGCGGCGATCTGGGCCTGGTCGGCGTCATGGTCGTCGCCTACGTACTCGTAGTAGCCAAACAGCAGGTCGTCGTGGAGGAAGATGGTGAAGTTCCGGATGTTCGCCTCCCGCAGCGTCTTCTCCACTGCGGGCCACACGGCGGCATGCAGCCGAAGGTACGTTTCCCGGTGTTCCGGTCGGAGCCGAATGACCATTCCATATCGTCGCATCTCACACCTCCGTGATAGTGGGACCGTTGGCGCCGGGACCCGCGACCCCGCTCGTTCCATCAAGCCGCCGCGACCATACCGACCCGTTCAGCCCGAGCCGTAGGCGGTGGCGACTGGACGAGCTCTGGTCCGTGCGCGGGACACCTCATGCGGCCTTCGCCCGGCCGGGATCCGCCACTCGTCGGAAGATCAGGGCAGAGCCGCGACCGTCGGCCGCCGACAGAGCCGAGCGACTCGCATTGACGTCAGTCATTTGACGTATGACGTTGTGAGCGCTAACTTCTCAGTCGCGGGTCATGCGGCTGCCGGGAGCCGATGATGCACCGCTGCGATCTGCGCGGGCCTGCTTCGAACGCGTGGGTCCACGGAATGGCGGAGGCCGCGAGCCGGTGGCCGCAGCTCGCCCGCACAACACCCCAACATGCTGACGCCACCACCAGACGTCGGCACAGATGCCAGGGCACCCGCGTGCGTCCTGCTCGTGGGTGGCCCCGATCGAAGGAGTGGACCATGAAGGTCATCGGTGAGGCTCGTCCCGCCTCTCCGCAGAGACGTCGCTGGCGTACAGGGTTGGCTGCAGTGGCGGCTGCGGTCATGACGGCCGGCACGCTCGTCGCGGTGAACGCGGCGCCCGCGACGGCGGCGACCGTGGACACCAACGCCTGGTACGTCCTGGTGAACCGGAACAGCGGCAAGGCGTTGGACCTGTACGGCTCAGCCACCAACGACGGCGCGCGGATCAGCCAGTGGACGCGGAACAACGGCGTGAACCAACAGTGGCAGTTCGTGGACTCGGGTGGCGGCTACTACCGGCTGAAGTCCCGGCACTCGGGGAAGGTCCTCGACGTGCAGAACTGGTCGACGGCCGACGGCGGTGCGATCGTGCAGTGGTCCGACCTCAACGGAACGAACCAGCAGTTCCGGTTGGCCGACTCGGACGGCGGTCACGTCCGGTTGATCAGCCGGCACAGCGGCAAGGCCGTGGAGGTGCAGGGCGCCTCCACGGCCGACGGCGGGAACATCGTGCAGTACTCCGACTGGAACGGTGCCAACCAGCAGTGGCAGCTCGTCCGCGCGGACACCGGCAACCCCCCGTCGGGTGGCACCGGGTGCGGTGGGGCGCCGACGCTGTCCAGCGGCACGCACACGATTCAGAGCAACGGCAAGAGTCGCTCCTTCATCCTGCGGGTGCCCGCCAACTACAACAACAACAATCCCTACCGGCTGATTTTCGCGTTCCACTGGCGGGGCGGCACCATGCAGGAGATCTCATCGGGCGGCACCAGTGGGGCCGCCTGGTCCTACTACGGGCAGCAGGAGCAGTCGAGCAACAGTGCGATCCTGGTTGCGCCACAGGGGCTCGGCAACGGCTGGGGCAATGCCGGGGGTGAGGACGTCACCTTCGTCGACGACATGATCAGGCTGATCGAGAGCGACCTCTGTGTCAACCCGAGGCAGCGGTTCGCCCTCGGCTTCAGCTGGGGTGGCGGCATGAGCTACGCGCTTGCCTGCGCGCGGGCCGACGTCTTCCGGGCCGTCGCGGTCATCGCCGGGGCGCAGATCAGCGGGTGCAGCGGCGGCACGCAGCCGATCGCGTACTTCGGGCTGCACGGCATCTCCGACAACGTCCTCAACATCTCCCAGGGGCGGTCACTGCGCGACACGTTCGTCCGGAACAACGGTTGCGCCGCCCAGAGTCCGCGTGAACCGGGGGCCGGAAGCCGTACGCACATCACGACCACCTACTCGGGATGCAGGGCCGGCTACCCGGTTCAGTGGGCTGCGTTCGACAACGGCCACATGCCCGGGCCAGTGGACGGAACCTACGCCGAGAGCGGTATCACGACCTGGACCAAGGGTGAGATCTGGAGGTTCTTCGCACAGTTCTCGTGACCCCGGTCGGCGACGCTGACGCCGACGTCGGGTGAGCGGCGCCCATTTCCGTACCCCGGAGTGGGCGCTGCTCGCCCGTCCGGCCGGCATGACGAAGATCCTGGGCGCGCATCCGTCGTGCCCGGTCAGCGTTGCAGGCGGACTGCCTCGCCCGAATCGCTGCGCCGGACCAGCCAGGCCTCGGTGATGTGGGTGAACATCGCCTCGGCGGCCCCGTCCGGGTCGTGGGCGGCGATGCGCTCGTAGATGCGCCTGTGTCCGCGGTTGGACGCCACGCACAGGGAGCGTTCGGTCCGGCCCATGTAGCGGGCGGTGTTGATGACCTGACTTTCCAGAGCCCGTACGACACCGCGCGCGATGCGGTTGCCGGACGCCTGCATGACCGTGTCGTGGAAGGCCCGGTCGTGCTCGTGGTAGGTGACGTGGTCGTCGACGAGCTCGTCCATCCGCTCCACCAGGGCGCGCAGTCGGTCGAGGGTCTCCGGGTCGGCGAGGCGGGCGGCGACGTTCGCCATGTCGGACTCCAGCACCCGCCGGGTGACGACGAGGTCGTCGAGGACGGCGAGGCTGTCGTCCTCGGCGATGGTTGCCCCGAGGACGAGCTCATCGAGCATGTCCCAGTCCGATGGTGGGGTGACCAGGGTCCCGGCGCCCTGGCGGACCTGCACCAGCCCTTTCTCCTGAAGGATCTTCACCGCTTCCCGGACGACGGTCCGGCTCACGGAGAAGGTTTCGCACAGGACCGGTTCCGGGGGCAGCGAGGTTCCGGACGGGTGCACCCCGCGGACGATGCGCTCCACCAGCTCGGCGGTGACCGCCCTGGCGAGGTTGGTCGGTCGGCGCGCCCAGGCCGGCGCCGCCACAGCGTTCAAGCCTGTCTCCTGCGATGGCGTCATGTTCCCCTCCGAGTGGCTCGCAGTGGCGCGACGCCCGTGGGTCAGTGTACGACCCGAGTATTGACGTCACACGTCATACGAGTTACGTTCCGATCTCATGAACGCATGACGGTACGTCCGTCGGCACCTGACTTTCAGAGGTGACAACGATGAAACAGCGAGCAATGTGGTCGGCCGTCCTCGTTGCGGGACTGGCGTTGGCCGGCTGTGGAAGTGCCACCGGTTCAGGCTCGTCCTCCGGCGGATCGGACGGCAAGCTGGTGGTGTGGGACTGGAAGTCCGGCGAGGCTTTCGCCGGGTCCTACCTCGAAAAGGCGAAGGCCGACTTCGCGAAGAAGCACCCGGATGTCAAGGTCGAGTTCGTCGCGCAGCCGTTCGACCAGTACTACACGCTGCTCGGCGCGGCGATCCAGTCCGGTAAGGGCCCTGACGTCATCCTGTTCAACGGCGGCGGCCAGATCCGCGACCGGGCGGACGCGCTGGTGCCGCTGAACGAGTATCTGTCCGACGACAAGCAGCGGCTGGCCGGCTGGGACGCGTTCACTGAGGACGGCAAGATCTACGCCGGCCCGGTGACGCTGCAGGGTCACCCGATCTACTACAACAAGGAGCTCTACAAGAAGGCCGGCCTCGACCCGGCGAGCCCGGCCACGACGTGGACCGATTTCGTCGCCGACTGCGCCGCCATCGCCAAGGCCGGCGCCAAGTGCTTCGCCCTCGGAAACAAGGAGGGCGCCGGCATCCAGTTCTGGCTCTCGGCCCTGGCGTCGGGCACCCTCACCGCCCAGGAGTACGACGACTGGGTCGCCGGGAAGCGCGACTGGAACTCGCCCAACGTCAAGCGGGTCTTCGAGCTCTGGAAGGAGGCCGGCGACGCGGGTATGAACAACGACGGGGCCAACTCGACGGCCATGTTCAACGACGCCTTCGCGCTCTTCCAGTCCGGAAAGGCAGCCCACGTCATCGGGCTGATGTCGGACGTGGGGCACTGGAAGGACTTCAACGAGTTCCTGAAGGCCGAGAACCTCGGCGTCATGAACGCCCCGGTCGTCACCGCCGGGACCACCCCGAGCCTTCCCTACGACGGTGGTATCGGCTACGGGGTCGCCAAATGGACGAAGGACCCGAAGGTAGCCGCCGACCTGGTGCGCGCCCTGACCTCGACCGACGCACTGAAGGCTTTCTACGCCGACGCCGGCGCGATCGCCGCCGACACCACGATCGACGTGTCGCAGGGCGGCCCGGCTGTCGCCACGATCGTCTCGGCGATCAAGAGTGGCAAGCCCGCCCTGCACGTGGCGTTGTCCTCGAAGACCCTCGACCTGATGGGGCGGCTCTCCCAGCAACTGCTCAGCGGTTCGATCACCGTTGACGAGGTGGTGAAGCAGCTGGCCGCTTCCGACCAGGCGGGCTGAACTCGTGCCGATCGGAAACGCACAGCCGTCGGTCCGCCCGGTGCAAGCCGGGCGGGGCGGCGGGGCGGCGGCGGGATCATCCGCTCACCGGGGCGGTGCCCGTTCCCGGCGCGCCGGTGGTGGCTCTCGCGCCGAGCGCCTTGCCCCCTACGTCCTGGTCGCCCCGGCCGCCCTGATCATCGTGGTGCTGCGGCTCTACCCGTTGCTTCTCGGAGTCAACTTCTCCTTCACCGGCGACGGCGAGCAGAACGGGGTGGCGGTCGGTTTCGACAACTACCGTGAGCTGTTCGAGGATTCGCTGTTCCGGACCGCGCTGGGCAACGTCGGGTTGCTGGTGCTGCTGCTCCCGGTGGCGGTGGCGATCCCCGGGCTGCTCGCGACGTTCATCTACCTCCGGGTGCCCGGCCACCGGTTCTACCGCAGCGTCTACTTCTTTCCGGCCGTGCTCTCCCCGGTCATCGTGGGCGCGATCTTCAACCTGCTGCTCGCCTACGACGGTCCTCTCAACGCCGTCCTCGGGTCGGTCGGCGTCGCTCCGGTGGACTGGCTCGGGGACCCGGACCTTGCCATGTTCATGGTGGTCGGCGTGCACATCTGGGCCACCTTCGGAATGGCCCTGGTGGTGTTCCTCGCCGGGTTCGCCACCCTGGACTCCTCGCTCCTGGACGCGGCCCGTGTGGACGGGGCGTCACTACCCCAGGTCCTCTGGCACGTGATCATCCCGAGCCTCGCGCGCACCATCCAGTTCGTCTTCGTGACCACGATGATCGGGATGCTGACCTCGATGTTCGGACTGCTCTTCGTTATGACCAGCGGCGGCCCGGAGGGATCGACGTACCTGCCGGAGTACTACATCTGGATCCAACAGGGTCAGATGAACCGCCCGGCCCTCGCGTCGGCCGCGTCGACGATTCTCTTCGTGATCATGCTCGTGGTGGGGATGCTGCAGATCAAACTGCTCGAGCGAGCAGGAAGGGACAACTGATGTCTCGCGTTCGTCCGGGCCGTTGGGTGGTCGCCATCCCGATGTCGCTGCTCGCGCTGGCGACGATCTATCCCCTGCTGTTCACCGTCAACGTCGCGATGAAGACGCGGCGTGACTACATCCTCGACCGGTTCTCCCTGACCGATGCCCTGCGTTGGGAGAACCTCGGCACGGCGTGGAACAGCGTCGGCATGGGCCGCTACTTCGCCAATTCCCTGTTCGTGGTGACGTCGTCGGTGGTCCTGCTGCTGCTGCTCGGGTCGATGGCCGGCTTCGCCCTGAGCCAGCTGCGCTTCCGGGGTTCGTCGGCGCTGTTCCTGGGCTGCCTCGCGGGACTGTTCGTCCCGTTTCAGGTGATCATGGTGCCGCTCGCCCGGCTCATGGCCGACACCGCGCTCATCGACACGTACCCCGGGCTGGTTCTCGTCTACGTGGCCCAGTTCCTGCCGTTCACCGTCTTCCTGATGACGAGTTACTACCGAGGCATCCCACCGGAGATCGTCGACGCCGCCAGGATCGACGGCAACAGCGTGTACGGCGTGTACCGCCGGATCATGCTTCCCCTGGGCACCCCGGCGCTGCTGTCGGTCGGCATCCTCAACGCCCTGTTCTGCTGGAACGACGTCCTCATGTCGCTGGTGATGATGCCCTCGGCCGATCACCGGACGCTCATGGTCGGTGTGACCTCGTTGCGGGGGCAGTACTCCGACGACATCCCCACCTTCGCCTCAGGGGTGCTGATCGCCGCGATCCCCGTCCTGGTGGTCTACCTCTTCCTCCAGCGCCAAATCGCCGACGGCGTCGCCGCCGGCTCCACGAAGGGTTGACATGCGGATCACCGGATATCGGACACTCTCCACCGTCCAGGAGTGGGGGCGGCCCGTCGGCGACGCCAACGGCGTCTTCGCCGACGGGGTGGTCCCGGTGTCGATCGTCATCGTCGAGACCGACGAGGGTATCTCGGGGGTCGGCCTCGGGCCGCACGTCGAGATCGAGCGGATTTTCGCGGCCATCGACGGCGAAGATCCGCGCGCGGTGACGACCCTCTACGACCGCATGCTGCGGCACACCTTCAAGGCGGGCCACGCGGGTCCGGTATTCGGCACCATCGGCGCGCTCGACACCGCCCTCTGGGACATCAAGGCACAGGCTGCCGGAGAGCCGCTGTGGCGGCTGCTGGGCGGACGCGACCGGCGGGTTCCCGCCTACGCGTCCGGACTGGACATCGGGCTGACCGACGACGAACTCGTCTCGACCTACGAGGTCTACGCCCGGCACGGCCTGCGTGCCGCCAAGCTCAAGGGCGGCCTCGACATCGAGCGCGACCGGCAACGCCTCTGCCTGGTCAGGGAGGTCCTGACCGACGCCGGGCACGGACCTCGGCCGGGCCTGATGCTCGACGTGAACGAGGCATGGACCCGGAAACAAGCCGTCCGGCACGTCGGCGAACTCGAACGCACGCTGGACCTCATCTGGATCGAGGAGCCCGTCCGGCGCTGGGACGCAGAGGGTCTCGCCGCGGTCAGCCGAGGAGTTCGCGCGTCGGTCGCCACCGGCGAGAACCTCACCGGGCTCGAACAGTACCGTCCGCTGATCGCCGCCGGCGCGGTCGACATCGTCCAGATGGCCGCCGTCTGGGGCGTCACCCATTTCCTGCGGACATCCGTCCTGGCTCACGCCCACGACCTGCCGGTCAGCCCGATCGGCAACAGCCCCGTCGGACTGCTGCACGCCGCGACCTCGGTGCCGAACCACCTGACCAGCGAGCTGCAGGACCTGCATCCACCGGTCGGCCTCGCCATCGACCTGCACGTGGAGGACGGTGCCTTCGTCCTCGGCGACTCACCCGGACTGGGCATCCTGGTCGACGAGGACCGGATCCGGGCAGTCACCCGCCGCTCGGAGACGGAGGCGGCCGAGAGCCCCAACGTCCGGCCGGAGCAGGCCGGACGACGGCTGCTGGCCGGAGTCGACGGCATCGCCCCCGCACGGCAGGTCCCCGTTGTGCCGCTGCATTCCCGCAACGAGGTGTCGTCTACCGCCCGCCACTGACCAGGCCACCGTGTCTCCGCACCGAAAGGACATTTGCGTGCCCCCCTCGCTCGTACCGACCCGACCAACAGCGGCGGCGGCGATCGCCGCGCTCCTGGCGACCGGAATGCTCACCGGACCGCTGGCCGGCACGGCCGCCGCCGCCCTGGCTGCCCGTACGATCGTGGTCGCCCCCACCGGGGCCGCCAACGCCGACGACAACGGCCCCGGCACCCAGGGCCGTCCACTGGCCACCCTGGCCGAAGCCCAGCGGCGAGCGCGGGACGCCGCCTCGGGGAGCCGGGACGTCGTCGTGCAGATGCTGGCCGGGACCTACCGGTTGACCTCGCCGCTTCGCTTCGACGCCGCCGACTCCGGCCGCGACGGGCACACAGTGACCTGGCGGGCCGCGCGCGGGGCGAAGCCCGTGCTCAGCGGTGCTCGGGCGGTCACCGACTGGCAACTCGACGACACTGCGACGGGTGTCTACAAGGCCGACGTCGGCACCGGATTCGACACCCGGCAGCTCTACGTCGACGGGGTTCCGGCGCAGCGTGCCCGGCTCCGGCTGGCCCGCACCGACCTCACGCTGAACGCGACCGGCTTCACCCTCGACAACCCGGATCTGGCCTACCTGGCCGCACTCCCCGACCAGCAGCGCATCGACTTCCAGGCGATGCTGTCGTTCACCAACCGCTTCGCGCCGGTGCAGAGCATCGTCGGCGACACGGTCACCATGCAGCAGCCGGCCTGGGACAACAACACCTACGGGTACGACACCATCCAGTCCCCGCTGCGGACCCCGACCTTCTTCCTGCTGAACTCGAAGCGGTTCCTGGACGAGGCCGGTGAGTGGTACCTCGACAACACCGCCGGCACGCTCTACTACAAGCCGCTGCCCGGCCAGGACATCACGCGGGCCCGGGTGGAGCTGCCCCGGCTGGAAACGCTGGTCCAGGTCGGGGGCAGCTACGACGCGCCGGCCCGCAACCTCCGCTTCGAGGGGCTGACCTTCACCGGCACCACCTGGCTGCACCCCAGCTCGCCGAACGGGTACGCGAACCAGCAGACCGGGGTATTCATCACCGGTGTCCAGCCCGACCGGCCGGCCGACGGCTTCACCTCGTGCGACTTCGGCTGCCGGGGATTCGAGGGGTCCCGGAACAACTGGGCGCAGACGGCTGCGGCGGTGCAGGTGTCGGCGGCCGAGGGCATTGACGTCGTCGACAGCACCTTCGTGAACCTCGGCGCCGTGGGGCTCGGCATCGGCAACGATGCCAATGCCCACGCCACCGGCATCGGGTTGGGCGCGCACGACGTCTCGGTGGTGGGCAACACGTTCACCGCGAGCGCCGGCGGCGGCATCATGGTCGGCGGCGTACGTCCGGACGCCCACCACCCGTCCGACCAACGAATGGTCAACCGCGACATTCTGATCAGCAACAACCGCGTCTACGCGACGGCGAGGGAGTACCTCGACCAGGACGCCATTTTCGCCAGCTACGTCACCCGGTTGACCATCGAGCACAACTACATCTCCGACATGCCGTACACCGGCATCGGGCTCGGCTACGGCTGGGGAGCCAACGACCCGGGCGGCAGCCCCGAGTACCTCAGCCGAGGGCTCTACGACTTCCAGCCCGTCTACGACACCCCGACGACGCTGAGCAACGTCCGTGTCGTCGGCAACCATGTCCGCAACGTCGTCCAGACGATGTTCGACGCCGGCTGCATCTACACCCTTTCCGCGATGCCCGGCAGCACGATCGACGAGAACCTCTGCGAGAACAGCGGGCAGCTCGGCCTGTACTTCGACGAGGGCTCCCGGTATCTCAGCGCGTCCCGCAACGTGTTCGTCCGAACCGCCGGGCAGTGGGCGCACGCCAACAACCAGAACGGCAACCGCACCGGCGACCTCACACTGATCGGGAACTACGCGACCAACCCGGCGATCACCGGGCTCGTTCAGGGAAGCCGAGGCAATACGGTCCGGGACAACGTCACCATGACCGCCGCCAACATCCCGATCGGGGCCAGTCGGGTCATCCACCAGGCGGGCCCGACCGGGACGTACCGCGGCGCCGCGGACCCGCAGCGTCCCCCGGTCGGCGTCTTTCTCGCCGCCGATCCGCACAGCGTGAGCGCAGGCGGCTCCACCACGGTCACCGCCACCATCGAGAACGTCGGCGACCGTCCGGCCATCGGCCTGACCACCTCGATCACCGTCCCCGAGGGCTGGCGGGCGGCCCGTACCGGGAAACGGCCAAAGGTGGTGGTGGCCCCGGGCGAGTCGACCACCGAGTCGTGGCAGGTCACCGCACCCGGCTCGGTTCCGACCCCGGTCGCGGCGGCGGACGTCGCGGTGGCGGTGGGGTTCCGGGCCGACCGGACCGCGTACGCCCTGGACCGGACACTGACGCTGACCGCACTCAACCCGCTCACCTCGTTCAAGGGGTACGGCTCGGTGCCGAGCCAGTTCGCCGAGGCCGGCACCGGATACGCCATCCTGACCTCCGGCGCCGACATCTGGCAGGACAGCAGCGGGTCGTTCGACGAGTACGGCGCGATCTACCGGGACGACGTGGTCGGCCAGACCGCCACCGTGACCGCGCGGGTCACCGCTGTGGGGAACACCAACCCGTGGGCCAAGGCGGGCGTCGTCCTGCGTAACGACGTCACCGGCGCCGGATCGTCACCCGGGTACGCCGTCCTTGTGGTCACGCCGGGCAACGGGGTCGCCTTCCAGTGGGACGCGGACGGCAACGGCTACCTCGACTCGTTCAGCGGGGCGGCCGGGGTCAGGGCCCCGGCCTGGGTCCGACTGGTCCGTTCCGACACCGGGGTCAGTGGCTACTGGTCCACGGACGGCGGCACCTGGACCAAGGTCGGCCCCACCGTGAACCTGCCCGGTATCGCCGCCACCCAGGACGCGGGGTTGATCGCCACCTCGCACGCCGCCGGGGTGACGGGTCAGTTCAGTTTCGCCGACTTCAGCGTGAGCTGACCGCCGGAACAAGGTGATCGTGGGTGCACCGCCACGGCGGTGCACCCACAACCATGCCGGTCGAGTGACCGGTACCGACCGTAGACGGAGGATCGATGAAGGCAGTTGTGTACCGGGGAGCGCGGCACCTCGGAATCGAGGATCGTGAACCGGAGCCACCGGGTCGCGGCCAGGTGCGGATCGCCGTGGCCTACACCGGGATCTGCGGCACCGACCTGCACATCTACCACGGGGACATGGACGCCCGGGTGGGCGCCTCGGCGATCATCGGGCACGAGATGTCCGGCCGGATCGCGGCCGTCGGAGACGACACCACCGGTTGGTCCGTGGGCCAGGCCGTCACCGTGATGCCAACCCGTTCGTGCGGACAATGCGCGGCCTGCCGGCACGGGAACTCCCACATCTGCCACGCGATGAACTTCCTCGGCATCGATTCGCCAGGCGCCATGCAGTCCTTCTGGAACGCCCCGGCGGAGTTGGTCCTGCCGCTTCCCGAGGAGCTGCCGCTCGACCACGCGGCGCTCGTCGAACCGGTCGCGGTCGCGGTGCACGACGTACGGCGGGGGAACGTGACCGCCGACGACCAGGTGGTCGTGGTCGGCGGCGGGCCGGTAGGGGTTCTCATCGCCGCCGTCGCGCAGGGCCGCGGGGCGCGGGTTCTCCTCGTCGAACCGGACCCGTTCCGGCGTGTGGTCGCGCAAGAAATCGGTCTCGAGGTGATCGACCCGGGAACGACCGATGTCGTGGCGTTGGTGAACGACCGCACCGACGGTGCGGGTGCCGACATCGCCTTCGAGGTCTCCGGCTCCGCCGCCGGGGTCGCCACGGCGGTCGACGTCCTGACCACCCGCGGCCGACTGGTGATGGTCGCGATCCACCCCCAGCCCCGGGAGGTCAACCTGCACCGGTTCTTCTGGCGTGAGTTGGAATTGCTCGGCGCCCGCCTGTACCAGCGTGACGACATGGTGGAGGCGATCCGGTTGGTGGCCTCCGGCGCGATCCCGGCGCGACAGCTCATCTCCCGGGTCGAACCCGTCGAGGCGGCCACCGCCGCGTTCACGGCCCTGGAGGGTGGCGGCGTGATGAAGGTGCTGCTCGACATGCGGGAGGGCAACCGGTGATGGCCCTGTTCGATCTGTCCGGCCGGACGGCAGTCGTGACCGGTGCCCGGCGTGGCATAGGCCTCGCCATGGCCGAGGCCCTGGCTCTGGCCGGTGCCGACATCGTCGGCGTCTCCGCCCAGCTCGAATCACACGGGAGCGAGGTGGAACGCCGGGTGCGGGCCGCCGGCCGCCGGTTCACCGCGCTGCGGGCCGATCTCGCCGACCGGGCGGCCGTGCACCGGTTGGCCCGTGACCTCACCGCGCTCGGGCCGATTGACGTCCTGGTGAACAACGGCGGCACGATCGCTCGTACTCCAGCCGCCGACCACCCGGACGAGATGTGGGACCACGTGATCGAGGTGAACCTGAGCAGCCAGTTCGTGCTGAGCCGGGAGATCGGCAGGGCGATGGTCGAGCGCGGTCGGGGAAAGATCATTTTCACCGCGTCGTTGCTGAGTTTCCAGGGCGGCATCACCGTCCCCGGCTACGCCGCGTCGAAGTCGGGCGTGGCCGGGCTCACCAAGGCGCTGGCGAACGAGTGGGCGGCGCGCGGGGTGAACGTCAACGCCATCGCCCCCGGCTACATCGCCACCGACAACACCCAGGCGCTGCGCGACGACCCCGACCGCGAACAGGCAATCCTCGCCCGGATCCCGGCGGGTCGGTGGGGCCGCGCCGACGATCTCGGCGGGGCCACGGTGTTCCTGGCATCGTCGGCGTCGGACTACGTCAACGGAGTCGTGCTGCCCGTCGACGGTGGCTGGCTCGGCCGATGACGGGCGAGCACGCACCCGGACGAACGGGGATCGTCGACGCACACCACCACCTCTGGGTACGGGCACGGCACCCGCAGCCGTGGATCGACCCGGTGACAATGGCAGCCATCGACGCCGACTTCGAGCCGGTCGACCTCGCCCCGATGGCCCGGGCCGCCGGGGTCACCGCGACCGTTGTGGTGCAGTCCATCGCCTCGGAGGCGGAGACGGTGGACCTACTGGGCCTCGCGGCCGACAGCACCCTCGTGCGCGGGGTCGTCGGCTGGGTGGACCTGACGGCTGACGACGTCGTCGACCGCATCGACCGCCTGCGGGTCGCACGGGGCGGGGACCGTCTCGTCGGCATCCGCCACCTCGTACAGGGCGAGACCGACCCGGCGTACCTGGACCGTCCGGAGGTCCGTCGAGGGATCGCGGCGGTGGGAGCGGCCGGCCTGGTCTTCGACCTGCTGGTCCGGCAGCACCAGCTAGCCATGGCCGCGCGTCTGACGCACGACCTGCCCGAGGTGAGCTTTGTCCTCGACCATCTGGGCAAGCCCGCGCTGGGCCGTCCGGAGATGGCGGACTGGACCCGGGACCTGCGGGCGCTCGCGGCCTCGCCCAACACCACGGCGAAGCTCTCCGGTCTGGTGACCGAGGTGGCGCGATCGCCCTGGACGCCGGGGGACCTCCGACCGGCCGTCGACCACGCGCTCGACGTGTTCGGCCCGGACCGGTTGATGTTCGGCTCGGACTGGCCGGTGTGTCTGCTCGCCGCGTCGTACCTGCGTTGGGTCGAGGTCCTGGCGGAGTTGCTGGGAGAGCCCGATGCGGCCGACCGGGCGCTGATCTGGGGGGACACGGCGCGTCGCGTCTACCGGCTGGGGGAGTTGTGAGGGCGCGGGCACTGGCGCGGCGCCCGGCGGTACGCCTCACCGAGTTGGGCTTCGGCGCGTCGCAGGGCGGCAACCTGTACCGGGCGACCACGGACGACGAGTTCGCCACGGCGGTCGACACCGCGTGGGACGCGGGCGTCCGGTACTACGACACTGCGCCGCACTACGGCCTCGGGCTGTCCGAGCGACGGCTCGGTGCCGCGCTGCGGCACAGACCGCGCGACGAGTACGTGGTGTCGACGAAGGTGGGGCGACTCCTGGTGCCGTCGCCCCGAACCGCGCACCTGCGGGACCCTGCCGGGTTCGATGTTCCCGCGACCCACCGGCGGGTGTGGGACTTCAGCCGCGACGGCGTCCGTCGGTCGATCGAGGCCAGCCTCGACCGCACGGGCCTGGACCGGATCGACATCGTCTACCTCCATGATCCGGACGACCACTGGGAACAGGCCGCGCGCGAAGCCGTGCCCGCCCTGGTCGAGCTGCGTGACCAGGGGGTCGTGGGTGCCATCGGGGCCGGCATGAACCAGACCGCGATGCTGGCTCGGTTCGTGCGGCAGACCGACATCGACGTGGTGATGTGCGCCGGGCGGTACACCCTGCTGGAACAGGGCGCGGCCGGTGACCTGCTGCCCGCTGCGGAGAGCCGCGAAGTAGGTGTGGTGATCGCGGGTGTGTACAACTCAGGGCTGCTGTCGCGGGATCGGCCACCGGCCGATGCGTTCTACGACTACCAGCAGGCCCCAGGCGATTTGATCGATCGGGCGCGACGAATCGCCTCGGTCTGCGAGACGTACGGTGTCACCCTCCCGCAGGCCGCGCTCGCCTTCGTACGCCGGCATCCGGCCGTGGTGTCGACGGTCGTCGGTGTGCGCAACGGATCTCAGGCGGCCGAGGCCGTACGACGATCGGGGGTCGCCGTCGCGGACGAACTCTGGGACGAACTGGCGGCGGCCGGGCTGCTCGCGGCGCCGCCGCCCCGGGACGTGCCCGTCTGACGGCGACGTCCCGGTCGGGACCGGCCCCGTTCTTCGGACGCCGGTCCCGACCGGACCGTCACTGGCTGTGGCAGCAGCCGCGGATCGTCACGCCAGGGTGAACCGCCACTGCTGGTTGGTGGACCCGAGGCAGTTCCACTGCAACAGTCGGGCGCCGTCGCTGGTGGCGGCGCTGGCGACGTCCACGCAGAGCCCGCTCAGCGCGCTCGTCACCGTGTACACCCCGGCGGTCCCCGTCGGCCCGACGGTGAACTTCTGTTGGTTGCCGTTGTTGCAGGTGGCCTGCTGGAGGAAGGCTCCCGCCGTGGTGGAACTGCCGGTCACCTCGACGCACTTGCCGCTGTGGACCGCCTTCAGGTAGACCGCGCCACCACCGGCGTCGACGGCCTGCCACTTCTGGTTGCTGCCGCCGGTGGCCGCCCACTGGTGGATCTGGGCGCCGTCGGCGGTGGAGACGCCGCTGACGTCCATCAGCTTGCCGCTGTGCTGTGCGGTGAGCGTCCAGGTCCGGCCCGCTACGCCGCCGGTGTTGGGGACGCCGACGCCGGGGCCGCCGAAGGTGTGCGAGTCGAGGTCGAACCAGTTGCTCGCGCTGCCCTTGAAGACCAGGTAAAGCGTCTGGGTTCCGGCGAGGGCGGCAACGTTCACCGGTGGGGTGGACTGGTAGTTGTCCCATCCACCGGTGCTGGGCACCGGTGTGGTGGCCAGCAGGGTGCCGGTCGGCGAGCCGGCGCGAAGTTCGATCGAGCCGCCACCGGACGGTGACGACAGCCGGTAGCTGACGGTCGTGATGCCCGACAGGCTCATCGGGGTGAACGCCACCCAGTCGTTGTTGGAGATGTCCCCGACGCGCTTGCCGCTCTCCGCGCCGGCCTGGTCGACGATCCGGATGCCGGACTGGCTGCTGTGGTACTCGGCCTGCTTGTGCCTGGGCTGGAGGATCACCTGTCCGTAGCCGGTGAGCGGAGCCGCGCCACCCGCGCCGCCGCTGTCGGTGTACCGCGCGTTCAGCACGTAGAACAGGTTGGCGCCGTCGGGGTGTCCGCCGAGCAGGTCGGTGGAGATGGTGCCCGAGCAGCCCGGGTATTCCGTGGTCTCGTGCGCGTGGTCGTCGTGGCCGAGCGCCGGGTTGAGCACCACCCTGGCGCAGTCGACCGGGGCGCCACCCGGGTCGGAGACGCTGATCTGGTACGACACCCGGTCCCCGAAGGTGAGCATGCCGCCGTTAGACGGGGTGGTGATGGTGACCACCGGCGCGGTGTTGCCGACGGTGATCTGGACGTTGGCGAAGGCGGTCTTGCCGGTGTTGTCGGTTACCTTCAACTGCGCCGCGTAGTTGCCGTTGGTGGTGTAGACGTGCGACGGGTTGGCCGACGTCGAGGTGGTGCCGTCGCCGAACGTCCACTGGTAGCTGAGTGTGTTGCCGGGGTCCGGGTCGGCCGTACCGGCACTGCTGAACTGGACGTTGAGCGGTGCGTTGCCGTTGGTGGGCGTGCCGGTGGCCTTGGCGACCGGCGACCGTCCGCCCTGGATGTAGTCGATCCGGTAGAGCCCGGAGTCGCTGTTACCACCGCCGAAGTTGGTGCCCCACTCCAACAGGTAGAGCGAGCCGTCCCGGCCGAACTCCATGTCCATCGGCTTGTTGAAGCTCGCCGTCGGCAGGAAGGGGTTGGTGCGGCTCACCGCTGTGACGGAGTCGAAGTGCACCTCCTTGAGGTAGCTGCGTGACCACTCGTAGAAGAAGTGGACGCCGTCGTAGTACGGCGGAAACTTCGTCGCGGACGGGTTCGCCGGGTCGTACCGGTAGACCGGTCCGCCCATCGGGGCGGAGCCGCCGGAGCCGAGCTCCGGAAAGGTCGGCGAGGTGCCGTAGCCGTACCACAGGTTCGGCGCCACAACCGGCCGCAGGCTGGTCAGGCCGGTGTTGTTGGGGGAGTTGTTGACCGGTGCGGTGCAGTTGAACTTCGCGCCGACGACGCCGGTGTCCGGGTTGAACGGCGCGTAGGGCTGATTGTCGCCGTGGCAGAACGGCCAGCCGTAGTTGCCCGCCGATTTGATCACGTTGAGCTCGACGAGTCCTTCGGGGCCGCGGTTGGTGGTTGGTGGGCTCCGGTCAGGGCCGTAGTCGGCCAGGTAGACCCAGCCGTTGGCCGGGTCGATCGAGAAGCGGAACGGGTTGCGGAAGCCCATCGCGTAGATTTCCGGCCGGGTCTGTGCCGTCCCCTGCGGGTAGAGGTTGCCCGTCGGGATGGTGTAGCCGCCACTGGTCGAGGGCTTGATACGCAGCAGCTTGCCGCGCAGGTCGTTGGTGTTGCCAGCGGTCCGGGCAGCGTCGAGATTGGCTTTGCCCGGCCGCCAGTCCAGCGGTGCGTAGCCCTGCCAGTTGGGGTCGAGGTTCGGCGGCGTGTCGTCCCCGGTGCCGATGTAGAGGTTCCCGTCCGGGCCGAATTCGATGTATCCGCCGGTGTGTCCGGGCTCGGGGAACGTGCGGTCACGGTACGCCGGGATGTCGATGATCCGAACCTCGCTGGACAGGCTGAGCGTGTCGCCGGTGAGCGTGTAACGGGAGACGCGGTTAACGTCGGTCGTGCTGCTCGACGGCGAGTGGTACAGGTACACGTGACCGTTGCTGGCGAAGTTCGGGTCGAGCGCCAACCCGGTGAGACCGTCCTCGCCGCCGGTGTAGACGCTGAGCGTGCCCGCGGTGACGGTGCTGTTCGTGCTGGGCTTGAAGATCTTGACCTGTCCGCCGCGCTGGACGTAGAGGACGCGCCCGTCCGGCGCCACGGCCAGCGACATCGGGTCGACGGTGTTGTCATCGAGGGCACGCTTCTCGAAGTTGCCCCAGACGGTGCCGCCGCAATCTCCGGCCTCGCTGCCGGCCGCCCACTTGACCCCACCCAGAACGTGGTTGCGGAAGTGCGTCTCGCTGTACGACTCGGAGGCGTGCCCCATGGCGGTGGTCCAGACCCGGCCTGCGGCGACGTTGCGGCACCAGGAGATCGGATGGTCCGGACCCATCGCCCGAGAGCCCGGGTTGTACGTCCGCTCGTCGGCGGTCACCAGGACGTGGACGTCGCCCCGGGGGTTGCGATCGAAGTTGTACCACTCCTCGCTGCGGTTCCAGCGGTCCGGCAGGCTGGCTGTGGACGGGTGCTTCTTGTCGGCGACGATGGCGGTGCCGGGCAGCACGCCGGGGGAGTGCTCGGGCATGTGCGCGCCCGCGTTCACGGTCTGGTCCCACCACGGGTACTCGGCCTCGATGCCCATGTCCGTGGCGTTGTGGATGGCGACGATTCCCTTACCGGTGGCGAGGAACCCCTCCAGCGCCTGGCGTTGGGCCGCCGAGGTCCACACCATGCCCGAGGTCTGGAACATGATGAGGACGTCGAAGGTGGCGAGGTTGGCCGGGGTGAAGACATTCGAGTCCTCGCTGTGCACCAACTCGAAGTTGTTCGCTGTCGCCTGCTGCTGGAACATCGAGACCCCGGCGGGGATCGAGTCGTGCCGGTATCCGGTGGTCTTGGTGAACAGCAGGGCGCGGAAGGCCGGGGCCGCTGATGCCGGGTGGACGAGCGCGAGCGAGAGTAACAGGCCCGCGATCAATCCAATGATCAATGTGTTGCGACGCATGCCGTCTCCTAGTTCGGGCGGGCAACGGGATTGCGACCACGGGCCCGACGGCGCGTCAGGTCGTGCCTGGACGCGCGAGGGGGCACGAGTGTGCTGGTTGGTCGTCGTGCCGTCCGCCGCAACGGCAGTCAGCCCCGCAGGACGTCACACAGCGTGACGTGGGCTGTGTTCTCATCTCGTGGTCGGTGAGGTCAGGATGCGCTAGACATTGATGGGTGTCAATGACTTGACCAGGGTCCCGGTTTGCCCTGGGGGTGGGGGCGATGGTGCCTGGTTCCCTCGGTCGGCGCCGCTGCCGATCGAGTGGCGGGCCTGGTGACCGCCGGAGGTCGAGGATTGCGGACCCGCATCCAAACATCTATCTTCATACGTGTGATGTTTCGGTCGTGTCAAGGCCATGTTTGCAACACGAGCACATAGGCCTCCGTCGCGATCTGCGAACGTTCGTCGTCCGACGCCTCGTACGGTTCGGGGGCGGTGCACGGATCTCATCGGTGACTACTGTCTGTGAGGGGTCTCGGGATGTCAGATCCATCGTCAGCGCCCGCTGCCCGCCCTGCGGGCATCGGCAGGTCCTTCCTCGGGAGCGCCCCCGTCGTCCGTGTTGTTAGCGCTAACACAGTCATTCCGTCGCGCCTCGTTGAGGCGTTCCACCCTCACTCCTCTCATGTCAGGAGACCGTCCCGTGCCCCTTTCGTCCTTACCTTCTGTGCGCCGGCTGCTGGCCGGCGCCGCCGCGACAGCGATGACCGCCCTGGTCGCCGTGACCGCCTCGGCATCCCCAGCCCTCGCGGCCACCACCACCCTCTATGCGTCTCCGTCCGGCACCGGCACCAGTTGCTCTGCCTCCCAGCCGTGTTCCCTGACGGCCGCGCAGGCTGCGGTACGGGCGCGCAACAGCACGATGTCCGGCGACATCGTCGTGGAACTGGCTGACGGGGCGTACCGGCTCTCGACGCCGATGCGACTGACGGCCGCGGACTCCGGCAACAACGGCTATCAGGTGATCTGGCGAGCGGCAGCCTCGGCCCGCCCGACGATCAGCGGCGCCCGGGCGGTCACCGGTTGGTCCCTCGCCGACGCCGGGAAGAACATCTGGCGGGCCAACGTAGGAGCCGGGCTCGATGCTCGTCAGCTCTACGTGAACGGCGCCGTCGCCACCCGGGCGCGTACCGCCGTGAACCGGTCCGACTTCACCTTCACCACCACCGGCATGCGGTTCAGCAACAGCGCCCTGAGCTACCTCAACACCCTCGGAAACCAGAACCGGGTCGAGATCGAGAGCGTCGGCTCGTTCACCGACCGGTACTCGCCGGTGCAGAGCATCAGCGGGAACTTCCTCACCATGCAGCAGCCCGCCTGGAACAACAACACCTTCGGGTTCGACACCCTGTCCAGCCCGCACCGGGCGGGCCCGTTCTACCTGACCAACGCGTACGAGTTCCTTGACTCACCGGGCGAGTGGTACCTCAACCCCGGCACCGGCGTGCTCAACTACATCCCGCTCGCCGGGCAGAACATGGGCACCGTCAGCGTGGAGCTGCCGCAGATGCAGTCCCTGGTCAACGTCGGCGGCACGTACGACGCGCCGGCGCACCACATCTCGTTCAGCGGCATCACCTTCACCGGCACCAGTTGGCTCGGCCCCAGCAGCAACCAGGGCTTCGCCGACCAGCAGACCGGCGCCCACATCATCGGCACCTGGGCTCGCCCGGCCGACGCACTGACCTCCTGCCAGGCCGGCTGCCCCCAGTTCGAGGCCACCCGGCCGAACTGGAACCAGATGCCCGCCGCCGTACAGGTCTCCGCCGCCAACACCATCACCTTCAGCGACTCCCAGTTCGTCAACCTGGGACAGACGGCCATCGGCATCGGAAACGACGCCAACGCTCACGCCAGCGGCGTCGGCCTGGGCGCCAGCAACATCACGATCACCCGCTCCGAGATCGCCCGCAACTCGGCCGGCGGCATCGTGGTCGGCGGCGTACGCGCCGACGCGCATCACCCTGGCGACCAGCGGATGGTCAACCGGGACATCACCATCAGCAACAACCGGGTCCACGATCTCGGCCTGGAGTACCGGGGCGTCGTCTCGATCCTGACCACCTACGTCAACACCGCCACCATCTCCCACAACGAGGTCTACAACATGCCGTACACCGGCCTCTCGGTCGGGTACGGCTGGGGCGCCAACGACGCCGGCGGCAGTGACCACTACGCCAACCGTGGCCTGTACAACTACCAGCCGCGATACACGACGCCCACCACCGCATCGAACAACCGGGTCACCGGCAACTACGTGCACGACGTCATGCAGCAGATGACCGACGGGGGGTGCATCTACACGCTCTCGGCGAACCCGAACGCGGCCATCAACGAGAACTACTGCCTGCGGACCAACGGCTGGTTCGGGCTCTACTTCGACGAGGGCTCCCGCTACTACACCGCCCGCAACAACGTCTTCTCCTCCACCGGTACCTGGGCCACCGCCAACTACTGGTACGCGGAGAACATGGGCAACTACACCGTCACCAACAACTGGTCGACCAACGGCAGCACCAACGTGACCAACGGCGACCGCGGAAACGTGGTATCCGGCAACGTCACGGTCAGCAACGGCAACTGGCCGTCGGGCGCCCAGGCGGTGATGGCCACCGCTGGTGTCGAGAGCGGCGGCACCAACCCGCAGAACGTGCAGATCGTCGGGGCCCAGTCAGGACGGTGCGCCGAGGTTGGTGGCTCCAGCACCACCAACGGCACCCAGACCCAGCTCTGGGACTGCACCAGCGGTACCAATCAGCGTTGGACCCAGACCGCCAGCCGGCAGCTCATGGTCTACGGCACCAAGTGTCTGGACGCCTCCGGCCAGGGCACCAGCAACGGCACCGCAGTGGTGATCTGGGACTGTAACGGCCAGGCCAACCAGCAGTGGAATGTCAACGCCAACGGCTCGATCACGGGCGCGCAGTCGGGCCTCTGCCTGGACGCCACCGGCGCCGCAACGGCAAACGGTACGAAGCTCATCCTCTGGGCCTGCAACGGTGGCACCAACCAGCAGTGGCAGCTGCGTAGCTGAGCAGAGGGCGCCCGGCCGCACCGCGGCCGGGCGCCCCATCGCCCGGACCGTCTGCGCTGGCCGGGTGGCGGCGCGGCCATCAAGACGAGTATGGACCGCGCCTGCCCCGGCTTCGTGGCGAATTCGACCCTGTCCGGGACCGGGACAGGTGGAGATCCGGCGAAACACTCGTGGTCGCCGCGTCTGGTCAGGCCCCCAGGCAGGCCCGCACGGCGGCCGTGAGCCGGTCGCCCCGGTCGTCGTCGACGCCGCCCATCTGGTTGACGACGTACGCGAAGCCCACCTGGTAGGCGTCGTCGCCGAAGGCCACATGGCCACCCGCGCCGTCGTGGCCGAAGCTGAGCGCACCCAGCAGGGGGCGTGCCGGCGGGGAGTCCAGGAGGAAGCCGGTTCCCCAGCGCTGGCCGGTGTCGGCCGGCCCGTACCGCTGCTGGCCGGCGACCCGGGGGAGGGTCGCGTCGTAGACCGAAGTCCTGGTGAGCAGGCGCTCGGTGCCGACCGGGGACACCGCGGCGGCGTAGAGGCGGGCCAGGCTCTCGGCGGTGCTGACGGCACCGGCTCCGGGTATCCCGGCGGCCTGGATGACCGGGTCGTTGAAGCTGACCAGACCGTCGTTGTCGGCGGGGAAGGCGAAGGCGCCGCCCATGGTGAGCCCGCTCTCGGCGACCGGGTGCAGGGGCACCGCGGACCCGGCCGGCGGCGCCAGCATCCAGGCCACCGAGTCACGCTCCTCGTCGGGAAGACCGATCCAGGTACGCAGGCCGAGCGGCGCGGCAAGTGTGTCGCGGAAAAACGCGCCGGGCAGCTGACCGGTGATGCGGTGGATCACCTCACCGATCAGCCAGCCATAGGTCATCGCGTGGTAGCTGTGTGCGGTGCCGGGCGGCCAGAGCGGCGTCTGCGCCTCGATCGCCTCGATCACGGGCTTCCAGCTGACCACGTCCTCGCGGCTGAGCGGCCGGTCCAGGGCTGGTAGGCCGGCCTGGTGGGTGAGCAGCCAGCGCACCGGGATGGCGGCCTTGCCGTGCTGACCGAACTCGGGCCAGTACCGGGTGACCGGCGCGTCCAGGTCGAGGCGGCCCTGCTGGACCAGCAGGTACGCGCAGATCGCCAGGATGCCCTTGGTGCAGGAGAAGACGACCGCCGGGGTGCCGGCGGCCCAGCGGCGTCCCGACCGGGGATCGGCGAGCCCCCCGTACAGGTCGACGACCTTGCGGCCCCTCACATACAGGGCCACGGCGGCGCCGACCTCGCCGCGCGAGGAGAAGTTGTCCCGGAAGATGTCGGCGACCGGGCCGAAGCCCTCGTCGACGTCACCTCGGACTGATGGATGCGTGGTCACGCGCTATCCCTTCAGCGACCCCTGGATGAGGGCCTTGATGAACTGGCGTTGGAAGATCAGGAACACGATGAGCGTGGGAGTGAGGATGAGCAGAGAGCCGGCGCAGAGCAGCACCAGGTCCGTCCCCCACTGCCCCTGGAACGCGCCGAGCGCGCCTGCCATCGTGCGTTTCGTGGCGTCGTCGACGAGCACGATGGCGAGCAGGAATTGGTTCCAGGTCCACAGGAACAGCAGGATGGTCAGCGACGCGATGGCCGGTCGGGCGAGCGGCACGTGGATGCGCCAGAACAACTGCCAGGTGTTGCTGCCGTCGACCCGCGCCGCCTCGGAGAGTTCCTTCGGCACCGTGGTGAAGTGGGCCCGCATCCAGAACACCGAGAACGGCATGTACAGGCCGATCAGCGGCAGGATAATCGCCCAGCGGGTGTTGAGTAGTCCGAGGTCGCGCATCTGGTAGTAGAGCGGGGTGACCACGGCTTCGAGTGGCAGGGTCAGACCGAGCAGGAGCAGGCCGAAGGCGATCCGGCCACCGGGCACCCGCAGGTGACCCAGTCCGAACCCGGCCATGGTCGCGATGACCACGCCGATCGGCACGACCCCGACCACGATCAGCAGGCTGGACCGCAGCAACACACCCATGTTGGCGGCGGTGAACGCGGCGCCGAAGTTGCCCCACTGCGGGTCGGATGGCCAGGCCAGTCCGGTGGGGACGGTGCCGCGCGGCTGCAACGCCGCGGACAGCATGCTCAGGAACGGCAATAGCGTGACGACGACCAGCGCGATCAGAAAGATCCGTCCGGTCAGGCGTTCGCCGCGGCTGGTGAGGTTCATGCCTTCTCCTCCCGGGTCAACCGCTGGATCGGCAGTACGCACACCAGCACCAGCACCATGAGCACCACCGCCAGTGCCGAGGCGAGCCCGACCTGCCGCTGGGAGAAGGCGAGCCGGTATATCTCCAGGCCGGGCACCGTGGTCTGGATGCCGGGTCCACCGCTGGTGGAGATGTAGACGATGTCGAAGCTGGCCAGGGCGGCGATGATGGTCACGGTGAGGCAGACCCCGATCTCCTGCCGCAGGCTCGGCAGGGTGACCGCGAAGAACTCCCGTACCGGGCCGGCGCCGTCGATGCGGGCCGCTTCGTACAGCGCCGGGTCGATCTTGCTCATGCCCGTGACGAGCAGGATCGTGCACAGGCCGAGCATGACCCAGGTACCGATCACGCCCACCGAGGGCAGTGCTGTGTCGAACTCGCCGAGCCAGGCGCGCGTGACCCCGCCCAGGCCGACGGCCCGCAGGATCTGGTTGACCAGGCCGTCGGTGGACAGCAGCCAGGTCCACGCGATGCCGGCCGCGACCAGGGGAATCACCTGCGGCAGGAACAGCACGGTGCGCACGACGGTGCCGAACGGGCCGGCGCTGAGCCGACGGACGAGGCTGGCGACCAGCAGCCCCAGGCAGACCGGGGCGAAGCTGAAGAAGACGATCAGGATGAACGCGTTCGAGATGATCTTCAGGAGGTCGCTGTCGGTGACCACGGTCAGGTAGTTGTCCAGGCCGACCCACTCGGCCCGACCAATGCCGTTCCAATTGTACAGCGAGTACTGCATCGTGGTCAGGAGCGGACGCAGGACGAAGAACCCGTACATGCTCAGGGCCGGCAGGACCCAGAGCCAGCCGAGCCACCCGGCCGTACGGCCCCACCGCTTCCGGTAGGGCCGTACGGGTGGCTGCCGGTCCTCGCCGCCGGCCCGGGTCGGGGCACCGGCGGAAGTGCTGCCGACGGCAGAGGTCATCGGGACAGTTCCTTCTCGTACTCGGCCTGGACCGCCTTCACGTACCCCTCGGGGGTCTGCTGCCCGGCGACGAGCTTCTGCATCTCCGGGGTGATCGCGGCGGCGAAGATCCCACCGGTCGCGTTCGCGGTGAAGTCGACCGCGCCGTTCTCGGCGCCGAGCTGTTGCGACGCCTTGAGCGTCTCGGACAACACGGTGCCCTCGGCGACCGACGGGAGCGGCAGGTCGGAGGGGCCGCCGGGGTGCGAGCCGCCGACCTTCACGGAGATCTCCCGGGCCTTGGGGTCGGTGTGCGCCCAGTTGAGAAAGAACGCGGCAGCGTCCGGGTTCTTCGCCCGGGCGCCGACGCCGAACGTGTTGGGCGCCGACATCGCCACGTGCTTGCCGCCGGCGGCCTCGCCCGGGAACAGGAAGAAGCCCACGTTGCCGGCCATGTTCTTGTCCAGGTTGCCGGACTCCCAGTCACCGTTGAACATGAACAGGCCGTTGCCCTTCTGGAACTCGCCGACCATGGACGCGTAGTCCAGGGCGTTCGCGTCCGTCGGGAAGTAGCCCGCCTGCGCCCACCGCTGGATGGTCTGGGTGGCCTTCAGTGCGGCGGGGGTGTCGAACGTCGCGCCCGGCTTCTGGAAGATCCAGTCGGACACCCGGGCCGGGTCCCCGAACTGGTTCTGCAGCGCCTGGTGCGGGAAGTTGATGCCGGCGGTGTTCTTGTTGAACTGCATGATCGGCTGCACCTTGGCGGACTTTGCCTTGGCCAGCAGTTCTTCGAACTCGGCGATGGTGGTCGGGGGCTTGGCCATGCCGACCTGTGTGGCCAGGGTCTTGTTGTAGAACACCCCGGTCACGCTGTAGCCCAGGCCGAGCCCGTACAGCGAGCCCGAGCCCCGTACGCCGCCCCCGTCGGCGAGCCGTAGCTGGACGAGCTGAGAAGCCGGGAACTTGTCCCAGCCGTAGGCGGCGACGTACGGGTCGAGGTTCTTCAGCAGGTCGTCCTTGACCAGGTCGACCATGGTGGGGAGCCGAATGATGTCGGGTGCGTTGTCCGAGGCCAGCACCCGGGGTGCGTTCTCGGTGATCACGGTGAACTGGTCCTCGCGGATGTTGAACTTCACGTTCGGGTGCTGCTTGGTGAACTCGTCCGCCAGCGCCTTCACCAGCGGGAAGCCGGTCTCCGCGTACAGCTCCAAACTGATCGGCCCGGTGCCGAGTTCGGTGCTGACCGGGCCGTCGGACCCGGTCGACGACGGCTGGTCCGACCCTGGTGCGCTACATGCGCTCATCACCAGGCCGGCGGTGAGGGCCGGCACCAGCAGTGCCAGCCGACGTCGCGAGAACCTGGTCGAGGAATCCGGCACGTCAACCACTCCTTGATTCATGCCGCGTCACGCCGCCATGGTCGGGCCGCACAACCCCGACCGCCTCGTGTCGGCCGCACAACCGGCGCCCCGGGGGTCGCGACCACGTCAGCCGACACGATTACGGGAAGAGGGACTGTTCCCTTCCGTAACACTCAACGGCGTAGCTAAAATGATTTAGCAGAGCATGCGCGTGGTGCGCGAACCCTGTCAAGGACGAGTTTGGCAACGACTTGGAAACGGCTGGTTCACACCAGTGGTGTCCCGTCGCCCGTCCCGACCGCAGCGGCGACAGTGGCTCGCGGATGATGATTGAGATGTGGTGGCACGTGACGCGCCGCGGATTCGGAGGAGTCATGGGCAGCAACAGGGCAACCCTGGCCGATGTCGCACGGCTGGCCGGCCTCTCCAAGACCGCCGCCTCGATGGTGCTCAACGGGCGCGAGGGCACCCGGCTGTCCGCAGAGGCCCACCAGCGCGTCTTCGCCGCCGCCGAGGAGCTCGGATACCGGCCCAACACGGCGGCGCGCAGTCTGCGTACCCGCAAGACCGCCACCCTCGCGTTCGTCTCCGACATCGTCGCCACGACCAGATTCGCCGGCGACCTGATCCGCGGCGCGCTGGACGCCGCCCGGGAACGGGACCACGTACTGCTCATCACGGAGACCCAGGGCGACGCGGCGTTCGAGCGGTATGCCATCGAGGCGATGCTCGACCGCCAGGTCGACGGCGTGGTCTACGCGGCGATGGCAACCCGTCGACTCACGGTGCCCCCCGCAATTCTCGGCGGCCCGGTGGTGCTGCTCAACGCCACCAGCCCGGACGGCCTGCCCTGCGTGCTACCCGACGACGAGCAGGCTGGAGCCGCCGTCACCGAGGCCCTCCTTGCGGAAGGCCACCGCGAACGCATCGCCCTGATCGGGCGCAACCGGCTCAAGGAGGACGATCCCGAGGTCTCCATCGCCGCGCAGGCCCGCCTGCGCGGTGTCCGGAACACCCTCGCCGCCGCCAATGTCACCCTGTTCGCCGAGTGTCACTGCGTGGAATGGCTGCCCGAACACGGGTACGCCGCCATGTGTACCCTCCTGTCCAGGTCACCACGCCCGACCGCGGTCATCTGCATGAACGACCGACTGGCCTTCGGTGCCTACCAGGCGCTCAATGAGGCCGGGCTGGCCATCCCCGACGACATCTCGGTGATCTCCTTCGACGACGACCCCATCGCCGCCTGGCTCCGGCCCAGCCTGACCACCGCTGCCCTGCCGCACGAGCGGATGGGGCGCCGTGCCGTGGAACTCGTGCTCGATGGCGGCGCCGCCGGGCCGTCGTACGTTCCCATGCCGCTGCGCCGACGCAGGTCCACTGCCGCGCCGGCCGCCACAACCCGCGCAGCGGGGTAGGGAACGTCGTAGCTAAACCGATTCACTGGTAGGTTGCCGGCATGCTGCGATTGCCGGACCACTGGGTGTGGGACAGCTGGTACGTCCAGGACGACAACGGTCGATGGCACGCGTTCTTCCTGCGCGCCTCCCGCGCCCTGCAAGACCCGAACCGCCGCCACCAGCGGGCCGCGATCGGGCACGCCGTCTCCACCGACCTGCGTTCCTGGACCCTGGTCGCCGACGCGCTCGTGCCAGCCGACGCGCCGGGCTGGGACGACCTGGCCACGTGGACAGGGTGCACTGTCCGGGGCCCGGACGGGCGGTGGTACATGTTCTACACCGGTGTCGGCCGCGCCGAGGACGGGCTGGTCCAGCGGATCGGCCTGGCCGTCTCCGACGACCTGACCACATGGCACCGCCACGGCACCGAACCCCTTGTCGAGGCCGACCCGACCTGGTACGAGCTGCTCGACCGGAACATGTGGTACGAGCAGGCCTGGCGGGACCCCTGGGTCTTCGCCGACCCCTCCGGCGACGGCTGGCACATGCTCGTCACCGCCCGCGCGAACCATGGAGCGGCGTCCGAGCGCGGCGTCATCGGCCATGCGACCTCCCCGGACCTGGTCACCTGGACCGTCCGGCCGCCGCTGTCCACGCCCGCCGGATTCGGCCACCTCGAAGTGCCCCAGGTCGCCGTTGTCGACGGCAAACCCCTCCTGCTCTTCTGTACCAACGCGGTGGCGGACCAGCGGCGCGGCGACCGACGGATATGGGTGGCGGAGGCGGCGAGCGTGCTCGGCCCCTGGGATGTGGCCTCCGCGCAGCCGGTTGCTCACCCGCACCTGTACGCACCCCGCCTGGTCCCCGATGGCGAGCGGGGCTGGGCGCTCATCGGGTTCCTCGACCACGTCAACGGCACGTTCGTCGGCGAAATCACCGACCCTGTCCCGTTCCACTCCCCGTGGACTGGCCCGGACACCAACGCCGCGCAGGTCGCCGCCGGCCAGCACCGGTGAGCGGAGCGCCGGATATGCGGGAGGAGACAGGGGAGAGGTCAGCCCGGCCGGCTCCGATGCCGGTCACCGTGATCGGCGAGGCGGTCGTCGACCTCGTACCGGAGCCTGACGGTCGGTACGCCGCGCATCCGGGCGGCAGCCCCCTGAACGTGGCCGTCGGCCTGGCCCGGCTCGATGTGCCGACCAGGTTGCTCGCCCGGTTCTCGACCACAGCCCTCGGACGCCGGCTGCGCGAGCACGCCGCAGCCAACGGCGTCGACCTCCGGTACGCCGTCGACGCCGCAGAGCCGGCGACACTCGCGGTCGTCTCCCTGACCGGTGACGGCAGCGCCGGGTACGACTTCTACGTCGAAGGCACGGCGGACTGGGCCTGGCAGCCGAGCGAACTGGCCACCGCACTCGCCCGGCGGGGAATCGTGCACGCCGGCTCGCTGGCGGTGTTCCTGCCGCCCGGGGCGGATCATGTCGGCGCCGCCCTGAGCGCAGCCAGGGAGCACGGCATGATCGTCAGCCTCGACCCGAACGTTCGGCCCGGTCTGCTCGGCGCTCCCGCCGAGGCCCGCGCCCGGGTCGACCACCTCGTGTGCCGTACCCACGTCGTCAAGGCCAGCGAGGAGGACGTCGGATGGCTCTACCCGGGTCACTCGGTGGAGCAGGTCCTCGATCATTGGCACGACCTGGGCGCCACGCTCGGCGTCGTGACACTCGGCCCGCATGGCGCCGTCGCCCGCTCGGGTAACCAACTGCTCCGGCAGGCGGCTCCCGCTCTTGAGGTGGTCGACACCATCGGCGCTGGCGACGCGTTCACCGCCGGGCTGCTCGCCGTACTCTCCCGAGCATCCTGGCGCTCGGCTCCGTCACCTGGCGCAGATCTTGACGCCGAGCTGTCCGGGGCAAACCCCTCCTGGTCCGAGGAGGAGATCGTTGCCGCCCTGCGGTACGCCGTCGAGGTGGCCGGCGCCACCTGCGCCCGTCCGGGAGCCGACCCGCCGCGCTGGCAGGAACTCCCAGGCCACACCACCGACTCGGCCGGACAGGCATCGGGCGGCACGTGACCTGCTCCGAGGCGCCTGACCTGCTCCGGTGCGGGTGATCACGAGTGGTCACCCGCACCGGAGCCGGGCGAATCAGCTACTCGTCCCCGAGGTCAGTTGGCGGTGCAGGTGGGGGTCGAGCCGGGTCCGCTGCCGGTGCCCTGGAAGCCGAACTCGGTGGTTTGGCCGGGGTTGAGCCGGCCGTTGTAGCTGACGTTGGTGAACTGGACGGTGCCGGTGTTGCCGCTGGCCGAGGCGCTCCAGGTGTTGGTGACGGCGGCCCCGCTCGGCAGTGTTGTGTTGACGGTCCATCCGTTGGTTCCGGCGGTGCCGGCGGTGACCCGTACCGTGGCCACGAAACCACCGGTCCAGGAGTTCAGTGACAGTGACGCGGTGCATCCGCCGGGCCCGGGCGGCGGCGTGGTCGGGTTCGGTGGTGGCGTGGTCGGGTTCGGTGGCGACGTGGTCGGGTTCGGCGGAGTGCTCTGGAACTGCGAGAAGAACCGCCAGATCTCTCCCTTGGTCCAGGTCGTGACGCCGCTCTCGGTGTACGTCCCGTCGACGGGGCCGGGCATGTGTCCGTTGTCGAACGCCGCCCACTGCACCGGATACCCGGCCCGGCACCCGGAGTAGGCCGTGGTGATGTGCGTCCGGCTGCCCGACGCCGGCTCCCGTGGACTCTGGGAGGTACAGCCGTTGTTCCTGACGAACGTGTCGCGCAGTGACCGTCCCTGCGAGATGTTGAGGACCGTGTCGCTGATGCCGTGAATTCCGAAGTACGCGATGGGCTGGTTGCCGCCGCTGCACCCACTGAGCTGCGCACCGGCTATCACCGCGACGGCTCGGAAGACATTCGCCCGGGAGCAGGCGAGCGAGTAGCTCATGCCACCGCCGTAACTGAAACCGAGGGCGAACCGCTGCGTCGTGTCGACACACAGATCGTTCTCGATCCGTCGGATCATGTCGTCGACGAAGGTGACATCCTCGCCGCCGGAATTGGCCCAGCCACCGTTGAGGCCCTGGGGCGCGACGAGGATCGCGCTGTTGTTCGACTGTTCGAGCTGGCCGTAGTACGACCAGGCGGCTCCGCTGGTGCCGCCCGATTCGATCTCGTTGGCGGTGCCTCCCCGCCAGTGGAACGCGAAGATCAACCGGTACTGGCGGCTGTTGTCGTAGTTGCCGGGGATTCTGAGGATGAAGCTGCGGTTCTTGCCGCTGCTCTGAATAGTGTGCGTACCGTTGGCCAGCGTCGGGGCCTTGCCGCATCCGGCACTCGCCGCGGCGACACCAAGGTCGGCGGCCGTCGCGCCGCCGCCGAGGCTACCGCTGTGCGATGTGACGCCCGCTGTCACGGCGAGCAGTGCCGCGACGGCGAGAGGCCCGAAAATCGCTCTGTGTCTGGGCATCCTGCCACTCCTTCCATCTTCGAGGTTGACCTGTCGGGAACTCGAGGTCAGTTGGCGGTGCAGGTGGGGGTCGAGCCGGGTCCGCTGCCGGTGCCCTGGAAGCCGAACTCGGTGGTTTGGCCGGGGTTGAGCCGGCCGTTGTAGCTGACGTTGGTGAACTGGACGGTGCCGGTGTTGCCGCTGGCCGAGGCGCTCCAGGTGTTGGTGACGGCGGCCCCGCTCGGCAGTGTTGTGGTGACGGTCCATCCGTTGGTTGCGGCGGAGCCGGCGGTGACCCGTACCGTGGCCACGAAACCACCGGTCCAGGAGTTCAGTGACAGTGATGCGGTGCATCCGCCGGGCCCGGGCGGCGGCGTGGTCGGATTCGTCGGTGTGGTCGGCGACGGTGTGATGCCTCCGCCGGCGTTGAGGGCGTTGAGGACCGCGTCGTACGCGGGCTTCTTGTTGCCGTTGCAGTCGAACAGCAGGGCGTTGTCGGAGCCGCGCCAGGAGTCGCAGTCCCGTACGCCCCAGACCGTGATGCCGGTGCAGCGGGATACGGCCATGCAGGCGCGGGTGACGGAGCCGAAGATGTTGGCCTGGTTGGATCCCTGGGTGACGTCCAGTTCGGTGATCTGCACGTCGACGCCGAGGGCGGCGAAGCGTTGCAGGTTGGCCTGGTAGTCACCGGCCAGTGAGGTGCCCAGGTGGGACTGGAAACCGACGCAGTCGATCGGCACGCCTCGGGCCTTGAAGTCCCGCACCATGTTGTAGATGCCGGTGGACTTGGCGTTGACCCCGTCGGTGTTGTAGTCGTTGTAGCACAGCTTGGCGCCCGGGTCGGCGGCTCGCGCGGCGTGGAACGCCGCCTCGATCCAGTCGTTGCCGGTGCGCTGCAGGTTCGAGTCGCGTCGGCCGCCGCTGCCGCCGTCGGCGAACGCCTCGTTCACCACGTCCCAGGAGTGAATCTTGCCCCGGAAGTGGGTGGCGACCTGGGTGACGTGGTTGATCGCGGCGTTGCGTAGCGCGCTGCCGGACAGGCTCTGCGCCCAGCCGGGCTGCTGGGCGTGCCAGAGCAGGGCGTGGCCACGCACGCTCATGCCGTTCGCCTGGGCATGGCTGACGATACGGTCGCCGCCGGTGTAGTTGAACCGGCCCTGCTGGGGCTCGGTGGCGTCCCATTTCATCTCGTTCTCGGCGACGAGGCTGTTGAACTCGCGGTTGAGGACGGTCATGTACGTGCCGGTGGAGAACTTGGACGTCGCGACCGCGGCGCCGAAGTAACGACCCTTCTCGGCCGCTGCCGCCCTCAGGGTTGTTCCGGCGCTGGCGGCGGGGGCGAGGATCACGGTCATGCCGGCAGCGAGTGTGCCGGCGACGGCGAGGGTCACCATCGCCTTCAGGGTTCTAGCGCGATTCATATCGATTCCTTCCTGATCACGAATGATCTGCTCGAATCTGATTCCGAGGCGGTCACGGGGTGGTCAGCTCGAATCGCCGTACGGTCACCTGGCCGCCGAGGGCCTGACTGGCGAAATTGAAGATTCCGAACCGGTAGCCCATGAAGAACTGCCAGGCGTTGTTGAGGGTGAAGCCGGGGCCGAGGGCGGTGAAGTTGACGCCATCGGTGCTGTAGGAGAAGCGGGCCTGTCTGCCGGATCCGGGGCGGATGTCGGCGTTGGCCCGTAGCCACACCCGGCCGCCGGTGACGTTGGCGCTGGCGGCCTCGGTGCCGGTGCCGGTGCTGTCCCAGTTGCTGTTCATCGTCAGGCCGTTCGTCATCACGACCCTGGTGCTGCCGTTGTCACGTTTGACGCCGATCCAGGCCGAGGAGTCGCGGAGCATGGCCAGCCCGCTGCGGTCCCCGTCGCGCATCGTCGAGTAGTCCAGCTCGATGGTCGCCGTGGAACTCGGTCCCTGGATCCGGTGGGTGAGGGTGTTACGGGCGCCGTACAGGTCGTTGGTAACGGTCGCGGTTTGCAGACGCAGGCCGTTGTTGACCGACCACCTAGAGTTGTCCGGGTTGTGGTTCCACTCCCACTGCGGGCCGAGGGTGGTGCCGGCGAAGGTGTCGGTGCCGGTCAGCGGCCTGACCGCACGCGGGGGAGCGGGCAGGTTGGGCCTGGGGTAGTTGACGCCCCAGCCACCGTTGACGGTCTGCACCGTGGGCCAGCCGTCGCTGGTCCAGGTGATCGGTGCCAGGGCCGGCATCCGACCACCCGGGTACGCGTCGACGAACGCCATGTAGTACCAGTCGCCGTTCTGGGTCTGCACCAGCCCACCCTGATGGGGAACCCCTCCGCCGGAGATCGGGCCCGGCATGTTCAGCAGCACCTGCCGCATCTCGTACGGCCCGAAGGGGTTGCTCGCCTTCAGGACGTACTGGCCGTTGGCCGGTCGGGTCAGCCAGATGTAGTAGCTGCCGCCGCGCTTGTAGAACCTGGCCCCTTCGAGGGTTCCGACGCTGGACGGGGTGGTGAACACCTGCTGGGCGCGAACCTGACTGCGCCCGTCGGCGGAGAGCTGGGCGACGCTGATCGTGCTGTTGCCGTACGCGATGTACATCGTGTCGTTGTCGTCGATGAGCATCCCGGCGTCGTAGTAGCAGTTGTTGATCGTGGTCAGCCGGTTCCAGGAGCTTTCGACCGAGGTCGCGGTGTAGATATGGGTCTGGTTGAAGTCGACACATCCGGCCCAGTAGAACGTGTTGTTGCTCCTGCGGTAGTTCAGGGTCGACGCCCAGATGCCATCCACATAGGCACGTCCACCACTCATGTCGTACTTGCTGCCGAAGTCCAGCCGGGGCACGGAGTGCCCGGCGAACTCCCAGTTCACCAGGTCGTACGAGCGCAGGACCGGCGCGCCCGGCGAGTAGTGCATGGTCGACGCCGACATGTAGTAGGTGTTGTCGACCCGGATGATGTCGACATCAGCGAAGTCCTGCCAGACGACCGGGTTGGTGTACGGGTCGCTGGTGGGCGGCGGCGTGGTCCCGCCGTCGATGCGGACGAGCTGCCATTGCTGGTTGTTGCCGCCCCAGTCGGTGTATTGGACGATGTTGGCGCCGTCGGCGGTGGAGGCGTTCTGTACCTCGACGGCTTTGTTGCTGTTGCGGTTGATCAGTCGGACGTAGCCGCTGGTGGAGTCAGCGAGGCGGAACTGCTGGTTGGCGGTGTTGTTGTCAGTCCACTGCGCGATCGGCCCGCCGTCGGTGGTGGACCAGTTCTGGACGTCGAGCACCTTGCCGGAGTGCCGGGATTTCAGCCGGTAGTAGCCGCCGCCCGAGTCGACGAACTGCCACTGCTGCCAGGCTCCGTCGCCGCGGGTCCACTGAGTGATCCGCGCTCCGTCGTTGGTGGCCAGGTTGTACAGGTCGAGCGCCTTGCCACTGTTGCGGTTGACCAGCACGTACCAGGCGCTCGTGTCGACGGTGGCCGCGGCGGCGGGCGTCACGTTGACCACGACGGCCGTGCTGGCCGCGAGCACCATCACGGCGACGGCGGCCCTCGAGAACCATCGCCTCCGTGGCGTCGGGGGCGCGAGCTGTGGAGCGTCACCCGATGTAACCATGGTTCTCCCTCTGGCGGCGGCGGAGATAGTGAGAATCGGTAGTAGCCGAACCCGTCCTTTCATTGACAAACCTCCCTGTCGGGCAAGTGTTAGCGCTAACATTCGCGGCCGAGATGATCCCCCGAGGATGTGTTCAGCTGACGCCGGGGTCGGCGATGTCGGCGTGTGGTCGTCGACGCGGTGCCGTCGCATGTGGTTCGGCGACGTTGGCATCGATGATTTCGGCATCGATCGATGCGGCGGCCTGTCTGGCCGGGTGGATCGACCGGGGGCTGCCCGTGGCCCTCGCTGCTGTCCGGCTCCGGAAGCGTTTCGAGTATCGAACGAAACGATTACGTTGGCAACCCGTCTCGACGGGATCGCGGCGATGGGTGCCCGTACCGACCGCAGCCCGCGAGGTCAGATTCGCCCTGCTCGCGCACGTGATGGGGCAGTCATCGGTCGACCAGAACATTGACAACTATCTCTGACGCCGGATCGATGCGCGGACGGCCCGGCGGCAGGTCGAGGTGATGGGTCGGGCTGCCGAGCGGAAAACGCTAGTCCGCCGCCTTCGCGGCGAGCACCGTACGCACCCACGCCTCGGAGGTGTTGACGTGCATCAGCGCACTGGCGTGAGCGAGCAGTTGGTCGCGCGAGCGCAGCGCGAGGTAGATCGCGTGGTGCTCGTCGATCGTCTTGTGTGCCGCGTTGCCCTCTATCAGTCCACGCCACACCCGGGCCCGCAGCGTACGGCTGGACAGCCCGTCCAGTAGCGAGGTGAGAGTCTCGTTGCCAGTGGTCGCGATGACGGTGTGATGGAAGGCGGTGTCGAACTGGATCAGCTTCTCGGCGTCGTCGGCCGCCGCCCGCATGTCCTCCAGAATCCGACTGAGTTCGTCGAGCTCGGCATCGGTCATCCGCAGCGCCGCCAGGCCGGTCGCCACCGGCTCCAGCATCCGGCGTACCTCCATGACCTCCAGCAGGGTGTCGTCGCGCAGCAGTTCCACCGCGACCCCCAGGCCCTCGAGCAGCAGCCTGGGGGCGAGGCTGGTGACGTACGTGCCGTCGCCGCGTCGCACCTCGAGCACCCGGGTCGACTCGAGCACCTTCACCGCTTCCCGAACCCCGCTGCGCGACAGCCCCATCTGCGCGGCTAGTTGCGGCTCCGGTGGCAGCCGCGCGCCCGGCGGCAGCTCGCCGCTCTGGATCATGCTGCGGATCTTCGCGATCGTGTCGTCGGTCAGTGCCATCCACGCCTCCTCGGAGCGGCGGGTCGAGCGCCGTCACGATGGAACCCGCCGTCTGGAGCAGGCACGGGCATCACTTACCGCGCCGGTGCGTGAAGGAACCCCCGACCGCTGACCACGTGGCGAGTGCCCGGTCGCCACCGCTCCGTGCACACCGCCACCGTACATCTGATGTGTGGATCCGGGCGGGCCCGCGAGCTGCATCTCGGGCCCGATCCGGCCCGCTGGCCGTGCGCCTCCCGTCGGCCACGAGAGCCCTGACCGGTGCCCGTTGGCTGGGTGCTGTGCCTGGAGTTTGCCGCCATCAGGGCGCGGACGGCTCGTGGAGCCCACGAAAGATAGACCATTGCCCATTTCGACGCGCCGGAGTAACCTTCGCGAAACACATCAGATGTCTGACGTCATAGGGGTAGTCGGTGAACGTGTCGGCGAAGCCGAGGTTGGCGCCGCCGAGCAGATCACACACGTGAGCCTGCAGAGATTTCCACGCTTGTGAGTTGGCCGAGCCGGTCACCGATCGGAGGATTGATGTCAGACCTGACTCGACGACAGGCCCTCAAGATCGGTGCGGCCGGCGTGAGCGGTGCCCTGCTGCCGGTTCCCTGGACCGCCGTGGCCCGAGCAGACTCGGCCGCACCACCACAGGTGCTGGCCGCCGGCGATCTGGCGCTCTGGTACGACGAGGCCGCCGGCTCCGACTGGTTACGCGCGCTGCCGATCGGCAACGGCCGGCTCGGCGCCATGGTGTTCGGCAACGTCGACACGGAACGACTGCAGCTCAACGAGGACACCGTATGGGCCGGCGGACCGCATGACCCCAGCAATCCCCGAGGCTTGGGGGCGCTGGCCGAGGTTCGGCGACTGGTCTTCGCCAACCAGTGGACCCAGGCCCAGGACCTGATCAACCAGAACATGCTCGGCAACCCGGTCGGGCAGTTGGCCTACCAGCTCGTTGGCAACCTCCGGCTGACCTTCCCCACCTCGGGCGGGGCGTCGCAGTACGACCGGCAGCTCGACCTCACCACCGCCACCACCTCCGTGACGTACGTGATGAACGGTGTGCGGTACCACCGTGAGGTGTTCGTCAGCGCGCCTGACCAGGTGATCGCGATGCGGCTGACCGCGGACCGGACCGGCTCGATCACCTTCGCCGCCACGTTCGACAGTCCGCAGCGGACGACACAGTCCAGCCCGGACGGCGCCACGATCGCCCTCGACGGAATCTCCGGCAACCAGGAGGGCGTCACCGGCGGGGTCCGATTCCTCGCCCTGGCCAACGCGAGTGTCAGTGGTGGCACCGTGACCAGCTCCGGCGGCACCCTGCGGGTCACCAACGCCAACAGCGTGACCGTGTTGGTATCGATCGGCTCCAGCTACGTCAACTACCGCAACGTCGGTGGCGACTACCAGGGCATCGCGCGGCGGCACCTCACCGCCGCGCGAGCCAGCAGCTATGACCAGTTGCGCGCCCGGCACCTGGCTGACTACCAGGCGCTCTTCGCGCGGGTGAGCCTCGACCTCGGCCGTACCGCCGCCGCGGACCAGCCAACCGACGTCCGGATCGCCCAACACAACAGCGTCAACGATCCACAGTTTTCCGCGCTGCTCTTCCAGTTCGGCCGGTACCTGCTGATTTCCTCCTCCCGTCCCGGCAGCCAGCCGGCGAACCTCCAGGGCATCTGGAATGACTCGCTGACCCCGGCGTGGGACTCGAAGTACACGATCAACGCCAACCTGCCGATGAACTACTGGCCGGCGAACACGACCAACCTGGCGGAGTGCCACGGTCCGGTGTTCGACATGATCAGGGATCTCTCGGTCAGCGGCGCCCGCACCGCACAGGTGCAGTACGGCGCGGGTGGCTGGGTCACCCATCACAACACCGACGCCTGGCGGGCCACTTCCGTTGTCGACGGCGCGTTCTGGGGCATGTGGCAGACCGGTGGCGCCTGGCTGGCAACCATGATCTGGGAGCACTACCTGTTCAACGGCGACGTCGAGTTCCTGCGGGCGAACTACCCGGCGATGAAGGGTGCCGCGCAGTTCTTCCTCGACACCCTGGTGACCGAGCCGACCCTCGGCTATCTGGTGACCAACCCGTCGAACTCACCGGAGATCGGCCACCATGCGGACGCCAGCGTGTGCGCCGGCCCCACGATGGACAACCAGATCCTGCGGGACCTTTTCGACGGTTGCGCCCGGGCGAGCGAGATCCTCAACGTGGACGCGACCTTCCGGGCTCAGGTCCGGGCCACCCGGGGACGGCTCGCGCCGATGAAGATCGGTTCGCGCGGCAACATCCAGGAGTGGCTGTACGACTGGGTGGAGCCGGAGCGGACCCACCGGCACATCTCGCACCTCTACGGGCTGGCGCCCAGCAACCAGATCACCAAGCGCGGCACTCCGCAGTTGTACGAGGCCGCGCGACGGACGCTCGAACTCCGGGGCGACGACGGGACCGGCTGGTCGCTCGCCTGGAAAATCAACTTCTGGGCACGGATGGAGGAGGGCAATCGTGCCCACGACCTGATCCGCTACCTCGCCTCGCCCGCCCGGCTCGCGCCGAACATGTTTGACCTGCACCCGCCGTTCCAGATCGACGGCAATTTCGGCGCCACCGCCGGTATCGCCGAGACACTGCTGCAGAGCCACGCGGGTGAACTGCACATCCTGCCGGCGCTGCCGGCGGCCTGGCCCGGTGGGCGGGTGGCCGGTCTGCGTGCCCGGGGCGGACACACCGTCGGCATCACGTGGAGCAGCGGGCAGGCCAGCGAGGTTCTTGTCCGGCCGGACCGCGCGGGCACCGTTCGGCTGCGCGGCCGGCTCTTCGCGGTCAACCACACCGTCGTCGACACCACCGACGGTACGCCGGCCCGGACCACCCGGCTCGAGACCGACCTCATCGAACTCACCGTGCAGGCCGGACGCACCTACCGGGCCACCAGCACTGGGACCACCGCGCCGACCCTGGAGCAGAGCTTCAGCAACGCCGGCATCACCAACGACACCAGCACCGGTGCCGGAAATTTCGACGGCAACGGAGCCAGCCTCTCCGCGCAGGCCCTGGCCCAGGTGGGTGTCATCCCGGGCAGCACGGTGAGCCGCAACGGGGTGAACTTCCGCTGGCCCAACGTCAGCCCGGGCGTTGCCGACAACGCCACCGCCTCGGGGCAGCCCATCAGCGTGACCGGCACCGGACGTACGCTCGGCTTCCTTGCGACCGGCACCTATGGGGCCGTGTCGGGAACCGCCGCCGTGGTCTACGCCGACGGCACCCGCCAGACGTTCACGCTCAGCACGCCCGACTGGTACGGCGGGCCACATGCCGGTGGCACCGCGGCCATCGTGACCGCATACCAGAACCGGCCCGGCAACCAGCGCGCGAACACGGCAGCCTGCGTCTACTACGTGGGTGTGGCGTTGCAGAACAAGGCAGTGGCCCGGGTCGAGTTGCCCAACATCAGCGCGGGTCCTGCCGCCGGCGTGCCGACCATGCACATCTTCGCGATCGCGATCGGGGCCTGATGAGGACCTCAGCTGTCCCGACCGCCCCGATACCGAGAACGGCGCGCCGATGACACCTTTGTCGGCGCCGATGTTAGCGATAACACGATGGCCTTCAGGTCGCTCATGCGTTTGGAGTTCAGCTTGCCCGGGTTGATCCGTTCGTGCGCCCATAGCCCCTCCTCCAGGTCCATGCTGACCAGCCTGAATGGGATCCTCCAGCTTGTCGTCCACGCGGTCGGACGGCGGGGATCCGCAAGGCGTTCCCGTCGGCCCGGCTCGTTGCGCACGCTAACAACGATCGTCGTGCTCGGCGGCGCCGGTTTTGTGAATGCGCCGGCTGCGGCGGCGCATGACGCGGAGGAGTGGTCGTCTCGATCGTCCTACACGTCGACCGACACCGGCGCCGGGACGTACTCGGTGCCGCTGCTCAACGCCGATGTGCCTGACATCAGCGTGGAGCGCGTCCCGGCCGCCGAGAACGACGAGGGTCGGGACGTCTACTACATGATCAGCACGACGATGCACCTGAGTCCGGGTGCCCCGATCATGAGGTCCTACGACCTGGTGAACTGGGAGATCGTCAACTACGTGTTCGACCGGGCGAGTATCGGGGACGCGTTCTCGCTGCGGAACGGCCAGAACTCGTACGGCCAGGGCCAGTGGGCGTCGTCGCTGCGATTTCACGACGGCATGTTCTACGTCGCCTTCAACACGAACAACCTCGGTGGGGCGTATCTCTACCGCACCGACGACATCGAGAACGGCGCCTGGCAGCGCACCGCCCTCGGCCGCGGCCTGCACGACCCGTCGCTCTTCTTCGACATCGACGGCACGCCGTACATCTTCTACGGATCGGGCGGTACGAGCGCCGTGCGCCTCAACTCCGACCTGACGGCCATCGAGCAGGACTACCCGAACATCTTCACCGCGAGCAACTACGCCGGGCAGCCGTTCATCGGCGGCCTGTTCGAGGGCGCCCAGGTTTACCACATCGACGGCTGGTACTACGCGGTCATCATCACCTGGCCGTCCGGGCAGGGGCGCCAGGTCGTCATGTTCCGCTCGCGGGACCTGCTCGGCCGCTACAGCTCGGCGGGCGGTGCGAACACCTACGAGGCGCGCGGAGTGCTCAACTCGAACGGCTTCGCGCAGGGCAGCCTGGTGCCCGTCGCCGGCGAGGGCGGCGGGACCGACTGGCACGGCATGTTCTTCCGCGACACGTTCCCGATCGGGCGGATTCCGGCGTTCATCCCCGCGACCTGGCAGGACGGGTGGCCGACCTTCGGCACCAACGGTGTCGTGCCGGTCAACGGTGTGTTCGAAAAGCCGATCCGACTCAGCCCGCAGGAGGAAGTGTTCGAGCGGCAGAAGAGCATCGTCGTCTCAGACGACTTTGCCAACGACGCGCCGTACAAGGCGTTCCGGGACGAGGCGTGGACAATTCCGGATCAGCCCGACGTGGATGAGTCGCTCATCGGTGTCGAGCTGCTGTCCAATTCCGGGTTCGAATCCGGGACGGACGTCGCGCCGTGGGCCGCGCAGTTCGGTGCGACGGTCAGCCTGGACCGGGCCGATCCGGCCAGCGGGGCGGCGGCGCTGCGGGTGAGCAACCGGACGCTCAACGGGTCCGGTCCGAACCAGACCCTCAGCGGAAAGCTGCAGCACGGTGTGACCTACGCCGTGTCGGCGAAAATCAGGTACGCCTCAGGCCCGGATACGGTGCGGTTCAACCTCACCGCGGACTGGGGCTCCGGCGTCCAGGTGATGGCGTTCGGAACCGTGCCGGCCGGGCAGTGGACGACGGTGACCGGGCGGTACACCGTACCGGCCACGGCGAACCTCGCCTCGGTCAAGTTCGCGGTCGAGACACCGTGGGCGAACCCGCAGCCGCCGTCGTCGAGCGTGGAATACCTCATCGACGACGTCTCGATCGTCGGGCAGCCGGTGACGACCGAACACCCGACGGAGGGGGAGATCGCGCCCAACGGATCGCGGCTGGACCTGGCGTGGGAGTGGAACCATGCCCCGGACAACCGATACTGGTCGCTCACCGACCGGGACGGATGGCTGCGGTTGACGGCCGGCAAGGTGGTCACCGGGGAGTACATCTACACGAAGCTGTCCAACCGGGCCGAGCTGGCCTGGTTCGAGGAGGCGCGCAACACGCTGTCGCAGCGGACGTTCGGGCCGCGGCAGTCGGTCGAGACCCGGATGGACATCTCCGGGATGAAGAACGGGGACGTCGCCGGCCTGGCGGCCTACAACCGCGGGTTCTCGTACGTGGCGGTCAAGCGGGTCGGCGGAGTGAACACGCTGGGCGTCGTCAACCGGGGGCAGCCGTTCGCGGTCGACCTCGACCAGGCCACGCTGGAGAACTTCGTGCCGGGCACGACGGTGCCGCTGGGTGACGCGACCGAGGTGCACCTGAAGGCCGATCTCGACTTCGCCTCACCGGTAGGCCAGCTGTGGACGACGTTCCACTACAGCCTCGACGGGCTGAGCTGGAGCCAACTGGGCGGCCGGGTCGGACCGCAGACCCTGGACGGCAGCCTCGCGCACTTCATGGGTCACCGCGTCGGTCTGTTCAACTACGCGACGCAGGAGACCGGTGGGCGGGTCGACTTCGACCACTACCTGCTCAGCGACACGCTGACCGCACAGGGCCGACCGCTCGACACCAGCGACCTCGACGCGGCCATCGCGTACGCGGGGACGCTCGACGGCCGCCACTACCCGGCGGATGCCTGGGCCGCTGCGCAGTCCGCTCTCGCCGCGGCGAAGTCGGCGCGAGCCGGACGCTTCGGCACCCAGAACCAGATCGACGCGCCGGAGCGGGCGCTCAGCTACGAGCTGGCCCGGCTCGGCGTGCTCGCGGCGTTGCCCGTCACGGTCACCGCTCTGGTGCGGTGCCTGGGTGGCAGGGCGTACGTGGCTGTGCAGGCGCGCAACGACCATGACGCGCCGGTCGGGATCAGCCTGGAGACTCCGTACGGCGAGCGGTCGTTCGCGGCGGTGGCGCCGGGTGGGAACGTCTACCAGTCGTTCAACACGCGCGCCGCGTCGGTCGTGGCCGGTGTGGCGACGGTTCGGGTCACCGGTGTGATCGACGGCAGGGACGTGACGACCGTGCACACCGCGCCGCACCCTGCCACCACCTGCGGCGGATGACAGCCACGAGTCCTCGGCTCATCGGCCACGCCGGTGACCGAAGCCCAGGCGGCCCAGGGCGGCGGACCTGTCCCAGGCTGCCGGCTGCCTTCGAACCGGCGGCGCCGCCGCCCCGACCTCCGGTCTGTCCGTAAACGCTCCCCGCCCGCCCCCTACACCCGTGAGTCCAGTCAGAGATGAAGGAGGATGTCTCGTGGAACAGCGCATGCGACGGACGGCCCGAGGACGGGTCGCGGCGATCGCGGCGGTCGGCCTGATGCTGGCCGCAGGGTTCGTCGCCAGGGCAGCGCCCGTCCAGGCCGCCGACACGAATCTCATCGTCAACGGCGGGTTCGAGGAGGGCCTGGCCAACTGGTTCGTCAACAACGGAAACGCCTCCGACAGCGCCGTGCTGTCGTCGACGCCGGACGCCTACTCCGGATCGAGCGCCGTACTCGTAGCCAGTCGGGCGACGACCGGATCCGGCCCGATGCAGGACCTCAGCGGGAAGGCGCAGGCGGGGCAGACCTACGCCCTGACGGCCCGCATCAGGTACGAGAACCCGAGCGGGCCCGCGACGAAGCAGTTCTTCGCCACGATGCACTATGGCGCCGCCACCTACACCAACCTCGTCAGTGTGGTGGCGACGAAGGGCCAGTGGGCCCAGTTCAACGGAACGTTCACGATCCCGGCAGGGCAGAACGTGTCGACCGCGCGGCTGTTTTTCGAGACGCCGTGGACGAGCAACCCGTCCTCGGACCCGAACCTGCACCTGATGGACTTCCAGCTCGACGACGTATCGGTGGTAGGGGCCGCGCCGCCTGCGGCACCATCGAAAACCATCGAGGTCGTCGGCAAGCTGCCAGGCGAGCACAACCCGTTGATCGGGCACAAGTTCGGTGCCGACGGATTCGGTTTTGTGCACGACGGCCGGGTGTACATGTACATGACCAATGACACCCAGGGCTATGCTCCCGATCCCGTCACGGGCATCTCGCCGGGTATCAACTACGGCGACATCAACCAGATCACGGTGATCTCCTCGGAGGACCTCGTGAACTGGACGGATCACGGCGAGATCCAGGTCGCGGGTCCGAACGGGGTGGCGCCGTTCACCGGGAACTCCTGGGCCCCCGGCATGACGAAGAAGGTCGTCAACGGCGAGGAGAAGTTCTTCCTCTACTACGCCAACGGCGGCGGCTCCAGCAATGTGATCACGGGTGGTTCGCCGGTCGGTCCGTGGACCAGCGAGCGTACGAGCACGCTGATCAACGGCAGCACCCCTGGTGCTGAGGATGTCGCGTGGAAGTTCGATCCGGCGCCATTCGTCGATGACGACGGCGAGCCCTATCTCTACTTCGGTGGCGGTCCCGCGTCGACGAGCATGCCGCCGGCCGAACGCTTCAACAACCCGAAGAACCTTAGGGTGATCGGGCTCGGCGATGACATGGTCTCAACCGAGGGATCCGCCGCGGTGGTCGACGCCCCGGTCGCCTTCGAGGCGGGCCACGTTTTCAAGCGCGAGGGCAAGTACTACTTCTCGTACTCCTCGCACTTCGGAGGAAACGACTTCGGCGGCCCTCAGACCCCGCTTCCCGGCTACCCCGGTGGCGGTCAGATCGGCTACATGATCTCCGACGATCCGACGTCGTGGCCGAAGGAGACCTACGCGGGCGTGTTGTTCCCGAACCAGTCCCAGTTCTTCGGCGCCGGCACCGGTGGCAACAACCACCAGTCGGTCTTCGAGTTCGAGGGCAAACACTACTTCACGTACCACGGCCCGACGCTGAACAAGCGCATCACCGGGAACACCACCCAGGGGTACCGCAGTCCACACATCCAGCAGCTGACCTTCAACCCGGACGGCACGATCCAGCAGGTCGTCGGCACCTACGCGGGCGTACAGCAGGTCAGGAACTTCGACCCGTACCGCGTCTTCGAGGCCGAGACCTTCGGCTGGAGCAAGGGCGTCGCTACCGCGAAGGTCGACGGCGGCTCCCCGCAGTTCGGTGCCGCCGCGCCGAACCTGGTGGTACGTGACATCGACAATGGCGACTGGACCGCGCTGTCATCGGTGGACTTCGGCGACAACGGCGTCCGAAGCGTGACGGCGAAGGTCCGGGCGCTCGCCGCCGATGCACAGATCGAGGTACGGCTGGACGACCTCACCGGTCCCGTGGTCGCCACGATTCCGGCCGGTACGCCGGGCGCGGGATGGGCCGAGGTGACCGCCGAACTTGAGGGCGTCAACGGCGTGCACGACGTCTACTTCACCTACACCGGCCCGGCAGGGGCGGACCTCTTCGAGATCGACTCCTGGTCCTTCCAGGCAGCCACCGGCCAGCCGGAGCTGCCGGCAACGGTCACCGCTCTGGTGCGGTGCCTGGCTGGCAGGGCGTACGTGGCTGTGCAGGCGCGCAACGACCATGACGCGCCGGTCGGGATCAGCCTGGAGACTCCGTACGGCGAGCGGTCGTTCGCGGCGGTGGCGCCGGGTGGGAACGTCTACCAGTCGTTCAACACGCGCGCCGCGTCGGTCGTGGCCGGTGTGGCGACGGTTCGGGTCACCGGTGTGATCGACGGCAGGGACGTGACGACCGTGCACACCGCGCCGCACCCTGCCACCACCTGCGGCGGATAACCCCGCCAACCACATCCCCCGCCAACCACTGACGACAACGGAGACCACATGAACACACGTCAACGACGGCACCTGTTCGCGGCCTGTGCCGTCGGCGCCGTTCTCGCCGGGACGACGGTGTCGCCGTCGCCGGCCATGGCTGAGCCGGGCGATGACGCCAGCGTTCGGGTGACGGTCGACATCAACGAGATCAGGGAACCGGGCGTGCTCGCCCTGTCGATCGCCGGCGACGCCGTCGCGCTGGCCGAGGACGGCTCGACGCTGCTGGTTCGCCAGTTCGTCGGTACCCTGCCGACCGTAACGGTCACCGACACCCGGATTGCCGACGAGGTGCCCGACGGTGCCGGCTGGGCCGTGCTCGGGAGCGCGACCGACTTCGACGGCAGCTCCGGCCAGGCGCCGATCACCGCCGACCACTTCGGCTGGAAGCCGCGCATGCTCGACGGCGGGGAGACCGGCCTGGTTACCGAGGGCGAGGAGGTCGTGACCGTCCTCGACGAGGAGACCCTGCCCGGCAACAACGTCGGCCTGGTCGACCAGGAACTGCTGGTCTCGACCTTCGACTCCGAGGCCGTGGCCAGCGACTCGTACTCCGTCAACGCCGACCTGTACCTGCGGACCCCGGTCGAGGTCGCCGCCGGCGAGTACAGCTCCACGCTCACGCTCTCACTGTTCGAGTAGCGGCTTGGCGGGGGGCCTGGACCAGGCCCCCCGCCAAGCCCCGTGCCGAAGGGCTGTCGTCATGACCGTCACCCCGCTGCGCCGGGCGTTCACCGTCCTCGTCGTCGTGGCCCTCGTCGGTGCAGCCACGCCGGCTGCCGCGGCGGCGGAGCCCGATCCGGGGAACCTGACCTGGACGGTCCAGCCGGCCAACCCGAGCGGGCCGGACGAGCGCCGGTGGATCAACGCCAATCTCGACCCGGGGCAGGTCGTGACCGAACACCTGGCGGTACGGAACTTCAGCCGCGCCGCCGTCGCCTTCTCACTGAAGGCCGCCGACGGCTACCTCACCGACAAGGGCCGCTTCAACATGCTGCCGTCCGACCGTGCCTCGGTGGACGGTGGCACCTGGATCGATGTGCAGGAGAAGGTCACCGTCGGCGCCAACGAGACGAAGGTGGTGCCGTTCACGATCACCGTGCCCCAGGGCGCCACGCCGGGCGACCATCCGGCCGGCATCGCCGCGACCGTCACCAGCACCGGAGGTACGGTCAATGTCGAGAGCCGGGTGGGGTTCCGGGTCATGGTGCGGGTCAGCGGCACCGTCCAGGCAGCTCTGCCTGTCCAGGCTCTCACCGCCAGGTACACCCCGTCCTGGAATCCCTTCGCCGGTGGCACGGTTCGGGTCCGCTACACCGTGACGAACGACGGCAACGTCTGGGTCGCCGGAAGGGGTCGGGTGGCGGTCTCCGACCTTTTCGGTCTGACCAGCCACGACGCCACCGGTGACGTCGAGGAGCTTCTCCCGGGCGGCAGTCGGGACGTCGAAATACGCGCTGACGGCGTCTGGGCCCTGGGACGCCTACGAACGACCGTCTCCACGACTCCGACCCTGCTCGGCGATGACCAGACCGACGCCGAGCTCCGGCAGGTGTCCGCCAGCGTCACCACCTGGGTTCTACCGTGGGCCCAGCTCGCCTTGCTGATCCTCTTCGCCGCGCTGCTCCTCGGCCTGCGTGCCGCAGCCCGGCACCGCCGGCGGCGGCTGCTCGGGCTGCTCGCCCGCGCTCGGGAGGAGGGCCGGCAGGAGGGCCAGGAGTCCGTGGTCGTGGGGGGCTCACCGTCTGGCAGTGAACCCGGCCCGGGTGACGCCCGCGGGTAATCCGATGCGCGGTGCATCTGATCGCGGTCGGCAATTGACTCACTTGAATGTACGAGAGGGTGGACGTAATATGTGTGACGTATGTTAGCGCTCACTTTCGGAGAGTGCGACGCAAGAGCCCGGCGTTGTCCGTGGCCCCTCTGACCCGTCCCGGCGAAGCACCCCTGGAGGTTCTCATGTCACCCCTGCGTTTAAATCGGCGGCGAGTGCTGGAAGCCGCCGCTGGCGGTGTGCTGGCCACAGCGACCGGTGTTGAACTCCTTGGCTCGTACCCGGCGATGGCCGCCGAACTTCCGCCGGCTCGCCCGGACATCGGGGTCTCGGCGTACCCGTTTCCGCTGGGTCAGGTTCGGCTCACCGCCGGTAGGTTCCTGGACAACCAGACCCGCACATTGAACTACCTGCGATTCGTGGACGTGGAGCGGTTGCTCTACAACTTCCGGGCCAACCACCGGTTGTCCACCAACGGTGCGACTGCGAACGGCGGCTGGGATGCCCCGACATTCCCGTTCCGGACGCACATGCAGGGGCACTTCCTGACCGCCTGGGCCCAGGCATACGCGGTCCTGGATGACACGACGTGCCGCGACAAGGCGAACTACATGGTTGCCGAGATGGCCAGGTGTCAGGCGAACAACGGGGCCGCCGGGTTCAGCGCGGGCTATCTTTCCGGATTTCCGGAGTCCGACTTCACCGCCCTCGAGGCGCGCACTCTGAACAACGGCAACGTTCCCTACTACTGCCTTCACAAGACGCTGGCAGGGCTGCTCGACGTGTGGCGGTATATCGGAAACACCCAGGCGCGTACCGTGTTGCTGGCGCTCGCCGGATGGGTGGACACCCGTACGGCGCGGCTGACCGCGAGCCAGATGCAGGCGATGCTGGGAACCGAGTTCGGCGGGATGAACGCCGTGCTGACCGACATCTATCAGCAGACCGGCGACGCCCGCTGGCTGACCGCCGCACAGCGGTTCGACCACGCCGCGGTCTTCAACCCGCTCGCCGCCAACCAGGACCAGCTCAACGGGCTGCACGCGAACACGCAGGTGCCCAAGTGGGTGGGCGCCGCGCGAGAATACAAGGCCACCGGCAACACCCGCTATCGCGACATTGCCCGCAACGCGTGGAACTTCACCGTCAACGCGCACACGTACGTCATCGGTGGCAACAGCCAGGCGGAGCACTTCCGTCCGCCCAACGCGATCGCGGGATACCTGAACGTCGACTCCTGCGAGCAGTGCAACACGTACAACATGCTGAAGCTGACCCGGGAGCTGTGGCTTCTCGACCCGAGTCAGTCGGCCTACTTCGACTACTACGAGCGGGCACTGGTCAACCACCTCATCGGCGCGCAGAACCCGGCCGACAGCCACGGCCACATCACCTACTTCACGCCGCTGAACCCCGGCGGCCGCCGGGGCGTGGGTCCGGCCTGGGGTGGCGGCACCTGGAGCACCGACTACATGTCGTTCTGGTGTTGCCAGGGCGCCGGTATCGAGACGAACACGAAGCTGATGGACTCCATCTACTTCTACAACGGCACCACGTTGACGGTGAACCTGTTCGTGCCGTCGGTGTTGAACTGGTCGCAGCGGGGCATCACGGTGACGCAGAGCACCGCCTATCCGGCCAGCGATACCACGACCCTGACACTCGGCGGCACGATGAGCGGATCGTGGAGCATCCGGGTGCGGATCCCCGCGTGGACCACCGGTGCGACGATCAGCGTCAACGGTCAGGCGCAGGGGGTGACGACGGGCGGCTACGCCACGATCACCCGGACCTGGGCCGCGGGTGACACGATCACCGTACGTCTGCCGATGCGCGTGATCATGCAGGCGGCAAACGACAACGCCAACGTCCAGGCGATCACCTATGGACCGGAGGTGCTGTGTGGCAACTACGGCAACTCCACCCTCACTTCGCTTCCCGCGCTGACGGTGTCCTCGATCACCCGAACCAGCACCAGTACGCTGACCTTCACCGCGACCGCGAACGGGTCCACTGTCAATCTCGTGCCGTTCCGCGACGCACACGGTTTCAACTACACCGTCTACTGGAACACCGGGCCAGGTGGCGGTACCGAGGGCACCTACAAATTGGTGAACGCGGCCAGCGGTCTGGTCCTCGGAGTGCAAGGCATGTCCACCGCCGACGGCGGTCTGGCCGTGATGTGGGGAGACACCGGGACCGCCGACCACAACTGGGTCAGGGTGACAGACGGCAATGCGTTCCGGTTCCGAAACGTCAATAGTGGCAAGGTGCTCGGAGTGGAGAACATGTCGACCGCCGACAACGCCATTGTCCTGCAGTGGGCGGACAACGGCACCGCAGACCACCGTTGGACGCTGGTGGACAACGGCGACGGCACTTACAAGATCCGCAACGTCAACAGCGGCAAGGTCCTCGGCGTCCTCAATGGCAACACCGCCTGGGGCGCGCAGGTCGTGCAGGACGCCGACAATGCCAGCGCGGACAACCGCTGGCGCCTCCTGCGCGTTGGTTGAGGATGTGAAGGACGGCCGGAGCCCCGGTGTGACGCGTATTTACACATCTCAATGTTAGCGATAACATTTAGGTCGCTGGACCGTCGTACGTGTCATTGATCGCCTCGTCGTCATTGCCTCGGCGGTAGCTGGTGGTGCAATGGGCCACGTCATGTGCCCGACTGCGCTCGCGGACGCGCGCCGTAGACGTTCCCGCGACCGGTAGAGACCCACACCAAATGATCGATGCACCCCGTCGATCGCCACACGAGGGGGCAAAATGCAGTGGAAATCGCGATGGTCGGCGGTCCTGAGCCTGGTGGTGGTGGCCGTGGCCGCGGCAGTCGTCGGGACGCACCCGCCACGACCGGCATCGGCACTCAACAACGGCGTGGCTCGTACCCCGCCGATGGGCTGGAACACCTGGAACACGTTCGGCTGCAACATCAACGAGACGCTGATCAGGCAGATGGCAGACACCATGGTGACCAACGGGATGCGCGATCTTGGCTACCGCTACGTCGTGGTCGATGACTGCTGGTTCGACCCCAACCGTGACTCACAGGGCAATCTGCAGGCGCATCCAAGTCGGTTCCCGAGCGGGATGAGAGCGTTGGGCGACTATCTGCATGCCCGTGGCCTGCTGTTCGGCATCTACCAGTCACCCATGGACCAGACCTGCGCCCAGTACTTCGACGCCTTTCCCGGCTCGACCGGGAGCCTCGGCCACGAGGTCCAGGATGCCCGGCAGTTCGCCGCGTGGGGCGTGGACTACCTGAAGTACGACTGGTGTTCGCCCGCTGGTTCGATCAACGACCAGGTCGCGGCGTTCGCGAAGATGCGCGACGCGCTGGCCGCAACCGGCCGACCGATCGTCTACAGCATCAACTCGAACAGCATCCACGAGAAGACCGGGCCGATGCGCAACTGGGGCGACGTGGCCAACCTGTGGCGCACCACCGAGGACATCACCAACACGTGGAACAGTGGTCAGACGAACGGATACCCGATGGGAATCCAGAACATCGTCAATATCAACGTTCCTCTCTCCTCGTACGCCGGGCCCGGCTCGTTCAACGACCCCGACATGCTCGAGGTGGGTCGGGGCGGCATGACCGACACCGAGATGCGCAGCCACTTCGCCCTCTGGGCGATCATGGCGGCGCCACTCATGGCCGGGAACGACCTGCGCACCGCCAACTCGGACACCCTGACGATCCTGCGCAACCAGCATCTCATCGCGATCAACCAGGACGCCCTCGCCCTGCAGGCGGTGCAGGTCTCGAACGACCAGACCAGGCGGGTGCTGGCCAAACGGCTTTCCAACGGGGACGTCGCGGTTGCCCTGTTCAACCAGGGCAGCTCCACCACGACCGTTTCCACAACGGCGGCGGCGGTCGGCAAGACCGGTAGCTCGTTCACCCTTCGCGACACGTGGACCAATGCCACCTCCACCACGACGGGCACGATCTCCGCCAGCGTTCCGGCACACGGGACAGTGGTGTACCTGGTCAGCGGCGGCGGGACGGTGGTTCCACAGCCGACGTTCCGACTGCGCGGCGAATCGAGCGGTCGGTGTCTCGACGTGAACCTGGGCGTGCCCACAAACGGAACCCCGATGGTGATCTGGGACTGCCACAACGATGCCAACCAGATGTTCAGCCAGAGCGGTCAGGCTCTCCAGGTCCTCGGTAAGTGTCTGGACATCCCGACGGGCGCGACCGCCGGCACGCAGGCACAGATCTGGGACTGCAACGGCGGCACCAACCAGCAGTGGAATTTCAACGGCAACGGCACGGTGAGCAGCGTGCGGTTTCCGACCCTGTGCCTCGACGTGAGCGGAGCCGCCACCACCAACGGTGCCGCCGTGATCGTCTGGAACTGCCACACCGGTGCGAACCAGCGGTGGTCCCGGACGTGACCTGATACCTGTGCCCGGATCCACGTCGGGCACCGACCCGGGTTCGCCGGCACCGTTCCTACGATCAGCGACAGCGCCGAGAGCCCAATCGCCTCCAGCGAACGCGGGTTGTGGACGATGTCGCGGCGCTGGTACCAGGTTTGGCCGACTCGGCCGGTGTCTCGGTCGAGTCGGTCAACCGCCGGGCAACCTCCTGCGACACCACAACTGCCCCAACCCGCCTCGACCCTGTCTGGTGGTTGGGGATGGTTGGGCAGTGAATGTTTGCTCTGCCTTGAATGACCGGTTCCGTCGGTCCTCCGTACCGGAGGTTGGGTCTGCTCGCCGCGAGACTTTCTGTGGCTCGGACGAAAGTTCCGTTGATCCATGCAGATGTATGGACACCGGAAGCAGAAGTCTTTAGTGTTTCCGTCACGACGCGTCGAAGTTTCATGCATGTGAATGCTTGGTCGGCCTCTGGATCCGGGCCGACCACTCGACCGCGACGGGGTGGTCCCGTGCCCACCACCGTCTTCTGATGCCTCGCCAGGAGGACGAATGGATCCACGGCTGTATCGCCAACGTCGTAGCAGGCTCGGCGCCCTCCTCGTCGCCACAGTGCTCACCAGCAGTTTCTGGTCGCCGGCCGCTGCCCAGGCCAGCGCGGACCTACCGCCGCAGGAGCCCGGCGTGACGCTACGCGTCTTCGACGTGCAGGCCCCGACGAGCGAGATCTGCACCCTGAAACCCGGTCAGACGCCGAACGTCGACCGACTGATGCCCACCATCGACCTCTCCTCCGGTGGCTTCGGCCTGGGCGACTACTTCGTCGCCCAGGTCACCGGCAACATCGACGTCCCGCGCGGCGGGGCGTACACCTTCCGACTGACCAGCGACGACGGCTCCCGGCTGCTCATCGACGACCAACTCGTCATCGACCACGACGGCCTGCACGGCGCCACCTCGAAGGATGGCGCCGTGACCCTGGCCGAGGGTTACCACTCGCTGCGCATCGACTATTTCGAGAACACCGGCGGCGAGCAGCTCACCCTGGCCTGGCAGCCACCGGACGCGACCGGCTTCTCGGTCGTCCCGAACGCGGTGCTGAGCACCGACGCCGGGGTGGTCCGGGTGACCGCGCCGGGCCGCAAGGAGTGTGAGGGCCTTGCCGACACCCCCGGTGACGGCCTGCCGCTGACCGAGGTACACCCGAACTACACCCTGACCGACCTGCGGCCGGCCGGTTTCGAGCCGCAGGTCACCGCGATGGACTGGCTGCCGGACGGGCGCCTGGCGGTGACCACATGGGGCGGCACCGACAACACGCTCGGCGAGGTCTACCTGCTCGACAACGTCACCGGCGAGACCGACCCGAGCCGGGTGACGACCAAACTGGTGGCCAGTGGGCTGAAAGAGCCGATGGGCATCAAGTACGTCGACGGCAGGCTGTACGTCTCCCAGAAGCACGAGTTGACCGAGCTCAACGACCATGACGGCGACGGTGTCACCGACCAGTACCGGACCGTCGCCACCTGGCCGTTCGGCGGCAACTTCCACGAGTTCGCCTTCGGTCTGCTCTACGACGACCCGTACTTCTACCTGAACCTCTCGGTTGCGATCGACTACGGCGGAGCGACGACCAACCCGCAACCCGCGCCCAACCGGGGTAGCACGATCAAGGTGCACAAGAAGTCGGGCAAGGTGACGTACGTCGCCGGTGGCCTACGTACCCCCAACGGCATCGGCTGGGGGCCCGGCGGCGACATGTTCGTCCTCGACAACCAGGGCGGTTGGCTGCCCACCTCGAAGCTGGTGCACATCAAGCAGGGCCGCTTCTTCAACCACTACACCAACCCGGCGGGCCGGTTCGACGCTAACCCAGTCACCGCGCCGGTGCTGTGGTTGCCGCACAACGAGATCTCCAACTCGCCCAGTACGCCGCTCTACCTCACCGAGGGCCGGTTCGCTGGGCAGATGCTGTTCGGTGACGTGACGTACGGCGGGATCCAGCGGGCGTACCTGGAGCAGGTGCAGGGTGAGTACCAGGGTGCGGTGTTCCGCCTCACCCAGGGACTGGAGGCCGGGGTCAACCGGATCAGCCTGGGGCCGGACGGCGCCATCTACGCAGGTGGCCTCGGTGCCGGCGGCAACTGGGGGCAGACGGGGAAGCTGACGTACGGCCTGCAGAAGCTCACCCCCAACGGCGACGACGCCTTCGACATCCTGGCCATGCGGGCCAAGCCCAACGGGTTCGAGTTCGAGTACACCCAGCCCCTCTCCGCCGAAACGGCGAGCGAGTTGGCCAGCCGCTACCAGGTCGAGCAGTGGAGGTACGCCCCGACCGACCGCTACGGCGGGCCCAAGTTCGCCGAGGAGACGCTCACCGTACGGTCGGCCAGGCTGTCCCACGACGGCAAGCGGGTGACCCTCCAGATCGACGGCCTGAAGCCCGACCGGGTGGTGCATGTCCGCTCGCCCCGCCCGTTCAGCTCGGCCAGCGGCGAGCCGTTGTGGAGCACCGAGGCGTGGTACACGCTCAACGCCCTGCCCGGCAAGCAACCGCCGGCCGGGCCGACCAACGTCTACGAGGCGGAGCAGGCGAAGATCAGCGGCGGTGCGGGGGTGAACGTCGAGCACGCCGGCTACTCCGGCTTCGGCTTCGTCGACGGGTACGGCAGCGTCGGCGCCACCACCACCTTCACCGTCGACGTCAAGCAGAGCGGCCGGTACGACGTCGACCTGCGCTACGCCAACGGGCCCAACCCGTTCGTGGGGCCGAAGACGATCAGCGTGCTGGTCAACGGTCAGAAGATCAAACAGACCACCCTGCTCGCCACCGACGACTGGAAGAGCTGGTCGACGCAGACCGAGGCGCTGCGACTGCGCAGCGGAACCAACACCATTACCTATCGGTACGAGACCGGCGACACTGGTCACGTGAACATCGACCGGATCACCATTGACGAACCCGGGGGCGACAACCGGGTCGTGCTCTTCGACGGTACGGACACCTCGAACTGGCGGCACACCGACGGGCGTGCGGCGCAGTGGCCGGTGGCCGACGGTGCCATGGAGGTCTGCTGCGGCGACCTGCGGACCAAGGACGCCTATGGGGACTTCAAGCTCCACCTGGAGTTCTGGCTGCCGAAGATGCCGCCGGAGGTGACCGGGCAGGCCCGTGCCAACAGCGGCGTGTTCCTCCAGGACCGGTACGAGATCCAGGTGTTGGACTCGTACGGCAAGAACCCGCTGGCCTGGGACGACGCGGCGGCGATCTACCAGAAGAAGGCCGCAGGCAGCAACGCCGCCCTGCCGCCCGAGACCTGGCAGACGTACGACATCACGTTCCGCGCGGCCCGCTTCGACGCCAACGGGGCCAAGACCGAGGACGCCCGGGTGACCGTGGTGTGGAACGGCACCGTGGTGCACCACGACGTGGCCATCAACGGGCCGACCGGATCCGGTCGGCCTGAGGGCCCGTCGTTCGGCGCGATCCGGTTGCAGGACCACGGGGACAAGGTGCGCTATCGCAACATCTGGATCGAACCGCTGAGCTGACCCACCGCTCGGCTAAGGAGGGGCCCCTTCTACAACAGAGAACGATAAGAAGGGGCCCTTCGTTGCCCGTCAGCACAGGGGAGGGGGTTGCCGTCGAGGGTGATCGGCCGCTGACCAGCACCAGCCGCTCGATCATGCCGCAGGCACTCGTCGGGTGTCGCCAGTAGACCGGGTCGGGGCGGGACCCTCGGTCGCTGTCGTCAAGGTGAACATTTGCCAAGATCTCTTGCCGTTCATCCACCCGTCTACCAAGATCCTTCCAGCTGACCGACAAGGTCAACGGGGATGACGGGAGCAGGTATGAACAAGTCCCGCTGGGTGTGGTCGGGTCTCGTGGCGCTGCTGATGGTGGGCGTGGTCGCGCAGCCCGCCGCGGCGAGCGTCAGCATGGTCGCCGACGTCGTGCAGGAGCCAGGCGACTACGAAGCCCGTTTTCCGGACGTGGTGAAGCTCGACGACGGCAGGTTGATGGCGGTGTGGCACCGGGCTACCGAGCATCAGAACACCGTCGGCACGATCCAGCTCTCGTTCGGCAGCAGCGACGGCCGTACCTGGAGCACCCCGACGCCCGCGTTGGCGAACCCGGACACGATGGCGGGAATCGACACCCGTGACCCGAAGCTCGGCAAGATGAACGACGGCAGTGTCGTGCTGACCTTCTTCGTGCCGGGCGGCCGGGTCTACTACTCGGTGTGGAAGCCGACCTGGACGCGATTCACCGACCCGGAGCAACTCACCGCGCCGGGGATCACCGGCGGCATGTACAGCCACGGCGGGGTGCTCGCACTGGCCGACAACGGGTCCCAGGTCGACCAGGTGCTGATCCCGGTCTACACCACCGGGACCGCGGGTGGCGCGCACTTCATCCGTGCCACCTGGCGGGCCTCGCTCAGCCCCCGGCTGTTGGTGTCCGGCTCGACGAAGATCATCAATAACAGCAACCCGGTCGGGCGGACCTATACCGAGCCGAGCTTCGTGCAGGTGGGCAGCACGGTGGTCGGGGTGATCCGGGCCGAGCAGGACGGTGGCGGTTCCCCGGCCATCGTGGTGAGGTGGAACCCGTACGCGGCCACGCCGGCGTTCACGTACCAGAGTTTCACCGGGGTCCTGGCGAACTCCCACCACCTGCTCAAGACCTCCACCGGGCAGGTGCTGTTCACCTACGGCGACAAGGCGCAGGCGAATCGCCCGACAGTCGGGATGCTGATCAGCAATCCGACCGGAACCTGGGTCAAGGGCACGGTGCTGCCGATCTACAACTCCGGCTACGCCGACCAGGGCAACCCGTCGAGCGTGGAGATCGCCTCCGGGACGTACCTGACGCTGGGCTACAACACCAAGCCCAAGACTCAGTCGGCCAGCGGCGGCACCCTCTGGGTCCTCGAGAGCCACGCCGCGGACTACTGACCCTCCAGCCGGTCGCCGGCCGGGTCTCCCGCCCGGACAACACCCCGATCTACCGCACCCCAACGCGGGCGACAAGCGGGGAACAGCGTGCGCACGAGTTTGCGCCCGGTTCTGGGATCAACTGCCGATCAAGCTCCCTCATTCCTGATGAGGGCGCTGCAGTTCGTCCCGATCCGACCCAGGGAAATCAGATTCAATGAGAGGAGCTTGTGTGCAGCAAAAACCAGGCAGAGGTCGATCCCGGAAGCGAGCCTTAATCTCCGGGCTGATCTCCGCAATCGCAATCGCATTGACTGTCGGCGCGCCCGCGCCCGCTTCAGCTCAGCCCTCTGACGCGCCTGGCTATGTGGCCGGCAACATCAAGGTGGTCGAGGCCGTCAAGGCTGAGATGAGCAAGAAATCGATCAACTACGAAGATCTTAACCGGGCAATCGTTCGGGCAGGTGGTGATCCCGTCCGGTTCGAGGTGAAGGGCGCCGGCCGCAGCCTGTCGCCGGAAGAGACCCAGGCGATCGCGGCGAGCCCCTGGCGGGGTGACTCGATGACGGTCACCGGCTACTGGTCCTACGTGCAGGACCAGTACGGGGAGTGGTTGACCTACTTCGGCCTGTGGGACTTCGTTGACTACATGGCCGGAGATGACCCGCTCGATGCGATGGGCGTTGTCACCTCTGAGGTGAACACCCAGTGCTGGGTCAACGATGGAGACGACGCCTACACGGTTGACGTTAATGGTCGCAACACGACGTACAAGATGACTAGGCGCAGCTCGAGTCCCACCTCCAGCGTCTGGGCCGTGGATGACGGCACCTCATCGGCCAACATTGAACACGGCTACGTTTACATCTCGTACCGGCATCTCGGCAGTTGTGCCGACCGCTACATGTACGGCAACGCCTACTACGAACACAATGAAGATGGGTGCAACTGCACCTGGACCGTCACTATCGGCGTCGGGGGAATGGGTTTCTCGTATTCAGAGACCCCGCCGGGCCGGTCCCAGCAGTGGGCGTCACAACAGGCTTCCGTCTACACGAATCCGAACGGCGGCGGCGGTGGTGGCGGCGGTGACGGCGGCGGCGACGGCGGAGGCGGTGGGACACCTCCTCCTATCCCGCACGAGGCGGTCGACTACGACGGCGACGCAACCAGCGATCTCGCGCTCTACCGGCAGGACTGCGCCAACGGCTCGAACTGGTGGGTCCAGAGCGTTCGCACCGGCAGCCAGTTGCACGGGGGCAGCGCGTACGGAGGCTGCGCCGACATTCCCGTCAGCGGTGACTACGACGGCGACGGATACACCGATCTCGCTCTCTACCGTCGGGACTGCACCAACGGCTCCACCTGGTGGATCAAGAGCGGCCGCACCGGTTCGCAGTTGAGGGGCGGCACCAAGTACGGCGGCTGTGGCGACATTCCTGCCCCGGGCGACTATGACGGCGACGGGTACGCCGATCTTGCGCTCTTCCGGCAGGACTGCAGCAATGGCTCAAGCTGGTCGATCCTGAGCGGTCGGACGGGTTCGCAACTCCACGCCGGTACCAAGTACGGCGGCTGCGCCGACATCCCCGCCCCCGGCGACTACGACGGTGATGGTCGTACCGACCTTGCGCTCTTCCGCCGGGACTGCAGCACCGGCTCCAGCTGGTGGATCAGGAGCGCGACGGGCAACCAGCTCGTCGGCGGGCTGAAGTACGGCGGCTGCGCCGACATCCCCGCACCCGGCGACTACAACGGCGACGGTCGTGCCGACCTTGCGCTCTTCCGCCGGGACTGCAGCACCGGGTCCAGTTGGAACATCTACGACCTCGCCGCGGGCTCTGCCATCCGCTCCGGTCTCAAGTACGGCGGCTGCGCCGACATCCCCGCACCCGGCGACTACAACGGCGACGGTCGTACCGACCTTGCGCTTTTCCGCCGGGACTGCACCAACGGATCCAGTTGGAACATCTACGACCTCGCCGCGGGCTCTGCCATCCGCTCCGGCCTCAAGTACGGCGGCTGCGCCGACATCCCCGTCGCCAGCAACACCATCACCAACTGAGGTGAGGTATGCCGGGCCGCTCACCGACGAGCGGCCCGGCAGCGCGGCGGTGCGGCCGTCGGACCTTGCCCGGCCGGCTGGTGAACCAGACGGGCGGTGCGGCGTCACATCCCCACACCCCAGGCTGTCCAAGGGGGTGGTGCAGGCCATGCCCAGGACTCGCCGCGCCGCGTCTCATGGCAATGCAGGGTCCCGTACGCCATCTTCGAGCGTGGCGACCAGGTCGCCGGTCGGGCCGGCCGAGGGCGGCGCCAGCGGCCAGCCGGCGCTTGAGCGCACACGGCCTCCGTCCGGGTCCTGCCGACGGCGAGTCTGCGCGGGTAGTGGGCGCGGCCTGGGTGTCGTGGCGGATTCACGGCGAGGGACCCTAGGGGCCGCCGGACGCGCGGTCCTTGTTCAGGAGCGTGAGGGCATCTCTCAGGGCCGCCCGCGAGGTGATACCGAGTTTGGGGAAGATGCGATAAAGGTGCGCTCCGACGGTCCGCGCCGAGAGGAACAGCTCCTCGCCGATCTCCTTGTTGGTCATGCCGGTCGCGGCCATCTGGGCAATGAGGGATTCTCGGCCGGTCAGGATGTCGTTCCCGAGCTGAGGGCCGCTCCGCTGGCCCGCTGCCCTGAGTTCCTGGTGAGCTCTCTCCGTCCATTTTGTCGCACCGAGGCGCTCGAACGCCGTCCAGGCCCGACCGAGGTGTTCACGAGCGGCGCGCCGTGACCGGCTCCGTCGGAGGTGTTCGCCGAACAGGAGTTCGACGCGGGCCCGGTCAAACGGCCACCGGTCGGCCTCCGGTGTCGCGAGGGCCCGGTCGAACAGACTCGACGCGATGTCCTCGGGGGAGACGAGGGCCTCGGCGGCCATCACCAGCATGCTGAGCCGGCCGGAGATCGTCTCCACTCGGGCGGCACGAGCCGCGGCGACGTGGGCCCGGGCCTCCGTGTGGCGGTTGGTCCGGACCGCGGCCTCGACCACGTCGAGCACGGTCCAGATCGCCACCGGACGGTAAGGCGGGATGGTGCCGACAGGGCCGATCGAGGTTGCCTCCCGATATGCCTCCTCGTAGTCCTGGCGGCCCAGTGCGACCAACGTGCGGGTGTAGTGGCAGAGGTGGCTCACCACGACCACACCTCTGGGTACGGCCCAGTAGATCAGCTCGTCGGTGATCCGCCGCGCCGTCTCGTCATCGCCGCGTACGGCAGCGAGCGTGGCGATCCAGTGTTCGGTAGCCCAGCGGAAGAGCCGGAGTCCGTGTTGACTGGTCAAGGAGAGCGACTCGGCCAGGTACCGTTCGCTGTCCCGCCACTGCCCCATGAAGTAGGAGTCGAGCGCCAGCAGTGTCAACGCCTGCGTCATGACGTTCGTGTCGTCCGCGGCGCGTCCCAGCTCCAGCGCGCGGTGCAGAGCGGCACGACAACCAGGGAGCCGATCCACCCAGGAGCTGGCGAGCCCGATCAGGACGATCTCACCGGGGTCGTTGACCTGGTACAGATTCTCGACGAGTCGGTCGAGTTTTCGGTATGCGGCGTCGTCGGCGCTCGTCGGATCCGAGTGGGTGTGCCGCATCAGGACGACAACGTCGATTTCCGGGGGGTTCAGGCGTGATACGAGTGCGTCGAAAACCGACCAGAGGTGGCTCCGCCCACCGAAGAAGCAGACGTACAGCAAGGTGCGCAGGGCCGCCCTGATCTGGAAAATCGGATGCGACTGCTCGCTTACCGCGTCCAGGGCGCCTGCGAGGACACGGTGAGCGGTGTCGACGTCGCCGTCCGCGTTGAGAATGACGAATGACGTCGCCACCGCCGCGTCCAGAGAGCCCGCGTGTGCGGGATCGAGTTGACGGACCTCGCGCAGAGTGTCGCCGGCCAGTGCAATGCCGCCTCCCAGGTGAGCACCGACGTACGCCGCGGCAGCCAGGCGCCGGGCGCGCTCTGGTTTGGCGGGGCTGAGCATCGAGGCGTTCGTGAGTGCGGTGACCGCGCCGACGGTGTCTCCCCGACCGACCAGCCGGTAGCCCGCCTCCTCCAGCGAGGATGCTGCTCGCTCGTCGGGTCCGCGGCTGCTCTGCGCGAGATGCCAGGCCCGTCGGTCCGGGTCGTCACGTACCGCCTCGGCCAGCCGGCCGTGGACCCAGCGTCGCTCCGCGGCGGTGGAGGCGTTGACAACCGCCGATCGTGTCAGCGGATGCGCGAACACCACTCGCGTGCCGTAGTCCGTGACGTGGATGAGTCGCACGCGCTCGGCGGGCGCCAGTGTCTCGAGCAGTCGGTCGCCCGATGCGGCCTCAAGGACCCGGAGGCCCCCGGTCGTCTCAAGAGCGGCGAACAGCAGCAACTGTCGCGTGGCATCCGGCAGACTCTCGATCCGGGATGAGAACGCCTCCTGGAGCCGCCGGTTCAGCGGGACGACGGACAGGTCGACGGTCGGACTGTCGGGGCCCGAGTCAGCGAGGGTCAACGGCAGTTCGACGAGGGCCAGCGGGTTCCCGGCGGCCGTGGCCAACACCCTTCGTCGGATCGTCGGTGTCAGATCGGGATAGCGGTTCATCAGAATTTCTGTCGCCGCCTGCTCGTCAACAGCGGCGAGCATGTATTCGTCCAGCCGTGCTCGTGCAAAGAAGCCTTCGGCCGCCGGACGGGTCGATCCGAGGAAGCCGACGCGCGTTCCGGTGAGTCGCCGGGCCAGGAGCGTGAGCACTGCGGCGCTCGACCGGTCCAGCCACTGGAGGTCATCGACGAGAACGAGAACCGGCGATTCGCGAGCCGCGGCACGCAGCAGGTCCCGCAGCGTTTCGGCGACCGTCAACCGATCCAGTGTCACCGATGTATTCGGATCGAACAGGGCTTCAAGGACGGACGCACGTGCGCCTTCGAGGGCGGAAACCGAGTCGACGGCCGGGGGAATCGATTTGATGACCGGACTCAAAATCTGTTGCAGGCCGGCGAAACTGATGTCCGCCTCGAACTCGACCGCGGTCGCTGCCAGGACGAGTCCACCCTCCTGAGCCCAGAGCTGGGCCGCGTGTTGGAGCAGGGTGGTTTTCCCGAGGCCGGGTTCGCCGACGACGACCAGCGAATACCCGGATTTGCGTGAGCGCTCGCAAAATCGGTGGATTACCGCGAGGGCTTCATTTCTGCCGACGATTTCTGGCGTCATGTCCCGTCACGCTGTGTTCCGTCAGTCGCGGCCACATCGGTGGCAACCTGGTCACGGCGAAGTCTATCTCCGAGATTTGGCGAACCTCGTCGGGCAGCAGCCTCTCCGATTCACACCTTAGGCGCAGCGCCGCCGCGGCGGGTCAAAGACAAGACGTCCGGATAGCATAAAGGGGACTCTTCGCCATATAAGCCGCGACCATCGAAGGCGCGCCGCCCCCGGCGACGACATGAGCGGCTACGCCGACGGCATCGCGGCGGCCATCAAGGGTGGATCTCCGCGACGCGGCCCCGGTGCCCAGCCGACCGTGATGGTGAGGTGTAACCCCACCATCACGGTCAACCCGGCACGTTCCGCTCGACGAAAAACGCGCGCTGCGTGGCGCACGTCCCACACGCGGTTGCCTTACGCGGAGGCGAGCTCGTCCCTGATGATCCGCGCGAGTTCCGCCGGCTGGGACAGGAACGGGGAGTGCGACGTCGCCATCCGGGTGACCCGGCCCGCCCGGTTGGCGAAGTGCTCCTGCGCGAAGGGCGGGAGGGCGTTGTCGGCCTCGCAGATGACGTACGTGCTGGGAATGGTGTGCCAGGCGGCCTGAGTCTGCTCCTGGGTCTTGGAGAGGTAGGACTGGTAGCCCAGCTGCGCGACGGCCTGTCGTGCGATGTCGGGGTCGACATCGCCGTAGAACACGTCCTCCGGGTTCATCGCCTCGACATACCCGTCAGCGCCGGCGTGGTGGATCTTCCACCACGGCGCCGGCGACCCGCCCGCACTGGACAGCAGTGATTCGCCGACCTCGATCTGGAACGCCGCCAGATAGACGATGCGTCGTACGTTGTCGGCGCCCACCAGGCCCTGGCTCGTCGGGATGCCACCGTACGAGTGCGCCACGACGACGACAGGGCCGTCGATTGCGGCGACAGCCTTCTCGATGAGCGACGCATCCTGGTGCATGTCACCCAGCTTCGCCGGGTCGTCACCGCTGCTGGCCAGTGCGACGGTGTGAATGTCGACATCCCGCAGTTCGTCGATCAGGCGTGCCAGGTGCTCGGGCTTGTGCCAGGCGCCCGGAACGAGGACGAGTGAGGGTAGGGACAACGAATCCTCCAAATGTGCGTCACCTACAAGCGGTTGACTCGTGAACTGCGTTCACCGATCCCGTGCGATCGACTCGCTGAGGAGCCGATTGGCAGAGTCGTGTCACAATTCCGGCCGCGAAGTTGGCGATCTCATTCGACCGCACCTCGGCGTCGGTCCTGCGCCATTCACCGGTTCGATGTCAAAACAGGCACTCGTCACACCGAGTGTGGCGCTCCGCGCTCCCTGCGGCATCAGTCATGTGACTGCATCACCTGCGGGGTGCCCTCGGTGCAACCACCACGTCATGGACGTCTGCGGAGATTGTTTGAGCTCTCGATGCGGTGGGCACGGTCTACGGATACGTGTTCAGGAGGTTGAGATGCCAACGCGCAAGGACATGCCCGGCACCATCGAGAGGTCGCCGAAGAAGGCACAGGACACCTACGTCAAGGCCCACGACGCGGCGGTTGAGGAGTATGGCGAGGGTGAACGAGCGCACCGCACCGCGTTCGCCGCCGTGAAGCACTCCTTCGAGAAGACTGGTGACCACTGGGAGCCGAAGGCCACGAAGGGGCCCAGCGACGCCAAGGCTGCCGGTGGCCGTGCCACCAGGGCGAAGACCTCGGGCGGTGTCGACGCGAACGCCAGCAAGGAACACCTCATGGGCGTGGCGAAGAAGCTCCAGGTCCGCGGTCGATCCCGGATGACAAAGCCCGAACTGGTAGAAGCGATCCGGAAGGCCAACGCGAGCAGCACCCGCAAGGCACGCGCCAGGTAAACACTGGCGCTGCTGCGAGCGTCACCGCTACTCAGCGAGCCGTCGGGACGCGTGACTGGTCGGACATCCAGATCCATGTCAGGAGCAGATTTATGGGAACGATTCGTGCGCTGGTGTTGTGCTGCACGCTCAAGCCTTCTCCCGCGCCGTCGAGCGCGGAACTGTTGGGTAGGGAAGTTCTCGCCGCACTGTCCGACCATGATGTGGACGGCGAGGTGATCCGGGTGGTGGACCACAACGTGAGGTTCGGGGTATCGACCGACGAGGGCGATGGTGACGGGTGGCCGGCCATCCGGGCCAAGCTGATGGACGCGCAGATCCTGGTCGTGGCGACACCGATCTGGCTGGGGCAGCCCTCGAGCGTGTGCAAGATGGTGCTGGAGCGCCTCGACGCGGAGTTGTCCGAAACCGACGACGAGGGTCGGCTGCGTACCTATGGCAAGGTCGCGGCGGTGGCGGTCGTCGGCAACGAGGACGGTGCGCACCACGTCACCGCCGAGGTACTCCAGGCGCTGAACGACGTGGGGTTCACCGCTCCGGCCGCGGCGTCCACCTACTGGGTCGGCGAGGCCATGGGGGGCACCGACTACCGCGACGCCGGACCGAAGCCGGAAACCACCGGCAGGGCGACCAGGTCACTCGCTGCGAACGCCGCCCACCTCGCGCATCTGCTGAGGGTCCGACCGTACCCCGCCGTCTGAGCAAGGGGAGTTTCGCCGAACCTGTGCCTCCGACGCGAGCGCACGTGGCTGCGGAAGGCGGATCCGGTTTGGGTCGTACGGCCCGGGGAAGTCAGGTTGACCTGCTACTTCCACGGACCACGGGAGGACTGTGCGATGGCTGACCGCGACGAGCTTCATGACCTGCGTCAACGCGCCCACAAAGCGGGCATCGAGGGCAATTCGAAAATGACCGAGGAGCAGTTGCGCGAGGCGTTGAAGCAGGTCGGCAAGGGTGCCGAGCCGATGCACGCCAAGCGCGGAGCCAAGGGCTGACGCACGGGCGTCCGGTGGCTGTCCGCTACCGGCCAACCGGCATTGCCGGATCGAACGGAGACAGCGCGGGTGCCGCCCACGGCGGCGGGCCCGCGCTGGTGGCGTCACGGTGATGAACCGAGCCGGCGGCCCTCCCCCCAGGGCGCTGGCGACGGTCATGGTCCCCGACTCGTCCATCGGTGACAACAAGCGCTCGAGATGCGGCCTGCTTCGTCCGCGTACGTAACCAGGCGAGCTGGCCGCGCCTGCGCCACCGCCCAGGAGCAGCCCGGGCAGGCCATGGCGCTGGGCGTGACCGGGGTGACCTCGCCCCCGGCCCGTCGCGGTCTCCCGACCGGTCTCGACCAGCTGACCACCGTCTTGGAACGGTGCGGCCTTCATCCCCGCCCACCGCTCATGCGCGTCCGCCACGTGCTGGCGCCGGATTCAAAACCTTCGTGCGCGGGTAGCAGCCCGGTCGACGGTTCTGGGGAGGGAGCGAGGCAGTGAAGGCTTTGACCTGGCAGGGCAAGCGGGACGTACGGGTGGAGGAGGTGCCCGATCCACGGATCGAGGAACCGACGGATGCGATTGTGCGGATCACCTCCACCGCGATCTGCGGATCGGATCTGCACCTGTACGAGGTGCTCGGGCCGTACCTGAAGCCCGGCGACGTGCTCGGGCACGAGCCGATGGGGATCGTCGAGGAGGTGGGTCCGGGGGTGACCCGGCTGCGGCCGGGTGACCGGGTGGTGATCCCGTTCAACATCTCCTGTGGATCGTGCTGGATGTGCGAACGTCAGCTCTACGCCCAGTGTGAGACGACCCAGGTGCGGTCGGAGGGCAAAGGCGCGGCGTTGTTCGGCTACACCTCGATGTACGGCTCGGTGCCGGGCGGGCAGGCCGAGTACCTGCGGGTTCCGCAGGCCCAGTTCGGGCCGATCAAGGTACCCGACGGTGGACCGGACGAGCGCTACCTCTACCTCTCCGACATCCTGCCGACCGCCTGGCAGGCGGTGCGATACGCCGACACGCCCGCCGGTGGCACTCTTGCGATCTTCGGGCTCGGCCCGGTCGGTCAGCTCTGCGCCCGGATCGGTCGTCACCTCGGGGCGGCCCGGGTGATCGGCCTGGATCTCGTTGCGGAGCGGCTGGAGATGGCCCGGCGGCACGGGATCGAGGTGGTCGACGTGACCGACCTCGACGACGTACCGGGTGCGTTGATCGACCTCGTCGACGGGCGGGGGCCTGACGCGGTCATCGACGCTGTCGGTATGGAAGCACACGGCTCAGGCCCCGGCCGGGTCGCCCAGACCGCGACCGGGCTGCTGCCGGACACGGTGGCCCGGTCGATGATGAACCGGTTCGGCGTGGACCGGCTCAACGTGCTGCACGCGGCCGTCAGGTCGGTACGCCGTGGCGGCACCGTCTCGGTCTCCGGCGTCTACGGCGGAGAGATCGACCCGATGCCGATGATCGAAATGTTCGACCGGGGCATCCAACTCCGGATGGGGCAGTGTCACGTACGGCGCTGGGTGGACGAGATCATGCCACTGCTCTCCGGCGACGACGATCCGCTCGGCGTACTGGACCTGCGCACTCACCGGGTGCCACTGGCCCGTGCGCCCGAGGCGTACGAGATGTTCCAGCAGAAGCGGGACGGCTGCGTGAAGGTTGTCCTCACGCCGTGACAGCGCCGAGTGACAACCGCGATACGCATGTTTCAACAGCTCATCGCCTTGGAAAGGAGCCCATGACGATCGAGGCGGGAGGCTCGGAATGAGGCGGAGAGCGGCTGTCGGAGTTGCTGTGCTGGTGCTGACGCTGGCTGGCTGTGGCGGTGTGGGAAGTGTGGGCGGCGGTTCGGGCGGAGGTGCGGGCACCGGCGGACTGACCACGATGGGTTTCGGCCTGCCGGACGAGATCGCCAGGACCCGGGTCGACCTGTTCAAGCGTGAGCATCCTGAGGTCAAGCTCGACATCGTCGAGGGCAGCTTCGACGAGCAGCAGTTCCTCTCCGCGGTGGCCTCCGGCAATCCGCCGGACCTGGTGTATCTGGACCGCAAGCTCGTCGGCACGTACGCGAAGCGGGGTTCGATCCTGCCCATGACGGACTGCGTACGCGACCAGGGAATCGATCTCGACCAGTACCGGCCGGCGGCTAGGGAGCAGGTGACCCTCGACGGGACCCTCTATGGCATCCCCGAGTTCTACAGCGTGCGGGTCGTGTACCTCAACGAGGCGCTGTTGCGGCAGGCCGGGATGACGGCCGCCGACGTCGACCTCTCCGACTGGCAAGGACTCGTCGATCTCAACGCGAAGCTGGCCACGGTGTCGGACGGGAAACTGACCCGGATCGGGATCGACCCGAAGATCCCCGAGTTTCTCCCGATGTGGGCCAGGGCCAACGGCGCCCAGTTGCTCTCGGCCGACGGACGCTCCGCGAACCTGAGTGATCCGAAGGTGGTCGAGGCGTTGCAGACCGGTCTGCGACTGATCCAGGACCAGGGCGGTTGGGGGAAGTTCAAGTCTTTCCGGGACACCTTCGATTTCTTCGGCGCGAAGAGTCCGCTGTCCCAGAACCAGATCGCGGTCTGGCCGATGGAGGACTGGTTCCTCAACGTCGCCGCAAAGAACACGCCGGACGCCGAGCTGGTGGTGAAGCCGTTCGTCGACCGTCAGGGCCGCCCACTCACCCTTGCCTCCGGTTCCGCCTGGGTGATCCCCAAGGGGGCGAAGAACCCGGCGGCGGCCTGTACGTTCGCCAAGACGATGACGGCCACCGCGACCTGGGTGGCGGCGGCGAAGGCGAGGGTCGAGGCGCGCAAGTCGGAGGGCTCACCCTTCACCGGGCTCTATACCGGCAACGCCGATGCCGACCGGCAGATTTTCGCCGAGGTTTACCAGCCGAGCGGTAACAAGCGGTTCGACGACGCCGTCCAGACCATCCTCGCCGTACAGCAGTCTGCCTTCTCCATTCCCGCCTCGCCGGCCGGTGCCGAGTTCGACAAGGTGTGGACGGACGCGGTGAACCGGGTGCTGTCCGGACAGGCCGACCCGGTGACCGCGCTGACCCGGGCCCAGGATGAGGCCACCGCCGTGCTGAGCCGGGCGTCGAAATAGGCGGCGGAGACGTGACAACCACTGCCACCGACACCCCCAGGGCAACGGCACACCGCCGGCTCTCTCCGCTGGCCCGGAGAGAGGCCCGTTGGGCGTACGTCTTCCTCGCGCCCTGGATCGTCGGGTTCCTGGTCTTTTTCGCCGGACCCATGCTCGCCAGCCTCTGGCTCAGCTTCACCGAGTACGACATCGTCAACGCCCCGCGTTTCACCGGGCTGGACAACTACCGGCAACTGCTCACCGACCCGATGGTGGCCCGCAGCCTCGGTAACACCGTGCTGTTCACCGTGTGCCACGTGCCGCTGGTCATGGTGATCTCGTTGGCGCTGGCGATGCTGCTGGTACGGGTCAAGCGGCTGCAGGGCTTCTTCCGTACCGTCTTCTACCTGCCGGTGATGACCCCGGCGGTTGCCGTCGGCGTGCTGTTCCTACTGCTGCTCAACACCCAGGACGGCCTGGTCAACCGGGCCCTCGGAGTCGTGGGGATCGACGGTCCGAGCTGGACCACCGATCCGCACTGGGTGATGCCGGGCATCGTGCTGATGAGCCTCTGGAGTCTCGGCTCCTCGGTGGTCATCTACCTCGCAGCCCTGCAGAACGTGCCCCGGGAGCTGCACGAGGCCGCCACCGTCGACGGGGCGTCCGGCTGGCAGCGGTTCCGCAACGTCACCCTTCCGATGATCTCCAGTGCGCTGTTCTTCACCCTGATCGTCAACACGATCGCCGCGCTGCAGATGTTCACCGAGGTCTACACCATGTACTTCGGCAACCGGCAGACGCAGACGTCGTTCAACGCCGACGCGGCCACCTTCTACGTGATCTACCTGTTCCAGCAGGCGTTCCAGTTCCTGCACATGGGTTATGCCTCGGCCCTGGCCTGGCTGCTCTTTCTGATCATTCTCGCCATCACGGTGGTGCAGATGAAGCTGGGCAACCGGTTCGTCTACTACGAGGGGGAGGACCGATGACCGCGCTGGCCGAGCCGGCCGTACCACCCACCGTTCCACCGCGCGACCAGCCGGTGCCGACCGTGCCACCCGTGGCCGCCGGAGGCCGTCCCCGTTGGCGGCGGCTGCCCGTCATCGCCGCTCTCGCGCTCGCGACCATCGCCTTCCTCGCCCCGTTCGCCTGGCTGATCGCCGCCTCACTACGCCCACGGGAGTACATCTTCACCACCAGTTTCCTGCCGGTGCCGCTGCGTTCGGCGAACTACCACGAGGCGTGGACCGCCGTGCCCATGCTGACCTGGCTGTTCAACAGCGTCGTCGTCGGCGTGGCGGCCGCTCTGGCCGTGACCCTGTCCAGCGCCTGGGTGGCCTTCGGCTTCGCCTATTTCCGCTTTCCCGGTCGCAACCTCCTGTTCGGGCTGGTCCTCGCGACGATGATGCTGCCATTCGCGGTCACCATGATCCCCACATACCTGATCTGGTCGGAACTGCGGCTTGTCGACACCCAGGTCCCGCTCTGGGCCGGGAATCTGTTCGGCTCGGCCTTCTACATTTTTCTGTTGCGCCAGTTCCTGCTGTCGCTGCCCCGTGAATATTTCGAGGCGGCCCGCGTCGACGGCGCCAGCTACCCGCAACTCTTCTGGCGGATGGCCTTCCCGTTGATCCGCCCGGCGCTGCTGGTCACGTTCGTGTTCGAGTTCAAGGCAAGCTGGACCGACCTGATCAAGCCGCTGATCTACCTACGCGACGAGCGGCTGTTCACCCTGCCCCGAGGGCTCAAGGTGGTGCTTGACCGCTTCGGCTACGGCGGCGAACAGCAGTGGGAGATAGTGCTTGCCGGCAGCGTGCTCGCCACCGTACCCATGATCATTATCTTCTTCCTCGCCCAGCGTCACTTCGTCGAGGGCATCGTCACCACCGGACGCAAGTGACGAGCACCGAGGGATGGAGGGTAGCGGTTTGACATTCGTCGGCTCGGGCATGAGAGGAAGCATGCCTGCGCGTCGTACCCCGATTCTCGACAGCACCCTTCAACTGGCCCTCGAAGGTTATGGCTGGTTACCCAATCGCCGACGGCGTGCGGGCGGTGACGTCATTCACGCCCGACTGATGGGCCAGCCGACGGTGGGACTCTGCGGGCCGGACGCCGCGCGATTTTTCTACGACGAGGAGCACATCCGCCGGCACGGCGCCATTCCGGAGCCGGTCCAGGCCACGCTCTTCGGGCACGGAGCGGTCCACACACTGGACGGGGAGAGTCATCGTCACCGCAAGGAGATGTTCGTATCGCTCATGACCGGCGAGGCCATCACCAGACTGGTCGACCGGACGATCGAGGAGTGGGACGAGGCCGTCGATTCATGGGTGCCCGGACAGCCGGTGACGTTGTTCGACGAGACGAGCCGCGTGATCACCCGAGCCGTGTGCGCCTGGGTCGGTCTGCGGGTGAAGGACGACGACGTGCCCGCGCTGGCATCCGACCTGGTGGCGATGGTCGACGGCTTCGGCACCCTCGGTCCCCGACACTGGCAGGCCCGACTCGCGCGCAAGCGTCGGGAGGAGTGGGCGGCCCGCCTGGTCGACGAGGTCCGCCGGGGTGTGGCCGAGGTCGAGGACGGCTCGGCCGTCGACGTTGTCGCCCGCCACCGGGGAGTCGACGGGAAGCCGCTCGACGCCCGGATCGCCGGAGTGGAACTGCTCAACGTCGTACGACCCACCGTGGCGGTCTGCTGGTTCGTCGCCTTCGCTGCGCACGCGCTGCACCGCTGGCCCGTGTTCCGTGCGCGGCTACGGTCCGGCGGGGCCGCGTACACCGAGGCGTTCGTGCACGAGGTTCGCCGGTTCTACCCCTTCGCTCCGTTCGTCGGCGGCCGAGCGGTCAAGGATCTGTCCTGGCGAGGCGAGCCGATCCCGGCACACGCGATCGTGTTGCTCGACCTGTACGGCCAGAACCACTCCCCGCAACTGTGGCCCGATCCGTATGCCTTCCGACCCGAGCGTTTCCTTGACCGCGAGATCGATCCCTTCGAATTGATACCGCAGGGCGGCGGTGATCCCCGTACCGGCCACCGGTGCCCCGGCGAGACCACCACGGTCGCCCTGCTCCGGGCGCTGACCCCCCGACTGGCCGCACTCGGCCACGAGGTGCCTGACCAGGACCTGAGCATCTCCCTCACACGTGTCCCGGCCAGGGTGACGAGTGGTTTCGTCCTCACCCCCGGTCACTCACGCCTCGGCTGAGGCACCGGAGCTTGAGCTGCCCGGCACGCGGGTAGGCGCCGGACGACGGAAACATCCATGTGAGTTGTCGGCACCACGTCGACCTAGCAAAGGACAGGAAGAATGAGCGACCCCACCACCAGGCCACTGGCCGTCGTCACCGGCGCTTCCAGCGGCATCGGGTACGAGCTGGCAAAACAATTCGCCCGCAATGGTTTTGACCTGGTGATAGCCGCCGAGGACGAGGGCATCTCGCAGGCCGCCCGGGACGTCGAGGAGCATGGGGCGAGTGTCGAACCCGTCCGGACTGACCTGGCCAGCTATGACGGCGTGGAGCAGCTCTGGCGGCAGGTATCCTCGGACGGCAGGCCGCTCGCCGCGTTGGCTATCAACGCAGGTGTAGGTGTCGGCGGCGCGTTCGCCACGACCGACCTGGAGGAGGAGTTGAGGCTCGTCGACCTCAACGTACGGTCGGCTGTGCACCTGGCCAAGCGCGGTGTGCAGGACATGGTCGCCCGGGGTGACGGCCGGATCCTGTTCACGTCATCGATTGCCGCGACCCAGCCGGGTCCGTTCGAGGCGGCCTATGCCGCCTCCAAGGCGTTCCTGCTGTCGTTCTCCGAGGCCTTGCGCAACGAACTCAAGGACACCGGGATCACCGTGACCGCCCTGATGCCAGGTCCGACCGACACCGAATTCTTCGACCGTGCGCAGATGCGGGACACGAGGGTCGGCGCCGGCAGGAAGGATGACGCGGCCGAGGTCGCCAGGCATGGGTTCGAGGCCATGATGAAGGGCAGGGACCACGTGGTCGCGGGCTCCCCGACGAACAAGGTGATAGCCGGCGCCTCGAAACTCGCCCCCGAAACCGTCAAGGCGCAGATGCACCGAAAGCTGTCCGAGCCCGGTTCCGGTCAACCCGGGTGAGCATCATGGTCCGGCTGCCGCCAATGCCTGGCGGCAGTGGGACAGGGGCCCCGCCGTCCATCGTCAACGCGACCACTGTGGCGATCAACGGAAAGGCGAACGGCCAGGTGCGCTCAGTTCGTCCCGCCGCGAGCAAAACCCCTTGGATCAAGCAGGTACCGGTCCAGGTCCGGGTCCTCGTGGAGCTCGGTGAACCCGTCCTGGATCTGCCAGGAGGGCCCGAGTTCCGCCCGTAGACGACCGAGAGTCTCCCGTACCGCTTCGTTGAAGCGTTGGCAGCGCGGTTCACGCCACGGGCCCGGGTCAGGTGGGTATTCCCAGTTCAAGGAGGTGTCGTACTCCTCCACCAAGTTGATCAGCTCGGTCCGGAGATGAGGGCTGATCGGCAGCTCGTCAAGATCTACCGCGTATCCCCAGATCTTCTGGTCTTCGGGATCGACCGCCCACAGAACGGTGCCCGATCCGGCGTCGAAGAAGAACCTGGCGCTGGTCATCCACCGTTCCCTGGGTCTCGTGTCGGTCGCTCCCGGCGTCGTCAGTCTGGCACGGCCTGTCGGCGAGTCCGCGCCCGGCGCCGCCGACCTGACCAGCGGTGATCCGCTGAGGAGCCTTCTGTCACGGTTTCACCCCGGCCAGGGTTGCTCCTCTGGTCCACTGGCAGGTGTGCGGCGTGAGGAGGCGAGTGATGGTGTCACTGAAGGCGCTACCCGGACCGGATCAACCGGTCAGTGGTGTGGAACTCCGCCCATGCGGCCAAGAGTTGACCGTTGCCCGCCAGCGGGGGCGGCGGAGTCCGGGTCACGAGGCCGCCAGGCCCTTCACGGCAGCCTGGAACACCCGTTCGCGTTGCGCCTCGTCCCGATAGACACCGAGGCTGACGCCGATGACGAACCTCATGACGTCGTCGATGTCCAGGTCCGCGTTCACCTGTCCGGTGCCCCGGGCGTCCGAGATCAGCGAGCCGCCGGTGCTGTAGAGCGCGTCGCGGGCGGCCGGGAACGCGCCCGGGTTGAACGCCAGGCCCTCCACCAGCACGCGTTTGGCGTTGGCCAACTGGACCAGGCGCCGCAGCCAGGAGACCAGCGCGGCGAAGGCGTCCGACCGGTCCAACTCCTCGGCGTAGTCGCAGACCGCCTGGACTTCGGCGAGATAGATGGCCTCGACCAGGTCCTCCCGAGTGGGGAAGTTCCGGTAGAGGGTGCCGATCCCCACGCCCGCCCGGCGGGCGACCTCCTCCAGCGTCGTCTCCGCGCCGTACTCACCGAACGCGGCTCGCGCCGCGACCAGGATGGCGTCGAAATTGCGGGCGGCATCGGCCCGGTGGGGTCGGCGCTGGGCGAGCAGATCGGTGATGGGCATGGGGAAACTGTACAAGCCGAGGATGCCTCCGGTATAGTGGAGGCATCCTCCGGAAATCTGGAGGATGCCTCCGTCTTGCCTGCACCTCCAAGCTGAAGCGAGATGACATGACACCGCAGCCCACCCCCTCCCCGGCCACGATCACGATCGGGGGCGACCTTCAGGTCGGCCGCGTCGGTTTCGGCGCGATGCAGCTCACCGGCAAGCAGGTATGGGGGCCGTATCCCGACCACGACGGCGGGGTCGCGCTGCTGCGCGCCCTCCTCGACGAGGGGGTGACCTTCATCGACACGGCCGACGTCTACGGGCCGCACACGAACGAACTCCTCATCCGTGAGGCGCTGCACCCGTACCCGGAGGGCCTGACCATCGCCAGCAAAGGCGGATTCGTCCGGGGCGGATACGACTATTCCACCCTCGGCTCGGTGGGCAACCCGAAATACCTCCGGCAGGCTGCCGTGACAAGCCTGCGGCGCCTCGGCCTGGACCGGTTCGACCTCTACTACCTGCACAGCGGCTACGCCACGGATGCCCCGTTCGAGGACCAGGTCGGTGAGCTGAAGAAGATGCAGGACGAGGGGTACATCCGGCACATCGGTCTGTCGAACGTGACCACCGAGCAGTTCGACGTCGCCCGCTCGATCGCCGACATCGCCGCGGTGACCGCGCTGTACAACATCGGCAACCGCACCGGGGCGGGCCTCCTCGCCGCAGCGGAACAGTCCGGCGCCGTCTTCTCCCCGTGGCACCCGGTCAGCCTCCGCGACGGCGGGGAGAACGCCGACCAGGTCGCCCGCACACTTGCGCCGCTTGCCACCAGGTACGAGGCCACGCCCCAGCAGATCGCCCTCGCCTGGCTGCTGCACCGGTCCCCGGCGATGCTCCCGATTCCGGGCACGACGAGCCTGGGCCATCTACGGGAGAACGTCGCCGCCATGCGCATCCGACTCACCGACGCCGAGGTCGCCGAGTTGACCGCCCTGGTCCCCGAACCCGTCGGCCAGACCGCCCCCTGAACACGCCCTGCCGCGAGCGGCGGATCCGCGGACGGTGGCCATGGTGGTGGCCGGGCTGGTGCTCGCCGGGCTGTTCCGGGCGGTGATGTCCCGGCCGCCGAGTACCGTCCACATCGGAGGCCGGTGACGCGAAACAAGTCGCCGTCGATGAACCTTCCGGGTGTTTGCTGATTCCTTATTGTTTCTTCACCTGCCGTCTCCGATGGCGGGTCTCCGCGATGGGAGAATCCCGGGCGCGCTTCGCGTACATCGACGATTCAAGGGACGCATGAATGCCCGGGTTTGGCGACGACTACAGGCGGCCCATGGCGGGTCAGCTTGGTATTTGGCACGCTCAGCGGCTCCAGCCGGACAACCCGGTCTTCAATATTGCCGAGTACGTCGACATTCACGGTGTCATCGACAGCGCGCTGTTCGAAACAGCTGTCCGCAAAGTCGTTTCCGAGGTCGACGCGTTCCACCTGCGCTTCGACGAGGACGCCAACGGCCTTCCAGTTGTCCGCTTCGATGATTCGGACGACTGGGAATTCCGGATCGTCGATATGTGCGGTGCCGATGACGCCCATGCGGCCGCGATCGCGTGGATGCGGGCAGACGCGGCCCGGCCGGTCTCACCGCACGGCGGGGACCTGTTCACGCTCGCGTTGCTCAAGGTCGCCGACGAGCGTCATCTCTGGTACCAGCGAACCCACCACATCATCGGCGACGGCTTCGGCGGCTCGCTGGTGGCCGCTCGCGTCGCCGAGACCTACACCGCGCTGACCGCTGGCGAGGACCCGCCGGCCCCGGCGCCGCCGTCGGTGACCGTCCTGATGGACGCCGACGCCGCCTACCGCGCGTCGGCGGACTTCGAGGCCGACCGTGCGTACTGGGCCGAGGTGCTCGCCGACCTTCCGGCACCGGTGAGTCTCAGCGGCCGGCGACCCGGCGCGACGCCCCACCGGCTCATTCGCCGTACGCGGGACCTGGCGCCGGACATCGCGCGGCTGCGCCGGTCGTCGGCCCGGCGGTACGGCACCAGCCTCACCGTCCTGGCCGTGGCGGCCGGGGCGCTCTGCCTACACCGCGCGACGGGCACGAGGGATGTCGTCATCGGCCTGCCGGTCATCGGCCGCGTCGGCAGCCTGCTCCGGGCCGTTCCCGGCATGACCGCCAACGTGCTGCCCGTCCGGCTGACCGTACGCCCCGGCACCACCGCCGCCGAGCTGGTGAAACAGACCTCGCAGGCGATCCGGGGAGCCTTGCGGCACCAGCGTTACCGGACCGAGGACATGCTGCGCGACCTGCGCCTGATCGGGCGGGGCAACCTCTACTCCCTGCTGATCAACGTCATGTCGTTCGACTACGACCTGACCTTCGGCAGCGCCGCCAGCACCGCGTACAACATCGCCGGTCTGCACTTCAACGACTTCTCCGTCTCCGTCTACGACCGGTCGGCGTCCGGCGGGATGAGCGTCGTCGCCGACGCCAATCCCGACCTGTACGACGAGGAAGCGATCAGCCGCCGGAGCGCGAACTTCCTGGCCGCGCTGGACTGGCTCGGTCACGCCGCGACCGGGGACCGCATCGAGCACTTCGAGTTACTCGACGACGCGGAGCGCGAGCTGATCCTGCACGCCTGGAACGACACCGCCCACGAGGTCCCCGCCGCGACCGTGGCGGACCTGTTCGAGGCACAGGTGGCGGCCACACCGGACGCGCCCGCGCTGGACGCGCTCTCCTATCGGGAGGTGAACGCGAAGGCGAACCAGCTCGCGCGCCTGCTCGTCGACCGTGGTGTCGGCCCGGAATCGCTGGTGGCGGTCGCACTGCCACGCTCCGCCGACCTCATCGTCGCGTTTCTCGCGGTGCTGAAGGCCGGCGGTGCCTATCTGCCGCTCGACCTCGGCCATCCCGCCGACCGAATCGATTTCATGGTGGCGGACGCCGCCGTGTCCGTGGTTCTCACGGCCGAGATCCTGGCCGAGGCGACCGGATCGGAATCCGACTTCGGCAGAGCAGTGACACCGGACCACCCGGCGTACGTCATATACACCTCGGGCTCGACCGGCCGGCCCAAGGGGGTGGTGGTCACACACCGGGGAATGGTCAATTATGTGGCGCGTTCGAAAGAGGTGTATCCGGGCCTCACCGGACGTGTTCTGTTCCATGCCTCGGCCGCGTTCGACACGAGCGTGACCTCCATCTTCGGCACACTGGTATCCGGCGGCCACGTCATCGTCGGCGACGTGGAATCGGCCGATGACCTCTCGTTCGTGAAAGTCACGCCGGGGCATCTCTCGATGCTGACCGACTGCCCGTCCGAGCTGCTCATGGTCGGAGGTGAGGCCCTCCACAGCGAGCAACTGGGAGGGTGGCGGCACAAGGTCGAGGTGATCAACAGCTACGGCCCGACCGAGACGACCGTCGCGTGCGCCGACTATCCGCTCACCGACGACGAGGGCCCCGTTCCGATCGGCCGGCCCGTGTGGAACACCCGCCTCTACGTCCTGGACGCGGGCCTGCGGCCAGTGCCGGTGGGGGTCGCCGGCGAGCTGTACGTCGCCGGCGCGCAACTGGCTCGCGGCTACCTGAACCGGCCCGCGCTGACGGCGGAACGCTTCGTGGCGGACCCCTTCGGCGGACCGGGAGAACGGCTGTACCGCACCGGCGACCTGGTGAAGTGGCGCGGCGACGGAAATCTGCAGTTCGTCGGCCGTACCGACGACCAGGTGAAGGTGCGCGGTTACCGGATCGAGCCGGGCGAGATCGAGTCGGCCCTGCTGGCCCTTCCCGACGTCGCGCAGGCGGCGGTGATCGCGCGGGACGGGCGGATCGTCGCCTACGTGGTCGGTTCCGCCGATATCGAGGTGTTGCGGGCGCGCCTGCCGGAGTTCATGATCCCGGCGGCGGTCGTCGTCCTCGACGCACTGCCGCTCACCGTCAACGGCAAGGTGGACCGGAAGGCGCTGCCCGCGCCCGAGTTCGTGTCCGGCGATGTCTACCGGGCCCCCGTCACGGCCAGGGAGGCTCTGGTCTGCCGGGCGTTCGCTGACGTGCTCGGCGTCGAGCGGGTCGGCGTGGACGACGACTTCTTCGCGCTGGGCGGGCATTCGCTGCTGGCGGTGACGCTGGTCCAACGCCTGCGCGAGCAGGGTCTCGCGATCGACGTCCGCGAGATCTTCCGTACGCCCACCCCGTCCGGGCTGGCGGTCGGCCCGGCCCGGGCGGAGGTCGTGGTGCCGTCCCGGCGGGAGTTCGTGGTGCCCACCCCCGAGGCGTTTCCGCTGGCCGAGCTGACCCAGGAGGAGATCGACCAGATTGTCGTTCGGGTCCCGGGCGGGGCCGCGAACATCGTCGACATCTATCCGCTGGCGCCGTTGCAGGAGGGGATCTTCTTCCACCACCTGATGAGCCGCAGGAACGGCTCCGACGACGTCTACGTGCTGCCGGCGGAGCTGCGTTTCGACTCGCGGGAACGGCTCGACGACTTTCTCGGCGCATTGCAGAAGGTGGTGGACCGGCACGAGATCCTGCGCACGGCGATCGTCTGGGATGGCCTGCGCGGGCCGGTCCAGGTGGTCCAGCGCGCCGCGCGGATCGAGGTGTCCGACCGCGACATCGACATCGACATCGACCTCAGCGAGGCCCCGCTGATCCGGGTGCGCGTCACCGGCAACCGGGCCCTGATCCGGATCCACCACATCGTCCAGGACCACACCGCCCTCGACGTGCTGCTGAACGAGGTCCGCGCCATCGTCGCCGGTCGCGGCGACGAACTGCCGGAACCGGTGCCGTTTCGCGATTTTGTCGGCCGGGCCCTGCTCGACGTCTCCCGTGAGGAGCACGAGGCGTACTTCAACACGCTTCTCGGCGACCTGACGGAGCCGACCGCGCCGTACGGCCTGATGAATGTCCAGGGCGACGGCAGCGGCGTCACCGAGGCGACGATCCCGTTGTCACCGGCGCTGGCGGCCCGGCTGCGGAAGGTGGCCCGCCGGCAGCGGATCAGCCCGGCGACGCTGTTCCACACCGGATGGGCGCGGGTCCTGTCGGTGATCTCCGGCCGCACCGACGTGGTGTTCGGCACGGTCCTGTTCGGTCGCATGGGCGGCGGCGGGGAGGTTCCCGGCCTGTTCATCAACACGTTGCCGCTGCGGGTCGACACCCACGCCGCCACGGTCGCGCAGGTGCTCTCGGCCGTACAGGGGCGGTTGGCTGATCTGCAGGCCCACGAACACGCACCGCTCGCGGTCGCGCAACGCGCCAGCGGCGTCCCGGCCGGGACCCCGCTCTTCACCACCCTGCTCAACTACCGGCACAGCACCCCCGGCGCCGCGACCGCCGGTCTCGACGGCGTCACCCTGCTGCACGTCCGGGAGCGCAGCAACTACCCGGTCACGGTAACCGTCGACGACCTGGGCGCGGACTTCTCGATCACCGTCCAGGCCACCGCCCCGGCAACCCCGGAAGCGCTCGGTGCCATGCTCGGCATCGCCACGGAAAGCCTGGTCGCCACGCTCGAAGCGCACGCCACGGATCGGCCGTTCCAGCACGTCGACAGCCTTACCGCCGCCGATCTCGACCGCATCCTGCACCACTGGAACGACACCGCGCAGACCCTCCCGGAGATGACCGTTCCGGAGCGGTTCGAAGCCCTGGCGGCGACCACCCCGGAAGCGGCGGCGGTCCTGTTCCCGGGCGGCCGGCTGACCTACGCCGACCTGAACACACGGGCGAACCGGCTGGCCCGGCTGCTGGTCCCGCTCGGGGTCGGCCCGGAGTCGCTGGTCGCGATCGCGCTGCCCCGGTCACCCGAGCAGGTCGTCGCGCTGCTCGCGGTGCTCAAGGCCGGCGGCGCCTACCTTCCGATCGACCCCGACTACCCGGCGGACCGGATCGACTACATGCTCGGTGACGCCCGGCCCGCCGTGCTCCTGACCTCCCGGGCGCTGGCCGGCAGGATCGGCGTGTCGGACGTGGCGCGTGTCCTCGTCGACGATCCGGCGACGGTCGCGGCCTGCGCGGGCCTCGCCCCGACCGACCTGACCGGTGCCGACCGGACCGGTCCGCTGCTGCCCGACCATCCCGCGTACGTCATCTACACGTCGGGCTCCACCGGGCGCCCCAAGGGCGTGCTCGTACCGCAGCGGGCGATCAGCCGGCTGGTCCGCGACACCAACTATCTCGACATCGGCCCGCACGACGTGATCGGCCAGCTCTCCTCGACCTCGTTCGACGCCGCCGCGTTCGAGGTCTGGGCGGCGCTGCTCAACGGTGCCGCGCTCGCCGTCACCCCGCAGCGGGTGCTCTCCGGTGCCGCGCTGCGCGACCTCATCGCCGCGTTCGACGTGACGACACTGCTGCTGATCGCCGGGTTGTTCCACGAGGTCGTGGACACCGACATCACCGCGCTACGCGGTCTGCGCACGCTGCTCGCGGGTGGGGACGCGCTCTCGGCCGAACACTGCCGACGCGTGCTCGACGAGGTGCCCGGGGTGCGACTGGTCAACGCGTACGGGCCGACCGAGAACACGGTGATCTCGACGGCGCACACCGTACGGCCGGAGAGCCTGACGCCGATCGGCGGCCCGATCTCGGGCAGTCGGGTCTATCTGCTCGACGCGTCGCTGCGGCCGGTGCCGCCGCATGTCCCCGGTGAGCTCTACCTGGCCGGCGCCGGACTGGCCCGAGGCTACCTGGGCCGGCCGGCCCTGACCGCGCAACGCTTCGTGGCCTGCCCGTTCGGTGCGGCCGGCGAACGGATGTACCGCACCGGCGATCTGGCCCGGTGGGACGACGAAGGCCGCCTCGAGTTCCTGGGGCGCACGGACGACCAGGTGAAGATCCGGGGCTTCCGCATCGAGCCGGGCGAGGTCGAGGCCGTGGTCGCGGCGCATCCGTCGGTCGGGCGGGTGGCGGTCGTGGTCCGTGAGGACCTCCCCGGCGACCGGCGGCTGGTCGCCTACGTCGTGCCGGCTCCCGGGGCGGCCGTGGACGGTGCCTCGGTACGCTCACAGGCCGCGCTGGCGCTGCCGGACCACATGGTGCCGGCCGCCGTGGTCGTGCTCGACGAGCTGCCGCTGACGGTGAACGGCAAACTCGACCGCGCTGCCCTGCCCGCGCCCGGATACACGGCGGTAGCCACCCACCGCGCGCCGACCACCGCCCGCGAGGAGGTGCTCTGCCAGGCGTTCGCCGACGTCCTCGGCCTCGACCGGGTCGGCGTCGACGACAACTTCTTCGAGCTCGGCGGTCACTCGCTGCTGGCGGTCCGGCTCATCGAACGGCTACGGCTGCGCGGGCTGCCGGTGGACGTACGAGCGCTGTTCGCCACCCCGACCGTGGCGGGACTCGCCGCCGTGGTGGCACGCGACGAGGTGGCGGTCCCGCCCAACCTGATCCCGGCCGGAGCACGGCGGATCACCCCGGACCTGCTGCCGCTGGTGGACCTCGGCGAGGACGAGATCGCCCGGATCGTGGCGCGGGTACCGGGCGGGGCGGCGAACGTCGCGGACGTCTATCCGCTGGCCCCGCTACAGGAGGGCATCTTCTTCCACCACCTGATGAGCGCTGGCGGCACGGACGCCTACGTGATGCCGGTCGTCCTGTCCTTCGACACCCGTGGGCGCCTCGACGGGTTCCTGTCCGCCCTCCAGAGGGTCGTCGACCGGCACGACATCTTCCGGACGGCGGTCGTCTGGGAGGGCCTGCGGGAGCCCGTCCAGGTGGTGCTCCGCGAAGCGCGGATCCCGGTGGCGGAGGTGGACCGGCTGCCGGCGTCATTCGACACGACCATGGACCTCGGCGTGGCGCCGCTGCTGCGCGTCACCGTGGCCGCCGATTCCGGCTCGGGGCGGGTCCTCGCGCTGCTCCGGATCCACCACCTGATCCAGGACCGGACGGGCCTGGACGTGGTGCTGGGGGAGGTGCGCGCCGTCCTGGACGGTGGCGCCGACCGGCTGCCCCCGCCGCTGCCGTTCCGCGACTTCGTCGCCCAGGCCCGCCTGGGTGTGGCGCGGGAGGAGCACCAGCGGCACTTCGCCGCGCTGCTGGCCGACGTGACCGAACCGACCGCCCCGTACGGCCTCCTCGAAGCCCGGGCAGACGGCAGCGACGTCCGGCAGGCGACCCACCGGCTCGACCGGCGGCTCGCCGAGCGGCTGCGCGACCGGGCGCGCGCCGGTGGAATCAGCCCCGCGACGCTCTTCCACGTGATGTGGGCGCGGGTGATCGCCGTCCTCGCCGGCCGCGACGACGTGGTGTTCGGGACGGTGCTGTTCGGTCGGATGCAGGCCGGCGCGGGCGCCGACCGCGTCCCCGGGCTCTTCATCAACACCCTTCCCGTACGCGCGCGGGTCGGTGCGGCCACCGTGGCGCAGGCGGTGACCGAGATGCGCGACCAGCTCGCCGATCTCCTCCGGCACGAGCACGCGCCGCTGTCCGTGGCGCAGCAGGCGAGCCGGATCCCACCGACGAATCCGCTGTTCAGCACGATCCTCAACTACCGGCACAATCCCGCCCCGGAGCGGGCCGGCGACGCCCTGCTGGACGGCGTCGAGATCGTGCACCACGGCGGCGCGACCAACTACCCGCTGACCCTGTCGGTGGACGACACCGGCACCGACTTCGTGCTGAGCGCCCAGACGGCCGCCTCCATCGACCCGCGCGCGGTGTGCGCGATGGTGGACGCCGCCATGGGCGAGATCGTGAGCGCCCTGGAAACCGACGCCGGCGACCTCGGCGACGTGGACGTGCTCGGCGCGGACGAGCGGCGCAAGGTGCTGGCGGAGTGGAACGACACCGTGGCCGAGGTGCCGCCGGCCGTACTGCCCGATCTCATCGGGGCCCGGGCGGCGGTCACCCCGGACGCGATCGCGGTCCGTTACGAGGGCACCGATCTCACGTACGCGGAACTGAACGCCCGTGCGAACCGGCTCGCCCGGCACCTGATCGCGCGGGGTGCGGGGCCTGAGAAGCTTGTCGGTGTTTTGCTGGAGCGCTCCGCGGACCTGGTCGTCGCGCTGCTGGCGGTGGTCAAGACGGGCGCCGCCTACCTGCCGATCGACCTGTCCCTGCCCGCCGAGCGCGTCGGGTACCTCATCGCGGACGCCCGTCCGGTCTTCGTGGTCACCGCGGAAACGCTCGGCACCGACGGGTCCGGGTCCACGGCCGACGTCGTCGACGCCGACCGGCGGGAGCCGCTGCATCCGCGACACCCGGCGTACGCCATCTACACCTCCGGATCCACCGGCCGCCCGAAGGGCGTCCTCGTGGACCACCGTGGCCTGGTCAACCGGCTGGCCTGGATGCAGCACGCCTACCGGCTGACGCCCGCCGACCGGGTGCTGCAGAAGACCCCGTTCGGGTTCGACGTCTCCGTGTGGGAGTTCTTCTGGCCGCTGCTGCACGGCGCCACCCTGGTCGTGGCCCGGCCCGACGGTCATCAGGACCCCGCGTACCTGGCTGATCTGATCCGGCGGGAAGGCGTGACCGTCACGCACTTCGTGCCGTCGATGCTGCGGACCTTCCTCGAGGAACCGGCCGCGTCCGGGTGCGCCGCTCTCCGGGCCGTCATCTGCAGCGGCGAGACCCTGCCGGCCGACCTGCACGCGCGCTTCCGCGAGCTGCTGCCCGCGACGTTGCACAACCTGTACGGGCCGACCGAGGCGTCGATCGACGTCACGGCGTGGACCGCCGAGCCGGGCACCACGCCGGCGGAGGTGCCGATCGGCCGCCCGGTGTGGAACACCCGCGTGTACGTCCTGGACTCCCGGCTGCGGCCGGTTCCCCCGGGCGTCGCGGGCGAGCTGTACCTGGCCGGCGTGCAACTGGCCCGTGGTTATCTGAACCGTGCCGACCTGACGGCGGAACGGTTCGTCGCGGACCCGTTCGGCCCGGCCGGCGAGCGGATGTACCGAACCGGCGACGTGGTCCGCTGGTCACCGCAGGGCGAACTGATCTACCAGGGCCGCACCGACGACCAGGTGAAGGTGCGCGGGTTCCGCATCGAACCGGCCGAGATCGAGGCCGCCCTGAGGGCGGAGCAGGGCGTACGCCAGAGCGCCGTCATCGTCCGCGAGGACGTACCGGGGGACCAGCGGATCGTCGCCTATCTGGTGCCCGAGGGCCCGATGGACACGACCGCGTTGCGGAGCGCTCTCGGCCGGGTCCTGCCCGAGTACATGGTGCCGTCGGCGTTCGTGCCGCTGGACGCCCTGCCGATGACCGTGAACGGCAAACTCGACCGCAGGGCGTTGCCGGCGCCGGACCACACGGCTGTCGTGGCCCGTCGTGCCCCGGTGACGGTCGAGGAAGAGTTGTTGTGTCAGGCGTTCGCCGTGGTGCTCGGCGTCGACGACGTCGGCGTCGACGACAACTTCTTCGACCTGGGCGGGCATTCACTGCTCGCGACCCGGCTGGTCAGCCGCATCCGTGCCACCATGGGCGTCGAACTGACCGTACGTGCTGTCTTCGACGCCCCGACCGTGGCGGCGCTCGCCGCGCGGCTGACCGGGGCGGCACCATCCCGTGCCGCCCTCACCGTACGGGATCGCCCGGAACTGCTGCCCCTCTCGTACGCGCAGCGACGGCTCTGGTTCCTGAGCCAACTGGAGGGACCCGGCGCCACGTACAACATTCCGGTGGTGCTGCGCCTCACCAGCACCGTGGACCGCAGTGTGCTCGCCTCGGCGCTGGCCGACGTGATGGCCCGGCACGAGGTGCTCCGTACGGTCTTCGCCACCACGGGCGGGGAGCCGCATCAGGTGATCCTCCCGCCGGATCCGAGCCTGGTACGCCTGTCGAGCGAGGGGGATCCGCGCTCCGCCGTCGGGTACACCTTCGACCTTGCGCGTGAGGCGCCGCTGCGCGCCTGGCTCTTCGACGACGTGCTCGTCCTCGTGCTGCACCACATCGCCGGTGACGGCTGGTCGTGGGCGCCGCTCGCCCGTGACGTCTCGATCGCGTACCGGGCCCGGCTGGCCGGTGCTGCCCCTGAGTGGGAGCCGTTGCCGGTGCAGTACGCGGACTACGCGCTCTGGCAACGTGAGCTGCTCGCCGCCGACGACGGTCAGCTCGCCTACTGGCGTACCGCCCTGGCGGGTCTGCCGGAGGAGCTGAGGCTGCCGTTCGCCCGACCGCGTCCGCCGGTCGCCTCGCATCGGGGCGGCGTACTCACGCTTGACCTCGGCGAGGAGCTGCACGACCGGCTGCGTCAGCTCGCGCAGACCCACGGCGTCACGCAGTTCATGGTTCTCCATGGTGTGTTGGCGGTGTTGTTGTCGCGGTTGGGTGCGGGTACGGATGTCGTGGTGGGTACGCCGATCGCTGGGCGTACGGACGAGGCGTTGGATGGTTTGGTTGGCTTTTTTGTCAACACGCTGGTGGTGCGGACCGATGTGTCCGGTGATCCGACGTTCGCGCAGGTGTTGGGTCGGGTTCGTGAGACGGTGCTGGGTGCGTACGCGCATCAGGAGGTGCCGTTCGAGCGGTTGGTGGAGGAGTTGGCGCCGGTCCGGTCGACGGCCCGTCATCCGCTCTTCCAGGTGATGCTGTCGGTGCAGAACACGCCGGAGCCGGTGTTGGTGATTCCGGGGGTCGAGGTCACGGCGGTGCCGCTTGACGAGGTCGGTGTGATCCCGGCGAAGTTCGATCTGTCGTTCGAGTTCGCCGAGTCACGGGGCCGGATCGTGTATGCGACGGATCTGTTCGACGCCGGGGATGTGGAGGTGTTGGCGCGGCGGTTCGTGCGGGTGTTGACCTCGGTGGTGGAGGACCCGGACACGGTGGTGAGCGGGGTCGACGTCCTGGACAGCGGCGAACGTGAGCTGGTTCTGCACGGCTGGAACGACACCGATCACGAGGTGCCCGCCGCCACGGTGGTGGACCTGTTCGAGGCGCGGGTGGCGGCGGCGCCGGATGCGCCAGCGGTGGGCGCGCTTTCCTACCGGGACCTGAACGCAAGGGCGAACCGGCTCGCGCGGTTGCTCGTCGGTCGTGGTGTGGGTCCGGAGTCGCTGGTGGCCGTCGCGCTACCGCGCTCGCCCGATCTGGTGGTCGCGTTTCTCGCGGTGCTCAAGGCTGGTGGCGCCTATCTGCCGATCGATCTCGACCATCCCGCCGATCGGATCGATGCCATGTTGGCGGACGCCGAGGTGTCCGTGGTGATCACGGCCGAGATGCTGGCCGAGGCGACGGGGCCGGGATCCGATCTCGGGCGGACCGTGTCGCCAGATCATGCGGCGTACGTCATCTACACCTCCGGATCGACCGGGCGGCCGAAGGGTGTGGTGGTCACCCACCGGGGACTGGTGAACTACGTCGCCCGGGTGGCCGAGGTCTATCCCGGCTTGGACGGCCGGGTGCTGTTTCACGCCTCGCCGGCCTTCGACACCACGGTCACCTCGATCTTCGGAACGCTTGCCCGTGGTGGTCAGGTCGTGCTGGGCGACGTCGGCTCGGCTGCCGACCTGACCTCTCTGAAGGTGACGCCGGCACATCTGCCGATGCTCGGCGACGTTCCGTCCGAGCTGCTGATGATCGGTGGTGAGGCGCTGCACAGCAGCCAACTGGGGCCGTGGCGGCACCGGGTCGACGTGCTCAACAGCTATGGCCCGACCGAGACCACCGTCGCGGTCGCTGATTACCGAATCGGTGATGACGAGGGCGCGGTGCCGATCGGTCGGCCGGTGTGGAACACCCGTTTGTACGTGTTGGACGCAGGGTTGCGGCCGGTGCCGGTGGGCGTCGCCGGGGAGCTGTACGTCGCCGGCGCCCAGCTGGCCCGTGGGTATCTGAACCGGCCAGGGTTGACGGCGGAGCGGTTCGTGGCCGACCCGTTCGGTGGGCGGGGCGGACGGCTGTACCGCACCGGTGACCTGGCCCGGTGGCGTGCGGACGGGAATCTGGAGTTCCTCGGCCGTGTCGACGACCAGGTGAAGGTGCGCGGCTACCGGATCGAGCTGGGCGAGGTCGAGGCGGCGCTGCTGGCGCTCCCCGGGGTGGCGCAGGCGGTGGCCGTTGCCCGGGAGCACCGGATCGTCGCGTACGTGGTGGGCGCGGCCGAGCCCGCCGCCCTGCGCACCCGCCTGCCGGACTACATGGTGCCGGCGGTGATCGTGTCGCTGGACGCCCTGCCACTGACCGTGAACGGCAAGGTCGACCGGGCGGCGTTGCCGGCGCCCGAGTTTGTTTCCGGTGATGTTTATCGTGCTCCGGCGACGGCTCGGGAGGCGTTGGTCTGTGAGGTCTTCGGTGAGGTCCTGGGGGTTGACCGGGTCGGTGCCGACGACGACTTCTTCGCCCTCGGCGGGCACTCCCTGCTGGCGGTCACCCTCGTCCAGCAACTGCGCGACCGGGGCGTCGCCGTCGACGTACGTTCGATCTTCCTGACCCCGACCCCGGCCGGACTGGCGGCCAGTCACGCCCGGCCACCGGTCGTCGTGCCGCCACGCCCCGCCTTCGACGCCCCGGCACCCGGCGCGTTCCCGCTGACGGACCTGACCCAGGACGAGATTGACCTCATCGCCGGCCGGATCCCCGGCGGAGCGGCGAACATCGTCGACATCTACCCGCTCGCACCCCTACAGGAAGGCATCTTCTTCCACCACCTGATGAGCCGCGAGACCGGCTCCGGCGACGTCTACGTCCTCCCGATCCGGCTCGGCTTCGACTCCCAGGCCCGCCTCGATGTCTTCCTGGCCGCGTTGCAGCAGGTGGTCGACCGGCACGAGATCCTCCGCACCGCGATCCTCTGGGAAGGGCTACGGGCCCCGGTCCAGGTGGTCCAACGCACCGCGCGTATCGAGGTGTCCGGCGGCGCCATCGACCTCAGTCAGGCCCCGCTGATCCGGGTCGAGGTCGACGGCCACGAGGTCCGGATCCGGATGCACCACATCGTGCAGGACCACACGGCGATGGACGTCCTGCTGAACGAGGTCCGGGCATTCATCGCCGGCCAGGGCGACGAACTGCCGGTGCCGGTGCCGTTCCGTGACTTCGTCGGACAGGCCCTGCTCGGCGTCCCGCGCGAAGAACACGAGGCGCACTTCACCTCCCTGCTCGGCGACGTGGACGAACCGACCGCGCCGTTCGGCCTGCTGGACGTACGGAGCGACGGCAGCGGTGTCACCGAGACGACCGTCCCGCTGCCGCCCGCACTGGCGGCACGACTGCGCGCGGCGGCCGGCCGGCACGGGATGAGCCCCGCAACGCTCTTCCACGCCGTCTGGTCGCGCGTCCTGTCGGTCATCTCCGGCCGCGACGACGTGGTCTTCGGCACCGTCCTGTTCGGACGAATGAGCGGCGGCGGCCGAACCCCCGGCCTGTTCATCAACACCCTGCCCCTGCGGATCAACACCCGGTCGGCCGGCCTTGCGCAGGTACTGACCTCGGTACGCGACCAACTGGCCGATCTCCAGGTCCACGAACACGCCCCACTCGCGGTCGCCCAGCGTGCCAGCGGCGTACCGGCCGGAACGCCGCTCTTCACCACCCTGCTCAACTATCGGCACAGCACCCCCGGCAAGGCCGCCGACAGCCTCGAGGGCATCACCGTGCTCGAGGTGACGGAACGGACCAACTATCCGATCACCGTCATGGTCGACGACCTGGGTGAGGGCTTCTCCATCACCGTCCAGGCCGCCACCCCGGCGTCCCCGAGCGCCCTCTGCGCCATGCTCCAGACCACCACCGAGAGCCTGGTCGACGCGCTGGAAACCCCCGGCACCGACCGGCCGTTCCACCGTCTGCAGACACTGACCGAGACGGAACGCGCCCACCTCCTCGCCCCCGGCCCGAATCCGGTGGACAGCGCCGGGTCCGCGACGCTCCCGCACCTCTTCGAGGCCCGCGCCGCCGCGATGCCCGACGCCGTCGCGGTCAGCGGTGCGGAAAGGCCACTGACGTACGCCGAGCTGAACGCGCGCGCCAACCGGCTGGCACGACACCTGATCGCCCACGGCACCGGCCCGGAAACGGCGGTGGCGATCGCCCTGCCGCGCACCCCGGACCTCATCGTCGCGTTGCTGGCCGTACTGAAGGCGGGTGGTGCCTACCTGCCGATCGATCCGGACTACCCGGCGGAGCGGATCGCGTACATGCTGGCCGACGCCGCCCCGGTGGCCGTGCTCACCCAGCGCTCCGTCATCGCGTCCGGCGTCCTCGGAGAGAACGTCACCGGCCGCACCATGAGCGTCGACGACCCCGACGCGCTGCACGGGCTGGACGCCGGCGACCTCACCGACGCCGACCGTCGCACCCCACTTCGACCCGACCATCCCGCCTACGTCATCTACACCTCCGGCTCCACCGGCCGCCCCAAGGGCGTCGTCGTCACCCACCGGAACGTCATCCGCCTCTTCGCCGCGACCGACCACTGGTTCGGCTTCGGCCCGGACGACGTCTGGTCGTTGTTCCACTCGTACGCGTTCGACTTCTCGGTCTGGGAGCTGTGGGGCCCGCTGCTCCACGGCGGTCGCCTCGTGCTGATCTCACGCGACGTGGCACGTACCCCGAGGGACTTCCTGGGTCTGCTGGCCCGGGAGGGTGTCACCGTGCTCAACCAGACGCCATCCGCCTTCTACCAGTTGCTGGAGGAGGGGAGGCGGGCCGGCGGATCCGCCACCGCGCTCAAGCTCCGGTACGTGGTGTTCGGCGGGGAAGCACTCGATGTCACCCGGCTGCGGGACTGGTACGCCCGGCGGTCGGACGGCCCGCCCCTGCTGGTCAACATGTACGGCATCACCGAGACCACGGTGCACGTCACGTACGCCCCGCTCGGCGCCGACCCGGACAGCGTGAGCCCGACGGAGAGCCCGATCGGCGTGCCCATCCCGGACCTGCGCGCGTACGTCCTGGACCGGCACCTCGGCGTGCTGCCCCCGGAGGTGCCCGGCGAGTTGTACGTGTCCGGAGCCGGACTGGCCCGTGGTTACCTGAACCGGCCCGCGCTGACGTCGGGACGGTTCGTCGCGGACCCGTTCGGCGCGCCGGGAGAGCGGATGTACCGCACCGGCGACCTGGTGAAGCGTCGTGCCGACGGCACGCTGGTCTATCTGGGGCGTACCGACGAGCAGGTCAAGGTGCGCGGCTTCCGGATCGAGCTCGGCGAGGTCGAGGCGGCCGTGCTCGGGCACGGGGCCGTGGGCCAGGCGGCGGTCATGGTGCGCGAGGACGCACCCGGCGACAAACGGATCACCGCGTACGTGGTGCCGGGCGGGGACGTCGCCCCGGACCCCGCGGCCGTGCGCGCCCACGTGGCGCGGACGCTGCCCGACCACATGGTGCCCGCGGCGGTGGTGGTGCTCGCCGCGCTGCCGCTCACGGTCAACGGCAAACTCGACCGGCGCGCCCTGCCCGTCCCGGACCGCACCTCGACGACCACCGCCTCACGGGCGCCGTCGACACCACGGGAGGCGGCCCTGTGCCGACTGTTCGGCGAGGTGCTCGGCGTCACCGGGGTCGGCGTCGAGGACAACTTCTTCGACCTCGGCGGCCACTCGCTGCTGGTCACCCGGCTCATCGCCCGGATCCGCGCCGAGCTGGGTGTCGAGGTCACGATCAGGACCGTCTTCGAGGCGCCCACGGTGGCCGGTCTGGCGCAGGCGATCGACGCCCTGCCGACGACCCGGGCCAGGCCCGTGTTGCGTCCGCGCGCCGAGCGGGGGGAGAACCGATGAGCGCGGGAGGTACGCCCGACCTGTGCTTCCGCGCCGTGCGCCCACACCCCGCACCCGCCGTACGGCTGGTGTGTTTCCCGCACGCCGGCGGCACCGCGAACTTCTTCCGCCCCTGGGCGGTCCTGGTGCCCGATGGGGTCGAGGTGCTGGCCGCGAAGTATCCGGCGCGGGAGACCCGGTTCCTGGACGAGCCGGCCCAGACCATGGCGGAGCTGGTCGACGAGCTGGCCGCCGCATCCGCCGGGCTGTTCGACACCACCGTGGCCTTCTTCGGGCACAGCATGGGCGCGTCCGTCGCGTACGAGTTGTCCATCCGGCTGAGGGAGCGGCACGGCGTCGGACCCGACGCGCTCTTCGTCTCCGGACGTGGCGGACCCGGCCGGGAACGCCGCCCCGGCCTGGCCGAGGCCGGCGACGACGAGCTGGTCGACGCGGTGCTGGAACTGGGCGGCACCGACGCCACGGTTCTGCGCGACCCCGCGTTACGCGACCTCGTGCTGCCCGCCATCCGCGCCGACTACCGCCTCCTGGACCGCTACACGGCGCACCGGCCCGACGAACGATCGACCCTCGACGTACCGGTGACCGCCTACCACGGCAGCGACGACACCGACATCGTGGACGCCGTCGGCGCCTGGTCGGCGACCACCCGGTCGACGTTCCGCGCCCGATCGTTTCCCGGCGGTCACTTCTACCTCGTCGGCGCGGCCGGCGATCTGGTTCGTGACCTCCTGCAACACCTGCCCATCGCGACAGCGACAAAGAGAAAGGGTCTGTCATGACCAACCCGTTCGAGGACAACGACGCCGAGTACCTGGTCCTGGTGAACGACGAGGGCCAGCACTCGCTGTGGCCGGTTTTTGTCGACGTACCCGCCGGCTGGCAGGTGGTCCACGGCAAGGCCGCCCGCCAGGACTGCCTCGACTACATCGAGAAGTCGTGGACCGACATGCGCCCCAAGAGCCTGATCGCCGCCATGGAACAGGACCGGCCGCCGGTCTGATCCGGCCTGCCCCGGACCGACCACCCGCACCCCCCACCCCGCTCGTTACGGAGACACCCCCGATGATTCCCTTGTCCTTCGCGCAGCGGCGGTTGTGGTTCCTGGCCCAGTTGGAGGGGCCCGGCGCGACCTACAACATCCCACTGGTGCTCCGCCTGTCGGGGACGCTGGACCGTACGGCGCTGGGGGCGGCGCTCAACGACGTGCTGACCCGGCACGAGGTGCTGCGGACCGTTTTTCCCGTGGTGGACGACGAGCCCGAACAACGGATCCTCGAGCCCGGTGAGGTCAACGTCGACCTGCCGGTCTCCTCCGTGACGGAGGAGGGTCTCGCGGCGGCGATCGCGGGCCGGGTACGGCACACCTTCGACCTGGGTACGGAGATCCCGCTCGCCGCCAGTCTTTTCGCGGTCGGGCCGGACGAGCATGTGCTGGTTCTCGTCGTGCACCACATCGCGGGGGACGGGTGGTCGTTGGCGCCGTTGGCGCGTGATGTGTCGGTGGCTTACCGGGCGCGGTTGGTGGGGGCTGCTCCGGAGTGGGTTCCGTTGCCGGTGCAGTACGCGGACTACGCGCTGTGGCAGCGGGACCTGCTCGGGGACGAGAACGATCCGGGCAGTGTGCTCGCGGCGCAGCTGGGGTTCTGGCGGCGGACGTTGGCGGGTGTGCCTGAGGAGTTGTCGTTGCCTGGTGTGCGGTCGCGTCCGGTGGTGGCGTCGCATCGTGGTGGTGTGGTGCCTGTGGTGGTGGGTGGTGATGTGCATCGTCGGTTGGTGGCTTTGGCGCGGGCTGAGGGTGTGACGGTGTTCATGGTGGTGCAGGCGGCGGTGGCGGTGTTGTTGTCGCGGTTGGGTGCGGGTTCGGATGTGCCGTTGGGTGTGCCGGTGGCGGGTCGAACGGATGAGGCGTTGGAGGAGCTTGTTGGTTTTTTTGTGAATACGTTGGTGGTGCGGGCTGATGTTTCTGGGGATCCGAGTTTTGTGGAGGTGTTGGGGCGGGTTCGTGAGGTTTGTTTGGATGCGTTCGCGCATCAGGATGTGCCGTTTGAGCGGGTGGTGGAGGATCTTTCGCCGGTTCGGTCGATGGGTCGGCATCCGTTGTTTCAGGTGATGGTGGCGGTGCAGAACAATGCTGTGCCGGTGGTGGATCTGCCGGGTGTTGAGGTGTGTCCGGTGGTGGGTGGTGAGGTTCCGGCGAAGTTCGATTTGGACTTCCAGTTGTCGGAGACGCCGGACGGTTTGCGGGGCCGGATCGTGTACGCGGCGGATCTGTTCGACGCGGCGGACGTGGAAATGTTGGCGGGAAGCCTGGTCCGGGTGTTGACCGCGGTTGCGGATGACCCGGGCGCGCGGATCAGCAGCCTCGACATTCTCGGTGAGGAGGTGCGTGGGCGGGTTTTGTGTGGGTGGAATGACACGGCGCGGTTTGTTCCGGGGGGGTCGTTGTCGGGTTTGTTTGAGGAGCGGGTGGTGGTGGCGCCGGGTGCGGTGGCGGTGGTGTCGGAGGGGGGTGGGTTGTCTTATGGTGAGTTGAATTCGCGGGCTAATCGGCTTGCTCGGTTGTTGGTTGATCGGGGGGTTGGTGTGGGGTCGGTGGTGGCGGTGGCGTTGCCTCGGTCGGTGGATTTGTTGGTGGCGTTGTTGGCGGTGGTGAAGGCGGGTGGTGCGTATTTGCCGATTGATCCGGATTATCCGGCGGATCGGATTGCTTTTATGTTGGCTGATGCGGCTCCGGTGGTGTTTTTTGATGGTGAGTTGCCTTTGTGTGAGGGCCCGGATTCTGATCTTGGGTTGCGGGTGCCGCCGGATGCTCCTGCGTATGTGATTTATACGTCGGGTTCGACGGGGCGTCCTAAGGGTGTGGTGGTGTCGCATCGTGCGGTGGTGAATCAGTTCGCGTGGATGCGGGATGCTTTTGGTTTGGGTGTTTCGGATCGGGTGTTGTTGAAGACGCCGGTTGGTTTTGATGTGTCGGTGTGGGAGTTGTTCTGGCCGTTGGTGTGTGGGGCGTCGGTGGTGGTGGCGCGGCCGGGTGGGCATCGTGACGCCGCGTATTTGGCGGGGTTGATCCGGGAGCGGGGTGTGACGGTGGTGCAGTTCGTGCCGTCGATGTTGCGTTTGTTCCTGGCTGATGAGGGTGCGGCGGCGTGTACGGGTCTGCGGTTGGTGATTTGTATTGGTGAGGCGTTGCCGGCGGAGTTGGTTGATGAGTTCGCGGCGGTTCTGGGTGTGCCGTTGTGGAATTTGTATGGTCCGACGGAGGTCACGATCGCTGTTACGGGGGCGGAGACGTCGCCGGGTGCTGGTGTGACGCCGATCGGTGTTCCGATGCATAATTCGCGGGTTTATGTGTTGGATGCGGGTTTGCGGCTGGTTCCTCCGGGGGTGGTGGGGGAGTTGTATTTGGCTGGTGTGCAGTTGGCGCATGGTTATCTGAATCGGCGGGGGTTGACGGCGGAGCGGTTCGTGGCGGATCCGTTCGGCCCGGCTGGTGAGCGGATGTATCGCAGTGGGGATCTGGTGCGGTGGCGGGCCGACGGGAGTCTGGAGTATCTCGGTCGGACTGATGACCAGGTGAAGTTGCGTGGTTTCCGGATTGAGTTGGGGGAGATCGAGGCGGCGTTGGTGTCGTGTCCTGGGGTTGCCGGGGCGGTGGTGGTGGTGCGTGAGGACACGCCGGGGGATCAGCGGCTGGTGGCGTATGTGGTTGGTGTGGGGGATGTGGGGTTGTTGCGGGAGTGGTTGGCTGGTCGGTTGCCGGGTTACATGGTGCCGTCGGCGTTCGTGTGGTTGGACGCGTTGCCGTTGACGGCGAACGGCAAGCTCGATCGGAAGGCTTTACCGGTCCCGGATCAGCTGCCGGTCGTGGCGGGTCGTGGGCCGGTCACGGTCGAGGAGGAGTTGTTGTGTCAGGCGTTCGCGGACGTCCTCGGCGTTGACAGTGTGGGTGTGGACGACGACTTCTTCGACCTCGGCGGCCACTCCCTACTGGCCACCCGACTGGTGAACCGTCTGCGCACGGCCCTGGACGTCGAAATCCCCGTACGGGCGCTCTTCGAGGCGCCCACGGTCGCCGCGCTCGCCGCCCGCCTGCCGGGAGCACAACCGTCGTCCCGGACGACCGTGGGCGCACGGCCCCGGCCGGAGCGGGTGCCGTTGTCGTTCGCGCAGCGGCGCCTGTGGTTCCTCGACCGGCTCGAAGGGCCGAGCTCCACCTACAACATCCCCATCGTGCTGCGCCTGCACGGTGACGTCGACACCGACGCGCTCGACGCGGCGTTCGACGACGTCGTGGCCCGGCACGAGGTCCTGCGTACGGTCTTCGGCTCCACCGACGGGGAACCGCATCAGGACATCCTGCCGCCGTCGCCGGGCCTCGTGCGGGTGTCACACGCCGACGACCCCCGGGAGGTGGTCGGACACACCTTCGACCTCGCGCGGGAGGTGCCGCTGCGCGCCTGGCTGATCAAGGATGTGCTCGTCGTCGTACTCCACCACATCGCGGGCGACGCGTGGTCGCTGGCGCCGCTCGCCCGTGACCTCTCCACCGCCTACCGCGCCCGGCTGGCCGCTGCTGCCCCTGAGTGGGAGCCGTTGCCGGTGCAGTACGCGGACTACGCGCTCTGGCAACGTGAGCTGCTCGCCGCCGACGACAACCAGTTGGCCTACTGGCGTACCGCCCTGCACGGTCTCTCCGACGACCTGCGGCTGCCCACCACCCGGCCCCGCCCGGCCGTGGCGACCTACCGGGGCGGCGCCGTCCCGGTGGACATCAGCCCGGCGCTGCGGGAGCGCCTGACCCGGTTCTGCCAGAGCCACGGCGTCACGCAGTTCATGGTTCTCCATGGTGTGTTGGCGGTGTTGTTGTCGCGGTTGGGTGCGGGTACGGATGTCGTGGTGGGTACGCCGATCGCTGGGCGTACGGACGAGGCGTTGGATGGTTTGGTTGGCTTTTTTGTCAACACGCTGGTGGTGCGGACCGATGTGTCCGGTGATCCGACGTTCGCGCAGGTGTTGGGTCGGGTTCGTGAGACGGTGCTGGGTGGGTACGCGCATCAGGAGGTGCCGTTCGAGCGGTTGGTGGAGGAGTTGGCGCCGGTTCGGTCGGCGGGGCGTCATCCGCTTTTCCAGGTGATGCTGTCGGTGGAGAACACGCCGGAGCCGGTGTTGGTGATTCCGGGGGTCGAGGTCACGGCGGTGCCGCTTGACGAGGTCGGTGCGGTCCCGGCGAAGTTCGATCTGTCGTTCGAGTTCGCCGAGTCACGGGGCCGGATCGTGTATGCGACGGATCTGTTCGACGCCGGGGATGTGGAGGTGTTGGCGCGGCGGTTCGTGCGGGTGTTGACCTCGGTGGTGGAGGACCCGGACACGGTGGTGAGCGGGGTCGACGTCCTGGACAGCGGCGAACGTGAACTCCTCCTGCACGGCTGGAACGGGACCGGTGAAGCGCCGCGCGTGACCGTCCCGTCGCTCTTCGAGCAACAGGTGGCCGCCACGCCGGACGCCGTCGCGCTGGTGTTCGGGGACGCAGAGCTTTCGTACGGGGAACTGAACGGCCGGGCGAACCGCCTCGCCCGCCTTCTGGTCACGTACGGTGTGGGGCCGGAATCGCTGGTCGCCGTCGCGCTGCCGCGCTCAGTCGACCTGATCGTCGCGTTTCTCGCCGTGCTCAAGGCCGGCGGCGCCTATCTGCCGGTCGACCCCGGCTATCCCGCAGAGCGCATCGCCTTCATGTTCGGCGACGCCGCCCCGGCTGTGCTCATCACCCACCACGACGTGAGCAGCCGGTTCGCCGCTGCCGGCACTCCGGTCGTGAACCTGGACGACCCGCAGACGGCCACGGCATACGGGAACCTCGCCGGCACCGACCTCTCCGACGCCGACCGCACCGGCCCGCTTCTGCCCGCGCATCCCGCCTACCTCATCTACACGTCGGGTTCGACCGGCCAGCCGAAGGGCGCCCTGATCCACCATCGTGGCGTCGCCGGGCTGGTCCTCGCACAGCGCGACCGTTTCGCGATCGAGCCGGACAGCCGGGTGCTGCAGTTCGCCTCCCCGAGCTTCGACGCCGCGGTCTCCGAATGGGCGGTGACGCTCTGCTCCGGTGCCGCCCTGGTGGTCGGGCACGCCGACGACCTGGTGCCGGGGCCCGCCCTCGTCCGCACCGTGCAGGAGCGCGCCGTCACGCACGCGACCCTGCCGCCGGCCGTGCTGGCCGTGCTCGACCCGGACAGCCTGCCCTCGATCACCACCCTGATCTCCGCCGGCGAGGCACTGCCGGCCGAGGTCGCCGCGCGCTGGGCCGGGGGACGAACCCTGCTCAACGCGTACGGCCCGACCGAGACGACCGTCTGCGCGACGACTACCGCACCGATGTCCGCGGTGGATGTTGCCGCGCCCCACATCGGCACCCCGATCGGCGGACTGCGGCTCTACGTACTCGACGCGGCGCTCGGCCCGGTCCCCGTTGGCGTGACCGGCGAACTCTACGTGGCCGGCGCCGCACTCGCCCGCGGCTACCTGAACCGGTCCGCGCTCACCGCACAACGGTTCGTCGCGAACCCGATCGCCGGCCCGGGAGAGCGGATGTACCGCACCGGTGACCTGGCCCGGTGGCGGGCCGACGGCAACCTCGAATTCCTCGGCCGCGCCGACGACCAGGTCAAGGTGCGGGGGTTCCGGATCGAACCGGGCGAGGTCGAGGCCGCGCTGCTGGCCGTGCCCGGAGTGCGGCAGGCGGCGGTCGTGGCCCGCGAGGACATCCCCGGCGAGACAAGACTGATCGCGTACGTCGTACCCGACGCCGGGGCGGCACCGGACCCGTCCGCACTGCGCTCGTACCTGACGGGAATGCTGCCCGACTACATGGTGCCCGCTGCGGTGATGTCGTTGGACGCCCTGCCGTTGACGGCCAACGGCAAGCTCGACCGGACCGCACTGCCCGCACCGGATTTCGCCTCCGCCACGACCGGCCGCGCGCCCTCCACCGTTGCGGAGGAGTTGCTGTGCCAGGCGTTCGCCCACGTGCTCGGCGTCGACAGCGTCGGCGTCGACGACGACTTCTTCGCCCTCGGCGGCCACTCCCTACTGGCCACGCGGTTGATGAGCCGCATCCGCTCCACCCTGGGCGCGGAGGTGCCGCTACGGGCGCTGTTCGAAACACCGACCGTGGCGGGGCTGGCAGCACGGCTGTCGGCAGCGGCGCCGGCGCGTACCGCACTGAGGGCCACACCGCGACCCGAGGTGGTCCCGCTGTCGTTCGCCCAGCAGCGGCTGTGGTTCCTGGACCGCATGGAAGGTCCCAGCCCGACCTACCACATTCCGCTCGTGCTGCGGTTGACCGGACCGCTGGACGAGACCGCGCTCGCCGCGGCACTGAACGACGTGGTCGCGCGGCACGAGGCGCTGCGCACGGTCTTCCCCATGACGGGCGGAGCCCCTCGCCAGCAGGTGCTGGCCGTGGCGGAGGCACAGGTCGATCTGGGGGCGCGCGACGTCATCGACGCTGAGCTCGACGACGAGATCGCGACCGAGGTGCGCAGGCCCTTCGACCTCGGCGCGGATCTGCCGGTGCGGGTCCGGTTGCTGCGGCTACGGCCGGAGGAGCACGTACTGGTGCTGGTGGTGCACCACATCGCGGGGGACGGGTGGTCGTTGGCGCCGTTGGCGCGTGACGTGTCGGTGGCTTACCGGGCGCGGTTGGCGGGTGCGGCTCCGGAGTGGGTTCCGTTGCCGGTGCAGTACGCGGACTACGCGCTCTGGCAGCGGAACCTGCTGGTCGATGAGAACACCCAGCTCGCCTACTGGCGTACCGCCCTGGCGGGCGTGCCTGAGGAGTTGTCGTTGCCTGGTGTGCGGTCGCGTCCGGTGGTGGCGTCGCATCGTGGTGGTGTGGTGCCTGTGGTGGTGGGTGGTGATGTGCATCGTCGGTTGGTGGCTTTGGCGCGGGCTGAGGGTGTGACGGTGTTCATGGTGGTGCAGGCGGCGGTGGCGGTGTTGTTGTCGCGGTTGGGTGCGGGTTCGGATGTGCCGTTGGGTGTGCCGGTGGCGGGTCGAACGGATGAGGCGTTGGAGGAGCTTGTTGGTTTTTTTGTGAATACGTTGGTGGTGCGGGCTGATGTTTCTGGGGATCCGAGTTTTGTGGAGGTGTTGGGGCGGGTTCGTGAGGTTTGTTTGGATGCGTTCGCGCATCAGGATGTGCCGTTTGAGCGGGTGGTGGAGGATCTTTCGCCGGTTCGGTCGATGGGTCGGCATCCGTTGTTTCAGGTGATGGTGGCGGTGCAGAACAATGCGGTGCCGGTGGTGGATCTGCCGGGTGTTGAGGTGTGTCCGGTGGTGGGTGGTGAGGTTCCGGCGAAGTTCGATTTGGACTTCCAGTTGTCGGAGACGCCGGACGGTTTGCGGGGCCGGATCGTGTACGCGGCGGATCTGTTCGACGCGGCGGACGTGGAAATGTTGGCGCGGCGGTTCGTACGGGTGTTGACCTCGGTGGTGGAGGACCCGGACACGGTGGTGAGCGGGGTCGACGTCCTGGACGGCGGCGAGCGTGAACTTCTCCTGCGCGGCTGGAATGACACGGCGCGGTTGGTTCCGGCGGTGTCGGTGTTGGATTTGTTCGAGGCGCGGGTGGCCGGGGCGCCGGATGCGGTGGCGGTGGGTGGGCTTTCGTATCGGGAGCTTGATCTGCGGGCGAGTGGCTTGGCGCGGTGGTTGGTTGGTTGTGGTGTGGGTCCGGAGTCGGTGGTGGCGGTGGTGTTGCCGCCGTCGGTGGATCTGGTGGTGGCGTTGTTGGGTGTGTTGAAGGCTGGCGGGGCGTATCTGCCGATCGATCCTGGTCATCCGGCTGACCGGGTGGCGTTGATGTTGGCGGATGCGGCGCCTCGGGTGGTGTTGACGGCTGAGGTGTTGGCGTCGGTGGAGGGTGTCGACGCGGGGTTCCGTCGGTTGGTGTCGCCCGATCATCCGGCGTATGTCATCTACACCTCGGGGTCGACGGGCCGGCCGAAGGGTGTGGTGGTCACCCATCGGGGGTTGGTGAACTATGTCGCCCGGGTGGCTGAGGTGTATCCGGGGTTGGACGGGCGGGTGTTGTTCCATGCGTCGCCGGCGTTCGACACCACGGTCACTTCGGTTTTCGGGGCGTTGGTGTGTGGTGGTCAGATTGTGCTGGGTGAGGTCGGGTCAGCTGCTGATCTGTCCTTTTTGAAGGTGACTCCCGGGCACCTGCCGATGGTGTCCGATGTGCCGGCCGAGTTGTTGGTGGTCGGCGGTGAGGCGCTTCACGGTGAGCAGGTGGCTGCCTGGCGGTCCGGTGTTGCGGTGGTGAACAGTTATGGTCCGACTGAGACCACCGTCGCGGTAGCTGATTATCGAGTCGGTGACGACGAGGGCGCGGTGCCGATCGGTCGGCCGGTGTGGAATACCCGGTTGTATGTGTTGGACGGGGGTTTGCGTCCGGTTCCGGTCGGTGTTGTGGGGGAGTTGTACGTCGCGGGTGTGCAGTTGGCTCGTGGGTATCTGAACCGGCCGGGTTTGACGGCGGAGCGGTTTGTCGCCAGTCCGTTCGGTGGTACTGGTGAGCGGATGTATCGGACCGGAGACCTGGCCCGGTGGCGTGGTGACGGGAATCTGGAGTTTGTTGGTCGTGTCGACGACCAGGTGAAGGTGCGTGGTTATCGGATCGAGCTGGGTGAGATTGAGGCGGCGTTGCTGGCACTCCCCGGGGTGGTGCAGGCGGCGGTTGTGGTTCGGGAGAGTCGGGTCGTCGCATATGTCGTCGGGGGTGTTGTCGAGTCCGGTGTGTTGCGTTCTCGGTTGCCTGACTACATGGTGCCGGCGGCGATCGTGATGTTGGACGCGTTGCCGTTGACGGTGAACGGGAAGGTGGATCGGAGGGCGTTGCCGGCGCCGGGGTTTGTTTCCGGTGAGGTTTATCGTGCGCCGGGGACGGCTCGGGAGGCGTTGGTCTGTGAGGTCTTCGCTGAGGTTCTGGGTGTTGACCGGGTCGGTGCCGACGACGATTTCTTCACCCTCGGCGGGCACTCCCTGCTGGCGGTGACGCTGGTCCAGCGACTGCGTGACCGGGGCGTCGCCGTCGACGTACGTTCGATCTTCCTGGCCCCGACCCCGGCCGGGCTGGCCCGCACCTTTGGCAACCCGATCGAGGAGATCGTGGTGCCGCCCAGGCGGACCGGCGTGGCATTCGTGCCGGACGCGTTCCCGCTGGCGGACCTGACCCAGGACGAGATCGACGTCATCGCCGCCCGGATCCCCGGCGGAGCGGCGAACATCGTCGACATCTACCCGCTCGCACCCCTACAGGAAGGCATTTTCTTCCACCACCTGATGACGCGCGGCACCGGCCGTGACGACGTCTACGTACTGCCGCTGACATTGCGCTTCGACTCCCAGGCCCGCCTCGATGTCTTCCTGGCCGCGTTGCAGCAGGTGGTCGACCGGCACGAGATCCTCCGCACCGCGATCCTCTGGGAGGGGCTACGGGCCCCGGTCCAGGTGGTCCAACGCACCGCGCGTATCGAGGTGTCCGGCGGCGCCATCGACCTCAGCCAGGCCCCGCTGATCCGGGTCGAGGTCAACGGCCACGAGGCCGTGGTGCGGATCCACCACATCGTCCAGGACCACGCGGCGATGGACGTCCTGCTGGGTGAGGTGCGGGCGGTCATCGCCGGGCGTGGCGGAGACCTTCCCGAACCGGTGCCGTTCCGCGACCACGTCGCTCGGGCGCTGCTGAGCGCGTCCCGGCACGACCACGAACGCTATTTCGCATCGCTGCTCGGCGATGTCGACGAGCCGACCGCGCCGTTCGGCCTGCTCGACGTGCAGGGTGACGGCAGCGGCGTCACCGAGACCACCGCCCCGCTGCCGCCCGCACTGGCGGCACGGCTGCGCGCGGCGGCCCGCCGCAACGGCATGAGTCCCGCGGTGCTCTTCCACGCCGTCTGGGCGCGTGTCCTGTCGGCGCTCTCCGGCCGTGACGACGTGGTCTTCGGCACCGTCCTGTTCGGACGGATGAGTGGCGGCGGCGACACTCCGGGCCTGTTCATCAACACACTGCCGGTGCGCGTCACCACCGACACCGCGCAGAGCCTGACGCAGGTGCTCTCCGCCGTACGGGACCAGCTCGCCGACCTCCAGGCCCACGAGCACACCCCGCTCGCCGTCGCCCAGCGCGCCAGCGGCGTACCGGCGGGCACGCCGCTCTTCACCACCCTGCTCAACTACCGCCACACCACCCCGACGGTGGCGGCGGACGGCCTGGAGGGCATCACCCTTCTGGAGGTCAGGGAACGCACCAACTACCCGATCGCCGTCATGGTCGACGACCTGGGTGAGGGCTTCTCGGTCACCGTCCAGGCCGCCGCCCCGGCACCGCTGTCGGTGATGATCTCAGTCGCGGTGGAAAGTGCCGTGTCGGCGCTCGAATCCACACGTACGTCGTTCCACCAGATCGATGTCCTCGGTGAGGAGGTGCGTGGGCGGGTTTTGTGTGGGTGGAATGACACGGCGCGGTTTGTTCCGGGGGGGTCGTTGTCGGGTTTGTTTGAGGAGCGGGTGGTGGTGGCGCCGGGTGCGGTGGCGGTGGTGTCTGAGGGGGGTGGGTTGTCTTATGGTGAGTTGAATTCGCGGGCTAATCGGCTTGCTCGGTTGTTGGTTGGTCGGGGGGTTGGTGTGGGGTCGGTGGTGGCGGTGGCGTTGCCTCGGTCGGTGGATTTGTTGGTGGCGTTGTTGGCGGTGGTGAAGGCGGGTGGTGCGTATTTGCCGATTGATCCGGATTATCCGGCGGATCGGATTGCTTTTATGTTGGCTGATGCGGCTCCGGTGGTGTTTTTTGATGGTGAGTTGCCTTTGTGCGAGGGCCCGGATTCTGATCTTGGGTTGTGGGTGCCGCCGGATGCTCCTGCGTATGTGATTTATACGTCGGGTTCGACGGGGCGTCCTAAGGGTGTGGTGGTGTCGCATCGTGCGGTGGTGAATCAGTTCGCGTGGATGCGGGATGCTTTTGGTTTGGGTGTTTCGGATCGGGTGTTGTTGAAGACGCCGGTTGGTTTTGATGTGTCGGTGTGGGAGTTGTTCTGGCCGTTGGTGTGTGGGGCGTCGGTGGTGGTGGCGCGGCCGGGTGGGCATCGTGACGCCGCGTATTTGGCGGGGTTGATCCGGGAGCGGGGTGTGACGGTGGTGCAGTTCGTGCCGTCGATGTTGCGTTTGTTCCTGGCTGATGAGGGCGCGGCGGCGTGTACGGGTCTGCGGTTGGTGATTTGTATTGGTGAGGCGTTGCCGGCGGAGTTGGTTGATGAGTTCGCGGCGGTTCTGGGTGTGCCGTTGTGGAATTTGTATGGTCCGACGGAGGTCACGATCGCTGTTACGGGGGCGGAGACGTCGCCGGGTGCTGGTGTGACGCCGATCGGTGTTCCGATGCATAATTCGCGGGTTTATGTGTTGGATGCGGGTTTGCGGCTGGTTCCTCCGGGGGTGGTGGGGGAGTTGTATTTGGCTGGTGTGCAGTTGGCGCATGGTTATTTGAATCGGCGGGGGTTGACGGCGGAGCGGTTCGTGGCGGATCCGTTCGGCCCGGCTGGTGAGCGGATGTATCGCAGTGGGGATCTGGTGCGGTGGCGGGCCGACGGGAGTCTGGAGTATCTCGGTCGGACTGATGACCAGGTGAAGTTGCGTGGTTTCCGGATTGAGTTGGGGGAGATCGAGGCGGCGTTGGTGTCGTGTCCTGGGGTTGCCGGGGCGGTGGTGGTGGTGCGTGAGGACACGCCGGGGGATCAGCGGCTGGTGGCGTATGTGGTTGGTGTGGGGGATGTGGGGTTGTTGCGGGAGTGGTTGGCTGGTCGGTTGCCGGGTTACATGGTGCCGTCGGCGTTCGTGTGGTTGGACGCGTTGCCGTTGACGGCGAACGGCAAGCTCGATCGGAAGGCTTTACCGGTCCCGGATCAGCTGCCGGTCGTGGCGGGTCGTGGGCCGGTCACGGTCGAGGAGGAGTTGTTGTGTCAGGTGTTCGCGGACGTCCTCGGCGTTGACAGTGTGGGTGTGGACGACGACTTCTTTGACCTCGGCGGCCACTCCCTACTGGCCACCCGACTGATCGGCAGAATCCGCGCCGACCTCGGCGCCGATCTCCCCCTCGTCACCCTGTTCCAGCACCCCACCGTCGCCGCGCTGGCTCCGCTGCTCACCGACGACCGGACCGGCGATCCGTTCCAGCCGGTTCTCCCGTTGCGCTCCCACGGCACCCGGCCGCCACTCTTCTGCCTGCCTCCGGCCAGCGGCCTGAGCTGGTGCTACGCCGGCCTGACCCGGCACCTGGACGCCAACCGCCCGATCTACGGACTCCAGGCACCGCTGCTCGATGCGGGACAGCCCGACCCGGACACGGCCGATCTCGTCGCCTGGTACGTCCGGCACATCCGCCGGATCCAACCGGCCGGCCCGTACCACCTGCTCGGCTGGTCGGCGGGCGGCACCCTCGCCCAAGCCGTCGGCGCGGCACTGCAACGCGACGGCGACGCGGTGGCGCTGCTCGCGATGATGGACGCCTACCCGTCCGCCGCGCCGGCGCCCCTACCGAACGACGAGACGCTCCTCGCCGACCTGCTACGCGCGGCCGGCGTCGACCCGGCGACCGTGCCCGCCCCGTTGACGGCGCCGGCCACCGCACGTCTCGTCGACGACGCCCTCCCCTGGACGGTCGGGGAGGAGCACGTCCGGACCTACCTGCGGAACGTGCGTACCGGCATGCGCCTCCACCACGGCACCGAGCCGCCGCTGTTCCGGGGCGACGCGATCCACTTCACCGCCACCCAGGGCCGCTTCACCCCCGATGGCGCGAAACAGCAGTGGCAGCCGTACGTGTCCGGGTCGCTGGACGTCCACGCGGTCGACTCCGACCATGCCGGGATGTGCGGGCAGGGACCGCTCGCCCAGGTGGGGGTCGTCCTGCGCGCCACCTTCTCGTGACCACCTTCCTCCCCATCTGGGCCGGCCGGCTGATCAGCGTGCTCGGCTCGAAGACCAGCGCGTTCGCGCTCAGCCTGTGGGTGTACCAGCAGACCCAGTCGATCACCCAGTACTCGATCGGCCTGTTCCTCGCCTTCGTGCCCGGCCTCCTGCTGTCTCCGTGGGCCGGCGTGCTCGTCGACCGGCATCGCCGACGCACCATCCTGCTCTGCGCGGACGCGGTCGCGCTGAGCGCCAGCGTGGCGCTGGTGGCCGGCCAGAGCACCGGCCACCTCGCGGTGTGGCACATCTACCTGCTGGTCGCCGTCCAGTCCGGTTGTGCCGCCTTTCAATGGCCGGCCCTCTCCGCGGCGGTGACCACGATGGTTCCGTCCGCCCAGCGGGGGAGGGCCGGCGCGATGACGCAGACAGCCCTGTCGACCGCGCAACTGCTCAGCCCGACCCTCTCCACCGCGCTGCTCAGCGTGGGTGGCCTCACCGTGGTCCTGCTGGTCGACGCGGCCTCGATCGCCTTCGGGCTGCTCACACTCGCCGTGGTGCGCTTTCCCGAGCCAGGTGCGGCGACTGGCCCGGTCGCAGCGGACAGGTCGGGATGGCGAGCGGAAATCCGGGTGGGGCGGCGTCTCATCCGGGACGACCGGCGTCTGGTGCACCTGCTGCGCCTGGCGACCGCCCTGTTCGCCGTGCAGGCCGCCGCGCCCGTCCTGCTGCTACCACTGATCCTGGCGGACGTACCCCCGTCACGGCAGAGCGTGGCCGTGGCCGTGGTGAGCACGGCGGCTGGTCTCGGCCTGGCGTCCGGCAGCCTCGCCATGTCGTTGTGGCGCGGTCCGCGTCGCCGTTTCGAGTGGATCCGGGCGGCAACCGTGGTCAGCGCCGCCGCCGTCATCGTGGCGGGCCTTCATCCGCGACCCGTCGTGCTCTGCGTGGCCGCGTTCGTGTTCTCGTTCGGGGTGCCGGTGGTGGTCTCCTGCTCGCAGGTGCTGTGGCAGGACGCGATCACCCCCGAAGCGCAGGGTCGTGTGTTCGCGCTGCGTCGGATGTTCGTGCAGGCCGGTACGATCGCCGGCCTGCTGGCGGCCGGACCGCTGGTCGCCACAACGGCGGCTGTGTTCGGCGTAGGCACTCGCGGCGGCTCCATGCTCCTACTGGCGAGCATCGGCACGGCACTGGCCGCCACCGCCCTGGTCACGCCGACACAACCCGATCCCGTGGTGGCCGCGACTGGAGCCTGACGGCGGCCATGCCCCGTACGGCCTGATCCGATCGCCACCTACCGGAGCCGTAGGTGTCTGCTCGGCTGTGCGGGGCGATTGAACGAAGTCCTGCGACGTTGCCGGATTCGGGCGGTGGCGTCCCTGCGTCTGGCCGGCTCCTGGCTGGACACGATGCCGGCGTTGACGCTCGCTTGCCGAAGTGTGCGCAGATACGAGTATCCCTGGACGACAAGGGAGACCACGCAACCCGGAATGAAGCCGTGCTGTGCGGTGAGCATCGCGTACGTTACCCAACACACCTGGACACTCGCGCCGATCAGCCAGCCGACTCCCAGACCACGCCCGACGGCCAGGAGAGCGCTGACCTGAAAGCCGGTCAGTATCCATGCCCATGCCGGGCCCAGACCGAGGCCGGTCTCCCGGTGGGTCGCCGCCATTGCCATCGAGGCCGCGGCGCAACCGGAGAAGGCTATGAACACGGTCCCTATCACTGATTTGCGCACAGCTGCGTCACCTCAAACTGCACGTGCGGGATTAGCGGGGAGAGCTCCGCTCGCGACAGTGCGGTTGGGGCTGTGGCCAGGTCCCGGGCCTCGACAGGCGGGCCGGAGGATCGACCCGGTGGTATCCAGGGGCCGGGAAGGTCGATCTCTCGGGAGTTTCCGGAACGGCGTCGGAGCCATACCCGGACCAACGAACGACGAGCGGTACCGACTCCGGGCGTCGGTGTGCTGGCGGACACCCGGTCGAGTGACCTTGAACGGGAGGGTTTCCGCTGGCCCCGGTCGCGGACCGGGGCCAGCGGTGTTCGGTACGTCGGTCAGGAGGCGGTGATGCCCTCCATGCCGATGCAGTTGGCGAACTGCTCCTGTTTCCCCCGCAGGGGGTGTGTTCGCCCTGACCGGCCTGGCGGGACCGGGCCGAGGTGTCCAGTGCGGACCTCCCGTGCACGCCACCCGGTGGCGGGCCGTAAGACTTTCGCAATCTGCGACGGTGATTTCGGTGGATGCCCCCGCCGTATCCTCGACGAATGTTGAAACGGACCTTCCGGTCGCCGTTTGCCTGGGCCGGTGTGACGCTTCTCGGCATCGTGACGGCGTTCGGCCTCTACTGGTTTCAGCCGTGGAAGCTGGTCACGGAGACCCGTGTCGATGACGCGCTACCCCCTGTGGCGGTGACGACGAACCCGGTGCCCGGTGCGTCCGGCACAGCTACGGCTGGTCCGTCGTCCGCCCCGCCGCCAGCGAACCGGGTAACGGCCGCAGGTGTCTTCATCACTCACGAGCACGCGACGACCGGGCGCGCGGAGGTCATTCGACAGCCCGACGGGCGGAACCTGCTCGTACTGCACGATCTTGACACGTCGAACGGGCCGGACCTGAGGGTCTGGCTGACCGACCAGCGGGTGGTCGCGGGTACGGCAGGGTGGCGGTTGTTTGACGACGGCGAGTGGTTCGAGGTGGCACGACTCAAGGGCAATCGCGGTGACCAGGTGTACGAGCTTCCGCCGTCGATCGATCCGACGGCCTTCCGCAGCGTCTCGATCTGGTGCAAACGCTTCGCGGTTTCGTTCGGGGCCGCGGAACTGAAGGCCACCTGAGCGTGAGCACCCGGTTTCCCACGGATCAGGCAGCCGACAGTCGGACGACAAATCGGCACCCGTCGGAGGTGTTGTGCACCTCCACCCGACCACCGTGCGCCTCGACCAACCCGTGCACGATCGCCAGCCCGAGTCCCCCCGAGGCTCCGGCGCCCCCGTTCGCCTGACGGGGAGTGCGTGCGGGCTCGCCCCGGAACGCCATCTCGAACAGGCGGGGCAGATCCGCTGGCGGAATTCCCCCGCAGGTGTCGGAGACGGACAACCAGGCGGAATCGCGTTCGCGCCCCGCCTCGATCCGGACCGTACCGTCCTCCGGCGTGTAACGGACCGCGTTCACCAGGAGATTGCCCACCACCCGGGCCAGTTCCGGTTCGCTGGCCGACACGGTCGGCCAGCCCGCCTCGGTGGCGACCAGCCGGATCCGCCGCGCGGCGGCCAGCGGCGCGGCACTGGCCAGCGCATCCGAGACGACTTCGCCGAGCGGGACGGCGGTCAGTGAGAGCGCGAGCGCCCCGGCGTTGATCCGGGACAGCTCGAACAGGTCGTCGACGAGCCGGGTCATCCGGTCCGTCTCGGTCCGGATCCGTCGGTGGTACTCCCCGGTCGTTTCCGGGTCGCTGACGACCCCGTCCTCCAGCGCCTCCGCCATCGCCCGCAACCCGGCGAGGGGGGTGCGCAGGTCGTGCGAGACCCAGGCGACGAGGTCCCGGCGCCCCTTTTCGAGATGCCGCTCCCGACCTCGGGCCTGGTCCGCCCAGACCGCCGCAGCCGCAAGTCTCCGCCCGAAATGCCAACCCATGGCGAGGCTCACCGTCGCTGCCGCCGCGACGGTGATCAGGACCACCTGCAGATCGTGCGGGGACAGGAACATCGCGACCGCGACCGCGACCACACCGACGACGACCGCGACCACGGTCACGGCGAGCAGCACACAGAGGTGCACGGTGATCGAACTGCGCCGGAGCAGGCGGAGCAACAGTGCACCGGCGGAGCCGACGACAACCGCCGCGCCGAGGGCGATCACGAAGATCAGCGCGAGGTCACGCATCCGCTGGCTCGTAGCGGTAGCCGACACCCCACACCGTGACGATGCGGCGCGGCACCGCCGGATCAGCCTCGATCTTCTCCCGTAGCCGCCGCACGTGCACGGTGACGGTCGAATGGTCACCGAAGTTCCAGCCCCAGACCCGCTCCAGCAGTTCGGCCCGGGTGAACACCTGGGACGGGTGCCGCATGAAGTGCGCGAGCAGGTCGAACTCTCGCAGGGTCAAGGCCATCTCGGTATCGTCCACCCGGGCCACCCGGGGGCCGGTCCGCAGAACCAGGCCGCCGTCGGTCAGGACCTCGGGCCGACCGGGGTCCGGGCCGCCGCCGGCACGACGGAGCACGGACTGCACGCGGAGCACCAGCTCGCGCGGCGAGAACGGCTTGGTCAGGTAGTCGTCCGCGCCGAGCTGAAGGCCGAGGATCCGATCGGCTTCGTCGCCGAGCGCGGTCAACATGACGATGGGCAGGGCGTCCGGCCGTTCCCGCAGTTCGCGACAGACCTGCAGCCCGCTCACCCTGGGCAGCATCAGATCGAGTACGACCAGATGTGGTGCCTGCCGCGCGACGGCGGCCAGGGCGGCGGCACCGTCTCCTACGTGGCTGACCTGGTATCCGGCGTGCTCCAGGTAGCGGCAGATCACGTCGCTGACGGTACGGTCGTCATCGACCACAAGCACCCGTTGCGTCACTAATGATCTCCGTCTGGGCTGGTCGGACCAACGTTGCTCGTCGCCATCGGTCCAGCCTAGCCACAGTCCGGAGCGACCAGGGGTGGCGAATTCTTGCGAGGTGCTTACGGCGGGTTCGCACCGTCGCCGACCATCGGCTCATCCTCGTAGGTCTCGGTGTTGGTAGCCGAGTACGCCAAGGGTGGCGAGCGCGGTGGCGGTGAGGAGCATCCCGGTGGTTCCTGGCCAGTTGGGTGCCACATCCGGGACGGAGGCGAGGTGGGCGAACGGCGACACCGTGCCCATCCAGTCCGGCGTTCCGGTGCTGTCGACGATCACCTGGAGGAGAAATCCACCTGCGGCGGGTAGGGAGCCGATGAGCGCGACGGCGCGGGGTAGCCAGCCGACGGCGAAGATGGCCGCGCCCACGCAGAGGCCGGCTACCGGAAGGACGTTGAAGGCTCCCGCGAGTGCCGCGTCCACCCCTAGTGGTGCGCCGACGGTGGACGCCCCCGTCCACGTCACGAGTCCTGCGGCGGCGGTGAGTATCACCGCACCGGATACCGTGACGGCGGCCTCGGCGGCGAGTAGTACCAGCCGGGTGACAGGTTGGGCGTACAGCGGGGTGAGCCGGCGGTTGGTTTCGTCGTCGACGGTCGCGGCCATGCGTACGGCGGTGAAGATTCCGACGGGGATGGCGAGCAGTCCGAACATCGCCGCCGCGTATCCCTCGACCGAGCCGAGTCCGGCGAACCCGGCTTGCGTGGCGAGGTCGGCGAACTGTCTGTTGTCGGCGAGGAAATCGGTCATGGAGACCGCGAGGAGTCCGATGAGCAGGTAGTAGGCGCCGATGCCGAGGGCCCAGCCGGTGAGGGGGCACAGCAGGCGCCGGATGGCGAACGCCGGTATCGAGCCGAGTAGGGCCGCCCGCGGGGCGCGGCCCGTCCGGGGAGCGAGCCAGCCGCCCCGGAGATCGCGGTCTCCGGTGGTCGCGGGGATGGCGGCGAGCAGTGCGAACGCGGCCAGGGCCAGCACCGCCAGTGGCAGGATTCGGTTGGCCTCGTACGGCCGGGAGAGCGCGATGAGCCCGAACGGGGACAGCCAACGCAGCCAACCGAACGCGTCGACGCCGTCACCGACCATCCGGTTGAGTAGCCCGGCGCCCACCAGCGCGACCGTGGCCCCGCTCGCCGCGCTTCGGGTTGGCAGGATCTGCGCGGCGAGGGTTCCGGCGGCGGCGAAGAACACGCCGACCAGTGCGACACCGGCCCCGTGAGGCAGGGCTCCGGTCGCCGGGGTGCCTGCGGCTGTGAGCGCGGCTGTCGTGGCGAGTCCGGCGAGCATCGGGACGGTGGCAACCACCCCGGCGTGGCGCATCACGGTGCTGGACAGGGAGATCCGACCGGCTAACAGCAGGTCCCAGTGGCCGGCGTCCTCCTCGCCCCGGGTCACCCGCGTCGAGGCGAGGAGAGCCCATACTCCGACCAGAACGGCGAGGACGGTGCCGGTGCGCCATACGGTGAAACCGCCCGCACTGTGCAGGGCGACCGGTTCACCGAACAACGTACGGATGGCCGGATTTTCGGCCAGTGCGGCGAGGGAGGCGCTGTCCATGGCGTCGCCGACGGTGCCGGCGTACGTGCTTGCGACCATGGCTGACGTGCCGGCCATGAGCAGTATCACGATGCCGGCGCTGCGCCGTACCTGCCGGATTGCCAGCCAGGTCACCGAGCGCCCGGCGGCGGGACGTACGGTGACCGGCGGCACCCGCGCGGCCCGTGTGTCGACGGCGTTCACCGGGATACCTCGTTGTAGTAGTCGAGGAAGATCTCTTCGAGCGTCGGTTCATGAACTTCCAGGGCTGTCACGTCCGCATTGGCCAGGGCCCGGAGCGCGGGTGCTGGCGGGCCGGTGAGGGTGAAGCGCAGCCGGGCCGGTCCGACCACCTCGACTGTCTCGACGCCGGGTACCCCGGCCAACCGTGGGGCCGTGCCGGCGAAGGTGACCTCGACCTGGCTGCGGTGCAGCCGCCGCAGGTCGGCGACGTCAGCGATTTCCACGAGCCGGCCGGCGCGCAGGATCGCCACCCGGTCACAGACGGCCTCGACCTCGGCGAGCTGGTGGGAGCTGAGGAACACCGTCTGTCCCCGCTCGCGGGCCTGCCCTACCGTGCGTTGAAACTCCCGTTCCATCAGCGGGTCCAGGCCGCTGGTCGGCTCGTCCAGCACCAACAGCGGTGCGCGGGTGGCGAACGCGGCGACCAGTGCCACCTTCTGCCGGTTGCCGGTCGAGTACGTCCGGCCGGGTTTCGACAGGTCCAGCGCGAACCTCTCGACCAGTTCGTCGCGGTATTCGTGATCGAAACCGGGGCCGGTGCGTCCCAGTAGTTCGAGGGTTTCCGCGCCGGTCAGCCCTGGCCAGAGCGCCACGTCTGCGGGTACGTACGCCAACGACTGGTGTGCGACGCGCACGTTTCGTGAGTCGGTGTCGAAGATGCGGGCCGACCCTGCGGTCGGGCGGGCCATGCCGAGCAGGAGCCGGATGGTGGTGGACTTGCCTGCACCGTTGGGACCGAGGAATCCGAACACCGACCCGGCGGGCACGGTGAGGTTGAGCGCATCGAGCGCGAGGATTCGGCCGTAGCGCTTGCTGAGACCTTCGGTGCGAATGGCGGACGTGTCCACGGGAGCTCTCCTCGGTCGACGCGACAGTGCGACTGCCGACCAGACTTCCCGGCGCTCCACCACGGAGCGTACGCCCGTAGGGCACCGATAGGAAGGTGTGGAAACGACCACGCCCAGCAGCGGCGCTACCTGGAGAGACGCGTCTTCGAACGTGGACCCTAGCGGGCGTCGAAGGCGGTCCGTGAGTCCTGGATACCGGCGGCGTTGTCCACCGCCCATCGGGCGAGGTTCTGTGCGACGGCGAGAAGGCTGAGGCCGCGCGGTGTGAGCGCGTAGTCAACTCGGAGGGGTTTGGTGTCCCGGAGCGTACGGGTGACCAGACCGTCCCGCTCCAGCCCCTGGAGCGTGGCGCTCAACATGCGTTGGGTGATGGGCTCGCTCAGTCGGCGAAGCTCGTTGAACCGCTTCGTGGTGTGGCCCAGTTGGCAGATGATGACCACCGACCATTTGTCGCCGATCCGCTCGAGTACGTCCCGAACCAGTTCCCGCCCCTGTCCGCACAATGCCGGGGCGGTGTCGTCCACGGGTGGGATCGGATGTGCCATAGCTGGGAGTATACGAGGCGTACCTGGTACCCGATCGGTTTCGTTTGCTGGGCGACCCGTTGGGTGGCATGAGCGCGACCGGCCGGGGCACCGAGAGCGGCCTGTTTGCGGACGCCTCGGGCCCCGGCCGGTACTGCGCCGATTGCCGTCGTCGTGCGGGGTCAGACGCTCACGGTCTCCCGCTGCGGCTCCACGGTGAGCTGCTTGCGTAGCCCCTCGCCCTCGATGTCGACGTTCGGCAGGGCCTTGTGCAGCCAGGCTGGCAGCCACCACGCGGCGTGGCCGAGCAGTGAGATCACCGCGGGCACGATCGTCATCCGGACGATGAAGGCGTCGATGGCGACGCCGAGTGCCAGCGCGAAGCCCATGCTCTTGATCACCGGGTCGTCGACCAGAACGAAGCCCGCGAACACCGACGTCATGATGAGGGCGGCGGCGGTGACGACGCGGGCGCCGTGGCCCGTGCCGTTGATCGTGGCCTGGCGCGGGGTGTCGCCGTGTACGAAGTCCTCGCGCATCCGGGAGACCAGGAAAACCTCGTAGTCCATGGCGAGGCCGAACAGGATGCCGATGAGCAGGATCGGCAGGAAGCTGACCAGCGGCCCCGGGGTGTCTACGCCGAGCAGGCCGGCCAGGTGGCCCTCCTGGAACACGGCGACGGTGATGCCGAAGGTGGCGCCGACGGTGAGCAGGAAGCCCAGCGCCGCCTTGATCGGCACGAGGATCGATCGGAACACCAGCATGAGCAGCAGCACCGAGAGGCCGACGACGAGCAGCAGGTACCAGGGCATGGCGTCGGAGAGCTTCTCGGAGACGTCGATGCCGATGGCCGTCTGACCGGTGAGTGCGATGTTGGCGCCGTCGACCGTACCGGCCTTCTTCCGGACGGCGTGCACCAGCGTCTCGGTGGCCGTGTCGGTGGGGCCGGTGGTGGGGATGACCGCGAGCAGGGCGGTCTTCTGGTCCTGACTGAGGTTCGGCGGAGTGACCGCGAGCAGGTTCTCCGTACCCTGTAGCGCGGTGGTGACCTGCTGCGCCGCGGTCGCGGTGGCGGCGGGACTGTCGCTCGACACGACGAGGATGAGGCGGCCGTTGAAGCCGGCGCCGAAGCCCTCCCTGGTGAGGTCGGCGGCGTCGCGGGCCGGGGTGCCGACCGGCGCGGCGGTCGCGTCGGGCAGGCCCAGCCGCATGTCGGCCGCGGGCAGCGCGAGGGCACCGAGGCCGAGGATCGCGACCAGGATCACCGGTACGCGCAGCTTGATGACGAGTCGCGCCCAGCGGAACCCGAAGCCCTCCGTGTACGCCGCGGCGATGCCGGCGCGGCGCTGGGCACGGGAGAGCACCTTGCGGCCGGCGAAGCCGAGCAGTGCGGGCAGCAGCGTGATCGCGACGAGGACGGCGACCGCGACCGTGCCCGCAGCGGCGAGGCCCATGGTGGTGAGGAACGGGATGCTCACCACGGCCAGCCCGGCGAGGGCGATGACCACGGTCACGCCGGCGAAGACGACGGCGGAGCCGGCGGTGCCGACAGCGCGGCCGGCCGCCTCCTCGGGCTCGTGGCCATCGAGCAGGTTCTGCCGGTAGCGGGAGCTGATGAACAGCGCGTAGTCGATACCGACGGCCAGGCCGAGCATCAGGGCGAGGACCGGAGCGGTACTGGTCAGCGACACCACGCCGCTGAGCGCGTACAGGCCGGCCATGCCGGCCCCGACGCCGATCAGCGCGGTCAGCATGGTCATGCCGGCGGCGACGAGCGAGCCGAAGGTGATGAGCAGAACGACGAGCGCGACGACGACGCCGAGACCCTCGGTGCTGCCGATTTCCGGCTGGGCGGACATCACCTCCCCGCCGTGCTCGACGCGCAGCCCGGCGGCCCGTGCGGCGGCACCGCTCTCCTCGTACGCGGTGCGCTGCGGCTCGGTGACGCCGTCGGCCCGCTCGGCGAACTGCACCTGGACCAGCCCGTAGCGCCCATCGACCGAGACGGACCTCGCGTCGAACGGGCTGACCGCGCCGACCACGCCGGACAGCCGTCCGGCCTCGGTGACCAGGTCGTCGATGACGGAGCGGTAGTCGGTCAGCTGCCGTCCTTCCGGCGCGGCCAGCACGATCGCTCCGGTAGCCCCGGACGCCTCCGGGAACTCGCGGGCGAGGGCGTCGAGGGCGCGCTGCGACTCGGTGCCGGGGATGGAGATCTTGTCGGATGTCTCGCCCATGAACGCGGCGGCCGAGCCACCCAGCGCGGCGAGCACGACGAGCCAGAGCACGACGACGAGCCGGCGGCGGCGGAACGAGGCCCGGCCGAGCCGGTAGAGGATGGTTGCCATGTCAGCTTTCTTGTCGGGTTCGGGGTCGGAGCACCCGCTCGGCCACTGTGGTGAGTGCGTCGCGGAGGTCGATGCCGTCGGGGTCGGCGTGTTCGATGACGACGGTGCAGATCCCGCTGAGGACGACCCGCGCGGCGATGTCGTCGACCGGGTCGGGGGAGTGACCGGCGAACGCGCGTACCAGGCGTTCCGATAGGGCGTCGATGCCGGCGAACCGGGGGATCTCGGTGGCCTGCAGGCTGTCGTAGACGAGGGTGACCTGCCGGCGGTACCGGAGCACCAGGTCGACGAAGCCGTCGACGGCCGCGGCACGGGCGCTTTCACCGTCGAGTGTGGCAAGACGCGTGTCCAGGGCCCGCAACTCCTGGATGGCGGGCTCGACGAGCGCCGCGAGTAGCGCGTCCTTACTGGAGAAGTGGTAGAGCAGCGTTGCCTTCGAGCAGCCCACCGCCACCGCGATGTCGTGCAGGGACGTGCCCTTGTAGCCCGCTCGCGCGAACAGCCTGGCGGCCTCGGAGAGGATGTCCTCCCGGGTGTGGTTGCGCGTCACTGCACGATCACCTCCGTCCGCGTCAGTATGCCTGACCGATCGGTCAGGCACATCGGGACGGTTCGCCCACGATCCAAGGGAAGCCCGGCCGGGGCGGGTCGGGCCAGGTGGCAGGGGTTCCCGGGAGCGCTGGTGATCCCGGCGTGGCCTCAGTCGCGCGGTCGCCGGGACTGGCGCCGGCGCGATGACGGGAGAGGGTTCCGTCGGCTACGGAGAGGCCGGGAACTTCCGTGCGGCAGACATCGACTACTTGAACGGACGCCGGTAGCCGTCTGCATCCGGCGAGGTCACGGCAGACGGGGATCTGCGGGCGCCGCCTTGACCAGGATCAGAGACCGGTGTACGAGGCCGCGCGAGTTCGATCGGGGAGCCGATGTCCATCACCTCCGCCCAGGCCGAGCAGCCTCGGCAAGCGCCGTCGCCCGTCGCCTCGGACGAGCCGGTTGCGGCGCGCCGGTCCTCCGGGCTGGGCGCGTTGCTGCTGCGGTTGCATTTCTACGCCGGTGTGCTGGTGGCGCCGTTCCTCGTCGTGGCGGCGTTGACCGGGTTGGCGTACACGCTCACCCCACAGCTCGACGCGATCATCTACGACACCGAGTTGCGGGCCGAGCCCAACGGCCAACCGGTCCGGCCCCTGGCGGAGCAGGTGGCCGCCGCCAGGGCGACCCATCCTGACGGCACGCTCTCGTACGTCGCCGTCGGAGCGTCTGACGCCACCACCCAGGTGGTGTTCACCTCCCCGGAACTCGGGGAGAAGCAGCACAGCGTGTACGTCGACCCGTACACGGCGCAGGTGAAGGGGCAGCTGACGACCTGGTTCGGGTACACACCGGTGCGGACCTGGCTGGACGACCTGCACCGCAATCTGCATCTGGGTGTGGCGGGGCGGCACTATTCGGAGTTGGCGGCGAGTTGGCTGTGGGTGATCGCCCTCGGTGGGTTGGCGTTGTGGTGGCGCCGCCAGCGGGGTGTCACGGGGAGGGTGCGCCGGTTGGTGCTGCCGGATCTCGCCGCCCGCAAGGGTGTGCGGCGTACCCGTGGCTGGCACGCCAGCACCGGGGTGTGGCTTGTGGTCGGTCTGTTGTTCCTGTCCGCGACGGGGTTGACCTGGTCGCGGCCCGCAGCGACTTCGCCGACTGGCCGCTGCTGGCGAAGGTGAGCAGTCTGGGTGTCAGTGCGCACATGGCGATCCTGTTCGGCCCGGCGAACCAGATCCTGTTGGCCGCACTCGCGCTCGGACTGCTCTGTGTGATCGTGTGGGGTTACCGGATGTGGTGGCAGCGCCGGCCGACCCGTGCCGACCGGCGGGCTGTTGTCGGTGCGCCGCCGGTCTCCCGGGGTGCCTGGCGGAAGCTTCCAACCTGGGTGTTCGCCGTCGGTGTGCCCGTGGTCTTCGCGATCGGCTGGGTGCTGCCGCTGTTCGGTGTTCCGTTGCTCGCGTTCCTCGTCGTCGACTTGATCATCGGCGCGGTCGGCCGGCCGCCACGGGGCATCGCCGGGTTCATTCGCGACCACCGCGACCGGCTTCCCAGCGCCTGACCCAGCGCCTGACCCGGTGCCCGATCCGGCAGGGCCGTTCGGTGGGATCCCACCGAACGGCCCTGCCGGCCCACCGAGACCGGGTCGCGGCACCCATCCCGAGGGTCGAGCGTGAGCCTCGGCGCGGCCTCAGGGAGTGGTGAGCACGTCGTACAGGTCCGGCCGGCACTCAAGGGCGGCCTCGCGCATGGCGGCCACCCGGGCCACCTGCGCGTCCACGGGCAGCGTGCGCAGGGTGGCCAACGCCCGGTCGGCCAGCTCGCGGACCGGCGTCCAGGTGAGTTCCGGCGCGGCGTCCGCGCCCCGCAGCCAGAGTCCGGCGGCGACGCGGGCAGCGTCGATGCGGGTCCACGCGTCGGTGTCGTCGTCGGCGGCGCCACATGCCCAGGTGCCGGCGCCGTCGAGGATCGCCTCCTCGACCGAGCCCGGACCGCTGCTGATCGTCCCGTCGCTGAACACCGTCATGCTCAGGTGGACCGTGTCACGGCGCTGTTCGACGTCGGTCCCGTACCGGCCGGTCTCCTGGACGACCGAGGTCGGCGGGTGCGGCAGCCGGCCCAGTACGGTCAGCGCCCGCCGAGCCGGTTCGACGAGCTGCGGCAGGACCGGTTCGTACAGCCGGGTGACGCACACCCGTGGTTCCCCGTCGGCGCAGACCAGTTCGACCGCGCGCGGATCGTGCGGGGCAGCGCGGTCGAGGGGAGGTAGTACGGACAGGGCGACGGCGAGGCCGACGACGGCTGGCAGCACGGCGAGGAACCTCGTCCGGCGCGTACCGGCGACGAGCAAGATCCAAGCCGTGGTGACAAGAGCCAGGAACCACACCGCCTGCCCCACGTTGGTGCGCCAGTCCGGTGCCGAGTACTCGTCGGTGGGCCCCAGATAGCCGGGGGTCAGCAGCAACGCCGGCGAGCGGGTCCCCTCCCAGAGCAGCTGCGGGCCGATGACCAGCACGAGCCCACCGACCACCAGCAGCGGCGCGGTCAGCGGCGACGGCATCAGCCGGCCGAGCCAGAGGCCGAGCACCCCGGCCGCCGCGAGGCCGAGGGCGCCGACCAGGACCGGCCAGTACCAACCCGAAGGCTGGTACGAGGCGGTCAGCGCGGCGCGGCCAAGCCCGTCGAGCAGGCCCAGCGTGTACCCGCCGACGAGGCAGCCCACGAGGACCACCACCCCGGGGGCCATCCGGCCGGCACCGGGGCGCGGTGTCGACGTCACCAGCTCGGTCATCCGCGCCGAGTGGTCGCGCCGCCCCTGCCAGGCGCCGGCAGCCAGGGCCAACGGCCACAACATCCACAGGTTGCCGTGGTGCGCGACAGCCGTCGCCATCCACAGTCCATCCCAGCGCTCGGGGTCCGCCGCCAGGGCCCAGGCGAGGAGAGCGGCGAGTAGACCGACCCACGGCGCGGCCGAGCGGCGCAGCTCGATCCAGGCGATCCGGTGGCTCATGACCGACCACCCTGCTCGCGGTGGCGCCCCATCAGCACCGAGTACCCGCGTTCCATCTCACTGTCGCCGCTGGCCTCGGGTTCCGCACCGGCGGCGCGGGTCAGGTCGGCGGGCACCCCCTGGAAGACCAACCGGCCCTCGTGCAGCAGCACCACGCCGGTGCACGCCGCCGCCACATCCTCCACCAGGTGCGTGGCCACCACGACGCAGCTGTCCCGGCCGAGGTCGCGCAGCATCGCTCGAACACTCATCCGCTGTTCCGGATCGAGGCCGACGGTCGGCTCGTCCAGCAGCAGGAGGCTCGGTTCGCTCACGATCGCCTGTGCGATACCGACGCGGCGCAGCATGCCACCCGACAGGGACCGCATGATGCTGCCGGCCCGCGAGGTGAGCCCCACCCGGTCGATCGCCCGTTGCACCGCGTCCGGTACGTCGCGCGGCGCCATCTCCTTCAGCCACGCGACGTACTCGAGGAACTCCCGGACGGTGAATCGGCGGTAGTACCCGAAGTCCTGCGGCAGGTACCCGAGTGCGCGCCGGACCGACCGCAGGTCCCCGCCGCGATGGACGGGCTGCCCGAGGATCTCCAGCCGACCTGATGCTGGCGGCAGCACGGTGGCGAGCGCCCGGATCAGCGTCGTCTTGCCGGCCCCGTTGGGCCCGAGCAGCCCGTGCACGCCGATCCCCAGCGCGAGATCGAGTCCCTCGACGGCGGTATGTCGCCCGGCCCGAAGGCGCAGCTCCTGCGCCTGGACCGGCCAGGCGTACGTCGTCGGCGCTGTTTCGTCGGGGCTCACTGTGCGTACCACGTGATCTCCTTATCGATGGCTGGCGTCGCGCTGGAAGGCGCCGCGCCAGAGCAGGACGGCACCGACGGCGAGCACGGCACAGGCCGCCCAGACCGGGGTGCTGCGGGGGTCGAGGGCGACCGGCATCCGCGACCGGACCAGGCTCGGCGCCACCACAGCGCCGAGCCACCCGACGGTGACGGCGGCGGCCGCCCGGCCGACTCCGATGAACGCGCCGAGCGCGAGCGCGCCGACCACGAACACGAGGCTCGGCAGCAGCCAGCGCACCGGCGCCGCGCCGACCACCGCCCCGGCCGCCGCGAGCGGCGGCATGACGACGAGGAGCGCCGCGAGGGTACGGCGCAACGCCAGGCCGAGCCCGGCGCGCGGGGTGCAGGCGACCAACTCGTACGCGGGGTCGAGGGAGCGGGTCCACGACGCCGCCACACCGAGCATCGGGACCACCGGTGCGATGAGCAGCAGCAGCGATGGCCTGGTCTGCCCGACCCGTGCCGCGGCCAGGTCGAGCAGCATCGCCGCGAGGAGGGCGGCCACCGTCATCGCCAGCCAGGCGGGCGCCGAGGGGGCCGCCCAGCGCAGCAGCGCCGGCCACCGGCGGCGCCGAGGCGAGGGCTCGGCCCGCACCGCGGGCGCCACCGAGGCGAACACGGTGTCGACAACGGCCGCGACGGCGGGGGACTGCGCGCGTACCGCCTCACCGAGCCGGTGCCGACAACCGGCACAGCCCTCCAGGTGCACCTCCAACGCCCAGACGGCGTCCACCGGCAGATCGTCACCGGTCGCGTACCGGGCAAGGAGCCCGGGTGGGGCGTGGCCGGCGGTCATGACAACACCTCCCGCAGCAGCGCCCGGGCCCGCCGGGCGCGCGTCTTGACCGTGCCTTCCGGCACCCCGAGCAGCGCCGATGTCTCGCTTACCGAGAGTTCGTCGAGCACCATGGCCTGCACCACCTCCCGAAGTTCCGGCGCGAGATCACGCACCGCGCTGGCGACCGGGTCGTCCATGAGCCGACCCACGACCTCGTCCTCCGCGCCCGGAACGGTCAGGACGGCCATGGGTAGACCGGTGGGCGGAGGTAACCGCCGGGCCCGCGACCGGTACGCGTCGACGAGGCGCCGCGCCGCGATGGTCCACAGCCAGCCAGCGGCGCTACCCCCGGCGTACGACCCCGCGTATCCGGCCGCCGCGCGCCACACCGCCAGGTACGCGTCCTGCATCACCTCGGCCACCACGTCGTCGTCGGCACACCGCCGACGCAGTCGTACGGCGAGCCACGGAGCGGTACGGCGGTAGAACTCGTCGAACGCGGCATCGTCACCCCGGGCGATGCGGCGCACCAGCGTCTCATCGTCGGGCTGGGGTGCCCCCGCCGTGTCACGTCCACTCACATCCGGCTAGACGACCGGCGCCCCGCTCCAGGTTCTCCATCGGGAGTGACGTGCGTCTCAAACCGCTGGTACGGCCGGTGCCGTGTACCGAGAGGCGTACGTTCGGCAGGTTCCGGAGCCGGGCGGGACTAGCGGCGTGGGCCGCGCTCCGTTCAGGCGGACGGGTGTACGGCGGCCAGGTAGGCGAGCGCCTCGGCGCTGCGGCTGCCCGGTTCCGGCGTGCCGACGAGCAGTTGCTGACCGGGAGCGTCGCGGACATCGAAGGTCTGGTACGTGAGCTCGATCCGCCCGGCGTCCGGATGGTGGAAGACCTTGAACAGGCGGGTCAGGCCGCGTACGGTCTGGTCGGCCCACAGGGAGCGGAACTCCGGCGAGGCCTGCCGCAGGTCGGCGACGAGCGCCTGGATCTCCAGGTCGTCGGGGAAGAGCCCGGCGTTGAGGCGCAGGGCGTGCACGGTGTTCTCCGTCAGGGTCGGCCAGTCCAGGAAGACGGAGCGTGCCTTCGGGTGCTGGAACAGCACCCGCACCATGTTGGTGTTGGTCGTGCCCGCGAACGGGGCGAGCAGCGCCGCCGCGACGCTGTTGGTGGCGAGCACGTCGAATGCGGGATTGAGCACGTAGGCGGCCGAGGCGGGGAAGGCGTCCAGCAGTTGCAGTAGCGCGGGGTGGACCAGGTCACGGGAACTGTCCGGGCCCAGCCTGGGATTCAGCCCGGCGAGCCGGAAGAGGTGGCCTCGCGCGTCCGGGGCGAGCCGCAGGGTCCGTCCGATCGCCTCGAGTATCTGCGGCGACGGGTGGCGCTCCCGGCCCTGTTCGAGGCGGGCGTAGTAGTCGACGCTCACCCCGGCCAGCACGGCGATCTCCTCGCGGCGCAGCCCGGGCACCCGACGGTCGCCGCCCCCGCGGAGCCCGACATCCTGGGGTTCGACCTGGGCGCGGTGGGCCCGGAGGAACTCCCCAAGAGCATTGCCGCTGCGCATGTCAACCAGCCTAGAGTCCCTGGTCGCAGGCGTGCCAGGGTGCCGTGCTCCCCGGAAGACGCGGCCTTCTCGGGCCGGGCGAAGAGCGCGAGGGTGGATTCGGGGACGAGATGTCGTCGCCGCACCCACCCTCACTGGAGTCCTTCCATGTCGCAGTTGTCGACCGGTACCACCAACTTGACCATGACGATCGGCGGGGCCGCGGTCTCCGGCGGGTCGTCGTTCGACGTGATCAACCCTGCCGACCAGTCCGTTGTCGGGTCCGCCCCCGAATGCACCCGAGCGGAACTCGACACCGCCGTGGCCGCCGCCCGCGCCGCCGCGCCCGCCTGGGCCGCCGTCCCCTTCGAACAGCGGCAGAAGCTGTTGCTCCAGATGGCCGACGTGGTGGACGCCCACCTCGTCGAGCTGGGCCGGCTCGTCACCGCCGAGCAGGGCAAGGCGCTGGCGGTGGCGACGGCCGAGGTGGCCGGGTTGAGCTACTGGCTGCGCGAGACCGCCGCCCTGACCCTGCCCGAAGCGGTGAACGAGGACAGCGCCGAGCGCCTGTCGGTGACCCGGCGGGTGCCGCTGGGAGTGGTCGCCGCGATCACGCCGTGGAACTACCCGATCGGGCAACTCTCCTTCAAGCTCGGGCCGGCACTGCTGGCCGGCAACACCGTGGTGGTGAAACCCTCGACGTTCACCCCGCTCTCCACCCTGCGGCTCGGCGAGTTGCTGCGCGACGTACTGCCGGCCGGCGTGGTCAACGTCGTCTCGGGAAGCGGCGACCTGGGCTCCTGGCTCAGCGGACACCCCGGCATCGACAAGGTCAGCTTCACCGGCTCCACCCAGACCGGTCGCGCGGTCATGGCCGGCGCGGCACCGACCCTGACCCGAGTCACCCTTGAGCTGGGCGGGAACGACCCGGCCATCGTGCTGCCCGACGTGGATGTGCCGAGCATGGCGGAGCAGCTGTTCTGGGCGGCATTCAGCAACACCGGCCAGATCTGCCTGGCCGCCAAGCGGGTCTACATCCACGCCGACATCTACGAGGAACTCACCCGGGCCCTCGCCGCGTACGCCGCCACGGTCCGGATCGGTGATCCGATGGAGGAGGGCACTCAACTCGGCCCGATCTCCAACCGTCGGCAGTACGAGACCGTGCTCGACCTGATCGAGGACTGCCGACGACAGGGGTACACGTTCCTGACCGGCGGAACGCCCGAGCCGGGCCCGGGCTTCTTCGTTCCCGTGACGCTGGTCGACAATCCGCCGGAGGAGTCCCGGATCGTACGTGAGGAGCAGTTCGGCCCCGTCCTGCCGTTGCTGCGCTTCGATGATGTCGACGATGTCGTGACCCGGGCGAACGCCGGCGAGTACGCCCTCGGCGCCTCCGTCTGGTCGGCCGATCCCGACGCCGCGCTCGCCGTCGCCCGCCGGCTCGACGCCGGCACCGTCTGGGTCAACGAGATCATGCACCTCACCCCGCAGGTGGCCTTCGGCGGCCGCAAGCAGTCCGGCATCGGCGTGGAGAGCGGCCACGACGGGCTGATCGAGTTCACCGAGGAGCAGACCATCACCGTCCGGCACCACACCGCACCAGCCGCCTGACCGACAGTGGCCGGGGGCGGCGACCCCGACCCCTGTCGCGGCTTCCGTCCACCGAAAGTGCGTCGCCACCCGGCGTGACCTGCCGCGCCGGGTGGCGTGCGGTCGGGTCTGGGGCCCCTCTGATTTTGGTGTCTAGCGGGTGGCGTGCTGGCCGTGGTCGCTGACTTGGGCGTCGAACCAGTGGTGCAGGGCGTTGCGAAGCTCGGCGTCGCTGGTGGTGTAGGTGACGCGTCCCCCGTCGGGGGTGGGTTCGTAGTCGATGGTGATCCGCCCGCCGTGGGCACGTAGCGCTTCGAGGCCGGGCATCTCGTTGCCGTGGATGCGGCCGGGGTCGGTGAAGTCGCCGCGCCGGAAGCGGTCCACCTCCGCGGCGAGGTGTTGCCGGATGAGGGTTACCTGGGCGGTGTCCTGAGGGGCGTCTGCGACCACGGTCTGCACGCCGCCGGTGTCGGTTCTGGTGAACTGGTGGGTGGTGCGTTCCAGGTCGAATGGCATGACGGAGGCGCCCCGCTCGGCGACCTCGGCCTGTCGGCCGGAGGTCGCGGGTGTTGGCATCGACGCCGCCGGGTTGTCGGCGCAGCCGCTGCTCAGCGCGGCGGCGGCGACCAGGAGCAGGGCTCGACGGGTCCGGGAGCTGTCAAGACGGTTCAACAGTGGCCTCCGCGAGGATCTGAAGCGCGCGCACCACCGCGGCGCGTTGGTCATCGGGTACGCGATCGAGGAGGGCGGTGAGCCGGTTCCGGCGGGCGTCGGCCTGCCGGGCGGCAGCGGTGGCGCCTGCGTCGGTGAGCACCAGCAGAACGCCGCGGCCATCACCGTCGGCCGCCTCCCGGTACAACCAACCACGGCTGACCAGGTTGGTGACCAGGCGGCTGACGGTGCTCTTCTCCAACCGCAACCGGCGGGCCAGCTCGACCTGGCGGATCCGCCCCTCGCGGGCGATCTCCACCATGGCGTGCGCCTCGGAGACCGGTAGCGGCTGCCCGCACGGGGTGCGGTCGGGCTGGTGGAGGCCGAAGTTGCGGACGAACCGCATCAGGGCCTCCTGTGCGGCGTCGACCTCCCCACTCTGCATGGTTCGACCGTACAACCAGATGGTTCGACCATGCAACCACCTTGTAGGTTCAGTCAGTGCCGAGGGTGGCAGGTGGGACCGCGCAGACAGCCAAGGCCATCTCAGCGACGAAACGTGGCGCATCGGTCGGATCGAGCCGTCCGGCCACCACGTCCGTGGCCGCGCCGTGCAGGATGTGGTGCAGGACGCTGGCGAGCAGGTCGGCCGGAATGTCGACCCGGAACACGCGTTCGGCCTGGCCGCGGCGGATCAGGTCATGAACCCGCTGCTCGGGTTTGGCGTGCAGTTCCTGAACGCGGCCGGATGGCAGCGCCGTCTGTGCCGCCTGTAGGACCGAGGCCGCCTGGGCGATCAGCAGCCAGCCGGATTCCACGAGTGCCCGTAGCCCGTCGCGGGGGTCGCCGGTGAGGTCGACGGCCTTCAGTACCTCATTCCCTTGGGCGAGCAGTCGGATTAACGCGGCTTCGACCAGGGCCTCTCGGGACGGGAAGTGCCCGTACAGGGTCACCCTGCCGACCCCTGCCTCCCGCGCGATGTCGTTCATGCTCGCCTCGGCGTTGCGCCCGAGGCAGGCGACGGCCGCTTGCACGATCTTTTCGGCGTTCTGCCGCGCGTCCGCCCGGCGTCCAGATCGGGCAGGGGAGTGAGACATGCAACTTCCTTAAGTCAAACACTGGATGTACGAGTTACAGTACCCCCGACATAAGTTGAACACCCGTTGTATGACTTAGTTCGGAGGCGAACTCGTGTCCGAGTCCATGACCGCAACCACTCCGACCCGTAGCCCTGATCCGCGACGCTGGCGGATCCTGGGGCTGGTCGGCGTCGCGCAACTCATGCTCATCCTTGATGTGACCGTCGTGGCGATCGCTCTGCCGCACATGGGCGCAGACCTCGACTTGCGGCGGGAAACCCTCACCTGGGTGGTCAGCGGCTACACCCTCGCGTTCGGTGGGCTACTGCTGCTCGGAGGTCGCGCCGCCGACCTGTTCGGAGCCCGCCGGCTCGTCCTGGCCGGTCTGCTGCTGTTCGCGGCGGCATCCTTGACCGCGGGACTGGCCACCTCTGGACCGATGCTCCTGTCCGGTCGGGTCGCGCAGGGCATGGCCGCCGCCATGTTGTCCCCGGCGGCACTGTCGCTCATCGTCACGATCTTCGACGGCGACGAACGCAACCGTGCCCTCGGCATCTGGTCCGCGCTGGGCGGCAGCGGCGCCGCACTCGGCGTCCTGCTCGGCGGAGTCCTCACCGCCGGACCAGGTTGGACATGGATCTTCTTCATCAACGTCCCGGTCGGTCTGGTGCTGCTGTTCGCGCTCCGCTCGTACCTGCCGGCGCAGCCGGCGGTCGCGACCAGGGCCGCCCTCGATGTTCCCGGCGCGGCCCTGGTGACCGCTGCGACAGCGACCCTGATCTACGCGCTCATCAGGGCCGGAGACCACGGCTGGTTCACCTGGACCACCGCCGCGCTACTGGCGACATCGGCGGTCCTGTACGCCGGGTTCATGGCGCGTCAGCGCCTGGCCGCAAATCCGCTCATGAACGTGCGGCTGCTGACCCGCAGGCCCGTGGCGACCGGCACCTTGCTGATCCTCGTTGCCACCGCACTCATGATCATGATGTTCTTCCTCGGCACGTTCGCCCTACAGGAACACTATGGCTACGGCGCACTGACCGCGGGCCTGCTCTTCCTGCCCATCGCGCTCTCCACCATGCTCGGCGCCAATGCGGCGGGGCGCGTCATCGGCCGCACCGGACCCCGCACCCTGGCGGTGGCCGGGCTGCTCGTTGCCGCCGCCGGCCTGGCCATCCCCGCGATCTGGGATGGGGCCGCCCCCATGGTGGTCGGCATGACGGTCGCGGCTGCCGGCACCGGGTCCCTGTTCGTCGTCGCCTCCGCCACCGCACTGGGACAGGTGGCCGCACACGAAGCTGGCCTCGCCTCCGGAATCGTCAGCACCTTCCACGAATTCGGTGCCTCACTCGGCGCAGCCGTCGCCTCCAGTGTCGCCGCCGTCAGCCTCGCCGGCACCGGCACCGACGGCTTCGCCCGCGGCTTCACGACCGGCGCGGTCGTCGCCGTGGTTGCCGCCGCCGCCGCACTCGCCATCACACCGAATTCCCGCTCCAGGTAAGCAGCCGACCCCCGGCCTGCCGACGACGGCTCGACGCTCAGATCAAGGACTCCGGCCGCCACGCCACCTAGGAGACAAGGTATGACAAGGGAAAACGACCGCTACGTGATCCGGCCGGGCCGAGCCTGCGACGCCGTCGAACTCGCTCGCCTGCACGCATCGGTCCAGCTTCAGACGGTGACCAACGGGCAACCGCACCCCGGCATCGCCGCGTGGGTCGAAGACCTGCTGGACGGCCATCCCTCGGTCGCGCCCGACGATTTCCTGGTCGCCGAGGACTCCGCCACCGGCCGGCCGGTGGCCAGCCTCGTGGGGCTGCGGCAGGACTGGTGCCTGGCCGGAGTCCGACTGCCGGTAGCCCAGGTAGAACTGGTCGGCACCGCGTCGGAGCACCGCGGGAACCGGCTCACCGAACGGCTGTTCGCCGCGCTGCACCAGCGGTACGCGGTCGACGGTGTGCCGGTCCAGATCATCGAGGGAATCCCGTACTTCTACCGGCGGCTCGGCTACGACTACGCCCTGGCCAACGACGGTGCCGCGTTGGTACCGGTCACCGCGCTGCCGGCCATCGGGCAGGACCGGTCGGACGGCTCCTCCAGCGGCCCGATGGTCCGCCCCGCCACCGTCGCGGACGCGGACGCCCTGGCCGACATCGATCAGCGGCTCGCTGACGTAAATGCCCTGGTCTGCGCGAGGGACGCCGAGGTGTGGCGGTACGAGATCGCCGGGCGCCGTCCGGCGGATATCGCCCGGCGGGAGGTCGCCGTCCTGGTGCACGGCGCCGACGTGCGGGGCTACCTGGTTCACGGTGCCCGGCTCTCCGCCGCCGGCGAACTGATCGTGGTCGCGGCGGCCTGCGAGCGACCGGCCGACTGGCCGCAGGCCGCCGCCGCCATGCACGCACACCTGAACCAGGTCGGCCGGCAGTACGAGGCATCGGCGGACAGGCCGTTCGCGGCGGTCCGCCCCATCCTCGACCCGAACCACCCGCTGGCCCGCCTCGGCCCGCCCGGGGTAGTGAAGCGGCCCAGAGGGTGGTACGTCCGCACCGGCAACCCGGTCGACCTGCTCGCCCGGCTACAACCGCTGCTGCGAAATCGCTGGCACACAGCCGAACTGCGATGGCCCGAGCCAGCGCTGACCATCGACACGTACGGCCACGCCGCCCGGCTGGAGTTCACCGACGGTGAGCTGACCGCAGTGACGGCCATACCCGGCGCCGTCAGCCCGTCCACCGACCCACGTACCCACGCCGCCATCCCGCCCGGCGCTCTGCTCCAGCTCAGTATCGGCCACCGCACCCTGCCCGAAGTACTGGGCAACTGGCCGGACTGTCTCCTACGCGACCGCTTCACCGAACACTTCCTCACAGCGGCGTTTCCCCACGTGCCGGTCCGGGTCTGGCCCCGCAACTGACCGAACGGACGAGGTGCGGCCGCGCCAGTGTGTCGCCCGAGGGAGGGACGCGCCTTCGGTACGGCATCGCCGGTGGTGGCGCGAGGCCCTGGTGAGCGAAGGAGCCGATCGCCGGACCGTTCACCGGGAGGGGCTAGGAGAGCGCCGCCTGCTGGTCCTGGCCACCGTCTACCGACTCGTCGTCCGGTGTCAGTAGTGCTTTGACCGCTTCGGTGAGGATGCGTCGGCGGTGCGCTCGGGAGACCTTCGCGAACTGGTCCTTCAGCTCAGGGAACACGGATGCCCACAGGAACGACAGGTGCAGTACGAGGTTCAGCAGGTCGGCCGGTCGGTACCGGGCCGGCAGGGTCCCGTCCTCCTGGGCTCGGCGGATCTGCTGGAGTTCGTCGCGGATGGTGTCCGACAGCACTTTGATCTGTTCGGGTTCGCCCGGCCGCTCAAGGCGGTACCAGGTGGCGAGCCGGGCGATCCGGGGATCGTCCTCGTAGCGGTCGAACAGCCGCCCCGCGTAGCCGGGTAGGTCGTTCACGTCGATCGGCACCTCGCCCGCCGTCCGCCTCACGATCGCGTCCAGCACGGCGTCGAACAGCCGCTCCTTGCTGCCGAAGTAGTGGTAGATCTGCGCTTTGTTGCTCTTCGCGGCCGTGGCGATCCGGTCCACCCGGGCCCCTGCGATTCCGTACGCCGAAAACTCGTCCGCAGCCGCGGCGAGGAGCCGCTGCTGGGTCGCCTGCGCGTCTCGAATCATCCGGGCAGCCTAGCCGACTAACTGGATAGATGGAGGTGTTGATCAAACCATGTCGAGGTGGCCCGGTGCGACCGGCCAGACGCACCAGGAACAGACCTTGACGCGCCTCCAGCCGCAGCCGACCGGGTGGGTCGGGCCGGTGGCTGGAGGCTTCTGGTTTCGTGGCGGCGGCCACGTTGTCGCCCTTAATCGAACGGACTAGTCTGTTCGATTAAGGGAGGGGTCATGGCCACGAGAACGAGGAAGACCAACACCGAGGAGCGCATCCTGCGCACCGCAGGGGAGCTGTTCTACGCAAACGGGCTGCGGGGCGTCGGTATCGATCAGGTCATCGCCGAGTCCGGGGTGGCCAAGTCGACGCTGTACGTACATTTCCGTACCAAGGACGAGTTGGTCGCCGCCTACCTGCGGCGGACCGACGACTCATGGATGGCCCAACTGCAGGCAGCCGCGGCGCGCTCCGGTGACCGGCCGGCGGACCAACTGGTCGGGCTCTTCGACGCGCTCCTGGACGCCTTCGACCGGCACGGCTTTTTCGGTTGCCCCTTCGTCAGCGCGGCGGTCGAGGCACCGTTGGACTCGGAGGCCCGTGCGATCACCATTCGTCACGTCGAGCGCCGGCAGGCGTGGCTCACGGAGTTGACCAGGCGAACCGGCACGGCCGACCCGGTCGCACTCGCCCGGCAGATAGGGCTCCTGATCGACGGCGCGTTGGCCTCCGGTCGGCTGCTGCAGGACCGGGCGGTGGTGGACGAGGCGAAGGCTGCCGTCCGGTCGTTGGTCACCCAGGCGTCCTGACCCCGAGCGTCCCCGGCACGGCTCAATACCCGTAGATCGACCATTCAGAACTCGAAGAAGAGGTAAGCGCCATGCGCGGCGTACTGCTCAGGGAATTCGGCGGCCCGCTGGTCCTGGAGGAGATCGAGAAACCCGCACCCGGCCCCGGACAGGTACTGGTTCGGGTAGCTGCCAGCGGTGTCAACCCGCTGGACACCAAGATCCGCGCGGGAAAGGCCGCACACGCGCGGAGCCAACTGCCGGCCGTACTCGGCATGGACCTGGCCGGTGTCGTGGCGGAGGTCGGCCCGGAGGTCACCGGCTTCGCTCGCGGTGACGAGGTGTACGGGCTGACTGGCGGCATCGGTGATCTTCAGGGATCGCTGGCCGAGTACGTGGCCGTCGACGCCCGGTTGCTCGCGCCCAAACCGGAGTCGCTGAGCCTGCGGGAGGCCGCTGTTGCGCCACTCGCCGTTATCACCAGCTGGGAGGCGCTGGTGGACCGGGCGCAGGTGGGCGCCGGGCAGCGGGTGCTGGTCCACGGCGGGGCCGGCGGGGTCGGACAGATGGCCGTCCAGATCGCCCGCGCCCGGGGAGCCGAGGTCTTCGCCACCGGATCGACCCGGAACCTGGAGACCATCACGAGCCTCGGGGCCATTCCGATCGACTACACCACCACCCCGGTCGAGGACTACGTCGCCGAGCACACCGGCGGCGAGGGGTTCGACGTCGTCTTCGACACCATCGGTGGTGCCACCCTCGACCTGTCCTTCACCGCAGTCCGCACCTACACCGGCCACGTCGTCAGCGCGCTCGGCTGGGGCACCCACAGCCTCGCGCCGCTGTCGTTCCGTGGCGCCAGCTACTCCGGCGTCTTCACCCTGCTGCCGATGCTGACCGGTCGGGGACGCGAGCACCACGGGGAGATTCTGCGCAAGGCCGGTGCCCTGGCTGACGCGGGTGGGCTGAAGCCTCTCCTCGACCCCCGGCGGTTCACTCTGGCCACCGTCGCCGACGCGCACGCCGTCGTGGCGAACGGCACCAGTACCGGAAAGGTCGTGATCGACGTGGCGTGATGCGGGTCCTCGCCTCGGTGGTCCAGCAGGTCGATGGTCGTGCGCCGCGAGTCGGGCGGCATCGGCCGAGGTCGCCCACTTGCCGGGCCTCGTCCGCACAGTGGCGGTGGACGAGGCCCGACCGCGGATCAGCAGTAGAGATTGGCTCCGGCAGGCACGCCGAGGATGCCCACGAACTGCTGGTACCTGGTGACACGGCTGACGCCCTGACCGTTCAACGCCACACACCTCGGCGCCGACGAGCCGGCGTACACGTGGCGGTTGGGTCTTCTGGGCTCACGCCCCGGCGGCGGGCTGAGGCGGGGGCGTGAACGGCGCCAGGAGAAGGTCGGTGAGGCGCCGGGTGGCGTGCTTGTCGCCGCTCAGGCGCAGCTTCCCCGAGTCCAGTGCCGCATCCAGGGTGATCTGGTGGTCGCAGACGGCCCGGAGGGTGTCGATGTCGGTGGTCAGCGTCGCATCGGGCCGCCCGGGTGCCGTGTCGCGACGGATCTGAACCGAATCGTCGCCGACTTCGGCGAGGTAGGTGTCGGCGTCGACGTGGAACTCGTACACGCCGCGTAGCTCCGCGGCTTGCGCCGGATCGAAGCCCGCCTTGATGCTGAGCAGCAGGGAGTCGACGCCGAGGGCGCCCTCGGGTAGCGGTGGAGCCTGGCTTCCCCAACGTCCGAGCTGTAGGAGGAGGGGCTCCAGCGCGCGGCCCCAATCGGTGAGCTCGTAGAGGCGGACCCGCGTCGGGGCGCCCATCTCCCGCCGCTGCACCACACCGTGCTCGGTCAACTCGCGTAGCCGCTGGCTGAGCACGTTCGGGCTCACGCCGGGCAGGCCGCCGAGTAGGTCGTTGAAACGCTTCGGGCCGAGCAGGAGGTCCCGCACCACCAGTGCCGCCCACCGCTCTCCGATGACATCCAGTCCGCGCGCCACACCGCACGGGTCCCCATAGCTACGCAGGCCGCTCATGACCTCAGGATACCCAGATCCTAATTCAGGAGTTGTGCTTGTTCTATAGGAGTGAATGCCTTAGCGTGACGTGCATGAGCCTTTCCAACAGCCAAGCGGCGAGCCCGAGGCAGGGCGACGTGACGCTGCTGAACAGCCCCGTGGCGCAGCGTCTGCTCGCCGCACCGCTGCTGGCGCGCCTGGCCTACAGCGGGTACGACGGCACGCCGCGCTTGATCCCGATGAACTTCCTCTGGACCGGTGAAGAGGTGGTCGTCGGCGCGTTCGCCGGCACGTACAAGATTCGCGACCTGCGGGCCCGGCCAGACGTGGCCATCTCCATCGATACCGCCGACCGGCCTCCGCAGGTGCTCATGCTGCGCGGGAGGGTCACCCTGGCCGAGGTCGAGGGCATCCTGCCCGAGTACGCCGAGATGCAGCGTGCGGGGATGGGTGACGAGGCGGGCAACGCCTACCTGGAGGCGATCGACAAGCCCGGCCTGCGGATGGTGCGGATCGGTCTGCGCCCCACCTGGGTCGGAGTCCTCGACTTCCAGGAGCGGTTCCCGGAGCTGACACCCGAACCTGTCCGGGCCGCCTTCGGTGGACGGTAGCCGGTACAGCAGGGCCTGGTCGGTGGAGGGCCTGGTCGGCAGGGGGCAACCGCCCGGGTCGAGCGGTGGATCCACCAGGGCGCAGAGGATCAACACACCATGACGGAGGACCAGAGATGCGCAAGATTGTCGTTTCGATGTGGATCAGCCTTGACGGCTATGTTGCCGGCCCCCGGGACGAGATGGACTGGCTGCTGATCGACGAGCAGGTTCAGAGGTACGAGCAGGACCTGGTGGAGAACGCCGGCAGTCTGATGCTGGGTCGGATCACGCACGCCGATTTTGCCGGCTACTGGCCGCAGGCCGCCGGGAACCCTGACGAACCTGACGAGGTGAGGAGGTACGCCCGACGGGTCGACGACCTGGAAAAGATCGTCGTGTCCGCTTCCGGGAATACCGCACCGTGGCGGAACACCCGCAGACTCGAGCGCATCGACCCCGGCGAGATCGGTGAGATCAAACGTGGTTCCGGCGGGAACGTCGTGATCTACGGCAGCCTCGGAGTGATCCGATCCCTCGTCGATCTCCGACTCGTCGACGAGTTCCATCTCCTGGTCCATCCTCTCTTCCTTTGCCGGGGCAAGGCCCTCTTCGACGGCAACCAACCGCCCGTACGGCTGGGGCTGCTCTCCGCCGAGCCCTTCGCCTCCGGAGTCGTCCTCATGAAGTACCGCCCCATCGACGACACCCCCACCGTGTCCTGAGTCCTGCTCGGCGAGCGGAGGCGTACGGAGTGGCGTTCAAGCCGGCCCGTGCAGGCCGGCGGTCCGACGACCATCGCCGCCGGGGCATCGTCCGCTGCCCGATGGCGGCCTCGACCCCACGCCCGCGACTTTGTCCGGCCTTCGGTTCGAAACCCAGTTGCGTTGATCGATTTGGAGTTGATCCGGTCATCCGGTAACTTTTTCGGAGTCAGCGGGGCACCGGACAAGATCCACTGGGAAACACCGGGGGATACGGACGGCCTGCGAATCCTCTTGATCGGGCATGGTGTAGGTTGCTGTGTGCGTTAGGGAGGGCCCGGTTGTGGTTTGAATCGGGTGGTGATGACAAACCGGGAAACACCGGTTTGACTCGGCGGAAACGACCGGGTAGCGTAGTAAAAGCGCCGGGCGGGAACGCCGGGTGTGAATGGAAGTGGGAATAGAAGCCCCGGGTTGTGGGCCCCTTGGTTGGGGTTTGTGGTCTGGTGTGTGGTTGTTCTTTGAGAACTCAACAGGGTGCTTGATAAGCCAGTGCCAATTATGATTTATACCCGGGCCGGCTTGCCTTTCTTTCGGGATTGGTTTGTTGGTTTGGATTCCTTTGGCAACTTTTTTGTTGCCGGGACATTTTTTCCACAGATTTTTGTTGGAGAGTTTGATCCTGGCTCAGGACGAACGCTGGCGGCGTGCTTAACACATGCAAGTCGAGCGGAAAGGCCCTTCGGGGTACTCGAGCGGCGAACGGGTGAGTAACACGTGAGTAACCTGCCCTAGGCTTTGGGATAACCCTCGGAAACGGGGGCTAATACCGAATATGACTTCTGGCCGCATGGCTGGGGGTGGAAAGTTTTTTCGGCTTGGGATGGACTCGCGGCCTATCAGCTTGTTGGTGGGGTAATGGCCTACCAAGGCGACGACGGGTAGCCGGCCTGAGAGGGCGACCGGCCACACTGGGACTGAGACACGGCCCAGACTCCTACGGGAGGCAGCAGTGGGGAATATTGCACAATGGGCGGAAGCCTGATGCAGCGACGCCGCGTGAGGGATGACGGCCTTCGGGTTGTAAACCTCTTTCAGCAGGGACGAAGCGAGAGTGACGGTACCTGCAGAAGAAGCACCGGCCAACTACGTGCCAGCAGCCGCGGTAAGACGTAGGGTGCGAGCGTTGTCCGGATTTATTGGGCGTAAAGAGCTCGTAGGCGGCTTGTCGCGTCGACTGTGAAATCCCGCGGCTCAACTGCGGGCTTGCAGCCGATACGGGCAGGCTAGAGTTCGGTAGGGGAGACTGGAATTCCTGGTGTAGCGGTGAAATGCGCAGATATCAGGAGGAACACCGGTGGCGAAGGCGGGTCTCTGGGCCGATACTGACGCTGAGGAGCGAAAGCGTGGGGAGCGAACAGGATTAGATACCCTGGTAGTCCACGCTGTAAACGTTGGGCGCTAGGTGTGGGGGACCTCTCCGGTTCTCTGTGCCGCAGCTAACGCATTAAGCGCCCCGCCTGGGGAGTACGGCCGCAAGGCTAAAACTCAAAGGAATTGACGGGGGCCCGCACAAGCGGCGGAGCATGCGGATTAATTCGATGCAACGCGAAGAACCTTACCTGGGTTTGACATGGGCGGAAATCCGGCAGAGATGTCGGGTCCTTCGGGGCCGTTCACAGGTGGTGCATGGCTGTCGTCAGCTCGTGTCGTGAGATGTTGGGTTAAGTCCCGCAACGAGCGCAACCCTCGTTCGATGTTGCCAGCGCGTTATGGCGGGGACTCATCGAAGACTGCCGGGGTCAACTCGGAGGAAGGTGGGGATGACGTCAAGTCATCATGCCCCTTATGTCCAGGGCTTCACGCATGCTACAATGGCCGGTACAATGGGCTGCGATACCGTGAGGTGGAGCGAATCCCAAAAAGCCGGTCTCAGTTCGGATCGGGGTCTGCAACTCGACCCCGTGAAGTCGGAGTCGCTAGTAATCGCAGATCAGCAACGCTGCGGTGAATACGTTCCCGGGCCTTGTACACACCGCCCGTCACGTCACGAAAGTCGGCAACACCCGAAGCCGGTGGCCCAACCCTTGTGGAGGGAGCCGTCGAAGGTGGGGCTGGCGATTGGGACGAAGTCGTAACAAGGTAGCCGTACCGGAAGGTGCGGCTGGATCACCTCCTTTCTAAGGAGCACCTGCCCGCGAAAGTGGGTTAGGAGCCCGCATCATCCGAATGTGGTGGTGGGGTGCTCGATGGCGGAGACACTGGTGAGTTTGTTGCCGGCAACGGCCATTCGACTGCTAGTACAGCTGCGATCCTTTGGGGTTGTGGTGGGAACGTGTGTTGGTGGTGCGGCTGGTGGTGGATGATGAGCACCCTGTTGGGTCCTGAAGGAACAAACACGTGTGTTTGTTGTTTCGGGTTGCCAGGCATGGCCTGTCATCGCAAACGGATCTCCGGAGCCAGGTTTTCTGGTGGTGGGGTTTGGTGTGGTGGTTGTGGGTTGTGGGTTGGTCGTTTGTTGAGAATTGCACAGTGGACGCGAGCATCTTTGTGGTCAAGTTGTCAAGGGCGAACGGTGGATGCCTTGGCACCAGGAGCCGATGAAGGACGTGGGAGGCCGCGATAGGCCTGGGGGAGCTGTCAACCAAGCTGTGATCCCAGGGTGTCCGAATGGGGGAACCCGGCAGCAGTCATGTGCTGTCACCTGCACCTGAACACATAGGGTGTATGGAGGGAACGCGGGGAAGTGAAACATCTCAGTACCCGTAGGAAGAGAAAACAAAATGTGATTCCGTGAGTAGTGGCGAGCGAAAGCGGATTGAGGCTAAACCGGCTGCGTGTGATACCTGTCAGGGGTTGCGTGGTTGGGGTTGTGGGACTCTGCTGATTCAACTGACATTGGGTCGAGAAGTTATAAAACCAGTTGCTAGCCGAATGGTGTGGGAAAGCCAACCGTAGACGGTGAGAGTCCGGTAGGTGAAAGTGGCTGGTCTTCTGTGGATGTTCCCGAGTAGCGGCGGACCCCTGTAATCTGCCGTGAATCTGCCAGGACCACCTGGTAAGCCTAAATACTTCCTGGTGACCGATAGCGGACAAGTACCGTGAGGGAATGGTGAAAAGTACCCCGGGAGGGGAGTGAAATAGTACCTGAAACCGTTCGCCTACAATCCGTCGGAGCCTTTAGGGGTGACGGCGTGCCTTTTGAAGAATGAGCCTGCGAGTTAGTGGCATGTGGCGAGGTTAACCCGTGTGGGGTAGCCGTAGCGAAAGCGAGTCTGAATAGGGCGTTCAGTCGCGTGTCCTAGACCCGAAGCGGAGTGATCTAGCCATGGGCAGGCTGAAGCGTGGGTAAGACCGCGTGGAGGGCCGAACCCACCAACGTTGAAAAGTTGGGGGATGACCTGTGGTTAGGGGTGAAAGGCCAATCAAACTCCGTGATAGCTGGTTCTCCCCGAAATGCATTTAGGTGCAGCGTCGCGTGTTTCTTGCCGGAGGTAGAGCACTGGATGGTCTAGGGGGCCCACAAGCTTACCGAAATCAGCCAAACTCCGAATGCCGGTAAGTGAGAGCGCGGCAGTGAGACTGCGGGGGATAAGCTTCGTAGTCGAGAGGGAAACAGCCCAGATCACCAGCTAAGGCCCCTAAGCGTGTGCTAAGTGGAAAAGGATGTGGGGTCGCATAGACAACCAGGAGGTTGGCTTAGAAGCAGCCACCCTTTAAAGAGTGCGTAATAGCTCACTGGTCAAGTGGTTCCGCGCCGACAATGTAGCGGGGCTCAAGTACACCGCCGAAGCTGTGGCATTCACATGTGACTTCGCATGCTCCTTTTGGGGTGTGTGCAGGTGTGTGGATGGGTAGGGGAGCGTCGTGCCGCGGGTGAAGCAGCGGAGTGATCCAGTTGTGGACGCGGCACGAGTGAGAATGCAGGCATGAGTAGCGAAAGAAGGGTGAGAAACCCTTCCGCCGGATGACCAAGGGTTCCAGGGCCAGGCTAATCCGCCCTGGGTGAGTCGGGACCTAAGGCGAGGCCGAGAGGCGTAGTCGATGGACAACGGGTTGATATTCCCGTACCCGCGAAAGAGCGTCCGTGGTGAACCTCATTGTGCTAACCATTTGATGTCGTTGATGCCTTCGGGTTGATGCGGTTGATTCTGGGAACCTGGTGGGTAGTAGTCAAGCGATGGGGTGACGCAGGAAGGTAGCTGAGCCCGGCCGGTGGTTGTGCCGGGGTAAGCGTGTAGGCCGTGTCGTAGGCAAATCCGCGACGCATGTGGCTGAGACGTGATGCCGAGCCGATTCAGGTGAAGTCAGTGATCCTATGCTGCCGAGAAAAGCCTCTAGCGAGTTCTTAGCGGCCCGTACCCCAAACCGACACAGGTGGTCAGGTAGAGAATACCGAGGCGATCGGGCGAACTGTGGTTAAGGAACTCGGCAAATTGCCCCCGTAACTTAGGGAGAAGGGGGGCCGGAGACGTGAAGCCCCTTGCGGGTGGAGCGTTGTATGGCCGCAGAGAGCAGGGGGAAGCGACTGTTTACTAAAAACACAGGTCCATGCGAAGAAGTAATTCGATGTATATGGACTGACGCCTGCCCGGTGCTGGAACGTTAAGGGGACCGGTTAGCTCTTTCGGGGGCGAAGCTGAGAACTTAAGCGCCAGTAAACGGCGGTGGTAACTATAACCATCCTAAGGTAGCGAAATTCCTTGTCGGGTAAGTTCCGACCTGCACGAATGGCGTAACGACTTCCCCACTGTCTCAACCACAGGCCCGGCGAAATTGCATTACGAGTAAAGATGCTCGTTACGCGCGGCAGGACGGAAAGACCCCGGGACCTTTACTATAGCTTGACATTGGTACTCGAATTAGCTTGTGTAGGATAGGTGGGAGCCGGTGAAGTCCATACGCCAGTATGGGTGGAGGCAATCTTGAAATACCACTCTGGTTGATTTGGGTATCTAACTTCGGACCGTGATCCGGTTCAGGGACAGTGTCTGGTGGGTAGTTTAACTGGGGCGGTTGCCTCCTAAAATGTAACGGAGGCGCCCAAAGGTTCCCTCAGCCTGGTTGGCAATCAGGTGTTGAGTGCAAGTACACAAGGGAGCTTGACTGTGAGACTGACAGGTCGAGCAGGGACGAAAGTCGGGACTAGTGATCCGGCACTTGCGAGTGGAAGCGGTGTCGCTCAACGGATAAAAGGTACCCCGGGGATAACAGGCTGATCTTCCCCAAGAGTCCATATCGACGGGATGGTTTGGCACCTCGATGTCGGCTCGTCGCATCCTGGGGCTGTAGCAGGTCCCAAGGGTTGGGCTGTTCGCCCATTAAAGCGGTACGCGAGCTGGGTTTAGAACGTCGTGAGACAGTTCGGTCCCTATCCGCCGTGCGCGTAGGATACTTGAGAAGGGCTGTCCCTAGTACGAGAGGACCGGGACGGACGAACCTCTGGTGTGCCAGTTGTCCCGCCAGGGGCACGGCTGGTTGGCTACGTTCGGAAGGGATAACCGCTGAAAGCATCTAAGCGGGAAGCTCGCTTCAAGATGAGGTATCCCACCCATGCAAATGGGGTAAGGCCCCCAGCTAGACTACTGGGTTGATAGGCCGGAGATGTAAGCTCGGTAACGGGTTGAGTTGACCGGTACTAATAGGCCGAGGACTTGATTACTAAGGTGCTACGCGTCCACTGTGTGATTCCCGACAAGCGAACAAGACCCTGTTGGGTTGTTTGTTAAGTCGATAGTGTTACGGCGGTTATAGCGGTGGGGAAACGCCCGGTTACATTCCGAACCCGGAAGCTAAGCCCTCCAGCGCCGATGGTACTGCACTCGGGAGGGTGTGGGAGAGTAGGACGCCGCCGGACAATTTTCTAGTTTGGGCCACCCCTTTACGGGGTGGCCCAAACTTGTTTCACCCCCAAACGCGTAAGGGCGGCGTGTCGAGGTCGTACCCGGTCCAGGTTCCGGGTGCTGCGGAGGCTCGCCGCCGAGGGCCGGCAATTGCGACGCCGCAAAGCTGTCAGGCCGCCGACGGGATGGTGGTCACGATTCTGATTAGGGCCGGTCGCTGCGGAAGGTGCGACGGTAGGCGTCCGGAGGGACACCGACGGTGCGGTTGAATTGTCGGCGCAGCGTCGTGGCGGTGCCCATGCCGGCCGCCCGAGCGATGGCGTCGATGCTGTTGTCGGTCTTCTCCAGCAGCTCCTGAGCTCGGCGGATCCGTTGCGTTGACAGCCACCGCAGCGGCGAGGTGCCCGTTGCCGACTTGAAGTGGCGGGCCAGGTTGCGTGAGCTCATATTCGCCTGGCGAGCCAGGTCCTCCACGGTCAGCGGACGGTCGAGCCGTTCCATCGCCCATGGAAACAGGTTGGCAAGGGGATGGTCGTCGTGGGCGGGCACCGGAGTGGTGACGAACTGGGCCTGGCCACCGGCGCGATGCGGAGGCACTACCAGGCGGCGGGCGACGGCGTTGGCGACCGTCGAGCCGTGGTCGCGGCGGATGAGGTGCAGGCACAGGTCGATCGCGGCGGCTTTGCCGGCAGAGGCGAGTACGTTGCCGTTGTCGACATAGAGCACGTCCGGCTCGACCGTCACCCGGGGATAGCGGGCGGCTAGCGCCTCGGTGTGCGCCCAGTGCGTGGTCGCGCGCAGCCCGTCCAGCACCCCGGCGGCGGCCAGCACAAACGCACCGGTGCACAGCGAGACCATCCGAGCGCCCGCCTCGTGGGCCGCGCGGACGGCGTCAAGCAGGTCGGGTGGTACGTCCGCGTCGATGTCTTCCACGGCAGGGACGATCACGGTGTCGGCGCGAGCGAGCCGGTCCAATCCGTTGTCAGGTTCCAGCTGGAATCTGCCGATCCGAACCGGGCCCGGGCCGCAGACCACGAGGTCGTACCACGGGTCTGCCAGGCCGGAGGGATCGCGGACGAAGATCTCGGCGGCCATGGCGAGCTCGAAGTGCAGCATCCCGTCGATGGCGGCGAGCGCGATTGTGGCCATGTCCGAAATTGTATGGGGCATGGCGTTCCAGACACTATTCCCGCTCGGCCGCTGCTGACACGATCTCTTCAGCCGATCTTTCGAGGAGCGGGAGGAACTGCGGATGAGTTCGGGGCAGACTGTGGCGGTGTTCGGCGCGTACGGACACACTGGGCGGTTCGTGGTGACGCAGTTGCGCGTGTGCGGGTTTGTACCGCTTCTCCTCGGTCGTGACGAGGGCAAGCTCCGGGCGTTGGCGGCATCGCATCCGGGGCTCGAATACCGGGTGGCGTCGGTCGACGAGCCAGCCTCGCTCGACCAGGCACTCAAGGGCGCCGCCGCGATCGTCAACTGTGCCGGGCCGTTCGCCTCGACCGCAGCCCCGGTGATCGAGGCTGCCCTGCGCGCCGGGGTCCCGTACGTGGACGTGGCGGCCGAGATCGAGGCCAACCTCGACACGTTCGCGCGCTTCACCGACCGCGCTCAGGCCGCGGGCGTCGCGGTGGTCCCGGCGATGGCCTTCTTCGGCGGACTCGGCGACCTGCTGGTCACGACGGCAATGGGCGATTGGACGGCGGCCGACGAGGCGCACGTCGCGTACGGACTCAGCAGTTGGCACCCCACGGCGGGGACCCTCGCCTCCGGCACCGTCTCCCGGGAACGGCGCGATGGCCGACGTGTCCGCTACACCGGTGGCCGGCTGGAGTATCACCTCGACGAGAGCGCCCTGCCGACCCTGGAATGGGATTTCCCCGCTCCGACGGGTCGCCGGACCGTACTCGGCGAGTTCACGATGGCCGACGTCGTCACCGTTCCCAGTCACCTGTCCATCCCCGAGGTGCGCACGTACATGACCGCCGGCGCGGCCAAGGACCTGACCGCTCCAGACACACCCGCACCGACCGCGGTCGACGAGCTTGGCCGGTCAGCGCAGACGTTCACCGTCGATGTCATCGTGCGCTCGGGTGACAGGCGACGACGTGTCGTCGCCAGCGGTCAGGACATCTACGCCATCAGCGCGCCGCTGGCGGTCGAGGCGGTCCATCGCATTCTCGCCAGTCGGACGAGGACGAGCGGGGTCGCCTCCGCCGGAAAGATCTTCGACGCGCCCGACTTCCTCCGCGCGCTGTCCGCGTACATCTCGCTCGAACCGTGCCACGAGTCCCGGGCGCCACAGATCGTCTGATCGCCGACCATGGGTATCCACCCGCCGCGGTGACCGTGTGCCGACCGTCGGGGGCGGCGTCCCACTGATGACGGCTCTGGGAGGGCAACCGTCGGCCGGGCCCAGGTGGTCAGTCTGTTATGGAATTCCGACTGCTCGGACCTTTCGAGGCCCGCCAGGATGGTCACGTCGTAGAGGTCGGCAGCCGGCGCCAGGAGCGGTGCGTCCTCGCGCTCCTCCTGCTCGACGTGGGCCGTCTGGTCACCACCGACCGGCTCATCGAGCTGCTCTGGAACGGTCACCCACCAGGCTCGTCGCGTGGCGCGATCCACACGTACATCGGCCGGCTGCGCGCGTCGCTGGTGCCGTACGGGGTGCGGATCAGTACCCGGGGGGACGGGTACGTGCTGGAGGGGGAGGGGCACCGGGTGGACGTCGAGGAGTTCGACCGGCTCGTGTCCCAGGCGGGCGTGGTCACCGATCCCACCGAACGGGTACGTCTGCTCGACCGGGCGCTGGCCCTCTGGCGTGGTCCGCTGCTTGCCGATACCGCCGAGGATGAACTGCGGGAACGGCTGTGCGGTCCGCTCGACGAACTCCGACTCACCGGCATCGAACTGCGAGCCGAGGCACAGCTCGCACTGGGGATGCACACTCAGGTGGTCGGTGACCTGACCTCGCTGGTCAGGCAGTTCCCGATCCGGGAACAGCTCGTTGCCACGCTCATGACCGCCCTGTACCGGGGTGCCCGGCAAGCCGACGCGTTACTGCTCTACCAGGTGACCCGGCGCCGGCTGGTGGACGACATCGGAGTCGAGCCGGGGGCGAAGCTGCGCGAGGTGCACCGGCGGATCCTTCGTGCGGACCATCGACTCGACCGGCCAGGTCAGCCCGTGTACGAGGTGCGGGTGCGTGACGAGGTTCTGCCGTGGAACGTCGGGGGTCATCCGGCCTTGGAGTTCTGCAACACCCTCGCCGGCTGGGGACAGGATCCGCCGTTGCCTGGTTCGGAATGGCTGCGTGGTTACCGCACCCTGGCGGTGTGGACGGGGTACGTGGGACTCGTCGACGACGTCGCGGTGAGCCGACTCGTGGCGCTCGCCCGGCGTGACCCCGATCGGGCCGCCGCTGTGCTCGACGAGGCCCGGGTGCTGCGTACCAGGTTGTATGCCTGCCTGACCGACCAGGGTGACCGGCGGGCGTTCGACGCCGTGGCGCGGTTCGCGGAGGCGGCCGCGAAGACGCTCGTGTTCAGCCGCGACGTGGACGGCGGTGGACGGTGGCGGCCGAACCTCGCGGCCGGCCTTCGGGTGCCGGTGCACGCGGTGGCGTGGAGCGCGGCCGAGTTGCTGGGTGACCCGCGTCGGCTCACCGTCCGGGCCTGCCCCGACCGCCGGTGTGGCTGGCTCTTCCTGGACGAGACCGGGTTGCGCCGCTGGTGCAGTCTCGCCGCCTGCGGCCGATCGGCGGCCGAGACCCCTTGTCGAACCGTTGCACGCCAGCGCGCCCGCTGAACGGAATCGCCTGCCCGGCCAACCAGCCCGGGCAGGCGATCCGGTGTCAGACGAGCTGGCCCCGGTCCACGGCCCAGTTGGCCCCATCGCCGCTGGTGGCCTCCGCCCGGGCGGGGAGTGGCGACTCCACGACGGCGCCGCGCCGGGCGTGGAGCATCGAGGCCGCGACGGCGGCGATGATGCCCAGTACGGCGTAGCCGGCGAGAACCCACACGGACTGGGCGATGGCGTGACCGGAGAAGTAGACGGTGTTGCGTACGGCGGTGGTGGCGGCGCCGGGTGGCAGCCAGGACCCGATCGTGCTCCAGAAGGGAGGCAGCAGGGTGCTGGGGTAGGCGCCGCCGGCGCTGGGGTTGCCGAGGACAACGAAGAGCGTGACGGTCAGGCCGATGCCGAGGATGCCCAGCAGGGTTTGGAAGGCGACGGTGGTGGCGGCGGCCGCGAAGACGACGAGGGCACCCAGTGCCCACAGTTGGGTGAAGTCACCGGGCAGGGCTCCCAGGACCGGGCCGGCGATGACGGCGCCGCCCAGGCCCGAGGCGATGGCGTACAACGCGAGGGTGGTCAGGCGGACGACAGTGCGGTGCGAGTTGGCCGGGCGGGCTCCGGCGGCCATGCCGAGGATGGCGGCGGCGAGGTAACCGCCGACGATCCAGCCGAGGACCAGGTAGAAGGAGGACAACCCGCGACCGTCGCCGGCGGCGGGCGGGCGGATGTCGTCGACGCTCAACTCGCGGTGCCGTTGGGTCTCGACGGTCTGGGCGATCTGCTGGACGACGGCGGAGACCGCGGGCCCGCCGGCGGACGCGACCAGGAGCGTGTCGGTGGTGCCCCGGGTGTCGACGATGACGGCCGCGTCGACGGTGCGGTCGAGGATGAGGGCGCGGGCCTCCGGTGCGCTCGTCGCGGCACGGACCAGGACGGGTTCGTCGGTCACGGCGTTGAGCTGGGCGATGAGCTGGTCGGACACCTGGGCGGGCGCGACGACCGCCACGGGTATGTGGTGGGGCTTGGGGGCGTGGAAGGCGCCGATGTAGGACAGGACGAATCCCAGCTGCACCGCCAGGACGGCGACGACCAGCGAGATGGTCCGCAGGCTGACGGCATCGCGCAGTTCCGCGACGAACCCTGTTCGCCAGGTGGCGGGCGTGGGGTCCTGGGTGGGACCGGCAGCTGGTGTGGTCATGGGGCGTCCTTCGTCGTTCGGCGGCAGAGGACCGGAGAGCGCGGCCCATCTGGCGATACGGTACGTATCGTTTCGGTCGACGAGGAACGTAGCACACCCCGATCGGCAAATGAAACGGTACGTATCGTTCTGGTGCGCCAGTGGCCCCTGCGGTCGATGCCGACGGCCCGCCCACCCCGCCGGTAGTGGGCAGGGGGAGCGGGCCGGATCCGGCTCAGGCGAAGTTGAACAGGGGTGGGAAGGCGAGAACGACTGCCCAGGCCCAGGCGGCGTACACGACCACGTAGCGGGTCTGCCAGTTCTCCAGGCGGGCGAAGGGCATCCGGCCACGTACGAAGCCGAGGAACAGCCATGCCGTCCACGCCAGGTTCGTGAGCAGGATGACGTTCTCGCCCAGCGCCGCGGTCTTGTTGGGGCTGAAGCCCCATTCGGTGATCCGACCGGTGATCGCCACCAGCACGATGACGTCGATGATCAGAGCGCTGACGACGAGCGCGAGCTGCAAGCGGTCGAAGAGGTTGGACCGGGCCGCGAAGTCACGGGCGGAGATGGCGTACAACAGCAGACCCAGCACGACCACGAGCAGCAGGTCGAAGAGGATGAGCACATCGCGCTCGACGTTGATGCCGTTGTTGGTCCAGATGAACGCGATCAGGAAGGCCAGCAGGGTGGCCGCGAAGAGCGGGGTGAAGACCCGGGTCAGTACCGGCGCCATGTTCTCGATGACGCTCTGCTTGGCCTCCACCAGCCACGCCGACACGATGATCGCGGCCATGCCGCCGCACGGCAGCAGCCACGACTGGACGAATCCCTCGGCGTTGAGGCCGATGGCCCTGAAGGTGCCCATCGTGAAGGCCATGAGCACGCCGCCACCCAGCCCGATGAGGGTGAGGTAGATCAGCCACTCCCCGGTGAACCGGATGAAGTCCATCCGCCGCCGCTCTGAACGCCAGTCGCCGCCGACGTAGGCGACACCGACGACCAACCAGAGCGCGAGCGGCAGGTGGATCGCGGTGAGCACGGTGGTGTGCGAGTCGTTGTCGAGCGGATAGGCGTTCGCGGCGACCGCGCCGAGAATGAACAGCAGCGCGAGTATCCCGATGACCTGAGTGCCGACCCGGCGTTGCCAGGCGAAGTACGCGGCCAGCGCCGGCAGCGCGAAAAGGCTGAGGTTTCGCGCGTAGAAGCCGAAGTCGTCGTCTGACATGTCCAGCCCGAACCAGCCCGGGATCTTGATCGCGAGCGCCGCGATGGCCGCGCAGAGCACCATGACGGGCAGTTCGCGACGGGTACGGGCGGCGGTCGGCGCGTCCGGCTCCCCGGGAAGTACGAGCTGCTTCCACAGCCGCTCGGAATGCTCGCGGGCGAACTCCCGCGACAGTTCGTCGAGGCTGCCCATGCGCTTCACGGCGATGAGGAACGCCTCGTCGGTGTGCAGGCCCGACTCGGTCAGATCGGTGATCCGCCCGCGGAGATGGTCCTCCAGCTCCTCGGTGTCGGTGCGGTGCAACTCCCGGCGGCGGTGCATGTAGGCCCGCCACTCCGCGATCTGGCCCTCCAGGTCGCTGTTGACGGTCATCGTCACGCCTCCCATGCCGGCGTCATGATCGGCTTGATGGACTGGGTCGTGCTCCAGACGCCCCGCAGGGCATCGACGACCGCAGCCCACTGGCGGCGCTGCTCGGCAAGCTCGGCCCGGCCCTGGTCGGTGATGCGGTAGTACTTGCGCCGGCGTCCCTCGGGCGGGGTCTCCCACGCCGACTCGACGTGACCGAGCCGCTCCAGGCGGTGCAGCAGCGGGTAGAGCAGACCCTCGGTCCACTCCAGTTGCCCGCCCGACAATTCATTGACCTGCTTGAGGATCGCGTATCCATAGCTGTCGCCTTCGGCGAGGATCCCCAGCACGAGCGGCGTCGCCGAGGCCGCGACGAGGTCCTTGGTGATGTGCATGTGACCTCCTAACCCTAGAACTGCAATGCATAGTAGTTCTAGGTATCGCGATCGCGCAATCCCGACCGCCGAGGCCTACGGCGTGCGGTCGGTCATCGACCGGTAGTGCCGGCGACGGGCGGCAGGTTCGTGTGCCCAAGCTCCACGAGTCGCTGGATTGAGCAGCTGTTATCGATGCCCGCCCTCGATGTCGCCGGTTGGGTGGGGCGATCGCGGGCATGGCCGCCGAGGTGAGCGGGGCGGGGTGAGCTGGACCGCGCCCGACAACGGTGACCCGGCCGGTCGACCCTCCGGCGTGCGTCGTGCGGCGCCGGGGGTCGACGTCGCGGACCGGGTCTGACGTCCACACAGGAATTCCCGTGGCGGGTGCCGTGGGTGGTGCTGACCGTGCGGGTGGATCCGTAGCTGCCGTCGACAGTAGGGCGGCTCTCGAACCAAATCAATACTTGACGAAGTTAATTATTGTCCTAGGATTTCGGCCATGTTTCCCGAGAGCGATCGCTGTTCCCTGACTCTCGGCGTCACCCGGCCCCAGCCGGTCCCGTAACGCGACCGCCACCACCCACCGCGTCAGCAGGAGGTTGACAGTGCAGTCACCGACGACAACAGGTAAACCGCCCCGAACCAGTACCGGCCGGCACCGGGCCCGAACCGGCGTCGCCATCCTGGCCGCCACGCTCGCCGCGACCCTCGGTGCGGGCGCCGTGCCGGCTCAGGCCGCCGCCGGCCCGAGGCCGGATCCAGTGTCGGGCGGTACGGCGTCGATGGTGTCCACCGTGGCCCCGTCCGCCACCGCCGACCTCGCCGCCCGTCCCTACCTGGGCTGGAGCAGTTGGAGCATGCAGACCTCCAAGTACCCGGGTCTGAACCCCGACGGCGACTACAGCTACCTCACCGAGGCGAACGTGCTGAAGCAGGCGGACGCGCTCGCCGCCAGGTTGAAGCAGTACGGCTACGAGTACGTCAACATCGACGCCGGCTGGTGGCGTGACAACAACTGGACGCCGGAGTTCGACCAGTACGCCCGGCAGACGCCCGACCCGGTGCGGTTCCCACGTGGCATGAAGGCCGTCGCCGACCACATCCACGCCAAGGGCCTGAAGGCCGGCATCTACCTGCCCGTGGGCCTGGAAAAGGAGGCGTACGGCAACGGGGTGACACCGATCTGGAACGCGCCCGGCTGCACCACCGCCGACATCGTCTACCCGGACCTGCGCACCACCAACGGCTGGGACAGCGCCTACAAGCTGAACTTCGACAACGCCTGCGCGCGCAAGTACATCGACTCGCAGGCGCAGATGTTCGCCGACTGGGGATACGACTTCCTCAAGCTCGACGGCGTCGGCCCCGGCTCGTTCAAGTCCGGTGACAACTACAACAACGTCGCCGACGTGGCCGCCTGGCACGACGCCATCGCCGCCACCGGCCGACCGATCCACCTCGAACTCTCCTGGTCGCTGGACATCAACCACGCGGCCGACTGGAAGAGGTACTCCAACGGTTGGCGGATCGACACCGACGTCGAGTGCTACTGCAACACCCTGGTCAGCTGGGAGAACTCGGTTGACGACCGGTTCGACGACGCACCGGCCTGGAGCCGCAAGGCCGGCCCCGGCGGCTGGAACGACTTCGACGCCCTCAATGTGGGCAACGGGGCGATGGACGGCCTCACCAAGGCCGAACGCCAGACGTACATGACCTTGTGGGCCATCTCGAAGTCGCCCCTCTACACCGGTGACGACCTCACCGGTCTAGACGACTACGGGCTGTCCCTGCTGACCAACCGCGAGGTCATCGCGATCGACCAGAACGGAGCCGCCCCGGCCCGGCCGGTCACCCCGGTCGGCGACCAACAGGTCTGGGCCGCGAAGAACCCGGACGGCAGTTGGACCGTCGCCCTGTTCAACCTCGGCGAGGCGCCCGCCTCCGTCACCGCCCACTGGGCGTCGCTGGGGTTCACCGGAAACGCATCGGTCCGTGACCTGTGGAACAAGAAGAACCTCGGGACGTACAAGAACAAGATCGCCGAGGCGTTGCCCGCGCACGGTTCACGGCTGTTCACCGTCCGACCCGGCGGCACCACGCTGGTCACCACGAGCTACGAGGCGGAGTCGACGGCCAACACCCTCACCGGCAACGCCTCCGTCGGCGGATGTGACGCCTGCTCCGGCGGCAACAAGGTCGGCAACCTCTACGTCGGTGGGAAACTGCAGTTCAACGACGTTACCGTGGCCAAGGACGGGATCTACACCATCAACGTCGCCTACGTCAGCGGTGACCCGCGCTCGGCAACCGTCTACTCCAACAGCGGCAACGGGACCAGCCTGAAGTTCCCCTCCACCGGCGACTGGGGCACGGTCGAGACCGTCAGCGTCCAGCTGGCTCTGAAGGCGGGCACCAACACCGTCACCTTCGACAGCGGCACCTGGTACGCACCCGACATCGACAAGATCGACGTGCCTCGGACCCTCTGACGTACCCGTGGGGCCCGGTGTGTGAGCCGGGCCCCACGTTCGGGCATCGTCCCGCGACGGCCCCGACCGCCGTACCCCTACGAGCGACCCACCGACCAGGCACCCGACCCTCCACATCTGCCGCCGCGCACCCGCCGCTCGCCCAAGATGGAGTACCCGTGGACATCCGGAACACCGACTCGTCCGACATCCGACCGAGCCGCAGAGGCTTCCTCGCCATGGCCGCCGCCTCCGGCGCGGCCACCGCCCTCGGCGGCCTGCCCGCCTTCTCCGCCTCGGCCGCTCCCCGGCGTCCCGCCGAATCACCCATGCTCGCCGCCGGTGACGCCGCCAGCAACCAGCTCTGGTGGCAGGCTCCCGGCTCCGCCAACTCCATGATCGAGCAGGGGCTGCCGGTCGGGAACGGCCGGCTCGGCGCGCTCGCGAGCAACGACCCGGCCAGCGAGCTCCTGATGATCACCGACGCCACCCTGTGGACCGGAGGTCTCAACGACACCCTGCAGAGCGACGGGCAGTTCCCGTACGGTCGGGACGACTTCGGTTCCCTGACCCTGCTGGCCACGCTCACCGTCGACATCCCTGATCACGACCTGGGCTCCGTCGACAACTACCGCCGCACCCTCGACCTGGCCCAGGGGCTGGTCACCACCGCGTACGACATCTCCGGCGTGACCTACCAGCGGCAGATCTTCGCCAGCCACCCCGACGACGTCATCGTCGCGTACTTCTCCCAGCAGGGCCGTGGCACCTACACCGGCACCATCTCCCTGGCCGGCACCCACGGCGAGTCCACCACCGCCAACAGCGCGGGCCGGTACGCCTCCTTCGGCGCCTCCTTCGTCAACGGGCTCAGGTACGGCGCCGCCGTCACCGCCTACGGCAGCGGCGGAAAGGTCGCGGTCGACGGTACGTCGATCACCTTCACCGGTTGCCGGGACCTCACCATCGTCGTCAGTGGCGGCACCAACTACACCCCCGACCCGGCCGCCCGTTTCCTTGACCCGTCCGTGGACCCCGAGCGACTCGCCCGGACCAAGGTCCTGACCGCAGCCCACGAGTCCGCCCGGGACCTGCTGCACACCCACGTCGCCGACTTCCGCCGGGCATTCGAACAGCTGGACATCAACCTCGGTACGTCCTCCGCCGCCCAGCGCGAACTGGACACCTGGGAACGGCTGCGGGCACGCCACCGGGACAACGTTCCCGACCCGGAGCTCGAGGCCGCGTACCTGCAGTTCGGCCGCTATCTGATGATCTCCGGATCGCGGGGGAGCCTGCCGATCGGGCTACAGGGCCCCTGGCTGGACGGCAACGACCCGGACTGGATGGCCGACTACCACACCGACGTCAACATCCAGATGAACTACTGGCTCGCCGACCGGGCCGGCCTCACCGACCACTTCGACGCCTTCGCCGACTACTGCCTCGCGCAGCTCTCCTCCTGGACGGACGTCACCCAGCGCCTGTTCAACAGCCCGACCAACCGCTACCGCAACTCCAGCGGCCGGATCGCCGGTTGGACCGTCGCCATCTCCACCAATCCCTACGGCGGCGGCGGCTGGTGGTGGCACCCGGCCGGCAACGCCTGGCTCTGCCAGAACCTGTTCGAGCACTACGAGTACACCCAGGACCGTGCCTACCTGGGCAAGGTCTACCCGGTCATCAAGGGCGCCGTGGAGTTCTGGGAGTCCCGCCTGATCAGCACGACCGTCACCGACGCGTCCGGCGCCTCCCGGGAGGTCCTGATCGCCGACCGTGACTGGTCGCCGGAGCACGGCCCGCTCGACGCCCTGGGCATCACGTACGCTCAGGAACTGGTGTGGAACCTCTTCGGGAACTACCGCACCGCGACCGAGGTGCTCGGCCGCGACAGCGGCTACGCCGAGACCGTCGACGACCTCCGCGAGCGCCTGTACCTGCCCAGGGTCAGCCCGAGCACCGGCTGGCTGGAGGAGTGGATGTCGCCCGACAACCTCGGCGAGACCACACACCGGCACCTCTCCCCGCTGATCGGACTCTTCCCCGGCGACCGGATCCGTCCGGACGACTCCACGCCGCAGGAGATCATCGCCGGTACGAAGGCACTGCTCAGCGCGCGCGGCATGAACAGCTTCGGCTGGGCGAACGCCTGGCGAAGCCTGTGCTGGGCCCGGCTGAAGGACGGGGAGAAGGCGTACCAGCTCGTGGTCAACAACCTCAGGCCGTCGACGGGTGGTGGCAACGGCAGTGCGATGAACCTCTTCGACATCTACGAGACGGGGCCGGGCCGGGGCATCTTCCAGATCGACGCGAACCTCGGTACGCCCGCCGCGATCATCGAGATGCTGGTCTACTCACGGCCGGGCCAGGTCGAGCTGCTGCCCGCGTTGCCCGCAGCCTGGGCGGCCTCCGGTTCGGTCTCCGGCGTGGGCGTTCGGGGCGGCTTCGTTGTCGACCTCGGTTGGAAGAACGGCAAGGTCACCCAGGCCAGGCTGACGAGCGTCGGCGGCCGGAGCACGACCGTGGTTGCCGGCGGAACCACGCGCACGGTCACCCTCAAGCCCGGTGAGTCCGTCACGCTGAGGAGCCTCTGAGATGGCCGACCTGAGGCGTCTCACCACGCGAGGACCTGCCGGCTCCTGGCGCCGCCCGTTGGTTGCCGTCTCCGCGCTGGTCACGGCGGTCTGCGTACCCCTGACCGCCCCGACGGCCGCGCAGGCCGGGCCGGCGACGCCGACGCAGGCGTGGGCGCAGGCCGAGTCGGCGGTCGACCCCACGGGTGGGGAACGGCACTCCGTGATCACCTGGGGTGCCAGCGCGGACCGGCAGAGTGCCGGGCCCGCCGACCGCAGCTACCGGCTGGTCGTACGCACCAGCGTCGGCGGCACCGACCTGCGGATCCGCCTCACCAACGCCTTCGGTGACCATCCGGTGACGTTCGCCAGCGCCTACGCCGGCCTACAGCGGCAGGGTGCGGAACTGGTCGGGGGAAGCAACCGTCGACTGACGTTCGGCGGGCAGCCGTCGGTCACCGTCGCCGCAGGTGGGACCGTACTCAGTGACCCACTGGCCGGCAGGTTGGCCGCCCAGAGCAACCTGGTCATCAGCCTGTACGTCACGGGTGCCCAGGGACCGACGACCGGTCACGGCATGGCGATGCAGACCTCCTACGCGGCCGCGGGCAACCACGCCGCCGAGGAGGAGGCGGTCAACTGGACCGATCCGACAGGCTCCTGGTACTGGTTGGACGCGGTGAGCGTGGAGACGTCCACGACGATCAGCTCGGTGGCGTTCCTCGGGGACTCCATCACCGACGGCTGGGCCTCGACCTCGGAGGAGAACCGTCGCTGGCCCGACTACCTCTCCCGGCGGCTCCAGGCCGCGCCGGGCAACACCGTGAAGGGTGTGGTCAACGCGGGCATCTCGGGTAACAAGGTGCTCGCGGACGACGCCGGACAGGCAGCGCTGCGCCGGCTGGACCGGGACGTGCTCTCCCACCCCGGGGTCAGCACTGTGTTCGTGCTCGAAGGCGTCAACGACATCAAGGCCCACACCGGTGTCACGGTCGACGACCTGGTCGCCGGCTATCGGCAGATCATCGACCGGGCGCACACGGCGGGCAAGTGCGTCGTCGGTGCGACCGTCATGCCGTACAAGGGCTGGTACGAGTACGACGCCGCCGGTGAGGCCGTGCGTCAGGGCGTCAACGACTGGATCAGGCACAGCGGAGCGTTCGACGAGGTGGTGGACTTCGACAGGATCGTGCGCAGTCCGTACGACCCGCAGGCGATGCTGCCGTTCTTCGACAGCGGGGACCACCTCCACCCGAACGACAAGGGCATGCAGGCGATGGCCGACGCCGTCGACCTGTCCGTGCTGGGCTGCGACCGCTGAGCCGGGGGTAGACCTCCACCGGTCGTGCCGCGATCGGCGCCACCCGCCCCGGCCAGCCACGGTAGTGGTCGGCCGGGGCGGGTGACGTCCGGTCCGGGTTCGGGTCGGGTCACCGGGGCAGTGGACGTGGGCCGTGACCGGCGCCGGCGCCGAGGGTGGCGTACCAGATCGTCCCGAGTGCGAAGAGGCCACCGGCGGTCAGCCACGAGGCGGTGACCGAGGATGCCTGTAACGGCCAGGCCCAGATCCGGGCCGCGTCGCCGGTCTGCGGCCCGGCGGCGTAGACGGCGCAGACGTATCCGAAGGCGGGTAGCCAGGCGAGCCGCGCGCCGAGCAGTGCCGCGCCGAGTGCGACCAGTCCGACGCAGCCGAGCGTGTTGCGGAGCAGGGCGTGCGCCCCGAACACCTCGGGCGCCCGCAGCCCGGTCGACGTGACTGCCGCGCCGATCGCGGCGACGGCGAGCAGCAGGTGGCCGAGGCGCCACCGTCGCCACGGCCGCGCGGTACCACGTTCCAGCTCCTCGTCGGCGCCGGCCATGGTGGGGCCGAGCAACACCGCGGCGAGCAGCGGGGCGAGCATGACGACCGGCACCCGGGACGCCGGCCCGTCGAAGTACGGCCGCCCGGCGATCCAGTTCCCGGCGATCCAGCTCAGCAGGGTGACCAGTCCCAGACCGGTCGCGAAGACCGGCCCGCCCCGGGCCCGCAGGTGCAGCTCCGCCAGGCGCATGTGCGTCGGGGCCGTCCCCGCGTGCTGACCGCTCGGGTAGGACCGCCTCACAGTCGTTCCCCGAGTTGGACCAGGTGCTCCTGGTCGCAGTCCCGCGCGGCGGCGAGATACTCCCCGAACCAGGCGCGCTGCTGGTCCGGTGGCAACGCCCGGAGCTGGTCGGTCGGCAGGTCGGCGACGGGCTGCGGTTCGTCGGTCAGCCACTCCCGGGCGACGTACTGGGTCCTGTCGGCCTCTTCGGGCAGGGCGTCGCAGGTCGGGAGGCTCGCCCGACCGAACAAACGACGCAGCGAGTCGCCTCGCGCCAGGCCACCGAGCGCCCTCGGCTGCTCGCTCAGATTCAGCCAGACGGTGTCGACATGGTCCTCCGGGTACTGCCCGTCGGACAGGGTGTCGAGATCCGCCACCCGGATCGGCGCACCGGGAATCCTCGTCATCCGGGCCAGCAGCGGCTGGGTCACCGTCGCGACGTCGTCGAGAATGAAGGCGTTGATCCGAGCCACACAGACCGGCGGCCCGTCGACGGTGCAGACCGGTTCGATGGCCCGGGAATCGGTCGGGAGGCGACCGATCCGTGGTCCGGTGAGGAACGGCACCGCCGCCGTGGCGGCGAGCGTGACCGTGAGTAGCGTCGTCCACCGCAGCCGCGCGGCGAGGGCGAGCAGGGCGGCGGTCAGGGCGAGCAACCATACGGCCTGCGTCAGGTGCAGCTCGCCGGGGATGAACTGCCCGGCGGTCAGGTCGGTGTCCTGGACCGGGGAGAGCCAGGCGACCCGGTCGTTGCTCAGGTAGGTGCCGGCGCCCAGCCCCACGAAGGTGGCGAGCCCGGCCACCGGGGCGATCGCCCGGAACGGGACGAGCCGCCCGACGAGCACCCCGAGCGCGGCGGCGGTCCAGAGGGCGAGCAGCCCCACCAGCAGCCCCCACCACCAGCCTTGTCCGACGTACGTGGCGACGGGGGCGATGAGCACCGCCGCACCGCCGAGTACGGAGACCGTGCCGATCGTGCCGCCCAGGGCGACGGCGAACCAGGCGACCAGCATCGGCTGCCAGGCCGGGCGTGCGGTCGAGGTGAGCATCTCACCCATCGCGCGGCGACGCTCCCGGCCGGCCTGCCAGGCACCGGCGGCGACCATCAGCGCGCAGAGAACCAGCAGGGTGGAGCGGAAGTAGCCGGCCAGCCCCGCCCAGGCGTCGGTGTGCACACCCAGCATCCACACCGTGCCGCCGGCAGTGGCCAGGGCCGCCGCTGGTGCCGTACCCCGGAAGAGCTCGACCCGCAACGGACGCCTCATCGGGTCACCGCCGCCCGCGCCCCGCGCAGGACCGCGGTGTAACCCCGCTCGATCGCCGAGTCGCCGCTGTCGTTGTCCCCGCCCGCGGCGGCCAGCTCCTGCGGCGTGCCGGCGAAGACCAGCCGGCCGCCGTCGACGAGGCTCACCTGGGTGCAGGCGGCGGCGACATCCTCGACCAGATGCGTGCTGACCAGCACACAGGCGTCGACGCCCAGTTCCCGCAGCAGGGCGCGGAACTCGACCCGCTGTTCCGGGTCGAGTCCGGCGGTCGGCTCGTCGAGCAGGATCAGGCGGGGGTCGTTGACGATCGCCTGTGCGATGCCGGCCCGGCGCAGCATCCCGCCGGAGAGATGCTTCATCCGGTCGTCGGCCCGCTCCAACAGCCCCACCCGGGCCAACGCCCGGTCGACCGCGAGTGGGATCTCCTCCGGGGGCAGCTCCCGCAGCCAGGCGAAGTATTCGACGAACTCGCGGACGGTGAAACGCGGATAGAAGCCGAACGTCTGCGGCAGGTAACCCAACTGCCGGCGTATCTTCCGCAACGCCGCCCGGTCGGCGATGTCCTGGCCGAGCAGCCGCACCCGGCCGCCGTCCGGCCGGGTCACCGTCGCCAGCACCCGCATCAGCGTCGTCTTGCCGGCGCCGTTCGGTCCGAGCAGCCCGTGTACGCCCGGGGTGAGCGCCAGCTCCAGGCCGTCGTGGACCACCCGCTTTCCGTAACCGACCCGCAGGCCCTCCACGACCACTGTCATCGTCCCCTCCTGCATCACTGTCATCGCCGTACCCCGGTCTCCAACCGATCCCTGCGCCAGAACATCAGCGCCACGCCGACGCCGGTCACCACTGCCCACGCGGTGCCGGTCGTCGGCGCCACCATCCACGTCTCGCCGATCGGCGCGAGCACCACGACGGCCCAGCCGGCCACCACCGCCGCCGCAGCCCGCCCGATCTCCATCACGGTGCCGAGCCCGAGCGTCAGGCCGGTCAACGCCAGACACGGCAGCAACCACATGACCGGTAGCCCGATGCCGGACGCCGTACCCGCCACGAACGCGACCGGGGCGGTCACCGCGAGTACCGACAGGGTCCGCCACAACACGATCCGCAGCCCGGCGTACGGGGTGGCGGCGACAAGTTCGTGCAGCGGGTCGGTGCGTAGGCCGTACGAGGCGGCGATGCCGAGCACCGGCAGGACCGGTGCGATCAGCAGCAGCAACCACGAACGGGACGGCACCGGGCTGGCGGCGAGCACCACCAGCAGCCCCAGCGTGACGGCGACCGAGATCAACCAGCCCAGTCTGGCCGCCGGCCCGAATCCGACGAGTACGGTGAGCCGCCGCCAGCGGGTGGCTGCCCGCGCCCGCCCCTGTCGGGGCAGGTTCTCCCGCAGGTTCGTGCCGACCACGGCGATCTGCTGACCCGTCGCTTCGTCCAGGGTGAGGCGGGCGCGGCAGGACGGGCAGCGGTCGAGGTGGGCCTCGACCGACCAACTGTCGCTGTCGCCGAGCCGGTCCTCGGCATAGGCGCGCAGTACGAGGTCGTGGATGTGGAAGTCCTCAACAGTCATGACAGTGCAGCCCTCAGCTCTCGGCGCGCGCGCATCGCGCGGGTCTTGACGGTGCCCTCCGGCAGCCCCAGCACCAGGGCGGTCTCCCGGATGGTGAGGCCGTCGAGCACGGTCGCCTGGAGCACCGCCCGCAGCTCCGGTGACAACCGGGCCAGCGCCTGCTCCAGCCGGGCGTCGTACGCGCCGGCCATGGCCTCCTCCTCCGCGGACGGCGACGTGAGCTGTGCGTCGTCGGGTGCGTCGACGATCCGCGGACGGACCTGGGCCCGGCGGCTCGCGTCGATCAGGCGTCGCGACGCGATCGACCAGAGCCAGCCGATCACCTCGCCGTCGCCCCGATAGCTGCCGGCGGCCCGCCAGGCGGCAAGGAACGTCTCCTGGAGTAGTTCGCTCACCAGATCAGCGTCCCGGCACCGGCGACGCAGGCGCAGCGCCAGCCAGGGTGCGTTACGGGCATAGAACACCTCGAACGCCTGCCGGTCGCCCTTGCCGACGAGGCGCAGGAGTTGCCTGTCGTCCTCCTCCATCACGCAAGGTTAGGACGCAGCGGTGGGCGAAACGGTTCTCCGAGCATGGTTGAGGTGCGGATCCGGGCCGTGGAGCGGGGGTCGACGGCGTCGCGGTGGGTCACGGGGTCTCGGCGCCGGGGACGGGGTGCCGGGCCACCGGAACCCTTTTTGCATTGCAGTCGTCTTGTAAAAGCGGTCCCCTCGCCTTAACATTGCGACTGTATTGCAAAGGTTCCGTGCCAGTCCGTACCGAACGAGTGAAGGACAGCCATGACGAACTCCCCCGAGGCGAACCTCGAACTCATGCGTACGACCTTCGAGAGGTTCAACGCCGGCGACATCGACGCCTGCCTCGATCGTCTGACCCCCGACTTCATCATCAACCTGGCCATGCTGCCGCAACCCATGCACGGACGTGAGACCTGGAAGCAGGGCGTCGACGTGATGCGGGCCGCCTTCCCGGACTTCCACGCCGAGATCGAGGACATGGTCGCGATGGACGACCGTGTCGCCATGCGGTTGACGCATCGCGGCACCCACCGGGGAGAGTTCCAGGGCATCCCGGCGACCGGGCGGGTGGTGGCGTACCAGAGCCACGAGTTCTACCGCATCGCCGGAGGTCTCATCGCCGAGGAGTGGATCTGCTCGGACATGGCGACGCTCTACCAGCAGATCAGCTGAACACCGACGCGGTCGCCGACCGGTGCCCGGCGCTCTGGTCCGGATCCCCGACCACCTCCCCGGCGACACCAGGGCCGGGGAGGTGGGGGACTGTCCGGGCGTGACGACCCGGGTACGTCAGGAAGCGATCCCGACGCCGTCGATCCGGCTCCAGCGCCTCTCCTGGGCAGCCGTCATCGCCGGCCAGTGCGACCCTCCCGGCCGCGATTCGACCCGCGAGGCGTAGGAACTGGGGCGGAACTCCGGATCGTAGAAGCACCCGGTGCCGTACGTGCGGTCGAACGCGGCACAGGATGCCGAGATGGCGCGCGGTGTCGGCTTCTTTCCGGTGCGTACCCAGGCATCCAGGGCGGAGAGCGAGTTCGCGTACTCGGAATTGCTCAGCTCGCTGTGCTCGGCCTCCCGGGTGAAGGTCTGCACGAGGTGATCGTCGCGGTGGGCGCCCTGGAGGCTGGCGCGGTAGGCGGCCTCGTGCTCGACGAATGCCGTCGGGTCGTCGATCGCGTGCATGGTGAGGACCGGGATGTCGACCCTGCCGGTCAGATCGCTGTCGTAGGACAGATCGCGCCTGGCGGTCGGGTCGGCGGAGAACCGCTGCACGCCCGCGTTGAGCGCGGTGTCGTCGTGCGAACCGGAGTACCGGACGCCCATGTTGCTGAACGGGTTACGGCCGCCGAGGCGGTGGTGCACGATGTCGCGGAACGTGAAGGTGGCGAACCGCAGGTGGGACTCCAACGTACGCTCCGGGATGCCCGTCACCGACAGGATGTCGTCGAGGTTGCGCTGCTGCGACGCCGTCCGCTCCTCGGGAGCGGAGCCGTACCCCGTGCACTCCTCCAGCCGGGAGCGCAGCCCTGAGGTGGTCATGGTCGAGCCGGCGCGCAGGCCCTCCCACAGGGGATACTGCGGCTCGCTGGGACGGGGATGGTTCTGGCAGTAGTACTGGTAGACGACGCGCAGGTCGACACGGTAGTCGTAGCCGCGCGAGCCACCCGCGAGCACACCGTTGGTGAGCAGGACCCCGTCGTACGGGCCGTGCTTCCCGGCGTACGTCTCCGCGACCTTGGCGGCGACGTTCCCGCCCCAGGACTGGCCGTGCGCGTACGTCCGCTTCGGCTTGCCGAACTCGGTGACGAACAGGCGGCGCAGGTTCTCGGTGTCGGCCGCGGCCATCGCCGTGCCGTAGCCACCACGGCGGTAGGACGAGCCGGCCCAGGCGTAGCCCTCGTCCACCATCACCGCCCATCGCTCCAGATCCTCGGTGCTACGGGCGGGGTCGGAGGCGTCGCCGAGATCAGGGCCGCCGTGGGCGTGTACGACAAGCGAACCGTTCCATCGGGTGGGAACGGCGATCGTGTAGTACGCCCCGTTGCCGTCCTGGCCGGTGTAACACGTGGCCTTCGTGGCCAGGTTGGCGGGGCACGTCGCGGGTGCCGGTGGGACCGCGTCCGCATGGGCGGCGGGAGCGCTGGTCAGCGCGCCGAGGACCATGCCGGCGAGACAGGCGGCCAGCCCGGCCGGGCGGCGTCGGCGAGACCGGAACCAGCGGGGGATGCGGGCGGGTGTACTCGACGTGTTCAAGGGGCGGCTCCTCGTCCAGCGCGGCGCGTCGTCGCGCCGCGGGGCTGTGATGCTAAGGAGGTGCCGCGTCGATAGGGATCATTACGGTCATATTGTTCGTCAGCGATGTTCGGGTGACGTGCCACCCGTCATGGCGCGATGGTCTGATCCGACGGCCATACCGCCCCACTGGTATCGCGGTTGGTGAAGGCGAACTGCACGTTGCCCTGTTCGACGCTCACGTCGAGGGCCTTGTCGGCGAGGAGTTTCGCCGCCTGCGGATCAAGAAAGAGTCGTGCTCCGAGGTTGTCCATGACCTGATCCCCCTGGTCCGGCTGGTCCGTGACCGCGACCAGCAGCGAATCGTCCGACGGGTCGTGGCTGATGCGCAGGCCGGCGGTCTCTGGCGCGCCCTGCTGGGCGGCCAGGTCGCGGATCGCCATCACGGCGTTGTCGGTCAGGGCCAGCATGTGATTCCTCCGGTTTGTCGCATTTGTTTGATAAGAGAGGTTCGGTGGCGTTCATTCGGCGCCCCTCCTCTGTTACCCGTTGTGCTTCGGAAGACGCCAGCGCGATACGGAGGTTTCGCCGGCCATGGGCGGCGGCACCGGCACCTGCCACCGTTGGTTCCCGACCGGCGAGTTGCCTGGCCAGGTAGGTACCCGGCGCCTACCGTGGGGTCCGAGAAGCCGGCAGGGACAGGTTGCCGTGCGGTTGACAGCCAGTTGTCGGATTCGACCCGCACCCGGATGAGCGACGACCCGTGCGGCGCTTGGAGGGCTGACTGATGGACGTACGGGGCCGCAGCCCGGATCGTCGGCGAGCCCTGACCCGAATCCGTCACTGAGATGGACTGGGCCGGCTGGGCACTGTTCGGTGTGCTGGCCACCGCCGCGCTCACCGCGGCGATGATCATCGCTCAACTGCTCGGGTTGACCCGCGTCGACCTGCCCCTGATCCTCGGCTCGATGGTCGTCGAAGATCCCGACCGGGCCCGGGTCGCCGGATTCTTCATCCACCTTGCCGCAGGCCAGGGCTTCGCACTCGGCTACGCGGCCACGTTCGCGCTGCTCGGGCGCTCCACCTGGTGGCTCGGTGCGGTGCTCGGCGTGGTGCACGTCGGGGTCGCCCTGACAGTGCTCCTGCCACTGCTGCCGGGGGTGCACCCGCGCATGGCCTCGCTGCGCGCCGGGCCGTCCAGCCGGGCCCTGCTCGAACCGCCCGGCCTGTTCGCCCTGAACTACGGGATCCAGACGCCGGTGGTCGCCGCCGTCGTACACATCCTCTACGGAATCGTCCTCGGCCTGTTCCTCCAGGCGCGCTGAGGTCACCGGCACCGCCCGGCCGACACGCCGTACGGCGCCACGCGCCGGGCGTCGACGCCGCCCGATCCGGTGGCCCCGCGTACCGGCCCGAGGGAAGGGAGCGCGATGACGCACCACCCGTACCCGACGTACGAGCAGACGCCCCCACCGATCGCCGACTACGGGCTGCTGGGGGACACCCGCACCGCCGCCCTGGTGTCCGGCAGCGGCGCGATCGACTGGATGTGCGTACCCCGGTTCGACGGCGAACCGCTGTTCGGTCGGCTGATCGGCGGGGCGGCGGCGGGGACGTACCGGATCGGCCCGGCTGCTCCGGCTCCCGTGGTCAGACGGCGGTACCTGCCGCACACGGCCACCTTGGAAACCATCTGGGCGGTCGGCGGCTGCCGGCTCACACTCACCGAGGCGATGGTGGCCGAGGTCGCCGGGGAACTCCTGCCGACGACCCTGCTCGTGCGCCGTCTGTCCGTCGAGGGTGGCCCGGTGACGGCGGTCGTCGACTTCGACCCACGTCTGGGGCCGAGACACCGGCCTCCGCGCGTCCGGTACCGGGGCGAGGTGCTCGTCTGCGCGTGGGGAGCTCTGGCGGTCTCCCTGAGCTGCGCTCCCGAGCTGGGACTCGTACCCGGGCGACCGAGCGAGGTGACGGTCACCCCGGAGCGACCGGTCGTCGCCGTGCTGACCGTGGCCCACCGTGAGCCGCTGGTCGACATCGCGCCGGGTGCGGCCTGGGAGGTCCTGCTCCAGGACCAGACGCGCTGGCGCGCCTGGATCGCCGAGATCGACGAGGACCTTCCGTTCCGTGACGCCGTGGCGCGCAGCCTGCTCACCCTGCGCCTGCTGACCTACTCGCCCGCACAGGCCCCGGTCGCGGCGGCCACGACGTCGCTGCCCGAGCATCCGGGTGGAGTGCGGAACTGGGACTACCGCTACGTCTGGCCGCGTGACGCCAGTATCGGTGTAGCGGCGTTCCTCGCGGTCGGCAAGGCCGACCAGGCCCGGGGATTCCTCGCGTGGTTGCTGCGCGCGAGCCGGTTGCAGCGACCGCGTCTGCCCGCGCTGTTCACCCTGGACGGCCTGACCGTGCCGGGGGAGCGGGCCCTCGACGGCTGGCCCGGCTACGCGGGCAGCGTGCCGGTACGGACCGGCAACGGCGCGGCCGGTCAGCACCAGCTCGACGGCTACGGGTGGGTCATCGACGCCGCCTGGGTGTACGTACAGGCCGGTAACCGACTCGACCCGGAGACGTGGCGGGCGGTACGTGGATTCGCCGATGTCGTCGCCCGTCGATGGCACGAGCCGGACGCCGGCATCTGGGAACTGCGCCACACCTCCCAGCAGGTGCACTCCAAGCTGATGGGGTGGCTCGCGTTGGACCGGGCGCTGCGCGTGGCCGAGACCCGCCGGCTACCGGACCGCCAACGGCGGCGGTGGCGGGAGGCCCGCGACGCCATCGCCGCGGACGTACGGGAACACGGCTTCGATCCGTCCAGGTCCAGCTACGTCCGGAGCTACGGCTCGGCTCAACTCGACGCGTCGCTGCTGGTCCTGCCGCTGTTGGGCTTCGACCCCGGCACGTCCGGCCGGACCCGGGGCACGATCGAGGCCATCCGTAGCGAGCTCTCCGCCGGTGGGCCACTGCTCTACCGCTATCCGCCCGGAGACGATGGCCTTCCCGGCATCGAGGGGGCCTTCCTGCCCTGTTCGTTCTGGCTTGTCCAGGCCCTCGCCCGGACCGGTCGGGTGGACGAGGCGATCGAGTTGTTCCGGGCACTGCTCGACCGGGCCAGTCCACTCGGGCTCTACGGAGAGGAGATGGATCCGTCGACCGGGCTCCACCTCGGCAACTATCCGCAGACCCTGACCCACGCCACGCTCATCCAGGCCGCTCTCGCCATCCGCGCGGCACAGGTCGGACCGGAGCGGTGAAGGTCGTCGACACGAGCGGAGAGGGGCGAGACCGACGGCGGGGCTCGGCGTGCTGACCAGGCACGAACCGGCTCGTGGGCGGAGGGGCTTTGTCGATGTGAGGTTGCCGATGCTACGGTTCGGACGCATCGTCGGACATAGTGTCCGACGATGCGTCCGACAAGCCATCGCCTGTCGCCCTACCCGCCCTCACGGAGGCAAGAGGATGACCCGTCCGGAAAGTCGGCCCACGCTTCTCATCGCCCACGGAGCCTGGCACCAGCCCTCGAGCTGGGCCGCTACCTGCGATGCGCTCGCCGAGCTTGGTTACCGGACGCGCGTACCAGCGCTACCGAGCGCCGGCAGGAACCCTGCCCCGACCGGGTCGATGTACGACGACGCCGAGGTGATCCGCAGAGAGCTGAGTGGGGTCGACGGGCCGGTCGTCGTGCTCGCGCACTCGTACGGCGGCATTCCCGTCACCGAGGGTGTGGCCGGCGCGACCAGTGTCTCCCACCTCATCTACCTCGCCGCCTACATGCTCGACGCGGGCGAGTCGATGTACAGCTTCCACGGTATGGAGACGCCGAGCGACACCAGCGGCACCTTCCCCCTGATGGAGAACCCGCGCGAGGCGTTGTACCACGACGTCGCCGACGAACTGGCGGACAAGGCCCTCGGGCAGCTCGTCGACCAGAGCCTGCGGTCGTTCGCGGACAAGGTGAGCACCGCTGCCTGGCAGGACATCTCGTCGACGTACGTCGTCTGCGGCGACGACCGGGCGGTCCCACCCGCGTTGCAGGAGACGATGGCGGCTCGGGCCACGGCCAGCCGCACCCTGGCCACGGGGCACTCGCCCTACCTCGCGGCACCGCACCGGTTCGCCGCGCTGGTCGACGAGATCATCCGGTCCGCACCCGCCGCCCGCTGACCGTCGACCATCGCCACCAGCTCCTGTCTCCGCAGACCCGGTACCGGCCAGAGCGGTCGCGCCGGCACCGGGTCCGCGCTGCCCGGCGGAACAGCGCGGGCCTTCGTCGGGCGACGGCGGGTCAGATGAAGCTGGGCTTGGTGAGCCGCCAGGCGGCACCGATGAGGCCCACGTGCGAGAGCGCCAGCGGAGTGTTGCCCAGGTGCGCACCGGTGCGGGGGTCGATCTGCTCGGCGAACAGCCCGAGGTCGTTGGCGCGAGCGGCGGTACGTTCGAACAGGGCGACCGCACGCTCCGTCTCGCCGGCCATGACCAGGCACTCGACCAGCCAGAACGTACACGCCACAAAGCCGACCGGATCGTCCGGCCAGCGGCGGACCAGCCCCTCGGTCGTCAACCGCGACGCGATCGCCTCGATGGTGGCCCGCATCCGGGGATCGGTGGCCGCCACCATCCCCGTGAACGGCAGGACCAGGACCGAGGCGTCCAGCTCCGGCGACCCGATGACGCCGGTGTACGCGCCCACCCGCTCGTTCCAACCGTCCCGCAGCACCGTGACCCGGATCTCGTCCCGGACCGCCGCCCACCGCTCGTGGTCGGCCCGCGTGCCGAGCATCGGCGCGAGCTGCACCGCGCAGTCCAGCGCGCCCCAGCACAGCGCCTTCGACGCCAGGTAGTGCTGTCCCGGACCGCGTTCCTCCCACATCCCGGCGTCCGGCTCGCGCCAGTGGGTCGCCTGGTCGGCGAGCTCGATCAGCAGCGCCTGCAACTCTTCCGAGAGATCACCGAGACTGTCGCGGATGAGCTGTGCGCAGAGCAGCACCTCGCCGGGTACGTCGTGCTGCAACTGCCGCCAGGCATCGTTGCCGACCCGGACCGGTCGGCTGCCGGCGTACCCGTGCAGGTGATCGAGGGAGTACTCGGACAGGTCCCGCTCGCCGGTCACCCCGTACATGATCGGCACGGCTCGGCCTCCGGTACGGCCGGCGGAGCGGGCCGCCCAGTCGAAGAGCCGGCCGGTCTCGTCCGGGCAGGCGCCCACCCAGAACGCCCGTATGGTCAGGAAGAAGTCCCGCAGCCAGGCGTACCGGTAGTCGTAGTTGCGGGTGCCGCCGACCCGTTCCGGCAGCGAGGTGGTGACGGCGGCGACCACGGCCCCGCTGGGCTGGTAGGTCAGGGCCTGCAGGACCAGCGCGCTCTGTCGCACCAGGTCGGGATAACGGCCGTTGTACCGGTGCACCTCCCGGATCGCCCGCCACGCCTCGACGGTGTCGGCGAGCACCGGCACCGGGTCCAACCGCTGCGGCGGTGGACCGTAGGCGGGCGCGTACGCGAGGTCGAAGCCGACCACCTGGCCGGCGGCGACGTCGAACTCGCCGTACGCCCCGCCGTGCGCGCATTCCAGCGGCACCGGGCCACGCAGAGTCAGGGTGACCGGGCCGGCGGCGGCCAGCAGTCCGTCCCCGTCCCGGTGCAGGTATGGGGTGAGCAGCCCGTACTCGGGCCGGGGGACGAAATCACAGCGCATCCGCACCGTGCCGGTGAGCCCCTCGACGACCCGGGCCAGCACCGTCGGGGAGTTGCGGCCCAGTTCGTGACCGCGTGCCCCCGGTTCGGCCGCGAGCGCCTCGGTCACCGCGACGCTGCCACCGTCGGTGTGATGCACCGTGCGCAGCACCAGCGAGCCGTCGACGTACGCCCGTTCGGACCGTCGGCCCGACTCGGTCGCGGCTGGCCCGAGCGCCCAGTGCCCGGCGTCCGCGTCGACCAACCGGCCGAAGACCGACGGTGAGTCGAACCGCCCTGGGCACCACCAGTCGACCGACCCGTCCCGGCTGACCAGCGCGGCGGAGGCGCAGTCGGAGAGTAGACCGTAGTCGGCGATGCTGACCTCGGACATCAGGCACGGTTACCCAGATCCGCGCAGGCTAGACGGCCCGTGGGCGGGGCAGGAGGTGCCTGCGACGAGGTGCCGGGTACGGACGTGACCGCCCGTACCCGGCACCTCGTCGTGCTCGCCCGTCGGCCATGGCCTGAGCGGTCCGTGCCCGCTGCCCCTGGTGGGTCGGGCAGCCGTCATCCGCTCGTGGTCAGTCGACGCGGCAGCCGTCATCCGCCCGGTCGTCGCCACAGGGGCGGTTCCCGGTGATGACGGTCTTGTCATCGACCTTGACCACGATCTCCGTCTCGGAGAGCCCGCCGGGCTCCCCAGCCGCCCTGTTCTCGATCACCTTGCTCTTGAACAGGGACATCTGCCCCTGGGTGACGGCGATACCGCCACCCTTCGACTCGGGACCGAGCGCCTGGTTGTGGCTGCTCTCGCTCTTGCGTACGAGGACGTTCGACTGTTCGGCGGAGATGCCGCCGCCGTCACCGCCCGTGGTGTTGGACGTGACGGTGCTGTCGTCGAGCGTCAGTAGCCCCTGGATCGAGGCGACTCCGCCGCCAGCCACCTCCGAGGTGTTGTGGCTGATTGTCAGGTCGCGAAGGGTGATCGTGGCGTCCTTGTTGACGACGCCGCCGCCGACCCTGGCGGTGTTGGCGGTGACCTTCGTCTGCCAGACCTTGGTCCGGGCCGCGACGCTGGCGATCCCGCCGCCCTCTCCCGCCGTGTTGTGGGCGAAGGTGCTCTCGCTGATGTCGGCCGCACCCTGGTAGTTGGCGAACCCGCCACCGAATCCGCCAGCGCGGTTGTTGGTGAATTCCGCCCCCTTCACCGTGAGGACGCCGCCGTTGAGCAGGCCCCCGCCCCTGCCCGCCCAACCAGCGGCGCTGTTGTTGGCGAATTTGCTGTCGGTGAGAGTCAGGTGACCGTCGTTGAAGATCCCGCCGCCACCGCCCTCCGGGGCGAGTGCGGCACTGTCGGTGAACGTGGTGTGCTCGACGACGGCGTTGCCACCGTGGTCGATCCGGATGCCGCCGCCGCTCGCGGCACGTCCGTTGGTGAGCGTGATGTTGCTCAGCTTCAGTTCACCGCCGTCCCGGACGGTGAAGAAGCGGAACTCCTCGGCCGTCGCGTCCCGGGCGATTGTCGCGTCCGCGCCCTCGATCGAGATCGGCTGGTAGATCACCGGCAGACCGGATCGCTCGCCGCCGCTCGCGTCGCCGGGGTCGGCGTGCGCGGCGAGCACGTACGTGCACTTCGGCGCGAGTTTGAGGGCTCCGCCGCCTTCGGCGTTGGCCTGGGTGAGCGCGGCGACGAGTTCGGCGGAGTCGCAGGCTACCGACCGTACCTCGCCGCCCTCGTCCGACTGGGGACTACCCGACTGGCCGTCGCCCGGCGCCGGCGTGCCTTTCCCCGCCTCCGTCGCGGTGAGGACCGTGGACGGCCGCTCCACTGTGGTGAGCTGCCGACTCACCTTTCGGTCATCGACGAGACTCGAGCCGGTGACGGCACTGCCTCCCGTGGCCAGGGCGAGACCGCTGAGGCTGGCCGCTCCTGCCACCACACTCCCTGCCACGAGCCCCGTAGCCAGACGCCATCGTCGCGCTGTCGGTCGCGCTGTCGGCTGGTCGGGACCTCTGTGGCTTGCTTGAAAACCGGACATGACGTTCCCCGCCTTTCGTACCGGACACGGCCGTACCAACCTGGGTTCGCCGGCCACGCATCGTTGCCACCACCGAAAGTCACCTTACGGTGACCATTGGGGCAACCGGGGCTTATATGAGCGAAATCCATGTTTTGTGATAACGGCGCATCAAAGGCTCAAAGGCTCAAAGCGCCCTACTCGACCCCCGGCGGTTGCCGTCGCTTGCGCGTGGCTGCCAAGCTCCAGCCATGAAGCCGCTGCGACTGGTCGAGCTGTCCCCGGGCGAGTACTCCCTGGTGCTGGACGCGGGAAGTACGGCTGTGGACCACGTGATCGAGGAGTGCGGTCACGAGCCCAACGGGTACTTCTGGGAGGGGGTCGCCGAGTGCTGGTCAGCGCCGAGGCGCCGGCGCTCGAAGGACGCTTCTCCTACAACTCCGAGGCAGGCATGTTCTGTGCGGACGGTACGGACCGGGACGTGCTTGAAGAGCTCGCGATCCGGCTCGGCGCTGTGGCGAGGGACGCCGATCGCATGCGGCGGCTGATCACGTCAGCGGAAGCGGACGGATTCGAGTTCGACGACTGATCCCGGTCGGTGGCGGAGGATAAACCTCGAACGACCCTCCGGGGGAGGGCCGTTCGTCCTTCGGTTCGGTTCCGCTGGCCTCCACCTCCTGGCGGCGGGCCACGGACGGACCCGCGTCGTGAGGCGCGAGGTTCCATCGTCGGGGTGGGGGTCAGCCGACCGGCTGGGCGGCACCGTTCCACACCGGGGGCGCATATCCGGCCGGCTTGTCGCCGATGCCGAGACCCGGGCTCACGATCCAGGACTGGTACTCCGGGGTGAACATCGAGTAGAGCGAAGCGACAGGGGCGACGCTGGCCTGGTCGAGTCGGCGGCGCGCCTCCGGCGGAATCTCGAAGTCGAGCGCGGCCAGGTTGGCGTCCAACTGCTCGGCGCTGCTCGCCCCGATGGTCACCGACCCGACCCCGGGTTGGGTGGCCACCCAGTTGACCGCCACCTGGGCCATGCTCCGCCCGATTTCGCCGGCTACCCGCTCCAGTGTCTCGATCACCTGCCATGCGTGCTCGCTGACCGGCTGCCCGCCCGATCCTGCGTCGCCGAGCCTGCCCGTGCCGGTGAGGCCGTCCCCGGTCCGCCGGTACTTGCCCGTGAGCAGCCCGCCGCCGATCGGACTCCAGGCCGTGAGCCCCAGCCCCAGAGACTGCGCCATCGGCACGAACTCCGGCTCGATGCCACGCGCCAGCAGGGAGTACGGCAGTTGCAGGCTGATCATCGGGGTGAGCGCGTGCGCCTCGGCGAAGCTCTGTGCCCGGGCGGCGTACCAGGCCGGTACGTCGGACAGGCCGGCGTAGCGGATCTTGCCGGCGCGTACCAGGTCGTCGAAGGTTCGGACGACCTCCTCGACCGGGGTGATCCGGTCCCAGGTGTGCAGCAGGTAGAGGTCGATGTAGTCGGTACCGAGCCGACGCAGCGAGGCCTCGACCGAACTGATCATGTGCTTGCGGCCGTTACCGCTGGCGTTGGGGTCGCCGGGATCGGTGGTGTTGGTGAACTTGCTGGTCAGTACGAGCCGGTCGCGTACCCTAGCGGACGCGATCAGTCGGCCGAGGATCTGTTCGCTCTCCCCGGCGGTGTAGAAGTCCGCCGTGTCGATGAAGTTTCCTCCCGCCTCCAGGTAGCGCCGGAAGATCGGTTCGGTTTCGGCCTCGGTCTTGCCGTAGGCGGCGTGGAAGCCGCCGGTGCCGAAGTTCATCGTGCCCAGCGCCAGCCGGCTCACCCGCAGCCCGGAGCGGCCGAGCAGGTAGTAGTCGTTCATCTCGCTGTGTCCCCACCGTGCTTGTCGGAAACTGCGACCGGCCTTGGATAGGACCGGCTGGTTCACACACTGCCCCGGCAAAATTGGACCGGCAAGTCCAAAACGTCCGGGGGTCTGATGGCGAGATCGACCAGAGGGCGTAACCGTTGTCCAACCCCGGTGAACCCGTGGGGTCAGCGCACTAGCCGGACACCGACTCCCGGAGCAGGTCGGCGAGTGCGGCCCAGGTGGCGATGACCGTCGCCCAGTCGGGAACATCCCCGTCCGGACCCTGATCGCCGATTCCGCCGAGGAAGAGGTAGCGATGCTCGACGCTGTCCAGGTGGGCCAGCACGTCGAGCCGGTCGTCGACGAAGTGGGTGACACCGAGGCGCTCGCACACCGGCGCCTTGTCGCGGCGCTCCCGGACGAAGTGCAGATGGGTCGGGGGTATGCCGGTGCGGCCGAAGAAGCCGTGGTGGATCAGCCAGGCCTGGGTGTTGGCTGCCACCTTCGGGCCGGCCTTGGAGACCAGGTGGACCCGTGTGCCGAACGGTTCGGCGGTCAGCGACGCGAGCGCGTCGAAGACCCCCGCCACCGCCGGTGTCTCCAATGGCCGGCCGCCGAAGAAGGAGGTGTCCTCGTCTCGTCCGGCCAGCGCGACGATCACACCGCCGACATCGACGCCCAGCGTCGGGATCCGTGACCGGCCCGGCCCCCGGTACGGCGAGCGGGCCTGCCCGGGCCGCTGTTGCCCGACTCGCTGACGCGCCACTGATCGACCTCCGGGTCGTCGGGGGAACGCTGGCACTTCCGCCGCCAGGCTATCGGGACGGCCACGGCAGCAGGAGTACCGGCCGGATCTCCTGCGTCAGCCGACGGTTGCCTATCCAATGGCGACCACCCGTGCCCATTCGGGTGGCGCCTCCGGCACGTAGTCGGGATCGTTCTCGTTCCACGACCGGGCGGCCCGCTGTCGAGGGAAGAGCCCCACCACCGTCCGGCACGGTGGCCGGGTGGCCGGCCAGGGGGTCTGACCGTCGGTCAGGACCACCATGACGTCCGGTCGGGGCCGTGTCCGCAGCGCCCTGGCGAAGCCCGTACGCAGGTCCGTCCCGCCGCCGCCGAGCAACGGGATGCCCTCGGCACGGCAGAGGGGGTACGCGATCCGGACCGCCGCATCACACGGCAGTACGGTGACCAGATCGCGCCGGCCGCCCACCGCGCGGGCGATCGCGGCGACCTCGAGGAGTGCACTGCCCAGTTCGGCGTCGCTCACCGAACCGGACGTGTCGATGACCACGGACACCTGGGGTGGTCTGCGCCGCAGGCTCGGCAGGATGACGCCCGGCAGGCCGACCGAGCGCCGCGATGGTCGGCCGTAGGTGTAGTCCTCACCGGCGCCGGGGCCGGAGGCCGCCGAGCGGATCGCCGCCCCCAACAGGTCCCGCCACGGCTGCGGCGGGTGGAACGCCTCCTCCGCCCAACGCCGCCACCCTTTCGGGGCGTCGCCCGGGCGGGCGCTGATGCCCTGCGCCACCCGGAACCGAACCGCGTCCCGTTCCTCCGTGCCGAGCCCGTGCGCACCGTCGGGTCCCAGGTCCCATTCCCGCTCCAGCCCGTCGGCGCCACTGCCACAGTCCAACCAGACCAGATCCTGCGTGTGTGGTCCGAGCCGGAACAGTCGCAGGTAGTCCTCCATCAGTTCCCCCTCGGGGAGCCCCAGGAGCGTCGGGTCGACGGCGCCCTCGGGGCGGGCCAGCCCCTCGCCGTACACGTCGTCGTTGATCTCGAAGTCGGCGGCGATGTTCATCCGCAGCCGTTCGCCCGGCCCGGTCAGTCCGCGTTCGGCCGCCACCGCGTCGCCGCGCGCGTGGTGGTCGCGCAGCAGGTGGGAGACCTCGTGCACCCACACGCCGGCCAACTCCTCCACCGGGGTCCGATCCACGAACACCGGTGAGACGTAACACCGCCAGTGTCGGTCCACAGCCATTGTGGGCACCAGCCGCGACTCCACCGGGTGCAGCGCGAACAGCGCCGTGGCCAGGTAGGGCCGGACCCGGGCGGCGTGCAGCCGGGCCGCGAAGAGCTTTTCCCGGTCCAGCCGGCCCACCGCGTCGGGTTTCATCGTCCACCTCCGGTGGTGGCCGCGACCCGGGCTGCGGCGTTGTCCGCCTGTCGGCTGAGAGACGCCACCCCGGCGAGCCGTTCGATAGACGCCGGGACGTCCCAGTCCGCCTGCCGCAGCGTGGCGAGGGTGGTCGCGGGGACGACCACCAGATCCGGAGCTCCGGTCTCCAATGCCCGGACCAGCAGGGTCCACGCCGCGTCCCACCGGGACTTTTCGGGACGCTTCCGGATCGCCTCCACCACGCCATCGAGTACGGCCTGGCGCAGGTCTCCTCGTTGGGGCAGGTCGGCCGCTGCCGGGTCAGCCAACAGCGTCTCGGGGTCCGGCAGGTCCATCCGGTCCATGCTGGCCAGCAGTTCCAGCCCGGGACCGTCGCCGACCGTCCCCCTCACCAGCATGGACAGCACCTCGCGGGAGGTGCCCGCAGCGGTGGCGAAGGCGATCAGGCGCAGGGCCATCTCCCAACTGCGGGGCGACGGCCACGGTCCGCCGCGACGGGCCTCGTTGTTCGGCAGCCGGTGCACGAGTGCCGCACGGGCGCCGAGGAACCCGCAGACCGCGCGGCGGGCGAACGTCACGGCCCCGGAAAGCCGCTCCGGGTCGAGTCGTGGCAGTGATGCCTCGGGCCAGGTGCCACCGAGTCCGCGCACGACGACCTCGTGGTCGTGAGTCCACTGCAGATGGACGAATCGGTTGGCCAGCGGTGGGCTCAGCTCCCAGCCGTCGGCGGCGGAGGACCGGGGATTGGCCGCGGCGACGATCCGGATCCCGGCCGGCAGTCGCAGGGCGCCGACCCGACGCTCCAGCACGAGCCGGAGCAGCGCGGCCTGGACGGCTGGCGGCGCGGTGGACAGCTCGTCGAGGAAGAGCAGCCCCCGGCCGGCACGCACCAGTCGCACGGCCCAGTCCGGCGGGGCCATCGGGACACCCTGTACGGCGGGGTCGTCGCCTACCACGGGCAGGCCGGAGAAGTCGGACGGTTCGTGCACGCTGGCGATCACCGTGGTCAGTGGCAGGTCGAGGGACGCGGCGAGCTGTGTCAGGGCGGCGGTCTTGCCGATCCCCGGCTCTCCCCAGAGCAGCACCGGCAGGTCGGCGGCGACGGCCAGGGTCAGCGCCTCCAACTGCGGGTCGGTACGGGGCTCGGTGGCGGTGTCGTGGAGCAGCGCGAGCAGATCGGCGGCGACGTCGAGTCGGGCGGCGGGAGCCGGGCCGGCGGGTGTGGCCGGGACCGTGGACGGGGCGGTGGGCGGGACGGACGTGAGCATGTTCATCACCTGTGGATTCGAGTCGGGGCCGGATACCGGCCGGGCCGGGCAGGTAGATACGAGAGCGGGGCGGTACGCCAGAGCGCGGGCAGCCGCGATGACGGGGGACGGAACCCTAGGTCAGCGGAGTGTCGGGCGGCGCGGGTGGTTCCGGCGGTCGCGGGAGCGGTTGCCGGCCGGCTGGACCGGTGGGGGCCCGAGTCCGGACAGACCGGCCCGGAACAGCCCGTGCGCGACCTGCCGGTGCGCCGCCGTCTCCAGCTCCTCCCGGAGTGCGCCGCCGCGCAGCAGCGCGTCGGAGCCGAGCAGATCCTCGACGGCGGCCAGGGCACCGGCGACGTCGCCGTGGTCCAACCGCGCGCGGATGTCGACGAGGGACTCCGGGCGCCGGTGCACCTCGTCGATCGCCTGTAGACAGGGCAGTGGGGTGCCGGTCAGCGCGGCCAGTAGTTCCTCGCGGCGGATCTCTGCCGGGTCGTGGTCGAGCGGGACGAGCACCCCGTCCACGAGACCGATCCGATGCTGGGCGCCACGGCAGTCGACGAGGCGCGGAGTCGCTCCGCCGTCCGGGGCCGGCAGGGTGTCGGCCGGCCGGTGGCCCGGTACGAGCGCGGGCGCCACCAGCGGGTGCAGTTGGTCGGCCTCGATCAGCCCGGCGCGCAGCAACGCCAGGTCAGGTAGCACCCAGGTCGCCGCGTCGGGTAGTACCGGCAGGGCCGAGTCGCCGCCGCCAGCGGACCTCGTCGTGATCCGTGGCGGGCCGGGTGCGTACGCGCCTCCCGGCGCGGGCAGTTCCAGCAGCACCCGGTGCCGGCTGCCGAGCCGTACGGTGACGTTGCCAGCGGTCCGTCCCTCGGCGTGGAGCAGTAGCCCCGCCTCTGCCGCCCACCGGTCCACGGCACAGTCGCGCACCGGTAGCGCGTGCTGTTCCGGGGCCGGCCGGGCGTCGGCGGGCGGGAGATCCGCCCCGGACCGGACCCGCAGCTCACCGCTCCTGCGCGCGTCCCAGAGGTGGCGGTGCAGGTCGAGGCGGAAGCGGCGGTCGGGACGGGGATGTGGATGCGGGTGGGGCGCGGACCGGCTCCCGTCCCACAGGGCAAGGCTGAGGCGTTGACCGGCGTCCGCCCAGGCGGGCGGGGTTCTGGCCACGAGGTGCACGCCGTCGCCGTGACCTGTCGGCCGGTAACGCGCCAGGGAGACGGTCAGCCCCGGACGGAGCAGCCCGTCCGGCGCGATCCTCGGCATGTGCCAGCGCAGCAGGTCGGGAGCGAGGTGGCGGAGGTCGCCCCGGATCCGGGCGGCGAGTTCCTGGCCGTGGGCGCGAGCCACCGAGCGCAGATTGAGATCGACATCGACGTGCGCGGCGGCGCACGCCCCGGCCCAGTCCCCGGCGGTGCGGCGGGCAGTCGCAGACTGGATCATGGAGGGCGGTACGGCGAACTCGCGTACGCGCAGCCAGAAGGCGAGGCGGGAATCCCCGTTCACGGTCCGGGAGTGCATCAGCACTCACCTTGCGTGTACGGGACCCCCAATCTAACGAGAGAGGTATTCATCGCCGGGGAGCATACAAGGCGCCGTACCGCCGCGCCAGCCCCGGCACTGGCATGATCCGTTCATGGCGAACCCCCACCCCTTTCCGTCCCCTGTGCGTCTCGCCGGTGACGGCGTGCGGTTGCGTGAGTGGACCGACGACGACCTGCCGGCGATGGTCGAGCTGTTCGACGAGGCCGAGGTGGCCCGGTGGACCCCGCTGGCGTCGCCGTTCGACCTGGCCGCCGCGACCGCGTACCTGGCCCGGGCGCACGCGGGACGAGCCAGCGGCCAACGGCTGCAACTGGCCGTCACCACCGACGGGCGTCGACCACTGGGCGAGGTCCTGCTCTTCGCCAGGGAGCCGGGCCGACCGGCCGACGAGTTGGGCTACTCGATCGGGGTCCGGCACCGTCGGCAGGGCCTGGCCCGAGGGGCGCTGCTGCTGCTCACCCGGTACGCCCACCGCGAGCTGGGCCTGCCACGGCTGGTGCTGCGGATCGAACCGGCGAACGTTGCCAGCGAGGCGGTGGCGCGGTCGGCGGGTTTCCGGCGTACGGCGGAACCGCCGATGGTTCACGAGACCGGCAGTGGGCAAATCGTGCTGCACACCTGGGCCCACCTGGCCGAGTGAGCCGGCGGCGGCACGGCCCGACCGGACCGGACACGGTGGAGCGGACCGGCCCCGACTGGTTAGCGTGGAGTCATGCGGGAACGGGTGATCCTGGTCGTGGGCTACGACGGGGCGGAGCTGATCGACATCGCCTGCGTCACCTCCAGTCTCGACATCGCCAACCGGAGCGGCGCCAGCCCGCCGTACCGCGTGATCCTCGCCTCGCCGGGCAGGCGGAGCATCACCTGCGACTCGGGGCTGCGGCTGCAGGCGGAGGCGGCGCTGGAGCGGTTCAACTCTCCGCTGGACACGCTGCTGGTCTCCGGTGGTCTCGGCCACGAACAGGCCGCCGCGAGCGAGCGCCTGGTCGGTCACGTACGACGGCTGGCCACACTCGCCCGGCGGGTGGCCTCGGTCTGCACCGGGTCAACGGTGCTCGCCGAGGCCGGTCTGCTGACCAACCGTCGCGCCACCACACACTGGATGTACGCCGAACAGTTCGCGCGGCGGTATCCCGATGTCCGGGTCGACCCGGAGCCGATCTACGTCAGGGACGGCAACATCGCCACCTCCGGTGGTGTCACCAGCGCGTTGGACCTGACCCTGGCCTTCATCGAGGAGGACCACGGAGCGGCGCTGGCGCGGGGCGTCGCGCTCGGCACGGTCGCGTACCTGCAGCGGCCCGGCGGGCAGGCCCAGCTGAGCATGTTCGTCGCCCGCCATACCACCGACGACCTCCTGGTCCGCCGGATCACCGACCACGTCGTGAGTCATCTCGACGGCGACCTCGGCACCGGCGCGCTGGCCCGGTTGGGTGGGGTCAGCGAGCGGCACCTGTCCCGGATGTTCCTCAACCACGTGGGGCAGACCCCGGCGCAGTACGTGCGTCGGGTTCGGACCGAAGCCGCCGCGCAGTTGCTGGTGTCGACCGAGCTACCCCTGGCCGCGGTGGCGCGACGGTGCGGCCTGGGCTCGACCGAGACACTCCGGCAGGCGTTCCTCGGCCGGTACGCCGTACCGCCGTCCCGCTACCGGCTCGCGCACACACCGGTCCGGTAGCACCCGACTCCACGATCCCGGCACCGTTTCGCAGGGATCCGGACACGGTCGGCCGAGCGGCGCTGCGCCGTGCCGGGGTGCGGCCAGGATCGGCGTATGACGGATTTGGCGTTGCCGCAGCGGGCGAGGCTGGCCGATCGGTGGCCGACGGCGTTGGCGTTCGTCGCCATCGCGGGGGCGATCTCGGTGATCGTGCTGGTGGGTCGCGAGGCGGAGTTCTTCGGCCCGAGCGTGGCAACGATGGCCGGGATCTACCTCGCGGCGTACGCGACCGGTCGACCGTGGACGGCATGGCTGGCGTTCGCCGTGTTGAGTGCCGTGGTGTCGGGGCTGCACCTCCTACGGAGGTGGGAGGTGCTCGACGTCGACCCGGCGGTGGGGATGACGGCGCTACTGGTGCCCCTGTGGCTGTGGACGGTGCTGCGTCGCCGGTTCACCGACGTCGGAACGTTCTCGGTCCAGACCGCAGGGATGTTCGCCTTCGGTGCGATCACGCTGGCCTGCGCGGCGGTGCAGCCACGGCTGGGCGCGCTGCTGGCCGGGCTCGGCTTCCTGACGCACGGAGCCTGGGACGCGTACCACTTCAGGGCGGACAAGGTGGTGAACCGGCCCTGGTCGGAGTTCTGCGGGGTGGTCGATGTCGCCGTCGGCACGGCCCTGGTCATCGTCGCCGCAACGTGAGTCGTGGCCGCCGCAACGTGAGTCGTGGCCGCCTCCCGAGCCCGAGGGAGGCGGCCTTGCCCGCGAGCAGGAGACGCACCACCCTGGCGACCTTGGTGACCTCGTCGACCGGGCCCATCGTGGTCTTCGCCGAACAATTCCGTGCGAGTGGGGGCCGGGAACCCCGTTCCGTCATCGCCGCGCGGGATTCCCGTCCGGCGCCGTGGGAAATTGCCCGGTGGATGCCCTTCACTAGGGAAAACGGTTGCCGATCCTCATGTCGTTAAGGGTGACTGTTTAGCCGCGACGACCCGCTGTCGTCACTTTCGGAAGCGAGGAGTCCGCCGACGAGTACGTTCGGCTACGATCTCGCGTCACCGAACGAGGTGTAGTCGATCCGGTTGCGATCGGGTTACCTGACGGACAGGTATGAGCAGGCGCAAATCAAATGCCGACCAACCATATAGGATGCTCCGGCAGTCGGCGCCCGGCTTAGTTCCGCACCCCTCGTTGTCCGATACCACATCCGCGTCATCGAATTCCGATGGCGTGCGCAATGCTGCCCGCCTTCTGGCGCCGCAATCCGTCATCTGTTTACTTCGGAGGTAACAAGTGGCCTGGTTTATTGGCCAGTCGCTCCCCGTCATCCTGGCCGCCTTCTCCCTGGGGCTGCTCGTGGGTTGGCTCGTCTGGGGAAACAGGAAGCCGTCACCGGTCGTAAGCCAGGGTGATTCCGTCATCGTGGTAGAGAGGGAGACGGTGGTCGCTCCTCGTGAATCCGCGCCGGTAGCCGGGGAGGCGATAGCCGGGGAGGCGATAGCCAGGGAAAAGGAGGCGCGCCGCCTTCCGGATGGAGCGGTGCCACTCGCGCCCGAGCCGACCATCGTGAACGGTGCCCCGATGACCGATCCCGACGACATCGTCGACGACGACGACCTGGAACGTATCGAGGGCATAGGTCCGAAGATGGCGGCCGCCCTCCGGGCCGCCGGCATCACCAGCTTCCAACGGCTCGCCGCGACTGACGATGGTGCGCGACGGGCGGCCATCGAGGCTGCCGGGCTCAGCTTCGCACCCAGCCTGGTCACCTGGGGCCGTCAGGCCCAGTTGCTCGCCGACGGTGACGAGACCGCCTTCGCCGAACTCACCGAGCGCCTGGTGGCCGGCCGGGACACGGGACGGGCCTGATCATGAAGAAGAGAGAAGAGCAGAGGTTCAACCCGCTGGTCGGGCTCGTCGTGGCCCTGGTCGGCATGGTCGTTCTCCTCGTGGCACAGCACATCCCGAACCGGCATGGGATGGAGGAGAACCTCACCCAGCGCTCGGAACAGGCGCTACGTTCCGCCGGTCTGTCCCAGGTGCGGGTCACCTTCACCGGGCGCGACGGAAGGCTGGAGGCCGGCTCGGCCACCGAGGCCGAGCGGGCGCTCGACATCGTGCGGGCGCTGGACGGCGTACGGGCCGCCGAGGCTCAGGTGCCGCCGAGTCTGGAAACCGCCGTCCTGCCCGTACCGCCCTCCGTGCTCCTCGCGCTGACCGGCGGCAAGGTCTCGATCAGTGGCACGGTGCCCACCGAGGACTCGCGCACCGCACTGGTCGCGGCGACGGTCGCCACCTTCGGCGCCGAGGCTGTCGACAACCGGCTGACGGTCGATGACGCGGTGACCGACGCGGCGCTCTCCGGCCTGCCCGGCGTACTGCGGGCAGTCGGCAGGGACACGCGCGACCTGAGGGCCGAGCTGACCGGCGGGACCCTGAACCTGAGCGGCACGGTCCCTTCGGAGGCGAGAAAGGTCGCCGTGCTCGCCTCGGCCCGGGGCATCGGAGCCGCGGTGGTCGACGGACTCCGGGTTCCCGACGTCCAGCGGCAGTTGACGGGCCTGCCTCCGCTGCGGTTCGCCTTCGACAGCGCCGCGCTCACGCCCGCCACCCGGGCGAGCCTGGTCAAGGTGGGCCAGGTCCTCAACGCCAACCCCAGTACGCGAATCCGCGTCGACGGGCACACCGACTCGGTCGGCTCGGCCACGTACAACCTCGCCCTCAGCCGTGACCGGGCGGAGACGGTCCTCGACTTCCTGCGGAAACAGGGCGTCGCCGCCGATCGGATGAGCACAAAGGGCTATGGCGAGAGTCGGCCCAAACTCTCCAACACGTCCAGCTCCAACCGGGCGGTCAATCGGCGGGTGGAGCTTGTCGTCATGTGACGCGCCCGATGAGCCGGTACGGCGGTGGGAACCGGGGATGTGGGTGGAGGTCGATCGCTCGGCCCCACCTCCCACCGGCGTGCCCGGACGCATCGGGACGGCCGGTTCACCAGCTGTGCATTGTCCCGTCCTCGAGCCGGTTGACCGGCAGGGACGCCGGCCGGTACGGGAAGGTGGCGGCGAGTTTCTCGTCGATGTCGACACCGAGTCCGGGTGCCTCGGACGGAAGGAGGTAGCCGTTCTCGAAGCGGTAGTCGTGCGGGAATACGGCATCGGTCTCATCGGTGTGCCGCATGTACTCCTGCAGCCCGAAGTTGGGAATGCTGATGTCGAGATGCAGTGCGGCGGACATGCAGACAGGGGAGAGGTCGGTGGCGCCGTGCGACCCGCTGCGTACGTGGTACAGCGCCGCCAGGTCGAAGATCCGGCGCAGGTGGGTGATCCCGCCGGCGTGCACCACCGTGGCCCGTACGTAGTCGATGAGTTGTTCGGAGATGAGCTGCTGGCAGTCCCAGATCGTGTTGAACACCTCGCCGACCGCGATCGGAGTGGTGGTGTGCTGGCGGATCAGCCGGAAGCCCTCCTGCAGTTCCGCTGGCACCGGGTCCTCCATCCAGGTCAGCGCGTACGGCTCCAGACTGCGCCCGAGCCGCCCCGCCTCGATCGGGGTGAGTCGGTGGTGCACGTCGTGCAGCAGTTTCAGCTCCGGCCCGAACTCCTCCCGGATCCGGGCGAAGACGGTCGGGGTGTGCGCGAGGTAGCGCTCGGTCGACCAGGTCGCCTCGGACGCGATCGCCGCGTCGGCCGGCTCGTAGAACATCCGGTCCCTGCCCACCCCGTACGTGGTGCGCAGGCCGGGCACGCTGGTCTGGACCCGTACCGCGCGGTAGCCCAGGTCCCGGTAACGGGCGACCTCCTCCAGCACGCCGTCGACGGTTTCCGCGTTGGCGTGGCCGTACACGGTCACGCCCTCGCGCGAGCGCCCACCGAGCAGCTGGTAGACGGGAAGGCCGGCGACCTTGCCCAAGATGTCCCAGAGTGCGGTGTCGACCGCGGCGATGGCGCTCATCGTGACCGGGCCACGTCGCCAGTAGGCGCCCTTGTAGAGGTACTGCCAGGTGTCCTCGATCCGGGCCGGGTCGCGGCCGATCAGGGCCGGCACCACGTGGTCGGTCAGGTAACTGGCGACGGCCAACTCGCGGCCGTTGAGGGTGGCGTCGCCGACCCCGCTGACCCCGTCCTCGGTGATCAGCTTGAGCGTGACGAAGTTGCGGCCCGGCGAAGTGATGATCACGCGGGCATCGACGATTTTGTCTGCCACGGTTACCGTTCCTCCTCTGCCCGGACCGCCGATCGTGGCGATGGTCCGATCAGTGGGAGCCGGGCGCTTTCCGAAGGCTAGCCGTGCCCGGGCGGGTGCACAAACAGCACGAGGCGTGGTCGTCGTCGATTGAAGGGGAAGACGTTCATCATTGTGTACTAGGATTTGATCATGATCAGTCCACGCTCTGCGGACATCCACGCGGCGTGGTTGCCGTCGGAGGCGTTCCGCGCCATCGGCTCGCGCCGCATCCTCGTCTCCGGTCCCGGAACAGGGGCGGAGACGGTGCTACGCGAGATCGAGCGGGCCTGCGCGCGGTACGGCGGCAGCGTACGGCGGCAGTCGCCACCGTCGGGCGGTGAGCGGCCGGCGGCGGACCGGGCCGGTGCCGACACCGCGCCGTACGACCTCGCGCTCGTGCTCGCCACCGAGCAGGCGCTGCCGGTCGAGACGGCGGCCCGCGCGGACCTCCGACGACACCGGGGCGAGGGTACGGGCACCCTCGGCGAAGAGGGCTTCGCGCTCGTCCGGCACGGCGACGTCACGACCGTCCTGGCAGACCAACCGGGCGGACTGCGCTACGGTCTGTTCCACGTGGTCCGGCTCGGCGAGTCGGCCTTCGGCCCGGCCCGGCAGATCGAGGTGCACCGGCCGGCGACGCGACTGCGGATCGCCAACCACTGGGACAACATCGACGTGCATCCGGTGATGGGCCAGGTCGAACGCGGCTACGCGGGCGGATCGATCTTCTGGCGGGACGGCGCGCTCCGCCGCGACCTGAGCCGGGTGGGCGACTACGCGCGGCTCCTGGCCGCCTGCGGTATCAACGCCATCACCGTGAACAACGTGAACGTGCACGTCACCGAGGCCCATCTGCTGACCACCCGGCTCGGCGACGTCGCCGCCATCGCGGACCTCGTCCGACCGTACGGGATCCGCGTGCACCTGTCGGTCAACTTCGCCTCCCCGGTCGCCCTCGGCGGGTTGGCCACCGCCGACCCGCTGGAACAGGACGTACGGGCGTGGTGGACCGAGACCACCCGGCGGGTGTACGAGACGATCCCCGACTTCGGCGGGTACGTCGTGAAGGCCGACTCCGAGGGGCAGCCCGGCCCGTTCGCGTACGGACGCAGCCACGCCGACGGCGCGAACGTGCTCGCCGACGCACTGGCCCCGTTCGGGGGAGTCGTGCACTGGCGTGCCTTTGTCTACAACCACCGCCAGGACTGGCGCGACCGCTCGACCGACCGCGCCCGGGCCGCGTACGACCACTTCGCCCCCCTCGACGGTCAGTTCCGCGACAACGTGATCCTGCAGGTGAAGCATGGTCCGCTGGACTTCCAGACGCGGGAGCCGGTGTCACCGGTGATCGCGGCCATGCCCGCCACCCGGCTCGCGGTGGAGTTCCAGGCGACGCAGGAATACACCGGCCAGCAGCGACACGTGTGTTATCTGGGTCCATGGTGGAGCGAGCTGCTCCGGTTCGCTCCCTGGGGCGCCAACGGCGACACCGTCGCCGACGTCGCCGCCAACGGCGGCCTCGTCGTCGTCTCCAACGTGGGCGACGATCCCTTCTGGACCGGGCACCCGCTGGCCCAGGCCAACCTGTACGCCTTCGGCCGGCTCGCCTGGGCACCGGAGCTGGACCCGGCGGCCGTGCTCGACGAGTGGATCGACCTCACCTTCGTACCATCGGCGACCAGCGACCCTGACCTGCTCCGGCGGACGCTGCACGAGGTGATGGACGACTCCTGGCGGACCTACGAGCGTTACACCGCCCCGCTCGGCGTCGGTTTCATGGTCCGTCCGGGCAACCATTACGGCCCCGACGTGGACGGGTACGAGTACACGCCCTGGGGCACCTACCACTTCGCCGACCGGGACGGCGTCGGGGTCGACCGGACCCGCAGCTCGGGCACCGGGTTCACCGGCCAGTACCCGTCGCCGTGGTCGGACCGGTACGAGTCGCTCCAGGACTGCCCCGACGAGCTGTTGCTCTTCTTCCACCACGTGCCCTACGGGCATGTGCTCCGCAGCGGTACGACGGTCATCCAGCACATCTACGACACCCACTTCGCCGGCGTCGAGCAGGTGGCCGAGACGCGGCGGCGGTGGGAGCGGGTCGCCGGACTGGTCGATCCGGCGGTGCACGCCAGGGTGACCGAACGTCTCAACGAGCAGTTGCGCAGCGCGCAGGAGTGGCGTGACCAGGTCAACACCTACTTCTACCGCAAGTCCGGGGTGCCCGACGCCCACGGGCGCCGCATCCACTGACACCACGAGCAGGGTCACCCGGGCGGTGTACGGCGACTCAGCCGGTCTCGCGCAGCACCAGCACCGCCCGAGGGCCGAGCCTGATCGGCTCGCCGCGCGTGACCCGGTCACCGGAGAGCAGGTCGACTCCGCCGCTCCGGGCGGTCGTCTCGGCCGGCTCGTCGCCGTGGTGGAGCAGGAACAGCAACCGGGTTCCGTCCGGCGCGACCCGGACCGCGGTTTCGAGGTTCGGTACGTCCGCGTAGGGGCCGACCAGGTCATGCCGGTCCAGCACCCGCCGGACGACCCACGAGACGCCCTCCTGGTCCAGACCGGCGGCGACGTACCAGCCGTCACCGGCACCGAAGGTGTTCCGGGTGACCGCCGGGGTGCCGGCGTAGAAGTCGGCCCGGTACGTGCCGACCACCTCGGCGCCCTGTGGGATCACCAGCTCGAACAGCAGCCGGGACTCGACCTCGACCGGGCTGTCCGACCCCTGGAGGTGTACCGGGTTGACCACCTCGGGCTCGCGGGCGTCCCACTCGTCGACCCGGATGCCCATCAGCGGCCCGAGCGGGCCGGGTACGTCCATGAGAAAGGCATGGTCGTTCTCGTCGACCCGGCCGGAGAGGAAGGTGGTCACGACCGAGCCGCCGCGCTCGGCGACCTCCTCCAACCGTCGGGGCAGGTCACCCTTGAGCATGTGCAGCGCCGGCGCCACGACCACGTCGTACCGGGACAGGTCGGCGGTCACCGGCACGACGTCGACGTCGGCCCCGGCCTCCCAGACCGCGCGGTGGTAGGCCACCACGATCTGCTGGTAGCGCAGATGCCGGGACGGGCCGTCGGAGATCTCCAGGGCCCACCAGCTGTCCCAGTCGAACAGCAGCGCGACCCGGGCCGGGGTCCGGGCCCCGAGCACCGTGGGGCCCAGTCGTTCCAGTTCGGCGCCGAGCTGCGCGACCTCGCGGAAGACCCGGGTGTCCGGCCGCCCCGCGTGGCCGATGACCGCCCCGTGGTACTTCTCGCAGGCGCCCCGCGAGGCGCGCAGCTGGAAGAACAGCACGGCGTCGGCACCGTGGGCCACCGCCTGCCAGCTCCAGAGCCGCATCACGCCGGGCCGCTTCAGGGGGTTGACGTCACGGGAGGCGGTGTAGCTCGGCGTCTGTTCCATCAACCAGAACGGCTGACCGTCCTTGAGGCCGCGCATCAGGTCGTGCGCCAGCGCCATCCACCAGGGGGAGTGGTCGTCCGGCGGGTAGTTGTCCCAGGAGACGAAGTCGAGGTGGGCCGCCCAGCGGTGGTAGTCGATCGGCCGGTACATGCCCATGAAGTTCGTCGTGACCGGCACGTCGGGGCTGGACTCGCGGATCGCCGCCAACTCGTCCCGGAAGTTGGTGAGCATGGCGTCCGACATGAACCTGAGGTAGTCCAGGGTGATGCCCTGAAAAGCGGTGTGGTTGGGGCCGCGCCAGTGTTCGGTCAGCGCCGACGGCGCCTCGATCTCCTCCCAGTCGCCCAGGGTGTGCGACCAGAAGGTGGTGTACCAGGCCGCGTTCAGCGCGTCGAGGGTGCCGTACCTGGCGCGCAGCCAGTCCCGGAAGGCCGCGGCGCACAGGTCGCAGTAGCAGGCACCGCCGTACTCGTTGCCGACGTGCCAGGCGACGATCGACGGGTTGCCGGCGTACCGCCGCGCGACGCGTCGGGCCATCTCGGCGGAGAGTCGACGGAAGACCGGGGAGTTGGGGCAGGAGTTGTGCCGCTGTCCGAACCGGTGCCGGCGCCCCTCGAAATCGGTCCGGGTGACCTCCGGGTGCGCCCGCGCCAGCCAGGCCGGGTGGGCTCCGGTGCCGGTCGCCAGGCAGATGCCGCGACCCTCGGCGGTGGCGCGCTCGACGATCCGGTCCAGGACGGAGAAGTCGTACACCTGCGGCCCCGGTTGGGTCAGGGCCCAGTCGAAGACGCCGAGGGTGACCGTGTCGATCCGGGCGGCGTCGAACAGCCGGTAGTCCTCCTTCCACACCTCCTCGGGCCACTGCGCCGGGTTGTAGTCGCCGCCGAAGCTCACCTTCGAGGTGGCGGGCAGGTTCATCGGATGAACTCCTTCGCGATCTCGCCGATCAGCGGCCGGCAGGTTCGCAGCAGCGTCAGCACCAGCACCGAGCCCAGCAGCATCAGCACCGCCTCCGAGGCGACCACCGTCACGGTGGCCGCCACCAGCAGGAGGCAGGCGTTGCCCACCGTGACGCCCGGCGTACGCGCGAGGAAGCGCAGCGCCAGCCGGGCGACGTCCCGGGTCCGGAACGCGAAGAGAGAGGTGATCACGAGTGCGTTGGCGCACCAGAGGGTCACTCCGAGCGCGACCAGGACGAGTAGCACTCCCCACCAGTGGGGCACGCCCGCGACGGCGAAATGGGTGAGGTTCGCGGCGACGATGGTCAGCCACAGCAGCGACGGGGCCCAGACGGCAAGGACCTGCCGGAAGTTGATCCGGTAGCCCCGCCAGAAGGCCGCCGCCGGTTTCAGGTCGGCCAGGTCCGGACGGTGGCGGTCGAAGGCGTACAGCGCGGCGGATACGGCCGGGCCGAGCGGCAGCGCACCGAGCGCGATCAGCGGGAGGTTGCTCGCGTCGCGCTCCAGCAGCAGCAGCGGGACCAGGCCGGGGACGGTGGTGACCAGGAACAGAACCTCGATCACCAGCAGGCTGTAGACGCGTGCCGCGGCACGCGAGAGTGGTCCCTCACCGAACTGCGGTCGGGCTTCGAAGGCGTCGCTCATCGCCGCTTCCTCCCGGTCGTGGCATGGTCGGGCGGCGGGCCGAGGTGCGGTCCTCGTCCCACCGACGCGGGGTCGTCGCCCCGGTCGGGCCCCGCCCGGGCCCGACCGGAGCGGCCGGTCAGCCGTTGGCCTTCTGATAGCGCTCGTGTGCCTTGTTGACGAGGTTCAGGTAGGAGTCCATGTTCTTCGACTTGAGCTCGTTCACGTAGGCGTCCCACTCGCCGAGGCTGCGCTGGCCCAGGATGAACTTGAGCGACATCTGCGTCACGTAGTCCTTCAGCGGGGTCTCCCAGAGCGACACCTGCTCGCGCTCCTCGTCGCTGAACGGGTGCGGGGGCGCCACCGGGATGGGGGGCCGGGCGTTCAACACCTTCTGGAACTCCATCTCCTCCGGCGAGAAGAACGACTGGACCAGTTCCAGCGGGCCACCGTAGGCGAACACCCCGTTGTAGAAGCCGAAATCCTTCTGCAGGTGTTTCGTCCCGGCGGGGTTGAGCCCGATGACGTCGATGTCGGAGGCCAGGGTGCGCTTACCGGACGCGTCCTTGGTGAAGGTCGTCCCCTCGATGCCCCACTTGGCGAACTCCATGCCCGCGTCGGAATACCAGAGCCAGTCGACGAACTGCATCATGGCGACGAAGTTCTTGCTCTCCCGGGCCTTCTTCGAGAGCATCACGCCGTTTTCCAGCCGGCTGGTCGGGTTGATCGCCCCCGCCGGCCCGATCGGCAGTACGATCTTGGTCATCCGCGCGTTCGGGAGCGTCGCCGCCAGGTCTTTTCGGTAGTCGTTGACGAGGGTCTGCGCGTTGGAGCTGATCACGAACGACTTGCCGCCCGCGAGCTTCTGGCGGGCGCTGTCGTCGGTCTGGGTGAAGCTCTCCGGATCCATCAGCCCTTCGGTCACCAGCTTGTTGAGGTACTGCAGCATGTCCCGGTACTGGCTCATCGCGCCGGTGTAGACGAACTTGCTGGCGCCGGCGTCCCAGGTGGTGTGCTGGTAGTCCCAGCCGCCCATGGTCCCGTACGACTTGGCGAGGATGTTCAGCAGGTTCCCGCCGGGGGTGGGCTTGCTGAACCGGTCGGAGAACGGGTAGCTGTCCGGGTACGCCGTCTTCATCGCCTTGAGCATGGTGTAGACCTCGTCCCAGGTGGCCGGGACGGGGATGTTGAGCTGCTCCAGGATGTCGGTCCGGACCGCCAGGCTGTAGTCATGCCAGGGTTTCTCGTGGATACCGGGGAGGAGGTAGAACTTGCCGTCCTCCTGCCGGAGCGTGTCGATCTCCGGTTTGAGGTTCCACTTGGTGATCTTGTCCTTGAAGTTCGGCATCAGATCGAGGTAGTCGCTGACCGGGAGGATGGCGCCGGAGGAGACGAAGGCGTCCTCCTGCGGGTGGTAGGTCTTCGGCATGATGAACGGCGCGTCGCCGGCTCCGACGAGCACGCTGCGTTTCTGCTCGTAGTCGCTGAGCGGTACGGCGACCTTTTCCAGCGTCACCCCGGTCCGCTTGGCCAGCTCGGTCCAGAACAGCCAGTCTTCCTTGAGCTGGTAGTTCGGGTGGTTGTTGTAGAGAAGGGAGAAGGAGATCGGCGCGGTGGCCTTGAACTGGTCCCCGACGCCGTACTGGGTCATGGCGCCTTCCCGGTTGCCCGAGAGGTCCTGGTTCTGCGTTGATTCGCCACCGTCACCGCAACCGGCGAGGGAGACGGCGGCCGCGCCAGCGGCGACAAGGAGTTGGCGTCGGGATAGCTGGACCATGGGGCTTCCTTTCGGGTGGGGAGCAACGGGGTCGCGCATGTCCGAACCGGTCGACGGAGCTATCCCTTCACCGCGCCGAGCGTGACGCCGGAGACGAAGTACCGCTGGATGAAGGGGTAGACGATCAGGATGGGCAGGACCGTGAGCACGATCGTCACGGACTGGATCGTCGCGGCGGACTGCACCACGTCGCCGGCGTTGCTGCCGACGGAGGTGGCATCGGTCGCCCCCGCGATCAGGTTGCGCAGATAGACGGTGACCGGGAACAGCTCCAGCCGGTCCATGTACAGGAACGCGGTGAACCAGGAGTTCCAGAACGAGACCGCGTAGAACAGCAGCATCGTGGCGACCATCGCCTTCGACAGCGGCAGCACGATCCGCAGCAGGGTGCCGTACGTGTTGAGCCCGTCGACGGCGGCGGCCTCCTCCAGTTCCACCGGCAGGCCCTCGAAGAACGCCTTCATGACGAGGAGGTTGAAGACGCTGATGGCATTGGGCAGGGCGACGGCCCAGATGGTGTTCCTCAGGCCGAGGCTGGTGACCAGGATGTAGTTGGGGATCAGCCCGCCGGTGAAGAACATGGTGAACACGGCGATCCCGACGAGCGCGGTCCGGCCCCTGAGGTGCTGCTTGGACAGGACGTAGGCGTAACAGACGGTGAGCACCATCGCGATGATGGTGGACACCACGGTGTAGACCACGGTGTTGCGGTAGTTCGTCCAGAACAGCGGGTCCGACATGACGAGCTGGTACGTGTCGAGGTTGAACCCGCGCGGGACGAGGTTGACCTGCCCGGCGATGATGTAGGCGTTCTCGCTGAGCGAGCGCGCCACGATGTTGACGAAGGGGTAGAGGGTCACGACCACGACCCCGGTCAGGATCAGGGCGTTGACCACCTGGAAGATCCGGTAGCCCCGGGTCGGTCGGTGGCGGCGGGGGCCCAGGGTCGGGCGAGGGGTCCTGCTCTTGTCGATGGTCACCACAGGCTCGTCCCTACCGTTCGCCGGGAGATCGCGTTCGCCGACAGGACCAGCGTCAGGCCGATCACCGCCTCGAACAGGCCGATCGCGGCGGCGTAGCTGAGATTGCCGGAGACGATGCCCACCCTGTACAGATAGGTGGCGATCACGTCGGCGGTGGGGTACGTCAACGGGTTGTAGATCAGCAGGATCTTCTCGAAGCCGACCGCCATGAAGGTGCCGATGTTCAGGATCAGCAGCGTCATCATCGTCGGGCGGATCCCGGGGAGCGTCACGTGCCAGGTCTGGCGCCACCGGTTGGCACCGTCGATGCGGGCGGCCTCGTAGAGTCCGTCGTCGATGTGGGTGAGGGCGGCGAGGTACAGGATCGTGCCCCAGCCGACGGTCTGCCACACCTCGGACGACACGTAGATCGTGCGGAACCACTCCGACTGCTGGATGAACTGGACCGGATCTCCGCCGACCGAACGCACCAGCTGGTTGACCGTGCCGTCCACCGAGAGCAACTGCATGACCATGGCCGCCACGATCACGATCGACAGGAAGTGCGGCAGGTACGACACCGACTGGACGAACTGCTTGAGGGCCCGCGTACGGACCTCGTTGAGCAGGAGCGCGAGCATGATCGGCAATGGAAAGCAGAACAGCAGGGTCAGTGCCCCCAGCACCAGCGTGTTGGTGAACACGTGCCAGAACGTCGGGTCACTCAGGAACAGCCGGACGTACCGCAGGCCGACCCAGTACTCACCGAACACGTTGCCGCCGGGTTCGAAGCGGCGGAACGCGATCACGTTCCCGATCATCGGCAGGTACCGGAAGATCAGGAAGAAGAGCAGGGGCAGTATCGCCAGCGAATACAGTTGCCAGTCCCGACGCAGGCTGCGCCGCCAACTGCGGGAGGGTGGACGGGTACGTCGGGCGACGGGACGGGCTGCCGCCCGGCCGGCCCCCGGTGCGTCGGTGGGTGGTTCCGCCACCCTCGGCGTGCTCATCCGAGTATCTCCTCTGTGGACTTTCGCGGCGCGCCGGATCGCCCGACCCGGACCGGTGACGGCCGCGCCAGCGAGATCGGGGAGATGGCCGCCTCAGGATTCTCGGCGGGGACGTGCCGCGGCTCGTGCCAGGTCGCGTCCACGCCGGATCCAGGCCCGTGATGGATGGGCAACGGGTCCTTCATGCCATCCCTTCGGTCCGGCCATGGTGTCGTTCCTGCCGCGTCGTTTCCTACCGGCGGCAAACTCCACGTCGGCGTAATAGCGAAACTTTCGGAAATAACTCTGTTACCTGTGTCGGGCAACTTAAGCGCCGTCCCGGAGTGTGTCAAGGGTTTCTGCCCTGGTTGGTGAATGATTCGGCCGCCGATCATCCGAAGTGGATTTGACCTTGCGTACGGTCTTTGCTTAACGATTTCAGCTTGATCGACATCAATGGTGCTATCGTTCGTGCCGAAACTTTCGGTCACGACGTGTGAGGGTGCGATGGCAGAGGTTCGTCCGGTCTCGGAACCCCGTGCCGCCACGATCGCGACCATCGCCGAGGAGGTCGGTGTCTCGGTGACGACCGTCTCCAAGGTCCTCAATGGCCGCTCGGACGTCGCGTCCGAGACTCGGGCACGTGTCGAGGCCAGCCTCGACCGCCATCGGTACCGTCGCCGCACCAAACGGCCGCCGACCGGGGTCGAGCAGATCGACCTCGTCTTTCACGAGTTCGACTCCGCGTGGGCAACGGAGATCATCCGTGGCGTCGAGGTGGTGACCGCCGCCGCGAAGGTCGACATGGTCCTGTCACAGCTCGGAGGCACGCACCGGCCCTCGTCGCAGTGGTTGGAGAGTGTGCTGCTCCGTCGTCCGCTCGGGGTGTTGCTGGTGCTCTGCAACCTGACCGAGCCCCAGTGGCGACAACTACGACGGCGGTCGATCCCGTTCGTGGTGGTCGACACCGACAGCGCGACCTCCGCGTCCGTGCCGACGGTTGGTTCGAACAACTGGAACGGCGGGCTGCTCGCCACCCGTCACCTGCTGGAGTTGGGCCACCGGAGGATCGCGCTCATCTCCGGCCCCGAGGACGTCCTCTGCAGCCAGGCGCGCGCCGCCGGTTTTCATTTCGCGCATGACGAGGCCGGGGTGACGGTGGACCCCGACCTTCTGTGGTACGGCAGCTTCTACGTCGATGCCGGCTATGAACACGGGATGGAACTGCTGGACCGGGCCGACCGCCCCACGGCGATCTTCGCTGGATCGGACATGCAGGCCATGGGGGTTCTCCGGGCTGCCCGGCAACTCGGTCTGGATGTTCCGGCGGACCTCTCGGTGATCGGCTACGACAACCTGCCGATGGCCGCCTGGATCGGCCCGGCCCTCACCACGATCAACCAACCGTTACGGGACATGGCCGGCACCGCGACCCAGATGCTCCTCGACCTGGCGCGGGGAGCCGAGCTGTCGACGAGCCGGGTCGACCTCGTGACCGAACTGGTCGTACGCGAGAGCACGGCACCTCCCCGCGAACGCGGTTGATCCGCGACGGTCCCCGCGGGCGGGCGGCGATTCACGGCCGACCCTGCCGGTGACCGTTACGACAGCGGCGATCCCACCGAGTCGAGACTCTTGTGGTGGACGCGGAAGTCACAGGGAGTAGCGAGCGGCGGGGCAAGGTCGGCAGCGAGCGCGCCACGCTGGCACCGCGTTCCAGACCCACCCACGAACGCCTCTCCGTCGCGTACACCTGGTCGACCGGGTGATCGGGCCAAGGGTTCCGGGCCGGGACCGACCGACTCGCGACACGCCTGAGAACGAGGGGCGTCCACAGGGGAGTGATGTCAAAGACGTTCACGAATTGGTCTCTAGACCGGGCGGAAAGATCGATCTAGAGTGGCGCTGGCCGGCTTGATCATTTTCTACCCTGTTGCCCCGGTCCGCACCGACCGGTCGGCACAGCCGCTGAAGATCGGGCGGGCCACGCGGGAACGAGGTCCTGGAGGTATCCGATGTCAGAGGCGGCGACCGGCGCCGTGGCCCGAAACCTCCCATTGCGGAAGCTGCCGGGCCTGGTCCGACACCCGTTGGAGGCGCTGGTCGAGGCGGGCAACGCGGCGAACGGCGACATCGTGCGGCTCGGTGTCGGGCCGGTCGGCCCCTATCTGGTGACGTCCCCGGACCACCTGGAGACGGTGCTGCACAACCCCGAGACGTACGTCCGTGAAGGTCTGCTCTGGACCGGGGTGCGTCGGGCCGTCGGCGAGGCGATCCTGGTCACCGAGGGCGCCGTCTGGAAGTCGAGTCGGGACGTGCTGCGCCCGCTCTTCACCTCGGCCAGGGTCAACGCGATGACCGACCGGATGGCGGAGGCGATCCGGGACGCCGTCGACGGCCTGGCGGAGCCGGCCCGGGAGGGTCGGACCGTGGACGCGGGCACCGAACTGGCCCGGATCGTCTGCCAGGCGACCACGCGGGTCCTCTTCGGGGACAAGATCACAGTCTCCGACGCGGTGCGGATGGTCGACGCGTTCGGTGTCATCGCCACGGAGATGATCCCCCGGATCGTCGTGCCATGGGCGCCGGGCTGGCTGCCGCTCCCGGGGGACCGCGCCTTCGCGGCCGCCGTCGCGACACTCGACGAGATCGTGCTTCCCCTCATCCGCGAGGCCCGCCGACACCCGGACGGCGGCGACGACATCATCTCCGCGCTCTGCGCCCCCCGTGAGATCGACGGTGCGGCGGTCACCGAGAAACAGATCCGCGACGACCTGGTGGCCATGGTCTCGACCTCGACCGAGACGACGATCGCCGTACTGTCCTGGCTCTGGCCGGTGCTGGCGGCCCACCAGGAGGTCGCCGAGAAGCTCTACGCCGAAATCGACCGGGTGGTCGGTGGCGCGGAGGTACGCCGGTCCCACCTGCCGGAGCTGCGTTACACCCGCATGGTGCTGGACGAGTTGCTCCGGCTCTGGCCGGCGGGCTGGTTCATCCCACGGATGGCGGTCCGGGACGAGGTGCTCGGCGGCACCCGGATCGCGGCCGGGTCGACCATCCTGGTCAGCCCCTACGTGACCCAGCGGATGAGGGCGTTCTGGTCCGACCCGGACGACTTCGATCCCGAGCGCTTCGACCCGGACGGTCCGAAGCCCGAGCCGCACTACAGTTACCTTCCCTTCGGCGGCGGCCCGCACCGCTGCCTCGGCCAGTACCTGTTCGCCGTCGAGGCACCGCTGATCATCGCGACGATCCTGAGTCGTTTCCGGCCCCACCTGGTCGGGCCGGTGGACTTCACGCCCCGGATGGGCGCCTCCCTACGGCCGGCCACCGAGGCCAAACTGGTGCTGCGTCCGGTACGGGCAGTGGTGCCATGAGCACCGACGGACCGGGAGCCCGTCAGGACCTCCTGCTCGGCGCCGAGCTCGCCGCGGTGGGGACCCTGACCATCGCGGGGCAGCGCGACCTGGCGGAGCGGGTCCGCGCCTACCCGAACCTGTTCGACGCGGAGCCGTTCGACGCGGCACTGATCGGCGGCGTGGCGTACGCGACCGCCTGCAACGCGGCCGGGGCCAGCGCCGCCGAGTTGCGGGTGGCGAACCGTGCCGCACTGTGGATCTTCGCTCTCGACTGGCAGGTCGACACCCTGGCGGTCACGGCCGGGCAGGTCGACGAGATCGTGGCGAGCTGTCTGGCGGTAGCCGACGGCGCCGTACCCGATCCGGGATCTCCGCTCGCCAGCTTCCTCGCCGACATCCGCGACGAACTCGCCACCTCGCCCGCCTACCAGGCGCACCGGCGGCTGTGGCGGGAGGAGCTGCGTCGCACCCTGACCGCGATGGCCCGGGAGTGGGACTGGAGGTCGGCTCACCTGACCGGCGACGGGTCCGGTCTCCCCGATCCCGCCTCCTACCTGGACAACGCCGACAACACCGGGCTCGCCTGGGTGAACCTCTCGCACTGGCTGCGTACCGGCGACCGGGAGTGCCTGGACCGGCTCGACGAGCTGTGCGCTGCCGGCCGACAGGTGCAGCGGGTGCTGCGCCTGGTGAACGACCTGGGTACGTACGACCGGGACCTCACCTGGGGCAAGGGCGATCTGAACGTACTCATGCTCGGGATCGACCGGGCGGAGGTGGTCCGGCAGGTCGGTGGACTGGTCGACGGCTGCGTGCGGCTGCTGACGCCACTGCGGACCAGTTGTCCGCGCCCGGCTTCCTACCTGGCCCGGCAGCTCGGCTTCGTCACCCGCTTCTACGGCAGCGGCGTCGACTTCTGGGGCGGGATGTGACCATGTCGACCCGTCCCGGGCCCGCCGCCGACCGGGGCGGCGTGGCGGCGGACGCCGAGAAGCTTGTCGCGGGCCTGCTACGGGACCCGTGGGGCCGGGTCGCACCCTCGGTCTACGAGAGTGCCCGACTGATCACGCTGGCCCCCTGGCTGACCGGGCACGCCGAGCGGCTGCGCTTCGTCCTGGCGGCACAGCGCGCCGACGGCGGCTGGGGACCGCCGGGTGGTTATGCCCTGGTGCCCACGCTGAGCGCGGTCGAGTCGCTGCTGACCGTACTGCGCGCGGACGAGGCCGGTAGCCCACCGGCCGTCCGGCGTACCGAGGTGCTGGCTTCGGTGGAGCGGGCACTGGTGACGCTAGGCGGCTGGCTCGGGGACGAGGGCCCGAACGTGCCGGACACACCCGCGGTCGACCTGATCGTGCCGGCGCTGGTCGAGGCGATCAACGTACGCCTCGACCGGCTGCCGGCGGATTCGCTCACGCCGCAGGCGCGCACGCCGCTCGGCCTGCCCCGGGGGATGGGCGGTGACCGGCTGGTCGGCGTCCGCCGGCTGATCGCCTCCGGGGCCCGGGTACCGGCCAAGCTGGCCCACTCGTTCGAGGTGGTCGGAGCGGCGGCCGGGGCGCCGCCCGGGGTCGGCCCCGGCCGACTCGGTACGGTCGGCGCCTCACCGGCGGCGACCGCGGCGTGGATCGCCGTCGCCGGGGCGGCGCGGGGCGCCCGGTCCCACCTGCGGGAGTTGGCGCTGCGACAGGGCGGACCGGTGCCGTGTCCCATCCCGATCACCGTCTTCGAGCGCGCCTGGGTCTCGAGCGGACTCGCCCGGGTCGGGATTCCGCTGCGCGCGCGCCGCGAACTGGTGGAGAGCCTGACCGCCGCGCTCGGTCCGACCGGGGCGTCCACCGGCCCGGGTCTGCCGACCGACGCGGACACGACCTCGGTCACGCTCTACGCCCTCGGGCACCTCGGCGCGCCCGTCGCCCCGGAAAGCCTGTGGGGCTACGACACCGGCGGCCACTTCGCCACCTGGCCCGGCGAGGACGGCGCCTCCGTCACCACCAACGCCCACGTGCTCGACGCGTTCGGGCAGCACCTGGCGACCCGGCCGGCGGCGGAGTCGCGGTACGCGGCCGTGGTGCACCGCCTCTCCGGCTGGCTCCGGGACCAGCAGCGGGCCGACGGCGCGTGGCATGACCGCTGGCACGCCTCGCCCTACTACGCGACGGCCTGCGCCGTGCTGGCCCTGCACGAGTACGGTCGCGGACCCGCGCTCGCCCAGGCGGTCGACCGGGCCGTCGACTGGGTTCTCGGCAGTCAGCGGCCGGACGGGTCCTGGGGACGGTGGTCGGGGACAGCGGAGGAGACCGCGTACGCGCTTCATGTCCTATTAGGACTTGGACGGTCCACACGCGGTAGGCTCGCCGAGGCCGTGCGCGGCGGCCGCGCCTACCTTCGGCGTACGGCGGGGCGGCAGCCGCAGACGGCGTTGTGGCACGGCAAGGAGCTGTACGCACCAGCGGCCATTGTGGAATCCGTCACATTGGCCGCACTGCACCTCGCCGCGAGCAGGGCTGAGCTGGAGTCATCCGCCGCGCCATTCTGAGCGGATGCAATCTCATTGTGTGGGCTTGAGGTGACTTGTCCGAAACTGCTAGCGTGTCCGCGCACTCCCGGATAGCCCAGTAGCGCATTCGGTACGTCGTATCGCGCACTGGTGACGACAAACTCCAACCCCGGCCTGGGACGGTGTAATGGCTCCCCGCATTCCTCGCGGCAGTAGCGCGAATCTGCGTACCAAAGTGGTCGCTCTCCTGGTGTCACTCGCGGCCCTGTGGGTGTTCGCCGCATGGGTGACCCTGCGAGAGGGAACCAATCTCCTCTTCACCCAGGCCCTCAACAGTTCGGTGTACGAGCCGAGCGAGCCATTGCTGGAGAGCCTGCAGACCGAGCGGCGGCTTTCGCTCGCGTACCTCGGCTCGACCAGGGCTCCCCGCACGGAACTGGACGCCACGCGGCTCGCGTCGCGGGACCTCGCGGTGACGTTCCGTCAGTCCACCGGGAGCTGGCAGGCCGATCTGGCCGGCTCCCCGACGCTGCAGAATCGTATCGACTCGACGATCCGGCAGCTCGACGAATTGGAAGCCATTCGCGGCCAGATCGACGCCCGGACCATCGACCGGACCGCCGCGGCGAGCGCCTACACCACCACCGTGGACGGGATCTTCCGCATCTACGACGCGTTGGGCAGCCTGGACGACGAGACGATCGCGTCACAGGCCGCCGCACTGATCGACCTGAATCGTCAGTACGAGCTGATCTCGCAAGAGGACGCAGTGGTCGCCGGTATTCTCTCCGCAGGCAAGATCACCCCCGCGGAAAGTGCCGAGGTCGCCAAACTCGTCGGGGCGCAACGCTTCATGGGCGCCATCACCGTCGACGACCTGGAGAGCCGGGACCGGGCACGCTACGACCAGATGGTCACCGGCGACGTCTTCACCCGGCTCCGGGCCGCCGAGGACCAGCTGATCCTCGCCGGCCGGACCAACGCCAACCCGCCGATCAAGGCCGAGGACTGGCAGGCCACGGTCGAACCCGCGATGCGGCAACTGCACGACGTCGTCATCACCGGCGGCGACGGCGTCGTCGAGCGCGCCACCCCCGGCGCGATCTGGGTCATCGTCCGCATCCTGCTCGCCGCCGTGCTGGGCGCGTTCGCGGTCGTCGCCTCGGTCATCGTCTCGGTGACCACCGCCCGCGCCCTGGTCGCCCAACTGGAGCGGTTGCGTGAGGCGGCCCGTCAGCTGGCCAACGAACGACTGCCCAACGTGGTCGAACGGCTCGGACGGGGCGAGGAGGTGGACGTCTCCGCCGAGGCGCCACCGTTGGACTTCGGCAACGACGAGATCGGCCAGGTGGGCCAGGCATTCAACGCGGTGCAGGAGACCGCCATCCGTACCGCGGTCGAGCAGGCCGAGCTGCGGCGCAGCGTACGGGACATCTTCCTCAGCCTCGCCCGGCGTACCCAGGCGCTGGTGCACCGGCAGCTCGCCCTGCTGGACGCGATGGAGCGGCGGGAGAACGACGCCGAGGAACTGGAGGACCTGTTCCGGGTCGACCACCTGGCCACCCGGATGCGGCGCAACGCGGAGAACCTGATCGTCCTCTCCGGTTCGCGGCCCGGTCGTTCCTGGCGACGCAACGTGCCGATGGTCGACGTGGTACGCGGCGCGGTGGCCGAGGTGGAGGACTACGCCCGGGTGACCGTGCTCCCGATCGCCCCGGTCGGCCTCGCCGGTCGGGCCGTCGGAGACGTGATCCACCTGCTGGCCGAGCTGATCGAGAACGCCCTCTCCTTCTCACCCCCGCACACCACGGTCGAGGTCAAGGGACAGGCCGTGGCGAACGGATTCGTCATCGAGATCGAGGACCGCGGTCTCGGCATGAGCGAGGAGGAGCTCGCCTCCGCCAACCAGCAGATCGGCAGTCAGCAGGAGTTCAACCTCGCCAACGCCACCCGGCTGGGCCTGTACGTGGTCAGCCGGCTCACCGAGCGGCACGGCGTACGGGCCCAACTGAAGGAGTCGCCGTACGGCGGCACCACCGCGATCGTGCTCATCCCGCTCAGCCTGGTGACCGAAGACAGCGTGGAGCAGACCGGCCCGATAGCCGTGCCGCCGCCGGCGGTGAGCGACGTCGCGCCGAGCAGCCGGGTGACCTCGACGACCGTGGCCGGAGGGGGAGAGCGGACCGCCGCGACCGGCCCGACGCCCCGGGCAGCGGGCCCGGTCGCCGTGGCGGCGCCCGGTGAGCTGCCGCCGTTGCCGGCGCGGGCGGCGCAGCCACCGCTGACTACCCGGCGGGCGGAGACCCTCATTCCCCAGCAGCGCTCGGCGCCGGGCCTGTCGTCGGCGTCCGACGCCGCCGGGCGCGCGAACGGACCGACGGTCGAGAGCCCGTTACTACCGTTCGTGGCCCGATCCGCCAACCCGGTCACCCCGGGCGCGTCGGTCGCCCCGTCGGCTCTGGCCGGCCAGGCGGGCTCGGTCGGCTCGACGGGCTCGGCGGCCCTGGCCGGCTCGGCTGCCCCGGCCGGCTCGGCGGCTCCGCAGGGCACGACCGGCCAGACCCCCTCCGGGCTGCCGTTGCGGGTCCGGCAGGCGAACCTGGCCAAACCGTTGCAGGAGAGCGGTGCCGTGGTGCCCGAGTCCGGCGACGACGCGCCACGGCCACCCGAGCAGATCCGGTCGATGATGAGCTCGTACCAGAGCGGCACCAAACGTGGCCGTTCGGAGGCCGCGCGGCTGTTGAGCGAGGAGGCGCAGGCGCAGTCGGCTCCGGTTGAGGGGCAGGACGACGCGCCCAGGGATCAGCCCCGTACGTAACCGAACCAGGAGATCGACTCGGCGACGCTTCGCCGACCGAAAACAGAGGACAACGAGTGGTGCAAAAGACAGCGTCGACCGCCGACCTGACCTGGTTGCTGGATGATCTGGTCGGCCGGGTCACGCAGGCTGAACATGCCATCGTCCTCTCCGTGGACGGCCTACTGGTGGCCTCCTCGAAGGGACTGGGCCGCGACGACGGGGAGCACCTGGCGGCGATGGCGTCGGGCATCCAGAGCCTCGCCAGGGGCGCCGGGCGGCGGTTCGGCGGCGGAACGGTGCAGCAGACCATCATCGAGATGTCGTCCCAGTTCCTGTTCGTCACGGCGGCGGGCCGGGGCGCGTGTCTGGCCGTACTCGCCAACGAGGACGCCGACGTCGGGCTGATCGCGTACGAGATGGCGATGCTGGTGACCCGGGCCGGGAAGTTCCTCGCCTCTCCGGCCCGAGAGGGCGGCCCGGTGTCGCCTCCGGTCGAGGAGAGGTAACCCGCCATGACCGCCCCCGAGGGCGAATCCACGCAGGACGAGTGGGTCGACGACCATGCCGGGCCGGTGGTCCGCCCGTATGCGATGACCCGTGGGCGGACCAGGCCGGTCAGGGGCAGGTTCGACCTGATCTCACTGGTGATGGCGACCCGGGTCCGCGCGTCGCCGGAGGTCGGCGTCGGGCCCGAGCACCTCGCCATCGTCGGCCTCTGCCAGCGGGCCCAATCGGTAGCCGAGGTCGCGGCGCACCTGAACTTGCCCCTGGGCACCATCCGCGTCCTGCTCGGCGACCTGCTCGAGCGGCACCTCGTCGAGGTGCGGGAACCCCGGCCAGCGACCGCCCAACCCGACGACAGCGTATTCGAGGCAGTGATCAATGGACTACGAGCACTCTGACACCCCGGCCGGTGGCCTGACGCTGCCGACCGCCGTCAAGATCCTGATTGCCGGCGGTTTCGGGGTGGGTAAGACCACCATGGTCGGGGCGGTCAGCGAGACCCCGCCCCTGCGCACCGAGGAGGTCCTCTCCGAGCAGGGCATCGGGATCGACGACCTCTCCGGTGTCGAGGCGAAGTCCACCACCACCGTGGCGATGGACTTCGGGCGGATCACCATCAGCGAAGATCTGGTGCTCTACCTCTTCGGCACCCCCGGGCAGGACCGCTTCTGGTTCGTCTGGGACGAGCTGACGCTCGGCGCGCTCGGCGCGGTCGTCCTCGCCGACACCCGCCGGCTCGCCGACTGCTTCCCCGCGATCGACTACTTCGAGCGCCAGGGCACGCCGTTCATCGTGGCGGTGAACTGTTTCGAGGGCGCCCGCCAGTATCGGCTCGACGAGGTCCAGCTCGCGCTGAACCTCGACCCGGACGTGCCGGTGATGCTCTGCGACGCCCGCCGGAAGGAGTCCGGCAAGGAGGTCCTGATCGCGCTCCTGGAGCGGGCGATGCAGCGCCGCCGCCGGGACCACGCGGCGTCGGCGAACTAGCCGAAGGGCGCGGACGGCCCGAGCGCCCGTCCCGGCAGCGCCCGTCCCGGCGACATTTCCGGGGTACGGAGAGGACACCCTTCGGTGAGCAGGAGGGTGTCCTCCGTACGGGCCGGCGTCAGGCGCCGAGCAGGCCGAGCGCCCCGTACCAGACCGGGCCCGGGTTCAGCCGGTCCGGGTGCAGTGCCGTCATCCGGTCGTAGAACTCGCGGGCGGTGGGCTTCTCGTCGAGCAGCCGGATCAGGTCCCGCAGGTACTCTCGGGTCTGCTCGATGGCTGCCGGGTCGTCGGGGAGGTCCCGGTTCTTGTGCCCCGCGACGACGGCACGCGGTCCCAGCTCCGAGATGCGGTCGAGTGCCTTGATCCATTCCTCCAGGCCGCCGTTGGCGCCCTCGAGGAAGTACTGGTGGACGCCGTTGTAGACCACGTCGCCGGCTACCACCAGGCCGATGGCGGGCACGTGCAACACGGAGGAGTGGTCGGTGTCGGTGTGCCCGGTCTCGACCGCCCGGACGATGTTTCCCTCCAGGTGGAAGCCCGCCTCGGGGATCGGGACGGCGAGTACCGGCGACTCCGGGATCAGCCCCGGGAAGACCCGGTCGAAGAGTTGCTCGCGCCCCACCGTCGCCTGCTGGTGCATCACCTCGATCGTGCCCTCGGTCGCGTAGACGGTGGCGCCGGGGAAGCGCTTCAACAGTTCCCCGGTGCCGAACCAGTGGTCGCCGTGCCCGTGGGTGACGTAGACGTACGCCAGCCGTTTGCCGGAGCGCTCGATCCAGTCACCTACCTTCCGAATCTGGTCGTGGGTGAACGGCGGGTCGACCAGGAGGGCGTCCTGCGCCCCGTAGATCAGCGTGGACGACAGTGGCGACCACGAGATTCTGTCCCCGTTCGGCATGCGCTGGTCGCCCGCCCGGGTGGGGCCCTCCGAGATGAAGACCTCGTACGACAGGTCGCTGGTGTTCATGGTGTTCCTCCTCGAAGCCGGGACGAGGGTCCGACAGAGGCATAACCTTTTAGCCTCTGTTGGCGATGGTAGCAGCAACCGACAGAACCAACTAGGGTTGGGTTATGTCATGGATGGCGAGCAGTCGGTACGGCGCCCGAACGACCGACACCGGAGCCGTACTGGTGCAGGAGCTGATCAACACGCTGGGCCTAGCCGACAAGCCGGACCTGCTGGCCGAGCGTCGCGACGCGCTGACCTGGTGGGACCGGAGCGTCCGGCGGTGGGCCGCCGAGCGGGAAGTCACCGTTCCCGAGGCCGAGCTCTCCGATGACGACCTCGTCGGTATGCGTCGACTGCGGGACACGTTCGGGGAGCTGCTGGCGACCGGTCGGACGCCACCGGAGGCGGCGGGCGCCACCGTCACGCTGGTGCCGGGAACGGACGGGCTGGTCCGCACCGCCCCGACCGGGCGGGGTGCGCAGTGGCTCGCCTCCGCCTGCTGGTCGGAGATCCTCCTCGCCCAGCAGGGCGACACCTGGTCCCGGATCAAAATGTGCCGCAACGACCGCTGCCGGATCGCCTTCTACGACACCTCCCGCAACCGCAGCGGCGTCTGGCATGACGTCACCCGCTGCGGCAACATCGCCAACCTGCGGGCCTCCCGCGAGCGGAACCGGAACCGGCAAGACGACCAGGGCCGGCGGTGAGACCACACCGCCGGCCCGGACAGCTCGCACTTGTCATCCCGAGGGGCGAGCGCTACCTCGGGGTGACGCCGTTCAGCCCGTACTCCTTCTGGATCTTCTTCCCGCTGTCGCGCCACCAGTCGTCGGCGGTGTAGTTCCCACCGATGTTCGGGTTGCCGTGCCAGGTGGCGTTGAACTTGTCGGTCTGCGGGTCGTAGAACGCGCTGATGTCGTACTTGACCCCGTCGCTCTGGGTGTCCTTCGACGGGCTGAACTGGGAGTTTCCGTTCAGCTCGTCCTCCAGTTTCCTAGCGTCCCGGTCGGCCCTGTTGAAGGAGTCCCCGGCCGTGTCGGCATCCCTGCGGGAGGCGATCGCATCCTTGCGGAACTGGTCGGCGCTCTTCCTGGCATGGCCGTCGTCAGGGTTCCGCTTCGCCCAGCTCTCGGCGTTGGCGGCCTTCGCCTCGGCCAGGTCCGCGTTTCGGCCCGCCGTGTCGCTCGCCGTACGGAGCTCCTCCGCGTTCGCGCGCAGCGGAGCGACCCGCTCACGCTTGTTGGCGACGTCCTCGTTGACGATCTTGGCGACCTGCTTGGGGAAGTACTTCTGGTGCCACTCGGCGTCCACCTGGGGCGGGAACTTCTCCCCGCGCCCGCCCGTGTACGGCTTCAGCTCCCCGGAGAAGACCGGGTTGATGTGGTGCTTGTTCTGATGCGAATCCATCTTGACCACCACGCCGTCATGTTCGCCGACCTCGACGAAGTCCTTGTTCCCGCTGCCGGACCCGGACCCGGACCCGGAGCCGGACGCGGTGGCGTTGCCCGCGTCGTTGCCACCGCCGGGGCGTTTGTTCTTCTTGCCGCCGCCGCTCCCACCGGCGCCCCCGGTCGCGCACGGGGTCGGCTTGGACTTGACCAGCCCCAGCGGGTCGGCCTCCCGGTACGGGTTGGCCACGTACGCGGCCGGATCCGGTGCCGGGGCGAGGCCGAGCGGGTCCTGGCTGACGTACCGGCCACTGACCGGGTCGTAGTAGCGGTACACGTTGTAGTGCAGGCCCGACTCCGGGTCCAGGTACTGCCCGGGAAAGCGCAACGGCATCGGGTCCCGGGCGTCGTCGACAGCCCCGGTCAACGGCGTACCCCAGAGCGTGCTCCGGCCCTGCCAGACCACCTCACCGTCGGCGGCGACCAGGTCGGTGGGGGTTCCCACCAGGTCGGTCACGATCGAGTAGAAGCGGCGGTCGACCTGCTCCTGGTCGGCACCGACGGCCTGGGCCACCGGGTGCCCCTGCTCCGGATGGTGCTCCCAGGTGGTCACCCGGCCGCGCCCCTCCGCATCGGTGTGGACCTCCTCGACCAGCAGCGTCCCGTCCCAGACGAAGTCGACCTGCTCCACCGGGATCCCCGGGTCCCGCGGCGAGTAACGCCGCTTGGCGATCCGCCGCCCCAGCGGGTCGTAGAGGTAACGCCACCGGTCACCGTCCGGGGTCGACACCTCGACCAGACGGTCGTGCGCGTCCCAACCGAACCGCCAGGTCCGCTCCCCGCCCGCCGCACCGGTCACCGTCCGGCTCGTCATCCGCCCCTGCGGGTCGTATTCGTAGCGCACGGCGCCGGCCTCGGTGACCAGGGAACCGTCGTAGCGCAGCTCACCCGAGTACGCAGAGCCGGTCACGTTCGCGGAAACCAGGTTGCCCACCGGGTCGTACCGGTAGCTCTCCGCGTGCCCCGGACTCTGCACGCCGACCACCCGCCCGGTCGGGTCCAGCTCGAACCCGACCCGACCGGCCCGGTCGTCGTGGATGCCGACGAGCTGGCCGTCGGCCCGGTAGTCGAAACGTCGGGTGCGGGCACCGGAAACCACCTGCTCGGCCAGCAGGTCACCGGCGGCGAACGTCTGCCGGAGCAGCACCCGACCGTCGACGCTGCGGTCCAGCTCCCGGCCACGCCCGTCCCGCCGGAAGCTGGTGGTGTGTCCGGCGGTCCGCAACAACACCGGATGACCGAACGCGTCGTACGACCAGACGCTCTCCGCCCCGGACGGCGTACGACGGCGCCGCGCCCGGTCCTCGTCGTCGTAGCTGAACGCGAGCGTGCGCCCGTTGGTGGTCGAGGCGGTGACCCGGCCGAGTTCGTCCCGTTCGATGATCACGACGGCGTCCTCGTTGGCCGCCCAGACCAGGTTGCCGACCGGGTCGTAGCGGTAGGCGGTGGTGCCCGAGACGGTACGCCGTTCGACCACGTTGCCGAGCAGGTCGTGCTCGTACTCGGTGGTCTCACCGAGCGCGTTCGTCGACCGGACGAGCTGCCCGGCGGCGTCGTAGGCGAACCGCAGCACCCGCCCGTTGAAGTCGGTCTCCTCGACCAGTCGCCCGGCCGCGTCGTGCACGTACCGCCAGACCAGGCCCCTCGGGTCGGTCACCCCGGTCAGTCGCAGCTCGGTGTCGTACTCGTAACCGGTCCGCGCACCGGTCGCGTCGACCGTCGCCAGGACCAGGCCGAACGGGCCGTACTCGGTGCGGCTCACCTGACCGGCGCCGTCGACCCGCTCGACCGGGTTGCCCTCGTTGTCGTACCGCACCTGCTCGGGCCGGCCCCACGCGTTGGTCCGGGAGACACGGCGGCCGGCGGCGGTGCCGTCCACGACCGGCTCGTCCTCCCCGAGCCGGTCGTAGTCGAACGGCTCGGCCACCCCGACGGTCGTGGCGTTCGGGTCCGGCGCCTCCTCGTAGTGGCGGGAGAAGAGCCGGTCCCCGTCCTCCACCACGATCGTCATCGCGTCGCCGCGCGCGGTGGTGCCGACCACGCTGCCGTCCGGCCGGACCACCGTCTCCAGGCGCCCGACCTCGTCGTACGTGTAGCGGGTGATCCGGCCCAGTGGGTCGACCCGGGCCATCAGCTGGTTGTACGGACCCCACTCGAAGCGGGTGGTGTTGCCCAGCGGGTCGGTTTCGCTCGCCACGTGCCGCAGCTCGTCGAGGCGGTAGACGGTGACGTTGCCGAGCGAGTCGGTGTACGTGGTGACCCGTCCCGCACGGTCGTAGGCGAGGGTGGCGCTGAGGAAACCGCCGTCGCCCTCGGTTCGCACGCACCGCCCCTCGGCGTCGTACGCGTACCGGTAGCCGACCCCGTTGCGGTCCTGCCAGCTGGTGATCCGTTCGTCGTCGTACCCGAACCGCATCGGCTCGCCGGAGGGGTTGGTCACCTCGACGAGCCGGCGCCGGTCGTCGTAGCCGTACCCGGCGACCAGCGCGGCCGGCGCCCCGGCCCCGTTGACCAGGTGCAGTGCGGTGATCCGACCCCCCTCCGTACGCACCGAGAGTGACCGGCCGGACGGGTGGCGTACCAGGGTGGGAACGCCCTGGTCGTCCCGGTCGACCTCGAACCGGTCGCCGAGGCCGTCGCTGACCGCCGAGAGGAGCCCGATCGCGCCGGAGACCCGGAAGTGGGTCGTCCGGCCGAGCAGCGGGTCGGTGAGTTCGGCCGCGCCGTCCTCGCCGATGGTCAGCGGCCAACGTGGGCCCTCGACCGGCAGGGCCGGTTCGCCCGCCGGCACCGACGGGTAGACCAGGATCATGCCGTCCGGCGAGAAGTAGCAGACGCCCTCGGCGTCGAGCTCCAGTCGCTCGTCCAGCGTGGATGCCCAGGACGGTCCGAACCACCCGCCGGCCCGGTACGACGACACGTGCGTCCGGGTCATCAGCATCGGCAGCGGAGCCGGCAGGTCCAGGTCGGTCTGGGCGAGCACCATCTCGCCGGTGACGACGTCGACCGGGTCGGTGACGCAGTCGCGGATGTCCAGCGAGACCGAGGAGTCCTTGGGCACGGGCGGCCGGTTGGCGCCGATGCCGGCGCCCCCGCCGCCTCGGCCGTTCAGGGCACCACCGATCGACTTCCCGCCGCCGGCGTCGAGCCCCTTGATACCGGCCGCGATGCCGTCCTTGGCGCCGCCCGACAGCAGCTTGCCGCCCTTGGCGGCGAACTTCATCACCCGGCCGACCAGCCGGCCGCCCGGCACCAGGCCGAGGGCGATGCCGGCGCCGGCCATGGCGATCTCACCCGCGTCCCCGCCGGCCAGCGCGCTGGCGAAGTCGATCGCGCCGGAGAGCAGGCCGATCGCCTGTCCCAACGGCGGGAAGATGAACGAGGCGATCGCGGAGAGCACGTCCAGTACCGTGGTGATCCACTCGATCACGGTGCTGCGCAGGAAGTCCACGAATGCCTGGAACGCCTCCGCGATCTTCTCCCAGATCGACCGCTGCGGCGCGTCCTTGGCCAACTGGCGCAGCACCTGGGCGGCCGTACGTGCCGCCTGGTCACGCAACGCGGTCGCCTGGCCCAGCATCGCCTTGGCCTGGTCCAGCGCCTGCTGTGCCTGGTCCTGCCGGTTCCGGGCCGCTGTCACGTCGTCGTTGGCCGCGTCCGTCGCGGCCGGATCCGCGGCCGTGTCACCACCGAGGGCCACCACCGCCGCCTGTGCCAACGCCAACGCGGCCTGGGACGAGCCCTGGTCCTGGGACGCCTGCCGGGCCTGCTCCAGCGCCCGCATCGACATCGACTGCGCCTCCTGGAGCGAGGGCAGGTACCGCAGATAGGCGTCGGCCGCCTGACTGTACGAGTGGGCCATCGTGTCCAACCGGCCAGGCAGCTTCCCGATCAGGTCGCGGAAGGCCTCCATCGCCTTGCCCTGGCCCACGTCGACCTGCGACCCGGAGGCGAGCAGGTCATGTGCCTCCTGCGTGGTACGGGCCAACTCCTGGTACGCGGCCGTGATCTCGTCGAAAGATTCCGGATCTCCTGGCACCGGATCCGAATCGAGCTGCAACACCGACCACTCGGCATCCCCCGGACGCGTCATGACGACCTCCCCACCACACGGTCTGGTTACTCCCGCAGCGGTGGCGCGTGCCGGGAGCCGCCTCGAACACGTAGCCGGTGAGGAACCGGTTCACCAGGGTGAACCGATTCCCGCGTACGTCCGTGTGGTGACTGTCGGGGATTGGGTGCCGGGATCGGCTACCGGGCGAAGACCTGGCTCTCGTCGCGGAACGCCTTGAACTCCAGGGCGTTGCCGGCCGGGTCCCGCAGGAACATCGTCCACTGCTCGCCCGGCTCGCCCGCGAACCGCAGGTACGGCTCGATCACGAAGTCGACACCGGCGTCCCGGACCCGGCCGGCGAGGTCGTGGAAGTCCTCGACGGAGAGGAGCAGACCGAAGTGCGGCACCGGGACGTCATGCCCGTCGACCGGGTTGCGTCCCGCGTCGACCCGGCCGCGATCCGGTACGACGTGGGTGACCAACTGGTGCCCGTAGAAGTTCCAGTCCACCCAGGCGTCGGTCGAGCGGCCCTCGTCGAGTCCGAGCACCCCACCGTAGAAGGCGCGTACGCGCTCCAGGTCGTCGACCGGAATCGCCAGGTGGAAACCGGGACGGGAGGTCGTGGTCATCGCAGACTCCTTCGTTGTCAGAGTCATCGGCCCCAGGTCCTCGATCGCCGTGGCCAGTATCGAGCGAAGCCGACGTTGCGCGGAAGGGTAACCCGCGCCGCACGGGCCAGCGGGCCCGTGCGACGCGTTGCCGGCGTGGTAGGTCAGGCGGCGGTCAGCGGCGGGTGGCGGTACCGCCACCCGCCGTGGGAGTGGACGCCTCCTGGTGAAGGTCGTCGCCGTGGGCGTAGTAGCTCGGGCCCAGCTTGGGTCCCCACTCGACGGTGAGCACCGCCGCCGGTTCGTCGTCCGGCTCGCGCAACGGCAGGCCGGCGTTGAGCAGCGGCTGCCACTCCACGGTCAGGAACGGTCCGGTCGTCATGCCCACGCCCCCTCGGCCACCAGCGGGTCATTCGACAGCTCCGGTGGTACGACCTCCTCCGACGGGCCCGGTGGCCGTCCACGCCGTGCGTCGAAGGTCGGGTCCGGTGGCGCGGCCCGGTGGTACGCGGAATGCCGGTCCTGGTAGTCGATCGCGGCCTGCACCAGTGCCGGCTCGGAGAAGCGGGGCCCCCAGAAGGCGGCGTTGATCGGCAGCCCCTCGGTGCCGTCGTACCCGATCGGGAACGACACCATCGGCCAGGTCAACGCGTTCGGTAGCTGGTAGAACGTGCGGTAGTTCGGCAGTTGGGTGCCGCCGAACCGTGGCCCGATCCGCGCCCCGATCGGCAGCACCAGCATGAAGTCGACACCGGCCTCGTCCAGTGCGCGCTGGTAGTTGGCCTGGAGCGTACGGCGGCGACGTTCACCCTCGTCCCGGACCGCCGTCGGGATCGAACCGGCGGTGGCCGTCGCCACCGCGAAGTCGCCGAACTGCCGGCGCAGCGCCTCGGCGTTCGCCGGGTGGGTGTCGGCGAACGCCTGCACCGCCTGCCAGTAGCGGATCTCGTACCGGTTGGGGGCCAGCACCGCGGTCGCCGGCGACACCGGGTCGCCGACCGGCACCGGTAGCCGGTCGGTGGTGCGGAAGTACGGGTCGTTCTCCGGCACGGTGACGTCCAGGCCGGGGAACTCCTTCACCCGTGCCCCGAGCCCGGCGAGTTCCCGCTTGAACCGCTCGAACGCCGCCCGGTAGTCCACGTCGTAGGTACCGGCCGGCGGGGTGCCGGTCCCGCCAGCGGTCATCCAGTCGGTCTGCGGGATGCCGATGGTCACGCCGGCCAGCGGGTACCTGCCCTTGCGCGCGGCGACCGGGAGGGTGGGGAACGGGTTCGGGGCGGAGAGCGTCAGCGGGTCGGGGGCCGGGTCGGGGCCGAGGATCGCGGTCAGGACCAGCGAGGCGTCCCGCACCGATCGGGCGATCGGCCCGAGTACGTCGTATCCGGGGGAGAGGGGCATCACGCCGGCGGTCGAGACGAGACCGAGCGAGGGCTTGATGGCGCTGGCGCCGTTGGCCGAGGCCGGCATCATGATCGAGCCGCCGGTCTCCTCGCCGATGGTGGCCGCCGCCAACCGGGCGGCGGTGGCGACGCCCGAGCCCTGGCTCGACCCGCCCGGGACGAAGCGTGGATTCCAGGCGTTGCCGGCGAAGGTGCCGGAGATGGAGCCGGAGAACGCCGAGGCGATGGTGTGGCCGATGATCACCGCGCCCTGTGCGCGTAACTTGGCCACCACGGTGGCGTCCCGGTACGCCACGTTGCCGTCGTACGCGTGGGTGCCGTTCTTGGCCTCCAGCCCGCGTACGCCGACCGAGTCCTTGATACCGAAGGGGATGCCGCACAGCGGCGGCACCGACGCGTGCGATCCCTTGCGGAACAGCTTGTCGGCGGCGGCGGCCTGGGCGAGCGCGCCGTCCCGGTCGATCCGTACGAACGCGTTGTACGCGCCGTTGTCGCCGTAGGTCTCGAACGGGCCGTTGAACCGGTCGATGCGTTCCAGGTAGGCCCGGGTCAGTTCGACGGAGGTCAGCCGCCGTGCGCGGAGCAGGACGATCAGCTCGGCGATCTCGTAGTCGACGATCCTGGACCGGCGCGGGATGTCCCGCGCCGAGGGGAGCGAGTCGAGCAGTTGCGCCGACCCGTTCTGGGTGGCCGCCGCGGGCTCGGCCAGGACGAGGGTGGCCGCGGTCGCGCCGGCCAGGGCGGCGCCGCCGCCGAGGAACGTCCGTCGGCGCAGTGCGGGGTCCGGGGCGTGTTCCGGTTCGGCGGCTGTGCTGGAGGTGGCGAACTTGTCGGTCATGTGCTGGCGGCTCCTGTCTTCGGGCAGGAATGGGCACCACGCCGAGATGCCCGCCGGCTGCCGGCTGGCAGCCAGTCAAGATCCTTGCAACGCCGTCGATGCCGGGCGTTTTCGATCTCTTTTCGGCTCGGTAAACCCGGGCCGTCGCGCTGAGCCCGTCGCGCTGAGCCCGTCGCGCTGAGCCCGTCATGCTGACCCCGTCACGCTGATTCCAGGATCGTCGCCGCCGGCTCGTGGTACGACTGGCTCCGTGACGGCAGTTGCTCGACGTGGGCGCTTGACGCGCGAGCCGGTGGCCCGGACGCGGACGGTGGCCCGGACGCGGGCGGAGGCATGGAAACGGGCGGCGCATGACGACGGACAGGTACGCCGGACTGATTCGTGATCCGAATCGGCCGCAGCGGGCCACGGCCGTCGAGCTCTTCTACGATCTGGTCTACGTCTTCATGCTGGCCCGGCTCGCCGAGGCGCTGATCCACGACCTGCACCCACTCGGCGCGTACGAGACGCTGATCCTGCTGCTCGCCACCTGGTGGGTCTGGTCCTACACCAACCTCGCCACCGACACGCTGGACTCGAGCCGGCCCGCCGTGCAACTGCTCGTCATCGCGATCATGTTCGGCAGCCTGGTCATGTCGACCGCGGTGCCGGACGCGTTCGAGGGTCGTGGCCTGCTCTTCGCCTCCGCGTACGTCGGCATCCACCTCGGCCGAAGCCTCGTGCTCGCGGTGATCCTGCGCCGCCACCGGCTACGCAACCGGCCGCTGCGGGGCATCTTCTGGTTCGGCATGTCCGGCGCGATCTGGATCGCCGGGGCGTTCTCCTCCGACGGCGTACGTGTGCTGCTCTGGACGCTGGCGCTGGCGCTGGACTACCTGGGACCGATGCTGCGTTGGCCGACCCCGTGGATCGGACGCTCGCCGGCCTGGGAGTGGAACCTGGCCGGCGAACACCTGGCCGAGCGGTACCGGCAGTTCATCATCATCGCGCTCGGCGAAACCATCGTGATCACCGCCCGGACCTTCCGCAGCAGCGACTACGGTTCGCAGCGCGTGTTCGCCTTCGTCACCGCGTTCGCCACCACGGTGCTGCTCTGGTGGATCTACTTCTACCGGACCCGGGAGAAGCTGGGCAACGCCATCACCGGCTCCGCCGACCCCGGCCGGGAGACCAAATGGGCCGGGTACGCACACCTGGTCATGGTGGCCGGCGTGGTCCTCACCACGGTCGGCGACGAACTAATCATCAAGCACCCGTACGGCCCGATGCAGGAGAGCTGGGTCGCGGTGATCATCGGGGGGCCGGTGCTCTTCCTGCTCGGCCGTACGCTGCTCGGCCACGAGGTCTTCGTACACGTCGCCCGTCCCTGGGTGATCGGGACGTGCGTCCTGGTCGCCATGGCGCCCGGGATGCTCTTCCTGCCCCCGGTCGCCGTCTCCGCCACCGTCGTGGCCGTCCTGTTCGCGATCGTGCTGGCGGACGCGTTGAGCACCCGGGAGCGGCGCGGCTGACCGGCCGCGGTCGACCAGCGGCGTGTTAGGAAGGGGCCCTTCCTATGCGGAAAGCGATAACAAGGGGCCCTTCCTTACTGCGCGTGCCGGGTTGGCGCCTGGGTGCCGGGCAGGGAGAAGGTGGTGAAGGTACCGCCCGGAGCGCACTTGCCGATCAAAATCCTACTCAACAGGTAGGTTTAAGGTCCATCATGGATCCGGCTAGGTTGTCGCGGACCGGGAACGGGGCAGCTTTCCCGACGGCGTGAGCGTGGCTGACTGCGTGCTGTTCGAGCAGGTCACCACCGGTGACCACGACATCGTGCTGCTCCGTGTGTACGACCTCGGCGGTGACGTGAACATCGCGCCATTGGTCTTCCGTGCCAGCCGGACCCGCCGTCCCGAACGTTGACCGGCCGGTTCCGGTGGTACGAACGGACACTTGACCGATCCCGTTCCCGAGTCCACTCTTCCTACTTGACGAGTAGGAAAACTTGGGATTGGATGATGATGAGACGTCCCCCGTACCGCCGGCTTGGCCGGCTGGCCACCCTCGCGGTCCTGACCCCGGCGCTGCTCGGCGTCACCGCTGCCTGCGGCGGAGATGACGGCGAGGGCGGTTCTTCCGGCCCGGTGACCCTCCGGCTCGGCTACTTTCCCAACATCACCCACGCGTCCGCGGTCGTCGGGGTGGAGAAGGGAATCTTCACCGAGAAGCTGGGCGGCGACGTCAAGCTTGAGACGGCGACGTTCAACGCGGGTCCCGCCGCCATCGAAGCGATCTTCTCCGGCGCGCTCGACGCCACGTACATCGGTCCCAACCCGACCGTCAACGCCCACTCGAAGTCGAAGGGCGAGGCCGTACGGGTGGTCTCGGGTGCGGCCTCCGGCGGGGTGGCCCTGGTCGTGAAGGCGGGCATCAACTCGGTCGAGGACCTGCGCGGCAAGAAGATCGCGACTCCTCAGCTGGGCAACACCCAGGACGTGGCGATCCGCTACTGGCTCAAGGAGAAGGGCCTCACCACCAACAAGGAGGGCGGCGGCGACGTCTCGATCGTGCCGCAGGAGAACGCGCAGACCGTCGAAACCTTCGGCACCGCCATCGACGGCGCCTGGGTGCCGGAACCCTTCGTCTCCCGGCTGGTCAACGCCGGTGGCAAGGTCCTGGTGGACGAGCGCGACCTGTGGCCGGACAAGAAGTTCGTCATCACCAACCTGATCGTCAGCACCAAGTTCCTCAAGGCCCACCCGGACGTGGTGAAGCGGCTGGTCGAGGGGCAGGTCGCGGCGAACGAGTTCGTCAACACCAAGCCGGACGAGGCCCAGCAGGCGATCTCCGAGCACATCGGCAAGATCACCGGTAAGCCGCTCGACCTCAAGCTGATCAAGCAGGCCTGGCCCACGCTGCAGTTCCTCAACGATCCGATCGAGTCGTCCCTCAAGACCGGGCTCGACCATGCCGTCGCCGTGGGACTCACCCAGCCGGTCGACCTCAAGGGACTCTACGACCTGTCCTACCTCAACGAGGTACTCAAGGCGCAGGGTAAGGCCGAGGTTCCCCTGACATGACCTCCGTGACAACGGCACCGGCGAGCGCGACCGCCTCGGTCGCGCTCACCGGCGTCACCAAGGTGTACGGCGGGGGCCAGAACGCCGTCCTCGCCCTGGACCGGGTCTCACTCGACGTCGCCCCCGGTGAGTTCGTCTGCCTCGTCGGTGCCTCCGGATGCGGCAAGAGCACCCTGCTCAACCTCGTGGCCGGGCTCGACCAGGTCAGCGGCGGCCGGATCGAGATCGTCGACCGGGCCCAGGCAGCCGCGACGGCCTCGTCCCATCGGCAACGCTCGCCCGGCCTCATGTTCCAGGAGCCCGCGCTCTTTCCGTGGCTCACCGTGGAAGCCAACGTGGAGATGCCACTCAAGCTGCGCCGCGTGCCCCGGGACGCGCGCCGTAAGCGGGTCGCCGAACTGCTTGACACGGTACGCCTGGGCGACTTCGCCCGGCGACGTCCACACGAGCTCTCCGGCGGCATGCGTCAGCGGGTGGCATTGGCCCGCACGCTCGCCCTCGACACTCCGGTCCTGCTCATGGACGAGCCGTTCGGTGCGCTCGACGCGATGACCCGCGACCTGTTGCATGACGAGCTGGAGCGGATCTGGACGGAGCGCCGACTGACCGTTCTCTTCGTCACCCACAACGTACGGGAGGCGGCCCGGCTCGCCGACCGGATCGTGCTGCTCTCCAGCCGGCCCGGCCGGATCATCTACGAGACCCGGGTGACCGCGTCCCGACCCCGGCGGATCGACTCGCCCGAGGTCGCCGCGATCGCCGCCGAGGTCACCGATCGGCTACGTACGGAGGTGGGCCGCCATGGCCAGTGACACCACCACCGGCATCCGGGCCGAGGCCGAGATGATCTCCGGTCTGGACGCGTTGGCGATCGCCACCGGAGCGAAGGTGGAGAGCAGGGCACGTCGGCTCTGGAGTTCGACCTGGCCGAAGCTGGCCGCGATCGGCCTCGCCCTCGGCATCTGGCAGGTGGTCGTCTGGACCGGCTGGAAGGATCCGTGGGCATTGCCCGGTCCCGTCGCCGTCTTCGGCGACCTGGGGCCGTACCTGGTCAATCCCTTGTTCTGGCAGGGACTGGCGACGACTGCCCGGCGAGCCGTCGTCGGCTTCGCCGCCGCCGTCGCGTTCGGACTCGTGCTGGGGCTCGCGGTCGCCCGGGTCCGGATCCTGCGGGCGGCTCTCGGCTCGATGATCACCGCGTTGCAGACCATGCCGTCGATCGCCTGGTTCCCCCTGGCGATCCTCCTCTTCCAACTCAGCGAGCAGGCCATCTTCTTCGTGGTGGTGCTGGGCGCCGCGCCCTCCATCGCCAACGGCGTCATCCACGGTGTCGACTACGTTCCGCCGCTGCTGCTACGGGCCGGTCAGAACATCGGTGCCAGGGGGCTGAACCTCTACCGGTACGTGATCGCGCCGGCCGCGCTGCCCGCGATCGTGGCCGGTCTCAAGCAGGGCTGGGCCTTCGCCTGGCGCAGCCTGATGGCCGGGGAGCTGCTGGTGGTGATCGCGACGAAGACCTCGATCGGTGCGCAGCTCGTCTACGCCCGGGAACTGTCCGAGGCGGAGCGGCTCATCGCCATCATGATCGTGATCCTGGTGCTGGGCCTGCTCGTCGACACAGCGTTCGGCGCGGCGGACCGGGCCATCCGGCGACGGTGGGGCCTCCTGCGACCCCGCCGGTAAACCCCGACACCTCCCGGAGGCAGTCTTCGTGTACGTCTCAGCCCGCAGCGACTACGCCATCCGTGCCATGTTGGCGATCGCGGCCGGGAAGAACACCGATCCGACCCTTCGGGGCGGTGACCAACCCGCCACCACCGCTGGTCGCGCCGCCAGCGGTGGTGGTGAGTGGGTCACGGCCGCGACACTCGCCACCGTGCAGGAGATTCCGCTGAGCTTTCTCCAGGGCATCCTGCACGACCTGCGACGGGCCGGCCTGCTGGTGAGTCAGCGGGGCGTCGACGGCGGTTACTCCTTGGCCAGACCAGCCGCCGAGATCAGCGTCGGCGACGTACTGCGCGCGCTGAGCGGATCGCTGACCACCGTACGGGGAATGCCGACCGACGCGGCCGGCTACCACGGCGTCGCGGCCGGACTCGGCAACGTCTGGCTGGCCGTGCACGACGCGATCGAGCAGGTGGTCGACCGGACCACCCTCTCCGATCTGCTCGCACCTCATCAGCATCTCTCGCCTCCGGGCGTCTCCCGTTGACTCCAGGGGAGACGCAGGGGTGGCAACTGGGACTCGCCGTGCTGCTCGGCGCCCTCGCCGCAGCCCTCGGTACGCCGACCGGTGTCTCTGGCGGCCTGCTCCTGTTGCCGCTGCTGATGACCGTCTTCGGGCTCGGCGGTACGGTCGCGAGTGCGACCAACCTGCTGTTCAACATCGTCTCCACGCCGATGGGGATCGCGCGACAACCACGCATCGACAGCGAGTTGACGCTGTTGCTGGTCAGCTCGGCGGCGCCCGCCGCGGTGGCGGGAGTGCTGGTCAACGTGTTCCTGCTCGGTGACTCGGCGGTCTTCCGGGCGCTGGTGGCCGCATTGCTGGCCGCGGTCGCCGTCAGCATCCTGCTGCCCCGCCCCTCGGCGCCCGGTGCGCTCCCGTCGGTCGGGTGGACACCGCTGACCCGCCCGAACCGTCAGGTGATGATCCTCGTCGGCGCCGCCAGCGGCCTGCTCGGCGGCTTCTACGGGCTGGGTGGGGCGGTCCTCGCCGCCCCGGTCGCATTGCTGGTCACCGGCTGGCCGGTGGCCCGGATATCGGGTGCCGCCCTGGTCGCCACGATGGTCGTCTCGCTCACCGGGCTCGCCACCTACAGCGCCCTGAGTCTCGCCGGTCACACGGCCGTGCGTACCCCGCACTGGCCACTCGGCCTCGCGCTGGGCGTGGGTGGCGTGATCGGTGGCTATGGCGCCACCCGGTACGCAGCCAAGGTCCCCGACCGGTCACTCCGGATCGTGCTCGCGGTCCTCATCGGACTCGGCGCGGTCCGCCTCGCGCTGCTCTGAGGGTCGCACCACGACACCGGCCGCCAGCGGCGAGCCGCCTCGCCCTCGTCGTCGGTACGACCGGGATCGATTGACCGCATGGCGGAGAGGGCTTGATATTCCTATCGGATTAGTGGGAATATTGATCCGTGCTCATCGAGGTCCATCTCACCTGCCGTCGGGTCATCGACCTGATGCGGGTGGCGTCTGAGCTCTGTCGCGCGGACGACGCGATCACCCGCTGACCGACGCGCCACCATCCGCCGAGGGCACCGTCGTGGGGCTGGCCGTACGCATCCCCACATTGCCGGCGCCACTGCCCACCTGTGGCGCGGCAGCCCCTCGGCTCCGCCCGGAAAGCCGAACCGGCGCGGTGCCGGTACCGCAACAACCACTCCCCTTCCGCACCGGCCCTGCCACCGGCGGGTCGGCCGTAGCCAAAGGAACATGATGAGCGAAGAGACGCCACCACGACCTGTCCCACCGACAACGCCGACCACCACCGCACCGACCACCACCGCACCGACCGCCGCCGAGAGCACACTCGCCATCAACGAGGACTGGGCCGCGACCATCCTCGGCCTCGTACTGCTCGTCCTCGTCCTGGTCGGCTTGATCCCCACCGGGCTGGTGCCCTGATGACCACCGACGCCACACCGAAGGAGACCCGCACCGAGGCATCCGCCGTCACAGCGGACCCGACCCCCTCGACCCCGGTACGGCCCGGTCCGGCCTGGGGCTGGATCGTCCTCGGACTGCTGGTGGTGCTCGTACTGGCCGGGTCGACCCGGTACCTCGAACAGAACGTACCGGCCTTCTTCGCGGACACGGACCTGGCCGAGATCGCGGACGCGATCGAATACCCGGTCTACGCGATTCTGCTCGGCCTGCTCGGCAACGTCCTCGTCACCCTGCTCGGTGTCCGGGAGCGGATCGCCGCCGCCTTCCGGACCGAGTTCTTCATCAAAACCGGTCTGGTCCTGCTCGGCGCCTCGATCAACCTTTCGGTGATCGCCAGTGCCGCGGGTCCGGCGATCGCGCAGGCGATCCTGCTCATCAGCGGTGTCTTCCTCTTCACCTGGTGGCTCGCCGGCCGGTTGGGGCTGGACGAGAAACTGCGGGCACTGCTCGCCGCCGCCGTCTCGATCTGCGGGGTCAGCGCGGCGATCGCGGCGGCCGGGGCGGTACGGGCCAGAAGGGAGCAGCTCGCGTACACCGCCAGCCTGGTCATCCTCTTCGCCCTGCCGTCGATCTTCGTCCTGCCCTGGCTGGCCGATGTGTTCGGGCTCTCCGACGCGGTGGCCGGTGCCTGGATCGGCGGCAACATCGACACCACCGCCGCCGTCACCGCCGCGGGTGCGCTCGCCGGCGAGGAGGCGCTGCAGATCGCCAGCATCGTCAAGGTGACCCAGAACGCGCTGATGGGCGTCGTGGCGGTGGCACTCACCGCGTACTTCACCCTGCGGGTCGAGCGTCAGCCCGGTGCGACCCGTCCCGGCCTGGGCGAGCTGTGGCGACGCTTCCCGAAGTTCGTGCTCGGCTTCGTCGCCGCGTCGGTGATCGCCACCTGGTACCTCGACGTGGCGGGAGCGGACGGCAAGGAGGTCATCGGGGTGGTCAACGACCTGCGGGTCTGGTTCCTGATCCTGGCGTTTGTCAGCATCGGCCTGGAATTCCGGGTCGCCTCGCTGCGGGAGGCGGGTTGGCGGCCGATCGCGGTCTTCGCCAGCGCGACGGTGTTCAACCTGGTGCTCGCCCTGGCTCTCGCGTCGCTGCTGTTCCGCAACTTCACCGGTTGACGTTCGGGGTGGCGCGCCGCCTCGGCGATCGGGTAAGCCGATCGCCGAGGCGTCTCCCCGGCCCGGGCCGTCTCAGGCGTCGAGCATCCGGGCGATTTCGGCGGGCCGGGCCAGGTGCGGGAAGTGACCGGTGCCGGGCAGGACGGTGATGGCGATGCCGGGCAGGGTCGACTCCAGCCACTGCCGGTACGCCGGATTCGGTTCGTCGCCGGTGACGTACCGGTAGGCGATGCCGCGCGAGTGGATGGCCTTCAGGTCCCGGGTGCGGCGTTCGGTCATCTCCTCCGCCGGCGTCACGATCACCTCGTTCCAGTAGCCGAGCAGGAGGTCCTGCCGAGGTGTGGTGGCCGTCCGGACGAGTTCCCGCGCGGCCGGTGGCAGCAGGTCGATGTGCATGCCGGCGAGCATGGTCTCCCAGACCTGGTGGTAGGCGGGGCTGCGGAGCACCGGTTCGGCCTGGCGCAGCGCCTCCCCGAAGCCGCCGACCAGCAGGGGCTGGTCGATGTTGATCGCACCCCGGGTCGGATATTCGGCGGCGTAGATCGTCGCCAGCACGCCGCCGAGGGAGTGTCCGACGATGATCGGTGACTCGAGTCCGGCGTCGGTCACCGCCTCGTGGATGACCTGGGTGACCTCGTCGGTGTGGTACGAGTCGCGCCGGGGCGACCCACCGTGCCCGGGCAGGTCCAGGGTAAGTACCCGGCGGCCCGGGTCAACGGCCTCCAGTTCACGCAGGAGCGGCTCCCACTGGCGGCGGTCGTAGCTGAGCCCGTGCACCAGGACCAGGGGCGGTCGCTCGTCGGCGCTGCCGTACGTGTCGCCGGCCAGCTGGCCGAAGTACCGCTGGTGTGCGTCACTCATGTCGTCTCCCTTGCCGAAGTGGTCACCCAGGAGGCGTAACTCCGGTGCGTACAGGTTGTACGTGGTGGGGGTCACCACGCGGGCTGGAGCTTATCGGACCTGTTGGGTGGTTTGTGCTACACGCTCCACCGGGTCGGGCCGCCCGGAGCCGGCTGGTACCGGAACTGCCGCCCGGTGCGCAGTGAGGCCCTCAGGTGGGCGCCGGCCAGTGGTGCGGCGGACTCGACCCGCTTGACGGTGGACCAGAGCGTGCGGGTGGCGTTGACCCGGGCACGTTCGGCCTCGCTGGCGTGAACGCGGGGCCGGCCACCGAGCCCGCTGGCCCGCCGTAGCTCGGCCACCAGGGCGGCCCGCTCCGACTGGGTGGCCGCCGCCCGTTCGACGTCGCCGGCCCGGTCGGCCGCGTCGAGCTGCTCCTCCAGAGTCGCCAACCGTCGCCGGTACGCGGCGCAGGCGGCATCGTCGAGCACCACGTCCCCGTCCGGCACCCGCAGGCCGGTGCCACCCGCGACGAGGTCCAGCGCGGCGATTTCCTGCCCCGGTGCGGCGAGCAGGGTGCGCAGGTACCGGACCCCCTGGCTGTCGCGCAGGCGGGCCGTTTCGGCGCCGGCGTCGAGCCGCCAGTCCTCACCCTCGCGGGTCAGCCGCCACTCGTCCGCGGGCGGGGTGAGTGTGGCCAGCAGGCCGATCATGCCGAGCCGCTGCGCGATCGAGCGGGCCCGGTCGAGATCGTCGTCGACGCGGGCCCGGTCCTCGACGCCACCACCGTGTCCGCCGAGCACGCCGGCCCGGACGACCAGCGTGGCGGCGAGCCAGGGCAGGGCGCCGATCCGTCGCTCCAGGGCGATGGCGCTGTCCAGATGGGACAGTGCCTGGTCGGGCCGGCCCAACCGGGTGGCGAGCCGGCCCAGGTAGTCGTCGACCGGGCCGGTGATCGTGTTGGCGCCACCCCAGACGACCAGCCGCCCCTGGTAGGGCAGGAGCGCCTCGTACAGGGCCTGCGCGGACGCCGGTTCGCCGAGCCGGGCGGCCACCATGGCCAGGTCGGCCAGGGCTCCTACCCAGCGAGGCCCGGATCCGGAGAGTACGGCCGGCAGCACCCGCTCCAGTTCGAGTGCCGCCTCGACGTCGCGACCGGACTCGGCCAGGGAACGAGCGGCGGTCGCCTCGAAGAAGTGCCCGGGCAGTCGCCGGGCGAGGATCTGCAGGTCCTCGGCGCTCGACCCGATCGCGCCCCGGATCATCCCGATCCGCCCGTACAGCGACGCGACCAGGCGGTCGGTGTCGTTCAGCCCGGCCTGACGGCCACGTACGCCCACCTCCGCCGCGAGCGTCGCCGCCACGTCGAGCCGGCCGCGCACCGTCGCCAGCATCGCCTGGCGGGCCAGCACGACCACCGCCGCCTCGGCGTCGCCGGCCAGTTCGCCGGCACGGGCGTAAGCCGTGAGCGCCGCCTCGGCGGCTCCCAGGTCACCCAGCTCGGCGAGCGCGACGAAGCGCCAGAACAGCCCGCGTCGTTCCACCATGGCGTCGCCTGCCCGCCGCGCCTGCGTCACGATCTCCGAGGCGGTGGCGAGGCGTTCCTCGGCGGCGGCCGGGTCCCAGAGCGCGTGCAGCCGGCAGTCGAGCACCGCGGCGACCGTGCCGGGACTGCCGGTCATCCGGGCCAGGGCCAGCGCCTCGTCGACCAGCTCGCGGCGGCGCGCCCCGGCCGACGGGTCGCCGAGCAGTTCGCGGGCGAGCCGGGCCAGGACCAGGGCCCGGACGGCCGGTGGCAGCGGGCTGGCGGTGGCGGCCTCCAACAGGCGGATCAGACCCAGGTCGAGGTCGAGGAACTCGGCTCGGGACGGCGTGGTCAGTGCCAGGTGGATGACGGCGTCGGCGGGGGAGTCGAGCCCGGTCACCTCAGCGGCGAGGTCGACGGCGGCACCGGGCAGACCGGCCGAGGCGAGCCACACCGCGTGTACGGCGGCCGGGGGCAGCTCGGGTAGCAGGTCGGCGAGTTCCGGTTCCGTCAAACCGCTCAGCCGCAGCTCCGGGGCGAGTCCGAGGGGATGTTCGGTCGTCGCGAGCAGCACGGTCGCGCCGGATCGGAGTCGGGAGCCGAGCAGGGTCAGGAACGCCACGGAATGTGCGCCGGCCCGGTCGAGGTCGTCGACCAGGAGCAGGCGGGGGCCGCCTCGGGCGATCGCCTGTGCGGCGCGGTCGAGATCCCGGGGCCCGGCGTCGGGTGGCAGTTCCTCCGCTCCGAGGTCGCGGAGTAGCTGGTCCCAGAGGAGCAGCCCGGAGTCGACACCGGTCCCGGCCGTACGGAGCACCGTCATTCCCCGGTTACCGGCCAGGGTCGCGGCCGCGTCGACCAGCGCCGTCTTGCCGGCCCCGGTGGGCCCGCTCAGCACGAGATGCCCGCCGACTCCCGCCTGCGCCCGGTCCAGCAACTGTTCCACCGCGGCGAGTTCGCGCCGGCGTCCGATCAGGGCCACCCGCCCAGCGTACGGGCGGCATTTGCGCCGACGCGCCGGCATTGCGCCGATAGGTGCCGGCTGCCGAGTCACCGGTGGCATTGCGTCGCAACGAGGGGGCGGTATAGTCCGCCGGTTGAGCCGTGTCCCGGCGGCGTGCCCGTACGCCGGCACTGGGCTTCTATCGCATGGAGGATGGCGGATGTCGCAAGCCGAGCAGCTGTTCGATGGTCGCGAGGACTCGAACTCGCGGCCGAGCTTTGAGACCACGCTGCGCGGTTACGACAAGCGGCAGGTGGACCAGTACGTCTTTCAGGCGAACAGCCAGAGCGCGAAGCTCGCGGCCGAACGCGAGCAGGCGTTCGGCCACATCAAGAACCTGACCGCACACATTCAGCAGTTGCAGACGGAGCTGGCGGAGTTGCGCGAGCGGCCACCGCAGTTCGACCGGGCCTCGTTCCGGGAGTTGGGCCCGATGGTCGACCAGATCCTGGCCCTGTCCGAGAAGCAGGCTGAGGCGATCGTCAACAACGCCGCCCAGCGGGCGTCCGAGCACCAGGCCGAGGCGGAGCGGGTGCTGGTCGACGCCCATGAGCAGGCCGAGAAGCTGAAGGCCGACGCTGAGGCGGTGCAGGAACGCGCCGTCGAGGAGGCACAGCGGATCAGCGAGCAGAGCGCCCGGCAGATCGAGAACGCCCGAGCCGAGTCCGAGGCGATGGTGGAGGCCGCGCGTACGCAGGTCCAGCAGGAGGTCGACGCGGCCCGCTCGCAGACCCAGCAGGAACTGGCCCAGTGGAAGGCCAACGTCGAGCGGGAGATCGTCGAGCGGCAGTCCGCCGCGGAGTCGGAACTCGGTCGTTGGCGCACGATGATCGAGCAGGAGAACACCGCGCTCCAGGCCGAGGTGCAGCAGTACTCGGCCGACCTGCGCCGTCGGGCCGACGAGCAGGCCGCCGCCCACGAGCAGCAGTTGGCCCTGGTGCAGAAGGAGATCGAGGCCCGGCAGCAGGCGGTGTCCCAACTGCACGCCGCGCAGGAGACCGCGGAGCAGCAGCTCGCCCAGTCGCGCCAGGAGCGGGCCATCGCGGAGCGGGATGTCGCCCAGTTGCAGCATCGTCTCGGTGAGGTACGCCAGGAGCTCAGCACCGAACTGAACCGGCTGAACGAGGCCCGCCAAGCGGCCGATTCCGCCGAACGGCACGCCGTCGAGGTGCGGGCCCGGGTGCAGCGTGAGGCGAAGCGGGTGGCGGACCGGGCGGCGGCCGCGGTGATCGCCGCCGCCGCGATCAGCGCCGAGACCGGCGAGTACCGGATGATCGCGGTCCCGCCGGAGGTGAACCGGATCGCCAGCGAGGTGGCCGAGGCGGTGCACGACGAGGTGGCCCCGGAGCCGCAGGCGACGATCGGCGACAACCACCGGTTGTAGGCGGCCCGGGCCGGTGATCCGCTCCGGTCGGGCCGGTCCCGGTGTGGTTCCCGACGGGCGCGGCCCAGGTCGCGCCGCGCGGCGTGCCCCCCACGGTGGTCCTGCCACCGGGAAGCACGCCGCGCGGCCGGGTGTACGCACCCGAGCGTGGTCGGACGGGTTAACCGCCCGTGATGACGAAGCTCGACCCGGGTTGCGTCACGATGTTGCCGGTGGCCGAGTTGGTGATGGTCACGTTGGTCAACGTCGCGCTGCCCCGGGCGCCGCTCATGGCGAGAATGCCGGCACCGTTGTTGGATCTGTCGATCCGTACGTTGGTGACCGCCACGCCCGGCACGTTGCCGCCGCCGGTCTTGAACTGGATGCCGTCGTACGTCGAATCGATGATGTCGGTGTCGCGGATGGTGACACCGGGGATGTCCCGGGTCGCCGCGAAGAGCGTGATCGCACCGAACTCCTGGTCCTCGTTCCAGAAGGCGCCGCCGGTGCGGTAGAGCCCGTTGTTCGCGATCAGCGTCTGCCCGGAGAAGGGCAGCGGGTCGTGGTCGGTCGCGAGCATGATGCCCGGGTAGTTCATCGTGTCGTAGATCAGGTTGTTCTCGATCTTGTTGCCGTAGCCGCCGTAGATCGCGATGCCGTTCGCCCGCCAGGGCAACTGGATGGTGTTGTTGACGAACTGGTTGTCGTGCGCGATGTCCACCGACGGGTCCTTCACGTACCGGTTCGCCCAGACCGCCAGCGAGTCGTCACCGGTGGTACGGAACGACGAGTTGAACACCCTCGAGTTCCGGGTCCCGTTGGTGAAGTTGATGCCGTCGGCGTACGTGTCGCGGATGCGCATCCCGCTGAACTCCAGCCCGTCGGCCGGTCCCCACAGGTCGGGGATGTTGTCGAAGTCCCGACCGACCCAGACCCCGACGTTGGCGTGCTCGATCCAGACGTTGGTGATCCGGGTGTTCTCACCGAACCGCCCGTTCAGTCCCACGCCGCCCTCGGCGCCACCGGGGCCGCCGCGGATCCGGCCCGAGCCGAAGATGGCGATGTCGGAGATCTGGGTGTTGTCGTCGATGTCGAACCCGAAGTTGCCCTCGTGCGGGTGGTTGATGCCGCCCACGGCGAGGTGCGGTTCGGTCAGCGTGTAGAGCTGGGAGTGCCACATGCCGGCACCCCGGATGGTGACGTTGCTGATCCCGACCTGGTTGTACTGTCCCCGGTTCAGCGGGTCGTCGGTCAGGATCTTCTTCTCCTGCCGCCACTGGCCCGCCGGGATCCAGACACAGCCGATCACACCGTTCTGGTCGTCGGTCACCGCCCGTTGGATGGCGTCGGTGTCGTCGATCCCGTCGTTCGCGACCGCACCGTACGCGGTGATCGAGGTGCAGCCGGCCGGCTGGGTCGTCGCCGGCGCCACCTGCTCCAGGTCGATGAAGTCGATGATGTAGAACGACGCCGTGTCGCCCGAGTCCCGTTGCAACTTGAACCGGGTGCCGGCCGGGTACGACTGCGCGAGCAGCGCGTGCGCCTCGTCGAAGAGCCGCCGGGCGTCGCCCTGGGGCGTGTTGGTCAGCCCTTCCGGATCGTCGGTGCTCCCGTAGAGCCAGCTGTGGCGGGAGGAGAGCGTCAGCTTCTGGGCGAAGACGTCGTTGACGTACAGGCTGATGCTGGCCTCGATGCCCCCGCCGCCCGCCGCGTCCGGGATGGAGTTTCGCACCACGATCGAGTTGGCGGCGTTGGTCGAGGTGAACTCGACGAACTGTCCGGTGGTGTTGAGTCGTACGGACTTGCGGCCCGAGGACTCGGTGGCGAAGTTGGTGTGCCCGAAGGTACGCAGCGGATCGGTCTCCAGCAGGGCGCCCTGGTACCTGGCCGTCTCCGCCTCGTACGAGGTCCACGGCACCGCGGCGCCGCGTCCCACCACGATCGACTGGGTGAGGACGTTGTTGGACTCGTTGGTCTCGGCGACCACGTTGGTCGCGTCGGCGGTGGCGGTGATGGTGGCGCCACCGCTGGTGGCGGTCCAACTGCCGGTGATGGCCACGTTCGTGGTCGAGCCGGCGGCGATCGACGGGGTGTTGGTGTTGAGCGTGGTCCCGCCCACCGCCAGCCGGGTCACCGTGGTCGCGCCACTGGCGCCGGTCCCACGGTTGTTCACCGCGACGGTGAACGTGACCGCCGCGCCGACGGCCGGGTTCGGCGGATTCGAGGTGACGCCGAGGACCTGGAGGTCGGGGCCGGGTGCCTGGGTCACCACCAGCGGCGAGGGCGCGGTGAAGGTGTTGTTGCCGTTGTTCTGTTCCACGACGGTGTTGGTCGGGTCGACCACCGACGAGACGCTGTAGCTGCCCATCGGCCGGGTCCCGGCGTTGTACGAGACGGTGGTCGAGGCGCCGGCGTTGAGGCCGATGACCGGCGCGCTGCCGACCACCACGCCGCCCAGGTTGAAGTTGACCGTGGTCGCCCCGGCAGACGCCGAGCCGATGTTCTGGACCGTGGCGGAGAGGGTGATCGCGCTGGCCTCGCTCGGCGTGGCGGGCGTCCAACTGGTCGAGGTGACGACCAGGTCGGGGTTGGGTGCCGGCGTACCGCAGACCTCGAGTTCGGCGACCTGGCCGGACGGGGCGCCGGTGTTCGAGTTGAACCGTAGCTGCACGTCCGCGGTGGTGGCGGCGACCGGGATCGCCACCACGTTGTTGCCCTGGACGAACTGGTAGCTGGCCGCCGACACCAGGTTGGTGTAGGTGGTCGAGGCCTGGTCACGGCCGAGAATCTGGAAGTTCTGGGTACGGGTGCCCCAGGCGGGGTCCGGGTTCAGCTTGACGGTGACCGTGTTGACGACGTGGTTGGCGCCCAGCGCCACGGTCAGGTTCTGCGGGTACGTCGGCGCACCCTCCCAGTACGTGCCGAGCTGGCCGTCGTTCGCCTTCTCCGGGGTGAAGGTGAAGGTGGAGCCGGTCGCCGTCATGGTCTTGCCGGCGGCGACGTTGGTGCAGGCCGGGGGCTGCGTGCCGGTACGGGTGACGGTGTTGCTGTTGCCGGAGAGGTTGCCGGCGACGTCACGCGCGCGGACGTAGTAGGAGACGGTGGCCGTCGGCGGCTGGTTGTCCTGGTACGTGAGGACGGTGCCGAGGGTCGCGACCAGGCTCCCGCCCCGGTAGACGTTGTACCCGGCCAGCCCGCTGCCACCGGCGTCGGTGGAGGCGCCCCAGTTCAGGGTGATGGTGTTGCCGGAGGTGCTCTGCGACAACGCGCCCGGGGTGGTCGGCGGGGTCGTGTCGCCGCCGCCGCTGCCGGTACGGGTGACGGTGTTGCTGTTGCCGGAGAGGTTGCCTGCGACGTCACGCGCGCGGACGTAGTAGGAGACGGTGGCGGTGGTTGGCTGGGTGTCGGTGAACGTGGTCACGTTGCCGATCGACGCCACCAGCGAGCCGTCGCGGTAGACGTTGTAGCCGGCCATGCCGCTGCCGCCCGCGTTGTCGGTCGACGCGCCCCAGTTGAGGGTGATCGCCGTGCCCGACTGGGTGTGGGAGAGGGTGCCCGGAACACTCGGCGCGGTCGTGTCGGCGCCACTGTCCGGTGCGTAGACCTCGAGTTCGGAGAGTTGACCGGCCGGCCAGCCGCTGTTGGCGGTGATGTTGATCCGTACGTAGCGGGCGGTGCTCTGGCCGAAGGTGATCGTGACCGAGTTCCCGGCGACGGCCGGGTTGAAGGTGTACGTCTGCGACGGGGCCAGGTCGGAGTAGGTGGATCCGTTGGTGCTGCCCCGGACGCTCAACGTCTGGGTACGGGTGCCCCAACCGGAGGTCGGCAGCTTCAGCACCACCCGGTTGACCGTCACGGCGGAGCCGAGGTCGACCTGGAGCCAACCCGGGAAGGAGTTGTTGACGCTCTCCCAGTAGGTGCCCTGGTTGCCGTCGACGGCCCGGGACGAGTCGTAGACGTCGGCGTGGCCGCTCTGCTGGGTGGGCCGGCCCTGGGCGAGGTTGCCGGGCACGTCCAGGGCGTTGATCGGGGCGGCGGCTGTCTGCTCGAACGGGTGGTCGGGTCGGCCGGCCGCGTTGGCGACGGCCGCCCACCCCATGGTGGTGATCATGGCGGCGGCGACTGTCGTCGCCACCATCCTGACCAGGTTCGTTCGTCTCATGACTGTCCTTGTCGCGTGGAGGGACGGGTTCCGCGCGGCCTGTGTCCACGGGCGCGGGCGTGGTTCGGTGCGGCGCCGGTCGATCCGCGATGGGCGCGCGGGACCGGACGGATGGGGGAGGGGAGCGGGCGGGTGGGGCGTGCCCGTGCGGTCGGCCCGGGACGGGTGGGACCGCTGGTGGGAGTTACCAAGCCGTCAGCATCACCGGGCCTCTCCGGAACGGGGAGAAACACCGTCAGGGAGCGGCCCTGCGGGAAATTTCAATCAAGAGCGGAGAAGCAAGCAAAGCTTTGTCAAAATCTTGCATCACTTTGGCCGAATGTTACCGATGCGCTACGGGCACGTCAATACTTCGATGCCTGCTCCATTGACTGCCCCGGATGCGCTGCGATCAGCCTCCGCTGGCCCGGTCCCCTCAGGGGCGCCGGTATGACAATCGGGGGTCTCAGACGGTCCGGGGTACGCCCGCCGCGATCCAGTGTCGGATCTGCTCCGCCGCCTGGTCCGCGACCGGGTGCCCGAGCGGGCGGGTAACCAGGTCGCTGAGTGCGAACATGTCCAGCACCCGCCCCAGATAGCCCCATTCCTCAGGCACCGCGAGGTCGGCCGGTTGGTGCTCGGCGAACGCGGTCCGGAACCCGTCGAGGAACCGGGCGGGATAGTCGGCGCCGAACCGCGCCATGTTCGCGGCGTCGCCGTACGGACATCCGGAGTAGCTGAACTCCCAGTCCAGGACGGCATCCACCCGCCATCCGCCCGATGCCGGGCTGACCAGGATGTTCTTGGGATTGATGTCGGAGTGCACGAGCCGGGAGTGGTGGTCGACCTCGACGAGCGCCGGTGCGTGTACGGCGCAGAGGTCCACCCACGCCTGCTTGGTGGCGCGGTCGAGGCGGGCGTCGGCGGTGCCACCCATGCAGGCGGCGGCGAACTCGGGCAACTGCGCCGACCAGGGGTGTTCATCCTGGACGATGAGCTGCTCGTCGGTGAAGAAGCCCGGCCGGTCGAACCTCGCCGAGCTGATGCCGGCGACCACCCGTCCCACCTCGGTGCCGAGTTCACCCATGCCGGAGCCACCGGAGTCGCTCGCCGCGAGCACCTGGCTGAGCGGCGTACCGGCCACATGTTCGATGACCATGGCCGGCCGGGCGCCGTCGCTGAACGTCCCCGGCGGCACGACGAGCAGCACCTGCGGCACCGGGGCGTACCGGCGGGCCACGCGCATGACCGCGGCTTCGAGCATCGGATCCGGTCCGCCGAGCCGCGCGACGACCTTGCCGTCGGTGAGGGTGACCAGCCAGGTCGAGTGGGAGTAGCCGCCGGCCAGGGGAGCGGTCGCCACCACCGTGCTACCCAGGGCGGTGGCGATGCCGTGAATCTCCTCCGTGCGCATCGGACCAGTAAACCCCAGTGCGACGGCGGCAGTGTTGCCCCGTCCGGGTCCGGGCACCACCCGTGGCAGGATGCGCGGACGGATCGGCGAGCCCGACGACCTCGCGGCGCTGCTCTTCACCTGCGTGGGCGTGCCCGAGTACGTGGGCCGGCGCGGGGGAGCGCCGGGTGCACCGGCCCGGTTCCGCCCGGTTGTCCCCCGGCTTGTCGACTAGTTTCGGGATCAACCGGGACGATCCCTCGTCGGAGATTCGCACCATGGTCATCGTCACTCTGGTTCGAGCCGATACTCGGACCGGCAGTACCGTTGCCGCGTGGAACTTATTGGGGAGATCTCCGCCGACCGACCCCTGCTCGTGTTGGCCGTCAAGGAGGAAGCGCAGTTCCTCGACACGACCCTGCCGATCCTGCTCACCGGCATGGGCAAGGTCAACGGGGCGATCGCGCTGGCGACCGTACTGGCCCGTGGGGCGCGCCCGTCCGGCATCGTCAACCTGGGCACCGCGGGCGCGCTGCGGATGGGGCTGACCGGCACCCACGTCATCGGCACGGTGATCCAGCACGACCTGGCCAGCGACGTGCTGCGTACCCTCACCGGCGAACTTGTCGGGCAGCCGCTGACACTTGTCGACGCCGATGGTCCGACCCTGGCGACCGGTGACGCGTTCATCGCCGATGACGCCACCCGGGACCGGTTGGCCGTTCGCGCGTCCCTGGTGGACATGGAGGGGTACGCGATCGCCGCTGCCGCGCAGGAGGCCGGTGTGCCGCTGCGGATCGTCAAGCATGTCAGCGACGACGCGGGCGACGGCGCCGCACGCACATGGCGTGAGACGGTGGCGGAGTGCGCCCGCGCCCTCGCGGACTGGTCCGCGCGGAACATCCCGGCCTAGGTTCCTGTCTCGCGGACCATCGGCGCGCGGCTGGTCAGGAGGACGAGAAGTACACGTCGCAGATTTTCCAGCCCTGCTCGTCAACCAGCCCGAACTGCCCCACCTCGGGCGACTCCTGCCGCTTGCCGAACGGATCGAGCGCGGTGAAGTAGACCTTCAACGAGGCGTTCGCGCCGAGAATCCTCTCGTCGGCTACCCGCCACTGCGGCTCCGCGTCCGCCCGATTGAGGGTCTGCCCCAGACCCTTCCACTGTTCGTAGTAGGCGTTGCCGGACAGGTAGTGGGGGCGTTCCCGTTGGCAGATGTAGAGGCCGATCTCGGTGAGGTTGCCTGCCTTGGCCGCGAGGAGAAGCCGATCCGTCACCTCGGTTGGGCTCGGCGAGTTGGCGGCGGCCGACCGGGTCGGCGGTGGCGGTGACGACGGCGGTGGGTCGTCCTGGATCTGCCAGGCCCAGGTGAGCAGCGCGACGACCACCCCGGCCCCCGCGAAATAGACGCCCCACCTGGTCCATCTGTCGACACCGGCGGGTGGTCCCTGTCTCGCCGGACCGGGAGTGGGAGTGACCACTCCGGACCGCGCAGGAGCCGTCTCGGCAACAGGGCCGGTGCCGGAGCCCTCCGGCACCTCCTCTTTCGCGCCCACGTCTCGCCCCTAGATTCGTGTCGACACCTCGCCCTCAAGCATATGGACATCTGCCGACGCGGGTGGGGCGGGTGGAACCATCCACCCGCCCCGGTCGCGCTCAGTCGCCGACCGCGGTCATGACGCGGTGCACGACCGTACCTGTGGTCGGTTCCAGTTGCCGTTGGCCATCGTGGTGAAACCGAACGTGTTGCCGCTGCCGTTGGACCGCATGGTCATGACGTTGCCGCTGCTGTCCCAGCTCGGGGTCCCGTTCCAGGTGGAGGAGACCCTTTGCGGCGGGGTCACCGCGACCACGACCGTCCAGTTGCTGGCGCCGCTGACCGTGACCTCGCTGTTGAAGCGGTCGCCCCAACGGGCGCCGTCGCGCAGCGTCGCCGTGCAGCTCCCGCCACCGGGAGGCGGCGTGGTGGTGGGACCGCCGGTCGGTGGGGTCGTGGTGGGGGAACCGGTCGGTGGGGTGGTGCCGTTGTTCAACGCGCTGAGCACCGCGTCGTACGCCGGCTTCTTGCCTCCGCTGTTGTTGAACAGCAGGGGAGTCTGCGAGGCGCGCCAGGAGTCGCTGTCCCGGATGCCCCAGACGGTGATCCCGGTGCAGCGGGGCACGGCCAGACAGTCGTTGACGACGTTGCGGTACGTGGCAGCCGGGGCGCCCTCGATGTCCAGTTCGGTGATCTGTACGTCGACGCCGAGCGCGGCGAAGCTGGACAGTGTGGTGCGGTAGTTGCTCGGGTAGGGCGAGCCGTTGTTGAGGTGCGACTGCAGGCCGACACAGTCGATCGGCACGCCACGTTGCTTGAAGTCCTGCACCATCCGGTAGACGGCCTGGGTCTTGGCGTCGTTCCAGTTGTCGGTGTTGTAGTCGTTGTAGCAGAGCTTGGCGCCGGGGTCGGCGGCGCGGGCGGCGCGGAACGCCACCTCGATCCAGTCGTTCCCGGTCCGTTGCAGGTTCGAGTCGCGCCGAGCACCACTGCCGCCGTCGGCGAAGGCCTCGTTGACCACGTCCCATGAGTGGATCTGGCCCCGGTAGTGGGTGGCGACCTGGGTCACGTGGTTGAGCATCGCGTTGCGCAGTGCGCTGCCGGACATGTTCTGTGCCCAGCCGGGCTGTTGCGAGTGCCAGGCCAGCGCGTGTCCACGGACCTGCATCCCACGTTGACGGGCGTGGTTGACGATCTGGTCGGCGCTGGCGTAGTTGAAGTTGCCCTGCGAGGGCTCGGTCGCGTCCCACTTCATCTCGTTCTCGGGGGTGACGCTGTTGAACTCCCGGTTCAGGATGGTTGCGTAGGTGCTGTCGTTCAACTTGTTGGCCGCGACCGCGGTGCCGAAGTAACGACCGCCCCGCTCGGCGGCGGACGCGCCGAGGGTGGTGGCCGCGCTCGCCGTGTGCGGGAGGACCACCGCGCCGGTCGCGGTGAGCAGGCCCACGGCGCCGACGACGAGGGCCGCTCGTGCCCTGGACCCCATTCTCGGGCGGCTGCCCGTACGGGATCTTCCGATCATTTCTGCCTCTTTTCCGAGGGCGGGCGGAGTTGGTGGGGCTCCGCCCGGGGTGGTGGTGGTGTCGCTGGGCCGAGGGGGTGGCTGTCCAGGTGGGACGGTGGGCGGACCGACCAATCCATCGGCAACAGTGGATACGCAGTATTTCAGTCGCATCCACCTTCGGCAATGTCTACCGGAAAACTTGCGGAACCTCAGCGGGTGGCGTTGCCGGGTCCATGCGGGACCGGCCGCACTGTCTGAGGTGGTCGGAGCGGTGTCTGTGGTGAGGAGAAGAGGCGACAGAACGCTCTCCGGCTCCACAGGGGAGGGCGGGGAAGGCGCCCGGAAGGCTGGTTTTCCGGAAGAAGTCGGAGAATTTCCGTAAGCGCCACCATGGCGTCCGGACGCCTCGGAGTGCGTCCCGTGATCGGACCTGTGCGGATCGGTACGACCGGATCAGCGAGTTGGCCGACGGCGTCCTGGGAAGGCGGACCGCCGGCCGGTGGGTCAGCGCGTGCTGGCCGGCGGTGCGGTGCTCTGTCGTACGACGAGCCGGGTGGGGACCAGGGTGGTGCCCGGGTCGGTCGCCTCGTTGTGGATCTGCCGGAGCACACCCTGTACGCAGTGCCGGCCAACCTCGGCGAAGTCCTGGTGGACCGTGGTGAGGGGCGGGATGAACGAGGCGGCGTCCGGGATGTCGTCGAAGCCGACCACGCTGATGTCGCCGGGAACCGTTCGACCGCGTTCGTGGAAGGCGCGGAGCAGGCCGAGCGCCATCTGGTCGTTGGCGGCGAAGACGGCCGTGCACTCGGGCTCGTCGGCCAGGCGGATCCCCGCGCGGTAGCCGGACTCCGCCGACCAGTCACCGCCCTGCACCGGGGGAACCGGTCGGCCGGCCTCCTCCAGTGCCGCGCGCCAGGCCTTGGTACGGCGTTCGCTGGCGAACGAACCGCTGGGTCCGGTCACGTGCCAGACGGTCTGGTGACCGAGGTCGAGCAGGTGGCGGACGGCCTGCCGGGTCCCGTCGGTCTGGTCGGTGTCGACAACCGTGTAGTGGTCGTCGGCGTCGGAGTCCACCACGACGACCTGTACGCCGGGCGGCAGGGTGACGGTCGTGGCGTCCAGCAGGTGGACTTCCATGATCACGATGATTCCGTCGACGGCGAGTTCGCCGAGCCGGGTGAAGGCACCCAGGACGCCGTCCTGGGTGGGTGCCGCCACCGGGATCAGGGTGATGGCGTAACCCTCACGGGCGGCGTGGGTGGCGATCGCCTCCACCGTACGGCTGTTGCCGGTGGTCGACAGGGTGAAGAGGATGACCCCGATCGTACGGAATTCGCCGAGCTTGAGGGCCCGGGCGGCGCTGTTGGGGCGGTAGCCGAGCTGGCGCATGGCGGCGAGGACCTGCTCGCGGGTGGAGCTGACCACGCCCGGGTGGCCGGTGGAGACGCGGGACACCGTCTGGGACGAGACGCCGGCGAGTCGGGCGACGTCGGCCATGGAGACGCTCCGCCGGGGACGGCCGGCGCGCCGGGTCGGTCCTCCGGAGGTCTCCTCCGGTGTGACGGCGGTCATAGCCGTACGGCTCCTTCCCGCTCGTGGGCCCCGATCCGCCGCCCGGCAGGTGCCGGCGAGGGGACGATCGGAGCACCCCGGTCTTGACGATCCTCGAACGCGGTGAAACTATCACCCCCGCAATGTTTACGTAAACATCACCGCGTGATGTCCTGGATGACCTCCCCGTAACTGCGAGCTACGCTGAGTTGTCATCCTTCTGGCCAGGGTGTTTACGTAAACATACGGGTCGCATCGGAGCGACGGGAAGGATGCGTGAAGTGGCACTTCCACAGGTCGTGGCAGCTCGACCAGGCACCCTCGAACGGGCGTCCGGCCGCCGCCGACGGTCATGGGTGGGTTGGCGTTTCGTAGCCCCCTTCATGGCCGTGTTCGCACTGGTCTTCCTGGCCCCGATCGCGTACGCGATCTACCTGAGCCTGTTCCAGAACCGGTTGATCGGCGGCAACGCCTTCGTCGGCCTGGACAACTACCAGCGGGCGCTGAGCGATCCGCAGCTCTGGTCGGCGATCGGCCGGGTCGCGCTCTTCCTCGTCGTCCAGGTGCCGGTGATGCTCGGGATCGCCCTGGTGGTGGCACTGGCCATCGACAGCGGGCGGCTCTACGGCAAGAGCTTCTTCCGGATCTCGATCTTCCTGCCCTACGCGGTGCCGGCGGTGGTCGCCACCCTGATGTGGGGCTTCATGTACGGCTCCCGGTTCGGACTCGTCGGCAACATCAACGACGCGCTCGGCACCTCGTTGCCCGACCCGCTGACGCCCAGTTGGGTGCTGGCCTCGATCGGCAACATCGTGACCTGGGAGTTTGTCGGCTACAACATGCTGATCTTCTACGCGGCACTGCGGGTGATCCCCGCCTCACTCTACGAGGCCGCTGATCTCGACGGTGCCAGCCAGTTCCGGGTCATCACCGCGATCAAGCTGCCGGCCATCCGAGGCGCGCTGGTCATCGCCACCATCTTCTCGATCATCGGTAGCTTCCAGCTCTTCAACGAGCCGAGCATCCTGCAGAGCCTGGCGCCCAACGCGATCACCACGTACTTCACCCCGAACCTCTACGCCTACTCGCTGTCGTTCGCGGGCCAGCAGTACAACTACTCGGCCACGGTCGCCATCGTCATGGGCCTGCTCACCATGGTCGTCGCCTACGTCGTTCAGTTGCGCGGCATGCGGAAGGAGCGCTGACCGATGAACACGACCACGCGTACGGAACCGACCCCGGTCGAGAACCCGCACACCCCGGCGGCACCGCGCCTGCGATCGAAACCGACACGCGCCCGCTCGACCGTGGCCCGGCCGCGCAAGAGCATCCTGCTCACCGCGCTGACCGCGATCGTCCTGATCTACAGCCTGATCCCGCTGGTCTGGCTGGTGATCAACGCGACGAAGACCCAGGACGGGCTCTTCACCTCGTTCGGCCTCTGGTTCGACGGTGACTTCGCCCTGTGGAGCAACATCCACGACACGGTGACGTACGACAACGGGATCTTCCTGCGCTGGCTCGGCAACACGCTGCTCTACGTCGTCATCGGTGCCGGTGGGGCGACCTTCCTGGCCGTACTCGGCGGCTACGGGCTCGCCAAGTACGACTTCCCCGGCAAGCGCGGCGTCTTCGCCACGGTGATCGGCGCCGTCGCGGTACCGGGAACGGCGCTGGCCGTACCGACGTTCCTCATGTTCAGCAACCTGGGCCTGACCGACACCCCGTGGGCGGTGATTATCCCGTCGCTCATCTCGCCGTTCGGGCTGTACCTCATGTGGACCTTCGCGACCGAGGCGATCCCGACCGAGATGATCGAGGCCGCCCGGGTCGACGGGGCGAGCGAGTTCCGTACCTTCTTCCGGATCTCCCTGCCGCTGCTCGCCCCCGGCATCGTCACCGTGCTGCTCTTCACCGTGGTCGCGACCTGGAACAACTACTTCCTGCCGCTGATCATGTTGAAGGACCCGGACTGGTACCCGCTGACCCTCGGTCTCAACGCCTGGAACGCGCAGGCGTCCACCGCCGGCGGCCAGGCCGTGTTCAACCTCGTCATCACCGGATCGTTGCTGACGATCCTGCCGCTACTCGCCGCGTTCCTGCTGCTCCAGCGCTACTGGCAGTCGGGACTCTCCGCCGGCAGCGTCAAGGACTGAGGCGCTCCATCCACCCCGTGTCGTCGTATCCCCTCTTTTCTGCTGGTTCGGAAGGACAGTCATGATCAAGTTTCCCCGGCGGGGCTTCCTGGCGGCAGCAGCCGTCGCCACCGCCGCCACCCTCGCCCTCGCCGCCTGCGGCTCGGGCGACTCCGGGTCGAGCGCCAGCCAGACCTTCTCCGACGCCGACGTCCAGGCCGCACTGACCAAGGGCGGCAACCTGACCGTGTGGGCCTGGGAGCCCACCATCAAGCAGGTCGTCGAGAAGTTCCAGCAGCAGTACCCGAACGTCAAGGTGAACCTGGTCAACGCCGGCACCGGCAACGACCAGTACACCGCCCTGCAGAACGCCATCACCGCCGGTAAGGGCGGCCCGGACGTCGCGCAGATCGAGTACTACGCCCTGCCGCAGTTCGCGCTGGCCAAGTCGGTCACCGACCTGACCGCCTTCAAGGCCGGCGACCTCGACGGCACCTTCACGCCCGGCCCGTGGGCCTCGGTCCACTCCGGCAGCGGCATCTTCGGCCTGCCGATGGACTCCGGCCCGATGGCGCTCTACTACAACAAGGACGTCTTCGACAAGCACGGCATCGCCGTCCCCACCACCTGGGACGAGTTCGTGACCGCGGCCCGCAAGCTGCACGCCGCCGACCCGAAGGTCTACATCACCAACGACACCGGCGACGCCGGTTTCGCCACCAGCCTCATGTGGCAGGCCGGCGGCAAGCCGTTCCAGGTCGACGGCACCAACGTGAAGATCGACATGAACGACCCGGGTGTCGCCACGTTCGCCAAGACGTGGCAGCCGCTGATCGACGAGAAGCTGCTCGCCCCGATCAGCTCCTGGAGCGACCAGTGGTACCAGGGCCTGGCCAACGGCACCATCGCCACCCTCGCCACCGGCGCCTGGATGCCGGCCAACCTCGTCTCCGGTGCACCCGGCGGCGCGGGCAAGTGGCGGGTCGCACCGCTGCCGCAGTGGCAGGCCGGCGCGAACGCCAGCGCGGAGAACGGTGGCAGCTCGCTCGCCATCCCGCAGGCCAGCACCAACAAGGCCCTGGCGTACGGCTTCCTGAAGTTCGCGAACGTCGGTGACGGCGTGCAGACCCGGGTCGACAACGGCGCGTTCCCGGCCACCACGGCCCAGCTCCAGTCGCCGGCCTTCCTCGACTCCGAGTTCGCCTACTTCGGCGGCCAGAAGGCCAACCAGATCTTCGCCGACTCCGCGAAGAACGTCGTCACCGGCTGGTCCTACCTGCCCTTCCAGGTCTACGCCAACAGCATCTTCAACGACACCGTCGGCAAGGCCTACGTCTCCGGCACCACGTTGACGGACGGGCTGAAGGCCTGGCAGGACGCCAGCGTCAAGTACGGCACCGAGCAGGGCTTCACCGTCAAGTAACACCCACGCACCGGGACGGCCCGCCGCGAGGCCGGCCGTCCCGGCGCATTCGGTCGGCGTACCCGGCCCGTGGGCCGAGGTCGTCACCGCTCGAACGTGCAAGGAGCAGCAGTGGTTTCTCGTACCACCCCTCGCTGGCTGCGCTGGCCCGACCCGGAGCCCGGCGCCCGGCTGGCCTTCGGCGCCGACTACAACCCGGAACAGTGGTCCCCGGACGTCTGGGCCGAGGACATCCAGGCCATGCGCACCGCCGGGGTCAACATCGTCTCCCTCGCCATCTTCTCCTGGGCCCGGATCCAGCCCACCGCGGACACCTACGACTTCGGCTGGCTCGACGAGGTCATGGACCTGCTGCACGCCGGCGGCATCGCCGTCGACCTCGCCACCGCGACCGCCTCGCCACCGCCCTGGCTCACCACCGCGCACCCCGAGATCCTCCCGGTCGACGTGAACGGCGCCACCATCTCGCCCGGCGCCCGGCAGCACTGGCGCCCCACCTCGCCGGTCTTCCGCGAGCACGCCCTGCGCCTGGTCCAGACCATGGCCCAGCGGTACGCCGACCACCCCGCGCTGACCGCCTGGCACATCTCCAACGAGCTCGGCTGCCACAACATCTACGACTTCTCCGACGACGCCGCCCGCGCCTTCCGCATCTGGCTGCGGGAGCGGTACGGCAGTCTCGACGGGCTCAACGCCGCCTGGGGCACCGCCTTCTGGTCCCAGCGTTACAGCGACTGGGAGCAGATCCTGCCGCCCCGGCTCGCCGCGTCCCACCCCAACCCGACCCAGCAGCTGGACTTCAAGCGCTTCTCCTCCGACGCCCTGAAGGACTACCTCCGGGCCGAGCGGGACATCCTGCGCGCCATCACCCCGGACATCCCGATCACCACCAACTTCATGGTCATGGGCGAGACCCGGGGAATGGACTACGCCGACTGGGCCGACGAGGTCGACTTCGTCGCCAACGACCACTACGTCCTACCCGGACCGCAGGCCCTCGACGAGCTCTCCTTCTCGGCGAACCTGACCGGCAACATCGCGCAGGGCCGGCCCTGGTTCCTGATGGAACACTCCACCAGCGCGGTCAACTGGCAACCGATCAACGTGGCCAAGCGACCGGGTGAGCTGGCCCGCGACTCGCTCACCCACGTCGCCCACGGGGCCGACGCCGTCTGCTACTTCCAGTGGCGGCAGTCCGCAGCCGGCGCGGAGAAGTACCACTCGGCCATGCTGCCCCACGCCGGCACCGAGAGCGAGGTCTTCCGCGCGGTCACCGACCTGGGAGCAACCCTGGGCCGGCTCGCGCCGATCGCCGGCACGCACCGCCGGCCGGCCCGCGCGGCCATCCTGTTCGACTGGACCTCCTGGTGGACCAGCGAGCACGACTCCCACCCCAGCTCCCGCCTGCGTTACCGGCAGGAGGCGCTGGACTGGTACTCCGCCTTCCTCGACCTCGGCGTCCGGGTCGACGTGCTACCGGTCGCCGCCCCGCTCGACGGGTACGACGTGGTCGTCGCGCCGGTGCTGCACGTCGTACCGGCGGCACTCGCGCAGCGCCTGAACGCCTACGTCGACGGTGGCGGGCACCTCGTCACCACGTACTTCTCCGGGATCGTGGACGAGAACGACCACGTCTGGCTCGGCGGCTACCCGGGTGCGCTGCGTGACCTGCTGGGCATCCGGATCGAGGAGTTCGGTCCGCTGCTCGACACCGAAGAGGTGGAGCTGGACAACGGCACCACCGGCACGCTCTGGACCGACCGGATCGATGTCACCGACGACCGGGTGGAGGTGTTGGCCCGGTACCGCACCGGCAACCTGGCCGGCCGTCCGGCGGTGACCCGTCGGGCCACCGACACCGGATCGGCGAGCTACGTCTCGACCCGGCTCGGGCAGGCCGGGCTCCGTCCGGTGCTGGCCGGTCTGCTCGACGCGGCCGGCGTCAGCAGTGAGCTGCCGGAGGCGTTGCGTGGCCGGGTGGAGCTCACGGTCCGGGGCGGCTCCGACGGCGGCGACGGCGCGGAGTTCTGGTTCGTGATCAACCGTACCGACGAGCCGGTGGACCTCTCCGAGGTCGGCGGCGACGTACTCGGTGAGCCGGACGGCGCCGTCGGCCCGCAGTCCGTCCTGGCCGCGCGAGGGGTCACCGTACGGCGACGCTGAACCGCTTCCGTCCGTGTGGCGCCTCAACCCGGGTACGGGTGGGGCGCCACACGGCTGTCAGGAGACCGGCCCCCAGGTCAGCGGAGCCCCACGGACTCGGGCAGGGGAGCGCCCCACCCCTGCGGTACCGGCAACCCGGCCGCCCGCCGGGCCAGGATGGCCGCGCCCACCTGGGCGGCGAGCGCTCCGAACGTCGAGGTGAGCACCGGCGGGGCGCTGCGCCAGGCGAGTGAGGCGCGCAGCGTGTCGCGTACCGGGTCGAGCAGTTGCGCGCCGGCCTCGGCAAGGCCGCCGCCGAGGATGATGCAGGCCGGATCGAGGGTCAGGGTGAGGGTGGTCAGCGCGGTCCCGAGGGCGTGCGTGGCGGTGTCCCAGACGCTGCGGGCGAGCGGGTCGGTGCCGGTGGCCTCGGCGATGGCCTGGCTGTCCAGCCCCGACGTGCCACCGAGCCGCGCGTAGCGGCGGGCCATGCCGCCGGCGGAGGCGTACACCTCGAGGCAGCCCCGCTGGCCACAGCTGCACGGTTCGCCGCCCGGATGGACGGGCGTGTGGCCTACCTCCCCGGCCGACCAGGAGGCACCGGTGACCGGCTCGCCGTGCAGCACCACGGTCGCCGCGATGCCGGTGCCCAACGGCAGGAGGAGGAAGTTGTCCAGCCCACGGCCGGCTCCGGCGACCGCCTCGGCGAGGCCCGCCGCCCGTGCGTCGTGCCCGATCGCCGCCGGCAGGCCGAGGTCCTGGCCGACCAGGGTGCGCAGCGGGACATCCCGGAACCTGATGTTGGAGGCGTAACGGACCACCCCGGCCGCCTCGTCGACGATGCCGGGGGTGACCACCCCGACCCCGACCGGTGTGGCGCCGAGGGCGAGCGCGTCGTCGCGCAGCCGCAGGCAGAGGGCCCGCACCGCGTCGATCGGCTCGGTGTCGGTCGCGGTCTGGGAGGGTACGACCAGCGAGTGCCGGATCCGTCCGTCCTCGCCGACCACGGACCCCTTCATGGTGGTGCCCCCGACGTCGACCGCGAGGACGCAGCGTTCGGCGGCAGGTGTGCTGTACCGGGTCACGCGATCACCCGGTCACCACGGTGAGGTCCGCGACGAAGTCGCGGTCCAGCGGGAAGAGCGGTCGGATCAGGCGCTCGTACGGCAGCCGTTCGAGGTCCTGGTCGACGCCGCCCGGAGTCAGGGCGAGCAGCCAGTCGCCGGCCGCGTCGAAGAGTTCGGGTTCGAGGTAGCCGATCTTCACCACGACGATGTCCACCGCGTCGACCGCGATGCCGAGTCGGCTGTAGGAGGCGACCTGGCGGTACTGCATCCGACGGGAGGTGAGCAGGACACTCAGGCCACCGACCCGTACGCTCACGCACCGTCCGCCGTCGGGGTCGTCGGCGACCGCCTCCAGGGTTCCCACCAGCCGGAGCGGGCCGGGCTCACGTGGGTCGATCCGCCCACCGGCGAGTACGTCGACCGGTGAGCCGAGCGGCTGGTCGGCGATCCGCGCCACCGCCTCCGGGTCGACCAGGGAGGCGTACACCGCCCGCAGTGAGCCGTCGCGGACGGCGGGGCGGGCGAGCATCCGTTCGAGCGCGAAGGTGACGTCGTCGGCTCCGCCGGCGCCGGGGTTGTCACCGGAGTCGCTGATGAAGAACGGGCGCCGGGCCGGGTCGGCGACCGCGACCGTGGCCGCGTCGAGGCATTCGTCCATCGAGCCGGTCGGCGCGACGAACGCGAACTCGTCCCGCGCGGCCCAGAAGTGTTCGCCGAGCTCACGGGCGGCTTCGGTGGTCGGGCCGGCGCTGGTGCCGGTGACGACGACGGCGGCCCGGCAGCGGGGCTGGTCGGCCCAGGCGAAGCCGATCCAGATGGCGGCGTCGACGATCCCGTCCCGAGCTTCGATCCCGGGGATGCGTCCGTACAGGCTCCGGGCGGGTTCGATCCGGGTGCTGGTCATCTCGCCGGGCAGCAGGATCGGTACGTGCACCAGTGCCTTGTGTGGACGCTCCCCTCGGCGGAGCGCGTCGACCAGGTTGTGGGCGGCCCGCTCGCGGGTTTCCCAGACGTCGACGTGGGGCGCGGTGCGGTAGCAGGTGAGCAGGTCGCAGCCGTGGAACAGGACCGGGGACACGTTGCCGTGCAGGTCCATGGCGGCGGAGATGTACGGCTCCGGCCCGATCACCGACCGGATCGCGGTGACCAGGTCACCCTCGGCGTCGTCCCGCCCGACCACGCTCATCGCGCCGTGGATGTCGAGCAGGACGCCGTCGACGGGGCCGATCCCGGCCAGCATGCCAGTGATCTCGGTGGACCAGGCGTCGTAGCTGGTCGCGTCGACCACGCCGCCGGGCAGTGCCCAGGCGTGGACCAGGGGTATCCATTCCACGTCGGCGGCCCAGGGCTGGACCGGGGCGAGCCAGTCGTAGCGGGCCAGCAGCGCGTCCCCCCGGGTGACCTCGAAGTCGTCGGCGGTGCTCAGGTGGGGGGTGAAGGTGCTGGATTCGATGTGGACGCCGCCGATGGCGATGCGCAGGGGACGGGGCACGGGTGCAGAACTCCTCAGGCGGGTCGGACGTCGGCCGCCGTACGCACCAGGTGCCCGAGGCCGATGAGGGCCGCGTCCGCGCCGGCGGTGCTGGCGTCGATGGAGAGTGACTGGGTCATGGACGGCAGGCAGCGTTCGTAGAGCACGCCACGGGCGGCGGCCACGTAGACGTCGAGGCTGGAGAGGGCTCCGCCGATGACGACGGCGTCCGGGTTCAGGAAGTTGACCAGCCCGGAGAGGGCCACCCCGACCAGCCCGCCGGCGCGGCGCACGGTCGTCACGGCGGTCGGCTCGGCGTTGTTCACGGCGGTGATGACGTCGCGGGTGGTGGTCGCCGGCAGGCCACGTTCGGTCAGTTGGTGGGCCAGGGCGGCGCCGCTGGCCACGGTCTCCAGGCAGCCCCGGTTGCCGCAGGAGCAGTGGCGTTCACCGCTGTCGGCCACGCGTACGTGGGTGACGTCGCCGCTGAGTCCCCGGCCGCCCCGGTAGATCTGGCCGTCGGTGACGAGGCAGCCGCCGATGCCGGTGCCGGCCTTGACGTAGATCATGTCGTCGGTGTCCCGGCCCCGGGTGACATACTCGCCGATCGCGGCGGCACGGGCGTCGTTGTCGACCACCACCGGGACGTCGAACCGCCGGCCGAGGTCGGCCTGTGCGTCGACACCACTCCACCCGGGCATGCGGGCGGGGCCGATGAGACGGCCCCGGGGGAACTCGACCGGACCCGGCAGAGCCGCACCCACGCCGAGTAGCGCCTGCCCGGGGCTGGTGGCGGCCTGGAGGCTGGCGAACGTCTGGGCGACGGTGTCGAAGACTTCACCGGGGCCGGCGGCGATGTCGATGGCGACCTCCTCGGTCGCGAGCAGTCGTCCGTCGGGTGCGCAGATGCCGACGCGGGCGTGCTGGGCGCCCAGTTCGGAGACGGCGAAGACACCCTCGGTCTCGCGTAGGCGCAGGATCCGTGGTCGTCGTCCGCCGGTGGAGCGGCCCACGCCCTCCTCCAGCACGGCGCCCTCCTCGAGCAGGCGCCGTACCACGCTGGTGACCGTCGAGGGGGCGACCTGGAGCGCCTCCACGAGGTCGGCGCGGGAGGTGGCCGCACCGCTGGCGAGCAGGTTGATGGTCTGTTCGCGCAGGGTGGCGGAGATCGACGGATCCGACATGCCTCTCCTTCTCAGGGCCGGTCTTCCGGCGTTCCCTGCGCCCTCCGGCGGCGGGGACGCGCCACCGCGAAGAGTATCGGAAGATGCTTCGCCGACTTCGATCGTAGCCCAACCAAAGTTGCCGAATAAAGCTCGTTAGTTTCGTTGACTCAAAACTTTACCCGCTATACATTCTCCGCATTGATCGCTCGAGGAGCACCGGGCGGCCGGACCCGACGTCCCCGGCGCGGACGACGCGGGGCGCAGGCCATCAATCGAGGAGACCCATGAGACGCAGATTCCCGTGGCGCGCACGGCGCGGCACCATGGCCGTAGCCAGCGCGATCGTCATCGGACTGGGGCTCACCGCCTGCACGGGTGGTGCCGGCTCGACCAAGACCGGTGAGGGCGGAAGCCAGGGCCGGGACACCGTGACCGTAGCCTTCCGTACCCCGAACTGGATCCTGCCGATCTCGGCACCGGGCTTCACCCAGGGCGAGAACGCGATCTTCGGCGCGGCCCAGTACCGGCACCTGTACGAGTACCGGCTGGACGGGTCGGCGAAGTACAACATCGACCCCGAGCGCTCGATGGCCCAGCCCCCGGAGATCAGCGACGGCGGCCGGACCATGAACATCACGCTCAAGGAGAACACCTGGTCGGACGGGAAGCCGGTCACCACCCGGGACATCAAGTTCTGGTACGACCTGGTCACCGCCAACAAGGACAAGTGGGCGTCCTACCGGGCCGGTGGCTTCCCGGACAACATCGCCGCGTTCACCGTGAAGGACGAGAAGACCTTCTCGTTGACCACCACCCAGGTGTACAACACCGCGTGGTTTGTCGGGAACCAGCTCAACCGGATCGTGCCGATGCCGCAGCACGTCTGGGACAAGGACTCCGCGACCGCGCAGGTGGCCGACCTCTCCAGCACGCCGGCCGGCGCCCAGAAGGTCTTCGCCTTCCTCACCGAGGCGGCCAAGGACCCGAAGACGTACGCGACCAACGAGCTGTGGAAGGTCAACAGCGGGGCGTGGAAGCTGGACCGGTACGTGCCGAACGGCGAGGTCGTCCTCACCGCACAGCCGAACTACTCCGGCAGTGACAAGCCGAAGCTGTCGAAGGTGGTGCTTCGGCCGTTCACCAGTGATGACGCGGAGTTCAACGTGCTCCGCGCCGGGGAGATCGACTACGGCTACGTGCCCGCGTCGAACCTGTCCCAGGAGAAGTACCTGGAGTCCAAGGACTACAAGATCTCGCCCTGGTACGGGTGGTCCGTCACCTACCTGCAACTGAACTACCACAACCCGAAGACGGGCGTGCTGTTCAAGCAGCCGTACCTGCGCCAGGCGATGCAGATGCTGATCGACCAGCCGACGATCAGCAAGGTGATCTGGTCCGGCATGGCGTCGCCGAGCTGTGGTCCGGTGCCGCCGAAGCCCGGCAGTGACGCCTCCAGCGGATGCGTCTACTCGTTCGACCCGGCCAAGGCGCGGCAACTGCTGGAGAGCCACGGCTGGAAGGTGACCCCGGACGGGCAGACCACCTGCCAGAACGCGGGCAGCGGCGCGGACCAGTGCGGCGAGGGCATCGCCGCGGGCACCCCGCTGGCCCTGACCGTGGTCAGCCAGACCGGGTTCGCCGCGACCACCAAGATGTTCGCCGAGATCAAGTCGCAGATGTCCAAGGTCGGCATCGATCTGACCATCAAGGAGGTCCCGGACTCGGTCGCGGTCACCCCGGCCTGCAAGCCGACCGACGCCACCTGCACCTGGGACATGTCCTTCTTCGGATCGCAGGGCAGCTGGTACTACCCGGCCTTCGCCAGCGGTGAGCGGCTCTTCGCCACGGATGCCCCGGTCAACCTGGGCAGCTACAGCAACCCGGAGGCCGACAAGCTGATCGAGGCGACCCAGTTCTCCGAGGACGACGGCGCGCTCAAGGCGTACAACGACCTGCTGGCGAAGGATCTGCCGGTGCTCTGGATGCCCAATCCGGTGTTCCAGATCTCGGCGTACCGCACCGGGCTCCAGGGCGTCGAACCGCAGGACCCGATGAACAACATGTTCTTCCAGGACTGGTCCTGGAAGAGCTGAGTCACTGACCGTCCCGGCTCCGGTGGCGCCCGCACGCGCCACCGGAGCCCCTGACCGGGAGGGAGTCGCCAGTGGTCAGGTATCTCGTCACGCGCCTGGGCCAGGCCCTCATCGTCGTCGTGCTCGTCACGGTGATCACGTTCATCATCCTGCATCTCCTGCCCGGGGGTGTGGCTCGAGCCACCCTCGGTAAGGAGGCGACGTTGGAGCAACTGGCCGCGTTCGACCACGAGATGGGCTACGACCAGCCCTGGATCCAGCAGTACGCGATGTACGTCCAGCGCCTGCTCCACGGCGACCTCGGCTACTCGTTCCAACTCAACCAGTCGGTCACCGAGGCCATCGCCCAGCGGCTCCCGAAGACCATGGTGCTGTCGCTGCTCTCGACCCTGTTGGCCGTCGTGGTGGCGATCCCGCTCGGGGTGATCCAGGCGGTACGACGCAACCGGTGGCCGGACTACGCGATCACCTCGGTGTCACTGCTCGCGTACGCCACCCCGATCTTCTTCCTGGGTCTCATGATGATCATTTTGTTCTCGCAGGTCTGGCCGGTCCTGCCGCCCGAGGCGCCGCAGGGGTTCACCCTGGCGGAGGTGCTCGCCGACCCGGCCGGACTCGTCCTGCCCACCGTCACCCTGGCGATCGTGACGATCGCGGTCTACTCCCGCTACGTACGTTCCTCGATGGTCGACAACCTCAACGAGAACTACGTACGCACCGCGCGTAGCAAGGGCCTGTCCGAGCGACGGGTGGTTGTCCTGCACACCCTGCGCAACGGGCTGTTCCCGGTGATCACCCTGCTCGGCATGTACCTGCCGGCGCTGTTCAGCGGTGCCCTGGTGGTCGAGTCACTGTTCAACTTTCCCGGCATGGGGCAGCTCTTCTGGCAGGCCGCGCTCAAGCGCGACTTCCCGATCTTGCTCGGCGTCACTTTGATCATCTCGGTCGCCACCGTGTTCGGCGCGCTCCTCGCCGACCTGGTGTACGCGGCCGTCGACCCCCGGGTCCGGCTCCGGGCGGGCGCGTCATGACCGCACTGGACGAGACATCCGGCCCGGTCGACCCGAGCGCGTCCCGCCCCGGCGGCACCGACGAGCCACCCGTACGCGGCCTCTGGCGTCAAGGGTTGGCGGTCTTCTGCGAGAACCGGCTGGCCCTGGTCGGGCTGGGGCTGTTCATCCTGCTCGCCGGCATCTGTTTCCTCGGGCCGCTGCTGCACCGCACCGACCAGGTCCACACCGACCTCGCCTCGGTGTACCTGCCCCCGGGCACCGCCGGGCACCCGCTCGGCACCGACGGTGTCGGCTACGACCAGCTCGGCCGGCTGATGCTCGGCGGGCAGACCTCCATCATCGTCGGACTGGCGGCGGGCATCCTGGCCACCGCGCTCGGCACCGTCTGGGGAGCCGTCGCCGGCTTCGCGGGTGGCTGGGTGGACGCGGCGATGATGCGGGTGGTCGACGCGATGATGTCGATCCCGGCGCTGTTCCTGTTCATGCTCCTGGCGGCGATCGTCACCCCGAGCGTGTCGATGCTGATCCTCATCATCGGCGCCTTCGCCTGGCTGGGGCCGGCCCGGCTGGTCCGGGGCGAGGCGCTCAGCCTGCGCTCCCGCGAGTACATCCAGGCGATGCGGGCCATGGGCGGCACCGGTGGGCGCGCGGTACGTCGGCACATCGTCCCCAACGCCATCGGCACCGTGATCGTCAACGCCACCTTCCAGGTCGCCGACGCGATCCTCTACGTCGCCTACCTGTCCTTCCTCGGCCTCGGTGTCCCCCCGCCGGCGGCCAACTGGGGCGGCATGCTCTCCGACGGCCTCGCCGACACCTACAGCGGCCACTGGTGGCTGCTCTATCCGCCCGGAATCGCCATCATCCTCATCGTCCTCGCCTTCAACTTCATCGGCGACGGGCTCAGGGACGCCTTCGAGGTCCGCCTCCGGCGGCGCTAGCAGGAGCAGGTTATGAGCGCACCAACCGATCCGACCACCCGCCCCCAGGACGGCTCCGCCACGGTCGTGGACCCGGAGCCCCTGCTGCACCTGCGGCAGGTCAGCACCGACATCGCGCTGCGTCGCGGCACCGTACACGCCCTGGACGACGTCAGCCTGGAGATCCGACCGGGCCAGACGCTCGGCATCGTCGGCGAGTCCGGCAGCGGCAAGACGATGACCGCCCTGTCGGTGATGGGACTGCTGCCCCCAGGCGGCGAGGTGGTCGGTGGGCAGATCCTCTTCGAGGGCCGGGACCTGCGCGCACTCCCACCCGACGAGGTACGGCGCATCCGTGGCGTACGGATGGGCATGGTCTTCCAGGATCCGCTCACCTCGCTCAACCCGACGATGCGCATCGGCACCCAGGTCGCCGAGCCGCTCCGGGTCCACCAGGGGGTCGGCAAGGCACAGGCACGGGAACGCGCGGTGGAGATGTTGCGCCGGGTCGGCATGCCGCGTCCCGACCGGATCGTCGACAACTACCCGCACGAACTCTCCGGCGGGATGAGGCAACGGGTCGCCATCGCCATGGCGCTGATCTGCTCCCCGCGCCTGCTCATCGCCGACGAGCCCACCACCGCGCTCGACGTCACCACCCAGCGGCAGATCCTCGAACTCATCGACGACCTGCGCGAGGAGTTCGGGATGGCGGTCATCCTGGTCACCCACGACCTCGGGGTGATCGCCGGACGCGCCGACCGGGTCGCGGTGATGTACGCCGGCAGGGTGGTCGAGAACGCCGCCACCGGCGAGCTGTTCCGGTCGCCCCGACACCGTTACACCGAGGCGCTGCTGGAGGCGCTGCCGGAGTCGGCGATGCGGCACACCGACACCCACGAACCGCTCTACAGCATTCCCGGCCTGCCGCCGGACCTGTCCCGACCGCTGACCGGCTGCCGGTTCGCCCCACGCTGCCGGTTCGCCTCGGCGGACTGCCGTACCACCGAGGTGACGCTCTCGACCGACGCGCACCAGCACGCGTGCCTGCATCCGGCCGCGCCGACGACCGTGACACCGGTGGCGGCGCCGGTTGTCCGCGCGGTCGCCGTACCGGCGGCGGCAGCCGGGGAGTCCGAACCGGCCGAGGAGCCGATCCTCGCGGTGCGGGAGCTGGTCAAGAACTTCGAGGCGACCACCGGCGGGCTGCTGCGCCGGGTGACCGGGCAGGTCAGCGCGGTGGCCGGGGTGTCGTTCGAGGTCCGGGCCGGTGAGACGTTCGGGCTGGTGGGCGAATCGGGGTGCGGCAAGTCCACGGTGGGACGACTGGTCGTCGGCCTGGAGCAACCCAGCGGTGGACAGATCGTCCTCGACGGCACCGACACCGCCACCCTGGACCGGCGTGAACGCCGCCGGATGCACCGGCAGATCCAGTTGATGTTCCAGGACAGCTACGCGGCGATGAACCCGCGGATGCGGGTCGACGCGATCCTCACCGAACCGCTGGAGATCCAGCAGGTCGGTGACGGGCCGGCGCGTCGGGCTCGGATCGCCACCCTGCTCGACCAGGTCGGACTCTCCCGACGGGTGCTGGAACGTTACCCGCACGAGTTCTCCGGTGGTCAGCTGCAACGCATCGGCCTGGCCCGGTCACTGGCGCTGCGGCCCCGGCTGATCGTCGGCGACGAGCCGGTCAGCGCGCTCGACGTGTCGATCCAGGCGCAGGTGCTCAACCTGATGCGGGAGCTGCAACGCGAACTGGGCCTGGCGTACGTGTTCATCAGCCACAATCTCTCCGTGGTCGACTACATGGCGGACCGGATCGGCGTCATGTACCTCGGCAAGCTCGTCGAGGTCGGCCCGGCCCACGACGTGGTACGGGCCGCCCGGCACCCGTACACGCAGGCGCTCATCGACGCCGTCCCGACCGCCACCCCGGACCGTGCCGTACCGCGCGACAGCATCACCATCCGGGGTGAGCTGCCCAGCGCGTTGAACCCGCCCACCGGCTGCCGGTTCCGGACCCGGTGTCCGCTCGCCGAGCCCATCTGCGAGACCGAGCCACCACTCGCCGGTGACGTACACCAGGTCGCCTGTCACTTCCCGCTGCGCCCGGAGTCCGCTCGGGTCGCAACAGGTGCGAAGGTGGTCGGATGAGCAGGCCAGAGCTGCCGACGACGGTGGAGATCTGCGTGGGGGACGTACCGAGTGCCCTGGTCGCGGAGGCCGCCGGTGCCGACCGGGTGGAACTCTGCGCGGATCTCGGCCAGGGTGGTACCACCCCGAGCCTGGGTGCGGTCGCGGTCACGTTGCGACTGCTGCGCCGGGTCGGCGTACGCGTGATGGTCCGTCCCCGGGGCGGCGACTTCCGGGTGAGTGCGGCCGAGGAACAGGTCATGCTCGCCGACATCGAGGCGATACGTGGCCTGCCCAACCCGCACGATCTGGCCCTCGGGGTGGTGGTCGGCGCGGTCGACGAGCGGGGCGGGCTGGACCTGCCGGTGCTGGGCCGCCTGGTCGAGGCGGCCGGGCCGATGCCGGTCACCATTCACAAGGCGTTCGACGAGATCGAGGATCAGTTCGGTGCGCTGGAGGAGATCATCTCCCTCGGCGCGGACGCGGTCCTCACCTCCGGTGCGGCACCGACCGCCCTGACCGGCGCCGAGCGCCTCGCCGCGCTGCGGCGACAGGCGGCGGGGCGGTTGCGGGTGATCGCGGGCGGTGGCATCCGGGCGCACAACGTCAGGGAGGTGCTCGCTCGGACCGGGGCAAGCGAGGTGCACCTGCGGGCACCGGTGGACCGCGACGGACGCGAGGCCACCGACGGCGACCAGGTACGTCAGGTGGTCGCCGCGGTGCGTGCAGGTTGACGGAGTATTACCACTCGTGCTTGACCGGCCACCCGGAGTAGGCTGTTGATCAGTGCATCGTGGACGGAGTTCTAGCTCTCGGTCCCCGCACCGGCCCGGCATCGCTCATTACGGGTGATTGGAGCAGGCCACGACCGATGACGCCGGCACCCCGAACGAGCCCGAACCCGCCCCAGGTCACGCCGCTGTCGATCCTCCTGCTGGGCTGCCCGCCGGCGATTGGGCGGACCCTCCTACGGCGAGGGCCCGTGCCGGCTGCGCGGACCACCTCTGGCCACCCGAACTCCACCCGGACAGCAACTGCGGGCTGTGCGGCCTGAGTTACGGCGAATGGTCTCTCTGACCCTGCCCGCAGGGCCGAACCCTGCGAGGCGCCGGGCTGGACGAGGTGGTGCAGGAAACCTCTCCAAGCACCTGAGCGTGCTGGAGACGGCCGGCCTGATCGAGGTCGAGAAGGGCTACGAGGGGCGGCGTGGCCGTACCTGGATCACGCTCACCGCCGACGGCGGCACCGCGCTCGCCGAGGAGATCAAGCGGCTGAAGCTGCTCATCACGAAGGTCGAGACCGCCGGCACGCCGGAGGACCGATGACCGCGCCGACCCCGCCGGCACCTGCTCACCGCGCGCTCGCGACCGGGGTCGCCGGGCCGTGCATATTCGCTCAGCCGAGGAGCAGGGAGGCGCCGAGCGCCACCATCACCACGGCGATCAGGGCGTCGAGCACGCGCCACGCGGCCGGCCGGGCCAGCGCCGGGGCGAGCCGTCCCGCTCCGACGCCGAGTACGGCGAACCAGACGGTGCTGGCCAGGACGGCTCCGCCGCCGAAGAACCAGCGGTGTTCGTGCTGGTGGGCGACGGCGCCGAGCAGCAGCACCGTGTCCAGGTAGACGTGCGGGTTGAGGTACGTGATGGCGAGGCAGGTCAGCAGGGTCACGCCGAGTGCGGTCGGGGGGCGTTCGGTGGGGGTGAGTGCCGCCGGCCGCAGCGCCCGCCGGGCGGCGAGTGCGGCGTAGCAGAGAAGGAATGCGGCACCGCCGTAGCGGATCGCGTCGAGCAGGGTGGTGTGGCCGGCGATGGCCGCGCCGACGCCCGCGATGCCGACCGTGATCAGCAGCGCGTCCGAGACGGCGCAGACCACGACCACGGGCAGGACGTGTTCCCGACGGAGCCCCTGGCGCAGGACGAACGCGTTCTGCGCGCCGATGGCGACGATCAGCGCGAGGGAGACCGAGAACCCGGCGACTGTGGAGGCGATCATGACGCGGTGGCGGGGGAGGAGGACATGCGCCGACGCTACGGTCGCGTGCTCCTTCGCTCCAGCTAATGATTCTTAGGCTTGATTAGGATTCCTTAGGTGGGACTCGACTCGGTACAGCTCACCACCTTCGCCGCCGTCGTCAACGAGGGCAGCTTCGAGGCCGCCGCCCGTACGTTGCACGTCACCTCGTCGGCGGTGAGCCAGCGGATCAAGGCGCTCGAACAGGTCGTCGGGCAGGTGCTGGTACGCCGTACCAAGCCGTGTGAGGCGACCGAGGCGGGGCAGGCGTTGCTCCGCCTCGCCGGTCAGGTCGCCCTGCTCGAACACGAGGCGCTGCGCGCCGCCCGGGGGCCGCTGGCCGGCGGTGCGGTCCGGACCAGGGTCGCGGTGGTGGTCAACGCCGATTCGCTCGCCACCTGGTTCCTCGCCGCCCTGACCGAGCTGCCACCGGAGTTCACGGTCACCTTCGACCTCCGCGAGGACGATCAGGACCACACCGCCGAACTGCTCCGGGACGGATCGGTGATGGCCGCGGTGACCGCGCAGAACGTACCCGTCCAGGGTTGCCGGGTGGAACGGCTCGGCGCCATGCGCTACCTCGCCGTCGCGGCGCCCCGGCTCGCCACCCGGCACTTCCCGGACGGGCCGGCCTCCGCCGCCTTCGCCGCCGCACCGATGATCGCGTTGAACCGCAAGGACACCCTTCAGCACCGTTTCCTGAACCGGGTCACCCGGCGACGGCTCGACCCGCCGCTGCACCACGTCCCATCAGCCTGGGGTTTCGTCGAGGCGGTCCGGCTCGGGCTCGGTTGGGGCCTGGTGCCGGAGCAGATCGCCCTTGACGACATCGCCGCCGGTCGCTGTGTGGAGCTCGCCCCCGGCCGGCACCTCGACGTGCCGTTGTACTGGCAGCACTGGCGGCTGGACTCGGCCATCCTCAACGCGCTGACCGGCGCCGTGCAGACCGCCGCCCGGTCGGCCCTGCGCTGAGCGGTCAGACGGGCGACGTCGTCAGGACCCGGTCGGCGGCGGTGGCGCGCAGTCCGGGTCGGAGCGTGAGGGCGATCGTGATGGAGAGCAGGCCCATCACCACCATCGCGTTACCGGTGGAGACGTACTGCGCGACGAAGCCCGCGACCGACGCCCCGACCGCCTGCATGGTCAGCATGCCGGCCGAGTGCAGCCCGAGTGCCTGGCCCCGTACCTCCTGCGGGGTCAGGGCGACGATGCGTTGCTGGAGCAGCAGTCCGCCGCTGAACCCGGCGGACGCGGCGGCGACCGCGAGTGCGGCGAGCGGCAGCGCGGGGGAGAGGGCGAAGAGGAGGTACGGCACGCCGAGCAGCAACTGCATCGGGGTGAGCAGCCGTTTCCTCCACTCGGGGCGGACGAAGCGGCCCATGACGGTGTCTCCGGTCAGCATGCCGAGCGCGCCGGCGACGAACAGGACCGCAGCGGCGTCGGGGTCGTACGGGACGAAGAGTGCCTCGCAGCCGACGACCAGCCCGTTGGGCACCCAGGCCGCGAGATAGGCGTAGCGGCGGGCCGGCCCCGACCAGAGCAGTACGTTGACCCGCCAGGTCTCGCCGACCGATGGTCTCCCCGTTGCCCTGGGTGGGCGCCGGAGGAGCCCGAACCGGGCGACGAGGGCAGCGGCGAGGCAGAGGGCCGCCGCCATGACCAGCACCACTCGCGGGGTGGTGAGCGTGAGCAGGAGACCGCCGAGGGCGAACCCGCTGATCTGCATCGCGCCGACCGACATGTTGAACACCGACCGGGCGAGGATGTAGTCGTCGCCGGGCGTGATCTCGCCCAGCAGACCCCAGCGCACCCCGCCGCCCACCGAGCCGACGAGCCCCATCACGCCGATCACCACGAACAGGCCCCAGACCGGCATTCCCGGAAGCGCCAGCGCGAGGGTGCCGACCGCCTGGATCACGGCGAGGGCGACCATCGCCACCCGAGGGGGCATCCGGTCCGCCACGGAGAGCAGCGTCAACGCGCCGATCACCTGCGCGAAGTGGGATCCGAACAGACTCAGCGCGGAGAGCAGCGGTGACCCGGTCGCGGAGTAGACCAGGGTGGCGAGCGCGAGTCCACGCAGCGTGCTCGCCGCCATCCCGGCGCAGACGGAGAGGAACAGCGGTCGGAATTCGGGGACCTGGAACAACTCACGGTACGTATGCACGTGCAGCAGTGTGGTCCGGCGTCCACCGGCCCGGTTACATTTTCGTCTGCCGACGAAAGCAGCGGCCGGCGGGAGGCGAGTGTGAGTGTCTGGCTCATCGGCGCGGACGTACTCGCGAGGAGCCGGTTCGCGGTCTCGCCCCTGATCGAGACCGTCGCCGCGCTCAAGGCGCTGGGCGGTCACGGCACGCACCCCGGCCAGCGGTCCTGGCTCGAGGCCCACCGTCCCGGTTACCGCGCCCGGCTCGCCGCTGACCCGTTCGCGGCGGCGTTCGTGAAGGTGGCGTTCCGGCCCAGGTGGGTGGCGGACTTCGTGGTCACCCCGCCGAGCCAGACCGACGGCGGCTTCGCCGAGGAGGTCGGACAGGTACGGGCCACACCGCCCGACGTCGCCCGGGCCGACCTCGCCACGGACTGGCCCGGTCCGCTGCCGCCCGAACTGCGCGGTGACGACGTGTCCGAACGCGTGGCCGACCTGTTCGAGTGGGTCTGGCACGGGACCGTGCTGCCGGACTGGCCCCGGCGTCGACAGTTGCTCGAGGCCGACATCGTGTCCCGTACCCACCAGGTCAGCTCCGGCGGGTGGGCCGCCGCGCTGGACGGGATGCGCAAGGGGATGCGCTGGCTGGACAATGGAGAACTCCAGATCAACGGGTACGACCACCCGCCGAGAGATCTTGCCGGCTCCCGGCTGCTCTTCATCCCGACCACCTCACGGCGGGGTTGGGTGGGGCAGGGAGAGCAGCGGTACGCCGTGGTCTACCCCTGCTCCGGCCTGCTGGCCGACCCGAGCATCATCGCACCGCCACAGGCGCTGAGTGCCCTGCTCGGTCCCGTACGGGCGATCATCCTCACCCAGTTGGAGTCGCCGAAGACCACCACCCAACTGGTGGCGTTGACCGGTTACGGACTGGGCTCGGTCGGCGGCCACCTCAGGGTCCTGCGCGACGCCCGGCTGGTCTGGCGCCGGCGCTCCGGGCGTACCGTGCTCTACCAGCGCACCGGCGGGGGCGACCAACTGGTCGAAATGGGAGCGCGCTGACCGCCTCGCTGACCGCCTCGCTGACCGCCTCGCCGGCGGGTGGACGCAATTCCCCGTAACCGTAGCCGGGACCGGTTTCCAATTCCTGCCGCAGGAGGCTGTAGAGGTAAAGGTCGCACCATTGTCCGTCCCGGAACTGGGTGGAGCGGAGTACGCCGTCCCGGGTGAATCCGACCTTCTCCGACGCGCGCTGTTCCGGCTTGTTCTGCACGTCGGTGTAAGCCTCTATCCGCTCGGCCGGAGTCGTTTCAAACAGATAGCGGACGAGCTGTGTCTGCGCCGCCGTACCGAGGCCCCGATACCGGAACTCGGGCAGCAGCGAGATCCCTATGTTCCAGCACCACCAGGTCGGGAGCCCGTACGTCACCCTGCTCCAGGCGACGTCGCCGATGACGGTTCCGCCGGTCGACACGACGAGTCGTCCGGCGTCCGGGCCCAGTAACCCGTTCTGGTCGAATTGGCGGCGCGCGCTCGTCGGATCCTTGTATCCGGACCAGTTGAAAAGACCGCCGGCTTCCGGATCGACCGCCTGTCGTTCGAATAGCCAGAAGTCATCCAGTCGCACGGGTCGCAGTTGAATGTCGGAATCATCCACAAGGGCCAGCCTAGACGCGCGGCGAGCCCCGACCGTCACGGCGCGGCCGGGCGTGCCGGATCAGCGGCGCTGAAGCTCGACGTACTCGCGCGAGTTGTAGTGGTGGAAGACCTGGTACGCCTCGGTGAACGCCTGGTCGGCCGCGTCGATGTCGCCGCGTGCCCGGTACACCAGAGACAGGTCGTACCGGGTACGCGCCCGCCACAGTGGCGCCTGCACCCGGTCCCACAACGACAGCGAGGCGTCCAGCGACTCCTCCGCCAACCCGAGCTGCCCGGTGGCCAGGTACAGCTGACCGAGTACGCGCAACGCGACCCCCTGTCCCCAGCGGTCGCCCGCTTCCCGCGCCACCGACAGCGCCCACTCCAGCCGGGGCAGGGCCGCGTCGGGCCGCCCCATCCGCAGCTCCGTCGTGGCGTGGGCGCGTACGGCGTACGAGTGCATCAGTTCGTTGCCGAGTTCGCGGAAGATCTCGGCCGACTCCGCGCAGGCTTGTAACGCCTGCTCGTAGTCGCCCCGGGCCCGGTGGTAGAGGCCGAGGCTGCGTAACGTGTACGCGACCCCACGCTGGCTGCCGGTCCGCCGGTACGCCCGCAACGACAACTCGAAGTCGGCGAGCGCCATCGCGAAGTCGCCCCGTTCCAGCAGCACCGAGCCGCGTACCCGGTGCACGTACCCGATGCCGACCGCGTCGTCGAGCTCCCGCAACAGTGGTACGGCCTGGTTGAGGAAGTGCAACGCCTCGGCCAGGTAGCCGGGCTCCCGGCAGGCCAGTCCCAGTCCGGCCAGGGCGGTGGTCTGACCGGGGATGTCGCCGAGCGCTCGGAACCGGCTCAGCGCCTCGCCGAAGTACCGCCGGGATTCGTCGTACCGGTCCTCCGCGTAGCGCAGTTGGGCCAGTTCGGCCAGCATCCGCGCCTCACCGTCCAGGTTGCCCGCCCGCTCGGCGGCGCGGAGGGCGGCGGTGACGATCCGGGACCAGAGCTCGAAGCGGTTGGCACCCTCCAACTGCAACGCCATCTTGGCGGACACGAAGTCGCAGGCGAGTTCGTGCAGGCCGACCGCCGCCGCCCGCTCGACGCCGATCACCAGCACCGGCTCCTCGCGCTGGAGCCAGCCGCTCGCGTCGGCGAGCACCCGTTGGGCCAGATCCTCGGCGACCGGCAGCCCGGGACCCGGTGGCCTGCGCCAGACCACCTCGGCCGGCGGGAAGGTGGTGGTGATGCGATCGATCATCGTCCGCCAGCTGCCGACCGCGCGGGAGATGGCGTCCCGCAGCTCCTCGGGGCGCTCCTCGACATCGGCCCGCTCACGGGCGTAGAGGCGGACCAGGTCGTGCAGGTGGTAGCGCAGAACCCCGGTCTGGTCGACCCCGGTGAACTCGACCAGATGCGCGTCCACCAGCACCTCCAGCATCCGTTCCGCGAGGGGTACGGAGGTGTCGAGCAGCGAGCTCAGCACCCACGCGTCGAACCTCGGGAGGCCGAAGAAACCCAGGTGCCGCAGGGCGGTACGGGCCGACGGGTCCAGTGCTCGGTAACTCAGGGAGATGCTGGACCGGACCGCGAGGTCGCCGGCGGCGAGTTCGTCGAGGCGCTGTCGTTCGTCGGTGAGGCGCTCGGCGAGCACGCGCAGCGGCAGGTGTCGACGGGTCGCCAGACGGGCGCCGGCGATCCGGATCGCCAACGGCAGGTTCTCGCAGGCGGCAAGGATGCGCCGGGCCGAGTCGACGTCACCGTCGGCCCGCGCGGCGCCGATGATGCGGGTGAGCAGCGCCCAGGCCTCGTCGTCGGTGAGGACCTCGACCTCGGTCAGGGCCGCGCCGGCCAGCCCCGCCAGCCGGTCCCGTGAGGTGATCAGCGCGGCGCACCGTGGGCCGGCCGGGAGCAGGGGCCGGACCTGCTGTTCGTCGGCGGCGTCGTCGAAGAGGACCAGCAGGCGCCGGTCGGCGACCAGACTGCGGTACAGCTCGGTCCGCTCCCGCGTCGAGTCCGGCAGGTGTGTCGGATTGACGCCGAGTGACCTCAGGAAACCGACGAGCACCTCGTCGGGGGTCGCCGGGGTGTCGGTCATGCCCCGCATGTCGGCGTAGAGCTGGCCGTCCGGGAACGAATCCGCCACCTGCCGGGTCACCCAGGCGGCCAGGGCGGACTTGCCGGTGCCGCCCTGGCCGGCCAGGACGTGGGTGCCGGGGGTCGCGGTCCGCAGCGCGTCAGCGAGCGCGGTACGTACCGCCTCGCGTCCGGTGAAGTCGGAGGGGCCGAGCGGCACCTGCGCCGGGACGACCGTCGGGGGCCGGGGTTCCCGGTCCGGTCGGCTCGTCTCGAGCAGGTCGCCGCCGCCCCGCAGGATCGCGCTGTGCAGATCCCGCAGCCGCTGCCCCGGCTCCACCCCCAGTTCCTCGACAAGGGCCGAGCGGCCCTCCCGGTAGCAGGCGAGCGCATCGGTCTGGCGGCCCAGCCGGTAGAGCGTCACCATCAACTGTCCGCGTAGGCGTTCGTTCGTGGGGTGGCGTGCGACCAGCCCGGTCAACTCGGCGAGGTGGTCGAGCCGGCCCAGGCTCAGCTCGACCTCGACGCGTTCGGCCTGCGCGGTCAGCAGCAGTTCGTCGAGCCGGCGGGCCTCGGCCGCCAGAGGGGAGTTCCCCAGTCCCGACAGGGCCGGTCCGTGGCTGAGGCCGACCGCCTGGTGGAGCAGGCCGGAGCCGACCGCGTGGTCGCCCCGCGCAACCTCTTCCCTCGCTCTGCCGACGAGGTCGGCCAGGAGGTCGGCGTCGACGGTCGCGTTGTCGAGCCGGGCCAGGTAGCCGGGGGACTGGGTGCCGATCACCTCGGGGTGGCCGTGCCGGGCGAACGACTTGCGCAGCGTGGAGATGTAGGTCTGGATCAGTGCGCGGGCCCGCTCCGGAGGGTTTTCCGGCCAGACCACGTCGACCAGACGGCTGGCTGGCACGACCCGTCCACGTTCGAGCACCAGGGCCGCGAAGAGCGCCCGGGGTTTGCTGCCCCCCAGCGGTATCGGCTCATTCGCCGAGTAGGCCGCGACCGGGCCGAGGAGCCGGACCTGCAGCACGACGACCTCCAGCCACTACGCCACCCAACACCCTTGGATCTTAGTGGCCGTGGATCGGTCGGCTCGTGGGGTCGAGGCGACGACGGACCGTCCGGCGTGGCCGGATCAGACCTCGACGGGACCGTACGGGGCGTGGTCGGCATGCGTCAGGTGTGCCCAGTAGCGGTCGCCGTACGACCAGTGCCACCACTCACTCGGGTAGTTCACCAGCCCCGCTGTCCGTAGCGCGCTGGCGAGCCGTTCCCGGTTGGTACGCGCTTCGTCGGAGATGTCGGTCGAGTCGGTGTGACAGGCGGTGGTGTCGGTGTCGTTCACCTCCGTGCCCATCCAGATCTCTTCGCCGTCGACCGTGCAGAGGGTCAGGTCCACGGCGGCCCCGGCCACGTGCGGCGCGATCTCCGGCGGCGAGATGTAACGGCTGGCCTGGCGCCAGAGGGTGGCCTCGTCGGCGTCGGGCGTCCGGTCCCGTAGCCGCTGGACGTGTGCTTCGAAGTACTGCCGCTGGATCCGCAGCGGGCGGTGTCCCTCGACGACGAGGAGCCTGAACCCGGGCGGCAGCATGGTCTGCGCCATCACCAGCCGGTCCACCACTCCGACCCGCAGGTGCGCGTACACGCCGTCCGGGTCGGCGAGCCGTTGGTCGATCCGCAACGCCCCCACGTTGCGCAGATCCACCAACGGCTCGCCGGACTCTCGTACCGGAGTCGCCATCACTTCTGGATCGGACAGCAGCACCATGCCCACGTTCGACACCCATTCCCCGACGATGCGTGTCCGCCCCAGTTCAGGCGGCGACTCCCCCCGATGGGATGAGGGTGCCGGATCCCGCTCCAATTTTTCTTCAATCGGCCCTCGAGTTCTCCGCGACCCTCGATCGAGAACTCCCGGTCGCGCTCCTGGGAACCGGGGTGACCTGGTCAGGGACCGTGTCGGTGAGGACCTGTGCGGCCAGCCGGTCGATGTTCTCGAGCGTCGCCGACCGGCCGCCGCCGGCCTCGACCATCAGCAGCAGGTGGCGTACGCCGGTGGTCGCCGCGGCCTCGGTGAGCCGTTCGCGGCAGTACGCCGCAGCGCCGACCGGGTGGATCTGGAGCAGCCGCTCGACGTACCGGTGGTGGTCGCGCCCACCGGTCGGTCTGCCGTCGATCCGGACGTACTCGTCCACGCCGCGCAGCAGTGCGGGCAGGTGCGTCCGGACGGCGGTGCGGGCGTCGTGGTCGGTGTCGGCGACGTACGCGAGGTGGGCACTGGCGTGCTCCACCGTCGACGGATCGTGGCCGTGTTCCTCGGCGACGCGGGCGTAGCGCCCGAGCAGTTCGACCTTTTCGGTGTTGTCGGCGTGCAGACCGAGCAGGAGCGGGAGGCCGTGCCGGGCGGCCAGGTCGACGGTGTGCGCGGAGGTGGCCGCGATCCAGGTCGGGACCGGCCGGCGGGGGCGGGGGACCACCCGGACCGGACGGAACGGGAAGCGGCCGGTCCCGGCCACCTCCTCGGCGCCGGAGAGCCAGGCCACCAGCAGGTCGACCGATTCGGCGAAGCCGTTCGTGTAGCGGTCCAGCCCGGTGCCGAAGACCTCCAGGTCCACCCAGGGGCCGCCGCGTCCGACGCCCAACGCGAACCGCCCGCCGCCGAGTTCGTCGAGGAGCACCGCCTCCTCGGCCAGCGCCACCGGGTGCCGGTTGGAGAGCACACAGGCCGCCGTCCCGACGGTGATCCGGCTGGTGGCGCCGAGCAGGTGGGCGGCGAAGGTCAGCGCGGAGGGGCAGATGCCGTACGAGATGAAGTGGTGTTCGGCGATCCACACCCCGGCGTAGTTCGCGGTCTCGGCGGCGAGCGCGTAGCGCCGGGCGGCGTCGAGCGTCTGGGCGTGGGTGGTGTCCGGGTACTGCCCGGCGAGCAGGAACAGGTGCGCCTGTGGGGGAGACATGGTCCTCCTCGGTGGTACGGGACTCGACCCGCGCTAACGCACATGGTTGTCGTTGTCGATCGCGATCGCAACACCTGTCCTGTCTCGCGTGTCGGGTCGCGGAGGGGCGAAATCTTGACGACTTTCATACACTTACCAACTTTCATGATTCTGTGAAATCTCTGTAGCGTCCGTGGCATGACAACAGCTATCTCGGTCTCCGGCCTGGTGAAAACGTTCGGCCGCAGCCGTGCCCTGGACGGGCTCGACCTTGAAGTCGACGCCGGCGAGGTGCACGGCTTCCTCGGCCCGAACGGAGCCGGAAAATCGACCACCATCCGGGTCCTGCTCGGACTGCTGCGAGCCGACGCGGGCCAGGTCAGCCTGCTCGGCGGGGATCCCTGGCGGGACGCGGTGACGCTGCACCGCCGGTTGGCGTACGTGCCGGGCGACGTGAACCTCTGGCCGAACCTGACCGGTGGAGAGGCGATCGACCTGTTCGGTGCCCTCCGTGGTGGCCTGGACAAGCGCCGCCGCGACGAGCTGGTCGAGCGGTTCCAACTCGACCCGTCCAAGCGGGCCCGGACCTACTCGAAGGGAAACCGGCAGAAGGTCGCCGTGATCGCCGCCTTCGCCTCCGACGTGGAGCTCTACATCCTCGACGAGCCCACCTCCGGACTGGACCCGTTGATGGAGGCCGTCTTCCAGGACTGCGTCCGAGACGTCACTCGACGGGGCCGCACCGTGCTTCTCTCCAGCCACATCTTCTCCGAGGTGGAGGCGCTCTGCGGCCGGGTGAGCATCATCCGCCAGGGACGTACGGTCGAGACCGGCACGCTGTCCGAACTGCGCCACCTCACCCGTACCACGATCTCGGTGGAGACGGCCCGGCCCGTGACCGGGCTCTCCGACCTGCCCGGGGTCCACGAGGTGGAGGTGGAGACCACCCGGGCCCGGTTCGACGTGGACACCGCCGAACTGGACCACGTTCTGCGCCACCTCAGCCAGTTCGAGGTGCGTACGCTCACCAGCGCGCCGCCGTCGCTGGAGGCACTCTTCCTGCGTCACTACGGCGACGAGTTGGCGGGCGCGCGGTGAGCGCCTTCACCGCGACGGGCCGGCTGACCCGCCTCGCACTGCGCCGGGACCGGCTGCAACTGCCGGTCTGGATCCTCAGCACCACACTGCTCGCCGCCTTCTCGATCTCCGCGACGAACGAGCAGTACCCGACCGACGCCGACCGGATCGCGATCCTGCGCACCGCCGTCGACACCCCGGCGCTGCTCATGTTCCGGGCCGCCCCGACCGGGGCGAGTTCCGGCGCGATGGCGATGTTCCAGATCCTGGCCTTCCTGGCCGTGCTGGCCGCGTTCATGAGCACCCTGGCCGTGGTCCGGCACACCAGGCAGAACGAGGAGACCGGCCGGACCGAGATGATCGGCGCGACCGTGGTCGGCCGACTGGCCGGCCTGACCGCCGCGCTCCTCGTGACCGTCATCGCCAACGCCGTCCTGGCCGTGCTGCTCGCGCTCACCCTCGTCGGTTACGGCGAACCCGCGCCCGGTGCGGTCGCGGCGGGTCTGGCGGTCGGCGCGGCCGGCCTCGTCTTCGCCGCCGTCGCGGCCGTGGCCGCGCAGATCACGCAGACCGCCCGGGGAGCCAACGGGATCGCCGCCGCCGCGATCGGTGCCGCCTACCTGCTCCGGGGCCTCGGCGACGCGTTCGGCGAGGTCCAGCCCGCCGGCTACACCATCACCAGCGCCTGGCCGTCCTGGCTGTCGCCGATCGGCTGGACCAGCCAGGTTCGGCCGTTCACCGGCGATCGGTGGTGGGTGCTGGGACTGTCGCTCGTGTTCCTTGTCGCCGGGGTCGGCGCGGCCTTCGTCCTGACCACGCACCGCGACGTCGGCCAGGGGCTCATCGCCGCCCGGCCGGGCCCGGCGACGGCCGCGCCGACGCTGCTCAGTCCGCTCGGGCTGGCCTGGCGGCTGCAACGGGGCACGCTGCTGGGCTGGGCCGTCACGGTCACCGTGCTCAGCCTCGCCATCGGCTCCATCGGCAACGCGGTCGAGCAGGGCTTCGCCGACAACGAACGGGCGGCGGAGACGATCGGGAGCCTGAGCGGCGCCGACGGCGCGGGCAGCCTGGTCGACTCGTTCATGGCGGCGATGATGGCGATCATCGGCGCGATGGTCGCCGGTTACCTGGTCCAGGCGCTGCTCCGGTTGCGGACCGAGGAGGCGAGTGGGCGGGCCGAGGCCGTACTGGCGACGGCCACCAGCCGGTCGCGCTGGTTGGGCAGCCACCTGTTCGTCGTGGTGGCGGGCGCCCTGGCCCTGCTCGGGCTCGCCGGACTCTCGGTCGGCCTGGTGTACGGGGCGAGCACCGGCCGGGTCGGCGAGCAGGTGGTCGACCTGTCCCGCGCGGCTCTCGTACAACTGCCGTCGGCGCTGATCCTGGCCGGGTTCGCGGTGGCCGCGTTCGGGCTCGTACCACGGCTCGCCGTCGGTCTGGGTTGGCTCGGCTTCACCCTCAGCCTCGTCCTCGGCCAACTCGGCGGCCTGCTGGGCCTGCCGGAGGCGGTGCGCGACATCTCGCCGTTCAGCCACGTCCCAGCGCTGCCGGCCGCCGAGGCCGCCGTGACGCCGCTGCTGGTGATGTCCGCCGTCGCGCTGGCGCTGGCCGTGGCGGGGCTGGTGCTCTTCCGTCGCCGCAACCTGGCGACCTGACCGGATCCAGCCGAAAGCGGCGCGACCGGTCAGCCGACCGGTCGCGCCACTGGCGTCGGCGCCGGTCGGATCGGGACGATCAGGGGCTCATCCGATCGCGTCATCGCTGGTCAGCGGAGGCGACAAGAGCCGACGCGGCTCGTCGACCGATCGGGGCCAGCCGTGCGCGATCTTCACACAATGGTGAAGGATGACCAGATGCAACCTGACGGCCGACGCGACGAGGCAGCGGTACGACGCTTCGTGGAGCACTTCGCTCTCACGCTCAGCGACATGGGCATGCCCCGCATGGCGGCCCGGGTGCTGGCCGTGCTGATGGCCGGCGAGCAACCCGGGCTCACCGCCGGGGAGATCAGCGAGCGGCTCGGCGTGAGTCCGGCCGCCGTCTCCGGGGCGGTCCGCTACCTGATCCAGGTTGGCATGGCGGTTCGCGAGCCCGCCCCGGGATCGCGCCGGGACCTGTACAAGTCGTCGACCGTCGCCTCGTACTCGGCCGGCGTCCGGAGCGGGATCTACGAGCGACTCGCGAACGTCGTGCATGAAGGGGTGGTGGCAGTCGGCGACGAAACCTCACCCGCCGGTATGCGACTGGCCGACATGCGGGACTTCTTCCTCTTCGTACAGGAGGAGATGAAGGGCCTGGTCGAGCGCTGGGAGCAGGAGCGACCGGGGCAGCGGGCGCCCCGGTCCTAGCTGCCCGCCGGGGGGATCGGAAAGTTGCGGTTGAAGACGTTCCCGGGGTCGTAGGCGGCCTTGACCGCCCGGAGCCGACCGAGGGTCGGTTCGGGGAAGGCGTCGAGCAGGCGCTCCGGATCGGTGTCGGCCTCGAAGCTGAGGTACATGCCGTCGAGCTGTCCGTACAGGTCGGCCCAGAGCTTGTCGAGCGCTGCCCGGCGTTCCGCGACGGTGGCGGCGAGCAGGGAGAAGTTCTGGGCCCGGTGCGGGTACGCGGTGGCGTCGCGGGGGAGGTCGTTGACGGCGCCGCCGACCGACCGGAACTGGACCGTCATCACGTCCCCGGAGCGGATCATGGCCGCCACGGCGTCGGCCGCCTCCGGGGTGATGTGGTGCAGCAGACCACTGTGTACGTCATCCAGGCCCTGTCCGTGGTGCCGGTTGTGCGGCGCGGCGACGATCGCCGGGTACGGCACCAGCTGCGCCTGCTGCTGGAGGACCGGTCCGATCTCCAGGAACGGGCTGAGCGCCTCCTGTGCCGCGTCCACGTCGTCGCCGGCGTAGACGAGGGTGACCTGGGCCATCGGGGGGTTCTGCCGCCGCGCGGGAAAGACCATGAGGAAGCTGGTGAGTTCGCGCGGCGCGTCCTCGACGAGTCGCCCCCACCGTTGCAGCATCTCGGCGGTCTCGCTCGCGTCCACCAGGAGCTGTGCGTACGCGACGTCGCCGACCTCGTACGCCTCGAGTTCCAGCGCGGTGACCACGCCGAAGTTGCCGCCGGCGCCACGGATCGCCCAGAACAGGTCGCTGTGGTGCTCCGCGTCGACCCGGAGCAGCCGGCCGTCGGCGACGACGATCTCGGCGGCGACGATGTGGTCGATGGTCAACCCGAACCTGCGGGCCAGGTAGCCGATCCCGCCGGTGGTGGCGAGCCCGCCGACGCCGACGTCACCGTAGTCGCCGGAGCTCATCGCCAGGCCGTGCGGGGCGAGCGCCTGGGCGACCTCCCCCCAGCGTGCGCCGGGTTCGAGGCGGATCCGCCGGGTGGCGCGGTCGAGTACCTCGGTCCTGTTCATCCTCGACAGGTCGATGACGATGCCGCCGTCGTTGGTCGAGCGGCCGCTGATGCCGTGGCCACCGCTGCGCACCGACAGCGGTACGTCCTGTGTGCGTGCGTACGCCAGCGCCTCGGCCACCTCCGTGGCGTTACCGGGCCGGATCGCCACCGCAGGTGTTCCCTGGCGGCTGTAGGTGTGCCGGACCTGGTCGTACTCCGGGTCACCGGGCTCGACCGCCCTGGTCGCGAGCGACGCCGGCAGCGCGTCGTAGTCGAGGCCGGGCTGACGCCTGGCCAGGGCCACAGTCGCCCGCGCCGGTCCGGTCGTCGTGGCCTGCGTGCCACGTTGGTGGGCGACGGCCTCGCGCAGCGCGGGTGCCACCTCCTGACCGAACGTCTGGATGATGCGTGGGTCGTCGCGTCCGACGATGAACGCGCTGAAGCCCTCCTCGAGCACCAGGGGAAGCAGTTGTTCGACCCACTGCTCCGGTGGCCCCTGGAGGAAGCCGCGGCTGGTGGGGGAGAAGTCGATCTGCAGGAGGTTGAGCAGCCGGCGGATCTTCCGGGGGTCACGCCCGGCGGCGGTCGCCGCGTCGTCGATGATCTGGTTGGCGGTGACCCGGTCGGGCGACTTCAGGAACTCCAGGGTCGGCAGCCAACCGTCGGCCCTGGCGCCGGTCAGCGCCAGCATCCGAGGCTTGTACGCACCCAGCCAGACGCCGATGTCGTGTGCCGGAGCCGGGCCCCGTCGCATCCCCGGCACCGGGTAGTGGCCGTCGCGCAGCCGTAGCGGCCCCCGGGTCGAGGTGTCCCAGACACCCCGGACTATGTCGATCGCCTCGCTCAACGCCGCGACGCTCTGACCGGGGGTCAGCCGGCGGCCTCCCATGCCCTCGATCCCGTCCCAGAACGCGCCCGCGCCGAGGCCCAGCTCGAACCGGCCGTGCGAGAGCAGGTCGAGGCTGGCGGCGGCTCGGGCGATCATCGCCGGTGGGCGCAACGGCAGGTTGAGCACGTTCGCCGAGACGCGTATCCGCTCGGTTCGTGCGGCGACCCAGCTCAGCAGCGTCCAGGTGTCGAGGAACTCCGAGTTGTACGGGTGGTCCTGGAACGTCGCCAGATCCAGTCCGGCGGCCTCGGTCAACTCGGCCAGCGCCACGACCCGGTCGGGGTCGTTCGCGCTCGGCGTGACAAACGTCCCGAACAGGAGTTCGTGGCCGTAATCGGGCATTGCCCTTCTCCTTGCCTCGCGATCGTTGGTGCGACATGAATTTTAGTCAGCAAATGTTTTGTTCGACAACACATCTTGTGGTCAACCTACCGTTGCTAGACTCGACCGCATGTCCGCCGCTGATGGAGACCGCCCGAACCGGCCCGAGCACCGCCGGCCGGGCACCAACCTCGGCTGGTCTCTCGCCACCGTGTTGCGCCGCTGGCACGAACACGTCGAGGAGGCGTTGGGGGATCTCCCCCACGGCAGCCGCGGCTACCACATCCTCGGCGTGGTCGTCCACGACGACGTCCCCACCCAGGGCGCCCTCGCGACCCGACTCGTGATCGACCGGAGCGTCCTGACCTACCTTCTCGACGACCTGGAAACCGCCGGCCTCATCGAGCGGCAGTTGGATCCGCGCGACCGGCGCGCACGCCGGATCGTCGCTACCGAGCACGGACGACAGGTGCTCGCCGACGCCGAACGCCGGGTCGCGCACGCCGAGGAACACGTGCTCGCCGGACTCCCGGAGCAGCAGCGTGACATGTTCCGGGCCGCCGCCGAACGCGCGGCGGACGCGATCCATGTCGCGGCACCGGCCACCGACCCCTGCCTCGCGGTGGAGGACGTTCTCGCGCCGGCCTCCGCCGACCGAGCGGCGCCGTAGACCACACTCGCGCCGGGGCCCGGCCCCACCCCCTGGGCCAGGGCAGATAATGCAACGGCACCCTCGCCTGACCGGCCGCTCGTACCAGCGCGGACGGGTGCGCCGCGCCGGGTGCGAAGGCAGGTCGGTCCACCGCACCAGGGAGTCGAGCCAGTGAGTGAGCGACCGTACGTCCTGCTGAGTTGCGCCACGTCGATCGACGGCTATCTCGACGACGCCAGCGACCAGCGGCTGCTGCTCTCCAACGACGAGGACTTCGACCGGGTCGACGCGTTGCGGGCCGAGTGCGACGCGATCCTGGTCGGCGCCAACACGATCCGGCTGGACAACCCCCGGCTGCTGGTGCGCTCGCAGCGGCGCCGCGACGAGCGGGTCGCGCGCGGCCTGCCCGCGTCACCGGCCAAGGTCACCGTGGTCGGCAGCGGCGACCTCGATCCGGCGGCCCGGTTCTTCAGCACCGGCGAGACCGAGAAGATCGTCTACTGCGCGACCGGCACGGTCGAGAAGACCCGGGGACGGCTCGCGGGCGTGGCGACCGTGGTCGACGGGGGCGAACCGGTCGACCCGGTGCGGGCACTGGCCGACCTAGCCGCGCGCGGCGTACGCCGGCTCATGGTGGAGGGGGGCGGGACGATGCACACCCAGTTCCTCACCGCCGGGCTCGCCGACGAACTGCACCTGGTGATCGCCCCGTTCTTCGTCGGCGACCGCCGGGCGCCCCGGTTCGTCAACGACGGCCGGTTCCCGTGGCATCCCGGCCACCGGGCCAGGGTGGCCGAGGTCCGCCAGATCGGCGACGTGGTGCTGGTCCGCTACGCCCTCTCCGACCGGGCCGGTGCCGCGTGACCGACCACGACCGGCAGTGGCTCGAAGCGGCGATCGCCCTCTCGTACCAGAGCCCGCCGGTCAGCTTCGCGTACGCCGTCGGCGCGGTGGTGGTCGGCCCCGACGGGGCGCGGTTGGCCACCGGCTACTCCCGCGAGACCGACCCGTACGTGCACGCGGAGGAGGCGGCGCTGGCCAAGCTCACCGGCGCGGACCTCTCCCGGGCCACCATCTACAGCTCACTCGAACCGTGCAGCACCCGCCGTTCCCGGCCGAGGAGCTGCACCCAGCTGATTCTCGCCGCCGGTATCCGCCGGGTCGTGTTCGCGCTGCGCGAACCGCCGCTGCTGGCCGACTGTCACGCCGTGGAGCTGCTCCGGACGGCCGGCGTCGAGGTGGTCGAGTTCCCCGACCTCGCCGACCAGGTCCGCGCGGTCAACGGCCACCTGCTCCTCCCCGATCAGTCACCGTGACGGTGCCGGTGCGCGGAACAGTCACGGTGCCGGTGAGCGGCCTCCGGGTCAGCTGACGAAGGGCAGGTCGGACGCGCGAGCGGCGCGACTGGCCTTCGCCGCCAGATAGTCGGCGTTGGCGGGGGAGAGGAACACCCCGGTCGGCACGACCTCGGTCACCGTCACCCCGAGCCGGCTGAGCTGCTCGGTCTTCTCCGGGTTGTTGCTCAGCAGCGTGATCCGGTCCACGCCCAGGGTGGCGAGCATCTGGGCGGCGGCGCTGTAGTCGCGCTCGTCCTCCCGGTGGCCGAGCGCCACGTTCGCCTCGAACGTGTCCAGCCCCGCGTCCTGCAACGCGTACGCGTCGAGCTTGGCGTACAGGCCGATGCCACGTCCCTCCTGCCGCAGATAGAGCAGGAACCCACCGGTGTCGGCGATGCGTTCGACCGCCTCGCGCAGTTGCGGACCGCAGTCGCACCGCTGGCTGCCGAAGACGTCGCCGGTGAGGCACTCGCTGTGCGGGCGGACCAGTGGGGCCGGTCCGCCGGCGGCCGACCGGTCGAGTGAGCCGGCCCAGTCGCCGAGGCCGAACGCGAGGTGCTCCCGGGCGTCCACCAGCCCGTGGAACGAGAACAGCCGCGCTGTCGTGGCGTACCCGTCAGGGAAGCGCAGCGGCACCGTGACCTGCGTCCGGACTGTCGCGACAGGCAGTGCGTCGTACATGAGTCTCCCTTGGTTGAACGGTGCCGTACCGGGGGGCCGGCGCGATCGGCCGCGAGCGAGTGGGACGGCGGGTGCTCAGCCACCCACGGTGGCGCCCGGGCGCGCGACGGTGGCGGGTGCCCGGAGGTGCCGGAGCACGAGTACGGCGGCGCCGGGCAGGCTTGAGACGATCACCAGTGCCCCGTACACGATGCCGGTGGTCACGCCCTCGGCGGCGGTCAGGCCGGAGGCGGCGAACGCCCACGCGGCCACACCCTCACGCGGCCCGAAGCCGCCGATGTTCGCCGGCAGCAGCATGGCCAGCAGTGCCAGTGTGGTCAGCGGGACGAGCTGGGACAGCGGCGCGGTGGAGCCCGCCGTCCGGGCCGCGACCAGGAACGTCGCCAGATGACCGGCGACCACCACGGTGGAGGCGAGGGCCACGCCCAACCAGTTGTGTCGGGCCAGGAAAGCGCCGCGCAGGTCGGCCTCGGCGCCACGCAGCGCCCGCGCCCACCGCGACTGTCCCCCTCGGGGCAGCGCCCGGACCACCAGTACGGCACCGACCACCCCGGCCAACGCCACCGCCACCGCCACCGGCAGGTACGACTGGACCGGGGACGGGAGCGCGAGCAGGACGGTCACCGCGACGACGGCCTGGACCACCTGCCCGGCGATCCGTTCCCAGACCACCGCTCGGATGCCGCGACCGACGTCACCGGCATCGCGACCGTGGCGTACCGCCCGGTGCACGTCACCGACCATGCCCCCGGGCAGCGTGGCGTTCAGGAACACCGCCCGGTAGCAGTGGGCCACGGCGGTGCTCAACGGCAACGAGACACCGAGGCCGCCGGCGACCAGGCTCCAGCGCCAGGCGCAGCAGACGGTGGTCAGTACGCCGATGCCGAGCGCGGCGGCGAGCGCCCAGCCGTCGATCAGGCGCAGCCCGTCGAGGAACGGACCGGTGCCCAGCCACCAGAGCAGGGCGACGAGGATGGCGACCCCGCCGAGCGTCCGCACCCAGGCCCAGTTCACCCGTCTCATGTGGACATCCGGCGGCGATGCCCTCGGTGTGCTGCCGGTGCCCGCCCCGGCGCCCGCCCCGGTGTCGCGCCGGAAGAGCGTGTTCGACGCAAACGTGCCTCCCTCGACGAGTGTTCGTGGGTATACACGTGTTTCGACGGCCGAGGGTTCATTCACAGTTCGCGAGCAGGTCGTTGTGCCAGACCACGACCCCGAGCCCGCCGCTGGTCGCCTGCGCCAGCCGGCTTCGCGCATAGGTGGCGCTCGGGGCCCCCAGATCCGGCCGCTGTTCGCGGGCCGCGCCCACCCAGCCCTCGAACCACTCGACGGTCAGCTCGGCCTGGCCCGGGCCGAGTCGCCACGGGCTCGGCCGGACCAGCACGTCGATCCCGTGCCGGCCGAACGCGTCCAGGGTGGCCGCCACCGCGTCCGGTCCGAGCAGGCGTTGCCCGTCGACCGTACGGCGCTGGTGGGCGTTGAACGCCTCGACGATCTGCGCGTCCAGTGGGTCGGGCGGGGTCAATTCCACCTGGCCGATCACCGAGATGGTCAGCAGGGTGGGGCAACCGGTGGCCGCGCACGCCGAGACGATCCGCTCGATCTCCTCGGCGGTCAGCATGTCGAGCAGTGCGGAGGCGGTGATCAGGGTGGCGCCGTCGAGGTCTGCGGCGGTCAGCCGGGTGATGTCCCGCAGCCGGGTCTCGACCGTGACCGGTGCCCCGTCGGCGGCGCTGCCGGGCATCTCGGCCCGGGCCTGTGCCAGCAGCTCCGGGTCCCGGTCGTACATGATCCAGTGCTGTGGGCCGGGCAGGAGCGGGGCCAGCCAGCGCCCCATCGAGCCGGTACCGGTGCCGAGGTCGTGGACGACCGTGGGCCGACCGCCGGCCAGCCGCCGCCGGATCGGTTCGACCAGTTCCACCGCGCGGGCCGCCGCGTCGGCCGGCTCGCGCAGGCCGAGCCAGGCCGCGAACGCCCGGGTGCTCTCCACCGTCATGCCGTCCTCCCGCTGACCGCCGGCACCCGCGCCAGCACCTCCGAGACCAACCGGGCGGTGACCGCCCAGCCGGTGAGTGTCGACCGCCGGTCGGCGGCGGCCAGGCGCAGTCGCTGCCGCAGCGCGGCGTCACCGAGCCAGTGCCGCAGCCCGTCGGCGAGGGCGGTCGGGTCCCCGGGCGCCACCAGCAGACCCGGTCGGCTCCCGTCGGGCGTGTGGCCGAGCGCCTCCGGCAGCCCCTTCGCCGCTGTGGCCAGCACCGGGATTCCGCGCGCCAGCGCCTCGGTGACCACCATGCCGTACGTCTCGCCGTGTGAGGCCAGCACCAACAGGTCGGCGGCGGCGTACGCGGCGTCGAGGTCGGCACCGGTACGCGGCCCGGCGAAGTGGATCCGGTCGGCGAGAGCGTGTTCGTCCACCTGACGACGCAGCCCCTCGACGAAGGCCGGGTCCCGGCTCAGCGAGCCCACGAGGACGCAGTTCCAGTGCAGGTCGGCGACGGTGGCCAGGGCTCTGACCAACACGTCGTGTCCCTTGTGTGGGGTGACGGCCGCGACGCAGAGCAGTTCCGTACCGCTGGCGGTCCCGGGGGCCGCCGGGGACGGTTCCACACCCGGCGCCGCCGCGTGAATCCGGTCGGCCGGCAACGCGTACAGCTCGACCAGCCGACGCCGGGTCCACTCGCTGGTCGTGATGACGGCGACCGCCGCCGCCAGGACCTCGCGTTCCGCCTCCCGGCGGGGCGCCGCGTCGTCGCCGAGCGGTAGGTGCACCAGGACCACCAGGCGCAACCGGTGTGCCTGCGGCACCAGCACCTCCGGCACGGCCGACGCGACCAGGCCGTCGAGAAGCACCAGGGCGTTGTCGGGGAGTGCCGTGAGCAGACCGGTGAGGGCGGCGAGTTCGGCCGTGCCCGGGTACGGCCAGCCGCCCGGCACGGCGTGCTCGCGTACCGACCATCCCGACGCGGCGAGCCCCTGACACACCCGGCGGTCGTAGCTGTTGCCGCCGCTGGGTGTGGCCGGATCGTCGATGTCGCCCGGCAGCACCACGTGCACCACGGTCACGGCGCCGCCCCGGCCGGTACGCCGAAGCACGGCGCTCTCACAGGGACCGCTCGTAGCTCGCCCACGCGACGTGCGACTCGCGCAGGGTGACCGTGATGCCGGTCAGCCCGTGCGCGCCCTCGCCGAGGGCGCCGACCCGCACCCGCTCGACGAGACGGTCGGCGATCACCTGGGCGAGGGCCTCGGTGGAGGTGTTGACCCCGGCGAACGCGGCCTCGTCGTCGAGGTTGCGGTAGTTGAGTGGGGCGAGGACACCCTTGAGTTCCTGGGCGGCGAGCCCCATGTCGACGACGATGTTGTCGGCGTCGAGTTCGGGTCGCCGGAAGGTCGCGTCGACCACGAAGGTTGCCCCGTGGAGTCGCTGTGCGGGTCCGAAGACCTCGCCCCGGAAGCTGTGGGCGATCATGATGTGGTCACGGACGGTCACGCTGAACAAGGGTTACTCCTGGTCGTAGGTGATGAGGTGGCACAGCGCGGGCAGGGTGCCCGCGGCCAGTCGGTCGAGCACGTCGGGCAGGTCGTCGAAGCGGGAGGTGCCGGTGATCAGCGCGTCGAACGCGGGCTCCCGGAGCAGGTCCAGGGCGAGCGCCAGCCGGTCGGCGTAGCTGCGGCTCGCCGAGCGGGCCGGCGAGACGGTGCCGACCTGGCTGCTGCGGATGGTCAGCCGGCCGGAGTGGAAGGCCCCGCCGAGGGAGAGGTTCACCGAGCGGTCGCCGTACCAGCTCAGGTCGACGACCGTACCCTCCGGGGCGAGCAGGTCCAGCGAACGCTGCAACCCGGCGGAGGTCGCGCTCGCGTGCACCACCAGGTCCCGCCCGGTGACGGCCTCCGTCGGCGAGGCGAACTCGACTCCCAGCGCCACGGCGAGGTCGGCGCGGCCGGGGTCGGCGTCGACCAACTGGACCCGCACCCCGGGGAAGCGGGCGAGCAGCGCCGCGACGCAGGCGCCGACCATGCCCGCACCGACCACGGTGACCCGGTCGCCGACCAGTGGCGCGGCGTCCCACAGGGCGTTCACCGCGGTCTCCACGGTGCCGGCCAGCACCGCCCGTGCCGGCGGCACGTCATCGGGCACCACGGTCACGGCGGTGGCCGGGACGACGTACGCGCTCTGGTGCGGGTAGAGGCAGAAGACGGTCCGCCCGAGCAGTGCGGCCGGCCCCTCCTCGACCACGCCGACGTTGAGGTAGCCGTACTTCACCGGGGCGGGGAAGTCGCCCTCCTGGAAGGGGGCGCGCATGGTCGCGTACTGGTCGGTCGGGACGCCGCCCCGGAAGACCAGGGTCTCGGTGCCCCGGCTGATGCCGGAGTGGAGGGTGCGGACGAGGACGTCGTCCGGTCCCGGATCGGGCAGGGTCGTCGACCGGATCTCGCCCACCCCGGGTGAGCGGAGCCAGAAGGCCCGGGCTTCGCGTGTCACCGGCCCCTCCTCTGCCAGGATCCCATCGATCCTCTCCAAGATCCGTTCGAACCGAACGGCCGCATATTACGTGTTTCCCTATCAAGGTCGTACACACGATAGACACGGAGGCAGGGTGCGCACGGTTCAAAGCGGTCCGCTGGTTGGACTGATTGTCCAAATTGTCATGTTGGCGAGCCTTGCCGGAACAGTCGGCCTCGGTGCGGCGGGCTGGCTGGTGGGGGTCGCGTACGGAGTCGCCATCTGTGTCCTGCTGAGCCGAGGACTGCGCCGCTCGGGCGCGACGCGGATGGGACCGGCCGACCGGGTGACCCTGACCCGGGCCACCCTGATCGGCGGCGTGGCGGCGCTGACCGCCGACTCGTTCGTCCGACCGGTGCCGGTCGGGCTGCTGGTCACCCTCACCGTGGTCGCGCTCCTGCTCGACGCGGTCGACGGCAGGGTGGCCCGGCGTACGGGCACCACGAGCGAACTCGGCGCCCGCTTCGACATGGAGGTCGACGCGTTCCTCCTGCTTGCCCTCAGCGTCTACCTCACGCCGGTGACCGGCGCCTGGGCCCTGGCCATCGGCGGCATGCGGTACGCCTTCGTGGTGGCGATCTGGGTACTGCCGTGGATGCGGGGGACACTGCCGCCCCGCTACTGGCGCAAGGTGGTCGCGGCGATCCAGGGGGTGACCCTGGTGTCCGCCACGGCCGACCTGCTCCCGCGCCCGCTGATGGCCGTCGGCCTGGGGATCGCACTGGCGTTCCTGGTCGAGTCGTTCGGCCGGGACATCTGGTGGCTGTGGCGTCACCGCCCGGTCCGACCCGGAGCCGTCCGTACCCTGGCGTCACCGCCCCGGCCGGCGGACGCGGCCCGGCGGCCGACCACCAGGTATGCCCGTTGACCACCATGGACGGTCAACCGGACCCGGCGAAGACCTCCTCCGGGTGGCCCACCTGTCGATCCCGCGAGACGCTGCCCCCATGCTGTGCACCAGTTTCTGGCCGGAGTAGGGAGATACGGACGTGAGTCAGTTCGAGGCGGTCCTGTTCGACGCGGGCGACACGCTGATCCGGCTCTGCGGCAGCGGCGAGAAGCTACTGCACCAGGCGGTGGCCAGGCTCGGCGTCGCACCACCCCACCCCGACGAGGTCGCCCGGGTCTGGCGGCGGGTGCTCGACCGCAGCAGCACCGCGGAGGAGATGGCCAAGGGGAGGGACCTCTCCAACGCCCGGCACCGCGAGGTCTGGACCGCGCTCTACGACGAGGCCGGGTGCGAGCGGCTCGCCCCCGGGTTGAGCGAGGAGCTGTACGCGCTCACCGTCAGCGCCGAGTCCTGGGAGGCGTTCCCGGACAGCCTGCCGACCCTGAAAGCCCTGCGTGAGCGGGGGCTGCGCATCGGAATCGTCAGCGACACCGGGTTCGACCTGCGTCCGGCGATGGACCAGTTGGGCCTCTCGCCCTACCTGGACACCGTCGTGATGTCGTACGAGTACGGCGTCTGCAAGCCCTCCACCAAGGTCTTCCTCACCGCCTGCGACCAGTTGGGCGTCCGACCGGAGCGGACCCTCATGGTCGGTGACAACCCGCTCACCGACTCCGGCGGGGTTGCCGCCGGCATGTGCGTGTTCCTGCTGCCCCGGCCGGTCACGACCGGACCGCGAGGGCTCGGACACATCCTCTCGCTGACCGGCATCGGCTAGCTCCGCCCGGAGCACCGCCTGCCGTCGTACCGACCCACTCCACCAGACTTCGCGGGTAAGAGGTGTTTGGCTTGTCGTTCTTCACTCGTCTGCGACGGGAACCGGCTCCGGGGCGGGAACCGACCGAGGGACCGCCGGTCACGGGGGAGGACCGACCGATCGCGAGTGACGTCGACCGTACGCCGGGCGGGAGCGCGCGTCGGCGGCTGGTGGCGAGGGGGGCCACCGTGCTCGCCGCCCTCCTGGTGCTCTTCGCGCTGGTCGCCCCGGAGCAGATCAGCCGCCTCACCCCGGGAGCCTTCACCCGTATCCCGGTCGAGGGACTGCTCGGCGTGCTCCTCCTGCTGTTCCTGCCGGCGCGCGCGAGGCGGGTCACGGCGCTGGTGCTCGGCGCGGTGCTTGGCCTGCTGACCGTCGTGAAACTGCTCGACATGGGCTTCTTCAAGGTCCTGGACCGGCCGTTCGACCTGGTGCTCGACTGGATCCTGTTCGACGACGCCCTCAGCGTGCTCACCGACTCGGTCGGTCGGGCGGGTGCGATCGGCGCCGTGGTGGTGCTGGTGCTGCTCGTCGTCGCCCTGCTCGTGCTGATGGCACTCTCGGTGCTGCGGCTGACCCGGGTGGTGGTGCGGCATCGGACCGTCTCGGCCCGCGTCGTCACCGCGCTCGGCGCCGTCTGGGTCGTCTGCGCCGTGCTCGGCGCCGAACTCGCGCCCGGCCTGCCGGTCGCCGCGAGCGGCGCCGCCGACCTCGCCTACGACCGTACGGTCCAGATCCGTGCGGGCCTGCGGGACCAGGAGACGTTCGCCGCCGAGGCGGCCGTCGACGCCTTCCGGGACACCCCCGGCGACCAACTGCTGACCGGGCTGCGCGGTAAGGACGTCGTGCTCGCCTTCGTGGAGAGCTACGGACGCGACGCGGTGCAGGATCCGGAGTTCGCGCCACAGGTCGGTGCGCTGCTCGACGAGGGCAACCGGCGGTTGAACGCGGCCGGGTTCGCCTCCCGCAGTGCCTTCCTCACCTCGCCGACCGCGGGCGGGGGGAGCTGGTTGGCCCACGCCACGCTGCTCTCCGGGTTGTGGATCAACAACCAGCAGCGTTACAGCAACCTGCTGGCGAGCGACCGGCTGACCCTCAACAGCGCCTTCCGGCGGGCCGACTGGCGGACCGTCGCGGTCATGCCGGCGATGACCCGGCCCTGGCCGGAGGGGGCGTTCTACCAGCATCAGCGGGTCTACGGGGTGGGCGACCTCGGATACCAGGGGCCGAGATTCAGCTTCGCTCCCATGCCCGACCAGTACACGCTGGCGGCCTTCGAGCGCCTCGAGCGGGCCCAGCCGGACCGTCCACCGCTGATGGCGGAGATTCCCCTGGTATCGAGCCACGGGCCGTGGGCGCCGCTGCCCCGGATGGTCGGCTGGGACGAACTCGGCGACGGTTCGGTCTTCGACAGCATGGCCAGGGAGGGTGACCCGCCGGACGTCGTGTGGCGCGACGCCGCCCGGGTACGCACCGAATACCGACGCTCGATCGAGTACTCGTTGACCAGCCTCATCTCCTACGTGGAGAAGTACGGCGACGACGATCTCGTACTCGTCTTCCTCGGCGACCACCAGCCCGCGCCGATCGTCACCGGTGAGGGCGCGAGCCGGGACGTGCCGATCACGATCGTGGCCCGCAATCGGACCGTACTCGACCGGATCTCCGGTTGGGGCTGGCAGGGCGGGCTCCGGCCCGGACCGCAGGCTCCGGTCTGGCCGATGAACGCCTTCCGCGACCGGTTCCTGACCGCCTTCGGCTGAACCGCGCGACCGGTGCGACCGGCTCGGTCCGGCCGGGCCGACCCGATGATGTCTCCTGGTTCTGTCGTGGATCGGTCACCGTACATATTGGGCAATTGGCGCCCCTGGTCGCGATAACGGGTCTCGTCCACGGCACGCCGGGCGGCACTGGTCACCTACTGCGTCATACGCGTGCTAGACAGTGAGCAGTCGTCGGACTGGTGTGAGGGAGATCTCGTTGACTGACCCGGATCCAGGCCAGGTTGGTACGGACGACGGGGGCAGCGACGGGGGGTGGTCCCTGCGCGACGTCGAGGTGCGCGAGTCGCGCCCCGCGCGCCTGGCCAAGTCCGCCGCGAACGGGGTCACGGTCGCCGAGCTCGTCGACGAACTCCATCGGCTGTCCACACCGGAGTTGGCCGCGCTCCAGCGGGAGCTCAAGGTACGGTCCGGCGCCTCGGCCCACGTCGTCGCACAGTCGACCCGGACCATGCTGGCGAGGGTGCACGAGGAGCGGGCCGCGTGGGTCCTGCACGATGCCCTGCACTTCGGGATCCGTACCAGCGCCATGACCGGCATGCTGACCGAGGGCGAACTCGCCGCGCTGCTCCGCGCCGACCCGTCCGACCTGGGCTTCCTGACGGACACCGCGATACACGCCGCGCTGCGCGACATCCGCCAGTTCGGGAGCACGTCCGCCGTACGCGGCGCGGTCTGGTCGTCCATGGTGAGCACCGGGCACCCGGGAGCGGTCGCCGCGCTCGGCTGGCTGGTCGCGGAGCTACCCGCCGGGTGGACCGGGAGCCAGGCCCAGATCGTCCGGCGCCTCTGGCAGCAGGTGCGCCAGCGGCTTCCCCTGCTGCCCGAGTACCCGGTGGCGCTGGGCCGCCTGGTCGAGATCGTCGCCGAGCTCGACCGGGCCGGTGCGGCCGAGCCTGTTCCGGCGGCCGATCCAGTCCTGGCCGCCGGTCCCGTCACCGCCGCGGCCAACGGTCGGCCGGCCGAGGTCGAGGCGACCGGTGCGGCCCCGGTGACGCCCGAGGAACTCGCCGACCTCGCCGTACGCTGTGACGCCGTCGAGTCCGTACTCGAACAGATGCGCCTACGTGACCTCCCGGCACTGGTGCAGGCGGCCGAGGCGGGTCGGATACCTCCGGCCACCGAACTCGACCGGATGCTCCGACTCGCCGACGAGATGGAGGACCTGTTCGTACGGGTGGCCGCCGCCACCGGCGTGGCGGTACCGTCCACTGTCGAGCAGGCGCGGTCGTCCCTCGACGAGACGGTCGCGGCCTCGTCGACGATGGCCCTGGTGACGCGGGTCCGGCAGTTGACCGCACTCTCCGGGCCGACGTACGTCGTCGCCGAGATCCAGCAGGTCGCCGAGCTGGCCGCCACGGCCGACGCCGACAGCGACCCGACGCTGCTCGCCGGCCTCGAAGCTCTCGTCATGGCGATCGACCTCGGTGCGAGCGATTCCGAGCGCCGCGCCGAACTCGCCCGCAGGGCGTCGCAGGCATCCCCCGGCGCCTCGCTGCTGTGCATGCTCCCCGGCACCCTCACCCTGGGCGCCCGCCCCGCCGTCAAGTCCGAGTCCGCCGTCGAGCTCGAACCCGCCGTCGAGTCCGACCCCGCCGTCGGGGCGGCAGCCGAGGGCGAGGGCGACGTCGGGGAGGAGGTCGAGGCCGAGTCGGCGCCCGCCCGCGCCGACGAACCCGACCCGGACCCGCTGGTCCTGGTCGCCCGGAACGGGCGGACGGCCCGGGACGAGCAGACGGCCCGGGACGAGCAGACGGCCCGGGACGAGCAGGCGGACCGGTACGAGCAGCGGGTCACCGAACCGGATGTACACGCCAACGGCCGGTTCGACGGTGGAGCAACCGTGCCGGACCCGACGCTTCCCGGGCGGGACGTGACCGTCGACGAGGTCGTCGCCACGCTCACCTTCACGGTTCCCGCTCCGCGTACCGCCAGTGAGTCCACCGTCGACCGACCCGAACCGGCACCCAGGCCCGAACCGGCACCCAGGCCCGAGCCGGCACCCAGGCCCGAGCCGGCACCCAGGCCCGAACCCGCACCCAGCCCCGAACCCGCACCCAGCCCCGCGCCGGTCACGGGCACCGGCATCGGGAACACTTCACCCGACGCGGACGCCATCTACACCGCCCTGCTCAACGACCGCCAGTACGCACTCGCCTCCTGGCTGCTGGAAGCGGCGGAGACACCCGTACCCGTTGTCGCCGCACACCGGCTCGCCGCGCACGCCGCCGCGATGCGGACCTCGGCCGGCTCCAACGCCGCCGCCTTCGCCGACACCGTCCGCCAACTGGACGCCGAGGCGCTGCACGACCGGCTGGACGTGCAGATGCTGGTCTACGCCGCGTCCGTACGCGCCGGCCTGCTCTCCCCGATCGCCGGCGCCGCCGGTCCGTTACGTGACATAACAAGCAGCATCGTCAAATCCGGCTCGGCGGTCGAGAACCTCACCGAGGCGCTGCTGACCGCCATCTACAACGGCGCCTACCTCACGCCGAGCAGCGTCGGTGCGGTGGCCGGGGCCGCGGAGGCGGAGGCGGAACACGCCGCTCTCGCCCGGGTGGCCCGCGACATGCTCCAGTCCGCGCCCTCCCGGACGATCCGATACCAGGCCGCGACCGAGTTGTGGCAGGCGTGGATGGCGCCCGGTGGTTACCTCGGCGCCCCGCTGGCCGTCGTCGCGGCCGGATCCCGCGACGTCGAGGCGCTGAGCTTCGTCCGACACCGGATCCGCGAACTGCGCTCCAGATCGTCCCTCGAGACCCTGCTGGACCAGGACACCCGCCGTCCCCAGTCCGGTAAGCGCACCCGCCGGATCGAGGCCCGCGCACGCGAGAAGGTGCTGGACTGGACCTCGGACGTCACCGTCCTGCTCACCAACTGGGTCGAGGCGACCGAGAAGTTGACCAGGTCGGCGGCCGGCACCTGGATGGCCGACCCGATGGCGGAGCTGCGTACCCGGGTGAACGCCGTCCGGGGCCAGGCCCTGGACGAGCTGGCGGCACTCTCCGGCACCGGCCACGAGGCGCGGGACGCGGCGGTGCAGGCCGGGTTGGCGCTGCTGACCGAGTCGTTGGAACTGCTCGACGGCACGGCCACTCTCAGCGGGCCGGAGATTCCCGCCGAGCGGGTCATCGTCGGTGCGCTCGCGCTCGCCCCGACGCTGCCCATCACCTCCGAGCTGACGCTCTCCCGTCGGGTCGAGGTGGGCGACGTCGCGGTGGCGGTCGACGCGCTGCGCGCCGGCCCGGCCGGGTGGACGGCCGCCTTCGAACAGCGGGCCACGCAGCACGACCAGGTCGGCACGCACATCCTCATCGAGGTCCTGCGGCCGACCGATCCACAACTCGCGCAGCGGCTCTCCACGGCACGGGACCGCTCGGTCGCGGACTCCACCGAGCAGCTCGACGCCCGGGTCGCCGCCCTCGCCGCCAGCATCGACGCGGACCGCCGATTCGGACGGATGACCGCCGACCAGTGGGCGGACCTCTCCACCCGGGCCCGTGCCTACGAGGCCGCCGCCCGGGGGCCCCGCCGTGACTTCAACACGATGCTCGAGGGGGTCGGGCGGATCGAAGCGGACCGGGAGGCGACGGCGCGCGCGGCGATCGCGGCGATCCAGCGGCAGTTCGCCGAGATCGAGGCGCCGGCGGCGGCCCGTACCCGGATCGACCACTGCATCGAGACGGGAGATCTGACCACCGCCAACGAGTACCTGGAGACGGTCCGGGGTGGACGCGAACTGCCCGGTCCCCGCGCCGACGTGGACCACCTCCGGCTCTTCTACCCGGTCTTCCCGGCGATGTTCGCCAACGCCGCGGCAGCCCCCGGTCCCAAGACGGGTCTCCTGACCGAGCTGGGGCGGGCCATCGACGACGGCCGGAACCCGTCCGGTGGCCGCCTGGTCGACGCGCTCACCAGCGCCAGGATCGACCTGTCCCAGATCGGCCGGCCGGAGGCCGCCTCCGGCCGGATCAGCCAGTGGTTGGCGCTGTCCTCACCGAAGTCCTTCGACCAGGCCGGCGGCGGCACGCTCAGCCGGGTCAAGGCCATCCTGGAACAGCTCGGTTTCCTCGTGGACAAGGCGAACACGCCTCGATCCCGACGCGGGCAGTCGCACGGACGCTCGTACTGGATGCACCTCACCGGCGTACGGGCGACCTCCGGCAAGGCGCTCATCCCGGCCTTCGGCAGTGCGATCAGCCCGTCCGGCGACACCCTGCGCCTGCTCGCCGTCTGGCGGTCGCCGACCCCGCAGGAACTCGTCGAACTGCTCCGCAGCGAACCGGCGGACCATTCCGTGGTCGTGCTCTACTTCGGCACGCTCGACGTGGCCGCCCGTCGCGAACTCGCGAGCCAGTTCCGCAGTGGCCGGAAACTCCCGGTCGCAGCCGTGGTCGACGACGCGGCGTTCGCGTACCTCGTCGCCCAGCCGGAGCCCGGCCGGGACATCACGATGGCGATCACCCTGCCGTTCACGTCGGCGACACCGTTCACCCCGGACGTCGCCGGACTGGTGCCGCAGGAGATGTTCTACGGCCGCGCCGAGGAGCGCGACAAGGTGGTCGACATGATGGGTTCCTGCATCGTGTACGGCGGCCGACAGCTGGGCAAGTCCGCGCTGCTGCGCGCGGCCACCCGGGAGTTCGACGACGGCGACTCCCGGCACGCGATCTACCTGTCGATCTACAAGGTCGGTCAGGCCAACCCCGTCGACGCGGTCTGGACGACGCTCTGGCCCCGGCTCGCGGACAAGGGCATCGTGCCGAGTGAGATCCCCTCCGGTGACATCGCCACCGCGCTGACCGGACACGTCTCGGCGTGGATCGCCGCCCGGCCGGGACGGCAACTGCTCCTGCTGCTGGACGAGTCGGACTCGTTCCTCGACGCGGACGCCACCGACGGCCGGTTCACCCACGTCACCCACTTCAAGGAGCTGATGGAGGGGACCGGTCGCGCGGTCAAGGTGGTGTTCGCCGGGCTGCACCAGACCGCCCGGTTCGAGCGGCTGGCGAACCATCCGCTGGCGCACTTCGGTGACCCGGTCTGTGTCGGGCCGCTCGCGCCGCAGCCCGCGTACGACCTGCTCACCCGGCCGCTGCACGCCCTCGGTTACCAGTTCACCGGCCACGACCACGCCGCCCGTGTGCTGGCGTTGGCGAACAACCAGCCGGCACTGATCCAGCTTTTCGGCGCGCAGTTGCTGCGCAATCTGCAACGGGCACCGATGGCGCTCGGCGCGCCGCCGCAGCACGTCGCCGGCAACGACGTGGAGATCGTCTGGGCCGACGACGCGTTGCGGAACTCGTTCCGTAAGCGGTTCGACTGGACCCTCAACCTGGACCCCCGCTACAAGGTCATCGCCTACAGCGTGGCGTTCCACGCGCACGCGAACGGCGTCGGGTCGGCCCTCACAGCCACCCAGTTGCGGGCCGAGTGTGAGCAGTGGTGGCCACAGGGCTTCGCCCCGGAGGACGTACGCACCGGCGAGTTCCGGGCGCTGCTCGACGAGTGCGTGGACCTGGGGGTGCTCTCCTACGCCAACGGCGGCTACCGGCTGCGTACGCCGAACGTGCTCGACCTGCTCGGGTCGAAGGACGAGGTCGACGAGTTCCTGGAGCAGGCGGAGTCGACCCCGCTGCCGGAGAGCTTCGACGGCAGCCTGATGCGGCCGGCGTTCGGCGCCGGGCTGACCCGTGGCCCGCTGACCTCACGGCAGATCGCGGACCTGCTCGCGCCCCGCAGCCAGGTCCGGTTGATCGCCGGGTCGTCGGCCCTGACCGTGGAGCGGTGCATCAAGGCGATCGAGGACGAGAACAACGGCGCCCACTCCGGCAGTCGCCGCAGTCACCTCTGCGACGCGAAACCCTCGTCCCTGCGGAACACCTGTCAGCAGGCCACCGTCAAGGCGGCCGGCGGCCACGCCGTCGTGCTCGTCGACCTGAAGACGGCGACCCTGGACGTGGCCCGCGACGCCTGGCGGACCGCCCGGGAGTTGATCGCCGCGCACTCCGGTGGCACGCTCGGCATCGTCCTGGTCACCACCCCGTCGCAGGCGCCGCTCTGGTTGACCGCGGCGGAGGAGTCCGACGCCTCCTCCGGCCTGACCGGCCTGCGCCGTTACGACAAGACCGACCTACGACTCTGGCTCACCGAGACGACGCTGCCGTTCCAGGACGACGCGTCCCGGGGCGAGTTGCTCGCCACGACCGGCGGTTGGCCGGTGAACGTGAACCTGGTCGCGGAGGAACTCTCCCACGACAACGACGCCGGCACCCGGGCCGATCCGTTGGCCCGGATCCGTTCCTACCTCGCTGACCCGGTGCACGCGGAGGCGCTGGTCGCCGCGTCCGGGGCCGGGGCGGACGCCGCCCTGGAGCAGGCCTGGATGTTCCTTGCCTCGGAGTTCGCCGACGACCGCGCCGACGCCGAGACGATCGCCGAGTACCTCACCCTCCACGGGGAGTCCGGTGACCCGGCAACGGACGCGCTCGCCCCGGCCCAGCTCACCCGGAACGGTTACCGCAGTACGGCGGATGTGGTCGACGTGCTGCGTACCCTCGGGTTGCTTGTCGCCAGCGCCGAGGACGGGCAGCTTTTTGTCGAACCGGTCATGGCCGACGCCACCCGGACCGTACGAGGATGACCCGGACCCCCGGCCGGCTCCTGGCGGCGTTGACCGGCGACGCGGCCCGGACCGTACTGCGGTCCGGGGTCTACGCCGGGCAGCGGATCGACCACGACCGGTTCGCCGTGGCGAACCGGTCCCAGCTCCTCACGGTGATCGCGCGGGTGCCCGCACTCCGGGCCGAGTTGGCCGCCAGGTACGCCGACGAGCTGGCCGGCGGTCATCCGCTGTTGCGGCAGCTCACCGACCCTGACCCGGCGCTGGCAGGGGAGGCCGCCGCGCTGCTCGGCGACGACCCGGGCGCGCTGGCGTGGGTGGCGGAGCCGCCGGCCCGGCCGAAGCGGGCGCCGAAGGCCGCCGCGAGCGTCGAGGAGCGCCGCGCGGAACGGGCCGCACGTCATCTCGCCGAGGTCCGGGCCGCGCGGGACCAGGCACGTGGTCAGCTCGACTGGGCGGTACGTGAGCGCGACGCGCTGCGACAGGAGTTGGCGGCGACGGTCACCGACCGGGACGAGGCACTCGCGGTCATCGAGTCGCTCCGGGCCGAACTCGACAGCCGACGACGCCAGTCGGCCGCCCTCGCCGGGAGTCTCGGGTACGCGGCCGGACTCCTCGCCGGCCTGCTCTCCCCGGCTGCCGACCGCGCGGTGGTCGACCCGGATCCCCGGGAACGGGACCGGCACGGCGTCGACGGCCCGGACCGGGACCTGGCGGCCGAGCCGGTGGCGACGCGGGCGCGTCTGGCGGCGGCGTTGGCTGCCGCCGGTGTCGGGCGAGAGGCGTTCCTCGCCGTACTCGACGCGTTGCGGGCCCCGGCACCGCCGCCGGTCCCGGTGGCGAGCAGCCGTCCGAGGGAGATGGCCCTCACGCCGCTCGGTGGCGGCACCGACATCGGCGGGTCGTGCATGCTCGTCGAGGTCGGCGACGTCCGGATCCTGGTGGACGCGGGGCTGCGTCCCAAGCAGCCGATCGACCGTGCCGGGCCCCCCGACATCGAGATCGCCCGGGCCGGTCGGCTCGACGCGATCGTGATCACGCACGCGCACAGCGATCACGCGGGGTACGTTCCGGCGCTGGTCGCCGACCACCCGGGTCTGCCCCTGCTCTGCACCCAGGACACCGCCGCGCTGCTGCCGACGATGTGGGCGGACTCGGTACGGGTCTTCGACCGCCTCCGCCAGGGGTACCTGCCCGCGGGGGAGCCGGCTGTCGAGCCGCCGTACGGCCAGCCGCAGGTGCTCGCGGCGCAGCGTCGGATCCGACCGACCGAGTTCGGGCGGGTGGTCGAGGTCGCTGACGGGGTGACCGTCGAGCTCTTCCCCGCCGGCCACATCCTCGGTGCCGCCGGCGTCGTGATCAGCGCCGGGGCGACCCGGGTCACCGTCACCGGCGACGTTTCCGACCTGGCCCAGGCCACCGTACCGGGTCTGGTCGTGCCGGACCGGGCACGCGGGTCCGACCTGCTCGTGATCGAGTCGACGTACTGCCGGCCGACCCGTTCCCGACGGGGCGCCGAGGTGGAGAACTTCATCGCGACGGTCGCCGAGACCGTCGCCTCGGGAGGGCGGGTGCTGGTCCCGGCGTTCGCGCTGGGCCGGGCACAGGAGGTGGCGCTGACGCTGCGTAACCGGTTGCCGGACGTACCGGTGCTGATCGACGGCATGGCCCGGCGGATCACCCGGATCTACGAGCAGCAGACGGCCGACGGCGACAACCCGTTGCGCATCTACGGCGACCAGGTGCGTGAGGTCGCGCCCGACCAGCGTCGCGAGTTGATCGCGGCGTTCCGGCGTGGGGTCATCGTCACCACCTCTGGCATGCTGACCGCCGGACCCGCCGTGGTGTGGGGGCGGTCGATCCTGCCGGACCCGACCGCGGCACTGCTGCTCGCCGGGCACCAGGACGCGGAGTCCCCCGGAGCGGCGCTGCTCGACCTGGCGGAGGGCAGGGAGTCGACGTTCGTGCTCGACACGGAGAGTGTCGACGTCAAGGCCCGGATCGCGAAGTTCGGTCTCTCCGCGCACGCGGACCGCACCGGTCTCACCTCGATCATCGATGACGTCGGGGCGGCGCAGGTGATGCTGGTGCACGGCCTGCCCGGTGCGCAGCGCGAGTTCGGTGCCCACCTGCGGCGCCGGGGACAGCCGGTGGTGCCGACCGACCGGTGGCGGTCCAGGTCCTTCGTCCCGCCGCGCTGATCCCCTGCCCGGCGCTGCTGTCGTCTTGGGTACAGCCTGGCGACGGGGCATCTGACATGATCAAGCCCGGTTGTCGCGCCGGTTGCTCGAGTGGCCGGGGCGCGGTGTGGTGCGAGTGGGGCGGGCGAGATGAGGACGGGCGCGGCGGCTGGCCATCGGGGCTACTACCACGAGGCTGTCTACTACGACTCGGACGAGGAACTCCTGGCCGTTGTGGTGCCGTTCCTGCTCGGCGGTGTCGAGGCGGGCGAGCCGACCGTGGTGTCGCTGGGGGAGCGGAGTGCCGCCCTGGTACGCGGAGCGGTCGCCGACCAGCCGGGCATCTCCTACCTCGTCGGGGACGGTCTCTACGCCCGCCCGGCCGCCGCGATCCGGTCCTACCGGCAACTGCTCGCGGACTACGTTCGCGACGGTGCCCGGCAGGTCCGGATCATCGGTGAGATGCCCCGGCCGGCGTTCGGCGCGACCTGGGACTGGTGGGCGCGGTACGAGGCCGCGATCAACCACGCGTACGACGAGTTCCCGCTCTGGAGCATGTGCGCGTACGACACCCGGATCACCCCCGGTGGCGTGCTGCGGGACGTGGCCCGTACGCATCCGAGGGTGGCGACAGCCGACGGGGGGCACCCGCGCAGCGCGGGGTACACCGATCCGGTGGAGTTCCTCGGCGAACCGAGATCCGTGACGATCGACCCGATCCAGGGGACGCCACCGGTGGTGGAACTGCTCGACCCGTCGCCGGCGCAGGCACGCGCCGCGGTGGCGTACGCCGATCACGGCGCCCTCTCCCGGGGCGAGATCGACGACCTGGTCGTCGCGGTGAGCGAGATGGTCACCAACGCGTGGCGTCATGGTCGCCCCCCGGTGCGGGTCCGGTTCTGGGCCGGCGTCGACCGCATTGTGGTTACCGTGAGTGACAAGGGTTCCGGCCCGACCGACCCGTACGCCGGGCTTCTTCCCACGGCGGAGGCCGCGAGTGGCGGACGTGGCCTCTGGCTCGTCCATCAGCTCTGTGACCACGTCGCCTTCGACAGTCGGGACGGCTTCACCGTCCGGCTCACCGTCGGCAACCCTGGTTAGCTGAACAGCTGGTCGGTCCGGGCGTCGCGGACCGACCCACCGGAGACCGGGGGGCCGTGGCCCGCCCAGATGTCGGCGGCCCGGTCCCAGGAGGTGTCGAGCTGGTCCGGCCGGCCCGCGTCGGGGCGGTCACGCTGGAACCCGCCCCGGTACGAGGAGCCATGGCGGTTGCCGGGCGCCGGCGTGTCTTCGGCAGCGTCGGCCGGGTTGCCGGTGCCGTACTGGCACCGGGCCTTCGGCACGCTCAGCCCGGCCGCGTCCGGCACCGCGACGATGGTCAGGCAGGGCACCCATGGGGTACGGGGCGGGAGGCCGCCGCCCACGGGATCCGACGTCCGTCCCGTCTCACTGGAGCGCGCCGCGCCCACGGTGGACTCCGCCGTCCAGGGAAAGACCGGGTACGACACCAGGGCCAGCAGGCCGAGGCGGATCGCGACGGTGGACAGGGGTGACCGGTTGCGTCGGATGCGTTGCGGTGATGTGGTCATCCCGGCCTCCCGCGAGTGATCCGCTCGGTGCCGGCGGGCGTAGTGCGGGAACCGTTGCCGTGGCGCCCGTTCCGGCGGTGGCTCAGGTGCGGCGGGGTCGGGACCAGGCCCGTTGACACATCAACTTGACAGGCAGCATACGCCGCCAATTCAACATCAATCAATCGCTATTTGCCGGATCATGGGCAAAAGCCGCTATCGCGCGGGATCCGGGGTCGTCGGCGGGACACCTGCCGGGCAGCACGTACCGCTCGATGAAGTCGGCCACCGCCGCCCGTACCGGTGCCGGGGCGCCGAGCCGGGGCAGCGCGTCGGCGGCGGCGGTGAAGCAGGTGACCGCGGCGGCGTGCAGGCCGGGGTGGGTCAGACCCTCGCGGGCGGAGGTGAGCCAGTTGCGGTGCAGGCGAAGGTGCCCGAGACGGGCGGTCGCCTCGGCGGCGGCGTACGCCGCGCCCGCGTCGTCCATCAGGGCGGTAACCACGGCCGCCGGCACGATCCAACCGTTCCCCGGCTGCTGGTCGATCATCCGGAACTCCAGGTAGCCGCGGGGTCGGATCGGCGGTACCAGGGTGGCGAGGTGACGCTCCAGGTCGTCGAGGGTGACCGGGCGCGGACCGTGGCCGCGCAACCAGTCCCGCATGGTCAGGCCCGTCGGGGCCAGCCACGGCATCGGCTCGGGTTCGGCGATCAGCGCGACCCGGGCGTCGAGCGCGTACCGCGCCCAGGCGCTACGCGGCTCGGTACGGGTACGCGGCGCGCGGGTCCGGCTGGCGTCGGTGCTGAACCGCAGTGCCTGCCGGTAGGAGACCCAGCGGGTGCCGGAACGGGTGACGTGGGGCGAGTTGGCGAACGAGGCGAGCAGCACCGGGCCGATCGCGTTCGCGAGCCGCCAGCGGCGGTCGTACGCGCTCCAGTCGTCGGACTCGTCCCCGGCGTCGACGCACACCTGCACGGAGGCCGTGTTGCACATGACGGTGCGACCGCCGGGACCCGATCGGTCGTGGTACGCCGCCAGGGCGAGGTAACGCGGATGCGTGGTGATGAGCCGTGGCGCCCGGATCGTGTCGAGGGCCGTGCCGTCCAGCACCAGGTTGTGGGCGGCGAGCGCGGCGCGGACCAGTTCCAGGTCGCCGGCCACATCCGTGACGCAGGCGGCCAGATCGACGCCGACGGCGGAGGAGAGTTCGAGCTGACCACCGGGCTCGACGGTGATCCGGCTGCCGCCGGGCAACGGATCGCCCAGGTGGCCGAGAGCCGCGTACAGGCGGTCGGCGGTGGGCCGGTCGAGCGGGTACGCCGGGTCCCGCACGACGTACTCGAGTTCCACGCCGACCCGGCCGACCGGGCCGACCCGGTAACCGGCGGCGGCGACGTAGGCGGTGGCTGTAGCCTCCGTGAGGACCGCGACGTCCACTATGGACTCCGATGGGTGCGGGATCCCGGTGTCCGGCCGCGAGCGGTCGCAGGACACGAAGGTTCTGTGGCGACATGGGATGACTCCGGCCGATCTGGAAGCCCAGCGACTGGAGGTGATCTCCATTAGCGGGTCGGTCGGGCGGGGTGTCCAGATCGCCTCGGCCCAACGGCCGGTGAACACTCGGTGTGACCCGGTGAACGGGCGGTCAGCGCGGTCGTCCCGGGCTTCGTCCCGCCCGCCGCAGCGTATCCATCCTGTCCAGGGCAGCGACGGCGGTGAGGCTGTAGGCGAGGTACGGGACGGCGTCCTCCAGCCAGTCCTGTGCCCGCCAGCGGCGGGGGTTCGTCACTCCCAGGGCGGCAAGTTGCCCGTCCGCGACCAGCATTCCGCCGATCGCGACGATGCCCGCCGCCACCGGCGCCGGCGGACGCCACCAGAAGGTGGCCGCGGCGAAAACCGCCACGGTCAACACCCCGTTGACGTAGCCGAGCACCGGGCCGAGGCCGGCCCGGCGATCGGCGGCCCGTTCCTCGGGACCGAGACTCACCCGCGTCACCTCGGCCAGTCGTTGCACCGCGCGCTGGTGGGTGTCGCTCATCGGCCGGGCCCGTACCGCCACGTCCAGGTTGCTGACCAGCTCGCGGGCGAGCGTGGCCACGGCGCCGGCCAGGAGCCCGTCGGTCAGTCGGCTGAGTGGGCCCGAGCGCCCGCCCGGGCCGTCGCGCCGTGTCCCGTGCCGCGACATGAGCCCCACCCCGTCCCGTTCGTTCCTGGTCGGGCCCGTCATCCGTTCCCGGCACGGAGGTCGCCTACCCCAGCCGTGCCGGAACATTCCCCCGGGCGTCAGCCCTGGCGGGACTTCCATTGCGGGTTGGTGCGGTTGACGACCAGCACCTTGCCGTGCCGACGTACGACCACCGAACCCGGCCGCTGCTTCAGTGCGCGTAGCGAACTACGAACCTTCATGATCTCCTCCGGCTTCAGGTTGCTTTCCAGTCGTTCCGTGGTCAACAACGCTGTCGTGGCCATCCGGATTCCCCCGTCCTCCGCCCGGCCACCGATGAGTCGGAATGGGTGGTGGCGAGCGCCACAGGCGTCGTGGCGGTATCCGACTGGAATTGCCCGCAGTGGATTGAGTAGGCTGACGCAGCCCATCCAGAGCGATTGAGAGACCTGGCTCGTCGATATCGCAGCAACCCCCCTAACGGGTGCGGGTGCTACCGCCAGGACCGATGGAGGTTGTTCCATGCGTGGACCACGCGCCGCCCGTTTCGGCACCCCGCACGCCGTCTGGCACTGGTGCCGCCGGCATATCGACCTCTGCCGTACGAGCACGATGCTCTGTCGTGGCCACGGCTGACCACCTCCACCGACGGGTCTGATCCGCCGGCAATTCCGCAATTTTCTGGGCACGGCGCTCGATTGGCCATGCCTTATTCCGTCGTGCCCCGGTTCCCATTCCGGGTGCCGCCATTTGTGATTGAAGTTGGAGTATCCGCATGCGCTCTACCCGTCCGTTCAACCGCCTGCTCTCCGGTCTCGCCGCCATCGCACTGCTGGGCGTCGCCGCCGCCTGCGGCTCTTCCGCCGCCGACTCCGCCGACAACCCGTACGACCTGCTGCGGCCCGGAACCCTGCGGGTGGGAACACTGAGCGACGCCCCGCCGAACGTCTACCTCAAGGACGGCCGGTTCACCGGCTTCGACAACGACCTGCTGACCGCTGTCGCCGGCAAGGTCGGGTTGAAGGTCGAATTCGTCGGCACCGAGTTCTCGGCGCTGCTCGCCCAGGTCAACAACCACAAGTTCGACGTCGGCAGCTCGTCGGTCACCATCACCGAGGCGCGCAAGAAGACCGTCGACTTCGGCAACGGGTACGACTTCGGCTACTTCGGTCTCGACGTACCGGCCGGCTCGCCGATCAAGGGCTTCGACCAGCTCAAGGGCGCCCGCGTGGTGGTGGTGCAGGGGACCGTGCAGGACGACTACGCCACCAAGGAGGGTCTCGACCCGGTACGCGTGCCCGACTACAACGGTGCGATCAACCAGCTCAAGGCGAAGACCGCGGACGCCTGGATCTCGCCGGCCGAGATCGGTGAGAAGTCCGCACAGGAGAGCAGCGGCAAGATCGTCCTGGTGGAGAAGCAGCTCAGTTCCGCGCCGACCGCGTACGTGGTGGCCAAGGGGAACGACGCGCTGCGGGAACTGCTGAACAAGGGCCTGGACCAGGTGATCGAGGACGGCACCTGGACCCGGCTCCAGGAGCAGTACTACCCCGGCCGTCCGGTCCCGGACACCTTCAAGCCCGGCAGCGGTGCGGTTGCGTTCCCGCCGGTCAAGGCCGGCCCGTCGGCCACCCCCGCAGCCACTCCGTCGGCCTGACCGACCGGTGAACGCCCAACGGGTCCGAGACAGGTAAGGCGATGGATACCCTCAAGACGCTCTGGGAGACGTTCTTCGACCTGGGGTCGATGCGCGAAGCCCTACCCGAGATGCTCACGATCGGCCTCCGGAACACGCTGCTGCTGGCGGTCGTCTCGGCGGTCCTGGGCACCCTGCTCGGGATGCTGCTCGCCGTCGCCGGCCTGGCTCGGACCCGTTGGCTGCGTTGGCCCGCGCGGGTCTACACGGACGTGTTCCGGGGCCTGCCGGCAGCCGTCACCATCCTGCTCATCGGCGTGGGGCTCGCGCCGCTCGGCATGGCCTGGTGGGGACCGAACCCGTACCCGTTGGGCATCCTCGCGTTGTCGCTGATCGCGGCCGCGTACATCGGTGAGATCTTCCGCTCCGGCATCCAGAGCGTCGAGGCCAGCCAACTGGAGGCGAGCCGGGCGCTGGGCCTGTCCCACCGCACGGCGATGCGACTGGTGATCATTCCGCAGGGGGTACGACGGATCCTGCCGGCCTGGGTGAACCAGCTGATCGCGCTGATCAAGGACTCCAGCCTGGTCTACTTCCTCGGGCTGCTGGCCAGCGAACGGGACCTGTTCCGGATCGGCCAGGACCACGCCGCCAACACCGGCAACGAGTCCGCCCTGCTCCTGGCCGGCCTCTGCTACCTGGTGATCACGGTGCCGCTGACCCACCTGGTCAACTGGATCGACCGGCGGCTACGGCGGGGGCCCGTCGGCGCCACCGACGAGGAGCCCGAGACGTACGAAGCGGCCGGCGCGCCGGCCACGGTGGACACAGGAGTGGGTCGTGACTGAGCGAGACCAGCAGCGGGCACGAACCACGGTCCCGACCTCGTACGAGTCGCTCAGCCTGGCGGCACGGGACATCCACCTCGCCTTCGGGCGACACCAGGTGCTGCGCGGTGTCGACCTCGATGTCGCGCGGGGTGAGACGGCCTGTGTCATCGGCCCTTCCGGTTCGGGCAAGTCCACTCTGCTGCGTACGCTCAACCGGCTGCTGGAGCCGGACCGTGGCGACGTACTCCTCGACGGCGAGAGTGTGTTGCGGCAGGACCCGGACGTGCTGCGGCAGCGGATCGGCATGGTCTTCCAGGGGTTCCACCTCTTCCCGCACCTGACCGTGCTGCGCAACATCACCCTGGCGCTCCGGCAGCTCAGGAGGCTTCCGGCCGACCAGGCGGCCGAGTTGGGCTTGCGTCAACTCGACATCGTCGGCCTGCGGCACAAGGCCGACGTACGTCCCGCCCAGCTCTCCGGAGGCCAGCAGCAACGGGTCGCGATCGCCCGTGCCCTGGCGATGTCGCCGCGGGTGATGCTCTTCGACGAGGCGACCTCGGCGCTCGATCCCGAACTCGTCAAGGGCGTGCTGGCGCTGATGGCGGACCTGGCCGCGCAGGGGATGACGATGGTGGTGGTCACGCACGAGATGGGGTTCGCGCGGCGGGTCGCGGACCAGGTCGTCTTCATGGACCACGGGCGCGTGGTCGAGGCCGGGCCGCCGGCCGAGGTGTTCGAGGCGCCGCGCAGTGAGCGGCTCGCCCGGTTCCTCGCCCAGGTGCGGTGAGCGCGACGGTCGTGACGCCAACCACGTCGAGAACAGACTGAACCGTTTTCGCGTGGGCTCCGTGTGGACTCCGAACGGCTTCCGGATGTGCTGGAACCGGGTAGACCACTGGAGAAATCAAATGTTGCGCAAGCACCTCGTGCCCTTTGCTGTCCTCATGGCGGCTGGCGTGGCGATGCTCTCGGCCTGCGGCTCGGACCCGGCCGCGCCGGCCCCGGCCGCCCAGACGACCACCCAGGCCACCACCCAGGCGTCCGGCCAGGGCGACGGGGCGGGCACCGACCTGTCCCTGCTCTCGGGCACCGCGAAGTCGAACAACTCCCCGGCCGGCACCGGCGACTGGGCGGTGCCCAACGGTGGCGCCGCGACCGGCGCGAAGCTGCAGTCGGCGCAGAAGTGGGTCCAGCTCACCGCCAGCAGGGCCGGCGACCTCGACCCGGTTGTCGTCAACGGCGCCGGACTGACCCTCTACCGGTTCGACAAGGACACCGCCAACCCGTCCAGGTCGAACTGCAACGGCGACTGCGCGGTCACCTGGCCGCCGGTCACCGTCGCACCCGGTGGCAAGATCTTCATCGCCGGCATCAAGAAGTCGGCGATCGGTACGGTCAAGCGGGCCGACGGCACCCGTCAGGTCACCATCGGCGGCTGGCCGGTCTACCGCTTCGCCAAGGACACCAAGCGCGGTGACACCCTCGGCCAGGGTGTGGGCGGCACCTGGTTCGGCGTGACGCCGACCGGCGCCAAGGCCGGCGTGCCGGCCGGTGGGAACGACGCCCCGGCGGGCGACGCCCCGCAGGCGACCCCAGCCACCAGCGCGGTTCTCTTCGACGACGCCAACTTCAGCGACAACGGTGCCTCCCAGGGTGTCGGTGGCAGCGGCTGCCAGAACCTCAGCCGCCCCGGGGTCACCTCCTCGGTTGCCGCCCCCGGCTCGCTCAAGATCTGGTCCGAGGCGAACTGCAAGGGACGTTCGCTGGTCATCAACGGTGACGTACGGGACCTGTCCAAGGTCAACTTCGACAACGCCGTCGCGTCGGTCTTCCTCGGCTGAGCGACGACCCGACAAGGCTGATCAGTAGTTCGACAGACGGGTGTGCCGGTCTGGCCTTCGCCAGCCACGCACACCCGTCTGTCGTAACGATGCCCACCCACGTGACACGACAAGCTCGGGATGGTGTGTGAACATGACGCGGTCCGCTCATCGGATCAGATGGGGGGCGGTCCTGCTGGCGGTCACCCTGCTGGCGGGTTGCACCCGCTCCGTCGCCGGCACCGGCGGCGTCGAACGCTGGAGCTCGACCAAGGTCGCCGGCCTGGAGATCACCACCGGCGAGAGCGGACCCCGGCCGGGCGCCGGTGACTCGCGGCTGACCGCGTTCGGCGGCGACCGGGGAGCCATCGACCAACTCGCCCTCAACGCCATCGACGACGTACAGAGGTACTGGTCCGAACAGCTTCCGGCGAGTTTCGGGAAGCGGTTCGAGCCGGTCGGACAGCTGATCTCGTACGACTCCGGTGGCGCCGGGGTGCAGGTGTGTCAGGCCAGCACCGCGGGCCTGGTCAACGCCTTCTACTGTGCCGCCGACGACACGGTCGCCTGGGACCGGGGGGAACTGCTCCCCACGCTCAACGACTCCTTCGGACCGATGTCGGTGGTGGCCGTACTCGCCCACGAACTGGGGCACGCGGTGCAGTTCCGGCTCGGTGCGGCCAGCGGCATCACCGCGCAGACCAGTTCCATCGTCAAGGAACAGCAGGCCGACTGCTACGCGGGCAACTTCTTCCGCTGGGTGGCCGAGGGCAACGCGCCGCACTTCCAGATCTCCACCGGCCCCGGACTCAACCAGATCCTCTCCACCCTCTTTTTCATCCGCGACTCGGCCGGCACCGGATTCGACGCCGAGGGCGCGCACGGCAACGCCTTCGACCGGGTGTCGGCGTTCCAGTTCGGATTCGGTGACGGACCCGTTCGGTGCGCCCGGATCAACGAGGCCGAGGTACGTGACCGGATCACCCAGCAGGCCAGCGGTGACCAGGAAGCGGTCGACGGGGACGAGGGAAACCTGCGGGTGGACGACCGGAGCGCGCTGACGGCGTTGCAGACGACCCTGCGCGCCGTGTTCGTGTCCAACGGTCCGCGACCGCCGTCGATCGTCGTGGGAGCGCCCGACTGTCCCGACGCCCGCCGGACCTCACCGGCCTCCTACTGCCCGAGCAGCGACACCATCGGGCTCGACCTCGACGACCTGGTCCGGATCGGCACCGCCCCCCAGCGGGGCAACCGGGGTGGCATCGGCGACTTCGCCGCCTTCGCCGAGGTCGCCTCGCGGTACGCGCTCTCGCTCCAGCGGTCGGCGGGCTACCCGCTGCGTGGGCTCGCCACCGCCCAACGTACGGCCTGTCTGACCGGGGTGTGGGCGGGTGCGATCGTCGCCGGCCGGGGTGCGGCGCTGCAACTCTCCCCGGGTGACCTGGACGAGGCGGTGGCCGAGATGCTGACCACGGACAGTGTGATCGCGGCCGACGTGGACGGCGGCAGTGTCCCGTCCGGCTTCGCCCGGGTCGAGGCGTTCCGCGCCGGTTTCTCCGCGACCGGCTCCACCACCGACGCCGCCGCGACCTGCGTCGGCAGGTACCAGTAGGGCCGCGCGAAACGGCGGAGGTGCCCGCGCCGGGTGGCACGGGCACCTCCGCCGTCGTCGGGCGTACGGGCTAGAACTCCACCGAGGTGAACTTCTTGCCGGCGACGTTCTCCACCTCGACCCGGGCCACGTTGGCCGGGTCGATCAGCGCGCTGCCGTCGAGTGTGGTGCCCTCGGCCTCGCCCTTCTGTGACACCACCCAGCTACCGGCCAGGACCTCGGTGCCGTCCTTGCCGATCACCAGCAACTTGCAGGGCTCACCGGCGGGAATGCCGGAGACCGCCGCGTTGATCCGTACCCAGCCGGGTGCGGGCTCGAGCGCGACGGTGATCCGGGCACCGGTGGTCGCGTCGTCGGCGGTGGCGAACCGGGTGTCCGGTGCGGCGGTCGCGACCGTGGGGGAGGGCGTGGGCAGGGCCTGGCTCGCACCATCGTCGCTCGCCCGGCCGACCACGACACCGGCTGAGATCGCGGCCGCGACGACCACCACCGCGGCCGAACTCATCAACGTGTTGCGGCGGGTCCGGCGGCCGCCGGACTCCGCGCGGATCTGGCGCAGGGTCCGTTGCAGCAACAGGTCGCCGCCCTCGGGCGGCCCGTCCAGCAGCATCGCCTCGGGTACGGTTTCGAGCGCCTGCTGCCACTCCCGCAGCGACTCGACCTCGGCGCGGCACTCCGCGCAGTCCGCGAGGTGCTGTTCGACCTGACGGGTCTCCTCCGGATCGAGGGTCTCCATCAGGTAGCCGCCGATGTCCACGTGGTCATCAAAGGTGTTCTTGCTGTCCAGCGTCGTCATGAGGCAGACCGTTCCATCCCGGGTGTGCGCTCCGAGTGAATCTCGCGTAGCGCCCGGAGTGCATAGAAGGAGCGCGATTTCACCGTCCCGGGCGGAATACCGAGCGCCTTGGCGGCTTCCGCGACTGTACTCCCGAGTAGGTAAACCTGTTCAAGCACCTCGCGGTGTTCCGGTGACAGCTTGTTGAGTGCGTCCACGACCACCATCGAATTGACCACGTGATCGGCGTGGTCGCGTTCGATCGCCACCTCGACCGGGGTTTCCGCCACCTCCGTCGGGCGTGCGTTCCGCGCCCGGATGGTGTCGGTGACGATGTTGCGTACGACCGTCAGCAACCACCCGCGTACCGATCCCTTGCCGTTGACCAGGCTGTCCGGATGTCGCCAGGCGCGTACCAGCGCCTCCTGGACCACGTCCTCCGCTGCCGCACGGTCCCGGGTCAGCTGTGTGGCGTACGCCAGCATCGCCCGGCCGTGCTCCTGGAACAGGGATCGGACCAATGCCTCGTCGGCCACCTCGCGGCGACGCTGCGTCCTTAACCCCGCCATTTTCCTCCACCCTCCGCGGCCCCCACCATGCCGACTTCTGCCAGCGCCGGACCAAACAATGAAGCAGTGATTCCGGTGGAGTTCGTACGCGCATGGTTTGTGTGCCAACCATCACTTTTCAACCCTCCTCAGCTGCCAATCGGAGCCCCGGGCGGTGCGGCCTTGCCGCCGTCCGGGGCGATCGCGAACCAGATCCCCTCCGTTCCCTGCCCGAGAATCTGCCCGGGCACCTGGTCGTCGGTGAAGCGGTAGACGGGCCACCCTCCGACGGTCACCTGTTGGGTGCCGTCCGCCCGGTTCACCGCGCCGAGCGCGGTGGGATCCAGGTTCTGGAAGGTGATTTTTTCGCTGACCAGCACCGGTGGCCACCGCATCGCGCAGGCGTCGGTACAGGTCGATGTGGGTGGCTGCGGGCTGTCGTTGTCGAACCGGTACAGGGTGAAGCCCTGCCCGTCGAGCACGACCGGACCCAACTCAGGGTTCTGTCCGAGCTGCACCGACCTGGGCCAGTAGCCACCCTCCGGGCTGCGTCTACCCAGGTCGTTCTGCACGGTGCCGACCTCCGGCTGGGGCACGGCGACCGGATCGGTCACCGTGCTCGTGCACCCGGCGGCGAGCAGGGCCGCGGCCAGTGCCAGCGGACCGAGCAGCACGCGGGAGCTGACTGCCTTCATCACCAGTTCCTTCCTTTCGGGTAACGAGCAGGGGCGGGATCAGCCCCGGCCGCCGTACGGGAGGGCGGCGCGGGCGCGAGCTGCGGTTGGCGGGTCGAGGCGCAGGCCGAGTACGCCGACGTCGAACGCGCCGTCCGCGCCGGCCTCGAACCGCCAGGCCGCGTTCGGTACGTCCCCGACGACCAGTACGGCGGCCGTGTCGTCCGAGAGCCGCGCCAGTGCGCCGAGCCGCTCGACCGCCGCCGACGGGATCGGTGCGGTGACCACCACCAGTTGTCCGCGCAGCGGTCCCGGCGCGCCGGGACCGGGATCGGGCGTGCCGGACCGCCCTGCGTCGAGCGGCCCGGTCACCCCGTCGACCTCCGTGGCGGTCCGCAGACGGCCCGCCGGCAGCCGGGTGCCGGGAACCGGACCGACGATGGTGATCGCCACCGACGCGGCGGCCGGGTCGGTGCCGATCTCGTCCAGGAAGGCGCCGACCACCGCCATCGAGACGGCCGGGTCACCGGTGAGTGCGACCACGCCCGGTGCCCGCCCCAGGTTCACCACGGTCAGCTCGCCACCGATCGTGCCGACCGTGGCGAGCAGCGGAAGGCCGGTGGTCCCGGCCGTGGCCGAAGCATCGTCCAGTTGCCAGTTGGGCGCCTCCCACACCGAACCCTGTTCGCGCGGCTGCCACGGTGACGGCGCCTCCGGCACCGCCGGGGCCAGCCGCAGCGACACCCGGTCCGGACCGACGACGGCCGCGTACACCTGGGGTCGGGACACCTGCGTGGCGAGCTGGCGCAACGCGCGGTCGAGCACCGCCCGGGAGCCGGTCGCGACCGGTGCCGGCGCCGCCGTTCGGGTGCCTCGGCGACGCAGCGCCGGCACCCCCACGGCCGCGGCACCCACGGCCAGCAGCAGACCCAGACCGATCGCGACCGCAACAGCGGGGGAGAGACCGAGGATGCGGGTTCCGGCCCCGCCGCCGGTCGACGTGACCTGAGGCGCCGGGGGCAGTGCGCCGGGCGCCGACCCGGGCACGGTCCCGGTCGTCGGCGACCCGTCCGCGCCGGGCGGGGGTCCGATCCGGATCTCGCCGGAACTCGCGTTGCTCGGCAGCACCAGCACCCAACCGGCGCGCAGTTGCGCCGGGTCGGTCAGCGTCAGCCCGTCCGGTTGGGTCCGGCCCTGGTTGAGATCGAAGATCTCCGGCCAGCGGCGGCTGTCGCCGAGGAGCCGGTCCGCGACCCCGGGCAGGGTCAGTTGGCTGGTCGTCCCCGGATCGCCGGGCACCACCCAGTACGGCACCGTTGGCTCGGCCACCGCCCGGCCGGGGGTCAGGGGCAGCAGGATCAGCAGCGCGGCGGCCACGAGGGCCAACCAACCCGACGCCGTGCTGGTACGGCCGCTTCCGACGCCGGGGATCAGCCTGGGCATGACTACCTCGTTCACAGTGGCTCGTGGATGGGTACGGGCCCGCCCCGACGGGCGGTCTCCCGGCCCTTTTCCGGGAAGTGACATGCACACGTACCGGAGACCGGATCGGTTCAGGGCGACTGAACCGGTGAGCCCGGGGGTCCGTGTACCGCGCAGAGTTGCTGCGACGGCCGAAGGAATCCGCATGAGCGTGATCGACGTTCCCGGTGCAGAGTTGGAGCGGGTGCACGACCTGCTGCAACGCACCAAAGACCTGATGGACAGCGCACCGATCAAAGCCATGGGCCAGCTGGTGGACTTGCTCGGCCAGCACGACCTGGAATCGGCCGCGCACGAGTTCGAGAAGCGGTGGGGTGACGGTCGCCACGTCCTGAGCAAGGACCTGGAGGGGGTACGCGACGCGGCGAAGGCGGTCGCGGACGCGTTCCGGGAGACAGACGAGCAGACGGTCGCCGCGCTCACCGAACCGGCGACCGACGGATCAGCGCCGCAGGCGAAGGAGTAGTTGACGTGACCGACGTGACCACCACGGCCGCCCCGGCTCCCACCGGGTTCCGGCTGCGTACGCCCGAGGACTGGGTCGACTTCTCCCTCGCCGACGAGGCCAGCGAGAACCGGATCGCCCACGACGTGTGGACTCAGGCCCGCGACGCCGGCCTGTCCGAGATCCAGGCCGGTGCGTTCACCGAATCGGTACGCCGGTCGGTGCGGCACGCCTGGCGCTCCGGCGCGGTCCACGCGGCCGGGACGTTCCAGCTCTACCAGGACGGCCCGTTCACCGCCACCGTGCTGGTGTCGGTGGTGACCCCACCGGCCAGCGGTGACCTGCTCGGCGCCCTGACCGCGGTGCAGCACCCGGAGCAGGCGGACGGGACCTGGCGGCGGGTGGGTACCGCCCAGATCAACGACATCGGTACGGTCGGCCGGGTGTACGGCGTCCAGCACGTCACCCTGGACGAGGCGACCATCCGGTCCGTCGTCATGCACACCGTCGTACCCCTGCCCGGTGCCACGAATGTCCTGGTGGTGACCGGGTCCAGCCCGAACGTCGCCGAGGCCGACGAGTTGTTCGCCCTCTTCGACACGATCACCGGCACGTTGGAACTCACCTCGCCCGCCGGCACCGCAGCCGGCCCGGCGGGGCGCCCGGCGGGAACCGAGGTAGGGCCGGAGGCGGCGTAACCGACACTTCGCCGGCAACACGAGGTCAGGGGGGAACACCGACGGTGTCCCCCCTGATCGCGTACCGCCTCAGCCGAGGGGCGCCGCCTCCCGTACCGCTTCCCGCACCGCCGCCAGGTCGGTACGGGGCACCTGCACCGCCCGTACCCGGCCGTCGCCGAAGTGGGCCAGCGCCCGGCCGGGCCGCCCGCCGCCGAGCTGACCCCGGGACAGCTTCGCGCCGAGCAGCTCACCGTCACCCAGCCCCTGCGGGCTGAGCAGCGCGCCCTGCCGGTTGCGGCGGGCGTCGACGTGCCAGCCGCCGAAGCCGCCGGAGAGCCCGTCGATGGTGCCCGCCATGATCACCGCCCGCCCGGTCTCCGTACCGGTCCGGGCGATCTCGCCCAGGTCGCTGCCGGCGTCGCACTTGAGCAGCAGTTCGGCGTCGTCCAGTACGACCACCACCGGACCGCTCCGGTCGCCGGTCGCCGCCGCCAGCCGGGCCGAGGTGAAGTCCTCACCGGCGACCACGTCGAGCACCCCCGCGACCCCGGCCAGTTCCCGTAGCGGCGACCGGCGCGGCGCCGCGACGACCACCGGCGTTCCCCGCTCCAACAGCGCGGCGACCATCGTCATCAGCACGGTGCTGCGCCCCGACCGGGGCGGTCCGGCCACGATGAAGCTGGAGATGGTGGCCAGGTCGGGTCCGACCGCGGTGAGCTGGTCGCCGCCGACGCCGAGCAGGGCCCAGAGCGGGCCGGCCGGGCGCACCAGCGCCCGTGCCTGCGCGAGGCTCACCTCGTCGGGCAGGACGTCGATCCGGAACGGGCGGGCCGCCTCGGGCAGCTCCCGGTCCCGTGACCGGGTCGCCTCGGCGATCTCGGTGAGCATCCGGGCCTGCCCCTGCCCGGAACCGTCGGCCGCCGCCGGTTCCGCGCCGGGATGGCGGACCGGGGCCAGCAGTGCGATCTGCGCCTCGGCGCCGTCGACCGCCCGCAACGCCCGGCCGGCCTCGATCTCGTCCGGCAGTTGGCGGTAGTTGATGCCGACCATGCTGTAGTCGCTGCGCTCGCTGAGCCGTAGCACCAACTTGTCCTCGGTGGTGGCGGAGACCCGGGTGGAGAACATGCTCCGGTCTCCGGCCAGCACCAGGTGGATACCGACCCCGGCGCCCTCACGCAGGAGGGTGAGTAGCGCCGACATCAGGGTGCCGTTGTCGAAGTCGGCGAAGGTCTTGTCGAAGACCTCCCACCGGTCCAGCAGCACCAGGATGTGCGGCGGGCGCTCGGACCCGGCCGTCCCGGACCGGAACTCGACCAGGCTCGCCGAGCCGGTCGAGGCGAGCAACTGCTGTCGGCGTCCCATCTCGGCGGTCAGCCGGGTGAGCAGGCGACCGAGCCGCTCAGCCTCGGTCCGCTGCACCACCGCACCGCAGTGCGGCAGCTCGCCCAGGGCGAGCAGGGCGCCGTTGCCGCAGTCGATGCCGTACAGGTGCACGTCGGCGCTGGAGTGCGCGCGGGCCAGCGTGCCGGCGATCGTACGCAGGGTCTGTGACCGGCCGCTGCGCGACGATCCGATGACGTGCAGGTGCCCGAGCGTGGCCAGGTCCAGTTCGAGCGGGACCTGCTCCTGCCGGGCCGGCAGGTCGACCAGCCCGTACGCGACCGCCGGCAGGTGGTAGTCGCCGGTACGGGGAGCGGGCAGCGCGTCCACCGTCAGCGTCGTCGGCAACGCGGGCAGCCAGGGGCTGTGCTGGGGCGGGATGCCGAGCCGTTCGCTCGCCCCGCGTACCGCCTGGACCAGCACCGCGAGGTCGGTCAGTTCGGCGGACGGGCCGGAGCCGCCGGGGCGGCTCGGTGCCGGCCGGCCCAGGTCGGTCCAGTCCAGCGGCACCAGCCACGGTGCCGGCCGCTCGGTGGTGACGCTGCCGGGACGGAATCCGCCGACCCGACCCGCCTGGAACGGCACCAGTGAGGACTGCGCCAACCGGACGTACGCCCGGCCGGGTGTCGACTTCGAGATCGAGGCCGCGTCGGGGGCGTTCAGGACGTCCTGGCTTTCGCTGCTGTCGGTGACCCGCAGCGCGATCCGCAGGTTGGTGTTGGCCCGGATCTCCGGCGAGACCACCCCGCCGGGGCGCTGTGTCGCCAGCACCAGATGGATGCCGAGCGACCGGCCCCGCTGCGCGATGTTGACCAGCCCGGTGACGAAGTCGGGCAGGTCCCGGACCATCGAGGCGAACTCGTCGATCACGATCAGCAGACGCGGCATCGGGGTCCGGGTCGGCTCCCGCCGCAGCAGCTCAACGTAGTCGTCGATGTCCTTCGCGCCGGCCTCGGCGAGGATGTGCTCCCGACGCCGCAGCTCGGCCGAGAGCGAGGTCAGGGCCCGACTGACCAGGTGGGTGTCCAGGTCGGTGACCATACCGACGGTGTGCGGCAGCAGCACACAGTCCTTGAACGCGCTGCCGCCCTTGTAGTCCACCAGCACGAAGGTCATCGCGTCCGGCCGGTTGGCGACCGCGAGCGAGGCGACCAGGGTCTGGAGCAGCTCGGACTTGCCCGATCCGGTGGTTCCGGCGACCAGCGCGTGCGGCCCGTCCCGCTTCAGGTCGAGGGCGAACGGGCCGTCCAGGGAGATGCCGAGCACCGCCTCGGTGGTCCGGCCACCGGTCGCCCAGCGGGCCTCGACGGCATCCGGCTCCGGCGGCTCCATCGCCAGTACGTCGAGCAGCCGGCTGGCGTCCGGCAGGGCCCCGCCGTCGTCCTTGCCTCCGGTGTCCCGCAGCGGCGCCAGGGCCCGCGCCACCCGACGCAGCCATTCGGGCGCCACCAGGTCCGGGTGCACGCCGGAGATCGGCTCGGCCAGCGTACGGGTGACCAGCAGGGTGCCGTCGGGCTGCTGGGAGACGACCGCCTGGCACTCCTCGGGCAGCAGCTTCTCCTCGGCGTCGAGACAGATCGCGAACACGCCGACCGCCGGACCTTCCCGCAGGATCTGGGTGACGCCCGGCAGTGTCCGCAGTTTCCGCGCCCCGTCGAGCACGACCAGGACGTCCCGGAAGGCGCCGTCGGTGGTCGAGACCGCCGCCCGGGCGGAGATCAGCGCGACCAGCTCCGCCACCCGGCGGGCCAGGGTCTGCGTGTCGGCGCCGACAGTGGCCAGGGTGTCCTGACCGTCGCGCGGGGCCAGGTGCGGCAACCATCGCGTCCAGGCCCAGCCCTCGGCGTCGCCGGCCCCGGCGAGCAGGTAGAGCTGCAGGTCCTCGGGGCTGTGCAGCGCCGCGGCCTGCGCGAGCATCCACCGAGCGGTGGTCCGGGCCAGCTCACCGCCAGCGACACCGACGACGCCGTGCCGGCGTACGGCAACCGTCGCCGGTACGTCCAGCGCACTCCACCGGATCTCCCGCCGGTGTTCGTCCTGGGCCGGGTCGCTGAGCACGACCTCGGACGGCAGGTCGGCCGTGCCGGCCCGCAGCTCCAGGAAGTCCGGGTCGGACCGTCGCCGCTCCCAGAGCCGTCGCTGCGGTCCGACCGCGATCAGCAGCACGGCGGCCGGGTCCGGGCAGCTCTGCCGGCGGGCCAGGCGCTCGGCGGTCAGCGCCTCCTGCGCCTCGGCGGCGACGCGCGCCTTCTTCTCCTCGTACTCGGCGAGCCGGCCCCGGTAGGACGCCCGGCCCTGGCGGCGGCTGCTGATCTGGTTGGCGATCAGCGCGAGCGGCGACAGCAGGGCGAAGAGCAGGGTGGCCGGGTTCTTCGTGATGAAGTACGCCGCGCCGGAGACCACCAGCGGCGCCAGGATGGCGATCAATGCCAGGGGGCGCCGTTCCGGTGGGATCGGCGGGTTGGGCAGGGCGAAGCGGGTGGTCTTTGCGGCCGGCAGCAACCGGGGTGGCCGGTTGTAGTCGAACCCGGTCCGGTCCTCGGAGAGTTGCAGCGCGGCGTCGGCCCGTTCCGGCGTACGTAGTTCCAGCAGGGACGAGCCGACGGCCAGTTGAGCCCCCGGTGGCCAGACCGCCTCGCCGTCGAGTTCGGTCCGGTCGAGCAGTAGTCCGGTGCCGACCGGGAGGAGGTGGCACCGGCCGTCGGGGGTGACCCGTACCCGGGCCATCACCGCGGCCAGGGCCGGATCGGAGAGACGTACCCGGCAGGTGCTCGCCGCGCCGACGGTGTGCTCGCCGATGTCGAGCTGGTAGACGCCACCGGCGTCGCTGCCGCCGACCACCCGTACCTCGACCAGCCCCCGTGGCGGCGTGGCCGTCTCCTCCGCGGGACGGCCCAGTCCGAGCACCGTTCCCTGCCGCAGCGGCGCTTCGGCCAGGACCAGACCGGGGTGCAGCGGCGTCCCGGCGACGAAGATCGGAGGTGGCTCGTCGGTGGGTTCCGGCCGTCGGGCGGCCAGCGCCCCGGCGAGTTCGTGGACGGTGGTCTCGGGTGTGACGTCCACCTGGTAGTCGGTCGCGACCGAGGGCGGATCCACAACGGTGAGCAAGAGGCGCACGACATTCTCCTGGTCGGTTGGTCCCGGTGGGAACCGGTCGAATGTTTCGGGCGGGAAACGGACAAGGCCGCGCGGTGGCGATCCACCGCGCGGCCTTGATGTCCCCGATTCAGCCGAGGCTGTTTCCGGTCTGGGTGTCGGTGTCCTCGAACGCCGTACCGACCTGCTGGAGGTACTGGCTGATGCCCTCCATGCCCTGCAGGGTCTGGTCCACACTCGACTTGTACTCGTCGAAGTACGGACCGAACTTCGCCTGCGCGGCCGGGGTGTTGTAGCCACCCTGGATCAGGGTGTCAATCTTGCTCTTGGCCTGGTTCATCCCGTCCAGCAGCGTCTGCATGTTCTGCTGCAGCCAGCTCGCCGACTCCTGCATGTCCTCGGTCTGGATGTGGTAGGTCGCCATGACGTTTCCCGCTTTCCTCGTGGATGAGAAGTGCCAACGACAGGGGCTCGGCGGTCTCGCTTCGAAGTCCCCGTCGCCGTTGCCACCATCCACACGGACCGCCGTCGGAATCGGTTCAGCGAATTTTTCGACGACCGGTCCGACGACGATTTCGCACGCCGGTTGAACCGGTTCGCGATTCGTTCCGTGTGCATGCCGAACCGGGTCCGACAAGTCGTCGGCACCCACGCGGACACGACCATCAAGAGGTGGACAAGTCATGAAGCTGCCCCGCAAAATCGCGTACGCCGCGATCGCCCTGACCGGCCTGGTGGCCCTGGCCGCCTGTGGCGACAACGGCGCCGCGACCGCCACCGCCACGGTCCCGACCACGACCGCGACGATCGGGGCCGTGCCCGTCGCCCCCAGCACCGAGACGACGCCCGAGGTGATCGGGGACGCCCCAAGTTCCGCTCCGGTCACGCCGCCGGTGGTGGCCAAGACCCAGCGGCGGGTGAAGATCTACAGCGGTCCCTCCGACGTACCGCTCTCGCCGACGCCCGACACCGGCCAGGGGAGCAACATCGTCCAGCTCAACAGCACCGCCTCGGCGCAGATCGGTGCGTTCGTGGCCGACGGTCAGGGCAGGACGCTCTACCGCTTCGACAAGGACACGGCCCAGCCGTCGAAGTCCAACTGCAACGGTGACTGCGCCAAGACCTGGCCGCCGCTGCTGATCAAGTCGCCGGGTGCGATCTACCCCAGCGGCGTCGACCCGCAACTGGTCGGCTACGTCGAGCGGGCCGACGGCACCTGTCAGGTGACCATCAACGGCTGGCCGGTCTACCACTTCGCCAAGGACAAGGCGCGGGGCGACATCCTCGGCCAGGGGGTCGGTGGCACCTGGTTCGCGATCAGCCCGGCCGGGGGCAAGACCAAGGCCGCCCCGCAGGCGATCTCCGCGCCCACCGCCGCCGGCTACTGATCCGGCCACCGACTTCGGGAGACGAAGATGACCAGCCCGTACGGACCGTTCGGCAGCAACGACCCGCAGCCTTGGGGCCAGCCCCCCGGCGGCAGCCCGGGGCCGGCCTCCGGCGACGGCGCGGCGGCTCCCGTACCCCGGTGGGGGCCGGTGCCGGCACCGCAGTGGGGGCCGGCGCCCGTACCGCAGTGGGGGCCGGCGTCGCAGTCGCGGCCGGTCCAGGACCCGGGGCAGTCCGACCGGCGGCCCCGGTGGCGGGTGCCGACGGTACGCCGCGCGCTCCTGGTCACCGGTCCGGTGCTGGGGCTGGTCGCCCTGGTGGTCGTACTGGGCCTCGTCTGGCCCGGCTTCCTCAACAAGAAGGTCTTCGACGGGGCGGCCCTGCAGGTCGGCGTCACGGACGTGTTGCGTAACAGCTACCAGGTCGAGGTCGGCGCGGTGAACTGCCCGGCCGGTCAGCCGGTACGGGTCGGCACGAGATTCCCGTGCGTGGTCCTGGTCGACGGGGAACAACGGACCGTCACGATCGTCGTCACCTCGGACGACGGCCGGTTCGAGGTCGGTCGTCCGCAGTGACCGGGGTACGGCCGACGCCGGTCAGGGCCCGGTGTGCTCGACTCCTCGATCCGTTCGACGGTCCGGTGGCCGTACGGTCACCGGGTCCTCACCGGACCGTGGCGTCCTTGTCGTCGCAGACCTCGCCGGCGTTGAGACAGCGCACCACCTGCGCCATCAGCGACGTGGGGAAGAGGTTGACGAAGAAGGCGTGGTCGGTGAGCGGGCTGTTGTGCTGACCGCCGAACGCGTCGATCTGGTAGCGGGTGCCGGGCGGCAGGTCGTAGCTCGCGACCAGACGCAGTCGCGGCACCGCGAAGGTCGCGACCGGGCATCCGCCGCCGGCGACCGGGAAGACCAGGTGCTGCCGGTGGTCGGCGCTGTCCAGCCGTCGCCCGTCCCAGCAACTGGGGAAGTCGAAGATCCGGACGATCTGTTGACCGGGCCCGCAGACCGGATACCGGGTGGTACGCCGGTCCGGGGTGTCGGAGCAGGTCCAGGTGGCCTGTGCCCGCGCCCCACCGTTGGTGATCGCGACCGCGTCGCCCATGGTGGCGCGCAGCAGCGACGGCATCGGGACCACCGGGGTCCGTGGGTTGCCGTAGAAGGTGAGCGTGAACGAGACCGGCAGCTGGATCTCGCCCAGGTGCTCGACCGGAGCACCCGCCTTCGTGTCCTGCCCGGTGGTCGGCGTGGCAGGGTCGGGGTGCTCGCCGTGGCCGTCGGGCAGCGTACGCAGCACCGGCCAGTAGTAGGTCGACCTGTCGCCGTTGGCGCAGGTGGTGTCGCCGCCGACGAGGCTCTCGACGGTGGAGTCGACATCGGTGGAGAGGTTGCCCACGTAGTCGTGCACGTGGTGCGGCGGGCCCGGCATGCCCGGCACCACCACCACGTTCGCCGTGTTGCGATGGCCGTTGGCGTTGCGGCCGCAGTCCCAGGTGTAGGTGCCGGTCGCGGCGCCGGGGACCGGGTCCGGGTCGGCGTGCCCACCGGGCACCGTGGTGATGTCGACGTAGTCGGGGCCGAGCAGGGCGGCGGGGGACGGGGGCGGCGAGCCGGCGTCCGCGGCGGTCCGGAGACCGAACCCCACCCCGATCACCACCAGCGCCAGCACCAGGGCGAGCGCGCTTCGGCGAGCTGCCGCAGCTTTCCTCATGATCCCCACCCTAGGTAGTCGCAACAGGCGGGCTGAACCCCACCCGACCCCCTTCATCAGGCTACTGAGCTGGGTAGACGGTTGTCGCGGGGCAGAGTCGCAGATCCGACTCTCGGTGAGATTGTGATGCTTTTCAAGCAGGGCAACGCACGGAACCTCTTCGGCGGCCGGAACGGACATGATCCCGACCACAGCCGCGAGCGCCTGCGGGGCCACCGTCACTACCGTTTGTCGTACGTACGCCCGGCAGGTCGACGTCAGCTCCGGTGACGGCAGGTGAACTTTGACTTACTCCTCGCTCCACTCGGCGGCGTTTCCCGTCGGCGGTCTTCTGCCCTGGCTGGTCGTCGCGGTCGGGCTGCTGGTCCTGCTGCTGCTCCTGCCGGTGCTGGTCGTGTACGCGTGGCCGCTGCGTCACGGACGGCTGCGGCACGCGCTGGTCGAGTCGCTCGACTACCCCGCCGCGATGGCACGGGCGGAGGAGGCGGTCGCCGCCGACCGGGACGACCCGGAGGTGACCCCGGAGGGCGGGAGCGTGCTGCTCTCCCACGGGGTCCGCACCTCCCGAGCCGTCCTGATGCTGCACGGCTACACCGTCTCACCGGCCCAGTACGCGAACCTGGCCCGGTTCTACTTCGCACACGGCTACAACGTCTACGTACCGCGCGCACCCCGGCACGGACTGGTCGACCGGCGGGAGGAGGGGCGGCTCACCGCGACCGAACTGGTCGGGTACGCGAACGAGTCGATCACCATCGCGGCCGGGCTGGGGGAGGAGGTCGGGGTCGTCGGCATCTCCGGCGGAGCCGTACTCGGCACCTGGCTGGCCCAGTACCGCGCCGACGTGGTCCGCCGGCTGCTCGTCCTCGCCCCGTTCTACGGGGTGAACCCGGCGAAGGCGCCGAGCTATCTGATCAAGCCGCTGACCGTACTGTTCGGGTTCCGGATCCTGCCCGACCGCCAGGTGACCGGGACCGGGTTCTGGCTCTCGGCGCTCTCCCAGTACCTGCGCATCACGATCAACCTGCCGGCGCTGCCCGGCCGCAGCGACCTGCGCAGCGTGGCGGTGGCGTTCTCGGTCAACGACGAGTCGATCGACCAGGGCGCCGCCGTCGACCTGCCCCGGAAGCTGGCCGACGCGAACGACCTGCCGTTGCGGGTGCACCGGCTCGGCGGGGAACTGGGGCTGGCACACGACATCGTCCGGCCGGAGCGGGTGGGCGACCTCGCCGACGAACTGAACCAGCTCTACCTCGACCTCTACGAGGGCCGCGACGGCTCCGTGGGACGGGACGGCTACGAGGGCCGCGACCGGGAACCGGCGGCGTCGACCGTCGCCGGGCGGATCGACGACCTTGACATCGTGGGGCGGGGCACGGAAAGTCGTGGGTGAGTCGGAGGATGCGGCGGCGCGCTCCTGAATCCACCCACCGGAGGAGCCCGCCCGCATGCCGTACCCGATCACCCGCCGCACGCTGCTGCGTGTCGGCGGCGCCACCGTCGTCGTCGCCGGCATCCCGGCGATTCCCGCTTCCGCCCTCGCCGCCGCCGTGGTCCAGGCCGACCTGGTGGTCTACGGCGCCACCTCGGCCGGCATCGTCGCCGCGGTGCAGGCCCGCCGGATGGGTCGCACCACCGTGATCCTGGAACCGGGCGCCCACCTCGGCGGCCTGACCACCGGTGGGCTCGGTATGACCGACAGTGGCACCCAGGCCGCGATCAAGGGAATCGCCGGGGAGTTCTACCGGCGGGTGCACGCCAAGTACGCCGGCACCCCGGTCACCCCGACCTCGCCGGCCCGGTTCACCTTCGAACCGCACGTCGCCCGCGCGGTCTTCGACGATCTGCTGGCGGAGTCGGGGGTGCCGGTCTACCACGGCGTACGCCTGACCGGTGTCACCATGGCCGGCAACCGGATCACCGAGCTGGTCACCGAGAACGGTCAACTGTTCCGGGGCCCGATGTTCGTCGACGCCAGCTACGAGGGTGACCTGATGCACCGGGCCGGGGTGGCCTGGACGGTCGGCCGGGAGAGCAACGCCACCTACGGCGAGACCATCAACGGGGTCCAGCTACGCGGCGGCCACCAGTTCAACTTCCCGGTCGACCCGTACGTCGTACCGGGCAGTCCGGCGAGTGGCCTGCTGCCGGGCATCTCCGCCGCCCCGGTCGCGCCGAACGGCACCGGGGACGGCCTCATCCAGGCATACAACTACCGGATGTGCCTGACCCAGGCCGCGAACCGGATCCCGTTCCCCCGACCGGCCGGCTACGCCGCCGCCGACTACGAACTGCTGGCGCGCTACGTCCAGGCGGGCTGGTCCGGTCCGTTCTTCACCACCCACGGCGTGGGCAACGGCAAGACCGACTCCAACAACAACGGGGCGTTCTCCACCGACTTCATCGGCGCCAACTACGCCTACCCGACCGCGAGTCATGCCGCTCGCGACAGCATGGCGGCCGACCACCGCGCGTACCAGCAGGGGCTGATGTGGTTCCTGGCCAACGACTCCCGGTTGCCGGCGTCGGTACGGGCGTCGACCTCGTCGTGGGGCCTGGCCGCCGACGAGTTCACCAGCACCGGGGGTTGGCCACCCCAGCTCTACGTACGCGAGGCGCGGCGGATGGTCTCGGCGTACGTGATGACCGAGCGCAACTGCCGTGGTCAGGAGACGGTCGCCGACCCGGTCGGCCTCGCCAGTTACACCATGGACTCGCACAACTGCCAGCGGGTCGTGGTGAACGGCCAGGTACGCAACGAGGGTGACGTGCAGATCGGCGTACCGGGGCCCTACTCGATCAGTTACCGGTCGATCGTGCCGGCCAGGATCCAGTGCGCCAATCTGACGGTCCCGGTCTGCCTCGCCGCGAGCCACATCGCGTACGGGTCGATCCGGATGGAGCCGGTCTTCATGATCCTCGGCCAGTCCGCGGCGACCGCGGCGATGCTGGCGCTCGATGCCGGCGTGGCCCTGCAGGATCTCGACTACCCGAGGTTGCGTACCCGGCTGCTCGCCGACGGGCAGCTGCTGGTCTGGCCGCCGCCGGCCACCGGTGAGGTGATCCTGGACAGCCGGGCCGGTAGCGGGGTCACCCGGGCCGGCACCTGGCTGGGGAGCACCGCGATCGGCGGCTACTACGGTCCCGACTATGAGCACGACGACAACACCGGCAAGGGCGTGAACCGGATGCGGTTCACCCCGACACTGCCGGCGGCGGGGACGTACAGCGTCTACTTGCGCTGGACCGCGCACGAGAACCGGGCGAGCAACGTACCGGTCGACATCGTGCACAGTGGCGGGATCGCGAACCGTACCGTCGACCAGCGCTCGGCCGGCGGCCAGTGGGTCCCGGTCGGTACCTACCCGTTCGCCGCCGGCTCGGCCGGCAGCGTGCTGGTCCGTACCGAGAACACCAACGGTTACGTGGTCGTCGACGCCGCCCGCTTCGTCCCCGCCTGAGGGTAAGGAAGGGGCCCTTGTTAACGCTATGCGTTAACAAGGGCCCCTTCCTTACCCCGCATCGCGGTGCCGCCACGTTCCCGCAGCACGAGCCAGCTCGCGTGGATCGCGAAGATCGCCATGGCCCGGCGTAGCCGCTGTGCCATGGGTTTCGCTCAGGCGACCAGGGTGCCGCCGTCGACGGTCACGATCGTCCCGGTGGCGTAGCTGGACCGCAGCAGGTAGACGAAGGCTTCGGCCACCTCCTCCGGTTCGCCCACCCGACCCAGCGGCAGCTTCTCGCCGAGCTGGGCGTACATCTGCTCGCGGGTCTCGTCCGGCAACGAGTCCCAGAGTGGGGAGCGGATCACGCCAGCCGAGACGGCGTTGACCCGGACCGGTGCGAGTTCGACCGCGAGGGCGCGGACCAGGGCGTCGATTGCTCCGGTGATGCTGGCCGCCACCGACCAGCCCGAACTCGGCCGGTAGTTGGCCGTGCCGGTGGTGAACGTGATCGACCCGTCCCGGCGGAGGTAGGGCAGGGCCGCGTTGACCGTCGACAGCGCACCGAAGTAGCGCAGCTCGAAGGCGGTGCGGGCGGCGGCGAGGTCGAGGGCGTCGAGCGACATCAGGGCGAGCGGTTCACCGGCGGTGTAGATCAGATGGTCGAAGGGGCCGGTCCCCTCGAAGAGCCGGGCCACGTCGGCCGGGTCGGTGAGGTTGACGGCATATCCCGCGCTGCCGTCGGGCAGGGTTGCCAGGGCCCGGTCGACGCTGCGCTGGTTGCTGGAGGCCACCACGACCTGAGCACCCTCGCGGGCGGCCAGGGCGGCGGTGGCGAGTCCGATTCCCGAGGTTCCACCGAGTACGAGAACGCGCTGGTCAGCGAGGTTCATAATCTTGTCCTTCCGGTTCGGTTCGTGGGTGTGGCGGTGCCGGTTCCCAACCCTCCACCGGCCGCCCCGGTGCCGTCCAAGACCTCTTCTGGCGCCTGTGATGCCCGGTGGGCATCAAGTCATTCATACCCGCCGGGTATCGTGGAACCGCCAGGAAGGGGGACCGAATGGATGTCGATCTTCGTAAGCTGCGGTACTTCGTCGCGGTGGCCGAGGAACTGCACTTCGGCCGCGCCGCGCAGCGGTTGCACATCGCCCAGCCGGTCCTGTCCCGGCAGATCCGGGCCCTGGAGCACGAACTCGGGGTCCAGCTCTTCGCCCGGGACCGGCGATCGACCGTATCGACCGAGGCGGGCCGGCAACTGCTGGAGGACGCCCGCCCCCTGCTCGCCTCCGCCGAGGCCCTGCACCGACGGGTACGCCGGGCCGCACACGGCCGGCCGACCTTCACCATCGCCTTCATGCCCGGCATCATCGTCACCGCCGAGTCCCGCGCCCTCGCCGCGCGGCACCCCGACCTCACCGTCGGCGTCGTCCGCACCTCCTGGAACGATCAGGTAGAGGTCGTGCGCGAGGGGCGAGCCGACGTCAGCTACGTACGGCTCCCGGTGGACCAGCGTGGCCTGCGCCTCCGGCCGCTCTTCAGCGAGCCTCGCGTGGTGGTCCTCCCCGCCGACCACCGACTCTCCGGCAAGGAGTCGATCGACCTCGTCGAGCTGGTCGAGGAGCGCCTGCTCCAGGACCCCGACGCGGTCCCGGAATGGCGTGACCTGCCGAACCGGTCGGCCGAGCCGAACCCGCTCGCCCGACCCGCGCTCCACTCGGTCGAGGAGAAGCTGGAGCACGTCGCGGCGTACGGCGGGGTGGCGGTGCTGCCGCTGTCGACCGCCACGTTCTACACCCGACCCGACGTCACCCACGTCCCGGTCGACGACCTCGCGCCCAACCAGGTCTGCCTGGCCTGGGCCGAGGGCAACCCGTCACCCCTGGTCGAGGAGTTCGCCGAGATCGCCGCGGCGCGGTACGCCGAGGTGACGGTCCTCGCCGGCAACCGGGAAGAAGCCGACGAGACCCTGGGCGACCGCTGAGCGGATGCCTCAGAACCGGGCGCGTGCCTCAGACCCGGTCGAAGAGGTCGTCCCGGCGACCGGGCCAGTCGGCGAGCACCTGACCCGGGTCGGCACCCAGCACCCGATCGAGCAGCGTGGCGTAGACGTCCCGGAAGTCGACGGTGAACTTGAGGTCGCCGTCGTCCAGGTCGGTCAGGCTCGGCTGCTCGCCGTAGAGGCCGCCGCGTACCCCGGCACCGAGCAGGAAGACGTTGGACGCGGTGCCGTGGTCGGTCCCCTCCGACGCGTTGGCGCGTACCCGTCGACCGAACTCGGAGTAGACCGCGACCACCACCTCACGGCCGGCCTCGGTCCGCGACATCCGCGCCGCGAACCCGCTGAGCGCCCGGTCCACCTGGCCCAGCAGGACAGCCTGTAGCTGCTTCTCGTCGGCGTGACTGTCGAACCCGCCGAGCGACACCGAGAAGACCCGGGTCGCCACCCTCGCCTCCACGCACTGGGCGACCAGGTCGAGCTGCGCCTCCAGGGACGTACGCGCCCCACCGGTGGAGGTAGCCGCCGGCCGCTCCGGGTCGGTCCCGTCGACGGGCTCCTCGGCCGCGTCCCGTACCTGGGCGATCATCTGGTCGACCGACCTGAGGTCGGCGAAGCAGGCTGCCGCGCGAGCCTGGGCCGGCGACTCGTCCGGGCTGTCGGCGGCGAACGCGGCCAGGGTCCGGTCCGGCAGCCCGCCCCGCATCGCGCGCCCGGCCACCGGCACCGAGGCCCCGGCACCGTGCACACCGGCCAGCAGCGGTGGCAGCGCAGACTCGAAGGAGACCGCGAGGCGGGGGTCGCCGCCGGCACCGTCCAGCCACCGCCCGATCCATCCGGTGTTCCCGGGCCGGTCCGGGGAGGCGGTCTGCCAGATGTCCATCGAGCGGAAGTGGCTGCGGTCCGGTTTCGGGTAGCCGACCCCACGGACGATCGCCAGCCGTCCCTGGCCGAAGAGTCCGTGCAGGCCGCCCATGGCCGGGTTGAGCCCGACGGAGTCGTCGAGCCGCTTGACCTCCTCGGCCGAGTACGCGATCTCCGGCCGCGCGTCGTGATAGGCCGGATCGGCGTACGGCACCACCGTGTTCAGCCCGTCGTTGCCGCCGTAGAGCGTCACCAGGACCAGGGTGCGGCCACCGGGTCCCTGTTCGTTCCCGGTCGCCAGCAGATCGGTCAGGGTGTACGCGGCGGCGCCTGCGGCGAGGGCGCCCGCGCCCACCACACCGCTGGCGATGAGGAACTTGCGCCGGGTCAGGATGTCCACGTGGGTGTCTCCGCTCAGCTGACGGTGTACTCGGGGCTCACCAGGCCGGCCGCGATCAGCCGATCCGGTTTGGCGGCCAGTGGGGCGAGCGCGGCCCGGGTGCGTTCGGTCCAGCGGTCCACCACGAGCAGCCGGGCCAGCGCGTCGACCCGACCGGCCTCCGGTGCGGCGCCGAGCCGTTGGCCGGCCACCGGTCCGGCGGCCGTGGCGAGGAGGTCGGCCAGCCGCATCCGCGCCTGCAGGGACGAGGTGGTCAACCAGGCCGTGCCGGCCGGCCAACCCCCGACGCTCGGCGGCCGCAGCAGGACCTGATCCATCCCGGACAGTCCCGACTGCACCTGTTTGCGCTGCTGCTCGGAGAGGGCGGACGGGCGGATGCCGAGCTGACGCATCGCCCCCACCGCCCACTCCACCGGCTGCTTGACCAGTTGGCCACGGGACCGCGCGAAGGCGGGGTCGGTGAGCACCGCCCGCAGCATCGCGGTGATGTCGGGTCCGGCGCCGACCGATCCGGATCCGCCGGTCGGCGGGGTGTCGGTGCCGGCGAAGCGGGCCCAGAGCCGGTTCCGGACGAACTCCGCCGCCTGCGGTTGAGCGGCGAGCAGCCGGGCGTACGAGTCCGCGTCGAAGGTGTCGGTCCGGCCGAGGATCGTCTTCGGGTCGGTGTCGTGCCGCTTCGGTTCGAGGCGGGCCACCCCGGTCGCGCGGTCGACGGCCCAACCGGTCAACGCCTTCGCCCCGGCCTTGACGTCCGGCTCGGTGTAGTGGCCGATGCCGAGGGTGAAGAGTTCCATCAACTCGCGGGCGAGGTTCTCGTTCGGCGCCTTGCGGGTGTTCTTCTCGCCGTCGAGCCAGAGGATCATCGCCGGGTCGCGGACCATCGCGGCCACCAGGGCGTCGAACCCGCCCCGCCCGTACCGCCGCAGGGTGTCCAACTGTCCGAGCATGAGCGGTGCGGACTTGACCTTCTGCACGCTGGTGGCCCAGTGGCCGTGCCAGAAGAAGACCAACTTCTCGGTGAGCTGGTGCTCGGCGGTGACCATCCGTTCCAGCCACCACTGCTGGAGCTGGCGCACCTGCTCCGTACGCCGCTTGTTGGCCTCCTGCCGTTGCTCCCGGCTGGCCGATTTGCCAATCGTCGAGTAGGGATCGGGGCCGAGTTTCGGGGTCGGGGAAGCGGACGCGCCGGGGTCGGTGCCGACCGGTTCGAGCAGACGGTCCAGGGTGGCGTCGAACCCCGCGCGTACGGCGGCGTCGACCTCGTCGGCGGTCGGGCCGAAGGTCGCGCGGCGCAGCAGGTGGGCGATCGCGTCCGGGGAGGCCATGCGGCGACCATAGGCCGGTCCGGTACGAATTCGGTAAATTCCACGTACGGGACAGGTACGGGCGGCTGGCCCCGGGGGTCCGGTCAGGGGCGATCCAGCCGGTGTGCGCCCGGTCGGGGCGCCTCACGATCGACGTCAGCGTGGCCGGGCCACCACGCGGTGTGTCCGAGCAGGGCGGTGATGGCGGGGGTGAGGAAGAGCGACATGACAAAGGCGACGATCGCGATTCCGGCCGAGATGGCGAAGCCCATCTGGGTGAGGGTGCTGTTGCCGGCCAGCATCAGTGAGGCGAACGTACCGGCGAGGATGAGACCGGCGGCGGCGATGGTCGGTCCGGCGTGCCGGATCGCCATGGCGGCGGCGTCGCGGGGGTCGCGTCCCTCGCGGGCCTCCTCCCGGAGCCGGGCCACCATGAGGATGTTGTAGTCGGTGCCGAGCGCGACCACGAAGAGATACATGATCACCGGCAGGATGAAGATCAGGCCGGGTTCGCCGAGGGCGTCCTGGAAGATCAGCACGGTGGCGCCGAGGGTGGCGGCGAAGCCCAGCCCGACGGAGAGGATGAGGTACCAGGGCGCCACCACGCTGCGGAGCAGCAGTCCGAGAATAATCATGATGAGCACGGCCGCGACCGGGAACACCACGGCGTAGTCCCGGTTCACCGCCGCCTGGATGTCGACGAAGACCGCGGTGATGCCGCCGACGAGCGCGGTGGTGCCGTCCGGGGCGGCCGAGTGCGCGGTGTCGCGCAGCGGGCCCTTGACCGTACGCAGCGCGGCGGCGGACTGCGGGGTGTTCGCCAACGTCACCTGGAAGTCGGCGACGGTCTTGTCCGGTGACAGTGCGGGTTCCCCGACCTGCCCGACGCCGGGCACCTTGGCCAGCGCCGCCCGGTACGCGGTGAGCTGGTCGGCCGGGAGCGGCTGGCCCGCGTCGGAGCGGAGGAACACCATGGAGGGTTCGGTCGCCCCGGCCGGCAGTCCCTTGAGCAGTTCCTTGCTCCAGACGTTCGACTCCGACTCGGTGGCGGTCGATCCGCTGCTGAGGTCGAAGTTGGGGTGGAAGCCGAAGGAGAAGACGGCGAGGATGACCAGCGCGACCCCGGACACCCCCGCGTAGAGCGCCGGGCGGCGGCCGAGCGAGCGGCCGATGGCCGCGAACCGGGCCCCGCGCGGCTCGTGCCGCCACGCCTTCGACGGCCAGAACACCTTCGTGCCGAGGAGCGAGACGATCGCCGGGATCAGCGTCAGACCGGCGACGAGCGTGGTGGCGACCGCGATCGCCAACGCCGGCCCGAGGGAGCGGAACAGGCCGAGGGTCGAGAGGGTCAGGGCCAGGAACGCGATGATCACCGCGCCGGCCGCCGAGGCGATCGCCTCACCAGCCCGCGCGACCGCGCTCACCATCGCCGTCTTCGGGTCCTCGCCGAGCCGTAGTCGTTCCCGGAAGCGGAACATCAGGAACAGGATGTAGTCGGTGCCGACCCCGAACAGCACCACGATCAGCATCGCGCTGACCGAACTGTCGGTCTTGAGGTCGAAGGCCTGGTTGGCCCAGGCGATCAGCCCGGTCGCGATCTGCGACACCAGACCGATCGCGATCACCGGCAGGATGGCGATGATCGGGCTGCGGAAGATGATCAGCAGCAGGATGAGGATGAGGCCGATCGTGGTGATTCCGATGATCGCGTTGGCCCGGTCCCCGGACTTCTGGGCGTCGAGGTTCTGCGCGGCCGTACCGGTGATGCCGGACTTGAGCCCGGAGCCCGCGAGCTGGTCCGGTAGCGCGGCCCGGAGCGCCTTGACCGCGTCCGGCTGCGCCTGGTCACCCGGTCCCCGCTGCGGAGTCATCTCGACCGCGATGATCTGGATCAGTCGGTTGGGTGACGGCGGTGTCGGGGTGAGGTTGATGACGTCCGGGATGTGCCGCCCGGCCAGTGCCTGGGCGATCGAGGTCACCTTCGCCGCGTCGGCCTCCGTCAGCGGTCCGTTGTCCTGGCGTTCGAACACGATGATCGCCGCCGGTGTGGCGGCCCGGGGGAACGCCTGCTGCTGGAGCTGCGCGGCCCGGATCGACTCGTAGTGCGAGGGGAGGAACGACGCCTCGTCGGTGGTGGCCGTCAGCGTCGGCGCGAAGCCGATCACGCCGACCGCGGCGGCCACCCAGGCCAGGATCACCCAGACGGGGTGGCGGACCACGAGCCGTCCCACAGCAGCGAACACCGGCGGCACCTCTTCGTGATCGACGGATCGCACTCCGTGATCAAGATAGGCGCTCGGTTGGCCTCAGGTGGGACGAATCGTCCGGAACCCCCGGAACGGAGTCAGCCCCGACCTCCGGCTCCGACCTCAGGCGCCGGCCCAGTCCTCCCGTGCGGTGACCACCGGTACGCCGGTCCGGACCGACTCCTCGATGGCCAGGCTGATCAGATGGTCCTGACACGCCTGCGCGAGCGGGTACGGGGCCGCCGCCTCCCCACGCGCCCAGGCACCGGTACGCGCCACGATGTCCGCCACCGCGATGTCGTCGTCGGAGAGCCCGGTGCCGACGAACGGGTTGCGGTACACCACCGTCCCGTCGAAGCTGATGTGCTTCAGGTCCAGCCCCTCCAGGTTGAGGTCGATCCCGGTCTGCCGGCGTACCAGCGTCGACTCGACCGGGGTCGTCGGGTCGACCAGCCGAACCACGGTGTCGTCCACCAGCTCGCCGAGCGACCCGCGTACGGTCAGCCGCCGGGCCCGCAACGGGTTCCACCACTGGTTGTCGGTGAAGTCGTACAGGCCCATCCGCCCACCGAAGTCGATCGTCGCGAGCGTGGTGGCGAGCTGCTGCGGCGTACCGTCACCGCTCCAACCGGTCGGAGACAACGGGTTCGCCAGCGGGGCGACGAACGCCCGGGCGCTCACCTCGGCGCTGTCGTAGTCGACCCCGAGCAGGCCACGGATCAGCGAGACCGCGTGGTAGAGGTGCGTCGACGAGATCTGTACCGAGGTCGGCTCCCCGATCACCCCGGCCCGGACCAGTTCGAGCCGCGCGGCGTGGCCGGGCATCAGCAGGTACTGCTCGGCGACCTGCACCAGGCCACTGCCGCCGACCTCGGCCCAGAGCGACCGCAGCCCGTCCAGGTCCGGCGCGGGAGGCGTCTCCGCGAGGACCCGTACCCCCTGGCCGACCAGTTCACGGGTGACCGCCGGGGTCACTGCCCAGGGCACCGAGACGATGACGAAGTCGGGCCGCCCCTGGGCGAGCAACTCGTCCGTCGTACGGAAGGTCGGCACACCCCACTCGGCCCGTACCTCGTCGCCCCGCTCCGCCGTCCGGGTCACCACCCCGGTCACCTCGAACCACTGGGGCAGCAGCCGGGCCAGTCGAAGGAAGAACAACGAACGCCAGCCACTGCCGACAATGCCGAAGCGGGTCACCGCTACCGAGGTCATCTGGACTCCTCACATCACACCCGAGGGTGCACCGGTCGCCGCCGTCGGTACCGTCGGCGAGGAAACCGTACCCTCGGCGAAGAAATCCGATCATCGCCCACAACCCCGAACGGCCCTGCTGGTGTCTATCAGGTGCGAGGGAGGGGGTCGGATGCGCGCCGACGAGGAAGAGGCGTACGTCGAGTACGTCCGCGGTCGGACGGTGGCGTTGCGCCGTACCGCCTTCCAGCTCTGCGGGGACTGGCACGAGGCGCACGACCTGGTGCAGGCGGCCCTGCTCAAGCTGTACCGGTACTGGTCACAGGCGTCGACCGCCGAGTCACCCGACGCGTACGTCCGCCGGATGCTGGTCAACACCTTCCTCGACCAGCGGCAGAGCTGGTGGGCCCGGCGGGTCCGGACGTTCGCCGAGTCCGCCGACCGGCCGGCCCCGGACCCGGGTACGGAGAGCCGCCTGGACCTGATGGCGGCGCTGGCCCGGATCTCACCCGGGCAACGCGCGGTGCTCGTGCTCCGCTTCTGGGACGGACTCGACGTGGCCGAGACCGCCCGGACGCTCGGCTGTTCCTCGGGCACGGTCAAGAGCCAGACCTCACTCGCCATCGCCGCGTTGCGCCGGCTGATGCCCGACTACGTGCGGGAGTCCTGATGATCGAGCAGCGGGTGAGCGAGCTGTTCCGGGGAGCCGATCCGGGGGACGGGCCGGCGCTGCCCGAGGGGTACGCCGAGCGACTGGTGGCGGTCGGCCGGCGCGGCGTACGCCGTCGGCGGGCGCTCGGCGGGTCGGTCCTGCTCGTTGTCCTGCTCGCGGTCGGCCTGCTCGGGCTGGGCCCGCTTCCGTCCCGGTCGCCGCAGCCCGCCACCCCGACGGCCGGCGTCGGCCTGCCCGACCGGCTCGCACCCTTCTCGTTCCGTACCGGCACGATCGGGGACGCCCCGTTGGACCGGGCAGTCATGATCTTCGAGTACGGCAGCGGCGAGACGATCAATGTATGGCAGCGGCTCGCACTCGGTGCCGACGGCAACAGCTACCGGCAGCTCGACGGGATAGCGCCGGGGACGCCCTGGCTGCTGACCGCCGACGGCCGCGCGGTGGTCACGACCGAAGCGAACCGGGCCACCAGCGCCTTCACGGTGCTGGACCTCTCCACCGGACTGCGGCACCAGTTCCGGCTACCCGCTCCGGCCGCCGTCGCCCTGCTCGCCGCCTCGCCGGACGGCCGCTACGTCGCCTACTCGGCCGCGCCGTACCAGGGCAGCACCTCCATCATCGGCGAGGTCGAGCAGATCGCCCGGGAGCGGGGGACACTCACCCTGCTCGACCTGACCGACGGCCGTAGCACCACCGTGACCGGGGTGGAGTCGGTGTCGGCGGCGGCGTTCTCCCCGGACGGTGAATCGTTGGCGGTGCAGTCCGGTGCGGAGACCTGGATCGTCGACCGGGCCGGGCGGCGGCTGCGCCGGGTGGACATCCCCCACGGCTTCGTCCTGGCGCCCCGGGTGGCCTGGTCACCCGACGGCCGGCTGCTCGCGGTCCAACCCGCCGACCCGTTCTCGGGTGCCGGGGCCTCGGACCCCCACCAGGTCCGCTTCGTCGACGCCGTCTCGGACGCGCCGGTGCCGCCCCCGGTCTCGGCCGAGCAACTGCTCGGCTGGCGCTCGTCCGACCGGATCCTCACGCTCACCCTGGGCGGCATCAGCGAACTTCCGGTCGGCGGGGGCGACCCGGTCGTGCTGACCCGCCTGGACCGGGGCAGCAGCTGCGAGTACCACACGCAGCCGTGCCTGGCGCTCGAGATCCGGGCCGCCACCGCGCTCCTGCCGACGCTGACCGTACGGTCGGGCGACGACCCGGACCGGGGGCCTTGGCCCGCGCCGGTGCGGCAGGTCGCCGCGGCCGTGAGCCTGCTGGTCGCGGCGTTGGCGGGCGTGCTGGTGTGGCGGTTGCGACCCAGGTGGTCCAGGGCCGGTCAGCGGGGCCGGATGGTGCTGGCGAAGCGGCGCCGGTAGGTCGCCGGCGGTATGCCGAGGTGCTGGATGAAGGCCCGGCGCAGGTTCTCGTCGCTGCCGAAACCGCTCCGCCCGGCCGCCGAGGTGACGGTGTGGCCGGCATCGAGCAGGGTCTGCGCCGCCTCGAGCCGGAGGCGCTCGATGTGCCGCGCCGGAGTGGTGCCGAGTTCCCGCTGGAAGAGCCGGGTCAGGTGGCGGGGGCTGACGCCCGCAGCGGCGGCGAGTTCGGGTACGGAGTAGTCGCCGGCCGGGTCGGCGGCGACGGTGTCGAGCAGTTCGCGTAGCGGTCGGTGGCGCGGCCTGGGCGTCCGCGACGGGGCGGAGAACTGGGACTGCCCGCCGGGCCGTTGCAGGAACACCACCAGGGAACGGGCCACGTCCCGGCTCAGTGCCGGACCGTGGTCGGCCTCCACCAGGGCCAGGGCGAGGTCGATTCCGGCGGTGACGCCGGCCGAGGTCGCCACCTCGCCGTCGATGACGTAGAGGGAGTCCTCCTCGACGGCGACCTTCGGGTGTCGCCGGGCGAGCGTCTCCGCGTGCCGCCAGTGGGTGGTGGCGCGACGGCCGTCGAGCAGACCGGTGGCGGCGAGCAGGAACGCGCCGGTGCAGACGGAGACCACCCGTCGGGCCGAGCGGGCCATCGTGGTGGCCGCCGTCACCAGTGCGGGATCGAGCCCGGCGACGGCCAGCGCCTCGGCACCGGGCAGGAGAACGGTGTCGAGCCCGGTCACGGCCGGGACCGGGCCGTCGACGGTCAGCCCCAGGCCGGTCGAGGACCGTACCGGTTCGCCGTCGGGCGAGTGGAGCGTGACCTCGTACGAGGCCCCGTACCGGTTCGCTTCGGTGAAGACCTCGGCCGGACCGGCGACGTCGAGCAGGGTGACGCCGGGAAAAACGAGCACGCCGACCCGGTGGGGTCGGATGGATCCGTCCGTCATGGTTCTACCACCTGGTGTGATGTCCTAATCTGTGGCCAGTATGGCTCAAAGGACATGGCGGCTGATCGGCACGGACGGCGAGAGTGGGCCACGACCCAGGGGCGTCCGTCCCCACCTTCCGATCCTGAGGAGAAACCGATGGCCGAGCGCATCGCCGGAATCGAGATCCCGCCGAGCCGCCTGGTCGGCGAGGCGACCGACCTGGTACGCGAGGCGGCGCCGTCGCTGCTGTTCCACCACTCCCGGCGGGTCTACCTCTTCGGCATGCTCCAGGGACAGCGCCGGGGGTTGCACCCGAACCCGGAACTGCTCTACGTCGGCGCGATGTTCCACGATCTCGGGCTGACCGACGGCTACCGCAGCGCCGATCGGCGCTTCGAGATCGACGGCGCGGACGAGGCCCGCCGCTTCCTGGTCGCGCACGGCATCGACGCCGACTCGGTACGCAAGGTCTGGACCGGGATCGCCCTGCACACCACCCCGGGCATCCCCGAGTTCATGGAACCCGAGGTCGCCCTCGTCACCGCCGGGGTGGAGACCGATGTGCTGGGCATCGGCTACCACGACCTCGACCCGGCGGCGATCGCGGCGGTCGTCGAGGCGCATCCCCGCCCCGACTTCAAGCGGCAGATCCTGGCCGCGTTCACCAACGGGTTCCGGGACCGTCCGGAGACCACGTTCGGCACCGTCAACGCCGACGTGCTCGCGCACTTCGTGCCCGGTTTCACCCGTACCGACTTCGTCCAGGTGATCGAGACCAACCCGTGGCCCGAATGAGCGGAAGGAAGGGCCCCTTGTTATCGCTTTCGGTAGAGGAAGGGGCCCTTCCTAACACCAGTCGGGGCGGGCTGTTCCGGGTGCCTCGGGAGTCTGTGGTCGTACGGGTAACTGCGCGGCGGGACCGCAGCTAATCACGTAGCGTGATTGTGTGCGTACGGAGTCGGGGGCGTCGCGTCGCGAGCGGGACGATCCGTGACACCGCTCGCGGTGCTGCTCGCGCTCTGTGCCGCCGCCTGTTTTGCCACCGGGGCCGCGCTCCAGCAGCGCGCCGCCCGGCGTGAGCCGGCGCACCACACATTCGACCCCCGGCTGTTCATGCGGCTGCTGCGCCGCCGGAGCTGGCTCTTCGGCAAGATCCCCGACATCACCGGCACCCTGCTGCAGGCGCTCGCGCTCCGGTACGGCCCGCTGACGCTGGTCCAGCCGCTGCTGATCAGCGGCATGTTCCTGGCCATCCCGCTGGAGGCGGCCCTCGACCGTCGACGCCCGCACCCCCGCGACGTCATCGCGGTCACCTCCTGCGTGGTCGGGCTCGGTGCCTTTCTCGTCGTCGCGCGGCCGCGCCCCGGTGTGCCGGAGCCGACCTTGATGGCCTGGCTGGGGGTGGGGCTCGGCAGCGGACTGGTGGTGGTGGTCTGCCTGGCCCTCGCCCACCGTGCCACCAGTGCCCTGCGTGGGACGCTGCTCGGGGTCGCCACCGGCATTTTCTACGCCGGGGTGGCGGTGCTGCTGAAGGCGTTCACCGGACGCTTCTTCGCGGACCCGCTCGACGCCCTCACCGACTGGCACCTCTACGCCCTGGCCCTGGCCGGGCTCGGTGGTGTGATGCTCAACCAGAACGCCTTCCAGAACGGGCCGCTGGCCGCGCCGCTGACCGCGATCACGCTGGTGGACCCGATCGCCAGCGTGGTGATCGGGGTGACCGCGTTCCACGAGACCCTCTCCATCACCGGGCTGCGGTTGCTGGTCGAGGTGCCCGCCATACTCGCCATGGTCTTCGGGATCTGGCTCGCCAGCACCCGCCCCGGCGGCCGGGGCGGCGACGGGGAGAAGCCCGGACCACGTCCGGAGGAATGAGCACCGGCCCGGTGGGCCTCGCGGGCGAACCGCCCGCGAGACCCACGGGTGTCGTACCGGTGGGCACGTCACCCGTCCTCCGGTCGGTCAGGACCTGTCGAGGGCGACGGTGTCGGTGGCGGTGGCGGTGCCCGTCAGGGCCGGGCCCGCGGTCGTTCCGATCGGGATCCGGCGGGGCTTGGCCTGCTCGGCGACCGGGATCGTCAGCGTGAGCACCCCGTCCTGCCAGGTCGCGCTGATCCGGTCGAGGTCGAGCCCGTCGCCCAGGGCGATACGGCGCTCGAACGTTCCGGTGGCCCGTTCCCGGCGCACCCACTGCACGTCCGCGTCGGTGCGGGCGCTGCGTTCGGCCCGGATGGTCAGGGCCCTGCCGTCGACGTTCACGTCGACCGAACCGGGGTCGATCCCGGCGAGGTCGCAGTGCAGCACGAAGTGGTCACCCGACCGGTACAGGTCCATGGGCATCGCCATGGTCGCGGCGCCGCTGCCGGTGGTGCCGAACACCTGACCGGCCAGACGGTCGAACTCGCGGAAGGGATCGAAAGTCAGCACCACGCCAACCACCTCCTTGAGACTGCCTGCCGGCGGGTCCGGCAGGTCCTGTGGCGCTCGTTTCCGAGGTCGCGCCTGCCCGAGCAAGGTGGTCTTTCACCGCCCTGGTCAGGTGCGACATCTCATTTTTTAGCACTCTCCACCGATGAGTGCCAAGTGGTTCGGGCAATCGTTTCGTCGGACCCTCCGGTTCGTCGACGCCCCGGCGATGTCGGCCGGGGTCCGCCGACCGGTGGTCAGTCGGGCGGACCTCGGATTTCGCGGGCGGTGGCCGGCAGCGGACCGTCCAGATCGGAGTTTCGTCGCCAACGTCCAGGCGCCCACACTCCGGCCGACCTTCTGCCGGACCCCGACCGCCGTCACCCGATCGTGCGAAAGCCCGGCGCGCCTCGGGCGGGACGCCCGGGATACGGGGCATTTGAAGGTTTTTCCCGAAGGATCCTCACTACGATCCAGATGACAGCCGGCACCCACCGGGAAGCTCGGGCGGGGTGCCGCCGCCGCTGCGCGAACACCCGAGACGCTGTGCGAACACCGAAGACCTTGTCCTGGCATCGCTTCAGGGCGGCATCGCCATGGCCTTGACCGCCCATCCCTAGGGAAGTCGTGAGTCACGATGACGGATGCGGAAACCGTAGTGATGCCCCGGATCGGGGCGTCGGAGGCGAGCGTCGAGGACCCCTGGGGAGAGGGTCGGATCGCCCGGTACGGAACAGTGGACCGGGACAGCGCCGGGCCTGCGGCCGTCGTGGCGCGGATCGCGTCCTGGCTGGTGCCCGGTGCGGTGATGGGACTGCTCGGCCTCGCCGGGGTGGCCGGACCCGGACTCTGGGCCGCCGAACTGGTGACCTGGGACCGGGCCACGTCGTCCTGGCGGGAGAACTGGCTCCCGAGCCACGGGACAGACGTCGGCAGCGTGCCGTACCACCTGGTCATGCGGGCGTGGGTGGAGGGCTTGGGCACCTCTGACCTGGCCCTGCGGGCGCCTTCGCTGCTGGCGATGGCGGCCGCGGCGGCGCTCGTCGGCGCACTGGCGACCCGACTGTTCGGGGCGCGCGTCGGCCTTCTCGCCGGGGTGATCTTCGCGCTGTTGCCGACCTCGACCCGGTACGCGCAGGAGGCCCGGCCGTACGCGTTCACCCTGCTGGTCGCGGTGCTCGCCAGCCTGTTCCTGGTGCTGGCGATCGACCGGCCCCGCCGCTGGCTGCTGGTCGCGTACGGCACCTCGGTGCTGCTGCTCGGTCTCTTCGACACGGTCGCGCTGGTGCTGCTCGCCGGGCACGGCTGGGCGGTGCTCGCGTTCGGGCGCCAGTTGGCCCGGCGGTGGCTGCTGGCGTCGTCGGCCGGTGCGCTGCCCGTGCTCGCCCTGCTCTGGCTCGGTTCGCGGGTGACCGGGCTGCCGCTGCGCGCATCCGGGGGCGATCCGGGGCTGCTCGCCGGCGCGCCGGGGGAACTGTTCGGCGTCACCGCCCTGGGTGCGTTGCTGCTCGGGTTGGCCCTGTTCAGCCTCCCGCTGCGCCGCACCACAGCGATCTACACCGCCTGGGCGGTCGTACCGTTGCTCGTGCTGCTGCTGGTCTCGCGAGTCGTGTCCCTGTCGCTGCCGCAGTGCCTGCTCTTCACCCTGCCGGCGTGGGCGACCCTCGGCGCGGTCGCGCTCGGGCGGACCCGGATGGTGTGGGGCGCGGCGGTGCTGGCCGCGATCGCGGTGATCGGCATGCCGGTGCAGGCGGCGCTCCGCGAGCCCGACGGCCACGACCAGAACACCCGGCAACTCGCCGCGATCGTCGAGTCCGGGATGCGGTCGGGAGACGGGGTCGTCTACGTCTCGACCGATCCGGACGGCGGCCGGGTCGGCCGGGGTGCGCTCGACCGGTACCTGCCGGCCGACCGCCGCCCCGACGACCTGCTCGCGATCGGACCGGTCAGCGCCTTCGGCGATGTCCCGGTCGCCGAGTGCGTGGAGGTCGGCCGCTGCCTCGGCGACGCCGGACGGCTCTGGGTGGTGCGCTTGGGCGAGCTGACCGATCCGATGCACGCGATCGGTGGACGCAAGGAGGAACTGCTGCGCACGCGGTACGAGGTGGCGCAGATCTGGCGTCCGACGGGATTCACGTTGGCGCTGCTGGTGGACGAGCGGACGGCGGTCTGAGCGGTCGGGCAGCTGATCCGGGAAGCGAATTCGGGCAGCTGATCGGGGCGGGTTGCCGCATTTGTGGGTACTAAGCAGGTTCGCAATGTTTGTCAGCATCGCCCGCTTAAGATCTGGCTAGCAGGGTTTGAGGCGAGCAGGGTTCAGGTTCTTGGGGGAAATCGTGAGCGTCGCCGACAAGGCCAGCCCTACCCGCGTCCCACCCGCGCCGCCGCCGGGAGGCGGCAACCGCCGCCACGGATCGAGGTCGACGGACCGGCGGCGCCCGCCGGACCGACGCCAGCGCAACATCAGCGCCCGGGTGGCGTACGCGGACTGCGGCGCGACCGCCGGACCGCTGGTCCCGCCCCGGCGGGAACAGCCGTCGGTCGAGTTCCGGCACGTCGCCTCGCCCGCCGCACGGCTGGTGCTGACCCTGCTCGTCTGTCTCAACGGCGCCGCCGGCCTGCTCTTCGTCGCCTGGCTGCTGCTGCCCGGTCACGTACCCGGCGCAGGGGTGATCGGGATCAGCGGTTGGCAACTGACCCTCGCCCGGATCGGCTTCTGCGTGGTCGTCGCGATCGAGCTGATCCGCATCGCGCAGAACGTCGCGGTCTGGGTCTTCGCCTTCAACGCGAAGGACCCGGTTCCGGTCGACCCGCCGGTCGGGCTGCGGGTCGCCCTGCTCACCACGATCGTGCCCAGCAAGGAGCCGATCGAGGTCGCCGAGCGGACCCTGCGCAGAATGCGGGAGCTGGTCTACTGCGGCCCGGTCGACGTCTGGATCCTCGACGAGGGTGACGACCCGGCGGTACGGGCGATGGCCGCGCGGCTCGGCGTACGTCACTTCAGCCGCAAGGGCAGGCCCGAGTACAACCAGCCCAGTGGTGAGTTCCGTACCCGCACCAAGTCCGGCAACCACAACTCCTGGCGGGCCGAGCACGAGCACCACTACGACGTGGTCGCGAACGTCGACCCGGACCACGTACCGCTGCCCGGTTTCCTCGAACGGACCCTCGGTTACTTCCGCGACCCGGACGTCGCCTTCGTGGTGACCCCGCAGGTGTACGGCAACATGCACCAGAACTGGGTCGCGCACGGCGCCTCGGTACAGCAGTACCTCTACAACGGCCTGATCGCGCGCGGCGGCAACGGACTCGACGCGCCGCTGCTCACCGGCACCGGTCACCTGTACCGCCCCAGCGCCTGGCGGTCCATCGGCGGGTACCAGGACTCGATCATCGAGGACCACCTGACCAGCATCCGGATCCACGCCGCGACCAATCCGCAGACCGGCAACCGTTGGAAGGGCGTCTACACCCCGGACGTCGTGGCGATCGGCGAGGGCCCCACGTCCTGGGCGGACTACCTGAACCAGCAGAAACGGTGGGCGGCCGGGATCTGGGAGATCCTGGTCCGTCCCGACCTGCGCGCGCCGCGCGCACTGGGGACCCGGCGACGGTGGCAGTACCGGCTGCTCCAGTTCTACTACCCGAGCGTCGCGGTCAGCCTGCTGCTCGGCAACTTCGCCACCGCCCTCTACATGTGCACCGGCGTCACCACGGCCCAGCTCGACACCACCGTCTGGGCCACGCTCTGGGGGACCACCCTCGTCACCTGGTTCATGGTCTGGCTCTGGCTGCGCCGCTACAACATCGCCGCGCACGAACGGGAGGAGATCGGCATGGTGGGGATGGCGCTCGCGTTGTTCGTCGGCCCGATCTACGTCGCCGCCGGCCTCTCCGCGCTGCTGCGGCGCAAGCTCGCCTTCGTGGTCACCGCCAAGGGCAAGTTGCGCACCACCGAGTCGCTCGGCACCTTCCGGCTGCACTTCCTCTGGGCCGGGTTCGCCGCCGCCATGCTCACCCTGAGCTTCGTGTTGGACCACAGCTATCCGCTGCTGCGGGTGTGGCCGGCGCTGACGCTGGTGGCGGCGTTGGCCCCGCCCGCGATCGCCATCGTGACCGGACTGCTGGCCCGCCGTGAACTTCGCGACGAACCGGCCGCGCCGGCCGCGTCCGTTACCCGGAACAGTCGAGGGGACAGGCAATGGCAAGGCTGACCGTACCGAGGGTCGTGGTCGCGCTGATCGGCGTGCTGCTGCTGACGTACGCCTTCGTGGTCGCACCCCGCACGGCGCCGCGGTGGGGCGCGGACGTCGGCTCCGGGGTCGCGGCGACGACCGGCCCGGGCGGTTCGTCGTCGCCGAGTCCCCGGGAGCGGGAGCTCTTCCCGCCCGCCGGCAAGGTGTTCGTCGGCGTGATGACGCACGAGGGCGCCTACGACTTCGGCGCGGTGGACGACTTCGCCGAGGCCGCCGGCCGGCAGCCGCAGGTGATGCTCTTCAGCGCGGACTGGGCGGTCGCCCGGTTCGACCGGGCGCTCTTCGACCGGGTCCGGGACCGGGGCATGATGCCGATGCTGGCCTGGGAACCGTGGGACTACCGGATCGACGAGCAGGCCCGGGAGCAGGACCTGGACCAGCGCGAGATCGACGAGATCCGCTCCGACCAGCCCGACTACCGGCTCTCCCGGATCATCCGCGGCGACCTCGACGACTATCTGCTCTCCTGGGCCGAGGGGATCAAGTCGCTCGACTATCCGGTGGCGATCCGGTTCGCCCACGAGATGAACGGCGACTGGTACCCCTGGTCGGAGGCGGCCAACGGCAACCGTCGCGGCGAGTACGTCAAGGCGTGGCGGCACCTGCACGACCTCTTCCGTACCGCCGGGGCCGAGAACGTGACCTGGGTGTGGAGCCCGAACGTGCAGTGGGACGAGAGCAACCCGCCGCTGGAGACGCTCTACCCGGGCGACGAGTACGTCGACTGGCTCGGGCTCTCCGGCTACTACGGCACCGGGTACTTCTCGGACTATCGCTCCTTCGACGAGATCTTCGACGAGACCATCGACGAGATGCGTACGTTCAGCGAGCGGCCGTTGGTGATCACCGAGACCGCGGCGGCCGACGACAACGGGCGGAAGGTCGAATGGATCGAGGAGACGTTCCAGTTGCTGCCCCGGCACAAGGACATCATCGGGCTCATCTGGTTCGAGGTGGACAAGGAACTCGACTGGCGGATCGTCAGCTCGCGGGCGGCGAGCAGGGCGTTCGCCGAGGGCGTCGCCGCCTCGCGGTACGACGTGCGCTGGTCACCGGAGACGGTGCCGCGTACCACGTTCGTCGACTGAGTGACGGCGGTGCGCCGGTTCTGACCAGCCCCGGAAGGGACCCGCTCGTACGTTTGTTCGAGAGGTCGCGTACGCTGACCGGGTGGCGCACGGCAGCTACCAGCCCTCGATGCTGGACACGGCACCCACGGCGAGTCTCGGTCGGCTCGCCGGGGCGGTCCGCCGCCACGAGCTGACCCGCGGCGCCTGGGTCGACCACCTCCCCGGCTGGGTGCACGGCTCCGACCTGGTGTTGGGCACCCTGCTTGACGAGGTCGACTGGCGCGCCGAGCGCCGCCGGATGTACGACGACCAGGTCGACGTGCCGCGCCTGCTGCGGTGGTACGCCGGCCACGAGACGCTGCCGCATCCGCTGCTGACCGAGGCGCGCCGTCGACTCAACGCGCACTACGGGCCGGAGTTGGGGGAGCCGTTCGTCACCGCCGGCATGTGTCTCTACCGCACCGGTCGGGACAGCGTGGCCTGGCACGGTGACACCCATGGTCGTTCCGCCACCGTCGACACGATGGTCGCGATCGTCTCCTTCGGCACGCCGCGCCCCCTGTTGCTCCGCCCCAGGGGTGGCGGGAACAGTCTGCGTTTCCCGCTCGGCCACGGAGACCTCGTCGTGATGGGCGGTTCCTGTCAGCGCACCTGGGAGCACGCGATCCCGAAGACGAGCCGTCCGGTCGGCCCCCGGGTCAGTGTGCAGTTCCGCCCGGCCGGCGTCGCCTGAGCCCATCGGCGTCGAGCGGCACGGCGCCGCCCTGTCCGATCTGGACGGCTGACACGGCCCGTCTGGCGGGATCGACCGTGACCCCCGGCCTGGACGACGCGCGATCGAACCTCAAGATTTGCTCAAGATCTTGCGTCATCCACGTGAGTCGATCATGCTGGCCGGACTGCTGTCCCTGGTCAACTGTGCCTTCCACCCTGGAGGTCCCATGAGATACAGAAGATCGTCGGCGGTCGTCCTGTCCGGACTGCTCGTCGCCACCCTCGGTACGGTCACCGCCCCGGCGGCCGCGCTCGGCAACCCGGCCACGACCACCCTCGCCGCACTCGCCGCGCCCGAACCGAACCAGGTTCAGGACCTGACCGTCAAGCAGGCCGACGGCTTCGCCACCCTGGCCTGGACGCCGGTCGCCGGCGCCACCGACTACCAGATCGAACGCACCCTCGTGGACGACGCCGGCACCGCCACCGGTCCGGCGACCATCGTCGGTGTCTGGCGCCCCAACCGTCAGATCAACAACGAGAAGCCGACCTTCGCCGACGCCGGCTTCAACCCCGGCGACCGGTTCCAGTGGCGGGTACGCGCCCGCCTCGGCACCACCGAGCAGCCGTACTCGTTGCCGGTCTCCGGCACCACCACCGCGCCCTGGGGCGACCCGGCGGTACCCGGCCAGAACCTGCGTACCCAGTGGGAGACCACCAAGGCCGCGCAGTACACCAGCGACGTCGACGAGTACGCCTACACCGCGGCGATCGACGAGCGCAGTGAGCGGGTCCGGATCGTCGAGATCGGCCGAACCGTGCTCGGCCGCCCGATCAACATGTTCGTCATCGGCTACCCCACTCCGCCGGCCACCCCGGCCGAGGTGGCAGCCACCTCGCCGCTCTCGGTCAACTGCAACGTGCACGGCAACGAACCCGGCGACCGCGAAGCCTGCCTGATCATGGCCCGCCAGCTGGCCTTCAGCGACGACGCGCGGACGAAGGACCTGTTGTCGCACACCACCGTGCTGATCGTCCCGACCATCAACGGCGACGGCCGGGCGGCCAACACCCGGGGCAACTCCACCGGTCAGGACCTCAACCGCGACTACTCCCTGATCCGTCAGCCGGAGACCCTCTCCTTCGTGCAGATGCTGCGCGAGTACCGGCCGGTGGCCGGCTACGACGGGCACGAGTTCGGCAACTCCAGCGCCGGTGACCTGCCGATGCTGCCGCCGCGTCACCAGAACGTGGCCACCTCGATCTTCAACGAGTCGCAGCACATGATCGAGGGCCACATGTACGAACACGGCGCCAAGGACGGCTGGTGGCCGTGCCCGTACGGGTGCAACGGCGGGGGCAACGTGGGGCTGGGCGAGGAGACCATCCTGCGCAACACCCTCGGCCTGAAGAACGTGGTCAACTCGCTGCTCGAACTGCGCAGCTCGGGTGGCGCCACCCGCCCGGACGAGGGCAACACGGCGAACAACCGGCGGCGCAAGACGTTCTCCGCACTCTGGACGTTCAACGAGTTCCTCGACTACCACCGGGCCAACCTGAACGCGATCAAGCAGGCCCGGACCGAGGCGATCACGTTCCAGGCGTCGAACAGCAGCCGGATCGTCTTCCGTGGCTCGCACCTGATCCCGGCGCACCCGGCGCCGCACCCGGGAGAGGCCCCGCCACCGGCGAACGCGCCGACCGAGGACCAGATCCTGGAGAACGCGCCGTGCGCGTACAAGCTCACCGAGGAGCAGTACAACGGGGCCCGTACCGACGGTCCCGGTGGGGTGGGCTTCACGGTCGCGCAGCGCATACGGGCGCACGGCTGGAAGGTCGTCAAGACCGCCGACGGGTACGTCGTACCGCTGGCCCAGCCGGAGCGGGGCCTGATCCCGCTGCTGCTCGACGCCCAGGGCACCGAGGAACTCGTCGGTGCCGAGCGGGTCTACCCGAGCGGCCCGAGCCGGCACAACGGGCCGCTGGTCGTCTCCGGCGTCACCTGCCTCGCCGGTGCCACCGTGAACGGCCCGGTCACGGTCCGGCCGGGCGCCACCCTGATCGCCACCGGTACGACCATCAGTGGCCCGGTCAGCGCCACCGGCGCCGCCGGGGTCTTCCTGGCCGACAGCACGGTGCGCGGTCCGGTGTCGGTCACCGGCACCAGCGGCGCGATCGCCCTGGTCGACGTCACGGTCTCCGGTCCGGTCACCCTGGCGGCCAACGCCACCGGCGCCGACCTGCCCCTGGTCGCCGGGAACACCGTCAACGGCCCGCTGAGCTGCGCCGGCAACAGCCCGGCGCCGATCAGCCTCGGCCTCCGCAACACCGTGCAGGGGCCCCGATCGGGCCAGTGCGCGCTGCTCTGACCAGCTAGGACCCGTAACGCACCGATCACCACCGGCACCCTCGTACCGGCGGGCCGGGCCCCGTGCCCGGTCCGTCGGTACGACCGGATCCGAAGGGCTGAGACCGTGTCCGAGCCATCCGCTCCGTACCACCCATCGACCCTCCCCGGCACCCGCCGGTCCCGCACCGCACCGGGCCTCGCCGTCGCGGCACTGCTCCTGGCGCTCGTCGCGACCGGATGTACGGGCACCGACCACGGTGAGCGGGGCGCCACCCAGGCCGCACCGGCACCCGTCGGGGTGACCGGTCCACTCTGCGACGTGCTGCCCGCCGGCACCGACCCCGGCAATCCGGCGTCGCTCGCCGGTGAACCGGTCGACGTGGCGCTGCAGTGGATCCCCGTCCTCACCCGGTTCGAGGCGGCGCTGCGGGCCTCGGGACTCGCGCCCGAACTGCGCGGCATGACGGGGCTGACCATTCTCGCCCCGACCGACGACGCGTTCGGCGGCAAGTTCTCCGAGGACACCCTCGACGAGCTCTTCATCGAGCGCAAGGACGACCTGCGCGCCTTGCTCAAGGCGCACATCGTGGACGGGTCCCACCCGCTGGCCGAGCTGGTGGCCGCCGGCCGGGTGACCACCCTGGACGGCACCCCGGTCGAGGTCACCGCCAGCGGCACGATGGCCCGGGTGGCGGGCCAGGCGGGCACCCTCTGCGCCGACTACCGGGCCGTCAACGCCCGGATCCACATCATCGACAAGGTCCTCGGCAAGCTGCCCACCGATGCCGACGGCGGCGAACACCGCAGCCACTGAACCGGTGTATCCCGCCCCGGTCGGGGTAGGGAAACAGCATGAAAACCACCTGGAAGCCGCACGAGGAGCACGGCACCCTCGGTAGCAAGCAGAAGCGGGAACTACCAGACACGGTCTTCGCGTTCCCGACAAAACGCAAGGAACCCATGGTCGACGCGTCCCACGTACGTAACGCGGTGGCCCGGTTCGACCAGGTACAGGGCGTGACGGACGCCGAGCGGGAGCAGGCGTTCGCCAACATCAAGGCCGCCGCGAAGCACTACGGGGTCGAGGTGGCCGAGACCGAGTGGCGGCAGCTCGGCAAGCTGCCACACACCCCGAACCCGGTCCACAGCCGGCGCTGACCGGCGGGGCGGCAGCGGCGGCGACGGCCACCGCTCGACGGGCGTGGAGCCCGCCGAGCGGAGGTGGTCGTGCGCTGTCGCGTGCCGGACCCGTCAGGCCGGGACCGTCTCGCCCACCCGTCGGGTGGCGCTGGCGCGGACCCGGCGTTCGGTGAGCGCGCCGAAGAGCAACCCGAGGGTGGCCCAGGTGACGAACTGGGTGCCGAGTGACGCGAGCCGGAACTCCCACAGCACCAGGGCGGGGAAGCCGTCCGGCACCTCGTTGATCGTCGGCAGTGAGAACTGCACGACGGTGATGAAGACCGCGTACGCCCCCACCGCGAGCAGGGTCGCGTTCCACGCGCCGTACCGGGGTTGGAGCCACCGGCCGAGGTGCAGGGCGAGCAGCCCGGCAGCCACCCCGATCACGATCATCAGGAAGTACAGGACGGTCCGCTGGTCGAGGGTGTCCGGGTTACCCGTGGCCGGCGGGTTCGCCGGGTATTTCAGGAACGGGACGAGAGCGACCGTCACGAAGCCGCCGAGGGCGACCAGAGCGGCGGTCGCACGCGGGGTGAACCGACCGATCCGGCCGTACGCGATCGCGAACGCGAGTGCGAACAGGCCACCGAGCGCCACCCCGTACACGAGTGCGGCGGTGGCCAACCCGATCGTGCTCTGCACGAGACGGCTGACCAGTTCGGGCTCGGCCGCGTCGGTGTGTGCCCCGGCGTCGGCCGCGTGCGCCGCCGCGTGTGCGGCGGCACCCTGCGCGGACTCGAAATCGATCGCCTGCCCGACCGGGCCCTCACCGAAGAGGGTGGCGAACAGGTAGGCGGCGACACCGGCGGCGAGGCCGACCAGCATCCCACGGATCAGCAGCGAACGAGCGGAGAGCATCTTGGTCCGCCCGCTGCTAGTGACAGGGGAAACCGAGCAGGTGGCGTCCGTCGTGGACGAACTCGTGCACCGACTCACCGGAGAAGACGGAGGTCACACCCTGCTCCGCGCCGACGAAGTAGAGCAGCACGACGGCGAGCACCGCACCGAAGATCGCCCAGGGCAGGATCTGGCGGAGCGGGATCGGCGTCGGCGCCGGTACGGCGGTCGGCGTCGGCAGTGCGGATACGGATACGTTTGCCATGGCAAACCTCCTCGGGATCACGCGTCCCATAGCGGCGTCCGTGACGGTGGAGGGTCTGACTTCCGGGAGCCGCCGTTATCCGGGGACCGGTTACAGTGGCGCGACCGTGCCGGGTTCCCACCGGCTTCCTCCCACCGTCACGCTGTGGTCGGGACGCTACGGGCGGCGGCGCCGGGGTGTCAACCTGCGGCCCCACATGCCCCGCGCACCGGCGGTCCCGGCGTGACCCGGCACCCGGATCGAAAGCAGGTCGACGCAGCGGTGACGATCCGACTGGTCCTCGTCTCCCACGCGCCCACCCCGGCGGTACGCCGGGCGGCGTTTCCCCTGGACGAGCCGCTGGACCCGCACGGGCTCGCCGCCGCCAGCGCCGCCGCCGCGAACCTGCCCCGCCACGACGAGGTGCGCTGCGCCCCCGCCCGCCGCTGCGCGCAGACCGCCACCGCGCTCGGGCTGACTCCCGTCACCGACGACGGGTTGCGTGACGGGGATCTCGGTCGCTGGTCGGGGCGTACCCTCGACGAGGTCGCCGCCGACGAGCCGGACGCGGTCGCGGCCTGGCTGACCGACCCGGCGGCCGCGCCACACGGCGGCGAGAGCCTCGACGACCTGCTCGCCCGGACCGGGACCTGGCTGCGGGAACTTCCCGGCACCGCCCGTACGGTCATCGCCGTCACCCATCCGATGGTGATCCGTGCCCTGGTCGTCAACGCGATCGCGGCGACGCCCGCCTCGTTCTGGCGTATCGACATCGCCCCGCTGACCGGGACCGTGCTCAGGGGTGGTGCCGGACGGTGGAATCTGCGCCGGTCGGGGGATCCGCTGGGCTGAGCCGCTCAGTCGTTCGCCAGGGTGTCCAGGATCTGCTGGCCGTACTTGGCCAGCTTGTTCTCGCCGACGCCGCTGACCCCGCCCAGCTTGGACAGGGACGACGGGACCTCGGTCGCGATCTGACGCAGCGTCGCGTCGTGGAAGATCACGTACGCCGGCACGCCCTGGTCCTTCGCGGTCGCCGCGCGCCAGGCCCGGAGCCGCTCGAACACCGGCTCGGCGCCCGGCGGCAGCTCGACCGTCGCGGCCGCGCCGCGCGGCCTGGCGGCACGGGAGGTGGACCGCTCCGGCTCCCGCCGCATCATCACCGTCCGCTGCCGGCCCAGCACCTCCGCGCTGGTCTCGGTGAGGACCAGGGTGCCGTACTCACCCTGGACCGCGAGCAGGCCCTGGGCCAGGAGTTGGCGGACCACCGCGCGCCACTCGGCCTCGCGCAGTTCACCGCCGATACCGAAGACGGTGAGCGAGTCGTGCCCGTACTGCGCGACCTTTTCCGTCTTCTTGCCGAGCAGGATGTCGATCGACTGTCCGGCGCCGAACTTCTGATTCCGTTCGCGGTGCAGGCGCAGCACGGTGGAGAGCAGCTTCTGGGCCGGGATCGTCGCGTCCCAGGACTGCGGCGGGGTGAGGCAGGTGTCGCAGTTGCCGCACGGGTCGCTGTGCTGGCCGAAGTAGGCGAGCAGCCCGACCCGTCGGCACTCGACCGTCTCGCAGAGGGCCAGCATCGCGTCGAGGTGCCCGGCGAGCATCCGACGGTGCGTCAGGTCCCCCTCCGAACTGTCGATCATCTTGCGCTGCTGCACCACGTCCTGGAGCCCGTACGCCAGCCAGGCGGTGGACGGCAGCCCGTCCCGGCCGGCCCGACCGGTCTCCTGGTAGTAGCCCTCGACCGACTTCGGCAGGTCGAGATGGGCGACGAAGCGTACGTCCGGCTTGTCGATCCCCATGCCGAACGCGATCGTGGCGACCATCACCAGGCCGTCCTCGCGCAGGAACCGCTTCTGGTTCGCGGCCCGGGTCGACGCGTCCAGCCCCGCGTGGTACGGCAGCGCGTTGATGCCGTTGGCGACCAGAAACTCGGCGATCTTGTCCACCGAGGCACGGGAGAGGCAGTAGACGATGCCGGCGTCCCCGGGGTGCTCGTTGCGCAGCAGGTCGAGCAGTTGCCGGCGGGGCTCCTGCTTCGCCACGATCCGGTACTGGATGTTCGGCCGGTCGAAGTTCGCCACGAAGTGGCGGGCGTCGCGCAGGTTGAGTCGGGTCGCGATCTCGGCGTGCGTGGCCGGGGTCGCGGTGGCGGTCAGGGCGATCCGGGGTACGTCCGGCCACCGTTCGTGCAGCATCGACAGGGCCAGGTAGTCGGGGCGGAAGTCGTGGCCCCACTGGGCCACGCAGTGCGCCTCGTCGATGGCGAACAGGGCGATCGTGCCCCGGTCCAGCAGACTGATGGTCGCGCCGGAGCCCAGTGCCTCCGGCGCCAGGTAGAGCAAGTCGATCTCGCCCGCGAGGAAGGCCGACTCGACCCGCCGCCGGGCGGCGAGATCCTGGGTGGAGTTGAGGAACCCGGCGCGTACCCCGAGGTTGGTGAGGGCGTCGACCTGGTCCTGCATCAGTGCGATCAGTGGCGAGACGACCACCGCGACGCCGTCGCGGACCAGTGCCGGGATCTGGTAGCAGAGTGACTTGCCGCCGCCGGTCGGCATCAGCACGAGCGCGTCGCCGCCGCCGACGACCTGGTCGATGATCTCCTGCTGGCTGCCCCGGAAGGCGTCGTAGCCGAAGACCCGGCGCAGCACCTGCAACGATTCGCTGGTCCGCAGCTCGGTCGGGGAAGCCATCCGGGGATTCTACGAGTTCCGACTTCCGTCCCCGGTGAGCAGGCCCTGTTCGCTGACCACCGGTACGGACAGCGTCTTATATCCGACATTCTCGAACAGGACGGTCATTCGGTCGTCCTCGTAGCTCAGCACCAGCCCCGGTCCCCACTCCGCATGCCGCACCGTGCTGTGCACCGGGAACGGCCCGCTCGCCCCGTCCCCGGCGGTGCTGGTGCCGGCGTGGCAGCTGTCGCAGTGCCCGCAGGTCGACTCCAACTGCTCACCGAAGTACGCCAGCAGGGGCTGGCTCCGGCAGCCGGTGGCCTCGGCGAACGCCCGCATCATGTCCGTACGGGAGCGCTGCACCGCCTGCTGCCGTTCCGCCTCGGCCACCGCGGCCCGAGCCGCCTCGGCCGGCTCGGGCGCGTACCGGGGGCTCGACACCCGCTGCTTCGGACCGGTCGTACCGGCCGCCCCGACCCGTTCCAACAGGGCCAGGAGCTGGCCGAGCTTGCGCGACCCCCACCCGGTCCGCTCCCGCAGCGCCGCCCGGGTCACCGGTCCGGTACGCAGCACCGCGGCGAGTTCGGCCAGCTCGTCGGCGTCCGGTGTGCCGCCGGTGAAGAAGCGTTGCAGGCCGACGTCCTCGGCCCGCCAGAGCAACAGGGCGTGGGCGGGGGACCCGTCCCGACCGGCCCGGCCGATCTCCTGCAGGTAGCTGTCCGGTGAGTCCGGCAGCGCCAGGTGCGCCACCCAGCGGATGTTGGGCTTGTCGATGCCCATGCCGAACGCCGACGTCGCCACCATGATCGGAACCTGGTCGTCGAGGAACCGTTCGTGCAGCTCGGTACGGGCGCCGGCCGGCATCCCGCCGTGGTAGTACGCGGCGTCATGGCCGGCCTCGGTCAACCGGGCGGCCAGTTCCTCGGCGGCCCGCCGGGTCGGCACGTAGACGATGCCGGGCCGCTGGTCCGTGTCGAGCAGTCGGAGCAGTCGCCGCCACCGGTACTCCTCGGTCGGGCAGTGCGCGACCTCGAGGAAGAGGTTCGGCCGGTCCAGCCCGGCGACCACCGTACGCGGGTTCTCCAGACCGAGCCGGGCGACGATGTCCTCGCGTACCGGCGGCGAGGCGGTCGCGGTCAACGCGACCACCGGCGGACGCCCCAACCCCCGGATCAGTTGCCCCAACGCCAGGTAGTCCGGGCGGAAGTCGTTTCCCCACGCCGAGATGCAGTGCGCCTCGTCGACCGCGACCAGGGCGGGCCGGAGCGCGCGCACCTTCGCCAGGCATTCCGGGTTGCTCAACTGCTCCGGGGTGATGAACAGGAACCGGGCCGCGCCCGTCGCGATCTCACGTAGCGCCGCCGCCTGCTGGTTCGGCGTCTCGGCCGAACTGACCCGAACCGCCCGCAGTCGCGTGTCGCCCCGGTCGTTGAGTGCCCGGATCTGGTCCTCCTGCAACGCCAGCAGCGGGGAGACCACCACGGTCGGGCCGGGCAGCAGTGCCGCCGGCACCTGGTAGATGGCCGACTTGCCGGCCCCGGTGGGGAGCACGACCAGGGCGTCGCGCCGTTTCAACAGCGCCCGCATCGCGGCGAGCTGGCCGGGACGCAGCGAGCCCCAGCCGAAGTGTTGCCGCGCCACGCGGCGCAGGCGGGTCGAGTGCAGAGTGGGCAGCTTCATCGGAGGCCGGAGGTACCCACGGCCACCGAACGTGAAACGACCTGCCGGGGGAGTGGCCGCCCCGGGGCAGCGGTCCGCTGGCCCGGGGCGGTGCGCGACAGTCACCAGGGGGAGCTGGTCACCAGGTGGAGTTCGTCGCCCCGACACCGAGCAGCACCTGGTCGAACTGGTTGCCGTCGTTGTCGTCGGTGTAGCAGACGGCCACCTCGCCCCAGGCCGAACTGGCGATCGCGATCTGCTCCTGACGGCCGGTGGTCGACTGGCTGAACACCTGGGCGGCGAGCCGTCCGGTGCCCGTACCGTCCGGGTTGAGGCCGCGGACCCGGACGTCCGCGTCGGCCGCCTGCACCGTCCAGGCGACCACCACGTTGGCCTGGTCGTCGATGCCGATGCCGGGCGCGACGGCACCGGCACCGGTCGAGGTCTCCACCTCGTTGTGCCGGGCCACCCCGGCGGCGGTGAACGAGCGGGTCCACACCCCACGGGTGCCGGTGTGGTCGGACTCCCAGACGACGCCGAAGTCACCGGCGAAGTTCGCCGCCACGGCCGGCCGGACCTGCTGACCGGCGCTGGTGGCGTTGGCGGTCCGCCGGGAGAGCGTCGCCGCGCCGTTCGCCCTGGCCAGCCGGACCAGACCGATGTTGTAGGAACCGTTGGCGTCGCCGTCCTCGTCCCAGACGACCGTCGCCTCCCCGGAGGCCGACACCGCCACATCCGGCCAGTGGTGCTGGCCGGTGGTCTGGCTCGCCGTCACCTCGTACGCCTTGGTGGTCAGGTTCGTGTAGCCGGCGGCCTTCACCGTCGCCGGCGCGGTGCCCTGGACGTCCTCCCAGACCACGGTGAAGGCCACCCCGGCGGCGTTGTTCGGCACCCCGTCCGGGTCGACGGCCACCTTCGGCGCCAGCTGCTGACCGGCGGCGTCCACGTTGGCCCGCCCGGAGGCGAGCACCGCCCCGGTCGGCGACACCACCCGGTACGGCACGTTGTAGACACCGTTGCCGTCCGGGTCGTCGGACCAGACCACGACCGCGTTGCCCTTGTCGTCCAGCCCCACGTCGGGGCTGATGTGCTTCCAGGCGGCGCCACTGGTCCCGCCGGCCGAGATCTTGGTCTCGTAGACGGCGGCGCCGTTGTTGAACATCCGCAGGTAGATCTCTGAGTGCAGGTTGTCGCCCGGCACGGTGTCGTCCCGGTCGTCCTCCCACACCACCGCGACCCGCCCGTTGCGGTTCGCCGCGATGGCCGGTGTGTCCTGGTCGCCGGTGGCGACGCTGTTCGCCGTGGACCAGGTCACCGGCTCGGCGGCGATGTCGGTCGGTACGGGTGCCGCGAGCAGCGCCGCGACGATCATGGAGGTGATGGCTGACATGTGTTTCTCTTCCTACGCGGGCCGCAGGCCGGGCTGGCCGTCGACGATGACGAACGAGCCGACCGTGGAGACCGGGGCAGCGTGCTCGGTGACCGAGGCCACCGCGCGGAAGTCGGCCCGGACCTGGGTGGGACTGATGGTCGTACGGACGTAGCCCCGCCGGTCCGAGAAGAACTTCAGGTGCGGGTTGTTCGACACGTTCGGGATCGTCGTGCTCGCGGTCCCGTTGCCACCCGAGGAGATCGAGGTGCAGACCAGTTCGGTGCCGATGGTGGCCGAGGCCGGGTTGGCGTAGTCCGCCTTGAGGTCGTTCGCCCACGCCTGGTGCACGTCGCCGGTGAGCACCAGCGGGTTGCGCACGCCCCGGTTCAACCAGCCCTGCTGGATCCGGGAGCGGGAGGCCCGGTAACCGTCCCAGGCGTCCATGTTGGCCGCACCGGCCGAGTTCAGTTGCCGGGCGAAGAAGACCTGCTGGCCGAGGATGTCCCAGGTGCCGTAGTGCTGCGCCAGCCCGTCGAGCAGCCAGGTCTCCTGGGCTGCGCCGGTGAGGCTGCGGGAGGCGAGGTCGGCGTCGGTGGAGACCTTCCACCCGTCGCCACTGGCCTGGTCGTCCCGGAACTGGCGGGTGTCGAGCATGTGGAAGGTGGCGAGCTGACCCCACCGGACCCGCCGGAAGAGCGAGATGGCGTTGCCGCTCGGGGCCGAACTCGGCCGCAACGGCATGTTCTCGTAGTAGGCGCGGTAGGCGGCGGTACGACGAGCGGTCCACTCTGCGGCGGTCAGCGCCGGGCTGCTGTCGGCCCGGACCATGTTCGCGTAGTTGTTCTCCACCTCGTGGTCGTCCGGCACCACCAGCCAGGGCGCTGCCGCGTGCGCCGCCTGCAGGTCCGGGTCGGACTTGTACTGGGCGTAGCGGCGGCGGTAGTCGGCGAGCGACACGATCTCGCTGCCCAGGTGTTCCCGTACCGAGCCGGCGCTCGCCGCGTCCTCGTAGATGTAGTCGCCCAGGTGCAGGACGAGCCCCGGGTTGTCCTCGGCGATCCGGCGGTAGGCGGTGTAGTAGCCCGACTCGTAGTGCGCGCACGAGGCGAAGGCCATCACCAGGTCGCGGCCGAAGGTGCCGACCGCCGGTGCGGTACGGGTCCGCCCGACCGGGGAGATGTGTCCCTGGGCGCGGAACCGGTAGTAGTAGTCGGAGTCGGGAGCGAGCCCGCCTGCCACCACGTGCACCGAGTGGGCGTCGGCGTAGCGGGCGGCGACCGAGCCGGCGGAGACCAGCGAGCTGAACCGCTCGTTGGTCGACACCTGCCACTCGACGGTCACGTCGGCGTTGGCCATGCCGCCCTGCCCGTCCGCGTTGAGCGGCGACGGGGCCAGGCGGGTCCAGAGCACGACGCTGTCGGGCGCCGGCTCACCGGAGGCGACTCCGAGCTTGAACGGGAACGGTACGGCGGCCTGGGCGGTGTGCCAGGGCGCCACCACCGAGCCGGCGGTGGCGAGTCCACCGAGGACGATGGTGCGGCGACTGAGCCTCTTCATGGTCGCTAACCCTGGAGGGCATCCGTGAACGCCCAGGGCCGAGGCGGCGAAACCCCGGTGACGCAGGGGTGGTTACATCAGGGACAGTAGATGTACGAGATCAGGTTGTGCCACTGACCGAGGCGGCGGACGCCACCGTCCGATCAGAACGCGGCGGCGACCGGGACCACGTCGGTGCCGAGCCGCTCGAGTGCGTCCGCCCGTGGCAGTTGCGGCACCGCGCCGATCGCCATGGCAAATCCCAGGCCGTGCAGCCGGCCGAGTTCGTCGATCAGCTCATTGGTCTTCTCGCCGTTGTCGCCGACGTCCATGAGCTGGTAGACCGTCTTCGTGATCTCGTTGTAGTCGCGGCCCACCTTGTCGCAGTGCCGGCGGAGAACGTCGAGCTTGTGCGGCAGTTCGGGCGTGTTGAACAGGTTGCACGCCTGACCGTACTGTGCGACGAGCCGAAGGGTCTTCTTCTCCCCGCCGCCGCCGATCATGATTGGCGGGTGTGGTCTCGTCAACGGCTGCGGGGCGTTCAGGAGACGTGCGGCGTGGATGTGTTTGCCGGCGAACGGGCCATCGTCATCCGACCACATCTGTAGCAGGTACCGGAGTGTCTCCTCCAGCAGCTCGAAACGTTCGGCGAGCGGGGGGAACGGGAATCCGAGCCCACGCGACTCCTCCTCGTTCCAGCCGGCGCCTATCCCGACCATCGCCCGGCCACCGGAGAGCACGTCCAGGGTGGTCAGGATCTTCGCGAGCAGTCCAGCCGGTCGGTGGTGCACGCCGCTGATCAGGGTCAGCAGCGTGGCGCGTTCGGTGTGGCCGGCGAGGAATGCGAGCGTCGTGTACGCCTCCAGCATGTCCTCCTCGGGAGCACCGACGGTGGGGATCTGGAAGAAGTGGTCCATCACCGCGATGTATCCGAAGCCCGCCTGGTCGGCGGTGCGGGCGACGTTCGCCAGGTCGCCGGCGAGTGCGGCCGACCCGCCGGGCCAGGTGAAGGTGGGAATCTGTACTCCGAGCTGCATGCGTCAGGCTCCTTCTGCTCATGGTCGCCAGAAGCACCCGGCAGCGCGAGGCGAACGGTGCTCAATCCGGCTGATTCGTTCCCATCAAACACCGGACCACCGGCGACCGGCGGGGATTCCATCCACCGGCCCGGCGTGTCGTCGTTCTCGGCACTCGCACCCATCACCCGGGCGCCGGGCGCGATGCCATTCGATGGTGACGCCGCGCGGCGGCCGAAGATGTCCCAGCCTCATGCGATGCTCGCGCCGGCCCTGCCCGGGCCGTAGCCGGCACCACGGTAAGGACGGACATGCCCACCGCCGAAGAGCTGATCAGTAGGGCGACGCTTGCCGGACTCGTCCGGGTCCTCACCGCCGCCGAGTCCGGTCGACGCTGGGAGACGGTTGCCGCCACCGCCACCCGCCTCGGCAACCTCACCTTGAGTGAGCGGTCGCAGGCCATCCGTGATGCTCTTCTGCTCGATCTGCCCGACTCGTACGCGTCCTCCGCCGCGATCGTCGACGCCGCCCTGGCCGACCCCGCCTTCACCGGCTGGATGGTCTGGCCGGTGACCGAGGCCGTCGCGGTACGCGCGCTCGGCTCTCCCCGCGACGGTGACTTCGAGGCCGGGCTCGGCCTGCTCGCCGCTCTGACCAGCCGTCTGACCAGTGAGTTCGCCCTACGTACGTTCCTCAACGCCGATCTCGACCGCACCCTGGCGACGGTGGTCGACTGGACCGGGCACCCGGATGAGCACGTACGGCGACTCGCCAGCGAGGGCACCCGTCCCCGGCTGCCGTGGGCCAAGCAGGTCCCGGCGCTGAAGCTGCGCCCCGCCGCGACCGTGCCGATCCTCGACGCGCTCTACCGCGACGAGGTGGAGTACGTGCGACGCTCGGTGGCGAACCACCTCAACGACGTCAGCCGGCTCGCCCCGGAACTCGCCGTCGCCACCGCCGCCCGTTGGTTGGCGCAGCCGGAGCCGAGCACGCCACGCCTGGTCCGGCACGCGATGCGTACCCTGGTCAAGGCCGCCGACCCCGGCGCCATGTCCCTGCTCGGGTTCCCACCGGTCGCCGACGTGGCGGTGAGCGGACCGCACCTGGCCGAGACCTCGGTCGGGCTCGGCGGCGAACTCGCCTTCGAACTCGTCGTCGCCAACAAGGGCACACAGGACGCCAACCTGGTGATCGACTACGTCGTGCACCACCGGAAGGCGAACGGCGCGTTGGTGCCGAAGGTCTTCAAGTTGACCACCCGGGTCCTGGCTCCGGGGCAACAACTCACGATCACCCGACGGCACTCCTTCAAACCGATCAGCACCCGCCGCTACTACCCCGGCGAACACGCGATCGAAGTCCAGGTCAACGGCGTCCGCTCCGGAATCGCCAGCTTCGACCTCGGCTGACCGGGTCGCCCGACCCGCCGGTCGCCCCGCCCGGGGCAGGTCGACACCCGGCCTGCTGGCCGGAACGGCTACCGCTTCGCCGGAGCGTCCGCCGGGACCTCGTCGTCGACCTCGGACGGGTCGGCGGCCCGGGGACGCAGCCGGACCTTGGTGATCGCATGACCGGTGATCTCGACCACCTGCGCACTGAACGCGGGCACCTCGACCGTCTCGCCGGGAGCTGTCGGGATGTGGCCGAGGCGGGCGAGCAGGAGCCCGGCGATCGTGGTGTAGTCGCCGTCGTCGGCCTCGTCGAGATCGAGTCCGATGTCGGGCAGGTCGTGGATGGGGAAGGTGCCGGAGAGCAGCATCGTCCCGCCGGGTTCGCGTACGACGGCCTGGACGTCCCGGTCGGTCTCGTCGTAGATCTCGCCGACGATCTCCTCGATCAGGTCCTCCATGGTCACGATCCCGTCGATCGAACCGCGCTCGTCCACGACCAGCGCGAACTGCTGTCGTTGCTGGCGCATCTGCCGGATCGCGTCGGTGACGCCGAGGGTCTCCGGCATGAACATCGGCTCGGAGACGTGGTCACCGACCACCCCGCTGCCGTCGAGCAGGTCGCGCAGGTGCACCACCCCGACGACGTTGTCCAGACCGGCGCGGGTGACCACGGGGGCCCGGGAGTGCCCGGAGGCGGCGAGCTGGTGCAGCGCGTCGGCGGTGGACAGGTCGGTCCGGAGCGCCACGACCTCGCCCCGGGGCACCAGGATCTCCCGCAGGATCCGGTCGGCCACCTCGAACGCGCCACTGATGATCGTCCGGTGTTCGGCGGTCAGGCTCGGCTGGGCGGCGACCATGTCCCGTAGTTCCTCGGCGGTGACCTCCTCCCTGCCCCCGTCCGGGTCGGCGCCGGTCAGCCGTACGACCGTGTTCGTGGCCCGGCTGAGCAACCACACCGCCGGCCGGGAGAAGGTGGAGAGCATGTCCAGCGGGCGGGCCACCAGCAACGCCCAGCCCTCGGTGCGCTGCATCGCGATCCGCTTCGGGGCCAGCTCGCCGAAGACCAGGGTGACGAAGGTCAGCAGGATGGTCACCAGCACGATCGACACCGGTTCGGCCGCCGAGCCGAGCCAGCCCAGTGGTTCGACCAGGGGCGCGGAGAGAGACACGGCCGCGGCGGCCGAGGCGAGGAAACCGGCCAGCGTGATGCCGATCTGGATGGTGGCCAGGAACCGGTTCGGCTCCCGCGCCAGCCGGGCCAGCACCCGCCCGGTACGTGACCCGCGCTCCAGCCGTTGCAGTTGGCTCTCCCGCAGTGACACCAACGCCATCTCGCTGCCCGAGAAAACCGCGTTGACCAGCACCAGTACCGCTACCAGCGCTACCTGGAGCCCGTATCCACCCACGCCGCGACGCCTTCCCTCACTGACCGGTCGGAGCCACCAACCTACCCGGCGCGATCGATGTGTCCGACCGACCGCTGATCGTTTCCGGCCCCACGCCCAGATGGTGCGTCGACGGACTTCTGCTCGCCCTTCCGTCGCGGGGCCACACTGGGAGCAGACGGCCCACCGGGTGGGCGGAACCACCCGGCAGACAAGAAGGGAAGGGACCGACATGGAGATCGGCGGCATCTTCACCGCAATCATCATCGGCCTCGTCATCGGTGCTCTCGGACGTCTCGTCGTACCGGGCAAGCAGAGCATTCCGATCTGGCTCACCCTGGTCATCGGCATCCTCGCCGCCCTGCTCGGCACCATCGTCGCCGGTGCCCTGGACGTCGCCGACACCCGAGGTGTCGACTGGATCGAACTCGCCCTCCAGGTTGGTCTCGCCGCCGTCGGGGTCTCGATCGCCGCCGGTGCGTACGGCCGCCGTACGCCGTGACCATTTCGGCCGTACGCCCTCGGTGCCGTCCGCAGCGCTCGCGCTAACGCCGGGAGCGACGGGAGCGGCGGAGGCGGAACCGGAGGGCCCGCCACACGGTGCCCGGTCGGGCTAGCGCGTACGGATGCTCGGCCATCGTGGTCACCCTGGCCAGCCGTTCGTCGATCACCTCGTCGGTCATCGAGCCCTCGAGAAGCAGTTCGCTGAACCACTTGATCAGCCGGTATCCGGGCGGGTACGGGCCGAGGACATGCGGTAGTGCGAGGTCGGCGAAGGTGGAGACCTGCCAGGCCGCGTCGACGATCACCCGTACCTGTGCGAAGTAGGCCCGCGCGGGCTCGGTGTGCGGTGCCGGGCCGGAGCGCAGGTACGCCGAGAGGCAGGAGGCGTGCAACGCGGCCGACGTCATGCCCTGCCCGTAGATCGGGTTGAACGAGGCGACCGCGTCTCCGGCCGCGACCAGCCCGGCCGGAAGCCGGTCCAGCTCGTGGAAGTCGCGGCGTCGGCTGTCCGCCTGGTGGTAGGTGGCCACTTCGCCGATCATCTGGCCGTTCTCGGCGATCTCCCGGAACTCGGCGGGGAAGTGGTCGCGGCATCGGGCGATGAAGTCGTCCGCGTCGCGGCGGGGACGGTCGTCGTCGTACCCGGCGACCAGCATCAGCCAGCGGTCGCCCTCGACCGAGTTGATCCCTCCGATGCGGGGGATCCGTCCGTCGCCGGGTGTGGTCTGCGCGATCGCCATCCAGGCGTCGCTGACCTGTTCGTCCCGCTTGAACAGTGCGGTGGCGTAGTTCAGTTTGATCGGTATCCGACGCATCGGTGGCCGGGGCCATCCGTTCTCCTCGAGCCAGTCACCGAGCCGGCTTGAGCGCCCCATCGCGTCGACCACCAGGTCGCTGGCGACGGTGACGGGTTCGTCGGCACCGTCGGGGAGGTACCGGACGCCGGACACCCGGTCGCGGTCGAGGATCACACCGTCCGCGCGGCCGGGCACGAGCGTGACGTTTCCGATCGCCAGGGTCCGGCGGCGCACCAGTGCCTCGAGGAAGGGGCGGGTGGTGATGAGGCCCGGCACCTGCGGCCGGGACATCGGCGCGGTACGCCGTACGCCGTTGATGAAGACCCGGCCGGTGCCGCTGGTCGGCCGTGGCGCACCCGCGTCGAAAGCCTGCTGGGTGAAGCCGGGGAACCACCGTTCGAGTTGCGCCTGCCCCGCCGCCAGCAGCGCGTGGACCTGACTGCCCTGCGGTACGCCGGGACGTGGCCCAAGCCCGACGTCGGTGGTGTCCCGCTCGATCACGAGCACCTCGTCGGCGTGGTCGCTGAGCACCCGGGCGGCCAGCAGGCCGGCGATGCTCCCACCGAGGACCACCGCCCGGCGCATGATGATCCGGGTGTCGGTGGGCTGTTGCGCCGTGGCCAGCTCGGCGAAGCGCTGTGACGCAGAGGGCGGCATGGGGCACTCCTTTTTCGATCAGGAAATGATCACCACGGTTGCCGGCCTCCGTTGGCCAGTGTCACCATCTCGGTCACAGAGTGTCGCGAGCTGACTGCGCAGTGGAATCAGCCGGAGACTATCACTGGCTGAACGTCCAGGCCACGAGTTGACGGTCGCGACGCTCTGTTGTGGAGGCGGAAACGCTGACCGGTTCCTGATTGACAACGGCACCCCATAGGCGTACGGCTAGCCACCTCCATCGCTCTCGCACTCCGCCCGGTGTTGATCCGGCAGACGGCATCGCCTGCCGTGATCAAGCGAGCGGTTGCAGTAGACGAGGTGACGACGGCGTTGGTTGTCCTCGGGTGAGACCGTGACCTCCCCGAAGTCCAGTTGGGGCAGGTGGGAGAGGGAGCGGCGGAGCGCCTCCACCAGGGCGGTGGCCCGGTCGCGGGTGGTGAGCAGGGTGGGAAGGTGGATCACCCAATGTGGGTCGGTCATCGCGGTCCCCGGTTGGTGTGGAACGGCCACTGCGGGTCGGAGAAGCGACAGCCGATGTGCCGGGTCTGCCACTGACGCAGCCCCTGCTTGGCGCGTTCGGCGTCGGCCCGGGCGTTGGCCAGGTCCCGGTGCAGACTGTCCAGTTCGTCGGCTACCCGATGCAGGTAGGCATGCACTTCGGCCGGGTCGAGCCCGCGCCAGCGGGTGCCGAAGGCTTCGGCCCGTACGTGGTGGGAGTGGAGCCGGGCGTCGGCCGCCGGGTAGATCACCAGGTATCCCTTCCCGACTTCGAGATGACGTGCGGCACGACCGTTCCTCCCCTTCTCGGCGGTGTTCGTGGGTCACCCGGGCGGCACCGAGGCGGGCGGGGTCGTTCGTCACCGAGGGGGTGATGACGACCGGCGGCCCAGCACCCGCCCCGGGCCCGACCAGGACCGGCCGCCGCGTCATGCGCCGGCCGGGGTGCAGCAAGACCCGTCACGGGTCCACGCGGTACGCCCCACAGAGGCGACCAGCCTCGGCGAGGAACTCATCCAGTTCGGCCCGGGTCAGGTCCTCGTCGGCGAGCAGTCCGAGCAGCAACACCGACTCGACGGTGACGACCTGCGCCGCACCGGCGATCGGCGCGTGCGCCTCTCCGAGCGCGGCTCGGATCAGCACCACACCGAGCGCGTCATCCTCGGCGGACAGCGCGTAGTGGATCCGCGCCCCGGTAACGAACCTGGTCACCGACGCGTCATCCCAGCCGGACCGGAACCGCCGCCCGACCGCGAGCAGGAGAGCGGCGGCGAGGAACCTCGCGTACGTCTCAAGCTGTCCTTGCCGGTCGAGCCGGGTCAGGCAGCGTTGGTAGCCGACCAGGTCGCCACGGGCCAACAGCCGCACCGCCCGCCCACAGGTCGCCGGCGTCGCTTCGCCGTGTGCGCCCTGCTCCGCGGCTCGGTTCGTCGCTCGCCAATGGCGACGCAGTGCCGCTGTCCAGAGCCGGTGCGCCCATGACGCTTCGCGGGCGGCGGGCACCGGCACCGCGTACAGATCGGGATAGACCTCGAAGACCAGCCGGCCCGCCGTCACCGCGCCGGCCATGATCTCGCCAGCCGGCGGTCGGGTCCGTGGCAGCAGGCCGGCCAGCCGCGTCGCCCGCTCTGGCTCCGGATCAACCCCCAACAACCCCGTCGCGTACGCGGACAGCGCCGCCGATCCGTGGTTCAGCCGAACCGTCAACCGGTCCAGGCGTACGACCGCCAGCTCCCACTGCCCGGCCGCCGCCTGCACCGCCGGGTCAACCGGCTCGATCTCCAACAGCCGCGACCGGGCCTGCTCGACCTGCTCGCGTAACCGCCCCACCCGCGTCGCTACCGTGTCGACGCCGGCCTGAGCAGTGGTCAACACCGCCGCCAGCTCGGCGACCGTGGCGAGCGGGCTTGCTCCCGGCACCCGCCGCAGCTCACCTATGCCGGCGCTCAACGCCCGCTCGGCCTGGTCGATCAGTGCCAACGCCTCGACCCAGCACCGATCCGCCCGTGCCGGCAACGGATGCCGCGAACCCGCCGTCACCGTCGCCGCCTGATCGACCGCAGCGGCAACCAGGAAGTACCCCTCCCGCAACTCGTCCAGCACCTCACCCACCTCACGCACCCCCGTCACCACCCCATCCACCCCCCTCGCCGCCGCGTGTATCTGCCTTGATCGTCAGTTGCTCTGCCTCCCGCCACGCCGGAGTAACTACGGCAGAGCAACTGACGATCGTGGAGCCCCGTAGCACACGAGGGGGAGCGGTGGGGGCTTTCCACAAGGGGCGCGGGGCTCCACAGGTGGGCGGGGCGGGTTGCGCCACTTTCTGCCGCTCCGCACGGTCGTGGGCGTGAACCCGGTACTCCGATCCCTGGTCGATCTCGGCGACGGGCTGGTGATGCGGCGGTTGGCCCAGCAGGTCGTGTCGCGGCAGATCCTGGACTCGGCGGCCAGGTCTGGACGGCTCCGCCGAGTACTGCCCGGGGTCTACGTCGACGCGGGTCTGCTCGACGCCACTGGCGACCTGGTGACTCGTGACAGCACCGACGCGCTCGGCCGTCTCGATGCCGAACTGCGTCGCCGGGCGGTGATCGCGTACGCGGACGGGCGCGGCGCGTTGAGCCACCTCAGCGCGCTCGACGTATGGGGGTTGTGTCGACAACCGGGCACCGAACCGCAGCACCTGAGCGTCCCGGAGCACACCGGGCTGCGCAGCCGGACGGGATTGGTGGTCCACCAACGACTCGGTCTTGTCATCGCTTCGCCGCAGGTGCTGTCGCGCCGGGGTCTGCCGGTCACCCGGATCGAGCAGTCCCTGGTCGACGCGTGGCCGTTGCTGCCGCCGGTCGACCGGCCGGCACCACTCATCCGGGCGGTCAACGACCGTCTCACCACGCCGCGACGGGTTGCCGCCGCGCTGCGCATCGCGCCGAAGCTCGCCGGGTGTGCCGAGTTGCGGCGGCTGATCGACCTGCTCGCGGCCGGTTGTCGCAGCGCGTTGGAAATCTGGGGACATGATCACGTGTTCACCGGCCGGGACCTGCCCCCTTTGCAACGCCAGGTACGCGTCCAGGTGGCCCGCCGAACCTTCTACCTCGACGTGTACGCCGAGCGGGAACGGGTCAATTTCGAACTTGATGGTGCGGCCAGCCACGCCGACCCTCGTCAACGTGAGATCGATCTGCGCCGGGACGCAGCCCTGGCCACCCTCGGCATCCTGGTGGTCCGGTACGCGCACCGCAGGCTGGTGCGGGAAACCGCCGAGGTACGCCGCGAGATACGTGTCATCCTGGCCAGCCGCCGCCCACCCACCTGAGCTCAATGTGATTGCCGTCCTCACCCAATCCTCCCGATCCATGTGCCGTGCCGGCTGAGCTTGGAGTGCGGGCCGCCGTAGGTCGGTTTCGAAAGGTGGTCGAGACGGGCGATGTACCTGCCCCGACCACAAACCTGAGCCGGTCTCGTTGCCACGCGAGAAGCGACTCACCTCAACTCTAACGACTAAGCCGTGTAAGTCAACCGTTGGTTGTTGCCGAAGGGCGGCTCGTGATCGAATGGCTGTGCCACGCGAGGAGTGCCATGCCGATCACGCCCGACTACATCCGGATCGCCGACGAGATCATCGGCGCGGTCAAAGCCAAGAAGCTCAAGCCGGAGGACAAACTGCCGTCAATCGCCCAGCTGGCCGCGCAGTATGGCGTTGGCACGTCGACCATTCAGATGGTCTACGTACGGCTGGAGGCGCTGCGGGTAATCAGGCGTCACCAGGGCAAGGGAATCTTCATCACCGACCCGGCGACCTGGCTCGGCGAGTTCTGATCGGGCGTGATTCCGCGCTAGATACTCCGGAGGTAACTCCGGACATCGTCCTTGGCGAGGCGCAGCAGTGTGCGGGCCTCATCGATCGCCGTCCGGCTGCCGCTCATCCGGGCATTGACGTGGTGTGTCGCTTCGGAACGGCCACCGGCCAACAACAACATGATCCAACCGGCCGTGTTTTGAAGATGCTCAATCACTCCGGTTAGCTCGTGGTGAGCTCGGTCGATCTCGGCCAGCACCTGATCGAGTTCGCTCTTTACCGCTCCGGCGCTGACGACCCCGCTGCGGCTCGCATACCCGCCTCGGGGTCGGTGTGTCGCTGCACGAGATGCCCGTCGCATGGTCCGTGACGCGCGCCCGGCACCCCGTGCGGGTTCGCCCGATTCCCGCGTGCTCCCGTCGGTGTCTTGCCGCGCCTCCCGCTTGCTCCGACGCTCCTTGAGCGTGTCGAACGCGGCGACAACGGCCGACTTGCCGACAGCGCCCACGGTTGCGCCGAGGACCATGCCGGCTCCTGAGGCGATCGTTGAATTCACCGGCAGTCCCTGCCGAGCCGCCGCCGCACCAGCAGCCAGACCGACGGCGGCGCCACCCCACTCGCTGAGCTTCTCCAGGAACTTGCCAAGCCCTTCCTTGGAGAACTCGTATTTCCAGGTGCGCCGGTAGGTTGATTCGACCACTTCCCGGCGATTGTGTCGACGGCGATAGTTCATAGCCGAACGACGGGGTCTAGGAAGGCACACTGTGTGGAGATCATCATGGGCAGGTTGAGGGCCAACTCCCGAGCAACTCCCTCGGGCGTCAGACCGACCGGTTCCTCATCGAGTTCCAGTTCCTCTGTGTCTCCCGCTGCCAGGTATGTCGAGGCCTTCCAGAGGTCGGAGTGGAGGAACGAGAACGCCCACATCACGTATGCGGTGTTGTGTACGGCGACCAGTGGTGTGCCCATGCGGCCCATGCGATGGAACTCGGGCTCCTCCGCGGTCGTACCCATGCCCTCGGCGGTGGGGAAGAGTCGGTAGCGGCTGAACAACTCCTGTAGCGGACCCTCGGGGTCGAACTCCAACAGCAGACCGCGATCCACCAGACTCGTCACCAGGCGCTCGGCGTCCGGCTGCGGCGTTGGTGCGGTCAGCAGGCTGCGTACCAGGTGGTCCCGGGTCACTCTTAACTTGGCGTGCCCCGCCACATCCAGAAACGCCGAGCCGTAGACGGTGAACTCGTCCAGGTCCAGTTCGATCATGTCACCGCCGAGATGGACCTCGTAGAACTCCGGTTCAGGGTCGGCCGGTCGGACGTACCGGTGCTGCGGCCCCAGGCTGAATCCCACCGGGACGATGACGCGCGGCATGCTCTCCCCTTCGCGCTGGCGTGACGTCGACCATACCGAAGCGCGCGAATCCGTACCGTCTCGAAACCAGTAGATACGTACTGGGTGAGGACACGGCGGCCGGCGTCAGCCGGACAGGGGCTGGCGCACGCGGGCGAATGATCCCGGTTACCCTCCTTGGCCATGAGAGGTTGGCGCTCATGAGGGGGCGGCGTCTGCTCGCCGCGGTGACCGGGGTCGTACTCGCCGCTACGGCCCTTCCGGTGAGCGCGTCCGCCGTCGCGACGGCCGTTCCGGTGAGCGCGGTCGGTGTCGCACCGACCAGCTCGGCCACGGTGGCACCGAGCACACCGCCGGTGCCCTGCCCGGTGCCCACGCCACCGGTGCCGCGTCCGACGTCACCGCCACGTCCGAAACCGCCCGCCGACGACCCGGTGAAGCGCGCCGTCGGAGGTCCGGAACTCGCCACGTCCGGCCTGGTCGTCGCGCCCGGCTCGGCCAGGCCGCCGGCGGTGAGCGCGACGTCGTGGCTGGTCGCCGACCTGGACACGGGTGCTGTTCTCGGTGGCTGCGGCCCGCACGAGTACGGCACCCCGGCGAGCGTGCAGAAGCTCCTGCTGACCGCCACGGTGCTGCCGAAGCTCGACCCGAAGCAGGTCGTCACCGTGACCCGCAAGGACCTCGACTTCGAACAGGGCAGCTCGGCCGTCGGCCTACTGCTCAACGGCCGCTACTCGATCGAGACCCTCTGGCTCGGGCTGCTGCTGAACTCGGGCAACGACGCGGCGAACGTACTCGCCCGTCTGGCCGGTGGGGACGCCGGTGTCGCCGGCACCCTGGAGGCGATGAATGAGCGGGCACGGGAGCTCGGCGCCCTGCAGACCCACGCGGTGACACCCTCCGGCCTTGACGCTCCCGGGCAGTTCACCAGCGCGTACGACCTGGCGCTGATCGCCCGCGCCTGCTTCGCCGAGGAGACGTTCGTCCGGTACGAGCAGACCGAACGTGCTCAGATTCCCGCGCAGCCGCCCAAGAAGGGCTTCCAGATCCAGAACGACAACCAGCTCCTGTTCAACTACCGGGGCGCGATCGGTGGCAAGACCGGCTTCACCGATCTGGCCCGACACACGTACGTCGGGGCGGCCGAGCGCGACGGTCGACGGCTGGTCGTGACCCTGCTCGGCGCCGAGGCGAGACCGCTGCGGGGCTGGCAGCAGGGTGCGGCGCTGCTCGACTGGGGGTTCGCTCTGCCCCGGGAGACCTCGGTCGGTCGACTTGTCGATCCGGGTGAGGCGACGGCAACCCCGTCGCCGTCCCCGGCCTCGACCCGGCGCGGTGGCGCGTCGACGACCAGGGCCACCGCCCGGAGCACTCCGTGGTGGTCCGGGGTGTCACCGACGACCGGTGTCGGGCTCGGTGCGGCTCTCGCCGTCGCGGCGGTGGTGACGGTGGTGGCCCTGCTGGTGTCGCGTCAGCGTGGTCCGCAGCGCCCGGTCGGCCGGCGTCGACGTCGCCGGCAGGGGATCTTCGACGGCTGACCGGTCGGTCGGCGCCGGGTCACCGCTGGACGGGCCGGCGTACAAATCGGTTGTCCGTACCTGGCCGTGGCGTTACCGTCCGGCCGTGCTGATCCGAGAGTATGCCGAGGTCGACTGGGTTCAGGTATGGCCGATCGTGCGGGAGGTCGTCCGAGCGGAGGAGACGTTTCCGTACGACCCCGGGATGAGCGAGGAGCAGTCACGGGGGATGTGGGTCGAGGCAGCGCCGGGCCTGACCGTGGTGGCGGTGGACGGGAACCAGGTGCTGGGCACCGCCAAGATGGGAACGAACCGGCCCGGACCGGGATCGCACGTCGCGACCGCCAGTTTCATGGTCGCGGCCGACGTACGGGGACAGGGGGTCGGCACCGCCCTCTGCCGCTACGCGCTCGACTGGGCCAGAGCACGTGGGTACGCCGGAATGCAGTTCAACGCGGTCGTCGAGTCGAACACCACCGCCGTCGAGTTGTACCGCCACCACGGCTTCGAGGTGCTCGGCACCGTCCCCGGCGCGTTCGCGCACCCGACCCTGGGTCGGGTCGGCCTGCACCTGATGTACCACGCGTTCTGACCGGTCACACCGCGGGTACGCTTCATCGGCCCGACCGCATCCGCCTGGAGATTGCTGCCTTGTCCGCGTCACACCCCGAGCATGTCCGCCCCGACCTGCGGGCCGACTGCGAAAACTGCTTCGGGCTCTGCTGCGTCGGGCCGGCCTTCGCCGCCTCGGCGGACTTCGCGATCGACAAGTTGGCCGGACACGCCTGCCCGAACCTGGACCAGGACTTCCGCTGTGGCATCCACCGCGACCTGCGGCAACAGGGATTCGCCGGGTGCACCGTCTTCGACTGTCTCGGCGCTGGGCAGAAGGTGGCCCAGGTCACCTACCGGGGCGAGGACTGGCGACGGGCCCCGGAGACGGCGAACCAGATGTTCGACGTCTTCACCGTCATGCGGCAGCTGCACGAACTGCTCTGGTATCTGACCGAGGCGCTCGACCTGGAACCGGCCCGGGTGATCCGCCCCGAGCTCGGTGTCGCACTCGAACGGACCGAGAGCCTCACCCGCCTCAGCCCCGAGGACCTGCTCGAACTCGACGTGGCGGCGTACCGGCGGGAGGTGAACGAGCTGTTGCTGCGCACGAGCGAGCTGGTGCGGGGCAGCGCCGGTGGCCGAGGGCTCGACCGCCGGGGAGCAGATCTGATCGGCGCCCGGCTGCGTGGTGCCGACCTGCGCGGTGCGAACCTGCGGGGCGCGTACCTGATCGGCGCCGACCTCTCCGGTGCCGATCTCCGGCTGGCCGACCTTCTCGGCGCCGACCTCCGGGCGACCAACCTGCGCGGCGCCGACCTGCGCGGCAGCATCTTCCTCACCCAGTTCGGGGTCAACGCGGCAACCGGCGACGGGGACACGCGACTGCCGGCGGCGCTCGTCCGGCCGACGCACTGGATGGTGCCGGGGCCGCCACCGGGACGGGCGACGATCCCGATCCGCCGGCAGCCCCGCGCACGCAAGCGGTGATCACGTTTCAGCAAACGGACCCAGCACGGATCAGACGGTGAAGAGGAGCCGTGACCGGCGCCGCATCAACGTCAGCGCGATCGCCCCGGCACCGATCAACGTCACCGCGATGGCGAACAGGGTGCCCGCCGGCACACCGGTGACCGGCAGCCCGGCGTAGACGTACCGGAAGGTGACGCCGTTGGAGGTGCCGGCCGGGGTGGTCACCGTGACGGTGGCGTCTCCCTTCGCGCAGGCCGGAGCGATGAAGGTCAGCGACAGCCCGTTCGGATTCACCGCGACGGCGCCGCCGGAAACGGTTCGATTGCAGATCGTGACGGTCGTCTGGCCCGGTACGAACCCGCTGCCGGTCACCGTCACGGTCGTACCGCCCGAGGTCGGGCCCTGGTCCGGGGCGATTGCGGCGATGAGCGGCGCGGCGAGGAGGTAGGTGAAGTTCGGTGCGGCCGTGGTGCCGGCCGGGAAGACGAGGTTGACCGTGGCCGGGCCGGCACCGTTCGGCGGCGTCGACACGGTGATCGTGGTCGCGGCCGGGTTCAGTGTGAACCCGGTTCCCGGGATCCCGTCGAAGGTCACTCCGGTAGCGCCCTGGAAACCCGTACCGGTGAGGGTGACCAAGGTGCCACCCGAGGTCGGACCGGACGGCGGAACCAGGTTCGTCACGGTCGCGTCACTGCCATCGGCGAGATATGTGTACGTCAACGGTGCGGCGGCACCGCTCGTCGTACCGACCACCACCGACGCTGGGCCGACCGCCCCGACCGGAGCGGTCGCGGTCAACGACGTACCGCCGGGTGCGATGACCACATTGGTAGCCGCGACGCCGTCGAAGGTTACCGTCGTGTCCGCCGGAACGAAGTTGGTCCCGGTGATCGTCACCTGCTGCCCACCGGACTGCGGTCCGGAGTCGGGATCGATCGCCGTCGCAGTTGGCGCCGGCGCGGCCACTGCCCGCTCGCAGCTCGCCCGGGCGAGGGTAACCGTGCCCACGTTGGCGAAGTACGCCACGTCCGGACTGACGTCGCCCGAGATCCTGACCCTGAGGAGTATGGCGGTGGTGGTGGCCCCGCTCGCGTTCACGGTCTCGACCTTGTCCAGGTCGACGTCGAGCACCGCGTGTATCAGCCCGGGCACCACGATCCCGGCGTAACCGAAGTTCGGGTATGGCGGCGGGATGACGGGCGCCCCGAGCAACTCCGCGTCGGTCAGTTGGGTGTCGGCGGTCTGAGCCCCGACGGCCGGGCAGGTCACCTGCGCGGCGATCGCGTCAGCGGTGAGCACCGTGACTCCCATGATGCTGAGCGAGAAATTCTCGATCTCGGATGAGGCGGACGAGATGCCCGGGTCACGGGTGGCACTGACGCTCGCCGTGCCGCTGGCGACCACATTGAGCGCGCCCGGCAGGCTGATCGCCAGCGCCGTGTCGGAGTCGGTGCCACCGCCGGGCGGTGCGGTGACGTTGCCGATCGTGGCGTTCGCGGCGACCAGCGGGTCGCCGGAAACATCGGCGTCGAGGTCTACCACCACTGCGGTGGCGCTCGCGTCGCCGGGTGCTGCGAGCGCGGGCGACGCTGTCCCCACCGTTGCCACCCCCGCTACCGCGAGGGCCAGCGCTGCGGCGGAGGTGGTCTGCCAGATGGGACGCACGTCCTCGCCTCGTTTCAAGATCATATTGGTGTCTCCCTCGGCAATCGAGGAATCTGCCCAAACCTGACCTTTGTAACGAAGTGCGGGATGCTCAGTTACTTACCGCCAGATGGGCGTTCCCTGGTAGCGGGAAGCGGGCATCTAATAGTCGAAATTTTTCTAGGTTCCGATGGATTCTTTCAGGCATCGGGACTAATCTATCGCTCAACACATCGCCGAAACATGACCGCAACACCCGCACAGCGGGGGGTGGACGCGGTCCTCGTCGAAGACCCGATGCGGGCACCGCCATGGCACCACGGTCTCGCCGAGCCGATGGCGCCTGTCCCGGTACCGCCACCGGGAAAGGAGACCCCGAATGTTCCGGTCCCACCACCGCTCCCCGCACCCACCGACACCACGAAGACTCGTCCGGACGCTGGCCGGGCTGACCGCCGCCGTGACCGCCACGGTCACCGCCCTCGGCGCCGTCGCCCCGCCCGCCGTCGCAGCGCCGTCGCAGGCCGCCCCGGCGGCCCAGGCCAAGTCGCCGGCCCAGGCGCCCGAGCGCACCGGAAACAGCCGAAACGCCCCCGCCGCCCAGGACGCGCAGGCCGCCGCGGCGTACGCGGTGCTGGTCTTCTCCAAGACGGCCGGCTTCCGCCACGACTCGATCCCGGCCGGCATCACCGCGATCCAGCAACTCGGTGCCGCGAACGACTTCACCGTCGACGCGACCGAGGACGCCACCGCATTCACCGACGCGAACCTGTCCCGCTACCGGGCCGTCATCTGGCTCTCCACCACCGGGGACGTACTCGACCCGACCCAGCAGGCGGCGTTCGAGCGCTACATCCGGGCCGGTGGCGGCTACGTCGGCATCCACGCCGCCGCCGACACCGAGTACGACTGGTCCTGGTACGGCAACCTGGTCGGTGCGTACTTCGCCTCGCACCCGGCCAACCAGCAGGCGACCGTCAAGGTCGAGGACCCGGGCCACCCGTCCACCGCCACGCTGCCGGCCCGCTGGAGCCGGTTCGACGAGTGGTACAACTTCCGGACCAATCCGCGCGGCTCGGCACACGTACTCGCCAGCCTCGACGAGTCGACCTACACCCCGGGGTCCGGCGCGATGGGCGCGGACCACCCGACCGCCTGGTGCAAGACGTACGACGGGGGCCGGTCCTGGTACACCGGCGGCGGCCACACGAACGAGTCGTACGCCGACGCGCAGTTCCGGGCCCACCTGCTCGGCGGCATCCAGACGGCGGCCGGGGTGGTCGCGGCCGACTGCGGCGCGTCGCAGACCAGCAGTTTCGAGAAGGTGACCCTCGACAGCTCCACCAACAACCCGATGGAGCTGGACATCGCGCCCGACGGCCGGGTGTTCTACCTGGAACGCGACGGCCGGCTGCGGATCATCAAGCCGGACACCCAGACCACGGTCACCGCCGCCACGCTGAACGTCTTCACCGGCAACGAGGACGGGCTGCTCGGCCTCACCCTCGACCCGAACTTCGCCACCAACCGCTGGGTCTATCTGTACTACTCGCCGAACGGTGGGGCGGCACGCAACCTGCTCTCCCGGTTCACCATGAACGGCGACACCCTCGACCTGGCCAGCGAGCGGATCCTGTTACAGGTCGACACCCAACGCAACACCTGCTGCCACTCCGGCGGCACCATGACCTTCGACAGCGCGGGCAACCTCTACCTCGCCACCGGCGACAACACGAACCCGTTCGAGTCCGGTGGTTACTCGCCGTTGGACGAGCGCGCCGGGCGCCAGGACTTCGACGCCCAGCGCAGCTCCGGTAACACCAACGACCTGCGCGGCAAGGTGATCCGGATCCGTCCCGAGGCGAACGGCACCTACACCGTGCCGGCCGGCAACCTCTTCGCGCCGGGCACCGCGCAGACCCGTCCGGAGATCTACGCGATGGGCTTCCGGAACCCGTTCCGGATCGGTGTCGACCCGGAGACGAACGCCCTCTACGTGGCCGACTACGGACCGGACGCTGGGCAGGCGAACGCCGATCGGGGCCCCGGCAACACGGTGGAGTGGAACATCGTCGGCCAGGCCGGCAACTACGGCTGGCCGTACTGCGTCGGGCGCAACGTCGCGTACCGGGACTACACCTTCCCGAACGGACCGAGCGGCCCGGCGTTCAACTGCGCCGCCCCGGTCAACAACTCGCCGAACAACACCGGCCTGACCAACCTGCCCCCGGTGGTCCCGGCCACGGTCGACTACGACTACGACGCCAACCCGCTCTTCCCCGAACTCGGCGGTGGCGGCGCCCCGATGGCCGGGCCGGTCTACCGGTACGACCCGGGCCTCGCCTCGGCCCGCAAGTGGCCGGCCTACTACGACGGCAAGGCGATCTTCGGCGAGTGGAACCAGTCGAAGATGTACACGATGCAGGTCAGCGCCGACGGCCGGTCGTTGGTCGACATCAACCCGCTGCTCACCGGTATGTCGACGGTACGGCCGATGGACTTCGACTTCGGGCCGGACGGCGCGCTGTACCTGATCGAGTGGGGGAGTGGCTTCGGCGGTAACAACGACGACTCGGGCGTCTACCGGATCGACTACCGGGCCGTCGACCCGGCGCCGATCGCCGCCGCGACCGGGCAACCGGTCAGTGGGCGGGCACCGCTCACCGTACAGTTCAGCAGCGCCGGTTCGCGCGACCCGGAGGGGCAGCCGATCACGTACGCGTGGCGCTTCGGTGACGGCGGCACCTCGACCCAGGCGAACCCGAGCCACACGTACACCGGCAACGGCAACTTCACCGCCCAGCTGACGGTGACGGACCCCGGCGGGCGCAGCGCGGTGGCGAACGTACCGGTCACGGTCGGCAACACCGCGCCGGTGGTGACCCTGAGCCCGCCGCCGAACGGCGGGTTCTTCGACTGGGGCGCCCAGGTCAACTACACGGTGAACGTCACCGACCCGGACGGCGGCACGATCGACTGTTCCCGGGTGGTGCTGCAGTACCTGCTCGGACACGACGAGCACGCCCACCCGTTGCAGCAGAAGACGGGCTGCTCGGGCAGCATCCAGACCTCGTTGGACAGCGGACACGGCGGCGACGCGAACATCTTCGCCGTACTCGAGGCGACCTACACCGACCTCGGCGGACCCGGCGGCGCGGCGCCGCTGACCGGCCGGTCGCTGGTGCAGTTGCAGCCGAAGCGCAAGCAGGCGGAGTACTTCACCACCACCGGCCGGGTCGCCGGCGCACCGACCGGCGGCACGCCGGGCGTGCAGCGGGAAACCACCAGTGACCCGCAGGGCGGCTTCCAGAACATCGCCTTCGTCGAGAACGGCGACTGGTGGTCGTACTCGCCGACCAACCTCACCGGTATCCAGTCGCTGCGGTTGCGGGCCGCCTCCGGCAGTTCCGGCGGCACAGTGGAGGTCCGCAGCGGATCGGCGACCGGCACACTGCTCGGCTCGGTGACCGTACCGGGCACCGGCGGATGGCAGACCTACACCGACCTGACCGTGCCGTTGGCCGCCAGCACCAGCACCGGGGCGCTCTACTTCGTGGCGAAGGCGGCGGCGGGCACCCCGGCGGGAACCGCCCTGGTCAACGTCAACTGGGTGGACTTCATCGGACCGGGCGTCGGCGGCAACACCCCGCCGCAGGTGACGGCGTCGGCGACACCGACCTCGGGCAGCGCACCACTGCTGGTGACCTTCACCGGCAACGCCACCGACGCCGAGGGCGACAACCCGCTCAGCTACGCCTGGGACTTCGGCGACGGCGGCACGGCGAACACCGCCAATGCCACCCACACGTACGCCAGCGCCGGTACCTTCACCGCGACGCTGACCGTCACCGACTCCCGTGGTGCGCGTGGCACCGCCACGGTCGTGGTCACCGCCACCGGTGGTCCGACACCCACCGGCTCGTCGAACGTGCACCTGTTCTACTACCCGTGGTACGGCAGTCCGACCGGCCCGAACGGCGGCTGGCGGCACTGGCAGCAGGGTGGGCGCACCCCGCCGAACGACGTCGGCGCGGACTTCTACCCGACCCTGGGCGCGTACGACTCGGGTGATCCGGCGGTGCTCACGCAGCACATGAACTGGGTGAAGCAGTCCGGTGCGAACGTGCTCGTCTACAGCTGGTGGGGCCAGGGCTCGTACGAGGACAACCTGGTCAACACGGTGATGAACGCGGCGGCCCAGCAGGGCATCAAGATCGCCTGGCACCTGGAGCCGTACGCCGGGCGCACCGCCGCCTCGACGGTCGCCGACATCAACTACATCAACACCCGGTACGGCAACCACCCGGCGTTCTACCGGGCGGCGGACCAGGGCAACCGCCCGGCGTTCTATGTCTTCGAGAGCCTGCTGATCCCAGACTGGTCGGCGTTGGCGCAGGTCAACGCGAACAACATCATCCTGGCCCAGACCACCGACACCTCGAAGATCGCCAACTTCTCCGGCATGTACACCTACGACGCGATCGCCGCCGCGACCGCGCCGGGCTGGGCGAACGCCAGCGCGTACGCCAAGGCCAACGGGCTGATCTGGGCCCCGTCGATCGGCCCCGGCTACATCGACGACCGGGCCGTGCCCGGCAACACCACCCCCACCCTGGCCCGCAACAACGGCGCCACCTACGACCAGGTGTGGAACAACGCCCTCGGTACGGCAACCGGCGGACTGCCGACCTGGGTGTCGATCACCTCGTTCAACGAGTGGCACGAGGGCTCCACCCTCGAACCCGCCCGGAGCACCCCGCCGGCCGGCTTCAACTACCAGACCTTCTCCGGCGCGTACGGGCGCACCGGGGCGTCGGCGGAGACCGCCTACCTCGACCGGACCGCGTACTGGGCGGCCGAGTTCGAACGGCGGCGCGCCGGCACCGGCGGTGGTCTGGTGGCCCAGCCGACCAGCCTCAGCTTCGGCGCGCAGAACGTCAACACCAGCAGCGCCGCCCAGGCGGTGACGATCCGCAACACCGGCACCGCCGCGGTGGCCCTCACCGGCGTGGTCACCGGCGGTGACTTCAGCCAGACCAACACCTGCGGCTCGTCGCTCGCGGCCGGCGCCACCTGCACGGTCAACGTGACGTTCCGGCCGACCGCCGCAGGGGCCCGCAGTGGCTCGCTGACGGTGACCCCGGCGACCGGCAGCGTCCTGACGGTGCCGTTGGCCGGCACCGGCGTCACCCCGTCGAGCAACCTGGCGGCGGGCCGGCCGGTCACCGCGACCAGCACCAACCAGGGGTACGGGCCGGGCAACACGGTCGACGGCAACGTGTCGAGTTACTGGGAGAGCGCGAACAACGCGTTCCCGCAGTCGCTCACGGTCGACCTCGGTACGTCGGCGACGGTCAACCGGGCGGTGCTCAAACTGCCGGCGAACTGGGAGACCCGCAACCAGACGCTCTCGGTGCTCGGTTCCACCGACGGTACGACGTACACGACGGTGCTCGGCGCGGCCAGTTACACCTTCAACCCGGCCAGTGCCAACACCGTCACCCTCAACCTGCCGGCCGGGGCCCGCCGCTACCTGCGGTTGACCTTCACCGGCAACAGCGGCTGGCCGGCGGCGCAGCTCGCCGAGTTCGAGGTGTACGCCGGCAGCGGCACCGGGGGACCGGCGCTGAGCCTCTCACCCGGCTCGCTGTCGTTCGGCAGCCGTACGGTCGGATCACCCAGCCCGGCGTCGGCGGTCACGGTGACCAACGCCGGTACGGCCGCGGCGAACCTCACCGGCGTCTCGGTGACCGGGGACTTCGCGCAGTCGCACAACTGCGGGTCGAGCCTGGCGGCCGGGGCGACCTGCACGGTCAACGTGACGTTCACGCCCACCGCGTCCGGGGCCCGTACGGGCACCCTGTCGGTGGTCTCGAACGCACCCGGCAGCCCGCACACGGTGGCGCTGTCGGGCACCGGCACCTCCACCAACACCAACCTGGCGGCGGGCCGGCCGATCACCGCGACCAGCACCAACCAGTCGTACGGGCCGGGCAACGCGGTCGACGGCAACGCGTCGAGTTACTGGGAGAGCGCGAACAACGCGTTCCCGCAGTCGCTCACGGTCGACCTCGGCACCGCGACGACGGTATCCCGCCTGGTACTCAAGCTGCCGCCGCAGGCCGACTGGCAGACCCGTACCCAGACCCTGTCGGTGCTCGGCTCCACCAACGGGTCGACCTACGCGACCGTGGTCGGTTCAGCCGGATACTCGTTCAACCCGGCCACCGGCAACACCGTGACCATCACCTTCCAGGGCACGTCGCAGCGCTACCTGCGACTGACCTTCACCGGCAACACGGGCTGGCCGGCCGGTCAGCTCTCCGAGTTCGAGGCGTACGCCTCCTGATCCGGCACCACCGCTGAGCCGTTGTGGCCGTCTGCTAGCCCGCCAGGGGCAGTAGGCGGCCACAGCCTTCCCGGTGCCGGCGGGTCGGTCAGTTCTGGTCGTAGACGGTGGTGGCTATGTCGCGGTCAGACAAGGTGGCGATGACGAGCGGTTCGATCCGCTCCCAGCGGCCACCAGCCAGGCCGCACCCGATGCGCGGCATGTGGACGCTGGCGGACAGCCGCGTGGCGTGCTCGGCGACGGCGTTCAGGCAGCGCTCGACGGCCTCGTAGCGGATCGGCGGCCCGCCGCTGCCGGTGCGGATGCCGCGTTGGGCGACCATGTTGGCCACCCAGGTGTCGGACCGGACCTGAATCAACTGGGTGGCGCCGAGGCCGAAGTCGTTGCCGGAGCGCTCACGGTGCCACTGCCGAAAGGCGTGTTCCGGTTCCGGCCACCGACGGGAGACGGCCAGTACGAAGCCCTTGCCCCACCCACCGAGGTCGTTGCACACATGGGCGATGATCTTCGGTCCCCTGGCCTGAGGACTGGTCGCATCGCCTCTGATGATCCGCAGTGGTACCACGCGGTGATGCTCCCATCGGCGCGATCCGCCGTCGACCCTGTTTTGTGCCCACCTACGCCGCTGACCGTGGCTGGGCCACCCGCGCCGTGCCCAGATCGTGGCTTGACAAGCAGCCGGGTCCGGAGTGGACGATGCGGCGTGAGAATTCTTGTCGTGGGCGGAAGTGGTCTGATCGGCGCTCATGTCGTGGAGGTGCTGCGGGAGCGAGGCCATGCGGTCACCACGTTGGCGCGCACCGCCCGTCCGGGCATTGATCACTTGCTCGATGTCGAGTCTGCCTCGGTCGACGAACTGCGACCATTGCTCGCCGGCCACGACGGCGTGGTGTACGCGACCCGCACCGACGAGCAGCGACCGCTACGCAAGCCGATCTATCCGGCTTTCCGCCGGGACAACGTCGAACCCGTGGTCCGCCTCTTCACCGCCGCCCGCCACGAAGGTCTCACCCGTGGGGTCATCATGGGCTCGTACTACACCTATCACGATCGGCTGCATCCGCAGTGGCGCCTCGCGGCCCGCCACACGTACATCCGATGCAGGGTGGAGCAGGCCCGGGAGGGACGAGCGGCCGCCGGCCCGGATCTACCGGTAGCGGTGCTCGAGTTGCCCTTCATCTTCGGCCGGGCCGGCGACCGGCTTCCCAACTGGGCCGGCCCGCTGGACCGTTGGGCAAGGTCTCGTTCACCCCTGGTCGTCCCCGCCGGCGGGACTGCCGCGGCCTCGGCCCGCAGCGTGGCCGATGTCGCGGTCGAGGCGCTCGAGCACGCCCGTGCCGAGGACATTCCGGTCGCCGACGAAAACCTCACCTGGCACGACATGATCGCGCGCATCGCCGAGGCGGTCGGCCGACCGCGCCGGGTCCGTCGCCTGCCTGCCGCCGCCGTACGGGCCGCCCTACGAAGCGGCGGCGTGCTGCAGTCCCTCGGCGGCAAGGAGTCGGGGGTCAACCCCACCTACCTCGCCGACCTGCTGCTCGCCGAACTGTTCATCGAGCCGACGACCGGCCGGTCACTCGGCCCGGCACTTCGTGAAACCTTCGCCGATACGCCATCGGCCGATTAGCCCCGATCGCGCGGCCGTCGACGGTGTGGTCAAGGTGCGGTGGCCGTTGCCGGTGGCCGCAGCACGCAGAACTCGTTGCCGTCGGGATCGGCGAGCACGTGCCACGCCCAGCCGTCTTCCTCGACGGGGCTCTCCGTGACGCACCGCGCCCCCAGGGACAGCATCCTGGCCACCTCCGCCTCCAGGTCGGGCACGCGCAGGTCCAGATGCATCCTGTTCTTCTGCGTCTTCGGTTCGGGAACCCGCTGCAACAGCAGTTCGACGCCTTCCCCGTCCGGGGGCAGCAACCGCCGGTAACGCCCGGACGAGAGCGGCTCGGCGACGTACCCGAGTGCGTCGGACCAGAACGCCCCCGAGCGGGCCAGATCGGCACAGTCCAGGACCACCGCCAGGACGACCACTTCCCGCCCACCGGAACGAGCCTGCCCACCAGTCATGGCACCAGGCTATGCGACGACGCGTCGCCGGATCGGTGCTGCGTAAAGTACGGATCGTGCGAACGACGGCCGGCGAGCCGACAGACGACGTTGACGCCGTTCGCCCCACCGACCCGGGGCCCGGCTACCGGGCGCTCGCCAGGAACTCGGCGATCGCGGCCGGTGCGGTCGTCGCCAACGGGCTGCTGAGCGCGGTGATCCTGGCGCTGTGCGCGTCGTTCGGCCAGACGGGCGAGATCGCGGCGTACACGGTGGTCACGTCGGCGCTGGCCTTCGTGCTGATCGTCGTCAGCGGGGGATCGGCGCTGCTCTACCTCAACGGCACCGAGGAGCAGCGTACGCTCGTGCGGAGCCAGTGGACGCTGGTGGTCGTACCCGGACTGCTGCTCGGCGTGCTGGTCGTCGGCGCGTTCTACGCCCACCGGGGGTACGACGCGACCGCGTTGGCGGCGGCGGGCGTGGTGGCGCTCGGCAACGGCCTGGCCCAGTTGCAGACCGCCGACTTCAGCCGCCGGATGCGGTTCCTCGCCAGCGCCGTACTGATGTGCGGCAGCAAGGCGGCGTCGCTGGTCATGGTCCTGCTCGGGGCGCCGCTGACCGTCGCACTCGCCGCCGCCGGGCTGACGCAGCTCGTGGTCGGCGAAGTCGTCCTCGGCGGCGACGGCTCGCTGCGGCGCGAGCGGTTCCGGGAGCTCTCGCTCCGGCGCGCCCTGGCCGGATACCGCTCCAGTCGGCATCTGTTCGGCTTCGCCCTCGGCGACCTGTACGTGGCGCGGTTCGCCACGCTGGTGCTGTCGCTGGTCGCGACACCGGCGGTCATGGGCAGCTTCGGGGCCCTCATCACCGCCTACCAGGCCATCGGCGGTGTCGTGCAGTCGGCGCTGCAGGTGCCCATGGTGGCGCGGGCGCGCCGCCGGTTGGGCTTCGAGTACTCGGCACACCCGGCCCACTTCTCGGTGGTGGTCGCGCTGCTCTGCGCGGTCCCCATGGCGGCGGCCGTCGCCTGGCTCGCACCCTGGCTCACCGGCACGATGCTCTCCCTGCCGCACCGGGAGGCTGCCGGTTGGCTGACGCTGTTCATGCTGGCGCTGCCGTTCATGGCGGTCAGCCGGGCGCTGATGTTCAACTGGATCGGAGACGGCCATTACGGGCGGGCGACGAGGGCCATGGCGGTGCTCGCGGCGCTGCTGACCGTCGCCGTCACGCTCGGCGTACCCCGGTTCGGCCCGCTCGGCGCGGCCGCCGCGACCGCGGCGGCCGAGGTGTCCGCGCTCGTCGTGATCCTGCTGTTCGCGCGCCGCCTCGCGGGACTCGCGCCCGCCGGCCGGCGGGCTACCTCACTCCGGGCGAGGTCCGGTCGTCAGCCGAGGTAGGCGTCGAGTGCGGCGGCACCGGTGAGCATGGCGCGGCTGCGGGCCGAGAGGCGGGCATGCCAGTCGCCCAGCATCGACTCGAGGGGTGCCACACCTCCGGCGGAGCGGACCTGGACGATCAGCGGGGCGATCTGCTCCAGCAGGTAGCCGCCGCGTCTGAGCTGGTGGACCAGTTGGGCGTCGCGTACGTCGGCGGCGCTGTAGACCCGGTAGCCCGTGAGCGGGTCGCGGCGCGGTTGGACCAAGCCGGCGCGTTCCCATTTGCGCAGGGTGGCGGGGCGGATGCCCAGCCTTCCCGCCAGCGGGCCCACGAACGTGTCGCCGCGTTCCTGCGGTACGGGACTGAGGTCGTGAAGCGCGGCTTCGACGGCCTGGAGGGTGCGGCGGTCGTCGAGAATCTGGGCGTGGCTCTCGTCGATGAGCCGGAGCGCGTCCGCTGTCGCGCCCCGGTTGATCGCCTGCATGATCAACGTGGCCGTCTGGTGGCCGTGTCCGGGTACGAGGGCGAGGAACGCGCGTAGCGCTTGCGCGTGCCTCGGCGTGTAGGTGCGGTAGCCATGCGGAGTGCGCTCGGCCTCCGGAAGGATCCCGGCCGCCTCGTAGTTCCTGACCGCCTGCGTGGACAGACCGTGCGCACGCGCCAGGTCAACCGGTCTGAGCCGCCCAGCGTCTTGAAGGTTTCGCCGCACTGTCCTGCCAATGTCCCGGATAAGTTTCAACGCTTGGTCCAACGATACCGTTGACAGTGTGATGGGCGGCAACCGCCGGGGTTCGGCACGTGCCCAACCCCGGCGGCACCGGAGAGCGGACCGGTCAGCGGGCGGGTGGGCTGGAGTGGACGGTCGGATCTCCCTGGACGATCCAGACCTCGGGACGATCGATCGGGAGGAACGAGCGGTCGCCGCCCGGCTCCCGGGTGGCCGGCACGCTGTCACCGTTGGGCAGGTGCATGATGAAGTTGACCGGGCGGGTGTCGTCGACGAGCGGGATGTCGTACTCCGCCCAACCACCCTCGGTCCGGGTCACCGGCAACGGCCGGTCCCAGCCGATCGTGGCCAGGGTCGCCGGGTCTACCGCGTCACCCCAGAGGTGCAGACCCCACTGGCCGTAGTCGGCGGCGGGTCGCAGGTAATGCAGGGTGGCGGTGGTGATCGGTGGCCCCGCCGCCCGGACCCTTCGGGTGGCGCTGGTGACCCGGGTTCCGTTCGGCTCGGTGAGGATCGCCCGGTACTCGACGACCGTGTCGGCGGGCAGGTCCAACGGGGTGAGGTCGTCGAAGACGGTGTAGACCGGGGACGAGGCGTCGGTGCCGACCCGCCGCCAGGCGCCGCCGTCGATGCGCCGTTCGACCTCGACGACGTGCGTCGCCCGCTCCGGGTCCGCGGTGGCCCGCACCTCGACCCGCCCCCGTACGCCGCTTCCCTCGGTCGGCGCGGCGATGGTCAGGGTCGGTGCCGGCACCACGGCGGTACGGACCCGGCTCTGCGCGCTGTGCCGGTTGTTGTCCCCGACCACCGCCCGGTACTGCACCGGGGTGCCCGGAGCCAGCCCGGACACGTCGTGGAAGACCCGGTACGGCGCGCTGTCGTCGGTGCCGATCGACTCCCACCGACCGTTGCCGGTCCGGGCGTAGAAGGTGACCTCGTGGAACGCCGATCCGGCCACGTCGGCGCCGACCCGGATCCGTCCCGCTGTCTCGGCGGCGGGCACCGACGTCGCGAGCGAGATCGCCGGGGCGGCCTTGGAGCGGGGGAGTCGTCCGGTCGACTGGTAGACCACGGTGCTCAGCGGCGGCACGGTCAGGCTCAGCTTCCGGTCGCCGCCGGTGCGTACCCGGTCGGGACCGTCGCCGTACAGGTTGGTGAAGGTGTGCCCGGCCAGGTAGGTCGGGATGGCGGCGGTCCGTGGCTGTTCGCTGTTGTTGGTCGCGACCACGTACTCGCGCTGCTCGGTGCGGTCGAGCCGGGAGTGGGCGTAGATGCCCGGACCGTCGGTGGCGTAACGGTGCTGCTGGGCCCCGTCGCGCAGGGCCGGATGTGCCCGGGTGAGCCCGGCGAGCGCCCGGATCGACTGGTAGAGCGGGTGGGTGGGGACGAAGTTGTCCTGCCCGTGGGTGGCGTCGGTGCCGATCAGGTCGTCGTCGAGGTACGCCGGGACCTGACTGGCGAACATCGTCTGCCGGGCGGCCTGGTCGCCGCCGGGACCGGTGAAGCCCTGCTCGTCCCCGTAGTAGATGACCGGGTTGCCACGGGACAGGTACATCAGCTCGTGCGCGAGCCGGTCGCGGGCCACCAGTTCGGTGTCGTCGGCGCCCGGGTTGTCGGCGGCGACGAAGCCGCCGATCCGACCCATGTCGTGGTTACCGAGGAAGGTCGGCAGCTGGTAGACGTTCGAGTCCCGATCGGTGTACCAGTCGTCGTCGGCGAAGAACGAGGCGAGCTGGCTGGCCGGCTGGCCGCGTGAGGCGAAGTTGCGCGCCGCCTCCTGGAACGGGAAGTCCAGCACGGCCTGCATGGTGTCGCGGGTGGTGAACTGCGAGGTGAACGCGCGGGTGGTGTCGAAGACCTCGCCGAACATGAAGAACTCGGACTTGCCCTGGCGGTGGGCGTAGCGCAGCACCTCCGGGCCGAACCGCTGCCAGAACTCGTCGTTGACGTGCTTCATGGTGTCGATCCGGAAGCCGTCGATGCCGAAGTCGCCGATCCACCGCTGGTAGATGTCGATCATGCCGTCGACCACCCGGGGATCCTCGGTGAAGAGATCGTCCAGGCCGAAGAAGTCGCCGTAGTAGGAGTCCTCGCCGGTGAAGGTGGTGTCGCCCCGGTTGTGGTAGAGCGTCACGTCGTTGAGCCAGGCCGGCACCTTCAGGTTCCGCTCGTCCGGGTCCAGCACCGGCGTGTACGGGAACGACCCGGTGGCACTCAGCGACGGGAAGCTGTTCCGCCCCGCGTGGTCCCGGTCGTCGAACGGCGCCCCGGCGGCGGTCCGGTACGGCACCGCGTCCTTCCCGGTGTACGCCATCCGGGCGCCCTGCTGGTAGCCGATCACGTCGGCGGTGTGGTTGGTGATGATGTCGAAGTAGACCTTCATGCCCCGGGCGTGTGCGGCGTCGACCAGTGCCCGCAGGTCCGCGTTGCTGCCCAGGTGCGGGTCGATCTGGGTGAAGTCCGTGATCCAGTAGCCGTGGTAGCCGGCGGAGGGGCCGTCCTCGAGCTGCACCGCCTTGTTCTTGAAGCTGGGGGTGAGCCAGATCGAGGTGGTGCCCAGCTCCCGGATGTAGTCGATCCGGTCGCGTAGGCCCAAGAGGTCGCCGCCGTTGTAGAAACCGGTCCGGGTCGGGTCGAAGCCGGAGACGAGCGGGTCGTCGCCGAGACCACCGCGGTCGTTGCCGGGGTCGCCGTTGGCGAACCGGTCGGCCATGACGAAGTAGAAGTTCTCGTCCGTGACCGGGGCGCGCAGCGAGTGCAGCGCCTTCGCGTCGTCGTGCCCGGATCCCTTCGGCTCGGCGCTGGCCGGGGCGGCGGGCAGGGCCACGGCCAGCATCACGGACAAGAGCGCGGCGGTACTTCGGCGAATCGACATGTTCGGCTCCTCCGGGGCGGGTGGTGGTGTTCCGCCCCGTACAGGTTGCCGGAAGCCATCGATGGAAGCCAGGCGTACGGCACCCGGCGCGTCAGTCGCCGCCGTCCCTGCCGGTGCTGGTCGAGCGGGCCGGGACCGGTCCGGTGGACTCGCGGATGACCAGCCGGCAGGGCTGGCGCAGGACGCCTGCGGGACGCTCGCCGCCGAGCGTCACCTGCCCGAGTCTGAGTACCAGCCGGCCGCAGGTGGTGCTGCAGAACGGCGCGGGTACGCGGCCCCGATCCACCGGCCGCCACCCGCGTTCCGGGTTTCCGCATTCCAGGACCGACAGCGGGGCGAAATGCGAAACTTGTCGGCAAGTGGAGGTTCGCATGGTCAGTAAGCAGCAGGTCCTGCGCCTGGTCGACCAGGGCCACGGTTACCCCGAAATCGGCCGGATGCTCGGCGTTCCGGCCGGACAGGCGTACCTCGTCGGGACCGGTATCCCCGCCGACGGTGGCGACACCGTCACGGGTCGGCAGCGGGAGCGACCGGGCCTGCTCCCCTCCCGATCACAACGACTGGTCAACCCGCGCGAGGCCAATCCGACCCACTCCGAGCGGGTACACGAGTGGATGCGTGACAGAGCCAGACGTGACCACCCGACGCGGTAGCGCCCCTTCGGCGAACCGACCAACGGAGTGCGGAAGAGGAGGCGGGTACCGGTGCGTCAACCAATCTCCATCGGATCGTGGCCGGTCTGGCGTCAGCTGACCGCGGCCGACCCGTTCGGCCGGGCCGCCGCCGTACGGTCGTCACACAGCGCGTCCCTGGAAGCCCGGACCGCCACCGCCGACCGCGTGGTCAAGTCGATCTGCCCGTACTGCGCGGTCGGCTGCGCCCAGAACGTGTACGTCCGCGACGAGCGGGTGGTGCAGATCGAGGGCGACCCGGACTCGCCGGTGAGCCGGGGCCGGCTCTGCCCCAAGGGCGCGGCGACACTCCAGTTGACCACCGACTCGGGGCGGCTCGAGAAGGTCCTCTACCGCCCTCCGCACGCGCGGGAGTGGCGCGAACTCGACCTGGACACCGCCATGGACATGATCGCCGACCGGGTGATCCGGACCCGGCGGGACACCTGGGAGTGGGAGTACGACGGCCTCCAGGTGAACCGCACCATGGGCATCGCCAGCCTGGGCGGCGCCACCCTGGACAACGAGGAGAACTACCTGATCAAGAAGCTCTTCACCGGGCTCGGTGTGGTGCAGGTGGAGAACCAGGCCCGGGTCTGCCACAGCTCCACCGTGATCGGCCTCGGCACCTCGTTCGGACGAGGCGGAGCGACCACCTTCATGCAGGACCTCCAGCACTCCGACTGCATCATCATCGAGGGGTCGAACTTCGCCGAGGCACACCCGGTCGGCTTCCAGTGGGTGATGGAGGCGAAGGCGCGCGGCGCCACCGTGATCCACGTCGACCCCCGGTTCACCCGTACCAGCGCCCTGGCGGACCTGCACGTGCCGATCCGGGCCGGAGCGGACATCGCCTTCCTCGGCGGGATCATCAACAAGGTCCTGACCGAGGAGAAGGACTTCCGCGAGTACGTGCTCGCGTACACGAACGCCTCGACCATCGTCGGCGAGCAGTTCCGCGACACCGAGGACCTGGACGGCCTCTTCTCCGGCTTCGACGCCGACGTCCACCAGTACGACGAGACGAGCTGGCAGTACGAGGGCACCCAGGTGGCCACCTCCTCCGGTGACCGCGACGTGGCGTACGAGCGTCGGCTCGCCGCCCGCCGGCAGGTCAACCCCGCCGGACGGGGGGAGAAGTTCGGCTCCGGCACCGCGGCCCTGGACGGCGACCCCCGACAGGACCCGACGCTGCGGGACCCGCGCTGCGTCTACCAGATCCTCAAACGGCACTTCTCCCGCTACACCCCGGAGATGGTCGAGCGGGTGACCGGAATCCCGCAGGACGTGTTCGACCAGGTCTGCCGGCACCTGATCGAGGCGAGCGGGCCCGAACGGACCAGCGCGTTCGTCTACGCGGTGGGCTGGACCCAGCACACCGACGGGTCGCAGTTCATCCGGGCGGCGAGCATCCTGCAACTGCTGCTCGGCAACATCGGGCGGCCCGGCGGCGGGATCCAGGCGCTGCGGGGTCACGCCAGCATCCAGGGCTCGACCGACATCCCGACCCTGTTCAACCTGCTGCCCGGCTACATTCCGATGCCGCACGCCCACCGCCAGGGCGACTTCGACGACTTCATCGACGGCGACGCGGCGCGCAAGGGGTTCTGGTCGAACCTGCGCGCGTACATGGCGAGCATGCTCAAGGCCTGGTGGGGTCCGGTAGCCCAGCCGGAGAACGGCTTCTGCTTCGACTACCTGCCCCGGATCACCGGCAGCCACTCCGCCTACGACACCACGCTCGAACAGCTCAAGGGGACCTGCAAGGGCTACTTCCTGCTCGGCGAGAACCCCGCGGTCGGCTCGGCGAACGCCCGGATGCAACGGCTCGGCATGGCGAAGCTCGACTGGCTCGTGGTCCGGGACTTCAGCCTGATCGAGAGCGCCACCTGGTGGAAGGACGGCCCGGAGATCGAGTCGGGCGAACTGTCGACCGAGCAGATCGGCACCGAGGTCTTCTTCATGCCGGCCGCCGCACACACCGAGAAGTCCGGCAGCTTCACCAACACCAACCGGATGCTCCAGTGGCACCACCAGGCGGTGGAACCGGCCGGCGACCAGCGCAGCGAACTCTGGTTCACGTACCACCTCGGTCGAATCATCCGGGCGAAGCTGGCCGGCTCGACCGATCCGATGGACCGGCCGATCCTCGACCTGACCTGGGACTATCCCACCGAGGGGCGGACCGGCGAGCCGATGGCCGAAGCGGTCCTCGCCGAGATCAACGGCTGGGACGGCGACGGCCGGCCGCTGTCGAACTACAACGAACTGCGCGACGACGGCTCCACCACCTGCGGCGTCTGGATCTACTGCGGCGTCTACGCCGACGGGATCAACCAGTCGGCCCGGCGCAAGCCCGGCCAGGAGCAGAACTGGATCGGAGCCGAATGGTCCTGGGCCTGGCCGGCCAACCGGCGGGTGCTCTACAACCGGGCGTCGGCCCGGCCGGACGGGCAGCCGTGGAGCGAACGGAAACGGCTGGTCTGGTGGGACGAGCAGGCCGGGCGGTGGACCGGGCACGACGTACCCGACTTCGAACCGACCAAGCGGCCGGACTACCAGCCGCCGGAGGGGGCTGAGGGGGTGGCGGCACTGCGCGGCACCGACGCCTTCATCATGCAGGCCGACGGCCTGGGCTGGCTCTACGTGCCCACCGGCGTACTGGACGGGCCGCTGCCGACGCACTACGAGCCGCAGGACTCGCCGGTGCGCAATCCGCTCTACGGTCAGCAGCGCAACCCGGCCCGGCTGCTGCGCCCGCACCCCGAGAACCGGTACCAGCCCAGCGGCTCCGAACCGGGCGCGGAGATCTTCCCGTACGTGGTGACCACCTACCGGCTCACCGAACACTTCACCGCCGGCGCGATGACCCGGAACAACCCGTACCTGGCCGAGCTGCAACCGGAGTTCTTCTGCGAGGTCTCGCCGGAGCTGGCGACCGAGCGGGGGCTGGAACACGCCGGCTGGGCCACCATCGTCACCGCCCGCAACGCGATCGAGGCCCGGGTGCTGGTCACCTCCCGGATGGCCCCGCTGCGGGTCGACGGTCGGGTGATCCACCAGATCGGGCTGCCGTTCCACTGGGGACCGAACGGCTACAGCAGGGGCGACGCAGCGAACGAACTCTCCGCGATCAGTCTGGATCCGAATTCGCACATCCAGGAGGTCAAGGCGTTCAGCGCGGACATCCGGCCGGGCCGCCGACCCCGGGGGTCGTCCCGCCCGGCGATGGTCCGGGACTACCAGCGCCGGGCCGGTATCACCGAACGCACCGGCACGGAGGTGTGAGGCCATGACGTTCGACCTACGCGAGGCGGCGGGTACGGGAACCGACCCGGCAACCGCCGGCGGCTACCGGGACCACCCCGAACGGGTCGGCTTCTTCACCGACACCAGCGTCTGCATCGGCTGCAAGGCCTGCGAGGTGGCGTGCAAGGAGTGGAACGCCGTACCGGAGGACGGCCTGCTCTTCACCGGCATGTCGTACGACAACAGCGTCGGCCTCGGCGCCGACACCTGGCGGCACGTCGCCTTCATCGAGCAGCCGCGACAGCTCGGCCGGCAGGAGACCTACCTGGCCCCGACCGAGCTACCAGGCGACCTCAAGCAGGCGGCGGCCGGCCGGACCCCGGTCTCGCTCGGCATGCCGGCGTCCGCCCCGCCGGACGGCGCAGTCGGTGCCGTGCGGGAGATGGACTTCCGCTGGCTGATGTCCTCCGACGTGTGCAAGCACTGCACCCACGCGGCCTGCCTGGACGTCTGCCCGACCGGCTCGCTGTTCCGCACCGAGTTCGGCACGGTCGTGGTGCAGGAGGACATCTGCAACGGCTGTGGTTACTGCGTACCCGCCTGCCCGTTCGGTGTGATCGACAAGCGCCCCTCGGACGGCCGGGTCTGGAAGTGCACCATGTGCTACGACCGGTTGTCGGTGGGCCAGGAACCGGCGTGCGCCAAGAGCTGCCCCACCGACTCGATCCAGTTCGGCGAACTCGAGGAGCTACGGGAGCGGGCGGGGCGGCGGGTGCTGGCGTTGCAGGCGGCCGGGGTCGGCAGCGCCCGACTCTACGGCGCCGACCCCGACGACGGGGTCGGCGGCGCCGGCGCGTTCTTCCTGCTCCTCGACGAACCCGAGGTCTACGGTCTGCCGCCGGACCCGGTCGTCACCACCCGCGACCTGCCCGCCATGTGGCGCCGGGTCGGGGTGGCCGCCGCGGGCCTGCTGATCGGCCTGATCGCGGTCGCGATGCCGGTCGGCGGACGCCGGACGGGAGGGCACCGATGAGCCGCACGGGAACCGCGACGGGCGGCGCACTGACCGACGTACGGCTGGACGACGCACCGGACCTGCCGGCGGAGCGGGATGCGGTGGTCGGCTCGGCCGGGCGTAAGAACCGCCGCCAGCGCGGCGAACGGCTGATGGTGCCGAAGGCCGACTTCCGCTCCTACTACGGGCTACCGGTGCTCAACCAGCCGACCTGGGAAGCGCCCGACATCGGCGGCTACCTCTTCCTCGGCGGGTTGGCCGGCGCCTCCTCCACCCTCGCGGCGGCGGCGGAGTTCACCGGCCGCCCGAAACTCGCCCGTGCGCTCAAGGCCGGCGCCGCCACCGCCATCACCGGATCGCTCTACAACCTGGTGCACGACCTGGGTCGGCCGGAACGGTTCATCAACATGCTCCGGGTGGTCAAGGTGACCTCGCCGATGAGCATCGGCTCCTGGCTGCTCGCCGGTTACGCCCCGATGGCGATCGTGGCGGCCGGCACCGAGGTCACCGGGCGCTTCACCATGGTCGGCCGGCTCGCCACGGTCGGCGCCGCGCTGCTCGGACCCGGCATCGCCTCGTACACCGCGGCTTTGATCTCGAACACCGCCGTGCCCGCCTGGCACGAGGGGCACCGGGAGATGCCGCTGCTCTTCGTCGGCTCCGCCGCCGCGTCCGCCGGCGGCCTCGGCCTGCTCGTCACCCCGTGCGCCGAGGCGGGTCCGGCGCGTCGGGCCGCCCTGCTCGGCGCGGTCACCGAACTGGCCATGACCCGCCGCCTGGAGCAGCGGCTCGGTCCACTCGCCGAACCGATGCAACAGGACACCGGTGGGGCGTTGATCCGCGCCGGCAAGGCGTTCACCGCGACCGCCGTACTGACCCTGGCCCTGGCCGGCCGGAACCGGAAGGCGACCGTGCTGGCGGGCGCGGCGCTGCTCGCCGGTTCCCTCTGCACCCGGCTCGGCATCTTCCACGCCGGCCTCGCCTCGGCGAAAGATCCGAAGTACACCGTCGGGCCGCAGCGGGAACGGCTCGACGCACGTGGCACCCGCGCGGTGGTCCCGACATGAACACCGTACGCAGCTACCTGCCGCTCGCCGGGATGGTCGCCGCCACCTGCGTGGCGGCCTTCCTAGCCGCCCGGGGCCGCGCCGCCCTCACCGACACTCCCTCCCGGGCCACCGCCCAGGCACGGCGGCTCGCCCCCTGGGGCCACCGGGCGGCGTAACGGAGTCGCGCCCCAGCCGGAGAATGGAAATCGGCGTGGTGCGGGGGAACGGTGCCGGTAGGCTCGCCTACCCATGGAGACAGGCGCGGGACTCGAGCTGCTCACCATCCCGGCGGGGTGGGTAACGCTCTCGGACCGGCGCACCCAGCGTAGTTGGCCGGTGGAGCTCGCGCCGTACCAGCTCGCCACCGTTCCGGTCACCCAGGCGTTGTACGCGGACGTCACTGGCGAGCGGCCGGGCGCCACGCACGGCGACCGGTTGCCGGTCGAAGGCGTCTCCTGGTGGGAGGCGGTCCGGTTCTGCAACGCCCTGTCCCGCCGGCACGGGCTGGACCCCGCGTACCGCCTCGACGTCGAGGGCGAGGAGGCGGAGTGGGACGCCGCCGCCGACGGGTACCGGCTGCCGACCGAGGCCGAGTGGGAGTACGCGTGGCGCGCCGGTACGGCCGGCCCACGGTACGGGCAGCTCGACGACATCGCCTGGTACCGGGGCAACTCGCAGGAGCGGATCCACGACGTGGGCGGGAAGCGGCCCAACCCCTGGGGCCTGTACGACATGCTCGGCAACACCTGGGACTGGTGCTGGGACATCTACGACGCCGAGGTCTACGGCACCTACCGGGTGCTTCGGGGCGGCGGCTGGTTCGACGAGCACTGGAGCTGCCGGGCCTCGGTCCGGCGCCGCAGCCATCCCACCTTCCAGGTTGACGACCTCGGGTTCCGCCTCGCCCGCAACGCTCCACGCTGAACGGCTGCCGGTCCCTCGGGTGGCCCGCCGCCCCATGACTGCTCGCGTGGCCCGCCGCCTCCGGCGCCTTGCGTGATCCGGCAAGGGGCCGACCGGGGCATGGTGTCCCGCCCGCTCCGGGCCCGACACTGATAACCGTCGTTGCGGTGGCGGGGAGAATTCGAACGGCGGTGGCGGTATGACGGCGGAGCGGATCGACCCGTCCCGGGTGGCGCACCCGGCGCGACGGCCGGAACTGGACGCGATCCGTGCCCTGGTCGTGGTCGGGCTCGTCTTCTTCCACTCGGCCCTGGTCTTCGACAGCCGGGACGACTTCTACGTCAAGAACGCCGAGACCACCGACGTCACGATGATCTTCGCGAGTCTCGGTGTGGTCTGGGCGATGCCGATGCTCTTCCTCATCGCCGGCCTTGGCTCGTGGCACTCACTACGCCGCCGGGGGCCGGCCGGGTTCGCCCGGGAACGCGTACGCCGGCTCGGGATCCCCCTGCTCTTCGCCACCCTCACCATCGTGCCGGTACCACAGTGGCTGCGCCTACGCGCCGACCCCGACTACCACGAGTCGTACCTGCGTTTCCTGCCGCGTTTCTTCGACGTACGTCTCGCGCCCGCCGACTTCCCGTTCGTGCTCCAGGGCGAACACTTCGAGACCGGTCACCTCTGGTTCGTGGTACTGCTGCTCGCCTTCTCGCTGCTCCTGGCGCCGGTGGCCGGCTGGCTGCCGGCCCGGTGGGGAAGCCGGTCACGCGACCGGGCCGGCGAGGCGGTACGCCACCGTGGCCTGGTGCTGCTGCCCGGCGTGGCGGTCGCCGCCGTCAGCGCCGTACTCGGGCTCGAGGAGGGCTTCGCCGCCTGGCACCGCTGGGCGTACCTGCTCTTCTTCCTGCTCGGATTCGCACTCGCCGCCGACGGGCGGTTCCGGACGGCGATGCGCCGCGACGCCACGCTCGCCGCCGTACTCGGCCTGCTGCTGTTCGCCGTCGGCCTGCCCGGATTCCTGGTCGCGGGGGAGAGCGGTGACCCGTTCACCGACCACACCCCGCTCGCGATCGGCGCCCGCGCCCTCTACGGCGCGACCGGTTGGTGCTGGCTGGTCGCGATCCTGGGACTGCTCGACCGGCGCCCGCGACGTACCGCCGGCACCGTCGACCGGGACGCACCGGTCCGGCGCCTGTACGCCTACCTCTCCGCCGCCGTGCTGCCGCTCTACGTCCTGCACCAGCCGATCGTGGTGGCCGTCGCGTACGGCGTGGTCCGTTGGCGGGCCCCGATCCTGGTCGAGTACGCCGCCATCGTCGCCGCCTCGCTCGTCCTGACCGTTGCCGCGTACGACCTGCTGGTACGGCGTACCCGGGTGACCCGGTTCCTGTTCGGCATGCGCGACCAGGACGCTCCCCGCGACGGTTCGGAACCGCCGCGATCTTGAGTCGGGGCCGCGTCGGACGCTACATTCTCCCGAGTGATCACCGCTGTCGATGCGATCGCGGTCGCTGTCCGTACCTACGCCGCCGGATGATCCCGGCCTGACCGGAGGTCTTCAATGGACACCAGCGCAGCGTCATCTTCCGACTCTTCCGCCGCCGCCGCCCCCACCGGCACCACCCCCTCCGAACACACCTCGTCCGGCTCCTTCTTGTCCCGCCGCCGGGCACTGGCCATCGGCCTCGGTGGTGCCGCCGGGCTGGCCGTCGCCTCGCCGGCCTGGGCGGTCACCGACCAGCGGCCCGGATCCACCCGTCCACCGTCCCTGCACCCGGGCGACCGGCTGGTGGCGAGCCGGGTCTCGGCCTGGCGGGCACTGGGGCACCTGCGGGTCCTCTCCGAGCGGATCGGCCCACGAATCGGCGGTACCGCATCGGAACGCACCGCAGCCGACTACCTGGCCGACGTGCTGGACGATCTCGGTTACCGTACGTCGCTGCAGCCGTTCGCGGTCGCCGACAAGTTCCTCGCCCAGCTCAGTTCCCGTCCGGGACTGCCGAACGACCTGAACTGGCAGGTCGGCGCCTCACCGCACGCCGCCCTCGACACCCGGGTCAGCGGCCGGGTGGTGGACGTCAAGGCCGGTACGCCCGCCGACTACCCGGAGGACGTCACCGGCAAGGTGGTGCTCGTCGACTACGTCGCCGCCCAGCGGGAGGCGCTCGTCGCCACCGCCGTGGCGAAGGGTGCCGCGGCCGTCGTCTTCCTCCCGGCGGATCTGGTGGAGCCGAGGCGTGCCTCGGCCTTCGCGCCCACCCTGCCCGGCTCGGCGACGTCACCGGTGCCGATTCCGGTGGTCGGGGTGGCCCAGGCACAGAAGCACCGGCTCCGGGAACGTCTCGCCGCCCGCCCCTTCACCCTGACCGTCAGCACCTCGGCGCACCGGGGACTCACCTCGCACAACGTGCTCGCCGAGCGGTCTCCGCGCCGGCACGGCAGCACCAGCCCGGTGGTGATGGTCAGCGCCCACTACGACACCGTGATCGGAGCCCCGGGCGCCAACGACGACGGCTCCGGCACCGTACTCTGCCTGGAACTCGCCCGGGTGCTGCGCTCCCTGCCGACGGACGCCACCATCCGGTTCGGACTCTGGGGTTCCGAGGAGCAGGGGCTGATCGGCTCCCGGTACCACGTGGCCCAGTTGCCGCAGGCCGAACGGGACCGGATCGTCGCCGTCTACCAGAACGACATGGTGGCGACCAGTTGGGATCCGGCCACCCGATACTGGCTGCTCTCCTTCGACGGCCTCGCCAACCGGGCGACGAACGAGGTGGCCGCCGCCGCCACCCGGCTCGGCTACGACCCGCGCATCTCACCGGTCACCCTGCGCGGCTCCAGCGACCACCAGTCGTTCCAGGAGGTCGGCATCGCCAGCGCCAACTTCTCCTGGCGCGGTGAGGAGTCGCCGGCACTGCTCGAACCGCCGTACCACAGCCCCGAGGACACCATCGAGAAGAACGTCAGCGTCGAACGTCTCCAGGTCTCGTTGGAACTGATCGGCTGCGCCGCGTACGCCACCGCCCGCAACCCCTGATCCGCCGCTCCTTCGTCGGCGTTGCCCGATCGTCGGCTGCTCAGGCACACATGTCATGGATGCGTCGTGTGCCTGAGCAGCCGCATTGTTTTCTCCCGAGGGAGGTCGGGGTCGGCACGCCACATCGATCCGTAACGTACTGAGCCCTATCCATGGCTGGGTTTCGGCGCCTATCGTCTGATCAACCGCTCAGGTGATCAATGGGCGGACCTGGGTGTGAAGACGGTTGCCGATCTCGTCGGGCCGGCGCCCGAGTCCCAAGGAGACAGAGTTGACGATCCCCTCGTTATCAGTCGCTGCCCGTGGTCGGGCCGCGCCCCGACCACGACTCGCCACGTTGGTGGTGGCGAGTCTCGCCGCCGCCCTGCTGCCGGTGCTGGTCACCGCCGCCCCCGCCGTGGCGGCCCCGGAGAAGCCCACCACCGCGTGGGCCAGGATCGACGGTGACCTGGCCGCCGCCCGGTCGAGCCGCCCGGTCGACATCCAGGCCACCCGGTTCGCCGCGTACACCTTGGACCGGGCGATGATCGAGTCCGAGCTGGCGCGCGCGCCGCAGGAGCGGACGGCGGCCACCTCCCGGGTGCGGCCGCTGGTGCTGTCGCTGCCCACCCCCGAGGGCGTCCTGCAACAGTTCGAGCTGGTCGACTCGCCGGTGCTGGAGTCCGGGCTCGCCGCGAGGCACCCGGAGATCCGGACGTACGCGGGCCGGGGGCTGGACGACAAGACCGCCACCGTACGCGGCGACCTCACCCCGCTCGGCTTCCACGCCTCGGTCCGGTCGACGCGCGGCGTCTGGTTCGTCGATCCGTACTACCACCGGGACCAGAGCGTCTACGCCAGCTACTACGGGCGCGACCTGGCCGACCCGGAGGAGCCGCCGGCCGAGCTGGAGGATGTCGAGTCGGCGGCCGAGGCGGTGACCGGGCAGGTCGAGCCGACCGTGGCCGGACCGCCCGTGACGCTGCGGACCTACCGGCTGGCCCTGGTCACCGACCCGTCGTACGCCACCTTCTTCGGCCCGGAGAACGTCACCGCGGCCAAGGCCACGCTGGTCAACCGGGTGACCCAGGTCTACGAGGACGAGACCGCGATCCGGCTGGTACTGGTCAACGAGACCGACCGGACCAACCTCAACACCACGGCCATGGCCACCGAACCGAACGGCCCCTGCGGTGCGGCGGCCTGTTTCACCCCGGCCCAGATCACCTCCTGCGGCAGCGGCACGCTGAGCCGTAACCAGATCGTGCTCGGCCAGCTCGTCGGCGCCGGCAACTACGACGTCGGGCACATCGGCCTCGGTGTCAACGGCGGCGGCGTCGCGGGCCTCGGTGTGGTCGGTGGCGCGAGCAAGGCCCGGGGCTGCACCGGACTGCCGACCCCGGTCGGCGACTTCTACGCGGTCGACTACGTGGCGCACGAGATCGGCCACCAGTTCGCCGGCAACCACACCTTCAACGGCACCCAGTACAACTGCTCCGGCGGCAACCGCAGCGCCGCGAACTCGTACGAGCCGGGCAGCGGGTCGTCGATCATGGCGTACGCCGGCATCTGCCAGCAGGACAACCTGCAACCGCACAGCGACCCGTACTGGTCGCAGCGGAGCTACACCGAGATCACCACGTTCGTCGGCTCGGCCCGTCCGGCGATCAACGAGGTGCAGACCGCCGCGCTGCGCGGCTTCGACACCGACGGTGACTCGTTCACGATCAGCTACGGTGGCCGCGAGTCGGCGCCGATCGTACGGGGCACCAGCTACACCACCGCCGGCCTCAAGGCCGCGATCGAGGCGATCCCGGACTGGCCGGCCGGTGCCACGGTGAGTGTCGCGGCGTTCGGCGGCAGCGCAACGCTGGACGACACCGGATTCCAGGTGACCTTCAACGCCGGCCCGCTCGCGGCGGTCAACGTCGGCCCGCTCACCATCACCGCCGCGACCGGCGCCTCCGGCACGGTCGGCGAGACGGTCAAGGGCGGCGCGGTGGACAACGGCGGCTGGCTGGTCGAGCAGACCACGAACCGGGCACCGGTGGTCAGCGTGCCGACCTCGTACACCATTCCGGCGCGTACCCCGTTCGCGCTGACCGGCGGCGCCACCGACGCGGACGGCGACACGCTCACGTACCTGTGGGAGCAGAACGACCGGGGCGGTGCCGCCGGCACCGCGCTGGTCAGCAACACCAAGACCAACGGTCCGCTCTTCCGTCAGTTCGGCACTGCCGCCGTGGTGAGCCCGGAGGACACCCTGGAGTACCACTCGCCAGGGTTGAACGCGGTGACCACGGACCCGACCCGGGTCTTCCCGGACCCGGCCCAGATCGCCTCCGGCAACACCAACGCCAGGACCGGCGCCTGCCCGGACGCGCCGCCCGCGCCGCCGACCGGTGGTGCGACCAACGTGCCCGCGCACATTGTCGACTGCTTCTCGGAGTTCCTCCCCACCGCCGACTGGGTCGGCTTCGACAACAGTCGCACCATGCACTTCCGGCTCACCGCCCGGGACGGGCACCCGGGCGCCGGTGGCATCGGCAGCGCGGACACCGCCCTGACCGTAGCCCCGACCGCCGGACCGTTCCTGGTCACCTCCCAGCCTGAGAAGGGCGCCGTGGCCGCCGGGTCGACCCAGGCCGTGACCTGGGACGTGGCCGGCACGGACGCCGCACCGATCGGCGTCTCCGAGGTGAAGATCTCGCTCTCCACCGACAACGGCGCCACGTTCCCGTACGTGCTGGCCGAGCGGACCGCCAACGACGGCAACGAGACGGTGACCCTGCCGAACGTCGGCACCAGCACGGGGAAGATCAAGGTCGAGGCGGTCGGCAACGTCTTCTTCGACCTGAACGACGGCACCATCATCATCCGGGTCGCTCCGCAGGTCACCAACGACGCACCGGGGGGCGTCGCGACGGTGCAGTGGACCGACCACATCTCGCCGCAGGTCACCGTGTTGGCGACCGACCCGGACAGCAGCGGTGACGCGCTGTCGGCGACCGCGACCGGACTGCCCGCCGGGCTGTTCCTCGGGCTGAAGGATCCGTCCGAGCCCGGCGTCCGCCCCGGCACCAGGCGCTGGCTGATCGTCGGGAACACCACCGCGGCGTTCGGCGACTACCCGGTGACCGTGACGGTCAGTGACGAGACCGGTGGCACCGCGACCACGAGCTTCCTCATTCGTGTGGTCGCCGAGGACGCCGAGGTGACGTACACCGGGGACACCCTGGCGTACGGCCGCAGCGGTGGCGGCGTGACCGCGCGGCTGCGCGCGACCGTTCGGGACAGCTGGGCCGCCGGTGACCCGGTCGATTCCCGGCCCGGTGACATCCGTACGGCGACGGTGACCTTCTCCGCTGGTGGCCGGACGCTCTGTACCGGCGCGATCGGGCTGCTCGTCACCGCCGACACGACCACGGCATCGGCGAGCTGTGACGCCGCTCTGCCGCTCGGCACGCACCAGGTCACGGTGACCGTCGGCGGCAACTACACCGGCACCGCCTCGGCCCGGGTCGAGATCGTCCGGCCGGAGAACCGGGCGGTGATCGGCGCCGGCACGCTCACACCGAACCGTTCCGCTGGCGCCTACCCGGTTGACGCCGGGTCGAGGGCGGAGTTCACGCTGCTGGTGGCCCAGGCCCGGATCGGCGCACCGACCGGGCTCGCCACTGTCGGGTTCGCCTCCGGCGGCCGGCGGTACGAGATCCGTGGCACCGACATCGCCTCCTTCGGTGCCCGTACCGGTGGCGGCGCGGACGTGCTGGAGTGGCGCGGCAGGGCCGGTCTGTACGACGTCACCGACGCCCGACGTCCTGTTGCCGTCGGCACCGGCCTGACCCTGCGGCTCACCGCGACCGACCGTGGGCTGCTCAGCTCGAAGGACAGTCTCGGGGTCACCCTGCTCGACGGTGAGCGGCTGCTCCTCTCCTCGGACTGGCCCGGTACCCACACCACGGAGACGAACCTCTCCACCGGCAGCCTCCTGATCCTGTAACCCCCCTCCCTCCACCTCCCGTACTCGGTCTAGGGCATATCGCTACTAGTGGATCTCCGTCCACCGCGATATGCCCTAGCGCGAGGAAGGGGGCTGGCGGGATTTTGAGGGGGAGTGGCATGGGTGCCACTGGTGGGGGGTTTGGTGGGCGGCGACGATCATCGGTATGACGAACCTGCTCCCCGACACGTCGAACGTTCTGCGTGTCCCGACCGCGTCGGCGGCCGAGGCGGTCGCCCACTTCGCCGCCCGGCTCGCCTTCGAAACCGACGTCAGCGACGTCCACGCCGACCTGGAAACCGGCGTGGACGGCCTGGTGGTGGTGGACTCCCGCGACGACCGGGCCTGGCGGCAGGGGCACCTGCCCGGCGCCGTCCACCTGCCCCGGGCCGACATCGCGCGACGGGCGGCGGAACTGGTCCCGGTCGGCGCCTCGGTTGTCACCTACTGCTGGGGCCCGGGCTGCAACGGAGCCACCCGGGCCGCGCTGGAGTTCGCCCGGCTGGGTTACCCGGTCAAGGAGATGATCGGCGGCTACGAGTACTGGGTCCGTGAGGGTTTCCCGGTACGGACCCCGAGCGGTCTCGTCCGTCGGCCGGTCGACGACCTCACCGCGCCCGGAACCGGCACCACCTGCGGCTGCTGAGCGCGCAGGGCCCCGGCGGTCTCAATCCGACGAGGACCGGCCGACCGTCGGCACCACGGCCGACACGGCCGCGAGCAGCTCACCGATCTGCTCGGTCCAGTGCGACGCGATCACCAGGTCCCGTGCCGGATCGACCCAGAGCAGGTGCCGGCCGCCGTTGCCGCGGGCACACCGGCCGGTCAACGGGGCGGCGGGTTGGACCCGGCCGCGTTCGTTGAGCCACCAGAGGTAGCCGTAGTCGGGATTGTGCTCACCCGGCTGCCAGCAGCGGTCGACCCACTCCTCGCTCAGCACCCGCCGCCCCGCCCACCGTCCACGGTTCAGGTGAAGCGCGCCGAGCAGCGCCAGATCCTCGGCCGAGATCCAGATCCCGCCGCCCCAGTGGGCGCCGCCGCTGACCACCGGCACGGTCCTCCCGTCGACCCGCACCGCCGCGTCCCGGTAGCCGTGCCAGGACCAGGTGCCGGAGGCGCCGAGCGGTCCGAGCACCTCCTCGCCCAGGACTGTCGGCAGCGGTCTGCCGAACAACAGGGTGAGAGCCAGGCAGAGCAGGTTCACCCGTACGTCGTTGTAGGCCCAGCCGGAGCCCGGCGGCCCACCCTCGGGCTCGTTTCCCTCCCGCCGGCTCTGCGCGTCCACCCGGGTGGGCTTGCCCCACAGCTCGCCGTGCCACTGGCTGGTCTGCCGCAGCAGATGGTGCCAGGTGATGTCGCGCGCCGCGGCGGTGCCGAAGACGGGATGATCGACCGTCGCCGCGACCGGTGTGTCGACGTCGAGCAGCCCCCGGTCGAACGCGATCCCGGCGACCGTGGCCACGACACTCTTGGTTCCGCTGAAGAGCATTTCCGGTACGGTCGGATCGCCCCACCGGGCGACGACCGAACCCTGGTGCAGCACCACACCACTGGCCCCGGATCCCGGCAGCAGTGGGCCGGTGACCTCCCGGTGCGAGGTGTCCCCGTTCTGTGCCGCCAGGTACCGGCCGATGTCGTCGATGCCGGGCGTCGTCTGTCCGCTGTGTCGCGCCACCGCATCACGGATCGCGGCGAGTGGTGCCTGCCGGGGCCCCGAGGCGTCGGCGTACGGGGTGAGGGGGCGGGCGGCGTCGCTCATGTGGTCGACGCTATCGACCCACGGTCGCCGGACACAGTGCTGTCGGTCTCACTCCGGCATCGGTAGCCTGGCGTAGGTCAACGGGATCGCGTCCAGGACATCGGGCGGGAAGTCGCGGAACGGGGTCGCGACGACGCCCTGGTCGGCGCCCCGCCGGTTCCGGGTCCAGGTGCCGAGGACCCGGCCGTCGGCGATCACCGTCGGCCGGAACATGCCGTTGTTGCCGGGGACGATGCGGTCCGCGAACTCGGCCGGGAGCACCGCCGAGCGATCCTGGTAGCCGAGGATGAACTCGTCGAATCCCGGTAGCAGGAACACTCCGCCGGCGCGGGCCCGGTCGGTGTCGAGCAGTTCCGGGGTGAGCGGGTCCATCAGGTACTCGACACCGTCGACCTCGATCCGGGCGAGCGTCGGCCGGGCCAGCGCCAGACCGACCCGTACGTCCGCCGCCACCAGGTTCGCCCAGCGGGTGAAGTCCCTGGTCGTGGCGGGGCCGTGGCCGCGGAAGTAACGCGCGGCCAGTTCGCCGAGGGCCTCCTCCCGGTCCGGTCGGCGGGGTTGTGGGATCCACTCGTCGACGAGCACGATCTGCTGCTCGCCGTCGGCCATCGGTCCGAAACAGAGCGTCCCGGTCTGCGCCAGGTGCCAGATCAGGTGGTAGCCGCGCTGGGCATCGGTGCCAAGTCCGGCGGTGTTCCAGACGGCGAGCAGTTCGTCGCGGCGCAACCGGTGACCGCCGACGAGCGCCTCCACGGCCAGGTCCCGGGCCCGTACCAGGGTCGCCGGGTCGAGACCGAGTTGGGCCTGACGCCCGGCGGCGCGGGCCAGCGTACGTGACGCCGTCAGCCCGAGGACCCAGGGCAGGTCCTCGGCGACCAGCAGGTGCAGGGTGCCGCGCATCGGCCATGACCTGACGATCTCGCCAGCGTCGAGCGCCGCGTGCACGGCCTGGCGGGTGCCGCCGGCGGAGCGTAGCGCGATGGAGGTGAGCGCCCCGGGAAAGTCCTGTGCCTGGGCGGCGGTCAACCAACGGACGGTGTCGGTCGGGGTGGCCGGCGGCGGGTTCGCGATCCGCTGGGCGACGAGCCGGAGCAGCGCGATCTCGTGTGGCGTCGTCATCGCCCGAGGATGCCAGACCGGTCCGACAGTTCACCGCGCGCAGCGTACGTCGCGCGGGATCGGCCGATCGGGTACAGGAATGCGCTTTCTCGAGGAGTTCGTGGCCCTTACCGAGCCCCGGATACTGGTCGCATCGAGTCGGGTGGATCGGCGGCCGTGCCGCCGGCCCGGGGAGCGGAGACAGACTGTGGTGATCCGCGCGGGCAGTGCCGCACCACCGCCGGCCGAGCCGGCCGCCTCCGCGGTCACCATCGCCGGAGCCGCGACCGAATGGACGGTCGTGGACTTTGTCGGCGAAGGGCAACCGGTCGCACCCCTGACCTGGGGCCAGCGCGCGTTGTGGAACGCCATCGAACGACATGGACCGGGGTACGTGATGATCAGCCTGCGCCGGACCCTGGCGGTACCCCGTCGAGCCGGCCGCGACCCGGACACGGTCTCGCGGGCACTCGCCACGTTGATCGGCCGACACAGCTCGTTGCGTACCCGGATGCCGGTGGTCGACGGTGAACGGTGCCAGGTCGTCGCCGACCGAGGTGGGCTGCCCGTGCTCCTGGTCCGGGCCGACCCGGCCGCGTTAGTCGCGATCGGCGACGACGACGGTGCCGCACTCGCCCGGACGGTCGCCGAACGACTGGCCGACCGGCAGTTCGACCACGCCCACGAGTGGCCGCAGCGGGTCGGGCTGATCCTGGTCGCGGGAGAGGTCCGTCAGATCGCGGTCGTCTTCAGCCACACCACGGTCGACTTCCACGCGATCGAGATCCTGCTCCGGGACCTGCGGCTGCTGTTGCTGCGGGGATCGATCGCCGCACCCGCCGGCCTCCAGTCGGTCGACGTCGCCCGGCGCGAGCAGAACGGGGAGGAGCGCCGTCAGGCCGAACGCGCGGTCGGCCACTGGGTACGCAGTTTCGACCGACTGCCCGTCGACACCCTGCCCCGGCTCGGCCCGGCGTTGACACCCCGGTTCCGCCGGGCGGTGCTGACCTCCACCTCGGCCGACACCGCCATCCGACTGATCGCCGCACGGCACCGGGTGACCAGTTCCACCGTTCTGGTGGCGGCGGCCGCCGTGGTGGCCGCGCACTGGTCCGGCAACGAGGTGGTCGGCGTCCACAGCATGGCGAGCAACCGGTCCCGGGACGGTTACCGCGACGCGGTCGCCAAGCTCAACCAGCTCGGACTGGTCGTGGTGGAGTTGGCCGACCGCCCCGACTTCGCGGACCTGCTGCCGCGGGTCTGGCGGGCCGCGCTCGCCGCCTACCGGCACGCGTACTACGACCCCACCTGGGTCAGGCAGGCGCTGCGGGCCCGTGGGCACCCGTACGCCGAGGGGGTGAGCCCGCATCTCTACCTGAACGACATCCGGCTCTCCACCGACGTCGACCTGTTCGGCCGCGCGACCGAGGAGAGCGAGGTACGGGCGGCGATGGCGGACTCGTCCTGCACCTGGACCCATGGGCTCGACACCTTCACCTGGCGTACCCGGATCGAGGTCATCGACCGGCCCGGCGGGGTCGGGCTGGCGCTCACCGCGGACACCGCCCACCTGCCACCGGACGCGATCGAGCGGTTCCTGCGCGACCTCGAACGGCTTCTGGTCGACGCGGCCTTCGGGAACCTGCCCTGGCCCTGGCGTTAGCCGACGGGAAAGACCGGCAACGGACGGGTGGGCCCGACGGTCGACCCGGTCAGTGGCCTTCGCGGCGGGACACGCCCTCCGGACGCATGCCGGTCTCCTCCTCGAGCGGGTTGTCCGACAGCGAGCCGGTCGAACTGTCGTTCGGAAACGGATGGTGCCCGGGCGCGTTCGGGGTCAGCCCCGGACCCGCCTCGGGAAAGCGGGTCGGCTCGACCGTGCCGAGGCCGTCCTCGCCGGCGGCAGCCGACGGAGCGGCCCGCCGCTCGCCACGCCGGCCTTCGGCGACGGCGGTCGGCTCGGACCCCTCGTCCAGCGGCGAGTCCTCCTCGACTCCCCAGGGGGCGTCCTGGTCGAGGCCGCGGGTCGTACCCCACGGTCCGACCGATTCCGGCCCGCCCTGGCCGGCGTTGCCCGCCTCGGTGCCCTTCGCGGACGGCTTCTTCGCGGTCATCGAATCACCTCGCTGCCGGTCATCGGCTCACCTCGTTGACGGGTCGGTGCGGTAACGGTGATTGCCCACTCCGGCACCGGTCATGCCGGAACTGGCCGGTTGCCCGGTCGGGCGGGCGCGAGTCGGCGGGGCGCCGGTCGGACAGGCGCGGCGACCAGCAGGTTTGGTCGCGGCGATGGCGGGTACCGGCGGGCGGGGGCAGCGACGTGGCAGGTCAGGCAATGGGGGAGCGGCCGGCGGCGGAGCCCGCAGGTCGGGTCCGACGCTGGCTCCTGCACGGCCTCGAACCGGGCCGGGCGAGCGGTCCGTACACCACCGAGAGCACCGAGCACCAACGGCCATGGTGGCGGGTCATGTGCCTGACCGGCCTGGACTACTTCTCCACCCTCGGCTACCAGCCCGGCATCGCCGCCCTCGCCGCAGGAGTGATCTCCCCGATCGCCACCCTGGTCCTGGTCGCGTTGACGCTGCTCGGCGCGTTGCCGGTCTACCGGCGGGTGGCCCGGGAGAGCCCGCACGGCCAGGGGTCGATCGCCATGCTGGAGCGGCTGCTGCCGCGTTGGAACGGCAAGCTGCTGGTCCTGGCGTTGCTCGGGTTCGCCGCCACCGACTTCATCATCACCATCACCCTCTCCGCCGCCGACGCCAGCGCGCACATCATGGAGAACCCGTACCTGCCGGAAGGGCTGGCCGGGCTCCAGGTCGAACTGACGCTGGTGCTGGTCGCGCTCCTCGGCGCGGTCTTCCTCAAGGGCTTCAAGGAGGCCATCGGTATCGCGGTGGTGCTGGTCGGCGTCTACCTGCTGCTCAACCTGATCGTCATGATCGTGTCCTTCCGGCATCTGCTGGAGCATCCGGAACTCGTCTCGCAGTGGCGGCGCCTGCTCTTCAACGAGCATCCGGACCTGCTCGGCATCCTGGTGGTGGCCCTGCTGGTCTTCCCCCGGCTGGCCCTGGGTCTCTCCGGCTTCGAGACCGGGGTGGCCGTCATGCCACTGATCAAGGGCCGTCCCGACGACCTGCCGCGTCGGCCCGAGGGACGGATCCGTGGTGCGCACCGGCTGCTCACCACGGCGGCCATCATCATGAGCATCTTCCTCATCACCAGCAGCTTCGTCACCACCGTCCTCATCCCCCAGCACGAGTTCGAGGCCGGGGGGCAGGCGAACGGTCGCGCACTGGCCTTCCTCGCCCACACCTATCTCGGCAACCTCTTCGGCACCGTCTACGACATCAGCACCGTGCTGATCCTCTGGTTCGCCGGCGCGTCGGCCATGGCCGGCCTGCTCAATCTCGTACCCAGGTATCTGCCCAGGTACGGCATGGCGCCGAACTGGAGCCGGGCGATCCGGCCACTGGTCCTGGTCTTCACCCTCATCGCGTTCCTGATCACCGTGGTCTTCCGCGCGGACGTCACCGCCCAGGGTGGCGCGTACGCCACCGGTGTGCTCGTGTTGATCACCTCGGCCGCCCTCGCGGTGACCCTTTCCGCCCGGCGGCGCCGACGGCGTACGTCGATGGTCGCGTTCGCGGTGATCACCCTGGTGCTCGGTTACACCACCGTGGCGAACGTGATCGAGCGCCCGGACGGCGTCCGGATCGCGTCACTGTTCATCGCCGCGATCATCGCCACCTCCATCCTGTCCCGGGTGTTCCGGGCAACCGAACTGCGGGTCACCGGTGTGGTTCTCGACCCGGAGGCCCAACGGTTCATCGCCGACGTGGCCGCACGGGGCGAGATCCACATCATCGCCAACGAGCCGAACGAGCGCGACGAGACCGAGTACCGGGAGAAGGAGGCCGAGGAACGCGCCGACAGCCACATCCCGGCCGAGGACCCGGTGCTCTTCCTCGAGGTGACGGTCCGGGACCCGTCCGAGTTCGAGTCCGAGCTGATCGTCACCGGCGAGGAACGGTTCGGCTACCGGATCCTTCGGGTCGAAGGTGCCAGCATTGCCAACGCGATCGCCGGTTTCCTGCTGCACGTACGTGACACGACCGGGGAACTGCCGCACATCTACTTTGCCTGGACCGAGGGAAATCCGCTGTTCTACCTGCTGCGTTACCTGTTCTTCGGCGACGGTGAGGTCGCCCCGCTCACCCGTGAGGTGCTCCGCCAGGCCGAACCGGACCGGCGTCGGCGACCACGGGTGCACGTCGGCTGATCCCCGACGGTGCGGGTGCCGGGGTCCGGGGCGATCCCGTCCACTTGCGAACGCGCCGAGCGGAACCGGGGACATGGTGGTCCGAGCGCGTTCGGCTCATGGTGGTTCGAGCGCATAAGGATCAAGCGGTCGGGGCACGTAACCTACGCTCCACAGGCGGTCGCCCGACCGGGCGCGGGACCACCTGTCACCGGTGCGTCAGGAGGACACATGGACTCGTGGATGGTCGTGGTGCTGGTGGTGCTGGCCGCGGTGACGCTCGTCGTCGCCGTCGTGCTGGTGATCAGGCTGCTCAGGATGAGGTCTCTGATCCGCAGTGCCAAGATGCCGTTCTCCGGCAAGGCCGCGTTCTGGGCCGCGGTGATCTACGGAATATCGCCCGTGGACGTGCTGCCGGATCCGATCTACCTGGACGACATCGGAATCCTGCTCGGCGCGATCACCTATCTGGGCCACCTCGCCCGGCGGCACGGCATCATCGGTGGTCGGCCCGCCGTGGCCCAGACCGAGCGGCGGCGGGTCGACCGGCAGCACACCGGCTAGCGGTCCCGCGCGGGCCGCGGCCGGTGGCGATGGACTCCGGAGTGGCGATCAGCGCCGCTCGGCACGGTCGCCGTGCCCCGGGGCGTCCGAGCTGACCTCGAACGGGCTGCGCAACTTGGTCATCGCGTCCGAACTCACGTCGACGGTGGGTCGGTCGTCGACCGTCGGGTCACCCTCCGGCTGGTCGCCGAACGGGTTCGGGTCATGCAGGGTCACACCGGTCAACATCTGCTCCAATGCTTGCGCTGACGCGCGGCTCGCCCGCTGGCGGACGCGGGCCGGCCGGGAAACGAACGGGATGGTACGAGAGCGGGGTGGAGAAGCGAGCGGGAGTGGATCCGGTCGATCGCCGGAAGTCGTCATCCGATCGCAGCCTGAGCGTACCCCGCCACCCCGACACGACTTCGGCGTACGGTCGGTGTCCGCTCTTCGACAGCGGGTAGAGTGGCGAGTGCAGCCCGCCGGTCATCACCGCGACCTGCCTGATGTCGACCATCACGCGCCGCGACCGCACGGTCAGCGCCGTGCAGGGCGATTCCTTCCACGTTCGGAGACACTCCATGGCGGCACGCCGCCCCAGTAAGACGCTCGATACCCCGGTAACCTCCTTCGCCGAACTCGGCGTGCCCGGCCCACTCGTCGCCGCGCTCGGCCGGGCGGGCATCACCGCCCCGTTCCCGATCCAGGCCGCGACCCTGCCGGACGCACTCGCCGGTCGGGACGTGCTTGGTCGGGGCAGGACCGGTTCCGGCAAGACCTACGCCTTCGCCATCCCGGTCCTCGCCCGGCTCGCCGCGTCGAAGACGCCCCGGCGCCCCGGCCGACCGCGATCGTTGATCCTGGCCCCCACCCGGGAACTGGCCACCCAGATCGAGGCGACGATCGCGCCGCTGGCCGAGGCGCTCTCACTGCGCACCCAGACCGTCTTCGGCGGGGTGAGCGCACGGCCCCAGGTGACCGCCCTGCGGGCCGGTGTCGACATCATGATCGCCTGCCCGGGGCGCCTGGCCGACCACGTCTCGACCGGTCAGGCGAGCCTTGACGCGGTCGAGATCACCGTGCTCGACGAGGCTGACCACATGGCCGACCTCGGCTTCCTGCCGGTGGTACGCCGGCTGCTCGACCGTACGCCGGCCGGCACCCAGCGGCTGCTCTTCTCGGCGACCCTGGACGCCGGTGTCGACGTCCTGGTCCGGCGCTACCTCAGCAGTCCGGTCACGCACAGCGTCGACTCGGCGACCTCCCCGGTCGCGGCGATGACCCACCACGTGCTCCAGGTACGCCACGACGACCGGCTGCCGGTGCTGATCGACCTCGCCGCCGCCCCCGGCCGCACGCTCGTCTTCACCCGTACCAAGCGGGGGGCCAAGCGGCTGACGAGCCAACTGGTCGCCTCGGGCATCCCCGCCGTGGAGCTGCACGGCAACCTGGCGCAGAACGCCCGCACCCGGAATCTGGCCGCGTTCTCCACCGGCGACGCCCGTACGCTCGTCGCCACCGACATCGCGGCGCGTGGCATCCACGTCGACGACGTGACCCTGGTGATCCACGCCGACCCGCCGGCCGAGCACAAGGCCTATCTGCACCGGTCGGGCCGGACGGCCCGCGCCGGGGCCAGTGGCACCGTGGTCACCCTGATGACCGACGACCAGGTTGCCGACGTCCGGGACCTGACCCGGCAGGCGGGCATCAAGCCGACCATCACCCCCCTGCGGCCTGGTCACGCGCTGCTGGCGGAACTCGCCCCGGGCGAGCGCAGGTTCACCGCCCCGCCGGTCCGGTCGGCCGCCAGCGGCGATGCCTCCGGTCGTGCGGGCTCCGCCGAGAGCGCATGGTCGGGACGCGACGGCTCTGGTCGTGGCGGCTCGGGTCGCGACGGCTCGGGCCGTGGCGGGTCGGGTCGTGCGGGCGCCGGCCGGGCCGGGGCGGGCCACGATGGCTCGGTGCGTGCCGGTGCTGGTCGTGAGGGCGCCGGACGTGGGGAGTCGGGTCGCGACGGCACCGCTCGTGGCGGTTCGGGGCGGCACCGTTCGGCACGCCGCGGGACCAGCCAAACGGGCTCTGAACAGTCTGAATCGGGACGAACCCCTCAAGAGACCTCAAACCCGGCACGCAGTGCCGCCGCGTTCTCGGCCGGCAGTCGGCTGGGGAGCCGCGGCCGGCGCTGACCGCAGCCGGCTGGAAAGCCGCGGCCGGCGCTGACCGCACCCTTTCAGGGCGCGGTCCGGCGCCGGCCGGAGCACGAGGGGAAGAGGTGACCAGCGGCGAGGACCGCTGGGCCCTGGTCCGGCACCGGGGGAGAGTGCCGTCAGGATCGGATGGCGCGGGGCGATTTCCCGCCGCCCCGCGCGACCGCCGAGGCCTCAGGCCCGGGGCGGCCCGTCGTAATCCGGTGCGACGTATACCGGCAGGCGCTCGCCGCCACCACGGGCGAACCGGCGGGTGTAGGTCACGTGACCGCCGGACTGCCGAGGGAGGGTCGAGGTCGGGTCGGCGGACTCGCCGCCCTCGGTCGCCGTAACCGGCACTTTCAGGTACATCGGCAGCGAACGAGCCGCAGCCACTGCGCGAGCGGGTGTTACCTCATGGCGTTGGTCGTGCCACGGACCGCCAAGGAATAGGACCTTCATCCGCTTATCGTCTCCTGTTCCAGCCGTCGGCGCCTCATCCGTCGGTCCCGGAATCCGCGGCATCGGCGATACCCGTACGGTCCGGCGATCGAGAATACGCCACCGCCGCGACAAGGCGTCGGCCTCATCGCGGCGGCAGCGGCGCGCGGGGTCGGCTGGCCCGCACGAGTCACGGTTGACGCAGGTCAGCTAGGTGATGAGGTCGAACCGTTCCCAGGCGCCGATGGCGGCGCGGTTGGCGATCAGGGGTTGGGCGCCGGCGCCTTCGGCGGCGACGTACATGTTGTTGGCGGTGGCGCGGAGGCTGACACTGCCGTCGGTATTGTTGACGATTTGAAATGTTTCCCAGGTGCCGATGGTGGTCTTGTCGGCGATCAGCGGTGCCGTGCCGCCGTTCGCGGTGACGATCAGTCCGTTGGCCTTGGCGCGCAGGGCGATGGTGCCGTTGCCTGCGTCGAGGCGGTCGAACTGTTCCCAGGGGCCGACGGCGGTCCGGTTGGCGATCAGGGGTGCGGCGCCGGCGTTGTCGGCGGCGACGTACGAGGTGTTCACCCGAGCCCGCAGGCTGATCACCGGGCTGGTCGGCGCGGCCGGGTTGAACTGCTCGACCCAGTACCGGGTCCGGTCCAGGTACGCCGTCTCCGCCGACACCCCGGTCCGCCCGTACGCGCCGGAGTAGGTCAGATAGCCGTGCCCGGCCGGCGGGTTGGCGCTCGCCGGTTCGATGGTCGAACCCTCGTGCCACTCGTTGAACGACGTGATCGACACCCAGTCGGGGCGGGTCGGCGTACCGAGCGCGTTGCTCCACTGCCGGTCGTACGCGGCGCCGTTGTCCCGGTCCAGGGTCGGTGTGGTGTTGCCGGGCACGGCCCGGTCGTCGAGATATCCGGGGGCCACCGAGGGCGCCCAGACCAACCCGTTCGCCTCGCAGTACGCCGCCGCGTTCGCCCAGCCCGGCGCGGTCGCCCCGGCGATGCCGTCGTAGGTGTACATCCCGCCGAAGTTCGCCACCTTCGAGGTGTCGGTGGTCTGGGCGAGCACGATGTTGTTCGCCCGTACCTGGGCCAGCGCGGACCAGTCGGTGATCCGTAGGCTCTCGAAGACGTAGAACGCCGGCCGGTTGCCGTTCGCGGCGTCCCGGTAGAAGGCCGGGCTGGAGCCGTACCGGGAGTTGATGTAGTTGATGTCGGCGACGGTGCTGGCCGCCGTCCGTCCGGTGTACGGCTCCAGGTGCCAGGCGACCTTGAGGCCGTACTGGGCGGCGGCGGTGAGCACCCGCGCGGTCAGGTTGTCCTCGTACGACCCCTGCCCCCACCAGCTGTAGACGATGGTCCCCACACCGGCCTGGCTGATCCAGGCCATGTGCTGGTTGATCGTGTTGACGTCGCCTGAGTCGTACGCGCCCAGGGTCGGGTAGAAGTTGGCGCCGACGTCCTGCGGCGGGGTGTGGTCGCCCTGCTGCCAGTGTCGGTAGCTGCCGTTGACGGCTGGGCTGCCGTACCAGGAGTAGTAGAAGATGTGGACGTTCTGCGCGGGCGCGGCAAGTGCCGCCGCCGTCGGCTCCGCGGCGGTCCGCGGTGACGCCGTCGCGGCCGGGCCGGGGGCGCCGGCGATCCCGGCTGCGACGAGCAGCAGGGACGCCAGGGCGGTGCGCGCCCAGCGGGTGATCGGGTGCATGTCGTTCCTCCGTAGTCGCCGGGGCCGGACCGGTGCGGGCGGTGGATCGCCCGCACCGGTCACCGGGTTCCGGCGGTCAGCTGGTGATCAGGTCGAACCGTTCCCAGGCGCCGATGGCGGCGCGGTTGGCGATCAGGGGTTGGGCGCCGGCGCCTTCGGCGGCGACGTACATGTTGTTGGCGGTGGCGCGGAGGCTGACACTGCCGTCGGTATTGTTGACGAGTTGGAACCTCTCCCAGGTGCCGATGGTGGTCGCGTTGGCGATCAGTGGCGCGGTGCCGCCGGACGCGCTCACGATCAGTCCGTTGGCCTTGGCGCGCAGGGCGATGGTGCCGTTGCCGGCGTCGAGGCGGTCGAACTGTTCCCAGGGGCCGACGGCGGTCCGGTTGGCGATCAGGGGTGCGGCGCCGGCGTTGTCGGCGGCGACGTACGAGGTGTTCACCCGAGCCCGCAGGCTGATCACCGTGGGCGTGGCGACGGTGCCGGTGACGAAGGTGAACGCGTCCACGTCGAACAGGTTGCCCTGCCCGGTGACACCCTTGAACACGAGGTAGAGCGTGGTACTGCCGGTTGGGACGTTGGAGAGGTTGGCGGTGACGTTGGTGAACGTGTCCCAGCCGCCGGTCGGCGCCACCGCGACGCTGCCCAGCAGGGTGCCGGTCGCCGAGCCGGTGCGTACCTCGATGGTTCCGCCGACCCCGCCGGAGGAGACCCGGGCGGTGAACTGGGTGGCGTTGCCGAGCAGGTACGGCTGGTACGAGATCCAGTCGCCGTTGTCGACGAAGCCGGCGGTCCGGCCCCCCTCGGCGGCGGCGTGGTCGGCGGTCTGGATGCCGGACTGGGCGCCGAAGTGCTCACCCTGCCGGTGCTTCGGTTGCAGCGTCCTGGTACTGCGCGAGGTGAGTCCGCCGTTGTCGGTGTAGGTGGCGTCGAAGACGCCGAAGATGTTCGCGGCGGTGTCGTGCTCGCCGTCGACCGGCACGGTGATCGTCCCGGTGCATCCGGTCCTGGAGGTGATCTGGTGGGCGTGGCTGTCGTGGCCCAGCGAGTACGTCACCGTCACCCGGGCACAGTTGATCGTGCCGTCCTCGGCGTCGCTGGCGCTGACCGTGAACGGGACGGTGTCACCGAAGTTGAACAACTGCCCGTCGGCCGGCAGTTGCAGGTTCACCACCGGCGCGGTGTTGCCGACGGTGATCACCAGGCTCGCGGTGCCGGAGAGCCCGGTCGGGTCGGTGACCCGCAACGTCGGGGTGAAGGTCCCGTTCGCGGTGTACGTCTTCGTCGGGTTCGCCGAGATGGAGGTGGTGCCGTCGCCGAAGGTCCAGAGGTAGGAGAGCGCCCCACCCTCCGGGTCGGAACTGCCGGCCGAGGAGAAGGTGACGGTCAGCGGGTTCGGGCCGGAGGTGCGGTTCGCCGACGCGACCGCCACCGGGCTCCGGTTGCCGCCGCCGATGTACTCGACCCGGTACAGGGCCTGATTGTTCGACCCGGTCCCGTAGTCGAGCACGTAGAGCGCCCCGTCCGGGCCGAAGGCCATGTCCATCACCTGCGTCCCGGTCCACGGGAAGGCGGAGATCTCGCCGGGGGTGCCGTTGGAGTTGACCGCGACCGCCTTGATCCAGCGGCGGCCGTACTCGCCGGCGAAGAACTGGCCGTCGAGCGACTGCGGGAACTTGACCGGGGAGTTCAAAGAGGCGTTGTACCGGTAGACCGGGCCACCCATCGGCGACTCCGAACCGCCACCGAACTCCGGCGGCGAGCCCGCGTCGCCGCCGTACCGGATCCAGCTCGGTTTGGCCGGCGGCAGCGTGGTCTGACCGGTGTTGCGGAACGAGTTGTTGGTCGGGCCGCCGGTGCAGTTGTACTTCGCCTGCGACGGGCCCGAGGGGAAGGTGTACTCGTTGTACGTCTCCGCCGTGGTGTTCGTACCGGTGCAGTACGGCCAGCCGTAGTTGCCGGGCGCGGTGATCCGGTTGAACTCCACCTGACCGCTCGGTCCCCGGTTGGCGTCGCTGACACCGGCGTCCGGACCGTAGTCACCGAGGTAGACGACGCCGGTGGGCTTGTCGACGCTCATCCGGAACGGGTTGCGGAAACCCATCGCGTAGATCTCCGGCCGGGTGTTGGCCGTACCGGGCGCGAACATGTTCCCGGCCGGGATGGTGTACGTCCCGTCCGCCTGCGGCTTGATCCGCAGCACCTTGCCGCGCAGGTCGTTGGTGTTGCCCGAGGAGCGCTGGGCGTCGAACTGCGGGTTGCGGTTGGTCCGCTCGTCGATTGGGGTGTACGAGTTGGACTCGAACGGGTTCGTGTCGTCGCCGGTGCTGAGGTAGAGGTTGCCGGCGGCGTCGAAGTCGATGTCTCCGCCGACGTGGCAGCACTGGCCCCGGTCGTTGTTGACCTGGAGCATGATCCGCTCACTGCCCATGTTCAGCGTGTCGTCGGCGTTCAGGGTGAACCGGGACAGCCGCAGGTGTCCCTTCCACGGCTCGAAGTCGGCCGCCGTACCGGTGGTGGGGGCGTCCCCGCCGGGTGTGCTCAGGGTGGGGGAGTAGTACAGGTAGATGAAGCGGTTGCTGGCGAAGTTGGGGTCGGCGGCGACACCCTGCAACCCCTCCTCGTCGTGGGTGTAGACCGGCAGGGTGCCGGCGACCTTGGTGTTGCCGGCGGCGTCGGTGACCCGGACGGTGCCGTTGCGGGCGGTGTGCACCACCGAGCGGTTCGGCAGCACCGCCAGGGACATGGCCTCGCCGATCTCGGCGGAGCCGGTGGCGAGCGGAACCTGCTGGTAGTCGGCGGCGGGGATGACCACTGCCTGCGCCGCGCTCGGCGCGGCGGCCACGGTGAGCGCGGTGCTCGCCGCGGCGACCGTGGCCGCGACGAGCAGGCGCGACCAGCGATGACGGGTGGGGGACATCGGCTTCCTTTCGGGTGGCGCGGGGGCGGGGAGGGGGTGGGTCAGGCGCCGTAGACCTCGAGCTCCCAGAGGGAGTAGCCGTACGGGGTCAGCGCCCGCTGGGTGCCGTGGACCCGGACGTGGCGGCCGGTGCCGGTGAGCGTGATGTCGTCGATCCCGCCGTCGGAGGCGGTGGTGGAGTAGACGGTGGTCCAGGTGTTGTTGTCCGGCGAGGTCTGGATCTGGTACGCCCGCCCGTACGCCGCCTCCCAGTTGAGCCGGACCCGGCTCAGTGAGCGGGTGGCGCCGAGGTCGACGGAGATCCACTGCGGATCGGCGTAGGCGCTGCCCCAACGGGTCGCGGTGTTGCCGTCGACCGCGTTGGCGGCCACGTGCGCGCTGCCGGGCTCGACGCTGGAGGTGGCGGTCGGTCGGCCCGAGGAGAGCAGTGTCGGGGTGCCGGTGACCGGGGTGCCGTAGACGGACAGGTCCCAGAGCGAGTAGCCCCAGGCGGTGCCCCGCGTGGTGCCGTTCACCCGGACGTAGCGCCCGGTGCCGGTGAGCGCCACGTCGTCCACGCCCCCGTCGGAGGTGCTGGTCGAGTGGACGGTGGTCCAGGTGCTGTTGTTCGGCGAGGTCTGGATCTGGTACGCCCGCCCGTACGCCGCCTCCCAGTTGAGCCGGACCCGGTTCAGCGCGTAGGAGGCCCCGAGGTCGACGGAGATCCACTGCGGATCGGCGTGCGCGCTGCCCCAGCGGGTGCCACTGTTGCCGTCGACCGCGTTGGCGGCCACGTGCGGGCTGCCGGGCTCGACGCTGGAGGCGGCGGTCGGCTTGCCCTGGGCCAGGTCGGTGGTGGGCGGCTGCGGCGGGTCGCCACCGTCGGTCCTGATCCGGATGTTGCGGTAGTTGATGTCCATTCCGGCGCCGTCGTTCTGCACGCCGATGTAGCCGTTGGCGATGTTCCGGGTACTGGTGTAGTCGTTGATCTTCACGCCGTTGAGCCAGATCTCCACCCGCTGCCCGTGTACGCCGATCTCGTACGTGTTCCACGAGCCGGGCGGGTTCAGCGCGGCGGCCCGCGCGGCGGTGTCCGGCGCCTGGAGGCTGTAGACGCTGCCGGTGGTCCGGGACGGGTCGGCGTCGGTCGCGTCGATCTGGATCTCGTGGCCGGCGTCGACCGGCTGCCACGGGTCGCCCTGCGGGTCCGGGAAGCCGATGAAGACGCCGCCGTTGTCGTCGCCCGGCATCATCCAGTCGAGCTTCAGCGAGTAGTTGGCGAAGGTGCGGACCGGGTACCAGAGCAGGCCCATGCCGCCGTTGGAGGTGAGCGTGCCGTCGGCCAGGGTGAAGCCGCCCGGTCCGGCCTGCCGCCACTGGTTCAGGCTCGCCTGGGTGCCGTCGAAGAGTGCGGTGTAGCCGACCTCCGGCCGGCAGTCCGCCGGCTTCGCCCCGGCCGCGATCTGGATGCCGCCGAGCAGCATCCGGGTGAAGTTCGCCTCGGTGTAGGTCTGCTCGGTGTGGCCGAGCCCGGTGTACCAGGCCCGCCCGCCGCCGTAGTTCTGGCACCAGGTGATCGGGTGGTCGCCGTTCATCGTGCCGCCGCTGTACGACGACTCGTCCAGGTTGGACAGGACCTTCACGTTCGCCCGGGGGTTGGCGCGGTAGTTGTACCACTCGTCGGTGCGGGTCCAGTTCTGCGGCAGGTGGGCGGTGGAGACGTTCGACCGGTCCTCGGTGCGTACGGTCGCCTGCTGGGTCGCCGGGTGGGAGCTGAAGTAGCCGCCGACCAGACCGCCGTACCAGGCCCAGTCGTACTCGGTGTCGGCGGCGGCGTGCACCCCGACATAGCCGCCACCTGCGGCGATGTACGCCTGAAACGCGTTCTGCTGTGCCGTGTCGAGTACGTCACCGGTGGTGGAGAGCCAGACCACGGCCTGGTACTGGGCGAGGTTGGCGGTGGTGAACTGGCCGGCGTCCTCGGTCGCGGTGACGGTGAAACCGTTCGCGGTACCTAGCTGCTGGATCGCGGCGATGCCGTTGGGAATGGACGAGTGGCGGAAGCCGGCGGTCTTCGAGAAGACCAGCACCTTGGCCAGGGGAGCCGCCGACGCGGGGGGACTCGCCCCGACCAGGGCGGCGGCGGCCACCAGGGTGAGGCTCAGGGCCGTGGAGAGCGCACGGACGCGCATGGATGTGCTCCTTCGCACAGGACTGGCGGGGCAGGTGGGAGGGCGGAGCCGACCCCGGGCGGGCGGTCCCGCCCGGGGTTCGTGGCGTGGGCGCGCTAGCTGGCGACCAGGTTGAACTTCTCCCAGGGGCCGATCGCGGGACGGTTGGCGATGAGTGCCTCCGCGCCGCCGTTCTCGGCGGTCACGTAATTGCTGTTCACGGTGGCCCGGAAGCTCACCGTGCCGTCCGGGTTGTCGACCCGGGCGAACGTCTCCCACGAGCCGGCCGTCGGACGGTTGGCGACCAACGCGCCCGCGCCGGCGTTCTCGGCGCAGACGAACATCGAGTTCGCCCGTGACCTCAGTGCCACGTTGCCGGAGCCGAGGCTGACCAGGTCGAACTGCTGGGTGGCGCCGATGGTGGCCGAGTTGGCGATCAGTGGCGTGCTGCCGGCGGTGACGTACTGACCGTTGGCCTCGGCCCGGATGGCGGTGCCGCCGGTGGCTGGCGGGGGTGTGCCACCGGCCAGGATGCGCAGCGCGTCGACCATGCCGACCGAGGTCGCCCTGTTGACGATCCGGATGGTGTGGGTGCCGTTCGCCAGGCCGGTCTTGCTGTAGACCACCGCCTGGGCCTGCCGTGCCCCGCTGACGTACAGGTTCACGTTGGCCTGGAACACGTTGTCGATGTAGACGTCGACGTTGCCCATGTCGCCGTTGCGTTCGGAGAGGTACTCCACCCCGGTGCCGGTGAAGGTGTACGACGCGGTCGCCCCGACGGTGTTGGTGTGGTGGGTGTCGTCGTTGTAGTCGCCGTATCCGCGAGCGGTGGTCAGGTGCCAGTCGGCGTCGTAGGTGAGCAGGGTGTTGTTCACCAGCCCGCCGCTGCCGGCACCGCCGAGGCCGAGCGTCGACGCCGTGTTGAGCAGGGTCTTGGCGCCCTGGTTGGCGGTCCCGGTGAGGGTGGTCGAGCTGTAGTTGGCCAGCGGCTTGGCGGTCCGCTCCAGCACGTAGACCGCGTTCGCCGCGGTGGCGAAGGTGATCTCGCCGGCCGAGCTGGTCGTCAGGATGGCGTTGTCCGACGTACGCCGGACCCGGACCTCCTGGGTGCCCCACGGGTTGACCACCCGGGCCTGCTTGCCGTACAGGCTGTTGAGCCCGACGTACTTGGTCTCGTTGGACTCGCGCTCCGAGCTGACCAGGAAACCGTCCTTGGCGAGCAGGGTGAACTTGCCGACGAAGCCCGACGGGATCGCCGGGAAGACCCGGATCTTGTCGTTGTAGCTCTGCATCAGCGACTCGTTCATCGCGGCGAGGTGGATGCCCAGGTACTCGAAGACCCCGTTGGTGTTGTTGGTCATGCCGTTGGGGTAGTTCTGGTACTTCTGCAACATCGTCCGCATGCCCTGGAACGCCTGGTCGGCGAGGCCGAGCCGCGCCGCGTGCACGTGGTCGTTGGACCAGACGTTGCCGTACGGGTGCGGCCGCACGTTGAACGTGTTGATCGCGGTCTGCTGGTCGGGGTAGCCGATCCCGGTCTGGTCGTAGGGCCAGACGAGTTCCAGCGCCACGTTCTCGTTGTTGCGGGTCTGCGAGATCGGCGGGTCGTGCGGCAGGTACGCGCCGTTCTGGATCTGGTACGGCGCCAGGTTGTTGACGATGTTCTGCCAGTTCGCCCGCAGTCCGCTGTCGAGCCCGAGCTGGTTGCTGACGGAGATGGTGAGCGGGAAGAGTAGCCGTACGGCGGCCAGGTCGGTGATCGCGTTGCGTACGTCCCAGTACGTCTCGTGCGAGTTCGAGTTCGCCATGTAGTAGCGGCCGTTGCCGTCGACCGAGAGCCGGTCCTCGTAGAACTTCACCGCCTCCCGCATGTACGGGTACGCCGTGTTGCGCAGGTAGTTCTCGTCGTTGGTGTACCGGTACTGCAGGTACATGTTGTAGGCGGCCTCGGTGCCGGTCGAGTAGAGGTCGTTGACGTAGTCGCTGTTGATGGTGCCGCGGGCGTTGCCGTCCCAGCCCATCGTCTCCGGCACCCAGAGCCCGTCACTGCCGTACCGGGTGGTGGTGTACGCCTTGAGCGCGGCGAGGTTGCGGCTGTAGAGCCGGTTGAACCCGCCCATCAGCTCGGTGTGGTTCGAGGCGTAGAACGAGTTGTAGACGTCACGCTGGTTCCAGTACCAGTAGCCGTTGCTCCACTTGCTCTGGTCCTGGGTCGCCCGGAACACGCCGTTGATGAAGTGCATCGGGTAGTTGCCGTAGCCGCCGGCGGCGATCATGTACGTCGCGAGGTAGTAGGCGTTTTCCAGGTAGTCGGCGTCACCGGCGGAGTTGGAGTACTGGACGAACGACTTCTCCCAGAACGCGTGCCACCAGTTGCGGTAGTTGTTCAGCGTGGTGCCGTACCCGGTGTTCTTGACCGAGGCGAGCTGGTTGCGGGCCTGGGTGACCGAGTTGAGGCCGGGGGAGTTGATCCGGCTGGCCGCGGTGAACCAGATCGTGTAGCTGGAGGTCGGGGTGATGTTCAGCCGTACCTGCCTGCCGCCCACGACCTGCGAGGTGTAGCTCGCGCCTTCGACGGTGGCGGCCAGGGTGTAGCCGAAGTTGTTCGGGTCGGTCTGGCCCCGGCTGATGCCGACGCCGGCCGTGTCGGCGAAGGTGGAGTACGTGCGCCAGGTGTTCAGGTCCGGTACGTCGGCGATGTTCTGCACCGTGTTCGGGTCCCAGAGGCTCAGGTCGAGCCCGACGCTGGTGACCCCGGGGCGGGTGTCCTCGACGTGGATGCCCATCACCTCGGAGTTGGGCGAGCTCATCACGGTCACCGTGCGGTTGCTGTCGTACTTCGTGGTCAGCGTTCCGTCATAGAGCGACAGCCGCTGCTGGAACGTGGTGTACCCGGTGTCCATCTGCGGGTTGCTGAACAGGTTGACGTTGCCTGCCGCGTACGTCGACTGCTGCGACAGGTCCACGCCGGAGACCTGCATGGTCAGGCCGTTCTGGTTCCACGCCATCGCCCCGGTGCGCCCGTTGCCGACGGTGAGGCCGTGCAACGGGTTGGTGTTCGGGCGGTTGTAGACAATGTCGTGCTTGGACAGATAGTTGGCGTAGTTGACGTTGAGTGCCCCGGTGCCGGAGTTGAAGGCGGCGTCGGTCGGTGACGCCTGCGCGGGGCTGCTCTCTCCGCTGACCGCCAGGCCGACCAGAAGCAGGGCGGCGGCGGCGATACGGGTCGGCGTACTCATCTTCATCGACACGATCCCCTCTAGATCGCTCGAACCGATGAGTCTCGTGCCACGGGACGCGGGTGCGACCATGCACTCCCCATCCGCCGAAGTGGGGAGCTACCACGAGACTGTGACGTGCGAGTGCGATGGGCACCTTGGCCGGAAGATCCGACCCCGATGCCCAGCGGACTCACGTCTGTCACATGCAGTTAACATCGGATGTCTTTGCTAGTCAATCCTTGACTGTCGATGTTCTGTCGGCCCAGGTCAGGCCCTCGAGATGACCGGTATGGCGATGATCGTCGGTAGTGGAACCGGTACCGCACGCCACCGGGACAGCGTGGAGATGTCCGTTGTTGTGGTGGTCGGAGCTGGTCGACGGACGTGCATACATCCGATGACGTGCCCGCTGCTTGCTCGACCTCGACGGGCTCCCGTCGCGGACGAGCTACGGCGTCCAGCGCACCCGGGGTGTTTCGCTCGTGGCCCCGCCCCGGGGAGCGCTGGGCGGTGCCGTGACCGGCGGATCGTCGGCCGGCTGATGCCGACGCTCCACCGTGGCGCGGATCCGCGCGTGCGACGCACGGGAGCGCCGCCGGACGTACCAGACGTGCGTGCTCGCACCACCGCCCAGCACCAGCGCACCGCAGGTGACCGCGAGCCACCACGCGGCTCCGACGTGCCGTACACCGAGTCCGGTGGCGAGCGCCAACAGGGCGCTGTTCACCAGCCCGATCGTGCCGGAGAGGCCGACCGCGTCGCGTAGCCACGGCCCGCCGGGCGGACGCCCCTGGTAGACGCCATCGTCGTCCAGAGTGGGCATGACGACGTACGGACCGAGTTCGGGTGCCCGCCGCACGAGATAGGTGCGGATCGAGTCGATCGCCACCGCGTAGAGCCGGGCCCGGTTGGTGAACTCGACCTGGCGTACGAAGATGGTCAGTCCGAGCAGCAGCACCAGGGCGCCGATCCCGGCCACCGCGCTGGTGGTGGCCGTACCTGCCCCGCCGGTGATCAGAGCACCCGCCACCGCGGTCGCGGCCGAGGCTACCACCAGGAAGAAGTTGAACCGTGCGGTGGCCTGGTCGTTGTTCGCCCGGCGCGCCTCGCGCAGGTGCTCGTACTCGGCCAGCGCCACCGTCAACGCGATATCCGGATCCTCGGCCATGGCCACTTCCTCCGATCGGCAACCGGGGCGAGCCTAACGGTCCGGTTCGGGACGGAACCGGCCGTGCGGCGCCGCCCACCGCACCAGCAGGATCGTCCTGGGTCGGCTCAGGAGACGCCGCCCGATCGCAGGTACTCGCGCAGGTGCCGGGCGGTGAGCGTGTCACCGGTCGCGACGAGATCGGCGGGTGTGCCGGTGAAGACCACCCGGCCACCGTCCTGTCCCGCGCCCGGACCGAGGTCGATCACCCAGTCGGCGTGCGCCATCACGGCCTGGTGGTGCTCGATCACGATCACCGTGTTGCCGTCGTCGACTAGCCGGTCCAGCAGCGCAAGCAACGTGTCCACGTCGGCCAGGTGCAGCCCGGTGGTCGGCTCGTCCAGCACGTACGTGGTGGCCTTCTCGGCCATCTGGATCGCCAGCTTCAACCGCTGCCGCTCGCCCCCGGAGAGCGTGGTGAGCGGTTGCCCCAGGCCGAGGTAGCCCAGGCCGGTGTCGGCGAGCCGGTCGAGGATCGCCCGCGCCGCCCCGCTGCCGAAGAAGTCGCGCGCCTCGGTCACCGACATCGCCAGCACCTCGCTGATGTCCTTGCCCCGCAGCTTGTGGGTGAGCACCTCCGGGGTGAAGCGCTTGCCCTCGCACTGTTCGCAGACCGTGGCGACCCCCGCCATCATCGCCAGGTCGGTGTAGACCAGGCCGATGCCCTTGCAGTTCGGGCAGGCACCCTCGGAGTTCGCGCTGAACAGGGCCGCCTTCACTCCGTTGGCCTTGGCGAAGGCGGTGCGGATCGGGTCGAGCAGCCCGGTGTAGGTGGCCGGGTTACTGCGCCGTGATCCCCGGATGGGGGACTGGTCCACCACCGCCACCCCGTCGCGGCGGGGCAGCGAGCCGTGGATCAGCGAACTCTTGCCCGATCCGGCGACACCGGTCACCACGGTCAGTACGCCCAGCGGGATGTCGACGTCGACGTCCCTGAGGTTGTGCAGCCGGGCGCCGGTGATGCGCAACTGGCCGTGCGGTTGGCGGACCCGGTCCCGTAGCCGGGCCCGGTGTCCCAGGTGTCGGCCGGTGAGCGTCCCGGAACGCCGCAGCCCCGCCACGTCGCCGGTGTAGCAGATCTGCCCACCGGCCGATCCCGCTCCCGGTCCCAGATCGACCACGTGATCGGCGATCTCGATCACCTCCGGCTTGTGCTCGACCACAAGCACGGTGTTGCCCTTGTCTCGCAGCCGGATCAGCAGGTCGTTCATCCGAGCGATGTCGTGCGGGTGCAGGCCGACGGTCGGTTCGTCGAAGACGTACGTGACGTCGGTCAGGCTGGAGCCGAGGTGACGGACCATCTTCACCCGTTGCGCCTCACCGCCGGAGAGGGTGCCGGACTCCCGGTCCAGGCTGAGGTAACCCAGACCGATCTCGACCAGCGAGTCCAGGGTGTCACGCAGGGTGCTGACCACCGGCCGTACCGAGGCGTCCTCGATGCCGGCCACGAACCGGGCCAGGTCGCTGATGTGCATGGCCGAGCACTCGGCGATGTTGCGGCCGTCGATGGTCGAACCCAGGGCGGCCGCGTTCAGCCGGGCGCCGCCGCACGCCGGGCAGCCGGTGAAGGTGAAGGCCCGGTCCACGAACGCCCGGATGTGCGGTTGCATCGACTCGCGTTCCTTGGCGAGGTAGAGCCGCTGCACCTTGACCAGCAGACCTTCGTACGTGGTGTTGAAGGTGCCCTGCTTGATCTTCGTGGCGGGCTTGTGGAGGAAGTCCTCCCACTGCTGGGGGGTGTAGTCCTTCAGCTTGACGTCGGGGTCGAAGAGTCCCGACTGGGCCATGGTCTGCCAGTACCAGGAACCGACGGCGAAGTTCGGCGCGGTGATCGCTCCGTCGTTGAGGGTCCGTTCGGTGTCGACCAACGCGTTGACGTCGATGGTCGAGACCCGGCCGATCCCCTCGCACGTCGGGCACATGCCCTCGGCGCTGTTGAAGCTGAACGCGGTCGAGGTGCCGATGTACGGGGTGCCGAGGCGGCTGAAGATGATCCGGAGCATGGTGTGGGCGTCGGTCGCGGTGCCGACGGTGGAGCGGGAGTTGGCGCCCATCCGTTCCTGGTCGACCACGATCGCCGCGCTCAGGTTGTGCAGCGCGTCGACGTCCGGCCGGCCCTGGCTCGGCATGAACGACTGGATGAACGCGGTGTACGTCTCGTTGATCAGCCGCTGCGATTCGGCGGCGATGGTGCCGAAGACAAGGGAGGACTTTCCTGATCCGGAGACTCCGGTGAAAACCGTGAGCCGACGTTTCGGTATGTCCAGCGACACGTCCGCGAGGTTGTTTTCCCGGGCGCCCCGAACCTCGATCACCTCGTGGCTGTCGGCCGCGTGGGGAACTCCGCTCTCACCTCGCTGACCAGGGGTGACCTCGGTTGTGGGTCGCTCGTCGCGTGGCTCGTCGTCGGCCAGCAGCAGTCCGCCCTCCGGCCCGTTGCCGTTTCCCGACAGGTGGCTGACGTGCTCGGAGCCCATACCGTTCCCCCTGATATCCTTAGGACATAAAAAGATAACCTCGCGAGGTTACTTTATGTGCTAAGGAGTTGCAAGTGGTGGTCTTTGCCGGTCAGGGCGACGCGCGCCGCTCGATGGCCCTGCTGTGGCGTAGCCCGGGCCCCTCCGACTTGCGGACCGGCCCCGGCCCGAGACCCGCGCTGAGCGTGGACCAGATCGTGGACGCCGCGATCGAGGTGGCCGACCAAGACGGGATGGCCGGGCTCTCCATGCGCGCGGTCGGCGAGCGGTTCGGCCGCACCGCCATGGCGCTCTACACCTACGTGCCGAGCAAGAGCGAACTGCTCGACCTGATGTACGACCGGGCGCACGCCGAGCTACCCACCGGGTACGACCAGACCGACGGCTGGCGGACCTCACTCACCGCCTGGGCCGGCGACCTCTGGAGGTTCTACCTGCGCCACCCCTGGCTGCTTCAGGTGTCACAGGCCCGGCCGGTGCTCGGCCCGCACGAGTACGTCGTCCTGGAGACAGTCGTGCGCATCCTCTACCGGACCGGCCTCGACGCGAAGGCACTGCGACGTACGGTCGGCACCCTGTTCCACTTCGTCCGAGGCACCGCCCAGACCGTCGCCGAGGCCCGGCAGGCGCAGGCCGCCACCGGGATGTCCGACGAGGAGTGGTGGTACGCCCGCTCCGCGCTGCTGGCGGAGGTCGCGCCCGACCTGGCCGAGCGGTTCCCGGCGCTGACCCGGATGGAGAGCGACCAGGGGTTCCGGATGGACGACGAGACCGTGCCCTACCTGGAGCAGGAGGCGAGGGAGACCTTCGACTTCGGTCTCACCGTCCTGCTCGACGGCATCGAGGCCGCCGCGACCACCCCCCACCCGTGACGCGTGGAAGGAATGGCCCCGGTGAGGGAAAGCGGTGGTGTGGGGTGGGTGGGCGGACGATCATCACCCGGTGACGTCGACCCCGAACAACATCCTGATCACGGTGGTACGCCCCGACGGCGAGGTCGCCCGCACGATCCTGCGCGCGTACTACGACGACATCGTGGGCCGTTACCACGGCCGCCCGGCGACCACCGCCGAGGTCGACGCCGTGCTGGTGGACGAACCCAGCGACGACCTCACCCCGCCGTACGGCCTGTTCCTGGTGGCGACCGACGGGGTGCGGGCCGTCGGCTGCGCCGGCCTGCGCCTGCTGCCGGACGGTCTCGGCGAGGTCACCCGGGTCTTCGTGGCGGAGAGCGCCCGGCGGCGTGGCGTGGCGTCACGGCTGCTCACCGAACTGGAGCGGGCCGCCCGGGTCAACGGCAGGTCCCGGCTGCGCCTCGACACCCGGCATGACCTGGTCGAGGCCCGCCGGCTCTACGCCCGGCACGGGTACGTCGAGGTGGAGCGCTTCAACGACAGCCCGTACGCGGCGCACTGGTTCGCCAAGTCGCTCGGCTGATCCGCCTCGACATAGGACAGTGGTTGTTGTCAGGAAAAATCGTCCATCGGCAAATTGTCATGTGACCCCATCCTGATCATGGGTTGATGTTCGTCGCCGGTTCACCCACGACCGGCACTTCCTTCGTAGCGTTCAGCGCCGTCCCCGCTCGTGCCGCGAAGGTCAAGGAGATTCACCGTGGGTGCCGTACCTGCCGTCGACCTGTCCGACGTCAGCCGACCCGTCGAGCCGCGGCGGGACTCCGCGAACGGCTGGGCCGGTCACCTCGACGTACTCGACGCGATCGGGTCGCGGGCGGACCGGACCCCGACGGCGCTCGCCCTGGTCGACACGACCGGCGAACTGACGTACGCGGAGCTGCTCGCCGAGGTGGACGGTCTGGCGGGTGTCCTCGCCGCCGCCGGGGTCGGCGTCGGTGACCTGGTGGGACTCTGCCTGCCCCGGGGCCGGGACGCGGTGGTGGCGATGCTCGCGGTGCTGCGGGCCGGCGCGGGCTACGTGCCGTTCGACCCCGGCTATCCGGCGGCCCGGCTGGCCTTCATGACCGAGCAGGTACGGCCCCGCCTGGTGCTCGTGCCCGCCGACGTCGATCCGCCGGTGCTGCCGGCCGGAACCACGCTGCTGCCGATCGGCGCCCCGACCGGGTCCGTCGCCGCGCCGACCGCGCGGGCGGCGGCCGAGGACCCGGCGTACGTCATCTTCACCTCCGGCTCCACCGGCCAGCCCAAGGGAGTGGTGCTGCCCCGCCGCGCGTTGGACCACTTCTGCGCGGCGGCCGTCGAACGGTACGCGCTCACCCCGGGCGACCGGGTGCTCCAGTTCGCCTCGATCAGCTTCGACGCGAGCGTCGAGGAGATCTTCCCGCCGCTGGTCGCCGGTGCCGCCGTGGTGATCCGTGACGAGGACATGATCAGCCGGCCCGACCTCTTCCTGGACCGCTGCGCCGCGCTCGGCGTCACCGTGCTGGACCTGCCCACGGCGTACTGGCACGAGCTGGTCGACGCGATCGACCGGGGAGAGGCCGTACTGCCGACGGCGGTGCGACTCGTGATCATCGGCGGGGAGGCGGCGCGGCCGTCCGCCGTGCAACGCTGGCGGGACCGGGTCGACCCGGCGGTACGGCTGCTCAACACGTACGGTCCGACCGAGACGACGGTGGTCGCGACCGCCGCCGACCTGACCACATACAGTGGCGACGGTCCGGTGCCGATCGGGCACCCGCTGACGGGTGTCACGATCCGGGTGCTCGACCCGGACGGTGTCCCGGTGCCGGTCGGCGAGGCCGGCGAGCTCTCCGTCGGCGGTGCCGGTGTCGCCACCGGCTACCTGCGTCGTCCGGAGTTGACCGAGGAACGTTTCGTTCCCGGCCCGGACGGCACACCGGAGTACCGGACCGGTGACCGGGTCCGGCAGCTCGCCGACGGTCAACTGGAGTACCTGGGTCGGCTCGACCACCAGGTGAAGATCCGCGGGTTCCGGGTCGAGCTGGGGGAGATCGAGTCCGCGCTGCGCGACCTGCCCGGGATCACCGACGCCGTGGTCCTGGTCGACGAACGGACCGGTTCGCCGAGACTGGTCGGCCACCTCACGGTCGACGACGGCACGCTCGACGTGGTCTCGGTACGCCGACAGCTCGCCGAGACCCTTCCCGGTTACCTCGTACCGGGCGCGTTCGTCGGCCACGCCCGCTTCCCGCTCACCCTCCAGGGCAAGGTGGACCGGGTCGCACTGGCCGGGGTGGACGCTCCCACGCCGTCGGCCGGTCCGACCCCGGCCGAACCGTCCGGCGATCCCGTCGTGGCACGGATCAGCGGGCTCTGGGCCGACCTGCTCGGCGTCCCCGAGGTCACCACGTCCGAGGACTTCTTCGCCCTCGGCGCCGACTCCCTCGACGCGGTCCGGCTGATCAGCGCGCTCCGCCGCGAGTACGGCGTGGAGCTCACCCTCGGCCGGCTCTACGCGGCACCGACCCTGGCCGAGCTCGCCGACCTGGTCCGGGCGGCCGCCCCGGAGCGGACCACGGCGGCCGAAGGTACGGCGACGACCGCGACCGGCGCCCCGTCGGCACCCACGGTGGGTGTCCCGGTGGTGGGCGACCCGGCCGGACTGGCGCTCACCCCGCTGCAACGCGACTTCTGGATCGCCGAGCAGGTCTGCGCCGACCTGCCGGCGCACACGCTCGGCATCCGCTACCGGATGGCGGGCGGCGTCCGGGCCGAGATCCTGGCCGACTGCCTGACCGAACTGGTTCGTCGGCACCCCCTACTCCGGGCCCGGTTCCCGCTCGACGGGGACGAACCCCGGATGGTGGTGGCGCCGTTCGGCACGGTCGAGCTGACCGAGGTCGACCTGCGCGACCTGCCGCCCCGGCAGCGGGAACCCCGGGCCGAGGAGGTACGCCGGCAGGCCGTACGGGAACCGATCGACCTGGCCGACGGGCCGCTGGCGCGGGCGCTGCTGCTGCGTACCGGCGCGGACGACGACGAGCTGCTGCTCGTGGTGCACCACCTGGCCTTCGACGGCTGGTCGGTCGGGTTGTTCGGTGACGAACTCGCCGGGCTCTACCGGGACCTGTCGGCAGGTCGGGAGCCGGTACGGGTGCGGTCGCACCCACTGCCGGACCTCGCCGCCCGGCGCCGGGCGTACGCCGACGACACCTCGCTCACCGACTACTGGCGCGACCGGTTCGCCGACGCCGACCTGGACCTGGAACTGCCCGCCGACCGTCCCCGCCCGCCGGTACGCTCGTTCGCCGCCGGCCGGGTCTGCCGGCCGCTCGACCCGGAGCTGGTCGAACGGCTGCGCGGGTACGGACGGGCACAGCGGGCGAGCCTCTTCATGGTGGTGCTCGCCGGGCTCCAGTCGGTGCTGTCGCGCTACACCGGCCGGACCGACGTGACCGTGCTGGCGCCGGTCGCCGGGCGGACCGCGCCGGAGCTGGAGTCACTGGTCGGCCCGGTGCTCAACATCCTGCCGATCCGGGGCGACGTCGGCGGCGAGCCGAGCTTCGCCGAGTTGGTCCGCCGGGTCCGGGAGTCGGTGGTACGCGACCTGGACCACCAGGAACTGTCGTTGCCGGACATCATCGCGGCGACCCGGCGACCGGCGACCGGCAACCGCAACCGGCTCAGCGGGGTCATGCTCACAGTGCACAACACGCCCGCGCCCGGCACCGACACGGTGCGGTACGCCGGCGAGGTGGCCCCGGCGGCGACCATGGTGGACCTCGCGGTCGGGTTGGACTTCCCGGTCGACGGTCCGGTGCTGAGCGTCGACTACGCCACCGAACTCTTCGACGCCGAGCGGGTCGAGGCACTGCTGGACCATCTGTTGACACTGCTGGCGGCCGGAGCTGGGGCACCGTCCACCCCGGTCACCCGGCTGGCGCTGCTGACGCCGGCCGAGCGGCACCGGATCCTGCACGACTGGAACGACCACACGATGGAGGTGCCCGAGGCCGACGGCGTACACCAGCTCTTCGAGCGGTGCGCGGCGGCGACCCCGGACGCGCCGGCACTCACCCACGGTGCCACCACCGTCAGCTACCGGGAGCTCAACGGGCGGGCCAACCAGCTCGCGCGGCTGCTGCGCGAGCGCGGCGTACGGCCCGGCACCCGGGTGGCGATCTGCCTCGACCGGGGGATCGAACTCTTCGTGGCGATGTGGGCCGTACTCAAGGCCGGCGGTGCGTACGTGCCGCTCGACCCGGCCTACCCGCCGGACCGGCTGCGTTACATGCTGACCGACAGCCGGTCACTGGCCCTGGTGACCCGGCTCGACCTGGCCGGCGCCCCGGCGGCGCCGGACGGCGTGGCGGTGCTGGCGCTGGACCGCGACGCGGCCGAGGTCGACAGCGCCGCCGACGACGACCTGCCGGTGGTGACCTCGCCCGAGGACCCGGCGTACGTGATCTACACCTCCGGCTCCACCGGGCGGGCCAAGGGCGTGGTGGTCAACCACGGCAACCTGGTGCACGCGGCGGTGATGTGGCAGCGCGCGTACCGGCTCGATCCGGGGTGGACCTACCAGCAGGCGGCCAGCTTCTCGTTCGACATGTTCGTCGGGGAGACGCTGCGTGCGCTCTGCACCGGCGGCCGGCTGGTGGTGGTGCCCCGGGAGGTCCTGCTCGATCCGGCCGACCTGTACGCCCTGATGCGCGACGAACAGGTCAACTGCACCGAACTCGTGCCGGCGGTGCTGCGTACCCTGCTCGCCCACGTGGACGCGGCGGGGGAGCGGCTGGACTTCGTCCGGTTGCTGATCGGCGGCGGCGAGAAGTGGCATGTCCGGGAGTACCAGCAGGCCCGGCGTCTGGTCGGGGCCGGCAACCGGGTGGTGAACGCGTACGGCGTCACCGAGGTCACCGTCGACAACGTCTACTTCGACGGTGCCGTCGACACGCTGCCGCTGGACGCGCCGCTGCCGATCGGGCAGCCCTTCCCGAACAACCGGGTGTACGTGCTCGACGGGTACGGCGAGCCGGTGCCCGCGGGTGTGGTCGGCGAGCTGTACCTCGGTGGTGTCGGGGTCGCGCCCGGCTACCACGACCGGCCGGAGCTGACCGCCGAGCGGTTCGTCCCCGACCCGTTCGTGGCCTCCTCCACCGCCCCCGACCAGGACCGGAACGCGGGCCCGGAGCAGGACCGGAACGCGGGCCCGGCCCGGATGTACCGGACCGGGGACGCGGCCCGGTTCCACCGCGACGGCAACGTGGACTTCCTCGGCCGGCTGGACGACCAGGTGAAGATCAATGGTTACCGGGTGGAACTGGGCGAGGTCGAGGCCGCCATCGGGGCCCTGCCCGGCGTGCTCGCCTGCGCCGCGGCCGTACACCCGCTGCCCTCCGGCATCGCCCAGTTGGTCGGATACCTGGTGGCCCAGCCCGGCGTCGAGGTCACCGAGGCGGAGGTACGGGAGGCGCTCGCCGCCACCCTGCCGGTGCACATGGTGCCGGCTCGGGTGGTTCCGCTGCCGAAACTGCCGCTCACCCCGAACGGCAAGCTCGACCGGCGCGCTCTGCCCGCACCACCGGAGACGGGCGCCGCACCCGGCGGAACGGCCCCGCGTACGGGCACCGAGCGGCGACTGGCGGCGGTCTGGGCCGAGACGCTCGGGATCGCCGAGATCGGCATCGACGACAGCTTCTTCTCCCTCGGCGGCGACTCGTTCAGCGCACTGCGGCTGGTCCGGCGGATCGAACCGGCGCCGACCCTGATCGAGCTGTACCAGCACCCGACCGTGCGTACCCTCGCCGCTCTGCTCGACCAGCGCTCGGCCGGGCCGGACCGGCAGCCGGACCGGCTGCTGCACCGGCTGACCCCGGCCGACGCCGACCCGGCCACCGGTGGCGTCACCGTGGTCGCCGTCCCCTACTCCGGTGGCAGCGCCATCGCATACCAGCCCCTCGCGTCGGCGCTGCCCGCCAACTGGGCGCTCTACGCACTCGAACTGCCCGGTCACGACCAGGCCCGGCCGGACGACCCGCTGCTGCCCGGTACCGAGGTGGCGGCCCGGGTACTGCCCGAACTCCAGCGGATCAGCGGACCGGTTCTGCTCTACGGGCACTGCCTCGGGGTAGCGGTCACCGTGGAACTCGCCCGGCGGGCCGAGGAGGCCGGGGTCGAGCTGATCGGGGTGGGGCTCGGCGCCGGCTTCCCCACCGCCCGGTTGCCCGGCCGGTTCTTCGACTGGTTCTACCGGTTGGTGCCGACCGACCGGTTCACCTCCGACCGGGAGTACCTCGCCTACCTCCGTGGCCGGGGCGGCTTCACCGACCTGGACCGCCCCGAGGACGAGGCGTTCGTGCTGCGCAACGTACGGCACGACGCGCGGGACGCCGAGGAGTACTTCACCGCCGACTACCGGGGCGACGAGCCGACCAAGCTGAGCGCCCCGGTGCTGAGCGTCGTCGGTGCCCGCGACCGGGTCACCGAGCACTACCAGGAGCGCCACCGCGAGTGGGAGCACTTCGCGGCCGAGGTCGACCTGGCGGTACTGCCCAAGGCCGGTCACTTCTTCGTCCGCAGCCACGCCGAACCACTGGCCGGGGTGCTGGTGGAGCGGGCACGCGGGTGGCTGGACCGGTCCGCCCGGGAGCCGGCGGCGGCACCGGTCGACGGCGGCGAAGCGGTTGCCGTACCCGGATCGACCGTGGGTGCGGCGGAGCCGGCGGCCGCCGCCGGACCGGTGGTCGGCGGGGCCGACGCGCGCCGGCAGCCGGCACCGAGCCTGTCCCGGTTCGCGCTGGTCGCGTTCGGCCAGTTCATCTCGATGATCGGCAGCGGGCTGAGCACCTTGGTGCTGAGCATCTGGGTTTACCAGCAGACCGGCGCGATCACCGACTTCGCCGTGGTCAGCGCGGTGGGCATGCTGCCGGGAATCCTGGTCGGCCCGATCGCCGGTGCGGTCGCCGACCGGTGGGACCGGCGCCGGGTGATGCTTGCCAGCGACGCGGCGGCGGCGTGCGCGATGGGTGCGCTCGGCCTGCTGGTCTTCGGCGGTGGGCTGGAACTCTGGCAGGTCTATCTGGCGGTGTCGGTCACCTCGGTCGCCGGTGCCTTCCAACGGCCCGCCTACCTGGCGGCGGTGGCCCAACTGGTGCCGAAGCGGTACCTCGGTCATGCCAACGGGGTCAGCCAGCTCGGGGTGAACTTCGGACTGGTGTTCGCGCCGATGCTCGGCGCCGGGCTGATCGGTCTGATCGGGATCGACGGCGTGATCCTGCTGGACGTGGCGACGTTCGGTGTCGGCGTGACCACGCTGCTCCTGGTCCGCTTCCCGGATCTGATGTTCCGGCGGCGGGAGGAGACCTTCCGGACCGAGGTGGCCAACGGGTGGCGGTACATCGCCCGCCGGCCCGGGCTCCGCGCCGCGCTGCGGTTCTTCGTCATCGACCACGCCTTCTACACCCTCGGTTTCGCGGTGATCACCCCGATGCTGCTGATCGAGCAGTCGCCGATCGCGCTCGGCGTGGCGCTCTCCGCCGGTGGCCTCGGCGGACTCTGCGGCAGCCTGCTGATGGGGCTCTGGGGCGGCACCGCCCGGCGGGCCAACGGAATGATCATCTTCATGGGGCTGGCCAGCCTCGCGATGGCGGTCGTCGGCATCGGCGCCAGCCCGGTCTTCGCGGCGGTCGGCATGTTCCTGCTGACCTTCGGCGAATCGGTCACCGAGGGGCACTGGATCGCGCTGATCCAGAGCAAGGTCGGTTTCGAACTCCAGGGCCGGGTCCTCTCGATCTTCATCACGGTGATGATGCTGACCATGCCGCTGGGCTACCTGGTGGTCGGCCCACTGGCCGACCGGTACGTCCAGCCCCTGCTCGAACCCGGTGGCGCTCTGGCCGACACGGTCGGCCGGGTGATCGGCACCGGACCCGGCCGAGGTCTCGCCCTGCTGGTCGTCGTCAGCGGCCTGCTCCAACTCGCCTGGGCGGTACGCGGCTGGTTCAACCGACCACTGCGGCTGATCGAGGACCACCTGCCGGACGCGGTGCCGCCCGCCGAGATCGGTGACCGGGACACCCTCCAGCGCGAGGCGGACGAGCTGCTTCTCGCGGCCAGGACCTGAGCCCACCCCCCACCCGACTGCCATCCGGCCACCCCGGACCCTCCTGAGGAGCCCCATGTCCATCGAGACCCTCGCCGACCTCGTCGCACCCGTCGACGCGTACGGCACGCCACTGATCGACGCCACCGGCCTGGTGCCCGGCGTCCGGATCCTGATCAAGGACGAGACCAGGTACGCCTCCGGCAGCCACAAGGAACCGGCCGCCCGTGCCGTGGTCGCCCGTGCGATCGCCGACGGTTACCGGCACATCGTCGTCGCCACCTGCGGAAACTACGGACGGGCCATGGCGATGGCCTGCCGCGCCAGCGGGCTGACCTGCACCGTCGTCCTGCCGACCGGGTGGAGCGACGGCGGCGCCTTCATGCGGGCCGCCGGTGCCCACGTGCACCTGGTTCCCGGCAGCTACGAGGACGCGGTCGACGAGTCCCGCCGGCTCGCCGCCGAGGACGGCGCGGTCGACGGCAACGTCGACGGCCCGTACGTCGACGCGGTCTTCGAAGGGCACGGGGTGGTGGTGCCGGCGCTGCGCGCGGTGCTGGGCGACCCGCCGGCCGCACTCTGGATCCCGGTCGGCAACGGCACCACGATCATCGCGGTGCACCGGCAGCTCCGGGCGCTGGACTGGCCGACGGTGATCAACGGCGTCGGTTCGGCCGGCAACAACCCGGTACTGACGAGCTGGCCGGGCGAGTACCGGATGCTTCCGCCGGACGGGGTCACCACCTCGGACCACAACCAGCCGCTGGTCAACTGGCACGCCCTCCAGGGACCTGAGGCGATGGCCGCGATCGCCGACACCGGTGGCGCGGCGTACGGCGCCGACGACCGGCAACTCGTCGAGGCGCGTACCGCACTCGCCGGTTACGGCGCGCACCCCACCGCCGCCGGTGCCGTCGCGCTGGCCGGGCTGCTCGCCCGGGCGGAGGCGGTCGGCCTGACCCCGGGCACGCACGTGGTGCTGCTCAGCGGTCGCTGAGCCGGACCCGCAGACACAGCACAGATCGTGATCAGCCACGCCAGGAGACGTGATGACCGTACTTGACGCAGCACCCGGAGCCCGTACGTCCGCAAGCCCGGCCCTGCTGTTCACCCGTACCCGAGTGTCCCGTGCCGACGAGCGGGTCTTCGTGGCCAAGCTGGTGGCGCTGGCCGTGCTCACCGTCGTGGGCGTGGTCCTGGCGCTGCGCCCGGAACCGCTGCTCATCGCTGTCGGGGTGGTGCTGCTCGCGGCGATGTACACACACGCGGTCGAGTTGCAGCACCAGTGCCTGCACCACTCGGCCTTCCGGCAGTCGTGGCCGCACCGGCTGGTCGGTGTGCCGTTGGGGTTGCCGTTGCTCGTGGTCTACAGCCACTACCGGTTGCGTCACCTCCAGCACCACCGCTACCTCGGTACGCCGCAGGACACCGAGTTCTTCGGCTTCGACACCCGTCAGCCGATCACCGTGGCCGCGCTGCTGCGCGGGCTGCTCGACTATCCGCGCCTCGGCTCGGTCGGGTGGGACGTGCTCCGCTGCGCCACCGGGCGGTGGAGTTACCAGTACGGCGCGGTCAGCCCGACCATGCGTCGGCGGATCGTCACCGAACACCTCGTACTCGGCGTCGTCGTGCTGGCCGTGATCGGCCTGGCCCTGGCCGGGTACGGGGCGTACCCGCTGCGTCTCTGGGTCCTGCCGTTGCTGCTCGCGGTGCCGATGCACTTCCTCGTGGAGCTGCCGGAACACCTGCTCTGTGAGACCGACACCACCGACGTGCTGCGCAACACCCGGTCGATCCGGGGCAGCTGGCTGAGCACCTGGTTCACCAACGGCAACAACCTGCACATCGAGCATCACGCGGCGATGACGGTGCCGATCAACCAGCTGCCGTCACGGCACGAGGAGACCCGGCGTCTCGCGGCGAATGTCGAGCGGAGCTACGGCGACTTCTACCGTCTGCTCTGGCACGAGCTGCGCCGTACCGATCGTCGCCCGGCGCGGACGAACTGAGTCGGCGGCCGGCGCCGACCAGAGGGTCGGCGCCGGTGAGTGCCTCCGGCCCGGGTTGGTTGCCCGGGCCGGACGCCGTCGCGGGGTCGGCGCGCCGGCCGCCCAGGGGCAGCCCGCGACGGGCGGTGGGGCACCGTGCGGGGTCACCTTCGATCTTTACGGTGACAACACGGCCCTGGCGAGGGAACTTGGCAAGGACAAGATGTGCCGGTGGGGTGGTACGGGACAAGTTCCTGTCGTACCGGGACGGCACGATCCGGTGATGTCGGTCCCTGCCACGCCCGTCGACACGGACAGTCCCGTCGAAGCGCGCAGGGGAGTAGGTAGGCTCGCGGGCAGCGCCGGCCGGGCCGACGACGATCATGCCGTGCCGCGGCGTGTAGAACGCACTTCTGGGAGTTCAGCTCGTTGACTGCACAACCTGAGATTCTGTACGGGGCCGATGACCTCACCCATCTGGAAGGCCTCGATGCCGTCCGGAAACGACCCGGCATGTACATCGGGTCGACCGACAGCCGTGGCGTCGGTCACCTGCTCAACGAGATCCTCGACAACTCCACCGACGAGGGCGTCGCCGGTCATGCCACCCGGGTCGAGGTCATTCTGCACGCCGACGGTTCGGTGCAGGTGGACGACGACGGCCGGGGAATCCCCACCGACCTGCACGCCAGGTCCGGGCTCTCCGGTGTCGAACTGGTGCTGACCCGGCTGCACGCGGGCGGCAAGTTCGGCGGTTCCGGCTACAAGACCTCCGGTGGTCTGCACGGCGTGGGCGCCTCGGCGGTCAACGCGCTCTCCCGGCGGTTCGACGTCACCGTCCAGCGGGGCGGACAGATCCACCAGATGTCGTTCCAGCACGGCGTTCCGGGCGTCTTCGACGGTGCCGGACCGGAGAGCACCTTCACCCGGCAACCGGGACTGCGGCCGGTCGGCCGGATGAAGCGCGGCGCCTCCACCGGCACCTCCATCCGCTACTGGTACGACGCCCGCTACTTCGAGACCGGCGCGAGCCTCGACGTCGACGCCGTCCGGACCAAGCTGCGCAACACCGCGTTCCTGGTTCCCGGCGTCACCTACGTGCTGCGGGACAACACCGCCGACGAACCCACCCTCGAGACGTTCCACTTCCCGCAGGGCCTCACCGACATGGTGGACTTCCTCGCCCCGGCCGGCGACAAGCCCGTCTCCGGGACCCTCCTGATCGTCGGTGAGGGGAACTACCGGGAGAACGCCGCCGACGAACACGGCGTCATGCAGAGCAATGTTGAGCGTCGGGCCGAGGTGGAGGTCGCGCTCCAGTGGGGCACCGGCTACGAGCGGACGGTGGAGTGCTTCACCAACACCATCCGTAACGTGCACGGCGGCACCCACCGCAAGGGTTTCGAGCGGGGTGCCGTACGGGCGCTGACGGCCGCGATCCGCAACACCCGTGGCCTGCTCAAGCCGAAGGAGGACGCGCCGATCCTCGACGACGTGCTCGAAGGCATGACCGTCGTGGTGCACGTACGGATCCCGGAGCCGCAGTTCACCTCGCAGACCAAGGACGAGCTCTCCACCGCGCCGGTCACCAAGGTGGTCCAGAACGTGGTCGAGCAGCAGCTCAAGACCTGGCTGGAGGACCGGCGGACCAAGACCGAGGCGCGTACCGTCCTACAGAAGATCGTCGACGCGGCCCGGGTCCGGCTGACCCAGAAGCAGCAGAAGGACGCCGCCCGGCGCAAGACCGCGCTGGAGGGCGCGTCGATGCCGCCGAAGCTGGTGGACTGCCGGTCGACCGGGGTCGCCCGCAGTGAGCTGTTCATCGTGGAGGGTGACAGCGCGCTGGGCACCGCCCGGTTGGCCCGCTCCTCCGAGTACCAGGCCCTGCTGCCGATCCGAGGCAAGATCCTCAACGTGCAGAAGGCCAGCCTCCAGCAGGTCCTGGACAACGCCGAGTGCTCGGCGATCGTCCAGGTGCTCGGCGCCGGCTCGGGCCGTACCTTCGACCTGGACGCGCTCCGGTACGGCCGCATCATGATCATGGCGGACGCCGACGTGGACGGGTCGCACATCCGAACCCTGCTGATCACACTCTTCGCCAAGTACATGCGGCCGGTGATCGAGGCCGGCCGGCTCTACGCGGCGGTGCCTCCGCTGCACAAGGTGAGCACGAAGGGCCGCAGCCCGGAGACGGTCTACACCTACACACAGGCCGAGATGTCGAGCACGGTGGCCCGGCTGGAGAAGGCGGGCAAGCAGGTCGTCACCCCGATTCCCCGGTTCAAGGGACTCGGTGAGATGGACGCCGACGAGCTGTGGGACACCACGATGAACCCGGCGAGCCGGGCCGTACGCCGGATCACCCTCGATGACGCCTCGGCCGCCGAGGAAGTGCTGGAACTGCTGATGGGGGAGAAGGTCGAGCCCCGCAAGAACTGGCTCATCGACTCCGCCAGCCGGGTCGACCAGGAGACCATCGACACGTGAGCACCGGAGCCGGTCGCCTTGGCGGCCGGCTCGCCCCGCCCGGGTCCAAGTCGTTTCAGTGGCCGGTGGACCGGCCGACGGATGGAAGTGAGCACGTAGTCATGGCACGCCGTACCGGCAATCCGCAGCGGGTCGACCTCTCCGCCTTCGACCAGGCGGGCGCGCGGGTGATCGACAACCCGCTCGCCACCGAGGTCGAGGACTCCTACCTGGAGTACGCGTTCTCGGTCATCCATTCCCGTGCGCTGCCGGACGCGCGCGACGGCCTCAAGCCGGTGCACCGGCGGATCCTCTTCTCGATGAGCGAGCAGGGCTACCGGCCCGACCGTGGTCACGTGAAGTCGGCCCGTGTTGTCGGTGACGTGATGGGTAAGTACCACCCGCACGGCGACACCGCGATCTACGACGCGATGGTCCGGCTGGCGCAGAGTTTCTCCCTGAACGTCCCCCTGATCGACGGCCACGGCAACTTCGGCTCGCCGGACGACGGGCCGGCGGCGGCCCGGTACACCGAGGCGCGGATGTCGCGCGAGGCGATGCTGCTCGTCGGCGAACTCGGCGAGGGCACGGTCGACTTCCGGCCGAACTACGACGGGTCGCTCTCCGAGCCGAGCGTGCTGCCGGCGGCGTTCCCGAACCTGCTGGTCAACGGCACCTCGGGAATCGCGGTCGGAATGGCCACCAACATGATCCCGCACAACCTCGGCGAGGTGGTCGCGGCGGCCCGTTGGCTGATCCGGCACCCGGACGCGTCGCTGGACAAGCTGATGGAGTTCGTCCCCGGCCCCGACCTGCCGACCGGTGGCCTGCTGCTCGGCCTGGACGAGGTACGCAAGGCGTACGAGACCGGCCGTGGGGTGGTCCGGATGCGCGGCCGGGTGACGATCGGCCCGCTCGAGGGGAGCCGGGGCCGGCAGGCCATCACCGTCACCGAACTGCCCTACGGGGTCGGGGCGGAGAAGGTCATCGAGGCGATCACGGACGAGGTCCGGGGCAAGGTGATCACCTCCGGGCCGCGCAAGGGGCAGCGGCAGCCGGCGCGGTTGCAGGGCATCGCCGACGTGAAGGACCTGACCGACCGGGAGAACGGCACCCGTCTGGTCATCGAGTGCAAGGTCGGCGTGAATCCGCAGGCGCTGCTGGCCGACCTCTACCGGCTGACCCCACTGGAGCAGTCGTTCGGCGTGAACAACCTGGTCCTGGTGGACGGGCAGCCGCAGACCCTCGGCCTGAAGGCCCTGCTGGAGGTGTTCCTCGCCCACCGCTACCAGGTGGTGACCCGTCGTACGACGTACCGACGACGCAAGCGGCAGGACCGGTTGCACCTGGTCGACGGGCTGCTGATCGCGCTGCTGGACATCGACGAGGTGGTCCGGCTGATCCGGGGCAGTGACAACGCCCAGGCGGCCCGGGACGCGCTGATGGCCCGGTTCGCGCTCTCCGAGATCCAGGCCACCTACATTCTCGACACACCACTGCGCCGGCTGACCCGGTTCGACCGGATCGAGCTGGAGGCCGAGCGTGACCAGTTGCGCGGCGAGATCGCCGAACTGTCGGCGATCCTCGACGACGAGAGCGTGCTGCGCCGGGTGGTCTCGGACGAGTTGGCCAAGGTGGTGAAGGACTTCGCGACCGAACGGCGTACGACGCTGGTCGACGGTGACCTCAAGGAGGTGCTCGCCGCGTCCGCGCCGGCCGGTCCGCTGGAGGTGGCCGACGACCCGTGCCAGGTGATCCTCTCCGCGACCGGGCTGGTCGCCCGGACCGCGGCCGAGTCGGAGGAGGCGTCCGAGGGGCGTCGCCGCAACGGCCGGACCAAGCACGACGCGATCCGGGCCGTGGTCCGGACCACCGCCCGTGGCCAGGTTCTCCTGATCACCAGCGCGGGCCGGGCGTTCAAGACCGATGTCCTGCCGCTGCCGGTCCTGCCGGAGCAGGCCGGCACGGTGTCGGTCAGCGGTGGCATGTCCGTCGCGGAACTGGTCGCACTGCACCCGGGCGAGACCGTCGTCGGGCTGGCGCCCCTGGGTGAACAGGGTGCCGGTTCGCCGGGGCTCGCGCTGGGCACCCGGCAGGGCGTGGTGAAGGTCTGCGCACCGGAGTGGCCGGTACGCGCGGACGAGTTCGAGGTGATCGGCCTTCGTGAGGGCGACGAGGTGGTCGGTGCCACCTGGCTCGACGACGGTACGGAGAGTCTCACCTTCGTGACCTCGGACGCCTCGCTGCTGCGCTTCGCCGCGTCGCTGGTGCGTCCGCAGGGACTCAAGGGCGGTGGCATGGCCGGCGTGAACCTGGCCGCCGGCGCCCAGGTCCTGTTCTTCGGGGCGGTCCGTACCGAGGACCCGGAACATGGTGAACCGATGGTGGTGACCAGCACCGGCAGTGGCGTGAAGGTCACGCCGTTCGCGCTCTACCCGGCGAAGGGGCGGGCCACCGGCGGGGTGCGCGCGCAGCGGTTCCTCAAGGGCGAGACCAAGCTGGTCGTGGCCTGGGTCGGCCCGCGTCCGGTCGGTGCGGGCAAGCGTGGGGAGCCGCTCGCGTTGCCGGAGCCCGACGAGCGGCGCGATGGTTCCGGGACCGCCGTCTTCGGTCCGGACCTGGTGGGGCACCTGATCGAACGGGGCTGACCGGGCGACGCCGATCCGGGTTGTCCCGGCCAGAGGCGTCTTGACCTGGGAATTCGTACAAGGATGAAGCGGCGCGCGTCGGGCTCTGCCCACGCGCGCCGTCTTCCGTGGGGCGGGATTGTCGTCAGGGATGTCTGGCCGGGGTGCCAATCCAGTCCGGGAGCTGATTCGCCAGGTGACAATCTTGGTTATTTCCGCTAGTCGGGCAAAGAGCCTGAATCGGTGTGATGGGCGGCTCATTCCGGGGACCGTACCCTCGGCAACACGTGTTGTTGACGCCTCCAGTGCTGGGCAAAACATCGCATCTGACCAAATTGGACTGGTTCGACGGTGGCGGCAATGTAAGCCTTACCCGGCAATCAGTTGCACGCCACGACTTCTTCTACTCTCGGCCCACAAACTCTGCCGGATGTGCCTCTAGCGGAACAGGTATGCCGGCCGTATCCTGCTCGCGGCGCGTAACGCGTTGCGCCATACGGGGAGGACAAAAGGATGTCGAGCTGGCCGACAATGGGCCAGGATACGGTGAAGCCGCCTGCGGCTGACGCTTCCGGGCAACCGATTTCGGTGCCTGGTTACCAGGCTGCCATCGACGATGTCGGTGGCCAACATAGGCTTCCCGGTCCCCGTGTGAGTGACGAGCAGCAGGTGCCCACGCATGAGCATCTGCCGAACGCGTCCACCGCGGTGTTGCCCTACGTGAGTTCCCGTGCCTCCAAGAAGACCCGCGGGCTGCGAGCCTGGATGCTCACCGCGCCGGCCGACCTGGTGGCACTGCTGGCGCCGCTGCTGCTCTCCGACGACTATTGGCGCGGAACGCTGTTCGCGGCGGCGCTGACCATCGTGATCTTCGCGGCGGGTGGGCTCTACCGGGCCCGCCGACACGTGAGCATTCTCGACGAGTTGCCGAGCATCTGTGGGCGACTGTTGGCCTCGGCCGGCATCGTGGCGGTCATCGCGGCCGCGCGCCACGACTCGCTCGGGTACCTGGTTGATTTCATGCACGGCGTGGCCCTCTCCGCCGTCCTGGTCATCATCGGACGTGCGATCACCCGCAAGCTCGCGATCGTTGCCCGAAAGCGGCGGTGGGCCGAGCACAACGCCATCATCGTCGGTGGCGGTCCGATCGCCCTGGAACTCGCGCGGCTGCTGCGGCGCTACCCGCAGTACGGTCTCCGTTACGCCGGTTGCGTGGACCTCGCGTTGCGCAATGACCCGGGCGCACCGCCACTCATCGGAACCCTGGACGACCTCGAGAAGCTGATCGACATCGTCGAGTGCGACGTGCTCATCATCGCTGACGTCAACGCCTCCGAGTCCAGCGTCATGGAGGTCCTGCGGCAGCCGAGCGCGGCGAACTGCGATCTGTGGGCGGTGCCGCGGTTGTGGGGCTCCCGCTCGTACGCCGGGCTGCCGGACCACATCGGCGCCATTCCGGTGGTGCAGATCCGGCACACCACCCTGTCTGGTCCGAGATGGGCGATCAAGCGCGCCTCGGACATCTTCTTCGCGTCCCTCGCGCTCATCGTCCTGAGTCCGATCCTGCTGCTCTGCGCGATCGCCACGTTCCTTGACGGCGGTCGCGGGATCTTCTTCTACCAGGAGCGGATCGGGCGGTACGGCGAGCCGTTCAAGGTAATCAAGTTCCGTTCGATGCGGCCGGTGAACGAGCGGGAGTCGCAGACGAACTGGTCCATCGCCGACGACCGGCGGGTCAGCCCGATCGGGCGGTTCATGCGCCGTACGTCGCTGGATGAGCTGCCCCAGCTCTGGAACATCCTGCGTGGCGACATGACGGTGGTCGGCCCACGCCCGGAGCGCCCCTTCTTCGTGGAGAAGTTCTCCGCCGAACACCCCGACTACGCCATGCGCCACCGGGTGCCTGTCGGGTTGACCGGTCTTGCGCAGGTCAGCGGCTTGCGTGGGGACACCCCGATCTCCGACCGGGCGCGGTTCGACAACTACTACATCGAGAACTGGTCGCTCTGGCTGGACATCAAGGTCGTGCTCCGCACGGTCGCCGAGGTGTTCCGGGGCGGCGGTCGGTAGCTTTCCTGGCCGACGCGCCAGGTGACTGGAGCAGTCGTAGCCAACCGGATGTATCGAACGCCGGGTCACCGTTCTGGTGACCCGGCGTTCTGTTGTATCGGCGGTCGCAACCATCAATGCGACGACATGAGTCTCTTGCTGGAGGGCGGCCGAGGAGCAACGCGCTGACCTGGTAATCTCCCGCTTTGTGAAAACGACTTTCATTTCCATTATGGCGATGTTGGCGGTTGCCGGCACCGCCGCTTGTGGCACCACCTCACCGGCCCAGGACTCCCCGGCCACGACCGCGGGTCCGGTCGTGGTGACCAACTGCGGCCTGCCGCTGACCGTGGCCGCGCCGCCCCGTCGCGCGGTCGCCCTGGAGCAGAACGCCACGGAGATCATGCTGAGCCTCGGCCTGGCTGACCGGATGGCCGGCACCAGTTACCAGACCGACCCGGTCCTGCCGGAACTGCGTGCCGGATACGAGAAGGTGCCCGTACTGGCCAAGCTGTACCCGTCCCGGGAGGCGCTCCGCGCGGCCAACCCGGACTTCGTCTACTCCACGTACGCGTCGGCGTACGCGTCGGACGCCGCAGGCGCGCGCAAGGAACTGGGCGACCTCGGGGTGCCCGCGTACCTCTCCCCGTTCTCCTGCGAAGACCCGTCCGCCGCCAAGGACGAGGTGACGTTCGACGGCATCTTCGCCGAGATCGGCGACATCGCCACCATCTTCGGCGTACCGGACCGGGGAGAGCAGGTGGTGGCCGCCCAGCGGGCCCGGCTCGACGCGGCGAAGCGGAACGCCGGCACGGCCCCCGACACCTCGCTGCTCTGGTACTACTCCGGCACCAAGACCCCGTACGTGGCCGGCCACGGCGGCCTGCCGGACACCATCAGCTCCCTGCTCGGGGCGCGGAACGCGTTCACCGACGCGCAACAGAAGTGGCCGGCCGGAAACTGGGAGGAGATCGCCCAGCGCAACCCCGACATCATCGTGCTGGCCGACCTGACCCGTGGCGGCGAGGGCGACAGCGCCGCATCGAAGATCGAGTTCCTGCGGTCGAATCCGGTCACCGCCAAGCTCGACGCGGTCGTGCACAACCGTTTCATCACCGTCTCCGGCTCGTCGATGGATCCCTCGGTCCGTAGCGTCACCGCCCTCGAACAGGTCAGCGCCGGACTCCGCGCCAATGCCCCGACCACCCGCTGAACACCCGGAGAATCCCATGCCCCCCGAAACGACGACGACCAGCACCACCACCGCTCGGCGGTTGCTGCGACTCTGGGACGAGCAGCAGGCCGCGTACGTCGCCGACCGCGAAGAGCGCTTCGCCGTCATGCTGGACGTCCTGCGGCTGCTGCTCCCCGACGATCCGACCGTGCTCGACCTGGCCTGCGGCCCCGGCGCGATCGCCGACCGGGTCCTCACCGCCTTTCCCCACGCCCGCGCCGTCGCCGTCGACTACGACCCGATCCTGTTGCACATCGCCCGTGGTGTGCTCGCCGACCACGGGCCACGGGCGGAGGTACGCGAGGCCGACCTGGTCGACCCGGACTGGCCGGGCGTCCTCGACGGCCGTCGGGTCGACGCCGTACTCAGCTCCACCGCGCTGCACTGGCTCTCACCGGAGCAGTTGCTCCGCGTCTACCAGGCGGCGGCGGAACTCCTGCCCCCCGGTGGCCTGCTGCTCAACGCCGACCACCTCCGGTTCGCCCCCTCGACCACCCTGCACGACCTCGCCCGACGGCACGACATCCGCGCGCAGGAGAAGGGGTTCGCGAGCGGTGCGCTCACCTACCAGCAGTGGTACGACGAGGCCCTCGCCGACCCGGCGATCGCCGCCTTCGCGCAGGAGCGGGAACGGCGCTTCGCCGACCGGCCCCCGCAGGCGCTCGCCCCGCTCGACTTCCACCTCGCCGCGCTGCGTACCGCCGGGTTCTCCGAAGTCGGCACCGTCTGGCAGTACCTCGACGACTACGTGGTCTTCGCCCGCCGATGAATCCACTGCCAGCAGAGTCGACCGACCAGTCGGTGCGACCGATCAGCCCGTCGGCGCGGCAATCGGCGGGCACACCGATCCACCGATCCGGCACACCGGGTCGGTGGATCGGAGGGCCGGTGCTCACCGGCGGCCTGGCGGTGCTCGCGCTGAGCATCGCGGCGGCGGTCACCATCGGCACCGCCGACCTGTCGGTGACCGACGTCGCCCGTGCGGTGGCGGTGCACCTGGGACTGCCGGCGCGACCGCTGCCCCGGCTCGCCGACAGCATCGTCTGGGACCTACGGATGCCCCGGGTCCTGCTTGCCGGACTGGTCGGCGGTGGCCTCTCGCTCTGTGGCGCGGTGCTCCAGGCGTTGACCCGCAACCCCCTGGCCGACCCGTACCTGCTCGGCATCTCCGCCGGCGCCGGGACCGGGGCGGTGGCGGTGCTGGTACTCGGCCTCGGTGTCGGTTCGGTCTCCGTCTCCACCGGGGCCTTCCTCGGCAGCGCCACCGCGTTCGGCGCGGTCCTGCTCTTCGCCGGCCGGTACTGGAGCTCGTCGACCCGGATCGTCCTCTCCGGTGTCGCGGTCTCCCAACTGTTCAGCGCCGTGACCAGCCTGGTCGTCATCTCCGACGCCAGTGTGCAGAACGCCCGTGGCGTCACCTTCTGGCTGCTCGGCTCGCTCACCGGGGCCTCCTGGCCGGCGGTGACCCTGGCGGCGACGGTCGCCGCCGCCGGTGCCGCCGTCTGCTGGTGGTACGCGCCCGCGCTGGACGCCTTCGCCTTCGGTGTCGACACCGCCGAGTCGCTCGGTTTCGCCGCCGCCCGTACCCGGCTGGTGCTCTTCGGCACGACCGCGCTGTTGGCGGCCGTGCTGGTCGCGGCGAGCGGTGCGATCGGCTTCGTCGGCCTGACCATCCCGCACGCGGCCCGGCTCCTGGTCGGCGCGCAACACCGGATCCTGCTCCCCACCTGCGCGGTCGCCGGGGCGGTCTTCCTGATCTGGGCGGACACCGCGGCCCGTACCGTGTTCGCCCCGCAGGAACTGCCGGTCGGCGTACTGACCGCGCTGATCGGCGTACCGGTCTTCGCGATCGTGATGCGTCGTAGGAGCCGGGCAGGATGAGGCTCGCCGCGGACAATGTCGACTGGGGGGTACGGGGCGTCCGGATCCTCAGCGGGGCGGTGCTCACCGCCGCACCCGGTGCCACCGTCGGGCTGCTCGGGCCGAACGGGTCCGGCAAGTCCAGCCTGCTCCGGTTGCTCGCCGGGCTGGGTCGACCCGACGCCGGCCAGGTGCTGCTCGACGGCGAACCGCTGGGGCTGGTGCCCCGTCGGCGGCTCGCCCGCCGGATCGCGGTGGTGCACCAGCAGGTCAGCCCGGACGTGGAGATGTCGACCCTGGACGTACTCCTGCTCGGCCGGATCCCGCACCGGTCCCGCCTGGCGCCGGTCAGCGCGACCGACCTCGACCTGGCCCGCCGGGCCCTGGCCGATGCGGGCCTGGCCGGCTTCGAGACGCGTCGCTGGTCAGCGCTCTCCGGTGGGGAACGGCAGCGGGTCGACATCGCCCGGGCCCTGCTCCAGGAGCCCGACCTGCTGCTCCTCGACGAACCCACCAACCACCTGGACGTACGGCACCAACTGGAGCTGCTGCACCTGCTCGCCGAGTCGGCCATGACGGTGGTGGTCACCCTGCACGACGTCGACCTGGCCGCGCAGTACTGCGACCAGATCGTGCTGCTGCGCCGTGGCCGGGTGGTCGCCGCCGGCACCCCGGCCGAGGTGTGCACGCCGGAGCGGCTGCTGGAGGTCTACCAGGCCCACGCCGACGTCACCGCCGAGGCCGACGGCCGGCCCCGGGTACGTTTCCGCCGTCCCCGGGCACCGGCCGCCGACGACTAGGACGGCCTCACCGGCCGGGTGCGGTCTCCCATTCCGGGTTGCCGAGCGTGGTGACCCACTCCCGTACCCGGTCCACGTTCGTCGGGGCGAAGGCGAGGCTGAGCAGGAGCAGCAGCCGTGCCTTCTGCGGCAGCAGGTCGTCACCGGCGATGACCGGTCCGGTGCTGCTGCCGTAGACCGAACCGGAACCGGTCCGGGTGGTGGTCACGAAGACCACGCCCTGCGCGGCGGCGGCGGTCCGGGCGCTGCTCTGCGCGGAGGAGAGGCCACCGGCGCCGGTGCCGGCGGTCACGATGCCCTTCACCCCGGCGGCGGCGAACGCGGTGATCGCCTCACCGCCGGCCTGCTGGTAGCTGGTCACGACCTCGACCCGGGGCAGCGCGGTCGGCTGGATCCGGGACAGGTCGAACGGGGTCAGCCAGTCCCTGGTCCGGTCGCAGTCCTCGACCCGGGACGGCGCCCGGCCGACCTTGATGTTCGGCCCGTCGACCCAGCCCAGCACGCCGAACTCCCGGCTCTGGAAGGTGTCCATCCGGGTCGAGTTGGTCTTGGTCACGTCCCGGGCGGCGTGGAACTCGTCGCCGAGCAGCAGCACGGTTCCGTAGCAGTAGGTGGTCTGACTGGCCGCGAGCACGATCGAGTTGTAGAGGTTCGCCGGGCCGTCCGCGCCGATCACCTGCGGCCCGTCGGGGGTGACCGCTGCCCACGGCCGCATCGCACCGGTGATCACCACCGGCTTGCGGCTCTGCACCGTGAGGTCGAGCCAGTACGCGAACTCCTCCATCGTGTCGGTGCCGCTGGTCACCACGACCGCGTCCGCGGACTTCAACGCGTTCTGTACGGCGAGGGTGAGGGCGTGGAACTCGGCCATCGTGTACCCGCCGGAGCCCTTGTTGCCGAACTGTACGGTGCTGACGTCCGCGACCTGACCGATCTCGGGCTGGAGCTGACCGACCATGCTGGCGATCGCGATCTGGCCGGAGCGGTAGTCGGTGAAGCTGCTGCGCGAGGTGGCGACACCCGAGATGGTGCCGCCGGTCCCGATCACGGTCACCTTCGGCTTGCGGGTCTTCGCCGTGGCGAGGGCCTCGGTGTAGGCGACACTGCGGATGCCGTCCGGCGCGGTGACCCCGGTGACCGTTCCCGAGGGCGGCGCGGTGTCGGTGCCGGCAGGGTCGGCCGACGTGGTCAGGCTCAGTACGAGCGCCGCGCCGAGGGTCGCGCTGACCAGCGGGGTGAGAAGTGCGCCGGGGCGCCACCGGGCGGGCCGGGGCAACGGGCCGGACGGGATGTTCGGGGCGGACATGGTGACCTCCGCGGCTGGGACGGTGGAAGGGAACCCGCATCGTCCGAGTTGGAGTTTTCGATCTAGTTAAGGGTCGATTTCACTCGCCCTCGCCCTCGCCGATCGACCCGTCGGCCGACTCGCTGTCGGCTGGTCCCGCCCTGCCGGCCGGTTCGGGGACGGCTGGTTCGCCATGCGCACCACCGGCCTTCTAGCATCGGCGAATGCCCGTCAAGCCCGGTACGTTCCTGCTCGTCATCGGTTTGGCCGCCGCTCTGGTCAGCGGCTGCGGTCGCTCGGCCGACGACGAACCGCCGACGCCCCCGCCGACCTCCTCCGGCAGCCCTTCCGCGATTTCGGGACCGGCTACCGGCACGAACGACGGGCTCGGCGCGGCGCCGACAGGCACACCGTCAGCCTCGCCGAGCAGGTCGACGACGACGGTGGCCCGTGCGGGCAATCCGAGCGGCGGCGCCACGGTCCCGGCCGAGGGGCGGGCGGTGGACACCAGCCGACCGACCCGGGTGATCGGCACCGGCACCGGGGCGAGCTGCACCGGCAGGGCGGTCGTCGCCGCGGTCGCGGCCGGCGGGGTGATCACGTTCAACTGTGGACCGGACCCGGTGACCATCACCATGACGGAGACGGCGAAGGTCAGGAACGCCAACGGTCCACGGATCGTGCTGGACGGCGGTGGCAAGGTCACGCTCAGCGGTGGCGGCCGGCACCGCATTCTCTACATGAACACCTGTGACCAGGCCCAGGGCTGGACCACGTCGCACTGCGACAACCAGGACCACCCGCAGTTGACCGTACAGAACCTGACCTTTGCCGACGGCAACTCGACCGGGGAGAAGACCGAGGGCGGTGGCGGCGGCGCGATCTTCGTGCGGGGCGGGCAGTTCAAGGTGGTCAACTCCCGCTTCGTCCGCAACAAGTGCGACCGTACCGGCCCGGACCTGGGCGGGGCCGCGATCCGGGTGCTCAGCCAGTATCAGGGCAAACCGGTGTACGTGGTGAACAGCACCTTCGGCGGCGCCGCCGGCCAGGGCGGCTCCTGCTCGAACGGTGGCGCGTTGAGCAGCATCGGCGTCGCCTGGGTGGTGCTCAACAGCGTGTTCAGCCACAACGAGGCGATCGGCCAGGGGGCGAACCCGGCCCGTGGCGGTACGCCCGGCGGCGGCAGCGGCGGTGCGATCTACTGCGACGGCAACACGTTCACCGTACGGATCGCCGGCAGCATCATCGAGAACAACCACGCCGAGGAGGGCGGTGGGGCGGTCTTCTTCGTCAGCAACGACCGCAGCGGCACCATGCGGATCGAGAGTTCGACGTTACGGCGCAACCCGAGCGACGGCTTCGAGACCCAGGGGCTGCCCGGCATCTTCTTCCTCGGTGCGAGCCGACCGACCACCACCGGCTCGAAGTTGAGCTGACCCGGCACGTGCGGCGGCCCGGTCGTGGTCCGACTCGACGACCCCACGGAGAACCGCAGACCGCTCGAGGACCTGGCCCGTCAGGTAGCCACCCGGATGTGACCGGGTCCCGCTCGCACCGGCCGGGAATTAGGCTGCGCGCATGTCGATCGCGGACCGGGACCTCGTCATCATCGCGGCAGAGGCGGGAGCCGCTGAAGTGCGTTCCCGTCACGGGGAGGCGTTGACGCGCTTCGAGAAGACCGCGGGCGACTTCGCCACCGCAGTCGACATCGACGCGGAGAGGGTCATCCTCGACGTGCTGCGCGCCGCTCGACCCGACGACGTCATGGTGGGTGAGGAGAGCGGCCGGAGCGGGTCTGACGGCAACGGGCGGGTGTGGCTGGTCGACCCGCTCTGCGGAACGTTGAACTACGCCGTGCGCGGCACTCTGGTCTCGGTGAACGTCGCCCTGCGGGCGGGCGCGGAGACCCTGGTCGCGGCCTCGGCCGACCCGTTCACCGAGGAGATCTTCTGGACCGATGGGGCGGGCGCGTACGTGCGTCGTGCCGGCGTCGACGAGCCGCTCACGCCGTCGGCCGAATCGGGTCTGGTGGACGTCAACCTCGATCCGCCGTTTCCGAACGACCCGGCTTTCCAGGCTGTCCGGTTGCTCGCCGACCGGGGGTTCGTGGCGCGGTTCCGTCCGCGCGTGGTCTCCACCACCTTGGCAGTGGCCTGGGTGGCAGCCGGCCGGCGGGCCGCGTACGTCACCGACGGTCAGCTGCGGGACAGTGTGCATTTCGCCAGCGGTATCGCCCTGTGCCAGGCGGCCGGCTGCGTGGTGACCGGCATCGAGGGCCAGCCATTTCACCTCGGTGTGGGCGGGCTCGTCGTGGCGGCCGACGAGGAAACGCACGCGACCCTGCTGGGACAGATCGAAAATCAGCGCTCGGCGGCCGCCCGGTAGGCCCGTGGCCCCCGGTGCGGTCGTCGACGGCAGGGCGCGGGCGTATTCGGATTGGGTGGCGACCTGGTCCGTGCTAGCACTGGCGGGTCCACAAATGCGATCACGCGATGGGTAGCCCATGTTCGTGCTGGGGCAGCTGGTGAAGTTGCGGGCGATGGAGCCGTCGGACGCCGAGTCGCTGTGGCGGTGGAACCACGACCCCGAGGTCATGCGCTGGATGGACGACGGTTATGCGCAGTCGCTGGCCCAGGTCCGGCGGTGGCTGGAGGATGAGCGGCCCCGCAACGAGTACGGCGACGTGCTCTTCGGCGTCGAGGTGCTCAGCGACGGCAAGCTGATCGGGCTGGTACGCCTGCACGGCACCGAACCGGAGATTGGCGTCGCCGACCTCGACATCTACCTCGGCGAGAAGGAGTACTGGGGGCAGGGGTACGCGACCGACGCGATGCGCACGGTCTGCCGGTACGGCTTCGAGAAGATGCGCCTACACAAGATCACGTTGACCGTGGTGACCGAGAACCACGCCGCCCACCACGTCTACCAGAAGGTGGGTTTTGTCGACGAGGGTCGGCTGCGCCAGGTCTTCCGCCGCGACGGCCGGTGGTACGACAAGTTCACGATGGGCCTGCTGGGGGGCGAACTGCGCTGAGTCGGGTGGTCGGCGCCGGGCCGGTCGACTCGCGGACGGTCAGGGTCGCGGGCAGCAGCACCGCTCGTCGGCTCGGTGCCGTACCCGGGTGTTCCGTCACCGGCTGCTCCAGCCGGGCCAGCAGCATGGCGACGGCGACCTCGCCGGCCTGTTCGATCGGCGCGGTCAGCGTGGTGAGCGGTGGGTGGCAGAAGTCGGCGCCGAAGATGTCGTCGCAGCCGACCACGCTCAGGTCCTCGGGTACGCGTACGCCGCGTTGCCGGAGCCGGGGAAGCATGCCGATGGCGAACAGGTCGTTGAAGCAGACGCAGGCGGTGGCGCCGGAGGCGAGCACCGCGTCGGCGACCGCCGATCCGGATCGGCGCCCGCGCGGGAACGGTCCGACGTGGCGGAACCGCTGCCCGTACCGTTGCGCCGCCGCCCGTACGGCCCGCCAGCGGGCGTGGTTGGACCACGAGTTCTCCGGTCCGGCGACGTAGACGATGTCCCGGTGGCCGAGTCCGACCAGGTGCTCGACGGCCAGGCCGATACCGGTCGGGGTGTCGATCACGACGCTCTGCACCCGGGGTACGTTCCGGTTCACCGTGACCAGTGGGATCTCGCCGGCCAGGGCGGTCAGTGCCCGTTCGGGCAGCCGTGAGGCGGCGAGGATGGCGCCGTCGAGGGAGCGGCGCATCTTCTGCAACATCTCGGCCTCGTGTTCGCCGGAGTCCTCGGTGTCGATGAGCAGCTGGGCGTAACCGGCGGCCTTCAACCGTTGCTGGGTGCCCCGGATCAGTCCGAAGTAGAACGGGTTCGTCACGTCGGAGACCACCACCGCGATGGTCCCGGTCCGCCCCGAGATCAGCGCCCGCGCCTGCGAGTTCGGTACGTAGTTCAGCTCGCGGGCGGCGGCCTGGATGCGTTCCCTGGTGACGGCGTTGACCCGGCCCGGTTTGTTGAGTGCCCGGGAGACCGTGGACGGCACGACACCGGTCACCCGGGCGATGTCGGTGATGGTGACCGGGCGGGTACGACGCCCGCCGTCGGTGGCCGCTGTCGCGGGCGCGGCGTGCTGCTCGGCGCTGGCCATGTCGACAGGCAACCACCCTTGGCAAAAGCATGGCAAACGATTGCCGTCGATACTGCGGGATTGTTACGGTCCCGTGAAATCCGCCGGGTCGCGATCTCCTCCCGGAACACGCACCAGCGCATCGCCGATACGCGAAGGAGCTGAGGTAGATGAAGACGCGACGAGCCCTGGCCACCCTGTCCGTTCTGACCGTGGTCGCCGCCGGCCTGACCGGCTGTGGCGACGACGGCGGTGGGGGCGGCGCCAGCGGCTCCAGCCTGGACGTCCTGGTCCAGGCGAACTCCATCTACCCCGAGCAGCAGCGGCAGTGGTTCGCCGACGTCTCGGCCCGGTTCGCCGCCGAGACCGGCGTGACCGTACGGTTCGAGACCTTCGCCTCCCCGAACGACGAGCTGACGAAGATCCAGACCTCGGTCCTCTCCAGCCAGGGGCCGGACGTCTACTCCCTCGGCACCACCTTCACTCCGACCGCGTACGCCACCGGGGCGTTCGTGGAGCTCAGCGACGACGACTGGGCGAAGATCGGCGGGCGGGAGAAGTTCCTCCCCGCCGCCCTCGGCATCTCCGGACCCGAACCGGGCAAGGAGGTCGGTGTCCCCTTCGCCAGCCGGCCGTTCGTGATGGCGTACAATAAGGAACTGCTCGCCTCGGCCGGAATCGACCGGCCGGCCGAGAGCTGGGACGGCCTGCGCGAGCAGGCGCGGCGGCTCACCACCGACGGCCGGTACGGTCTCGCGATCGCCTACGCCGACTCGTTCGACCCGTGGAAGTTCATCTGGGCGATGACCGTCCAGGCCGGCAACCCCCTGGTGGACGGTGGGTCGCTGCGGCTCGACGACCCGGCCACGCTCGCCGCGTACCGCACCTATCTGGGCTTCGCGGCGACCGACAAGGTGGTCGACCCGGCCGCGGTCGGCTGGAAGAACGCCCAGGCCATCGCGGCGTTCGCGGCGGGCAAGGCGGCGTTCCTGCCGATGGTGTCGGCGACCTCCAAGGTGACCCTGGACGCCTCCCCGGTCGCCGGTAAGTACGCCTACGCGATCATGCCCACCGTTCCGCCCGGCGCGTCGACGCTCCCCGCCCAGGGCCGCCCGGCGACGAGCATCCTCTCCGGTGACAACCTCGTGGTGGCGAAGTACAGCCGGAACAAGGACGCCGCCCTCAAGCTGATCAAGATGCTGACCGACCCGGAGATGCAGGGCCTCTACTACAGGACCTTCGGCGAACTGCCGACCAACGCCGAGGCCGCCGCCGCCCTGGCCGGCGATCCGGCGCTCGCGGCCGTGGTCGACTCCTCCTCGAAGTCGGTCGGCACCCCGTTCACCGGGGCCTGGAGCCAGATCCAGTTGGCGCTGGTCAACGTGGTGGTCCAGTCGATCCCCGGGCTCTCCGCCGGCCGGGTCGACGAGACCGGACTGCGGTCGCTGCTGGCCGAGGCGCAGACCACCGGCCAGGCGGCGCTGGACAAGGCCAAATGAGCCGTACGCGGCAACGCCACCGTCCCCTCTGGATGCTGGTCCCCGGTGGCGTACTGACCTTCGTGGTGATTGTCGTACCGCTGCTCACCGCGGTCTACATCTCCCTGCTCGACCTCGACCAGTACTCGATCCGGCAGTGGGTGGGAGCGCCCTTCGTGGCGCTGGCGAACTACGTCGAGGCGGTACGCGCCTCACACCTGCTCCACGCGATCGGCGTCAGCCTCGGGTACGCCCTTCTCGCCACCGTGCTGACCCTCCCGCTCGGCGTTGCCGCCGCGCTCGCCACCCACGACCGGTTCCGGGGGCGCGCGCTGGTCCGCTCGGTCTTCCTGGTCCCGTACGTGCTGCCGGCCTTCGTCGTCGGCACCGTCTGGCGGATCATCCTGCAACCCGACGGCGTGGCGAACTCGGCGCTGGCGTGGTTCGGGGTCGCACCCGGGCTCTGGCTCAACGGTCCGCGCAGTTTCTGGGCCCTGGTCATCGTGCAGGTCTGGACCGCCTGGCCCCTGGTCTACCTGCTGGCCGTCTCCGGACTGCACACCGTCGACCCGGTGGTGCACGAGGCCGCCGCGCTCGACGGCGCCGGCTGGTCGGCCAAGCTCTGGTACGTCATCGCGCCCTACCTGCGCGGCCCGGTCTCGCTGGCACTGGTCATCTCCTTCCTGCACCACGTCAACAACTTCACCCTCCCGTTCGTGCTCTTCGGGGTGCCGAGCCCGCGCGACGTCGAGGTCCTGCCGGTGCTGACGTACGTGGAGAGCTTCCAGAACTTCCGCTTCGGACTCAGCGCGGCGATGGCGGTGCTCTCGCTGCTGCTGGTCGCGATCCCGATCGCGATCTACCTGCGCGCGGTCCGCCTCGACACCTCGGACGAGGGGCGCACACCATGACCGTCCGGCGCCGATCCACCCGCTCGACCGAGATCAACCGACTGTTGCCCGGACCGCTGCGCGCCGTCGTCCTCGCCGTCGGGCTGCTGCTGGTCGGCGCGCCGCTGCTCTACATGTTCCTCGCCTCGATCAACTCCGACCTGGCCGTCGCCGCCGGTGAGTTCCTGCCCCGCGACCCCGACCTCGGCAACTACCGGCGGATCTGGTCCACCACCGACCTCGGCCCCGGCCTGCTCAACAGTGTGCTGGTCGCCGGAGCCGTCGCGGTGGTCTGCGCACTGGTCTCGATCGTCAGCGCGTACGTCCTGGTCCGCGTCGCGTTCCGGGGCCGGATCGCGATCCTGCGCGGGCTGCTCGCGTTGCAGACCATCCCGGGCACGCTGATGCTGCTGCCGGTCTTCGTGCTCTTCGCCAGCGCGGCGACGGTGCTCGGCGTCCCGGTGATCGGCACCCGCTGGGCCCTCTTCCTCACCTACCTGACCTTCGGATTGCCCTTCTCCACCTGGGTGATGGTCACCTACCTGCGGGGTCTGCCGCGCGAGCTGGACGAGGCGGCCCGGGTCGACGGGGCGTCGTCCTGGCGGGTGCTGACCCGGATCATCGTGCCGCTGAGCTGGCCCGGTCTCACCGTGTCGGGCATCTTCGCGTTCCTGCTCGGCTGGAACGACGTGCTCTTCGCCTCGGTGCTGACCAATCCGCAGACCCGTACCGCCGCGGTGTCGCTGCAGATCTTCGGCGCCACCCAGGAGGGCGGGGCGATCCCGGTGTACGGCCAACTGATGGCGGCGGCGCTGATCTGCGCCGTACCGGTCGTCACCCTCTACCTCTTCTTCCAGCGCTACCTGGTCAGCGGCCTCACCACCGGCGGGGTCAAGTGACCGGCACCCCGATCCCCGCCCCCGACGATCGGAGAACCTCCCGTATGAACGGCGGCACAACCGACCCGTCCGTACCCGCCCCGATCGGCGTCGCCATCGTCGGCGCCGGCATCATCGGCGCCAACCACGCGGCCGCCGTACACCGGCATCACCGGCTTCGGGTGGCCGCGTTGGTCGACCCCGACCAGGCGGCCGCCATCGGTCTGGCCGACCGGGTCGCCGGGATGACCGGGTCCGAGCCGCCACCGCGCTACCCGACGCTCGACGCCGCCCTCGCCGGTCAGCCGATCGGCCTGGTCGCGATCTGTACGCCGAGCGGCCTGCACGCCCCACTCGCCGAACAGGCCCTGGCGGCCGGTGCCCACGTCGTGATCGAGAAGCCGTTGGAGGTCACCCTCGGGCGGGCCCGGAAACTCGCCGACCTCGCCACCGACGCGCAAGAGCGGGGACTCGTCGTCTCCGTGGTCAGCCAGCACCGTTTCGACCCGGCCGCCGTGGCGGTGGCCAGTGCCGTCACCGCCGGTGAACTCGGGTTGATCACCTCGGCGGTGGCGACCGTGCCATGGTGGCGTGAGCAGGGCTACTACGACTCGGCGGGCTGGCGCGGCACCCGGGCGTACGACGGCGGCGGCGCGCTGATGAACCAGGGGGTGCACACCGTGGACCTGCTGCTCTGGCTGCTCGGCCAACCGGTCGAGGTCGCCGCCCAGACGGCGCGGCTGGCGCACCACGGGATCGAGGTCGAGGACGTCGCGGTCGCCACGATCCGGTTCCGGTCCGGTGCGCTGGCCACCCTGCACGCGACCACCGCCGCCTACCCGGGCCTGGGCGTCCGGCTCCAGGTGCACGGCACCCGGGGCAGCGCGGTCATCGACGACGACCAACTCGAGTACTTCCATGTCGCCGCCGACGACGACGTCGCGCCGCATCGTCCGCCCAACCAGGCCGCCGCCCGGGTCCCCGCCGCTGACCTGCGCGGGGCGCTGAAAGCCGGGGACGGCTTCGTGCTCGGGCATCTGCGTCAGTACCGGGACGTGGTGGAGGCCATCGACCACCGGCGCCCACCGGGTGTCCGGGTCGAGGACGGGCTCGCCGCACTCGCCCTGGTCGAGGCGGTCTACCGGTCCGCCGCGCTGGGCCGGCCGGTGCGGTACGACGACGTGCTGGCCGGCGCGTACGACGACCCGCCCACGGTGGTCGGGAACGTGCCGGTGCCGAGTGGAGACGAGGGGCGACGCTCATGAGGTTCTCGGTCTTCACCGCCTCGACCCCGCAGTGGTCCCCGTCCCAGGCCGCGGAGGCGTTGGCGGAGCAGGGCTGGGACGGCATCGAGTGGCGGATCACGGATCAGGAGCCGGCGGCGGAGCCGGGCTTCTGGGTGGGCAACCGGGCGACCTGGCCGCTGCTCGGGCTGGAGGAGCACCTTGCCGAGATCGACCGGGTCACCCGCGCCTCCGGGCTGGAGTTCTCGGGCCTCGGCGGATACGTACCCAGCCACGACCGGGCCAATGTGGAGCGGATGCTGAACGCCACCGCCGTCCTCGGTGCCGGCCGGGTACGGGTGACGATGCCGGCGCTCGGCACCGGCCGGTACCCGGACCTGTTCGCCGCCACCCGGCGGGATCTGGAGTGGGCCGCCGAGCGGGCCGCCGGGTACGGGGTGAGCGTCCTGGTCGAACTGCACCACCGCACCATCGTGGCGTCCGCCTCCGCCGCCGTTCGGCTGGTCGACGGGCTCGATCCGGCTCGGGTCGGGGTGATCCACGACATCGGCAACCTGGTCATCGAGGGGCAGGAGGACTACCTGGCGGCGTTCGAGATGCTCGGACCGTACCTCGCCCATGTGCACGTGAAGAACGCCGTCTGGCGGCCGGTGGGGCAGCGGCCGGACGGGTCGACCGTCTGGGCCGAGCAGTGGGCGCCGCTGCGCGACGGGCAGGCGGACCTGGGTGCGTACTTCGGGGCACTGGCCGAGGTGGGCTACGACGGGTGGGTGACGGTGGAGGACTTCTCCACCGCCCGACCGCTCGCCGAGCGGACCCGGGACAACCTGGCGTACCTGCGTACGCTCGCCGAGCGGGTGCGCGTGGCCGATCCGTCCGGTAGTTGATCTTCGGCTTGGGTCGGCAGTCTAGGGATTGAGTTCGTCGCGGTAACTGGCCAGGATCCGCCCGTCGGCCGCGTACGCGACCAGTTGGCCGTGGGCCATGTTCGCACTGCGGAACGAGAAGGTCCGCTGTGCCGGATGCACCTCCAACAGTGGGATGACCCGGGGCGCGCCACCGGGGGCGGAGCGGTATTCCAGGCGGGCGACGGTGCCGTCGACGACACCGTTCACCCGTACCTTGGTCTTCTCCCGGACCACCGCGAACCGCACCGGTGCGCCGGTCGCCAGGCGGGCGCACTCCACCGGCTCCCGGCAGAAGTAGAAGTAGCGTGGGTTGTCGACGTCGGCGAGGCGGTACGCCTTGAACGTCGGGTCCGCGCCGGCCGGCAGTGGCAGCACCGCGAAGCAGGCCAACGTGGCGGTGGCGGCGGTGACCGCGCGCAGCCAGCCGCGCCGGTCACCGGCCCGCCGGGAGGTGCGGGCCGCCAGCACGGCGACGCCGCCGAGCCCGGCCAGGCAGACCGCGACCGCCCCGAACGCGCGGGCGTTCTCCAGCAGGAACTGCACCCCGGGAAAGGTCGACACGTCTCCGAGTGCCGCCCCGAGCGAAACGGTCATGACGAGCAGCAGGACCACCCCGGCGACCCGACGCGGCACCCCCTGCGCCGCCACCATCAGCATCGCCGCCAGCACGGTCCAGACCTGGTGGTGGGTCCAGGAGACCGGAGACGCGACCACGGTGGCGCAGCCGACCAGCACCGCCGCGCGTACCGGTTCGGCCGCCGCCACCTGCCGGGCACGCAGCAGTGCGGTGCCGCAGACCAGCGCGACCAGCACCGCCCAGAGCAGCGGGAGGGTCTGCGGCGCGACCCCGATTCGCATCAGCATGCCGTGCACCGACTGGTTGCCGAGCGAGGCCAGGTTCCCGATCCGGGACGTCTCCAGCATGGTCCCGGTCCAGTACGCCCAGCTGTCCCCGGTCAACACCAGTGCCGCCAGCACGGCGCACCCGGCGAACGCCGCCGTCGCCCGGCCCGCGTCGCGCCACCGGCGGCACACCAGGAAGAAGACGACGAAGAGCAGCGGGGTCAGCTTGATCGCGGCGGCGACGCCGACCAGCGCACCCCGGTAGCGGGCGGGGGTGAGGCCGGCCGCGTCGACCAGGGCCAGCAGCACGATGAAGATGCTGACCTGTCCGAAGCGGAGATTGCTCTGCACGGGAGCGGAGAGCAGCAGGGCGCACGCGACGACGGCGACGACGGCCGGCCGGTGGCGGGGTGCGGTGTTGATGCCCCGGGCGAGGGTGGCCGCGACGGCGGCCACCGCCGCACAGACGCCGAGCAGCCAGATCACCTGGACCACGGGCTCCGGCAGGGCCATGACCGGGCGGAACAGCAGCATCGCGAACGGTGGGTAGGTGAACGGGCCACCATTCGCCGCGACGTACTCGTACAGCGGTCGGGCGGCGGCCACGGCCTGCGCCGCACCGTGGTAGATGTGCAGGTCGGAGAGGCGGTCACCGGGGGGTCGGCGCAGGACCAGCACCGACGACACGACGGCGACCGCGGCGAAGAGCAGCCACCACGAGTTGGACCTGCGCCACAGCATCGGCTCAGGTTACCGAACGAGCCGCCGGGGTCCGGGGATCGAGACGCATCTGTGGCAAGACCGGGGGTTCGCCGATCACGGGGTGACCAGGGACGATTCATCGTGGTTTGCCGTGCCGACGATCCGGGTACCGCAGGCGCAAGATCGTCAGGTGGGTCGGGGAAGCGACCCGGGGGAGTGGTGGGCGATGCGGCTTCGGCGTACCGACCAGACGAAGCCCGGTTACACCCGGCGCGTACGCGGCCGTGGGGTCAGCTTCCTCGACAATGACCGCCGACCCCTTCGTGACCCGGCCGAGTTGCGTCGGTTGCGTGAACTGGCCATCCCACCGGCCTGGCGGGACGTGTGGATCTGCCCCGACCCCCGTGGACACCTCCAGGCCACCGGAATCGACGCGGCCGGGCGCAAGCAGTACCTTTACCACCCGCGCTGGCGCGACGACCGGGACAAAGCCAAGTACGCGCACGTCCTGGCGGTCGCCCGTCGACTACCGGCGGTACGCCGCAGGGTCTCTCGTGACCTCGCCGGACGGGGGCTCACCCGGTCCCGGGTACTGGCCGCTGTGGTGCGTCTGCTCGACCTCGGGATGTTCCGGGTCGGCGGCGACGAGTACGCGACCGGCGACGACCCGACGTACGGCGTGACCACCCTGCGCCCCGAGCACGTACGGGGCCGTAGCGGTTGCGTGGTGCTGGAGTTCACCGGCAAGGGTGGGATCGAGCAGGTACGCCGGATCACCGACCCCGAGGTCTGTCGGGTGCTACGGGATCTGCGCCGTCGTCGCCGCGACGCCGACCGGCTCTTCGGTTACTGGGAGGGGCGCCGCTGGCACGACGTGCACGCCGACGACGTCAACGACTACCTGCGCGGCTCGTGTGGCGTGGCGATGACCGCGAAGGACTTCCGGACCTGGCACGCGACACTGCGCACCTGCCGGCGACTGGCCGAGACGGAGCCGTCACGATCGTCGGCGCGCCGTCGACGGGTCGTCGCCGAGGTGATGCGCGAGGTCGCCGAGCTGTTGGGAAACACTCCCGCCGTCGCCCGCGCCTCCTACGTCGACCCCAGGATCATCGACCGGTATCTCGACGGGCGAACCGCCGACATCGCCCCGGCGGCGTCCCGGACGGCGGCCGAACGCGCCGTGATCGATTTCCTCTCGGCCTGAGACGCGAGCTGGGCGCGCGGTGCCGTCGTGGTCGACGTGCGGTGCCACGGTCGTTTGAGCCAGGGACGCCGGGGTAGGAAGTAAGGGATCGATGATCTCAAAACCCTGGTGAGGAGGCGCGATGAGCCGCAGCGAATTTCACGTCGTACCCGATGGTGGTCGCTGGAAGATCGAACAGGGATCACGCGGGTTCGGCACGTATGCCACCAAACAGGAGGCCGTCGACAAGGGCCGGGAGGCCGCCCGCGCGAACCAGCCGAGCCAGCTGGTCCTGCACACCGCCGACGGGCGGGTCGAGACCGAGTACACCTACCAGGACGACCCGTACCCGCCGAAGGGCTGAGACGCCGGCCGCCGTGTGCGGGCGTTAAGAAGGGCCCCCTCCTATACAGAATGCGATAGGAGGGGGCCCTTCCTTACCCTCAGGTGGGCCAGTTGCCGGTGGCTCGGCGTACGGCGACCGCGCCGCTGCGGTCGACGGCCGCCTTCACCACCGCGAAAATGGCTCCCTGAAGTGCGGCGGCGGCCAGGATCTCGCCCCAGCCCCGCTCCTCGTCCGTGGCGTTCGGCGCGTCGTCGTCACCGGCAGCCGTCTTCCACACCTGCTTGAAGACCATCCCGGCGACCGCACCGGCCGCGACACCGAGCAGGAGGCCCACCGGTTTGTAGGCGAGCCGGTTGATGCCCTTGCCCATTCTCATCACCTCCCTGACGCCGTCAGCGTCGCTGGTCCCGCACCGCCGGCAGCACCCGCTCGGCGTAGAGGTCGAACAGGCCCTGGTAGTGCGGGCCGGTGTTGGCGACGTAGACCTCGTCGAAGCCCGCCTTGGCGTACTGGTCGATCATCTCCAGGTGGGCGTCCGGATCGTTGCCGCAGACGAACGCCTTGCGCACCATCTCCTCGGTGACCAGTTCGGCGGCCTGCTCGAAGTGCCGGGGCGAGGGCAGCACCTGGGACAGTTCGCCCGGCACCCCGGAGTTCGGCCAGCGCTCGTACGCGATCCGCGCGCCCTCGGCCTCGCTGCTCGCGTACGCCGCCTTGAAGCCGGCCTGGCACGGCTTGTTCCCGCCACCACCGTCACGGAACCGCTTGACCAGGTCCCCGTCCGGCATGGTGCTCATGTAGCCGTCGCCGATCCGGGCGGCCAGGTCCACGGCCCTGGGCCCGAAGCCGGAGACGTAGATGGGCGGGGGAGTCTCCGGCTGGGTGTAGATCCGGGCGTTCTCCACCGTGTAGTGCTTGCCGTGGTGGTTGGTGAACTCGCCCTTCCACAGCTCGCGGATCAGCTCGACGGACTCCTCCAGCATCTCCAGGCGTACGTCCGCGCTCGGCCAGGCGTCACCGAGAATGTGCTCGTTTAGCGCCTCGCCGCTGCCGACGCCGAGTACGAAGCGACCCTCGTGCATCACCGCGCTGGTCGCCGCCGCCTGGGCGATGATCGCCGGGTGGATGCGTACGGTCGGGCAGGTGACGGCGGTGGTGACGGGCAGCCGGCAGACCTGGCTGAGTGCGCCGATCGTGGACCAGACGAACGGACTCTGTCCCTGGGCGTCGACCCAGGGGTGGAAGTGGTCGGAGATCCACAGCGCCTCGAAGCCGGCCCGTTCGGCGCCGCGCGCCTGCTCCAGCAGCTCGGCGGGGGTGTACTCCTCGCTGGAGAGAAAATATCCGATGCGCATCGTTACTCCCTGAAATAGCGGCGTGGACCGGCGATCAGGCGGTCGCCGCGTCCACCGCCTTCTTCATCGCCTTCGGATCGGTCGGCTTCCGGGGCGCCTGCTCGCGCAGTTCGATCATGCGCTCGCCGATCTCCTGCAACTTCTTCCGGCCGAGCCCCTCACGCACCTTCGGGAACCATTCCTCTTCCTCTTCCTCAATGTGGTGGGTGACGTTCTCGATCAGCACCATGGTCTTGGCGTCGAAGCGCTCGTCCTCCGGCTTCATCGCGGCGAGTTCCAGGCAGAGTACGTCGGCCACATGGTGTTCCTCGTACGATTCGAGCACGTCGTCCTCGAGGTCGGGCAGCAGCTTCCGGGTCTCCGGGTACATGCACTCGTTCTCGATGTACGTGTGCACGGTCAACGCCTCAAGAATGCGCTCGACAATTGCGCCCTTCTTCTTTGTGGCGTTCTCGCCGGCCTGCTGGAACTCGTTGAACAATGCCCGGATTTCCTTGTGGTCCTCCTTCAAGAGAACAAGAGCGTCGGTTGACATCTGAACCCCCTGGTGTTTCCGATACGGCCGGTCGTGGCTCCTGCTACCCCTCGACCTTCCTCGGGAAACCTCAGCCGAAGCCGGCGGCCGGACCGGGGCGGCGGAATCCACGTGAGTCGTGTCGGTGGGGTGGGTTAGAGTGCGCTGCCCATGTACGACACCACCCATCACATCGGGGGAACTTTTCTCGTGGCACGTTGGAAGAACAGCGCTGTCCTGACCGTCTCCGCGCTCGCGGTGCTCGGCCTCGCGGCCTGTGGCTCGAAGGACGCTCCGTCCACCGTCGAGGAAAAGCCGAGCGGACTGGCACTGATGGCCAGCGATGCCAAGGGCTCGATTCAGAAGGCGGCGGACGCCGCTGGTAAGACGACCTCGCTGACCATCGCGATGGAGGGCAAGCAGGAGGGCGAGGCCGTCAAGGGAGCCGGAACCGTCGCTCTCGGCAGTGAGCGTAAGGCAGAGGTCACGGTCGAGGACCCGAAGGAGGGAACGACCACCGTACGGGTGATCGGCACCGCCTTCTACATCCAGGTCCCGGCGGCCGACCAGGCCGATATGGGCGGTAAGAAGTGGTTCAAGATTGATTCGTCGGCGGCTGGTGAGGCCGGGGTCGAGGCGATGACGAACGTCGTCGACGACATCGATCCGGCCATGCAGCTCAAGCCGCTCCTCACCGCGGAGACGGTCACCGTCGTCGGCGAGGAAGCGGTGAACGGCGCGCAGACCGTCCACTACGCGGTGACCATGCCGGTCGCCCCCTACCTCGCGGCGTTCCCCGAGTCGGTCCGTGCGGCGACCGAGAAGATGATCACCAAGCTCGGTGTCAAGGAGGTCAAGACCGAGCTCTGGATCGACGAGCAGTACCAGGTTCGCCGGGGGCGTTCCTTCCTCAACGACGCGAACGACATGGTCGTCAACTTCACCGACTTCAACAAGCCGGTGACCATCGACGTGCCGCCCGCAGCCGAGACGGCCGACTTCGCCGACCTGCTGAAGGGCCTGCAGGGCTGACCTCTCGCACGTACCTCTCGTACGGCTCCGGGGCCTCCCCGGAGCCGTACGGCGTTTCCGGGGCCTACCGCCGCCGTACGGCGGGTGCGGGTTGGTCGAGCGGGGTCAGCGGAGCTGGCCCTGCTCGTACAGCCGGTCGAAAATGATCTGGTCCACGGTGGACACCCGGTGCCGGTCGGCGTATCCGAGCCAGTTCACCTCGGCGATCTCGCTGCTGGCCGTGGGGGTGCCCTGGTAGTCGGCGGTGTAGCAGGTCATCCGGACCGTCGTACCCGCGTGGTGGCCGTGCGCCTGGGCCTCGAAGACGCCGGCTGGGGTGACCGTCTCTGGCGTGATGGCGACGCCGAGTTCCTCGTCGATCTCGCGGAGAAGCGTGGCGAGGTCGCTCTCGCCGGGCTCACGCTTGCCGCCGGGCAGGTAGTAGACGTCCTTGCCGTGGCTGCGGGTGCTGAGAATGGCGTGGTTCTCGATCCGGATCCAGGCGATCTTGTCAATGACGGTCACCCCCGGGATCGTAGGCGGCACCCCGGCGGCGGATGGTGAGCACCCCGGCGAGGTCGATGTCGCTGGATCGGCCGCCGAAGCCGGATTCCGAGATCAGTCGTGCCCCGAGTACCGCGCTCCAGAAGGTGCGGGTCTCGACGTCGGCGGGTCGGTCGATCACCCAGTCGTGCAGTTCCAGGATCGCGGTGAGGTAGCGCTGCGCCTGGTGGAACAGGAGGGTCAGGTTCTGCTCGGCGACCGGCCGCAGTTCGGGCCGTTGCCGGGTGATGGACATCGCCCGGATCGCGATCGGCACGGCGGGCAGTGCCAGCGCCGTACGCGCCAGCGCCGTACGGAACGCCTCCGGTGTGCGCTGCCGGCGACCGACCGGCTCCAGGCGCTCGGCGTCGCGCAGCAGCAGCAGGAACGCGGCGTGCACGAACAACGCGTCCTTGGACCCGAAGTAGTAGGTGACCTGGTTCGGGTGGGCCCCGGCGGCGGTCGCGATCCCGGCCACGCTCACCGAGTCGAAGCCGTGCTCACCGAAGAGCGCCGCGGCCTGTTCGAGCAGCAACGCCCGGGTACGCCGCCCCCGGTCGCGGGGTGGGGCGGGGGACCGGGGCTGCGATTCGGCGGTGGACACCCTAAAGTTGTATGCGATACAACTACGGGACGGCAAGCCCTCACACCACGCATGCCACGAGGAGGCCAGCATGAACGCCCAGGACGTTGTCGTCACCGGGCTCGGCGCGACCACACCGTTCGGCGGAGACGTCGACTCGCTGTGGCAGGGACTGCTCGCGGGACGTTCCGGCGTACGCCGGATCGACGACCTGGTGGCCTCGTTCGGGCACGCCGACGACCTGCCGACGAAGATCGCCGCCCCGATGGCAGTCGCTCCGGCCGAGGTGCTGCCCCGGGTCCAGGCCCGCCGGATGGACCGCTGCCAGCAGGCCGCGCTTGTTGCCGCCCAGCAGGCATGGACCGACGCCGGCAGCCCCGAGGTCGACCCGATCCGCCTCGCGGTGGTGATCGGCACCGGCGTCGGCGGCGTCAACACCCTGCTCGACCAGGACGACCTGCTGGAGGAGAAGGGGCCGGCCCGGATCTCCCCGCTGACCGTGCCGATGCTGATGCCGAACGGACCCGCCGCCTGGGTCAGCCTGGAGTTCGGCGCCCGCGCCGGCGTCTACACCCCGGTCTCCGCCTGCGCCTCCGGTGCCGAGGCACTCGCTCTCGCCGCCCGGCTGATCCGTTCCGGCGAGGCCGACGTGGTCATCGCCGGTGGGGCGGAGGCCGCCATCGCGCCGTTGACGATCGCCGGCTTCGCCCAGGCCCGTACGCTCTCCAAGCGCAACGACGACCCGGAGCGTGCCTCCCGGCCGTTCGACGTCGACCGGGACGGTTTTGTGCTCGGTGAGGGCGCCGGGGTGGTGGTCCTGGAGCGGGCCGACTTCGCCGCCGCCCGGGGGGCCAGGGTGCTCGGCCGGCTCGCCGGATACGGCATCACCTCCGACGCCCATCACATCACCGGCCCCGACCCGACCGGCGCCGGCCAGATCCGGGCGATCCTCAACGCGGTCGCCGACGCGGGGCTCCAGCCGTCGGACGTGAAGCACGTCAACTGCCACGCCACCTCAACCGTCGTCGGCGACGTGGGTGAGGCGGCCGCGATCACGCGGGCGCTCGGCGACGACGTGCTGCTCACCGCCCCCAAGTCCAGCCTGGGACACCTGGTCGGCGCGGCCGGCGCGGTGGAGGGCATCGTCACGCTGCTGTCGGTTGCCAACGGGGTCATCCCGCCGACGCTCAACCTCGACCAGTTGGCCCCCGAGGTGAAGCTCGACGTGGTCACCGGCGCCCCGCGTAAGCAGCGGCTCGACGCCGCCGTCTGCAACTCCTTCGGCTTCGGCGGCCAGAACGTCTCCCTCGTCTTCGCCGCCGCCTAGGGCCGGGTTGCACGCCGGCCGTGCTACCAGGCGGTCGCGCCGCCGTCGACCGGGTAGTTCGCGCCGGTGATGTACGCCGCCCGGTCGGAGGCGAGGAAGACCACCAGTTCGACGACCTCCTCGGGTCGGGCGAAGCGCTTGACGAGCGTCTTGCTGGTGATCGCGGCCCGGGCGGCCTGGTTGTCCCCGAGGTCGCGCTCGCTGGCCGGGGTCAGGATGGGCCCGGGACTGACCGCCACCACCCGGATCCCGTCGCGGGCGCCTTCGAGCGCGAGTTGCCGGGTCATGCCGATGATGCCGGCGTTCGCGGCGGCGTGCGCGACCATCGGGGGAACCTCGCCACCGATCATGCCGGCCATCGACGCGGCGTTGATGATGACGCCGCCACCGCGCCGGACCAGGTGCGGCCAGGCGAACTTCGACACGAAGAAGGGGATGTCGAGTTCGCCTGTTATCGTGGCCCGCCAGTCCTCGACCGAGAAATCGGGCATCGAACCGAAGCGGAGCGAGGCCGCGTTGTTGTAGACCACGTCGAGCCCGCCGTAGGCCGCCACGGCGTCCTCGACGATCTGCCGTGCCTGTTCCGGGTCGGTGAGGTCGATCGGCGCGATGCCTGTCATCTCTCCGCCGGCACGGCGGACGAGTTCGACCGTCTCGTTGTTTGCCTCGATCTGGATGTCGGCCCCGACGACCTTGGCGCCTTCCCTCGCGAAGGCCAGCGACGCGACGCGCCCCAGACCTCCTCCGGTGCCGGTGATGAGCACGACCTTCCCGTGCAGGGTTCCCATGGAACTCCTCCTTGTTCTGCGGCCTGTCCGGGCGGCGGTGTTTGGCCGTCCGGGCGGCGCTCGGGACCGTCACCTCGTGAGTGAGCGTGTCCACCTGATTGACGTGTCAATCGTATGAGGGTGATTGACGTGTCAACCACCTCTGTCGCTCGTCGTGGCGGTGAGGTCGATGACACGCCGAGGGTTGCGCGGGACGTCCCGGACGGAACACCTGGACCGTGTGGTGTGGGCGGGGAAGGCGCGCTGATCGATGTCGGGACGCAGGTCACAGCCATGGTCGAAATAACCGGGGAGGCTTTCCCCGTTTGACTCTTCGGATAACCGGGGAAGGACTCCCCGGTTTCAGTGAGGAGCGTCGACGTGACTGATACTGCCGTGGCGGGCCCTGTCGTCCAGCAGCGGCTGCCTCGTCAGCGGGCAGACGCTTCTCGTAACTACGAGCGGATCGTCACCGCGGCGGCCCAACTCTTCCTGGAGCGGGGTGCCGACGTACCGCTGGACGAGATCGCCCAGCGGGCCGGGGTCGGTAACGCCACTCTGTATCGGCACTTCGCCAACCGGAACGAACTGATCCGAGTGGTGGTGTTGAGCTTGATGTCCTGTTTGTCGGCTCAAGCGGAACAGATCGGGGCAACTGAGCCGGACGCGTTCGAAGCGCTGCGGCGGTTCGCGCACGCCTCGGCCGACCTGCTCATCGGGGGGCTCTGCGCGGTCTTCTCCGACCGGTTGGACCTGGCGGATCCGGAGTTGTGTGAGGCGCGGGAGCAGATGGAGGACGCTTTCGAACTCATGCTGCGCCGGGCCCGCGAGTCCGGTCAGCTGCGGCCGGATATCGGCGTCGGCGACCTGATCGTCCCGATCGTCCAGCTCACCCGGCCGCTGCCTGGTACGGCACAGGCAACGGTCGAGCCGTACGCCCACCGGCACCTGGAACTGCTTCTCGACGGGTTGCGGGCGCCCCAACGGTCCGTTCTCCCGGGGAGTGCGGCAACCCTGGCGGACCTGCGGCTTTCCGCCCATCGGCTCAACGACGAGCCCTGCACGACGCCGAACGGTAAACCCGTCCACTGACCGGCACGGCGGGGTGGACCCGCCGCCGTGACCACCACATCGCCACCTGGGCTGCCTGCGTCCACAGGCTGCCGTTTCCATCCATATTTGCGAAAAATGCGGGGACCTTCATGTCCACAGAAGTTGAAGCCAATCCGAGGCGCTGGACAGCGCTGATATTCATCTCGCTGGCCCAGTTGATGGTCGTACTGGATGCGACCGTGGTGAACATCGCCCTCCCGGCCGCCCAGCACGACCTGGGCATCTCCGACGGCAACCGGCAATGGGTGATCACCGCCTACACGCTCGCCTTCGGTGGGCTGCTGCTCTTCGGCGGCCGGATCGCCGACATCGCCGGCCGAAAGCGGATCTTCACCATCGGCCTGCTCGGCTTCGCCGCCGCGTCGGCCATCGGCGGGATCGCGGTCAACACCGGCATGCTGCTCGGCGCTCGCGCCCTCCAGGGCGTCTTCGGCGCGCTGCTCGCCCCGGCGGCGCTGTCGCTGTTGGCGGTCACCTTCACCGAGGCCAAGGAGCGCGCCAAGGCGTTCGGCGTCTTCGGTGCGATCGCGGGTGGTGGCGGTGCCATCGGCCTGATCCTCGGTGGTGTGCTCACCGAGTACCTGAACTGGCGCTGGGCGCTCTACGTCAACATCCCGTTCGCGCTGGTCGCCGCCGCTGGCGCGATCCTCGTGATCAAGGATGTGCCGGGGGCCCGTAACCGCAACAAGCTCGACATCCCTGGCGTACTGCTGGCCACCACGGGCCTGGTCGCCCTGGTCTACGGCTTCACCCGGGCCGAGACCAACGGCTGGACCGCCGCCTGGACCCTGGGCTCGTTCGTTGCCGCGGCCGTGCTGCTGGCCACGTTCGTCCTGGTCGAGTCGAAGGTCGCCCACCCGTTGCTGCCGCTGCGGGTGCTGACCGAGCGCAACCGGGCCGGCGTCTACTCGGCGCTGGGCATCGCGGTCATCGGTATGTTCGGTCTCTTCCTCTTCCTCACCTACTACCTCCAGGTGGTCAAGGGGTGGTCGCCGGTCGTCACCGGCCTGGCGTTCCTGCCGATGATCGCTGGCATGATCACCGGCTCGACCCAGATCGGTGCCCGGCTGATGAACCGGGTCGCGCCCCGGCTGCTGATGGGACCGGGCTTCCTGGTCGCCGCACTCGGCATGCTGATCCTGACCCAGCTCAAGGTGGACAGCTCGTACGCGGGTCTGATCCTGCCGGGCATGATCCTGCTCGGGCTCGGCATGGGTACGGCGTTCATGCCGGCGATGGCTCTGGGCACCTACGGTGTCGAGCCGCGTGACGCGGGTGTCGCCTCGGCGATGATCAACACGTCGCAGCAGGTGGGTGGTTCGATCGGCACGGCCCTGCTGAACACGGTCGCGGCCAGCGCCACCACGGCGTACCTGCTCGACCACGGTGGCAACTCGAACCTGGTCAACGAGGCGGCGGTGCACGGTTACGCGACCGCGATCTGGTGGGCGGTCGGCGTGCTGGTGGCGGCGGCTCTGCTCACGTTCACCCTGGTCACCGCAGGGCGTCAGGACGGCGGCGCGGTGGCTGGCGGCTCGGGCGCGTCCGACGACGAGAACGCCGGCGATGTTCCCGTACCGGTGATGATGCACTGATCCGCCGGGGCGCCGACCGGCGCCGACCGACCGGATGCGACAACTGGCGGCCCCGCTCGACAGGCGGGGCCGCCAGCCCATATATGGGAACAATCGCTATAGTCGTTGCTATAGCAACCGAAGATCCTTCTGATGCGACTGTCCGGAGGCCCGCCGAGAGCGATGCGCCGCCCAGCGGTTCCCGCCACCGCGCACGGCCCACTGCGGCGCTGGCCGTGCGGGTCGTACCCTGGATTACTGCCGCACGGACGCTCCAATCCCGTCCGGTCAGCTACTACGGGCACCCTGCGCAGCCGCCCCTGGTCGCCGCACCGGTCGCCGAAGACGCAGTGAACGGCGCCATCCCGAAAGGTGTTGCGACAGGTGTGTGAACAGAGTCCGGTCGGTGCGACGCGAGCCGTCCGTCCGCCCGCACGATCCGGTCCCGGCCCCGGTCATGGCCCGGTCAGCGGTGTCGTGAGATGCGTCCTGCCCGTCCGACACCCGACCGTCGTCGGCGGCAGTCCGATCCCGCTACCGCGCGAATCGGCCGAGACGACCGCGGTGACACACCGCCAGCGGTGGGCGGTGGAGACGCTGGCAGTCGCCCCGGACGACCACCTGCTGGAGATCGGGTGCGGTCGCGGAGTCGCTGTCTCGCTGGTCGCCGAACGACTCACCACCGGCAAGATCGTGGCGATCGACCGCGCGGCGACCATGGCACGGCTCGCCGCGGAACGCAACGCCAGCCACATCCGCTCCGGCAGGGCCGAGATTCGACACGCCGGATTCGACTCCACCGAGCTTCCGCCGCACTACTTCACCAAGATATTCGCGGTCAACGTCAGCCTGTTCTGGCTGGGGGCCGCGACAGAGCAGATCGAGCGCATGCGCAGCCTGCTGGCTCCGGGAGGCACCCTCGCCGTGTTCGGTGAGCGGCCCATGTCCGCGAACGCCACCGCGAACGTCGTGTCGACAGAACGCCTGCTCCAGGCACACGGGTTCAGCACAAAACGATCAATCGCGACGTACGGGCAGGATCGTCTGCTCACCTGCGTCACCGGTACGCCGCTCTGACGAGCCCCTTCGTCGTGGCGAGAGCGGCCGTTGGTCCTCCCGAGGTGTTCACGAGGCCGCTCACGCCGGGGGGCGCTCGGGTGGCATCCAGCACATGATGCGGTCGAAGATGGCGCGTACGTCCGGTGGTGGTCCGAGGGCGGAGTCGTAGACGTGGAGGTCGGAGATGGCGTCGACGAACTGGGTGCCGAGGTAGAGCATCAGTGCGATGCATCGGTGCCGGCCGATGCCTGGGCGCATGCTGGGCTCGCCGGTGGCTTCATCATGGCGAAGGGGCCGCTCGGGGAGGCCGCGCACCTGGACGATCCGCTGCAATCGCGCGTGGTCACCCAGCAAGCGGACATTGATACCCTGGGAGCGGTGTGGGAGTCCATCCGAGCGGTAGCCCTGCCCACTGCGTTCACCCTCGACCTGCTCAAGGAAGTGGCACCGACATGGCAGACCTGGCCGGCGCCATCTGGCGGAAGTCGACCCGCAGTAGCAACGGCGGGTCCACCTGCGTCGAGGTGGCGAAGAACCTCCCCGGCGTCGTCGGCGTCCGCGACAGCAAGGACGTGACCGGGCCGGTGCTCACCTTCGGCCCCGACGCGTGGCGAGCCTTCGTCAGCCTCGCCACACGGTCCTAGCACACCTCGCACACACGTCCCCGTGCCAACCCGGTACGGGGACGTTGCTCTGCCCCGGTGCGCCGAACGCCCCCGGCATGGGACCAAGGGCGTTCAGGTACGGCGTGGACGAGTTTCTCACCGGGTTCTCCGTGTTCCCGGCGTACGCGTTCGGGGATTCGGCCGACGTGGCCGGCGCGATTGTCGCGGGCGCCGGCATGGTGGAGCGGCTGCCGCGCCGGGCGGTCTGGCCGACGCGATCGACGGCATCCGGGCCGCGCTCGAATCCCGGCCGCCCGAGCGGGAGAAGTCAGCCCAGCGCGGCCGCCTTGCGCAGCAGCACTGAGCGTTCGCGCTGGTTGGCGCAGAGCCGGGCGGCCAGCTCCAGCTCGGCGCGCGCCTCCGGTCGCCGGCCGAGGCGGGCCAGCAGCTCCCCGCGTACGGTCGGAACCAGATGCGAACCGGGGAGCCGGTCCAAGGCGATCAGGTCGTCCACGATGGCCAGGGCTTGCGCCGGACCCGTGGCCATGGCCACGGCGACGGCCCTGTTCAGCTCGACCACCGGCGAGGGCGCGACCCGGCCGAGCGCCTCGTACAGCACCACGATCCGGTCCCAGTCGGTCGCCTCGACCGAGGGCGCCGACGCGTGGGCGGCGGCGATCGCGGCCTGCAGGCCGTAGGGGCCGAGGCCGTGAGTTGACGCCTTGACCAGCGCGGCCAGCCCACGGCGAATCGCCGAGAAGTCCCACCGCCGCCGGTCCTGGTCCTCCAGCAGGACCGGCGAACCGTCCGGGCCGGTCCGGGCCGGGAAGCGCGCGGCCGTCAGCTCGCACAACGCCAGCAGGCCGTGCACCTCCGGCTCGTCCGGCTCCAGCGCGGCCAGCGTACGGGCCAGCCGGATCGCCTCGTACGCGACATCGGGACGCAGCAGCCGGTCGCCCGACGTGGCCGTCGACCCCTCGGTGAAGATCACGTAGAGGACGCTGAGTACGCCGCCCAGCCGCTCCCGGCGCTCGCCCGCCGCCGGCAACTCGAACGGCACCCCGGCCGCCGCGATCGTCTTCTTGCCCCGACTGATGCGGGCCTGCACGGTCGGCACAGACACCAGGAACGCGCGGGCGATCTCCTCGCTGGACAGACCGCCGACCACGCGCAGGGTCAGCGCCACCCGGGCCTCGCGGGAGAGCACCGGGTGGCAGCTGACGAACATCAGCGCCAAGATGTCGTCGTCGATCCTGTCGGGATCGATTTCCTCGTCAACCGCCGAGTCGACCGCTGGGTCGGCCGCCAGCAGGGCGTGCCGGTCCTGGAGGGCGGTCCGGCGGCGGATCGCGTCGATGGCCCGCCGCCGGGCCGTGGTCATCAGCCAGCCGCCCGGATTGGCCGGAGGGGCGAGCGGCCACGACACCAGCGCCTCGGCCACCGCCTCCTGGGCGGCGTCCTCGGCCAGCCCGAAATCGCCGGTGAACCGGGTCAGCGCGGCGACGATTCGCGCCGACTCGATCCGCCAGACGGCCTCGACGTCGGCCGTACCCATCAGATCTGGCCGTTGCTCTCGCGCCGGGCCCGTTCCTCGATGGACCCCGCCGTGTCCTGCGGCATCTCGTCCTCGCCGGCCACCCGCCGGACCTCGATCTTGGACCCGGTGACCGCCGGGATCCGCTTGGCCCACTCGACCGCCTCCTGTTTCGAGGCGACTTCGAGCATGAAGTAGCCCCCGAACAGTTCCTTTGTCTCCCCGTACGGCCCGTCCGTGACCACCGGGGTCTCGCCGCTGAAGTCGACCACGACGCCCTGGCCCGCATCGTCCAGTCCTTCGGCCGCGACGAACACACCGGCCTTGACCAGGTCTTCGATGTACTGGTAAGTCGAGGCCGCCAACTCCTCGAACCCGGCCATCAGGGCCGCGTTCGACTCATCGGTGCCCCGCATGATCAACATGTACTTCGGCATCGTGTTCTCCTCATCCGGCGGGGCCGCCTCTCGGCCCTCGCACCCCCACGTCGAACGAGCGGGCCGCGGATCGACACGCCCCGGAAAATTTTCGCCGCGCCCCGGGCCAACGCACGGTCGACCCACGGGGTGAGGGCAGATCAAGGTCGCTCCCCGTGGCCATCCGTGTTGCGGGGCAGATGCGTGGCGCGAACGAGCGCAGTCCGGGATAGCCTTGCCGTATATGGCTACCTATCGCACCGCCTCAGTGCTCCTCTCCTCGGACGGCACCAGGACCCCCGGCACCGCCGCACTCTTCGCCGAACCCGCCCGCAAGGGTGGGACCCCGCCGTGGGCAGGCGATTTCCGACCCGCTAACAGCGCCGGCAATGGCCCCAAGAACGCGGTCGGGAAGACCTTCACGTTGGAACTACCCGACGGCAGCACCGGCAAGGTCGTGGTCCAGAGCCTCAAGAGTGGCAAGGGAGGCGTCGTGCTGGCGCTGATGGGCGAGGACGCACCCCCCTTCTGATCAGGACTGATCGCCGCTGACGACCGGCTGGAGACGGCCGGTATGCGACCCTGTCTATCACCGTTCGTGCGCGCCGCGCGCAGCCGGTGCCGTCACGTTTCGTGACGGCACCGGTGTCGGTCGACGTCCGGATCTGTCGATGTCCGTGCGCGGCGACGGGCGCACGGCTAGTCCGCAGGCGGCGGCTCGGATGTGGGAAGCTCCCTGGCCGCCGTCGCTCGACCGCTTCGCGGCGTCCTATGAGGAGGGATTTTCCCCAGCGGTCCAGTCGCGGACGAGTGTGGCGAAACCCACCGGCCGTTCCATCGACGGCAGGTGCGCGACGTCATCCCAATCCACCCGCCGGGCCCGGGGCGCACCGGCGCACACGCGGCGGGCGGCGTCGTGGGTGGTGTCCAGATCGTGTCCGCCTACAAGTACCAGCACCGGCAGGTCCAGGTCGCCCAGTCGTTCCAGGGCGGGCGGCGCCAGTTCCGCCTCGTCGACCTCGCCCCACGAGTCCGCGATCTCGAACGCATTGCGCTGCATCAGCCGGACGGCGGACACCACCGACGGCTCGACCTCCGAAACGCTGCGGCCGGGGCCGGCGACCCAGGTGGTCACGTTGGCCTCGACGGCAGCATCGAGATCGCCACTGGCCAGGGCCGCCTTCTCGGCGTCGAAGAAGCTGCGCAGATCGGGCGTAAGCTCGGCCAGGAGGCTGCCACCGGGCGGGCACAGCAACAGCGACTGCACCAGATCGGGGCGGGTCAGGGCGACCTCCATGGCCACGCCTGAACCGAACGAGGCGCCGACCAGGTGGCACCGCGTGACGCCCAGATGCTCCAGCGTTGAGAGGACGTCGGCGACGTGGTCCAGCGCCCCGTCCGGCCGGGTCGTCGACTCGCCGAAGCCGCGCAGGTCGACACGGACGACCGTACGGTCAGCGGCCAGGTCGCCCCAGATCGGGTCCCACATGCGCCGGTCGGCGATGCCCGCGTGGATGAAGACGACGGGCAGGCCGCCCTCCTGCGGTTCGCTCCGGTCGTACGCGATACCGGACGGGGTGTACGACGTGGCAGTCATTGGTCTCCTGACCTGTTCGGGGCGTCGGACCAGCGATTCAACCGTGGCCGCTAGCCGACGGGCAACCGTAGTCGACCGGGGAGAGCTTGGTCACTCACGCCCCGGGTAGGCCCGCCGCCGGCCGGATGCGCGATTCCCTCCCCATGCCGGGGAAGATCGCCAACAGCACGAGGCGGCGATGAGCTACACGGCGGAACCGATCGGCGCGGCGCCGGCGCTTTTCGCGACGGCTGGCCTCAGTTCAGAAGGTCCTGCTCGACGGCGACGGGGGGTGGTCGTTGGCGGCCGGCTGGGGGCCTTCAGCACCACAACGGTCGGGTCGCCGCGGGGAATCCTGGTTCTCCATTTCACGCCGCAGCAGATCCGCGACCGGCCCGGCGAGGTACGAAAGCAGATCGGGAGACCGCCACGAGCGGGCTGCGCCGGAAGCAATAGCTCCAGCACAGCCCACTCGGCGCTGCTCGGGTCTCCACGGGCCCTACCCGTCTAACGAACGAGATGCATGATCCGCGAGCCACAACCTAGTGTCGTTCACATCTGACCATCTCGAAGGCGTGGAGTGCCCTACCGGAGCTGAGGACGGACGTGACTGGGTTCGATACCGCAGGGGCGCTACGTCGGCGACTGGATGACCGTGCCGCGGCGTGGGATTTCCTGCGCTTGTTCACCAGCGCCTGGGGACTGCCGGGTGACCCGGCTGTCGGGGTGGAGGAGGCTACCAGCCGGCTGGGGCTTCGGCTGCCGGTGGCGCTGCGCGAGGCGTACGCGTGCAGTGGGCTCCTCGACCCGCGTGGGATCTACGCCGAGGACGGGATTTTGTCGTTCCACTGGGCTGACCCGTTGGTCACCGAGACGGCGTGGGGCATCCCGCTCGCCGCCGCCGACCAGCCGGACCCGCCGGTCGTCATCGACACCGGGTCAGGATGGCGACCGTACCTCGATCGGCTTTCGCTTGCCTGCGTCGATTTCGCGCTGACCGCCGCGATCGATCAGGAGGGTGCGGCGGTCAGCGCGTGCGAGCTGCCACCGGACCAGGTGCCCTCGGTGGTGGCGCGCTTTGACCGCGTACCGCTGCCCGAGGTGCCCACGTGGGTCGAGGCCGAGGACTCACCCGTCCGCTGGTACTCGCGGCCGGGGCAGCTCGTGCGAACGCACGGTGATGACTGGATATGGGTGTGGGTACGGGCGCAAACGCCCGTCGGCTTGCACGCGATCTACGCGGCGATACCGGGCGCCCGCTGGAGCCAGTGACGGGGAAGAACAGGGCGTTCAAGCCGAGGCATCCGGATCTGCCGCCGACCGTGCGGCGGCACCCTCAGCCAGAGTCGCCACGCTCCGTGTTGGCCGTCGGCTGCGACCGGAGCCCGGAACTGCCGAGTTCAGTGAGCCCAAGACCCGGGCCGCCTGACCGTGCCGGCTCAATGTGAGCAAGGATGTGACCCGTGCCCCATGAACATCTTGTTTTCCACAACCCGCCGTCAGCGACACCGGCCGAGGTACGCGCAGCACTCGGTCGTGGTGACCTTTCTGGCGCACTGAATGCCATGGCCGGCACCGCACTGTACGGCGACGGGGACTGGAAAGAACTACAGGAACTGTATCTTCACTTACTCACGCACGACGACCATCAGGTCAGCGCTCTTGGAGCAACGTGTCGGGGTCATACGGCGAGGGTCTATCGCCAACTGGACGAGGGCCGAGTAGTCGCCGCGCTGCACCGAGCTCGGTCCATCCCACACCTCAGTGGTACTGCTGACAACGCGCTGGGCGACATAGAAGTCTTCCTCCATCCGCGGCGTGCACGTTGGCGCGGACGTTTGTGGAGAGCGATGCGTTCTTGGACGTGGATCTGACGCAATAACGGAAGGGCTTTTCCCGCGCGCACAGCCATCCGGATCTGCCACACACCGCGCCACCACCGAGGATGGTGGGTGCTAGGGCGGGTTGACGACCGGCACCGAGCTGGTCGAAGATCGCGAAAGTGCCAGTTGGGGGGGGGGGGGGGGGGGCGGCTTTGGGCTTCTGGGACGTAGGTCCATTCGATAACGACGACGCCGCAGACTTCGCCGGCGACCTGGACGCCGCGACGGCGGACGCACGGATCGAGATGGTCTGTGGCGCGCTGGACCGTGTGGTCACGGCTAACGTCGACATCGACATGTGGCATATTTCGAAGGCGGTAGCTGCGGCGGCTCTTATCGCTGCGCAATGCCCGGGAGGCGAAGCGGCTTGCCCCATCTACGGTCCGTCCGCGCCGATGCCGCAGTTCCCGAACGCGCTGAAGCAGCTGGCTATCGACGCCCTCGATAACGTTCTCGCAGCGTCTTCCTGGCGCGCTGTCGAATGGAACGATGTCTCGAAAGGATCGCAGTGGCGCGGGAACATCATCGCGCTACGGAATGTCCTCGACCCGCCGCAGCGTGAGACGCTTTTCGAGATCTGAACGACGAGACCCAACGTACGCCTTTTTGGCGGAGTATATGCGCGGCGTCGACACGTGCGGCTACCGCTACTGGGCGCGGAACTTCCAGACGTGGTCGCGCACTGATCTGTCGCCGTCCGTGCGCGCTACCCTCAACCAGAACTATTACGCTCCGTGCCCGACCTCGGGTGTCGACCCACGTCCGAAACTGTCGAGTTGAGTGCGTCTGCCTGACTGGGCATCAGGTGTCGTACTCACCGCTGTCCCATGGGTCGGTGAAGGCCATGTAGTCGCCGGGCTCCAGGGTGACCCACCATGCGTCGTCGTCCTCCTCCGGCTCTCTTGGGATGAGGCCGAAGGTCGTACCGAACCGATTGATTGCGAAGGGCTCGACTTCGATGCGGGTGAACGTGACCTCCCCAAGTTCCTTCAGCCGGGCGTCGTATGCCGCCCGGCGCGCCGCGCGGTCCATCCGGGCTCTGGGACCGAAGGCATCAATCCGGGCCTCCAGAAACCGGCCATCGGGGTCGAAGAGGTACAAGGCGACGAACTCCTGACCATCTTCCTCCGCACGGATGGCGGGCTCGAAGGGGGTGGTGAGGAAGAACTGTTTTCCTTCAGCGGTGCGCCCCACATGCTCGGCGTGATAGTCGTCGTGATCGATAGCGAGACGGCTCGGCGGTCCGACCCTCATCCAAATCGTCCTCTCCACGCGGACGGTCTGAGTGAGTGTTTGAGTTGGTTGTCAGTCGGGCTGGTTGAACGTGCGTCGTTGGCGTCGGCGGGCTGGGCCGCCTCGGACGAGTCGGCGGACCATCTGGTTGATCGCGGCCCACCGGATCAGGGCTTCGGACACCGCCGGGTCGCGTTCGTAGTCGCGGGCCAGGCGGCGGTACGAGGTAATCCAGGCCAGAGTCCGCTCGACCACCCAACGGCGGGGATGAACCACGAATCCTTCCTGGTCAGCCGGCTTGCGAACGATCTCCAACGTGGTGTGCAGGATGTTGCGGCACCAGTCGACCAGACGGCCGGCGAAGCCCTGGTCGGCGAACACATACCGGATCGGAGTCGCGGTGTAGGCGGCCACCAGGGCGCCCTTCGCCCCGTCGCGATCCTGCCACGATGCGGCGAGGACCCACACGCAGACCAGCAGGCCGAGGGTGTCGGTCACGATGAACCGCTTGCGACCGTTGATCTTCTTCCCGGCGTCGTAGCCGCGGGTGTCCCTACCGACGGTGTCCGCGGCCTTCACCGACTGGGAGTCGATGATTCCCGCTGACGGCTGCGGGTTCCGGCCCTCGGCGAGGCGGATCTCCTCCCGTAACCGGTCGAGAATCCGCTGCGTGACCTGGCGCTTCTCCCACTGCTTGAACTGCCAATACACCGTTTGCCAGGGTGGGAAGTCCACCGGCAACTGGCGCCACGAACAGCCGGTACGTACCACGTACAAGATGGCGTCGACCACGTCCCGGCGTGGGTGCTTCGGCACCCGGCCAGGCTCCTTGATCAACGGCAGCATCGGCTCGATGATCTCCCACTCGGTATCGGTCAGGTCCGAGTCATACGTCCGCGTCCGCTCCACACCGGAACTCTCGGACGAAGATCCACTCACCCGACGGACACGCCGTCCGACACCCCTGTCAAACACTCACTGAGCCGTCGCGATCGCCAAACCAGCATCCTGCCGTCCAGGTACGACAGGCAGCGGGGCGGCACTCAATGCGAGGCGGCTGGTCTTGTCGCAGCGTTCTCATCACCGCGTGCTCCTCTGCTGCAGGTCGCGCTTGGGAGTCCGCATCGTATGGTGACCGCCGTGGTTATGTCCTGCAAGACGTCCTCGGGTCGTCTGCCGGCCGTGCGCGACGCCAGGCGATGTGTCATCACGCACGGTGGTGCTTTCCGGCATCCTGTGGCGCACGGAACTGTCGAGATGAGTGCGTTCGGAGGCCGGCAAGCCATGGAGGGGGCCGCGTCACTGCATAGCGGTGGCCGGGGGATGATCGAATGATTCGGGGCAGCGGAAGGTGTACAGCGAGTAGCCGCGCCCGATCTGCACGCCGACGGTGTCTGGGGATGCGGTCGGGTTCTCCTCGGACGGGCGCCAGCTGCAATGCATGCCGTTCCAGTCGCCCGAGTCCACGGTGAAAATCAGGGTCATCGCGGTGCCGCAGGCAGCACAATCCATCGGGTACGGATCGGTCAGCGACCAGTTCGCGTACCCGCCGACCTTCCATCCCGGCGCCAGCGACAAGTCGGTCTGATAGTGGGGACGGCTATCGTCTTCGTCGTCATCCCATTCGGCGAGCCGCTCGCGCAGGTCATCGGGGAGCAGATCGGCGTATTGGTACTCGCGAACCTGCTCGGGGTGCACCACGCACGGAACCGGCAGGTACATGTCGCTGATCACCAGCGGCTCGGGAGGCGCTTCGAGCAGCGGGCCGACGGCGGAACTGTCGCGCCAGTAGAGGAAGACGCGAGGACTGTAGTGCCGGTCCGAGTGGTCCACCGGGCACCACAGCACCTGGAGCAGGTCGGTGCCGTCCGGACCGGCGTAGTCCGGGATATCTTGCCGGTACAGCTGCGCGACCGGGACCAACGGGATCCGATCCTCGATCAGGTCGTCCAGGTCCAGAGCGTCGGCCGCATCGAGCTCGGCCCGCTCCTCCGCGGTCAAGAAATCCCCGCCCGGCAGCGGCTCCCGGGCTTGCGCGGTCGCGAGGATCTCCCGCCTGCGGCGCACAGCGGCCGGGGTGGTCAGGTTGTACGGCTCGTGCGCCCCGGCGTCGTCGCAGACCGGCCATACCTCGTCGGCCGGCCACAGCAGCGGTCCGCCGACCGAGCTGTCCGCAACGGTCGGAGCGCCGGGCCGGGGATGCAGGCGGGTAGCGGTGGTGGAATGTTCCCGCAGCTCGGGGAAGAGTTCGGTGATGTCCAGGGGACGCGCAGGTGTGGTGCGGACCATAGCAGTGGATCTTAAGGCCCGCGTACTGGTCCTGGGTTCTTCGTAGTGCCGGGCAGCTACGGTCCCGGCTCAGCCGGATCCGTCGGGATTCCGCTGCAACCGCCACGCCCGAAGTCGTTCAAGTCGCGTGGAGTCGTCCCCGAATGGGCTCGGTGGTCCAACACCCCGCAGCCGCACCCGCCCTTGTGAAGGCATTGATCTGCCACGATCCGCGCGTTACAGATCGTGACTGTCGGCGCTCCACGAGACTTCCGGACGTGCCGATGCGTAGGCACCGGCAGTCGCCCGTACTGTGGATCTTGCCGTGACGGGACAGGAGCCCGAGCCTCGGACGCGATGGCCCGGTTCGGCATACCGTGGGTGGTTAGTTGGCCTGATTCATCTCGACTTGACGCGTGCCGATATGGGCATATGATGGCTGCCGTGGCACGAGCAGCGACGACGTCGGACGTCTTCAACGCGATCGCCGAGCCGCAGCGCCGGGAGATCCTGGCGCTGCTGCGGGCGGGTGAGTGGCCGGTGACCGACCTGGCCCGGGAGCTGGGGATGACCCAGCCGGGGGCGTCCAAGCACCTGCGGGTGCTCCGGGAGGTGGGGCTGGTGCGGGTCCGCGGGGCGGGCAAGCAGCGTCTCTACGGCCTGGACGCCCGCGGGCTGCGGCCGGTCCACGAGTGGGTCGGCGGGTTCGAGCGGTTCTGGAACGAGAGTTTCGACCGGCTGGACACCTACGTGCAGGACCTCAAGCAGACACGGCAGGAGGAATGACCGATGGCAGGGGCAAGGCAGGAAACGCGGACGGAGCCGGCGACGGCCGACCGGGAGATCGTGATCTCCCGGGTCATCGACGCCCCACGAGAGCTGGTGTTCGAGGCGTTCACAGAGGTGCGGCACCTGTCGCGGTGGTGGGGACCGGAGGGGTTCACCACCACCACGCGGTCCTTCGAGTTCCGCGTCGGCGGAGTCTGGGACTTCGTGATGCACGGGCCGGACGGGACCGACTACTCCGAGTGGATCTCCTGGACCGAGATCGTCCCACCGGAGCGGATCGCGCTGCTGCACGGTGAGTCCCGCGGCGACCCGAACGCCTTCGAGTCGACCCTGGCCTTCGCGCCGCACGGCACCGCGACCCGGATCGTGATGTGCACGGTCTTCCCCACCAAACAACTGCGCGACCAGGCCGTAGAGAAGTACCACGCGATCGAGGGCGGCGAGCAGACGCTGAGCAACCTGGCGGCCTACGTCGCCGAGATCGCCCAGAAGAAGGAGGGCCGCTGATGGCCAGGAAGTTGCCGGACACCACCTGCCACATGTCGATCTCGCTGGACGGCTTCGTCGCTGGGCCGGACCAGAGCCGCGAGGACCCCCTGGGCAAGCGGGGGCGGGAGCTGCACGGCTGGCACATCGGCGACCCGCGCGCCAACGATGCCGACAAGGTCGCGAACGAGTGGCTCATGCGCCCACGGGGCGCGTATGTGATGGGTCGGAACATGTTCGGCCCGATCCGCGGGGACTGGGATGAGGAATGGACCGGGTGGTGGGGCCCCGAACCGCCGTATCACGCGCCGGTGTTCGTGCTGACCAATCACGGACATGACCCGATCCAGATGGAAGGCGGGACGACCTTCCACTTCGTCACCGAGGGCTTTGACGCGGCCTACGCCGCAGCGTGCCAGGCTGCCGGGGACAACGGCGTGGACATCGCCGGTGGGGCTTCGACCGTCCGACAGGCATTGATCGCCGGCGTGATCGACGAGCTCACCCTCGACATCGCACCGGTCCTGCTCGGTTCGGGCGAGCGCATCTTCGACGGGGTCGAATCCTTCGGCTTCGAACCCGCCGAGGTGCTTCACTCACCGCTTACCACCCACATCCGCTACCGCCGCGTCAGCTAACTCCGGCGTACGGAGCGGTGGGATGACCGATCGGGTGGCAGAGTTCGCGGCCTGTCGTCGTAGTGCGGCGTCCTCGGCGGCCAATGACGCGATGACGGCGGCCGCGTCGAGCCAATCCCGCAGTTGGCGGCATCGCACGCTGCTGGCCATCAGGTCACGGCGTAGGCGATCGGTTCGCCGTCAGGTCGCCTGGCGATGGCTGCGGCCGGACGGCGGGTGGCGATGACCGCGGTGGAGGTGGTGGCGGTCAACTGCTTGAGCAGACCGTCCGGCCCGGTCGGCGACCAGGCGGCCTGGGCGTCGGCCAACAAGTACAGCCTGCTCGGTGGGATCCGGGGCGCGGCCCAGCTGCTCGGCTACGAGCTGCCGCTGGTCCTCGCGGAGGCCAGTGTGGCGATGGCCGCCGCTACGTTGAGCCTGCCCGGCATCGTCACCGCCTGGCAGCCGTGGTGGCTGATCTGGCACCCGCCCGCGATGATCGTCTTGTTCGTCGCCGGTCTCGCCGAGATCCGCCGCCAACTCGTCCTGACCGCCGGCGGCAGGCTGGCAGTCGACTAACGGCCGGCCCCGCCGGCCGACAGACGTGAGGGCCACTGCGCTACGCCCGGCCGGCGGCGTCATTGGCCCGTTCCGCGAGAATCGAGGTGGTCGTCTCGTCCATCGGGAGGAACGCTTCGAGCTTCAGCTCGGCGAGAGTGATGTCGACGGCGGTGGCGAAGGTGGTGATGGTCGTGACGAGATTCAGTTCGCCGTACGCCGTACGCAGTCGGAGCGGGACGGCGAACCCGAGGTGGCCGGTGGGCAGCGGTCGGTCCGGTACGTAATCTTCCAGCTCAGCGTGCAGGGCGGCGAGCCGGTCGTCGGGGTTCCGGAGGATCTCGGCATGCAGCCGTACGAGGATGTGCTGGGCCCATTCGGTGAAGTTCCCGATCCGTGGCGCCATACCCTGGGGATGCAGGGCGAGCCGGTACACGTTGATCGGCGGTTCGAGGAGCCCGGCCGCCACGCCGTCGGTGAGCAGCCCGAACGCCGGGTTGGCCGCGACCAGGTCGCCGTGCCGGTCAACGACGATCGCGGGATAGGGCAGGTGCCCGGTCAGGATGTGCCGCAACGCGGTCTGCACCGCAGCCAGCGCTGGATCGTTCAACGAGGTCTGCGGGTAGGCGGGGGCGTAGCCGGCCGCGAGCAGCAGGCCGTTCCGCTCCCGCAGCGGAAGATCCAGTGATTCTGCCAGGCGTACCACCATCTCACGGCCCGGCTCCGACCGGCCGCTCTCCAGGAAGCTGACGTGTCGCTGGGTGGTGCCGGCGCGGACCGCCAGCTCGAGCTGGCTGAGTCGACGGCGGGTCCGGCGTTCTCGGAGTGCCTGGGGGAAGTTCACGCCACATGTCTAGCGCCCCGATTCCGTCCCGGCCATTCCTTGCGGGGAATTGTCGCTGGCCAGCGCTGGTCGCACGATTCAGCGCATGACCAACATCCGTTGCGGTGAGCTTCCGCCGACTGGAGACCCCGCGTGATCACAACCCCGACCTCCGCCAGACCGTCGAGCGGCGTGGACGCCTCGAGCGGTTCGGGTTCGCAGCCGAGGGTCCCGGCACTGCCGCATCGGGCCGCCCTCGCCGTCGTCCTGGTCGGTGTCTTCCTCACCGGTCTGGATTTTTTCATCGTCAACGTGGCGATTCCGTCGATGCAGGCCGACCTCCGGGCCAGCGAGGCCCAGATCCAGTTGATCGTCGCCAGCTACGCCCTGGCGTACGGGGTCGGGCTGATCACCGGCGGAAGGCTTGGTGACCTGTACGGCCGCCGCAGGACGTTCATCCTCGGCATGATTGTCTTCACGTTCGCCTCGGCGGCTTGCGGAGTCGCGACGGGCCCCGGCTTCCTGCTGGTGGCCCGCCTGGTTCAGGGGCTTGCGGCGGCCCTGATGGTGCCGCAGGTCCTTGCCATCCTGAGCACGGTCTACTCCGGCGAGGCCCGGGCCCGCGCGATCAACTGGTACGCGGCGACCGCCGGGATCGCCGCCGTCTTCGGACAGTTGATCGGTGGCATCCTGATCAGGGAGGACCTGTTCGGCCTCGGATGGCGGGCCTGTTTCCTGATCAATCTCCCGATCGGGCTGGCCGCCGCGTTGCTGGCCGGCAGGTATGTACCCGAGTCCCGGGCACCGGGGCGGCATCGGCTGGACCTGATCGGCATGGTCCTGGTGACGCTCGCCCTGGTCGGGATCTGCCTGCCGCTGATCGAGGGACGGGCACAGGGCTGGCCGCTCTGGGTCTGGCCCTGTCTCCTCGCCGGCGGCCTGCTGTTGACCGTGTTCGTCCGGCAGCAACGCTGGCGCGGGGCGAATGGAGGCACACCCTCGATGGATATGGCGCTTTTCCGGGAACGGGCCTTCACCGCCGGGCTGGTCGCGCAGCTGACCTTCTTCGCCAGCATGGCGTCCTATTTCCTGGTGCTGGCCCTCTATCTGCAGCAGGGGCGTCATCTGGATCCCCTGGACTCGGGGCTGGTCTTCGGCGTACTTGGGCTCGGCTACATCATCACCTCGATGACGGCCCGCAAGGTCGCAGCCAGACTCGGGCGACAGACGATCGCCATCGGGTGCCTGATCCGCATCCTCGCCCTGGTGCTGCAAATCTGGGCCGTCGCGAAGATCGGTACCTCCGGAAGTGTTGGTTGGCTCGTACCCGGTCTCTTCCTGGACGGTGCGGGCATGGGACTGGCCATCGCCCCGCTGGCCGCGACCGTATTGGCTCGGGTCTCCGCAGACAACGCCGGTGCCGCCTCAGGCGTACTCGGCACCGCGCAGCAGGTGGGGAACGCACTCGGGGTAGCCCTGGTCGGGCTCGTCTTCTACGACGTGCTCTCGCGTGGCGGAGGCGCGGATCGCGCCTATCCGGACGCCTTCACCGCCTGCCTGTACTGCGTCCTCGGCATCAGCGTCCTGCTCGCGTTCGTGGTGCAGACCCTGCCGAAGGCTCCCGGCCGCAGGTAATCCGGGGAAGTTGTTAGTAACCAGGGAACGTAAGTAATTCAAGGAAGAGGGAACCTTGTGAGGGATTTGCACGACCTTGCCCACCGCTACGTCGACATGTGGAACGAGTCCGACCCTGAAGTAAGGCGTATGACCATCGCGGAACTCTTCGCGCCGGACGTCGCCCACTACACCCCCATGCAGGAGGTGCACGGCCAGGCGGAAATGGAGGCCCGGGTCGCCGGCTCCTACGAGAAGTGGGTCAGGCCGGGGACGCATGTCTTCCGGGCCGTCCGGAACGCGACCGGGCACCACAACGCCGTCCGGTTCAATTGGGAAATGGTGGACATCGCCTCGGGGAAGGTGCGCAACGTCGGCTTCGACTTCGTCCTGCTCGACCAGGAGGGGTTGATCAAGAGCGACCACCAGTTCGTCGATCGCTGATCGTTGCCGGAGTGTGCGGGCCTCCGGTGATCCGGGATCGTGGAGTCGGGCCGTCGTTGCCGCGACGTCCGACTCCATGATCCCGGGTAGTTCGATGCCAATCAGTTAGACGCGAGATGTGACCAGCGCGAATGGAGTGATCGAGCTGGTCGTGGATTGGGACCGGTTGACGCAGGGGGTGACCGATGGCCGTGGCTAGCGTGCTGCCGTCACGGATGCATGACTAAGCCGACAATGCCCGCGGTACGACAAGTGCGCGTATGTTTTCCACGGCACAGATCCCATTGCCGCGACCCGGATGTGGCTCAGGACGTGATCAGACGGGCGGGATTCAGAGCCAGCGCTGTGCCGCCTCGACGCTGTCCCCACCGCTGGTGTTGAACGCAATGGCGGCCTGGGGCGCGTGGCGGCGGATTAGGTTCACGATCTGCTCGAAGAGCGGAAGCAACTGCTCGGTCTTGCGGATCCCGCCGCCGACAACCACGACATCCCACGGCTGCTTGGTCAGCGACGTGACGAGGGTGGACTCGGCCGATTCATCGAACACGACCAGCACCATGGCCGCGTCAATGCCGTGCTCGCCAAAGCGGCTCAGCGCCCCATCGAGAGCCGCGCGAAGAGCCTGTCCGTCGACGCCGGGCATGGCTTGCGGGTCGTAACCAACAACAAGTGCGGAAGACATGTGGGCAGCTTACTGGCCTTGCAGCGAGCATGATTTGCCGGACAGCTCCACGGATGACTGGATCTGCCGCCGTCCGTGCGCGCTACCTTCAGCCAGAACCGTTACGCTCCGTACCCGACCTTGGGTGTCGACCCACGTCCGAAACTGTCGATGTGAGTGCGCCCGGTCAGAGGTCAGGCTCGCTGCTCGGCGAATGCCTTGGTGAACATCGCAAGGTAGCCGTCATGAGCCAAGCGCAATTCTCCAAGCTCATCCTCCGCGAACCATGCGATGGCGTCGTGTTCGTTGGGCGCGGCATTGGCCGGGGTTCCCGTCCAGGTTTCGATCAGCCAAATCTGCATGCTGAACCCGTCGGCATGGATTTCGTCCATCGGCGGGCCCGTCGGCTGGGCGACGTCGATCCCTAGCTCCTCCCGTAGTTCTCGAACTAGCGACGCGGCAGGAAGCTCCCCGGGTTCTACGTGACCACCCGGCAGATCCCACACGTCGGGATACCGGTGGCGTTCGGCGGACCGGTGGCACAGCAGCAGCCGGTTACCGTCCCGGAGGAACGCCGTAACTATGTGCGCCGGAGCAGCACTCTGCGAGGGATTCGACACATGCGCATTCTGCCATTGTGGTGAGCCGCCGCCGATCGTGCCAACGCCGAGTGATGTGCCGTCACGTACCGTAGTGCTTCCCGACATCCTGTGGCACACGGAGCTGCCGAATCGAGTGCGTTCAGTGTGTTCGAGTCTCCCAGACCGGCTCCTGGGGGTCGTCATTGTGCACGATAATGTCGACGCGATCGGTCGGGCGGACCGCAGCGAAGTAGAATTGCTGGGAGGGGATGTAACGCTCGCGCCAGCGCCGTTCGATTTCGGCTCGAGATGACACCCGGCGCTCTCGGATCACGGCACGATCCACTGTCTTCTCGAGCTCGGTTGACACGAAGATGCGCAGATCCCACCGATCAATCAGTTCCGGGCGCATGAGGAACACGCCGTCGAAGAGCAGCACGGTGTCGGCGGTGGCAGTGGTGACCGGCGGGGACAGCGCAGTATCCGCTGTGCGGTCGTAGACCGCGTATTGGAAGCCTCGATCTCCGCCCGGGCCGAGCGGATCGAGCAGGACCCGGTTCAGCGCGTGGTAGTCGTGGGTGTCGAAGTAGCAGCCTTCGGCCGAGTACTGGCCGCGCGGATAGCGCTGCGCCCGGGGGAAGAGGAAATCGTCGATCGTCGCGCGGATGACGTCGCGGCCCTGGTCGCGCAGGATGACGGCCAGTTCGTCGGCGAGGGTGGTCTTGCCGGCGGCGGGCGGTCCGTCGATGGCAACCCGCGTCGGGTGTGCGACTGCGATGGACCCAACTGCCTCAGCCAGGCGGCCGAGCAGCTCGCTGCGGGTACCTTGGTCCATGTCCTGTCCGTCCTGTTGTCGCGAAGGTTGCCGGTCGAGCCGACCTATGCGCGTCAGCCTTTCCGCGCCCGCCACTCCTGGAGTGAGCGAGATTGCGGCGTGCGCAAGTGGCTGCGGTCGGGGCGCAAACGGGCAGCAGGACGAGGTCAAGACAGAACGCACGAGCCGCTCGCTGCCGTCGACTCGCTGTGAGCCGCGGGATGGCGAGCAGCGCTGGTGGTGGCTCGGTCCGGGCTTCCCCGGGTCAGCGGCGGCTGGTGGCCAGGGCGACGAGGTACTGTCCGCCGCCCGCCTCGACGCTTGCGGTCACCGGCAGTCCGGGCACCAGTCGGGAGAACCGGTCGACCAGCCAGTCCGCCGCCTCCTGGGCGTCCTTCTTACTCGGACAGCGGGCGACCAACTCGCGGCCACCCTTGCGTTCGAGCCGCTCGGCGACGGTGATCAGCGGCGCGGGCTCGACCACGTGCAGACGATCCGGCCAGGCGATGACCACCTTGACCGCGCCCTTGCGGGTGTTGCAGGCACGGTGCGCAAGTCGCTCGGCGACCTTGGCCTTCTTGTCGGCGGTGCGGCTGTCGACGCTGGGACCGCGCGCGTCGTTCACCGACATGTCGGCGTCGACCGGTTCGTCGCATACCCAGCATCGCCAGCTGTCACGCCTCGCGACGTCATCGAGGAGACTCATCCGAGCAACCTAGCCTGTCGCGTTCCGGCGAACGACAGCCGACTGCGGCGAGCACCGCCAGTCCGGATCACCCACCTCGGGCTGGGCCACCTCCAGGTCGAAACCCTGATCACCACCGCCCGCCACGCCGACCCGCCGTACCACCATGCGTTACGACCGCGCCTACAAGAACCTCGACCGCCACCCCAACTACATCCTCACCGCCTATACGGCCTCCGGAACATGACGAGCGACTCCGCCGATCACAGGGAATTTGGTTTACGGGGCTCAGTAGGGTCTCGGCGTGGACGCGAGCGAGATCAGACCGCAGCTGTTCCCCAATCGCTTCGCGGATGCGGTTGGACCCGGTGCGGGCGGTCCGGCCCGCGACCAGTGCCGCTGCGTCGGCTACTCGGTCGCAACCCGGCCGAGCAGCGTCGTGTTCCACGCGGACCGGCAGGACACCGAGGCGGCCGGCTGGCGGCACCTGCTGGCGCTGATTGACGAGGCCGCAGCGGATGGGCGGACGGTGTTCAAACCCTTCGTGGAGCTGAGCGCTCCCGAGCGGCGGCAGATCGTCACGCTGCCGGCAACGATCGCGAAGCTGACCGCTGTCAAACATCTGGTGCTCTACGGCACCAACCTGGTTCGTATACCGCTGGAGATCGGGGCAATGACCAGCCTGGAGGTATTCGAGCCTTACACCTCCCACCGGCTGCACTGGTACCCGTACGAGCTGACCAGATGCGCGAAGCTCGGCGACAGCACGGTGAGTACCCGCGCCCTCTACGGAAACTTCAAGTTCCGTCCGCCGTTTCCGAAGCTGCGGGCGCTGACCCGCTCGGCAGAGGCCGATTTCAACGCACTCGACCCAGGTACGTGGGGCTGTGAAACGGTGCGAGCCTGCAGCGTCTGCGATGGCCCGGTGGACGGTGAGCTGCGCCAAGTCTGGATCTCTGGCCTGGTCGCCACCGACGTCCTGCCGATGTTGGTGAACGCCTGCTCCGCAGCATGTGTGGCGGCACTGCCGCAACCGCACCCCGGTTACCACCCGACGCCGCACACCGGAGGCCCGCGAATCCTTCAGCCATCTGCGGGGGATTGAGGCGGCAACCACACCTGCACGCGCAACTGCCGATGTCCGCGCACCCGACCCCACGGCGGCGATGGCGACAACGGCGTGTGCTGGCCGTGGGCCACCCCGATCGCCGGGCTCGCCCTCTGGTCGATGCGTTCGTGGCACCATGTTGAGCCATGGATCATCAGGGGCAGTTCCGTCGTGCGGCGCTCGCGTTGGGCGTCCCGGACGACGAGATCAGCGAGTTCACCAAGCACCTCCGGTTGTCGATCCGGTTGAGCGGGGGCCGACGAGTTCTATTACGGGAGTTTTGTGATCCGCCACGACGACCTGGCCGCCGGTCGACTGGACAAGGCGCTTTCCGTGGTCGAGTTCAGCGGATAGAACCCCCTGAGGCGCCCATCGGCGGGCAGGTCGACGTCGGCGGGGCGCAGGTCCTCTCGCCGTTGACGCAGGAACCGCGCCGTCTCCGGTCTGGCCATGGGGCGCCTCCTCCACCGCCAGTACCGGTTGTCCCTGGATCGGCCGGACTGCCGACAGCATCATTGACAGCATGAACGATTCCACGGCACTGGTCACCGGCGCCAACAAGGGCATCGGCAAGGAGATCGCGCGGCAGCTCGCGGCCGCCGGGCTCACCGTCTACGTCGGCTCCCGAGACCCGGAGCGGGGACAGCGGGCCGTTGACGAGATTGGCGGCAGCGCCCGCCTACTGATCCTCGACGTCACCAACGATCAAAGTATTGCCGAGGTCGCCCGTCAGGTCGAAGACCTCGACATCTTGGTCAACAACGCCGGAATCTCGGTCGACCTGAACCCGGTAACCGAGACCGACGTAGACAGCTTTCGCCGTACCTACGAGACGAACGTGTTCGGGATCGTCGCGGTGACCAACGCGTTCCTGCCCGTGTTGCGTCGATCGGCCCGGCCTCGGATCGTGAACATCTCCAGCGGCACCGGATCACTGGACTGGAGTACCGGCCCGCAGGCGCGGTTCCCCACGACGGGCTCACTCGCCGCGTACCGGTCGTCGAAGGCGGCACTCAACGCGCTGACCATCTTCTACGCCCAGGCGCTCGCCGGTGAGGGCTTCAAAGTGAACGCGCTCGCACCCGGGTTGCGAAAGACCGACCTCAACGCGACCGCCGCCGCCAGTGGCGGAGACCCGGCCGAGGCCGCGGCCGGCGCCGTCCGGCTGGCACTGCTGCCCGATGACGGCCCCACCGGCGAGTTCCTTTCCTGGGACGGAACCCCGGTTCCCTGGTGATCATCGGATGTGTGAGTAGGGACAGGACGAGGGTAAAGCGGACTGGCGGCGGTCGATACGGGGTTGGTGGGTATTGGTGTATTCGTAGTCCTGCGGTCGTGAGTCGGGTCGACGATTGGCAACCGTCCAGCCAGGTATGCCTCGCTCAGGATGTGCGCCCTGGTGTTCGTGGCTTCGGTCACCAACAATGGACGGGATGGCCAGTGACCAGCTGCAAGGATCGCGCGCGAGGCGCCGGCTGAGTCGTAACGTGCTGCTGGCCGGCGGCCCGATTGTCGCGGCCGCCGCCGGAATTCTGACCAACCTCGCCACCAGCACCTGGAACTGGTGGCTGGCGATCGGCTTGGCGGTGGCGATCCTGGTCGCCGTGCTGCTGGCCTTCGGGCTCGACAGCCAGGCCACGGCGGCGGCCACTGGGGTGATGGATCTCGTGCCACCGGAGGCGATGTCCCCGCGTACCCCGGCGATGGCAAGAGCGCCTCTGGCGAACACCGTCCCGCGTCCGGAGTTGACCGACATGGTGTGGCGGCTTCTGGCCCCGTATGGGGCCGCCACACCTGGAGTGCTCAGCATTGAGGGGCCAGGTGGGTTCGGCAAGACCACGCTGGCGATGCTGCTTTGCCACGATTCGCAGGTCGCGGATCGGTACCCAGGGGGCGTGCTTTGGGCCACGGTCGGCGACCGTACGACCCGAGTCGGCCTGGCGGGGGAGGTAGGGCGCCTGTGCGAGGCGCTCTCCGGCACCAGCCCAGGCACTGCCGACCCGCTAGTGGCGGGGCAGCGGCTCGCCGAGTTGTTGGCTGAACGCGCGCCAATGCTGATGGTTGTCGACGACGTGTGGCGGGCCGACCAGCTCGACCCCTTCTTGATCGGTGGTCCGCAGTGCCAGCGGCTGGTGCTGACCCGAAACGCTGGCGTCGCCCCCGCCGGTGCGGCGCGGGTCTACGTGAATGCGATGACCGCCGATCAGGCTGCTCAGGCGCTGGTCGCTGGCGAGAGGGGTATCACGGCGGCGACGCTGGCCCGCCTGCTCGCGCTCACCGGCCGCTGGCCAGTGCTAGTGGGGCTGGCGGCTGGGACGATCGAGGCGTACGCGATGGATGGAGCGACCGGCGAGGCCGCCGCCGTCTGGGTCGCCGACCAGCTCACCAGGCACGGCCCGACCGGTGTCGATGTCGACGACGCCAGCAGCCGGGACCGGGCGGTGGCGGCGACGCTGGCCACAAGCCTCCGACTACTGTCCGATACGGAGCGCGATTGCTACGCCGACCTTGCGGTGCTGCCACCGCAGGCAGTGGCCGACGAGGAGGCGTTAGGACTGCTTTGGGCCGCGCGCGGTGTCGAGGGTGCGCAGGTAGCCGCCGTGCAGCGGAAGCTGGTCCGGCTGCGGCTGGCGATCGGTCGCTGGTCTGTGGAGGATCGGCCTGCTCTTCAGCTGCACGACGTCATCGGTGAATACCTGCGACACGGGTTGAACCTCCCGGAGCTGACCGCCCGGCACCGTCGGTTCGTTGACGCCGCCCGCGGCCTGCTGCCCTCGACCACGCTCGGGTGGCGTGGGGCCTGGTGGGAGCTGACGCCATCCTCTCGGTACGTCTGGGACAACCTGGCTTTTCATCTGGTCGCCGCCGGCTACGACCGAGAGGCAGCGGCGACGCTCTGTGACCTGCGGTGGGTCGAGGCCCGGACCAGGAACGCTGGCACCGCCGCAGCAGCAGTCAGCGACCTGGAACACGTCGCCGCGCCCACAGGCCCCGCGCTGCGCACAGCGTTGAGTCGGATCGGCCAACTGTTGACGCCGGTCGAGCCGCCGACCGTACTGGGGGCAACACTGGCCAGCCAGTTGGCGGCGGTGCCTGGCCTGGAAGACCTCGTTGTGGGCTACGAGACCCATCTGCCCCGGCCCCGGCTGGCCAACCGGTGGCCACTGCCCCGCGCCGACCACGAGCAGCTCGACCGGCACTCCGCCGGAGTTGAGTATCTCGCCGTCTCGCCCGGCGGCCGAATCGTGGCGACGGCGAGTTCCGACACCACGGTCCGACTCTGGCGCACCGAAGACGGGACTCATCTCGGCGTTCTACGCGGACACACCGACCTGGTCCTCGGCTGCGACTTCTCGCCTGACGGAGGCATGCTGGCCACCGCGTCCGCGGACGGCACCGTGCGGATCTGGGACCCACGCACGCAGACCCACCTGCGTACCTTCCGCATACACGAGGGCCGAGTGCATGCCTGCAGGTTCACCCCGGACGGCACGACTGTCGTCACCGTCGGCGGCGACGGCGCCGTACGGCTGTCCCGGGTCACCGACGGCGTTCTGGTCCGGGAGTCGACCGGCCACGGCACCCGGATGCTCAACTGCGCGGTTGCCCCCGACGGTCGCACCGTCGCCTTCGTTGACGCGGTAGGCACCGTACGGGCGTGGGACGCCGACGCTGGCGTACCGCTGTTCGCCCACGCAGGCCACGAGGGACGAGTGTGGGCGTGTGAGTACTCCCCGGATGGCCGGCTGCTGGCCACCGGCGGCGAGGACGGCACCGTGCGAATCTGGCGAATGCCCGACGGTGCCGTCCTGCAGACGTTGCGTGGCCACGTCGGCAAGGTGTACGACGCGGCGTTCAGATCGGATGGACGTCTCCTGGCCACGGCCGGCGCGGACCGTACGATCCGGCTCTGGGATCCGAACGGCGCCACCCACTTGCGCAGCTTGGAGGGGCACGGCTGGGAGGTCTGGGCCTGCGCTTTCGCGCCCGACGGCCGGCTGCTCACCGCCGACGGCGACGCCAACCTACGCGGATGGGAGCCGACAACCGGCCTCTCACTCTTCACAGTAGACGGCGATCCGAGGTCCGTCTGGGACTGCGACTTCTCGCCCGACGGCACCCTGCTCGCCACTGCGGGCAACGTGGACGCGCGGCTCCGGCAGGTGTCGACTGGCCGTACAGCGCAGGTGCTCGATTATCCCGACTGGGTCGCCTCCATCCAGTTTTCCCCGGACGGCAAGATGATCGCCTCGGGTGGCGGGTCGGCGGTCGTCATCCTTTGGGACGCGGCAACCCGGACTCGCAGGCACGTTCTCGCCGGCCACTCGGCCGACCTGACCCACTGTGAGTTTTCGCCCGACAGCACTGTGCTCGCCACCACCGCACGCGACGGCACCGCCCGGCTGTGGGACACGGCGACCGGCAACGTTCTGGGCGTGCTGAACTCGGGGGTCTACGAGCTATTTTGCTGCGCCTTCTCACCGGACGGATCGACCCTCGCCCTCTCCGGCCACAACGGCGCCGTGCAACTGTGGAACACCACGACCGCGAGCCACCGCCAAGCCCTGACCGGCCACACCGAGGACGTCTACCATTGCGCGTTTTCACCGGACGGCGCGTTTCTCGCTACCGGCGCCCAGGACGGCCGGCTACAACTCTGGCGTGCGGCGACCGGCGAAACCCACTGGCTGCACGGCCACACCGGAGGCATTTCGTCCTGCAGCTTCTCACCCGACGGGACGCTGCTAGCCAGCTCAGGCTACGACGGCATGATCCGTCTATGGCACGTCACGGAACGTCGATGCATCTGCGCCCTCCGCGTCGGCTCGCCGCTCTATGGATGTGTGTGGCGCCCGGACGGCGGGAGCCTGGCCGCAGCCGGCCTGCACGGCACCTACCTGTTCGACTACCTGCCCTGACCGCCCCGCTGAGCAGTGCGCCCGACTCCCTGACAAGCGCCTCAGGCCCCCGAGCCTCGGTCACGGTGACTGGATCGATCCCGAGTGGTCGGCTTCGGCAGCAACGCGAACAAGCGCGCCCCGACTCCCCTCGGCATGGCGAGGAGCGGGCGCGAGTCGCGCCTGGGTGGAGTACCGTTCACATCTTGCCGAAGCCGGCCCGGCAGGCGCTGGAGGCGATTCAGGTGACGCTCGACGAGGTGTTCCGCCATGTCGACACGCTCGACGGCGATCCATGGCCAGCGCTCGAGGAGTTAGCCGCAAGCGGTGACTATTCGTTGGTGCCGCCCGTGCAGGCCGCGCTGGAACGCTATCTCGACGAGCACAACTGGTACGGCCGGAACTTGATGGCTTACATCCTGGCCGGGCTTCGCGGCACCGCGGCGTTTCCGCTGCTGCTACGCGTGTTCGCTCGTCCACTACGCGGCGATGACCGCGACGACCTCTGTGCCTGGCTGGCGAACATCATGAAAGCCGATCCGGCGGGCTGCCGGCCTACCGTGCTGTCGTTCATCGTCGCCAACCATCGTGACCTACGCGGTGCCGGGTTGTGGGCGCTTGGCTACCTCATCCAGCCCAGCGACATCAACGTGCTGCAACAGGCGCTGACTGACGTTGACCCTCAGATCCGGCGGGCCGTGCTGGGTTCTCTGACAAGCATCGAGGGCGACAGGCGCGCATACGAGTTGGTGCTGTCCGCCTTGCACGATCCGGACGATTGGACTCGGCGATCCGCCGTATTGCACCTGCGCTGGTTCGCTGACCCGGACTCCGTCAATCACCTCCTACCCCTGACTCGCGATCCCGCCGTGCACGTCCGCTCAGCGCTTGGCGAGACCATCGGCTATCTGCCCATCCATCCGGACCATCGGCCAGATGCGACGGCCGCCCTGCTGTCACTGCTGGTAGATGCCGAGCCGCGGGTACGCGCCGGTGCGGCCCGTGGGCTCGGAAACCTGCGCGGGGCGGCTGCGTCTGGACCGGCGCACGACCACTGATCGCCACCCTCACCCAGGACCCAGACCGCACCGTACGAGCCCGCGCCACCGTAGCCCTCATCCGAATCTCACAGCTTCCGGCCTACCCAGCCGCCGACGAGTCGGCGTAGATGAGCGCACCCGATCATGCCGATGAGAGTGCGCCAAGATTGGTGTCAGAGTAAGGGGCGGTCATGGAGGCTGAGGATCATCCCGGTTGGCCGCCGTCACGGTTCCGTAGCGGAACATCGGAATCCACCCCCCCGGTCGAACCGATGTGCTTGCGCAATGAGGCAGACACTGGGGAAGCTTGACGCATGACGCTCAATCGTGACGAGATGGCGGCCGAGGCCTCACGGATCCGGAAAGACCTGCAGTCGGAAGCAATGAGGATCGCCGAAGCAGCAGATGTCGAGGCCAGAAGTACTGCGGCAGCCGCTCGTCGGTGGAATATCGCCTACCTTGCGCTGGGTTTACCTACGGCGATAGTGGCGGCGGTCGCCGGGGCGGCAGGGCTGGCGTCGGCTGACGGGCGCGTTCCGGCGGCTGTCCTTGCGTTTGTGGTCGCAGGGGCTTCCGGTGCTGCCACGTTCCTAGGTGCTGAGTCGCGCGCCCTTGAGGCCCGGCGACGTGCTTCCGGCTGGCGTGCGCTTGAAGCCGACAGCCGGCTGGTTGCCTTGTTCGAAGGCCGCAAGTCGGTAACCACCGAGTTGCGAAACCAGATAAGTCTGCTCATCGCGCGACAGCACGCGATCCTCAGTAACGACCTCGATCGCGACAACGAGATTCGGCTGGCAAGCGTCGGGAAGTACTACGATGCGCTCGCGAACTCCTCGTATGAGGCAGCCGAGGAAGATCTCGTGCGCGATTTCCCGCGCTTCGCGGGCGAGTCGGCAAGTCCCTTTCGCGGGGTCCTTCAGCAGCGCGACCTGCCTTAAGGGTCAGACGAGTCGACAGCGTGACCCCCGGGATCGTCAGCAACGAACACTGCACCGCGGATTGCGGTGGGCGGCGACAGACGCATTGACCTGCCGCTGACAGCGCGGGTGGCCCTGCGTTTGATCGTGGCTCGGGTGAGCGGATGCATGGGTCGGATTGCGCGGAGCATGTTCCGGAGAGCAATTGATTGGCGCGTGGTCGCGTTCGGTGTGAGTGTTCAGGCGCGGCCCCGTACGAGCGGCAGGAAGACCTCGTCGACGATTTCGATCAGTACCTCGTCGGGGACCGAGGGGATGCCGCGCATCGCGAACTCGGCTCGTAGCAGCATCATCGGCACAGTCGCGACGCGCGGATGAGCGGCCGCCGGCGGCGCCTCGCCGCGGGTTGTGGCGCGTTCGAGCATGGTCAGCCAGGCGCGGTCCATGGTGTCCGCGCCCGACCGTTCACGCATGAGGTCGAGCAGCGCCGGGTCGTCCGCCGCAGCCGCCAGCAGGCCGCGTAGGACGGCTCCGTGCGGCGAGGACCACGTCTCGTTCGCCCGCCGCAGCATTTCGAGCGCGTCGCCGCGCAGGGTGCCGGTGTCGGGGTTCGGCATCGCGGCATCGGACAGGTGGCGGTACGCCGCGATGCCCAGTGCCGCTCGGTGTGGCCACCGGCGGTAGATGGCGTTCTTGTTGGTCCTGGCCCGGACCGCGACCCGGTCCATGGTCATCCCCGCGTAGCCGGACTCGCGCAGTTCCTCCGCCGCCGCTTGCAGGATCGCCTGCTCCAGTTCCTCGCCCCGGCGCCTCGTGCTCATGTCTTGTAGGGTACTGGACGTACCTTATAGGGTACGTGACGTACCTTATGAGCGAGGAGAACTCGATGCGCGTCTTCGGCATGAACTACGACACCGGTTTCGTGAGCGCCGGGTCCACGACCCATGAGCCGTTCGATCCCGAGACCGTGCGGCGCGACCTGCGCGTCATCCGTCAGGAGTTGCACTGCGACGCGGTACGCATCACCGGCGGGGTCCAGGACCGGCTGGAGCTGGCCGCGCGATTCGCCGCCGAGGTCGGGCTCGAGGTCTGGTACTGCCCGTTCACCAACGGCCTCGACCGCGACGGGCTCATGGCGTTCGTGCTCGACGGCGCCGAGCGGGCCGAGCGGCTGCGGCGCGGCGGGGCCTCCGTCGTGTACCTCACGGGCTCCGAGATCTCCATGTTCACCGACGGCTTCCTGCCCGGCCGTGACCTGGCCGAGCGCATGGCGCTGTTCACCGATCCGGTGCGGATGCGGGAGGCGGTCCCGGTCGCGCGCGCCGCGGTACGCGACTTCCTCGCCGAGGTGGTCCCTGCGGTGCGGGAGCGGTTCGGCGGCCCCGTCGGCTACGCCTCGATCCCGCTGGAGGACGTGGACTGGGCGCCGTTCGACATCATCGCCAGCGACGCCGGCTACCGCGACGCGACCAACGCCGCGGCGTTCCCGCAAACCCTGGCGGCGGCAGTGGGGCAGGGCAAGCCGTACGCCGCGACCGAGTTCGGCTGCTGCACGTTCCGCGGTGCCGCTGAGGTCGCGGGCGGGGCGGAGCCGGTGACGTACGACGAGCACGGTTGCCCCGCGAAGCTCACCGCAGCGCTGGAGCGCGACGAGGAGGGCCAGGCCCGCTACGTCGTGGACCTGCTGCGCGACTATGAGACCGGCGGGGTGGAGGCGGCGTTCGTGTACACGTTCGCGAACCGGCACCTACCGACCACCGGCGACCCGGAGCACGACTACGACCTGGCCGCGCGTGGGATCGTGCGGGTACTGCCGGACGGCTCGTGGAGGCCGAAGGCCGCGTTCCACGCCCTAGCCGAATACGGCCGCACGCGCGCTCAGAGCCTCACGTTTCCACGCACGACGCGATCCGCGGGTCGGCCTCGAACCACCGTCACTGGCTGTGTCGACAACCTGTAGCCGGAACAGATTGTCGCTGTCAACGAATGCTCTGACCGGCTTCGATGCAGCTCCTAGTCGATGTCGTCACGGACCCTGGCGACCAGTTGGGTCGGGTTGACGAAACGCAGTGCGACGACCAGCAGCACCAGCATCATCGAGGTGTAGATGACCGCCATCGCGTCGACCGACTGCTGCGCCCGGATGCCGGCCGCCGACATCGAGTAGTACAGCGCCACCACCAGGGTCTGCGAGTCCGGGCCGGCGGTCAGGAAGGTCAGTTCGAACATCCCGACCGTGCGCACCAGGACCAGGATCGAGGCCGCGAGGATGCCCGGCGTCAGCAACGGCGCGAGGATCCGGACGAAAACCTGACCGGTACGGGCACCGCACATCCGCGCCGCCCGTTCGATCGCCGGATCGATCTGCTCGATGAACGGCGTCATGGTCAGGATCACGAACGGCACCGACGGCACCAGGTTGGCCAGCACCACACCGGAGAGGTGCCCGGCGAAGCCGTACTTGTAGAGCACCGTGGCGAGCGGGATGCCGTACGTGATCGGCGGCATCAGGATCGGCAGCAGGAAGAGCAGGTACAGCAGCCGTCTACCGGGAAACGTCCGGCGGGCGAGTGCGTACGCCGCCGGCACCCCGATCAGCACCGAGATGCCGACCACCAGCAGGGACACCTCCAGCGTCACCACCAGTACGGGCAACAGCCCGAACTCGCGCCAGGCGGTGCCGTACCAGTTGGTGGTGAAGCCCTGTGGCAACCAGGTGTCGAACCAGCGGGTGCCGAACGAGTTGACCAGCACCGAGCCGACGACACCGGCCAGGTTGACGAAGAAGAAGAGCACGGCACCCCAGACCAGCCAGGCCCCGGGACTGGCGACCCAACGTCGGCGGGTCGTGCGTCCGATCGCCGCCATCAGCCCTTCCCTCCCGCCGTCGAGCCGGTGTAGAGCAGCGACCGCCAGCCGAGCACAGCCGCGATGACCAGCAACTCGACCAGACCCATCAGCACCGCGATGGTCGCCGCCATCGGGTAGTCGTAGCGCAGGTAGGCCGCTTCGTACGCGGCGATCGAGATGACCCGGGTGTCGCCGGCCGGGTCACCGACCAGCACCGCCGACGGGAAGACACTGAACGCGAGCACGAAGGTCAGGCAGAACGTGGTCGCCAGCCCCGGTGCCAGCAGCGGCAGGGTGATCCGGCGGAACCGCTGCGCCCAACCGGCGCCGAGCGTCGCCGCCGCCCGCTCCAGCGCCGGATCGATCCCGGACAGGTACGAGAGCACCAGCAGGAACGCGAACGGGAAGCCGGTGATGACGAGGGAGAAGAAGACGCCCCAGTAGTTGTAGGTGAGCCGTACCGGCTCGTCGATCAGGCCGCTGCTGAGCAGTGTCCGGTTGAACCAGCCGGTCGGGCCGAGGAAGTTGAGCAGGCCCTGGGCGGTCAGCACCGTGCCCAGCGTGATCGGCACCACCAGCACCGCCGTCAGCAGCCGCTTTCCCCGGAACCGGCCGCGCATCCGGTACGCGATCGGCACCGACGCCGCCACGTTGAGCAACGCCGCCGGCAGCGACAGTCGCAACGTGGTCCAGATGGTGTCGCGCTGGTACGGGTCGGCGAAGAACTCGCGGTACGCCCCGAACGTTCCACCCCGGGTCGGTTGGAACGACAGCCCCACCCCGTAGAGGAACGGGTAGACGAAGAGCACCGCGACGAAGAGCGCCGCCGGGGCGAGCAGCAGGAGTTGCCGGTCGACGCCCCGCTCGGCGAGGCGGTGCCGCAGTGCCACCCGTACGGTCGACCCGCTGCCGGTCGGCGGCGGGGTCATGCCGGTACCGCTTTGTCGGCCGGGGTGGTCGCCCCGGGTGCCGAAGTCCCGCCGGACGGGGTTCCGTCGCCGGTCCGGGCGTCGTCCGTCGGGGGGTCGTCGGTCGGGAAGACCAGCAGACGGGCCGGGGCGACGACCAGTTCCACCCGCTCGCCGAGGACCGGACGCTGGGAGGTACGCAGGTTGAGCGCGAGCCCGCCCTCGGTCCGGGCCTCGACCGCCACCTCCCGACCCTGGTACTCGACCACCTCGACCGTGGCGAGCAGGCCGGTGCCCTGCACCTCCGCGATCCGCAGGTCCTCGGGGCGTACGGCGGCGATCACCGGGTCGCCGGGGCGCACCGGGCCGACCGGGGTGCCGACCAGTCGCAGCCCCTCGCCCTCCACCACGATCTGGGAGCTGGCGTGCCGTTGCGTGGCGCGCAGCGGCAGCAGGTTGCGGTAGCCCATGAAGTCGGCGACGTGCCGGTTCGCCGGGCGGGTGTGCAACTCCTCCGGCGGGCCGATCTGCTGGACCCGGCCGTCGCGCAGCACCACCAACCGGTCGGCGAGCGACAGCGCCTCCTCCTGGTCGTGGGTGACGTACACCGTGGTCAGGCCGAGCGACTGGTGCAGCCGCCGGATCTCGGTCCGCATCTCCAGCCGCAGTTTCGCGTCCAGATTGGACAGTGGCTCGTCCATCAGCACCAGCGCGGGTTCCAGCACCACCGCGCGGGCGATCGCCACCCGCTGCTGCTGGCCACCGGAGAGCTGGCCGGGCAGTTTGCCGGCGTGCTCCTCCAGGCGTACCAGTTGGATCGCCTCTTCGGTCCGGCGCCGGACCTCGGCCCGGGGCAGCCGGCGCATCTGTAGCCCGAAGGCGATGTTGCGCCGGACCGTCAGGTGCGGGAAGAGGGCGTAGTTCTGGAAAACCATGCCGAAACCGCGCCGCTCCGGTGGCAGGGTGTCCAGCCGGGTTTCGTCGGTCCAGATGCTGCCCCGGGTCAACGGCAGCAGCCCGGCGAGGCAGTTCAGCGCGGTCGACTTGCCGCAGCCGGACGGTCCGAGCAGGGCGATGAACTCGCCCCGCTCGATGGTCAGGTCCAGTCCGACCAGGGCGTGGTGACCGCCGAAGCTGCGTGAGACGCCGTCGAGCCGCAGCCGGGTGAAGGTCACTTGCCCACCTTCGCGCCGCCGATCTCGCGGTCCCACCGGCTGAACGCCTCGACCAGTGCCTTCGCGCCGAGCGGAACCTCGACCGGGTGATCCGCGATGAGTTGCTCGTACTCGGGCCGGCCGTACTGCTCGATCGCCTTCCGGCTCGCCTCCGGGGCCATCGCCAGGGTCACGTCCTTGACCGCCGGTCCGGGATAGAAGTAGCCGTTGTCGTACGCCTTGGCCTGCTGGTTGGGGGTGAGCATCCAGTCGAGCAGGGCGAGCACGGCCGCCTGCTTGTCGGTCGACACCCCCTTGGGTACGACCGCGTAGTGGGCGTCGGCGACCCAGTGGAACCCGTCCAGGGTGCCGATCTTCGCCTCGGCCGGCACGGTGCCGAGCACCCTCGGGTTGATGTCCCAGCCGGTGGTGCTGACGATGATCTTCGCCGAGCCGTTGGCCAGGTTCTTCATCGTCTCGCTGGTGCCCGAGGGGTAGATGCTGACGTGCCGGTTCAGCTCGGCGAGATAGGCCCAGGTCTTCTCCCAGCCACGGACCGGATCCTTGGGATCGGTGTCGCCGAGCAGGTACGGCAGCCCCATCAGGAAGGTGCGGCCGGGTCCGGAGTTCGACGGCCGGGCGTACTGCACCGTACCCGGGTTCGCCTGGGCGTACGTCAACAGCTCGGCGGCGGTCTTCGGCGGGTTCGGCACCTTCGACGGCAGGTATTCGATCAGGGGGCCGGAGGGATAGTAGGTGACCGTCACCCCGAAGTCCCCGGCGAGCTGCTGCATCGCCGCCGCGCCCGGCAGGTAGTTCGCCATGCCCGGTAGCCGGTTGGCGTACGCCGGCAGTAGCGGTGTCCAGAGCTGCTGTTCGATGCCGGCGGCCAGACCGTCCACGCCGGTCAGCACCAGGTCGAGGTCGACCCGGTTCGCCCCCTGCTGGGCTTTGATCTTGCCGACCAGCTCCGGTGCCGGCGACTTCGAGTACGTCACCTTCGACACCACGTTCGGGTTCTTCGCCACGAACTCGTCGATCATGCCCTGGGTGAGCTGGAGGTTGCCGGCGACGTCGAGCACGTTCAGGACGACCGGGGATGCGGGCCTGTCGGGCACCGTGCCGCCGGTCGCCTGTGGAGCCGCCGGCTGTGGCGCGGCACAGGCGGTGAGCAGGCAGGCGGTGGCCAGCGCGGCGACGGCGAGTCGGCGCCGGTGCCGGCGCGCAGTGGTGGAGACGAGGGCGGGCGGGACGTTGGAACTTCTCATTTCGCGCTCTCCGTGCCTGGAGGGGATGGGCAGGGTGCAGCTCGGGCGAAATTTATCGGAAGCGTTCCGGAAAGGAAATCTAAACACTTCAACTTCTCGGGTCAAGACCGAGTTTTCCGAAAGAGTCCGTATCCGCAGGTGGCGACGGGTGCCCACTGATGCCGCACGGGTCGCGGGTCCGCCGAGGCGGTGGCGCTAGTCCTGTGCGGAGCGTGACCGAGAATTTCGGACTCCCAGGTGGACGCCCTCGGCTGGCTCATCCCTTCGCGCCTGTCGTAGCCGGTGGCGGGAATCACTGTCGTCGGATGTGGACCTGAACAGTTGAAGAGGTCTTCAATTGCACGCCGCGCCCACCTGCACCACACCGGCGCGCTGGTGAGACCTGAACCGGCAACGGACTGAGCAGCGGCCACCGGGGCGCGGTCACGCCCCGGCGAGCGCCACCACCAGGCCACGCAACTCGTAGCCGGAGATGTCCTTCTTCATGCTTACCCGGGGCGCCGTCACCATGTGCAGGCCGTTCAGCGAGAAAAGGCGGGTCAGGAAGATGTCCGCCTCCTGGATGGCGATGTACGCGCCGGGACACTTGTGTGGGCCGTCGCCGAAGGAGAGCCCGGCCGCGCCCGTCCCGTCGCTGAGCGGCCGGCCCGGACAGACCGCCAGCGGGTCGTCACCCACCGCCCCGGGGTCGACGTTGGCCACGCTGACCGCGATGTCGACGAGTTCACCGGCGGGAATGGTGACCACACCGCCCGCGTCCGGTACCTCCACCGCGCCGGTCGTACGCCGCCTCAGGTTGCCCACCACGGGTTCGAGCCGCAGCAGCTCGTGCAGCACCGCGATCCGGGCCGGCTCGTCACCGCTGCGGTAGCGCGTCAGCAACACGTCGTCCGTGAACAGGTGCCAGGCGGCCAGGTTGATGAACTCACGGGTGGTGACCATGCCGGCGGCGGCGAAGGTCAGGCACTCGCCGAGTATCTCGCCATCGCTGCACCCCTCGTCGATCAGGTGGGAGATGAGGTCGTCACGTCGGGACCGTCGTCGGGCCCGGACCGCCGGCCGTACGTCACCGAGGTAGACGGCGAGCCAGGCGAAGTTCTGCCGGAAGATCCCACCGATCGCCTTCGGACTGCCGAAACCGGGCTTGGCGAACTCGTCCGGGAAGAACCGTTCCAACCGGCGGTCGAGCCCGGGACGGCTGTCGGTCAACCCCACCACCGCCGCCGCCACCTCGATCGCGAGGCGGAAGCTCAGCTGAGACAGCTCCGCCCTGTGGTCCCGTCGCAGCTGCGCGATCTGCGCCTCGCTGACCCGTACCATCAGGTCCCGGTAGTGTTCGCCCACTCGGCGCGGTGTGAAGAAGCGGGCGGTCTGCCGGCGGTCCTCGCGATGTTCGGGTCCGTCGCGGTAGAGGATGGGTCGGCGGATTTTCGGGCTGAGCTTCTCGACCGTCTCGACCCCCAACCCGGCCTGGCGGGTGTCGGTGCTGCGCAACACCGCCCGCCCGGCCGCGTGGCCGCGAACCCGCCACACCCCGTCTTCGTCGCGCCAGACCGGGCAGCCGACCTCCGTCGCACCCCGGTCGATCTTGCGTGCACCGCTGTCCGAGTCGGCCACCGGCAGGTTCGACATCAGGACCTCCCCAGCTGAACCCGGATCGCCCCGCTCCCGGTCAGGATAAGGCGTGGAACAGATCCACAGGGGAGTCGATCGGATCCCCGGCAGTCCCTGCCACCGGCGCCGGCCCGGACGGTCCGGTCAGCCGACGGCGCGGGCGAGTACGTCGGCCACAGCGGCCCGCGCGGGATCCGGGTTCGCCCAACTCCAGTTGGGGTGGGCCCGGTTGGTGAGCAGGGCCAGGACAAGTTTCCGGTCCGGGTCGACGACCAGGGACGGGCCCGCGAAGCCGGTGTGGCCGAAGGTACGGGCACCGGAGAGCCGACCCATGAACCAGGGTTGGTCGAGTACGACACCGAGCCCGTGCGCGGACGTGCGGTTGGGGCGCTCCGGGTCGACCGCGGGCTTGCCTGCGTTGGCGTTGGTCAGCATCTTCCGCACCGTGGCCTCGGCAAGGACGCGCCTGCCCTGGTAGGTGCCGCCGGCCAGGAGCATCTGCCCGATCGCGGCGAGGTCGGCCGCACTGGCGAAGATGCCGGCGTGCCCGGCGACCCCGCCGAGATGGTTCGCCACGTCGTCGTGGACGGTTCCGCGCAGCAGACCCCGGGAGGAGCGCGCGTCGGTGGCAACCAGTCGGGTGCTCTTCGCACCGGCGGAGAGCCATCCGTTCGGGGTGAAGCCGGTGTCACGCAGGCCGAGCGGGCTGGTCAGATTCGACTTGAGCGCCGCGTCGAGGCGCTGCCCGGTGACCTTCTCCACGATCTTTCCGGCGACCATCAGCCCGACGCTGGAGTAGCGGAAGGTGCCACCGGCGGTGGCACCGGAGACCATCGGGGTGGCCAGGACCGCCTTCCAGCGGGCCGTGTTGTCGGGCAGGCCGGTGACCTTCGCCCCGACCGGCAGACCGCCGGTGTGGGTGAGCAGCATCGCGACCGTGATCGTGTCCTTGCCCGCGCCGGTGAACTCGGGCAGGTATTCGACCACCGGGGCGTCCAGGTCGACACGTCCCTTGTCGACCTGTTGCAGCAGCAGGATCGCGGTGTAGACCTTGGTCACCGAGGCGAGGTCGAAGATCGAGTCCGGGCGCATGGGCACCCGCTGCCCGGCCGGCAGTAGCTTCGGGCCGGCACCGTAGCGCAGGGCCTCGCCGACGGCGGTGTGGACGGTGGTCCTGCCGTCGACGACCACGAGAGCGACCGCGCCAGGGAATCCGCTGTGCTGCGCGGTCTGCGGGGTCGCTGGTAGGTGGCGCTGGAGGACCTTGCTGACGTCGGCCGCGTACGGTGCCTGGTCCGCCGGGGCGGGGGCACCACCCGGGCCGGCACCGGGGGGCGCGGAGGCACCAGGTGAGCCGGTCGGCGCCGAACCGAGTTGGGCGGTGTTGCCGGCCGCGTCGGTCGCGACCCCGGACGGGCCGGGGGTGCCGTTGCCGCCCGGGGCACCGTCAGCACCGTCGGCCCTGGCGCAACCGGTGATGGTCGCCGTGGCGGCGGCGAGGCCGGCTCCGAGCAACGTACGACGAGCGACAGGCATGACGGCGATGATGACACCGCCGGACGTTGGGCGCAGCCGGCCGACCGGGCAGTTCACCGGCGGCTTCCGGTCGTCAGGCGAGCAGGCGGACGGCCTCCTCGCCCCGCCCGTCGGCATGTGCGGCGAGCACCTCGGCGAACAGGTCGGCGGGGACGATGCGTACACCCAACTCCTCGGCCTTGGCCGCCTTGGAGCCGGCGCCCGCACCGACCACCACCAGGTCGGTGCGCTTGGAGACCGAGCCCGAGGACTTGCCGCCGAGCCGTTCGACCGCCTCGTTGCCCTCGTTGCGGGACAGGCCGGGCACCGAACCGGTGACCACCACCGTCATCGGGGTGCCGTCGGGTCGTCGCAGCGGCAGCGGCGCACCCACCACCGGGTCCGGTCCGGTGCTGGTGTCGACGCTCGGGCCGGGCACGACCCGGGCCGGTAGGCCGGGCTCGATCATGTTGACACCCCGGGCCACCAGCTTGTCGATCACCGGGCTGAGGTCGAGCAGTTCCGCGGCGATGGTGACCGCCCGCTCCGGGCCCACCCCCTCGACCTCCTGGAGCTGCTCGACGTCGGCCTGACGCAGCGCCGCCATCTCGCCGAAGTGCCGGGCCAACCGGCGGGACATGGAGCGTCCGGTCATCCGTACACCGAGTCCGGTCAGCACCCGCGACAGCGGCTGTGCCTTGGAACGCTCGATGTTCGCCACCAGCTTGGTCGCCGAGGTTTCGCCCATCCGCTCCAGCTTCGCCAGGGTCGCCACGTCGAGGTCGTAGAGGTCGGCCGGGTCGGTCACCAGCCCGGCCGCGACCACCGCGTTGATGATCTTGTCGCCGACCCCCTCGATGTCCATGGAGTCGCGGGCGGCGAAGTAGGCCAGGGACTCGGCGGCGCCGCAGGCCCGGCCCAGCGTGCATCGCCACCGCTTCTGCGACCGGTCGATCTCGCCACCGCAGCGGGGGCAGAGCGCCGGTGGCTCGAACGGCACCGAGTCGGCCGGCCGCTCGTCGAGCTTGGCCCCGGTCACCTCGGGGATCACCTCGCCGGCCCGCCGTACGAACACCGTGTCGCCCGCGCGTACATTGCGCCGGACCAGGTCCTCGAAGTTGTGCAGCGTCGCCGAGGTGACCACCACCCCACCGACCTGCACCGGAGCCAGCACCGCGACCGGGGTGATCAGCCCGGTCCGGCCGACCTGCACCTCGATCCGGAGCAGGGTGGTGGTGCGGGTGTCGGCCGGGAACTTGTAGGCGATGCCCCAGCGCGGCGCCCGGCTGGAGAACCCGGCCAGCTCCCGGTCCGCCGAGGCGTCCGCCTTGATCACCGCACCGTCGACGGCGAACCCGAGCTGACCGCGCTGCGCGTTGAGCGCCTCGACGGCCGCGAGCGCCTCCTCGACCGTGGCGCAGACCGGCATCCCGGCCGGCGATCCCGCCGTGGTGGCGACACCGAGGGTGCCGACGTACGTCATCTCGGCGGAGTGGCGCCCGGCCTGGTCCGGTGAGCCGCCGCCCAGAACGCCGTACGCGTAGAACGAGAGCGGCACCTCGTACGCCCGGTCCTGGGCGCGCAGGCTCCCCGCCGCCGCGCTGCGCGGGTTGGCGAACGCCGGCTCGCCGTGACCGGTGCGCAGCTCGTTGGCACGCTCGAAGTCGGCGTCGGTCATGAAGACCTCGCCTCGGATCTCCAGCGTGACCGGTTCGGCCAGGAGCTGCGGCAACCCGACGACCAGGCGGGCCTGGGTGGTGACGTCCTCGCCCGCGCGCCCGTCGCCCCGGGTGGCGAGCTGGGTCAACCGGCCCTGTACGTACCGGGCGGAGACGGCCAGGCCGTCGATCTTCGGCTCGACCGTGAGCCCGTCGACCGGTCGGCCGAGCAGCTTCTCCAACCGGGCCGCCCAGCCGCGCAGTTCGTCCGCGCCGAAGACGTTGTCGAGGCTCAGCATCGGGGCGGTGTGCACGACGTCGCCGCCGATGTCGACACCGGCGGCGACCGATCCGGTCGGCGAGTCGGCGGTACGCCACTGCGGCCGCAGGGCCTCGGTGGCGCTCACCCGGGCCATCAACGCGTCGTAACTGGCGTCGTCCATGGTCACATCGGTGCCGGTGTAGTAGGCGACCGCGGCGGACCTGATCGCGTCGATCGCCGACCGGTACTCCTCGACGGCCTCGAAGGGCGCGGCCCGGCCGGCGTCGACCACCGGATCGACGGTGTCGATCAGCGCGGCCGTGTCGACCGGCTCGGCGGTGTCGATCGGCTCGGCCGTGTCGACCGGCTTGACGGTGTCGACCAGCGCGGCCGTGTGCTCGCCCCCGAAACCAGTCATCGGTGTGAACCCCATCCCGTATCGGCCGGGTCGGCTCCGCGCACCCCGGCTCGCACCAGCCACCCCGAACCCCGTGCGGGTCGCGGTGGAATCGGCGGCCAGCCTAAGACCCGGGTACGACAGCCCCGCCGACGCTCCGGTCACGGCACCAGATGGACCCGGACCCGTCTGGCCGCCACCGCCGCCTCCTCGAGCACGACCAGCCGTGGCTCGGCGGATTCGAGCAGGTGCGGGTCACGCAGCGGCACCAGCGCGGCCAGGCGCCGGTCGGTCAGGATCGTGTCGACCATCGACCTGTCTCCGCCACAGACCAGGGCACGGATCGTCTCGTCCGGATCGGTGGGCGCCCCCGGCCGGTACGGCAGCAGGACCCGGGCGGCGATCTCAGTTGCCCGTTCGGTGGCCGCCTGGGCCTGGTTGGCACGCCGCCGCGCGAAACGTTGCTGGGACGAGCCGCCGGCCGCGGTGCGGCCCTGCACGTAGAAGCGTTCGACCTTCGAGCCGGTCACAGACGTACCGTCAACCACACCGACGGCGGCGGCACCCTTCCGCGCCAGCAGCACGGCGATCCGTGGCGGTCGGACCAGACCGGCCAGCAGCGCGTCGACATCCTCGACGCCGGTCAGCCCGGGCGGCGGACACAGCGTGGCCGTGTCACCGTTGCTCGTTCCCGTCAGCACCAGGCCCTGTTCGGTGGCGCCATGGTGCCGTTGGTAGAAACCGTCGAGCCAGCCACGGAACCGTTCCGGCGAGACCTCCACCCAGCGTCCGCCCCCGGCGGCCGGCCGCGCCCTCGCCACGTGCGTCCCGCTGGTCGAGACCGGCCGGCCGGTACCTGACATGCCCACCCCCACATTGTCGGCGACGCCAGACCATTCAGCGCGGCGCCAGGCGGTCGAGCTGGTCGAGGATCGACGGGTCGGTGATCCGGTCGTCCTCGGCGAGCAGGAGTACCTTGCTCAGCACCACGCCCGTCAGGTCGTCCTCGTCCGCGAACGGCAGGAACAGGCGCCGGTGCCCCGTACGGCCGAACGACGCCGGCACGACGCAGAGGTAACCACCCGGCTCGACGTGGATGCTCCCGCTGTTCAGGTGCACCCGGTACGTCGCCCGGGAGCCCCGCACCACCGCCGACGACCCGTCGACGGTGACCCGGTCCAGCCCGAGGTCGCCGATGAGCGCGCCGAGCAGTTGCGCCCGGCTCGCCGCGTGGGCGGGGGAGTGGTACGCCCCCGTGCCCGTTCCGGCGACCGACACCACGAGATCCAGGTCGCGCATGACCTCGGAGAAGAGCACCGGCGCCACCTCGACCAGGGGCACCGCCGAGCCGGCCGCCAGGAACCGGACCTCGCCGACGGTCACGTCGCCCTGCCCGAAGTAGCCACCGAAGTCGCACCGTACGGCCGCGGTGATCCGGTCGTCGAGCCGCCGGGTGAGCTGCTCGTCGTCGTACCGGTCGTGGATCGCCCAGCCCCGTCCGGCGAGGAGTGGGACGGCGACCCGGCCGCTGACCCGCTGGCCCGCGAACCGGCTGGACCGGTCACCGGCGGCGTGTTCCGCCGGCGTCGGCACGTACAGTTCGCGGAACGCCTGTTTGACCGGCTGCCGGATCCGACGTCCGACGATCTCGGCCTGCCAGCGGGCGAGCAACCCCCGCTCGTACAGCGTGGACGGGTGCACCGCCGTGACCGGGCCGTCCCGGTCGACCTGGTCCAGCAGACCGATCGTGTCCGCCCGGTCCCGCCAGATCAGCGCGGGCAGCAGTGCCGCCCCGGACGGCAGCCGCGACAGCCGTGCCAACTCGTCCGGGTCGAGGCTGCCCTCGGTGGCGACGAGCCGTTCGATCAGGCCGGTACGCATCCGCCGGGCCTGGTCGCGGAGGCGTTCCTGGTGTGCCCGGATCTCGGCGTAGCGGGGATCGGCGCGGACGGCCGGCGGTACGGACCTGAGCCGCTTCCCGGCGTCGTTGCTGACCGCGATCTGCGGATCGGCACCGTCCAGCCGCAGCGCCACCTGGTAGCCGTCGAGTCGCCACCCGGTCGGTGTCTCCTCGGCGAGCCCGGCCTCGCAGTCCCATTCGAGATGGTCGGCGTTGCGCAAACCCGCGACCTGGGCCAGGTGTGCGAGGGCGACGCCGATCGCGGCGGCGTGGCTCTGCCGGCGGTTCGGGCCGAACCTGGCACCGTTGCGGGCCGACTCACGCAGCGCCAGATAGCGGTCCAGCACGCTCTCGTCCGGCTCCAGCGGAAGCAGACCGTACGCGGCGATGCCCTGGAGCGCGTTGTTCCGGAACCGTTTGAGCAGGGCCACCCGGTTCCAGCCCAGTGCGGCGGAGACGATCTCGCTCGGACACATCGCGAGCAGTTCGCGGGCATTGCGCTCACCGGCCGCCTCGGCGGCGGAGAGGATCTCGGCCCGCTCGTGCCGGATCACCGGCGCGTCGGCGAGGCGGAGGATCAGGCGCAGCAACGGTGCCGCACTGGCGAGCCCGAACAGCGGCAACAGTGTCTCGGCGTCACCGGCCGGAAGTCGCAGGTCGAAAGCTGCCCGCCACCGCTCGGGCGGTTCGTCGCGCAGGAGTTCGAGTAGCGACTTCCGCTCGATGTCGGTCAGCTCCGCCGCTCCCAGGTGCACGGCGACCCGTTCGTCGCCCTGCCAGGCCAGTGCCCGCCGGACGAACCGCAGGCCACGCGGAACCCGCATCTTCGGCAGGTCGCGCCAGCCGGCCGGCTCTCCGGGCGCGGTCATCCGCCAGAGCATCTCGTCCACGTGGTCGTGTACGACCGCCGCGCAGGCCGCCGGCTCCGTAGCCGCGTCCGGGTCGTCGGAGTCGCCGGCGATCGCGCGACCGAGGTAGGGGTCCTCGGTGAACGCGTACTCGACCAGCGCGGCGTCGAGGGAGTCGGCGGCGTGCAGTGCGTCGAGCATCCGGGCGGTTTCGACCCGCTCGATCCGTCCGATCCGGGTCCACACCAGCAACCGCAGCAGGCGTACGTCGCCGCTGTCGACGGCCCGCTCGACCAGCGCGGCCAGCGGTGGTTTCGGCCAGTCCGGCCGATCCACCAGCGCGCCGACCAGCTTCGCGCGCTGTCGGCTCGGCCACGGTGCGTCCAGCACCTCCGCCGGATCGGTCGGGTGCTGGACCGGGAAGGCCCGGTCGAAGAGGTCGTCGAACGCCTCGATGATGTCGTCGATGTTGCGGGTCAGATGCCCGCCGGTGCGGCTGATCGCGTCGGCCCGTTCGATCTGCCGGTGGACCAGTTCGGCGAAGGCGGTCAGGCCGGCGCTGTCACCGTTCGCGGCCATCGCCCGTCCCTCTGCGACCAGGCGCAGCAGCGCGTCCCGTTCGCTCCGGACCGCCTCGACGTACATCTCCGGAATCTCCGGCACGGTCAGCCTCCTACCAGCGGGGTCAGGCGCAGGAACAGCACCGGTTCGCCGAGCCGCAGCACGATCTCCTCGTCCAGGCCACCGGCCTGGCGTCCACCCGCGAAGACCGCAAACGCGTGCCGTTCGTACGCGCGCTGCGCCCGGGTCACCTCCCGCTCGGCGTCCGGCACCGCCGACGACCGGACCACCCCGGACGCGGCCTGCCGTTCGATCTCGTCACGGGTGAGGTACTGGCGGTCGAGCGTCCGGCGGCAACGCGTGGCGTCCGCTCGTAACTCCCGAAGTTGCTCCTCGACCGCCCGCCGGATCAGTTCCCGCACCGTCGTACGGTCCCGCTCCAGCTCGACCAGCACGCTCGGCGCCGTGTCCTGGGCCGCGCCCGGCACCTTGCTGCGTACCTCGACCTCCCACACGGCGGCCACCGTACGACACGGCGCCGACATTCGACCGCCGACCGCCGACGAACCGATCCGGTCTCACCCGGAACGTCCGTCGGCGGTCGGCGGTCGCGTGGCTGACCGATGGTCAGCGGCTCAGCCGGCGGTAGCGGCGGACCGCCAGCGGCGCGAAGACCGTGATCAGCAGCACCGGCCAGACGATCGCCAGCAGCACCGGATGCTGGGCGACCAGCGAGTCGCCACCCATGCCGGGATTGCCGAACAAGTCACGGGCGGCGGCGACGGTGGCCGACAGCGGGTTCCAGACCGAGATCGCGCCGAGCCATCCCGGCATCAGCTCCGGTGCCACGAAGACGTTGGAGAGCGCGGTGAGCGGGAAGGCCAGCGGAAAGACGATCATGGAGACCTGGTCCGGATTCGGCACCATCAGCCCGAGCCAGATGCCGACCCAGGTCAGTGCCGTACGCAGCAGCAGGATGAGCGCCACCGCGAGCAGCGCGTCCACCACGCCGTTGCGCCACTGCCAGCCGACCAGCAGTCCGCAGACCACCAGGGTGGACATCTCCAGCAGGGCCCGGACCAGGTCGGCGGCACTACGTCCGGTCAGCAACGCGGACCGGCTCACCGGCAGCGAACGGAACCGGTCCACCACGCCCCGGCTGAGGTCGGTGGCGACGGCGGTGGCGGTCGCGCCGAGCCCGTACAGCATGGTCATCACGAATACCCCGGGCAGCAGGAACTCCCGGTAGTTGCCGCCACCGGGAACCGCCATGCCGCTGCCGAAGACGTACCCGAAGACCAGCACGAACATGATCGGGAGGGTGAAGTAGAGGACGATCTCCTCGGGGGCCCGGACCACGTGGGTCAGGTACCGCCGGGTCATCGTCAAGCCGTCCGCAACCGCCCAGCGGAGCCGGCCCAGCGGGGTCGAGGCCGCCGGCGGGGCAGCGAGGGTACGGTCAGCTCGGCGCGGTTGGAGTGTGGTCGTGATCATCCTGGCTAGCTCCGTTCCCGCTGGTACGAACCGGTGGCACCGTTCGTGGCGCCCACCCCGGTCACCGGGCCGCCGGTGAGGTGGAGAAACGCCTCGTCGAGCGTGGGCCGGCGCAGCCCGATGTCCTCGACCGTGATCCCCGCGTCCGCCAGGGATCGGATCACCTCGGCGAGGGCGGCGACCCGATCGGTGACCGGAGCGCTGAGCCGACGGGTCTCCACCTCCCGCTCCACGACCGCCCTACAGACCCGCCCGACGATGCCGGCGGCGGGTTCGAGCTCGGCGGCGTCGCGCACCACCAGCTCGAGGCGGTCGCCACCGATCTTCGACTTCAGGTCGTCGGAGGTCCCCTCGGCGACGACCCGCCCGGCGTTGATCACCGAGATCCGGTCGGCCAACTGGTCCGCCTCCTCCAGGTACTGCGTCGTCAGCAGCACGGTGGTCCCCTCCCGGACGAGCGTCCGTACGGCCTCCCACAGCTGGTTGCGGCTGCGCGGGTCGAGCCCTGTGGTCGGTTCGTCGAGGAAGAGCACCTGTGGCGTGACGACCAGGCTGGCGGCGAGGTCGAGCCGGCGGCGCATGCCACCGGAGTACGCGGCCAGCGACTTGCCGGCCGCGTCGGTCAGGCCGAACTGCTCCAGCAACTGGTCGGCTCGCCGCCGGGCGGCGCGTGGACCGAGGTGGTGTAGTCGGCCGAAGAGGGTCAGGTTCTGCCGCCCGCTGAGGACCTCGTCGACGGCGGCGTACTGCCCGGTCAGTCCGATCCGCTGCCGGACCTGTTCGGCCTGTCGGGCCACGTCGAAGCCGGCCACCCGGGCCTGCCCGCCGTCGAAGCGGAGCAGAGTGGAGAGAATGCGGACCGCCGTGGTCTTGCCGGCGCCGTTCGGCCCCAGCAGCCCGTGTACGGCACCGGCCGGCACGGTCAGGTCGAAGCCGTCGAGGGCCCACTTCGGGCCGTACCGCTTGCGGAGCCCGTCGGCGTACACCGCGGGTGGTGTCGTTGTCATGGGCCGAGCGTGCGACCCGTCGCTGACCGACCACGCACGATCGGCTGACGGCCACCCCGCACGAGTGTTAGGAAGGGGCCCTTCCTATACCGAAAGCGATAACAGGGGGCCCTTCCTTACCGGCGATGAGGTTGAGGGCCTGCGGGGTGGTGAGGGCGGCGCCTTGGGCGAAGGGCGGGTCGTAGGTGGCGGGGCCGAGCGTGGACCGGGTGCTCTCGGCCAGCCGGACCAGCTGGGCGGAGTTGGCGACGGTGGCGCCACGCAGCGCCGCCGTCACCGCGCCGAGCAGCAGCGCCGCCGGCTCCCGGTTTCCCCGGGCCAGTTCGAGTCGGACCAGTCCCTCGACCGCGTGGCCCAGCGGGGGCAGGCTGGGCATCCCGAGGGTGCTGGTCAGTGCCGCGCGGTACCAGTCGCGGGCGGCCGGGACGTCGTCGGACGCCTCGGCGATCCGGCCCAGTGCGACCAGTACGTCCAGGCGGGTGCCGGCGGCGCCGAACCACCCCTGGGGGCACTCCGCCAACGCGGCGTCGCAGAGCTCGCGGGCCTGGATCAGGTCGCCCCGGAGCCGGGCCACCTCGGCCAGGCCGAGCCGGGCGGCGGCCCGCATCTCCGGTGCGCCCGCCTGCCGGGCCAACTCGGCGGCCCGGCCGTAGTCGGCGTACGCGCCGGTCAGGTCGCCCGCGTGCACCCGTACGTCACCGCGAATGCGTAGCAGGTCGGACAGGTCCACGGTCGAGTCGAGTTCCTCGGCCAGTCGCAGGGCCTCGGCCATCGACGCCAGCGCGGTCGAATGATCACCCCGGCCGTCGGCCAGTTCGACCATGGAGGCCAGCGCCAGTACGGTCCCCCACCGGTCACCGAGTTCGCGGAATCCGTGCAGCGCGCGGGTCAGCTCGACTTCGGCGGCCGTGGGTTCGCCCTCGAACAGCAGGGTGACGCCGAGTCCGATCGAGGCCAGCGCCCGGGCCCACCCGTCGCCGCCGAGCATGCCGGCGTCCGCTTCGTTCATGGCGAGCACGATCTCGGTGGTGCCGTCCTCCGGCGGGCCGGAGGCCATGGCGGAGAGGAAGAGCAGGAACGGCTGTCGGGGTGGCCGCCCCAGGTCGCGCAGCAACCATTGCGCTGATCCCGGGCCGACCCTCGGCCCCGCGTCACGGGAGCCGTCGAGCGCGGCGTTGAGTCGGCAGAGGACGTACTCCTCGGCCAGGTCCGGGGGTGGCTGCGGGCCGAGCCGGCCGAGTAGTTCGCCGGCGAGTGCGGCGCCTTCGCCGCGTAGGCCTCGCAGCCACCAGTAGAAGGAGAGGGCGGAGACCAACCGCAGCGCGGTGGTCGGGTCGGTGGCATGGATGCTCCGCCGGAGCGCGGTGTGCAGGTTGTCCCGTTCGGCGTCGAGCTGCCGCAGCCACTCCACCTGTTCGGTCCGGCGCAGGTACGGGTCCGCGGTCCGGGCCAGGTCGAGGAAGTATTCCGCGTGTGCCTGGCGCAGTGACTTCTCCTCGCCCGCCTCGACCAGCCGCTGGGCGCCGTACGCGCGTATGGTGTCGAGCATCCGGTAGCGCCCGTCGCCGACCTCGACCAGTGATTTCTCCACCAGACTGGTGAGCACCTCGACCAGGTCGTGCCCGGGCAGTCCGCAGACGCCCTCGGCCGAGGCGAGGGTGGCTCCGCCGGTGAAGACGGTCAGCCGCTGGGCGAGCAGCCGCTCGGCGGGGTCGAGCAGGTCCCAGCTCCATTCCACGGCGGCCCGGAGCGTCTGGTGGCGGGGCAGGGCGGTCCGGCTGCCCCGGGAGAGCAGCCGGAACCGGTCGTCGAGCCGGGCGTCGATCTCCGCGACCGGTAGGGCCCGGAGCCGGGCGGCGGCCAGTTCGATCGCGAGTGGCAGGCCGTCGAGGGTGCGGCAGATCCGCAGCACCGCGTCGACGTTGCCGGCGTCGAGGCGGAAGTCCGGTGACACGTCGGTGGCCCGGTCGAGGAAGAGACGTACGGCCGGGTAGTCACCGGCCGCGTCGGGACCGCTTCGCTGCGGTGGCAGGGCCAGTCCGGAGATCGGGCAGAGCACTTCTCCGGTCAGCCGGAGCGGTTCCCGGCTGGTGGTGAGGATCCGCAGCCCGGGGCTGGTGCCGAGCAGCCGGCCGGCGAGGGTGGCCGATTCGGTGACCACGTGTTCACAGTTGTCCAGCACGAGTAGCAGCCGCCGGTCGGTCAGGGCGGCGACGAGCCGGTCGGCGGCGTCCTGGTGGTGGTCGGCCGGGGTCCGCAACCCGGCTTCGCGTACGCCGAGCGCGCTGAGGACGGCTTGGGCGACGTTCGCCCCTGGGAGCACCGGGGCCAGTTCGACGAAGCAGACGTCCAGTTCCTGCCGGCTGCTCGCCTCGATCGCGAGCCGGGTCTTGCCCGCGCCACCGGGACCGTGGAGCGTGACGAGCCGCGCCTCGCCGAGCAGCTTGCCGACCCGGCGAAGCTCCTCCTCCCGGCCGACGAAGCTGGTCAACTGGCCCGGTGGCCTGTTCCGGGGCGGTCCGGCCGGTGCGGTGGTGTCGTGGGCTGTCCGGGCCGGGACCGGTTCGTCCGTCGGGTGCGGATGGGGGAGCTCGCCGGCTCGGAGTATCGCCAGGTGCAGCGCGGCGAGTTCGGCGGACGGGTCGGTGCCGAGTTCGTCGGCGAGGGTGCGGCGGGTGTCCTCGTAGGCGGCGAGTGCCTCGGCGGTCCGGCCGGCGGTGTGCAGCGCCCGGATGAGTTGGCCGCGTAACCGTTCCCGCAGCGGATGGGTGGCGACCAGCTCGCGCAGTTCGCCGACGGGCGGCGCGGCTGTCGGCAGGCCGAGTTCCGCTTCGATCCGGTCTTCGAGGGCGGCGAGGCGTGCCTCTTCGAGCCGGGCGGCGAGGGCGCGGCCGGTGGGTGTGTCGGCGAGGTCGACCAGTGGCTGTCCCTGCCACAGGTCGAGGGCCTCGTGGAGCAGCGCCGCCGCGTCCTGCCGGTGGCCGGCGGCGAGCGCCCGGTGTCCGGCGGCGGCGAGCCGGGTGAACCGGTGCGCGTCGACCTGGTCGGGGTCCACGGCGAGTCGGTAGCCGGTCTGGTGGAACTCGACAAGTGGCGGGGTTCCGTCGTCGCCGGGCAGCGCCTGACGCAGCCGGGACACCTGTGACTGCAACGCGTTCGCGGCGCCTCGGGGCGGTTCGTCTCCGTAGAGACCGTCGATGAGTCGCGGTACGGGCACGACCCGCCCGGCGTCGACCAGGAGCAGCGCCAGGAGGGCGCGCAGCCGTGCGCCGCCGACGGGGAGGTGTCGCCCGTCGGGGAGGAGGACCCGGGTCGGACCCAGGATGCCGAACCGCATGGCGCCCATTGTCGCGCACCGGCACGCAGGTCAGGCCGGGTGTGTGAGCCGGCTTGCCGGCAAACCGCCTCGACGTCTATTTTTCACTGATTCTTTCCGGCTTCCTGTCTAAGGAGTGCGGCCTCGTGACCGAGTCCCCTCGGCCCTCCGTCCCGGCGTCCAGGATCGACCCGTCGGTCTCCCACTCGGCCCGGATCTGGAACTACTGGTTGGGTGGTAAGGACAACTTCCAGGTGGACCGGCAGATCGGCGACCAGTTCCAGGAGTTGTTCCCGGACATCGTGCCGATCGCGCGTGGGTCGCGGGAGTTCCTCTCCCGTGCGGTGACCTACCTGGCCCGCGAGGTGGGCATCCGTCAGTTCCTGGACATCGGCACCGGTCTGCCGACGGTGGAGAACACGCACGAGGTCGCCCAGCGGGTGGCCCCGGAGTGTCGGATCGTCTACGTCGACAACGATCCGATGGTGTTGTCGCACGCCCGCGCGTTGCTGGCCGGCACCCCGCAGGGGGTGACCGAGTACGTCGACGCGGACCTGCGCGACACCGACCGGATCCTGGAATCGGCGCGGCGGGCGACGTTGGATCTGGATCAGCCGGTGGGCCTGATGCTGATGAACATCCTCGGGCATGTCCCGGACGTCGACGAGGCCCGGTCGATCGTGGCCCGGTTGATGGGTGGGTTGCCCTCGGGCAGTCATCTCGTGGTCGCCGACGGCACGAACGTGGTCGACGGTGACGCGTTCGAGGCGGCGATCGGGGTGTGGAACGCGAGCGGTTCCCAGTCCTACCACCTCCGTACGCCGGACGAGATCGGTGGCTATTTCGACGGGCTGGAGCTGGTGGAGCCGGGTGTGGTGTCGTGCCCGCTGTGGCGGCCCGATCCGGCTGACCCGAGGCCGAGGCGTGCGGTGGACGAGTTCGGGGCGGTGGGTCGCAAACCATAGGCGTTCCGGGCGTCGGGCGTCCGGAGTGCCCGGACGCCCGCCTTCTCGATCTTGGGCAGATGCCACCTCACCTCCGCCGGAATGCGGGAGGGCGCCCAGGAGATCACGATCGACGCCAGGACCACCGTGAAGTGGTTCGCGGTCGACATCGCCGGCAACGTGGAGAACAACTACCAACCCGCCGGCACCCGGAACAACTACCGGACCCAGACGCTCTACGTACCCAAGTCGTAGCGCGTCGCGGCGTCAGGGTGGCCGTCGGCCCGTACGGCCGGCGGCCACCCGCCCGGTTCAGGCGTGCGACGCGGGTTGGTCGAGGATGGCGCTGAAACGCTCCTCGGCCAGGTCGAGCTGCTGGAAGATGTGCTGCTTCACCCGGGGCGACAGGGGAGTGTCCGGTCGGCCGATCAGTTCGCGGAAGACCGGCACCAGGGGCCGGTACTTGCGGGCCGACGAGGCGACCTTCGGACCGGTGGTGTGGATGACACCGACCCCGTTGTCGGTGAAGTCCGACATCTTGATCACCCGCGCCCACGGCTCACCGTCGAGGCTCGCCGCGACGTGCTCGCGGTACTGGACGTGCCGGTCCCGGTCGGCGGTGTAGTCCGGGTTGGTGACCGCCGCGACCAGCCGGGCGACCCGGGCGCCGAACCGCCGGGCGAGTTCGGCGAGGGCCGCCTCGGTCCGGTCGCCGCCCTCGGTCAGCGGGCCGGCCAGCTCCGCCGGATGGTCCTCGACCGCGTCGTGCAGCAGGCCGGCCACGATCACGTCGACGTCCTGTACGTCGTAGTGGTGCAGCATCCGGATGCTGACCCGCAGCAGGTGGTTCAGGTACGGCTCGCGGACCCGCCGGTCGGCCCGGTGCAGTTCGCTGGCGAGGTCGAGGGCGGCGGTGAGCCGGTCCCGGTCGGCGGTGGCGAACCGCTGGATCTCCAGTCGGAACCGTTCCCGTAGCCCGGCCTCCCCGTGGATCTCGGTGATCGCGTGCATCGGCATGGTGGCGAGGTACGCGGGAAGCTCCATCCGCTACTTATATCGGACGACCGCGAGATCAGTTCTGCCCGACCCGCGTCCGTACGGCCTCAAGAAACACCCGGATCAGTGCCGGGTCCTTCACTCCGCGCCGCACCTCCACACCGCTGGAGACGTCGACGCCCCAGGGTCGCAGGGCATCGATCGCGGCGCCGACGTTGTCCGGACGCAGACCACCGGCGAGCAGCCACCGCCCGGCGAGCGCGGCCCGGTCCAGCGTGTCCCAGTCCCAGGCGGCACCGGAGCCGGGCTGCGGTGAGTCGACGATCAGCAGGTCCTCACCGAGGGCGCCGGGGCGCAGTCCGGCCGCACCGCCGGGGGAGGTGCCCCGGATCAGCGGCAGGCCCAGCTCCCGTAGCGCGGTGTAGTGGGTGGCCGGCTCGTCGCCGTGCAGTTGGATCGCGCGTACGCCCGAGGCCGCCACGGCGGCCCGCACCACGTCGACCGGTTCGCCCCGGAACACCCCGACGGTCAGCACGTCGGTCGGCACCGCCTCGGCCAGTTCGCGGGCCTCGGCCGGTGTCACCTGGCGGGGGCTCGGGGTGAGCACGAATCCGATCGCGTCGGCGCCCGCGTCCACCGAGGCCGCGACGTCCGGGGCGGTCCGTAGCCCGCAGACCTTGACGAACATGCTGGTCCCGTCCCTCCGGCTCCGGACTGCTCGCGCTGCGGCGCCATTCTCCCGACCCCGGCGTACCGGGCGCGCCCCGGGTGGTCTCTCGCCCCGCATGTCCGGTATCCCACGCCCTGAGACGTACGCCTGTTGAGTGATGCAAGACTGTTACATCTTCTGCTTTATCCGAAAGATGCTCAACTGTACGTGCAGTCGTGTGCGAGATGTGACACGCGCGATATCCGGCCGCCCCGGTGCGGGTTTCCGGCGCTCCGGTTGCGTCTCCGGCTCGTGATGACTGTACGGTCGGTAGCGCGCGATTGGGGAGATCGATGAACGCTGCAGGAATCCGGCCGCGCGCCGAGGTTGCCCGCCTCGGCGTACGTTCGACCGGACCGGTCATGACCGTAAGGCCCGGCGACGCCGCGGTCAGCAACGGGGAGGTTGCCCACCGTGGGTAAGCGTTCGCGGCAAGGCGGTGGTCTGTCCCGGCGGCAGGCGCTCGCCTCCGGTGTGGTGGCGGCGGCAGGTCTGGCCGCGCTCGGCGCGGGGGTGGTGCTGCGTCAGCCCGACGCCGTCGACGGTTTCGCGGCGGCGAAGGACACCCCCAGCCCGACCCCGAGTCCCACCCCGGACTACTTCGCCGAGGCGAAGACCCGGATCGAGGCGTACGTCACCCAGACCGGCGGCCGGATCGCCATCGGGGTACGCGACCTGCTGACCACCACCGATCTCACGGTCGGCACCCGGCGGTTCCAGACCGCCAGCATCGTCAAGGTCGACATTCTCTCGTCGCTGCTGCTGCGCCTGCAGGACCAGGGCAAGCAGCTCACCGCCAGCGACCGGGAGCGGGCCCGGAAGATGATCGTGATCAGCGACAACGACTCCGCGACCGCCCTGTTCAACAAGATCGGCGGCGTCTCCGGGCTCACCGCCGCGAACAAGAAGCTCGGCCTGACCGAGACGAAGCCGGACGTGCACTGGGGCATGACCAGCACCACAGCCGCGGACCAGATCCGGCTGCTGGAGACGATCACCGCCGAGGACGGCCCACTCGAGGCGTCCAACCGCGAGCTGATCCTCGATCTGATGAGTCAGGTCGACTCCGAACAGCGGTGGGGGATCCCGGCGGCGGCGACCGCCGCGACCACCGACGTCTTCGTCAAGAACGGCTGGGTCCAGGACGACGCGAACAAGTTGCGTTGGCAGGTCAACAGCATCGGCCGCCTGGTCGAGCCGGGACACGACTGGCTCATCGCCGTCCTCTCCGACGACCACGTGAAGCAGACGGACGGGATCAAGCTGGTCGAGCAGGTGGCCAAGTACACCCTGGGTGAACTTCGTACGCTGCCCCCCGTCGCCCTTCCCTGACCGGCCCGGGTAGCTCACTCGTTCCGGGCCGGCGCCGCCGGCCCGGATGCGACCGGGGCCGGTCCACGGTCACCCTGGTCCGGCACACGGACCTCCGGTGCCGGCCCCGCCGGGTCACTTCGCTGACGGTGCAGCAGGAGGAAGAGACCACCGGCGAGCAGACCCCAGAACGCGGCCCCGAGACCGAGCACGGTGATTCCGGACGCGGTCACCACGAAGGTGACCACGGCGGCGGGGCGCCCGATCGGGTCGACGACCGCCCCGGCGACCGCGGCGCCGAGCGCTCCCAGCAGGGCGAGCCCGGCCACCGCCTCGACCAGCACCGGGGGTGAGAGCAGCACCAGCGCCGTGGCCAGTCCGGATCCCAGCCCGAGGACGAGATAGCTGGCGCCGCCGCTGACCGAGGCGATCCAGCGTCGCCGAGGGTCGGGGTGCGCGTCCGGCCCGGCGGCCAGGGCCGCGGTGATCGCCGCGAGGTTGACCGCGTGCCCGCCGAACGACGCGGCGGCGGTGCTGGCCAGCCCGGTGCCGACCAGGACCGATCGCAGCGTCGGTCGGTAGCCGAAACCGGCCAGCACCGCCATGCCGGGCACGTTCTGGGACGCCATCGTGACCAGGAAGAGCGGCAGGGCGAGGCTGACCGTCGCGGCCAGGGTCCAGGTGGGTGCGGTGACCTCGACGGTGGGGCGGAGGTTCGCACCGGCCAGGCCACCGGCCGGTGCGGTCAGCACGATCGCCACCACCGCCACCCCGAGCGCCGCCGGCACCGCCCACTGTCGGGCGAACCGGGTCAGCACCGCCCAGGTGACGATGATCGGAGCCGCCAGGAGCGGCACCTGCACCAGTGCGTGCACCGGGGCGACGCAGAGGTCGAAGAGCACCCCGGCGAGCATCGCGCTCGCCACCGGGGCGGGAATCGCCGCGATCGCGCGTCCGAGTGCGGGCACCAGGCCAGCGGCGATGATGAGCACGCCACAGAGCAGGAACGCGCCGACGGCGGCGGCGAAGCCCCCCTCGACGGCGCCGGTGGAGACCAGCAGGGCGGCACCCGGCGTGGACCAGGCGACGCTGATCGGCGTGCGGTGCCGTACACCGAGCCAGATCGCGGCCAGGCCCATCGCCACACAGAGGGCGAGCAGACCGGAGGCGGCCTGCCGCTGGTCGGCGCCGACCGCCCGCAGGCCGGCGAGGACCACCGTGAAGGTGCTGGCGAAGCCGACCAGGGCGGCCAGCACACCGGCCAGGACGGGTTGGAGCAGGCGGATCATCGGCCCTCCCAGGTGCGGCGTCGGTCGTTCCGTAAACGGAACGGCTCCGGGGGTATGGAGAATAGCGCCATGGACAAAACCGTGGCCGCGTCGGGCGGTCCCGGCGTGGGACGACGGCTGCGGGACCTGCGCGAGGCGCGGGGGCTCTCCCTTTCCGCGTTGGCCCGCCGCGCGGGCATCGGCAAGGCCACCCTCTCCGGGCTGGAGACGGGCACCCGCAACCCGACGCTGGAGACGCTCTACGCGGTCACCGCGCAACTCGGCGTACCCCTGGCTGCGGTCCTTGCCGAGCCGGCCGGCACGACCGACCCGGCGCCGCCGCCGGTCGTACGCGGCCGCGCGGTGATCGGCACACTGCTGCACGTGTTCGAGGAGGAGGCGGTCACGTACGAGCTGTTCAGGCTGCGTGTCCTGCCCGGTCCGGTGCAGGTCTCGCCGGCGCACCAGCGGGGCGTGACGGAGCACGTCACCGTCTTCTCCGGGGTGCTGCGGGCCGGTCCGCAGGAGGCGCCGCTGCTCGCCGGGGCGGGGGAGCACATCTCCTGGTGCTCGGACGTACCGCACAGCTACTCCGCCGCCGGGCCGGACGAGGTGCAGGCCAGCCTGCTGATCCGTTACCCGCGCCGACCCGGACCGTCCTGACCCCGGCCGGTTCCGCGTAGAGTTCCGGGGTCACCGGCGGAAAACACACGAGGTACGGAGCGGCAGCGCGCAATGACGGCGAGTGAGCAGAGTGAGGCCGGCGGGTCGGCGGCGGGAATCGACCCAGCGGAGCTGGAGACCTGCCTGCGCGTACTCGCCGAGGTGGACGCGCTGCCGGTGGACCATCCGGACGCGCTGCGGGTGCGACTGGCGACCGCCCGGATCTTCAAGAGCGTGAAGGAACGCCGCCGCAAGGAGCGTCAGGCCGCGGTGGCCGCCGCCGACCAGGCGGTGACCGCCGCCACCGCCACCGGAGCGCCCGGCCGGATCGACGACGAGACCAAGGGCCTGCCCCTGACGTCCTCGACCGAGGCTCCGCTCGCCGGCACCCTGCGCAAGCCCCGGGCCTGCTACATCTGCAAGGAGCGGTACGTCCACGTCGACGCCTTCTACCACCAGCTCTGCCCCGCCTGCGCGACGACCAACCGCAGCCGCCGCGACGCGCGTACGGACCTGACCGGTCGCCGGGCACTGCTCACCGGCGGCCGTGCCAAGATCGGCATGTACATCGCGTTGCGCCTGCTCCGGGACGGCGCCCACACCACCATCACCACCCGGTTCCCCAACGACGCGATCCGCCGTTTCTCCGCCATGCCGGACAGCGGCGAGTGGCTGCACCGGCTCCGGATCGTCGGCATCGACCTGCGGGATCCGGCTCAGGTGGTGGCGCTCGCCGACTCGGTCAGCGCGCAGGGGACACTGGACATTCTGATCAACAACGCGGCGCAGACGGTGCGCCGCTCGGCCGGCTCGTACGCCCAGCTCGCCGCGGCCGAGTCGGCACCGTTGCCGGCCGGGCCGCTGCCGGAGCTGGTCACCTTCGGGCACCACGGATCCGGCATGCCGGCGCTGGCTGCCGCGCTGCCGCAGCAGCGGCAGACACTCGCCCCACAGGAGCTCACCGCGCTCGCCCTGACCAGCGGATCCGCCTCCCTGGACCGGGTCGCGGCGGCGACCGCCATCGACGCCGGCGGCCTCGCCCCGGACCTGGACGCGGTGAACAGCTGGTCCCGGCGGGTGCACGAGGTCGACCCGGTCGAACTGCTCGAGGTGCAGTTGTGCAATGTCACCGCACCGTTCGTGCTGGTCAGCCGGCTACGTTCGGCGATGGCGGCGGCACCCGCGCGGCGCAAGTACGTGGTGAACGTGTCGGCCATGGAGGGTCAGTTCAGCCGGGGCTACAAGGGTGCCGGTCACCCGCACACCAACATGGCGAAGGCCGCGCTGAACATGCTGACCCGGACCAGCGCCGCCGACATGCTCGCCGACGGCATCCTGATGACCAGCGTGGACACTGGCTGGATCACCGACGAGCGGCCCCACCCGGTCAAGGCGCGGCTGCACGAAGAGGGTTTCCACGCCCCGCTCGACCTGGTCGACGGCGCGGCCCGGGTGTACGACCCGATCGTCCGGGGCGAACAGGGCGAGGACATCCACGGTTGCTTCCTGAAGGACTACGTCCCTTCGGCCTGGTGACCGGTCGAGCGGGGCGGCGGTGGGGCGACCCACCGCCGGCCCGCGTGGCGCTGGTCAGGAAACGGGTCGCTTGAGGTGGTAGCGGTGCACCTCGAACGTGCTCTCCTGGTTGTTGACGTCCTCGGCTGCCGAGACAAGCTCCCAGCCCTCCGCGCCGACCCGGTTGAGGTGCGCGATCGCGGTGTCCCCGAACGCCGAGACGTCCCTTCTGGAACCGTCGGGGCCGTACCAGATGTAGGTGAGATCCAACCTTCGGCCCTCGCCCACCCGACGCCGGACCAGCAACGCGTACTCCCATTTGACCATCCGTCCATTATGGCCAATATCCGGTGGGTGATCGCCAGCCCTCCGCCCGGTGCGCGCGGACGTGCCGGTGCCGGTTCAGTCGACCACGACTGGCATATCGCTGCTTATCTGGACGAAGCAGGCTGCGTCGCAGGTCGGAGCCAGGGCCGGAGCCGGGGCGTCAGCACCACCAGTACGACCGCCAGCACGGTGATCACCGCTTGGCCGATCCGTCCGACGGTCACCCCGACGGCCGGGTCGAGGACGTAGTTGGCGTACCCGTTCGCGACGGCATCCGTGACCAGCACCGCGCAGCCCAGCGACAACCCCTCGGCCCGGCGGGCGGCCAGCAGCCCGGCGGCCAGCGGGTCGAACAGGGTGAGCGAGACGAAGTAGACGGCCAACCACGTGGGCACGTCCGGATAGGGGCGGGCGCCGCCGCTCGCGAGTTGGAACAGGTGCACCACGGTGCCGTACGCGAAGACCGCGACAGCGCACCTGATCACAACCGTCACCCATCCTGGTGCGGCCGACGGCCCACGCGTCTCCACCCGGCAAGTCTGCACCGGGACGGTGCGCGCCGTCGGCTCAGGAGAAGTGGGTCTTCGGGCGGGCGAGCCGTTCGCCGTCGAGGACCACGTCGACCTTCTCGTTGTAGAACGCGATCAGACCGGCGATCGGGCTCAGTTGCCGGGTCGGGAAGTCGTACGCCCAGGCCAGGTCCGGGTGCAGCTTGTCACCGGCCCGCACCGACCAGTAACCGCTGGTCCGACCCTTGTAGGGGCACTGGGTCACGGTGTCGCTGGGTACCAGGTGGGCGAAGTCGACCTCGGTGCGGTTGAGGTAGTACCGGGTCGGCAGGCCGGTCTCGAAGACCAGCACCGGCGCGGACGACTCGGCCAGCACGAGGCCGTCGAGTTCGATCCGCACCCGGCGGGTCGAGCGGAGTGCGTCGACCCGGCTGTACGGGTTGCGCGGGTGGACGAACACCTCCTCGTCCTCTTCGTACCAGGCGTCGAGTGCCTGCCACTCGAACCGGACCGTCTCCGCCAGGCAGGCGAGGACCTCCCCGGTGTACACCCACGCGGACTCCCCACGGGTGGCGTCGCCGACCTTCAGCCCGTGCCGGTTCGCGGTGCCCCGGCGCAGTCGCTGCGGATGCTTCTCGTCCACCAGCACCCCGGGGCGTACGTCGGCCAGGGGGATGTAGTACTGCGGGTAGTTCGGCCACTCCCAGACGTACAGCGCCCGGGTGGTGTCGAGCACCACCTCGCCACCGAGCATCGCCCGGATCCGTCGCGGTACGGGTTCGACGTGATTGGCCGGAACGATCATCTGCGGGTAGTCAGGCACGGTCACCCGTCCAGGTTTGTGCTGAATTGTCGAGCTCAGGATACCCGTACGGCGTACCCCTTGCCGGCAGTTCGCCCCAGCGCCGGCCCTGGGCGGGACCGGGACCCGGCAGGCCGTGGCCGCCCCGGTCGGCCTCCACTTGCGACGACCTCGGGATGCCCGTCGCGCGTCCATGGGCCTGCCCGGACGTACGCGCCGAGGTGCTCAAGCTCGCCGGTGTCCAGAGCTTCCTGCAGATGTAGTCGGCTCTCGGGGTCCCGCATCGACAGGACCGGCAGTGTTTGGCACAGTGTGAGCGGAAACTAACGCAACGCGATGGCCTGCTCGGGTGATCGGAGGAGTTCCCCGACCGCCCGAGGTCGAGCGGCCAGGTTGACGGAGGAGCCGTGCGCCAGACCGCCAAACTGTTTCGCCAGCGCACCGGGGCGTCCATGGACGGTGACGACGACACCGACCCCAGTGCGACCCTGCCGGAACTGGCCGACCTCGATTGGATGCACCACGGCACCGCCTTCGCGGCGACCAGTTTCTGGGCCGTGGCACGGCGACTGCCCGCCATCGTCCGGGAGGCGATCGCCCTTGCCTGGGGCGTGAGCCGCCGCGACACGGTGGCGGCGATCGGCCTGAACGTCGCCGCCGGTGTGATGACCACGTTCGGCCTGCTCGCCACCAGCACCGTGCTGACCGAACTCTTCGCCATCGGCCCGACCCCCGACCGGGTCCGGTCCGCCGCTCCCGCGTTGCTGCTGGCCGCGCTGGCGGTGCTGGCCCGGGGCGGACTCACCATCGCCGCCGGCTGGGCGCAGGCACGGTTGATCCCGCAGATCAACTACGGGGTGGAGCTGCGTCTGTTCGAGGCGACCACCGCCGTCGAACTCGCCGCCTTCGACGACGCCGGATTCGCCGAGGAGATGGACCGCGCCCGGAACCGTGGGATGGAGGAGGCGGCGTCCATCGTCGACGACACGGTCAACCTGATCACCGGTCTGGTCGGGGTGCTCGCCACGGCCGCCGCCGTCACCGTCATCCAGCCGCTGCTGCTGCCCTGCCTGCTCCTCGCGGCGGCGCCCCTGGCCGTCACGGCGGTCCGGATGGCCCGCCGGGAGTATCTCGCCATGCTGGCCCGGCTCACCCGACGGCGGCGGATGTGGATGCTCGCCCACCTGATGGCCAACCGGCACACCGCGGCCGAGGTACGCACGTACCAGATGCGGACCTTCCTGCTCGGCGAGTACCAACGGATCATGCGGATGGAGACCCGCGCACAACTGCTCCTGGTCCGTTCGCAGACGGTGACCCGGCTCGCCGGAGCGTCCGTGGCCGGGCTCGCCACCTTCGCCGTCTACCTCGTGCTCGGCTGGCTGCTCCTGACCGGCATGGTGCCGCTGGCCGCCGCCGCGACCGCGATGCTCGCCCTGCAGGCCGCCCGCGGCAGCCTGAGCACGGCCGTCCACGCGACCAATTCGCTCTATGAGGACGCGCTCTACTACCGGGACTTCCAGTCCTTCCTCCACCGCGCCGACGGGCACACCCCGACCGGCGGCGGCGAGCCCGCGCCGGGCTACCAGGAGATCGAGTTCGACCAGGTCAGCCTCTCCTACCCGGACACCGACACCCCTGCTGTGGACCAGGTGAGCCTGCGCATCCGCCGGGGTGAGGTGATCGCGCTGGTGGGTGAGAACGGATCCGGCAAGAGCACCCTCGCCAAGCTCATCGCCGGGCTGTACCGGCCAAGCGGCGGTGTGATCCGGTGGGATGGAGTCGACACCACTCGGCTCGATCCGGCGAGCCTGAGCGGACAGGTCGCGGTGATCAGCCAGGACTGGTGGCGGTTCCCGTTCACCGCCGGCCGCAACATCAGCATCGGTCGTTACGACCGGAGCAACGGCGACGGCCCCAGTGTGACCGAGGCGGCAACGGCGGCCGCTGCCCACGACATGATCAGCGGCCTGCCGAGAGGCTATGAGACCCTGCTCAACCGTGAGTTCAAGAACGGCCATGACCTCTCCGGTGGGCAGTGGCAACGACTCGTCGCCGCCCGGGGCCTCTACCGCGACGCCCGCCTGCTGATCTGTGACGAACCCTCCGCCGCCCTCGACGCCCGCGCCGAGCACGCCCTGTTCCAGCAACTACGGCGCCGGCCCGAACGTACGGTCGTCCTGATCACCCACCGGCTGGCCAACGTACGGCACGCCGACCGGATCTACGTCATGCACCAGGGCCGGATCATCCAGCAGGGCGGTCACGACCAACTCGTCCAGGAGGACGGCCTCTACCAGGAGCTGTTCCACCTCCAGGCGAGCGGCTACCTGGCCTGACCCGCCATCGGACCAGGTGGGCCCGATGGTCGGGCCTTCCATCCCGACACACCGCTATCCTCGTTCCGGCCGGCGCCGCCGACGCCCGGCCGGAACCACAGCGCGGGAGGAACGACGATGACGGACGTACGGATCGAGTTCGACGTACCCGCCGAGATGCGCGACGGTGTCGTCCTGCGCGCCGACGTGTTCCGGCCCGCCGGGGCGGGACCGTGGCCGGTGCTGCTGGTCCGGACGCCGTACAGCAAGCAGGATCCGGGCATCCTCGCCACCCTCAACCCGCTGGCCGCCGTACGCCGGGGTTACCTGGTCGTGGTTCAGGACACCCGGGGCCGGTACGGCTCCGAAGGGGAGTGGGAGCCGCTACGCCACGAGCAGGCCGACGGATACGACACCGTACGCTGGGCCGCCGCCCTGCCCGGCGCCAACGGACTCGTCGGCATGTACGGCCCCAGCTACCTCGGCAACGCCCAGTGGATGGCGGCGGCCGGCAAGCCGCCGGAGCTGAAGGCGATCGCCCCCGCGTTCACCTGGTCCGAACCGTTCGACGGGTTGTTCGGCCGGGGCGGCGCGATCGAACTCGGACTCGGCGCCAACTGGTCGCTGCAACAGGGCGCCAACCTGATCAGCCGCCGGTTCCACGACGCCCCCGACGAGCGCCACCGGCGGCTGGTCGCGCTCGTCGCCGAACTGGACGGGCTGGACACCGGCGCCTACTGGGAACTGCCCGCGGCGGCGTTTCCGGCCTTCGCCCGCCATCAGGTCCCGGACCTGGGCTACCAACGCGCGCTCGCCGACCCGGACGTGGTCGCCGCCTGCCGGGTCACCGACAAGTACGACCAGATCGACCTTCCCACCCTCAACATCGGCGGCTGGTACGACGTGTTCATCCAGGGCACCCTGGACAACTTCCGCGCGATGAGTGACACCGGCCGCCCCGCCCAACTGATCGTCGGACCCTGGTCGCATCGCAGCCAGGGCGGTCACCAGCAGGGCGAACTCAACTTCGGTCTGGCCGCCAACGAGCGCAGCCTCGACCTGCGCTCCACCCTCGGCGAACTCCAGCTCGACTGGTTCGACCGGTGGCTGAAACCGGCGGCGGACCAGTCGGCGGCGCAGCGGCGGTCGGCACCGCAAGCCCCGGTGCGGATCTTCCTCACCGGGGTCAACCGCTGGCGGGACGAACCGGCCTGGCCGCTGGCCCGTGCCGTCGACACCCCGATGTACCTCGGCACCGGCGGGCGGCTCCACGTCGAACCGCCGGCGCCCGACGAGGAACCGGACACCTTCCGGTACGACCCGGCCGATCCGGTCCGCACGCACGGCGGACAGATCCTGATGGCGACGGAGTACCCACCGGGCCCGTTCGACCAGGAACGGGTCGAACGCCGGCCGGACGTGCTGGTCTACACCGGTGAGCCGCTCACCGACGACCTGGAGGTGACCGGGCGGGTCCGGATGCGACTGGTCGCCGCCTCCAGCGCCCCCGGCACCGACTGGGTGGCCCGACTCTGCGACGTCGACCCGGCGGGCGTCTCGCGCAACCTCGCCGACGGGATCGTCCGGGTCACGGGCGAGCCGGGCCAGCCGGCGGAGCACGAGATCGACCTCTGGTCGATCGGGCACGTCTTCCGCCGGGGCCACCGGCTCCGGGTCCAGGTCACCTCGAGCAACTTCCCCCGCTGGGACCGCAACCCGAACACCGAGTCGGTCGACGGGACCGACAGCACGTTCGCCGACCAGACCGTCCACCACGACGCGGCCCGACCGTCGCGGATCATCCTGCCGGTCGTACCCGCCGGGGAGCCGGTCCTCGATGGAACCGGCTCCCGCGACTGACGGTTCGTTCGACCACATCCGACGATGTAGTGGTCAGCCCGGTCCCGGGCGACGGTGGGTCGGTCACGAAACATCGGCTTCAGTCCATGAAATCCGATGATCGTGCGCGTACCCGTGCGCACCGCCCGCAGCGCCACCGCGGCCTCCGACTGGTCGCGGCGGCGGGCCTGACAACCTGTGTCCCGTCCAGGTGACGGTGACATGTGGGGTAGGCGTCGAGTCGGACTCCGCCATGTGGTTTCGGACGCTCGACTGCTGAGAAATCCAGGCTTAGTCGGCGGATTCGATGGATGACCTTGGTGTCTGGAGCCGGGCGAGGAGGCCATCGTTGGCGTGGGACATGAAGGCCTCCTGTCGCTGGAGCGGCTCCTGGGCAGCGCCAGTCCACAACCGGAGGCCTTCACCTACTTACGACACCAGATCGTGTCGTCACACAATCTCGACCAACCTCCCCGGGCGGTACATCTAGGCCGGGTGGGACTGGACGATGAGGCCCAGACACATCTCGTCGCTGGTGCCCTCGCCCCAGACCACGTACCGGGGCGGCAGCGGTTGCAGCGCGGGCAGTTGTCGGCGCAGACCGGCGTCGTGCGTACAGGTCACCCGGTAGGAGTCCCCCGGCTCCACGGTGACCGGCGCGGAGAGGGGGTGCATCGCCTGGGCGTCGAAGTCGTACGCGGGAATGTCGAGCAAGGTACGCGCCTTCGTGGTGCCCGGGTTCAGCTCGACCTTGATCGAGCGGCCGAGCAGGTGCATGTGCCCGGCGAGGGCGTACAGGGTGGATTTCTCGGTGACCTGGTGGTCACAGTGCTGGGTGGTGCCGGCGGTCGGCGCCCGGCCCCCGTTGCAGTACTGGTTCAGCTCGCCGACCGCCTCCTCGGCCTCGGCGCCGAACCGGTGTGCGACGTCGGCGACGGCGGCGGTCCGGTCGCAGAGCGGCCCGGACTCCTCCGCCGTGCAGGGCAGTTCGACCGGGGCGGGGAGCAGTGTGGTGTGCAGGGGGACGAAGTCGGCCCCGCCGTCGGTGAGCCGGAGCCGGATGCCGGACCTGTCGGAGCCGACCGCGCCGGGCGGCGCGCCGAGCAGGTTGTAGTGCACCTGCATGACGAGTTGGCTGCCGGGTGTCATCTGGTAGCCCAGGTTCGGCGCGAGCAGGGTCTCGTTCGCGCCCGGTGCCCAGTGTGCGATCCAGGCCGCGTCGCGCCCGATACCGCTGTTGCCGAAGCAGGTCCAGCCCTCGCCGGGCGTACGGTCGTCCAGCGCGCGGGCGGCCGTGGCCTCGGCCGGCGCGATCCGGAAGAAGATCGCGTGGTGGACCAGGTCGACGTTCTGTGGCAGGAACTGGCTGCCGGTCAGGTACGCCGGGTTGGTGAGTCCGGGGTCGACCAGGAAGCACCGGTACTCGTCGGTGCCACCGTTCGGTGCCGCCGGGGTGTACGGCTGCGGCATGGTCAGGTTGACGAATCGTTCTCCGTCCCGGAGCGGGGCCGGCACTGGTGGATCGAAGCTGCTGTCGTGGCCGCCGTGACCGGCGCCGCTCGGCGTCGGAGTGCCGCCGCCGGACGGGTCGCCCGCCGGGCCGAGGGCGCAGGCGGTGACGAGGAGAGCGACAGCGCCCAGTGCGGCGGCCGCGCGAAGGGACCGCTGGACAGGTCGGACGAATTCCATGGCTGCCTCCGGTCGGGTGGGGATCCGCTCGGCAAGCCCGAACGGGTCAGGCGCCACCCGCTGTAAGCGGGCAATGATGCTCTGTGAGCCTGGCCAGCCTACCGGGGTGTTATTCGCCGTATCCGGGACGACACCGCAGATGTCCTAGATCAGACACTATGGAGGCTGAAAGTGAGTTTTTCCCACCTTTGTGGTCGCCGTCCATCGGAGGCCCGTGGTCAGTGGTCAGTGGGGAGGTAGCGGTCACTCCACTCGTTACGGAACTTGCCCCGCGGGTCGTACTCGTCGCGCAGCGCGATGAAATCGGACCAGCGGGGATAGCGTCCGCGTACCACCTCGGGGTCGACGCCGTGCAGCTTGCCCCAGTGCGGGCGGGCGGCGAACGGGGCCAGGCGCTCCTCGATCGCGGCCAGCACCGGGGTCACCGCCGAGGTGTCCTTCACCCAGGTGAAGTGCAGAGCCACACTGTCGCGCCGGTAGCTCGGGCTCAACCAGAGGTCGTCGGCGGCCACCGTACGGATCTCGGAGATCTGCAGCACCGGCGCGATCCGGTCCCGGACGGTGGCCAGCGCGTCGAGCGCGTCGCGTGCGTCGGTCCGGGCCACGAAGTACTCCGACTGCAGTTCCTCGCCGCTGCTCGGGGTGAACTCCAGCCGGAAGTGCGGCAGCCGGGTGTGCCAGGGGCCGGGGACACCGAGCTGCTCGGTGCAGTTCACCGCCGACATCCCCGGTACGGGGTGCAGCGGTCGGGTCGCCAGCGTGGCGCCGTACCAGTCGGACGTGGCGGGGGAGTCGTCGCCGTCGACCCGGAGCTTGCGCCAGACCTGGTCGATCCCGGTGCCGGTCCAGTCGGTGAAGAGGCTGACGCTGTACCCGGCGCCGAGGACATCGTCGAGCCGGTTGTGCAGCTCTGCGCCGGGAAGGTCCTGGTAGACGTACTGCCGCAGGTCGTAGCTCGGCTCGATCTCCAGCGTCAGCGCGGTCACCACGCCGAGGGCACCCAGCCCGACGACCATGCCGGGGAAGCGGTCACCGTCGGTCTCCCGGCTCACCGTGACGAGCTCCCCGTCGGCGGTGACCAGCTCCATCGCGCGGACCGCGGTGGCCAGGTTGCCGTTGCGTTCGCCGGAGCCGTGGGTCGCGGTGGCACAGGCACCGGCCACCGAGATGTGCGGAAGTGAGCCGAGGTTGTGCAGGGCGTGACCCCGCGCGTGCAGCCGTGCGGCCAGGTCCCCGTACCGAATGCCGGCGCTCACCGTGACGGTCCGGCCGTCCTGGGCGATCTCCACCCGTTCCGGCAGCCCGGCGACCGAGACGAGATCGCCCGACGTGTCCGCGATGTCGTTGAACGAGTGCCCGGTGCCGAGCGCGCGCACCCGCTCGCTGCCGGCGACGAGACGACGCAGCTCGGCGACGGAGGAGGGGCGGTGGAACCGGCGGGCCCCGAAGGTGATGTTTCCGGCCCAGTTGGATCGGGCATCGGTCGCCGGTGCTGGTGTCGGTCCGGTCGTGGACGGGGGAGTCATCTGTGGTCCTGTCTGCTGGCCCTGGTGTCGGCCCCGGGCGGGTGGGCCGGCGCGTGCCACCACGGGCGGCGGCACACCGTACCAACATTGCCAAGCCGGCAGCCGCACGCCAAGGTCGACGGTGACACCACCGCCGCACCGCCCGACCCACCTCTCGCCCGACACTCCTCGAAAGAAGGTAATGGTGACCACACCCTCGACCCCCGGGGCCGGCAACCTGCCACCCGGACCGGCCGGCACGCCCGTACCTCCCTCGGCCGGCGGTGCCGTACCGGAACTCGCGCCGCCCACGGTGACCGTGGCGACCTACCCGGACTACGCCGCCGCCCAGCGTGCCGTGGACTACCTGTCGGACAGCGGGTTCCCGGTCCAGCACACCGCGATCGTCGGCACCGGTCTGCGCCTGGTGGAGAACGTCATCGGCCGGCTGACCACCGGTCGCGCGGCCTCGGCCGGGGCGGCCAGCGGCGCCTGGTTCGGGCTCTTCATCGGGGTGTTGTTCGGCATCTTCAGCAGTGGAAGCTGGGTCGGCGTGCTGATCGCCGCGGTGGCGATCGGAGCGGTCTGGGGAGCGATCTTCGGCGCCAGCGCACACGCGATGACCAGAGGTCGGCGCGACTTCACCTCACGCAGCTCGCTACAGGCGGAGCAGTACGCCATCGCGGTCGAGGCGGAGCAGGCCGAACAGGCGCGTCAGTTGCTCGTCCGGCTGAACTGGCGCACCAGCGAGGCCGGCACGGCCGGCTGACCGGGTCCACCCGTACACCCGGCACTGCTCGGGGCCGCGCGACCGCAACCGTCGCGTGGCCCCGATTTTTGCTCGCCCCGGATCGACGTGTTGTGCGCTTTCCGGCGTGTCGGGTGGTTCATGATGATTCAGGACACGCCGAAACACCCCCCGACCTTCTGGAAAGGGGACCTTCATGCACGTCCTGATCACAGCGGGGGGCAGGCGTACCGAACACTGGACCGAGCTGTTCGCGGCGCTCTGCGACCGGCCCGACGTGGCCCTCACGGTGCTCGCCGCCGACGTCTCCGCACCGACCCACCGGGCCCTGGACCGGTTGGCCCGGCAACGGTCGAACCTGCGCTACCACCTGGTGCCGCACCTGCTCGGCGAGGACCGCACCGGACACATGGCCTCAGCGCTGTTCCGGCCCGGCACCGGTCGCCTGCTCGGCGGTCGGTGCCCGGACGTCGTACACGTCATCGGCGAGGCCGCCTACCTGACCACCTGGCAGGCGATCCGGATGCGTCAGCGGTACTGGCCCGCCGCGCCGATCACGCTGCACGCCGCCCAGAACATCGTGATGCGTTTCCCGGTTCCGTTCCCCCGCCTGGAGCGGCAGGCGTACGACACCGTCGACCACGCCTTCCCGATCACGCCCGCCGCGCTCGGCGTGCTGCGCGCCAAGGGCTACCGGGGGGCGGCGACCATCGTCCCGCTCGGCGTGGACACCACGCTGTTCCAGCCCCGGCCGGCGCCCCGACCGCAGGGCGGCCGCTTCACCGTGGGCTTCGTCGGCCGGCTCGAGCCGCACAAGGGCGTACGCGACCTGCTCCGGGCGGTCGAGCTGCTCGACTGCGACCTGCTGGCGGTGGGCGGCGGCAGTCTCGCCCCCGAGATCGAACGCCTCGCCGCGAACCGCCCGGGACGGGTACGGCTACACGGCTGGACCGACCACGGCAACCTACCGAAGCTGCTCGCCCGGATGGACGTGCTGGTCCTGCCCTCGATCGAGGTGATCCAGCGCAACCTGGTCCGGTGGATCGGCATTCCGCAGCGGGAGCAGTTCGGCCGGGTACTGGTGGAGGCGATGGCCTGCGGGGTGCCGGTCGTCGGCAGTGACGTGGGCGAGATTCCGTACGTGCTCGGCACGGCGGGCCTGACCTATCCGGCTGGCGACGTACTGGCCCTGGTGGACCGGTTGGCACGGCTGCGGGACAACCCCGACTTCGCCCGCCGCCTGGCCGGCCAGGGCGTCGCCCGGGCCACCACCGAGTTCAGCTGGACCGGGGTGGCCGACAGCATGTGCCGTGTCTGGCGGCAGTTGACCGGCACCGGCGGGCCGGGTGGCCGGGAGCAGCCGGCCGACAACGCGACGGGGACGGCGGTGAACGGAAACCACTAGGGCGTCGCGGGCAGGTGGGCGGTGAGCTGGGCGGCGAGGTCGTCGACGGTGGTCAGGGAGTGGCCTCCGGCGGAGAGGTCGAGTTCGACGTCGTACTCGGTCTCGATCGCGTCGATCAGCCGGAGCAGACCCAGCGAGTCCACGCCGAGGGCGACCAGCGAGGCGGTCGCGTCCAGCGCGTCGTCCGCCGTCACCGCCCCGTCGGTGACCTCGTGCACCAGATCGGCCAGCCGTCGGCGCAGGTCGTCGTCGGCGTTCATCGCCCACCTCCCGAATCTCGTACGAACTCCGCGATCTCCGCGATCGTCGGGGTGTCGAAGAAGACCTCCAGCGGCACCTCCACCCCCAGGTGCTGGTGGATCCGGCCGCTGATCCGGGTGATGGTGAGCGAATGACCACCGAGGTCGAACAGGTCCTCGTCCAGGCCGATGTCGCTGATCTGGAGCACGTCCTGCCAGATCGACCGGATCCGTCGCACCACGTCGTCTTCGACCGGCGTCGTCGGCGGGCCGGGGACGAGGATTCGGTCCGGAGGGGGATCGGGCAGGGCCGACCGGTCCAGTTTGCCGTTCGCGGTGAGCGGCAGCCGGTCAAGGAAGACCCAGGTGTTCGGCAGCATCGCGGCGGGCAGGGTCCGCGCCAGGTGGGTACGGAGCGCGCCGGGCTCGGGCGGTGGGCCGGCCGGTACGACGTACCCGATCAACGTGGCCTCGGTCGCGTCACCGCGCAGCACGACCGCCGCGGCGACCACCGCCGGATGTGCCGCCAACCCGGCCTCGATCTCACCGAGCTCGACCCGGTGGCCCCGGATCTTGACCTGCTGGTCGGCCCGGCCGATGAAGTCGAACCGGCCGTCGGGCAACCGCCGGACCAGGTCGCCGGTCCGGTAGAGCCGCCCCGCCGACCCGCCCGACCCGGCGGGCGCGAACGGATCGGGTACGAACCGCTCCCCGGTCAGCTCCGGTTGGCGCAGGTAGCCGCTCGCCACCCCAGGACCACCGAGGTACAGCTCGCCCGGTACGCCCACCGGCACCGGCCGCATCCGGGCGTCCAGCACGTACGCGCGGGTGTTCGGCAACGGCCGCCCGATCGTCACCCGTTGCGGCCCTTCGGGCAGGTCGGCGGCGGTCGCGTAGATGGTCGCCTCGGTCGGCCCGTAACCGTTGACCAGGCGGGCCACCCGGGCCCGCAGTTCCCGGGCCAGGGGCAGCGGCAGCGCCTCACCCCCGGCGAGCGCCACGATTCCGCCGCTTTCCGGCGAGCCGACGTCCGGTGAGTCGGCGTCCGGCCCGCCGGCGTCCGGGCCGCCGAAGCCCGCGTCGAGCAGGATCCGCCAGCCTGACGGGGTTGCCTGGACGTGGGTGACCCGCTGCTCCCGGATCAGCCGGCACACCGCCGGCCCGTCGGCAGCGTGCGTACCGGAGGCGACCACCACACTGCCACCGGTGACCAGCGGCAGGAAGATTTCGACCCCGGAGATGTCGAAGGAGAGCGAGGTCAGCCCGAGCCACCGGTGCGCCGGCCCGGCGCCGAGCAGGTCGCCGAGGCCGAACAGCAGGTTGGCCAGCGCGCCGTGGCGCACCATGACCCCCTTCGGACGGCCGGTCGAGCCGGAGGTGTGGAGCACGTAGGCGAGATCGTCGGGGCCGACCGGCGCCGCCTGCCCCGTGACGATCCCATCCGGTTCGATGCCGGCGTCGAGGTCGTCCACGACGAACACCGGAGTTCGCGGGTCGAGTCGGGCGGCGACCGGTGCGGTCGTGACGACCAACGCGGGATCGGCGTCGTCGAGCAGCATCGCCTGCCGGGACGGCGGATAGGCGGGGTCGACCGGCACGTACGCGGCGCCGAGCCGCAGCACCGCCAGCAGCGCCGCGACCGCCTGCCAGGACCGGTCCAGGGCGATCGCGACGAGCGCACCCGCCCCGACGCCCCGCTGGCCCAGCAGCGCGGCGAGTCGTCCGCTCACCGCGTCCAGCTCCGCGTACGTCAGGCGTCGGTCCCGGTCGACGACGGCGACCGCCTCCGGGTGGCGGCGTACCCGCGCGGTGAAGAGTTCGGGGACGGTGGCCTCGACGGGATAGTCGCGGGCGGTGGCGTTGCCGTCGTCGACCAGCCCGGCCCACTCGTCCGGCGGCAGCAGCGGCAGCGTCACCATCGGACGGTCGGGGTCGTCGAGCACCGCCGCCAGCACCGTGCGCAGGTGTGCGCCGATCCGGTCCACGGCCGCGCCGTCGATCGCGGCGGGGCTGTGCTGCAGGCTCACGGTGACCGCGTCCGAACCGTCGACGACCTGCACGTGCAGCGCGTTGCGGGCGGTCCCGTTGAACAGACTCCAGACGACCTCCGTCGCCGCACCGGCGAACTCGGGCGCGGCCGCCCGGCGGCGGTAGCCGACCGAGACCGGGGTCAGCGCGGGCGCCGGGCGCAGCCCGTTCACCGCCCGCGCGAGCGGTACGTGCCGGAACCGGTACGCCTCCCGCAGCCCGGTCCGGACCGCGTGCGCGTAGTCGCGGAAGGAGCCGGACGGGTCCGGCGGGTACGTCGGCAGTTCGTTGACGAAGAGGCCGACCCGGCCGGCGCTGCGGGCGGTACGGGTGGACATGCCCACGCCCACCGGCAGATCCTGGTTGCCGTACCGGTCGAGCAGGGTGTGCACCACGGCGAGCAGCAGTTCGAAGCGGGTCACGCCGATCTCCCGGGTGACTCGGTCGAGGCCGTGCACGAGTTCGGGAGCGAGCGTGAACTCCCGGCTCTGCCCGGGCTCGGCCGAGGTCGGCACCCGGATCAGTCCGGGCAGGACCACCCCGCCCGGCGGTGACCAGCGGGAGTCCCAGAACCGCCGGGCCGGCTCCAGTTCGGCGGTGACCCGCTCCTGCTCGGCCGCCGCGTCCCCGGCGTACGGGTCGGCGGCGGGGCCCAGGTCGACCGGTCGGCCGGCCACCGCAGCCTCGTACGCGGCCGCCAGGTCGGCGAGGAGTACGTCCTTGGACATGCCGTCGAAGACCAGGTGGTGCGCGGTGACCAGGAGCAGGCCCCGGGTCGGCGAGGTCAGCAGGGTGAACCGGGCCAGCGGCCCCTGGCGCAGGTCGAACGGTCGGGTCAGTTCCGTACTCAGCCGGTCGTCGGTCAGTTCCCCGTGCCGTACGGAGATCTTCTCGGCGGCCGGGACCAGGGCGGGAACGCCGTCCCGGTCGGGCTCGACCGCTGTGCTCAGCACCTCGTGCCGGTCGATCACCGCCGTGCACGCCTCGGCCAGCGCGGACTGGTCGAGATCGGCGCCGAACCTGATCCCGAGGGCCAGTTGGTACGTGCCGCCCGCGACGCCGGCCTGCTCGGTGAACCAGACGGCGTGTTGGGCGTACGTCGTCGAGGTCTTGTTCACGGGCCCTCCGGAAGCTGGGTGTGCGCGAGTTGGCTGACCAGTTGACGTTTCAGGACCTTGCCGGCCTCGTTGCGGGGCAGCTGTTCCACCACCAGCACCCGGGTCGGGAGCTGGTAGTCGGCGAGCCGGCCGGCGAGGAAGCCGCGCAGCGCGGGGAGCGCGAACTCGGCCTCCGGGGTTCCCGGGTGCGGTACGACCACCGCGGCGACGGTGCTGCCCAGCACCGGATGGGGGACCCCGACGACGGCCGTCTCGGCGATCCGGGGGTGTTCGTAGAGGGCCGCCTCGATCTCCAGGGTGGAGATCTTGAACGCCCCGGACTTGATCACGTCCTCGTGCCGGTCGGCGAGGTAGAGGTAGCCCTCGGCATCCATCCGGCCGACGTCACCCATCCGTACCCATTCGCCGTGGAAGGTGGCCTGGCTGGCCGGATCGTCCCGGTAGTAGGCGCGTGGGTGGCGGCAGCGCAGCCAGACCTGTCCGGTCGCGCCGTCGGGCAGCGCCCGACCCTGGTCGTCGGCGATCATCAGGGTGCCGGGACCGGCCCGGCCGACCGCGTCGGGGCGGGCCGGGTCGAAGATCATTGTGGTCTGCGCGGGCGCCGCCTCGGTCGACGTGTAGTAGTTGACGATCGCCGCGTTCGGAAAGGTCGCGGCGAGCCGGGCGGCGACGGCGGGTGCCAGCGGGGCGGCGGTCGACCCGATCAGCTGCACCCGGGACAGGTCCCGTCCGCGCAGCGCCCCGGAGTTGAGCAACTCGATCGCCATCGACGGCACCACGAAGACCGTGCCGGTGCCGGGCGCCTCGACCAGGCGGGCGAACCGGGCCGGGGTGAACTGCGGCAGGGTCAGCGCGGTGGGGTGGGCGGTGAGCGCGTTGAAGAGCATCGTCTGGGCGGCGTTGGTGCCGATCGCGAACGCGTGCAGGAAGCGGTCCGAGTGGCCCAGTGCCAGCCGGCGCGGATGGGTGGGCGCGGCGGCGGTCAGGTTCGCGTGGGTCGCGCCGACGCCCTTGGGGCGGCCGGTGGCACCGGAGGTGTAGAGGATCTGGGCCAGGTCCCCGGGACGGGCCACGGCGACCGGGGTGGTGCCGGCCGATCCGCCGCCGGCGGCGACGAGGTCGGCCACGGTCGCAGCCGGTACGGGCCAGACCGGCGCCGGTCCGGTACCGGCCTCGGTGCCGTGGACCAACGTCGTGGCCGCGCAGTGCGCCAGCGCCTGCCGTACCTGGGCGGTGGCGAGCCGGTCGGAGAGCGGCACGGCCACCCCGCCCGCCCGCTGCACCCCGCAGTACGCGACCGCGAAGTCGACCCAGCCGGCGGCGCCGAAGAGCAGTCCGACCCGTTCACCGGGACCCAGCCCGCGCGCGTGCAGCCCGGCGGCCACCGCGGTCGCGCCCGCCTCCCACTCGGCGAAGGTCAGCGACGCGACCCGGTGCACCTCGATCGCCACCCGGTCCGGGTGGGCCGCCGCCCGCCAGCTCAGCAACTCCGGTACGGTCCGGGCGACCGCTGTCCGCCCACCCCGGCCGCCAGCGACGACTCCCGTACCACCGGCCACCTCGGCTCCTGTCCCGCCGGCCACCTCAGCTCCCGTCCGCGTGCCGTGTGCCGGTTGCGGCGCCGGCCACTTCCCGCTCCGACCGGTCCGTCGGCCCGGTGCCGGCGCGGGCAGCCCTGGCCTGCCGGGCCTCGATGCCCAGTACGTCGTCCGGCGGCGCGTCGGGCACCTCGTCGTCGAAGCGCGCCAGCACCCGGGTACGCAGCGACACCACCGCGGTCAGTCCGATGCACAGCCCGAAGGCGACGTAGAGCAGGCCGATGCCACGGCCCGGTCCCACCCCGATCACCGCGCCCACCGTCGGTGCCAGCGCCCCGCCGGGCTGGAGGAGCGGCTCCGCCCACCCGGAGGCGAGCGGTGCGATCACGCCCCAGCCCAGTGGCAGGGTGGACCAGGCCACCATCTGGTTGAGTGCGAAGACCCGCCCGTGGAACAGTTGCGGCACCTTGGTCTGCACCACCGTGGCGTACACGCCGTTGACGACGCCGAGCGCGAGGTACATGCCGAAGGCCCCGGCGGCGATCACCGTCAGGTCGGGCCGCAGGCCGGTGACGACACAGGCCAGGCCGAGCAGCACGGTGCCGATCAGGACGGTGCGCATCCGGTGGTGCCGGGGACCGCCCCAGACCAGCATGACCAGTCCACCGGCGGCCCCGCCGAGCCCTCCGACCAGGGCGATCCGGGCCACCTCGGCGAGGTCGGCGAAGCCGAGCACCAGCGGGGAGAGCAGGAACAGCGCGGGGAAGAGGAAGAGGTTGAGCAGGGCGAAGAAGACCAGCATGGCCCGGAACTCGCGTCGTCGCCACGAGTAGCGCAGCCCGCCGGTGATCTCGGCGCCGATGCTCTCCCGCCGCCGTAGTGCCATCGTGGCGGGGAAGCGGATGGCGAGCAGCACCACGATCGCCAGGCCGTACAGCACCACGTCGATCACCAGGATGCCGTGCAGGTCGACCGCCTCCAGCAGCGCCACCGCGATCAGCGGCACCATGAACTGGGTGAGGCCGGTCGCCGTCTGGGTCACCCCGTTCGCGTGACCGAGATAGCGCTTCGGCACCAGTTGCGGCACGGCCGAGACGAAGGCCAGCCGTTGGAAGGCCAACGCCACCGAGAGCCAGGCGACCAGCAGGTAGAAGTGCCACACCTGGGCCAGGTCGGCGAGGAGCGCGGCGGCGATGACCAGTTTCGCGCCACCGGCGGCGCAGCAGGCGAGCAGGATGATCCGGCGCCGGCTGGTCCGGTCGATCAGCGCACCGGCGAGCGGCGCCACGAGCAGCCCCGGCACCAGACCGAGGACGGCGAAGAGGGCGAACCGGGCGAGCGAGCCGGTCTCCAGGTAGATCCAGAGTGGCAGCGCGAAGTTGGTCAGCGCGGTGCCGGTCATGGTCACGATCTGACCGACCGCGACCAGGGCGAACCGTCGGATACTCGGTTCGGGGGTGCGCGGGACGGTGGCGTCGGCGACCACCGGGAGCGGTGCGCCGCCCCGCGTCGACTCCGGGGCGGTGCCGGCGCCGGAAGCCCCGTCCATCGTGGACGTCTCCGCCGCGGTACGCCGGGACACCCCCGTCAGCCGCCAGCCCGGGTCCGGCTCCGCCGGGACATGCGCGGCGGGTGTCTCGTTCGCCCCCGCCGTCGCCGGGTCCGGCCGGTCCAGCCGGCGGTCGACGGTGGTGACGATCTCGGCCAGCTCCGCCGCCCGGTACTTCAGGAAGTAGTGGCCGCCCTCGTCGACCACGGCCAGTGCGGTCCGGTCGGAGAGGAAGTGCCACTCCCGGAACCGCTCCTCGGCGTACTCGGTGCCCCGGTCGCGATCACCGACCACGCAGACGATCGGCGCCCGCAGCGGCGCCACCCGCTGATGCACCAGGGCGGTGAAGTAGTCCTCGGCGACCCGGGCGTCGTGCCGCATCGCGCGGATCAGGAAGGCGGCCTGGTCCGGGTCGAGTGCACCGAGGTCGGCGCCCTGCGCCTGGAGCCAGGTGCGGTAGATCCGGTCGCTGCGGATCCGCTCGGCCAGCCGCAGTCGCAGCAACGGACCGAGCACCCCGCCGACCGGACGGGCGAACGGGAACACCCCACCGAGGTAGAGGGCGTCCAGGTCACGGCCGGCGGCCTCGAGCAGACGAGCGATCTCGACCGCGAGCGCCCCGCCGGGACCGCAGTGGCCGTACAGGGCGAGCGGGCCGTCGACCGTGGCCAGGATCTCGTCGGCGACCGCGCGGGCCACCTCCGGGATCGGTCGGGGGTCGTCGGCGAGGCCGATGTCGTGCCCGGGTACCGCCACCGCGTAGAGGCGGTGCCCGACCGGCAGCGCGTCGGCCAGTGGCTGGTAGACCACCGCGCTGCCGCCCCCGTACGGGACGCAGACCAGGGAGCGCACCCGCTCGGTGGTCGCCGGCACCGGTGGGGTCAGCTCGTGCAGCAGGCCGCCGGCCCGGCCGCCGTCACCGGTGACCAGTTCGGCCAGTTCGGCCAGTTCGCGTACGGTGCGGTGCTTGAACAGGTCCATCACGGTGACCGGGTGCACCGGTCCGTCGACGGTTTCCGGCAGTTCGCGCCGGAGCCGGGCCACCACCCGGGTGGCGAGCAACGAGTGTCCGCCGAGGTCGAAGAAGTCGTCGGTGACGCCGATCCGGTCGATCCCGAGCACCGCCTGCCAGACCGCCGCGATGACGGTCTCGACCGGGCCGTCGGGCGCCACCCGCGTACCCGTGGGTCGGTCGTCGCCCGGCGGGGGCAGTGCCCCACGGTCGACCTTGCCGTGCTCCTGCAACGGCAGCCGGTCGAGCCAGACGTAGCGGGTGGGGATCATGTACTCGGGGAGCCGGTCGGCGAGAGTACGGCGCAGTGTGGCGGGTTCGGTCGTCACCGCGCCGGAACGCCGTTCGAGATAGGCGACCAGCCGGTCGTCGCGGAGCAGCACGGCCGCCTGGACGACCCCGTCGTGCTCCCGTAACGCCGCCTCGACCTCGCCCAGCTCCACCCGGTAGCCGCGGAGTTTGACCTGGTGGTCGCGGCGGCCGAGGAAGACCAGCTCGCCGTCGCCGCGCCACCGGCCGAGGTCGCCGGTGCGGTACAGCCGGCCACCGGGCGGCCCGAACGGGTCGGCGACGAACCGCCCGGCGGTCTGCCCCGGTTGGTTCAGGTAGCCGCGGGCCAGCCGGTCCCCGCCGAGGTAGATCTCCCCGACGGTGCCGACCGGCACCGGGCGCAGTCGGTGGTCCAGCAGGTGGACCCGGGCGTACGGCAGCGGCGTGCCGATCGGTACCGGTCCCGGCCCGGTCCCGGTCGCCCGGATCCGGTACGTGGTGACGCCGACGGTCGCCTCGGTCGGGCCGTAGTGGTTGACCACCCGGGTGTTCCCCTCCGCCAGCCCGGCCGCCCAGCCGGGGTCGGCCGGCTCCCCGCCGAGCAGCAGCGCCCGGTGCGGGAGCAGCGCACCCGGGGGCACGTCGGCGGCGAGCGCGGCCAGGTGCGACGGGGTCATCTTCAGGTAGTCGATCCGGTGTCGGCGCAGCTCGTCGGCGAGTTCGGCGCCGGTGCAGCGGCGGGGCACCAGGTGGACCGTGCCGCCGGTCGCCAGGGCCAGGTAGAACACGGTGACGCTGAAATCGAACGACATCGACTGGAGCAGCGCGTACCGGCCGGCGGGTGGCACGTCCAGGCGGTCGGCGATGCCGTTGAGGTAGCGCAGTACCTGCCGGTGGGCGACGGCCACCCCCTTGGGGGTGCCGGTGGAGCCGGAGGTGTAGATGACGTAGGCGAGGTTGTCCGGCGACGCCCCGTCCGGCGGCGCGGTCTCCGGTTCGGCCGCCACCTCGTCGCGTACCAGGTCCAGGCAGACCAGCGGGGCGTCGGTCAGCGGCGCCAGCTGGGCCCGGAGCGTGGTGTCGGTGAGGACGATCGCCGGCCCGGCGTCGGCGAGCATGCCGGCGAGCCGTGCCGGTGGTTGCTCGGGGTCGAGCGGCACGTACGCGCCACCGGCCCGGAGTACGCCGAGCAGGGTCACCGCGAGTTCGACCGACTGTTCCAGGCAGACGCCGACCAGTGACTCCGGCCCGACGCCCCGTCGACGCAGGAACCGGGCGATCCGGTTCGCCCTGTGGTCCAGTTCGCGGTACGTGACCGAGTCGCCGCCGCAGACCACGGCCGCCGTCGTGGATGTGCTGACCGCGTACGGCGTGATCAGGTCGGCGAGGGTCCCGGCGTCGCTTGTCGCTGTCGTGGCGCCCGCTGCCCGCCGGGCCGGTGCCGGGGCGCCGAAGGAGAGCACCCGGTCCCGTTCGGCCCGGTCGAGCAGGTCGAGGTCGACCAGGGGAAGGTCCGGCCGGGCCACCGCGGCGCGCAGCAGGTTGCGGTAGTGGTCGGTGAAGCGGGTCATCGTCTGCGGGTCGAACAGGTCGGTGTTGTAGAGCACGCTGCCGCGCAACCCGTCGTCGGCTTCGGAGAGATAGACCGCCAGGTCGTAGCGGGCGCTGGAGATGCCGGTGCCGAAGCTCTCCGCGACCAGTCCGGCCGGCCACCGGTTCGCGCCCCGGGCGTAGTTCTGCAGCGCGAACATCACCTGGAAGACCGGGGCGCGGCTGACGTCGCGGGGCACGTGCAGTTCCTGCACCAGCCGTTCGAACGGGACCTCCTGGCGGGCCAGCGCCCGGATCACCGTTGTCCGGGTCCGTCCGAGCAACGTCGCGAAGCTCGGCTCGACCGCGCTGCCGGTGCTGCCGCCGGCCCCGGTTGCGGCGGCGGCGTCGAGGTTCAGGTCGGCGCGGAGCGCGAGCGTGTTGATGAACAGGCCGATCAGGTGCTCCAGTTCGGGCACCACCCGACCGGCGACCGGCGAGCCGACCGCGAAGTCGCGCTGCCCGGACTGGCGGAACAGCAGTGTCTGGAGTCCGGCGAGCAACGTCATGTACAGCGTCGCGCGATGGCGCCGGCCCAACCGCCGCAGCTCGTCGGTGAGTCCGGCGTCGAGCGTGAAGCGGTGGGTCGCGCCCTCATGGCCCTGCTCGGCCGGTCGGGGCCGGTCGGTGGGGAGTTCCAGTGGTGGTACGTCCGCCAGCGCGCCGCGCCAGTAGTCGAGCTGGCCGCGTACGGCCGGGCTGTCGACGCGTTCCCGTTGCCAGGCCGCGTAGTCGCCGTACCGGACTGCCGGTGCCGAGGGCTCGGGGCGGCCGTCGAGGTACCCGGCGTACTGGGTGGCCAGCTCGCCCAGGAGCAGGTCGAACGACCAGCCGTCGGTGACGATGTGGTGGGCGGCGAGGTGGAGTACGTGGTCCGTCTCGCCGAGCCGGATGAGCAGCGCCCGCAGCAGTGGTGCGGTGGCGAGGTCGAACGGCTGCCGGGCGGCGTCGGCGACCAGTTCCCGTGCCCGTCCGGCGCTGTGCGCGTGGGCGGTGACGAGTGGGACGGTGACCGGTCCGGCCAGGTCGACGGCGGGCAGGCCGTCGACGTCCTGGGTGAAGCGCATGCGCAGGCTGTCGTGGCGCGCGGCGACCGCGTCGAGGGCGCGGCCGAGCAGGTCGGGATCGAGTGGACCACGCAGGCGCAGGGTGACCGGGATGACGTACGCGGCGGTGCCGGGGGCGAACTGCTCCATGAACCAGAGCCGTTCCTGGCCGAAGGAGAGCGGGGCGCGTCCGTCGGGCCGGCGGGGAATCGTCGGCGGCCCGGTGGCGGCCGGTCGTGCGGGTAGCTCGACCTCGGTCACGTGGTCTGCCTCAATTCGCCGAGACGGGCGGGCCCACCCCGTGCATTGGCCGCATCGTCGGTCTGATGGTCGGTCAGCTCAGCGTTTCGTCGTTGCTCAGTGTTAGCGCGGCGTTCCGATTCGCAGTGTGCCCGTTGCGCTGGCCGGCGGGGATCGGCCGAACGGGGCAGCGGATTGGAACCGAATCACGGATACCCTCCACATAGGACGACCCACCTCAGGAAACCGCTTTCCCCCTCGATGTAAGGAAGGGCCCCTTCTTATCGTTTTCCGTAGTACAAGGGCCCCTTGTTAACACTCCGGGTGCGTTGCCGGCATCGCGATCGGGGCCGAGAATCGCTGGTTACCGAGACGTCCCGGGAGGGTGCATGGTGCGGGTGGCGATACCGGACGGGACCGTCGTGCGACGGTGGGCGGACATCGAGTTCCGTGGCGACCGGGCGGAGACCGCCCCGTTGACCTGGGGACAGCGGGCGATGTGGTGGACCCTGGACGACTTCCGGTCGCGAAACAGCTGGCTCAACCTGTGCCGGGTGGTTGCCGTACCGCGGCGTTCCCCGTCCGACGTGCCGGCGGTCGCCGACGCGATCGGCGCTCTGGTCAACCGGCACGAGTCGCTGCGGACCCGGGTCCGCCCGGTCGGGGACGAACTGCGGCAGGTGGCGGCCGACACGGGACGGCTACCCCTGCTGATTGTCGAGGCGGTCGAGGGCGGTACGGACGACCACCTCCCGAACGACGACGGCGCGGGGCTCGCCCGCGAGGTGGGGGAGCGACTCGGCGACGCCCCGTTCGATCACGCCGAGGAGTGGCCGGTACGGGTGGCGCTGGTGCTCGTCGCCGGCCGGGTACGCCGGATCGTGCTCGTCTTCAGTCACGCCACAGTGGACTTTCACGCCACCGAGACCGTGCTGCGGGATCTGCGACTCCTGCTCGTACGCGGAACCGTGGCCGCGCCGCCGGGCCTGCAGACGATCGACGTCGCCCGGCGGGAGGCCCAGGCCCAGCGGCGTCGCTCCGCGCGGGCGATCGACTACTGGACCAGGGAGTTCCCGCGCCTGCCCGTGGGTGGATTCGCCCACGGCGGCCCGCCGCATCCGCCCCGCTACCGGCAGCTGACGCTGGTCTCCGAGGCGGTCGAGCTGGCCAGCCACATGATCGCGGCGCGGCACCGGGTGAGCACCTCCACCGTTCTGCTCGCGGCCACCGCCGCACTGACCGTCGACACCGACACCGGCTCCAGCTCCGACACCGGCTCCAGTTCCAGCTCGGACACCGGCACCGGCACCGACAACGGCACCGACAACGGCACCGACAACGGCTCCGGCACCGGCTCCAGAGGTGCGGAGGCCCGTCGCGGGCCGGACCGGTGCGGTCTGGTCAGCATGGCGAGCAACCGGTTCCAGCCCGGACACGGCGACGCGATCGCCAAGCTCAACCAGCTCGGACTCATCGTCGTGGATCTCGCCGACCGGCCCAGCTTCGCCCGGCTGCTGCCCCGGGTCGGGCAGGCCGCGATGGAGGGGTACCGGCACGCCTACTACGACCCGCCCGCCATCCGGCGCGCCTTCGCCGACCTGGGTTTCGACTATCTCACGATGCTCGGTCCGTACTGCCTGGTCAATGACATCCGACTGCCCCGGGATCCGGCTGCCGCTGCACCGGACCTCGATCAGCGGGCGCTGGACGAGGTCCGGGCGCGCAGCACGATGGTCTGGTCCGAACCAGCCACCAGGTTCGTCTGGCGCTGCCGGCTGCAACTGGTCGACGCGCCCGGCGCGGTGGGCCTGGTCCTCACCGTGGACACCTGTTTCCTGCCGCCGGACCGGGCCGTGGCACTGCTGCGCGACTTCGAGGACCTGCTGGTGCGGGCGGCGCTGCGGGACGTACCGTGGCCGTGGCGGCCACCGGGCGGGGCGCGTACCCCCTGAGCCTCACAGCCCCAGGTCGCTCAGTCCCGGGTGGTCGTCGGGGCGGCGGCCGAGCGGCCAGTGGTACTTCCGCTCGGACTCCTTGATCGGTACGTCGTTGATGCTGGCCAGCCGCACCCGCATCAGCCCCTCGTCGTCGAACTCCCAGTTCTCGTTGCCGTACGAGCGGAACCAGTTGCCGGAATCGTCCCGCGACTCGTACGCGAAGCGGACGGCGATGTGGTTGCCGTCGTACGCCCACAGCTCCTTGATCAGGCGGTACTCGATCTCCTTCGCCCATTTCCGGGTGAGGAACGCGATGATCTCCTCGCGCCCGTGGAGAAACTCGGCCCGGTTACGCCAACGGGAGTCCGGCGTGTACGCCTGCGCCACCCGCTGCGGGTCGCGGGAGTTCCACCCGTCCTCGGCCATGCGGATCTTCTGGATCGCGGTCTCGCGGGTGAACGGTGGAACTGGTGCGGGCATTTCGGCCTCCTGGACGTGTCGGCGGCGTGTGGGCGGCGTGGGCGGTGTATGGGCGGCGTGTGGACGATCCGTGAACAACGAGCGGCAGCGGAGAGGAGGTTGATCAATTCCTCGGGTGCGCCGAATATAACCCGTCGCCGGCGCTCCCACGGCCCACTCGATCGATCGGCCGCTGCCGGGCCGGCGTCCCTCTGTGGGCCGTCGCACCTGTTCACAGCCCTGGTGGCCGCCCCGTCCTCGGCGCCGGATAGGTTGATCCGGTGCATGATCATTCCGGCTCCGGCTCCGGCTCCGGCTCCGGCTCCGGGACCGGGACCGGCGGGTCCGTGGCGGTGACGATCGGCTCCCTCGGGCCGACGGTCTACCTGCCGAGCGCCATCTACAGCCTCGGGCAGGGAGCGGTCGCTCCGGTGGTCGTGCTCTCCGGCACCGCCCTCGGCGCCTCGGCCGGCACCGCCAGTGTGCTGGTCGGCCTCATCGGGGTCGGACAGATCGTCGGCGCCGTACCGGCGGGCGCCCTGATCGCCCGGATCGGCGAGCGGCCCGCGATGGTCTGGTCCAGCGCGCTCGTGGTGCCCGCGCTGCTCGGCTGTGTCTTCGCCACCTCGGTCTGGATGCTCGGCTTCGCGGTGGCCGCGGTCGGACTGGTCGGCGCGGTCTGGGGAGTGGCCCGCCAGACGTACGTCACCGAGGTGGTGCCGTACGCGCTGCGCGCCCGCGCCCTCTCCACCCTCGGTGGGGCGAGCCGGATCGGGGCGTTTGTGGGCCCGTTCGTCGGGGCGGCGGCGATGACCGTGCTCGGCACCGATGGCGGCTACTGGGTCCACGCGGTCGCCGCGGCCGTGGCGGCGACGGTGCTGGTGCTCCTGCCCGGCCTGCCGGTCGACCGGACGGCGGGTACGGGAACCGTGCCGGCCAGGGTCGGCACGCTCGCGGTGATCCGGGACAACCTCGCCGTGCTACGGACCCTCGGCCTCGGTGTCCTCCTGGTCGGGGCACTGCGCGCGGCACGGCAGACGGTCGTCCCGCTCTGGGGCGCGCACCTCGACCTCCACCCCGCCACGCTCAGCCTCATCTTCGGTCTCTCCGGCGCGGTCGACATGCTGCTCTTCTATCCGTCCGGCAAGGTGATGGACCGGTGGGGCCGGCGGGTGGTGGCCGTCCCGTCGATGTTCCTGCTCGGGCTGGCGCACGCGTTGTTGCCGCTGGCCACGACGGTGGTCGGGCTCGCCGGGGTGGCGATGCTGATGGGGTTGGGCAACGGCCTGAGCAGCGGGTTGGTCATGACCCTGGGAGCGGACGTCTCACCCGTGTCGGGGCGGGCGCAGTTCCTGGGCGCCTGGCGCCTCTGCGCCGATCTCGGCACCGGCGCCGGCCCGTTGCTGATCGCCGCCGTCCTGACCGTCGGGTCGTTGACCGTGGCCGTGCTCAGTATGGCCGGTGTGGGTGCCGCCGCCGTCGCCGTGCTGTACCGGTGGATCCCCCGGCCGCCGACCGCCGGGTGACACCAGCCCGGCCGATGTCCGGCCGTCCGCGTACGGGTCGAGCGGAATCCGGGCTGCGCCCGGTCGTCCCGGACGGGCATGCTGGGCGGACGTACAACGGGGGAGGCGTTCGGCGTGATCAATGGGGTGACCGGGGTTCGGGCTCGATCAGCGATCGTGGGGCTGGTCGTCGCTGTCGCGGGACTGGTCGGATGTGTCGGTCGCGACGATCCGGCCCCGGACCAGCAGACCCGGGTTGACCAGGCGTTCCAGCGGTACGCGGACGGTGTACGGGAAAAGGAGGGGGTGTCGGAGCCGCCGACCCAGCACCTGCTCGCCGGAACCGACCAGCTCCCCAACGGGACCAGGATCAGCCTCTGGGTGACCGATCCGGTCGCCAGCGACCACCTCAGAGCCCGCTGCTACTACCTCGACCTGGAGGACCACGGCGGCTGGGTCAGTGGGTTCGGCGGCTGCGGAGGTGCCGACGACCAGGTCACGGTCAACCGCAACAGCGAGATCGTCTTCGGTACGGTGGGCACCTGGCCGGCCACAATGGTCCGGATCACCCGGGGTGGGCCACCGACCGAGGTGACCGTGACCGGCGGCTGGTTCCTCGTCCCGCACGCGGTGAGCGAGCCGACGGCGGCCGGTTACGCGATCGTGCTGGTCGGCGCCGACGGCGCGACGCTCGGGACCGTACGCGACCTGACACCACCGGCCAGCGTCACGCCCGTGACCTGAGCGATCCGCACCCGGACGGGGTGCCGGCCGGCCGGTGACCTGTGACAGGATGCCGACCGTGCGAGCGGTGGTTTTCGACGAGTACGGCGCCCGGCCCGAGATTCGTACGGTGCCGGATCCGCGCCCGCCGGTCGACGGCGTGGTGGTCCGGGTCGAGGCGACCGGCCTGTGCCGCAGCGACTGGCACGGTTGGCAGGGACACGACCCGGACGTCCGGTTGCCGCACGTGCCCGGTCACGAGTTCGCCGGGGTGGTCGCCGAGGTCGGCCCGCAGGTGACCGGCGTACGGGTCGGTGACCGGGTGACCGCGCCCTTCGTCTACGGCTGCGGCCGGTGCGCCGAATGCCTTGCCGGACAGCAGCAGGTCTGCGCACGCCAGACCCAGCCCGGGTTCACCCAGTGGGGGTCGTTCGCGCAGTACGTGGTCGTCGACCACGCGGCGGTCAACCTGGTGGCCCTGCCCGACCAGGTCAGCTATCCGGTGGCGGCGGCGCTCGGCTGCCGGTTCGCCACCGCCTTCCGGGCGGTGGTCAGCCAGGGACGGGTGGCGGCCGGCGAGTGGGTGGCGGTCTACGGCTGCGGCGGGGTGGGTCTCTCCGCTGTGATGATCGCCGCCGCGAGCGGGGCCCGGGTGGTGGCGGTCGACGTGTCCGAGTCTGCGCTCGCCCTGGCCCGCGAGTGTGGCGCGGTGGCCACCGTGAACGTGGCTGAGGTGACCCACGATCCGGGCACGGCCGGCTCAGGGTTGGGCGCGGCGGCCGGTCCGGCACGGGTGGCCGAGGCGGTACGGGACCTGACCGGCGGCGGCGCGCACCTCTCGGTGGACGCGCTGGGCAGCCACGACACCTGCGTGGCCGGCATCCGGAGTCTGCGTCGACAGGGCCGGCACATCCAGGTCGGCCTCCTGCCGGCCGTACTCGGCGCGCCGGCGCTCCCGATGGACCTGGTGATCGCCGGCGAGCTGGAGGTACGCGGCAGCCACGGCATGGCGGCGCACGCGTACCCGGCGCTGCTCGGGCTGATCACCGGCGGGGTGCTGGACCCGGGTCGCCTGGTGACCCGGACGCTGACCCTGGACGAGGCGCCGGAGGCGCTGGTCACGATGGACCGGCCCGGCGCCGCCGGCATCCGCCTCGTCATCCCCTGAGTTTCCCGGGGTGGGTGCCACGGATCAGGCGACCGGGTCCTGTACCGCCGGCTGGGGTTCGGCGAAATGGCAGGCGGCCAGTTGGCCGGGCGCCTTCTCCAGCAGCGCCGGGCTGCTGGTGGAGCAGATCTCCTCGGCTTTCCAGCACCTACTGTGGAACCGGCAGCCCGAGGGCGGGTCGACCGGGCTCGGCACGTCGCCGACCAGCCGGATCCGGGCCTTGGGCGGCGTGCCCCGGACCACGCCGACGTCCGGCACCGCGGAGAGCAGCGCCTGGGTGTAGGGGTGCCTCGGTGTTCCGTAGATCCCGTCCCGGTCGCCGATCTCGGCGACCCGTCCGAGGTACATCACCGCCACCCGGTCGCAGAAGTGGCGTACCACGCCGAGGTCGTGGGCGATGAAGATGAACGCGATGCCGAACTCCTTGCGCAGGTCCTCCAGGAGGTTCATCACCTGCGCCTGGATCGAGACGTCGAGGGCGCTGACCGGCTCGTCGGCGACGATGACCTTCGGCCGGGCGGCGAGCGCGCGGGCGATGCCGATCCGCTGGCGCTGACCACCGGAGAACTCGTGCGGGTAGCGGTTGTAGTGCTCCGGGTTGAGCCCGACCACCTCCAGCAGCTCCTGCACCCGGGCGAGTTCCTTGCCCCGGGGCACGATGTCGTGCACCCGCAGCGCGGTGCCGACGATGGTGCCGACGGTGTGCCGGGGGTTCAGCGAGGAGTACGGATCCTGGAAGATCAACTGAAGCTCCCGGCGGTACGGCCGCAGCTCCCGCTCCTTCAGGTGGGCGATGTCGGTGCCCTGGTAGAGGATCTGTCCACCGGTCGGTTCGAGCAGTCGGGTGATCAACCGTCCGGTGGTGGTCTTGCCGCAGCCGGATTCGCCGACCAGGCCGAGGGTCTCGCCCTCGCGCAGTTGCAGCGAGACCCCGTCGACGGCCCGGATCCTGTGGTCGGCCCGGCCGATGAGTCCCTCGCCCCGGGTGCGGAAGTGCATCTTCAGGTCGCGCAGTTCGAGCAGCGGGGCGCCGGGCACGCTGGGGATGCGGCTGCGCGCCGGCTCGGCCGAGGTCGGGATGGTGCTGGTGGTCATCGTTCGTCCTTCACGGCAGCCGGGGCAGGATTTCCGCCTCGAAGATCTGGTCCGGGCGGTGCAGGTGGCAACGGGACTGCCGGGCGGTGTCGGCGGTCCGCGACACCAGTTCGGGCAGCTCGGCCGCGCAGGCACCGGTTCCCGGCACCCGGTCGGGGAACTCACACCGGGGGTGGAACGCGCATCCGGTCGGCAGGGCGAGCAGACTGGGCGGCAGCCCGGGGATGGGGTGCAGCCGGGTCGGTTCCCCGGAGACCGCGGGGATGCTCTCCAGTAGGCCCCAGGTGTACGGGTGCAGCGGGCGGCCGAGGATCGCGTCGACCCGGCCGTACTCGACCGCGCGGCCGCCGTACATGACCAGGACCTCGTCCGCGATCTCGGCGACCACGCCGAGGTCGTGGGTGATGAACAGGACCGCCGAGCCGAAGTCGCGTTGCAGATCCATGATCAGGTCCAGGATCTGCGCCTGTACGGTGACGTCGAGCGCGGTGGTCGGCTCGTCGGCGATGAGCAGCTTCGGGTCGTTCACCAGGGCCATGGCGATCATCGCCCGCTGTCGCATGCCGCCGGAGAACTGGTGCGGGTGGTCGTCGAGCCGGCGTCGCGGGCTGGGGATGCCGACCCGGCCGAGCATCTCGACCGCCCGTTCCCGGGCGACCCGCTTCGACACGTTGTGGTGTGCCCGGTACGCCTCGACGATCTGGTCGCCCACGGTGAAGTACGGGTGCAGCGACGACTGGGGGTCCTGAAAGATCATCGATGCCGCGCTGCCCCGGTGCCGACGCAGTTCCGGCTGGGACATGCCGACGATCTCGTGGCCGCCGAGCTGGATCGAGCCGGTCATCCGGGTGCTCTTGGGATCGTGCAGCCCCATGATCGCCATGCTGGAGACGCTCTTGCCGGAGCCGGACTCGCCGACGATGGCGAGCGTACGACCGAGCGGCACGGAGTAGCTGAGCCCCTGTACCGCGCGGACCACACCGTCGGCGGTCGGGAACGACACGGTGAGGTCCCGTACCGTGAGGTAGGACTGCTCGGCCGAGCTGTCCATGGTGCTAAAGTTCCGGGTCCGGGCGACCGTCTCGGGCCTACGGCCGTCCGTTCCGGACGTGGCCGAGGGGTTCACCGCCACCTGCGGTTCGCTCATCCGAGCCTCACTCTTGGGTCGAGAATCGTGTACAGGACGTCGATGACCAGGTTCATCGCGACCAGCACCACCGAGCCGATCAGCACCCCGCCCATCAGCACCGGCAGGTCGTACTGGTTGAAGGCGCGCAGGGTGAGCATCCCCAGGCCGGGCAGGCCGAACAGGGCCTCGGTGAAGATCGCACCGGTGAGCTGGAAGGCGAGGTCGAGGCCGAAGATGGTGGCGACCGGGGTGATCGCGGCCCGCAGGCCGTGCCGGTAGACGACCCGCCGTTCGCTGATGCCCTTCGAGCGGGCGGTGCGAATGTAGTCCTCACCGAGCGTCTCGATCATGGAGGCGCGGGCGTAGCGGGTGTACGACGCGGCGTTGGTCAGGCCCAGGGTGAGCCAGGCTGCCAGCAGCCCGGTCGCCCAGGTGGCCGGGTTCTCCAGGAACGGGTGGTAGCCCGAGCGGGGCAGGAAGGTCGCGTAGAGCGAGACCAGGAGCGCCACCACGAAGTACGGCACCGCGTTGATCCCGAGCGCGGATCCGACCATGAACCGGTCCATCGTGGTGCCGCGTCTTCGGGCCGCGATGATGCCGGCCAGGATGCCGACGATCAGGTACACCACCGCGCCGCCGAGGACGATCGAGATGGTGACCGGCAGGGCCTGTCCGATCAGCTTCGTCACCGGCTGCCCGAGCGTGTACGAGTAGCCGAGGCAGGGTGCCGGGCACTTGATGGAGAGGCCGCCTGAGGTGAAGGTCCGCTCGGTCACCAGGCCCTTGAGATAGTCGGTGACCTGGTCGACCACGGGCTGGTCGAGGTTGAGGCTCTTGCTGATCTCGTTGTACCGCTCCGGGGTGCAGCGTTGGCCACAGATCACCCCGGCGGGGTCGGTGGGCGCGACGAAGAACAACCCGAAGCTGGCGACCAGGGTCACGACGACGACGGAGATCGCGCTGGCGATCCGTCGCAGGATGTAGAAGAGCACCGCCAAGCTCCTGGGTGGTCAGTGGGCTGGACCAGGCCAGCCGGAACGAGAGGGGGTGGGCGCCGGTCGGCTGCGGGGTTGCGTTGACCGGCGCCCACCGAGGGGAGGAAGGTCAGCTCTTGAGGAACATGTCCACGTAGAACGGTTCACCCTGGGTGCCGTCGCCGACACCACCGCCGATGTTCGAGCCGATGACGGTGGCCATCTTGACGTAGTAGCGCGGGATGGCCACGTACTTGCCCATGATTTCCTTGTCCAGCTCGCCCCACTTGGCGGTGGCCTGCTCGGCCGGCAGGGCGGCGATCGCGTCGATCTTCGCGTCCAGTTCCTTGTCGGACAGGAGGCCCCAGCTGATCCCGTCGCTGATGCTGTGCGACTGGAACAGCACCGGGAACCAGCTACCGCCGGTGGGCCAGTCCGAGCACCAGCCCGAGGGACCCTGACCCATGTTGACCGGCGCGTCGTAGTCGGCGATCTTGGCGCGCAGCTCGGCGGTGGTGACACCGATCGGCTTCACCGTGAAGCCGGCGGCCTTCAGGGCGTCCGCCCGGATCTGGGCGGTCTGCTGCGGGATCGGCTTGGTGTTGTCGTAGTACCAGCTCAGTTCGAATCCGACCTTGCCGGCCGCCTCCAGCAGCTTCTTGGCGCCGGCCGGGTCACCGGTGCCGGTGCCGCTCAGATCGGGCAGCGGGGCGTACTTGGTGTAGCCCGGCACGCTCGGCGGCAGGATGGTGCTGGACGGCTCGGCGACGTAGCTGTTCAGGCCGCCGGCCTTCCAGATCTGGTCGGACGGGTACGCCTTGGCGATCGCCTTGCGGACCTCCAGCGGGATCTTGCGGGTGTCGAGGTTGACGGCGTAGTTGCACGGGCTGTCGCCCTGCAGCAGTTGAGCCTTCTTGTCGCCGGTGAGCTGCGGGATCAGCGACGCGTCGATCGGGGCGTAGTTGAGCGCGTTGGCGTCCGGACCGTTGCTGTTGAGCACCTGCTGCTGGGTCTTGACGTCTTCCTGGCCCCACTTGAAGTCCCAGCCGTCGACGTACTGGTGCCGGACCGCGTCGGAGTTGGCGTCCCAGTTGGTGTTCTTCTTCAGCTTCAGTTCCGTGCCGGGGGTGAAGGCGTCGAACTGGTACGGGCCGCTGGCCACCGGGTTGTTCTTGTAGTTCTCCTTGGTGTCCTTCTCCTTCGGAATCGGCGCGAACGCCGAGAACGTCAGGTAGAAGGGCAGGTCGGCGAAGGGCTGGGCGAGGTGGATGACCAGCGTGGTGGCGTCCGGGGTCTCCACACCGGCGTAGGTGTCACCACCGGTGTACGGACCCTTGTACTTGTCGCCGTCCTTGAAGTAGGTCAGCTGGTAGGTGGGGCCGTTGGCGAACACGTCGTGGGCGAAGGAGCGCTTGATCGCGTACGCCAGGTCCTCGACCTTGATCTCGCTGCCGTCGGCGTACTTGAGCCCCGACTGCATCTTGAAGGTCCAGGTGAGTTTGTCGTCCGACACGGTGCCCAGGTCGGTGAGGTCGGGTACGAGCACCGACTTGCCGTCCCGGACCGCGTACTGGGTGGGCGTACGGAAGATCAGCTTGGCGATCTCACCGGAGTCGGTGTAGTAGATGTCGGTCGGGTCGAAGCTGTCCGGGGTCGACTGGGAGTAGACGGTGATCGTCCCGCCCTTCTTCGCCCCGGGCACCTCGGCCGCGGGACCCTTCGCGGTCGGGTCGAGCGCGTTCTGCTGGGTGCTGATCGCCGAGGTGTCACCCCCGCCGCCGCTGTTGTTGTTGGCCGAAGGGCTGCCGCATCCGGACAGCGCCAGCGCGGCGGTGACCGCAGCGGCCAGACCCACCTTCATGTGCCTCACAAACGTGCTCCTGTCTTCCTTTTCGGCGGAGACCGATGGTGACGGCTCCGGTCTTCCTGTGCGGCGGACCCCGTCGGTGGCGGGTCCGGTCTTGTGGCGGTCCGGGCTGTGGCGCGGGGCGCCGGTCAGCGGCGGGTCCGTGGGTCGAAGGCATCGCGGACGGCGTCGCCGAGCAGGCTCAGGGCGAGCACCAGGATGGTGATGCCGAGTACCGGCAACCAGAGGTAGAGCGGGTCGGCCCGGTAGTAGGTCTCGGCGGCGGCGATGGTGAGACCCCACGACGGTGTGGGCTCGATCAGTCCGGCACCGAGCACGGTCAACCCGGCCTCGGCCACGACGTAGCCGGGCAGGGCCAGCGACACCGAGACGACGATCGGCGCGACCAGGTTGGGTAGCAGCTCCTTGAACAGGATCTGCCGGGTCGGTACGCCGAGCACCCGGGCGGCCGAGATGAACTCCCGTTCCCGCAGCGAGAGCACCTGTCCGCGGACCAGCCGGGCGAGGCTGGCCCAGCCGAAGAAGGAGAGTACGCAGATCAGCGAGATGAAGCGGATCTTCGCGACCTGTTCCGACGAGGCGCCCTCGGCGCCGCCGAACATCGCCACCAGCACGGCCGAGCTGGCGATCGCGAAGAGCAGGTACGGCAGGCTCAGCACCAGGTCGATGAGCCAGGAGAGAATCCGGTCCACCCAGCCACCGGAGAAGCCGGCGACCAGGCCGACGACGACCCCGACGAACGTGGTGATCGCGGTGACCGTGACCGCGACGATGAGCGAGGGTCGGGCCCCGTAGACCCAGCGGGCGAAGAGGTCACGCCCCAGGCGCGGTTCCACCCCGAGCCAGTGCTCGCCGGTGGGGCCGATGGTCGGGAAGCCGAACTCGTCGATCAGGTCCTGGTGCAGCTCGGTCGGGCTCTGTCCCTCCAGTTTGGCCAGCAGCGGTGCGAAGATCGCGATCAACGCGAAGGCCAGGCAGATGATGGCGCAGGTCATCGCGACCCGGTCGGTGCGTAGTCGGGCGAGGGCGATCCGGGTCGGCGACTTGCTGACGGTCTTGACCTTGGCCGACGGCGGTGTCGGATCGGCCACCGCGAGGCCGGTCGTCTCGCCGGCACCGGTTGCGCCCGGACCTGTGACCATCGGCTCCACCCGGAGACCTCCTTGTACGCGCTGATCGCTGTGCATCAATCGGCCCGAACCGGGGCTAGCACGGCTTTTCTAAGCCGGGAACGCTAGACCTGCCAAAGGTGGCCTTCCTAGGTCTTGCTTGTAACAGATCAATTTCCAGAGACCACTTACATCGTTGCTTTGGGCCGGAACCGTGGGTTGGGCGGCAAAAGAGTTGCGGAGATGCTCATGTCCGCATACTTAGCGTGATGTTGGGGTTGACTCTCATGTCGGGTTGTCGCGACATCTAGAGCATCGGATGGATCAATCTCCTGGTCAAAGCGATCGACGACGATAGTCGTTTCGATGAGTGGCCAGCGAGCACTAGCTACCCAACGTAGCGACGCTCGTCGCTCCCGACTCCGGGTCAGTGCCGGAAATGCCTGCTTCCGGGCGCCTGGCGTGGCTGGGAGCGGGGGGTGGCGCGCAACGGTGGACAGCGTTGGGCGACAGTTGGTCCCATGACGTACGTGGAGCGGGGCGAGGTGGCGCGACCATGGCGTGTCGAGACCCGGCCCTGGGACGATCCAGCGGGTCGGGACCTGCGGGCCCGGCAGCGCGCCGAACTCGACGCCCGCTACGGCACCGACGAGCACGAGCCCGGCACACCCCCGTCGGAGTCCGACATCGCGGTCTTTGTCGTCGCCCTCGACGTGGCCACCGCCCGGCCGCTCGGCTGTGGAGCACTGCGCCAACTGTCCCGGGACTCGGCGGAGATCAAGCGGATGTACGTCCTCCCGGACGCGCGCGGAACCGGGGTGGCAACGGGTCTGCTCCGGGCACTGGAGTCGGCCGCGATGGACCGGGGCTGGACCACGCTTCGGCTGGAGACGGGCACCGCCCAGCCGGACGCCCAGCGCTTCTATCAGCGCGAGGGTTACCACCCGATCGAGGCGTTCGGTAGTTACGTGGGCTCGGACCTGTCGCTCTGCTACGAGCGCCGGCTGCGCTGACCGCCCCGTGACCTGCACCGGGGCGGGACAATCTCGGCCAGTAGTCTGCGATCATGGCGGACTGGGAGCTTCGACCCGCTTCGGCGGTGGACGTCGAGGCGGTGGCCGAGCTGCGGGCCGTGGTGCTGCGGGCGGACCTGGAGCGGCTCGGGCGGTACGACGAGTGTCGGGTTCGGCAGCGCCTGCGGGAGCGGTTCGTGCCGGCGCACACCTGGGTGATCGAGGTGGGCGGTGCGTTCGCCGGCTGCGTGGCGCTGCGGCCGGCCGAGGACGCCCACTGGCTGGAGCACTTCTACCTCTCCCCGCACCTGCACGGCGGCGGCATCGGTGCGGCGGTGCTGCGCGAGCTGTTGGAGCGGTGCGACCGCGACGGCATCCCGGTCCGGCTGCAGGTGTTGCAAGGCAGTGCGGCCCGGCGGCTGTACGAGCGGCACGGTTTCACTCTCGAGGCCGAGGATCCGGTGGACGTGTTCATGGTGCGCGAGCCCGCCGGCCAACGTTCTGTCTGAAGGTGCCCAGCGAGGTCCGAAGTGGATGGACGAGAGTCCGGGTACGGGCAAGCGAAATCGTTTACCGGATGGCAATCTCTGTGTCGCACGGCCACAACAGCGGGACCGTGTTCTCTTCCTAGATCGACACCGTCTCGGATCCACTTCGCGCCCGGCCCTCCGACCGGGCGCGGCCTCATCGAAGGGTCGTACAGGTGCGTCAGACCGTTGCGCTATTCCGGCCGCGACACGCGTCCCGGCTCGTCCTGCTCACCGCCGTGCTCGCCGTCGCGGCAGCGCTCGTCGTCGCCTCCGTCGGGACGCCGACCGAGGCGACCGACCGGCACCGGCCGTTCCCGATCGACCTGGAGCGCGCCAGCATCCCGCAACTGCGGCAGGCACTCGACGCCCGGCGGGTCACCTCAGAGGAACTGGTCGGGGCGTACCTGGAGCGGATCCGGGCGCTCAACAGCAACGGCCCGGGACTGAACGCGGTCCGGGTGCTGACCCGGGACTCCGTCGAGCAGGCCCGCCAGGCCGACGCCGACCGTCGCAAGGGCCGCGCCCGTGGCCCGATGCACGGCATTCCGGTCCTGGTCAAGGACAACATCGACGTTTTGGGGCTGCCGACCACCGCCGGTGCGCTCGCCCTCGCCGACTCGTACCCGGCCAAGGACGCCTTCCTCGTCACCCGGCTGCGCGCGGCCGGCGCGATCATCCTCGGCAAGACCAACCTGACCGAGTTCGCCAACTTCACCACCAACGGGATGCCGTCGGGTTACAGCGGACTCGGCGGACAGGTGCTCAACCCGTACGACGTGAGCCAGACTCCGAGCGGCTCCAGTTCCGGCTCGGGTTCGGCCGCCGCCGCGGCGCTCGCCTCGGTCACCATCGGCACCGAGACCTCCGGGTCGATTCTCAGCCCGTCAGCGGCGAACTCGCTGGTCGGGGTGAAGCCGACGGTCGGCCTGGTGAGCCGGACCGGTGTGGTTCCGATCGCCGCCAGCCAGGACACCGCCGGGCCGATGACCCGTTCGGTGTACGACGCCGCCGCGCTGCTCACCGCGCTCACCGGGATCGACCCGGAGGACCCGGTCACCGCCACCAGCAGTGGCGTGGTCGGCACCGACTACACCCGGGCACTGTCCACCACGGCGCTTTCGGGCAAGCGGATCGGGGTCGCCAGCACCCCGACCGGCAACCAGGGGGTCGTCTTCAACGAGGCGCTCGACGTGCTCCGGGCGCGTGGCGCCACCGTCGTACCGGTCACCGTCAGCACCGGCGGGCTGCCGCCGGGCATCCTGGACTACGAGTTCAAGCGGGATCTGAACGCCTACCTGGCCCGGTTGCCGCGCAGCGCGCCGATGGACACCCTGGACGACGTGGTCCGGTACAACCTGGCGCACGCGGCCGAGGGGACGATCAAGTTCGGCCAGACCCAACTGGTCACCTCGAACGAGATCGACCTGACCGACCCGGTGGCAAAGGCGGCGTACGAGACCAACCGCGACACCGGCATCGCCGCCGCGCGGGACCGGATCGACTCGGTGCTGCGGGCGCAGACCCTGGACGCGATCGTCTTCGTCGGCAGCGGCTCGGCCGGGATCGGCGCCCGCGCCCAGTACCCGTCGGTCGCGGTGCCGATCGGGTACGACCCGGCGAACGGCCGCCCGGTCGGCATGTCCTTCCTCGGCACCGCCTACACCGAGGCGTCCCTGCTCTCCCTCGCGTACGACTACGAGCAGGCGTCGCGGAGGTGGCAGCCGCCGTCGCAGGTGAACCCGTCACTGTTCCGGTGCAGTTCGCTGGAGCGCCATGACGACAGTTGCGCCCCCTGACGGCATCACCGGTTACTGACACGTACCGTTGGGCGTCGCCTGCGCACCGCTTCTGACCTGCGGTTTGCCGTGGCGATCCCGATCACACCTCGGCGACAGCCGTTACGTTCTCGCCGTCCTGCGGCGTTCAATGACGGCGTGCCAGCGAGATCGTCTCTTGACCGGAGTGCCCATGTCGCGAGCTGACCTGACCAAGATTGCCGAACTTGTCGAGGCGGAGTTCATGCACCGTTGGGGCGCGAACGCGCCCGAGTCGGTGCTAGAGGCGTTCGGTGTCACTACCGGCCGGATCGGCGGCGGGGTGATGTTGTCCCTCCGCAACGATCCGATGGGTGGCTTTTTCAACAAGGCGCTCGGTTTCGGCATCACCGAACCGGTTACCGAGAAGCTGATCACCGAGATCGTCGATTTTTACCGGGAGCACGGCAGCCCCTTGGTCCACATTCAGATCGCCCCGGAATTTCTCCCGGGTGACTGGGCCGAGATCGCCGCCGCGCACGGCCTCACCCCGGGCGCGACTCTGGTGCAGTGCGCCGGTGCGGTTGGTGACGTCAAACCGGCCAGCACCGGTTTGCGCGTCGGGCCGGTCGGCGACCAGGAGATCGACGAGTGGGCGGCGTTGACCTGGGAGTTGTTCGGCGCGCCGAACGAGCACCTGGCGGCGTCCATGTCGGCGGCGGCCCGGAGCGGCATGTGCCACGCGTTCGCCGCGTGGGACGGCGATCAGATGGTCGGCGTCGCCAATCTGTTCCTGGACGGTGAGTCGGCGCACCTCAACTGCGCTGCGACGCGGGAGAGCCATCGTCGGCGCGGGGTGCAGTCGGCCCTGATCGCCGCCCGGGCCGAGGCCGCTGCCGCAGCCGGTTGCCGCTGGCTTGTCGTCGAGGTCGACAAGCCGGAGGTGGAGGGTGCCAACCCGTCGCTGAACAAGGTTGCCCGGCTCGGACTCACCCCGTTGTACGACCGCACGGAGTGGACCTGGCGGCCCGAGACCGCTAAGGCGTGATCATGGTGGGGTGGTCGCCGAAACGCGTTTCGCCGACCACCCCACCCACTGACGTCCTTGACATGTGAGCCATTGCCACGGCTAGGCCGTTTCTACGATTGGTCCGATATGGGTACTGATACTGACGACAACGCACCCCCGCCGCGACCCGAGCGGCCCGCACCGGACAGCAGCGGACTGCACGAGGTCACGGGATTTCCGTTCCCCGTCTACGTCAGCGATGGTGGGGTGGAGCGGGGACAATTTGTCGCCGAGCGCGTTCAACGAGTGGCTGCCTGGTTGTCGGAGACCGTGGGCACCCCGCCGACGCCACCGCTTTTTGTGGTCGGTCCCCGGGACTGGCCGAGGGTCGGCCTGTTCTCCATCTACGGAGTGGTGCACGTGTCCACCGACCGGATGGTGATCGGTCAGGAACCGTCCCCCATGTGGGATGCCCTCCTGGACAATGTTGTTCCGACGTTGTCGCAACAGACCAAGGGACAGTTGCACGCCCTGTACGGCGACCCGATCGACCTCGCGCCGCTCAACGACCTGTTCGTGGCCCACGAGATGAGTCACCTGTCGCACGACTTCGCGACCTGGGAAGATCCGGTAAACCTCTGGCTATGGGAGTTCATCGCGAACGTCGGCATGGTCGGGTACTTCTCGGAAGTCGAGACAGAGATGCTGCCGACCCTGGAGGCGGCGGAGGTGTTCTGGTCCGCGCCGGTGTCATGGCCGGTACGCGAGCTCGCCCGCATGCGGGAGCCCGTGGAGGGCCATGGGCTGGGCGGGGTGGCCAACTACCTCTGGTTCGAGTTCGGACTCGTACTGCTTGCCCAGCGTTTGTGGAAGAACGGCGGCCCGGCGGCGTTCCGGCGTCTGTGCGAGGTGTCACGAGGCCCTGAGCTGACCCCGTCGGAAGTGCTCGCGATGCTCGACGACATCGACCCTGACGTCGCACAGGCGGTACGGGACTGGCCGAACTGAACGGCGGGGTGGGGCACGGCGGACGTCTCGTGCTTCAGATGTGGCCGGCCAGATGGTGTCGCCGGGCCCAGTCGGTGATCGACTCGGCGATGGCCTCGGGTTGGTCCTCGGGCGCGTGGTGGCCGGCGGGGCCACAGGCCCGGGTCTCCAGGGCGGCGATGTTCGCCCCGCACCAGTCGGCCATCTCCTTCCCGATGAGCAGGGTGGGCGAGGAGTCGAAGGTGAGCAGCAGCTTGGGGATGTCGTCGCTGCTCGCCAGCCACTTTCCGTACTGCTGAACGCGTTCGGTGACGTCGGCGGGTTCCCCGTCGAGCGGTAGCGAGCGGGCCCATTCCAGCAGGGGGCGGCGGCTGTCGCGGGTGGGGTACGGCATCCGGTAGGCCGCCATGTCGTCTTCGCTCAGCGGGTTCAGCACCCCGCCGGTGAAGGCTGATTCCAGGAAGAAGTTCCGGTCGAGTACCAGTGTCTCGCCCTCGGGTCCCCGCATGGCCTCGGCCCGTGAGCGCGGCCCGGCACCCAGTTCGTCCCAGGACATCGGCCGGACGATGGTCTCGAAGAAGGCCACCGCGCGGGCGCGGCCGGGGTGGCGGGCCGCCCAGTCGAAGGCGAGCGCCCCTCCCCAGTCATGGCCGACGAGCACCACCTCGTGCAGGTCCAGCCGGTCGAACCAGGCGTCCAGGTACCGGGCGTGGTCGGCGAACCGGTACGGCAGGTCGGGTTTGCCGGAGCGACCCATGCCGATGAGGTCGGGGGCGAGAAGGCGGGCGGGCAGGTCGACCGAGGGGAGCACCTTGCGCCACAGGTGGGACGAGCCGGGGTTGCCGTGCAGGAAGACGAAGGGAGTGCCGCCGCCGTTCTCCTCGTAGTAGATCGTCGAGTCCAGCACGTTGATCTCAGGCATGGCGAGTCCTTCGCGATCGTTCGTCACACTAACGGTGTTCGGGAACGACGACGCTAGTTTGTTAGTGCGACTAACGCAAGGGGTACGATGATGGCATGAGCGACGCCACGTCCGACATGCGATCGGCCGACCGGCAGGACGCCGTCGCGCGGCTGCGGCACCTGCGGACCCGACTCCTGTCCCTCGCCGCCATGCACTCGGATCGACTGGTGAACGCGGAGCTGGCGCGGGTGGATGCCCGCAAGTGGCACTACGCGGTGCTCGCCACGCTCGACGCGTCCGGCCCGGTCAGCCAGTCGGAACTGAGCAGCCGTACGGGTATCTACCGCAGCGACCTGGTCGCGGTCATCAACGAGCTGGGTGATCGCGGACTGGTGAAACGCTCGCCCAATCCGGCCGACCAGCGGCAGAACCTCATCACCCTCACCGCCCAGGGCGGTCGCCAACTGCTGAGGCTCGACAAGCTGCTGGCCGACGTGGAGGACGAGGTGCTCGCGCCACTGACCCTGCCGCAACGCGAGCAGCTCGCGCGGCTGCTCACCACTCTCGTGGACTACCACGGCCGGAAAGTGTGACCACCCTTGATCGCACTAAAGAGGATCATGGAATGACGTGCGCGTACACGTTGTTCCATGTAGAAGAAAACCGAGTTACCGCTTCCGGCAAGACTACGTGCGGTCACACGTTCGGCGGCCGGGATCCCCGACGATGCCCGCGTCGATCTCCTTTGGCATTCTCGGCGACTGCCTAGAGGTCGCGGACAATGTCGCGGGCGTGGTCGGCTACGCGACAGCAAGGACCAGCGCGGCCCGGTCCTGACGTTCGGACCGGACCCCTGGCGCGCGTTCGTCGCCCGTATCAGAAGCCGAGCGGCGGCCAGGACCGACACGAGCCCGGACCCTCGGCATGACCGGGGCGGGGGCTCATCGCGTCAGGCGGGCGACCAGACGGTTCAGGAGTTCCCACGACTGCTTGTCGTCGGCGTTTCCGGTGTGCGGGCGGCGGAAGCGGTCGACGTCGACCGCGAGGTCCGAGATGTCCCAACGGATGCGGTACAACTCCAGCACCCCGGGCAGCGCTGTCACGCCCGTCGCCTCGGCGTAGGCGTCCAGGATCGAGCCGTCACCGGGGTCGAGATCCCACAGATCGCGCTCCGGCGGTGCGACCAGGGCGGTTTCCCAGTCGATCAGTCGCCAGCCCTCCGGGGATTCGGGTGCCGGGTCAGGCCGGCTTCCCGTCGAGGTAGGCCAGCTCGACCAGGCGGAAGGCGTGCGGGGTCGGGCCGTCGGCGGCGAGGACGTGACGCTCACCCGGGGCGAGGTAGTGCACCCCGTCCCGGTCCGGGTCGGAGAGGCCGACGACGACCACGGGAAGGTTGCCGGCCCGCCACTCGTGGCGGGCGCCCGGCGCCACCTCCACGCCCCAGACGCGTACGTCGTCGTCGGCGAAGACCAGCTCCGGGTCGAGGCCGTCGGTGGCGGGTTCGGCGGGCGGGCCGACCGGATCGGGTACGCCGGACGCCTCCTCGCCGAGGTCGAGCAGCTCGACGATCCGGTTGCGGTAGTTCGCGTCCCCGTGGTTGGTGAGCATGTGCACCGGCGATACCGGCCGGTACACCACACCGCCGACCCGCTCGGAGAGGAACCGGGGCGGGCTGCCGTCGAGCCAGTCCATCCGGCACGGCGAGGTTTCCAGGCAGAGCACCACGTACGGGTTGTGGTGCAGGTGCCAGGGCTGGGACTCACCGGGGGCGAGGGCGACGTCCCAGGCGCGTACCCGGGGGTTGACCAGCAGCACCCGCTGGCCGATCTCGCCGAGGGTCACCGGGCTTCCGTCCGGGGCCCGGACGATCGTTCCTGCGCTCACGTCGACTTCCTCACCTGTCGGGACAACCGGCGCCCATCATGGCCCAGCTCCCGTCCGGAGATCCACTCAGGTGTCCCGTGCGGCAGCCCGACGACGGGTCGCATTGACTGGAGTCGCTATCGGTGTAAGCATTTCCGATAGGTGATTGAAATTGCTCGATAATTCGAGTAACTCGAATTATCGGATGGCGATCGGCGCGTCATCCACGGTCACCCGACAGATCAGCTCGCTCTTTACCCGTCGAGTGAAGGGTCGTAAGCAATCATGCGTCACACCATCGGCGGTGTCGGCCGTCGGAGCGCCGTCGCCGCGGTCACCGCCGGCATCGTCGCGTTCACCTCGTTCGTACCCGGTAGTGCGCTGGCCGCGCCCGCGGACCCGGCGGCACCGTCGGACGTCAACGCCCAGGTGGCCTGGAACCTGCTCTACTCCGAGAACTTCGCCGACCCGATCAACCCCGGCAACGCCCCCTGGGTACGGGAAACGTACGCCAACCCGTTCGACACCATCATGGACGACTCCGGGCAGTGGTACCGCAACGACTACGGGCCCGACTGGACCACCGCCCTCACCTCGTTCGACACCTACCGCAAGGAGTTCCCGGTCGGCCAGAACGGTTGGCTCACCGCCTCGCTCTCCGCCCGCGACTGGGACAAGAACGGGGTCATCGAAGCCCCACCGTCGATCACCACCCAGCCACAGGGCGGCGGAAACGTGGCGGTGCTGAACGTACCCGACCACACCGGCGGGGCGATCCTCCGGCCGACGAACCGACTGCCGTCGCAGTACCGGATCGAGTACAAGCTCAAGACGATCGACTTCGGCGGCAAACGCAACGGCTCGATCGAGTACGGCGGCCGGGTCAACGGCTACAGCACCCAGGGCTGCAAGACCCAGCACCCGTGGGGCGAGGGCTCCAACAGCCCCGGCTGGACCGGTGACGCGTCGGTGCCGTACTGCGAGTGGCAGGACGTCCGCTCCGGCCCGTACGGCTACAACGGGTTCCACTTCCTGTCGATCGTCGACTTCGCCAACCCGGCGCCCCGGAACAACCACTTCTGGCACTACCGGCGCAAGGTGCTGATGGACTCCTTCTCCCAGCACCCCGACCGGGTCGGCACCGGCACCGGCGGCCGGGTCTGCGACTCCAACACCAACCAGTACTACAACTACCGCGACGGCAACTTCAACACGGTGAACATGTGGATCAGCGGCCTGCCGAACTGGAACCCCGGTCCGGGCGGGCTCGCCGGCAACTCCCAGTGGTTCATGACGAGCTGTTCCGGCGGAGTCGCCGAACAACAGCTCTCCTCCGCCGCCGAGTTGCAGCCGGAGCTGATGCCGAACGAGTTCTACACCTTCGCCATCGAACGTGACACCACCGGCTACACCCTGGAGGCGAGTGGCAACTTCGCCCGGGTCGGGCAGAAGACCCTTCGCTTCCACCGCCCGTTCATCGTCAACAACGCGCCCATCTGGCACTACAACAGCGAACCCGGCGAGTACGACGGGCGGTACAACGCCAACCTGGTGCAGAACGACGCGTACGGGAGCACCACCTGGCCGAACCAGTGGCCGGCCGGCTCCGCGTACCCGGACTACTTCGTCATCGGCGACCTCTACACCAACGTCTACGAGGGCAGCGCCAGCCTCACCGACATCCGCCTCTACACCCCGGCGCCACCGACCAGCACCAACCTGGCGCTGAACAAGCCGGCCACCGCCGACAGCCAGTGCGCGGCGGTCGAGGCACCGGCCAAGGCGGTCAACGGCAGCTGGACCGGCGGCACCTCGGACAAGTGGTGCTCCCTCGGCGGGTCCAAGTGGCTGCGGGTCGACCTCCAGAGCAGCCAGCAGGTGGGGCGGTTCGTGGTGCGCCACTCCGGCGCGGGCGGCGAGAAACCGGCGTGGAACACCCGCGACTTCGACCTACAGGTGAGCACGAACGGCACCACCTGGAGCACGGTGGCGACCGTACGCGGCAACACCGCGAACGTCACCACGCACACGTTCACCCCGGTCACCGCCCGGTACGTCCGGCTGAACGTGCTCGCCCCGACCAACGACAGCGACACCGCCGCCCGGATCTTCGAACTGGAGGCGTACGCCACCTGACGTAAGGAAGGGCCCCTTCTTATCGTCTTCTGTATAGGAAGGGGCCCTTCCTAACTTCTCAGATCGCGGCGGGGGCGCCGAGGCGGTCACGCAGCCAGTCGAGCTGGCGCCGCTGTTGGAAGGCGGCCCCGCCCTCGTGCCCGTTGTACGGCCAGACGGTGATCTCCTTCGCCGTACCGGCGTAGTGGTTGTACGCGGCGAAGACCGTCGACGGTGGGCAGATCGCATCCATCAGCGCGACCGAGAAGAGCGCCGGTGCGCTGGCCCGGCTGGCGAGGTTGACCCCGTCGAAGTAACCGAGGGTGTCGAAGACCCGCTGCACGCTCTCCCGGTGCGTCTTCAGATAGGTGACCAGCTCAGCGTAGGGCTGCTCGTTGGTGATCTCGGTGGCCCGCCGGTGGTGGCAGAGGAACGGCACGTCCGGCATCACCCCGGCCAGGCCGTCGACCAGCCCGGAAACGGCGATCGCGATGCCCCCACCCTGGCTGATGCCGGCGACCACCACCCGGTCCGGGTCCACCGCCGGGTGTGACCGGGCCGCGTCGACCGCCCGGACCCCGTCGGTGAAGACCCGCCGGTAGTAGTAGTGCTGCGGGTCGGTGATGCCCCGGGTCATGAAGCCCGGGGTCTGCGGCAGGCCGGTCGGGTCCGGGTCCGGTGTGGCGCCCACCATCGAGCCGTTGCTGCCCTGTCCCCGGGTGTCCATCACCAGGTGGGCGTAGCCGGCGGCGCTCCAGGTCAACCACTCGTGCGGCAGGCCGCGCCCGCGACCGTACCCGAGAAACTCCACCACGCAGGGGAGCGGGCCGGTGGCGTCGCGCGGCAACAGGAACCAACCGCGTACGGGCTGCCCGGCGAAACCGGGAAAGGTGACGTCGTAGACCCGTACGGTGGCCAGGCCGGCGTCGACCGGCTCGAACCGCGCGGTGCTCTCCGCGGCTCGGGCCTGCGCCAGCGTCCCGGCCCAGAAGTCGTCGAAGTCATCCGGTTCGGTACGGGTCGGCAGGTAGTCGCGAAGCTGGTCCAACGGCCAGTCGACGAACATGAGGGCTTCCCTTCCGTGGGGGCGGCGGTTCGCCACATGATCTACCACCGCCCTCCGGTCGTTCGTCCCCACCGGCCCACTCCCGACCCCCGGGCACCTCGGGGCGGGGGAGGGGGTAACGTTGCCTGCCTCAGTTGGCCACTGCCCGAGGAGGTGGGTTCGATTCTCGTCACGAACGGCGGGTGCTCCCACCACGCGGCGCCATGGCTGCCCTGACCGAGGTCGAGGGCAGGTAACCGCGGGAGCGCCCAGAGGCGTCCCGAAGGGTCACACATGTCAACATCCCGCTCCACCCCGGCGTTGAGCCGGACCGCCATCGTCAACCGCCTCCGCGCCGCTGGCTGCGTCTTCGCCGAGGACGAGGCGAGGTTGCTGATCGAGGCGGCGACCACCCCGAGCGCACTCGGCGAGATGGTCGAACGTCGGGTCGCCGGCCTGCCCCTCGAACACATCGTCGGCTGGGTGGACTTCTGCGGCCTGCGGGTCCTGGTCGACCCGGGGGTCTTCGTCCCGCGCCGCCGTACCGCGCTCCTCGTCGACCGGGCCGTGGCGCTCGCCCCGCACGGCGCGACCATCGTCGACCTCGCCTGCGGATCCGGTGCGCTGGGGCTGGCGGTCGCCACCCGGGTCGGCCGTCCCACGGTGCACGCCGCCGACATCGAACCGGCGGCCGTACGCTGCGCCCGGCGCAACCTCGCCCCGTACGGCGGCCACGTCCACCTCGGCGACCTGTACGCACCACTGCCGCCGGTACTGCGCGAGCGGGTGGACGTGCTGGTGGCGAACGTCCCGTACGTACCCAGCGCGGCGGTCGACCTGCTGCCGCCGGAGGCGCGGATCCACGAACCGCTGGTCGCGCTCGACGGTGGCGCCGACGGGCTCGACGTGCTGCGCCGGGTGGCCGCCGACGCCCGGGACTGGCTCGCCCCGGGCGGGCACCTGCTGCTGGAGACCAGCGGCGACCAGGTGGCGGCGGCGCTCGCCGTGCTCGCCGGATCAGGACTCGACCCGGCCGTCGCCCGCGACGAGGAGTTGCAGGCGACGGTCGTTCTCGGCCGCCGCTGACCGGGCGCCGAGCCGCTGCGGTGCCGGCCCCGGACGGGTCGGCGCCGGGCGGGCCGGGCCGGTCAGCGGGCCGGTGCCGACCGTACGTACGGTGCCGTCGGGCGCGACCAACCGGGCGTCGACGCCGAGCCCGGCCAGCCACCGCGTCGCCTCGACCCCACGGACGAACGCGGCGACGCTCAGCGCCTTCGCGACCACCGGATCGGCGGCCGCGACCGTGACCCGCCGCCACACCGGTGCCGGCGGTCGCCCGGTGCGGGGGTCGACGATCGGACCGGCCGGACCGCGACCCGCCGCGCGGGTGGTGGCGAGCGCACCGTCGGGAAGCTGGAGCACGAGGCCGTCGAGCGACACCCGCCAGCCGCTGCGCGGGGTCGGGCCGGCGGTGGCGACGCAGCCGCCGAGAGCGACCAGCGCACCGCCGTCGCCGCGCGCCGCGAGCAGGTCCGCGCACCGCCGGGCGGTCACCGCCCGCGCGGTGGCCCGCAGGTCGAGCAGGAGGGTCGCCGGTACGGCGAGCCACCCGTCACCGAGCAGCACCCGCCGCCACCCGTCCGGTTGTGCCGTCGGTCGCAGGGTCGAGCCGCAGACCGGCAGCCATCCGCCGTCGGGCGGGGTCAGCCGGAGCAGGGCGGCGCCCACGGTCGGGTCGACGTCGCCGCCGGTCAGTTCGGCGGCGGTCAGGGCGGCGCCGACAAGTTCGGCGAGTCGTGGGCCGACCGGCACCGGTCGACCGAGCGCCCGGTGCACCCGGGACAGTTCGCTGCCGCCCCACCGGGAGCCGCAGGCCCGGTCCAACCCGGCCAGTTCGGCCGTGACCAGGCGGCGGGCGGCCCGGGGGGGCCCGCTTCCGGCCACCACCACTCGTACCTCGGTGCCCCGATCCGACCAGCGTGCTTCCGCCATGATGCCCTCCCGGTCTCGATGAACCACCCCGCCACCGTCGTCGGCCTGGCTGAGCAGGTGGTAGGTCGTACCTGTGTGTCCCCTGTGTGATCGGCCCGGTCCCGCCTCGGCCGCGCGGCGGGAGGGGGGTCGTACACAGCCGGCACACAGGTGACGCCGAGCTACGACACAGCCGCCGGCCGCAACATGGGCGAATGACGACGGACGCGCGCGCCAACGGTCGGCAGGTGGAACTTCGGCGCCCGGACGGCGAGCCGGTCCGGGTGCTGGTGGTGGACGACGAGACGGTCCTGACCGACCTGCTCTGCATGGCGCTGCGTTACGAGGGCTGGGAGGTACGCAGCGCGGACACCGGCATGGGCGCGGTCCGGCAGGCGAAGCGTTTCCAACCGGACGCGGTGGTGCTCGACGTCATGCTCCCCGACCTGGACGGCCTGGAGGTGCTGCGCCGGCTGCGCGGACACGCCCCGGCGATGCCGGTGCTCTTCCTCACCGCACGGGACTCGGTCGAGGACCGGATCGCGGGCCTGACCGCCGGCGGCGACGACTACGTGACCAAACCGTTCAGCCTGGAGGAGGTCGTCGCCCGGTTGCGCGGCCTGATGCGCCGGGCCGGGGTCGGCGTCGCCACCGAGCCGGACGCGGTGCTGGTGGTCGGCGACCTGACCCTCGACGAGGAGAGCCACGAGGTGCACCGCGCCGGTCACCTGATCTCGCTCACCAGCACCGAGTTCGACCTGCTGCGCTACCTGATGCGCAACCCGCGGCGGGTGTTGAGCAAGGCGCAGATCCTGGACCGGGTCTGGAACTACGACTTCGGCGGTCAGGCCAACATCGTCGAGCTCTACATCTCCTACCTGCGTAAGAAGATCGATGCCGGCCGCGAGCCGATGATCCACACCCTGCGCGGAGCGGGTTATGTCCTCAAACCCGCCGGCTGATCCCACCCCGTTGCGCCGCTGGCTGACCGGCTGGTCGCTGCGGGCCCGACTGGTGGCCGCGGTCGTCGCGCTGCTCGCCGTCGTCTGCGTACTGGTCGGCGCGGCCACCACGATCGCGCTGCACCACTCGCTGATCCGCCAACTCGACCAGCAACTCGGCACGGTGGCCGGCCGGTCCGGCGGACCACCTAACGGCGGGCCGCCCCCCGGCGTCACACCGGGCTCGGGCAATCCGTTCCAGCGCGGGCAGCCGATCGGCACCCTCACCGCCCGGATCGTGGACGGGGAGTTCGAGTGGGCGGCCACCCTCCCGGCCGACACCAGCGCCGCGCCGGAACCCGTACCGACGGCGCAGCACGCCACCCTGGCCAGCCTTCCGACCGACGGTCGGGCCCGTACCCGGGCGTTGGGCGAGCTGGGCGACTACCGGTTGATCGCGCGGCAGATGCCGGACGGCGACGTGGTGGTCACCGGCCTGCCACTGACCGAACTGGAGCAGACCGTCTGGCAGATGATCGGCATGTCGGTCGGGATCGGCGCCGGTGGCCTGCTGCTCGCCGGCTCCGCCGGGGCGCTGATCGTACGGGCCGCGCTGCGCCCGCTGCGCCGGGTCGCGGCGACCGCCGGTCGGGTCGCCGAACTGCCGCTGGACCGGGGCGAGGTGGCGCTCGCCGTCCGGGTGCCGGCCGGGGACACCGATCAACGTACCGAGGTCGGACAGGTCGGGGCGGCGCTCAACCGGATGCTCGGCCACGTCGGCGCCGCGCTCGCCGCCCGCCAGGCCAGCGAGACCCGGGTACGTCAGTTCGTCGCCGACGCCAGCCACGAGCTCCGTACGCCGCTCGCCGCGATCCGGGGCTACGCCGAACTGACCCGGCGGGGCCGGGACCCGGTGCCGCCGGACATCGCCCACGCGTTGCGTCGGATCGAGTCGGAGGGGACCCGGATGACCGCCCTCGTCGACGACCTGCTGCTGCTCGCCCGGCTCGACGCGGGGCGCCCGCTCGCGGTCGAACCGGTCGACCTCAGCGCGCTCGCGGTCGACGCGGTCAGTGACGCGCACGTCGCCGGGCCGGACCACCGCTGGCGGCTCGACCTGCCCGAGCGGGCGGTCTGCGTCGGTGGTGACCCGGCCCGGCTGCACCAGATCCTGGCGAACCTGCTGACGAACGCCCGTACCCACACCCCGCCCGGCACCACCGTCACCACCAGCCTGGCCGAGGTCGGGTCGGACGGGGTGGCGCTCACCGTACGCGACGACGGGCCCGGCATTCCGGAGGCTCTGCAGGGCGAGGTCTTCGAACGGTTCGCCCGTGGCGACAGTTCACGTTCCCGTGCCGTCGGTGGCACCGGGCTGGGTCTGGCGATCGTCGCCGCAGTGGTCGAGGCACACCGGGGCACGGTCACCCTGAGTAGTCGTCCGGGGCGGACCGCGCTGACGGTCCGACTGCCCCGACTCACAGCGGACACATAGGCCACTCACCGGATCGACCTACCCCGGCCGTCGAACCTGGCCGGCATGAACCGGCGCCGCCCGACGGTGAGCGCCACGGGACTTGACATGAAGTGCGGTTGAGGTCTTACCGTCCGGTCGTGGATCAAGCTGCCCGGCGTTGTCCACCTCCGGGGCCGACAAGGCATCCCATCACGCCGGGGGGTTCTTCACCCCGTCACCGCTGTCGAAAGGAATCTGATGCACCTGCCACGCTTTCTGCGCCCGCGCATCGTCGTGAGCGCGCACTGCGATCTCCCCTGTGGCGTCTACGACCCGGCGCAGGCCCGCATCGAGGCCGAGTCGCTCAAGGCGATCTCCGAGAAGTACCAGGCCAGCGACGATCCGGAGTTCCGCACTCGATCGCTGATCATCAAGGAGCAGCGGGCCGAACTGGTCAAGCACCACCTCTGGGTGCTGTGGACCGACTACTTCAAGGCGCCGCACTTCGAGAGGTACCCGCAGTTGCACGGCCTCTTCAACGAGGCCACCAAGCTGGCCGGTGCCGGCGGCGCGAAGGGCTCCGCGGATCCGGCCGTCGCGGAGCAGCTCCTCGCGAAGATCGAGGAGATCTCGAAGATCTTCTGGGAGACCAAGCAGAGCTGAACCGCCGGAACCGGGTGGCGCCCTGCCACCCGGTTCCGTACACCCCGGTTCCGTACACCCCGTCCGGGAGGACCACATGGCGTCGCGTACCGACCTCGTCGAAGAGTTGATGAGCCGTTTCCCGCAGGTGCCGCGAGAGGCGGTCATCAAGGAAGACCTGCTGCGCGGGGGACTGGCCTTCGACGACTCGGCGCTGACCGACAACGAACACGGCGACGTCAAGCCGAAGTCGTACTTCATCTTCTCCTTCGACCACCGGACGCTGCCGGAGCTTGGCACGGCCGCGCTGCGCCGGCCACCGGAGGAGATCGTGCTCACCGGGGGCCCGTACGAGCTGCGCCGCACCGTCGTCTCGGTCCGTACCAACCCCGGCTCGCCGTACCGCGTCCGCACCGACGGCGACGGGCGACTGCGCCTGTTCCTGGACGATCGGCCGATCGCCGATGTGGGACTGCCGCCGATGCCGGCCTACTACCGCCACACGCTGGCCAACGGGAAGTCGGTGATGGAGGTCGCCCCGACGATCCAATGGGGCTATCTCATCTACCTGACCGCGTTCCGGGTCTGCCAGTACTTCGGCGCCAAGGAGGAATGCCAGTACTGCGACATCAACCACAACTGGCGGCAGCACAAACAGGCCGGACGTCCCTACACCGGGGTCAAGCCCGTCGACGAGGTGCTGGAGGCTCTGGAGATCATCGACCGGCACGACACCGACCGGGCCTCGCAGGCGTACACCCTCACCGGTGGCAGCATCACCTCCCAGGTCGGCGGACTGGCCGAGGCGGACTTCTACGGCCAGTACGCTCGGGCGATCGAGGAACGGTTCCCGGGGCGGTGGATCGGCAAGGTGGTCGCCCAGGCGTTGCCCCGAGCCGACGTGCAACGATTCCACGACTACGGGATCCGCATCTACCATCCGAACTACGAGGTGTGGGACAAGCGGCTGTTCGAGTTGTACTGCCCGGGCAAGGAGCGGTACGTCGGCCGGGAGGAATGGCATCGCCGCATCCTCGACTCCGCCGAGGTGTTCGGCCCACGCAACGTCATCCCGAACTTCGTGGCGGGCATCGAGATGGCCGCCCCGCACGGCTTCAGCAGCGTGGACGAGGCGATCGACTCCACCGCTGAAGGGCTCCGGTACTTCATGTCGCGGGGGATCGCACCGAGGTTCACCACCTGGTGCCCGGAGCCGACCACTCCGCTCGGCCGGGCCAACCCCGGAGGGGCGCCGCTCGAATACCACGTACGGCTGCTCGAGGTCTATCGCGCCACCATGGACGCCAACGGCCTGTCCAGCCCGCCCGGGTACGGCCCGGCCGGACCCGGCCGGGCGGTGTTCTCGGTCAGTTCCTTCATGGACACCCTGCCGTCGGCGCAATCGTGATGCCACACCCGGGGACGGGTCGTGCCGTCCCCGGGTTCACGACCGCCAGCGGATCTACGGCGCGTCCGCCGTGTTGCTGATGCTGATCATCTCGTCGCGGGGCACGACCTTGACCCGCTTGCGGCCGTGCGGTCGGCCGAGCTCGATCTCGTGCCGGTCCAGCCTCTGCCAGCCCGCCCAGGTGGTGTAGTCGAGGTCCCGGCGGCTCAGGTAGGTGAGCACGTCGGCCGGGTCGCCGTAACTGGCGGATGGCAGGGTCCGCAGGTCGGCCAGGAGGCTGCTGATCGTCTCGTTCGCGTCCTTCTTGGTGTGGCCGATCAGGCCGACCGGGCCGCGTTTGATCCAGCCCGTCACGTACCGTCCGGGGATCTGGTCGCCGTCGAGGTCCAGCACCCGACCATCGGTGTGCGGGATGGTCCCGGTCGCCGGGTCGAACGGCAGGTCCGTGATCGGACGGCCGAGGTAGCCGATCGCGCGGTAGACCGCCTGCACGTCCCAGTCGGTGAACTCGCCGGTGCCGCGTACCCAGCCGTCGCCGGTCAGCTGCTGTGTCTCGGTGCGCAGGTGCGTCACCCGGTCCGACCCGAGAATCGCCACTGGCGCCTGTAGGAAATGCAGGTGCAGGCGGCGGGCACGCCCGCGAGGCTCGCGCGCCGCCCAGTTCTGCAGGATGTCCACGCACATCTTGACCGTCCGCCGGGCACGTATCGTGGCCAGGCTCGCGTCGTCGAATTCGATGCCCTCGGGATGGACGATGACGTCGACGTTCGGCGACTCGTCGAGTTCCCGGAGTTCCTGCGGGGTGAACCTGACCTGACCCGGGCCGCGCCGGGAGAACACGTGCACGTCGGTCACCGGGCTGGTCAGGAGCGGCTGATAGACGTTGTCCGGGATCTCGGTCTCCAGCAGTTCGTCGGCGGTCTTGGCGAGTATCCGGGCGACGTCCACCGCGACGTTTCCCGCTCCGATGACGGCTACCCTGGAGGCGGTCAACGGCCAGTCGCGCGGGGCGTCGGGGTGCCCGTCGTACCAGGAGACGAAGTCCGCGGCGCCGAAGCTGCCGGGAAGGCCGATCCCGGGGATGTTCAGGTCGCGGTCCCGGTCGGCGCCGGTGGCGATCACGGTCGCGTCGTAGAACGGGTCAAGCTCTTCCGGTTTCACGTCGACGCCGTAGTCGACGTTGCCGATGAACCGGATCCGCGGATTGTCCAGCACCTGATGCAGCGCGGTGACGATCTCCTTGATCCGGGGGTGGTCGGGTGCGACGCCGTACCGGATCAGACCGTACGGTGTCGGCAACCGGTCGAAGATGTCCACCTGGGCCGCCGGGGCGGCCCGGGTGAGGATGTCGGCGGCGTAGATGCCAGCCGGCCCGGCACCGACGACGGCGACCCGCACAGGACGATCCATCACGTGTTTCCCTGCTCCTTCGTGCCACTGAGCTTCGTCACCCACCCAGGGAACGCTAAAACTTCAACCTCACTTCAGGTCAATACAAGATCCAGCGACGGTGGTCACAGAACGCGGCGGGAAGCAACCACTGCGGTGACCCTGCGCGGTGGTGCGCCGCCGGCCGGCCGCTGAGGAGGACCGGCCGACCGGCGGCGAGCGTGCGCCAGGTCAGCCGACCGCTGGCGCGGTGGCCTGGGCCTCCTCGGCGAAGTGGCAGGCCACCGTCCGGTCCGACGCGTCCTCCAGCCGCCGGGCGACTGGCTGCTCGGCGGCGCACCGGTCCCGGGCGAACCGGCAGCGGGTGTGGAACCGGCAGCCGGTGGGCGGGTCGGCCGGGCTGGGCGGGTCGCCGAGCAGCATGATCCGGTCGGCCAGCCGGCGCCGGCTCCGGTCGACCACCGGCGCCGCCGAGAGCAGGGCCTGGGTGTACGGGTGGGCCGGTTGGTCGTACACCGTGGGGGTGTCGCCGACCTCGGCGAGCCGACCGAGGTACATCACCGCGGTCCGGTCCGAGACGTGCCGGACCACGGACAGGTCGTGCGCGATGAACAGCAGTGCGATGTTCATGCGTTTCTGCAGGTCGCGGAGGAGGTTGACCACCTGGGCCTGGACCGACATGTCCAGCGCCGAGACCGGCTCGTCGCAGACCAGCACCTCGGGGTCGAGGGCGAGCGCGCGGGCGATGCCGATGCGCTGGCGCTGCCCGCCGGAGAACTGGTGCGGATAGCGGTGCATCAGCTCGGGCGCCAGGTTGACCAGGCCGAGCAGTTCGGCGACCCGATCGGTGAGGGCGGTCTTGCCGGTCACCCGCTTGTGTACGGTGAGCGGCTCGCCGATCAGCTCCAGCACACTCATCCGAGGATCGAGCGAGGTGTACGGGTCCTGGAAGACCATCTGCACCTGCCGGCGCAGCAGCCGCCGGTCGCGGCCCCGTACCCGGGTGACGTCCCGACCGTGGATCTCGATGCTGCCGGAGTCGGGTCGTTCCAACCCGACCAGCATCCGGGCGAGGGTCGACTTGCCGCAGCCGGACTCGCCGACGATGCCGAGCGATTCGCCGGCGTGCAGGCGCAGGCTGACGCCGTCGACGGCGCTGACCCGCGACTTGCGCAGTCCGGAGCGGCCGGTGGCGAAGGTCTTGTGCAGGTCCCGGGCGTCGAGCACCAGGTCACCCGGGGACGGCGACATGGCGTACCTCCTCGCTGCGATGGCAGGCCGCGCTGCGGCCGGCGGAGACGACGGTGAGCGCGGGGCGTTCGGTCCGGCAGCGCTCGACGACCATGGCGCAGCGGGGGTGGAACGGGCAGCCGCCGGGCTGGTGGGCCGGGCTGGGTGGGCTGCCGGGGATGGCGTACAGCTCCTGGCCCCGATGTTCGGCTGCCGGTACCGAGCGCAGCAGCGCCTCGGTGTAGGGGTGCGACGGCCGACTCAGCAGGTCGTCGGCGCTGCCCGCCTCCACCACCCGGCCGGCGTACATCACCATGACCCGGTCGGCTACCTCGGAGACGACCCCGAGGTCGTGGGTGATCAGCAGGACGGCCATGTTCAGGTCGCGGCGCAGCTTGTCGAGAAGTTCGAGGATCTGCGCCTGCACGGTCACGTCGAGCGCGGTGGTCGGTTCGTCGGCGATGACGAGTTCGGGTTCGAGTGCGATCGCCATCGCGATCAGGATGCGCTGCCGCATGCCGCCGGAAAACTGGTGCGGGTAGTCGTCGACCCGCTTCGACGGGGCCGGGATGCCGACCTGGCCGAGCAGGTCGATCGCGGCGGCGCGGGCCTGCCGGCGGGAGGCCCCCCGGTGGGTGCGGAACAGCTCGCCGAGCTGGTCGCCGATGGCGAGCACCGGGTTGAGCGCGGAGAGCGCGTCCTGGAAAACCATGCTCATCCGGTTGCCGAGGATCTCCCGGCGTTGCCGGTCGGGGAGGGTGAGCAGGTTGGTCTCGCCGAGGCGGAGCGCGTCGGCGGTGACGGTGGCGTTGGCGGCGGAGAGGCCCATCATCGCGCGGGCGGCGGCGGATTTGCCGGAGCCGGATTCACCGAGCAGGGCGACGAGCTCACCTCGGGCGACGTCCACATCGACGTCGACTACGGCGGGTACGGGGCCACGGCGGGTGCCGAACGTTACCGAGAGGCCGCGTACGTGTAACGCGGCGTCGGGCGGGTGACGCATCTGTTTCCTCCCGGTAAATCATCCGGACGCTTCTGCCCGTAGCTCGCTCAACAAGCACTTGCTGCGCCTGTTCTTCTTTTGCATCTTGACTTCGGTGCCGGATTATTGCAAGCCTTGCATCGGTCGCCCCGGTCGCCGATTTTCCGGCCGGCGCGGCGACCGGAGCGCGCCACCACCCATCCGGCAGTGCAAGGACACCGAGCGTCACCAATGGTTGGCGACTCGGCGTCACGAAGAGAGGGGCTTTGATGCTCGACAGCGCAAAGCGATACACCGGCTACACCGCGTACGACTACCTGGAGCCGGGCAAGGACTACCGGATCTTCAAGTACGCCGAACAGATCAGCCGGGTCCCCGCCTACCAGGGGCTGGAGCTGTCGGACAGCCAGCGGGAACGGACCGTCCGGCTACTCACCGACGAAATCGTGATCTCCCTGCACGACCACGTCCAGGTCTTCCCCGAGGACATGGGGCAGCTCCGCGAACACATCCGGCAGGGGCGCGAACCCACCGGCTACCAGGGCCTGGCCCGTTCCGGCATGACCGCGGTCTTCGACAACGGCATGGACGGCACCTGCTGCATCTCCAGCGACGCCGGCTGGAAGTACCAGGACGTCCTCTTCGACCTCGGCGTACGCATGGCCGACCTGGCCCACCAGGACTACGTGATCAAGGCGGAGTCGCTCAAGGACATCCACCACGCGCACCAGACCGGTCGGCTCGCCCACGTCTTCGCGCTGGAGGCGGCGACCCCGATCGAGAACGAGGTGGACCGGCTCGACGTGCTCTACGGCTTCGGCGTACGGCAGATCGGCATCGCCTACTCCGAGGCCAACTACCTCGGCAGCGGACTCAAGGAGCGCGGCGACGGCGGACTGACGTACTTCGGTGAACGGGCCGTGGAGCGGATGAACAAGCTCGGCTTCGCCATCGACATCTCCCACTCCGGTGACCGCACCGCGCTCGACGTCATCAACTACTCCAAGAAGCCGGTCCTGATCACCCACTGCGGTTCCCGTGAGGTCTGGCCGACCAACCGGATGAAGCCGGACGCCCTGATCAAGGCGTGCGCCGAGCGTGGTGGCGTGATCGGCATCGAGGCGGCACCGCACACCACCCTCTCCGAGGCGCACCCGCACCACTCGCTCGAATCGGTGATGGACCACTTCACCCACCTGGTCGACAAGATCGGCATCGACCACGTGACCTTCGGCCCGGACACCCTCTTCGGTGACCACGTCGGACTGCACAACGCGTTCTCGAGCAACCTGTCCATCTCGCAGGCCCACGGTCACGTGGAGCACCCGAAGGTGGAGTACGTCGACGGCCTGGAGAACCCGGCCGAGTGCTTCTACAACATCATCGGATGGCTGGTCAGCCACGACTACTCGGACGACGAGATCCGCAAGGTCGTCGGGGGGAACACCATCCGCGTCCTCGAGGAGGTCTGGGTCTAGATGCGTGCCCGTCTATCGCTCGTCGCGGTCGCCGCCCTCGCTGTCGCGACCACGGTCGCCGCCTGCGGTCCCTCCGCCCCGTCGAAGACAGCCGGCGGCGGCAGCGACGCGACACTCACCATCGCCACCACCACCGACGTGGTCAACTTCAATCCGCTGATCGGCAACAGCCGGACCGACAACTGGATCACCAGCCTGATGTACCCCCGGCTGCTGACCATCGACGCCAACGGCGCCAAGCAGCCCTACCTGGCCAAGTCGTTCGGCTACACCAACCCGACCACCGGCTACTACGAGCTGCGCGACGACATGACCTGGAGTGACGGCAAGCCGGTCACCGCCGCCGACGTCGCGTACACGATCAACGCGATCCTGAAGGACAAGCCGGCCGGCAACACCACCTACGGCCAGCTCGTCAACGTCGACTCCGCTTCGGCGCCGTCGCCCACCCGGGTCGAACTGAAGCTCAAGGCCCCGGACTCGACCGTGGTCGGCGAGGCCGGGTTCTGGATGAACGTGGTTCCGCAGCACGTCTTCGAGCCCGCCGGCAGCGTGGCGAACTTCGCCAACAACAGCAACTGGGTCAGCGCCGGCCCATACAAGCTGACCAGCTTCGCCAAGGGGCAGAACTACACCCTGGAGCGGGTCACCCCGTACCCGTTCGCGCCGAACAACACCCCGACCGTGGCGAAGATCGTGTACCGGGTCTACCCGGACATCAACACCGAGATCCTGGCGCTGAAGAACGGCGACGTGGACCTCATCGCCAACGCGCTGCCACCGGCCCAGGTGAAGAACCTCCAGGCGGTCAGCGGGGTCAAGGTCGAACAGGTGCCCGGCCTCGGGTACGCGCACATGACGTACAACATGAAGCGCAAGCCGTTGGACGACCTCAAGGTGCGTCAGGCCCTCGCACACGCGGTCGACTACAACGCGATCCGTACGGTGGTGCTCCAGGGCCAGGCGGTCAGCACCGGCTCCAGCCCGATCCCGCCGGTGCTCAAGGAGTTCGTCGACCCGTCCCTGACCGAGTACAACTTCGACCCGAACCTGTCGAAGCAACTGCTCGCCGAGGCCGGCTACGGTGCGGGCAGGACGCTCTCGCTGTCGATGATCTACTCGTTGCAGGACGCGGTGACCGCACAGTGGGCGACCATCGTCAAGGACGACGCGGCCAAGGCCGGCATCACCATCAACCTGCAGGGCATGGACCGCAACACCTACCTGGCCAAGACGGCCGCGGGCGAGTACGACATCTACGCCGGCAACTTCGCCATCATGGACGACCCGACCACCAACATGGCGCTGACCTACCTGCCCGGCGGTGCGATCAACTACTCCCTGGTCGACGACCCGGCGCTGAACGCCCTGATCACCAGGGCGCAGGCGAGCACCGACCGGGCCGAGCAGCGCTCGCTCGCCCAGCAGGCCGCCAAGCTGGTGCACGACAACGTGTACGACAACGTGATGTACATGCAGAACCTCTACTTCGCCCACAGCGACAAGTGGAGCGGATTCGTGGTCAAGCCCAGTGAGCTGCTCTCCGTGGTGGATCCGCAGTCGCTGGCCAACGTGACGAAGAGCTGACGCCGATGCCCCAGGTTGTTCGATTCGCGATCCGCAGACTCGGTAGGGGAGTGCTGACCCTCTGGTTCGCCGCCACGGTCACCTTCCTCCTGCTCCGACTGCTGCCGGGAGACCCCGCGCTGGCCGTCGCCAGCCCGAACATGACTCCGGAAGCGCGCCAGATCCTGCTGCACCAGTACGGTCTGGACCAGCCGCTGCTCACCCAGTACGGCAAGTACCTGTGGCAGTTGCTCCACGGCAACCTGGGGATCTCGTTCACCCAGCAGATCTCGGTCACGGACGTGCTCCTGCAACGCCTGCCGTGGACCCTGCTGCTGACCATCTCGTCGCTGGTGGTGACGGTCGCCGTCGGTATCCCCCTGGGGGTGCTGGCGGCGACCCGCCCCCGCGGCTTCCTGGACCGGCTCGTCCAGGTCGGCGGTGTCACCGGCCAGTCGCTCTTCGTCCCCAGCGTCGGCATCTTCCTGCTCTTCGTCTTCGGACTGCAACTGCACTGGCTCCCGATCGGCGGTGCCTACAGCCCCGGGGTCTACGGCCCCGCCTGGTACGGCGACGTCGCCCTGCACCTCGTCCTGCCCTGCTTCAGCCTGGTCCTGGTCCAGCTCGGCTCGTACGTGCTGACCCTGCGCTCCACCCTGATCGACTCCCTCGGCGAGGACTACTGCGTGCTCGCCCGGGCCAAGGGACTGCCCAACCGCAAGGTGGTCTGGAAACACGGGTTGCGCAACGCGTTGCTGCCCACCACCACCCTGGTGGGGTTGCAGCTCGGCTTCCTGGTCGGCGGAGCCGTGCTGACCGAGACCGTCTTCGCCTATCCGGGCATCGGTCGGGGTATCTACGAGGCGGTCACCCAGCTCGACTTCCCGGTCCTGCAGGGCGCGTTCGTACTGCTGGCCGCCACCGTCGTGGTCGCCAACGTACTGACCGACCTGGCCTACGGACTGCTCGACCCGAGAGTGAGGACAGCATGACCGCGGCAGCCACCGCCGGAGTCGGCCCGCTGGAGACCGTCGCCGCCGACCAGGTCACCGCCGCCCGCGCCACCTGGGCCGCGTTCCGGCGCAACCCGCTCGGCCTTGTCTCCGTCGGCATCCTGGTCGTGCTCGTGGTCGTCGGCGTCTGCGCACCGCTGATCACCGCCTCCCCGTCCGGGTACGGCGAACAGGTGCTCCAGGGCCCCTCCGGGGCGCACTGGTTCGGCACCGACAACCTCGGCCGGGACATCTTCGCCGAGGTGGTCTGGGGCGCCCGGCTCAGTATCGTCATCGCCGCGCTCTCCTCGGCGCTGGCGATCGTGATCGGTGTGCTGGTCGCTGTGCTCGGCGCCTACTTCCCGAAGGCGGACACGGTGATCGGCACGATCGTCGACCTCTGCCTGTCGTTGCCGGTGCTGCCGCTGATGATCCTGGTCGCCGCGCTGGCCGGGCCGAGCCTGGTCACCCTGGTCCTGGTGATCGCGTTCTTCTCCTGGCCGGAGGTGACCCGGGTGGTCCGGTCCCAGGCGCTGTCGGTGGTCCGGTTGCCGTACATGGACGCGGCCCGGCTCACCGGCGGATCGCACGTCTGGATCATCCGCAAGCACCTGCTGCCCGCCGTCGCCCCGGTGATCGTGGTGTCGGTGGTGCTGACCGCCTCCCGGGCCGTGCTCTCCGCCGCCGGCCTGGCCTTCCTCGGCCTCGGTGACCCGAACAGCTGGTCCTGGGGGCGGATCCTCTACGAGGCCCAGCAGTCCGGCGCGATGTCCAGCGCCTGGTGGACCACCCTCTTTCCCTCGCTGGCCATGCTCGCCCTGGTGGTCTCGGCCACTCTCATCTCGATCGCCTACAACGACGCCCGCAACCCCCGCACCCGGGAGGACTAGCAACGATGCTGGAAACCCAACGGTTGTCGCCCACCTTCTACCAGGCGCTCCAGGACGACCTGCGTGCCGAACTGGCCCGCCACGGCCTCGACGCCATGCTCGCCGACGACCCGCAGGACGTCGCGTACCTGACCGGTTTCTTTCACCACCCCGGCGAGCGGCCGGTGGCGGTGCTGCTCCCGCTCGACGGCACCACCCGGCTACTCCTGCCCGAACTGGAACATGAGCACGCGTCCGCGCAGCGCAGCGCCGCCGAGCTGGTCGCGTACCCGGAGTTTCCCGGCCTGCGACCGCAGTTCAGCTACCTCGCCCCGGTCACCGGCCGGATCGGGTACGCCGGCAGCATGAGCGTGGACCGGCTGGCCCAGGTGACCGCGGCCTTCCCGGACGCCACCCTGGTCCGTACCGATCTGGTCACCCGGTCCCGGTTCCGCAAGCGGCCGGAGGAGATCGCCCTGCACGCGGAGGCGGCCCGGATCACCGACCTGATGCTGGCCGCCGGCCGCACCCTGATCTCCGACGCGGTCGCCGCCGGTGGCGAACTGCCCAGCGAGTCCGAACTGGCCGACCACATCACCACCGTCGGCACCCGCACCATGTACGCCGAGCACGCCGACGTGGTGGTGGTCTCGCCACTGGCCGGCGGACTGGTGTACGCCGGGCCGAACAGCGCCCGTCCACATGCGCTGCCCTCGGGCTACCGGCTGCGTCCCGGCGACACCTTCATGCTCTCCCTCGGCTGCGCGGTCGGTGGCCGGTTCGTCGAGGGGGAGCGGACCTTCATCCTCGGCGAACCCAGCGCCGACCAGCGCCGCTACTACGAGGCGGTCAGGCAGGCGCAACAGGTCGGCGGCGAGGCGCTGCGTCCCGGCGTGGCCTGCTCAGCCGCGAACAACCGGTGCCTGGACGTGATCCGCGACGCCGGGCTCGCCGAATACCTGCGGCACCGGCAGGGGCACGGCATCGGCCTGGGCATGCACGAGCCGCCGTGGCTCGCCGACGGTGACGACACCCCGCTCGAAGCCGGCATGGTCGTCTCGAACGAGCCCGGCATCTACATCCCCGGACACGCGGGATACCGCATCTCCGACTCGATGCTGATCACCGAGGACGGGGCCCGGCCGTTCACCGCGTACCCCCGTTGCCTCGACGACGTGGTCATCGCGCTCTAGCCCGCACCACCACCCGCCAGGAAAGGAATGACCGTGCGGCTCACGATCAACGGCAACGACCTCGAGGTCGAGGTCTTCGGCGCCGACGACGCCCCGGTTCTGATCGCCCACCACGGGGCGCCCGGTCTCGGCTCACGCGCCGAGCCGAGAGCCACCTTCAGCCCCTTCGCGGACACCTTCCGCGTGATCGTCTTCGACGCCCGGGGCTCCGGGGCCAGCGAGGGACAGCCGCCGTTCAGTCACGAGCAGTGGGTGGCCGACGTGGACGGTCTGCGCGAGTGGGCCGGGGTCGAACAGTTCGTGATGGCCGGTGGCTCGTACGGCGGCTTCATCTCGATGGAGTACGCCATCCGCCACCCCGAGCGGGTACGCGCGCTCGTGCTCCGGGACACCTCGGCCGACCACGAGAACGACAAGGCGGCCCGGCACAACGCGGAGACCTCCACCCGGGTCACCATCGACCTCGAGAAACTCGACCGGATCAACACCGGGCAGACCTACGACGACGCCGACCTGCGCGACTGCTGGCGGGAGATCCTGCCCCTCTACGACCACGTGTACGACCCGGCGTTGGTCGCCGCGCGGGTCGAGGCGACCCCGTACCGGTACCAGACCCACAACTACGCCTTCGCCGTCAACATGCCGAACTACGACATCAAGTCCCAGCTGCACCGGATCACCTGCCCGACCCTGGTGACCGTCGGCCGGGACGACTGGATCACCCCTGTGGCGAGCAGCGAGGTAATTGCATCCCTGATTCCGGACGCTAGGCTCGTCGTGTTCGAGAAGTCCGGCCACTCGCCGCAGATCGAAGAGGCGCAGCGGTGGCGACAGGTGGTACGCGACTTCCTCCACGAGATTGGCGCCGATGAGCAGTAGCACCGACGACCTCGACGACCTCGACCGGCGGATCATCGCCGCGTTGCAGAGCGACGGTCGGGCCAGTTGGACGGAGATCGCGGAACTTTCCGGCAGCTCGGTCGCGACCGTCGCCCGGCGCGGGCAGCAACTGCTGCGTGAGGGAGTCGTCCGGGTCGCCGCCATCCCCGGGAACAACCACGCCGGCGCGGCGGACCTCTTCGTGCTGCGCATCACCTGCGAGCCGGGCACCCAGATGGAGGTGCTCGCCGAACTGGTCCGCCACAGCGACCTGCGCTTCCTCGGCCTGGTGACCGGCCCGTACGACATCCTGGCCGAGTTGAACCTGCGGCGGGAGGAGTCGCTACAGGCCCGGATCGTCGAACGGATCCTGGCGATCAAGGGTGTGCAGCGCTGCGACACCGACCTGACACTGCACGTCTACAAGGTGTCGCACGACTGGAGCCGGCAACTGCTCAGCGACGCCCCGCCGGAAGAGGTGACGGAGGCGCACCAGTGCGATCCGAGTCATTTCGACGCGGTCGACCGGCAGATCATCGACCTTATGCGCGAGGACGGCCGGTCCAGCTTCCGGACCGTCGCCGCCGAGGTCGGGCTCAACGAGAGCACCGTACGGCGCCGGTTCGAGGCACTGCTCGGTCGTGGTTGCATCCTGGTCACCACCCTGGTTCCGGCACCGGCACTGGGGTTCGAGTCGGAGATCGTCCTCAACATCACCGTGGCCCCGCCGTTCCTCGACTCGGTGGCCCGCACCCTCTCCGCCTATCGGGGGGTGCGGTACGTCGCGGCGATGTTGAGCAACAACGCGCTGATGTGCGAGCTGATCCTGCCGACCACCCAGGACCTGTTCGAGTTCACCACGAACACCCTTGGTCGGTTGGAGGGGGTGCAGGGCTGGACCGCCAGCGTGGTGCTGCTCGTACTGCGCCGTGGCTTCGTCGAGACGCCCTGGTGGCGGGGGAGCATCGAGACCGCTCAACCGTGACGGCCACCCGCCCGACCGATCGGCGGTAGCGGCCCGGTTGCCGTACGGGATCGTCGCTGGTCGCGTCGGGGGCCTTCACCACGCTACCGCCCCGGCGTGCGGTGATCCCCCGACCGCGTCGATCGAGGACACGACCGGGGGCTATCTTGTGGGGGCGTTTCGGGTGGTTCGGCGCGGATGCCGCGCCTGACGTCGTGCCGAGGCGGACCGGTGCCACCCGGCTCCGACGATCGTCGGGCCAGCCGCGGTCGGCCCCGACGAAAGGACACGCGACCCGATGTCTGGAGCCCAGGACCCGTACCGGCGCGACGATCCGGCGCGCGGGCTGCCCGATGGGCGGGTCCGCGACCCGGAGCGGTCGGTGGCGGCCGTGGCGCAGCCGGAGGAGGACGCCGACCTGGCCGCGGCGGTCCGCTCCACCACCCGGATGCGGACCGCGTTCTACGTGGTGGTGCTGCTGATCGCGCTCGGTGGCCAGGTGTCCGGGGCGATGGAGGCACTGGACATGCCCTGGTACGTCGCGCTGCCGGCGGTCGGCGCGCTGGAACTCGGAGGCATGGTGGTGCTGGCGAACGCGGACGTCCGACGCCGGCTCGGTGAACACGCGACGCTCTCCCGGCTGCTGTCGGCGGGCATCGCCGGTGGTGCGGTGGCCTTCAACTGGCTGGCCCACTCCAACCACCTCGAAGGCGGTTTCTACGGCGGCATGTCGCTGCTCGGCTACCTGGTGTGGCTGATGAACACGGAGAACAAGCGCCGTGACCGGTTGCGGGCCAAGCGGCAGTTGCCGCCCACCCCGCCCGCGTACGAGTTCGCCGGTCACTGGCTGCGGCATCCGTTGCTGACCCGCCGGGCCCGGACCCTGGCCAAGGCGGCACCCGCGCTCGGTCTCTACGGTTCGCTGGACGCCGCCCGCACCCAGGTACGCACCGAGCGGCGGCAGGCGGCGCTCGCCAAGGTCCTCCGGCGCAAGATCAGGCGTGCGCTCGACGGGACCACGGCGGACATCGCGGTGGCGGTGTACGACCTCGACGAGATCGCGCGGCGGCTGGCGGAGCGCGCCGACTACGACGGGTTGACCGCGCTGATCGCCGCCGACCTCTCGCCCGCGCGGGTGCTGGCCGGCAATCTGCCGGCGGCCCGTCGAAGGTGGTGGCGCCGTCGCGGGGCGACGCCCGACGCGGTCGAGCTCGCCTCGGCCGGCCGGCTGCTCAGTGACGCCCTCTCGGCGCCGGATCCGTCCGGGCTCCACCCGGAACACCGCCCCACGGTCGACGCGGTACGCGGCCCGCTCGCGCCCGCACTCGAACATCCCGGCCCGCTGCCGGCGTTGACCGAGGCCCCGGCCGTACCGGACGCACTGGCTCCGTCGGCAACGGTGGACACGCGGTTGGACCCCCCGGACGTGGCGGCGCGGCGGACGGTTCCATCGGACGTGGCCGCCGGTCAGCCGGTCCCGCTGGACGCGGTGGCCGGGAGCCCGGACGGGACGGCCGGTCAGTCGGAGGTGGCGGCCGGTCAGTCGGAGGTGGCGGCCGGTCAGTCGGTCAAGGCGGAGGCAACTGCCGGTAAGCCGGGTTCGTCGGCCGTGCGTGTCGAGTCGGAGGAGCGGGCGACCGCGCGGGTGAGCAGGGCGAATGGACGCGGGGACCGGGCGAACGGGCGTACCCACCGGGTGGCTGACCGCGCGAACGGACGCACGGACCGGGCGGACCGCGTGGCCGAGAGTGTGGACGACTCCGCGCCGGACGGGAGCGGGCGGGGTGATTCCGTCGAGCGGCCGGAGCCGGTGCGGCCGCGCTGGGACGCGTTGACGGCCGAGGTGAGCGCCATCTTCTCGACCAGCCAGCGGCGCCCCGCGCGGACCGGTCCGGAACGGGAACCGGCGCCCGCGCGGCCGGCGTCGACCGGGGTGGACGTCGAGTCGGATGTGGATGCGGAGCCCGAACCGGCACCGGAGGTCGGGTCGGAGATCGCCGCACCGGGCGGACCGGTGCCGGTGGTGCCGATCACCGAGCGCCCGCTGCCCGATCTGGTCGCCGCGGCGGCGACGCGTACGCTCGCGCCCGCCCAGGTCGCCGCGATGCCGGCGGCCGACCCGGTACGGGCGGCCCGGGGTGTGGCCCCGGTCCCGGCCCCGGGGGAGGGCTCGTTGCGGTCCCGGGTGCACGCCCTGCTCGACGCCATGGTCTCCGCCGACGACGAGCGGGACAACTCCTCCCTCACCGACCTCGCGGTGCGGGAACTCCAGCTCACGCCGGCCGAGCGCGGCACCGCGGCCAAGTACGTCCGTACCTGGCGGGCCGAGGCGCCCGGGCGTCGTACGTCCCCCGGTGCGGACCGGGGCGGGCAGTAGATCGAATTCCGTGGCCGCGCGCCTCGCGGAAACGGAGAATGGTCGCCATGGGTGACGTGTTGCGGCAGGCGCTGGAGCCGGTGTTGCGGGACATCAACGCGACCGGCGCACCCCTGCCCGACATCCGGGACGACGACTGGACCCGCGACCCGGGGGCCGAGTCGGCGATGCTGTGGAGCCCGGACGGCAGTGGTGTGGGTGTCAGCGCCATCGTGGCGCAGCCGGCACCCGATCGCGTCGCGCACGTCGCCGACCAGGTGCAGGAGTGGGTGATCGAGGAGTTGTGGCGGCGGGCGGCGACGAACTGGCCCGTCTGCCCGCGCCATCCCGACAACCATCCGCTGACCGCGACCGTACGCGGCGCCGTTGCCGTGTGGGTGTGTCCCGTGGACGGTGCCGTCGTCGCGCCGGTGGGCGCTCTCGCCTGACCGTGCCGCAGTAGCGGGCGTCTCGGCGCCGGGACGGCAACGCCTTGACGGGCTTCCATACTGCATACAGAATCCTAGGGGGTGACTGCGGTGTCCCCGCCGGGTGGTAGGCGGGCGGCGGCCCGACCTACCGCCCCACCGCGCCGGCAGTGAGACCTGGAGCTACGTGAGGAGATCGCTGATATGACACGCGTGGGGTTCATCGGCCTCGGCATCATGGGCGGCCCGATGGCCGGAAACCTGGTGAAGGCCGGCTTCGACGTGATCGGTTACGACTACAGCCCGGCCCGGACCGAGGCGCTGGCGGCCGGTGGTGGACGCGCCGCCGCCGGCATCGTCGAGGCGGTCCAGGAGTCCGACGTGGTCATCACCATGGTCCCCGACTCGCCGGACGTCGAGGCGGTCGCCCTCGGCGAGGGCGGCATTCTCGCCACCGCCCGTCCGGGGCAGCTCTACATCGACATGAGCAGCATCTCGCCGAAGACCGCCCAGGGGGTGGCCGAGGCCGCGAAGCCCTACGGCGTACGGGTCCTCGACGCACCGGTCAGCGGCGGCGAGCAGGGTGCGATCGAGGGCACCCTCTCCATCATGGTCGGCGGTGACGCGGCCGATTTCGAGGCCGCCCGCCCGCTGCTGGAGGTGGTCGGGGCGACCATCGTGCACGTCGGCCCGCACGGCTCCGGGCAGACCGTCAAAGCCGCGAACCAGTTGATCGTCGCCGGGACCATCGAACTCGTCGCCGAGGCGATCGTCTTCCTGGAGGCGTACGGGGTGGACACCGAGGCCGCGGTCCGGGTGCTCGCCGGCGGCCTGGCCGGCAACCGGATCCTCGACCGGAAGGCGGCCGGCATGCTGGCCCGGGAGTTCCAGCCCGGGTTCCGGATCGACCTGCACCACAAGGACATGGGCATCGTCACCTCGGCGGCGCGCGAGGCGGGGGTGGTGATCCCGCTCGGTGCGGCGGTCGCCCAGCTCATCGCCGCGCTGAAGGCGCAGGGGCACGGCGGACTCGACCACTCGGCGCTGCTCAAGCTGGTCGAGCAGCTCTCCGGTCGTACCTCGGGCTGAGGCCGCCTCCGATGGCCCGCCGCGCGAAGATCGTCTGCACCCTCGGGCCCGCGACCGCCGGGGCGGACCGGTTGCGGGAGCTGGTCGAGGCCGGGATGGACGTGGCCCGGCTCGATCTGGGCCACGGCACCCCGGTCGAGCACGCCGCGACCTACCACCTGGTACGCGAGGTCGCCGCGCGCGCCGGTCGCACCGTCGGCGTCCTCGCCGACCTGCGTGGTCCCCGGATCCGGTTCGGACAGCGCGCGACCGGCGCCGCCCTGGCCGAGCAACGCGCCGCCGACCTGCGGTTCGCTCTCGGTCTCGGGGTCGACCTGCTGGCGCTGCCGTTCGTCACCTCGCCGGAGGACGTCGAGGTCGCCCATCAGGTGATGGAAGAGCTGAGTGTCTGGCGGCCGGTGCTGGCGAAGCTGGAGACCCCGGCCGCGGTACGGCACCTCGACGCCATCGTCGCCGCCTTCGACGGGGTCGTGGTGGCCCGCGACGAACTCGGGGTCGAGCTGCCGTTGGACGAGATACCCCTGGTCCAGAAGCGGGCCATCCGACGCTGTCGGGAGCTGGCGAAGCCGGTGGTCGTGGCCGCGCAGCTACTCGACTCGATGGTCGAGCAGTCCCGGCCCACCCGCGCCGAGGCATCCGACGTGGCGAACGCGGTGCTCGACGGGGCCGACGCGCTGCTGCTCGCCGCCGAGACCAGCGTCGGGGCGTTCCCGGTGCCGGCGGTGCGGATGATGGCCCGGATCATCGCGACAGCCGAGGAGAACGGCGTCGCCGGTGACGGTGGGCCACCGACCGGGTCGGCCGGCAACGTGGACGCCATCACGGCGGCCGCCGCCGAGGTGGCCCAGTCGCTGACGGTCGGGGCGATCTGCTGTTTCACCCGGTCGGGGGCGACCGCGCGACAGCTGGCCCGGCACCAGCCCACGGTGCCGCTGCTCGCGTTCACCCCGGACCGGGCCGTACCCGCCCAGCTCTCGTTGACCTGGGGGGTGGAGACGTTCACCATGCCGGTTGTCGTGCACACCGACGAGATGGTGCAGCAGGTGCAGGACGTGCTGCTCTCGCTGGACCGCTTCCAGATCGGTGACCTGGTTCTGATCGTGGCCGGTAGTCCGCCCGGCCTGCCCGGCTCGACGAACACGATGCGCCTGCTGCGGCTCGGCGACCGGGTGATGGCCCGGCCGCCGGTTCACGCGGCGGTCCGACTTGCCCGGCAGGCGGCTCCCAGCCCCGAACCCGTGCCCTGACGGCCGTTGCCGACGCGGCGGCGGCGGTTGCCGTGCGCCCGTGGCGACCCTCAGTTCTCGCTGGTGGTCGCCACGGCGAGCGGCGTCCGCGCCGGCAGGCGCAGCACGCCACCGGGCGGCCCGTCGGCGCCGGTAGGGGCGACCTCGGGCGGGGTCGGCCCGGACTCGGGTTCGGGCGGTCGTACCGCCACCGCCGCGGCGGCGTCCGCGTCGGGAAGTGCGAGGAGTTCGACCTCGGCACCCTGCCACCCCGGCGGTACGACCGCGAGCGCGTTCGCCTCGGCGGCCCCCCAGAGCAGGCCGGGGCGGTCGTGACCGACCGGCACCACGACCGAACCCTCGCGGGCCACCGGCACCAGCCGGGTGTCCCGGTCGAGTACCTTGACCGGGCCGACCAGCCGGGCCGTCACCGCTCGCCGCTGCGCCCGCCCGGCGAGCCGACCGAGTAGTGGCGTGAGCAGGGTGAGCGCGGCGACCAGCGCGGCGTACGGGTTGCCGGGCAGCCCGACGACACAGCGGCCGTCGGGCAGCGTGGCGAGCAGTTGCGGGTGCCCGGGCCGGCACGCCACCCCGTGCACCCGTACCTGTGCGGCCAACGCCTCCAGCGCGCCGCGCAGGTGGTCGGCGGCGCCCACCGAGGTCGCGCCGCAGACCACGACGATCTCGGCGTCCGGTCGGGACATCGCCTCGACCAGGGCGGTCTTGTCGTCGGTCACCCGGGTGGTCCAGGTGATGACGCCGCCGGCGGAGTCGACCAGGCCGGGCAGCATCGGACTGATCGCGTCCCGGACCCGTCCCGGTGTGGGCAGGCCGTGGGAGAGGAGTTCCGCCCCGGTGACCACCACTCCCACCCGGGGGCGCCGGTGTACGGTCAGCCGGTCGTGCCCGAGGCTCGCGGCGAGGCCGAGCAGCGTGGGCGTGACGAGGGTGCCGGCGGGCAGGACCTCCTCGCCGAGCGGGCAGTCGTCGCCGCGTCGCCGGATGTGCCGACCGGTCTCGATCTCGCCGTGCACCCGGTCGGACCGGGACCGGGCACGCTCGTACGGCAGCACCGCGTCGACCCCGGCGGGCACCAGGGCGCCGGTGGCGATCTCCACCGCCGTACCGGGGAGCAGTGGTTCGACCGGGCGGGCGTCGCCGGCGAGCACCCGACCGGTCACCCGCCACGGTCCGGGGCCCGAGACCGCGTACCCGTCCATCGCGGCGGCGTCGTACGCGGGCAGGGGAGAGAGCGCCACCAGCGGTACGGCCAGGGTGGCGCCGAGCGCCTCGGGCAGGGTGACGTCGGTCGGGTCCAGGGGGTGGCCGGCGGAGCGGGCGACCCGCCGCGCCTCGGGCCAACTGGTCGCGTTCACGGCCGACCGCCCTGTGCCGGCCCACCGTCCGAGGTTCGGTGGGTTCCATCCCGCAACTGGCTCATCAGCGCTCCTCGTCGTCTTCCGGTCGGTGGCGCCGGCACCTCCATCGTGCCCGACCCGAGGGGCGGGTATCGATTGATCCTGGACAGCCGCGCATCCCTGGTAGACACTAGTGCACGTAACATACTGTATACAATGGCCGCCGGCGGGTTGATCACCACGTCCGCCGCACGGTGACAGGTGGAGGTGCCAGGATGCCGGACTCCAGCAATGCCCTACCCGTGCGTGAGGTACGTGACGTCTACGGGCGTCGGTACCGCGTCGGGGAGACCGACTTCGACCTCACGGGACGATCCCGGATCTGGATGCTCCGGCTCTGCTGGGCCTCGATGCTGGCGATCAGCCTGTTCCAGTACGGCTTCGGCGCCGCGATCCCGGCGCTCACCCGGGCCAACGGCTGGACCCTCTGGGAGGCGTTCAGCGTGCTCGCCGTCTGGATCGTCTGCCAGGCGGGCACCGCCCTACCGGCGGTCTGGCTCTACCGCCGGGTCCGGGTTCGGCTCGTCGTACCGATGCTCGCCGCCGCGTCGCTGAGCCTGGTCGCGCTGATCACCCTCGGCCACAGCCGGGACCTGGCCACGGTGCTGGTCGGCTACTCGGTGCTGGGTGGCATCGGCGCCGGACTGGTCTACATGACCTGCATCGCCACCGTGACCGAGTGGTACCCCGAGCGCACCGCCACGATGGTGGGCGTGGTCAGCGGGGCCTTCGGCTACGGCGCCGTCCCGTTCGTCGTGATCGCCGCGTACGTGCTGGGGATCGAGAACCTCCCGGTGGTGCTCGACAGCACCGCGGTCGCGGTCTTCGTCGTGATCGCGGTCAGCGGCCTGGTGCTGCGCAAACCGCCCCGGCACTGGTGGCCGGCGCAGATCGACCCGCAACGCTGGGCCGTCGACCGTCGGCTCAACCGCAGCATCCCGAACAACATGCCGGCCCTGCGCCCCTACTCGCCCCGGGCGGCGGTACGCAGCGGCATGCTGCCGCTGATGTTCTTCCTCGTCGTGCTGACCGCCGCGATGGCCCTGTTCGACATCGCGTACCTGGTCGGGTTCGCCCATCACCGGGTCGAGCAGCCGTTGCTCATCGTGGCCTCGATCGGCGTACTCGCCGTCGCCACCGGCATCGGCCGGGCGGTCACCAGCTCGCTCTCCGACCGGCTCGGTCGGCGCCGCACCCTCGGACTCGCCCTGGCGGTCGGCGGGGTCGCCCAGTTCGGCCTGCTCGCCGCCGTCGAGGCGGAGCAGGTGCTGGCGGTGGTGGCGTTCGCCGGACTCGCGGGCGCGGGCACCGGAGCCGGATACTCTCTGTTGGTCAGCCTGGTGCGGGACTGGTTCGGGGGCGAGGCGACCCTGTTCAACTACGGCATCGTCTACACCGGCAAGGTGGTCGGCGGACTGGCCGGCATCGGCCTGGCCGGGCTGGTGACCGGTGCGCCCGGTGCGATCGCGGCCTTCGTCGCGGCTGGCTGTCTCGGCCTGTTCGGTGCACTGTTGACGAGCGGGATGCGCCAACCGGGCCGGCCGACCCTGTCGGTCCTGCCCCGGCTGCGTCCCGACGAGCTGTGACCGTCCCGGTCACCGGCGCGCGCCGGCCCGGTCCGGGACACGGACCGGAACCGGATCTACTGATGGGTGGTGGCGGATGGGACGCGTGACAAGTCGGCGTCGGGTGGTACGGGTGGTCGACGGGACGGTCACCGAACCGGTGGACACCCTGGTGGCCGAGGAACCGTTGGAGATCCGGGTCAACGGGCGCGCGCTCACCATCACCATGCGTACGCCGGGCGACGACTTCGACCTGGCGGCGGGTTTCCTGGTGAGCGAGGGCGTGGTGCAGCGCGGCGAGCACGTCGCCGGCATCCGTTACTGCGCCGGGGCGACCGACGACGGCGTCAACACCTACAACGTGGTCGACGTGGTGCTCGCCGCCGGGGTGCCGGCGCCCGACCCGTCGCTGGAGCGCAACTTCTACACCACCTCGTCCTGCGGCCTCTGCGGCAAGGCCAGCCTGGACGCGGTACGCACCACCGCGGCCTGGTCGGTCGCGCAGGACCCGCTCCGCGTCGAGCCGGACCTGATCGCGGAACTGCCCGACCGGCTCCGTGCCGCCCAGCGGGTCTTCGACCGTACCGGCGGCCTGCACGCGGCCGGGCTGTTCAGCGCGGCCGGCGAGCTGCTCTGCCTGCGCGAGGACGTCGGCCGGCACAACGCCGTCGACAAGGTGGTGGGCTGGGCGTTGCGCTCCGGTCGGGTGCCGCTGCGCGGTACCGTGCTGCTGGTCAGCGGCCGGGCCTCGTTCGAGCTGGTGCAGAAGGCGGTGATGGCCGGCGTACCGGCGCTCGCCGCGGTCTCCGCGCCCTCCTCGCTCGCCGTCGACCTGGCCGAGGACAACGGACTCACCCTCGTCGGTTTCCTGCGTGGCGCGTCGATGAACGTCTACACCGGGGCGCACCGGCTGGGGCTCGCGGATCGGGCGCCGGCGGCCCCCGCACGCTCCTGAATCCGGTACCACGACAGCCTTCCGGCCTCCCCCTCCTGGCGGCGGGGGAGGCCGGAATTTTCGTGCCCGGCTACCGGGTGGCCATCCGCGACAGCAGTGTCTCGCGCATCAGTCGGGCGGTCTCGGACGGTGTCCTGCCCACCCGTACGCCGACCGCCTCCAACGCCGCCTGCTTGGCGGCGGCGGTGCCGGACGAGCCGGAGACGATCGCACCGGCGTGTCCCATGGTCTTGCCCTCGGGGGCGGTGAAGCCCGCGACGTAGCCGACCACCGGCTTGGTGATGTTGGCGGCGATGTACTCTGCGGCCCGCTCCTCCGCGTCCCCGCCGATCTCGCCGATCATGACGATCGCGTCGGTCTCCGGGTCGTCCTGGAACGCCTGCAGGCAGTCGATGTGGGTGGTCCCGACGATCGGGTCACCACCGATGCCGACGCAGGTGGAGAAGCCGAAGTCGCGCAGCTCGTGCATGAGCTGGTAGGTCAGGGTCCCGCTCTTGCTCACCAGGCCGATCCGGCCGGGGCCGGTGATGTCGGGCGGGATGATCCCGGCGTTGGACTGCCCGGGGCTGATCAGTCCGGGGCAGTTCGGTCCGATGATCCGGGTCCGGTTGCCGGTCGCGCAGGCGTACGCCCAGAACGCGGCGGTGTCGTGCACCGGGATGCCCTCGGTGAGTACGACCACCAGGCTCAGTCGCGCGTCGATCGCCTCGATCACCGCCGCCTTGGCGAACCGTGGCGGTACGAAGACCACCGAGGTGTCGGCACCGGTCGCGGCGACGGCCTCGGCGGTGGTATTGAAGACCGGGATGCCGTCGACCTGCTGGCCGCCCTTGCCCGGGGTGACACCGGCGACGATGTTCGTGCCCGCGGCGACCATCCGCCGGGTGTGTTTGGTGCCCTCGGAACCGGTGATGCCCTGGACGAGCACCCTGCTGGAGTCGGTCAGGAAGATTGCCATCTCGGTCATGCCCCCTTCGCGGCGAGTTCGGCGGCGAGGCGGGCCGCGCCGTCCATCGTGTCCACGGTCCGTACGCAGTCCAGCGCGGCGGCGCTGAGGATGCGTCGGCCCTCTTCGGCGTTGTTGCCGTCCAGTCGGACCACCAGCGGTTTGGTGATCTCGGCGCCGTCGGCGGTGAGCAGTTCGATCGCCTGGACGATGCCGTCGGCGACCGCGTCGCAGGCGGTGATGCCGCCGAAGACGTTGACGAACACGCTGCGCACCGCGGGATCGCCGAGGATGATCTCCAAACCGTTCGCCATCACCTCGGCCGAGGCGCCACCGCCGATGTCGAGAAAGTTGGCCGGTTTCACCCCGCCGAACTCCTCGCCGGCGTACGCGACCACGTCGAGGGTGCTCATCACCAGGCCGGCACCGTTGCCGATGACACCGACCTCGCCGTCGAGCTTGACGTAGTTGAGGTGCTTCGCGGCCGCCAACGCCTCGAGCGGGTCGGCGGCGGCGGTGTCGACGAACTCGGCGTGTCCGCTCTGGCGGAACCGGGCGTTGTCGTCGACGGTGACCTTGCCGTCGAGGGCGCGGATCGACCCGTCGGCAAGCTTCGCCAACGGGTTGATCTCCACCAGGGTCGCGTCCTCCTCACGGAAGACGGTCCAGAGCCGGACCAGTACGTCGCTCACGCCGTCGTGGACCTCGGGCGGGAGTTGCGCCTCGACGCAGAGGCGGGCGGCGGTGGCGGGGGTCAGCCCCTCGGCCGGGTCGACCGGCAGTCGGATCAGCGCACCCGGGTTCTCGGCCGCCACCTGCTCGATGTCCATCCCGCCCTGGCGGGAGACCATGGCGAGGAAGGAGCGGTTGGAGCGGTCGAGCAGGAGCGAGACGTAGTACTCGTCGGCGATGTCGCTGGCCTCGGTGACCAGGACCCGGCCGACGGTGTGGCCCTTGATGTCCATGCCGAGGATCGCGCTCGCCCGGTCGTACGCCGAGTCCGGGTCGTCGGCGAGTTTGACGCCGCCGGCCTTGCCCCGGCCGCCGGTCTTCACCTGGGCCTTGACCACGACCCGACCGCCGATCTCGGTGGCGGCCTCCCGGGCCTGTTCAGCGGTGCTGGCGACGCGGTACCTACCCACAGGCACGCCGTGTTTGGCGAAGAGATCCTGTGCCTGGTGCTCCAACAGATCCACTGAGGGCCTTCCTCTCTTTCGACCTTCGTGGTAAGTCGCGCCCGGACTCGGGACGGGTGGGCGCCGACTGGCGAAGCGGGCGTGGGTTCCCGGCGTTGCGCAGGTGAGGCCGGCCCGCGGGGGGTTCGCAGGAATTCGTTTTGCTACCCCCTAGACACCCCGCTGTTACATGGGCCACGATATTGCCTACCCCATACGGTATGCAATCCCCGAGGATGCGGAGGGTGCTGATGACTCGACGGTCAGGCCCTGCCCGCGAGGAGCGCACCTCGGGTCTGAATCCCCTGATCAGCAACACGTGGCGTGTCACGTACAGGAGGTTGGCTCATGGGTAAGGCACTGGAGGGCATCCGCGTCCTCGACATGACGCACGTGCAGTCGGGTCCCTCGTCCACACAGATCCTGGCCTGGCTCGGCGCCGATGTCATCAAGCTGGAGGCGCCCGGTTCCGGTGACATCACCCGGGGCCAGCTGCGGGACCTGCCCGACGTGGACAGTCTCTACTTCACGATGCTCAACTCCAACAAGCGGAGCATCACCCTGAACATGAAGAGCGAGCAGGGCAAGGAGATCTTCACCTCCCTGGTCGCCGGCGTGGACATCCTGGTGGAGAACTTCGGGCCGGGCGTGGTGGAGCGCTTCGGCTTCCCGTGGGAACGGCTCCAGGAAATCAACCCCCGCCTGGTGTACGCCTCCATCAAGGGCTTCGGCCCCGGGCGGTACGCCAACTTCAAGGCGTACGAGGTGATCGCCCAGGCGATGGCCGGCTCGATGAGCACCACCGGTTTCGAGGGCGGACCGCCGACCGCCACCGGTGCGCAGATCGGCGACTCCGGCACCGGCATCCACCTCGTCGCCGGCATCCTGGCCGCGCTCTACCAGCGCACCAACAGCGGCCGTGGCCAGCGGGTCCAGGTGGCCATGCAGGACGCGGTGCTCAACCTCTGCCGGGTCAAGCTCCGCGACCAGCAGCGACTGGTGCACGGACCGCTGGGGGAGTACCCCAACGAGCACTTCGGCGACGAGGTGCCCCGCTCCGGCAACGCCTCCGGCGGCGGACAGCCCGGCTGGGCGGTGCGCTGCGCACCGGGCGGGCCGAACGACTACATCTATGTGATCATCCAGCCGGTGGGCTGGAAGCCGATCACCGAGCTGATCGGCAAGCCCGAGCTCGCCGACGACCCGGCCTGGAACACCCCGGCGGTGCGCCTCGCCAAACTCGACAAGGCATTTGCCCTGATCGAGGAGTGGACCGAGAAGCACACCAAGTGGGAGGTCATGGAGAAGCTCAACGCCCACAACATCCCCTGCGGTCCGATCCTCTCCACCAAGGAACTGATCGAGGACGAGACCCTGGCCGAGCTGGGCTCCGTGGTCGAGGTCGCGCACCCCGAACGGGGTGCCTACAAGACCGTCGGCAACCCGATCAAGCTCTCCGACTCGACCGTCGAGATCGAGCGCTCGCCCCTGCTCGGCGAGCACACCACCCAGGTTCTCGCCGAGCTCGGCTACGACGAGCGGCAGGTCGCCGACCTGCGCGCCGCCGGTGTGATCTGACCATCCCGCTGTTCACTGCCGTCCGCCGCGACCGGCGGAGCGTACGGTCCAAAGGAGAGACGAGGAAATGCCAGATATCGCAACCAGTTACGACCGCGAGGCGGTACGCCGGGTCCTCGACCAGGTCCGTGCCGAGGGCCGCGACTCGCTGACCGCCCCCGAGGGTCGGCTGGTGGTCGAGGCGTACGGCATCGCGACGCCGAAGGAAGGGCTTGCCACCAGCGCGGACGAGGCGGTCACCCTGGCCACCGAGATCGGTCTGCCGGTGGTGCTGAAGATCGTCTCCCCGGACATCCTGCACAAGACCGAGGCCGGTGGCGTGCTCGTCGGGCTGAAGACCCCGGCGGAGGTGGCCGACGGCTACCAGACCATCCTGGACAACGCGCACGCGTACAAGGCTGACGCCCAGGTCGTCGGCGTCCAGGTGCAGCAACTGCTCAACTCCGGTCACGAGGTGATCGTCGGCACCGTCACGGACCAGACCTTCGGCAAGGTGGTCGCCTTCGGGCTCGGTGGCGTGCTGGTCGAGGTACTCAAGGACGTCACCTTCCGGCTCGCCCCGACCGACCGCGACACCGCTCTGTCGATGATCGACGGGATCGCCTCGGCCGAGATCCTGCGCGGCGTACGGGGCGCCGAGCCAGCCAACCGCGAGGTGCTGGCCGGGCTGATCACGCGTCTCTCCGACCTGGTCACCGACTTCCCGGAACTGGCCGAGGTCGACCTCAACCCGGTGCTGGCGACCGCCGCCGGGGCGACCGCGGTGGACGTCCGGATCCTGGTCGACGACGCGGCGGCGAAGACGCCGGAGCGGTTCACCGACGAGGAGATCCTCGCCAGCATGAACCGGATCATGCGGCCCGCCGCGATCGCCGTGATCGGCGCGTCCGCCGAGGCCGGCAAGATCGGTAACTCGGTGATGAAGAACCTGGTCAACGGCGGTTTCCAGGGTGAGATCTACCCGATCAACCCGAAGGTCGACGAGATCCTCGACCGCAAGGCGTTCCGGAGCATCAGCGACGTACCCGGTCCGGTGGACGTCGCGGTCTTCGCCATCCCGGCGAAGTTCGTGCCGCAGGCGCTCGAGGAGGTCGGCGCCAAGGGCGTGGCCGGGGCGATCCTGATCCCGTCCGGCTTCGGCGAGACCGGCAACCACGAACTCCAGGACGAGGTCGTCGCGATCGCCCGCCGGCACGGCGTACGGATCCTCGGCCCGAACATCTACGGCTACTACTACACCCCGGAGAACCTCTCCGCGACGTTCTGCACCCCGTACGACGTCAAGGGTGGGGTCGCCCTCTCCTCGCAGAGCGGCGGCATCGGCATGGCCATCCTCGGCTTCAGCCGATCCGCACAGATGGGCGTCTCGTCCATCGTCGGCGTCGGCAACAAGGCCGACATCGACGAGGACGACCTGCTCACCTTCTTCGAGCAGGACGACAACACCCAGCTGATCGCCATGCACCTGGAGGACCTCAAGGACGGCCGCGCCTTCGCCGACACCGCCAAGCGGGTGTCGAAGACCAAGCCGGTCCTGGTGCTCAAGGCGGGCCGTACCGACCAGGGCGCCAAGGCCGCCAGCTCGCACACCGGGGCCCTGGCGGGCAACGACAAGGTGTACGACGACATCCTGCGGCAGAGCGGCGTCATCCGCGCCCCGGGCCTCAACGACCTGCTCGAGTACGCCCGCGGCATCCCGCTGCTGCCCACACCGCAGGGCGAGAACGTCGTCATCATCACCGGTGCGGGCGGCTCCGGGGTACTGCTCTCCGACGCCTGCGTCGACAACGGCCTGAGTCTGATGGAGATCCCGGCCGACCTCGACCAGGCGTTCCGCAAGTTCATCCCGCCCTTCGGTGCGGCCGGGAACCCGGTGGACATCACCGGCGGCGAACCGCCGTCGACCTACCGGAACACGATCGCGCTCGGCCTCTCCGACCCGCGCATCCACTCGCTGATCCTCGGCTACTGGCACACCATCGTCACCCCGCCGATGGTCTTCGCCGAACTGGTGGTCGACGTGGTCGAGGAGTTCCGGGCCAAGGGCATCCACAAGCCCGTCGTCGCCTCGCTCGCCGGCGACGTGGAGGTAGAGCAGGCCAGCGAGCACCTGTACCGGCACGGCATCGTGGCCTACCCGTACACCACGGAGAAGCCGGTCGCCGTACTCGGTGCGAAGTACCGCTGGGCCCGGGCCGCCGGCCTGATCGAGGCCGACCCGAACACCGGCGGTTGATCCGACACACCCGCGGCACACCGGTCTTGCCGAGGGGAAACCTGCGACAGCGACCGCTCCGCGGCCAGGAGGCGAACAGGACATGACGTCGGGGTCTGGTTCCGTCCCCCAGACCCCCTAGCCACTAGGTCCCGAGGAGGTCCAACGTGGACGCTGCGAACACTCCTGCCCCCCACCCCCAGGGGGGCGGAACCACCGCTCCACCCAGCACCACCACATCCACAAAGGTCGCCGGAGAGGAGCGCGTCTGGCGGGCCGGCAAGCTCGAACCGATGCCGATCCGGGAACTGCCCGACGCCCCGCCCTCGATCCATCTGCTCGGCCCCACCGTGTTCCTCGTCGCGCTCGGCGTGGGCATGGGCGAGGCGTACATGTGGCCCCGGCTGGTCCTGGTCTTCGGACCGGAGATCCGGTGGCTGTTCCTGATCGGTGTGACGCTGCAGGCGTTCGTGATGCTGGAAATGGCCCGGTACGCGATGGCCACCGGCGAGAGCATCTTCTTCGGCGCCGCCCGAGTATTCAAACCACTGATGTGGTTCTTCTTCGGGGTGGCGATCCTGGTCTATATCTGGCCAGGACACCTATCCACCGGCGCCGCCGCCTTCGAGGAGGTCAGCGGCGTACCCTGGGTTGTCACAGCATGCATCGGCCTGATCGTCGTCGGCATCCTGTTCAGCCTGGCCTCGGTGATCTACCCCCTGCTGGAGAGCCTGCTCGGCATCCTGATCGGCGTGCTGGTCGTCGGCACCTCGGTGGCGGCCTCGCTGGTCGGCCAGTGGAGCGACGTCACCTCGACCCTCGGTGGCATGTTCCAGTTCGGCTACTTCCCCGAAGAGGCGATGTCCGCCGCCTGGTTCCCGGTGCTCGTCGGCGCGATCGCGTTCGCCGGACCATCCGGGATGCAGCAGATGTGGTACACCCTGCACCTGCGCGACTCCGGTGCCGGCATGGGCGCGCACATCCCGAAGATCCGTGGGCTGCGCTCCGCCGGACAGCAGGAGGAGATGCCGTCGCGCGGGTTCATGTTCGACACCGACAACCCGGCCGAGATGCGCAAGTGGAAGGGCTGGCGCAAGTGGGTGACCTTCGACGCCATCCTGCTCTTCTGGGGCATCACGATGCTGGTCACCATCTCGTTCACCGTGCTGGCCCAGACCGCGGCCCGGGAGAGCCCGGGCGTCGCGGACCTGATCCGCGACGGTGACCGGGAGGTCGCCCTCACCGCGATGGCGGACGCCTTCGCCTCGGCCGGCGCGCCGGTCCTGCGCGGCATCTTCCTCGGCTTCATCGCGCTGATCGGTCTCAACGCCACGCTCGGCCTGTTCGACTCCTTCTCCCGTGGCCAGGCGGACATGACCTACCACTTCGTACGCGGTGCGAAGCGGTTCAGCATGTCGAAGCTGTACGCCGGTTTCCTCTGGGGGGTCATCACCTTCGGGATCCTGATCCTGCTGTTCGGCCCCGCCGACGGCCCGGGCGCGATCCTCGACGTGCTGGCGTTCCTGTCCACCTTCGCCATGGGCACCTACTGCGTGGTGTTGCTCCTGGTGAACAACCGGATGTTGCCCAAACCCATCCGTCCGGGGATCCTGCCGAACCTGGTCATCGGTTTCGGAGCGGTCTTCTACCTGGGCATGCTCGTCTACAGCCTGGTCCGGTTCGGCGTGGTAGTGGGTTGAGATGACTACCAACCGGATGAGGGATCTCGGTCAGGTCGCGGTACCCGGCGCCCTGATCGGTGCCAGCGCCGGACTGGCGGCGGGTGGACTGGCCCTGATCGTGGGGCAGTCCGTCGGCTGGGCGGTCGCGACCGGCGTGGCGCTCGGGCTGCCGCTGGCGCTGCTCGGTGGCGGGTTCAGCGTGCTGCTCGGGATGGGGATCGTCACGCCCGGCGTGTTCGCGCCGGCCGGGCTCTACTGGTTCGTCGGGTTTCCGGTGGCCAGACTCGTCCACGAGGCGCTGGCCGGCCTACTGATCGTGGGCCAGCCGGCGCTCCCGCCGGACGTGCTCGGCTTCCTCGCCTACCAGGCGATGGTGAGTCTCGGGTTCGCCATCGGGTTCAGTTGGCTGCACGAGCGGTTCGCACCGGGTTGGCTGCGCCGGATCCGGCAGGGCAACCCGGCGGCCGAGCGGTTGTACGCCTTCTACCTCCGGCACGCCGAGGCGCAGTGGCAGGCCAAGGAGAACCGGCGGCGGAACCGCGGTGCCGGGCAGGGGTTGGGCCGGCTGATCCGGCCCCGGACCGGAGGTAGGGCATGAATCTTCCCGGCTGGGTGTGGGCGGTGACGATCACTGCCTTCCTCGTGATGATCGCCATCGACTTCTACCTGGTGGCCCGCAACCCACGCGACCCGTCGTTCCGGGAGTGCGTGGCGTGGGTGAGCTTCTACATCATGGCGGCGGTCGTCTTCGGCCTCATCCTCACCGGGACGGCGGGCGCGACGTACGGCGGGCAGTTCTTCGCGGGCTGGCTCACCGAGTACTCGCTCAGCGTCGACAACCTGTTCGTCTTCGTCATCATCATGAGTCGGTTCGCCGTACCGGTGCAGTACCGGCAGAAGGTGCTGCTGATCGGCATCGTGATCGCCCTCCTGCTCCGGGGCGTGTTCATCGCCGCGGGCGCCCAGGCGATCACCCGGTTCGACTGGCTCTTCTACCTGTTCGGCGCGTTCCTGATCTACACCGCCATCAAGCTGGTCGGGCCGCAGCAGGAGGACGAGTTCTCGGAGAACGTCGCACTGCGGGCGGTGCGGCGGGTGCTCCCGACGACCGAGAGCTACCACGGTGCGTCGGTGCTCACCAGGATCGACGGTCGGCGGATGGTGACCCCGATGCTGATCGTGATGGTCGCCATCGGAACCACCGACCTGTTGTTCGCGCTCGACTCCATCCCGGCGATCTTCGGCCTGACCCAGGAGCCGTACCTGGTCTTCACCGCGAACACCTTCGCGTTGATGGGCCTGCGGCAGCTCTACTTCCTGATCGGTGCCCTGTTGGACCGCCTGGTGTATCTGAGCAAGGGCCTGGCGCTGATCCTGGCGTTCATCGGCGTCAAGCTCGTGCTGGAGGCACTGCACCACGACGGTGTCGGTTGGGCTCCGGAGGTGCCGATCCTCGCCTCACTCGCGGTGATCATCGGAACCCTGCTGGTCACCACCGTCGCCAGCCTCCTGAAGACCCGGCGGGACGGACAGCGGGCCCCCCAGCCCACCGCCGTCCCGACCGGTACGACGGACGATCAGCCACGTACGCCGGAGGTCGCCATGGCGGAACGTGACGCGTCCTGAGTGGTTGTCACACCTTGACCAGGTCGTTCTCGGTGTGCTCGTTCAGCAGCCGCGCGATCTCCTCGTCGCTCGGCCGGGTGGCCCGCCGCTGGGATTCCAGCGCGAGCGCCAGGCCGAGCCCGAGGGTACGACCGTCGGCGTTGAATCCACGCGGAAGATTGAGTCCGCGCTGGATTCGGTTGAGGAAACGAACGAACTCTCCTTGGGTTGCCATGACCTTCTCACCTCGATGGTTATTGGCGTTCCCGCGGGACGACGCCCCGTGGGAGGGTGCGCACCGTCACGCGCGTCTGTTGCTGGCTGCTCCGTTGCCACCAGGGGACGGGCGCGGGTGCACGATGTGGTCGCCGAGGGCTCGGGCCGCGAGGCTCGGGCCCTCGGGCGTTGTGGTGTTGATCCGGGTCCGGTCTTCGGCGCGGCAGCTGATGTCCTGCCGCTGGGCCGCCGGGGTGTGCTGGGCCCGCCGCTGACCGGTGGTGCGAGCGGTCGACTCCGGTGGCGTGCCGGTGGTTCGGCGCCAGCCGGGTGGGGTGGTCGTGTGGGAAGTGGTTCCGTTCACCGCTCAGACCTGCTTCTTGCTCGATTCCCGTGACCCCGCCTGGGCTCCAGCATACAGGCTTTTGTATGCAAAATTTGATTCAGTGACCAAGGCCACGACGCTCGTCGCCGGGTCGTGGCGCTCGCTCCGTCGGGTCCGGAGAGGACCCTCCCTGCTGGACACCCGCGCGGTGGTCCTGGTTGGTTCCCCTACCCCCAGTGACGGCGGGCCAAACTTCGTGCTCTCCGGTGCCACGTTGTTGATCCAGCTTGTCCATGGTGGCGGGAGGTGCGCCGGGCGCAACCGGCGAGTGTGGTCCGGCCGGATATCACGCACCGCGTCGTTTCGCCCCGGGGGAGACCGGAGGGAGACGGCTACCGCTCCTGCGGAAAACCTTCTGCTACCCCCTAGACACTCCGCTGTTACATGGGCCACGATATTGCCTACCCCATACGGTATGCAATCCTTGAGGGTGGCGGAGGAAGCCCATGACTCGTCAGCGAGATCGAGCCCGTGCGGCGACCACCGTTGGCGCCGTGTTTCACGCGCGGCCCGTGCCGGTCGGCCCGTCCCGGCCACCGGCGTACGACCGTGCTCACCCGTGGACAGGGGAGGTTGCCCTGGTCGAGCAGCCGATGTGGAGCCGTGCGCCGTGCGCGCCCGCCGCGCCGCGCCCGCGTACGTCCCGGAGCAGTTTTCCAGCCCAACACCGCCGGACCCGTCGCGTCACCGTGCGCAGGTCGCCGGCGGCGACTCAAGGGAGTTGAGAAACATGGTTCAGACCGCGACCGAACCCGTCGTGGACCCGATCCTGGCCGAACCGAGTCGTGACCCGGAGCGAATCTCCGGTGGGCACCTGGTGGCCAAGGCGCTCAAGGCCGAGGGCGTCGACGTCATCTTCACCCTCTGCGGTGGCCACATCATCGACATCTACGACGGATGTGTCGACGAGGGCATCGCGGTGGTGGACGTCCGGCACGAGCAGGTCGCCGCCCACGCGGCCGACGGCTACGCCCGCGCCACCGGCAAGCCGGGATGCGCCGTGGTCACCGCGGGTCCCGGTACGACCGACGCCGTGACCGGGGTGGCGAACGCGTTCCGCGCGGAGAGCCCGATGCTCCTGATCGGCGGTCAGGGCGCGCTCAACCAGCACAAGATGGGCTCGCTGCAGGACCTGCCGCACGTGGACATGATGACGCCGATCACCAAGTTCGCCGCCACCGTGCCGCACACCGCGCGCGCGGCGGACATGGTGTCGATGGCGTTCCGGGAGGCGTACAACGGGGCACCCGGCCCGTCCTTCCTGGAGATACCGCGTGACGTGCTCGACGCGGAGGTGCGCCTGGCCGACTGCACCATTCCCGAGCCTGGCCGCTACCGTGCCTCGACCAAGAGCATCGGTGACCCGGCCGCGATCCAGCAGCTGGCCGACATCCTGGTCAAGGCGAAGAAGCCGACCGTGCTGCTCGGCACCCAGGTCTGGACGGCGCGGGGCAGTGACGCCGCGATCGACTTCGTCCGGACGCTGAACATTCCCGCTTACATGAACGGGTCGGCGCGCGGCACCCTGCCGCCCGGAGACCCGCACCACTTCCACCTGTCGCGTCGGTACGCGTTCAACAACGCCGACGTCATCATCATCGTCGGCACCCCCTTCGACTTCCGGATGGGCTACGGCCGCCGGTTGCCGAAGGGCGCGACCGTGGTGCAGATCGACCTGGACTACCGCACCGTCGGCAAGAACCGCGACATCGATCTCGGGCTGGTCGGCGACCCGGGTGCGATCCTCGCCGCGGTGACCCAGGCCGCGTCGGGCCGGATCGACAACGGAGCCGCCGGGCGGAAGCCCTGGTTCGCCGAGCTGCGGGCGGAGGAGACCACGGCGTACGAGAAGCGGCTGCCCCGCCAACTCTCCGACGCCAGCCCGATCCACCCGCTGCGGCTGGCCCACGAGATCAACGAGTTCCTCACCGAGGACTCGATCTACATCGGTGACGGCGGTGACATCGTCACCTTCTCCGGTGGTGTGGTGCAGCCGAAGTCGCCCGGTCACTGGATGGACCCCGGCCCGCTCGGCACCCTCGGTGTCGGCATCCCGTTCGTCCTCGCCGCCAAGTACGGGCGGCCGGACAAGGAGGTTGTCGCGCTCTTCGGCGACGGCGCCTTCAGCCTCACCGGCTGGGACTTCGAGACCCTGGTCCGGTTCAACCTGCCGTTCGTCGGCGTGGTGGGGAACAACTCCTCGATGAACCAGATCCGCTACGGCCAGGCGCAGAAGTACGGCGCCGCCCGTGCCCGGGTCGGCAACACCCTGGGCGACGTCCGGTACGACGAGTTCGCCCGGATGCTCGGCGGGTACGGCGAGGAGGTGCGCGATCCGGCCGACATCGGGCCCGCCCTGCAGCGGGCCCGCGAGTCCGGGCTCCCGTCGCTGATCAACGTCTGGGTCGACCCGGACGCGTACGCCCCGGGCACGATGAACCAGACCATGTACAAGTAAGGGCCTTCGGCCCGAATTCGGAATCAGTGGTTGCGGTTGAGGGTTCCGGACCTTTGTAGGGGGCCTTCGGCCCGAATTCGGAATCAGTGGTTGCGGTTGAGGACAGCTTGTTTCGACGGCCAGTGGGGATTGGCCGGACCAGCGTCGACCGGCGCGGCGGAAGCCGTACCGGTCGACGCTGGCGTGTGGGCGGAGAACGGCGGACGGTCCGGTTGGAACGAACCCCGCCGGGCTGCCGTGAGTCAGCCGGAAAACGGGCTGTGGTCGCCGCTGCGCGCCGAACCCGGCGCAACGAATACCGCCACCACCCGGCGTCGGATGGTGGCGGTACGGGCGCTGTGGGTCAGGCCAGGGCCTCCCGCTCGGCGGCCTCCTTGCGACGCTTGTGGTAGCTCTCCCGGGTGCGTTCGGTGTGCCGGCGCATCATGTCGCCCGCGCGCTTGCCGTTGCGGCTGGCGATCACCTCGATCAGGGCCGCGTGCTCGTCCCACGCCTCCCGACCACGGGAGCGCGCGATCGGCGCGTAGTACCACCGCACCCGACGGTCGACCAGCGCGATCAGTTCGGCCAGCACGTTGTTGCCCGACATCGACACCACGTACGCGTGCAGCGCGGCGTTGGCGGCGACCATGCCCTCCTGGTCGTCGTCGCTGAGCGCCTTCTCGCCGGCGCGCTGCAACCCCCACAGGTGCTCGATGTTCTCCGGCGTCGCCAGGCGGGCCGCCAGCCGGGCCGACTCGGTCTCGAGCAGGGTGCGGGCCGCGAGCAGTTGGTCCGCCTCGGATTCGGTCGGTACGTGCACGAAGGCGCCGAGCGCCGGCCGCAGGTCCACCCAGCCCTCGCTGTGCAGGCGCTGCAGCGCTTCGCGTACCGGCTGCCGGCTGACACCGAGCTGGGCCGCCAGTTCGTTCTCGACGAGGTGCTCGCCGGGCTGCAACTCACGATTGATGATCATTTCGGCGATCACGTCGTAGACCGCCTGGCGTAGCGGTGCGGGGCGCTCCAGCGGCTGGCGTACGGCACGGGCCTCGGCTCGTGCGGCGGCGAGCCGTCGTCCACCGCTGGCGGCGGCTGGCGGGCTCGGGTCCCAGTCCGTCATGGAAACCTCCGGCTCTGCTGGATCGATCGGACGCGATGCCCGTCCGAATGTGTTCATAGCATACAGTCGCCAAGATGCAATTCCTCGGCGCCACCACGATGAGGTTTAGCTGCGTCGATGCGCTGGCGCCGTTGCCCGCGGTCGGGTTGGACCCGTACGAATCTCTGGTGCCGTACGGCCGCGTTGCCGCCGGCGCACGCCCACCCGGGGTGGACGTGCGCCGGCGTGCCCTTGGTGACCGGTCGATCCAGGAGGACGTGCTTCAGTGGGAGGGCGCGGGGACTTCCGCGATCTCCGGGACCGGTTCGAACTCGTTGACCTTCGCGATCGAGAGCCCGTGCGCGGTGTTGGCCTCACGCTCGATCATCACCTCGACCAGCACCGGCCGGCTGGTGCGCTTCGCCTCCTTGCTGGCCCAGGCGAGCGTGTCGCTGATCTCGCCCGGCTCGGTGACCCGGCGACCGGAACAGCCGTACGCCTCCATGATTTTGACGTTGTCGGTGCCGTATTCGTCGTAGTGGATGTCCACCTCGAAGTTCATGTCGTAGCCGATCTCGGCCTGCCGGATCAGACCCAGGTACTCGTTGTTCAGCATCACCAGCACGAACGGCACGTTGTACTGCGCCGCGACCGCGAGCTCCTCGACCAGGAACTGGAACGAGTAGTCGCCGACCACCCCGACCACCTCGGCCTCGGGCCGGGCCGCCTTCACCCCGATCGCCGCCGGGATCTCCCAGCCGAGCGGCCCGGCCTGGCCGCACACCTGGTAGTGGCGCGGCTTGAACACGTGCTGGAACTGACCGGACCAGATCTGGTAGAGGCCGATCGCGGTGACGAAGTAGGTCTCCGGGCCGAAGAACTCGTTGATCTCCCGGAAGACCCGCGGCGCCTTGATCGGCACCGAGTCGAAGTCGTCCCGGCGGGTGAGCGTGCGGCGCAGTTCACGCACCCGCGCCACCCACTCCGTCCGGTCGACCCGGGTGTCACGGCGCCGGACCGCGTCGAGCAGCGCCGCCAGGAACGCGCCGGTGTCCGACACCACCCCGAGGTCCGGCCCGAACACCTTGCCGATCTGGGTCGGCTCGATGTCGACGTGGATGAACTTCCGGTCACCGCGATAGGTCTCCAGGTCACCGGTGTGCCGGTCACCGAACCGGGCGCCGAGGGCGAGCACCAGGTCGGACTCCAGGAAGGACGCGTTGCCGTAGCGCTGGGTGGTCTGGATCCCGGTCATCCCGGCGAACAGGTCGTGGTCCTCCGGGAGCGAACCCTTGCCCATCAGGGTCACCTGGACCGGGATGTCCAGCGTCTCGGCGACCTCGCGCAGCAGGTCGGTGGCGTCGCCGAGGATGACTCCGCCGCCGGCCAGGATGAGCGGCCGTTCGGCGGCGAGGAGCAGGTCCAGGGCGCGTTCCACCCGGGGCGGGTGCGGCTCGACCCGGGTCACCGGCAACGGGGCGTCGATAGCGGTGTCCCACTCGATCTCCTGCCGCTGCACGTCGAGCGGCAGGTCGATGAGGACCGGGCCGGGCCGGCCGGAGCGGGCGATCCGGAACGCCTCGCGGAAGATCCACGGCGCCTGGGCGGCCTCCTTGACCTGCACCGCCCACTTGGTGACCGGTTTGGCGATCTCGACGATGTCGACCGCCTGGAACGCCTCCTGGTGCAGTTTGCTGGTCGGCGCCTGCCCGGTGATGCAGATCATCGGGATGGAGTCGGCCTGCGCGGTGTAGAGCCCGGTGATCATGTTGGTGCCGGCCGGTCCCGAGGTGCCGATGGCGACACCGACCCGGCCGTTGGTCCGGGCCCAGCCGTCCGCCATGTGCGTGGCGCCCTCCTCGTGCCGGACGATGAGGTGCTTGATGTCGCTGTTCCTGAGTGCGGCGTACAGCGGCAGGATCGCGGCGCCGGGGCAACCGAACGCGATGTCCACGCCCTCCGACGCGAGCACGGCGACCACCGCTTCCATACAGGGGATCTTGGGCATAGTTTCCATACCTCTCGGGTGCGGGGGAGACGCTCAGCGGCGGATGGACGACGGGTGCCGGTGGAACGACGGATGCCGGAACGCCGGCGGCGGGTGGGCCGGGGCGACGGACGGTCAGAGCCGGGCGGACGCGCGGCGTTCCCGTGGCAGCCAACCGAAGCTGTCCGCGCTGGTGCCGAGGGGCTTGTACTCGCACCCCACGTAGCCGCGGTAGCCGGCCCGTTCCAACTGGGCGAGAAGGCCGTCGAGGTCGAGGTCGCCGGTGCCGGGCTGGTGGCGCCCCGGGGTGTCGGCGATCTGTACGTGTCCGATGTGCCCGGTGTGCGTGGTGATCACCTTCTCCAGGTCCTCACCGTTGCTCGCCAGGTGGTAGAGATCGCAGAGCAGTCGGACGTTGTGCTGACCGGAGCCGACCCGTACCCGGTCGATCACCGCGCGCACGTCCGTGGCGGTCGCCAGCGGATAGGCCGGGTTCTGCGCGCTGTTCAGCGGCTCGACCAGCACGATCGCACCCGCACCGGCGGCCGCCTCCGCGGCGAGCGCGAGGTTCTCCGCGGCCAGGTCGTCCTGCGCGGCCGGATCGACCCCGTCCACCCGGTTGCCGTACAGCGCGTTCAGCGCCCGGCAGCCGGTCGCCTCCGCGATCCCGATGGCCACGTCGATGTTGTCCCGGAAGCGGGCCGAGTTCGCCGGCTGGGAGAGCAGGCCCCGGTCGCCGGCGGCCATGTCACCGGCGTCGAAGTTCAGGCCGACCAGACGTACGCCGGCGTTGTCGAGCGCGGCGAGGAAGGCGCTGACGTCGCGGTCGGCCGGCACCGGCTCGGCGAACGGCCACCAGAACTCGACCGCGTCGAAACCGGCCTCGGCGGCGGCCGCCGGTCGGTGCAGCAGCGGCAGTTCGGTGAAGAGAATGGAGAGGTTCACGTCGAACCGGAGATCATGTGCCGTCATGGGCGGAGACTCCTGCGGTCGGGGCGGGCGGAGGGTCGGGGACCGGCGCCGCCGCCCGTACCGGTCGCGACGGCACGGGCGGCGGCTGGCGGTGGAAGGTCACACCGCCGGGTAACGGGCGTGCGACGGGAAGTTGCCGTAGAGCCGCTCGTCGGCCGGGCCCTCGGTGACCGCGTGGACCAGCAGCGTTCCGCCGACGAAGGCGCCCCGCCAGGACGCGCCCTTGCCGCCGAAGACCTCCTGCTTGTCGCCCCGCGACCGGGGCCGGTTGACCCCGACCTTGAACGCCTGCAGTTCGCCGCTGAGCCGGTGCGCCGTCGCCTCGTCGTCGCAGGCGATCGAGGCGACCAGCGCCCCGTTGCTGGCGTTCATCGCCGCCAGCAGCTCCGCCTCCGTGTCCACCAGGACGATCGTGTCGACCGGCCCGAACGGCTCGGCGTGGAACAGCGGCGATGAGGGAGGAGGGGCCAGGATCGCGGTCGGCGGCAGGTACGCCGAGGTGTCCTGCCCCGGCAGGAAGCGCCCGCTCTCCAGCGAGCCCCGGTAGAGCGGCACCCCGCCCTTGGCGATCGCCTCCTGCACCGCGTCGTCGAGTTCCTTGACCTTGGCGTCCTTGATCAGTGGCCCGAAGTCGAGCTCGGGTAGCTCCTCCTGACCGGGCTCGACCGCCAGTGGGTGCCCGAACCGCACACCTCGGACGGCGGGCAGGTACGCGGCGAGGAACTCGTCGAAGAGCGACCGCTGCACGACGTAGCGGGGGTACGCGGTGCAGCGCTGCTTGCCGTACTCGAAGGACTTGCGCACGTTGGTGGCGAGCAGGTCCCAGTCGCTGAACTCCCACACCCCCCAGCAGTTCAGTCCCTCCTGCTCGAGGACGTGACGCTTGTCCGAGTCGACCAGTCCGGCGGCCACCTGACCGCCGACGTCGCGCCCGCCGACGAAGAAGACGCACCCGATCTCGGCGGCCGCGACCAGCACCGAGGAGAGCTCCGCCCCACCGCCGCTGATCAGGGTGAAGGGCAGGTTGTGCCGCGCGGCGATGGCCACCGCCAGGGTCAGGCAGCTGACCCCGCCGTCCGAGGGGGCCTTGGCGATCACCGCGTTGCCGGCGAGCGCCTGCACCAGCATCGCGTGCATGATCACGCTCATCGGGTAGTTCCAGCTGGCGATGTTGCTGACCGGGCCGGCGAGCGGGGTACGCCCGTCGACCATCTCGTCGATCTCCTCGACGTACCAGCGCACCCCCTCGATGCAGCGGTCGACGTCGGCCCGGGCCAGCCGCCACGGCTTGCCGATCTCCCAGACCAGCAGCAGCGCCAGGAGGTCACGGTGCGCGTCGAGTTCGTCCAGTGCCGCGCTGACCCGCGCCTTCCGGGTGGCCAGCGGCAGCCGGGACCAGACCTGATGGGTGTCGAGGGCCGACCGGACCGCGGCGGTCGCGGTCGGGCTGGTGACCCGGGGTGGGCCGGCGATCGGCGTACCGTCCACGGGGGAGGTGGCCAGCGCGGGCACCCCGTCGGCCTGCCAGCGGCCGTCCCAGTAGTTGCAGAGGCGGCCATCGTGGAATGCCTCGGGTGCTACCTCCTGGCAACGGGCGTAGACGTCCGACCAAGCGGTACCAGGCTTGAGGATCAGGGGCACGGGAGCCTCCAGGGCGTCGGGTGTCCTGCGGAATGTGGCTGGCGCGCCGGGTCGCGTCAGGCGTCTGGTACGCCGAGGACGCCGGCGTCGCGCCGCTGGCTGGCCGGCACCGGATCCCGGTGTTCACGACTGAGCCATTCGCGCGTACTGCATACAGTATTCTGTCGCCCGAACCAGTGCAAGACTTCGAGCGGGTATTCGCTGCTGGGGTGCGGTTTCGCGGCCAACTCCGGTGGCCGCCGGACCGCGACCGGTGCGCTGTGGCGCAGCGGTGGGGACGGGCGGGTGGGTGGGGCTGGGGCTCAGGCCGCCGTCAGGGTCGGCGTGACGGTCCGCCGGGCGGCGGACCTGGCGAGCAGGTCGGTGGCGGCGTAGACGGTGCGCAGGGTGGGTGCCGGCGCGCTGGTGATGTCGGCCATCTCCACTACGGCCGCGATGATCGCGTCCAGTTCGAGTTCCTTGCCCGCCTCCAGGTCCTGCAACATGGAGGTCTTGTGATGCCCGACGCGTTGGGCGCCATCGATCCGTTTGTCGATGGAGATCTCCGGGTGGCTGCCCACCCGCGAGGCGATGTCGAGCGTCTCCTCCATCATCTGTGCGACCACCTGCCGGGTGCCGGGGTGCTCGCAGATCTCGATCATCGTGGCCCGGGTCAGGGCGCTGATCGGGTTCAGTGACACGTTCCCCATCAACTTGATCCAGATGTCGTCGCGCAGTTGGGGCTCGACCGGGCACTTCAGGCCGCCGGCGATCATCGCCGCGCTGAACTCCGTACACCGTCGGGAGATGGTCCCGTCGGGTTCGCCGATGGAGAAACGTGTGCCCTCGAGGTGTCGAATCACCCCGGGTGACTCGATCACCGTGGCCGGGTAGACCACGCAGCCGATCGCCCGCTCCGGCTCCATCACCGACGAGGTCTGGCCGTCCGGGTCCACCGCCTCGATCCGCTGGTTCTCGTACGGACCGGAGAGCTTGTGGAAGTACCACCACGGGATGCCGTTCTGGGCCGCGATGAGTGCGGTGTGCGGACCGAGCAGCGGGGTGAGGAGCGGCCCCGCCGAGGCGTACGAATGTGCCTTGAGGCCCAGGAAGACGTAGTCCACCGGACCGACCGCGGCGGGGTCGTCGGTGGCGTGCGGATGGGCGGAGAAATCGCCTCGCGGACTGAGGATCCGGACTCCGTTCCGTTGCAAAGCGGCGAGGTGCGCACCGCGGGCGATCAGGTGGACGTCCACTCCGGCGCGACAGAGGGCCGCGCCAACGTAGGCGCCGATGGCGCCGGCTCCGAGCACTGCGACTCGCACGGGCTGCTCCCTTCGAGCGCACACAAAAGACAGACTTCTGTATGCGTTATGGGGAGTACAGTATGCAATAGGGGTTCGTCACTGACAACCCTCGGTTGACCGGTGCCCGAAACGGGTGTCGGTGACGTCTTGCCTGGCCCCGGCGCGATCCGGTCAGGAAAGCGCCGCCCGCTGCCGCTATGGCTCCCGCGCCAGGGCCCCGGGCCGACGACACCCGACCCCGAGCGGACGGCCGGATCCATGCGACAGTCGCACGCACGACCACCCCGTCCAGGAGACCTGGACAGGGTGGAAGACGGAGCTGTCGGTGCCGGGAGACGCCCTGGACGGCGCAGGCCGGGTGGACCCCGCCGGCCTACGCCGTCACGGGGCGGCTACAGCGCGCCCTGAGCCGCGCTGTACGAGTGCTGGCCCGTCCCGGCCAGCCTCCCGCCATCAACGATCAGATACTCGTCGCGGATCGCCCGACCCTGGAAGTAGGACTCGAGGATCTCGCGGGTGCCCGCGGCGTACCGCGCCTGGGCGGAGAGAGTGGTGCCGGAGGTGTGCGGCGTCATGCCGTGGTTCGGCATGGTCCGCCACGGGTGGTCCGCCGGCGCCGGCTGCGGATACCACACGTCGCCGGCGTACCCGGCCAGTTGGCCGGACTCGAGCGCGCGGACGACCGCGTCCCGGTCGACGATCTTTCCCCGGGCGGTGTTGATCAGGTACGACCCGCGCCTCATCTTCGCCAGCAGCGCGTCGTCGAACATGTTCTCGGTCTCCGGGTGCAGCGGGCAGTTGATCGTCACCACGTCGCACGCCCGCACCAGCGACTCGACGTCCGGGTGCCAGGTGACGTTCAGTTCCTGCTCGACCTCCGGGGCGAGCCGGTGCCGGTCGGTGTAGTGCAACGCGACGTCGAAGGGCTTGAGCCGACGCAGTACGGCCAGCCCGATCCGACCGGCGGCGACCGTACCGACCGCCATCGCCTCGAGGTCGTACGCGCGCGCCGAGCAGTCGGCGATGTTCCAGCCGCCGTCGCGTACCCACTGGTGCGACGGAAGGTAGTTGCGAACCAGCGCGAGGGTCATCATCACCACGTGTTCGGCCACGCTGATGCTGTTGGAGTACGTCACCTCCGCGACCGTGATGCCCCGCCCGATGGCTGCCGTCAGGTCGACGTGGTCCGAACCGATGCCGGCGGTGATGGCCAGTTTCAGGTTCGGCGCCTTGGCGATTCGTTCCGCGGTCAGGTAGGCGGGCCAGAATGGTTGGGAGATGACCACCTCGGCGTCGGCGAGTTCCCGGTCGAATGCCGAGTCCGGACCCTCCTTGTCGGAGGTGACGACGAGGGTGTGCCCCAGGGATTCGAGATAGGGGCGCAGGCCGAGTTCGCCGGAGACACTGCCGAGGAGCTGGCCGGGAGTGAAGTCGATCTTCTCCGGACTCGGCGCGGTCTGCCCACCGGGATAGTGGTCGATGTGCGGCACACCGTCCCGGGCGTAGGAACTCGGGTAGCCGGTGACCGGGTCGTCGTAGAGCACGCACAGCACTTTCGCCATGGTGGTGTCCTCTCTCGAAACGATCGGGGACGGATCAAGGCCCGGGAGACTCTGGTGGCGGTTCTTCGCCACCTGTTCCTGATGGCGGATGTCCGGGTCGCTCCGTGAACAGTTCCCAGCCTGCGTCGTACCGGCCCCGGCCACAATGAGCAGTTCCCGAACGTCCGATCGGTGCCGCCTATCGAGCCCGGTCAGGTTCTGATTCGGGCCGAAGGTGGGTGTCCGGGCGGCGACCGCCGGTGTCCCCGCTGAGTGGGGTGATCCTCGTTGGAGGGTTCCGTGGGTGCTCATGCTCGCGGCGAGCATGGGTTTCGGAACCCGAGTTACGCCGCCGTCTTGGGGCTCCCTGTAGGCATGCTGGTGAATCTGGGCTGCCGTGGGAATCGGAGTGTGCCGGTACAGTGCCGCCGTGCCTCACACCGACACCGACCAGATCATCGCTGCTTGGGCTGCCGGGCAGCCCGTTGCCGAGATTGCCGCCCGACATGACATTGCTCCTCACACCGTCGAGCAGATCATTGCTGGTCAGCCGCCCGCCGAGCAGCCTCCGCGCCCGCCCCTCACGGTCGTCGTCGCGATGGCAGTCGTGCTCCTCGATGCCTTGATCATGCTGATTGATCTTGTCGGCGCGGGTACATCCGATTCCCTGGGACTCGTGGTTGTGTCGATCGGACTGCATGGTTGGCTTGTTTGGGCACTGTGGAAAGGCTGGCGTCGGGCCCGCTGGCTAACCCTGGGCGCTGGCGCTCTCCTCACGATTACCTCGCTGCTGGGGGGCGGTACGCCGTATCTCCTACGCGCCTTGGTGGGAGTCGCGCTGGTGGCCCTGATCGTGCCCAAGGCGTCCCGTTCCTGGTTCGATCGCTAAGAGCCGGACAACGGGCAGGTCGTTCTCGCCAACGGTCAAGTGGGCTGGTCGGTCCAGTCGCGCCCTCACGATATTTCGTGAGAGCTGACCTGCGGCGCTGCCTGCTCAGCCGTCGAATCTCGCCGTCAGGTCGACGGGGACCAGATTGTCCAGGCTGCGTTGCAGGTCGAGCTCTTCCGCGACGTGCACCAGTGCGCTGACGACCAGTGGGGGAGGGTCGCGGTCGAGGATGACCAACCCGACGGTGCTGGTCGCCGCCGGCCGGGCCAACGGCAGTACCCGGGTGCCCGGTGGCACCCCGAGCAGACCGAGCCAGGCCTGCGGGATGACGCTCGCCCAGCGTCCACCGCGTACGTGCGAGCAGAGGGTGGAGACGGAGTTTGTTTCCATCCGGGGGGTCACGGTCACCCCGGCCCGGTGGAACAGCCCGTCGAGGATGCGCCGGTTCTGCATGTCCGGGGTGAGCAGACAGAGCGGCAGGCGGGCGGCCTCGGCCCAACCGACCTCGGTACGGCCGGCGAAGTCACCGTTCTCCGGTGTCAGCAGGACGTAGCGTTCGGAGTAGAGGGGTACGGTCCGGAAGCCCGCCATCGGTTCACCGGAGAGATAGGTCAGACCGGCGTCGAGTTCGAAGTCGGTCAGCCGGCGCAGGATCTCGTCCGAGGTCAGCGACAGTACGGTGAGGTTCGTGCCCGGGTGCCGGTCGCGGAACGGCCCGGTGAGCAGCGAGACCGGTGGCAACGAGGCTGGTACGGCACCGAGGCGCAGATGCCCGGTCAGGCCCTCGTGGCTGGTCCGGCCGAACTCGGCCATCAGTTGGTCCCGGTCGGCGAGCAGACGCCGGCCCCAGTTCAGAAGCCGTTCGCCTTCCGGTGTCAGTCCTTCGAAGCGGTGTCCGCGGCGCACCACGGCGACCCCGAACTCCGCCTCCAGCTTGCGGATGCCGTCGGAGAGGGTCGGTTGGCTGACCCAGCAGGCGGCAGCCGCCCGCCCGAAGTGCCCCTCGCGGGCGAGGGCGCTGAGATATTCCAGGTGCCGCAGGAACAAGGCCCACCAACCCTTCGTCCACGAACCCTCCGAATGGCCCCGGTCGCGCCGGGTGACAAGCATTGCATCCCATGACACCTAGCCTCCTAGGATGCAGTAGAGGTGGTGCGATCCCTCATGTCACGGAACGGTGTCGGTTACGTCGACAGGTGAATGTCGTTCGTGTACCGCATGGCCAACGGAAACCTGATCTTGAAATGCTGGACCGATGTATGACTTCGATCTCCTCGTGCTCGGGTCCGGCCCGGGTGGACAGAAGGCGGCGGTCGCGGCGGCGAAACTCGGCCGGCGGGTAGCGGTCGTCGAGCGCGTCGACATGGTCGGCGGCGTCTGCATCAACACCGGGACGATCCCGTCGAAGACCCTGCGCGAGGCGGTCCTCTATCTCACCGGGCTGAGCCAGCGGGAGACGTACGGCCAGAGTTACCGGCTCAAGGACGACATCACGGTGGCCGACCTCGCCGCCCGTACCCAGCACGTGATCGGGCGTGAGATCGACGTCATCCGCAACCAGTTGTCCCGTAACCGGATCCGACTGATCGGCGGCAGCGGTCGCTTCACCGACCCGCACACCATCGCGGTCACCGACGGCCGGGGGCGCGAATCCGCGGTGACCGCCGAGAAGATCGTGATCGCCGTCGGAACCCGTCCGGCCCGCCCCGCCGGGGTCGCCTTCGACGAACGTACGGTGGTCGACTCCGACGGCATCCTCAATCTCGAACAGGTCCCCGGCTCGATGGTGGTGGTCGGCGCCGGCGTCATCGGCATCGAGTACGCCTCGATGTTCGCCGCCCTCGGCACGAAGGTCACCGTGGTCGAGCGGCGGGACAGGATGCTCGACTTCTGCGACCTGGAAATCGTCGAGGCGTTGAAGTACCACCTGCGGGACCTCGCGGTGACGTTCCGCTTCGGTGAGGCCGTCGCATCGGTGGAGCGGCATCCCCGTGGAGCCATCGCCGTCCTGGAGAGCGGCAAGCGGATCGCCGCGGACACGGTGATGTACTCCGCCGGACGTCAGGGCACCGCGGACGCGCTGGACCTGGAACGGGCCGGGCTGAGCGCGGACGCGCGGGGCCGGATCAAGGTCGACGAGTGGTTCCGCAGCCACGTACCGCACATCTACGCGGTCGGTGACGTGATCGGCTTTCCCGCGCTCGCCTCGACCTCGATGGAGCAGGGGCGGCTGGCCGGTCACCACGCCTGCGACGAGCCGGTACGGGAACTCTCGCAGCAACAGCCGATCGGCATCTACTCGATCCCGGAGATCAGTTTCATCGGCCGGACCGAGGAGGAGTTGACCGCGGCCCAGGTGCCGTTCGAGGTGGGCGTAGCACGTTACCGCGAACTCGCCCGTGGCCAGATCATCGGAGACTCGCACGGCATGCTGAAGCTGCTGGTCTCACCGGCCGACCACACCCTGCTCGGCGTGCACATCTTCGGCACCGACGCCACCGAGCTGGTGCACATCGGGCAGGCGGTGATGGGCTGCGGCGGCAGCGTCGACTACCTGGTCGACGCGGTGTTCAACTACCCGACCCTCGCCGAGGCGTACAAGGTCGCGGCGCTTGACGCGATGAACAAGTTGCGACACATCGCCCAACTGCCGAAGTGACCCGTCGGGTCAGTCGTGGGCGGTGAAGGCGGCGAGCAGCCGGTCGGCGGCGAGCGCCGGGGTCAGGTTCCCCTCGAGTACCTGACGTTCCAGGTCCGGGGCGAGCGCGGTGACCGCCGGGTCCGCACGCAGCCGGTCGAGCAGCCCCGAGCGGACCAGGTCCCAGAGCCAACGCACCTGCTGTCGGCTGCGCCGGGCGTCGAGTTCGCCACTGGCGCGGAGCGTCTCCTGGTGGGCGACGAGGTGTCGCCACACCTCGGTCAGGCCGGTGCCCTCCTGCGCGCTGCAGGTGAGCACGGGCGGCTGCCACCCGCCCTCGGCCGTACGCAGCAGCCGCAACGCGCCGCCCAGTTCCCGCGCCGCCGTACGGGCCTCGGCCGCGTGCGGGCCGTCGGCCTTGTTGACCGTGATCACGTCGGCGAGTTCGAGTACGCCCTTCTTGATTCCCTGGAGCTGGTCGCCGGTGCGGGCCAGCGCGAGGAGCAGGAAGGAGTCGACCATCTCGGCGACCGTGGTCTCGGACTGCCCGACGCCGACGGTCTCCACCAGGACCACGTCGTAGCCGGCGGCCTCCACCACGACCATCGCCTCCCGGGTGGCCTGGGCGACGCCGCCGAGGGTGCCGGCGGTGGGGGAGGGCCGGACGAACGCGGCCGGGTCGGTGGCGAGCCGGGTCATCCGGGTCTTGTCGCCGAGGATGCTGCCGCCGGTGCGGGTGGAGGAGGGGTCGACCGCCAGCACCGCCACCCGGTGACCGTCGGCGGTGAGCAGGCTGCCGAGCGCGTCGATGAAGGTCGACTTGCCGACGCCGGGCACCCCGGTCACCCCGATCCGGCGGGCGTTGCCGGAGTGCGGGGTGAGCGCGACGAGCAGTTGCTGGGCCAGCGCCCGGTGGTCGGGGCGCCGCGACTCCACCAGGGTGATCGCCCGGGCTATCCAGGCCGGGGCCCCGGCGAGCACGCCCGCGGCGTACGCCTCGACGTCAGGTGCGGCTCGGGTCATGCGGTGGGCGCCGAATGGCCGAGCCGGCGGCCCAGTTCGGTGAGGAGGTCGAGAGCGGCATCGGCGATGACCGTACCCGGGGGGAAGATGGCCGAGGCGCCGGCTTCCCGGAGGGCGTCGAAGTCCTGCGCGGGGATCACCCCACCAACAATGATCATGACGTCGTCGCGGCCCAGCGCGGCGAGTTCGTCGCGGAGCGCCGGCACCAGGGTCAGGTGACCGGCGGCGAGGGAGTTCACCCCGACGATGTGCACGTCGGCTTCGACCGCCTGGCGGGCGACCTCGGCCGGGGTCTGGAACAGCGGTCCGACGTCGACGTCGAAGCCGAGGTCGGCGAAGGCGGTGGCCACCACCTTCTGGCCACGGTCATGCCCGTCCTGCCCCATCTTGGCCACCAGGATGCGGGGCTGACGCCCCTCGGCGGCACCGAACGCGGCGGTGGCGGCCCGGACCCGTTCGATGTTGGTCACCTCGCCGGCCTCGTTGCGGTACACCCCTGAGATCGTACGGATCCGCGCGGCGTGCCGGCCGTACACCTCCTCCAGCGCGTCGGAGATCTCGCCGACGGTGGCCTTGGCTCGGGCGGCGTCGACCGCGAGGGCGAGCAGGTTGCCGGAGAGGTCGCCGTGGGCGGCGGGTTCGGTGGCGGCGGCCGCCCGGCGCAGTGCGTCGAGCGCGTCCGCCCATGCCTTCGGATCACGCTCGGCGCGCAGCCGTTCGAGCTTGGCGATCTGCTCGGCGCGGACCGCGCTGTTGTCGACCCGGAGTACGTCGATCGGTTCGTCCGCCTCGGGCCGGTAGGTGTTGACGCCGATCACCGGCTGGCGACCGGAGTCGATGCGGGCCTGGGTACGGGCCGCCGCCTCCTCGATCCGCAGCTTGGGAATGCCCTCGTCGATGGCGCGGGCCATGCCACCGGCGGCTTCGACCTCCTGGATGTGCTCCCAGGCACGGGCGGCGAGGTCGTGGGTGAGGCGTTCGACGTACGCGCTGCCGCCCCAGGGGTCGATCACGCTGGTCGTGCCGGATTCCTGGGTGAGCAGGAGCTGGGTGTTGCGGGCGATGCGGGCGGAGAAGTCGGTGGGCAGGGCGAGCGCCTCGTCGAGGGCGTTGGTGTGCAGGGACTGGGTGTGGCCCTGGGTGGCGGCCATGGCTTCGACGCAGGTACGGATGACGTTGTTGTAGACGTCCTGGGCGGTGAGCGACCAGCCGGAGGTCTGGCAGTGCGTCCGCAGGCTCGACGACTTCGGGTTCTGGGGCTTGAACTCGCGCAGGAGCTTGGCCCAGAGCAGTCGGGCCGCGCGGAGCTTGGCGACCTCCATGAAGAAGTTCATGCCGATGGCCCAGAAGAACGAGAGCCGGGGCGCGAAGGCGTCGATGTCCAGACCGGCGGCCTGGCCGGCGCGGAGGTATTCGATGCCGTCGGCGAGGGTGTAGGCGAGTTCGAGGTCGGCGGTCGCCCCGGCCTCCTGAATGTGGTAACCGGAGATGGAGATGGAGTTGAACCGGGGCATCCGCGCGGAGGTGTAGGCGAAGATGTCGGAGATGATCCGCATCGAGGGCCCGGGTGGGTAGATGTAGGTGTTGCGGACCATGAACTCTTTGAGGATGTCGTTCTGGATCGTGCCGGAGAGCTGTTCCGGCGCGACGCCCTGTTCCTCGGCGGCGACGATGTAGAGAGCGAGGACGGGGAGCACGGCCCCGTTCATGGTCATCGAGACGCTCATCCGGTCCAGCGGGATGCCGTCGAAGAGTTCCCGCATGTCGTAGATGGAGTCGATGGCCACCCCGGCCATGCCGACGTCGCCGGTGACCCTGGGGTGGTCGGAGTCGTACCCCCGGTGGGTGGGCAGGTCGAACGCGACCGACAGTCCCTTCTGTCCGGCGGCGAGATTGCGCCGGTAGAAGGCGTTCGACTGTTGCGCGGTGGAGAAGCCGGCGTACTGGCGGATAGTCCACGGCTGGGTGGTGTACATGGTCGGATAGGGGCCCCGCAGGTAGGGGGCGATCCCGGGATAGGTGCCCAGGAAGTCGACGCCGGTCAGGTCCGCCGGGGTGTAGAGCGGGGCGACGCTGATCCCCTCCGGGGTCTCCCAGGCCAACTTCTCCGGGTCCACACCGGTCTGGTCGCGCACCTCGGCCCGCCACCGGTCCCGATCAGCCCCGGTACCGGGGCTCGGCGTACCGAGCTCAACGTGGGAGAAATCCGGGATCATCACGCCACCCCCAGGTCACGTAGCGTCGTTTCGAGCACCGCGACCGCGTCGCAGCCGGTGAACAGGTAGGAGTCCACGTTGTCGTACCCGCCGGGCTTACCGGCGAGCCACACCCGGGTGGCCCCCGCCGAGGCGAGCGCCCCGGCGACGGAGGAGGCCAGCGCGGCGTAGCTCTTGTCGGTGCCGCAGATGCACGCCACGGTGGCGCCGCTGGCGGCGAAGGCGGCGGCGATCTCCGCCGGGTCGGTACCGGGTCCGCTCCGGGTGGTGGTGACGCCACCGGCGGCGAAGAGGTTCGCCGCGAACGACGCCCGGGCGGTGTGCGCGGCGACCGGACCCAGGGTGGCGAGGAAGACGGTGGGTGGGGCGCCGGTGCCCGCCTGGTGCGCGTCGGACCGGTCCCGCAGGGCCTCGAACCGCTCCGCGTACCGGTGTCGGGGCAGGCCACCGTCGACCGGCACGGGTGCCGGCGCACGGGTTGGAAGGGCCTCGTCCAGGTTCGGGAACTCGCTCACACCGGTGATCGGATCACGGCGGTGGTCGAGGTTCTCCGTACGCCGCTGCCAGGTGGTGGCCAGCCGTTGCGCGACGAGCCCGCTGGTGAGTGCGATGGCCAGGCCACCGGCCCGTTCGATCTCGGTGAACCAGGCCCATGCCGCCTGGGCGAGGTCCTCGGTCAGACGCTCGACATACCAGGAGCCACCGGCGGGGTCGATCACCCGGTCCACGTTGGCCTCGGCGAGCAGCAGTGACTGGGTGTTGCGGGCGATCCGGCGGCTGAACCCGTCCGGCAGCCCGAGCCGGGCGTCGAACGGCTGCACCGTCACCGCGTTCGCTCCGCCCACCCCGGCGGCGAAGCAGGCCAGGGTGGTACGCAGCATGTTCACCCACGGGTCGCGCGAGGTCATCATCGCCGACGACGTCACCGCGTGCTGGTACTGCGCGCCGGCTGCCGGGACACCGCAGACCTCGGCGACCCGGGCCCAGACCCGACGGGCGGCCCGCAACTTCGCGATGGTCAGGAACTGGTCGGCCGTCGCGGCGTACCGGAACTCCAGCTGTCCCAGCGCGGCGACCGGGTCGAGCCCGGCGTCGGTGAGCGCCCGCAGGTAGGCCACCCCGGCGGCGAGTGCGCACCCGAGTTCCTCGGCGTCGCTGCCGCCCGCGTCGTGGTAGACGGTGGCGTCCACGGTGATCGCCCGCAGCCGGGGGTGGTCGGCGGCACAGCGGCGGGCGAGTGTCGCCGCCGTACGCGGGTCCGCCGGGGTGCCGGTGCGCGCCTGCCAGCCGAGCGGGTCGGCGCCCAGGCTGCCGTTCAGTTCGGCGGTGTCGACCTTCCGCCTGGCGGCGAGGGCGAACAGGGCGGCGGCGGCCTGTTCGGTCGCCGGGCCGGCGTCGAGGACCACGCCCGCGACGTCGAGATAGACCCCGTCGAGTACGGCCGGTAGCGACTCGTGGTCCAGTCCGCCCGGTTCCAGGGCCAGCCAGATCGAGGTGACGCCGTTCTCCAGGTCGGTCAGGACGGCCTCGCGGGTGGCGACCGGATCGGGGTCGACGTGACGCTGCCGGACATCCCAGCCGGGGCCGAGTGATCCGGTCGGCCGCCCACCACGGGTGAACGGTGGCAGGCCGGGTAGACCGGGTGGTACGGGGACGTCTGCGGCGGTGTACAGCGGGGCCAGCCGGATGCCGTCGTACGTCGTCCGGGAGAGCAGGTCGTCGACGTCCTCCGGGCCGGTTCGCTCGTCGGCGACGCCGCTTTTCCGCAGGACGGCGAGGGCCAGTTGGCGCCACTGGGCCGGGGTCGCGGGCACGAAGTCAGCGGCGAGGCTCAGCTCTCCTGGTGACCGGGTCATGAACGGAGACTAAGGGGAGCGCCGGGTGGCCCGCTCACCGGTGGGTGGGTCGGCGGGCACGGTGACCGCTTCGGTGCCCGTCGCCATGGCCGCCCCGGTGACGCTGTGTCCGGTGTACGGGAAACAAATATTCACTATTCGGGCATATCGGTTGTTCGGCTCGGGTTGCCGGGACCGATAACCAGTGGATTGGTCCCCCCGACTGCGGGTATCCGGCCAACCATGACAACTCCCGCCGACCGCAGCGCGGCCGACACCATCGTGCTGATCCACGGTCTCTGGATGACGCCGCGAAGCTGGGAGCAGTGGGTCGACCACTACACCCGCGCCGGCTTCCGGGTGCTCGCCCCCGCCTGGCCCGGCATGGAGGCCGACGTCGAGCAGCTCCGACGGGACCCGTCGCCGATCGCGCGCCTCAACATGGGCCGGATCATCGACCACTACGACCGGATCATCCGGGACCTGGACCGGCCGCCGATCATCATGGGGCACTCCTTCGGCGGGTCGTTCACCCAGGTGCTCGCCGACCGGGGACTCGGCGCGGCCGCAGTGGCGATCGACTCCGCCGGGGTCAAGGGGGTGCTGCGGGTGCCGCTGTCGACCCTACGGACGGCCTGGCCGATCCTGCGCAGCCTGGGCAACCGGAGCAAGGCCGTACCGCTGAGCCCGGCGCAGTTCCACTACGCCTTCACCAACACCCTGAGCCGGGAGGAGTCCAACCGGATCTACGGGCGCCAGCACGTGCCCGCCGCCGGAGGAGTGCTCTTCGAAGGGGCGATGGCGAACCTCAACCCGCGCTCGGCGCTAAGGATCAACTACGCCAACAGCGACCGGGCCCCGCTGCTCTTCATCGCCGGTGGCGCCGACCACGTCGCCCCACCCGCGCTGAACAAGTCGAACGCCGGCCGGTACCGGCGCTCCCGGGCCATCACCGGCTACCACGAGTTCCCCGGCCGGGCGCACTTCACCCTCGGGCAGCCGGGCTGGCAGCAGGTCGCCGACTACGCCCTCGAGTGGGCGGTCGAGGCGACCGCCACACACACGCCGGACTACCAGCGGAAACCGGCACCGGTGGCCGGCCACTGAGCCACCGCCCCTGGTGTCCGACCACACTGGCGCGCATCGAAACATGTCACAGGCGAGGATGTCGTACCCGCGACTGACCTCCTAGCCTCGGTGCACGCCGCGCCCCACCGCCGGCGTCTTCCCTTCAGGAGGGCGTCCATGAGGTTCCTCGTACGCACCGCCACGGCCGCCGTCGCGGCCCTGCTACTGCTCGTTCCCGGCACGGCCCCGGCCCAGGCCGCCGCCGACCCGTACACCAAGACCCCGGTGGCCGGCACGCTCGGCACATTCCAGGTGTCCGGGGTGTACGTAGCCGGGGTCTCCTCCGGCGGTTACCTCGCGACCCAGCTCCAGGTCGCCTACTCGAGCCGGATCAAGGGCGCCGCGGTCTTCGCCGCCGGGCCCTACTACTGTGCGCAGAACAACGTCAGCCAGGCGCTCTACGGCTGCGCCGACAACAGCCTGCCGACGTACCTGACCAACCTGCAGGCGTACACCCGCACCTGGGCCGGCTACGGCTGGGTCGACCCGGTCAGCCGCCTCTCCGGCCAGCCCGTCTACGTCTACCACGGCAACAACGACACGGCGATCAAGAAGTCGGTCACCGACGACCTGGTCAGGTACTACCAGAACTTCGGCGCCAGCGTGCAGTACGACAGCGGTTCCTCGGCCGGGCACGCCTGGGTCACGCCGTACGGCACCGGTGCCTGCACCGCCACCGTGTCGCCGTTCCTGAACGACTGCGGCACCGACCCGCAGAACGCCTTCCTGCGCAAACTGCTCGGCTCCGTCAGCGCACCGAACACCGGTCCGTTGACCGGCACGCTGACCAGCTTCAACCAGAACACGTTCGCGGTGAACGGGTACGCGGCCGGTCTGAGCATGGGCACGACCGGCTTCGCGTACGTGCCGTCGAGTTGCGCCGCCGGACAGTCCTGCCGCCTGCTGGTGGCGCTGCACGGCTGCCAGCAGGGTTACAACACCGTCGGTACGGCCTTCGTGGACCGGGCGAACCTCAACCAGTACGCCGACACCAACCGGGTGATCGTGCTCTACCCCCAGGCCACCGCGTCGGCGGTCAACCCGAACGGGTGCTGGGACTGGTGGGGTTACCTGGGTAGCACCGCGTACCCGATCAAGGGCGGGTTGCAGTTGGAGACGGTGATGAACATGGTGCGTCGCCTCGGCGGCTGAGTGAGGTGTTAGGAAGGGGCCCTTCCTATACAGAAAGCGATAACAAGGGGCCCTTCCTTACCCCGACGGCCAACCGGTGTTCAACCGGGCCGCCTAGCCTGCCGGCCATGACAGCTACCGCTCGACGGCTCGGGCTCGGCCTCGGTATCGGCGCGTTGACGCTCGCCGTACTCGCCGTGCCCACCGCCGCGGCCAACCTCATCGGGGCCGACCGTACCGAGGTCAACCTCACCGGGCAGGGTGGGCCGGCGAAGCCGTTCCGCCAGGCCACGCTCACCAACTTTGCCTCACTTCCGGCCCTGACCTGGGTACCGGGCAGCGAGCCCTCCGGTTCGCTGCTCGGCACCACCCCGGTCAACGGCGTCACCGCACCCTTCGCCGACCAGCCGGTGCAGGGTTTCAGCGGCGTCCAGCGCAACGCCGACGGCACCTTCGACGTGCTCTCCGACAACGGCTTCGGCAACAAGGCCAACAGCTCCGACTTCGTCCTGCGGATCCAGCGGATCGCGCCGAACTTCGACAGCGGCAGCGTCGACGTCCTCGGTGGTGTGAGCCTCACCGACCCCAACGGGTACGTACCGTTCGCGCTGACCCGACCCGACCGGGTGCTCACCGGCGCCGACTTCGACGTCGAGTCGATGGTGCGGGCCAAGGACGGCTCGTACTGGCTCGGTGACGAGTTCGGCCCGTACCTGCTCCACTTCGACCGGGCCGGCCGACTGCTCCAGGCTCCGGTGCCGCTGCCCGGCGTACGGGCCCCGGAGAACCCGGCGGGCCAGCCGAACCTGCCCAGCAGCAAGGGCTTCGAGGGCATGGCGCTCTCCCCGGACGGCCGCTCGCTCTACCCGCTGCTGGAGGGCACCGTCGCCGGTGACCCGGCCGGCGCGTTGCGGTTGTACCAGTTCGACCTGGTCGCGGGCCGCTACACCGGCACCTGGTGGACGTACCAGCTCGACTCGCCGAACCACGCGATCGGTGACGCGATCAGCGTCGACAACAACCGCATGCTGGTGATCGAGCGGGACGGCGGCGAGGGCGCGGGCGCCCTGGTCAAGAAGGTGTACCTGATCGACCGGCGGGACCGGGACCGGGACGGCAAGGTCGACAAGACCCTCGTCGCGGACCTGCTCAACCTCGCCAACCCGCACAACATCGGCGGGTTCGGGCCGGTCTTCCGGTTCCCGTTCACCACCATCGAGGGCCTGGTCGTGTTGGACGACCGGACGCTCGGCGTACTCAACGACAACAACTTCCCGTCGTCGAACGGGCGTACCCCGGGCCAGCCGGACAACAACGAGTTCATCACCATCCGGCTGAGCGCGAACCTGGACGCGGACAAGCGCATCCTGCCGTAACCGGAGCCACAAGGGAGCTGCCCCGGCCCCGCCGAGTGCGGACCGGGGCAGCTTGCCGTCGGCCGGGGGGAGCCGGCCGACGGGGGATCAGAGCAGGATGACCTTGCCGTTGTCGAGGTCGTAGCGGGCCCCGACGACGCCGAGGGTGCCGTTGGCGACCTTCTCCTGGACGATCTCGCTGTGGTCGAGCAGGTACTGCACCTGGGCGAGGACGTTGGCGCGTACGCCCGCCTCGACCACGTCGCCCGGGCCGCCCACCAGGGGCTCGACCACCGGGCGCAGTGCCGCCACGATGCTGCCGATGTGGCCGGCGGCCTCGCCGCCGTGCTCGATCACGTCGACGGTGGCGGTGATGGCGCCGCACCGCTCGTGGCCGAGCACCACGATCAGCGGCACCCCGAACTCCTCGATCGCGAACTCGATGCTGCCGAGCAGCAGGTCGTCCACGATGTTGCCGGCGACCCGGTTGTCGAACAGGTCACCCAGCCCCTGGTCGAAGAGGAGTTCCGGGGCGACCCGGGAGTCGGCGCAGCCGAGCGTGACCGCGAACGGGTGCTGCCCGGCGGCCAGGTCGTGCAGGTCCTTCATGGACTGGTGCGGGTGCCGGGCGTCGCCCTTGTAGAAGCGCTTGTTGCCGGCGAGCAGGCGGTTGAGGGCGGAGGTGGGGGTGAGCGCCGGCGGCTCCGTCGGGTGGGCGGAGGCCGGGGTGGCGAGGCCGAGGGCGCCGACCGCGCCGGCGGCGGTGAGTCCGCCCGCCGCGAGCACCGAGCGGCGAGAAACGGTCTGCTGAGACAAGGGGTGTCTCCTCGTGATGGGGACGAACGGGGAACGAGAGGATGCGCGCCGCCGACGAGGGTGTCCGGGTCGGCGGAACTTCGCCGATATTGCGCCTGTCCGAGGAGGGCGCGAAACCCCGATTCGGCACGCCGGACCGGACCGGTCCGGGCGACCTGCGCAAAGACAATTAGTCAGAAATTAGATAGTGATGTGGACAACTGCTGTTTTTCGTGTCCGGCACCACCCGGCCGGGCGCGGCTAAGGTGCCTCGATCCCGCCGTCCGGGCGACGTACCCGTGCGGACCACCGCTCGTGCAGGTGCGTCACCGGCGGGTACTTCGCCGCGACCCGCTCGTCGAGCTCGATGCCCCAGCCCGGTGCGTCGTTCGGGTAGAGGTAACCGTTGCGGGCCACCAGGGTGCCGGGGAATACCTCGAGGGCCGCCTCGTGGTATTCGTGTCCCTCCTGGATACCGAAGGCCGGCGTGGTCACGTCCAACGCCACGTTCGCCGCCGCGCCGATCGGCGAGACGTCGGCCGGCGCGTGCCAGGCGGTCTTCACCCCGGTCAGCTCGCAGAGCGCCACCAGTTTGCGGGTCGGGGTGAGCCCGCCGACCGCGGTGATGTGCAGCCGGAGCAGGTCCACCCCGCCGCCGAGGACCAGCCGGGCCGCGTCCGCGACCGAGCTGACCTGCTCGCCGACCGCGATCGGCACCGGTGACTCGGCCCGGATCTGCGGCAGCCGGTCGTACTCCTCGGGCGCGATCACGTCCTCGAGGAAGAAGAGTCGGTACGGCTCCAGGGCACGCGCCAGCAACACCACCTGCTTCGGACTGAGCCGGCTGTGGACGTCGTGCAGCAGCTCGACCTCCTCGCCCAACTCGCCACGGGCGGCGGCGAAGAGCGCCGGGGTGGTGCGCAGGTACTGCTGGACGTCCCAGCCGTCCGGGTACGGCTGCCCCGGATAGCCGCCACCGACCCCGGCGGCGCCGTACGCGCCCAGGCCCGGCTGTCCGACCTGGAGCCGGACGTGCCGGTAGCCGGCGGCCATGATCTCCCGGGCCTGGTCCAGCGTCTCCGCCACCGTCGCCCCACCCGCGTGCAGGTAACACTGGGCGGCGGCGCGGACCCGCCCGCCGAGCAACTCGTAGACCGGCATCCCGGCCCTCTTGCCAGCGATGTCCCAGAGCGCCAGGTCCACCCCGGCCAGCGCGTTGTTCGTCACCGGCCCGTTGCGCCAGTACGAGGAGAAGTGGACCATCCGGAAGATGTCCTCGATGTCGGCCGGGTGCCGGCCGATCAGCATCGGGGCCACGTGCTGTTCGATGGTGGCGACCACGGCGGTGAAACGCTGGGTGAAGGTGGCGCAGCCCAGCCCGTACAGGCCGGGTTCGTTGGTGTCGATCCGGACCACCACCAGCGGTGGGCCCTCGGGCGCGGTGACGATCGCCCGCACCCGGGTGATCCGCAACCCGTCCCGGGCCGGCCAGGGCGCCTGGGTCTCGGGCAGTACGGGCAGCTCAGCCTCGCTCATCAATCCTCTTCACGGGGGTCAGGGCAGCGGCGCGGGGTCGGGCGCGAACCGGTGTTCCGGTTGGAAGCCCAGCAGCTCCCGCGCGGCCCGGGTGTCGATCGCCGAGCAACGCCCGGGCAGGTCCGCGCGGCGCGGCACGTCAGGGTGGTAGCGGTCGAGCAACTCGGCGGTCGGGAACGGGGCGAGGATGTCGTCAGCGGCGACGAAGACCACGTGTGCGCCGGGCCCCGGCCGGGTCAGCCCGAGCCAGCAGGCGCGTGTCGCGTCCCGTACGTCCAGGTAGCTCCAGAGCTCCCGGGCACCGGACCCCGGGTCCCGGGCGAACTCGGCGGCGCGTCGGGCCAGCCGGTCGTCCCGCTCGCCCACGAACGGCAGCCGCAGCGCGACGACACTGCCGCCGTGCCGCCGGGCCATCATCGCCGCGGTCGCCTCGTCGGCCTGCTTGCCGAGCGCGTACGCGTCGGTCACCTGCAACGGCAGCCCCTCGTCCACCGGCACGTACGCCGGGTGCAGGTCGACCTGCGCCCAGGGCAGACCGGTGACGGAGAAGCTGGAGGCGATCACCGCGCGCCGTACGCCGGCCTGGCCGGCCTCCTCCAGCACGGCGAAGGTCGCCCGGGTGTTGCGGTTGAAGACCGCGTGCGCGGTGTCCAGGGTCGGCGCCGGGATCGCCGCCAGGTGCACCACGGCGTCGACTCCGGCCAGCGCCGACCGGACCGTCTCCGGGTCGCCCGCGTCGCCCACCACCACCCGATCCGCCGCCAGGTCGTCGGCCTTCTCCAGGACCAGCGCGGTCGCCGGCACGCCCCGGGCGGCCAGGAAGGTCAGCATTGCCCGGCCGATCAGTCCGGCGGCGCCGGTCACCAGGACCCGCCGTGGGGCCACGGTGCTCACGCCCGCGGTGCCTTCACCGACGTCGCGTCCGTCCCGGCGAGCCGCCGGACGGCGAGTTCGGCCAGGAGCGCCGCCCCGTCGGCGAGCACACTGTCGTCGAACGCCGCTCGCGGGGAGTGGTTGCTCGGCGCCGTCTTCGGGTCGTCACCGGCGCACGCGCCGAGGAAGACGTACGCGCCGGGCACCCGGTCCAGCACCCGGGAGAAGTCCTCGGAGCCGGTCATCGGGTCGACCAGGTCCTCGAACCGGTCCGGGCCGAAGACGTCCCGTACGGTCGCCGCGGCGAACTCGTACTCGTCGGCGTCGTTGACCGTCGCCGGGTACTCCTGCTCGTACCGGACCTCCACCCGCATCCCGTGCGCGGCGGCGATGTGCTCGCAGAGCGCGAGGGCGTACTCGCCGGCCTGGGCGCTGGTGGCGGTGGAGAAGCTGCGTACGGTCGCCTCGAAGGTCGCGTCGTCCGGGATGATGTTGCGCTTCGTGCCGGCCTGGAACACCCCGACGGTCAGCACCACGGGGTCGAAGACGTTGAACCGCCGGGTGACCATGGCTTGCAGCGCGGTGACCATCTCGGCGGCGACCGGGATCGGGTCGAGCGTGCGGTGCGGGGTGGAACCGTGCCCGCCGGCCCCGACCACCCGCACGAAGAGTCCGGCGGAGGCGGCCATCAGCGGTCCGGGACGGGCGGAGAAGACCCCCCGGGGGACGGTGGAGGAGAGCACGTGCAGCCCGTACGCGGCGTCGACCGGGCGTCCGGCGGCGGTCAGCACCCCCTCGGAGATCATGTGCGCGGCGCCGTCGAGGCCCTCCTCGCCGGGTTGGAACATGAAGACCACGTCCCCGGCGAGTTCGTCGCGTCGGGCGCTGAGCAGTCGGGCGGCCCCGACCAGGCCGGCGGTGTGCAGGTCGTGCCCGCAGGCGTGCATCACCCCGTGGTGGCGGGAGCTGTACGGCAGGCCGCTCGCCTCGGTCACCGGCAGCGCGTCCATGTCGCCCCGGAGCAGCACCACCGGACCGGGGCGCCCACCGCGCAGCACGGCGGTGACGGAGGAGAGACCGGTCCCGGTGCTGATCTCCAGCGGGAGTGGGGCGAGCGCGGCGAGCACCCGTTCCTGGGTACGGGGCAGGTCGAGGCCGATCTCGGGTATCTGGTGCAGCTCCCGCCGCAGCAGCGCCAACTCGTCCTGTAGTGACGCGGCGTCCTCGCGCAGGCCCATCTTTCCTCCCCAGCCGGGTCGCCGACGGGGCACCGACGACCGGTGAGCCGGTGCCGGGCAGCCCACGATCGAATCCTAACGACCTTGGCGGTCGCGGCGCGCGTCCGTGCGGCCCGGGTTGTCGCCGTTGCCCGGCGGGCCTCACCGGTGCTGGCGCCGCCAGGCGGTCTCCCGGGCCTCGTGCGCGAGATGTTCCTCCAGCACCGCCTCCCGGAGGCTGCGCCGCGACCCGGCGAGCAGGATCAGCTCACCGCCGACCAGCGCGACGCAGATCCCGGCGAGTACGCCGAGTGCCACGAGTGCGGGAAGGTCGACGGCGAGGGGGATCAACACGCCGGTCAGGACGATCGCGCCCACCCGGGTCCAGGTCAACGTGCCCAGGATGCGTAGCTGGAAGCAGAGGTGGCCGAGCAGGTAGAGGCCCAGCCCACCGTAGAGCAGGGTGATCGCGACCGGGTGCATCGGGACGTGCGCCACGTCCGGGTCGCCGATGTGCTTGAGCGCCTCCTTGCCACCGAGCGAGAGCAGCATCAGCCCGGCGATGATCGGCAGGTGCAGGTAGATGTAGGCGTCCCGGGCGAGCATCACCCGGTCGACCCCGCGCGCGGCGTGCAGGGCCTGTTCGGCGGCGAGCGCCACGATGTCGAAGTACGCCCACCACAGGGCGGCGGTGATCACGATGCCGAGGACCGCCGCGATCACCAGCGGCCAGGTGATCGGGTGCGGGACCTGGGTGCCGCCCACGCCGACCGAGATGATCAGCTCACCGAACGCGACCAGCAGGATCAGCGAGAACCGTTCGGCCCAGTGCCCGGCCGAGGCGATCCGCCAACCGTGCGGGGCGGCCAGGTAGCCGGCGGTGTACTCGACCAGGACGGCGAGCGCCCAGAGACCGATCTGGGTCCAGGTACGGATCGTCCCCGCCGGCAGGTGTTCCGGTAGCAACGCGGCGAGCAGCAGGAACGCGGTGGCGAGCACGATCGTCGCGCTGACCCGGATCATCTGTGCGTTCAGCTGCGGCTGGTCCGCGCTGACGTGCCACTGCAACGCGACGAAGAGGATCCGGACCACGAAGTAGCAGCAGGCGAAGACGAGCGGTCCGGAGAGGCCGCCGCGGATGTCGACGAAGGCCTCGGAGATGGTCAGTGCCACGATGAAGATCGCGGCCATGACGGTGAACATCACCACCGGCACCATGCCCTCGCCGGAGCGGATGCTGTTGCCCGCCCAGGCGTAGGCGACCCAGCACCACCAGAGCAAGGAAATGATCAGCAGGGCGTGGACCAGGCTGATTCCGTTGAGGTCGTCGGTGGTCGCGCGGGCGATGTTGAAGAAGGCGTAGACGAAGACCAGGTCGAAGAAGAGCTCCAGCCGGTTGACCCGGGTGCCCTCGGCGGCGGCCCGGATCCGCAGCGGGCGCCGTGCGCTCCAATCGGGCACCGCTACGAGCCCGCCTCGGTCGGCAGCAGGTGGCGCACCTGTGGGGGCCCGTCGGCCAGTGCCACCGCCCGCTGCTCCGCCTCCCGGTCGGCGCCGGTCAGCCGGCCGCCGTGCTGGCGCAGATGCTCGTCCCAGGAGGGCAGCTGGTAGACCTCGACAAAACACGCCGGTGACTCGCCCTCCCGGTACAGACCCCACCGGGTCGCGCCGGTGCGTTGCCGCGAACCCCGTACCTCCTCCATCGCGTCGACGAACGCCACCTCGTGCTCGGCCCGCACCACGTACGTCACGATGACCACCACGGGTCCGATCCGTGGGTCCGGTTCATGGGTCAGTCGCAGCGCCGGCCAGTAGCTCTCCGGGTCCTGGTTGCTGCCACGCAGGTCGGGCAGGGGCCAGAGCCGTACCGTGAACGCGCCGAGCAACATCAGCGCGGCGGCGGCGAGGTGCGCGGCGACCAGCCCGGCCATGTCGCCCACCACTCCCCAGGCCAGGGCGCCGAGCGCCTGCCCACCGGCGAAGACCACCTGGTAGACCGCGAGACCGCGGGCGCGTACCCAGCCGGGCAGGTAGAGCTGGATCTCCGCGTTGAGGTTCGACAGCACGGTCACCCACGCCAGCCCGGCCGGAACCAGGGCGACCAGCACCACCGGCAGGCTCGACACCAGTGCGACCACGGTCAGCGCCCCGCCATAGAGCAGACCGGCGACGAACAGGAACGCCCCGGCGGTCAGGTGCACCCGTACCCAGGGCAGCACCAGTCCACCGGCGATCGCGCCGACCCCCAGGGCGGCGAGCAGCACGCCGTACCCGCTGGAGCCGAGGCCGAGCCGCCGGTTGGCGACCAGCGGCAGCAATGCCCAGAGTGCGCTGCCCGGTACGAGGAAGAGCAGCGCCCGGAACAGCAACCGCCGGACCACCGGGGAGTGACGGACGAAACGCCCCCCGGCGCGCAGCGCGGCGGTGAACCGCTCCGGCACCTCCACCGCGCGGGCGTGGTCGGTGCGCCAGCGGTACAACGCGAACCCGAAGATCAGTACGGCGATGGCGTTGAGCGCGAAGAGCGGCGCGACACCGGCGCGGGCGATCAGCAGACCGGCGATCGCCGGGCCGATCGAGCGGGCCGCGTTCACACTGATCGAACCGAGTGCGGAGGCGGACTGGAGCTGAGCGCGTGGCACCAGCTCCGGGATGATCGCCGCCCAGCAGGGCAGGGTCAGCGCCTGGCCGACCCCGATGGCGAAGGTGAGGGTGAGCAGCAGCGCCGGCGGCATCCGGCCGGTGGCGGTGAGAACGGTCAGCAGTACGCCGACGGCGGCCAGGTAGAGCTGCACCGCGATGAGCAGGTGCCGTCGGTCGAACGCGTCGGCCAACGCCCCGGCCGGCAGCGCGAGCAGCAGGATCGGCAGCATGCTCGCGGTCTGTACCAGCGAGACCAGGGTCGAGGCGTTGCGTTCCTCGATCAGCAGCCACTGGGCGCCGACGGTCTGCATCCAGGTGCCGATGTTCGCGGCGAGCAGGGCCAGCCACAGGTTGCGGTATGCGGCGCCGCGCAGTGGTGCCCAGGCCGAGGTCGTGGGCTCGGCGGTCGCGGGGCCGGCGCTTACCACCTGCCGTCGGCGCGGAGAACTTCCTGGCCCGAGACGTACAGGTCGTCGGGCTCCAGGAGCAGCAGCCGCACCACTTCCCGGGCCACCTGTTCCGGCTCGGCGTACACCTCGTCGAGGAACTCGGCGCCGACCCGTTCCTGGAGCCTGGTGTGCATCGGCCCCGGGTGGATCTGCATCACCTTGATGCCGCTGGTCCCCTCGGCCTGGGCGAGGGACTCGACCAGGCTCTTGCCGAAGTTCTTGGTCGCCCGGTAGACCGGAATCCCGGGTCGGGGCTTGTCCACGGCCATGGCGCCGATGTACACCACGTTGCCCCGGCCGTGTTCCCGCATCCGGATCAGCGTCTCGCGCAGCAGGTACGCCGTGCCCAGGACGTTGACGTCGATCGCCTTGTGCAGCATCTCCGGCGACATCTCCTCCAGCGCCCCGCCGGCCCACATGGTGGCGCAGTGGGCCAACCCGTCGATGGCGCCGTACCGCCGGCTGACCTCGTCGAGGGCGTGCGCGACCTGGTCGTACGAGGAGACGTCGCAGGTCGTGCCGGCGCACTCGAGTTCGCTGGTGGTGGCGGCGACCTCGTCGGCGACGTTGCCCAGTACGAAGACCCGGTGGTCGACGGTGAGCATCCGGGCGATCTCCAGCCCGAGGCCGCTGGTGCCGCCGGCCACGACGAACGTCCTCGCGCCCATGTCGCCTCCAGCCCGCCGGATGTGCCGTACCCAGCGACACTGTCATCCGTTCCCGGGCGCGTGGGGCGAGCCGGTCGAGATGTCGCCCGATCGGGGTGGCCGCGTGAGTGCCGGGGAGCCGGGGAGCCGGGGAGCCGGCGGGAGAATTGACCTGTTCCGGTGCTGACCAGGCGATCGGGGTGAGGGCGACGGGCGTTTCCGGCGGCGTCATCTAGGGTTGCCGGGGGCTTGGCGGGCCCGCACTGCTTCAGGATGGAACTTCGTGGCGATTTCTCAGGGTGGAACTTCATGGCGAACCCGGCGATCCTGACCGTCGACGACGACCCCGCAGTCTCCCGTGCCGTGGCGCGCGACGTCCGGCGCCGGTACGGCGACCGGTACCGGGTGGTCCGGGCGGACTCCGGTGAGGCGGCGCTGGCCGCGCTGCGGGAGATCAAGCTGCGCGGCGAGCAGGTCGCGGTGATCCTGGCCGACTACCGGATGCCGGTGATGAACGGCATCCAGTTCCTGGAAGCGGCGATGGATCTCTTCCCACGGGCCCGGCGGGTGCTGCTGACCGCGTACGCCGACACCGATGCCGCGATCGACGCGATCAACATCGTCGATCTGGACCACTACCTGCTCAAGCCCTGGGATCCGCCGGAGGAGAAGCTCTACCCGGTGCTCGACAACCTGCTCGAGCTCTGGGCCGCCACCCCGGACACCAGCGCCACCGAGACCCGGGTGATCGGGCACCGGTGGTCGGCGCCGTCGTTCGCCGTACGTGACTTCCTCGCCCGCAACCTGGTCCCGTTCCGCTGGCTGCTCGCCGACGAGCCGGAGGGGGGCCGGCTGCTCGCGGCCGCCGACCTGAGTCCCGCCGACGTACCGGTCGTGATCACCTCCGACGGCAAGGCACTGGCCATGCCGAGCGAGTCGGACCTGGCCAGCCACGTCGGCCTCAGCACCACACCCGCGTCCGACTTCTACGACGTGATCGTGGTCGGTGCCGGCCCGGCCGGGCTGGGCGCGGCGGTCTACGCCGCCTCCGAGGGGCTGCGTACGGTCCTGGTCGAGCAGCGGGCCACCGGTGGGCAGGCCGGGCAGAGCAGCCGGATCGAGAACTACCTCGGCTTCCCCGAGGGGGTGTCCGGGGCGCAGTTGACCGACCGTGCCCGCCGCCAGGCGCTGAAGTTCGGCGCGGAGATCCTCAGCACCCGGGAGGTGGTCGGCCTGGAGGCGGCCGGCACCGCCCGGCTGCTCCGCTTCGGCGACGGTACGTCACTCGCCGCGCACGCCGCGGTGCTGGCCACCGGGGTCGCCTACCGGCGGCTCGACGCGCCGGGCCTGTCCGATCTCACCGGTCGTGGGGTCTTCTACGGCTCGGCGGCGACCGAGGCGCCCAGTTGCAGCGGCGAGGACATCTACATCGTCGGCGGCGCGAACTCGGCCGGCCAGGCGGCGCTGCACTTCGCCCGGTACGCCCGCCGGGTGCACATCCTCATCCGTGGCGCCAGCCTGACGTCGTCGATGTCGCGTTACCTGATCGAGCAGGTCGAACGCGAGCCCTGCATCACCGTGCACCCGCACACCGAGGTGGTTGGCGGGTACGGCGACGAGCACCTGGAGACCCTGACGGTCTGTGACCGGAGCACCGGCACCACCCGTACCGTCAAGACGTCCTGGCTGTTCATCTTCATCGGCGCCGAACCCCGGACGAACTGGCTGGAGGGCGTGGTCTCCCGGGACGCGCGCGGTTTCATCGTCACCGGACCCGCGCTCCTGCGCGACGGGCAGCGCCCCGCCGGCTGGTCACTGCCCCGGGACCCGTACCACCTGGAATCCAGCCTGCCCGGGGTGTTCGCCGCGGGCGACGTGCGCGCAGACTCGGTGAAGCGGGTCGCGTCGGCCGTCGGCGAGGGCGCCATGGCAGTCACGGTCGTACACCGGTATCTGGAGGCGCAGTGAGTGACCAGGGAACCGACCGGCTGGGTCGGGAAGAGTTGCGCACCCTGTTCCTGTTCGAGGCGTTGACCGACGAGCAACTCGACTGGCTCGCCGAGCAGGGGCGGGTCGAGCGGCGCGACGCGGAGACCAACATCTTCGCCGAGGGCGAACTGGCCACCTGCTTCTACGTGCTGCTGCGCGGCACCGTGATGCAGTCCGGCCGGGTACGCGGCGAAGAGGTCGAGGTCACCCGGACCAGCAAGCGGGGTGTCTACGGCGGTGCGATCCGGGCGTACATGCCGGACGACCCGGACCAGCGGTACGCCAACACGCTGCGGGCGATCACCGACTGTGAGCTGTTCGTGCTGCCGGCGACGGCCTTCGCCACCGCCATGCGGGACTGGTTCCCGATGGCGGTGCACCTGCTCGAAGGGCTCTTCTACGGCATGCGCCGGACCCAGACCCGGCTCGGCGAGCGGGAGCGGCTGCTCGCCCTCGGCGCGCTCTCGGCCGGGCTCACCCACGAGCTGAACAACCCCGCCGCCGCGGCCGTACGGGCCACCGCGACGCTGCGCGGCCAGGTCGCCGGAATGCGCCACAAGCTCGCCATGATCGCCGATGGGCGGCTCGACGGTTCCCGGTTGCACCAGCTGGTCGAGCTGCAGGACGACGCGGTCAAGCGGGCGGCCGGCGCGCCGGAACTTTCCGCACTGGAGACCAGCGACGCCGAGGACACCCTGACCGACTGGCTCGACGAGCACGGTTTCGCGGACGGCTGGCGGTTGGCACCCTCGCTGGTCGCCGCCGGGATCGACACCGACTGGTTGGACCAGGTCGCGCTCGCGGTCGGCACGGAGAACCTCGACCCGGCCGTGCGGTGGCTGACCTACACGGTCGAGACCGAGCAGCTCATGCGGGAAATCGACGACGCGGTCGGACGGATTTCCGGCCTGGTCGGCGCGGCCAAGCAGTATTCCCAGCTGGACCGGGCGCCGTACCAGGTCGTCGACGTGCATGACCTGCTCACCGCCACGCTCACCATCATGAAGGCGAAGATCCCGGCCGGGGTGCGGAAGGTCAAGGAGTACGGCCAGGGCCTGCCCGCCATTCCCGCGTACGCGGCCGAGCTGAACCAGGTCTGGACCAACCTGATCGACAACGCGCTCGGGGCGATGGGGGAGACCGGCACGCTCTCCATCCGTACCGCCCGGGAGGGCGACATGCTGGTGGTCGAGATCGGCGACACCGGACCGGGCATTCCGCCGGAGGTCCGGGACCGCATCTTCGAGCCGTTCTTCACCACCAAGCCGGTCGGCGAGGGGACCGGCCTCGGTCTCGACATCTCGTACCGGATCGTGGTGACCAAGCACCGGGGCGACATCCGGGTCGAGTCGCGGCCCGGTGACACCCGGTTCCGGGTCTACCTGCCGATCAGCCCGCCGCCGGTCGTGCTCACCGACGCGGAGCCGACCGCCGGGCCGACCGCCGGCAGGTGACGGCCGGGGGCGGCGGCCCGGAAAACGGGTTGCCCCGGCGACTACGGTGCGAAGGATGAGCGAAGACCGGGAAAAGGTGCTGCGCGCGTTCCTCAAGGACGACCGGTTGGTGGCGATCCCGACCAAGGCCGGCAAGCGTCGGGTGCTGCTGGAGCACATCGTCACCTCGTTCGAGCCCGGGGTACGGCTGACCGAACGGGAGGTCGACGCGGTGCTGCGGGCGTTCTACGAGCCGGACTGGGTGTCGTTGCGTCGCTACCTGATCAGCGAGGGGCTGATGTCCCGGGAGAACGGAATCTACTGGCGTACCGGTGGTCCGGTCGACGTCTGACCGCCAACGACCCGGAGCGACCCGGCGGACGCCGACCCGCCGCGATCCGGGCCGGGTCGGCGTCCGTTACGGCTCAGCCCTGGTTCAGCAGCGGCGCCAGCGCCCGGAGCTGGGCCAACTGGTCTGCGGCGTTGCCGGCGAGCGGCTGCACGCAGACATGGTCGGCGCCGGCGTCGTGGTGCGCCCGGATCCGTTCGGCGACCTGCTCCGGTTCGCCCCAGGCCACGATCGCGTCGACCAGGGCGTCGCTGCCTCCGTCGGCGAGGTCCCGTTCCTCCCAGCCGAGCGCCCGCATGTGCTGGTAGTAGTTCGGCATCGCGAGGTATCCGGTGGTGAACGCCCGCCCGACGGCCCTGGCCCGCTCCGGGTCGGTCGTCAGCACGACCGTCTGCTCGGGTGCGAGCACCGGTTCGGGGCCGAGGATCGTACGGGCCTTGGCGGTGTGCTCCGGCGTGACGAAGTACGGGTGGGCGCCGTCGGTACGTTCCGCCGCCAGCTCCAGCATGCCCTGCCGGAGCGCGGCCAGCATCCGGGGCGCGGGGGCCGACAGTGGCCCCTCGTACTGGACCGCGTCCATGGCGTCGAGGTAGTCACGCATCGCCGAGAGCGGCTTGCGGTAGTCGTGCCCCCGGCTGGAGACGAGGGGCGCGTGGCTCACCCCGAGGCCCAGGACAAACCGGCCCCCGTACGCTTCGGCCAGCGCGTTCGCCCCGTTTGACGCGGCGGTGGCGTCGCGGCCCCAGATGTTGACGATGCCGGTGGCGACCATCAGGTCCCGGGTGGCGTTGAGCAGGAGTCCGGCGTGGACGAGCGCCTCCTTGCTCGCCGGGGTCTCACCCACCCACACGGTCCCGTAACCGAGGTCCTCGATCTCGGACACCAGCGCGCCGGCGGCCGAGGCCGACTCCTGGCTCAACCGGCTGCTCCAGACCCCGACCCGGCCCATTCGTTGCCGCAACTGGGCCAGGTCCACACCGCTGGGGCGTTCCTGCTGCATCGACCCTCACCGCCTCACTTCTCGGGTCGGCCGACATCGTTCCGGCCGCTGATCTGGATCTTATGGCGCCGACCGGGTCGCGGTCCGGTCACCGCTCCGGAAGGTCCGGCGTGGTCCGGCGTGGTCCGGCAGGAAGGTTGAGGAAAACGACGAGGCGTCACCCACTCCGGCGCACTGCGACGGGACGCGCCGTCGGGGTGACCGGAGCGGGCCGACGAGTGCTGGCATGATCTGTTCCGGCAGCGCCAGTTCCAGTCACCCTACGTGGAGGACGAGCGCGGATGCGCGACGAGAAGATCGGCGAGTTCCTGGACCGGCTCGCCGACCGGGTGCCGGCGCCCGGCGGCGGCGCCACCGCGGCCCTGCACGCCGCGCAGGCGGCGGCACTGGTCGGGATGGTGGCCCGGTACAGCACCGGCGAACGGTACGCAGAACACCAGGCGGCGATCGACCGGATCGTGGGCGCCAGTGACGCTCTCCGGGCGGACGCGCTCCGGCTGGCGGCCGAGGACGCCGCCGCTTTCACCGCCGTCACCGAGGCCTACCGACTGCCGAGGGACTCCGAGGAGCAGCGCGTCGACCGGTCGGCCGCGATAGCCACCGCCCTGGTCGGCGCGGCGCAGCCCCCGGTCCAGGTGATCGCGGTCGCCGCCGAGGTGCTGACGTTGGCGGAGGAGCTGCTGCCGATCGGCAACCCGAACGTCAGCACCGACGTGGCCGCCGCCGCCGAGGCCGCCCGTGCCGCCGCCACCACCGCCCGGGTCAACGTCGAGGTCAACCTCGCCGGTGTCCGGGAGCACACCGCCCGGGCCACGCTCGTCGCGGGAACCGACCGGGTCGACGACCTCGCCGCTCGCGCGGACCGGTTGACCGCCACCGTACGGCGGGGGATCGCCGGATGAGCGGGCTGATCCTGAGCGGTCGTGAACTTGCCGCCGCGCTCCGGGCCGACACCGCCCGACAGGCCGCCGCGCTCACCGACGCCGGGACACCGCCCAGACTCGCGGTCGTGGTCGCCACCGACGACGAGGCCAGCGCCGGGTACGTCCGCTCGATCAGCACGGCGGCGGTCAAGCTCGGCATCGTCTGCAAGGTGCTCGACCTCGGTGCCGACGCGGAACTGGCGACGATCCGGGCCACCCTGGCCGCGCTGAGCGCCGACGATCTGGTGCACGGCATCATCCTGCAGACCCCGCTGCCGGGCGGGGTGAGGCTGGAGGAGCTGACCGGGGCGATCGCGGTGGAGAAGGACGTCGACGGGGCGAATCCGCTCAGTCTCGGCCGGCTCGCCGCAGGGCTGTCCGCGTACCCGCCCGCGACGGCCGCGGCGGTGCTGGCCGTTCTCGACCACCACGGGGTCGAATTGGCCGGGCGCCGGGCGGTGGTGATCGGACGTTCCACCGTGGTCGGCAAACCCGTCGCGCATCTGCTGCTGGAACGGCACGCCACGGTGACGGTCTGCCATTCGCGTACCCCCGACCTGGCCGCGGTCACCTGCACCGCCGACGTCCTGGTCGCCGCCGTCGGCCGGCCCGGCCTGGTCACCGCGGGACACGTGAAGCGGGGGGCGGTGGTGGTCGACGTCGGCACCAACCCGACGCCGGACGGTGGTCTCGTCGGTGACGTGGACGCGGGCCCGGTCGCCGAGCAGGCCGCCGGACTCACCCCGGTTCCCGGCGGGGTCGGTCCGGTGACCACGGCACTGCTGCTGAATCACACCGTACGGGCGGCGACCGCGTTGACCCGGCCGGCGTCCACGGGGTAGCAGGGGATCGACGGGTAGCCATTGACCGCTCGGTGCCCGGCATGCTCCGATGGGCGGTATCGCCACGGCGTCGGGGGCAACCGCGCCGGCCGGCGGAGCCGGATCAGACACCAGGTGGTGGGCGACCTCCGCGCCGATGGCATCCCCCGGGCTCGATCGGGAAGCTGTCCGGCGCTGCACGTCGCCGTCACCGCGCGAACTGACCGTGCTGGCGTTGCCGCCAGGGCGTCCGATCGGTGATGGGACATCATGCGAGCTGCTCCGGGGAGTGTCGAGTCGGCCACGGCTGTGGCCTGGTGGCGTAACCGTTTTGTCTGGGTCGCGGTGATCCTGTTGGGGGTCTCGGCCACCGTCGTGCTACTGGTCGAGCGCGCCGGCTCCGGTCCGGCGTCCGCCGACCACCTGTTCGGTCAGCTCGATCGTCGCCTGGTGGCGACGCTGGAGCAACTGGAGCCGGAGCAGCACCAGGGCCACGGTGAGCACGCGCGGGACGTGGCCGAGGAGACGAGGATCGTCTGCGGGGTACGGGTGTTCGGCGTCGAGCCGGCGGAGGCGACCACCGTCTCGGAGGTCCGCACGGCGTACGGGTTCCATCTCTGCGGTGTGGCGGAGCCGAACCGGCCGTGGGACTGGGCGGTGAAGCTGGTCGGGCCGATCGTGGTGGCGATGGACTCCGAGCCTCCGGTGGTGCAGGTGGCCGAGGCGACCACCGAGGTGCCCTTCGTCGAGCGGGTGCGTCAGCTCTTTCCGGAGCGTTACCAGGAGCAGGCGTTGAAGGAGTCGCTGGGGGAGCAGTCGATGCGTGAGCTGCGCCAGCGCTACGACCAGGCCGCCGGTCTCTGATTTTCTCGTCGGGCGGACGGGCCCGATCCTTCGTGGTGCACCCGGCCCCGGGGCGGGGAACGCTTGGCCGCATCGGAACTCATAATTTACGAAATATTATTGACACGCCCCCGTAATGGATTGCAGGATCTTGGAAGCAACTGGGAGTACCGGGCACGACCTGTCCGACCGGCGGTCGGCCCACCTCCCTCGAAGATCTCCGGGCGCTGTGCGCCGCAGTTCTAGCCGGCAGGTGTGCCATGTCCACGTTGGACACCACGAACGGGGTCTCGGCCGGGCGGCGCGGGTCCCGGAGCGAGGTCGAGCCGGAACACGAGCAGCTCCCCGACGAAGACCGGTGAGTGTCCCGGTGCGGCGTCCGTCCCTCTCGCAGCAAAGGAATCCAATGTGAAACGACATCTGCTCACCGGCCTACTCGCCCTCACCACCGGTCTGCTGATCGCCCCCGTACCCGCCCAGGCCAGCGCCACCGCGGACACCGCGGCGGGTGCGAAGCCGGCACCCGCCCAGGTGCTCAGCCCGACGCCGTACCAGGGGTGGAACACCTACTTCGGTCTCGGCGGCGACTTCAGCGAGCAGTCCGTACGGGAGGTCGCCGACGCCATGGTCAGCCGTGGCCTCGCCAAGGCGGGTTACGACATCGTCTGGCTCGACGGCGGCTGGCAGGATCCCGAGCCGCGTACGGCCGCCGGTGACCTGCAGGCCGACCGGACCCGTTTCCCGAACGGGTTGCAGCCGCTGGTCGACTACATCCACGCCAAGGGCCTGAAGGCCGGTATCTACACCGACGCCGGACCGTACATCCCCGGCAAGTGCGGACTCGGCAGCGGCGGCGGCTACTACCAGCGCGACGCGGACCAGTTCGCCGCCTGGAAGTTCGACGCGGTGAAGGTGGACTTCCTCTGCGGGATCGCCGCCGACCTGGACCCGAAGACGGTCTACACCGAGTTCGCGCGGGCGCTGCGGAACAACGCCAGCGGCCGGCCGATCATCTTCAACCTCTGCAACCCGGTGACCTCGCCCGACTGGGGCAACTACCCGGAAGAGCAGCAGTCGACGTACTCCTGGAGCTACGCACCGGAGATCGCGCAGTCCTGGCGGACCTACACCGACGTCGGCTTTGTCGGCGACATCAAGTTCAAGGACGTGCTGCGCAACTACGACGCCAACGCGCGGCACCCCGAGGTCGCCGGTCCCGGGCACTTCAACGACCCGGACTACCTGGCCCCCGGCCTGGGCATGAGCGGCGAGGAATTCCGTACCCAGATGACGCTCTGGTCCATGGCCGCCGCGCCGTTGGTCATCGGCAGCGACGTCCGCAAGCTCAACCAGGCATCGATCGACATCCTCGCCGACCGTGAGGCACTGGCGATCAACCAGGACCCCGCCGGCGTGCAGGCCGTACGGGTCGGCGCCGCCGGTACGACGGAGACGTGGGTCAAGCGGCTCGCCGACGGCGACCGGGCCGTGATGCTGCTGAACCGGGGCGAGAGCCCGAAGATCCTCACCACGAAGGCATCCTCGGTCGGCCTCTCCGGGGCCCGCTTCACCGTCGAGAACGCGTGGACCAACCAGGTCACCGAGAGCGCCGGCACCATCAGCGCCGCCGTCGCGGCCCACGGCGCGGCACTGTTCCGGGTCGGCCCGAACCGGGGCCTCCCCGGCGTACCGCACGTCACCTCCGGCCTGCCGCAGGTGACGCGGGTCGGCGCCGCCGCCCTGCCGGACGGCACGGCACCGGTCCTCGCCGGTGGCGACGAGGCTCGGGTCGAGGTCGTCGTACGCAACGACGGGCTGCTGCCGGTCCTCGCGCCGCAGGTCACGCTCGCTGCACCCAGCGGCTGGACGGTCCGTCCGATCGGCCGGGCGCCGGTGGCGTTGACCAGTGGCCAGTCCACCACCCTCGCCTTCACGGTGACCGTCCCGGCGGCGACCGCTCCCGGCACCGCCACCCTGACCGCCACCACCACGTACGAGGCGGTCGGGCACGGGCGGCTGCGGCAGGTGACGGTCTCCACGGTGGTGCTCGCCCCGACACCGCCACAGGGCGAGGTCGCGCTCTCGCACCACACCTGGATCAGCGCCACCAGCGGGTGGATGAGCCCGACGATCGATCTGAGTGTTGGTGGCTGGACGCCGATCAGCGTGGTGGGCCAGGTCCACCCGACCGGGATCGGGGTGGCCTCGCCGTCGACGATCCGTTACTACACGGGTGCCAAGTGCCGCCAGCTGACCGGCCTCGTCGGCATCGACGACGCGGTCCGCAACGTCGGACCCGAGGGTGGCACGGCGACCTTCCAGGTGGTCGGTGACGGCCGTGTCCTGTTCGACAGCGGGGTGGTGGGCCGGGACGATCCCCGCCAGTTCGACGTCGACCTGACCGGTGTCCGCGTGCTCGACCTGGTGGTCGGCGACGCGGGTGACGGTGGCTACAACGACCGTGCCAACTGGGTCGGCCTGAACGCCAGCTGCTGATCCGTCGGAGTCGCGCCCAGGTGACCCGGTCACCTGGGCGCGCTCCTGTGTGAGACCTCTTGACTTCGAGTGCGCTCGAAGGTCGAAAGTGGACTCCGACGCCCGGTGTCTGGCCGGGAGGGAGAGGAAACACCATGAGGTACCGCACGATCGGCACGGACCCGCGGACCCGACGCGAGGTGAGCGTCCTCAGCCTCGGGGCCATGCTCTTCGGCACCGCCACCGACGAGGCCACCTCGTACGCCATCCTTGACCGGTACGTGGAGGCTGGCGGCACCTTTGTCGACACCTCGGACAACTACGCGTTCTGGCAGAACGGTGGACAGGGCGGGGAGAGCGAGGAACTGCTCGGCCGTTGGCGGCGCAGCCGGGGCATCGGCGACGAGATCGTCATCGCGACCAAGCTCGGCGCCCGCCCGTTGGCCCCCGGCACCAGCTACACGGACAACGCGGAGGGGCTCTCCGCGAAGGTGATCCGCGAGTCGGCCGAGCGCAGCCGGGAACGGCTCGGCATGGCCCGGCTCGACCTGCTGTACGCGCACATCGAGGACCGGACGGTGCCGCTGGAGGAGACCGTGGAGGCCTTCGGCGAGCTGGTCGCCGAGGGCAGCGTGGGTCTGCTGGGGGCGAGCAACCACCGGGCCTGGCGGGTGGAGAGGGCGCGCAACATCGCCGCCGCCGCCGGCCTGCCCGGGTACGAGGTGCTCCAGTACCACCACACGCACCTGACGCGGCGTACCGACCTGCCGAGCGAGCTGGATCCCGACGGCGACCCCGGTTCGGTCGGCCCGGAGCTCGCCAGCTACCTGCGGGTCGAGCCCACCCTGACGCTGGTCGCGTACTCGCCGCTGGCTAGGGGCTCCTACGCCCGCCCGGACAAGCCGTTCGGCCCGGCGTACGACCTGCCCAGTGCCCCTGGCCGGCTGGCCGTGCTGCGCGAGGTGGCGGCGCAGACCGGGGCGACGGTCAACCAGGTGGTGCTGGCCTGGCTGATGGGTGGCGTCACACCGGCGATCCCACTGGTCGGGGCCTCCTCGGTGGCCCAGCTCGACGAGAGCATCGAAGCGGTGGAACTGGAGTTGACCGACGAGCAGCGGGCCCGCCTCGACCAGGCCGGCTGACCGGTCCGCCTCGACCTGACCCGCGCGGTTGCGCTCAGTCCGCTCCGGTCAGGTCGAGGCGCCAGTCGTGGGAACGCATCATCCGGCCCGGTGGATACTCGAACTCGGTCTCGCCGAGCAGGGTGAAACCGGCCTTGCGACAGACCGCGTTCGAGGCCGGGTTCCCCACCGACGGGTACGCGTGGGCGTACCGGTGGCGGCGCCGGTCGCGGGCCACCTCGACCACGGCCCGGACCGCCGCGGTGGCCAGGCCCCGCCCCTGGTGCTCGGGGAGGATCGCCCAGCCCATCTCGTAGACCGTCTCGTCGTGCCAGAGGCGTTCCCAGTAACCGACGCTGCCGACCTTCAGGTCTTCCGTCGGCAGCACCACGGTGAACATGCACCCCTGGTCGGTGTCGGCGAAACGCACGTACCGCTCGTGTCGTACGAGCACCTGCTCGCCGGACTCGGGGCCGCCGGTGTGCCGGCGGACCTCCGGGGTGTTGAGACGGCGCAGCAGGTCGAGGTCGCCGGAGTCCCATGGCGCGATCAGCACCTCGGTCATGTCCCGCCCTTCGCCCACGGTGGCCTGGATGGTGCGATCGAGCAGCCTACCTGGCTGGTCTCGGGGGGTGCGACGCATTATTCCGATATGCCGGGCCAGGGCTTGTATTGGCGGATCGGTATTGATTGGTTATGAGATAGGGCACAGGTTCCCCTGCCTCGTTGCGTGCCGCCGCGAACCCCGGCAAGGTCAAGCCTTGCCGCTCTGACCTGGCCTTTTCGTCTCACCCGTACGGGAGTTCTGGTGCCCGCCCACCGCCGTCCGACGCCACCCCCGCCCCGGCCCGCGATCGGGGTGCTCGCCGCCCTCCTCGTCGGCAGCGCCGGACTCGGCGTCGCGTTCACCGCCGTCGAGACCTCGGATCCGCACCGGCCGCCGGCCCGGCCCGGCAGCCACACCGCCCAGGAGATCGGCCCCGCCGCGCCCGCCGCCCTGACGGTTCCGCCCGCCGGGAGCCGGTCTGTGGCACCGACCGACACCGGCGCGCCGATGACCCCGACCGCCGACGAGAGCATCGTCGAGGCGCAACTCGTACCCGACACCAGTGGCAGCGGAGCGGCCGAGCCCCTCGCCCCGTCGACCCCGCTCCCGAACCCGAGCACCCCCGGCCGGCCGCGGCCGACGCAGACCCCGCGTACCCCGCCGCCGACCCACCCGTCGTCGACCCCGACGGTCACCCCGACACCGAGCGGTAGCCCGTCCCCGTCCCCGGCGCCGAGCGACCCACCGCCGTCGACCTCGCCGACCCCCGACCCCACCCCCAGCGTCCCGGCCACGCCCACTCCGACGGCCACCGTGACACCGGATCCGACCCGGACCCCGGACCCGACGCCGAGCGGCACCGGGATCCCGGAGTCGACCGGGGACACCGCCGGCTGAGGTCAGGTCCGCGCGGACGCGGGTCCGCGCCCGGTCACGTTGACTCCGCCACCGCCACCGCCACCGCCACCGCCGTCGCCGTCGCGAGCCGCCGAACCCCCTCCGCCAGCAGGTCCGGGGCGAAGAGGGAGAAGGAGAGGCGCAGGTACGCGTCCCCGGTGGCGGTCACGAAGAAGTGCGTTCCGGGCAGGTACGACACACCGTTCGCCTCGGCGTACGGCAGCAGCGCGGAGGCGCGCAGCGGCCCGGGTAGCCGTAGCCAGAGGAACCAGCCGCCGGCCGGCACCGTGAACTCGACCTCCGGCAGGTGCTGCCGTACGGCGGCGACCAGCGCGTCGCGTTGTCCTCGGTAGCGGGTCCGCATCCGCTCGAGGTGGCGCTCGTACGAGCCGAGTCGGGCGAACTCCGCCATCGACAGTGCCGTGGCGTGGTTGACCCCACCGCCGCTGTCGACGTAGCCGCGCCGGGCGAGCGCGGTGACCAGCGTCGGTGCGGCGGTGAGCCAGCCGAGCCGCAGCCCGGGTGCGACGGTCTTCGAGAACGATCCGAGTCGGATCACGGCCCCGTCCTCGGCCTGGCTGTACAGCGACGGCGGAGCCGGAGCGTCGTAGGCGAGTTCGCGGTAGGTGTCGTCCTCGACCAGGACGAGTCCGGTCCGTTCGGCCATCGCGACCAGTTCCGTCCGGCGTGCCCGCGCCAGGGATCGCCCGGTCGGGTTGCCGAAGGTCGGTACGAGGTAGAGCAGTGGCACCCGCCGCCCCTCCCGGCGCAGCCGCTCGACCAGCTCCCCGGTGGCCTCCGGAAGGATGCCGTCGGGGTCCGACGCGGTCGGTACGAGTGTCACGCCGTGATCGGCGAGCACCCGGAAGGCCAGGTGGTACGTGGGCGCGTCGACCAGCACCGTGTCCCCGCGTCGGCAGAGCAGCGCCGCCACCAGCTCCAACGCGTGCGAGGCGCCAGCGGTGACGAAGATTCGCCCGGCGTCCGGGGCGCCTCCGTCGGTCCGGCCCAGCCGTTCCGACAGCCACTCGACCAGCGGACCCGGACCGTTCGCGTAGCCGTACGCCAGCGCGGCGCCGCCGTACCGGCGCAGGCCGCCGACGGACGCCTCGGCCCACTCGGTCAGCGGCAGGCTCGCCGGGTCGGGGTGGCCCCAGGAGAGGTCGACGGTCTCCGGGGCGCTGTGGAACTGCACGAGTGGAAGCCCGTTCGAGGCCCTGGCTGACATCTGCACAAGATAACCATCGCCATCGAACTGTCCGGGACGCCGCCGGGCCGGGTAGGCCCGCGCCCTGACGGCTGGACAGCAGCGCGACCAGTCTCCCGCTTGCTTAACGTGCAGGTTCGGTGACCTGACGTTACGATGTCGGGCGGTCCAGTTGACACGAAGGCTCATCACCGGCCGGCACCGAGATCGGGAGGCTTCGTGATCCGCGTGCTGATCGTCGAGGAGATGGGGCTGCTCCGGGGCGCGCTCCGGATGATGCTCGCCAGCGAGGACGACCTGGAGGTGGTCGCCGACCTCGCGCCCGGCGCCGACATCGTCTCCGTCGTACGTCGGGAACGTCCGGACGTCGTACTGATCGACATCGAGCTCGCGGACGTCGACCCGCTGGCGGTGCTGCGACAACTCGGCGCACGGGCGCGGGGGAGCGCGGTGCTGGCGTTGACCGGCCGCCGGTGCCCGCAGACCCTCCAGGCGGCGCTGCGCGCGGGCGTACGCGGATTCGTCGACAAGAACCTGCCGCCAACCGAGCTGCTCCGGTTGGTGCGGCTGGTGGCGGCGGGGGAGCGGGTGATCGACCCGGCGACCGCGGTGGCGGCGCTGAGTCCCCCCGTCGGCCCGCTCACCGACCGGGAGCGGGAGGTGCTGCGGGCGGCGGCGGAGGGGCTGCCGCTACGGGAGATCGCCTGCCGGCTCTACCTCGCGTACGGGACCGTGCGCAACCATCTCACCGTGATCCTGCGCAAGACCGGTGCCCGGAACCGGCTGGAGGCGGTCCGGCGGGCCCAGCGGGACGGATGGCTGTGAGGGGTGGATCGCCGCGCCAACGAGCGGTCCAGGGATGTCCGTGTTTAAATCCCTACATATGGTGACTCTGTCGAACCCGGAAGAGGCGACGATAGATTGATCCGCACACTGCTGGCTCTCGACGGCGCGCTCATCCGTGGCGCGCTGGCCTTCGTACTGACCATTGAGGACGACATCGACGTGGTGGCCGAACTCGATCGGATCGAACAGGTCGAGTCCGCCATCCGGTCGAGTCGTCCCGACGTGGCGGTCGTCGACTCGGGGCTCTACGGCACCGGCCGATCCGCCGGGACGGCGCCACACTACGAACAGCCGTGCCCGGTGCTCGTGCTGGTCGACACCCGCCGGCCCCGCGCACTCGGCGGGGCGCTGCACAGCCGCAGCCGCAACGTCGGCTTCCTCGGCAACGACGTACCTCCGCAACGGGTGGTCGACGGGGTGCGCCGGCTCGCCCGGGGAGAGCCGGTGGTCGACGCGGAACTGGTCGTGGCGGCGCTGAACACCGAGAGCCCGCTGACCGCCCGGGAGACCGAGGTGCTGGAGATCGCCGCGGACGGCTCCCCGGTGGTCGAGATCGCGGCCCGGGTCGGTCTGTCACCGGGCACCGTACGCAATCACCTGTCCCGGATCGCGACCAAGGCCGGCGCCCGGACCCGGATCGAGGCGGTCCGGATAGCCCACGACGCAGGCTGGATCTGACGGCGGCCTGATCTCCGCCGGCCGACCAGAAAACGGCCCTGGGTAGGCGGCATGTCCCACCCACCCAGGGCCCGGTCATGACCCGATCAGTTGCAGGTCACCAGGGACAGCGAGCTGTCGCCGCAGAGCAGCAGGCTGGCCCGGCTTCCACCCGGGTCGCCCCCCTTGAGCTCGGCCGCGGTCAGTTCCAGGCCCTGCAGGTCGAGAAGCGCCATGTCGTGCCACCTCATTCCGGTTCGATCGGTTGTCCACCCCCGCGAACGCGAGGGAGTCTCAGTTGGTGCCGCCCGTGGCGTCACTGCGGCGGCAGTCCCCACGGGGTGAGGAAGGGCAGGGTCACCGGCTGCGCCGAGCGGGCCGCCGCGATCGCGAGCAGTACACCGGCGGTCCCGGTGGCGAGGTCCATGGAGAGCCGCAGCAACTGCTCGCCCGGGAAGGCGAGACCACCCTGGTACGGCATCGCGTGCCAGGCCAGCCGCTGGCACTGGCCGTCCAACTCCCGCCGGTCCTCCTCGGCGGCGCGGGCGGCGAGGTAGACGATGATGCCGGCCCGGCCGGCGAAGAGCCCGGACTGCACGTAGAGCGGTGACCGGGCCGCCCGCCGGATCGCCGCGCCGGCCCGAACGAACTCCTCGTCGGGACGGTGCCGCAGGAACTGGTCGAGGACGAGTCCGATGCCGACGCTGCCGTGCGCCAGGTAGGGCATCGTCCGCCAGCCCTCGTCCACCTCCATCGCACCGTCCGGGCGTACCACGCAGCGCCGCAGATCCTGGCGGAGCGCGGTCGCGGCGAGGTCGAGCAGGGCCGGGTCACCGGAGATCTCGTACAGGCGCAGGAACATCAGCGCCGGGCCGGACCGGCCCCGGGTGAGCCCGGCGTACGGATGCTGCCCGCCGCTGGTCGCGGTGCCGGAGTCCGCATCGGTCGCCGGTACCTGCGTACCGACCAGGTCGGCGGCCTGCCAGGCGGCGTCCCAGAGTCCCGGCTCACCGGTTCGCGCCGCCAGTTCGGCCAGATTGAGTGCGATCCCGGAGAGGCCACCGGCCAGATCGTGGCCGAGCCGTCGCCATGGTTCACGCAGGCAGATGTCGAGTACGTCCAGCGCCCGCTGCCGGTGACCGAGGTGTTCCAGCGCGTACGCGACCCCGTGCAGCCCGTCATAGAAGCCGCAGCGGCTGCCCGACGGCGGGTCGAGCGCCCGCTCGACCAACCAGTCCTCGTGCTCCGGGTACCGGCCGGCGCCGCTGACCGCGAGCGCGTACAGCACGCCGGCGGCGCCATGGGCGAGATTGAGTCCACCGGACCGGAACTGTTCGATGTCACCGGGGAAGAGCCGGTCAGGGCGGTCCGGGGTGGCGCTGCTCAGGATCGTCCCGACCAGCTGGTCCCGTAGCCGGGGCCAGCCCTCCGGATCGGCGGGAAAGTCCGCCGGATCGGCCGGCGTTGTCGCTGCCGGCGTTGTCGTTGCCGCTGTTGTCGTTGCCGTCGTTGTTGCCGTCGACGGGGTCGGGGCAGCGCCGGTGATCTCGTCGACCGCCGTGGCCAACCACGTCCGGGGAACCGGGAAGTGGGCGGCGATGATGTCGGCGAAGTGTCGGGCCTTGGCCGGGGCGAGCCGGACCAGCTGGGTCAGCGGCAGGAACAGCGCCAACCGGAGGCAGGCCAGCGCGTACCGGTCGACCGCGAAGCCGGTCCGGTCGCGCGGCGCGGCGAAACCCTGGTTGCGCAACCCGGGCCGACCGGGCTCGTCGACCGGCGCCGCGACCTCGAAGTCGACCAGGGTCACCCGGTCGTCCGGGCTGATCATGATGTTGAACAGGTGCAGGTCGCCGTAGACCACGCCGCGCTCGTGGATCGCGTCGATGATCGACTCGACCTGCTGGTGGACGTCCCGGGCCCAGGCCGCGTAAGCGCCGAGCCGTTCGGGGTCCGCGTCGGCGTCGATCAGTGGGTAACGTTCGACCAGTACCTTGTTCAACGCCCGGCCCTCGACGAACCCGATCGCCAGAAACCGGTGTTCGCCGAGGTCGAACTCGTCGTGCACCCGGGGCAACTGTGGCACCTCGGCCAGCCGGCGCAGCATCTCCGCCTCCCGGGCCAGTCGCCGCACCGCGTCCGCGCCGGTGGCGTCCAGCCCGGCGTACGGGCGGGCCTCCTTGAGTACGACCGGGGTGTCGGTACGCAGGTCCCGCCCAACGTAGAGGCCCCCGCCGTTCGAGAAGTGGATCACCCGCTCGATCCGGTACGGCAGGTCGTTGGTGGTGGTCGCGTTCCGCGCGGCGAGGTGCGGGGCGAGGAAGTCGGGCAACGTCACCCACTCCGGCACGTGCAGCACCGGATCCCGGCGGTCCGGCACCAGGGTCCCGTCCGCGTCGGCGATCGCCGGCACCACCTGCCCCTGGGGGGAGAGGCAGTACCGCGCGGCGAAGCCGCCGTAGCGGACGAAGACCGGGCCAGCGCCGTACCGCAGGTCACTCAGGATGTACGGCCCGACCTCGCCGGTGAGCAGTTCGCCCAGTTCCTTGCAGGCCAGTTCCAGTTCGGCGACGTCGTGCGGATAGATGGTGACGAACTTTCCGCTGGAACCGCGCGGCGCGTACTTGGCGTTTCGCAGCAGCAGCAGGCGCGGCCCCCGGAGAAACTTGAACGACAGCCCACGCGCTACGCAGTAGTCCCAGGCCGTGGCGAGCACCCGCTCGGCGTTCTCCAGCCCGGCCGAGAGGTGGATCTTCCAACCCTGTGCGGGCAGGGTGTCGCCGGCCGGCCCGTAGACGAACCAGTCGTCCTTTGGTTCACGCTGCCAGCCGGGTGGCACCGGTCGGGCCGCCACCGCGAACTCGACGGTGGACGCGCCGGTGGTGGCGAGGGAGTCGTAGAAGAGCGGGTCGGCAGCGCAGTACGCGTCGTAGCGTTCGTCCATCGTGGGCGGCTCCTCCGGCGGATCCTGCGCGGAATTCCGTGACTCGATCGATGGTTCGAGTCTCGTGCACGGGACCGTCGGGCTCTAGTGCGCTAAGTCATCACCGCCCATGCCGGACGCATACCCATTCATGACAAATGTCAGCGTGCCCCGGACCCCCTCACGTACGGCCATCGGGCCGGTACGCGGGTGGGGGACCGCGCACCGGCCCGACGGCCGTACGTCAATGAAGAGGTGTGTCACTGGGACGGCTGCGGTACCTCACAGTTGACCTTCGGGTTCAGGCCGACATAGTTGAGCGGACCGGCGATGATCGTGACGATCGTCGTACCCGCCTCCGCGCAGTTGTCGTTCTCGTCGTTGAAGTAGCCCCGCTGACCGGCCGCTATCGCTCCGATGATCAACCAAATGACAAGGATGGCCGCTCCCGCGGATGTACCTCTACGACGCATTGCTGCCTCCTCGTCCGAGAGCCTGGATGTGCGGTCTCCTGATACCCAGCCCGGCGGGTCGCGCAAACCCGGGCGTGTCGGCGCGGCCGGGGTGGAGACGGATACGGTGGCTGCCGAGTCGGGAAAGAGGGTGACCGGGGTGGCGGACGAGGCGTGGTGGAGTCGGGAGGTGTCGCTCCGCTTGCCCTCGCCCCTGACCGAAGTGGTCGACGACCGGCTCAGCCGGGCCGGCGTGCGGCTCCTGCTGAAGCGGGACGACCTGATCCACCCCGAACTGCCCGGCAACAAGTGGCGGAAGTTGACGTACAACCTGCGGACGGCGCGGGAACAGGGCTTGCGCACGCTGGTGACGTTCGGCGGCGCCTACTCCAACCACGTCCGTGCGGTGGCGGCGGCCGGGGCGTACTTCGGGTTCGACACCGTGGGAGTGATCCGGGGCGAGCAGCACCTTCCACTCAACCCGTCACTGACGTACGCGGTGGACCGGGGGATGCGGCTGACGTACCTGGATCGGGGTCGCTACCGCGACAAAGCCGCACCGGAACTGCTGGCCCGGCTGCGGGCGGAGTTCGGCGAGCACTACCTGATCCCGGAGGGCGGCAGCAACGCACTGGCGGTACGCGGCTGCGCCGAGGTCCCGGGCGAGATCACCGAGCCGTACGACGTGGTCTGCGTACCGGTCGGCACCGGCGGAACCCTCGCCGGAATAGCCGCCGGCCTGGCGCAGGGACGGTCCGCGATCGGCTTCTCCGTCCTCAGAGGTGGCCAGTTCCTGGTCGCAGAGGTCGAGCGCCTGCAACGTGCCGCCTGCGGCTCGACGACCGGCAACTGGCGGATCGAGTACGACTTTCATTTCGGCGGTTACGCGAAGTCGAAGCCGGAGTTGGAGGCGTTCATCGACGACTTCGCGGCCCGACACGGCGTCCGCCTGGACCGGATCTATCCGGCGAAGATGATGTACGGCCTCTTCGCCCTGGTCGCGGCGGGAGGTTTTGTCGCGGGCACCACGATCGTCGCGGTGGTGACCGGTTGAGAGTGGATGGGGCGCCGAGCGTCCTGCAGTTCACCCGCGGCGCCAGTCCGAAGTCGGTAATGCCGAACGGCTCGACTCACCCCGCCACAGCGAGGGCAATGACGGGTGGCACGAACGATGTCGCCCCCCCGAAAGGATCGCCGTCACGAAGTCACTTTTCGTGATCAACCCCGCGCAGGGTCGACGGTTGAGCGCCCTTCGCTGTCGTGGCGGCGAGGATTCCGCAGCCGGCGGTGATGAGTACAAGGACGGCCGTGGCCGGGTTGACGTACGCGGGCGCGGATGAACCGACGTACGTGCCACCACCGCTGAGCTGGCATTCGAAACGAATCGGTACGAAGCTGACCCCGTACCCGACGACCTGGCTGGCCAGTTCCTCGCCGGCCGCCCGGCAGGGTGCGGACGGCGAGGAGCCGGTGCCCCCGTCCTCCGCCTCCATCACCGCGTAGCCGACGTGGAGCATCCCCCAGGTGTACATATGGCGACGGCACCCGCGCCGGCGAGCAGCGCCACCGCCCGCAGCCGACCCGGCCGGGAGCGCCCGCTTCTGCTGAGCGCCCCGACGAGCCCACGAACCGTGAGGGCCACCGCGGTGATAACGCCGCCCAGTGAGGCGACGAGGAGTACGAGAAACAGCATGGCGACGTCCTTAATCTTGCGCGATGCGGACCTCCGTGGCGCCGAACGGGCGCCGGTGCCCGCCGTTTCGGTCGGTCGAGCGGTCGCATGCCCCGAACCCAATCACGCGCTGACGATCACCGTCCAAGCGCATTCGCCGCGATGCTGATATGGGTACGGATATCAGCCCTGCTGCTGGCCAGCGCTCGGACCGGAAACCCGACCGAGAGTCGTGGCCGCGTCCTGCCCGTTCGACGGAGACTGCGCTGGCGGATCGTCGCCGCAGTATCGCCCGTTGTCCCGAGCCGGACCACGCCCGTCCATGTGAGCCTGACGTCGATTAACTTCAATGTCTCGGGCGGGGCTCGACGAGGAGTCCGTGCACCGTGGACAGCATCAGGAGGAGGCTCCATGCGCGGACACAGATGGGTGACGCTGGTAGCGGGGGTCACGCTCGCACTGGGCGGGCTGGTCGGAGTCGCGGCCAATCCGGCGGCTGCCGACCCGCCGGGCGGCACGCTGCGCGGCGTCTACTACGACGGCCAGTTTTGTAACAGCTACGGCAGCGAGGGCGCAGCGACCGGCCTGTGGAGCTGGTACTACTGCGAGTACCGCCCGAACGGCACCAGCGGTCCCGGTTTCTACTTTCTCTGGACCTTCACCTACTAGGTTTGGATAGGCGTTCGCCGGGTCGTGGGGTGCGGTTGCGGTGTGACGCACGCAGCAGCCGTGCCCCGCGCTCGGCCAGCCACCGGTTCATCTTCTGGAAGACGTAGACCTTGCCCGCAGTTCGCCGTCCCCCCACCTGCTCGGGCGTACTGGCCTGTCACCTCGGGCTGCTGAACAGCAGGCTCTCAGGCTCTTCGGCGACGTACTGGGCCAGGGTGCCAGTGTGGAACGCCCGCCAGAGCGCCGAACTCCGATCGCCGTCCGAGGGGACGCCTTCGCCTTCGCTGGCGCCCGGTGCCGGGGCGGTGAGGAACCAGATCTTGTGGGCTTCCACCAGAGCCGCCGAGCGGGCCAGGTCGCGCAACTCGTCGCCGGTGAAGCGGTCGTCAACGGAGACCGCCCGGGTGACGGCGTTGAGTAGCCGGTAGTTCTCCAGCGGGTTGACGTCGAACCGGATCGACGCGGCCTTGGTCAGCAGGGCCCGGAGCAGGTTCTGCTGCCGCTGGGACCGGTCGACCGTGCCATCGGGCAGCTCGTCCGGTTGTCGCAGGTAGGCCCGCGCCCGTTCGGCGTCGAGGTGGTTGACGCCGGCCCGGAAGTGGATCCCGTTTCGATCGGTCACGTCGGCGGCGACCGCGACATCGACACCGCCGAGCACGTCCACGGCCGTCGCCAGTTCCTCGAAGTCGATCACCATGAAGTGGTCGATCCGTACCGAGGTATAGCGTTCGACCGTACGGATCAGCAGCGGCGGCCCGCCGAGCGCGTGCGCGGCGCCCACGGCGACCACTCCGTGCCCGGGTACGTCAACCTCGATCCGGTCGGGGATCGACACCACCGCGACGGAGTTCTGGTCGGGGGTAAAGCGGATCATCATTACCGCACCGCGCGGGGACTGCACCTCGGGCGCCGGCTCCGGGGCTGTGGTCCCGGCCGCCTCGCCGACCCGTTCCGTGCCCGCCTGCCCGATGGCGTTTCCACCGGATTCGCCGGGCCTCGGTTCGGCCGACCCGTCGGCCGGGCCTGGCTCGGAGTGGTCGGTCGGTGACGAGGCAGCAGGACTCGGGGCTTCCCGGCCCAGCTCCGCGCCGACGGCGAGGATGGTCCGACCGTTCGACGTCGTCGTGCTGGAGACCGGTCGGTTGGCAGCTTCCATCGGGCCGAAGACTTCTCCGACCCGGGTGATCCGGCCGGTCAGGTCGGAGCTGGTGAGGTAGCCGGTCGCGAGTACCCCGACCATGCCGGCCGAGAGCAGGATGACGCTGGCCAGTCCGAGGCGACGTAGCCGTCGTGCCCAGCGGTTCGTGCGGGTCTCCGGCACCGGGGCGTCGGAAGGCTCTTCCGGCCGCGCGTTGCTTCCCGTCATGATGTTGTCGATTTCTCCGTCGGGTCGGGCGTTGGAAAGGACGTCGGTCAACCTCGGACCGTGTCACGGGTGCGACCTGCCGCGGGCCTCCGTTGCGCGTGCCGGGCCGGGCGTCCGTAGCCGGACGGCACCTGCATCAACAGCACGATCAGGAGCACTGCCGCCCCGAACGTCCCCAGCAGCGCCGTGCTCCCCGGCACCACGCCGGCCGAGACCAGCACCGCGACCAGACCGGCGGTGGAGGCGCCGAGGAAGAGGGTGCCGAGCAGTGCGTGCGGACCGACTCCGGCGCGTTTGAGCCGGTGTGCCACGTGGTCGGTGCCGCCCTGCAACCAGGACCTGCCGGCCAGTTGCCGGGAGACCAGCACCAACCCGGTGTCCGTCGCCGCCACGAAGACGATCAGCAGCAGGATCGAGGCCCGGTCGACCGGTGCCCGGCCGGGGGCGACCATCGCCGCGCTGGTGGCGATGAGGAACCCGATGAACAGGGAACCGCTGTCGCCCATGAAGATCCGTGCGGGCGCGGCATTGTGCAGCAGGAACCCGGTGCAGGCGGCGGCGAGGCAGAGCAGGAGCAGGGCGAGTTCCGGCATGCCGGCGACGACGGCGAAGACCGCCAGCGGTACGGCCGTGGCGCAGGCCACCGTGGCGAGTGCGCCGTCGGTGTTGTCCAGCAGGTTGAACGAGTTGGTCACGACGATGATCCAGCCGACGGTCAGGGCCAGGTCGAGCTGGTCCTGACCGACCAGGTGCAGGCGTACGCCGCCGAGGGCCACGGCGGTGGCCAACAGCGCCTCGACCGCCATCCGGGTGCTCGGCCTGAGCGTACGGGCGTCGTCGACCAGGCCGAGCAGGGCGATGCAGAGGGCGGCCCCGAGTACCAGCCAGATCCGGTACCCGGTCGGCTCGATCACCGCGACGGCCGGCACCAGGGTCGCCACGACGATGGCGGCGCCACCGAGGTACGGCGTGACCTGGTGGTGTGCCTTGTGTGGCGCGGGTCGGTCGGTGAGGCCGTAGCGGAGCGCGACCCGGCGTGCCGGCTCCACGAGTACGGCGATGAGCACCAGTGCCGCAAGGGTCGCGAGCACCGTTCCGGTGGCCGGCAGAGGCATGTTCACGCCGGGAGCATCTGGGTGCGGGCAACCTCTTCCGCTCTCGCCTCGGCGACGGTCTCCCGGAGGATGTCGTCGAGGGTGCGGGTCGGCGACCAGCCGATCATGCGGTTGAGTTTGCCGATGTCGGGGACGCGGCGGGTCATGTCCTCGAAGCCGGCGCCGTACGCGGTCTCGTAGGGGACCAGCCGGACGTCGGAGGTGCTCTGGGTGGCCTTCACGATCCGCCAGGCGAGGTCGAGGATGCTGATCTCGGCGGGGGAGCCGACGTTGACCGTCTCGCCGATCGCCGCCTCGCAGTCGAGCAGCCCGATCAGCGCGGCGACCACGTCGGTCACGTGCGCGAAGCAGCGGGTCTGCGAGCCGTCTCCGTAGACGGTCAGTGGCTGTTCCCGGACCGCCTGCCGGACCAGACGTGGGATGACCATGCCGTACGCCGGGCTCTGCCGGGGGCCGACCACGTTGAACAGTCGGACGACCATGCTCGGCAGGGACCGCTCCCGGTGGTACGCGTTGGCAAGGATCTCGTCCACCGCCTTGGCGGTGCTGTACGCCCACCGTACGACCGCGGGGCTGCCGAGGATCCGGTCGGCGTCCTCGCTCAGCGGACCGCGCGAGTTCTTGCCGTAGACCTCGGAGGTGCTGGCGATGAGGATCTTGCGTCGGTAGCGGTGTGCCGCCTCGATCACGATTTCCGAGCCACGGATGTTGGTGGTGAGAGATTTCAGTGGCTGTTCCACGATCAATTTGACGCCGACCGCGGCGGCGAGGTGCACCACGGTGTCGCACCGGTGCACGAGTTCGTCGACGACCAGTTCGTCGAGCACCGACCCCTGGACAAAGTGCAGGTCAGGATGGGTCGATGCCTGGTCCAGATTGGCGATCCGCCCGGTGGACAGGTTGTCTAGTACGACGACCCTGTCGCCTCGGGCGAGTAGTGCGTCCACCAGGTGCGAGCCGATGAAGCCCGCTCCGCCGGTGACCAGAATCGTGCCGCGTGGCATGAAACGTCCCCTCTGTATCGCTCGCCGCCGTGCCGCGAGTCTCGTTGGTAATCGGCCCCGTTGAGCACGATAGGGCATATACCATCGCCAGGGCGACGAATGCTGATTTCGTCCTACATGATCGTTTTATGGGCATCTTGACGGCAAAGCAGTTGGTTAGTGCGATGTCGGCCCGACGTCCAGGTTGTCTAACTCGTCAGACGAGAGAGGGATATCGGGTGAGAGTCCTCGTTACCGGCGGCGCCGGCTTTATCGGCGCCAACACCTGTCGCGAATTGGTTGATAGGCCGGAAATCGGACAGGTGATCGCGCTGGACGACCTGAGCACCGGCTTCGCGGCCAACCTGGACGATCTGCCGGTCAGGCTCGTCACCGGCTCGATCCTGGACCGGGCCCTGCTCGCAGAGTTGATCGACGGGGTCGACGCCGTCATCCACCTGGCCGCACGGCCGTCGGTGCCCCGCTCGCTCGCCGACCCGGTGGCCAGTCACGAGGCGAACGCCACCGGCACGCTCTACCTGCTGGAGGCGTGCCGGCGGGCCGGGACCTACCTGGTCGCCGCCTCCTCCTCCTCGGTCTACGGCTCCGTGGCCGAGCTGCCCAAGCACGAGGACCTCGCCACCCGCCCGATGAGCCCGTACGCGGCCAGCAAGCTCGCCGCCGAGGCCCAGGTGCTGGCGTACCACTCGGCGTTCGGCGTACCGACGCTGGCGCTGCGATTCTTCAACGTCTACGGGCCGATGCAGTCGGTCGGGCACGCGTACGCCGCGGTCATCCCGGCCTTCGTCGACGCCGCCCTGCGCGGGGAGCCGTTGACCGTGCACGGCGACGGGGCACAGAGCCGCGACTTCACCTACGTCGGCACCGTTGCCCAGGTGCTCGCGGACGCGGTCGTACACCGGATCACCTCGACCGTGCCGGTGAATCTCGCGTACGGCAACCGGGTGTCACTGCTGACCCTGATCGGCAAGCTCGCCACCCTGATCGGGCATCCGGTCGAGGTTGAACACACCCCCGCCCGGATCGGCGACGTCCGGGAGTCGCAGGCGGACTCCACCCGGCTCACCGCCCTGTTCCCCGAGGTCCGACCGGTGCCGCTGGACGACGGCCTGGCCCAGACCGTGCGGTGGTACCAGGGTCTGTTCAGGTATGCCGAGGACGCGACCTCGGAGCCGGTCGCGGAGACGGAGCCGGCCCACGCGGTCGGCTAGCCCGTGGCCCGGCGTCGCCACCGCTGTCGCACCCCGGCGCTAGGCTGCCGCGGTGGCCGAGACGATCGAGGGCGAGACGTTCCGTAACGAGGACTGGTATGGCGACGAGGTCACCGACCGCACCTACCAGGGGTGCACCTTCCTGCACGTCGACCTGACCGAGGCGACGACTCGGGGCGCCGTGTTCCAGGACTGCACCTTCGGCAACGTGAAGTTCAACGCTTCCCGGCACCACGACTCGGCGTTTCTCCGGTGCACCTTCACCCGCTGCAACTTCTTCGAGGCCGAGTTCACCGGCTGCAAGCTGGTCGGCAGCACCTTCGCACAGTCCGCGCTGCGCCCGTTGCGGGTGGTCGGCGGCGACTGGTCGTTTGTCGGGCTGCCCGGCGCCGACCTGCGGGGGGTGACGGTCAACAGCGTCCGGATGCGGGAGGTCGACCTCACCTCGGCCAACTGCGCCGAGGCCGCCCTGGTCGACGTCGACCTCTCCGGCGCGCAGTTGCACGGTGTCAACCTCGTCCGCTGCGACCTGCGCGGCAGTGACCTGACCGGGCTCGACCCGAGCACCGCCCAACTGGGCGGTGCGATCATCGACCCGGCCCAGGCGGTGGTGATCGCACAGGCCCTCGGCCTGGTGATCCGCTGACCGCCGTCCGCACGTGTGAGTCGACGCCGCTCGGCGTGATCTGATCCGCTCCGGCCAGAGCCGGCCGGGTCAGAGGCGCTCGACCACGCGCCCGGTGCACCGGTTGCGACTGTCGAAGACGTACTTCGCGGACCGGCCGATCATCTCGTAGTCCAGCCCGTCGTGATCGGTCACGATCAGCACCGCGTCGGCCGCGTCCACCTCCGCCTCGGTCAGGTCCACCACGGTCACCCCGGTCGGGATGTGGTGCGCCTCCGCGTACGGCTCGACCGCGCGTACGTCCGCGCCGAGCGCGCGCAGCCGGGCGGCCACCTCCACGGCGGGGGAGTCCCGCATGTCGGCGGTGTTCTTCTTGTAGGCGAGCCCGATCAGCAGCAACCGGGCGCCGTTGATGGTCCGGCCCTGCTTGTTGAGGCCGACCATGAGCCGCTGGACCACGTGTTGTGGCATCTCGTGGTTGATGTCGTTGGCCAGCTCGATGAACCGGAACTGCCGCCCCAGCGTCCGTTTGACCTGCCAGGAGAGGTAGCAGGGGTCGATCGGCAGGCAGTGCCCGCCGACCCCGGGACCGGGCTTGAACGGCATGAAGCCGAACGGTTTCGTGGACGCCGCGTCGATCGCCTGCCAGACGTCGACGCCGAGTTCGCTGGCGCACATCGTCAGCTCGTTGATCAGCGCGATGTTGACCTGGCGGAAGGTGTTCTCGATGAGTTTGGTCAGCTCGGCCACCCGGGTCGAGTCGACCGCGACCGTCTGTTCCACGATCCGCCGGTAGAAGCCGTCCACCCGGGCGAGCGCGGTCGCGTCCACCCCGGAGACCACCTTCGGTGTGTTCTCCAGTCGCCAGGTGGGGTTGCCCGGGTCGATCCGCTCCGGGCTGTAGCCGAGGTGGAAGTCGCCCGGACTCTGTAGCCCGGTGGCCTCTTCGAGCAGTGGGCGCAGCAGCTCCTCGGTCGTGCCCGGGTAGGTGGTCGACTCCAGGACGACCGTGCAGCCGGGCCGGACGTACGGGGCGATCGAGCTGCCGGCGTGTTCCACGTAGCTGAGGTCGGGAGCGCCGTCGCGCAGCGGTGTCGGCACGCTGATCACGCAGACGTCGAAGTCCTTGGCGTCGCCGTAGTCGCTGGTGGGCCGGTACCGGCCGGTGGCGAGCGCGGCGGTCAGCCGGGCGGTGGTGATGTCCTCGATGAAGGACTCCCCGGCGCCGAGGCGTTTGATCCGGCTGTCGTCCAGATCGAGTCCGACGACGTCGAGGCCGGCCTCGACCGCGCGGATCGCCAATGGCAAGCCGACATATCCCTGTCCAATGACAACCAGCTTTTCAACGCTCATGTGGGGCTCCTAGGGCATGTAACCAGGTAACCCGCACTTTAGGGCGACTTATGGCGGCACAAGTGTGAAACGGGATTAATAACCTTTCAGTGCTGGAACAGGGGTGATCGGGCTCCTTGTTCGCCCGCTGCCGCCCCCGACTGTGCCGGGGCGTCGGGGGTGGCGGGCGGGTCCTCGCTCGCCGGTGGCTCCGGGGTCCCCTGCTCCGGCGTCGTGCTCGGCGGTGCGGCACTGGTCGTCGTCGTGCTGGGCCGTGCGCTCGGCGTCGAGCCAGCCGACGGGGCGGCGGAAGCGGTGGCGCCCGGGCCCGGCCGGGTGGCGGGAGCGGAGCCCTCGGAGGTACGCGCCGGTGTCGAGGTCCTTTCCTCACCCGCCTCGTCGTCGCCTCCGTCGGACCCGGCAGCGGGGGCACCGGAGGGCACCGGGGTGACCGGCTGGTCCCGGCCCGGTTTACCGCCGTCGCCCAGCCCGAAGCCGAGTACGCCCACCAGCGCGCCGGTGACGAGCAGGGTGCCGGCCCCGGCCAGCAGGAGCGCGCGTATCCGCGACGGGCGACGTACCGCCGGTCCACCGGGCCCGGCCGGCCGGCCCGGCGACACGACCGGCAGTTCGGGCGACGTTCCCGGCCGGATCCCAGCGCTCTGCCCGCCCTCGACACCCGCGTGCCCCATGGGGGCGGCCTCGGCGGCCGGGGATCCCGCGACACCGGCCAGCGCGATCGTGGCGGTGGCGACCCCGGGGGCAAGCGTGGTCAGGATGGCCTCGGCCTCCTCCGCGAGCGCGGCGGCGTCCGGCTGGCGGTCGCCGGGTGCCTTCGCCAACGCCCGACTGATCAGTGCCGCCACGGGTGCGGGCAGCTCCGCCGGCGGGACCGGTGGCTCGTCGTGCAGGTGCTTGATCGCCACCTCCACCGGCGTCTTGCCCGAGTACGGCGGCTCCCCGGCAAGGCAGTGGTACGCCACCGCGCCGAGGGCGTAGATGTCGGTCTCCGCCGACACCGGCCGCCCTGCGGCCTGCTCCGGAGCCATGTACAGGGCGGTGCCCGGCACCGCGTTGGTGCTGGTGATCCGGGCCATCTCCGACGACCGGGCCACCCCGAAGTCGACCAGGACCACGGTTCCGTCGGGCTGGATCAGCAGGTTGCCCGGCTTCACGTCCCGGTGCACGATTCCGGCCTGGTGCGCGGCGTGCAGGGCACGTGCCACCTGCGCCACCATCGACATGGTCTGCGTGACGCCCAGCCGGCCGGACCGCTCGATCCGCTGCGCGAGCGGTTCGCCGGCGACGTACTCCATGACCAGGTAGTCGGCCCGGGTGTCAGCGGTGAGCTGCTCCTCCCCACAGTCGTAGACCTGCACGATGCCGGGATGGTGCAGAGCGGCCATCATCCGGGCCTCGGCCCGGAACCGGGTGATGAAGCCGGGGTCGGTGACCAGCCCCGGCAACAGCACCTTCACCGCCACCTGGCGTCCGAGCAGGAGGTCGGTACCACGCCAGACATCGCCCATCCCGCCGGTGGCGAGGCGCGCGTCGAGTCGGTAGCGGTCACTGAGGAGGACACCGGGGGCCAGCACGCCTCACTCCGTACCCAACTGCCAGTCAAGCCACTCCCGTTGATCCAGATTGTGAGTTTGATTCGTTCCGGAGGGCGGTGTTTGTCTGGTAGACACGAAGAGGTGGTACTCCCGACAACCCGACCGGCCAGGGTCGGATTGTCTGACGACGGGCATGGGTAGATCCAGGCGGTCGAAAGAGGGGAGATCGATGTCGTGATACCGGCCGACCTCGATACGCCGGTGGTCCTGCGCGAGCTGTCCGACGCGGAGGGTTACCTGGCGAAGATCTGTTTCAAGACCGGTCCACCGATGCTCAGCGGCGTCGAACTTGAATGGACCGTCCACGACCGCGACGACCCCACACAGCCGGTATCTTCGGACCGGTTACGGGATGCCCTCGGACCACACGCACCATCCACTCTCGACCCGGCCGGCGCCCAGTCGCCGTTGCCGGGTCACGGCACCGTCAGTGTCGAGCCCGGCGGGCAGGTCGAGATCTCCTCCGCCCCGCACCGCTCGCTGCGCGCCCTGTGCGCCCACACCGATGCCGACATCGAACAGCTCAGTCAGCTTCTCGGCGCCGCCGGTCTGACCCTCGGGACCAGCGGTATCGACCCGCACCGCCCGCCCCGCCCCGCGGTCGAGACGCCCCGCTACCGCGCGATGCGGGCAGCCTTCGACCGGCGCGGTCCGGCCGGCCGGACCATGATGTACAGCACCGCCGGACTCCAGGTCTGCGTCGACGCCGGCACCCCGGAGCGGTTCGGTGCCCGCTGGGACGCGGTCCACGCGCTCGGCCCACCGATGCTCGCGGCCTTCGCCACGGCGCGGCACCACGCCGGCATCGACACCGGCTGGGCATCGGCCCGAATGGCCACCTGGTTCGCCATCGACCCGGCCCGGACCAGGCCGGCCTGGAGGTCGACCGGCGCCGGCGCCGACCCGGTCAACGTCTGGTCGGCGTACGCGCTGGGCGCGCCGCTGCTCTGCGTACGACGTCCGGACGGCGACTGGCGGGCACCGGCCGGGATCACCTTCCGCGACTGGATCGGGGGCGCCCTGCCCGAGCCGCCGACCGTGGACGATCTCGAATACCACCTCAGCACCCTCTTCCCACCGGTACGGGCGCGCGGCTACCTGGAGGTCCGCTACCTCGACGCGCAACCGCCCGGTGAATGGATCGCCCCGGTCGGCGTGCTCGCCGCGCTGCTCGGCGACGACTCCGCCCTGAACCTCGCCCGGGAGGCGTGTGAACCGGTGCTCGACCAGTGGGACGTCGCCGCCCGCCACGGTCTGGCCGACCCGACGTTGGCCGGGGCGGCTGCCGCCGTACTGCGGGTGGCGCTGGCGGCGCTGGACCGGACCGACCTGGAGCCGGCGACCCGCGACGACATCACCCACATCGTGCAGCGGCGACTGGCCGCCGCGGACAGGAGTACGTCATGACGGCACCGGGATCGGACCAGGATCTCCGGCTACGGATCGCCGGTGAGCTGGAGCGGGCCAGGTCCCGCAGCACGTTGCTCACCGAGGTGGTCGACGAGACCGAACTGATGCGCCAGCACTCGCCGATCATGTCGCCGCTGGTCTGGGATCTGGCCCACGTCGGCAACCAGGAGGAGCTGTGGCTGGTCCGTGACGTCGGCGGTCGGGAACCGGTCCGGCGTGACATCGACGACCTGTACGACGCGTTCAAGCAGCCGCGCAAGGACCGCCCGGCGCTGCCGCTGCTCCGCCCGGACGAGGCACGTGGATACCTGACCACGGTGCGGAGCAAGGTGCTGGACCTGCTCGACGGGATCCGGTTCGACGGCAGCCGGCTGGTGGCGGAGGGCTTCGCCTTCGGGATGATCGTCCAGCACGAACAGCAGCACGACGAGACGATGCTCGCCACCCACCAGTTGCGGGTCGGGCCGGCGGCCCTCTCCGCGCCGCCGCCGCCGGCCGCCGCCGTATCCGTCTCCGGCGAGGTACGGGTGCCCGGTAGTCGGTTCACCGTGGGCACGTCGACCGACCCGTGGGCGCTGGACAACGAGCGGCCGGCGCACGTGGTCGACGTACCGGAGTTCTTCATCGACGCCGCGCCGGTGACCAACCGTGAGTATCTGGCGTTCATGGCCGACGGCGGCTACGACGACGAGCGCTGGTGGAGCGGACCGGGCTGGGACCACCGACGGGAGGCGGGACTGACCGCGCCGCTGCACTGGCGGCACGACGGGGTGGAGTGGGGGTACGTCCGGTTCGGCCGGTACGCACCGCTGATCATGGAGGAACCGGTGGTGCACGTCTGCTTCTACGAGGCCGAGGCGTACGCGGCCTGGGCCGGCAAGCGGCTGCCGACCGAGGTGGAGTGGGAGAAGGCGGCGCGCTGGGACCCGTCCACCGGGCGCTCCCGGCGCTACCCGTGGGGCGACGCCGATCCGACCCCGGAGCACGCCAATCTGGGCCAGCGGCACCTGGCGCCGGCGCCGGTCGGTGCCTATCCGACCGGGGCGTCGCCGCTCGGCGTGCACCAGTTGATCGGTGACGTGTGGGAGTGGACGTCGAGTGGGTTCGAGGGATACCCGGGGTTCGTCGCCTTCCCGTACCAGGAGTATTCCGAGGTCTTCTTCGGCAACTCGTACCGGATGCTGCGTGGGGGCTCGTTCGGCACCGACCGGTCCGCCTGCCGGGGTACGTTCCGCAACTGGGACCTGCCGATCCGGCGCCAGATCTTCAGCGGGTTCCGCTGCGCCCGTGATCCCCGGCCGGAGGAGACCGGCGCGTGAGTCGTACGCGCGCACCCGGCCGACCCGCGACCAGCACGGCGGTACGGTGATGTGCCGGCACCTGGTCTACCTCGGACCGCCGGTGCCGCTGGCGGCGCTGCTCTTCGACCCGCCGCACGGGCTGGTCCACCAGTCCTGGGCGCCGAGGGAGATGCGTGGCGGCGGCACGGTCAACGCCGACGGCTTCGGCGTCGCCTGGTATCCGGCGACCGCGACCGGTTCCGACTCCGGGTGGCAGACCGACTCCGGTTCCGGCTCCGCTCCGGGCACGGGGGCGGGCACCGGCGAGCCGGCGCGGTACCGGCGGGCGATCCCGATCTGGGCGGACGCCGCCCTGCCGGCGCTGGCCGCGTCGACCCGATCCGGTGCGGTGCTGGCCGCGGTCCGGTCCGCCACCGTCGGCATGCCGGTGGTGGAGACCGCCGCCGCCCCCTTCAGCGACGGGCGGTGGCTGTTCAGCCACAACGGGATGGTGCCCGGATGGCCGGACACCCTCGTCGGGCTCGCCGCCGAGCTGCCGACCCGGGACCTGCTCACGCTCGACGCGCCCACCGACGCGGCACTGCTCTGGGCGCTGGTCCGGCAACGGCTGCGATCGGGCACGTCACCGGAGCGGGCGGTCGCCGAGACCGTACGCGCGGTCGCCGACGCCGCGCCCGGGGCACGGCTCAACCTGCTGCTCACCGACGGCCGTACGGCGGTCGCCTCCGCGGCGGGACACGCGCTCTCCGTACGGGCCGGCGCCGGTTCGACGCTGATCTGTTCCGAACCGCTCGACGACGACCCGGCGTGGGCCGGCGTACCCGACGGCCACCTGGTCGTCGCCACCATCGACGACGTACACCTGCGACCGATAGGAGAGTTGGTGTGAGCGCGGATCCGTTGGAGATCTACCTGGAGGAGCGGGACCTGGCCCGGGCGTTGCGCGAGGACGTCCGTACCGGGCTGACCGCGCGACCGAAGTGGCTGCCGCCGAAGTGGTTCTACGACGCCCGGGGCAGCGAGCTGTTCGAGGAGATCACCCGACTGCCGGAGTACTACCCGACCCGGACCGAACGGGCCATCCTGGCCGCGCACGCCGACGAGATCGCCGCGCTCACCGACGCGAAGACGCTGATCGAACTCGGTTCGGGATCGTCGGAGAAGACCCGGCTGCTGCTGGACGCGTTCACCCGGCACGGCGGGCTCGGCACCTTCGTGCCGTTGGACGTCTCGATCAGCGCACTGCGCCAGTCCACCGCCGAGATCGCCGCCGCGTATCCGGGGTTGCGGGTGCGGGGCATCGTCGGCGACTTCACCCATCAACTGGACCGGCTGCCGACCGGGGGCAGCCGGCTGGTGGCCTTCCTGGGCGGGACGATCGGCAACCTGCTGCCCGCCGAGCGCGCGGACTTCCTGCGGGGGATGCGTACGGCGCTGGAGGCCGGCGACTGGCTGCTGCTCGGGGTCGACCTGGTGAAGGATCCGGCTCGGCTGGTGCCGGCGTACGACGACTCCGCCGGGGTCACCGCCGAGTTCAACCGGAACGTGCTCGAAGTGGTCAACCGTGAGCTGGGGGCGGATTTCGACCCGTCCGCGTTCGAGCACGTGGCGCTCTGGGACCCGGAGCGGGAGTGGATCGAGATGCGGCTGCGAGCGTGCCGTCCCAGCCGGGTGCGGGTGCTCGACCTCGAGGTGGACTTCGCCGAGGGGGAGGAGATGCGTACCGAGGTTTCCGCGAAGTTCCGCCCGGCGGGGATAGCGGCGGAGCTGGCCGGCGCCGATTTCCTGGTCCGTTGCTGCTGGAGCGACGAGGAGAACCTCTTCGCGGTGCTGCTCGCCCAGGCCGGCTGAGCCTGGCACCGGGCCGCGCGCACCTCGGCCGGCACCGCTCGGAGTCGTCGCCGTGCCGCCGGGGCGGGGTACTTGTCTCCGCCCGGCGGCACGGTGCCGGGCGGCGTCGGCTAGGCTCGGCGACGCGAAGGGGAGTAGCTCCCAACGTCGTGGTCGACATACTGGTGCGTACGCGTACCCGGCCACGCGGCCTCACTGCGGTGGGGCGGGCGAGACCTTCGACCAGGCTGTCAAGCCGGGTCGAGGTCGCTGGCGCCCTGGACCCGGTCCCGACCGGGAGGGTGTTTGTGGAAGGTTTCCTCGTTGCTCTGGTGGTCAGCTTCGGCGTGATCTTCGTCGCCGAGTTGGGCGACAAGTCGCAGCTGATCGCGCTGACGTTCGCCACCAGGTTCAAACCGGTGCCGGTGCTCATCGGCATCACGATCGCGACCGCGCTGGTGCATCTGGCTTCGGTGGCGATCGGTTACGGCCTCGGCGCGACGCTGCCGACCGGCTGGATCGCGCTCGGCGCGGGCGTGGCGTTTCTCGGTTTCGGCGCGTGGACGTTGCGCGGCGACACGCTGACCGAGGAGGAGCGGGCCAAGGCGGAGCGGACGAACAAGTCGGCCGTCCTCGCCGTGGCGGTCGCGTTCTTCGTCGCCGAGTTGGGCGACAAGACCATGCTCGCCACGATCACCCTGGCCACCCAGCACGGCTGGGTCGGCACCTGGGTGGGTTCGACGATCGGCATGGTCGCGGCGGACGCGCTGGCCATCCTGGTCGGGCGGATGCTCGGCCGTCGGCTGCCGGAAAAGGTGATCAAGTACGGCGCCGCCGCGCTCTTCGCCATCTCCGGTCTCTGGCTGCTCCTCGACGGGGTGCAGCAACTGACCTGAGTCGTGCGGCCGGCCTCCGGTTCGCGCGGGCCGGCGCCTACTCGGTCCGTCCCGGGGTAACCGCCGCCGGGGCACGCCGGTTCCGACCGTGCGGGCCAGGTGGCGGATGCCCAGGGGCGGGCCGAGGGAGCTGAGGTGTCCAAGGAGCTGCTGCGCGACTTCGCCGACGTGCTGGTCACGGCGGTGGAGGCGATCGGCGCCGTGGTGATCTTCATCGGGGCGGTCTGGGCGGCGGTACGGTTCGTGGTGCTGGGAGTGGGCCGCCGTACCGCCGCCGTCTTCACCCCGGTCCGGCTCTCACTGGGGCGTTTCCTCACCCTCGGCCTGGAGTTCCAGCTCGCCGCGGACGTGCTCCGCACCGCGATCGCGCCGAGCTTCCAGCAGATCGGGCAGCTGGCGGCCATCGCGACCATTCGGACCGCGCTGAACTTCTTCCTCCGTCGTGAGATCGAGCAGGAACAGCGGCAGGTCACGGTGGACGGCGGGGCGCACGACGGCCCGTTGCCGTCGGGGCGTCAGGTGGACCCCACGCAGCCGGAGCGGTCATGATCCGTTCGACTCTGGTTGACCTGATCACCGCGTTCGCGCTCGTCACCGGGGTGGTGACGGTGCTGGCGGTACGGAACTGGCGGATCGCGTTGCGGCTGGTGCTGGATCTGCTGACCGCCGCCAGCCTGATCCGGCTGGCCGCGACCGAGCACTGGCGGGATCTCGCCACCGCCGCCACCATCGTGCTGCTGCGTACGGTCATCGGCGCACTCCTCTCCACCTCGGCCGCTCCGCGGCGGCGTGGCCCGACGGCGCGTCGTTCCTCGGGACGACCGGACTCCGCCGTGGGGTAAAGCCCGGTTTGCCAGTCCCCGGTCTCCGTCGTGCCTACCGTGAGTGGTGTTCGGGCCGGCTCCGGCCCGGCCCACGGTTCGGTCGCGCCCGAGCGACCGGTCGGCGGAGAGGGAGAGGGGGTCGACCGATGAGCAGGGAACAGCCCGGTGACGGGGCTCGACACGACGAGCCCAACGACTACGGCTTCGCCGGTGACCCCACGGCGCCGCAACCGGAGCGGGCGAACCGCCCCGACGAACTGGACGAGGCTGAGCAGGTGGCGGTGCCTGGGGACGATCTGACCGAGGGGCTGAGTGAGTCCCTCGAGGAGGAACGCCTGCGGGAGTGGGAGCGGCAGCACCCGGATCCGGAGGGGAAGCGCGCGTAGCGCTCGCGTGCCCGGGCTCCGGCTCCGGCTCCGGGCTCCGGGCTCCGGGTGACAACGGTGGTTCAAACGGTGCGGTGCACCGGGACGCGGCAAGACGGTCGCGTCCCGGTGCGCCGCACCGTCGTTGAGCCGATGTACGAGAGGTCGCGGGCAATATCCGCTGGGTTGCGCTGAATCCACGCAGAAGTGCCGTTCGGTCCTCTACATTTTGTTCGGCCATGAATGCAGCTGATATGGATCTTTTTCGTGCTGTGTGACCTTCAGTACGCACTCAGCAGCCTTCGTGCCGGATCAACCGTTAATGTCCGCAGATAGGGAGGTCTGGCCTGATGGATCTGCGTACCCACCTTTCCGTTGTGCGTCAACGCTGGTGGCTCGTACTGGCGACGGTCATGGTCGGGCTCGGCGCCGCCGGGCTCGTCACGGTGCGAACCGAACCGCTGTACACCTCGTCGGTGACGTTCTTCGTGACCACGCAGAGCCAGGGCGTGACCGACGCCTACCAGGGCGGGCTCTTCCTCCAGCAACGGGTGAAGTCCTACGCCGACCTGCTCACCAGCGATCGGCTCGCCCAGAGCGTCGTGGCCGACCAGCCGGTCGGCCTCACCGCCGACGAGGTACGGGGGCGGATCGCCGCCCGGGTGGAGGCGAACACCGTCCTGCTCCGGGCCACTGTCACCGACAGCGACCAGGCTCGTTCACTACGGCTCACCGAGGCGGTCGCGGCCCACTTCGTCGCGCTGGTCCAGCGGCTCGAGACGCCGCCGGGCGCGCAGGAGCCGCCGGTCAAGATCGAGACGGTGAGCGGCCCACGGGTCAGCGCCGATCCGGTCTCGCCCCGCCCGGGCCGTAATCTCGCCGTCGGCGGTCTGCTCGGTCTGCTCCTCGGCATCGCGCTCTGCGTACTGCGGGGGCTGATCGACACCACCGTCCGCGACGGTTCCACCCTGCAACAGCTCACCGGCAGCCCGCTGCTGGGACAGATTCCCTGGGATGTCGAGGCGCTCAGCTCGCCGTTGATCGTCGGCACCGCGTCCCAGTCGGCGCGGGCGGAGGCGTTACGCAAGCTCCGTACCAACCTGCGCTTCGTCGACGTGCACGAGTCGGCCCGGGTGATCGCGGTCACCAGTTCGGTGCAGGGGGAGGGGAAGTCGACGCTCTCCTGCAACCTGGCCATCTCGCTCGCCGAGGCGGGCTGGCAGGTGCTCCTCGTCGACGCCGACCTGCGCCGCCCGAAGATCGCGCAGTACCTCGGGCTGGAGTCCGGGATCGGGCTGACCGATGTACTCATCGGCGAGGTGGATGTCGCCGACGTGGTCCAGCCGTGGGGGGACAAGTCGCTGCTCGTACTTCCCGGTGGGTCGATGCCACCGAACCCGAGCGAGCTGCTCGGGTCCAAGGGCATGGCGGACCTGCTGCGTGCGCTGCGCGAATCGGCCGACATCGTCATCGTCGACACCGCGCCGCTGTTGGCGGTGACCGACGCCGCGGTCGTCGCGGTGCAGACCGACGGGGTGCTGCTGGCCACCCGGCACGGCAAGACGACCCGGGCCCAGGTGGCGACCGCGACCGAGGCGCTGGAGGCGGTGTCGGCGCGGGTGCTCGGCTGCGTGTTGAACATGGCCAAGGTCGCCCGGTCCGACAATCACCAGTACGAGATGTACCGGACCATGGTCTCCGCCCCGCCCCCGCCCCCGGCGTCAACGGCGCCCGCGCAGTCGGCGCAGGAGGTCGACTGGCCGGGTGGACAACTCGGGTCGGTGGGGTACATCGACGACGAGCTGACCCCGCGACGGGACGACCCGAGGATGATCGACTCGACGCCGACCCAGGAACTCACCCGGATACCGCGATGAGCCCCACGGCCGGGCGCAACGCCCGCTCGATCTCGCGTACGCAGCGGCGGAACTCGTCGAGCGGGTGGCCCACCGGGTCGGTCAGGTCGTCGTCCTCGGGTTGGGCGGGTGGCTGCAGACCGGCTCGGGCGCGGCTGGCGGCGGCCACCGCCCGCTCCAGCCGTCCCGCCGGGTCGCGTTGACCGTCCGGCGCCGGCCACCCCTGGTCGATGGCGGCGCTGGCGAGTCGGGCGAACTGGCGCATGGTGAAGGTACGCCGCAGCACCGAGGGGGCGAGCGCGACACAGGTGCTCCGTTGGGACCGGGTCGCGGTGAGGATCAGGCCGGCGGTACGGAGCTGGTCGGCGTGGAGCGGCCGGCTGCGGAACAACTCCGGGTCGGTACCCCGTTCGGCGGTGAGCCGGGCGGCGTGCGGGTGCATCGGATAGCCGGGCACCGCGTGCGTGCCCGCACTCGACACCGGCACGCCCGGCGCCTCCTCCCGGAGCTGCTGGAACAGCAGTTCCCGGGCGAGGTACTCGGCCATCGGGGACCGGCAGAGGTTCGCGTGGCACACCATGAGCACCCCGCTGGACATGTCTCCTCCTCGCTGCTCCGGCCGATCCGGTGGCCGGTAGCCCATTGGGATGCAACGAGCGGGTGGTTCACGCGATGCGTGTGCGGCGGGCCCGATTTCCGTACAGCCTTCGGTGATTGTGAGCTTTCTTCGCGACTCGCCGTTTATGAGCCATAAAAGGGGCTGTACTCCCGCGAAACATCTAATGCGCGTGCTATAGAGATCTGTAGCAATTAAATCCTTATGTTCGTTTTGCCCAAGATGTGGAGTGTGTTGGCGTGACACAGGGCGGAACCGCCCCGACCCAGGGCTCGCGACACCGGTCCCACCGGTCCCGGTCACGAGCCCGGATGCGTCGCCGTGCCCTGATCACGGTCCTCGTGGTCAGTTGCCTGCTCTTCCTCGGCGTCGGCTGGCTCGGGTTACGCGGCTGGCAGGCCCGGGGGCACCTGCTCAGCGCTGCCGGCCTGGCCCGCGAACTCGGGCAGCAGGTGCTAGCCGGTGACTCCGAGCAGGCGCAACGCACCCTCTCCGCGCTTCAGACGCAGGCCAGCGCGGCCCGTTCGGCCACCGGGGACCCGACCTGGTGGGCCGCCGGCCACGCACCGTACGGCGGCGACGACCTGAGCGCCGTACGGAACGTGGCCGTCGCCGTCGACGACCTCGCCCGGCACGCCTTCCCCGCACTGCTCCGGCTCGACCTCGCGACCCTGGTTCCCAAGGCGGGTCAGCTCGACCTCGCCCGACTGCAGGCCGCCGCACCCGAACTCAGCACCGCTGACACGGCCGTGCGCCAGGCCAGCGCCCGGGTCGACGCGATCGCGGGCGAGGGCCTCCAGAAGCCGGTTCGGGAGGCGGTGGAGCAGCTCAGCGGCGAACTGGACCGGCTCGGCGCCCTCACCGCCACGGCCCGTCACGGCGCCGTCCTGCTCCCGCCGCTGCTCGGCACCACCGGCCCCCGCACCTATCTGGTCGCCTTCCAGAACCTCGCCGAACCCCGGTCCACCGGCGGCATCTTCGGCGCGTACGCCGTGGTCCAGACCGAAAACGGCAAAGTGAAGATCCTCAAGCAGGGCGCCGCCTCCGAACTGGGCGCATTCGACCAGCCGGTGACCAAGCTCGACGACAACATGAAGGCGCTCTACACGGAGCTGCCCGGCATCTACCCGGCCGACGTGAACCTGACCCCGCACTTCCCGACCGCCGCCGCGCTCTTCCGCGAGATGTACAAGCGCCGGACCGGCACGGTCGTCGACGGGGTGCTCGCCACCGACCCGGTCACCCTCTCCTACCTGCTCCAGGCGATCGGGCCGGTGCCCGTACCGAAGCACCCCACGCTCACCTCGGAGAGCGCGGTGAAGACCCTGCTGTCGGACGCGTACCAGCGGATCCAGAAGCCACGTGACCAGGACAAGTACTTCGCCTCCGCCGCGATGTCGGTCTTCGACGCGCTGCTCACCCGCACGGTCGACCCACGCAGCCTGCTGGAGGCGCTGGAGCGAGCCGTCACCGAGCGTCGGATCCTGTTCTGGAGCGCCCGAGCGGACGAACAGGACGACCTGGCCGACACCCGGCTCGCCGGGGTGATGCCGGAGCGGGAGACCGTGCCGACGGTCGGCGTCTTCCTCAACGACGGCACCGGGTCGAAGCTCGGCTACTACCTCACCCGCGCCGCGGAGCTCACCGTCGGGGACTGTCGCCCGGACGGTCGACGCGAACTCAAGCTGCGGCTCAGCCTCGGCTCGACCGCGCCCAGCAAGGGGCTCAGCAAATCGGTGCTGGGACTGCAACTGCCCGGTGACCCGTACCGCAACCGGCTGGTGGCGTACGTCTTCACCCCGGTCGGCGGCCTGCCGGTGAACGCCCGGCTCGACGGTGCCGTCGCCCCGATCAATGTCGGTACGGAACGTGGCCGCAAGGTCGGCGTTCTCAGCCTCGACATTCCCCCCGGCAAGACCCGGGAACTGGAGGTCAACCTTTTGACCCCGGTCACCCGGACCGGCGCGGCCGACCTCTGGCTGACGCCGGGTGCCACGCCATGGACCACCCGTGTCAATCCTGCAACCACGTGTGAACAGTAAAAAGAGAGGAATCATCATGCGGCTCACCCGCATCGTCGCCTCGGCCATGGCGGCACTCGTCACGGCCGGCGCGCTTGCCACCATGACATCCAGCCCGGCGGCCGCCCAACCACAACCGCCCTACCCACCTCAGCCACCTGTGCTGACTCTGAGTGACTCCACCGTTGTGGTGGGCACCGACGTCACCCTGTTCGGCCGGTTCTACGGGCCGAACGAGGTCGTCAACATCGTGTTCACACCGCAGGCCGTGGCGGCCGGTGCGGCCGAGCGGGCCTCGGTCCGCCAGGACACCGGCGCGACCATCGCCATGGTGCCGGTCGCGTACCCGCCGTCGGGGCCGCCGGCGCTCACCGCGGTGACCAACGCCGCTGGCGAGTTCCAGCTCACCTTCCGGGCGGACTGGAAGGGCACCTGGCTGATCACGGCCACCGGTCAGGAATCCGGGCTGAGCGCGACAACCGTGCTGACCGTCGTTCCCCGGCAGCTGCCGGTCACCGGTAGCTCGATGGGCACCCAGATCGGCGTCGGTGCCGGCCTGCTCGCTCTCGGTGTGTTGCTGGTCATGCTGACCGTCGTCCGGCGCCGCCGTGGCGGTGTCCGCGTCGGAACAGCCTGATCCGGTGTCCGCGGGAAGATGGCCGTTGTCCCGCGGTGAGGTAATCGCAGGAGCGCCGGTCGGACGGGTTCACGCCCGTCCGGCCGGCGCTCGCTTTCCGCTCTCCGTGACCACCCTCGGTAGTTTCCCTCAGCCACCCCGGTAGCGATCTTTGCTCTCCCGCCCGGCCCGGTCTACCGTGCGCTGGTGCGGATCAGCGTGGACGAGGGCCCGGTAGCAGGGGGAACGGGCACCTCAGAGCAGCAACACACCTCCTCGCTGGCCTCCGCGCGGGAGGTGCTGGCGCTACGGGCGTTCCGCCGGTTGTGGATCGTGACCGGTCTGTGCAGCTCAGGTGACTGGCTGGCCCTCTCCGGGCTCGCCGCACTGGCCAGCACCCTGGCCACCAGCGCCGCCGGGGTGAACTTCGCGTTCAGCAGCGTGCTCTTCGCCAATCTGCTGCCCGGTCTGCTCTTCGCGCCGATCGCCGGCCTGGTCGCCGACCGGTTCGACCGGCGTACGGTGATGGCCGTCGCGGACGTGGCCCGCTGCGCGCTGCTGCTCTCGATCGCGGTGGTGAACACCTACTGGTGGATCCTCGTCGGCGGCTTCCTCATCCAGGTCGCCACCACCATGTGGATTCCGTCGAAGGACGCCGCGCTGCCCCGCCTGCTGCGCCGGCCGGACCAGGTCGCCCCGGCGGCCCAGCTCGGTCTGGCCATGACGTACGGCGTCGCGATCGCGGTCGGCGGCGGGCTCTTCACCCTGATCACCGGTGCCGGAACGGTCTTCGACATCCCTGCCGACGTGATCGGCATGAACGGGCTGACCCGGCTCGCCATCGTCGTCGCCGCACTCTTCTACCTGGCCAGCGCCGTCTCGATCGCGACCGCCCTGCCCGAGCTGTCCCGACCCGCCGCGCCGCTCGGCGCCCGGGGGGCGGACGGCGAACGCGAGCCCGGCGACGTCTCGCTCGGCGTCACGCCGTCGTCCGGCACCGCGGGCAGCCCCACCGGACCTGGCCAGGGTCTGGGGGCGATGCTGCGGGACAGCGTCGGTTACGTACGGGGCACACCGGTCGTCCGTGGCCTGCTGGTCGGCATGATGGGCGCGCTCGCGGCCGGTGGTGTGGTGGTCGGTTCGGCCCAGCCGTACGCGCTGAGCCTGCTCGGTGGTCAGGCCGCCTGGGGACTGCTGCTCCTGGCCACCTTCCTCGGGTTGGCGATCGGCCTGCTCGGGGCGCCCAGACTGGCCCGGCGGCTGTCGCACGAGCGGTTGTTCGGCCTGGCGGTCGTCTGCGCCGGGGGCGCGCTCGTCCTGGTGGCGCTCTCCCCGCACCTGGCCGTGTCGCTGCCGGCCGTGGTGGCGGCGGGTGCCAGCGCCGGATCGGCGTTCCTCACCGGTGTCACGATCATCGGTGCCAGCGTGGAGGACTCGATGCGCGGCCGGGTCAACGCGCTCTACCAGTCGATGCTGAAGGTCGTGCTGGGGTGTTCGGTGGTGCTGACGCCGGTGCTGGTGACGTTGATCGGGCAGCGCCCGGTGACTCTGTGGGGCGGGCATTTCCTCATCGACGGCACTCGGCCGGTGATTCTCTGCGGTGGTCTGCTCGCCGCTGCGGCGGGTCTGGTCGCGTACCGGCAGATGCGCGGGGGGACCGATCAGTCAGAAACGGCCCCATGACCGGAAGGCCGGCCCCGGAATGGTGTCCAGGGCCAGCCTGATCGTGTTCTCCGGTCACCGGTCGCGCGAATGACGGGCGTCCAGGTCGATGCGATTTATAGACGCCGCCGGGGCCCGCCGAAATGGTCGGCGGGCCCCGTTGTCGCTGTTGGTCAGGAGGCCCGGGTTTCGATGCTCAGACCCCAGAGCGGGGTGACCAGCGGAATCGAGCCGAACCACGACCGGGTGCCGCCGCTGCTGCCGTGGCAGCCGGTGTCACTGCGGCTGTGGATGCCGTACGCGACCCGGTAGGTCGCCGAGCTGAGCCAGTACCAGCCGCCGCCGCTGTCGCCGCCGCAGGCGTCGAAGCCGTCCACCCGGACCATGCCGAGCACCGCCGCGTCGCTGGTGCTGCCGATGGTGCCGCAGTAGTTCGGGCCGTTGATCTCGGTGAAGTTCGCCGAGAGGCAGACCGTCTCGCCGACCAGCAGGTAACCGGTGGTCGGGGCGACGTAGTTCAGGGCGACGCTGTGGTTGGCGTTCTCGGCGTAGATCTCGCCGCCGGAGTCGTACTGGAACCAGCTGTTGTCGACCCGGATGATGCCGGCGTCGATCGCCCCGGACTGGAGCGAGTTCGTCATCGGTCCGATGCTCTGCGCGCCGGTGCTCCAGGTGCCGCCGCCGCTGTTGCAGTGCCCGGCGGTGTAGACGAAGCGTTGGGCGCTCGCGTTGCGGGCGGTGAAGCCGACCGAGCAGGTGCCGCTGCCGTTGTACTTGAGCACGGCACCGGCGCGGACGGTCCAGTCGCAGTCCAGCCGCGAGGTGCAGCCGGCGTCCGCCTCGGTCTGGATGTTCGGGTCGGCGACGACCGACACCCCGGCGGGTGCGGCAGTCCGGGCGGTGGAGAGCGTGCCGGCCGGCACGGCCACCACCACACTGTTGGTCTTGACGTCGATGCCGACCTGGCCCTTCGCCGCCTTGGCGAGGCCGTCGGTGCCGGCCCGCAGGGCTGCGGCCTGCTGTTCGAGCTGGGCCCAGCTACGGCTGACCACGTGCGTCTCGGCGCGGATGCCGAGGTCCTTGGCGGCCTTCGCCGCGGCGGAGGCGGCGGCGGGGGTGGTGGCCGACAGGTGCATCAGCCCGGTCGGCGGGTCGAACCACGCTCCGCCGTAGGTGGCGGTGTCGGCGGCGACCCGCTCGTACACCTTCTTGCGGTCCATCTGCTGGGCGAACGCCGCGCGTGCCGCCGCCGCCGACATCTGCGGGTACGACGACTGGTAGGCGCGGACGGCTGCGGCGACCGCGCCGGTGTCGGCGGCCGGCGCGGACTTCGCCTCGCGTGCTCCGGCCGGCGCGGCGAACGCCACCCCGGCGAGCAGGACCGCGCTGGCCGCGATGGCCAGCAGGCGGATTGGCCTGGTGTTCATGGATGTATCCTCCCCACAATCGGCCGGGCACTTACCCGACCGCGAACAGAATTCCACAGTCGTCGATGGAAAATTGCGTGACCGACGCATTGCTGACAGTGAATGTTCGTCGGTCCTGGTGGGGCTTTGTCGTGCGGTGTCGTACGCCTGTCAGGCGCCGGGGGAATCGTTCGATTTAGGGATGAGAAGTCCGGCCCTGGTGCGTGGTCAACGGAATGCCAAATGGATCTGAACAATGGGCTCGACGTGGCCGAATGACGTTTTGGCTGCTCTTTCCGCCGGTGCGTCCGAATTCTTCCCGCTGGTCCGCCCGGTCTCGTCCTGCCCCTGGTGATCCACCACACCCGCCGGCAGGCGTGAAAACTTCTCGCCTCGGGTAGTAGGCGCCCCGCGCCGCCGGTACGTGCGGCGCTGGTGAGAGAGAGGTGGCGGCGTGGACGGCGGCCTGAGACTCAACATGAACGCGCTGGACTACGCGATCCTGGCGCTCTACTTCGTCACGGTCCTCGGTGTGGGCCTCATGGCCCGCCGGGCGATCCGGACCAGCACCGACTTCTTCCTCTCCGGCCGCTCCCTGCCGGCCTGGGTGACCGGACTCGCCTTCGTCGCGGCGAACCTCGGTGCGCTGGAGATCATCGGCATGGCCGCCAACGGCGCCCAGTACGGCATGATGACCCTGCACTACTACTGGATCGGCGCCGTACCGGCGATGGTCTTTCTCGGCATCGTGATGATGCCCTTCTACTACGGCTCCAAGGTCCGTAGCGTGCCGGAGTACCTGCGGCTGCGCTTCAACCGGCCGACCCACCTGTTCAACGCGCTCAGCTTCGCCCTCGCCCAGGTACTGATCGCCGGGGTGAACCTCTACGCACTCGCCCTGGTCATGCAGGCGCTGCTCGGCTGGCCGCTCTGGCTCTCCATCGTGGTCGGCGCCGCCATCGTGCTGGCGTACATCACCGTCGGCGGGCTCACCTCGGCGATCTACAACGAGGTGCTCCAGTTCTTCGTGATCCTCGCCGGCCTGATTCCGATCACCGTCATCGGTCTGGTGAAGGTCGGCGGCGTGGACGGACTCTTCGACGCGGTCCGCTCCTCCGATCTGGGCGAGGCCGGCCTGCACACCTGGGCCGACACCGGCAGTTCGGCCAACCCGCTCGGCGCGAACTGGGTCGGCCTCGTCTTCGGCCTCGGCTTCGTCCTCTCCTTCGGTTACTGGACCACGAACTTCGCCGAGGTGCAGCGGGCACTCTCCGCGCGCAACATGAGCGCCGCCCGCCGTACGCCGATCATCGCCGCGTACCCGAAACTGCTCATCCCGGTCGTCACCGTGATTCCCGGGCTGATCGCCCTGGTCACCGTGCAGGGGCTCGGGGCGTCCAGCGGTGCCCTGCAGTACAACAACGCGATCCCGCTGTTGATGCGTGACCTGCTCCCCAACGGTGTGCTCGGGGTGGCGGTCACCGGCCTGCTCGCCTCCTTCATGGCCGGCATGGCGGCGAACGTCAGCGGCTTCAACACCGTCTTCACGTACGACATCTGGCAGTCGTACGTCCGCCGGGACCGCCCCGACGACTACTACCTGAGGGTCGGCCGGATCGCCACCGTCGCCGGGGTGATCGTCGGCATCGGTACGGCTTTCATCGCGGCCGGCTTCAGCAACATCATGAACTACATCCAGACGCTGTTCTCCCTGTTCAACGCCCCACTCTTCGCCACCTTCATCTTCGGCATGTTCTGGAAGCGCATGACCGCCTGGGCCGGTTTCTGGTCCCTGCTCGCCGGCACCGTCGGTTCGCTCGCCACGTACCTGCTCTACCTCGGTGGGGTGCTCGACTTCGGCTCCGACCTGGAGGAGAGCTTCTGGGGCGCCGGGGTCGCGTTTGTCATGGTGGCGGTCGTCGCGGTGCTGCTCACACCGCTCGGTCGGGCCAAGACCGACGATGACCTGCGGGGTCTGGTCTACGGCCTCGGCGGCGTCGACCTCAAGGGAGACGTGCTCGCCGGGGACGCGGCCTGGTACCGCTCGCCACTGCTGCTCGGCGGGGTCGCGCTGGCCCTGTCCGGCCTGCTCTACCTGCTTGTCCTCTGAAAGGGGTGCGCGTGATGACCGAGAACACCGAACCGAGCGCCGACACGCTGGACAGCACCGAGGCGGAGCGGCGGTCGGCCGCCGCCCGCCGGTTCGACCTGCGTCGGGTGATCGGCGGACTCTTCCTCGCGTACGGGCTGATCGTCACCGGGATCGGTCTTTTCGACTCCCGCGCCGAGATCGACAAGGCCCAGGGCGTACGGATCAACCTCTGGGCCGGGCTCGCCATGCTCCTCTTCGGCCTGGCCTTCCTGCTCTGGCAGTGGCTGCGCCCGGTCGAGACGGCCGACGTGTCGACCGCGCAGCGGCGGGGCGACGACGTCACCGGCGCGGCCGGGTAGGGCCGGGGCGGTGTCCGCCGCGCCGGAGTTGTCGTATTGGTCAGTGGTGATGGAGAGCTCTCGGGTTCGCGAATTCTGAAGCGCCGATAGGCGGGAACTGACGTGTCCACCCTCAGTATGACCACCGTTGAGCGCTCGGGTTCGCGAACTGGCGCGGCGGCTCGGACGGCGCGGCGAAGCTGGAGAGCCGGCGTTCGTTCGCCGTCTGCTCGAGGTGACGGCAGTGCGCAGATCGGATGCCGAGCCGAGTCACGGTGTCTTGTGCGCGATGGCGAGCCGGGTCCGGTACTGCTTGGTGATTGCTCCGCTGTAGACGTCGTCGATCAGGTGAGTGATGCACGCGAAGAGGCTGCTGCGTGCCTGCGGTGCCATGGCCCGATTGCCGGAGTAGGTCATGAGCAGGTTCAGATACTCAGGCGCCGTGTAGGTCTGTTGCCACTCGTAGCGCCGGAATTCGACTGGCCCGAATCGTGCCGATCGATGGAACTCTGCCGCCTCCTCGGGGGTCTCGTCATCGGTCGTCAGGCGCATGCCGGGCGGTGTTGTGGGGTCGAAACGTTCGTAGCATCGTTGTGCGTCGGCGAAGAAGGCGTTCGTCCCGCCGGCGATGTGGTGAGTCGAGACGATGCCGAGAGATCCGCCGGGCCGCAGCAGGTCAGCGGCTTTGATCATGCGCACGTCGGGGTCAAGCCAGTGGAACGCGGTCGCGGAGAGAACCGCGTCGAAGGTTCCGTCCGGGGGCTGCCAGTCCTCGAAGGCCGCCGCGACGACGGTGACATTCGGGAACTGTGCGAGGTTGCGTCGGGCGATGGCGGCCATGTCGGGGCTGAGGTCCATCGCGACGACATGGCATCCCAGTTGTGCCAGGGGCAGGGTCGCTTGGCCGGTGCCGCATCCGATCTCCAGCACCCGAGCGTGTGGACCGAGATCTGCGAGTGTGGCGAGGTCGGTGAACAGCTGGGGCGGATAGGTCGGACGGCATTGGTCGTAGAGTTCGGCGTCCTGGCCGAATGTGGTGCGCAGTATTTCTCGGTTGGTGTCGGTCATAGTTGCTGGTTATCCCTTCAAGTCGCGCGGGCCGGGCTGATGGAGCAGGCCGGGCAGGAGCGGACGCATCCCCGGCGTCCGGACGTGCTCAGGTGGTCTCTGCGGGACGCGCCGGAGTCCGTCGAGCACCGCCGTGTAGTTAACGGGTCCGGGAGAGTGTCGCAACGCCCGTCCCACCCGGCGAGCCCGTCCTCGGCCCTCGCTCCGGTTTGCCCGTTCGGCGGTCGGGTAGAGGTCGCGCGATGAGCGGGACCTGACCGGCGACGAGAGGATCGAGATGGCCCTTACCCGACGCAACTTCCTGGAGGCATCCGCCGTCACGGCGCTCGGACCACTGTGGCTGCCGACCGACCGGTCGGCACCACCTGACTTCCCGTCCGGCATCGAGGTGTACCGGGAGGCGTACCGCAACTGGGCCGGCGAGATCCAGGCCAGCAGCATGTGGACCTGTGTGCCACGCACGGCGGCAGACGTGGTGACGGTGACCAACTGGGCGTACGCGCAGGGCTACTGCGTACGCGCCCGTGGCTACCGGCACACCTGGGCGCCGCTCACCGTACCCGCCGGTGCCAGCGGCGCCGACCGGGTCATCCTGATGGACACCACCCGGCACCTGACCTCGATGACGGTCGTCTCGACCGCGCCGGCGGCGGTACGCGTGCAGACCGGTGCCTCGATGGAGAGCCTGCTCACCTTCCTGGAGGAACACGAACTCGGCGTCACCAACACCCCGGCGCCTGGCGAGCTGAGCGTGGGCGGCGTGCTCGCCATCAACGGGCACGGCACATCGGTGCCGGCGGACGGCGAGACCCGGACACCGGGGCACACCTACGGGTCGCTGAGCAACCTGATCCTCTCCCTCACCGCGGTGGTGTGGGACCCCGCGGCCGGCGGGTACGTCCTGCGGATCTTCGACCGTGCGGACCCCGCCTGTACGGCACTGCTGACCCACGTCGGCCGCGCGTTCGTCACCGAGGTGACGCTGCGGGTCGGCGCCAACCAGAACCTTCGCTGCGTGAGCACCGTCGACATTCCCGCGACGGAACTGTTCGCCCCGCCGGGCAGCGGGGCACGACGCACCCTCGCCAGCTTCGTGGCCGCCGCCGGACGGGTGGAGGCGATCTGGTTCGCCTTCACCTCCCACCCCTGGCTCAAGGTGTGGAGCGTCAGCCCACAGCGCCCGTTGACCTCCCGGCCGGTGGTCACGCCCTACAACTACGTCTTCTCCGACAACGTTCCGAGGCCGGTCGCCGAACTGGCCGAGCAGTTGCTGAACGGGGCGTGGGAACTGGCGCCCACCTTTGGGCGGGTGCAGTACACCACCGCCGTCACCGGGCTGACCGCCACCCTCGCCACCGACCTGTGGGGACCGTCGAAGAACCTGTTGCTCTACGTCAAGCCGACCACGCTGCGGGAGCACGCGAACGGCTACGCGGTGCACACCAGTCGCGGCTCGATTCAACGGGTGGTCAGCGAGTTCGCCAGCTTCTACCAACGGCAGCTCGCCGCCTACCAGGCGCGGGGCGAGTTCCCGGTGACCGGACAGGTTGAGATCCGGGTCGCCGGGCTCGACCGGGCTGCCGACGTCGGCGTACCCGGGGCGCGGCCACCGGCGCTGTCCGCGGCCCGGCCTCGGGCGGACCACCCAGACTGGGACGTGGTCGTCTGGTTCGACGTGCTCACCTTCCCCACCGCGCCCCGGGCCCACGAGTTCTACCGGGAGATGGAGCACTTCTTCTTCGCCAACTACACCGGCTCGTACGCCGGCTGCCGCGCCGAGTGGTCGAAGGGCTGGGGGTACAGCGGCACCGCCGCCTGGGTCGACCCGTCGATGCTGACCCGGATCGTGCCCGACTCCTACCGACAGGGGCCCGACCCGACCTGGGACCAGGCGGTCGCGGACCTCAACGCGTACGACCCGCACCGGGTGTTCAGCAACCCCTTCCTCGACCTGTTGCTGCCCAGCCCGGCCTGACCGGTGGCTTCACACGCCCTTGCCGGGCTGGGCGTGTCGTCGGGTCGACCGACGTCGTAGCAGCACTGTTGCGATGATGAGGGCGGCGACGATGCCGGGTCCACAGTGCACGGCGAGGACTCCGGCGAGACTCGGTCCGCCCCAGTCGTCGCGGTAGGTCGCCGGGTCGGACATGTCGATGACGAATGGCTCCAGCGCCGCCCGTACGATGAGATAGAGGCCGATGATCAGGCCGATGACTCCGAGAGCTCTCCTCATCACGCTGTGCCTTCCGGTGAGCCGCGTGTACGCGGACGCGGGTGGTTCACCTCAGCGTGCCGATCGATCGTTCGGCTGACAATCCCGCTGGCCCTACCCCACCCCTGGTTGGGTCGGGTCGTCGGCGCGTGCTTCGAGGCGCTCGTACCGCTGCCGGGCCGCCTGAGGTGTGTTGAGGCCCAGGCTGAAGGCGATGTCCTGCCAGGTCATCGCCCTGCTCCGGGCGGTTCTCAGCAGGTGCAGCTCGGTCGCGTCGAGGTCGGCCCGGACGTTCGGTAGGAGGGTGAGGGCCGCGACGAGGTCGGTCTTGTCGATATCCGGCTCGTCCGGCCCGGTCGGGATCGTGCCACCGGCAATGCCGGCGACGAGCCGGATCACTTCGTGCGGGGCGGCCATCGACGGGTGGACCTGTCGGGATCGGCGCTCGGGATCGTTGGCGTGCCGTTCGACGAGGTGCGCCAACGCCTGGTAGGTGCGTTCCGCGCGCCGGGCTGCCGGGTCGGGTCGGGTGAAGGGATCAACCATGACCTGAATCATGACTGATCAACGGCTCCTTTTCAACAAAATGTTGAGGTTGCTGGCTCCGGTGGTAGCGGACGCCGCGCCGCTACCACCGGCCCAGATCAGATGCGCAGCTCGCCCTCCGCGTCCGTGGCGGCAGCGAGGATGGCGGTACGTTCGTCGCGGGTGAGGAAGCCCTGGCGTACCCAGTTCGCGGAGGCGGCCGTCACCGTCTTCATGAACTCCTGGTGGCTGCCGAACGGGGCCTGGGCCCAGACCAGGTCGAGGAACGTCTGCCCGTCGCGCTGCTTGTTCGCCACCCCGGAGTCGTACGTCCCGAAGACCACCGTCGGCTCGGTACGCCGGAAGTAGATGTGGTGGGCCTGGGTGTCACCGACGTAGAGCGGACGCAGCGTGTGCCCGTTCGTGGTGAAGGTGCCGGCTGCGCCCGGCGCGAAGGCGGGGGAGATGTCGCCGTCGAGTCTCACCTGCCGGTAGAACGAGAACTCCCGGTAGGCGGGGTCGGAGCTGAGCGCGGCGAGCACCACCGGGCCGTGGAAGACGGTCTGGGTGTCCGCCCGGTCCAGCGCCTTCTCGACCCGCAGTCCGAACGGCATCGAGATCCGTACGGTGTCGCCGTCCTGCCACATCCGGCGCAGCCGCAGGTAGGTGCCGGGCGTCTTCGGCCCCAGCCGCTCCTGCCCGTTGATCCAGACCTGGAAGTTCTTCGCCCAGTTCGGCACCCGCACCAGGATGTCGAGCTGCGCCCTGCCGCCGCTGACCGTCAGGGTGCTCTCCTGCTGGCGGGGGAAGTCGGTGGTCTGGGTGACGGTGATCCCCTTCTCCGCCCAGTTCAGGGTGGAGCCGACGAAGAGGTTGACGTAGAGCGAGGCGTTGTCGGCCGAGCGGAAGTAGACGGACTCCTGGTACTTGGTGTGGTTCTCCAGGCCGCTGCCGCCGCAGCAGGTGCCGGTGTTGCCGTATCCGCGGGAACTGCCCGGGGTCAGTGGCAGGAAGTAGACCACGTTCGGGTTGCTGGTGCTGTCGGCGTCGCGGCGGGACCCGAGGATGTGGTTGACCAGGGTCCGCTCGTAGTAGTCCATGTACTTCGGGTCGGGGTCGTGGAAGAACAGGTTCCGCGAGACCTTGAGCAGGTTGTACGACGTACACGTCTCGGCGCCGTTGCCGGCGATCGAGCCGGCGATGTTGCCGCGCGGCTGGAACAGCTCCGCGTTGGTGTTCGCGGGTCCGGCGTCACCCGCCGGCCAGGTGCCGCTGGTGCCGCCATGGGCGTACATCCGGTGCGGCACCACCATGTGCCAGAAGTTCTCGGCGGCGGCGTGGTAGTCCGGCTCATTCGACCGGTCGAAGACCCGCAGGTAGCCGACGAACTGCGGAACGTGGGTGTTGGCGTGCAGCCGGGTCAGGATGTCGTGGTTCTCCACGCAGGCTCCGAAGAGCGCCTGCCGGTTGTCGAAGCACTTCGCCGTGGTCAGGTAACGCTCGTCGCCGGTGAGGGCGTGCAGGTCGGCCATCACCTCGTTCATGCCGCCGTACTCGCCGGCGATGTAGATCGCCCACATCCGGTTGAGTTGTTCGCGGGGGAGGACCGAGAGCCGACTGTGCACCCAGTCGCCCATCTTGGTCACGATCTCGAGGGCCTGCTCGTTCCCCACCAGCAGGTACGCGTCGATCAACCCGCGCATGATCTTGTGGCAGGTGTAGTACGGCGCCCAGATCGTCGGGTAGGTGGCGAACGATTCCAGCCGGATGAACTGGGTCTCCGGATAGGCGGCCAGGAAGCCGGGATGGCTTGCCTGCCCGCTCGCCGCGATCGCGTCCTGACACTTGCCGAGTTCCGCGACGATGTAGTCGATCTTGTCCTTGTAGAGCTGGTCGCGGGTCGACGCGTACGCCTGCGCGAACATGGTGATCAGATGCCCACTGAAGTGCCCGCGCAGGTTGCCGGTGGCGTCGTCCCAGCCGCCCGGCGGTGACGAACCCTCCGGGGTGGGCAGGCCGGCGGTCACCCGGAAGTTGTGCAACACCCGGTCGGCCGAGTACGCCGTGGCGAGGTTGAGCACCCGTGCCCGCTTCTCGGCGAAGACCGTTCCCTCGGCCAGGGTGACCTGGTCCAGCGCGAACGGTTTCACCACCCAGCTCGGGTTCTGGTCCAGGAACGCCGCCTCCGGCGAGGCGGGTGCCGCCGAGGCGCCGGAGTGCGGTGCGGCTTGTGCGGATCCGGCGACCTGCGGGGCGATGATCGCTGCCACGGTCGCGGCGCCGCCGACCTTCAGCAACCCGCGCCGATCGATGGATGGACGTGCTGGAGTCACTGTCTACCCCCTGAACTCGGTGGGTGTGTAGTTAGCGCTAACATCGATGTCGGTTAGACATCACCTGTGTTAAGCGCTTGTTTCCAGCAACCTAGTGCGATCGATGCGTACGCCCACCGAACACCTGTCGGAACTTCGACGTACGTCGTTGGACACCTGCTGAAGCTCGTTCCATCTGAACCTCAGGTGCGCACTCACAGATGGTGTCATCGGTCCGCCGATCCCGGTCCGAATGCCCGGCCCTCGGTTCGGAAAGGAACGGCTTGTTCACGTGAACAATCCACGCCTCCGATCTTCCCGCCAGGGCGCGTGAACCTGCGCCGGATCTGCACAGCCTCTTCACCCGACGCACCCGGTGGCCTGCTTGGCTGGGTGGATGAGTCAACTCACCGAGGCAACGGCCGCGCCGGACCCGATCACGTACATGGACACGGCCGCTCGCACCCCCGTCGGCCTCGCCTACAAGCAGCGCTTCGTCGACGCACTCGACGTACGGCCCGGGCACACGGTGGCCGACATCGGTTGTGGCCCGGGAACCGACCTGGCGAGTCTGGCTGACGCGGTCGGCGCGGACGGCTCGGTCATCGGCGTGGACCGGGACGTCCGGATGCTGGCCGAGGCCGGACGCCGGCTCGCCGCCCGGTCCAACGTCGAGCTGCGGGCGGGCGACGTCCATGACCTGCCGTTGACCGACGCCGGCGTGGACCGGGCCAGGGTGGACCGGGTCCTGCAACATCTGGACGACCCCGCGCGGGCGATGGCGCAGGTCCGTCGCGTGCTGCGCCCGGGAGGCGTGTTCGGCATGGCGGAACCGGACTGGGACACGATCGCCGTCGCCGACGAGGACCTGCGTACCAGTCGGGGCTTCGCCCGGTTCGTAGCGGGGCAGGTGCGTAACCCGACGATCGGCCGCGAGCTGGTCCGGCTGTCGACGTACGCCGGCTTCCAGGTCCGATCAGTCGAAGCCATCGCCGTGGTGTTCCGGGACTTCGGCACGGCCGACCAGATTCTCGGGTTACGGCGCAACTCGGCTCGTGCGGTCCAGGCGGGAGAACTGGACGAGACGGCTGTCCGGAGTTGGCTTCAGCGCCTCGAGAGCGGGCCCCTGCTCGCCGGGTTCACCTTCTATCTCGTCACCGCGCAGGTGTGAGCGGCACCGGGCGGTGGCCGCCGGCCCGAGGTCCGACCGCTGCGTTACTGTGCCTGCCGTGACGCACTCCGACTGGTCAGATGTACGCGATCGGCTCGCACACCTCGCCGGCAAAACCGGTGCCGCAACGGTCGCCGGTTCCACAAGTCACCGATGGAGTCTTGAGCCGCCGCTGAGCGCCGAGGAGCTGGCAGAGGTGGAGGCGCAACTGCGGGTGGAGCTGCCGGACGAGTACCGGTCGTTCCTGCGGACGGTGGGTCGCGGCGGCGCCGGTCCGGCGTACGGGCTCTTTCCGGTGCGCCGGGTGGACGGCCGATGGCGCTGGGAGGGCGACGGCGCCGACCTCACCGACCTGGACACACTGGCCCAGCCCTTTCCGGCCACCGAGGCGTTCAATCCGGCCGATGATCTGCCCGAGCCGCCCGACGAGGAGGGCTACGACTCGGTGGAGGCGTTCAACGCGGCCGAGGACGCCTACTGGGAGCAGCACGACACGGTCGTCTTCCGTCCTGAACATTCGATCGGATTGCTGTACCTGTCTCACCAGGGATGCGCGCTGCGGGATGCGTTGGTGGTCAGCGGGCCGGCACGGGGCCAGGTGTGGGCTGACGACACCGCCGAGGAGGGCGGGTTCCGGCCGCTGCTCGACGACGACGGTTCGCGGGTGGGGTTCGCCCGCTGGTACCGGCGCTGGCTGGACGTCGCGGAGGCCCAGGCGTCACAGACCCTCCAGGAGTCCAGCGGCTACGACGAGCGCCGTGCTCCGCAAGGCCCGCATCGGTGACGCTCCGGCGCTTCTGCCATTGACCGTCCTCACCCGCAACGCCGAGGGCTCTCGACGAGTAACAGACGCGGGCAGCCACACGTGCTGCGGGAAGCACGCCGACGAGACAGCCTCACCAAACGACAGCGCTTCCCCACCGTCACACGGGAAATGGAAACAGCCCCGGAACTCGCCCGCCAGGAGGATGGCTGCCCCCACGGGGAAGCGATCGGTTGGAACTCACTACACCGAGCCACCGGTGTTCAGTATGAGCTGCCGAAGAACCTCGAGAGTCGTGACATAGTCCGCGTCGTCGATGCCCCTGTGGATGCGGGCCCGGATCGCCGGCGCATGCTGTTTGAGGCTGACACGGGCATCTTCCCCCGCTTTGGTGATCCATAGCTTTCCTTGCTCGTCGCGGGTCAGCCACCCGCGCTCCAGCAGAGCCTCCGCTTCGACGTCCAGATCGTCTTCGGCCCTGAGATACGAGCTCATCGCCCGCTGAAGCTCAGGAACGGTCATCCCGCCGCCGTCGGGCAGGAGGTCGTTCTTGGAGAGGTTGCGCAGCAGCCAGAACTGGGGCTGAGTGAACCCGAGTTCGGCATGCCGGGCTCGGGTGAAGGCGATGAGGGACTCGTAGGCGACGCCTGTCCAATAGGCGGCAGGTTGACCCGCGAGCTCAGCGTCGGACACGTGCAGCGTCGTCATGTGGGCTACCTTCGATGGCGAATGCTTGAGAACAAGGTAAAACCTCAACTTTGGTTCAGATCAAGACCATGGCCAGAATTACGGGTGAGGTCGCATATGTCCAGCCTCGCGTACCAGACGGCCACCGCTCACGCACAGTGACAGCGACCCGTCCCCGGGCATGGGTCAGAAGCAGAAGCACCCCGTTTCATGCGGGTATTCGCTCCGTCCGGGGTCGATCGCCGACGACAACAATCGTGGCGGCACAACCGCAAGCTTGCGCGCGAGTTGATTGAGCTGGTGACCGAGGAACCAACAGTGTGCTGCCAGCAGTGACAGATCTTGTCGTGGGCTGGTTTCCGATCAGAGTGGGGCGCCGCCGTACCCGATCTCGTTTCCGTCGGGATCGACATAGGTGGCCTTTCGTACGCCGTTCGCGTACGTCTCACTCTTTGTCGGCTCCAGCCCTCGCCCGGCTATCTCGGCCACCACGGTATCGAAGTCACCGACGAAGATGGTGTGCATGGCGTGACCGGCATGGTCAGGCCGGTGTTCGATGAACACGAACCGGTGTTCGGCGAGTTGCCACACCGCTTCGGTGTCGTTCGGAAGGAACGCTGGCGGAGCGCCGAACAACCTCTCGTACCAGGCCAGCGCGGCGAGGTAGTTGCTGACCGGTATTCCCGCGAAGAGGTCGACGTCCATGCCGCCATGCTACGGGGGCTGCGGTTACCATTCGCGAACCGCAGTTGTTATATGCTCGAGGTCATGATCATAAATGGCGCCATCGCGGAGGATCTGGCCCCCGAGGGCGTCCTGCGGGCTTCCATCAATCTGGGTAATCCGGTTCTGGCCCAGGGAACGCCGGCGGCGCCGGCCGGCGTCACGGTGGACATCGCGCGGGAGGTCAGTGCGCGACTGCACCTTCCGGTGGAACTCGTCTGCTTCGACGCGGCGCGCAAGTCGTACGAGGCGATGACCTCCGGTCGGGCCGACATCTGCTTTCTCGCCATCGAGCCCGCGCGTGCGGCCGAGGTCGCCTTCACCGCACCGTACGTCGTGATCGAGGGTGTCTTCGTGGTGGCCCGGGACTCGGCCGTCAGCAGGCCCGCCGACGTCGACCACCCGGGAGTACGGATCGGCGTCAAGCGAGGATCCGCCTACGACCTGTTCCTCTCCCGCACTCTCCAACACGCGACCGTGGTGCGAGGCGAGGAAGGGGTCGACGAGTTCCTGGTCCAGGGCCTGGAGGTGGCGGCCGGCATCAGACAACCGATGACCGAGTTCGTCGCGACCCATCCCGAGTTCAGGCTGATCGAGGACCGGTTCATGCAGATCCAGCAGGCGGTGGGGACGACGAAGAGTCGGAGACCCGAGACCGTACGGTTCCTCCGGGATCTCGTCGAGGAGTTGAAAGCCAACGGTTTCGTCGCCGACGCACTGCGGCGCTCGAACCAGTCCGACGCCCGGGTCGCCCCGCCCGAGCACCACTGACCGGCGGCGAACATCGCAGCGAATCAGCGCGGCCAGGACCGGCCGGTAGTCTCGCACCGGTATTGTCCCTGCACGTGAAGTTGCGTGAGGACGAGGTGCTGGTGCCGGCACCCGACTGTGAGATCCGCTCGGTGGTGCTCAGCCCGGTCGGCGAGGGCCCGTGGCCGGGCGTGCTGTTGTACACCGACATCTTCCAGTTGACCGAGTCGACACTGCGTACGGCCCGGCGCCTGGCGTCGGCCGGATACGTCGTCTGCGTACCCGAGATCTACCCACGCGGTGAGCTGGCCGGTGTCGCGTTGGAGTTCGACGACGCCGGCAAACAGGCCGGCCTCGAGGCTGCCGCCGGCACCACGACCGACCAGTTCGACGCGGACCGCGTCGCGGTGCTGGACTTCATGGAGCAGCGCAGCGACATCACCACGCTGCTCGCGGTGGGATTCTGCCTCGGCGGTCACCTGGCGTTCCGGGCCGCGCTCGACCCTCGGGTGGCCGCCACCGTGTGCTTCTACCCGACCGGACTACAGAACGGTGCCCTGGGCGCCGACGCCGATGCGGGATCGCTCGCCCGCGCCGCGAGTATCCGTGGCCGGCTGATGATTGTTTTCGGCTCCCGGGATCCGCATGTGCCCGCCGACGCACGGGCCCAGATCATCTCCGCCCTCTACGCCGCCGGTTTGGACGACCTCGAACTACACGTCTACGCCGGCGGCGAGCACGCGTTCATGCGCGACGTCGGTGCTCGACACGACCCGGTCCTCACCGACCTTGCGTTGAACGAGGCGCTGTCGTTCTTCGGCGGTCGGTGACACCGCCGAGACGTGTGGCCTCCGACCTGACCAGGCTGACGGGGAGTTGTCGTGTCGTACGGATACATCGGATCGATGAAGACCAAGCCGGGCCACCGCGCTGATGTCGTGAACATCCTGCTGAGCGGTGTCGAGGGCCTACGCCAGGTGGGATGTGATCTCTACGTCGTGAGCGTCTCGGACACGGACGACGTCACGATCTGGGTGAGCGAGGTGTGGCAGAGCAAGGAGATGCACGCCGCCTCCCTTGCGCTCCCCGAGACCAAGGCGGCGATCAGCCAGGCCATGCCGATGCTCACGGGTGAGTTCACCAGCCAGGAAGTGACAGTGGTCGGCGGTCTCGGCGTGTGAGGTGCGCCCGCTGTTGCCGGGCTCGCGGAGCTCAACGCGGGTCGGCTGCACGCTGCCCTGGACGTCACCGAACCCGAGCCGCTGCCCGTCGACCATCCGCTGTGGTCCGCGCCGAACGTCCTGATCAGTCCGCACGTCGGCGGCCTGACAGCCGCGTTGGCGCCCCGGGCTCGCCGGCTGCTGGTCGACCAGGTCCGACGGTACGCGGCGGGCGAACCGCTCGCGAACGTCGTGAAGCTCTCTCAGCGGTCGGCCTGAACAGCGGCGGCGAGGGGCGGGGAGAGGGGATAGACCCGTTCCGGCGGCAGCAGCCGCTGTGCCTGCGCACTCCGTCCCTGACCGAGCAACTCCGCCATCCGGCGTACGCGGGGGGTCAGGTCGTCGATCCCGGTCACCCACTGCTCGGCGTACTCGCGGATCAGCTCGCGCCCGATACCGACCTGGATGCTGTAGTGGTTCAGAGCCGCACCGCGCAGCGACCGCTCAGGATCCCACTGCACGTGTACGGCGGCATCGGCCAGATCCTCGCCCCGCCCGCCGTCTCCGCTGCCAGGCGTGGTCGGGACCGCCCGGGACAGCGCCCGCTCCCATCCCTGGCGGGTGATCCGTACGGCGAGGATCTGTTCCTGGTTGGCTTTGCGGGCCCAGTTGCTGCGATGCATGAGCCACAGGAACGACGGCTTGATCCAGGTCATCCGGGTGAACGAGAACGGCGCCACGAACCGCCCGGCCGTCACGGCGGCCCTCGCCACCGTCGGTGAATATGCCTGGTAGACCACGATGGTGTGCGCGTCGAAGTCGGCGCGGATCTGGCGCAGCGGTGCCATCGTCGTTTCCCGTCACCACAGGATGGTGCGGAGCACCCTCCGGAGCACCCGCCGATGCGCGAAGCATTCCAGACCGGGCGCCTCCGACGCGACGGCGTTTTGCCGCCTGATGGTGCGCCGGGGACGCTCCGGTCGGTAGGTCGCCGCCCCGGCCCGAGGGTCGGGCGGCCATCCATGCTCGTCCCTCGCGACCTGGTGCCGGACCAGGTAACGCCCGCCGGTCTCAACCGTGCTCTCCTGGTGGCTGCCCGGGACGGCGTTTCGTCTATCGAGTTTTGACCGGGAGCAGCCCACGTTCGGCGAAGACCCTCTTGGCGGCGAAGGTGGCATTCACGGCTTTGGGCATACCGCAGTAGACCGCGGAGTGCAGCAGTGCTTCGATGATCTCTTCCGGGGCGAGCCCGACGTTGAGGGCGGCGTTGATGTGCACCTCCAGTTGGGGTTCGCAGCCGCCGAGGGCGGTGAGCATCCCGAGGGTGACCAGCTGCCGGTCCCGGGGAGCCAAGCCGGGACGCTGGTATATGTCGCCGAACCCCCAGGCGACGACCTGGTGGCCGAGTTCGGGCGAGATGTCGGCGAGGGAGTCGATGACCCGCTGGCCGGCTGGGCCGTCGATTTCGGTGAGCACCTTCATGCCACGCTCGAAGCGGTCCTGCCTGGTTTCTGCGGTGGCGGCCTTGTCGGTCATGTTTGTTCCGTTCCCTGCTGCTCGGTGAGCAGCTGTTCATAGTGATTGACCTTGTCGTCCAGCGCCCTGGCGTTGCGCCGCAGGTACCGGATGCGGTCCTCCAGCGAGCTGCGGTGCTCTCGAAGCATGGCGAGCCGGTCGGCGATGGTTGCCTCCCCGGCGCCGCGAAGTTGCGCGAAGTGCTGCATGTCGGCGATCGACATGCCGGTTTCCCGCAGCCGCATCAGGAACGCCAGCCACTCCAGATCGGCCGCCGCGTAGCGACGCTGGTTGCCCGAGGTGCGACCGACCCGCTCGATCAGGCCGGCCTTCTCGTAGTAGCGCAGGGTGTCGGGTGACAGCCCGGTCCGTTCGGAGACCTCGGCGATCGTGAGAGCCCGTTCACCCTGGTGGAGGGCGTTGTCGCTGGCCATGCAGAAACCGTATTACCTAGAGTGCGCTCCAGGTCAAACCCGTGGCGTCGCGCGTCGTGCGTCACCGGCATCAGGGCTGGCAACCGAGCCGGCAACAGACTGGTGATTTTGCCGATGCGTGGCCCGTCCGGCCCGTCAAACACTGGTGGACGTCGATATGACCCCGACGAACAGGGAGTACACCGACGTGCAACCACTCACCTGCGCCCCCGCCCGCCCCCGTCCCGCCGTACGCGCCCTCGGCCGGTTCGCCGTGGCCGTCGCCCTGGTCGCCGCCGGCATCGTCGCCGTCCCCGGCCCCGCCCAGGCCGCCGGCCCGTACGAACGTGGTCCCGCCCCGACCAACGCCATCCTGGAAGCCAGCCGTGGCCCCTTCGCCACCGCCTCGCAGAACGTCTCGTCGCTGGTCAGCGGCTTCGGCGGTGGGGTGATCTACTACCCGACGAGCACCAGCGAGGGCACCTTCGGAGCTGTCGCGATCTCGCCCGGTTACACCGCGTCGTGGTCGAGCATCAGTTGGCTCGGTCCCCGGATCGCCTCACACGGATTCGTGGTGATCGGTATCGAGACCAATTCCGTCCTGGATCAGCCGTCGAGCCGAGGTCAGCAACTTCTGGCCGCGCTCGACTACCTGGTCGAGCAGAGTTCGGTGCGTACCCGGATCGACCCCGGTCGGCTTGCCGTCGCCGGTCACTCGATGGGCGGTGGTGGCTCCCTCGATGCGGCCCGAAGCCGCCCGTCGCTCCAGGCGGCGGTCCCGCTTGCCCCGTGGAACCTGACCAAGAGCTGGTCCAGCCTGCGGGTGCCGACGCTGATCGTCGGCGGCGAGAACGACTCGGTCGCGTCGGTGTCGTCGCACTCGATCCCGTTCTACAACAGCATCCCGTCGTCGGCGGAGAAGGCCTACCTGGAGCTGAACGGGGCCAGCCACTTCTTCCCGCAGACCACCAACACCCCGACCGCCAAGCAGATGGTGTCGTGGTTGAAGCGGTTCGTCGACGACGACACCCGATACGAGCAGTTCCTCTGCCCGGGGCCGACCGGCCTGGCGATCGAGGAGTACCGCAACACCTGCCCGAGCGCCTGATCCCCGTACCCGTTCCCACACGACCGCGCCGGGCTTCCGTCCGGCGCGGTCGCCCGTTTATATTGCACCGACAATGCAAATAGATACGGAAGGGGAGACGTGGACGACGACGAAGCAGCCGCCGACCGGCTCCGCGACCGGGTGGCCGCGTCCCTCGACCGGCATGACCCGGGCGGTATCTGAAGCGGGCGAAGAGCGCGGCGATCGGTTTCGGCACCGCGGACCGGCACCGGGCGAAGCTCGCCGTCCTGGCTGACCTGCCTGGTTGACCGATACGTGAACAACGCAGTTACTGGTAAGTAACAGCTATGCATCGAAGGTATTGACGGCCTGTTTCGGAAACGTACACTCCGAGTGTAATTAGTTCGGGTCCGGACAAGGGATGGCGATGACGGAGCACGGGCTCGCGATGCACGGCATCGGGGTACGTTTCGGTGGCCTCACCGCCCTCGACGGCGTCTCCCTCCAGGTGCCCCCGGATCAGGTCGTCGGCGTCATCGGCCCCAACGGCGCCGGCAAGACCACCCTGTTCAACGTCGTCTGTGGACTCGTCGAACCGGCGGCCGGCGCCCTCACCCTCGACGGCCGGCCACTGCGCCCCCGGCCGCACCGGCTCACCCGACTCGGCATCGCCCGCACCCTCCAGGGCGTCGGGCTCTTCGCCGGCCTCACCGTCCTGGAGAACGTCATGGTCGGCGCGACCAACTCGGCCCGCGCCGGCTTCGCCCCCGCCCTGCTCGGGCTACCCCGCAGCGACCGGGACGAACGCCGGCTACGCGCACACGCGCTGACCATCCTGGACGGACTCGGCGTCGCCGACCAGGCCGGCGCCGCCCCGGGCACCCTTCCCTTCGCCGTACGCAAGCGGGTCGCGCTGGCCCGCGCGCTCGCCTCCCGGCCCCGGCTGCTGCTGCTCGACGAACCCGCCGGCGGCCTCGGCGCCGAGGACATCGAGGCGCTCGGCGAACTGATCCGCGACCTGCCCCACCGGGTCGAGCACCCGTGCGCGGTGCTGCTGGTCGAACACCACATGGACCTGGTGATGGCGGTCTGCGACCAGATCGTGGTGCTCGACTTCGGGCGGGTGATCGCCGCCGGTCCACCGGAGGTGATCCGCGACGACCCGAGGGTCACCGAGGCTTACCTCGGCGCCACGGTGGAGCAGAGCGGTGCCGGGACGCCCACCCCGGACGGGGCCGAGGCGGGCAGGGGGGCGACGGCATGACCGCCACCGACGCGCTGCTGCGCGTACGGGGACTGGTCGCCGGTTACGGGGCCGCGCCGGTGCTCCGGTCGGTCGACCTGACCATCGCACCCGGCACCATCGCCGCCGTACTCGGCGCCAACGGGGCCGGCAAGACCACGCTGCTGCGTACCCTCACCGGGCTGGTCCGGCCGACCGCCGGGCAGATCGTGCTCGACGGCGACGACCTGCGCGGCGTACCGGTCGAACAACTCGTCCGCCGGGGCATGGCGCACGTGCCGGAAGGGCGCGGGGTGGTCGCCGAACTGACCGTGGACGAGAACCTGCGCCTCGGCGGGCTCTGGCGTCGCGACCGGGCCGACGCCCGCCGCGCCCTCGACGAGGTCTACGACCTCTTCGAACCGCTCGCCCGCCGCCGCCGGCATGCCGGCCACCAGCTCTCCGGTGGTGAACGGCAGATGCTGGCACTCGGCCGGGCCCTGGTCGGCCGGCCCCGGCTGCTGCTGCTCGACGAACCGTCGCTCGGGCTGGCACCCCGGGTCACCGCCCAGATCATGGCGCTGCTGCGGCAACTGCGCGACCGCGACGGGCTCACCGTCCTGCTGGTCGAACAGAACGTACGCGGCGCGCTCTCCGTCGCCGACCAGGGTGTGGTGATGTCCCTCGGTCGGATCGCCATCGCCACCAGCGCGGCCGGGCTGCGCGACGACGCCGACCTGCGACACGCCTACCTCGGGTTCTGACCCGGAGATCGTCGACCCGGCCCCACCCGTCCGCACCGACAGCTCGGAGGGAGGAACCACTTGGACCGCTTCGTATTTCTCACGTTCGACGGGCTCGCCCGGGGAGCGGTGTACGCCGCCTTCGCCCTCGCGTTGGTGCTGATCTGGCGCGCCGCCCGGATCGTCAACTTCGCCCAGGGCGCGATGGCGGTCGCGACCGCGTACGTCGCGCACAGCGTCTCGACCGCGACCGGCTCCTACTGGCTCGGCTTTGTCGCCGCACTCGCCGCCGGCCTGCTGCTCGGAGCGGTGGTCGACGTCGCCGTGATGCGGTTCGTCGGCCACTCGTCACCACTCAACGCGGTCATCGTCGCCCTCGGTCTGGTCCTGGTCATCCAGGCCGTCCTCGGCATCGTGTACGGCAACGAGTTCCTGCCGGCGCCGGCGCCGTTCGACCGTACCGCGTTCACCGCCGGTGGGTTGGTGCTGCTCTCCCCGTACGACCTCTTTGTCTTCGGCGCGGTCGGCGCCGTGGTCCTCGGCCTGGCGTGGATGTTCGGCCGCACCGCGATCGGCCTGCGGATGCGGGCGGCGGCCTTCGCCCCCGAGGTCTCCCGGCTGCTCGGGGTCAACGTCGGCGGCATGCTCACTCTCGGCTGGGCGCTCGCCGCCGGGGTCGGCGCCCTCGCCGGCATGCTCGTCATCCCGACCGAACTGGGGCTGCACCCGCACGCGATGGACCTGGTCTTCGTCTCCGCCTTCACCGCCGCCGTCGTCGGTGGGCTGGACAGCCCACCAGGTGCGGTGATCGGCGGCCTCGTGGTCGGACTCCTGCTCTCCTACGTCAGCGGGTACGTCGGCAGCGACGTCACCCCGTTGGCGGTCCTCGCCCTGCTCCTGGTGGTGCTCCTGACCCGCCCCGGTGGCCTCTTCGCCGGTGTCGCGGCGAGGCACGTGTGAACGCGCCCACGCGGGTCACCGCGCCCGCGTCGGCAGCAGTGGGCAGCGCCGGCCGGGGCAACCGGCTGCGCCGCTCCACCCTGCTGCGACACCTCGCCGTGGCGCTCGTCGCCGCGCTGCTGCTGGTCGCCGCCAGCTACGGGCTGGAACCGTTCCGGAACTTCCAGCTCGCCACGGTGGCGGCGTACCTCTGTGCCACCGCCGGCCTGACCGTACTCACCGGACTGAACGGACAACTCAGCCTTGGCCACGGTGCGCTGATGGCGACCGGCGCCTACACCGTGGCCCTGACCCAGGGTCGGTTCCTCGACAGTGGCGTCACCTCCGGCTGGCTGCTCGTGGTCTCGCTGCTCGCCTCGGTACTGGTGACGGTCGCCGTCGGTGCGGTGATCGGGCTGGCCGCGGCCCGGTTGCGCGGCCCGTACCTGGCCGGGCTCACGCTCGCTGTGGCGGTGGTCGTGCCGGCGGTGGCGATCACCTTCGACGGGGTCTTCGGTGGGGAACAGGGGCTCTCCGTCCCGGTCGAGCCGCCTCCGCTGGCGCTCGGCCCGTACTTCCCGTACGAGCGCTGGCAGGCATGGCTGGCCGGTGCCGCGATGCTGCTGACCATGCTGCTGCTGGCGAACCTGGTCCGTAGCCGCTTCGGCCGGGCACTGCGGGCGGTCCGGGACGACGAGGTCGCCGCGCGGCTCGCCGGAATCCACGTCGGTCGGACCCAGGTGCTGGCGTTCGTGGTCAGCGCCGGCTGCGCCGGCCTCGGCGGCGGCCTGCTGGCGGTGCTGGCACAGAGTGTGTCACCCGGCGCGTTCTCGCTGACGCTGTCGCTGTTCCTGCTGATGGCGATCGTGATCGGTGGGCTGGGCAGCCTCGCCGGTGCGGTCTGGGGTGCGGTGCTGCTGGTCGCGTTGCCCGACCTCACTCACTCGGTGACCGAGCTGTTCACCCTCTCGCCGTCGGTGGCGCAACGGTGGGAGGGCAACCTCCCGCTGGCGATCTTCGGAGTCACGTTGATCGTCGTGATGATCGCCGCTCCGGGCGGCATCCACGGGCTGCTGACCCGGGCCGGCCGCCTGCTGGCCCGCCGTCGGCGTCCCTGACCCGCGCAGCACCGCACCAGCCAGTTCCACACCGCCAGCTCACACGACACCCAGCTCACACCGTCAACATGAACCGGACCGGGAAAGGTCGGTGCCTCCATCATGCAACGATTCGCACGACGCGGTCTCGCCGTCGCCACCTCGCTCGCCCTGCTCACCAGCGTCGCCGCGTGCGGTGACGACGGTGGGTCGGGCGGGGGCGGGGCACCTGTACCCGGTGTCACCGACACCGAGATCGTGGTCGGTACGCACATGCCGCTGACCGGGCCGGCGGCGGCCGGCTACTCCAGCATCGCGCCCGCCACGAAGGCGTACTTCGACTACGTCAACGCCAACGGCGGGGTGCACGGGCGGAAGATCACGTACAAGATCATGGACGACGGCTACAACCCGGCGAACACGCAGCAGGTGGTACGCCAACTCGTCCTCCAGGACAAGGTCTTCGCCATCCTCAACGGACTCGGCACCCCCACCCACACCGGCGTGCTCGACTTCCTCAAGAGCAACCGGGTGCCCGACCTCTTCGTCGCCTCCGGCAGCCGCAGCTGGGACCAGCCGGAGAAATACCCGTTCACGTTCGGCTACAACACCGACTACACCGTCGAGGGCAAGATCCTCGCCACGTACATCAAGGCGAACCACGCCGGGCAGAAGGTCTGCTTCCTCGGCCAGGACGACGACTTCGGGCGGGACAGCCTGGTCGGGGTGGAGAAGATCCTCGGCGCCGGTACGGTCGCCGCCAAGCAGACGTACGTCACCAGCAACACCAACGTGGCCCCGCAGATCGGCGCGTTCAAGGCGGCCGGCTGCCAGGTGGTCGTACTGGCCACGGTGCCGGGCTTCACCGCGCTCTCGATCGGCACCGCCGCCCGGCTCGCCTTCAAGCCGCAGTGGGTGGTCTCCAACGTCGGCGCCGACTACAACACCCTGGCCAAGTCGCTCGGCGAGGCCGCCCCGCTGCTCGAAGGGGTGGTCGGCACGAACTACATGCCGATGAACAACGACACCGCCAACCCGTGGATCCAGCTCTTCACCAAGGTCAACCAGGCACACAACGGTGGTGCGCCGTTCGACGGCAACACGGTCTACGGCATGTCGGTCGGCTACCTATTCGTGCAGGCGTTGCTCGCCGCCGGCAAGGACCTCACCCGCGATTCGCTGGTCGCGGCGGTCGAGAAGGGCGGGTTCCAGGGACCTGGCCTGGCGCCGCTGCGCTTTTCGAGGACCGACCACTCCGGATACGGCGGTGCGCGGATGAGCCGGGTCACCGCTGGTGTGCAGGGCTACTTCGGTCCGGCGTACGAGACGGACGAGGTCGACGGGCCGGTACGGGAGTACGCCGTCGCGCCGGCCACGCCACCGGTGAACGGGATCCCGACCGTGTCCTGACGTTTCCGCGCCCACGGCAACGAACCGGTGGCCGCCTCCCGGGTGGGGCGGCCACCGGACCGTCCGCGGCGCGCAGGGTCGTCCCGGCGGTGCGAACCCGACCGGGACGTGCGCCCGGGGACTCAGTAGCGGACGGCGCTCTGCAACAGCGGTGGGTACACCACGGACGGCTGGCCGTCGACGGTGGTGCCCGCGAACTGCAACATCGCCCGCTGCGCGCCGTGCATCGGCGCGGGGTAGTTCAACGTCGGGGCCGAGACCTCGTCCAGCAGGTGGAGGTGTTCGGGGGTGAGGGTCACCTCCAGCGCGGCCAGGTTGTTCCGGAGGTGTTCGACCCGCCGGGCGCCGACGATCGGCACGACGGTGCCCTGCCGGGCGCGCAACCAGGCCAGCGACACCGCCGCCGAGCTGGTTCCGAGTTCGTCGGCGACCGAGGCCACGGCGTTGATGACGGTGTACTCGTCCTCGCTGGGGCCGCCGACGAACGCGGTGCGGGCGGAGTCGGTGACCTCGGCGTTCCGCCGGTACTTGCCGGACAGAAAGCCGTTCCTGAGCGGGCTCCACGGGACCAGCGCCATGCCCTGGTCCAGCGCGAGCGGTGCGAGTTCGCCCTCGACGGTACGGGCCAGCAACGAGTATTCGACCTGCAGCGCGATCAGCGGGGTCCAGCCCCGCAGCAGCGCCATCGTCTGTGCCTGGGCGGTGACCCAGGCCGGCGTGTTGGAGAAGCCGAGATAGCGGATCTTGCCAGCCCGAACGAGGTCGTCGAGCGTACGCAGGGTCTCCTCGATCGGGGTGTGCCGGTCCCAGTTGTGCAGCCAGTAGAGGTCGAGGTAGTCCGTCTGTAGGCGGCGCAGCGTCGCGTCGAGCTGGGCGGTGATCGAGGTACGGCCCGCGCCGCCACCGTTGGGGTCGCCGGGGAAGAGGTTGCCGAAGAACTTCGACGCCAGCACGACGTGTTCGCGCCGGCCGGGCCGCGCCGCGAAGAAGTCTCCGAGGATCTTCTCCGAGTGGCCGTTGGTGTAGAAGTTCGCGGTGTCGACGAAGTTTCCGCCCAGGTCGAGGTAGGTGGCCAGGATCTTCTCGGACTCCTCGACGCTGCATCCGGCGCCCCCGGGGTCTTCCCCGAAGGTCATCGCGCCGAGCGCGAACGGGCTGACCCGCAGCCCCGACCGGCCGAGGGTGACGTAGTGATCGAGCGGCATGCGCGTGCTCCTGTATGTGAACGGAGAGGTCTCGGAAATGGCCACTGCCATCGAAGCGCGAGCCGCATGGTCCGTGGTAGACCAATGCACGCCAGGTCTTGCCCGATCCTCTCGACTTTGCCCTGATCGGGCTTGTCGAGTGGCGACGGCGTGCGGCCGGTCTGCCCGTCGGGCGCCGGCTACCGGGCCGACGTGCCGGTCGACGGCGCGCCCCTGCCGGGCCGCCCCTGTCGGACCGGCCGCGCCGTTGACGGTGACCCCAGGGGCTCCTAGTATTAGCACTGTGAATGCATATTCTGGCGAACCGTCCGTCCGGTCCGTCGGCCGGCCCGGATGAACCCCGCCGGACTGGAGCTGGCCGGCGCCGGCGTGGTGGTCACCGGAGCCGGTTCCGGCATCGGCGCCGCCCTCGCCACCCGGTTCGCCGCCGCCGGTGCCTGGGTGCTGGTCAACGACATCGACGCCGACGCGGCGCAGCTGGTCGCCGACCGGATCGGTGGGCACGCCCTACCGGCTGACGCCGCCGCCCCCGCCGAGGTGACCCGGCTGGTCGGGAGCGCGCACGAGCGGCTCGGCCGGATCGACCTGTTCTGCGCCAATGCCGGCGTCGGTGGCGGCGGGGGAGTCGACGCCGACCTCGACTCCTGGGACCTGGCCTGGCAGGTGAACGTCCTCGCCCACGTGCACGCCGCCCGCGCGCTGCTGCCGTACTGGCTGCCGGCCGGGCGGGGGCGACTGGTGGTCACCGCCTCGGCGGCCGGCCTGCTCACCCTGCTGGGCAACGCCCCCTACTCGGTCACCAAACACGCGGCGCTCGGCTTCGCCGAATGGCTGCGCGCGACGTACGCCCACCGTGGCGTCACCGTGCAGGCGCTCTGCCCGCAGGGTGTCCGTACGCCGATGCTCGCCAAGGGCGACGGCACCACCGCCAGCCTGCTCCACGCCGACGCGGTGGAACCCGAGGAGGTCGCCGAGCGGGTCGTCGAGGCGCTGCGCGACGACCGGTTCCTGATCCTGCCGCACCCCGAGGTCGCCACGTTCTACGCCCGGCGGGCCGCGGACCCGGACCGTTGGCTGCGCGGCATGAACCGGATCCAGCAGGAGCTCGACCCGGCGGCGCGGGACCGGTGACCGGACCGGACCGGGCACCGGCGGTACGCGACGACGCCCGGGCGCTGCCCGGCCTCGGCCTCGCCCGGCTCGCCGCCTACCTCGACCGGGTGGCCCCGGAACTGGTCGGTGGCCCGCTCCGTGGCACGGTGCTCGCCGGTGGCAAGTCCAACCTGACGTACGAGGTGACCGACGGCCGGTCCCGCTTCGTCGTACGCCGACCGCCGCTGGGCCACGTGCTCGCCACCGCGCACGACATGGGTCGCGAGTACCGCGTGCTGCACGCCCTCGCGCCGACCCGCGTGCCGGTGCCGGGAGTGCTGCTGCACTGCCCCGACCCGGAGGTCCTCGGTGCCCCGTTCTACCTGATGCGGTTCGTCGAGGGACGCGTCTACCGGGTGCCGGCGGAGCTGACCCCGCTCGGTCCGGACCAGGTGACCAACCTCGCCCGGTCGCTGGTGGAAACCCTCGGTCACCTGCACGCCGTGCCGCCGGCCAGCGTCGGGCTCGCCGGCTTCGGCCGCCCGGACGGGTTCGCCGCCCGGCAGGTACGACGGTGGAAGACCCAGATCGACGCCTCGCGCAGCCGGGACCTGCCCGGGGTCGAGGAGCTGCACGACCGGCTCGCCGCCGCCGTACCGCCGGCTGGGGCCGCGACCGTCGTGCACGGCGACTTCCGGCTGGACAACGCGGTGGTCGGCGCCGGGGGCGGGATCCGCGCGGTGCTCGACTGGGAGATGTCCACCCTCGGCGACCCGCTGACCGACCTCGGCCTGCTGCTGGTCTACTCGGCCCGGCTGGCGGCGCCAGGTTGGCCCGACGCCGAGGGCCTGGCCGCCGAATACGCCCGCCGCACCGGTCGTGACCTGAGCGACCTCGGCTGGTACGTCGCGTTCGCCTCGTTCAAGCTCGCCGCGATTCTCGAGGGCGTGCACTACCGCTACGTACGCGGACAGACCGTCGGACCCGGCTTCGACCGGGTCGGCGAACAGGTTCCGCCGCTGATCGCGCAGGGCCTGACCACACTCGGAGGAGCCTGATGGACTTCGCCCTGGACGACACCACGACGCGGCTGCGCGGGCAGCTGCTCGACTTCATGGCCGAGCGGGTCTACCCGGCGGAGACACTCTTCGAGGAGCAGGCGCGGACCGGCGAGCCGTGGACCACCCCGTCCGTGGTGGAGCGGCTCGCCGCCGATGCTCGCCGCCGTGGCCTGTGGAACATCTTTCTCCCCGGTGAACACGGCGCCGGCCTGACCAATCTCCAGTACGCCCCGCTCGCCGAGATCACCGGCCGCAGCCCCAGCCTCGCGCCGGTCGCGCTCAACTGTGCCGCACCGGACACCGGCAACATGGAACTGCTGGCCCAGTTCGGCACCGAGGAGCAGCGGACCCGCTGGCTCGAGCCGCTGCTCGACGGCCGGATCCGTTCGGCGTTCGCGATGACAGAACCCGACGTCGCCTCCTCCGACGCGACCAACATCGCCACCCGGATGGAACGCGACGGCGACGAGTACGTGATCAACGGCCGGAAGTGGTTCGTCACCGGGGCGATGAACCCCCGCTGCGAAATCCTCGTCGTGCTCGGACGTACCGACCCGCAGGCGCCCCGGCACCGGCAGCACAGCCAGATCCTGGTGCCCCGGGACACCCCCGGGGTGACGATCCGGCGGGGTATGCGGACCTTCGGCTACGACGACGGCGACCACGGTGGACACGCCGAGATCGACTTCGTCGACGTACGGGTGCCGGTCGGCAATCTGATCGGCGCGGCCGGCGACGGCTTCGCCATCGCCCAGGCCCGACTCGGCCCCGGCCGGGTGCACCACTGCATGCGGCTGATCGGGATGGCCGAACGGGCGCTGGAGCTGATGTGCCGGCGGGTCTGGTCCCGGCAGGCGTTCGGTGGCCCTCTCGCCGACCAGGGTGTGATCCAGGACTGGGTCGCCGAGTCGCGGGTACGGATCGAACAGTGCCGCCTGCTGGTGCTCAAGGCCGCCTGGTTGATGGATACCGTTGGTAATCAGCAGGCCCACACCGAGATCCAGGCGATCAAGATCGCGGTCCCGCAGGCGGTGGAGTGGATCGTCGACAAGGCCATCCAGGCACACGGTGCCGCCGGGGTCAGTCAGGACTCGCCACTGGCCCGGATCTGGGCCCGGGCTCGGACGATCCGGCTCGCCGACGGTCCGGACGAGGTGCACCGTCGGTCGCTCGCCCGTCGGGAACTGCGCCGCCACCTGCCGGTCCCGTCATGATCCATCGCTACACTCTGCGTGCGTGTTCGGCCCCGGTCCGTCCGCGTGGAGGGGATGTGGGAGATGGGCCAGACTGACCTGCCGGCCCGGGTCGACGGGCGTACCGCGCGGGCGGAACGGACCCGGGCGGCGATCGTCGAGGCGCATCTCGCGCTCATCTCCGAGGGGGACCTGCGGCCGACCGGCGAGCGGATCGCCGAGCGCGCGGGGGTCTCCCTGCGTACCCTCTGGACCAACTTCAAGGACATGGAGACCCTCTTCGAGGCCAGCGGGGAGCGACTGCTCCAGCAGCAGGACGCCGCCTACCGACCGATCTCGGCGGAGCTGCCGTTGGCCAAGCGGGTCGACGCCTACTGCCGGCAGCGGGCCCGGCTGCTCCAGCTGATCGCGCCCTCCGCGCGGGCGGCGCAGATGCGTGAACCGGTCTCCGCCCAACTGCACCGCAACCGGCTCAAACACATCGACCGGGTACGGGCCGAGGTGGTCGAACTCTTCGCCGTCGAGCTGGAGCAGGCCGGTGCGGGCCGGGACGACCTGGTCAACGCCCTGGTCGCGGCGAGCATGTGGCCCGCCTGGTCGATGCTGCGCGACGGTCTCGGTCTCGGCGTCGACCGGGCACGTACGGTGATGACCCGCACCGTGCGGGCGCTGCTGACGGAGGCGGTACACGACTGACGCCACGGTCACGACGGTGTTCAGCGTGAGCGGGCGAGATGGGAGTCCACCATCTCCATCAGCGCGGCGGTCGCGGAACTGATCCGGCGGTTCTCCGCGGTCGCGAGGTGCAGCGACCATTCCAGAGACTGGTCCGTCACCGGCAACGCCTTGCACCGCCGTGCCTGCGGCACCACGTGCGTCGGCAGGATCGTCACCCCGAGACCGTGCGTGGCGAACTCGGCGGCGACTCCGACGTCTGTCACTTCCATGCCGATCACCCGTTCCAGCCCGGCTGCCCGGAACGCCTGGTCGTTGGCGGTGCGGTTGGCGTAGCCGAGCGGGTAGTCGATGAACGGCTCGTCGGCCACCTCGGCCAGGGTGACCGAGTCCTGCTTCGCCAGCCGGTGGTCGGCGGGGACCACCAGCACCTGCGGGATGCGGACCAGTTCCCGGGTGCGCAGTTGCGGGAACGGTCGGCCGCCGATGCCGAGGAACGCCACGTCGATCTCCCCGTCGACCAGGGACCGGGCCAGGCCGGCCGAGCCGTCCCAGGTCGCCGCCCGTAGCCGGAGCCTCACCCGGGGGTGTACCCGGTGGAACTCACCGAGCAGGCCGGCGAAGTCGATCCCGCCGACCGCGGTCAGGCAGCCGACCGCGACCGTACCGTGCAGTTCCCGGCCGACCTCCTGGACCGCGTCCCGGGCCGACTGGGCCGCGTCGAGTGTCGCCCGCGCCCGGGGCAGGAGCGCCTCCCCGGCGTCGGTCAGCGACACCCGCTGCGCGCTGCGCTCGAAGAGGACCGCACCGAGTTCACGTTCCAGCGCGGAGATCGCCGACGAGACCGCGGACTGGACCACGTGCAGCCGACCCGCGGCGCGGGTGAAACTGCGCTCCGCCGCGACCGCGACGAAGTATTCGAGATGCCTGAGCTCCACTCCGCCAAGCATCACATACTCGCCGCCGCGACCGGACCGTACCCGGGGCGGCCGGCGGCCGCCGCGCCTCTCGGGGCGCGACGGCACGGCCAGGTCGGGCGAGCCCGGCTCAGGCCGCATGGGGGACCAGCAGGTCCCGCAGCCCGATTCGGGTCAGGAACTCGACCCGGATCCGGTCGGCGACCGCGCTCACCACAGCCGATCCGTCGTCCGACGGGTCGATGTGGGTACGGAACGGGCGCCGGCCGGCAGGGGTGTCGACCACCTCGACGATCGCCCGGGCGACCGCCGCGACATCGGCGTCGGCCGGTTCCAGCTCGGCCAGGCGCTGGCCCACCTGCTCCAGCAGCCCGGGGTAACGCTCGTCGTACGCGGCGACTCTCGCCTGGTCGGCGGGGCGGCCGCTGTGGGCGAAGTGGTTGGTGCCGTGGGTGAACGCCCCCGGCACGATGATCGACGTCTCGATGTTGAACCTGGCCAGCTCGGCGGCGTAGCTCACGGCCAGGGCGTCCATCCCCGCCTTCGCGGCGAAGTACGGCGCCAGGTACGGCGGGGTGCCGCCCCGGGTACTGGAGCTGCCGACCCAGACCACCAGCCCCTCCTGCCGCTGGCGCAGGTGCGGCAGCGCGGAGCGGTTGAGTCGTTGGGCGCCGAGCACGTTGACGTCGTAGAGCTGGGCGAGCTGTTCCGGGGTGAACGCCTCGGCCGGACCGGTGACCATGTGCCCGGCGTTGTGCACCAGCACGTCGATCCGACCCTGTTCGCCCAGGACGGTCGCGACGGCGGCGTCGGTCGACGTCTCGGAGCTGACATCGAGTTCGACCGTACGCAGGTCGACGCCGTGTTCGGTGGTGTACCGCCCGGCGGCGGCGACCGCCTCGGCGTTACGACCGGTCCGGTCCCGGATGCCGGCGTAGACGGTGTGGCCGGCGTCGGCGAGGGCGCGGGCGGTCAGCGCGCCGAAGCCGCTGGACGCGCCGCTGATGACCACAATCTTGTTCATGGGGGACTCCTTTGGCCCGCTCGGGGCGCGGTGGAGGTGGGCGGGGGCGGGGTGGGGCCGGCGGATCAGATGGCGCCGCCGTTGGCGTAGATCACCTGACCGTTGATCCAGCGGGCCGGACCGGCGAGGAAGACGACCACGTCGGCGATCTCCTGCGGGGTGCCGATCCGCTCCAGCGGCGGTTCGGCGGCCATCCGCTTCAGGGTCTGCTCGTCCTTGCCCTGGTAGAAGAGTTCGGTGGCGATCGGACCCGGCGCGACCACGTTGACCGTGACATCCCGGCCGCGCAGCTCGCGGGCGAGGATCAGGGTGATCGCCTCCACGCCGCCCTTGCTCGCCGCGTAGGCGCTGTAGCCGGGCCGGGCGAAGCGGCTGATCGAGCTGGAGAAGTTGATGATCGCCCCGCCCGCGCGCACTCGCCGGGCGGCCTGCTGGTCGACCACGAAGGTGCCCCGCAGGTTGGTACGGAGGACCCGGTCCAGCACCTCCAGGTCGAGGTCGACCAGTGGGCTGACGGGCATGATGCCGGCCGCGTTCACGACCACGTCGACACCACCGAATTCGCGCTCGGCGGCGTCGAAGAGCGCGGCGACCGAATTCTCGTCGGCGACGTCGGCCTGGACGGCGATCGCGTTACCGCCGTTGGCGGTGATCGTCGCGATGGTCGCGTCCGCGTCGTCCTTGTTGCTGGCGTAGTTCACGACGACCGCGTATCCCTCGGCGGCCAGCCGTTGTGAGGTCTCGCGGCCGATGCCACGGGAGCCGCCGGCGATGATCGCTACGCGCTGCGAGGTGCTCATGATGGTGCTCCTTGAACGGTGTGCCGTGCTGTCGGACCTAAGCTTGGCGCCAGCGAAGCATCAAATCCAACGAATCATTCAGATGATCATCATCTTCCTGACTGATGCATGTTTTGGCGCTATACGCACCATAAGTCCCATGCGTTGCCCGTACCCGACGAAGCGCTCCACGTCTTGACGGCCGTGGATACCTTGGCCTGACAGTCGGCGTACGACACGGGGAGCTGCCGTTGTTGAATCGAATCTGGCGCCCGCTGCGGCGACGGGCCTCGACCAGCCCCGGCCAGCTCACCTTCGCGCTGGTCGCCGTCGTGGCGCTCAGCCTGGCGTTCGGCCTTGTCGGCGCGCTGACCATGCGTGACAGCGTCACCCTGGTCCGGGACGTGAGCGTACGCAGCGGGCCGCTCACCGTGCAGGCCCAGGACATCTACCGGTCGTTGTCGGACGCCGACGCGACCGCCGCCAGCGCCTTCCTCGCCAACGGCGTGGAACCGGCGGCGTTGCGCACCCGCTACCTCGACGACATCGCGCACGCCGCCACCACCGTCGCCGCCGCACTGCGCAGCGCCGAGGGCGACAGCGCCGCCGCCCTGGACGTCCTCGTCGTACAGGTGCCCGTCTACACCGGACTCGTCGAGGCCGCCCGCACCTACAACCGACAGGGCCTGCCCCTCGGCGGCGCCTATCTGCGCGAGGCGTCCGCGCTGATGCGGCAGACCATCCTGCCGGCGGCGCAGGAGCTCTACCGTGCCGAGTCCCAACGGCTGGCGCGGGCGCAGAGCGCCGTCGCCGGGGTGCCGTGGGCCGTGGTGCTACTCGGTCTGGCGCTGCTCGGGCTGCTCGTGGTCACCCAGGTACGGCTGCGACGGATGACCAACCGGGTGCTCAACCGGGGGCTGCTCGTCGCGACCCTGGCCTCGGTGGTCGCGGTCGGCTGGATGGCGGTCGCGGTCACCGGCGCCGCCACCCGGATCAACAACGGCGCGGAGGAGGGATCGTTGCAGGTCGGAATCCTCGCCGAAGCCCGGATCACCGCGTTGCAGGCCCGCGCCGACGAGGGACTGACGCTGATCGCCCGCGGCGACGGCGCCCAGTTCGAGGAGGACTTCACCGCGATGATGGAGCGGCTCATCGGGGCCGACGGGACCGGCGGTCTGTTGGAGCGGGCGCACCAGCAGGCACCCGACGAAGCCGCCCGCTCGACCGTGGAGGAAGCCCGCTCCCACGCCCGGGCCTGGCTCGCCACCCATCGCAAGGTACGTGAACTCGACGACAGCAGCCAGCACCTGGAAGCGGTGCGGCTGGCGACCGGAACCGGGCCGGAGAGCGCCGCGAACGCGGCAGGTCAGCTCGACACGGCCCTCGCCAAGGGCATCACCGACGGCCGTCAACACTTCGACCAGCAGGCCGAAACCGCCGGCAACATCCTGCGGGGCGCCGACCTCGCGGTCGCACTACTGGCCGTTCTGCTCGCGGCGGCCGGATCGTTCGGGCTCTACCAGCGGATCGCGGAGTACCGATGAACGCTCGACGACTGATGATCCTGGGAACCGCCGCCCTCCTCCTCCTGACCGGCTGCTCGACACCGGAGCACCAACCGCCGTCGGAAGCGACCCCGGCCACCGCCTCGGTGCCGAGGCCGCTCAACGTCAAGGACCCGGCCGACGTACCGAGTCCTCCCGCGTCACCACCGCCCGCGTGCGACCCCCGGGCGAGCCTGCGTCCCCCGGCGACGATGCCGGCACCGGGGCGGATGCCCGAGGGGACGGCGATGGCGGCGATCGCGAAGCGTGGACGGCTCGTCGTCGGCATCGACCAGAACGCCTACCTGATGGGGTTCCGCGACCCGGTGACCGGGGAGCTGACCGGCTTCGAGGTCGACCTGGCCCGGGAGATCGCCAAGGCGATCTTCGACGATCCGAACGCGGTGCAGTTCCGGGCGATCACCACTGCCGACCGGATACCGGTGATCCAGCGACGCGAGGTCGACATGGTGATCCGTACGGTCACCGCCACCTGCGAACGGATGCAGCTGGTCGCGTTCTCCAGCGAGTACCTGACGTCCTATCAACGGTTGCTGGTCAACCGGGGCTCCGGCATCAAGAGCTTCGACGACCTCGCCGGCCGCAAGGTCTGCGCCACCCGGGGCAGCACCAGCATCGTGAAGATCCAGAGTGCGGCGTCCAAGCCGATCGCCGTCTCGACCGACAGCACGCTCGACTGCCTGGTCCTGTTGCAGCAGGGCCAGATCGACGCGGTCTCCACCATCGACGTACTCCTGCTCGCCCTCGCCGCCCAGGACCCGGGTACCGAGGTCGTCGGCGAGCCGATCACCGACGAGCCGTCCGGTGTGGCCATGTCGCTCGACACCCCGGAGCTCGTCCGGTTCGTCAACGGCGTACTGGCCCGCATCCGCGCCGACGGCACCTGGACCTCGCTCTACCGCCGCTGGCTAGGCCGGTTCGGGGACGTACCGCCACCGCCGGTCGCGCGGTACCTGGACTGACCATGGGAAGCGGCATCGGACGGCTGGCCCGTCACGAGATCGACGACGAGATCAGCAAGGTCAGCCAGGGTTGCGAGGCGATCGCCGCCGCGCTCTACACGATCGACGCCCACGAGACCAACGGGTACGTCCGGACAACCGACCTCGGCGGCGCGACCGGGGAGTTGTGGCAGGCGACCCGACCTCGGATCGGCCCGCTCTGGGAAGGGTTCGCCAACGTGCGGGACCACCTGGAACAGATCAGGGGCGTACGCGGCACCCGCAACCGGCTCCCGGATGCCACCCTGATGGAACTGTCCCGCCTGCTCCACTCGCCGGTGCCCGGCTTCGACGTGCGGCCGTACGCCGCCGTCACCGCCCTGACGGCGAGCTGTCAGGAGGTGATCAGGGTTCTCGACCGGATCGCCACCGCCCGAGCCGAGGTGGCGGCGTGGGCAGCCGAACTGGCGGTCGGGCTGACCGACCTGGCCACCGCCGAAGCCGACCTCACCGACGGATCCGACACCGTCAGCGCCCGGCTCGGCGCGACCTGCCAACAGCTCCAGCACACCGCGCTGGCCGACCCGGTCGGCGCGGTCCTCGACCCCGGCGAGCGGGTGCGGCTCCGCTCGACCGTCACCGCGACCGTCGAGCGGTTCACGGCGCTGGCCGGGATCCGGGACACCGTGCCCGACCGGCTCGCCGCCCTCGACCGGACGCTGGCGGCGGTCACCGCCGCGCAGGACCTCGCCCGGGTCGCGTACGCGCGCGTCACCGAGAAGATCGCCGACCCGGGTCTGGTGGAGCCCCTGGACCCGGTGCCCGGACTGTGGGCGGCGGCCACGGCCCTGGTCCGGCGCGCCCCGCCCGAACCCGAGGGCTGGTCCACCGTCGCGGACCGGTTGACCGTGCTGGAGGGGGAGGCGTCGGCCGCCCTCGCCGCCGCCGCCGACCGTACCCGGGTGGCTGACGGGCTGATCGGCCGCCGCGACGAGCTGCGCGGACGGTTGGAGGCGTACCGGGCGAAGGCGGTACGGCTCGGCCGGGCCGAGGAACCCCGGCTCACCGGACTGCACAGCACCGCCCGGGACCTGCTCTGGACCGCACCGTGCGATCTACGGGCGGCGACCAGGGCGGTGTACGCGTACCAACAGGCACTGACCGGCAACGTCGAGAGGAGCGCGGGATGACCGCGTGCGTGCGTCCGGACTGCGTGGGCTCTTACGGCCCGGAAGGTTACTGCGACGAGTGCGGGCGCCGGGCACCGGTCGGCAACGCCGGATACGTGGGCCTGCCGCCGGGCGGCGGGGCACCGGTTTCGGACGGCTCGTCGGCCTCCGCCGGCTCGACCCCGAGCGCCGCGATGACGCGCGGTACGGCCTCGTCGAGCGGCCGGACCGGCACCCGGGGCACCGGTCGCGGGCGGCTCGGCGGTGGGCTGCTCGACGTACCCCGGATGCCCCGCCGCGACCCCACCACGGCGGTGCTCGCCGACCCGCAGGTGCCGGAATCACGCCGCTACTGCGCGACCTGCGGCCGCCCGGTCGGCCGCAGCCGCGACGGGCGCCCTGGTCTGGTGGAGGGTTTCTGCACCAACGACCGGACGCCGTACTCGTTCCGCCCCGCGCTCGATCCCGGCACCGCCGTCGCCGGCCGCTACGAGGTGCTCGGCACTCTCGCCTACGGCGGACTCGGCTGGATCTACCTCGCCCGGGACCGCAACGTCGGTGACGAGGTAAGCGACCGCTGGGTGGTGCTGAAAGGGCTGATCGACTCCGGGGACGCCGACGCGACCGCCGCCGCGATCACCGAGCGGCGGTTCCTGGTCGAGGTGGACCACCCCGCCATTGTGAAGATCTACGATTTCGTCTCCCACCCGGACCCGCGCAGCGGCGACCGGGTCGGCTACATCGTGATGGAGTACGTCGGCGGGCGTTCCCTGCGCGACATCTACCTCGACCAACCGGTGGTGGGCGGGGCCCGGCAACCGTTGCCCCTGCCGCATGTCATCGCCTACGGCCTCGAGGTCCTTCCGGCCCTGGGCTACCTGCACGAACGCGGACTGCTCTACTGCGACTTCAAGCCGGACAACGTGCTGCACGCCGACGACCGGATCACCCTCGTCGACCTCGGTGCGGTACGTCGGATCGACGACGACGTGAGCGCCGTCTGGGGGACGACCGGGTACCAGGCACCCGAGGTGGCCACGGTCGGCCCGTCGGCCTCCTCCGACCTCTACACCGTGGCCCGCTCCATGGCCGTGCTCAGCTTCGACTTCCGTGGCTTCAGCACGGCCTATCTGGACAAGCTGCCCGGTCCCGAAACGGTGCCACTGCTGGAGCGGGAGGAGTCCTACTATCGCCTGCTGCGCCGGGCCACCCACCCGGATCCGGCTCGCCGGTTCGGCAGCGCCGCCGAGATGACCGAGCAACTGCTCGGCGTACTGCGCCAGGTGCTCGCCAGCGACGGGGTGCCTCGGCCGAACGTGTCGGCACAGTTCACCGGCGAGCGGCGCGCGTTCGGCACCCGGGCCGGGCAGGTCGACGCCGACGCGACCGCGCATCAGACCCGGCCCGGGGCCGCCTCGGTCGTGGCCGGGTTGCCGATCCCGCAGGTCGACCCGGCGGACCCGGCGGCAGCGCTGCTTGCCACCGTGCAGACCGCCGACCCGGACGTCCTGGCCGAGGCACTCTCCACCCTCGGCTCGACCGGGGTGGAGGCGCGGCTCGCCGTCGTCCGGGCGCGTCTTGTCAGTGGTGACGTGGCGACCGCCCGTACCGAACTCGCCGCGATCGAGCGGGTCGGCGACGACTGGCGCCTCGACTGGTACGACGGACTGGTCGCCCTCGCCGAGGAGCGGTTCGGCGACGCCCGGCAGGCGTTCGACCGGGTCTACGACGCGTTGCCCGGGGAACTGGCCCCGCAGTTGGCGCTCGCCGCCACGGCCGAGCTGGTGGGGGACGGCGAGACCGCGCGGCGCCTCTACGAGCGGGTCTGGCGGACCGACCACGCGTACGTGAGCGCCGCCTTCGGGCTGGCCCGGATCCTCGCCGGCGCCGACGACCGGGCCGCCGCCGTGGCCGTGCTCGACACGGTCCCGGAGAGTTCCAGCCACAGTGTGCCCGCGCAGATCGCCGCGGTCCGGGCCCGGCTCGGTGCCGAGCCGACGCGTCTGGCCGAATCGGAACTGCTCGACGTCTCCACCCGGGTCGAGCGGCTCGGCCTGGGCGTCGAGCGGCGGGCATGGCTGACGGTGGAGACGTTGCGGGCGGCGCTCGACTGGGTACGGGCCGGCAACGGCGGGGCGGGGCGGGTGCTGTCGCACACCCTGTCGGAGCGGGAACTGCGGTTCGGACTCGAACGCGCGTTCCGGGTGCTCTCCAAGGTGGCCGCCGACCAGGAGACCCGGATCGGACTGGTCGACCAGGCAAACTCGGTACGTCCACGGACGTGGTTCTGAGATGACCGAGTGTCCGGAATGTGCCGCCCGGGTCGATGCCGGGGACCGGTTCTGCGAGGCGTGCGGTTCGGGCCTGTCCACCGGCGCCGGCCGGCTCTCGTCCCGTTCCACCGACCGCACCTGCCGGTCCTGTGGGGCGACGGTCGGCTCGGACGGGTACTGCGACTCGTGCGGTCGTCGTTGCCCGGTCGGACGTGACCGGTGCGAGCTGGACCTCGGGGAGGTCGCGGCGGCCACTGACCTTGGCCACCGTCGCGCCCGTAACGAGGACGCCGTCGCCGTCGGCTCCGTCCGGACCGGCCGCGTCGCCGTTGTCTGCGACGGCGTCTCGTCCTCGCCGGACGCCGACGCCGCGGCCAACGTGGCCGCCGACACGGCCATCGACACGCTGCTGCGAGCGCTCGGCGAGGATACGCCCCCCGACGTCGCGACGGTTGCCGCCTTCCGGGCGGCGGCGCGGGCGGTGGCGACCCTGGGCCGCTCCACCGCCACCGGGGATGCGCCGAGCTGCACCTTCGTGTCGGCGGTGGTCGGCGCGGACCTGCGGGTGACGGTCGGCTGGGCCGGTGACAGCCGCGCCTACTGGGTGGACGAGGCGCTACCCGGGGCACCGGAATGTCTCACCGTCGACGACTCGCTCGCGGGTCAACTCGACGCGGCCGGAGTGGACTCGACCCGGTTGTCGCTTCCACCGGACGCCTTCGGCCTGACCCGTTGGCTCGGTGCCGACGCGCCCGCCGGCGACCCCCACCTGGTTACCTTCGCGCCGTCGCGTACCGGGGCGGTGGTGCTCTGCTCGGACGGGCTCTCCCGCTATCTGCCGAGTCCGGCGGTGCTGGCCCAGTTGGCCGCCGTACCGACCCGCACCACGGCCTCGTCCGCCACCACCGCGATGACCGCCGCGCGTCGGCTGACCACCTTCGCGCTCAACGCCGGTGGCATCGACAACATCGCTGTCGCCGTCATTCCGGTGACCGTCGGCACGACGTCCGACGACCACCCCCAGATCGATCCGAGAGGAGCGCCGACCGATGAGTGACGTCAGGGCAGAGGTCTTCCAGAACGAGTATTTGGCGGAAGGCGCCACGGTCGCCGACGCCGTGGTCACCGTGACCGTGGGCGACGGTCACGGCCCGGCTGTCCGTACCGAGGGTGCCGCAGCGGCCGAGATCATCATCATCGACTGCTCCGGGTCGATGCATGGCGAGCGGATGGTGCAGGCGAAGAAGGCGGCGGCGGTGGCGATCGACACCCTGCGTGACGGGGTCGGGTTCGCGGTCATCGCGGGCTCGTCCGGTGCCGTCACGGCGTTCCCGTCCGGCCAGCGGCTCGCCGTCACGTCGCCGAGCACCCGCGCCGAGGCGAAGGCGGCGATCCGGAAGCTGAAGGCCGGCGGCGGGACCGCCATGAGTACGTGGCTGCGGCTGGCCCGTGACCTGTTCCGGGAGTACCCGGTCGAGATCCGGCACGCGATCCTGCTCACCGACGGCTGCAACGGCGAGTCGGAGCGGACGCTCCAGGCCGTACTCGACGACTGTGCGGGTGAGTTCGTCTGCGACAGCCGGGGCGTCGGCGAGGGCTGGCGCGCGGCGGAACTGTTGAAGATCGCCGACACGCTGCTCGGAACCGCTGACGGGATGAAGGATCCAGCCGGGCTGGCGGCGGACTTCCAGGCGATGATCGAGGCGGCGATGGGCAAGACCATGGCCGACGTGTTCCTGCGGGTGTGGACTCCGGCCGGGGGACGGCTGCGGTTCCTGAAGCAGGTGCATCCGGAGATCGTCGAGCTGACCGACCGCCGGTCCCAGGTGAGCGCCCGGGCCGGCGACTATCCGACCGGTTCGTGGGGTGCGGAGAGCCGCGACTACCACCTCTCGGTCGAGTTGGAGCCCGGTACGGTCGGGGAGGAGGTGCTCGCCGCCCGGGTGAGTGTGGTCCGGCGCGACGAGACCCTGGCCCAGGCGCTCGTCCGGGCCGTCTGGACGGACGACACCGCCCACTCGACAAAGATCAATCAGCGGGTCGCGCACTACAGCGGTGAGATCGAACTGGCTGAGGCCATCCAGGAGGGACTCGCGGCACGGGAGGTGGGCGACGTCGCCACGGCTACCGCCCGACTCGGCCGGGCGGTCCGGCTCGCCACCGAATCCGGACGCTCCGACACCGTGCGCCTCCTCGCCGGGGTGGTCGAGGTGACCGACGCCCGGGAGGGAACGGTGGTGCTCAAACAGCGTTCGGCGAACCGTGACGTCGACGTCGACGCCGAGATCGCGGCCGTCACGTCCCGCAAGACCACCCGCGTCCGGCCTGCCTGAGGAGGCGCGTCATGCCGCTCTGCCCCCGGGGCCACGAGTCCGATCTCGACGACTACTGCGACGTGTGTGGTGTGGCCATCGGGGGAGCCCCGCCCGGCGCGGCGCGATCCGGGGCGGTGGGGACCGAGGGGGAGGGTCGCGAGCAGGCGCCTGGGCCGCGTACCGGGCCGTCGGTCTGTCCGGACTGCGCGAACCCGATGGACGGGCGGTTCTGCGAGCGCTGCGGCTTCGACGCGTTCGCGGTGCCGGCCCGGCCGGCGACCGACCCGGCCGCGCAGGGCGAGGCGATCTCCGGTACGGCGCTGCCCGGCGCGACCGCAGGTGGGCATCCGTCCTCGGCCGATCCTTCGTCAGCCGGCCAGGCGTCGCCCGATTCGTCGTTGGCCGGCCCGTCGTCCTCGGGCCGGCCACCCGCCGATGAGCGGCACATGGTCCCGAACCACCTGGCCCCGTCACGGCCGCCGCGACCGGCAGCGGAGACTGTCGACGGGCACGATGCGGCGGACGGGGCGTGGCACGTGGTCGTCGCCGCCGACCGGACGTACTTCGACCGGATCGAGTCCGAACACGGTGCCGATCCCGACATCGCGTTCCCGAGGTTCTGTCCGGAGCGCCGGTTTCCCCTCGGGTCGGCCCAGGTGGTGATCGGTCGCCGTAGCCGGTCCCGGGGCATCTATCCGGAGATCGACCTGGCCGGACCCCCGGAGGATCCGGCGGTCTCACACCTGCACGCGCTGTTGATCGGGCAACCGGACGGGTCCTGGGCGGTGGTGGACCTGCGCTCGGCGAACCGTACGTACGTCAACGACAGCGTCGAGCCGATCGAGCCGGAGACCCCGGTGCCGCTCCGCGACGGGGACCAGATCCGACTCGGGGCCTGGACGCGGATCACCCTGCGAGTGGGCCCGCTGCCGCACTGAGACGCGTACGCGCGCAGGCACCGGGGACGCATTGACGTGTTTCGGTGTCCCCGTTACCATCCTGGCTTAGGAAAGCGCTTTCCTTGCGACTGCCCGTCCCGCCGGTTCGCCCGACCGGGCCCGCTCCTCGTGCCGCCGTCGGTAGTCCGTCCGCAAGTTCGCGCATCTCTTCGCCTGCTCGGCGCTCCGGGGTACAGACCCGTACGCGAAGCGCCCGGCACCCCTCAGGGAGGTCCACCATGGGTGTACGCGCCTTGTCGCGCCCCACGTTCGGTTCCACCTGGCCGTTGCTCGCCGGTGCGGTCGTGGTGATGACCGTCGCCGCCACCCTCACCGCGCCGGCGGCCAGCGCCGCCACCGTGTTCAGCGCCGATTTCCAGGACGGTGCGATCAGCGGCTGGTCCAAGTCGGGCGGCACCTGGTCCGTATCCGACGACGGCTCACGTGTCGCCCACCAGTCCAGGACGGACGCTGAGAACGCCCGACTCTTCAACGCCTCCACCAGCCTCACCGACTACACCGTCCAGGCCAGGGTGAAACCGGTGAGCCTCGGATCGAACGGCCTGGTCGGCCTGCTGTCCCGGGCCGCCGGGGCGACCGTCTTCTACCGGCTGGCCCTGCTGCCGGGCCGGGCGGAACTGCAGGCCGTCGGGGGCGGTACGGTCACCGTGCTCGGCGCTTCCTCACGGACCGTCTCGAACGGCACCTGGTACACGCTCTCCCTCACCACCAACGGCTCCACCGTCACCGGATCGATCGACGGTACGCAGTTCGCCTCGGGCTCCAGTTCCGTGTCGGCCGCGGGACGGATCGGGTTGCAGACCCAGTACGCGTCGGCGTCCTTCGACGACGTGCTGGTGACCACCGGCGGTACGGCACCACCGACCACCACGCCACCCACGCCCACCCGTACCGCCACGCCCACTCCGACTTCGACCGCCACGGCGACGCCCACGCCACCGCCGACCGGCGGTCCGGGGAACGCGACCGGGCTGGTGGGCTTCGCGACCCTCAGCGGGTACGGCCGTACCGGCACGAGCGGCGGAGCCGGTGGCGCGACGGTGACCGCCAGCACGTACGCGCAGTTGGCGGCGGCGGTGGCCGATGACGTACCCAGAATCGTGCGGGTGTCGGGAACGATCAACGGTAACGGTGATCCGATGCTGGACGTCGGCTCGAACAAGACCATCATCGGCATCGGCTCGACGGCGACGATCAGCGGTTTCGGCCTCGACGTCAACGGGTGGGGCCCGGAAGAGGTCGCCTGGGGCGGGGACCTCTGCGACCCGGCGGAGCGGGACCGCTTCACGCCCGTACAAAATGTGATCATCCGTAATCTGTCGTTCCGGAACTCGGCCGACGACTCGGTCAACGTGCAGTGCTACTCCCACCACGTGTGGATCGACCACAACACCTTCCACCCGGCCAACGACGGCTCGGTGGACATCAAGCGCGGGTCGGACCTCGCGACGGTCTCCTACAACCGGTACGCCGGCACCGACAAGTCGATGCTGCTCGGCCACAGCGACAGCAACGCGGCCCAGGACACCGGCTACCTGCGCGTCACGTACCACCACAACTGGTTCGACGGCTCGAACACCCGTCATCCCCGGGTCCGGTTCGGGTACGCGCACGTCTTCGCCAACCACGTCAGCGTCGACGACTACTTCATCGGCCTCGGCGTCGAGGGCAGGATCTATGCCGAGAGCAACTACGTCGCGGGCGCGAAGACCATCACCGAGGACTTCGGCAACGCCCGGCTCACCTGGACCGGGAGCAACTTCTACGACCCGGCCACCATCACCCGGGCCAACGACAGCGGTAAGACGATGGAGGACTGGCTCCGCGCCGACGGAAGTGTCGCTCCGCCGCCGTACAGCTATTCGGCCGGGTCGGCCTCGGCCAGCCCACCGGCTGCCGGCGCCGGGGTCAGCGGGGCCGACATCGTCCCGTAGCGGCGACCGGCTCGCACGATCAGGGCCTCCTCCGGCCGCGAGGTGGGCAGGGGGAGGTCCGAGCGGGCTACCAGCCGGTCAGGCGGTTGAGGACGCCGGACTCGACGACGATGATCGCGCCGAGGAGCAGGAACACAACGGGAACGATCCAGTGCCCGAACCTCTCCACGACCTCGACGACCCTGTGGTGCGAACCCAACCACGAGCCGGCGAGACACCAGAGCGCCACACCGACGGCGAAGACCGCCACCGTGATCAGACTTTCCGTCACGCCCACGGTACGGAAGAGCGGGGTGTAGACGGAGAGGTTGTCCGCGCCGTTGGCGATGGTCACCCCGGCGACCGCCACCGCTCCGGTCGCCACCGCCGGTGGCGACGCGTCGCCGGACCGGACCGCCGCGACCAGGCCCCGGAGGCCGAGGGCGAAGGGCACCAGACCGAGCAGGCCGACCCACCGGTCCGGCACGATCGTCAGGCCGAGGGCGGCCACCGTGGAGATGGCGACGAGGAGGCCGATCCCGGCGTACTGGCCGACCCAGATCTGCCAGGGGCGGGGTTTGCCGGTCGCTCTCGCGGAGAGGAACAGCACGGTCAGCACGATGATGTCGTCGATGTTCGTGCCGGCGAACACACCCGCCGCCGTCGCGGTCGTGCCGATGAGATCAGCCACGGCGGGCAGTCTAGGGGCCGCCGGTCAGGCCCGCGCCGACGAGCCGAAGAGCAGGTCGAGTTGGGCGTCCAACGCGCCCAGCGCCTGTTCGGCCGTGTACTGGCCGCCGAGCAGGTAGACCCCCAGCCCCTCCATCAGGGCCAGCAGGCCGGCCGCGTCGGCGTCGGGGTTCCGACCGGGAAGGAGACCGGCGATGAAGCCGACCAGTTGCGCGGTCTCCTCGCGCAGGGCGGAGGCGGCCGCCGGCCGTACCGCGGTGTAGGCAAGGAAGGCCAGCGCCACCCGTCCGTCGGCGCGGGTGTGCTCGTCGAGCGGGAGCAGGGTGGCGATCATGGTGCGCAGCAGCAGCCTCGGCGGGGGTTGCTCGCCCAGCCGCGCGAGCGCCTCGGTGACCCGGACCTGGTTACGGTCGCGGACCACGTCCAGCGCGAACGCCATCATCTCGTCCTTGGTGCGGAAGTAGTGCTGCACCATGCCCGATGAGACGCCGGCCGCCGCCGCGACGTGGCGCAGGCTGACCGCCTCCAGGCCCTGGTCCGCGGCGACCCGCATCAACGCGTCGGCGATGAGCGTACGTCGCTCCTGGCGGTCGACCTTCTTCGGCATGGCATCGACGCTTTCGTAGTGCGGTGATATCGATACGTGCTGATGATCCGCTTCCTGCTCCCGGTGGGGAGGATCCACCAGACGGTATAGGGCGCGCCGTGTCGTGTGGATCGTCAGGTGGTCGACGCGCTCCGGTCGGCGCGCGGGAGCGGCGTGCCGGCGGCCCGTGTCCGCCCGGGCGCACCGGCGACGGAGACGGTGGCGGGCGCCAGCCGGGTGCGCGCCTGCTGGAAGAAGCCGTCGGGGTCGTCGGCGTAGATGCGGACCTCGTCGACCGGGTCGGTCCGGCCCTTCGGCAGCTCGAAGGTCGTCGGCTGACGCAACCGTACGTCGACGCTGGTCTGGCTGCCGACCACGATCTGCAACACCCTGCGCTCACCCACCTCTTCGACCTGCACGGACTTGCCGGAGGGCAGGGAGCGGTAGGCCTTGCCCACCGTGTCGATCCGCTCCCACGGGATCGTGAAGTCGATGCCCGCAGCCACCCGTACGCGGACACCGGACTCGCCGACGATGTGCGGGTTGAGCTTCATGCTCGCGAACAGGCCGATCATCCAGAGCACACCCCAGACGCCGAGTACCAGCACGATCCAGCGGGCCGGCTGCCACGGCACCACGTGCGTGACGATCAGGTCGAAGATCGGGATCTCGACGACCGAGAGACCGATGAAGACACCGAGGATCGGCTTGACCACCCCGAGGTAGCCGTAGGGTTCGTCGCCCGGGGCGAGGGAAAGGGGCCGGCGGCGCATCCACAGGTACAGGCTGCGCCACATCGCACCCTCGGTCGCCAGGGCGCGCCGCAGCATCGAGCCGGTACGTCCGGTCGGGTCGTTCATCGTCGTCCTCACAGTGGCTGGCGGGGAAGGGACTCTGGTGGAACGGCGGTGGCGGGTCGGCCGGGCCGGTGCCACCGGTCAGTTGAGGGTGACGGTGCCGGTGGCGGCGTCCACGGTGACGATCTGTCCGGTGGAGATCCTGCGGGTGGCGCCGGGGACGCAGATGACCGCAGGGATGCCGTACTCGCGGGCGACCGTCGGGCCGTGGGCCATGATCGCGCCGGTCTCGGTGACCAGCCCGGCGGCGGTGAGGAACAGCGGGGTCCAGCCGGGGTCGGTGGTCGCGGTGACCAGGATCTCGCCGGGTTCGATGTGGGCGGTGGCCGGGTCGTGGATGACCCTGGCCGGGCCGGTCGCCCGCCCCGCCGCCGCCCCCACGCCCTTGAGGACGCCGTCTGCGGCCGGTGCCGCCGGCAGGATGGACTCCACGTCGGTGCCGTCGGAGAGCAGCGCCACCGGCACCGACGCCCGGCGTAGTTCCCGCTGGTGCACCGCCCTGCGGGCGATGATCGTCGCCCGGTGGTCGGCGCGCTCGTGCACGACCGCCTCCACCTCGTCGAGGGTCAGGAACATGATGTCGCCCGGCTGCGCCAGCAGGCCGGCGTCGGTCAGGTCGGCGCCGATGAGCAGCAGCTGCCGCCGCATCTCCCGCAGCGGGTACAGGCCGGCGAACTTTCCCGCCTCCCGCAGACCCGCAAGCTCCCGCGCCCGGCGCAGCAGGAAACCGGCGAGCCGGCCCCGTACCGGCCGGCGGCGGCGGGCCCGCACGACGAGTGAGTCGAGGGTCTTCTCGGCTGTCGCGGCGGCGCGGGCGAATCGCTGGTCGGGTGCCTGCTGCGGGTCGGTGACCCGCAGGTAGTTGGCGATGGCGGCGAAGACCGGGGCCGGGTCCTCCGCCCAGCGCGGCACGCCGAGGTCGACCTCGGCGGCGCCACGGTGGCCGTAGGTGTCGAGGAAGGCCGTCAGCCCGATGTCGGGTAGCGTCCCGCTGGCGTAGCGCGTGGCCAGCGCGTCGGGTGCGGTGTCGAGCAGCAGTTGACGGTGCTCACCGGCAGCCTGGGCGAGTCGCCACAGGGCCAGGTCCATCTCGATGGTGACGTTGTGCGGCATCCCGCCCAGTACCGTGTGGATCTCGCCGGGGTCGGCGATGCCCCGCAACAGGTGCTCCGGAAGGGAGGCCGCGAGCATGCCGGCCACGATCGGCCAGACGATCTCGTCGGAGCTGTCGTTCGACTCGTGTGCCTGCACGAACCGCAGTCGCTCGGCAGTGCTCCGCAGCCCTTCCGGTGCGGCGGAGCGGTCCCGTAGCTGTTCGATCGCGTCGAACATCCGCTGCCGTGCGGCGTCCGGGCGGGCCAGTGCCCGTACGATGCCGACCACCGCGCGTCCGGCGGTCCGCAGCGATGGTGCCGTCGCCCCACCCGCTCGTCCCGGTGAATCCTGCCCTGGCGCGAAGCGTGGGTCGGCCAGGACGTGCCGCATCGCCTCCTGGGCCCGAGGGCCGAAGTCGACCGCCATGAGTTTGACCAGCCGCTTCCGGGCTGACTTGTGCCGGGCCAGGTCGCTCAGGTCGCCGTAGAGGCGTCCACCGATGTCGACGATGTCGACCCGGAGCCCGATCGCGGCGGTCATCGCCACGATCAGCGCCCGCAGGCTGGACATCCCCATCGGTGTGACCGGTTGCCGCATCCCCTGCACGTGGCCGAATTCCAGGTAGACGCGGGGGAGGGGCCGGTCGGTCGCCGGTGGCAGGGGGAAGAGCGTGGTGATCGGCCGCGACTGCAGCAACCAGAGGGTGCCCTGCGCGTCGATCGCCCACTCCACGTCCTGCGGGCAGCCGAAGTGGTCCTGGAGCCGTTCACCCACCGCCCGCAGCCGGGCCAGCTGGGCCGGGTTGAGGCAGCCCTTGTCGTCCTGGGCCGAACCGTCGAGCAGGTAGTGGTCCACGACGGCGGCACCATCGACCACGGCCGTGCCCAGACCCGGTGCGGCGTCGACCATCATCTCGGCACGGGAGCCGGTCAACGGGTTCGCGGTGAACATCACCCCGGCCACCTCGGGGGTGACCATCCGCTGTACGACGACGGCCATTCGCGCCGCCTCGGCTGGGATGCCGTGTGCGTCGCGGTAGGCGACCGCGCGGTCGCTGTGCAGTGAGTCCCAGCACTTGCCGATCGCGGCGATCAGCTCGGCGGCGCCGGTGACGTTCAGGAAGGTCTCCTGCTGTCCGGCGAAACTCGCCTCGGGCAGATCCTCAGTGGTCGCGCTGGACCGCACCGCGACCGGACCGGAGCCGAGCCGCTCGTACGCGTCGAGGACTTCGTCCCGGGGGACCACGCCGAGCCGGTGGGCCTCGGTGGTGACACAGAACCCCGGCGGCACCTCTTCGCCCCGGCGGATCAGCTCCCCCAGGCCGGCCGCCTTGCCGCCCACCAGGTCGATCATGTCGGCGGTCGTCTCGGACAACTCGATCACGAGCATCGGTGACCCTCCCCGGTTCCAATACAACTGCATTGCCTCTCTACCGTACCTCGTTTGGCAATGCAGTTGCAATGTGAGGGGGTGACCTGCCTGACCTGGGCGAGCGGGTCCGGGAACGGCGGTGGCCGCCGACCCCTGCGGGTCGACGGCCACCGGTATCAGCGAAGATCAGATCCCGCCCACGCGCGCGTCGCAGGCGGTGACCGGATCAAGGGTGATGTCCAGCGTCGACACGAAGCCGGGCTGGATCTGCTGCTGGACGACCTCGGGGACCCAGCCGTCCTTGGCGACGATCACCTGGTACTTGCCCCTCGGCAGCCAGTACGTGTAGTGCCCCTGGCCATCGGCGGTCAGGGTGTAGCCGCCGTCGGCGAGGTTCAGCCGGACCGTCGCCTTGACCGGGACACGCCTCCCGTCGCAGCTCAGGCCGGTGACCGTACCCTGGATCTTGCCCCAGCCGTTCGGCGCCGAGACGTTCAGCTCCACGTTGACCGCCGGCACCGCGTACGGGGTGTCCGAACGCAGGACCAGGTCGGTGTGGTACGCGCCCGGCTGGTCGATCCCCGTTTCCGCGGTGGCGGTCAGGGTCAGCGTCACCTTCTTGGTGGCACCCGGAGCCAGCGTGAACGTGCCCGGCGTCGTGGCGAGCCAGGGGGCGTCGCCCGCCTCACACTCGCCGAGCCCACCGAGCTGTTCGGCCTGCTTGCTGGCTTCGCCCGGGTTCGGCGAGCCGCCCAGCTTGTACGTACCGCACGCCAGCGCGCCCCGGTAGACGGGGAACCCGACGTTCGGCAGGTCCTCCCAGGCCCGTCCGGCCGGGTTGTAGGCCAGCGTCCGGTTGGTGAGCCCGGACGAGTTGCCGGTCACCCCACCCGCGATCACCAGCAGACCACCCGCGGTGGCGAACTGCGAGCCCCACAGGTCGATCGGCATGTCCGGCAGCGCGGACCAGGAGTCGCTCTTCGGGTCGTACGAGAACGCGTCCTTGTACGAGGTGCCACCGCTCGTGCCACCCGCGCAGTACGCGCTGCCGCCGATGCCACCACAGGACATCCACGCCACCGTGTGCGGGTACTTCGCGCCGAGGCTGAATCCACCCGTCGCCGGGTCGAAGACGACCACGTCGTCCGACCCCGCGCAGTTGCTGCTGGCGCAGCCACCGATCAGGTGGACCTTGCCGCCGACCACGGCCGCGCCGGCCGCCGCGCGCGGCGCCGGGTTGGTCGCCCCGGCAACCGTGCTCCAGGCGTTGGCCGTCGGGTCGTAGACGTCGACCGAGGCGACCGGGGTGCCGCCGGTGGCCCAGCCACCGATGAGGTAGATCTTGCCGTCGACCGCGACGGCCGAGGGCTTCGCCCGCCCGGTCGGCAGCGCCGGCAGGGCACCCCAGGTGTTGGTCTCCGGCTGGTAGACCCAGGCCTTCCGCTCGTTGCCGCTGCCGTTCGCACCGCCGAACGAGTAGACCCTGCCGTCCACCGTCGCGGCGGCGTTGTCGAAGATCTCCGACGGCAGGTCGGCGATCTGCTTCCACGCCCCGTCGGCGGTCGGACCGGCCGCGGCCGGTCCACCGGCGACGCCCGGGTACGGGGTCACCGTCATCGCCGCCGACAGCCCCTTCATCCGGCGTTCGGTCAACGCCGCGCCCGGCAGGGAGAGCAGTTCGAAATCACCGGACCGCTCCAGCAGTTCGACGTTCGCCGGCGCGGTTCCGGTGTTCTTGACCGTCACCGTGGTGGTGCGGGTGCTGCCGTACGGCTGGTGCGACTCGACGTTGGTCGAGTCCACGGTCAGCCGACCGGCCTTCAGGGCGAAGTCCGCCTTCTTGACGCCGTTCGGCGTCACGGTGACGGTCTTCGCCTGCGACGGGTACGGCGACTTGCTCGCGCTGAACGAGTGCGCGCCGGTCAGGCCGGAGAAGAACCAGTAGAACCCGTCGGAGAGGTTCGGGTCGTCCGGCGTCGCCGCCGACACGCCCTTGTCCTGCGGCTGGTCCACACTGGTAACGGTGACGTCGTTGACCGCCGTACCGGTGTTGACGTCGGTGGTGAAGCCGGTGACCAGGCCGCCCGGGACCGGGTTGCAGCTTCGGTTGATCACCTGAACGTCGTCGACCTGCCACCACCAGTCGTACGCACCCTGGTACCGGAACCGGAGCTGGACGTTGGCCTTGTTGGCGACCGGGGTGAGCAGCACCTCCTCGGCGGCCGGGCCACGCCGGCTGTTGAAGTCGTGCCGGACGTTGATCCAGTTCTCGCCGCCGTCGCTGCTGACCTCGACGTCGAAGGTGTTGTCGCCACCGGTCGAGTAGCGGTCCGCCTTGAACCTCAGTTGCGGCGCGCGCATCCCGGTCAGGTCGATCGCGGGCGTCACCAGGTCGCTGTCCTGCGTGGCGTCACGACCGGCGTGGTCGCTGTCGATGACGGCGAAGTTGCCGCTGCCACCGGTCAGGTTGCTCCGACCACCCTCGTTCTTGAACGACCAGCTGCCACCGTCGGTGCGGCTCTTCACCGACCAGCCCTCCGGTGCGGTGTCGCCGTCGAAGCTCTGGGACAGCAGCGGTGCGCTCAGGGTGGCGGAGTAACCCGCCGCGGTGCAGGCCTCCTCGACCGGCACCGCGATGTTCGCGGTCGTCGCGGCGGTGCCGAGGTTCAGCTCGGTGGTGACCTTCTGGTAGCCCTGGTAGCGGGCGGTGGTGGTCAGCCTGTAGCTGCTGTTGCCCGGCACGGTGAAGGAGTAGGCGCCGGTGGTCGGGTCGGTGAAGATCGGCGCACCCGGTCGGCCGGCGACCTCGATCGAGGCGTAGAGCGGCCAGCCGTGGCCGGAACCGTCGGTGACCTTACCGGTGACGGTCACCGGCGGGGTCTCGACGAGGGCGATGTTCTTCGTGACCGATCCGCCCTCGGCGACCGTGAGGGTGACGGTCTGGGTGGCGTACCCGTAGGCGCTGAAGGTCAGCGTCTGCTCGCCGACCGAGAGCGTCAGCGAGTAGGTGCCGTCGGCGCCGGTGGTGACGCTCCGGGCCCCGGCGGCGATGGTCACGCCGGCCACGCCGGCACCGGTGTCGCTGTTGGTGACCGTGCCCGTGACCTGGCCGACCGATCCGCGCGGAGCGGCGGTGACCGCCTGGTACGCGTTGAGCCGGCCCTCGCCGAAGATGTTGTTGTTGGCGATGGTGCCACCGCAGGCGAGCGCCTCGGTGTCGGTGGCGGTCTGGGCGAGCAGTGCCTCGGTGGCGCTGATGTCACCACGCAGGCTCGTCGCCGCCGACCAGATCAACGCGACCGCGCCGGAGAGGTGCGGGGTTGCCATCGAGGTGCCGTCCCAGCTCTCGTACCCGTTGCCCGGGACGCTGGAGCGGATGCTGACGCCCGGTGCCGCGATCTCCGGCTTGGTACGCCCGTCGACTGTCGGTCCCCGGTTGGAGAAGTCCGCGATGACGTTGTTGACGTCGTACGCCCCCACGGCGTACGCGGGAACGTTGTCACCGGGCGAGCTCGCCGAGCCGCAGGGTGCTCCGCCGAGCGTGTTGCCGGAGGCGAAGGCGGGGAAGATGCCGGCCGCCCGCCAGGCGGTGATGGTCTGCTCGTACCACGAGTCGCCGCTGCCACCGCCCCAGGAGTTGTTCACGATGTCCGGACGCAGGTCGGGCCGGGGGTTCTGGCCGTTGGCGTCGGTCGGCGCGAGCATCCACTGGCCGGAGGCGAGCAGGGAGGTGTCGGAGCAGCTGTTGGTCTCGCAGCCCTTGGCGGCGATCCACTTGGCGCCGGGGGCGACACCGGTCTGGTTGCCGTTGCCGTCGTCGCCGACCATGGTGCCCATCGTGTGGGTGCCGTGGCCGGAGTTGTCGCAGGGTGTGGGACCGCCGCAGACGTTCGCCGGGTCGAACCAGTTGTAGTTGTGGTCGAAGGTGCCGTCACCCTTGTTGCCACGGTACTTGCCGACCAGTGCCGGGTGGTCGTACTGGACCCCGGAGTCGATGTTGGCGATGACGATGCCCTCGCCACGGTCGTCGTACTCGGACCAGACCCGGGGTGCCCCGATGTTGGTCAGGCCCCACTCGACCCCGGCCGGGTTCGCCGCAGCCGTCGTCTTGCTCGGCGTCGGCGTGATCAGGGGGTAGTACTTCACCGGCTCGATCCGGGCCACCTCGGGACGGGCGGCGATCGAGTCGACCAGGGCCTTGTCACCCACCACCCGTAGGGCGTTGGCGATCCAGTACGGGGTGTACGTCGCCTTCTTCGCGTCCAGATCGGCGCGGAGTCCGGCCTGGGTCCGGTCGGCGGTGCCGGTGAGCTGCCGGTGCACCTCGGTGGCCTTGGCGTCGGCGTCGCGCAGCCGCGCCGCGCCGTCCAGTTTGGCCTGCTCGCGCAGGAACACCATGAAGGTGGTGCTGCCCTTGCTGCTGATTTCCTTGAACACGCCGGCTTCCACCGTGGCGCTGGGCGCGGCGGGTGCCGCGAGCGCGGGCTGCGCCGTTGCACCGAGGGCGACGGTCGCCAGGATGGCGACCGAGGACCGGAGCATGAACCGGCCCCCGCCCCGATGCGATTGTCGTGCTGACATTCTTCCTCCCCACTTATCGGTGCCCGCGCAACTGGGAGCACCGATGGGCGGCGCCGGGATGTCCGGTGCCACCAGTCGAGTGGGAGCGCTCCCCGGTGATCGATGGGTGCTCCGCGACGACCTCGATCATGGTGAGTGGATCACTGTTGCTGATCAAGACATGTTGGCGGGCAGCATTCGGGCAGATAATGGGCTGAAACTAGTCATCCGTACGGTGGGTCACCACTCGTACGGACGGGTGGCCCCCCGCTGCAAATGGCACTCCGACTTCCTCGACACGTGCACGAGCATCCGGTTCGGGGGAGTGAGCTGCGTGGATTGCCCGCACCGCGAATCCGGGTCGCCGTGGCGGACCGCGCCACGGGGACCGCGAGCGGAGGTCAGCCGACACGCCAATGTAGACGCACAGCGACCGTCGTAGTGAGGCGCGTTTCTGGCAACGCGCCCGACACGACTGCCTCAGGTCCACCGTGCTCCTGGCCCCGGTAGACGTTCACCGACGTACGTTGCCGTACCCGGGGCGCTCGCTGGTCAGGATCCAGGGCGTCAGGACAGGGCGAGGACGCAGAACTCGTGGCCCTCCGGGTCGGCCAGGCACGTCCACGGAACGTCGCCCTGGCCGAGGTCGAGGTCGGTGGCGCCGAGGGTCCGCAACCGGGCCACCTCCGCTGCTTTGTCGTCACCTGGGTACGGCAGCAGGTCAAGATGGACGCGGTCCGGCACGTTCTTCACGCCGGGCGTGCGGAGGAACTCGAGATACGGGCCGACACCCTTGGCGGAGCGCAAAACTGCATGGTCGTCAGTCACCTCGTGCAGGGTCCAGTCCATCGCCTCACCCCAGAACCGGGCCATGGCCTGCGGATCCGCAGAGTCGACCACCACCCGGGCGATCGGCCCGGTGTCCCGGTAGATCTCCCGAGGCTCCAGCACGCAGAACTCGTTGCCCTCCGGGTCGGCGAGGACCGTCCACGGCACTCTGTCCTGGCCAACCTGGGCGGGCGTCGCACCGAGTGCCTTCAGGTGCGCGACCAACTCCGCCCGATGGGCCGCAGAGGTGGTGGCGAGATCGAGGTGCGTACGGTTCTTTGTTGTCGTCTTGGGTTCCGGGACGGCAACGACGTCGATGCAGACGGCGACCGGGTCCGGCCAGACGAAGCCGCCGACGGGTCCAACGTAGGTCGTCCCGCCGCTGTAGACACCCCAGCCGAGCGCCTCCGCCCAGAACCGGCCGACCGCCCAGTGATCAAGAGCCTTGATGTTCACCTGAACAGGTCGCAGTGCCATGCCAGCGATCCTATGTGCCCACTCCGCAACGACAGCCGCAGATACCGTCGCCGAACAGGACCAACTTTCCCACCAACGTTATGGTCGGCCGGTCGCCTCGCCGGTGGTCCGGTGGTCGACCGCTCCTCTGGGTTACCGCGATCCTGCCCGCATCCAGGCTGCTTCCTTGTGGAACAACCATGACTTATAGGGACATGACGATCTCGTGCTAGTCATCCAGAGATGACCTGTGCTCCTTGATCCACGCTTCAACATCCTCGGCAAGCCAGACGTTGCCCATGCCAAGCTGCGCTACGGGCTCAGGAAAGTCTCTGCGCTGGGTTATCTGGTACACGCGCTGACGCGAGATGCCTCCAAGCGCATCCCTGATCTCCTGCGAGCCCATCAGCCTGAGCTTTGCCATGCCGCAGACGCTAGGCACGTGTCGGCTAGTCCTGTGCCAACTGGTCGAGCATCTACTAGGCGTGCGTACTAGTCGTGTATCGTCTAGGCTTCTGACTAGCCCCTGCGGGAGACGGGAGAGCTGAGCTTGCGGTGGTCGTGGTTCACTGCGAAGAGCGGGGAGATCAAGTTTTACGGTGCTGGTTCTGTCCTAGTTTTTGAAGGTAGGCACAAGAAAGCCCCTAACTTCGGTTACGTGCCTGCCTTTCGACCTGGTCGACGGGAACCTGTGCGGGCGACTCTGACCGACAGGGAACTTGTCGCTATTGCCAGGAAAGAGGTTGCTCGCCACGCACGAGCCAAATTCTGGAAGCCCGTGTGTCTGTTCTGTTCCTGGTCTGGCTGTGAATACCTGGATCGTGCTGTCGATTTTCTGCGGCAGATGGGAGAGCCTTCGTGACGGGTTCGGCGTACGAGACGGTGAAGAAGGCCCTCAGGGTCGTCGGTCAGCACGAGGACGGAAAGAAATGCGCCTCGTGCGCGGACGACGGATGCCCGGAGCTGAAGAAGGCGGAAGCTCTCACCAAACCCGGAGAGTGGTAATGCCGCTGAGTTCGGAGCAGAGAACCAGGATCGTCCAACTCAAAGCCAGGAAGGTTGTTCGGGAGCACTGGCCGGTTCGTGGTCTGTGTCGCGTGTGTATCGCTCCCGCGTGTGTGAGATTCGTTCGGGCATGAGTGGTGTTGGAACTTCTGGATGATCCGTACGAGCCCAGCTGGGCGAGCCGGGTAGAAGCAGCAACGGCAAAGGCGCGGGTGAACACCTTCCGGGTCAAGGTCACGGGAAATCCAGGTATCTAGATCCTGAGGAACAAAGAGACCCTGGCTGATGTCGTCCTCGCGACCCACGCGTTCAGGCGGCGGTCGACGGGCGGCTGACCTCGTCCGGGTTCCGATCGGGCCGCAAACCACGCCAGGACGCGTGCCGCAGCCGCCCGTCCGGGGTGACCGTCCGGTAGACCACCTCGCCGACGAGTGTCGGTTCGACCCAGCGAGCGTTCTTCGCCTCCGCTGTCGGCACCGGTGCGGCGAACGGTGGTCGGTCCCGTTCCAGACGCCGCAGACGCTGCCCGAGGTCCTCCAGCATCGCGTCGGTGAACCCGGTACCGACACCACCGACGTAGACCAGCCCAGCCGGCTCGTGGATCCCGAGAAGTAGCGAGCCGACCAGGCCCGACCGCCGGCCGGCACCGGGCTTGTACCCGGCGACCAGCACCTCGGTCGTCTGGATCAGCGCGGTCTTGCGCCAGGACGGAGATCGGCGGCCGGGCTGGTATTCGGACTCGACCCGTTTCGAGACGACTCCCTCGAGGCCACGCTCCCGGGCGACCGCCAGCACCGAGTCCGGGTCGCGGTCGAACACCGGGGAGACGTTCACCTGTTCCCCTGCCAGCCCGAGCTCCTCCAACGCGGCCCGGCGCTGCGACCACGGCCGGTCGAGCAACCGGGTCCGGTCCAGCCGCAACAGGTCGAAGACCACGTACCGCACCGGAGTGGACGCGATCAGGGACGCGCCCGGTGCCCGTACGTGCATGCGGCGCTGCAACGCCGAGAAGCTCGGTGCGCCCCGCTGGTCCAGGGTGACCAACTCGCCGTCCAGCACACCGCCGCGTCCACCGAGCAGCGACGGCAGCACCGCGATCTCCGGGTACGCCGAGGTGATGTCCCGGTCGTTACGGGAGAACAGCCGCAGCCGGCCGTTGCGCTCGGCGTACGCGACCGCGCGTACGCCGTCCCACTTGAACTCGTACGCCCAGCCCGCCTCGGCCGGCAGCTCACCGGCGACCGCCAGCATCGGCGGGATCAGCGCCGTCGCCCCCGTCGCGCCCACCGTCTGAGCATGGTCCAGTTCTCGCCCGCCCGGGGCGCCTTTGCGGCAACTGGCGGCCCTCTCCCGCGCCGGGCTCCCGCCCGTTCAGATGGTGAGGCAGAACGGGTGCCCGGCCGGGTCGGCGAAGACCCGGAACCGTTCGCCGCCACCGTCGTGCCGGGACGCACCCAGCTCACGCGCCCGTGCCTCGCCCGCGTCGAGGTCGTCGACGGTGATGTCAAGGTGTGCCTGCTGCGGGTACGCCGGATCGGGCCACCTCGGCGCCGTGTAGTCGGCGACCGGTTGGAACATCACGCTCCTGCCGTCGCCGGCGATGAGCGCCCCCTCCGGCCCGTCGTAGGTGACCTCCATGCCCAGGAGGTCGGCGTAGAAGCGGGCCAGCGCGGGCGCGTCGGGCGCGTCGATCGTCACCGCGTACAGGCCCATCTCCGGGCCGACGCCGTCCCTGTGGCAGAGGTCGAAGGGGTGGCCGGCCGGGTCCGCCAGGGTGATCCAGCTCGGGCCGGCGGCCAGCCGGGTGGCGCCGAGGCCGATGGCCCGTTCTGCCGCCGCTTCGTGCCCGTCGACCAGCAGGTCGAGGTGGAACTGCTGCGGCAGATCCTGACCGGGCCAGCGGGGTGCGAGATGGTCGGGAGCGTGCTGGAACGCGACCTCCTGGCCGTCCCCGGTCCGTATCGTGATCCAGTCGACCTCCTTACGGACCACCTCCCAGCCGGTCAGCGCGGCGTAGAACGAGGCGAGTTTCGCGACGTCCGGTGCGTCGAGTGCTACGAGTTCCAGGCGGCCAGTCACAGTCATGCCCGCCATCCTGCCGCCGACCTGCGACAGAAACGGGCGTGCCAGCCGGGCCGGGGCCGGTCAGTGGAGCCTGCGCTCCAGCCACCGGGACAGCATGGTGAGTGGCAGACAGATGACGAAGAAGACCACGAGTACGCCACCGAGGATGGGCACCGCGTGGGTGTCGCCACCGGTGAGGGTGAGACGTTCGATCGAGCGCTGGGCCGCTTCGAGGATGTCGAGCAGGCCGATCACCGCAGCCAGCGAGGTCTGCTGGGTGAGGTTGACGACCAGGCCGATGAGCGGTGGCAGGGCGCGTCGGGTGGCCTGGGGCAGGATGACGTACCGCATGCGGGCCGGCCAGGGCAGTCCCAGCGCGGCTGCCGCCTCGGTCTGGCCCCGGGGCACCGACTGCACCGCCCCACGGACCACCTCCGCCATGTTGGCGCTGCCCCAGAGGCTCAAGCCGATCGCGGCGGCGGTGAAGGTCTCCACCGTCAGGCCGATGATCGGCAGGACGAAGAAGATGAAGAACAGGATGATGATGATCGGCAGCCCACGCCAGATCTCCACGTACGCCCGGATCACGGCGCGTACCAGCCGGCTCGGCAGGGTCAGCAGCGTGCCGAGCAGCACGCCGATCGCGATGCTCGCCCCGATGCTGATCGCGGCGAGCAACGCGGTCGTGCGTAGGCCGGTGGCGAGGTAGGTCGCGACCGGCGGTACCCAGGCCGGCATCAGTGTCCTCCCGGGATGGCGTAGTGGCGTTCGACGGCCCTGGTGCCCCACGACATGAGCCACACCAGCCCCAGGTAGATGACGCCGATGGCGAGGAACATCTCGAAGACCCGGAACGAGACGGCGACGATGTTGACCGCCGTCTCGGTCAGCTCCGGATAACTGATCGCGATCATGAATGACGAGTTCTTGAAGACCGATATCTGGGTGTTGGTGACCGACGGCAGGGCGATCCGCCAGCCGAGCGGGAACGCGACCTGGCGGAAGGCGGCCGTACGGGAGAAGCCGAGTGCCCGGCAGGCTTCGACGTACCCGTTCTCGACCGCCTCGAAGCCGGCCCGGAAGTTCTCCACGTTGTACGCGCCGCCCCAGAGCAGCAGGGCGAGCCAGCCGACGGTGAAGGCGTCGAGCCGGAGCCCGACCTCGGGCAGCGCGAAGTAGAGGAAGAAGATCTGCACCAGCAGCGGGGTGTTGCGGAACACCTCCACGTACGCCCGGACGAGTTGGTGCGCGACCGGGACCCGGAACGCGGAGACGGCGCCGAGCAGCGCGCCGACCACGAGGGCCCCGGCCATGCCGATGACGCTGATCTCGACCGTACGGAGCAGACCGCCGCCCAACTCGCCGAGATGGTCGACGAGGAAGCCGGGGTCGAAGCGGTAGCCATCGGCGCTTGTCATGTCGTCAGCAGACCAGGGTGGACCCGGTCGGGTAGCTCAGGTCGTTGCCGGGGCGTGGGACGAACTTGGCGAACTGCTGTTGCAGGGTGGGGTCGGTGACGGTCTTCTGGAACTCGGTCCAGAAGAACTCGTCGGTCTGCATCTTCTTGAGCGCCGCGTTGACCCATTCGAGCATGGCGGTGTCGCCCTTGCGTACGCCCATTCCCCACGGGCTGCCGGCCTTGCCCTCCCCGACCACCTTCAGGTCTGGGTTCTTCGCCGCCAGGTCGAGCAGCAGGGTGTCGTCCTGGGCCAGCGCTGCCCCGCGTTCCTGCTTGAGCGCGGTGAGGGCCTCGCTCGTCTGGCCGAAGAGCACCTGCTTGGCGTCCTTCATGCACTGGGTCAGCCAGAGGCTGGCGGTGGCACCGTTGGTGCTGATCACCGACTTGCCGGTGAGGTCGGCGAACGAGGTGATCGGGGAGTCCTTCGGCACCAGCAGCTTCACCCCGCTGGAGAAGTACGGCGTGGTGAAGTCGATGGTCTCCGCGCGTTCCTTGGTGTAGTTCATCGTCGCGATGATCAGGTCGATCCGGTTGGTGGTGAGGAAGGAGACCCGGTTGGCCCCGGTGACGCAGGTCAGCTCCACGTTGTCGGCGTCACCGAAGGCGTAGCTCGCCAGCTTGCGCGCCACGTCGATCTCGAAGCCGGCGTTCTTCGCGGCCTCGTCGATGTAGCCGAAGGGCGGATAGTCGCACTTGACGCCGATCGCCAGCTTGCCCTTGTCCTGGACGTTGCCCGGCAACGGCGCGCCGACGTCGACGGGCGCGCCGGCGGGAGCGTCATCGGCTCCGCCGTCGCCACCGGTGGCACCGCAACCGGTGGTGAGAGCCAGGGCGACGGCGAGCAGAACCAAACCAATACGTGATCTCATCGCGAACTCCTCCTGCCCACCCACGGTGGGCTATCTCAAGACCTTGCGGAGAAACTGACGGGTACGTTCCTGCTCGGGGTGGTCCAGCACGTCGGCCGGCCGCCCCTGCTCGGCGATGACACCGCCGTCCACGAACACCAGACGGTCGCCGAGTTCGCGGGCGAAGCCCATCTCGTGGGTGACGCAGAGCATCGTCATCCCGGACCGGGCGAGGTCGCGCATCACGTCGAGGACCTCGCTGACCAGTTCCGGGTCCAGGGCCGAGGTCACCTCGTCGAAGAGCATCACGTGCGGGTCCATCATCAGGGCCCGGGCGATCGCGACCCGTTGCTGCTGACCGCCGGAGAGCTGCCGGGGGTACGCCCCGGCCTTGTCGGCGAGCCCGACCCGGTCGAGCAGCGTACGGGCACGCTCCTCGGCTTCGGCCCTGGGCGTACGCAACAGCTTGCGGGGCGCCAGGGTGAGGTTGTCGAGGGCGGTCAGGTGCGGGAACAGGTTGAACTGTTGGAAGACCATGCCGATCCGGCGGCGTACCCGGTTGAGGTCGACTCCGGGCGCGGTCAGGTCCTCCGACTCGAGGAAGACCTGCCCGGCGGTGACGGGTTCGAGCAGGTTGACGCAGCGCAGCAGGGTGCTCTTGCCGCCGCCGGAGGGGCCGATGATGGCTACCACCTCGCCCCGGTCGACGGTAAGGTCCACGCCCTTGAGGACCTCCAGGTCGCCGAACGCCTTGCGTACGCCGCGCAGCTCGACCATGGGGGAGGTGGCCGCCGGGGCTCCGCGCCCGGTCCGGTCTCCGTCGTCGGGATCCACACCAACCTCCTTCACAGATCGGCTTAGTCGGTTTTTGGAGGGCGGGGCGGGGCCGATGTTCGGCCCCGCCCCATCCGGGCTGCGGGTACTACCGCCCCAGGCGCTCGAACTGTTCCGGGGTGAGTTTCTGCGACGGCCCGTGGTACATCGCGTTGAAGATCATCTTCTCTTCGCCCCGGTTCCAGGTACGGAACGCGATCTCGCTCGCGAAGGTGACCACCGAGCCGCTGCCGACGGTCCAGGAGAGGCCGTTCACCGCCCCGTTCAGATACTCGCCGCCGATCAGCCAGCCGCTCTGCAACTGCTCCCCGCTGTCCGGGTACTTCGAGACGACGTGTACCGGGTACTTGTTCGGGTCGGTGAGCTCGTAGGCGCGGTCACCGTCGAACCAGGTCGGGTGGTGCGGGTCCATACCCCAGGCAACCGGGTCGTCAGTGTCGATGTCCTGGCTGAGCAGCGCGCCGGGGCAGTAGAAGACCGACGAGTCGCTCGGCAGGATCGAGCGCAGCGGCAGCTCGAAGAGTTGCTGCGCGGTGTTCGCCCCGCTGCCGTAGGCGACCAGGGTGCCGCCAGCGGTGACGAAGTCCCGCAGCTTGTTCCAGCCGTCCTCGCCGACCCCGAACGCCCAACTCCACTCCGGCGGGTAGTTGTTCTGGTTCAACCCGTTGGTGATGGAGCTCTTGCTGACGCCCTCGGGCATGACGATGGCGTCGAACCGGCCGGACAGGTTCTTGTAGTCCTGCGCCTTCACCACGGAGTAGGTCACCCCGTACTGGTCGAACATCCACATCAACCAACCGGACTGGATGTTGTTTGCCGGCTTGAGCAGACCGATCCTCGTGCCGGGCTTGAGCTGGGCGCCGGCCACGCGTGGCACCACCGCGATCGCGGAGATCGGGATGCCGGTGGTCCGGGACTGGTTCTGCAGGATCTGCCGGGCCGCGTCCGTCGGCGGGACGACAAACGTGCCGGCCGGGAAGGTCCGGCCGGCGTCGACGAACTGCGCCGCCGCGCGGAAGGTGGGGATGCCCTGCTTCTGCAACCGGGACACGATCTGGAAGACGCCGTACGACTCCGGGCCGATGACGTACGCACCGGTGCTGGGGGGCGCGTCCGGCATCGTCACCGGCGCTGGCTTGATCTCGGTGAGCAGTTTGGCGGTGACCGAGAACGAGCCGGTGACCAGGTTGGCCTTGAAACCGAGCAGCATCGGCAGGGTCTGCGCGGTCACGTCGTACGGGCGCTGCGGCGGTCCGCCCGGGTACTGCAGCAGGTGCGGGTACTCCTGCACCTCCAGCAACGTCTTCGCGAAGCCACCGTACGGCTGGTTCAGGTAGATGACGTACGACCCGGCCGGGTACTGCTGGCCGCCGGCGGTGAACGCGGACTGCGCCTGGTGGACCTCGACGGCCCCCTTGAAGAGGATGTCGATGGCGTCGCGTACCGCCTGCGGGTCCCGCTGGCCGGCCGGGATGACGTACGCGCGGGGGCTCGTCCGGGTGGTCGCCTTCACCCCGACCCGGTAGAAGTTGTAGAGCCAGTTGTAGTTGTCGTACGCGACCGCCTCGATGCCCGAGTAGAAGGCCTGCGAGACGATGTCGACGATCTGCCGCAGCGTCCACGTGTTCTGGTCGTACGGCTCGATGAAGCTGATCGACGATTCCTGGCTGCCGAGCGGACCGCTGCCAACCTGCGGGTAGGCCAGGTTCGAACAGCTGGCCGCCTCGGTCAGGATGCGCACCGCGTTGTGGTACACGCAGTACTGGCGCGACGGGGTCCAGTAGTCGTACGTCATGCCCCAGCCGACGCCCTTCATGCCGGCGGCGGTCATGCCCCGCTGCATCGCCATGCCGAGCGCGTCAGTCTGCTGCACGGTGATCGCGTCGATGTTCGGGTCGTACGGCGACAGGTAGGGCGGGGTGAACATGCGGGGTGCGTTCGTGCCGGCCTGGTGCGAGTCCTGGAACACCTGCGGGTGGTACTTGTTCAGGAGGGAGATGTTCATGTTGCTCTCGATCTGAGTCAGCATGAACCAGTCACGGTTGTCGTCGTGTCCGGTGTACTTCTGGTACAGATCCGGATACGTCCGCGCGTAGTTGGTGCCCGCCGTCTTGACGAAGTAGTCGTTGATCAGGACCAGCCCGTCCGGGTTCTGGGCCGGCACCAGCAGGATGACCAGGTTGTCGAGGATCTTGTTGACGTACTCCGACTGCTCGGTGGCGAGCCGGTGCGCCCATTCGATGGTGGCCTGTGAGTTGCCGACCTCGTTGGAGTGGATGCCGGCCTGTACGAAGTAGAAGGGCTTGCCGGTCCGGGCCAGCTCCTCCGCCTCCGTCGGCGACAGCCCGCGCGGGTCGGCCAGCCGATCGTTGATCTCGATCAGCCTGTCCAGGTTGCTCAGGTTCTTCGGCGAGCTGATCGTCAGTAGCACGTACGGGTTGCCGTCGGTGGTCTTGCCGACCTCCTCGTACGTGACCCGGTTGCTCTGTTCGGCGATGAGCTGGAAGTAGGGGACCATCTTGTCCCAGGTCGCGAGCTTGCCCTCGGACCCGATCCGGAATCCGAAGTACTGCTCGGGCGTCGGAATCGCGGCGGCCTTCGCGGCGGCGAACACGTCGACGGGCTGGGCGGCTGCCCGGGGCTGCGCCGAAGCGACATCGGGATGGATCACGGTCGCCGTGGCGGCTGCGGCACCGGCCGCCGCCGTCGACCTGAGCAACGTGCGCCGGGACAGACCTGAGCTTTCACTGATTGTCATCTGGCATCGCCTTCCGTGGTCGGCTCGTGGGCCGGCCATCGTCTGGCGCGGAGAACACCGCTCCGCGCCACTACCGGTAGGTCCTTCTCGTGGAATCCGCGTGGTGGTGCCTGGTACGCGAGGGCGACCAGTGGCACTGCCCAGATTCCGGATGCTCCCGTGCCTCCCAGATAGCGACAGGTGAGCACAGCCATCAGCCCCTTTGTGGACATCGCGGGTCCTTGGGGGCCCACGGCAGTGCTCCGCTGTGGATGGTTGGCGCGCCGTCGTCGTACGGATGATCGGTTTGTGGCCACGGCGGTTCGGGTCGAGGGCAGCAACGATCATCGCGACCCTCCCGGCCGTTTGTTGATCACTGGCCCCCATTGAGTACCAGTCGGCGGGACCTCACGGCAATAGAGATCAACGAATTTTACGACGTGGCAACGGTTGTAGTGATCTTGTTGCCGATCGAACGATCCGGGCAAACCGGACAGAGTTGCTTAGTCGCGTCATTCGGTCGGCCGGTCGTCGGTCGTCTCCGGGTCTGCGGGGCCAGCGGGCTCGGGCCCGGGGGAGTGGTGTGAGGTGTCGGGCCCGATCTTCCCGGTGCGAGGTTTTCGGGCTTGATCGACTTGGTTCGGGGCATGATCGGCGGAATGTTGGCGGGGGTGGGGTCGTTATACATCGCGTACGACCGGAGCAGCGCCGAGGCAGTGTTCTCTCCCCGCCTCATGAGGGCCTGTGGCCTCGTACTTCTTCCCGAGTGACGCACCTGTTTTCCCCCTTTACGTGTGTGCGCCTCGGAACCCCCGATTGGAAGGTGAACCATCGTGAAGACGACTTTCACCGCTGTTACTGAAGCTTCGTTTGTTCGTAAGACCGCCCTTGGTATCGCTGGCCTCGCCTTTGTTGGTGGCGCCGTCGCGGGTCCCGCGTCGCACGCGTTCGCGTCGCCGGCCGTGCACACCGCCCCGGCGATGACCACGGTCGCGCAGGTTGTTGACAGTAAGCCGGCCATGGACAAGCTGGTGCCGCACGGCACGCAGGGTGCCCAGTCGGAGATCTCGTTGAGCAAGGACCAGCTCGCGAACGCCAAGGCCATTACTGACACGGCCAAGAAGTTGGGTATGGGTGAGCGTGGTGCGGTGATCGCGGTCGCTACTTCGATGCAGGAGTCGAAGTTGGAGAACCTGGGTCATCTGGGTGACATGAACGACCACGACTCCCTGGGTCTGTTCCAGCAGCGTCCGAGTAGTGGTTGGGGTACCCCGGAGCAGATCACCGACCCGACGTACGCGGCGACGGCGTTCCTGAGCAACCTGAAGCAGGTTGACGGTTGGCAGGACCTGCCGCTGACGGTGGCGGCGCAGAAGGTTCAGGTGTCGGCGTTCCCGGACGCGTACGCGCAGTGGGAGAACCAGGCCGCCCACATCGTCCAGGACGTCTGGACCAAGTAAGCAACCAGCACAACAGCACGGCGAAGCCGGGCCCCCGCAGGGGGGCCCGGCTTTTCGCGTACCCGATTGCGCCGGTCAGCCGCCCACCGGAGTCGGGGCGCTGACCGCCGCCGGAACTCTCAGCTCAGCGGTGGCGAACGCGGCGACGCCCTCGGTGAACCCGACCCGGGCGCGGAACCGGATCAGTTCCCCGGCCCGGGTCGGGTCCGCGACCACGTGTCGTACGTCCGCTGGTCGGCCGCCGCCGACGACCTCGGGCGTGGGCCCGCCCATCGCGGTAGCCAGTTCGTGGGCGAGTTCTCCGACGGTGTGTGGTTGACCGGAGCAGATGTTCAGCGGTACCAGCCCGTTCGGCGGTGCCGTGGTCAGGGCGAGCAGGTTCGCCCTCGCGACGTCGGTGACGTGCACGAAGTCGCGTCGTTGCCGCCCGTCCTCCAGCACCTGGGGTGCCTGTCCGGCGGCCAGCGCCGAACGGAAGATCGACGCCACCCCGGCGTACGGGGTGTCCCGGGGCATTCTCGGGCCGTACACGTTGTGGTAGCGCAGTGCCCAGACGCCGCCACCGGTCTGTCGTGCCCACGCCCCGGCCAGGTGCTCCTGAGCCAGCTTGGTCGCGGCGTACGTGCTGCGCGGCTCCAGTGGCGCGTCCTCCGGCACCAGCCCCGGGGTGAGCGGATCACCGCACTCGGGGCAGGTCGGCTCGAACCGGCCGGCGTCAAGATCGGCCGGCGTCCGTTCGGTCGGCCGTACGACGCCGTGCCGGTCGCAGTCGTACCGCCCCTCGCCGTAGACCACCATCGAACTCGCCAGCACCAGCCGCCGTACCCCGACCCGGTGCATCGCCGCCAGCAGACTGGCCGTGCCGAGGTCGTTGTGTGCGGCGTACCTGGGGGCGTCCGAGGGGTCCAACCCGTGCCCGACCATCGCCGCCTGGTGACAGACGGCGTCGACCGTCGGTAGTACGCCGGCCAGTAGGTCGGCGTCCCGTACATCTCCGACGATCAGTTCGTGGCGGCGGGTCCAGGGAGGTGGCGGCCCACCGTGGGCCTGGGGCAGCAGCGCGTCCAGCGCGACCACCTCGTGCCCCTGGTCGGCGAGGAGATCGGCGACGTGTGAACCGATGAACCCGGCCGCTCCGGTGACGAGTATCCGCATTCCGGTCACGGTATGACCTCGGGCAGGGTCAGTGCGGGTACTTTCCGAACTCGCTGCTCAACGCGACCCCCGCCGAGCAGGGCAGCTCGCCCGGGGCCAGTTGGGTGTGCGACGGTCGCCAGAGCGCGGGCCCCTTCGAGGTGACCCGAGCCAGGAGACAGTCGTACTGCGAAGCCCGCAAGGACACGCCGACCATGCCGTCGCGCACGGCGACCTTCTGCTCGATGGCCGGGTCGAGTTCCAGGCCGGCGATCGCCACGCGGACGGCGGCCTCGTCCGGACCGACCGACTCCAGGGCACTCTTCAGGAGGTCGTCAACGCCACGGAGCGTCGGATCCTTCGTGACCGGCACCGGAGGGCCGGCCGGGCAGTCGATGTCGTCGTCGCGGCTGTCGTCGTCCGGCCCGAGCTGAATACGGAAGCAGATCGGCTCATCGTGTTTGCCGATCCGGAGGCCGTCAGGGGTCTCCCCCTCAGCATGACCGATCACCTGGAGCACCAACGTCACGCCGGTCTGCCAGTGCGTCTCGCCGTCGACGTCGAGAACGGTGACGTCGGAGTGTTGACCGGCAGAGTGTGCGTAGTCGCTGGCCTTGTGGAGGTGGTCGTACTCGAACCGGTCGAGAACCTTGTCAACCTTGCTCGTGGCGTCCGCCACCGCTCGGTCGTGGAGCGGGTCGGTCGGGTGGAAGTACCACCACAGGCCGCCCGCAACCAGCGCGACCACCAGCAATGCCGCCGTACCGAAAGCTATTCGTCGTCCTGTCCCCCGCACGGCCGGAAGTATGCCGCACCGGCCGTCGTCCCGTTGCCCCGCGCGGCGGCTCAGGACAGGCGGGGATGGGCGGCGAAGAACTCCCAGATCTGGTCCGTCGCCACGAGTCCCGCCGTGGGAGCCGCGATCATGCCGACCTTCGCCCCCGGCCAGGAGTGACCCATCTCGTCCAGCACGTACACGTGGACGTCGCTGCCGTCGGCGCACCGGGCCTGGGTCATGCCGATCGTCTCGGCGACCCGGGTGGACGTGGCCGGGGCGCAGCGCAGCCGTTCCTGCCAGGTCCGAATTCCAGCCTGGAACTCCTTGACGTAGCGATCCTGGCCACCGATGAAGGTGATCACCGAGACCGGTGTGCGGGGCGCATAGTCGGCGGCAGCGGCGAGCGGACCTCCGAAACCACCGCTGACCACGCCGATTGCGGCGAACACGCCGGTGGCCTCGACCGCGGCCCGGAAACTCAGGTCGCCCCCGTTGGAGATCCCGGTCAGGTACACCCGGTCCGGGTTCACCCGCCATTCGCTGATCAGGTGTTCGGTGAGCGCCCTGAGGAAGCCGACATCGTCCGCGGTGCCGCAGCAGACCAACGCGTTGAAGCCGCCATTGATCCCGTCGGGGTACGCGACCAGGAAGTTTTCCTGCTCGGCCTTGCCGTCCAGGCCGACCATCTCGCTCATGCCCAGACCCTCGCCGGGAAACGGGTGCAACGCGATCACCAATGGGACGGCGGTCGCCGGGTCGTAGCTCGCGGGCGCGTGGAGTCGGTATCGACGGGTGACTCCGGCGTGGTCGAGGGTCAACTGGTGCTTGCCCGGTGCGGGCTGTACGGCGGCTGCGGTGGGGGAGGCTGGTGTCGCCGGTGGTTCGCCCCCGTCGCAGGCCGACGCGCCGAGCAGCAGCCCCCACGCCATTCCCCAGATCATGATCCGTCGCAAGGCGTTCTCCTCCCCGTTGGCCCCCTAATCTGGGGCTGGTGGGTCGGCAGGTCAATCTTTTCGGCGTACGCCGAAACCCGGCTGGGCGGTCTTGCTGGCGATGTGATCGGGTTCGGTCAGGGGTTCGACCGTGCCGAGCGGACGTGGAAGATCTCCGAGTTGACGAGGCTGGCGTAGCTGGCCATGGACAAGGCCGTCAGGGCCAGAGTGAGCAGCGGATCGCTGACCACGGCGGCCGTCACGATCACCGCGGTCATCCCCACGCCCGCGATGACGATCCGTTTCAGCAGGAGCGAGCCGAGCGATCCCCACTGCAGCAGCAGCCCCGACAGCATCGCGATCACGATCGAGCCGCTGAGCAGGACGCGGAGCGTGTCGGGTAGCCGAGGCACGCCGTGGGCGATCTCCTGGACGACCTCGCCCAGCGCCCACCCGAGGAAGACGAGTGAGGTGCCGAGTGGTAGGTGCAGGAACGCGTACCACGACCCGTTGCGTAACCGGGATAAGGCAAGTTGGCTGGTCAGGAAGGTGGTGTAGATCCACCAGATGGAGACCGGCACCACGAATGCCAGCATCGCCGCGCCGACCAGTTCGCCGGAGCGGTGGCTCACCGGTACGGCGTTGAGCAGGTCGGCAAGCGTGGCGCCGAGCAGGATGATGGTGAACTGGCCGAGCCGCTCGGGCAGGTGTGAGGTGTCGACCGGGTGTTGCAGCAGCCAGCGGTACCCCCACACGGGGGTGCTCAGTTCGATCGCGACCGCGACCACCCAGAGGATCGGGCGGGTCGACGGGTCGACGGCGAGCGAGGCGAGCCAGAGAGACCAACCGACCCCGAACCCGCCGAGGTAGACCGTCGCCACCGACCGCTCCGCCTGGCTGGTGAGCAGGACCCGCAGGTACATCAGGATCAGCGCGCCGCGTACCACGAGGTAGCCGGCCGGCAGCAACAGGTCCTCGGGTAGGTGGCGTACGCCGATCGCGATGCCACCGGCACCGGCCGTCGCCACGAACACGAGGATTCGGTGGAGCCAGTCGTCCGGGTCGTATCGGGTGTCGTAGAAGGACTGGCTGACCCAGGCCCACTGCACGAGCATGTACAGCGCGACCGCGACCAGGATTTTCGAGGTGGCAGGCGACGCGCCATTCCCTATTTCCGTCGTGATGGACGAGAGCGCCAGCACGAACACCAGGTCGAAGAAGAGTTCCAGCCAGGTCGCGTGTCGCTCGCCCTCCTGGGCGGCGGGCCCTGTTCCGCGCAGCCGCAGCGGGTGGACGACCCTGGGCAACCGCGTCACCTGGGCCTCCGGGTTCGCTGTCGATCAGGCGATGATTACTGCAGGTAATCATCGCGCAATGATCGACGCGTCGGGGCTGGTCACCGCAGATCGTCGTGGCCCCGACCGGTCCCTGTCGAGCGGCGGTGACCTACCCGGCGGAGGGAGGCGAGAGGTCCCGGCTCGCCCGGGCGATGACGGCGATCGCGGTGCGGCGCGGGAGCAGCCGGGACATGAGCGCGGACGAGAACCGCATGGTCAGTCCGGGGATCACCCGCGGTCCACGGCCGAGACCCCGCAACGCGGTTCGCGCGACCTGATCGGGTGTCTGTGTGCCGGGGGCGGGACGGCCCTTCGCGCCGGCGAGGTTGGGCGTGGCCACCGCGCCCGCGACGCAGGTGACCACATCGACGCCGGCGCCGCGCAGTTCCGCCCAGAGGCCCTCGGCGAGGATCGCGCCGAACGCCTTCGTCGCCGCGTACACGCTGATCGGTGGTGAGCCCTGCAGGCCGGCGAGCGACGACATGACCACGAAGCCGCCGCGTCCCCGGGCCGCCATCGCCGGTAGGAAGTCGTGGGCGAGCCGCAGTGGCATGCGGCAGTTGAGGTCCAGTGCGCGGGTGGTCTCCGCCGGGTCCATCTCGATGAGCCGGCCGATCGGCGAGTAGGCGGCGTTCGCGACCACCAGGCCGACGGCGAGGCCGTCCGCCGCCTCGACAACCCGGTCGAGGCCGTCCGTGGTGGCCAGGTCCGCGCTGACCGTGATGGTACGGGTGGGCAGTTGTTCCGCCAGGGCGGCCAGCGGCTGTTCCCGCCGTGCCGCCAGGATCAGGTTCAGGCCCGCGCCCGCCAGCCGGTGCGCGAAGGCGGCACCGAGCCCCTCCGACGCGCCTGCGACCAGTGCCCAGGGCCCGTACCGCTGGCCGAAGTCGCCCCTCATGCGGTTACCGGCTCGACCCGGGTGAACGGTTGCTCACGGCGCAGGCGCCAGATCACCAGGAACGGGGTGACCAGCCAGGCCGTGTTCGCCGCCAACACGATGGGGAAGTTGGGGGTGGGCGTGACGCCGTACCGTTCGTCCATCAGGATGATCAACACGTTCGCCAGCATCGTGCCGGACCATACCAGCGCCGGCACCTTGATCCAGTTGCGACCGCGAATGAAGGCGTAGAGGGCGAACAGGTAGAACGGTCCGAAGAAGACGACGTCGATCCAGATGGTCATCCGCCAGAACGGGGGACGGGCCATCAGCAGCGGATCGTAGGTGTTGCCCCACCAGTGCACCAGATCGATCGCCGGCGCCGGGGGCCACAAGGGATAGTCGAAGTTCGCCGGATCGGCGACCACCAGCTGTTCGAGGTCGACGATGTAGGTGATGATCAATGCGTTGATAGCGAAGAAGATGACGAAGAAGAGGTCGTACGGACGCTGACGCAGCGGTACGGTCATGAAGCCGATCCTAGGGATCATCGTCGCGCCGGCAATCGGCCACATTGACGAGCGTCAGAACGCGCAACTCGGGGTATCGCCCCGGACAACGGAATACTCCAGCCGTTTCCGCGGGTGCGGTGCCGGCCGGTCAGCCGATCGCGATCCAGGTGGCGCGGGCACGGGCCAGCGCGGCGCCGTCCGGGGCGTACAGGGTGGTGTGTACCAGGGCCTTGCGCCCTTCGGTGCGCGCCAGGGCCCCGACCACGACACAACGGTCACCCGGCAGCGGCATCCGGTCGAGCGCGACCGCGATCCGGCCCAGCACGTACGGGCGTCCGGCGGCGATGACCGCCCAGCCACCTGGACAGTCCAGCGCGGCCCAGACCATCGCGGGCGACACCTCCGCCGGGACCGTCCAGGGCGCGGCGGTCCGGTCGTCGCCCGTCCGGCCGGGGAAGATGCGCAGGCCGTCGCCGCGTTCCGGCCCACAGACGTAGCAGGTGGGGAACGGATGGGTGGTGAAGCCGGCGTACGTGCGGGAGGTTTCGACGGCCTCGGCGTACCCGACGGGCGGCACCACCGTGTCGACCTCGGCGGCCGGTCCGACCTCGGCCACCACGGCGCCGTCGGGCCCCTGGACCAGCCCGCCCACCCGTGACAGCGGCGTCTCCAGCGGCGGCGGGATCCGCAGCGTCACCTCGCACGCGGCACCCTCGGCGAAGACCCCGGCCGAATAGCCGCCGTTGCCCGAGCCGGGTGGACCGTTGAAACGCGCAGGGATGATCATGGGCTCGCCTTTCGGGTCGCGCGTTCCGGTGGCGCGACGCCGACCATACCGCTCTGCTCCGTGGTGGTCCCGACCCGACGTGGGTACGCCGGCACCAGGTTCCGTGGCAGGATCGGCGCAACATGACCATGTCGCGACTCTGCTTCGACAGCCTGGACGGGCTGTCCGTGGGCGACGCTCTGGGCGCCCAGTTCTTCGTACCCGGCGTTTCGGCCGAGGATTTCGCCGCCGGCCACATACCCGCCGGACCGTGGCCGTGGACCGACGACACCGAGATGGCCTGCTCGATCGCGGAGCAGCTTCAGACGCATGGCCGGATCGACCAGGACCGGCTGGCCATGGCGTTCGCCGAGCGGTTCGAGCCGTACCGGGGCTACGGCGGGGGAGCCGTGGTGGTCCTGCGCCAGATCCGTGAAGGCGCCGCCTGGCGCGACGTGGCCCGGTCCGTCTTCCAAGGGCAGGGCTCCATGGGCAACGGCGCCGCGATGCGGGTGGCGCCGTTGGGTGCGTTCCACGCGGACGATTCCCGCACCGCCGCGCTGGAGGCGATGCGTTCGGCGGAGGTCACCCACGCACACGCCGAGGCGGTGCTCGGTGCGGTCGCAGTCGCGGTCGCCGCCGCCGAGGCGGGGTGGGGGCGGACGGTAGGAGTCCGCCCCGAGGCCGGAGAACTGCTCAACTCGGCACTCGACCACCTCGTCGAGAGCCGGGTTCGGCGTGGCATCGAACGGGCCCGGACACTGCTCGGCGGGAGCGTGGCGGAGGCGGCCTACGAACTCGGCAACGGCTCGCAGGTGCTGGCCCAGGACACCGTGCCGTTCACCCTCTGGGTCGCCGCGACCCACCTGCACGACTACCCGGCGGCGATCGCCGCCTGCGTCGAGGCCGGTGGGGACGTCGACACCACCTCGGCGATCGTCGGTGGCATCGTCGCCGCGTACACCGGCAGCGGGGTGAACGGGATACCTCGGACCTGGCTGCGTCGTCGGGAAGCGTTGCCGGACTGGCTGCCCCAGGCGGTGGTCCCAGGTCAGGAGGGTCGCGGGAGTGACGATCCGCTGTTGGCGGAGAGCGCGGGGGAGTAGACGGGGCCGGCCGCAATGGCCAATTTCGTCCGGTCGCCCATTCGATCGCCGAGATGATCCAGAGTGGGGTCGTCACGACGGTTCAGCCGGGACGCCAACACCCGTCCGCTTGGCGCCGGTACGGCGACTCGAGGGCAGTAGCAGTGCCGTCACGATGGCTAGCAGGGAGGCGGCGAGCGCACTGAGGAACACGGTGTGGAACGCGCCTTCGGTGGGGACGGTGGCACCGTGGAAGACGGTCACCCTGGTAGTCAGGATCATCCCGAGCACGGCACCGGACGACGAGGTGCCCAGTGACCTCATCAGAGTGTTGAGGCCGTTGGCGGATGCCGTCTGGGAGGACGGTACGGCGGTCATGACCAACAGGGGCATCGCCGCGTAGGCCAGCCCGACGCCGGTGCCGATGACGCAGCTGGCGGCCACCAGCCCCCAGGTCGTGTGCATGAGCAGCAGGCTCAGCGCCCAGCCGAGGGCGACTAGGACGCAGCCCGTTGTCAGGGTGATGCGGGCGCCGAACCGCGCCGAGAGGCGTGCCGACACTGGTGAGGACAGCAGCATGACGATCCCGGAGGGCGCCAGACACAGGCAGGCGGTGAGCGTCGACAGGCCCAGTCCGTAGTGGGTGCCCGAGGGCAGTTGCAGCAGTTGGCTTACCGAGTACGCCAGCGCGTAGGTGGCGAAACCCACCAGGACCGCGGTCACGTTGGTGACGAGTACCTGCCGGGCGGACGACACCCGCAGGTCCACCAGCGGATGAGGCCGCAGCCACTCCCACCGGCCCCACCAGGCGAGCACCGCTGCGGCGGCCAGGAACAGGCCACACACGCGAGGGCTCGTCCAGCCCCACGCGCCACCCTCGGACAGTGCCAATAGCAGAGCGACCAAGATCAGGGCGAGTCCGACGGCCCCGCCGGTGTCCATCGTGGCGGCGGATCTGGAGGGGGACGGCGAGGGCACGACGGCACGCACCCCTACGAGCGCCACCAGGCTCAAGACCGAGAAGGCCCAGTAGAGCACGTGCCAGGAGGCGCCGTGGATCAGCAGGGCCGCGCCGGGAAGGGCCAGCGCGCCGCCGACGCCGACCATGGAACTCATCACCGCGGTGGCGGTGGCGACCCGGGAGGCGGGCAGTAGCTCCCTCAGGATGCTGATGCCGACCGGGATCGCGCCCAGCGCGCAACCCTGGACCGCGCGTCCCGCGATCACGACAGGCAGCGTGTCGCCGAACGCGCACAGCAGGGATCCTGCGAACAGGGCCATCAGGGTCCACAGCAGGACCCGTCGCTTGCCGTAAATGTCCCCCAGTCGCCCGACGATCGGGTTTGAGACCGCTCCGGCGATCAAGGCGGCGGTTACCGTCCAGGCCACGCCGGACGGCGAGGTGTTCAGCAGGCGTGGCAGCTGTGGGACGAGGGGAACCATCGCGGTCTGGGCCATCGACGTCGTCAGCCCGGCGAAGGCCAGGGCGGCGGTCACCAGCCCTGCGGTGGGAGTGGTGCCGGCCGCCCTGGCTCTGCGGACGCGCGTGACGGGCATAGGAGAGAGGCCTTTCGTGGCAGGGCGACGACGCGCGGCTTCTCCTAGGCCGGCGGGCGCTGCTCCTCGTCGCAGGGGTCGTTGCCGGCCTACCCGGCAGGCGATGGACGCCGGACCGGGCGGCGCGACCTTTATCGGGCGTGACCCGCTCTCGCGGTCAGCGCTGTGCGGCGATTTTCGCTGCCCGGGCATGGTGGATGACCTGCATCTCGGTGAAGCCCTCCAGGCCCCAGCGGCCGTTCTCGACGCCGACGCCGCTCCACTTGATTCCGGCGAACGGTTGGTCGAAACTCGTGGCGGTGTGGGTGTTCACCCATGTCATGCCGGCCTCCATGCGCTCGGCGACGGCAAGGGCCTGCTCGGGGTCACCGCCCCAGACGGAGCCGCCCAGCCCAAAGTGGGTGGCATTCGCCCGGGCCAGCGCGTCCTCCACGTCGCGGTAGCCGATGATCGGCAGCGCGGGCCCGAACTGCTCCTCGTCCACGATCCGGACGCCGTCACTGATGTCGGTCAGGATCGTGGGCTGGTAGAAGAAGCCTTTACCCTCGATTTCGGCGCCACCGGCGGCGACGGTCGCCCCTCGGCGCACCGCGTCGCCGACCAACTCCGCTACGCGGTCGCGCTGGGGACGGTTGTTCAGCGGGCCGTACTGCGTGGCGGGGTCGGTGCCGTCGCCGATCCGTGCATTCCGGGCCAGCTCCGCGAACGCCTCGACAACCTGCGCGCGCAGCTTTTCGGGGACGTAGACCCGTTTGGGGGCCACGCACACCTGACCGGTGTTGGAGAAGGCGCGCGCGAAGATGCCCGCAGCGACCGCGGTGGGGTCGGCGTCGGCCAGGATGATGGCCGCGTCGTTGCCTCCGAGTTCCAGAGTGGTGCGCTTCAGGTCGGCCGCCGCAGCGGCTGCGATGGCCTTGCCCGTGGCGGTGGACCCGGTGAAGCTGATCTTTCGAATCAATGGGTGCTCCGTCATGGCGGCTCCGGCCTTGTCGCCACCGCTGAGCACGTTGAACACGCCGGGAGGTAGCACGCCGCGCAGCACCTCACCGATTCTCAGCGAGGACAGCGGTGTGAATGGCGATGGCTTGAGCACTACCGTGTTCCCGGCGGAGAGTGCTGGGGCGATCTTCGCCGCAGCAATGATCAGCGGAAAGTTCCACGGCGCGATGATCGCCGCGGCCCCGAGCGGCCGGTGCACGATCTGCACCAGAGCGTCCGCGTCGTCACGGATCACCTGGCGCCCAAGTTCCATGTCCGCGTAGTAGCGGAAGTAGGCGGCAGCCGTGGTGACCTCACGAGCCGACTCGGCCAGGGGCTTGCCCTGCTCGGCCGTTAGCACCGGGGCGATCTCGTCACGAGCTGTGGTCAGGGCGTCGGCGGCTGCGTGTAGGGCGGCCCGGCGCGCGGCCGGGTCCGACCGCCAGGCGGCGAACGCGTTGTGGGCGGCCTTCACCGCAGCGTCGACGTCGGCCGCCGAAGCGTCCGGGGCGACCGCGAAAACCTCACCGGTGGCCGGATTTACCACGTCGAACGTCGATCGAGTGGGATGTGGCTCGCCTGCGACGGTGGCCGTCACGGGCACAGACAGGGCAAACGCGGACAAAAGAACCACTTCCTATCTGATCGGCCGCCGGGGCGCGGCCGGAAAGCGAACGAACTAGTTCGCCAACCATACACACGCCCTCACGTGGATTACGAACTAGTTCGTTCGTTACACTGCTCACGTGGTCTACGACTCCAGCGCGACCAAAGAGCGCATTCTTGAGGCGGCCTACCGGGAGTTCGCCGCCTATGGCCTGGCCGGCGCCCGTGTCGACCGGATCGCCGAGAACGCGAAGGCCAACAAGCGCGCGATCTACGAGCACTTCGGCAAGAAGGAAGATCTCTTCGACCAGGTGGTCGTCGCACGCCTGGAGTTCAGCCGCGAGAGCCTGCCGGCTTCCTGGGAGGACCTTCCGCGGTTCGCTGGCGCAATCTTCGACTACTACGCCTCCGACCCCGACCGGGTGCGCCTAACCCTGTGGCGTCAACTGGAACGGCCCGCGCCTACCGAGCCGGAACTCGACTACTACCGGCAGGCCCTCGACTCGCTGACCACCGCCCAGATCGACCAGTCACTCGCGCACGCCGACCTCTACGCCGTGATCTGGGCCATCCATCACGTCCATGTACTCACCCCGCTGGGGCTCCAGATTACGGACAGTGGTGGACCGTGGTCGGCCGAACGGTGGCAGCAACTGCGGGCTGCTGTCGTCACCGCCGTCAGCCGTATCGTCCAGGACCGCGCCCCGCAAGGGTGACGGGGCGCGGCCATGACCATCGGATCGACACCGGTTGGGCGGACTTCAGACCACCGCGGCGCCCTGGCTACCGAGGGTTACGGACAAGACTTCTGGTCGACCGCTTAGCGTTTGATCAGGGCGAAGACTCCCCAGCCAAGGTATTCGCGGACGTAGCGGACGTAGCGCGCCGGATCATCCGTCAGTTCCCGCCGCAGTTCCGCCGCGAGTTCGTCCTCCGGGTTGTCGTCGAGCCAGGTACGGAGGTTGAGCCAGTGCGCGGCCGCGTACCGGTCCCAACTGTCCTGGTTCGCCAGCACCATCTCGACCAGGTCCCACCCGCGATCGCCGAAGAGGCGTACGAGGTCGGGCAGGCTCTGGAACTCGTCCTTCGACCGGGCGTAGCACGCCTCGACGGTTTCCTGGTCGGGTGGGTCGAGCCGCCAGTACGGCTCGCCGACGAGCAGCATCCCGCCGGGGCGGAGGCTGCGGTCGAGAACGTCGAGGGTGCCCGTGACGCCGCCGCCGATCCAGGTGGCGCCGATGCAGGTGGCCAGGTCGACCGGTTCGTCGGCGACGAACGTCGCCGCGTCGGCATGGACGAAGCCGACCCGGTCGGCGACGCCGAGCGCGGCCGCCCGTGCCCGTGCCGCTTCGAGGAAGGCGGTGCTGATGTCGACCCCGGTGCCACGGATGCCGTGGTCGCGGGCCCAGGTGCAGAGCATTTCGCCCTTGCCGCAGGCGAGGTCGAGCATCGACATTCCCGGGCGGAGGCGGATGACCTGGCCGAGCGTGGCCAGCTTCTCCGGCGAGTACGGGTTGAGGATGCGGAGGTCGCCCTCGCGAATGGTGAAACTACGTGGAAGGTCCATTTCTGTGACTCCTGACGTCCATGGGGTGAGTGAGCTCGGGCTGGCGCTGGTCGGTTCGGATCAGAACGCTGCGCACCGGCATCAAATGCACCCACTTCGGACGTCGGATCAGGGAGGGTCAGGTTACCCAGGGCCGTGGTCCGCGCCAACCGAATAACCACCAGCTCCACAGGGGGAGGCCGTTCCTCGTTCCCGACGCCTGGTGCGCGATCTCCGCCTCGTCGACGGACCGGGAACACTCGACCCTCGCGTCACCAGGCTCTTTCCAAGTGATTACCGATAGGTAACACTGAGCCCATGGTTACTGCATCGGCAGTGCAAATAACCTTCCTTCGTGGCCGGGACGCCGAACGGCGGGCAGTGGCCGAACTGCTTCGGGAGACGGCCGGGGGCAGTGGTGCGGCGCTGGCCCTGCACGGCCCCCCGGGAATCGGCAGGAGCGCCCTGCTGGCCGACGCGCGGGCGACCGCACCGAGTTTCACCATCCTGGCCGTCGCCGGGCTCGCCGACGAGACGGGGCTGCCGTACGCCGGACTGCAGCGACTGGTCGAGCCGCTGCTCGACCAGGTCGCCGCCCTGCCCGCCTCGCTCGCCCGGGTGCTGGGTCGGGCCCTCGCCGGCGGCGACTGCCCACCATCGGATCGCTTCGCCCTCGCCATGGCGGTACGCGCACTGCTTGTCACCGCCGGCCGGGACCGCCCGGTGCTCTGCACCATCGACGACGTCGAACTACTCGACCGCCCCTCGCTCGACGCGCTCTCCTTCGCCGCGCGCCGACTGCACGGCCAACCCGTCGCCGTCCTCTTCGCCGCCGCCCCGGACACCGTGCTCGATGGCATCGGGTCCCGGCACCTGCCCGGCCTGGACCGGGCCAGCAGCACCGACCTCCTCGCCGACCTGCTCGACGAACCCCTGCCCGACGGCGTCGCCGCCGCGCTCGCCCGACTCGCCGCCGGCAACCCGCAGGCCCTCACGGACCTGGCCGGTGCACTCACCCCGGCACAGCGTCGCGGTGACCAGCCGCCGCCCACCGCGCTCGGGCCGGACAGCGTGCTGCGCCAGGGCTACCGTCGCCGGCTGGCCACCCTCGCGCCGGAGACCAGATGGCTGCTCCTGCTGGCCGCGCTCGACCACGAACTCGACGCGTCCACGTTGGTCCGGGCCGCACAGGCGTCCGGAACCGGCGTCGACGCCCTCACTCCCGCCGAGGTGTCCGGACTGGTACGGGTCGGGGACCAGCGGGTCCACTTCGCCCACCCGCTGGTCCGGGCGATCGTGCACGACGAGGCGCCGCTGGCGCAGCGCCGTACCGGTCACCTGAGGCTCGCCGGTGTTCTCGACGGCGAGCGGGACCGGCTCCGACGCGCGCTGCACCTCGCCGCCGCGGCCACCGAACCCGATCCCGGCCTCGCCGCCGAGCTGGAACGGGCCGCCGCCAGTGGACCCGACGGCTACCTCGCCGCGTCGCACGCGCTCGAACGGGCCGCCCGACTGACCACGGAACCCTTCCGCGTGGCAAGCCGGCTGCTCACCGCCGCCCGCTACGCGTGGCTGGCCGGCTCGCCGTACCGCGCCCGTGAACTCCTCGGCGAACTCGGCGGCGGCGCCGCGAAGCCAGCCGGGTCGGCGCCGCCGGACTCGCTCATTCCGCGACCACCCACGGCGACCGTCACCGTCGGCCCCGAACTGCGCGGACCGGTGGCGCTGCTCCGTGGTGAGATGGAGTTGCGCTCCGGGTCGGCCAGCGCCGCGATCGACATGCTGCTCGCCGCCGCCGACCTCCTCACCGGTGAGCGCACGGATCTCGCCCTCACCGCCCTGGTACGCGCCGGCGAGGCGGCCACTTTCGTCGGCGCCGACCACCGCTTCGCCGACCTCGCCCGCCGCGCCACGGCCCTGCGTCACCGCGACGGCTCACCGGTCACCGAGCTGATGCGCGCCCACCTCGACGGATTCGGCGCCATGCTCCGCGGCGACCACCGTCGGGCGGTGCCGCCGCTGCGTCGCGTCGTCGACCTCGCCACCCGGCTCGACGACGCGGCGGCACTCGCCGTGGCGAGCGCCGACAGCCTGCTGCTCGCCGACGACCAGGCCGCACACCGGGCAGCCGGCCGCGCGGTCGAACTGGCCCGCGCCACCGGGCAGATCGCCCTGCTGCCCCGGGTGCTGGAGCTACGGGCGTGCGCCGAATACTGGCTCGGCCCGGACGAGGACGCGGCGGCGACCGCCCACGAGGGGTACCGCACCGCCTGGGAGACCGGCCAGCGCAACTGCGCCGCTGCCCACCTCGGCCTGCTGGCGGTCTTCGCCGCCATCGGCGGCGACCAGCCCTCCTGCATCCGACGGGTCGCACAGATCGGCGACGCGCCGGTGGGCGACACCCGCCCCCGGGCACTGGCCCAGTGGGCGCTCGGCGTGCTGGAACTCGCCGCCGGTCGCTGCGACGACGCACTGGCCCGGCTGGCCGCGCTCGCCGACCCGGCGACCGGGCGCGGGCAGATCCTGGTCCAGATGATGGCCATGCCGTACCTGGTCGAGGCCGCCGCCCGAGGCAGCGACCCGTCGCCCGGGTACGCCGCGTTGGCGATCTTCGACCGCTGGGTCGGCGACACCGGCAGCCCCGCCCGTCGGGCCCTCTCCGCCCGGTGCCACGCCCTGCTCGCGCCTCGGGGCAGCGCGGCGGCCGAGGAGGGATTCCGGACCGCGCTGCTGCTCCATCCGGCGACCGGGTCGAAGTTCGAGCGGGCGCGTACGGAACTGCTCTTCGGCCGGGAACTGCGGCGCAGCCGCCGACCCCGGGACGCGCGGGAGCACCTGCACACCGCGTGGCAGACGTTCGTGCACCTGGGGTCGGCGTACTGGGCGGCGCAGGCCAGCGCGGAACTGCGGGCGGCCGGGGAGACCGTCGAGGCGTCGCCGGTGGCGCTGACCGGGGCGCTGACCGCGCAACAGTTGCAGATCGCCCGGCTGGTCGCCGAGGGCGCCACGAACCGGGAGGTGGCAGCCCGGCTCTTCCTCTCCACCCGTACGGTCGACCACCACATGCGCAACATCTTCAGCCGGCTCGGTATCCGATCCCGTACCGACCTGGTGCGCGTGATGTCCTGAGCGCGGCGTGCGCGCTATGCTTCCCGTGCGTCCCTCGGGGCGCGGCCCGGGTCGAGAGGCGCTGCGACGGATCCCATCCGCCACGCTCGACCTGCGGCCAGTGACAAGGGCGCCTCCGAGCAGGAGGTGCCCTTTTTCAGGTCACCTCCTGCCGCGCCGTGGGCCACACCCACCGCGGCGCCGTACCGGTCGGATCCCACCCGACCGAGAACCCATGCACTCCGGGCAGTACGGAAGAGGAATCCATGAACGCACGACTGCAAGAGATCAACGGCGTCGACTTCGCGGTCGCGGACCTGTCGCTCGCCGCGGCGGGACGGCACCAGATGCGCCTGGCCGAACACGAGATGCCGGGCCTGATGGCGATCCGGCGGGAGTTCGCCGACGCCCAACCCCTGCGTGGCGCACGGGTCGCGGGGTCCCTGCACATGACGGTCCAGACCGCGGTGCTGATCGAGACCCTGGTCGCGCTCGGCGCCCAGGTCCGCTGGGTCTCGTGCAACATCTTCTCCACCCAGGACGAGGCCGCCGCGGCGGTCGTCGTCGGCCCGAACGGCACGGTCGAGCGGCCCAGCGGTACGCCGGTGTTCGCCTGGAAGGGCGAGACGCTGGAGGAGTACTGGTGGTGCACCATGCGCCTGTTCGACTTCGGCGACGGCCAGGGCCCCAACATGATCGTCGACGACGGTGGCGACGCCACGCTGCTCGTACACAAGGGCGTGGAGTACGAGAAGGCCGGTGCCGTACCGCAGCCGGACGAGGACGACCACGAGGAATACCAGATCATCCTGCGTACGCTCGCCGAGAGCCTCGCCGCCGACGGCCAGCGCTTCACCCGGATCGCCGAGCAGTTGCGGGGCGTCACGGAGGAGACCACCGCCGGCGTCAACCGCCTCTACCGGTTCGCCCGTGAGGGCAAGCTGCTCTTCCCTGCCATCAACGTCAACGACTCGGTGACCAAGAGCAAGTTCGACAACAAGTACGGGATCCGGCACTCGCTCGCCGACGGCCTCAACCGTGCCACCGACGTGATGCTCGGCGGCAAGCTCGCCGTCGTCTGCGGCTACGGCGACGTGGGCAAGGGGGCGGTGGAGTCACTGCGCGGCCAGGGCGCCCGGGTGGTGGTCACCGAGATCGATCCGATCTGCGCACTCCAGGCCGCTATGGAGGGCCTCCAGGTGGTTGAGCTGGAGGACGTCGTCTCCACCGGCGACATCTTCATCACCACGACCGGCGGTCCGGACATCATCATGGCCGAGCAGATGGCGAGGATGAAGCACAACGCGATCGTCGGCAACGTCGGCCACTTCGACACCGAGATCGACATGGCCGGGCTGGCCCGGGTGCCGGGGATCGAGCGGGTCGAGATCAAGCCGCAGGTGCACGAGTGGCGTTTCCCCGACGGGCACTCGGTCATCGTGCTCTCCGAGGGGCGGCTGATGAACCTCGGTAACGCCACCGGCCACCCGAGCTTCGTCATGTCCAACTCCTTCACCAACCAGGCGATGGCCCAGATCGAGTTGTTCACCAAGCCCGACCAGTACCGCAACGAGGTCTACACGCTGCCGAAGCACCTGGACGAGAAGGTCGCCCGGCTGCACCTGGACGCGCTCGGCGTACGTCTCACCACCCTGACGAAGAAGCAGGCCGAATACCTCGGACTCGACATCGAGGGCCCCTACAAGCCCGACCACTACCGCTACTGACGCATGGGCGACCGGGCTCCGGGAGCCGTCAAGAGCGGCTTCCGGAGCCTGTACGTCCAGGGCGCCGAGTTCTTCCCGGGCGGTTGACGGCGGTCACTCGCACCTGTCCTCCGCGCCCCGCCCGAACGGTTCGCAGCAGTCCGGGCGGTGCTCGTACACCCGTCCTTCGCCGCCGCCGCGCATGACCCGATCGGACGTCATCTCGTAGAGGCATGATCGCCAGACCACCTGGCGTCCGGTGGCCACCACGGACTGACTGTCCCCGGGGCCACCGCGCAGAATGGCGGCGATTTCCATGACCAGACCGTATCCCCAGGTCAGAGGCTGTGGGCAGGTGGGAGGGGGATCGGTGAGTCACTCTGGTCCGGCGCGACGGTCTGGTCGGGGCGAGGTCGTACGTCAAGGAAGGGCTGGCTCCTGTGAGCGCTCACAGTATGGCGAGACCGACCCCGCGTTGACCACGATCCGGCAGCCGTTGGAACGGGTCTCCCGGGACGTGCCGGTCGCGGGTGCCGGGCTCGGACGATCGATGCCGGAAGTTACCGGTAACGCCCCGGAAGGGCGAGCCTTCTGGCTGGGCCGGATGTGTGGTGACACCCGACACCAGGTCGTCGGCCGTGGTCGTTACCCGTGGCCACGCGTGGCCGCTTGCAGGGGGGACGTCGTGTCGGGTCACGCACCGGTCCCTCGGTGGTCGTCGGCGTCCCGCCATTGATACTTCCGGAAACTTTCCGCTAACATCGACCTGCGCAAATTTTTGCACGAGATCCAGAAGGTGATGTGCCAGGCGGGTGGCGCTGCCTGTGCGGGTCGTGTTTCTGGGCGGTTCAGGAGACGCCAGGTCAACGCCGTAGTCGGTCGCCTTTCCGGGCGTGGGCACCGCTACGAGCTGGGCAGGGCCGGCGATCTCGGATCCGTCCCCTGTCGACCCGTCGCGCTCAGCCCCGATGCCTTCGGCTTCGACAACCATCTCCTTCCCCAAACCGTCCGAGAGGCAACAGAGATGAGCGACAAATCGGCTCGCCCCGGCCAACCGGCCCGCGCGAGGTCATGGCCGCGCCTGGCGCTGGTGCTCACCGCGGCGGGATCCCTCGTCGTCGGCACGATGATCGCCTTCACGCCGAACGCCAGCGCCGGTACGACGCTCGGTGCGTCGGCCGCGGAGAAGGGACGCTACTTCGGCACCGCCGTGGCGGCGAACAAGCTCTCCGACTCCACGTACGTGGGCATCCTGAACCGCGAGTTCAACAGTGTCACCGCCGAGAACGAGATGAAGTGGGACGCGACCGAGCCGTCGCAGAACCAGTTCAACTACGCCAACGCGGACCGCATCGTCAACAGTGCGCGCGCCAACGGCCAGCAGGTACGCGGCCACGCGTTGGCCTGGCACTCGCAACAGCCCGGCTGGGCACAGAACATGAGCGGCACCGCGCTGCGCAACGCGATGCTCAACCACGTGACCCAGGTGGCGACCTACTACCGGGGCAAGATCTCCGCCTGGGACGTGGTGAACGAGGCGTTCGCCGACGGCGGCGGTGGCGGCCGGCGTGACTCGAACCTGCAGCGGACCGGGAACGACTGGATCGAGGCGGCGTTCCGCGCCGCTCGGGCCGCCGACCCGGGTGCCAAGCTCTGCTACAACGACTACAACACCGACGGCCAGAACGCGAAGAGCAACGCCGTCTACGCGATGGTCCAGGACTTCAGGTCGCGCGGCGTGCCGATCGACTGCGTCGGGTTCCAGTCCCACTTCAACGCCCAGAGCCCGGTTCCCAACGACTACCAGGCGAACCTGCAGCGGTTCGCGAACCTCGGCGTCGACGTACAGATCACCGAGCTGGACATCGAGGGCTCCGGCACCACCCAGGCCAACAACTTCGGCCGGGTGGTGCAGGCGTGCCTCGCCGTCACCCGGTGCACCGGCATCACGGTGTGGGGCATCCGCGACACCGACTCGTGGCGGGCCAGCGGCACGCCACTGCTCTTCGACGGCAGCGGCAACAAGAAGGCCGCGTACACCTCGACCCTGAACGCCCTCAACAGTGGCGGCAACCCGATCACCACCCCGCCGACCCCGCCGACCACCACCACCCCGCCGCCGCCGACCACCACCCCGCCGCCGACCACCACTCCGCCGCCCGGCGGCGCCGGCTGCTCCGCGTCGGTCTCGCTCAACTCGTGGACGGGTGGGTTCGTCGCCACGATCCGGGTGACGGCCGGCTCCTCGGGTACGAACGGCTGGACGGTGACCGCCACCCTGCCCGCCGGAGCGACGGTCACCAACACCTGGAGCGCGACCGCGAGCGGTAACAGCGGCAGCGTCCAGTTCCGCAATGTGAGCTACAACGGCCGGCTCACCGCCGGGCAGACCACTGAGTTCGGCTTCCAGGGCACGGGCAGCGCGACGGGCATGACGCCCAGCTGCACCGCGAGCTGAACCCCGAGCCCCGGTGCGGAAGGGCTGGCCTCCCGCACCGGGGCGACCGGGGTGCCGAGCATGACCGGCCACTGGGTGCACACCTGGGTATCGATGCCGCAGTTGACGGAACCGGAGAACCTGCCGCCCGCGCCGTTCACCGGGGACGACGCGGTCTTCGTCGACACCACTCTGCGGCAGACCGTGTTCGTCTCGGTCGGCGGGCGCCACCTGCGGGTACGCCTCTCCAACGCCTTCGGCGGGGCCGCGCTGCCGATCACCGCCGTCTCGGTCGCACTACCGACCGGTGGGCGAGCGGGTGTCAGCGGGATCCAGGCGGCGACGTCCCGATCGGTGACGTTCTCCGGTCAGCCGTCCATGGTGGTACCGGTCGGGGCACAGGTCGTCTCCGACCCGCTGAGCTTCGACCTCGCACCACTGACGAACCTCACCATCACCGTCTACCTGGCCGAGGGCCAGGCGACGAACGAGGTCACCTCACATCCCGGCTCCAGAACCACCTCGTACCTCCTCGCCGGCAACCACGTCACCGCCGCCGAACTGCCGGCGGCCACGCCGACGGACCACTGGTACCTGCTCAGCGGCGTCGAGGTGTGGTCCGGCGACGGCACCTCGGCGGCTGTGCTGCTGGGTGACTCCCTCACCGACGGCCGGGGTTCCACCACGAACACGAACAACCGCTGGCCCGACCAGTTGCTGCGCCGGCTCGGATCCCACCCCGGCGGTCGCGGGGTGGCGATCCTGAACCAGGCCGCCGGAGGTAACCGGGTCCTCACCGACGGGCTCGGCCCCAGTGCCCTGGCCCGGCTCGATCGCGACGTACTGGCACAGAGCGGGGTCCGGCGGCTGGTCGTGTTCGAGGGCGTCAACGACATCGGCACCGCCGAGGCAACCGAGGCGGCGCAGAGGCGGGTGGCCGACGACCTCGTCACCGCGTACGACCAGCTTGTCGTCCGGGCCCACGCGCACGGCATCCGGGTCTACGGCGCGACACTCCTGCCGTTCGGCGGCAACGGCGCCTACGACGACCCGGCCGGTCTGCGCGAGCGGGCCCGCCAGCGGGTCAACGACTGGATCCGCACCAGCGGCCGGTTCGACGATCTCCTCGACTTCGACCGGGTGGTCCGTGATCCCGGCGACCCGCGCCGGCTGGTGGGCGCGTACGACGACGGGGACCACCTGCACCTGAGTCCGACCGGTTACCGGGCGTTGGCGGACGCGGTACCGCTGCGGCTGTTCGATCGGGAGCCGCTGCCGTCCCATTTCGGTTTCCAGTAGTTGTCCGGATCGGACTCCTCGGCCTGACCAGGTGTTGATACGGCCGGAGGCCGGACCACTGCCGTCTCCGCGAGTTCGCGGTTCGGTAGGGCCCGGCCTCCGCCGTCGTCGTGCGGGCGAATCAACGCCTCGGCGTCCCAGGGGTCACCACGGCGCCGGTGCCGGCGGTACGACGACCGGGGGCCGGTCGTCGCAGGTGATCGTGTTCGGCAACTCCCACGCGGCGAGCCAGGGGCCGGTGGTGCCGCCGCCGTCATTGCCGCCGAGATCGGTCACGGAGAACTCCGAGCCGGCCGGCGTGAAGTGGAACGACCCGCAGTTGTTGATGCCGACCGCGCCGATGTTGCGGGCGTCGACGTTCTCGAAGGAGGCGGAGCCGGCCACCCGGGCGCTCAGCACCGAGGTGCCCGTACCGTCGACGCGGATGTCCTTGAAGCGGACGCCGCTGATCGAGTAGAGGTCCTTCACGGACCACTCGCTGACCATCATGATCGCGTTGTACGTGCTGTCGAGGTAGTGGTCCCCGACCACCTGGATGTCCGCCTCGATGCTCTTGTCCAGGGCGTAGATCCAGATGGCGCCCAGGCCGATGTTCCAGTTCAGCTCGTACGTGCCGGCTCGGACCACGGTGTTGTTCGTGATCCGCAGATGTCCGGTGAACGCCTCGGCACCGAAACGGGACCCGGCGTGGATGCCGCTGCCCTCGCGGATCGGGTCGGCGACGAGGTTGTTCGAGACGGTGTTGTCCCTGCCACCGTAGATCGCGATGCCGTTCGCGAGCGTCGGCGTCTGCACGGTGTTGTGGTCGAACGTGTTGTTGGCGTTCGAGGTCGTCTCGGACCACATGGCGAGGCCGTCGTCACCGGTGTTGCGGACGAAGTTGTTCGAGACCACCGAGTTCGTGACGCCGATGTGGAAGTTGAGCGCGTCCGCGATCTGGTCGACGATGACGTTGTTCGTCACCCGGACGTTGGTCATCGGCCCGTCGAACCAGAGGCCGACCTTGGTGTGGCGGATGTGCAGGCCGTCGATGGTCGAGTTGCTCATCGCGCCGCCGATGCCGTTCACCTGGTCGGTGTCGATCCGCTCGCGTACGTCACCCTCGATCGCGAAGCCGGAGAGGTGGACGTTGTCGCTGCCACCGGCCGAGGCGTCCCTGCCGTAGAAACCGACGCCGGTGTGCACCGACCCGTCCGGAGCCGGTGGGTCGAGGGCTACCTCCCGGCCCTTGATGATCGTGTACCAGTTGCCGGCGCCCTCGATCGTCACGTCGTCCACGATGATGTGGCGGTTCACCTGGTAGGTCCCCGGCGGGACGTAGACCTTGAGGTGGGTGAGCTTGGCGAAGGCGATCGCCTTGTCGAACGCGGCGGCGGAGTCGCGGCGGCCGGTGGGATCCGCGCCGAACGCCAGGACGTTCGCCGCGATCAGCCGTACCCGAGGCGGGGCCACGAGCTGCGAGTCGAGCAGGTCGATGACGGTCCACGCGGCGTTGCTGCCCGGCGGGACGCTCAGCCGTACCCGGTCACCGGCCCGGTAGGTCTGACCGAGCAGGAGGCGCTGCTCGTCGTAGAAGTGCATGGGGCGGAACGGCTTGCTGATCGTCGGGGCCGGCGTGGTCGCCGCCGGTACGCAGGCGCACTCGGTGATCCACCAGTCGGGGTGCAGCAGGTCGGCGTTGGGGTCGTTGGTGAACGGGTACTGGTTGTACAGCCAGGCGTACTGCGAGGTGAGGGTCATGGTTTTCTTCGACCCGCCGTTGACCGTGACGTGGAGCGGGGCGGTGATGCCGCCGCCATTCGGCGCGTCCGGGATGCTGTAGCGGACGGTGATCGCGTTCGCCGTCCTGGGGAGCGTGAACTCGACGTACTGCCCCGGGGTCAGCTTGACCGCCCGGCGGCCGGACGCCTCGGACGGCAGCGTGTACGCCGCCCGGTCCGGCCCGATCACCGTCCCGTTCGTCCGCGCGTTCTCCGCCTCCTGCTCCAGGAAGTCGACGGCCGCCCCACGGCCGGTGACGAGCGAAGGGTCGAGGCCGGCGCGGGTCACCACCGGGGCCGGGCCGTGCTGGGTCTTCGTGGCGGCGTACGCCGTGCCGGCGCCCCCGGCGACGAGGAGGGTGAGGGCCAACGCGGTCCCCGCGGCGGCCCAGCGTGCCGGACGCGTGGCCCGCCTCGCCGTGACTTCGATGATGCTCCGTGACATCGAATGACTCGTTTCTCTCGGGACGGTGACGTGTGCTGACGCTCGAAGGCGGAGCGTCCCCCGTGTCGCTTCAGGATCGTCACGCTGAGTTCACAGGCTCGAAACAGAGCTAGACTCGGTCATGTTATTGCAGAATTCTGTCAATATTCAAGCGTGGCTTTGTCGTGTATTTCGGGACCATTGTCGACATTCAAAACACTGATCTGGACGGATCTTGTCGTCCCGGGTAGTTGGAACCGATGGCGTCCTTCTCGGGCGGACACTGGTGGGCCGGGGACCCGCGCCGGATCCGGCTCCCGGGGTCACGGCAGAATGACCGTCATGACCAGCGTCTGGGGTGAGCTACTCGGCAGTGAGCTGCCGGTCGTCGCCGCGCCGATGGCCGGGGGCCCGGGCGTGCCGGCACTGGTGGCGGCCGTCACGAGCGCCGGCGGCTTTGCCTTCCTGGCCGCCGGTTACAAGACCCCCGAGGCGATGCGGACCGAGATGGACCAGCTCCGTCGGCACGCGATCCCGTTCGGGGTGAACGTGTTCGTACCGAACGCCGTGCCGATCGACGTGGACGCGTTCCGTCGCTACGCCCGGGATCTGGCCGCCGAGGCCCGGCCCTACGGCATCGAACTCGCCGCCGACCCGGTCGTCGACGACGACCACTGGAACGACAAGATCGACCTGTTGCTCCAGGACCCCGTGCCGGTGGTGAGCTTCACCTTCGGTCTGCCCGGGAAGGCGGTGGTGTCCGCCCTGCGACGGGCCGGCTCCCGGGTTCTCGTCACCGTGACCAACGAGGCCGAGGCGCGGGCCGCGCGGGAACAGGGCGTCGACGGCCTCGTGGCCCAGGGGGCTGACGCCGGGGGACACAGCGGCACGCACACGCCGGGGGAGCCGGCGACGCCGGTGACGCTGGAGCGCCTGACCGGTCAGGTCGTTCGGGCGACCGGGCTGCCGGTGGTGGTGGCCGGGGGAGTGACCGAAGCTCGGCAGGTGCGCGACCTGATCGGCGCGGGAGCGAGCGCCGTCATGGTCGGGACCCTGCTCCTGCGTACGGACGAGAGTGGGGCGAGTCAGCCGCACAAGGACGCGCTCGTCGACCCGGCGTTCACCGAGACCGTGATGACCCACGCCTTCACCGGGCGCCCGGCCCGGGCGCTGCGCAACGGGTTCGTCGACCGTCACCAGGCCGGTGCCCCGTTGGGCTACCCGGCGGTGCATCACCTGACCCGTCCCCTCCGGGCGGCCGCTGTGGCGGCCGGGGACACCGACCGCGCCCATCTCTGGGCCGGCACCGGTTACCGGCGGGCGCCCGCCGGCCCGGCCCGGGACGTCGTCACGGCATTGGCCTCCGCGCTCTGACCTCCGCGCCCCGGCCGGGGTCCGGGCGGGCGCCGTGGCCGCCTCAGGCCGAGGCGGTTGCGGCCGCGTCCGCCCGCGCCGGCAGGGTGCCGTAGAGCAGTCGCAGGGTGGCCTCGGTGAGCGAGTCCAGCAGGGCGTCGTCGGTCTGTTCGTCGGGGTTGGTGAAGGCGTGCGCGAACATGATCATCCTCAGCTTCACCACCATCATGGAGAGCAGGGTGGGGTCACCCAACACGGTGACACCGGCCCGGATGTCGCGCTCGATGCGACGGTTGACCGCGGTGCAGCCGTTGGCGGTGACCCGCTCCCGGACCTGGAGGATCTCCGGCCCGGGGAACGGGTTGACGAACGCCTCGCACAGCCACCGGCCGTCGATCCGCCAGCGATCGAGGGCGCGCGCCATTCCGCGGCGTAGCGCGTCCCGGTCGATGCCGTCCGCCTCGACCCACTCCGCGAGTTCTTCCTCGCTCGTGCCGAGCGTGCTCTCGCAGAGTGCGGCGAGCAGGGCCTGCTTGGACTCGAAGTAGAAGTAGAAGCCGGAACGGGCGATGCCGGCGGCGGCGGCGAGTTCGTCGATCGTCACCTGTGCGAGTGGCTTCTGTCGCAGCACGGTCCGCGCCGCGTCGAGCAGCGCCCGTTCGCGTTGATCACCCTTGGTCGGCCCACGACGGCTCCCGGAAGCTGGCATGCCGCCACTATACCCACCGTCGGTGGTGATCGACGTCACGACGAGAATAATCGACACGGTGTTGAAAAACGAGGACCGTCGGGCCTACGTTCGTGCTTCCCACAGCCGAAAGAGAACCCGACATGATGAGCGCCTCCGACGGGTCACGCTTCCCCCGTCTCGTACTACCCGTCGTCGCGTACGGCGTACTGCTGGTCGCCGCCCTGCAATCCCTGGTCGTGCCGGTACTCGCCAACATCACCGCGTCGCTGCACTCCACCGCCAACGCCACCAGCTGGGTGGTGACCGCCAACCTGCTGGCAGCCGCCGTACTCACCCCGATCCTCGGCCGGCTCGGCGACCTGCGTGGCCGCCGCCTGGTTCTGCTCGCCGTACTCGCCGTGGTCCTGGTCGGCTCGGTGCTCGCCGCCACCACCGACAACCTGCCGCTGCTCCTGCTCGCCCGGGTCCTCCAGGGCTCGTCCTTCGCCCTCTTCCCGCTGGGCATCGGTGTGCTCCGCGACGAACTGCCACCGCAGCGGCTCACCGGCGCGATGGCCATCGTCAGCGGCACGCTCGCCATCGGCGCCGGCTTCGGACTTGTCGCCACCGGACTGCTCACCCGCGACGGCGCCGACTACCACCGGGTCTTCTGGCTCGCCACCGTGCTCAGCGTGATCGGGATCGTCGGCGTCCTGTTCGCCGTACCGCGCCGTCGGCCGGCCGCCGAGGGCAGCACCGACTGGGCCGGCGCGGGCATCCTCGGTGTCGCGCTGGTACTCCTGCTCATGCCCCTGGCCCAGGGCAACAACTGGGGTTGGGGCTCGGCTCGGGTGATCGGCTCGCTGGTCGGCGCCGTCCTGGCGTTCACGATCTTCGTACTGTTCGAACGTCGGCTCACCCACCCGCTGGTGAGCGTCCGGATGCTCACCCACCGGCCGTTGGTCGTCGCGAACCTCGCCGGCCTGTTCCTGGGCATCTCCCTCTTCGTCGTCTTCCTCACCGTCTCCAGCTTCGTCCAGGCACCGCACGCGCTGGCCGGATACGGCTTCGGATCCACCGTGCTCGCCGCGAGCGTGGTCTACCTGCTGCCCGGCGCCGCCGCCGGCATCGTCACCGCCCCGCTCGGTGGCCGACTCGTGGCCCGGTACGGCGCCCGAACCACGTTGGTCGTCTCGCTTCTGCTGGCGGGGCTCGGGTTCCTCTCCCTCGTCGTGCTGCACTCCGCGAGTTGGCAGGTGATCGTCGGCTCCTTCGCCGTCAACACCGCCGTCACCTTCGGCTACGCCGCCCTGCCGGCGCTCCTGGTCGAGCACGTCGGGCTCGCCGAGACCGGCATCGCCAACAGTGTCAACTCGATCGCCCGCTCGATCGGTGGCTCGGTGGCCAGCGCCCTGGTGGTGACCCTGCTGACCCGAAACCTCATCGACGGCACCCCGGTTCCACTCCCGCACGAGTCGCAGTACGTGATCATCCTGGCGATCGCCGCAGTCGGGGCGGCCCTCGGCGCCGCACTCGTCGCCTTCGGGCTCCCCGGCGGCCGACGCGGCACGCTCACGGCGGCACAGGTCGAGGTCGACGAGGTGCTCGGGGCGGCGGGACTGGACATTCCCCGCTCCGACGGGCTGACCCGGTCACGGTGATCTCGTTCCTGGCCGCCTCCAGTGCGCCGACGCCGCTCTACGTGCTCTACCAGACCCGCCAGGGCACACAATCCGTTGACGTACATCTATTCTCTCTTCGCTCGCCGGACACGTGCCGGGCGCCGTGGGCCAGAAGGATTCCCTGCGGTTCATCCAGACCGGATGGGGAGTAGACATGTTCGACAGAAGCAGGTTCGCCGGGCGATCCCTGGCCGCGGCCACGCTGGCCGCGGCACTCGTGACCGTGGGGCTCGCGGTGCCCACACCGGCGGTCGCCGCGGTCAGCCGGGCGGAGCTGGCGTTGCGCTGGGCGCCGATCCACTACCAGGACGTCGACGCCACCGGAAGTCACGCACTCGGCGGCCGGTCCGACTACATCACCCGGGTCGACTTCGACGGCGACCTCAATGGGCGCAACAACTGGGACCGCACCGGAGCGGCCGGTGTCTCGCTCGCTGCGGCCGGCTACTACTCCGTGGTGGAGACCAGCACCCACTGGTACATCACGTACCTGTTCTTCCACCCGCGCGACTGGACCGACCACCCGTTCTTCGAGACCGAACACGAGAACGACGGCGAGGGCGTGCTGTTCGCGATCGAGCGGGACGGGTCCACGTACGGGGTCCTCCGCTCCGCCGTCACCGTGGCACACACCAGCTTCTACTCCTACACCCCGGCGGGGAGCACCTGGTCGGGTGGTCGGGAGAACGTCGACGGTACGTTGCAGTTCCAGTCGTCGCCGCACGACTCGTTCTCGCACCCGGTGACCGCCCAGGAGGCGCAGGGGCACGGGCTGAAGGCGTACCCGCAGTACAACATCAACGGTGACGGCATCGTGTACTACCCGTCGACCGTGGCGGAGACGCCGAGCAACGGTGACGACCGGGACGTGCGCTACCAGTTGATCGACGTCTTCGCCTCCGGCGGCCTGTGGGCGCAGCGGGCCAACGCGAGCCTCTTCGCCAACCTCGGCACCTTCGCCGGGGACAACACCGACAACTGTGGTGTCGGCACCTGGGAGTGCTCGACCAACTCCGCGAACGCGCCGTGGGGCTGGGACGACGGCGACGACGCGCCCGGCCGGGGCGAGATCGCCACCGACCCGGCCAAGCTCTCCGTCGAGTACTTCACCGTGCCCGGCAGCCCGTCCCGCGCGTACACCTACAACCCGTACGTCAGTGAGGCGGCGGCGCTGAAGGCTGCGGCCAGGACGGCGCCGCCGGTCGTCGACTGACCATTACGAACCGGACCGCGCTCGCGGCGGCCGGGCGCGTACCGTCCCACCCGGACGGCGCGCGCCCGGCCGCGCGACCGGTCGTGTCGCAGGTCGGACGTGTGCGCGGGTCGGGCGGTGCTCCACAGGTCACAGTGGTGCGGGGTCGCCCGCGTGCACCGCCGGACCCGCTTGACGGGTGCCGACCGGCGGCCGGGTCACCGGCACCAGGGCCAGTGCCGGCACCAGCAGGATCGGCACGATCAGCAGCGCCCGCAGGGTGCCCACGTGGTCACCGAGGAAACCGACGGCCGGTGGCCCGGCGAGGAACGCGGTGTAGCCGACCGTCGCGACGACGCTCACCCGCGCCGGCGCCCGGTCCTCGTCGTCGGCGGCGGCACTCATCCCCACCGGGAAGCCGAGCGACGCGCCGAGTCCCCAGAGCGCCACCCCGGCCAGTGCCACCGGCTGGGAGGGGGCGAGTACGGCAATCGTCACGCCGACGATGGCCAGCGCGAGCGTGGCGAAGAGCACCGGTACCCGGCCCCACCGGTCGAGCGCGATCGTGCCGGTGGTCCGGCCCACCGTCATGGCGGCCACGAAGATGCCGAAGACGGCGGCCCCGGCCGCCTCGCTGATGTCGTGTCCGTCGATGAACGCGACCGCGACCCAGTCGTTGGCGGTCCCCTCGGTGAACGCCACGACCAGTACCAGCAGACCGACGAGGAGCGTACGCGGTTCGCGCCACGCCTGGAGGACGCCGCTGCCCTGAGCCGGGCCGGCCGTGGCCGGGTTCTCCTCGAGCCGTCCGTCGGTCCGGGCGGTCAGGAAGGACCGAACCGACCACAGGGTGCCGAGCAGTACGACGAGGGCGACGATCGTCAGGTGGGCCAGGACGGGAACGCCGATCTGGGCGCTGCCCGCGCCGAGTGCGGCGCCGGAGACGGTGCCGAGACTCCAGGCGGCGTGGAAGCGCGGCATGATCGTCCGGCCGAGTCGCCGTTCCACCAGCGCCGCCTCCACGTTGATGGCGACATCGGTGAGGCCGGAACCGTAACCGATCGCGGCGAGTCCGACGGCCACCAGCGGGACCGACGACCACACCCCGATGCCGACGCCGACCAGCAGCAGGCCGACGGTGATGAGGGTGGTGGAGCCGGCCGCGGTACGCGGTGAACCGGCGCGGTGCACCACCGCACCGGCGGTCACCATGGCGAGGATGGCGCCGCACGACATCGCGAGCAGAAGCAGGCCAAGCTGTCCGGAGCTGAGTCCGAGCCCCTCGCGGGCGGCCGGTACCCGGGCGAACCAGGTCGCGACGGCCAGACCGTTGAGCGCGAAGACGAAGGCGACGGCGGTACGGGCGGCGACGATCTGCCGGGTTGGTGCTGGGACGCGCTCGGGCGGTGATGTCTTGATCGGGCTCACGGGTGGGGCTCCTTCCGCGTTGGCGTGGGCGGCCAACGCCTTGAATCGCACCCCTGAGAGCGCTCTCAGGGCAAGCGTAACCTGAATGACGAACAACGAACCGGGGCCGTCCGGCCCGCCCGGCACCAGCCGCCCCGGGGCGGCACGGTTCCGAGTGGAGGTACCCATGACGGCAGGATCGGTACGGCAGATGAGGCTGGAGGACGTCGCCAAGGAGGCGGGAGTCTCGCGCGCGACGGCCTCCAGGGTGATGTCCGGATCCGGTCCGGTCTCCGCCGCCGTACGGGACCGGGTCCGCGAGGCGGCGAGGCGGCTCGACTACCGCCCCGACCCGGTGGCCCGTGCACTCGTCAGTGGGTCCGGCTTCCGGCTCGTCGTCGCGGTCGTCGGTACGACCGCCCAGGTGCTCGAGGACCCGTACGTCGACCGGGCGGTCGCCGCGGCGGCCCAGGCCGGTGCCCCGTACGGCGTCGGCGCCTCGCTGCAGTGGCTGCCCCGCCAGGCGCCCCGGCTGGACCGGCTGGCCGAGGACCGCAGCGTTCGCGGTGTGGTCCTGCTCAACACGACCGAGGCCGCGTTGGAGGCGGTACCGATGTCACTGCGCGGACGGGTCGCCTCGATCGGGATCGGGTCCCGCTGGGTGCCGTCCTTCGACGTCGACAACGGTGGGGGAGCCGCCGCTGTCCTGCGTCACCTCTACGCGACCGGCCGCCGCCGGATCGCCATGGTGACCGGGCCGCAGTGGATGCCGTGCGCGTGGCGGTCGGTCGAGTCCTACCAGGGACTGATGCGCTCCGCCGGACTTCCGGCCCGCCTGGTCGCCGGGGACTTCTCCGCCGGCACCGGTCACCGCGCCATGCGTCGGGTGCTCCGCCGCTGGCCCGACACCGACGCCGTCTTCGCCATCAACGACGCCACGGCGCTCGGCGCGCTGGCCGCCCTGCGCGAGGAAGGCCGCAAGGTGCCCGATGACGTGGCGGTGGCGGGGTTCGACGACATTCCGTTCGCCGCGCTGAGCGCCCCCGCGTTGACCACGGCGAGTCATCCGGTGAGCCGGATCGTCGGGGCGGCTGCCACCGCCGTCCTCAACCAGGCTCCGGGTCCACCGAACGTCGTCTTCCCCTCGACCCTGATACGCCGGCAGAGCGCCTGACCGCTGCGGTGTGGCCGGTCGAGCGGACCGTCCGAAGCGGATCGGCGGTCGTGGTTGTACGCTCCGGCCATGGCAGTGGTAGGGGCGATACTCGGGCTCGGCGCGGCTGTGCTCGTGGTCCTGGTGGTTTACCTCGGTTGGCGTGACCGGAACCGGCAGTTCTCGGCGGAGGACCCCACCGCCAGCCGGGTTCCGACCTTCGAGGCCGAACGCCTCGCCGCCGAAGGAAACCTCAGGGGTCCGGACAAGGCCGCCGGGTTCTCCTGACGGGGGTCGCGCCGGCCGCCCGGGCAAAATGGTCCGGTCCCGTGCGCCCTCACCCCGTCTTCTGACGGGGCGTGACCAACTGCTCGGCCACGCTGGCGCAGATCCCGGCGCCTCGGTCGAGGTCCTGGCTGCCGGGGTAGCGCAACAGCACGGCGAGTATCCAGTCGTCCGCGACGGCGAGGCAGTTCACGTGCCAGAGGCCGTCGTCCCGGTGCAGGGTCCACCCGTTCTTGATCCCGACGGGACCCTGGGCGAGGATCTCCTCGGGCAGCCCGTCGATGATTCCCCAGCGGCCACCGCCGCTGGTCGGCCGTTGATCGCGGGCGGCGGTGCTGCCCCGGACCTTGGCCATCTGGCCCAGTACCCAGTTGGTCCACCTCGGTCCGGCCGCGGTGCCGTTCTTTACGCACTCACCCATCCGGACGGCGTCCGTGGCCGACATCTCGGTGTAGCTCCACCAGACCACGGCGGCGCCGGCCGGCACGACCGCTCTTGTCTGCCGCAGGCGGCACGTCCGGGTCAGTCGGTCGATCACCGACGCGCCGCCGCCGGCGATGAACAGCGACTGCGCCGCGGCGTCGTCACTGTCCCGGATCGCACTGCTCGCCTCGGTCAGCCGGTCGGGCGGGGGTTCCTCGTCCCCGAGGCGGCGCAGATAGTCGGAGACGATCCAGACCTTGATCATCGACTCGGTGGAGCTGGTCGCGGCCAGGTTCGCACCGGAGACCTTGCCGCTTTCGCGGTCGAGCAGCGCATAGGAGAAGAACTCTTGCCCGAGCTTCACCGAGACCCGTCCGGCGGCCAGCGTGCGTCGCTGCGACTTCGGTGAGGGCTTCGTCCGGCCCGGCGTCGCGCTGGGCGGCGTGGCCGGCGTCGGCGCCGCCTCGGTGCTGGAGTTGGGGCTGCTGGTGGCACCCGCGTTGGTTGTCACCGGGGCGGGCGGGTTCAGTCGGCCGTAGGCGGCCGGCACCAGCAGGACGCCGCCGACGGCGATTGCCACGGCGGCGAGCACCGCGATCGTGCGTTGGTGCCGGTATCGGGAGGTGGGTCGGGGCGCGGCCCTGGCGGCGCGGGGCGGTTCCGCGTACCTGTGCCCGGCCGCCGCCCCGGAGTCGTAAGCAGCTTTCACGTGCCTAGAAACTCCGGCCCTCCAGCGACGGTTGCCAGCGGTGCCGGAGGTGGGGCGGCAGAACCGGGAGGCCGCGACGGCTCGCCCGACGGGTCGACGGGCTAGAGGATCGGTTTACCGCCGGTGACGGGGAGTATCGCGCCGGAGATGTAACTGGCCTCGTCGGAGGCGAGCAGTACGTAGGCGGGAGCGACCTCCTTCGGCTGGCCGGGTCGACCCAGTGGGGTGTTCTTGCCGAACCCTTCGACCTGCTCAGGCGGCATGGTGGAGGGGATCAGCGGGGTCCAGATCGGGCCCGGTGCGACGCTGTTGACCCGGATGCCCCGCTCGCCGAGCATCTGGGCGAGCCCGGCGGTGAAGTTCGCGATCGCCCCTTTTGTGGTCGCGTAGGGCAGCAGGGTCGGACGGGGCTGGTCCGAGTTGATCGAGCTGGTGTTGATGATCGACGCGCCTTCGCCCAGATGCGGTAACGCCGCCTGGACGAGCCGGAACATGGCGGTGATGTTGACATCGAAGGTGTGCTGCCACTCGTCGTCGGTGATCTCCTCGACGGTCTCGTGGGTCATCTGGTACGCGGCGTTGTTCACGAGCACGTCGATCCGTCCGAACTCCTCCACGGCCCGTTCGACCACCGTACGACAGTGCGCGGCGTTGCCCACGTCGCCCGCGACCAGCACCGCCCGGCGCCCCGCCTGCTCGACCAGTTTCGCCGTGTCCTTGGCGTCGTCGTGTTCGTTCAGATAGGAGATCAGTACGTCGGCACCCTCACGGGCGTACGCGATCGCCACCGCCCGACCGATGCCGCTGTCGCCGCCGGTGATCACCGCCTTCTTGCCCTCCAGGCGACCGGATCCCCGGTAGGAACTTTCGCCGTGATCGGGCTGCTGACGCATCGCCCCCAGGGCTCCGGGGGGTTGCTGTTGCGGCTCGGACGCCTCCGACATCGAATCGCTCCCAGGTTTCTCGACAGCAGGGGCGACGCCCGGCGCGGTCGGGCGACGCCCGGGCAAAGTGCCCGAAGTCGTCCGCCCTTAAACCCGAGCCGACAGGAGACCCGGTTGCGCGTGTGGTCGTCTCGCGGTTGGCGGTGCCATCAGCGAGGCCGATCAGGCAGGTGCCGCCGGTGATGGTGTCGCCGCCGTCGCCCGGCCGAGGATTCCCGGCGGAGCTAGCGGGTCTCGCCGGGCGGCGCCGGCGGTGGAAGCGCGGCGCCGATGACCACCGTGGTGCCGGCTGCACCGCTGACGATGGAGAGCAGGTCGGTCGTGTGCTGGACGATCCACAACCCCATCCCGCCCTCGGCGCTGGGGTTGGGCCGTCGGTCACGGTTGAGGTACCGCTCGGCGACGAACCCCGGGCCGTGGTCCCGGACCTCGCACTGCAGGTGGACGTCTCGCCACAGGCGCAACACACCCCGCCCGCCACCGTGGCGTACGGCGTTGATCATGACCTCGTTGACGGCGGCGACAAAGTCGGCGGCCTTCTCCGGGGGGATCTGGCATTGCCGGATGTGGGCGTCGACCTCGTGCCGTACTTCGGTGAAGTTCTCCGCGTCGAATTCTGTGACGAAGAGTAGTCGTTCCACTTCGGCGGGTGGTGCCTGGTTCGGGAGATGCCCGGACACGTCAGCCGCCCTTTCTGCACGTTGTGGATCCGTGGAACCTACCCCCGGCGGTGGATCGAAACCACGTTGCCGCCGAATTGTCCGCGGGTGGAGCCGGTCAGGGCGGACGGTCGGCGGCTGGTGCGTACGGGGGAATCAACCGGTCGCCACGCGTGAGTCGGAATATATGTTATCGGCGCTGGTGAACGGGTTGCCGCCGGCCACGCCGGGCCGGCCACGGGCTAGGCTGCTTCCGTGATCGAGGCAGAGGACACCGGTAGCGCCGAGCGCCTGCGCCGTATCGAGGCCGTGACCGACGCGGCGCTGTCCCGGCTCGAGGCGGAGGACCTGCTCGACGAGTTGCTCGACCGCGTCCGGGACCTGATGCGGGTCCAGACCGCGGCGATCCTTCTGCTCGACCCCCACTCCCAGCAGCTCGTGTCGACTGCGGCGAAAGGGCTTGAGGAAGAGGTACGGCGCAACTTCCGGCTTCCGGTGGGTCAGGGCTTCGCCGGACGGGTCGCCGCGACCAGACAGCCGGTCCTGATCGAGAACGTCGGCGCGACCGACGTGGCCAGTCCGGTACTGCGGGACGCGGACATCCGCTCCCTGCTCGGTGTGCCGATGCTGGCGGGCAAGGACCTCGTCGGGGTGCTGCACGTCGGTTCCCGCGACCCTCGGCAGTTCAGCCAGGACGACGTCCAACTGCTGCAACTCGTGGCGGACCGGGCCGCTTTGGTGAGCCAGGCACGTCTGGCCAGCATCGATCGGGTCGCGGCACTGGCCCTGCAGCGCAGCCTGCTACCGACCCGGCTGCCACGGGTGCCCGGCGTCGAGATGGCCGCCAGGTACGTGCCCGGCCACCAGGCTGGTATCGGCGGTGACTGGTACGACGTCTTCGTCCTGCCCACCGGTTGGCTCGGCATCGTCGTCGGCGATGTCTCCGGACACGGCCTGCCGGCAGCGGTCGTCATGGGTCGTCTCCGTAGCGCGCTGCGGGCGTACACACTCGAGTGTGACGATCCGGCGGACGCGCTGACCCGTCTCGATCGCAAGGTCCACCACTTCGAGACGGGCAACCTGGCGACCGTGCTCTACGCCATGATCAGCCCGGACCGCACGCGTATCCACATCTCGCTCGCTGGTCACCTCCCGCCCGTACTGGCCAGTCCCGGACGCTCGGCGGAGTTGCTGTCGTTGCCCGTGGATCCGCCGCTGGGCATCGGGGCCCCGCGGGTACGCCACACCACCGCCGTGGAGTTCCCGTCCGACGCCGTCCTCGTCTGTTACACCGACGGGCTGGTCGAGCGCCGTGGTGAGCTCATCGACGTCGGACTCGACCGGCTTCGGGTCGCCACGTGTCCCGGCTCCGCCGAGGACGTCTGTGCGGCGATCATGGGGGTGCTCGGCGCGGAACAGCCCGCCGACGACATCGCCCTGCTGGGCATCCAGCGGACGCGTCCGTCCGCGTAACGGCGGGACCCGCCGAGGTCGCCGGTGTCGGCACGCTCCGGCCCGAATCGGTACGGGTCCGGGTGAACGGCACTCATGATCGGAAAGCGCCCGGTTGGTTGACAGGGCATCGATGCTCAACGAAGATCTACTTCGTGCGGAGCGCCTTCCTGACTAAGCGGGGTCACATCGACCTCCTGCGTGTCGCCAGCGCTGCCTGTCGACGCTCCATCTGACGCCGGGCACCTCTCCCTCCTTCGCACGCTGCCAACGCTCCTTTTCTTGCCGTAGGTCTCCGGCCCTGCGGTGGCGTTCGCCTGCGCGCACAGTCCGCTCTTGACAGGAGACCTGTTCTTCATGGTCAGAAGACTCGCTAGATTCACGGCTACGGCGGTGGCCGTCTCGTTGATCGGCACGGTGGCGTGGACCGGTCCGGTGAACGCCACCGCGCTGCCGGCGGTGCCCCCGTCCGGTGTCGACTTCTGGGGCATCACGGGCTACCCGAGCCGGAACGTCCTGCCGGTCTGGCCCGACAACCCCAACGACGCGTCCATCCCGATCGGTGTCATCCCGTACGACGAGATCGCGCCGAAGCTGAACGCACTGCAGAGCACGACGGACCGGGTCTCGGCCCGGGTGGCGGGCAAGTCCGCCGGCGGCTACGACCTGTACGCGGTGACCGTGACCGCACCGGAAAGCCAGGATGAGGCACGGCGGCAGGAGAACTGGCGGCGTCGGATCGAGAACGAGCCGGCGGCGGCGCAGCAGGACCAGCGTCTGCTCGCCGGTTACAAGACCCCGCTGTTCGTCAACGCGAACATCCACGGCAACGAGTGGGAGGGCACCGACGCTGCGCTGCGAGTGATCGAGCAGCTCGCGACCAGCACCGATCCCCAGGTCGCGCAGCTCCTTGCGCGCAACCGGCTCGTCTTCAACGTCACCTCCAATCCGGACGGTCGGGTCGCGGGCACCCGCCAGAACGCCGCGGGTTACGACCTCAACCGCGACCTGACCATCGTGTCGCAGCCCGAGACCAACCTGATCCGTGAGCTGATCGTCGACACCCGGCCGATCATCACGCTCGACCTGCACGGCTACGTCAACCCGACGCTGCTGCACCCGAGCACGCCCCCGCACAACGTCAACAACGAGTACGACCTCTACATCAAGCACGGCCTGCCGAACGCGCTGGCGATCGAGGAGGGCCTGCGTGGCCTGGGCTACCCCGAGACCCAGCGGGCGCGGATCCCGTTCCGGGACGACGAGCCCGGCGTGTGGGACGACTTCCCGCCGATCTACGTGCCGTCCTTCGCGATGTTGCAGAGCAGCATCCCGTACACGATCGAGGCACCGCTCAACCCGCGCGGCAACCTCACTCCGGAAGAGAAGGTGCGCCGGTCCCGGATCAACACCGACGTGCACGAGGTGGCGATCAGGACCTCGTTGCAGTACATCCAGGACCACCGGGCCGAGGTGCTGTTCGACCAGGCCGAGGTCTACCGCCGTGGCGCGGCCGGTGAGCCGCTGCGGGACATCCCGGACGGCTACGTGCCGGGCTGGGGGCCGGAGGACAACTACCACACGGTCTTCCCGCGCTCGTACGTCATCCCGGCCGGTTCCGGCCAGCACTCCGCACCGGCGGCGGCCCGACTCGTCGACCTGCTGATCGGCAGCGGTGGCCGGGTGTGGCGGGCGAAGCAGAACTTCACCGCCAACGGCAAGAGCTACCCCGCCGGTTCGTACGTGATCGACATGCACCAGCCAAAGCGTGGCCTGGTCAACTCCCTGCTCGAACCCGGCGTCGACATCACCGACCGGGTGGACGACCTCTACGCCGGCCCGGCTGCCTGGAGCCAGGGTCTGACCTGGGGAGCGACCGTCGACACCCTGTGGGACCAGTTGCCGGGGGTGGGCCTGGAGCGGGCCTACGACGGCAAGGCCGAGAGCTCCGTGCCGGCCGGCACTCCCGACCTGCGCCTGAACCTCCAGGACGCCGCCGACCTGCTCGCGGTCAACGCGTTGCTGGACCAGGGGGTGAGGGTCTACCGCCTGGCCGACGGGTCGGTCGCCATTCCACACACGACGACCAACCGCCGGCTCGCCGCAGCCGAATCCCGTAAGCACGACGTTGCCTTCGAAGCCGCCCCGGCGGGTTGGCAGGGAACGCCGCTGAACAAGGTTGTCGTCGGTTACCTGGGTACGGTCGAGGAGCGCGACACGCTGCGGGACCTCGGTTTCGACGCGCGTACGCTCACCGCGACGACCCTGGCCACCACGCTGACCGCCGACGTCGACGTACTGCTGGTGGCGAGCAACGTCAACCTGGCCACCCTGACGGTGGAGAACCGGGCCGCGCTGAACGCCTTCCTCGCCCGTGGCGGTGGTGTCATCGGTCTGGACACCGCTGGCGCGAGCTTCAGCAACGCCACCTCGCTGCTGAGCGTCACGGCCACCGCTGGTGCCTCGCTGGCCAGTGGTGTGGTCAACATCGTCAACAGTCAAGGCCCGGTCACTTCGGGTGCGATCCCGCACTCGTTCATCAACCAGCCCGTCTGGTTCACCAACCTCGGTGCGGGCGTCACGGTCGAGCAGTCGTACAGCGCCGACCCGCTGCTCTCCGGTTGGTGGGCGGCGAATGCGGCGGGCGCCAACGGTCCGGCGGCGGCGGCCAACCAGGCCAGCATCGTCCGTGGCGTGTCGGCCGGCGGCAACGGTGTGGTGCTCTTCGGTACGGATCCGACGTACCGCACCCACCCGAAGGGGCTGCAGTCGCAGCTCGGCCGGGCCGTGCTCTGGGCGGCGCAGCGGTAGCCGTCCCATTCCGCTGAACGGAGCGTGAGGACCCGGGTGCCGGTGCGCACCCGGGTCCTTCGTTCCGGGGGTCAGGTCTCGGTGCGGTTGGTCGCGAGCGCTACGTCCTCGCCGATCCGGGTCGTGTCGTCGTCCCCGGTCTGTTCCTGCGGCCGGTCGCCGTCCGGAAGCACGTCGAGCGGGTGGGCCAGGTCGTCCCGGGGCATCCTGGCCAGGATGATCGCCAGCGCGGCGAGCGCGGTCGGGACCAGACCGGCGAGGGCGAAGGTCGTACCGAGTCCGATGCCGGTGCTCACCGGTCCGGCGATCGCCATCGACACGGGCACGAACAGCAGCGACACGAAGAAATCGAGACTGGAGACACGACCGAGCATGTGCGGCGGAACCCGCCGCTGCAACAACGTTCCCCAGATGACCATCGGCGCGGAGAAGCAGATCCCGACCACGAAGAGCGCCACGGCGATCAGCCATGCCTGGTCGGCGAAGCCGACCAGTGCCAGGGGCAGGCACCCGAGTCCCCAGAACAGGTTCATGACGGTGAGGTAGCGCCGGGGCAGGCGCAGCGCCGCCATGCCCAGTGCGCGGATCAGTGTCGCCCGTACGGGATGGTCCGTGGTGGCGGTCCGGCCCCCGCGTAGCGGCACCGGGCGGAAACAACCGGGCTCCGACCCGCCTCCGAGGATCCTGCCACCTCAACGTTTGTTCAGGTCAACTCTCGATCGGCCCGGTCCCCGGCTCCCTCGGCGACAGGACGTTACCGGTGAGAGCGGCGAGTTCGGCGTCACGGTCGGCCCGCTCGCGGGGCCAGCCGGCCGCGTCCGGTCTCCGCTGCCACGGTAGCGGCCCGTCGGGCGGGCGGTACGCGACGCCGAGCGCGTCGAGGCGGGACAGGTGCTCGGTGAGGCGCGCGTCGAAACCGTGCCAGGGGGCGGTGTCCGTGGCCGACCAGGCGACCTCGGCGAACGCGCAGAGCCGGGGAAAGGCCAGGTAGTCCACCGTACGCGGCTGGTCGGCGTGCTCCGTCCAGATGTTGCACTGAGCGCCGAGCAGCCGGTGCCGTAGCTCGGCCGGAAGGGCCGGCGGCTCCGGTTCGAAGGCGCGTACGTCGGCGACCGTGAGCACGGTGCCGACCGGGATCGGCTCGTCCGGATGATCGGACTGGCGGTAGTCCAGGTATGCGGCACTGTCCCAGCAGGCGACCACGTCGTGCCCGGCGCGTGCCGCCGCGACCGCCAACGCCGGTCCGCGCCACGCGGCGACCGTCGCGCCGGGCGGGAGGCTCCCCTCCAGGATCTCGTCCCAGCCGAACAGGACCCGGCCGTGGGCTTCCAGGTGCCGCTGGAACCGTTGGACGAACCAGCTCTGCAACTCGTCCTCGTCGCGCAGACCGAGTTCCCGCAACCGCTGCTGGGCCGCCGGGCTGGCCCGCCACTCGTCCTTGCGGCACTCGTCGCCGCCGATGCCGATGTGCCGGCTGGGGAAGAGTTCCATCACCTCGTCCAGCACGTGCGAGAAGAAGGCGACGGTCTGATCGGAGACGTTCAGTACGTGTGACGACACGCCCCAGCGAGTGCAGACCTCCACCGGTCCGTCGGCCCCGTTGCCCAGGTGCGGGTACGCCGCGATGGCCGCCTGGGTGTGGCCGGGCAGGTCGATCTCCGGCACCACGGTGACGAACCGCTCGGCCGCGTACGCGACGATCTCCCGGATGTCGTCCTGGGTGTAGTAGCCGCCGTGCGGCCGGCCGTCGAACCGCTCGTGCTGGCGTGACCCGACCATCGACTCGCGGCGCCACGCGCCCACCTCCGTCAGCCGTGGGTAGCGCCGGATCTGGAGCCGCCAGCCCTGGTCGTCGGTGAGGTGCAGGTGCAGCACGTTGAGCTTGTGCGCGGCGATCAGGTCGACCAGGCGCAGCACACCGGCGACCGGCATGAAGTGCCGGGCCACGTCGAGCATCACGCCCCGCCATCCGAACCGGGGCTGGTCGACGATCTCCACGCCCGGTACCACCCACGGACCGGATCGGACCGGCGCCCGGCGGTACACCTGCGGCGGCAGGAGTTGTCGCAGGCTCTGCGCGCCGTAGAAGACGCCGGCGGGGGAGCCGCCGGTGATGGTGATGCGGTCCGGCCGTACCCGCAGTCGGTATCCCTCCGGGTGCGTGTCGGGATCGACGTTGAGGTCGATGCCGCCGACGCCGTTGTGCGCGGCGCGCAACGGGTATCCGGTCGGGCGCGACAGCGCACCGGTGAGCCATCGTGCGACCTCGGCGCACCCGGGTTCCCAGCCGATCGTGGTCGCCTCGGTGAGGGTGAACGAGCCGGTGAGGGGGCGGATGTCGGCCGGCAGTGGCAGCATCAGTCCTTCACCGCCCCGCCGAGTCCGGAGACCAGCCGGTGCCGGACGAAGACGAAGAAGACCAGCACCGGGATCGTCATCAGGGTCGAGGCGGCCATGATGCCGCCCCAGTCGTTCTCGTCGGGCTTGAAGAAGACCAGCAGCGCGGCGGGCAGGGTCTGGTTCTCGGTGGTGCTGATGATGAACGTCCTGGCGAACAGGAAGTCGTTCCAGGCGGTGATGAAGGAGAACACCCCGGTCGCCGCCAGCCCCGGTGCCACCAGGGGAAACAGGATCCGCCACAGGATGGTGAAACGGCCCGCGCCGTCGAGCGTCGCCGCCTCCTCGATCTCCTGCGGCACCGCGGCGACGAAACCCCGCAGCATCCAGATGGCGAACGGCAGGCTGAACGCCAACTGCACCAGCACCAGCGAGCCGAGGGTGTTCAGCCCGACCCCGGGTACGGTCCGGCCGAGGTCGCGGATCTGGAAGAAGAGCGGGATGCTCAGCGCCTCCACCGGCACCATCTGGGCGACCAGGAACAGCACCAGCAGGGTGGTCCGGGTGCGGAACCGGTAGCGGGTCAGCGCGACCGCGGCCAGGAACGAGATCAGCGCGCTGAGCGCGACCACGGTCAGCGCGACGACCGCGCTGTTGAGAAAGTAGCGGCCGAACCCGCTGACGCCGAGCGCCGAGCTGAAGTGCTCCAGGGTCGGGTGCAGCGTCCAGGGCCGGGGATCGGCGGACCGGATCTCGCCGGTCGGTTTGAGCGCCGACAGCACCATCCAGTAGATCGGGAAGACCGTCACGACCGCGACCGCGATCGCGGCGGCGTCGGCGATCCGGCGGCGGGTCACAGCGCCTCCCCGGTACGACGCAGCGCGCGCAGGTAGAGGAGCGTGACCACGAGCAGGATCACCGTCATCACGATGCCGATCGCCGAGCCGAGGCCGTACTGGGACGAGGCGAAAGCCTTCTGGTACGCGTACACGTTGAGCACCAGGTTCTGTCCGGCGATGCCACCGCAACCGGTCATCACGTAGATCTGGGTGAACACCTTGAAGTCCCAGATGATCGACTGGATCACCACGATGATGATCAGCGGCCGCAGGATCGGGGCGATGATCCGACGGAAGGTGGTCAGGGCACTCGCGCCGTCCAGCGCGGCGGCCTCCCGTACCGAGGTCGGCACCGCCTGGATGCCGGCGTACAGAGTGATCATCACGAACGGGAACGAGTGCCAGACCACCACCGCGCCGACCAGCGCGAACGCCACGCTCCGGTCGTAGAACCAGTTGTAGCCGCCGAGCCCGAGCACCTCGTTGACCAGGCCGAGATTGCTGTCGAACAGGAACGCCCAGACCACCGAGCCGGTCATCGCCGGTGCCGCCCAGGCGGTCAGCGCGGCGAACGAGAGCACCGCCCGGGCCAGCGGGCCGATCCGGGTCAGCAGGACGGCGAGCGCGGCGCCGACCGCGAGCGTCACGACGACGCAGCCGGCGGCGAAGACCACCGTCTGGCCGAGCACGGTCCAGAAGGTCGGGTCGTCGAAAAGGGCCCGGAAGTTGCCGACGCCCACGAACCGGGCCGGTTCGCCACCACTGACCTGCGGTTGCCCGTACTCGAACAGGGAGAGCAGGCCAAGCTGGTAGAGCGGGTACGCGAACATCGGCACCAGCACGGCGAGCGCCGGCAGCAGCAGCCACAGCGGGGTCAGCCGCTGCCGGCGGATCGTTGCGGAGACCGTCATTACTTGCCGAACGCCGCGTTTATCCGGGTGTTCGCCTCGGCCGTCGCCGCGTCCACGGTGGCCTGTTTGGTGATCACCTTCTGGAGCAGGGTCGGCAGGATCTTCTCGGCGTCGATGGTGGTCCAGGCCTTGTCCACCGGCACGAAACGGGTGCCCGCCTCCATGGTGTCGATAAAGGGCTTGAGCTGCGGGTCCTTCGCGATCACCTCGGTCCGGGCGGACTTCATCGCGGGTACGAAGCCCATCGCGTCGTACAGCTTCAGGGTGTACTTCCGGCCGGCGAGCAGTTGCATGAACTCGACCGCCAGGGTGCGGTGGCTGGTGGAGCGGAAGACACCGAGACTGCTGCCACCGGCGAAGGCGGGCGCGATCGAGCCCGGCTTCGCGCCGGGGAGCGGGACGACGGCGTACCTGCCCTTGACCGCGCCGGCCTCCACGGCGGAGCGGTTGAAGTTGCCCAGGATGCCCATCCCGGCCCGGCCGGCGGCGAACGCCTCGACGGTGCCGCCACCGGTCAGGTCGACGCACTGCTGAGCCGGGCAGATGTCGTCGCCGAACAGGTCGGTGTACGCGGTGATGCCGGCCTTCGACGCGGCCGAGTCGATGCTGGCGGTGTAACCGGAGCCGCCGCTGGTGGCGATGTCGCCACCGGCGTCCCAGACGAACGGCAGGGCGCCGAAGACGTACAGCCCGCCGACCGCGATGCCGAGCATCTCCTCGCGTTCGGCCCGGATCCGCTTCGCCGCGCTGACCAGTTCGGCGTAGGAGGTGGGGGGCCGCAGGCCGAGATCGGTGAAGACGTCGGTGCGGTAGTACAGGGCGCGGACGCCGATCCACCACGGTACGCCGTACGCCTTGTCGTCGACCGTCACCGTGTTCACCAGGTCGGCCGGCAGGTCGGCGGCCTCCGACCAGCTCTTGAGGTCGGAGCTGACGTCCGCCATGCCGTTGGAGGCGACAAAACCGGCCAGGTCGGTGTTGCCGACCTCGGTCACGTCCGGCGCGCTGGCCGGGTCGTTGAGCGCCCCCTTGTACTTCTCGGCCCGGGTGTCGGTCGCCAGGTAGCTGACGTCGACGCTGACCCCGGGGTGGGCGGCGGTGAACTCGGCGACGGCTTCGGAGACGACCGCCTCCTTGGCGGCGCGGTTCGCCTCGTCGAAGAGCCAGACCCGCAACGTGCCGGTCTTCTCGTCGGTGCTCTCCGTGGGTGTGCCGGTCGACGGCGCGCAGGCGCCCGCGACCAGGGCCAGTGCGATCAGCGCGGCGAGGGCCAGGGGTTTCCGCACAGCTTCTCTCCCCTCCAATAACGAGCCAGGTTCATAATTAGGTCGGCATCGATGCCCTCCAGGTTGGGCGTCGGAAGGTGTTCCGTCAAGCCACGTTTCCGCAGCTGAGAGCCGGTTTCCAGGCGCGCGGACGCCAGCCGCCGACAGCTGCTGTGGCAGCTGCGGTGACGGCTGGCTTCGGCGGGGGAGTGGACGTTACCCGCCCAGGTACAGCACCGCGTCGATCTCGATGTCGAACCCCTGTAGCGCCACCGGCAGGGTGGTGCGGGCCGGTAGGTTCTCGGTGCCGAAGAACTCCACGTAGATCTCGTTCATGGCCGGGAAGTCGGCGAAGTCGCGCAGGTAGACGCCGACCCGTACGGCCTTGCCGAGGTCGCCGCCGGCGGCCTCGGCGACCCGGGCCAGGTTGGTGAACGCGGCCCGGGCCTGCGCGGCGAAGTCGCCGGTGACCCAGGTCCCGTCCGGCAGCACCGGGCACGCCCCGGACAGGTACGCGTGGTCACCGGCGACCACGGCGTGCGAGTACGGGCCACCGGGCGGCGCCGCCTGATCCGCGACGATGATCTTCTTGGGCATCGGTCAACCTCCGTGTCGGGGAAACTGTTCGGCGAGCCCGTCCGGGCCCACCAGGGGTGAGGTCAGCAGGTCGCGTACCGCCCGCTCACGTCGGAGCAGGGCCTCGCGCTGGACGACGGTGAGCGGGATCCACGGTGGTACGGGTGCCGGCAGACGCGCCGGCAACGGCCGACCGGCCCGGTACGTCCGCTCGTTGACCAGCCGCAGCGGTGACGTCCGGCGCTGGCCGTGCACGTCGACCACCTCGAACGGCCGGTGGTCGACGGTGAACACCGCGATGTCGGCCGGTGCTCCCGGCGCGAGCGTGCCGATGCCACCGGTCAACCCGAGCACCCGTGCCGGACCGACGGTCGTCGCGGCCACCACCTGGGGCAGGTCCATGCCGACGGCCAGCATCTTCGCCATCGTGGTGGGCAGGTCGAACGCCGGACCGTGCAGCGACCGGCTGTGCAGGTCGGTGGAGACGGTGTGCGGTGGCATGCCGGCGGCCAACTGCGCTTCTAGCACGTCGAAGGCGAAGCCGCCGGAACCGTGCCCGATGTCGAACCGGACCCCGGCCCGGTACGCCTCCCGGGCGGCCGGGTCGAACCCGGTCGGACCGGCGGCTATCCCGCTCGCGCAGTGCGTGATGACGTCCCCCGGCCGCAGCAGCGGCAGCAGTTGCGCGACCGAGGGCGGTCCCGCTCCGATGTGCACCATCACCGGCAGCCCACATGCCCGCGCCGCCTCCACCGCCCGGCGCAGCGGCTCGGTGCCGTGGTCGCCGACGTTGTGCCGGTCCATCCGCACCTTGAAGCCGACGATCGTCTCCGGGTACGCGCGCGCCGTCGTCACCGCGAGTTCCACGTCGCAGTGGGCCAGTTCGCGTGACTCGCCCACCGGCGCGACCAGCCCCACCGCGGAGATGTTCAACAACGCGGGCACCCGGACCCGGTAACCGGCGGTGGTCGCCGCGAAGGCGGGAAACGAGTACGCCCCGGCCGATCCGGCGTCGACCCAGGTGGTCACCCCGCTGTGCCAGGCGACCGGGTCCGGGTCGATGCCCCAGTACGTCGCGCCCCCGTACACGTGGGTGTGCAGGTCGATCAGGCCCGGTGTGACCAACCGGCCGCCTACGTCGACGACCTCGGCGGCCTGCCCGGGCGGCAGCGACGCGCCGACCTCGGCGATCCGCCCGTCCCGTACGGCGACGTCGTACCGCCCGACCCGCCCGGTACCCGGGTCCAGCAGGTCGCCGCCGGTGAGCAGCAGATCCCACGCCGGAGGCGACCGATCGCCCCGCACCGCCTGCGGGTCCCCGTTCACGGCCAGCGGGCCACCGTTCACGGCCAACCGATCGTCGTTCATGACCGGCCGATCGCCGGGCCGATGCGCAGCCGGTACAACCGGGCCGGGCGACCCCGGCGATGCACCTGCGTGCTCCCCTCCACCTCGACCAGTCCGGAGTCGCCCAGCTTGCGGATCAGGCGCCGCCCGCTCGGATCGGTGATGCCGAGCTGCTGGGCGAGGTCGCTGGGAGAGATGGCCCGACCCATCTGGGCCCGCTCGATCGCCGCCAGCCGGGACAGGGTCGCCGCGCTCAGCCCGACCTCCCCGGCCAGCCGCTCCAGCTCGGCGCCGTGCTCCCGGTAGGTGAACGCCACCGAGGCGCCGGCAGCGCTCATCGGGCCGATGATCACGCCACCGTCCTCGATCAGATACGCGCTCGGCGACTCCTCCTGCTCGGCCCGGGTGGCCGCCCGTTCGGCGAGATGGACACAGCTACGGGCGGAGGCACCCACCCCGAAACCGGCGGCCACCTTGATGCCGAGCGTCTCCTGCGCCTGGCGCAACGCCGGCAGGCTGACCCAGCTACTGGTCGCCTCCTCGAAAAGCGCCTGGTGGGCGAGGACGACCACGCCGCGTCGATCGCGGTTCTCGATCCACGCGTCGCCGAACTCCGGCGTGTTCAGCAGCAGGTTCAACAGCCCCACCCGGGCCCGGTCCAGGTCAAGTTGGGGCCCCGACCGCCCGACCAGGAAGACCCCGGCGGCGAAGCGGAGCGCGCTGGCCCGCTTCGACTGCACCCGCAGCGCCAGCTCGTGCAACTGGGCCCGGAGCGTCGCCGGGCCGGGCAGGCCGCCGAGCACCCGGGTCTCGTCGCGCAGCTGGGCGGCGACCGCCGTACGGAGGCTGATCACGTACTCGCCGCCGGTGCGGGCCAGCGCCTCGCGGTGGAACGCGACCGTCTCCGCCACGCTCTGCTCCCGGTCGTACGGCAGGCAACTGACCTGGGCCGGGTCGAGCTCCAGCGCCCGCACGACCTCGTCCACCGTCCGCGCGTCGTAGGTGTCGATGCTGACCGGAGTGGGCCGCCAGCCCCGGGCGGACGCCCGGAACAGGGCCAGCGCGAGGTCCAGACCGGCCGAGCGCAGGACCGCCACCGGCAGGTCCGCCGGGAGCAGATGGCGGCACTTCGCGTACGGCACCGGGCCGAGCAACAGCCCGTCCACCCGTCGCCGGGCCAACAGGTCGTCGACCCGTACGGCCACCTCGTCCTCGTGCCCGTAGACCACCCACTCCAGGTTCACCCCGGCCAGCGTGCGCGCCGCGTCCTCGAACGCGGCGCGATGACTGGCGTGGATGACGAGACCGATCACCATCGGCACTCCAGGTTCGGAAGTGGTCCGTAGAACGGAGGGTCCCGACAGCCTGATATCTTCGACTCGGTCCCGTCAAGACGTTGGCCGGAATGAGGGATCGACGAGGCTCAGCCTCCGACAGCGCGCCATATCCGAACCAACGTGGGAGGGCCGTTGCTCCACGACCGGCTCGACGAGCATGTTCTCGACTGGCGGGCGAAGGGGTTCTGGCAGCCCGGCCCGCCGGTGTCGGACACCGACTTCGCCGCCGCCGGCCACCACCTCTTCGGTGGTGCGGTCACCTGGCCGGTGCTGGTCGCCCGCGAATCCGCGCTCACGCACAACATCGCGACCATGGCCGCCTTCTGCTCCCGGCACGGCTTCTCGTTCGCGCCCCACGGCAAGACCACCATGGTGCCGTCCCTCTTCGACGCGCAACTGGCCGCCGGCGCCTGGGCCATCACCGTGGCCACCGCCAACCAGCTACTCGTCGCCCGCGCCTTCGGCGTGCCCCGCGCTCTTGTGGCCAACCAGATGCTGGACCCGGTGCCGCTACGCTGGCTCGCCAGCGAACTCGACCAGGGGTTCCAGGCACTGATCTTCGTCGACTCGGTCGCCGGGGTCGAGGCGATCTCAGAAGCACTCAAGGACCAACCGGGCCGGTCCTCCATCCCGGTCCTCGTCGAACTCGGCCACCCCGGAGGACGTACCGGCGGCCGCACCGTCGAGCAACTGGTTCAGGTCGCCGAGGCGGCCGCAGCCGCCCCCCGGGTACGACTCGACGGCGTCACCGCGTACGAGGGCGGCCTCTCCGCCGCCGACGCCGTCGCGACCTACCTGGACCAGGCCCGTACCGCCGTGCTGGAGTTGGCTCACCGGGGTCTGCTCGGGCCGGAGGTGATCGTCAGCGCCGGCGGCAGCGCCTGGTTCGACGTGGTGGCCGACCGGCTCGGCGGCGACTGGCTCCCCGGCCACCAGCTGCGGGTGGTCCTGCGCAGCGGCGCCTACATTACCCACGACCACGGCTTCTACGCCGACCGGACCCCGTTCGACCGGCTGCCCGAGGGCGACTCCCTCGAAGGCGCGCTCGAACTCTGGGCGCAGGTCACCTCCACCCCGGAACCCGGCCTGGCGATCGTCGGCATGGGCAAGCGCGACGCGCCGTACGACGAGGGTCTGCCGGTGCCGCTGCGGATCCGCCGGGCCTCCGGCGCGCTCGACCCGGTCGGTGGGATGAGGGTGACCCGGCTCAACGACCACCACACCTTTCTCGAGGTGCCGTCCGATGTGGAGTTGGGGACGGGCGACCTGATCTGCTTCGGCATCTCCCACCCCTGCACCGCGTTCGACAAGTGGCGGTCCATCCCGGTCGTCGACGACAACCAGATCATCGTGGACGTGCTGCACACGTACTTCTAAACGGTGTGTCGCAGGTTCGAATCCTGCCGGGGGCACCTCGAGGATCAGCAAAGATGTCATCTGACCAGCGTGAATGCTCTCCGGTCGCGTTGTGGACGCTGCGTACCCGCTCCCTGCTGGCTCCCGAGTTGCCAGGGCCAACCCGCCTGCTGGGTCAGAGTTCGACTCAACAGAACGCCGTGACGACCGGGAGCATGGTGGCCGCCGTCGAGGTCGGGGCGGTCAGCTGCCGCGCCGCTTCGGGGCTTGCCACCGATGTCGTGGTCCAGGTACTCGGTGCCCCGACCGCAGACAGCGAGCGCCGACCAAAGGCCGGCGCTCCCACGCTCGTCCGGTCAGTCCCCAACGAACCACAGATAATGGTGAGATCGCTCCCTGACCATGGCGCAGAGCCTCCGGATCTCACCCCTGCTCTCCTCACTCAGCACACTGCCGTCTGGTAGGCGATCCAGTTCGTCCACCAGCATCGGGACCTGCCGCTGATTGAAGACGGTGTCCAAGTACGCGCAAACGCCGCTCAGCAGCGGATATGCGGACCTGTCGAGGTCGATGAACTCTCGAGTCCAGTCGAAGCCGCGATCACCCCGCGCCACCATCTCCCCAAGCTCGGTCCGCACTTGAAGATCAATCACAGGATCAGCCTAAGCGATACCCCTGTACCTGGCCCGCTGCCAAGCTGCCGCGCCGATACACGGTTGTTACTGGATTTCGTGGTCCACGTGTCCCGCGACCCGGCGCGACGCCCGAAGGTCGGGCGGGGAGCCGTACGGCGCCGGCCGCCGCGCCGTGCCAGCAGGTACAGGCACCATGCCCTCACCGACGACCAGGCACTTCGGGCAGATCAGGTCAGGGGGGCACGCAGCACGCTGGCAATCTTGGCCGGATCCCAGCGCCGGGCGCGGCACGGCCCGCATTGGCCCCGGTGCGCGTCACTCGGCCGTCTCCTCGCGGCGCGCGACAGCGAACACGAAGCAGGCGATTGCGCAGACCGAGCCCGACATCAGCAGAGACCATCCAGTGCCTGCGGTGACGGCAGCACCCATGACGACGACGCCGAGCGTGGCGCCAACCTGGCGTACGGCGTTGAGCAGACCGCCCACCGCACCGGCCGTGCCCGCCGGGGCGACGCCGACAAGGGCCGCGACCAGCGCAGGCAAGGCGTAGGAGACGCCGAAGCCGGTCATCAGCAGGCCCACCGCGAGCCATAGGTAGCCGCCGTCGGCGAAGACCACGGCTGCCAGCACGGCACCTCCAGCCGCCAGCAGGGCCAAACCGGCCAGGATCGGACGGCGAGGACCCACCCGTGCCACGATCTTGCCCGTGAACGGCGGATTGGCCGCGAAGGGAACCGTCAGCGGCAGGAACGCCAGCCCGGTCTGCAGCGGGTCCAGGTGCCGCTCCTGCTGCAACAGCAGTGGCAGCACGAACAGACCCCCGGTCAACGCGAAGTTCACCGCCGCAGCGGCCAGCAGCCCAGCCCGCACCCGGCCTGACCGCAGCAGAGCCCGGTTCAGGACCGGCGCCTGGCTGTGGCGCTCCAGGCCGAGGAACACCAGCACCGACACCCCAAACCCCACCGACGACCACGCGGCGTGGGCCCACGCCTGCGAACCGGCAGCGATCAATGCGTCCGTGAAGAGGGCCAGCGCTGCGGCGGCTGCCAACTGGGCGGGCCAGTCGATCCGGCGGTCACCGCGCTGGCAGGCCACCGCCCGGCCCAGCGTCAGCGCCAGCACTGCCAAACCGATGGGCACGTTGACCAGGAAAATCGACCGCCATCCGGCCGCGCCGACCAGTGCGCCGCCTGCGATCGGACCGGCCGCAACGGCCGCACCGCTGATCGCGGCCCAAGTCGAGACCGCGCGCGCCCGTGCCGCCGGTTCTGGATAGAGATGGGCGATCATCGCCATCGAGGCGGGCACGCACGCTGCGGCGGCGACCCCCGAGATCGCACGCAGGAGGACCAGGGCCCACAGCCCCGGGGCGAACGCACTGAGCAAGGACGCGAGCGTGAAGACCGCGATGCCGGCCCGGAAGAGCCGCTCGGCACCGAAGCGGTCCGCCGCCGCCCCCGCCGACAGCAGCAACGCGGCGAATGCCACGGTGTAGCCGGCGGTCGCCCACTGCAACCCGGCCATCGAGGTGCGGAGAGACGACGCCAGATCGGGCTCGGCGACCGACAGCACCGTCATGTCCAGCAGCACCATGAAGTAGCCCAGCGAAATGCCCGTCAGGGCACTGGAGCGCCCCTGCGGCGGACGGTGATTCGCCTGTGCTGGTGCAGATGAATTCAAAAGCGTCATAGCTGGGACAGCTCCCCGAAGACGACAGTGGGAAGGACGCCACCACTGTGCGTTTTGGCAGGCCAACGCTCCACCGCCACAGCCGCACGACGCGTTCGGAATTTCCGAACGCCCCGGGATGTTGCTCCGCGCGTGGAGCTACGCCAACTCAGGACCTTCGAGGCAGTCGTCCAGCACCGAACCGTGGCCGACGCCGCCGTCGCGCTCGACCTCGCGCCCTCGTCCGTCTCCCAGCAGATCCGGACCCTCGAAGGAACACTCGGCGTGACCCTGTTCGTCCGCGGCCCCAAGGGAATGCAGCTGACCCCCGCCGGACAACGCCTACAGAGATGGGCACGATCACTGCTCGACCAGGCCAAGCAGGCCACCCGCGACGTCAGAGGCGAACGGCAACTGCTGCGGCTCGGCGCACTGGAAACCCTCGCCGGTTCCTACGTGCCCCAGGTGTTCGCCCGATTCGCCGAACGCCGGCCCGACATCGACCTCGAAATCCACGCCGAAAGCGCCCGCGACGGCCTCCTCGCCGACGTGATCGAGGGACGACTCGAAGCCGCCCTGCTGCTGGACTCCGGCGACAACGTCGGCGGACTCGGCTTCCCCGCCCCCGCCGAACCGCTCACCTTCATCGACCTCGACCCGGTTCCCCTCGTACTGGTATCCGCACCTGCCCACCCGCTCGCCGCCCGAGCCGCACTGACCACCGATGACCTCAAGCACGAGCGGCTCCTGGTCAACGTGCCAGAGTGCTCGTTCTGGATGGCCGGGGACAAGATCCTCGGCTCCGGTCCCAAACGGATCAAAGTCGGAGGCGTCCCGGTGATGCGCGCATGGGCGGAGCACGGACTCGGAATCTCGCTGCTACCCAGGTTCGCGGTCGCCGACAGTCTCCGCTCCGGCGCGCTGATCCAGCTCGACCTTCCCCTCCCGGATCTCAGCCTGCGGCTGATCTGGCGAGAAGACCAGGAGTCGTTGCCTGGCATGCGCGACATCTTGTACGCGCAGCCCGCCCCTGAACACCAGACCTCGCCGAGCCACCGGGGAGACCTGCGCCGGCTGCTGTTGGTGCGGGTCAGGGCCGTTCGAGTGGCTCAGGTCGAGGCGGCTTTTGACTGGCCGGCGTTCAGGGACCGAGCAACAACACAGTGGACACCAGCCGAAGTACGCCCAAACGGCAAGAACATCAAGGGCGATGGTCCGTACGCCTGCCCAGCCCGGTCGATGCGGTCGGTCGAGCGGAGTTCAACGATCGGAATCAACAGCTCCAGTCTCCCCAGCGCCAGACCTTCCACGTGGCCCTGGGCCTACCGTGATACTCGCAGCCGGTGCTGCCACCGCCTGTGCTGGCCGTGTCGCCTGTGCCGTCGCCGCCCGACTGGCTCTCCCACGGCTGCTGGACGTAGCAGAGGCCTGTCTGGCCCGAGCCGGGCTTTCCGTTCGGCGGCTCGCCGATCGCGTCGATGAGCGTGTGCGATCCGTAGAAGCGAGCATCGCCGGCATCGTCCGGTCCGAGCAGTGAGCTGTTCCACTTTTCCACGTAGTTGTCGCGCGCCTTCCCGACCTGGTCGTAGGCGTGCCACATGTCGACGTTCACGGGATTGGCGTCCGCGCCGTCCGGCGCGGCCAGCGCCGCCTCTTTGTAGCTGGAGTGTGGGAGCGAGATGAGCGCGTCGGCGATGGCCTGCCCGGGATCGAACGCCTCGACCTCAGCCCACAGTGCATCAGCCTGGAGCTTTCGCTTGGTGTTGTCGAGCGCGACGCCGTTCTTGTACTCGGTCCTGCGTAGGTCGCTGATCCGGTCGCTCTTCGCCTGAAGCTGAATGAACGTCTCGGCGTAGGTGGTGCACCACTGGGCCGGCGTCATCTTGTGCCCGGTCGGCAGTACCAACGCCGATGGCGCAGGCGGGGGCTTGGGCCGGGTTGGCGCGGCTGGTGCCGACCACGTTGGCATTGGCGTGAGCGTGAGTGTGGGAGCAGCAGACTGTTCGGACTGGGAGAACGCCCGGCCGCAACAGAGAATGAGGCCGAGTGCCGCGATACCGACCACCCAGGCTTTCGTTTTAGCCAAGAAATTTCCTTTGCGCCGTTTTCTTCCAGCCCATTCGAGGCTCGGGGATGCTAGCGCAGCTCAGCTGGTACTCGATCTTCGGCCGGCCCGGTGGCCGTCAGCCGTGGACGGGGCCTTTCCGCGTTCTGCTGTCCGGGTTGGTCGCCGCCCCCCCGGGTTATCGGAGTCACCGAGCCCAGAGGATGAACCGGTCGTACGGGTCGGCCCGGTTCTGGCCGGGCCCTGCTGAAGCGGTCACGTCGCGGCGCTGGCTGAACCGACGCAGTGGTCCGGGCAGCCCCAGCATCGAGGTCGTCCCGTTTCCGTCCCCTGTGGCGGCACTTCCCGCCCCCTCGTCAGCTTCGACTGCCGAGGGGGCGGAAAAGGTTCGCTACCAGTCGAGGGGACGGTCGGCGAGGCGGGCGGCGTACCAGGAGCGGATCGCGTCGTACGTCTCCGTGGGCAGTGGCAGCTGCGCGGCGGCGATGCTCGCCCGCAGTTGCGCCACGGACTTGCTGCCCGGGATGACGGTGGAGACCGCGTCGTAGCCGAGCAGGAAGCGCAGCGCGCCCTCGAAGAGGCTCACCCCCTCGGGCAGCAGCGCGCGCAGGTCGTCGACGAGTGCCGCGCGCAGTGCCACGTCCTCGCGTGACCAGCGGTCCCGTACGTCGGTGAAGACGCTCTGCGCGTCGTACCGGCCGGAGAGCCAGCCGGACTCCAACGGCACCTTGATGATGGTGCCGACGCCGCGCTCGTGCGCCCGTCCCATCGCCTCCCATGGTTCCTGGTAGAGCGCGGAGAGGCGTACCTCGAGCGCGTTCGAGTCGCTCGTGGTCAGTACGGTGTCGATGTCGGCGCCCCAGTCCACCGAGGTCCCGTACGCGCGGATGACGCCCTTGTCCTGGAGTCGTTGCAGGACCTGGTAGTGGTCGCTGCGGGTGCCGTCGAGGATCTCCGGTGGCGGGTTGTGCAGGACGACGATGTCGACGTGGTCGACGTTCATCCGGCGGGCGCTCTGTTCGATCGACTCCTCGATGGCGTCGGAGCCCCAGTTGGGGCTGCCGTCGGGGAAGTAGCCGACCTTGGTGCAGATGATGGTCTCGTCGCGGCGGCGTCCGGTCAGCGCCCGACCGATGTTGCGTTCGCTGGTCCCGTCCGCGTAGCCCGGCGCCGTGTCGATCAGGTTGACGCCCGCGTCGAGCGCGGTGTGGACGATCCGGACCGCTTCGTCCGGGTCGGGTCCGTCGTGCCACTGCGCCGACCGGCCGAGCTGCCATGCCCCCAGCCCGATCGCGCTTACCCGTAGGCCGGTGGTGCCGAACATCCTGGTCTGCATCATCGAGTTCCCCTCAGCCCGGTGATTGCGGCGGCCCGGTGTGGCGGCCGGCCACCGACGTCACGACAGCGTATCGACAACCCTGGAGTCCCGTGGCCCGGCCGAACTCGCCCGCGTCGAGGTGCTTCGATCGCGGCCCGCGCCCGGCAACCCTTGACCACAGGTGAAACGTCCGCTTAACGTCTACCTCACGAACGTCGATGAAACGTTTCAGCCTGGGGGTGTTCCGTGCCCGAACACGATCGCCCAGACCGGCCGTTGCTGGCCCTGACCGGAGCGAGCAAGTCCTTCGGCGCGGTCGACGCCCTGCGGGACGTCTCGCTGGACCTTCACCCGGGCGAGGTCCACGCGCTCGTAGGGGAGAACGGCGCGGGCAAGTCCACTCTGGTGAAGATCCTGGCCGGGGTGCACCAGCCGGACGAGGGCGTACTCACGCTTGACGGTGATCGGCTGTCGCTGACCGGCCCGGCGGGCGCGCGCGCCGCCGGCATCGCGGTCATCTACCAGGAACCGACGCTCTTCCCCGACCTCTCCGTGGCCGAGAACATCTTCATGGGCCGTCAACCCTTGCGCTCGCTGCGACGGATCGACGGCAGGCTGATGCGGCATCAGGCGGAGGAGCTCTTCGCCCGGCTCGGCGTACACCTCGACCCGGATCGGCCCGCACGTGGACTCTCCATCGCCGACCAGCAGCTTGTGGAGATCGCCAAGGCGCTGTCGTTCGACGCCCGGGTGCTGGTGATGGACGAGCCGACGGCGGCACTCTCCGGAGTGGAGGTCGAGCGCCTGTTCAGCGTGGTCCGATCACTGCGCGACGCCGGTGCCGCGATCCTGTTCATCTCCCACCGCTTCGACGAGGTGTTCGCACTCTGCCAGCGGATAACGGTGATGCGGGACGGTCGCCGGGTCTCCACCGACCCGGCCGGCGAGCTCGACGTCGCGGAACTGGTCCGGCGGATGGTCGGACGGGAGATCTCCCAACTGTTTCCGAAGACCGAGTCGTCACCCGGCGAGGTGGTCCTCGACGTGCGCGGCCTAACCCGGCACGGCGTCTTCGACGAGGTCAGCTTCCAGGTACGGTCCGGCGAGATCGTCGCCCTCGCCGGGCTGGTCGGCGCCGGGCGCAGCGAGGTGGTTCGGGCGGTGTTCGGCGTCGACCGGTACGACGCGGGTGAGGTGTCCGTCGGCGGCGTACGGGTGCCGGGCGGCCGTCCCTCGGCGGCCATCGCCGTCGGAATGGCACTGGTCCCCGAGGACCGCCGTCAGCAGGGCCTGGTCATGGAGCTGTCGATCGAGCGGAACGCCACCCTGACCCGACGCTGGTCGCTGTCCCGCTACGGCCTGCTCGGCCCGGGGGTCGAGCGGCGGGCCGCCGCGCAGTGGCTGCGGCGCCTCCAGGTCAAGGCGGGCCGGTCGACCGACCCGGTCTCCACCCTCTCGGGCGGGAACCAGCAGAAGGTGGTCCTGGCCAAGTGGCTCTCCACCACACCGAAGCTGCTGATCGTCGACGAGCCGACGCGGGGCATCGACGTCGGCACCAAGGCGGAGGTGCATCGACTCATGTCGCAGCTCGCCGCCGAGGGCGTGGCCGTGGTGATGGTCTCCAGCGAACTCCCGGAGGTGTTGGGCATGGCGGACCGGGTGCTGGTCATGCACGAGGGCCGGTTGGTACGGGAGATCTCCCGCGCGGACGCCGACGAGGAGTCGGTGATGCTCGCCGCGACCGGCCAGGCGTCGCCCGGATCGGAGCCGGCCCGATGACGACGACGGTCAGCACCGGCCCGGCGGCGGGCGGGGTCCCGGCGCCCCCGACCAGCGGCGGCGACCCGGTACGCGGGGTCAACCGGCTGTTCGCCGTACGTGAACTGGGCATCGGGCTCGCGCTGGTGCTGTTGATCGCGATCACCACCGTGGTGAACCCGCGCTTCCTGTCCGGGCAGAGCCGCAAGGACCTGATGCTCGGCGCGACCATCCTGGTCGTGCTCGCCGTCGGGCAGACGATCGTCATCATCACCCGCAACGTCGACCTCTCCGTCGGCTCCATCCTCGGCCTGGCCGCCTTCGCCACCGGCAAGCTGTTCCTGGCCGTACCCGGAGCGCCGATCGCGGTGGCGCTGCTCGCCGGGATCGCCCTGGGCGCGCTCTGCGGCATCGTCAACGGCGCGCTGATCGCGGTCGCCCGGGTCCCGGCCCTCGTCGTGACCCTCGGCACCCTCTACGTCTTCCGGGGCCTCGACTTCTCCTGGGCCGCCGGTCAGCAGATCAACGCCGCCGACCTGCCGACGAACTTCAAGAACATGGGCACCGCGACCGTGCTGACCGTACCGGTGCTCGCCCTGTTCGCCGTGGCGGTGCTGCTGCTGGCCGGCTTCTACCTGCGCTCGTACCGAGGTGGTCGGGAGCTCTACGCGATCGGATCGGACCCCGCCGCGGCCCGCCTGCACGGCATCCCGGTCGGCCGCCGGGTTTTCGGCGCGCTCGTGGTCAGCGGTGCGCTGGCGGGGCTCGCCGGTGTGCTGTACGCGGCCCGGTTCGGCACCCTCGACGCCGCGGCCGGCACCGGGATCGAACTGCAGGTGGTCGCGGCGGTGGTGGTCGGCGGGGTGGCCATCTTCGGCGGCAGCGGCTCGGTGTACGGCGCGGCACTGGGCGCACTTCTGCTCAGCACCATCGGCGGCGCGCTGCCGGTGCTGCGGGTGGCCCCCTTCTGGCAGCAGACGGTGGTCGGCGCGCTGATCCTCGCCGCGATCGGTCTGGACCGGGCACTCGCCGCGCGGGTGGCCCGGCGACTACGAGGAAGGAAGGCCCGTGACGCCTGACCAGACGGGCCGGTCCGGCGGCCGCCTCTCCGCCCTGGGCAGCTGGGACGTCGTGGTGATCGTCGTCCTGATTGCCGTGATCATCGGTTCGTCGGTCCTGGTCGAGGGATTCGCCAGCCCACGGTTCTGGGGATTCCTGCTGCTCGACGTTTTCCCGATCGCGCTGATCGCGCTGCCGATGACCCTGGTGGTCATCACCGGCGAGATCGACCTCTCGGTGGCGAGCGTGCTCGGTCTCTCCAGCGCGGTCATGGGCCAACTGTGGTTCCTCGGCCTTCCGCTGCCGCTGATCCTCCCGCTGGTGGTGCTGCTCGGCGCGCTCCTCGGCGCGGTGAACGGCCTCTTCGTCGCCGGCTTCGGCCTGCCGTCGCTGGCGGTGACGATCGGCACCCTCGCGCTGTACCGGGGGCTGGCCTACGTGGTGCTCGGTGACCGGGCGGTGGCCGACTTCCCGTTCGACTGGACCGGCAACGCCATCGCGGCCCTGCCCGGCACGACCGTACCGTGGGTGTCCCTGGTCGTCGGCGGCCTGGCGCTCGCCTTCGGCCTGGTGCTGCACGCCACCCCGGTCGGGCGAAGCCTGTACGCCATGGGCAACAGCGACCAGGCGGCCGTCTTCGCCGGCATCTCGGTCGCCCGGACCAAATTCTGGCTCTTCGTCCTCACCGGCGCGGTCTCGGCGTTGGCCGGTCTCTTCTGGACCCTGCGGTACGCCAGCGCCCGCGCCGACAACGGATCGGGTCTCGAACTCTCCGTCGTCGCCGCCGTGCTGCTCGGCGGCGTCTCCATCTTCGGCGGTCGGGGAACCCTGGTCGGCGTGGTCGCGGGGGTGCTGCTGCTGACGACCCTGCGCAACGCGCTTCAGTTGGCCGACGTCCCGGCCGACACGCTGACCGTGGTCACCGGCACCCTGTTGATCATCTCGGTGGTCGGACCGAACCTGGCCGGAATGCTCCGGGCCCGGTTGCGCCGCCGCCGACCCCGCGCGTCACCGGTGGCGGGCTGACCGCCCGACCACGCACCACCCTGGCTCGACCACCGACCCGCCACCGATCAGCCTTATGTCCAGGAAGGAAAGAGCCATGAGAGGTACGCGGACCACACCCCTGCGCCTCGGCGCGTCCGTTCTCGCGCTGGCGGCACTGCTGGTGAGCGGCTCGGCGTGTGCCAGCGACGAGGGCGACACCCCGTCCGGCGGCTCGAACGCCGCAGCCGGTGGCGCCATCAGGGCCGGACTGAAGGTCGCGTTCCTGCCGAAGCAGGTGAACAACCCGTACTTCACCGTCTCCGACAACGGCGGAAAGGCCGCGGTCGCCGAGTTCAAGGGTGAGTACAAGGAGGTCGGCCCCTCCGAGGCGAGCGCCTCGTCCCAGGTCAGCTACCTGAACACGCTCACCCAGCAGGGCAGCGACGTGATCGCCGTCTCGGCGAACGACCCGAACGCGATCTGCGGGGCCGTCAACCAGGCCCGACAGGGCGGCGCGAAGGTGGTGACCTTCGACTCGGACACGAACAAGGACTGCCGGGACCTCTTCGTCAACCAGGTCACCGGCCAGGGCATCGCCGAGAACCAGATCAAGCTGATCTCGGACGCGATCGGCGGCGAAGGGAAGATCGCCGTCCTCTCGGCGACCGCGAACGCGACGAACCAGAACGCCTGGATCGAGCTGATGAGGACCGAACTGAAGAAACCCGCGTACGCCAAGATCGAGCTGGTGACCGTGGTCTACGGCAACGACGACGACCAGAAGTCGTTCCAGGAGACCCAGGGCCTGCTGGCGTCGTACCCGGATCTGAAGGGGATCGTCTCGCCCACCACGGTCGGCGTCGCGGCGGCCGCCCGCTACCTGTCGACCTCGCAGTACAAGGGCAAGGTGGCGCTGACCGGGCTGGGCACACCGAACCAGATGCGCGAGTTCGTCACCGACGGGACGGTGCGCAGCTTTGCGCTCTGGAACCCGGCCGACCTGGGCTACCTCGCCGCGTACGCCGGGGCCGCCCTCGCCTCCGGGATGATCAGTGGCAAGGAGGGGGAGACGTTCACGGCCGGGAAGCTCGGCGAGTACACCATCCAGGCCGACGGGGTAATCGTCCTCGGCCCGCCGACCGTCTTCGACGCCGCGAACATCGGACAGTTTGACTTCTGAGCGGTCCAGTTCGGAGTGTTCGGTCAGGCGCTCTGGACACCTCCATTCGACGGACACCTCCGTTCGATGCCTTCCCTACGGCTGGGAGGCAGAGGCGATGGTCCCCTCCCAGGAGGGGACCATCGGCCTGTTCGGGTGGGACCCCGGCACCGCCGTGGTCGACACCCCCTTGGTCGGCTAGCCTGCCGCCGTGACTGATGACGCCGCCACCACCAGAGCTGCCGACCGCCGTTGGTTCCGTCGTCCCGCCACGGTCGCCGCCGTCTGCGTCGTCGGACTCGGTCTGTGGGCCGGGATAGCGGTATTCGGCGGGGATGATCGTGAGATCCGGATGGAGGTCACGTCCACCTCCGGTGAGGTCGAGGCCATCAACTGGCGGGGCCCGGACGACAACAACAAGACGCACGAGGTGTCCGATTCAGGGGAGCCGATCGAGACGCCCTGGAGTGAGCGCATCGAGGTGGCCTCGGAGCGGGGCGTCATCGTACTCACCGCCTTGGCGCCGCTGGGAGCCACCGCGACCTGCCGGCTACTCGTCGGCGACAAGGTCTTGGCCGAAGAGAGCGGACGACCGATCGCCAGCTGCATGGTCACCCCGCAGCGGGCCTTCCCCGCCTCCTGATTCGACCCGCCCGCCACACTCAGGTCGGTCTGATCGCCCCGCCGGTGGTCGGGTCGTCGTGGAGTCGGCGGGCTTCGTGGGCCAGGTGGTCGAGGGTCGCCTACGATGACCGACCGTCGATGGCGATGACGGGCGGTCAGCGTACGGACCGTGCCCGCAGGTGGGCGCGTTCGCCCTGACGACCGAAGAGGCTGAGCACCTCGACCGGTTCGGCGTCGGCACTGCCGAACCAGTGCGGCACCCGGGTGTCGAACTCGGCGGCCTCACCGGGGCCGAGCGTCAGATCCTGGTCGCCGAGGAGCAACCGGAGTTGTCCGCTGAGGACGTAGATCCACTCGTAGCCCTCGTGGGTCTTCTGTTCCGGCGTGTGCCGGCTGGCCGAGATGATCAACTTGTATGCCTGTACGCCCCCGGCGCGGCGGGTCAGCGGCATCATGGTCATCCCGTCACGGATCACCGGACGTAGGTGCACCCGGGGGTCCCCGGTAGGTGGCGCGTCGACCAGTTCGTCGATCTGCACCCCGTACGCCCGGGCCAGCGGCAACAGCAGCTCCAGGGTTGGTCGGCGCTGGCCGGATTCCAGCCGGGACAGGGTCGAGATCGAGATGCCGGTGGTCGCGGAGAGTTCGGTCAGGGTGATGTCGCGTTGCCGGCGCAGCGTCCGGAGTCGGGGTCCGACCGCGTCGAGCACGCTCTCCAGGTTGTCGTCCACCGCACCAGTTTGCCATAACGGCAACAATGTTTGCGGGTCTAGGGGTGATGGACGCATCGTTGCCGTGGAGGTGGTCGCGATGACCCAGGAACAGAATCGGGAACAGGACCAGGAACGGGTTCAGGCGCCGGCCGAGCGTTTGACGCGGGGGTTCGACGTGGCGGTGATCGGCGGTGGTGCCGCCGGTCTGAGCGGGGCGGTGACCCTGGGGCGGGCACGTCGCTCGGTGATCGTGATCGACGCGGGCTCACCCCGTAACGCCCCGGCCGAGGGCGTGCACGGCTGGCTGACCCGGGATGGGATCAGCCCGGCCGAGTTGGTCGAAACCGGTCGCAAGGAGGTCGACCAGTACGGCGGCGTCCTGCACCACGGCGAAGCCCGCAGCGCGCGCCGTACGCCGGACGGGTTCGAGGTGGTCCTCGCCGACGGCACCGTCGTCGCCGCCCGTCGGCTGCTGGTCACCACCGGCCTGGTCGACGAACTCCCGGACATCCCCGGGCTCCGGCAACGCTGGGGGCGGGACGTGATCCACTGCCCGTACTGCCACGGGTGGGAGGTCCGGGACCAGCCCGTCGGCATCCTCGGCACCGGACCGTGGGCCGTCCACCAGGCGCTGTTGTTCCGGCAGTGGACCTCCGACCTCGTCCTGTTCACGCACACCGCGCCGCCGCTCACCGACGAGCAGGCCGAGCAGTTGGCCGCCCGGGACATCCGGGTCGTCACCGGCCCGGTCGACGCGCTCGACGTCGTCGACGACCAACTGACCGGGGTGGTCCTCGCCGACGGCACGGTGGTGGCCCGCCGGGCGCTGGTGGTGCTGTCGCGGCTGGTGGCCTCGTCCGGGGTGCTCGCCACGCTCGGGCTCCAGACCACCGCCGATCCGCGTGGTGTCGGCGAGTTCGTGGCCGCCGACCCGACCGGGCTGACCGAGGTGCCGGGGGTGTGGGTCGCCGGCAACGTCACCGACCTGGTCGCGCAGGTTGTCACCGCCGCCTCGGGCGGCGTCCTCGCGGGCGCCGCGATCAACGCCGACCTGATCGCCGAGGAGACCGAGCGGGCGGTGGAGGCCCACCGGAAACGGAACGCGGCCGAACCGGAGGCGGCGCCGACGGACGCCGCTCCGATGCACCGCCACCACCATGCCCACAAACAGGCTGACGAGGTGGTCCTGTTCACCCAGGAGTTCTGGGACGAGCGCTACCGGTCCGCCGACCGGATCTGGAGTGGGAACGCCAACCCACACCTGGTCGATGTCACCACCGAACTCAGCCCGGCGACGGCACTGGACGTCGGCTGCGGCGAGGGGGCGGACGTGGTCTGGCTCGCCTCCCGGGGATGGCAGGTCACCGGGGTCGACATCTCCCGGGTGGCGTTGGACCGGGCGGCCGCGCAGGCCACCGCCGCCGGGAGCCAGATCGCGGACCGGATCACCCTGCAACAGGCCGACCTGCTCTCCTGGGGACCCGAACCGCTCCGGTACGACCTGGTGTCGGCCCAGTTCATCCACCTGCCCCGGCTGGAACTGGAGGCGCTGCACCGCCGCCTGGCGGCGGCCGTACGCCCCGGCGGGACGCTGCTCATCGTCGGTCACCACCCGTCCGACCTGGAGACCACGATCGGGCGGCCGAACCTTCCCGAGCTGATGTTCACGGCCGAACAGGTGGCGGCTGTCCTGGACCCGCAGGACTGGGAGATCGAAGCCACGGCGCCGCCACGGCAGGTGACCGATCCCGAGGGACGGTCGATCACCATCCGGGACGCGGTCCTGCGCGCGGTCCGTCGCCGCTGACCGGTCGCCGGGGAGACGCGTTCAGCGTACGCGGTGGGGGTGTGGGGCCGGGGTCGCCCGCGCCCCCATCGCTCGTCGATCCGGGCAAGGCGCCAGATCGCCAGCGCGACGATCCACACCTGGTGTCCGGCTAGCCGAGCACCTGCTCACCGATCCACCCGCCGGGGGCGCAACCCGGTGGGATGGCGAAGACGGCGGAACCGATCGGGGTTATCCACTCGTTGAACAGGTCCCGCTCCGCGAGCCGGCGTTGGATCGGCAGGAACTGCCGTTCGACATCCGCCTGGTACGAGGCGAAGACCAGCCCACTGTCGGCACGCCCCGCCGCGTCCGGAACACCGTCGTAGTTGTACGGCCGACGGAGGATCTTCGACCGGTCGTCGGGAACCTGCGCCAGGCTGATGTGGGCGAAGTCCGGGATGACGGTGAAGCCGAGTTCGTCGGTGGCGGCGAAGTCGGGCAGGTCCTCCTCCACCTCGCCGGTGAGCGGGGCACCGGTCTCGAGTCGCCGGCCGATCGCGAACTCCTTGTCGGAGCGGCCGAGCTGGTCCCAGGTCTCCAACTCGGCCCGGATCCGGCGTACGACCAGCGTGCTGCTGTCGCGCAGCCAGGGCGGGCCGTCCGGCACCCAGACGGCCTGCTCGAACGCGGTGGTGCCGGGTTTCGGATTGGCGGTGCCGTCGAGCTGTCCGAGGATGTTGCGTTGGGTCTGTGGTCGGTCCTGGATGCCGTGACCGCGCCGGAACCCCTGCTGCACCCAGCGGACAGTGCCGAACGGGCGCGTGTCCTTGACGATCATCCGTTGGGTGTGCGCCACGGTGAGCGGATCGTCGGCGCAGATCTGGACCAGGAGGTCGCCGCCGGACCAGCCCGGTTCCAGCCGGTCGATGGTGAACGGTGGCAGGTCGGCGATCGACACCGGGCGGCGGTCGTCCAGGCCGGCGGCCCGGTACAGCCCGGCCCCGAAACCGAAGGTGACGGTGAGCCGGGCGGGCAGGAAGGCGAGTTCCCGCTCGGTGTCGGCCAGGGCCGGCTGGCCCTGGGTGAGCCGCGCGGCGTCGTCGGTGAGCAGCCGCATCAGCCGGACCAGCGCCGCCCGGTCGGTCTCCCGACGCAGGGTGAACGCGACGAACGAGGCGTGCGCCTGCGGGTGGGTGGCGATCCCGGCCTGTCGCCGACCGTGGAACGGCTCGGTGACCGTACCGGCCTGCGGCCCGGTGAGGACACCGACGGTCGGAGCGGGCCGGTCGTCATGGACGGTGGCGGCGACGGCACCACCACCAGTGAGCGCGCCACCGACGGCGATGGCCCCGCCGGTGAGCAGTCGACGTCTGCTCACCGGCGCCGGGTCGGAATCTCCGGTCATGTCGCCGGGCTCGCGCTCGGACCGCTGCCGGGGTGCGGGTCGTAGCTCTCGCCGGCCCCGGTGAACGGCTTGGCGATCGCGGTGAACTCGGCCGTCCGACCGTCGGCGAAGGTCAGGGTGAAGGTGACCTCGTCGCCGGGCTGCACCGGCTCGGCGAGCGCCATCAACATGAGATGGTCGCCGCTCGGTTCGAGGGTGTGGGTGCTTTTCGCCTTGACGGTGATGCCGTCGGCCTTGGGCCGCATGAGCATCTTGCCGTCCTTCATGGTCATCTCGTGCAGTTCCATCGGCGACACCGACGAGGTGGCGCTCACGATGGTGGCATCGGTGCCGCTGTCGTTGACCAGGACACCGAACGCGGCGGTCATCCCGCTCTGCGCGGCCTTGACCCAGGGATCGCGTACGTGGAAGACGCTCGCCACGGCGGTGCTGGGGTGGGCTTCGGGCCCGGGCCGCGAGGGCGACGGGTCGGTCGCGCCGCAGCCGGCCGCGGTGCCGAGCACCAGAGCGCCGACCATCAGGGCGCCGATCGCCGGCAGAAGGACCGTCCGGATGGGGCGGAGCCGGGTACGTCGCGGCACGGTTGTTCTCACTCTGGCCTCCCAGTGGCTGGTTTCGCTCGTTAGTCGTCACCACCTCGCGCCCAGTTCCCGGGAAGCCTGTGTCCCCTGTGCCGTGGTCACCGTTGTTGTGACCAGGCCCGCCAGAGCGCGGCGTAGGCACCGTCCCCACGTCCGATCAGCTCCTCGTGGGTTCCGGCGTCGATCACCCGACCGTCCTCCAGCACGATGATCCGGTCGGCGCCGACGGCCTGGGTGAGGCGGTGGGCGACCATCAGGGCGGTACGCCCGCGCAGTGCGCGTTCGGCTGCCCGTTCCAGCACCCGCGCCCCGGCACTGCCGGCGTCGGCGGTCGCCTCGTCGAGGATCACCACCCGGGGGTCGGCCAGCACCACCCGGGCCAACGCCAACTGCTGCGCCTGGGTCACGCTGAGCTGGTGACCGCCGTCGCCGACCACGGTCGCCAGCCCTTCCGGCAGCCCGAGCGCCCATTCCAGCGCCTCCACCTCGGCGAGGGCGGCGCGCAGCTCGTCCTCGGTGGCGTCCGGTCGGGCCAGCCGCAGGTCGTCGGCGAGCGGGCCGGCGAAGACGTGCACCTCCTGGGTGACCACGGCGACCGTACGGCGACGATGTTCGGGTGGCAGTTCGGCGACCTCCACACCGCCGAGCATGATGCTGCCCGAGGTGGGGCGGTGGACGCCGGCGACGAGCTGGGCCAGGGTGGTCTTGCCGGCCCCGCTCGCCCCGACCAGCGCCACCCGCTGTCCGGCCTCGATCTCGAGCGTCACCCCGGACAGCACCCGGTTGCCGGGCAGGTAGGCGTACTCGATGTCGACCGCCTTCACCGAGGCGTCCACTGCGGCCGGGCGGTCCGGGGCGTCGACCGGGGCCGGCAGCTGGGTCACCCCGACCAGCCGGGCCAGGCTCGCCGTCGCCACCTGGGCGTCGTCGACCAGGCGCAGGGCGGAGTTGACCGGGCCGAAGAGGTTGTGGAAGTAGAGGGTGGCGGCGGCGGTCGTACCGATCGTGACCGCGCCCGCGTCGGTGAGCAGGAAGCCGGTGACCAGCACCGCCGACAGCCCGACGAACTCCGCCAGGTTGAGCCGGGCGTAGAACCGGGTGATCAGGCGTACCGCACGCAGGGCGAGGTCGACCGCGCCCTGGGAGCGCGTCGTCACCTGGTCCAGGTGCCGCTGTTCCAGACGGAGGGCGCGGACGGTGGCGGCGCCACCGATGCTTTCCAGCAGTTGCTGCTGCTGGGCGCCGACAGCCAGTCGCTGCGCCGGGTAGAGCGGCCGGCTGCGGCGCAGGTACCAACGTACGGTGTGCCACTGGATCGGGGCGGCCAGCAGAGCCGCGAGCAGGAACCGGGGGTCGAGTACGGCGAGACCGGCCAGGGTCAGCCCGATCACGAGTACCGAACGGACCAGTTCCGGTAGCGCCCCGCGGACCGCCTCGGCGATCGCGGTGACGTCGTTGGTGACCCGGGAGGTGAGGTCGCCGGCCCCGGCCTGCTCCAGTTGCCCCAGTGGCAGGTGCAGCGCCCGGTCGACGAACCGTTCACGCAGGTCCGCCAGCATCCCCTCGCCGAGACGGGCGATCATGCCGACTCCGATCGCGGTGCTGACCGCGTGGGCGAGCGCGATGGCGACCAGCGCGATCGCCGGTACGGTGAGCGTGCCGACGGTGCCACCCCGGGTGACCAGGTCGACGATGTGGCCGAGCAGTGGCGGGGTGAGCAGCCCGATCGCGGTCGCGCCGGCCAGTACGCCGAGCGAGCCGACCGCCAGGGCGCGGCGTCCGCGCAGCAGTCGCCGCACCGCGGCGGTGGTCTGCGCCGGGCTGGCGATCGGTAGCACCTGCGGAGTCACTGGTCTCCCTTGTCGACGCGCTCGACGCCGGGTTGTCGCGAGCGGGCGGGCGGATGGGCGGCGGACAGCCGGGCGGGGTCAGGCCAGCACGGTGGCGCGGTAGCGCTCGTGGCCGCGTACCAGATCGGCGTGACGGCCGGTGACCGGATCCCGGTCGCCGTCGAGCAGCACCACCCGGTCGGTGACCGCGAGCAGCGCCGGGCTGCTGGTCACCAGGATGGTGGTACGCCCCTCGCGCAGCTGGCGCAGGCTGGTGGCGATCCGGGCCTCGGTGGCGGTGTCGACGGCGGTGGTGGGTTCGTGGACCACCAGCACCGGCGGCTCGGCGTGCAACGCGCGGGCCAGCGCGATCCGTTGCCGCTGACCGCCGGAGAGCGAATGGCCACGCTCGCTGACCGGGGTCCCCAACCCGTCGGGGAGCACCCGGGCGACCTGGTCGACCGTGGTGGCGGTGAGGACCGTCTCCAGTGGACCCTCGCTGTTGCCGGCGGCGGTGACGTTCTCCCGTACGGTGCCGGCGAAGAGCACCGCGTCGTGGCTGGCGGTGAGCATCGCGGTGCGGACCCGAGCCGGGTCCAGGTCGGTCAGCGCCACACCGTCCAACGTGATCGTGCCGGTTTCCGGATCGGCCTCGCGGGCCAGGCAACGTACCAGCGCCGAGGCGGCGGCCGGGTCCGGGGCGACCACGCCGAGCAGTTCGCCGGGGGAGACCCGGAGCGTACTGATCCGTAGTGGACCGTCGGTGACGTTGTCGAAGCGCAGTTCGCCCCGGACCGGATCGGCCAGGTCGACGGTGCCGGGGTGGACGGCCGGCGCGGCGGCGTGCACTGCCGCGACCCGGGCGGCGGAGGCCCTGGCCTGGGCCAGTTCGGCGTTGACCCAGCTCAGCGTCGACAGCGGGTTGAGCAGGAAGAGCGCGAGGCCGACCGCGGCGATCAGTTCGCCGATGGTGATGTCGCCCTGGATGGCGAGGCGGGCACCGAGCAGCGCGACGGCGGTGATGAAGGCACCGGTGACGGCGATCAGTGCCCCGTCGTGCCAGGCCTGTGCTCGCGCCGCGCGCAAGGTCGCGGCGAGCGAACGGCGGTTGATCAGCCGGTAGCGGGCCGAGGCGGCCTGTTCGGCGCCGATTCCCTTGAGGATGCGTAATCCGCTGACCAGGTCGGCGGCGACTCCGGAGGCGTGTGCGGCGTTCTCCTGTTCGGCTTCGCTGCGCCGTTGCAGCGGGCCGCCGAGCAGGTGCGCGATCCAGAGCACCGGTGGCGCGCCGAGCAGGATGAGCAGTCCCAGCGGTACGGAGGTGTGCAGCAGGACGACCGCGGTGGTGACCAGTGCGGCCAGTGCCGCCGCGCCCGCGGTGAGCGCCATGTTCACCGCCCCGACCCGGCTGGCGTCGCTGGTGGCGATGTTCACCAGTGCCCCGGGCAGGTGGCCGCGTTCGACCCCGCCGTACGGGGCGAGGACCCGTGCGGTCAGTTCGCGGCGGATCCGGTGGGCCGCCTGTTCGGCCGCGCGTTCGCCGGCCCGCGCGGCGAACCGGAAGCTGGTGGAGAGGCCGGCGAAGACCAGGCCGAGTACGACCAGCCAGCGCACCAGGGCGGTGGTCGAACCGGTCGCCACGGCCTGGTCCACCACCACGCCGATGATCACCGGGACCAGAGCCTCGCCCGCCTGGTGTCCGACGGCGAGCAGGCTGCCGAGGGCGACGTACCGGCCCTGGCCGGTGACCGCCCGTCGCAGCACCTGTCGGCCGGTTGGTGGGGCGGTTGCCGGTGCCGGCGTGGCCGGGGGGCCGGGTCGGGTCGGCGTGGCCGTGGTCTGGGTGGTCACCTGATGCCCAGTGGTGCGGGGGCGGCGTGGTGGTGCCGGCCCATCGGGATGATCATGGGAGTGCCGGTGACCGGGTCGAGGCTGACCTGGCAGTCCAGGTCGAAGACCTGTTCGACCAGGTCCGTCGTGATGACCTCGGCCGGGCTGCCCTGGCGGACGATCCGCCCCGACTTCATCGCGATCAGGTGGTCGGCGTACCGGCTGGCCTGGTTGAGGTCGTGCAGCACCATCACCACGGTGCGGTTCTCCTGTCGGTTCAGGTCGACGATCAGGTCGAGTACGTCGATCTGGTGCGCCAGGTCGAGGAAGGTCGTCGGTTCGTCGAGCAGCAGCACCGGGGTCTCCTGGGCGATCGCCATCGCGATCCAGGCCCGCTGCCGTTGACCGCCGGAGAGTTCGTCGACCGGTCGGTGCGCGTGCTCCAGCATGTTGGTCGCGGTCAGCGCGTCCGTCACGGCCTGTTCGTCCTGGCTGGACCACTGCCGCCACCAGGTCTGATGCGGGGCGCGGCCCCTGGTGACCAGGTCGATCACGGTGAGTCCGGCCGGTGCCACCGGCGACTGCGGCAGGATGCCGATCTTGCGGGCGACCTGTCGGGTGGGCATGGACCGGATCGACGCGCCGTCCAGCCGGACCGCGCCGGCGCGCGGGGTGAGCAGGCGGGCCAGGGCCTGCAACAGGGTCGACTTGCCGCACGCGTTGGCGCCGACGATCACCGTGATCCGTCCGGCCGGGATGGCCACCTCGAGGCCGTCGACGACGACGACCCCGTCATAGCCGAGGGTGAGGTCGCTCGCCCGCAGGTCGGGCAGACCGGCGGGGAACTCGCGCGTACGCGGTCCGGGCGGCGCCGAGGACGGGTCGGTCCGATGCGGTTGCGGGGGGCCGGGTGGGAGGTCGGTCACGGTTCGGCTGATCGGTTCAGCGGTCACGGGTCATCCTCCGGAGCCGGTTCGGTTGGCGCGGGCGAGGAGCCAGAGCAGGACCGGTGCGCCGAGCACTCCGGTCACCACTCCGACGGGCAGGTGGTCGTCGGGCAGCACGTGCCGTGCGATCAGGTCGCCGGTCACCACGACCAGGGCCCCGGTCAGGGCGGAGACCAGTGGTGGCGGGGTCGCCGAGGCGGTGAGGCGTAGGGCGATCTGCGGGGCGATCAGCGCGACGAACAGGATCGGTCCGGCCGCCGAGGTGCCGAACGCGGCCAGGCCGACGGCGGTCACCAGCAGCGCCAGCTGGGTACGGGCGACCGGCGTACCGAGGCCGGTGGCGATCGCGTCGCCGAGTTGCAGCGTACGGAGCCAGCGGCCGAGCAGCAGGGTGGCGGGGAGCAGCACCGCCATCGCGAGCGCGAGCGGGCGTACGTGCTGCCAGCCGCGTTCGTTGAGGCTGCCGACCAGCCAGCCGGCCGCCTTCTGGGCCTCGAACGGCATCGCCTTGGCCAGCAGGTAGTCGGTGGCGCTGGTGCACATCCAGGCGACCCCGATGCCGATCAGGACGATCCGGTATCCGGTCGCCCCGCGCCCCTGGGACAGCACGTACACCAGGAGTGCGGCGACCAGCGCCCCGAGCAGGCCGAGCACCTGGGTGCCGAGACCGGCGCCGAAGCCGAGCACGATGCCGGCGACCACGGCGGTCTGTGCACCGGCGATCACTCCGATCATGTCCGGGCTGGCCAGCGGGTTGCGGGTCATGGTCTGGAAGACCGCGCCGGAGATGCCGAAGGCGGCGCCGACGAGTAGGCCGACGAGGGCCCGGGGCAGACGGAGTTCCTGTACCACGAGCAGCGTTCCGGGGTCGCCGACGCCGAACAGGGCCGGCACCACCTCGGTCAGGGTCAGTGGATAGTCGCCGGTGGTGATGCCGAGGCAGAACACCGCGAAGGTGGCGAGCGCCAGGGCGGTGCCGACGGTGAGCGCGCGCAGCGACACGACGCCGGAGATCCGGGACCCGGCGAGCCGGAAGGTGGCCCGCCCACCGGTGGTGGAGAGTTCGACGAGGGCCATCAGAGTTCCGCCAGCCGGCGTCGCCGGACCAGGGCGATGAAGAACGGTGCCCCGAGGAAGGCCACGATCACGCCGACCTGGATCTCGCCGGGGCGGGCGACCACCCGGCCGGCGATGTCCGCGCCGAGCAGCAGGATAGGGGCCAGAACCAGGGTGTACGGCAGCAGCCAGCGGTAGTCCGGCCCGGTGATCATCCGAACCAGGTGCGGTACGACGAGTCCGACGAAGACGATCGGCCCGGTCACCGCGACCGTGGCGGCGGCGAGCACGGTGATCGCCGCCGCTCCACCGAGGCGGATCACGCCGACCCGCCGCCCGAGTGCGGTGGCCACCTGGTCACCGAGGGCGAGGCTGTTCAGGGCGGGCGCGAGGGCGAGCGCGGCGAGGATGCCGAGGACGAGGAAGGGCAGGACCCGCAGCAGGGTGCCCTGGTCCTGGCCGGCGAGGGAGCCGGCGGTCCAGAACCGGTAGCGGTCCAGCGCGAGCGGGCTGGCCAGCACCATGGCGCTGGTCAACGAGCCGAGCAGCAGGGTCACCCCGACCCCGGCCAGGGCGAGCTTCACCGGCGTGGCGCCACCTCGACCGACCCCGCCGAGCAGGTAGACGATGGCGCTGGCGAGCAGCGCGCCGAGGATGGCGAACCAGATGTAGCCGTACAGGCCGGTGAGGTGCAGCACGGCGCTGGCGGTGACGATGCCGAAGGCGGCGCCGGCGCTGACCCCGAGCAGTCCCGGGTCGGCGAGCGGGTTGCGGGTGAGCCCCTGCATGACGGCGCCGGCCAGGCCGATGGCGGCACCGGCGAGCAGGCCGAGGGCGGTGCGGGGCAGCCGTACCTCGCGCACGATCGCGAACACGTCCTCGGGTGTGCCTCCCGGGTCCACAAACGAGCGTACGACCTCGGACAGGGGTATCTGGCGGGCGCCGATCGCGATGGAGAGCAGGCAGACCAGGCCGAGTACCAGCAGGCCGGCGGTGAGCGCGACCAGATGGACGCGGCCGCGCCGGCGCGTGGTGGGGGGCCGGATCGGTGCGCTCACATGGTCTCCTCGTGCGGTTGCGTCGTCGTCGCGATCGACCCCGACATAGGTGAGAGCATCTTACGGCTTGAGGTTAGGTTAGCCGACCCTTACTATATGGCAACCTCTCCTCGGCCGGTGCCGAGGTCCAGTTGACGTCGATTCCCGAAGGGGACCCATGCGTAGCCCGTCGAAGATTGTCAAAGGCCGTCGGACCGGCAGATGGTCGCGGGTGCTCGTCGCCGCGGCGCTGACCGCCACGGTGGCCGCCTGCGGTGGTGGGTCCGAAGAACCCAGCGGCACCGCGTCGTCGTCGGCGGCGCCGGGAGCCTTCCCGGTCACCATCGAGCACAAGTACGGCTCGACCACCGTGACCAAGGCCTCGAGCAGGGTCGTCACCCTGGGCCTCAGCGATCAGGACACGGTGCTCGCGCTCGGGATCAAGCCGGTCGGCGCGGTCGACTGGTTCGGCGAGCGCCCGTTCGGCAACTGGGCCTGGACGAAGGACCTCTGGGGCACCACCCCGCCGGAGATCGTCGGCGAGCGGGACGACTACAACGTCGAGAAGATCGTCGCGTTGAAGCCTGACCTGATCATCGCCCAGTACTCGGGCATGACCCAGGAGCAGTACACCACCCTGTCGAAGATCGCCCCGGTGGTCGCACAGGCGAAGCAGTACGACGACTACGCCACGCCGTGGGACGAGATGGCGAAGGTGATCGGCAGGGCCCTCGGGGCGGAGCCGAAGGTCGACCAGTTGCTCGCCGCCATCGACAAGCGGCTCACCGAGATCCGGCAGCAGCACCCGGAGTTCGCCACCCAGACCGCGGTGGTCGCGGACCCGAGCGAGCCGGGCACGTACGCGGCCTTCGCCAAGGGCGACCCGAAGGCGCAACTGCTCGGCGAGATGGGCTACAAGCTCTCCGACCAGGTCGAGCAGTTGGCCGGGAAGGAAATCGCGGCGGTGGTCAGCTCGGAGCGGCTCGACCTGCTCGATGTGGACCGGCTGGTGCTGCTGACCGCCGACCCGGCGGTGGAGCCCCGGGTGAAGGCCGACCCGGTCTACGCGGCGCTGAAGGTGGCCAAGGAGGGTCGGGCGGTCTTCGTGCCGTACATGGAACCACCGGTCGGCGCGGCGCTCTCCTTCGTCACCGTGCTCAGCGTGCCGTACGCGATCGACCAGTTGCTGCCGATGCTCGTGGCGCCCGGTCGGTAACGTGCCGGCCTACCTGCCGTTCGCCGTACGGGTCGTCCGGGTCCAGCGGTTGAGCCCCACCTTCGTACGCGTCACCGTGGCCGGCGACTCCCTCGCGGGGTTCGCCGGTCACGGCTTCGACCAGCGGATCAACCTGCTGTTCCCGCCACCCGGCGCGGGTCCGGAGGTGCTTCCCGCCGGCCCGGACTGGGTCGAGCGGTGGCAGTCGGTGCCGGCTGACCGGCGCCCACCACTGCGGACGTACACGGTTCGGGCGTTCCGGCCCGAGCGGCGTGAACTCGACCTGGACTTCGTGTTGCACGGGGACGTCGGGCCCGCCTCGCGCTGGGCCGGCGCGGCCCGGCCCGGTGACCCGATCACCGTCATCGGGCCGGTCGCCGGTGAACCGGGACCGGTGACCGACGTGGCCTGGGCGCCGCCCGCGCACGCCGGACGCCTGCTGCTCGCCGCGGACGAGGCCGCCGTGCCGGCCGCCTCGTCCATTGTCGAACTGCTCGGTCCGGACGTACGGGCGACCGTGGTGCTGGAGGTGCCGGAGCCGGCGGACGTGCTCGAGATCGACGCACCCCCCGGGGTCACCGTGATCTGGCTGTCCCGCGACCGTGGTGAGGTGCTCGGGCCGGTGGTCCGGGAACTGGTCGGGCAACTGGTGCCGGCGGTCGTGGGTGCGGGCCGGACCGGTTCGGGTCGGCCGCCGCTGCCCGCCGACGGCTCACCGGTCGACGGGTCGGACCAGGACGACGATCCCTGGGAGGTGCCCGCCTCGGACGATCCCGATCGCCCGGACGGCTTCTACGCCTGGCTGGCCGGCGAGGCCGGCGCGGTGGTGGCGATGCGCCGGCACCTGGTGGGGGAGCGGGGCCTGGACCGGCGGGCGGTGGCGTTCATGGGCTACTGGCGGCGGGGCCGAGAACAACCGAACTGAGGAGGGCCCGCCCGCCGCCGTGGTCACCGGACCCGGCGGCGGGCACGCCCGTCGGTGTCGGTCAGGGCTGGCCGGTGAGGTAGCCGCCCATGGTGTGGAAGTACTCGGTGGCCGGGTATTCGGTGCCGTCGTCGGTGCGGACCCGCTTGACCAGCAGACCGTGGCTGCGTCCGTGGCGCGCCTCGGCGCCGGCGACGATGACGATGCCGTCGTCCTCCCGGATGAAGATCCGTCCGGGGGTGCCGCCGTAGTAGCCGCGCGACACGGCGGCCTCGGTGATCCGGACCCGCTCGCCCCGGTGGTAGGTGAACGCGTTCGGGTACGGGTCGGCGAGCGCACGGACCAGCCGCTCCAGCTCCTCCGCCGGCCAGGTCCAGTCGATCAGGCTGTCCTGGATGGAGCGCTTGTGGAAAAAGCTGCCCTTGCTTGCGTCCTGCTTCGTCCACTCGGTCTGACCGGATTCGATCAGGGCGAGGCCGTCCAGTGTGATCGGCCCGAACAGGGCCAGCGTGCGGTGGAACAGGTCTGCCGTGGTGTCGGTCGGCCCGACCGGGACGGCGCGCTGCAGCACGATGTCGCCGCCGTCGAGCTTGTCGTCCATCAGGTGCGCGGTCACCCCCACCTCCGGCTCGCCGTTGATCAGTGCCCAGATCAGGGGGGAGAAGCCGGCGTACTTGGGCAGCAGCGAGTCGTGCACGTTCAAGGTGCCGTGACGAGGGAGGTTGAAGATCGACGGGGGCAGCCAGGTGCGCCAGTTGGTGGCCACCATGATGTCCGCGTCGACCTGCTTGACCTGGTCGGCGAGTTCGTCGTCGGGTCGCTGGCGCAGGAGCACCGGTACGTTGTGCGCGCGGGCCAGGTCGGCTACCGAGTCGTCCCACATCTGCTCGTACGCGTGGTCGCTTCTGGGGTGGGTGACCACCATCGCGACCTCATGTTCCGAGTCCAGTAGGGCCTGTAGGGTCCGGTGACCCCAGGTCTGGTAACCGAACATGACTACTCGCATGTGGACGCCTCCTGGCATTCCCGGCGGATACTAGTCAGGCAAGCCTTACCTAGCTAGCGTGTGTGGTGTTGCTGTCCCCGCATTGACCGAGGTTTGAAGCAAGGGTAGCCTACCCTAAATCGACGATCTAGGGGTGTGGTCCATGGCGCACGTACCGCCGCACGACGAGGTGCCCGTCTACGACATCGTCGGAGTGGGGTTCGGCCCGTCCAATCTGGCGCTGGCCATCGCCCTCACCGAACAGCACGTACCCGCCGGACCGGCCGGGACGACGCAACCGGTCTCCGCGGTCTTCCTCGAACGCCAGCAGAGCTTCGGCTGGCATCGCGGCATGCTCCTCGACGACGCGACCATGCAGGTCTCGTTCCTCAAGGACCTGGTGACACTGCGCAACCCGACGAGCCGGTTCAGCTTTCTGGCCTACCTGCACGCCAAGGACCGCCTGGTCGACTTCATCAACCACAAGACGCTCTACCCGCTGCGGATCGAGTACCACGACTACCTGGAGTGGGCCGCGGCCCAGGTCGACCACCTGGTGCGCTACGGCCACGAGGTGATCGGCGTACGGCCGGTGCTCGGCGAGGACGGGATCGAACTGGTCGACGTGCTGGTCGACACCGGGCAGGGCACCATCGTCCACCGGGCCCGTAACCTGGTGCTCGCCACCGGCCTGCAACCCCGGATGCCGGCCGGCGTGATCGCCGACGACCGCATCTGGCACAGCCGGGACCTGCTGTTCAACCTGGACCGGCAGGCCGTCACGGCCCCCGCCCGGTTCGTTGTCGTCGGCGCCGGACAGAGCGCGGCCGAGGTCACTGCACACCTGCACGAGCGGTTCCCCACCGCCGAGGTCTGCGCCGTCTTCTCCCGGTACGGCTACAGCCCGGCCGACGACAGCTCGTTCGCCAACCGGATCTTCGATCCCGGTGCGGTCGACGACTACTTCGACGCCCCGGCCGAGGTCAAGGCACAGCTGATGGACTACCACGGCAACACCAACTACTCCGTCGTGGACGGCGACCTGATCGCCGAGTTGTACCGGCGCAGCTACCGGGAACAGGTGCTCGGCCAGTCCCGCCTCCGCCTGCTCAACACCTCCCGGTTGCGTGCCGCGGTGTCACACCCGGACGGCGTACAGGTCACCATCGAAACCCTGATCACCGGGCAGCCGGCCGTCCTGGACGCCGACGTACTCGTCTGCGCCACCGGCTACGACCCGGTCGACCCGGTCTCCATGCTCGGCGAGCTGAGCGGCCACTGCCACCGCGACGAACTGGGGCGGCTCCGGCTGGACCGGGACTACCGGGTCGTTACCGGCGACGGGCTGCGCTGCGGCATCTACCTGCAGGGCGGCACCGAGCACAGCCACGGGATCAGCTCCTCGCTGCTCTCCAACGGCTCGGTACGCGCGGCCGAGATCCTGGACTCGATCGTGTCCCACCGCGACCTGCCCACCCCGATGCCGGCGCCGGCCGGTGCCGGTCGCGCCTGACCGTCGATCGTCGTACCGCCACCGGACGGCCGACCACGGCCTCCCGGTCCACCGGTGCCGGGAGCCGTGCGACCGCACACCCGGCCCGTCGCGGGATCGGCTTCTCTCCCGCCGTCCCGCGTACGTCCCTGCGCCAACCGTCGAAGAGGTGTGATTCTTCTTGTCCGCCAGCGAACTGACCACAGTGGATGACGCCCTTCGGTACTGGCGGGACCGGCTGACCCCGGTCGCCCAGGAGATCGCGCTGCCCTCGGACGCACCGGCCGGCGACGCCGGAACCCCAGCGGCCGCCGACACGGGCGAACCGTCCGGGCAGCGGACCCGGGAACTGCCGGCCGCGCTCGGCACCCTGCTGGCCGAACACGTCCGCCAGGGGCGGGTGAGCGCCGACGACGTGGTCCTCGCCGGGCTCGCCGCCCTGCTGCTGCGCTACGGCGCCGGCACCGACCTGGTGCTCACGGCGGCGGAACTGCCACTGCGACTCGACCTGAGCGGAGCGCCCGGACTCGACGACGTCGTCGACCGGGTCGCCACCGCCCGCCTCGACGCGTCGGCGTACCCGCTGCCGCTGCCGGCGATCGCCGCCCACCTGGGCGTAGCGCCACTGCGCCGGGGCGCGCTGCTGACCAACGTCGGCTACGGCGGCACCCCCGACCCCCGACTCGACCTCTGGCTGGGGCTCACCGAAACCCCCACCGGGTACGCGCTGCGGCTGCGCCACGCCGGGCAGGTGCTCGCCGGGGCCGCCGCCGACCGGCTGCTCGACCACCTGCTGCGGCTGCTCGACGACGGCCTGCGCCGACCCGGCGAGCCGGTCGGAGTGCTCGAACTGCTCACCCCCGAGGAACGGCACCTGCTCCTCGACGGCTGGAACGACACCGCCCTGTCGGTGCCACCGGCGACGTTGCCGCAACTGTTCCAGGCGTGGGTCCGGCGCACCCCGGACGCGGTCGCGCTGGTCCTGGAGCGCGACGAGCTGACCTACCGCGAACTCGACGAGCGGGCCAACCGGCTCGCCCATCTGCTGATCGCGCACGGGGTCGGCCCGGAACGGCTGGTCGCGCTGGCCCTGCCCCGTTCGGTCGACCTGATCGTGGCGGAACTCGCCGTACTCAAGGCCGGTGGCGCGTACCTGCCGGTCGACGTCGAGTACCCGGCCGAGCGGATCGCGTACATGCTCGCCGACGCCGCGCCGGTCTGCCTGCTGACCACCGGGGAACTGGCGACCGACGTACCCGAACACCCGGGCACCACCCGGCTGCTGCTCGACGACCCCGACCTGGTCCGCGCGGTCGCCGACGGACCCGACACCGACCCGACCGACCAGGACCGGACCGCGCCGCTCAGCGTCCACAACGCCGCGTACGTGATCTACACCTCCGGCTCCACCGGCCGCCCCAAGGGCGTCGTGCTCTCCCACACCGGGGTGGCGAAGCTGCTAGCCACCCAGACCGAACGCTTCGGTGTCGGCCCGGACAGCCGGATTCTCCAGTTCGCGTCGCCCAGCTTCGACGTCGCCTTCTGGGACCTCTGCCTGGCGCTGCTCTCCGGTGGTCGGCTGGTGGTGGTCCCGACCGAGCGCCGGCTGCCCACCGCCGAACTCGCCGAGTACGCCCACACCCACGGCGCCACCTTCATGATCCTCCCGCCGGCCCTGCTGGCCGCGCTGCCACCGGAGGTCACGCTGCCGGACGGCGCCACCCTGCTCGCCGGCACCGAGCGGGTCAGTCCCGAACTCGTCGCCCGGTACGCCACCCGACAGCGGATGTTCAACGCGTACGGGCCGACCGAGGCGACCGTCAACTCCACCCTCGGCCGGTGTGACCCGGCGACCCGGTCCGGCTCCTCGGTGCCGATCGGCCGACCCGACCCGGGCACCCGCGCCTACGTGCTCGACAACGCGCTGCGGCCGGTGCCGGCCGGTGTCCTCGGTGAGCTCTACCTCGGTGGGGCCGGTCTGGCCCGGGGTTACCTGGGGCGCCCGGCACTGACCGCGCAGCGGTTCGTCGCCGACCCGTACGGCGACCCCGGCGAGCGGCTGTACCGGACCGGGGACCTGGTCCGGTGGCGCTCCGACGGCCAGCTCGACTTCGTCGGCCGCGCCGACGACCAGGTGAAGGTCCGGGGTTACCGGATCGAACTCGGCGAGGTCGAATCGGCGCTGGCCGGCGACCCGGACGTGGCCCAGGTGGTCGCGACCGTACGCGAGGACCAGCCCGGCGAGCGGCGCCTGGTCGCGTACGTCGTGCCCACCACCGGCGCGGTTGGCGGCGCCGAGCCCGTTGACACCGTCGGGGAACGGCAGGTCGCCCAGTGGAAGGACCTGCACGAACTGCTCTACTCGGCCGGCCGGGCCGAGCCGGCGGCGCAGAACTTCACCGGCTGGAACAGCAGCTACGACGGCCAGCCCATCCCGCTCGGGCAGATGCGGGCCTGGCGGGACGCCACCGTCGCCCGGATCGCCGCCCTGCGTCCGCACCGGATCCTGGAGATCGGTGTCGGCAGTGGCCTGCTGCTCTCCGGCCTCGCCCCGAACTGTGCCGAGTACTGGGGCACCGACCTCTCCGAGCAGGCGATCACGTCGCTGCGCCAGCAGGTCGACCGGAATCCCGAGCTCGCCGACCGGGTCACCCTGCGGGCACAGCCAGCCCACCGCTTCGACGGCCTGCCGGCGAACCACTTCGACACCATCGTGATCAACTCGGTGGCGCAGTACTTCCCGGCCGCCGACTACCTCGCCGACGTGCTGCGTCGTGCCGTGGACCTGCTCGTTCCCGGTGGCCGGGTCTTCGTCGGCGACGTGCGCAACCTGCGCCTGCTGCCCAGCCTGCGCGCCGCCATCCAGCTCGGCCGCCGCCCCGGCACCGAGCCGGCCGACCTCGCCGCCGCCCGGACCGGGGTCGCGCAGGATCTCGCCTGGGAGGGCGAACTCCTGCTCGACCCGGAGTTCTTTCCCGCCCTCGCCCGTGACCTGCCCGAGGTCGAGACCGTGGACCTCTGGGTCAAGCGGGGCGAGGACCACAACGAACTGACCCGCTACCGGTACGACGTCGTGCTGCGCCGCCGCCCGGACGGCGCACCCGCCGAGGTGGCGACGGCGGTGACCGACGTGCCGACGTACCGCTGGGGGGCCGACCTGGCCGACCTGGCCGACCTCGACGCGCTCGCCGGCATGCTCGGCGGCGACGGACCGGCGGCACTGCGGCTGACCGGTGTGCCGAACGCCCGCCTCACCGTGGACCTGGCCGCCGCGCACGCGCTGGCGTCCGGCTCGGTCGACCCGGAGTCGACACCCCGGTCCGTCGCGGCGGATCCCGAGGCGTTGCACCGCCTCGGTGAAAAGCACGGGTACACGGTCCGGACGACCTGGACAGCCGACGCCACCGACGGTCGCCTCGACGTCGTCTTCGCCAGGGGCGACGCCCTACCGGGACCGGTCTACCAGCCGGCGTCCGCCGGCGGTCCCCGGCCCGAGCACGCCAACACCCCGGTCCGCTTCCGGGACATCCCCACCCTGCTGCGCCGGCTACGCGAGCGGGCCCGGGCCTGGCTGCCGGAGTACATGGTCCCGACCGCCATCGTCGCGCTGCACCAACTGCCGGTCACCGGCAGCGGGAAGCTTGACCGGGCCGCGCTGCCGCGGCCCGACCGGGGCGTGCTCAGCACCGGCGTACGGCCGCGCAGCGCCCGCGAGGAACTGCTCTGCACCCTCTACGCCGAGGTGCTCGACCTGCCCGAGGTCGGCATCGACGACGACTTCTTCGCCCTCGGCGGAGACAGCATCGTCGCGATCCAACTGGTCATCCGGGCCCGGCGGGCCGGACTCGCGCTCACCCTGCGACAGGTCTTCGTCCACCGTACGGTCGCCCAGCTCGCCCCGGTCGTGGTGCCTGCCGGCGCACCGGTCGCCGACGAGCTGGCACCGGTGCTCACCCCGGACGCCGCCGCCCAGTTGGCCGAGGAACTGCCGGGGCTGGTCGAGGCGCTGCCGGTCACCCCGATGCAGGAGGGTTTCTACTTTCACGCCCTCGCCGACGGCAGCGGCACCGACGCGTACGTGGTCCAGCTCATCGTCGACCTCTCCGGTCCGCTCGACCACGCCGCGCTCCGCCGGGCGGCACAGCGGCTGCTGGACCGGCACGCCCCGCTCCGGGCCGCGTTCCGCCTCGGCCCGGACGGTCGGCTGATCCAGGCGGTGGTCGCCGGGGTCGACCTGCCGTGGCGCCGGGTCGACGTCGCCGACCTGGACGAGGCGGGCCAACGCGCCCGGCTGCTCGCCGAGACCGACAACGAACGGGGACGCCCGTTCGACCTGGGTCGCCCGCCGCTGCTGCGGGCGCTCCTGCTGCGCCGCGACGACGTACGACACTGGCTGGTGCTGCAGTTCCCGCACATCGTCGCGGACGGCTGGTCGGTACCGGTCCTGCTGCGGGACCTGCTCGCCCTGTACCAGCCGACCACCGGTTCGGCTGGTGCGGCTGGCCTGGCCGCCCCGGCTGGTGCCGCTGGCCTGGCGGAGAGCACGCCGTGGCTGCCGGCCGTCACCCCGTACCGGCACCACCTCGCCTGGCTCGCCCGACAGGATCGGGACGCCGCCCACGCCGCCTGGCGGCAGGTGCTCGCCGGGGTGGACGAGCCGACCCGGCTGGTTCCCGTGACCGGACCGCAGCAGCCGGCCCGTCCGGCGGAACTCCGGGTGGCGTTGCCCGAGGCGCTCACCGCCGGCCTCACCGCACGGGCCCGGGAGTACGGGATCACCCTCGGCGCCGTACTCCAGGGCGCCTGGGGGCTGCTGCTGGGGCAGCTCACCGGAGGCCGTGACGTACTCTTCGGCACCACCGTGAGCGGTCGGGGCGCCGACCTCGACGGCATCGGTGACCTGGTCGGTCTCCTCATCAACACGCTGCCGGTACGGGTCCGCTGGCAACCGGAGCAGTCCCTGGCGGACCTGCTCACCCAACTGCACGCCGAGCAGTCCGACCTGCTCGACCACCAGCACGTTGGCCTCGCCGACCTGCACCGGATCGCCGGGGTGGACGAACTGTTCGACACGCTCGTGGTGCTGGAGAACTACCCCGACCAGGCCGACCTGCGGGACCCGAGCGGCAGCGTCGCGGTCGCTGGCGTCGACTACCGGGACGCCGGGCACTACCCGCTCGCGCTGATCGTCGTTCCCGGTGACCGGTTGGAGCTGCGGTTCAAGCACGACGCCGCGCGGTTGGACGCCGACGCCGTGCACCGGATCGCCGGTTGGCTCACCCGGCTCCTGGAACAGCTCGTCGACGACCCACGGCGGCCGGTCGGACGGGTCGAGCTGCTCGATGCCACCGAGCGGGAGAAGATCCTGGCCCGGCTGAGCGGCCCGGCCGGCGACCCCACCGCCACCACGCTGGTCGCGGCGGTGCGGGCGCAGGTCGCCCGGACGCCGTACGCGCCGGCGCTGGTCTCCGACGACACCACCCTCAGCTACCTCGAACTGGAGACCCGCGCGGCGGCACTCGCCGCTCGGCTGCGCGCCACGGGTGTCGGCCCGGAGCGGGTCGTCGCCGTCGCGGTGCCCCGCTCGGCGGAACTGGTTGTGGCGCTGCTCGGCGTACTCAAGGCGGGTGCCGCGTACCTGCCGCTGGACGTCGACCACCCGGCAGAGCGGCTGGCGTACCTGCTCGCCGACTCCGGCGTCCGTACCGTCGTCACCACCGGGTCCGCCGCCGACCGCCTGCCGCCATGCCCCGACCTGGATCTCCTCCTGCTCGACAGCGACACCCCCGAGGCGTTGGGAAGGGCCCCTTATACAACGGAAAGCGATAACAAGGGGCCCTTCCTTACTCCGCAGATGGGGGCTTATCTGCTGTACACCTCGGGGTCGACGGGGCAGCCGAAGGGCGTGCTCGTACCGCACGGGGCGATCGCGAGCCAGCTCGCCTGGGTGCAGGGACAGTTCGGACTCGGTGCGGACGACCGGGTGCTGCACCACCTCTCGGCGAGCTTCGACCCGGCCGCTCTGGAGATCTTCTGGCCGTTGACCGTGGGCGCGGCGGTGGTGCTCACCCCGCCGGAGGCGACCGGCGACCCGGCCCGCCTCGCGGCGGCGGTCCGCCGGCACCGGGTGACCACGATGGTGATCGTCTCGTCCATGCTGGGTGCCTTCGCCGACGCCGTCGAGACCGGCGCCGGGGTGGAGAGTCTGCGCCGGGTGCTGGCCGGCGGCGACGCGCTCAGCCGGTCGGTCGCCCGCCGCTGGCAGGCGACGACCGGGGTGCCGGTGCACAACGTGTACGGGCCGACCGAGGCGACCATCCAGGTCACCTGCGCCGAGGCGACCGAGGGGCCGGGCGCCCCGGTCACCGGGGGCACGGTGCCGATCGGCACCGCCGTGGCGGGCACCCGGCTGCGCGTACTCGACCAGGAGCTGCGTCAGGTGCCGCACGGCGTGCCCGGTGAGCTCTACGTCGCCGGGGTGCAGCTCGCGCGCGGCTACCACGGGCGGGCGGGACTGACCGCGGACCGGTTCGTCGCCGACCCGTACGGGCCGGCGGGGGAGCGCATGTACCGCACCGGTGACCTGGTCCGCTCGGCCGCCGACGGGACGTTGGAGTACCTCGGGCGGGTCGACCGGCAGGTGAAGATCCGGGGTCACCGGGTGGAGCTCGGCGAGATCGAGGCGCACCTGGCCGTACGGCCGGAGGTGGCCGCCGCCGCCGTCGTCACCCGGACGGGTTCGACGGGTGCGGTGCGGCTGCTCGCGTACGTGGTCGCCCGGACCGGTGTCACCGTCGACCCGGAGACGCTGCTGACCGCGCTCGCCACCACCCTGCCCGCCGCACTGGTCCCGGCGGCGCTGCTGGTGCTGGACGAACTGCCGCGTACGGCGAGCGGCAAGCTCGACGTCGCCGCGCTGCCGCAGCCGCAGCCGTCCCGGTCCACCGGCCGGGCCCCGCGTACCGCCGCAGAGCGGTTGTTCTGCGAGGTCTTCGCCTCGGTGCTGGGGCTGCCCGAGGTCGGCCCCGACGACGACTTCTTCGTCCTCGGTGGCGACAGCATCCAGTCGATCGGTGTGGCCAACCGGGCGCACGCCCACGACATCCTGATCAGTCCACGTGACGTCTTCACCCACCGGACCCCGGCCCACCTGGCGGAGCTGGCCGGTCCCGAGCCGGCCCAACCGGCGCCAGCGACCCCGGCCGTGCCGGCGGAGCAGGGGACGGACCCGCAGCGGTACGGCGACCTGCCGCCGACCCCGGCGGTGCACCGGCTACGGGAGAGCGGTCTACCGGTCGGACCGGCCGGTACGGCGGTGCTCACCCGTACCCCGGCCGGGTTGACCGAGGCCCGGGTGCGCGCGGTCCTGGCCACGCTGCGGGACCGGCACGACGGCCTGCGTCAGCGGCTGACCCGGATCGGTGACCTGCTCTGGACCCTGCGGATCACCGCGCCCGGCGACGGAGGCGACGCGTGGCTGCCACGGGTGGCGACGCCGGGTGCCGACACCGGAGCGGTGGCCGACCGGACCCGCGTCGACGAGGAGCTGCGCGACGCGCTCGGTCGGCTCGACCCCGAAACCGGTGCGGTCTTCGACGCGGTCTGGTTCGACGGCGGGACGGACAAGCCGGGCGAGCTGCTGCTTGTCGCGCACCGGTTGGCGGTCGACGAGGCGTCGTGGCCGATTCTGCTGGCCGACCTGGAGGCACTCTGGGAAGGTGGCGCCGTCGCGCCCGTCCCGGTGCCGCTGCGTGCTCACGTCCGCGCCCTCGGCGAGCAGGCCCAGCACCCGGATCGGCTCGCCGAGCTGACCCACTGGGTGGAGACGCTCGTGCCCGGCGCCGACACGCTGGCCCGGACACTGCCGGTCGGCGCGGACCCGGCGGCCCGGTCCACGATGGAGCTGGTCCTGCCACCGGGACTGGTTGATCGGGACCCGGTCGACCGACTGCTCGCGGCGTTGCGGGTGGCGGCCACCCGGTGGGGGCGGCGGCACGGGCGGGAGGAGACCGGCGACCTCCTGGTCGACCTGCTGACGACGGGACGTGAGGCCGGATCCGACCTTTCCCGTACGGTCGGCCCGCTGCACCGGTGGAGTCCGGTACGCCTGCCGGCCGTGACCGACCTGACCGGCGCCACCCGTGAGGTGGCCCGGCGACGGCAAATGGCACCACACCACGGATCCGGGTACGACCTGCTGCGTTACCTCAACCCGCAGGCGGCGCCGATTCTCGCCCCGACGGTACGCCCACCGGTGCTGGTCGAGTACGCGCCCGCGCTGCCCGGCGCCGAGTGGCTGGCCACGCCGACCGCCCAGCCGCACCCGTTGCAGCTGCGGGTGCGGGGCGGGACGAACCCGACCGCGACCTGGACCTGGTCGACGGCGGTCTGGGACAGCGCCGAGGTACACGAGCTTGCCGAAAGCTGGCTCGCCGCCCTGCTCGAACTGACCGGCGGCCCCGCGACCGTCCCCGGGGGCACCGCGACCGGCCCCACGACCGGGAATGGCACCGACGTCGACCGGGCGTTCGGCACCCTCGAACCGGGCGAGTGGGAGCTGGTCCGGCAGCGGAGCCCGTGGCCGGTGGCCGAGGTGTGGCCACTGTCGCCGTTGCAGGAGGGCCTCTACTTCCACGCCAGCTACGACCAGGGTGAGCTGGACGTCTACACCGCCCAGGTCGCGTTCGAGGCGGCGTACCCGATCGACGCGGACCGGCTCCGTGCCGCCTGTGCGACCCTGCTCGCCCGCAACCCCGGCCTGCGCGCGGGTTTCACCGGTGACGGACTCCCCGCCCCGGTCCAGTTCATCACCACCGACCCGCCGCCGCCGCTGACCGTGGTCGACCTGACCACGGTCGACGAGGTGGACCGGGCGGCGCGGATCGAGGCGCTGCTCGCCGACGACCGGACCCGGCGGTTCGACCTTGCCCGGCCGCCGCTGTTCCGGCTGCTGCTGCTCCGGCTCGGCGACGGCAACGACCGCCTGGTCATCACCCACCATGTGCTGCTCTGGGACGGATGGTCGGCGCGGATCGTGCTGGACCAACTCCTGGCCCTGTACGTCACCGGCGGCGACGACCACGATCTGCCCCCGGCCGGCTCCTACCGGAACTATTTGGTCTGGCTCGCCGGGCGGGACCGGGACGCGGCGGTGGCCGCCTGGCGGGACGAACTCGCCGACCTGGCCGAACCCACCCTGGTCGCGCCGGTCGACCGGGCCCGCCAGCCGGTGCTGCCCCGGCGGCGGCGCGCGGAACTGCCGGCAACGGTCACCGAACGGCTCCGGGTGGCCGCCCGGGAGGCCGGAGTCACCCTCAACACGCTGCTCAACGCCGCCTGGGCGGTGGTGCTCTCGACCGCGGTCGGGCGTACCGACGTGGTGTTCGGCACCACCGTCGCCGGCCGTCCCGCCGAGATTCCGCACGTCGGGAACGCGGTCGGGCTCTTCCTCAACACCGTGCCGGTCCGGGTCGCGCTCGACCCGGACGAGCCAATCGGCGACCTGCTGCGGCGGGTGCAGACGACCAGGACCGGGCTGATGGCCCACGAGTATCTCGGCCTCGGTGAGGTGCAGCGCGCCAGCGGGCAGAGCCAGCTCTTCGACACCCTCTTCGCTCTGCAACAGGTCGGTGGTGAGGACGAGACGGCCGAGCTGCGCGAGCGTCACGGGCTGACCGAGGTGGGCAGCGTCGACGCCACCCACTATCCGCTGACCCTGGTCGTCGCGCCGGGCACGACACTGCGGGCCACCCTGGCCTACCGGGCCGACGCGGTTGCCGCGACGACCGCGTCGAGCCTGCTGGCCCGGTTCGTCACCGTCCTCGAACGGCTCGCCGGGGACCCGACCCGGCCGGTCGGCCGGCTCGACGTACTGCCGGCGTCGGAGCGGGCGGCACTGGACGCCGGGTCCCGCGCGACCACCCGCCCACTGCCCGGCGAGACGGTCGCGGACCTGCTCGGCGCGCAGGCGCGGCGTACCCCGGACGAGACCGCCCTGGTTTTCGGCTCGGCCACCTGGACGTACGCGGAACTGGACGCGCGGGTGAACCGGCTGGCCCGGCTGCTGCTGTCCCGGGGTGCGGGGCCGGAACGGGTGGTGGCGCTCGCGTTGCCGCGTTCGGCGGAGATGGTCGCGGCGCTCTTCGCCGTGCTCCGCACCGGTGCGGCGTACCTGCCGCTGGAACTGGACCACCCGGCTGAGCGGCTGGCGCACATGGTCGACGACGCGGCACCGGTCTGCGTACTCACCACCACCGCCGTCGCCACCCGGCTCGCGCTGCCCGGCACCCTCCGGGTCGACGACCCGGAGACCGCCGCCGAACTCGACGCCCTGCCCGCCACCGAGATCACCGACACCGAACACCCCGGGTTCGCCCGGACCCGCACCGACCGGCTCGACCACCCGGCGTACGTGATCTACACATCCGGCTCGACCGGGCGTCCCAAGGGCGTGGTCACCCCGTACCGGGGACTGACCAACATGCAGCTCAACCACCAGGAGGCGATTTTCGGCCCCACGGTCGAGGCGGCCGGCGGCCGGCGGCTGCGGATCGCGCACACCGTCTCGTTCGCCTTCGACATGTCCTGGGAGGAACTGCTCTGGCTGGTCGAGGGACACGAGGTGCACGTCTGCGACGAGGACCTGCGCCGCGACGCCGAGGCGCTGGTGGCGTACTGCGACCGGCACCGGATCGACGTGGTGAACGTGACTCCCACGTACGCCGACCACCTGATCGCCGAGGGTCTGCTGCGGCACGACCCGGCGGCCGGGCAACACCGCCCGGTGCTGGTGCTGCTCGGCGGTGAGGCCGTCTCCGACCAGGTGTGGAGCCGGCTGCGGGAAACCGAGGGCACCCTCGGCTACAACCTGTACGGGCCGACCGAGTACACCATCAACACCCTCGGCGGCGGCACCGTGGACAGCGCCACCCCCACGGTCGGGCGGGAGATCTGGAACACCCGGGCGTACCTGCTCGACCCGTGGCTGCGGCCGGTGCCCGACGGCTGCCCCGGCGAGCTTTACATCGGCGGCGCCGGTCTGGCCCGGGGTTACCTGAACGCGCCGGGCCTGACCGCCGACCGGTTCGTCGCCGACCCGTTCGGTGGCCCGGGTCAGCGGTTGTACCGCACCGGTGACCTGGTCCGCCGCCGTCCGGACGGGAACCTCGACTTCCTCGGCCGGACCGACGACCAGGTCAAGATCCGGGGTTACCGGGTGGAACTCGGCGAGATCGAGTCGGTCCTGGTCGAACACCCGGACGTGGCCCGCGCCGCGGTGATCGCCCGGGAGAGCGCGAACGGGGTCGGTCGACGCCTGGTCGCGTACGTGGTGCCGGCGACCGGCGTCGACGCCGGCAACGAACGCGATCACCTGGCCGAGTGGCAGCAGATCTACCACGACGAGTACACCGCCATCGGCACCGCCGTGGCCGACGAGGACTTCGCCGGCTGGGACAGCAGCTACGACGGGCAGCCGATCCCGCTCGACGACATGCGGGAGTGGCGGGAGGCGACGGTCGCCCGGATCCGCGAACTGCGGCCCCGCCGGGTGCTGGAGATCGGTGTCGGCACCGGACTGCTGCTCTCCCGGCTCGCACCCGACTGCGAGGCGTACTGGGGTACGGACTTCGCCGGTCCGGTGATCGAGAAGCTCCGGTCCGACGTCGCCGCGACGCCGGAGTTGGCCGGTCGGGTCGAGTTGCGTCACCAGCCGGCTGACGTACTCGACGGGCTGCCCCGCGACCACTTCGACACCATCGTGATCAACTCGGTGGTGCAGTACTTCCCCAGCGTGGAGTACCTGGTGCAGGTGCTCGCCGGGGCGGTGGAGCTACTCGTCCCCGGCGGCTCGCTCTTTGTCGGCGACATCCGCAACCTGCGCCTGGCCCGGACCTTCCACGCCGCCGTACAGGCGAGCCGCTCCGGGCCGGACGTCGACCCCGCACGACTGCGCCGCGCGGTCGAGCGCTCGGTGCTGCTGGAGAAGGAACTGCTGGTCGACCCGGACCTGTTCGGCGCCGTGGCGGCGGCCTGGGCGCAGCACACCCCGGTCGCGGTGACCGTGCGGACCAAGCGCGGCCACCGGCACAACGAGCTGACCCGCCACCGGTACGACGCCGTCCTGCGCCGGCTCGCCGCCCCGCCGGACGAGCAGACGCTCTCCCTGGCCGAGTTCCCCACCCTCCGCTGGGCCGCCGACCGCGCCGACGGCGAAACTGGCGGCGGAACCGTCGCCGACCTGGCCGGACTCGCCGGATACCTACAGCGGCAGCGCCCGGACCGGTTGCGGGTGGAACGCGTACCCAATGCCCGGCTCGCGGCGGAACTCGCCCTGCTCCGGCGCCTCGACGCCGACCAGGCCGAGCCCGGCACCGCCCGTTCGGAGACGGAACCGGCGGCGGTGGAGCCGGAAGCCCTGCACGAACTCGGGGAGCGACTCGGCTACCAGGTCCTCACCACCTGGTCCCCGGTCGCCGACGGCAGCCTCGACGCGATCTTCGTGGCCCCGGAACTGCTCGACGGGAAACTCCCGGTCGACCTGTGCCGGCCGCTGCGGGTCGCGGCGGCACCCGACGACTGCGCCAACCGGCCGGCGGTGGCGCGCGGCGTCGCCGCGCTCACCACCCGTCTGCGCGAGCACCTCAAGCTCCGGCTACCGGACTACATGGTGCCGGCGGCCCTGGTCACCCTGGCCGCGCTGCCGCTCACCGTCAACGGCAAGCTCAACGTACGGGCGTTGCCGGACGCCGAGCCGACCGGAACCGTCACCGGCGACCAGGCCCCGGTCACCGAGCGGGAGAAGGTGCTCTGCCAGCTCTTCGCCGACGTCCTGGGCCTGCCCGCCGTCGGTGTCCGGGACAGCTTCTTCGACCTCGGTGGACACTCGCTGCTCGCCACCCGGCTGATCGGCCGGGCGCGCAGCGTGATCGGCGCGGAACTCTCCATCCGGGACCTGTTCGAAGCGCCCACCGTCGCCGAGCTGACCGCCCGGATCGCACCCGAGGCGGGCGTACCCGAGCGCCCGGCGCTGGTGCCGGCGACCCGGCCCGACCCGCTGCCCGCCGCGTACGCCCAGCAGCGGCTCTGGGTCATCCAGCAGCTCGACCCGGACTCCCCGGCGTACAACTTCCCGCTGGTGGCACGGGTCCGTGGCCCGCTGGACGAGGTGGCGCTTACCGACGCCGTCCGGGACGTCATGCTGCGCCACGAGGCGCTGCGTACGCTCATCGTGGAACACGACGGGCTGCCGACACAGCGGATCGTCGCCCCGGCGGACGCCCGTCCGGTGCTGCGTACCGTCGCCGTCGACCGGGCCGACCTCGCCGGGGTGGTCTCCGACGCCGCGTCCCGCCCTTTCGACCTCGCCACCGAGCTGCCGCTGCGGGTCACCGTAGCCCGGCTCAGCCCGGACGAGCACGTGGTCGTCTTCCTGCTGCATCACATCACCACGGACGAGTGGTCCGACGGGCCGTTCCTGCGCGACCTCGGCGCCGCGTACGCGGCCCGCCGTGCCGGCACCGCACCGGACTGGACCCCGCTGCCGGTGCAGTACGCCGACTACACGCTCTGGCAGCGGGAACTGCTCGGCGACCCGGCCGACCCGGGCAGCCTCGCCGCCCGACAGCTCGACTTCTGGCGGGAGACCCTGCGCGACGCCCCGCAGCGGCTCGAACTGCCGACCGACCGGGCACCCCGGCCCGGACAGGTCGTCCGGGCCGGCGGCGAGACCACGGTCGCGCTGGACCCGGTCGCCGTACGGGCGCTGCGTCAACTCGCCCAGGCCAGCGGCGCCAGCATGTTCATGGTCGGGCAGGCCGCGGTCGCGGCGTTGCTGCACCGGCTCGGCGCCGGCACCGACATCCCCCTCGGCGCACCGATCGCCGGTCGCACCGACGAGGCGCTCGACGACCTGATCGGGTTCTTCGTCAACACACTGGTGCTCCGGACCGACGTCTCCGGCGACCCGAGCTTCACCGAACTGCTGGGTCGGGTACGCGCCGCCGACCTGGCCGCGTTCTCACACCAGGACGTGCCGTTCGAGGCCGTCGTCCGGGCTCTCAACCCGGACCGGTCGGTGACGGACAACCCGTTGTTCCAGGTGATGGTGGTCTACCGCAACCGGAACGCCGACCGGCTGGAACTGGGTGGCCTGGAAGCCACCCCGGAGCCGCACAGCACCGGCACCGCCCGTTTCGACCTGGTGTTCAGCTTCGGCGAGCGGACCGACACCGACGCGATCGACGTGTTGCTGGAGTACCGGGCCGACCTCTTCGACGCCGGCACGGTGGCCGCGATCGGGCGGCGACTGGGCCGTCTGGTCGAGGCGGTCGCCGCCGACCCCGAGGCGCCGGTGAGTCGGGTCGACCTGCTCGACGACAGCGAGCGGCGGCGGGTGCTGCACGACCTCAACAACACCGGCCGGCCGGTCGACGAGGGGACCGTGCCGGAGCTGTTCACCGCCCAGGTGGCGCAGCGTCCGGCCGCGGTCGCCGTGGTCGACGCCGAGGGCGAGTCGACGTACGCCGAACTGGATGCCCGGTCGAACCGGATCGCCCGGCTGCTTTCCGGGCGGGGGGTCCGGGCCGGGGACGTGGTCGGACTGGCCGTGCCCCGGTCCCGGGAGATGGTCGCGGCGATCCTCGGTGTGCTCAAGCTCGGCGCCGCGTACCTGCCGTTGGAGTTGACCCTGCCGGCGGACCGGCTCGGCTACCTGCTCACCGACAGTGGCACCGGACTGGTGCTGGTCACCGCCTCCGCCGCCGACCGGCTGCCGGACCGGCCGGGTCTGCGCCGGCTGGAACTGGACGACCCGGTGACCGTGGCGGAACTGGCCGGGCTGCCCGACGGGCCACTCGACCCGGCGCTGAGCCGGATCCCGCCGGGCCTGGACCACGCCGCGTACGTCATCTACACCTCCGGGTCGACCGGCCGCCCGAAGGGTGTCGTGGTCAGCCACGAGGGAATCGGCAGTCTGATCGCCACCGCCGTGGACCGGATGGGGGTCAGCGCGGCGAGCCGGGTCTCGCAGTTCGCCTCTGTCGGTTTCGACGTGGCCGTGTTCGACCTGGTCATGTCGTTGTGCGTGGGCGGGCGGCTGGTGCTGATCCCGGACGAGGCCCGGGTGGCCGACCACCCGCTCACCGACTTCCTGCGCGCGCAGGGCGTCACCCACATGATCCTGCCGCCGTCGCTGCTGTCGGCGTTGCCGGCCGACTGCGAACTCCCCGACGGCGGCACTGTCCTGGTCGGTACGGAGACCGTGCCGCCGGACCTGATCCGGCGGCTGGCCCGCCGGCAGCGGGTCTTCGGCGCGTACGGGTTGACCGAGGCGACGGTCAACTCCACGCTCTGGGCCGCCGAGCCGGACTGGGACGCCGCCGTACCGATCGGCCGGCCCGACCCGAACACCCGGGTGTACGTGCTCGACGCCGCGCTGCGGCCGGTCCCGCCAGGAGTGGTCGGCGAGCTGTACGTCGCCGGTCGCGGCCTGGCCCGGGGCTACCTGGGTCGGCCGGGTCTGACCGCGCAACGGTTCGTCGCCGACCCGTTCGGTGCGGCCGGGGCCAGGATGTACCGCACCGGCGACCGGGCCCGCTGGCGGGCCGACGGCAACCTCGACTTCCTCGGTCGGGTCGACGACCAGGTCAAGATCCGGGGCTTCCGGATCGAGCTCGGCGAGATCGAGGCGGCGCTGGCCGGGCATCCGGCGGTGGCGCAGGCCGCCGTCGTCGCCGACCGGGCCGGCAGCGTGGTCCGACTGGCCGCGTACGTGGTGCCCGAAGGCAAGACCTCAGGTGCGGCCGAGCTGGATCCGAACGGGCTCCGGGAACACGTGGCAGGGCTGCTGCCCGAGTACATGGTCCCGGCGGCGGTGGTGGTCCTCGACGGTCCGCTGCCGTTGACCGCGAACGGCAAACTGGACCGCCGGTCGCTCCCCGCGCCGGACTTCGGTGCCACCAGCTCCGGCCGAGCCCCGGCCAACTCCCGCGAGGAGGTCTTCTGCCGACTGGTGGCCGAGTTGCTGCACCTGCCCCGGGTCGGTGCCGACGACGACTTCTTCGCCCTCGGCGGCGACAGCATCGTCGCGATCCAACTGGTCAGCCGGGCCCGGCGGGAAGGGCTGCGGCTGCGTCCGGCGGCGGTGTTCCAGGCCCGTACCCCGGCCGGGCTAGCCCGCGAGGCGGATGAACTGGGCGAGACCGTGACGCCGCACACCACCGCCCTGCTGGCGCTGGACCCGGCCGAACAGGCGGAGGTCGCCATCCTCGACCCGGCTCCGGTCGAGTTGCTGCCGCTCACCCCGCTCCAGGCCGGGCTGCTCTTCCACGCCTCGCTCGACGCCGACGGGCCGGACGTCTACACGGTGCAGACCTGGTTCGAACTGACCGGGCCGGTCGACCCGGCCCGGTTGCGCCGGGCCGCCCAGGCGCTGCTGGACCGGCACCCGAACCTCCGCGCCGGATTCCGTTACCTCGGCTCCGGCCGCCCGGTGGCGTTCATCCCGGCCCGGGCGTCACTGCCCTGGACCGAGCGGGACCTGACCGGTCTCGACCGGCAGGCCGCCGAGGACGCCTGGTCGGCGCTCGTCGACGACCAGGCCGCCCGTTTCGACCCGGCCCACCCGCCGCTGCTGCGGCTGCTGCTGGCAGCTTTCGGGCCGGACCGGCACCGGCTCCTCCTCACCCACCAGCACCTGCTGCTCGACGGCTGGTCCGGACCACCGCTGGTCGACGAACTCGCTACCCTGTACGCCGCCGACGCCGCCGACGCCGCCCACGGCGCGCTCGCGCCGCCGGTACCGTTCCGGGACTATCTCGGCTGGCTCGCCGCGCAGGACCGGGACGCGGCCCGTTCCGCCTGGGCGGCGGAACTCGCCGGGCTGGCCGAGCCGACGCTGCTGGCGCCGGCCGAGCCGACCCGGCTGCCGATCGCGCCCCGGCTGCACGAGGTGGTGCTGCCGGAGCCGGTGACCACGGCGTTGACCACACTCGCCCGGTCCCGGGGGTTGACCCTCGGTGCCGTGGTGCACGCCGCCTGGGGCGTCGTCCTCGGCCGGCTCACCGGTCGGAACGACGTCGTCTTCGGCGCCACCGTCTCCGGTCGCCCGGCCGACCTGCCCGGCATGGAGTCGATGCTCGGCCTGTTCATCACCACCGTCCCGGTACGGGTCCACTGTGCCCCGGCCGACCGGCTCGGTGTGGTGCTGGACCGGGTCTGGGCGGCCCAGTCCCGACTGGTCGAACACGAGCACCTGGGGTTGGCGGAGATCCAGCGGGCCGCCGGTCTCGGTGAACTCTTCGACAGCCTGCTGGTGTTCGAGAACTTCCCCGCCGTACGCGGCCTGCCCGACGCCGTCGACCAGGCGACCGGCGGCGACCGGCTGTCGATCCGACCGACCGGTGGGCGCGACGCCACCCACTACCCGTTGACCTGGGCGGTCTCGCCCAGGGAGACACTCTCCCTGGTCGCCGAGTACCGTCCCGACCTGTTCGACGCGGAGACCGTACGCCGCTTCGGTGCGGCGTTCGCCCGGGTGCTCACCGCCCTGGCCGGCGACCCCGACCGTCCTGTCGGCACCGTCGACCTGCTCGCCCCGCACGTACGCGACCAGGTGCTGACAGCCGGGACCGGTGGCGTCGTCGACGAGCCGGCGACCACCGTGCCGGCGCTCTTCGCCGCGCGGGTGGCACAGTCGCCGGACACGATCGCCGTCGTCGGACCGGACACCGGGCCGGACGGCTGGTCGTACGCCGAACTGGACGACCGGGTGAACCGGCTGGCCCGGCTGCTCGTCGCCCGGGGGGCCGGCCCGGAGGCGGTGGTGGCGCTGGCGTTGCCGCGTGGCGCCGGGATGATCGCCGCGATCCTCGCCACCCAGCAGGCCGGTGCCGGTTACCTGCCGGTCGACCCGGACCTGCCCGCCGACCGGGTGGCGATGATGCTCGACGACGCCCGACCGGTGGCGCTGGTCACCACGACCGCGCTGGCGGCGGAACTGCCGCCGACGGACCGGGCCACGGTGCTGCTCGACACGGCCGAGACCGCCGCGCTGCTCGCCGCACTTCCCGGCCACGGCCTCGGCGACGCCGACCGGTTGGCGCCGTTGCGCCCCGACCACCCGGCGTACGTCATCTACACCTCCGGTTCCACCGGTCGGCCGAAGGGTGTGGTGGTCAGCCACCGGAGCCTGGTCAACCTCTTCCACAGTCACCGGGAGACGCTCTACCGCCCGGCGGTCGAGGCGACCGGCCGGCGTCACCTGCGGGTCGGTCACGCCTGGTCGTTCTCGTTCGACGCCTCCTGGCAGCCGCAGCTCTGGCTCTTCGACGGCCACGCCCTGCACGTCGTCGACGACGAGACCCGGCGCGACCCGGAACGGCTCGCCGCCGAGGTGGCCGCCGCCGCCCTCGACTTCATCGAGGTCACCCCGGGGCACTTCGCCGCCATGGCCGCAGCCGGGCTGGTCCGCGACGGCCGGTGCGGGCTCGCGGTGGTCGGCGTCGGCGGCGAGGCGGTCCCGCCGGCACTCTGGGCGACCCTGCGGGAGCTGACCGGCACCGAGAGCTACAACCTGTACGGACCGACCGAGTGCACCGTGGACGCGTTGGTCGGCCGGTTCCGGGACAGTGACGTACCGGTGGTCGGACGACCGGTGCACAACACCCGGGCGTACGTGCTCGACTCGGCGCTGCGACCGGTCGCGCCGGGGGTGACCGGGGAGCTGTACCTCTCCGGTGCCGGCCTGGCCCGGGGCTACCTGCGCCGTCCCGGGCTGACCGCCGAGCGGTTCGTGGCGGACCCGTTCGGGCTGCCCGGCGCCCGGATGTACCGGACCGGTGACCTGGCCCGGTGGACTCCGGACGGGCAGCTCGACTACGTGGGCCGTGCCGACGACCAGGTGAAGATCCGGGGCTTCCGGATCGAGCCGGGCGAGATCGAGGCGGCGCTCACCGCGCACCCCGGCGTCGGCTCGGCGACCGTGGTCGTACGCGAGGACCGGGCGCGCGGCCGGCACCTGGTCGCGTACCTGGTCGGCGCCTCGGGGCAGCCGGTCGGGGCGGCGTCACTGCGGACCCACCTGACCGGGCTGCTGCCGGAGTACATGACACCCGCCGCGTTTGTGTTCCTGCCCCGGCTGCCGGTGCTGTCGAACGGCAAGCTCGACCGGGCGGCCCTGCCGATTCCGGAGTACCCGGCGGCGGAGTCGGGGCGGGTTCCCCGCAACCCGGTCGAGCGGACGCTGCTCGACGTGGCGGCACGGGCACTGGACCGGCCGGAGATCGGTGTGGAGGACGACTTCTTCGCCCTCGGCGGGGACAGCGCCGGCTCGATCCAGCTGGTGGTGGCGGCCCGGCTCGCCGGTCTGGAGATCCGTCCCCGGGACGTGTTCCGGCTCCGTACGGTCGCGGCGCTGGCCGAGGTCGCGCTGCCGGTGGAGACCGTGGTCCCGCTGACCCCGGTGATGCACTGGCTGCGGGAGCTCGGCGGCCCGATCGACGGGTTCAACCAGTCGGTCGTGCTGCGGGTGCCGCCACGACTCGGATCCGACCGGCTCACCGGGGCGGTCGGTGCCCTGCTGGACCGGCATGACCTGCTGCGGGCCCGACTGGACCGGGGCGGCCCCGGTGCCGAGTGGACCCTGCGGGTGCCGGCGCCGGGGACCGTCGACGTACGCCCGCTGCTGCGACGGGTGGACGTGGCGGCGCTGGACGACGCCGGTCTGCGGGCCGAGGTGGACGAGCAGGCGAGGACGGCTCGGGAGCGGCTCGACCCGGACCGGGGTGTGCTGCTCCAGGCGGTCTGGTTCGACGCGGGGGAGCGGCCCGGTCGGCTGCTCTTGATGGTGCACCACCTCGCCGTCGACGGTGTCTCCTGGCGGATCCTGGTGCCGGAACTCGCCGCGGCCTGCGGTGTCGGCGGGACCGACGAACCGGCGTCGCCGGGCACCACCTTCGGCCGCTGGGCGGAGCTGCTGGCCCGGCACGCGGTGCAGGCCGAGCGGGCGGCGGAGTTGCCGTACTGGGCCGAGGTGATGACCGGCGCCACGCCGTTGCTGGATCCGGTGGACCCGCTGCGGGACACCGCCGCCACCGTCCGGGAGGTGCGTGTGACACTCGGCCCGGAGGAGGTGTCGCCGCTGCTCACGCGGGTGCCGACCGCGTTCGACGGCACCGTCAACGAGGTGCTGATGACCGGGTTCGCGCTCGCCGTCGACGAGTTCCGCCGGGTGCGGGGTCGCACCGGCACCGACACCGGGGTCTGGTTCTCGGTCGAGGGGCACGGGCGGGAGGAGTCGGCACTCGGGCCGGTCCCGGGCGGGCTCGACCTCACCCGTACGGTCGGCTGGTTCACCAGCGTCTACCCGGTGCGGCTGGACCCCGGCCCGGTCCGGCTGGATCAGCCGGACGGCGGTGCGGGGCTGGCCCCGGCGGTGTCGCGGATCCGGGAGCAGTTGCGCGCCGTGCCGGACAACGGGCTCGGTTACGGTCTGCTGCGTTTCCTCAATCCGACGAGCGCCCCGCAGCTCGCCGCCCTCGGTCTGCCCGACATCCAGGTGAACTACCTGGGTCGGTTCGGCGCGCCGGAGGCGACCGACTGGGCGTTCGCGCCGGAGATGGCCGTCGCGGCGGCGCACGCCGCCGATCCGGGCATGCCGCAGGCGTACGGTCTGAGCGTCACCGCGCACGTCGAGGACCGTGCCGACGGCCCGTATCTCGTCGTCGGCTGGGCCTGGCCCGGTGCGCTGCTGGCCGAGGAAGACGTACGGGAGTTGACCGATACCTTCACCCGGGCGCTGCGGGCACTCGTCGCGTCCGTCGAATCCAACCCGAGGAGAGATCGATGACCAATCCGTTCGAAGACCCGGATGGCACCTACCTGGTGCTGGTCAACGCCGAGAACCAGCACAGCCTCTGGCCGTCGTTCGTGGACGTGCCCGCCGGCTGGACCGTCGCGCACGGCCCCGGGCCCCGGCAGGAGTGCCTGGACTACGTGGAGACGCACTGGACGGACCTGCGCCCACAGAGTCTCATCGACGCCATGGGCGCCGACCGGTAGCGTCCGTCGTCCGGGGTGTGTCCGACCGAGGTGTGTCGGGCAGACCCCGGACGATCCGACGAGTCGGAGGAGCCGCCTTGCTGGATGCGTTCGCCGACCTCTCCACGCCACTGTTGGCCGACGCCTGCGTCCGGGTGACGTGCCCCTGCGCGCCGCGCCACCCGGCATCGGGGCGGTCGTTGTCCTGTATCGCCGAAGGTTGCGGGTGTCAGACTTAGCTTGCGAGTGATCTTGCGAGGGTCGGAATTACCTTGCGAGTCGCTGCCGATGAGCGCGGTCCCCGATTGCCGGGGATCAACTGAACTCACGGCAATCGCTCGGAACGCGGGGAGCCGAAATACTGGACAAGCAGGATCGTGATCACGAGCAGCGCAGCGCAGGTCACCAGCGCGATGGACATGTCGGCGAACTGGGCGATGGCGGCGATGGCGAGCCCGCAGGTGATCTCTCCGAGGGACTTGGCCTGGGCGAGCAACGAGTGCACGGTGGCTCTGACGTCGCTACTGGTCTGCCGGTTGACCCAGATGGTGCTGAAGGTGCGGGTCAGCGGCAACGCGCCCGCAGCCAGCAGTACAGCGAGACTGCCGCTGTTCTCCCCGGGTGCGCCGACCAGGCCGACAACGCCGACAACAGCGACTGCGCAGGCGATGACGTAGCCGCGCCGCACAGTGTGGACGCCGTCGATGTGCGGTCGCACAATACGTAACCCGGCCGCGCCGGCGAGGCTCATCAGCACACCCAGGCCCGCCAGCCATACCACGGGATCGACGGACAGCCCGAGATCGACCAACCGCAACGGGTAGAGGCGACCAAAGGCGTTGACGACGCCGTTGACCAGGAACGTCGCCGCGAAGATGGCGAGGACGAGGCGGCTACCACGCACCAAGGTTGATCCGCGGATCAGGATCGACCACGATGCAGACCACCGCTTGGTGCGGACGGTTACGAACCGATGCTCGCGGAAGCCGACCACGACATACAGGCCGAGCAGCAGCATGGCGGCTCCCGCGAGCACCAGCGCCGTGCCGGGTCGCGTGAGCCATGCCAACCCGCCGACGCCCACCAGACCGGCCACCGTCCCGGTGAGCTGAGCTTGCTCTGAACGCATCAACACCGCCGAGACGCGCGCCGGGTCATCCAGCTCATCGCTGATCCACGCGACATCGGCGCCGCTGGCGAACGTCCAGGACAGCCCCCACACCATCTGGGTGGCCATCAGCGGCATGAACCCGCTGACCAAACCGGTGGCCAGCATGGCGGCGCCCATGAGCACGTGAGAGACGACCAGCGACCACTTCCGGCTGAACGTGTCGGCGAGGACACCGGCGGGAACCTCGAACAGGAGCGAGACAACCGATTGGCCGACACCGATCAAGACCAGCTCAGACGCGGACAGGTGCGCGTCGACGACCAGGTAGACGCTGGTGACCAGCCACCAGCCCCGGTGCAGCAAGGCCCGGCACCACATCCACCGCACGAACACCGTGTCAAGGCCCCAGCCGTTACCGCTCACCCGGCACGTCTGCAGATCTCAGTCAGTAACACCGGCAAAACCGTATGGACCGACCGTCGCCATACGCCAGCGGTTAACGACCAGATCCGGCGGACCGAGCGCGAGCAGGCCGGGATGATCCGGGCGGGGCGGACGCTGCGCGAGCAGACCGGCTTCGATGACTACCTGTCCCGCCGGGCCACCGACCCGTCGTACACCTTCCGTCGGCACCTGCGGCGCGTCGGCGGTGCGATCGAGGAGTAGCTCCGTGCTGAGCTATTCCGCCCTGGGCGCGCTACTGTGCGCGGCGCCGCCCGCTCTTCGCCAGCCCAGGCTCGGGCTGCTGCTGATGTGCCTCGACAATCGCGCGGGCCTGTGCGATGAGGTCGCGCAGCTCCTGGCGGTCCGAGCGCGAGCGCTCACGCGCACGCAGCAGCGGGCTCTGGGGGTTCAGGGCCAGCGCGTCGGCTTCTTCCTTGGAGATGCGGGCCCGGACGTGGTTGCCGATGTGGTAGCGGGTGGAGGTCTGTACTACCTTGCGCTCCGCCTGGCTGTACCCGGCCTCGGCATACAGCGCGCGTACGGCGATGCGGTAGGCGCCGGTCCGACCGGTCCAGTCCGGCTGCCCGGCGGGGGTGAGGTAGTGCTCGCGCAGGTCCACCGTCTGGTCGGCCAGGTCGCGGTAGAGCATCGTGCGCCGCTCGCCCTCGGCGTGCTGGAGGGCTCTCAAAATGCGGACGATCTCCGTACGGATCTCCTGCTGGGTCGCCATGGGGTTGAGAGGCTAGTTGCGCAGAAGGTTTAGCGCAACTAGCGGCGGACAGGGCCGCTCGGATACGCCAGCAGCCCGCCTAGATCCCTGCTGGCGCTGGGTCTCGGATATCGATGAGGCCGCGATGAAGTGCGTGAGCGTTATCGCGCAGCTCCGACCGGGTGGTCGACCGGCTCTGACAGTGGCGGAGACGCCCAGCGATGCCGGCGGAGATGATGCTCGGTTCCATTGGGCGGGCGTCCGCAGGCGTGGGAAGGCCCCACCGTCGGGTGTGGACGGTGGGAGGGTTGTGTCAAAGAGGCCCGCCCGTAGTTTCCAGACCAAAAACAACGGTAAGAACTGAGGGTTGATCAAGCTCTGTCCCGAGCCCTAGCGTCCCGTCCCGTTGGGTGACGATCGATGCTCAGGCGGTGGTTCGTGGCGACTCAGGACGTGTTCTCGGCGGAGGAACTGGCGCGGCTTCGGGGCTTCCCGGAGATCAACCGGGCGGAGCTGATCCGGCACTTCACGTTGACCGGTGCGGACGAGGCGTTTGTGCGTCAGTTCCGGACCGGCTGCAACGTGCTGGGCGTGGCGGTCCAGCTGTGCACGCTGCCGTGGCTCGGGTTCGTGCCCGATGAGGTGGCACTGGCTCCGGACGCCGCGGTGGGCCGGCTGTCGCAGCGGCTCGGGATCGCGATGGGTGAGCTGCGCGGGTACGGCGAGCGGGAGCAGACCCGCACGGATCATCTGCGGGAGGTGGCCGGCTACGCCGGCTGGCGGTCGATGGACACTGCCGAGTGGAAGGACCTCGACGAGTTCCTGTTCGCCCGGGCGATGGAGCACGACTCGCCGAAGCTGCTGTTCCGGCTGGCCTGCGAGTACCTGCTCTCGTCGCGGGTGATCCGGCCCGGGGTGATCCTGCTGCTGCGCCGGGTGGCCGCGGCCCGGGTCCGCGCCCGGACGGAGACGTGGACCCGAGTGAAGCACCTGCTCACCGACCGGCGATGCGCCGAGCTGGACCTGCTGCTGGTCCCGGACGCCTACCTCGGCCGCACGCCGCTGGCGTGGCTGGGCGTGGGGCCGACGTCGTCGAGCCCGGCCGCGGTGAAGGCGGAGCTGGAGAAGCTGGCCTACCTGCGCCGCCTCGACGCGCACACCGTGGACCTGTCGATGCTCCCGGCTGAGCGCCGTCGGTTCCTGGCCGGGGTGGGCCGCCGGTTGACGGGGCAGGCGTTGCAGCGGCGCGAGCCGGAACGCCGGTACCCGATTCTGCTGACGCTGCTGTCGCAGTCGGCGGTCGACGTGCTCGACGAGACGCTGCTGCTGTTCGACCAGGCGATCAGCGGCCGGGAGGCGGCGGCGAAGCAGAAGGTCGCCGACGCCCTCGCGGAGCGGGCAAAGGGCGGCGAGAACCGGCAGGCATTGCTGGACGAGATCCTGACCATCGTGCTCGACACCGCGATCGGCGACGAGCAGATCGGCACCATGCTGCGCGCCAGTATCGGCCTGGACCGGATGCGGGCGGCGTGGGCCGAGCGCCGCGAGCGGCTGCCCCGCGACCACGGTCAGCTCAGCATGCTGGACGCCTCGATGTCGTACCTGCGGCAGTTCGCCCCGGCCGTGCTCGCGGCGGTGCAGTTCGCCGGTGGGCCCGGCACCGAGCAGCTGCTGCAGGCGGTGAGCATGCTGGCCGGGCTGTACGCCAGCGGCGCCCGCAAGGTCCCGGCCGGCGCGCCGGTGGGGTTCGTGCCGACGAAGTGGGCCGGCTACCTGGTCGCCGCGGAGCAGGCCGGCGACGTCACCGCGTACCGGCGGTACTGGGAGCTGGCCGTGTTGGTCGGTCTGCGCGACGGGCTGCGCTCCGGCGACGTGTTCGTGCCCGGCTCGCGCCGGTACGCCGATCCGGCGTCGTTTCTGCTCACGGCCGAGGCGTGGGCGCCGCAGAAGGTGGAGTTCTGCCACCTGGTCGGCAAGCCCGGCGAGCCGGCCGACGCGCTCGCCCAGGCCGGCGACGAGCTGCACACCGCCCTGGCTGATCTGGAGGCTCAGCTGGCTAAGGGCAACCCTGGCGAGGTCCGGCTCACCGACGACGGCGAGCTGATCATCCCGCCGCTGACAGCCGAGGACGTGCCTGCCGAGGCCGACGCGCTGCGCGCCGAGCTGGCCGGGATGCTGCCGCGGGTGCCGATCGCGTCGGTGCTGGTCGAGGTCGACGCCCGGACCGGGTTCACCGACCACCTCGTGCACGCCGGCGGGAAGGTCGCCCGGCCGGTCGAGCTCAAACGCAACCTGATGTATGTGATCATCGCGGAGGCCACGAACATGGGCCTGTCCGCGATGGCCGAGTCCTGCGGCGTGCGCCTGGACCGCCGAGTGGTACTTCCGGCCGGAGACCCTGGAGGCGGCCAACGCTGCGGTGGTCAACTACCACCACCGGCTCCCGCTCACGAGAGCGTTCGGTTCGGGCACCCTGTCGTCGTCGGACGGGCAGCGGTTCCCGGTCAAGGGCAAGTCCATCACCGCCCGGCACCTGTCGCGGTACTTCGCCCGAGGGCAGGGCGTGTCCACCTACACCCACGTCTCCGACCAGCACTCGACCTTCGACACGAAGGTCATCGTGGCGACCGCGCCCGAGTCGCACTACGTGCTCGACGGTCTGCTCGGCAACGAGACCGACCTGCCGACCTTCGAGCACGCCACCGACACCCACGGCGCCACCCTGGCGAACTTCGCCCTGTTCGACCTGGTCGGCAAGCAGCTCTCCCCGCGCATCCGTGATCTCGGGAAGATCACCCTGTACCGGACCGGCCCCCGCGCCGACTTCCTGAACCGGTACCCGCGCGCCGGGGCGCTGCTGACCCGGCGGCTGAACCTGGACCTGATCACGGACATGTGGGACGACCTGCTGCGCGTCGCCGCCAGCGTCCAGGGCGGACACGCCACCGCGGCGCTCGTGGTCGGCAAGTTGTGCTCCTCGAAACGGCAGCAGAACGCGCTGACCAGTGCGATCAAGGAGTACGGGGCCCTGCGCCGCACCGTCTACGCCGCCCGCTACCTCGCCGACGAGACCTACCGGCGCCGAATCGCCCGGCAGCTCAACAAAGGCGAGAACCTGCACGCCCTGCGCCGCTCCCTCGCCTACGCCGGCGAGGGAACGCTGCGGCGCCGGCACCACGAGCAGCAGACCGAGCAGATGTGGTGCCTGACCCTGGCCACCAACGCGATCGTCTGCTGGTCCACCGAGTACCACGGTCTCGGCGTGGCCGCCCTGCGCCGCACCGGTCGTCAGGTCGACGACGAGGTCCTGGCGCACATCTGGCCCACCCACCACGAGAATGTCCACTTCTACGGCACCCACTCCGTCGACATCGACGGCGAGCTCGCCCAGCTCGACACCGACGGCTACCGGCCGCTGCGGCTGGCCGAGGATGCTCCGGCGAACAACTGACCGGCAACCTCCGTGAGCGGCGGCGTCGAAGAAAGGGCCGCCGCTCACGAGGTCGTCACCGCAACGTCGGCCGGCTTCATGTGACCCGTGACGCACCCTTGTGGTGCACTAATGCGGTACGACTCCCCAGCTCCGATGAGTCCGCTTCTAGCGTAGGCGGGAGTGTCACCGGCGTCGGTCGAGTCCTGAGCTGGTACGAGACAACACAGACGGTAAGCGCCAGCCCGTAGCCAGCGAAAGATATCGGCTGGGCCACGCCGATATAGCCCACCGCATCGAGGTCGCTGCGGCCCTGCCACTGCAGCACACCGCCCACCAGCAGCATGACGTAAATCCCGGCGCCCAACCCGTACAGCACGAACGTGGGGGCGATCAGCCAGACCGGGACGATCGGCAGGAAACGAGGCACGCGCCGGCCGGCCAGCAGGATCGTCCAGCGCGGGAACACCATGCCCCACGGCCGGACCAGTCCGAGCAGCAGAAACACGGCCAAGCCGAGACCGACGCAGAGCGCAACAGCCATGCTGGGACTCGGACGGAAGCCATCGGGCTCAAGGCCGGGCACCCCGAATACGGAGAGCAAGTGCACGCCGCCGTACGGCAGCCACGCCATACAGCCGGCGTAGGCGATCCAGCGGATCCGTGCCGGGGCGGCGTGTGCGGGCGGCGGGACACCACCGGTCCGGCGCCGCACGGTGGCCGCGATTAGGAGCGCGCCGGCGGCCAGCAAGCCGAGACGTTCCAGGAACGCGCGCCAGGCAGGATCGCCGTGCCGGTCGTTGACCGTGCCGGTGAGAGCGAGGTCGACGAGGTTGAGCAGCAGCCAGCAACTACCGGCGATCAGCACGACGGCAATCGCCCATGCCGCCCATCGGCGGCGAGTGAGCACCGCGGCGCTCGCGAGCAGCAAGACCGCTGCGGCGGGCCACGCCGCGTGCGGAAAGCCGGCAAACTCGTCCTGGCCGGCAAACGCGCCGATGCCTGTGCCGATGCCGAACAACGCAGTGAATGCGGCGGCCGCCCCCGCTACCCGGATCCTCGATCGCATACCGGCAGTCTCCGCGCCCAAACCTGTGCCCCGGCTGAGCCACCCTGAGGCGATCCACAGAAGACAAGGCGAAGGCCCGGCCCCGTAGGACGGGTCTCAAGCAAGGGCTGGCCGTGCAATGCCAACAGCGATGTGGCGGATCGGACACCGGAGGTGCCAATCCCTCCGAACGGTGCCAGCCCGGTGCCGACTCAACCCGGACTGTGCCAGCCCAGCCCGTACGGGACACACATGTAAGGGATGTCACTTGCTTTCGTGTGACACAGAATCGCATATTCTCTGTCACAGAGCCGATGATCCACCCACCGCCACCTGCGGGACGCCGTCACCGCAGCCGGGGCGACTCGGCCACATTCTGTGTCACATCACCGGAAGGGCCGCCGAGGTGTCCGTGATCCCGCTGCCGACCACCCACCGCCCGATCGCGCTCGTGGTCGCCGTCGACGCGTTCCTCGACCGGTTCCGCGACGACCCCGGCACCCGCGCCACCTACACCGAGACCCTGCGCCGGCTGCGCGAGACCGCCGGCGACTCACTCCCGGTCGCGGCGCTAACCCCGGAGATCTACGAGCAGACAATGGCCCGCTGGGACCCCGGCGCCGCGAACACCTGGAACAAGCACCTGTCCGCGCTGACCTCGTTCACCGCCTACTGCGGCCGCCAGGACTGGCTGGCCACCGACCCCGGCCGCCGCCTGGAACGCCGCAAGGTCACCCGGACCCGGGACAAGGCCATCCCCCGCGCCCGCCTCGATCGGCTGTTCACCGACGACCGCAACCCGCTGCGCGAACGGGTGCTCTGGCGGATGCTCTACGAGACCTGCGCCCGCGCCGAGGAGATCCTCGGCCTCGACGTGCCCGACCTCGACATGGAGTTCCGCCGCGCCCTGGCCGTCGAGAAGGGCGGCGACCGCGCCTACGTGCACTGGGAAACCCCAACCGCCCGCCTGCTGCCCCGGCTGCTGGCCGGCCGCACCACCGGGCCGGTCTTCCTCGCCGACCGACGCGCCGCGTCAGCCGGACGCCGCGCCCCGGCCCTGAGCGACATCTGTCCCGAGACCGGCCGGGGGCGACTGTCCTACCCGCGCGCCGAGTACCTGTTCAAGCAGGCGTCCAAGCTCCACGACCCGCACGGCGCCGGCTACACCCTCCACCAGCTACGTCACTCCGGGCTGACCCACCTCGCGGCCAAAGGCCGCAGCGCCGCCGAACTCCAGGCCAAGTCCCGCCACCGGCACCTGGCCACCCTCGGCATCTACGTCCGGCTCGGCGAGGAAACCTCCGCCCGCATCACCGCCGAGAACGACGAGCACCACCACCACCGGCGGCACCGCCGCTGACCTTGCATCCCACGTACCGGGATTACGGAAAACGGCGCCCGGCGTCCGGCAAACCGGCCGCCATGAGGAAGTCGTCCCAGGTGGTGCCCTAGATCAACTGCTTACCGTTGTTTTTGGTCTGGAAACTACGGGCGGCCCAAAGAGCTGGTCATTTCAGCCTATTGTCCTAGGACGGCTACCGGGGGTCGCCCCGGTCACGTTCGACTGTCGCAACGACGGGCTGAACCTTTTGACGCTGATCTCCGTACCCTGGGCGGGAGGTCAGCCAGATGATGACCGTACGTCGCAGGCTCGTGGTGGCCGCCGCCTTGACGGCCACTGCGCTGCTGCTCACCGGCCTTGTCGTGGGTCCGGCGCTTGCTCACGGTGCACCGGGGAGTCCGGTGAGCCGGGCTGTCGCGTGTGGTCCGGAAGGACGTCAGACCAACCGGTCCGCGGCCTGTACGGCAGCCAAGGCCGCCGGTACGGCGACCGAGCAGTGGGACAACGTCCGGCTGTCCGACGTGGCCGGCCGGGACCGGGAGAAGGTCCCCGACGGGAAGCTTTGCAGTGGCGGCATGGCCAAGTTCCGGGGCCTGGACCTGGCTCGCGCCGACTGGCCGGCGACCACGCTCAGGACGGGTGTCGAACTCACCTTCACCTACCGCACGACGATCCCGCACAAGGGCACGTTCCGCTGGTACGTCACCCGCGCGGGCTACGACCCGAGCCAACCCCTGAGCTGGTCTGACCTCTCGGAGCGGCCGTTCCTGACCGCCACCGACCCGCCGGTGGTCGACGGCTCGTACCGGATGCGCGGCAAGCTTCCGGCAGGACTGTCGGGGCGGCACCTCGTCTACGCGATCTGGCAGAACTCGAGTACGCCGGACACCTACTACTCCTGCTCGGACGTGATCCTCGAATCCGCCCCGGCGGCCGGGGCCCGCGCCGCCACCAGCCGACCCGCGACCACCCCTCCCGGCGGTACGCAGCCCAGCGGCGGGTCTTCCGAGCCCGTGACCGGAATCGGATCGCCGGACGGGACAGCGGACGTCCTCGGCAGGTCCACCGTCGCCGCGACCAGCGGGAGCGGCGGTGCCCTGCTGCCCATGCTGGTTGCGGCGCTGCTGGTCGCGGCGCTCGGCCTGCCCGTGGGGCTCTGGCTGCGCGCCAGGAGGACCCGTGATCGGCGCCGCCTCGGCTCGACGACGCACTAAGGTCAGGTTTCCGCCGGGGGACGCTCGGGCGGCATCCAGCACATGATGCGGTCGAAGATGGCGCGTACGTCGGGTGGTGGTCCGAGGGCGGAGTCGTAGACGTGCAGGTCGGAGATGGCGTCGACGAACTGGGTGCCGAGGTAGAGCATCAACGCGATCCGTTGGTGCCGGAAGCCCACCGTCAGGTCGAGTCGGGCGTCGGCACACGGCCATGGTTGGGCGCAGATCCGGCAGCACCAGACCGGGCGCAACGGTAGGTGGAGTTGCCGGCTGGCGACCGGCTTCGGCTCGATCACCAGGTCGGTCCCTTCGGTGCGGGGCGTTCGATGTCCAGGAGCACGCGGCGGCGGATGACGTAGTCGGCCTCGGGGCGTTCGGGCTTGCCCAGTGGCTTTTCGATGCCGCGTACGACGATCCACTCCTGGGTCGTGTTCAGCGGTGCCTGGGTGATGCGTAGGTGGAGGTCTCCGACGCCGGGTCGGCGGTCCGCTCCGGTGCCCCGGTAGTAGTCCTCGCCCTCGGCGTTGACGATGTCACCGACGTTGCCCAGCGGCCTACCGGACATGACGGCCCCCGTTGCGCCGGGCCACCCGATACCCGACCTGCTGCCCGAGGGTGAGCAGCGGGACCTGGCGCAGGTTCGCCGTACGCTCGTCGGCCCAGGCGGGGCGGGCCGGTGGTGGTGGCGGCTCGGGCGGGATCGGGAGTGCGGACCCGAGGACCCATGGCCACCCGGACCACCATCGCCGGAACGTGAACAACGCGCCACCTCCTTGCGGGTTGGGAGGGGCGCCCCGCGCCCGTTGCTTGGGGCGCCCCGCAACGCGACCGCCGGGCTCGAACCCCCACCAGCCACGCCGCTTAATGAGCCACCTTGCCTCCTGTGGCGAGACATGCACACTCCGTTGATGTATGGTCTGCGAACATCATGGACGTCCATATGGGAGGCATGTATGAACCATGCACTCGTCGCCGCAATGGCTGAGGCGGGCGAAACCGCCGACTCTCTCGCAGCTCAGCTAGGTGTCGACCCGAAGACAGCGGGGCGCTGGGTTACGCCCGGACGAATACCGCAGCCCAGACGGCGAGTGAAGATCGCGGAGATTTTGAAGAAGGACGTCGGTGACCTTTGGCCGGACGTCCTTAAGCGGAAGGAGCCCGCGTGGTTCCGACGGTGGGCGGACATCGAGCGCGAGGCCGTGTCGCTGCGCTGGTTCGAGCTGGCATGGGTGCCGGGCCTTCTCCAGACCGAGGCGTATGCGCGGGCAACGCTGGCGGGGGAGACGCTGACCACGACCATCGTCGACCAGCTTGTCTCGGCGCGAATCCAGCGGCAGACGGTCCTCCGCCGTGAGCAGGCGCCTTTGTTCATAGCGGTCATAGACGAGCTGGTCCTGCGTCGGGCGCCGCATAACAACCGCGCCCTGATGCGTGAGCAGTGCGCACGTCTGGCGGAATCCGCCGAACTTCCGACGGTGTCGGTGCACGTCGTACCGATGTCAGTTGGCATGTACCCGGGCCACGGCGGGCCGTTCATCCTCGCCGAGTTGCCCGACGGCGGGAGGGCCGCACATGCTGATAGCCAGGCAGAGGCACAGATCCTGACCCAACCGGAGCACGTTGCTACGCTTGAGCGACGGTGGGAACGCATCCGTGGGGAAGCCCTCTCACGGTCGCAGTCCCTAGACCTGCTCAGGGAAGCGGCAACTTCATGGACCTGACCGGCGCGCGGTGGCGCAAGAGCACGAAGAGCGGCAACAACGGCGGGGCGTGCGTGGAAGTGGCAGACAACCTTCCCGGGCGTGTACTGGTCCGTGACACCAAGGATCGCGACGGGGGGACCCTCACCATCGCCCCCGACGCGTGGCGGGCGTTCGTCAGCTTCGCCAAGCAGTCATAACTGATCGCGCACACGCCCCCGCGTCGGCACGGCACGGGGGCGTTGCCAAGCCGCCCAGGTACGCCGAACGCCCCTGCCGTCCACCGAAGGCGTCCAGGTACGGCGTGTAAACACTGGTCAATCGACATGTGGGGCTTGCACGCCCTGCCCAGGGAACACTTCGAGACGAGCAGGATCGAGGTCGCGGCCGCAAGGCTTGTCTGGGTGTAGGAGCAGCACGGCGTACCCCTTGCCGAGCTCTTCAACGGCGCGCAGCCGGCGGACGAGGGTCGTTCATCTCGGTTCGGGCAGCGGCTATTGATAACATGCGTGCTCGCCGACAATGGCTTGGATTTCCTGCGGTTTGCCCCCGTGCTCGTGGCCAGGGCCTTGTGTCGGACATGTCCACCGCGGCGTGGCATCACGCCAAGCGCGGCGATTACGTCTAACTGCAGTTGGGGAACTGGTCGCCTGGGGGCTGGTCGGCGCCGGACCTCGTTCGCCCTGCCGCAACGGCGTGTCGCCGCCGGCCGCCGTCTCGTCGAGGGGTGCGGTGGGGCAGGTCCTCGCGGGGCGGATCCCCGAGGAGCCGGATGATGCTGCTGGTTCCAGAGATGGACTGGCGGGTGCCGGTCGTCGAACAGTGGCTGACAGAGGTTCGTCCAAGGTTTGCTCCAGGCGATCGTTGGTTGATGTGCCTCTCGCCGCTCCTCTATCGTTGTGGAGAGGTCTCCACTAACGTCGCAGGGAGAAGCATGGTTCGGTCAGACGCTCGCAGGAACCGCAACCGCATTCTGGCCGCCGCCCATGAGGCGTTCGCCGAGGACGGCGACGCATCGATGAATCAGATCGCACAGCGGGCCGGCGTCGGTCCGGGCACGCTCTATCGCAACTATCCGTCGCGCGAGGCGCTCATCCTGGACATCTACCAGGAGGAGGTCGAGCAGCTCGTCGGCTCGGTGTCCGAGTCACTGACCACGCAGACGCCGCTGGAGGCGCTGCGGAGCTGGACGAGCGTACTGGTCGACGCGATGCGCAAGAAGCACGCCCTGGGCTCCGCTCTCACCCCGGGCATCCAGAAGGCGGTCACCGAGCAGACCTACGGTCCGGTGATCGCCGCGATCACCCTGCTGTTCGATGCGGGTAAGGCGGACGGCAGCATCCGCGCCGACGCCGAGCCCGGTGACTTTTTGCAACTTACCGGCGCCCTCTGGAGGGCCGCCGAAGACCGTACGCAGCCCATGCTCGCGCTGATCCTCGACGGCCTCGACGCCGGCCGCCACCGCTGATACGCCAGGCCCCGACTCAGAGAGGGAGATTACTGGAGACATCTCCGGTTCTGGTTGACGATGTGGAGAGGTCTCCGGTACCGTTTCAGCTAGGCGAAACGGACACCCTGGGGGCGAAATGTCGGAGATTTTGGTTACTGGCGGTTCGGGCTACATCGGCAGTTGGTGCACGCTGGCACTGCTGAACGCCGGTTATGCCGGTACGCACCACGGTGCGCGATCTGAGCCGCGAGCCGCAGGTGCGCGAGATGCTGCGGCGCGGCGGAGTGGACCCCGGTGACAACCTGCGCGTCGTACGCGCCGACCTGCAGAACGACGAGGGCTGGACGGACGCGGCGGCCGGCTGCGACGGGATTTTGCACGTCGCGTCGCCCACGCTGACCCAGACACCGAAGAATGACGACGAGATGGTCCGCCCCGCGATCGACGGCACACTGCGGGTGCTGCGCGCGGCCCGTGACGGCGGCGTCCGGCGAGTGGTCCTGACCTCCGCGATCGGCGCGATCGCCTATGGTCACGAGCAGCGCGACACCCCATTCACCGAGCAGGACTGGACGAACATCGACGCGGACGGTATCCAGCCCTACCAGAAGTCCAAGACCCTCGCTGAGCGCGCGGCCTGGAATTTCGTGAACGAAGAGGGCGGCGGCCTCGAACTGGCCGTGGTCAACCCGACCGCCGTGCTCGGCCCGGTCCTCAGTTCGGACTATTCGCCGTCGCTGGGCGCGATCGCCCGCATGCTCGACGGCTCGATGCCGACCCTGTTGCCCTTCGCCTGCGGTTATGTGGACGTCCGGGACGTGGCGTCGCTGCAACTGCTCGCACTGACCGAGGACGCCGCCGCGGGCGAGCGGTTCATCGCCACCGCCGGCCACAGCCTGTGGATGCGTGAGGTCGCCGCGATCCTGCGCGAGCGGCTCGGCGAGCGAGCGGCGAAGGTGCCGACCAAGGAGATGCCGGTGTGGGTCGCGCACGGGCTGGCCAAGGTCAACCCGGAGATGCGCAACCTGCGCATGCTGCTGGGCCGCAACCTCGACGCCACCTCGGCCAAGGCTGAGCGCCTGCTCGGCTGGAAGACGCGCCCGATCGCGGACACCATCGCCGAGACTGCCGAGAGTCTGCTCGCCCTCCCACGCTGACCCTGCCGAGAAAAGTCTTGATCATGGAGCGGCTGGCAACACCGCCATCAACGAGATTTCCGCACGCGGCGCGGAACGAGCCACCGCCGGGTAGCACTACGGAATGATCATCGCCGATCCGGCACACATTCGGATCTGTCGCCGTCCGTGCGCGCAGACAAACGACGAGGCGCCACGCTCGGTGTTCGGCGTCCCGTAGTGCCGGCATCCTGAACTGCCGACGAGCGGATGCCTTGTCCACGCCTGAGGGGTGATGGCACCTGATGCCTTGGGGTGTAGCGGCCGGTAACGGGAACCGGGGCATCGCACTTACGGAGGGTGGAACGTCTCGTCGCGCTAAGCGGCAGTCACAAAAGATCTGACCGGATGACCAGCGGGCTCTATGACGGCTCCTCTCCTGTCAGTGCGGCCTGGTTGGATACAGGCTGGCGATCAGGAGGAATCATGACGCGCACGACCCCACCGCGTCCGTTGGATGTGGTCTCGTTGTTTCCGGAACTGGCAGAGATGGCCAGGACCGCCACCCGCCTTCATCCCCGCCCAGGAGACCCGACCGTGCATGACAGCTCGGTGGGTGGGCCTTTGCTGTGGCCAGTAGGCGAGGCATGGCCGACATGCAGCGCCGAGCATGAGCCGTACGCGTTGACGACGCTGGAGGACGTCCGCACGCGTCGACGCATCCTCGCCGCGGCGTGGCAACGGCCCACGCCGCCGGGAACGAATCTACTCAATCCAGATGAAAAGGCGGTCGTAGACCAGATAGATGCCGGTTACGACCCGGCGCTGCTGCCGGTGGAGCCGCTGCCGCTCATCCCGCTGGCGCAGCTCTATGCCCGGGACGTCCCTGATCTGCCCTGTCCCGATGGCGCGGACGTGCTTCAGGTGTTGTGGTGCCCGTTCGACGAAATCATGGATGCGCGGTCTGCGGTACACCTACGGTGGCGGCGGTCCGCAAGCGTGCGGAACCTGCTGATGCACCCACCCGAGCCGACCTTCGTCGGCCAAGGCTATTACGTGCCGGAACCTTGCGTTCTGTATCCAGAGCAGATCATCGAGTACCCGGCTTATCACGAGCTGGATGACAAGCTCGCGGAACGCATCATCTCCCGAGAAAGGGAGCTCCTCCAGTCACCGGACGAGAAGCAACCGGGTTACAGGGGCGATCTGTCAATCGCTCCTGGCTGGAAGGTCGGTGGCTGGTCCGCCTTCTTTACCTTTCGGAGCCCGGCGGGCCCTGATGAGCTTCAGTGCTGCGGTGCGTCGCTGGAACCCCTTCTCACCATTCCCAGCGACGAATGGGACGGCGACAGCCGCAGCTGGCGTCCCATCACTGAGGAGGACGAGTCGGTCGACCACACCCCGACCCAGGTGGAAATCGGCCGTGGCTACACACTCCAGGTCTACCGATGCACCGCCTCGCAGGAGCACCCACCGATCACCATCATGCAGTAACTGAAATGCACGCTCATGCCGCCGGTCGTTCGCGCTGGTGCTGGCGCCCCCGTCACCCTCGGTACCCGTCGGCCTCGGCGCTTCGACATGCTCGGGCCGGCCCGGAGGGCGGTCCTGGTTGCAGCACGCTGGATGATCGTGACGTGGAGTATTCGGACCTGTCGCCGTACGACTATCTCGGCTTTCCGCTGCTGATGGGGACCGTCGGGTGGCTGGGACGCCATTACGGGGTGCAGGGCGACGGCGCAGCACCGATGACTGGCGTCGAGTCGAAGCATCTGGCACCGCATCGACCCGATCCCGGCGTACGCACGTGCCGAAAAGCGCGTACCCGATCTTGGTGCTCTCCGTGGGCTGACAACAGCGACGGTAGCCAAACTGGCTGACGAAGATGCCTACCGGTGAGCGGTCGGGCCCTGGGTCACCACTCGAAGGTCTTCCACTCCCGTGTCGGAATGTGGCCTTCGCTGGTGTCCCAGCAACGATCAGCCCATGCCTTTGCCACCATTACTGGGCGGGTCAGCACAGCGTCGCCAGCTCGCTGCGCCCGCAGCACCAACCCGAGTTCTGGCGAGCAAGGATCAGCGCACTGCGAGTACCGCAGCTCCCTGCTGTGCGCCGCTAGGTAATCAGCGATCTCATCCTCCAGACGTGAGGGCGTCTGCCCGACCAGGCGCATCCCCTCCAGCGCCACCTGAGGACCACGCAGCGCGTTAACCGCGACGCCCGCTAGGCCGACCGACTCGTCGTAATAGGTGGTGACCGCCGGACCGGAGAACCTCGCGTCAGTGCGTTGCTCAAGCCAGAATTCCGCCCACCCCTCATTTCCCGAGGTGCCCTCAGAGACGGCAACGCAGAGGGCGCCACGTGTCGCGGCCTGAACTTGGGCGTGTGTCATGCCGAACTCCAACGGGCCGACGCGCTCGAAAGGTGTGAACGACCACGGGAGCCGCTGCGTTTCGGCCAGAACGCTCCAGACGTCCGTCGCCATCTTTTCCTCCTGGTGGAAGTGCCGCGCCCCAGCAGCCAGCAGCCAGCGGCGCGAAGATGATAGTGGACGGAATCCGCTTGCGACTTGTCCGGGACTGCATCGGAGCTGCTGCTCGCGGTGCACGGATCTGCCGCCGACCGGGTGGTTACCTCCGGCACCCCGAACGCGGACCACACCGCGCTCGAGTGTTGTCGATGGTCGGCCAGAGGGCGGCTGCCAATAGGCGCGTGTCGTCCGTTGAGTCACCCGGACTTGCTTTCGACAGTGTCGCGATGAGTTCGGCGGCGACACGCACCGAACCATCGCGTACGGCTCAGCCTTGAGCTCGGCGTAGAGGGCCTCTACAGCTTTCAGCATAAAGTAGTGCGCTCACGGTTCTGGGGCCAGCCCGCCGCTCGGGCAGCCTGACCCCAGAACAACTCGAACGATCAGCCGGTGGTCAGGGTGTTGCCGAGCAGGGACAACAGGCGGTCCCAGTGGCGTTGCAGCGCGGCCGGGTTGAATGCGTCGGTGTCGGACATGGTGAAGCCATGGATGGTGCCGGGATAGATCTCGGAGGTGTAGCTGACGCCCGTAGCACTCAGGGTCTCGTTGAGCTCCTTGAGGGCCCCAGGGGTTATGTCGCCCTCGGCGTGACCGAAGTGGAGCTGGGCGGTGAGCTTGGAGAGGACGTCCGGCCCGTCGGCGCCTACGGGGGCGTGGAATCCGGCAACAGCAACCACCTGGTCGGGGTGGGCCGCAGCGGTGCGTACCGCCATGAGGCCGCCTATGCAATAGCCGGTCACCGCGACCGGTCCCGTACTGACCTCGGGTTGGGTGGCGAGGAACCTGAGATAGGCGTCGGCGTCGCTCAGGGTCCGTGCGGCGGTGTGCGCCTTGATCATGGGCATGAGTTGGGCGAAAATCGCGGGCCGGGCTTCCTCTCCGATGTGCTCGGGAAGCTCGATCACGGGTGCTGGGCCGTGCCGATAGAAGACGTTGGGGACGAGCACGTAGTATCCGTGCTCGGCCAGTTCACAGGCCATCTGCCGCAGCACTGGCCGGATGCCGAAGCCGTCCGGGTACATCAGCACTCCCGGGCGTCGCCCGCCAGCGTTGGGGAGAGCGGCGAATGCGTCGGCTTGGCCGTCCGCGGTGGGGATGTGCAGCGTCTTGGTGGGCATGACTTCTCCTGTCGTCGTTGAGGTCTCGAGCCTTGGTCAACACGACGGAGGTGGAGCCCGCGCAGAAGTGCGGGATTCTCGATCCATAAGCGGGCATACACCGGCCCGTACGGCGCTCAGAAGGGCACCGGGTCACCAATCCGTGCGTGGCGCGATGCCGTCCCGGTAGTCATGGCTGCATAACTTAGCCGATCGAATGAGGTCGGACCCGGCCGCCGGTCACATCGACCAAGCCTGGCCGGGCTGCGGTCGTAGGTCCAGTGAACAAGTAGCCGCCGACCGGGCATGCTCGCCGTTTGAAGCGGCCACGCTCCGTGACGGGTTGCTACGTCGCGTAGCGTCCTGAACTGTCGAGATGAGGGAGGCGTTCGTATGGTGAGTCACCGCAGTGCTGCTGCGAGTTCGGCGGCGTTGTCGAACGCGGGTGCCGCCCTTTCGGATTCGTCTTCCGTGAGCGTGACGGACTGGGCGCGGGCCAGCATCTCGGCCGCAGTCTTTGGATCGTGCAGCACCATCGCGAGTTCGGCGCGGTAGACCAGGACCTCTACCTGCTCGACCGGGTCGTCGTCGGCTTGCGGGCGGGCCAACGCGCTGTCGAGGATCCGAACGGCCTGTCCGACGCTCCCCCTGGAATCGGCCTGCACGACAGCATTCGCTAGGGCCTTGGCCAGCCGCCCGGCAGGCGTGGTGGCCGGCATGGGCGCGGTGGCGGCGTTCCGAAAGACGCGGATCCAGTTGCCGCCCGGGTCGATGACGCTGAATCCGCCCAACCCGTCGGCGTTCTTCCGCGCCCTAGGCCGGGTCATCCGCGGTGTTCCGGACACCAGTACCTTGCCGTACGCGGCGCGCATGCCGGCTGCGAATGCCCGGTGTAGTCCCTCGATGTCCGTGGTGAGTACGAGACAGGAGCCATAGGACTGCTCCGGGTCAAATCCGGCGATCTCGAAGAACTGTAGATGCAGGTCTTCCCGCTGCACCCCCACACACGCGTAAGGCTTGCGCTGCTTGTACGTGGTGCGGAAACCGAGAACCCCGTAGAAGGTTTCGATGTCGTCAATGGATGCGCACGGCAGCAGGGGAACGGTCACCTCGTTGGTCATGCCTCCTTCCTAAGCGTCGCAGGGTGTCCGTCGCACATGGAAATAGCCGATCATCGCCTTCGGTCATCCGAACGGCTGATGACCCAGAACGCAACGCCGCCCAGCCGAGCCATCGGCGGTGCCTTCCTGCCTGCTATATGTCTCGCCAAGATCAGGCGCCCGGATTTGCCGCGAGGCGCGCGGTTTGATCTACCGGTCGACGTGCCAGTCGACTCCGGTCGGCGGCCGCCCATGATTGACGAGGTGTTCGACGATCACGAGGGCTTGTTCCAGAGGGACAGTGTCACGGTTGTCGTAGGTGTCGTGCTGCCCGTTGCTTAGCACGTACCCGCCCTGCTGGTCAGTTGCCATCGGGTCGATCGCGTGTTTGCCCGCGTCCCCGGGCTCGTCAAGCACCATGATCAGCGCGCGGGTCCCGTTGGTCACCACCGCCAATAGCCGTCCGTGATCATGCTCGAACCAGGTCTCGAACTGGCCTTCACCAGCTCGTGCACGGACGAGTTCCGCGGCGTCAGTTCCGGTTAGCAGACGGTGGTGATCCTGCAACCGCCATCCGTCCCTCATGGTCGCCAGGCTATCGGGTGCCGCGCGTCCGCAACTGCCGCAGGCAGAGCGCGGGTGCTGGCGCGTCCGTCACCTTCGGTAGCCGTCGAGCGTGGTGCGTCCAGACACAATGACATCCGGAATTGTCGATGAGCGGAAGCCGTTAGCAGAGCGGAATGGTTGAGCCTGGTGGACGGCTATCGACGCGCAGGTCGCTGAGGATGGAGGCGAGTCGGGCTGCAAGAGCCGCATCGGCGAGCGTGAGTTCCGCGATCAGCGCGGCCGTAGCTGCGGAGAGAGCGCGGGTGAGCTCGGCCTCGTCGAGCGCACGGACCAGGGTGGTGTTCAGCGGTGCGGTCACTTCTGAGGGAAGCAGGTGGGCGCCTTTCGCGTAGCTGGTGGGATGACCGAGGCGCAAGCAGGCCAAGGCGAGAACCTGGCCGCGTAGGGCGCTGATCCACTGCTCGGCCTGCCACCAGCGGTGTCGTTGGATGCATGTCCACGCGTGCAGGGCGTGGTGCCATCCCAACCCGGCCAGAGTCCGCCGACAGGGGGACGGATCTTCCTTTGCCTGTGCGGGATGCCCGAAGACGGTACGCCAGTTCGGACCAAGCGGCCCGAACTCCGCAGCCGGGGTGAACCCAATGTCCACTTCGAGCATCTCGGGAAGCAGGAACACCCGATACACCGACGAGCCGGACGGCAAGTCCCAGTGATGAACGGCGGCGAAGTCACGGTAGAGCAGTTCAGTCCAGCGGCGTATCGCTGAATCCAGCGAACCTTCGATACCGAACGCCAGGTCGATGTCCGACCATCGGTCGCCGCCGTCGACGGCGTGGGATCCGGTGATGGCGGCCCCGACGACGGCGGGGTCACCTTCGGCTAAGCCGAGCAACTGCTCCCGGGTCGAGTCACGCTTGCCGATGGAGAACACCGCGCCACCCTATCGCCTCGATTCCGGTGACATATGCGTTTACTGGTGGCCGCAAGGCATCCTCTCCTGCCGCGATCCGCGCTTACGGATCGTGGCTGCCTGCGTCTCACAGGACGTCTGGACGTGCTGTCTGAGGGTGGGGTTTTGCGTCGGAACCCGGCCGATGGTGCGGTCAGTGTTCGGCGGACGTTGCCGGTGGCCGTAGCACACAGAACTCGTTGCCATCGGGATCGGCGAGCACATGCCAAGCCCAGCCGTCTTCCTCGATCGGGCCGTCCGTGATGCACTGCGCACCCAGAGATACCAGCCTGGACACCTCTGCCTCCAGGTCAGGTACGCGCAGGTCCATATGCATCCTGTTCTTGTGCGTCTTCGGCTCGGGAACTCGCTGTAACAGCAGCTCAACGCCGTCTCCGTCTGTGGGTAGCAGTCGCCGGTAACGCCCCGGCGAGAGCGGCTCCGCGACATACCCGAGTGCGCCGCACCAGAACGCCCCCGAGCGAGCCAGACCAGAACGCCCCCGAGCGAGCCAGATCGGCACAGTCCAGGACTACCGCCAACACAACGTCATGCCGTCCACCGAAACGAGCTGGCCCGCCAGTCATAGCAGCAGGTTATGCGACGACCCCACCCAGCCGCGTCAGCACTCCGGCAGGGTGTCGCTTCCTAGAAATGGCCATCCGAATCTGCCGCCGACGGGGCACCAGGAGGCGGGAGCCCTCATCACTCACCGTGGGCATCTGGCACCGCATCGACCCGATCCCCGTCTCACGTACGTGTCGATGTGCGCGCACCTCGCACGGCCGCATGTGGATCGATGGCGTTGCGTATCTCACTGACCGCCTGACACGGAGCTAATGAAGCTGAGGAGAAGTCCGGTTGTATGCGGAGGATCTTCGAGCATGGGTGAGTGGCCGACACCGGGCACCAACTCGACTTTCGCACCTGTAATGGAGCGGTACAATGCCGCCGATGAGGATCGCCACCTCTGGTCGAGCTCGCCGAAGATGACCAGCAGTGGTTTGCCGAGGCTCGTGAGCCGATCCGAAAGTGGTCGCTGGGTCAGATAGTCGTTGGACGCCCGCGATGTTGCCGTGAGCGCGTGGTAGGTCAAGCTGCGCGAGTCGCCGACGAGCTGCTGCGGGACGTGGAAGCCTGGCGCGAACGCGGTGCTCACAAGCCCCGGCGCAGAATTCCATCGGTCCGAAGTCGCCACAGTAGTTGACCCAGCACAGGAACGAAGACGAGCTTGCCCACCGGCCCGTCCGAGATGAAGGCGTCCAGGCGAGGTCCGGTGTTGATGAGCGCAAGTGCGGTCACCAGGTCGCTGCGGTGCTCGGCGAGCGCGGTGGCGACGTAGCCGCCGGTGGAGTGGCCGATCACTGTGGCGTGTTCGATGCCGAGTTGGTCCAGTGCCTGCCCGACGTGGCGTCCTTGCTGTGAGATCGCATAGCCGCCGGCCGGTTTGGCGGAACGGCCATGTCCGAGCAGGTCGATTCGGATGACACGATAGGACGTTGCCAGCGTCGGAACTATCGGACTCCACCACTCGGTCGAGGCACCGAGCCCGTGGATCAGCACGAGTGCCGGAGCGTCGCGGGGTCCGTCCTGGCTGACGTTGATGTCGCCGCCGTCGAGATGCAGGGTCGAGTCTCCGGTGGCAGGGGCGGTCTGCCAGTTCACCATTGCCGCGTTCGCCAGGAGCAATCCGACGACCGTGAGCAGGGTTGTCGAGGCGATGATGCGGCGTCGCCGACGGGCGCGACTCCCACGCGGCTGCTGGTCGGGCGAGCGCGGATCAGCCTCGTCGAGCTGGTTGCCGGGGGCTGGCGATGTCGTCATGAAGCCCACTGTCGTTGCCCTGCGGCACCGCTGGCTTGAACAAATGTTCCGGTCGACCGGCCCGCGTAAAATCTGACGATGCGTTCTACCGTTCGCGGACGTGGCGATGCGACCCTTTGGGAGGTCACCCGCCCCGCGCGGCCCAGCCGGGTGGCCGGTGTCAGCATGGCCGGATTTCGTGATCGCGGCGTGACCGCAGTCGGCCAGCGGGTGATCCCACACCCGGCGGTGACGCTGGCCCTGGAGTTCGGCTCCGGCCCGCTCATCGTGGACGATGCCGCAGGGCGGCAACAACGGGGAAGTCTCGTCGCCGGGCTCGGATTCGGATCCGACGCGCTCTGGGTGCCCGCGGGGAGAATTTCGAGGCCGTGCAGGTACGCCTGTCCCCCGTTATCGCTCGCGCAATTCTAGGCGTGTCGCCGGGCGACCTAGACGGTGCCGTAGTAACCCTGGACGACGTGTGGGGCCGACAGGCGTCGCACGTGCGTGAGCAACTGTGCAACGCCTCGTCGTGGGAGGACCGGTTTGCGTTGGTCGACGCGTTGCTCGCCGACCAGTGGCAGGCTGGGTCGCGTACCGCAGGATCACCCGTGGATCCGGAGGTGGCCTGGGCCTGGAAGCGAATCCTCGTCAGTCGTGGCCAAGCACGGGTCGACAGACTGGCGGCTGAGGTCGGCTGGAGTCGTAAACGTATGTGGTACCGGTTCCACTCGCAGATCGGCGCGGCGCCCAAACGCGCCGCAAAGCTGGTCCGCTTCGACCACGCCATCCACCGCCTGGTCGCGGGTGAACACGCAGCCCGAGTCGCCGCCGATAGCGGCTACTCCCACCAGTCCCACCTACATCGCGACGTCGTGGCGTTCACCGGATCGACCCCGGCGACCGCAATCGGTCAACCATGGCTGGCGGTTGACGGCATCGCGTGGCCCGATCGCATCGCAAGCCAGCGAACAGCCGCTCACACCCCCGCGCAGCTACAGTAACGACCTCCCCGGCGACGCCTACCCCCTGGCGCTGACAGAGCCTCCGCACCACCGAACGCTATGGTCATGTGCGCACCCATGCCGCCGTCCGGGCGCGCTACCCTTAGCCAGAACCGTTACGCTCCGTGCCCGACCTCGGGTGTCGACCCACGTCCGAAACTGGCACCCCTCTGTGTCAAGAGGCGGCGAGGAGCGGTGTTCTAGGCTGGGGTTCGGCGGGTCCGGGAAGTGACTGTTCCGAAGTGTCGACCATGGGGATTGGGTCGGCCGCGCTGGATTGAAGAGTCGTCCCCACGTGTCCTCCCGGGCCCGTCCTCGCCGATGCGGCGTCTTTGATCATCTGCTTGTAGACGACGTCGGACAGGCGTCGTTTCAGGCAGCGTATGGCCTCCATCGGGGTCTTGCCCGCGGCGAGTTTGCGCCGGTAGTACGCGCGACCTTCGGTGTCGTGCCGCATCTGGACGATGGCCATGATGTGCAGGACCCGGTTGATGCGCCGGTTCCCGGCCCGGGACAGTCGATGGCGTTTCTGGTCGCCGGACGAGGCGTCCAGAGGCGCGGTGCCGTTCCAGGCGGCGAAGTGGCCACGGGTCGCGAACCGGCTGACGTCACCGACGTCGCCGATCAGCCGGGCGGCGCCGGACGGGCCGATGCCGTTGAGGTCCTGCAGACCACTGCCGGTGGCGGCGACGAGTTCGCTGAGCTCCTTGTTCGCGGCCTTGATTTTCTTGTCGACCTGGGCCAGCTCGGTGATGAGTTCTGACGTGAGTCGCCGGCGGGTGGATCCGACCAGGTCACGGGGTCGGACCGTGTTGAGTAGTGTCCGGGCCTGCGGGGCGGACAGGAACGTCTTCGCCCCGCCGGGCACCAGTTCCAGGAGCAACTTGTGAATGCGGTTGAGTAGGTCTGTACGGGCATGACCAAGACCATCGCGACGGTCGACCAGTAGTCGCAGCGCGATGGTCGCGTCGTCGACGGCCACCTCCCGTAAGCCCTTGGCGCGTAACGCCGCGACGGCCACGCTGTGGGCGTCGACCGGGTCGGTCTTGCGGCCCTGACCGGTGTCGAAGACCCGGGCCCGCGCGGACAGCTTCGCCGGCACGTCGATCACAGTCTCCCCGTCGGCTACGAGGCGTTGAGCGATGTGCCGGCCGATGCCGCTGCAGCCCTCGACCGCCCAAACACGGTCCTTGTGCTGTCGGCCGACCTTGAGCATCGCCTGGTAGCCATCACGGTCGGTGGCGAATCTGCCTTGGGCAAGGATCTGCTCGCGGTCGTTGATGATCTCAATAGTCGCGGACCGCTTGTGCGGATCCATGCCGATGATGACGCGTCCCACGCTCGTCCTCCTCGATCAAACCGGGCTGAATCCGGCGAGGAGGGCAGCGCTACTTCGAGCTGGGCAGACCCCTCTTGAGCCTCTCCGCGCCACGGTGACCGGCAGGACGCATGCCAAATGAGAGCCACACCAACTCGCGGTGGGCAGCCGATGAGAGAGCTACCCCGCCGGTCACCTCGACCAAGCCTGGCCTGGCTGCGGTCGTAGCACCAGTACATAAGTAGCCGATGAGCGGATGCGCGGGAAGCTCATGGGGTGTGATGATCGGCTGAGTTCCCCCCGCTTTGATGGAGCGGTGGTTACCTGCTGCCGGCCGGCGCAGGGGTGGCGATAGGTGGCTCGGCTGGGTTGCTCTGGCGGATACGCCAGGCGGTTTCGTACTCGTCGGGGCTGAGGTAGCCGAGTTCCTTTTGGATGCGGCGGGTGTTGTACCAGCCGTCGATGTAGGCGAAGATCGCGTTCTCGGCCTCGTCTCGCGTCCGCCAGCTCGTGCGGTAGACCAGTTCGATCTTCAGGGTGGACCAGAAGTTCTCCATCAGTGCGTTGTCGTACGAGTCGCCGACGGAGCCCATCGAGGGCAGGATTCCGTTGTCTTGCAGGCGTTCGGTGAAGCGGAACGACGTGTAGTTCGAGCCCCTGTCCGAGTGGTGGATCAACTGGCCGTCGCGGACGTCGCGGGACCAGATGCCGTATTCGAGGGCGGCGAGGATCAGGTCGGTGTCGCAGCGGTCGGAGGTCTTCCACCCGACGATGCGGCGGGAGAAGACGTCGCGGACCGCAGCGAGCCAGAACACGCCCTCGCCGCAGGGGATGCGAGTGGCGTCGGCGACCCACAGCCGGTTCGGCCCGGCAGCGGTGAACTGCCGGTTGACCAGGTCCGGTGCCGGCGTGTGCCGTGGGTCCTGCTTCGTGGAGCCGCCGCGCCAGCCGCGACGGAGGAACGCGCCCTGCCAGCCCTGGGCGGCCATCAACCGCTCGACCCGCTTGCGGCCCACCCGGATGCCGTCGCGGCGTAGCTGCCGGTGTACCCGGTCCGCGCCGTAGGTGTGCCCGGACGTGGCCCAGACCTCGTGGATGTTGGAGAGCAGGCCCAGGTCGACCACGTCGCGGTCGCAGGGCTGTTCGGCCTGCTTGACCCACGCGTAGTACGTCGAGGCGCCGATGTTGAGGACCCGTAGTAGGAGCGCGACCGCGAACTGGTCACGATGTTCGTGGATGAACCTCATGACCGTCGCCGGGTCGGGTCGAACTCCGCCGCGAAATACGCGCTCGCCGCCTTCAGGATCTCGTTCGCCCGCCGCAGCTCGCCTACCTCTTTACGCAGCCGCCGGTTCTCCTCGGCCATCTCGCTGGTGGGCCGGTCGTGACGCTCACCCGCATCAGCCTCGGCCTGCCTGATCCAGTTCCGCAACGCCTCGTGATGCACGCCGAGTTGCTCGGCCAGGCGCCGGATCACCGGCTTCGGGTCCGACTCGCGGTACAAACGCACAGCACGCTGACGTAGCTCATCGGGGTACTTCTTCGGTGCGACCACAGAAACTTCCTCCCCACGGCCATCAGACCATGATCAAGAAGCTCCATGAAAGCGGGGGTGGCTCACGGCAGACGTTGTCAGTCCGGCAGGACGGTGATCGTGTCGTTCGCCTGGATGTCTGGCACCGTGCCGGTTCTAGCGAATTCGGCCCAGATACGGCGAACGACGTAACCCCGGCCTTCCACGTCAGCCCAGTCAGTTGACCCGAGCAGCGCCGCGCCTTGCCATGCCTGGCGTGTGCCAAGCAAGAGTGGCAGGTCGGTGAGGTGTGCGGCCCCGTAACCGTTGTCGTATGGCCGCCAGGTCATGCGGTACCGATATGCGCGACCACCCGCCGTTCGGTGCCGGACAACAAACCGTCGGGCAGGCGTGTCGTACATGCTGCGGGTGGACGGCGTCACGATCAGCCGCCGCGCGCGGCTACCGATCACCGGCAATCGGAACACACCTTTGAGGGCTGGAACGAGGGCCGCGACTACGCCGGTCTCCTCCAGAGTGCAGCCGATCAAGACATCGACGCGCTGGGCCGCCTCTTGCCAGGCCCTATCCCGGTCGGCCTCACCCGGTACCGGCGGGAATCCGTACTGCACCCCGAACGGCATTCTGCTTGCCATCCCAAACCGTCGCGCTGCCCGCTCCGCCACCGGCTGCAACGCTATGATCTCCTCGACCGGGGCGTCCCGTGACAACTCACCGACGGCCGCGAGCATCGCGTCGGTCATGGCGGCTCGGCCCGTGGTGACGCCAAGTGGGGCACTCTGCATGATCACCCGCCGGAACAGCCCTTCTGCACCTTCGCTGATCATCAGGTGCGCGATCGCGTCCGCGCCCGAGGACTGGCCGAACACTGTGACCAAATCGGGGTTACCACCGAATGCGGTGATGTTGTCCCGAACCCACCACAGTGCTGTCAGCTGGTCGAGCAGGCCAAGGTTTGCAGGCACGTCGGCGCCGTCACCGAGGAAGCCGAGCATCCCGAGCCGATAGGTGACCGCGACGACGATCACACGCTGTTCGGCCACGAACGCGCGGGGATCATACTGGGCTAGATCACCGGCTCCCGCGACGTTGCCGCCGCCGTGGATCCAGACCAGTACCGGTAGCCGCTCGTCATCGCCGAGGGTGGCCGGCGCGGTGACCGACAGCCGCTGGCAGTTCTCAGTCGTGCCCAGGTCGTCGCGGCCGATCAACCGATCGAACAGCTTCGGCGGCAGTTGCGGCGCGGCCGGCGCCCGCTGGAATGCGTTGACCGGTGTCTCGTATCGCATGACTTGAACCGGAGGAGCGAACCGTGGCGCCTCCGCGTACGGAATGCCCAGCGCCCGCACTACATCGCCGTCGACCCGACCTACGACGACTCCGGCGTCAAGAGCGAAGCGTCGCTCGGCCGGGTCAGCCACGACGGGCACTTTCGGTCGCCTTCATGCGGCGCCCGAGCATGTGTCGACGGCGTTGGGGGGCTAGGGCGGCCACGCCAACTCCTTCAAAGAGCGGTCATTCGCTTCAACGGTAGATGCGGCCTGACCGGTTATCCAGAACGAGGGAGTCACGAGGTCCCACCGAACGGGACACTCTGCTCGGCGGCCGGCACACGGCGATGTTGCCACGATCACCCAGGCGGCCACCACCGAGACCCGGTGCACGCACATGCCGCAGATAGCGCGCGGCCCGTCGGCTCCGTCGGCGGTGACCTCGCTGTGCAGGGTGACGTCCTGGACTTCGATGCCGGGCCGTTGTTCGATGCTGTCCGCGATGCGGCGCAGCAGTGCCGGGACACTGTCTTGGCCGCGGCCTGCCGGATTGGCCTGTGAAGCCGCGACTCGGCCCGCCCGTTCACCTCCGCCCTTCGGCGCCGGATGCAGCGATTGGCGGCGGGCGGTACGGACGAAGATAGGGGCGGTGGGGTGACATCCGGGATCTGTGGGGATCGGGCGGCCGGCGGTGCGCGGATAATGGGGGGATGAAGCGAGAGGTTCGCCTGATGCGGTTGGCCGGGACGCGCGCCGACGGTGCGGTGGCGACGGGCGCGGCGGCTACAGGCGCGCGGGCTGCGGGGGCGGCGTCGCTCGGCGCCCTGGCCGTCGGGGCGCTGGCCGTTGGGGCCGTGGCCGTTGGGGTGCTGGTCATCGGGCGGTTAGCTATCCGCCGGGCGGTGGTGCGGGAGCTGCGCGTCGGCCGTTTGGAGATCGACGAGCTGGTGGTACGGAGCCGACCCGCTGCCGAGGGATAACCCGCTCGCGCAGTGGACGAGTCCGCATCTAGTGCTCTGACCACAAACGTTCGCCGGGTTGGTTACCGGCTTCGCCGTCGGATCATCTCGTCGTACGGTGTGGCGATGACCAGGACGGCTCGTGGACGGTTCCGGTGGAGGACGAAGATCCGGAGAGGGCTGCCGTGGTTCCTGGTCAACCGTGGCCTGGCGAGTAAGGGCACGGCTGACTGCGGTGACCATGAGTGGTACAAGGCTGACGGTGAGGTCGAGCGCTGCTACCACTGCGTCGTGGGACAGCGGCACTATGATCCGGCGCATTTCAGTGCAGGCTGATGACCGGCGGCTGGTGTGTTCAGGCTGCGCGGGCGGGGGCCTGACCCCAGCGTCGTTGGCGTTCACTGCGGACGCGGGCGCGTTCACGGCGTTGGGCTGCCAGGACGTCGGGGTGGCGGGCGTTGGTGTTCCGCCAGCGTAAGTATTGATGCAGATGGCGGGTCAGCGTCGTGTGGTTCTGGTGGTCCGAGCCGGCGATCACGAAGGTGCGTAGCGGCCCGAAGTGGGCCTCGATCGGATTCGCCCAGGACGCGTATGTCGGTGTGAAACACAACTCGACCTTGTTCCGCGCCGCCCACCCCCGGATCGTTGCGCCCTTATGCGCGGACAGGTTGTCGAGGATGACGTAGATCGGTGCACCGTCCGGCCGGGCCGCGCGGATCGACTTGAGCGCGGCCAGGGTGTTCTTGGCGGATTTCTGCTGACGGACGACACCGAACATGGTGTCGTCACCGACCGAGTAACAGCCGTGGAACTGCCGGACTCCGTGCAGCTTGTGGTAGTTCGCCGGCAGCCGGCGCGGTTTGCCTTTCGGTCGCCAGCCGGAGCCGGCCTGCGGACGGATCGTCAACGGCCCGAACTCGTCGAAGGCGAACACCCGTTGCGGGAAGTGCTGCATGACGTGCTCGATGCGGGTCAGCTTCGCTTCCCGGTCCGGGTCAGTGGACTCCTTCCAGGTCTTCGTCCGCTGGAACGTGATCTCATGCTTGCGCAGCAACTGCCGCAGCCGTTCCCGGCTGATCACGACACCCCGATCCGGGTTGACGGCCAGGTAGTCGACGAGCTTGCGGATACTCCACCGGGTGAACGGCCGATCGAGCGTGGCCGGGCGGGTGTTGGCCGTCGCGACGATGAACTGCTCATCGTCATCACTGATCTGGCGGGGACGGCCACCCGCCCACTGAGGGTCCAGGCTGGGCATCCCCATCTCGTTGAACCGGTGGATCACCTGCCGAACAGAGTCCTCATCGGCCTGCACCAGGCGGGCGATCACCGGCACGCTGTTACCGCCCGCGGAGGCCAGCACGACCATCGCCCGCCGCAGCCGCACCGTCGAGCCAGTCCCACGGCGCACCATGCGCTGCAACCGCTGACCCTCTTGATCACTTAATCGGCGTACTCGAACAGGTTCTGCCACCGCCCCAGCCTGAACCACCCACGCACCTGCGCCTGCAGGCGCAGCGGCGTGTCATCCAACACCGCGAACGTTTGTGGTCAGAGCACTAGCCGCGATCCACGCTCATCCTTCCGTCCTCCTGTGACCCAACGTAGTTAGATCAGGCAGCCGTCCTGGTGGCCGACGGCAGTCCTCGATGCACCCGACGTCGATGCGGCGGCTTGTGGATCTTTGTAGCTCATCGTGTACCTGGCTCTGCACTCCAAGCCGTACCCCGACAGCTGCAGCGGGTTCCAGGGTGGCATCCCATCGGTGCTCGCGGCAATGCTGCACGAACAGGTCTGTCCAACCAACGGTTTGTGATGTGGGGATGTCGTAGTGGTACCGCGTCGGGCGTCGCGGGAACGACGCCGCAGCGCGTCCAGCGTCGGGTCCGACCACGACGTAGTCGCTCAGCATGCGGAACTGCTGAGTCGAGTGCTTTGACACTCCCGCGCCTCGCTCTTCTGGGGGAGTTAGACCCACCCAAGGAGGGAGGCATTGTCGTGCTGGCTTGGCGATGCTGCTGGTATGCACGCTTTCAGAGGTCCTCGCTGGGCGCACGGCGCCTTCGCATGGTTGATCTTCTTTGTGGTGTCCCATGTGATCCTGGTGTTCTTCCCCGGTGACGATCCGACCGGTGACGGACCCTGGGGCATGAGGGCCTATGTGATCTTCAACATTGTGCTCATCTCGATGTCGGCCGTCGGGGCGGTCGTCGTCCTCGCCACAGTCCGCCCGTGGGCTCAACATCTTCCCCGGTGGATACTTCTGACGCCGCTGTTTTGTGGCAGCCTGCTGCTCGTCATCCGGGGTGTTCCAGGAATGGCCGAGAATTTGCTGATGGTCGCAGGTATCCGTCGCGGCGGCTTTGTGGGGGCCGCAGACATCTCCACGGTCGAGTTCTGGACCGGCATCGGGATCAACACCTACTTCTTCACAGGGGCCGTGTTGCTGGTTGGGGCAACCGTCTCCTACGGCCGCCGATCAGCGGAAAGCGCTCCGAACGATCACCGGATCCGTCTGTGTGCGGGCTGCGGTCTACCTGGATCGCGGGCGCGTTCCACCGACCCGCTTCCACCGGCGCGGACTTGCAGTAACGAAGCCCCTGATAACCACAGCAGACAAGGGAGTATCCGTGGATCAGTCGTATGACGCCGTCGCCGCGTGGCGGGCCGCCGGCGAGGCCCGTGACGCCGCCGGTGCGGTCGCCGCCCTCAGCCCTGATGTCACTCTGGTCTCGCCGATCACCGAGCAGTTCACCTTCCAAGGCCACCGGCAAGTACGCACATTGCTCGAAGTGGCCCTGGCCGCGATCGATGACATCACCTACACCGACCAGGTCGCCGAGGGCCGTACCGTGGCGCTCTTCTACGAGGCGCAGGTCGGCGCGACGCGTCTCTACGAAGCCCAGCGGTTGCGCCTGGGCGCCGACGGCCTGATCAGCGACATCACCCTCTACGTCCGGCCCTTGCCGGCGCTCACTCTGCTGATGACTCGCCTCGGGCCCGACTTGGCCCGACGCAACGGACAGCCGGGCCTGGCCAGGCTGATCCCGCTCGCCAGCGGCGCGATGCACTCGATGGCCGCCACCGGTGAACAAAGAATCATGCCGAGATTGGCACCCCGGTAGCAGCTCCTTCTGTCAGCAATCGCCGCCAATGAACGCCCCACCGCCGATCGAGACGCCCTCATCTGGCACCCGTTACGTTCTTGGAGCCCTCGTGTTGGGGGTGTAGGCCAGCGGTTTCGGCATGACTCATGGCTCCTGTCGTCATGATCTCAGAGGTGGTGTCACCGGGACCGCAGGGCGTTCGTGACCGCTTATAGGGACCTGGCCGGTGCAGTGTGGAGGCCTTTGTAACGTGGCTGCCGGCGCGTCGTCCGCGGCTGGCCTACCCACCGTGACAAGGAGCGCCTGTTGACCAAGTCCCATGACATCAGCCCCGGCGGGGGCCGCGGATTCGAGATCTTCTGCGGCGTTGACGTAGCCCGGGAAACCCACTACGCGGTGGCTCTCGACCGTGACGGGCGGCGGCTGGTCGAGCGTGCGCTGCCTAACGACGAGCCCGCCCTGCGGGCGCTGTTCGCCGAGCTGGCGGAGCACGGCCGGCTGCTCATGGTCGTCGACCAGCCCGCGTCGATCGGGGCGTTGGCGATCGCGGTCGCCCGCAGCATGAACATCGAGGTCGGCTACCTTCCTGGGTTGGCGATGCGACGCATCGCAGACCTGTATCCCGGTGAGGGCAAGACTGACGCGCGAGACGCATTCGTCATCGCCGACGCCGCCCGGACTTTGCCGCACACCCTGCGGCGGGTCGGCCCGGACGAAGAGACCGTGACCGCCTTGGGTGTGCTTGCCGGCTACGACGCCGACCTCGCCGCCGAGGCGACCCGGCTGACCAACCGGCTGCACGACGCCTTGCTACACGTTCATCCAGCCCTGGAACGGTTACTCGGCAAGCACTTCCGTCGCCGCGGTGTGCTGGAACTACTCACCGCGGCAGGGACTCCGCAGCAGCTTTGCGCACTCGACGAGGACGCGTTGCGTCAAGCGCTGGCACCACGGTCACGGCGTCTCGCGCTGACCCTGCCGGCGCAGATCCACACCGCGTTGGAACAGCAGAGCGTCGTCATCCCCGCCACCGTGCAGTACGGGCGGGTGATCAGCGGTGTCGCCGCCCAACTGCTGGCGGTCCTGGACGAGCGGGTGTCTGTCGCCCACGACCTGGACACCCTTCTGAAGGAGCACCCCCTCGTCGAGGTGCTCATCTCGATGCCCGGCGTCGGAGCCAGAACCGCGGTCGCGCTGCTGCTAACCCTCGGCGACGGCAGCACGTTCCGTACTTCCGGACACCTCGCTGCTTATGCCGGACTGGCGCCCGTCACCCGCCAGTCCGGACGCACCATCCGTAGCGAACGCCAGCCCCAGCGCGGGAACCGGGCACTCAAACAAGCCCTGTACCTGTCCGCGTTCGCCAGCCTGAAGCACCCTGACAGCCGCGCCTACTACGACCGGAAACGCGCCGAGGGCAAGAACCACACCTCAGCGCTTCTCTGCCTCGCCCGACGCCGCACCGACGTCCTCTACGCCATGGTCCGCGACCGCACCCCCTACCAACCCACCGTCCCGTCGAACGACGACGGCACCACAACAACGGCTTGACACGCGTCATAGGGACACCTCTGTGTCAAGAGGCGGCGAGTAGTGGTGTTCTAGGCTGGGGTCCGGCGGGTCCGGGAAGTGACTGTTCCGAAGTGTCGATCATGGGGATTTGATCGGCCGCGCTGGATTGAAGTGTCGCCCCCACGTGTCCTCCCGGGCCCGTCCCGGCCTCCTTGGCGTCTTTGATCATTTGCCGGTAGACGATGTCGGACAGCCGGCGTTTGAGTGCGCGCATGGCTTCCATCGGTGTCTTGCCAGCGGCGAGTTTGCGCCGGTAGTAGGCGCGGCCTTCGGTGTCGTGGCGTAGTTGGACGACGGCCATGATGTGCAGGGCCCGGTTGATGCGTCGGTTCCCGGCCCGGGACAGGCGGTGGCGTTGCTGGTCGCCCGAGGACGCGTCCAGGGGTGCGGTGCCGTTCCAGGAGGCGAAGTGCCCGCGGCTGGCGAATCGGCTGATGTCACCGATGTCGCCGATCAGGCGGGCGGCGCCGGAGGGGCCGATGCCGTTAAGGCCCTGCAGACTGCTGCCGGTGGTTTCGACGAGCTCGGTCAGTTCCTTGTTCGCGGCCTTGATCTTCTTGTCGACCTGCACCAGTTCCGTGATCAGTTCGGAGGCCAGCCGGCGGCGGGTGCGCCCGACCAGATCGCGTGGCCGGATCGTGTTGAGCAGGGTCCGCGCCTGGGCGGCAGACAGGAACTTCTTCGCCCCACCGGGCAGCAGTTCCAGCAGCAGCTTGTGGATGCGGTTGAGCAGGTCGGTGCGGGCGTGACCGAGACCATCGCGGTGGTCCACCAGCAGCCTCAACGCAACCGTCACATCGTCGACGGTGACCTGCCGCAAACCCTTCGCCCGCAGGGCTGCCACGGCGACGCTGTGGGCGTCGACCGGGTCCGTTTTGCGGCCCTGACCAGTGTCGAACACCCGGGCCCGCGCGGACAGCTTCGCCGGCACGTCCACCACGGTCTCACCGTCGGCGACGAGACGTTGAGCGATGTGCCGGCCGATGCCGTTGCAACCCTCCACCGCCCAGACCCGGTCCTTGTGCTGCCGGCCGAGGTTCAGCATCGTCTGGTAGCCGTCGCGGTCGGTGGTGAACCGGCCCTGCGCGAGGACCTTCTCGCGGTGGTTGATGATCTCGATGGTCGCGGACCGCTTGTGCGGATCCATACCGATAATGACCTGTCCCACGCTCGTCCTCCTCGATCAAACCGGGGCTGAATCCGGCGAGGAGGGCAGCGCTACTTCGAGCTGGGCATTCCCCTCTGGATCCTCTCCGCGCCACGGTGACCGGCAGGACGCATGCCAGATGAGAGCCACACCAAATTGCGGTGGGCAGCCGCCGAAAGAGCGACCCTGCCGGTCACCTCGACCAAGCCTGGCCGGGCTGCGGTCGTAACACCAGTAGATAAGTAGCCGCCGACCGCGCGGCGGCACCCTCAGCCGGAGCCGCCGCGCTCCGTGTCGGCCGTCGGCTGCGACCGGAGCCCGGAACTGTCGAGATGTGCGCACCCGATCACGGCGGCAGCGATGCCGACGTCAGCGCGTGCGGCCGTGGGGCACCCGGTCGCCGGGCTCGCCCACGTGGCACCATGTTGCGCTGTGGATCATCAGGGGCAGTTTCGTCGTGCAGCGCTCGCGTTGGGCATCCCGGACGACGAGGTCAGCCGGTTCATCCAGCACCTCCGTTTGTCGATCCGGTTGAGCGGGGGATCCGGCGGTGTTCCGGTCGGGCAGTTCGGTGGGTTGCCCCGGCTGCCGGTGGGCATGGACTGGCCGTCCGACGGGGTCAGTCCGTTGCCGTTCATCTTCTCGGTCGACTGTGCGGCGCTGCCAAGAGTCGACGGCTTCGGCCTGCCGGCAGACGGCTCGCTGCTGTTCTTCCAGGACCACGAGCAGGCCGCTGCCACCGGGGAGCGGAGGTACGGGCGCGTCGTGTATGTGCCGGCCGGTACCGATACCGAGGTGGCGACAGGATCCACCGACGACGCGTTCGTCGGCGAGCAGTACGACGTCGGCGCCAGGCTGCGCGCGGAGTTCCCCGATTGGTTCGGGGCGGACGACGAGGACGAGGACGACCTGTCGCCCTTCCAGCAGCAGTTGGCCCGTGACCTCGAGCGTGACCTGCCGCACCTTGACGAACTCTGTGCTCTGGCCAACGATCTCTGGCCGCCTGACAACGGGTACGCCAGCGCCTATATCGGCGGGTATGCCGACGAGGAGGTAGTCAAGAGTATTGCGGAGCAGACCCTCGCGTGGCGCGAGAAGACCGGCGAGATCGTCATCCCGGTCGCGAAATGGTATTCCCATGTGGAGAAGGAAACGCACCGGCTGACGAGTGAGTGGGTGTCGCTCGCCCACTTTCCCGTAGACAACGAGCTTTATTACCGGAGTGACGGTAGTTTCGTGATCCGTCACGACGACCTGGCCGCTGGTCGGCTGGACGAAGCACTTTCCGTGGCTGAGTTGATCCCATAGAACACCGGCGGCGCCGGATACGGCCACGATCTGCATTGCCGGCGATGCCGACGCCAGATGCTGGGCATCCGCTATTGCCGAAGAGCGGATGGGCAAGTTTAGTCACAGCTTCTGGTGTCGACCTGTTCTGCCGGTCGGGAACCTGTGTTGTACCTGTGCGCTCGGGATACCCGTCACGAAGCAAACGGGTCCCAGTGGGCGGCGTAGCGGAGCAGGGACAGGGCCAGGTCGGGATGCGCGGCCGCCCATTGCGTGTCGAAGAGGAACAGTTGCTCATAACCGAAGAAGTCGTCGATGTATCGAGCGGCCTGAGCGAGGTGCTCGTCCACCGCGACGCGGGCCTTCAGCGGTGGCTCCGGCAGCTTCCATTGCAGGATTTGCTCGTGGCTGGGCGCCGTCCATTCTCCGAAAATCGACAGGTCGTAGGATTCGAGGGCGATGTAACGGTTTATGGCGGGACCGATGCTGTCGTCGCCGGGCCCGACTAGAGAGCGCAGTAGGTCGGCGTCGAAGCATTCCCGGGACACGGAATCGCCGATACGGCGTAGGTGGTCGGAGAGTCCGGGCAAGCTGACGCCGGGGAAGACGATCGCTCCCCGCTGGTCCAGGTTCGTGCCGTTGTGGTCGGTGTGCTGCCAGCTGATGCGGACCGCGTAGACGGAATTTGGACCGGACCCGGGTGGGTTGACGACGCGGAGCGCCACGTCAGGGGTAAAGGTCGCGCTGGGCGCTCCGGCGCTGGACGGCAGCGGCCAGGTGTGGTTTACGAGGTACATGAGCCGGTCGGGGTGGGCTGTGACTGCCTCGTCCTCGAGAAAGAAGTAGGCCAGGTCTACCTCGTCGTCGTTGGTACGCACTCGCAGCCCTCGCTCGTCGAGGCGGATCGGGTCGTCAGATTCGATCCAGAGGTGCTCGCCTAGGAGCTCGCGCAGCTCGTCAAGGGTCTGCGGGCAGGGCAGGTGGTGTTCCTCAATCGCCTCGAAGATCGAGTCGAGACCGTAGGAGCCGCCGCCGATCTCGGCGTCTAGCAACGCTTCCGGGTCCTCGTGATGCCAGGCGTGCTGAAACCAACCGAGCACTGTCGTGTCCGGCACGTGGAAGACCATCTTGCTGAGCGGGGAGTCCACGCGCGACCGTTCCACGAAATACACGCGAGGAGCCTAGCTGCGCCGGTGGAGATCGCGTATGTCTGATGCGTCGCCCGCTGGCCCGGAACCACGAGCGCTCGGCGGACGTGGCGTGGCCGACAAACTGCCTACGGTGATCAACGACCGCGAAGCCGGAATCCCGCGCTCGGCGGCCTCCGATCGAATGTCCGGATCTACCGCCACCCGTGCGCGCAGGAAGACTACGAGCCGTCACGCTCGGTGTTCGGCGTCCCGTGGTGTCGGCATCCTGAACTGTCGAATTGCGGATGGAACGCTTGCACTACGACCGCAATGCGGCGGCTGTGGCCGCGACGAAGCCGTCCGGGTTGTCCAGCATGATGTTGTGGCCGGCGTCCGGCACGGCGACCACCCGTACACCGGCGTCGGCCAAGGCGCGCGCGCCGATCGGTTCGCTGTCGGCCGGGTGGAGGTACGTGCGCGGCACGGGCAGTTCGAGCAGCAGTTCCCGCATGGTGGGGGTGGTGCCGCGGTCGAGGTGTGCCGCGGTGCGGTAGAGCGCCTCCGGACCAGTGAGCCGCATCGTCGCCGCCCAGGTCGGGCCGACCCGGGTGAGCGTCTCCGATCGGCCGTCGCCTCGTACGAACTGCTCCTCGGTGTAGCGGGCGCGGATGCCGACACCCGGAGGTTGCGGGTCGAGGGTGGCGTCGACAAGGACCAGCGCGGAGACAACGTGCGGATGGCGGGCGGCCAGGACGATCGCGACGGCGCCGCCCATGCTGTGTGCGATCACCTCTGCGGCGCTGACCCCGGCTGTCGTCAGCGCGATAGCGAGGAGGTCGGCGTGTTCCTCCAGCGTGTACGAGGCGTCGGCCGGCCGGTCGCTGATGCCGTGCCCGAGCAGATCCATCAGCAGGCTGCGCCGTCCGGCGAGGGCGGGTTTGGTGGCCACCGCCGCGTAGTACGCCGGCGAGGAGGCGCCGAGCCCGTGCAGGTAGACCCGAGTGGGTTCGGCGCCGGGCAATTCCACCCAGCGGATCGTCGTGCCATCTGGTCGGACCTGGGCGCCGTGCATCACGTACCTCCTGATCGGTACCTCGTGTTCGAGGTACCTCGCTGCCGAGATAAGCTAACACGGTGTTGGAGTTCGCGATAATGGGTTTCCTGGCCGACGCCCCGCTGCACGGGTACGAGCTGCGCAGACGCGTGGCTGCGCTTACCGGTCACGTACGGCCGATCGCGGACGGGACGCTGTACCCGACGATCAAGCGCATGGAACGTGCGGGATTGCTGCGTCGCGACGTGCAGGCTGGTCAGGTGGCGGCACCACGGCACGTGCTGATCCTGAGCCCGGCTGGACGCGCCGAGTTGCTGCGTCAGCTCCGCACACCCGACGAGCTGTTCATCACCGACGAGAACCGTTGGTTCACGCTGCTGGCCTTCCTGCATCATCTCGACGACCCAGCAGCCCAGAGGGCCGTGCTGCACCGCCGGCTCAGTTTCCTCACGCAGCCGGCGAGCTTCTTCTGGGACGGCGACCGACCGCTGCGCGCCGACGACTTTCCCGACAACCCCTTCCGTCGAGGACTGTTCCGCATCGCCACCGCCACCAGCCGCACCGAGATCGCCTGGCTGCGAGAAATGTTGAGATCACTTGCGCGATGACCATCCGGACCGACTTCGGTAGGCCGACTGCCCGCAGCCCATACCAACGCACACATCCGCCGCAGAGCATGTGCTCGGGCAAGGCGTGCGGGCCGCGCTGCGTCGGTCAGCCCCGGTGCAGTTGCCATCTCGGCGTGGCGAGGAGCGGGCGCGAGTCGTGCCTGGGTGGAGCGCCTGCCGCGGCCGGCCCCGGCAGGCGCCGGAGGCGGTTCAGGTGACCCTTGACGAGGTGTTCCGCTGCCGCCGACCGTTACCCGGGATGGTTGGAGCCCTCATCATGCACCGTTGACATCCGGCACGGCATCGATCCGCCTGCGCGCACGATGCCGATGAGAGCGTGCCTACCTACAGCCGCCCGCGCGGGCGTTCCTGCCCGCGAGAGACTTCCGCGACGGACCAGTGGATGACCGGGGGAGAGGGCGGCTCAGGCGGGTGGGTTCCGCGTCTGCCGCCAACCTCGCTGCAGGTGGGTAACCTCTTGGAACACCTCCCGGAAGGTGGCGAAGCGCTGCTCGCCGAGGGCGTGTTCGAGGCGCTCTTCAATGGCGGCCAGGATCGCGCGTGCTTTGGCGATCTCATCAAGGCCGTGTCCGGTGGGGACGATGCGCTTGGCGCGACGGTCGGCAGGGTCGGGCTCCCGGCGGACATAGTTGAGGCTGACGAGCTCATCGACGATCGTACCGATGATCTGTTTGTGTTGACCGGAGCGGGCCGACAGATCGGTCGCGCGCACTCCTTCGGGCTCGAGGAACGCCAGGACCGAGCCGTGCCGCGGGCGTACATCCGGATGCCCCTGCTCGCCGAGGGTCTCGAACAACTCCTCCTGCAAGGCTCGCATCAGCTGCCCGGTCAAAACCCCCAGGTCCGGCTCAGGCTCCGGCACGGTGGCGGTCATCCGAACTCCTTCAATTAGTCACGATCCTTGACTTTCAACAACCGTGACTATACCTTGTTCTCAGTTGATCCCCCCAACCCCCACCACAGGGGCGAACAAGGAGACGCACACTATGAGCACCCCCGGTTTCGACTACACCATCACCCGCACGCTGGACGCCCCGGTCGACAAGGTGTGGGACGCCTGGGTCAACCCCGACAACTACGGGCAGTGGGCCAGCGCCGAGCAGGTCGCCCTGGACGTCCGACCCGGCGGAGCCTGGAGCGCGGTCATGGTCATCCCCGGCGGGGCCCGCATCCCACTGTCCGGCACCTACACGGAGGTCGTACCGAACAAGCGACTGGTGATGGGCATGAACGTGCCCGGCCGCGGTGAACCCGCCATCATGGACCTCGACCTGACCGCCGACGGCGACCGCACCCAGATCACCCTCTCCCAGAGCTTCGACACCGCCGAAGAGCGCGACCAGGCCGAACAGGGCAGCAACATGCTGCTCGACGGCCTGACCAGCTTCCTTGCCGCAGCCTGAACCGCACACCAACTGCGGGTGTTGTGAAAACTCTCAACACCCGCAGTTCCTTCCACCTGCGGAAGAAACATCGTGATGTTCCGACATCTTGCCGCCGCCCGATAATCGCCGAAGAACAAGATCGGACAGCCGATCATGCCGCCGCCGACGTGCTGTGCGACTTGCTGCCGTGACTGCCCGAAGAGGACTACCTGCGCGATCGTCACCGAGGTCGCAGCTCATCCAGCCCTGCGCGCGGTGCTGCGGCGGTCGCGTGGATGGCGCCGGCGGCGAATAGTCATGACCGGAGGAACGTCGTCAGCGTGGCCACGAAGAGGTCGGCGTCGTCGAGCCAGGGGTAATGCCCCGCCCCGGGCTGCACGACGAGCGACGCGTCGGGGAAGAGTCCGGCGTACTCGGCCACCGACGGGGGAGGGCTGTTGACGTCGAATTCCCCGGCGAGCAGCAGGACCGGGGCGGGAAAGGTGGCCAGGGCGGTGCGGGTCGCCTCCGGGTTGAAGGCACCCTCGGAGGCGAAGGTCCTCGCTGCCTCCGGGTTCGGCTGGGCGCTGAAGGTCGCCTGGTGCTCCCTTGCCGTCGCGTCCCAGCGGCCGTGGAAGAACGGGTCGATCGCCGCCCAGTCTTCGTCGCCGGCCCGGTTGCCGGTGACCGCCTCCAGGGCGGCGAACGCGGTCGGGAACCAGGGCTCGTTCTTGCGGAGGCGGGCGGTGTCGAGTCGGGTCTCGCCGGTGATCGTGATGCCGACCGCGAAGGTGCTGGGGTTGATCAGGGCGAGCTTGCGGACGTGCGCCGGGAATCGGGCCGCGTACAGGGTCGCGAGGTTCACCCCGGCGGAGTGTCCGAGCAGATCCATTCGATCGAGTCCGAGATGTTCGCGCAGCGCCTCGACGTCGTCGACCAGACGGTCGCAGCGGTACGAGGAGGCGTCCTCCGGTATCGCCGACTGCCCCGTGCCGCGCAGGTCGAGCATGATCAGTTGGCGGTGCCGGGAGAGGCCCCCGAGGTCGTCGAGGTAGCGGGAGTCCTTCATGGGGCCGCCCGGCAGACAGACGAGGGGTTCGCCATCCCCGGTGACCTGGTACGAGAGCTGGGTGCCGTCAGGTGCGGAGAAGGTGGGCATATGCGGATCTTGTCAGCGTGGATGTGGCCGGGACAACCGGAATTCGGGCGGAGGTCCGCGCGTCGGCCGGGGCGACCTCGGTCAGCGGGGTGCGTCGCCGGCCTCGGCCTGGTCCTGCATCGGCTGGATGCTGCCGTTCGGGCGCAGGCTCTCGGGAATCAGTTCCAGGAGCTGGTCGCGGCGCAGCGGGAGGTCGAGCAGGCTGAGTTTGATCCGGCTGCGGTTCGAGTGGGTGCCGGCGGCCAGGCGTACGACCTGGGACGCGTTCTCGTCGAGGCGGATGCTCAGCACGTCGCCCGGTGCGAGTTCGGTGGACGCGGTGCCGTCGACGTTGACCGCCACCGGCACGCTGTCCGACGCGACGTGCAGGGACACCCGGTCACCGGCGCCGAGCACGATCGACCGGTTGATGCCGGCCATCGGCGCCACCGGGGTGATCACGATCGCGGCCGCCGAGGGCGAGACGATCGGTCCACCGGCGGCGTAGTTGTACGCGGTGGAGCCGTTGGGCGTGGCGACCACCACGGCATCACCTCGGTAGTACCCGTACTGCTGGTCGTTGAGGGTGAGGTCGATCGAGACGGTGCCGGTCCGGCCGTGCCGGGCCAGGATGAAGTCGTTGAAGCCCACATCGGTCCGGAGCGGCCGGGCGCCACTGGATTCGGCGACGAGGCAGCCGTGCGTTTCGATGGTGTAGTCACCGGAGACCAGCCGGGCGAGTGCGTCCACCAGCGTGGCGGGGGTTACCTCGACCAGGAAGCCCAGGTTGCCGTGGTTGACCCCGAGCACCGGCACCGGTCGGTCGACCACCAGTCGCATGGCCCCGAGCATGGTGCCGTCGCCGCCGAGGGAGACGAGTCCCTTGATCTGGGCCCGGAACTGGTCGTCGGGCACCGTGTCGACCTCCGGTGGCAGCCGTTCCACGTCCTGGTCGCGCCCGAGCACCGGGACGGAGTGGGCGGTCGCCCAGTCGATGATCGTGCGGACCGATTCCCCTACGTCCGCGCTGGGGTGGATGACCAGCCCCAGAGCGGTCGGTTCGGCTCCGCCGCCAGCTTTCTCAACGCTCACTCGGACCACCCTAACCACCGGGTCCACCGGTGCGTCGTGTGATCGTCGGGGCCGGCCCGGGCGGTGTCCCGGGCCGGTGGCCGAACCCGACAAACGGTCCTATAACCGCTGCTTCAGGTCGAGTCGGCCACCGCGCCCCCGGCCGGGCGCGAGGACGTACGGAGAAACCAGTGCAGCGCGACCAGCGGCACGACCCCCACCGGGTACCAGGCCAGGTCGGTCGGGTCGAACTGCACACCCAGCACCAGCCGGGCCAGCAGGCTCCGGCTCGACAGGTCGGCCGGCACCCCGGTCAGCTGCGCGCACTCGACCAGCCAGCAGAACCCGACCGCGAACGCACCGGCGGCGACCGGGGCCAGTCGTGGCCAGCCGAACAGCACCCCGGCGTAGACCATCGACGCGTACAACGCGGTGCCGGAGTGCTGTTCGAGAGCGCCGTCGTCGATGGCGCGGATGGCCAGCGCCACCGCCAGGAAGACGGCAGCCGAGGCGAGCGCCAACAGCCGGGTCGCCCGGTGCGTGAGAGACATTCGCAGATCGTAGTCAGGGTGGACCGGCGAGCGTCGCGCCGCCGGACCGACTAATCCCGGTTCACAGCGCATTCACCGGCCCGACGGTCCAGAGTCGATCTTTGGTGCGGCGTTCACCGTACGTTGCGATCGTCTCGTCGTACGTACCGGAGGGTGACCCGTGTCCAAAGTCCGAATAAGCACCACCGCGAGTCTCGTGCTCGCCCTGGTCGCGGGAGTGGCCGGTTTCGCGCCGGCCAGCGCCGCCGCCGACGCGGCCCTCGTCACCGACCCGGCGAGCTACGTGGATCCGTTCATCGGCTCGGCCCGCGACGGCAACACCTGGCCGGGAGCGGTCCGCCCGTTCGGGATGATCTCGTGGAGTCCGACCAGCACCCGTGGCGACCAGACCAGCACCGGCGCCGCCAACGGGTACCAGTACGACACCACCCGGGTACGCGGATTCAGCCTCACCCACGTCAACGGCGCCGGTTGCAACCCGGGTGCCGCAGGTGACGTGCCGATCATGCCGTACGTCGGCGCGGTCGACTCCTCACCGAGCGCGGACACCACCGACAGCAAGTACGCCAGCAACTTCTCGCACGCCCGCGAATCCGCCGACCCGGGCCGGTACACCGTCACCCTCGACTCCGGGGTGAAGACCGACCTGGCCGTCACCACCCGGGCCGGGGTCGGCGAGTTCACCTTCCCCGCTGACCTTCCGGCCAACCTGCTCTTCCGTACCTCGAATTCGCTCAACGGCAGCGAGGACGCGCAGATCGACATCGACGCCGCCAACCGCCGGGTGACCGGTTCGGTGTTGACCGGCGCCTTCTGCGGCCGGCGTGCCAACGGTGGGGTCAACAACCGGAAGACGTACTACCGGCTGTACTTCAGCGCGACCTTCGACCGGCCGATCGTCGGCACCGGCACCTGGACCGATGGCACGCTCACCCCGGGCGGCGTCCACGCCACCGGCGGTGAGGGGTACGCCACCGGCGCGGACCGGGCCGGTCGTGGCTCCGGTGGTTACGTCACCTTCGCACCCGGTGCCGACACACCGGTACGGATGCGCGTCGGCATCTCCTACGTCAGCCTCGCCGGAGCCGAACTGAACCGGGAGACCGAACTGCGCCCGGGCTCCACCGTGGCGAAGGTCGCCGAGCAGGGCTACCGGGAGTGGAACGAACAGCTCCGTACGGTCCGCATCGGTGGCGGCTCTCCCGACCAGCGCACCACCTTCTACACCGCGCTCTACCACGCCATGCTCCAGCCCAACGTCTCCAACGACGTCGACGGCCGCTACCTCGGCACCGACCAGGCGATCCACTCGCTGGCCAAGGGGCAGCAGGCGCAGTACGGCACCTTCTCCGGGTGGGACCAGTACCGGGCCCACATCCAGTTGCTCGCACTGCTCAAGCCGGAGATCGCGGGCGACTTCGCCCAGTCGCTCTACCAGTTCGCCCAGCAGAACAACGGCGTCTGGGACCGGTGGTTGCACAACAACGGCGCCACCCACGTGATGACCGGTGACCCGGCCGCCCCGACCCTGGCCACCTTCGCCGCGATGGGCGTGCGCAACTTCGACACCGTCGGCGCGTACGAGTCGCTGCTGCGGCAGGCGACGGTGCAGAACCCGGACGCCGAGAACGACGGCGGTTGCCCGGGTCAGTGCACCGGTCAGCGGCCCGCCCTCGACCGCTACCTCGACCTGCGTTACGCACCCCAGGACGCCTGCCACTGCTGGGGTGGGGCGGCCGAGACCCTGGAGAACTCGCTCGCGGACTTCTCCCTGGCCATGTGGGCGCAGCGGCTGGGTCGCCCGGCCGAGCAGCAGGACCTGGCCGTGCGCGCCAACTGGTGGCGCAACACGTTCAACTCGGCGGCCACCCCGACCGAGGGTTACCAGCAGGCGCGCAACGCCGACGGTAGCTGGGCCGGCGGCTTCAGCCCGTCCACCGACTTCGGCTTCGCCCAGGGGTCCAGTGCCACGTACACCTGGATGGTGCCGCAGAACGTCTCCGGTCTGGCCGACGCGATGGGTGGCCCGACCAACGCGCAGACCCGGCTCGACGCCTTCTTCCACGACGACGCCGGCAACTGGTCGGTGAAGGGTGGTAGCGCCCTGCGCTACGACCCCACCAACGAGCCCGGCCTGCACGCCCCCTGGCTCTACAACGCTCTCGGCCAGCCCTGGAAGACCCAGGCGACGGTACGGGAGATCGTGGACACCGTGTACGGCACCGGCCCGTCCGGTCTGCCCGGCAACGACGACCTCGGCACCATGTCGGCCTGGTACGTCTTCGCCGCCATGGGTGTCTTCCCACAGGTGACCGGACGGGCCGAACTGCTGCTGGCCAGCCCGCTCTTCCCGACCGTGCGGATCGAGCGGGACAACGGTGTGGAGCTGGTGATCAAGGCTCCGGGTACCTCCGACGCGAACCAGTACGTCCAGTCGGTGCGCCTCGACGGTGAGTCGTACGGCCGGTCCTGGTTGCCGGAGTCGTTCATCCGCAACGGCGGGACGGTCTCGGTGACCCTCGGCGCCGAGCCGAACCTGCGCTGGGCGACCGGCGCGAACCAGGCGCCCCGGGACTTCGTGCCGGTACCCGGCGCCTGTGACGGCGTCGCGCTCCCGCAGCCGTCGCCCGGCACGCCGGGGCCGGACGGCATCGGCTACTGGCCGCTCGACGAGAACACCGGGACCGTCGCCGCCGACCAGATCGCGCGGAACGACGGCACGCTGGTCAGCGGCGCGACCTGGACCCCGGGCCGGACCGGCTCCGGAATCCAGCTCAGCGGCGGCGGCCAGTACGTCGACACCGGTCGGACCATTCTCGACACCACCGGCAGCTACTCGGTCGCGGCGTGGGTACGGCTGGACAACGCCAACGGTGCGTTCCAGACGGTGGTGAGCCAGGACGGTGCTCGTAACAGTGCCTTCTTCCTCCAGTACTCCGGCAGCGACCGGCGGTTCGCGATGAGTTTCGCCAGCCTCCGGGCGGTCGCCCCGATCGCACCGGTGGCCGGCCAGTGGTACCACCTGGTCGGTGTCCGGGACGCCGCCACCGGGCGGCTCGCCCTCTACCTCGACGGGGTGCTGGGCCGGCAGGTCGACGCCTGCGCGGGTGAGGCGTCCACGGGTCCGCTGGTGATCGGTCGGGGCCGGTTCGGCGGGGGACCGGTGGACTACCTGGGCGGCGCGGTCGACCAGGTGCACGTCTACGACCGTCCGCTGGACGCGACCGAGGTCCGGGCGCTGTTCGCATCGGGCCGCTAGCGGCTACGGCGTGACCGGCCGGGGAACCCGTGTTCGCATGGTTCCCCGGCCGGCACCGTCAGCGCCGTACGATGCCTCGGACGAAGGCGGCCTGGCCGGCGTGCTGGAGGTCGTCACCGACCACGCTGACCAGCCGCACGGCCAGCGTCACCGGGGGGTTCCAGTTCGGGTCGACGATCCGGGCCAGGTCCGACTCGGTGAGGTTGGCGACGTACGCGACCGTCCGGCCGTGGACCGCGTCGTAATAGCCGGTCAGCAGGTCGCGGCCCACCCGTACCGCCGCCACCTCTTCGGGGCTGGCACCGTAGCCGGTCGCTCCCGGGTCGAACGGTAGGCCGAACCGCTCCAGCCATCCTTCGGCGGTCCACACCTGCTCGGTCCCGGCGGCGTCGGCGAGATGGTCGTCCTGGATCCGGGTCAGATGCCAGACCAGCCAGGCGATGGTGTTCGCGTCCCGGTCGACCCGGTACGTCAGCTGCTGCTCGCTCAGGTCGCGTACCACGTCGTGGACGAGTTCCCGGATCCGTCCGAACGCGTCGACCAGGATCTCGGCGCTGCTCATGGTGACTGCCTCCTGCCGGCCTACTGGGGAGGGTGGCCCGGTGACCGGCCGATCCCGATCAACTCAACCATGCTGCCCCGGTACGCCGGGCCGGAAACCCACACCCGTGTCGCCGGTCGTGTCGATCCGCCGCCGCTGCCGTACGCACGCGTCGAGGAGTGCGTACAGGTCGCGTACGGCGGGGCTGTCGCCGGCGGTGGCGCTCTCCGCCGCGTCGGCGAGGTCGGCTTCGCCCAGTTCGCCCAGCGGGCGTGGGATCAGGTCGGCGTAACCGGCTCGGAGCGGGTGGACCTCGACGGTGTCGTCACGGTCGAGGTCCGGCCGCAGGCGCCGGGTCACCACCAGTTCGCGCTGGTCGGGTCCCTCAGCCAGTGCGGTCACCCGGTTGAGGTCGGCCAGGGAGTTCACCGGTGCGCCGCTGAGGCGCAGTGTGCCGCCGTCGCGAAACCGGAGTGTCCCGCCGTCCACCGGTTTCGGACCATGCTGGACCGTCGCGACCCGCCGCTGCGAGACGATGCCGGCCGGCCACATCGACCCCCAGGTCGCCTCGGGGGCGGCGCCCTCGTAGGTCAGGCTGTCCCCGCGCAGCCGCCAGCTGCCCAGGGTGTCCCAGCAGATCGCGCCCCGGACGTCCCGCCACGGCCGGCCGAGCTGGGCCACCAACCGGTCCGGGCCGGCGAAGACGACCTGGCCGACGAGCGTACGCCGGCCGGGCGGGGTGACCCGGGCGATGATCGCGCCGGCCCGCTCGTCGAGGACGACCAGCGTCCGTCCGCCGAGCGCGAGCCGGCCGCCACCGGGCTCGCTGGCGAGCGTCCAGGGGTTGACCTCGCGTGCGCCGAGACCGAGGTCGGTGCCGAGCCCGACCCGCCGCAGGGTGGCGCCGCGCGGGGAGCCGAACATCAGCGCGTGGTTGTGGGTGACGCCGACGAACCCCTCCCGGGCGTGCAGCAGCCGGCCCAGTTCGACACCGCGGCCGAACACTTCCGTAGCGCCGTCGGCGCACCGCACCAGCCGGGTCCCGCCCATGAACTCCTCGATCCGCACCACGATCGCGTCGCCGAGGTGCAGCAGGTCGGTCACCCACGGCCCGTCGATCTCGTACGTCCAACGGGGGTCCGGCGAGTCGGCCCGGGCGCCCATCGGAGTGGGCAGCACGTACTCGTGGACGATGTTCGGTGCCTCGACGTCGGCCATGGTGGCCACCGCGAGCCGGCGCTCGCCGGGGGCGAGCGCGGCGGAGAGCACGATGTCGTCGAAGGCCAGCCGGACCGGTACGGTCGGGGTCAGCCGGCCGAGGATGGCGCGGAGCCGCTCCGGGTCGGCTCTGCTCAGCTGGTCGAAGAGTGTCTGGTCGGGGCCGTCCGGGCGCCAGCCCTCGAAGCGGCGTACGGCGGTGGCCGCCTCGATCAGCGGAAGGTCACGTACCAGCCGCCACAGTTCGGCCGGGTCGGACATCTCGGCGAGCCGCCCGAGCAGCTCGGACCGTCCGGCGCTGGTTGCCGGCATCGGCGGCCGGTCACCCTCGCGCAGCCGATCCCAGGCGTCGCGCAGCGCCCGTACCTCGCCGGCGAATGATCGTCCGCCCCGCCCGACGTTGAGGTTGTCCAGGTAGGGCAGGGTGGTACGGCGGCCCTGCCGGTCGTAGACCACCGCCTGCTCGCTGGCCCCCATGCCGGAGTACTGCGCGCCGGGGAGCTGCTCGATCCTGATGTCCTGGATGTCGGACCACTGGATGTGACGGCTGCGCCACAGCATGGTGGTCCGGAGCTGCTTCTCGTCGGCGCTGGTGCTGGAGCGCATCGCCCACAGGGCCAGTGTGACGAGCACGGCGCCCGCGATCCCGACCGTCACCCGGATCGCCGGATGGATGTCGTCGAGGGAGGCGAACGCGGCGATCAGCACCCCGACCGAGGGCACGGTCGCGACCGCGACCAGCACGAACATTCGATCCGAGATCCGGTACGGGCCAAAGCGTTCGTGGTAGGTCACCGCTACCCCCTACTGCTCGCGCCAGGGCGGCTGCCATACGCCGATGCCGTCATCGCGTCCGTGAACATATCAACGAACACCAAATTGTTCGTGCCCGTCCCGGTATCGCGGGATGGGTGCCACCCGGTCAGCGGCTCGGGGTGCCACTGTCGACCGGCTCGGTCGACCGGGTACGCGCCCGACGCGTGCGCATCAACCGGAGTCCGACCGGTACGAGCAGCGCCAGCACCCCGGCGGCGAAGAGGGTGCCCGAGATCGGGCGGGTGACGAAGCCGGTGGGGTCACCGTCGAAGATGCGCATCGACTGGCGGATCGCGGTCTCCAGGAGACTGCCGAGGACAAAGGCCAGCACCAGCGGTCCGGGTTCGAAGCCGGTCTTCTTCATCAGGTAACCGACGACCCCGAAGAAGATCACCAGCAGCATGTCGAAGACGCTGTTGTTGACCGTGTAGACGCCGAGCATCGTCACCATCACCACGATCGGCGCGAGGATGGTGTCGCGTACGGTGACCAGCCGGACGAAGACCCCCACCAGGGGCACGCTGAGGATCAGCAGGAAGATGTTGCCGACGTACATCGAGTCGACGACGCCCCAGAAGACCTCGGGGTTCTCGTTGATCAGGCGCGGGCCGGGCGCGATGCCCTGCAGCAGCAGCGCTCCGAAGATCAGCGCCATCACCGGGTTGGTCGGGATACCCAGTGTGAGCAACGGAATGAACGAAGAGGTCGCGGCGGCGTTGTTCGCGGTCTCCGGGGCGGCGACCCCCTCGATGGCGCCCCGCCCGAACCGTTCCGGCTGGCGGCTGCGCCGTTTCTCCAGCGTGTACGCCGCCATGGAGGAGAGCACCCCGCCGCCGCCGGGCAGCAGCCCGATGAAGAACCCGACGACGGAACCTCGGCCGATCGCCCCGCGCGACTGCCGCCACTCGTCCCGGGACGGCCAGACGTTGCTGACCTTCGGCTTCGGCAGCCGGTTCCGGGCGCGGTGCTCAAGGTGGTAGAGGATCTCGCCGAGCCCGAACAGCCCCATCGCGAGGGCGATGAAGTCGACGCCGTCGGCGAGGTTGATGCTGCCGAACGTGAACCGGGGCGAGGCGTAGAGCGGGTCCGGCCCGACGGCGGCCAGCAGCAGTCCGAGTGCGGCAGCGGTCAGGCTCTTCGCGGTGGAGACCGTGCCGAGGCTGGCGACGAGCAGGATGCCCATGGCGGCGAGTACGGCGTTCTCCGGCGGTCCGAAGCCGAGGGAGAGGCTGGCCAGCAGCGGGGCGACCAGGGTCAGCCCGACGATGCTGACCGTGCCGCCGATGAACGACCCGATCGCGGCGATGCCGAGCGCCGACCCGGCCCGGCCCTGGCGGGCCATCTGGTAGCCGTCGATGGTCGTGATCACGGTGGCCGCCTCGCCGGGCAACCGCAGCAGTACGGAGGTGATCGTCCCGCCGTACATGGCGCCGTAGTAGATCCCGGCGAGCAGGATGATCGCACCCTCGGCCGGGATCTCGTAGGTGATCGGGAGCAGGAGTGCGATCGTCGCCACCGGACCGAGGCCGGGCAGGACGCCGATGACCATTCCGATCACGACGCCCGCGAGGACGTAGAGCAGGTTCACCGGGGTGAACACCACCCCGAAGCCGGAGAGCGCGGGCTCGAGGAAGTCCACTCAGAAGGCCAATCTCGGTAGCGGGACGCCGAGCAGCGTGATGAAGAGCAGGTAGAGGGTGGCGGTGGTGACGACGCTGACCACGATGGTGGTGAGCCAAGGCTCCCGGCCGAGCACCTTCAACCACAACCCCATGATCAGCAGTGTCGGTATCTCAAACCCGATCCGGCTGATCAGCAGGACGAAGACGACCAGGCTGGCGATGCCGACGGCGATGCCGACAGCGCCCCGGCTGAACTGTTCGGCCTCCTGCCGGCGGCGTTCGAAGACCAGCGACCATCCGCCGGCCGCGATCAGGAGCAGGCTGGCCAGCGCGGGCCAGAGTCCCGGCCCGGCCTCGGTCGGCGTGCCCAGGCCGAGCGAGACCGCGTAGGCGAGAGCCGCCGCGCCCAGCGCGACCGGTACCACGCTGGCGACGAGTTGGCCGAGCGGTCCGGCTGGCGGTATCTCCGTCTCGGCGAGGTCGACGGCGTCCGGACTGTTGCCGGGGGTGGGGGTGGCTGCCTCCTCGTGGTCGAGGCGGCTCATTTCGGTTGCAGCCCGAACCGGTCGATCAGCACCTGGTACCGGTCGAAGTCGCCCTTGATCTTGCTGGCGACCTCGGTGCCGGCGACTTCGAACCGGTCGATGTAGTTCTTCTTCAGGAACTCGTCGTACTCCGGGGCCTTGACCGCCTCCCGGAACGCCTCCTGAAGGGTGGTCACCGCCCGGTCCGGGATCGACTTCGGTCCGGCGATGAAACGGGCCTGGTCGACCACGAGGTCGAAGCCCTTCTCCGTGGCCGTGGGGAGCTCCGGCAGGGACGGGCTGCGCTGCTGGCTGAACAGACCGAGCCAGCGCAGCTCACCGGACTGCACCAGCCGCATCGACTCGGCCGGTTGTGAGGCGCCGATGTCGACCTGCTTGCCGAGTACGGCGGTGACGGCCGGACCGCCGCCGCCGAACGGTACGTCGGCGGCGTTGATCCCGGCGAGCTTGTAGAACGCCGTCTGGGCGAAGTACGCCCCGGTGCCCACCCCGGAGTGCCCGTACGTGATGCGCCGGCCGCTGCCCCTGAGCGCGATGACGTCGTCGAGTGTCTTGAACGGAGAGTCCCGGTGGGCGACGAGGACGATGTTCTCCACGGTCAGCCCGATCACCACCCGAAGGTCGTCGAGCGGCACGGTGTCGGCGTTCTTCACGAGCTGTGGGGTGAGGGTGAACAGGGAACTGGGCGGGAAGCCGACCTTGTAACCGTCCGCCGTGGCGGCGGCGACCTCCTTGGTGCCGACCGCGGCGGCGGCGCCGTCGCGGTTGACGATCACCATGGAGTGACCGAGTGGTTTCTCGATCGCCTTGCCGAGGGTGCGGGCGATCAGGTCGGTGCTGCCGCCCGGTGCGAAGGGGACGATCAGCTCCACCGCGCGTTGCGGGTAGTCCGCTCCGCCGTCGTCACCACCGTTGCTGGTCCGTACGCCGCAGCCGGCGAGGAACGCCGCCAGGCCGAGGCCCGTACCGAGCCCCAGTGCGGCCCGCCTGTCGATGCCATCCGTCAGACCCGAGTTGGTCACTGATCCTCCCCGTTGATCCAGGCCAGCCCCTGGGCGTACGCATGGGAATCTTGATACCTGTCGATCTAAGGGCTGTCAACCAACTCGCCGACATGGGAATAATCTGGACAGGTCACCGAGGCTGGAAGTTCAGGGCTCAGGGCTGACAGCTCGACGCTCGGGTCGACCGCCGGCCGGCCCGCTCAGCCGAGCGGATGGACGATGTCCCGGGCATGGTCGACGACCGCCGCGCCGACCACGGTCGCCTCGAGCGGCAGCATCTCCAGGCAGCGTCGTACGGCCGCCGCCATCAACACGTTGGGCACCCGCATCGAGAGCGTGCAGTGCGGCACCCATCGTCCCGGCTGGTACTGCTCGGCCAGGGAAACCCCGCCCCGGGTCAGCCGGGCGTGCACCTCGGCCTGGTGACCGAGCAGCTCGGCGGTCGGGGTCGGCCCGAGCCACAGCACCCGCCCGACGAACTGCCCGGCGTGCTGGAACGACATCCGCAGCGGTGCCGCCACCACCATCCCGGCCAGCGCCTCGGCCACCCGGTCCGGGTCGAGGCGCGGGGCGACCACCAGCGAGACGTGCGGACGGTGACGCTGCCCCAGGAGTGAACGCATGCTCTGCACACCCTCGGACTCCAGGGCGTCCCAGAGGGTACGGATCCGCCGGGTGGCGTCCGGGTCCAGATAAAGTTCGAGCGCCGCGACCACCGGATCACGATAGTGGGCCGGGCCGGTGGGATCAGGGGCGGTGCGCGGTCGCCCGCCGCGAGTGCGCCCACCCGCCGCCGGCGTGCTCCGCCGCTTCCTCGATCCGTCGCTGCTCGTCCAGTTCGGCCTCCAGCGCCTCCAACGCGTTGCGCAACTCCCGCAGCCGCTCGCCGATCAGCCGCGAACCCTCGCCGGGGGCCGGCGGCGCCGCCGGCACGGCGGTGGTGTCGGTGGGGACTGGCAGGGGAGCGGTCGGCGTCGGCGAATCGCCCGGGTGCTCCGCCAGGTGTGCGTCCTCCAGTGCCTTCAGCACGATGCCGATCAGCAGGTTGGTCAGCAGGAACGACGCCACCACGATGTACGAGGTGAAGTAGAGCACGCTCCAGTCGGAGACCAGCCGGCCCGCTTCGAGAGCGTCGGTGATGCCGTCCAACGACAGCAGCAGGAAGAGCGTCAACATCGCCTGCCCCACGGTGCCGTACTTCTCCGGGTAGGCGTCGCCGAGGGTCATCCAGCCGACCATCGCGTAGAGGTAGATGGTCAACGTGGCGATCAGCAGAAAGCTGCCCAGTCCGGGGAGGCTGCGCAACACGCCGCCGAGGATGATCCGGAGGCTGGGGAAGAGCCGTACCGCCCGTACCACCCGGGCCAGTCGCAGCAACCGCAGCAGGGTGACCTTCTCCCGTACGCCGGGCAGCAGGGGAGCGGCGATGATCAGCAGGTCGAAGATGTTCCAGCCGTCGCGGAAGAAGTCCCGGGGCGCGGTGAGGTGGGAGCCGAACCGTAGCGCGAGTTCGATCGTGAAGCAGGCCAGGCACGCGTACTCGGCGGCCAGCAGGGCCAGCCCGGCCCGCTCGACCGCCTGGTCGTACGTCTCCATCCCCAGGATGACCGCGTTCACGATGATCACACCGAACGAGACGGCGTTGAACCACTCGGCACCGATCACACGCCCACACCAGCTCGCCACCCGCATCCTGACGGTGGCCGATACCTCGTTCACCCCGAGCACTCTCCCCTATGGATCAACCGTTCGCGGGGCAGCCTACGGGCGTATGGTCCGGCGGCGGCGGGGTGGTTGGCGGCTCGGCGGTCGGCCGGCAGGGCGCCGTCACCGGTCCGCCGGAGGCGACCGGACCGGTGTGGACACCGACCGCGCCACCGGGTTCGATGGAGGCATGGTCGACGTGGTGGTCGTCGGCGCCGGGGTGATCGGGCTGACCTGTGCGATGCGGCTACAGCGGGCCGGCGCCCGGGTAGCCGTGGTGACGGCGCAGGAGAGCGGCCGAACCGTCTCCCGGATCGCCGCCGCGGTCTGGTATCCGACGCGTACCGACGCCGACCCCCGGGTCCTGGAGTGGTCGCACCGCACCTTTGTGGAGTTCGCCGAGCAGGCCGGGCGGGCGGTGCCGGGGGTGGTGATGCGGCCGACCCGGATGTTGCTGCGCGGTGCGGCCGAGCCGCGACCGTGGTGGTCGCCGGCCGTACCGGACTTCCGTGCGGTGGCCCCGACCGACGTACCGCCCGGAGTGACCGGCGAGTGGCGGTTCACCGTACCGACGGTGGAGATGGGACCGTACCTCGACTGGCTGGTCGAGCAGGTCGTCGCCGCCGGCGCGCCGATGCTGCGGCGGCGGGTGGCCCGCCTCGCCGACGTCGCCGACCTGGCGCCCGTGGTCGTCAACGCCACCGGGTTGGCCTCGGGCACGCTCGCCGCCGACCCGGCGGTGCACCCGGCCCGCGGGCAGATCGTCCTGGTGGAGAACCCGGGGCTGGTCACCTCGGTACGCGACGAGCAGAACCCGGCCGGGATCACGTACGTTCACCCGCGCGCCAGCGACGTGGTGCTCGGTGGCACCTTCGAGCGCGATGCCTGGGACACCGGCGTCGACGATGCCGCCGGTCGGGCGATCCTCGACCGGAGCGTCGCGCTGGTGCCGGAGCTGGCCGGCGCCCGGGTGACCGGGCAACGGGTCGGGTTGCGCCCGGCGCGGCACGGTGGGGCGCGGGTGGCGGTCGACCCGGTCGGGCTGCCCGGCGGTCGACGGCTGGTGCACAGTTACGGACACGGCGGTGCCGGGGTGACCCTCTCCTGGGGTTGTGCCGACGAGGTGGTCAGGCTGTGCGGGTGGCCGGTGGCGGGGTAGCGTCGCGCCCGCCCGAGGTCAACCAGCCGTGGTCCAGGTCCAGGGCACTGTCGGAGACGACGTACTCCGCTTCCACCTCGGCTACCTCGTGCCCCGCGCCGCGTAGGGCAGCGATCAGGTTGTCGAGCCGGGCCCGCGCGGTCGGTTGTCCCACCCCGTGACAGCGTTGGGTGACGAACCTTTCCTCGCTGCCGTCGGTCCGGTGTCTGCGCGCGTTGCGGGACAGCCGGGCGTGGTGCGGCAGCACCAGTTCGGTCACTGCCGCCAGGCGTTCGCCCCCGGCATCGGGGAGCAGCAGTTTGACGTGGTGCTCGAAGTAGCGCTCGGGTGGGTCGGCGGCGGCCTCGCTGTCGGTCTGCGGCACGCCCCGGCTCCACGGGGTGGCCTCGATCTTCACCCGACGTACGTGCAGATCCGCCGCGCGCAGGTCACGAACCCACCGCCGGGCCAGTTCGGCCTGCGCCTCCCGGCCGCCCCGGCCGGACAGGGTGAGCATCGGTTGCGTGGGGGAGAGGGCCTGGTCGAGCACGATGTGGCTGTACTTGAGTCCGTGTTGCTCGGCGAAGGTGGCGGTCCGGTCGGCTGCGGCTGCCTCGACCGTGAGGTGGATCTCGAAGTCACCGGAAACGTCGATCACAGGCAGACCGTCTCACGGGCGTCGACGCGGGGCGATCCAGGGTTGCCTCAGGCCGGTCCCCGCAGGGGCGCGGCGAGCGTGGCGAACCGTTCGGCCCGGTTCGCCTCGTCCGCCAGTCCGAGGATCGGGCCCAGCGCTGCCGCCCAGCCGTGGCAGAAGAGCCGCCAGCCGTCGTACGTCGTCACCCCGGCGGCGGCCGCCTGCCGTAGCAGGGCCAGGTCCCCCCGGTAGTTCAGGTCCCAGACCACGACTCCGGGCGGAAAGGACGGGGCCGGCGACAGCGGGCTGCCCGGGCGGTCCTTGCCGAGACCGGTGGCGTTGATGACGAGCGTGCCCGCCGGGGCGTCCCGGACCAGGTGGTCCCAGGTGCCGTCGCCGTGGTGCACCTCGAGGCGTACCCGCCGGGCGGTGGCCCGTGGACCCAGTACCGAGCGGAGGTGCCGGCCCGCGTCCGGGCGGGGGTCGGTGAAGACCAGCCGCTCCGGCGGCACTGTGCGAGTGAGCATGTGACTACCGAGTGCAATGGCGGTTCCGCCCGATCCCAGGCAGAGCAGGTTCGTGCCGTCGGGCCAGATCTCGTCGACCACCCGACCGACCGAGATCGGGTCGCGGGCGAAGCCGGTCAGCCGGCCCTGTTCCCGCCGTACCGCGTTGATCTCGCCACATTCCGCGGCCAGTGGATCGAGTTGGTCGACGAGGTCGCCGGCCGCGTGCAGCAGCGTCACCTTGTGTGAGGTGATCACCGCGCCGACCACCCCATCGTCGGCGATGAGTTCCGACATCAGCGAGCGGTACGCCTCCACCGGGGCGGTTAGCGGCAGGTCGCGACCGACCAGCCGCAGGTCAAGGCCGAGGTCGGCCATCCAGAGCGGAAAGGCCTCGTGGATCAAGGAGTGTCCGGTGGATACGCCGACGAACCACAGCGTCGAAAGCACTGGTCAAGTATGCCGTCGATCTCCCTGATCATGGCCCGTCGCCCCTGCTGGTGGGCGGGTTAACCCCGCGTATCCGATTCGTGACAAGGGTGAGAAATTGAATGTTGCGAAACATGCTCGTCTCCAATAGGTTGCTTCCCGCAACAAACGCATGAGCTGTTGACAACTCCCCGCGGAGGCAACGATGACGTTGGTGACGTGGCGCGCCCCCCTTGTGGTGGCCGCGCGCGGACGCCTCCGGCGACCGGGACAAGGCCGCCTGGCGGCTCCGGCCACCGTGCGACCACACCCGTTCGAGAACGCGACCCTGGAGCCGCTGCGATGAGCGCCGCTCCGGTCCTGCTGGAAATGCGTTCGATCACCAAGGAGTTCCCCGGCGTCAAGGCGCTCGAGGACGTGAACCTGGCCGTCCGCGCCGGTGAGATCCACGCGATCTGCGGTGAGAACGGTGCCGGCAAGTCCACCCTGATGAAGGTGCTCAGCGGGGTCTACCCGTACGGCACCTACACCGGCGACATCGTCTACCGGGACGAGGAGTGCCGCTTCTCCAACATCCGGGCAAGCGAGCAGGCCGGCATCGTGATCATCCACCAGGAACTCGCGCTGATCCCCGGTATGTCGATCACCGAGAACCTGTTCCTCGGCAACGAGCCGGGGCGGGGCGGCGTGATCGACTGGAAGGCCGCCAACCGCCAGGCGATCGAGCTGATGGCGCGGGTCGGCCTCCAGGAGGACCCGGACACCCTGGTCAAGGACATCGGTGTCGGCAAGCAGCAGCTCATCGAGATCGCGAAGGCGTTCGCGAAGGACGTGAAGCTGCTCATCCTCGACGAGCCCACCGCCGCCCTCAACGAGGACGACTCCCAGCACCTGCTGGACCTGCTGCGGGGCTTCCGGGAGCGTGGCATCACCTCGATCATCATCTCGCACAAGCTCAACGAGATCGCACAGATCGCGGACTCCATCACCATCCTGCGTGACGGCCGAACCATCGAAACCCTCGACGTCAAGGCGGACGGGGTCGACGAGGACCGGATCGTACGGGGCATGGTCGGCAGGGAACTGCACAGCCGTTTCCCGGACCACACCCCCTCGATCGGCGAGGTCTTCTTCGAGGTCCGCGACTGGACCGTACGACACCCGATCTCGGCGGAGCGCCTCGTCTGCAAGGGCTCCAACTTCAACGTCCGGCGGGGCGAGATCGTCGGGTTCGCCGGCCTGATGGGCGCCGGCCGTACCGAGCTCGCGATGAGCGTCTTCGGCCGCTCCTACGGCGTGTACCTCTCCGGTCAGATCTTCAAGGACGGTGAGGAGATCGTCCTGAAGTCGGTGTCGGACGCGATCGACCACGGGCTGGCGTACGTCAGCGAGGACCGCAAGTCGATCGGCCTGAACCTGCTCGACGACATCAAGACCTCCATGGTCTCCGCCAAGCTCTCCAAGATCGCCCGGCGCGGGGTGCTCGACCGCGTACGGGAGTACCGCGCGGCCGAGGGGTACCGCACCAGCCTGCGGGTCAAGACCCCGACCGTCGACGAGGGAGTCACCAAGCTCTCCGGTGGCAACCAGCAGAAGGTGGTCCTGGCGAAGTGGATGTTCACCGACCCTGACCTGCTCATCCTCGATGAACCGACCCGGGGCATCGACGTGGGCGCCAAGTACGAGATTTACGGAATCATCCAGCGGCTCGCGGATCAGGGGAAGGGCGTTGTCGTCATCTCCTCTGAACTGCCCGAGCTGATCGGCCTGTGTGACCGCATCTACACGGTGTTCGAAGGAACCATCACCGGCAACATCGAGAAGCGGGACGCGGACCCGGAGACCCTGTTGAAGCAGATGACCTCAGCGAAGAAGACGCAGACGCCATGAGTCGAATCAAAGACCTTCGGAAGTCCCTGTTCGGAGGGACGACCTCCAACGCCCGACAGTTCGGGATGATCTTCACGCTGGTGGCGATCGTCCTGCTGTTCCAAATCCTGACCAACGGCCTCACGCTGAACTCCGCCAACATGATCTCGCTGGTGAGTCAGTACTCCTACATCCTCATCCTGGCGATCGGGATGCTGATGGTGATCGTCGCCGGTCACATCGATCTCTCCGTGGGCTCGATCGCCGCGTTCGTCGGCATCGTGGTCGCGAAGGTGATGCAGGAATACTCCGTACCGTGGTTCGTGGCGATCCTGATCGGCCTCGTGGTCGGCGCCCTGATCGGAGCCTGGCAGGGCTTCTGGGTCGCCTACGTCGGCGTGCCGGCCTTCATCGTCACCCTGGCGGGCATGATGCTGTTCCGGGGCGGCAACCAGTACATCGGCAACGCCGACACCACCCCCGTACCGCAGGACTTCAAGTTCATCGGCGCCGGATTCCTGCCCGAGGTGGGGCCCGACACCGGATACAACAACCTGACCCTGCTGCTCGGGCTGGCGGCCTGCGTCGCCGTGGTGATCCGGGAATGGCGGCTCCGCGCCACCCGGCGTGAGATGGCGGCCGACGTCGCTCCCATGTGGATCTCGGCGCTCCGGGTCGTCATCCTGCTCGCCGTGATCATCTTCGCCACGATGCGGTTCGCCGGTGGCCGGATCGGGACCAGCTTCCCGATCTCCGGCATCATCCTCGCGGTGCTGGTGCTGATCTACTCCTTCATCACCCGCAACACCGCCGGCGGCCGGCACATCTACGCCGTCGGTGGCAACGCCCGCGCGGCCGAGCTGTCCGGTGTCCGGCTTCGCCGGGTCAACTTCTTCGTCATGATGAACATGTCGATCCTGGCGGCCATCGCCGGCATGATCTTCGTTGCGCGTTCCGCCGCCTCCGGGCCGCAGGACGGACTCGGCTGGGAACTCGACGCGATCGCCGCGGTCTTCATCGGCGGCGCGGCCGTCTCCGGCGGACTGGGCACCATCAGCGGCTCCATCGTCGGTGGCCTGGTGATGGCCGTGCTCAACAACGGCCTCCAGCTCGTCGGCGTCGGGTCCGACCGGGTCCAGATCATCAAGGGTCTGGTGCTGCTGCTGGCAGTCGCGCTCGACGTCTGGAACAAGAACCAGGGGCGGCCCTCGATCAGCGGGATCTTCATGCGGCAATTCCGCCGGGAAGCGTCCCTCGTACCCGCGGCCGCGACCGATTCGGGCACCGAGCCCACCAAGACTCCGGTGGCCGGCTGACGGTCACCGCCATCGGGGCAGAATCCATCCGCCCCGATCTACTCCAAAGAAGGGCTACTATGCGCAAGTTCCTCGCCAAGGGTGTCGCGGTTGGCGCCGTCGCCCTGTTGGCGCTTACCGCCTGCTCCTCGCGTTCCGACTCGGACAGCAGCGGCTCGACCGGCTCCGACAAGGGCTTCGCGGCCGACGCGCTGATCGGCGTGGCGCTGCCGGCGAAGACCTCGGAGAACTGGGTCCTCGCGGGTGACCTGTTCACCAACGGGCTCAAGGAAGCCGGGTTCCAGGCCGACGTACAGTACGCCGCCGCCTCGGGCACCGTCGCCGACCAGCAGTCGCAGATCTCGGCGATGGTCACCAAGGGAGCCAAGGTGATCGTGATCGGCGCGACCGACGCAGCCCAGCTCTCCACCCAGGTGGAGCAGGCCAAGCAGGCCGGCGCAGCCGTGATCGCGTACGACCGCCTGATCACGAACAGCAAGGACGTGGACTACTACGTCGCGTACGACAACTTCAAGGTCGGCCAGCTCCAGGGTGAAGCCCTGCTCAAGGGCATGAAGGAGAAGAAGCCGAACGGCCCGTACACGATCGAGCTCTTCGCCGGCTCGTCCGACGACAACAACTCCGGGGTGTTCTTCAACGGCGCGATGGACGTGCTGAAGAAGGAGATCGACGCGGGCAACGTCATCGTCGGCTCCGGCCAGACCGACATCAAGCAGGTCGCCACCGACGGCTGGAAGGCCGAGAACGCCCAGCGCCGGATGGACACGCTGCTCAACGGCAGCTACACCAACGGCAAGACGCTGGACGGCGTGCTCTCGCCGAACGACACCCTGGCCCGCGCGATCATCACCTCGGTGAAGGGCGCAGGCAAGCCGCTGCCGGTCGTCACCGGACAGGACTCCGAGGTCGAGTCGGTCAAGTCCATCATGGCCGGTGAGCAGTACTCGACCATCAACAAGGACACTCGCACCCTGGTCAAGCAGACCATCCAGATGGTCAAGGACCTGCAGGGTGGCAAGGAGCCCGAGGTCAACGACACCAAGTCGTACAACAACGGGGTCAAGGTCGTCCCGTCGTTCCTGCTGCCGCCGGTCATCGTGACCAAGACCAACGCGGCCGAGGCCTACGCCAACGACCCGAAGCTCTCCCCGCTCACCAAGTAACACCGTCGCACGACGCGAAGAACACCCGACAGGGTCCCCGGAGTTCCTTCACCGGGGACCCTGTCGCGTTCCGGGCGCCGCCTACCGGCCACCGGCCCGGGCCGCCTAAGGTCAGCCTGCAGACCAGATGACAGGAGAAGCATGACCACGCTCGCCGATCAGACCATCGCCACCCTGCGCTCCGGCCACGACGAACTCGCCGCTTTCGTCCGCGACCTCGGCCCGGACGACTTGGTCCGGCCCTCCGGGGCCAGCGAATGGCAGATTTCCCAGGTGCTCAGCCACCTGGGCAGTGGCGCCGAGATCAACCTGGCGTCGCTGACCGCCGCGCTCGCCGGCGGCCCCACTCCCGACGGTGACTTCAACCGCCAGGTCTGGGCCCGCTGGGACGCGATGTCCCCGGCCGAGCACGCCAGCGGATTCCTCGACGCCAACCAGCGGCTCGTCGAGGCGTACGAGGCGCTGGACTCCGCCACCCGGGCGGAACTCCGTATCGACCTCGGCTTCCTGCCCCAACCGGTCGACGTCGCCACCGCCGCCCGGTTCCGGCTCAGCGAGTTCACCCTGCACCACTGGGACGTCGAGGTCGGCTTCAATCAGTACGCGACGCTGGCGCCCGAGGCCGTCGAGATCCTGCTCGACCAGGTCGCCGGCATGCTCGCCTGGACCGGTCGGCCGGACGCGCTCGGCGGTCGGCAGGCGACCCTTGCGCTGCACCTGCGCAAGCCCGACCGCTCGTACGGACTGCGGCTGGGGGAGCGGATCGAGCTGACCGAGGTGCCGGAGCAGCCGGACGGCGAACTGGTCCTCCCGGCCGAGGCGTGGCTGCGGCTGGCCGTCGGACGGCTCACGCCCCGCTACACGCCGGAGGACGTACGGGTGACCGGGCCGCTGAGCCTGGACGACCTGCGCGCGGTCTTCCCCGGCTTCTGAGGCGTGCCGGTGGGGCGGCGGAACCGACCGCCGCCCCACCCGCACCGCGGCTCACCGGGCCCGCTCGACCTCCACCCGGGTGTCGTGGAACGTCGGGCCGCCGCCGAGATCGGTGTCGCGTACCGCCGTCACCGCGTTGACGTTCGTGCCACCGGGACTGAGTCGCGCCCAGTACGCCTTGTACGTGAACGCGAGGCCGGGCCGGGTCGCGTCGTCGGCGGTGACCGCCGCGAGGAACGAGCCACGGTCGTTGTGCACCCGTACCTCGTCGCCCTCGGTCAGCCCCCGGGCCGCCACGTCGTCCGGGTGCAGGTGCACCCGGGGCGGGCCCATCCGCCCGCTGTGCCAGGGCAACGAGGCGAAGGTCGAGTTCATCAAGAACCTGCCGGCCGGGGCGATGAGCACCAGCGGGAAACGCGCCGCCAACTCCGCGTCGGCGGCCTCGACCGGCGGCGTGTAGCCGACCAGCGGGTCCACCCCGCTGCTCGCCAGTTCCGGGTCGAGCAGCCGGGCGCGCCCGTCCGGTGTGGGGAAACCACCGGTGGCGTAGGGGGCCGAGCCGACGTCGACACCGGTCGAGCGCACGTACGTCCGCTCCCGTAACTGTTCGAAGGTGACCGGGGCGTCGCGCAGCAACTGCCGCGCCAGGTCCTCGTCGGTGTCCCGCAGCCGGGGATGGTCGATTCCCATCGCGGCGGCGATCCGGCGGAAGATCTCGGTGTTCGGCAGGGCCTCGCCGGGCGCCCTGGTGACCGGCAGGTTCAACGTCGTGTAGTGGTGACCGTAGGACGAGTGCAGGTCGAGGTGCTCGGGCTGCATCGTCGCCGGCAGCACCACGTCGGCGTAGTCGCAGGTGTCCGTCCAGCGTTGTTCGAGGACGGTCGTGAACAGGTCGTCCCGGCGCAGGCCCGCGTGCAGGCGGGTCTGGTCGGGGGCGGTGGCGGCCGGGTTGGTGTTGAACACGACCAGCGCAGTGATCGGCGGGTCCGCCTCGCCGGCCAGGACGGCTGCGAGCCGGCTCATGTTTACCGACCGCGCCGGTGGGGTCGGCAGGTCGTCGGGCCGGACCACCGGGTCGCGGTGCACCGGGTGATGTCCCGACGTCATGCAGAGCGCCCCACCGCCGGGGTAGCGGAAGTCGCCGGTGACCAACGGCAACGCGCAGATCGCCCGGATGGCCTGGCCGGCACCGTGGTGGCGCTGCGCGCCCAGCCCGACCCGGATGGCGGTCGGGCGGGTCCGCGCGATCCGGTCTCCCAGGCGGCGTACCACCGCGACGTCCAGTCCACACTCGGCCGCGGCCCGCTCCACCGGCCACCGCGCCAGCCGGGCCGCCAACTCCGGCCAGCCGACGGTGTACGCCTCGAGCCACGCCTCGTCCACCGCACCGGCGTCGAGCAGGTGGCGCATCAGCCCCAGCGCCAGGGCGGCGTCGGTACCGGGCAGCGGTGCGAGGTGCTCGTCGGCGCGCGCCGCCGTGTCGGTACGCAACGGGTCGATGGCGACGACGTACGCCCCCCGCCGCCGCGCCTCCTCCACGAAGGGCCAGTGGTGCAGGTTCGTCGAGAGCAGGTTGGCGCCCCAGAGGACGACCAACCGCGCCTCGACGATCGACTCCGGTTCGAAGCCGACCGAGCCCCCGTAGATCGAGCGCAGGGCGGCGCTGGCGGCGGCGGTGCAGATCGTGGTCTGCAACCTGGAGGCGCCCAGGTGCGCGAAGAGCCTCGGTCCCATCGTCCAGCCCTGTACGTGCCCCATGGTGCCGGCGAAGTAGTACGGCAGGATCCCCTCGGGGCCGTCCCGGTCGATCGTGGCCCGAAGCCCCGACGCGACCCAGGCGATCGCCTCGTCCCAGGTCGCCGGCCGGAACGAGCCCGGCCCCACCCCCTTCGGGCCGACCCGCACCAGCGGGGTGGTCAGCCGGTCGGGGCCGTTGACGGCGTCCAGATAGCGGTTGACCTTGCCGCACAACACGCCCCGGGTGAACGGATGGTCGCGGTCGCCGCGGATCTGCACCGCCCGGCCGTCCTCGACCGTCAGTTGCCAGGTGCAGGTGTCCGGGCAGTCCAGCGGACAGGCCCCGAGGTGGGTGGTACGGGGCATGGGGGGACGCTCCGATCTGTGAACCCTGGGTGCTCGTTTCAGCGCACGAGCAGTTCGAGTAGCCGCTCCAGTTCGTCGGCGGGCTCCTCGGTCAAGCCGGTGTGCACCGGGCCGGCCTGGATCACCGTGCTGCGCGGGGCGGTGAGCCACCGGAACCGTTCACCCAGCCGCATCCGTGCCGCCGGCCCGCCGTCGGGTCCGCCGGCGCAGGTCGTGTCCCAGCCGCGCAGTGCGGCGGCGACCGCCTCGACGTCGACGCCAGGGTCGAGGCAGCGCAACCGTTCGGTGTCGAGATGGATCCGGGCCGCGAGAAAGTCGCGGGCCTGGCAGTAGAGGACCACCCCGACGTTGATCTGTTCGCCGCGTTCGATCCGGGGTACGGCGCGCACGGCCGCGTACTCGAAGGGCTTCCTGTTCATGCGGCGACCCCCTGGGGGAGCCAGGAACGGGTGCCGGCGACCCGGGCGGCGAGGTGGTCGACGTACGCCACGCGGGTGGCCTCGGGGGACGCGAAATCCGGCCCCTCCAGCCACTCGTCGGGTACCAGGGCGAGCACCTCGGTGAGCAGGTCGGTGGTGACGCGCGAGGCGGATTCGGCGTCCGCTTCGGCCAACTGGGTGGCGAAGGGTGCCAGCACGTGGTCGTCGGCCCGGAACGGACGCTGTACGGCTGCCCCGGCCCGGGGCCAGTTGTGGTGGAAGTAGATCGCCGCGCCGTGGTCGATCAGCCAGAGCTTCCGGTGCCAGAGCAGCAGGTTGGGGTTGCGCCAACTTCGGTCGACGTTTTCCAGGTACGCGTCCAACCAGAGCACCCGCGAGGCGAGTTCCGGTTCCACCGGATGCGCCACCGGGTCGAAGCCGAGCGCGCCGGGTAGGAAGTCCAGACCGAGGTTGGCGCCACCGCTGGCGGCAAGCAGTTCCTGTACCTCCTGGTCGGGCTCGGCGCGGGCGATGACCGGGTCGATGTCGATCACCACCAGTCGGGGTACGGGCAGGTCGAGCCGGCAGGCAAGTTCACCCGCGACCACCTCGGCGACCAGCGACTTCGGCCCCTGGCCCGCGCCCCGGAACTTCACCACGTACGTCCCGAGGTCGTCCGCCTCGACCACGCCCGGCAACGACCCACCCTCGCGCAGCGGGGTGACGTATCGGGTCCCGACGACGTGGCGCAGCATGCCGACCAGCCTAGCTTCGCCGGAGGCGCCGGCCCTCGGCCGGATCCCCCGCAGGTCCCGCCCGATGGCCCGGCTCGATGCCGGGCTTTGTTCCCACCACCGATCCGGCGATGCGGCTACGGCTGCCGGCGGCGGACGGCTGACCCGTACCCGGGTTGTCGTCTGGGCCGCCGCCGGCAACCGTCGGGTCTGTTCAGGAACCCGTCGGGGTCTGCGCGGCGAGGAGTTCCCGGACGCGGGGGATGACCTCGGTGCCGTACAGCTCGATCGCCGTCATCATCCGTTCGTGGGGCAGGGTGCCGCTGGAGTACTTCAGGTCGAAACGTTGGACACCGAGCGCGCTCACCGTCGCCGCGATCTTGCGGGCCACCGTCTCGGGTGAGCCCACGTGCATCGCGCCGTCCCTGATGTCGTCCTCGAACCGCTCCCGGGTCATCGGCGCCCAGCCCCGTTCCCCGCCGATCCGGTTGAACATCGCCCGCGCGTGCGGCCACAGCACGTCGGCGGCCTCCTCGTCGGTTCGGGCGATGAAGCCGGGCGAGTGCACGGCGACCGGAAGCCGCTCCTTGCCGAACTCGGCGAGGGCGCGGTGGTACAGATCCACGTACGGGGCGAACCGGCTCGGGTGCCCACCGATGATCGCCAGCACCAGCGGGAAGCCGTAGCGGGCGGCGCGGACCACGGATTCGGGGCTGCCGCCGACGCCGACCCAGGTACGCAGCCGGCCGGATTCGGTCTTCGGGTAGACGTGCTGCTTCTCCAGCGCGGGACGTACGCTTCCCTGCCAGGTCACCGGCCCCTCGGTGAGCAGGTGCGACATCAGGTCGGCCTTTTCCGCGAAGAGACGGTCGTAGTCGGCGAGGTCGTAGCCGAACAGCGGGAACGACTCGGTGAAGGAGCCTCGACCGAGGGTGATCTCGGCGCGTCCCCGTGACAGCGCGTCGAGCGTGGCGAAGCGCTCGAAGACGCGCACCGGGTCGTCGGAGCTGAGCACGGTGACCGCGGTGCCGAGACGGATGCGTTCCGTACGGCTCGCGATGGCGGCCAGGACGATCTCGGGAGCCGAGACGGCGAAGTCGTCGCGGTGATGTTCGCCGAGTCCGAAGGCGTCGACGCCGAGCCGGTCGGCGAGCACCGCCTGCTCCACCACGTTCCGGATGACCTGTGCGTACGGGACGCGGTCACCGTCGGCGTCAGCGGTGACGTCGCCGAAGGTGTCCAAGCCAAACTCCACGGCCGTCGCCATGATCTTCTCCTCCGTCGGTGCCGGGCACACCTGCGTGTTCCGGCTGCTTCCGGCGGTGTAAACCGTGCCACCGACGGTCCCATTCCCACCATGCCGGTCCTCATACCGGTGACGCCGCCTCCGTTCCGCCCGGCCGGACACCGTTTCACCCGGAGCCGGCCCGGTCGGGTCGGTGGCGGCGGTGCCGGCGTCCGGGTCAGCCGAAACCCGCACCGGCCAGATGGGCCCTCCGGTAGCGTGAGGAGTTTGCCCGGCGGTTATCGGGCGTGTGTGGCCAGCAGCGCGGCGATGCCGTCGAGGGTGCGCTCCAGGCCGAATTCGAACAGGGTGTCCATGGTGAGGTCGACATCGGGCCGGGCGGTGACGCGGGCGAGGATCGGGAACGAGCCGGCGCGCAGCGCGGCGGCCCCACTGGGCCCGGCACAACAACTCGAGCTGCGCGCGCCAGCCGGCCGGCCGTATACGCGTACGAGTTCGCCGACCGACTCGCGCCGCTCTTCATCTTCCGGTCGCCGATCTGATCGGTGCGAACGACCGGAAACGGTCTGACGAACGAGATCCATGGTCCGTGAGACGGAACCTCTAGGACGGTGGCGGTGCCGCCCCGGCCGGGGTGTCGCCCTCGGGCGCCGTCACCGGTCGAGGTGTTCCCGGCGGGGGCACGGCCAGGACCGTACCGGTGTCGAGGGTCGACGCCTGGTGCGACCGGTAGGTCAGCCAGAGGCCGACAAGCGTGGCGACCGCGGCCGCGACGCTGGCGAGCTGGTCGGCCAGGTCCGGGCCGAGCGCCGCTATCCCGACCACCAGCACGAGTACGGTGAGCCCCGCCAGCGCCACCGTGCGCAGCCACCGGCTGACAACGGCGTCACCCCACCTGCGCAGCGCGGTTCCGAACAGGAACTCCGCCACGATGATGCCGGCCATCACCAGGATCGGTGCCTGCCAGGGTTCGACCCTCATCCTCTGCCACCCTTCAATACGCACCGACCGGACCTCGACTAGGCGAGTGCGGCCCGCAGGTCGGTGACGAACTCCGGCTGTAGCTCACGCTTCTCGTAGAGCAGTTGGTACACGTGGTCCCGGACGGCCTTGGAAAAGGCGACGTAGTTCGTGTGTATCGGCCGGGGGCGGGCCGCCCCGACGGCGCCCCGGAGCTTGCCCAGGTGGGGGATGAGGGCTCGTAGGTTGGCGTCTCCGTACGCGCCCCGACGGGTCGGTGCCAACCCGTGCGCGGCGAGCACCTTCTGGGCGGGCTCACCGGTCATGAAGGCGATGAACTCGCGTGCCCGCTCCTCGTGCGGCGAGTTCGCCACGAGGGCGAGACTCTGACCGCCCAGGATCCCGGTCGGCAACGCGTCCAACTGGATCTCGTTGGGGTTGGCGCCCGGACGCTCCAGCTGTTGGAGTTCGCGGTACTTCACCGGCCAGTTCCGCATGTAGGTCAGGCCCCGGTCGGCGAAGATCCGCATGCTGTCGTTCTCGTCGTCGCCGAGGGCGACCCGCTGTTCGGCGATCGCGTCCCGGAGCGGGTGCAGAGCCTGCTGCCAGCGTTCCAGGTGGTCGTTGACCGGGGTGTCCATCTCGATCGCGCCGTTCTCGTCGAGGAGGTCACCATCCCTGGAGAGGGCGTGCTCGAGCACGTTGATGACAAAGGCCTCGTTGGACGTCTCCGCGCTCGGTTTGAGCTGGCCGACGAACTGCTGGTTGGTGACCGTGTCGAGTACGTCCCGCAGCGTCGGCGCCTGCTCCGGGTCACCGCCCCCGCGACGGTGCGAGAAGAGCATGCCGACGTCGGTGTTGAACGGCGCCGCCCAGAACCGGTCCGGGTCGTCGCTCACCTGGCTGATCCGCCGGATCGGGTCGAGGAGTTCGAGGCTGTCGGCCAGCGGGATCGGTGTGATGAGCTTCTGCCGGGCGAACTCCGGAATATGGATCACGTCGAGATTGACGATGTCCGCCTGCCCGTGCTGGGCGCGGCTCAGCATCTGCACCCGTTCGTCGAGCGTGCCGCTGGAGACGATGTCCAGCCGCACCTTCGTACGCGGATTGGCCCGTTCCCACATGGCTATCAGCAGGTCGCGTGCCCCGGTGGGGTCCCGGCCGGTGGTCAGCCGAAGCTCGATCGTGGGGAGGGAACGGCCACCGGGAAGGAGGTAGATCGCGCCTGCGGAGAGGGTGCCGCACGTCAGGACGCCGGCGAGGAAGGACCGTCGGGAGTATTGGTCAGGCACCGGGAGGCGACTCCCTTCGATGTATGCGGACTATGAGCAATAGCACGGTGCGTAGAGATGCCGCAAGGTTGTGCGTGTTTCCGGGATGGGTCGAAGGTGCGTCGGGGCGACGACGATCGGACGCGTACGGCGACTCGGCTCCGTCCGACCAGGGGCGCGTACGCCGACGGGTCGGGTGCCGTTCCGCTCGGCGTCACCGTGCGGAGCGACCCCCGACCCGTCGGGTCGATCGGTCGTGGGGGATCAGGTGTCGGAGGTCGGGTACCGGGGCGGAGTGTGGGAGGTCAGGCGCGGGAACGGGGCAGGCAGCACTTCTTGTACTTGTTCCCGGAGCCGCACCAGCAGGTCCCGTTCCGCTCCGGCGGCCACGAGATCCGCTCCTGACGCCCCTCGAGTTCCTGGGCGTACCCGGCGCGTACCTGCTGGTCCGTGGGGTCACCGTTGCGTCGGGTGGCGAAGCCGGACAAGCCGTCGACCGAGCCCTTGAGGACGGAGAGGCCGGTACGCCCGGCGCCGGCCAGCCGGACCAGTTCCCGTTCGAGTCGGGCCCGGTGCTCGTCCCAGTCCTGCCCGTACACCCCGGTCAGGTCTGGCCACTCCGAGCGCACCCGGTCGAACTGGTCCTGCGGCCAGAACAGCAGTTCGGTCACGGCGGTGCCGGCGACCGCGTTCGCGGCCCTGCTGGTGAGCTGGTTCTCCAGCCGGTCGGCCAGGTTGTCGTGCTGGTCGTGCGGCAGGGCGAGATCGCGTCGTACCCGGTGTCGTTGTTGCAGCAGGAAGAAGAGGACGCCCGGCGAGTCCGGGTCGCGGGGCTCACCCAGCTGCTCCGCCGTGGCGGCGCGTTCCCCGAGTACGGTCTCCACCGCCTCGCTCAGCCACTGCTCGGCGATGACGCTACGGCCGCCCGCGTCCAGCGCGGCGCTGATGTAGGCGGCGGCGTCGGCCTGTTCGGTGAGCAGCGGTCGCAGTGCGGTCAGCTCGGCGGTCGCCTCGTCGTCGCGCCCGGCGCGGAAGAGGATCCGGGCGCGCAGGGCACGGGAGAAATTCGCCTGGCTGTCCTCCTGTGTCCGGTACGCCTCGACCGCCCGGTCGGCGTAGCGGAGCGCGGCATCCAGTTTCGCCCTGCTCTCGGCGATCTCGGCGGCCAGGGTCAGCGCGTATCCGGTGTCCGCCGGGTCGGCGAGCCGGCCCTGCTCGGCGGCGTCGGCCAGGTCGGCGGCGATGCCGAGCGGATTGGCCGCGCCCAGCGCGGACTGGCGTAGCTCGGTGAGATCTGCGCTGGTGAGAACGTCTGTTGTTGGCACCATCTCACGGTACTGCTCGGGCCGGCCGGAAGACGCCGACCGCGATGTTGCGCCCGTCTCACGGTGGCGTTGCCGCCCCTGCCCGACGGTCCGCTGGGCTCACCCGGTCCGGGTGAGCTGCCCCCGCCGGCTCGGGGCGCCGTCGACCCGTCCAGCGTGGACACGTTGCCGCCTGGCGGGGCCGGGTCGGGCTGTTCGACGTCGGGGTGGTCGCGCATTCCAGTACGTTGTACGATAAGTCTCATCGACACGAGGAGGCCAGCCATGACCGCCCCCGCCACATCCGGGTACTGCGCCGTCTGGGCCGGCGCGAGGTCGGTCCGCACCAGGTCGGCTACTCCGGGCGGGTCACCGTTCCCGCCGCCGACGGCACGCCGCTGCTGGCCGACCACTACCAGCCGCTGACCGAGGGCGATTTCCCCACCCTGCTCATCCGCTCGCCGTACGGTCGTGGTTTTCCCTTCGCCTCACTGTTCGGCTTCGCCTACGCGTCGCACGGCTTCCACGTGGTGCTGCAGAGCTGCCGTGGCACCGGTGGGTCGGCGGGCGAGTTCACCTGGTGGCTCAACGAAACCGACGACGGGCTGGCCGCCGTCGCCTGGCTCCGGGAGCAGCCCTGGTTCAGCGGCGACTTCGGCATGGTCGGACTGAGCTACCTCGCCTACGTGCAATGGGCGATGGCGATGGATCCGCCGCCGGAGCTGCGCGCCCTCGTGGTCCAGGTCGGCGCCCACGACCCGTACTCGACGGCCTATCCGGGCGGGGCGTTCGCGCTGGAGAACTCAGTGATCGCCGCGGTCTCCATGGTGCACCAGGGCCGGGGCGCGCTGCGCTTCGTCCGGGCCTTGATCCGGCTGCAGCGGAAGCTGCCCAGCGTCGTCCGCTCGCTGCCGATCAAGGACGCGTACGTGCCAGCGGTCGGTCAGCGGGTGCCGTACATCGACGGCCTGCTGGGTAACCCCGACCGTGACGCCCCGTTCTGGCACGGCACCGACATCGGTGCGACGGCCGAGCGGCTCGAGGTGCCGACAAAGGTGATCGCCGGGTGGCACGACCTCCTCCTTGACCAGAACCTCCAGCAGTACGCCCGACTTCGCGGGGCCGGCTGCCCGACCTCGCTGCTGATCGGCCCGTGGACGCACACCTCGATGCTGGAGGTGGACGGCCCGATGGTGCTGGCCGAGAGCGTCGCCTGGCTGCGGGCGCACATCAGCGGCGACCGGTCCGGGCTGCGCGAGTCGCGCGTCCGGGTGCACGTCGGCGGCGTGGACGAGTGGCGCGACCTGGCCGACTGGCCGCCGCCCGCCGTGAGTCGCGCGCTCTACCCGACCCTCGGTGCCGGGGAGTTGGGTGCCGAGGCGGGCGACGACGCGGGGCGGCTGGCGGACACGCCGCCGGAGGCGTCCGAGCCGGTCGGTTCCTTCCGTTACGACCCGGCCAATCCGACACCCTCGATCGGCGGGCCGCTGCTCTCCCGGACCGCCGGGGTTCGTGACAACACGGAACTCGAAGCCCGCCCGGACGTGCTGACGTTCACCACCGGGGCGCTGAGTGAGCCGCTCGAGGTGATTGGCCCGGTGAGCGTCGAGCTGTGGGTGGCGGCGAAGGCGGGCAGCAACATCGACATCTTCGCCCGACTGTGCGACGTGGACGAATCCGGCTGCTCACGCAATATCTGCGACGGTCTGTTCCGGCTGCCCGCGTTCACCAGCGACGACCCGGTAGCGGTTACGGTCGGGTTGAGCTCGACCGCCCACCGGTTCCGCCATGGGCACCGGGTGCGGCTGCAGATCAGCGGCGGCGCCCATCCGCGCTTCGCCCGCAACACCGGCAGCGGCGAGCCAGCGGCGACCGCCACCCGGTTGGTCGCCACCGACGTGACCATCCATCCGGGATCGGTGCTGCGGCTGCCGCAGGTGACATAGTCGGGTGAGTGTGCGGTCGGGATCGATGTGCCGGATCCGGCCGGCGAGGGACTCGCTCTAGAACAGGACCACCGAGCGGGCCCCCTCGCCCCGGGCCATCCGGCGCAGCGCTGCCGGTGCCTCGTCGAGCACGATCCGGTCGGTGATCAGCGGGGCCAGGTCGAGCGTGCCGTCCAGCGCCGCGCCGGCGAGTTCGGGCAGGTCCCGGTCGGGGTCCGAGGAGCCGTAGACGGAGGAGCGGAGAACGCGCGCCGAGTGGAAGATGTCGAGCGCGCTCAGCTCCAGCATGTCGTCCCTGGCGCCCATGCCGACCACGATTACCTGGCCACCCCGGCGGGTGGCCCGCCAGGCGACCCGGATCGTCGCCGCCCGCCCGACGCACTCGAACGCGTGGTCGACCCCCCGGCCGCCGGTGAGTGTCCGTACGGACCGGTTCAGCGTGTCGTCGGAGAGCAGGAAATCGCTCGCCCCGGCCGCGATCGCCAGCTCGCGCTTGTTCTCCGCCCGGTCGACCGCGATCACCGGGGCGGCGCCGGCGGCACGGGCGGCGGCGACCGTGGCGAGGCCCACCCCGCCGAGGCCGATCACGGCGACCGCGTCACCGGCCGCCACCCCGGCGGTACGGCGTACCGCTCCGAAGCCGGTCAGCACCGCGCAGCCGAGCAGCGCGGTGAGTTCGCAGGGTAGTTCGGCGGGGACGGGGATCACCGCGTTCTCGGCCACCACCACCTCCTCGGCCAGTGCCCCGAGACCCAGCGTGACGTGCAACGACGCTCCGTCGGCGAGGGCGGTGCCGCGCGGGGCGGCCGGTGCCCCGGTGGCCGCGCAGAGCCACGGCTCGCCGTGGGCGCAGTACCAGCACTCGCGGCACGGTGGGGCCCAGTTGAGCACCACGTGGTCCCCGGCCCGGACCCGGTCGACCCGGTCGCCGGCCGCCACCACGATGCCGGCCGCCTCGTGCCCGAGGACGAGCGGGTACGGCGGCGTCAGTGTCCCGTTGACCATCGAGAGGTCGGAGTGGCAGATCCCGGCGGCGCGGATGGCCACCCGCACCTCACCCGGGCCGGGCGCCGGCAGCGTGATCTGTTCGACCCGGGGCTCGGCTCCGACGCCCCGGACCACCAGCGCCCTCACCGCTGGATCGCCTTGGTCTGCAGGAACTCCTCGAGTCCGAAGCTGCCCAGTTCCCGGCCGATGCCGGACTGTTTGTAGCCGCCGAACGGGGCGAGCGGGTTGAACGGCGCGCCGTTGATGTCGACCGCGCCGGTGCGCATCCGCCGGGCGATCGCGAGGGCCCGGTTGTCGTCGCCGGACCAGACCGCTCCGGCGAGTCCGTACCGGGAGTTGTTGGCGATGGTGACGGCGTGGTCGTCGTCGTCGAACGGGATCACGGCCAGCACCGGGCCGAAGATCTCCTCCTGGGCCAGAGGGCTGTCCGGGTCGACGTCGGCGAGCACCGTCGGTGCGACGAAGTGGCCCCGCTCCGGCAGCGCCGCTTCGGGTCCGCCGCTGACCAGCCGGGCGCCGTCGGCGAGCCCCTGGGTGATGTGTTCGCACACCCGGTGCTGTTGGGTGGCGGAGACCAGTGGACCGAGCCGGGTGGCGGGGTCGAACGGGTCGCCGAGCCGGTAGCCGTCGGCGGCACGGGCGGCGAGCGTGACGGCCTCGTCGTAGCGGCTGCGGTGAACCAGCATCCGGGTCCAGGCGGTGCAGGTCTGTCCAGAGTTGAGGAAGGCGTTCCCGACGCCGACCTTGACCGCCGTGGCGAGGTCGGCGTCGTCGAGGATGAGGTTGGCCGACTTGCCGCCGAGTTCCAGGGCGACCCGTGCGATCCGGTCTGCGGCGAGGTGCGAGATGCGCCGCCCGGTCGTGGTCGAGCCGGTGAAGGAGACCAGGTCGACGTCCGGGTGCGCGGCGATCGCCTCGCCCACCACGGGACCGGTGCCGGTGACCAGGTTGACCACGCCCGGCGGCAGACCGGCCTCGTCGATGGCGTCGAAGAGCAGGTACGCCACCAGTGGTGTCAGCTCGCTCGGTTTCAGTACGACGGTGCAGCCGGCGGCCAGGGCTGGGGCGAGTTTGGCCATCATCTGGTGCAGCGGGTAGTTCCACGGGGTGATGGCCCCGACCACGCCGACCGGTTCGCGGACCACCAGCGAGTTGCCGATGACCTGACCGGCGGGGGGTTCGGCGGCGAGTTCGACGAAGCCGCGCAGGACGGCGAGGGGGAGTCCGGCCTGGATTCGGGTCGCCACCTTGAGCGGGGTGCCGAGTTCGAGGGCGACGGTACGGGCGATCTCGTCGGTCCGGGTGGCGAGCGCGGCGTGCAGCCGGTCGAGTGCGGCGGCCCGGTCGGCGGGATCGGTGGCCGCCCAGCTGTCGAACGCGGTCCGGGCTGCGGCGACGGCCTGGTCGACGTCGCCGGTGGTCCCCGCCGGAACGGTGCCGAGGAGTTGTTCGGTGGTGGGGTTCTCGACCGGGATGGTGTCGGTGGCGGCGGGGGTGACCCACTGCCCGTCGAGGTAGAAGGCGGTGCGGGTGAGGTCCATCGGGGGCCTCTCGGGTCGACGGAAACTAGCGCTGCAAGTTTTGACTGTAGTACGCACCCGGCCCCCACGGGAGGTTCGCCCGGCCGGCGTGGCACCGGCGTGCCCGTCGATGCGCGACGCCTCGGGGGTCACCGAGGTGGCAGCGCCCCGACCAGCCGCTCGTACGTGTGGGAGAGCCCTTCGATCAGCGCGTCCAGGCCGAGCGCGAACGCGCCCTCGTCGACGCTCTGCTGGTGTTCGGCGAGCCGGTGCGCCTGGCTCAGGTGCGGGTACTGCGCGGCGTAGAAGCCGGGGTCCTCGACGAATCCCCGAGCGAACGAACCGAGCGCCGAGCCGGTGACGAAGTAGCGCATCAGCGCACCGATGTGCGTCGCCCGCGCAGGCGGCCAGCCCGCGTCGACCAGTCCGCCGTAGACGGCGTCAGCCATCGCGAGGGCGGCCGGGCGGCGTCCCGGTCCCTGTGCCAGGTGCGGCACGATGTTCGGGTGCGCGGCGAGCGCGGACCGGTAGGAGAGGCCCCACTGCCGTAGCGCGTCCCGCCAGTCGCCATGCCCGAAGGACGAGACGTCGACCTGAGCGGTGATGCTGTCCGCCACCGCGTCGAGGATCTCGTCCTTCGTGGCGAAGTGGTTGTACAGCGACGGCCCGCGTACGCCCAGTTCGGCGGCGAGCCGACGGGTGGAGAAGGCGCCGAGTCCCTCGGCGTCGATGAGGTTGGCGGCGGTCTCGATGATCCGCTGTCGGCTCAGCAGGGCCTGCCGTGGGCGGGGCATCGCGTACCTCCCTCTCCTGGACCTGTTGTCGGCCGCCCGGTCGGTGGCGGGGCTTCGGGAAACTCTGCCACACCGGCTCTGGACGAGATAAAACTTCCAGCGCTAGTTTAGACGTATGGACCTCCAGCTATCGGTGGAGCAGGCGGCGGTCCGCGCGCTCGCCACCGAGTTCGTCGACCGGGAGATTCGGCCGTACGCCGCCGAATGGGACCGACGCGAGTCGGTCGACCCGGCGATCGTCCGACGGCTCGGAGAGATCGGCTTCCTCGGCCTCACCATCGCCGAGTCCGACGGCGGTTCCGGCGGTGACCACCTCTCCTACTGCCTGGTCCTGGAAGAACTCGGGCGCGGCGACTCCGCCGTACGTGGCATCGTCTCGGTCTCGCTGGGACTCGTCGCAAAAGGCGATCGTCGGGTCCGGACCCCGGGGAATCACCGCCTTCCTGGTCCCGACCGGTGCACCGGGACTCGGCCGGCGGGAGATCCACGGCAAGCTCGGACTGCGCGGACAGGCCACCGCCGAACTGGCTCTCGACGCCGTACGGGTGCCGTCGACCGCTCGGCTCGGTGCCGAGGGCGGCGGACTCCGCCTCGCTCTGTCCACCCTGGCCAAGGGGCGGATGTCGGTCGCTGCCGGCTCTGTCGGCATCGCCCAGGGCTGCCTGGACGCCGCCGTGGCGTACGCCGCCGGGCGCCAGCAGTTCGGCAAACCCATCGCCGGTCACCAACTCGTGCAGCAACTGCTCGCCGAGATCGCTGTCGACACCGCCGCGGCGCGGTTCCCGGTCGGCAAGTACCTGCGCGACGCCCGGGTCGCCACCCTCTACGAGGGCACCAGCCAGATCCAGCAACTGCTCATCGGGCGGGCCCTCACCGGCGTCGCCGCCTTCTGACCACGTGGCCCCCGCCCGACCACGGGCGGCCCTTCTGCCCAATCTGAGGAGCATCGTGACCAGGTACGCCGGCAAGGTTGCCATCGTCACCGGCGCAGGACAGGGCATCGGGGCCGCCACCGCGCGTCGGCTCGCCATCGAGGGTGCGGCCGTCGCCGTCGTCGACCTCAACGCCGGACCGGCGAGCGCGGTCGCCGGAGAGTTGACCGCCGGTGGTGGTCAGGCAGTCGGGATCGGCTGCGACGTGACCGACCCGGACGCCGTCGCGGCGATGACCGCCCGGGTGGTGCAGACGTACGGCCGGCTCGACGTCCTGGTCAACAACGCCGGCATCACCCGGGACGACCTGCTGTTCAAGATGCCCTTCGACGCCTGGGAGGCGGTGCTGACCACCAACCTGACCAGCATGTTCCTCTGCTGCCAGGCGGCCCAGGCGCAGATGGTCGGGCAGCGGTACGGCCGGATTGTCAACCTGAGCAGCCGCTCCGCGCTGGGCAACCGGGGACAGGTCAACTACGCCGCGGCGAAGGCCGGGGTGCAGGGCCTGACGGCCACGCTCGCCATCGAACTCGGCCCGTTCGGGGTGACCGTCAACGCGGTCGCGCCGGGCTACGTCGCCACCGCGATGACCGCGGCCACCGCCGAGCGGGTCGGCAGTACACCGCAGGAGCACCAGCGGTGGGCGGCGGAGCACACTCCGCTGCGCCGGGTCGCCCAGCCGGAGGAGATCGCGTCCGTGATCGCCTTTCTCGGCAGCGACGACGCCTCCTACGTCAGCGGCCAGACTCTGTACGTCAACGGCGGAGCCCGCTGACCCGTCGACCCACACCCTTCGGAGGACACTGTGGACTTTTCGCTCGGCGACGAGGAGCGGGCGATCCGCGACACCGCCCGCGATTTCATCACCCGTGAGGTCATGCCGTTGGAGGCTGAGGTACTCCGCCGTGAGCGGGCGCACGGTCCCGGACTCGAGCGCGGCGAGCTGCGCGAATTGCAGCTCAAGGCGAAAAAGTTCGGCTTCTGGGGCCTCGCCACCCCCGAGGAGTACGGCGGGATGGACCTGCCTGCGGTCACCCAGTCGCTGATCTGGACCGAGATCGGGCGTTCCTTCGTCCCGTTCCGTTTCGGCGGCGAGGCGGACAACATCCTGTTCCAGGCCAACGACGAGCAGAAGCGCGAATACCTGGTGCCGACGATCGAGGGCGAGCGGTTCTCCTGTTTCGCCATCACCGAGCCGGGCGCCGGTTCCGACGCGGCGAACATCAGGCTCAGCGCCCGGCGCGACGGCGACGACTGGATCCTGAACGGGGAGAAGACCTTCATCACCGGTGGGAACGAGGCCGACTTCGCGATCGTGGTCGCGGTCACCGACCCCGGTCGGAACGTACGCGACGGCGGCAGCACGGCGTTCCTGGTGGACCGGGCGATGGGCTGGCGCTCGGAGTTCATCCAGACGATGGGGGAGGGTGGTCCGGCCGCCCTGGTCTTCGACGACGTCCGGGTTCCCGGTCGCAACATCCTCGGTGAACCGGGGCAGGGCTTCGCGCTCGGCATGCAATGGATCGGCAAGGGTCGATACACTATCCCCTCGCACGCGGTCGGGATCGCCGAGCGGGCGCTCCGGATGGCGATCGAACACGCCAACACCAGGGAGACCTTCGGTGCGCCGATCGGGGCCAACCAGGCGATCCAGTGGATGATCGCCGACTCGGAGACCGAGCTGGAGGCCGCCCGCTGGCTGATCCTCCGCGCGGCCTGGACAGTCGACCAGGGACTCGACCCCCGGCACGCGTCGTCGATGGCCAAGCTCTACGGCGCCGGCATGGTCAACCGGGTGGTTGACCGGGTGATGCAGATCCACGGCGGCATGGGCTACACCAGGGAACTGCCGATCGAACGCTGGTACCGACAGGTGCGCCTCTACCGCATCTTCGAGGGCACCGACGAGATGCAGCGGCTGATCATCGCCCGGGACCTGCTGCGCGGTTACACCAAGCTGGGAGGGCACCTCGGATGAGGACTTTCGCCTCACCCGCCGAGCTCGCCGCCGCCGTCGGCCAGTCGCTCGGCCCCGGCCCGTGGCACCCGGTCGACCAGGAGCGGGTGGCGCTCTTCGCCGAGGCCACCGACGACTACCAGTGGATCCACGTCGACCCAGAGCGGGCCGCAGTCGGACCGTTCGGCGGGACCATCGCGCACGGTTACCTCACCCTCTCCCTGCTGCCCGCGCTGGTGACCCGGATCTACCGGGTCGAGGGGGTACGGATGGGCGTCAACTACGGGCTAGACCGGGTGCGGTTTCCCGCTCCGCTACGGGTCGGCACCCGGATCCGGGCCACCGCGTCGATCGCCGAGGTCACCCCCGTACCGGGTGGAACGCAGGTGGTCACCGAGGTGACCGTGGAGAGCGAGACCGGCGGCAAACCGGTCTGTGCCGCCCGGACGATCAGCCGGCTCTACTTCGAGGAGGGGAAGTGACGGCACTCTCGTTGGCGATGGTGCTCGCCGAGGCGGCCCGTCGGCACCCGGACACGGTGGCCGTGGTGGACGGCGACATCCGGGTCACCTACGCCGAACTGTGGCTGGAAGCCCGCTCGTTCGCCGCCGGACTGCACGAGCTGGGCGTCGGGCCGGGCAGGACGGTGGCCCTGCTGGCGCCGAACGTGGTGGACTTCCCCCGGGTCTACTACGCGGCGTTGGCCGCCGGGGCGGTGGTGGTGCCGGTGCATCTCCTGCTCACCGCGGACGAGATGGCGTACGTCCTTCGGGACAGCCGGACCGACCTGCTCGTCTGCCACACCAGCCAGCTCTCCATCGGCGCCGAGGCGGCGGAACGGGCCGGCGTCCCGCTGGTCACGGTCGGCCCGGTGCCCGGCGGGGTCGAGGTCCGGCGGCTGGAGGAGGTCAGCGACGGCGTCGCGCCCCTGACGTCGTACGTGACCCGGGAGGCCGAGGAGACCGCGGTGGTCTTCTACACCAGCGGTACCACGGGAGCGTCCAAGGGTGCCCTGCTCACACATCTGAACCTGGTCATGAACGCCACCGTGAACGTGTTCGACGCCAACGACGCGCGCAGCGCCGACGTGGTGCTCGGCTGTCTGCCGCTGTTCCACACCTTCGGACAGACGGTGGCGATGAACGGCACCTTCCGGGTGGGCGGCACCCTGGTCCTGCTGACCCGGTTCACCGGGTGCGCCGCGATCGAGGTGATGCTCCGCGAGGGGGTCACCGTTTTCCATGGCGTACCGACGATGTACATCGGACTGCTCACCGCCGCCGTCGACGCCCCCACGCTGCCACGGTTGCGGCTCTGCGTCTCCGGTGGCGCGTCCCTGCCGGTCGCGGTGCTGGAGCGGTTCAACGCCACCTTCGCCACCACGGTCTTCGAGGGGTACGGCCTCTCCGAGACCTCACCGACCGCGACCACCAACCAGCCGCACTACGGCACCCGGGCGGGCACGGTCGGGCACCCGATCTGGGGTGTGGAGGTGGAGATCGCCCGGCCCGAACTCGACGACCGGATCGAGCTGCTGCCCGCCGGTGAGCTGGGTGAGATCGTCATCCGGGGACACAACGTCTTCGCCGGTTACCTGGGCCGGCCGGAGGCGACGGCGCAGGCTCTGGTCGACGGCTGGTTCCGCAGCGGTGACCTGGGTACGAAGGACGAGTCCGGCTTCGTCACGATCGTCGACCGGAAGAAGGACATCGTGATCCGTGGCGGCTTCAACGTCTACCCGCGTGAGGTCGAGGAGGAACTGGCCCGGCATCCGGCGGTGGCGCAGGTGGCGGTCATCGGGGTCCCCGACGAGGTGCACGGGGAGGAGATCTGCGCGGTGGTGGTGCGGGACCCGACCGGACCGCCCGCACCGACCGAGTCGGAGCTGATCGAGTGGGCAAGGGAGCGGCTCGGCCGGCACAAGTACCCGCGTCAGATCCGCTACCTCGACGCGTTGCCGATGGGCCCCAGCCACAAGGTGCTCAAGCGGGAGCTGCGTCGCCTGATCGGGCCGAGGGCGCCGATCGAACGGCCGTGACCCCGACGTCGGTGTGTCAACCCCGGTCGGAGATCTGCTGTACGGCCCAGCCGTTGCCGTCCGGATCCTCGAAGAACACGAAGCCGACGTTGTCCAGTGGGTCCGGGGTCGGGGTGGGGCTCTCGCCCAACACCTGGACCTCGCTGACCTTCACCCCGCGTTCCAGCAACTGGGCGTGGGCCTTGTGGATGTCCGGGACGACCAGTTGCAGGCCCTTGAGTGAGCCGGGGGCCATCTCCGGCACGGCGCCCTTGCCGATCACGACGGAGCAACCCGATCCGGGTGGCGTCAGCTGGACGATCCGCACGTGGTCGCCCATCCGAGTGTCGTGGTCGACCGTGAAGCCGAGCTGTTCGGAGTAGAAAGCCTTGGCGCGGTCCACGTCCGACACCGGTACCACCACGACCTCGAGAGTCCAGTTCATCAGATATGTCTCCCTTCGCGCCGACCTGTCGCCGGGTTCCGGACAGCGTACCGACGTGTACCGACACGGTCAGCGCGCTCGATCGGCGTGGCCGGGGCAGTTTCGGGTAGTCGCACGGGCATGGCGACCACTATGAGCTGGGAAGACAAGAAGCGGTTCGTACGGCGGCTCGCCGGCGGCGGTCGAGGCTTCGCCGACCGGTACGGGTTCCGGGTCACCAACAATCCCGCCTCGTTGTTCCAGTTGCTCTATCTCTCGATCCTGTTGCGCCGCCCGGGTGATCCGCGTCGGGCGGCGCAGACCGCGCAGGCGCTGCGTGACCAGGGATGGGAGAGCGCGGCGCGGATGAGCCGGTCGGCGCAGGAGACCCGGGCCGCCACGCTGCGTTCGTGTGGTCGCCGGGACGCGGACGAGTTGGCCGGCCGGCTCGGTGACCTGGCCGCGTTGGTGACCGAGCGGTACCGGGGTGACCTGCGGCGGCTTCGCGGGGTGGCGAAGTACGACGCCGTCCGGGAACGTGCCGCGCTGAAGCGTCTGCCGGCGGTCGACGACGAGGTCGTCGACCTGTTCTTCCGTGAGGTCCAGGCGTTGTGGCGGGAGGTGCCGCCGTCGGCCGACCGTCGTGCGCTCACCGCCGCGCGGCGACTCGGCCTGGGGCGGTCCGCGGATGACCTGGCCGCTCTCGCCGGCAGCAGGGAATCGGAGAAGCTGGCGTGGCTGGTCGGAGCGCTGGCGATAGTGGATCTCGACGACAGATACCAACAAATCGCCGCATGACGCCCAATCGTACGTGCGATCGCCCACAATTATGGTATTTCCCGCCGTTCGGATGATCTCAACTCATAGAATGGTCCTGGCGGCATTGCCCAACCGGTTCGGTCGGGCCTCCGCCATCCGGCGAATGCGTTCGGTTCGGACGCCTGTCGCCGGAGTTTCGTCGGGCGTGGTGTCCCGGCCATGCCTGTCGTGGCCGGCACCTCGTCCGGTGTCGGGTCGACCTCCCCGGTCCGTTCAGCGCGCCAGACCGGCGATGAGGTTGACCGTGGAGGCGATGATCACGGCCCCGAACAGGTACGACAGCAGTGCGTGCCGAAGCGCCGTACGCCTGATCGCCGGGCTGCTCAGTGGGGTGTCGGAGACCTGGAAGGTCATGCCGAGAGTGAAGGCCAGGTAGGCGAAGTCGGTGTAGCGCGGTGGCGACTGTCGGTTGAACCGGACGCCGCCGTCGGTGCCGGTGTAGTACAGCCGGGCGTAGCGACCAGCGAAGACGGTGTGGATGACCGCCCAGGAGAAGAGCACGCTGACGATCCCCAGGGCGATGTGTAACTGCTCGGGAAAGCCGTCCAGCGGTTTCGCCCGGATCAGTACGACACCGATCGCCAGCAGGCTCGCCAGGCAGGCGAAGAGAAGCAGCGAGTCGCGCAGTCCCCGGTTCGAGTCGGCCCGCAACGCGAACCGGGCTGTCTCGTCCGGGTTCAGCGGCCAGAGCCGTGACCGGGCCCAGGCCAGGTAGAACAGCGCGGCACAGTCCCAGCCGACGAGTGGGCCGAGCACCGCGGCGTCGTAGAGTCCCACCGGTATCGCGCCACACGCCGCCGCCGCGCCCATCATGGTGAGCAGCACCGACGACCGTACCGGTTCCCGGCGTGGCCTGGTCCGGGTCAACGTCGCTGGCCCGTGGGTTTGGCGGCGGGCACCGGTCAGCTCTGGCGGAGGTGCCGTGCCACCCGTTGGTGCTTGCGGTCCCGGGCCCGCGCGGCCAGGTCCGCTGGCGACACCTCCGGGTTGGGATTGGTGTGTGCGGAGCGGGCCACCTCGTCGATGTTGCCGTAGTCGACCGGGGGCATCGCGCGCAGTGCGCGGAGCACGTCCTGTGGCGCACCGGCCCGCTCGGCCTCCGCGACGATGTCGCCCTTGCTGGCGGGGAAGTCGAGTGAGGTGAGGTAACGCAGCACTTCGGCGTTGGTAACCATGGCAATCCCGCTCCTCGCCGGTCATCTGGTTCTGCCGACGCAGCGCTTACCCCACTTTGCCGAGATCACGCGCCGCACCGGCCCCGGTGCGGACCTTTCGGCGGAGTCGTCGCCGGTGACCGTCGTTTCGCCGCGTTGGGCACGGGTACCCGCCCGACACGCCGTCGCCGGCCGGGCGGGGCCAGGGAGGAGCCACCATGAACTACAACACCTTCATCGACATGGTCGCCCAGCGGGCCGACGTCGATCCGGAGACCGCGGTCGATCTGAGTCAGAGCACGCTGGAGGTGCTGGCCGACCGGTTGACCAGCGGCGAGGCGATAGATCTCGCGGCCCAACTGCCCCAGCCGTTGCAGGCACTGATGCAGAACCCGCCGGACCGTGCGGAGCGCTTCGGCGTGTCCGAGTTCGTCGACCGGGTCGCCGGGCGCGCGAATGTCGACCCTGCGCTGGCCCGCAACGGGGTACGGGCCGTGATGACCACGGTTCGGGAGGCGGTGACCGGCGGCGAGTTCGACGAGGTGATGAGCCAGCTGCCCCGGGACTTCCGGGACATGGTCGAGCCGTCGCTGATGCCCGGCGGCAGGGCGCGGAAGCGGTAAGCGACGCGCCGACATCGACTTTCGTCGAGACGGACAGAAGTTCGGTCGGTTTCTTCCCGGCAATGGACGACCCCGCAGCAAAGCCGTAACCTCTACGCAACGTGCGTGCGGTGGTCGATGCCCCGGGAGGAACGGACATGTCCCGCAGGACCGGTAAACCCTCCTACACCAAGACGACGCAGAGTCGGCGACCCAGCGTCGGCAACCTGGTCTTCGTGATGATCCTGCCGGTGGTGCTCGCCGGTTTCGTCGGGGCCGGGATCGGCTACGCCGTCGCCGACCGGCCGAGCGGCACCGAGGCCGCCGTCAACGAGCTGCGGGAGGCCGAGGCGCGGCGGGACGTCGAGCAGATCGCCCAGCTGACCACGGCGGCCCGTACCACCCGGGACGAACTCGGCCCGGTCCTGTCCGAACTGGACACCGCGATGAAGTCCGGGCGACCCGCTGCCCCGGACAAGCTCGCCGCCTGGCAGCAGAGCATGCGGGGGGCGGTGGAGCGGCATGCCGAGAGCCCGTCCGGCACCACCGCCACCAACGTCGCCCGGGGCGGCCTACGGGCTGCCGTCGACGGCCTCTCCACGGCGCTGGACACCTACGCCCTGGCGGGGCGGCTCCCGGCCGCCGAGCAGCGCGGACTGATCGACCTGGCGACCCGGCAACGTACGGCCGCCGGCACCGCGTGGTCGATCGCGGCGGCCCAGCTCGACCAGATCAACATCGACGCGGGACACGGACACCAGCACGTCTACCTGGAAACCGAGGCCGGTAGCGGCGCCTTCACCTCGGACGGCGCACCGGAGGGGACCACGAAGTAACCGCTGCCCGGAGCGCGGCACCGGCGCCCTATACGATCACGTACCGCGAACCCGATCCGGCGATGCCGGAAAGGTGATAGGAGTAGCGGATGGGCATCGTATCGCCGGGCTTCCAGGGTCGGCCCAGGTCGTCACAGCCATCGCTGCCACCCGGGCAGTACCTCACCGAGGACTTTCCCGTGCTCTCGGCCGGCCCGACCCCCCGGGTGTCCCTGGACAACTGGGAGTTCGTGGTGACGACCGAGGCCGGGGCGGAGCACCGCTGGTCCTGGTCGGAGATGCTGGCTCTGCCGAACGAAACCCCCACCGTCGACATCCACTGTGTCACCCGGTGGTCGAAGCTCCAGACCAACTGGAAGGGCGTCTCCCTGGACACCCTGTTGGCCGAGGTGGAGACCGCCGCCGACTACGCCCTGGTGCACTCGTACGGCGGATACACCACGAATCTGCCGCTGGAGGACCTGCTCGACGGTCAGGCCTGGCTGGTGCACCAGTACGAGGGCGGCGAACTGCCGGCCGAGCATGGTGGCCCGGCCCGGCTGCTGGTGCCGCACCTCTACTTCTGGAAGTCGGCCAAGTGGGTCCGGGGTATCCAGTTGATGTTGACCGACGAGCCGGGTTTCTGGGAGACCGCCGGCTACCACGATTACGGTGACCCGTGGCGCGAGCAGCGGTACCAGGGCGACTGAACCGGGGCGCCAGCTGGCGGGTGGCCCAGCTGGTCGAGTCCCGGGAGGAGACCGGCACGGCCCGTACGCTCGTGCTGGAAGTGCCCGACTGGCCCGGCCACACGCCGGGTCAGCACGTCGACGTCCGGCTCACCGCACCTGACGGCTACCGCGCCGAGCGTTCCTACTCGATCGCCTCGGCGGCCGCCGGCAACCGGATCGAGCTGACCGTGCAGCGGGTGCCCGACGGCGAGGTCTCGCCGTACCTGATCGACGTCTTCTCCGTCGGCGACCCGGTGGAGATCCGCGGCCCGGTGGGAGGCTGGTTCGTCTGGCGTTCGGCCGACCCGGCGCCGGTCCTCCTCGTCGCCGGTGGTTCCGGGATCGTGCCGTTGATGGCGATGGTCCGGGCCCGGCGGGCGGCGGGCAGCCGGGTGCCGTTCCGGCTGATCTACTCGGTACGCACGCCCCGGGACGCCTACTTCGCCGACGAGTTGCGCCAGCGGGCCCGGGATGACGGCGGCCTGGACGTGTCCTACGTCTACACCCGTGAAACCCCGGACGGTTGGCCCTCGGCCGCGCACCGCATCGGGGTCGCCGACGTCAACAGTCACGGCTGGCCGGCGGAGCTCGAACCCACCTGTTTCGTCTGTGGTCCGACGGGTTTCGTCGAGACCGTCGCCGATATCCTCGTCGCCCTCGGTCACGACTCGCGTCGGGTGAAGACCGAGCGCTTCGGCCCCACCGGAGGTTGAGATGGCCGATCAGGACTACACCGACGGCAACATGCTCGCCGGCCCGATGCGTGAACTCTTCGCGGTCGACCTCACTGCGGCGACCGGCCGGTGCGCCAACTGTGGGCTGACCGGGCCGATCGCCCAGATGCGGGTCTACCAGCACGCGCCCGGCCTGGTGGCCCGTTGTCCGGGCTGCGAGGAGGTGGTCATGCGGTTGGTGCGGACGCCCACCAGTGCGTGGTTGGACCTGCGCGGGGCGGTCTTCGTCCAGGTGCCGATGCCGGCGGAGTCGCCGGCCAGTTGGTGACCCGGGCCGGCGCCGCCTTTCCGGTCTCGATTTGGTCAGTGTGGCCGAAAGAAGTACGTCATTCGTGCGACGGATCGGCCGGGCTGTTCGAGGGATTGACACACGTGAGCGGGCGCGTGAGAATTCCTGTGGCGCTTAGCTGATCCACAGACGGCCGCAAAATGGCGAGTGAACCGCCATGGTGCTGCCAGAGTCGTGTTACTCGACTGGGCGGGACTGCCAGAAGGGCGTTACGTCTGTGCCTGATGGTCTCCTGTGGCTACTGTTCTCGACGGCCCCACTGAGCAGCTCTTTTCCTGCGCATAAGGCGGAAGTGGTCGGCCAGTGGGCGCGCGGTTCTCGTGGGGGGTTCGGCCTTGATTCGCCACGTGGAGTGGTAAGACTCTGCGACGCTGCGGCCCACTGGGATGAGTCGAAAAGCGATTCGCCGGCCGGACCGGATTCAAACTACGTCGCGTACGGCCACCCTTTCCGGACGGCGGGAATTCAGGCACATTTGACCGCGGTACGGGGACAGCTCCCGCCGACTCGGTGCTGCGGCCGTACCGGGGCCATCGGACCACGCGGTGCGGTGTGAGCGACCGTACCCGGGTGGGGATCGTCGGGGCGGGTCCGGCCGGCATGCTGGTCGCGGTCCTGTTGCAGAGGGCCGGCATCGACTGTGTGGTGGTGGAGCGCCGCGACCGGTCGTACGTCGAACAGCGGGTCCGGGGCGCCACGGTCGAGTACCCGGTCGTCGAGCTGCTGCGTCGGCACGACCTCGCCGCCGGGCTGCTGGCGACCGGAGCGGTCGAGGACCGGATCGAGTTCCGGATGGGCGGACGTCGCTATCCGCTCGTCTACGCCCCGCTCGCCGGTGGGCGGACGCCCTACCTCTACCCGCAGCAGTTCCTGGTCCGCGACCTGATCGACGCCTTCCTCGTCGCCGGCGGCGACCTGCGGTTCGACACAACCGCGCTGGCCGTCACCGACCTCGAAGGTGACCGGCCACGGATTCGGCTCGACAGCGGCGCCGGGGCCGCCCCGTCTGAGCTGTGGTGCGACATCGTGGTCGGCGCTGACGGCGAGCACGGCCTCACCCGTGCGGCCATTCCCCGCTCCGCGTCGCGGACGCACGAGTACCAGTACGACTACGCCTGGCTGGCGGTGCTCGCCGAGGCGGCCCCGTCGAGCGACTCCACGGTGATCGCGATCCACGAGTCCGGCGCGTGTGTGCACGTTCCCCGGGGTCCGGTGGTGAGCCGTTTCTACCTCCAGTGCCCCCGGGAGGACGGCCGGGCGGACTGGCCGGACGAACGGATCTGGAAGGAGATCCGGATCCGGCTGGCGCTCGATGAGCCGTGGCTGCTGCACGAGGGTCCGATCCTCTCCACCAGCAGTCTGCGAATGCGTTCCCTGGTCTGCGCTCCGCTGCGGTACGGGCCGCTCTTCCTGGTCGGCGACGCGGCCCACATCGTCCCGCCGGTCGTCGGCAAGGGCTTCAACATCGCCCTCGCCGATGCCGAGGAACTCGCCCTGGCGCTGGTCGAGCGGTTCACCGGCGGCACTTCGGCCCGGTTGGACGCCTACTCCGACCGCCGGCTGGCCCGGATCTGGCGGGCCCAGGAGTTCGTCGGCCGGGTGATGGACCTGGTGAACACTCCTGGCCCGGGCACCCGGGAGGCGGCGTACCTGCACCGGGTGCAGTGTGCTCGGCTGGAACGGCTCTTCGCCTCGCCGGCGTACGGTGCCGCGTTTCTCGAGGACCACATCGGGTGGGAGTGAGTCCTGGTCGTGGCTGCGCCGGGGGAGCGGGTCGGCTTCCGAGTTGATCTCCCGCCCACAGCCTGCGGCGAGAGCGCAAGCGAGTGTGGCGTGCGGAACTCTTCGGCATCAGCGCTGCTACCTGGGGTGTTACAACTTGTAGTCTCGCTAGCTGAACGAAGGCCACTTCTTGTTTCGAAGTGACTAGCGGGGCAGTCAATGTCGAACTCGGTGGGGGTCCAGTGCGCGCAGTCACGCCGTCGACCGGTTGAACCGGGCGCCGCGCGGCGGTGGAAGCGGCCAACCGGTCGGAACCCGGCCGACGCGGTCCAGCCGGCGAAACGGATGAACAATCACGGACGACCCCAGAAGGACGACGGTTATGTCTCGCGCTGCCCCTCTCGCACAGCTCGGCCCGGCGCCCGCGCGGCATCTCCTCGACGTCGCACCACCGAGGCTCGCCACCGACGGGACCCGGACCGCACGACGGTACGGTCCCGTCCCGGCACACCGGCGGGCGACCCGTCCCCGGGCGCTGCGGGAACTGATCCTCGTCGCCACCCTCTGGGTCGGGTACAACCTGGGCCGGCTGCTCGCGGACGGTCACGTACCCACCGCGACGGCCAACGGCCACCGGGTATGGGACCTGGAGCGGACCCTGCACCTGCCCGACGAGGCGAGCGTGCAGCACTGGCTGTCCCGGAGCGAGCCGCTCATCCGGGCCGCCAACGGCTACTACGCCTACCTGCACTTCCCCGCCACCGCGGCCTTCCTGGTCTGGCTCTACCTGCGCCGCCCCGGGTACTACCGCTGGGCCCGCAACAGTCTCGCCACACTGACCGGCGCGGCGCTCGTCGTACACCTGCTCTTCCCGCTCGCCCCACCCCGGATGCTCGCCGGCACCGGCCTGGTCGACACCGCCGCCCGCTACGGTCCTTCCGTCTACGGGCCGCCGAGCGCGGACGACCTCACCAACCAGTACGCCGCCATGCCCTCCCTGCACGTCGGATGGGCACTGCTGGTCGCGACCGGGCTCATCATCGCCACCCGGACCAGGTGGCGCTGGCTCTGGCTGCTCCACCCGGCCATCACCCTGACCGTCGTGGTCGCCACCGCCAACCACTACTGGCTCGACGGCGTCGTCGCCGGCGCGATCGTGGCGGTCATCCCGTTCCTGCTCCCCGTGCCCCAGCGGGACACCGCCGCGCGGGCGAGCTGGCCCGGGACCGCGCACACCTGGCTCCACCGGCGCGGCGTACCCGGGATGATGTCGCGTCGCGGCCGGCCGGGCCACCGCGCCCCACGACACGGCGACCGGCCCGGACACCGCCCCGCACGACGCGGTGGCGGCAGCGGTCGGGGCCGCGCCCTGCGGCGGATCGGCATCGCGGTCACCGGCGGCGTGATCATCCTGGCCGGGCTGCTCATGCTGGTCCTGCCCGGTCCCGGCTGGTTGACCATCTTCGCCGGACTCTCGTTGCTCGGCCGCGAGTTCCCATGGGCGAAACGCCTCGCCGACCGGCCACGACGCGGGCTGGTACGGCTGCGTGACCGATGGCGCGAATCGTCGGCCCGACGTCGGAGCCGGGCCCGGTGACCGCCCGGAACGCCTCGCGCCCGCGCACCAACCCGCTCTGACCGCGAAGACGAAGGAACCGCCCACCATGCACAGCATCAGCAGCCGCCTCCTCACCGTGTCGCTGACCCTCGCCGGAGTCAAGCGGTGGCAGTTCGCCCCGAAACGCTTCATCGGCGCCTCGGCCGCGCCGAGGGATCCCCAGGGCCACCGGCCGCCGATCCTGCGGCACGTGGCCATCGACCGGCAGGACTTCGAGGGCTGGCCCACGTACGTCCTCACGCCGGCCTCCGGCGGCACCTCCGGGCAGCTCGTCTACCTGCACGGAGGTGCGTACGCCACCGAGATCACCGTTGGGCACTGGAACCTCATCGCCCGCCTCGCCGAGCGGACCGACCGCACCGTCACCGTGCCGATCTACCCGCTCACCCCGGAGTACGGGCACCGCGACATCTTCCCGACCCTGATCCGGCTCTACCAGCGGATCGTGGCGCGGGGTCCGGTGGACCGGTTGGCGGTGGTCGGCGACTCGTCGGGCGCCGGCATGGCCCTGGCGCTGGTGCAGTCCCTGCCGGACGACACCGCCCGCCCCGGCGACCTCGTGCTGCTCTCGCCATGGCTCGACGCGACCATGACCAACCCGGACATCTCCGCGGTGGCACGCCGGGATCCGCTGTTGAACGCCGCGCACCTGAGGTCCCTCGGTCACCTGTACGCGCTCCCGGACCTGCCCTCCGTACCGCAGGTGAGTCCGATCAACGGCCCACTGCACGACCTGGGCCGGGTGACCCTCTTCACCGGGACCCGGGACGTGCTCAACCCGGACGCCCGACGACTCCGGGAACTCGCGGCCGAGCAGGGCACCGAGATCGCCCTGCACGAGTATCCGGGCATGCTGCACGACTGGGTGCTCACCCCGATCCCCGAAGCCAGACGGGTCATCACCGAGATCGTCGAGGTGCTGCGGCGGCCCGAACCACCGGCCGAACTCAAGGCGGAGGCGGCCGCGCGACCGACCGGCCCTGCGCGGACGCCCTGTCCCGGCCCCCGAATTCTCACCTCGCGCGGGGGACGACCGGGCGGGCGCCGCCGGGTCCTCCGCTGAGCACGGGCCGGGCCGGGCCGGCCCCGCCACGGTTGATCGGTGCTAGTCGCGGGCGCCGTCCCGGTCCCGGCGTACGGTCGCCCGACGGCCCTTGATCGTGGTGCCGCGCAGCCGGCTGATCACCTCGTCCGCCGCCGCCTGTGGCACCTCGACCAGGGAGAACCGGTCGGCGATCTCGATCGAGCCGATCTCCCGCCCGCTGACCCCGGTCTCCCCGGTGATGGCGCCGACCAGGTCCTGCGGACGGATGCCGGAGCGCCGGCCCACCCCGATGAAGAGGCAGGCCATGCCGCCCTGGCGGGACCGGCCGGGGCGCTGGGCGTCCCGGCCACGACCCTCCCGGGCACCTCGGCCGTCCCGCTCGCCCCGCTCGTTGCGGAGCGTCACGTGCGGGATCTCCTCGTCGTCGACCGGAATCCCGGCCGCCTCGTGGGCCAGCTTCACCGCCGCCAGCGCCACCTCCATCACGTCGAACTCGTCGGCCAGCGTCTCGACGATCACCCGGAACTGATCGAGGTCGTCCTCCAGCAGGCTCTCCTGGAGCGCCGCCCGGGTCAGCTCCAGCCGTCGGGTCCGCATGTCCGCGACGGTCGGCACCTTGTCGATCGAGATCCGCTGGCCGGTGACCCGCTCGATGGTTTTGAGCATGCGGTGTTCGCGCGGCTCGGCGAGGGTGATCGCGACCCCCTGCCGTCCGGCGCGGCCGACCCGTCCGATCCGGTGCACGTACGACTCCGGCGCCGACGGCACGTCGTAGTTGAAGACATGGGTGAGCTGTTCGATGTCCAAGCCGCGCGCGGCGACGTCGGTCGCCACCAGGAGGTCGGCCGTACCGGTGCGCAACCGGCCCATCACCCGGTCGCGCTGTTCCTGGCTCATCCCGCCGTGCAGCGCCTCGGCCCGGTAGCCCCGGCCGTTCATGGTCTCGGTGAGCCGGTCGACCTCCTCCCGGCTGCGGCAGAAGACGATCGCGGCGGTCGGGGACTCGGCGTCGAGCACCCGGCCGAGCGCGGCCGGCTTGTGCGCCCGGGCCACCACGTACGCGGTCTGCCGGACCAGGGGAGCGGTGCCGGAGGCGGGCGATGGTCGGCCGATCTCGATCCGTACCGGGTTGCGCAGATGCTGGCGGGCCATTCCGTCGATCCGGGCCGGCATGGTGGCGGAGAAGAGCACCGTCTGTCGCTGCTCCGGGGTCTGCGCGAGAATCGCCTCGATGTCCTCGGCGAAGCCCATGTCGAGCATCTCGTCGGCCTCGTCCAGCACCACCGTGCGCAGCTCACCCAGTCGCAGGGTGCCCCGGGCGATGTGGTCCAGAGCCCGCCCCGGGGTGGCCACGACCACGTCCACCCCGCCGTCCAGCACCCGCAACTGCCGGCCGATCGGCTGCCCGCCGTAGATGGGCAGCACCCGTACGCCGAGTTCCCGGCCGTAGCGGTGGACCGCCTCGGAAACCTGCACGGCCAGCTCGCGGGTGGGTACGAGCACCAGCGCCGACGGGTCGCCGGAACGACGCTCGGCGGGCATCCGGTGCAGCAGGGGCAGGGCGAAGGCGGCGGTCTTGCCGGTGCCGGTGGCCGCCTGGCCGAGCAGGTCGCCTCCGGCCAGCAGGGGCGGGATCGTCTCCCGCTGGATCGCGGTCGGCTCCTCGTAGCCGAGGGCGGCCAAGGCACCGAGCAGTTCGGCCCGCAACCCCAGATCGGCGAAGGTGCCGGGCCCGTCGTCGGTGCCGCTGGGATCGACGGGGGCTACTGGATCGGGCCGTACGCTCTCGGAACTCATACCCACAAGCTTTTCATTACCCCGGTTGGTCTGTTTCAACTACCGGTGTTCGGGGCCCCGCGCGCCTGTGCTTACGGTCGTGGGTGAGCCCCGCGACTCAGGTGGGCCCGGCCCGCTCCGGACGAGAATCGTCGCCATGAGACCTGTCGAGCGAACCCTCTCCACCCCTCGCCAAGCCGTGCTCGGCGCCCTCGCCGCCGCCGTGGTCAGCGGCGCCGTGTGGGGGCTCGGGCATGCCGTCGCCGCCCTGGTCGAGGCCATCGCGCCGAGCCCGGACGCGAACATCGGTCTCGGGATGTTCCTGCTCGCGTTGCAGACGCTGGTGGTTCCGTTCGGGATGTGGTGGCCGCTGCGTCTGCTGGGCGTGCCGGGCGCGGGTCTGGTGGCCGGCGGCGCCGTCGTGGTCCTGGTGGTCGTGGTGACGTCGGTCGGTGTTCTGGCCTCCGTCGTGGTGGTCACCGCGTACACCGGTCTGGCCGTGCTCACCGCCCGTGCCCTGGCCGCCCGGCGGCACGGCGGACTGACCTCCGGAGGAGCGGCCTGAGCAGCCCACCGACGCTCCGGGCGGTCGACGCCCCACCGCTGGTTCCGATCGCGGTGGGGCGTTCCGTCCGGTCCGGGGAGCCGGGCCAGCCGGCCCGGTCTCAGCTTCCCGGCCCGGTCTCAGCTCCCCGGCTGTGGGAAGGCGACCGGGCTGCGGTGACCGTCCCGGTCCACCGCCCGGATGCCGAAGAAGACGTTGTCCTTGGAGAGGTTGACGGTCGTCGTGGTGACGTCGCCGACCTCGATCGCGTGGGTCCACTCCGGTGCCGTCGTCTCCCGCCAGAGCACCTCGTAACCGGCCAGGTCCGGCTCGGTGCCGCGCTCCCAACGCAGCTCGGTGTCGTTGGTCAGGTTGGTGGTCACGATGGTCGCCCGCTTCGGCGTACCCGGGCCCTGCGCCAGGGACCAGAGCACCGCGCCGTTGACCCTGGCCACCCGGGTGATGTACCCGAAGTCGCAGAATTCGGGCAGGTCGCCGAACTGTTTGCCGTCCACCACCCGGACATCCTGGTGCTGGTGGGCGAAGTCCTCGTTCGGTTCGGTGAACCGACCCGCCGGCCAGCCCTCGCGCAGGAACGCGATGTGGTCGCTGCCGCGCAGGTAGCGGTCCCGTCGGTAGACCACCCGTACGCCCATGCCGGTGGCGCTGTTCTCCGCCACGTCACTGACGAACCGGGCGAGCTGACGCGAGGATGAGTCGTTCTCGCCGCCCACGGACTGGCGGGTGCTCGCCTGCCCCGGGGTTTCGGAGGTCGGCACCCCCTCGGCGAACAGGCGTACGGACTTCGGGTCCCGGGTACCGTCGTCGGCCCTGCTGCTGCCGACGATGTCGTTGCTGAACATGCCCTGGATGTCCGTACCGGCGGCCTTGTACTGCTGGGCCAGGTAGGTCGAGCCGTACAGGTTCTGTTCCTCGCCGGCGACGGCGGCGAAGACGACCGTCGCCTCCATCGGCCGGGTCGACATCACCCGCGCCAGTTCCATCAGCACCGCCACTCCGGAGGCGTCGTCGTCCGCGCCGGGGGCGTCGCTGGTGAAGTCCATGACGTCGGTGCACCGCGAGTCGTAGTGACCGGTGATCACGTAGACCCGATCGGGTGAGGTGGTGCCTCGGAGGGTGGCGACCACGTTGGTGATCCGGGTCGGCACCGGGATCCGGGACGCCGGCTGCTGGATGTACGACTGCAACTCGACCGTCAGTCGGCCACCGGAGCCCGCCACGTAGCTCTGCAACTGCTGGTGGATCCAGTCCCGGGCGGCGCCGATGCCACGCTCCGGGTCGTCCTGGCTCGACAGGGTGTGCCGGGTCCCGAACGCGGCCAGCCGCCGTACGATCGCCTCGATCCGCCGCTGGTCCACCTCGGCCAGCAGGCGGCGCAGCTCACGGTCGGGTGACTGTGGCCGGACCGGCCGGCCGGGGCCGTCGTCCGCGCCGTGCCCGCCGGCCCGCGCCGGGTCGGCGGCCAGTGGCGCGGCGACCGCCGCCGCGGCGGTGACGGTGGCAGCGGAGAGGAAGGTACGGCGGGTCGGCTTCGTGGGCACGGGGCCGTGGGATTCGTCAGATGGCATGAGATCATCGTCATCAATCAACGTGATGAGTGTCAATGACTTCGGGTGTCGGTCAACGTCGGCGGGTCCGGTCGCCAACGGTCCACCGGTCGAGGTTTGTCCCGCTTGTGCCCGGGAACGGCACTGGTTATGACCACACCGCGCGTCGTGATCGTAGGGGCCGGTTTCGCCGGGTACCACGCGGCGAAACGCCTGTCCCGGCTCGCCCGTGGCCGGGCCGAGATCACGCTGATCAACTCGACCGACTACTTCCTCTACCTGCCCCTGCTGCCCGAGGTCGCGGCCGGTGTCATCGAGCCGACCCGGATCACCGTCCCGCTCACCGGCACCCTCCCGGGCGTACGGGTGATCATCGGTGAGGTCGACCGGGTCGACCTGCGCGGTCGCCGGGTGGGGTTCACCCCGCCCGAGGGCGACCGGGAGGAAGTCGCCTACGACCGGCTCGTCCTCTCCGTGGGCAGCGTCAACAAGCTGTTGCCGATTCCCGGCGTCACCGAACACGCGCACGGCTTCCGGGGCGTGCCCGAGGCGGTCTTCCTGCACGATCACGTGGTCCGTCAGATCGAACTGGCGGAGACCACCGACGACCAGCGGGAGCGGGCGGCCCGCAGCACGTTCGTGGTGGTCGGTGCCGGGTACACCGGCACCGAGGTCGCCGCGCACGGACAGCTCTTCACCGACCGGCTGATCGCGCAGCGCCCCGGCTTCGGCCCGCGCCCCCGGTGGATGCTCCTGGATGTCGCCGACCGGGTGCTCCCCGAACTCGCCGAGCGGATGTCGACGACCGCGCAACGGGTGCTCGACGAGCGCGGGGTCGACGTCCGGATGGGTACGTCGGTCAAGGAGGCGACCGCGGACGGGGTACAGCTCAGCGACGGCGAGTACGTGCCGACCCGGTCGTTGATCTGGTGTGTCGGCGTACGCCCCGACCCGCTCGTCGCCGACCTCGGGCTCCCCACCGAACGGGGCCGGTTGACCGTGGACGAGTTCCTCGGCGTGCCCGGTTTCCCCGAGGTGTACGCCTGCGGCGACGCCGCCGCCGTACCCGACCTGACCCGGCCGGGGCAGGTGACCCCGATGACCGCGCAGCACGCCGAGCGGCAGGGCAAACTCGTGGCGCACAACATCGCCGCCTCGTACGGGCAGGGCCGACGTCGGGCGTACCGGCACCACGACCTGGGGTTCGTGGTGGATCTCGGGGGACGGGAGGCGGCGGCGAACCCGTTGCAGGTGCCGCTGTCCGGGTTGGCGGCCAAGGCGGTTACCCGTGGCTACCATCTGCTCGCGCTGCCGAGCAACCGGGTCCGGGTGGCGGCGGACTGGCTGCTCGACGCGACCACGTCCCGACCGGCGGTCCAACTCGGTCTGGTGCCGTCCAACGCCGTACCGCTGGAGAGCGAGTCACCGGAGCTGCCCACCCGCGTCGGCGCCCGCTGACCGGACCGGTGGTCGGCGGGTCAGCCGGCGCCGGTCGGGGCGTCGGTCACCGGCCGGCTGGCGGCGACGAACCGGTCCAGCGAGGCACCGTGCAGCACCCCGCCCGGCACCGGGTCCCGGGCCGCCCGGCTGGCCAGCCGGGCCACCGGCAGCCGTTGCGGCTGGGTGGCGGCGGCCAGCACGACGTTGCCGTACCGTCGGCCGCGCAGCATCGCCCGACTCGCGATCAGTGCCACGTCGGCGAAGACGGCGCGCAGCGTGGCCGCCTGGACCCGGGAGAAGGCCAGCAGCGGCAGGTCGGTCAGGTTGAGCAGGTAGATCCCGTCCGGGCGGAGCACCCGGGCCGCCTCGGCCGCGAATTCCACGCTCGCGACGTGCTCGGGCATCCGTGCCGCCTGGTAGACGTCGGCAAGTACCAGGTCGTAGTCCCCGTCGATCTCGGTCCGCAGGGCGTCACGGGCGTCGGCGACGCGTACCCGGATGTCGTCGGTGGGTAGCGGCAGTTCGCGTCGGACCAGGGTGACCAGGGCGGCGTCACGCTCGACCACGGTCTGGGCCGAGCCGGGTCGGGTGGCCGCCACGTAACGGGGCAGGGTGAAGCCTCCGCCGCCGAGGTGCAGTACCCGCAGCGGGGCGCCGCCGGGAGCCGCCGCGTCCACCACCGAGGCCATCCGCCGTACGTAGTCGAAGTGCAGGTACGTCGGGTCGCCGAGGTCGACGTACGACTGCGGCACGCCCTCGGCGAGCAGGATCCGGCCGCCCGGCCGGAACCGGTCGATCAGTAGTTCGGTCGTCGCGGCGCTGGAACGGGCCGCGGCCCGGGGTTGCCTCGCCACCGCTGCACGCTAACCGGTGCCGGCGCCGCCGCCCGCACCGACGTGTCCGGGATCCCACGGACGATAAGTTATCGGCAGGTTTCAAAATAGTGAGGATTCCATGACTGCCACCCCTTGATATCGATATACGTCGCATGGTTGGTTAGTCGGACCCACAGACGAATCAGGGGCCGCGATGTCCACTGCACCGCGTTCCGGTCCGCTCCACCCGGCGAGCGCACCGGGCGACCAGCTGTCGTTGCGACGCGCGAACCTCTCCCGGACGCTCGGCCACCTGCGGGCCCACGGGCCCCGCTCCCGCGCCGCCATCGCCGCCGGCACCGGCCTGCACAAGGCGACCGTCTCCAGCCTGGTCGACGAACTGCTGGCCCGACAACTGGTCCAGGAAACCGGGCTGGAGTATTCGGGCACCGCCGGCAGACCGGGCCGGGCGGTGGCACTCGACGGGGCCGGCGTCGGCGCCCTCGGGGTAGCGATCAACGTCGACTACATCGGCGTACACGCCACCGACCTGGCCGGCCGGGTCCTGGTGGAGCGCCGGATCGCATTCGACGCGACGGCGGGCGGACCGGACCGGTGCGTGGCCGCGCTGACCGAGGTGATCCTGGAGGCGCTGCGCGACCTGGAGCGCCGCGGCGCCGTACCGGTCGGGGTGACCGTCGCGGTGCCCGGACTCGTCGACGTCGCGCACGGTGCGGTCGTGCTCGCGCCCAACCTCGACTGGCATGACCTGCCACTCGGGCCACGGCTGGTCGCCGCCCTCCCGGCCGGCCTGCGGGTGGTGGTGGACAACGACGCCAACCTCGCCGCCCTGGCCGAACACACCTACGGCGTCGCGGCCGGCACCCGTGATCTGGTCTACCTCACCGGTGAGGTGGGCGTCGGCGGCGGGGTGATCTCGGACGGGCGGCTCCTGCGCGGGACCGACGGCTTCTCCGGTGAGGTGGGCCACCTGCCGGTGGATCCGGCCGGCCGGCGCTGCGGTTGCGGCCGCACCGGCTGCTGGGAGACGAAGGTCGGGCTCGCCGAGCTGGTCCGCGCGGTCACCCCGGACCGGGCGTACGGCCTGGAGTCCGGCCCGTTACGGGTACCCGAGGAGCGGGTCGCGGAACTGCACCGGCGGCTGGCGGCCGGCGACCCGGTCGCACTGGACGCCGTCGCCGAGGTCGGCCGGTGGCTCGGACTCGGCGGCGCGATTCTGGTCAACCTGGTCAACCCCCGGGTGCTCGTGCTCGGCGGATACTTCGCCACGCTGGCCGAGTGGCTGATCCCCGCCGCCCGACCGGAACTGGACCGACTGGCGGTGGCCGGGCGAGCCGCCCACTGCCGGTTCGTCGCGTCCGACCTCGGCTTCACCGCCGCCGCCCGTGGCGCGGCGGGCGTGGTCGTGGATCGGGTGATTGCCGACCCCACCTCCGTGGGTAGCCCACCAGACACGGTCACCCGGGTCACCGCGGTCCGTGTTCCCTAACCCCACCCCGCCCCGTCCACCCCTGCGACCGACCCGTCCCTGCGATCCGCCAGTCCACCCGGGGTGGCCCACCGGCAACCGCCCCCCAATCGGCACCAAGCCCCGTGATCGGCGGTCAGCGTGGCGGCGCACGCCCCGCCCGGTCACCCCCTCCACACCCCGTTCCGACCAGAGAGGCCGAACATGAAACTCCCGATCCGTCGTGCGCTGGCGGTCGCCGCCTCCGGCGTACTGCTCGCCGGTACGGCCGTCGCCGCCACCACCGCTCCGGCGCAGGCCGCCGATCCCGCCTATCAGGTGCTCGTCTTCTCCAAGACGGCCGGCTTCCGGCACGACGCCATCCCGGTCGGCATCCAGGCGATCCGTGACCTCGGCGCGGCCAACAACTTCACCGTCACCGCCAGCGAGGACGCCACCGCGTTCACCACCACCAACCTGGCCCGGTTCCGTACCGTCGTCTTCCTCAACACCACCGGCGACGTGCTCAACGCCGGACAACAGACCGCCTTCGAGTCGTACGTCAACTCCGGTGGTGGCTTCGTCGGCGTGCACTCTGCCGCCGACACCGAGTACGACTGGCCCTACTACGGCCAGCTCGTCGGTGCGTGGTTCGCCTCGCACCCCGCGATCCAGCAGGCCAACGTGAACGTGGAGGACCGGACCCACGCCGCCACCGCGCACCTGCCGCAGACCTGGACCCGCACCGACGAGTGGTACAACTACCGGACCAACCCCCGGTCCCAGGTACGGGTGCTGGCCAGCCTCACCGAGTCCAGCTACTCCGGCGGGACCATGGGCGACCACCCGATCGCCTGGTGCCACCCGCAGTCCAGCGGGCGAGCGTTCTACACCGGTTTCGGACACACCCAGGCCTCGTACGCCGACGCCGCCTTCCGGGCCCACCTGCTCGGCGGGATCCGGTACGCGGCCGGCTGGGCTGCGGCCGCCTGCACGCCCGGTGGGGGTGGCGGCGGTCAGGTGACCGTCGAGGCCGAGGCGTTCAGCTCGCAGTCCGGCGTACAGGTGGTCGGCAAGGCGTCGGCCAGCGGCGGCGCGACGGTCGGCTATGTCGACAACGGCGACTGGACCGGGTACGCCTCGGTCAGCACCGCAGGCCGGACCGGCTTCTCGGCCCGGATCTCGTCGGCCGGTGCCGGTGGCACCATCCAGATCCGTTCGGGTTCCGCGACCGGCACCCTGCTCGGGTCCGTGGCGGTGCCGAACACCGGCGGGTGGGAGACCTTCCGTACCGTCTCCACCACGCTGACCGCCTCGGCGTCGGGCGCGCTGTTCCTGCGTTACACCGGCGGCTCCGGTTCGCTCTTCGACGTGGACACGGTCGCCCTCACCGGCGGTAGCTGACGGTGCGGCACCCCGGTCGGTGGCCCGTTTCCCGGGCCCGCCGACCGGGGGTCGGCCGACTTACACTCAGGCCGGTGGTGGTCGGCTCCACTGAGGCCGGCTCCGGCTTCGTCGATCGCGTCGGCTCAGCTCAGGCCGGCTCCGGCCTCGTCGATCGCGTCGTCGACCTGCCGGGCGAGGTCGATGTCGAGCGCGGTCACCGCGTCGACCCGGGTGGTGCGTACGCTGATCACCGCCGTGCTGGGGCTCTCCCGACCGATGCGTGGACCTCGGCCGTTCGCCGGTCGTAGCGCTGCCAGCAGGCCCAGCACCCGGTCCAGGTTCTCCGGCGGCAGTTCGATGGTCCGGCGCAGCGACCTCCGGTCGCCCGACCAGTAGGGCAGGTCGGCGAGGGCGGCCCGGAGTTCGTCGTCGGTCAGTGGAGCGGTCTGCCCGCGCGGACCGACCACCCCACCGCCGGCCGGCGGTGGGCCGAGCAGATCCTGCAGGTCGATGGGCAGATCGAGCGAGTCGACCAGGTCGCGGTCCCGGTCAGCGAGTGCGCTCAAGGTGGCCTGCGCCTGGTAACGCGCCTGCTCCGGCGTCCGTTGGCTGAGTCGGGCGACCTCCTCGAGGAAACCGCCGAGATCGCGGCGGCGGGCGGCGGTGCCGGACGCGCCGTTGTGCAGCTCATTCGGCACCGCGTCCAGTAACCGCTCCCGGCCGGCGTCGTCCAGCGCCTCCGCGAGCGCCAGTACGGTTGCCTCGGCGGCGGCGCGGGCCTGGTCGAAGTCGACGCCAGCGCGGCGGCCGACGTCGCTCACCAGGTCGCGGTACTGGATCACGGCGACGTTCGTGGCACTCCCGTCCTCACCGTGTTTCGGATCCGGCAGCGGCCACACGGCTGGTGCCGGCGACGGCACCGAAGCTGGTTCCAGCCCGGCCCGGTCGGCGGCCGGCTTGCGGGGACCCGCCTCCGGTGGCCCGTCCCGGCGGGCCTGTTCCAGGCTCTCGAGCTGCTTGGATGAGCCGAGCGTGGCGCCGGCGCCGCTCGGCCGCTGCCCGCGCTGACGCGCCTGTCGGGCGAGTGCGCGGCGTCGCTGGTTGTCGCCCTCCATCTGCTTTCCGCTCATGCCCTGCGCCTTCCCGTCGGGCGGACGACCGAAACGGCTCAGCCCGCCGGGTCGCCGTACGTCGGGGCGTGGGTCATTCGGGTCGGGTGAGGGTGCCTCACCCGGAGGCTGCACATGATCGAGCTGGACCGTCAGACTTCCGAATGCTCGCGGAAGGAAGGTCGTCATGAGGCGGATCATCGAGATCGTCCCCGCCCGTCCCGGATGGTATTCGCGTTGGCAGGTGGCTCCAGATGTCACGCGTTCCTACCCGGTCACCGTCTGGGCGCTGGTGGAGGACGTGGACGAGGCGGGCCGAGAGGTGATCGGTGTCGACTCGGTGGGGCAGTGGCCGGGCGCGGACGACAACGAACCCGGTGTCGACTTCGTCCGCTATCTGTTCCAGCCACCGGACACCGGTGAGCCAGACGACGCGGACCAGGCGCGGAGCACGTCCGGCAGTGGGGTTCCGGCCGAGTTGCTACAGCCCACCGCGTCGAGCTGACAGCTTGTCGGGCGGCCGGTTCCGGGACTCCCGGAACCGGCCGCCCGATGTTTCACTACTACCGGGGTGGACCGGCACGCCGCGATCAGCTGGGCAAAGTGGAAACCGACGCGGGGACGAGGTCGTTTCGACACTCGGCGCGTACCCTGGCGGCAGGGCAATCGTCCGTTGTGCCTGTGGGTCGGCGGCACCGCCGCCCCGGTTCCCCTCCCCGCCAACCCCTTAGGCAGGTACGCATGGGCGTCCACACCGCCGCTCCGGTCCGGATCCTTGTGGTCGACGACGATCCCGGCGACGTGCTGATGATCGAAGAGGCCCTCGGCGACTCGGACGTGCAGAAGGCCATCGACGTCGTCAGCGATGGGCAGGAGGCGATGGAGTTCCTCCGTCGGGAGGGACGGCATTCGGCCGCGCTCCGCCCGGACGTGATCCTGCTGGATCTGAACATGCCGAGGATGGACGGGCGCCAGGTGCTCAGCGCGGTCAAGAGCGACGAGGACCTGCGGACGATCCCGGTCGTGGTGCTGACCACGTCGAACGCGGACACCGACATCATCGGCAGCTACACCCTCCAGGCGAACGCCTATGTCTCCAAGCCGATCGACCTGGACGACTTCAACAGCGCGGTACGCCGGATCGACCAGTTCTTCGGTCGGGTCGCGGTGCTGCCCCGGCGGCGCTAGGCGCGTCCGGCCGGGGCGGGTGCCCCGGAAACGGCCGGACCGGCCCTGGGCCGTGACATTGTGGCAGTTTGCCGGGGCTGTCGGAGCGGTGATGGCGTCTTGCCGGCAGCGCCGCTCGAATGATGAATAATTTTGCGATTCTGCCCCGATGGGCCAGCGGGCTGGCGAGGATCAGATGGGAAGGAAGACACGCTGCCTGGGGGGCAAAGCATGGACTTCACCATCGCGAAGATGGGTTATGACCGGGATCAGGTTGACTCTTGCCTGGCGGACCTGAGTGAGCGGTTGGCCGCCTTGGCGAGGCCGGCCGACGTGGCGTCCGCACCCGGCGACGAGCTGATCCGCGTACGGCAGGAAGCGGCCCGGCTGCACGGCCTGCTCAGCGGCGGCTCGGTAGGGCACCGGGGTCCGGACCGGATGCGCGAGTTGTTGGCGGTCGCGGAGCAGGAGGCGGCGCAGTTGCTGGCCCGGGCCCGGGGCGAGCTGACCGCGGCGCAGGAGGAGGCCCGGCAACTGCGGGACCAGGTCTACGCCGAGGCGGTGCAGGCCCGGCGCGATTTCGAGGCCGCCCTGCACGCCCGACGGCTGCGTGAGGAGCAGGTCGACCACATCCTGCGCGACGTGACCGTGGTGAGCGCGCCGCCGGACGATGCGGTCAACGCGTCGACCGGTACGGCTGTGCCGGCGACCAGGTCGACCGAGGACGAGCACCCTGTCGACAGTCGCCCGCAGTCCGCCCCGGCGGAGAGCATGGACCGGGCCCAGGTCTGAGGCGGGTCCAGCACAGGGCCGGGTCGACCGAGCGGGTGGGCCTCAGACGAGCGCGTTCACGATGGTGGTGGCCCGATCCTCGTGCTGGGCGTACGCGTCGGGGAACGCGGAGACCTGGACGGCCTGGGCGGCCCCGCTGATGCTCATCTGTTGCCAGCCGGGAATCTGCAGCAGTGCCTGGAAGAACGCCTCCGCGGCGTATGCCGGGCGCATCAGGTCGGTGACCGTGCCCCAGCCGCTGCTGGTCCGCTGCTGGAACAGCCCGACCGAGTCGAAGTCGTAGCCCACGCCCTGGTTGGGCAGTTCCAGCGAATCCGGAAGCGCGGGATTGGCCAGGTTGTAGAGGTTGCTCTCCTGCATCGCGGTGGCGATGGCGACGATCAGCCCACGTTGCGGAATGCCGAGTCGGACCCCGACTTTGACGATGGCCGCGGCGTTGTCCATCTGCGCCTGGTCGAGCCCGGCGACCGGCTTCGGTTTCAGCGGCTTGGCCGGCTTGCGCGGGGTGGGCTTGGTGGTCGCCTTCACCGACGCCGAGACGCTCGGCGTCGGCGTCGGTGTCGCCGGGGTGGTCGGGATCGGTGCGCGCGGGCTGTTCCGGGAGGCGGCCTGCTCCTGGGCGGCGGCGAGACGCTCGGAGAGCGCGCCGGTGTCGGCCAGGGTGGCGTGCAGGGGAGGGGCCTGGGTGGTCGCCGCACGCGATTCGGTGAACGCGACGAAGCCGAGGCAGCAGGTGAGTCCGGTGACCAGAGTCAGCCGGACCGGGGTCGAGGAGACCAGGGTGCGGATCCTGGATTTGCGTGCCCGGCGACGTATTGCGCGTCCCGACGGTGGGCGGAGGAGTCGTCCGCGTCCGCTCGGGGACCGGTGCCGGCCAGTTGACCGATCATCCGTAGGGGGCTCAGCCGAACGGATAGGTACGGGGTTGGTGACCGGCTCAGGCTTCGTCTCGTCGTTGGGATGCACTCGCCGAGGCTAGGTAATGCCAGCGGGTCGTGGGTCGACCGCAGCCGTGGCGTCCGCCACAGTTTTGCCTGGTCAGCCGGTCATCGGGCGGCAGCCCAGGGCGGCCGGGTGGCATCGCCTCATGACGGGAATGCCGGTCATGTCCGTCATTCTCGGCACACTGCACGCAGCGTTCCCCGTGCCCGGGAGCCATCAGCCCCAGGCGTGGGGATCGGATGATCGGATGAGCTCAGCGCACCCGTTCAGGCCGGCTACGGGGGCTCGGTCGGACGAATCGACGGATCATGCCTGGCGCGGGAGCCGTATCCTCGAACGACCGATCGGAGTGGCCACGGCGCTTCCCGCGACCAGCAGGCAACCGACGCCGATGAGGAGAAAGATCCGGGCCGTACCCCAGTGCCCGGCCGCCGCCGTGAACAGCGCAGCGCCCAGCGGGCCGGGCGCGGTGTGAACGGTCCAGAACGCCGAGGTGACCCGACCGAGCAGCGGGTCCGGGGTGATCTCCTGGCGCAGCGAGAGCGAGCAGATGCCCGCCAGGCTCGTACCGAACACCACCACGGCGGCGAGCGCCGCCACCGTACGGGCGTCAGCGGTGCCGGCGAGCAGCACGACACCCGTACCGGCGAACGCGTACGAGCCGATCCAGCAGACACCGAAGCCGAGCCGGCGACGGGCCGGGGCGACCAGGAGCGCGGCCGCGACGGTGCCGAGCGCGGCGACGGCGAGTACGTAACCGACGGTCGCGTCGGACCGCCCGAGGCCCTGCTTGAGGTGGTAGACGTACAGGTCGGTCAGGCCGAAGGTCAGGAACGTGAGCAGCGCCAACCGGCCGGTCAGTGCCCGCAGTACCGGCTGCCGCCAGAGGAACCTCGCGCCGACCAGCAGATCGCCGGTGACGGGTCGCCGCCCGACTGTGGAACGGTCACCGCCCGCGTCCGCCCGTGCCGAGCCGACCGGATCGTCCCGCCCCCCACCGGCGGGATGTGCCGCTGGCGCGGGGCCGGGCCGGCGGAGACGGACCAGGCACAGGCCGAGCGCGGAGGCGGCGAAGGTGGCCGCGTCCACCCCGATCGCGGCGGCCGGCCCGAGCAGGGCGGAGAGGCCGCCGGCGAGCATCGGGCCCACCACGCCGGCCGAGGCGTAGCTGGCGAAGAGGCGTCCGTTCGCCTGGGTGATCCGGGCCGCCGGCACCAGACTCGGCACCGCGCTCACGTACCCGACCTGGAAGACCATGGCCACAGCGCTGCCCAGGGGCATGATCACGTACAGCAGCCAGAGCTGCGGGCCACCCCACCAGACCAGCGGCACCAGGGCGTAGAGCGGCGCGCGTACGGCGTCACACCAGATCAGCAACCGGCGCCGGTCGACCCGGTCGACGAGCCCACCGGCGAAGATCCCGGCGACGATGCCGGCCGCGCCGGAGACGCCGGTGAGCAGGCCCATCTGGCTGACCGAGCCGGTCGAGTCGAGCACCAGCAGCGGGATGGCGACGTACGAGAACGAGGCCCCGCCCACGGAGAGGGTCTGCACCAGCCAGAAGATGAGGAAGTCACGGTCGCGCGAGAGCGGTCGCTCCGGTCCGGCCAGCGTGCTCGTCATCCGGTTGACCCCTCCGGCCCGGCCCGGGTGTACGCCTCCACCACCCACGACTCCACCGCCTCGCGGGTGACGCCCAGTGCGACCAGCACCCGCGCGCCGGGCTCCGTTGGTCGACGGAGCAGCCCGAGCAGCAGATGTTCGGTGCCGACGTAGTTGTGCCCCAGGCGCAGCGCCTCCTGGAAGGTGAGGTCGCGTACCCGCTGGGCGCCGGGGGAGAGGGTGAGTGGTCCGGGCCGTGGCGCCCCGGGCGGGTCGAGGGTGGCCCGGGTGGCGGCCCGTACGGTCTCCGTCGGCGCGCCCAGCCCTACCAACGCCCGTACGGCCAGACCGTCCGGTTCGTGCATCAGGCCGAGCAGCAGGTGTCCGCCGTTGACCTCGTCGTGTCCGGCCCGCAGTGCCTCCTCCTCCGCCCGCTCCATCACGTTCCTGGCCCGGTCGGTGAACCGGGCGAGAACGCCGGGAGGTAGCAGGTCGGCGGCCTCCGCCCGCTTCGCGACGAACCGCTTCTGCGCGGCCTGCTTGCTCACCCCGAGGCGTCGGCCGATCTCGGCCCAGGAGGCCCCGTCCTGACGTGCCAGCTCGACGAAGTGGTCGACAAGGTGATCGGCCACGTCGCCGAGGTATTCGCCGACCAGGTTGGCGTCCGAGAGGCGTTCCAGAGCGGGTCCGTCAGGTTGGCGGCCGACGACGTACGCGATCAGTTCGTCCAGTCGGGCAGGTGGTCCGGCCATAGGTCAACCATAGGTTGACGATGCCGCGATAATCAACCAATGGTTGACGCATTTGGGGGCGGGTACCGGAATACTCGGCACCCGACCGGCGATACGATACGGACAGTGACCGCGAGCGAAACCAACCCTGTCGATCCGGGACCGGCGCAGCCGTCGCGCGGTCGTCGTGGTCTGGTCGTCGCGGTCGCCGCCGTGGTGCTGGCCGCCGTGATCGCCGGACACCGACTGATCCCCAACGTCGCCGGACTGGGCAGCATGATCGACAGCGGCGCCCCGTTCCTCGGCCTCGGCATCCCGGTGCTGGCCCTCGCCGCCCTGCTACGCCGGTCACGGCTGGCACTGCTCGCCGTGCTGCTGCCGACGCTGGTCTGGGCCGGCCTGTTCGGCACGGCCTGGCTCCCCACCGGTGGCGGTGGCACGGTCGCGCTCCGGGTGGCCAGTCAGAACCTCCGGGTCGGCAATCCGGACCCGGCCGCCACGGTGAGCGCGCTCGCCACCACCGAGCCCGATCTGATCGGGCTCCAGGAGGTGGGCGACGACATCCGGGGATCGGCCGCGCTCCGGGACCGGTATCCGTACCAGGCGACCGAGTCCACGATCGCTCTCTGGAGCCGCTTCCCGATGCGGGAGCACGTCGGCGTCGACACCGGGCTGGGCTGGAACCGGGCGCTACGCGCGGTGGTGGAGACCCCGCAGGGCGACGTGGTGGTGTACGTCGTGCACCTCGGCTCGGCTCGGGCCGGCGACACCGCCACCCGGGACCGTACGGTCGGCATGCTCGCCGCGACCCTGCGTCGGGAGTCCGCCGAACGGTTGATCGTGCTCGGTGACTTCAACACCGCCAGCACCGACCGGGCGATCACCCCGCTGACCGACCTGCTCGCCGACGCGCAGGCGGACGCCGGACGGGGGTTGGGCTTCACGTGGCCGGCGGCGATGCCGGTCACCCGTCCCGATCACGTGCTCTACCGGGGCCTCACCGCGGCGTCCGCGGGGGTGGTCCGTACCCCCGCCAGTGACCACCGAGCGGTCACCGCCGGCTTCCGGTGACGCAACCCCGACCGTCCCGATACGCGGTTCGGTCGGGTGCCGGTCAGCGGTCGCTGCCGTTCGCCGGAGTCACGGTGAGCGTGTGCCGGCCACCGCCGTTGCCGGAGAAGGGCCAGAGTCGGTCGGCGGAGTCCGCCAGCCTGGCCAACTGCTGGCGGGTCAGCCCCACCGCGGCGATGCTCGCCCGTACGTCGGCGTGGTAGCACCCGTCGGGATCGCGGCCGAGTCGCGCCTCCGCCCGTACCTGCACCGTGTGGGCCTCGTCGGTGATCGTCGTCGCCGCCTCGACCGCCGCGTGGTGCAGGCAGGCGGCGAACGCGGCGGCCAGCAGCTGCTCCGGGCTCAGCCCGTTGCAGTGCGGCGCGAGCGGAGAGGCCAAGGTCGTCGAAAGTTCCCCGTCGCTGGTACGCAGCTGCCCGCCCGCTGCGGTCGCCGTCGCCTCGCGGACCCACGATTCCGGCATCGCGTACCCCCTGTCGCTCCTGGGCGGGCTACCCGGCCGACCAGTCGTGAAACACCGGTCGTCGGCCGGGTCGACCGGCGACCGGCGGTCCCTCGGGGCCCGCGCGTCGGTGCTCGTCGATCCGCCCGGCCCGCCGCCCTGGCCCCGGCATCGGCGGATGGCTATGGTGTGGCGCATGCGTAGCACCGTGGGTCGTGTTGTCGCCACCCTCGCCGTGGCCGTGTTCGCGGCGGTCCTGTCGCCGGTCGCCGGGGCGCAGGCGCAGGCGGCACCGGTGACGTCGGCGCGAGCGCAGGCGGCGTTGGCGACCCTGCGGGAGAGCACCCCGGGCGCGAACCAGACCGTCGACCGGCTACCCGAGCTGATCACGCTGGTCTTCGACGAGTCCCCGGCCTCGGTGAAGGTCACCGTGATCGGGCCGGAGGGGACGGACGTGGTCTCCTCGCCACCGAACATCAGGGGCGTCGGAGTCCGTCAGCCGGTCCGGCCCGGCGCCGCCGGGCGGTACACGGTCCGCTACGAGATGTCCCCGGTGACCGGCGCGCCCGCTGTCGGCAGTTTCGACTTCACGGTCAGCCAGGCTGGTCCGGCGCCCGCATCCACCGGTGCGGCGCCGCCCGTCGCCCCGCCCGCTCCGTCGGCCGGGCCCGCCACCACACCCGCCGTGGCGGGCGCCTCCGCCAGCGCCGTCCCCGCCCCGGGGGCGACCTCCCCGGCCGCCGGTACGTCCGCGCCGCCGGCCCGCGCGGCCCGGGACGGTGGCGGGATGTCCGGGCTCCTGGTGGTCATCCTGGTCCTGCTCGGCGTGGCGGCCGTCGGCAGCGTGGTGCTGGTCCTCCGGACGCGGACCGGTCGCGGCACCGCCTGACCCCTGCGGCGACATCCGCAGAGCGAAGGGCCCCATGTGGGCCGTTACCAGGGCATTCCTGGCTTGTCGGATATGCCTTTGCGTTTGACTGGTTCTGACGCCACGACATCACCGCCAATTCGCCTGTTCCCCCGTCAAAGCGGCGTGACCGTCAAGGGAACGTCAAGAAGGACCGGCGTGGCGTAGCGGGGTCGTCATGACCCGGCACCCCCCGGGGCCCGGCGCGTTTCCATGGTTCGGTGCGGTCACTCATGGCCGCGATGAACCCGCGATAGAGGAGACGTTCGGTGATCGACGTCGTGTTCGTGCTGCTGACAGTGGGACTGTTCGCGGCCCTTGCCCTGGTGGTCCGGGCGGTGGAGCGGCTGTGAACGCTGTCAACCTCGTCGGTCTGATCCTGTCGGCCGCGCTGGCTGTCTTCCTGGTGGTAGCCCTCCTGTTCCCGGAGCGTTTCTAGATGAGTACGACAACCGCGGGCGTGATCTTCATCGTCGTGCTCGCCGCCGCACTGGTCGCGGCCTACCGCCCGTTCGGCGACTACATGTACAACGTGGTTGCCGGCACCCGGCACTCACGGGTCGAGCGCGGCATCTACCGGCTGATCGGCGCGGACAAGCGGGCCGAGCAGTCCTGGGGCGTGTACGCGCGCAGCGTGCTCGCCTTCTCGGCGGTCTCGATCCTCTTCCTGTACGCGTTCCTGCGCCTGCAGGACAAGCTCTGGCTCTCACTCGGCCTCGACCCGGTGACGAACCATGTCGCCTGGAACACCGCCGTCTCGTTCGTCACCAACACCAACTGGCAGGCGTACTCCGGTGAGTCGACCATGGGGCACCTGGTGCAGATGGCCGGCCTGGCGGTGCAGAACTTCGTCTCCGCCTCGGTCGGCATCGCGGTGGCGGTCGCGTTGGTACGTGGCTTCGCCCGTAGCCGGACCGACAAGCTGGGCAACTTCTGGGTCGACCTGACCCGGATCACGCTGCGGATCCTGCTCCCTATCGCGGTGGTCGGAACGGTCGTCTTCATCGCGGCCGGCATGGTGCAGAACCTGCACGGCGGCACCGACGTCACCACGCTGACCGGCGGCACCCAGACGCTCACCGGTGGTCCGGTGGCCAGCCAAGAGGTGATCAAGGAACTCGGCACCAACGGCGGCGGCTTCTACAACACCAACAGCGCGCACCCGTTCGAGAACCCGACCACCTGGACCAACTGGCTCCAGCTGTTCCTGATCTTCGTGATCCCGTTCAGCCTGCCCCGGGTCTTCGGTCGTCTGGTCGGGCAGAACCGGCAGGGCTACGCGATCGTCGCGGTGATGGCGATCCTGGCCATCGCCAGCATCGCGCTGACCAACGCATTCGAGTTGGCCGGTGACGGCACGGTGCCGCAGGCGATCGGTGCGGCGATGGAGGGCAAGGACGTCCGGTTCGGCATCCCGAACTCGGCCACCTTCGGCGCCGCGACCACGCTCACCTCGACCGGTGCGGTGAACTCGTTCCACGACTCGTACACGGCACTCGGCGGCATGATGCCGATGTTCAACATGATGCTCGGCGAGGTCGCTCCCGGTGGTGTCGGTGCCGGTCTCTACGGCCTGCTGATCCTCGCTGTGATCACGGTCTTCGTCGCCGGCCTGATGGTCGGCCGGACCCCGGAGTACCTGGGTAAGAAGATCGGCGCCCGGGAGATCAAGTTCGCCTCGCTCTACTTCCTGATCACACCGACCCTGGTGCTGGCGGGTACGGCGCTCGCGTTCGGTACGGGCAACAACGCCACCGCGCTCAACGTCGGTCCACACGGCCTCTCCGAGGTGCTCTACGCGTTCACCTCGGCGGCGAACAACAACGGGTCGGCGTTCGGCGGTATCACCGTCAACACCGGCTGGTGGGACACGACGCTGGGGCTGGCGATGCTGTTCGGTCGCTTCCTGCCGATCATCTTCGTGCTCGGCCTGGCCGGGTCGCTCGCCCGGCAGAAACCCGTGCCCGCTTCCGAGGGCACGCTGCCGACCCACCGCCCGCTCTTCGTCGGCATGGTCGTCGGCGTGACGGTGATTCTCGTGGCGCTGACGTTCCTGCCCGCGCTCGCCCTCGGCCCGCTGGCCGAGGGCCTGTGACAGACATGCTGAGGAAAGAGAACATGACTACCACTCCGCTGGCCCCCGCCTCGTCGGGTGGGCGCCCCCCGTCGGGCGGGTCCGGCGATCCGAGCAGTCGGATCGGCGGCGGCCTGCTGGACCCGAAGCAGATGCTCCGTTCCCTGCCGGACGCCGTTCGCAAGCTGAACCCGGGCACCCTGTGGCGCAACCCGGTAATGCTGATCGTCGAGGTCGGCGCCCTGTTCACCACGGTGCTGGCGATCGCCGATCCGACCGTCTTCGCCTGGCTCATCACGGTCTGGCTCTGGCTGACGGTGCTCTTCGCCAACGTGGCCGAGGCGGTCGCGGAGGGGCGGGGCAAGGCACAGGCCGCCACGCTGCGGCAGGCGAAGAAGGACACCGTCGCCACCCGGTTGGTCGGCTGGTCGCCGAACACGCCGGCCAGCCGGTTCAAGGAGGAGGCGGTTGCCGCCACCGAACTGCGCCTGGGTGACATCGTGCTGGTTGACGCCGGCCAGATCATCCCGGGTGACGGCGATGTGGTCGAGGGGATCGCGAGCGTCGACGAGTCGGCCATCACCGGCGAGTCCGCGCCGGTGATCCGGGAGTCCGGGGGTGACCGCAGCGCGGTCACCGGTGGCACCAAGGTGCTCTCCGACCGGATCATCGTGAAGATCACCCAGAAGCCGGGGGAGAGCTTCATCGACCGGATGATCGCCCTGGTCGAGGGTGCGAACCGGCAGAAGACGCCGAACGAGATCGCGCTCAACATCCTGCTCTCCGCGCTGACCATCATCTTCCTGCTCTCGGTGGTCACGCTCCAGCCGTTGGCGATCTTCTCCAAGGCGTTCCAGGGCGCGGCACCGGACACCGCGGCGGTCGACGGCAACGGGGTCACCGGCATCGTCCTGGTGTCGCTGCTGGTCTGCCTCATCCCGACCACGATCGGCGCCCTGCTCTCCGCGATCGGTATCGCCGGCATGGACCGTCTGGTCCAGCGCAACGTGCTGGCGATGAGCGGTCGTGCCGTCGAGGCGGCCGGTGACGTGGACACCCTGCTGCTGGACAAGACCGGCACCATCACCCTGGGCAACCGGCAGGCGTCCGAGTTCCTGCCGGTCGAGGGGGTGTCGTCGGCGGAGGTCGCGGACGCCGCGCAGCTGTCCAGCCTGGCCGACGAGACGCCGGAGGGGCGCTCGGTGGTCATCCTGGCGAAGAACGAGTACGGCCTGCGCGAGCGGGAGGCCGGGGTGGTGCCGCACGCCACCTTCGTGCCGTTCACCGCGCAGACCCGGATGAGCGGCGTCGACCTCGGCGCCGAGGGCGGTGCCGACGGCGTCCGGCAGATCCGCAAGGGCGCCGCCGCGGCGGTCATGAAATGGGTACGCGAAAACGGTGGTCACCCGACCGAGCAGGTCGGCGACATCGTCGACGGGATCAGCGGCAGCGGTGGAACCCCGCTGGTGGTGGCCGAACGCGTCGACGGCCAGCCCGCCCGTGCCCTCGGGGTGATCCACCTCAAGGACGTGGTCAAGAGCGGTATGCGGGAGCGCTTCGACGAGATGCGTCGGATGGGCATCCGCACCGTGATGATCACCGGCGACAACCCGCGTACGGCGAAGGCGATCGCGGACGAGGCCGGGGTGGACGACTTCCTGGCCGAGGCGACGCCGGAGGACAAGCTCGCGCTGATCAAGCGGGAGCAGGAGGGTGGCCGGCTGGTCGCGATGACCGGTGACGGCACCAACGACGCCCCGGCCCTGGCCCAGGCGGACGTCGGCGTGGCGATGAACACCGGTACGTCGGCCGCGAAGGAGGCCGGCAACATGGTCGACCTCGACTCGGACCCGACGAAGCTGATCGAGATCGTGGAGATCGGCAAGCAGTTGCTGATCACCCGCGGCGCGTTGACCACGTTCTCCATCGCCAACGACATCGCGAAGTACTTCGCGATCATTCCGGCCATGTTCGCCGGGATCTACCCGGCCCTGGACACCCTCAACATCATGCGGTTGTCCAGCCCGACCTCGGCGATCCTCTCCGCGGTCATCTTCAACGCGATCGTCATCATCGCCCTGGTACCGCTGGCCCTGCGGGGCGTGCGGTACCGGCCGAGCAGCGCCTCCGCACTGCTCGCCCGCAACCTCTGGTTGTACGGGCTCGGTGGGATCGTGGCCCCGTTCATCGGTATCAAGATCATTGATCTCATCATCCAGTTCATCCCGGGGATTTCGTGATGCGTCTACCTTCCTGGATCGCCCAGCATCTGGCCGCGTTCCGCGCGGTGCTGGTCTTCACCGCCCTGCTCGGCCTCGCCTATCCACTCGCCATGGTCGCGGTCGCGCAGATTCCCGGACTGCACAGCCGGGCCGAGGGCTCCCTGGTGCAGACCGCCGACGGCAAAACGGTCGGCAGCCGGCTGATCGGGCAGCTCTTCACCGACGCCGACGGCAACCCGGTGACGCGCTACTTCCAGAGCCGCCCGTCGGCCGCCGGTGACGGCTACGACCCGACCTCCACCAGCGCCAGCAACCTTGGCCCGGAGAGCGTCGTGGACACCCTCGCCGCCAACCCGGACGACGCCTCGCAGAGCCTGCTGACCCAGGTCTGCGAGCGGAGCAAGGCGATCGGCGAACTCGAAGGGGTGAGCGGCGCCCGGCCGTTCTGCACCCCCGACGGGGTCGGCGCGGTGCTGGTGGTCTTCCACCGGGACGGCCTGACCGGTCCGGTCACCCGGGCGGTCAGCGTCAACGAGGCCTGCCCGGCGACCCCGTTCGTCACCACCTACGAGGGGGTGACCGTGGAGTGCGCGCAGATCGACGCGGACTACAGCGGCGGGATCGTCACCCCGATCCGTGGCACCGCGCCGGCCGACCCGGCGGTGCCGGCCGACGCCGTCACCGCCAGCGCCAGCGGGCTCGACCCGGACATCAGCCAGGCGTACGCCCGGCTGCAGGCGCCGCGGATCGCGCGGGAGCGCGGTACCGACGTCGGCACCGTACGGGGGCTGATCGACAAGTACACCACCGAGCGGGCCCTGGGCTTCATGGGCGAGCCGGCGGTGAACGTACTCGAGCTCAACCTCGCCCTGGACCGACAGTTCCCCAGCAACAGCTGACCCCGTCCCGGGGTGGCTCCGAACACAGATGCGGCAGGATCGACTGGTGGCACGTGGACAACTGCGCATCCATCTCGGGGCCGCCCCCGGCGTGGGCAAGACGTACGCGATGTTGGAGGAGGCGCACCGCCGCGCCGAGCGGGGCACCGACGTGGTGGTCGGATTCGCCGAGACCCACGGCCGCAAGCACACCGCGGCGATGCTCGGTGACCTGGAGATCGTGCCCCGGCGGACGATGACCTACCGGGGTGTCGAGTTCACCGAGATGGACGTCGACGCGGTGCTCGCCCGCCGGCCGGAGATCGCGGTGGTGGACGAACTCGCCCACACCAACGTGCCCGGCTCACGTAACGAGAAGCGCTGGCAGGACGTACAGGAACTGCTCGACGCCGGAATCGACGTGCTCTCCACGGTCAACATCCAGCACCTGGAGTCGCTCAACGACGTCGTCGAGCAGATCACCGGCATCACTCAGCGGGAGACCCTCCCGGACGACGTGGTGCGCCGGGCCGAGCAGGTCGAGCTGGTCGACATGACCCCGGAGGCCCTGCGCCGGCGGATGGCGCACGGCAACATCTACCGCGCCGACAAGATCGACGCGGCGCTCGGCAACTACTTCCGGGTCGGCAACCTGACCGCGCTGCGCGAGCTGGCGCTGCTCTGGCTCGCGGACAAGGTCGACGACCAGCTCGACCGCTACCGCAGCGAGCACGACATCGGCGCCACCTGGGAGGCGCGTGAGCGGGTGGTGGTGGCGCTCACCGGTGGCCCGGAGGGCGAGACCCTGATCCGCCGCGCCGCCCGGGTCGCGGCCCGTACGCCCAAGGGCGCCGAACTGCTCGCCGTACACGTCAGCCGCAGCGACGGCCTGACCGGCGTCGACCCCACCCAACTCGCCAAACAACGGGTACTGGTGGAGAGCCTCGGCGGCACCTACCACCAGGTGGTGGGCGCCGACATCGCCACCGCGCTGCTCGACTTCGCCCGTGGGGTGAACGCCAGCCAGGTCGTGCTCGGCGCGAGCCGGCGCGGTCGGCTGGCGCAGATCTTCTCCCGTGGCGTCGGGGTGACCACGGTGGCGCTCTCCGGGTCGATCGACGTACACCTGGTGACCCACGAGCAGATCGGTCACGGCCGTCGCCCACCCTCGGTCACCAGCGCGCTCTCCCGGCGGCGGCGACTGACCGGCTTCGGGTTGGCCGCGATCGGCATCCCGGTGCTGACGGTGCTGCTCCGGCTGCTCGCCAACGATCTTTCCCTGGCCAGCGACATCCTGCTCTTCCTCGGCATGGTGATCGCGGTGGCGCTGGTCGGCGGCCTCTGGCCGGCCCTGCTGGCGGCGGTGGCCGCCTCACTTGTGATCAACTACTTCTTCACCCCACCGCTGCACGCGTTCACCATCTCGCAACGGGAGAACCTGCTCGCACTGGTGGTGTTCCTCCTGGTCGCCGCAGCGGTCAGCGCGGTGGTTGACCTGGCCGCGCGGCGTACCCGGGAGGCGGCCCGGGCCAGCGCGGACGCCCAGACGCTCGCCGTGGTCGCCGGCAGCGTGCTGCGAGGCGCCCGGCCGTTGACCGCGCTCCTGGAACGGCTCCAGGAGACCTTCGGCCTCACCTCGGTCACCCTGCTCGAACGCGCCCCGGAGACGGCGTCCGGACCGGACCGGCAGCGCGACCCCCGGGCCTGGCGGGTGGTCGCCACCGTCGGTTCGACGCCCTGCCTCACCCCGTCCGGCGGGGACGTCGAGGTGCGCGCGGCGGAGGACCTCTCGCTGGTGCTCTGCGGCCGGGTGCTCGACGCCGCCGACCGGCGGGTGGTGGAGGCGTTCGCCGCACAGGCCGCGCTCGCCCTGCGGCAGGACCGCCTCGCCGAGGAGGCGGCGACGGCCCGGCCGCTGGCCGAGGCCGACCGGATGCGTACGGCGCTGCTCGCCGCGGTCAGCCATGACCTGCGTACGCCGTTGGCCTCGGCGAAGGCGGCGGTGACCAGCCTGCGCAGCCACGAGGTCGAGTTCGACGAGTCCGACCGGGAGGAGTTGCTCGCCACCGCGGAAGAGTCGCTCGACCGGTTGACCCGGCTGGTGGCGAACCTGCTGGACATGAGCCGGCTCCAGGCCGGCGTGCTCGGGCTGTCGCTGACCCCGATCGGGTTGGAGGACGCGGTCCCACCGGTGCTCGACGAGATGGGCGAGCCGGCCCGGCAGGTTCAGGTCAGCCTTCCCGCGCACCTGCGAGCGGTCTCGGCCGACCCGGGGTTGCTGGAGCGGGTACTGGTCAACCTGGTCGCCAACGCGTTGCGGTTCAGCCCGCCCGACCGGCCGCCCTCGATCTCGGCCAGCGAGCACGGCGGGCTGGTCGAGCTCCGCGTCGCCGACTACGGCCCCGGGCTGCCGAAGGAGCAGTGGGAGCAGGCGTTCATGCCGTTCCAGCGGACCGGTGATCGGGACAACCACAACGGTGTCGGCCTCGGGCTTGCCCTGTCCCGGGGGCTCGCCGAGGCGATGGGCGGCACACTTGTCCCCGAGGACACCCCAGGCGGAGGGCTGACGATGGTGCTCAGCCTGCCGGCGGCCGAAGGAGAACACGAATGACCGAGCCAGCGGGCGGCCGACCCGTCGTACGTCGCCCCGGTGGTCCGTCGTGACCCGGGTCCTGGTCGTCGACGACGAGCCGCAGATCCTGCGCGCGCTCCGGATCAACCTGCGGGCCCGGCGCTACGAGGTGGCGGTCGCCGCCGACGGGGCGGACGCGCTGCGGTTGGCCGCCAGTCAGCATCCGGACCTGGTCGTACTCGACCTGGGCCTGCCGGACATGGACGGGGTGGAGGTGATCCGTGGGCTGCGCGGCTGGACCAACGTACCGATCATCGTGCTCTCCGGGCGGGCCGGCAGCCAGGACAAGGTGCTCGCCCTCGACGCGGGGGCGGACGACTATGTCACCAAGCCGTTCGGCGTCGACGAACTGCTGGCCAGGGTACGGGCGGTGACCCGGCGCACCGCCGGGGCGGGGGAGACGGTAGCGGCGGTGCGGGTCGGCCGGTACACCGTCGACATGGCCGCCCGGACGGTCCGTGCCGACGACGGGCGGGAGGTACGCCTCACCCCGACCGAATGGCACCTGTTGGAGATCCTGATTCGCAACCCCGGCCGCTTGGTCAGCCAGCGCCAGTTGCTGCATGACGTCTGGGGACCGCAGTACCAGTCCGAGACGAACTACCTGCGCCAGTACATGGCCCAGTTGCGACGCAAGCTCGAGGACGACCCGGCGCGCCCGCGTCACCTGCTCACCGAACCGGGGATGGGCTACCGGTTCCAGCCCGAGTAGTGCCGGGCCCCGCGACCGTGCCCGGCCCAGCGCATCCGGGCCGGGTTCGGCTCAGTGCACCCGGGCCGCGCTGCCGCTGTCCACCCGGGCGGTGATGTCCAGGTGACGTGGGTGCAGGCCGGAGGTGGCGGCGAACCGGTCCACCGCCGACTGCACGTACTCACGCAGGGCGCCGAGCGGGGCCTGCGGGCTGACATAGAGCTTGATCCGGACCTCCGGGGTGGGCGGGTCGCCGGTCAGCCAGACCGAGGCCCGACGGATCTGCGGGTCCCGGGTCAGGTCCCGTTCCAGCCCGTCCGCGAGGGCGGAGCCCTGCACGATCGTGATCCCCGGCCCGGTGTCGTCGGGTTCCGCCCGCTTCCCGGTGACGCTGTTCAGGTCGTACGCGTCCATTCCGGGATGGGATGCCGGGCGGAGCTGTCCGCGTAGCAGGAGCCCGCCGAGGAAGGCGAGGATCAGCCCCAGGGCGATGGTGACGATCGGCCCCCACGGCGAGATGTCCCGGTACAGGCCGCGCAACCCGGTCCAGACCAACGGCGCCCGTTCGTCGATGCCGGGCAGGTGGCCCAGGTTCGCCACCGCGCCGGCCGCGCCGAGCGCGGTGAGCAGTAGACCGACCACGGTCCAGAGGATGCGGTTGCCAGCATGGCTCATGTGGTCCTCCGTTGCCGCGCCAACTGGATGTCGAGGCGGGCGGCCGGCGGTGCGGCCAGCCGGTCGAGTTCCTGCCGGATCGCCCGCTCCACCTGGGGTCGGGTCGCCGGGTCGCCGATCGCCCGGATTCGCGACGACCAGGAGTTGCCGTGCCGGCGTACCCGGGCTCGCGCGTCCCGGACACCCGGGACCCGGTCGGCCGCACCGGCCAGCCGTTTCTCGACCGACCGGCGGTGCAGGTGCCAGCCGTCGGCGAGCGGCACCTCGAGCCGTTGTGGGGTCCACGGACGCAACTGGGTGAGCAGGATCAGCAGGCCGACCACACCCACCGCGATCGCGATCGCGAAGATCACCGGATCGCCCACGGTGGTGCTGGTCAGCGTGTTGAACCAACCCGCCCGGTCGATCAGCAGCGACGGCAGGTCGAGCGCCACCGCCGCGGCCTCGGCGGCGAGCAGCAGGCCACCGCCGAGCAGGATGACGGCCAGCAGCAGCGACGCCAGTCGGTTGACCACCCGCATGGGTTCACCTCCGGGGTTGCGCGGCCAATGCCGCCAGGTCGATGTCGTCGACCACGACCTCCACCGGCCGATCCACACCAGCCCCGGCCAGCACCGCCCGTACGGCAGCCTGGACCCGTTCACCGAGCGGCCCGATCGGCACCGCGTCGACCATGACGTGCACCTCGACCTCGTCACCCAGTCGGATGCCGGAGACCTTGCCACCGGCGAACTGGGTGGCCACCTCGACCGGGCCGCCGGTGGTCAGCTCACGCACCCCGTCGACCGCGAGTACGGCGTCGCGTACCGCCGTGGCCAGTGCGACCCGGTCGCTGCGGTGCTCCGGCTCGGCCGGCGGGGACTTCTCGCCGGCGGGTGCCTTACCGGCGGCCTGTGACTTCTGCGCGGTCATCGTGACCGCATGCCCGGGTTGTTGCCGCCGGAGCCGCTCATGCCACTGTTCTGTTCCCCGGCCACGAAGACATCGTCGACGTTGATGTTCACCTCGATCACCCTGAGGCCGGTCATCGACTGCACCCGGTCGATCACGTTGCGGCGTACCGCGTCGGAGATGTCGACGATGCTCTGGCCGTACCAGGTGACGATGTCCAGGTCCACGGCGGCCTCCCGCTCGCCGACCTCCACCGACACCCCCTGGGTCGACGCCTCGGAACCACCCGGTACGAGGTTGCGTAGCTGGCCGACGCGGCGGGCCACGCCGGTGCCCATGGAGTGCACCCCGGGAATCTCCTTCGCGGCGAAACCGGAGATCTTCGCGACCACACCCTCGGCGATCAGGGTTTTTCCCACGTCGGTGACGAGTTGGGCCCGCGCCGGTTGTCCGCCGCCGGGGACAAGCTGGCTCGGGGACCTGAGCTTTTCCCGGCCATCGGTCCGGGTGTCGGTGTCAGCCATCTGCCGCCTCCTGAACTCGTTCCTGGTCCGGTGCCTTGACGTCGGCGAGGGTCATGAGGTTGGCGAGCGGCGCCGGTTCGCGCTGGCCCGGTCGGCGAGACCGGCCACCGAGAGGTCGCCGTCGATCACCCGGACCGCGAGCCAGCCGACCAGGCCGGCGAGGACCGCGCCCGCCGCCGCACCGAAGCCGGCGACGGCCCACACCGCCGCGATGAGAAAGCCGATCACGAAGCCGAACTGCTGGCGGGACATTTGGTTACCTCCCCGGTGGCGGACGCACGGATCGCCGGTTGCATACACCGGTGGGGCGGATCCGAACCCCGCCCGCCACGGCATTTGGGTGAGCCAGGTCACAACCTTTCGTTCCCGCTACGGGTTTGTTCGTCATCCGCCCTGCTCGGACGGCTTGCCGTGGGCGTGTGCGTCCCGTTCGCGGCCCCGGCCCCGCCGTCCGACGAAGATGTCCGCCAGCGCGGCGATGAACGCGATCAGGACGAAGCCGAGCGCGATGAGCAGGGCGTCCCGGAATGCCCTCGACCACCCGTTGTGGGTCGCGGCGAGCGCGGAGAAGAAGACCGTGCCAACACCGGCGATCCCGGCGGCCGAGCCGATCCGTTGTCCGGTCTGCAACATCCCGGCCGCCGCCCCGCCCCGCTCCACCGGCACCTCGGCGAGGGTCAGGGTCTGGTTCGGTGTGATCACCAGTCCGCTCCCGATCCCGGCGAGCAGCAGCGGTGCGGCGGTCGCGTACGGGGCGCCCCGGCCCGGCACGAAGTGCAGGGCCACCATGATGCCGACCAGCGCGATCGCGACCAGGACCAGGCCGATCGCGACGAGTGGCCGGCCGAACCGGTTGACGATCCGGCCGCCGAGGATGGCGGAGAGCGCGGAACCGACCGCGAACGGCGTCACCGAGATGCCGGCGGCCAGCGCGCTGTAGTGGAGGCCGTTCTGCAGGAACAGGGTGAAGATGAAGAAGAGCGCGGTGAAGCCGGCGAAGTAGAGCAGGGCGATCAGGCTGCCCAGGCTGTATGACCGGCGCTGGAAGAGCGCCAGGTCGAACAGCGGCTCGCCGCGTCGGCGGTAGCGCCGCTCCCAGTGGACGAATCCCGTGAGCACCAGTGCCGCCGCCGGGATCAGCAGCCACTTGAGCCAACCCTGCCACTGCCGCTCCTCGATCAGCGGCAGCAGCAACAGGGTGACACCGATCCCGAGCAGCAGCATCGCGACCGGGTCGAGGCTCTGTCGCGGCCCCGGGCGTTGTACGGGCAGCACCCGCCGGCCGAAGATGATCGCGGCGATGCCGACCGGCACGTTGACGAAGAAGACCAGACGCCAGCCCTCGTGGCTCCCGACCAGTGCGATCAGCAGACCACCCAACAGCGGGCCGATCGCGGTGGAGATGCCGATGACCGAGCCGAGCAGGCCGAACGGCCGTCCCCGCTCCGAACCCTGGAACATCTGCTCGATCATGCCGACGACCTGCGGGTTGACGATCCCCGCCGCGGCGCCCTGGAGCAGTCGCGCGGCGATCAGCCACTCCGGTGAGGTGGCCAGCCCGGCAGCGGCGCTGGTCACCGTGAAGAGGGCGAGGCCGGCGATGAACACGTTGCGGCGGCCATGGATGTCGCCGAACCGGCCCGCCGCGACGAGGACCAGGCCGAAGGTCAGCGCGTACCCGGAGAGCACCCACTGCAGTTCGTTCGGGGACGCCTTGAGCGCCCGTTCGATCGACGGCACCGCGACGTTGACGATGCTCACGTCCAGCAGGGTCATGAACGCCGCGATCAGGCCCACCGCCAGCGCCAGGTTGCGCTGTCGGTTCACCCCGGGCGGGTCCTTCCGGGTGCCCTGGCCGCTAGGCGGCTTGATGTGCGCACCACCGCGGGCCGAAGTCGAGACCGGCCAACGGTGAGTCCTCGCGGTGCAGCAGGTTCTTCGCCGACAGGTTGTGCAGCGGCGCGGTCAACTGCTCCTCGGCGAGCCCGGACTCGTCGGCGATCGCCCCCGGGTAGGGGACCTGCCCCTTCGCCTCGAGCGCGGTGACTGCGGCGTACACGCGTTCCTCAAGGTCCGATAGCTGTACTTGTCGCATGGGAAGCTCCTCCGCTCGACCACACTGTCGGGCACCTCACAGCCGGGCAAATACCCGGCCACAAGCCGATGATTCCCGACCGGCGGGGCGTACATGAGAGGTTTGCCGTCCTTGCCGTCGGCGGCTTTCCCGGGCCCGCTCCCATGCCTGCGGACGGGCCGGAGCCCCGGCGGGGTGCCGGGGCTCCGGTGCGGAAGGTACGACGGATCGTGCCGTCAGACGGCGAGGGTCCAGCTGTTCAGGTAACCGGTGTCGAGGGTGGCCGCGTCCTGCACCCGGAGCTTCCAGGTGCCGTTGGCGGGTTCGCTCGAGAGGTTCACGGTGAAGGTCTGGTTGATGTTGTCGGTGCTGCCACCGGCGCGGTTGTGCAGCACGTAGGCGCTGCCGTCCGGCGCGACGAGGCTGACGACGAGGTCGCCCTTGTAGGTGTGCACGATGTTGACCGCCACGGTGGCGTTGGTCCGGCCGTTACGGGCACAGCCGGAGATGGTGATCGAGCTTTCCACCGTGCTGTTGTCCGGGATGGTGAGGTCGTTGCCGTTGGTCTGGGTGCAGCCCGGCGCCCCGTTCACGGTCAGCGAGTACGTGGTCGCCTGGGTGGTGACCGGTCCTGTTCCGGTGATGGTGACCGGGTAGGTGCCGGGCGGGGTGGCGGTGGTGGTGCTGATGGTCAGCGCGGAGGAGCCGCCCGACGTGACCGTGGCCGGGCTGAAGCTGGCGGTCGCCCCGGCGGGCAGGCCGCTCGCGCTCAGCGCCACCGACTGCGGGCTGCCGACGGTGGTGGTGGTGCTGACCGTGGCGGTCGCCGACTGGCCCGGGTTGACCGTACCGGCGGCCGGGGCCACCGCGATCGAGAAGTCCTGGGTCGGCGGGACCACGTTTCCGATGTAGAGCAGCTTGTTCGGGGAACCCGCACCCGGGTTGGTCACCACACCGTTGGTGGCGTCGTTGACCAGCTTGTCCCGTACCTGCTGCGGTGTGTAGGCGGGGCTGGCCGACAGCACCAGGGCGGCGGCGCCGACCACGTGCGGGGTGGCCATCGAGGTGCCGCTGATGGTGTTGGTCGCGGTGTTGCTGGTGTACCAGGCCGAGGTGATGCCGCTGCCGGGGGCGAAGATGTCCAGGCAGGTGCCGATGTTGGAGTACGTCGCACGGGCGTCGTTCGACTCGGTCGCGCCGACCGTGATCGCGTTCGGGGTGCTGGCCGGCGAGACGTTGCAGGCGTTGGAGCTGTACTCGTTGCCGGCCGCGATGCCGTACACCACGCCGTCGGCGATCGACCGGGTGACGGCGTCGTTGACGCCCTGGTCGAAGGGGCCGCCGAGGCTCATGTTGGCGACCGCCCGCTCACCCGGGTCGTGGTCGCCGGTGACCCAGTCGATGCCGGCGATGACGCCCGCGTACGAGCCGCTGCCGCCGTTGTCCAGCACCCGTACGCCGACCAGGGTGACGCCCTTGGCGACCCCGTAGGCGGTGCCGCCGACCGTGCCGGCGACGTGTGTGCCGTGCCCGTTGCCGTCGTCGGCACTACCGCCGTCGACCGCGTCGAAGCCGGTGACCGCCCGTCCGCCGAAGTCGCTGTGGGCGAACCGGATGCCGGTGTCGATGATGTACGCCCGGACTCCCGCGCCGTTGTTCGGGTAGGTGTAGGAGTTGTTCAGCGGTAGATTGCGCTGGTCGATGCGGTCCAGGCCCCAGGAGGGGGTCGGGGTCTGGGTCGCCGCCATGTGGACGGTGTGGTTCTGCTGGACGTACTTCACCGACGGGTCGGCGGCGAGTCGCTTGGCGGCGGATTCGGAGAGCCGTACCTCGAAGCCGCGCAGCGCGTGCTGGTAGGTACGGGCGACGCTGCCACCGTGCCGTTTGGCCAGGCTCCTCGCGTTGTCGGTGACCTTGGACTGGGCCACCGAGGCGTCCTTGAACACCACGACGTACGAGCCGGCGACCGCGGTGGCGCCACCGGCCCGCAGGATCTGTCCCTCGGCGGGTGCGGCGGCGACCGGGCTGGCGAACGCGACCGCGGCCGTCGCCACGGCGGTGACGGCTGCTCCGATGCGCCAGCGGCGCCCGGGTGACCCTGTGTGTGTCATCCCTTGTGCTCCCCTTCGATGGTCGGCCGGTGGGCTTGTGATCCACCGATCGATGGTTCCGGGTAACTGATTGGGGGAAATGCTAGGGGCAATCTATTGAAATGTAGAGATGTATGATTTGGTCGCCGGGTCGCGTATTCTGTGCTGTTCCGCTTTGGTCGATGGCGGAGTGGTCGGCATGCCTGACGAGGCCAGGACGGCTGTCGGTTGCCCTTGAGTGAACCTGAGTGGAGCCGGGAAATGGTTCACGTTTGAGTGTCGGTAAATGCATTCCGCGACACAACGGGCGCAGGATCCGAAACGTGGATCGGTGCAAACATAGGCCACTGGCAATCACGGTGAAACAAATATGTGCCTCTGTCGGGTTCCCGGAGGTGGCATCCCGGCGTCACGGTCAGCACGACCGTCCTCCACAGAGGGTGTTCCTCTAGGCTGCTCCCGTGACCGCATGTGACGTCGCCGTCGTCGGCGCCGGGCCGGCCGGACTCTCCGCCGCCTACGCCGCCGCCCGGGCCGGTGCCCGCACCCTGGTACTGGAGCGGGCCGAACACCCCCGTTACAAGACCTGCGGCGGTGGCCTCATCGGCACCTCGCTCGCCGCCCTCGACGGGCGGATCGAGGTCCCCGCCGACGACCAGGTGCGGAGCGTGACCTTCACTCACGACGGTCGGCGTGGGTTCAGCCGTGACCACGGGGCGCCGCTGGTGCTGATGGTGCGCCGCCCCGAGTTCGACGACCGGCTGCGCCGGGCCGCCGCCGACGCGGGCGCGGAGATCCGCGAGCGGGTCACCGTACGCGCCATCGAACAGGACCCGGACGGTGTACGCATCCGGCTCGCCGACGGCACGGAGGTGACCGCCGGCGTGGTCGTCGGCGCCGACGGATCCTCCGGCATCACCGCCCGCCACGTGGGCGTCGAGTACGACCAGGTCGACCTCGGGCTGGAGTTGGAACTGCCGGTCCCGTCCGCGTTGCAGGAGCGGTGGCGGGGCCGGCTGCTGCTCGACTGGGGACCGATCCCGGGCTCGTACGCCTGGGTCTTCCCGAAGGGTGACGTGCTCACCGTCGGTGTCATCGCCGAGCGCGGTCAGCCCGAGGCGACCCGACGCTACCTGCGGGACTTCGTCGACCGGCTCGGCCTCGCCGGGATCGACCCGATCCACGACTCGGGTCACCTGACCCGTTGCCGTACCGACGGTTCGCCGCTGCGGCGGGGCCGGGTGCTGGTCGCCGGTGACGCCGCCGGTCTGCTCGAACCGTGGACCCGCGAGGGGATCAGCTTCGCGCTCCGCTCCGGTGCGCTCGCCGGCGTCGCGGCCGCCAGCGGCGACCTCGACGGTTACGTCACGGCGGTGCACGAACAGCTCGGCCCGTCGATGGCGGCCGGGCGGCGCCTGCTCGGCGCGTTCACCCGCCACCCGGGGGTCTTCCACACGGTGGTCGCGACCCCGCCGGGCTGGCGGATGTTCGCCCGGTTCTGCCAGGGCGAGGCGTCCTTCCAACGGACCCTTACCCGCACACCGGTGCGCGCGGCACTCGCCCTCCTCGGCTCCTGACTGGCCGGATCGGCGCTTGCGAACGCCGCCGAGGACGACAGCCCGAACCTGTGGTCGGCGCCCTCCATCCTGGTGACGGGGTGGTCGCGCCTTGTGAAACCGGGTGACAATGGGGCGGAACGAGGAGGCCGCCATGGCGACAGGTGAGGAATCCGTCGAACACTTTTCGGACGAGGAACTGGCGTACCTGCGTCACCTGCGGTTCGGGCAGTTGCCCCCGCGGGTGTTGCCGGAGGACCACGTACCACTGATCGAGACGGACCACCGTCCGGACCGGCCGGAGCCCACCGGCGGCGAGGACGAGTGGATGCTCCGCAACGCCGGGGGCTGATGCCGCATGCCCAGGATCCTGGTACCGCTCGGTGCGGCGACCGGTGTCGCCGGCAGCCTACTTTCCGTCGTCGTGCCGTGGGCAATGTACGGCAGCTTCGACATCCCCCTGACCCGGTTCCCGGGCTGGCAGGTCTACGCGGCGAGCGTGCTCGCGCTGCACAGTTGTGTCACCTGGGCGCTCCTCGTTCCGGCCGGCCGCCGCTCTGTCCTACCACTCGTGGTCGGCGCGGCCAGTGGATTCGTCGCTGCCGGTTCTGCGATGGCCCTGGCGTTCCGGTACGACGACGGGAGCGCGCTGTTTCCCGGCGTCGTACCCGCGGTGTGGCCGACGCCCGGCCCGGGCCCGGCGGTCGCGCTGCTGGCGATCGCCTTGGCAATCGGTGCCGTACTGGCGTCCCGCCATCGAAGCGGCCCGACCCGCACCGGTTCCGCCGTTGTCTAGTCTGGGCGTCTCGGCAGCCGCATGACACGGGGGATTTCCAGGGTGCAGACGCCGCAGAACCGTGGTCCCCGCCAACGCGGACCACGATGGGTCGGCGGGTGGACCCGGGGGCTGACGACCA